>NZ_CP150343.1:5925000-10787500 GCF_051520915.1 Sorangium sp. So ce448 | reverse complement strand
AAGACTAGGTGTCCCGGGCCGAAAGGCCCCTAAAGACCCCTCGTAGACCACGAGGTTGATAGGCCGGGTGTGGAAGCCGAGCAATCGGCGGAGCTAACCGGTACTAATAGGTCGTGCGGCTTGACCATACTTCTAAGGCAAACATCGAAGCGTCGCGCCCGGAGTTCGGGTGACGAGCAGCGTGACACAGCTGGCCCTGCCGTAGAGCACCGCGAGAAGCGGGCTCCGGAGGGTTCCGATTGGACGCACCCACAAGTTTCCGGTGGTGATATCGAGAAGGTCACACCCGATCCCATACCGAACTCGGAAGTTAAGCTTCTTGGAGCCGATGGTACTGCCAGGGCAACCTGGTGGGAGAGTAGGACGCCGCCGGGATTTTTTTCGAACCTGCGCACGGTGAGAGCCGTGCGCAGGTTTTTTTTTGTCCATCGTGTTTCGAGCTCCAGGCGCGCGTTGCGGCCTTCAGGCCGCCTCGGGGACGTCGGTGGCTGCGCGGAGCGCGTTCCGGGCTGGCCGGCCTCCGGCGAGCACCCTCCCGAGGGCCTTATAGGCTTTAGCCAGGCCTCGCGCCGCGTCCTCCTACGTCCGAACGTGAACGTGGTCGTTTCCGTGGTCGTGGTCGTTTACGGCTCATCGTTGACGACCACGTAAACGTTCACGTGGTCGTGATCCTGGTCGTGGTCGTTCACGGCTTATCGTTGACGACCACGACCACGAGCACGAAAACGTTCACGTAGACGTTCACGATCACGGTGGTGACCGATGGTGGGGCGGGCGCGGTGCCCTGAGCGTGACCAACGAGCCTGGTTAACGCCTGTGCGCCGGGGGCCTTCGGTTCGGCAGGGCGGTTCCGCTGAAGGCTTCGCCTTTGCCGCGAGCTCGTGCTGGCCGCCGTCAGAGCGGCGCCTTTGAGACAGCCCTCGGGGCGGCGCCGGGGGCGGGAGCGTGCCGTTACGGCGTCGGGGCGGGAGGTGCCATCAGGGCGGCGACGCTCAGTGCGGGCGCTCGGTGGCTCGCCTCGGGCCGTAGCTGCGCAGGAGGATGAGCCCCGCAAGGACGGACAGGGCGGCGATCTGGAGCGCGAACGGGATCTTTTGCACCCATTCCTCCTCGTCGATCCCGATCGTGGCGAGGAAGAGGCCGAGCAGGCCGCCCATGGCTTCGCCAGCGCGGCTCAGAGACGTCCCTGGGCCGCTTGCGACCGCCTCGTGCGAGAGGGCGTGCAAGAGGAGGCCCGCGACCGCGGAGAGCAACCAGGGCTCGATCACCTCGAGGTGCTCTAGGTCGACAAGCCGCGTCGCGAAGGCGCCAACCACCGTGGCGAGCGCAATGCCCGCGAGCGCAGCGCTCATGGCGCGCTTGCCGCCGGTGTCGGCTTTCACCTCGAGGACCTGAATGGCCACCACCATGGCGAGCGGCACCGTGTGCGCAGCGATCACGAGGACGACAGGGAGCGACAGCTGTCCAACCCGTGAGAGCGACGCCACCGCCGCGCCCTCGCCGAACTGATGCGCGAGCACCGCGGCGTACCCCATCGCGAGCGCCGTCGTCGGCGTCTGGTGAGCCCCGGCGTCCCCGAGCACGAGGCGCTCCAGCACCGCCGGCGCCAGGAAGCCAGCCACCGCAGCGAACAACGCGAGCCAGCCGATCTCGCCGATCGCCTCCGGGAGCAGGTGAAGCAGCGCGATCGACGCCGCACCGACGAGGGCGAACGTCCGCAAGGCAGACATCGCGCCCTCGCTCCGGTGACGGAACACCGCCGCAATGCCGCCCAGCATGACGGCCAACGCGAGGAGCGAGACGCCGAACGCCAGCGACACAGGCGCCCTCCTAGCACGGATCCGGTACGAACCGGTGATGAGCCGAACGCTATGTGGGGTGCGCTACGAACGCGGGTGGTTGTGCCGTTCCGTGCGCAGGATCAGGTCGCCCACGAGGGCAGTCCAGCCGGTCTGGTGCGAGGCGCCGAGCCCAGCGCCGGTGTCGCCGTGGAAATACTCGAAGAAAAACAGGCGATCTCGGAATCCAGGATCACGCTGGAAGAGGGGGTGCTCGCCGTAGACAGGGCGGCGGCCCTCGCGGTCGCGCTCGAAGATCGCGATCAGCCGGCGCGCGATCTCGTGCGCTCCGTCGCGGAGCGTGCGAGGGCCGTGGCCGCCGAGCGACGGGATCGTGAGCACGTCGCCGAAGCCGTGGTCGAGCCGGAGGAGCGAGCGGTAGAGCAGGTAGCCGAGCGGGAACCAGATCGGGCCGCGCCAGTTGGAGTTGCCGCCCTTCATGCGCGTGATCGACTCGCCAGGCTCGTAACCGACCGTGTACTGCGCGTCGCAGGGCTCGAGCCCGATCGAGACGGGCGCGGCCGCGTGCTCCTTGGAGAGCGAGCGCGGGCCGAACGGCGAGAGGAACTTGTCCTCGTCGAACAGGTGCGCGAGCACCCGCTCGAGGCGCCCGGGCGGCACCGCGGAGAGCACCTGGCGGCCGTCTGGACGTACGGTGATCGCCTCGGCCAGCGCGGGGTTTTTGCGGAGGAACCACTCGGTCCGGCGCCGGAAGTTCGCGAGCTTGCCGTAGATCTCCGGGGTGATCACGTGCACCGCGCAGAGCGGGATGAGGCCGACGGCCGATCGGATCTTCACGTGCCGCGGCTTCCCTCCGGCGATGAGGATGTCGAAGTAGAAGCCGTCCTCCTCGGACCAGAGCGGCAGCCGGCCGTCCGCCGTGTGGTGGAGCGCGTGCGCGATCCGCAAGAAGTGCTCGAAGAACTTGCTGGCGAGATCCTCGTACGCGGAGTTGTCGAGCGCGAGCTCCAGCGCGATGCGCATGAGGTCGAGGCAGTACATCGCCATCCACGCCGTGGCGTCCGCCTGCTCCAGGCGCATCCCGGGCGCGAGCCGCTCGCTGCGATCGAAGAGCGAGATGTTGTCGAGGCCGAGGAACCCGCCCTCGAAGACGTTGTGCCCCTCGGCGTCGCGCTTGTTGACCCACCAGGCGAAGTTGATGAGGAGCTTGTGGAACACCCGCTCCAGGAACACCCGATCGCCCTCGCCCCGCTGCTTCCGCTCGATCTTGTAGATCTGGTAGGTCGCCCACGCATGCACCGGGGGGTTCAGATCCGAGAACTCCCACTCGTAGGCAGGCAGCTGCCCGTTCGGGTGCTGGTACCACTCCTTGACCATCATCTTCAGCTGGGCCTTCGCGAGATCGATGTCGAGCGAGGCCAGCGCGACCGCATGGAAGGCGAGATCCCAGGCCGCGAACCAGGGGTACTCCCACGCGTCGGGCATGGAGACGACGTCGGCGACGGAGACGTGCCGCCAGTGGGCGTTTCGGCCGCTCAGCCGCTCGGGCGGCGGGGCGTGCGCGTCGCCGCGGAGCCAGGTGTCGACGTCGTAGTGGTAGAACTGCATCGTCCAGAACAGCCCCGCCGCCGCCTGACGCTGGATGGCGCGGCGATCGTCGGACAGGGCAGGGCCCTGGACGGCGAGATAGTACTCGTCCGCTTCCCTGCGCCGCGCCTCCAGGAGCTCGTCCGCATCGTCGAAGGGGCACTCCACAGGCTCGGGCGCGAGCCGGAGCAGGATCCGCCGGCTGCCGCCGGCCGGCACCTCGAAGCGATGCCAGCTCGCGGCCTTCGTGCCGCGGCGCTCGGCGTTCACCCGCGCCTCGTCGCCGTGGACGATCCGGTGGTGGAACGCGTCCTTGACGTACGGTGTCCGCGAAGGCGCGCCATAGAGCCGCTCGCGGTTCGTCTCGTTGTTGGTGAAGAGCAGCTCGGGGCTGCCCTCGATGTACAGGTGATACGCGCCGTGCTCGGGGTGCGCCGCGCGCAGCATCACATGACCGGCGTCGGTCTCCATGGCCCGGATCTCCGGGACCGGACCAGGAGGCTCGGTCCAGGACCATGTGTTGCGGAACCAGAGGTGCGGGAGCACGTGGATCGGCGCGGCCTCCGGGCCGCGGTTCACCACGGTGATGACCATCAGGATGTCGCTCGGGCTCCGCTTCGCGTACTCGACGAAGACGTCGAAGTAACGGTCCCCGTCGAAGGCGCCGAGATCGGGGAGATCTGCCTCGCCCTCCGAGAGGCCACGGTCGCGCGCGGCGGCGACGAGCGCCTCGTAGGGGAACGGCCGCTGCGGGTACCGGTAGAGATAGCGCAGGTAGCTGGAGGTCGGCGTCGCGTCTTCGTAGTAGTAGATCTCCTTGACGTCCTCGCCGTGGTTGCCTTCCGGCCCGGTCAGGCCGAAGGCCCGCTCCTTCAGGATCGGATCCCGCTCGTTCCAGACGGCGACGGCGAGACACAGGATCTGGTGTCGGTCACAGATGCCACCGAGCCCGTCCTCGTTCCAGCGATAGGCGCGGCTCCGGGCATGGTCGTGAGGGAAGTGCGCCCACGCGTCCCCGTTCGCGCTGTAGTCCTCGCGCACCGTCCCCCAGGCCCGCTCGGAGAGGTAGGGGCCCCAGTGCTTCCAGCGCAGGAGGCGCTCGCGCTCTTCCTCGAGGCGGCGGTGCTCGGCGGTCGGCGCAGCGCGGACGGTCCTCGTCATGCGCGCCACGCTAGGCGACTCCGACGGAGGCGTCGAGCCCGCGGCCGGCGCGCGACGACCTGGAGCGGGCGCTACTCGGTGCGCTTGATGATGTGGAAGCCGAACGGCGTCTCGATGATCTCGCTCACCTCGCCGATCTTCAAGGCGAAGGCGGCGTCGGAGAAGCCCTTCACCATCATGCCGCGCTCGAACACCCCGAGATCCCCGCCGCGCTCGGCGGCGCCCGGCTCGTCGCTGTACTCCGCGACCGCCTCCTCGAAGCTCACCCCGCCGCGGATCTTGACGAGCGCCTCCTGCGCTCGCGCGCGGGCCTCTGCGCGCGTGCGGCGGAGGCCCTCGGGCTTGCTCTTCGAGCCCTCGTGCATGACGAGGAGATGCCGCGCGCCGATCTGCTTGGGCTGACTCGCGATCACCGCGCGCTCCCGCTCGATCGCGGCGTCCTCCTCGGCCGCCCGGATCGGCGCGGAGACCGCGAGGCCGCCGCCGACCCACGACGGCGAGGTGGCGAGCGCCCCGCAGGCGGTCGCGCAGAGGAGCGCGAGGGGCGAGCACGCCGAGAGCGCGTGAACCAGCACGGCGCGGAGATGAGGGCTACGCATCGGCGCGGAGACTGCCGCGGGAAGAGTGCGCCCGCAACCCTCCCGTCCGCGCGCGCCGCTCAGCGGAGGACCATCACCGGGACGAAGGCCCACCCGCCAGCGGCCACGCTCACCCGGGCGCGCCTCGACTCGCCGCGGACGCCGACGACCACGTCATGCGTGCCCGCGCGGACGCGGGTCCGCGCGATCGCGATGCGCGCGGGGAGCGTCGACCATCCGCGCGTGTCCGGCGTGTCGAGCGCGGTCAGCGTCGCGCTCGTCAGCAGGCCGACGAGCAGGCCCAGCGGCCCGGAGTCCTCCGCAGCTGCCTCGGTGGCGCCCTGCGCGGCTTCGCCGGCCGCGATGCGGGCGACGGTCCTCGTGATGGCCGACAGGATGACGGTCCCCTCGCTCTTCTTCCAGGCCGCGCGCACCTGCGCCTCGACGTCGAGCGCCTGCTCCATCGGCTGGGAGCGCCCGTCGAGCTTCAGCGTCGGAGTCGAATAGCCGCCCTTGCCCCGGGCGAGCGTCGGGTAGTTGACCCAGGTCACGAGCCCCTTGGCCGCGAGCTCGCTCGCCCGCGCGCGATCCGCAGGGCTGATGTCGTTGGCCACGAGCGTGAGCGCGAGGCCGATCGGAAGGCGCTGCGGCACCTTCTGCGGGACGCGCCCGAACCCGACGACGACGATGAGCTCGGCCTCGCCGGTCTCGTCGAGGGGCGGCGGCGGGGCCTCGCCTTCGATCAACGCGGCGATGCGGGGCGACCTGGGCTCGCCGCGCGTGAGCGCGCGGAGCGGGCGGCGGAGCGACGGATACGACCCGTGGCGGAGGGCGTCGTCGTAGTGGAGGAGCGCCTCGTCTGCCTGGCCGCTCTTCTCTAAGGCGAGGCCCGCGAGGTAGCTGCCGAGGCCGAGGAGCGCCGTCTCGCCCTCGTGATCGCGCAGGTATCTCTGCATGATCGCGAGGCGGCGCGCCTCGACCCTGGCCCCGCTGAGGTCGCGCTGGGCCAGGTAGTTCATCATGTTGATGGTGTTGATGAGCAGCTTCTCGTAGGCAGGCGCCTTGTACGGGCCCACGTCGTCCGAGAAGAGGTACTTGCCGAGATCGTGGGCGGCCCCGCGGGACATGTCGAGCAGGTCGATCGACTTGTCCGCGGCCCCGAGATCGCGCGCGGACAGCCGGTAGCTGTCCATGCTGAGGAGGACGTTGCCGCGGTCGAGCAGGAGGAGCGCGTTGTCGCCGCGGAGCGCCGGGAGCTGAGCCGCGGTCTCGACCTCGAGCTGCTCGTTCAGCGCAGCCACCGCCTCGGCGGGAGCGCCGCGATCGAGCGCCTGGAGCGCGGTGCGCACGCGATCTTCATGTCCGCCGCAGGCGGCCTGCCAGAGGCCGAGGAGCAGCGCGAGAGGAGCCAGGGCCGCACGCTTGCGCCCCGCGAGGGTCGCGTGCCGCCGGCGCATCACTCCTGGATGAGCGCCTTGGTGAAGGCCGCCCTGTTCTGCCAGGCCACGGCGCTGGTGGCGACCTCGATGAGCTGCATGAACATGAAGTACTGGACGCGGCGCTCGTCCTCGGTGCGCTCATCGGCGGTGAAGACCTTGCCGGTGAGGTAGTACTTCGCGCCGAGCTGGCGGTTGTACTCGGCGATGTGGTTCGGATCGAACCCGCCGCCGTGCTGCTTCTCGACCTCCGCGACCATCTGCTGCTGGCGCTCGACGCTCACCAAGGTGACGAGGCTCGCCTTGGACAGGTACGTCTCGATATCGGACAGGAGCGCCTGAAGCTGGCTGTCGATGTGCTCGCTCGTCTGGTTCGACAGCGGATAGATGGCGAGCGTGGGCCGCGAGCCCTCGTGCGCCCACGCCTTGGCCACCGGAGAGGCCATCAGCGACGTCAGGTTCTCGTGGAGGAGCTGCTCGATGTCGCGCCTGTCGATTCCCGTGCTCATCGCCGCGTCGTCGAGCCCCTCGACCTGATTGCCGCGCACGTAGGTGGGGCCGCAGCCGATGGGAAGCGAGGCGAGCGCGAGCGCCGCGAGCAGCGCGGCCGGACGGATGCTGGGCGAAATGGGCATGGACACTCCGCAGGGCAGGACGCCCGCATCCTAGCAGGCGAGGTGTGCACCGGAGCTTCGATCAGGCGGAAATCGTGCTCTGCGACGCGGCGCGCGCGCAGCGTGCACGCCGCGCGCGGCAGGTCGGCAGCGCGGACGCCCTGGCTCGCTTCAGCGCGAGCAGCGCGAGCAGCGCGAGCAGCGCGCGCGCCGCCGCGCCCCCGCTCTCGTCGCCGCCGAGCGGGCCGTGCGCGCACGAGAGCCAGCGCTCGTCGAGCGGCCGGCGCGAAGGCAAGCGCTCCGCGGGGTCCGACGCCGTGGCCCACCAGGGCGGGTCGTAGTCGCCGACGTCGGCGGCGCGCCTCGCCTCGGTGACGAGCCAGTCGCGATGGGCGATGAGCCCACCATAGATGGGGTCGGCGCAGCCGGCCGGCCCGCGCGACGTCACGCCGATGATCCGCCCCGCGACGTCGAGCGCCGGTCCGCCCGAGTCGCCGCTGCAGATGCCGTTCTCTCCGCGCCACTCGCCTCCTGTGACGCGCTCCTGCGTTCCGCACCCGTACCCGACGCACTCGACGTGGAGACCATCGCGGCGCCTGCGGACGCCGCCGCCGCGCGATCTGCCCTCCGTGTCGCCGAAGCCCACCGCCGAGTAGACCTCGCTCTCCTCGGGCGGCCGATCGAGGCGGGGCGCGAGCGGCGTGACCTCGCTGCCGCCGAGCGGGGAGGACAGCACGACGAGCGCGACGTCGCGCCCGCAGACGGCGTTGCCGTCGGGCGGGCTGAGCACGGCGCGCGCGCCGATCCACGGCGTGTCCGCGGCCCACAGGGCCCCGCCGAGCGTGGCGTAGACCTGCGAGGCATCGACCGGCTCACCGAACGTCGCCGTCTTGCAGGCGATGAGCTTGGGAGCTTCCGCGATGCAGTGCTGCGCGGTGAGCACCAGGTTGGGCGCGATCACGGTGCTCGAGCAGGTCCGCGCGACGCGCCCTCTGCGATCGGTGATGAGGAGCCCGGCGACCGCGCGGTCTCCAGCGTCTAGATACCCTCCCTTGATCTCCAGCGCGGCCTCGGCCGCGTCCTCCTCGTGCAGGTCCGCTTCGTCCGCGTCTCCAGCGCAGCCGGCCAGCGCGGCGGCGAGGAGGCAGCCAGCTCGGGTACACCATGCGGTGCTGTTCCGGCACACGGCCAGCCGCCTTTGCACGGCACCTGCCAGCCTGGGCTGTGCACCGCCGCGCTCCCCGACCGAGGAGAGGATTGCTTCCGGGGAAGCTCACGCGCCGGCGGAGCCACCCCGCTGCGCTGTGGTGTGGGATGCGGTCAGCGCGCCGAACGGGCTCATGTACACCCGAGGTCCGACCCTGTCGTCGACCGAGCGCAAGGCGCTGGAGCGCAAGACTCCGGCGAGCTGGCGGCGCGGGCGCGGGGCCTCGCGCTCCGGGAGCATCTCCCTCGCGCTGCTATCCCGCGCGTCCGTTCGCGACGTCGCCGCGCTGCGAGCGCTCGTTTTCTCCCGTCAGCGCCGGAGCTCTCCAGGCGGCGCCGGAGCGTCAGCCGACCACGATGTTCACGATCTTCCCCGCGACGTAGATGAACTTCTTCAGCTGCTTGCCCGCGGCGAGGGTGGCCACGGTCTCCAGGCCGAGCGCGGCGGTTCGCGCCTCGTCCTCCGATGCCGCCTTCGCCAGCATCACGCGACCGCGGACCTTGCCGTTCACCTGCACCGGGATCTCCAGGACGTCGTCGACGCAGAAGGCCTCGTCGTAGGTGGGCCATGGCTCGTAGCTGAGCGAACGCTCGTGGCCGGTGAGCCGCCACAGCTCCTCCGCGAGGTGCGGCGCGAAGGGGGAGACGAGGAGGATCAGCCGGAGGACCGCCTCGCGCGGCGGCGAAGGCAGCGAGCTCAGGTGATTCACGAAGACCATCATCGCGGAGATGGCGGTGTTGAACGCCATCCCCTCGATGTCGCCGGTCACCTTCTTGATCGTCCTGTGGAGCTGCCGGCTCGTCGCGTCGTCCATCGCGTCCGAGAGCGGTCGCGTGCACGTCGCGAACACGCGGTCCCGGAACCGGACCACCCCCTGGATCTGCCCTGATTGCCAGGGCTTCACCGCCTCGAGCGGGCCCATGAACATCTCGTACATCCGCAGCACGTCGGCGCCGTGCGCCCGCACGATGTCGTCGGGGTTGATCACGTTGCCCCGCGACTTCGACATCTTCTCGTTGTCCTCGCCCAGGATCATCCCCTGATGGACGAGCTTCGCGAAGGGCTCCGGGTGCTTCACATGGCCGAGGTCGTAGAGCACCTTGTGCCAGAAGCGCGCGTAGAGGAGGTGCAGCACGCCGTGCTCGGCGCCGCCGACGTAGAGGTCGACGGGCATCCACGCGTCGTACGCGGCCTCCGAGAACGGCTCCGCGTCGTTCTGCGGATCGAGGAAGCGGAGGTAGTACCAGCACGAGCCCGCCCACTGCGGCATCGTGTTCGTCTCGCGCGCGTACCACTTGCCGTCCCGCTGAAAGAAGCGCCAGTCGACGGCGCGCGCCAGCGGGCCCGCAGGGTCGTCGCCAGGGCGGAAGTCGGCGAGCGGCGGCAGCTCGATCGGGAGGCTGGCTTCGTCGACCGCGATCGGCTGATCGTAGCGGATCGTGTGCGCGGCGCCCTTCCTGGGATCCCCCTGCGGATCGGCGAGCTCGACGGGGAAGTAGATCGGGATCGGCTCGCCCCAGTAGCGCTGGCGGGAGAAGACCCAGTCGCGCAGCTTGTAGTTCACCTCGCGCTTGCCTCGCCCGAGCGCCTCGAGGCGCGCGATGACCGCGCGCTTGCACTCCTCCGTCGCGAGCCCGTCGAACTCGCCGCTCCGGACCGCGACGCCCGGGTCGACGTAGGCGGCCTCGAGCTGGTCGCGCAGGGTGCCGTCGGGGCTCACGACCTCGACGATGGGCAGCCCGTAGGTGCGGGCAAAGGAGAAGTCGCGCTCGTCGTGCCCTGGCACCGCCATCACGGCGCCGGTGCCGTAGCCGCCGAGCACGTAGTCGGCGACCCAGATCGGCACCTCCACGCCCGTGATGGGGTGGACGGCGACGAGGCCCGTATCGACGCCGGTCTTCTCCCTCGCCGCCGCGGCGAGCCTCTCGCGATCGCTCTTGCCCGCCGCGGCCGCGACGTACGCGCGCACCGCCTCGCGGCGCGCCTCGGACGCGCCGCTCTCCGCGCTCGTGAGCCATGTCGTGAGCGGGTGCTCGGGCGCGAGCACGACGTAGGTGACGCCCATCAGCGTGTCGGGGCGGGTCGTGAACACGCTCAGCGCGCCCTTGCCCCATCCCTTGACCTCGAACGTGATGAGCGCGCCCTCCGATCGGCCGATCCAGGCGCGCTGCATCGCCACCGTCCCTTCAGGCCAGTCGAGGAGGCGGAGATCCTCCGCCAGGCGGTCGGCGTAGGCGGTGATGCGGAGCATCCATTGCCTGAGCGGCGTCCGGTAGACCGGGTGCGAGCCGCGCTCGCTCTTGCCGTCGATCACCTCCTCGTTCGCAAGGACGGTCCCGAGCGCCGGGCACCAGTTGACGCTCACCTCGTCCTGGTACGCGAGCCCCTTCTTGAAGAGCTGGAGGAAGATCCACTGCGTCCAGCGCACGTAGCGCGGATCGGTCGTGGAGAGCTCGCGCGACCAGTCGTAGCTGAAGCCCAGCATCTTGAGCTGGCGCTTGAAGGTCGCGATGTTCCGCGCCGTCGTGTCCGCCGGGTGCGTGCCGGTCTCGAGGGCGTGCTGCTCCGCCGGCAGCCCGAAGGCGTCCCAGCCCATGACGTGCAGCACGTCGATCCCGCGCATGCGGAAGTAGCGGGACATGATGTCGGTCGCCGTGTACCCCTCGGGGTGGCCGACGTGCAGCCCCGACCCCGACGGATAGGGGAACATGTCGAGCACGTAGCGCTTCGCGCGGGCGGGGTCCGCGCTGCGGACGGCGCGGAAGGTCTCGCCTTCCTCCCACGCGCGCTGCCAGCGCGGCTCGACGGCGGCATGATCGTAGCGCGCGGGCTCACGCGGCTCGGTGGGAGAAGGTTCGGTGGAGGCGCGGGGGTCCATCGTCTCGGCGGCCATATCGCGACGTGCCATAGCACTGTGCTGCCGCGGTCGACAGCCGCCCCGCGGCGGCAGACGCCCGCGCCCCGGCGGGAGCGCCACGCCCGTCCACGGCGCGGCGTGGCCATGTCGAGAGTTCCCGACAAGCGTGGACAGCGCCTCGGTCCGAGCTCTGCCGTCGGAGACGCCCGCGCCCGAGAGGGCTGACCTCGCGCGCTGGAACCACCAGCGCGCGCCGGAGCGTCGTGCGCGCCGTGGCGCTGGCGAAGGCGCGCGCCTCGTGAGCGCTTCGGTGGCGGGACGAGCTCGCTCTTCGTCGCGCCGACCCGAAGAGCGCACCCCTGGCGTCGCTATCCTGCGTCCGCGACGGGCGGTGTCGTCACGGCGCGGCGCTGCGTGGTGCCAGCGCCGACGAGCGGCAGCGCCTCGCGGGGCGGGGCGACGCGTCAGAAGGATGGCCGCACGCCGAGACTTGGGGGTAGATTGAGAGCGCTGTTCCGCTTCAGTGTGAGGCGGAGGGGTCGCGTGGGCGGTCCCTCCGAGGCGCGCGGATGACCGACAAACACGTTCCATGGGGAGCCCCCGAGAGTGAGAGGACGGCGCAGCCAGGCCGGCCGCTCCCGTCGGCGCACGGCTCGGGGATCCCTTTCCGGCCGCTGCCCGTGCCGCCGCTGATGGCGCCCGGCGCCCTGCGCCCGCTCTCCGCACAGTACGCGCTGAGCCCCCATCTTCAGCAGCAGAGCCCGCCCGCGTTCTCAGGGCCGATGCCGTCCGCGCCCGCGTTTTCGGGGCCAGCGTCATCGGCGCCCGCGTTCTCGGGCGCCATGCCGGCGCCGGCGTTCTCAGGGCCAGCTCCCGCCGGGTACACCCAGCCGCCCACGGCGAGCGTCTCGGCGCGCGGAGGGACCCTTCCGCCCGGGATCGTCTCGCAGCAGGACGTGCTCTCGGCCAGCGGCGTCTTTTCTCCGAGCGCGCTCCCGTTCATCTCGGCGCCGCCGCAGTCGGATCCGGTGCCTCCGAGCCAGCCGGCCTTCCAGCCGGCGCCGATCACGGACCGGATGGGCGCGAGCGCGACGCAGCCGCCTGCGCCGCCATCGCCGCCCGGGTTCGCGAGCCCCGGCTTCGGTGCCGCCGCGCCCGCCGCGCAAGAGGCCGCGCGCGCGCCGATGCCCTCGCCGCACGCCGGCCAGCCGCCTGCGCCGGCAGCGCCGCCCGGGTTCGCGAGCCCTGGCGTCGGTGCGGCCGCGCCCGCAGTATCAGAGGCCGCGCGCGCGCCGATGCCATCGCCTCACGGCGGCCAGCCGCCTGCGCCGGCGGCGCCGCCCGGGTTCGGGAGCCCTGGCTTCGGTGCGGCCGCGCCTGCAGTGTCAGAGGCCGCGCGCACGCCGATGCCCTCGCTGCACGCGGGGATGTCGGCTCAGGCCGGGCCGCCCCCGGCCGCTGCGCCCGCGCCGGCGATGAGCGCAGCTCCCGGCGCGGCGGCGCACGGCGCGCCCCAGGCGGCCGGCGGGTGGGACGGAGCGGCCGAGAGCCCGTGGGCCACCACGTCGGCGCGCCTCGAGATGCCGGCGCTCCCGTCGACCTTCGTCCAGGAGCGCCCGGAACCGCAGAAGCCACCCGCCGCCGTCGCGCCGCGGCGGCGGGAGGGCGGCAGGACGCTCATCATCGTGCTCAGCGTGATCCTGGCGGTGGCCTTGCTGGCGCTCATCGGGATCACGCTGTGGCAGAGCATGGGCGGCGGAGGACCGATCGCGATCGACTACAAGGAGCCGCCGCCCACGGCCGCCGAGGCGTCGCCAGAGCCCACCGTGAGCGTGACGGCGGCCCCCAGCGCGCCCGCCGCGCCCCGCCCAGCCGCGCGCCCACGGCCGAAGAGCGACGACATCTACGACGAGGTCGAGAAGGAAAAGACCCGGCGCTGAGGCGGCGCGACGCCGCACGGACGGGGCGCGCCGCAGGCGATTCGTTGGCCCCGCGCCCCGTTCCGTGCTGGTGATCGCCCGCCATGGCGACGCCGATCCCGCACAACCTTGCCCCCTTCTCCCTCGACGAGCTGGCGCGCGCGACCGGCGGGCGCGTGCTGAGGAGCGGGCCGGACGCGCGGGGCGTCTCGACCGACAGCCGGACGATCGCGCCCGGAGCGGCGTTCGTCGCGCTCGCCGGCGAGAGCTTCGATGGCCACAGGTTCCTCGACGTCGCCGCGCAGCGCGGGGCGGCCGCGTTCATCGTCTCGCGGGAGGTTGCCCTGCCGCCCGGAGGAGGCGCGGTGCTCGTGAACGACGGCCTCGCGGCGCTCGGGGCGCTGGCCAGAGCGCACCGCGAGCGATGGCGGACGGGCGCCCACCCCGACGGGCCGCGGGCGATCGTCGCGATCGGCGGCTCGGCCGGCAAGACGACGACGACGCGGACCATCGCGGCGCTGCTCGCGGGGGTGGGCCGCGGCGAGGTGCACGCGACGGCGGGCAACCTGAACAACGCCATCGGGCTGCCGATGACGCTGCTCGGGCTCGAGGACCGCCATCGCTTCGCGGTCGTCGAGATCGGCACGAACCAGCGCGGCGAGGTCGCGGCCCTCGCGCGGATCGCGGGGCCGGATCTCGCCGTGCTGACGTCCATCGGCGTCGAGCACACCGAGGGGCTCGGCACGCTGGAAGAGGTCGCCGCCGAGGAAGGTGATCTGGTCGCCGCCTTGCCGGCCGAGGGCGTGGCCCTCGGCAACGGCGACGACGCGAAGGTGGTCGAACAGCTCGAGCGCGCCGGCGCCGCGCGGCGGATCACCTACGGCTTCGGGGAGCGCGCGCGGATCCGGATCGCGGGGAGGCGGCCGGTCGGGGTGCGCGGCACCTCCGTGCGGATCGAGCGCGGAGGCGAGGCGCTGGAGCTCGTCGTCCCGCTGCTCGGCGAGGCGGGGGCGCTGGCGGCGGCCGCGGCCGTCGCCGTGGTGGAAGAGGCGGTCGGCGAGCGGCTCTCGACCGAGCGAGCGGCACGCGCCGCCGCAGGGCTCGCGCCGCCGGGGGACGGGCGCCTGTCCGTCCGCGAGCTGCCGGACGGCACCGTGGTCATCGACGACAGCTACAACGCCAACCCGCTGTCGATGCGATCGTCCCTCAGGACGGCCGTCGAGGTCGCCGAGGCGCTCGGGAAGCGGCTGGTCCTGCTGCTCGGCGAGATGCGCGAGCTCGGCGCGCTCGCGGCGGCGGAGCACGACGCGCTCGGCGAGCAGGTCGGCGCCGCGCGCCCCGCCGCGCTGATCGCCGTCGGCGGCGAGGCGGCGCGGATCGCGCGCGCCGCCGAGGCTGCCGGCGTGCGGGCGTGGTTCGCCGGAGACGCGGACGCCGCGGCGGCCCGAGCGCAGGAGATCGTCGAGCGCGGCGATCTGGTGCTCGTGAAGGGCTCCCGCGGGATCAGGATGGAGCGGATCGTGAATGCCCTCGTCGCCAGCGCCGGGCGCGGCGCCGGTCCGTTGCCCTCGCCGTGAGCGCGCGTCCGCCGGTCGAGCGCGCTCGCCTCCCGGCGCGACGGGCCGCGGTCACGCGCCGAGCGCGGCCCGCGCCTCGGCGACGGACAGGCTGAGCAAGAGCTTCGCCTCCTCGTTGCTGCAGAAGGAGCGCGTGACCATGCGATCGACGTACAGCGTGCCGCGGAGGTGATCGACCTCGTGCTGGAGGATCCGCGCGGGCCAGCCCGTCGCTTCCCACCGGACCTCCTTGCCGTCCTCGTCGATGCCGCTCACCTCGACCGACAGATCTCGCTCGACCAGCGCCATGTAACCCGGGACGCTCAGGCAGCCCTCGAAGAACGTCGCCCGCCCCGCGCCTGCGGCGTCCGGGGGCGACGGCGCGAGGACCCTCAGCGTCGGGTTGATGATCACCCTGAGCGGGAAGGGCACGCGGCCGCGCTCGGCGCGCTGGCCCGCCGTGAGGCGGGACATGAGCTCCTCGCTGTCTTCGAGCACGATCACCTGCTGGTCGACGCCGATCTGCGGCGCGGCGAGCCCCACGCCGGGCGCCTTGCGCATGACGGAGACCATCGTCGAGACGAGGTGCTTGAGCCGCTTCGTCCCGATCTCCTCGGGCGGGACGGGCGCGGCGGGCTTCCGCAGGACGGCTCTGCCTGCGAGGACGATCGGGGGGAGCTCCATGCTGCCGGGATGAATCGGCGCCCTCGCGAGCGCAAGCGTCGTGCGCTCGGGAGCATGGTCCGTGTGGGGGGCCTCGCGGCGAGGCGGGCGTGAGGGTGGATGTCCTCGCGGCGAGGCGGGCGTGAGGGTAGAGGAGCGGCGCCGGGCACGGCCCGGCGTTTCCATGGCAGCACCTCCTCCGCCCCAGCCGGCTCGCGCGGACGCCGCCCGCCGGCCGCTCCGCCTCGTCGTCGTCCTCGTCCTGGCGGCGCTGACGCTCGCCGCCTTCGCCGCCGTGACGCTGCGGCTACAGCTCGAGCCGAACGTCGCCTCGCTCCTGCCGGAGCGCGGCGACGCCGCGGCGCTGCGCCGGTACGTGCGCGGGTTCGGGGGCGGCGACCTCGGCGTCGTGATGGTCAAGGGCGACGACCCCGACGAGAACGCGGCCGTGGCCGCGGAGATCGCGCGGGCCCTCGCGGCGCGCCCGACCGTGCAGCGCGCCGCCGATCGGATCGACGTCTCGCGCTCGCTCGATCCGTGGGTCGCGTTCCGGCACGCGGACGCGCGCGTGCGAGAGCGCCTCGCCGCCGCGCTCTCGCCCGAGGGGATGCGGGAGCGTCTCGCCGAGACGCGCGCCATGCTGCTCGCGCCGGGCGGCGGCGCCGCGGCGGAGACGATCGCGGCCGACCCGCTGCGCCTCTCGCAGCTCGTCTTCGAGTCCGCGGACATCGGATCCGGGGTGCGCACGCAGGCCGACGGCGCCTTCGCCACGGACGACGGCAAGGTGCACCTCGTCCTGGTGCAGCCGGCGGGGCAGGCGCTCCGCGGCGCCGACGCGCGGGCGTTCGTCGCGGACGCGAACGCCGTCCTCGGCCCGATCCGCGCGGCGCACCCCGGGCTCACGCTCGGGCTCACCGGCGGGCACGCCATCGCCGCGGCGACCGAGGCGATGCTCACGCGCGATCTCGCGATCTCGGGGTCGCTCTCGATGCTGCTCGCCTCCGTCGTCTTCGCGCTGCTCTTCCGCCGCCTGCGCGCCCTCGCCGCGGTGATGCCGCCCCTCGTGCTCGGGACCCTCTGGACCGCGGGGCTCGCCACGGCGCTCCCGGGCGGGCTCAGCGCGATCGCCGTCGCCTTCATGTCGGTGGTCGTCGGCGTCGGCGTCGACACCGGCGTCCACGTCTACGCCGCGCTGCTCGAGGCGCGGCGCGAGGGCCTCGATCCGGAGGCGGCCGCGCGCGCAGCGAGGGCGCGGACCTCCCGCGCGGTGCTCATCGCCGCCGTCACCGCGGGGGCGGCGTTCGGGGCCCTCGCGCTGTCGGACATCAACGCGCTCCGGCAGCTCGGGCTCCTGTGCGCCGCGGGCGAGGTCCTGACGGCGATCGCCATCGTCCTCGTGACGCCGGCCGTGGGCGCGTGGCTCGAGCGGGGGACCCCGCCGACCGAGGCGCCGGCGCGCTGGACCGACGGCCTCTACCGGCTCACCCGCACCCGGGGCCGCGCGCTCGCGCTCGCGGCGCTCGCGGCGCTCCCCATCGCGGCGGTCGCCCTCGGCGCCTCGCCGCCGCTCGCGGAGGCCATCGTCGCGATCAGGCCGGCCGAGCTCGAGCCCCTCAAGGTGCAGCAGGAGATCTTCGAGGCGTTCGGCGGGCGGCGAGGGCAGTGGGTGGTGCTCCTCGCGGACGGCGACCAGGAGCGCGCCCGCGCGCGCGGCGACCGGATCGCGGAGCGCCTCGCCTCGATGAAGGCCGACGTGGAGGCCGTCGACGCGCTCACCGCGCTCGCCCCCGCCGCCCCGACGCAGGCCGAGCGCTTCGCCGCGCGCGACGCGCTCGACCTGCCCGCCAAGGCCGACGAGCTCGCGCGCGCGCTCCGCGACACGGGCTTCGCGCCCGAGCGCTTCTCGGCGGTGCTCGACGGGATGCGCGCGCCGCCCCGGCAGGAGGTGGCGCTCTCCGATCTCGAGCGCGGCCCCGCGTCCATCCTGCTCTCGCGCTACCTCGGGGCGGACGGGGGCGAGGCGCTCGTCGCGCTGTACGTGCGGCCCCGCGAGACCGGCTCGGTCGCGCAGATCGAGCGCGCGATCCGCGACGAGGATCCGGGCGCCATGCTCACCGGCTACAGCCGGCTCGAGGCGTCGCTGCGCGAGACGCTCGCGCACGACATGCCGAGGATCGCGATCGTCGCGGGCGCGCTCGTGCTCCTGGCGCTCTCCGCTTCCCTCCGCAGCGCGCGCGACATCGCGCTGGCGGCGCTCGTCGTCGCCTCGGAGATCTCCCTCGTCCTCCTGCTGATCCGGGTGCTCGGCATCCCCCTGCACGCGTACGACGCGCTCGTCATCCCGGTGCTGCTCGGGATCACGGTGGACGAGGGCATGTTCCTGCTCCACCGCGCCCGCGAGATCGAGGCGGCGGGCGGCGGCGACGCCGTGATCCGCGAGACCCTGCGCCGCGAGGGGCCCGCGATCGCCGCCACGGCGCTGACCACGGCCGCGGGCTTCTCCGCGCTCGCGTTCTGCGGCTTCGACGGCCTCCGCGACCTGGGCCGGGTCGGCGCGCTCGGCAGCGCGGTCGGCCTCGTCGTCGCGCTCCTCGTGGTGCCGGCGGGGCTGCGGCTCTGGCCCCGGGCCCACGGACGCGCGTAACATGTCGCCGTTGTCGCCCCGGGGCCTCCTCCTTGTCGCTCTCCTCGCGCTCGCGCGTCCCGCCGCGGCGCAGCCGTCTCCTCCGCCCGCTGCGGCGCCGCCTCCTGCCGCGCCGGCGCCGAGGCCGCCGCGCTCGGCCGTGGCTCGCGTCGTCGACGCGCTCGTGCGCTCGCTCGACGCCGTGGACGGCCGTGCGCTCGTGGCCGCCGCGCCGCTGGTCTCCGACGCGCCCGCGCCGCGCGGCGCCCAGCTCGTGGCCACGCTCGCCGCCCACGTCGCCGGCAAGCTCGGCGCCGGCGTGCGCGCGCAGAAGGACCCGATCCCGCTGCCGCTCGCGCGGGAGGCGGCGCGCGACGACGCGGCGCTCGTCCACCTCGTCGTCGAGATCGCGGCGGGGAAGCTGCGCGTCACCGCGGACGTGTACCCGGTGCCGCGCACCGTCTGGGCGCGCATCCGCGACCCGGAGCCGGGGCCCATCGCCCACGCCTACGCCGAGGCGCCCCTCGACGCGGAGATCCGCGGCTTCCTCGCGCCGATCCCGCTCGTCGCGGCCAGGGTCGACCGCGCGAAGAACTTCGAGGGCGACGTGGTCGCGCTCGCGTGCGGCGATCTCGACGCCGACGGGGCGCTCGAGCTCCTGAGCGTGAGCCGCCGGCGCGTGACGACGCTCCGCCTCCGCGGCGGGCGGGTCGTGCCGCTCGCGTCGCGCCCGTGGCCGGACGTTGTCGCCGTGCACCCGGCGCCGCTCCGCGAGCCGCTCGCGTTCGCAACGCTCGTCGAGCGCACGAGGGACGGCGAGCGCCTGCCGCCGTTCGCCGACGTCGGGCTCACCGACCGCGCGCGCAGCGTCCGCTTCGACGGCGAGCTGAAGGCGCTCACCGAGCTGCCGGGGCTGGCGATCCCGGACGCGGGCGGCTCGGCCTGCACGACGGCGTGGGGGCCGCTCCTCACGGGCCCGCTCGGGCCGTGCGCCCCGGCCGATCCCCCGCCGGCGACCGCGTCGCTCTCCGGCCGGTACGACGCGCTCGCGTCGGCGCAGCTCCTGTCCGCGCAGGGCGAGCCCTTCGCGGTCTGGGCGACGCGCGAGCGCGGCGCGGTCGAGCTCCGGGACAGCGCCGGCCGCCGCAAGGTCGTGGGCAGCGCCGGGGCGCAGCTCGCGGTCGGCGATCTCGATCAGGATGGAGAGCCCGAGCTGCTCGCCAGCCTCGACGTCCTCGATCCGCTCGAGGATGCCGTCGTGGTCTGGTCGTGGCGGCGCCGGGAAGGCGGCCCGGCCCGCGCGGCGCCCGAGGAGATCCTGCGCTTGCCGGCGCCGGCGGGGGTGCGCGCCCTCGCGGTCTGTCCGCCCGACGGGGCCGGGCGCGCCCCGTTCGCCGTCGCGACGGCGGACGAGATCTGGGTGGTGCGGTGAGCCTCCCGCGCCGCGCCTTCCTCGGCGGCGCCGGCGCGCTGCTCGGCGCCGCCGCCCTCCCGGAGGGCGCGCGCGCGATGGGGCGCACCCCGCTCGGCGGCCGCCTCTCGATGCACCTCCCGTGGCCGACGAGCTCGCTCGATCCGCACGAGCTGAGCGATCCCGCCGCGGCGCTGTTCGCGCCGGCGATCGCCGACAGCCTCTACGGGCTCGATGCGTCCGGGAACCCGTACCCGACGCTCTCGTCCGCGCTGCCGTCGCGCGAGGCGGATGGCGCGGTCGTGCGCCTCCGCGAGGGGCTGCGCACCGCGCGCCTGCTCAAGCTCGACGGCCGCGACATCGTGAGCTCCGTCGAGCGCGCCCGCGCTCGCGGCGCGGCCGCGGCGCTCGCCGACATCCCGAGGCCCGAGCGGCACCCGAGGGATCCGCTCGCCGCGGTGTTCCCGCGCGCGGATCCCGCCCGCGTCGCCCGCGCGCTCGCGTCGCCGATGGTCGCGCTCCTGCCGCGCAGCTTCGACCCCGCGGCGCCGGATGGCACCGGCGCGTTCCGGGCCGACGTCGGCCCCGGGCAGATCACGCTGACGCGCAACGACGTCGCCGCGCGCGGCGCTGCCTTCCTCGACGCGATCGAGGTGATCCGCTCCGACGACCTGACGACGTCGCTGCGCGCGTTCGAGACCGAGCGCGACGACCTCGGCTGGCTCGGCGCCGGCCTCCACACGAACCGCCGCGGCGCCGTCCGCTTCGATCTGGGCGTCGCCGGGTGGATCGTGCTCACGACGGGCCCCGACGCCGGGCTCTTCGGTCAGCCTGGCGTCGCGCAGCGGCTGGTCGACGCGCTGCCGCCCGAGCGCCTCGCGCACCTCGGCCTCGTCGGCCTCCCGAGGGCCCACGGCGATCCCGCGTGGGGAGGGCCCCCGGCGTCGCTGCTCGTGGACGAGTCGGCCGCCCACCTCGTCGAGGTCGCCGAGGCGGTCGCGCCGATCCTCTCGCGGCCTGGGCGCGAGGTCACCGCGGAGCCGGTGGCGCGGGCGGAGCTCGGGCGCCGCCGCGCCCGCGGGAAGGCGACGCTCGCGATCGAGCTGGTGCGCCCGCTCGGCCCCGGGCCCCTCGGCGCGCTGCTCGCCCTGGCGACCGCCGACGATCGCAGCCGCGCCCTCGACCTCGCCCGTCACCCGCCCCGCCTCGCGCCCGGCGCCGCCCCCCGCTCGCTCACCTCCACGCTCCGCCTCGGCGTGATCGCCGAGGTCCGGATCGCGGGCGGGGTGCTGCCGGACATCGCGCTCGCGCGCGCCGCCAGCGGCGAGGGCTGGGATCTCGGCGCCACCTTCCGCCGCCCGGCGAGGCGCTGACATGCGCCCACCCCGTGGGGAAGCGAGCGCGACCGCGCGGAAGCTGTTCGGGACGTCCGGGCGAGCGTCGCGGCGATGGGGGCTGCTTCGAGTGCTTGCGCGGTGGGGACATTTGGTTACTATCGGCTGGTCACGAACGTCACTGGCACTCGACACGACGCTTCTCTTCTCGGGGATCGCGGATTGATCGCGGACTGGACGACGCAACGTGTGGCGCACCGGGGGCTCCTCCCCAGCGCCGCCCCCCCTCGATCCCCCACGGCTCCATCGGGGCGGCAGGGCACTGTTCGGCACCGAAGCTGACGCATCTCGCAGAGCCGTGAAGTGAATCAGTGTCATGGGTACTCGCCTCTACGTTGGTAATCTCCCCTTCTCCGCCACCAAGGCCTCCGTGCAGGCCGCGTTCGCTCAGAGCGGCGAGGTGACGGATGTACACATCGTGACCGACCGCGAGAGTGGGCAGTCGCGCGGCTTCGGGTTCGTCACAATGGGCACGCCTGAGCAGGCCCAGCAGGCGATCGAGAACATGAACGGCGCCATGATGGACGGCCGTCCGCTTCGCGTGAACGAGGCGGAGGAGCGGGTCCAGCGTGGTGGCGGCGGCGGCGGCTACGGCGGCGGCGGCGGCGGCGGTTACGGCGGCGGCGGCGGTGGTGGTGGCCGCGGCGGTCGTGGCGGTGGCGGCGGCGGTTACGGCGGCGGCGGCGGTGGTGGTGGCCGCGGCGGTCGTGGCGGTCGCGGTGGCGATCGGTACTGAGCCGGGCTAGGCCGACGTTTTAGCGGCGGTGCCTCTCCCCAGAGGCGCCGCCGTTCTCGTTTGTGCGCTGCCTTGTGCGCCGACCGCCGTCACGCGCTCCGAGGCCCGGTCGATCAGCGCTCCGTCGATGCCGGCGCTCAGCAGGCCGGTCCAGATAGAGACCCGGGCGGAGCGTTGCGGAGGTCCGAGGTGCCCATCCCGCGCGTGCGGTAGGGCGCCCCACGGCGATCGAGAAGCGGCAACGACCCGGGCTCCGCGCTTCCGGGGTGCGGAGCTTGCTCCTTTGCCTGGCGGGCGTCAGAGAGCGGCACGCTGAACGCCCCTCGCGCTCGGGGCGGGCCGCACACCGCCGATGCCTCCTTCCCTCCCTTCAGAGCACAGGCCGTCGCCGCGGGCGATCTCGCTTTACTACTTCGGTATCTTCGCCGTCCTCGGCGTGTACCTGCCGCTGTTCCCGAGCTGGCTGGAGGCGCGGGGGATGCAGGGGCTCGCGATGGGGGCGATCGCGGCGACGCTCCCTGCGATGGGCCTCGTCGCGCCGCCGGTGTTCGGCTTGATCGCCGACTCGCTCGGCGTGCGGGTGTGGCTGATCCGGGCGGCCTGCGCCGGCGCCTTCGTCGTGTTCGCGCTGCTCGCGCTGTCGTCGGCGCTCGGCGTGTCGCTCGGCTTCGGCGGCCTCTTCGTCGCGGCGCTCGCGTTCGCTTTCTTTCGATCGCCGATGTTCACGATGGCCGACGTCGTCGCGGTGGAGGCGTCGGCGAGCTCCGGCATCGCCTACGGCCGGCTCAGGCTCTGGGGCTCGATCAGCTTCGCGCTGATGGCGATCGCCAGCGGAGCCCTCGTCGATCCGGCGCGGTCGGCCGCGTTCCCCGCCACGATCGCTGCCTCCCTGCTGATCGCGTTCGCCATCTCGTGGGCCCTCCCGGCGCGCGGCGAGGCGCCCTTCCGTCGGTCTGGCCTGCGCGACGGAGCGGCCGACGCCGCCGGCGCGGCGCGCGCTCCGGCCGCCGAAGGCGACGCCGGCGCTGCGCGCTCTCCAACCGCCGGAGGCTCCGTGCGGCAGCGCGCCCGTGCGCTCCTCCAGAGCCACGATTTCCGCCTGTTCCTCGCGGCATCGTTCCTGGCCCAGAGCGCAACCTCTTCGTACGATCTCTGTTACACGCTGCACCTGCGCGACATCGGTTTCCCCGAGTCGCTGGTCGGGGTCGCGTGGGCCGTCGGCGTCGCCGGCGAGATCGCGCTCATGGCGTTCTCCGGTCCCCTTCTCGAGCGGTTCGCTCCGCCCACGGTGCTCGCGTTCGCGTTCGCGGGCGCCTCGCTCCGCTGGGCGCTGCTCTCGTATGTGCGCTTCTGGCCCGCCCTGCTGGCCATCCAGCCGCTTCACGCGGTCTCGTTCGGCATGATGTGGGTCGCCTCGCTCGCCTACACGCGGGATCGCTGCCCGCCTGAGATCCTCGCCACGGCGCAGGGGCTCTTTTCGGCGAGCGCTGGCGCCGGATCCGTCGTCGGGATGCTCGTGTGGGGTGAGCTCTACAAGCGCGGGGGCGGCGCCCTCACTTTTGGGGTCGCCTCGATCACGGCGTTGATAGCATTCGTCCTGGCTGTGACCTTCGCGCGATCCACGCGGCCAACGCGACCGACGCGGCGTTCACCGTCAGGGGGCTCAATTTTCTCTGTCAGCTCCCGGTGCCAGGAGTAACGTTCCATTTTCCGCCGCACGCGTAGGCGCGCGCGGGCACTACCTGAACGAGGCGAGCATGTGCGGGATCGTCGGATACGTTGGGTCAAAAAAGGCGGCGCCGATCATCGTCGAAGGGCTGCGGAAGCTCGAGTATCGAGGCTACGACTCGGCCGGCATCGCCATTCATGACGGCAAGGGCATCGAGATCGTCCGGACGCTCGGCAAGCTGATCAAGCTCAGCGAGGCGCTCGAGAAGCGGACCCTCGACGGCACGACCGGCATCGGCCACACGCGGTGGGCGACGCACGGCCGCCCGAGCGAGGTGAACGCCCACCCGCACTCCGCGGGCCCGGTGGCCGTCGTGCACAACGGCATCATCGAGAACCACGTGGCGGTCCGGCAGCAGCTGGAGGGCCAGGGGGTCAAGTTCCTCTCCGACACGGACACCGAGATCGTCGCTCACCTCGTCCACCGCGAGCTCCAGAAGGGCGCGAAGTCGCTCTTCGAGGCCGTGCGCGGCGCGCTCCGGCAGGTCCACGGCGCCTACGCGATCGCGGTCCTCTCGCGCGATGAGCCCGACGTCATCGTCGCCGCCCGGTACGGCTCGCCGCTCGTCGTCGGCGCCGGCGACAACGAGATGCTGTGCGGCAGCGACATCCCCGCGCTGCTCGCGCACACCCGCGACATGATCTTCCTCGAGGACGGCGACATCGTCGAGCTGCGCTCGAGCGGCGTCCGCATCGAGACCGTGGCCGGCGGCGAGAAGGTCGAGCGGCGCGTGAAGCGCATCGACTGGAGCCCCGTCCAGGCGGAGCGCGGCGGCTACAAGCACTTCATGCTGAAGGAGATCCACGAGCAGCCCGACGTCGTCGAGGCCACGCTGCGCGGCAGGATCGATCTCGCCGCCGGCGACGTGCACGCGACGGAGATGGGCGTCACGCCCGAGTTCGCGAAGGAGCTGCGCCGGGTCTACATCGTCGCGTGCGGCACGAGCCACCACGCCGGCATCGCCGGGCGCTACTGGATCGAGCAGCTCGCCAGGGTCCCCACGGTCGTCGAGCTCGCGAGCGAGGTCCGCTACCGCGAGCCGATCTTCTTCCCCGACGATCTCGTGATCGCCATCAGCCAGTCGGGCGAGACCGCCGACACGATCGCGGCGCTCAAGGCGGCGAAGGCGCAGGGCGCCAAGGTGCTGGCGCTCTGCAACGTGCTCGACAGCGCGATCCCGCGCCTCTCCGACGGCGCGCTCTACACGCACGCGGGCCCCGAGATCGGCGTCGCCTCGACCAAGGCCTTCACCACGCAGCTCGCCGCGCTGCTCCTGCTCGCCGTCTACCTCGGACGCCGCCGCGACTCGCTGCCGGCGGAGCGCGGGCGCGAGATCCTCCAGGCCCTCTGGGAGATCCCGAGCCACATGCGCGAGGTGCTCGGCGACGCCGACTACGTGCACGCGATCGCGAAGCGCCTCGTCCACGCGAAGGACGTCCTGTTCCTCGGGCGCGGCCTCGGCTTCCCCATCGCGCTCGAGGGCGCGCTCAAGCTGAAGGAGATCTCGTACGCGCACGCCGAGGGCTACGCGGCCGGCGAGATGAAGCACGGGCCGATCGCGCTCATCGACGAGGCGCTCCCCGTCATCGTCGTCTGCCCGCGCGACGCGCACTACGACAAGACGTTCTCCAACCTGCAGGAGGTCCGGGCGCGCGAGGGGCAGGTCGTCGCGATCGCCACGAAGGGCGACGAGTCGATCCTCGAGATCGCTCAGCACCACGTCTGGATCCCCAAGGTGCCGGACGAGGTCGGCCCGCTCCTGACCGTGCTCCCGCTCCAGCTCATCGCCTATTACGTCGCCAATCTGAAGGGCAACGACGTCGATCAGCCGCGCAACCTCGCGAAGACGGTCACCGTCGAGTAACGGGCAACGTCGCTCTCGCGGCGGTGCATCCCCGCCGCGGCGAGCGGCCTCCTCTGCCGCGCGCAGCGCTCCTCTGCGGTGCGCGCCCCTCCTTCTTCAGCGCGGGCACCCCCGCGCCGCGCCTGCGCGCCCGCGCGGGGCCGCGGCTATGCTGCGCGCATGCGCATCCCCGGCAGGACAGAGCGTCGGGTCGTCGCGGCCATCCTCGTGACCGCCCTGATCCCGCTCGTCGCCAGCATCGTGGTCGCCAGGACGGTGATCGCGCGGGTGTCGGCGACGGCGTTCCAGCCCGAGTTCGGCGTGCACCTGGACGGGGCGCTCGGCGTGTACGCCGAGCTGGCCGCCGCCATCAAGCAGGGCATGCGCTCCGAGGCCGACGCGATCGTCGCGGCGGACCCGCTGCGCGAGGCCGCCTTCACCGGCGACGCGCAGCGCCTCGACGCCGAGCTGGCGCGCATCATCGCGGCTCACCCCGCGCTGGTCTCCCTCCGCGTCGAGCGCTGCGGCGGCGATCTCGTCGGAGCGCGCGAGCGCGGCCGCCCGGTGGATCCGGCGCACGAGAAGACGCTCACCGTCCGGAAGGCGATCGCGCGCGCGCCCGGCCACGCCGCCGAGCCCGGCGCTCGCGCGCCCGACGACGGCGGCTGCGACGGCGACGCGCGGACCCTCGTCGCGACGTTCGCCGCGCCGAGCGCGCGCTTCGACGAGCTCGACGCGGCGCAGGCGTTCGCGCAGGCGTACCACGCCCTCGAGCGGGAGCACCGGAAGGAGTACCTCGACGAGAGCTACGGCGACGCCTTCGCCGCCCTGCTCGGCGCGACGATCCTGCTCGCGATCCTCGCCGGCGTGCTCGTCGCGCGCCCCGTGGTCGACCGCATCGCGCGGCTCGCCGCGGCGACCCGGCCCGTCGCGGAGGGCGACCTCTCGGTGCGCGTGGGGCTGCAGGGCGACGACGAGGTCGCCGATCTCGGCCGCGCCTTCGATCGCATGCTCGAGGAGCTCGAGGGCAGCCGCGCGCGGATCGAGTTCCTCAAGCGCATGGGCGAGTGGCAGAAGATGGCGCGGCACCTCGCGCACGAGATCAAGAACCCGCTGACCCCGATCCAGCTCGCCGTCGAGGAGTGCCACCGGCGCTATGCGGGCAGCGACCCGGCGTACCAGCGCTTGCTCCAGACGACGCTGGAGGTCGTCGAGGAGGAGGTCGGCACCTTGCGCCGCCTCGTCGGCGAGTTCTCCAATTTCGCGCGGCTCCCGCGGGCAGAGCTCGAGCCCTCGGATCTCGCGGAGTTCCTGCGCGAGCAGGGCGAGCGCTTCGCCGCGATCGAGGAGGCGGGGCGCGAGCACGCCTCGGACGAGGCGCTGCTCGGGCGCGTCGATCTCGAGTTCGACGTGCCGGACGTCCCGATGCCGGCCGCGCTCGATCGCGAGATGCTCCGGCGCGCCCTCGGCAACATCGTGCGCAACGCGGCGCAGGCGCTGCGCGACGCGCAGCGAGCGGCGCCCGGCGGAGGAGCCCGAGCGCGCCCGGGCGCCGGCGTGTGGGGCAGCGTTCGCGTCTCGGCGCGGAGCGAGGGGCAGAGCCACGTCATCGCGATCGACGACGACGGCCCGGGCATCGATCCCGCCGTGCGCGACTCGGTGTTCGATCCGTACGTCACGACGCGGTACGACGGCACGGGGCTCGGCCTGAGCATCGTGAAGAAGATCGTGGTCGATCACGGCGGCACCATCGACGTGCTCGAGTCCCCGCTCGGAGGCGCGCGCTTCGTCATCCGGCTCCCGCGCGCAGGCACGCCGGCGGCGCGCGCCGCGCTCGGGGCCGAGGCCTTCTCCGACGGCGATCGCGCGCCGGCGTCCGAGGGCGCCCCTCCGACGCGGCCAGCCGCTCGCGGAGGGCAGGCGCCGCGCGGGGCGGGGTAGGGCCGCGCCCGCCGGTGCGGCGCCGCGGATCCTCGCGGATCCTGCAGCGCCAGAGAGCCGCATGCTGGACGACGAGCGGTGCCCGGGAGCGCGCTCCGGGCTGCTGGCGGGGGGCCTCGGCGCTGAAAGCGCACCTCCAGACCGGTCGGTTGTCAGGAGATGCTTGACCAGCCGGCCCCGCTTTGCCATGTTCGCCGGCGGAGAGGTGACCGAGAGGCCGAAGGTGCCTGATTCGAAATCAGGTGTACCCGCAAGGGTACCGCGGGTTCGAATCCCGCTCTCTCCGCTACGCTTGGCTGCTTGCCCCCGTTGAAGCAGGCGGGCTCTGACCGCCCGCTCTCTCTCGAGCGGCGCCGGTCCGGCAGAAGCGGGGCGCGTTGAAGTTGTATCGGGAGAGGTGACCGAGTGGTCGAAGGTGCACGACTGGAAATCGTGTGTACGGCAACGTACCGCGGGTTCGAATCCCGCCCTCTCCGCTGAGCTGAACCGTCGATCGACTCCTTGCCGTGATGAGCTCCTTCAAGCGAGCCAGCAGGACGTCGGCGATCGATGTGACGTGAACGACGAGCGATGAGATCGCTCGGCCGCTGCGTCCGCTCGTCGCAGTGTGCCTGGCGCGGCGTTCGCGGGGGAGCTTTGGGCTCGCTCGCCGTCGATGCGGCCAAGGCGCTGCCTGGTTCAACGCCTTGGCGAGCTGGATGGTCGGGCAAATAAGAGAAATATGGGAGCCCGAGACAAGCCAGCGGTGCGAGGCGGAACAGACCGAACGGACCGGACCGACGGAACGGACGGGACCTCCTACGGACGCCGACGGCCTGTCGACAAACCCCGCTTGACCAACCCTCGCCGGACGATGAGGATGCTCCCGCAGAAGCCTCAGACGCTTGACAGGCGAAGGGCCGCCTTGTAGAAGTGGCGCCCCTTTTTGGCAGGCGCCCTTCCGGAGTTTTTCGCCCAATGAATCCTCAGCCCAAGTCCTTTTCCGCCAAGCCTGCGGAGGCCCGCAACGAGCGTACGTGGTGGGTGATCGACGCGGAAGGCAAGCCCCTCGGCCGCCTTGCCAGCCGCATCGCCACGGTGCTCCGCGGCAAGAACAAGCCCACGTTCACGCCGCACGTCGACACCGGCGACTTCGTGATCGTCGTGAACGCCAAGAAGGTCCTTCTGACGGGCCGCAAGCTCCAGCAGAAGAACTACGTGCGGCACAGCGGCGAGCCGGGCGGCTTCCGTTCCGAGTCGTACGGTCACCTGCTCGAGCGCAAGCCGGAGCTCCCGATCCAGAAGGCCGTGAAGGGCATGCTCCCGAAGAACGTGCTCGGGCGTGAGCTCCTCACCAAGCTCAAGGTCTACGCCGGTCCCGATCACCCCCACGCGGCGCAGAAGCCGCAGCCCCTTAGCTACAGCTGAGCAAAGCCATGACGGAAACGAGAACGTACGCCACTGGTAAGCGTAAGACCGCCGTTGCGCGCGTCTTCCTCTCGCCGGGCACCGGCAACATCAAGGTGAACCAGAGGCCCGCTGACGATTACTTCGTCCGCGAGACCTCGCGCATGGTGATGCGTCAATCGCTGGAGCTGCTCGAGCTGCTCGAGCAGTTCGACGTGAACGCGACCGTGGTCGGCGGCGGCCACAGCGCGCAGGCCGAGGCGATGCGGCACGGCATCGCGCGCGCCCTCTGCGAGCTCGATCCGGAGCGCAGGCCGTCGCTCAAGCGCGCTGGCTTCCTCACGCGCGACGCGCGCAAGAAGGAGCGCAAGAAGTACGGTCAGCCCGGCGCCCGCAAGCGGTTCCAGTACTCGAAGCGGTAGCAGGCCTGGGCCGCCGCCCATCGAGATGGGCGGCATGGCAAGGAGATCGAGGACGCGAGGGTTTTCCCCTCCGCGTCCTCGATGCGTTTTGTCTGCTCGATGCCCGAAGGCGCCGAGGACGGGACAGCTTGTCCCTCGGCGTCTGTTCTCATCGAGCGGACCTCTCGGCCCGGTCGGCGTCCTCTGGTTTCATGGAGCGGACCTCTCGGCCCGCTCGGCGTCACATCGCTTCGGGCGGGCTCTTGAGATCGGCGCCTTCGATGAGCTCGCCCTCGTCGTCCCCGGCGCCTTCCGGCGGCTGCGCTTCTTGCTCGTTCGGTCCGCTCGGTCCGACGTCCGGTGCCGCGGCGGCCGAGGCCTCGCTGCCGGTGGCCGCGAGCGGCGGCGAGGGAGGCTCTGCCGCCTCCGGCTTCGCCGGTTCGGGCGGCGGCTCGGGCAGCGGGATGGCGTCGAGCCGCTTGTCGAGCGCTTCCTTCGCCGCGGCGAACGCCGCGCGATCGACGCCGGGCATCACGCGCTCTCCATCGAGCTGGAGCGTCTCGGCATCGAAGTACTTGCCGTCCCTCTTGGCGCTGAAGTGAAGGTGGGGGCCCGTCGAGCGGCCCGTCGATCCGACGTAGCCGACGAGCTGGTGGGTACCCACCTTCATGCCGGCCTTGATGCCGGGGGCATACCTCGACAGGTGCGCATAGCCGGTGGTGACCCCGTTCGCGTGCGTCACCGTGACCAGGTTGCCGCTCGGACCCGCCGGACCGACCCAGTCGACAACGCCGCGATACGCCGAGTACACCGGCGTTCCCATCGGCGCGCCGAAGTCCGTCCCGTTGTGGGGCATCTTCTTCTTCAGCACCGGGTGCATCCGCTGCGGGTTGAACTTCGACGTCACGGGCGCGCCCGGGACCGGCGCGCGCCAGCCGCCGGCGTGCGGCTGCCGGCCGCGCTCATCGAACGTGCCGCGGGCCTCTTGCCCCTTGAAATCGTAGATGCGCACCGGCTTCTCCGCGGGATCCGCGGGCCGGTACTCGAGCGCGATGACCTTCTTGTACCGGGAGAACATCCCGAGCGCCGTCTCCTCGACGGCGATCAGCCGGACCGTGCTCCCCTCCTCGAAGCTCTCCGTCGAGAGGCGCCCGTTCAGCGCGTCGTCGATCACGTCGAGCACCCCGGGCTCCAGGCCCCCCGCCCGGATCGCGTTGGCGAGATCCTTCCCCACGTAGAAGGAGGCGACGACCTCCTCCTCGGCGATCTTCATGTCGAGCGCGGCGCCCGTGAGCAGCCCGGCCGCGTCGTCCCTCGCCTGGTAGATCTCGCTCGCCGAGATCTCGTACTCGAAGGCGCGGACGCGGCGCGTTGAGCGATCCATCGCGACCGTGAACCGGTCCTTGCGGCCGCACTTGTCGAACTTCCGCAGCCCGTCGAAGGCCTTCATGATCCGGTAGATCTGCGCCTTCGGTACGCCCTTCTCGTCGAGGGCCGCGATGAACGAACGGCGGTCCATCACGTCGCTCACCAGGAGCACGGAAGGATCCTTCCCGAGCTCGGAGATCCGCCATGGGCCGGGCAGCGGGGTGCGCTGCTTGGTCTTCACCTCGGGCATGGAAGACGGCCTGGCGGCCTCGTCCGTGCCTGCTGCCGAGGTCGCCGGGCTCGCCGCGACCAGCGCGCGCTCGTCGCGCACCGGGACGCCCTGGATCAGCAGCGCGATGAGCGAGGTGAGCGTCGCGAGGCCGAAGATGCCGCCGAAGACCGCGGTCATGCGCGGCGACAGGTGCGGTCCTGGAGGGGGCCGGCTGAGGCCGGGAGGAAGCCGCGGGCCGTCCGTCGAACCGGGGCCCGCGTGGGGACCGCCGTCCATGAGCGACGGCGACCGCAGGGGCTGCATGCGCGGATCGCTGCCGCGCGACCAGGGCGCCGATGCGCGCCCGCGAGAAGAAGGAGGAGGGAGCTGCGGCGGCCACGTCGACGCCGCGCGCGCGCGCAGCTCGCTGCTGCGCGACCAGGGAGCGGCCGGAGCGCCCTCGCCCCGGCGACTGCCCTGAAGCGGCGCGGTCAGCGGCGGCGTGGCCGGTCTGCTGGGGGCGTCGAGCGCGTCGTCCGCGACCTCCTCGGCCGCGCCGATGCGCACGATCTCCGCGCGCGGCGCGTCCTGCGGGACAGCAGCGCCGGGCTCCACGCGCGGCGCGTCTTGAGGGACAGCGGCGCCAGGCTCAGCCGCGCTGCCGGCCTCTCCGCTCCGCTCCCTGGCGCGGTCCTCGGCGTCCGGCGCTCCGGAGGCCTCGAGCGGGTTCTGGGGTACTGCACTCGGCACGCCGACGTGCGTACCAAGGCATCGACGGGGTTGCAACCGCGCGACTCCCTGGCCGACGCAAGGGTTGCGCGGAAGGCGGATCCCATCGTACGCCGGTCGCGTAAGCTGACGGGCCTGATGGACGACCGGCTGAAGCAACTCCTGGTTCTCGGCAGGGAGCACTACGAGCGGCGCGAGTACGATCTCGCGGAGCACGCACTGCGGCAGATCATCGAGAAAACCGACCGCTTCGCGGACGTCTACAACATGCTCGGCGTCATTCTCCACGAACGCGGTGATTTCCTCGCGGCCGAGGCCCACTTCGAGCGCGCGGTGCAGCTCAACGAGCACTACACGGAAGCGCTGCTGAACCTCGCCGTCACCTACAACGACCTCGGCAAATACGAGGCCGCGCGGCATGTCTACTCTCGCATCCGCCGCGGCGAGGGGGGAGGCGGCGTCCTCGACCCGTTCGTGCGCGGCAAGATCGCCAACATGCACGCCGATCTCGCGCAGGCCTACGCCGACGCCGGTTGCGCGCAGGAGGCGATCGCCGAGCTCACGCGGGCTGTGGCGCTGTGTCCGACGTTCGTGGATCTTCAGCTGCGCCTCGGGACGATGTACCGCGACGCCGGGAATCTGGCGCTCGCTCGCGAGCATTACGCCGCCGCGCGCGACGCGAACCCGAAGTACGCACCAGCGCGCGTGCTGCTCGGGGTCGCGCTGCTCTCCCTTGGCGAGCCCGATCAGGCGAGCGCGGAGTGGCGCGAGGCGCTCGCGATCGATCCCGACAACAGGACGGCGAAGATGTACCTTCGCACGCTGGAGGCGCGGCGGAGCGGGCGCGCCGGGGGCGCTGTGTCAGGCGAGCCGGCGCCGGCCGCCGCGGCGGGCGGTGCGTGGGACGCGCTCGACGAGGCGACACCCACGACCGTGAGCGACATCCTCTCCAAGACGACGGCCGATGCAGCAGGTGAGGCGGATCGTGCTGCACGGGAAAGCAAACCCTGAACGTTGGCGAAATACTCTCTCCTCCGAGAGGAGGCGCGCCGCGCGTGGCGTGAGCTCCGTGGCAGCGAGCTGTCCGCCGGCCGGACCGCCGTGGCGGTCGCGATCGGCCTGTTCATCGGGTCGCAGCCGATCTTCGGCTGCCACACGCCGCTCGTGCTCCTCCTCTGTCTGTGGTTCCGCCTGGATGCAGCGATTGCCTGGGTCGCTGCGAACATCTCCAACCCCTTGTTCGCGCCAGCGCTGCTCACGGCCGAGGTCCAGGTTGGAGCGTACCTCCGCACCGGTCGCTGGCTGCGCCTCTACGAAAAGATGAGCTGGGCGCAAGCGCTTTCGGACTTCCCCGAATACATGTTCCTCGGCGCCCCGGTGGTGGGGCTCGCGCTCGCGGCGCTCGGCGGCGGCCTGATCTTCGTCCTCGTCACGCTGAAGCGGCGCCGCGCTCCCTCGCAGCAGAGCAGCAGGGTGGAGCCGTATCGGCTCCCCGGGGATGCGCCGCCGTGGGTTCACGCGGTCGAGCGCGTCGCCGGGAGGTACAGCCCGCCTGAGGGCGCCACGCCGGCGCAGCGTACCCGCTTTCACTATGTCCGCTTCAAGCTGCTCGGCGACCCCGTCGCCCGGTTGATTGCCGACATCGCCGGCGGCCGGCCCGGCGCGCTCGGGGAGGTCCTCGATATCGGGACCGGGGCTGGCCAGCTGCCGATTCTCCTGCTCGAGCTGGGGAGGGCCGAGCGCGCGCGTGGGTTCGACTGGGACCGAGCCAAGATAGAGGACGCCCGGCGCGCGGCCGGCGAGGGCTCCGGTGCGTCTCTCCCGCGCTCGTCCGAGTCGTCCGGCCCGCCCGGCGCGCAGCGCGCTGCCCACGCCGGCCCTCCGCTGAACGCCGAGTTCTGGTGCGCAGATGCGCGCGAGGCCGAGCTCGGAGCTGCAGACACCGTGCTGCTCATCGACCTGCTCCACTACTTCCGCGTGGAAGAGCAGGACGCGATCCTGCGGCGGGCGGCGGCCGCGGTTCGTCCGGGCGGGCGCCTGCTCGTCCGCGAGGCGGACACCGAGCGCGGCTTGAGGAGCTCGATCACGCTCCTTGAGGAGCGCATCTTCACCGCGCTTCGGTTCAACCGGGGCGAGCGTGTGCGCTTCCGTCCTGCCCGAGAGATCGTGGCGCTCCTCGAGCAGCTCGGCTTCTCCTGCGAGACGATGCCCGCCTGGGGGAAAACGCCCTTCTCGAATGTCCTCATCGTCGGGAGCCGAGCCCAGCCCTGAGCCCGAGTCGCCCTTCCCCGCGAGCTCTCATCCTCCCACCGCCGTCGCCGCGCCCTCAGCGTCAGCGGTCGTTGCCGGGGTCTCCGATCCGACGTGCGGCCTCTTGTGCATCGCCCAGTCGCTCGATCACCGCGGATGGTTAGAACCTGTCCAGTACGTTGACGCGTTGGTCTCGCGGCTCTTTCGGACCACGAGCCGCGCTATCGGGTAGCGCCATCGCCCTGATGGCACAGACCATGCTTGTCCCACGGGCCTGGCGGAGGAGCCCCGCTGTCCATGTTCCTTCCTGATCGCCAGAGGCCGATAGGCTTCCGGTGGCTCCTCCTTGTCGGGCGTCAGGCTCGCCCACATTGCTAGCCGGCAATATCCGCCTGGGGCGTCCTGTTTAGATGTCCGTGAAGGTGCGTTGAGCTCCGGGCCGGCCAGGTCCAGCGCGGCTCCGAGGGCGCCGCGTCATCGTCGAGAAGGGCGCCGGATGGGCGGAGCGGGTCGAGCGTTCACAGCAACGACGCTTGCGCGGCGCCGATCGTGCTCTGCCATGTCGGCAGTCCCGGCCACGCTCACGGCTCCACGGAGCGAGCACCGCCCGGCGGGAGTACGGCCCCGGATGACCGGACTCCCGCGCCGCGCCGCGCCGCGCCGGTGACGCTCCCTTTCGTTTCCTCTGGAGCTCCGCCCCGCCTCACGCCCCAGCGTCCGTTTCGAGGCCGCGTCAGCGCCGCGTGACAGGAGACCCGACGCGAACGCGGATGCACGAAACTAGATGTTGTGGTCCTTCGATGGTGCCCCACGATAGGTTGGGGTCTCAGCGGTCATGACGTGGTTGTCTCTCCGATCCGACGTCGACAAGAGCACGGGCATGGCGGCTCGGTAACCCAGCGTCCTGGGCACCAGAGCGGACATGTGTGCACAGACGCCATCGCGGAGCGCCACCGCCGCCTGTGTCGTGTCACCAGGCGGCTCCGCTCAGCAGCGGTCGGGCGGCAGTCGACGCGCCTTACGCGCGGATTTCTCCGCCGTCCTACGAGGAGACGACATGACTTGGCGGGACTTCCTGAGGGGCATCCAGCGGCGTGTACGGCTGCGGAGCTTGCTCCGCTCCGAGGTGCGACGTCTCCGCGCCTGCCGGGACAGCTCCCGGCTCACCGCGATTTCCCCTGCTGGGCTTGCGGGAAGGCGGGACGCCGACCTCGGTCGGTTTGGCCGGACCCTTCTGGAGAGCGTCGATGCCGGCTTCAGCGGGAAAAGTACTTGGTAGCCCGCTTCTCTCCTTTCGACGTGATCTTCTTCTCGACGAGCAGCTTCCGAATCGGGAGGGTCAGCTCCTTCGTGGTGGTGCCCAGATCCTTGGCGATCTGCTCCACGCCCTGGCCGCTGTTGCTCCGGATGTGCTCCAGGACCTTCTGCGTCATCGCGGCGAGCTCTTCCTTCGAGCGCTTCTCGCCCTTCTTGCGGGTGGGCTTCGCGGCGCGAGCGGGGCGACCGACCGCCTTCTTGACCTCCGCAGGCTGCTGGGGAGCGGCCTTGGCCCGACCCACCTTGCGCGGCGCGGCGGCCGCAGCGACCGGCTGGCCCTCGCCTCGCAGGGCGTTGGCGACAGCCTCGAGAGCCGCTTTGCGGACAAGTCCGCTCAGCTGAGAGACGAATGCATCAACGTGGCTTTTGATCTCGGTTTCGACGTTGTTCATTGGATCTCGCGTCCCATGAATAGCTAGAGTTGTCAACTGCTGAACAGCACCTTGCTTGAAAATAATTCGAGAGGTGTCCCCCTCTCCCCTCAACGCGCGTCAAGAACCCGCGCTCGCCACCTCCCCGTCGGGTCATGGGGTGCTGGGGCGACCGGTCGAGCCGGACTCCAGCCACCTCGTCTCCCTGGCGATGTCGCGCGACGTCGCGCCGCGAAGCCAGGCTCCGCCCCAACCCAAGAGGGTGCGATGGACAGCGCCGTGCTCCTCTCTGCACCGCGCTCCCGCTTTGGATGCCGCGGCGCGCGTGCCGTGGGCAGCCCCGTAACCGAGGGGAGCCAGCGACATTCCCATGAAGATCTGCTTTCCTGTGCTCCGGACACACGCGCCCCACCGCGCAGCGGCCGAAGCGGGCGCCTGACCGAGGGACCGTGGAGGAGCCCGACCCCCCGGGTGGAGCGCCCGCGATGAGGAAAGGTGTCATGGCCGAGGTCGCCGTTCCAGGCGACCCCCGGTGAGCTGGAGCGGCAGCCTTTCACTTCTGCACTCCACCCTGCTCCGGCGGCGTAACCGTATGCCCGAGCTCTCGTCTCCCGACCGAGCCGCTCTCCGGGATCGACCGCAACGTGTCGGCCGCCGAGACGCCCTCCGGCGGTGTCGACGTCATGAGGGCTACCCCACCCACCTGCCAGGACATCCCCCTGGCTGATCGGCGCGGCGGCCCGACGCGGTTGCTCCCACCCACGTTGCAGCCCCCAGGCCATGTCGCCTCCGGTCTGGCTGCGTCTTTTTGCCGCTGTGCTGGAGCTGCCCAGCCTCCGGCCGAGTCTCCCAAACCGCTCGCCGTGCCCGAGCTCCGACGGCCGCCCCGGCAAGCCGGAAGTCGCCCCGCGGGAGGCCACGAGGCCGCCGCTCCTGCTCAGCCGCTCATCCTGATTCAGGGGGTGACACTCGTGCTGGGCACCAGGGTGACGCTCGCCCGCGGCTCGCTCCCGTGCGAGGGGGCAAAGCTCACCGTCGCCGCCGAGGGCGACATCGATCCCCCGAGCGGGGCGGCGGTGATGGACGCTGGTGGACAGTTCGTCACTCCTCGGCTGTTCGACGCGCACTCCCACCTCGGGGGCCGCCCGACGCCAGGCGCGGCGGCGCACCTGGACGGCAGCGAACGGGGACCAGACATGGGGCCGGTGGCGCCGCAGGCTCAGTTCGCCGATGCCATCTGGCCCCAGGACCCGGGTATCGAACGGGCAGTCGCTGGTGGTGTTACGACCATACAAGTCCTTTCGGGTTCAGGCAACCTGATTAGATGGTGCGCGGTAACGATGGAGCTCCGACCGGGCATCAGCCGTCCCATCGGCCCTCCCTGATTCCTGCCAGATGCTTCCCAGACGCTCGCCACCGTGGCGCCCGGCGGGCTGAAAGTGGCTTGCGGGGAGAGCCCGAAGCGCAGCTACGGCGGGGACAAGCGGGCACCGATGGCCGGTACGGGCAACCTCGCTCTCCAGCGGGCGACCTCTCTCAAGGCCAGGAAGCTCCAGACGGACTGGGCGCGATGGAGCGACCGGGAGTCGCGCCGGATTGCGACCGAGGCGAAGACGCCGGCGTCCGCCAGGCCACGAAGCCGGAGCGCTCGACAGCCGAGACCTCCTGCCGCGAAGATCCTGCCGTCGAGCCTACTGCCTGCTCGAGGGCGTGTCTCGCGTCGACGTGGGCGCGGCGCGCCATCACCGCAGTCGCCAGCGCCGCCTCCTACACGGGCGATCGCGCGACGCGTGACGGCGGCGCACCGTGAATCGGGTTGCCTCACGAGAGGCGCGCGTCGACACGCGCCTCTCGTGATCAGGGCGCTCGCGCGCGCTGCGCGGCTCTCGTGATCAGGGCGCTCGCCGCCCGACATCTCGACCTGGGCGTTCTGCCCCGTCGCTCCGGGGCGAGCGGCGCCGCGTCACATGACGGCGTTTTTCTAGATGTAAAGGAGAACCGGCGCGGGCCGTGTCGGCCGCTCTCCACGGGAGGAGCCGTGATCGCGGCGCTTGCTGCCGGCGCGCGCGACTTCTAGATCGTTCCGGCCGTGGTCAACCCGAGCGCCAAGCAGGATCCCGAAGCCCTCCTCGCCGCCAAGCTCGCGTCGCTCCCGACGACGCCGGGCTGCTATCTGTTCATCGACAAGGCCGGCGCCGTCGTCTACGTCGGCAAGGCGAAGAGCCTGCGCTCGCGCGTCCGCAGCTACTTTCAGGAGAGCGGGAGCGACGCCAGGTACTTCATCCCGATACTCCGGAAGATCGTGGCCGATCTGGAGACGGTGGTGACCGCCACCGAGAAGGAAGCGGCCGTACTCGAGAACGAGCTCGTCAAGCAGCACAAGCCGCGGTTCAACGTCAAGCTGCGTGACGACAAGGACTTCCTTTGCCTCAAGCTCGACACGCAGAAGGCGTGGCCGATGCTCGAGACGGTCCGCCGTCCCGCCCCGGACAAGGCGCGCTATTTCGGGCCCTACCACTCGGCGACGAGCGCGCGGCGGACGCTCCACCTGGTCAACAAGCACTTCCAGCTCCGCACCTGCTCCGATACCGAGATGGCGTCGCGCCGGCGCCCCTGCCTGCAGTACCAGATCAAGCGTTGCCTCGCGCCCTGCGTGATGGATGTGGACCGGGAGCTCTATACGGAGATGGTCCGCTCGGTCGCGCTCTTCCTCGAAGGGCGCCACGACGAGCTCACGGGTGAGCTCACCACGCGAATGCGGGACGCGTCGCGGGAGCTCGAGTTCGAGCGCGCCGCCATCTACCGCGATCAGCTCCGGGCGGTCGAGACCGTGCGCGAGGCCCAGCGCGTCGTCTACGTGAAGGACGTCGATCAAGACGTGGTGGGCATCTACCGCGAGGGGACGCTCGTGGAGGTCGAAGTGATCTTGGTGCGGAGGGGGCGCGTGACAGACACGCTGTCCTTCTCGCTCCGCAACATGGAGCTGCCGGACGACGAGGTGCTCGGCGGCTTCTTGAACGAGTACTATGGCGTCGCGTCCACCACGATCCCCGATGAGGTCCTCGTGCCGGTGTTGCCGGACGGCGCGGAGGGCGTCGCGGAGTGGCTCGGCGATCGGCGCGGCCGCAAGGTCGCGCTCTTCGTGCCTCAGCGCGGGCCCCGCGTCGATCTGATCAAGATGGCGAACGAGAACGCGGCTCACGCGTTCCGGGAGAAGCAGCGGAGCTCCGACGATCTCGAGGCCCGGCTCGAGGAGATCAGGGAGCGCCTTCGTCTCCCGACGCTCCCGCGTCGCATCGAGTGCTGCGACATCTCGCATCTCGGCGGCGGCGACACGGTGGGATCGATCGTGGCGCTCCTCGATGGTCAGCCGGACAAGAAGCGCTACCGCAGCTTCAACGTGAAGAGCGTGGCCGACGGCGACGACTACGCCGCGATGTACGAGGTGCTCTCACGGCGCTTCCGCCGCGGAAAGGCCGCCCGCCAGGCGAACCCCGCGTCCACCGCAGACAGCGAGGCCGCCCTCGGCACCGAAGGCGCGCCCGAGAGCGACGTGATGGAGGGCGTCACCGAGAGCGACATGATGGAGAGCGATCCGGCGGAGAGCGACGCGCTCGAGAGCGATGCGACGGAGGGCGACCTGGCTGGCGAGGACATCGCCTTGGCAACAGCGAGCGACGCTCCGCCGGAGACGGAAGGCACGGAAGGGACGGCGGTGTCCGCTGCCGCGGAGCGAGAGAGCGCCGGCTCGGGGGGTGATGTGTCGAGGCGCGCCGAGGCCGGGGGAGGCGAGTGGGATCTTCCCGATCTGTTCGTCGTCGATGGTGGGCGCGGCCAGCTTCAGGTGGCGCTGTCGGCGGCGCGCGATCTCGGCCTGCACGGCCTCCCGATCGTCGGTCTGGCGAAGGAGCGGGAGACGCAGACCGGAGAGAAGCTCGTCGACCGCGTCTACCTGCCTGGCCAGAAGAACGGTATCCCGCTCCGATCCACGAGCTCCGCCCTCTTCTTCCTTGCGCGCGCGCGCGACGAGGCGCACCGCTTCGCAAACCACGCACGCAAGCGGCTCGGCAAGGCGCGGCGCCTCCGGTCCGAGATCGAGGACATCCCAGGGCTTGGCAGTGCCGTGAGGACGGCGCTCCTCCGGGAGCTCGGTTCCATGGAAGGAGTGCGTCGCGCGACCGACGCTCAGATCCTGGCGGTGACAGGGGTCACCAAGCGACACCTGTCAGCGCTGCGCAAGGTCATCCCGTCTCCCGAGTCCTCGCAGCCAGACGCGCCGGCCGAGGACACCGGCGATCTCTCCAAGGCACGGGGGCTCACGCGCTGAGCGCGACCGGGCCCGTTCCTCGGTGGATCGGTGAAAGATCACGCTGCGACCTGAACGGCGTTCCGGGTTGAGCGCCAAGGCGTTCTCTGCGACGATCCGAACACCAGGCGCCCGGTCGCAATCCGGGCGCACGCGGTCATTTTTCGATCAAGAGCACCACCTGGCACACCGAGCGCTTCTCGCGGACCCGACGTCGTGGGCGGGCCGCGGCGGGCCGCGCTCGGCGGGCTCGATTCCCGGCGGGCACTGCCTCGCTCCGGGGTTACGCGGCACGTGAGCACCATGGGAGAAGTACGCGCTGGCCACACGCTCGGTCGCTATGAGCTCCTCGTCCCCATCGCGCTCGGGGGCATGGCCTCGGTGTGGGCCGCTCGAACGGGCGGCCAGCTCCCCAGGATCGTCGCCGTCAAGCTGCTGCGCGCCGAGCTGAGCGACGACCCCGACTTCGAGGCGATGTTCCTCGATGAGGCCACCCTGGTCTCGCAGATCCATCACCCGAACGTCGCGGAGACCATCGATGCGGGCGAGGAGGACGGCGTCCTCTACCAGGTGATGGAGCTCATCGACGGCGAGCCGCTCAACCTGGTTCTCCGCGAGAGCAAGGCGCGCGGCGGCCTGCCGCTCCGCTTCGCGCTCCGCATCGTGGCCGAGGCGGCCCTCGGCCTGCACGCCGCGCACGAGCTGCGTGGCCGTGACGGCAAGCCCGTCGGCCTCGTCCACCGCGACGTCTCGCCGCAAAACATCCTGGTCGGATACGACGGGTCGGTGAAGATCCTCGACTTCGGCGTCGCCAAGGCCGCCTCGAACCTGCAGCGGACCCAGGTCGGCCAGGTGAAGGGCAAGTACGCGTACATGTCGCCGGAGCAGGCGGGCAGCGAGCCCATCGATCGGCGCACCGACGTGTTCACGCTCGGGATCGTCTTCTATCAGCTCGTGACGGGCAAGCACCCCTTCCACGCCGAGAACGATCCTGCGACGGTGCGCCGTATCTGCGACAAGGCGGCAGCCGAGCCGCCGCGGACCCTCGTCCCGTCGCTCCCGGAGGACGTCGGGCGCGTCATCATGAGGATGCTCGCGAAGCCGAGGGACGAGCGCTTCGCCACGATGGCCGAGCTGCGCCAGTCCATCGAGCAGCTGTCGCCAGCGACGCCCATCGCCACCTCGGATGAGCTCGCCGCGCTGATGCAGCAGATGCTCGGCCCGCGCGGCGAGCGGCGGCGCGCCGCGATCCAGGAGGCCGTGCAGATCGCGCGCGAGCGCGCGATCGACTCCGACTATCCGCAGCCACAGCAGAGCTCGCCGCAAGCCGCCCCTCAGCCCGGGCGCGCGAGCGCGGAGCGCGGCGCCGGCCCACCGCAGGGCGCTCCGCCGGCGCCGACGTCCGGCGAGGGCCACGCGCGGCGCTGGCTCGTCCCCGCGACCGTCGGCCTCGTGGTCCTCGTGGTGCTCGCTGGCGCGCTCCTCCTGCGCTCCTCGCCGCACAGCGGGCCGCCGCGCCAGCGGGGCTCTCAGCTCGTGCCCGGGGCGGGCTCGATCAAGGAGCCGGTCCTCAGGGCCGCGCGCGCCGCATCGAAGGCGCCGCGCGGCGGCTCCGATGTGACGCGGCCCGCACCGTAGCCGCGCCGCGCGCCCGCGTTCGCTTGACGGTTCGGGCAACGCTTTTCAAGATGGCCGCCCTCGCATGGATCTTCGCCGCTCGCCGGAGCTCTGGCGGTTCGCCGCGCTGGTGGCGATCTTCGTCACGAGCGGCCTGGTCATCACCTACCTCGTGCTGCCGCCCCCGCCGGACGACGGCCCCAAGCCCCCGCCGGTCCTCCGCGTGGCGCAGGTGCCGGTCCCGACGGGCGGCGACGTGGTGGCGAACGCGCTCGACCTCGTGCGCCGCTACGCCACCGGGGAGATCCGGATCGTGCTCCCCGACGGCTCCGCGCGCGCGCTCCGCCGCAACGATCTCGGCGTCGAGATCAACCGGGTCCGCCTCGCCGAGTTCGTGCGCGAGGCGCTCCGCCCCGAGAGCGCGCTCCGCCGCGCGCACGAGCGGGCCGGCGATGGCGACAAGAGCGACGAGGACGCGCCGCTCGACATCCCGATCCCGCTCCTCCTCGACTCCGAGCGGGCGATCAGCAAGCTGCTCGACCTGAAGGTCGAGCTCGACGCGCCCGCGGTCGACGCGTATGTCGACCTCGAGACGAAGCAGCTCAAGCCCGAGAAGATCGGGTATCGGCTGGACGTCTACGGCACGCTCGCGCGCATCGACGCCGCCCTCCGGGCGGGCGAGGACACCGCGCAGGCCAGCGTCGAGACGATCGCGCCGAAGCTCGTCGCCGAGCAGCTCGGCAACGTCAAGTTCGATCAGGTGCTCGGCTACTTCGAGACGCGCTACGCGACCGGCGCGCGATCCAAGGAGAGGACGTACAACCTCAGGCTCGCCGCGTCCAAGCTCGACGGCGTGGTCGTCATGCCGGGCGAGATCTTCGACTTCAACGAGACGGTCGGCCCGCGCGACGAGGCGCACGGGTACCGCGTCGCCCCGGTCATCGCCCAGGGAGAGCTCGTCGACGGCCTCGGCGGCGGGACCTGCCAGATCTCGGGCACGCTCCACGGCGCCGCGTTCTTCGCGGGGCTCGAGATCGTCGAGCGCTACCCGCACTCCCGCCCGAGCTACTACATCAAGCTCGGCCTCGACGCGACCGTCGTCTACCCGACGATCAACTACCGCTTCAGGAACCCGTTCGACTTCCCGATCGTGCTCCACGAGACGGTGGCCGGCGGCGTCGTGCGCGCCGAGATCCTCGGGCCCTCGCGCAAGCTCACGGTCACGTACTTCCGTCGCATCGACGAGGTCATCCCGTTCGAGGAGCTGGAGCGACCGACGCCGAAGCTGCCCGAAGGGAAGCGGGCGCTCGCTCAGCGCGGCATCCCCGGCTTCAAGACGACGAGCTCGCGGGTCGTCCGCGACGGCGCCTATGCGGTGCGGGAGAAGTGGAGCGACAGCTACCCGCCGACCGCGCAGATCGTCCATGTCGGGAGCGGCCCGCGCGACCCCGAGGCCAAGACGGCCGACGACAATCACCCCGAGTACGTGGCGGACGAGTACCTCGTCGTGACGCAGGGGCCGGACGTCCGCACGCCAGGCGCGACCGGCCCGGAGCCGGGCGGCGGCACCGTCGAGAGCCGCGAGCCGGGGCTCACGGGCGAGCGCGGCTGGACCGAGCGCGCGGGGTTCGGCACGTTCCGCGCGAAGGGGGAGGAGCGCGCCGAGGGGGAGGGTGGCCGCGCGCGCGGCGAGGACGCGCCGCCCGCAGAGGGGATCGCCGTCGCGCACGCCCCGGGCGCGGCGGCGCCGGAAGCCCGTGGCCAGCGGGACCCCGCGGGGGACGAGGCGAAGGGCGGCAAGGGCAAGAAGCGACGCCAGGACCAGAACCAGAAGAAGAAGACGACGAGCGACGGCGGCTGAGCGGGCGGCCTCGAACGAGGCCGGCGGCGGCTGCTCGGCGGCGCTCGCCGCGCGCTGGCCCCGGCGAGCTGCGCTCGTCCTCCGCCGCCGCGGCCTTCAGCGAGCGCCGATCGCCCGGCGCACCTCGTGGAGCGTCGGGCCCGCGAGCGCTCGCGCGCGCTGGGCGCCTTCCAGGAGCAGGGCGTCGATGCGGGCCGGGTTGGCCATGAGATCGGCGTAGCGGCGCCGCGGCTCCTCGAGCGCGCGGTTCAGCACCTCGAACACGGCCTCTTTCGCCTCGCCCCAGCCGATGCCGCTCTGGTAGCGGCCGCGGAGCGCCTCCGCCTCTTCGGGCGTGGCGAACTCCCGGTAGAGGTGGAAGAGCGGCGAGGTGTTCGGATCCTTCGGCTCGCTCGGGGGCGACGAGTCCGTCTTGTACTTGAAGATCGTCTTGCGCAGCTTCTCCGGCGGCAGGAAGAGCGCGATGGTGTTGTCGTAGCTCTTGCTCATCTTGCGGCCGTCGAGGCCCGGGATCACCGCCGTCTCCGCGCTGATGCGCGCCTCGGGCAGGACGAGGGTCGGGCCGTAGATCGCGTTGAAGCGCTGCGCGACATCGCGGGCGATCTCGATGTGCTGGACCTGGTCCTTGCCCACCGGCACGACATTCGTCTTGAACAGGAGGATGTCGGCCGCCATCAGCACCGGATAGGCATAGAGGCCCATGTTGATCCCGGCGTCGAGGTCGTCGCTGTCCTCGGCGCCCGCGGCGCTCGACGCCCCGGCCCGGGACTCCATGTTCTTGGCGACAGCCGCCTTGTAGGCGTGGGCGCGGTTCATGAGCCCCTTCGCCGTGAAGCAGGAGAGGATCCAGCTGAGCTCGAAGATCTCCGGAACGTCGGATTGCCTGTAGAAGATGACCTTCTCGGGATCGAGACCGAGCGCGAGCCACGTCGCGGCGACCTCGTGGACCAGGCTCCGGAGCTTCTGCGCGTCGTGGATGAGGTTGAGCGCGTGATAGTCCGCGACGAAGTAGAGCGCGTTCGACGCGGTCCCTGCGAGCGCGAGCGCCGGCTTGATCGCACCTACGAAGTTGCCGAGGTGCGGCGTTCCGGTGGGCTTGATGCCGGTGAGGACGGTGCTTGCCATCGTTGTCGTGTTCCTCTGAAGGAGCTCATCCCATTACGCGCTCCCGGTGGGTGATGCCACTGTCACGCCCCAAAAATCAGCCGGGTTTCTTGCTGCGCGGGCGCGTTGGCGCGTTGGCGCGTGTTGGCGCGCGGAGGTGCATACCAGCACGAGCTCTCTGCCCGCAGCGCGGCCCCGGATCATCCGCCCGCGGCGCAGCGTGTACCGTGTCGTGGCCGTGTACGATCGGCGATTTTCGTGCCAGGGTGGACGCCGGACCGACCCCACGACCCACGCTGGCACCTGCGCCATGTCTGGCCGAACGCCGTCATCTCCCGCACCTCGACCCGAGTCGCCCGCTGGCCAAGCCCCCGGAGGCGGGCGGCCGACCGTCGCGCTGGCCGTCTCGGGCAGCATCGCCGCGTACAAGGCCGCCGAGGTGGCCCGGCTCTTGATCCAGGGCGGCGCGCGCGTGCTCCCGATCATGACGCGCGCGGCGCAGCAGTTCCTCGGGCCCATGACGCTGAGCGGGCTTTGCGGCGAGCCGGTGCGCGACACCATGTGGGATCCCGGCTTTGCGGGCGAGCTGCACGTCGCGCTCGCCGCCGAGGCCGATCTCGTGCTGCTCGCGCCCGCGACCGCCGACGTGATCGCCCGCCTCGCCGCGGGGCGCGCCGACGATCTCGTGACGGCGCTCGCCCTGTGCGCGCGGGGGCCGGTGCTCGCCGCGCCGGCGATGCACCCCCGCATGTGGGCTCACCCCGCGACGGCGCGGAACGTCGCCACGCTCGAGGCCGACGGGCGCGTGCAGCTCGTCGGTCCGGTCTTCGGCGAGGTCGCCTCGGGCGAGCGCGGCCTCGGGCGCATGGCCGAGCCGGCGGCGATCGCGGCCGCGGCGTTCTCGGGGCTCGCCCGGCGCGACCTCGAGGGCCTGCGCGTCGTCGTCACCGCGGGCCCCACGCTCGAGGACCTCGATCCCGTGCGCTTCCTCGGCAACCGGTCGACCGGCAAGATGGGCTTCGCCGTGGCGGAGCGGGCCGCGGCGCGCGGCGCGCAGGTCACGCTCATCGCCGGCCCCGTGTCGCTCTCCACGCCGCCGGGCGCGCGCCGGGTCGACGTGCGCGGCGCGCTCTCGATGCGCGGCGCGCTCTGGCAGGCGCTCGGCGAGGACCTGCGCGGCGCCGACGCGCTCATCATGACGGCCGCCGTGTCCGACTACCGGCCGGCCGAGCAGCACGCGACCAAGCTGAAGCGGACCCCCGACCTCGCGTCGCTCCCGCTCGTGCCGAACCCTGATTTGCTGGCGGAGATCGGCGCGGCGCGCGGCGGGCTGGCGGATGCTGCCGGCGCCGATGGTGCGCGCTCGCCGGTGCTCGTGGGGTTCGCGGTCGAGACCGCCACGGACGAGGGGGTCATCGCCTATGCGCGGCACAAGCTCGCCAGCAAGCGCGTCGACATGATCGTCGCCAACCACGCGGCGGACTCGTTCGGCCGGGACGACAACCGCGCCACGATCGTGACCGGCGACGCCGCCGACGCGCTCGGCGTGTTGCCCAAGCCGGCGCTCGCGGACCGCATCCTCGACCGGGTCTTGCAATTGTGTTGGACGAGTCAGACGGGCCGGACGGGTCAGGCGAGCGCGCGATGAGCCCGGGTGAAGACCGCGCCGCGGCTCCTTCCGCCGCGGCTCCTCCGGCTGCCTCTGGCTCGGCCGCCCCGGCCCCGTCGCGCGATCCGCTGGCGATCGATCCGCGCGAACCGCCGCGCTCATCGCGCCGCGAGGCCGCGCTCATCGCCGCGTCCGTCACCGCCTGTGTGGCGCTCGCCGTCTCGTTCGCGTTCGATCCCGGCCGCGCGGGCGCGCCTGCCATGCTCGCGGCGCTCGGCGCGCTCTACGCCGCCCTCACGGCGATCACCGTGATGTGGCTCCGCCGGCGCGGCGAGCTCCGCGCCGCGCTCCGCCCCCAGTCCGGCGATCTCGCGCGCGGCGCCCTGGTCGCGGCGGGGCTCTACGGCCTCGCCATGGCGGTGCAGCTGCTGCTCGCCCCGCGGGGCTCGCCTCGCGAGGCGTGGGTCCTTCGCCTGTACCTCCAGCTCGGCGACCCCTCGGCCGACGCGCGCGTGTTCGTCGGCGCGCTCGTCTTCGTCATCGCCGCGCTGGAGGAGATCGTCTGGCGCGGGCTCGTCCTCCGCGCCCTGGAGGGGCCGCTCGGCCGGGGCGCCGCGTGGCTGCTGTCGAGCGCGCTGTTCGCCGCCGCGCACGCCCCCACGCTCTTCCTGCTCGGCGATCCGGTGGCCGGGCCGAACCCGCTGCTCGTCGCGGCGGGCTTCGGCTGCTCGATCGTGTGGGGTCGCGTGGTGCACCGGACCGGGCGCCTGGCGCCGGCGGTCTTCGCCCACGCGTTCTTCTCGTGGGCGATCGTGAGCTTCCCGATCTGGCGGCCGTGACGGGCCCGCGCCTGCCGCGGGATCAGCCCTCGAGCTTCGCGAGCTCCTCTTCGGGGACGTCGAAGTCGGCGTAGACGTTCTGCACGTCGTCGTGGTCGTCGAGCGAGTCGACGAGGTTCAGGCAGACCTCGGCGTCGCGGCCCGCGACCTCTTTCTTGGTCTTGGGGACGTAGCCCGCGGAGTTCGACTTCACCGCGATCTTCGCGTCCTCGAGGGCCTTCACGACGGTGTCCATCACGTCGACGCTGGAGAGCACCTGCCACTCCTCTCCCTGGTCGCTGTAGTCGTCGGCGCCCGCGCCCACGGCGGTGTCCATCAGCTGATCCTCCGTCGCCGCGTCCTTCGCGAGGAGGATGATCCCCTTCCTCTCGAAGGCCCACTGCGCGGAGCCGCCGGCGCCGAGCTGCCCGTTGTTCTTCTCGAAGATCTTCCGGATCTCGGCGACGGTGCGGTTCCGGTTATCGGTCATCGCCTCGCAGAGGAACAGCGTCCCGCCGGGCCCTGTCCCTTCGTAGAGGATCTCCTCGTAGTTCGCGCCCTCGATCTCGCCGGTGCCGCGCTGGATGGCGCGCTTGATCGTGTCGGCGGGCATCGCCTGGCCCTTGGCGTCGTTGATCGCCTTGCGGAGGCGCGGATTGCCGTTCGGGTCTCCGCCGCCCATGCGCGAGGCGACGGTGATCTCCTTGATCAGCTTCGTGAAGAGCTTGCCGCGCTTCGCGTCGAGCGCGCCCTTCTTGCGCTTGATGGTGGCCCACTTCGAATGGCCGCTCATGCCTGTCTGCTCCGTGATGACGGGGCGCTCGTTCGTGGCGCGCGCCCAGGGGGAAGGTTCGGCGCAAGATGGAGCACCGTTCGGTTCGAGCATAGAAACCGTCAGGGCGCCGGGAGCGCCAAGAGATTGTCGAGCTCTCTTGGCGCTCTCGGCGCCTTTCGGTTCGAACCGTCCGTCGCTCTAGCGGTGCGCCCGGGGGGAGGCAACAACGACGGCACCCCCGGCCGCGCGTATGCCTCCTCACCGGGAGGACGAGCGCGGCCGGGAGCTCTTGTCGACCTGGGTCTGTGGCTGCCCCCCTCTGCGTCGCTACAGCGCGTAGCCGGTCTCGCCGTGCTCCGTGGCGTCGAGGCCCTCGCGCTCGTCGCTCTCGGGCACGCGCAGGCCGATCAGCTTGTCGACAAGCTTGAGGAGCACGAAGGTCACGATCGCGGCGTACAGGCCGACGGCCGCGATGCCGACCAGCTGCGGGACCAGCTGCCCCGGGTTGCCGGCGATCACGCCGTCACGGCCGGCCTCGTTCAGGGCCTTCTCGGCGAAGACGCCGGTGAGGACCGCGCCGAGGAGGCCGCCCACGCCGTGGACGCCGAACGCGTCGAGCGAGTCGTCGTAGCGCAGGCGCTCCTTCGAGACGACGGCCGCATAACACACCACGCCCGCGAGCAGGCCGATCACGACGGCGGCCCACGGCGCCACGAACCCGGCCGCGGGCGTGATCCCGACGAGCCCGGCCACGATGCCGGACGCCACGCCGAGCGCGGTCGGCTTGCCTCGCTGCGCCCACTCGACGAGGAGCCACGCCGCGCCGCCCGCCGCTGCCGCGAGGTGCGTGTCGAGCAGCGCCAGCGCCGCGAGCCCGCCCGACGTCAGCGCGCTGCCGGCGTTGAAGCCGAACCACCCGAACCACAGGATGCCCGTGCCCGTCAGGGTCATCGTCAGGTTGTGCGGCACGTGCCGCTCGTGCGGATATCCCGTGCGCCTGCCCAGCACGAGCGCACAGATCAGCGCCGAGACGCCTGCCGCGAGGTGAACCACGGTGCCGCCCGCGAAGTCGAGCGCGCCCATCTCGAAGAGCCAGCCCTTCTCCGCCCACACCCAGTGCGCCACCGGGTCATAGACGAGCGTGGACCAGAGCAGGATGAAGACCAGGTACGCCGAGAACCGCATCCGCTCGGCGAACGCCCCCGCGATGAGCGCGGGCGTGATCACCGCGAACATCATCTGGAACGCCGCGAACGCGATGTGCGGCACCGTGCCGCGCTCCGCCATCGCGATCCCGTGCAGACCGACATAGTCGAACCCGCCGATGAGCCCACCGTGCGACGTCCCGAACGAGAGCGAGTACCCGATGGCCACCCACTGCACCGAGATCACCGCGAGCGCGGCGAACGAGTGCATGAGCGTCGCGAGCACGTTCTTGCGGCGCACCATGCCGCCGTAGAACAGGGCGAGGCCCGGCGTCATGAAAAGGACGAGGGCTGTCGATGCGAGGAGCCAGGCCGTATCCCCAGTGTCGATCTTCATGGCACCGGGGTAACGTGCCCGATGTTTCAACGAGGTTTCGTCGTCGAGGCAGGACGCATTTGACAGGAAGTCGGGAAATTTCTAACGCCCGATCTGGCGGCGCCGGACACCGAATCCGATCGTTTCGTGATGTCACCTACATCAGGCCGGTTGTGGTCCCCGTATCGACAGGACCGGGACCTTTGCCGATCTCACCACCCGCTGCGCCACGCTGCCGAGCAGAGCCCGCGCGACCGCCCCGCGCGCGTGTGTCCCGATCACGATCATCTCGGCGCCGATCTCGTCCGCGAGGCGGCAGATCTCCTCGTCGGGGACGCCGGCGCGCAGCACGCCCGAGATCTCGACGCCGGGCGTGGCGCGCCGGCGCTCGAGCACCTGATCGAGGCTCCGCTGCGCCGCATCGGCGATGCGCGCGGCGTCCTCGGCCGAGGGGATCAGGGACGAGCCTTCCGGGAAGCTGTAGATGGGCACGCTGTACACGTGCGCGACGACGATCTTCGCGGACAGCTTGCGGGCGAGCTCGATCGCCGTGTCGAGGGCGATCTCGGAGGTCGCGTTGAAGTCATGGGCCAGGAGGAGGGTCTTCATCTTGCTCCGCGGTGGTGGAGGGCGCAGGCGGCGCGCCGCCGCCCTTTCGGTCCAGCTTTCGTAGCTCCGGGGGCGGGTCTCCGGTAGGGGGCTCGTCGGAGGCCGCCGGCGCCGGCGGCTGCGCCTTCGACGGCGGCTTCACCCGCTTGAACAGCGCCATCTTCTTCAGCCGGCTGAGCTCCTCGAGCTCGCCGCGCTTCACCGCCGCGTTGTGGCGCTCCAGGTCCTTGCCCTTGAGCTCCCCCTCGTCGAGCAGCACGTACTGGACGGTCGCGGCGCGGTCGCCCGGATAGAAATAGGCCTCCTTCCGGTTCGACACGTGCGGTCCCATCTTGCTCGTCGCGCCGACGATGGCGCTCTTCGGGATCGCCTCCACCTGCTGCCGGACCCAGGCGTAGGTCGCCTCCTGGTCGGGCGTCAGATTGCGCGCCACGCGGGAGAAGCCGCCCCTGAACGACGCGTTCTCGACGAGGCCGCCGAACTTCCATGACATCAGCGCGGCCGCCACCACCATGGCGGCGAGCAGCGCGCGCGACAGGCGCCGCCCGTCGAGCCCGTAGTACGCGGTCGGCCCGGAGCCCTCGATCCGCTTGAGCGCGATCGGCGTCAGCACGAACGCGATGGGGAAGAGGATCGACGAGTACTGGAAGTGGATCGAGAACACCGCGTCGCGCGAGGCGAGCAGGCAGAACAGGAGCCCGTAGGCGAGCATCCAGCGCCCGGGCTTGGCGAGGAAGGGCAGGAAGCAGAGGGGGACGAAGAGCTGGAGCAGGAAGATGATCTTCGGCTCCTCCAGCAGGACCTTGAGCGCGAAGACAGGGTTCGTGAGGAGGGAGACGAGCATGCCGCCGAGCCCGCTCCGGTTCGGCATGAGCTCCTCGTAGTAATAGGCGAACGAATAAGCGTCCTTGCCGGACATGATGATGCCCGCCGACGTCATGAAGAACAGCTTCACGATGACGAAGTAGACGAGGCTCGTCGCGATGGTCACCCAGCCGAGGCGGGATCTGCCGACGGAGCGCCGGTCGAAGATGGCGTAGAGCCCGATGAAGCACATCAGCAGGGAGACGTCCTCCCGGCAGAGCAGCAGCACGGCGAGGGTGACCCAGTACAGCCTGTCCCTGCCGGTCTCGTAGAAGTAGAGGAGCCAGACGACGAGCGGCGAGATCAGCGCGAGCGAGTGGAACTCGTACATGTTCGCGCCGTGCAGGGCCGGATAGATGGCCCACACGGCGGCGAGCAGGAGCGCCTTGCCGCGGTGAGCGAGCTTGTCGCGCGCGAGCAGGTACACGGGCACGACGCCGGCGCCGAGCCACGCGGACTGGAGGATGAGCAGGAACTCCGCCCTCGGGTAGATCAGGTAGAGCGGCGAGAGCAGGATGAGGATCGGGTCGAAGTGCGCGGAGCCGTGGTAACCGGCCTTGAGCCAGGAGCAGCCGAGCGGCCGTCCGTGGATCGTCTGGTAGAAGATGTTGTCGTAGTACCCGAGGTCGGGCGTCCTCGTGTGCAGCGCGCGGTGGTTGGTGATCGCGAGCCGGGAGAAGAAGAGCGTGTAGCCCGTCCACATCGCGAGCAGGGCCAGCGGCGGGAGCCACCGCGCGACCGTCGCGAGCGCGCGGCCTTTGCGGGCTGGCGCGCCATCGAGCTCGGACGCATCGTCGACATCGTCGAGCCCGGGCGAGAGCCGCGCGCGGCGGCCCCAGGCGTAGGCGCCGGCGCCCGTGGCGAGGGCGGCGAGGGCGACGAAGAAGATCGTGCTCTTCGGGCTGTCTTTCTCGATGTTCGGGAGCTTGAGCGCGGCGACGAACGGGAGCGCGAGCAGGGGGATCAGGGCGCGGTTGAGGCGGCCCACGGTGCCCACGAAGTCCCACGAGCGGGTGCGGACCCGCCGCGCCAGCATCACGAGGAAGTAGGCGAGCGCGACCCCCACGATGGCGGCGACGGCGCCGCCGGCCATCCAGCGGCGCTCCACCTCGGTCAGCTTGTTCGTGTCGAGCTGCGCGTGCCGGCTCGGGTGGATGAAGACCCAGGCCGTCACGGCGATGCTCATGCCGTAGAGGATCGGCCACGGCGCCAGGGTCAAGGCGGCGCGTGCGAGCCGCTCGAGGGCGCCGTCGAGCTTGGCGAGCGCGCTGTTCAGCCTGGTGCGGTGGTTCTCTAGCATAGGTGAGGCGGGTCCTCGGCTACTTGACCCCACCCCCCGCTGTCAAGGAGCGGGGGGAACATCGCGAAAGGACGCGGAAGGACGTGTAACGACGCGGAACGACGTGAGCGCGCGGGAAGGGCAGGGCGCGACGCGCGGCCCGCGGTAGAATGGCGCCATGTCGCACTACCGGGATCATCTCGATGCGGCTCGCGCGCGCATCGAAACCCTCGAAGCCAAGCTGAAGGAGCGGGATGCGGCGCTCGCCGCCCGGGACGCGGAGATCGCGGAGATCCGTGCGGAGGTCGAGCGGTTGCGTGACGGATCGGACGATGATGGGCCGCCCGACGGGCCGCTCGGCCGGGGCGGCGGGCAGCGGGCCCTGCTGGTGGCGCTCGCGGTGTGCAGCTTCGCCACCGCGACGGGCTATGCGATGGTGCGCCCCTCGCACTGCCTGCAGCGCGGCGGGGCGTACCCCCCCTCCGCCGAGGTGTCGCTGCGCTCTCACGAGGGGTACGACGCCTTGTCGAGCCGGGTCGACGGGGCGCGCGTCCGGGTGGGCAAGGCCGCGGGCGCGGCGCTCGAGCACGGCCGCGTCCGGGCGAAGCGCTGCTGGCAGCCCGACGGGCCGAGCGGGGAGGGTAGCGTGACCGTGACCTTCGCGCCGAGCGGCGAGGCCGACGTGGCGCTGGACGGGGCGCCCTTCGCCGGGACCGAGGTCGGCGCATGCGTGGTCGACGCCTTCCGGGCCGCCGCGGCGCGGGTGCCGGCCTTCGAGGGGGAGCCTCTTCGGCTCACGACCCCTATTTCTCTCTAGTACCGCGGGGCAGAATCCTGCCAGGGATCTGCCTCGCGAGCGGAGAGGGAGAGAATTCAACGCAAAGACGCCAAGGCGCAAAGACGCAAAAATGCAAGAATTCTGTTCTTTTTCGCGCCTTGGCGTCTTTGCGCCTTGGCGTTGAATTCTCTTTCCGGATCCCTCGCCGGACTCCTGGTGCGTGGAACTAGCCGGATCCGGGGGTGGAAGGGGCCGGGGAGGTGGGCGGGGGGGCCAGCTGCCAGCTCACGAAACCGACGGCGACGACGATGAGGTAGATGACGGCGAAGACCAGCAGGCCGAAGCTGACGCCGTGCTCGGCGGTGAAGCCGAGCGAAGGGAACACGAGGGAGAAGAAGAACTCTCGGACACCTACGCCGGCGATCGAGATCGGCAAGAGACCGAGCAGGTTCGCGATGGCGAGCAAGCAGGTGACGTCGAAGAGCGACAGCGGTACGCCGAGGGCGCGCGCGATGAGGTAGCCCTGCGCGAAGTTGACGACGAACGTCGCCACCGTGACCGGGAGCGTGAAGAGGAGCCCGCGCCCGACATGAGCGCGCAGCGCGACAAGGAAGCGGCTCGCCGCGCCGGGCTCCGCGCTCTCCGACGGATCCTTCGCGAGCTTGCGCGAGAAGGCGAGCAGCAGCCGCTCGGCCAGCCCGGGGATGAGCAACACGAGGGGCGCCAGGACCGTGAGGGCGATTCCACCCCACGTCAGCCAGGCCAGGCGGCCGGCGATCACGGCGCTGTAACGCGCGACGCCGACCGCGACGAACGCGGCGAGCACGTAGAGATCACACAGCCTGTCCATCACGACGGTGGCCAGCCCCTCCGCGTAAGGCACGCCGAGGTCGTGGCGCAGGTAGCGGATCCGGAGCAGGTCGCCGACCCGCCCGGGGGTCAGCATGCCGACGTAGAGCGACGTCGCGTAGGCGCTCCACGCACGCCGAAGCGGATAAACGATGCCCCGGGCACGCAGCAGCGCGTCCCAGCGGACCACCTTGAGGTGGATGTTGAGGACGTTCAGCGCCGCCGCGAGCGCGAGCGGGCCAGCCGAGGCCGAGACGACCGCGCCGAGCACCGCGTCCCGGTCGTCCATGCGCATGACCACGAGGACGAGCAAGAGCGGGCCAATCAGGCGGACGAGGGCACGCAGGGCGGTGCGGCTCACGACGGCGAACCCCGGCCGCGCGCTCAGCGCGGCGCCGCGGAGCAGAGGGCCTGAAGAGAGGCGAGGCGCCCGGAGGCAGGGACCGAGGACCGATCGAGGCGAGGCGCGGAGATCACTCGAACTCCTCGCGGATGGGCGGCTCGTCTGCCAGGTGGCGCTGCTGCATCTGGAAGGTGAGGAACTCGCCGATGAAACCCATCGAGAAGAACTGGATGCCGAGGAGGATCATCAGCACGCCGAGGAGGAGCAGCGGCCGGTCTCCGATCTTGTGACCGAGCAGCCAGAGGAACGTCAAATACGCGTTGATGGTCACGCCGGTCGCCGCGAAGACCAGGCCGATGAGGCCGAAGAGGTGCATCGGCTTCTTCGAGTAGCGCGTCAGGAACATGACGCTGAGCAGGTCGAAGAAGCCGCGCAGGATGCGCTCCAGTCCGTAGCGCGAGGCGCCGTACTTGCGGGCGTGGTGGCGCACCGGGATCTCCGTGACGCGGAAGCCTTGCCAGGCGGCGAGCGCCGGGATGTACCGGAAGAGATCTCCGTAGATCGGGATGGTGCGCAGCACCTCGCTACGGTAGGCCTTGAAGCCACAGTTCATGTCATGGAGCTTCACGCCCGTGACCGCGCGGACGGTCCCGTTGAAGATCCGGGACAGGACGAGGCGATTGGCGGGGTCGAGGCGGTTGACCTTCCAGCCCACCACGACGTCGAGGCCCTCCTCGACCTTGGCGATGAAGCTCGGCAGATCGGCCGGGTCGTCCTGGAGATCGGCATCCATCGTGACGACCACGGCGCCCCTGGCCTTGCGGAAGCCGGCCGTGAGCGCCGTCGCCTTGCCGAAGTTCTTCCGCAGCCGGATCCCCTTCACGACCGGGTTCTCCGCGCGGATCCTGGAGATGACGCCCCAGCTGTCGTCCGTGCTGCCGTCGTCCACGAAGATGAGCTCGTAGGAGAAGCGCCCTTTCAAGGCCTGATCCACCCGCTGCGCGAGCTCCATCAGGCTCTCCGCCTCGTTCAGCCCCGGGACGACCACCGAGACGTGCGGCGCCGCCGAGGCGGCCGGCGCGATGGCGGGCGCCATGAGGCTCGGGCGAGGATCGAAGGCGGAGAGCCCGAACGTGGCCCGGTCCTCCGGAGCCTCGTGAGGGGCAGGTGTGGGGGGCTGGTCCACAATCACGGCGGCGGAGGATAGCAGAACGTCACGAGAAGGCGCGGTTCCGTCCGAGAACGCGCCGCGAGCGCTACGGCAACAGGGGCAGGACGTGCTGCCGGTTACCGGGAGGGGGGCGGGGGAAGGGTTGCGGAGAGCCGGCCGGGGCAGCGTGGGGGTCCGCAAGTCCACAGAATCGTTGGTCCAAAAAGGCCGAAGTGCAGCACCGCCCGCTGCCGTGTGCTGGCAGGGGGGAGGGGAAGCGCTGCCGGGCCGGTCCCGCTGGTCAGAGATCGTAGAGGCGCTTCATCCAGTCCACGAACGAACGTGCGAGGGGGGCCCGGGGATCGAGGGAATGGTTCCTCACCGCCTCGTGCAGACGGGCGCCGGGGGGCTCCTGCCATGCGAGCCACGTGTGGATCTCAGCCTTGTGCGCGTGGACATCGAGCCAGGGTCTGAGCGGCGGATCGATCCCGGGGTTTGCGTTCGCGTGCTCACGCATGAGCTCCTGAGCCCTCTGCATCGCCGAGCGGACATGCTCGCCCAGCGCGGTGGGCATCGAGGTCCGGAACTGCGCGAGGAAGCTCTCCATCGCGCCGACGGACTGGTTGTCGGGCATGATCCACACACCGAAGCGCCGCCCGCGGTCCGCGTCGAGGACGAGGCCGCCCGGAGGCAAATCGGCAGGGAGGCGGTCGCGCGTCTCGGCAGGCGCATGGGCGCGCACCTGGGCCCAGCGGCTGCCGGTCAGATCGGCGTCGATCACCACCCCGACGATCCTCCGCCCGCTCTCCTTCCACCGGACGCCGAGCCGGCCGAGTACCTGGTCGTCGCTGCCGCACCATTCGATCTCGACGAGGCGCTGCCCCTTTCTCGGTTCCCAGGGCGTCCCTGTGGCCTTCTCGAAGACCTCGGCCACGACCAGGAGATCGTCGATCCCCTCGACGAGGAGCAGCTTCGGGCCCGGAGGTGCGGGGATCACCGCACCTCGGCGCCGATCTCGGCTGCGATCCGGATCTCGTCGTCGGTGAAGGCGATGGCGCGAGGGTTGCCCCGCTCGATGCGCTGGATGGTGACCTCGGGCCGCGGCGCCTCCCCGGCTTCGACGATCGCGGCGAGGCTCTGCGCGCAATCGCGGCTGTGGGTGGCGGCGAAGACCTGCACATCGAGCCGCTTCGCCGCGTCGTGGACGAGGCGCCACATGTCCCCCATCACGCTGTAGTGCAGCCCGGTGTCGATCTCGTCGATGAGCAAGACGCCTCCAGCGGCGCGCACCACGCTGAGCGCGATGCCCAGCATGCGCCACATGCCGTCGCCCATGCTCCCGAGCGGGATCCGGTGCTTCGTGCCCGCGAGCTTCACGGCGATGCCGCCTCGCCCGTCGCGGGAACGGAGCGCGCTGCCCAGGGGCGCGATCCGCTCGATCCCGGGCTCGATCGAGCGGAGCGCACGAAGGAGGACCTCCTCGTTTTCGGTCAGGACGACCTCTTCCAGACGTGAGACCGTGGCCTGCGCGTCGAGCGCTCGCGTGGTGACGAGCTCGACCGGACGAGCTTCGTTCTCTGGGCTCCTGCGGTGCCGCTGCGGAAGCCAGCGGTCGAGAATAAGCCCGCCCGCCCGCGTCAGGGGGAAGGTCAGCACGTCACCGCGGTTCCACTGGAGCGCGATGGCGAAGGCGCCTGATGGCCCTGCCTGAGGCTCGGGCTCGGTCGGATCCACGGGCAGCGTGAGCTGCTGTGCGGGAAGGGCCTCGACGATTCGCACGTCGAGTGTGAGGAACTCGGGGTCGTTCCTGCCGGTGATACGGAACGCGCTGCCCAGGTCGATCTCGTGCCCCTCGAAGAGGTGGGCAACCTCCATCGCCTGGACGTCCGGAATACCGCGCGGCGCCTGCACGTACTCGCCTCGCTGGTAGAGTACCGACCTGAGAGGCCCCGGATCCCCGACCCGGAGCAGGATGTGCAGCGCTTCGAGGACGGTCGTCTTTCCGCAGTTGTTCGCGCCCACGAGGAGGTTGACGCGCCCCAGGCCGCTCATCGTGAAATCGCGGAGGCCGCGAAACTGTTGGACGGAGAGCTCGCGCAGCACAGCCGCCTCCAGGCGTCGGGGACGCTACCGGACGCCGTGCACAGGGGCAAGGACGCTGGGCGGTCTGCCGGCCGGCGCGACCCGGCCGACGGCTGCGGAGGCCCGGCAGGGGTTCGGGCAAGCGCGGCGGGGAGCCGGCAGGCGGGCGGGCAAGGGCTGCGGAGGGCCGGCAGGGGTTCGGGCAAGGGCTGCGGAGACCCGGCAGGCGGGCGGGGAAGGGCTGCGGAGGGCCGGCAGGGGGTCGTTGAAGGGCCGCGGAGACCCGGCAGGCCCCCGCGCTCCTCCGGCCGTCAGACGCTCATTCGGGCGCGCTCTCCGGCGCCTCGGGCTCCACGGCGTCCTCCTTCGCGGCCTCTTCCTCTGCGGCGTCCTCCTCCGGCGCGGCGGCGGCCGGGGCGCGCTGCGGGCTGCGCTCGAGGAGCGCGAGGAACGGCGCGTGGAGCGCCTGGAGCATGTCGCGCTGCTTGCCGCTCGGCGTGTGCTCGATGAGCCAGCCGATGTCGTCGTGGATGGCGTTGAACGCCTGCGTGCAGCCTGCCACCGCCTCGCGGATGCGCTTCGAGCGCGCGACCGCGCGCTTCTGGCCGGAGGTGCGGCCGAGACCTCTGGCGAGCGCCTCCGTCGCCTCCTCGACGCGCTTCAGGTACGCGCCGGCGCCGACCTTCTTCACGTCGGCGGCGAGCGGCGCCTTGCCCGCGACCGCGACCTGGTGCCAGCCGTAGTCGACCTCGGCGTCGTACGCGTACTGGGTCTGCTCGGTGCCCGCCCCCGCGAGCAGGGCGCCGCGGAGCCGCACCGCGGCGTCGCGCTGCGCCGGGTCCTTGCTCTCGGCCGCCGAGGCCAGGAACAGGTGGAGCGCCCGCTGGGCCGTGTCCCACTCCGTGTCGAGCTCGGCGAGCACCGCGGCCGAGGCGACGCCGAGCGCCTCGTCGAGCGCCGCGATGCTCCAGCGCGCGCGCAGCTTCCAGACCACCGGCCTGGGCGCTTCGATGAGCAACGCCGCGGGGACGCGGTTCGGGACATCGTACTTGTCTATCGAGACGCCCTTCCACGCTCCCTGCTCGAGATCCCGCGCGAACGCGCTGAACGCCTTGTCCGTGACGAAGCTGTATCCATAGGCTGCCATCGCTCTCTTCTCCGATCCTCCCCCAGGAAACTGAGCATCTTAGCGGGAGCGACTCGCGCGTTCGCAACCGCTTTGCGCAAACGGTCCTGTCGGAACCGTGCTCGGCGCGGCCAGTGGCCACTGGCCGGAGGCCAACTGGCCAGTGGCCTGAGGGCAGTGGCCAGCGGGCATGCGAGGGCCGGCGGGCCGTGCGCGCCTGGTGGCCGGCGGTCGCGTCGTTCCGGCGGCCGCGTCGTTTTCGAAGGGGGAGATTGTCGATCGGGTGAGCACTCCGGCGGCGCCGAACCGACATGGGTAGGCGACGGCAGCGCCTCCAGAGGAGGAGCGCTCGCCGGAGAGGCACCCGCCCATGGACAATGCGATGCTCCCTCTCACGGAACCGACGAGACGGCCGGCCTTCATCACGGCGGCGCCGGCCGTCAAGGCGTCGGCCGTGACGGCGGCGCTGGCCGTCACGGCGGACCTGCCCACCGCCGCGCTGGCCGTCACCGAGGCGTTCCCGCCGCAGCAGCTCGCGGATAGCGTGGGCGCCGGGAAGGAGCGGGAGAGCGCCGTGAGCGACGCCGAGGAGCCGATCGAGCGGCAGGTGTTCCAGCCGGGTCAGGTCTTTCACCAGATGGAGATCGTGCGCTTCGTGGGCGCCGGGTACTCCGGCGAGGTGTACGAGGTCCGCCACCGGATCACCGGGGCGCGGTGCGCCCTCAAGATGATGCACCTGCGCGACCGGAAGGACGCCAGGAAGGCCGAGAGGAGCCTGGCCGAGGCCCACGGGACGTTCGGGATCCAGCACGCCAACGTGGTCGAGGTCTACGACATCGGCTGCGAGGCCGACGGCACGGCGTGGATGCTCATGGAGTTCCTCGACGGGCCGACGCTGAGCACCATCCTGGAGCGCCAGGGGAGGCTGTCGCCGTTGTTCGCGCTGCACGTCGCGCTCGAGGCCGCGTGGGGGCTCGACGCGGCGCACGAGAACCAGATCATCCACCGCGACGTGAAGCCGGACAACATCGTCTTCACCGCGGACGGGATGGTGAAGGTCGTCGATTTCTCGATCGCGAAGGTCATCCCCTACGAGATGCGGACGACCCAGCGCAACGTGCGCCTCGGGACGGCCGCGTACATGGCGCCCGAGAACCTCGCCGGGAACGAGGCGGACGCACGCTTCGACGTGTACTCGCTGGGGCTCGTGCTCTGGGAGATGATGGCCGGCCGCCACCCGTTCCGCGACGCGTTCGACGACCGGACGAAACTCGTGAACTGGCAGTTCTTCGCGGATCCCGCGCCGCTGTCGGAGGTGGCGGGGCTGCCGGAGTACGTGGACGAGGTGCTCCGGCGCGCGACCGCGAAGCAGCCCGCGGCGCGGTACCTGTCGATGGCCGAGATGGCGCAGGGCATGATCGCGCTGCGCAGGCGCCTCGAGCAGGACGAGGCGGAGGGCCGGATCTCGCTGGCGACGCCGCCCGGCGAGCCGCCGGTCCCGGGCCGGCCCGGGCGGCGCGCGGTCTACCGGGCGCCGGTGACGGGGCCGACGCTCGAGGTGCCGCGGCGGGAGCCGTCGGCCAGGGTGGTGGTGGCGTCGCCGGCGCCCGCCCAGGGGCCCGGCGGGACGATGCCGATAGATCTGGAGAGCATCCGGGCGGCGGCGCTCGGGCCTGGACCGTGGCCGGCGGGCCGCGAGGGGGACGGGCGCGCGCCGGGCAGCCAAGGGAGGACGGCGCGGGGGACGGAGATCATGGAGGTGGCGGAGCGGGCGTCGCGCTCGTCGCCATCAGCGCCGCCGCCGGGGTCGTACCGGCCGCCGGCGGTGCGCACGACGAGCCCGATGCTCCGGCTGATGGCTGCGGAGGGCGAGCGCGGGTCGGGGGAGCGGGGAGAGGGAGCGCGCGCCGGGCGCGAGGTGCGCATGGCGCCGTGGATGCTGATCGCGCTGGTGCTCGCGTCCTCGGCGGCGAGCGCGCTGGCCGTGCGGTGGCTCGCGCTGCCGGGCACGCCGGCGGTCTCGGCGGAGGATGCCGGCGCAACCGCGGCTGTCAGCGCAACGGCGGCTGCCAGCGCAACGGCGGCTGCCGGCGCAACGGCGGCTGCCAGCGCAACGCCGGTCGGAGCGGCGGAGGCCGCAACGCCGGTCGGAGCGGAGGGAGCGGAGGGCGCAACCTCGGTCAGGCCGGCAAGCCCGGTCAGGTCGGCGGCAGCAGGCCCAACCTCGGTCAGGTCGGCACCAGTCACGTCGGCAACCCCGGCCAGGCCGGCGGCGGCAGCAGGCGCAGCAGGCGCAACCTCGGTCAGGCCGGCCGTCAGGACGGCAACCCCGGTCGGGTCGGCGCGGCCAGCGGCGAGGGCCAAGCCGGGGCGGCAGGGGGCCGCGCCCTTCGGAGACGCACCGATTTTCTAGGGATGTGCAGAGCAGGGCGCTGGAGCGTGCGAGCGCGGAGAGGAGGCCGGAATGTCACAGGACGATCGAAACGACGAGCAGCGGCTGCGCGCGGAGCGCGTGGTGGCGGAGACGATCGAGCGGAGCCTCGCGCCGTACCGCGGGCTCGTGCCGGAGGCGATGCTCGCGCAGCTGCGCGAGGCGATGGAGGACGAGCTCGTCAAGAACCCCTACTCCGTCGCGCTGTTGCGCCAGCTGATGGCGCGGCCGGTGCCGTCGTCGAGCGGGGAGGTGTCGTGCGAGGGCGTGCCGGCGGAGCGTGGCCACGACCGCAACGGAGGCGCGGCGGGCGGCGGGAGGGAGGGCGCGTGACCGGCGAGGGCAAGGACGCCGAGGTGCTGCCGCTGCTCACGCCGAGGCAGCGGGCGATGGTCGAGCGCGCGTTGCCGATGGTGGAGGCCCAGGCTCGCTGGTACGCGCGCCGGTACGCGGGGCTGGTCGACCGGGACGAACTCGTCGCGGCGGGCTCGGCGGCGGTGGTGGACGCGGTGCGCCGGTACGACGAGGCGCACGGCGTCTCGTTCGAGGGGTACGCGCGGGCGCGGATGGACGGCAGCATGCTGGACCTGATCCGCGTGGAGACGCAGGCGCGGCGGCGGGACGTGGCGATGCGGCGTGCGATGGCGGCGCTGTCGGAGCACCACCAGGGCGGGTTCGACGTGTTGCGTGACGGTCCCGAGGAGATCCAGGGCCGGCTCCAGGAGTTCTGCGACGCGCTGGCGACGGTGGGGGTGGTGGCCGGGGTGGCGGCGATGCGGCAGCCGGTGTCGGACGACGAGGCGGCCGAGCGGGTGGAGTACGTGGGTGCGATCCGAGCGCTGGGGGAGGCGTTCGCGGAGCTGCCCGAGGACGAGCAGCGGGCGCTCGGGGCGGTGTTCGTGGACGGGATGGACATGCGCGAGGCGGAGGCGTTCCTCGGGGTGCCGTACATCACGGTGCGGCGGCGGCTGGAGCGAGGGCGGGAGCGGCTGCGCAAGGCGCTGTGGAAGCGAGGGGTGAAGGAGATGCCGCATCTGCGGGGCGAGCCGGGGGTGGGGCCGGTGCTGCGCGGTGTGCGGGGTGATGGGCCGGGGGGAGGAGACCCGGAGGGCGCGGGGAAGCGAGGACCCGGGCCGCGCGGGCGGTAGGCCGCGCGGGTGCAGGGAGCGGAGCGATGGCGAAGCAGGACGGCGAAGCGGCGGGCGGGCCCCGGGTGATCCGGGGCGGCGGAGAGGACGCGGCGAGGGCCTACGCGGTGGGCGAGGTCGCGCCGGGGCCGCTGCAGCCGACGGTGGAGATGGAGCGGGTCCACATCGAGGATCCGGCGCGTGTGCCGCCGCCGCGGGAGGGCGCGCGGCGAGGCGGCGGGGCGCGCAACCCGGAGCAGCGCGCGCCGCTGGCGGACGCCGGGGCGCCGAGCGTGTCGATGCCGGAGGGGCTAGCGGTGACGAAGCGGCAGCCGATCGTGATCGACAGCGAGATCCTCGCGGAGTGGCACGGGGGGCGGGGCGGAGGCGAGGAGAGGGGGAGCGAGGGGGCGGGGAGAGACGCGGCGACCGGGAGCGAGGCGAGCAGGATGGACGCGGCGATCGGGAGCGAGGGAACTGGGCGTAAGGCGCCGCGGCTCGCAGAGGTCGCGGCGGCGCGGCGCACGGAGCGGCGGGCGGGCCGGCAGCGCGCGGCGTGGGTGCTGGCGATGGGCGTCCTCTTGGCGATCGGGGTGACGGTGCTGCGATCCGTGTGGGGAGCGGGCGGCGGTGCGGGAGAGGAAGCGCGCGGCGCAGGCGTGGCCGCGCAGAGCGACGAGAAGGCAGGCGCGCTGGGGGCAGCGATGGCCAGCGCTCCGGCAGTGAGCGCGTCGGAGGGGCCGATCTCAGCGCCGGTTGGATCTGCGGCCTCGGTGCCGACGACGCCGCCCGTGGAAGGATCGTCGGGAGCAGCGACCAGCTCCCAGCAGGACAGGTCGGGCAGGCCGGCGGCGTCGGCGGCGTCGCAGGGCGCTGCGCCGAGGGCGCGCGCTGGCAGCTCCGCGACGCCGACGCGGCAGGCGCCGAGCGCGCCGGCGGGCGCGCCGCCGGCGTGGGAGAGGCAGGGCGCGCCGCCGCCGAGCCCCTACGACACGCCGAACTTCGATTGAGCCGCCAGGATGGATCGACGATGGGAGACGCGATGAGGAAACGGACGATGCTCTTGACGGGCGCGGCGCTCTGCGCGCTGTCCGCCTGCTCCCTGGCGCCTGCGACGGTCCTGGCGCAGCCCGCGCCGCGGGCCGCGGCGGCGAGCGGCGACGACGAGGGCCGTGGCGACAACGCCCGCGCGACGCAGCTCTACCGTGAGGGGAACGATGCGTTCAAGCAGAAGCGGTGGGCGGACGCGGAGCTGCTGTACCTGAAGGCGTGGGCGCTGGTGAGGACGTTCGACATCGCGGCGAACCTCGGGGAGGTGCAGATCCAGCTGAACAAGGCGCGGTCAGCGGCGACGTTCCTCGCGTTCGCGCTGAGGACGGCGCCGCCGTCGACGAAGCCGGAGCAGATCGCGCGGATCCGGCACTTCCTCGACGAGGCGAAGGCGCAGGTGGGGACGCTGCGCGTGCGGGTGAAGAACGCAGCGGACGCGGAGGTGCTCGTGGACGGGGAGCGGGTGCCAGAGGACGCGGTGAAGCACGAGGTGTACGTGGAGCCCGGGGAGCGCACGCTGTTGATCCGGCGAGCGGGGTACGAGGACGAGGTCATGCGGGTGGTGGCGGCGGCGGGGGTGACGGAGACGGTGATGCCGGAGCTGAAGCCGAAGGCGGTGAAGGTGCCGGAGGCGACGGGGCCGGGGACGGCGGAGCAGGGGACGGCGGGGGCGAAGGCGCCGGGGGATGGAGGCGTCGCAGGCGTGAAGGGCGCAGCGGCGAGCGGGACGGGGAACACGAAGGTGCCCGCGGCCGGGGCGAGGGTGGAGGAGCGGAGCTGGGTGCCGGTGATCGCGCTGGGGGCAGCGAGCGCGGTGGGGCTCGGCGTGGCCGTGGGGTTCACCGTGGCGTCGAACAATGCGAGCGCAGACGTTGACAGGCGAGGCAACGCAATCCTGCAAGCGGGAGGGCAGTGCAGTAAGCCTTCCGCGGCGTTCGTTAGCCGGTGCGACGAGCTCGACAGCTCGCTTCGTCGGATCGATACGTTCGGCAATGGAGCGCGCCTGGCTTACGTGGCGTCGGGAGCGTTAGCGATCACTGCGGCCGCGTACGCGCTCTGGGGGCCGCCACGCGAGATGCGAACGAGCCGCATTCGCGCACTCCCTGAGTTGCGAACGGATGGCGCAGGGTTCGCCGTGTTGGGCGTCTGGTGATGACGATGAAAAGAGAGACGATGAGGATCCGCAGAGCGTGCTGGCTCGTCGGGTCTGTTGGCGCGGTGGCTGTTGCGAGTGGCTGTGAGGTCCTTTGGAGCAATGAGGCCGGGGATTGTCGGCGCGCGTTGACGTGTGAGTACTTCCTGGCGGTGGGGGCTGGAGGCGGGACGCCATCGGACTGTGTGCCTAGCGAGAGCAAGGCCGTGGTGGATGACGGGTGCGGCGTGTTCGTGTCGTCGTCCGGCGCTGACGAGAACGTCGCGACGAAGGAGGCTCCGTTGAAGACGCTACGCGCAGCGCTGGCGCAGGCTGAAGCGACGCGAACGCGACGCGTATACGCGTGCGCAGAGACGTTCAACGAAGCCGTCGAGGTCGCGGGGAGCGTGACGATCTACGGGGGCCTGGACTGCGCGGGCGGGTGGGGTTGGGTCGGTGAGCAGCGCAAGACGGTGCTGACGGCGAGCGCTGGGGAGATCCCGCTGATGATGCGCGGAGGCGGAGCTGAGGCGACCGTGCGCGTGGAGGACGTGCACGTGCAGGCGCGCGGGATCGATGCGGACGATGCGGCGCTCGCGGGAGCGTCGTCGATCGCGGTGGTCGCGGACGAAGTGAACGTGGAGCTCGCGCGGTGCGTGTTGGAGGCGGGGGACGCTGCGGCGGGACCCGAGGGAGCTGCGTACGAGACGAGCGCGATGGGTGGAGCCGAGGGAAACAGCGGCAACGTGGCGTGCTCGGAAGCCCTCGTTGTTCCGGGCGGAGAAGTGAAGAACGACTGCGGCACGCCGGAGGATGCGAGCGACGATTCGTCGGGCGGCTTGGGTGGCATAGGTGCAGCGGGCACCGGCGGTCCTGGGGCCCCGGGTACTCCGGAGAACGAGGTGAACGGCGGCAAAGGTGAAGGCGCCGCGCTATGTTCCGAGGGGACCGCTGGAACCCCCGGAGCGGCGGGCATGCCCGGCGCAGGGGCGAGCGGCCTCGGCGAGCTCAGCGCATCCGGTTACGTCGGCGCCGCAGGTGGTGACGGCGTGAAGGGCACCACAGCGCAGGGCGGCGGCGGCGGCGGCGGCGCGAAGGGCGGCGCGGGCGCAGACAAGTGCACGGACGCAGCGTTGGCCGGCGGCGCGAGCGGGGGCTCCGGTGGCGCCGGCGGTTGCGGTGGTGCCGGCGGTCGAGGTGGCGGCGCCGGCGGAGCGAGCATCGCGCTGGTGAGCCTGAACGCTGTGCTGTCGTTCGAGGAGGTGACGCTGAAGACGGGGCGCGGCGGAGCCGGCGGGAAGGGAGGCGCCGGCCAGGAGGGAGGCGCTGGAGGCGCCGGTGGTCCTGGTGGAACGAAGCCCGAGGAAGCGACGGTGTTGCACGACGCGTGCGCGGGCGGCCCGGGTGGCAAGGGAGGCGTTGGCGGTCCCGGTGGCGGCGGGCGAGGTGGTCACACGCTGGGGATCGCATACAAGGGCGCGGCACCGGCTGTGGAAGGAGCGACGGTGGAGCTGGGCGAAGTTGGCGCAGGCGGCCCTGGCGCGAACGCGGAGGGCGAGGGCGCTGCGGGCGTGAAGGCCGAGGTGCAAGCGTTCTGATGTGAGGCGGCTCGGTGCGGTGGCTGCGGCGAAGAGGACGCCGCGGCTGCCGTGTGGAGCGAGGCGACGAGGACGACGAGGGCGACGGCGTGCCGGAGCAGGCGCGACGAACGGCGGACGTGTGCGCGCGGTGAGAGCGCGACGAGGGCGCGAGGAGCGAGCAGGTGAACGGTGAACGTTGCGCGGACGAGGGAGCGAACGTGAGGCGAGAGCTGCACGCGGGGTGGCTGGCGATGTCGGTGCTGTTCGGCATCACGGCAGCGACGACGAGCGCCCGTGGCGAGGACGGGCGAGCAGCGCCGGGGTGGAGCGCGGAGAGCGAGCGTGACCGCGCGGTGCGTGACTTCGAGGACGGTCGTAGAGCGCACGCGGCGGGCCAGCTGGAGGATGCGGAGCTCGCGTATCTGCGGGCGTGGGCCCGGCTGAAGACGTACGACATCGCGGGGAACCTCGGGCAGGTGCAGTTACAGCTGAACAAGCCCGCGTCCGCGGCGAAGTACCTGGCGAACGGGGTGCGCGCGGCGGGGCCGGAGATCGAGGCGGAGCGGCTTGCGCGGATGCAGGCGCTGCTTTCGGCGGCGAAGGCGCAGGTGGGGACGGTGCGCGTGCGGGTGAAGAACGCGGCGGACGCGGAGGTGTTCGTGGACGGCGAGCGTGTGCCGGCGGAGGAGATGACGCACGAGCTCTATGTGGAACCCGGGCAGCACCTGCTGGTGATCCGACGCGCGGGGTACGAGGACGCGGTGAGGCCGCTGGCGACGGTGCCAGGGGTGACGGAGGAGATCACGATCGACCTGCAACGAAAGACGGCGACGGCGCGGGGGGCTGTGGGCGCGCCGGTGAACGGGGAGGCGAACACGAAGGCGCCCGCGGCGGGGGCGCAGACGGAGGAGCAGCGGAGCTGGGTGCCGGTGATCGCGCTGGGAGCCGCGAGCGCGGTGGGGCTCGGGGTGGGGGTCGGCTTCACGCTGGCCTCGAACGCGGCGAGCGCGGACGCTCGCGCGCAGCGCGAGGCCATCCTGAGGGTCGGTCCTGGATGCCTTGACGCACCGCGGGCGCTCGCCGATCGGTGCGCGCAGCTCGCCCGCACCGCCGCGCGCAGCGATCGGCTCCGTGACGTCGCCGGGGTGACGTACATCGCATCGGGCACCGTCGCGCTGGCGGCCCTGGCCGTTGCGCTGTGGCCACGCACGGGATCCGCGCCAGGGAGCGCTGTTCGCGTGGTCCCCGATCTGCGTGCCGACACGGCCGGGGTGTTGCTCGTGGGGGCGTGGCAATGAGCTCGGATCGAGGAGAGATGGGAAATCGTCCAGCGTTCTGGGCTGTGGGGGCGGTGGGCGTCATGCTGGTCGCCGCGGGGTGCGAAGCGCCGTGGGGACACCTGGGGGATGACTGCGAGGGCACGCTCACGTGCGTGCGCCACGACTGGCTGAGGTACGATGGACGTACGCCTCCCGCGTGCGTGCCGAGCGAGAACGCGAGCGCGGTGGACGACGCGTGCGGCGCGTTCGTGTCGGCGTCCGGGAGCGACGAGAACGCCGCGACGAAGGCGGCGCCGGTGAAGACGTTTCGTGCGGCGCTCGCGCTGGCGGAGAAGAGCAGGACGCGGCGGGTGTATGCGTGCGCGGAGACGTTCGACGAAGCGGTGGAGGTGACGCAGGGCGTGACGATCTACGGCGGGCTGGACTGCGCGAACGGGTGGGGCTGGGCCGGAGAGACGAGCAAGACGGTGCTGACGGCGGGGGCCGGGGAGATCCCGCTGGTGCTGCGCGGGGGCGAAGGTGAGGTGAGCGTGCGGCTGGAGGATGTGCACGTGCGGGCGCGCGGGATCGAGCGGGATGACGGATCGCTCGCGGGCATGTCGTCGCTCGCGGCGGTGGCGGAAGAGGTGCGCGTGGAACTCGCGCGGTGCGTCCTGGAGGCGGGAGACGCGGCGCCGGGAGCGGACGGAGCCGCGCACGAGACGCGTGCCCAGAAGGGTGAGGACGGGAAGCCTGGCGGCGACGCGTGCTCGAGAGACCGCATAGTTCCTGGCGGGTCCGTCAAGAACGACTGCGGCACGCCCGATGACGCGAGCGACGATTCGTACGGGGGTCACGGCGGCATGGGCGAAGTCGAGTTCCCCGGCGACGGTGCCCACGGTCGGCCTTGCGGTGCCACGAACGGAAGTGGAGGCGAGACGAATGCGTGGCGCTGCGGTGCCGGCGTCGAGGGGGTCTCGCCCGGGTCTGGCAGCCCGGGCACGGGCGCGACGGGGCTGGGCGAAATCAGCGCCAGCGGATACGTCGGCGTGGCCGGCGGTGACGGAGCGAAGGGGCGCACAGCGCAAGGCGGAGGTGGCGGTGGCGGTGCGATCGGCGGCGCGGGCGAAGGCAAGTGCCCGTCGGGGGAGTCGGCCGGCGGGGCGAGCGGCGGCTCGGGAGGCGCCGGCGGCTGCGGCGGCGCGGGCGGGCGAGCCGGCGGCGCGGGCGGAGCGAGCATCGCGCTGATCAGCCTGAACGCGCTGCTGAGCTTCGAGCAGGTGAAGCTGAAGACCGGGCGCGGCGGCGCAGGGGGCAAGGGCGGCGCCGGGCAGGAAGGCGGCGCAGGAGGCGCCGGAGGTCCCGGCGGCGAGGTGCCCGCAGGCGCCCCGCGGCTGCAGGACGGATGCGCGGGCGGCACCGGCGGCAAGGGCGGGGCGGGCGGCCCCGGCGGCGGAGGCAGGGGCGGGCACGCGATCGGGATCGCGTACAAGGGCAGGGCGCCCTTGACACCAGGCGCGACGATCGAGCTGGGCGAAGCGGGCGCAGGCGGCGTGGGAGCGACTGCAGAGGCGCAGGGCGCGGGCGGTGTGGAGGCCGAGGTGCAGGCGTTCTGAGACGAGAGAGGTGCACCATGAGGCGGTGGGTGAGCGTGGCACCGGACAAGGGCGAGGCGGACCAGCGCAGGTCGCGTCTCGTGCTGCTGGACGTGGTGCTCGTCGTGGTGGAGCTCGTGGGTTGCGCGGTGCTGGCGGCGCTGCGGCTGGTGTGAGGTTGGCGACGTAGCGAAGGCCGCGCGCAACGCGGCCTGAGGACATCGAGGGAACCGCGCGCCGCGGACGTCGGCGCGCCATGGCTCGGCTCGTCCCGAAGACGAACGCGCGAGGAGGACGAACGTGCATCCACAGCTCGCTATCCAGGCAGCAGTGCAGTCGGACGTGGGCCGGCGGCGTCGCCACAACGAGGACAGCTTCGCGGCCTTGCCGTGCGTGGGGCTCTTCATGGTCGCCGACGGTCTTGGCGGCAACGCGGCCGGCGAAGTCGCGTCCCGGATGGCCATCGAGGTGGTCAAGAGCTGCTTCGAGGGCGACAAGATCGTGGAGATCGAGTCACGCGTGGAACCGACCCTGCCGGGCGACGTCTTCCTCAGCGTGGAGCGGGGCAGAGCAGCCGAGGGGCGAGACGGAGCGCCGTGGCAGGCGCGACGAACGGCGGATGCGAGGGGGTGCCTTGGGTCGGGCAGCACAAGACCGGGCTCCGCTGTGCATTGGACAGGAAGGCTCACGGTTCAGGAGGGAACATGGAAGACATGCTGGGTGCAATGTGGCTCGTCTCGCCGCTCGGGCTCGCGATGATCGCGTGCGTCGCGATCGGCTTCGCGGTCACCGCGCGCGAAGCGCTGGGACGCGAGCGGGGATTTCGTGAGGCGCGCGAGCAGGCGCGCGATGAAGAGGAGGCGGCCCTCACCGATGCGAAGGCGCAGGCAGCGGGGGAGCGGGATCGTTACCGGCGCCTCGTGGACTGTCACGTCGACGCGGCGCTCGCCGAGTCGACAGGCGCCCGAGGGCGCCCGGTCCCCTGGCCGGGAAGGGTCCTCGAGTCGTTCTGCGCGACGACGCCTTCGTGGAGGAGGAAGCTGGCCGAGTGCACGGGGTTGGAACCGAGGGAGGTGGAGCGGCTGCTGAGGAGCGACCTGCCCATGACGCCCGGCCTCGCGCGGCAGCTGGAGACCTTCACCGGCACGCCGGCGCGGTACTGGGAGCGCCTCTGGCGGCTGCACGACGACCGCCGGACGGACGCGGAGGATACCGTGGTGGTCCAGGTCGGCGAGCCCGTCACCAGGCGCGAGAGCTCGGCGTCGCCGGCGCCGCCGACGGTACCTCCCCGCGCGCTCGACACGCCTCCGCCCGCGGTGCCGTCTCCCGAACTCGCGGCCCGAAGCCCGCGGGCGAAGCTCCCGCCGCCTCCCCTGCCGCAGCTCCGGCCACCGCGCCCTGTCCGCGCTGCCACGGGGGAAGAGCTCGCCCGTCGCGCTGCCCCCCTGACGAGCTTCCCGCTACAGCCCGACGAAGGAGGGGCGAGCCCTGCCAGTGCGTCCGATTGGGAGGACATAGAGCGCTCTCCCCTGAACACGACACTCCCGGGCGTGGGGCGCCATGGATGAGAAAATCGCTCCCTCCGGGATCCCGGGCCGGACGCCTGGTGGCTGGGAGCACGGCGGCCCGGACAACGTCAGCTGCGTCCTCGCACGCCTGGGAGGCGGGTGACGTGAGCGGGAATTCCATGACAACCGAGGCACCGGCGACGGACGCACCCGCCCCGTCCCGCGCTTGGCGCGGGACATGGGGCGGGCGGGCCGCGCGCAGGCCCGCAGGGCCGAGCACGGACCGGGGTGGGGCACCCATCCTTTCTTCTCTTGTTTCTCGCTGTCGGAAGGAAGCCGGTCGGTGACGGCGGACCAGCGCAGGCCGCGTCCGGTGCTGCTGGGCGCGGTGCTCGTCGTGGTGGTCCTGGTGAGCCGGGCGGTGAAGGCGACGCTCAGGGCGGTGTGAGGTTGGCGACGTAGCGAAGGCCGCGCGGCGCGGCCTGAGGACATCGAGGGAACCGCGCGCCGCGGACGTCGGCGCGCCATGGCTCGGCTCGTCCGGAGGACGAGCGCGCGAGGAGGACGATCGTGTATCCACAGCTCGCCATCGAGGCGGCAGCGCATTCCGACGTGGGGCGGCGACGGAGCCACAACGAGGACAGCTTCGCGGCTTTGCCGTGCGTGGGGCTCTTCATGGTCGCCGACGGTCTTGGCGGCAACGCGGCCGGAGAGGTGGCGTCCCGGATGGCCATCGAGGTGGTCAAGAGCTGCTTCGAGGTGGACGAGGATCTCGAGGAGACGTGGCCGTACGGCACGGGGAGTCCGCACGACCGGGACGAGGTGCGGCTGGTGATGAGCGTGCGGCGCGCGAACCGGGCGATCTACGAGGCGAGCCAGAAGAAAGAGGAGGTGCGCGGCATGGCGACGACGTTCGCGGGCGTGCTGCTCGGCGCGGGGATGGCGTACGTCGCGCACGTGGGCGACTCGCGGGTGTACCGGATGCGCGGCGGCAAGCTGGAACGGCTGACGCGGGATCACACGCTGCTGGAGGAGCTGCTGAGCGAGGGGGACGGCGCGCTTGCAGCGCTGGAGGCGCTGAGCGGACGAGCGGACGCGGTGACGCGGGCGCTTGGGTGCGACAAGCGCGTGGAGATCGAGTCGCGCGTGGAGCCGACCCTGCCGGGCGACGTGTTCCTCGTCTGCTCCGACGGCCTGTGGGGCCCGGTGCCCGAGGCGCGGATCGAGGGCGTGCTGGCAAGGCACCGGGACCTGAGCCTGGCGGCGAGCCTGCTTGTCGACATCGCCAACGAGCACGGCGGACCGGACAACGTCACCTGCGTGCTGGCACCCCTAGGAGGCGGGTGACCTGCGCGGCGATGACGCGCTGCTGCCTCCCGTCACGGGCGCAGCTGGACCCGAGCGAGTGGAGTTTGCTGGCACTTCGAGACCGACGAGCCCTGGGAAAAATGAGATTGACCATGTCATTTCATGAGAATTTTATGCAGCCCAACGTAAGCCTGCGCGACCTCTCGGATCTCGGCGAGAGTGCGCTTGGCGAGCGGGTTCGTCGGCGGCAGAATGGGCGCCCTCGTCCCAAGAGGAGCGCTCGTGGCCAAGCGTCGGCGGTTCAGCGGCAACGGCACGCGTCGTTCGGGCAACGTGATTCACGTGAGCTCAAGGCTGATGTGGGAGCTCGCGTGGCTGCGGAAGCTGGGTCTCGAGGACGTCGACTGGGATCCGGAGCTCTGTTGCCCGCACTGCAGAGCAGAGCGATCCGCTCGAGGGGAGCCGGTGGAGGATGTCACGCCGCCCTCCGGGACGTGGCCCAAGCTCCCGCTGCACGAAGACGAGCGCGAATGATCGACGGGCGCCGCCGCAAGGGCATCCTCGATCCGCGGGTGGAGGCGGCGCTGCCGGGCGATGTCTTCCCTGTGCGCTGCGGGCAGATGAAAAATGGTGGAGCTGGCTGAGAAATTCGGGGGGCTCGGAGGAATGTGATTGGCGGAAGATACCGACCACGGCGGGCCGTGATTTCCAAGGCGGAGGCGACGAAATGAGAAAACAAGGTTGCCGTGAACAGGGTAGCGATCGACCTGTCGCGCGGCACTGCGACAAGGAGGCGGGCTGCTTCGCGCTCACGGCATCACCCACTCCCAGGTGGGTTGTCTTGGGTTCGGGCGGAAGGGCCTCTGATCTGCTGACCCCCTTCTGCGTCGGGCGGCGAGCGCGGAGCTCATCCGACGGTTGCTCCAAGCAGCCCCTCGGCAGGTCGATCTATCCATCGAGGCGTGGCAGCTGCCGGCGATGGGCTGTGGCGGCCGGACAACGTGACGGCGTTCTGGTGCGCCGCGGAGGCGGGTGACATGGCGGGCGAACACAGCGGCGCGCCGCGCGGCGGACACCCGGACGATGAGCGGCTGTTCGGCCCCGATGCCGTCCGGACGCTGCGCGTGGCCTTCGAGGAGGTGACGTGGCTCCTCGGCCGCGGCTATCCGCTGCGCACCGCGATCCGGACCGCCGGCGACCACCACCAGCTGGCCGCACGCCAGCGCCTCGCGCTGCAGCGGGCGGCTTGTTCGGACGCGCAGCGGGCGTCGCGCCTCGCGCGCTGCGCCCCGCCCTCGTCGCTCCAGGGCGCGGAGGCGAACATCGACGGCTTCAACCTGATCATCACGCTGGAGGTGGCGCTCGCGGGCGGGCTGCTCGTGCGTGGGCCGGAGGGGGCGCTGCGCGATCTCGCGGGGCTGCGCGGCAGCTACGCGCCGATCGCGGAGACCGACGCAGCCATCGATCGGATCGGCGACGCGCTGTCCGGCGCCGGCGCGGCGCGCGCGCGCTTCCTCCTCGACGCGGCGATCCCCAGCTCCGGGCGGCTGCGCGCGCGGATCCTGGAGCGGCTCGGGGGCGGGCCCCTCTCGATCGAAGCGACGCTCGTCCCCGATCCCGACCGCCTCCTCGCGGGGGCGGCGGGCGTGATCTCGTCCGACAGCGTCGTCCTCGATCGCTGCGTGGGCTGGGTCAACCTCGCGGACGAGATCGTGGGCGCGCGCGTGCCGGCGGCGCGCGTGGTCGAGCTCGTCCCTCGCGGAGGTGATGCCGGCGCGTGAGGGCGCGGAGCGCCCGTCACCGGCAGAGCCCGAGCCGCCTCGTTTGCCAGGCGACCTGCGCCGCGAGCCCCTCGCGCAGGGGCACCCGGGGCAAGTACCGGAGCGCCGCCTGTGCGGCCGCGGTGTCCGCCCAGGTGCGCCGGACGTCGCCGGGCTGCGGCTCTCCCCGCTCGACGCGCACGGGTCCTGCGAGCTCCCCGAGCAGCCCGAGTGCGTCGTTGAGGCTGACCCGCGAGCCGCCGCCGATGTTGAACACGCCGACCGCGCCGCCCTCCATGGCGTCGACGTTGGCCTGCACCGCGTCGCTCACGTACGTGAAATCGCGCGTCTGCTCGCCGTCGCCGTACACGCGGACCGGCTCGCCCTTCAGCACGGCGGCGATGAACCGGTGAAATGCCATGTCGGGGCGCTGCCTGGGGCCGTACACCGTGAAGTACCGGAGCGAGATCGTGGGCAGGCCGAAGTTGCGCCGGTACAGCTCGCAGAGCTGCTCGGCGGCGAGCTTCGTCACCCCGTAGGGTGAGTGGGGGGCGGTCCGGCTGGATTCGTGCATGGGTACATCCCCCGTGTCGCCGGAGGGGTCGCCGTAGACGGAGGAGGACGAGGCATAGACGAGCTTGCGCACCTGGCCGTGCGCCCTGGTTGCCTCCAGCAGCCGCTGCGTCGCGAGCACGTTGTCGCGCAGGTAGACCTCGAAGCTCTGTCCCCAGCTCGGGCGCACGCCCGCCTGCGCCGCCTGGTGGAAGACGACCTCGCGGCCCGAGAGCAGCGGGCGGAGATCGTCTGTGGCGAGGTCGGCCGTGGAGAGCGAGAAGCGCGGTTCGCCGCGCAGCCGTGCCAGGTTCCCCTCCTTGAGCTCGCGGGCGTAGTAGTCGGTGAAGCGGTCGACCCCGAGCACCTCATGCCCGAGCTCGATCAACCGCTCCGCCAGGTGGGAGCCGATGAATCCGGCCACCCCCGTCACCAGACAACGCATCCGCCTTCCGTCCTGGTCCTGCCGCGTCGCGGCCTCGTGTCCTCGTCTAGCCGCGCCGCGGGCTCCGGTCCCGGGCCTGCCGCGTCGCGGCGCGGCGATGCTAGCACCTCGGACCGTCCGTTGAGTCGGGCAGCAGCCGTCCGCGCGAAGCCCGCCGCGCCGCTGAGCTCGCTCCGGGGTTCGGGAACCGACTGGGAACCGACCGAGGTTGAGGACCGACCGAGGTTGAGGACCGACCGAGGTTGAGGACCGACCGAGGTTGGGGACCGACCGAGGTTGAGGACTGACCGAGGTTGGAGGACCGACCGAGGTTGAGGACCGACCGAGGTTGAGGACCGACCGAGGTTGAGGACCGACCGAGGTTGAGGACCGACCGAGGTTGAGGACCGACCGAGGTTGAGGACCGACCGACCCGGGAGGGGGACGGCCTGAGCAGGGGCTCCGCGCTTCCTGCCCTCTGTCACCCTTCTTGCATCAGCATGCCCCCACCCCTTCTTGCAAATACACCCACCTTTCCGATGTATATTTCTGAATCTGGTTGCGCCTACCCGCCCGGCAGGCGACGCTGGTGCGCGCTCGGGCCCCTCGCATTTTCTGTCCGAGGCGCGATCGAGACGGGTCGGAAGGCGAGCTGTTGCTTATGGGAATTGTTGTCGAGCGGCTCACGAAGCGGTTCGGTCCGAACAAGGTGGTCGATGACGTCTCGTTCGAGATCGAGAGCGGCGCGCTGGTCGCGCTCCTCGGGCCGAGCGGAGGTGGCAAGAGCACCGTCCTGCGCATCATCGCCGGGCTCGAGAGCCCCGACTCCGGCGAGGTCGTCCTGAACGGCAAGAACGCGACCACCACCCGCGTCCAGGACCGGAACATCGGCTTCGTCTTCCAGAACTACGCGCTGTTCAGGCACATGAGCGTGCGCGACAACATCGGCTTCGGCCTCAGCATCCGGAAGCGGCCACGGAAGGAGATCGCGACCACCGTCGACGAGCTCCTCAACCTTGTGCAGCTCGACGGGCTCGGCGGCAGGTTCCCGCACGAGCTGTCCGGCGGCCAGCGGCAGCGCGTCGCGCTGGCGCGCGCGCTCGCGCCAGGCTCGTCGCTGCTCCTGCTCGACGAGCCGTTCGGGGCGCTCGACGCCAAGGTCCGCCTCGAGCTGCGCGAGTGGATCCGGAGGCTCCACAAGGAGCGAGGGATCACGAGCGTCTTCGTGACCCACGACCAGGAAGAGGCGATGGACCTCGCCGATCGGGTCATCGTGCTGCACAAGGGGCGGGTCGAGCAGATCGGCACCCCGGAGGAGATCTACGACCGGCCGGCGACCGAGTTCGTCGCGAGCTTCGTCGGGTCGATCAACGTGCTCAAGGGGGAGGTGCGCGACGGCCAGGCGGCGCTCGGTACCCTCGCGGTGCACGCTCCCCCCGGGACCGGCGACGGCGCGAGCGTGCACGCCTTCGTACGTCCGCACGACATCGAGGTCCACACCCGGATCGACTCCTCGAAGACGCCTGCCGCCGACGACGCCAGCGTCGCGCGCGTCGAGCGGCTGTCGCGGGTCGGGTGGATGGTCAAGGCGGAGCTCCGCCTCTCCGACGGCCAGCCGCTCTCCGTCGAGCTGACCAAGGATCGCGTCGCCGAGCTCGGCCTGTCCGAGGGGGACAGGGTGCTGGTAAATCTCCGAGACGCCAAGATCTTCGTGCAAGATTACTCCATCTAGCCCGCTGGCCGGCGCTCCCGTCTGGCCAACGGCCATCACGGGAGGCGGCACGTGGCTTCAATCTTCGACGACATCGCGGCGACGATCGGGCGCACCCCCCTCGTCCGCCTGAGCTCTGCGGGCAAGGGTCTGCGCGCCGAGCTGATCGGCAAGGTCGAGAGCCGGAACCCCGGCGGCAGCGTCAAGGATCGCATCGGCCTCGCGATGGTCGAGGACGCCGAGCGGCAGGGCAAGCTGAAGACCGGGAGCGTCCTCGTCGAGCCGACGAGCGGCAACACGGGCCTCGCGCTGGCGATGATCGCCGCGGCCAAGGGCTACCGGCTGATCCTCACGATGCCCGAGTCGATGAGCCCCGAGCGGATCGCGCTGCTCCGGGCCTTCGGGGTCGAGGTGCTGCTGACGCCCGGATCGCTCATGGTGCAGGCCGTCGCGCGGGCGCGCCAGATCGTGGAAGAGACGCCCGGCGCGGTGATGCTCCAGCAGTTCGAGAACCCGGCGAACCCCGCCGCGCACCGCGTGACGACCGCGCGCGAGATCTGGGAGGACACGGACGGGACGGTCGACGTCGTGGTCGCCGGCGTGGGGACCGGCGGGACGATCACCGGCGTGGGCGAGGTGCTCAAGCAGAAGAAGCCGGGCGTGAAGATGATCGCGGTCGAGCCCAAAAACGCGGCCGTGCTGAGCGGCGGCCGCGTGGGCGCGCACCTGATCCAGGGCATCGGCGCGGGCTTCGTCCCGAAGATCCTCCGGCGCGAGCTCATCGACGAGGTGGTGCCCGTGTCCGAGGACGAGTCCTTCGAAGCCGCGCGCCGGCTCGCCAAGACCGAGGGCATCCTCGTCGGCATCTCCGGCGGCGCGGCGATGGCGGCGGCGCTGTCGATCGCGGCGCGCGACGAGATGCAGGGAAAGAGGATCGTGGTGATCCTTCCCGACGGCGGGGAGCGGTACGTCACCTCGCCGCTCTTCAAGGAGCTCGTCGGCTGCGCCCGCGCGGCCGTGCCCCGCTGAACCGCTAGGGAAGGCAGCCGCACATCGGGTCGCCTTCCCTGCAGAAGCACTCCGTCTTCCTGGGCGCCTGCGGCGCCGCCGGCCTCGCTGCCTTGACCTGGAGGGCCTCCCGGTCGCGCCTCGCCGCGAGGAGCTTGCGCTCGAGCTCCGCCTTCTCGGCCTGGCTCCGCACCGTCTGGTACGCGAGCGTCAGCTCGCCGATCTTCCTCTCGCTCGACGCCAGATCGCTCTGGAGCGTCGCGAGCCGCTGCTCGTGGGCGGCGCGCGCGGCCGTCTGCTCGGCCAGCGTCTGCTCGGCCTCCGGCCTGAGCTTGCCGAAGAAGACGCCGAGCGTCGCGGCGAGCACCACGACGAAGAGCGCGCTCCCCCCCGTGACGAGCTGCTTGAGCCGCCGCTTCTGGGCGTCTCCCGCGAGGGCGACGAGCCTGCGCTCGTGCTCCTGCTGCCTCTCCATGGCCTCGATGCGCGCGCGCTGCTCCGCCTCGACGCGGGCCTTCTCGACGGCCGCGGCCCGGATCCCCTCGAGCCGCGCGGCCTCCTCGCGCGCCTGCTCCTCCTCGCGGCGGGTCCGCTCCTCCTCGGCCCGGATGCGCGCCGCCTCCTCCGCCCGAGCGCGCCGCTCGAGGGCGCGCCGCGCCTCTTGCTCTGCGAGCGCGCGCTGTCGCGCGGTCTCCTCCTCCTCGAGCAGCCGCTGCTTCTCGAGGCTCATGAGCTGCTTGAGCGAGAACAGAACAGAGCTCTCCTGGATCTCGGCCATGACGGATCGACCTCCTTGCCCGCGCCGGGGTGCGGAGCGCACGGCGCACGCCGACGAGCGCGGCTCCGGCGGATGAACTCCGCTCCTCCGGCCTCGCTCTCGCGCGCTGTGTGCTCTCGGTTCGTCCGTTGGACCGAGCGACGAGATGGAAGCTTGGATGGCTGAGGAGCCGAGCGGGACGGGCGCAGGGGAAGCGCCGCGAGAGGTAGGGAGTGATGAGGAGCGCCGCGAGCGGCGCGATCACTCGATGCGGACGGCGACGAGGACCTTCATCCACACCCCTTCGGGCGGGATCGTCTTCGTCAGATCGACCTTGCCTTCCCAGTCGACGTGCACCGTGTAATCGCCGCTCTCGTCGTCCTTGTAGAAGAAGTGCCGGATGTCGTCGTGATAGACCCGATCGAGCGGGACGATGCGCTCCCCGGCAGGCATCGGCGCCTTCTTGGCGACGACGGTCGACTTGCCGTCGACGACGGCCGAGGCGGAGACGCTCTTGAGGAAGGTGAGGTCAGGCACGTTGTCGTCGCGTGCTTCCAGCCGGATGTACATGAGCTCGGCCCTGTCGACGGAGTTCGGGTCCTCCGAGACGGAGAGCTCGCTCCATCCGGAGAAGGTCGACTGCGAGGTGGGCTTCACGAGGAACTTGGTCTCCACCTCATGCTCGCCGACGACCGAGGCACAGGCGCTCGCGCCGAGCGACAGCGCCACGGTGAGCGCAGCGCCGCTGCGCGCGGCAAGGCAGAGCGAGGCGAGCCCACGGCGACAGGTCAACATAAGCATCCTCATTCGCAAGACATAGCATGGCGAGCTCCGATCGACGCGCGGGGCGCGGCCGGCTATCGTCGTCGGCCGAGGGCGACCAGATGGCGGCGGAATCAGGCGCAAGTATTGACGGCGGGCAGGGCACGGCCCCTGCGTCCTTCGAGGCGAGGATCGAGCTCGCCCAGCGAACGAGCGCGCGGCTGCGAGAGGCGATCGGGCAGGCCGTGGTCGGGCAGGACGACGTCATCGAGCAGACGCTCTGGGGGATCCTCGCGGGAGGGCACGTCCTCCTCGAGGGGGCGCCCGGGCTGGGCAAGACGCTCCTCGTCAGGACCATCGCCGGCTGCCTCGATCTCGCGTTCTCGCGCATCCAGTTCACCCCGGATCTCATGCCGAGCGACGTGACCGGCACGAACGTGCTCGTCGCGGCGGCGGACGGCTCGCGCCACTTCTCGCTGCACAAGGGGCCGATCTTCGGGCAGGTGATCCTGGCGGACGAGATCAACCGGGCGACGCCGAAGACGCAGAGCGCGCTGCTCGAGGCCATGCAGGAGCACGCGTGCACCATCGCGGGCACGCGGTACGCGATGGAGGAGCCGTTCTTCGTGCTGGCCACCGAGAACCCGATCGAGATGGAAGGGACTTACCCGCTGCCGGAGGCGCAGCTCGATCGGTTCCTGCTCAAGGTGCTCGTGCCGAGCCCGACCGAGGATGAAATGACCGAGATCATCGCCCGGACCACGGGCCACGATCGCGGGCCGCCGCCGCGGGTGCTCACCCGCGACGACGTGCTCTCGCTGCGGTCGCTCTGCCGCGACATCGCGGTCGCCGAGCCCGTCATGCGGTACGCGTCGCGGCTCACCCGCGCGAGCGATCCGGCCGCCGAGGGGGCGCCCGAGATCGTGCGGAGGTCGCTCCGGTTCGGCGCCGGCGTGCGCGGCGCGCAGTCGCTGGTGCTGGCCGCGAAGGCCGTGGCGCTGCTCCAGGGGAGGGCGCACGTCGCCTTCGCCGACGTGCAGCGGGTCGCGAAGCCGGTGCTCCGCCACCGGATGATCCGGTCCTTCGAGGGCGAGGCGGAGGGGATCACGACGGATCAGGTGATCACGGCGCTCCTCTCCGCGATCGAGGCGCGGCCCGAGCCCGTGGCGCAGGCGATCCGCCGATGAGGCGCGTGGAGGAGCCGCGGGGGCAGGCGATCCGGGGCGGGTCGCCGAGGAGAGGCGCGAAGGGCCTTGCGGGGGCGGCGTCGCTCGCGGCGCTCTTCTCGGCGGGGCCCGCGTCCGGGCAGGCGCCGCCGCTGTCGACCGCGACGGCGCTCGCCGTCGACGTGGCGCCCGTGCTCGGGACGAGCGGCGGGGTGCCCTGGGGCTGGAACCAGGTCGTCGTGCGCATCCAGAACAACGGCGGCCGGGCGGCCAGGGGCGAGGTCGAGGTCGAGTCGAAGCGCTACTCCGATGACCGCGTCTTCGTCGCGTCGGCGCCCTACGCCGTCGGGGCGGGCGCGTCCGTCGACGTGCGCGTTCCGGTGCATGTATCCCCTTTCGGCGACGTGCAGGTGCGGGCGCTCGATGAGGGCGGAGCGCAGGTGTCGTCGCAGGGGCTCTCGTCGACCTCGCAACACGCGGTGGTGCTCTTCGACGTCAGCGAGAGGTCGCTGCTCCGCGGGGGCCTCCACGACGCGCCGATCGCGCCGCTGTACATATCGACCAGCCGCGCGCCCGGGGGGACGCCGAGCCCTGTCCTCTGGGTCGGGCAGCCTCGCTTCGACAGCGCGACCGGCGACCCGCTGCTGCCCGACCGGGCGGCCCTTTACAACGCGGCGGACGCCGTGCTCATGCGCACCGACACGCTGTCCAGGCTGAGCGGCTCCGAGCTCGAGGCGCTCGCGGGCTTCGTCCTCTCCGGCGGCACGCTGGCGCTGTCCGTCGCCCGCCCCGAGGATCTGCGGCACCCGACGCTCGCGGCGTTCGTCGGCGGTGAGGTCGCGAGGGCGGCCATCGCGCCGCCCACCCTCGCGGAGATCGCGCCGCCCGGCGGCTCCGGCGGCTTTGGCAAGCAGGGCAACGTGCTCCTGCCCGCGCCGAGCGCGGCCCCCGCGGTGGCCGAGTCGCTCTGCGGCTGGTCGGGCGGCAACCTGCGCGGGAGCGCGTATGGCAGCTCGGCGTTCTACGGCCTCGGCGAGGTGCACCTGCTCGCGTTCGACCCCACGCGCGCGCCCGCGGCCAGCGACCCGTGGGTGAAGATCCGGGTGGCCGATCTCGCTCGCCGAGCCTACGACCGTCGCTCCACCGTGGCCTTCCGCCCGGGGGAGGATGCGATGGGCGTCGACCTCGATCCGGTGCGGCGGGAGCTCGATCCGAACGAGAGCTCCCGCTGGGCGATCGGGGTCTCCGCGCTGCTGCTCTGCATTTACGCGGTGCTCGCCGGTCCGATCAATTTCTCGCGCGCCGCGCGGCAGGGGAGGCCGCTCCGCGCGCTCTGGTACCTGCCGGTGGCTGCGGCGGTCACGTTCGCGGTGATCGTCGGCGTGGGCCTGCTCGCGAAGGGGGTGCGCGGCCGGGCGCGCCACCTCACGCTCATCGAGGCGGGGGCCGGCATGACGAAGGGGGCGGTGCGCCGGTTCCGGGGCTTCTTCGTCGCCAGCGCGGAGGAGCTCACGGTCCGCACGACCGACGCGAGCGGCGTGATCAGCACGGCGGTTGTCGCCGAGCTCTCGGAGCGGCGCGACCGGTTGCTCGTGGATCGCGACGGGGCCCGGCTGACGAAGGTCGCGGCGCTCCCCTGGCAGACGGTGATCGTGCGTGAGGACGGGGCCGCGTCGCTCGGCGACGGCATCGCGATCGTCGCCGATCCGAGCGGCGACGTCGTCGTGAGCAACCGGAGCGGCCGCGACCTCCGGGCCGGCGTCCTGTGGCTACCGGAGGGCGCGGCCCGCTACTTCGCCCGCATCGGCGACGGGGAGAGGGTCTCGTCGCGCGCGGGGGTCGATCTCGCGGCGCGGAGCGAGGGGCAGGGCTGGCTCTCGCACGCGGGCTTCGGGCGACGGGTCGGCGGCATGGACGTCCACGACCTCGGCGGGAGGTTGCTGACTCCGCTCCTCGAGCCGGACGCCCCGGGGCTCGGCGCCGCGTGGCTGGCCATCGAGGAGGCGGCCGGTGGATCGGTCGACTGGTTCCCGGCCGGCGTGCCCGTGCTGTTCGGCCAGCTCGACGGCGGCGAGGGGCGCGCGAGCGACTCCGGGTTGCGGATCGACAGCGACCGCGTGCTCGTGCGGGTCGTGGGCTACGGAGGCCGGCCGTGAGCGCGGCGTTCGGCGGCGCTCCGCCCTCCACGGCCGCGGCGCAGATCGAGCGGCCTCGGCCGACGATCCGCGTCCGGCACCTCTCGCACCGCTTCGGCGCGCTCGACGTGCTGAAGGACGTCACCTTCGACGTGGGCCCCGGCGAGATCTTCGGCTTCATCGGGCCGAACGGCGCGGGCAAGACGACGACGATCCGGGTCATGGCGACCTTGCTCGAGCCCATGGCAGGGCGGGTCGAGATCGACGGCGTCGACGTGACGATCGACCCCGCGGCTGTCCGCCGCAGCATCGGGTACATGCCGGATCACGCCGGCGTCTACGACAGGATCACGGTGCGCGAGTACCTCGAGTTCTTCGCGGACGCCTTCCGGGTTCCGTCGCTCGACGTGGTCGACGCCGTCCTGGAGCTGACCGACCTCGGCAAGATCCAGGACCGGATCGTCGCCACGATGTCGAAGGGGATGAAGCAGCGCCTCCAGCTCGGGAGGATCCTGCTGCACGATCCGAAGGTCCTTATCCTGGATGAGCCGGCGAGCGATCTCGATCCGCGCGCGCGCATCGAGATCCGCGATCTCTTGCTCGAGCTGCGGAGCCTGGGGAAGACGATCTTCCTCTCGTCGCACATCCTCACGGAGCTCTCCGACGTGTGCACGTCGATCGGCATCCTCGAGAAGGGCCGCCTCGTCGTCGCCGGGCCGATCGGGGAGATCGCCGCGCGCCTCGAGGCGGTGCGCGCGGCGCAGGCGCACGGGCACGCGCCGCCGCGCCATGGCGCCGCGCCGGGCGCGTACGGGGCGCAGGCGCACGGGCACGCGCCGCCGCGGCACGGACCCGAGGCGGCCACGGCCGACGGCGCGCCGGTGGATCCGGCCGCCGTCGATCGCGCGCAGGCCGGCGGTCCGCCGCCCGGATACGGCCCGCACCCGCCGCACGCCGCTGCGCCGGCGAGCGCGGGGCAGGCGGCCTATCCGGCGCTCTCGCAGATCTCCCGGCGCAAGGTCAAGGTGCGGGTCCTCGGCGATCCCGAGGCAGCGGCCTTCCTGGTCAGGGGCGGGCCGGGGATCACCGACGTCGACATCGTCGCCGGAGCCGTGCACGTCGGTTACGTGGGCACCGACGTGAAGATCGCCGAGATCGTGCAGCACCTCGTGCGCAGCGGCGTCGGCGTGGTCGGCGTCGAGCCGGAGCGCAATGAGCTCGAGAGGATCTTCCTGGAGGTCACGCAAGGAGAGGTGCAGTGAGCGTGCAGACTGGCACATTGCCGCCCGCCGGTCCGGCGTCGCAGCGGCTCGTCGATCGGGCGCGGCATCGCGTGGGGCGCGTGGGACACCTCCTGCGCGAGCCGAACCCGATCTGGATCCGCGAGCTCAAGCAGGCGGCGCGCCTCGCCCGCACGCCGATCATCCTGCTGGTGCTGGCCGTGCTGATGGCGCTGCTCGTGGCGACCATCGGCGGCATCGCGGCGAAGGAAATCGCGCCTGCGAAGACGGGCGTGATCCTGTTCCAGGTCTTCTTCTCGCTCGCGTACTTCGTGGTGGCGCTGGTCGGGCCGGCGGTCGCCGCGAACAGCATCGCTTCGGAGCGCGAGGGGCGCACCTGGGAGGCGGTGCTCCTGACGGGCATCCCGCCCGGCGAGATCGCGCGAGGCAAGTTCCTCGCCGCGTACACGGCGATCTCGATGTACGTGGTGATGCTCGCGCCGGTCGGGGCGCTGCCGTTCCTGTTCGGCGGGATCACCGCGATGGAGGTGGTGATCGCCTTCCTGTTCCTCTTCTTGATCGCGCTGCTCAGCGTGGCCTTCGGCCTGGCGATCAGCTCGAAGATGGGGAGCCTGCGCGCGGCGATCCTCGTCACGCTGCTGCTCGCGTTCCCGCTGTCGATCGGCCTGTTCTCGGCGGGCGGCTCGGGGCTCTCGTACGCGGCCCACCTGGCCTGGCCGGAGGTCCCCGAGGGGCCGCCCATCTGGCTCCCGATCGCCTACCAGCGCGCGCCGCTCGGGCTCGATTACGTGCTCTTCCTGATCCTCCTTCCGATCGCGGCGGTCGGCATGCCCGCGTGGTTCCTGTACCAGGTGACCGTCGCGAACCTCACGAGCGAGAGCGACGATCGCTCCTCCGGGCTGAAGACGTGGTTCGCGGTCTGCGCGCCCGTGACGACCGCCGCCGTCGCGGTGCCGGCGTTCTCGGTGGACCCCTCCGATCGCCTGCCCGCGATCGTCGCGGGCGTGTGCGCGGCGCTCTCGTTTCTGATCTTCTGCGTGTTCCTCTTTGCCGGAGAGCCGATCGGCCCATCGCGCCGCATCGAGGTTCACTGGGCTCGGAGCCGCGCCAGCCGGCTGCGTCGCTTCTTCGGCCCCGGCGTGATGCGCTCGGCGTACCTCCTGCTCGCGGTAGGGGTCCCCGCCATCGTCGCGCTCTGGGTCGCCGGGCACCGGCTGAGCCTCGGCGCGCCCGTCGCGACGCCGGAGATCCAGGCGCAGCAGGTGCAGCACGTCGCCGTCTACGCGCTCGCCGTCTACGTGTTCCTCGTCGGGCTCGGCGCGTTCCTTCGCGCGCGGATCGCCTCGCCCCTGGTCACGCGGGCGCTGCTCCTGACGCTGCTCTTCACGATCGCGGTCGGCCCGTGGATCGTCGCCGCCATCGCCGGCCTCGTCGCGGAGCTCGACACGAGCGAGAGCGCTCTCCTCGTCGCGGCCCCGTCGCCGTTCTATGCGTTCGTGATGCTCTCCAAGGCCGATCAGGGCGACGCGGGGTCTGTCATCGCCGCCGGGTACACGGCCGCAGCTGGCTGGGTCGCCGTCGGGCTCGGCCTGCTCTCCGCGGCCCGCGCCCGCTGCGCTGCCGTGGTCGCGCAACGCGAGGCGGCCTTCGCCGAGACGGACGCGCTCCTCGCCCGGGAAGACGAGGCGGCGCTCGCGGCGGAGCAGGCAGCGCCGCTGCACGCGGCCACGCCGGAGCACGCGGAGCCAGGGAGCGCCGCGGGCACCGCCGCCTGATCACGGGGCGTGATCGCGGCGCGCTCCGAAATCGTACGTGCACGTCTCTTTGCGTGGAAATTTGGAGCGCGTCCGGGGAATGCAACAGGATGCGCTGCGCGCGGATCTGTCGAAATCTTGGGCGTCCCGTGGCGAGCGTGTGAGAAGAGCGCTCGCGCGCTCGAGGTCCGGGAGCGAGAGGGGATCTCGATTCCTCGCGTCGTGTGACGACGGCGGCACCACCTCGGCCCGCAGAGGATGGCCTTGCCTTCGCACGAAGACTGCCGATGCGCGGCGCCTGAGCTGAGCGATACCTTGCTGGATGGAACGCCGTACCGGCCCGTACGCCGGCTCGGGCGAGGGGGAATGGGCGAGGTGATCGAGGCGGCGCACGTGGGCCTCGACAAGCCGGTGGTGGTGAAGCTCTTGCACCGCGACCTGAACCGCGAGCCGCGGCTCGTGGAGCGGATGCGCGTCGAGGCGCAGTCCCTGGCGCGGCTCGCCCACCCGAACCTGGTGACCGTCAGCGATTTCGGGCGGACCGCCGAGGGGAGGACGTTCCTCGTCATGGAGCGGCTCTACGGCCGGACGATGCGCGAGGAGCTCGCGGCGCGCGGCGCGCTGCCGGCGATGGAGGCGCTCGATCTCGTGACGCAGACGCTGGCGGGCCTCGCCGCGGCGCACGGCGCGGGCATCGTTCACCGCGACGTGAAGCTCGAGAACCTCTTCGTGTGCGACGCGGATGCGCAGGGGCGGCGCGTGGTGAAGGTGCTCGACTTCGGGATCGCCAAGGTGGTCGCTCCGCGCGGCGATGGGAGCGCGCCGGCGCCGTCGCTCTATCAGACGGAGGAGGGGGTTCTCGTCGGTACGCCGCGCTATCTCTCGCCCGAGCAGGCGTGCGGGCTCGCCGTCGATGCGCGCACCGACGTGTATGCGGCCGGCGTGGTGCTCTACACGCTGGTCGCCGGTCGCGATCCGTTCGAGCATGTGAGGCGCGTCCACGAGCTCGTGCGCGCCCATGCGAGCGAGATCCCCGCGCCGCCGTCGAGCCACGCGCCACGACCGGTGCCGCCGGAGCTCGACCGCGCGATCATGAGGGCGCTGGAGAAGAGCCCGGAGCTCCGTTTTCCGGACGCAGTGGCGTTCGCGGCGGAGCTGTCGCGCATCGCCGCGGGGCTTTCGGGAGGGGTGGATGGTGGGTCGGTCATGCCGTCCGGGTCGTACTGGCAGCGCACGGCGCCGCTGACGTTGCCGCCGGTCCGGGCGCCGGTGCTCCCACCGACGTTGAGCGCGACCGTGAAGGCGTTCGGCCTCACGGCGCCGTACATGGCAGCGCGGCCCGCCCCAGGGTCTGGGCTGCAGCGGGCCTCGGAGGCGCACAGAAGCAGATCGCGGCGCGCGCGACGGCCCGCGCGCGCTCAGGCCAGCTGGGCGGCCATGGGATTGCTGGTGGTGAGCGTGGTGCTCTTCGGCTTTACCCTGGCGCTGCTGGTGAGCGTCGTGGGCTGACGGCGGGTACGGCGTCGTCGCCGCGGATGCCAGGAACGTCACCCGGTGTGACGAACCCGCTACGATGCGGGCTGCGGAATGGGAGCTCCGGCGCTGAGAGGGCAACCTGGGTCGGAGGGGTCAACCTCCGGAAGGGTCAACCTAGGCGCGGTGGAGGTCAACCTGGGTGCGGGCCACGAGGCAAGGCAGCTCAACCTGGGTGCGAGCCCGAGGCAAGGCAAGGCAAGGCAAGGCAGCTCAACCTGGGTGTGGGCCAGAAGGCAGCTCGGGAGCTCAACCTGGGTGCGGACCGTGGATGCTGGATGGGTGCAAAAAATCGATGTCGTGGCACGCGGGAAGTATGGCAGCGCAGTACTGGACAACACGCGTGTGGTTCGCTGAGGAGGCAAAAAGGTGGCCAGGGTCAACTTTGCGCGCCGTCGACCCGCGGAGCAGCGCCTCGCGCGACCTCATGGTCCGCGATACCGGCGCCTTCGAGCATCGGGAGCCGCCGCCGTCACGGACGTGACCACGGCGGCTCCCGATGCCCGCGCCCTGCCATGGAGCGACCTTGGCATCGCTCCGGGAGGGGTGGTGACGCTTGGGTGCGTGGTGGTGGCGGCCGGGTGGAGTATCTTCGGGTCCATGCCGTGGCCCTGTCCCCGAGCGAGCTCCGAGGTACCGTGCGCGGACCAGCGCATGTTCGACGCTGGCCTCCGCTGCCCCCGGGCTCGTCGGAGCGCTGCCGCGGCACCCGCCACGCCGTCTGCGGTGCAGCGGTCGAGGCAGATCACCTCGGGAGCGCGCCCATGACAGCGCGGCGTCTTGTACCGGGGGCTCGATGCGCTGCTGCTCACGTGGGGCAGCAGCGCGCCTTTTGCGCGTGGCGAGAGGGGCAGGCATGACCAACAGGAACGCGAACAAGAGCTCGCCAGGGCAGCCGGCGGCTCAGGGCGCTGCGGGCGACGCTGCGCCGCAGCAACCGACGCTGCCGCAGCAGCCGCCGCGCGGGTACGACACGCCGAATTTTGCATCGCAAGAGCACCCCTCACCGGCGCAACAGCGAGCGCTTACGCAGGAGCCGCGCCGCAGACCTGAAGAAGGCAACACCGGCCCCGCAGCGCCGCCCGCGGAGCGGATGGTGCAGTGGGGCGAGCCCAGGCCGCGGCGCCGCCAGGATCGCGAGGCGGGACCGAGCGACAAGCAGGTGTATGTTCCTCCGGTCACGCTGCCCCCGAACCGAGAGCACCAGGCGATCGATCAGCAGAAGATCCAGGTAGCGCCGTCGCTGTTGAAGGGCGTCGACGAACGGAACCGGCCGACGATGCGCAGGATCCCTGTGCAGGGGTTGCCGGGCCCCCCGACCGGTGCTCCCGATGGGCAGGGCGGCGCGCGTCCCGGTGGCGTCCGCACGGCCCGCGTCGGTGTGGGCAGCGGCGTCTGGCCGCCGCCTGAAGACGAGTCGTCCGGCTCGCGCGGGCAGTCGTCCCGGAAGCAGCGGCCGATCGCAGCGGCCGCTCCCTCGCCAGCGGCCGGCGCGCCTCGAGCGGGGCTGCAGCCGACCGCGGCGCGGTCCGATGACACCGCGGTGACCGCAGCGGCCGCCGCGGCGGTGCTCGCGGCGCGTCGCCGCCGGGCCCCGCTGGCGCTCTTCGCGTTGCTCGTGTTTCTGGGGAGCGCGACGGTCGCAGGCTTCTGGGTGCTGTGGCGCGCCGCCAATCCGACGAGCGAGCAGGATCCGGCGCTGGCCGAGGGCCGCCGCGCTCCCACGCCGGATCCCGCTGGCCTCGCGACGCCCACCCCGAGCGCGCAGCCCGAACCTCCGCCCCCGGTGGCGATCGAGCCGCCGCCCACCGCAGAGCGACCCGTTCCCGCCGCACCCGAGGTTCCGACGGCGTCGCCCACGGCGGAGCCGAGCTCGCCGCCCGCTCACTCCGCGGCCACGGTCGCCGCCCGTCCGTCATCACCGCGCCCTGCTGTGCAGGTGAGGCGCCCGGTCAAGCCTTCGACGGCGGCGGACGACTTCTACGACTCCGCTGTGAGCCCTCCGATCCCACCCTCGGTCCCGCCGTCCGCGCCCTCCGCGTCGCCCACAACGCCCCCGGGGACGACCGCTCCCCCGCGTCCATTCCCCTGAGGCGTCGCTTCTCCGGATTGCATTCCTCCCGCCAGCCATCATGCGAAAGCCATTCTTGAAATACCTGTCTCTACTCCTCCCGTGCGCGGCGGTTCTTCTGGGGCCGAGCGTCGCGAGCGCGACCGGCGAGGCTCGGCTGATGCCGAACTCACCGACCGACGCCCCGCCTGCGACGTCGCGCGCGGGTGAGCGCGCCGCGCAGCTCTACCGGGAGGGGAACAGGTTCTACGATGAAGCGCGATTCGCCGAGGCCGAGGCGCGTTATCAGGCGGCGTGGGATCTCCAGCAGAGCTTTGACGTGGCCGGCAACCTCGGGAACGTCGAGCTGGAGGTGAACCAGCCCCGCGAGGCGGCCGAGCACCTCCTGTACGCGCTCAATACCTTTCCGCTCGGCGAGAAGGCCGAGAAGAAGAGCTTCCTGCAGAAGCGCCTCGCCGTCGCCAGGTCGCAGGTCGGCGCGCTTCGCATCAGCGTGAACGTCGACGATGCCGAGGTGCTCGTCGACGGCAAGGTCGTCGGGCATTCGCCCCTCGACGCCCAGGTGTTCGTCGATCCCGGCAAGCGCAGGATCGAGGCACGCCGCGCTGGCGCCAGGACATCGACGTCGCTGCTCGTGGCGAGGGGCTCGGACCAGAGCATCGCCCTCAGCCTCGATTCGGGCCCGAACATTCCGCTGGTGGTGGCGGGCGGGGCCGTCGGGCTGCTCGGGCTCGCGTCGGGCGTGACCTTCGCGATCCTCTCCACGGCAAAGGGCGAATCCGCAGCGACGGAGCCGTTCGGCAGCGCGAGGCGCACCGACCTGCGCGACGCCCAGACCACGCTCGCCAACGTCTCGTTCTGGAGCTTCCTCGGCGGCGGCGTGGTGCTCGCGGGGACGGCCTTGTACGCGTTCTCCACGTCGAGCCGCACGCCGGTCACGAAGGCCGGGCTCCCCCGGGTGTATGCCGCGCCCTTCGTGAGCGCGGAGGCGAACGGCCTGCTGCTGGGCGCGAGCTTCTAGGCCGGTGGGCGCTGCGCGCTCCACGTCTCGTCCCCGGGCTCAGCGCGGCTGGAAGTAACGGCCTACCTGCTCGCGGTACTCCTCGGGGACATCGCTGCGCTCGACACCGCCGACCTCCTGGGGACCCACGACACCGAGCGCGCTCTCGCCGCGAACGTTGGCGGTGTCTCCGGCGCGCCCGGCTGCTCGGCCCGTCACGATCCCCGGCATCGGCCTACCCGGGTTGAGCCTCGCGCTGGCGCGTGAGCGCAGCTCACCCCCGGCGATCGCGCCGGTCTGCCCTTCGTGGCTGCCCGAGCCGCCACCCTCCGAGTGAACTGGCTGCGCCGACCCCTGCTTGCCGGCCCCGCCCCCTGACGAGCCCTGCTGTCCGCGCTCCTGGCTGCCCAACCCGGGTTGGCCTGTCCCGGGTTGGCCTGACCCGGGTTGGCCTGACCCACCTGCGATCGGCATCGGGAGCGGCGTCCCCCCGAGCTGCCCCTCGGCCTCGCCCGCCCCGCGCTGCGCATCGTCGAGCGCTCGTTGGCGCTTCGACTCCTCGCTGCTCGGGCTCCCCTCCTGGGCCATCTGGCGCAGCTGTTCCTCGAGCTGCTGCTGTCCGTCCAGCGTCTCGAGCTGCCGTGCGAGCTCGCGCATCTGCTCCTTTGACATGGGCTCTCCGAGCGCGCTCTCGGGGGACTGCGCCATCCGCTGCTTCAAGCGGTCGGCGAGCCGCTTGCGCTCCTCGGGGCTCAAGTTTTCAAGCGCCTTCTCGAGGCTGCCAGCAAGCCGCCGCGCGTCGCGATCGCTGCCGGTCCGGGCGAGCTCGCGGAGCGCGTCGCGCCCCTCGTCGTCGAGCCCGTCGCCGAGCGCCTCCGCCAGCTCCCTCAACGCGTCGGCCTGCTTGCCGCGCTGATCCAGCAGCTCGCGCTGTTCCTCGAGCGCCTTCGCCACGCCGGGGGCGCCGGCCCTCTTGGCGGCCTCGGCGGCCTCCTCGAGCACCTTTCTGGCCCGTTCGCGATCGTCCCGTTCGAGCTTGTTCGCGAGCCGCGCCATCTCCTCGTCGAACGCCACGAGGTCGCGATCGCCGAGCGCCTTCGCAGCCCGCTTCAGCTGAGGGTCTTCTCCGAGCTTGCCGAGCGCTGACTCCATCCCATGACGCTGCTCGCCCTCGCCGAGCGATAGCCGCTCGGCCGTGATCGCGTCGCGGAGTCTGCCGAGCTCGGCCTGCGCTTCGCGGCGCTCGACGCCGCTCTTCAGCTTTTCGCGGAGCCTCTTCGCGTCGTCCGATAGCTTTTTCAGCCGATCGTGTTGCTCTGCGTCCCGAGCGTCGATCTCGGAAAGCTGGACCACCCGCCCGAGGCCGGTGATCTCGGCGAGGCGTACCTGCTCGGCCCCGGGTGGGGGGGCTGCTGCCGCGGGCGCTGGTGGCAGGGGAAGCCAGCTGAGATAGCCAATGGCCGCTGCCGCGAGGGGCGCTCCGGCATGCCAGCGTCGCCACAGGGGCGTGCGGACCTGCCGGGCGGTTGCGGCATCGAGGGCCGCGGTCGCATGGGCGAACACCACCTCACGGGCCGCGGATGCGCTGGCACCGGGCGCGCCGTCCACCGCGTCCTCCGCTGCTGCGAGCTCAACGGCCGTGGAGACCGACTCGGCGGAGCCGAGCTTGCCGTCGAGAAACAACGCGACGTTCGGGTCATTCCACCGGCGCCGGCGCGCCACCGCTGCGCCAGCCACGGCGCCGAGCAGGCCGCCCGCGGCCATCCAGGGGCGCAGCGCGCCTTGCCGCATGTGCCAGGCGACCGCCGCGCCTACCGCGCCGAGCATCATCCCAGCGGCGGCGCCGGTGAGGACCAGATCGAGCGCGAGCCGCCTCCGGACGCGGCGAGACCACCGAACGAACGCGGCGCTGAACCTCCGCCGGGGAGACGCATCGACCATGGATCGAGGTGTACCTGCGGGCCGACGCGCCGGCCAGCGCTGCTTCGGGGCGCTCCTTCAAGCCCCATTGCGGCACGCCGTGCCCGGCGCGAGCGCCTCGCGCGCTGTCGGGACGCCCTGTGGAGCGGCGTCGGTCCTCCGCGCCACGACGCGCCGCGGAGGAGCCGTCCTTGGACATATCGCGCTCCGCCCGCTCACGGGACGAAGCACCATTTCAAGTGGAATGACGCGAACTCGAGGCGCGCTGGGACAACGTCCTGGGCAGCGCCGAGCAAGTTCAGGCCACAGTCAGCGAAAGAGAACTTGCATTCGTGCGAGTCCTCGGACGATGTCCGGAGCGTCGCGCGGCAAGAGCCATAGAAAAGCGCATCGTCGACGTACATTCGCATGTTCACGACAGCAGCGTCGCCGCCCTTGCGCTCGCTGCCGAGCAGATGGAGATCGAGGTAGTAGAAGCCCCTCCTGTCCTTCGAGTGATCCACCAGCTCCAGATTGGTTTCGCCATTGAGGCGGGAGCAGTCAACGTCCCAGCTGTCGTCGAATCCGGCGACAGGCAGCTTGCCGCTATCCCCCGTGTCAAGCACCAAGCTCTCCCCGTTCACGGTCATGACCGCCATGCCGTACGCTTCAGGAATTTCCGGGCTAGTAGAGCACCCGAACGGCGAGAGCGACAGCACGAGGCCTTGGGCGAGGAGGGGTCGGTGCATGGGAGTTCTCCAGCAGCATGGCGGGCGAGAGCATCGCACGAGGTCGACAACCATGAACGCGCGCAATGTGTTTGATCCATGCGCCGTGCCAGATGTCAACCGGAAACGGAGGCCCCTGTTGGGCCCGTGCCACCGGAAACGGAGGCCCCTGTTGGGCCCGTGCCGGGCTGACTGCGGGGCTGACCGACGTTGCCGTTGACTATCGACCTGACCGACGTTGCCGGTCTGCCGGCCCGCCTGTCTGACCGACGTTGCCTTGGTGGTGAGACCCGATACGTGTTGTCTACGAGGCGGTCCCAGGCATAGGCCATGGCGGGCGCCAGCGGAAAACAGGAGCCGCCAGGATCTCGAAGATTCAAGTGTGCGAAATCATTGGCTACAAGCCCCGGCACGCGTTTGGCATAGTTGACAGCCATGAGCCAGCCTCGCGCTATCGTTGCAGGCGCCACCTATCTCCTCACGCGACGTGCGTTGCGGCGACACCTCCTCTTCCGACCGGACGCCGCGATTACTCAGCGTGGATTTCGCGCCTACGATGCCGGTCCGAGGCGTGAGAAATTCGACGCCGTAAACGGAACGCCTTGAAAGAAAGGCTCGGCGTGGCGACCCGTCCGGGTTGCTATGACCAAACGAAGGCACACGCCGAGCACCTGCAAGGTGCGCCGGCGCGAACTCGGGTTCAAGAGGAAAGGCGACGGGCGGCACCAGGAGCGAATCCGGCGGCCAGACCCATGCAGAATCCACGTCGAACCGACGGAGAAGAACCTGACCGGCGTCGCAGGGCTTGCCCCGTTCGGCGCTTTCATCCGGCAGCTCGGCGTCGACGCGGCCTTGAGGCGCAGGTTCTCCCGGCTGAAGACGGGCCGCTCGGTGATCTACCCGATGGCCGCGCAGATGCGCCTGCTCATGGACAGCGCGCTCGCCGGCGAGGAGCGCGTCTTCGGCATCGAGGCGCTCGCCGTCGATCCGCTCTTCGTACGCCTCGCCGGCGGGGTCGTCCCGAGCATCGACACCGTCTACCGGGACCTGTGCCGCTTCGATGAGGAGGCGGTTGAAGCGCTGCACGGCATGGTCGTCGACCACGGGCTCGCCCTCATTGCGCGGCGAAAGCACCGATTCGTGCACCTCGACGTCGACACGACCGTGGAGCCGCTCTTCGGGATGCAGGAGGGGGCGCTTCCAGGCCCGAACCCGCGATACCACGGCCGGCCGAGCTATCATCCGATCCTGGCGCGCATCGCCGAGGCCGACGCCGTCGTCGGAGCCAAGCTGCGACCGGGTGACACGAGCTTCGGCGAAGCCGATGTGCCTTTCGTCGAGCAGTGCATCGACCGGGCGCGCGCCGCAGCGCCGAGCGCGGCCATCTACGTGCGGATCGACGGAGCGGGGGATTGCAGCGCCTTGATGCACGCCGTCGCCGCGAAGGGATGCTTTTTCCTGACCAAGGCGCGGATGAGCCCCGATCTGGTGGGCATGGTCGCCTACGCCACCGGATGGCGTACCATCGACTGGGATGCCGATGGTCGTCCTCGACGACAGGTCGCCGAGGTCCCCTTCCGGCGCAGCGGTTGGCCGGATGGCGTCCGCGTGATCGCCGTACGAACACGCGATCGGTACAATGGCAAGCAGATCTACCTCTGGGAGGACCTCGACTACACGGTGCAGGTCTTCCTGACCAACGAGCCGGTCGAAGCGCCGGAAGACGTCGCGGCGCGGTATGACCTGCGCGCGGGCATCGAGCCGCTCATCGGCGATCTCAAGCATGGGTGGGGCTGCGGCCGCGTGCCGAGCCACAGCTTCAACGCCAATCATGCCGCGCTGCTGCTGAAGCTCCTGACCGCCAACCTGATGCGCCGGTATGTGCTCGACCATGTTCCGCACCTCGCGAGCTGGCGAACGCCGTGGCTGCGCCGCGCGCTGATCCTCGTCCCGGGAAGGTTGGCCCGGTCGGGTCGGGGCACGACCCTGCACGTGCCAGAGCGCTCGCAGCTCGCTCGCCAGCTCAATTGAGCTTGGAACCAGCCAAAGTCATTGCGGGGGGTAAGGGGGGCGTGTGCCTTCGCGACGCGTTGGGAACGCGCAGTTGTAATTGGCGTCGCATTCGTCGGCGGAACGCCGCTCGCGCGTCGCCGTCGGCACCACTGGTGCCCCGTGGGCGCGAAATCCACGCTCAGCTGATCACCTATGCACTCGCGGTCTCGGCCGGGCGCTACGGCGTTCGCCTGCATGCGTTGTGTGCCATGTCCACGCACCTGCACATCGTCGTCACTGACGTCGAAGGCGTGCTTCCGCGATTCCTGCAGCTGTTTCATCGCCTCGTGGCGCTGGGGACCAAGGTGCTCCGAACCTGGGAGGGGCCGGTCTGGGGCCACGAAGCGACCAGCGTTGTTCGCCTCTTGACGCGGACGGCCGTGGTCGAAAAGATTTCATATTCACTGGCGAACCCGGTGGAGGCGGGGTTGGTGCGACGTGCGAAGGAATGGCCGGGAGCGAAGGTGCTCGTCAACGAAATCGGCCGCGGCGAGCTGCGGGCGAGGCGTCCTGACGTCTACTTTGCTCCGAGCAATCCCGCATGGCCCGACGACGCCGCCATTGCGATCTCGCTTCCGCCATCTGTGGCGGATGATGACGCGGACGCCTTCCGGCGCGAGGTGGCGGCGGAGCTGGAGCGGAAGGAAGCCGAGGCGCACGCCGCGATTCGTCGAACTGGCCGTGGTTTCCTCGGCCCCGAGCGCGCATGCGCGGTGTCGCCCGACGCTCGCGCGACGAGCTTCGAGGCGCCCCGCGGCCTCAATCCAACGTTTGCGGTGGGGAGAGGACATGCAGACGCACGAAGGACCGCGGTTGCCGCTGTCCGGGCATTTCGCGCAGCGTACCGCGAGGCGCTTCAACGATGGCGTGCAGGGCTGCGCAGCGTCGTGTTTCCGGTAGAAACGTGGTGGATGCGCGTATTCCACGGCGTGGCCGTGAACGATGATCCGCTCGTGTCGTAAAAGGAACGAACGAAATGCCGACACGCCGCCTGGGCTGCGCGATGAGGGCGAGTAAGCGGCAGACGCCCTCCGTTCGCGTGCATGATCGCGTACCTGGTTTTCGTGTGAAACTACACGTCAAGGGCGCCGGGATTGCGTGAGCCGGCCTGGTGGTCGAGGAAGCGTGGGCGGTCCGTGCGCGTCGCTACAACGGTAGGGGAAGCTCGATATACGGCTCCGTGATCCGGCCGACGACGATATCGCGCAACTGCGTCCCATAGTAGGTCGATCCCGATTGCGTGCTCCAGGCGTGTCCCACGATCGTCCCGTTGCTGTTGGCATAGAGGCGCATGACACCCCTGCCAACACCCGCGTGCCAGGAGCCGTCCGCGTTGCGCCGGGTGTCGGTTGTCCCGTGGCCCGTGGTGCTCGAGTCGACGACGAGGAGCGAGTACTGTATTGTCCCCGTGACGAACGGATAGGTCGCCACGCGTGGCACCGCAGCGCCTGCCGCGATGGCGACGTGCCCGCTCGCCGTGCTCCCCGCCGGATACTCGATCGCGACGATATCGCCGGCCTCGATCTCGCTCACCGTCACGATCTGCTCGAAGCCGACCTCCTCGATGATCCTGTCGTGGTACAGCGCGGCGTTCGGGCTCGTGCTGCCGAACCATGTGTTGATGTCGTAGACGGACAGCTGATAGGCCTGCTTGAGGATGTTCGTGACGAACGACGCGCACAGGCTGCGGCTCCGGTAATCCGTGGCTCCTCCGACGCCCGCCCAATAAACATAGGTCGTTCCGCTTCCATATTCGTTGTTTAACGGTGCGATGTGGGTCACGAGTGTGTCGGCCCAGTAGAGATGGCCCGGTTCTCCGGCCGTCTGGCCCTCTGCCGGGCGCGGCGCGAGCAGGCTCACCCCGGCCAGAACGACGGCCGGGAGCGCGCGAACAGCGGCTCTCGAGCTCATGCGCTTCAATGCATTCATGATTTCCTCCCGTGTGGAATCGATGGCCCCGCGTAGGCTGGTCACACCGGTGTCGGCCTCATCGCGGGCATCGCCGCGGAGCGCCGGCAAAGCGAAGTTGCGCACCAAGCCACCGAACATACGCCGAACGAACGAGCTCTTCAATCGCCGGCACGAAGGCGGCACACGGGCCGTGCGCGATCCTGCGCGGATGGTGTTCCCCTCATTTCCACAGGCTGTCTCCTCGGGGCGACCTCCGTGCACGTTTTCGTAGATCCGCGCGCCGATGCCCACCGCATGGGCGGCGCGGCGCTGGCGCAGGGCTCACGGCCGGTACGGAGAGGGCGCGGCCGTCGCGCCCGACGCCGCGCCCGACGCCGACCCGCCCGACGCCGACCGACGTTGCGCCCGACACCGACCGACGTTGCGCGCGACGCCGACGAGAGGGCGGCGATGTCGTACGGATCGGCCGATCCCGGACGCTCGGGGCTCGCGCTCGGCGAGGGCCCGAGGCGCTGGCGAAGCGCGCCCCGTCCGCGCCGCGTGGCGCGCGGGTCCAGACGGCTCGCCGGGGCCGAGCTCTGCCGTTTTGTTGACAGATCCGTGCAGTTCGATTGGATGGCCACGTGTCCCCCGTGAAGCGCGCATCGACCACCCTCCACCCCACCCTGACGCTCGGCGACGCGCTGGAGCACTACGCCTCCTGGCCGAGACCCACCGTGATTGTCTCCGACGGTGCTTATGGCGTCTCCGGTTTTCCCGGCGATCCCCCGACGCACGACGGGCTCGCCGCGTGGTACGCGCCGCACGTCGCCGTCTGGTCGGAGCGCGCCTTGCCGTCCGCCACCCTCTGGTTCTGGGCGACGGAGATCGGGTGGGCGACGGTGCACCCGCTGCTCGAGCAGCACGGTTGGGAGTACCGGACCTGCCACGTCTGGGACAAGGGAATCGCCCACATCGCGGGCAACGCGAACACCCGGACGCTGCGCAAGTTCCCCGTGGTGAGTGAGGTGTGCGTGCAGTACGTGCGCAAGGTGCTCCTGGAGAGCGCCGGCGTGCGGCTGCCCCTCAAGACCTGGCTGCGGCATGAATGGGAGCGCTCAGGCCTCCCCCTGCGCCAGACGAACGAGGCGTGCGGCGTGAAGAACGCGGCCACGAGGAAATACTTCACCCGCTGCCATCTCTGGTATTACCCCCCGGCCTCGGCGTTCGAGCAGATCGCCGCCTTCGCGAACGCGCACGGCCGCCCCGAGGGGCGACCCTACTTCTCGGTCGATGGCAAGCGGCCGTTGACGGGCGAGGAGTGGGCCACCCTGAGAGCCAAATTCCATTGCGAGGTCGGCGTGACCAACGTCTGGAACGAGCCGGCGGTCCGCGGCCCCGAACGCTTCAAGGAGGACACCCGGTCGGTCCACGGCAACCAGAAGCCCCTCAAGCTGCTCGATCGCATCATCCGCGCATCGTCCGATCCAGGCGATGTCGTCTGGGAGCCATTCGGGGGGCTCTGCTCGGTCGCGGTGGCGGCCTTCACCGCAGGGAGGCGCTGCTACAGCGCCGAGATCGCGCCCACGTACCACGCCGTCGCGTCGCGCCGCCTCGCGAAGTGCGCGCCGCAGCCGCGCGTCGCGATCTCGGCGGCCTGACGGTCGGTATCGGCCCCGCTCGTCCGCATGGTAGCCTGCTCCCCCATGGCGACGCCGAAGATCGTGACCGTGGGAGGGGGGACGGGCCATTACACGCTCCTCACCGGCCTGCGTGACCTGAGCGTCCGCATCACCGCGATCGTGACCATGATGGACTCGGGCGGGAGCTCCGGGAGGCTCCGGGACGAGTACGGCCTCCTGCCGCCGGGCGACTTCACGCGTTGCCTCGTCGCCCTGTCCGAGCACCCGGAAGCGCTGAAGGAGCTGCTCGGCCACCGCTTCCGCTCGGGGAGCCTCGGCGGGCACACCCTGCGCAACCTGATATTCACCGCGGTGCAGGAGATCACCGGCTCGCTCCCCCTCACGGTCGAGCGCCTGCACGAGATCTTCTCCGTCAAGAACCGCGTCCTCCCGGTCACGATGGATCACGTCGATCTCGTGATGCACCTCGAGAACGACCGGACCATCCGGGGCGAAGCGTCGATTGACAACCTCGCCGACATGCTCGATGCGCCGGTGCTCTCGGTCTATCTGGATCCCGAGGCCCAGGCGTATCCAGCGGCGCTCGACGCGATCGCGGAAGCCGATCTCATCATCCTCGGGCCGGGAGATCTTTACACGAGCCTCGTGCCGAACCTCCTGGTCAAGGGCGTGCGCGAGGCCATCGCGGCGAGCCGCGCCCGCGCGATGTTCGTGTGCAACCTCATGACGAAGCCCAACGAGACCCCCGGCTACACGGTCGAGGACTTCGTGGGGACCATCGCCATGTACCTCGGCGAGGCCCGGCTCGACGCGGTGCTGGTCAACGATATCTGGCCCTCCGAAGGCCTAGAGGACTACGCCTCCGCCGGCTCTGAGCCGGTCGTGACCTCGCCGGACAAACCGCTCGCCTCCGACCTCCTCGTCCCTGCCGACCTGCTGTTCGGCGGCAAGCTGATTCGCCACGACCCGCACAAGCTCTCTGCCGCGATCGTCTCGCTCGCCCGCCAGCGCTCGTGGTGGTGAGGCCCCGGGCCGGCTCCGCTGCGCCTGGCCCTACGCTCGACGGCCACCCGCGGCGCGCTTCCGGGACGCGGCGCTGCCGCGTCGGCCGGGCGGTCTCGGGCCGGCGTGGCCGCGCACGACGATCAGGCGGCCTCCTGTGCATCGGGCAGATAAAAAGGCGTGTTGACGATCACGATGCCCTTCCCGCCCCGGAAGAGAAGGAGCCATTTGAGGACACGATGCCGTGTGGTTGTGCAGCAGGTAGATGAGAAAGGCCCCGAGCACGAGCAGGGTCGAGATCCACGCCCCCTCGGTGAACTTCGAGATGATGATGACGACGAGCGTGGCGGCCGTGGCCGTGGCGCCGGTCGCGTTGAGTTGGCCGCGGTGAGGAAGGTGAGGACAGCGAGGCAGAGGCCCAGGGTGTGCGGCAGGAGCGCGGGCACCACGGAGACCAGCGCGCCCACCCCCGCGGAGATGGCGACCGCGACGTTGAGCACGTAGTCGAAGAGCAGCGCCGCCGCCGCGACGAGGCCAGCGCGCGTGCCGAGGTTCTCCTTCGCGACGATGTACGAGCCGCCGCCGCTCGGGTACGCCGTGATCGTCTGGCGGTACGAGACGTAGACGATCGCGAGCAGCCCGATGACCAAGGCGCTGAGCGGCACGATGTAGTGGACGCCGAGCGCGCCGAGGGGGAGGAGCACGGTGAGCGCGGCCTCGGGGCCGTACGACGCGGAAGCGAGCGCGTCGAGGCCCAGGACCGGGATGCCGGAGAGCGGGCCGATCTGTTCCTTCTCCTCTTCGTCCGAGGCCAGCCGCCGGCCGAACAGCACCGCCATGAGCGACATGGGTAATGCAACTCACGCAAGGCGTGTGCCGGGAGCAAGCTCCGTCGCGCGCGCGTCGGTCGGAGTGTGAGCCGATCGAGGTGGGATCATTTGCCACGCCCGGCCAAGTTGCCTCATCGCAGGCGGGCACCCTCGCCTGCGAGCGCGCTCGCCGCTGGAGCACGCGGCTCGCCCGCTGCCGCGCGAGCCGCGTGGGCTCACGCGTGGCTGCGCGTCGGCCGCCCGGCGCTTCCTGCTGGTATGTGCTTCGCATGGCGCTGGGGAGCTATCGCCACTTCCGTGGCTCATCATCTCAGGACGAGGTAGAGCGCTATGAGCATCAGTAACGACCAGTACACTTCGGGCGGGTACAAGAACGGGATTTACGAGGGCGGCTCGCAGGAGTCCGGCTCTCACGAGCCTGGCGCGCCGCAGACGCAGGGCGTCGAGGGCGCCGTGAGCCTCGATATGCTGCTGAAATTCGCCAAGGACATCCAGACCAAGGTCAAGGACGTCCCGTACATCGTCCCGATCGCGATCGGCGGAGCGGCGTTTGCGATTGGCGTGCTCGCCAGCTCGAAGATCCTGCGCCAGCTCACCGTCCTCGCCGGCGGCTACGCGGTCAAGTACGCGATCCAGAACGTCCCCAGGGAGCCGATCATCGACTTTGCAAAGAAGGTCGTGTCCGACTCGTTCCGGGCGTCGTCGAAGGCCTGAGCCGGAGACGCGCTGCGGTGCGCGCGGAGGCGCTCGCCCGCCTGCAGCCGTGCGTGCTCCGGCGGAAGGCCGCCCGACCTGAGATCCTACCTTCGCCGCGCCGGCGGCACGTGCCCCCGTTTCTGCCATCATGGCGGCGGTGGTGCGGACGCGCCGCCAGCGTGCGGCCGGGAGGACGCCATGGACATCCGGGAGAGCATCGAAGTCCGCTGGTTTCTGCCTGCGGATGACGCTCGGGCGGCGCGGCTCGTGTCGTGGTTCTCGCGTGCGTTCTCCGAGGCGCCCCGGCATGACCGCTACCGCTGTCTCCGGCGCGCCGATCTCGGGATCAAGAAGCGCGGCGGGCGGCCGGAGGGCCTGGAGGTCAAGTTTCGGGTCTGCGCCTTTGGATCCATCCATCTCTCTCCCACGGTGCTGGGTGAGCTGGAGCGGTGGACGAAGCTCACCCTCCCGTCGACGGACGCCGATGAAAGCGGGTGGACGACCCTCACGAAGGAGCGCCGTGTGAGGATGTTCGGGCTTATGGGCGGAGGCGCCGTCGAGGTGATGGACGGCGCGTACCCCGGAGCCGGGTGTGCTGTCGAGCTGACGCGCGTCGCCGTGGCGGAAGGCGAGGGCGCGGCTGCTCCGGCGGCGTGGTCGCTGGGCCTCGAAGCGTTCGGTCCGCCAGCGATCCTGCTCGAAGCGCTCTACGCCGTGGGCCGCGCGGTGTTCGTGGAGGTGCCCGACCTCGGCCTCACGTCCGCTGAGTCGAAGGGATATCCGGCGTGGCTCGCCGAGCGCCCGGCGGAGCGGTGAGCGCAGGGTCTCGTCGCCGAAGCAGCCTGCTGATCCCTGCGCTCGACGTCGCAATCAGCGACGAACAAGCGACCATCATCCAGGAAAGCGTGGGTGTTCTCACGCCCGCAGTCGCCTGCGCTGCGTGTATCGACGTCCTCTCTCAAACGTCGTTGTGGATGTCGTCGTACGTTCCCCGTCGCCATGAGCCGATGTGGCCGACTGGCTTCCTCCGAGAGCGTCTGGCGCGGGGCTGACCGCTGCGCGTCACGGGAGCTCGCCGCCGCCGCAGAGCAGCGCGGCGAGCTCCTCCGTCCGCTCCGGCGTCGCGAGGTCCCCGGCTGTGACGGTGATCGCGCGGATCCCCTCGGCTCTCCAGCCGCCGTGCTCGCGCACCGGGGCCGCCGTGATCCGGACGCGCATGAGCTCGCCGGACGCCACGACCGCGAGCTCCACGCCCTCGCCCTCCGGCCCGTCACCGCGGCGGAGGGTCACCGCCACCGCGCCGCGCGCCGCGAGCGCCCGCGCGAGCCGGGCCTCCGGCGCCGCCGCTCCGCCGAGCGGGTAGAGCGCCGTGGCGAGCTCCACGGACGCGATCGCCTCGGAGGCGCGCGTCCCCGCGTCGCGCACCGCCCGCCGCAGCCGCTCCGCGCGCTCGACGTCGCGGTCGAGCGCCGCGCGATCCGCTGGCTCGAGCCGCACCACGCAGCGCACCAGCGCGGCGCCCGCGCTGCCCGCGCCGCCCGCGACCTGCGCTTCCTCGAGCCGCGCGCGGCGGAGCATCGCCGCGCCCCGCGCGTCGCCCGACGCCTCGAGCAGGGCCGCCGCGCCGCCGAGCACCGCGTCCGGAGACGGCCGCTCCGGCGCCGCCGGGAGGGCGGCCTCCCGGTAGATCTGGCTCCACCCGCGCCCGACGCCGGGCAGGCGCAGCACCAGCGACAGATCGGCGAGCTCCGTCTCCGGCGTGCGGACCGCGCTCGCGAACGCCTCCTTCACCGCCGCGAGGCGGCTCGGATCCGCGGTGAGCGCCGCGAACTCGGGCGCGTCGACGGCCAGCGAGAGGCGCGACGCGCTCACCTCGCGCGACCCCAGCGTCCACCGCTGGGGCGGGGCGGCGAGCGCGAGCTCCCCGCCGGCGACGAGGGTGGAGAGCCCGCGCTCGCCGCGCGCCTCGAGCAGCGCCGCGACCGCGGCCTTGAGCGCGGTCAGCGCCGGGATCACGCCCCGCCCATGCGCCCGCGCCGCGCCGTCCGCTGCTCCTCGAGCGCCGCCTCCTCTTCGAGGGCCGCCTCGGCCTCACGCTGCGCCTCGGCGTCGACCGGGCGTTGCCCCTGCTGGACGCGCACGGGCTTCGCCTCGGTGGCCGCCGCCTCGGCCATCGCGACCGCCGCGTGCCGCACGTCGTCGTACGGCTTCGCGAGGTCGAAGATCACCTTGGTGTTGCCCTGGCTCAGGTTCGCCAGCGCCTCGAAGCGGCGCAGCTCCATCGCCCCGGGCGAGCGCGCGAGGATGCCCGCCGCCTCCGCGAAGTTCTTCGCGCTCTCCACGTCGGCCTCGCTCTTGATGACCACGTAGCGCCGATCGCGCTCGGCGATCGCGCCCTTCGCGAGCACCTCCTGCATCTGGGGCGGCAGCGCGATGTCCTGGAGGCCGATCATCTCCACGTGCAGGCCCCACGCGGCCGCCACGGCCTCGACCTGCGCGCGCACCTTGGCGGCGACCTCCTCGCGGTGCGCGAGCAGCTCGTCGAGCCGCGTCTCGCCCACCACGTCGCGCAGCACGACCTTCGCGCGATCCTTCATCGCGTTCTCGTAGTTCTCGACGGCCAGCGTGGCCTTCTCCGGATCGACGACGCGGTAATAGACGACCGCGTCGACCATCGTGGTCACGTTGTCGCGGGTGATCACCATCTGCTGGAGGAGATCGCGGTTCTTCATCCGCGTGTCGATGCGCCGCAGCTCCTGGATCCCCGGGAGGAAGAGCGTCACCCCGGGCGATACGCGGCCGGTCAGCTTGCCGAGCGTGAAGCGCAGCGCGGCCTCCCACTGGTTGATCTGCCGCAGCCCCGACAGCAGGTACAGCGCGGCGAACAGCCCGAGCACGGCGAGGATCAGGGACATCGCTCGCGACTCTAGCAGAGCGCATGGCGCGGGCCGCGCGAGCGGCGCGGGCGCTCGGAAGTTCGCGCGCGCTCGCGGGCGCCCAGGCGCGGCTTCGACCTGGTGTCGTTGCCCGGGCGGTGTACTCTCGCTCCCTCGATGGGTGCCGAGCCGAGCCAGGCGTTGCGCGACGGGCGCTACGTGATCACGCGCGCCCTCGGCGAAGGGGCTCAGGGACACACGCTCGAGGCGGTCGACAAGCGGCTCGGCAAGCTCGTCGCGATCAAGCGGTTCCAGATCCGCGGCGCATCGAGCTGGAAGAGCGTGGAGCTCGCCGAGCGGGAGGCCCGGGTGCTCGCGTCGCTCTCGCACCCGAGCCTGCCAGGCTATCTCGATCATTTCGAGGAGGACGGAGCGCTCTTCCTGGTGATGGAGAAGATCGAGGGCGAGAGCCTGGGCGCGATGCGCCGTCGCCGCGCGGTGCTCGGGCGGGACGACATCCTCCGCTTCCTGCGGGACGCCTCGGGTGTGCTCGACTACCTGCACGGCCGCGCGCCGCCGGTCATCCACCGCGACATCAAGCCGAACAACGTGATCCGCCGGCCCGACGGCTCCTTCGCGATCGTCGACTTCGGCGCGGTCCGCGATCGCATGCGTCCCGAGGGCGGGAGCACCGTGGTCGGCACGTTCGGGTACATGGCGCCGGAGCAGTTCCAGGGCCGCGCGCTGCCCGCGTCGGACGTCTATGCGGTCGGCGCGACCGCGCTCTGCCTGCTCACCGGCGAGGAGCCGGAGAACCTGCCGCACCGAGGGCTCGCGATCGACGTGCCCGCTGCCCTCGGCGATCGCGCCGATCCTCGGCTCGTCCGGGCGCTCTCCGCGATGCTGGAGCCTGACCCGGACCGCCGCGCCGCGCGCATCGCTCCGCTCCTTTCGGGGCTCGAAGCGGGCGGCGCGCGCCCCGAGGCGGCGCGCGCTGGCGAGCCCGCGGAGGGCTCCGCGGAGCGCGGGGCGCGCAAGGAGGAGCGGCGCACGCGCAAGGAAGGGCGGCGTACGCGCAAGGACGAGCGCAAGGAAGAGAAGCGCGCGCGCAAGGAGGAGCGGCGCGCGCGCCGGCACGAGGGGCGCCCGTCGCTCGATCGCGGCCTTGTGGGCCTGCCGCTCGTCGCCGCGCTGTTCGGCCTCACCGTCGCGCGCATCGCCGTCGGCCTCGCGCTCGGGGTGATCGTCCCGACGGTGCTGACGCTGCTGTCCCTGGTGTTCGGCCGCGTGCTGCGCGAGAAGGCCGCGCCGAACGTGCGCAGGGCCGGGCGGGTCGCCGATCTCGCGCTGCGCCGCGCCACACGCGTCGTCCGCGGGCACCCGGCGCCAGAGGACACGGCCCAGCGCGGTCAGGCCGCGGCGGCGCGCGTGCGCTTCGAGGAGCAGGAGGCCCCCGGTCGATCGCGCATCCACGACGGCGACGTCGCGCTGGACGAGGAGCTCGACGAGGAGCTCGACGAGCCGGGCCGCACGCGCGCCGCCTCGCGGCCGCCTCGCGCTGGGGAGCGCTGAGCGCGGCGCGCGCTCGCGCTCCGGCGGGGCGGCGCGATCAGATGCGACCGCGCGCGGCGTCGAGCTTCAGGCGGAAGACCTCGACGATCGCCTCGGCGAAGATCCGGCGGCTCATCTTCGAGCGGCCTGCGCGGCGGTCGACGAACACGATCGGCACCTCGACCACGCGCAGCCCTTTGCGCAGCGCGCGGTAGGTCGTCTCGATCTGGAAGGCGTAGCCGTTCGAGCGCACGCTGCCGAGATCGAGCGAGAGGAGCGCGCGCCGCGTGAACGCCTTGTAGCCGGTCGTCAGGTCGCGGATGCCGACGCCCAGGATGGTCCGCGCGTAGAGGGAGCCGCCCTTCGAGAGCACATGCCGCCCGAGGCCCCAGCCCTCGACGCCGCCACCCGGCATGTTGCGCGAGCCGAGGACGACGTCGGCGCCCCGCGCGATCGCGTCGAGGAACGCCGGCAGGTGGCGCGGGTCGTGCGAGAGGTCGGCGTCCATCTCGAGCGCGACGTCGTAGCCGTCGTCCAGCGCGCGCTGGAAGCCCTCCAGGTAGGCCGTGCCGAGCCCGCGCTTCGCCGCCCGGTGGAGCACGCGGACGCGCCCGTCGCGCGCGGCGAGATCGTCGCCGAGGGCGCCTGTCCCGTCGGGCGACGCGTCGTCGACGACGAGCACGTGCGCCTCCGGGGCCGTCGCGAAGACGGAGCTCACGAACTCGGCGAGGTTGTCTCGCTCGTTGTACGTCGGCGTGATGATGAGGGTTCGGGGGGCCATCCTGGCTCGGCGCCGCGCGAGCGGGCGCTCGCACGCGGGGTCGTGCGCGCCGTGCAGCGCCGCGCGCCGGGTCCGCGGGCGTCCGCTCGCGCTCAGGCCTCCGCTGCGTCGGCCAGCACGGGCGCTCCGGCGCCCGGCGATCTACCAAAACGACGGCGCAGGCGGAAGGTTCCGCGGGGGGCGCCGCGAGCGCCTTGTGGGTTGCCGGAGGCCTGCGCGCCGGGTACTTTCCTTTCCCGACAGGGCGGTCCGCTCTGCATCGGGCCGATAGGCCGGCGCGGCCTCGGTCAACTCACGGGGCGCGCCCCGCGCACCCCAGGCGCGGCCCCGAACATGAACAGCGCGGCACCGACGGAGACAATCATGGCAGGCGAGCACGTCGTCACCCTCACCAACGAGAATTTCGAGTCCGAGGTCATCAACTCCCCGATCCCGGTGCTCGTGGACTTCACGGCCACCTGGTGCGGGCCCTGCAAGCAGCTCGCGCCGATCGTCGCCACGATCGCCGCGGAGTCCCAGGGAACGCTGAAGGTCGGCAAGCTGGACATCGACGCGGCGCCCAAGCTCGCCCAGAAATACAACGTCCGCGCCGTTCCGACGTGCATCCTGTTCCGGGGCGGCGAGAAGGCGGGCTCGTACACCGGCGTCGCGAGCAAGGAGAAGCTCCTCAAGGAGCTCGGCGTCTGATCCGCGGCCGCGCGTGACGCCGGCGTGACAGCGCCCGGCGCGACAGCGCCCGAGCGCGCCGGCGCTCCCCTTCCCACAGACCGAAAACACCCCAAATACCGACCGAAAGCCCTCCCGGCGAGGCGCCGCTCCGGCCAGCCGGCCGCGGCCCCGCCGCCGCCGGCGCTCCACGTCGCCGGCGCCCCGCGGCTGAGGCTTTGCTTGACCGTCGCGCGCGAGGTGACTACGACTCGCGCCGGCCACTTTCCCAGGAGTTCGCGATGGCGACGAAGATCGCAATTAACGGTTTTGGGCGCATCGGACGCTGCATTGTCCGCGCGCTTTATGAGCGCGGCGTGAAGGATATCGAGCTGGTCGCCATCAACGACCTGACGGATCCGGCGACGCTCGCCCACCTCTTCCAGTACGACTCGATCCACCGCGAGTTCAAGGCGGCGAAGGTCGGTCACGGCGACAAGCACATCAGCATCGGCGATCGGAAGATCGAGGTCCTCGCGCTGAAGGATCCGGCCGAGCTGCCGTGGAAGAGCCTCGGCGTCGACATCGTCCTCGAGTGCACGGGCCTCTTCACCGACAAGGCGAAGGCCGCCGGCCACATCAACGCGGGCGCCAAGCGCGTGATCATCAGCGCGCCGGCCAAGGGCCACGACCTCACGGTCGTGATGGGCGTGAACGACGAGCTCTACGACGCGCAGAAGCACACGGTCATCTCGTGCGGCTCCTGCACGACGAACTGCCTCGCCCCCATCGCCAAGGTGATGCTCGACAACTTCGGCATCGTCCGCGGCCTGATGACGACGGTCCACTCGTACACGAACGACCAGCACCTGCTCGACATCCCGCACCGCAAGGGCGACCTGCGCCGCGCGCGCGCCGCCGCGGTCAACATGATCCCCTCGAGCACCGGCGCCGCGAAGGCGCTGTCCGAGGTCATCCCGGCGCTCAAGGGCAAGTTCGACGGGCTCGCGATCCGCGTCCCCACGGTCGACGTCTCGCTCGTGGACCTCACCCTCGAGACCGAGAAGCCGATCACGAAGGAGAGCATCCACGCCGCGATGAAGCAGGCCGCCGAGCAGGGGCCGATGAAGGACGTCCTCAACTACACCGATCGGGAGCTCGTCTCGGGCGACTTCATCGGCTCGCCCGCGTCCAGCACCTTCGACTCGACCATGACGTCGGTCCTCGGCGATCGCTTCGCGAAGATCTTCTCCTGGTACGACAACGAGTGGGGCTTCTCGAACCGCATGATCGACCTCGCGCAGCTCGTGGCGAGGAAGGGCGTCTAGCTCCGTGAAGCTCACCGGAATCCGCTCCGTCGAAGACCTCGCCGCCGCAGGGGACGCCGCCGGCCTCAGCGGCAAGCGCGTCTTCATCCGCGTCGACTTCAACGTCCCGCTCGACAAGAAGACGGGCAAGATCACGGACGACTCGCGCATCCGCGAGGCGATCCCGACGATCAAGCTCGTCATGGAGGCGGGCGCGAAGGTGATCCTCGCGTCGCACCTCGGCCGCCCGAAGCCGGGCAAGACCGAGGGGCTCTCGCTGGAGCCGTGCGGGGGGCGGCTCAGTGAGCTCACGGGCTACGAGGTCCACCTGCCGGACGACTGTGTCGGCGACTCGCCCAAGAAGGTCATCTACGACCTCCGGGCGGGCCAGATCTGCCTCCTCGAGAACCTCCGCTTCCACGAGGAGGAGGAGAAGGACGACGAGGGGTTCGCGCGCCAGCTCGCCGAGCTCTGCGACGTCTACGTCGACGACGCCTTCGGCGCCGTGCACCGCGCCCACGCGTCGGTGCACGCGCTGCCGCGCCTCATGCGCGAGCGCGCCGCCGGCCTCCTCCTCCAGAAGGAGCTCAAGGCGCTGACCCGGCTCGTCGATCGCCCGGAGAAGCCTTACGTCGCCGTCCTCGGCGGCGCCAAGGTCTCTGACAAGATCGACGTCGTCGAGGCGCTCCTCAACGTGGTCGACACCCTGTGCATCGGCGGCGCGATGGCGAACACCTTCCTCGCCGCGCAGGGCAAGAACCTGCAGAAGAGCCGGATCGAGGAGGACAAGCTCCCGCTGGCGCGCACGATCATGAGCAAGGCGCGCGATCGGGGCATCCAGCTCCTCCTGCCCGTCGACGCCGTCGTCGCCTCGAGCATCGACGCGACGCAGGGCTCGCCCGCGTCCGTCGACGCGATCCCCGAGGGCACGATGGCGCTCGACATCGGCCCCCGCTCGATCGAGCAGTTCGGCCAGGCGATCGAGCGGGCGAAGACGGTGTTCTGGAACGGCCCGATGGGCCTCTTCGAGACGCCGGCCTTCTCCAAGGGCACGTTCGACGTCGCGCGCATCATGAGCGGCGCCTCCGGCTTCACGGTGGTCGGCGGCGGCGACAGCGCGGCGGCGGTCAAGCAGGCCGGCGAGCACATCGCCAAGGGCTTCGATCACATCTCGACCGGCGGCGGCGCTTCGCTCGAGCTCATCGAGGGCAAGCGTCTCCCGGGCGTCGAGGCGCTCCGGTCGGCCGAGGTGAGCGAGTGAAGCCCGTGAACGATGGGGGCACGTCCGCGGAGGCGGGCGCCGCCTCGCGGGCGGCCTCGCGTCGTCCGCTCATCGCCGGCAACTGGAAGATGAACGCCGGGGGCCAGGACGCATGTCCTCTCTCGGCGGCCGTCGCCAAGGCGACGCGCGAGCTCACGCGGGCCGAGGTGGTGGTCGCTCCGCCGTTCACGGCGATCGCCGCCGTGGCCCACGAGCTCGCGGAGGCGAAGAGCGAGGTCGGCATCGCCGCGCAGAACATGAGCGCCGAGGTCTCCGGGGCGTTCACCGGCGAGGTCTCCTCGGGCATGCTCAAGGACGCGGGCGCGACCTGGGTGATCCTCGGGCACAGCGAGCGGCGGCAGCTGTTCGCCGAGACCGACGAGTCGGTCGCCCGGAAGGTCGCCTCGGCGATGGCCGCCGAGCTGCGCCCCATCGTCTGCGTCGGCGAGACGCTCGAGCAGCGCGAGGCGGGTGAGACGCTCGCCGTGGTCGAGCGGCAGGTCCGCGCCGTCCTCGACGAGCTCGCGAAGCAGCCCGGCTTCGGCGTCATCGCCTACGAGCCGGTCTGGGCGATCGGGACGGGCAAGGTCGCGCGCGCCGAGGACGCCCAGGAGGTGCACGCGTTCATCCGTGGCCTGCTCGCGAAGGCCTCGGAGGACCTCGCGGGCGTCACGCGCATCCTCTACGGCGGCAGCGTCAAGGCCGACAACGCCGAGGCGCTGCTCGCCCAGGACGATATCGACGGCGCGCTGGTGGGAGGGGCTTCGCTCGACGCCGCTGGCTTCGCCAAGATCGTCGACGCTGCTCACCGACTGGCGGAGCGCGCGGAACAGGGGTAGATCGCAGGCCGCTCCCGTCTCGCCACGGGAGCGCCGGCCTGCCCCCTGGCCCACTTGCCCCTTGGGCCCCTCGCGCGGTCCAGACTCACCCAGCTGAAAGACGCCGATGCTTCACACGTTCCTCAACATCGTGCACGTGTTCGTCTGTCTGTTCCTGATCCTCGTCGTGCTCCTCCAGCAGGGCCGCGGGGGCGGGATGGGCTCGGCCATGGGCGGCGCGACGGCGCAGGTGTTCGGCGGCCGCGGCGCTGGCAACTTCATGACCCGCCTCACGGCCGTCTGCGCCGCCGTCTTCATGGCGACGAGCGTGTCGCTCGCCTACCTCTCGTCGGCAGGCGACCGCGAGCTGCGCGAGTTCGAGAAATCCCAGGAAAAGTAGGCTCGCGTGCTAGGGCCCGCCCCCGCGCCGGGGAGGGAAGCGGGTAGGGCGCTCGACGCGAGGCCGTCCGTGGAGGCGGCATCGGCCGTCTCCGTCCCTTTCGCGCGCGACCTTGCCCTCGTCGCCCTCGCCAAGGCGATCGTCTCCGCCCTGGTCCTCGCGCTCGGCTTCCGGGCGGTGAGCGATGACGACTTCGCGCGCGTGGTCCTCGCGCAGGCGTGGGCCCACGCGCCCCGGCTCGACCCGACGGGGACGAGCTGGCTGCCCGTCCCTTTCTGGCTCAACGGCGCGCTCTTCTGCGTTCTTGGGCGCGTCTTCGCGCCGACCCTCGAGGTCGCCCGCGCCATCGCCTTCGCCCTCGGCCTCGCTTCGGCCGCGCTCGTCCACCTCTCCGCCCGCTGGATCACGGGTGATCGCCGCGCCGCGCTCGCCGGCGCGCTGCTCGCCGGCGCCTTCCCCTGGAGCGCGTGCCTCGGCGTGGCGACGGTCCCCGAGCTGCCGACCGCCGCCCTCTCGCTGTTCGCGGTGGCGTCGCTCGTCACGCCGCCGGTCGGGCCTGCGCCTCCGGCCGGGCGCGCCCTCTTTGGCGCGGTCGCGCTCGTGCTCGCGACGCTCTCCCGCTACGAACCCTGGTCCGTCGCCGTCGCCTTCGCGGCGATGGCGCTGCTCGCCGCCGCCCGCCTCGGCCAGGGCCGCGGCGCGCAGGCGAAGCTCGCGCTCGCCGCGCTCGTCGCGCTCGCCGGGCCCGCCGCGTGGATCGCGTGGAACCGCGTCGCTCACGGCGACGCGCTGTATTTCCTGGCCCGCGTCGCCTCCTACCGCAACGCGATCGGCCCGGGCGGCGACGGCTCGCTGCTGCGGCTCTTCGCGTACCCTGCCGCGATGGTCCGCGAGGAGCCGGAGCTCTTCGTGTGGCCCGTCGCCATCGCCCTCGTCGCATGGCGCGCCCGCCGCGGCGCTGCGCCGGGGGCGGCCCGGCCGCTTCCACCGCTCCTTCGCGCGGCCCGTCCGTACGCGCTCCCCGGCGCCGTCGCCGCCTTCCAGCTCGCGGCGCTCTCGCTCGCCCTCGTGCGCGACGGCGCGCCCACCCACCACCCCGAGCGAGCGACCCTCCTCGCGCTGCTCTTGCTCGCCCTCGCCGTCGGAGATCTCTCGGCGCGCGCCTTCCTGGGCGCATCGGCCGGCGTGCGGCGCGCCCTCGGCGGCGCGCTGCTGGCGGTGCTCGCCCTCGGCGCCTTCTTCCGCCCGCACCTGCGCCGCGAGCACTTCAATCCGCGGAGGGACGAGGTCGCCATCGGCCGCGTCGCCGCGGAGCTCACGCCTCCTTCCGCGCCGCTCCTCCTCGAGGTCGCCGACTATGGCCACCTCGCGGCGCTCGCCGCCCTGGGGCGTCCCGAGGGGGTGTACCCCGATCGCTCGATCGATCCCCGTGATCCGCCTGTCCGCTCGAGCTTCGAGGACCCCGCCTCGCTCGCGCGCCGCGCCGCCGGCCTGGGCGCCGCTTACCTCATCGGGCGCGTCAGGCCGCCCGTCATCGATTTCGCCGGACCGCCGCTCGCGACGCGCGGCGCCTGGGGGATCTGGCCGGTGCCTCCGGCAGGCGGCGCGCTGGGGGCCTTGCCGGAGGGTGGCTCCAGGGGCCCTGCGCACCCCGCGGACAGGGCGCCATGAGCGAGCCCGCAAAGCCCTTCTTCGCGCACCCGTCTGCGTGCATCGACGAGCCCTGCGACATCGGCGAGGGGACGAAGGTGTGGCACTTCTGCCATGTCTCGGCCGGGGCGCGGATCGGCCGCGCCTGCGTCCTCGGCCAGAACGTCTTCGTCGCCGGCACCGCCGTCATCGGCGATGGCGTCCGGATCCAGAACAACGTGTCTCTTTATGACGGCACGCTGGTCGAGGACGACGTGTTCCTCGGCCCGTCCGCGGTGCTCACCAACGTCGTCAACCCGCGCGCCCCGATCGACCGACGCGCGTTCCTCGACACGACGCGCATCCGTCGCGGCGCCACCGTGGGCGCCAATGCCACCATCGTCTGCGGCGTCACGATAGGGCGCCATGCGTTCGTCGGCGCCGGCGCGGTCGTCACGCGCGACGTGCCCGACTATGCGCTCGTCACCGGCGTGCCGGCCCGGCGTACCGGCTGGATGAGCCGCCACGGTCACAAGCTCGTCGCCTCGCGCGACGGCCTCCTGCGCTGCCCCGAGAGCGGCTTTCGCTACGAGCGTCACGGCGACATCGTCTGTTGCCTCGACCTCGACGAGGACGCGCCGCTCGCCCGGCCCCGCGCCGCGGCCACGCGCCATTACCGCGATCCCCTCTCCCCGGAGGACACCGACGGATGACCGCGCCTGTTCCCTTCTTCGATCGAGCCCGCGGCGATCTCGCCATGCAGGACGAGCTCTCCGCCGTGTTCCAGTCGGTCCTCCGGAGCGGCCACTACATCCTCGGTCCGGAGGTCGAGGCCTTCGAGTCGGAGTGCGCCGCGTACCTCGGCGTCCGGCACGCGATCGGCGTCTCTTCCGGCACCGACGCGCTGCTCGTCGCGCTGATGGCGCTCGGCGTGGGCGTGGGCGACGAGGTCGTGTGCCCCGCCTACACGTTCTTCGCGACCGCGGGCGCCATCCATCGCACCGGCGCCACGCCGGTCTTCGCGGACGTGCTCCCCGGCTCGTTGAACCTCGACCCCGCCTCCACGGCGCGCGCCCTGACGGAGCGCACCCGGGCGATCCTCGCCGTCCACCTCTTCGGCGGCTGCGCGCCCATGGACGAGCTCCTCGCGATCGCGGGCGGCCGCGGCCTGCCGGTCATCGAGGACGCGGCCCAGGCGTTCGGCGCCGAGCGCGGCGGCCGCCGCGCGGGGGCGCTCGGGCTCATGGGGTGCTTCTCGTTCTTCCCGACGAAGAACCTCGGCGGTTTCGGCGATGGCGGGCTCGTGACCACCGATCACGACGAGCTCGCGGAGCGCCTCCGGACGCTCAGGGCGCAGGGCGCTCGGAAGAAGCACCATCACACCTGCGTCGGCGGCAACTTCCGGCTCGACGCGCTCCAGGCGGCGCTCCTCCGGCGCAAGCTCCCGCGGCTCGGCGCGCTCCTCGAGCGGCGGCGCGAGCACGCCGCGCGGTATGCCGCGCTGCTCGGCGGGCGAGATCTGCCCCTCGCGCTGCCCGACGCCGGCGCTGCAGGGCACACGTTCAATCAGTATGTGATTCGCCTGAAGGATGCCTCTCTGCGCGATCCGCTGCGGCGCTCGCTCGCGGAGCAGGGCATCGGCACCGAGATCTATTATCCCGCGCCGCTCCACCTCCAGCCGTGCTTCGCGCGCCTTGGCCCGCCGGAGGGCTCACTTCCGGTCGCTGAGGCGGCGGCGCGCGACACGCTCGCGCTCCCCATCTTTCCCGAGCTCACAGGCGACGAGGTCGCCCGCGTGGCGGCCGCTATCTCCTCGTTCTTCGGTTGAGCCGGGCGCCTCGGCGCAGCGGCGTCAAGGCACCTCGGCTGCACCTCGCGTCGAGCGCGGCGCGCGTGCGCCATGGCGCCGGGCTCCGGCTTGCCGGCTCGCGCGAGCGGGTGCTAGCGTGCGCCGCGCTGACGATGTTGCCGGCTCGCGCCATCACCCCGACGCCTTCCAGCGATCACCTCGCGCTGGGAGTCTCGGTACGGGAGCGGGCTCCGGCGGTCTCGACCGTGCACCACATGGACGCCGACGGCACGGTCTGGGCGAACCATGGGCGCGTCGTGCTGCGCCGCGCCCGCGGCGTCGGCGCGTTTGAGCCGTTTTGCCGGTTTCCCGCGGCGATGCCGCGTGACGCCGTGGCGTTCCAGCGCCTGCTCGTCCGGGCGGCGCGCGCCGACAAGTGCAATGTGTACCGCACGTCCCGCGGAGTCGTCATCGGGGTTCGCGCGGGGACGATCTACCGGCTCGAGGAGGGCGCGATCCGGCGCCGCTGGGCGCGATCGATGGCGACTGCGTCCTGCACCGCGGGATCGCGGAGGACGCTCTCGGCGCCGCGTACCTCGGCGAGTACACGAGGAACGAGGGCCGTGGCCCGGTGCGCGTTCACCGGGTCGCCCCGGACGGCGACCGCGTCGATGTAGCCCACGAGTTCTCAGCGGGGTCGGTGCGGCATGTTCATGGCATCTTCGCCGAGCCGTTCGACGTCGGCGCGGCGTGGGTGACCACCGGTGATCTCGACGGCGAGTGCTACCTGTGGCGAACGCGCGACTGGTTCCGCACGATCGAGAGGTTCGGGGACGGCATGCAGCGCTGGCGCGCCGTGCAGCTGTTCTTCACCGCGGACCACGTGTGCTGGTTGACCGACTCCGAGGTGACGCAGAACCATGCATGCCGCGCCGATCGACGCACGCTCGCCCTCGAGGTGGGCTGTGCGATCCCCGCCTCGGCGTGGTACGGGGCCCAGCTCCCAGGTCCGGTGTTCATCGCGCTCACGGTCGTCGAGCGCGGCGCCGGGGTTCACCGCGACACGGCGGCCGTCCTCGCGAGCCGCGACGGGATCGCCTGGCGGGAGCTCGCCTGCTTCCGCGAGGATCGATGGAGTCCCTACTGGTTGTTCAAGAACGGTGTCCTCACGCTGCCGTCTGGGCATCTGCGTCAGGACGATCTCTGGTTGAGCGGAGAGGCGCTCGTGGGCCTGACGGGAGCAGCGTGCGTATCGCGATCGACGGAGGCTTGCCGTGACCCTGCGCGATCGCGTGCTGGCGGGTGTCCGCGCCGCCGCTGTGTGGCTCGATGATCCCGCCCGGGGCCGCGAGCGCCGGAGCCGCCTCGAGGCCGCGCTGCGACGGGCGGCGTCCGGGGTGACCCGCGCCGCGCCGGCGCGCGCCGAGGGCGCTCTCCGCCCGGCGCTGGAGCAGCGCCGGTGGCGCGCCGGCGCGTGCGCCGACATCGAGGCGGCGCTCGCCGCGGGCGACGCTCGGGGAGCCGAGGTGCTCGAGCGGCTGCTTCGTCATGTCGAGCTGCGTCGCGGCGACGCCCTGGCGGAGATCGAGCCGCCGCAGGATCGCGCAGGCGTCGCGCGTGAGCGCGCCGCGGTCTGCTCGCTGCTCGCGCGGCAGGCGCCGGCGCGCCGTGACTGGCGGCTGCTCAACGCTGCCCTCAAGCTCGTGGATCGGTTCGCGCCGGGGATGTCGCGGCGGGTCGGACCCGAGGTCGCCGCGGACTGGGCCGCGGCGCTCCGTGACGTCGAATCCGCCCTTGCGGCGCTGGAGGCGCAATGCGCATCGCGCTCCTAGCGCCCGTGCATACAAGCATGTACGCGCGGCTGCTCGCGTGGCGGCTCGGTCGCACCGACGGCATCGAGCTGACCGACGTCCTTCTGCGAGCGCCTTACCAGCTCGACCGGCTCCGCGACGAGCTTCGCCTCACCACGCCCGGCCGCGTGCTCGCCAAGGTCACCGGCAAGGTCCTGGTCGGCAGCCTCTCGTCCCCTCGCGAGGGGGAGCGATCGGTGCGGGACATCGCCGCCGAGGAGGGGCTCCCGGGGGCGTCCCTGCGAGACGTCGCTGCGGCGATCGGCGCGCGGTTCCACGTGGTCCAGAACCACAACGACGGCCGGTCGCTCGCCGCGCTCCGGGCCGTCGCGCCCGACCTGATCGTGTTCGCGGGCGGCGGCCTGCTTCGCGCCCCGCTGCTGGCGATTCCCAGGATCGGTGTCCTCAACGCCCATGCGGGCGTCTTGCCCAGGTACCGTGGCATGAACGTCGCGCTGTGGCCCTTCCTCGAGGACGGCCTGCCCGAGCTCGGGGTCACCGTGCACCTCATCGACACGGGCGTCGACACCGGGCCCGTCGTGCTGGTCGAGCGGTTCGCGCTCGAGCCCGGAGACGACCACCCGGCCGTGATGAGGCGCGTCGAGCGCGTCGGGCTCGAGCTCATGTGTCGCGCGGTGCGCGGCCTCCGCGACGGGACCTTGACGCCTGCCCCGCAGGCCGCCGACGCGGGGCGCCAGCATTTCGTGCTCCACCCTGCGATCGCGGCGATCGCGGCGCGGCGGCTCCGGGCGCTCGCCCGCTGATTACACCCCCGCATCGCACGCGCGCCGCCGGCTCCTCGGCTGCGAGATCTCCCCTCGCCGGGGCCCCGGGTCGATGGCCCAGCGCGCGCCTCATCCGGCGGCTCCTTCGTGCGGAGCTTCGCGCGCGGTGACTCTGCGCCCCGGAGCGTACAATCGACGCGTGAAGACGAGGATTCATGAGCTCGGTTCATCAATCGACCCGTCCGAGGCCGCGCACGCGCTGCGGCTCCTGGTCGCGATCGCGGATCTGCGCTCGTTCTCCGCGGCGGCCGCGCGGCTGGGTCTCACGCCCTCGGCGGTGAGCAAGGCCGTCTCCCGCGCCGAGGCTCGGCTCGGCGTGCAGCTCGTGCAGCGCACGACGCGCCGGGTCTCGCTGACCGATCTCGGCGAAGCGTACGTCGCGCGCGGCCGGCAGCTCCTCGCCGACGTCGAGTCGCTCGAGCGCGACATCGCCGCGCGCGACCAGGCGGTGCGCGGTCCGCTGCGCGTCGCGGCGCCCGCGGTCTATGGCGCGTGCCGCGTCGCCCCGCTCTGCGCGCGCTTCCAGGCCGAGCACCCGGGCGTCACCGTGGATCTCCGCTGCGGCGATCGGCTCGCCGATCTGGTCGAGGAGCGCATCGACGTCGCGGTGCGCATGCTCTCCGCGCTCCCGGCCGAGCTCGTCGCGCGGCCGCTCGAGGACGACCGGCGCGGGCTCTACGCGAGCCCGGGCTACCTCCGCCGCCACCGCGCGCCGCGCGGCGCGGCGGAGCTCGGATCTCACGCCGGGCTCCGCTACGGCGCGGGCGGCGCGTCGCACGTCGCGTTTCGCCTCGTCGAGCCCGGCGGCGCCGCGGCGACGGCGCGCTTGCCCGCGGTCTTCTCGAGCGACAGCGTCCTCGCCGTGCTCGAGGCGGCGCGCGCCGGCCTGGGTCTGGCCGAGCTGCCCGCGTACCTCGCCGCGCCCGACGTCGCCGCGGGCAGGCTGCGCGAGGTGCTCGCCGGGTGGCTCCCGGTGCGCCGCCAGGTCGTCGCGGTGTACCTCCCGTCGCGCTTCCTGCCCGCGCGGGTGCGCGCGTTCGTCGACCACCTCGCCGGCGCCCTCCGCGCGCCCGGCCGCGCGCGGCGCTGACGGCGGACGGCGGCGCGGGCAAACCGGGAATCTCGCTGGAACGGTGCTGCCCACGGGGCCGGGCCGCGCGACCCTGCCTGTGCTAGACGTGCGCGCCATGAGCGTCGAGGTTGGCATCGTCGGACTGCCCAACGTGGGCAAGAGCACCCTGTTCAACGCGCTGACGGCCGCCAAGGCCGAGGCGCAGAATTACCCCTTCTGCACGATCGAGCCCAACGTCGGCGCCGTCCCTGTCCCTGACGACCGGCTCACGACGCTCGCGAAGTTCATCAAGACCGAGAAGATCATCCCCGCCATGGTGCAGGTGGTCGACATCGCCGGGCTCGTGCGCGGCGCGAGCACGGGCGAGGGGCTCGGGAACAAATTCCTGAGCCATATCCGCGAGGTAGACGCCATCCTCCACGTCGTCCGCTGCTTCACGCTCGCGGACGTCGTGCACGTCGACGGTGGGGTCGACCCGCTCCGCGACATCGACACGATCGAGACGGAGCTGATGCTGGCCGACCTCGGCTCCCTCGAGGGGATGCTGGAGCGCACGCGGAAGCAGGCCAAGGGCGACAAGGAGCTCCTCCCCAAGATCGCGCTCATGGAAAAGTGCCTCGAGGCGCTCCAGGCCGGCAAGCCCGTCCGCGGGCTCTCCTTCGACGACGAGCAGCGGAAGGTCGTGAAGACGTTCGGCCTGATCACGGCGAAGAAGGTGCTCTACGTGGCGAACGTCGACGAGTCCGACGTCTCCGGCACGGGCCCGCTCGCGGCGAAGGTGCGCGAGCGCGCCGCCTCCGAGGGCAGCGGCGTCGTGCCTGTCTGCAGCAAGCTCGAGGCGGAGCTGAACGAGCTCGCGCCCGACGAGCGCAAGGAGATGCTCGAGAGCCTCGGCATGAAGGAGCCGGCGCTCTCGACGCTCGCGCGCGAGGCCTACCGGCTGCTCGGCCTCCAGAGCTACTTCACCGCCGGTCCCAAGGAGATCCGCGCCTGGACGATCCCGATCGGCTGCACGGCGCCGCAGGCCGCGGGGGTCATCCACACCGATTTCGAGAAGGGCTTCATCCGGGCGGAGGTCTACAAGGTGGACGACCTCGTCGAGCACAGGACCGAGGCCGCCATCCGCGCCGCAGGCAAGCTGCGCGTCGAGGGCAAGACGTACGTCTTCCAGGACGCCGACGTCGCGCACTTCCTCTTCAACGTCTGACCGTCCGTCCCACGAGCGCGCTCGCCGCCGTCGCTCCCCCCGAGCGCGCCCGGTGCGCCCCTGCTTCGCGGGCAGCGCGGCACCGCTGTTGCTCCTCCGGCGTTCGCGCAGGCGCGGTGTGCCGGCCACGACCGCCGGCGCTCCGCGGACCTCGCGCTTCTCGGACGGAGGCAGGACGGTGCCCAGGGCGAGCGTCGGCGCGTGGTGTGTGCTGGTTCTCCTCTCCTCGTGGGGGAGCGCCGCGGCGGGCTGCGTCGCGGCTGCCACCGACGTCCCGCCCGAGGAGGCGGGCGACCCGGACCGGGGCGGCGGCGCGCCGCGCGTGCCTCTTCCGCCCGCGCCGTGCGATTTGCCGCGCGGGTTCTCGGAGGGCGCGCCGCCCCGCTTTCCAGCGGTGCCCGCGCCGGCCATCGGCCACAGGCCATCTGCGGAGCCCGGCGACGACGTCTTCGGCCGCTTCCTGCGATCCACCGTCGTCTTCTGTGGTTCCGACGAAGAGCCGTATTTCCTTCACTATCGCTTCTACCTCACGGGCCCGTTCTCGGGCCGCTGGCTGCGCCCGCCGCTGGTCCACCCGCTCTGACCGCGCGTCACTGCCCAGCCCGCCTGGCGGCCGGGGCGATCGCTGTTCGTCGCCGTTCTCCGCCCGATGGCCGCGCCGCCCCGTCCGGTTTTTTGACCCCCTGGATCCGCTCGGCTACCTCCTGCGCCTTCACGAGACGAAAGGACGATCATTTGGGCGCACTCAAAGGATCCATCTCATTCTCGAAGTTCTATGTCCGCGGGGAGCTCACCGAGGGGTTCCGCGACAGGTTCGTCGAGCGAATCCAGCTCCGCGCGTTCCGGCCGCTCACGGTCGAAGAGGACGCGGAGCAGCGCGCCGGGTGGTGCTCCATCGAGAATCCGCTCGATTGCGAGCTCGACCACGGCAAGATCTTCTTCAACTCGTACATCAACCTCGGGCTCAGGACCGATCGCTGGCAGGTGCCCTCGGCGCTCTTCAAGGCGCATTTCGCCGAGGCGGAGCGGGAGCACCTCGCGAAGCGCGGGCGCGAGAAGCTCGGGCGGCGCGAGAAGGAGGAGCTCCGGGCCGTCGTGTCGAGGAAGCTCCGCGCGCAGCTCATGCCGGTGATGAAGGTCGTGGATCTGTCCTGGAACCTGGAGGCCGGCGTCGTCCGGTTCTGGAACCAGTCGCCGCGCGCGCACGAGGGGCTCTCGGAGCTCTTCGAAGAGACCTTCGAGCTCGATCTCGTGCCGGAGAGCCCGTACACGGCCGCCCGTGAGCTCGGCTTGACGGCAGAGCAGCAGGCCGCCTTCGAGCGGCTCAAGCCCACGGTCTTCCACGCTGAATCGACCCTTGGAGGTGCCCTGTGAGCCTCGCTGAGCTGATCGAGCAGCGCCGGTTCGTCGGCCGCGAATTCCTTGTCTGGCTCTGGTTCGAGAGCGAGCTCTTCGAGGGCCGCTTCTCCCTGGACGCCCTCGGCGTCTGCGAGCTCTGGCTCGAGGGGCAGATCACGCTCGTCCAGGAGAAGGAGCAGAGCCGGCTCAAGGGCGCCGCGCCGAGCAGCGCCCCCGAGGCCCACGAGGCGCTGCGCCAGGGCAAGCTCCCGTCGCACGCGCGCGTCCGCGTCACGCGCGGAGAGCTCGAGTATGCCTTCCTGTTCAACGCCGACGCGTTCTCGCTCTCGGGCGTGAAGATCCCGAGCGTCGTCAAGGACGCCGCGGACGAGCAGTTCTACGAGCGCATGTACCTCATCGAGGAGCTCGAGACGCTCTTCACCGCGCTCTACAGCGAGTTCCTCGCGCTCCGCCTCGGCGCCGCCTGGGAGTCCGGGGTGGCGCCGTTCATCCGCACCTGGGTCCGGGGCGAGCCCGTCGACACGGCCGCGTATCAGAAGCTCCGGGGCAAGCTCGCGCCCGTCCGCGGCGCGGCGAGGTCGAGGACGACCCCGCCGCCAGCGGAGAGGCCCGAGCGCGCGGCGCGCGTGGTCGCCTGAGCGCGCCGGCCGCCGTGCGCCGGCCACGCCGCCCAGGGCGGGCGCGCTCGCGCCGCCCTGTCTACTTCACCTTGTCATAGACCTGCCTCGCCGTCGCGAGGTGCTCCCGGAGCAGCGGCGGCCCCGTGGCGGCGAAGCGCTTCACGTCGGCGTCCTTCGCCTCCTCCGCGGCTTCCTCGAGCTCCTCGACGTCGTCCTCGTGGTCGCGAGCAGGGGCGAGCAGGGGATCGCCTTCGGCTGGAAGGGCGAAAGGCTCCCGAGAACTGGGCCCCGGCCGATCGCTCCATCTACGGTTGGCGCCTGTGGTCGGCGAGTTCTTCAAGCGCCTCACGAACGGCGTCGTCTTCCTCCTCGCCGCCCTGACCTTCTTCCTCGTCCCCATCGGCAGGAAGACGGCCGCGCAGCACCTCGTCGCGATCGTCTCGACGCCGCCGGCCAGGGAGGCCGCCTCGGCCTTCGCCCACATCGCTCGGCGCATCGCCACCGAGGCGAGCACCGAGCTGGACAAGCTCCGCCGCCCGCCGCCTGCGCAGCGCGAGCCGAAGCCGGCGACCGCGAAGGTCAGGCCGCCGCCCTAGCCGTCCCTGCCGTCGTTGCGTGCTGCTCGCGCTGGTCGGCCCGCGCGGGGCGGCGCGCGCTGCTCGCGCTGATCGGCCCGCGCCGGGGGCTCAGCCCTTGCGCGGATCCTTCACGTTCGGGTGCTCGTTGTAGAAAGCGTCGAGGCTCTCGCGGGAGATCTCCGCCTCGATATCGCCGTCTTTCAAGATCTTCGCCTGACAGCCGAGGCGGCTCGTCGACCGGACGTCGAAGGCCTTGTCGAGGATGTCCTCCTCGTCCTCCTCGGCCTCGCTGAGGAGCTCGCGCCCCTTCGTGACGTAGACGTGGCAGGTGGAGCACGCGCAGACGCCGCCGCACGCGTCGCCCTCGGGCGCGCCCACGGACTTCGACGCCTGGAGGACGGACGAGCCCACCGGGGCCTCGACCTCCCACGCGCGTCCGTGCGCAAGAAATCGGACCTTGGCCATCAGCTCCTCCTCGCCTCGACGCCGGCCTTCGCCGCGCTGGCGCCGCCCGCCTCGACCTGCGCGTGGCTCGCGTCGTCCCCGCCGTGCTCGGCCAGGTGCGCGTCCACGCCCTTCGCCGCGGCGACCTTCGCCTCGACGTCCTCGACCTGCTTGCCCGCGATCGCCCTGGCCACGGCGCGGTCCATCCGCCGCCCCGCCCACCCGTGCGTCGCCTCGTCGAGCGCCTCCGTGCGCGCGAGGATCAGCCCCGGCTTGTCGCCGCGGATCGCCGCGTCGAGGCCCTTCAGCGCGCCCTCGATCGCCTCGCGCTCGCCGGGCTCGAGAAGATCGGCGTCCGCGGAGAGCGCCTTGCGCGTCGCCATCGCCACGCGCTCGCCCTCGACCCGCGCCTCGACGAGCCGGCGCTTGAGCAGGTCCTCCTCGCCGTGGTCCAGCGCCGCGAGGAGCATGTCCTCGACCTCCTCGTCGGTCAGCCCGTAGCTCGGCTTGACCTCGACCTTCTGCTCGACCCCCGTCGTCTGCTCGCGCGCGGTCACGCCGAGCAGGCCGTCGGCGTCCACGCGGAACGTCACCTCGAGCCGCGCCATGCCCGCCGGCATCGGCGGGATCCCCTTCAGCACGAAGCGCGCGAGCGAACGGCAGTCGGCGGCGAGCTCCCGCTCGCCCTGCACGATGTGCAGATCGAACCCCGTCTGGTTGTCCGCGTACGTCGTGAAGGTCTGCCGCGCCCCCGCCGGGATCGTCGTGTTCCTCGGCAGGATCTTCTCGGCGACGCCGCCCATCGTCTCGATGCCGAGCGACAGCGGCAGCACGTCGAGCAGGAGCACCTCGTCCGCGCGATCCATCGAGCCGGCCAGGATGTCGGCCTGGATGGCCGCGCCCAGCGCGACGACCTCCTCCGGATCGATGTCCTTGAGCGGCTCCTTGCCGAAGAGGCGCGCCACGTAGTCGCGCACGTGGGGCACGCGCGTCGCGCCGCCCACGAGGATCACGCCGTCGAGGTCCGCGGCCTGGACGCCCGCGTCGCGGAGCGCGCGGCGGCACGCGACGCCCGTGCGCTCCAGGAGCGGCGTGATGAGCGCGTTCAGCTCGTCGCGGGTCACGGTGACCAGCTTCGACGCCGGGCCGCCGGTCGCCTCGGCCGCCTGCACGGGCAGCTCGATCTCGATCTGCGTCGCGTCCGTCAGCGCGTGCTTGATGCTGCGGGCGGTGTCGAGCGCGAGCCGCACCACCTCGGGCGTGCGCCGCGTCGCGCCCATCTCCTCGAGCAGCCGCTCCGCGAGCGCCCTGTCCATGTCGTCGCCGCCGAGCGAGCTGTCGCCCCCCGTGGACTTCACCTGGAAGACCCCGTTGTCGAGCAGCAGGACGGTGACGTCGAACGTCCCGCCGCCGAGGTCGTACACGGCGAACAGGCCGTTCTGCTGCTTGTCGAGCCCGTACGCGAGCGCCGCGGCGGTCGGCTCGTTGAGCAGGCGCAGCACCTCCAGCCCGGCCAGCCGGCCGGCGTCCTTGGTCGCCTGCCGCTGGGCGTCGTCGAAGTACGCCGGCACCGTGATCACCGCGCCGCCCACGGAGCGGAGCTCGCGCTCCGCCGAGGTGCGGAGCTCCCTCAAGATCTCCGCCGACACCTCGACGGGCGTCACGACCGCGTCACGCACCTTGAAGCGCACGCTCTTCGCGTCCTCGGGGCCCTTCGGCTCCGCGAACTCGTACGGCCCGAGCCGCCGCGTCTCCGGATCGTCCGCGCCGCGGCCCATGAAGCGCTTCACGCTGACGATGGTCTCGCGGGGGTGGCTCTGCGCGAGCCGCCGCGCGCTGTCGCCCACGACCGCGCGGCCGCGCTCGTCGTAGTGCACGACCGACGGCACAAGCCGCTCTCCATTGCAGTCGTCGATGACCACCGGGCGGCCGTCGCGCACGCGGGCGACGAGCGAGTTCGTCGTCCCGAGATCGATGCCGATCGGGCTGGGCCTTGCCTTGGGGTCGAAAATTTCGAGGAGGGTCATTTCAAATCTGCGAGCTCTTCTTCGATGGCGCTCACTTCTTCGAGGAACCGCCGGATGTAGCGGAGCTCGCTGAGCAAGGCGAGCACGCCCTGCAGCTTCTCCGGATCATTCCCTGCGGCGGCGAAGGCGCCCTGGATCGCCGTGAGGGTCGCCTGCTCGCGCGCGAGCATCGCCTCGCCGAGCCGCGCGATCCGCGCGGGATCGCGCCCCTTCGCCGCCTCGGCGAGCTCTTCGCGCGACTCCATCATCTCCATGAGCAGGGCGGGGGAGGCCTTCTGCTCGCCCTCCTCGCCCCGCGCGACCCCGGCGCGCTGGAGCAGCGCCTCGGCCCGGCGGATCGGATCCCTGAGGACGCGCAGGGCGTCGTTCGCCTCGATCGCGCGGCCGAGCGCGAGCCGGCGCTCTGCCGCGGGGGCGCCCGCGTAGCGATCGGGGTGGAGCGCGCGGGAGAGATCGCGGTGGCGCTGCTCCAGCGCGCGCAGGTCGAGGTCGAACCGCGGCTCGACGCCCAGGGTATCGAAGGGATCGGTCATGGCGTGCTCTGGGGGAGGCGCCTTGGGGACGGGGCGGGCGCTCCCTGCGGCGGCTCAGGCCACCGTGAACGAGTGCCCGCAGCCGCAGCGCGTCGCCTCGTGCGGGTTCTTGAACTTGAAGCCCTGGTACATGAGCGTCTTCTCCCAGTCGAGCACCGAGCCGCCCAGGTAGAGGATGCTCTTCTTGTCGCAGAAGACGCGCACGGTCGCCTTGTCCGGCTCGGCGAACTCGAGGACGAGGTCGCCGGACCGGGGCGGCTTGTCATCGAACTCGATGACGTAGGAGAACCCGGAGCAGCCGCCGCCGCGGATCCCGACCCGGATGGCGCCTTCGGGCGTGCCGCGCTTGGCGAGCTGCGCCCGGACCGCCTGCACCGCGGCGTCGCTCACCGAGAGCGTCCGCTTCGGCTTTGCCTCCGCCTCGCCCGAGGCCCCGTCGCTGCGCGCAGGCGCGCCGTCCGCGGTCGTGGTGGGCGCGGCGTGCGGCCCGGTGTCCGTCGGCTTGGTCGTGGTCTGCTCACTGCTCTGCATGCGTCGTTCCTTCTCCGGTTCCGGTTCCGGTCCCGGTGCTGTGGGCCGCCTCCGCCCCGAAGCCCCGGCGCTGTTACTCCGCGCTCGCCGTCGCGGCGGGGACCGAAGACGCCGTGCCCGCGAGCTCCTTCTTCGCCTGCTGCTTGGCGCGGAAATCGGCGATGGCGCTCTTGATGGCGTCCTCGGCGAGGACCGAGCAATGGATCTTCACCGGAGGCAGGTGGAGCTCCTCGGCGATCATGCTGTTCTTGATCGTCTCGGCCTCGTCGATCGTCTTGCCCTTCAGCCACTCGGTGGCGAGCGACGACGACGCGATGGCCGACCCGCAGCCGAACGTCTTGAACTTCGCGTCCTCGATGACGCCGCCCTCGCCGACCTTGATCTGCAAGCGCATGACGTCGCCGCAGGCCGGAGCGCCGACGAGCCCGGTGCCGACGTGCTCGTCATTCTTGTCGAGCGTGCCGACGTTGTGGGGGTTCTCGTAGTGCTCGATGACCTTATCGCTGTATGCCATGGCTCTCTCCTCGACCGTTTCCTTTCGTCTCGAAACCTTGCTCTGTGGGGCCGGCGGCGCCCGCGCCGCTCGTGCTCGCTCGTCAGTGCGCCGCCCACTGCACGGTGTTCAGGTCGATCCCCTCTTTGTGCATCTCGTAGAGGGGCGACATGTCACGCAGCTTGTTCACCTTCCGGATCACGAGGTCAGCCACGTAGTCGACCTCCTCCTCGGTGGTGAAGCGCCCGAGCCCGAACCGGATGGACGAGTGGGCGAGGTCGTCGCCGATGCCCATCGCGTGGAGGACGTAGGAGGGCTCCAGGCTGGCGCTCGTGCACGCCGAGCCGCTCGAGACCGCCACGTCCTTGATCGCCATCATCATGGCCTCGCCCTCGACGAAGCTGAACGACACGTTGAGGTTGCCCGGCAGCCGCCGATCGGGCGAGCCGTTCAGCTGGATGGCGTCGAGCTCCTTCCAGAGCCGGTTCCTCAGCCGCTCGCGCAGCGACAGGATGCGCGCCGACTCCGCCTCGCCCTCCTCCATGAGGATCTCGGCTGCCCGGGCGAACCCGACGATGCCGGGCACGTTGAGCGTGCCGGACCGCATGCCGAACTCGTGGCCGCCGCCGTCCATCTGCGCGGTGATGCGGACGCGCGGCTTCGACCTGCGCACGTACAGGAAGCCGATGCCCTTCGGGCCGTAGATCTTGTGGGCCGTCACCGACGCGAGGTCGACCCCCATCTGCTCGACGTTGAACGGGACCTTCCCGACCCCCTGCACCGCGTCGGAGTGGAGGAGGATCCCCTTCGATTTCGTGATCTTTCCGATCTCGGCGATGGGCTGGACCGTGCCGACCTCGTTGTTGGCCAGCATGATCGAGACAAGGATCGTCTTGTCGGTGATCGCCCGGGCGACGTCGTCCGGGTCGACCATCCCGTACTTGTCGACCTTGAGGTAGGTGACCTCGTAGCCCTGCTTCTCGAGCCGCTTGCAGGTGTCGAGCACCGCCTTGTGCTCGATGACGCTCGTGATGATGTGGTTGCCCTTGTCCTTGTAGAACTCGGCGACCCCCTTGATGGCGATGTTGTCGCTCTCGGTCGCGCCGGAGGTGAAGACGATCTCCTTCGGATTCGAGGCGCCGATGAACCTGGCGAGCGTCTCGCGAGCGTGGCCGACCGCCTCCTCGGCCGTCCAGCCGAAGACGTGGCTCCGGCTCGCGGCGTTGCCGAATTTGCCGTTGAAATACGGCAGCATCGCGTCGAGGACACGCTGATCGACGGGCGTCGTCGCGTGGTAGTCCATGTAGATCGGAAGCTGGATAGCCATGATGTTTCTCGCTCAGCGGTGATTCGAGCCGTGGCGGCAATGCCCATTGCCGCGGATCCCGGCGACGAGCTCGGGCTCAGCCGTGCTCTTGTCGTGGAGGTTACAGTTCGTGCAGGCGGCGACGAGCTCTGCCGGGTCGCACGCCTCGCAGGTGTCGAGGTAGGCGAGGCTCGCCACGAGCTCGTGCTCGAGGGTCTTGAGGTGCGCGACCTGCTCCCGCACCTCTTCGAGCTTCTGCTGGTAGACGTGGCGGATCTGCGCCATCGCGCCGGGGGCCGAGGGGGACGACTCCCAGGTCGAGACGATCTGCTGGATCTGGCTCAGCGACAGGCCGAGGTCGTGCAGCTTGCCGATCCACCGGACGCGGGTCAGGGCCGCCTGATCGTAGAGCCGGTAGCGCCCCTTGGAGCGGGCGTGCGGCGTGAGCAGCCCCACCTCCTCGTAGTGGTGGATCGCCCGCACGGTTTTCCCGGTTGCCTTGGCGATGTCCCCCACCTGAAAGAGGCGCTCCTCGTCCTCGGCGTCCCCGAGAGCCCCCATCAGGTCGTCCGTTCTGGACGTGCTGGACGTGACGGGCCCCGCGATGCTTTGCTCGTGGGCCAGCGGAAGGTGGTGGCGGGTGGTCATCGGGTGGTCACGGCCCGTCGCGCTCGGAGCCGTGCTCGGTTGAAACCATGACCCTTACGTACGCGTGAGGGTTGGGGACCTTGTAGGCCGGCGCGTCAAGACTGTCAACCGGGTCGTACGGGGGATCGCGTGACACAGCGGAAGGACGCGGAATCAGGCGGTCCTTGATATGCTGGAGGAGCACGCTTTGGACGCTGCACGCTGCGAAGTGCGTGCGCGCAGCGGCTGCTCGGGGACGCGAGGGCGCGTCCGGCAGCGCCTGCTGCGCCGCGTTGATCCGGGCTGGTGGCCTACACTGGCTGCCGATTGTTCCGCGTCGGGCCGGCCTCAGCAGCCGGGCCGCAGGGCCGCGCAGCCATCGCAGCGCTCGCATCGCCCGGCTGGCAAGCTAGCTCTGCTTTTCCTGGACCGCTCGCTCGACGCCTCGATGGTGCCGGCGTCGATGACGGCGTCCGGGCGTCGATGACGCCGGCCCTCCGATGAGGACGTTGGCCCTCCGAATCCGCGCGCGCTCCGCGCGATCGCGCCGTGTCCGGACGCTCTTCGTCTGCGCGCAAGGCTGTCAACCGGGTTGTACGGAGGTCTGCGTAACGGACCCGGAGGTTGATGACAGGTTCGAAGGAGGCGAATGTACGACGCTTCCACGTTATGGAATAAAGCTGCTCCGCGCTCGTCCCCTTCTTCCAGTGCTCGCAGAAGAAGAGACGGCGGATCTTGGCCTCGGTCTGTCGATCGATCGTCATCGCGACCACTCCCACGTCAGCTGCCTCAGGTCACGGAAGTCACCTGGCAGCCGCAGGGCGCGTGCTGCACGACGGCGACGCCGGTGGCGAAGCCGCGCCGCCGCCATCGCTCACGGCGGCACGATCGGCCTCGCGACGCCGCGCCCGGTACGCGCGGCTGTGGTCGCGATGGTTGGCGCGACCCCACTCGCTGGGGATCTATCCGTATTCCGGTTATCGCCCGTGAGCTGGACCGATGTCCCTTGAGCCGAGCCGAGGTGGTTCGCGGCACAGGTGCGCGCTCTGCGGGCCTGCTCGCCGCGAGGGGGCCGCGGCGCGCTGAGGGATGCGTGAGGCGGGACCGCGCGGCGCTCTCGACGAGCCCGCGCGGCTCCCGCGCGGCGTGCTACGAGCACCGGCGGCCGCGCCGGCCGAGCGCGAGGCCCGCGAGCGCCATCACCAGCGCCGTGGCGCCCCCGCTCGATCCCGCCGTGCCGGTGCTGCAACCCAGGCCCGCCGGGATGCGTTCGCCCCGCGCGCCGAAGGCCGCGTCGTCCGCCCCGTCCTGCTCGCTCGGCACGATGGGCTCGTGGAGGGCGAGCTGCCGCGTCGTGAGATCGAGCGCCCCCAGCGCCTCCGCGTCGAGGGGCCCGCCGGCGCTCCGGTCGTGCGCATCGAGCCCTTCCGGAGCGGCGCGCAGCGCGGCGATCGGCGGCTCGCCGGCGTTGGCGGCCGACGCGCGCTCGACCTGGAACAGCGTGTTCCCGATGGAAAGCTGCAAGGTCCCGTCGATCCAGCGCGCGTGCCCGAGGTCCGAGCTGACCGCCTCGGGCGCGAGGCCCGGGCCGCCGATATAACGCTTCCTGCCGTTGAGGAACACGACTTCACCGCTGTCGCTGATGCCGTCGTGGCCGACATGCAGCTTCTGCTGATCGAAGGAGCTCGAGCTCGCGAAGTCGCTGATCTGGTGCGGCTCGCCGTCCGGGGTCCGCAACCAGACCTGATTGACGGCGCCGTCGCTCATCAGGAACCCGGTGTAGCCCGCGTGCAGCAGGAGCCCGCCGGAGCCTCCGGAGATCGAGTCGCCGAGGAACACCTCCTCTCCGGTCGCCGTGAAGAGATAACTCGAGCTCGTCGTCCCGTCCCACCACTCGCCGGCGACGTTCACGCCGTCGGAGATCGGCCGCTGCAATTGGCCGGGATGGTTCCCGATGCGGGCGGTCATGAGGTGACGAATCCAGGGCTCCTCGTAGGAGCTGTAATAGACTTCCCCCGACGGCGTGATGTCGGTCTGGAGCGGCGACGTGCTGCCCGGCCGGTTCCAGATCGGCGTGTTGACGCCGGTGGACAGCACGTGCACGTACCCCCTGTCGTCGTCTTCCCAGGTCCAGACGAGCTTGTCCCCGTTCACGGCGTCGAGCCGCCCGGACTGGACTATCCTGGTCCCCTGGCCGTCGACCCACGTGAAGATGCGGCCGCTCGACGACTGGATCACGGCCCCGGACGGCGTGAGCGCGCCGTACGTCGTGACGGTCCCCGCCGGATCCCGCAGGAGCGTCGAGAGCCACGTCACCTCTTGCGTGGCGCGGCTCATGACGCCGAGCGGCCCGAGGTGATGGAAGAACAGGATGCGTGTGGCGTCGAAATCGAGGATGGCGCCGGGAACGCTCTGGGCAGCGGTGAGCTTGCTGCTCGTCTCGACGTACATGGGCCCGACCTCCTCTTTCACCTCGGGGCCAGGGCTGGCGCTCCCTTGAAGCCCGGCGCGCGCGGAGACGGTGACGGTCACCACGTCCCCCTCAGAGAGGAGCGGCGTGGTGGGATCCTGACGCCAAGGGAAATACCAATAGAGCGCCAGCGGCGCCGGCGACTCGCCCGGCTCGCGGTGGGAGCAGCGCTGCCCCTTGGTTTCACCCATCACGGAGAGGGTCACGCAAACGTCGGTGCAGTCGTAAGGCGGAGTCGGCGTGCACCTCGCATCGAAGATCGGCGCGGGTCCGAGGACGCTGCTCGGCCTCGGCGTCGACAGCCAGGGCGTCGGCGGCGCGTACTTGTGCACGATCGTCTGCGCGGTCTCCTCGCCCCCCGACGGGTCGAATACGCTGACCGTCAGCGGGTGAGGCCCGTAGGCGACCTCGCTGATGTCGAACGTCCCTTCATAGGAGCCCGAGGCCGCCGGAGCGAGCTCGATCGCCATGCCTCCGTACTCTGCCGTCACGAGAGAGGGAGTGGCGTCCCCCTCTGGGATGACGTGTACGGTCAAGAGGTTTCCCTGGACGAACTGTCCGTCCGTCGCTTCGACGACGGAGATGGATATCGCGGCCTGTGCGGTCACGGCCGACATGGCCATTAGAGCGCCGATCGCCAACCCAAGAAGCGTGCGGTGGGTACGCATGGTTCCTCCATTTTCCCAAAGGCTTCGTTGCTGCACCGGACCGCAGCATTCACCATGGCGCGCGGGATGTCACGGGTGGGCGATGACGACGAGGGGCCGCGCCCGCCCGCGCACAGACCGGAGCGCTCGTTCTAGCGTCTCTGGGTCGAGCGCCGCGAAGCTCTCGTCGAGCAGCACGATCTCGGCGCCCTGCAGGAGCGCGCGGGCGATGTAGAGCCGGCTCCGCTCGCCGTGCGAGAGCTGCCAGCCCGTCTCGCCCACCACCTGATCGAGCCCCGACGGCATCCTCGCGAGCAGATCGCCGAGACCGAGCTCGTGGCAGAGCGCCTCGGCCTCCTCGAGATCGCCGGGCCGCGGCGGCCAGCGCCGGCCCATCAGGAGATTGTAGGCGAACGTCCCGGCGAGGACGTGATTCTCGTGAAACTGCGGCGCCGCCGCGACGAGGCGGCGCCACGCGGGCACGCGCAGCCCCGAGAGGACAGCGCTCAGCATCGACTTCCTGCCGCTCGACGCCCCTCGAGCAGGATGCGCTCGCCCGCCGTGATCCGGAGCGAGAGGTCGCTCACCGTGGGCCTCGCCCGGCCGGCCGCGAGCCCCTGCAGGGCGCGGCTCGCGAGCAGGACGCCCCCGAGCGCGACGGCGTACGTGGCCGGGGATCCGCCGCCGGACAGGAACGGCGGCAAGAGGCCCACGATGCCCGCCATGAGCCATCCGCGCGGCACGATCGCGGCGAGCTCGACCTGGCTGTGGTCGAGCTCGCGCGACCGGAGCTGGTATTGCGAGAGCGCCTCGTCCTCTCCGCGATGAACGCGCCCGGGGACCTCCTGGGCGAGGCGGGTGCGGTGGCCAACCAGCCGCTCGATGAGGTCGTGGGTCATCGCGAGCCGCGCCGCCGTCCAGCGCTCGCGGCGCCGGTAGAAGCGGAGGCAGAGCGCGAAGACCACCGCTGCCCAGACGAGCAGGAGGAGCGCATGAAGCGCGCCCGCCGCGCCCTGCGCGACGCACCTGCGGCTGCGCCCGCGCCCGCCCGCGCCCCCCGTCTCAGAGAACTTGTCGCCCGAGCTCCGCCCAGATCGACTCGAGCATCTGCTGCGCCGTGAGCGTGCGCACGGTGCGCATGGCCCGGTCGGTGCGGCCTACCGCCGCGCCCACTTGCGCCGCGGTCAGGCCCATCTCCGCATGCAGGAGGAAAGTCGTCGGTGAACGCTCCGATGGGCTCGGGGGCGCTTGGTGCTAGCACGAGAGAAAGCTAGCACCACTGCGCCGCGCAGCTCCGTAAGCGATCGAAATGACTGGGGTTTTAGAGTCCGTGATACGATAAGAACTTTAGCGATTCCAAGCGGTTGCGGGAGAATGTGATTCGGCAGTGCTATGAAGCCCGAGACGAGAAGCGAATAAAAAGTCGGAAATGTCGCGCCCTGGCAAAGCGACCCGCCTCGGCGTGACGCCTGGACGACCCAGCCGGCGAAGTCGTGCCTCATCACGACGGGGGCCAGGATCTCGCGGAGTCGATCCCGCCCTCCAGGGGGTAATGTAGGTCGCTGCCGCAGCGTCCGCAGCGCACGACCTTGCTCGTCAGCATGGCCTTGCGCGGCTGTCGAGGCTCGATCTCGCCGAGCCGGACGTGGCGCGCGGCCGGCGCGGGCCCGAAACGCCGCGCGTTTTTGCCCTGGATCGATGTGGGAAATCGTGGTTTCCTTCCGCCAGGCACCCGTCGATGCCGGCGGCCTGCCTAGCGAGGACGCGATGAACGACGTGGCGATGTCGGCCGGAGACAAGGCAGGACGAGCGCATTGGAATCAAATATGGTCGAACCGGTCGCTTCCGGAGCCGGTGAATCCGCGCGCGCCTGGGCTCAGGCAATACGTGCTCCAGGCTTTTCATCGTGAGTTCGTTCGCGCGTTCGAGGGCATGGCTACGAGGGGAAAACACCTGCTGGAGGTCGGTTGCGGTCGCTCCGCCTGGCTCCCTTACTTCGCCCGCGAGTTTGGGTTTCATATCACGGGGATCGATTACACCGAGATTGGCTGCAAGCAGGAGCGGGACATCCTCGCGCGCGCCGGCATCCCGGGAGAGATCGTGTGCGCCGACCTGTTCGACCCGCCGGAGCGCTTGCTGGGCGCCTTCGACGTGGTCGTATCGCTCGGCGTGGTCGAGCACTTCGAGGACACAGCGGCATGCCTTCGCGCATGCGCGCGCTACCTGCGCCCAGGCGGACGCATGGTCACGGAGATTCCCAACATGTGCGGGCTCGTCGGGTGGGTGGCCAAGGTGACCAACAGGCCGAACTACGACGTGCATGTCCCGCTCAACCGTGAGGCGTTGACCCAGGCCCACCGCGACGCAGGGCTCAATGTCCTGTGGAGCGAGTACATCCTTCCGCTCGACGTCAGCCTCTTCGGGGTGGGCGGCATCGGGTCGCGCTGGCTCCGTCTGCCGGCGTTGGGAGCGGCCTCTGCGGCGGCTGGCATGGTCTGGGCGCTCGACGCGCACGGCTTGGCGTTCCGCCCGAACCCTGTCACATCCCCCTATATCTTCTGCGCTGCCGAGAGGACCTGATGCCGAGGTCCCTCGGGGGAGCTCTCGCGTCGGCAGGCTGCGCGGGTCCGTCGAATCGACCGCCGAAGGATTCTACGAGCAACGCCAGGGCAAGTTCGTCGAAGCCAAAATGACGTGTACATCCGGGCCGGGAGCGTCGTCATCGGTGACATCACGGTTGGCGACAACGTGATCATCGGAGCCAACAGCGTCGTGAACAAGGATGTTCCATCGAACACGGTGGTTGCGGGCAACCCGTTCAGGATCATCGCGTCTGGACGCTGAAGTACGACGAGCTATGAGCCGGGCGGCGCGCGGGGATCTGAACGCGCGGTCCTGGCGCCTCGCAGCTCCGGTCCCCACGGGCGGCGACGGGTATGTGGCGCCAGGCGCGAGCTGATGGCCGCCGCGCGCGGCCCGGACCATCGCGCGAGCCGCCGCCGTGCCCTGCCCGCGCTCGCTGGCCGGGCCGCGCGCGGCGCGCGCCAGGCCGCGCCTACTCGCGGACGAGGCAGCCAGTGAGCGTGATGCGGAACGGGGCGAGCGACTCGACCTTCTCGAGCAAGACGTGAAGCGCGATCACCGCCTGGTGCAGCACGGGGAACAGCACGGTGTACGTCGGGTGATCCACCCCGGTGTGGAGCTTCTCCACACGAAAGCCCGTCGCCCTCGCGATGCGCTCCACGGCCCACAGCGTGTTCATGCGGAAATAGGTCGGGTACGCCAGGATATCGCTGCGGCCCTTCGTCGCGCGCAGCAGCCCCAGGTAATACGTGTGGAACCAGTACGGCGTCAGATGGGTCGCCAGCCCCGTGTAGGAGAGCAGGTTCGGCGCGGTAAACAAGAACCGGCCGCCCGGACGTAGCAGGCGGTGCGCCTCGTGCAGCACGGCCTCCGGATTCGCCAGATGCTCGAGCAGATGATCCGCGGCGATCACCTCCACGCAGCCGTCTGGCAACGGAATGGACTCGCCGAACGCGCAGATGCGGTGCGGAGATGGGTTGCGGGCGAGCGCTCGCTCGTCCGGATCGACGGCATAGATCGTCTTGCCGTCCAGCGGCACCGTCGCCACCTTGCCGAACCAGAGCGGCCCGCAGCCAAGATGAATGATATCCTTCGCTGGCGTTACCGCCTCATCCACCATGCCCTGGTAGACTTTCCAGTAATGCTCGCGATCTGTGAAGCGGTAAAATAGTTCGTTCGTCTTGAGGTTGAATTCGACGATCCTGCGGGCAATCTCCACGATGTCTCCTCGGTCACGTTGCGCAGCGCCAGCAAGTCTGCTGCGCGGCGAAGGCCCTCACACAACCGACAGGTGCTCTTGCGCGCGCGGCTTCAGCGGGCGCGCATGCGGCCCGCGCAGCAGGCGCTCGGCGGCGTCTGCGACGAGCTGCAGCAGCATGTCCGCCTGCGGGTGGACCGTGCCATCCTCACTGTCCCAGCGGAAGCGAAGCTCGACGAGCTCACCGGTCAGGTCGATCAGGAACGTCGCGACGACTGCCTCGCGGAGTTGCTGCGGGGTGGCCGTGTCCTGCGTCCAGCGCCACGGTTTCACGCGCGCGCTCCCGTTGGCGCCGGTGGAGCTTGCCTCGACCGACATGAGCTGCGCCTCCACCGCCAGGCGCTCGAGCACCCCGCGGAGCTTCTCCGTTCCGCTCGTCGTCTCCAGCTCGACCAGCACCCTCGGCACGGCGTGGCGCAGCGCCTCCACGGTGGCGTCGCGCTGGTACTGCGCGTCGCGCGCTCGTGCGCCGAATATGGGCATGGAGCCCGCCGCGCGCACCACGATGAAGAGCACCGCGCTGCTCCCCACGAGCGCGAGGCCGATCTCGTGCGAGCGGCCGACGTAGGCCACGAGCGAGACCACGGTGAACAGGAGGCTCAACCCATACAGGATGAGCACCGCGCCGCGGTGCGAGTGGCCCTTGTCGAGCAGCTTGTGATGGATGTGCGAGCGGTCCGCCGAGAAGATCGACCGCCGGGCTAGAAATCGCCGCACCATCGCCGAGATCATGTCGAAGATCGGCAGGCCCAGGGCGAGCAGGGGCACCAGGATCGCGAGCGCGGTCCCGCCCTTGGTCGTGCCCACGCCGACGAGCGGGATCGCCGCGAGCATGAAGCCGAGGAACATGCTCCCGGTGTCGCCCATGAAGATGGTCGCGGGGTGGAAGTTGTGGAACAGGAACCCGACGATCGCGCCCGCGAGCGTCGCGGCGAGCAGGCAGATGACCAGGTTCCCCGGGTACCCGCCGAGGTATGCGATGATGAAGTTGGCGACGCAAGCGAAGAAGCCCACGCCTGCCGCGAGCCCGTCGAGCCCGTCGATCAGGTTGACCGCGTTGATGATCCCGACAAACCACGGAATCGTCACCAGGAATGAATAAGGATGGAAGGACACATGCCCGAAGTACGGTAGCGTCACGCTCTCGACGCGGAGCCCGAAGCCCCACGCGGCCGAAGCGGCGAGGATCTGCACAAGCAGCTTGTGCTGCGCTCGCATCCCCTTGATGTCATCCCAGGCGCCAGCCGCCGCGATCGTCAGCCCGCCAGCCAGCAAGCCCACCACCAGCGAGCGCTGGGAGAACCACATGACCGCGATCTGCGTCTGCAGCGCCACGAGAATGAAGAGCGGCAATATGAAGCCGGCCACGATCGCGAGCCCACCGAGGCGCGGTATGCTGCGCGTGTGCACGCGCCTCGCGGTCGGCTTGTCCACCGCCCCGACGACGAAGGCCAGCCTGCGCACCAGCGGCGTTGCCGCCCAGGAGAGGATCAGCGCAAGGATGACTGCGGTGAGCGTGCTTACCATCGCTCATCCTCTCTGTGAGCTTCGCACCTTGACGGTGCGGCGCCGCGCGCCGATTTCGTAGCTCGTTGTCATGGATGACAATCCTTCGTCGGTGCGCTCCGCCCCTATAGCGGGGTGCAGGTTCGTGTGATACGGGCTCAGCCGCTAGGCAGGCGAGTGAGGCGTACGAAAGTACGCCGTAGCGAGCCGAACGACACGGATGAGCCCGTATCACACGAAGACGCGCCCCGCTATAGTACACCAAGTCAGTACAGTGGGACCAGCCGGCGGGAGGATTGGCAAAAGCAGTGCGTCCGAGCGTCGAAAATCCCCAGCGCCCGGGCCGATGGCCCATGATACTACGGACGCGATTTGGAAGTCAAGGTCCTCCTATGCGCTGACAGCCAGCAAAGCAAAAGCCTCTACCGCGGAGCGGGTGTTGCCACCCTGGCTCCGACGTATGGTGCGTCGGGGCGAGAGATTCGTTGGCTCGGCCTCGGGCGTGCTTTCTCCTCTCTATGTCCATGATGTTGACGACGCGCCGATTCGCGCATCGTCGAGATGCCTCGTAGCGCAGCACTCCGGTGCAGGCCACCGTGGCGGTGGACGTACTTCGGCATCGGAGGCGCCGCGCCGTGAATGCACTGCTGGGGCACAAGCTTTGCAGCGCAGAAACGATCATTTTGCAGCGCAGAAACGATCCTGCTGTCAAGTCGAAACTGAGGCTCGGTGACGTCGTGCCCGCTGCTGATCTTCGCTCAGATTCTGCATTCTGTGCCCTGTCGGCGAACCCATCTGTAATCATCGCGGAGCGCGGCCGGCTGTTTGGCGCTCCGAGCGCCGCCGGGCCGCCAGAGATCTCCTGAAGGACTCGCCCGCCCCCCTTGTTGGGAGGTTACCTCACAGCGCGGATCTGCGCACGCCGTTGAGGACGATCGTCGATCCATCCTTGCGTCGCATCTCGAACGGATGGTAAAGGACGCTCCTTGCTGAGATGCCAAGCCCTACTGCGGTCGAGCTTAATTTTTCTAGTGAGGCTGGAAGCTTCGCAGGGGTGAGCATTTCCCTATGCGAGGAGCTGCGCGCCCCCGCGGAAGGCCCGAAGTCCTTGATACTTCAGGCTCCTGCGGGCTTGGGGCTCGGCGAATGAACGCTCGCGCGCGTTTCGGATGAATGCCAGCGCGCGCCGACGCACCAGAGGGTCACGGTGAGAATCCTGCTGCTATCCCAGTGGTATGCCCCCGAGCCGGTGGCTCGCCCCCACCTGCTCGCGGAAGCGCTGGTGGAGCGCGGACATGAGGTGGCATCGATCTGTGCGTTCCCGAGCTACCCTCAGGGTCGTATCTATCCCGGGTACCGGCAGCGCCTCTGGGACGTGGAGCGCGCGGGCGGCGTGAAGGTGATCCGCCTCCCCATCTATCCCGACCACAGCCGTTCGCGGGTGTTGCGGACCCTCAACTACGCGAGCTTCGCTGCATCGACCGCGCTGCTCGGCCCGGTGCTCTCCGGGCCGGCGGACGTCGCCTGGGTCCACAATCCCCCGCCCAGCCTCGGGCTGGCGGCCGCCTGGCTCACCGCGCTGCGTGGGATCCCCATGATCTACGAGGTCCAGGACATCTGGCCGGAGACGGCGGCGGCCTCGGGCATGCTGAACAACCGCCTCGTGCTCTCCGGCATCGATCGCCTGACCTCAGCCATCTACGACCGGTCTGCGGCCATCACGGTCATCAGCCCGGGCCTCAAGCGGGAGCTCGTGCGCAAAGGCGTCTCTCCCGACAAGGTGCACCTGATCCCGAACTGGGCAGACGATCGGATCTACCGACCTATGGAGCCCGATCCGCGGCTCGCGGAGGAGCACGGGCTGTCGGGAAAGTTCGTGGTTCTGTTCGCGGGCAACATGGGTGCCGCCCAGGGCCTCTCCTGCGTTCTTGCCGCGGCCGACCTTCTGCGCGATCTCGCTGACATACGCATCGTGTTCGTGGGGGAGGGAGTCGACGCGCCCCGGCTCCGGCGCGAGGCCGCGGATCGCGCGCTCCCGAACGTCGTTTTCATCGGTCAGCAGCCGCACGAGCGCATGCCTTACTTCTTCGCGATGGCCGACGTGCTCCTCGCACATCTGCGGAGGGATCCATGCTTCGAAATGACGATCCCCTCCAAGATTCCGGCCTACATGGCTGCGGGGCGGCCAGTGCTGGTCGGAGCGGGCGGAGATCCGGCGGACCTGGTCCGGGACAGCGGGGCGGGTCTCGCGTGCGAGCCCGGGGATCCGCTGGCGCTCGCGGCGGCCATACGTCAGCTACACGGTATGGCTCCAGAGGCCCGGCGCGCCATGGGCGAGACCGGGCGCAGGTTTTTTCTCACCTGGTTCACCCGCGATTCGCTGATAACCCGGTACGAGGAAGTCTTCGCGCGCGGCGCGATGACGGCGAGCGCGACAGGCCAGCGCCACGCGAGCGGAGAAGTGGACGCAAGTCGAAAGCAGGTTTCGGTACGCGAAGGGACAGTTGCGAGGGGCCCATGTGCGTGCGATTCCCCTCCGCGCACCGCAGAAGGAGTCATCTCATGAGCGAAGGTACAGAGAGGCAGGAGACCATCAGGCAGGGTTACAAGGACCGCCTGGTGATCGTCACCGGGGGCGCGGGTGCCATCGGGAGCACGCTCACGGCGGCCCTCGCCGACGAAGGCGCAGAGGTGATCGTCGTCGACGACCTCTCCTCCGCGTACCGGTGGTGCCTGCCGCAGCGGAGCAATGTGCGCTTCGTGGAGGGGAGCGTCGTCAACGACGACGTGCTCGCGGAGGTGTTCCGGGAGAAGCCCTCCTACGTCTTCCATCTCGCCGCGCTTTTCGCGAACCAGAACTCGGTGGACAACCCGGAGCGGGATCTCGAGGTGAATGGCCTCGGGACGCTGCGCGTGCTGCAGCACGCGGAGCGGAGCAGGGTCGACCGCGTGGTCTTCTGCTCCTCCGGTTGCGCGGCGTACGGCAGCGACCCGCCTAGGCCGGTCCCCGAGGATTATGTCTCGCTTGACGTGCACACGCCGTATCAGGCCACCAAGCTGATGGGCGAGCTCTACTGCAACTACTTCACCGGCCACAAGAAGCTCAGCACCGTGCGAGCCCGCCTCTTCAACTCCTACGGCCCGGGCGAGCTGCCGGGCAGCTACCGTAATGTCATCCCCAACTTCATCTACTGGGCGATGCGCGGCGAGCCGCTCCCGATCACCGGCACGGGAGAAGAGACGCGCTCCTTCACCTATGTGGGCGACATCGTCGACGGGCTGCTCCGGTCGGGCGTGGTGCCTGCAGCCTCCGGCGAGGCGTTCAACCTGGCGTCCAGCCGGGAGACCCGCATCATCGACCTCGCGCAGAACATCAATGAGATGGTCGGCAGCCGCGCTGGCGTGCGCGTCGTCGGGCGCCGCTCGTGGGACACGCAGCGCCGTCGCCAGGCGTCGACCGAGAAGGCCGCGCGCGTCCTCGGCTTCGAGGCGCGGACGAACCTGCACGATGGTCTCGCGGCCAACGTGGCATGGTTCCGCGCCAACTGGGCGCGGATCGTCTCGGATGCGCGATTCTGAGGCGCACCGGTGCGCGTAGCGCTCTGGGGACCGATTCCACCGCCGGATGGCGGAATCGCGCGATGGATGCAGAATTATCTCGCTGCGGCGCCAGACGCAGGCATCGAGGCCGACGCCGTCGACACCTCACCCCGAAGCTCGGGCATCGAGACGACGAGCCGGTTCAGATTCGCGCGCGTGCTCCGTGCGGCCGATGCCCTGGGCGAGCTCCGCCAGCTCCTCGCGCGGCGCCGGCCGGACGTCGTCCACCTGTGCACCACCCTGTTCTGGGCGACGGCCCGCGACGGCATCGCGCTCGAGATGTGCCGTCGCGCGGGCGTGCCGACCGTGCTCCACATCCGGCTTTCTCCGCAGATCATCCGCTGGCATCGCGCCTTGCCCTGGCCCACCCGGCAGGCCGTGCGCGCCGTGCTCGGCCGCGCGGCGGCCATCCTCACGCTCTCGAAGGAGCTGCAGGCCTACATGCAGGACCTGCTCCCGGGGCGCCGGGTGGTCCGCGTCCCGAACCCCGTCGACACGGAGCGCTACTGCCCCGCACCGATGCCGCGCGCGGAAGGCGCCGCGCCGCCGCGGGTGCTCTTCGCGGGCCTGGTCACGTCGCAGAAGGGCGTCCTCGAGCTCGCGCGCGCGCTGCTGGCCGTCGAGGGCCTGACGCTCACGATCGCAGGGAAGCGCGGCTACGGGTCTGACGCGGATCACGAGAGGCAGCTTGATCGAGCGCTCGGGGAGCTCACGCGGCAGGGGCGCCTGGAGCTGCTCGGCGAACAGCCGGCGGACGCGATGCCCGCGGTGTACCGCGGCACAGATATTTTCTGCCTCCCGAGCCACGGCGAGGGGTTGCCGAACGCGCTGCTCGAGGCCATGGCGAGCGGGCTGCCGTGCGTCGTCACGCCGGTCGGCGCCGTGCCCGAGGTCATCGAAGGCGACGAGGGGCGTGTCGCCATTGCGGTGCCGCCGGGCAACGAGGCGGCGCTGCGGGATGCGTTGCTCTCGCTGCGTGATGACCCGTCGCTGCGGAGGCGCCTCGGCGAGGCTGCGCGCGTGCACGCCGTGCGCCGCTACGCGACCAGGAAGGTGATGGCGGAGTACGCGGCGCTCTATGCACAGCTGGTCTCTGCTGCTGGGTCCTGACCACGCTGCCGTCCCACGTCGTAAGCCCCATCGGTTCTGGCTATCGGTTCTGCGCTGGCGGCTGACTGAGCCGTAAGACGCGCGGGCTCCGCGCCGGTCTGTGGCTCCACGGGCGCATGGCGGCAAGCGCCCGGCGGGAGTACCTGGCGCACGTCGTGAGCACGACGCCCGCGAGCATCGCGAGCCCTATCGAGAGCGCGATCTTGAGCAGCGAGGTGAGCTCGCCCCGGAACTGGTTGTATGCAAACGAGGCGAGGCACACCGCGGAGGCACGGATGAACAGCGTCGTGTTGCGCGAGGCCGACAAGGTGAGCGGCAGCATGAAGAAGAGCCCGCTGAACACCGCGATCTCGACGGCGGTGCCGACGAGGCCGGAATTCAAGAACCCTTCCGCGGTAGCGTTCATCGCGAAGCCGCCGCCGCGGCGCGCGAACTCGGGATCCATCCATATCGCGTAGCGCTGCGCCAGGCTGAGCGGCCGCCCGTCCCAGAGCGGCTTGGGTATTAGGATGAGGAACGCGTTGACCCAGCTCTCACCAGCGTAGGTGATGAGAGGAGGCCTGTCGTTCACGATCGTGACGAGGTTGCTGTAGACGATTTGGAGCTCCCGGATCTCGAAGGGGCTGTTGATGCTATCGAGGTACGCGGTCGCCGACTCGAGCTGTGCGGCGATCCCGCTGCCCGTCGAAATCCGGGCGCCTTCCATGAAGAGGCCATAGAAGACGACGCCCACCATGCCGAGGATCAGCCAAAGGCGTCGAATTTGAATGCCCAAGACGTGCAGGCTGAGCGCTATGCAGAGCAGAGCCCAGACGAGGGGGCCTCGTCGGCCGATGACCGTATTGAGGAGGAAGCTCGCGAAGAACGACAGGCCGGCGAGGGTGACCATCGTCGGGACGGGCACGCCGGCCTTGCGGGCCGACGCGATCCGCAGGCAGCAGTACACCATAGCGAGCCGGACCAGGTGCCAGCCCGCGGTCAGCACCCCCTTGCCGTCCTCCAGGAGGTGGTTGTCGGCATAGCTGATCGTGAAGAAACGCTCGACGCCGATCGAGGCGATCCAAACGGCGATGAGCCCGAGCCCGAGCACGCCGACAGCGATCGTCCCCCAGTCCTCGTCCAGCATCGCCCTGGGCCTGCGCATGGGGACCAGGCGCTCCGTGTTGGGGCTCTCCTGGACACGGCTGAGCGCGGTGCACGCGAGGGCGCACCCGACTGCGCCGGCGTAGGCCGCCTCCATCGCCGCCACCGCGCGGCTCGGCAGGTAGAACCCGCGGGACGTCAACAGGTCCAGGATGGGTGAATAAGCGACGCTGAGGAAGTATGTGGCCGGAACGTACGTCTCGGGATCCAGCGGATGGAAACGAGGGCCGCCGGCGCGGGCGAGCGACGGGGCGAGCAGCAGCGCGAGCAGGCCGATCGTCCACCCGCGCCCATCTCCCAGCGCGCCCTCGAGGATCGGACCGGTGGTCGCCAGCGTCGCGACGAGGATCGTCGCGGCGAGCCGCCCGAGGGGTGCGCGCGTCCTCGTGGGCGCCGCGACGCGGATGCGCCGGGCACCGCTCGCACGGGGGAACCTGATGGGGACCAACGGCGGTGCTCCTCAGTTCGGCAGGGGAGGCGGTGGGGCATCCGCGTCGTCGGGTGGCGCGTGCTCGGCGGTCGCCCGGTAGTGGCCGTCCTTCTTGTCGCCGTAGTAGCGGTATGTGCCATATTCCCGGCGGTTCAGGTCGGCGGCGTTCAGCACGACGCCCACGGTCTTGCCGCCGACGTCGAGCACCGCCCGGATCCCGTGGCGCGCGAAGTCGCGCGTCGTGGCCGAGGCCCGCACGACGAGAAGGGTGCCGTCCACCAGCGTCGACAGCACGGCGCCGTCGGTGACGGCGCCGATGGGCGGGCTGTCGATGATCACCCGGTCGAAGCGACCCTGAAGCTTGCGGAGCAGCGCCCTGAAGCGATCGCTGTGCAGGAGCTCCGCTGGGTTCGGCGGAATGGGGCCGGCGGGGATGACATACAGGTTCTCCACCTCGGTCCTGAGCGCGCTCTCGTCGTCCACCACGGAGTCGTCGAGCAGCGCGCTCGTCACGCCGAGCTCCGGTCCCTTGTCGAAGATGGTGTGGAGGCGCGGCCTGCGAAGGTCGCAATCGATGAGGGCGACCCGCTGCCCGGCCTGCGCCATGGCGATGGCGATGCAGCAGCACACCGTTGTTTTGCCCTCGGCGGGGCCGGCGCTCGCGATAAGGAGCGTCTTGTAGGGTTGGTCAGGCGACATGAAGAGCAGGTTCGTCCGGATCGCCCGGGCCGCCTCGGCGATCCCGCTCTTCGGCTGATCGTGGACGATGAACTCGGGCCGGCCCAGCTGGACCGCGAGCTTGCCCCGGCGGCGCGCCCGGCGGGGGAGGGCTTCGCCTCTGTCCCGCCGGTCGAACTCCGGGAGCAGGCCCAGGAAGGGCAGGCCGAGCTCCCGCTCGACCTCGTCTGGCGTCGTCAGGGTGCGATCGAGCATCGCCCGCGCCATCGCCGCACCGATCCCGAGGAGCAGCCCGGCGAGGATCCCGATCGCGATGTTGACCGGGACGCGGGGCCGGATCGCCATGAGCGGGAGGTTCGGCCTGTCGAGGACGCGGATGTTGTTCACCCGCATCATCCGCTGCAGATCGCTCTCCTTCGTGCGCTCCAGGACGAGCTGGTAGAGCTTCTCCGTGTTCTCCTTCGTCCTGCGGAGCCGGTCGTACTCGATCTTGAGGGAGTTCAGCTCGAAGGCCTGCTTCTTGGCGCCATCGAGCAGCCCCGCGAGGCCTGTCTCCTGGCGCTTCACGATGGCGAGATCGCTGCTCACGGCGCCCTGAACATTCTTGATCTCGGCGATCAGCGCGCTCTTGTTGGCGGCCACCCGCTCGGTCGCAGCGCGTACCTCCGGGTGGTTCTCGCCCTTGCCGGAGCCGACGAGCGCGTCGCGTTCACGGACGAACTCCTCATGGCGAGCGCGCAGCATCTGGAGAAGCGGGCTCTGGATGAGCTCGGAGGCGGGGAGATCGAGCGGGTTGTTCGGGTCGACCTGCGACAGCTCGTGGGTGCGCGCGGCGAACTCCTCGCGCCGCGTGCGCACGGTCGTGAGGGCGTCGTTGATCTGCTTCATCTCCTCGCGAAGCAGGTTGGTCTTGTCCTCGAAATCGATGTCGAGGATGTTGTTGCTCTTCTTGTACTCATGGAGCGACGTCTCGCTCGTCTCGAGATCGTTCTTCAGCTTGTCGAGCTGCGTCCGGAGCCAGTCGACCGCCGAGTTCGTCGAGGTGAGCGCGTCATCGAGGTTCTGCTCGATGTAGACGTCCATCAGCATGGAAAGGATCCGCTGCGCCCGCTCGCGATCTGCGTCGTTGTAGCGGACGATGGCGAGGCGGCTGTCTTTCACCGGCTCGACCGCGAGCCGCTCGCGGACCAGCTCGGCGGCCTCCTCCGGGCTCACGCTCATCGGCGCGGGGGCGGCGGCGTCCCTCGGCAGATCATTGAGGAAGTGCGCGTCGTTCTGAAGATTGAGCTGGGCGACGACTGCCAGCGCCACCCGCATCGACCGCATGACCTTGTACTGGGTCTCGTAGTACTCGCGGTTGTTCCAGTACGAGCCCGAGCCCATGTCGACGACGGTATCGACGCCCCGGCCGAGCGGGCGGGGGGGGTTCGGATCGAACTGCAATGTCGCCGTCGACTGGTAGATCTTCTTCTGTCCGAGCGTGTAGAACGTGACGCTGAGGGCGACGAAGAGCAGGGTCGTCAGTGCGACGGCCCAGTGCTTGCTGACCGTCCGCCAGGCGGCGACGAGGTCGATGGTGTGCTCGCCTGGAGCATCGTGGTGGGCCGCGGTCGTGGGAGGGGCTCTGAATTCGTCAGCCATAAGTCATGCGCTCGAGGCGCTACCATCCAGCTAGGGGTCCGGCGGAGGGCTAAGGTGCTCCCCGAGCCACAAACTTTCAAGCTTGCGCGCGGAATGAGGGGCCGATGTGGCGTGGTGTGCGCGGGCTGGATGATGGCTTACAATGATGACCCTGGCGCGGCCGGGTGCAGCCGGGTGTGCGCGGTGCTACCTCCGTGGTGATCGCGTACAATGCCGCCGCGCGGCTGGCAGCGGCGCGCGTCGGGAAGAACCGCATGGAACGATTCTCCTTGTTGATGCGCCGCGCGGTGGCGAGCGCCGTTTGCTCCGCGCTCCTGCTCGACGGCGCCTTCGCCGCCGGCGACTGGGCTTCTGCCCGTCACGATCCGCAGCGCACGGGCGCCACGTCGTCCACGAGCAATATCGTGAAGCCGGCGCCCTATTGGCGGGCATACCTCGGCGGCGTGCTCTCGACGGGCAAGGTGCTTGCTGGCGACGCGAACCAGGACGGCGAGGTCGACCTGCTCTTCGTGTCTAGCGGCCGCGTGGTGCTGTCCGATCCGCAGGGCTTCATCCGCTGGAGCACTCCCTCCATGGGCTTTCAAACGCTGCACGCCCTCGATGATCTCGACGGCGACGGATCGCTCGAAGCGGTCGTGCTGAGCGGCGCCGGGGCGGCGGTCGTCGCCGGCGAAAGCGGGGCCATCCTCTGGCGCGAGGACGCCTCGGAGCTCGGGACGCTCGGGGCCGCACGCCTGGCCGATCTCGACGGCGACGGCCACCTCGATCTCTTCCTCGACGAGTGCGGCTGCTGCTCCGTTCGCACGGACAGCCCCGGCGTGATCTACAGCTTCGCGCGCGGGTTCGATGCCGTTGACCGGTTGTCCGCTCCTCCGCGGCGCTCGCACTGCAGCGCCACGGCCAACACGGTGGGCGACTGGGATGGCGACGGGACATCGGACCTCCTGGTCCCCTCTCATGATCGGTTCTTCTTCGTCTCGGGAACGGGGACCGTGTTCGCAGAGTCGGCGAGCATCGGCGCGTACCTCGGCGGCTCGGCCTGCGAGGCCGTGACCCTGGGCGACCCGTCCACGCCGCGGCAGCACGCGCTCTGCTTTCAGAACCGCGTCGTCGGCCAGCAGGGCGCGCGCGAGGTCACGCTGCTCGCGTACAGACCGGGCGAGAGCCCCTCGCTCGCCGTCGTGTGGCGCAAGACCCTCGCGCCGAAGGACGGCGGCGACGCCCGCGCTCCGACGCAGCTCGCGTGGGATCTCGACGGTGATGGCGCGCTCGAGGTGCTGGTGAGCGGCAGCGCGGGGGGCTCGTGGACCTCCATCGTGCTCGACGCAGCCACGGGCGACGAGCTCGCCGCCATCCCCGACGAGATGGCGCGAGGCGCGATCCCGGGAGGCTCCGGCTCCGAGCAGTGGATCCTCACGTCGCGCGAGGCGCGCGTGTCCGCCTTCCGGTTCAGCCGCGGGCGAGCCGAGCGGGTCGAGCAGCTCTGGTCGCTCGACGGAGAGCGGATACGCACGCGGATGGACTGGTCGAGGTCGCGCAGGACGGGCCATATCTGGTCGCTTGTCACCCCGGATCTCACCGGCGACGGGCGCGGCGAGCTCGTGCTCGAGGCGACCTCGGAGCCGGTAGCCCTCACCGCTTATGAGATGCTCGAGGGCGGGGTCTCGCCGGCCGCGGCATACCCCGTCGAGCCTGGCGTCGATATCGCGGCGCTCGACACGGTGGCGGCGACGTCTCCGGCTTTTCCGCGGCTCGTCATCTCCCGCGATGACGGGTTTCTCACGCTGCTCGACGCGTCGCTCGCGCCCACGAACCTGGTGCAGGAGGGGCGCGATCTCCTGCCCGGGGCGCGCGTCGGCGGTTACAGCACCGGTCCGGGCGCCTACGTCGACTTCGGCCGCGCTCCGCTCGCAGCGAAGCTCTCTCCCGGCGACACGGCGGCCAGCGTCGTCGTGGTCGACAGCCGGGGTGACCTCATCCGGATCGCGTCCGAGGGGGCGAGCAATGTCGCGCCCGCCAAGGCCGCATGGCGCGTGATGGACGCGTTCGGCGCCTCCATCGCGCCCTCCGATGGCAATGCGCCGGCGACCCTCGCGTGCTTCAGGCGGCGGCACCCGCTCACCGATCCGGCGAGGTACTCGGTCGCGATGCTCGACGCCAGCGGCGCGCAGACGCGCGAGGTCTCGCTGGAGAAGCCGCCTGCGTGGGACGTGCTGCATGGCGATCTCGATGGAGACGGCGCCCCGGAGCTCGTCGCGCTCACGGTCGACCAGGACCTGCGCACTGACGTGCTCGCCATCGAGCAGAGCGGCGCGGTGCGCTGGAATCAGCGCATCGCCGCGGCGGCCGGGACCCAGGCGGCCGCGCTCGCGGACTGGAACGGAGATGGGGCGCAGGACGTCGCGCTCGCGATCAACTCCGCCCGGGTGCTCTCCGGTCGGGACGGCAGCTCCCTCGGCGAGAGCGGCGAGCCGCTCACCTATTTCATGCCGATCGTCGCCGACGTATCGGGGGACTCGCAGCTCGAGATGACGCTGCAGGGGGGGCGCTTCCCGGCGAGGACGCTGTCGCACGACCTCAGGGCTGCTCTCTGGAAGGGCACGGAGGACAGCCGGCCGTATCCGCACGGTGCGATCGCCGCGTGTGAGGGCCGGTCGCTCCTCGTCGAGGGCTCGTTCATGATGCCGGCGCGCCTCACGTTCACTGAGCTCGACGCCTCCGTCGCCGGGCGAGCGAGCTCCGTGGTCCTCGCCGGCGATGCTGCGTTCGCTGACGAGGAGGCCGCACGTCAGGCGAGCGCCGTCATGGGTCAGCTCGGCGACGTGGCGAGCTCGCGGAACCTCACGGGGCGCGCCTCCGAGGGCAGCACCGTCGTGGTCGGCTCCACGAACGGCTTTCTCTACGCGGTCGACGTGTGCTCGAAGCGCCTCCTCTGGTCCCATCGCTTCGGCAATCCGGTCGGCGCGCCGATCCTCGCGGACACGGACGGCGATGGCAATGACGACATCGTGGTGAGCGTCGCAGATGGCTATCTCTACAACTTACGGCACGAGATCCTGCCAGCGCCCGAGTTCGTCTGGGATGTCGACCCGAGCAGCTCCGATACAGGCGAGGACGTCGACGAGATCAACACGAGAGACACTCTCCATGTGAGATGGTCGAAGGTCGCGGAGGCCATCGCGTATCAGGTGGCGGTCGTGGGCGGCCAGGGCGATTACATCGACTCGCCGGCGTGGCGGAATGTCGGCGACGTCTCCGAGGTCTCGATTCGAGGGCTGCCGCTGCTCGACGGGGCGAAGTATTATGTCGGTGTGCGCGCGGTCTCTGCCGCGGGGCTCTCCCCGGATCGCGGGTCGGACGGCGTGATCGTGAGGATGCCACAAGGCGAAGGAGGCGCTGGGGCTGGCGGGGCCGGGGGTGAGGGAGGCGGGGCCGGGGGTGAGGGAGGCGGGGCCGGGGGTGAGGGAGGTAGTGGCGGGGGTGGCGGGGCCGGAGGTGGAGCTGGCGGCGGCGTTGCCGGCTCCGCAGCTGTGCCGTACGACACGCTCCTTTATGGTCGTGGCTGCGTTTGCTCCGAGGCGCCAGGGCAGCACACGGACTCCTGGACGGCCGGCCTCGGCGCACTGGCCGCCGCGCTCCTCGCCGTCGCGCGGGCCCGCGCGAGGGCGATCGCCCGATCGCGCCACCGCGGGATGCCGCGCGCGCGACGCGCGTTCGTAGCTCCGCGCGTCTGGCGATCTCGTCGGGATCCCTTGCGCGCGGCGCTAGACGCCGAGGGGGCGCCCCAGCGTCAACGCCAGCGCGAAGGCCGAGACCAGCAGGAGCATCGCGACGAGCGCGTATCGCCGCACCGGCGCGTCGGTCAGGAAGGCGAGCCGCGCCACGCCGACGAGCACGGAAGGGCCGAACACCCCGAAATGCCGGATCAAGGGCTCGGGCGCCAGCAGCAGAAGGCCGGCCAGGCTCGCGCTGCTTAGCACGCTGCCGATCGGGAGCGCGCGGCGCGACCGCGGACCGCAGAAGTAGACGCACATGGAATCGGTGATGAGCGGACCCATCCCCGAGACCAGCATGGTCAGCGTCATGGCGTCGCGCGCGGCACCCGAGAACGGCAGCCAGGAGATCGGGACAGCGAAGAGCGTGTAGAGGATCGCGGCGATGACCGAGAGCGCCGCCGCCGCGGGCAGCCAGGAGCGCACGGCGCGCGCGTGCCAGTTCGTCTCGCCCCCCGCCCCGAGCGTGCCCGCGACAGCGCGTGCGGCGAACGCCTGCGACGCCTGCGAGAGGGCGGCGACGAACGACCAGTAGAGCACCTGCTGCCCGGTGCGATGATCACCGATGAGCGGCTGGCTGACGCTGAGCGAGAGCGGATAGACGACGACCGTCGAGAAGTTCGCGATCGAATAGGGGACCGCGTGCCGAACGACGAGCATCGCGTAACGCGCTGCGCGTCGGATCCGGGTGGGGCGCACGAGGAGCAGCGCAGGCGTGGCACCGGCGAACCCGACCGCGACGGACACCGCAGCCGGGCTGCCCGCGAGCGCGGCCGCCATGGAGGCGCCGGGCGAGAAGACGAGGAGCACCGCGAGCGTCTGCAGGAAGCGCCCCTGGAGCTGAGAGATGGGCAAGATGCTCGTCGAGGCGGCGGCGAAGAGCGAGCACGCGCTGAAGAACGCGGTGACCACCCCCGCCATGACGCCCAGCCCGGACCCCAGCTCGTGGGCGAGCGTGACACTGAAGGCGATGAAGGCGATGAGCGCGATCGCGCCGCCCGCGAGCGCGCGCCCGGCCCTGGTCGCCATCGCTCGCGCCCTGCGCGCCAGGGTTGGCGAGAGGCCGGCGGCGACCAGCGCCACGACGACCACCCCTCTGGACATGTAGTTGGCGAGGGCGGCGAGCTCTGCCGGCCCGGCCACGAGCGCGAGCACCCACTGGGCAGCGAGCGAGGCAGCGCGCGGCAGAAGGACGGCGAACGCGACCCCAGTGCCTCCATGCGTCAAGGCGCGCAGCAACGACGACAACTTCACGGAACGATTCGCTCGAGGGAACTGGACGCGCGCACGTGGACGGGGGGCGCAGTCTACCTACGGGTCAAACGAGGGCGCCAGCGCCTTCGCCTTCTCCTCGAGGACCCGCTTGCGCAGCGCAGGGTCCTGCCCCCCGCGCCGCTGCAGCAGGCGCTCCAGCGCCTTCGACGCCTCGATGTGCGCGCCCGCGCGGCTGGCGGCGTCGGCCAGCTTGAGGAGGCGCTCCTCCGTCGGCTCGTCCTGCGCTGCCCGCGCGTAGTAGGTCACGGCCGACGGATGGTCTTCACGCGCCGCGAGCAGGTCGCCGGCCCAGGTCGACGTCGCCGCGCACGCCGCGAGCGTTGTGCACGACGCGGAGAGCAGCTCGCGGAGCGCGGGGAGGAGCTTCTCGGACGAGGCCATCTGCGCCGCCGCGACGACCCGCAGGCGAAGACAGCCGACCCGGTTGTCCAGCCGTTCGCAGCTCCCCGAGAGCAGCTGCTCCGCCTCCGCGCTCTTCTTGCCCAGAAGGAGGAGCCGCGCCCTCAGCTGGACCGCGAAGAACGAGCCGTCGTCGAGGCCCTGCACCGCCGCCGCGTGCGCCTCGATCTCCCGCTCGCAGGCGGCCCTCCGCCCGTCGTCACCGCCGCAGCGGGCGGAGCCCGGGGCCTCCAGCATCGCGAGCAGCGCGTCGCCGGCAGCCCAGTGCGCTCCGACCCGCGCGGGGTCGCGCGCGATCGCCTCCTCCGCGCAGCGCAGGCGCAGCTCGACCTCTTCCCGGCGGTCGCCCGCGGTGGCCATGCGCTCGAGCATCACGACCCCGGCCTTGCCTTCCGGCACGGCCCGCAGCAGCTCCTCCCACGTGTGGGTCCACTGCCGGGCGAGCCCCGCGGCCGTGGCGGTCACGCCGCGGTCGTCCTCCACGGCGAGCCGCAGGCTCAGGAGCGCCTGCTCCTTGACGCCGCGCGACGCGAGCACCTCCGCGAGCAGGAGGTGGGCGCGCCCGTGGCGGCGCGAGCGCTCGAGCGTGCGCTGGAGCCATGGGATGGGGCTCTCGCCGCTGCCCCGGAGCGCGGCGACCGCGCCGAGCAGCGGGAAGTACGGCTCCGCAGGGTGGCGGAGGATCGCCGCGCGGAGCTCCTCGCGGAAGCGCGGCCAGCCGGCGCCGCTCGCCGCGCCGGCGTCGCTCTGCGCGCGCAGCGACCGGCGGTCGTGGTCGACGTCACGCCAGCCGAAGCGCACCATCAGGGAGACGAGCGCGAGCGCGGAGGCCGCGGCGCAAGCCGCCGCCTGCCACGGCCGCCACCGCTCCGGGCCGGGCTCGCCTGCCGGAGCCTCGTGCCGCGGCCGCTCGCCATGGGCGTCACCCCAGAGCGAGCCCAGGGTCGCCGCGAGCGCGATGCTGACGCCTGGCACCTCGAGCCCGAGATCGAACAGGTTCTGGAGGACGAGCACCGCGCAGCCGACCCAGGCGCCCAGCGCCGCCGTGCTCGCGCGCAAGGCGATCTTGCCCGGGCGAAACGCGACGCCGAGCGCGACGAGCGAGGCCGCCGCGACCGGAGCACCCCACTCCGCAGCCCACTGGATCACGACGTTCTCGGCGTGTGTGAACACGATGTTCCCCGGCGACTGTCGGTACGCGGGGAACACCGTCTCGAACGCGCCGCGCCCGATGCCGAGGAGCCAGTGATCCGCGAGCAGCGGGAGCGTCGAGCGAAAGAGCGACAGCTTGTCGAGGTTGTCGTCCGCCATCTCCGCGAGCGTGCGGTTCGTCGCGGCGAGCGCGGCCAGCAGCGCGCCGCCGCCGATGGCCACGCTCAACAGCCACGCCGCCGCGCCCCGGCCGCGGGGGCCGGAGCGGTGTCTGCCGCGCCGCCGCCGCGAGAGCAACGCGAAGAGGGCGAGGCCGAGCGGCAGCACGAGCAGCCCTCCGCGAGACGACGCGATGATGCCGACCCCGACGATCGTGGTGAGCCCGACGCCGGCGACCCAGGGCGGCAGGAGCGGCCTGCTCGTGAGCAGCAGCCCGACCCCCGAGAGGATGCCGAGGTTCAGGTAACCGGCGAGGTTGTTCGGGTTGAGCAGCGGCCCGACGTGCCATGACGCCACCGAGAACCGCGGTTGATACAGGCCGAAGACGGTCGTCGCGCCGAGCAGCCCGTGGGCGATCGTCGTGAGCGCGGCGAGGAACGCGCTGCCGAAGACCAGGGTGATCCCGAGCTTCGCGCCGCGCCGCGCGCCGACGAACGCGGACGTGAGGAAGACGCCGGTATAGGTCAGCCATTTCACGGCCTCCACCAGCGTGGCGCCGGGGTCGAGCGAGACGCTGGCGTACCGCGGCGCCGCCTCGCCGAGCGGCATCAAAGAGCGCGACCAGATGTCGGCGCTCGCCGGCGAGAGCCGCTCGAGCCAGGCGAGCGGCAGCGGCGCGGCCTGCAGCAGCGTATACGCGGTCAAGCCGAGCAGCGTGAGCGCCGGAAGCGTCTTCACGGGAGACGGCTCGCCGGCGAGCGCGCTGGCGCGGAGCGAGAGCGCGGCGGCGATCGCCACGACCGCGGACACCAGGGCCAGCGTCGGCGTATGGACAGCGCCGATGGCGAGCACGGACCCGGCGACGACGGCCCCGAGCAGCCACGGGATCACGCGCTCGGCGAGCGGTGGTGCGGCGCCTCCTGGGCGGCTCCGCGCCGCGGCGCCCATCGAGCGCCGGAGCTCGGCGGGCGACCTCAGCTTCGGGCGTGTGGAGTCCGTCGTCACGGCCGGCCAGGGTAGTCGATCTGCGCGGCAGAGGGACGAGGTCGCTCAGGGCACCATCGAGTCGACCTGCGCACTCCCGGGATCGACCGAGAGAGTGTGAGATGACGAGCATCCATCCAGGAGCGCTGTCGTCGTGTAGAGTGCGCCGCGTGCTCACGCTCTCGGCCCATCCTCTGCTCGAAGTCGCCGCCTTCGTCACGACGTTCCCCGCGCCGCTCGGCGAGCTGCAGGGGAGCGACGCGCTCCGCGGCCTCCTGTCCGACAAGGCCTCGGCCCCGTTCCGCTCGGACGACGCCGTGCGGTCGGCGGTCCGCGATCTGCTCCGGCACGGCGGCTACAAGCCGACAGGCCGGGGCAAGCCGGCCTCCGAGTACCTCATCCGCGCCGCCGAGGGGGGATCGCTCGCGGCCATCAACGCGGCCGTGGACGCGTGCAACGCCGTGTCGCTGCACACGGGCCTGCCCATCAGCGTGATCGATCTCGATCGCGCCCGCCCGCCGCTCCGCATCGAGGTCGCGCCCGCTGGCTCCCGCTACGTGTTCAACGCCTCGGGGCAGGAGATCGACCTCGAGGGGCTCCTCTGCGTCTTCGACGCGGACGGCCCCTGCGCGAACGCCGTGAAGGACGCGCAGCGGACGAAGACGCACGCGGGGACGACGCGCACGCTCTCGGTCCTCTGGGGCAGCCGCGCGCTGCCGGGCCGCGCGGCGGGAGCGGCCGCCTGGTACAAGGAGCTGCTCGCCGGCGTCGGCGCGGCGACCTCGGACGCGCCGATCGCGGCCTGATCGCCCGGCGCGCGGGCCATCGCCTCCCACGCACGCCGGCGCGCCGCCGCTGCCGCGATACGCCCTACGGCGCCGGCGCAGGTGGATCGGGCAGCGTGATCACGCTCTCGTCCTTGTCGGTGAGCCACCGCCAGTTGTCGACGAGCCCGGTCGAATCGAGCTGATGGTCTCCGGCGTCGTACGCCCCCCATCGGATCTTGATCTCCGTGTTCGGCTCCACGGGCGCCGACGTGACCAGCCAGCTCGTCCCCGCGCGGCCCTCGAACCCCGTCCCGAGCAGCTCCCGGATCCCGCGGGTGCACGCGTACACCCTGCCGTCGAGATCGCAGGGAGGGCCGCTGTCGCAGGCGCAGACGTCGATGAAGGTGCTGTTGACGCTCATGGCGTTCCGCTCGCTGTCGAACAGGATGTGGCCATCGATGAGGTTGGCCGGCCGCGGTGAGAGGAACGCGACGAAGTAGTCGTTGAAGCTGTCGCAGACGACGGGCCAGTCGAACGTGACGTAATTGACGTTGAACGCGAAGCCGCGGACGTTCGACGGGACCCGGAGGGTGATCTCGACGGCGGTCGGGTCGGACGGCTTCGCGAGCACCAGATCGTCACAGCCGCGGGGGTCCTTCGGGAAGTCTTCGGGGAAATCACCTTCGTATTTCTTGTCGAAGCCTTGCGGGCTCTCGAACCCCTCGTCGTTCTGCGTCCGCGCCGTGCCGCTCGAGAGGGCGAGCAGCCGCGTGCCCGCCCTCGGCGGGACGTTGGGCCCGAACTTGGGGAGGATGCCGTGCCCGAGATGGAAGTTGGCGAGCAGCTCGGCCTCCTGCGGCGGCGGCGCGCCGTCGACCATGACCCAGGCGGCGGAGACCACGCCCCAGTCGTCGGGCCCGGACGACATCTTGCACAGCTCGACCGCCCTCGCGGCGTTGAGCGGATCCAGGTCGTCGATCGGGATCCCGTCGTCGCACGGCTCGGGCACGTTGTCGGGGATGCCGTCGCAGTCGTCGTCCACGGGCTCCGGCGAGGCTCCCCCTTCTCCAGCGATCGTCGGGAGCTCGAGCGCTCGCGGGTTGATCAGCGCGTTGCAATCGTCGCAGTCGCCGTCGAGCTCCGTGAAGCCGTCGCCGTCGTCGTCGGCGTCCGGCGAGCCGCTGCAGCCCGCGCCCCCCGCACCCACGCCCGCGGACGTGGCGACGGTCGTCGCGTCGGCCGTCGTTTCGGCTGTCGTGGTCGGTGTCCCGCCGGTGCTGGAGGTGCTGGAGGCGCTCGCCGCGCCGCCCTCTCCGACATCAAGGCCGCCTACCGGTCCGATGTTCCCGGTGCAGGCCGTGCCCAGACACCCGGCCGCAGTGATGAAGCTCAAGAAATTCAACCAAGGTTTCATCGGTGCTCCTCGAGGTCGCATGGAACCAGGGAGGTTCGGTCGATCCGGCGATACGGGAGTCGTCGATGATTTTATCAGCAGAAGCGGCCGCAGCAGTCAGCCCATCCCGGCAAATGCCGGTGCTTTTTTGTGAGGTGAATGCCCACATCATGGCCCCCGCATCCGACCCAGGCGCCATGGTCACGAGCGCTCCAGGAGACGCGGGTCGTGGCGACAAAACGCAGAGCGCCGGCGCTTTCACAGCGCCGGCGCTCTCGGCCTCTCCGAGGGGCCGTCCACGGTTCGCCCCGCTCACCCGTAGCGGGCGGAGCGCTCTGAACGATCAGGCCTGGGCGCCCACTTCCTTCTTGCCCTTGCGCTTCGGCTCCTTCTTGCTCCCGGAGCCGTTCGTGGCCGCGGGGACCGCGGCGAGCGTCGGGCGCAGCAGGTCCTCGGCCAGCTTGGCCGCGCGGTCCGTCTTCTCCCAGGTGAACTCGTCACGCCCGAAGTGGCCGTACGCGGCCGTCTTTCGGTAGATGGGCTTCAGCAGGTCGAGCTGCTCGATGATCGCCTTCGGCCGCATGTCGAAGTTCTGCATGATGTACTTCTCGAGCACGTCCTCACCTACGCGGCCCGTGCCGAAGGTGTTCACGTGGACGCCGACCGGCTGGGCGACGCCGATGGCGTAGGCGATCTGCACCTCGCAGCGCGCCGCGAGCTTGGACGCGACGACGTTCTTCGCGACGTAGCGCGCGTAGTAGCAGGCGGAGCGATCGACCTTCGTCGGGTCCTTGCCGCTGAAGGCGCCGCCGCCGTGCCGGCCCATGCCGCCGTAGGTGTCGACGATGATCTTGCGGCCGGTGAGGCCGGCGTCGCCGTAGGGGCCGCCGACCACGAAGCGGCCGGTGGGGTTCACGTAGATCTTCGTGTTCCGATCCATCAGCTTGGCCGGGATGCTCTTCTCGATGATCAGGCTCCGCACCGCGTCGACGATCGTCTTGTGCTTGACCTCGGGGCTGTGCTGCGTCGACACGACGACGGCGCTCACGCGCACGGGCGTCTGGTCTTCGTACTCGATCGTGACCTGGGTCTTGCCGTCGGGGCGCAGCCAGTCGAGCTTCTTGGATTTGCGGAGATCGGCGAGCTTCCGGGCGAGGCGGTGGGCATAGCTGATGGGGGAGGGCATCAGCTCCGACGTCTCGTCGGTCGCATAACCGAACATGAGCCCCTGGTCGCCTGCCCCCTGCTCCTTGAAGAGGCCCTCGCCCTCGGTGACGCCGCGGGAGATGTCGGGCGACTGCTTCTCGATCGCCGTGAGCACCGCGCACGTCTCGTAGTCGAAGCCCATCGCGGCGTCGGTGTAGCCGATGTCCTTGATGGTGTTGCGCACGACGACCGGCATGTCGACCCACGCCGAGGTGGTGATCTCGCCGGCCACGACGGCCATCCCCGTCTTCACCAGGGTCTCGCACGCGACGCGGGCCGTCGGATCCTTCTCGAGGATCCCGTCGAGAATGGCGTCGGAGATCTGGTCGCACACCTTGTCGGGGTGTCCTTCGGTGACGGACTCGGATGTGAACTGGTAACGGCGCATGAATCGCTCCTTCGGCGGACTCGAAATCTGACCTCTACGCATAGTTCGAGCGCGGGGCACCGTCAACGCGAGCCGCGGCCTTCCACGGACAAAAGCGCCGGCCGGACGAGCTGCCTCCGGGCTGTCGGTGTGGACGTGAGGGGTGGACGCGAGGTGGGCGCGAGACCGGACGAGCGGGGGGCGTCGGGCCGTCGATCGGTCGCGCTCTCGGCCGGCGCGCTCGCCCCGAGTGCGCCGCGCCGTCAGAGGCTATGATGCCGCGCATGACGTTCGACGAGATCAAGGCGTGCCTCGAGCGCGAGGGCTGGGCTGTGGAGGTCGTATCCAACGACACCCTGCGCAGCGACTTCCAGGGGGCCGAGCGGCTCTTCCCGCTGTTCGTGCGGCTCGCGCCCCCCTTCGTCGTCTTCGCGGTGATCCCGTTCGTGCGGCTGCCGATGGAGCTCGAAGAGGGCGACGCGATCGTGCGGCGCCTGCTCCAGCTGAACCGCGAGATCAACATGGCCAAGCTCTCGGCCGACGAGGAGGGCGACGTGATTCTCAGCGTCGAGTACCGCCTCGAGGACCTCGATCCGAGCGAGGTGCGCGACGCCGTCGATGTGCTCTCCTTCTACGCGAACAAGCACTATGCCGAGCTCGTGGCGCTCGCCGCGCAATGAGCGGTCACCGGCCCCGCTTCAAGGCAGGATCTGCTCCTCTCTGGGCTTGAGCCCCTCGTGCGCCCTTAGCTCGGTGCGCACGATCCGGACGCGCCGCACGTCGCGCCCGCGGACGACGGTGAGCTCGACGGCGCTCCCGACGGCGCCGCGGAGCCGATCGCGCACCGCTGCCGACGGGAGATCCCGGACATACACGCCATCAATCATCATGATCTCGTCGCCCGGGATCAGCCCCGCTCGCTCGGCGGCGAGGCCCGGCGGCACGTCGCGCACGTAGAGCGCCAGCGACTCGTTATCTCGCCCAAGGACAGCCCCGATGGATCCCACGCTCGCGGTGCACCCCGCGGCCACGAGCAGGAGCGCCGCGCTCCAGGACCTGTTTGCCACCGCGGCACCATAGCGCCGAGGAGCCCCGGCGCGCCGCCATTCTCGCAGGGCGCCCCCCGAAGCGCGCGGCGGGGCGCGGCCGCCACGTCAGACCGGCTCCAGCGGACGCGCGCGCTCGTCAAACGTCGCAACGTCACTGCGCCGCAGGCGAGAGAATGTGATTTTACAGGAAGGGAGCGCCCGAGTGTGCCTGTCGCGTCCGCACGCGAGGTGCGAAGCGCGGTTCTCGGTGGGGCTTCAGGAGCGCAAACAACTACGCGGTTGGTCGCCGGAGGTACGGGATACGCCCTGGAAAGTGCGGCGTGGCGCCGGGACGCGGGCTTGCAGCGAGCTGTCACGCCATGTCCATCGAGAGGTCGCAATCCAGTTGGTCCCCGGGGGCGGCTGTCCTAGAGTCCAGGCCGGGATCGCCGATGCCTGAACCGCGCGCTGCTGCCGAGAGCTCGACACCTGCCGCCCAGTCCGGCGGTGTGCCCGGCGGCTGGAAGATGCGGATGGAGGACCCGCTCAATCGCTACTATCGGTACCCGATCGCGCGCTGGATCGTGCGGGGGCTGATGAGGACGCCGGTCACGCCGAACCAGGTGACGCTGGTTCAGCCGCTCTTCGCCGCGCTGGCCGGTTACCTGGTGACGTTCGATGATCCGGGGCACCTCATCGCCGGGGCGCTCGTGTTCGAGCTCCGCTCCATCCTGGACTGCGTGGACGGCGCGCTGGCGCGGGCGAAGAGGATGGTGAGCCCCGCCGGTCACGCCATTGACGGCCTGGCCGACTGGCTGGGCGTCGTCTTCCTTTATGCCGGCATCTTCTGGCACCTTCACCTTCACCCGCCGCCGGAGGGCCCGTGGAGCGCGACCGTGTCCACGAACGCACTCCTGCTGATCGCGCTGCTCCAGGGGGCGCTGCGCTCTTTCTCCGCGGACTACTTCAAGCTCAAGTACTGCTCGATCTTCGAGACGGGCACCGACGAGACGGCGGACGTGCTGCGCCGGAAGATCCAGGCGCTCGGCCCCTCCTCCTCGTTCTTTGCCCATTTCGATGTCTTCATCGGGCGCATGGGGCACCTCGCGTTCGAGCACGAGTGGTTCGACCCGCGGCGGAGCCGGTCCTCGACCAGCGCGGATCAGGTAAAGCAGCTGATCCGGGAGGAGGCGTCGCCGCTCACGCGCCTCATCGGCGCGCTCTGGGCGATATCGAACGGCGACGCGTTCCTGTCGATGGTGGTGCTGACGCTCCTCGTGAACCAGCTCTGGCTGGGTCAGGTCTTCTTCGCGACGGGCGGGGTCGTCTGGATCGTCGCGGTCATCGGGCTGAACGGCTGGTTCCTCCGCGGCGCATCCCGTCGCGCGAAGCTGGCCGTGGCCTGAGCTCGGCGCCCTGCGCCGCCGAGCTCAGCAGTCCCCCTCAGCGCCCGCTCTAGAGAGCGGCTGCCAGGCGGCGGGCCTTCTCCACGTCTTCTTCGAAGTCGATCTCGGTCCAGGGCAGGTCGTCGACGCGCTCGATTCCGAACGGCACCTCCTGGAAAGCGCGGTCCATCGCGGCCTCGTACTCCTGGTCGAGGCGGCCGGCGGAGACCTCCTCCTCCAGGAGGCGCTGCATCGTGCGACCGCCCTGCGGGCCGACCTTGGCGAAGCCGACGGTCTCACCGGCAAGGTCCCAGTCCTTGCCCACGCGGCGCGCGATCTTGAGGACGCGGCCGGCGCGGACGCCGACCATCATCTCTTCGCCGCTCTCCTCCGAGCTCGCGTCGACAAGCAGGCAGTTCTCGTGGGGCGAGCTCACGAGGCGCCGCAGCAGCGCGGCGGGGTACAGCACGTCGGCGTCCATCCACAGCCCGCCGCCTGACAGCCGGTCGGCCGCCACGTGGAGCGAGACGATGCTGCCGTGGGTGAACCGCGGGTTCTTGACGAGCTCGATCTTCAGCGAAGGGCGGAGCGAGGCGAGCGCCTCCTCGATCATCTCGTGCCGGAAGCCGACGACGATCGTCAGATCGGTGACGCCGCTCTCGGTGAGGTTCACGAGGTGGCGCTCGAGCAGCGTCTTGCCCTCGATCGAGATGAGGCACTTGGGCGCGTCCCGGCCGATGCGCCGGCCGCGGCCGGCGGCGAGCAGGATCGCCCTCATCGGCGCGCCTCGGCCGCGAAGCGGGCGGCGAGCTCCTGCGGCGTCTCCGCGACGCGGCCGATGCCCTTCACGGTGCCGCCGTCGACGAGGGCGAGGACCATGACCGGGCCCGGCTGCACGAGCGCGACGCGCAGCGACGCCTCGAAGGACTCGACGGAGTCGGCGCGGTGCGTGGCGCGGTAGCCGACCGCGCTGGCCACCGACTCGAGCTTCACGTCGCCCGAGATCGTCCGCTGCCCGCCGGTCGAAGCGTGGGAGCGGTTGTCGAGGACGACGTGCACGAGGTTCGCCGGCCGCTCGCTGCCGACGCTGGCGAGCGCGTTCATGCCCATGAGGACGTTGCCGTCGCCGTCGAGCACGAAGATCCGCTTGCGCGGCTGCGCGAGCGAGAGCCCCAGGCCGATCGACAGGCCGAGCCCCATCGAGCCGATCATGTAGAAGTTCGAGGGCCGGTCCTGCGTCGTGTAGAGCTCGCGGCCGATCATGCCGTTGCAGCAGACCACGAGGTCGTCCTTGCCGACCGCCGCCGTGAAGACCTTCAGCGCTTCGAGCTTGTTCATTCGAGCACCCCCGCGGGCACGATGAGCGCCGCCGGTTGCCTGGTGGAGAGCATGACGTCCTTCGCCCACTGCACCTGGGGCCCCATCGGCTCGGCGGCGCGGAGGACGCGGTGCTGGATCTTCATCAGATCGAGGATGGGGAGCATGATCTCGCCCATCATGATGTGCTCCGGGGCGTCGTTGCCGCCCTCGCCGCGCCAGGAGATGACGAGCAGCGCGGGCACCTCGTACATCGTGCTGAGCGACGCCAGCGCGTTCACGGAGACGCCGAGCCCGGAGTTCTGCATCAGGACCATCGGCAGCCTGCCGCCGAGCCAGGCGCCGAACGCCATCCCGATGGCGCTGTCCTCGCGGGTCGCGGAGATGTAACGGGCGCTCGCGTCGGCGTCGAGCAGCGAGACAAGGCCCTTCAACAGCGAGCAGGGCACGCCCGCGAAGAAGTCGAACCCCGCCTCCTTGAGCGCGGCGACGAACTCGGGCGCGTACGATTTGCCTGAACCGTGGGAACCGTGGGACATCGCCTCACTCCTTGATGAGCGCCCAGGCGCGACGGTAGTCCTCGAACGTGTCGATCTCGAGCCACCCCTTGTAAACGTCGATCGCCTGCACGTCCGCGCCGCGGTCGATGAGCTCCTGGAGCAGGTCGGTGAAGCTCGCGTTGCGGAGCGACTCGGCCTCGTGGAAGCCGCCCTTCGCGCGGGTCTCCTGCAGCTGGTGGTAGCAGTCGGTGAGCAGGCGCGCGCCCTTCGCGGTGAACATGGCCATGCCCACGAACTCGCCGTGCGCCTCGCCCGCGGGGATCGCGCGGCCGACGCGGGCCACCCGGTGCGGCGCCTCGGCGCCGACGAAGCGGTAGCCGGCCTCCTGCGCGTCCTTCAGGGCCACGAGGTCGGGCACGCCGCGCGCGTCCTTGGGCCGCTGGCCCTCGGCGTACGCGCGGTCGACGACGATCGAGATGTCCGCCGGGCTCTTGAGGAGCTTCTCGAGGTGGCCGCGCTCGAACACGATGTCGCCGTAGAGGAAGAGGAACGGCCCGCTCAGCTCCTTGGAGGCGCGGAAGAGCGAGGACACCTCGTTCGTCGTCGCGTACTCGTCGTTGTCGTAGAAGCGGACGTTCGGGACCTTGATGGCCTCCTTCTTGTACCCGCGCACGACGGCGACGTCCTTGACGCCGCACGCGTTGAGCACGTCGATCTGCCGCTCGAGGATGCTCTTGCCCTTCAGGTCGAGCATCGGCTTCGGCAGCTCCTCCGTGAGCGGCAGGAGCCCTTGGCTCTGGCCGGCGGCGAGGATGACGGCGGTGACGCCCGGGCTGCCGGAGGGCAGGAAGCTCGACTCCTCCTGCTTCATCTTGTCGACGCCCACGAGCTGGTAGACGCGCTCGAGCGGCACGACCTTGTCGTCGACGCTGCCGGTGTACATCTCGCGCTTCAGCGTCTGGAGCGTCTCCGTCATCGCCTTGATCGACGAGCGGATCGCGTGGTTCGCGAAGATGATCAGCTTGAAGCCGGCCTTGTGCAGCGTGTCGACGCTCGTCGTGCGGTAGATCGTCGGCACGCAGACGAGCGGCGTGTTCGGGCGGTCCCACGCGCGGGCGAAGGAGAGCACCTCGTCCGGGTCCTTGCTCTTCGAGTGGATGAGGACCATGTCGGCGCCCGCGTCCGCGTAGGCGCGGCCGCGGCGGAGCGCCTCCTCCATCCCCCAGCCGGCGATGAGCGCCTCGGTCCGCGCGATGACCACGAAGTCGCGATCCTTCTGCGTCGCCTTCGCGGCGCGGACCTTGAGCGCGTGCTCCTCGACGTCCGCGAGCTCGCGCTTCACGCCGGCGTAGAAGCTGCAGCGCTTCGGGAAGATGTTGTCTTCCATGCAGATCGCCGCGATGCCCGCCGCCTCGTACTCCTCGACGCAGCGGACGACGTTGACGGCGTTGCCGTAGCCGTTGTCGCAGTCCGCGACGACCGGGAGCGACGTGCTGTTCATCATCTTGGCGGCCTGGAGGTTCTCCGCCATCGTGAGGATGTTCGCGTCCGGCACCGCGTAGCTCGCGGAGATCTCGAAGCCGGAAGCCCAGAGCCCGTCGAACCCTGCCTCTTCGCCGATCTTTGCAGAGAGCCCGTTGTGCGCGCCGATGATGACGATCGGCCCGGGGCGGGCCATGAGTTCGCGCAGCTTCCTGGCTTTGGTCACGTCTCGTCCACTCCTCCGCGCGGTGTTGCCATCTCCGCCCGACGGGCGACCGCGGCTGCAGGTGCCGCGGTGCGCGTCCCAGGCGAGCGGCGTCCCGTCGTCACCGCGCGCGGGCAGCTCCGGGGTGCGCCTGATCTCGCTCTCCTCCCCGAGGAGCCGGGCCTCAGAACGGGGCCTGCCTTAACACCGTTCGCCAGTGCCGCCAATGGCAGGGCACGACCGGGGCAGACGATCGCGAGGGCGGCGGAGCGCGCTCCGCCGCGTCGGGACGTGCGCGCTGCGGCGGTGCCCGATGGCGGGCGCGCGCGATGCTCGCCGCGGGCCCCCCGGCCGCTCAGCCCTCGCGGCCGACGACCCCGCGCAAGCGGACCAGCCCGGGGCCCGCGCGGAGCACCGCCTGGCACGCGAGCCTGAGCCGCGGCGGGGCGCCGAGGCGATCGAGCAGATCGCGCTCGCCGCGCGCGGGCGGTTCGAGGAGCTGCTCCCCTTCGACGACCTCGACGCGGCATGTGGCGCAGCGCGCGTCGCGGCACGAGAACACGATCGGAGCGCGCGCGTCGTCGCAGACATCGATGAGCCTGCCCGCTCCCGCCTCCGCGGTGACGGCGGGGCCGAGCGCGCCGTCCTCGAACACGACCGTGGGCACCGCCGATCTCTCCTCCCTGCCCGGCGCGCGACGCCGAGAGCGCATTTTCTCGAGCGTCGGCACGCACTATACGACGAGCGATGACGGATCGCTGGGACGCAATCATCCTCGGCGGAGGGCCGGGTGGGTCGACGCTCGCCGCATCGCTGGCCCGCCTCGGGCGCCGGGCCCTCGTGCTCGAGCGGGAGAGGTTCCCTCGCTTTCACATCGGCGAGTCGCTGCTGCCGCTGTCCCGCGAGGTCTTCGAGCGGCTCGGGCTGGACGAGGAGCTGGACGCGCGCTTCCTCCGCAAATACGGCGCCCGGTTCCTGTGCTCGTCGACGGGGCGGACGCGGACGTACAGCTTCGCCGACGCGTTCGAGCCGCGGTTCGAGTTCGCCTACCAGGTGCAGCGCGACGCGTTCGACCAGCTGCTGCTCCGCCACGCCGCGGAGCTCGGGGCGGAGGTGCGCGAGTCGTGGGAGGCCGTCGAGGTGATGTTCGAGGGCCCCCGCGCCGTCGGGGTGCGCGCGCGGCCCCGCGCTCGACCCGACGGCGCCGGGCCGGAGGAGGCCGCGGCCGCGCGCGCCGACTCGAGCGACGTCGTCGAGCTCCGGGCGCCGGTGATCGTCGACGCGACGGGGCGGGACACGCTGCTCGCGTCGAGGATGCGGCGGAAGGCGCAGCTGGCCGAGCTCGACAAGACCGCGCTGTTCACCCACTACGAGGGCGTGCCCCGCGAGGCGGGGATCCACCAGGGCGACATCCAGATCGTCCTCTTCGAGCACGGGTGGTTCTGGTTCATCCCGTTCCGCGGCGAGGTGACGAGCGTCGGCGCGGTGGTGTCGTCGAGCTGGATCCGGGGCCGGGCGAAGGGGGAGCGGCTCGACGAGCTCTTCGATCGCACCGTCGCGCAGAGCGGCTGGGCGCGGGAGTTCCTCGCGAGCGCGCGGCGCATCAGGCCGGTGGGGGCGCTCGCCGATTTCTCGTACCGGATCGACCAGCTCGCCGGAGACGGATGGCTCTTCGTGGGCGACGCGGGCGGGTTCCTCGACCCGCTCTTCTCGACGGGCGCGCACCTCGCCATCAAGGGCGCCGATCTGGCCGCCACGGCCATCCACCGCGCGCTCGACGCCGGGGACACCTCGCGCGCCGCGTTCTCGGCCTACGAGGCGGAGATCCGCTACGCCGTGGATCTCTTCCTGGGGGTCGTTCAGGGTTTTTACAAAGGCCAGTTCCGGGAGACGCTGTTCGAGCCGAACCAGCGGCCCACGATGCGCAAGCTCATCACCAGCATGCTCGCGGGCGACGTGTTCCACGCCGAGCGGCGGCCGCAGTGGGCGTCGTTCCTCCGGCAGCAGTATCCGGCGGAGGTGCCCGCCTTCGCGTGAAGCGCGGCGGGCGGCCGAGCGTGTGCCTCGTCGCGTGGGCGCTCGCCCGGGCGCTCGGCCGTCCGGCGCTCAGGGGCCGCACGCTTCGCGGTCCAGGACCGCGTCGCTCATCTGCTTGCAGGCGGCCGCGAGCGCGACGCGGGCCTCCGCCCTCGCGTCGCCCTTCAGCGCCTCGTCGTCGGCCTCCGCCCTGGCCTCGAGCACGTCGCGCGCGATCCGGATCGCGGCCTCGTGGCTCTTCCTGCTCTCCGCGGGCAGCTTGCTGGCGCAGGTGGTCATCGTGGCCAGGTAGCTGTCGCAGGCGTCGACCCCCGTGCTGTCGAGGTCGGCCTTCCCCGGATCGCCGCCTGCTTTGCCGCAGCCGAGGGCGAAGGTGCCCCAGAGAAGAAGTGCCAGGTGAGCTCTCGCCATCGTCGCGCGCGCCGGAGCGCCGCGCGCCGCTGGAGGCCGGAGCTGGCCACCTCGCGCGCTGCCCGGCGCCCGCGCACCCTGCCATGAGCCCGCGCCGCGGGGCAATTTTCGGTGGCTCAGGCGCGGCGGCGCGCCCTGCCCTGCGCCTGCGCCGCGGGGAGAGCCTGGCGGGTCAGGCGCGGATCAGCAGGATGGCGTGCTCGTGGCGCGGGCGGCGCTGGAAGGCGCGCGCCGTGGGGCGGTGGAAGTGGGGGCGCGGCTGCGACGCGACCGCGCGGACCGCGAAGCGCGCGCCGGACGCGGCGGCCCTGACCACGTCGACCGCGTAGACCGGCGCGCCGGCGACCACGCTGTCGGCGATCAGCAGCACGAGCGGCGCGCCGCTCCGGAGGACGCGCGCGAGCGCGGTGAGCACGCCGCCGAGCTCGTCGCGCCAGCGCGCGCGGCCCGCCTCGGGGCCGAGCGGGTCGAGGTGCCGGCGGGCCCCGATCTCGTCCTGCTCGAAGCGGGCGCTGCGGAGCCGGAGCCAGCGCAGCCTCGCCTCGTGGTGGGCGAGGTAGTCGTACACGCCCGGGTAGGGCGGCGACGTGATCGCGAGGTGGACGGAGCCGGCCTCGACGCCGCGGAGCACGCGCGCGTCTCCCTCCTCGACGAGCGCGGGCGGGCTCGCTGCGAGCGGCACGGCGACCTCGGCGAGGCGCTGGGCGAGCTCCTCCGCCTTGCGGATGAAGAGCCGCGCCGGATAGCCGGCGGCGATCCGCCGCGGCAGCTCGTGCTCCGACGTGTCGGACGTGCGGCGGCTGAGCTTCGTCAGGATGGCGGAGAGGACGAGCTCGAGATCGGCGCGGAGCGCGTCGGCGCCGTGGCCCGCGAGGCGGTCGAGGCCGACGCGGAGCCCGTCGAGCTCGAGGAGCACGTGCGGCTCGAACAGGGCGACGTCCTCGGGGCCGTACCGGCGGCTCGGACCGGCGCGCGCCTTGCGGCGCTCATCGGCCGCGGCCGCGACCTCGCGGGCGGCGGCGACGAGCCGCTCGCGCTCGCCGGGGGTGCTGCCCTGCACCTTGAGGCGGGCGAGGCGCACGGCCAGCGGGTTCGCGTCGACGCCGATCGCCGCCCGGCCCGAGAGCCGGGCCTCGACGAGGACGGTGCCGCTGCCGCAGAAGGGGTCGAGCACCCGCTCGCCCGGCCTCGAGAGGCCCTCGATCAGCCGGCGGGCGGTGTCCGGGTGCATCCGGGCCGGGTAGCTGTGGAACCCGTGCACGTGCGCGCGCGCCGCTTCCTCCGCCGTGCTCGAGCTGGCCACGTCGAGCGCGTGGGCGAGCTTCGCGGCGCTCTCGGGGTCGCCCTCGAGCACCGTCGCGCCGCCGATGTGGGTCAGGGCGCGGCGCTCCTGGGACGCGGGCCGGCCCGCGTGGGCCTTCTGCTGCGGGCCTGGCTTCGGCTTGGGATCAGCGCTTCGCGGGGTCGACATGGGCGGTCCGTTGCGTCAGGGGCTCGGCGGCGAAGGCTTCCTCTTCGGCGGCGAGGGCGTGCGCCACGCTCTCGGCCCCGGCCTCGCCCCGGTCTTCGTCGCGCGCCGCGCCGACGCGCAGCTTCGGCGCATAGCCGAACTCGCCCGCGGGGCCGATCGCGCCGCGCACGACGTCGTTGACCTCCAGCAGGGCGAGGAGCTCCTCGGCCTGGGACTCGGCGATGCGGAGGGTCGAGGCGAGCCCGCCGGCGGTGAGCGGGCCCTCGGCCTGGCGGGCGACGTCGGAGGCGACGGAGACCCAGGCGGCGTCGAGCGCGGGCGCGATGTCCCGGCTCCGCGACTTCGCCCGCCGGAGAGCCCAGAGGGCGAAGGCGCCGACGGGCGCCATGGTGAGGAGCCCGGCGGTGAAGAGCCCGACGCTCGCGCCGAGGACGAGCAGCAGCACGGCGAACAGGAACAGCTCGAAGCCGAGCAGCGCGCTGGCCGCGACGCCCGCGGCGCGCCAGACCGAGCGCGCCGAGGCCGCCGCGCGCGCCTTCTGGAGCAGCGGCACCTCGCGGCCGGATCGCTCGACGCGGGCGTCGGCGACGGGGACGCGCGGGCCTCCGCAGGCGTCGCACGCGAAGCGCAGCTCGAGGTGCGCCGAGGCGCCGGTCACGCCGCCGCAGTGCGGGCAGGCCTCGGCGCGCGCGGCCGCGCCGCACTGCGGGCAGCGATCGCCCTCCGGCGCGAGCGCCGCGTCGCACACGCGGCAGCGGGCGGCGCCGGGCGACGCGTCGCTCACGGCGCGCTCGCGGATGGGGCCGAGCGGGCGCCGCCCACGCTGCGCAGCACGGCGTCGAACAGGGCGCGCCCGTCCGCGCGGTAGTGGCCCTGGAAGGGCTCGCTCATCCGTTCGGGGTGCGGCATCAGCCCGAGCACGTTCCGCCGGGGCCCGCCGTAGATGCCGGCGATGTCCATCGCCGATCCGTTGGGGTTCGCGTCGCCGCCGACCAGCCCCTCCCGGTCGCAGTACTGCAGCGCGATGCGGACCTGGAGCACGTCGCGGAGCGTATGGATCATTTCGGCGTCGGCGCTCGAGCCCGGGAAGATGACCACGGTCGCGTGCATGGGCGTCGACGTACTCCGGTTGCCGGCGCTCGGCCAGGGGTCCTGACGGCGGGCGCGGCTTCACCGGCTTCTTTCGGCGTGCCATGATGGGACATGGCGTCGCGATGGGCGCGGACCGGTCGAACCGACGCGACGGTGCAGGCGGCGTCCGGCTATCTCTTCCTCGCGGCGCTGGCGATCTCGCTCAGCCTGGTGCTGCGGGATGGATGGCCGTGGATCCACCCGAGCCCGTGGCTCGCGCTGCCGCCGCTGGCCGCGCTGCTGATGAGCGCCGCGCTCGGCCTCACGCTGGCGGCCGGCGTCATCGTGACGACGCGCGTCGCCGTGGCCCGGTTCAGCTGGGCCCGGCGCCTGCACGCGGAGCTCCGCCCGGTCGCGCGCGATTTCTCGCTCGGCCAGATCCTGCTCCTCGCGGGCCTCTCGAGCCTGGGGGAGGAGCTGCTCTTCCGCGGGCTCCTGACGCCGCTCCTCGGCGTGCTGCCGAGCGCGATCCTCTTCGGTCTGATGCACCAGATGCGCGGTCCGAGCCGCTGGGTGTGGATCGGCTGGGCGGTGGGCGTGGGCGCGGGGCTCGGCGCCATCTTCGCGGCGACGGGGTCGCTCGTCGGGCCGGTCCTGGCGCACGCCGTCGTGAACGCGGTCAACCTGAGCTACCTGCGCGACCACGATCCGGGCGAGGTGGAGCAGCAGCCGACGCTCTAGATCGGCGCTTCCGTTTCCTCGCCGTCCCCGTTTCCTGCCGTCAGCGCTTCTTCGCGTCAGGGCGGGGGGGCCTGGCCGGCGCCGGTCTCGGGGGGATCGGGGTCGCACGCGGCGCGCCTTCGTGGCTTGCCGGCTGGGGCTCCGGGGGAGCGAGGGTCCCGCGGGAGAGCTCGCCCGTGTCCACGGCGCTCTGCCGCTCGCGCCCTGGCGAGGACGGTCGCGAGGGCGGCGTCAGGCTCCCGCTTCGCGGGAGCGTCGGAGGCTCACTCTCCGCCACGCGCATGCCGCGCTGGCTCGAGGGCTTCGCCGTCCTGCGGGCCAGCGAGGGCAGCGTCGGCGGCGCCGCCGGGGTCGCCAGCTCGAACTCGAAGTTCAGCTCGAGCGACGGCGGCCCATCGGAGATCGCCACGCCGGGGTCGGAGCCCTTCAGCGGCGCAGGGGTGGGCCCGCGGCGCAGGCGCTCCTCGGACACGACGCGCGACGACGGCGGCGCGACGTCGTCCAGAATGGACGACGGCCCGCCGAGCGCCGTCGTCGCGCTCCGGGGCTCCGGACGGCGTCGCGACGGCGGGAGCGGCAGCTCGACGCGGGCGCTCTCGTCCTCGAGCCGGGTCGCCTCGAGCAGGTATGCAGCGATGGATGTCCGCTCCGCGGGCAGGGGGCGGACGCCTGGCACGAACGCGAACCGTCCGACCTTCCAGCTGAGCATGGTGCGGAGCGCGGCGAGCGCCGAGGCGCGCGTGCCTCCAACGGTCCCCTCGACGATGCACCCTTCGGCGATGTCCAGCTGAGCCCGACGTTTCTTGCTGCTCACCTCGAACACGCCCGACCGCCGCTCCATCTCGAGGACCGTGAGGACGGTCGCGATGGACATCTGGCTGAGATCGCCCTCGATCGCGGTCTGATCGACGGAGGCCGGGATGGACATGAGGCTGTCCCGCCGCTGGCGCAGGCGTGACGCCATCTGCACGAGCGCCCCGATCTGCGCGACGACCTCGCCGACCCGGAACGGCTTGGTCATGTAGACGTCGGCGCCGACGTGGAACCCTTCGAGGCGGGCCTCCTGGTCGTCGAGCGCGGAGAGGAACAGGAACGGGGTGACCGATACCCGGGACGGCTGGGTGCGCACGTTGCGCGCGACCCAGTAGCCGTCGTGGTCGGGCAGGCCGATGTCACAGACGATGCACTCGGGCTCCAGGGTGCAGGCGGTGGAGAGCCCGGCCTCCGCGGTGGCGCAGAAGATGACCTCGTAACCTGCCTCCCGGATCGCGGTGGCGAGCAGGTCCGCGATGTACTCCTCGTCCTCGATCACGAGCACGACCCCGCTCGGCATCTGGCAGACGGTACACGCGCCCTGCGGGGGTGGCCAAGGGTGAATGGCGGAGAGCCAGCCTGATCATTCATTCGCCGGCGCGCCGCCGTCCCGGCTCCTCGCGCGAGCCCTCGCCGCAGCATCCCGCGCGAGCGCGCCGCGGCATCCCGTGCGGGTTCGCCCGCGGCGTCCGGCCGCGGCGAGGAATCCACGCTATAAGAACGGAAATGGCAACTCTGGTCCGAGAGGCCGACGATACGGCGCGGCCCGGCGAGCGGGCCTCGTCGGGGGCGCGCGTCTTCATCGCGATGAGCGGCGGAGTCGACTCGTCCGTCGCGGCGGCGCGCCTCTGCGACGCTGGATACGAGGTCGTCGGCGTGACGCTGCACCTCTGGGACTACCCCGACGACGGCAGCGTCAAGAGCCGCTGCTGCGCGCCCGAGGATCAGCATGACGCCCGCCGGGTCGCCGACCACCTCGGGATCCCGCATTACACGTTCGACCGCCGCGCCCTGTTCCGCGAGCACGTCGTCGATCCCTTCGTCGAGGCCTACCTCGCGGGGGAGACGCCGAGCCCGTGCGTGGCCTGCAACCGCTCGGTCAAGCTCCGGGAGCTGTTCCCGCTGGCGGAGCGGCTGGGGGTCTCGTGGGTCGCGACGGGCCACTATGCGCGGGTCGTCCTGGAGGAGGGCGGCGCTCGCCTCTACCGCGGCCGCGATCGGCACAAGGATCAGAGCTATTTCCTGCACATGCTCCGGTCGGACGAGCTGTCGCGGCTCCTCTTCCCGCTCGGCGACTCGACCAAGGAGGAGGTGCGCGCCGAGGCGATCGCCCGCGGGCTCCCGGGCGCCGAGAAGGGTGAGAGCCAGGAGCTCTGCTTCATCCCCTCCGGCCGTTACGCGCCGTTCGTGGCCGAGCGCGCCGCGGACAGGCTCCGGCCCGGCCCCATCGTCGATCGGGACGGCCGCGTGGTCGGGGCGCACGGCGGGGTGCACGGCTTCACGGTGGGCCAGCGCAAGGGCATCGGCGTCTCGCTCGGCCGGCCCGCGTTCGTCGTGGGCCTCGACCCCGCGTCCGGCGCGGTGCACCTCGGCGACGAGGGCGATCTGTACGCCGCGGGCGCCGAGATCGCCGACGCGGTGTGGTGCGACGACGCGGTCTTCCCCTTGGAGGCCGAGGTGCGGGTGCGCGCGCGGCACGAGGCGGCGCCTGGCATCATCGAGCGGCGCTGCGACCCCGCGACGGGCGTGGAGAGCTTCGTTGCGCGGTTCGCGAGCCCGGTGCGGTCCGTCTCTCCCGGACAGATGGCCGTGGTCTACCGGGGCGATCGCGTCCTCGGGGGAGGCCGCATCAAGGCGGCCCTTCGCTCGCAGGCGGCGTCATGAGGGCCCGCGCGCTCGCGCCCCTCGCCTGCGCGCTCTCGCTCGGGTGCTCGCTCGGGCAGGGGGAAGGCGAGGTCATCAGCGAACGGCTGCGCGCGGCCGGCTGCTGGGACGACAGCTACGACATGAGCCCGGACTTCTTCGCCGCGGTCCCCTACCGCTCCACGTTGCAGGTCCGGGTGCAGCGCGGGAGCGATCTGCAGGAGATCTCGGACGGGCTCGCGGTCCTGATCGATGACGTCGACCTCATCCGCGGGGACGGGACCGTGAACAAGCTCGACGTCGACCTGAGCGTGGGGCTCCCGCCCGGCGTCCAGCTGCCGGGCTCGCCTCCACCGACGCCGAAGCCGGAGGGGCTCGCGCCGCTCGTGCACATGGCGCTGTACCTCCAGCGGTCCTGCCACAACCAGAACATGGTGCTCTACGCCGTCGATGGGACCATCAAGTTCCAGGCGCTGTTCAGCGGTGATCCCAACGAGACGGACGCGGTCGACAAGTACACCGACGCGACGTTCGACGTCTGGGTCGGCGATCCGCGCGACGCAGGGCTCGGTCATCCGGCCGACGCCATCCCTCGGGAGCTCCTCTCGCGGGTCACCGGGGGGTTCCGCTTCTACTTCGAGCGGGGTCAACCTGGGCAACCGTTCCCCTGAGCCCGTCACGACTCCGTCCTGGGTTTCAGGTGGTGTCCTACCTGTCGGGACAGGCGCCTTCAGCGCCCGGGTGGATTGAAGCTGACCATCTGGAAGGTGTCCTGGCCGAGACGACATGGCAAAGCGCCGCGAACTCGCGGTAAAGTAGTGACCGCTCATGCCCCAACCCCCGCCTCGACCCGCATCGCGAATGGGCGGACCTCCAAGCCCCGGGTCGACCAATGCATCGCTTGAAGCGCGCGCGAAGGAGTCCGAGAAGCAGCAGGGGACCTACTTCCTGGGCCGTTACCGTGTGGTCGACGAGATCGGGGTGGGCGGAATGGCGAGCGTTCACCTGGCTCGCATGGATGGTCCGGGCGGCTTCCAGAAGTGGGTCGCGATCAAGCGGATCCACCCGCATCTGGTCGAGGACGATCAGTTCGTCGACATGTTCCTCGATGAGGCGCGCATCGCGGCTGGCATCAACCACGCCAACGTCGCGCAGGTCTTCGATCTCGGGAAGGACGACAACACCTACTGGATCGCCATGGAGTACCTCCACGGCGAGCCGCTCCGGGAGGTGATGCGCCGCGCGGAGGAGCGCCGGCTGCGCATCTCGCCCGAGCTCGCTGCGCGCATCTGCTCCGACGCAGCAGAGGGGCTTCACGCCGCTCACGAGCTGCGCGGAAAGAACGGCCAGCTGCTCGGCCTGGTGCACCGAGACGTCACGCCGCACAACCTGTTCCTCACCTACGACGGCTACACCAAGGTCGTGGATTTCGGGATCGCGAAGGTGGCCGACCGGCTGTCGTCCACCCGCGCGGGAACACTCAAAGGCAAGTTGGCCTACATGTCTCCCGAGCAGGTGCGCGGGAACGAGATCGATCGCACGACCGACGTGTTCGCGCTCGGGGTCGTCCTCTGGGAGCTCACGACGAACCAGCGCCTCTTCCGGATGGATACGGATCTCGACACGCTCGAGAAGGTGCAGGCCTGCGTGGTCCCGCCGCCGTCCACGATCGTGCCCGACTATCCGATCGAGCTGGAGAGCGTGGTCATGAAGGCGCTCGCCAAGCACAAGCAAGACCGCTTCCAGACCGCGCGTGAGTTCTCGCGAGCCCTGCAGAATTTCCTGATGAGGAGCGGGGTCTTCGTTGGCTCCGAAGAGGTCGCGCAGTTCGTGCAGCAGGTGTTCGTCGATCGCATCCAGAAGCGCGAGGCGCACCTCGCGTGGGCGGCCGAGGTGACGTCCACCATCAACGTCGAGCAGGTGCGCTCGCGCAGCTCGACGACGGCCACGGACAGCGTCGGGCTGCGCAGCCGCGGTCGAGAGCCTGAGCCGCAGCAGCGCCTCACGCCGCCGCAGATCCTGCGGCACAACGCTCCGCCGGCGAGCGGGATCGCGCCGGTCGGGCGCCCGGCGTCGAGGGACGCGGACGACCGGCAGATGGTCGCCTCCTCGCTGATGGATGACGATGAGGATGTCCCGACGACGGTCGCGACGCGCGAGCAAGCCGAGCCGGTGCGCCCCCTTCCTCATGAGGAGCGCCCGATGATGCGCCCGGCGGCCGGCATGGTGCCCGAGCCGGCGCCAGCGCAGCCTCGCCAGGCCGGCGTCCAGTCCGGCATTGCCACCGTGCGTCCTGGCATGCCGACGGCGCGCCCCGGCTTTTCGCCGGCGTACCCGGGCCCACCGCGCGTACCCGGCGGCCACGATCCTGCTCCGCCTCCGCTCTCCTCGAGCCCGTACCCTCCGCGCGACTTCGACCCAGGCGAGCTCGCGCCCCTCCCCAAGGGCGGCCTCCTGGACAGCGATCTGGGCAACCCGCTCGCTTCGACGCTCGCGCTCCCGTCGCAGGATCCACCGCCGGTTCTGCAGGGCGCGAGCGAGCCTGCGCGTCACGCGCGGATGACAAGGACCCCGGCCGTCGCCGCGCCGTCGCCGGCGCACGCTGCAGTCCCGTACGCGCTCCCCTTCAATGGCCAGGGCCATGCAGCAGGCCATGCGCCCCCTGTCAGCTCGCCGGTGCAGGCGGCCCAGGCGCCGATGACCGTGGGGCAGGCCCAGCTGTTCGCGTCCGCGGCGACAGCGCATCCTCCACAGTCGCAGATCGAGACCGCGCTCTCCCTGCCGCGCCCGGATCCGGCGGCCATCTGGGCCGCCACGCAGGACGCGGCGTCCAAGGGGAACGGCAGGAACACGCTCGTGCTCGTCGCCGTCATCACCCTCACCGTGCTGTGCGTGCTCGGTATCGGCGCGCTGATCTACATGAAGACGAGCGTCGCGCAGCCCTCGCCCTCCGGGGGCGTGGACGCTGTCCCTGCGTCGCCCGCCTCGACGGACGCGAGCACCACGGGCCAGTCGAGCTCCTCCGTGCCGGGGAGCTCCGCGGGGGCCTTTCACGCGCTCTCTCTCGCTCTCCGCGACCGAGCGTCCGTCGTCCACCCCGGCCGGATCGGCCTGCAGCGCCTTACGATGAAGGGATGAAGTCTGTCCACCGCCGCTCGAACGGTGCCAGGGCGCGGCACCGCCCCGGCGAGCGAGCTCAGCTGCGTATCGAGGCGCTGGCCGCCGGAGGCGCGGGGGTCGGTCGGCTCGCGGGCGAGGTCGTCTTCGTCCCTGGGACCGCGCCGGGTGATCGTGTCGAGGTCGAGCTCGACAGGAGCTCACGCCCGGCGAGGGGCAGGCTCCTCGGTGTCGTCGAGCCGAGCGCCGACCGCGTCGCTCCGCCGTGCCGCTTCGCTGACGCCTGCGGCGGCTGCGACTGGATGCACGTCCGTATCGAGGCGCAGCAGGCCGCGCACGAGCAGATCGTCCGGCACGCCATCGCGCGGGCGACGTCGCTCGCCGAGGCCGATCTGCCGCCGATCCGCGTCCATCCGGCCCCCCTGCCGCTCGGCTACCGGTCGCGGGCGAGGTTGTTCGCGCGCGCGGAGCGCGGCGAGGTGCGCGTGGGGTATCGCGCGCCGAGGACACACGCGGTGGCGGCGGTCGATCGCTGCGTGGTGCTTGTCGACGCGATCGCGCCGCTCGCCGGCGAGCTGCCCGGCGTCCTCCATGGGGCCGCGGGGGAGGGCGATGTCCTGATCTCGCTGGGCGCCTCGAGCCGCCCGGTGGTCGAGATCCTGTGGCGTGGGCAGCTGCCGCCGGCCGTGTGGCAGCGGCTGGACGAGCGCACGGCGCGCGGGGAGTGGGCCGGCGCCCGCGTCACGCTCGACGGCGCGCGCGAGGCCGCGTCGTTCGGCGATCCGCGGCCCGCGATCCTGGGAGCGGACGGCCTGCCGCTGTTCCTCGCGCCGGGCGGGTTCGGGCAGCCGTCCGAGGAGGGGGCAGCCGTCCTCGCCCGCCGCGCCGCCGAGCTTGCCCACCTCGACTCCACCCGGCCGCCGCACGTCCTGGAGCTGTTCGCCGGGAGCGGGACGCTCTCCGTGCTGCTCGCCCGCGGCGCGCTGCGACCCTCCCCGGCCGCCGAGGCCGCCGAGGCCGCCGAGGCCGCGGCCTCGGGCCCTCCGGGGCCCGCGTCCTTCACGGCCGTCGAGCTCTCGTCCGCAGCGGTCGCCTGCTTGCGGCAGAACCTCGCCGCTCGGGGCCTCGCCGGCAAGGCGATCGAGGCGGACGCCGATCAGTACCCGATCCCGGCGCGCACCGACGTCGTGGTGCTGGATCCGCCGCGCAGCGGGGCTCCCGGCGCGGCGCGCGCGATCGCCGCCTCGAGCGCGCGCGTGGTCGTCTACGTCTCCTGCGATCCGGCCACCCTCGCGCGCGATCTCGGCGGGATCCTCCGCGGCGGCTTCGAGATCACGGACATCGAGGCGGTCGAGCTCTTTCCCCAGACGAGCCATATCGAGTCGATCGTGCGGCTCTCCCGCGCCCGCAAATCTGTGCGCTGACGCGCGCTGACGCGCGCTGACGCGCGCTGACGCGCGCTGATCCGCGCGGGCATGCCGGCCTGCTCGCTGTGCCGAGCGCTGCTCCGCCGAGCTCGGCCGGAGGGCCACGCGCGGCCGCGTGGCGCCGTCGCCCGGCGGCTTGCGCTACGCTGCCAGGGATGATTCACCACCTCGACGATCGACTCCGCGAAGAGGCGCGGCGCTATCGTCTCGTGTTCGCCTGCCCCGATTGCGCCTCGTTCGATCCGGTGGTCCCCGATCCCGACGAGGCGGGCGCCGGGTCGCCTGGCCGCGGGCCTCGTTGCTCTCTTGGCTACCCGGTCGCGCCGCACGTGAGCACCTCGCTCGAGGATCGCGACGAGATCATCTTCTGCAAAGCGTTCGAGCTGCGATGAGCCCTCCTGCTGGACCTCCCCCTCCGCCCAGGCGGGGTCGGTCGCACCCCCCGTCGCTGATCCGCCTCGCCGAGCGGCTGATCCGGGACGAGCGGCTGTTCGCTCGCGGCGACGTCGTGCTCTGCGCCTGCTCCGGAGGCCCCGATTCGACCGCCCTGCTGCACGTCCTTTCACTGCTCCGGCGGCGGATCGGCCACGAGGTGGTCGCGCACGGCGTCGACCACGGCCTCCGCGCCGCGGCCGCGGCCGAGCTCGCGATCGCGCGCGACCTGTCCGAGCAGCTCGGGGTCCCTTACGCCGAGACCCGCGTGGACGTGGCGCCCGGCGCGAACCTCCAGGCCAGGGCGCGCGCCGCCCGGTTTGCCGCGCTGGCGGCCGCCGCGGCGGCGCACGGCGCCCGCGCGATAGCGACCGGCCATACCGCGGACGACCGGGCCGAGACGGTGCTCCTGCGCCTGCTGCGGGGCGCGGGGCCGCGTGGGCTCGCCGTCCTGCCGCCGCGCGCCCCGCTATCACCTGGCATCGCCGGCGCGGCGTGCGGCGGCCTGGAGCCGGGCTCGGCGGCGAGCATCGAGCTCATCCGCCCCTTGCTCCAGGCCCGCCGCGCCGACGTCCTGGCCCACCTCGGCCGACATCGACTGGCGTTCGCCGAGGATCCCAGCAACCGGGATCCCCGTTTCACCCGCGTTCGCGTCCGCCGCGAGCTCCTCCCGCTCCTCGAGGACCTGTCGCCGGCGATCGTCGAGCACCTCTGCGCGCTCTCGGACATGCTCGTCGCCGGGCGAGATCGGCCGCCTGGCGGTGATCCAGACGTCCTCGACGGCAGCGAGCCGCTGTCGATTCCGCTCGGTCGGGCGCAGCGATTCGCGATCGAGCGGGCTCGCAAGCTGGGGCGGCCGCTGCGCGTCCGGGTTCGCGGCGGCGAAGAGATCGCCGTGGGCTTTCCAGAGGAGTCCAGCGTGCTTATCGAGGATGGGTCTGCGCGTCGCGGGACCTGACCGCATGCACCCCACCCGCGGCCCCTGTCGAGCCCCCTTTTTTCGCCGTGTGACCACGGTGGAGACCCACGGTCGACGACCGAGCTGACGGGTGGCATGCTGACTGGAACACGCGTACAATTTCAGTACACGCCGGCTCGCCGCGCGAGCTTAGAGGGTCCTCGTGAAGCAATCGCACAAGACGCTGCTGCTCTGGGTTCTGCTGATCATGATGTTCTTGGCGATCTGGCAGTTCTTGAGCCCGGATTCCCGGCCCGCCACACAAGTCGCGTTCAGCGAGTTCATGGCCCAGGTCCAGGTCGAGGCCAAGGACAAGGATCCGCACGTCGAGTCGGTCACGATCAAGGACCGCGAGTACACCTTCTGGGTCAAGGACCCGAAGAGCGGGACGAAGACGAAGAAGGTCACGATCGGGCCTGACAACGCCGACGAGATCACGAAGACGATCGTCGACAACAAGGTCGCGGTGTTCTTCGAGAAGGAAGAGACGTCGCCGTTCTGGCCGGGGGCGATCATGTACCTCCTGCCGACGGTCTTCCTGCTCGTGATGTTCTATCTGTTCATGCGCCAGCTCCAGGCCGGCGGCGGCAAGGCGATGAGCTTCGGCAAGTCGCGCGCCCGGCTGCTCAGCGAGGCGCAGAACAAGGTGACGTTCGCCGACGTCGCGGGCATCGACGAGGCGAAGGACGAGCTCGAGGAGATCATCGCGTTTCTCAAGGACCCGAAGAAGTTCCAGAAGCTCGGCGGCCGGATCCCGAAGGGCGTCCTGATGATGGGCCCCCCCGGGACGGGCAAGACGCTGCTCGCGCGCGCGATCGCCGGCGAGGCGGGTGTGCCGTTCTTCTCCATCTCCGGCTCGGATTTCGTCGAGATGTTCGTCGGCGTCGGCGCGAGCCGGGTGCGCGACCTGTTCGAGCAGGGCAAGAAGCACGCGCCGTGCATCATCTTCATCGATGAGATCGACGCGGTCGGCCGTCACCGCGGCGCGGGGCTCGGCGGCGGTCATGATGAGCGCGAGCAGACGTTGAATCAGCTGCTCGTCGAGATGGACGGCTTCGAGTCGAACGAGGGCGTGATCATCGTCGCCGCGACGAACCGCCCCGACGTCCTCGACCCTGCCATCCTGCGACCTGGCCGCTTCGACCGGCGCATCGTCGTGAACCGCCCCGACGTGCGTGGCCGCGAGGGCATCCTCCGGGTCCACACGAAGAAGGTCCCGCTCGGTCCGGACGTCGACATGGAGATCCTGGCGCGGGGCACGCCCGGGTTCGTCGGCGCCGACATCGAGAACCTGGTCAACGAGGCGGCCCTGCTCGCGGCGCGTCAGGACAAGGACGTCGTCTCGATGGTCGACTTCGAGATGGCCAAGGACAAGGTGCTGATGGGCGCCGAGCGCCGCAGCATGGTCATCAGCGACGAGGAGAAGCGGACCACGGCCTACCACGAGGCCGGGCACGCGCTCGTCGCGAAGCTCCTGGAGAAGTTCTCGGATCCGGTCCACAAGGTGACGATCATCCCGCGCGGCCCGGCGCTCGGCCTCACGCAGCAGCTGCCGAAAGAGGACCGGCTCAGCATGTCGCGCGACTTCGCCAAGGCGCGGCTGTCGGTGCTGATGGGCGGCCGCGTGGCGGAGGAGATCGTGTTCGGCCAGTTCACGACGGGCGCGGGCAACGACATCAAGCAGGCGTCCAACCTCGCGCGGCGCATGGTGACCGAGTTCGGCATGAGCGACGTGATCGGGCCGATCTCGTACGGCGCGGACGAGGAGAGCGTGTTCCTCGGGCGCGATTTCACGAGCCGGCGCCGCGACTACTCGGAGACGATCGCCAACCAGATCGACGACGAGGTGCGGCGGTTCATCCTCGACGCCCACGCCGAGGCGCGGCAGCTCCTCACGGACAACCGCGAGATCCTCGAGCGGCTCGCCACGGCGCTCCTCGAGCGCGAGACGCTGGACGCCGAGGAGGTCGACGCCATCGTCGGGGGCCGCGAGCTGCCGCAGCGCCAGCGCGTCGTGATCCCGAGCTACAGCGATCGGGATCGCGCCGCCAAGGAGAAGCGCCGCGCGGCCAGCATCTTCGGCACCCCGAAGCCCGCCCCGAGCACCTGATCACGAAGCGCGCGGGGCGGCGCCCGATGCCTCGGGCGGCCCCCCGCGTACCTGCGGCGCCACGCGGGACGCCGCGGCGCCTCGAGCCTCCTCGATTCACTTCCCCAGCAGAAAAGCGGCGCGCGCAGCAGGCGCGCTCCCGGGATCGCCTCAGGGGGCGGTCAGCGTTGCCTGCAGGAACGCCCACTGCTGCAGATCCGCCGGGCGGCCGTCGTCGTGCGCGCGGTTCGCCTTCGTGAAGATCGCCTGGGCGCCGTCACCGAAGATGAACAGGCCATAGCCGAGCGCGAGGCGCAGCGACTCCCATGGCTGCAAGGCGAGCGAGACGTCGATCTCGTGGCCCAGCGTCCGGCTCTCGTTGTCGCTGGCGGCGCCGACCGGGAGGAGGCGCGCTGTCACCCACCTGCCTGTCGGAGAGGCGAGGCCGACAAACGTGTATCCGGCGGAGACGGTCAGCGGGTCGAAGGGTGAGGCGCGGACGCTTCCGCCCCCCTCGATCACGTTGGACCACGCGTAGAGCCCCATGGGGCCGTGGTTGTTCTGTGCGTCGGGCAGGATCGGATCGAAGCGGCGCTGCGTCTCGCCCACCGCGAGCGCGCCATCGTCGCCCGTCGCGTAAGCGCCGCGGGCGCTGAAGGTGAGGTGGGCGGGGAGCGCTGTCTCGAGCTCTGCCCGCGCTGCGGCCGCGAACGCGCCGAGAGCGCGGTCGGCCGCGAACGTGGCCACACGACCGAGCTCGTACGCCCCCTCGATCGCGTAGCGAAAGCCCCGGCGGTCGCCGGAGAGGCGCGCGTCGAGGACGACGGTGTCGCCGGGCGTGAGCCAGGTCGGGCGCGGCTCCCGGGTGATGCGCGCGAGCGCCGTGGCCTCGAGGTGGAGCAGGGGAGCGAACCGCCAGATCGCGTTCAGGCCGTAGAGCTGGGCCCCTGTCCCGGCGGCGATGGGCTTGCGCGTCCCCGCCACCTCGGGCGGAGCGCCTCCCGGCGCGGCGAGGAGCACGGCCATCGCCTCGAGGTCGACGTTGCCGAGCTGCAGCCCTGCGCGCACCGCATCGAGCGAGTGCCCGGTGAGCGTCTCGTCGTCCGCTCCGACGAGGCGGCCATCCCCCCACGCGATCCGCTGCCGGCCCAGCCGGATGAAGGCGCGGCGTCCCGAGCGCGTGCGCAGATCGATGTACGCCTCGTACGGCGCCGTCTCCGGGAGGGCCGGCTCGCCCGGCCCGACGAAGATCGCGTCGTCGTTCCCCCAGAGCCGCGCGTCCTGCAGCGTGACGACGCCCGTGACGGGGCCGCGCTCGACGGTCAGCCCGAGGCGCGCGCGCTGGGCGAAGAACCACTGCGTCTTGACGACGTTGCCCGTGTCGCTGAGCGGCGGCAGCGCGCCTCCGAAGCCCTCGGCCAGCACCGCGTTCGAGCTGTAGACGTCGCCGCCCGTGTCGACCGGGTACCGGCGGAACTCTCCGCGGAGCCGGAGCTCCACCGAGGGGCGGAACGTGAACCCGCCGACGGCCAAGCCCTCCGACTGCGGCGACGCCTGCGCCGCCGCCCTCCTGGGCGCGAACGTGAGCGCGAGGAGCGCCGATCCCAGAGCGATGGAGGCGAACGGCAGGGATCGGATCATCAGCGAGGAGGGCCGGAGCGCGGGGGCGTCGAACTGCAGATGTGCGGCCAGGACCGCGGCGTTCAGGCGGGCCGCGCTCCTGGATCGCTCGCGCGAGGATAGGCGTCCCGATGCGCGTCGGACAAGTGGGGAAGCGGCTCCGCTCCTCCCCGACGGCCCCGGCGTCCGGCGGGGACAGCTGGCGCGCCGCGCGCCATGTGGCGTGCGCCATGCGCCGTTCAGATGACGTCAGGGATCGAAATCGTCCTCGCCGTGCGACGTCGGTGGCTTCGGCGGCTTCGGGGGGGCGGCCCCCGTGCTGCTCCCGCGCCGCGGCGGCGCCTTCACGCTCGCGGCGGGCTGCCTCGTCGGCGGTCGGCTCGCCGCGCCCCGCCGCGCCGGAGCGTCGCCCGAATCGACGGCGAGCACCAGATCGAGCGCGAGCTTCGACGCCCTGCCGGCGTGTCGATCCGCGACCGCGCCCGCCTCCGCGATCACGCGCTCGGCCGCCTCGAGCTCGTGCTTCACCTCGCGACGCTGCGGATCGTCCGCGAGCGCCTCTGCCCATGCGGCCGAGAGCGACGCCCGCTTCTTCTCGAGCTCCGCGGCGCGGCTGGACAGCTCGCCGAGCTGCTTCGACGTCGCGAGGGAGCTCTTCAAGGACGCCTCGAACGCCGCGATGGTGTCCCTGTCCTCCGCGTCCAGCGAGCGCCCGCCACGGGCGTTCACGATCCGCGCCTCTGGCACGAGCTCGACCTGGAGCAGCACGCCCGCCGCGCGGAGCTCCGCCGCGCGTACGCGCGCCGCTTCGAGCGTCGCCTTGCTGTCCGATTTCGGATCGAGCCCCAGCGCGCGCGACAGTTCTCCCCGCGCTGCGTTCGAGAGCTCCTCGGCCCTCAGCGACTCGTCGCGGAGCGCCCGGGTGGCCTCGAAGAACTCGTCGTAGGGCTGCTTGCCCGTGCGCAGGGCCTGTCCCTGATCGAGCAGCGAGACCTGCGCGGCGCACGCGCCGAGCAAGGGGGCGTGCGGCGCGATCAGCAGCAGCGCGAGCGCCGCCGCGCGGAGCCGGCTCGCGCGGTCCGGCGGCCTCGTCACCCACATTGGAGGATGACCCCCCAGAGCTCGTAGCTCGCGGCAGGCTTCGAGAGGAACACCACGCCCACGTAACCCGAGCGCGATACGCCGAGCACGCCTTGCCCGAAGTTCCCGGCCGGCGGCGAGAGCGCGATCGGATCCCCGATGGGGGAGAAGTTGGCGGCCAGGGTCTGCGCGCGCATGGCGCGGCTCCCCGGAGGGCCCTCGGTCCACACGAGGAGCCAGCGTCCATCGCCGAGCCCCGCGATGTCCGGCGCGAAGGCGTCTCCCCCGGGGCCGCCGGAAGGGAGCGGGATCACCTGGGTCGACCTGGGGATGGACCCCGGAGCGGCCTGCCCGGCGCGGATCTCCCATCGTCCATCCGTTGGCCGATCGGCAAAGACGACGGCGAGCGCGCGCTCGTTCCATCCGAGCGACGGCTTGCCGATCGAGCCTCCGGAGCCGGTCACCCGGGTGAGCTCGCCGATGGGCTTGCGCTCGGCGTCGAGCCAGCCTGCCCACACGGCCTTCTCGCGGCGGAACGCGACGGCGTAGCCGTCGGCGCCGGCCGCGAGCGCGCGCGGCGCCTCGAGCGGCTCATCCCCTTGCACCGGCCAGAGCGGGGAGGGGGCGGCGTCGGGAGCATCGGCCGCCACCAGAGCGCCGTCCGCAAGACCGACGACGAACGACCTCGGCCCCGGCACGCTGACGGGAGAGCGGATGGCCTGCTGCGCTGCCGTGAGCACGGTGAAGCGCTCCTCGACCGGCGAGATGCTCACGATGTCGGAGGCCTCTCGGTTCGAGAACCGCTCGCTCCGCTCCCCGGTCGCGGGATCGATCTCGAGGCCGACGGCCTCCATGGCGCTCTTCGCGTACCCCACCACGAGCTTGCCGCCCTTCGTCGCCGTGACCTCGAAGGGGATGCTCTTCGCAACGAGCGGCGCCCATGGCTGGGGCTGACGCGCCACCCAGCAAGGCTTCGGCGGGACGGGGATCGCCGAGCGCGCGGCGTCCTGCGCTGCGCCGAGCGTCGTGCGCGCCGTCCCGACCGGCGACTGGTGCGCGGTCGTGACGGAGCGGCGGCCCGCAAAGAAGGCGACGACGCTCATGAGCACCGCCGCCCCGCAGAGGCCGATGAGCGACGAGACCGGCACGGTCACCGCTGCAGAGAGCCCCTTGCCGTCGCCGCGTCGCGCCGCGAGCGCGCGCGGGTTGAGCGCTGACGGGCCGTTGCCTGATCCGGGGACAGAGCCCCGATCCGATCGCTGGCCCGAGGCCTGGAGCGCGTCGGCAGCCGTCGCGCTGCGCTGCGGGTTCGGCAGCCCCGGCAGCCCCGGCCACGAGCGCATCGCCGGGTGCCCCTGCGATGCGCTCGATCCGACGCCGACCGACGGGATCGTCGCGTACTCGCGGCGCCCCATCGGCGCCTCGGCGGCCAGAGGAGAGCGCTTCGTCTCGCTGGGCACGGGCGGCGTGGGGAGCTCCGGGCTCTCGCGGCGCAGCACCGTGGTGGAGGGCTCCGGGGCGTCGCCGCGATCGCGGCTCGCCGCGGGATCGCGGCCGTCGGCGGCCGGCGTGTCCTCGGCGCTGCGGGGCGAGGGACCGTCGGTGGACGTCGCTGGGCTCGCAGGGCGAGAGCCAGGCGACGCCATCGCCGTGGGGGTGGCGCCCGTGACAGGCGCAGCTTCGGCCGGGGGGGCCGACGCAGCGAGGGGCAAGGTCGGCGTCGTCAGCGGGGCTGACGGCGCGGGGGGCGCCGCCATCAGGGGCGTGGCGCGGGGCGCGTCCGCGGGGGGGCGCGGCGGCGGCGCGGGGAGCGCTCCGAGACGGACGAGGGCCTTTGCGCCGGCCGCCGTCTGATCCGACGCGTCAGGCGCGCGCGTGCCTGCAGGCCGCTTCGCGGCGACCGCGGGGAACCGGACCGGAACTGGAGGTGGCGGCACGGAACGCTTCCCCGTGAGCGCGGGGCGCTTCGTGGCGCGGCCGGGGCTCGACGGCGCCGGTGGCCTCGCCGAAAGAGGCTTGCCGGCGGCCTGATCCGCGCCGGTCGTCGCACCGCCGCGCCCATCGTTCTGCGGTGCAGCGCCCGCCGGCGCCGCGTCGCGATCGACGGGGAGAGGCGGCGGCCGGGGTGGTCTCGCCTCCGCGCGCGACGTCGTACCGCCCGCGGCTCTCGGCGCTGTTCCCGGGCTGCTGGGCGCGGCCGCGCCCGCCGCGCGCCTCGGCGGCGCCGGCTCGTCGCCGTCCGTCGTCGCGCCGGCGCCTCCCGCGGCGCTGCCTGCGTCTGCGGGGCGCTGACCCCCGGAGGTCTCCTCGGGTTCCTCCGCCCCCGAGGGGAGCTTCGGCGCGCGCGGGATCTCGGTCGGTCCCTGGTCGCCGGACGAGGGGCCGTCGTAACGGGGGAGCTGGGTGATCGCGCGGGCGACCCCCGCATCGAACGTTCCGCCCGCGGCTGGCACGACGATCGGCGCGTTCTGTCCGCTGGCCGGCGCGTCTGCCGGCGCCTCGACGCCCGTGAGCGTCGCCATGGACTCTCGCTTGCGCGGCGGCAGGGGAGGCGGCTTCGGTCGCGTTGTCGCCCGGCTCGCGTGCGGCGCCGCGGGCCTCCGCCCGTTCGAGGACCTCTCCGCGGGCGCCGGGCCGACGGGCTGCCCGCTGCGGGCGGGCGCCGCACCCAGATCCTCGATGAGCTCGAGCTCCAGCGCCGCGCCGTCCTCGCGAGCGGCCTCTTCCACCCCGGCGGCCGGCCCCTCGGGCGCAGCGGTGCGCGCCTCGGGCTTGCGCCGGAGCTGGGCGGCGTCGGCGAGCTCCGGCTGCCTGGACGCGGGCGCCCAGGCGTCCATGCCCCTGCGCCAGACGAGCGTGGAGCCTGGAATGATCCCGGCAGCCAGCGCGCTGCGCAGCTCGGCGGTGCCCAGGCTCCGCTGGACGCCACGCTCATCCGTCCATCTCCACGCGCTCAACGGGGGCCCCTCCGCCAGCTGGTAGAGCGCCGGAATTTCAGGACGTGAACCACGATGATCGCGATCGTACCGCGCGTCGTTTGCAAAGAGATCTTCTTTCGTGCGCCCACGCAACCGCACGTCCACTCACGACGAAGATCGCGCTGGTAGCTCATGAGCCTTTCCAGCGCCCTCGTCGCCGCAGTCCGCTCCGTGGTCGCCGCCGCTGCGCGCACGCTCAGCCCGCCGGCCTGTGCGGGCTGTGACACCCCGATCGCCGATGCCTCGGTGTTCTGCGCCGATTGCGCGCGGACCTCCGTGCCTTACGCGGAGGGGGCGCCGCGAAGACGTGCGGGCACGCGCGCCGCGGCGGGAGCACCTCTCGTCGCGTTCGCTCCGTTTGGCGGGGCGGTTGCGGAAGGTATCCGGCGCTTCAAGTACGGAGATCGTCCGGATCTCGCGCGCCCCCTCGGCCGGTTGCTGCTCTGCGCGGCGCGCGATGCGGAGGTGCGCGTCGACCTCGTTGTCCCGGTGCCGCTGCATCCGCGCCGTCTCGCCGAGCGCGGGTACAACCAGGCCGCCCTCCTGGCCGCGCACGTCGCTGACGGACTCGCGGTGTCCTTCGCCCCACGGGCCCTCTGCCGTGTCCGTCCCACCGCGCAGCAGGCGCAGCTCCCGCGCGATCGCCGCCTGCAGAACGTGGCAGGTGCGTTTCGCGTGCACGCGCCCGAGCGCGTCCAGCGCCGGAGGGTCGCGCTCATCGACGACGTGGCGACCACGGGGGCCACGCTCGCGGCGTGTCGAGATGCGCTCCTCGGCGCGGGCGCCGTTTCGGTGATCTACCTCGTCCTCGCGACGGCCGAGAGCGGGGCGGACGAGCTCAGAAGCTCACCTCCGTCAGCACACCGCACTTGACGCGGACGGTCCTGCCCTCGGTGAGCCATCGCGTGCCGTCGCGCGTCGGCTCGCCGAGTCGAACGAAAAAGCGCCCGCAACGCACCTCGACGGGTCGCTCGCTGGGCCCCACTGGCACGCCCGTCACGTAGACGGTCGCATTCCGGGAAGAGTTGAGCTTGAGCAGGCCGTGGCCCTTTCGCGGGGTCGGCGGAGTCGTCGCTGCAGCGTCGACGGATGTCTGTTGTTGAAGAGCTGCCGTCTCGGTGGCTGATGGTGCTGGAGGTGCCGCGGCCTCGGTGCTTGGCGGTACTGGCGGTGGCGCAGCCTCAGCACGTGGCGTCGGGGATGCGGTCGGCGTCGGCTGTGCCGTGGCGTTGGTCGCGCTCGCCAGCTGCACGGGGACGGCTGCTTGCTTTGAAGCCACAGCGGTGACGCTTACAGGACCGCCGGTGGTCACGATCGCCGGGCGAGGCGCTCGGCTGCGTGCCGCCAGCTCGGGCAGGCTCGTCTCGACGGTGTACACCCCCAGCCCAAACAGGATGGTTGCTGTCGCCAGCGCAACTCCGGCGGTGCCGAGCGGCGAGAGCGGCTTCGACAGAGGCGCCGCGACTGACTCAGGTTGAGGCGGGACCGAACCAGGTTGGGGCGAGGGCGGCCTCGACGGGGGGCCATCGTCCGACCCAGGTTGAGGTACGTCCGACCCAGGTTGGGGTACGTCCACGCCCGTCGACCCAGGTTGAGGTGCGTCCGACCCAGGTTGGGGTACGTCCACGCCCGTCGACCCAGGTTGAGGTACGTCCGACCCAGGTTGGGGGGCGTCCGCGTCCGTCGACCCAGGTTGAGGTACGTCCGACCCAGGTTGGGGGGCGTCCGCGTCCGTCGAGAACATCGGGCGCCACTTTAGCGGGATCGCTGCCGCCTCGGATTCCCCGGTCGGCGGCCCACCCGCCGGAAGCGCAAGAGCTTCGCCGTCGGAGCCGGTCTCGAGAGCAAGCACGAACGTCGGATGTGTGCTGGAATACATCCGTGTACGTCGTCGCACATCCACTGACGTGGATCCGCAGGAGGTTGCCGCGCGGTCGTCGTGTGCTGGCCGCCGGGGTGCTCGACACCCTCGGGCTCCTGGATCGCTTCCTCTGGCTGCGCGCGAAGCTTCGGCTGCCCGTGCTGTCCGTGTTCACCTACCACCGCATCGCGGAAGTCTCGGAGGTGGACGAGCTCGATCCGGGGGTCGCCGAGGTGAGCGCGCGCGAGTTCGAGGAGCAGCTCGCGGTCATCAAGACGCACGGCACCGTGGTGTCCCTCCGGGACGTGCGGCTCCTCGCGAAGGGGCGGAAGCTCCCGCCGAACCCCGTCATGGTCGCGTTCGACGACGGCTACCGTGACAACCACGACGTCGCGTTGCCCCTCCTCCAGCGCGCGGGGGTCACGGCCACGTTCTTCATCGCCACCGGATACCCCGACAGGGGCCGCCTCTTCTGGTGGGATCGCGTCGCGCTCCTCATGCACCGGTGCCGTCGGGCGCGCGTCGAGATCGCCTACCCAGCGACCCTCGTGCTCGAGCCGCTGCGCGACCCGATCGCGGCGGCGATGCTCGTCTGCCAGACCATCAAGCGCACCTCCGGGGTCGACATCGGGCGCCTCTGGGACGAGATCGAGCGCGCCACGGGGGTGTCGATCGACCTCGGCGAGGAGCGCGCGCTCGCGACCAGGACGATCATGGACTGGAACCACATCGGGGCGCTGCGCCGGGCGGGCATGGACGTGCAGTCGCACTCGCACAGCCATCGTGTCCTCCAGACGCTCTCGCCGGAAGAGGCCACTCGCGATCTTGCGCGCTCCCGGCGCGTGCTCTCCGACGCCCTGAACGAGGCCGTGCACGCGGTCGCGTACCCCGTCGGATACAGCCTGTGCGGCGCCTTCCATCGCGCCGTGAAGGAGGCCGGCTTCGAGATCGGCTTCACCAACAACTCCGGCCTTTGCATGCTCTCTTCCTTCGACCCCCTGAATTTCCCGCGCATCGCCATGGACCGCGGGCAGATCGGCGCGCTCTTCAAGCTCAAGCTGCTCATCGGCCAGCGGCCCGGCTCCCGGTCCGGCCGCTGATCGAGCAAAGACCGCGCGCCGCTCCGCCGCCGCGCGCCCCGCGCGCCCCGAGCGCCTCCGCTCGCCCGACGCCGCCTCGGCCGGCGCGCGTGTGGCCTGGGCTGTGCACGTGGACGTCGCTGGGCCGGTTCTGCACGCGCGTGGCCTCGATGGGCCAGGAAAGCTGCTGCGCAGCCTGTTCGACGAAGGGGGGCTCCCGTGAAAGGCACAATCCATGAACGCAGCTTCCGCGCCGCCGTCTCCATGCTCGGCGCGGCCTCGCTGATCTCCGCGGCCCTCGCGTCGGGATGCGGCGGCGCGTCGGCGCCCGCCGCCTCCGCGAAGGCGCCCGCGCGACCCGCGCAGGCATCGCCCGAAGGGCAGGGCGCGCGGGGGGCGAGCGTCGAGCAGCGCGAGCAGCGCGAGCAGCGCGAGGCCCAGCGCGCCTGGTGCGTTTACCTCGAGGCGCTCTACGAGCGGGCCACCGAGCAGGCGAAAGGCTGGCCGAAGTTCGAGCAATGCACGCAGATGACGACGATGGCCTCGCCGAAGATGCTCCGCGCGACCTCGGAGTGCTCGCTGGCAGCGCTGCGGCGCTTCGAGGGCGATCCCTTCACCGCCGCCTATGCGGAGGAGGTGAGCCGCTGCGGCTCCGAGGCCATGACGGCGACCACGCTCCCGCGCGCCGATCTGGCGCCGTACATGGCCGTCCTCTGCGGCCGCCTCGCGGGGTGCGGAGACCTCGACTACGACACCTGCCGGCAGAGCCTGGAGGACGGCCTCGGCCCGCAGCTCGAGCGAGCCATCGGCGCGATGAACAGCCGTGGCCGGCACGAGGTCCGCGCCTGCTTCGGCAAGCTCGCGTGCGGCGGCGATCTCGGCCCCCAGATCTCCGCGTGCCTCGAGCCCATCATGGACGACCTGCTCTGGCTGCCGGGGTGAACGGCCGCCGCGCCGCGCTCCGCCGCGCCGCGCCCAGAGCGGCGGCGCCGCGCGGAGATCAGCCCGCGGAGCCCGGCAGCCGGCAGCGCGCGATCAGGGGGACATGATCGGACAGCCCCGCGAACGCGCCCTTGTGCCCGAACGGGTGCGTGCCCGTGAAGTCCAGCCACTGGAGGCGCTCGGACGAGTAGACGTGGTCGAGGTGCATGCGGAGGTTCATGAAGCCGGCCGTCGGGAAGGCGCGCGCCTCTGTCTCGGAGAGGCAGCGGACCTTCGCGAACGCGTCCACGAAGCCGATCTCCTCGCGCAGGAAGCGATCGACCGGCGAGCCTGGCAGCGAGTTGAAATCGCCGACCACCACGAAATTGTCGCTCCGGCGCTCGCGGCGGACGAAATCGGCGAGCACCCTCGCCTCCTCGATCTGATTCGGCCCGAACCCCATCCGCGCGTCGCCTGTCCAGAACTCCCGCGAGAACACGCTCGGCAGGCTGAGGTGGGTGTTGAACACATCGAAGCTCTGCCCGCTCTCGTGCTCGAACGACACGTGCGCGCAGATGCGGGTCTGCTTCAGGCTCTTGACCCCCCGCCGATGGGTGATGTCGTGCGGGCGCTCGGCGTTGTGGTGTCCGATGTGGAATGTGTCGCGCGCGAGCACCGCGAGCCCGGTCGTGTAGATGTTCGTCCGCGAGGTAAGCCTGTAGGTGTGCGCGGGGAAGTAGTAGGCGACGTAGCGCTCGCGCCGCTCTGCCTGCGCCAGCGCCGCGTGCAGCTCCGTCATCAGGCGATCGAGCTGGGTCTCCTCCGGGTGCCAGCGCGGGTTCATCGTCGAGGACCTCAGCGACTGGGTCTCGACCTCCTGGAGGCACACGAGATCGGGCAGCGGGGACATCCGCGCGAGCGTCGTCGCGATCCGGGTGATGGCGGCGCTGGTCGAGGCGATGCCCCGCGTGCCGTGCCCGAAGTAGCGGACGTTATAGGTGACGATCCTGAGCGACGTGGCGTCGTCGCGCGGCGTCCCGTGGCCGCGGAGAGCGCCGGGCGCCGCGCGCGTCGAGGTCGGGTCCGGTGCCCGCTCCTCAGGTGTTGTGCCGCTCGAACGAGGTGGGAGGCGTCGCTCGGTCATGTATCCTCTCGCCCATGGGCAAGAACATCATCGTTTCCGAGGATACCATTCGTGACCTGCTGGAAGCGCATGCCTCCCTCTCCGCCTGGTATTACGAGCTCTGGTCGGCCCTGCGGGTCGCGAAGGCCTCGGCGAGCGCCCCCGATGATGCGGCCCGTGCGGCGTTTGTCGAGCGGATGGCCATGAGCTTCCCGGAGGTCGCGTCGATCGCCCGCTCCATCCAGGTGCCGAGGATGTTCGTCCCGCCGCCGCCCGCGGTGAGCGTGCCCCCCGTCGCGGCGGGGGAGACGGGAGGAGAGGAGGCCCCGACAGCGATCGAACCCGCGCCCGCCCGGCTGCGGGAGCTCCATGGCCAGCCACCGAAGAGCCAGCCAGGCTCGGACCCCACCGATGAGCTCGCCCCTGCGCCGTCGCAACCTGCGATAGCTCCTCCACCGCTGGTGGTCCCGTCGACCGTGAAATACGACACCTGAGGTCGAGTCCCCCTCGGCCGGACTCCAGAGCTTTCACAACAAGGCACGCCCTCGCGTGCTCCCCCTCAGCGCGCCTCGCGCGCCGCTCATCGATCAGGCCGTCAGCGCGCCGGGCCGCGGGGGGCCTTGCGACGCGCGAGGAGCTGCTCGGCCTCGTCAGCCCCTGTCATGTCGAACCTGGGGTTCAGATCGAGCGCGTCCCGCACGAGCCGCTCGCCTCGCGCCAGGTCCCCCAGGGCGATCCGGATCGCCCCGGCGTGGTAGAGCAAGCGCGCGTCCCTCGTGCCGAGCGCCAGCGCCCTGTCGCTGGCCGCGCGCGCTTCGGCCAGCTTGCCCGCGCGGTACAGCGCCCAGGCGTGGGTGTCCTCGGTGTAGATGTCTGCGCGGACGGCGCGCTCCGCGGCGGCGAGGCGGAGCGCCTCGTCGCGCTCCAGGCCCTTGGTCGCGTAGTACAGCGCGAGGGTCCGCCGGTCCGACCGCTGCCCCGCGTCGACCGCGCCGGCGTAGGCCCGCGCTGCGCCGGCGTGGTCGCCCGCAGCCATCCTGGCGTCGCCGAGCAGCCACGCGGTCTCCGCGTCCGGACGCTGCCGGTGGGCCCGCTCGAGGAGCTCGACGGCGCGGCCCCACGCGCCGCGGGCCAGCGCGACGCGCGCCCTGCCGGCGAGCGCCGGCGGATACCCGGCCTGCGCGGCGAGCGCCCGCTCGAAGCCCAGGTCTGCGCCCTCGTGGTCGCCCTCGTGCCAGAACATCATGGCCGCCTGGGTCAGGGTCCACGCGAGCGCCTCGGGTTCGCCCGGGTCGCCGGCGTCGATCGCGAGGCGGATGATCCGCTTCGCCGTCGCCGCGTCGCCCTGGAGCCACCGGAGCTGTGCGGCCCGCGCGTAGGACGGCAGGCCGGGCCGCTGATCGACCATCCGCTGCGCCGCGTGCGCCGCGACCTGGAAGGCGCCGAGCGCGAGGGCGGCGTCGCTGAGCGTCCCGAGCGCGATCGCGTCGCCCTCGTCCAGCGAGAGGACCCGTTTCGCCGCGTCGCGCGCCTCGGTGAACCTGCGCTCGTGGATCAGCGCGAGGCCGAGCAGGTTGAGCGACGCGCGATCCGCTGCGGCCAGCGCGAGCCCGACCTCCGCGCACGCGTGAGCCCGGCCGTAGAGCGACGGATCGCCCGAGGCGCGCGCCTTTCGGAGCCACGCGTGGCCGAGCGCGCTCCAGAGATCAGCGCCGGCGGGCGCCGTCGCGAGGCGTCGGGACAGCGCATCGATCTCGCGATCGACCGCGCTCGCACCCGCTGGGGCCGCGAGCGCGAGCGCGCGCGCCGCGTCGAGGCTCGAGGGCGCCGGCATCTCGGCGGCGTGCCCGGTCGATGTCGTCGCGGCCGGGACGGCCTCGGCGCGCGGCCGCTCGGTGCAACCGAGGCTTCCGCTCAGGGCAGCGCAGGCGAAGAGGCAACCCGTTCGTCGCAGCATCGGAGCGCTGACCTCCCCTCGCGCTGGAGCTCCGCCCTGGGCGCGCCGCGGCTCACCCGGGGGCGTCACAGGCTCGATCCGATCGCGAAAGAGCTTGCCTCGCCGGCCTGCGCCGGCAAGCTCGCCGCTCCAGCGCATCGTTCGATCGACCAGCAGCGCGCAGCGCGGAGGAGATCGCATTGCCTGTCCAGACGGATGGCCACCGCCTGCAGCGGCTCTGCGCCGCGGCGCTGATCGTGCCCCTCTGCGCCGCGTGTGCTCGCCGCACCTCGCCGGAGGCGGGCGCGACCGCGACGCCCTCGCCGGAGGCGGGCGCGACCGCGGCGCCCTCGCCGGCAGGGCCCGCGGAGAACCTGCCGGGCGACGAGATCTCCCCCGTCTACGGGAAGGCCGAGGGCGCGCCGGAGCCGCTCGCGGCTCGGCTGTGCGACGCGCTTCATGCGTTGCCCGCGCGGCGCAAGGCGGCGTGCTGCGGCGGCGCCGCGGGCTTCCAGGCCGCCGCCGAGTGCGCGCGCGCCCTGAGCGTCGCGGTGCGCGCGCGGGCGGTGACGCTATCGACCGACGAGGTGGACCGCTGTGTCGAGGCGATGGAACGGTCGCTCGATGGATGCGATTGGGTCTCTCCTCTCGCCGCCCCGGTCCCGCCCGCGTGCGAGGGGATCGTGCGGGGCGCGCTCGACGAGGGGGCCCGGTGCCGGTCGTCGCTCGAGTGCGCGGGCGGGCTGCGCTGCGACGGCGCAGGCCCCACCGACGCGGGCACCTGCCGCGCCCCGCGCGCCGCGGGGCCCTGCGGCCTCTCGGTCGACGCGCTGGCCGCGGTGACCCGGCAGACGCGCTACGCCGAGGCGCACCCCGAGTGCCGCGGCCACTGCGCCGGGCGCGCGTGCGCGGACGACCTCCCGCTCGGCGGCCGGTGCGAGGCCCACGCGGCCTGCGGGACGGGCCGCCGCTGCGTCGACGCGCGCTGCAGCGAGGCGGCGCTGCCCCCCGCCGGCGCCGCCTGCCTCGGCGGGCTCTGCGCGGCCGGCGCGCGCTGCGTGGACAGGCGCTGCGCGGCGCCGAAGGCCGAGGGCGAGGCCTGCACGCGCGACGGCGAGTGCCGCGCCGCGTGTGTTCGACGAGCGCGCGGGGGCGCCGCGGGCGGCGTGTGCGGGATGCGGTGCGCTGCGCCGTGACGGGCGAGCTGCGCGCGCTGCGCCACGCCGGGCGGCTCAGGGCCGGAAGTGGCCCTGGGTCGCGCCCTCCCAGGCCGTCGCGAGGTAAGGGAAGGCCGGGAGGAACCGCGCGTCGTTCGCGCCCACGCCGTCGCCCGCCGTCGCGCCGAGCGCGCCGGTCAGGACGAGCGTGAGCAGCGCGTCGGTGACGTCGGTCTGCTCGTGATCCGCGCCGGGGACCAGCGCGCGGCCGTTCGGGAAGCCCGATGGCATGCCCAGATCGATCCGGAGCACGTCGCCGACGGTCTCCAGGCTGTGTCCTCCGAGGCTCGCGGGCTTCAGGTTGAAGGCGTCGATGAGGTCGGTCCTGCTCTGCTTCAGCGCCTCGGGATCGAAGGCCGCGAGCGGCTGGCCTGCCTGGTAGAGCCCGGCGAACTCGGCGTCCCGCACCAGGATCGGGTTCAGGAAGTAGGCTCCGAAGTTGGCGAGATCGTCGCGCGGGTGCGCGCGGTTGTACTTGTCCTTGTCCTGCAGGCCGATGATCCAGGTGTTGATCAGCGGCAGGCCGACACGCGACACCTGGACCCAGGGACCGAGGCCATCTTCCTTGCCGTTCGCGCGCAGGATCCGCACCTTGCGGCGGCTCGCGGAGGCCCAGACGCCGAGCGTCTGCCCGTCGCTCGGCCCCGGCGTCGGCTCTACGCCGCCGTTGACCGCGGCGAGCGGGATCTCGAGCGCGAGCGTGTGGACGTTGAAGCCGGCGAGGTTGTCGCGCGCGGTGCACGACGGGTTCGGCGCCGCGAGGAGCGGGCACAGCCCCGCCAGATCGGACGCGCGGCCGAGATCCGCGTAGAAGCCGTCGTCGCGCGGCCCTGCCCAGGCGCGCCCCGTGCCGCCCGCCATCTGCTTGAGGAACTTCGAGGACGTCGCGAAGGCCGGGTAGCCGCCGCCGGTGATCCGGTAGGCGAGCTGGTTCGTCCTCCTCCCGATGTTCGGCGGCGCGACCGGGGCGTCCCTCAGGAGCACGGTCGACGCGCCGCCCTCGATCTTCGTCACGGTGTACGTCTGCTCCCCGCCGGCGAGCTGCGAGAAGAACTCGTTGCCGCCGCTCGGCGCCGGCGTGAGCCCCGCCGGATCCGCCGCCACGTACGGCCTGGTCGAGAACCGGAACTGATAGGTCAGCGCGTCCTCGAGGCTCGACGGCCCGCGCGCGATGTGCACCTCGTAGAGCACGTCGTCCGAGAAGCCGTGGAAGTTCGGCCCGCTGGCGGGCTCCTCGAGCGGAATGTAGCTCGCGAGGATCACGAGGTTGCCGCCCTCCACCCACGCGTACAGGTCGGTGTTGTCGGCGGCCGGATCCCTCGCGATGGCCGGCGCCTCGCGGTGGCTCGACGCTGCGGCGAGGCTGGGCGCGCTCAGCGCGACGGACGCCGTGAAGACGGCGACGGCGCGCGACGGTCTGTGGATCATGCGTGCGGGTCCTTCCATCGCTCCTCTGCGGCTCATTGCCTGAGCAGGAACACCGAGCCTTGCTCCTGGGCCCTGTGATCGACGAACGCGAAGACGTCGGCGCCCCTCGCGCGGTGCAGCCCCCCGGGCTCGTCGTGGCCAGGCGCGCCGGCGGCCGTCGCCGAGCGCGCCCCCGACGCCACCTCGATCCACACGACCTCGTCGGCGCCTCGGATCGGGTCGCGCGTGAGCACGAGCAGCGCCGCGTCGTCGCGCGTCAGCGCGATGCCGCACGGAGTACCGACGTGGAGCCCGGTCGCGAACGGGCTCACGAAGCCGTCCTCGATCCTGAAGATGGTCGCCGTCTTGTCGGGGCTCGCGAGGGTGTCGCACACGAAGACGTCGCCCCGGCCGGCGACCGCGATCCCGCTCGGGTCGACGAGCGGGCTCCCCTTGGCGAGCGCCGACACCTCGCCGCCGCGCGCCGGCAGCGAGAACACGCCGGGCTGGCCATCGTCGCGATCGCGCCCCGAGAAGATGATCCGCTCCTCGTTGTCCGCGCCGCGGGCGACCTCGAGGCCGCGCGCGCTCAGCCCCTCGCCGCCGTCGATCGGGGCGACGGCGCCGCCGGGCAGGTCGATCGCGAAGAGGGCGCCCGCGTCGTCGAGCGCCGGGTCGCCCGCGCCTGGGTCGGCCACGAAGACGCGACCGCCGTCCGCGCTGGTCGCGATCCCGAGCGGCGCCACGAGCGGCGGACCAGCCGCGATCTCGGCGGCGCCCGCGCCGCCTTGCGCGCCGATCCTGAAGACCCCGGCCCTGCCGTCCGCGCCAAGAGCGGTGAAGTACACGTACGCCCCGGCGACATCCGGCGTCGCGTCGAACGCGATCGCCGGGACGAGCGGCAACGCCGCATAGGGAGCATCCCCCCCCGCGCCGCCCCCGCCTCCCGTTCCGCTCGCCGCGGTCGTGCCTGGCGCTCCGCCGGTGGAGCCCGCGCTGGTCCGTCCGGGCGGATCCTCCGCGCGGCTGCAGCCCGGGTTGCTCGCGGCGGCCGCGAGCGACGCGACAGCGCACAGCACACCGGCGCTTCGCCGGAAGTCCCCCCTGGCTTCCGTCATGCCTGCTCCTCCCGAGGGCGCCGTTCGTGCGCTCGGCTCGCGCGGCGCGCGCTGGCGCACGGGACGCGAGCCGCACGGCGATCGCGCGGCGCTGGACGCTGCCCGTTCTGCCACGGGCCTCCCGGATCGAGTAGGCCGCGGCCGCGCCGCGCGCGACAAAGCCGCGTGCACCCTGCCTCTCGTGTCCGGGGTCGCCTGCTGGCGCTCAGGCCCATGAGCAGCGCCGCCCTGGGTGTCCGGACGGCGTTCCCCCGTCGACCGGCTGACAGCCCCGTTTTATAACGACGTCATGTTCGATGTCGCTCGGTCACTGTACGTACGGGCGTTGGAGGACATCCGTGCGGCGGGTCTCTACAAGGAAGAGCGGATCCTCGCGACGCCGCAGGGGCCGGTGATCCGGACCGAAGGTGGCGCCGGGGTCCTCAACTTCTGCGCGAACAACTACCTTGGCCTGTCGTCGCACCCGGCGGTCATCGCGGCGGCGAAGGAGGCAATCGACACGCACGGCTTCGGCCTCTCCAGCGTGCGCTTCATCTGCGGCACGCAGGACCTCCACCGGCGGCTGGAGTCCAGGATCGCCCGCTTCTTCGGCACAGAGGACGCCATCCTCTACTCGTCGTGCTTCGACGCGAACGGCGGCCTCTTCGAGACGCTCCTCGGCGAGGAGGACGCCGTCATCTCGGACGCGCTGAACCACGCGTCGATCATCGACGGTGTCCGCCTCTGCAAGGCCGAGCGGCACCGCTACCCGAACGGGGACATGGCCGCCCTCGAGGACATCCTCCGCGCGACGGCGGGCAAGCGGCTCCGGCTCATCGCCACCGACGGCGTGTTCTCGATGGACGGGTACCTGGCGAAGCTCGATACCATCTGCGATCTCGCCGACAAGTACCGCGCGATGGTGATGGTCGACGACTCGCACGCGACCGGGTTCATCGGTCCGACGGGGCGCGGGACCGCGGAGCTCTGCGGCGTCATGCACCGCGTCGACGTGATCACCTCCACGCTGGGCAAGGCGCTGGGCGGGGCGAGCGGCGGCTTCACGACCGGCCGGCAGCCGATCGTCGACCTGCTCCGGCAGCGATCGCGGCCGTACCTGTTCTCCAACACGCTCGCCCCGGCGATCGCCGGCGCCTCGATCGCCGTGTTCGACCTCATCGACGCGGAGCCCTCGCTGCGCCTGCGGGTGATGGAGAACGCGCGCCGGTTCCGGCAGGGGATGACGCAGGCCGGCTTCACCATCAAGCCCGGCATCCACCCGATCGTGCCCATCATGCTGGGCGACGCGCAGCTCGCGAACGAGATGGCGAAGGCGCTGCTCGCCGAGGGCATCTACGTCATCGGCTTCTCGTACCCCGTCGTGCCGAAGGGCGAGGCCCGCATCCGGGTGCAGCTCTCCGCCGCGCACGAGCCCGAGCACGTCGATCAGGCGATCGACGCCTTCCAGCGGGTCGGCCGGCGTCTCGGCGTCGTCGCCTGAGCGGCTCAGTAGCGGAGGATCACCTTCGGGTGGCTCGAGATCGCCTCCTGGAAGGCCGCCGCGTCGTAGTCCTCGAAGTCGAACACCGTCCCCTCGCCCCGGTTCAGGATGACCTCCCAGATGAGGTCGTGGATGTTCGGATCGCGCGACTCGAGCAGGTGGCGCGTGATGTGCCACGTCTCGAAGATGCGCCGGCCGATCACGCTGTGGAGGCTGATGCCGTCCACGATGAGGCGGTCGAAGTTCTCGATCACCGCGTCACCGCTCTTCAGGCCGAAGAGGATCACGTCGCCCCCGCGCCTCGCCGCGTGGATCGCGTTGTTGACGCTGCTGTTCACGCCGCTCATCTCGAGCACCACGTCGACGCCGACGCCGTCCGTGAGCTTCCGCACCCGCTCCGTCAGCTCGGGATCGCTCGCGTGGGGCCGCTCGGGGCTGGCCCGGTGCGGGCGCAGGATCGCGTCGGCGCCCAGGCGGCGGGCCATCTCGGCGTTCCGCTCCGCCGGCTCGACGCCGATGACGTAGATCGCCCCCATCGCCCGGGCGATCGCGATCGCGAACAGGCCGATGGTCCCGCAGCCGAAGATCGCCACGCGCTTGCCGCGGAGGTTCACCTTGGTGCACGCGTGCACGGCGTTGCCGAACGGCTCCTGCACCGCGGCGACCTCGGGCCGGATCCTCGCGATGTCGGTGCGCCAGAGGTTCTTCGCGGGCAGCTTGACGAGCTCGGCGAAGCAGCCATCCTCGCTGATCCCGATGATCTTGTCGTCCGCGCACACGTGGGTGTCGCCGACGCGGCACTGGTAGCAAGCGCCGCAGGCGATGTGGCTCTCGGTCGACACGATGTCGCCGATCTGAAGCCCGAAGGACCGGCGCGCGTCGGTCCCGAGGTCGACCACGCGGCCGAGCAGCTCGTGGCCGATCGTGCGCGTCGCCTTCCGATCGCGATCGAGCGACGAGAGGATCATGTCCTTGAAGGCGCTGCGGAACCAGATGCCGCGATCCGAGCCGCAGAAGCCCGTCATGATCGGCTTGACGAGGACGCTCGCGCGGTCGTGGTAGTCCCTGGCCTCGTCGATCGCCGGGCGCTCGACCTGATCCTTGGCCAGCCCGACGGTGGACTCCCACGGCTGCTTCTCGCGGTTGTACGTCAGCGCCCACATCGCGTCGCTCATGCACCTGGCTCCTGTTCGGGGTTCGAGGCGCACGCAGCTGGCGCACGGGCGCCTCGGACATGGGAAGCGTGGCGCGTGAACGAGCGAGCGCCCATCAGAAAATTGCGCTCGGGCTGCCCACGTCTCCCGCGTCTCCGCTCGGCCTCTTCGGCTCGATCTCGAGGCGCCCCGGGCGCACCGTCAGCTCCGTCGCCCTGGACCGGATGACTCGCCGCGTCGACCGCGAGCGCACAAGGACCGCCTGCGCGCCGTCGGGTGGACTGCGCTCCCACGCGCTGTCGGCGCGGCTTCAGCGGCGCTTCGACTGGGGGCGCGCGGGCGGCGCGGGCGGCGGGGTCGTCTCGGAGACGGGGGGCCGCTCGCGGAGGCATTTCTCGAGGCCGTCGTGCAGGGTCGCCTCGTGGGCGCCGGGGAGCTTCGGGCGCCCCATGACGTTCACGAAGAGGCGATCCTGCGCGATGCCGCCGCCGGGGCCGAAGCTCATCCACACGAACATCGCGCGTCCCTTGATGTGATCGAAGGGCACGCCCGCGCCGAGCCCCCCGCGCCAGCTGCGCGAGTCGTGGCTGTTGTTGCGGTTGTCGCCCATCACCCACGCCTCTTCAGCGGCCACCTTGAAGGGGCCCTGGAGATCACCGCAGATGCCGCCCCGGCACGAGGAGCCCGGCGTGCAGTCGTCGCTCTCCACGCACATCATGCCGTCGGGGTTCTTTTCGTAGAGCGTGAAGTACGACTTGTCTCCGAGGTACTCGACGAACAGCTCCGCTTGCCGGCCCTCGTAGTGGTAGGGGCCGACGTGACAGTGGGGGACGAGCCAGCCGTTGATGACGGGGCGGCCGTTGATCGCCTCCAGCGTGTCGCCGGGGACGGCGATCGTCCGCTTGATGAAGTCCTGCTCCTTGTTCTCGGGGAACTTGAACACCATCACGTCGCCGCGCGACGGCGGCAGGCGAGGGAACAGGCGCTGGTCGGTCCAGGGGATGAGCGGGCCGTAGGTGAACTTGTTGACGAAGATGTGGTCGCCGACCATGAGGGTCGGGATCATCGAGCCGCTCGGGATCTTGAACGCCTCGACGACGAAGGCGCGCAGGAGGAGCGCGACGGCCACGGCGATGCCGATCGACTCCGCGTACTCGCGCATCTCGCCCTTGCGCCAGCGGCCGAGGTGCTCGCCGACCGCGCGATCGGCGCGGCTGTGGGCGGCGTCGAACTCGTCGGCGTCGAACGTCTCGGCGCTCATCGCGCGCTCGAGGGCCGCGATCGCCTGCGTCACCTGCTCGCGCTCGCCGCTCGTCAGCTCGCGCTCGACGTCACGCTTGCGGCTGCGCAGGATCCGGTGGGCCTCCTCGAGGAGCGCCGCGGCGTCCTCGAAGCGGGCGCGCGCCTTCGGCGGGATGTCCCGGCGGCCGCCGACGCCGATCGCCGACGCGAACGGCAGCTCGTGGCGGAACCGCCAGAAGATCATCGCGAAGATCGTGAAGAGCACGATGCCCGCCGGGATCTGCTGCTCGCCGACGAAGACCCGGAGCGGCTGGGAGCTCCCTCCCTGGGCCGGCGGGGTGAGCAGCCAGACGTTCAGGACCGCGAGCGCGAAGGGAACGATGCAGATCCACACGAGGTGGAACAGGAAGCGCAGCGGCGCCCGGCCGTCCCTGCCCCCTGGCGGAGGAGAGCTGCCGGTCGAGCGCGGGTCTGCGCCGCCTGTCGCCTTGGCCGCGCTGGCGCGGGGCTCCGAGCTCGCGCTGCCCCTCATCGAGGGTTTGAACTCCGAGCTTGCGGGCCGACTGGCCGCGACCGACGGGACGCTCTGGGGTTGATCATCGGGGCGCGGCGGCAAGAGAGAGCTTATGTATACGCCGCCCCTCGCCGCGGCAAGTGCGCAGGCGTGGCGGGCGACGCGCGGTCCGTCGGCGTCGTCGCCCGCGTGTCCTCGTTCGCCCTCGTCAGGGCGCGTCTCCGACCTCGACGGCGTAGCTCACGAGGGCCGCGCGGTCGTCGCGGGCGTACGTCGTTGGCTGCGTCCGCCCCGCGGCGCTCGTGTTGTCGATGACCAGGTAGTATTGCCCCTTGGGCAGCGACACCGTCCGCCGCCAGGGGGCGCCGGAGTACACCGGTTCGTCGAGCAGGGCCGCCGCTGTCAGGGGCGCCGGCGCGGGCTGCGTCAGGTACGCCTGGAGCCACGGCTCCCCGGTGCCTCGAGGCACGAGGATGACGTCCACGCCGGGCGCGCCCTCGACGGCGACCGTGAGCGTCAGGGCCTCGTCGCTGCCCGTGATCTCCAGCGGGCCGATGTGATCGCGCTGCTCCTGGTGCACCTCGGTGCGCTCGTTTGCCAGGAGCAGCTTGCCGTTGTCGCGGCGTTTGTACGGAGCGTCGGGCCGCTGCCCCTTCTCGATGATGCCGAGCCCGAACTGCACGGCGCCGTCGTCGTCGCGGATGACGGTGAACCCCCTGGCGATCTCGGTCTTCAGGAGCTGGGCGCCGAGCGCGTTCGCGTACGCGCTGCCCTGGGCGAGCGACACGCCGCCGAGCGAGATCGCGGCGGGCTGCTCGATGAGCTTGGTCGTGAAGCTCGCCGCCGTCGTCGAGCGCTGGCGGAAGTACACGTACATCGTGTCGCCATCCATCAGGAAGTCGTGGTCGTACTCGACGGCCGCGCTCGCATCGAAGCTCATGCGCTTCGTCAGGTTCGTCCAGACGACGCCGGTCCCCCCGAACTGGAGGAGCAGGTGCCCGTTCGCGAGCTCCTGGGCGACGCACGAGCCCGGGTAGAACCGCCCCGTCACCGGATCCTCGTCGCGGAGGCGCAGCGGCACGCTCCGCTTCCGCATCTCGGTGCAGAGTTGGCTCGTCGCGAAGGCGAGGATGGCCCTGCGGAGGGACAGGTTTCCCGGATCGTTCACGACGCCGGGCATCACGCCGAGCGCCCCTTGGCCGCACGCGCCGCACACCGTTCCGAGCAGCGAGAGGCAGAGCGCGAGGCCGAGCGCGCGCAGCGCGGCGGTGCGGAAGAGCATGGGCGCAGCATAGTCGAAACACCGGCGGGTCGAGCGCCGCGCCGGCGGGTCGAGCGGCGCGCCGTGAGGCGCGCCGCTGTCGGCCCCGGCGCGCGGGTGGTGATAGGGTCACTGCCATGGCGAACGTCGCAGTCATCGGGGCCGGCGCGTGGGGGACGGCGCTGGCGAAGTTGCTGGCGGACAAGGGCAACCCCACCGCGCTCTGGGCGCATCACGGCGAGCTCGCCGAGCGCATCGGCCGCGAGCGCCACAACGACCGGTACCTGCCGGGCGTGGAGCTGCCCGCGAGCCTTCGGGCGACGGGCGATCTCGAGGACGCGCTCCGCGGCGCGGAGCTCGCCGTCGTGGTCGTCCCGTCGCACGCGCTGCGCGAGGTCGTCCGGGAGGCAGGGCGGCACATCCACCGCGACGCGCTCGTGTGCAGCGCGACGAAGGGCATCGAGAACGACTCGCTGATGCTGATGAGCGAGGTGCTGGTCGACGAGCTCGGGCGCGAGGCCGAGCCGCGGCTCTCGTACCTGTCGGGCCCGAGCTTCGCGCGCGAGGTCGCGTCCGGCCAGCCGACCACGGTCGTGGTCGCTGGCAGGAGCGAGCGGGAGACGCACGCGGTGCAGCGCATGTTCGCGACCGACAGGTTCCGGGTCTACTCGTCCGATGACGTCGTGGGCGTCGAGGTCGGCGGCGCCCTCAAGAACGTCATCGCCATCGCCGCCGGCATCTGCGACGGCCTCGGCTTCGGCCACAACGCGCGCGCCGGCCTCATCACGCGCGGCCTCGCGGAGATCGGCCGCGTGGCGGCGGCGAAGGGGGCGAACCCGCTCACCCTCGCGGGCCTCTCCGGCATGGGCGACCTGGTGCTCACGTGCACGGGCGAGCTGTCGCGCAACCGCACCGTCGGGATCGAGATGGGCAGGGGACGGAAGCTCGACGAGATCCTCGCCGGCCTCGGCCATGTCGCCGAGGGCGTGAAGACCGCGAAGAGCGCGCACGACCTCGCGGACAAGCTGGGCGTGAGCGCGCCGATTACGGTCGAGGTGTACCGGATGCTGTACGAGGGGAAGCCGCCGCAGCAGGCCGTCGTGGACCTCATGACCCGCGCCCTCACGAGAGAGTGAGACGCGGGGCCGGCTCGCGGGAAGGCGCTTTCTCGCGCCGCCGCGCGCCTCGCCTCTCGCGAGCGTGTAAAGTGGCGGCGCGATGCATACGCGATCTCTCGTGAGTCTCCTCTCCGCGCTCCTCCTGTCGAGCGTCAGCTCGACGGCCGCTGCCCAGTACGGCGCGCCGCCCTACGGTGGTCAGCAGGGCGGCGCCTACGGCGGTCAGTACGGCGGCCAGGTTGGAGGCCAGTACGGCGGCGGGTACGGAGGCCAGTACGGAGGCCAGTATGGCGGCTACGGGTACGCCCCGCAGCAGAAGAGCGAGCCCAAATCGACGCCGCTCGAGGTCGGCTACCTCTACGCCACCTCCGTGGCGTACGGCGTGGGGACCGGCATCTGGATCGACGCGCTCGCCGGCATCGACGATCCCGGCGCGCAGTTCATCGCGCCCGCGCTCCTCGGCGTCGCGGCGCCGGTCGGCGTCTACTTCCTCGACTCGCCGCCGATGCCTCGCGGCATGCCGTCCGCGATCGCCACGGGCATGGTGATCGGCGCGGGCGAGGGGCTCGGCATCGCGTCCTACCAGTACGTCAGCGCGCGCAAGGGCAAGGAGTGGGGCTTCCTCGGGCTCGCGACCGCCGAGGTGATCGGCTCCACCGTCGGCGGCGCGGCGGGCTGGGGTTTCTACTATCTCCTCCGGCCCAAGCCGCAGACCAACATGTTCGTCGCCTCGGGCGCTGTCTGGGGCTCGCTCATCGGCAGCGCGTTCGGGGCCGCCGCCAGCAACGGCGACTGGAGCGAGTCGAACGACAGCATCTCGCTCGGGGGCCTCATCGGGTTCAACGTCGCGACCGCGGGCGCCGTCGGCCTGTCCGTCGCGTGGACGCCCTCGTGGAACCAGCTCGCGTGGATGTGGGGCGGGCTCGGCATCGGCACGGTGGTGTCGTTGCCCATCTACCTCGCGTACATCGGGAGCGATCATGACCCCCGCCGCGGCCTCATCGCCCAGGGCGCGGCGGGCACCCTCGGCCTCGTCGCGGGCGCCTTGTTCCTCGGGAGGCCGGACTCGAGCGCCTCCGTCGCCCTGGACGACCAGGAAGATCGTGGCCGTCCCCCGTTCGCGCGCGTGCTCGGCGGCAGCCTCACGCCCTATCGAGGCGGGCTCGGTGCCGTCGTCGTCGGAGAGCTCTGGTAAGCCGCGGTGTGCGGTCCAACACGGCTGCATGAGGCCGCGGCACGCCTGCTATGCTGCCCTCGATGCCGACCCTGAAGTATTTCCCCTCCGAGGGCGCGCCACGCCTGTACAGCGTCCACAAACCGGTCACGACGATCGGCAAGGCGCTCGGAAACGACGTCGCTGTCGCGGGAGCAGGGGTGCTGGACCATCACGCGCAGATCGTGTTCGACGGACGCGATTTCGTGCTGGAGGAGTGCGAGCGCGACGGGGAGATCGCGATCAACGGCAAGAAGAAGCGGCGCGCCCGCCTGGTGCACGGCGACCGGCTCCAGCTCGGCGCGGTCGAGGTCGGCTTCTCGATGTTCGCCGAGGCGCCGACCGTCCAGGAGCGGCTCCCGGCGTGCGACGGCGGGGCGGAGCGGCCCGCGCCGCTGCAGGGCTCGTCGGAGCTCGCCGGCGTCCGCAAGCTGTTCGCCTTCAGCGAGAAGCTCATCAACCGGCGCAGCGTCGACGAGCTCCTCGAGGCGATGCTCGATGACGTCATCGAGCTGACGCACGCCGACAAGGGCTTCCTCCTGCTCCTCGAGGGGGCGGAGGCGGCGGCCGACACGGCGGTCAGCGGCGGCGCTCCGGCCGCTGGCAACGATCGCAAGCTGGCGGTGCGCGCGTCGCGCAACATCCGCAAGGAGGCCATCACCGACGCGGCCGGGGGGATCTCGGACAGCATCGTGCGTCAGGTCATCGTCTCGGGCCGCCCGGTGATCGTCTCGGACGCGCTCGCCGACACGCAGTTCGGCCGGAGCGACAGCGTGATCGCGATGAAGCTCTCCAGCGTGATGTGCGCGCCGCTCCTGTCGCAGGGCCAGATCATCGGCGCGCTCTACGTCGGCAACGACAAGATCAAGCACCTCTTCGACCGCGCCCAGCTCGACCTGCTCAGCATCTTCGCGTCCCAGGCCTCGCTCATCCTCCAGAACGCGATGCTCCTGAACGCCCTCAGGGCCGACAAGGCCAAGCTCGTCGCCGAGCTGCACGACAAGAAGTTCGGCGAGATCATCGGCGCCTGCCCGTCGATGCTCGAGGTGTTCCGCAAGCTGCAGAAGGTCGCGGCGACGGACATCAGCGTGCTCATCACGGGCGAGACGGGGACCGGGAAGGAGCTCATCGCGCGGGAGCTGCACCGGCGCAGCCCGCGCGACGGCGGCCCCTTCGTCACCATCAACTGCGGCGCGATCCCCGAGAACCTCATCGAGAGCGAGCTCTTCGGCCACGTGAAGGGCGCCTTCACCGGCGCCATCGCCAGCCGCCCGGGCAAGTTCCAGGTCGCCGACAAGGGCACGCTGTTCCTCGACGAGATCGGCGAGCTGCCGCTGAACCTCCAGGTGAAGCTCCTCCGCGCCCTCCAGGAGCGGGTCGTCTTCCGCGTCGGCGACTCGAAGCCCGAGAAGGTCGACATCCGCATCGTCGCCGCCACGAACAGGAACCTCGAGGAGGAGATCCGCGCCGGCAATTTCCGGGAGGATCTCTACTACCGGCTCAACGTCGTGAACCTGTGGCTACCGCCGCTCCGCGAGCGCGGCGACGACGTGCTCATCATCGCCAAGGTCCTGCTCTCGAAGTACGCCGACGAGCTCGGCAGCGCCGTGCGAGGCTTCAGCCCGGCCGCGCTCTCCGCGATCAAGAAGTACCCCTGGCCGGGCAACATCCGGCAGCTCGAGAACCGCATCAAGAAGGCGCTCGTCCTCTGCGACCAGGCGCTCCTCGCCGTGGAGGACCTCGATCTCGGCCCGGGCGCCGAGACGGCCATCATGCCGCTGGAGAAGGCCAAGGAGGAGTTCCAGCGGCGGTACGTGCTGGAGGCGCTCGAGCGCAACAACGGCAACCGCACGCAGACGGCCCGCGACCTCGGCGTCGACCCGCGCACCATCTTCCGCTACCTCGAGAAGGAGCAGAACCCGATGCCGAGCGGGGCCGGCGGCGTGGCCCGCGATCCGACCGAAGCGTGATGGACTACGACCCCGAAGGGCCCTTCGCAGATCCCTGTCCCACCAAGACCCGCGCCGACCTGGAGTGGGATCGCGTCCTCGAGGCGCTCGCGGAGCGATGCGCGTCCCGGGGCGGGAAGCGGCTGGCCCGGGCCCTGCCGTTCGCGTCGACGCGCGCCGAGGCGCTCACCGCGCTCGCGGAGGTGCGCGAGGCGGTGGAGCTCGCCCGGGCCGGGGAGCCGGTGCCGTCGCGCGACGTCGCGGAGCTCGAGGACGCGCTCGATCGGGCCCGCATCGGCGCGGCGCTCGCGAACGAGGAGCTGCGCGCCGTGCTCGGCCTCCTCGAAGCCGCGCGGACGTCGCGGCAGTACCTGCAGAACCGGCGTCAGATCGCGCCCGCGCTCCACGCCGCGTGCGCGACCAACCCCGAGCTCGACGCCGTCGCGCGCGAGCTCGCGGCGGCGTTCGATCCGGACGGCACGCTCGCCGATCGCGCGTCGCCTCGCCTGGAGGCGCTTCGCGCGGAGCGGCGCGCTGTGCGCGAGCGGCTCGTCCGGCGCCTCGAGGACCTCATCCAGAAGCACGAGGACATCCTCCAGGACCGCTACTGGACGGAGCGCGACGGGCGCTACGTGCTGCCGGTGCGATCCGACGCGCACGAGCGCTTCCCCGGCATCGTCCACGCGACGAGCGCGAGCGGCGCCACCGTGTTCGTGGAGCCCCGGGTGCTCGTCGAGACGGGCAACCGGATGAAGATGGTCGACGCCGAGGTCGCGCGCGAGGAGATGGCGATCTACGCGGCGCTCACCGCCCGCGTGGCCGAGGACGTCGAGAGCGTCGCGGCCGCCGCCCGCGCGCTGGCCCACGCCGACGTGCGGGCCGCGGCGGCGCGGCTCGCGGAGGACCTCGACCTCACCTTCCCGGACATCCCGGAGGACGCCTTCGGGGCGGGGCGGGGCGCCTCGGAGGGCGGATCGAGGCCGACCTCCATCGAGCTCATCGGGGGTCGCCACCCGCTCCTCGCGCTCGACGGCGTGAAGGTGGTCGCGAGCGACCTCGCGATGAGCGCGGGCCGCGCGATGATCGTCTCCGGACCGAACGCCGGGGGCAAGACCGTGGCCTTGAAGACGCTCGGGCTCGCGGCGCTGATGGTGCGCGCCGGCCTGCCGGTCGCGGCCAGGGACGGCTCTCGCGTCGCGCTCTTCGACGTCGTGCTGACCGACGTCGGCGACGAGCAGAACCTCCACAAGAACCTCTCGACCTTCAGCGCCCACGTGAAGAACCTGGGGCTGATCCTCGGCGAGACGCGCCCCGGCGCGCTCGTCCTGCTCGACGAGCTCGCCGGCGGCACCGATCCGCGCGAGGGCGAGGCGCTCGCCGCGGCCGTGCTCGACGCGCTGTGCGCGCGCGGGGGCACCGTCGCCAGCACCACGCACTACGAGGGCCTCAAGGCGCTCGCGCTCGGGGATCAGCGCTTCGAGAACGCCTCGGTCGGCTTCGATCTCGCCACCATGAGCCCGACCTTCCGGCTCGTCGTCGGCGTACCCGGCGCCTCGAGCGCGCTCGCGGTCGCGCGGCGGTTCGGCATCCCGGGCGCCGTGCTGGAGCGGGCCGAGCGCTTCCTCACGAAGGAGGCGGTCACGTTCGAGCAGATGGTCGAGAAGCTCTCCGCCGAGCGCCGAGCGCTCGAGCTCGCGCGCGAGGACGCCGAGCGCGAGGTGGCCGCCTCCCGCGCGAAGCGGCGGGAGCTCGAGGCAGAGATCGAGCGGCTCCGGGACAAGGAGCGCGGCGTGATCACGCGGGAGGGGGAGGCGCTGCTCGCCAGCCTGCGGCGCGCGCGCGAGGACCTCAAGGCGGCGCAGGCGCGCCTGCGCGGCAAGCCCACCGAGGAGGACGTGCGCGCGGCCGCTCGCGCCATGGACGCGGTCGGGCAGAAGACGTCGATCGGCGGCGAGCTCGAGCTGCGCCCGAAGGACGAGCCGCAGGCGCGGCCGGCGATCGATCCGGCCGCCATCCGCGTCGGCGCCCGCGTCTACGTGCCTCGCTTGCGGGCCGAGGCCGAGGTGGTGGAGATCCTCTCGGGCGGCCAGCTGCGGGTCACCGCCGGCTCGCTCAAGCTCACGACCTCGATCGCCGAGCTGCGCGGCACCGGCGCGCCGCCGGCCGCCGCGGCGCCCCCGCAGCGCCGCGTCGATCTGGACGCCGCCGCCGACCCCGACGTCCCGATCCAGACGGCGGACAACACCGTGGATCTCCGCGGACTGCGCGCGCACGAGGCGGTCGCCATGGCCGAGCAGTTCCTCGATCGCTCGCTCGGCGCGGGCCGCAAGGTCACGTTCTTCGTCCACGGGCACGGCACGGGCGCCCTGCGCGACGCCGTCCGCGAGGCGCTGCGCGGGAGCCCTTACGTGGCGCGCCTCCGCCCGGGCGGCCCGAGCGAGGGCGGAGACGGCGTGACGGTCGCCTGGCTGAAGTGGTGAGCGAGACGCGCGCCCGAGCGACGGCGCGCCGTGACGCTCAGCGATCCCGGTCGACGCGGCCGAGGTTCTCGGCGATCCGGTCGAGCACGCCGTTCACGAAGGCGCCGCTCTCCTCGCTGCCGTAGCGCTTGGCGAGCTCGACCGCCTCGTCGAGGATGACCGCGCGCGGCACCTCCGGGCGGTTCATGAGCTCCCACGCGCCGAGCCGGAGGACGTTCCGATCGACGCGCGCCATCCGCTCGAGGCGCCAGTTCGTGCTCGCCTTCCGGATCGCCTCGTCCACGGCCGCGAGATCCTCGGCGACCCCGACCACCACCTCGTCCGCGTAGGCGCGTCCCTCGGGATCGCCCGGCGTCTCGCGCCAGAAGGCCGCGACGACGCGGGGCGCCGAGCTCCCGCCAGCTTCCACCGCGAACAGCATCTGCAAGGCCGCTTCGCGGCCGGTAGAGCGCGCACCCATCTCTCAGAACCTTCGTTTACAGGCCAGCGGTGTCCAGCGCGGCGCCGAGCGCGAGCATCTCGATCGCGCTGACGGCGGCCTCCCACCCTTTATTGCCATGCTTCGTCCCGGCCCGCTCGACCGCTTGCTCGATCGAGTCGGTCGTGAGCACCCCGAACGTGACCGGCACCCCGGTCTGGAGCGACACGGTCGCGATCCCCTTCGTGACCTCGGCCGCCACGTAGTCGAAATGCGGCGTCGAGCCCCGGATCACGGCGCCCAGGGTGATGATCGCGTCGACGCTCTTCTTGTGCGCGAGCCTCCCCACGATGGTGGGCATCTCCCACGCGCCCGGGACGCGCACGATCGACGTCCGACCGAGCGCGCCGCCGTGCCGCGCGATGGCGTCGAGCGCGCCCTCGACCAGGCGGTCGACGATGAAGTGGTTGAAGCGGCTCGCCACGAGCGCGAAGCGCGCCCCCGGCGGGACCACCAGGTTCCCTTCGATCACCCTCGCCTGTGCCTGCCCGACCGCTTGCTCTGCCATCCGCCGTTCCTCTCTCCTGCCGCGCGGGATGCGCGATCGCTGCGATCGCGATCCTGTCCGAGCGTCCTTTTACCAGCGAACGAGCGCGCCCGTCTGTCAGGCTTCGCCCTTCATCGAGACGAGCGGCACCCGCTCGATCACGGTGAGCCCGTACCCGGTGATCCCTGCGATCTTCGGCTGGCTGTTCGTGAGGAGCCGGATCTGGTGCACCCCGAGGTCCGCGAGGACCTGCGCGCCGAGGCCGAACTCCCGCAGCGTCCACGGCTGCTGCGTCTTCACGACGGGGAGCGCCTCGTCGGAGCCCGAGCCCTTCAGCAGCTCCAGCTCGCGGCCCAGGTCCCCTCGCGACGGGATGTAGACGACCACCCCGACGCCGGCGCTCTCGATCGCGAGGAGCGCCTCGCGCAGGTTCGAGCCGCCGTCGAGGGGCGTCGAGCTGAAGAGGTCCGCGATGGTCGACCCGGAGTGCACGCGGCACAGGATGGGGTCCGGCGTCGCCACCGCGCCCTTGGTGAGCGCGAGGAACTGCCGCTGCTCGTTGATCACCTCGTAGACGTACACGGTCCACTCCGTGCCCGTCAGATCGAGCCGCAGCGTCCGCTCGCCCACGCAGCGGACCAGCCGCTCGGTCTGGAGCCGGTACTGGATGAGGTCCGCCACCGTCACGATCAGCAGGCCGTGCTTCGCGGCGAACACCTCGAGATCCCGCATGCGGGCCATGCTGCCGTCGTCGTTCATGATCTCGCAGATCACGCCCGCCGGCCGGAGCCCGGCGAGGCGCGCGAGATCCACGGACCCCTCGGTCTGCCCCGTCCGCACGAGCACGCCCCCGCGGCGCGCCTTCAGCGGAAAGACGTGCCCCGGCGTGACGAGATCCTCGGGCGCGGCGTCGCGCGCGATCGCGACCCGGATCGTGTGCGCCCGATCGGCGGCGCTGATCCCCGTCGTCACCCCCGTGCGCGCCTCGATGCTGACGGTGAAGGCGGTGCCGAGCGGCGGTCCGCTCCGCCCTGGCGCGGACATCATCGGCAGCTCGAGGCGCGCGACCTGCTCCTCATCGAGGGCGAGGCAGATGAGCCCGCGCCCGTGCATCGCCATGAAGTTGATCGCCTCGGGGGTGACCGCCTCCGCAGCCATGCAGAGATCCCCCTCGTTCTCGCGATCCTCGTCGTCGACGAGGATCACCATCTTGCCCGCGCGGATGTGATCGAGCGCGGTGTTCACCCGGTCGAGGACCGCTTTGTCGATGGTCAGCCGGTGAGGCATCGGGCCCCCGGAGGTCATGTCCTGGTCGAGCCTGCCGCTCGAGGCGGCTGACACAGCCTCACCAGAATCCCCCCGCGCGCAGCTTTGCGAGGAGTCGTTCGTCGTGATCCGCATGCTCTCCCGTATTTCCGCGCTCGGCGGAGGCATCGCCGCCGCGCGTGTCCTGGCTCGAGAGGCCCTTCACGCTGGCGAGCGATGCGACCTCGAGCGCCCGCGCCACGTAGCGCGCGAGCACGTCAACTTCAAGGTTGACGGCCGCGCCGGGGCGGAGCTCTCCGAGGAGAGTCCGGCCGATGGTGTGCGGCACCAGCATCACCTCGAACCAGATCTCGGCGGCGCCTGGCGTGGACACGGCGTTCAGCGTGAGGCTCGCGCCGTCGACCGCGATCGAGCCCTTGGGAGCGAGGTACGGCGCGAGCTCGGGCGGGGCGCTCACCCGGAGGCGGATCGCGTCGCCGGCCCGCGCGTGCTCGACGACGCGGCCGAGCCCGTCGACGTGTCCCAGCACCACGTGCCCCCCCATCCGCGCGCCGAGCGGCGTCGCGCGCTCGAGGTGGACGCGCGCGCCGACCGGCAGCGCGCCGAGCGTCGTGCGGCCGAGGGTCTCGGCGGACATGTCGCACTCGAAGCCGCCGGGCGCGATGCGATCGACCGTGAGGCAGGCGCCGTTCACGCTCACGGACTCGCCGAGCGTCAGCGGCCCGAGGCTCGCCTCCACGAGCGCGCGGGCCACGGCGCCGCCGCTCCGGCGGCGGAGGACCCCGATCGTCTCGACAAGCCCGGTGAACATCGCCGACGCCCCTCCGCCTAGCCCTTCGAGGTGCGGTGCCCCTGGCTGGTCAGGAGCTTGTCGATGAGCCCCTGCGAGTAGCCCGAGAGCTCGGTGAAGACGACGCCCATCCCCTGCGGATCGTCGTGCACGCGCACGACCTCGCCGACGCCCTCGACCGTCTCGATGTCGTCCATGATCACGGTGAACCGCAGGTTCACCTTCGTCCCGACGGCGAGCGGCGTCTTCGAGCGCACGAACACGCCGGTCCGCGAGATGTTCGTCACGTACTCGTTGATGAACGCGTCGTAGGACTCGAACTCCTTGTTGATGGTGACGCGCTCTTCCTTGCGTCCCGTCTTCGCGTCGCTGCTCTCCGGAGAACCCTGATCGTCCACCATGACGCCTTACCTGCCTTGCAGATCGAACTGCTCGAGGTGGTACTCCTTCCGGGGCACGAGATCGATCCGGCGCTGGAACAGCCGCTCCGCCTCTTGCACGGCGATGCGTTCGTCGTTCTTCAGCAGATCGATCACGGCCGGGTGCGCGTTGACGACGACCGAGTAGCCGGGCAGGTTCATCCGCTCGCGCCGTATCTGCCGCAGGATCTCGTAGGCGACGGTCTGCTTGGATTGCAGCTGGCCCGTCCCGTCGCAGTAGAAGCACGGCTCGAGGATCGTCCGCCCGAGGCTCTCGCGCGTCCGCTTCCGGGTCATCTCGATGAGGCCCAGATCGGAGATCCGGTTCAGCGTGGTCTTCGCCTTGTCCCTGGAGAGCAGCTCCTCGAGTCGGCGCCGCACCTTCTCCCGGTTCTGGGCGCGCTCCATGTCGATGAGGTCGAGGATGATGAGCCCGCCGATGTTGCGGAACCGGAGCTGGTAGGCGATCTCTTCGACCGCCTCCAGGTTCGTGGTCAGGATCGTCTCCTCGAGGTCCTTCGACCCCTTGCCGACGAACCGCCCTGTGTTCACGTCGATCGCGGTGAGCGCCTCGGCCTGGTCGATGATCAGGTGCCCGCCCGAGGGCAGCGGGACCTTCCGCGACAGCGCGCGCTGGATCTCGTCCTCGATCCCGTACGCGTCGAAGATCGGCTCCGTCCCCTCGTAGAGCTCCACCGCGTCGGCGCGCTCGGGCATGAACATCTCGACGAAGCGCCGCAGCCGGATGTACTCCTCGCGGTCGTCGATCACGATCTTCTCGATGTCGTCGGTGAAGAGGTCGCGGGCGGTCTTCAGCACGAGGTCGAGCTCGGTGTAGAGCACCGCAGGCGCCCTCACGCCGCTCTCCCGCTTCTTCGCCACCTCGCCCCAGAGGCGCACGAGGTAGCCGACGTCGGCCTTGAGCTGCTTCTTCGTGAGGCCCTCGGCGAGCGTGCGCACGATGAGCCCGCCCTGCGGAGGCTTCATCGCCTCGATGGCGTCCCGCAGCCGGGATCGCTCCTTCTCCGAGCCGATGCGCTTGGAGATCCCGATGTGATCGACCGTCGGCAGGTACACGACATAGCGGCCGGGCAGCGAGATGTGGCTCGTGACCCGGGCGCCCTTCGTCCCGATCGGCTCCTTCGAGACCTGGACGATGACCTCCTGCCCTTCGCGGACGACCTCGCGGATCGGCGTCGACTTCGAGATCCGCGGCGGCTCGTTCTGCCAGCTGCGTGAGCTCTGCTGGCCCCGCGCTGCGCTCTTGCCCTTGCCGTCCCGCGACTGTTCGCGCCCGCGCTCTCGCGTCCGCTGCTCGCGCCCGCGTTGCTCGCGATCGCGCCCCTCGCGCCCGCCCTGTCCTTTGCCGCCCCGGTCGCGCCCTTCGCGCGGCGCCTCGCGCCCTTCGCGCGGCGCCTCGCGGCCTTCGCGCGGGGCCTGGCGTCCCTCGCGCGGCGCCTCGCGGCCTTCGCGCGGGGCCTGGCGTCCCTCGCGCGGCGCCTCGCGGCCTTCGCGCGGGGCCTGGCGTCCCTCGCGCGGCGCCTCGCGGCCTTCGCGCCCCTCGCGCGGCGCCTCGCGTGCTTCCGCCGGGGCCGCCTCCGCGAGCGCGGCGTCGCCCTCGAGGTTGGCGCGCCGGTCGCGCGTCCGTCCCGATCGGCGCACGCGCGCCTCGCGCCGTCCGCGCGTGCGCCCGCTGCGCGCACGCGCTGCCGGCGGGACGTCATCGCCCTCGGCCGCTGCCGCGGCCTCCGGGACCGGCGGCGCGCTCGCCTCCTGTCCGGCCGGCCAGTCGCCGGCAGCGCCGTGCGCGGCGGGCTCGTCCGACGCGCTCGCCTCATGCGCTCCCGTCTCGCCGCTGTCCGCGGTGTTGCTCAGCGCTTCCGGATGCTCCTCGGCCGCGCTCCACGCGTCCGCGGCGTCCTCCGGGGAGGCAGGCTCGACGTCGTAGCCGGGCGCGTCGAGCTCGTCCTCGTCCTCGATGCTCGCCTCGTCGGGGCCGGATTCCTCGTCGCTGGCCTCGTCGGCGTCGCTGTCTCCGCCTGGCGCGACCAGCTCCTCGTCGTCGTCGTCCGCGCCGTCGTGCTCGTGCCCGTCGTCGATCTCCGGCTCCGGCTCCGAGTCGTCGGCCTCGTCGAGCGCCACCATCGTCCCCACGCCGGAGAAGGCCTGGCCGGAGGGGCTTCCGAGCACGTCGAGCGCCGTGGGCAGCTCGATCGGCACGTCGCTCCCTTCGTCGAGCGAGCCGCCGGCATCGACCGAGCCGCCGGCATCGAACCCTTCTTCCGCCCCGAAGTCCGCTCCTTCCCGGAGCTCGTGTCGTCCGGGCGTCAGGTCGGGGCTCTCGGGCGCGGCTTCTGCGCCCGATACCTCATGCACCTCGCTTTCATCAGGTCTAGGCGCCTCGCTGCCGCGCGCGGCGCGGCCTCGCGAGGAGGCGCGCTCTTCCTCGACAGTCCGGCGGTGCCCAGCCAGGTACGCCTCGAAATCGTCGGGCCGGATGAGGTCCTCGACGTGCAGGAAGGCTGCTCGTTCGAGCCCCACGTCGATGAACGCGGCCTGCATTCCGGGCAAAACGCGGCTGACCTTGCCGAGGTAGATGTTTCCGAGCGTCCCCTTGGAGCTCTCCCGCTCGAGATGCAGCTCAGCGATGATCCCGTTTTCGATCAGCGCGACGCGTGTCTCGCGGATGTCCACATTGATGACGAGAAGGTTCTTTCCCATGTCGGATGCCGCACATCGGCGGCGCCGCCAAGCGTTACCACGGGTTGCCCGGCCCATGAAGGCGCAACCCGGAGTATGCTGCGCGATTGGGGGCCCGGGACCGGAGGTCGCCGAGGCAGGCCGGCCGCCAGCGCGTGAGCTACCTCGCGTCTCCGCCGCTCTGGCTCGACGGCGCCTGCCGCCGGGCCCGCGGACCGGCGGCGCCTGCCGCTGGGCCAAGGCCCTGGCCGGGAGCGCCGGTTGAGGCGCCCGCACGGCGGCGAGGGCGCGCCGGCTGGGGCGACGTCCGTCAGGAGGCGCACCCGGTCCCGGCCCGGGGCCCGAGCTGCCCCGTTCCCTCGGCCCCGCTGGCGCGCCGCCGCGTCCGTCCTGCTCCGGAGCCGCCGGAATCGTGCCCCGCGCCGCCCTGCGCCGGCTGCCGAGCCTCGACGGCCGGCGTGGGCGAAGTGTCCGTCGCGGCTGGGCCCGTAAAAAGGCCGAAGGGGGCGGCCATCTGGCGCCCCCTTCGGAGATGCGTTGCTGTTGTCAGAAGCTCACAGGCCACATACCGGCTCTCCGGCGGCATCGCAGCTCTCGGCGCACTCCTCGCAAACAGTGCATGTGAGGAGGGCGTCGTAGGCCGCGACCCCGGCCGCTTTGTTCGTGCGGCACGTCTCGATGCACGTGGCCGGGTCTTCCTCCGCGGCGCAGTCATCGATACACACCACCACGTCAATACAATCGCTGCTGTCCACGCAGGCCTGGCGGACCTCTTTGCACGGCCCATCGATGGCGCACTTGTAGCAGCCCGTATTCGTGTCGCGGCCGCACGTGTCCTCGGTGTCATCACAGGTCGGGATACCCGTCGAGGAAGTGCTCGTGGCGCTCGCGCCTCCTTCTCCGCCGGCGCCGCCGCTGCCGCCGGAGCCGCCATTGCCGCCGTTGCCGCCGTTGCCGCCGTTGCCGCCGCCAGAGCTGCTGCTCCCGCTGCTGCTGGTGGTGCTGGAGCTCGACGGCGTGGTGCCGTCGTCACCGCAAGCCACGAGGGCGCAGCCGGAAATCAAAACCGCAGCGAATACCCAAGATTTCATGCTCAATACCTCCACAGAACCCAACCGACCCTTCATTCGTGTACTCGGCGCCCCCCCAACGCTCGGGATGCCTGCCAAACCACCCGTTTTCCTGCGACCGGCCCCCGGGTGCACCTGTGCAGATCGTCGGTCAGAGAGAAGCATCGCGCGTGGAGTTCAAAGAAAAACAGCCACGCAAGTCGTTTCTACACGCTCGGGATCGGCCGCGCAACGGCGTCGCTCGCCCCAGCACCCACCTGCCGTGGCGCTCTAAGCGGTTTGCTCGCTGATCTCTCCCGGAGCACGGCTCTCACAGGCCCGCAGCTGCCGCAAAATTCTGCTAAAGCGGGATGTTTCCGTGCTTCTTCGGTGGGTTCTTGTCCCGCCTGTCGCGCAGGAGGTCGAGGGCTCGAGCCAGTCGAGTGCGGAGCATGCGCGGGTAGAAGATCACCTCGTCTATGAAGCCGAGCTCGGCCGCCTTGTACGGGTTGGCGAATTTCGCCTTGTCGTCGCCGACGAAGCGTGCGCGGGCGGCGGCCGGGTCGGCCGCTTGCTGGATCTCGCAGCGGTACACGATGCTCACCGCGCCTTCCGGACCCATGATCGCGAGCTCGGCCGTCGGGAAGGCGAGGTTGTAATCGACCCGGATGTGCTTGGAGGCCATGACGTCGTAAGCGCCGCCGCAGGCCTTGCGGGGGATCACCGTCGCCTCGGGCACGGTGGCTCCGGCGAACACATAGAGGAGCTTCGCTCCTTGAGTGATGAGCCCGCCCTGTTCCTTGTCGAGCGGCGGCGGCCGTCGTCGACCCCGGCGCCCCACCATGCCCCCCGGAGGGATCGAAATCCCGCCGCGCGCGACCGCGCGACGCCACGGCGACGACCCCTTGCCGCTTGTACGACAAGGGAGCGAGGCCGGCGGAAACGTGCGAACCGCGCAAAACATGCGAAACATGCGAAACATGCGAAACCCGCGAAACCCGCGAAACGCGCGCGACGTGGAGACCTGGGGACGTGCGAGGCGCGCGCGACCTGCGACGAAAAATGACCGCGGCCCTCGAGCGGCTCCGCCCTACTCTCTTGCGCGGGCGAGGGGACACCACGTACGCTGAACGGCGCTCAGCTCCCGATGGTAAATGCAGGAATTCCCGATACGTAGACCATCTGAAGACCGGGACGGGGGGGCCGCCATCGCCGCTGCGGACCCGCCGCGCCGCGACTTCGAACCGGGCAGCTCGGGCCGGCGTGGCAGCAGAGCGGTCGCCTGCCACGGCAACTGACGTGCGGCGCCTCGTGAGATGCGCACGGAACAGCGTCACCGGCAGCCCTCGATCGTTCGCGGGAGCGCCACGCGCTCCTGGCTCGCGGCGGCTTGCGCTCGACGGCCTCAGCGTGGCCTTCCGCCTCGCGTCGCAGGGTGAGATCGTTTCGGACGAGAGGTCGCTCGAGTGAAGCTCGCTCAGACTCGTGAGGCTCGTGCCCTGGCCGTCGCCGCCGTGGCGCGAGGGCTCATCGAGCCCAACGCCCTTTGGGATATGGCTTGCCGATGGACCCTCGGCGGCGCGTCGACGCCGCAGGAGCTCTTCGAGGGGATCCTCACGCCCGAGCAGCTGGCGGCGCTGCCGGAGCTGCTCGAGCAGGAGGGCCGCAGCCCGCCCGTCGCGCGCGCCCTCTCGCCGCAGAGCGACGACCAGGACGCGCTGCGCTTCGACACGCAGCGGGAGATCGACCTGCCTGGAGAGGACGTCGGGGCCGATTTCCCGACGCTCGCGACCTCCGCCACGCGCGCCGTGAACTCCGGCGGCACCCGGTACGAGGTGGGCGAGGCGCTCGGGGCCGGGGGCGCCGGGAAGGTGGTGAAGGCGCGCGATCGGGAGATCGGGCGCGTTGTCGCGCTGAAGACCTTGAAGCCGGGGGCCGAGGAGGACTCCGCGGTAGGCAACCGCTTCCGGACCGAGGCGCGGATCACGGCCCAGCTCGAGCACCCGAACATCATCCCGGTCTATGACCTCGGCACGCTGCCGAACGGCCAGCCGTACTACTCCATGCGGGTCGTCAAGCGGCAGAGCCTGCAGAACGTGCTGACGAACCCCGAGCTCCGCAGGCAATGGCCGCTCGTCCGGCTCATCGGCGCGTTCGTGCAGATCTCCCGGGCGCTGGCCTACGCGCATCGGCGAGGCGTCGCCCACCGCGACATCAAGCCGGAGAACGTGCTGCTCGGCGACTACGGCGAGGTCTACCTGGGCGACTGGGGCAACGCGAAGCTGCTCTCGAGGGCGGAGGTGAGCGAGCCGATCTCCGTCGATCCGAGCGGGCAGGACTTCGGCCGGAGGCGGCACGAGGCGATCGCGAGCGCGCTCTCGGGCACGCCCGGCTACATCGCGCCCGAGCAGATCCGAGGGGACCACGCGCGGATCGATCACCGCGCGGACATCTTCGCGCTCGGCGTGGTGCTCTACGAGATCCTCACCGGCGAGCACCCGTTCGACGCGCCCACCGTCCTCGCCGTGATCCTCGCGACGCAGACGCGCGACCCCAGGCCGCCGCGCTCGATCGCGCCGAGCTGCCCGCTGCTGCTCGAGGACCTCTGCCTGGCGATGCTCGCGAAGGATCCTGATCAGCGGCCGCCGACCGCCGACCGCGTCGCGGCGGAGGCGGAGGCGTTCCTCGAGGGCGCCAAGGAGCGGATGCGCCGCCGCGAGGAGGCGATCAAGCTCTGCGAGCTCGCCAAGGCTCCGCTCGAGCGTGACCGGCGGCTCGACGGCGAGCGCGAGCGGCTCGTCGAGGAGGCGCGGCGGCTGCTCAAGGACGTGAAGGAGTACGAGGCGATCGAGCGCAAGCGGGCGGGGTGGCAGCTCGAGGACAGGGCCGCCGGGGTCGAGCGCGAGCAGGCGCGCGCCGCGGCGGAGGCGATCGATCTCTACACGAAGGCGCTGGCGTACGATCCGGACCTGGTCGAGGCGCGCGCCGGGCTCGCGGACCTCTACTGGTCGCGCGCGGTGCGGGCGGACCAGGAGCACCAGCACGCGGCGCGCATCTACCACGAGGCGCTCGTGGCGGAGTTCGACGTGGGCCGCTACGCAGCGCTGCTCACCGCCGATTCGGTCCTCTCGTTCGACTCGTCGCCGCCCGGCGCGAGCGTCGTTGCGTACCGTTACGTCGAGAAGGATCGCATCCTCGTGGCGAGCGACGAGCGCTCGCTCGGCCGCACGCCGTTCCGCGAGGTGCACCTCAAGCCGGGCAGCTACCTCTTCATCTTGAAACGCGCCGGCTGTCGGGACGTGCGCTACCCGCTGCTGCTCAAGCGGGGCACCCACCACCGCGTCGAGGTGAACCTCTACACCGACGCGGAGATCGGCGAGGGGTTCGTGTACATCCCGGGCGGGACCTTCATCGCGGGCGGCGACGCGCACGCCTACGATCCGCTCCGCCGCGCCGAGCTCCACGTCCCCGACGTCGCGATCGCGAAGTTCCCCGTCACCTTCCGCGAGTATTGCGAGTTCCTGAACGAGCTCGAGACGCGCGATCTCGATCTCGCCCTCAAGCGCGCGCCGCACGGGACGCGCGGCTCCGAGGGCTACGTCGCGCGTCCCGCCAGCAGCGGCGGCTGGGAGCCGTTGCCCAGCGTGGTCGAGGGCGACGCGCAGAAGCGGTTCCCGGCGGAGGAAGGGCACCTCTGGAACCTGCCGGTCATCCTCATCGACTGGTTCGACGCCGTGGCCTACTGCCGTTTCCGGAGCGAGCGCGACGGGATCGAGATCCGGCTGCCCACCGAGCTGGAGTGGGAGAAGGCGGCGCGCGGGACCGACGGCCGGTTCTACCCGTGGGGAGATCACTTCGACCCGACGTTCTGTCTGATGCGCTCGTCGCGTCCGTTCCTGGCGCAGCCAGAGCCGGTAGGGACCTTTCCCATCGACACCTCGCCCTACGGCGTGCGCGACATGGCGGGCGGCGTGCGCGAGTGGGTCGCCGACGTGAACGGCGAGAGATCGTGGGCGGAGACGTCGGGTGAGCTCGAATCGGCCGCCGACGCCGGCGGAGACGCGCCGCCGTGGCGCATCGCCCGCTCCGGGAGCTGGGCCGCGGACTCGCAGCAGTGCAGGAGCGCGTCGCGCACCCGCTTCTTCGGGATCGCGCGGGCGCTGAACCTGTCGTTCCGGGTCGCGAAGCCGCTCTCGCGAGGCCCGGGTCGCTGAGCGGGCGGCTCAGCCGCCAGGCCCCGCCGGGGGGTCGACGTACTCGACCTCGACGCCGCGATGCGTGCGAAGGACGGTGCGCCCGGGCCGGCGGTCGACGACGTAGTCGGGCCCGATGGGCACCTTGCCCATCCCGCCGGGCGTATCCACGATCAGCTTCGGCAGCGCGATGCCGGTGAGCCGGCCCTGGAGCTGCTCCATGAGGGAGACGCCGGTCGCGAGCGGCGTGCGCAGGTGCGCCGTGCCGCGCACGGGGTCCATCTGGAGCAGGTAATAGGGGCGCACCCGCCAGCGCACGAGACCCCGGAAGAGCGTGGCCAGCGTCGTCGCGTCGTCGTTGATGCCGCGCAGCAGCACGGTCTGGTTCATGACGGGGAAGCCGTGATCCGCGAGGCGCTTGCACGCGCGCTCGGCGGCGGGCGTGAGCTCCTTCGGGTGGTTGAAGTGCGTCATCACCCAGAGCGGGTGGTACGGCTTGAGCGCGCGCACGAGCTCCACGGTGATCCGCTGCGGCAGCGTGACCGGTACGCGCGTCGCGATCCGGATCGTCTCCACGCTCTGGATCTGCCGTAGCCGAGCGATGAGCCGCACGACGCGATCCGTCGAGACGGCGAGGGGATCGCCGCCGCTCACGATGACGTCGCGCACTTCCGGGTGCGCCTCGAGGTACGCCATCGCCGGCGCGAGGCGCTCGAGCGCCACCGCGCCGCCGCCGTCGCCGACCATGCGTGATCGGGTGCAGAAGCGGCAGTAGACGGCGCAGCGGTCGGTCGCGAGGAGCAGCGCGCGATCCGGGTACCGCTGCACGAGGTGGGGCGCGACCTCGTGCGCGACCTCGCCGAGGGGGTCGACGAGATCGCCGGGCACCTCGGCGGCCTCGTCGGCGAGCGGCACGCACTGCCGCCGGATCGGGCACGCCGGATCGCCGTTGTCGCAGAGGCTCAGGTAATAGGGGGTGACGCGGATGGGCAGCCCCGCCTTTTCGGCGCGCCTGGCGCCGGCGAGCTCCTCCGGCGTCAGCGACAGCGCCCGGTGGAGCTCGTCGGCGCTCGAGAGCGCGTGACGCAGCTGCCATGTCCAGTCGCTCTTCCGCGTCTTCACGCGGGCTGGCCGCGCCCCCTGCTGCGCGCTCGCGGCGAGCGGCTCCGGTCGCTCCGGCAGCGCGACGGCGCGGGCGTCCGCGCCTTCCTCGCCGGATCGCCGGGCGAGCCGCGCGGCGGCGACGAGCTCGCTACTTGCCCGCATCGCTCGACGGCGCCGCGGCAGCGCCGGACGGCTCCGGCTGTGGCGTGCGGGGCTTCGCGGGATCGGGCTGCTCCGCGCTCCCGGTCTGCATGAGCTGCTCCGGCAGCTTGACCGAAGAGAGCGCCGCCTCGTTGATCTCGACGGGGAACTTCTTCCGCAGCTCGTCCTCGAGAGCGCGCTCCTGGTCCTGCATCTTCTGCTGGAGGAGCGCGACCCGGATCGAGCGCTCGGCCTCCGCGAACTCGCGCCGGTGCCCGCTGGTGAGCCCGCTCAGGCGGACGATGAAGAACCGTCCGTCGGCCTCGACGACCTCATCGCCGACCGCACCCACGCCGCCGATGCGAAAGGCGGCCGCGCGGACCGGCTCCGGGACGCGGGGGTGGGCGCCGCGCAGATCGCCGGGCGGGCTGACGATGCCGAGCTCTCCCGCGAGATCGAGCGGCGGGGCCGCGCTCTTGTCCTTCGGCGCCGTGAGCGAGTGCTTGAGGAAGAGCTCACCCCACGCGCTGCTGCTCCCGGCCTTCTGCGCCTCCTTGAGGACCTTCTCCCCGAGCGCTCGGTCGCCGACGACGATGGCGGCGACGCGCCTGCGCTCGGGCTCGCTGAACTTGTCGGCGTTCGCCTCGTAGTACGCGCGCACCTCGGACGCGGGGATGTCGGCCGGCGCGGGCAGGCCCTTTCGCGCCCGGGCGATCATCGCCTCGCGGAGGATCTGCCGGATCGTGTCCTCGACCGCGGGGTCCTTGTCGAGGCCTCGGCGCCGGGCTTCCAGCGCGAGCAGCTCCGCGTCGACGAGCTCGCTGAGCAGCTCGCGGCGCCGCTCCTTCGTCTGGTACCGGAGCCGATCGAACTGGTCCATTCGCTCCAGCGTCCTGCCGAAGTCGCCCAGCGTGATCACCCTGTCCCCGACCTTCGCGAGCACGCGCGCCGACTGCTCGGCGGTGAGGCCGAAGACCGGATCTCCTGCGTCCGAGGGGACCTGGAGGGCGGGCTCATCGCAGCCCGCGACGAGCGCGACGAGCGAGATGGCGAGCAGGGGTCGGCGCACCGGAGCTCGGGTCATTGCTGGCTCGGGGTCTAGCACGGTTTCTGCGTGGCTCGAGGTCGCAGCGCCTCGTTCGGGCTGGCGCGTCGGCGGACGCTTCGGATCGTCGCGCGCGCTGAGCGCTCGAACGCGCGCTCAGTCGACGATCGTGCCGATCTCTTCGCCCCTGCAGACGCGGAGGATGTTGCCGCGGGTCATGAGCTTGAACACCCGGATGGGCATCTTGTTCTCGCGGCAGAGCGTGACTGCCGTCGAGTCCATGACCCCGATCCTGTCGGCGAGGAAGCGGTCGTAGCTCAGGTGCGCGAACATCTGCGCGCCTTCGTGGCGCACGGGATCGCGGTCGTAGATGCCTTCGACCTTGGTCGCCTTGAACAGCGCCTGCGCCTGGATCTCCATGGCCCGCAGCGCCGCTGCCGTATCGGTCGAGAAGAACGGGTTGCCCGTGCCCGCGGCGAAGATGACGATGCTGCCCTTCTCGAGGTGCCGCATCGCCCTGCGGCGGATGTACGGCTCGGCGACCTGCCGGATCTCGATCGCGGTCATCACGCGCGTCGGCACGCCCGTCTTCTCGAGCGCGTCCTGGAGGGCGAGCGCGTTGATGACGGTGGCGAGCATGCCCATGTAGTCGCTCTGGGAGCGGTCCATCCCCGCGCTAGCGCCCTTCAGCCCGCGGAAGATGTTGCCGCCGCCCACGACGACCCCGATCTGCACCCCCATCCGCTGGAGCTCGGCGACCTCGCCGGCCACGTGGTGGAGCGTCTCGGGACGAATGCCGAACCCCCCTTCCTCGCCGCAGAGCGCTTCGCCGCTCAGCTTGAGCACGATGCGGCGGTACTTCAGCCCGGGGGCCGGACGAGGGGGAGGGGGAAGGAGAGAGTCCTGGTCAGCGGCCACGGTGCGACCTCGTAGCCGGGACCTGCGTGGAGGGCAACGAACAACGTGAACCATCGCTCGGGCGAAGCGGCAGCGCGCGCCGCAAAGGAGGAAGAGCGGGAGGCAGAACCACAGGCGGCAGAGGAAGCAGAGGAAGCAGAGGAAGCAGAGGAAACAGAGGCAACAGAGCAGGCAGACCCGCCGGGGCGGCATGTACCTTGCGCTTGCCGGGGCGGGGAGCTAGTCTCGGCCCCCCTATGGCGCGTGTGACTGTGGAAGACTGCCTCGAGCGCGAGGAAAACCGTTTCGCTCTCGTCGTGCTCGCGGCCAACCGGACGCGGCAGCTCATGAAGGGCTCGGACGCTCTCGTGAAGACGAAGAACAAGCCTGCCGTGACCAGCCTCCGAGAGATCGCGGCGGGCAAGGTGCACTTCCACCGGAGCTCCCACGAGGTCGTCTCCGAGTGGCTCCAGCAGATGAACGCTGGCGGCCAGCGCTGATGCCGCATCGGAAGGGCGCGCGTCCGGTGATGCGCGCCTCCGTAGGGGCTCCGTTCCGCAGCTCGCTCCCTTGACCGTGCCAGCGCTGCGCTTGATCCCTTGCCTCGCATGAGCGGGACGGCCACGAGGCGGCCGGCGCGCGTTTCGGGCTCCGTCCAGCGTCGCGATCCGGAGCTCGAAGCAGGGACGTCGGCCCACTACGAGGATCCGGCGTACTACGCGAAGACGTACGCGCGCCGTAAGGATGACGTCCGCTACTACGTCGACCTCGCCGTCGCGTCTGCGGGGCCGGTGCTCGAGTACGGCTGCGGTAACGGGCGGATCACGCTGCCTGTCGCGAGAGCAGGGGTCCAGATCACCGGTGTGGACCTGTCGGCGCCGATGCTCGGCGATCTGCGCGCGCAGCTTGGACGCGAGCCGCGCGGTGTCTCCTCTCGCGTGAGCCTCCGGCGGGGCGATATGCGGGCGCTGCGGCTAGGGCGCCGCTTTCCGCTCGTGATCTGCCCGTTCAACGCCTTCTTGCATCTGTACACGCGCGTGGATGTGGAGCGATTCCTTGCGCGAGCGCGTGAGCATCTGACGCCGAGGGGCGAGCTCGTCTTCGACGTTTCCATGCCCGAGCCGGCAGAGCTCGCGCGAGATCCGGATCGCGCCTATGCCACGCCGCGGTTCCGGTACCCCACGAAGGATGGCCCTGGCGAGTTCGTCCGGTACACGGAGCGGTTCGACTACGACAAGGTCCGGCAGATCCTGTTCGTCTCCATGGAGTTCTCGCCCGTCGACGGCGGCGAGCGCTGGATGACGCCGCTCGCCCATCGTCAGTTCTACCCGCAGGAGCTCGAAGCCTTGCTCCACTACAACGGCTTCGAGCTCACGGAGCTCCGCAGCGATTTCTCCGCGGAGCCGCCCGACAACCAGACGAGCATGCTGCTCTATCATTGCCGGCCACGCCGTTCTGCCAGGGCTCGCCGCCCTGGACATGACGGGGGCCGCTGAAGGGGCGCGGCACCGGCGCACGAACGCCCGGCGCCTGCTGCGCGTCGCGCCGCCCTGCGGCGGCGCCCGGTCGACATCAGTCCATGCGCGACGTGTCCGCGGACGAGCGCGCCTGGCCCTTGGTCCTGCCGCACCGAGCGTGCGCCAGCGCCGCCGTTGCCTGGAGTCTCAGACGCCGATGTAGAGGCGGTGGGCGAAGTTGCGCTCGAGCTTGGCGCGCAGCACCTTCTCGGCCGCTGTCTCGATATCGTACTCGACGCGCTTGAACTCGAAGCGCTTCGTGTCGCTGTCGTAGACCGTGTAGCTCGCGCGGTTGTCGTAGTCCCGCGGCTGTCCCACCGAGCCGACGCTCACGATGTACTTGCGGCCCTGCTCAAGCTGGAAGTCCACCGCAGGGAGCTCCTCGACGCTGTTCGGCGTGAGCGCGAACACCTTGCAGAGGTGGGAGTGGCCGATCAGCGTGATGTGACCGAGCTCGTTCCACATCGGGAGGCATTCGCGCGCCTGCTCGGGGGCGAAGATGTACTCGAACTCTTCGAGCCGGACGGGCGAGCCATGGCAGAGGTCGACGTTGATGTCCGTCAACTTCTCCTGGTACGTCAGGCTCCGGAGCCAGGCTGCGTTCTCGGAGGACAGCATCGCAGCGTGGGTGTCGAGCGCTTGCCGGGCGGCCTCGTAGTAATACGAGTAATCCATCCGACCCGCGACGGCCGCGTCGTGGTTGCCGAGGATCGTCTTCTTGGCCACCTTGCGGACGAGATCGGCGCATTCGTTCGGCGAGCCGCCGTAGCCAACCGTATCCCCGAGGCAGTAGTAAACGTCGATACGTTCGTGGCGGTAGGACTCGAGCACAGCGCTGAGCGCCTCGTAGTTGGCGTGCGTATCGCTGAAAATCCCGAGTCTCATTTCGACGCGAGGGCGGAGCTTAGCACGAAGGCCTCGACTTCCGTTAGGAATTCAAACCTGGATCCACGGATGGGCCGGTCGGACCGGCATCGAGCTTTGTCGGCTCGTCGGCGTTGTGTCGGCTGGCTCGTTAGTTCCTCTAGCTCCGGCGGTTCCTCTAGCTCCGGCGCTTCCGCTGGCTCCGCCAGTTCCATTCGTTCCGCAAGTTCCGTCGGTCTCGTCAGCTTTGTCTTTGTCGGCTCCGACGGAGCGTGCTTCCGCTTCGCCCGGGGAGCTGCAGAGGACGGTCGAGGGCCGGACACGGTCCTTGCGGAGCTTGCCGAAGCGCTCCCAGCACGACCACGTTGACGAGCGGCCACCCGCACCGGAGAAGAATAGCGTGGAGCCCATGAATACCAAACAGAACGGTGCAGGGACGTCTCCGATTTCTGCGGAGCGGCCGGCCGAGTCTGCGCTGTCCGCTGCAGCTGTCGAACCTGTCGCGCCGCCGCCGTCCACCGTGGAGGATCTCGCCGAGGGGTGCGTGCGGTTTGTGGAGCGCGCCCTCGGGGTACGGCTTGACTATCGACCGGAGACCTTGCCCGTGCTCGACCACTACCTCGAGCAGGCGCGTGGTGCGACGTCGGAGCGGGTCGAGGCCTTGCCGATGATCGCGCACATGGCAGGCGCTTACTTCGGCGAGGTGATCCGGCGCCGGCACGCGTCGTGGTGGCGCCTGGAGGGCCAAGATCCGACCTACTGGCAGGTGCAGTTCGGCTCGGTTTACCTCGCGTTCAGCCCCGTCCTCTTCGTGCGCGAGGCGCTCACGCGCGGACATCGAGACGACGCCCCGCTGGACCTTGCAGAGGACTCCCTGAGCGGCGATCCGGCGGCGCTGGAGCTGCAGGAAGACGATCGCGAGGCGGTCGCGGCCAGGCTCGCGGAGCTGCCGTCGGTCTCGGAAAACGAGTACTACGCCCCCTCGACGCGGCTCGAGGTGATCGACATCGCCGTGGACGCGATCCGTTCGCGTCGGCTCGCGGCCGGCGAGGATACCGACGCCGCGCTCGATCCGGGAGACTACGAGCGCGGCGGCGACTGACGCGGGTATCGCGGCGCGCGGGGCGCCCATGCTCGCCCGGCGGCGCCGCGTGGACGTGCTCCGGAAGCGGCGACCGGTGGTATCGTCGCTTCCGTGTTGTGGGTCCTCTTCGGGCTGTTGTTCCTCATCTCGTGGGCGGCGTGCTTCACGTTCGACCTGCCCACCGCGATCCCGATCGCGACGAGCGTCGTCATCGCGCTCGCCGCGATCGCGCTCTTCGTGTACCGCCGGATCAACGCGCGCCGCGCCGCGTCTGCGCTTGAGCGGGCCATCGTCCAGCAGGGAGCGCAGCAGGCGCTCAACGCGCGGCCCGAGCGCCGCGCCGAGATCCAGGAGCTCCAGCGGCAGGTCCAGGGCGGCATCAGCGCCCTGAAGAGCTCGAAGCTCGGCAAGGGGAAGGAGCACGGCAACGCCGCGCTCTACTCGCTGCCCTGGTACGTCATCATCGGCCCGCCCGGGGCGGGGAAGACGACGGCGTTGAAGCACTCCGGCCTCGTCTTCCCGTACGCGCACCCGAGCAACGGCGGCGGCGTGCGCGGCGTCGGCGGTACGCGCAACTGCGACTGGTGGTTCACCAACGAGGCGATCCTGCTCGACACCGCGGGTCGCTACACGACGGAGCAGGACGACCACGAGGAGTGGATCGCGTTCCTGCAGATGCTCCTCAAGCACCGCGCCCGCCGCCCGCTCAACGGCATCCTGGTCGCCGTGAGCGTGGCGGACCTCATCGACGCGAGCGAGCAGCAAGTCGAGCTGATGGGGAAGAAGCTCCGGGCGCGCATCGACGAGGTGATGACGCAGCTCCACATGGTGCTGCCCGTCTACCTCCTGTTCACGAAGTGCGACCTCATCGCGGGCTTCTCGGAGTTCTTCGGCGACATGCGCAAGAGCGACCGCGCGCAGGCGTGGGGAGCGACGCTCAAGCTGAGCGCGGACAAGGCCGCCCCAGGGAGGCTCTTCGACGCCGAGTTCGACGCCCTGGCGAAGCAGATCCACGGCCGCTCGCTGAAGCGGCTCGTGATGGAGCGCAGCCGCGAGGCGCGCGAGCGCGTCTACCAGTTCCCGCTCGAGTTCTCGGGTATCCGGCGGAACCTCTCCGATCTGGTCTCGACCGTCTTCATGGTCAACGCGTTCCAGGGGACGCCCATCTTTCGCGGCTTCTACTTCACGAGCGGCACGCAGGAGGGCAGGCCGCTCGACCGGGTCCTCCAGCGCATGGGCCAGGCGATGGGGATCCGCACGCACGAGGCCGCGGCGCAGCAGAACGTGGAGTCGAAGAGCTACTTCCTCCACGACGTCTTCATGAACGTCGTCTTCCCGGACGGGGACATCGCCGCGAGGAGCGCGAGCGAGATCCGGCGCCAGCGGCTCGTTCGCGGCGCGATCAGCGCGGCGGCCGCGGCGCTCGGGGTCATCCTCGCGATCCCCAGCGTGGTGTCGTTCGCCAACAACCGCGCGTTCCTGCGCGACGTGGAGGCGGACGCGCGCACCGTCAGCGCGCTCCGGTGGGAGGACACGCGACCCCTCTCGGAGAAGCTCGCCGCGCTGCGGCCTGCGCTGGATCGGCTGAAGGAGATCGACAAGGCGCGCGAGGAGGGGCCGCCGGACGGGAAGGGGTGGACGATGTTCCAGGGCGAGACGGTGTACCCGCCGCTCGTCCACGTCTACGTCGCCAGCCTCCAGAACGGCTTCGTGATCCCGTGCAAGCAGCGGCTCGAGGATCGCCTCAAGCTCGCGAAGGGCGACCACTACCTCCGCGAGCGGAACGACCTCAAGCTGTACCTGATGCTGAGCGACGTCGAGCACCTCGACGTCCCGTGGGCGAAGGACAGGTTCACCTCGCTCTGGGCCGAGGTGCTGCGGGCGACCTCGAACCTCACCGAGAGCGAGCTGAAGAAGCAGCTCGAACGGCACGTCGAGTACTACCTGACGCTCATCAAGGAGAAGCGGGTCACGCCGATCGCGCGCAAGGAGGATCTGGTCGCGAGCGTGCGCGCGACGCTCCAGGCCGTGCCACCGCGGAAGCGGTACTACGACTTCTTCGTCAACGCGATCATCGAGGAGAAGTACGACGAGACGGGTGACAACAGCCGCGCCAACCGCAAGTACCCGCCGCACACGCTCGGCGACATGTTCGCCGACCGTCCCGCCGTGCTGAAGATCATCGGCAGCAAGCTGTACGCGAAGGAGAAGCGCTGGAAGGAGGTGGACGGTCCGTACACCGAGAGGGGGCACTTCGCGGTGCTCGAGAGGCTCGAGAGCGGCGCCGACAGCTTGATGGCTGAGCGGTGGGTCGTGGACCTCGCGCCCGGCGAGGAAGCCTCGATCAACAAGAACCTGGACGGCCTCGCGGCCGACTACGACGTCAGCTACATCGCGCAGTGGACCGACTGGATGGCGGACCTCACCGTTCGGGCCCCGGCCAACCTGAAGGAGGCGAAGGAGACGTACCAGGCGCTCACCCAGGCGGATTACCCCTACCTCCGCATCCTCCGCGCTCTCGAGGACAACACGCAGTGGAAGCGGGATCGCAGCGCGATCGAGGACTCGGCCCTGGCCAAGCGGGGGAAGGAGTACCTCGATCGGAAGATCGAGCAGAAGACGAGGCTGAAGATCCCCGTCAACGTGAAGCTCATAAGAAACCGGCCGAGCTCGGTGCCGGATGAGTTCAAGCGGACCGTCGAGTTCGGCGTGCCGGCCGCGCCGAGCGGCTCGGCGCCGATCACGGACACGCCCCTGGCGAGGTACATCTCGTTGCTCAGCGCTCTTCGCGACGAGATCCAGCGCCTCGAGGATCTGAACCCCAACGTCGACGCGCGCCTCATGGCCGATCGTTTGGTCGAGGCGACGCGACAGGCCGACGCGCTCCTCCAGCCCTTCGACGAGCGGGCCAAGACGCTGCTCCGGCCGCTGTTGCTCACCCCGATGCAGGTGGTGGCGGCGCGGCTGCCGCCGCTCGCCGCGGTGTCTCGCTTTCCCGCGGCGGCCCCTGCTGCGGGCCCGCGCTGAGCCACGCGGCGCGCTTCAGATCTCGATGCGGATCTCGTCCCGGCCTGGTTGCACCGCGCCGGTCGCTGGATCGAGCGTGAGCACCATCTCGATCGCATCCTCGCCATTGTCGCTGTAGTACCGAGGGCGTACCCCCATCGCGGTGAAGCCGAGCTTCCGGTAGAGCCGGATCGCTGCCCGGTTCGAGCGGCGCACCTCGAGCAGGATCAGCCGCACTTGCTGCTGCTGCGCATACTCGAGCGATCGATTCATCAACGCCGTCGCGAGGCCGCGCCGCCGCGCGGCCGGGCAGGTGGCCACGTTCAGCACGTGGAGCTCGTCGGCGACGTGCCACGCGATGAGGAAGGCGAGCGCGCGCCGCTCTTCGCGCGCGACCCAGCAGCGCGTCCAGGGACGGCGCAGCTCTTCTCGCGCGGAGAACTGCGGCACGTCGAAGGCGGCGGACGCGACGGTGTCGATCTCGTCGAGCGCAGCGTCGTCCGCGGCGTCGGCCGTCAGCTGGCTCAGCGAGGGCGAGGGCCTCGTCGCGTCGCGTTTCACCTCGCCACCTCCGTGGGACAGCCGGAGACGATCTGGACTTGCCCCACCCGCCCGCTCTTGAGCTTTGTGCATGCTTCCCCGAGGAGCTCGACGACCGCGGGCGACTTCCAGCGCCAGCCGTTCTCCGGGTCGTAGGCGACCAGCTCATCGTCGAGGTAGACGTTCGTCTGTCCCGCCTCGGGAGGCGGGTCGACCAGATCGAACTCGCAGGAGACGACGATGCTGGCGATCTTCGAGAGGACGTTCCCCAGCGTGTCGAGGTTGTCCACCTTGAAGTAGAACGGGCTCACGAACTGCGCCGCGCCGCCGGCGAGCGCCATCTGGTCGAGGACATCGCCGTAGAACTCGCTCCCCGGGATGCCGACGACGTAGACCTCGATCCCGCTCGCCGCGAGCCGCTCGATCGCGGCGACCGTATCGTCGCGATCGAGGCACCCTTCGGGGCCCGAGGGGCCCAAGGGCGAGCAGCAGTTCTCCTCGGGGTCGGGGCACTGCTGTTCGATGTTGGCGATGCACCCGTCGGCCTCGCAACTCGCCGAGCTGTTGCAGTTCGGACCGCCGTCGGTCGCGAGCACGACGATGGTCTTGCCGGGGAGCTCGACGAGCTTCGGCGTCAGGGCCGCGAGGGTCGCCGCGGTAGGCGTGCCGCCGAGGGGCGCGGCCCGCGTCGCCGCGCGGAACCGCGATGTCGTCGTGGAGCCCTCCTGTCCCTCTGCGAAGGGAGCCCCCGGCGTGACAGCGAACACCTCGCCGCCCGGCCTGCACGGCGCCTCGTCGGTCGCGTCCAGGGGGAACACGGCGGCGCCGACGTTGATCAGCGGGCCCAGGTTGCGCACGAGGTCGACCGCGGCCTCACGGACCCGGTCGTATCGGGTCGCGTTCGAGCGCGAGGAGGCGGGGCTGAGCATGCTGCCCGACGCGTCGAGGACGAAGTAGATGTTCGGCGCTTCGGCGATCTCGACCTGGTGGATCCGGTTGCCGCAGAGCCCTCCCGCATCCGCGGCCGGTGGTCCGCTCGGGTCTTCGGCATCCGGATCGAACCCGCCCTCCGGCTCCTGCGCCTCCTGACCGGTGCCGCTGCGCGGACGCTGCTTCGTGACCTCATCCTCGCATGCGGTCATCGCCGCGCTGCCGAGCGCGAGCGCAGTCCCGATGCAGAGGAGCATGCCGCAGGCGCCGGCTCGCTGCTTCACGGCCGTCTTCATGGCGAGCAGCGTATCACGCCCGTTCGAGCCGGCAGCGCCAGCGCGGGCGCCGCCGCGCGCGTTCAGGGCTCGCGGTAGAACCTGGGCACGCGGCGCGAGATGCTGGTCAGCACCTCCCAGGCGATCGTCCCCGTGAGCCCCGCGATCTCTTCAGCGCTGATCGTGCCGCGCCCGAGCGGCCCGTCCTGCGTTCCGAGGAACACCACCTCATCTCCCAGGCGTGCTCCCGGTACATCCGTCACGTCGAGCATCGTCAGATCCATCGACACGGCGCCCGCGATCGGCGCGCGTTGACCGCGCACGAGGGCGGCCCCGCGGTTCGAGAGCTGGCGGCTCAGGCCGTCGGCGTACCCCATCGGCACGGTGGCCACGACGCTCTCCCGGGAGGCTTGCCAGGTGTGGCCGTAGCCGATCCTGTCGCCCTTCGCGATCGTGCGCAGCGCGACGATCTCACTGCGCACCCGGATGACCGGCTTGAGGTCGGGCGCGAGCCCCGCGCACGGCGATATTCCGAAGAGCGCGACCCCCGGACGGACAATGTCGAGCCACGCCGCAGGGAGCCGCAGCATCGCCGCGCTGTTCGAGGCGTGCCGCACCCGCGGCGTGAGGCCGAAGCTCTTCGCTCGCTGCTCGATCTCCCCGAACAGGCGCATCTGCTCGATCGTCACGCCGAGATCGTCGGCGTCCGCGCAGGCGAGGTGGGTCATGAGCCCGTCGAGCTTCACCTCCGGGTGCTTGGCGAGTGTCGCGAACACCGCCTCGATCTCCGAGCTCGCGGCCCCGAGCCGTCCCATGCCCGTGTCGACCTTGAGATGGACGCCCACGCGACCGCGCTGCTCGAGCCGCACCACGCTCGCGAGGCGCTCGATCTGGCCGGCGTCGTAGACGACGGGCACGAGGTCGCGCGCGATGATCTCCTCGAACCCGTCGCGGCGCGGGCCGTAGTAGCCGCCCATGACGAGGATGGGCAGCCGGATGCCGGCGTCTCGCAGCTCGATCGCCTCCTCGAGCAACGCGACGCACAGGCCGGGGATCCCTGCGCGCTCGAGCGTCCGTGCGACGGCTGGCGCGCCGTGGCCGTACGCATCGGCCTTGAGCACACCCCAGATCTGCGGCTTCGTCGCGCCGGTCAACCCTCGCTCGAGGACGCGCAGGTTGTGCCGCAGGTGCGCGAGGTTCACCTCGGCGCGGGTCGGCCGCACGGCGTCCGCGGGCGCCGCTCGCCGTGGCCGCAGCACCCGCATGGGGCCTGCGCTCGCACCGAGCCCCTCGAGGGGCGACGCCGTGCCGTTGCGATCAGGAGTCGTGCTGCTGAGCTCTTTGGGCGCGTGCGAAGCGGACATCGTGTACGCCGATAGCTCTACGCTCGATCGCGGGTCAAGATTCCAGGCCATCTTGGTGTGACAAGGTGAGGCATCTGCGCGGAGAGCAGACGACGTCGATCAGAAGCAGCGACGCATGCACCGCGTGTACTTGCCGGAGCATCCTTTTTCGCAGGCGGCTGATTTGCAGTCGTCCTGGCATTCCTTCCAGTCCGTCTGGCACGACGCGCTGCACTTCGCTCCCGGCGGTGCAGCCTCCTCCGCAGTGTTCGACGCCGAGGCTGCAGCGCCGCCGTCGTTCGCGTCTGGGTCTGCATGGGCCTCTTCCGTTGCCGCCGGCGCGGCGACGTCGGCGGTCAGGAGCCTGGGCGGCGGAGCGAGCGCGCTGGTCGGCTCAGGTACGGCAGGGGCTCGGCTGCTCGGCGGAGTCCACTCGCCTTCGTCGAAATCGCTGGCGTGGCTGAGCTGCCTGGCCCGCAGCGTGGCGTACTCCACACGGTCGCGCGTCTGACCGAACGTACAGAACTGAAGCCACTCGTCCCAGCACGCGCGCCGCAGGGTCGGCTTGACGTCGGCCAGCGAGTCAAGCGCCATGCAGTGCTCGAAGCGTACGTCCCCCTCGTAGACCGCGTTGATGCTCGCGCCGCATGCGGTCACCGAGGCGGCGGCTAGGCAGAGGAGGGTCCTGAACCGCACGTCGTAGAACACCGATAGCAGAAAAGCTCGGCCCTGGTGCCAGGGCCCGTCCTCTCCGCCGCGGGAACCTGCCGGTCGCCCGGTCGAGATGCTCTCCGGTTGAACTTTGCCCTGTGATGCCGTACGTTGCCGCCCCTTCGCACCGGCGGCGGCGGCACGACGCCTCCGCGCCGGGCGCCTCAACGGAGCCTGTTCATGTTCCTCATGCTGTCGAAAGGTCCTCGGAAGACCACGCGCTCCAAGTCGAAGCGCCACCGGTCCAAGCTGAAGGCGAAGAACCGCAACCGGCGCAACCGCATCTACCAGCGCACCTGAGCGTTGCACCGAGCGCGAGCGAGTCCACGGGCTCGCTCGCTGCGTGTTCTTCGATCCAGTCTCTGGGGCCGGCCCTTGGAACCTAGGGGCCGCCCTTCTTCAGCTCGGTCAGCACCAGCTTGGCGACCGCCTTGAGCGTGTCGAACACCCCGACGCCGGTCCGCGCGACCCCCTCGAAATCGGGGACGTTCGTCGGGTTGAGCAGCGAGCGGAGCTCCTCGACGGTGCCGATCTCCGGCAGATCCCGCTTGTTGTACTGGATGACGTACGGGATCTTGTCCAGCGAGTAGCCCTGCTCGGCCAGGTTCGTGCGGAGGTTCTCCACCGACTCCTGGTTCGCCTCGATGCGGCCGAGCTGCGAGTCTGCCACGAAGACCACGCCGTCGACGCCTTTCAGGATGAGCTTGCGGCTCGCGTCGTAGAAGACCTGCCCCGGCACCGTGTACAGGTGGAACCGCGTCTTGAAGCCGCGGATCTCGCCCAGCGCGAGCGGGAGGAAGTCGAAGAAGAGTGTCCGGTCGGTCTCCGTGGCGAGGGAGATCATCTTCCCCTTCGCGTCCGGGTTGGTGCGCTCATAGATGTACTGCAGGTTCGTCGTCTTGCCGCAGAGACCCGGGCCGTAATAGACGATCTTGCAGTTGATCTCGCGCGCCATGTAATTGATGAAGCTCATCGACCGCGCTCCTAGTCGTTGAAGAGGTTGTCGATGTCCTCGTCGGTGATCTCGGCGAACGGCGAGTCGGCGCCCGGCTCCTGCACCTTCTTGAGCAGCGCCTCGAAGATGTGGTTGAGCTCCTCGCTCGCCTTTCGCACCCGGAGCCTCACCAACCCGAGGCTCGACTTTGAGTCGAAGATCACCACGAGGATGACGCGGTTCCCGACCAGCTGGATGTGGATGTTCGCCTTTTCACCCTCGTGGAACTGAGTGGCGAACTCGTTCTCCTTGAGGAGCTTCGCCATCCCGCCCGTGGCGGCGATGTTGCCCGCCGTCAGCGAGGCGAGCGACGTGGTGTCGAGGTTGTCGACGTCTCCGCTCGCGGCGATCAGTTGCCCGTTCTTGTCAACGATGAAGACGACCTTCGCATTGGCGTCCTTGACGAGGCGATCCACCACGCTCTGGATCTGATTGAATTCCTCCTCGTACATCACCATCTGAGGGTTGACCATCGTTCCTCCGCCAGCGCTCTCGCGATGGGGCCCTGGGCATTGCGGGCTCTGTCGCCCTTGTCATCACCGGGCGCCGCACGTGCGGTCCCCGACCATCGTCATCCAACTGGCTTCCCGCTGCGCGGGCTTGCCTTACCACCGGTACCACGTTCGCGGCGTGACGCTCGCTGCCTTGGGACTTGCATGGCTGGTTCGCAGCGCGCAGTGCGGCTGCTCCTCGACCGTGCACCCGTACATCTTGGGACGTTTCTATCCGAAGCAGGTGCGGCGGAGCAAGGCGGCCCTTTCTGGAAGTTGGAGGATCGCACGGCCGAACCTCGCCGAGCCTTGCCGGACCCCGACGGAGCTCGCTCCGCCTGCCCCCAGGGGAGGCTTGGTTCCGGACCTTTTCCAGGCGCCTGTCCGCCCCGGTCTCCAAGAAGGCCTGCATGATAAATATCCAAAATTGCTATTGTTTTCCTTTGTTGAATGCGGTCGGACGGCGCTGCGCCCCCCTCCGGGGGCGCTGGTGTGGGGCGCGCTGCGTGTCATCGCTCTGTACCCGGCAGAAGATCGACAAAATTCGCGGGATCCGCGCGCGCGGCGCGGCGAGCTCATGAAGGTGCGGCCCCATGAACGCGGCCCGGGGGACGACCTCCTGCCGGCGTGCGTTCTGCCGGCTCGTGGGCAGCACCCCCTTGACCTCGGCCGGTGCGACGCCTCTGCAGCCATGGCTTGTGCTTGACCGATGGCTTCGGCCACGGGATAGCGCCTCGGATGCGTGACGTGCTCAGCCGGGCCGAGCCCCGTGAGATCGAGCTCAACCCGGGGACGACGAGGGGGCGCTCCTTCTGCGCGCTCACCGTGGGGACGGCGGCCTTGGCCTGCGCCATGTTGCTCAGCGCCGACGCGCGCGCGGAGCTCGGCGCGGTTCACCCTGAGGTGCTCTCCGCGCACGCGGCTGTCCGCGCGGCGAGAGGCCCCGAGGTCTACGCCGCGTTACGTGAGCTCTGGCGCACGTGGGACCGCGCTGATCCGACCCAGGTCGAGGAGGCGACCGCGTCGATCGCTGAGGCCGGCGCGACCAGCGCGCCCACCCAGGTCTATGCGGAGCTCCTCTCGGCGTACGCGCGCAGGCGTCGAGGTGATCTCGACGGAGCGGTCGCGAGGATCCAGAAGCTCGGGTTCATCGGCCGTTGGGCGACGATCGGACCGTTCGACAACGAGAACAAGGGGGGCTTCGAGCGGGCGTTCGGGCCCGAGGAAGATCTGGAGCAGCCGATGGCTGCGGGCAGGACGTACGACGGCAAGACGCGCGCGGTCCGCTGGCGCGTGCCCCCCGAGGCGCCGCAGTACGGGTGGTTTGATTTCGGCGACTTCATTCGTCCGGTGGAGAGCGTCTGCGGCTACGCGACGACGTTCGTCCGCGCGAAGGCCGGGACGCGCGCTCCTCGGCCGATCTCGATCTGGGTCGGGGCAGACGGGGCGTTCAAGCTGTTCTGGAACGGCGCGAAGGTCCTGGCCGATCCGGGGTACCGCGAGCTCGACATCGATCGGTTCGCCGCGCCGGTGACGCTGCGGCCCGGCTACAACCGCCTGACGATCAAGGTCTGCGGAGGTGCGTCGGCGCCCAAGTTCGCGTTGCGCATCGGCAACGAGAAGGGGGCGCCGGATCTTGATCTGGAGGTGACCTCGGACATCGGAACCCAGGTCACGGCGCCTCAGGGGGAAGGCGCTGACGCGAGGCGCGCGGGCGGGGCGCAGGCGCAGGCCGGAGGGCCAACCTCCGGCGCGAAGCTTGCCGCGCGCGCGGCTGCGATCGAGGGGCCGATGCAGGCGTTCGAGCGAGCCGCGAGCGCCGCTCGGCCTTCGCCCGCCGTGCTGGAGGCGTTCGCACGGTACCTCATGCTCACCGGCGGCGACGCCGAGGGGGAGCACAGGGCGCGCGATCTCGCGCGGCGCTCCGCCGAGGCCGAGCCGAGCGTGCGTCGCTACCTTCTCGCCGGTCAGCTCTCCGAGGACAGGAACCAGCAGCGCGCGTGGATCGAGCGCGCCGCCGCGCTCGCGGGCGGTCGTGAGGACATCGACGTCCTGCTCTCGCAGGCTCGGCTCGCGCAGACGAGCCCGAACTGGCGGGAGGCGGCTCCGATCTACGAGCGCATCCTGGCCTCCGATCCCGATCATGTCGTGGCCGTCCTCGGGCTCGTGGACCTCTACGCGGAGGCTGGGCTGAAGCGCACCGCGCTCGCCACGCTGGAGCGGGCGCTCGCGCGCCAGCCGAGCAGCGTCTCGCTCCTCCGCGCCTCGGCGGCGCAGCTGCGCGCGCTCGGGCGCGACACGGAGGCCGCCGAGATGGAGGCGCGCTACGCCGCGCTGCGGTTCGACGACTCGAGCTTCCTTCACCAGCAGGTCGAGCTCGCGGTGGCGCGCCGCGATCCTGCCGGCGCGGAGCGCTGGATCGAGCGCTTCCTCCGCAGCGAGCCCGACTCCGTCTGGGCCCGCACGGTGGCGGCGCGCACGTACCGCGCGCTCGGCCAGGGCGATCGCGCCCTCGCGGCCCACCAGCGCGCGCTCGCCATGGCGCCGGAAGACATCGGAACGCTGCGCGCGCTCTCGGACCTCTACGGTGAGGAGGGAAACCGAGAAGCGCAGCTGGAGATGCTGCAGCAGATCCTGGCGATCAGCCCTCAGGCGAAGGATGTGCGCGAGTACATCGAGCACATCGAGCCGCCGAAGCCGCGCGCTGACGAGGCTTACGCCTGGGCGCCCGACCGCTTCCTCCCGATGCGGCGCAACGCTGACCGGCAGTATCCCAAGCGCACGCTGCGCAACCTGACGGTCACCACCGTCTTCCCGAACGGCCTGGCGAGCCGGTTCCGGCAGGTCGTCTTCCAGCCGCTGACGGACGAGGCTGCGGCGAGCGCCCGGCAGTACGCGTTCGAGTACCAGGCCGATCGCCAGACCGTGAGCCTCCGTGCCGCGAAGGTCTACCGAGCAGACGGAAAGGTCGACGGGGCGATCGAGAGCGGGGAGTCAGGGGCGAACAATCCGGCGCTCGCGATGTACACATCGGCGCGCACGTTCTACGTCAGCTTCCCGCGGCTCAACGCCGGCGACGTCGTCGAGCTGCGCTACCGCGTCGATGACGTCAGCCCTCGCAACGAGATCGCCGATCACTTCGGCGAGATCGAGTTCCTCCAGGGGGATGAGCCGATCGCCAGCAGCGAGTACGTGCTGATCACCCCGAAGACGAGGCAGTTCCACCTCTTCGCGTCCGACCTCCCTGGCCTCGTGCGCGAGACCAAGGAGGACGCCGAGCGGCGCATCTTCCGCTTCTCTGCGGCCTCGGTGCCGCCGGTGGCGCCCGAGCCGGCGATGCCCGCGTGGTCCGAGATCCTCGCGCACGTCCACGTCTCGACCTTCAAGACCTGGGACGAGGTCGGCTCCTGGTACTGGGGCCTCGCGCGTGAGCAGTTCGATGTGGATGATGAGGTGCGCAAGCGGGTGCGCGAGATCACGAAGAACCTTGCCGACGATCGGAGCAAGGTCCGCGCGATTTACAAGTACGCGACCGAGACGCGCTACGTGGCGCTCGAGTTCGGCATCGAGGGGATTCGCCCGAGGAGGTGTGCGCAGACGCTCGCTCGTGGCTGGGGGGACTGCAAGGACAAGGCGACGCTGATCGTCACGATGCTCCGCGAGATCGGCATCCCGGCGACGATCGTGCTCGTGCGCACCCGCATGCGAGGCGACATCGGGCCGGAGCCCGCGAGCCTTGCGCCGTTCGACCACGCGATCGCGTACGTGCCGTCGCTCGACCTTTACCTCGACGGAACGGCGGAGCACTCGGGCTCGACCGAGCTTCCGATCATGGATCGCGGAGCGATGGCGCTTCAGATCAACGAGGGCAAGCCGAAGCTCGTTCGCCTCCCGGAGCCTGATCCCGATGCCTCGGTCGTGCACCGGACCGTCGACATCGCCGTCAGCGCTGACGGATCGGCTCAGCTCGGGGTCGACATCCAGGTGTCCGGCGCGTCCGCGCCGGAGTGGCGGACGCGCTACATGGCGGAGGGGACGCGCCGCGACCGCGCAGCTCGTGACCTCGCCACGGACTTCGGGGCGGTCGAGCTGGCCCCTGGGAGGGCCGGGGTCGAGGTGAACGATCTCGAGGACATCGAGCAACCGGCGAAGCTGCGGGCTCGGGGAAGAGCCGTCGCGCTCGCTCGAAGGGAGGGCGACAGCCTGTCGGTGCCGGCCGTCCCCACGCAGCGTCTCGCCACCGAGTTCGCCTCCCTCTCGACGCGCACCCGCGACGTGATCATCCCCGCGCTCACCACGCGCCGGGATGAATGGACCCTCCGGATCCCTGCCGGGTGGCGTGTCACGAGGGCGCCGCTGCCCCAGGACGTGGACACCCCCTTCGGCACGTTCTCGCTCTCGGTCGAGCAGTCTGCGGGGAAGATCGTCGTCCGCAGTCAGATCTCCCTCACGAAGTCCCGGATCAAACCGTCCGAGTACATGGCCTTCCGAACGTTCTGCGAGACGGCGGACCGCGTCTTCGGCCAGCGGGTGGTGTTCGGAAAGTGAGCGCCTGAGTGAGCGACGGAGCGACGCCCTGACCCCGGCCCTCCGGCGCGCCGACCGGCCCCTAGCCGCTGCCTGGACACTTGACAACCCCACGCCGGATCGCCATAAAGCGCCCCCTCTACGCATCCCTGCGGCGCAGAACAGCCTCTCCGGTGGTTCGGAGCGGTGGCCGCCGGGAGCGATAGGCATTCGGATCGAGGGCATCATGCCGAAGATGAAGACCAACCGCGCCGCGGCCAAGCGCTTCAAGGTGACCGGCTCCGGCCGCATTCGCCGCAGCAAGGGCGGGCTCAACCACTGCATGCAGGAGAAGAGCAAGAAGCGTCTGCGTCGTCTCCGCAAGAACGACATGGTCGACTCGGCGATGGAGAAGCGCGTCAAGCTGCTTCTTCCCTACGGCTGACCCTGGAGCAGTGAGGTAGATTACCGATGCCGCGTGTTAAAAGAGGCTTCAAGGCCCGTCGCCGTCGCAACCGTGTCCTCAACCAGACCGAGGGCTACTTCCTCGGCCGAAAGAACCGCTTCCGCCAGGCGGTCGAGGTGCTCCGTCACGCCTGGGAGTACGGCTACATCAGCCGTAAGCTCAAGAAGCGGGATTTCCGTCGCCTCTGGATCACCAGGATCAATGCCGCCGCGCGCCTCAACGGTACGACTTACTCCCGCCTCGTAAGCGGGCTCAAGAAGGCAGGCATCGCCCTCGATCGGAAGATCCTCTCGGAGATCGCGATCCACGATCCTGCGTCGTTCGGCGCCGTGGCGAAGCTCGCTTCGCCCGCAGCGACGAAGTGACGGCTCCGCGGGGTGGTCTTCAGCCCGGCGCTCGACCACCCCGACGCGGAAGGGCCGAAACTGGCCAAGGCCGCGTCCCTTTCCTCGCAAGTGCTCGATTGTCGTAATATTTCGTATATTTGACTCGCCTCCACTGCGATCGAGCACTCGGGTTGCATCGCAGACGGAGAGTTCGGGCGCCTCCATCAGGCGGGGACGTGCGGCTGCCGTCGCTGACGCTGATCAGCATCATCAGTGTGAGGCGATTAGGCACCGAGCAAATGCGCAGCGTGCATTCCATGCGCACCTACTATGCACCGCCGATGGCACCCTATGATCGTGCGATCAGGGTAAAAGCTGACCCAGCCCAGTCCGCTGGCAACTGGCCGACCGATCGTTGTCTTTCAAGGGGCCCTGCGTCCCCAGCCGAGGCCTGACCAACCTAGGGCGTGATCCCGGTTCCCTCCCCGGGGACAGACTTAGCGATTCATTACGCTGATGCTAAAATAATTGCCGGAATTCCCGACTTTCCAGGCGGTCTGTCGCGAAAAATAACCTTCTCCGCCTTCGTCCGTCGGGTGAGGGCTCGACATTGCCATCGGGAGGCCCAGGTTCAGGAAACATCGAAGCTCACTGAGAGAACGGCCTCAGCGGCTAGATACGGGCTCCTACACGCTGGAAAAGACAGCGAAATTCCCTTGCCTATGAGGCGAGGGCGGACCCACCGAACCGCGGAACGCCGGCGAACTCGAGGTGTCCCCAAGGAGAACAGGTTGCCGATGTTGTTGCGTCCCCGAAAGCGTACCCAGCCATGCCGTTCGGCTCGGTCGCAGCGAAACGTCTCGCTCGACAGGACATGGACAGCGCCTTCCGCTCTACATAGCGCACCCAGGTCGAGCTCTCAAACAGGAGAAGCGGGAACGCACGCTAAAAAAGGCACTGTTTTTGCTTCGAGAGCTGAGCGGCTACCGGGGACTGGCGCAGGAGCATCATTCTGCAAGAGCAGACCTGCCTCAGGTGAGAAGAGTTCGACCGGAATCAAAAGAAAGCACCAGCGGTTGCCAGTTTCAACAGGGGCTCCTTCGGTCAGCTCCTCCCCTCTGTTTGGCACGAAATCGTCTCGCCCGCCGTCAAAAGGTGGCGAGACATTTCAATCTCGCAAGGTCAGCCGTTTAGAAGTGAACGCCGACACAAAGACCAAGATGAGCACGTCGACCGCCCGCCGTCCAGAAACTGCGCGGAGAAACGCCAAGTCCTCTGCTGTAGGTGCCTCTGCGCGGCTCGCGGCATCCAAGAGCTCGCAGGGGGCCGAGACCGCATCGGCTCCCCGGCGGGGGGCATCGCAGACCACCGAGTTGGAGGTCTCCGAGGTCGAAGATTTCGGGGACAACCAGTCGCCGCGCTCGCACTTTCAAGGAGCTACCACCGTGGAGGGAGCCGCCATGAGGTCGACCAAGAGCAACGCCACTGTAGTGAAGGGCGACCCGCTCGCTCAGGGTGGGACGGCCACGCCGGAAATCGCAGCGCTCGGCCTTCTGGAAGACGACCAGACGGAGGAGACGGCTGTGCGACCCCGCCCGGCCGAGATCCTCGATGAGGAGCGGACGGCTGACTTCATCGATCTGGACCTCGGGCCGCTCGATCGGCTGCCTCAGCCCGAGCGCGCGAGGAACCAGGATCGGGAGCTGAAGGATGTCGAGGACGGGGGCGGCGACTCGATGCTCGCCCGCTATTTCCGCGACATGGCGCTCCACCCCGTCATGGGGCCGGACGAGGAGCTCGATACCGCGCGGGCGGTCGAGCGCACGGAGGTGGAGCACTGGGTGGCTCTCCTCTCCTACCTGCCTGCGGCCGAGTACATCCTCACAGCGCTCGAGGAGGATGTAGCCAAGGCGGGTGAGGACGAGGTGAAGGCTCCTCAGATCGCGGAGCTGCAGAAGCTCGTTCGCCTGGCGAAGAAGCAGAAGGGAAAGCTGCTCGCCGAGCAGGAGAAGCCGTGGGCCCAGCTCTCCGAGGAGCTCGCTGCGGCTGTCCGCCTGCCTGACTCGGATCGCCTCTGGATGGCGCGTGCCTTCAGCATCGCGCGCGATCTCGTGCGCGAGCCCGACTTCGAGGACGACGTGAGCGATCCCGAGGAGACCCGCCCCACGCGGCCGAGGCTCCCGATGTCTGGCTCCTACCGCCGTTACCTCGATCGGGTGGAGCGATCCTTCCAGGCGCAGCACGACGCGAAGAACCGCTTCGTGAAGGCCAACCTGCGGCTCGTCGTGTCGATCGCGCGGCGCTACAACCGCGGGCGCCTGCCGCTCATCGATCTGATCCAGGAAGGCAACATCGGCCTGATGAAGGCGGTAGAGCGCTTCGACCACAGCCGTGGCTACCGCTTCTCGACGTATGCATCGTGGTGGATCAGGCATGCGATCAGCCGCGCCCTGGCCGACAAGGGCCGCGCGGTCCGCATCCCGGTCCACATGCTCGATACGTACAACCGCGTGGCGCGGGCGACGCAGGCGATCATCGCGCGCACGGGGCATGAGCCGACCATCGAGGAGCTCGAGAAGGAGACGGGGGTTCCGCGCGAGAAGCTCGACAAGGTGAAGGACTTCTACGCGGAGACGCCTTTCTCGCTCGATCGTCCGGTCGGCGACGAGGACGGTCGCAAGTTCATCGACTTCCTCCAGGAGGAGAACGCGCTGTCGCCGTTCGATCACCTGGCCAACAGGAAGTGGAGCGACGAGGTCCGGCGTCTCCTGACCACGCTCACGCCGATCGAGTCGCGGATCATTCGCTGGCGCTTCGGTCTCGACGACGAGGACGAGCTCACGCTCAAGGAGATCGGCGACAAGTACAACCTGTCGCGCGAGCGCATCCGTCAGCTCCAGGAGCAGGCGCTCGGGAAGATCCGCAAGCAGATGCGCGACTACTGAGCGACGAGCTCAGGACGAGTCGGTAAAGCGGCCGCGCGGCGTCATGCTGCGCGGCCGCTTTGCTTGAGCCGCCCGAACACGCAGCTGCGTGGGGGGCGCGCAGAGGTGAGCGGAGGCCGGAGCGCAGCGCAGCGCAGCGGGCCGACACGAGACAGCCCGCGCTCTCACGGCGTGCGTGCGTCCTTCCAGAGGTCTTCGGCGAGCGACTCGACGAAGTGGTCGATGGCCCTTCGTGCGGGGTCGATCTTCCCTGGGACGTCGGAGGCGAGCACGGCGAAGGCGATCGGGGAACGACCAGCGGGCGCGAGGATGTAGCCGGACAGGGCCACAACCGAGGCGAGCGTTCCCGTCTTGGCACGGATGGCGCGCTCCTTCGACCACCCGCGGAAGCGGCTGCGCAAGGTGCCGTCGACACCGCCGATCGCGAGCTGCGCGGTGAAATCTGCGCCGAGCGCCGGATCGAAAAGCGCGGCGCGCAGCAGCCGGACGATGGCCTCCGGCGATGCGCGAGCGGCGTCGAACAAGCCCGAGCCGTTCCTCAAGACGACGTCTTGTCCGAACGCATCGAGCTCCCTGAGGGTCTCGCCGACGACCTCCGCGGCACCCTCGGCTGTGCCGGGGCGCCCACGCTTCTCTGCGGCGAGCGTCTTGAAGATCGTCTCCGCGTAGAAGTTGTCGCTGTCCTTCCCGAGGGCGGAGAGGAGCTCGCCGAGCGGCGCCGAGCGGTGGGCCACGAGGAGCCGCTTCTGGCGCTCACCGCCGAGCCGCACCTCGCCGGAGACGTCGACGCCCACCTCCAGCAGCATCTCCTTGAGCGCATATGCTACGACCAGGCGGGGATCGTCAACGCGCCTCGCCAGGCTCACCGCGCGGCCGCCCTCTGGGATGTGCCCGCTGAGGTGCGCGACGAGGCGCTCGCCGTTCGGTTCGAGCCGGACCCCGAGCTTCTCTGGTGTGCCGCGCCTCGCGGTGGTCACCGTGCCCTGGAGCACCGTGAAGCCCGGGGGATCGATCGCGACGGAGGCAGCCTGCCCTGCCTTCGACGGGCGCACCGTGAAGAGCAAGGCGTTCGCGTTCAGCGAGGCTGCCGCGACCGGGGCGCGAAAGGCCGCCCACTCCTCCGGCTGCTGTTCGAAGGCCGGAGGCACGTAGCGCGTGTCAAAGTAGCCCTGGTCGATCGCGATCGCCGCGACCTTCCGGACGCCGGACGCCCTCAGGGCGCGCGCCATCTCCCAGAGATCACGCGTCCTGAGGGAGGGATCGCCCGAACCCCGGAGCACGAGCTCGGCGACGGCTCCGTTCGACGCGTCCCCGTAGAGGCCGGTCAGGTAGCGGTAGCTCGGCCCGAGCAGGCGAAGCGCGGCGGCTGCCGTGAAGAGCTTCGCGTTGGATGCAGGGTTGTACAGGCCGCGCCGATCGAAGGCCGCGAGCGTCGCGCCGCTGGCGACGTCGAGGGCGAGCACGCCGACCCGTCCCCCCAGGCGGCGCACGTCGGTAACGAGCGTCTCAACCTGCGCTCGAGCGCGCTCAGGATCGATTTTTCGAGGTCCGTGCGACGCGAGGGGCGCTGGGGGCGCGCTCGGCGAGACGGGGGCTCCCTGGGTCGGCCTCGCTGTGGGGGTCGAGCGGTCAGCGGGAGCGGCGCCGCTGTCGAACGGCTGGGAGCCGCCGGGGCGGGCGAGGAGCGACGAGAGCACGAGCGCGACCGCGGAGACTGTACGGCGGGGATGTCGAGGCATGAGATCTCTCCGCCTCTACAACGCCTCCACCGCGGATGCCTCCTCCGGTCGACCGGTCGTCGCAGCCCCGGCGTCGCTCATCGGTGCGCGCGTGTGCGCTCGGGGTTGTCCTCGGAAAGGAGAGCTTGCTAGGGTGCGCGCAGACGCTCCTTCACGCTCTGTTCGAAGGGAGGACACCGTGTCCCAGCAGCATTCGACCCGCGCGCTCTTGCCGCTCATCATCCTCGCGGCCGCAGCATGCTCCGGCGCCAAGCCCAAGCAGGCAGGGGAAGACTACAACTTCGATCAGGCACCGTCCGATGTTGCCGCACCAGCCGAGACGGGGAGCTCCGGCGCCGAGGCGGGCAGCTCCGGCACCGAGGCGGGCGCGTCGGCGGACAGCGGGGACGGGCTCAACCCCGATCAGAAGAAGCAGATGGAGATCGCCCTGCGACGCGGAGGGGACAAGGCGGCGAACTGCGCCGAGGTCGTGTCCAACGCGCCGACGGGCGAGGGAGAGGTCAAGGTCGTGTTCGACGGCCAGAAGGGACGCGTGACCGACGTGCTGGTCGGGCCGCCCTTCGCAGGGACGCCCGCCGAATCCTGCGTGAAGCGCGCCTTCGTCGGAGAGATCGTGCTGCCGTTCGACGGCGAGCCGCTCGAGGTCCCGTACACCGTGAAGTTGCCTTCCAAGAAGTCGGGCGCGGGAGCTTCCGGAACGAAGACGCCATGAAGTTCGCCTCAATCGCCGTCGTCGCCGCGCTGGGGTTGGCCGCTGCCTCCGCCGGCGCGGAGGAGCCGGCGGCGCCTCCGCGGTACCCGCCGTCCTCGGCACGCGTGAAGGTCATCGTCGGCGGGGTGGCCGTGACGGCGCTCGCCTACGGCGCGGCGTTCCTCGCCGCATCGTCATGGCCAGAGGTCCCTGGGGCGAGCGAGCTGAAGATCCCGATCGCTGGTCCATGGCTCGCGCTCGCCAAGAACGGCTGCGCCGCGGACGATCCGGACTGCGGAGCGACGCTGTACGTTCGCGGGGCTCTCACCGCCATCGGTGGGCTCGCGCAGCTCGCCGGTCTGGGCCTCGTCGGCGAAGGGATCTTCATGACCACGGAGGCGCGCTCGGCGCAGCCTTCGACCCCTGCGGCGCTGACGGTGCGGCCGGCCCCGGTGATCACCGCGACCGGCATGGGCATCGGCGTCGTCGGCACGTTCTGAGCTACCGAGAACCACGCGGGCCGCGCGGTGATGCGCCGACGCCCGCTCACCGGCGGCGCCATGGCAACAGCGCGGGGCCGCTGACGGGCTTGCCGGTCATCCGTCCGATGCGCTCGATCATCAGCTCGACGCTGGCGCCGTACGGTACGCGCTGATCAGCGCTCCCACCGAAGACGCGGCCCGCTCCGATCACGTCGCCCGCGCGCAGCTCGATGTGGTTGCTGATGTACGCGACGGATTCCGCCAGCGAGAAGGTCCACTCGCCAACGCGCGAACAGGAACGCGTCTCGGCGTCGACGCGGACCTGGGTCCGCAGCGCCTCGACCGAGCCGAGCTCGTCGGGCGTGACGAGCACCGGGCCGAGCTGCGTTGCAAAGTCCTTCGCCTCCGACGGTGGGAGCCCGCGCACGAGCGACCGCGCCTCCAGGCTGCGCGCGGTCCAGTCGTTCAGCACGGTGTAGCCAGCGATCGCGCGCTCCACCTCCTCCAGGGTGGCGCGCCGCAGATCCTCGCCGAGGACCACCGCCAGGTTCAGCTCGTAGTCGGGCCTGTCCTCGAGCGGGGGGAAGGGGATCTCGGCGGCATGTCCGAGCAGCGCGCGGCTGTTGCCGAACCGATACCAGGGGCGCTCGGCGCCGTGCGCGTAGGGGCCGAGCTGGATGTACGCCGCGCGATCGGTGGCGCAGGGAGGCAGCCACAAGATCGTGGCTGGGTGCAGATGCGTCGACGCGGGACGATCTCCGCTGAGCAGCCGATCATCCAGCGCGTGAAGGCCGGCGCAACGGAGCGCCACCACGCGCGTGTGAAAGTCCGACACGCCGCCGATGTCCGCGAGCTTCGTCCGGAAGTGGCGCTCTAGCTCCGCGACGTCGTAGAGCGCTCCGTCCCGTTCGAGCGCTACGATCGGGGTGGACGTCGCGAGCTGGAGCACGTGCGCGATTCTCATGGCGTGACCAGGCCCGCCGGGCGCCGGCGGAGCGTACCATCCCGGTCCGCCGACGCTCTCAGGCCGGCGGAGCCCCCAGCGCCTACGCCTGCGGCCGGCGGTCGGCGTCCGATCCCGAGGGACTCGACCCTTCTTGGGACATCGGATTGTCCTTTGCATTGACGCGCTGGGAGAGCGGCCTAGAATGCCGGCGGATTCAGAGCGGCATCACGTCGCGCAGGCTTGCCGTGGGTCCCTGCCGGTTGCAGATGGGCTCGTACGGCAGGTCAGGTTCTGTTGCCGGCGCGGGGTTCCCCGTCGCGGGGTTTCCTCCGGCTTCGGTCCTGCTGACGGGGCCGTGCGGCTTGTAAGCCGGGCAAGGTATTTGCCGTGGACAGCCGACCCTTGGCGGCGCTCACCTTGGAGCGCCGCTCGAGGGACTGGTTACAGGCGCGCACACGGCGCTGCGGAGCGATGGGTCATGAGCAAGCGGACCAAATTCGTCTTCGTCACAGGCGGAGTCGTATCGTCGATCGGCAAGGGACTGGCTGCGGCCTCGATCGGGGCGCTGATGGAGTCCCGTGGGTTGAAGGTCACCCACCTCAAGCTGGACCCGTACATCAATGTCGATCCCGGCACGATGTCCCCCTACCAGCACGGCGAGGTCTTCGTCACAGACGATGGCGCGGAGACCGATCTCGATCTCGGGCACTACGAGCGCTTCACGCTCGCCCGGATGAGCCGCCAGAACAACTTCACCACCGGCCGCGTCTACGAGGCGGTCATCTCGAAGGAGCGCCGCGGCGAGTACCTCGGGGCGACGGTGCAGGTGATCCCGCACGTCACGGACGAGATCAAGCTGCGCATCCGTTCTGCTGCGGACGGGGCTGACGTCGCGATTGTCGAGGTCGGCGGGACCGTGGGTGACATCGAGTCGCTTCCGTTCATCGAGGCCATCCGCCAGCTCAAGGTGGAGTCGGGCGCGCAGAACGCGATCTCGGTGCACGTCACGCTGGTGCCGTTCATCGCGACGGCGGGCGAGCTGAAGACGAAGCCCACCCAGCACTCGGTGAAGGAGATGCGCGAGATCGGCATTCAGCCGGACATCCTCCTCTGTCGCTGCGATCGGCCGCTCCCGCGCAGCATGAAGGAGAAGATCTCCCTCTTCTCGAACGTCGCCGTCGACTGCGTGATCGCGGCCGTCGACGTCGACTGCATCTACGAGCTCCCCCTCGTGCTCCACGCCGAGGGGATCGACGAGAAGATCACGGAGCTGCTCAACATCTGGGCGAGGCAGCCGGACCTGTCGCCGTGGCAGCGCATCGTCGAGCGATTCAAGAAGCCGTCCCGCGGCATCGTGAAGATCGGCGTCGTCGGCAAGTACGTGCACCTGCGTGACTCCTACAAGTCGCTGCACGAGGCGCTCGTCCACGGCGGGCTCCACAACGACGTGCGGGTCGAGCTCGAGTACATCGACTCCGAGCAGATCGAGGCGCGCGGCGCGCCCGAGCTGCTGTCGAACCTGGACGCCATCCTCGTGCCCGGCGGCTTCGGCGATCGCGGGACCGAGGGGAAGATCGAGGCCATCCGCTACGCGCGCGAGGAGAAGATCCCGTTCTTTGGGATCTGTCTCGGCATGCAGCTCGCGGTCGTCGAGTACGCGCGCCACGTCTGCGGCATGACGGGAGCCAACTCCGTGGAGTTCGATCGCAACGCGGCCGACCCGGTGATCGATCTGATGCCCGACCAGAAGGGGGTCGTCGAGAAGGGCGGGACGATGCGCCTCGGCGCGTACCCGTGCGTCCTGGACAAGGGCTCGATCGCCGCGGAGGCGTACGGGCAGACGAGCATCAGCGAGCGGCACCGGCATCGGTACGAGGTGTCGAACAAGTACCGCGAGGCGATGGTGCAGAAGGGGCTCGTGCTCTCCGGGACGTCACCCGACCAGCGGCTCGTCGAGATGATCGAGCTGCGCGAGCACCCGTACTTCGTGGGCTGTCAGTTCCATCCCGAGTTCAAGAGCCGCCCCCATAGCGCGCACCCGCTCTTCGCGCGCTTCGTGCGCGCCGGTCTGGAGCGCCAACGCGAGCGCAACAAGGCCGAGAAGCCGAAGCCCGGCGATTCTGCCGCCGCCCACACCCAGCAAGCTGCCTCGTCCGTCAACTAGAGCGGGGTGCACAGGTTCGTGCGTCGCGAGCTCTTGCGGACGAAGGCGGCCCTGCAGCCTCCGTCCGCAGATCATCGATGACGAACGCCGCGCACGATCAGACGTCGCCGAGGCTCGGCCGGCCCAGCGGCGGGGCGTCAAGGGGCTCGGCGTTCGTGGCCTGAGGGGCGAGGAGCGGCGAACGCTCGCCGACCTCCTTGATCAGGTTCCGCTGCAGCACGTGCGCCGGCGCGGTCCTGAGCTCCCAGATCAGGCCGAGCTTCTCCATCGCGCGCAGGACGTAGAAGCTGACGTCGATCTCCCACCAGAAGAAGCCCTGGTTCGCGCTGCTCATGTAGTGGTGGTGGTTGTTGTGCCAGCCCTCGCCGAGGGTGATCAGCGCGAGCCAGAAGTTGTTGCGGCTCGTGTCGGTCGTTGCGTAGCGCCGCGAGCCAAACACGTGCGCGAGGGAGTTGATCGTGAACGTGCCGTGCATGAGCGCGCACGTCGACACGACATAGCCCCACAGGAACGCGTCGTAGCCGCCCACCGCGAAGAGCAGCGCCATCATGCCGAGCGGCCCGACCACGTGGTAGCGGTCCAGCCAGCGGAGCTCAGGGAAACCCGCGAAGTCAGGGATGCGCTTCAGGTCGAGCTCCTCGTGCTCGCGGCCGAGCCACCAACCCATGTGCGCGTACCAGAACCCCCTGCGGAGCGGGCTGTGGACGTCGCGCTCGGTGTCCGAGTACTTGTGGTGGACGCGGTGCGTCCCCCCCCACCACAGCGGGCCCTTCTGGGTCGCCGTGGTGCCGAGCAGCGCAAGCAGGAATTGCAGGCCGCGGCTCGTCTTGTAACTACGGTGCGAGAAGTACCGGTGGTAGACCGCCGTGATCGCGAACATCCGGACGACGTACGTGGCTGCGGCGAGCGCCGCGAGCTTCCACGTGGCACCTCGGAGGATGGCGACCACGGTGCCCACGTGGATCGCAGTGATCCCCAGCACGTTGAAGATCTGGCCGAGGCTGGGGCCAGGTTTCGGTACGACGACCCGTGTAGGGCTCGATGCAGGCGCTTGCGTCATGGGTTCCAAAGTGGATGCAGCATCGAGCACGCCCGTCACTGGGGCTCACGACGCTGGTCATGATTCCGTCATGCGATGCGGCAGCCGGCTCGCCGACAGATCGGCGCAGGGCGCCGACGAGCGCGCGATCTCAGGGGCGCAGGGAGAGGACGTCGATGGCTGGCCCGGCGGAGACCCGGATCTCGCTCGCTCGGAGGGGATCGCCGTCGAGGATGTAGGGGCCGTCCCCGATCGAGGTCGCGCTGGCCTCGGCGCCGAACCGGACCGTGAAATCTTGGACGAGGTCGTCGAAGTGGTCCTTGCCGCCGATCCGGCGGCCCGCGAGGACGAGCGGAGCGCGCGGCCCGAGCTCTCGAGGGGGCAGGGCGCTGGCGACGAGGTGAGGGCGATCGAGATCCTCCCCTGCTCGGTAGGTGACCAGCATGTGGATCCCGAGGTCACGCACTGCAGACGAGCAGATGAGCGACCAGGCGCGTGGGGCCAGCTGCCGCCCCTCCACCTCGATCGTGCAGGGCAGCGGGTCGAGGACGCGGCGCGCGTAGGCGCCGCCGTAAAAGGACTCGATGAACACCCGCGCCACGATGCGCGCAGCGCCGCCGTAGCCGTCGCCTCCGCGCTCGTAGTAGACATCGAAGAAGCTGGCCACGAGCCCGGTGCCGAAGATGAAGCCGATGCGCTCCTCGACGCCGCTGCGGGTCGTCGCGCGCACGCGCAGGGTGGGCCGGCGGACGGCGCCATGGATGGCCGCGCCGCTCGGGAGGCCGCGGACCTCGCTGACCGTCCGCGCGAGGAGCGCAGCCGGATCGCCGGTCATGCCCCAGTTCCGCGCGACGGTCGCCACGGTGCCGCCTGGCAGCAGGACAAGAGGCGGCAGCGAGCGATCGCCGAAGGCGCGCGCGAGGGCCGTGACGCCGGCCATGAAGCTGCCGTCGCCGCCAGAGAGCGCGACGAGATCCGTGCCTCGCCGGGCGAGCCGCTCGCAGACCTCCGCGAGCTCCGCGACGTTCGACGTCGGGTGGAGCTCCGCCGCGCCAGCGCACGCGGCCGCCATGCGGTCGATGAGCGACGGCCTCGCCCGGTACCGGCGCGCCGTGGTGTTGACGATGACGTCGATACGCATGGTGCCGGAGCGTGACCGCCCTATAAAACGGATTCCCCGGGTGGTCGAGCCGAAGGGGCTTCGAGCGCGAACTTCGGCGCGGTAAGAGGCGCGTCATGCGCCGCGTGCTCTACCGGTCGATCCTCGCCGGCCTCCTCTCGTTCGCCGCCGTCACCGGCTGCGCGAGCTCGGCCTCCTTACGCGCAGCTGAGGCGGGCAGGTTCGACGAGCTGCGGCGCACCTTGAGCGACGAGCTTCGCCGCGGCGAGCTGGACAGCGACGACGCACGAGCGGTCGCCCGCGCGGTCGCGCAGGGGGAGATCGCGCGCGCGACGCCGCCATCGGGGGCCGATCGGCTGCGCGAGCTCCGGACGTGCGCGCGCGCGCTGGAGGACGCGCTCGCCGAGCGCGCCGCGGGCTCGGACGCGATCGCGACCGCCGCGGCGATGATCCTCCTCGAGGCGGGGCTCACCGACCCGGAGAGCGTGAAGCGGTATGCAAGCGACGCGGCGGCGGGGAGATCCCCCGGCAAGGACGCGGCGCTCCGCGCGCTGGAGACGCGGGCGCTCGTCACAGCCGAGGACGGCGCGGTGCGCCGCTCGCGGATGCTCGACGGAGATCAGGAGGTCCGCGTCTCGGCGCTTCGCGCGGCCGCCGCGGCAGCGGACCCGAGCGATCGGGAAGCGCTGCTCGAGGCGGCGCGGCTCGATCCTTACCCGCTCGCGCGGACGCTGGCGATCCGCGCCGCCGGGGCGCTCGGCGGTCAGGACATCGTGCTGGCGCTGCGCGATGTCTGGACCCTCTCGGATGAACCTGGGCGCGAGGCGATCGCCGAAGCGTGGGCGACGCCGCGCGCGCTGGACGGCGGCGGACGCGCGCAGCTGCGCTGGGCGATCTCCACCCAGCGCGGCGCGCCCGCGATCGCCGCCGCGCGCGCGCTGATCCGCGCGGGGGGCGAGGGCGCCGGCGAAGCGATCTCCGTCCTCATCGGCTCCATCCGCTCCAGCCAGAGCCGGGATCGCGTCTACGCCATCCTCTCCGCGCCGCTCCAGGACCCGGCGGTGCGATCTGCGCTCATCGACGCGCAGGGCGATCCGGATGAGGCCGTGGTCTTCGCCGTCCATAGCCGCCACGTCGACGCCGCGCCGCGGGACGTCGCGGCGCGCGAGCGCTCCGCGGCCGTCGCTTGGCTGATGAAGCTCACCGCGGGGACGTCGACGCGCGCGGTGCTGGCGCGGGGAGTCCTCGCACGTGCAGGAGTCCGCGCGGTCGTGCCGCTGCTGGAGCGCGACGTCCGATCCCGCGAGATCCCGGTGCGCGAGGCGGCGGGGGCGGGCCTGGTCGCGCTCGGCGAGATCCCGCGCGCCGCATCGCTCCTCGCCGACCCCGAGCCCCAGGTCAGGACCTCGGTGGCCTGCGCCATCCTCGAGGCGTTCTGAGCGTTGCCGAGGCGGCGATCGAGGTGGCCCGGTCGCTCAGAACCTGGAGACGAGCTCGAGCCGCGCCCCCTCGAACGGTGGGAAGTTCCGGCACACGCCCGAAACGCAACGCAGGCCCGCGCGCCGCTGCCCGACGAAGAGCTGCACCGTGTCGACGACCTGGTCGAGCACTGTCTCCCTCGACCCGGCTTTCCACTGAAGTCCCCCGTTGAAGTAATGGCAGAGCTCGCTGCTCTTGCCCGGCGCACACCCAGGCGCGTTCGTGTACTCGTAGCCGAAGATCGCAGCGAGATGGGGCGACCACTGGAGCGCGACGTAGTTGTCCCCTTCGACCCAGGACGATTCGAAATTCTCTGGCCTGTAGCGCCGGCGGCTGTTGCCCTGTGCCTGGAGGGAGAACGCGCCGGCGAGGTGCTTCACGATGTCGTACCGGACGTAGCCCTCGCTGTAGAAGACGTCTCCCGTGTCGGCCGCATCGGATTGCCGAACTCCAGCCCAGGCGCGCACGTGCGAGCGGCGACCATCGAAGTCGATCTCGGTGCCTGCTGCGGTATCCCAGGTGTCGGTCCTGTAGGTGTCGTCCGTCTCGCACACTTCATTCGGCTTGCGCTCGGAGAAGCTCACATAGCGGCCGAGCCAGGCATAGATGGCCGTGCTCCGATTGAAGCGGTAGTCCACGCGGGCGCGACCGCCGGTCACGCAGACATTGGGGCTCCCGATCGGCTCGACGTAGATGGGCTCCGCCGTCGGAAGCTGGTTGTACGCCACGCCTTCGAACTCCGGCGCGTTGAACCCCGGGTTCGACAGCGGGGAAACGTCGATGTTGGCCGAGAGCGGGAAGAATCGCCGGTAGTGCTTCCCTTCGAGTGCGACGGCGAGCGGACCTCCGCGCCCGTTCGCCGCCAGATAGACCGCGTAGCCGGATAGGTCCTCTTCCGGCTCGTCATCCCGGTTGGGGCGACCGCTGCGGAACTGCTGACCGGCCACCTCGACGTAGACGTCCCCGCGCTCCGCGATGGACGGAATGCTCACCGAGCCGCTGAAGGTGCGGATCGTGTTGCGCTGCCGCTCGGGGGGGTTGCTGACGAACTCCGGGAACTCACTGGCGCACAGGCGTTGCTGCTCCCTGCGCTCATCGACGTCCTCAATCGGCTGGGCCGCGGCCATGCATCGGTTGAACTCCTTGGTGTATGACTTGCGCAGCAGCAGCACGCCGTTCGCAGCGAGCTCGACGCCCTTCACGCCCGCCTCCAGGCGTCCGCCGAGCACGGTGTCTTCCAGGTAGTTCGGCCGGGCCCCCTCGATCGCATTGTAAGGCCGGTTGCTTTGGTTGAAGTCGATTGTGGTCAGGTCGCTTGCGCCAGGGAAGGCGAAGAAGAGCGGCGACCCGTCCCCGTGGAGCCGCCTGCCGCTCGCGTCGTCGACGCGCAGAGGGTTCATCTGCCCGGCGAAGGCGGTGGCCTCCAGCCTGAACAGCTGGAAATCCTTGTCGAGCACGAGCCTGCCGCCCCTCACGGTCGTGTCGATGGCCAGCTCGTCCATCTTCCGCACGCTGAAGACGAGGCCGCGCCCGAGCTGCGCGTAGAAGTCGCCGACCGTGGCCTCGATGCCCGGCTGCGTGTAGGTGAGCCAGAGCTTCGCCGGGTAGACCGTCGTCAAATACCGGGAGTGGAGCTCCCGAGCGGCGTCGTCCAGCTTGAACGAGACCTCATTGTTCAGGACCTTCCGCTGCAGATCGATGTCGGTCGCCGATGGCCTGGGCACGTAGAAAGAGCCGTTGAGCCGCATACCGAGCTGCAGGCGCCACCAGTTGAGCTGGGCGTCGAGCCGATCGACGAACTCTCCGTAGTTGTCGTCGAGATAGCGCGAAGGATAGCGGCTATCGTCGTTGCGATTGTCGAAGTGGTAGCTGGCGGCCGCGGTGTTCACGACGTCGAGCGAGAGCGGTTCGCCGCCGACGTTCGGGAGATCGACCGCCGCCGCCGGCGAGGCCGCGAGGAGGAGCGTCGCTGTCAGGCAGGAACGGGCGAGGCGGAGCGGGCTGCGCACCGCCCGATCTCTACCATGGACCTCGGCGCCGTGGAGCGAGCGAGCCGCCGATCGCGCCGAGAAGGCGCGCCGGACGGCCGCCCCGGCGCTACAGGCCAAGCGCCTTCTCGACCTGCTCGGTGAGCGCCGCCTCGTCGCCGGGCTGGTACCCGCCGCGCTTCTGAAGAATCGAGCCGTCTCGGCCGATGAGCACGGAGAACGGAAGCTCGCGCTTCGGATTGTACCTGGCGGCCACGGTGGTCTCCTCGTCGAGGAGCACAGGGAAGATCATCTCCCTGTCGTGGACCGTGCTGCTCACCTGCGCCCGCGACTCCGGTCCGTCGAGCGACACGGCGAGCACGACGAACCCCTTGTCCCTGTGCTTCTTGTAGAGCTCGACGAGGTGGGGCATCTCCGCCAGGCACGGATCGCAGGTGGTCGACCAGAAGTCGATGAGCACCACGCTCTTGCCGGCATAGTCCGAGAGCCTGACCGTCTTGCCGTCGAGGGCGGGGAGCGAGAAGTCCGGGGCCGGGCTCGCCGATGAGCCGCCGGAGGCCGATCCGCACGAGGCGGCGGCGAGGCCGAGGACAATGAACGCCAGCGAGAGCGCGCAGCGGGTTTTTCGGTTCATTGGGTTTCCGTCGCGAAGGGGCCGGCCTGAGCGGCCGACCGGGGTGAGAGCTCAACGTCGCGGGCGCCCTCTGCGGCGCCCTGGCAGATTCTCCCTGCACGCGCGCGCCGGCCGGTGGTTCGACGACGCGCCCACGGCGAAGCTCGTTCAGAGCTCGCCGTTCATGATCTTCTCAAAGGTTCGCCAGAAATTGCTGTTTTCCTCGGGCACGCCAGCGACGATCTCCATGATCGTCATGTCCTGCGTCCTGACGATCATGTTCGCCGGGAACGCGTCGGCCTGGAAGAGCGCGCCGAGCTTGTACGAAGGGTCGATCGCCGACGGGTACTGCACGTCGTACCGGGTCGTCCAGCGGTACAGGTCGTTCGGGACCGCCGCCTCGCCCGGGGTCCTTCCGTCTGCGAGCTGAACAAGGAACTCACCGCCCTGGGGTTGATACTTCTTGTAGAGCTCGGGCAGGACGGACTCTGCCTCGATTTTGCAGGGGCCGCACCATACGGACGAGACGTCGATCAGCAGCACCTTCGGCTTCGGCTCTCCCGCGCCGTACAGCGAGCCTTCCGGAAAGACCTCCGTCCCGGTCGGGTTGTAGAAATCGGCGAGCTGAATCGGCTGCATCGTGTCGTTGTGTTCGGCGGCGTTGGCGTACCCGACGAACTGATAGTTCGCGATCACCCGGTGGAGGCTCACCCCATACGGCCCAGCCGGATATCGAGCGTTCGCAGCTTGACCCGTCCCCTCGGGAAAAGGAGGAGCAGGAATGGGATCCTCTTCTGCGCAGCCGACGAGCCCTAGAGCCGCCACGACGAAAAGGCCCATCCCACCGAGAACCGCGTCGATTCGCATGATGCCACCGCCTGAAGTATGGTGTAGGAGTGCTCATTCTTCTGGGCGGCACGGGGGGCGTCAAGGGCAACCTTGGCGTCGCCGCTTCGCTCGGGAGCGCGTTTCCGCAATCTCCGGCCAGGCCCGCCGTGCCTGCCCCGATCCGCGGGTGTTTCCCGCGCTGAGGTCCTATGCAGCAGGTTGTCGCTTCTCACAGCGCCCGTCGGCCCCGTCTCCGTAGTATCCACGCCTTCCTGATGCTGTGCTGCCTGGCGAGCGGGGCGGCCATCGCGAGCGGCGCATGCTCGTCGGGCACGCCACAGGACAAATGCTTCGGGGGGGTCCTCGTCGACGGCGTTTGCGAGGGCAAATGCGAGCCAGAGCTCTGCCTGGAGGGCAACACCTGCGTCGGCAACCGCTGCGTGCTCAGGTGCAGCAGCCACCGCGAATGTATTCCAGGCATCCAGGACTGCGCGCCGGCCGAGGAGGACGACACGAAGGCCGAGACCCTGGTCTGCACGCAGAAGGAGAAGATGGTGGGCTTCGGTGCGCCCTGTCCATTCGGCACCGAGTGCGGCCAGTTCGGGCGCTGCCCCGACGAGACGCCGTGCAACCCGATCCAATGCAACGGGAACCCAGGCGAGTGCGAGCGCGACACGGAGCGGTGCGGCGACGACCCCGCCTGCTCCGCCGGCAAGTGCAGCGACGGCAGCGCCTGCGTCGTCCCGGCCTGCTCTCCCGACCAGTGCACCCCGCTGGAGTGTCTTGGCAAGGGACAGGGCGACGCCGAGGCCTACTGCACGATGCCGCACTGCATGGGCGATGCGGACTGCCCCGGCGGCTTCGAGTGCGCCGTGTCCCGCGATCCTCACGCGATCTGCGGCACGGACAAGGGGGATAACGGCTTCTGCGGTGAGACCGACGAGGAGTGCATCGACCCGTCCACGTTCGGGGACGGCAACACCTATGTCGAGGGCCCGGTGTGCCTGCTGCGCAGCACCTGCGTCAAGCGCACCCAGTGCGCGCCGTGCAGCACCGATTTCGACTGCTCGTTCGCCGCAGAGCAGCGCTGCGTCGCGATCGACGGCGAGCGCCGGTGCGCCAGGTCCTGCAGCGAGGACTCCGACTGCGACCTGGACTACCGGTGCGACGAGGGCGCGTGCATCCCGCGGTTCGGCGCCTGCACCGGCAAGGGCAACTTCTGCGAGCCGTGCCGCAACGACATCGACTGCGGCGACGCGGGCTCCACGATGGAGTGTACCACCACGCTGCGCGGCGAGCGGGCGTGCCTGGACGCGGCGCTCCCCATCCGGTGCACCGCGGAGAACGCGGCAGAGGTCTGCCCGAAGTCGCCCAGCGGGCTCGCCGGCGCGTGCGTGTGCGTCGAGCAGAACTCGGGCGGGGACTGCGTGGACTCGCGGTGCTACCTGCCGTCGCGCCGGCTCGATCGCAGCGACCCCGATTCCAGCGTCTCTACCTGCTGGTGACGGCGCCGGCCGGGCGCAGGAACGGCCTGTGTCGCGCCGCGCCCGGCCAGGCCAGAGCGAGCGCCCGCGGCGACGCCGCGCTCGCCGGTTGACGGGAATCCCGAGCAGTCCTAACTCCTTCGCCCCATGCCCATCACGAAGGACGCCGCGCTCGCCGCGCTGGCAAAGGTCATCGCGCCGGACCTCCAGCGCCCCATCACCGACCTCGGTCGCGTCCGGGAGCTCTCGGTCGAGGGCGAGGCCGTCTCGCTCACCGTCGAGCTGACCAGCTACTTCAAGCAGCGGCTCGCGGCGGACATCGAGGCGGCTCTGAAGGGCGCCGGCGCGAAGGGCGTCCGGATCGCGTGGGACGTCGGCGTCCCCACGCGCACCATCCTTCAGGACGACCCGTCCCCGGGCGTGCGGAACATCATCCTCGTGATGAGCGGCAAGGGCGGCGTCGGCAAGAGCACGGTCGCCGCGAACCTCACCCTGGCGCTCAGCCGCGAGGGGGCCAAGGTCGGCCTCCTCGACGCGGACATGTACGGGCCGAGCGTCCCGACCATGCTCGGCGTGATGGGCCGCCCGACGTCGGCCGATGGGCAGAAATTCCTGCCGCTCGAGCGCTTCGGCGTGAAGCTCATGTCGATCGGCTTCCTGCTGGAAGATCCGAGATCGGCGGTCGTCTGGCGCGGGCCGATGCTCCAGAACGCCCTGATCCAGTTCATGCGCGACGTGGAATGGGGTGAGCTCGACTACCTCGTGCTGGATCTTCCGCCCGGTACCGGCGACATCGCGCTGACGATTTCCCAGAAGATGAGGACCACGGGCGCGATCGTCGTGACCACGCCGCAGGAGGTGGCCCTCCAGGACGTCTACAAATCGGTCTCGATGGCCCAGAAAGTCGGGATCGCCCTGCTCGGCGTGGTCGAGAACGAGAGCTACTTCGTGTGCGACGGGTGCAGCAAGCGGCACGAGCTCTTCGGGGCCGGCGGCGGGCAGAAGATCGCGGAGTTCGCCGAGGCGCCGCTGCTCGGCCAGATCCCGATGGATCCGGCCATCCGGGAGTGGGGCGACGCCGGCACGCCGGTCGTACAGGCTGCCCCGAGCAGCCCGATCGCGCGCGCTTTCGTGGATGTGGCGGAGCGGCTGGCCGGCCAGGTCAGCGCCCACAACCTCGCGAGCGGGGGCGGCCTCCGCATCGATCGGAGCGGGGGGACCAACAAGCACCTGCCCATCATGCGGTAGGCTCTCGCGTAAACGTCCCGGATACGATATGGTTCCGGCCCCTTCCCCCCATTCAACCGAGGGGGCCGCTGGAGAGAACGCGAGCACGTTTCGCCCCCATCGGCATGCGTTGTCGCGCGAGGCGCGGATGAATACCCACGAAAATACCACCACGCCGGCGGACGCGCCGGGAGCTCCGGCCGACCAGGGCGGCCCGCTCGAGTCGTCGAACGCTGCGCCCGAGCAAGCAGCCCAAGCCCATGAAGGGGGGTCCACCCCCCCAACCGAAGCGAGCCACGAGCCCGGCGGAGAAGCGTCGTCGCAGGCGAGCTCGGACCAGTCCGAGGCGACACCGGCCGCGGCGGCGAGCGCCGCCCCGGCGAGTGATGCCGACGACGAGTGGGAAGAGCAGCCGGGCGACAACATCGGCAACCGCGTTCCAGGCTTGCCGCGGGATGATATCGGCAACCGCAAGCCGGGGTTCTCGCCTGGCAGGCGGACCCCTCCGGCGGCCGCGAAGCCCGCGCCGGCCGCGAAGCCCGCGCCGGCCGCGAAGCCCGCGCCGGCCGGAGAGGCCGGTGCTGCCGCGCAGACCGAGGGTGGCGCTGGAAAGAAGCGCCGTCGCCGCCGTCGCCGCAAGGGCGCAGAGGAGGCCGGCCAGCCCGAGGGCGAGGCAGCTGAGGCGGCCGAGGCCAGCGGCGCGGAGGCGGCCGACGCGGCAGAAGCAGAAGAAGAGGAGGGTGAGGAGGAGCAGGCGGCCGACGAGGCCGGCGGGCAGCCGCAGCCTGGTGGCGAGAAGCGCAAGCGGCGCAAGGGGCAGGGCGCGCCGCCGCCGCGCGAGCGCCCGGCCTTCAGCATCGGCGAGGAAGTGTTCGGTAAGGTCAGCAAGATCACCGACCACGCCATCTGGATCGACATCGCCGGGAAGGCGACGGGGCTGTTCGACCGCCGCGAGATCCTCGAGGAGGAGCCGCCCGTCGAGGGGGATCAGTTCATCGCGACGGTGGCGAGCACCGGCGTGCGCGGAGGCATGCTCCTCCTGTCGAGGGCGCCGGTGCAGCTCGATCAGGCGCGCGCGCGCGCCGAGGCTGCGCTCCAGAGCGGCGAGTCGATCGAGGGGTTCGTGACCGGGGCGGTGAAGGGCGGGCTCGAGGTCGACCTCGGCGGCCTCCGCGCCTTCGCGCCGGCGTCGCACGTCGATCTGCGCCACGGCGCCGACCTCAACTACCTCGTGGGCCAGCGGCTCGACTTCGGCGTGACCCAGTTCGCGAAGAAGGGGCGCGACATCGTCGTGTCCCGCCGCAAGATGCTCGAAGAGGAGAGCCGGAAGGCGCGCACCGAGGCGCTCACGTCGATCGAGCCCGGCTCGCTGCACAAGGGCATCGTGCGCAAGGTCGTCGCGTGGGGCGTGTTCGTCGCGCTCCCCGACGCCGGCGGCGTCGAGGGGCTGGTCCACATGAGCGAGGCGAGCCACGACCGCGGCGCCAAGCTGGCCGACCTGTTCAAGCCGGGCGCGGAGCTCGACGTGAAGGTCCTCCGCGTCGACGACAAGGGCAAGCTCTGGCTGAGCCGCAAGGCCGCCACGGTCGACCCGTGGGACGCGGTGAAGGAGAAGTACGCGGTCGGCACGCGCCACAAGGGCAAGGTCGCTCGCCTGCAGCCGTTCGGCGCGTTCATCGAGCTCGAGCCGGGCATCGATGGGCTCATCCACACGGCCGACCTCTCGATGAAGCCGATCCAGCACCCGGACGAGGTCGTGAAGGTCGGTGACGACGTCGACGTTGTCGTCGCGACCTGCGACGCCGCGGGCCGGCGCATCGGGCTCCACCCTGCTCCGCCCGAGGGCGAGGAGAGCGAGCCGCGCCAGCGCGTTCAGCAGGGCAAGGCGGTGAAGGTGTCCGTCACGCAGGTGACCGAAGGGGGGCTCGTCGTCCGGGTGCTCGGCACCACGGGGCGAGCGGCTCGCGGCTTCATCCCGGCCGGCCACACCGGTACCCAGCGTGGCACCGACCTCCGGAAGGAGTTCCCCATCGGGACCCAGCTCGACGCGAAGGTCATCGAGGTGGATCCGCGCCGGGGCGAGGCCAAGCTGTCGATCCGCGCCCTCAAGGAAGACGCCGAGAAGCAGGCGTACCAGCAGTACCGCGCGGGGGTCGCGCGCGAGGCCAAGTTCGGCACGTTCGCCGACCTGATGAAGAAGAGCTGATCCCGGGGAGGCGCGCGCCGCGCGTGCGGCGGCGCCTCCGCCTCCCTTCTCCTCCAGCCACCGCCCGCGGTCCGGCGCGCTTCGCGCTACTCGCGCCCCAGCGCGTTCACGGGATCCATGCGCGCGGCCCGCCGCGCCGGGAAGAACCCGAAGACGATCCCGATCGCCGTGCTCACCCCGAGCGCGACCGCGAGCGCAGCCGGCTCGAGCCTCATCGGCCAGCCGAACGCGCGCGAGAACCCGAGGATGACGCCGTACCCGAGCGCGCTGCCGACGACGCCGCCCAGCGTGGCGAGCACGAGCGCCTCGAGAAGGAACTGCAGCAGGATGTCGATCTCCCGGGCGCCGATGGCCATCCGGATTCCGATCTCCCGGGTGCGCTCGGTGACGCTGACCAGCATGATGTTCATGACGCCGATGCCGCCCACGACGAGCGACACCGCCGCGATGCTGACGAGCAACGCCGAGAGCGCCGCGAAGATCGCGTCCTGCATGGCCTGGAACTCCGCCTGGCTCCGGACGGCGAAGTCGTCCTCGTCGTTCTCGCCGATGCGGTGCCGCTGGCGGAGGATCGCCTCGGCCTGCTGCCTGGCGCGCTCCGACGTCTCGGCCGACGTCGAGCTCAGCAAGATGGCGTGAACCTCCCCGGGCCGCGTGGCGATGACGTGCGACCGCATCGTGGTGATGGGCATCAGCACGATCTCGTCCTGGCTCTGCCCGAAGGGCGACGCCCCCTTCTCCTCCAGCACGCCGAGCACGCGGTACATCTGGCGGCCGATCCGCACCATCCGCCCGACAGGATCGAGCGATCCGAACAGATCGCGCGCTGTCTGAGCCCCGATCACGACGACCTTCTCGGAGAGGTTCTCCGAGGCGGGGCTCCACGGCTCTCCCTGCGCGACCTTCCAGCTCCGGATCTCGAAGTAGTTCAGGCGCGTCCCGACGAGCGTCGGGCTCGCGTTCTGGCCCTCGTGGATGACCTGGGCGCTCGACCTGAGGAACGGCGCCACGAGCCGGATGCTCGTCGACTCGCGCGCGAGCGCCTGGCCGTCGAGCTCCGAGAGCTTGGCGCCCGCGGTGCTGCGGACGCCCGAGGCGCGGGCGGAGCGGGCGAAGACGATGAGCGAGTTGGATCCGAGGTTCGAGATCTGCGCGTTGACGTTGGCGCGCGCGCCGCTCGCCAGCGCCGTGACGGTGACGACGGCCGCGACGCCGATCGTGATCCCCAGGATCGTGAGCCCGGCGCGGAGCTTGTTCCGGCGGACGGCGCGCAGCGCGATCACGACCGCCGAGAACACCCGGGTGAGCGTGGCGCTCATTCGTGCCTCAGGGCGGCGATGGGATCCTGACGGGCCGCGCGGCGGGCCGGGAAGAACCCGAAGACGATCCCGATCGTCGCGCTCGTCCCCACCGCGACGACGACCGCGCTGGCCGGCAACGTCATGTTCCAGCCGAGCGTCGCGGCGAGGGCCTTGATGACGCCGAGCCCCGCGCCGAGCCCGAGCACGCCCCCGATGAGCGACAGGGTGATGGCCTCGACGAGGAACTGGACGAGGATGTCTCCCTCGGAGGCGCCGATGGCCATGCGGATGCCGATCTCGCGCGTCCGCTCGGTGACGCTGACCAGCATGATGTTCATGACGCCGATCCCGCCGACGAGGAGCGACACCGCGGCGATCGAGGAGAGGAGCATCGTCAAGGTGTCCAGGATCCGCTCCTGGGACGCGCGGAACTCCGCCTGCGTGCGGATCACGAAGTTCGGCTCGTCGTCCGGCGCGATCTCGTGGCGCTGCCGGAGGATCCTGTCGATCTGCGCCACCGCGCGATCGACGGTCCGCTCGCTCGTGGCGGCGGCGACGAGCATCTGCACCCTGCCCGGAGCGCTCGGCACGATCCGCGACCGGAAGCTGCCGATCGGCATGAGCAGCCGGTCATCCTGGTCCTCGCCGAAGGGCGATTGCCCCTTCTTCGCGAGCACCCCGATCACCCGGAACGGGTGCTTGCCGATCCGGATGTACCGGCCCACGGCCTCGCCCGAGCCGAACAGGTTCTCCCGGACGGTCTCGCCGATCAGGCAGACCTTCGCCTTGAGCTGCTCGTCGGCCTCGGTCCAGCCCTCGCCCATCCCGACGCTGTACGAGAGGATCGAGAGGTAGCTCCGGGTCACGCCCATGACCTGGGTCGCGACGTTGGCCTCTCCGGCCACGACCTGCGTCGACGTCGAGCTGAACGGGCTCAGCGCGGCCACGCTCGTCGACTCCTTCAGGATCGCGATCCCGTCGGCCTCCGACATCCTCGCGTTCTCGCGGCGCTTCAGCCCCGACGCCTGCGTCGACTGCGGGAAGATGTAGATCGAGCTCGCCCCCATGCCGGAGATCTCGCCCAGGACGCGGTTGCGCACGCCCGTCCCGAGCGCCACGACGATCACCACGGCCGAGACCCCGATCAGGATGCCGAGTACCGTCAGGGCGGCGCGGAGCTTCGAGCGGACGATGGCGCGCAGCGCGATCCGGACGGCGGCGAGGTAGCCGCTCATGGCGAGAGCTCGTCGCTCTCCGCCGCGGAGAGCGGCAGCGCGGCCAGCGCCGCTGCCGCGTCGACGGGGCGATCGTTCCTGAGATCGCTGCGGATCTCGCCGTCGCGCATCGTGATCACGCGGCTCGCGCAGGCGGCGATGTCCGGCTCGTGCGTCACGAGGACGATCGTGATCCCGCCCCGGTTGAGCCGCTGCAGCAGCCCGAGCACCTCGTAGCTCGTGCGCGTGTCGAGGTTGCCCGTGGGCTCGTCGGCGAGGAGCAGCGGCGGTGAGGTGACGAGCGCCCGCGCGATGGCGACGCGCTGCTGCTGCCCGCCCGAGAGCTGGTTCGGCGTGTGGTGCAGGCGCTCGGCCAGCCCCACCGCGCCGAGCGCGTCGAGCGCCCGCTCGCGCCGCTCCGCCGCGCCGACGCCCCGGTAGACCAGCGGCAGCTCGACGTTCTCGAGCGCCGTGGTGCGCGGCAGCAGGTTGAAGCCCTGGAAGACGAACCCGATAAGGCGGTTCCTGACGATCGCGCGCGCGTCGTTGCTTCGCCGGGTGACGTCGAGGCCGTCGAGCCGGTACGTGCCATGCGTCGGCCGGTCCAGGCACCCGATGATGTTCATCAGGGTGCTCTTGCCCGAGCCGCTCTGCCCGACGATCGCGACGAAATCGCCGTGCTGGATGGTCAGATCCACGTGCCGGAGCGCCCTCACGATGACGGCCTCGGTCGTGTAGTCCTTGCCGACGCTCGAGAGCTCGATGAGCGGCTCGTCTCGGGGCGCCGCGGCGACGTCTTGGCTCTGGGGCAGCATCACGCCTCAGAACAGCCGAGGGCCGCGCCCCCTGCCGCTCGCTGACGGATCGTCGTTCTCGTCGGTGACGACCTTGAGCGGCCCGAGATCGGACCCGAGCGCGGTGAAGATGCCGTCGGTGATCCCGACGTCCACGACGCGCAGCTCGATCTTCTCCGCCCCGGGGGTCGCGTCGGTCAGCACGTAGACTCGGCCCTTCTTCGGCGGGAGCGGCTCGAGCGGCGGCGCCTTGATCTCCTTGCCGTCCTTGTCCCGCGCCGGGGCGGGCTTGAACCGGAGCGCCGCGTTCGGCAGCCGCCGCACCCCCTTGGCCTCGGCGGACCGGACGCTCACCGTCGCCGTCATCCCCGGCCGGAGCTTGACGTCGGGGTTGTCGACCTCGACGACCGCCGCGTACGTCACGACGCCGGACTGGCTCAGCGGGCTGTAGCGCACCTGGCTCACCGTCCCTCGGAACGTCTCGCCCGGGAACGCATCGACGCTCACGTCCGCCGTCATGCCCTCGCGGAGCCGCCCGACGTCCGCCTCGTCGATGTCGGCGAGCACGCGCATCTTGCGGAGATCCTGGGCGATCACGAAGAGGGTCGGCGCCTGGAAGCTCGCCGCCACGGTCTGCCCGGGGTCGATCGCGCGGCTGATGACGACCCCGTCGATGGGCGAGAAGATGCGCGTGTACTGGAGGTTTGTCGTGGAGGAGCGGAGCACCGCCCTGAGCTGCGCCACCTGCGCCTTCGAGGCCGCGAGGTCGGCGAGCGCGACGTCGTAGGCGCCCTGCGCCGTGTCCAGATCGGCCTGCGAGCCCACCCCCTCCGCGACCATCTTCCTCGCGCGCTCGAGCCGCTGCTTGGCGGTCCCCAGCGACGCCTCCGAGCGCACGACGCTCGCGTTGGCCGCCGCGATCTGCGCCTGGTTCGAGTCGATCTGCGCCCCGAAGAGCGTCGGATCGATCTCGGCCAGCACGTCGCCGGCCTTCACGATGCTGTTGAAGTCCACGTAAACCTTGGTGATTCGCCCCGAGACCTGGGCGCCGATCTGAACCTCGGTGAGCGGCTTGACCTGCCCCGTCGACTGGACCACTTCGAGCACGTCGCCCGTCGTGATGTCGCCCGTGACGTAGCGCGGCGGCGGCGGGGGCCTCGTCCGGATCCTCCAGACGACGAGCCCCGCGACGAGCGCTGCGATCGTCGCGAGCACCCCGAGGCGAGCGAGCCAGCGCTTCGTGCCTACCCGGGAGAGCTCCTGCTCCAGGCTCTCTCCCCCACGTCGAGGACGCGGCTCGCCCTCGCGCGGGCCGCGGGCTGCCGCGCCGCCGGGGGGCGCCGGCGCGGTCGAGGCCGGTCGCGTCTCGCCCGGCGCCGCCTCTCCGGGACGGAGGCGCTCCGTTTCCGTGGTGGCCTGCGCAGCAGGGGGCGGCGCGTCGAGGGGGTCGCGACCGGTCGCCCGAGCCATGGAGTCGGCCATCGGACGTCCTCATAGCATGCTGCCGCGCAAGCGCGCCTCGCTTGAAACCGCGGAACCGCCGTGGCAGACCAACCGCCGCCCATGGAGTCGCTGCCCATCGCAACGGATACGGTCGTCACGCTGTCCTACGTCCTCTTCAACGAAAGCGGAGAGACTGTGGATGAGGCATCGACCGCGGAGCCGCTCGTCTACACCCACGGCTATGCTCAGATCGTGCCCGGGCTGGAGCGCGCGCTCGAAGGGCTGCGCCCCGGCGAGCAGCGCGAGATCACCGTCGAGCCGGAAGACGCGTTCGGCGAGCGCGATGACGCCGGCATCTTCGAGGTGGACAAGGCGGACTTCCCCGATGGGGGCGCTGTCGAGGTCGGCGACGAGTTCGTCGCCCAGGGCCCGGACGGTTCGCCGATCGCGCTCCGGGTCATCGAGATCCTCCCCGAGGGCTTCCGGGTGGATACGAATCACCCTCTGGCAGGCCAGAAGGTGCGCTTTCAGGTTCAGGTCAAGGACGTGCGCGCCGCCAGCGAGGAGGAGATCGCGCAGGCTCAGGCCGAACTGGAGGAGCGCATCGAGGATTCCGAGGGCGAGGGCTGCTGCGATCACGACCACGACCACGACCACGATCACAGCCACCATCACGAGCACGGCGATGGTGGGGTGCTCGTGACGCTCTCGAAGAAGTCGTCATAAGCCCACCGCGAACTGGTGGGTTGTTCGAGGAGATCACATCATGACCGTAGGTGAGAAGGGCAAGCTGACGGAGCTGCAGCTCGATCGCCGGGTGCGCGAGCGCCTCCTGGCGAGCGGGACGCTCAGCGCGGGGACCATCGAGGCGCACCTCGCGGGCTTGCCGGACCAGGAGGAGCACGCCGAGGGGATCGCCGTCGATCAGCCGGCGCTCGGCGCGTCAGCGCAGGGGTCGCGCATCGAGCCCGAGCTCGACGACGAAGGGGCAGAGTGAGCGACGCGGAGAATCGGGAAGAGCTCCCTCCGCCAGGGAGCCCCCCGGAGCTGCCGACGCTCGACTTCTCGACCTTCGTGCTGTCGATCATTGGCTCCGCGTACGTGCACCTCGGCGACGCGCCGAGCCCCGACGGCAGGGAAGAGCAGAACCTGATCCTCGCGCATCAGGACATCGATTTGCTGTCGCTCCTCCAGGAGAAGACGAAGGGGAACCTCTCGGGCGACGAGGAGAGGTTGCTCGAGCAGGCGCTCTACGATCTGCGGATGCGCTACCTCGAGGTCTCGAAACGCTCGTGACCGTTGGCGCCAGGGCTCTCCTGTGGGTCCTCCTCGCCTCGCTGGTCGCCTCGTGCAGCAAGGCCTCTCCTGGCCACTCTTCCAGCGCAAGCAGCTCCACTGTCCCCTCGGGCGCCGTGCCGGTGGCGATCGCGCCGCCTCCGTCCGCGCCGCCTCCTCCTCCGATCGTCCGCTCCGAGGGCATGCCCGGCTCCTTCGCTCCGCTCGCGCGCAGGGCCGATCCAGCGGTCGCGACGGTCAAGGCGCGCGTCGAGCGGCAGCAGCAACCGGGCGGCCGCCGCCGCACGGTCGCCGAGGGGCTCGGGACGGCCTTCGTCTATGATCCAGAGGGCTTCCTGCTGACGAACAACCACGTGATCGAGGGCGCGACCGACATCCTCGTGAGCTTCGTCGACGGCCGCGACATCAAGGCGACCGTCATCGGCCGCGACAAGCACACGGACGTCGCCGTGCTGAAGGTCGACGAGAAGGGGCTCCCGTCGCTCCCCCTGGGCGACTCCGATACCATCGAGGTCGGCGACTGGGTGGTCGCGATCGGCAACCCCTTCGGCCTCTCCCACACGGTCTCGGCGGGCATCCTCTCCGCCAAGGGCCGCACCCGGGACGACGTGAAGGGGCTCGACCCGAGCGGCTACTTCAACTTCCTCCAGACGGACGCGAGCATCAACCCCGGCAACTCCGGCGGCCCGCTCCTGAACCTCAAGGGCGAGGTGGTCGGCATCAACGCGGCCGTGCGCGCCAACGCGAACAACATCGGGTTTGCGATCCCGATCAACATGGTCCGGCAGCTGCTTCCCATGCTGCTGCGCGACGGCAAGATCCGGCGGAGCCAGGTCGGGGTGATCGTCGACGTCCTCAACTCGATCGAGGCGGGGCGGCTCAAGCGCCCCGATCGAAAGGGGGCGTGGGTGAAGACCGTGGTGGCGGGGGGACCCGCGGACCGGGCTGGCATCGCGCCGGACGATGTGATCATCGGCTTCGAAGGAAAGACGATTTCCGACCCGAACGAGCTCCGGTGGATGGCGAGCATCGCCGGAGTGAACAAGGCCGTTACGCTCCGCGTCGCGCGGCTGGAGCGGGTCTTCGATGTCCGCCTCACGCTGGGCGAGCTGCCCGAGCTCAGCGACGAGTCCGATGAGCCGTGAGCCGGACGGCCGCCGTCTGCCGCCCGGCACGTCCGCCGGCCGCCGCGCGCCGTGCGTGGCCGCCTGCTCCGCGACCTCCCTCGTCCCCCAGCCTCCTCAGGTAAGCTGACCCCGTGGCCATTGCACCTTCTCCCCCGGACGAGCTCGAGCCGGTCGCACCTCCCGGTGATCCCGGCGAGGGCGACGCGGAAGGCGACGACCTGTCCGCGGAGGGCGACCACCCCGAAACGAAGCAGCTTCACCCGCGCCTGAATAGCGCTTCCGCCCGTGCGTCCAATCGCGAGGCGCGACGGCGGGAAGCGGAGGAAGATCGTGAGCTCATCGAGCGAGCGCAGAAGGGGGACCAGGCGGCTTTCCGCTCGCTCGTGGAACGGCACCAGCGCAGGGCGTTCGCGATCGCGATGGGGCTCGTCCGCGACGAGAACGACGCGCGCGAGCTCGTGCAGGACGCCTTCCTCCGGGTCTACAAGGGCCTCGGCTCCTTTCAGGGGGGCTCCTCGTTCTTCACCTGGCTCTACAGGATCGTCACGAACCTGGCGATCGACCTCATGCGGAAGCCGGGACGCCGCGACCTCGAGCTCCAGGAGAACCAGGCGGCGGACGAGCAGTCCGACTTCCCGCTCGTCGCTCGGATCGACGGCGCGGACCCCCTCAACGTCGTCCGGCGCCGGGAGATCGCCGGGCGCATCCAGGCCGCGCTCGACGCGCTGCCGCCCTACCACCGAGGCGTGATCCTGATGCGGGAGGTGGAGGGCATGTCGTACGAGGAGATGGCTCAGGCCATGGGGGTCTCGAAGGGGACGATCATGAGCCGCCTGTTCCACGCCCGTCAGAAGCTTCAGCGCGCCCTCGCCGACTGTTACGCGGAGGAAGAGGGCAAGGCCCCAGCAGAAGACCCGGAGGAGATCGCGTGAGCACCGCCAACAGCAGCAAGGCGAATCACGGGGAAGCGAGCGCCCCGCCGACGGATCTGGAGCTGATGCTCTATGCCGACGGTGAGCTCGATGAGGCGCGCCACCGGCAGGTGGAGGAGTACGTGCTCCACGACCCGCGCTGCCGGGCGAAGGTCGCAGCGCTCGTCACCGCGGCCGACATGGTCCGGGACGGCGCGCTGGCCTCCAGCGCGGCCGACGGCATCGCCGATGGGGTGATGGCGAAGATCCTCGAAGGGCAGGCGGGCGCCGCGCGGGTCGACGGGGGCGCCGTTGCGCGGCCGCTCGCGGCGCCGCCGTCGGGCGAGCTGCCCCGCGCTCGGGCGCGGCTCCAGGGATCGCCGGCGAACGACAACGCGCGCGGGATCTTCGCGCTGACGGCGCTCGCCGTGGCGGCGGCCGCCGCCTTGATGGTCTGGGGCAAGATGGGCGTGGAGACGCCCACCGCGGAGCTGACGACGCAGGCGCCCTCCGCGTTGCTCGCCCCGCCGTCCGAGGCGCCCTCCGCGTCGCTCGCGGCGCCGGTGAAGGAGCCGGACGCCGCGCCGAGCTTTGAGGGGGAGGTCGAGCCCGGCGTCGAGATCGCCGCGGTCGACTTCGGGGCACGCATGGGCACCATCTTTTACGTCCCGCAGGAGGCCGTGGCTTCAGGCCCGACGACCACGGTGGTCTGGCTCTCCGATGACGGTCCGGGAGGACAGTGATGAGATTTCTTGCGAGTGCGATCACCGCGACCATGGTCCTGGCGCTCGGCGTGAGCCCTTCCCCTGCCGTCGCGCAAGAGCAGGCGCCGGCGCCCCCGCAGGCCGCGCCGTCGGACGCCGAGGTCACGTCCGAGATCGTGATCCTTCACGCGACGAACGATGGGAAAGGCATCGACCCGAAGATCGGCAAGATGCCCGAGCTCGGGAAGCCGCCGTTCTCGTCGTACAACAGCTACAAGCTCCTCGAGCGGCTGAAGGTCAGCCTGCAGAAGGGGAAGCCGACCACGACGAAGCTGCCGAACGGCAGCGTCCTCATGGTGTCGCTGAAGGACGTGATCGCCGCGAAGAAGAAGGACGAGCCGAGGCGCTTCGTCGTCAGCGCGAGCATCCAGAAGCCAGGTGGCACCACGTTCCTGCCCCTGCTCGAGGTGAACGCCAAGGCCGGCGAGAGCTTCTTCGTCGCGGGTCAGCAGCACATGGGCGGCGTGCTCGTGCTGGGCATCAAGGTCGAGCCCTGAGCCGAGGGGAGCTCGCCCCTGCTCAGCGGCGGGCCGAGGACGGCAGCGCGATCGGCAGATCCAGAGAGAAGACCGTCCCGCGCGGGGCGCGTGCATCCGCGCGGATGCTGCCGCCGTGCGAGGCAACGATGTTCCTTACGATGCTCAGGCCGAGCCCGGTGCCGGTCCCGTCGGTCTTCGTCGTGAAGAAGGGGTCGAAGATCCTCGGCAGGTGCTCGGGCTCGATCCCGTGCCCGTCGTCGCGGATCGTCACCGTGATGTAGCCGTCCTCCGGCGACATCGCGGTGGAGATGCCGAGGCAGCCGCCGCGCTCGTTCATCGCGTGCGCGGCGTTCGTGAACAGGTTCACGAACACCTGCGTCAGCGGATCGATGACGCCGCAAACCGGAGGGATCTCGTCGAAGCGCCGCTCGACGGTGACGCCCGTCTGGTCGAGGAGGTGCTCGCAGAAGACGAGCGCGCGCTCGATGATGTCGTGGAGCGAGACGGCGCCCGGCTTCTCCGTGGACGGCCTCGCGTAGGCGATCAGGTCGCGCGAGAACCGGCGGATGCGATCTGCCGCGTCGTTGATCCTCGCGAGCCGCTCGATGTCCGAGGGGTCGAAGCCGCCGCGCTCGCCCTTGCGGCGCAGGTACTCGGAGTACGCGAGGATCGAGGTGAGCGGGTTGTTGAGCTCGTGCACGACGCCCGCGGCCATCTTCCCGAGCGAGGCCAGCTTCTCGGCCTGCATGACCTGAGCGCGCAGCGACTCGTGCGCGCGCGCCTCGCGGAGCGACGCGCCCAGGGTGAGCACGAGGCGGTCGACCAGCGCCTCCACCGGCGCGCTGTCGAGGTACGCGGCGTCGTCGGCCGCGATGTGCATCGTCGAGCGGCCTCCGGGCTCGATCGCCACGACGCGCTCGAAGGCGAACTCCGGGAGGAGCCGCGCCGGATCGCGGCCGTCGTCGCGGCGGGCGCGCGGCGAGACCCGGACGGCCACCTGCGCCCCCGTCGCGCCGGGGATGTAGATGCCGAGCCCGCAGGCCGTGAGCACCTTCGCGGCCGCGCCGAGCAGCGTCGAGGCGCGCTGCTCGATGGAGGCCGACGGATCCAGCTCGCTCGACGCGATGAGCAGGCTGTCCACCCACTCGAGCGGGATGTCCCGGGTGAGGGGTTTCCGGAGCGTGACGGGAGCGTCGGACAATGGCTGCTCCCCCAGGCGCTCCGCGGTCTTTCCGCTCACCCGATCACCCTGTTCGGGTCGTCGCCGCTCGATCGGTCGAGATCGATGATCTTCGCGGCGCCGACATAGGATTTCGTCTCATAGCGGGTGATCTTGCCGATCTTGCGGACGATCTCCGCCATCCGCTCGGCTTCGCTGCGGATCGTGGTCGCGGCCCCCTTGATGGGGGACGCGTCGTCGATCCGGCGGCAGATCAGCTCGGCGTAGCCGAGCACGCTGGTGAGCGGCTGGTTCAGCTCGTGCGCGGCCGCGCCCGCGAGCTCGGCGATGATGGCCTGCTTCTCGCGAGCGCGGAGCTCCTCCTGCGCCTCGGTGAGGCGGGCCTCCATCCGCATCCGCTCCCGCAGGTCCGTGAAGATGCCGACCGAGCCGACCGGGACGCCGTTCTCGAAGATCAGCGCCGCGGAGAGGTGCACCGGGATCCGCGACCCGTCCCTGGCCAGGACCTCGGTCCGGTAGCCCTCGAGCCGGCCGGGACCGCCGTGCTCCTTCGCGTGGATGAGCCTCATGATGTGCTCGGCGTTGTGGTCGGGGTAGAGCGCGCGGGCGTTCATCGCGCCGACGACCTCCTTCGCGTCATACCCGTAGATCCGCTCGGCGGCGCGGTTGAAGAGCAGGACGACGCCCTCCATGTTGGCCGAGACGATCGCGTCGACCGAGCTGTCGATGACGCGCTCCAGGAACTCCTTGGTCTTGGTGAGCTCCGCCTCGGTGGCGCGCTCCGTTGTGACGTCGCGGAAGCTGACCAGGACGGCGCCGCTCTCCTCGCGAAGGACGCTGCTGAAGCTGAAGCTGAGGATGAGCCGCTCGTGCTCGCCCCGTCGCACGGTGAAATCGACCATGTGCGGGAACGATCCCCTGGCGAAGCCGGCCCGGATCTCCTCGAGGAGAGGGTGCTCGCGCGCGTCGACGAGATCGGCCAGGTTCGCCCTCTCGAGGTCCTCCGCGGTGCGCCCGGTGATCGCCTGCGCGCGCGGGTTGGAGAAGAGGATGTGGCCGTCGGGATCGACGACGACGATGCCGTCCGCCGTCGAATAGAAGAAGTCGGCGTAGCGCTGGAGCGCCTTCAGCCGGCGCTCCGCCTCGAACCGCGCGAAGGTGCTCTGCTGCGTTTGGTCGCGGAGCGACTGCAGGATGCGCGCGTTGCGCAGGGCGATCGCGGTGGCGCTCGCGACCGTGCGGGCCAGCGAGAGCTCGTGCGCGTGAGGCGCCACCGGCTGCCGGCCGCGCAAGAAGAGCACGCCGAGCGGCTTGTCCTCGAACAGGATCGGCAGGAGCGCCAGCGAGCGGAACGCGTTCTCCGGGAGCTCCGCGCGCACGAGGTCGAACAGCGGGTGCGCCTTCGCATCGTCGATCACGAGCACGTCGCCCGTGCGCATGACGCGCTGGATCTCCGGGTACTTGCCGAGATCGATCGGCAGATCCCGCAGCTCCTTGTCGTCGCTCGCGGCGACCACGTAGCCGACGTCGCCCGCGTCGCGCACGAGGACGATGCTGCAGCGGTCGACGCGCGCCACCTCGGCGATGCGCCGCACGACCGTGAAGAGGATGTTCCGGAAGTCGAGCGTCGAGGAGAGCGCCTGGGTGAGCTCGAGGACCACCTTCGCGTCGTGCTCTTTGCGCGCGAGCGCGTCGACGTAGTCCCGGATCCGGAGCTGCCCGCGGATGCGCGCGATCAGCTCGGCAGGGCGGAACGGCTTGCGGATGAAATCGTCGGCGCCGAGCTCGAAGGCGCGGGCGACCTCCTCGTCCGCGTCGAGCGCCGTCAGCACGACGACGGGGACGTCCTGCGTCCGGGGGGCGTCCCGCACGGCGCTGAGGACGACGTAGCCGTCAGGAGGCGGCATCACGAGGTCGAGCAGCACGAGCGCGGGCACGCTCGCCTTGAGCCAGGCGAGCGCGTCCGCGCCCGAGGTGACCGCGACGGCCTCGATGCCCGCGTCGGCCAGCGCGTGCAGCAGCATCTGCCGGCTGACGGCGTCGTCGTCCACGACGAGCACAGGATCACGGCGAGGCACACGCCCAGCTTAGCGACTCCAGGCTGGAGCGATGAGAGAATTCCGGGTCTCGGCGCGGCGTCGGCGCGGCGTTGGCGCGGCGTTGGCGCACTGCATTGCGCTGCCCGCGCGGCGCCGGGATCAGGAGAAGAGATCTCCCTGCTTCGTCGCAGGAGCCGCGATGCCCAGGTGCTCGTAGGCGCGGCGGGTCGCGACCCTGCCGCGCGGCGTGCGGCCGACGAAGCCCTGCTGGAGCAGGAACGGCTCGTAGACGTCCTCGATCGTGTCGCGCGGCTCACTGAGCGCCGCCGCCAGCGTGTCGATGCCCACAGGGCCGCCGTCGTAGTGATCGACGATGACGCGCAGCAGCCGGCGATCCATCTCGTCGAGGCCGGCCGCGTCGATCTCGAGCCGCTCGGCGGTCTTCCGCGCGATCTCCATCGTGATCGCGCCGTCGCCCAGCACCTCGGCGAAGTCGCGTACGCGGCGCAGGAGGCGGTTGGCGACGCGCGGCGTCCCCCGCGCGCGCGCCGCGATCTCGCGCGCTCCGCCGGCGTCGATCGGCACGTCGATCAGGCCGGCGCTGCGCTGCACGATGCGCTCGAGCTCCTCGACGGGGTAGAAGTCGAGGCGGACGACGTGGCCGAAGCGCGACAGCAGCGGCGCGGTGAGCAGCCCGGTGCGGGTCGTCGCGCCCACGAGCGTGAAGGGCTTCAGCGCGAGCTGGATCGTCGTCGCGTAGGGGCCGTCACCGGTCATGATGTCGATGTTGAACGACTCGATCGCGGGGTAGAGGCTCTCCTCGACCGCCGGCGTGAGCCGGTGGATCTCGTCGATGAACAGCACGTCGTTGCGCTCCAGCTTCGTCAGCAGGCCGGCCAGCGCGCCCTTGTGCTCGATCGCGGGGCCGCTCGTCACATGGAGGGCGACGCCCATCTCGCGGGCGATGATGTGGGCGAGCGTGGTCTTGCCCAGGCCGGGCGGGCCACAGAACAGCATGTGGTCGAGCGGCTCGCGCCGCCGGCGCGCGGCCTCGACGAAGACCTTGAGGTTCTCCGTGTGCTTGGCCTGGCCGACGTACTCGGCGAGCGATGCAGGCCGGAAGAGGCGGTCGAAGCGATCGTCGTCGCCTGTCTCGGCAGGAGAGAGCGCCCGTTCAGGCATGCCACGGGCGTACCGCGTGCAAGCAGCGAAGGGAAGCGATCCGCGCGGCGGCGTGGGTCGCCGCGGGGCGCTGGTCGAGGTCAGCCGAGCGCAGGGACAGAGGACAGGCGGGGACGGCGGGGGGGCGGGATGCGCGGCAGACGAGCGCGGCAGAGCGGCCGGCCGTCGGGGGCGCCGTCCACCTCGAGAGAGCCGCCGTGGAGCTCGATCACCGATCGCGCGTGGCTGAGGCCCAGCGTCAGGCCACGCCCGCGCGCCGTGGTCTGCCGGCTGAACAGGGCCTCGAGCTCGTCCGGCGGCACGTCGCGGCTGCCGTACTCGATGTCGATGCGGACCTCGTTGTTGAACTCGCCGGCCATCGTCGCCGTGAGGCGCACGAGGCGCGCCGACGGGTCGGCCGCGCCCGTCCGGAGCGCGTGCGCGACGATGACCGCGATCGCGCGCGTCGCGTAGGCTTGATCGACGGGGATCAGGGGCAGGGTGTCGCCGACCTCGATGACGACCTCGCCGCCGGCGTCGCTCGCGAGCTCGCGCGCCTTGCGGAGCGCGCCCGCGATGAGCCAGCCGACGGACGTCGGCTGAGGCTCGAGCGTGAGCTGCCCGGCCTCGACGCGGGCGGCGTCGAGGATCGACTCGATGAGGCCAAGGAGCTCCCGGCCGCGCGTCGCGATGAGCTCCAGGCTCTCGCGCTGCGCGGGGGTCAGATCCTCCTGGCCCACGAGCTCGGCGAACCCGAGGATGGCGTTCAGCGGGCTCTTGAGGTCGTGGCTCACGCTCGCGAACAGGAGGCCGCGCATGCGCTGCGCCGCCTCGCGGGACTCGAGCGCGCGCTCCTGCGCGGCGGCGAAGACGCGGAAGCGCTCGGCGAGGTCCTCGATGGCGTGCCCGAGCCGGGCGACGACGGCGAACCGGGCGGGGCGCGCGATCTGGGTGGCGCCGCGCAGCACGCTGTCCGTGCCGAGCAGGCGCACCTGCTTCGTGGCGTGCACGAGATCGGCCGCGAGGACGCGGCCGAACAGGTTGCCGAGCGCGCCGGCGACCAGCACGGCGAGCAGCGCGACGAGCGCGCCCCAGATCGCGGCAGAGGGCTCGAGGTCGGCGGAGAACCGGGTGTTGACGCAGCCGTAGTCGAGCGGCGTGATCACGGCGATCTGCCCGTCGGCCTCGCGGCCGAAGGAGGGCTCGGAGCCCACGCAGTCGTGCTCCAGGCGCGCGAGGAACCCGAACTCCGCCGCCGAGGCCACGACGTCGTTGCGGCCGGCCGCGTCGATGGCCCCGAGCGACGGGTCGAGCGCCGTGCGCGCGATGAGCCCCGCGGTCGAGCGCCGGCTGCGCTCGATGAACGTCTGGAGGTGCGCGTTCGCGATGAGCACCGCCCCGACGCCGACGAGCAGCACCGGCGTGGCGACGGCCAGGAGCAGCTTGGAGGTGACCCGCCGGCGCGGCGTCTGGTAAAGCTCGGCGGTCTCGAGCAAGGCGCCGATCGCCTCGGCCGGGCTGATCTCGAAGAGGCTGAACGCCGCGGCGCGCGTCAGCACGTAGTGCGGGATCGCGGACGCGCTGAGGATCGTGATCGCGAGGATGAGCAGGCTGACCGCGCGGCCGTCGTCGAGCTTCTCCGGCCTGATCCCGGGGATCATCATGAGGCCCGAGATCGTCGAGCTCGCCAGCACGAAGCGCAGCGCCAGCGAGGTCGGGAGCCCGGCGAACCGCTCGAGCTCCTCGTGATCGATGTCGCGCGAGCCGATCACGAGCGAGCGCAGCAGGTTCTCGTGGGTGCGCAGCCGGAGCAGCGTCAGCAGCGTGGTCGCGCAGATCGCGGCGAGCGCGATCTTGGCGCCGACCGAGAGCACGCTGGCGGCGACGCGCTGCTCGAGGATGAGCAGCTTCGGCGCGAGCGCCGCGATCGCCCCGAACGCGGCGACGCCGACCAGCGCCTGGCGGACGAGCACGCGCCTCGCGAAGTGGATCGCGTCGTCCCTCATGCGCTCCTCGGTCATGCGATCCTCCCCTGGGGGCCGCCGGCGCCGGGGTCGTTCCCGGGCGGCGCCGCCACGTCGGGCGTGGGCGGGGTCGGCGAGAACAGGGGCTGCTGCACGATCCACATCGGCAGGGTGATCGTGAAGGTCGAGCCCCGCCCGAGCTCGCTCTCCAGCTGGATCGTCCCGCCGTGCATCAGCACGAGGCGCCGCGCGATCGAGAGCCCGAGCCCCGTCCCGGCCCGGCGCGAGCGCACGTCGCCGGTCTGCCGGTACTCCTCGAAGACCGCCGACGTCTCTTCCGGCGGGATGCCGGGGCCGGTGTCCTGGACGACGATCGCCGCGTAGCGACCGCGCCCCGTGATGTTGACCGTCACCGAGCCGCGCGCCGTGAACTTGACGGCGTTCGAGACGAGGTTGGTCAGGATCTGCCGCACCCTCCGCGGATCCGCGTGCGCGACCAGGGCGTGGTCCCCGGTGACGCGCAGCTGGAGGGGCTTGTCGCGCGCCGCCGCGGACGCCTCCCGCATCACCTGATCGACGAGCGCGCGGAGGTTGACGGCGCGGCGGGAGAGCTGGAGCTTGCCCGTCTCGAGCGCCGAGAGGTCGAGGATGTCGTCGATGAGCGTGCGCAGGTGCTCGCCGCTCTGCCGGATGACCGACAGCGCCTCGCGCGCGTCCTGGCTGAGCGGGCCGTCGACCTCGCTCTCCAGGACGTGCGCGAACCCGAGGATGGCGTTGAGCGGCGTGCGCAGCTCGTGGCTCAGCCCCGCGAGGAACGCCGAGCGCTCGCGGTCCATCGCGGAGGCCTGCTGGAGGTCCGCCCGGTAGGTGCGCTCCGCCGCGGCGAAGCGGGTGATCAGGAGGTTGAAGGCCGCCGTCAGGAGGCCTACCTGGTCGAGCGATCTGATCGGAACGGGCTCGGCCTGGATCACGTCCGTGGGCAGCGCGCTCTGGCCCTGTCCGCGCGCCATCGCCGTGATGCGCTCGCGCAGGTAGTCGACGTCGTCGCGCGCCGACTTGGTGAACGAGAGCGCGACCGCGACAGCCACGCCGAGCAGCAGCACCGTGAGCGCCGCGACGGCGTTGCCGAGCGCGATCGAGTCGGGCGGCGGGCTCGGCGCCGAGACGAAGGTGAGCACCGAGAGGTGAGAGAGCGGCGGGTGCAGCGGGCGCGCCGCGAACCGGACGCGGCCGAGCGAGGTCGTCGTCTCGCCCTTGCCCAGGGTGAGCATCTGGACGATGCCGGCCCTGGCCGGCGCGCTGAAGCTCTCGTTGATCAGCACGTGGCCGCCCTGATCGACGAGCAGGATCTCCGACCCAGCCCTCCGCGCCGCCTCCCTCAGGAGCGCCGCCCGCTCCCCCTCGATGGTCCCGCGGAGCCGCGCCGAGAGCGTCGCGGCCATCACCTCGGCGCGCAGGCTCGCGGCCTGATCGCTCATCTTCGCGAGCTGGCCGATGCCGATCAGCGCGATCGCCACCGCCGTGGCGATCCCCACGACGATCACGATCGCGGGCGCGAGCGGCACGAGCGGCGTCGTGCCGCGGGGCCAGCGGATGAGGCGACGACGGCGGGCCACGGCGGAGTCAGGATGCTAGCGCGCTTCGGGCGGCGCACGGGCTACCTCGGGCGCGCGAAGGGAACTAGCGACCGAGCGCACTCGTGGGCGGCTTTACCTGGGATCGGTCGCCAGGAGCGCGAAGACGGAGTGGTCGAGCCAGCGGCCGTCGCACCACTCGGCCTGCCGGGCGATCCCCTCGAAGCGGAAGCCGAGCCGGCCGATGACCGCGAGGGAAGGATGGTTGTCCGTCGCGGCCGCAACCCGCACCCTGTGCGCGCCCATGTGGCCGAACGCGAACCCGAGCGCGGCCCTCGCGGCCTCGGTCATGAGCCCGCGCCCGGTCGCCTCCTTGCGGAGCCAGTAGCCGAGCTCGCAAGAGCGGTGCAGGTGGACGCACGCCTCGAGCCCGACCACCCCGGCGAGCGAGCGGTGCGCGCGCTCGCGGATGACGAAGCGCAGCGCCCTGCCGTGATCCCAGTCGGCGGCGCACGCCTCGGCGAAGCGCACGCTCGCGGCCGGATCCGTGTGGAACTGCACCCAGGGCAGCCAGCGCTGGAGGATCGCGCGCGAGCCGTTGACCGCGAGCCAGAGCTCTGGCCCGTCGGACGGGTCGATCGGCACGAGGATCAGCCGCTCGGTCTCGATGGGACGGGCGCGGACCTCGCTTCGAGGTGGGAGGATGAGCATGGGGTCACCGGCACTGGATGCGGGCGGCGTAGGGCTCGAGATGACCCGCCTCGTAGTCAAGCCAGGCGACATACCACTCTCCAGGCTTCGCGCCGGGGCTGATCGAGGGCGCCGGCTGATCCCCGCTGATGCGGGCGAACTTCGTGGGCGCGCCGATGCCGTCGCGGTTGATCGACGCGGTGAGCATGCGGCCCCCCTCGAACCAGACCAGCTGGGCCTGCCCGCTCGGCGCGATCGCGATCGACGGGCGCGCGCCCGACTTCGAGAACCGCTTGCGCCAGAGCGGCTGGCCCTTGGCCGGATCGATGTAGGCGGCCGACGCGCCCCCGAGCGGCGCCTCGCCGTGCCAGACGACGAAGCAGCCGCCCGCGCCGCAGGCGAGCGAGGGGCTGTCGCTCCGGACCCGATCGCTGTTCACGAGCGACAGGTCGCCGAGCGCGCGGTCGGCGCGCTTGCCGGGGCTGGCCGGCGGGAGCCCCTTGCCGGCGTTCGCGAGCGGGAGGCGCATGTACTGGATGACCCGCGTCGGCTCGCGATCGAAGCGGAAGGCGAGGTGCATCACGTCGTTCTCCACCGCCACCGAGGGGAAGCGGACGCGCGGCTTCGAGGGGCCCGTCGGGGTGACGTCGGTCAGCCGGATGATCTCGCCCGCCGGATCGAGGTTCGGCGAGAGGCGGCGCATGAAGAGGTCCTCGGAGGCGTTGTCGCCGTCGTCCGACCACGTGATCAGGAACCCCTCGGCGGCGCGCGCGAGCGAGGGCCACGAGTTCCCTCCGCGAGGGAAGGGCGCGATCATCACGGCGGGGCCATCGATCCGCCCGTTGGCGTCGAGCCAGCGCACGTGCACGCCGGCCTCCGGCCCCTTGCCGTCCCAGTAGGTGAGCACCAGCCGATCGCCTGCGGAGGTCAGCTCGGGGCGTCCGATGGCGCGGCCCTCGGGCGTCACGTCGAGCGCCGGCGACGACGGCCGCAGCGCGCCGTCCAGCGTCGTCGTGTAGGCGTGCTCGGTGCCGCCCTCGTGCGAGTCCGTCCAGGTGACCACCGCGCCGCGCGGCCCGAGCGCGATCGAGGGCCGGCTGGCCCCGACGACGCGGCCGCCCTCGCGCACCAGATCGTGCGTGCGCGGCCTCGCGATGCCGGTGAGCGCGCAAGGCGCCTTGCCGCTCGCGTCTTTCAGGGCGACCTGCACGTGCTCGATCAGGGTCCGGGGCACGGGGTGGTTGCCCTTGTCCTGAGCGTCCTTCAGCAGCCTGAGCGCGGCCTTGAGATCGCCGGCGGCGACCGCCTCCTGCGCCTGCGCGACGAGCGGCGGCCACGCCAGGGCGGGCGGCTCGACGCGGGCGTCGGTGCGCGCCGGCACGTTGGCCCCGGCGGACGCCGACGCCGAGGGGGAGCTGCTCGCCGATGGCGCCGCGCTGCTCGACGAGACGGGCGGCAGGGCCGTCGGCTTGAGGAACTGGCGGTAACCCGCGTAGGCGCCGCCCGCGACGAGCGCGAGCACGCCGAACACGACGAGCGCGCGTCCCGCGCCGCCTCGCTTCGGCGTTGATGCGTGCGCCAGCGGATCGGGGATCGAGGTCTCGCCCGAGCCCCCGGAGAACGTGATCTGCTGCCCCGCGCCCTGGCTCATGCGCCCGGCGATCGCGGCGCCGGGCGCGCCCGAGGTGTCCAGCCCGGCGAACGGATCTCCCCCGCGCTCCGCCGGACCCGACGGGACGGTCCGCCGCGATTCGTTGGGGGTCACACGGACGACCCCCGGCGGGTCGAACGACAGGTCGGCCGGCCCGTCGCTGCCCGGCATGACGAGCCCCGCCTGGGACGGCTCCGCGCCGCGCGGCGGCTGCGCGACGCCGAGCGCGACCGACAGCTCGTCGGCGAACTCCTTCGCGGTCTGGAACCGCCGATCGATGGAGCGGTCGAGCGCCTTCTCGAACCACGTGGTGAAGCTCGCCGGGAGGTCAGGGCGGAGCGCCGCGGGCTGCGGCAGGGGCGCGTTGGCGATCTGCGCGAACGTCATCGCGACGCCCTGCTCGGTCTGCCAGACGGTGCGGCCGGTGAGGCACTCGTAGGTGATGCAGCCGAGCGCCCAGAGATCCGCGCGGTGGTCGACCGCTCCCTGGCCGCGCACCTGCTCCGGGCTCATGTACGCCGGCGTTCCGAAGACCGCGCCCTCGCGGGTGAGCCGCGCCTGCGCGTCGCCGCCGTCGACCGGCGCGTAGAACTTCGCGAGGCCGAAATCGAGGATCTTCGCGCAGAGCCGACCCTCCTCATCCTTCGTGAGGAAGATGTTCTCCGGCTTGAGGTCGCGGTGGACGATGGAGGCGGCGTGCGCCTTGGTGAGCCCTCGACACACCTGGGACACGACCGTCACGGTGGTCTCGGGGTCGAGGTACCTGATGACGGTCATGCGCTCGTACAGCGACTCGCCTTCGAGGAGCTCGAGCACCAGGAAGGGCCGCCCGTCGTCGAGCTTGCCCGAGTCGTAGACGTCGCAGATGAAGGGGCTGCGGATCGACGCGGCGGCCCGGGCCTCTCGGAGAAAGCGCTCGACCACGACGGCTGAGGTCGTCAGCTCCTGGGCGAGCACCTTGATCGCCACGCGTTTGCCGATGTCGATGTGCTCGGCCTCGTACACGGCAGCCATGCCGCCGCGCCCGATCTCGCGTGTGATGCGGTATTTTCCGGCGAGGACCGTGCCTACCGGGATCTTCGCTTTGTTCGGCAAAGCCATCAGGCAGGGCTGTCCCGCGACTGGATTCGCCAGCGCAGCCTATTCGAGCCGCGTCACAAGAACAATGGCGAGCGCAGCATGACCCGTCAGGGAGGGGCCCGATCCTCTCCCTGGCGCCGCACGAGCGGGCTCAGCGGTTCCACGACGGCACCGTGAAAACGGATTCCACCCCGGGCCGCTCATGGAATCAGGCGGGGCCACCGCTCTGGTGGCGGGGTGCGTAAGTTAATTCTCACCCCCCCGGCGCCGCCACCGCGCAAGCGAGCTCTGCCTTGCACAGGTAGAGCTGTGAAAAAAGTAAGCGGGCTCCGATTTTCTGACGTCCGATGCACTTTTCTCACGCTCGCACGGTGCGCGAAACATTCCGGAAACATGAGCTTGGGTACACCAGCCTGGACCTTCGGTCGCGCGCCAGCGTCCGGGGTGAAGGGTCGCCGATCCGGCTCCGCTGGATGGGTCCCTGAGTCGTTGACAGTGGCGGGCAAGGCTCGGTGGACCGGGCCGTCCCCGTCACGGATCGGAAGCCGGGCGGTGCCCGGCACATCGATGGGAGGCCGCCGGCGGAGGTGTCCCCCCTTTACCAGCTCTGCTCCGGCGGGGCCTTTCGGGTGAGCGCCCGGGTCTTCACCCCTGGCGCGTACCCGGTCACCACAGGCGTGCGCAATGAAAAAGGTCGAGGCGATCATCAAGCCGTTCAAGCTCGACGAGGTCAAGGACGCCCTCGCCGAGGTCGGGATTCAGGGCATGACGGTGACCGAGGTAAAGGGCTTCGGTCGGACCGGCGGCAAGAAAGAGGTCTATCGAGGTTCGGCGTATGTCGTCGACTTCGTGCCGAAGGTGAAGGTCGACATCGTCGTGCCGGACAGCATGGTCAGCGACGTGATCGACGCCATCGAGAAGAGCGCCAAGACGGGTCGGATCGGCGACGGCAAGATCTTCGTCGTCCCCGTCGAGGAGGCCGTGCGGATCCGCACGGGTGAGCGCGGCGAGGACGCCATCTAAGAGGCGCGCCGCCGGCAGAGTGTCACAGGGCATTCGCGGCGGGTCACAGGCTCGAGGATCGACAGATCGACAGATCGGCAACCGACAACCGAGAAGCGAGCACGAGCCCGCGCACCGTCGAGTCACATACAGCGAGAGCAGCGAGTCAGCGAGGTAGAGAAGATCATGAAGGCGAAAGATGTCGTCGCGTTTGCGAAGGAAAACGACGTAAAATTTGTCGATCTCAAGTTCATCGATCTGCCCGGCATCTGGCAGCACACGACCATCCCGGCGTCCCGCCTGAACGAGGATCTCTTCGAGGAGGGGATCGGCTTCGACGGCTCGTCGGTGCGCGGATGGCAGCCGATCAACGCGAGCGACATGCTGATGACGCCCGATCCGTCGACGGCGAAGCTCGACCCGTTCCATGCCCAGAAGACGCTGAGCATGATCTGTAAGATCAGCGACCCGGTGACCGGCCAGCCCTACGGCCGCGACCCGCGCTACATCGCCCAGAAGGCCGAGAATCACCTCCGCGCGAGCGGCATCGCCGACACGTCCTACTTCGGGCCCGAGGCCGAGTTCTTCGTCTTCGACTCGGTCCGCTACGAGAGCTCGCAGCGCGGCGCCTTCTACGAGATCGACAGCGACGAGGCGGTCTGGAACTCCGGCAAGGCCGGCCCGAACCTCGGGCACAAGATCCGGTCCAAGGAGGGCTACTTCCCCGTCGCGCCGACCGACACGCTCGGCGATCTGCGCGGGCAGATGATGTCCACGCTGATCGAGACCGGCATCGGGGTCGAGGTCGGCCACCACGAGGTGGCGTCGGCCGGCCAGTGCGAGATCGGCATCAAGTTCTCGACGCTGACGGCGATGGCCGACAACCTCATGTGGTTCAAGTACGTCATCAAGAACGTCGGCCGCAAGAACGGCAAGTCGGTGACGTTCATGCCGAAGCCGCTCTTCGGCGACAACGGCAGCGGCATGCACTGCCACCAGTCGCTCTGGAAGGAGGGCAAGCCGCTCTTCGCCGGCGACGGCTATGCCGGGATGTCCGACACGGGCCTCTGGTACATCGGCGGCATCCTGAAGCACGCGAAGGCGCTCGCGGCGCTCACCAACCCGACGACGAACAGCTATCGCCGGCTCGTCCCGGGCTACGAGGCGCCCGTGAACCTCGCGTACTCGAGCCGCAACCGCTCGGCGTCGATCCGCATCCCGCTGGCCCCGGGCAACAGCCCGAAGGGCCGCCGCATCGAGGTCCGCTTCCCGGACGCGAGCTGCAATCCGTACCTCGCCTTCGCCGCCATGATGATGGCCGGCCTCGACGGCGTCCAGAACCGGATCGATCCGGGCGACCCGCTCGACAAGGACATCTACGCGCTCTCGCCCGAGGAGCTCAAGGAAGTGCCGCACATGCCGGGCTCGCTCGACGAGGCCCTCGGCGCCCTCGAGCGCGACCACGAGTTCCTGCTCCGCGGCGACGTCTTCACCCGCGACATCCTCAAGACCTGGCTCGACTACAAGCGCGAGCGCGAGGTCGACGCGGTCCGGCTCCGCCCGGTCCCGCACGAGTTCTTCCTCTACTACGACGTCTGATCGCCCCCACCCCCGAGGGCAGCGCAGGGGCCGGCGCACAAGAAAATTGCGCTGTGCCCCCCGCTGCCCGGCCTCTTCATCGCTCGCCGTCGTGCTCGGCGAGCGCCGGTGACGCCGAGTCGAGGCGTCGCGGTATCGGAAAATCCACGGATCTCTGTGCCCGCGGAGGCGGCGAGGCGGGTTGTCGCCCCCTCGCGCCGCGAACTTTTGCTTCCTGCTGGAGCGCGCCGCACCGCGGTACCGCTCGTCCATGGCTCGGGTTATCCTGCGGTCCGGATCCGACGGGGGCGGCGTAAAGCCAGCTCCTCCTCGGTTCCTCGGTTCCGCGGTCCTCTGGCCCGCCGGTTCGTCCGTATCCTCGGTTCTCTCAGTTCCTTCAGCTCCCCAGCGACACCTCGGCGCAGCAGTGAACCCCGGCGATCTCATCCAGTCGCGCTACCGGCTCGTGAAGCTCCTGGGCCAAGGCGCCAGCGGGTCGGTGTGGGCCGCGAAGAACGTGCTCATCGACCGCGACGTGGCGCTCAAGGTGATGAGCCCCGAGGTGGCCGGGGACGCCGTCGCGCTCCAGCGCTTCTTCAACGAGGCGAAGGCGAGCGGGCGCCTGCGGAGCCCGAGCATCGTCGAGATCCTCGACCTCGGTCAGGCCGAGGACGGCTCTCCGTTCCTCGTGTTCGAGCTGCTCGTCGGCGAGGGGCTCGACGAGTGGCTGCGGCGCGAGGGCACCATCGAGCCCGAGGTGCTGGTCGAGCTCTTCCTCGGCCTCGCGCGGGCGCTCGACATGGCCCATCAGCAGGGGATCATCCACCGCGATCTGAAGCCCGCGAACATCTATGTGCATCGCAACCACCTGGGCGAGCTCGTGGGGAAGATCCTTGACTTCGGGATCAGCAAGGTCCTCGAGAAGGAGCACAACTTCTCGCTGACCCGCACGGGCTGCGTCGTCGGCTCGCCGGCGTACATGTCGCCCGAGCAGGCCGCAGGGCGCGAGGACGTGGACGCTCGCGCCGACATCTGGTCGCTGGGCGTCGTCATGTACGAGGCGTTGACCGGGACGACCCCGCATGAGGCGCCGAACTACAACGCGCTGATGGTCCGGATCCTGAGCAAGGACTGCGATCCGATCGCCGCGCGCAGGCCAGGGCTCCCGCCGCACCTCTGCCAGCTCGTCGAAGCGTGCCTCCGCCGCGAGCGCGACGAGCGGATCGCCTCGGCGGACGCGCTCGCGAAGGAGCTCGAGGCCGTTCTCCGCGAGCTGCGCGCCGAGCGCTTCCGGGGACAGAAGGGGCGGCGCGCCTCGGACATCGGCCTCGGCGGCGACGTCGCCCTCGCACCCGAGAGCGCGGCGGCGCGGGGCGGCGACGCCGCCGGGACGCTGGGACGGCTCGTGCAGCACGGCAGGCGCCTGCCAAAGGCCATGCTCGTCGCGGCGGGCATCGGGGTGGTGCTCTGGGCGATGGCGCTCGTGCTCATCGGCAGGTACTGGATCCGCTGAGCGCCGCTGCGACGCAGGGCGAGCGAGCGTGGTCGGCTCGCCCACGGCATGCGCGCCAGGTTGCTCCTTGCGGTGGTGCGCGTCGGGGCCCCATGTTGGCCCCGCGTCGAGCCGTCACCCGAGCTCGAAGCGAGCATTGATGGAAAGGATGCAAGTCGATGGACGACCACCAGACGCATGAAGCGCACGCCCATGTTCATGGGCAGGGATGTGGACATCAGGCGTTGCGGCATGAAGACCACGTCGATTACCTGCACGACGGACACCTGCATCACCCGCACGGCGATCACTTCGATGAGCACGTGCTCTCGGTCGGCAAGGAGAACCCTGACGCGTGCACGCCGAGCCATGCATGCGCCGATCACGAGAAGGCGCACACGCACGGGGCAGGCTGCGGCCATCAGGCCGTACCCCACGGCGATCATTTCGATTACCTCGTCGGGGCGCACCTGCACCATCCGCACGGCGATCACTGCGATCACCACGGCTCGGTCCAGCTAGGGTGATCGCCGCGCCGCCCCGCGCCGTAGCTCCGGCGCGTGAGGTGAAGGCCGCGGGACGACGCGCGAGGGAGACCGGCGAGCGGCGCGTGAGGTAGAGCGGCGAGCGTGAGCTCTTGGAACGACGTTCCGGGGAGGCCGGCGTCACGTGGACGGCGCGCCGCGGTCGTCCGGTGCGCCGCTCGCGCTGCAGCGATGTGCGTGTGCGCAGGGCGCATGCGGGTCCTCTGGCCCGGACGCACCGATGTCGCCGGCGCCGCGCATGCCGCCGAGCCATGCGCGAGGGCCGAGCCTCATGAAGCTCGAGATCAGGAGCGCGCCGAGCGCGGCCGCGCAGACCCACGCGAAGGTGGAGTGCTCCTGGGGCGCGAGGTCGTGGAGGTCCGGGATCGCCGAGAGGGGGACGAAGGCGTTCGCGACGAGGCCGAGCGCGACGGCGAAGGCGACGCTGAAGAGCGCGGAGGCGGCGGCGGCGCGCGCTCCGAACGCTCGATGCAGGCCGGCGAGCGCCGCGATGTGGGTCGCCGGCCCCGCCACGAGGAAGGCGAGCGCCGCGCCGACCGGGAGCCCCTTGTGGATCATCACGGCGGCGAGAGGCGCCGCGCCGTGCGCGCACACGTGAGCGGGCACCGCGAGGAGCGCGCTCACGAGGACGTCGTCCGGCGCGCCGAGCGCGCGCGCTGCGGCCGGCGCGATGGCCGCCTCGAGGACGGCGGCGAGCACAAGGCCCGCGACGTACCAGGCGGCCATGTGATCGAGCGCTGGACCGACGGCCTCGGCGACGGCGGCGCGGAGCCGCGCGCCCGGCGATGCCACGGTCCCGGCGACGACGGGCGGCGCGCCGCCGGAGGGCGCAGCGCTCGAGCCTTTCGTCCTGGCCACCCTGGCGACGAGGAGCGCGACCAGCACGGCGAGGAGCGCACCGCCCGCGACGCGCGCCGCGGTGAACGGCAGGCCGAGCATCCGCAGCGAGAGCAGCGCGCCGGCAGGATCGAGCGCCGGCGCGCAGAGGACGACGGCGACGAGCGCGGCGACCGGCGCGCTCGCGCGCGGGAGCCGCTGCATGCGCGGCGCGACGCCACAGGCGCAGAGGGGCAGCGGCGGCCCGGACGCCAGGCTGCGGGCGGCCCGGGGCAGCGCCGCGCCGCCGCGCAGCGAGCCGATAGCGCGATGCAGGACGCTCGGAACGAACGCGCGCAGGAGCCCCGCCACGGCGAGCCCGGCGAGCACGGCGGGCGCCGTCTCGATGAACAGCGGGCCGAGCGACTCGGCGAACGACAGCTCGGACGCGTGCGCGCTCGTGAAGGAGCTCTCCGGGCTGGGGAGCGCGAGCGCGACGCAGAGCCCCGAGGCAAAGGCGATCGCGCTCGCCGTCCGCGCGCGCGCCCCCCGGGGCGGCGCCTCGTGCGTGTGGACCACGAGCCGCAGGAGGACGCCGAGGCCGAACGCGATGAACACCTCGAACGACTCGTGGGGGAGGCTCTCGACGGCGCCCTGGCCGAGGAGTGCGCCGAGGACGGTGAGCAGCCCGAGGAGCCCGAGGCGCGCGGCGAGCTGCCGCCAGCCCCAGGCGGGCAGGAAGCGCGCCGCGAGCGACAGCCCCTCGGGCAGCCGGTGCACGACGACGGCGCTCGCGAAGAGCACCCCGTCCGCGCCGCTGTCGGCCGCGGCCACGGCCAGCGCGAGCCCGGCGCCGTCGAGCAGCCCGTGCACGGCGAGCGCCGAGAACGCGATCTCCCGCCCCAGCACCTCGCCGGTGTCGCGCCGCCGGTGCTCCGTGAGCCCGAGCGCCGCGTACCCGAGCGCCGCCCAGAGGAGCGCCTGCGCCCCGATCTCCTCGACGACGTGCGGCAGGTGGCGCGTGAGGACGAGCGCGGGCACGAGGCCGAGCGTCAGCCCGTCGAGCGCCGACGTCGGCAGCGCCTGGCGCCGGCCGAGCGCCACGAGGAGCGGCCCCGCGGCGAGGCCGGCGATCGACAGGACGACGACGAGCGCGAGCATGGGCGCGGTGGGCTATGCCCGAGCCCCGTGGCCTAATCAATATCAAATTGGTGTTGCAACCAGGATGCGAACAGCCGTCTGTGGTCGCTGAGCGCCGCGAAGCGCCGCGTCATTCACGCGGCTCGGGGCTGCCGGTGGCCGGGGGTCGCCGATGACCGGGGGCTGCTCCGCCGCTCAGGCCTGCACGCACCGATCGCAGCGGCCCTTGATCTGGATCTGGAGCCCCTTGCGCCGGAGCGCGCGCGGCGCGCCGCGCGCCGCCTTGATTTCGATGCTCTCGTCAGGGAGGCAGAGCACATCGCCGCATGTGTCGCACATGAAGTGCGGGTGCTCGTCCGCCGCGTGGGCTCCGGTGGACTCCCGCAGCTCGAACCGCCAGAGGTGGTCGCCCATGTCGGTGCGGCGCACGAGCCCGGCGTTGGTCAAGTCGATCAGGTTCCGGTAGATGGTGGCGCGATCCCACCCTTTCGGCGCGAGCTCAGCAGCGAGCTCCGCGTGGCTGACGGGCGTCCGCGAGCGGCCGAGGCTATGCAGCACCGCGATGCGCGGCGATGTGGCCCGCAGGCCGGCCGCCCGGATCTGCTCACGGAGCTCCTCCGCGGACTGACCTGCTTTCGTACGCGCCATGCCAGACATCTACCGTCGCCAGGAGAGTACCGCAATCACGATGCACAGCGCCCGTCGGCCGCGCAGCGCCCGGGTCGGCCGCGTGCCAGTGTGAGCGAGATCGCAGGATCGCCGCCGAGCCCGTCGCGCCACCGCCCGCGAGAACGCAGCGTCTGCCCTCGTGCGGACCGCGTGGATGGGCGCGCGGCGCGGCGCTCGGAAAGCGCCTCGACATCGGGGTGAGCTCCGCGGGCCCTGATCCCGAAGGCGCGGAGGACATGGAACAGGCGGAACAGCCACGTCCCCGTCGTCGTCTGATCTCGAGTCGAGGGGCGCTCCCGCGGTCCGCGCCGCTCTCGACGTGTGCTCCATCATGGAGCGATCGATCCACGTTGGAGCAATCGGCGTGTCCGTTCCACATGGGCCGCTGCGCCTCGTCATCGCTCTGCGTGTCCGGGGGCCTGCCGGCGTTCGGCGAGAGAGCGCAAGACTCGTAAGACGACCAGAACGACCAGAACGACCAAGACATGGAATCTTCCTTGGTCGTCGCGAGTGGAATCAGCCCTTTTGGAATTGAACCGATTGTGATCGCGGATATATATTCATGCTTCCTTTGCGGGGAAATGAACCAAGGAGAGTGTCCATGCGAGCTCGGACGTGTGCGGAAGTATTTGCCTTAGTCTTGATCGCTGCCTTGGGCGTCGCGTGCGGCGCCGACCCCTCGACCCCCGCGGAGGATGCGCCGGCCGTCGTCGACGTCGAGCCCGAGCAGGTCGAGGCGGCGCCGGCGCCCCTGCGGCGCGGCTGCGCGACCGTCGAGCTGAGCGACGTTGAGAAGGAAGCCGTCGAGCAGTCCGTCCGCAGACAGATGGCGCTCGGGTTCTCGGTGGGCGCGGCGGTCGAGATCCCCGTGCACGTCCACGTCATCAACAAGGGCATCGGCGTTTCGAACGGCGACGTGACGGACGGGATGATCGCGGAGCAGATCGAGGTGCTCAACGAGGCGTACGCGAACACCCGCTTCAGCTTCACGCTGGCCTCCGTCGATCGGACGAGGAACGCGACCTGGTACACCATGGCGTCGGGCTCTTCGGCCGAGCGGCAGGCCAAGGCCGCGCTCCGCATTGGTGGGCCAGACCACCTCAATCTCTACACGGCCAATCCGGGCGGCGGTCTGCTGGGCTGGGCGACGTTCCCCTCGAGCTACGCGGCCCGTCCGACCGACGACGGCGTCGTCCTGCTCCATTCCACGTTACCCGGCGGCAATGCGGCGCCGTACAACGAGGGAGACACGGGTACGCATGAGGTCGGTCACTGGCTCGGCCTCTTCCACACGTTCGAAGGCGGCTGCCACAAGAGCGGTGATGGCGTCGCGGACACGGCGTCGGAGCGCAGCGCCGCGTATGGCTGCCCGCTGAACAGGGACAGCTGCCGGGGAGGTGGGCTCGACCCGGTCCAGAACTTCATGGATTACACCGACGACTCCTGCATGGATGGGTTCACTGCAGGGCAGGCCGATCGCATGTCGGCTCACTGGGACACGTATCGTTGATCGGTGGGTGATGTGACGGCGGGCGGCGGGCGACTCCGCAGCTCGCCGGCCGGACAGGCGTCCGGCAGAGCTCGATCACATCGACTTGATCTGGGCCCGGCGCTCGAAGCTCCGGCTCTCGGTGAGGACGCGCGGCGCGGGCTCGGCAGGCGCCGGCCCCGCGCTCGAGTCCCTGTCTCCCTGCGCCAGGCGCTGCTGGCGGCGGGTGCCGGCCTGTACGCCGAAGTACACGCCAAGGAACGTCACGACGCCCCAGCCGAGCAGGCCGATGGCGACGAGGCCGGTCTGGCGCGACGCATCGCCCCCGAGCTGGCTGATCTCCTCCATCGGCGCCGACAGCTTGCTCACCTCCTTCATCGGCTCGCGCAGCGTCGCGACCTGCTCCATCGGCTGCTTCAGCCCGGCGACGTCGCGCATCGGCGCGTCCAGGGCGGCGACGTCGCGCATCGGTGCGTTCAGGGCGGCGACGTCCGTGAGCGGGCCGCGGATGCCCACGAGGCTCTCGTTCATCGCGGCGATGGTGGCCTCCATCTGGCTCAGCCGATCCATCGACTCCTTGAGGCGCGCGGTCTCCCGCATGCTCTGCTGCATTGCGTCCATCGACCCCTTGAGCTCGGCCAGCCGCTCCATCGCCGCCTGCATCTCGGCGAGCTTCTCCATCGGCTGACGCAGCTCGGCGAGCTGATCGATGCTCTCCTGCGAGCTCCGCAGCGTCTGATTCGAATCCTCGATCGTCGCGCGGGTCCGCCGCATCTCCTCCGTCGTTGCCTGGATGGAGCGCGTGTTCGTGTCGATCATCGTCGCCATGCCGCAGCCCGTCGACACGAGCGCGAGCAGCATCATCGGCGCAATCCGAAGGATCCTTCCGCAGTGCATACCTGATCGTTGGTTCCTCGAAGGCGGCGCGTCAATGTGTGCTTGACGCGGTGCGCTGAAATATGACATAGCCGTGTCCGAGGGGTGAGACGCTGTGGGATGCCGCGCGTGTTCGCCCGCGATCCGCTTGCGCGGCACGTGCTCTCACGGCGCTGTGAAATGTCGGTGTCGGTCCGGTGGATGTGACGCGCCGAGCGCTGGAAACCGGACGCCGGCGGTGGAAGGGGAGAGGCCGAGTGCGCAGCTGCGATGGACGCGGCGCCGCCAGCGCCGATGTCCGGAACTACAACGCGGGTCCGGCGCGCTTCATGCCGGCGCGGCGGCGAGAGCTCCGTGGCGGTCGCGCCGGGAGGGGGCGCTTTACCGTGCTGGATGGGCAGGCTGCAGGGCGCCGGCGCGGAGGGTGAGCGCGGCGAGGACGGCGAGCACGGCCGCGCCGAGCCAGGCAGGCGGGCCGGAGGCCTGCGTCCCCGCGGCGAGGGCGCCGTCGATCCACGTGGCGTCCAGCAGGGCGCCGCGCAGACCTGCGCCCGCGAGCGCGGTGAAGCTCGCGTGGACGGCGACCGCCGCGAACACGCCGCGGCCGCGCAGGAAGAGCGCCGCGGCGAGCGCGCCGAGCGCGGTCGCGAGGGCGAAGCTCGACGGGGACGCGCCCGGCGCGAGCCCGATCGCGGCGCCGTGCGCGAGGGCGGAGAAGACAAGCGCCGGGCGGGGCGAGAGGCCGGCGCGCGCCGCGGCGGCGAACGGGATGCCGGTGAGCAGGAGCTCGTCGCGGACGGCGAGGGCGATCGCGCGCGCCAGGGCGAAGCCGAGGCTCACCGAGGGCGCCCCGGCCGCGACGGTCACCCACCCCAGCACCGCGGAGGCGCCGAGCGTGATCAGCACGGCGAGCGCGCCCAGCGCAGCGCCGAGCCCGACGCGACGGGCGAGGCGCGCGCGGCGGCCTGGGCCCTCCGGCTCCAGAGGGTCGGTCCACTGCACGCCGGCCCGCGCCGCGATGACGTCGGCGACGACCGCGCCGGCGAGCGCCGCCGCGAGCGGGCTCGACGACAGGAGCACGGACACGATCTGCAGGGCCGCGGCGAGGCCGATGAGCCAGGCCGCGCCGAGCGCGAGCTCCGTCAGGCGGCGCTGCGGTCCGGCGGGATTGGGCCGAGGAGGGGCCTCGTCCGTGGCGTTCAGTGGAGCGTGTGCCACTGGCCGTTGTGCTCCACCTTCGGGACGTCCGCGTCGCCGTCGACCTCGTTGCGGTGACGCGCGCCCAGGGTAGCGACGAGCTGGACCGTGGACGGGCGCGCGGGCCGGTGGCGTACCTCCGACGCCGCGCGGAGCCGGCGGCGCGGCGCGGGAGGCGGCGGCGACCTCCGGCTCCGGAGCCGCTGCACGGCCAGCCGGCCGGAGACAAGCAGCCCGATCGCCAGCAGCGAGCCGGCCAGCACCGGGACGAAGCCGTAGCGGCGCGCGACGTTGGCGCGCCACGCGCGCTCGATCTCGCGGCCCGTCGAGACATAGGCGGCCCCGAGTGCGGCCTCGAGCGGCACGCCGCCGCGCACCTGAGCCAGCGCGCGCACGAAGCTCTGCCGCCGCTCGTCCTCGACGAGGAAGCGGACGATGTCGGCCGCCTGCGCGTAGGGCAGCGAGCCGGCCATGTCCTCGGCGCCTGTCAGGTTCGCCTCGAGCTCGTCGAGCGGGAGGAGGCGCCCCCGGAGCGCGGCGACCGAGAGCTCCTGCGCGCGACGAGCGCCGCGGTCTCCGGCCACGTGGGCGGCGAACCCCTCGTGGAACCAGCGCGGGACGACGGCGCCGCCCGTCACCTCATCCAGGGCGAGGTGCGCGAGCGCGTGACGGAAGGATGCCTCGAGATCGGGCGTCTCGGCGCCGAGCCGCGGAGAGGCGCTCAGGACCGCGAGCCGCAGCGCGCCGAACGAGATCGCCGTCACGGGGCCAGCGAGGCCCCCGGGGATGAGATCGTCGAGCTCGGCGGGCACATCCGCGATCCGGACCTTCACCGGCGTGGTCAGCACATCGCGCCCAAGCAGGGCGCCGAGCTCGGCGCGCAGGTCGCCGGCTCGGGCGATCAGCGGGCGGACACGGTCGCGGGTGGACGGGTGATAGGCGAACTCGATCCAGCCGAGATCCTCGGTGTGGTACGCCGGCGGCGGCGGCGGCACGGGAAGATCGGCGCCGCCGTCGCGCGACGCGGCGGGCGCGTCGTAGACGCGGGGCGCGGCGCCGGCGAGCCGCGCGGGCGCGGCGATGATCGCGACGCAGAGGAGCGCGGCGAGCCTCAGCCCGAGCCCCGCTGGTCTGCGCCGGGAGGAGCGCGTCATGGCGCGATCCGGCCCCGGAGGTGCACTGTGTCGCCGTCATCGCCGCCCGTCTGGGCCAGCACCAGCACGACGATCCCGGTCGCGACGACGCCCGCGAGCGGCCCCCAGAACCAGGGGGAGCTCCACGTCGAGCGCCGCTCCGACGGCTCCGGCGAGGTGGCGCCGCCGCCCGCGGACTTCGGCGCCGCCTGGGCGACGTCGGCGCGAGGTCCGCGAGGTCCCGAGGCGCCGCGCGGCGATGAGGCGGGCGCGGTCGGCGTCGCGGCGCGACCCGCCGCGCCTCCGCTCCGTTCGTCTCCAGCGAGCAGCGCGCCCACGGCCGCGCCCGCGCCCGGCCAGCCGAAGATCGCCCCGGCGGGGGCGGCCGCGCCGTCGGCGGTCCGCTGGACCGTCGCGCCGAGCTCGAGCGGCGCGTAACTCGCGCCCGCGACCCGGAGCACGCGCGCCACGGGGTGGCCGTGCGCCGTGCTCACCGCGACGACGAGCGCCGCGCCCGCGCCCGCGCCGAGCGACGCGAGCAGCCCGCGCGCGACCGGCTCGGACTCGGCGCGCCCGGCGGAGCGGCGCACCTCCGCGAGCTCCCTCACGGCGGCCGGCGCGTCCGGGCGCGGCGGATCGCCGGCGAGCACCTGCGCTGTCGCCTCGTCGATCGGCGGGCGGAGCGCGGGGTCGCCGTAGATCGCGCGGGCGAGCGAGCGAGCCGCCTCGGCGCTCGCGTCGTCCACCGCCACCACGACGGCGCCGCGCAGGGCCGACCGTGCGGCGGGCGCGTCCGGCGCGCCGCGCGCAGCCGGCGCCGCCGCCGCGCTGCCCGCGTCCGGAGCCGCGGCGGCGCCGTTTCGAGGCGGCTCCTGGGCCTGCGCGGGCGCCGCCGTGAGGCCGAGCGCCATCGCGACGAGGCCCGGGGCAACCGGCGGACAGCGGAACATGCATTTACGGTACGGAGGCCGCGGGCGAGCGTCAAACGGCGCGCGGCGAGGTGTCACGTCACAGCCAGCCGTGCTCGCGGTACCAGGCGACCGCGCGGCGCGTCCCCTCCGCCCAGCTCACCTCGGGCGCCCAGCCGAGCTCCCTGCGGGCGTCGCTCGAGTCGCAGACCCAGTGCGACGCGGAGAGCTCGTTCAGCTTGTCGCGCGTGAGCATCACGGCCTTGCCGGTGAGGCGGCCGAGCCCCTCGCTCGCGAGCGCGGCGCCGCGCACGAGCGAGAACGGGACGCCGAGGCGGACGAGCGCCCGCGCGCCGAGCGCCGCCTCCACGTCCGCCAGCATGTCGCGCCACACATACACGCTTCCGTCGTCGATGAAGTAGGCGCGGCCGCTCGGCACGTCGCTCTCGATCGCCCGGATGCACGCGGCGGCCGCGTCGGAGGCGTAGATGACGCTGAGCGTGTTCCTGCCGTCGCCGAGCATCGGGAGGAAGCGGCGCGAGACGCTCTGGAAGAACGCGAACGACTCCTGGTCGCGCGGGCCGTAGATCATCGGGGGGCGCATGACGACCACGGGCAACGCGCCCTTCTCGGCGAGGACCAGCCGCTCGGCCTCGAGCTTCGAGCGCCCGTAGCGCGTCACCGGGGCCGGGCGCGCGTCGGGGGCGATGGGGCGCCCGTCCAGGCTCGGGCCGATGGCGGCGAGGCTCGAGACGAACACGAACCGCCGTATCGCCCCCGCCGGCGCCGCCTTCGTCGCGTCGAGCAGGTTCCGCGTGCCGTCGACGTTGATCCGGAAGAACTCCGCCTCGTCGCGCGCCTTGACCAGCCCGGCCGAGTGCACGATCGCGTCGACGCCCGACGGGCCGACGACCGCGCGGCGGACGCTCTCCGCGTCCTCGACGGCGCCGTACGCGAGCTCGACCCCGCGCAGCGACGACAGGAACCTCGTGTCCGACGAGCGCCGCACCAGGGCGACGACGCTGTGCCCCTGCTGCACGAGCTGCTCGGCGACGTGCGAGCCGAGGAACCCGCTCGCGCCCGTGACCAGCACCCTCATCGATCCGCTCCTCTTCCTTTCCGGTCCCAGCGCGCGCCGGCGGCGCTCGGCGCTGGGGCCCACGTCGCGCTGCCGGCGCCCGCGTCGAGCGGCCCGCGCCGCCCGGCGCTGGCGCGCGCGTCCATCACAGCGCCCGCTCGTAGACGCGGTACTTCTTGTGGACCCGGCCGCCCATCAGCCGGATGCCCGCGTTGATGGCGGCGTTGTCCTCCAGCGTCCACCCCAGCTCGCCGCCCTCCATGCCGAGCAGATGCGCCGCGCGGTTCATCTCGACGTAGAGGAAGGCGCTGAGCCCGGCGTAGCGCCGCACGTGGCGCCACTTCTTGCGGATGCCGAGCACGACGAGGCGCCCGCGCTTCGGGCCGCGCACGCGCAGCCGCCACAGCAGCTTGAAGATGCCGCCAGGGAGGAGCTTGCCGTGGAAGTCCTTGATCAGCTGGTTGAGGTCGGGCAGCCCGAGCGAGACGGCGGCCGGCTCGCCGTCGATGAACGTGATCTTGGTGAGCTCGGGCATCAGGATGAGCCGCACGTCCTTCGACCACTTGACGAGCTCCTTCTCGGTCATCGGGACGAAGCCCCAGTTGTCGCTCCAGGCGTCGTTGTAGACGTCCATGAGGATCCGGATGTCGCGGAGCAGGTTCTTCGGATCGCCGCAGCGCGTGTGCACCTCCGGCATCGCCAGGACCTCGGCGTGGGCCTTCTGCGCCCGGGCGGGGACGTTGCCGACCTCGTAGCCCCACGCGTAGAGGTCCTTCACCTTCTCGAGCCCCGCCTGCTCGATGAGCCGGCCCTGGTGCGGCCGGTGGTAGGGCATCATCATCACCGGCGGGAGCTCGAAGCCCTCGATGAGGCAGCCGATCTCCTCGTTGGTCGAGAGCGAGTAGGGGCCCCGCATGCGCTTCATCCCGCGCGCGCGCAGCCAGCCCGCGGCCTCGGCGAGCAGCGCCCCGGCCGTCTCGGCGTCGTCGATCGTATCGATGAACCCGAACGAGCCGGTCTCGTCGCGGTGGACCCGGAGGTGCTCGTGATCGACCTGCGCGGTGATCCGGCCCGCTGGCCGGCCGTCCTTGTACGCCACCCACGCCGTCCCCTCGGCGTGCTCGAAGAACGGGTTCTTCTTCTTGTCGAGCCGATCGGAGATGTCCAAGTCGAGCGGGCGGATATAGTTGGGCTCACCCTCGTAGACGGTGTCGACCACGTTCAGGAAGTCCTTGAGGACCTTCTTGTCGCCCTTCCGGAGCTCGCGGATCTCGATAGCCATAGGGCCTGAGCCCGTACCTTCCGAGACGCGGCGCTGCAAGGGGCTCGCACCGACGTGGTCTCGGCCGATCGCGGAGCGCCGCGCCCCGCGCGCCGCGCCGAGCCGAGCCCTCGGCTTCGCGCGCGCGCCGCGCTGATCGCACGACGCCGCGCGCTGAAGCCGGTAAGCTCTCGCGGAGGGCCTGTCCGGCCCCCGGCAACTCAGGTGGACGCAGCATGATGACCCCGAAGGAGTTCCAGAGGCAGTTCAAGCGGCTGCTGATGAGCCGTGTGGAGGGCATGGACTGGGAAGACAAGCTCGCCCGGGTCCGCCAGTACCTGCGCCAGCTCGAGGCGCGCCAGAGCCCGGAGGAGGAGTCGGCCGAGCTCTCGCCGTCGCTGGAGCTCATCCCGTTCGAGCCCGGCAAGCGGCCTGTCGACGAGGCGCTCTATCCGGGGCACGGGTGCAGCGAGCGCGTCGGCTGCATCAACACCTCCGGCGACCCGTCGGAGCTCGGCGACGAGGTGTGGCTGCTCTACCGGCTGCGCGATATCTACGCGTTCGTCGCCCCCTTCGAGCGCCCGTTCGAGGTGACCATGTCGGCGTGGTTCCTCCCCGCGAGCCCCGACGGCGGCGATCCGTGCCCGGTGCCCGGCCTCATGGACGTGCCGCTCAGCCCGCAGATCGTCTCGACCTCGTCCTACCCCGTCCCGAAGCTCGAGCCCGCCCCGTGGAACTCGTTCCACCAGACGGTCTACGTGGCCACCATCGTGCCGGCGCGGCAGCTCGTGCCGCACCCCCCCGGCGAGGAGACCGGCGGCGGCTATTTCTGGGGCGAGCTGCCCGAGTCGTTCCGGCGGCGCGTCACCGACGGCTTCGAGCCGTTCACGTTCGCGAGCCTGTTCCGGCAGCAGCTCCGCGTCGAGATCAAGCTCAGCGAGGCGGGCAGGACGGTCGCCTCCGAGTCGACGGACATCGAGATCTTCGACACCGGCCGCTTCGGCTCGCTCTACGCGCGCCTGCTCGACCGTCTCGTCAAGGCGGACACGGAGATCCAGCAGCGGGCGCTCGGGATCGACGAGCTCCACGTCGGCTATCACCCGTGGTTCCCCGTGCTGACCATCGGCATGGACAAGGCGCTCCTGTACCTCCGGGCCATCCATCAGGACCTCGAGCAGCACCGGCGCAACCTCCCGGACCCCCGCTGGCTGCTCCGGGTGGGCCTCTACCTCGAGCTGCTCACGTGCCTCGGCATCTTCGAGGCCGTGAAGCGCGACTACCCGGACATGCTCTCGCCGGGGGAGCGCGAGGCCTTCGAGGAGGGCGCGGCGTTCGCGCCGATCCGCGCGTCGATCGACGTCGCGGCGTGGGCGCAGGTCTGGGACATGCGGCACATCGCGCCGCGCGCGGCCGGCTTCTTCGCGGCCGGGCCCGTGAGCCTGACGAACCTGATGCGCAAGCAGAAGGCCACGCTCGCCTTCCTACACGCCCACCACGCGGACCTGCAGAAGGCGATCGAGCTCGCCGGCCCCAACCTGTGGAACGCGCAGGAGACATGGCATCGGGTGTTCCGCGACGCGGAGCGGGCCGTGCTCAAGAACAACGTGCTCGCGTTCCCGGAGCTCGCGCACCTCGAACCGCGGTGGCGCGACTTCGCGCTCTGGCACCAGCGGGGGGACATGCGGCTGTTCGGGCTCAACCTGATGCCCGAGGCGCTGACGGGGCTCTTCGGCGACCAGGACGGCATCTTCCCCGCGGCGTGCCGGCAGTACCGGAAGTCGATGAACGACGTCGCCCGGTGGGCCGTCGAGCGGAACCTCATGGATTACACGGGCGACGAGTGCATCCCGCGGAACGCGAGCCTGCTCGAGGCGTACATGGAGAAGAACCCGTCGCACCTCGCCGCGCTGCAGCGGCGCGACGGCCACGGGGCCGCGCCGTCGATCGAGCTCGAGGAGCCGAGCAAGGCGGCGCGGGAGGCGAGCGCCGAGGACCTCATGCTGCTGCTCCGGCGGACGCCGGTCTTCAAGCCGCTGCTCGATCGCGAGCTCCGCAAGCTCGCCACGAAGGCGCGCCGGATCGAGTACGGACCGCTCGATCGGATCGTGCTGCAGGGGCAGCGGGACTCGTCGATGTTCGTCGTCGCGTCCGGCGCCGTCGAGGTCCTGGTGCGGCACGCCGACGGGCAGGACGCGACGGTCGCCGCGCTCGAGAAGGGCGCCGTCTTCGGGGAGTTCGCGCTGCTCACGGGCGAGGAGCGCACCGCGACGGTGCGCGCCGTCGACGAGGTGGTGCTCTACCAGATCACGAAGGAGGCCCTGCAGCCGATCATCGAGGCGCGCCCGCAGCTCGTGATCGAGCTGAGCTTGCTCATGGCGTCGCGCCAGGCCCACCTGCGCGACGCGGCCGAGCGCTACCTCGAGGCCGAGGAGAAGGTGCGGAGCCTCGCCGGGCGCATCCGGCGGTTCGTCCTCGGCTGATGCGCGCCCGGCCCTTCGTGGCCGGCCTCGCGCTCGGCCCTTCGCGGCCGGCCGGCGTCGCTCGGCCCCCTCGCGCTCAGCCCTTCAGGAGCCACGCGACGGCGTCGGCCTCCGAGGTGAAGAACGAGTACTCGGGCAGCCCCATGGCGGCCGACAGGCGGGAGATCTGCATCTTCGAGAGCGCGCTGTTCACGAGGTTCGCCGCCTTGCGCATGCCGTGCTCGACGGCGTAGGCCATCGTCTGCTCGACGTACGGGCTCACCTCGGGCTTCTGCGGGGGGAAGTCCGCGATGTCGGCGAGCACGTACCAGGGCTTCCCGAGGTTGAGCAGCGTCGATGCCTTCTGGCGGAACTCGTCGAGGTAGGCCTTGCCCTCGTCGATGTCCCAGAACCCCCACACCTTCACGTGGAGGACCCCCGTCGACATGTCGGGCCTGACGGTGAACCGCCGCTGCGGGGCGCGCTCGCGCCGCGAGGTGAGATCCGTCTTCCTCGACGGCTCGCTCCCGGAGAGGCCCGTCCGGCCCGGCGGGTCCAGGGGGGGCGGCGTCCGGGGTCGGGTCTCCGCGAACTTCGAGGCGGCCGACGGCGCGGGCGGCGCGGAAGAAAACGAGGGAGGGACGGAGCGCGAGGGCGGATTCGGCGCCGACGGCGTGACGGAGCGCGAGGGCGGGCTGGGGTAGGAGGCCGGACCGGGGCGTGAGGGAGGCGTCTTCGACGACAGCTCCGGCACGGTGACGGTCGGCACCTCGGCGAAGCCCTTCGCCGTGCCGGGCTTCGAGGGCAGCGTCGGGTCGGTCGGGCTCGGGTTCGCGCTCGGCGCGGGCGCCGCCGGCTCCGGCAGGAGGATGACGCGCGAGGCCCGCGGGATGGCGACGTCGAGCGCGGCGGCGAGCGCGCTGACCGCGACGGACGCGCGCTCGAAGCGGTCCTCGGCCTTGAGCGCCGTCGCCTTGAGGAACCAGCCGTCGAACTCCGTCGGCAGCGCCGCCGAGGACCGCCGCGCCGCGCGCGCGCTGGGCGCCTCCATCGCGCCGCGCAGGAGCTCCCCCGCGAGCATGTACGGGGACGCGGTCGCCTCGGCCTCCTGGGCCCAGTACGACTCGCCGACGAGGAGCGCGTACGCGACGTGCCCGAGCGCGTAGATGTCGGCGCGCGGGCCGACGTTGCGCTCGGCGCGGATCTGCTCCGGCGCCATGTACACGGGCGTGCCGAGCATCTGCCGCGTCAGCGTGGAGGCGTTGTGCTGCTCGATGACCTTGGCGATCCCGAAGTCGAGGATCTTCACGCACGGCGAGCCGTCGTCGCGGACCGTGACGAACAGGTTGTCCGGCTTGAGGTCGCGGTGGACGATGCTCGCCGCGTGCGTCTTGTCGAGCGCGAGCGCGGCCTGGAACAGGTAGAGCGCGACGTCCTCGGCGGGGAGGGCGCCGCGCTTCTTGACGAGGCTGCCGAGCTCCTCGCCGCGGAGCAGCTCCATGACGAGGAACGGGGTGCCGGTCTCGTCGTCGACCCCGGCGTCCGAGGTCCTGACGATGTGGTCGCTCTCGATGACGCCGGTGATGCGGGCCTCGAGGGCGAAGCGGGCGCGCAGCTCCTCGCTGTCGAGCAGGCTGGGCAGCATCACCTTGAGCGCGCGGCGCGTCGCGGTGACGTCGTCCATCACCTCGTAGACGGCGCCCATGCCGCCCGCCTTGATGACGCGCAGCACCTGGTAACGGTTGCGAAACCGCGTATTCGGCTGCAACAGGCCGGGCGAGGAGCTCATCCTGCGGCCCTCGGTTCAGGCATGGTTTGCACCACGCTACCAGCGCCGCTTCCCGCGTCGCAAGGCGGTCGGGTGAGGAACGTGCTCAGCGCAGGATCGCGCCTCCGCCCGCAGGCTCACCTCCGGATCGATCGGCGTGGTCGAGGTGCGGCTCCAGCGCGCTCCAGAGCGAGCGGACGTCCTGGAAGCGCTCTTCGGGGGCCACGGCGAGCGCCCGCGCGACCCACGCGTCCACCTCGGGGAGCAGGTCGGGACGGAAGGCGTGCAAGCTCGGCCGCGGGCCGCGGGCGGCGGCGAGCAGGATGTCGACCCGGCTCGCGCCGGCGAACGGCAGGCGCCCCGCGAGCGCGCGGAAGAGCACCGCGCCGAGCGAATAGATGTCGATCCGGTGGTCGATCTCCTGGGGCCGGCCCTTCCATACCTCGGGCGCGATGTAGCTGGGCGAGCCGGGGATCGCGCCCTCGCGGGTGAGGGGGTCGGCCTGCATGACCTTGACAAGACCGAAATCGAGCAAGCGCACGCGCCCCCGCGCCGCCGTGCCGGTGCGGGCCGGCGCGCTCCCGCGGTGAGGGGAGGTGGAGGAAGGAACGCCCGTGTCGTGGTCGAGGACGAAGATGTTCGCGGGCTTCAGATCGCGGTGGACGATGCCGCGCGCGTGCGCGGCGTCGAGGGTGTCGACGATCGGGCGGAACAGCTCGCGGATCTCGTCGAGCGGGAGCCGCTGGTTCCGCGCCTCCAGCTGGCGCAGCGCCGTCTCGAGATCGCTGCCCTTCAGGAACTCCATGACGATGTAGAGGGTGCCGTCGGGCGCCTCGCTGAACGCGAAGACGTGCGTCGCGCTGGTGCCGGCCAGCTCCCCCATGGCGCGGGCCTCGCGCCGCAGGCGGGCCTTCAGGGCGGGATCGCTGGCGAACTCGGGCCGCAGGTACTTGACGGCGACGTGCGCGCCGGTTTCCTGGTCCAGAGCGCGGTAGACAACGCCGTGGCCTCCCTGACCGACCACCTCGATCAGCGTGTACCGGCCGTCGATCACGTCGTCGATGTCGTGGTCCATCGGCAAGCCCTCGGTGCTTGAGCGCGCTGCGTCAGCGTGCCGCACAGCGAGCCCAGGTTGTAGCCGCTTCGGCGCGCTGGCGGTAGGGACGGTTGGGCGCCGACCTGACTCGCCGGCCGGGGGCGGACCGGAGGAGGAGAGGGGCGGGGAAGCGCGAGCGCGCGCGGCCTGCGGGGAGGCGCCTGCGGGGGGAATAGGCCTGCGGGGAGCGAGCGTGCGGCGAAGCACCCTTGTTGGAGGAGAGGCGCGACCCTGCGCGGGAGGGCAAACGCGCCGAGGGCGAAGTGAATGCGACAGGGACGTCACGGATCGGGTTCAGGCGATATCCTAGGAGTGACGGAAATTGCCTGATGATGGATCACACTCATCATGACGCAGCGACGAATTTGGTTGGTTTGCCGACCCTGAGATCCCGTGTAGAGTGGCGCCCATCCTCCTATGAGAGCCGTCCGACAGAACAGCGACCTTCCCCAGGTGAACGGCGCGCTGCCGGTCGCGCTCGACGTACAGCCGGCCAGGCCCGTCGCGCAGGAGCAGGAGCTGGAGGAGGAGTGGACCTATGAGGTCGCTCACCACGACTCGCCGCCGGATCTCACGCATGTTGTCGGGGAGAACCTTCGGCGGCTAAGGACGCGGCGCGGCCTCTCGCTGGAGCGGCTCTCGAAGATCTCCGGCGTGAGCCGTGCGATGCTCGGCCAGGTCGAGCTCGGCCGCAGCGCGCCCACGATCAACGTCGTCTGGAAGATCGCCCGCGCGCTCAGCGTGCCGTTCTCGGCGCTCGTCAGCGAGCGCTCGGCGAGCGGCCCGATGCTGCTGCGCGTGGATCGCGCGAAGCGGCTGACATCGCACGACGGCAAGTTCACCTCGCGCGCGCTCTTCCCGTTCGACGCGCCGCGAACGGTCGAGTTTTACGAGCTCTGCCTGGCCCCGCTCGGCGTCGAGCATGCCGATCCCCACCCGCCCGGGACGACCGAGAACATCGTGGTCTGTCAGGGGACCGTTGAAATCAGCGTCGACGGACAGCGGTTTCTGCTCGCGACGGGCGACGCGCTCCTGTTCCAGGCGGATGTGCCGCACGTCTACCGCAACCCGGCGAACGTCGACTCGCTGATGTACCTGGTGATGACGTATTCGCTGCCGGCGCCCTGAGGCGGGGCGCGTTCCTCGCCGAGGAACGGGGGAGGGGGAGGGGCGGAGCAGCGCGAGGACGCCGGTGAGCGCCGACGCGCCGCTGCTCCGAGGAGGTTTGCGGCCGCGCTACTTGGTCATGGCGGGGGTGCACATCATCATGGGCATCCCGCCGCACATCATCATCATGGGCATCCCGGCCGACATCATCTTCGTCATGGCCTCGCAGCGCTCCTTGAGCATGTCCATCGACATGCCCTCGGGCGGCATCATCTTGCAGGTCATTCCGTCCTTGGTCATCTCACACGACATCTTGCACATCATGGGCATGCCCATGCCCATCATGCCGGGCATCATGGGCATGCCCATGCCCATGCCCATCATGCCGGGCATCATGCCCATCATGCCGGGCATCATGCCCATCGTGGGCATGCCCATGCCCATCATGCCGGGCATCATGCCCATCATGGGCATGCCCATGCCCATCATGCCGGGCATCATGGGCATGCCCATCATGCCGGGCATCATGGATGCGCCAGCGGCCATCTCCGGCGTCGACATCATGGGGGACATCGTCTGCGGCATCATGGGCATCTGCATTGCAGTGGTCATGGGGGCTCCTGTCGTCAGCGCTCGTTGCTTCCGGGGAGCCGTTCTAGCCGGCCGGCGTGCCGTCGCAACGCGTTAACATGGGCGCCTGTCGCTTTGCTCCAGTCTAGCGGAGGCGCCTCCACGGCGTTGGAGGCGCCGGCGCCCTGGGCGGACGAGCATCCACGATAGCGACGGCCGCTCCGCCAGGAGCGCGCTGGAGCGGCGTCCAGGCGAGGCCGGGTGTGCAGCGGTCACGAGATAGCTTCTCGAGCTCAGCAGCGCTGATCAGTTGAACTGCAGGTTCGCGGCCGCCTTACCGTCCTGTCCCGCGCCCGCGGCGCCGCCGCTCGGGGTCGTGCCGCCAGCGCCGCCGTACCCGGGGGCGCCGGTCGAGCAGCTGTTGTCTCCGAACGTGAAGCCGACGCTCGCGGCTCGCGCCAGGCAGGCGCTCGGGCCACCGCCCCCGCCTGCGCCCGGGCCGCCGTCGCCGCCATTGCCACCCCTGCCGCCGACGCCGCCGTTACCGGCGTCATCAGGACCGGGGCCGCCAGGGCCGCCGTTCCCTCCGAACTGCGGCGCTCCTCCGTTGCCGCCGCGACCGCCGTTGCCGCCCTTTTCGGTCGTGATCTCGTTGCGGGAGACGACCACCCGTCCGGCCGCCGCGAAGATACCAAAGCTCCCGCCTCCACCGCGGCCAGCCTGGCCGCTGCGGCCTCCGAGCCCGCCGCATCCGCCGCTGCCGCCGCCACCGCCGCGATCATCAGGGAATACCGAGCACGAGCCGCCGCCGCCGCCGCCCGCGCCGCCGCCGCCGCCGCCGTTCGTTCCCTGCTGCCCGTCGGTGCCGTTCGCAGGCTGGTAGACGCCCGAGGCGATGCGCCCGAGATTCGCGCCCCCTGTTCCCGGCGTCCCTTGCGATCCCGCCATGCCCGGTGCGCCATTTTGTTCTGGCGAGGTGCGCGTCGAGCAGCTTCTCGACGCGATGCCCCCCGCGCCGCCCGCCGCGCCCTGGCTGCCCAGATGGCCCGCCGCTCCGGTGTTCGGGCCATGTCCGCCATATCCACCTCTCCCGCCAGGCTCGTCGCAGGTGGGCGCCGGGCCGGCATTGCCGAGGCCGCTGCAGTTGTGGCAGCCCTGCTCTCCCGCATTCCCCGCCGTCGCCGTCCCCACCATGTGCGCCGCCCCGTTCGTCCCCGCGGCGCCGGCCCGGCCCTCCTCCACGTTGATCTGGTTGAACCGCACGAAGAGATCCGCCGTCCCCCCGCCGAGGCGCACTCCGTAGGTGCTCGCGCCGGCCGACGACGGGCTCAGCGCTTCTATCGAGAGGCCCTCGATGTGCGTCGGCTGCGTGATCGACGGCGCGTGGAACACCGTGCCTGTCGCGCGCACGGTGGTGGTGACCGAGGGCGTCCTCCGGAACTTGAAGTCAGCGTTGGCGTGATCGAACCCACCGTAAATGCTGATGCCGGACACGACCGTGACCGCCTCCTGGTACAGCTCGCCCGACAGGCAGATCGCCGGAACCGCGCCCGCCTGCGCCACCTCGATGGCCCTGGCGATCGTCTCCACCGGCGCGTTGCGCGTCCCGCTGGCGGCGTCGTCCCCCGTGCTCGCCGAGACGTAGATGCATTGCTCGACGAGCCCGTCGCCGCCGTCGCAGTTGTCGTCGATGAACTCGGCGTCGATCGGATCCTCGCCCGCCTCTCCCGCAGCGGTCGGCGTACACGCGTATTCACAGCCGCACTCGTCCCCCGTGAGCGGATTGCCGTCCACGTCGTGTGTGCCCGGCAAGCATCCCAGCGCGCATCGATCCGTGCCCCCACCGCCGCCGCCGCCCGCCTCTTCGCTGCCCTCCTCTCCACCGGAGCCGCCCTCGCCCCCACCCGAGCTGCCCTCACTCCCGCCCGAGCCGCTCGTGGCGGCGGCGCTGCTCGATGATGCTGTCGTTGTGCTGCTGCTCGCGGAGGACTCGCCGCCCGCGCCCGAGCCGTCCTCGATGGCGGGCGACGACCCCATGGTGGCCGACAAGTGGACAAGCGCGAAGGCCGGCCTGACGGCGTTCGTCAACAGCGCGAGGTTCGCCGGCGTGCGCGTGGCGCTGCGCTTCTTTCCGCGGGTGGCGGACGACGTGCCGGCCTGCGACCACGAGGCGTACAGGGAGCCGCTTGTCCCGTTCGGTCCGCTCCCCGACAACGCGGGCGCCATCGTCGCGGCCATCGAGGCCGAGTCGCCGAACGGAGCGAGCACGCCCGTCTATCCGGCGCTGGGCGGCGCGCTGCTCCAGGGCATCGACGTGGCGAAGAACCACCCCGGCGAGGCCTCGGCGGTGCTGCTCGTCACCGATGGGCAGCCCCAGGGGCCGGCGGCCCAGTGCGCCGGGGTGAACCCGGAAGACCCGGACGCCATCGCGGATCTCGCGGCGGCGGGCGCGCGCCACGGCACCCCCGTGCGCACCTTCGTGATCGGGCTCCCGGGCGTGAACCAGCGCTTCGCCAACCAGGTCGCGGCCGCGGGAGGCACCGACGCCGCCGTCCTCGTCGGGGCGACCAACATCGCCGTCGAGTTCCAGAACGCGCTCGCGAAGGTCACGGGGCAGGCGCTCCCGTGCGAGGTCGAGGTCCCTTCCCAGGTGGCCGGCGGACAGGTCGCCTTCGCCGACGTCAACGTCCTCTTCGGGCTCGACGGCGCATCGCCGGAGATCCTGCCGCAGCGCCCCGGCTGTGACGGCCCAGGCTGGCGTTACGACGACCCGGCCTCTCCCGCGGCCCTCGTGCTGTGCCCCGATACCTGCGAGGCCGCCAGGGGCGCTTCCATCGCGAAGATCCAGATCCTCCTCGGCTGCGAGACCGTGATCCTCTGACCGGGCGCAGCAGAAGGACCGCCCGATCTCGAGGGAGAGAGGGCCAACCGCCGGTGTGATGGAGATGACGGTAGGAGCGGCAGAGAGGCCCAGGAACATGCGGCGCAGACGCGAAGCGTCATGGTGAGGCGGCTCACCACGCCGGCGGCGTCGAGGCGCGGATCGTGGGGCCGGCACGAAGGCGTGAGACCGGCGCGCGCGGGCGGCGCCCGGCGGCGCCCGGCGCGGCGAGCGCCGCCTTGCAACTCTGCACTGCGCTTTGTGGACTCCGGGCCCCCAGAGCCGTAAGAGGACGGAACCATGACGAAGGAGTCCTCCCTCGCTGCCGCAGGCTCGCCGCGGCACGCCGCCCCCGCCGCGCTCCATCCCGCCCTGGTGCTGAGCGCCTACCTCGAGCCGCTCGTGCGCGGCCGGCGGGTCGCGGTCGTGGGTGACGCCACCATCGGCCTCGCCGACCGGCTGCTCCAGCGCGGAGCCCGCCTCGTCCATGCCTACGACCCGGACGCCGCGCGCGTCGCCGAGAAGCTCGCGCGGACGGCGCCCACCCGGCAGCCGCACCCGAACGTCGCCGTGTTCGAAGGCGATCTCGGCGTGCGCGACGGCGCCTTCGACACCCTCGTCATCCCCGATCTCTCCCTCTTCGGCGATCCCGCCGAGGTCGTCCGGCGCGCCCGACGCCTCACCGCCGCGAGCGGCGTCGCCGTCATCGCGTCGCCGAACCCGGAGGCCGCGCGGGGCCTGCTCCCCGCGGGCGCGCGCCGCGGCGCGGCGCCCGGCTACTACGCGCTCTACGACCTCGTGGCGCTCCAGTTCAAGCAGGTGCGGATGGTCGGCCAGGCGCCGTTCGTCGGCTACACGGTCGCGGAGTTCGCGCCGAAGGGCGAGCCCGAGGTCAGCGTGGACACGTCGATCCTCGACGCGTCCGAGGAGCCCGAGTGGTTCATCGCCGTGGCCGGTGAGCGCCTGCCCAGGCTCGACGCGTTCGCCGTGATCGAGCTGCCGTTCGCCGACTTCCCGGGCGCGAGCGCCGGCGCGTCGCCCGAGGCGCTCACCGAGGCCGAGGGGCGCGCGCAGCGGCTCGGGGGCGAGCTCGCGGAGCTGCGCACCCGGCACCAGCGCGACCGCGAGGACGCCGGGGTCCGCGCCGAGAGCGCGGTCGCCACGGCCGCGCGCCTCGCCGAGGCGGAGGCGGAGCTCGAGGCCAGGGCGGCGCGCCTCCGCGACGTCGAGGCCAGGGCGGGCGACGCCCACGTCCGGGCCGAGCGCCTGTCGCACCAGATCCGCGACATGGAGGAGGAGCTCCGCAGCCAGCGCGATCGCGCGACCCGGCTCACCAAGCAGCTCGACGACGAGAAGCGGATCCGGACCAAGGTCGAGCTCGAGCTCGGCATGATCCGCAACAAGCCGGAGATCGCTGGCGCCCGCGACCGCCTCGACGCCGCGACGTCCGACCTCGAGGCAGCGCGCGCCCGGATCGCCGAGCTCGAGGCGCGGCCCGCCGTGGCGGCGCCCGACCCGGCGCTCGCGGCGCGCGTGGAGGAGCTCGAGGCCGCCGCCGCGGGGGCGCGGCGGGAGCTCTCGAAGATCACGTCGGAGCGGGACACGGCGCGCAGGCGCGCGCAGGAGAGCGAGCGCGCGCTGGAGGAGGCGCGGCGCGCGGGGGGGCGGGTCGAGGAGTTGGAGGCCGCCCGCGCCGAGCTCGCGCGTGACCGCGATCGGCAGAAGGAGCGGGCGGACCGGAACGAGCGCGAGAGCCGCGCGCTGGAGGACCAGCGGAGCGCCCTCGACGCGCGCAGGCTGCTGCTCGAGGCGCGGATCGTGGAGCTCGAGCAGGCCGTCGTCGCGCTGGAGCAGCGGGCGTCGGAGCTCGAGAAGCGCGACGCAGGCGAGGCGGCGGCCGCGGAGATCGCGGGCCTCGAGGAGGCGCTGCGCGACCGGGGCCACGTCATCGCGTCGCTCATGGCGCAGCTGCGCGAGAGCGAGCGGGTGGGCAAGGAGCTCGTCGACGAGCTCGGGACGGTCTTCGCGTCGGCGCCGGCCGACGACGGCGGGCCGGGCCAGGCCGCGGACGGCGGGCAGGGCGGAGCGCTCGCGGGGCAGGGCGGGCCGGGCGGCGCGGTGGAGGCGCTGCGGCAGCAGCTCGACGCGCTGGCGCGGAGCGCCGCCGCGAGCGAGGCCGATCTGCGCGCCGCGGGATGGAAGATCGCGCAGCTCGAGCGCGAGCTGACCGAGGCGCGCGACACGGCCGGCTCTCCGCCGGCGCTCCACGAGGAGCTCGAGCAGGCGCTCGTCGCCGCGCAGGCGGAGATCGCGGCGCTGCGCCGGGCGGCGGAGCGCGAGGACGTGGCGGTGGCGCGCGAGGACGTGGCGGTGGCGCGCGAGGACGTGGACGTGGCGGCAGTGCCCGAGGACGTGGCTGGCGCGCGCGGGGAGGTGGCCGTCGTGCCCGACGATGTCGGCGTGCCGCCCGAGGTGATCGAACAGACGGTGCTCCTCCAGCAGGTCGCCAGCGCTGTCGAAGCGAGCGTGTGAGCCGCGGTCTGGACCGGGGCGGGCGGCGACCCCGGTCCAGAGCCGAAGCCGCGGCCTGCGCGCCGCATCGACCCGCGCGTCAGCCGTGACGCCGACGCGGGGGCCCGGGCGCAGCCCGACGCGCGGCGCGCTACGTCACGCCGGGCCGGACAGGGTCGTGCTCTCGGCCGGCGACGCGCTGGCGAGCGGGGAGCGCTTCTCGCCCGCGAAGGCCTTCTCCACGAGGTAGTCGCCCGGCTCGCCGCTGTTGCCCTCCTCGAAGCCGCGCGACTCCAGGAGCGCGGCGGTGTCGGCGAGCATCTCCGAGCTGCCGCAGAGCATCAGCCGGTCGTGCGCGGGGTCGAGCGCGGGGAGCGCCAGATCGGTGAAGATGCGGCCGGACTCGATGAGCGCGGTGATCCGGCCCTCGGTCTTGAACGCCTCGCGGGTGACGGACGGGTAGTAGCGGAGCTTGGGCCGCACGATCTCGCCGAGCAGCTCGTCCGCCGCGAGCTCGTGCTCGAGGTAGCGCGCATAGGCGAGGTCCTGCACGCGGCGGCACGTGTGCGTGATGACCACGCGCTCGAAGCGCTCGTACGTCTCGGGGTCCTTGACGACGCTGAGGAACGGCGCGAGGCCGGTCCCGGTCGCCAGGAGCCACAGGGTCCGGCCCGGCCGCAGGTTGCCGATCGTGAGCGTGCCCGTCGCGCGCTTGCCGACGAGGATCGTCTCGCCGACGGCGATGTGCTGCAGGCGCGAGGTCAGCGGGCCGTTCGGCACCTTGATCGAGAAGAACTCGAGCGTCTCCTCGTGGTTTGCGCTCGCGAGGGAGTACGCGCGGACGAGCGGCTTGCCCGCGACCAGGAGCCCCATCATGCAGAACTGCCCGTTCGCGAAGCGGAAGCCCGGCGAGCGGGTGGTCTTGAGCGTGAAGAGCTTGTCCGTCCAGTGGTGGACCTCAAGCACCGTCTCTTCTGTGTAACCGGGTACCATGTCGTTCATCCTTGTCGGTGCGAAAGCATCGCGGCGAGGTGGTTCGAAAGAGCGCGCTCCCCGATCAAGACAGCGGGGCGGCGCAGCGGTGCGCGAGCGCGCCGAGCTCTACCGCAAGGTCGTCTTCCATGAGTTCGCCGCTTCACATAGCAATGATGCAAATGATAATCAAGATCGCCAGCGACCCATGGGGCCGTCCACGTTGTGGCGCACGATCTCGTGGCGCGTCGTCCTCTAGGGGCGACGGCGCTCCTTGACGATGCCCCTGAGCCGCTGGCCACACGCCGCGGAGACCGCATGCCGCGGGCCGGGCGGCGACGGCGGGCCGGGCGGCGACGGCGGGCCGGGCGGCGACGGCGGGCCGGGCGGCGACGGCGGGCCGGGCGGGGCGGGCGGGTCAGGAGCGCTGCGCCGCGCGGCGTCTCTGTGCGCACGCGTTCGCTCGCGCTAAGGACCGGGCCGATGCGCGCTCCTCGCCCCCTCTCCACGCTCGCCCGGCTCGCCGGCGCCGCCGCCCTGGCCCTCGCGCTCGGCGCCTGCGGCGCGGTCACCGCGCCCGGCGCGAAAGACCCCATCGCCTCGATCCGCGACGCCGGCGCGCACTCGACCGACGGCGAGGTCGTCGGCCGCTGGCTCCTCGGAGAGCTCCTGGTCCCGGGCGGCACGCCTTCCGGCGCCAGGGAGGCGCGCAAGCGCCTGGACGGGATCGGTGCGAAATCGATGCTCGCGTCGCTCGGGCGCGCGATCGACGACCAGGGGCACGGCCGCAACGCGCGCGCGGCGGCGGCCTACCTCGACGCGCTGGACGCCGCCCGGGTGAGCGCGCACCCCGACGCCCCCCTCGTGGGTTGGTTCGCCGCGAACCGCCTGCTCGGCCTGCGATCCAGCGTCGCGGGCCTCTGGAAGAAGTCCCGCGAGGTCGTCCTGCGCGCGATCGACCACCCGGGCAAGCTGGGCTGGCGCGCGCGCGGAGAGCTCGTCGAGTGGTGGAGCCTCGACGGGCTGCCCGACGAGGCCGCCACGGCGCGCCCGGGCGGCGCCGCCGGGACCGCCGACGACGGCGCCGTCGGCGCCGCCGCGCCCGCCGTGCCGCTCATCGACCGCGCGGCGCGCCGCTACGGGTGCATCGAGAACGCCCGCTTCGCCGGCCCGTTCGGCCACCTGGCCGCGAGCGACCACCGCGTCCACCACGAGGCGGAGCGCGCCGGCCCCTGGCCGCCCGTGTTCCCGCGCGATCCCCACCGCAGGGGCCCGCCGCGCGTGCTCGGCGCGGAGCGCCGCGGCTGCCAGCTCTCGGCCGTCGCGCCGGAGGGGCCCGGCGAGGGCGGGGCCAGCGGAGGCATCTACTACGTCGAGACCTTCCTCGACCTGCCCGCCGAGCGCGAGATGCTCATCGCCGTCCAGGGGGCCTACGCCATCCTCGTCGACGACGTCGAGGTGCTGACGCGCGACACGAAGCAGTGGGGGATCTGGCCCCGCTTCGGCGTCCGCCTGCGCCTCGGCCCCGGCCGGCACCGCGTCCTCGCCCGCGTCGGGGGGCGCGACACCTCCATCCGCCTGCTCGCGCCCGACGGCACGCCCCTCGGCGTGGCCACGTCCGCCGATCCGACGCCGCCCTATTCGCTCGTCGCGCCCGAGGTGCTGCCGGATCCCAACCCCATCGAGCCGTTCCTCACGGCGCTCGGCGTGCCGCCGCAGCCCGCGCCGAAGGTGGCGCGCGCGCTCGGCCTGCGCGGCGCGCCCCCCGCCGAGCGCGACGTGGGCGATCCGATCGCCCGGTACCTCGCGGCGACCATCGCGCACCTCGAGGGCCAGGACGACGTGAGCGCGGTGCTGATCGAGCCGCTCGTGGCCGATCCTGCGCGCGCCACCGGCCCCGCGCTCGCGGCCCAGGCGGTCTTCCTCGAGAAGGACCCGATCTTCCCGGCGTCCGACGGGCAAGACCTCGTGAAGGACGTGCGCGCGCGCGCCGCGGAGAAGGACCCGGAGCTCTGGTACCCCCGCCTCTGGCTCGCGCTCGAGGAGGCCGACAAGGTCGGCCTGTCCGAGATGACCCGCACGATCGAGGCCCTCGCCGACCGCTTCCGGGAGGTGCCCGACCTCCTGAAGACGCTCGCCGGGATGTACTCGCGCCTCGGCTGGCGCGTCGAGCACGTCCGCACCGTGAAGGAGGCCGCCGCGCGCTTCCCGGACGACATCGAGGTGCTGGGCGCGCTCCTCCGGATCCACGACGGCGACGGGCACATCGCGCAGGCCGACGCCCTCGCCGCGCGCATCCGGGAGCTCGATCCCGACGCGGAGATCGAGCTGGAGAGGGCGATCGATCGCCGCGACTACGCGGCGGCGATCACGGAGCTCCGGCGCCTCGGCTCCGCCCGCAAGGACCGCAAGGACATCGCCGCGCGCATCGCCGACCTCCTGACCCGCGCCGGCAAGCGCGCCGAGTCGTTCGAGCAGCTCGAGCGCGCGCTCGCGAAGTCGCCGGACGACGCCGACGCGCGCCTCGCGCTCGCGGACGCGCGCTTCGCGCGGGGAGAGCGCGACGCGCTCCAGAAGGCGCTCATCGAGGCGATCCGCACCGGCGCCGACACCTCGGGGCTGCGCGACGCGATCGAGCTGCTCGACGGCACGACGGAGCTCAGCCCGTACCGGCTGGACTCGAAGAGGGTGATCGCCGAGCACGAGGCCTCGGGCGAGGTCATGCCGGGCACGGCGGCGCGCGTGCTCGACTATGCGGCCATGTGGGTGCACGAGGACGGCTCGGCGCGGATGCTCCAGCACGAGATCATCCGGATCCAGTCGCGGGAGGCCATCCAGGAGCACGCCGAGCAGCGCGTGCCCGAGGGGCTCGTGCTCAAGCTCCGCACGGTCAAGCGCGACGGGTCGATCCACGAGCCGGAGTTCGTCGAGGGCAAGCCGACCGTGACGATGCCCCACCTCGAGGTGGGCGACTACATCGAGGTGGAGAACCTGTTCGTGCTGCGCGGCGACGGGCAGGGGGGACTCACGTTCCAGGGCCCGCGCTGGTTCTTCCGCGAGGAGAAGGTCCCCTACTGGCGGAGCGAGTTCATCGTCGTGTCGCCGAAGAGCCGGCCGCTCGACGTGGAGGCCTCCGGCCCCGTCCCGGCGCCCGAGATCGTCGAGTCCGGCGCGCTCGTCACCCGCCGCTACCGGGTCGACAAGAGCCCCGCGCTCCCGGAGGAGCCGGCGAGCGCGCCGATCTCGGAGTTCCTTCCGAACATCCGCATCGGCTGGGGCATCCGCCTGGACAGCACGATCGCGCGCATGGTCGACGCGGCCGCCGACGAGACGCCGCGCGATCCGCGGCTCGTGCGGATCGCGCGGGCGATCGCACGTACGCCGCTCGCGCCGCGCTCGCCGGCTGCGGGCGGCGGCGAGCAGGGGAAGGCCGCCGGCGCCGCGCAGGACGCGCGCGGCGAGGGCGCGGCGCCGTCGAAGGACGAGCAGGCGCGCCGGATCTACCGGTGGGTGCTCGCCAACGTGGAGCCGGGGCGCGAGGACGACGGCCGCCGCGTCGTCATCGGCAAGAGCGGCAACCGGACCGAGGCGTTCCTCTACCTGTGCCGCCTGGTCGGCATCGACGCCGGCTACGGCGTGGTGAGCGACCGGCTCACCGCGCCGCCACGCGGGCCCATGAGCGAGGCCGAGACGTTCAACGCGCTCGCCGTCCGCCTCGACACCGGGGACAAGCCCGGCGCGGGCGCGGTGCGCTGGATGTTCGTGCGCGACAAGTTCGCGCCGTACGGATACCTGCCGAGCTCCCTCCGCGGGCAGCCGGCGATCGTGCTGAAGCCGGGGACGCCGCGCGAGGTGACGCCCTCGTCCGGCGCGCACGACGGCGTGGTCACGGAGGGCGTCGCCGAGGTGGCGAGGGACGGCTCGGCCTCGCTGACGATCGAGCAGCGGTACGAGGGCAAGCTCGCGATCGCGCTGCGCTCGGCGCTGGAGTCGCTCCCCGACGCCCAGCTCAGGGACGCCGTCGAGTCGCGCCTCCTGCCGCAGATGGTGCCGGGGGCGCGCCTCCAGGCGATCGAGATCAAGGAGCTGAGCGAGATCGACCGGCCGCTCACGCTGAAGATGAAGATCGCCGCCGCGAGCTTCGCGCGCGCGCAGGGAGGGGAGCTGGTCATCACGCCGCCCTTCGGCGTGCGCGTGGCCAGCCTCGCCAGCCTGCCGGTCCGCGAGACGCCGCTCTACCTGTCCGAGCAGATCGCGACGCGCTCGGAGGTGCGGCTCCGCGTCAAGCTCCCCGCGGGCGCGCGCGTGATCACGAAGCTCGCTCCGTCGAAGGCGGACGACGAGGGGCGCGCCGTGCGTGTGAACGATCGCATGGACGGGGGCGCGCTGGTCCTCGAACGCTTCCTCGAGCTGCCCGCGGGCCGCGTGCAGCCCGATGCCTATACGAAGTTCCAGCAGTTCGCCCGCGCGGCGGACAGCGCGCTCGACCGGGACATCGTCGTGCAGCTCGACCGCGACGGACGCTGAGCGCGGCGCTCCGTTCGCCTCGCGCCGAGCCTCGGTCGCGGGGATTCCTGTGTGTCAACCCACGCGGTATGGATTACTCTTTTGTTCCCTACCGTGAGCGATCTGGATTCCCAGTACGCGCAGGATGCTGGCCGCCAGCCCACGGATCCCGTGAAGGCTCGGGTGGCGCGCGCCTTCCGGCTCTCCTCGCTGTTCGCGCAGGTGGATCGCGAGGTGCGGGAGGCGGTCACGGACGCCGCGGTGCTCGAGGTGGTGGCGTCCGACGCGGCGATCTTCGAGCAGGGGGCCCCCGCGGACACGCTGGTGGTGCTCGGCCGGGGGCGCGCGCGCGTCGAGCGCGTCAACGAGGCGGGGGCCGCGTTCCCGCTCAGCTACCGCGGCACGGGCGACGTGCTCGGCGAGTCGTGCCTCGGCGGGCTGGAGACGCGGACGGAGCGGGCGATCGCGATGGATGAAGCCGAGGTGGTCCGGGTGCCGCTCGCGCTCGTCCGCGAGCTCTGCGCCCAGCACCCGGGGTTCGGTGGCGCGGTGTTCGCGCTGCTGGTCGCGCGGCAGCGGGAGACCGAGGACCGGATCGAGTCGATGCTCTTCAAGAACGTGGGAGGGCGCCTCGCCGAGTTCCTCCTGCACGCGGCGGAGCGGTGGGGCGTGCCGACGCCGCGCGGGACGCTGATCTCGGCGCCGATCACGCACGCGGAGATCGCCCAGGTGATCGGGTCGACGCGCGAGACGGTGACGCTGACGCTCGGGGCGTTCCGGAAGGAGGGGGTGCTCGACGCGGCGGGGCGGCGCCTCATCGTCAAGGACCGCGAGGCGCTCGCCCGCAAGCGCTAGGCCCGGCGCGCTCCGCGCGGGCGCGCGCGCCGTTCCCAGTTGACGTGGCGCACGAAGCGTCGATACGCCTTCGCGGGTCGACCCCGCAGGAAAGGACCGCTCATGCCGAAGCTCAGCTCCGGGACAGCCATCGCCGTCGCATTTCTTTTCGGTTGCTCCGCGTCGTACGTCGCGCCGCGCTTCCTGGTGCCGCCGGTGCAGGCGGGGACCGATCCGCCCCGGTGGGAGGTTCGGTGCGTGGACGTGGAGACGGCGCGCGTCAGCGACAGTCAGGTGTTCGAGGTGACCACCACGGCCGGATGGAACCCGGTCCTCAAGCGGTTCGGGCAGGAAGGCTGGGAGCCGGTGCAGTTCCTGCGAAGCGAGATGACCGCGAAGATCGAAGCCGTGTGCTTCAAGCGGCCTCTCCTCTGACGCACGTGGCGCGCAGGTGACGTGGGTGGCGCGCAGGCGCCGCGCGCCTCGGGGGCGGTCGCGCAGGCGCCGCGCGCCTCGGGGGCGGTCGCGCCGGGACAGGCCGAGACGGCCGCCGCGCGCCGGGAGGGCCGCCCGCGCCGCCGAGACGGCCGCCGCGCGCCGGGAAGGCCGCGGCGAGCGGGCGAGCCTGCCGCCTGGCATTCTTGCGGCGGAAGCCGGCCGGAAGGCGTGCTAGGGGGCGCCGATGGAGTCCGCGATCAAGACGTACCGGATCCGCCTTGACGGCATCCGCTTTCGCGCCAAGCACGGCGTGTCTCGCGCCGAGCGCGACCTGCCCCAGGATTTCGTCGTGTGCCTGGAGGTGGAGCTCCCGGTCTCGCTGTTGCCTCGAGCGGACACGCGCGCGCGCGTCTTCGATTACGACAGGCTCGCGAGCCTCGTCGTCGAATCGGGCACGAGCGCGTCGTACAAGCTGCTCGAGACGCTCGCCGAGCGCATCATCGAGCGCGTGCTCAACGACACGCCGGCGCTCCTCGTGACCGTTCAGGTCAAGAAGTTCGGCCCCCCGACGTCGGTGTCGGTGGACGCCGCATCCGTGGAGCTCTCGGGCCGCAAGGTCGGATGAGCTCGCTCTTGCAGGCGTCTGGAGCGCTCGCCATGGTCACGTGATGGGGGACGACGCGGGGCGGCGGGCGAGGTCGTTGATCGAGCGCAAGCAGGCGTTCGCCGCGCGGCAGGCGGCGCGCGGCAAGGGCGCCTTCGACGGGCTCGCGCCGATGGGCAGCGGGCCACCGAACCGGCACGGGATGCCGAGGCTGCCGGTCGGGCAGCGCGAGGTGACGAGCTGGCCGGTGCTCGATCTCGGCGATACGCCGGACATCCCGACCGAGCGCTGGCAGCTCGAGATCGACGGGCTCTGCGAGGCGCCGCGGACCTACTCCTGGGAAGAGTTCATGGCGCTGCCGCAGACGCTCGACGTGTCCGACTTCCACTGCGTGACCACGTGGAGCCGCCTGGACAACCACTGGATCGGCGTCCGGTTCGCCGCCCTCGCGGAGCGCGCGCGCCCGCTCGCGGACGCGCGCTTCGTGCTGATCGAGGCGAGCGACATCGCGCCCGGCACGCAGACCCCCTACACGACGAACCTGCCGCTCGAGGAGGCCATGCTGCCCGACGTGCTGCTCGTCCACACCTGGGAGGGCGAGCCGCTGCCGCGCGAGCACGGGGGCCCGGTGCGGATGATCACGCCGCAGCTCTACTCCTGGAAGGGCGCGAAGTGGATCCGGCGGATCACGTTCACCGCGGCGGATCAGCCGGGGTTCTGGGAGGTCCGCGGCTACTCGAACACGGCGTACCCGTGGTTCGACGATCGGTACGGCCGCCGCTGAAGCGGGCGCCGCGCGACGAGGAGGGCGAGCCACCATGCCCGGCGAGGAGAGCGTGAAGCGCACGGAGGCCTACGCGAGGGAGCACCTGGCCAACGAGCGGACGCACCTCGCCTACGTGCGCACGGCGATCGCGCTGCTCAGCTTCGGCATCACGCTCAACCGGGTGAGCCTCTACTTCCTGGAGGCGGGGCCGCCGGCCGCGCCGGGAGGGCCGCGGTCGTTGCTGCGCGAGGTCGTGGGCGTCGGCGCGGGGATGGTCGTGCTCGGGATGGCGCTCATCGCGTGGGCCGCGATGCGTTACCTGCGCGTCGCTCGCGCCATCGAGCGTGGGGAGTATCGTCCCGACCGGACGGCGATCCTGATCTTCACGGCGGCGCTCTTCCTGGCCGGCGCGGCGAGCATCGCCTGGCTGTTCGCCTCCTGAGCCGGAGGCAGTGCGCTTACCCTGCTGGAAGGCTGCCTCGCCAGCGGCGCATTCTGGCGAAAACTTGCGTGACGCCCGTGGGCCCGACGCGGCATAGTGCGCGCCTCGGATGACAGGCAAACGACACCCCGGCGGATTGGGGCCGCCAGGGTGCCGGCGCCTCAGCCTCGTGCCGGAGGACTGGAGCATGGATAGGCCGCTCGCGCCTTGGTTTGTTGGTTCCATTCTTCTCATCGGCCCAGCGACGTTCTTTGCATGTGGTGACGTGCCCTATATGGGCGGAGACTGCGCGGTCACGGATGACTGCGAGTCGAGCCACCAGTACGTGCCGGGCACGGTCTGCGTCGATGAGCGCTGTGTGTGCGGCGAGCCGGGCAAGGTCATCTGCTGCGCGCGCGGCGAGGAGGGCTCGCGTGGCGAGCCGGACCCGGAATGTTTCAAGGAGTGCCTCACCTGCGACGAGTGCGCGGAAGGCACCGAGGAGGGCACCGAGACGTGCTCCGGGGTGCCCGTCGATTGCGAGAGCGACGCGGAGTGCCCTGGCCCGCCCGACCCGCGGTGCGGCGCGGGGCGGTGCGTGGACGGCGCGTGCGCGGTCGAGATCCACGAAGGCCCGCTCGAGTCGCAGATCCGGGGCGACTGCAAGATCGAGGAGTGTACAGCCGATGGTCGCGTGGTCAGCGCCGCTGCCCAGGATGTCTACGATGATGGCAACCAGTGCACCCTCGACTTCTGCGAGGTCGATGAACCGCAGCACCTCCTGTTGAACGAGGTCACCTGCCCCGCCTCGGGCGAGGGGCGGTGCCATGAGGGCGCCTGCGTGCAGTGTGTCGCCACGGACGCGTCGCTGCTCTGTCCCGGCGGGCGCGCGTGTGATGGCGTCTGGTGCGTGCCGGAGCACTGCGTGAACGACGTGCAGGACGCCGGTCGCGGAGAGACCGGCTTCAACTGCGGTGGCCCGTGCCGGCCCTGCCAGGCGGGGGACCGCTGCCGCGCGGCCGCGGACTGCATGAGCGACGTGTGCACGAACGAGACCTGCATGATCCCGACCTGCAGCGACGGGGTGAAGAACGGCCGCGAGTCCGGCGTCGACTGCGGCAAGCTGTATTGCCCGCGCTGCGAGCCGGGCCGGGGCTGCCAGACCGGCGCGGACTGCAAGAGTGGCGTGTGCTGGGCCGGCGCCTGCGAGGCGCCCACCTGCAAGGATGGCGTGAAGAACGGCGACGAGGCCGGCGTCGACTGCGGCGGTGAGGGGTGCGCCGGGGCGTGTCCGGAGTGAGCGTGTCGTCGGCGGCCACCTCGGAGACGGCGACGCCGGGGCTTCCCGGATCACGCCCTGAGCCGTGAGCGTTCACCCGCGGGAATCCCGGTTGACGTCCAATTTCACCGTCGGTAGGACGGCTCGCGTCGTCACGTCGCACGTCCGCCGGGGAAAGGGGAGGTACCATGGGCACGAGAGGCTGGCAGGAGATCCCACGGGCGGTCGTGGTCGTCCTCCCGCTCCTCGCCGCGCCGGCGCGCGCAGGAGCGGCCGAGATCAGCGCCGGTGCGAGCATCGGGTGGATTGAGATCGGCGACGATTATCGCCCCTCGGTGGGTCCACAAGCGGCGATATCGTGGCGCTTCGAGCGAGACTTCGTGTTCACGGTCCACGACCTGTGCACCATCCACCTGGGGCCCCAGCACGGCGGGCTCGGTGTCTACAATCAGACGTCACTCGACGTCGGCGTCGCGTGGGACGAAGGCAATTTCAGTCTGGGGCCATCGGTCGGGCTCTTCGACATGCCGTCGTGCGGCGCCGCCTTGTGCGGGCGCGTCGCCGGGGTGGCGATAGGCGGGCATGCGCAGGTCAACTCGTACTTCGCAGGGCCGCTGGGCTGGTCGACGAGCGCCCATGTGCAGTGGCTCGGCGGGGAGAGTCCTGTGCTTCCGGGCGAGGTGGCCTTCGTCGTCGTCGCTGGTCCCGTGCTTCGATGGATCATCGAATGAACACGAGGAGACCTCTGTCGTTGATGGCGGACGTCATTCCTCCTCCGCCGCGCCGCTCGCCAGCACCGTCTCTCCACCATTCTTGCGAAGCTCGATGAGCCGGCAGGGCGTCGCCTTGCGGATCCGCTCCGCCAGCGGGCGGGAGTGCGTCGTGATCCACAGCTGGCTCCGGGATGCCGCGTGCACAAGGAGATCCCCGAGCGGCCCAAGCAGATCCGGATGCAGGCTCGTCTCCGGCTCGTTCAGCGCCATCAGCAGCGGTGGCCTCGGGCTCAGCAGCGCCGCCAGGAGGCAGAGATAGCGCGCCGTGCCGTCCGAGAACTCGCGGGCGTCGAGCGGCCGCGACATCCCTGGCATCCCGAGCTCGACGCGGAACCGCCCCTGCGTCGAGGAGACCTCGAGCGACGCGCCAGGGAACGCGCTGGAGACGGCATCCTTCAAGGCGCCCCTGTCGCCGATATCCAAGATCGTCGCCAGCGCCGCGGCCAGATCGTGGCCATCGGTGCTGAGCACCGGCGTCCGCACCCCGACCTGCTCGACCCGCAACGGCGCGCCGGAGTCGGTGCGGAAGTGGTGATAGAACCGGAAGTTCATCAGCTTTTGCCGCACCACCGAGAGCAACGGAAAGCGGTGCGGCTCCACCACCTGCGCCAGCACCGACTCGGAGCCCCAGAGCGAGAAGGGAAAGGTCACGCGGTGGCCGTCCGCGTCGCGCGCGAAGGCCGAGCCCGCGGCCCGCTCCAGCATCGGCAGGCGGCGGCGCTTGTCGAGCAACCAGAGGTTCTCTTCCTTGATGTCCGGGTCCAGCTCGAACGGCCCTCCCGGCGGCGGCGTCAGCCCGCACTGGAGCTCGTAGACGAGCTGATCCAGCCGCACCCGCAGCGTCATCCGCACCGGGCCTTTGCTGCGCTGGCCTGCCCAGAGCACCGAGGGCATCCCCCCCTCCTCGGCCAGCGTGCGCGCAAAGGTCCCGCTCGCCGCGGAGCCGAGCAGCACCATGGTGCGATAGAGGTTGGTCTTGCCGACGCCGTTCGGTCCGACGATGACATTGACCTGCGCGAGGGGGAGGGTCAGCTCGCGGATCGAGCGGTATCCCGAGACGTGGAGCTCCTGGACCGTCATCCCGCCCAGGATAGCCCATCGCGGTGACCGGCCTTGCTACCGCAGGCGGTGCTCGCGGAGCACGTCGGCCGGCACCGCCTCGCGCGCGAGCTCGCAGAGCCGCGCGTGGTGCGTGAAGAACAGCACCTGCGTCGTCCCCGCGAGCTCGCCGAGCACCGCGAGGGCGGCCCGGGCGCGGTCGTCGTCGAAGTGGATCAGGATGTCATCCAGGATGAGCGGCATCGGCTCGCCCGTCCGGGCGTGGTGCTCGAGGCTCGCGAGGCGCAGCGCGAGGTAGAGCTGGTCGCGCGTGCCGTCGCTCAGGCCCGTCACGTCCACCTCGCGCTGCACCGGCGCCCTCGCGGGCTCCGCCGCTGCGTCCGCGGTCGCCTTCGCGGGCTCCGCCGCTGTGTCCGCGGGCGCCTTCGCGGGCTCGTCCGCTGCGTCCGCGGGCGCCTTCGCGGGCTCCGCCGCGCCGTCCGGCGCGGGTGCCCTCGCGGCCGCTGCCCCGCCGATCGCCGCGCCGGACGTCGCGCGCACGCAGCGGAGGATCGCCTGCTCGCTCTCGTCGTAGCCCACCCGGAGGCCGGCGAAGGCGCCCAGCGTCAGGCGATGGAAGAGCGCGCTCGCGCGCGCCAGGATCGGGCCCTGGTTGCGCTCGCGGTAGCGCTCGATCTCGCGCTCGAGCAGCACCGCGGCGAGGCGCGCCCGCACGTAGCGGCGCACCTCGCCGCGCAGGTGCGAGAGGCAGATCTGCGCCTCGGCGGCGGCCTCCGCGGCGCCCACCGTCGCCCGGAGGTGCTCGCGCTCCTGCTCCAGGCTCCCGAGCGCCCTGTCGATCCGGCGCCGCTCGTCCTCGAGCGCCGCGAGGCGCTCCTCCGCCCGGTCGAGCTCGAGCGCGAGCGCGTCCCGCTCCACCCCGGCGGTCTCCTGCTCGAGCGCGGCGATGCCCGCGCCCTCGCCCGCCTCGAGCAGCTTGCCCTCGTTCTCGACGAGCTCGCGGTCGAGCCGGCGCGCCTCGCGCGAGCGCTCCTCCGCCAGGGAGAGCGCGCCGATGTCGTCGGCGTCGTCACCGCCGCGCGGGACGCCCGCCGCCTCGAAGAGCTTGGCGAGGCGCGCCTCGGCGGCCGCGCGGCGCGCCTCCTGCTGATCCAGCTCGCGGCGCTTGTCGGCCAGGCTCCGCGCGATCTCGCCGCGCTCGCGCAGGTCGGCGCGCGCCTTGTGGTGGCGCTTGATCAGCTGATCGGCGGCCTGATCCGCCGGCAACGGGGCGAGATCCGGCGCGTGCCGGGACGCGAGCTCGGCGACGTCGGCCCCGAAGGCCCGGGCGTCGCGCTCCATGCCGCGTACCCGGCGGCGCTCGTGGGCGGCGCTGTCCGCCTTGCGGAACAGCGCGCCGAGCTCGTCGAGGATCGCCGTAACCTCGTCCGCGGAGGCGTCGCCGGGCAGGCCGAGCGGCCGCACGCCCTCGGCCCACTCGGCCCGCCACGCATCGAGCGCGCGCGCGTGCTGCGCTTGCTCGCGCTCGAGGTCCTCGATCTCGCGCTCGAGCTCCTTGCGCTCCCGCAGGAGCTCCTTGCGCTCGCGGGCCGCGCCCTCGATGGCCGCGAGCTCCTGCTCCGCGGCCTCGACGAGCGCCGGGAGGCGCGCCGGCGCATCCTCCGGCGCCCCGGCAGCGTCGCCGCGCGAGCTCGCGCCGGCCGCGTCACCGCGCGAGGCGCCCGGCGCGGCGCGGGCGCCCTGGAGCGCCGCCTGGAGCTCGGCGGCGTGCGCCTGCATCCGGGCCCGCAGCGCCTCGGCCTCGGCCTCCGCGGCACGCAGCCGGTCGACCGTGGCGGTCAAGGCCGCGTAGCGGCCGAGCCAGCCGCGCATTTCCTCGGGGGAGCGCGGGGCGACGCCCGCGGGCCGCCACAGCTCGAGCCACGCGGCCTCGGCCTCCTCGGCCCGGCGCGCCAGCGCGGCGCGCTCCGCGGCGAGCTGCGCCTGGTCCGCCTGGGCACGCGCCTCGTCCGCGAGCAGCCGCGCCAGGCGGGCGACCCGGTCGGCCTCGCGGCGCAGCCGATCGGCGAGGGCGTCGGCGGCGCGGACCAGGTCGGCGTAGTCGTCGGGCTTCCCCCGGGCGGCCGTCGGCTCGTCGCGCGCGGCGAGCGACGGCCTGCGCCGCCCTCCGGGCGAGGCGGGCGCGTCCGCGCCGAGGTCGAAGAGCGAGGCGGTGTGGATCGCCGCGGCCGCCGCGCGGGCGCCCGCCTTCGCCTGGAGGGCGCGCACCAGCGCCTTGAAGGCGGCGTCCCGGCGCTCGCGCGCCTCCGCGAGGTCGGCCTCCGTGGGGACGGCGCCGGCGCGCTGGAGCGCGTCGATCTCGCGGGCGCTCTCGCGGAGGCGCGCCTCGATCTCGGCTGCGCGCTCGCCGAGCCGCTCGCGCTCCCGGGCGAGCGCGCCCCACTGCGCGGCCGCCTGGTCGACCGTCTCGGAGAGCGGGACGGGCAAGGCGCTCGCCTCGGCCGCGGAGAGCGGCCGGCCTCCGGGCGCATCGCCCGCGTCGAGGCGCGCCCGCCGCGCTGCCGCGAGGCCGAGCCGATCGCGCTGCGCGTCGGCGTCGCGGGAGAGCTGCGCCGCGGCGGCGGCGGCCTCGCGGAGGCGGTGCTCGAGGTCGCCCTGCTTCTGCGCGCGGGAGAGCGCGCCGCGGAGCGGGGCGGGGTCCTCGCCCGGCGGCAGCTCGGCCAGCCTGCGCGCGCAGGCGTCGCGCCGCGCGCGGTGCGCCGAGAGCAGCCGCTCCACCTCGCGCGGCTTGGCCTCGGCGGCGCCGCGCTCGCGGGCGAGCTTCTTGATGCGCGCCTCGGTCGCGACGTCGACGCGCATCGCCTCCAGCCGCTCGGGGTCGTCGCCGCAGGCGAGCGAGGCGTCCCGCCCGAGCCTGCGGAGGATCGCGCGCGCGTCCTCCTCGACGCCGTGGAGCTCCGCCCGGACGCGCGGCAGGTCGACGGCGGCCTTGCGGTGGCTCCCGAGCCGGGTCACGAGGCCGTCGATCGCGCCCGCGTCGAGGTCGGCGAGCGACGCGGGGACCTCCAGCGCGGCGTGGCGGGCCTCGAGCTCCGCGATGTCGGCGCGGAGCCGCGAGGCCTGGGCGCTCGCGTCGGCGGCGCGATCCTGGGCGTCCTCGCGGTCGCGCTGCGCGCTCTCGGGCAGCAGGACGACGTGGCCGAGGGCGGCGCGCCGGCCGAGGATCGCGCGCCGCGCCTCGAGCAGCGGGAGCACCCGGAGCGCGCGCCGGAGCCGCTTGTCGGTCGACCGGAGCGCGCGCAGCTCCGCGTCGACGCGCTCCTGCTCGGCCCGCTGCTCGTCGATCTCCTGCCGCTTGCGCGTCCAGTCCGCGGGGGGGTGAGCGGCGCTCCTGGCCCCGTTGCGGGCGGCCTCGAAGGCCTTGATGGCCTCGTTGAGCGGGCGGGTCCTTGCCTGGGGCGTGAAGATCTCGTCCGCCTCCTGGCGCAGTGTGGTGAGCAGCTCATGCAGCCCCGGCCCGCCGAGCCCCGCGCCGAACAGGCTCTGACCGACGTCGCCCTTGCCCTGGAGCAGGGCCTCGGCGCCCTGGCGGAGCGTCTCGTGGGTGAGCCCGAAGGAGGTCCGGAAGAGCTCCTCCGTCACGCCGCCGAGCACCGGCGCGAGCGCGGCGTCGTCGAGGGGGTTGTCGTCCGGGTCGCGGAGCGTCTTCACGCGCCCCTTGCGGCGGACGAGCGCGAGCGCGGCGTCGCCCCTGCCCGCGAGCCTGCCGCCGACGCGGAGATCGGTGTTGTGGTGCAGGTGGGCGTCGGGCGTGATGTGCGGGATGCCGTAGAGCAGGCCGCGGATCGCCCGGAGCGCGGTGCTCTTCCCGGCCTCGTTGGGGCCGTAGACGACGTGGAGGCCCGGCGACGGCGAGGAGAAGTCGAGCCGGAGATCCGTGAAGGGGCCGAACGCGAGGAGGTGGAGCTCTAGGATCTTCACGAGATCGCTTGCCGGGCGCAGGGGGCGGCGCCCTCCCCTGAACGGATAGCAAGTGCGGAACCTCCGTGCGTTGTCAAGCCGCACCGCGCGGAAGCATGCGACCAGGCGCGACGACGCGAGGTGCTCGACAGCGGCCGCTTGCCTACTTTTGCGGGGCAGAGATCCTTGCCAGGGATGTCGCGAGCGAAGAGAGATTCAACGCAAAGACGCAAAGGCGCAAAGGCGCAAAAAAGAACAAATCTCGTGCAGTTTTGCGTCTTTGCGCCTTTGCGTCTTTGCGTTGAATTCTCTCCTGACCCCTCTCCGGACGTCTGGCGGGCGGAGCTAGATCCACCCCCTCTACCGAAAGGGCGCTCAGCGGGGCTGCGTCGCCGGCGTGTGCAGGAAGGCGCTCCACGAGCCGCGCCGCGGCGCCTTGCCGAGCAGGACCTCGGCGAGCGCCTCGCTGATCGGGAGCCCGGGGTTTCGCTCCAGCCAGAAGAACTCGCCGGACGGGTTGACCTCGAGGAAGACGTGCCGGCCGTCCGGCGTGCGGAGGATGTCGATCGCGCCGTAGTTGAGGCCGAGCTGATCCATCAGCCGGAGCACGCCCGTCTCGACGTCGGGCGGGAGCGTGTCCTTGCGCCAGGCGTCGATGAGCTCGATCCCCTGCCGGCGCCAGTCGACCTCGGCGCCGGGCGCCGCCTGCGAGTCGACCGAGGCCGTGAAGACGCGCTCGCCCACGACCGTGACCCGCAGCTCGCGCGCCTTCGGGATGTTCTCCTGGAAGGTCATCGGGCAGAGCGAGAGCCCCCGCATGTCCGCGAGGTCCTTCGCCTCGAGGGCGTTCGTGAAGACCACGTGCTCCTCGCCGTCGCGGTAGACGGCGAACGACGAGAGCATCTTGGCGATGACCCCGCCCGGGCAGGTCGAGGCGAAGGCCCGCGCCGCATCGGCGTCGTTGGTCGTGAGCGTGCGCGGCGTGTCGAGGCCGACCTCGCGCGCGATGTCGAGCTGCACCTGCTTGTTCGACGCGAAGCGCACCGCCGGCAAGGGGTCGACCTGCGGGACGCGGAACGCCGCGAGCATGCCCTCCGCGGTCTGCTTCGCCTCGTGGATCGACGCGCTCCGGAGCTGCGGATCCATCGACGAGGGCAGCCTGGCGCCGTAGGCGACCCGGCGATACCAGACGGCGGTCACGTCGCCGAGGTCGAGCGCGCCGTCCCGGGTGGTCAGCGTGGAGCGGCCCGCCCCGGCCCCCGACGAGAGCGAGAGCCGCGCCCCCGCCGGGAAGGCGTCGGTGTCGAAGCGGAAGGCCCGGCCGCCCAGCCTGGCGATCGCGGCGGCGACGCGGTCGATGCACTCGTTGTCTTCGCTGTGCGTGATGATGAGGACTGTCACCGGTTCTCCGTCGGAGCGAGCAGCGCCTCCGCCAGCGCGTCGGCGATCGGCAGGCCGAGATCGCGCTCCAGCATGCCCCACTCGCCGGCGGGGTTCACTTCGAGAAAGACGTGCTCTCCGTCCGGCGTCCGGATGAGGTCGACGGCCCCGAAGACCAGCCCGAGGGCGCGAAGGAGCGCGCCGAGCTGCGCCTCGACGTCGCGCGGGAGGGCGTCCGGCTCCCACCCGATGCCGACCTCGCTCACGTCCGGGTGGCGCCAGTCGACAGCGACCGACTCGTAGCGGGTCGCGTCGAGCGCGCCCGGGAAGCACCGGCCGTCGACGCAGGCGACGCGCAGCTCGCGCGCCTTGGGGATGCGCTCCTGGAAGATCATGGGGCTCTGGCGCAGCCCCGCGAGGGCGTCGAGGTCGGCCTCCGCGACGGCGTGCGTGAAGACGAAGGGCGCGCCGCCGGCGAGGCTGGTCGAGAAGGGCGTGAGCATCTTGGTGACCACGTTCCCCCCGAGGCGCGCGAAGAGGCCGCGGACCTCGGCCGGGTCGTTCGTCACCACCGTCTCGGGGATGCGAAGGCCGACCGACGCGGCCACCGCGAGCTGCCGCAGCTTGTCCTGGGCGCGCTCCTCGGCCGCGGGCTCGTTGATCCAGCGCCGCGCGGGGAGCCCGCGCAGCCAGCCGGTCAGCGCCGCCATCGACTCGCGCACGCACGCGCCGCGGTACGCCTCGGGGATGCCCGCGCCGAGGTCCGGCGCCCAGAGGCGCCGGAGCCAGACCGCGGAGATCTCGTCTCCGCCGAGCTCGGCTCCGGCGTCCTCCAGGCGGCGGCGCACGCCGCCCGGCCCGAGCGCCGTCGAGAGCGTGATGTCGCGAGGGAACCGGTCGACGTCCAGGCGGACGGGGCGAGCGCCGCGCCTTCGCAGCGCCTCCGCCACGCGCCCGATCCCGAAGTCGTCCTGTGAGTGCGAGACCAGGAGGACGCTCGCGCTCGCCATCGTCACGTCAGGGTGCCTCTCTCGCACGGGCGCGGGCGGTCCATGCGGTGCTCAGGCCTCGTCGCCGTCCGAAGGGTACTTCATCGTGGTGTAGATGGGCTCCTTCCCGCCGCCCCCGCCGTCCTCCTGGTCCGACGGGTACTTCATCGTCTGGACGGGCGGCCTGCCGGCCTTGACGCCGGTACGGACGCGCTTCTGATCCTCCAGGAAGCGAGCGAAGAACGGCACCGCCTCGGCGTCGTCCTTCTGCTCCTGCTGCTCGGGCTCACGGTTGTCGATATCGGCCATGGGATACCTCCAGATGGTTGCGTTGCCGCGGCGACGGAGCCGCCGAGGACAAGAGAGCTACCGTAGCGAGCAACCGGGCGGGGGTGCAAGCCCGAGGACGATCTTCGACGCTCTTCAGCGCTCTTCAGCACGATTGCAGCGGGCTCGACGTCGTGATTCCGCGATCCCGTGATGCTGCGATTCCGCTGCTGCGGGGATCTTTCAATCACGGGCGCTCGATTGTGTTGAATCGTGTTGAGCTTGGTTACGGGTTGTCACGACGTCGTTATGGAAGGTACGGAAGGTACGCGATGTTGCGGGCGATTTCGGTGGGTTCCGCTCGGCCGCGGGCGGTTACCCGCCGTGCGGCGTTCGCGGTTCACTTCACGGCCAGCTCTTCGTCGCCGTCGGAGGGGTACTTCATGGTGACGTCCTCGTCGCCGTCGGAGGGGTACTTCTTGGTGAGGTGGCAGCCGCCGGCTTTGACGCCGGTCCGGATTCGCTTCTGATCTTCCAGGTAGCGAGCGAAGAACGGCACCGTCTCCGTCTGCTCCTCCTGCTCCGTTTGCTCGTTCTGCTCGTGATCACGATCGATATCAGCCATGGGGGACCTCCAGATGGAATGACTGCTTTGCGGCGGAGCCGCGGAGGAGAGCATTCATTTGATCGGCCCGCGCTGCACGTGAAGTTTTGCCAGGCTCATCGCCTTCGCCCCGTCGATGGGTGCGACTTCCTGCGCATCCTTCGCTCGTGTACCTTGTCGCGACCCTTCATGCCCGCCGGGTTCTCACGCTCGATCCACGTGATCGCGACCGACGGCCATCGCGGCTCGATCGTCGGCGCCGCGCTCGGCGCGCTCCTGCTCGGAGGCTGGCTCGCGTGGTTCTTCCTCGCGCGCGTCGGGCAGTACGAGGCGAGCGTGAGCGCGCGCCTCGAGGTGGGGCAGGCGGCCCACCGCGTCGAGGCGCCCCTCGGCGGCAGGGTCGCCGCGGTCCGCCTCGACCTGCTCGGGGCCGAGGTCGCGGCGGGCGACGTCCTCGTCGAGCTCGACGTGGAGCCGCTCCGCCGCGACATCGACGACAAGCAGGCCCGGCTCTCGGCCATCGCGGGGCAGATGGGGCCGCTCCGGGCCGAGATCGCGGCGCGCTCGCGGGCGCTGCGCGACGGGGCGGAGGCGGCGCGCGCCCGCATCGACGAGGCGAAGGCGCGGCTCAAGGAGGCGGAGGCGGGCGCGCGCTTCCAGGAGCTCGAGGCGGCGCGGGCCGTGCGCCTGCGGCAGGACGGGCTCGTGTCCGAGGCCGAGGCGGCGCGGCTCGCGGCCGAGGCGCTGTCGCGGCGCTCGGCGACCGAGGCGCTCGACCGCGCCGCCGCGCGGGCCGGCGTCGAGCGGCGCACGGGGCAGAGCGAGCAGCAGGCCGAGCTCGCGCGGCTCGACCGCGAGGCGGCCTCGCTCGAGGGGGAGCGGCTCGTGCTGGAGGCGACGATCGCGGGGCTGCTCGCTGAGATCGAGCGGCGCAAGATCCGCTCGCCGATCGCCGGGCGGGTCGGTGAGATCACGGTGCTGCGGGCCGGCTCCTTCGTGCGCGAAGGGGACGTCGTGGCCGCCGTCGTCCCGCCCGGCGAGCTCAGGGTGATCGCGGAGTTCCCGCCCTCCTCCGTCGGTCGGATCCGCGCGGGGCAGGCCGGACGCCTGCGCCTCGACGCGTTCCCCTGGACCGAATACGGCACGCTGGCCACCACCGTCGAGCGCGTCGCCAGCGAGGCGCAGGAAGGCCGCATCCGCGTGGAGCTCGGCGTGCGCCCCGATCCCGCGTCGCCTATCCCGATGCAGCACGGGCTGCCCGGCAACGTCGTCATCGAGATGGAGCGCGTCTCGCCGGCGTCGCTCGTGCTGCGGGCAGCAGGGCAGATCGTGAGGGTCCGCGGCGGAGCGGACGGGTGAGCCAGGGCGCCGAGCCACGATCCGCGTCGGAGCGAGCAGCGAGCGCCGATCCCCGCCGCCGGCCGCCGAGCCCGAGGCGGAGGCTCCTCGCGCCGGAGGTCGTGCAGACGTCGGCGATGGATTGCGGGCCGGCCACGCTCAAGTGCGTGCTCGAGGGCTTCGGCGTCGGCGTGAGCTACGGGCGCCTGCGCGAGGCCTGCCAGACCGACGTCGACGGCACGTCCATCGACACCCTGGAGGACCTCGCGGAGCAGCTCGGGCTCGTGGCCCAGCAGATCCTCGTGCCGCCGGAGCACGTGCTCCTCGACGAGGCCCAGGCGCTGCCCGCGCTGGCGATCGTGCGGCAGTCGACCGGGCCGCTCCACATCGTCGTGATCTGGCGCCGGCACGGCGGCCTCGCGCAGATCATGGACCCGGGCACGGGGCGGCGCTGGGTGACGCGACGGCAGCTCGAGGCCGAGCTCTACCGGCACGAGCTGCCCCTGTCCGCGGCGGACTTCCGCGCGTGGGCCGCGAGCGACGGGTTCACGCGGCCGCTGGGGCGCCGGCTCGCGTGGCTCGGCGCAGGGACGCGGTCGATCGAGGCGGCGCTGTCGGACCGGGACTGGCGAGCGATCGCCGCGCTCGACGCCGGCGCGCGCCTCGTCACGTCGCTCGTGCGCTCCGGCGGCCTCGGGCGCGGACGCGAGGCCGCGCGCGTGCTGGGCGCGCTGCTCGACCGAGACGCCGAGGCCACCCGGGAGGAGATGATCCCGCCCGGCTTCTGGACGGCGCGCCCGGGGCCGGCCGACCCGTCCGGGGAGGAGATGGTCCTCACGCGGGGCGCCGTGCTCGTGCGGATCCGCGGGCGGCGGCCGCTCAGCTTCGCCCGCGCGCCGGCAGGCCGCGACGGCGCGCCGGCCTCCGCTCCCGAGCCCCCGGCGCACGCCGAGGCGGCTGCTCGCGGCGGCGGCGAGGCGGCTCGCGGCGAGGCGCGCCTCCCCCCCGACCTCGCGGCCGCCCTCGCGGAGCGCGAGATCCCGCCTGCGCGCGCGCTCCTCCGGATGATCCGTGAGGACGGCCTGCTGACGCCCGCCGTGCTCGCCGGCGCGCTCTTGCTCAGCGTCGCGACCGTGGTGCTGGAGAGCCTCCTCTTCCGGGGCCTGCTCCAGATCTCGAACGATCTCGCGCTGTTCGAGCAGCGCCTCGCCGCCCTCATCGCCCTCGCGGCGTTCCTCGCGGTGGAGCTCGCCCTCGATCTCTCGCTGACCACGGGGATGATCCGGCTCGGGCGCCACCTCGAGGTCCGGCTGCGGATGGCGTTCCTCGCGAAGATCCCGCGCATCGGCGATCGCTACTTCCAGAGCCGCCCGGCCTCGGACATGGCGCAGCGCGGCCACAGCTTGCACGTGCTCCGCGGCCTGCCCGCGTTCGGCGGCCAGATCGCGCGCGCGGCGCTCGACCTCGCGGTGACCACGGCCGCGATCGTCTGGATCGATCCCGGGAGCGCGCGCCTCGCCGTGCCGGGCGCCGCGCTCGCGCTGGCGCTGCCGTTCGCGGGGAACCGCGTCCTCGTCGAGCGAGACCTGCGCGTCCGCACCCACGCCGGCGCGCTCACGAGCTTCTACCTCGACGCGCTCCTCGGCCTCGTGCCGATCCGGGCGCACGCGGCGGAGCGGGCCGTGCGGCGCGAGCACGCGGGCCTGCTCGGGGAGTGGGCGCTCGCCGGCCGCGCGCTCCTCCGCGCCGCCCTCGCCGTCGACGGGGCGCAGGCGCTGATCGGCTTCGCGCTCGCCGCGTGGATCCTCGGCGATTTCCTCGCCCGCGGGGGCGCCCTCTCGCGCGCGCTCCTGCTCTTTTACTGGGCGCTCGCGCTGCCCTCCATCGGGCAGGCGCTCGCGAGCACGCTGCTCCAGTACCCGGGGCACCGCAACACGGCGCTGCGCTTGCTCGAGCCGCTCGGCGCGCCGGAGGAGCTGCGCGCAGGCGCCCCCACGCGCGCGCCCGCGGCAGCGGCGCCGCTCGCGCAAGGGGGCGCCGGCGGCGCGGGCTGCGCGATCGCCTTCGAGCGCGTGCGCATCCAGGCGGCCGGTCACGTGATCCTCGACGGCGTGGATCTGAAGATCGCGGCGGGCAGCCACGTGGCGATCGTGGGCTCGTCGGGCGCGGGGAAGTCGAGCCTCGTCGGGGTGCTGCTGGGCTGGCACCGGGCGAGCGAGGGCAGGGTGCTCGTCGACGGCCGCCCCCTCGACGGCGAGGGGGTGCGCGCGCTGCGCGAGGAGACCGCGTGGGTCGACCCGGCGGTCCAGATCTGGAACCGATCGTTCCTCGACAACCTCCGCTACGGCGCGCCCGACGACGCGGCCGACTTCGGCGCCGTCGTCGAGGAGGCCGAGCTGCGCGAGGTGCTGGAGCGGCTGCCGGAAGGGCAGAAGACCCTGCTCGGCGAGGGCGGAGGGCTCGTCTCCGGCGGCGAGGGGCAGCGGTTGCGCCTGGGCCGGGCGATGCTGCGGAGCGAGGCGCGGCTCGTGATCCTCGACGAGCCGTTCCGCGGCCTCGACCGGGAGCGCCGCCGGGCGCTGCTCGCCCGGGCGCGGCGGCGCTTCCGGCGCGCGACGCTCCTGTGCGTCACCCACGACGTCGGCGAGACGCGATCGTTCGAGCGGGTGCTCGTCGTGGACGGCGGGCGCGTTGTCGAGGACGGGGCGCCGTCCGAGCTCGCGGCGCGCCCCGGCTCGCGCTACCGCGCGCTGCTCGAGGCCGAGGTAGCGGTGCAGCGAGGGCTCTGGTCGAGCGGCGAGTGGCGCCGGCTGAAGGTCGCGCGCGGGCGCATCGCCGAGGCGGCGGGCGAGGGCGCCGAGGCGGCGGGGGAGGGCGGCGGAGCGCCAGCCGAGGGCGGCGGAGCGCCAGCCGAGGGCCAGCGGAGGTGACCGCCGAGGCGCAACCCGGGTGGGAAGTCCGGCCGGACGGGGCGGAGGCGCAACCTGGGTGGGGGGCGAGGCCGCAACCCGGGTGGGGAGCGCGGCCGGACCAGGCGGTCGATCCGCTCGGCGCCCTCGAGTGGCCGGCGGAGCGCATCGGCGACGCGCTCGAGGCGCTCGCGGCGCAGGGCGGCCTCGGCCCGCGCGCGGTCGCGGCGCCCGTCCCGGCCGCCGGGCACCTCCGCAGCGCGGACGCGCTCGGGGCGTGGATCGATCAGGCCGCGGCGTACCTCGGCGTCGAGGCGGAGCCGATCGCGGCGCGCTACGACGAGATCGGCGAGGCGCTCCTCCGCGTCGCGCCCGCGCTCGTGTGGCTGCGCGACGGCGGGGCACCCCGCTTCCTCGCCGTCGTGGAGCGCAGGGGGCGCGACCTCGCCGCGCTCCGCGCCGACCGCTCCACGGCGCGCGTCCCGGTCGAGGCGATCGCCGGCCGCATCTGCCGCCCGATCGAGGCGCAGGTGCTCCCGGAGATCGAGCGCGTCCTCGCGCGCGCGGCCGTGCGGCCGCGGCGGCGCGCGCGCGCGCGGCGGGCCCTGCTCGACGAGCGCATCGGGCCCGTGATCGTCGACGGCATCTGGAGCCTGCGCCTGCCGCCGGGCGCGCCGCTCGCGCGGCAGGCCATGGCCGCGCGGATCCCGCGCCGCCTCCTCGGCCTGCTCGCGGCCCACGCGGCGGGCTACACGCTCTGGATCCTGGTGTGGATGACCGTGGGGCGCAGCATCCTCGACGACCACCTCGACGAGGGGTGGCTCGTCGCCGGCGCGCTGCTGCTCGCGACGGTCGTGCCGCTGCGCCAGCTCATGGCGTGGCTGTCCGGGCTCGTCGCGATCGACTCGAGCGCGCTGGTCAAGCAGCGCCTGCTCTCGGGCGCGCTCGCGCTCGACGCCGAGGAGGTGCGCAGCGAGGGCGCGGGCCGCTTCCTCGGCCGCGTGATCGAGTCCGAGGCGATCGAGGGGCTCGCGATGGGCGGCGGCGTCGCGGCGGTCGCGTCGGCGTTCGAGCTCGCGGCGGCGGCGGCCGTGCTCGCCCAGGGCGCGGCGGGCGCGATCCACGCGCTGCTGCTCGTCGCCTGGGCGGCGCTGGTCGTCGCGCTCTGCGTGCGGTTCTACCGGCGGCGCGCGCGCTGGACCGCCGCGCGGCTCGCGATGACGCACGACCTCATCGAGCGCCTGGTCGGCCACCGGACCCGCCTCGCCCAGGAGCGCCACGGCCGCTGGCACCACGGCGAGGACGAGGCGCTCGCCCAGTACCTGCTGCGGTCGCGCGACATCGACCGGAGCCAGATCGAGATCGGCGCGCTGATGCCGCGCGGCTGGCTCATCGCGGGGATCATCGGCCTCCTGCCGCCGTTCCTCGCGGGCACCGGCTCCGCCGGGGCGTACGCGGTGGCGCTGGGGGGCGTCCTGCTCGCGAGCCGCGCGCTCCAGGGCCTGTCGGGCGGCCTGTCGAGCCTCGCCAGCGCGGTGATCGCGTGGGAGCAGGTCTCCACGCTGTTCCAGGCGGCCGCCCGCGGCGGCCCGCCGCCGCCGCCGCTGCCCCCCGACGCGGGGCGATCGCCGGCCCGCGCGCGCGCGGGCGACGCCGAGGCCCGCGCTGTGGTCCTGGAGGCGCACGAGCTGTCGTTCCGGCACAAGGCGAGGGCGCGCCCCGCGGTCATCGACGTGTCGGTGCGGATCGCAGCGGGCGACCGCATCCTGCTCGAGGGGCCCTCGGGCGGCGGGAAGTCGACGCTGAGCGCGCTGCTCTCGGGGCTGCGCGCGCCCGACGCGGGGCTGCTGCTGCTGAACGGGCTCGACCGCCACATGCTGGGCGCCGGCGCGTGGCGGCGCCGCGTGGCCGCGGCGCCGCAGTTCCACGAGAACCACGTCCTCGCCGGGACGTTCGCGTACAACCTGCTGATGGGCAGGCGCTGGCCGCCGAGGCCCGACGACCTCGCGGAGGCCGAGGAGATCTGCCACGAGCTCGGCCTCGGCGAGCTGCTCGGCCGGATGCCGGGGGGGCTGGAGCAGGTGGTGGGCGAGACGGGCTGGCAGCTCTCGCACGGCGAGCGGAGCCGGCTCTACATGGCGCGCGCGCTGCTGCAGGACGCCGAGGTCGTCGTGCTCGACGAGAGCTTCGCGGCGCTCGACCCGGAGACGCTGGAGCGCGCGTTGCGCTGCGTGCTCCGGCGCGCGCGCACCCTCGTCGTCATCGCCCACCCGTAGCCGCGGAGAGCGCGCTTCAGCGCCTTCCATCGCAAGGTCGTCAAGCCCACTTCATGGCCTATCCCCCTCTCGATGGGTCGACTCCTGCCTCGCTCTATCTCTTTCGTGTTCTCGAACACGCGCCCTGGGCAAGGAGGAGCCCAGCGGCGCGCGCGCGCCTCAGGGCGAGCTCGCGTCGCGCAATTTCGCCACACAGACAGCGCTGACCTCGATGTCGGTTTGCTCCTGATCGCTCTCAGGCAGCTCCGTAAGGCACGTTGCGCTCGACAACTGAGCAGTGACAGCGGTAGCGTCGTCATGTGCATATCGGCGCTGGACGTCATCTGTGTTGCGCCTAGAATTCATTTCAATGCTGGAGTTCAAGACGGAGAGGCGGTTGCCCATCGGCGCAGAGGTGCTCGTCGGGAAAGGAGTCCACTTCCGTGTCTGGGCGCCGGCCAGGCGCAAGGTCGAGGTCGTCCTGGAGGCCGGGCCGGGGAGCGGCGGGGCCGCCCCGCTGCGGCCCGAGGAGGGCGGTTATTTCGCGGGGCTCGTCGCGTCCGCCGCGAGCGGCACCCGCTACCGGTTCCGGCTCGACGACGGCGAGGCGCTCACTCCCGATCCCGCCTCGCGCTCGCAGCCGGAGGGGCCGCACGGGCCCTCCGAGGTGATCGATCCCGGCGCGTTCTCGTGGAGCGACGCGGCATTCCGGGGCGCCCCGCTGAAGGGGCAAGTCGTCTACGAGATGCACATCGGGACCTTCACCCGGGAGGGCACATGGGAGTCCGCCGCCCGGGAGCTGCCGGAGCTCGCGCGGATCGGCATCTCCCTGATCGAGCTGCTGCCCATCGCCGAGGTCCCCGGCCGCTTCAACTGGGGGTACGACGGCGTGAACCTCTTCGCGCCGACGCGCCTCTACGGCAGCCCGGACGATCTCCGGCGCTTCGTGGACGCGGCGCACCGCGCCGGGATCGCGGTGATCCTCGATGTCGTCTACAACCACCTCGGCCCGGACGGCAACTACCTCGGCCAGTTCTCCGGGGACTACTTCACCGATCGTCACAAGACGGACTGGGGAGCGGCGATCAACTTCGACGGCCCGCGATCCGAGGCGGTGAGGGAGTACTTCATCGCCAACGCCGGCTACTGGATCGACGAGTTCCACCTCGACGGGCTCCGGCTCGACGCCACGCAGAACATCTACGATGGCTCGAAGGACCACATCCTCGCCGCCATCGCGCGCCGCGCGCGGGAGGCGGCGAAGGGCAAGGAGACGTTCCTCGTGGCCGAGAACGAGTCGCAGGAAGAGTGGCTGATCCGCGCCGCCGAGCGGGGCGGCTACGGGCTCGACGCGATCTGGAACGACGATTTCCACCACAGCGCCAAGGTGGCGCTCACCGGCCATAGCGAGGCCTATTACAGCGATCACGAGGGCTCGCCCCAGGAGCTCCTCTCCGCCCTGAAGCACGGGTTCCTCTTCCAGGGGCAGCGCTATCACTGGCAGAAGCAGCGGCGAGGGACGCCGGCGCTCGGCGTGGATCCGGCCCGCTTCGTCCTCTTCCTGGAGAACCACGACCAGGTCGCCAACACCGCGCGAGGCGAGCGGCTCTGTCACATCGTGAGCCCGGGCAAGCTCCGGGCGATGTCCGCGGCCCTGCTCCTCGCCCCGGGGACACCCATGCTCTTTCAGGGGCAGGAGTTCGGGTCCTCGGCGCCGTTCCTCTTCTTCGCCGACCACAACCCCGAGCTCGCCCCGCTCGTGCGCAAGGGCAGGGCCGAGTTCCTCGAGCAGTTCCCGTCCTGCTCGGCGCCGGAGGTCCGCGCGCAGCTCGACGATCCGAGCGACCCGCGCACCTTCGAGCGCTGCAAGCTCGATTTCTCCGAGCGCGAGCGCAACGCCGCCCTCTACGCCCTCCACGAGGACCTCATCGCGCTCCGCCGGCGCGATCCGGTGATCCGGGCCCAGCGCCCGCGCGGCGTCGACGGGGCCGTCCTCTCGGCCCACGCCTTCCTCCTGCGCTACTTCGGCGACGACGGCGACGACCGGCTGCTCCTCGTCAACCTCGGGCCGGACATCCATCGAGGGTCGTTGCCGGAGCCGCTCTTCGCCCCGCCGCCGGGGCGCCGCTGGGAGACGTCGTGGTCCAGCGAGTCCCCCCGCTACGGGGGGCAAGGCAGTCCACCTGTCATCACCGAGGACGGTGTCCACATCCCGGGCGAGGCGGCGATCCTCCTCCACCCCGTGGTCGGGACGCCGGTGCCCGAGAAGACGAGCGCGAGCCCGCGCCCGGAGGAGCCCAAGAAGCATGCACGCTGACGAGATCTGCCGGAGGATGGTCTGGTCCCGGGGCGCCGCCCCCACCTCGCAGGACGACGCCGAGCGCGGCTCGGACCCGCTCACGCGGGAATGGCTCGTCACGAACGGACTCGGCGGTTACGCGTCGGGCACCGTCTCCGGCGCGGTGACCCGCCGCTTCCATGGACTGCTGATCTCCGCGCTGCCGGCCCCCCTCGGCCGCACCATGATGCTCAGCGATCTCTCCACCCGGATCTTCACCGCGGAGGACAGGGTGTACCAGGTGGGCGGTCAGGAGCCCTGGCTCGACGACGGCGCCGCCCAGGTCATCGATCTCGTCGAGTTCCGCCTCGAGGCCGGGCTCCCCGTCTGGCGCTACGAGGGCGCGGGGATGGCGATCGAGCGGCGCCTCCTCATGCCCCACGCGCAGAACACGGTCCATGTCACGTACACGCTCGTCGAGGGGACGGGCCCGGCGCGGATCGAGCTCCAGCCGTGGGTGAATTTCCGGCCGCACGAGGGCGCGCTCGATCGGCCGGTGGCGGGCCCCTACGCGCTCACCGTGGTCGAGGATCGCTACGAGCTCGCGTCGCCGGGCGACCTGCCGCCGCTCCGGCTGAAGGTCCAGGGCGCTCGGGCCGAGTTCAGGATCGAGAGCGCCCGCCTGCGCAACGTACGCTACCGGATCGAGCAGAGCCGCGGATACGACGCCGTCGGTGAGTTCTACAGCCCTGGCCGCTTCAGCCTCGAGCTCCCGGTCTCCGGCAGCGTGACCCTGATCGCGTCCACGGAGGCCTGGGAGACGCTCAACGCCCTCTCCACGGACGAGGTGCATCGCGCGGAGCGCAAGCGCCGGACGCGGCTCCTGCTCGCCGCGGCGCCCGAGGTCCGCACCGGGCCGGCGGCGGAGCTCGTCCTCGGCGCCGATCAGTTCCTCATCAGCCCCGCGGGCCGCGTCGAGGACGCCGCCCGCGCCCGGGCCGCCGGGGACGAGGTGCGCACCGTCATCGCGGGCTATCACTGGTTCACCGACTGGGGCCGGGACACCATGATCAGCCTCGAGGGGCTGACGCTCGTCACCGGGCGCCACACCGAGGCGGGCTACATCCTGCGCACGTTCGCCCATTACGTGAAGGACGGGCTCATCCCCAACATGTTCCCGGAGGGCAAGAACGACGGGCTCTACCACACAGCCGACGCCACCCTCTGGTTCTTCCACGCGCTCGATCGCTACCTGGCGACGACCGGGGATCGCGAGACGCTCCGGCTCATCCTCCCCACGCTGATCGATATCGTCGAGCACCACACCCGCGGGACGCGCTTCGGCATCCGCGCCGACCCGCACGACGGCCTGATCCGCCAGGGGGAAGAGGGATATCAGCTGACCTGGATGGACGCGAAGGTCGGCGACTACGTTGTCACGCCACGCCGGGGGAAGCCCGTCGAGATCAACGCGCTCTGGTACAACGCCCTGCGCCTCATCGAGCGCTGGGCGCGCGAGTCCGACGGCGACGCCGCGGCGAGGCGCTACGGCGCGGCCGCCGAGCAGGTCAAGGCCTCCTTCAACCGCCGCTTCTGGTCCGAGAAGCACGGCTATCTCTACGACGTGATCGACGGCGAGCAGGGCGCCGACGACGCCTTCCGGCCGAACCAGCTCCTCGCGATCTCGCTGCCTCACCCCGTCCTCGAGCCCGCGCGCTGGAAGGGGATCGTCGATCAGGTGAAGGAGCGGCTCTGGACGCCCGTGGGCCTCAGGTCGCTCGCGCCGGGGCACCCGGACTACAAACCGAAGTACTTCGGCGACCTCCGCGCGCGGGACATGGCCTATCACCAGGGCACCGTGTGGGGGTGGCTCATGGGCCCGTTCATCGACGCCTGGCTGAAGGTGTATCCCACCGATCTCGCCGGGGCGCGGCGGCTGCTCGAGGGCTTCGCGCCGCACCTCGACGAGGCCTGCGCCGGCTCGATCAGCGAGATCTTCGACGCGGAGCCGCCGTTCACGCCCCGCGGGTGCGTCGCCCAGGCGTGGAGCGTGGCCGAGGCGCTGCGCGCCTACGCCAGGACGGCCCCCTCGGGGGGCTGAGCGCTCTCCCGCTCAGAACGCCACAGGCACCGCCGCCGGGCCGCGGATCATGGGCCATTCGCTCCATGCGATGTCGCGGGGCGGGACGGCGAGCTCGATGCGCGGCAACCTCCGGAGGAGCGTCGAGAAGGCGATCGCCGCCTCGATCCGCGCGAGCATCGCGCCCAGGCAGAAGTGGATGCCGCCCCCGAAGCCGATGTGCCGGTTCGGCGAGCGGCCGATGTCGAAGCGGTCCGGATCCGGGAAGTGCTCCGGATCCCGGTTCGCGGCCAGGAGCCCCGCCGCGACGCCTTCTCCCGCCGGCACGCGAGCGCCGAACAGCTCGATGTCCTCGAGCGACCAGCGGATCGTCGAGAGCTCCGCCGGCCCCTCGCAGCGCAGCACCTCCTCCACCGCGGAGCCGACGAGCCCGGGGTCCTCGTCCAGCCGGCGCCGCTCCGCAGGGTGCGAGAGCAGGAGGAACATGCCGCTCGCGATGAGGTGCACGGTGGTCTCGTGGCCCGCGACGAGCAGCAGGAACACCATGCTCGAGAGCTCTGCCGGGCTCAGCTTGTGCTCCTGCTCCTCGGCCAGCAAGAGGCCGCTGATCAGGTCGTCGCGCGGGGCCTTGCGGCGCGCGTCGGCGAGCGCCCGGAAGTACGCCGCGAACTCCTCCACCACGGGCTGCGCGCGCTCCACGAACTCGCGATCCTTCGCGGGCGCGAGGAGGATCTTGGTCCACCGGCGGAACCGGTCGCGATCCTCGACGGGGAGGCCGAGCAGCTCGGCGATCACCGCGGTGGGGAGCGGAAACGCGAAGTCCGCCACGAGCTCCATCCGGCGCCGGTCGATCACGGCGTCGATGAGCCCGTCCGCGATCGCCTGGATGCGCGGGCGCAGCCCTTCCATCATCCGCGGCGAGAAGGCCCGCTGGACGATGGCCCTGAGCCGCGTGTGATCCGGCGGATCGGCGTCGAGCATGTGCTGATCCATGAAGGTCGTGCGGTCGCTGAGCGGGAAATAACGCCGGCGCACGTCGTCGGGGAGCTTGCGGAAGTCGCGGATCAGGCGCGGATCCTTGAGGAGCTCCACGCAGTCGTCGTAACGCACGGCCACCCAGAGGGGCACGTCGAGGCGGGGGTGAATGAGGCGATGCAGGCGCCCCGCGGCCCGCATGCGCGCGTAGATCGCGTGCGGCTCGGCGCGGCTGCTCGGATGAAACAGCTCCGGAAAAGCGTCCTGGTCGACCATGATTCCCCCGTTTCATGGCGTCCGGACGTTCGAGGTGATGCTCGCGTCACGCCGGATCGCGGGGTGTGCATGGTGGAGAACAGCGCGCCGTCAAGCGGCGGCCGGAGGGCCGCGCGCCGTCAACCGTCACGCCGCGGCGTCGGAGCTCGAGCGGGCCGCGGGGCCGCGCCCGACCTTCAGGGCGCGTCGCTCGCGCCGAGCAGCCGCGAGATCAGCGCGGGCTCCACGTCGTCGAGCGCCTCGCGCAGGAACGCCGGGTCGTCGAGGCGGATCGCGTCGTCCCCCTCGCGCGCCTCGAGGGGCAGCTTGTTCCTGAGGCTCGCGAACTCGCGCAGCAGCGAGGACAGGCCCGCCTCGTCGTCGCGCAGCGCGCGCAGCGACCTCGTGAGCTGGCCGATCGCGTCGTCCCGCTCCTCGAGCGCGCCCACCTGGAGCGGCGAGATCGTCCGCGAGAGCACGCGCTCGATCCACAGCGCGCCGCCGAGGTCGTTGGCGATCGCGCGGATCTGCCCCGTCCATCGCTCGAAATCGGCGCGGAGCGCGGCGTGCGCCTTCGTCGCGCCGCACAGGAAGACCCGCGCGGCCAGCGTGCGCCCGTCCGCCTCGGCGAGGCGCCGCTCGAGCTCCTCCCGCGTCAGATCCACGATGTCGTCGGCGCTCGCGGCCGGGGAGAGATCGACCTCGCAGGCGCTCCAGCGCACGACGTCGAGGGGGCGGTGCTCGACCGAGGTGATGCGGCCGTCGTCCACCGAGACGAGGAGGGCGCCCTTCTCGCCCGTCTCGCGGGCGTGGCGGCCCTGGAGGTTGCCGGGGAACGCGATGTACGGATCGCGCGAGAGCACCTCCCGGGTGTGCACGTGGCCGAGCGCCCAGTAATCGTATCGCTTCCCGACGAGGGTGTTCAGGCTGCAAGGAGCGTAGTTGTCGTGGCCCTCGCGGCCGCCCAGGCAGGTGTGGAGCATGCCGATGTTGAAGAGGCCTGCCCGAGCGTCCGGATAACCCGCGGCGAGATCGTCGGTGACGGCCTTGGTCGCGAAGCTCTGTCCGTGGACGGCGACCCCGAGCCGATCGAAGACGATGGACTCGGGGCGGCGGGGATCGAGCCGCCGGGCGTTCTCGGGGAGCTCCAGGTGACGCGTGATGTTGCTCTCGGCGTCGTGATTGCCATAGAGGAGCACGACGTCCACCCGGGCGGCGCGCAGGCGGGAGAGCTGCGCGGCGAAGAACAGGCCCGTGCTGTAGTCCTTCCAGTCGCCGTCGTAGATGTCGCCCGCGAGGAGCAGGAGGTCGACCTCCTCGGCGAGGCAGAGGTTCACGAGGTTCTCGAGCGCGCGGCGGGTCGCCCCGCGGATCTGCTCGACGGGGGCGCCCGGGTAACGGTCGAGCCCGCGGAGGGGGCTGTCGATGTGGAGGTCGGCGGCGTGGACGAACTTCATGGGCAGACGCGGCCCGAGCTTAGCCGCTCGGCGCCGGGAGCGCTGCTCATCCGATGAGGATCGCGCTCGCCCGAAGCGGCCGAGCCGCGCCCCGGCGAGGAGGCCGGTGGAGCGCGCCCGCGGAGGGCGGCTGACGCGGGCGCTGGCTTAACGGACGCACGTGCAGGCGGAGTGCTCGGAATCAGGCGTGTCCTTGTCCTGCTCGCCCGCCCTGTCGACGACCCGGGCGTCCATGCCGAGCTGTTGCAGGAGCTCGGTCACGAGCGCGATGGCCTCCTGCTTGTCCGCCTGCGTGCGCGGGGAGGACCACGCGGCGCTCTTCGCGACGAGGGTCTTCACCAGGGCGTCGATCGGCGGGGGGATGGTATCGGCGCCGTCGAGAGCAGCCGGCGCGCCGGTCGCTTGCGGGGCTGGCGAGCCCTGTGTCCCGTCGGAGGCGCCACCTACGGGGCGGTACGCGCCGAGCCTGTCGGCCGGATCGTCATCGTCGCTATCGGACTCGTCGTCGTCGTCGTCGTCGTCGTCGTCGTCCTCGCTATCGTCCTCCTCGTCGCTATCGGACTCATCCTCGTCCTCGTCCTCGTCCTCGTCCTCGTCGTCGCTATCGTCCTCGTCCTCTTCGTCGCTATCGGACTCCTCCTCGTCCTCGCTATCGGACTCGTCGTCGCTATCGTCCTCCTCGTCGCTATCGGACTCCTCCTCGTCCTCGCTATCGGACTCGACATCACTGTTGACCACGGCGGAGCTGGACGGCGCGCTCGGGAGAGGCGCCTGCGCCGCCGCAGGCGCGGTGTTGCGGCGCTCTCGGACGTAGCTGCTGAGGATGTGCGCCGTGCCGTCGGGCGCGACCCGGACGATGGCCTTGGTCGCGCCGTCCCAGAGCACGACGTTGGTCGCGCCGCTCTCGTCGATCCTCGTCTCGAAAGCGTCGGCCTGGGCGGCCTTGCGGACGGCCTCGCGCGCGGCGTCGAGGTAACGTCGAACGGCGTCCTCCGGCGACACGCTGGCAGCCCGCTCCGCCGGCGTCCGGAACTCGTCGCCGTGTTTGGCGGCGTGGTAGGCGGCGGCGCCCGCCGACTCGAAGCGCAGCTCGCTGGCCGCCGCCGCGAGCCGCTCCGCCAGCTCGCCGCCCTCGCGGAGCGTGACGTCGCCCACGGCGTCCGCGTCCTGCGCCGCCTCGATCTGCGCTTGCCAGAGCGCCTCGACGTCAGCGCCGCTCAGGTTGCCCTTCATCGAGGCGACATAGAACTCGAAGCGCTCGACGAACTCGCTCACGCTCCCGGCACCCTCCTGCGCGAACGCGGCCGCCGTGCGGCGCAGATCCGGGCGCTCTTCGCCGCTCACCAGGTCATAGAGCCGCAGCAGCGCGTCGTGCCGCATCTCGCCGTCCTCGGCGAAGATCGCCATCGAGGTCGGGTCCTCGATGCCGCTCTCGCGCAGGAAGGGCACGACCAGGTCGAGCTGCGGCGTGAAGCGCAGCCGCTCCTGGCCGCGGTGCGAGCCGGACAGATCGACGGTGGCCTGATCCCTGGAGGACCAGGGGATGCCGTCGTTCAGGTTCTTGACCAGCATGAGCAGCTTGCCGAACTGCCCGCGATCGACGAGCTCTCGCAGCCGCTCCGGGTGCACCTTGACCTGCCCGCCCAGGTCGAGGAGGCCGCCGTCATTCGTGAGCTCGATGCCCGCCTCCTCGATGCGCGTCGTGGCGACGTCGAGGAAGTCGCCGCTGTCGCTGTCGAGCCCCTCCTCGAACCGCCACGGCTGGGGGCCGAGGTAGCGGCCGTCAGCGATCTCCGGCAGGCCCGGCTGCCCGGTGTCGGAGAATCCGTTCTTCTTCTTGTCCCACTTGAACTGGCCGTCGCGCTTGCGCCAGCGGTACACGTGGTAGTGCGGCGCGTGGTGGCCTGGCTGGTTGTGGTCGCTCAGGTCCACGTCGATGATGACGCGCTCCCCCGCTTGCCCCTCCTGCTGCGGCGCAATGGCGTGGAAGCGATATTGATAGATCCGCCCGGTGGCGAGGTCGATCTTCATCTCCGGCGCGCCCAGCGGATACCCCGCGCCGTCGTCGTCGGGGGTGTCGCGCCAGCGCGGCAGGACGTCGTGCTCGTACGCGAGGCTCTCGTCGTCGAAGCGACCGGCCACGTCATCGGGGACGAGCTCGCGGATCGCTTGCGGTGAGAAGCCGAGCACTTGCATGATCTCGGCAAGATCCGTGGGCGAGTCGGCCTGCGCGGTGTGCAGGACCAGCGACCTGGCGTGGATCGGCGCCTCGCGCTCCTTCATCGACGCGAGGATGCTCTCGGCGTTGTCGAGCACGGCGTCGAGGATCTCGGGCTCGAGCTCGTAGCCGCGCTGATAGAACTTGAGCGCGCGGCCGAGGTGCCACGGCGAGCGGCGCAGGTGCTCGACGACCGCGTTCTGCCGCTCCTCGACGGGCGCGGTCGGGCCGGGGTCGGCCACGAAGCGCAGCCTGCCGACGAGCTGATCCTCGATGGCGCCGTCGAGCGGATCGACCACGAAGCCGTTCTCGTCGAGGTAGAGCGCGTTCATGCGGAAGTCGCGCTTCTGCGCGTCGGCGAGGACGTCGAGCGGGCCCTGCACGCTGGTGTCGTCGCCGGTGGTGATGTCCACCATCGTGTTGACGCCCCCGACCTGGAGAAGGCGCTGTTCGGGGACGACGGTGACGGGGAGCGATTTGAACGCCGGGGTGCTGCCCAGCACCTCCTCGAGCCGCGACATGGGCATGTTCGTCTTGAGATCGACGTCCTTGGGCCTCTTGCCGCTGAGGGCGTCGCGCACCGCGCCGCCGACGATGTAGACGTCGAACCCGAAGGCGCGGATGAGCGAGATGAGGTCATGGACCCGGTGGGTGGCGCCGACGGGGCTGTCGAGGAGCGCGACGCCGACGGGCTCGCTCTGGGCGGGCGGCGGGGCGTCATTGGCCGCGGCGTGCCCGGCCGTCGCCATCTCCAGCGTGAGGATCGTATGTGCCTTGAGCTTGCGGCCCTTGAGCTCCGGCTCGAAATAAGGAGTTCCGCTCTCGGTGTTCTCCTTGACGAAGTCGATGAAAGCCTTCTCGCCGCGCTGCTTCGCGTCGATGCCGGCGAAGCTCAAGAGCGGCGTCAGGATGCCGTGATCGGCGGTGGCGAAATGAGGCACCTCGGGCGCGCCGTCGTCGTCGCTCGCGCGGTCGGAGAAGAAGGCGTCGGCGACCATGCTGCGGTCGGCGCTGCCCTTCTTCTCGCCGACCGACCCGCTCACGAGCTGCTCGAACCCCAGCGCGTAATCGGTCGTGTCGTCGCGCCGGTCGTCGCGGACCGGGACGCCGTACCAGGGGATCTCTCGCCCATCGCTGGTGGTGAACGTGCGTCCGACGATGTCGTCGTGCTGGAACAGCTCTCCGATGTTGACGTTGGCGAGGCGCAGGTCGGTTATCCCGTGCTCGCGGATCAAGACGTCCAGCTGCTCGCGGAGGGTGCGCTTGGCGAGCGTCAGCTCTCCGGGCGGCGTCAAGAGCGCCGCGACCAGGTTGGTGTCGACCACCAGCGAGGTGGACGTGAGCGGCGGCGACAGCGCCGGGGCCGCAACGCGCTCGGCCTGGCGGACCAGCTGCTCGATGGTCGCGCGGATGCCCGAGATCTTGCCCCTGTTCATGGCGCCCGCGAGCATGCCGGCGAACGCGTGCTCGCCGATGGATCGATTGATGATCTCGAGCTCGGCGCGGGTGACCCAGCGTCCCTCCTGGCCCCTCTTGAGGACCACGCGCGGTGGCTCCACCTCGCGCGCCGGCGGGGGCGGCGGCGGGTCGCGCAGCGCCTCGATATCGAAGTCTGGCACGTCCTCGGCCCAGTCGAGGGCCCCGAGCGCCTCGAAGGCGTCGTAGGCGAGCTTGCGCATCTCGCCTTCGTAGGTACCGAACACCTTCGCGGCTTCCTGCTTCAGGCTCTCGGCGTCGAGGGGTTCCTTGAGCGCGATGACGACGAACTCTGCGAAACGCCCCGCGCCGCTCGGCGGAGTCTCCGGGCTCTCGGTCGTCGTCAGGAGCTCGGCGAGCGCGCGCCGCACCGCGTCGTCATCGAAGTGTTCGAGCAGCGCGCTCTGCAGTCCTGCGTAGTGCGGCACACCCCAGATCCACTCGGGGATGGCGCGCTCCTGATCGTTGTTGCGAGGCGGCTTCTCGAGCTTCTCCTGGTTCCGCGCCGCGCGCTCCTTCTCCTTGTGCTCCTCGGCGCTGAGGCCGAAGTCGAGGTCGTCGAGGTCGGCGAACAGGGGCTCATAGCCCTCGGGTTCGCTCGTCGTCCCCTGCGCGCCGGCGTCGCTGCTCGTGCCTGCATCGCTGCTCGTGCTGGAGAAGGACTCTTGCGCTTTGCCCTCGAGCTCCTGCTGATCGGCAGGTGTCCCCTCGGGGGGCTGCGGAACGCTCGACGCCGCGGAGGCGGCAGCCGCCGCGGCGGAGGAGCCGGGTTTTCGGCCGATCGTCGAGCGACCTCGGTCGCGCTCGAACGTGCCCAGCACGAGCTCGGCGTGCGCAGCGAGGCGCTTCTTCAGCTCGCTGGCGGGCAGGTCGAGCAAGTCGGGGTTGAACGCCAGCCACTTCTCGACGATCTCCTCGGCCAGCCGCGCGGCAGGGTGCGGGCGGATGGGCAACAGCTCCAGGATTGACGGGAGGAGCTGGGTGTTGATGGTCTCGACGACGAGGCCCGCGACCTCGTCCAGCTGCGCGCTCGGGACGCGCTCCAGGAGGGCGTCGTACAGCCGCTGGGATGGCTGGGGCGCGATCCCCTGTCCTGTGCTCGTGGGCGTGGGCGCTCCCGCGAGCTGGTCGCTCGGGTCCATGGCGTCCTGTGTGGCGCCGGACGGCTGGCCCGTTCCGAGGCGCGCCGGAGCACGCTGCTGGGTGGAGGCGCCGTTGGGCGGCGCGTGCGGCGGGGGGTAGGTCCCGTGGGTGATCACCTCGAAGAGCTTCGGCATCTCTGCCTTCAGCACCCGGATGGGGAACGCCTGCCCCCAGGACTGGACAGGCACGATGAAGGCGTCGCCGTCGACCGTGATCTCGCCGTCGATGGCGAGGTGGTGCCGGCTCTCGGCTTCGCCCTCGCCGAGCGGCGCGATGCTCGCGGGATCGCGAGGTGTCGTGGAGCCGTTGCGGTATCTCTCCGCCGCCTCCCACAGCGCAGCGCCGTTCGAGACGGTCACGACGGCAAACCCCGAGCGATCCGTGCGCTTGAGCGTCTCGTTGATGCGCTCGATGTCGTCCTCCGAGAGGTCCTTGCTCGTGACCTCGACGTCGGCCCCGAGCGCGTCGCTCATGAGCGTCGCGATCGAGTTCGCCGAGAGCAGCATGTCGCCTTCCGCCGCCACGACATTGGCCTGCTTGGCGTCGTCGGTTCGCTTCTCGTGCAGCGCGACGGCGTCCTGTCCGAGGAGCTCGACAAGGCCTCGGGCGAGCAGGTGGTCGAGCAGGTGGCGATCCAGCTGTTGCCGGTCCTGCGCGCTCGTCAGGCCGCTGCGCTTCGCCCCGGCCCTCTTGAGCCCGTTGACGAGCGGCCTGGTCGGAACCGGGCCGCGGGCGCGCGGGATCTCTCCGGTCATCACGCGCCGGACGATGTCGAGATCTTCGCTGAGCGCCGCCTTGCCAGGGTCCTGCCGCGCGTCGAGGTCGCTGGTCCCGGGCGCCTGCGCGAGCCGGCCGAGCCGCCGGCCGGTGAACAGCGCGACGACCAGGTGCGAGGCGGTGGCGAGATCTCCCTTCAGCACCGTGTAGAGGGCGCTCTGGAGGCCGCAGTTGCTGGAGACGGACTGCGAGAGCGACGCGGGGGCCTCGATGAGCTCGCGCAGCCTGCCGACGATCGCGCGGTCGACGTTCAGCGACTCGAGGAGGCCTGCCAGGCTGTCCGCGGCCTGCCGCCTGGCGCCGTCGCTCGCCGGGCCGGACCACGCGCGGCTCTGCTGGTCGATCGCGCGGATCTGATCCTCGATCGTGCTGTCGTGGGCCTGCGTGCCTTGCTCGGCCTCGGCCGTGCCGCCGGTGGTCGGGGCAGGGGTGCCGGTCGCGCCGTTCGCGGCGAGGAGCGCCGCGTTCCCGGGCTGCAACGGCGGGCCGGCTGTCTCGGACCCTGTGTTCGCAAACGGGTTGTACGCGCCCAGGCGATCCGCCGGATTCTGCGGCTGGCCTTGCGGGGGCGGTGGCGGAAGCGGGATGGTTGCGGCGAAACTCCCAGGCGGCGGTGGCGGGATGGATCCGGACAAGGTCCCAGAGGTCTGCGTCGATGCCCAGGGCAGGGCCGACAACCTCTGCAGGCCAGATCCAGGCAGCTGTACGCTCGGATTCCGCTGCGACGCCGGCGCTTCGCTCTCCAGCAGCAGCCTGGAGACCTCTTCGACGAACTCCTCGGTCAGCTGATTGCGGTCGCCCTTCGGCGCGAAGGCGCTGAATTTCCTGATATCCCTCTTGAGCTGGTCCTGACCCGGGAGGTCTTCTCGCGCGCCCGTCGCGCTGGCGCTCGATGAGGCGGACGAGCCCGTCGCCCCGCGCCGGAGATCGGCGAGGGCCTCGATCCAGGCCGCGCTGAGCTGCCTGCGCATCTCCGGCGTCACGCGATGGAGCAACCCCGTGCCGAACAGCTCGCGGCTCATCTGGAGGAACGCCTTTCGGACGCCATTGGGGTTTCTCCCCGCCCTGAACGTGACGAGCGTGCTCGTCATGTACCCGTCCTTTTCGGATCGGAGGGCCAGGAAGCTCAACCAGAGATACGAAGCGAGCACGTGATCGAGGTGCGCGTCGCCTCGCGCGTCCTGCTGAGCGCGCCCGTCGACGATGGAACGGTACCGCAAGAGGATATCCGACGGGATATCCGACGCCTTGGGCTTCGAGTCGCTTGCACCGTAAGGGTCGAACGGGAGTTGCTCGGGGGCCTCGTGTTGTCCTTCGTAACGGGCCCCCACCTCGGTCAGGATGGCGTGCATGTGGGAGAGCACGTCGTTGAGGGTGGGGAATCTGGGCGTTTTGAGATTCTCCGGTATCAGGTGCCCCGCGGCGAAGAACTTCTCGACGAGGCGCTCCTTGGGCTCCTGGCCGATCGTCACGCGCGTGCCGACGCCGGAGATGCCGAGGAACGTGCTGGTCACGAGCCCGAAACTGTCGAGCTGCAGGACGTCCAGGTTCTTCAAGTGCGGCTCGATCGAGGCGTCCTTCATCAGGAACGGCAGCCCCTCGATGTACTGGGCGCCGCCGCCCCTCGGGAAGAGATGCTCCGCGACGAACGCGGCGTTCTCGGTCGCGACGCCGATCATCCCGAGCTCGTGGGCGCTGGCGTGCTTCAGGACGTGGGTGAAGAACTGCCACTCGTCGCGCGACGTGTTGCCGTTCGTATCGATGCTCTCGAGGAAGTCGCTGCTCTCCTGAGCGCCGTCCTTCGAGCGGAGGAGGGTGACCGCGCCTCCCATCACCTTCGCGCTGCCGAGGCCCTGGTACTTCTGGTAGCTCCTCGCCAGGAAGATCTGGAGCTTTCCCGCCTCCACCAGGTCGGCGAGCCCCTCGACCACCTGATCGACGTGGGTGAGCTCGCCGGGGGCCTGCGGCTCCGTCTGGATCGTCGTATCGAGGACCAGCGAGACCACGCTCACGCCGTCCGGCTTCTGCGCCGTGAAGCGATCGACCCGCTCGCGCACGGCGTGGATGACGTCAGCCGGCGAGGTGGGCTCGGTGAGGGGTGAGCTCGGGTCCAGGGTAGCGTACACGATGCCGGCGTCTCCCTCCGTGCCGGGCTCGGCGAGGTGGGCTCTCGCGGCGAGGACCTCGGGGATCTCGAAGTAATTCGCCTGGTCCCGCTCGGCGTGGTGCATCAAATGGACCATCTCGCCGCTGCTCCGCCGCGCGGCATCGAGCGCGGTCACCAGCGCATCCATCCCGCTCCAGGCAGGGTGGATAAGGCGAGCCACGCCCTCCTGGTCGGCCAGCGCCTTCACCATCGGATTGCGCTGGTCTTGGACCAATTCCTCGCCCGCGAGGAGATCGTCCGGCGTGTATGGATGTGCCGCGGCGAGCGCGAGGAAGAGCTCGTCGACCAGCAGGTCGTAGTAGGGCGTGACACGCGCGCTGCTGTCCCTGAACACGTAGAAGATCGGGAGGAGGCCCTCGATGTTCTTCAACGCCTCCTGCACCAGCTTCCCGTGACGGAACGCGTCGTCGGACGGCTTCTCGACGACGTCGCGAAGTCCCTCGAGCAGCGACACCGCGGTCTTGTGGATGAACCGCATCGACGAATCGGAGTCGGCGATCACCTTCAGTCGCCCGAAATCTGCGCTTCGCAGGATCCTCTGGAGCCTGTCGAGGTTGTCGATGCTGCTGTCGCGGGCGGGCTCGCCGGCCTCAGGCGTCACGTACCTGTAGACCTGGTAGGTCGACGGCGTTGCTCCGACGTGCTTCAGGTAGTTTCGCACCTTCTCCACCGGCGGTTCGCCGTCATCGCTGTGCACGTTCGCGAGATCGACCTCGAGGACATGAATCCCCGGCACGCCGGGGATGATCTTGGCCGACGTCAGGTATCCTCGATCGCGGAGAGGCTGGAGGCGTTCGACGGTGTTCGTGGCGTTGACAAGGAAACGGGTCTTGCCCGCGTCCTGCGGCTGGCCATTGGCATCGAGGATCTGCTTCGTGGCAAGATTGAAGACGCCGAGCGCCCCTGCCTTCTTGGGGTCGTCATAGGCGTCCCGCAGATACGAGGTGCTGAGGTTATGCTCGACGGCGATACCGGGCTGCCAGCGCCGCGGAGTCCAGCTCGAGATCACGCGCATGCCATAAAGCGTCGCCAGCGGGTGATTGTCGACGCTCTCCAGCTCGCCTCGCCGTGTCGCCGTGTAAGGCGTCGTTCTGTCGCTGCTGAGCTGCACGCTGACGCGCGCAACGGTCTGCAGGGTCCGCCTGAGCTGTGCGCTGGCCCAGGCTCGCTGCGCGGCGTCGAGCGGGTCCTCCTCCCCGGTTGTCTCCGCGTCGGGCGGCGTGTCCTGGGGGTTCGAGGAATCTGTGCCGGCGTCGGCGGCGCTGGGCTCCAGCATGGTGGCCAGGAAGCCGCTCTTGTCGGCGGCGGGCGCGGCGCTCGTGGGCGCTGCCGCCGTGGGCTGCTCCGCCGCGAGCGTCGGCGCCGGCGGGTGCCAGCTGCCGGTGAGGATGTTGGGGAAGTACTCCCCCATCCTGTCTTTGCGCACCACGAACGGGAAGGTCTTGCCGTAGCTCGAGATCGGAACGACGTAGGCGTCCGCGCCGTCGGGGGTCGTGGTCGTCTCGATGGGGCCGACGATCCTGACCTGGTGCAGCCCCTGGTTCCCGAACGAGCTGGCCGGATCGCTCCAGGGGCTGAGGTCCTGGTCCGATCCGAGGTTGTCAGAGCCAGGCGCGTACTTCTTGGCCTCGGCGCCCACCGGCGCGGCGAGGACGATCCCGTGGACGAACGGCCCGCTGCCGCCGTCGTCGAACAGCCTGTTGATCGCGTCGATGTCGTACTCGCCGTCCTTCGACGACATGACGTTGACGTCGTTCGCCTCGAGGACGTCGCCGAGGATGCCGGTATAGGCCTCCTCGCTCATGGGGAAGTCGCCGCGCTTCAGGCGCACGCCGTCGCCCGCGAGCTGGTCCTGCTTCTGGGCGAAGCGCTTGTCGAGGCCCCCCTCGACCTGCTTGATCCACGCGTCGTACTGGTCCCTGGCGCGCGTCTTCCAGAGCTTGGGCAGCGCCCGGGCGAGCATGATGTCGAGGCGCCTGTCGCCGTAGTCCTTGCCCGTGTGGCTGGACATGCGCTCGATCTGCCTGACCCTGCCGCCGAGCAGGACGTTGCGCTCCGGGTCCTTGCCCCGGGCGATCTCCTCCTGGCTGGGGGTGACCGGGATCGAACCGCCGGACGCCAGCGGGTAGGGCGTTGTGTCGAACAGCGACCTGAAGACGTCGATGGCCTTCATGGGGTTGTTGTGCAGGACCGCCTCGGCGATGGCCGTGAGCCCGCAGAAGGCGAAGTCCCGCTGCTCGATCCGCGCGGGGTGCTCGAGCAGCGTCTTGGCCCGCTCCTTGAACTCGCGGGGCATGCCGTTGATGTCGTCCACCAGCGACTTCAGGTAGCTCGTCGGATCCGTGTCGCCGGTCTCGAGCGCGCGGCTCGTATACTCGTCGAGGGCGCTCCCTCGCAGCCCGCGCTTCATCCCCATGTCGGTCAGCTCGGCGAGCGACGGGGGCGGCGCCAAGGAATCGCCCGGCGCGGTCTGAGCGGCGGCGGCGCCCCCGGGCTGGACGAGGGGACCACCCTTGCTGGGCGCGAACGATTGAGCTCCGCCGGAGGGATCGGCCTCCGGCGCGGTCGGCAAGGCAGGGGCGTCGGCGGGCGGCGGGGGAGGGGTCTTTTCGACCCTGATGAGCTCGGTGAAGGCGATCTTCGCCTGATCCTTGGTCGCGGACCGCTCCTTGAGCGCGTCGAAGTACTTGCTCAGATCCGAATCGGGCTTCTGTGTGTCGTTGAGGTAGCGGCCGATGAGCCGATCGGGGTCCTTCTCCCGGAGCTTCTCGGTGATGAGCGCCTTGTTCTTCTCGTAGAGTTTCCCAAGCTCGTTAGGAGTGTAGATCTTGGTGCTCTTTGTGGTTTCGTCCTTGACGAACACGTCTTTGCCGGCGACCTGCGTGACCGTGACCACGGCGTTCGTCCGGGGGGCCTTCAGCTTGATGGCCGGTCGCCTGCTCGCGATCTCCGTGAAGATCGCGGGTAACCTGGTGTCGTTGTAGTTCAGTGCCCAGTTCGCGAGACCGTCGCGCCCCTGGAGCTGCCTGCCGATGAGCTTGGCGCGATTCGCCATGACGTCTGCTTTGGGCGTTTCGGGGAGCAGCTCCTTGCCCGGGAACTTGTTGCTCAGCTCCTTTCCGACATGGAAGTACGGCTTGTTCTGCCGCTCCTTGTCCATGCCGTTGACGCTCTCGAAGCCGTTGGGCAGGGACGTCCTCGCGCGGATGAGCTCGAAGACGGGCATGGGGAGGCGCTTGGGGGAGAACTCGACGACGAGGACCTCGCCGGCCTTGACGTCGGCGATGCGCGCCGGCGCCTCCGCGTCCTCGATGTTGAGCAAGGTGACGCGCGGCTTGCCGTCCTTGAAGAGCCTCTGCTCGAGGCGCTCGGCGAGCGCTCGCCAGTTCTCTCTCGTCGCGTTGCCCTCCGTGTCGACGAGGAGCTGGAGCCCGCCCTCCCACTCTCCGTTGAGCATCTTGTTGAGCGCGTCGAACTCGTCCTGATTCAGCTCGCCTTTCTCGTTGACCCAGCCCGCGGCGCCGAGGATGACGCCCTTGTCCTTGAGGTCGGTCCCCGCGCTCTCGTCATCCTGGGCGTACAGCACACCGGTGATGAGGTTGAACAGCTCGAAGATCGGAGCTTTCGAGTCCGGAGCCTCGCCGGTGCCGAGCCCGTAGGCGACCATGGTGTGGGTCTTGGGCTTCCCGTCCTCGCTCTTCGAGGTCTGGTCGAGGAAGGCGAGCACGCCGGGGGTCTTGGCCGTGGCGTTGCTCTTATCGAGCTCCTCCTCGATCATGGCTCTCGGATCACCCGGCTCCGTCGTGTCGTAGATGTAGCCGAGCCCGGCGAGCGCCTCGACCTCGTGGAACCGCTCTTCGTTTGCGCTGTCCCGGTAGGTGACGCCCCGCAAGCCGCTCTCGCGATTCCAATCCATGGGCTGGAGCTGGACGAACGAGCCGACGTCGAGCAGGGCCAGGATGCCCTCCGGCTTCTCGTGGTTGTCCAATGCGCCGGTGAGCCCGTACTTCGCTGGCTTCCGGTCGCTCATGCCCTGGAACGTCTTGAGGCCCATGACGTTGACCCGGAGCCCCCCGGTCTCGAAGTTCTGGAGGGGGTCGCCGTTCTCCTTGAAGCCCGGCAAGAGGCTCGTGAGCTTCGCCCGGTTCAGGCCGTATTTCTTGCTGCCCTCCTTGACGTGCTCTTGCGTGGGGTCGTCGTCGCTCTCGTTGGAGTCGTCGTAGACGACGTCGAACTCGCCGGTGAAGCCGAGATGGACGAGCCGCTTCATGAGCTGCACCGAGGCGGACTGATGGCCGTTGCCGGGCGCCCGCGGGATGAAGATCCTGAGCGTCGTCTGCTGCTTCAGCACCTCCATCGCCTCGGCCTCGAGGTCCGCGGGGCTCCCGTCGTCGGTGCCGGCGGCGCTGGTCTCTGTCGAGGTGGCGAAGAACCCGCTCTGCTCGGGTGCCTGGAGCTCTTGCGGCGGCTGGCTGCGGGGCCCGACGAGCTCGTCGAGGGCGTCTTTGCCCTTCTGCGCCAGGTCTTGCTCGAAGCTGTCTGCGCGGCTCTTGAGCGTCGTGGCCCAGTCGCTTCCGAGCTTGGCGAGGTCGACGGTGCGTGCGTTCTTGGTGCTCTCGTCGCCGATCTTGTCCTGCTTGAGGCCGCCGACGCTGGAGATGGGGTTTGCGGTCTTCTCGGTGGAGCGCCAGTTGTGGACGTAGCCGACGGTGCTTGGGGCGTTGGGCCCCGTGGTCTCGATGCCGATCTGAAGGGCGCCTTGCCTGCCGGGCCTGGGCGGCCGATAGCCGATGAACATGTGGCCATGGGCGCCGTCGGGCAGGATGACGTCGCCGTTGAAGTCCTTGAGTCCGAGGCCGCCGACGGCGAGGTTGATGCCGTAGAGCTCGGTGTCATCGAGCTTGGCCAGGATGGCGGCGGCGTGCCCGCCCTGCTCCTTGAACTTGCCGTCGGCGAGGGCGATGTGGTGGGTGCCGAAGGCGCGCTTGAAGACGCCCCTGGCGGGGTTTCCGTTGCTGTCGGTGATGCCGAGCAGCTCGGTGAGTGCGTAAGGAGGGCTGCCGGCGGGGATCTGGACGTTGACGCGGCCGCCGTGGGAGAGGAGCTTTGCGACGGGCACGTCCTGGAGCGGGACATGGCTCTTTGCGCTGTCGTCGTAGATCTCGGCGCCTTCCTGGAGGAGGTGGAAGACGTTCTTGAGGACCTCGAGGGACTGGCGATGCCTGCCGACGACCTCTTCCTTGGAGAGCGTCCCTTGCGGCCGGAAGAGCTTCTTGCTCGGTTCCGGGACGGCGCCCTGGGTGATGGCGGTGTCCGCGTCGTCGTTGGGGTCTGTGTGCTCGAGGGTCCTGGACCACTCGTCGACGATGCCCTGGTCGATGAGCTGCTGGAGCTGTGCTTTCCTCGTCGGGTCTGTCGTGTGCCGCGCCTCCATGGACAGGGCCAGCGCTGCGGGCGGGGTGCCCTCGAAGCGCTCGCCGCCGTCGCCGCTGTTCATCCGGCGCGAGACGTAGCTCGCGAGGACGACCTTGCTGGCCTTGTGGAGCTGGTGGAAGCCGCGGAAGCGCTCGGGGTTATCGTTTGCGTCGCTCGACAGGTACTTCTCGACGTCGGCGTGCGTGAGCATGCCGGAGGCGTTGAGCCACGCCTGTCCCTGGGGGGTGGAGGAGAGCTGCTGGAAGGCGCTCCACTCGGCGTCGCTGAGCAGCGACCCTTTGGGGAAGCGGCCTCCGAGCTGCTCCTTGGCCTGCGCAGGATCGCGCGGGAAGCCGCCGCTGGTCAGCGGCCCCGTGATCGCGGGGACGCCGCGCTTGGCCGCCTCGCGGCTCACGAAGCCGGTGTCGGTCCGCCAGAGGGTGTTCTTGACGGCCTTGTCGACGATCCAGGTCACCTGCTCGACGGGTGTGGATGTCTCCGGATCCGGCGCCCGCTCCGACGGCGGCTCCCGCTCTTCCTCGATCTCGTCGAGCTGCGCTCGCGGGTCGGCTGCCGTGTCGCCGTGCTTGTCGGTCCTGGATGAGACCTGCTCTCGCGATGGGGTCCCCGCGGCGATGTCGGCGTCCTCCGGCGGCTCGCCTCCGGTGAGGATCTCGGCTGGATCGTCGCTTGGCGTGTGCGACGCGGGCGATTGCGCTTGTTCGGATGGGCTCGGAGCGAGCGCCTGCTCCTGCGCGGATGCGCCGGGGATCGAGCCTGGCGCTGGGGGGTAGGCCCCGTAGGTGATGACCGGGAAGAGCCCGGACATCTCGCCCTTTTTCACCCGGATGGAGAAGGCCCGCCCCCAGGACTGGAGGGGCACGATGAAGGAGTCGCCCTGCTCGGTGATCGGGCCGTCGATCGCGACCTGATGCGGCCTGTCCACCCCGGAGCGCTTCAAGACCGCGGCCTTCGCAGGATCGTGGGGCGTCGCGGTGTCGGGCGGGTGCTTCCGGGCCTCGTTCCAGAGCGCCTCCCCGTCCATCACGGTGGCCAGGGCGAAGCCGGCGCGATCGGGCTGCTCGAGCGCCTCGTTGACGCGCGCGATATCGTAGCCGCCAGGCGATTTGCGGGTCATGACGGTGGCGTTCGCGCCGAGCGCCGAGCTGAAGATGCTCGCGACCGAGTTCGCCGAGGCCAGCAGGTCGCCCTGCGCCGCGGAGACGCCGGGCTGCTTGGCGGCGTCGGATCGCTCCTCGAGCTCCGCGAGCGCGTCCTGTCCGAGCATCTCGAGGAGGCCGCGGGTGAGCAGGTGGTCGAGGAGGCGGCGATCCAGCGCCTCTCGGTCCTCGACCTTCTTCAGGCTGTCGCCCTTGGCCTTGGCGGTTTTTAGGCCGTTGACGAGGGGCCTCGTGGGCGTCGGGCCGAGGGCCTGGGGGACATCCCCGGTCATCACGCGCCGGACGAGGTCCAGGGCGTCGCTGAGCGTCCCTTTGCCCGAGCCCTGCTGCGCGAAGGTCTTTGCCCCTGGGGTGCTCGCGAAACGGCCGAGCCGCTTGCCCGTGAAGAGCGCGGCGACCAGGTGGGAGGTGGTGGCGAGATCGTTCTTCAGCGTCGTGTAGAGGACGCTGTTGGGCGCGCAGTAGGTGAAGGCAGATTGCGAGAGCGAGGCCGGATTGTTGATGAGCTCCCCCAGCCTGCCGATGACCGAGGGATTCACGTTCTGTTGCTGGAGCAGCCCGGTCAAGAGCTGCAGGGCTTCCTTCTTGTTCTGCGTGGTGGGCGGGCGCGACCATGCCTGGCTCTGTTGATCGAGCGAGATGAGCAGAGCGTCGAGCGTCTTCCCCTGGTTCTGGGCGCTCGGCTCGACCTGGGCAGTGGCTGCGGCGTTGGTCGGGGCGGGGGAGGGGGCGCCGCTGGGCGCGGCGGCGCCGGTGAGGAGCTCGCCGGAGCTGCCCGTGCCGCTCTGCGGCGGCTGGCTGCGGGGCCCGACGAGCTCGTCGAGGGCGTCTTTGCCCTTCTGCGCCAGGTCTTGCTCGAAGCTGTCTGCGCGGCTCTTGAGCGTCGTGGCCCAGTCGCTTCCGAGCTTGGCGAGGTCGACGGTGCGTGCGTTCTTGGTGCTCTCGTCGCCGATCTTGTCCTGCTTGAGGCCGCCGACGCTGGAGATGGGGTTTGCGGTCTTCTCGGTGGAGCGCCAGTTGTGGACGTAGCCGACGGTGCTTGGGGCGTTGGGCCCCGTGGTCTCGATGCCGATCTGAAGGGCGCCTTGCCTGCCGGGCCTGGGCGGCCGATAGCCGATGAACATGTGGCCGTGGGCGCCGTCGGGCAGGATGACGTCGCCGTTGAAGTCCTTGAGTCCGAGGCCGCCGACGGCGAGGTTGATGCCGTAGAGCTCGGTGTCGTCGAGCTTGGACAGGATGGCGGCGGCGTGTCCGCCCTGCTCCTTGAACTTGCCGCCGGCGAGGGCGATGTGGTGGGTGCCGAAGGCGCGCTTGAAGACGCCTCTGGCGGGGTTTCCGTTGCTGTCGGTGATGCCGAGCAGCTCGGTGAGCGCGTAAGGAGGGCTGCCGGCGGGGATCTGGACGTTGACGCGGCCGCCGTGGGAGAGGAGCTTTGCGACGGGCACGTCCTGGAGCGGGACATGGCTCTTTGCGCTGTCGTCGTAGATCTCGGCGCCTTCCTGGAGGAGGTGGAAGACGTTCTTGAGGACCTCGAGGGACTGGCGGTGCCTGCCGACGACCTCTTCCTTGGAGAGCGTCCCTTGCGGCCGGAAGAGCTTCTTGCTCGGTTCCGGGACGGCGCCCTGGGTGATGGCGGTGTCCGCGTCGTCGTTGGGGTCTGTGTGCTCGAGGGTCCTGGACCACTCGTCGACGATGCCCTGGTCGATGAGCTGCTGGAGCTGTGCTTTCCTCGTCGGGTCGGTCGTGTGCCGCGCCTCCATGGACAGGGCCAGCGCTGCGGGCGGGGTGCCCTCGAAGCGCTTGCCGCCGTCGCCGCTGTTCATCCGGCGCGAGACGTAGCTTGCGAGGACGACCTTGCTGGCCTTGTGGAGCTGGTGGAAGCCGCGGAAGCGCTCGGGGTTATCGTTTGCGTCGCTCGACAGGTACTTCTCGACGTCGGCGTGCGTGAGCATGCCGGAGGCGTTGAGCCACGCCTGTCCCTGGGGGGTGGAGGAGAGCTGCTGGAAGGCGCTCCACTCGGCGTCGCTGAGCAGCGGCCCTTTGGGGAAGCGGCCTCCGAGCTGCTCCTTGGCCTGCGCAGGATCGCGCGGGAAGCCGCCGCTGGTCAGCGGCCCGGTGATCGCGGGGACACCGCGCTTGGCCGCCTCGCGGCTCACGAAGCCGGTGTCGGTCCGCCAGAGGGTGTTCTTGACGGCCTTGTCGACGATCCAGGTCACCTGCTCGACGGGTGTGGATGTCTCCGGATCCGGCGCCCGCTCCGACGGCGGCTCCTGCTCTTGCTCGATCTCGTCGAGCTGCGATTGCGGGTCGGCTGCGTCATCCCCGCTGTCCAGAGCGGGGTTGTACCCTGCCAGCGTGTTCGCCGGGGCATCACCGGGCGGATCCTGTCGCTCGTCGTCCCGCGGTTCCTGCTCGAGTCCTCCCGACCGCTGCTGGGCGTCCTGGAGCTCTCGAGGCGGCTGGGTGCGGGGACCGAGGAGCTCGTGGAGCGCGTCTTTGCCTCTTTCCGCCAGCTCTTGCTCGAAGCTGTCGGCGCGGTCCTTGAGGGTCTTGGCCCAGTTGCCGCCGAGCTTGCCGAGGTCGACGGTGCGTGCGTTCTTGGTGCTCTCGTCGCCGATCTTGTCCTGCTTGAGGCCACCGACGCTGGAGATGGGGTTGGCGGTCTTCTCGGTGGAGCGCCAGTTGTGGGGGTAGGCGACGGTGCTGGGCGCCCCAGGGCCGGTTGTCTCCATGCCGATCTGGAGCGCGCCGGGCCTGCCCGGCTTGGGCGGGCGGTAGCCGATGAACATGTGACCGTGGGCGCCGTCGGGCAGGATGACGTCGCCGTTGAAGTCCTTGAGGCCGAGGCCGCCGACGGCGAGGTTGATGCCGTACAGCTCGGTGTCGTCGAACTTGGTCTTGAGGGCGGCGAGCTGGCCGCCCTGCTCCTTGAACTTGCCATCTGCGAACGAGACGTGATGCGTGCCGATGAGGCGCTTGAACACGCCGGGCATGGGATTGCCCTTGTTGTCGGTGATGCCGAGGTGCTCCGTGAGCGCGTAGGGAGCGTTGCCCGCAGGGATCTGGATGTTGACGCGGCCGCCGTGCGACAGGAGCTTGGCGACGGGCACGTCCTGCAGGGGGACATGGCTCTTGGCGGCGCCGTCGTAGATCTCTGCGCCTTCCTGGAGCAGGTGGAAGACGTTCTTGAGCACCTCGAGCGACTGCCCGTGCCGCTCGACGACCTCATCCTTGGAGAGCTGCTTGCCCTTGGTGAAGGTCAGGGTATTGAGGAGCGTCTTCGGAGCGAGCACGGCGCCCTTGTTGATGGCCGTGGTCGCATCGTCGTTGGGCTCGATGTACTCGAGGGTCTTGAACCATTCCTCGATGATGCCCTGGTCGATGAGCCTCTTGAGCTCGTCTCGCCTGGCCGGGTCGGTCGTATGCCTGGCCTCCATGGACAGGGCCAACGCCGCAGGCGGGGTACCCTCGAAGCGCTTGCCGGCCTCGCCGCCGTTCATCCGGCGCGAGACGTAGCTGGCGAGCACCACCTTGCTCGCCTTGTGGAGCTTGTGGAAGCCGCGGAAGCGCTCGGGGTTCTTGGTTGGGTCGTCCGACAGGTACTGCTCGATCTGGCCGTGGGTGAGCATGCCCGAGGCGTTGAGCCAGCTCTGCCCCTGGGGGGTCGAGGAGAGCTGCTCGAAAGCGCTCCACTCGGCGTCGCTGAGCAGCGGTCCCCTGGGGAAGCGCCCGCCGAGCTGCTCCTTGGCCGTCGTCGGGTCGGGAGGGAAGCCGCTGGCGCTCAGCGGGCCCTGGATCGCGGAGAGACCGTGCTTGGCCCTATCGCGGCTGAGAGGGCCGGTGTCGGTGCGCCAGAGGGTGTTCTTGACGGCCTTGTCGACGATCCAGGTCACCTCCTCGACGGGGGTGGAAGTCGCCGGATCCGGCGCTCTCTCCGACGGCGGCTCCGCTTCTTCCTGGATCTCGTCGAATGGCGATTGCGGGTCGGCTGCCCTATCCTCGCTGCCCGAAGCGGGGTTGTACCCGCCCAGCATGTCCGCCGGGTCGCTGGTCTGGCCGTCACCGAGGCTGTTCGGGTCGGCGTTCGCGGCAGGGTTGAAGCCGGTCGTGATCGCGCTCGGGCCCACTGCGGACGGCTGGTTGCCGGCGCTGCGCGCGATGTTCTGGCGGGCGCGCTCCCATGAGTCCCGCCCCTGGGTGACCCTGCCCGGGAGCTCGTTCTTGAAGAAGTCGCGCACCTCCTGGGTCAGCTGCGCCCTCGGCGCGGGGTTGGGGTCGTGATAGGACGCGTACGTCTCGGCGAACCACTCTTTGGGCGTGGAGAACTGGTAGTTGGAGACGGCGTTGGTGCGGGCGCTTTCGCGGTAGCTGACCCAGTTGTCGTACGGGTCGACGTGGTAGATGCGGCCGCCGTGCGCCAGCTCGTGGGCCCCGCCGTCGGCCAGCGTCCAGGGCTGGGCCATGGCGATCTTGACGGTGCGGACGGCCTGATCGAGCCTGTCCTTCAGGTCTGGGTCCGTGGAGACGAATTTCGCGGGAAAGCTCTCCAGGGGAGCCATGTCCTTGCGCCGGTATTCCGGCTCGAGGAGGGAGGCGAAGCGCTCGATCACGGAGAAACCGTCGGGATCGCTCCGCCCCTCGTCGTCGGTCTTCCGCTGCGCCTGGTCGTCGGTGATGCCCACCTTGGCAAAGATGGCGCGAGCGACGGTCTGGAATCCCCGCGAGTCGGAGTGCTCCTGCCAGCCGCCGAACCGGTCTTCCCCTGCGAGGCTGCTCCAGTCGACCAGCTTGTCGACGGAGTGGGCGACCTCGTGGCGTATCGTCCACTTGAGCAGGTTGCCGTTGGCGAGCACGTCGGACACGCCGCCCATGACCTGGCGGCGCCCGGTGATGCCGAGCGCCTGGTCCTGCTCCTGGCTGACGCCGGGGTAGTCCGCCAGGGCGCCGCGATCCATCCGCTTTCGCTGCCAGTTCCAGCGCCGGTTGAGCCGGCTGTAGATGAAGGTGGGGACCTTCGGGGGATTGACGATGTTGATGGTGTCGGTTTCCTCGTCGTACTCGCTCGCCGATTGCTCCGAGGAGAGGACGCGGATGACCTTCCGCAGCGTCGGGCTGCCCGTGACGTGCTCGGGCGGCAGCTCACCGAGGGCCGTCTCGATGTGGTCGAGCATCTTGTGCGAGAAGTGCTTGCCGTCGGCGTCGTCGTCCGGTCCGACCTGCAGCTCGTACTGCTCGGCCAGCGCCTGCTCGCGCTCCACGGCGCCCTTGTTGGCGAACAGCCCGCCGAGCCCGTGTCCTCCGGTGCCGAGCGGGTCGCCGCCCCCCGTGGTGAGCTGGGTCCACGCATTGGTTTTCGGTGTCCGGCTCCGGGCGGGGTCGTTCGCGGCCGGCGCTTGCGATGGGAGATAGGTTCCGTAGGTGAAGACGGGGAAGAGCGACGGCAGCAGGTCCTTCTTCACCTTGATGGAGAAGCTCTGCTGCCAGGTGTGCAGCGGGACGACGTAATGGTCGCCGTCCTCGGTGATCTTGCCGTTGATGACGACCTGGTGCGCGCTCGACGTTTTGCTCGTGACCGCCTTGTCGAACGGCGTGGCCGTGGTGGGATCCTTCGCGGACTGCTTCGCGCGCTCGACGAGCCCGTGGCCGTCGAGGAAGTTGGCCAGGGCGAACGGCGCCTGTTCGGGCTTCGCGAGCGCGTCGTTGATGCGGCCCACGTCGTAGTTGTCGCCGGCGACCATGATCTGGGCGTCGCCGCCGAGGATCTCGGTGAAGATCGTCACCAGCGAATCGGCCGAGATCTGCAGATCGCCGCGCTTCTTGGACGGCCCCGTCGCGTTCTTGTCCCTCGTGGGCGACTTGTCGAGATAACCGGGGATGGCGCGGGCGGTGTATTGGGCGTCGGCCTGGTACTGGTCGGGGGCGAGCTTGCTCAGCATCTTGCCGAGGCCCCGGGCCAGGAGGTAATCGAGGACGTGCTTGTCGGACAAGGCGCGCCCCTTGCCTTTGACGTCGGCGACGCCGGCGCGCTTGGCTCCCGCCTTCTTGACGCCGTTCTGGAGCAGCTTGTTGCCGATGGGGGCGTCCTTCAGCGGGAGCTCGCCGCGGATGACGCTTTGGATGGGATCGTCGGTCGCCTGGGCGCTCGTCGTCGCGCGGCGTTCACTCTGCGTTTTGAGCGAGAAGTCGGCGATCTGCTTGCCATCGCGATCGAAGAGCTTGCCGGTGAACTCGGCCGCGACCACGCGCGCGAACCCGGCCAGGTCGGACACGAGCTGCGTATGGAGCACGCTTTGCAGCGCGCAGATGGCGAACTCGTTCTGGGAGAGGGAGTCGGGGTCGTCGATCAGCTCCGCGAGCCTGTCGACGAGCGATCCATCCACGCCCTGAGAATGCATGAGGTCGCCAAGGAGCTTCTTGGCGTCCTGCTTGTCCGCGGCGGTGGCCGGATGAGACCAGGTCTTGCTGGCGTCGATGAGCGTCTGCAATGCGGCCTGGGTGTTGCCCAGGCCCTCGCGGGCGCCGTCGCTCTCCCGGACCGCGCTGTCGCTGGGTGCGCGCGTGACGTCGCGCGGGGGGCTGTCCTTGGGTGCGCGCGCGGCGTCCTGAGGCGCGCCCGCCGCGCGCGAGCCGCTGGATGGAGCTGCGATCGCGATGGTCGCGGCGAGACCCACGGTGACCGCGCTCGGGCCCGCTGTGCTCGAGCCGGCTCCGGGCGGCTGCGGCGGCTGGTTGCCGGCGCTGCGCGCGATGTTCTGGCGGGCGCGCTCCCATGAGTCCCGCCCCTGGGTGACCCTGCCCGGGAGGTCGTTCTTGAAGAAGTCGCGCACCTCCTGGGTCAGCTGCGCCCTCGGCGCGGGGTTGGGGTCGTGATAGGACGCGTACGTCTCGGCGAACCACTCTTTGGGCGTGGAGAACTGGTAGTTGGAGACGGCGTTGGTGCGGGCGCTTTCGCGGTAGCTGACCCAGTTGTCGTAGTGGTCGACGTGGTAGATGCGGCCGTCGTGCGCCAGCTCGTGGGCCCCGCCGTCGGCCAGCGTCCAGGGCTGGGCCATGGCGATCTTGACGGTGCGGACGGCCTGATCGAGCCTGTCCTTCAGGTCTGGGTCCGTGGAGACGAATTTCGCGGGAAAGCTCTCCAGGGGAGCCATGTCCTTGCGCCGGTATTCCGGCTCGAGGAGGGAGGCGAAGCGCTCGATCACGGAGAAACCGTCGGGATCGCTCCGCCCCTCGTCGTCGGTCTTCCGCTGCGCCTGGTCGTCGGTGATGCCCACCTTGGCAAAGATGGCGCGAGCGACGGTCTGGAATCCCCGCGAGTCGGAGTGCTCCTGCCAGCCGCCGAACCGGTCTTCCCCTGCGAGGCTCCTCCAGTCGACCAGCTTGTCGATGGAGTGGGCGACCTCGTGGCGTATCGTCCACTTGAGCAGGTTGCCGTTGGCGAGCGCGTCGGACACGCCGCCCATGACCTGGCGGCGCCCGGTGATGCCGAGCGCCTGGTCCTGCTCCTGGCTGACGCCGGGGTAGTCCGCCAGGGCGCCGCGATCCATCCGCTCTCGCTGCCACTGCGAGCGCCGGTTGAGCCGGCTGTAGATGAAGGTGGGTAACTCGAAACCCTTGAAGACGTTGGGATTGACGATGTTGATGGTGTCGGTTTCCTCGTCGTACTCGCTCGCCGATTGCTCCGAGGAGAGGGCGCGGATGACCTTCCGCAGCGTCGGACTGCCCGTGATGTGCTCGGGCGGCAGCTCACCGAGGGCCGTCTCGATGTGGTCGAGCATCTTGTGCGAGAAGTGCTTGCCGCCGGTGTCGTCGTCCGGTCCGACCTGCAGCTCGTACTGCTCGGCCAGCGCCTGCTCGCGCTCCACGGCGCCCGTGTTGGCGAACAGTCCGCCGAGCCCGTGTCCCCCGGTGCCGAACACCTTGGCGAGCCCCTCGGGTTTGGTGCGCGCTCGCGACGGCTGATCCGTCCCCTGGTCCGGTGTCGCGGAGGTTGCGGCGGCGTCCCCCGCGCTGGCCGCGGGCGGCTGCATCCCCGTGGTCATGGCGGTGGCCGGGTTCCGGGGGCGCCGCGCGGGCGGCTGCGAGGTCACCTGCTCGACGGGTGTGGATGTCTCCGGATCCGGCGCTCGCGCCGACGGCGGCTCCTGCTCTTCCTCGATCTCGTCTAGCTGCGCTTGCGGGTCGGCTGCGTCATCCCCGCTGTCCAGAGCGGGGTTGTTCCCTGCCAGCATGTCCGCCGGGTCATCCTGGGGTGGAACTCGAGGCGCGTTGTCTCGCGAAGTCTCCCCGTCCTCGTCCTCGTCGTCCTCGTCGTCGTCGTCGTCGTCGTCGTCGTCGTCGTCGTCGTCCTCGTCGTCCTCGTCCTCGTCGTCGTCGTCGTCGTCGTCGTCGTCGTCGTCGTCGTCGTCGTCGTCGTCGTCGTCGTCGTCGTCGTCCTCGTCGTCGTCCTCGTCGTCGTCCTCGTCCTCGGAGTCGTCATGGTCCGAGTCCGCATCGCGGTGGTCCTCGTCGCCGTCGTCACTGCTCTCGTCCTCGTCGCCCGGCGGAGCACGGCGATCGCCGCCCAGCGAACCTCGCTCGGGGCGATCCGAGCCATCGGACGATTCGTCGGACGATTCGTCAGACGACTCGTCGGGCGACTCGTCGGACGACTCGACGGAGGCGTGCGGCGCGGTATCGTCGGTGTCCAGCTGCGAAATATCGCGCGGGCCGACGAGGTTCTTGATCGCCACTGTCGGGTTCTCCTCCACGTCTCGCGCGAACTGGTCCGCTCGTTCCTCGAGGGGCCCTTTCCAATCGTCCCCGAGCTTGCCCAGGTCGACGGTGCGGGCGTTCTTGCCCTTCTCGTCGCCGATCTTGTCTTGCTTGAGGCCGCCGACGCTGGAGATGGGGTTGGCGGTCTTCTCGGTGGAGCGCCAGTTGTGGATGTAGCCGACGGTGCTGGGCGCGCCTGGGCCGGTGGTCTCGATGCCGATCTGGAGCGCGCCCCGCCTCCCCGGCTTGGGCGGGCGGTAGCCGATGAACACGTGCCCGTGGGCGCCGTCGTTCAGGATCACGTCGCCGTTGAAGTCCTTGAGACCGAGCCCGCCGATAGCGAGGTTGATGCCGTAGAGCTCTGTGTCGTCCAGCTTGGACCTGAGCGCGGCGTACTGCCCGCCCTGCTCCTTGAACTTGTCCTTGCCGAGCGAGATGTGGTGCGTCCCGAAGTCGCGCTTGAACACGCCGGCCTTGGGTTGACCGTTCCCGTCGGTGATGCCGAGGAACTCTGTCAGCGCGTAGGGCGGGCTGCCCTTGGGGATCTGGATGTTGACGCGGCCGCCGTGCGACAGGAGCTTGGCGACCGGCACGCCCTGGAGCGGGACATGGCTCTTCGAGCCGGCGTCGTAGATCGCGGCGCCGGCCTGGAGCAGGTGGAAGGTGTTCTTGAGCACCTCGATCGACTGCCGGTACCGCTCGAGGGCCTCGTCCGTCGAGAGCGACTTGGGCTCTGCGAACGTCAAGCTGTCCTTGAGCGTCCTCGGAGCCAGCACGGCGCCCTTGTCCATGGCCTCGATCGCGGCGTCGTTGGGCTCGGTATGCTCGAGCGTCTTGGCCCATTCGCTGGCGATGCCCTGGTCGATCTGCTTCTTGAGCTCGTCCCTCCTCACCGGGTCGGTCGTGTGCCGCGCCTCCATGGACAGGGCCACCGCCGCCGGCGGTGTGCCCTCGAAGCGCTTGCCGTCATCGCTGCCCTTCATCTGGCGCGAGACGTAGCTCGCGAGGACGACCTTGCTCGGCTTGTGGAGCAGGTGGAAGCCGCGGAACTTCTCGGCGTTGTCGTTCGAAAGGTACTGCTCGATCTGGTCGAGCGGGAGCATGCCGGAGGCCTTGAGCCAGCGCTGTCCCTCAGGGGTCGAGGAGACCTGCTGGAAGGCGTCCCACTCGGCATCACTGAACAGCGGTCCCTTGGGGAAGCGCTTCCCGATCTGCTTCTTCGCCTGCGCGGGATCGGTGGGGAAGCCGCCGCTGGTCAGCTGGTCGGCGATGCTCGGGATGGCACGCTTCGCCTTCTTGCGGCTGACTCTGCCCGTCGGAGTCCGCCATGCGGACTTCGTGACGGCCTTGTCTGCAATCCACGTCACCTTGCCGTCCTGCGCAGGGTCAGCCGTGGTGGACGAGCCTCCCGGCGGCGGTCCCGAGCGTCCAGACCCCGGCTGCCGGGAGCCCTGCCCCGCGGGCGGTGACTTCGAGGTAGAGGACTCGGCGGGCGTGGGCTCCGCGGTGGAAGCGGGTTTTCCGGAGGGGGTGCTCTTCGCGCCGCTCTCGCCCGTCTTGGGGGGGGTCTGGGCTGACGTGCTGTCCTTCGCGACGGTCTCGTTCGCGGGCGTCCCTCCGGGCACCTCGCCCCCCTTGGGAGCCGTGCCTCCTGGCTCCGTCGCCTTGATGTTCCCTTGGGGACCCTTGCCGAGGCCCTGAGATGGCTGGTTGGTAGGCTGGGTGGAGCCCTCGGGGAGGCCGCCGTCTGAAGGAGCGGATTGAGGCCTGACGGTGGCGTCGGTGGTCCGAGGCTGAGGGGTCGAGCTGCCCTGGCCCTGAGATGGCTGGTTGGTAGGCTGGGTGGGGCCCTTGGAGAGGCTGCCATCGGTAGGAGCGGATCGAGGCCTGACGGTGGCGTCGGTGGTCCGAGGCTGAGTGGTCGAGCTGCCCTGGCCCTGAGATGGCTGGTTGGTAGGCTGGGTGGGGCTCTTGGGGACGCTGCCGTCGGTAGGAGCGGATCGAGGTCTGACGGTGGCGTCGGTGGTCCGAGGCTGAGTGGTCGAGCTGCCCTGGCCCTGAATTGGCTGGTTGGTAGGCTGTGTGGGGCCCCTGGGGAGGCCGCCGTCGGTAGGAGCGGATCGAGGCCTGACGGTGGCGTCGGTGGTCCGTGGCTGTGTGGTCGAGCTGCCCTGGCCCTGAATTGGCTGGTTGGTAGGCTGGGTGGGGCCCTTGGGGACGCTGCCGTCGGTAGGAGCGGATCGAGGCCTGACGGTGGCGTCGGTGGTCCGAGGCTGAGTGGTCGAGCTGCCCTGGCCCTGAATTGGCTGGTTGGTAGGTTGGCTGGGGCTCTTGGGGAGGCTGCCATCGGTAGGAGCGGATCGAGGCCTGACCGGATCCTGCAGATTCCCGGCGCTGGAGACCGGCGGCCTTGGCGTCGCGGTGGGTGAGCTTGGTGCGCTGGTGGGCGCTCGACCGACATTGGCGCTGTTGTTGCCGTTCGTCGTGCTCCCGACATGGCTCCCTGACGGACTGTGCGGCGTGGCCGCCGTCGTGGTCGTCGGGCCGGGCGAGCTCGGTTTGCTTGTGCTCTTCCGCGTGACGGGATCCCAGCCGGAGAAGGGGTCTGGCTTCGGGGTCGGGCTGGGAGCCGCGGCCTGGTTCACGGCGCTGGGCCCGGCCGCGCTGCTGGACGTGCTGCCGCCGTCGGTCAGAGGATGCGCGAAATTGCCCGCGCTCTTTACCTGGGCGCGCAGCCCCGAGCGGACACCTGTGGCTTTCGACGGCGAAGGCGAACGGCTGCGCGAGGAGCTGCGCGAGGAGGGCATGCGCCATGAATGACGCGAAACTCATGCGCTGCCAAGCGCCTCGCTCCTCGCCTGTGGAGGCGGGAGTTGCCGTGCCATGTCACCCTGCTCGGCCAGCAGCGATCTCTCCGGATCCGCCTTGTGGACCGGCAAATGCCCTGCACCTTCGCGTCCTCGTGGCGGTCCCCCGGGACCGAGTCCGCGCATGCCTCCAGGGCGACGCGGCGACAAGCATCGCGATTGCGGTCGGTCCGCCGAGCAGGTAGCCTGGCGCTCTGATTGCAGGCACGGATGTGTCATTTTTTTGCTGGAATGTTCCGCTGTGGGTGTGCGTTTGCTGCCTCTCCGCTCACGCGTCTGACGCACGGCCGTGCGTCGGCGCGCCCGACGAGATCGAGGTGCTGCCGGGGCGATTCCAAGGTTGAGCCCGCTGCGCGGCTGCCGCCGGCGCGAGTTGTCTCGCGCGGCGCGCTTGTGTACGAGGTTCTATCTACGGCAGCGCTGGCCCATGGAGCCTTCGCGCAGGGCCAGGAGGACGAGGAGCCATGAGCGTTACGACGATCGACGTTGCCGGGATCGCACCTTCGACGGAGCTCCTGCCCGCGTTCGACGAAGAAGCTTCGGTGCAGAGCCTGCTCGTCTCGCCGATCGAGGCCGCCTACCGCCATCGCTTGCCGCTCGTCGGGCGCACGGACGTGCACCCGCTCGTCCAGGCAGCGTACATGGCCTTCACCCAGCGCTATCCGCTCGTTCTCTCGCCCGACGTGATATGGCTGTGCCTGGCGCGGGGGCTCACGCTCCACATCGCCTCGAACGAGGCGCAGCGGCGCAAGTTCATCCGGGAGGACCGCGATTTCGAGCTGACGCTCGACCGGCCTGATTTCACGCTCGGCCAGGTGAACCCGTGGCCCGTCACGTTCTCGGAGCTCTCCGCCCAGACCGCAGCGCAGGTCGGCGAGCTAAGGGAGCTCCTGGCAGCCAGCTTCTCGACGACAGGGCCGGTCGAGCGGGTGGCCTCGGAGCTCACGGTGACAACCCCGCTCGCGCCGCACTTCGCGTGGGAGCCGCCGTTCCCGGCCGACATGGTGTTTCCGACACCCGGAATCCCGCGCATCTACCTGATGGGTACGGCGGATGACTGGCGCTCTGTGCGGCAGCGCGCGGAAGCGTTCGGACAGCTCGGCGCGGAGCGCTGGACCCGCGCGCTCCTGCCCGTGCTGGACCAGATCATCGCCTCGGCGGAGGGGCAAAAGCCCCCGGATCCGGCGTTCTGGCGCGCCTTCTTCCGGTACGAGAACGCGGCGGACGAGCTCACCGGCTGGATTCACGTGCTCTTCCCCTACCTCCGCGCGTGGCCCGCGGATCACTTCGTCCCGAATACACACCTCGACGGCTGGCTCGAGCGGTGGACGGCGGCGGATACTCGGCGCAACCCGCTCTTGGCGCTGGCGGATCCGCAGGGGCCGGGGTTCGCTCGGCTCCCGCCGGCGCTGGCGAGCGCGCCGCTGCGGCTCGTCGATGCGCACCGCCAGGAGCACTCCCTGGAGCTCGTCAGCGGGCTCATCGGCGTCACACAGGACCCGCACTCGCTCGCGCTCATCCCGGAGTTCGTCTGGGCCATCTTGCACGAGGAGCCCGGGGCCGCGGCCGACGAGCCCGTCGAAGCGGGCTGAGCGCCGGCCGACCGCCGCTCCCTCCTCACGTCTACCCGAACCGCACCTCGAGCCCCGCGCCGCCGCCCGCCACCACGACCTCTCGATCCCTGCACCCCGGATCCTCCGCCATGCGCGCCGCGATCGGCGTGATCACCCGCTCCTCGATCACCCGCTTCAGCGGCCGCGCCCCGCGCCTCGGATCGAACCCCGCCTCGGCCAGGAAGGAGCGCGCCTCGGGCAGCACACGGAGCCTCAGGTTGCGCCGCACGAGCCCGGTGCGCGCCTCGGCCTTGGCGAGCTCGAGATCGACGATCCTGAGCACGCTGTCCCGCCCGAGGCCCTGGAACTGCACGACGTGGTCGATGCGGTTCACGAACTCCGGCCGGAAGTGCTCGCGCACGCCCGCCGGCGCCGCGCGCCGCGCGCCCGGGGGCAGGGCGCGCTCGTCGTCGCCGCCGAAGCCGACAGGCGCCCTGTCGGCGACGCCGAGGTTCGAGGTCATCACGATGAGCACCATCCGGAAATCCACGTGGCGCCCGTCCTCGTCCGTCAGCCGCCCCTCGCCGAGGATCGCGAGCAGGAGGTCGAACACCTCGCGGTGCGCCTTCTCGATCTCGTCGAGCAGCACGAGCGACAGCGGCTCCTGCCGCACGCGCTGCGCCAGCGTCGTCGCGTCCGGCCCCGCCGCGAGCAGGCGCGCCGACGAGCCCGGGAGCCTGTACTCGCTCATGTCGAGCCGGATCATCCGCCCCTCGTCGCCGAACATCGACCGCGTGAGCTCCTTGGCGAGCTCCGTCTTGCCCACGCCGGTCGGGCCGACGAACAGCAGCGTTCCGCACGGGCGCTCGGGGTCGTTCATCCCGGCCTTGAAGCGCGCCAGCACCCGCGCCGCCGTGTCGCACGCCTCGTCCTGCCCGATCACGCGCCGCTTCAGCCCGCGCGCGATCGTCTCGGCGCTCGCGGGGATCTCGTCGGCGATGAGCTCGATCGGCAGCCCCGAATGGCGCGCGTAGGCCTCGGACACGTCCCGCGGGTACAGCACGCGCGAAGGCGCCGCTCCGGCCGCCTCCGCCTCCCCGCCGGCCCGCGTACCGGCCTCCTGCGCGAGCCAGTCGAAGAAGCGGAACGCTTTGCCGGGGAAGAGCACGTCGCGCCGGAACATCGCGAGGTGCTGCACAAGCCGCTTCTTGCCCGCCGGGTGCAGCCGGACGCGCGTGTCCTTCCGCGCCTCGTACTCCGCGAGCAGCGCCGGCACCGCGGCCGCGTCCGGCTCGCGCAGCCGGACGATCTGGAAGCACGCCACGAGCGAGGCCGCGCGGCGCTGGCACGCCTCGAGCTCCGGCTCGGTGCACTCCGCGATGAGGCTCACCTCCCCGGTCCGGAGCGCCGGCAGGAACACGTCGCCGATCGACGCGCCGTCCGGCTGCGGCCGCAGCAGCGGCAGGAGCGCGCCGACGTGGAGCAGGTCCCCCTCGTGCGACAGCTCGCTCACGAGCCTCAGGCACCTCGCCTGCCACATGCCGAGGTACTTCATCCCGGCGAGCAGCCGATCGGCCGAGGTGCTGAACAGGCCCGGCGAGCTCGCGCGCGCCTTGTCCCTTCGCCACGCCGCGAACCGCCGCGCCAGCCGGTGGACCCAGGTCGTCTTGCCGACGCCCGGGCCGCCCACCAGCAGGATCGACGGCATCGACGCGGCGCGCGCGGCGCGCGCCGCGTCGAACAGCGGCAGCGCCTGCTCCAGCTCCTCGGACTCGCCCACCGCGAGCGGCAGCCGCTGGCGCGCGGCCTTCTCGACGAGATCCTCGGAGACGGCGTGCAGCGTGGGGCGCTCGTCCTCCGGGCGCCGAGCGCTCCGCCCGGCGCGCTCCATCCGGCGCGGCGACCACGGGCGCACGTACTCGTCTCCCTCCCGGCGAAAATCGAAGAGCGACCGAGGGGACTCGCCGAGCAGCGCGCTCGTGACGAGCTGGCGGAGCACGTCGGGCGCGATCGAGAGATCCTCGAGGACCACCGACCAGCCGAAGCGGGGGAGCATCACGCGGACGCCGCCCTCGGCGAGCTTGCTCGCGAGGTACGTGAGCCGCAGCGGGATCTGGCGCCGGCCGACGACGGCGGTCCGCTTGACCGTTGTCTGCGGGTGGACGTCGACGTCCAGCGAGCGGACCTCGAACGACTCGTCCCACAGGTAGCGATCGAGATCGTCCTCGTCCGTGGCGAGCCTCGCGTGGAGCTCGACCTCGATCGCGCGCAGCACCTCGTCCTCGGAGGCGCCATAGGCGGACGGCGCCGGCCGATCGAAGAGGAATGCCCACGTGCGCAGGAGGATCCCGGTGAAGCGGCCGTCGTGGTGGGCGATGAAATAGACGCGGAGCGATTTCTTGGTCATACGGTGGCGGTGGAAACGCGCAGCCTGACCGCGCGAGCCTACCACACCGAGGCAACGCCCCGCGCCGGGAGCGTCGCCGCGTTGCTCGGCCGCGCTGCTGGTTGTTTCGTTGCGCGCGCCGTCGTTTCATTGCTCCGCTCTTTCATTGAGCCATTGTGGCGATTCCGCCGCAGTCGTTCGCGCAGCGCCCGAGGAGGCCTGTCCCGGCGCGAGGTGGCGCGGCGCAGGAATACGCTGACGGTCAACTCAACGTCAGATCAACTCCAGGCGCCGTGGTGACGGCGTGCGTCAAGACGGCTGCGCGCCGCGACGCATGAACAACCGTGCTGCATAATTCTGGCGGTGTGGAGATGTGTAATCTCATCCACCCTGGTCTCCTCGGGAGGTGTAGAGTGGTGTTCATGCCGCAAACGCCTTATTTCATGACGTCTCGCCGCCGCGCGGCTCGAGCCGCCTTTTCCTTGTTCCTGTCGCTTGCCCCGCTCGCGGGGGCCGTGCCCGCGAGCGCTGCTGTGACGCAGCTGGACGGCACGCGCCTGCCCACGGCGGTCAAGGAGAACGAGCTTGGCCTCGTGACGAGCCGGGGCTTCCCCCAGAACGCCGTCACGCTCGAGGGGCTCTTCATGTACCGGGGGGAAGACATCGATCCCGTGGCCGACGCGAGCACGGAGCCAGGTGTCTTCTCGCCGCTCTGCGGGTTCTCGGGAGAACTGGTGCTGCGCGGGGGCGGGTGCAAGGTCGCGTTCGGCTGGTACAACGCGACCGCGAGCGGCGTGCGCCCGCCGGACAACCAGATCTACGAGCTGATTCCCGCGGACGTCAAAACGGCGTTCCAGTGCCAGGACGACGATTTCTGCCCGCTGGCCACGATGAACACCACCCAGACGGGGCAGCACGGCTGGACGCCGCGGCAGTTCTCGGCGGCGGACATCCGGAGCGACCGGCGGTACCAGGGCGGCCTGGTCGGCTTCGCGCTGATCGGCAAGACGGGCACGTACTGCACCCAGACGAAGTTCTCGCAGCGCGAGCTGAACACCGTCTGCACGAACTGCACGCCGAACGCGCCGTGGGTGACGACGCTGATCTACACGTCGACCGCCGAGCCCGACGCGTTCTATGTCGCCTTCGAGGACCTGCCCGTGACCGCGACGAGCTGGAAGGGGAGCCAGGGCGGGTACGAGAACGACGGCGATTTCAACGATTTCGTCTACTACATCACGGGCGTGACCTGCAAAGGCGGCGGCGAGGTCTGCGACACGGGCCTGCAGGGCGCGTGCGCCGTGGGCAGGACGGGCTGCGCGACCGAGGGCGACGTCGAGTGCCTGCCCGTGCTCGAGCCCGGCGAGCAGAAAGAGACCTGCGACAACATCGACAACGACTGCGACGGCGAGGTCGATAACGGCGAGGGGCTCTGCAACGAGGGCTTCGTGTGCAACCGCGGGTCGTGCGTGCCGTACTGCGGGCGCGGCGAGGTGGTCTGCGACGTCGGCCTCGTCTGCAACGACGACGGCTTCTGCGTGGAGCCGGCGTGCGTCGACAAGGAGTGCACCGGCGGCCAGATCTGCGTCGGCGGCAACTGCGTGGGCGGGTGTGACGGCGTCGTCTGCCCCGCGAACCAGGAGTGCCAGCTCGGGCGGTGCGTGGATCTCTGCGCCCACATCGAGTGCGAGGAGGGCGCGGTCTGCGAGCGCGGCATCTGCCAGTCCAACTGCGGGTGCCGCACCTGCCCCGCCGGCAAGGTGTGCGGGGGGGACGGCCGTTGCGTCGACACCGGCTGCGACGGCAAGACGTGCGCTGACGGGCAGGTCTGCGTCGCCGGGAACTGCGCCGACGCGTGCGCGGGCGCCGTCTGCCCCGGCAACGCGCCGTGCGTCAACGGGGTCTGCGGCGAGCCGGTCGTCCACGGCGGCGCCGCCTCGGCCGCGACCGGGTCGATCGGACCCGACGTGGGGCTCGACGATCCGGTGGATCTGACGACCGGCTCCGGCTCCGGCTCCGGCTCCGGCTCCGGCGGCGCCAGCGGCGGCGGCTCGGGCGGCAACAAGCCCGACACGTCCTGCGCGTGCCGCGCGGGCGCGACCTCGGAGGCCTCGCCGGCCAGGGTCGGTCTGCTCGGGCTCGGTCTCCTGCTGCTCGCCGGCCGCAGGCGCCGCGCGCGCCGCGCCGCGAGCCGCCCGTAGGCATCGCCCCGGCGCGCGCCGCGGGCCGTCCGCGCGCCCTCCGCAAGCCGCGCCCTGGCCCGCCGCGCGCCCGCGTCACCCCGCGGAGCGCGCGGCCATCGCCGCGACGAGGCCCCCCACGATGGCCGCCAGGACCCACGCGAGGCGCGCGCCGTACGGTGACGGGGCCGCGGCGCCGGCGGGCAGCGGGAACACCACCGACCGCACCCGCCGGGACTCCGCGTCGACGAGGAGCACGCCGTCGACGTCGAACGCGACGCGGTACTCGAGCAGCTGCCGCCGCGTCGCGGGCGTGTCGATGCGCGGCGCGAGCCGGCCCGTCTTCACCTCGGCGACATACCGCCTGGGACCGTGCGCCACGAGGTAGTCGGCGCGGAGCCCGACGCTGACCGGCTCGCCGTCGATCTGGACTCCGTACGAGACCGCGACCTGCCGGCCGACGATGGTATAGCCGAGCTCGCGGAGGAGCACCTCGGCGCGGGCCTCTCCCGCGGCGCCCTGCTCCCGCCACCGCGAGAGCCGGCGCCGCTGCCATGCGCGCCTCCACGCGAGCCGGAGCGTCTGGACCAGCCCGAAGGCGAGCGCCGCGCCGGCCACGGCCAGGAGGAGCTCGGGCGGCATGTCGCGGAAATCCACGCTGCGTGGGTTTGCTCAGGAATCGGGATACCGGGCCAAGTTTTCTGCGCCGGGCCGCCGCGGCTTGGCTGGCGCGCATGTCCGCGCGCTCCTATGACAGGGCCGCAAGAGGCATACCGCCTGCTCGTGCTCTGGTGTGGTGGCGCGCCGTGTTCCAAGAGCGTGCCCGGCCGATCTGGTCAGGGATGTACACCCATCGTCCGCGAGAGCACCCTCCTGCTGGATCCGAGGGTCGTCTGCCTGTGATCGAACACGAGGAGAGGCACCGTTGGCAGATCCGCGCGCTGACCGAGGCCAGCCGCGCGCTCGCGTCGGCGTGTTCGGCGCCCGCGATTCAAGAGATCGTCCTCTCCGCGGCGGCGCGCCTGAGCGGCTCCGGCAGGGCCGTCCTGATCCTGAACGACGAGGACGGCCGTCCGGTCGTGCGAGCGGCGCTGGGGCTCGATCCGGCGCTGCTCGCCGAGCTCTGCGGCCGCCCGCTCCCGAGGGCCGACGACGGGATGGCGCGAGCGCTGGACGGGGCGGTCCACGTCGCCGCCGCGCCGCTGATCGTCAGCGGCCGTGTCTCTGGCGTGCTCGCGGTCGAGCGGGGCGCCCCGGCCTCCGGCGAGGATGCCTGGCTGATCGAGGCGCTCGCCGATCAGGCCGCGGTCGCGCTCGCAGGCCTCGCCGAAGGCGCCGCGCACGCAGACGCCCGGGAGCAGCAAGCCCGCCTGGAGGCGGACGTACAGGACGAGCGCTATCGCCTCCTCGGTCGAGCGATCAAGGACCCGATCTGGGACTGGGATATCCGGACGGACCGGGTCGAGCGCAACGCGACATTTCACGAGGTCTTCCGCTACACGCCCGAGCAGACGGCCCCGACCGGCGCGTGGTGGGTGGACCGCGTGCTGCCCGAGGATCGCGACCGCATTGCGCGCGCGTTGGAGGAGCTCATCCACGGGGACGCCGACACCTGGTCGGCGCAGTACCGCGTCTACCGCGGCGACGGCTCCGTCGCCCGCGTGTTCGATCGCGGCGCGGTGCTCCGGGACGCGTCCGGCAAGGCGATCCGCATGGTCGGCGCCTCGGTCGACCTGACCGAGCGGTTCCGGATCGAGAGCGCGCTCCAGGACCGGGAGGATCGGCTCCGGCTGGCCACGTGGGCGGCGGACGTGGGCACGTGGCGAGTCGACCTGGAGACGAACTACGACACGAGGGACGCGAGCCTGAACCGCATCCTGGGCCTGGACGAGCGCGAGACGACGCAGCCCGTCAGCGACTGGCTGAGCCGCGTCCACCCGGAGGATCTCGACGCGGTGAGCGCCATGACGGAGAAGAGCATCCGCGAGCGGTGCATCTACGACCTCATCCACCGCGTCGTCCGCGCCGACGGGTCGATCCGGTGGGTCCACGATCGCGGGCGCATCGTCGCCGATCGGGACGGCTCCCCGCTGTTCCTGACGGGCGCCGTGGTCGACATCACCGAGCTGAAGCAGCTCGAGCACGAGCGCACGGAGCTGCTCCGCCGCGAGCAGCAGGCGCTCGCCCAGTCGGAGAAGGACCGCCTCCGGGCCGAGGACGCGAACCGCATGAAGGACGAGTTCCTCGCGACGGTCTCCCACGAGCTGCGGACGCCGCTCACGGCGATCCTGGGCTGGGCGAGGCTGATCAAGGACAAGGGCCTCGCCCCGGAGCGCGTCAAGCAGGGCATGGCGTCGATCGAGCGCAACGCCCACGCGCAGGCGCAGATCGTCGACGATATCCTGACGGTCTCCCGGATCATCACGGGCAAGCTGCGGCTCCGCACGATCGCGGTGGATCTCGCCGCCGTCATCGCGGCCGCCGTGGACACCATCACGCCGACGGCGAAGGCGAAGGAGATCGAGATCCGCGTCGAGCCGGGCGAGGGGCTCAGCCACGTGTGCGGCGACCCGGATCGCCTCCAGCAGGTCATGTGGAACCTGCTCTCCAACGCGGTGAAATTCACCCCGAAGCGAGGGCTTGTCACCGTCCGGGTGGGGCGGAGCGACGCCCAGGTCGCGATCTCGGTCACGGACAGCGGCAAGGGCATCACCACGTCGTTCCTGCCGTATGTGTTCGACCGCTTCCGCCAGGGCGACTCCTCCCCGACGAGGGCGCACGGCGGGCTCGGGCTGGGCCTCGCGATCGTCCGCCACCTCGTCGAGCTGCACGGCGGCACGGTGGAGGCGGAGAGCCCGGGCGAGGGGGGAGGCGCGACGTTCACGGTGACGCTCCCCCTGCCCGCTGTGCCCTCCGCCGCGCACGAGGGGCCGCCGTCCGCGCCGGGGCGCGCCCCGCTGCGGAGCGGGGAGCCGCCGCCGCTCTTCGGCGTTCACGTCCTCGTCGTCGAGGACGAGCCGGACGCCCGGGAGATGATCGCGTTCTTGCTGGAGGGAGCGGGCGCGCGGGTCACAACGGCCGGCTCGGCGAGCGAGGCCATGAGCGTCCTGGAGCGGCTGAGGCCCGATGTCCTGCTCAGCGACATCGGTATGCCGGGGGAGAGCGGTTATGCGCTGATCCACCAGCTCCGCGCGGCGGGCCGGGACGAGATCCGGCGTATCCCCGCCGTGGCCCTGACCGCTTATGCCCGGCTCGAGGACCGGAGGAGGGCGCTGGCGGCCGGCTTCCAGAAGCACGTCGCCAAGCCGATCGACCCTGCCGATCTGGTGCAGGTCGTCGCGGACCTCACGGGCCGCTCGGGCGGCGACGGGCCCCCCGCCCGCTCCCGGCGCGGCGCGCTCCTCGGTTGATCCCGCGTGGCGGGCGGACGCTCTAGGCCAGCTCGACGCCGAGCAGCCACAGCATGAGTGCCTTCTGCACGTGCAGCCGGTTCTCGGCCTGATCCCACACGCGCGAGCGCGGCCCTTCGAGCGTCTCGTCGTCGATCTCCTCGCCGCGGTGCGCCGGCAGGCAGTGCAGCACGATGGAGTGCTGCGCGGCCTTCGCCATCACCTTCGCGTCCACCGTCCAGCCGGCGAACGCGGCGCGGCGCTTCTCCGCCTCGGCCTCGTGTCCCATGCTCGCCCACACGTCCGTGTTCACAACGTCCGCGCCCGCCGCGCCCTCGCGCGGGTCGTGGGTGATCGTGACGTGGCCCGTCTTCCGCGCGCGCTCGACCTCGTCGGCGGGCGGCATGTACCCCTCGGGCCCCGCGAGCACGAGGTGGAAATCGAAGAGCTGCGCCGCCTCGAGCCACGAGCGCGCCATGTTGCTCGCGCAGTCGCCGAGGAACGCGATGCGCCGGCCGGCGATGCCGCTCCTGTCCCCGCTCGCCGCGAGCGCCTCCTGGATCGTGAAGACGTCGCTGAGCACCTGCACCGGGTGGCCGTCGTCCGAGAGCGCGTTGATCACCGGCACGCTCGCCTCGGCCATCTCGAGCAGGCGCGCGGTCGACGACGTGCGGAACGCGATCGCGTCGCAGTACCGGGCGAGGACGCGCGCCGTGTCGCGGATCGGCTCGCCGCGGGCGATCTGGCTGCCCTGGGTGCTCAGCACGACCGGCTGCGCGCCGAGCTGCGCGATGCCGACCTCGAACGACACGCGCGTGCGCGTGCTCGCCTTCTCCAGGACGACCGCGATGGCCCGGCCGGCGAGGATCGTCGTGCGCCGCCCTTTCGGCTCCTCCTTCAGGCGAGCGGCGAGCCTGAGCACGCGGTGCGCTTCGGCCAGGGTCGTGTCCGTGATCTTGAGGTAATCGCGCTTCGCCATTGTCCCGCCTTCCGCGTCGCCGCCGTCCGGGCGCGCCGCCGCGCCGCGGGCAGCCCGCGGCGCAGGGCGCGCCGTACGCCCGTCGTGATGTGGCACAACCGGGACGCCGACGTCAATCGGCCGCGGATCCGCCGTGGACCGCGCTCAGCGCCAGATCTCGATCTGCCACGCCGCGTCCGAGATCTGCTCGACGGACGCGCGGATCCCGAGGAGATCTCGGAGCAGCCCGAGGTGGGTTGTCGTGTGGGATGACGGGCGCACGGTCCGGAAGGCGCCGCGGCCCGCGAGGGCGATCGGCAAGAGCAGCTGATCGGCCAGGTGCTCGCCCACGGGGACGCCCGCCGCGAGGTAGTCGCGCGCCTCCTCGGCCGCCTTCGTGGCGACGGACTCCGCGCGCACGCCCTTCACCCCGAACCCGGTGAAGACCTCGGTCACGTGCTCGCTCTCGACGGCGATGGTGAGCACGTTGCCCGGGCCGTTCCCGCCCCTCAGCACGCTGGGCTTGAAGCAGTCCGGCTCCCAGCCGAGCACCGCCGCCGCCGCGTCGAGCTCGCGCGCCGCGATGGCGCCCGGGAGGTTCGACACCGTCGCGACCGCCCGCCGGCCGCGGATCTCCCCGCGCTCGAGGAGCTCGAGCGGCGCGAGCGCCGGCGCCGGCGCGATCGAGACGCGGGCCACCCCGCCGCCGGCCGGGTAGAAGCCGGGCGTCACGAGGGTCGCGGTGACGTCCGGCCCCATCCTCCGCACGAGCGGCAGGTAGGCGAGGTCCAGGAAGTCGAACGGCGGCGCCAGCGGGTTGTGCGTGCCGCCCTCGAGCGTGAGCGCCGACGGCGCGGGCGCGCGGAGCAGCGCGGGCAGGACGGTCTGCAGCACGAGCGTCGTGCTCCCCGCGCTCCCGACCTGGAACGTGTGCTCGCCGGGGACGATCGCGGTCGGTCGAAACACGATCTCCTGCGACCCGAGCGCGGCGCCCGACACCTCGGCGCGGCCGATCTGGGCAGCGGCCCGGACCGAGGTCAGGTGTTGCCGCATCAGGCCCGGGCGCGCGCGGCCCTTGCGGATCGAGGTGATACGGACGGGCGTCTGGGTGATCAGCGAGAGGCCGAGCGTCGTGCGGAGGATCTGGCCCCCTCCCTCTCCGATGGATCCATCGATGGTCAGCATGGCGATCGGCTCTCTCCTGGATCAGCGATATCACGGCCCCGCGGCGCGCGGCTCACCCCTTCACGCAGACGACCTGCCGCAGGGTGTGGACGATCTCGACGAGATCCTCCTGCGCCCGCATCACGTCGTCGATCGGCTTGTAGGCCGCCGGCGTCTCGTCGATCACGTCCTCGTCCTTGCGGCACTCGACGCCCGCGGTCGCCGCCTCGTGGTCCGCGACGGAGAAGCGGCGGCGCGCCTCGCCTCGCGACATGACGCGGCCCGCGCCGTGGCTCGAGCTGCAGAAGCTCTCCGGGTTGCCGAGCCCGCGGACGATGAACGAGCGCGCGCCCATGCTGCCCGGGATGATCCCGAGATCACCCGCCTGCGCGCGGACGGCGCCCTTGCGGGTCACGAGCACGTCCTTCCCGTAGTGGTGCTCGCGCGCCACGTAGTTGTGGTGGCAGTTCACCGCCTCCACCGTCGCGTCGAAGGGCGGCAGCTCGCCCGAGCCGCGGAGCGCCTCGATCACCTGCGCCATCATCAGCTCGCGGTTCACCGCCGCGAAGTCCTGCGCCCACGACACGGCCTGCATGTAGTCGTGGAAGTGCCTCGTCCCGTCCGGCAGGTACGCGAGGTCGGCGTCGGGCAGGTGGATGAAGAAGCGCCTCATCTCCTGCTTGGCGAGCTCGATGAAGTAGCTCCCGACCCGGTTGCCGACGCCGCGCGACCCGCTGTGCAGCATGACCCAGACGCGGTCCTCCTCGTCGAGGCAGAGCTCGATGAAGTGGTTGCCGGTCCCGAGCGTGCCGAGGTGCTCGATGGCGTGGCCGCGCCCGATGCGCGGGTGCTTCTCGACGATCTGCCGGTACCGCGGCTCGAGCTCGGCCCACGCCGCGACCTGGGCCGGGGGCGGCGAGCGCCACGCGCCGCGGTCGTTCTTCCCGCCGTTGTCGGTGCGGCCGTGCGGCACCGCGCCCTCGATGGCCGACCGGAGCCCGCGCAGCGCGTCCGGCAGCTGCGACGCGGAGAGGCTCGTGCGCGCCGCCATCATCCCGCAGCCGATGTCGACGCCGACGGCCGCCGGGATGACCGCGCCGTGCGTCGCGACGACGCTCCCCACGGTCGCGCCGATGCCCTGGTGCGCGTCGGGCATCACGGCGATCCACTTGTGGATGAACGGCAGCGCGGCGAGGTTCTTGAGCTGCGCCTCCGCGGCGGTCTCGAACGGCACGCCGACCGTCCACGCCTTGATGGGCACGCCCGAGTCCGTGGGGATGACGTTGTAGCTTCGCTCCATGGCAAGATCTCCGGTGAGGGGTCGAGCCGTCCGGCGCGCGCCGCGGCTCGCGTTCGCGGCGGGGTCCGTCGGTCTCTGTCGTTCCTGCGTTCTGCGTCTGCGTCTGCGTCTGCGTCTGCGTCTGCGTCTGCGTCTGCGTATCGCACGGCCCGTGCCACTCGAAATCCAGGCGATCACGGGCTGCTGGCCCTGCGGATTAGACCTGTGTATAAAACGGTTAGAGAGCATTCTATGACGCGCAAGACGACCGTGGTCCTCGGCATGCTGGGCCCGACGCTGGACACCGGGAAGACGCAGGAGCGCTGGTCGCGCTGGCGCCCGAGCGTGGCGCTGTGCCAGCACGAGGACCTGATCGTCGACCGGTTCGAGCTGCTCTACCAGCGCCGCTTCGAGGGCCTGGCGGAGACGGTGATGGGTGACGTGCGGCGCGCCTCGCCGGAGACGGACATCCGCGGTCACGTGGTCGAGGTGGACGATCCGTGGGACTTCGAGGCGGTGTACGGCGCGCTCCACGACTTCGCGAGGGCCTACCCGTTCGCGCCGGACCGGGAGGACTACCTCGTCCACATCACGACGGGCACGCACGTCGCGCAGATCTGCCTGTTCTTGCTCACGGAGTCGCGGTACTTCCCGGGTCGGCTCATCCAGACGTCGCCGCCGAAGCGCGACCGAGAGGAGCTCGCGGCCGGGTCGTTCACGATCATCGATCTCGACCTCTCGAAGTACGACCGCATCGCGTCGCGCTTCCAGAAGGAGCAGCGCGAGGGGGTGTCGTTCCTGAAGAGCGGTATCGAGACGCGCAACGCGGCGTACAACAAGCTGATCGAGCGGATAGAGCACGTGGCGATCGCGTCGCGGGCGCCCATCCTGCTGATGGGCCCGACGGGGGCGGGGAAATCGCAGCTCGCGCGGAAGATCTACGACCTCAAGAAGGGGCGCCGGCAGGTGGGCGGCGACTTCGTGGATCTGAACTGCGCGACGATCCGCGGCGACGGGGCGATGTCGGCGCTGTTCGGGCACACGAAGGGGTCGTTCACGGGGGCGCTCCAGGACCGCCCGGGGCTCCTGCGCAAGGCGCACGAGGGGGTTTTGTTCCTCGACGAGATAGGCGAGCTCGGCGCGGACGAGCAGGCGATGCTGCTGCGGGCGATCGAGGAGAAGGCGTTCTTGCCGGTCGGCTCGGACAGGGAGGTGAAGAGCGAGTTCCAGCTGCTCGCCGGCACGAACCGGGATCTCGCGCTGGAGGTTCTGGCGGGGCGCTTCCGGGAGGACCTCCTGGCGAGGATCAACCTGTGGACCTTCCGGCTCCCGGGCCTCAGGGAGCGGGTCGAGGACATCGAGCCGAACCTCGAATACGAGCTCGACGCCTCGGCGCGGCTGCTCGGCGTGCGGATCACGATGAGCCGCGACGCGCGCGCGCGGTTCCTCGCGTTCGCGACGTCGCGAGAGGCGGTGTGGCCGGGCAACTTCCGGGACTTCAACGCGGCCGTGACGCGGATGGCGACGCTCGCGCCCGGGGGGAGGATCGGGGGGCCGATCGTGGAGGAGGAGATCGGGCGGCTGGTGGAGGCCTGGCGGCGAGCGCCGGCGGCCAGCGGCGTGAGGGGCGGCATGGCGGGGGAGGGGGGCGACGGGGACGAGCTCGTTGTCGCGGCGCTCGGCGCGCGCCGGGCGGCGGCGCTCGACCCGTTCGACCGGGTGCAGCTGGCCGAGGTGCTGCGGGTGCTGAAGGGCGCGCGGTCGCTGTCGGAGGCGGGACGGGTGCTGTTCGCGGCGTCGCGGGCGAAGAAGAAGAGCGTCAACGACGCGGACCGGCTGCGGAAGTACCTGGCGCGGTTCGACATCGACTGGAGCGAGGTGGCGGGGGGCGCGTAGAGAGGGGTCTCCCTATCACGGGGCCAGGACCGAGTCTGGGCAACGATGTTGCGGCGCCGAACCGTCGAGAGCCGCGCGCGACCGATGCGCGACGCTCCCGCGGGCAGTGCCGCGCTGCGGGCCGTGACATGTCATGCCGCGAGCCGTGACATGTCACGCTGCAGCCCGTGACATGTCATGGAGAACGGGCCTCACAGCGCGGCGGGCGGCCCGTCGTCCAGCGCGTGGAACGCGACGGATCGAGACTTCTCGCGTCCTCTGCGCCTGGCACATGGAGTGCTACGTGCCAGTCCGAGCGGCCGAGAAACAGCGTTTTCCACAGCGGCCTGTGCTCACGGGACGACCATGGCAAAACACGAGAACATCAATCTACCGGAGCGCACCAGGTTGTGTCCTTCTGCCGGTGGCAGAGGGGGAAGCACGACGAACGACGGTTCAAGGATCCAGGCGAGACTCTCACGGGCCCTGGCGCTGGCGGCGAGCGTGAGCGTGGTAGCTTGTGGTACGCCCGCGGGGGAGGCTCCCGAGCAGGCCGCGATCTCCACGGCCAGGCAGGCGCTCTCGAACCAGTTCGAGATCGCGCTCGGGTTCCCAGCTGGCTTTTCACAGAGCAACGTCGCCCTCCATGCATCGCAGTCGCTGCACATCGCCGGCGGGGTCACGCTGCGCGACGTGAACGGCGCGCCAGCGCCGGCGGTGAACGTCGGCACCGGCCTCCTCGAGGTCAACGCCGCGACGAAGACAGGGGCGCTCGTCAGCGGAGGCAATGTCTGGCTCGGGAGTCAGACGCAGGCCACCGGCACGGTCCAGGCGGCAGGCACCATCACCAAGCAAGCCGGGGCAGCGATCGTCGGGACCGAGCTTCCGGCGACGCCCCTCGGCCCCCTCGGGAACCTGCGCTTCACTGTCGACTTTCCGTCGCTCGTCAGCGTACCGCCCGTCGGACCGGACACGACCTCGTCGCTGGCCCCGGGAGGTTACGCGAACGTCTCCGTCGGCTCCCGGAGCACGCTGGATCTCAGCTCGGGCACGTACTATCTCGATCAGCTCCAGATGCAGCCTCAGTCGATCGCCCGCCTCGACACGTCGGCAGGCCCGGTGATCGTCTATGTACGCCAGCTGCTCGATTTCAAGGGTAGAGTTCAGTTCGTCGGCCCGGACAGCAGCTTCTTCCTGGCCTACCTCGGGACCGGGACCGTCTCGCTCGAGTCCGCGTTCAACGGGACCCTCGTGGCGCCCAGCGCGACCCTGCGCCTCGCGCCGGTCGGGTCGCCCGGACATCGAGGGTCGTTCTTCGGGCAAACGGTCGAGGCCGCCGAGGCGGGCTCCACCATCACGTTCGATCCCTTCGACCACTGGTACGATGTTTTGAACATCCACCCGGTTGTCGAGTGCGTGCGACGCTTCAAGCACCCTGCGGGGGCCGCGCTCTTCGGCTACGAGAACGAGAGCGACTTCCCGGTCACGGTGCCGCTCGGCCCCCAGAACCAGCTCGTCCCCGCGGGAGGCGTGGCGCCGCCCACGACGCTCTTGCCCGGGGTGCACGACAAGGTGTTCTTTGCGCCCTTCGACCTGAGCGGCAGCCTCTCGTGGCAGCTCGCCGGAGAGACGGCGACCGCGAATTCGTCCAGCCCCGCTTGCGATCTGGGAGATGTACCCCCGGAGCCAGAGCCCGACCCGCCGCCCGCCCTCGTCCCCATCGAGCGTCCGGGCGTGTCGCTCGCGTCCTTGAACGTACAGCTCGCGCCGGAGGTGACGACGTCTGCCACGTCCCACCTGGCCTCGGAGGTGTATGGCGACTTCGTGGGCCCTCAGGTGGGCAACACGAGCAACGAGGAGGCCGGCCCCGCCGCCTTCACGTTCACGGTCACCTCGCTCAGCTTCGATGAGGGCGAGGGGCTGTGTGGCACGGTCGATCCGTTCGTCGCCAAGCTCGTCATCGACGGCCAGGACAAGGGTCAGACGAGCAGCGGCACGGTGCAGGTCGCTCGCGATCGGGCCACTGTCCACGTCTCGGTCGACGTGGACGACGACGACGCATGGTTCTGCCTCGGGGACGACGACCTCCGGGACTACGCGTTCGACGTCGACCTGGTTACAGGCGCTACCGGCGCGAACGAGACGTGCATCGACGGCGGCCGCATGTGCTTCACCGCGACGCCGATCGCGAGCCCGGACATCTGCTTCGACTGGAACGCGCAGTTCATCGACTCTGGCCCCTGGACCGGCATCGGCAGCGAGGACTACCTTCCCGGCAAGGAGATGCAGCCGGTCCCGGCGAGCTTTGCGCGCTACCAGATCACGATGACGAACTCGACCGGCGTGCTCTTCGACCGCGGCGGCGTGCTCGACGGCGACGGCTGCGTTCCGAGGCCCAAGCTCCCCGTTCGCTCGCACTGGCAGCTGGGCACCGACCTCCAGATCGCGACCCGCGTCATCAGCCAGCACTGCCTGGACCCTTCGGGGACCCACTGCGCCATCAACGGCTCAGCGTTCACCGGGGCCAACGTCGTCGTGCGGCAAACCGGGCAGAGCGGGCCGGCCTCCATGTGCGCGATCTACGCGGAGGACCTCGGGAGCGTCACCGACGCGACGTGCTCGGCCCACCCGATCGATTGGCCCACGACGCCCCCGGCGCCCCTCCGCCCGGCCTTCGTCGAGCACAACTCGATCACCCGAGCCGGCGCGGCGATCAGCCAGATGCTCAAACGTGAACACGAGAGCGATGGCGAGCTCGGCATCGTGCGTGCGATGATCGATCATCGCTACGAGGGCAATGGTCGAATCGAGATCGTCGTCGACGAATATTGTCTCACCAGCGATCCGTGCACGGGGGAGCAGCTCCAGACGAGCTGCAGGAGCGGCAACACATTGTTTCTCGAGCCAGACGGGCTGGCCGCTTCGTCGACCCGCTTCAAGTACGTCGTCGCGCACGAGTTCGGTCATTTCATTCAGGGCAATGGTCAAGGGCTGATGAGGCCGGAGTACGGCTGCGGCACGGGCGAAGCCGACCAGCTCGCGCTCTGCCGCTGCGATGGCGTCCCCCCCGATCAGCGGCTCCACTGCCTGCAATCGCTGGAGGAGCCGAACGCCGCGCAGGTCGAGGGGTTTGCTCAGTACTTCGCGGCCAAGGCCTTCAACGCCGACATGGAATCCGACTGCACGTTCGTCTACTACAAGCCGATGTCGAACACGGAGTGCATGCCGGGAGTGACCGATTGCGCGTTCGATGAGGACACCGGCCTCTACATCAATCAGCCGCCGGTCCCGGTGAGCTGCAAGCAGGCGGTCCGGTGGCGCAACACGCACTGCATCGACGGGAGCTCGTCCCCCGACCTCCTCTCGTTCGGCACCGAGTACGACTGGCTGGAGTTCCTCTACGGGGTCGACAACCATCCGACGCCGGAGTTGCGCTGGACGATGAAGGATCTCTTCAACGCCTACGTCGCCGCGTGCAGTGAATCGGCAGAGAACGTCGAACCTTGCACCGGCAAGCGCGTCAGCTGGAATGGCGGACTGGGCCACGAGAGCCTGCTCGGCGGCGTCGCCTTGCTCGTGACGGAGGGGCTCAAGACTCAGCCCGCAGCGGATCGATTCGAGGTCGTGGGCGCGGACCTCGGGGTCAGCGACGAGCCATGAACACAAGCGGTTCGATGACGTGCGCGCTCGGTGTCGCTCTCTGGGCCCTCCTGATCGTCCCCCTCGGCTGCCAGCCCGAGGCGGAGCGCCGGGAGCCCTCCGTCGTGCCGGCCAGCAACGTGGATCCGGCCGGTCCGGAGGTGGCTGGCTGGGAAGTCGCCTCCGCCGATGGATCCGTGTGTCGCCATCCGGCGGTGGTGGCCGAGTGCGCGGACGGCTGGTGTCGCATTCCGCCGGGCTGCTTCATCATGGGCTCGCCAGAGAGCGAGCTCTGGCGTGGTGAGAGCTCCGAGATCCCAAGGGCGGTCACGCTCGAGCGCGGGTTCGAGATCGGGCAGTTCGAGCTGACGCGCAAGCAGTGGTCGGAGCTCGTCAGCGTCATGCCGGAGAAGCCGGAGAAGGTGCAGGAAGGTCCGGTGACCTGCAAGGACGACGCGTGCCCGCTCCGCTATGCGACGTGGTTCGAAGCCCTGCTCTTCGCGAACCTGCTCTCCGCACGTCACGAGCCGCCGCTCGCGCCCTGCTTCGAGCTCTCCGAATGTCAAGGCGAGCTGGGCCGCGGCGTGATCTGCGGCCGCGTGGACCTCACCGGCGGCGCGACGAGCGTCTACGAGTGCGAGGGCTATCGCCTGCCAACGGAGGCAGAATGGGAGTACGCCGCGCGCGCGGGGACGAGGACGGCCTACTACGGAGGTGACATCACCGGAGCGAATCCGGATGCGCGCTACGACCCCGAGCCGAGCCTCGAGCCCATCGCATGGTATGACGTGAATTCGGGGGGGCGCACGCACCCCGTGGGGACGAAGCGGCCCAACCGCTGGCTCCTGTTCGACATGCTCGGCAACGTCTTCGAATGGACCAGCGATCGACCCGTCTTTCATGACGCCGAGGGGCCCGTGACGAACCCTGCCACGGAGATCGCGCTGAGGACCGACGCGGCGGATCTCCGCGTGGCTCGGGGTGGCAACGCCGCGGGCTCGCGGGATATGCTGCGAGTGGCCGGCCAGAATTACCCCGCGTCGGACGCGGTGTCCCGAGGCGTCGGCTTCCGTCTCGTCCGGACCATCAAGTAAGGCTCAGCCCGCCGGGCGCCTCGTGGCGGAGGGCCTCGTCGGGCCGGGCGCCGGCGGCCGCGAGCAGCCGCCGGTACAGCGCGACCCGCGCTGCGGTCACCTGCCCGGACGGTTGATCCCGACCGTGGGCGCGGTCCGTCGCGAGGATCTGCCATGCCCCCGTCGCGACGGGTAACATCTCTGGATATTTACCGTTTCAGTTGATGGTTTCACTCGTCGAGGCACTTGCCTGGGCTGACGCGATCTATGGCGCAGCGAACTTGACTTTACCGGTTCATTTGTCGACGTGGATCGAGGACGGAGGTGGTTGATCGTGGCGCCGAACTGCCCCAGAGTGCCCGGCGCTGGAGGTCGGTTTCGATGACTTTGCGTTCAACTCACCAGTCACCTTTCCTGGTTCTTGCGCTGGGGGCGGTAGTCCTCCTGTCGGCCTGCTCGGATGACGACGGCGGCGGCGGCTCGTCAGCGAGCTCCGGGGGCACGGGCGGCTCGTCGGCGAGCTCCGGGGGCTCCGGGAGCACCACCGCGCAGGGCACGGGCGGCGCGGGCGGTGGTACGGGCGGCGCCGGGGACACGGGTGGCGGCGGCACCGGCGGCGGCGGCACCGGCGGTGGCGGTGGCGGCACCGGCGGCGGTGCGGACGCGCAGGGGATCGTGCCCAATCCCATCATCTCTCGCGGCAAGCCGGCCTTCGCCTCGGGGGGGACGGCGTCGGTGATCAACGACGGCAAGTACAGGTCGGCGGGGACCTGGATCGCGGGCAAGCCCACCTCGGCCGCGCCCGCCTGGGTCGCCATCCAGGTCGGGACCGGGTACGAGCGGCTGCTCCTGAGCTGGACGGCCTCGTACAACTACAACTACACGGACGTGCAATACGGGGCGCCGGGCGCCTACCGCGTGGAGACGTCGAGCGACTCGACGAACGGCTCGGACGGCACCTGGACCCAGGTCGCGGAGGTGACCAACAACCCGGTCCGCACGCGCGCCCACAGCTTCGATTTCGGCGGCAAGAGCTGGGTCCGGCTCGTCGTGACCGCGGCCCCCGCGACGACCGACGACACCGGCGTGCAGCTCGACGAGATCGACGTGCACGACATCTCGAAGGGCGCGGAGGACACGTGGTTCTTCCTCGGCGACAGCATCACGGCGTTCGCCTATGACCGCGACACCCCGGCCACGCAGCCGAGCTTCGCCGAGAACGTGCACGCGGCGCACCCGGCCCACTATCCGGCGATGATCAACGGAGGCATCGGGAGCGAGCTCACGAAGAGCAGCGACAAGCCCAGCGCGCTCGATCGAATCGATGACGTCCTGGAGCTGAACCCCGACTTCCACTACTTCGCCATCGGTTACGGCACCAACGATTCCTGGGGCCAGACCGACCCGAGCACCTTCAAGGCGAACCTGCAGCAGATCATCGACAAGATCGAGGCGGCGGGCCGCGTACCGGTGCTCGCGCACATTCCGTTCTCGCCTGACGGCAACCACGACGCGGTCCCTGTGTTCAACGAGGCGATCGACGCGCTGGCGGAGGAGAACGGCCTCCCTGCTGGGCCGGACCTGTATACGTGGTTCAAGGACCACCCCGACCGGTTCACCGACAAGGTGCACCCGGATCCCGCCGGGCGGGTGGCCATGAACAAGCTCTGGGCCGACGCCGTGGACGGCCTCTACCCGGCCCAGCGGTAGCGCGACCGGGCGACACGCGACCACGCGACCGAGCGCGCTCGCGGCGCCGGCGCGAGCCTTGACTCCACGCGGCCGCGGGGGCTAGCTCGATCCGGCGCACGAACGGCGGCCCGGGGAGCAGCGCCCTCGGGTGGGCTCGGCCGGCCCGCGCCCTCCAGGGGGTCTCCGATGAAGCTCGTTCCCAAGAAGGTGTTCGGGAAGATCGAGCAGCCCAAGCTGGGCGATCAGCTCCTCGGCCGGCTGAAGAAGTAGCGGGCGCCGGAGCGGAGCCGTGATGGACGACGATCGGGACGAGCGAGAAGACGAGGACACGAAGCGGGACATCGCTCCCTACGTGCCGCGCCGCCCCGTGATGGCGGTGATCGGCAACGGCCTCGCGGTGGACGCGGCGACCGAGGTTGTGTGCGTCGAGCTCGGGCGGCGCGCCGTGGAGGCGGGGTTCCGGCTGGTCACCGGGGGGCTGGGGGGCGTCATGGCCGCCGTGTCGCGCGGCGGGCGCGAGGCGACGACGTGGCGCGACGGCGATATCCTGGGGATCCTGCCAGGGTACGAGGCGTCCACGGCCAACCCGTACGTGGACATCGTCATCCCGACCGGCATGCAGATCGGGCGCAACATCCTGGTCGTCGCCATGGCCGACGTTGTCGTGGTCGTCGGCGGCGGCGCGGGCACGCTGAGCGAGATCGCCGTCGCCTGGCAGCTCGGCAAGCCGGTGATCGCGCTCGCGACGAGCGGGGGCTGGGCGAGGCAGCTCGCCGGGGGGCGCGTGGACGACCGGCGCTCGGATCGGATCGTGTCGGTCGCGAGCGCGGAAGAGGCGGTGGCGACGGCGTGGGAGACGGCGGGCCGCGGCCGCGGCCGGGGGGCGTGACAGGGCGCCGCGCGCGCGGCGCGGCCTCCGCGCGAGCCGGCCGCGCGGTAGCCCGTGCTAGCCTCCGCGCCGATGTCGGAAGCGGAAGAGGACGAGATCCAGCGGCTGAGAGCCCGCGTCGGGACGATCCTCCACGGAAAATGGCGGATTGACGCGCTGATCGGGGCGGGGGGGATGGCGGCCGTCTACGCGGCCACCCATCACGTGGGGCACCGCGTGGCCATCAAGATCCTGCACCCGGAGGGCGCCGTGTCCCGGGAGCTCCGCGCCCGCTTCGAGCAGGAGGCGCTCGCCGCCGCGCGGCTCGGGCACCCGGCCGCGGTGCAGGTCCACGACATCGACGTGACCGAGCGAGGAGAGCCGTTCCTCGTCATGGAGCTGCTCGACGGAGAGAGCCTCCGCGAGCGCGTGTTGCGGCTCGGTACGATCGATTCGATCGAGCTCCTCGCCCACATGGACACGCTCCTCGAGGTCATCAAGGCGGCGCACGACGCCGGGATCGTCCACCGGGACATCAAGCCCGACAACCTCTTCGTGACCCGCGATGGGCGGCTCAAGGTGCTCGATTTCGGGATCGCGCGCATGAAGCAGGGCGGCTCGGGGCTGAAGACGCGGACGGGCGCGGTGCTGGGCACGACGAGCTACATGGCGCCCGAGCAGATCCTGGGGAGGAACGTGGACGGGCGGGCCGACCTCTACGCGGTGGGCGCGACGATGTTCACCATCCTCGCGAACCGTCGAGTCCACGACGACGATGGGCTCACCGAGGGAGAGCTCCTCGTGAGGAGGAGCACGACGCCGGCTCCTCCGCTGTCGACGGTGGCGCCGGGCGTGGATCCGCGGGTCGCGCGCGTCGTGGACCGCGCGCTCGCCTTCCAGGTCGAGCGGCGCTACCCGGACGCGCAAACGATGCTCGCCGACGTGCGCGCGCTGCGACGGGGCGAGGAGCCGCCCTTCGCGACGGGGGAGCTGGCCAGGATGGACGAGCGCACGCGCGCGTACGGCCGGGCCATCCCCGATGGGCCGCCGGTGGGGGCGCAGTTCCCGAGCGCGAGCCCGCCGGGGGGGGTGATGCCGGCGGCGGTGGCGGCCTCGACGGGGGCTCCTCCGGGGCAGCCTTATCCGGGGGTGGCGGGGGCGGGGGCCGCGCCCCGGGGGCGGGGGCCGCGCGCACCGGGAGCGACGCAGATCGCCGTCGTCGGCGGGGTGGGGGCGCTCCTCTTCTTCGTGGGCGTCGGCATGGTGCTGCTGCTCTGGCCCTCCCGCGATCGGGGCGGCGGCGACGCTGGCGACAGCGGCGCGCCGGTGTCCCTGCCGGATGTCGCGCAGGCCCGGAGCGCTGCGGCGCTCGCTGTCGACCCCGCCGGCTGCCCGCCGGGCGCGCCTTGCACCTGCCCGGGCGGCAGTCCGGGAAACGTGCCGGCGAGCTGCCTGCTGACGTGCGGCGACGCGCCCGGCTGCAGGCCGAGCTGCTCCGATCGAGAGAGCTGCGCGAGCCACTGCGCCGGTGAGTGCCAGTCTTCCTGCGCGAGGAGCAAGGGGTGCAGCACGACGTGCGCTGACGGCTGCTCCACCGACTGCCGCAGCGCGGAGACGTGCCAGGTGACCTGCGGCGCGGGGTGCTCGATCACCTGCGAGGACGTGAACAAGTGCGCCCACGTCGTGGGCGACAGGAGCGTCGTGAGGTGCAATCGGGTCGGAGGGTGCCAGGTGATGTGCATGGGCTCGTGCGCGGTGGCGTGCTCCAACGCCGGGGCAGGATGCCAGGTGACCTGCGTGGGGCAGGGGCGCGCGGTGAAGTGCGGCGACGGCCGCAACGCGTGCGGGGACGGCTGCTCGCTGCCGCGGTGAGACCGGGCTGGCGTGCCCGCGCGCCCTCGCCGCGCGTCAGAGCCGCGCCTTGCGCAGCGCGAGAAGCCAGTCGTTGAGCTCTCCCTGGTTGGGCGGCTCCTCCGGAAGCGCGGCGTGATCGCGGGCCGCCTCGAGGGTCGTGAAGGCGCGGGCGATCTGCTCGGCCCAGCGCTCGGCGACGTCGGGAGCGAGCGGCGCCTGCTCCCCGGCGCGCTTGGCCTCGACCAGCTCGCGCGCGTCGCTGAAGCCGTAGAGGTCGAGGAGCGCGGTGACGTCGGTGACGATCTCGCCCGTCCGGAGGGCGTGGGCGCCGGTCAACGTGGTCCTGAGGACATAGAGGAGCTTCTTCGCCGACGAGCGGCCTCCCGCTTCCCAGGCCCGGAGCTGGCTCGTGGCGAAGCCGACGTAGTGGCGGAAGATCCGGCGCGAGAGCGCGGCGGCGACGAGCGGGCGAAGGGAGGCGAGGTCGGGATCGACGTGGAGCTGGAGGGGGCCGAGGATCCGCTCGATGTAGTTGCCGTTGCCCTGGAGGACGCCGATGAGGACGGGGTGGAGCTCGTTCGACGTGTAGTCGATCTCGACGCCGTCGATGACCTGCATCCGCTCGGGGCTCGCGTTGCCGCGGTGGAGGCCGAGCAGCTTCTCGGTCGGCTCGACGTGAACCGCCTTGAGGTCGAGGTCGCTGTCCGGCGAGGGGAAGCCGTACGCGTGGGCGCCGCTCAGGGCGATGACGAGGTGCGAACGCTTGGCCTCTTCCTCGGCGATGACGCGCGCCGCGACCTCCTGCTGCTTTGCTTCGAGCACCTGGGGGTTCATCGGTCGTCCTTTCTCTCCTCGTTGCCGGGCGCGGGGTCGTCGCCGGGCGTGGGGCCGTCGCCGGGCGTGGGGGCAGCGTCTCCGTCGTCCCAGGTTGCGACCGGCGCGGGGGGAGCGCCCTTGCCGAGGGGGCCGGGCTCCGCCGCGAGGTGCCGGCGGGCGATCTCCTGGCGGACCCGCCGGAGGAGCACGTCGGCGCGGGGGACGTCGGGGTGCGGCGGCAACCTGGTTGCGAGCCGCGCGGCCTCGAGCTCGGGCGTCATCGACTCGGCGAGCTCGATGGTGCGATCGAGCGGCCAGGCGCCGCTCTTGATGGCGAGGAGCGTCTCGCGCAGGTCTCCCTGCACCACGAGATCGACCTCGCCGTGGCGCAGCCAGCGGATGGCGGTCGCGATCAGGCGAACCAGGTTGTAGGCGTTCTTGGGGCGGAGGTCGCGGGAGAGGTCGAGCGACGTCCTGTCGGCCCGGGCGAAGGCCGCGAGCGAGGCGAAGTCGCGCGCGGGCAGCAGGCCCTGGTCGTGGAGCGAGCGGTAGAGCTGCTTGACGTACTCCTTCGCCTGGAGCTCCCCGTCGGCCTCGGTCGGCGCGGCGCGCGGGCTGATGGCGGCGAGCTTCCGGGCGACGTCGTCGAGCGACATCGCGGGGTCGTTCGCGAGCCAGTCGAGCACGCGCTCCCGGTGCTCGGCCAGCCGGTGCGCCTGCGAGAGCCGCTTGAGCTGCGAGAGCGCGTAGCGGCCGAAGCTGCCGTAGATGGCGGAGGAGACGAAGGCGTCGCGCGCCTCGAGGATCCAGGCGCCGATCTCGTCGCGCGCCTCGGCGGTGCGGACGAAGAGCAGCTCGAGGGTGTTCGGGTCGGCGCGCAGGGCCTGCCGGATGGCCTTCTCGACCTCCCAGTACGACGCGCTGCCGTCGGCGCTCACGAGGTCCCGCGGCGGCTCGGCGAGGCCCGTGGTCCAGGGGAAGGGGAGGGCGAAGACGCCGCGCCGGTCGGTGTCGGACCCCTCGTTCGCGAGCCCCCAGGCGCGCGACCCGACGACGGCCTCGAGGACGACGGCGGGCAGGAGCGCGTCCCAGGCGGCGCTGCGCCGCTCCGCGTGCCGCACCTGGCCGGTCTTGCGCGGGACGAGCTCGTCCCGGCGGTAGCGGACGACGCCCACGCCGACGAGCATCACGTCGAGCTCGGCGCCCGCCGAGCCGACGACGCGCCCGACGGCGCCCTGCGGGACGCGGCGCTCCCCGAGGACGCGGTCGACCCGGGTTGTCACCTCGGTGCCGTGGGGCAGCGGGACGGCGAGCGGATCGAGGTGGGTGAGGCCGCGCAGGCGGAGCTCCATGCGAGGACGCTATCACGCGGGAATCCGGGGCCGAGCGGGCTCGTGCTGGACGTACCGTGCGGCCGTCGTTGCCAGGCGGAGGTCGCTCTGGAGGGGCTCGGCCAGGGTGAGGCGGTGGTGCGCGGCGGATCCTTTGGGGTGTACCGGTGCGCTGGGGGGGCGGCTGCGGTACGGTGACCGCCGATGATCACGCGGATCGAGGTCGACGGGTTCAAGTCGCTCCGCGGCTTCGCGCTGGACCTGGAGCCGCTGACGGCGATCGTGGGCCCCAACGGCGCGGGCAAGTCGAACCTGCTCGACGCGCTGCACCTCCTGTCACGGCTCGCCCAGACCAGCGCCACGGAGGCGCTGAAGGGGGGGCGCGGCGCGATCCGGGATCAGTTCTCGCGGCTGCGGGATGGAGCGGCGGGGAGGATCAGGATAGGTGTGGAGATGCTTCTCGTCGCCGACAGGGATGCTTCACAAGATCAGCTCGCGACGCGGTATTGGTACACGGCGGAAATCGAGCGAGTCGCCCTCTCCTCTGGAATCGAGGACATCACGCTCGAGGAACACAGCGACGTCATCGATGACCCGGCCGTGCCGGACACGTGGATGGCTCGGCATCCGGCGCTGGCACGTCATGGCGACCCGGCCGGTAAGGTCAAGGATCGAGCGCTGAAGCTCCGCAGGATTGAGCATGAGCTCAGCGCCATCCGTGTCGTTCAATTCGAGCCTTCCAGGCTTCGCCTCCCCAGCGAGCGCGCCGCAGGCGCGGCCCTCGCAGCGGACGGCTCCAACCTGCCGACGGCGCTCGCTGCGCTTGCGCCCGCGGCGCGCGCGCAGATCCGGGCCGATCTCGCGGAGCTCATCCCGGGTTTTCGCTCGTTCGAGGTGGTGCCACTCGATGAAGAGCTCCGGCTGGAAGTCGAGTTCACGGACGGCGCCCGCGTGCCCGCCCGCGTCCTCTCGGACGGCACGCTGCGCCTCATCGCGCTGCTTACGCTCCTGCGCGGCTCGCCGCCCGGCGCGCTGATCGCCGTCGAGGAGCCGGAGAATGGCATCTATCCCGGCCGGCTGCGCGCTCTGATCGACAAGCTCGTCGACGCCACGACGCCCGAGGGCGACGTGCTCCCGCCGCAGGTGCTGCTCACGAGCCACTCGCCGGCGCTCGTCGCAGCGCTCCACGGGAGGTCCGAGTCGCTCGTCTTTGCGGATCTCGTCCGGCGGGGAGACGACCTCCGCTCCACGCGCATGCGCCACGTGCGCGCTGCCGACGGCCCGGAGCGCGATCCGGGCACGGTCTCCCGGCGGGAGATCGAGCGCATCCTGGATGCCGCGCGCCCGGAGGACGAGGCGTGATCTGGCTATGTGCAGGGGTTTATGCCGAGGGCCCCACCGATGACCGGTTCCTCTGCAATTTGATCAACCGGATCTTGCCGCCGCTCGCCGTCGAGATCTGCAAAGGCGGCTTCTATATAGATGATGCCCGGCGCATCAGCGAGCCGCGACGAATGCGGGGAGCCAGCCGGGAAGAGCGGATCGCCGCGGCGGTCGAGGAGAGCTGGAGCGAGTGCAACCTGTTCGTCGTGCACAGCGACGGCGAGGGCGCGCCCGATGAGGTGCGGCGCCAGCGGATCGAGCCGGGCCTCGCCCGCGCGCGGCGCGCGCGCCCCGATCTCGCCGTAGCGGCCTGCATCCCCGTGCGGGAGACCGAAGCGTGGATGCTGGCCGACCCCGAGGCGTTCTGTCGGATCTTCGAGACCGACCGGATGCCGCTGCTGCCTCCCGATCCAGAAGCGGAGTCCGATCCGAAAGCTGTCCTGGAGACGGCGCTTTGTGGTCTGGGTGCCCGGATGGGTCGAGGAGTGGAGGAGTACTATGCGGTCCTCGGGGCCGAGGTGCGCCTCCGTGCTCTGCGGCGCCTCGCGGCGTTTCAGCAGTTCGACGAGGAGCTCCGGAAGGCGATCGCCGCCATCGCGACCCCCAGCGGCGCATGAGCCGCTCGCCGGTCGGGTCTACCCGATCTACCTCCGGCAGTCACCGCTCGATCAGCAGCACCGGGCTGCCCGAGAGGGCGAGCGTCACCTTGCCACCGCTCGCGTCGGCGGAGGTCTTCGCGCCGTCCCACGCGTGGACCTCGAACCCGGTTGCCGTCGCGAGCTCGACGCTCGCGGACGCGTCCTCCGTGCTGCTCGCCGTCACGGCCCAGAGGGCGATCCGGCGCTTGCCGTCCTTCGTGAAGACGGCGCCCCGAGCGCCCCCCGGCAGCGCGAGCTCCCTGGTCGCGCTGTCATCGTAGGACGCGCCGAAGAGGACCTCGTTGAGCGTGGTATACGCCTTGCCGAGGTCGGTCTTCGTCGCCTCGTCCACGCTGGCGAGGGCGCCGACATCGTTGTAGAGCCCCATGTGCGCGAACACGTCGTCGCTCCCGTCCTCGCCGTTCGATAGAATGAACCAGTCGACGCCGCCGATGCCGTGCGCCTGCGCCATGGTCATCATCTTGATGAGGTAGTTCCGCGCGTACTCCGGGCTCCCCACCTCCGGGTACTCCGGCGTCCGCGTGAGCGGCGCGCCGTTCTCCGAGACATTCCACCCCTGCACCTCCGCCCCGGCGTCGGCGAGCGTCGCGGCGAAAGCGTCCTTCGACGCGAGGAAATCGTCGACGGACGCATCCGAGCTCTTCGGGCTGAAGATCGGATAATAGTGAAAATCGAGCACGTCGATGTAGGCGCCGCCCTTCTCCGGGTAATCTGACGTGACCGCCCCCCCGTCGGGGTTGTCGGTGTAGCGCAGGATCGCCGAGAGGAACGAGGGGTATCCGATCCCCCCCGTCGCGATCCGCGCGTCCGGATCCGCCTTGCGCGCGGCCTCCTTCGTGACGCGCAGCATTCGTATATAGTCAAATATCGATCCGTTGAACCGGGGGAGATCGGCGGCCTTCGGCGGTTCGGTCCTCCACGTCTCGGTGACGCGCCAGTCGGCCACCCAATCGGGCTCGTTCCACACGTGCCACAGCTTGACCCAGGGCTTGTAGGTGTCGACGGTCCGATACACGTAAGAGGCCCACGCGTTGCCCGGATTCACCGTTCCATCGGCCGAGAAGATCGGCTCGTAAAGGCTATTCGGGATATAGTACTCGTTCTGCCAGTCCTCCGCGTCAGCCGGCGCCACCGTCAGATCGACCGACTCGGAGCCGATGAGAAATCCGATATGGTCCGCCATGCCCAGGGACGCGTACGATTGAATGTCCCCGACCTCGATCTCGTATCCCCACCTCGCGAGGTGGGCCGCTGGCAGCTTGATGCGGAGGCTGCGTACGCCCGCTCGCGCCGCGAGCGTGGCCTCCTTGTCGTCGCCCCAGTCCGCGTTGCGGTGGCCGAGGTTGGCGCCATAGCGAAACGCGTGAGGGAGCCCGCCGTTTCCGCCGCTTCCCTCGTCCCCCCCGCTTCCCCCGTCTCCCCCGCTTCCGCCTCCCCCGGAGCTGATGTCGCCGCCGCCCGACGCGTCGTACCCCGGCGAGTCGTCCCCCGAACCACATGCAACGACAGCTGAAGCGCACAGCAGAGCGGACCATCGACGCATGAACATTCCTCCTCCAGGCAGATCCCGGGAGGCCAGCGTAAGGGAGTTTCGCGTCCAATTTCAGGAAATCTGCGAAGCGGATTGCACTGCGCTCTCCCAGGGGCCGTTCGCCCGCTCTACAGCGGCGGGCACGCCGAGGTCGAGGAGGCGCTCTCGCTGCCGGTCTCCGTGGGCGAGGTGCAGGAGCGCGAGGTGCTCGCCCGTCTGGCTCGCTCGCGCCGCGGCTCAGGTTGGCGATCCTGGCTGACGCAAGCGCGTCTCCCACCGGGCGCGCAGCGCACCGGTGGGGCATTGCTCGATCGCGCAGGAGGTTGCGCGTGGTTGTAGCTCCGCAGCGCGAAGAAGCTGACGAGCGAGTATGAACAAGCTAGACGACGTTCCTGAGTTCCCCTGCGTCAAGACCTGGTATCGGGTCGCGATCACGGACGATGCGGTGATGACTGCCGCTTCTTCAACTTTGGCGCCCACACGGGCGACATCTCGGATCTGGTCGGCGCGCCGGGCGAGATCATGTCCAACGCCGTGCATCCCGATCGAGAGGCGGCCAGGGTGGCGGCGGTCGCCGAAGCCGTCGAGCGGTATTCGTCGTTTTACGTGCCTGCGGGGGATCTTCTGTTCTCTTCGTATGAGGAGCTGGACGGGGCAGCGCCGGAGCCGGACAGCTTCGCCCTGTTTCATCCATCGCAGTACGCGTCGAGCGACGTTTCCTATGTGCCCTTCACCTCCGGCACCCGGGTCCGGTGGGTGCGTGGCTGGTCCATCCAGGATGGGATGCCCGCGTGGCTGCCGGCCCAGCTGACCTTCATGGGCTCCCACCTCGCGCGCGGCGAGCCGCAGATCGCCTACTCGACCAGCAGCGGGGCTGCGCTGGGCGGTACGCTGGAAGAGGCTGCGTTCAGCGCGCTGATGGAGGTCATCGAGCGCGACGCGTTCATGCTCGCATGGAGCAACCGATTGGAGCTGCCGCTCCTCGATTGGCAGGGAGACGACTCGCTTCCTGATCAGGCCTCGGCCGGCGCGAGCAGCGCTGCCCGGTGGCGTGAAAGGTAGCTCCGCACGTCCTCCGCGGGCGTGCCGGTGAGCTCCTCCACGGCCCTCGTCGCCACGTCGAGCGTTCCGCGGGCGATCGCCTCGTCGAAGGAGGCGAGCAGCCCGGCGATCGCCGCGGGCATCCCGGCCTTCTGCATGCCTTGCTCCAGCGCATCACGCGGCACGGGGACGTACTCGATCGACTTGCCTGTGACGGTCGAGGCGATCTGCGCGAGCTCGCGCTGGGACACGGCCGCCGGCCCGGTGATATCGAGCACGCGCTTGCCGTCGAAATCGGCCGCCAGCGCCGCGGCGGCGGCGCGGGCGCAGTCCTCGCGCGTGACGTACCCGGCCTTGCCGTCGCCGGCCGCAGCGATCAGCTGGCCCGTCGCCAGCGCGCGCCGCAGCGAGGGCACGAGGAAGTCCGTATAGAGGTTGTTGCGCAGGACGGTCGCGCCGAGGCCGCTCTCCACAAGGGCGTCCTCGGTGACCTGATGGTCGGGCGCGATCGTGATCGGCGAGCCCGGCCCGGGGTTGGTCAGCGACGTGTAGACCACGTGCCGCACGCCCGCCTTCACCGCGGCCTCGAGCGCGCTCCGGTGCTGCGCGATGCGCCGGCCCGGGCGGTCCAGCGCGTCGGTGCTGATGAGCAAGAGGCGCGCCGCGCCGGCGAACGCCTCCGCGAGCGACGCGGGTGCATCGAAGTCTGCGCGCCGCACCTCGACGCCGCGGGCGCGGAGCTCGCCGAGCTTCTCCGGGTGCCGGGTCGTGACGATGAGCGGCCCTGCGCCCTGCGCGAGCAAGAGATCGACGACGCGCCGCCCGAGCTGGCCGTTCGCGCCGGTGACGAGGAGAGGCTGAGACATGGTGAGAGCTCCTTGTGACGAGGTTGAGCGGATGTTTGCCTCTGTCTCGAATCTGGTGCAACACGCAGAAACTGGCTACTGTGTGCCGGAATGGGAACAATGGATCTGAACCACCTCTCCGTCTTCGCGGCGGTCGCCGAGACGGCGAGCTTCACGGAGGCGGCGCGCCGGCTGGGGGTGCCCAAATCGACGGTCAGCCGGGGCGTCGCGTCGCTGGAGGCGTCGCTCGGCGTGCGGCTCTTGCAGCGGACGACGCGCAGCGTGGCGCTGACGACGGCCGGGCACGCGCTGGTGGACCGCCTCGGCTCGCGGCTCAAGGCGCTGACGGAGGCGATCGAGGGGCTCCCGGAGCTCGAGGACGAGCCGTCGGGCACGCTGCGCCTCACCGCGACGGCCGACTTCGGCACCGAGGTGCTGGCGGAGATCCTCGCCGCCTTCTGCCGCCGCTACCCGCGCATCACGGTGGAGATGCACCTGTCGACGCAGCCCGTGGATCTGGTGAAAGAGGGGTACGACGCTGCGTTCCGGTTCCTCGCGAAGCAGCCGCGAGACTCGACGCTGGTCGCGCGCAAGGTGGGCGAGCTGCACCTGCAATTCTACGCCTCGCCCGCGTACCTGGCCGCGCGGGGGACGCCGAGGACGCTGGAGGATCTCGCGGGGCACGATGGCGTGTCGCTCATCAAGACGAGCCCGTTCGGGCGAGACGAGGTGTCGCGCGCCCGCGCGCGGCTCCGCGTCCGGTGGCTCGTGGACGACGGGTTCTTCGCGCGCGAGGTGGTGCGCAACGGCGGTGGGATCGGCCTGCTCCCGACCTTCCTCGTCCAGCAGGACGTGCTCGCCGGAGCGCTCGTCCGCGTGCTCCCGCGCTGGACGGCGCCGACGGGCGGCGTCTTCCTCGTGTTCCCGAGCGGCCAGCACTTGCCGAGGAAGACCGTCGCGCTGCGCGATCACGTGGTCGAGGCGCTGCGGGTGCAGCTCAAGGCGCGCGCGGGTCGCGCCGGTGAGGGCTAGCGCGGCATCGGGTTGCCACGAACATTACACACGTGTTGGATCCACGGCAGCGCCGCGACGAGATGTGCGGGCGACCCGACCCAGGTTGAGGTCGGGCGATCCGACCCAGGTTGAGGTCGCCGCCTCCTCGGGCACGCGCCTGGCACGGGCCTCGCAGAGGATCGTCTCCGGAAGGAGGCCCCTCATGGATTACGACCGCTTCGTCGAGGAGGTGCAGCGCCGCGCCGGCTTCGAGGGCCGCGATGAGGCCGAGCGTGCGATCTCGGTGACAGCACGGACGCTCGGCGAGCGGCTGCTCGTGGAGGAGGCGGCCGCGATCGCCGGTGGGCTGCCGGGTCCGGTCGCCGCCGTGGTGCGCGGCGCCACATACCAGGGCGACTTCGATCGTGACGAGCTCTACGACCGCATCGCCCGCCGCGAGGGCGCGCCGCGCGGCTTTGGCATGGAGCACGCCCAGGCCGTGTGCCAGGCCATCGGCGAGGCGCTGCCCGAGGCCGAGCGCGTGCGGCTCCAGCGTCACCTGCCGGACTGGGCGGACCTCTTCGCGCCGCGCTCGGCCGGAGCGCCCCCGCCGCGGCCGGCGCACGCCGCGTCCTCACCCGAGACCGGCCAGGGCTCGACGCTCGCGACGGGCCGGCCTGGAAGCCGCCACCCCTTGAGCGAGGCGCGCCCCGAGACGGCCCATGCGCAGTCGGTCGCCCGATCCGATGACCCCCACGCGGATACCAAGCTGTCCAGCAGCCCGGGGCTGACGCAGGAGCGCCTCCGAGAGACGCTGGCCGACGGGCGCCCCGGCCCCGAGCACCCCGTCAGCGAGACGCAGCGCTGACCTGCTAGCTGACCTGCTAGACGACGCAGCGCGGACGGCCCCACCCGGCGCGGGGGCCTCCGGCGCCTGCTTGACAGCGGCCGTGCTCCCGCGAACACTTCGCCTCACGGGCTGCTCCGGGCCCGGCTCCTCGCTCGCCGCCGGCACGGCTCCGCGAGGGGTGAAGAGGGCGCTGCCCTTCGGCGGTCTTCGCTCGTGATGCTGCCGCTCTTCCGTCGGTGCCGGCCGACAAGGACCGATCTCGGCAGATCACCTGGACAGGGCCGATGGGGAACCGCCACCACCACAAGAAGCTGCGCGCCGACGTCCGTGCCAGGATGGCCCGGACCGGCGAGAGCTACCAGAAGGCGCTCGCGCTGATCCTCGACGAGCGTTCCACGACGAAGGCGGCGCGAAACATCGATCTCGTGCCGATCGATTACTTCGGCGCGCCGGCCGCGCTCGCGACCTTCGAGATCGCTGGAAGGCTCGCGTGTCTCGTCGTCTCGAGCCGCCATCGCCCGCGGCCGTTCCCTCAGAGCCCCCTCGTCGCCCTGGCGATGCGTGGGCCTCGGGCCATCCATTGAGTGATCTCCGCGATCCCGTGTGTCGCGAGGTCATGATGAGCACGTCAACGAGAGATCGAATCGACGCCTTTCGCGCGCAAGGCTTCTTCATCATGCGCGCTTTCCTCGACATCGCCGAGCGCGCCGAGCTCCGCCGCGCGTGCGACGCCGCGCTCCTCCGCACACGAGCGCTCTCCCGGGAGACGGGTCACTCGACCCCCGGGATCTCGCTCCTCACGGACGGCGCGACCTGCTTTCAGGACGATCCCTGCGCGATGGAGCTCATCTCCGCGTTCGTCGGCTCCCGGCGTGTCTGCGAGCTGCTCGCCGGCCTCTCCCGCCCGGCAGAGGAAGACGCCCCGCGGCTGAAGGACGCGCATTACTACCATGAGCAGACCCGGCGCGACTGGGACGGGGACTGGCACCGAGACAGCCAGTTCGGCCATTCCGATCCAGAAATCGAGCGCGCGATCGTCGCGACGACGACATCGGTCCACTTCAGGGTGGCGCTGGAAGACGACGATCGGCTCGAGATCGTCCCCGGCTCCCACGCCCGCTGGGACACCCCGGACGAGCTCCGGATCCGCCGGGGCGCCGACCGGACCACGCCGGACATGCCGAACGCCGCGCGCATCGCGTTGCGCGCCGGAGACGCGTGTATCTTCCACGCGTGGTCGATTCACCGCGCAACGTACCTTCGGGCTCCGCCGCGTCGCACGATCGACGCCCTCTACACCTTTGCTCGTCCGACCGTGCGTCGGTGGACGCTACCAGCGATCTGAGGTGGGCCCGTCCGTCGCCCGGCCACCGCGGCGCCCGCCCTCCCGCGCATGCCGGTGCCGGCGTGGCCGTCGCGGCGGTTCTCGCCTTCGCGCCGCGCGCCTGAGCGCCACCGCGGGCTGGGCGTTCTTCCGAGCCCGGACCCGGCCCCGCGAGCGCCGCCGCGGCCTCCGCGCGCGTGACCGGCGCGCGGTCGGCGAGCAGGCACCCGGCGAGCTTACAGCAGCCGCGCGCGAGGTCGCCTATCCTTGCCGCCCATGGCGCCCCGCCCGCCCCTGCTCCACCGCCTCGCCGGCGGGCTGGAGACCCGCCCCGTCAAGGCCGCGATCTCGCTCCTGATCCTCGTCTCGGTCCTGCCCATCCAGGGCCTCGACGAGCAGCTCCGCCCGTATTTCCTGGCGATCTTCGGCGTCGAGCTCCTCTTCCGGGCCGTCCTCCTCCACCAGCGCGGGGACGGGCGGTCGCGCCTCGACGTGCTCCTCTTCGCCTTCGATATCATCGCCTGGATCAGCTTCCTGCCGCTCGAGCGGATCCTCGACGCGCACGCCGCCCACGCCCTCCCCATGCTGCGGCTCTCGCGGCTCTTCCTGCTCCTGCGCTTCACGCGCGAGATCGCGATCGACCTCTACGCGATCATGACGCGGCGCGAGCTGCTCGAGCAGTTCGGGCTCGTCACGCTGGCCGTCTGGGGGCTCGCGTTCGGCTCTTCCGTGCTGCTCAGCCACCTCGCGATCACGCACGACTTCGATGGCCGCGGCCCGACCCCGGACACCGACTTCATCGACCGGATCTGGTGGTCTTTCCGGCAGATCGAGAGCGCCGACAACCTCGTCGAGAACCTCCGGGTTCACCCCGTCGTGGCCGTCGTCTCGCTCGGCCTCACCATGGTGGGCGTCTTCATCACGTCGTTCATCATCGGCATCGGCGCCAACGTGGTCGACCAGGTCGTGCGCGCGGCGCGGCGGCGGCCGGTCCGCTACGCGGGGCACGCGCTCGTGATCGGCCCGGTGCACGAGGCCGAGATGCTGGTGCAGGAGTTCGTCCGGCTGTACGAGCGCCACCGCGCGCTCCGGAGCATCCGGCTCGCGGAGCTCTGGCTGTGGCTCATCCGCCGCGGGCCTCCGCCGACCCGCCACGCGCTGCCGCGGATGGCGCTCCTCGGCACCGAGGACGACCCGCCCGCCTACCTCTACGCGCCGGGGATGCGCTGGGTGAGCTACCGCCAAGGGGACAGCGCGCAGCCGGAGGCGCTCGAGCTCGTGGGCGCCGCCGAGGCGAAGCGAGCGCTGATCCTCGCGCGGCCCGACGCGGGGCCCGACGCCGACGCCCTGACGGCGATGACGCTCTCCTCGTTCCGGACGCAGAACCCGCACGGCCACGTGTTCGTCGAGGTGCAGGAGAGCAAGAACCGCGATCTCATCCAGGAGGTGGGCGGGCCCGGGACACATCCGCTCGACATGCAGCGGTTCCTCGGCTTCTTCCTCTGCCAGCACCTGCTCACGCCGGGCGTGGAGTCCCTCTACACCGACCTCATGACGGCGGACGGCTCCGAGTTCTACACGCACATCTTCCTGGGCGAAGAGGCGGCCGGAGCCGTCGGCAAGCTCGGCAAGGCGCCGACGCACGAGCTCTCGTTCTCGGACATGGCGCGCGCCGCCTACGAGAAGCAGGTGATCCTCGCGGGGGTGTTCCTCGGGAACGAGGCGGCGGTGCCGAAGCGCGAGGAGGGCAAGCTCGTGTCGGTCGAGGGCCTCGTGCCGTGGCTGAATCCGCTGCTCGATCCGCCCGAGGGGTCGCCGGCGTGGGCGCTCGGCGCGCGGGCGGGCCGGGTGCCGGCGCAGCGGCTCAGGGGGCTCATCGGCGTCTCGGCGACCTACGCGCCGCTCCTGGACTACGGGCGAGAGCTTTACAGGGGGCGGGGGATCGAGCGCGCCGCGGCGTCGGACGGCGCGACGGCGGCGCACGCGTGGGCGGCGAAGCTCTCGCTGCACCTCGACGAGATCGAGCGGGTGCTGATCGTCGGGTACAGCCCCGCGCTGCCCTCGCTGCTGCACGCGCTCGCGCGGTTCGTGCCGGGCATCGAGGTGACGCTGGTCCTCGGGGAGCGCGGGGACGAGCGGATGCCGCTCCCCGATCGGCTCGCCTCGCTCGGCGTGACGCCCGGCCCTGGCGGCGCGCCGCCGGGCTCGGACGGGGCGGTGCTCTCGCTCCCGCGCGGGGGCAGCGCGACGGTGTACACGCAGCACGGGCACGACCTCGCCTCGCTCGCGGTGCGCTGCGTGGCGCGCGGCGCGCCGCTCTCCGCGGCGGTGTTCCTGAGCGAGCCCGAGGGGCTCGATCGCGACGCCCGCACGGCGATGCGGGTCATCCGCTTCGCGCGGGCGCTGGCGAGCCGGGAGCTCGCGCACGGCAGGGCGCTGCATGTGCTCGCGGAGTTCTCCTCGGTGGCGAAGGGCGAGCACGTCCGGAGCCTCCTTGCCCCCGACAAGTGCGGCTTGGCCGTGCGGGTCAGCCTCGTCAGCACCGAGCGCATCAAGAACTACTTCATGGTCCACAGCGCCTTCGTGCCGGGAGTAACGGCTCTTTACGATGAGCTCCTCGGCGAGGGCGGGCAGGACCTCGTCCGCATCGAGGCGCCGCCGCCCGACGCGGCGGGGCAGGCGGGCGGCGAGCTCCGCTTCGACGACATCCGGACGGCGCTCGAGTCCCGGGGCGCCATCCCCATCGCGCTGGAGGTCGAGGAGCCGAAGGAGGACCAGCCGGGCGGCGCGAGCCCCGTCGCGCAGCGGGGCGAGCCTCGGGGCGCGAGCCATGTCGCGCAGCCGGGCGAGCGCAGGGTCGTGCACCTGAACCCGCCGCCGGAGAAGGCCTTCAAAACGGCGCTCATCCGCGTCGTGTACGCGCTCGCACGGCGCCAGGATCTCGTGATGCAGGGGGCGCAGCGGCCGAGGCGGGGCGACGCCGGCGAGGCCGCGCTCGGCGAGGAGTCCCCGCGGATCAGCGCGTGATCAGCGCGTAATCAGCGCGTAATCAGCGCGTAATCAGCGCGCCGCCGCGCCTCTTTTTCGCGCCTCGCCCGAAGTCGCGCGATCTTCGCGGCGAGATCTGTATCCTGGAGGCGTGCCCGAGCGCCCGGACCTGGAGTACGTCGTTCCGATCCTCGCGCGCGAGCTCGCGGGCGCGGCCGTTGCCGCGGCGCGGGCCGAGAACTCGGTGGTGCTGCACGTGCTGCTCCCGGAGCGCGTCGACGCGCTCTTGCCGGGCGCGGCGATCCGGCGCGTGGCGCGGCGGGCGCACGCCGTGGTCTTCGAGCTCGACGGGGCGCGCGCGCTCGATCTCGTGATCTCCCCGATGCTGGCAGGGCGGTTCTCGATCACGCGGCCAGGAGAGACGCGGATTCCAACCGATCTCGCCTTCTCGCTGATCCTCGGGGACGGCCGCGAGCTGAGGGTCCGAGACGACGTGCAGATGAGCAAGGTCTACGTGCTCGCGCGGGGCGATTTCGACAGGATCCCCGGGCTCCAGCGCGTCGGCCTCGACGTCCTCGATCCGCGGGTGTTCACGCAGGAGGCGTTCCGCGCCGCGGCGCGCGGGCGGCGCGACCTCGCCAAGGATTTCCTGATGGACGGGACGGCGCTCGACTCCATGGGAGACTCGTACGCCGACGAGGTGCTCTTCGAGGCAAGGATCCACCCGAAGGCGACGGTCCAGAGCCTCTCCGAGGAGGAGACCGACCGCCTGCACGCGGCGATCGCCCGTGTCCTCGGCGACGCGACCCGGACGATCGCCCGGCGCGCGCCGGCGCTGGACGAGCGGCTGCGCGACTTCCTCAAGGTCCGCGGGCGTCCGGGCCAGCCGTGCCCGCGCTGCGGCGACAAGCTCCGTCGCGCGAGCGTCCACGGGCACGACGCGATCTTCTGCCCGGCCTGCCAGCCGGAGGCGCGGCGGAGCACAGCGGGGGATCCGCGCCGCGCCCGGCGGGAGCCGGGCTGAGGCGAGGCTGATAGGAACTCGTCGCCCAACGACGTCTCGTCGCCCGACGACGTGGCTGCCTCGAGCGAACACCGGCCCATCGCGGGCATGCGCCGCATCGCCGGCGCCCTGCGATGTGACGCGCGGTGCTCGCTCACGCCGAAGGGCCGCTCTTCCCTGATCGGGCGCGAGCGGCTGCGTCCCTGAGAACGTTGCGATTCGCGATATCCAGGCGCATCACGCGATGATTCGCCACGTCCGTGATGGATGAAGCGCCTTTGGCGATCCATGCCTTGCGAGCTCCCCGGCACGGTACAAGATGCGGCTGGAGGTGACAGCCGTGGCTGCGTTGAGACCTTTGCCGCGCCGGGATATGTCGTTGTTGCTCACGGAGGTCTTCCCGGCGCTCCGTGCGCTCGCCAGAATGGGCTATTTCGAGTTGAGCGTCGAGGGGACGTCCCTTATTCCGAGGCACGGCCCGGTCGTGTACGTCTGGAATCACTCGGGCTGGTTCGCGCTCGACGCAATCCTCGGCGGCCTGGTCCTGGCGGACTCCGTCGGTGCCGAGCGCCTCCCTTATGGGGCGGTTCAGGATCAGCTGCTGAAGGTCCCCTGGGTCGGGCGATTCTTCGAGCGCATCGGCGGCTTTCCGGCGTCGTGGCTGCGAGACCCACTGGACATGCCTCCCGAGATGCAGCACTTCACCATCTACCCAGAGGGCACCGAGGGCAACTGCAAGCCGTTCTGGCGCGCGTACCGGATGCAGGCGTGGCGGACCGGCTTCGCTCGCCTCGCCGCTGCGCGCCTCGCGCGCGTCGTGCCGGTGGCCGCGATCGGCGGCGAGGAGTGTCTGCCCGTCGCCATGACCCTCCGCACGCTCAAGCCGCTCCTGGGGACGATCCTGCCGGTGCCGCTCTGCCTCTTCCCGCTTCCGTCTCGCTGGAAGTTCATCTTTCACGAGCCGGTGGACATCGAGCCCCTCGGCGCCGGCCCCTTCAGCCGCGACCCAGCCTCGCAAGAGCGCAGATACCACCAATTCGCCGCCCGCGTCCGGGCGACGGTGCAGGCCACGCTCGACCGTGAGACGGCGGATCACCGGCTCGCGCGGCTTGCCAGGTGCGTCGAGCGGCACGCCGGGAACTCCGGCACACGGGATCGTCATGATACCTCAGACTGCTCGGGGGTTCCGGGGTCATGACCGTATCAGCGCCCTCCATCGGTTCTCCGCCCGGGAGGCCTGCGCGCGGCGAGAGCGTCGCGGCTGGACGTCGCCGAGCGCGGCGACGATCACGGTTCGTAGCGCGGCCGACGCCGCCGCGCCCGCTCGCCAGGGGCGCCCTCTGCCGCACGAGCGCCGGACAGCCTCGTTCAGGGGAGGAACTCGGCGCCGGCGGCGGACGCCATCGACGTGCGCACGTAGTTGAGCGGGGAATGATCGCTGAGCGAATACTCGAATTGAACGCGAAGGCCGGGGTAGATCTGTTCTTTGATCCACGACGCCGCACCAGAGGCGAGCGCCGCCAGCCCGAGCGGGGCCTGGAGCGCGTGCGTGTGCTGCAGCTCCCAGGTCGTTTGCGGCGCGGTATACTCGCGTCCAAAGTGCGCGAACTTGCCCGACGTCCTGGGTGGCAGGTGCGGCACGAGGTCTCTCCTGTAGACGTGCCGAAAGAGCCGGCTCCCGAAGATGGGCTCGAACACTCCGGCGAAGACGTCGTCACCGACCATCGGCTGCCCGAACGTGTAGATGCCGCACAGCTTTTTCTTGACCTCTTCGAGAGGGCTCTCCGTGCATATCGCGGCTGCAGCCAGGACCGCCAGCGCGCCGCCCAGGCTGTGCCCGGCGATATAGAGTCTATCCATCGGGAACCTGTCTTCCTTGGTCGGACAGGTGTTCGAGTTCTCTGATTTTGTGACTTCCTTGTCGAATGTCGATTCGCAATGGTGTGCCCTCCTGTCGATCTCGTGTATGTCACAGACGGAGTAGCTCTTTTCGGCGCCCCTGAGGAGGATCCGGACGAGGGGCCACATCGCCAGGAACGCACGGAAAAAGCCGCCGTGTACGAGCCCCGAGGAGAAGAAAGAGTCGGGCTTCATGCTCGCGTCCAGCATCAGCTGGATGGTATTGGTCGGCTGGGTTCCCCCGAAGCAAAGCAAGGCCAGTCTCCCGTCCTTGCTCTGGACCACGTGCGCGCTGCACTCCAGAAAGAGCGGGTCGTTCTTTATGTGCATGGCTACGGTTTTGTTGTTGGGAATTCCCCGGATGCGCAGCATCCTGGCCATGGTGTCGGCGTCCGAGTAGGCCCAGGTGGCGGCGGATGCCAGCAACGACGCAGCCTTATGGTCGTACGTTCCCAGTTTCGCCTTCACCATCCGATCGATGAGCTCCTGATCGCTCGGGAGCTCTTCGTGTAGGATATTTACAATCTCCTTTTCCTCGCACACTCTGCTGAAGTGCTCGCTGAAATACTTGTAGTCGGGTGCTTGTGCGCTGGTGAATTCCATCGATGTCCTGGTCGCTGGCTCATGACTGCTGCGACCGCCCTCCGCGACGTATGATGATGTGCTCTTCCCGCAAGTCAAAGTTGGATATCCCGCGTGGACGCAGGACGACTCATGGGCCGAGAGGCGAGCAGGAGCGTCTTCCTCTCTCCGTAGGGGAGGCGGCGTTCCGTGAGGAGGCAAGCGCCTCCATCAACCTCACGAGCACGAGCAGGGAGCGACGGCGTATTGCGCCCGCCTGCCCGGCGCGCCGCGTTGCCGCTACAGCGCTTCCGGCAGCGGCTCCGGCGGCGCGAGCCCCGCGCTCTTCGCCCTGCACGGGATGCTCACGCCCTGACAGCCGCACTGGTTCTGGCCGCCGTCGGTGATCTTGCCCGCCACGGAACATGGGCGTGATCATGGCGGGCATGAACCCGCGTGAACGGGCCGCCCCCGCCATGGCGGCGCCACCCCCGCGGGGCACCGAGCCGGCCGAATTTCGGCATGACCGCGCGGGCACACCCGGTGCGCACGGGCGCGCGTGCCCACCGCGCCCCGCTACGTCCCTCGACGGCCGCAGGACACAGCCCTCCATCGCCTCGTCCGCGAGCACCTAGCGACCTTCCTCGAGCAGGCGCGCACCACGTACGCCGCCCCGCTGCCGCGCTACGTCGTCGAGGCCCTCGAGCGCTACCTCGCGTGCGGCGACTTCTCGCGAGGCTTCGTGCGCTGCCCCTTCGACGCCTGCGGCCACGACGTCCTCGTCGCCTTCTCCTGCAAGGGTCGTGGCGTGTGCCCGATCTGCGCTGGGCGGCGCATGTGCAACGAGGCCGCGCGCATCACCGATCGCATCCTCCCGAACGTTCCGGTGCGCCAGTGGGTGCTGTCCGTCCCCTTCGACCTGCGTGCCCTCGTCGCCACCAAACCCGACGCGCGGACGGCCTTGGGGCGCATCTTCGCGGAGGAGATTGCGCGCGCCCAAAAGCGCCTCTCGAACGTCGCGCGCAAGGGCAAGGACGACGACGAGCCCTTCGCCGACAAGCCGAGCCGCTTCGCCGCGTCGTACGACGGCTTCGACGTGCACTGTGCCGTGCGCATCGCCGTGAACGACGACGCGGGACCGGAGCGTCTGCTCCGGTATTGCGCGCGCCCGCCCTTCGCGACCGACCGCATCGAGGTGCTGAAGGACGGGCGCGTGGCCTACCTCATGAAGACCGCGCGTCGCGGCAGCACGCTCCGCGTGATGACGCCCATCGAGTTCATGGCCCGGCTCGCGGCCTTGATACCCCCACCCTTCTACCCGATCATCACCTACCACGGCGTCTTCGCTGCCCGCTCGACGTGGCGCCCCCTCGTGACGCCGAAGCCGCCCGCGGGCGGCCCGCGGCCCGCGAAGAAAAAGGCGTGCGACGACGCGAAAGCGCCGAAGGACGAGCCCGCCAAGGCGTCGAAGGAGACGGAGAACGAAGCGCCGGCGCCGCCCGCCGCGTCGCTGCTGTCGCCGACCCCCGACGTCGCGATGCCCACGAGCATCACGGTCGCGCATTGGGAGCGCCTGCTCGACGGCGAGCTCTTGGCCGTGTCGCGCCGCATCGACTGGTATCTTCTTCTCCGCCGAACCTTCGGCGCCGACTCGCTCCAGTGTCCGAAGTGCGAGGGGCGCTTGACGATCCTCGCGACCGGGACCGACCGCGGGGCTGTTACCAAGATCTTGGCCCACCTCGGGCTGCCGACCGCGCCGCCCCCGCGCGCCGCTGCGCACGACCCAACCGACGGGCAGATGACGTTCGACTTCGACGCCGCGTAGCCGCGGCGAGCCACGACGTGCTCCGCTACGAGGGCGTGGTGGCCGCGGTGCGTCCACGGCTCGGCGTCGTGGTGGCGCTCGGGGGTTGAGCGCCACCGTCGACGCCCTCAGCACCGCGGAGGACGGGCCCCGGGCACGGCGTGGCCGGCAGCAACGCCCTCTCGCTTCCTACCGGCCCGTTTCACGGACACCGTGGCGACCTACCATATTCGTCGTGCGTGGCGCATGCTGGACGCGTTTCGTAAGACGGGGCAGCGCAACCTTGGAGAAGCTGCGGCGCGCGCGGCCAAGCAGGCCGAGCACGCCTTCAGGGACATGGAATCGTATTACGGCGAACCCGGGGTAAAGAAGCACCAAGAAGAGCTGGCGTTGCTGCTGGAAGAGCTTGCAACGCCGCAGTAGGGCGCCAGCGCGTTCGTGGCGCGGTGTAGGTCCGGTTCGGCCTGAATCACAAAGGGTGTAGGCCCTCGGAGGGGGTGTTCGTCGCGCGGCGTGGGGATGACCCAGGCGAGTTCGGCGGGGCCCCACACCGCGCGACGAACACCCCCTCCGAGGGCCGGGCAGCCCTAGATGGCCCCCCCCGGCCCCACCGGCGGCGGGATCGACCACTCCGCGCTGTCCGAGAGCCTCGGCTCCGCCTCCTCCGCCGCGCTCCCGAAGAAATCCGCCACGTCGTGCCGCCTCGCCTCCGCGTCCGCCCGCCCGAGCTCGATCAGCTTCCGCGTGAACGACCCGTCGAACAAGAGGTAGCTCGCCAGATCCGCGTCGTTCTCCGCTCCCACGTCCACGAGCGAGAGCAGCCGCCGCATCATCGCCGGCCCGCCCTGCACCTTGCCCGCCTTCACGTGCTCCGCCGCGAGGCGCCCGAGATCCACGCTCGGCCGCACGACCAGGGTCTCCACCCGCCGGTACGGCAGCGCCCCGCGCCGCGCCGCCGCCGCGTTGATCGAGTGCAGGAAATCCGGGCCGAACGCCTGCTCGCCGTCCTCGATCATGTGGTTCACCCGCGTCAGCACCTCGAAGTCGGTCTGGATGTGATCGAGCAGGAACGCGTTCAGCACCTTGCCGAGCACAAGCGCCATCCCCGGCGGCTTGCCGCTGTCCCCCGCGTCGATGCTCCGCACCTCCCGCGACAGGCCGATCGCCAGCACGTGCGTCGCCCCGAGCCGGAGCGCCGGCGCGATCGGCGTGTTCTGCCGCACGCCCCCGTCCATGTAGAGATCCCGGCCGATGCGCACCGGCGGGAACAGGATCGGGATCGCCGCGGACGCGAGCGCGTGCTGCGGGCCGACCAGCGCGCCGCGGATGATCGTGCGCGGCGGCGCGATCGTCGGCAGCGCGCCGTCCGGGCCGGTCTGCATGAAGATCACCGTGCGGCCCGTCGCGATCTCCGTCGCCGACACGCTGACCGCCGAGAGGTAGCCGTGGCGAAGCGTGCGCGCGATCGCGCGCCACGGGATCTCGCGCTCGACGAGCTTCTGCATCGGCGAGACGTCGAACAGGCCCACGCCCTCCGAGCCGCCGCCGAACATGAGCTTCGGCAAGGAGATCGCCTGCCGGACCCCGAAGCCGAGCACCGTCTCGAGCTTCAGCTGCGTCCACAGGTTGACGAGCCGCCGCACGCCCAGCGTCGGATCGTCGAGGTGCGCCGCGAGGTAGCACGCGTTCACCGCCCCGACCGACGTCCCGCACAGGATGTCGATGCGCGGCGGCGCCCCGCGGAGCCGAGCGAACGCGTCGAGCACGTACGACATCACCCCGACCTCGTACGCGCCCCGCGCGCCGCCGCCCGAGAGGATCACCGCGACCTTGCGCCGCGGCTTCGTCCCTGTCCTTCCGCCGGTACCGCTCATGCCATCTCCCCGCGGCGGAGCGGGTCCTGCCCGGCCGCCGGACCCTCGGCCTCCGCGGCGAGGATGCGCCGCACCACGGTGCGCTCCAGGAACAGCGCCCGGAGCCGCGCGTCGCGGATGTAGCTCGCCACCTTCCGCACGCGCATCCCGGCGCGGTGGTACGCGTCCCCGGCGCTCGCCGGCGCGCCCTTCTGCAGCGCCTCGCAGCAGAGGTCGCGCACCTCGATACCGTACTCCGAGCTGCCCGCCTCGACCGCGCCGAGCGCCGTCCGGGCGAGCAGCACCCCCGAGTGCACCTCCCCGGCGTCCACCCGCGCCGCCGCCTCGATGGCCGTCGCGTACGCGTGGTAGCTCATCAGCCCCTGCGACTCGGCGAGCTGCCTCGCCTCGGAGGCGTTCGCGATCGCGCCTTTATGTGCATGGCTACGGTTTTGTTGTTGGGAATTCCCCGGATGCGCAGCATCCTGGCCATGGTGTCGGCGTCCGAGTAGGCCCAGGTGGCGGCGGATGCCAGCAACGACGCAGCCTTCTGGTCGTACATTCCCAGTTTCGCCTTCACCATCCGATCGATGAGCTCCCGATCGCTCGGGAGCTCTTCGTGTAGGATATTTACAATGTCCTTTGCTCGCACACTCCGCTGAAGTGCTCGCTGAAATACTTGTAGTCGGGTGCTTGTGCGCTGGTGAATTCCATCGATGTCCTGGTCGCTGGCTCATGACTGCTGCGACCGCCCTCCGCGACATATGATGATGTGCTCTTCCCGCAAGTCAAAGCTGGATATCCCGCGTGGACGCAGGACGACTCCTGGGCGGAGAGGTGAGCAGGAGCGTCCTCCTCTCTCCGTAGGGGAGGCGGCGTTCCGTGAGGAGGCAAGCACCTCCATCAACCTCACGAGCACGAGCAGGGAGCGACGGCGTATTGCGCCCGCCTGCCCGGCGCGCCGCGTTGCCGCTACAGCGCTTCCGGCAGCGGCTCCGGCGGCGCGAGCCCCGCGCTCTTCGCCCTGCACGGGATGCTCACGCCCTGACAGCCGCACTGGTTCTGGCCGCCGTCGGTGATCTTGCCCGCCGTGCCGCTCTCCGCCTCGACGTTGAGATCGATGAAGTTGCACTCGATGGTGCTGCGCGCGAGCGCCACCGAGGCGCCGAAGCTCGCGACGGCGGCGCCGTCGCTCGCCTCGATGCGCACCCCGGTCAACGTGGCCTCCGAGTCGCCGGGGTCCTTGACGATCGTGACGCCGTTTCCCTGGAGCCCATCGGCTGAGCTCCGCGTGCCGCGGACCGTGGTCTCCTCCAGGGTGGCCACCGATCCGAAGAGGGCGAGCCCCGAATCGACGCTCTCCTCGACGAGCGACGACCGGAGCACGAGGCCGCTCCGCCCGTCCTGCGCGCCGAGCGCGTGAACCTCGATCCCCCGGCCGAAACGCCCGTCCGACGCCTGCGGGAGCGTGCGGCGGACCGCGACCCGCTCCAGCGTCGCGTCGGCGCCCTCGATGAAGACACCCGCGGTGCGGCTCCCCTCGACCACGGAGCCGCGCGCCGTGACGTCGCCGCGCAGCGGGCCGCGGGAGGCCACCGCGAGCCCGACGCCGTGCTTCCCGTCCCCGTCGCGCGGCAGGGTGTCGCGCACGAGCACGCCGTCAAGCGAGGCGTCGGAGCTCAGGATCGCGACGCCCACGTAGCGGCTCTGCTCGACGACCACGCGCTGCAGGGTCGCCTCGGAGCGCAGGCCTTCCTCGAGGTCGGCGGCAATATAGATGCCCCACCCCGTCGCCAGCTTGTCCGGGTAAGGCCGCGTGTCGCGCACGACGGTATCCTCGACGACGGCGGACGAGCCCTGAACCCAGATCCCCGCCTCCTCATTGGCCTCGAGGACGCTCCGCTTCAAGGCCACCTGGCTCAGCTGGCCCCGGCTGTTCCGGATGGCGAGCACGCCCATGCCGGCGGCGTTGGTGTCGATTCCGGTGCTGTCGCGGATCACGCTGTCCTCGACGAGCGCCTCGGAGGCGATGAGGTACACGCCGGTTCCGTGGCTCTGCTCGATGATGGAGGCGCGTATCGTGATCGAGGCGGGCGTGTCGCCCTCTCCCCTGTTCGCGCCGTCGATCACGACGCCGCCCGAGCCCGAGACCAGGATACCTTGCCCCGCGCCGCGGATCGCGACGCCCCGTATCTCGGCCGCGTCGGCGCCCGCGTCGACTTCGATGGCCGCTGCGGTGTCCGGCCCCGCCCCGGCGATCTCGACGAGCGCCAAGCACCTCCCCCACAGCCGTACTGGCCTGTCGACGATGACGTCCTCTGGATACGTCCCCGCGGCGATCGCGACGACCGCGCCGGGCGCGGCCGCGCGGAGGCCCTCGCCGACGGTCGTCCAAGGCCTCTCCGGCGTGCCATCGGAGTCGCCCCCTGCATAGGCGCCGTCGACGTGCTGGGTCTCCTCGTCCAGGGCGATGTCGCCCCAGGGCGCCTCACCGCACGGCGCGACCTCGCGACAGGCGGTCTCCCCCGGCACGGCCATCGTCCCCGCAGGGCAGGGGGCATCCGGCAGGACAGGCGCGCACGCTCGGTCGCCCGGCGTGAAGCCGGCGCCGCAGGCCCCGGGCGGGATGCCCGCGGGCTCGCATCCAGAATCGGTCGTGCGCTCGCCGGCCGCGCACCCCGGCGCGGCCGCCCCTCCTCCGTCAGGCGTCACGTCCGGCTGACGTGGGGGGGACCTCCCTGTCGCAGCCAGCCAGGAGCCACGTCGCCGTGAGCAGCAGGAGCGGAGCCCCGTGTCGGTCGATGAATCCGTCCATGAAGCGGACCACGACGTCGAGCAACAGTCTACTTGTCGTCCGCCACCGTAAAAAAACGCCGACCCGTCCGCGCTCACGCTCTTCTCTTTGCTCGAACGCGACCCAGGAGACGCGGAGGCTTCACAGGAGAGCGCAGCGAGCGACCGCCATGCACTCCGCGCCACTTCTTTCTTCTGCGCCTCTGTCGTGCATTTTTCTTCTCACTGCATCGGCGTGCGGCGCGAGTCGAGCCTTCGTGCGAGGCACGGTGACAGGGAGCGGCGTTCTGAGCTACGCTGAGCGCCCCGCAGGAAACGCAGCATGCTTTGCAAATCTTATCACTCTGCACATCGCCTGGCCGCCGTCGCCGTGCTTCTTCTGTCGCTGCCTGGTTGCGCCCTCGACACGAGAGGCACAGGCGGGTCAGGTGAATCCGAAGCTCAACCCGGAGGACCTGGCGGCGCTCCCGCTGGAGAACCCGGCGGAGCCATCGCCGGACAGCCTGACGGCGCTCCCGTCGAAGAGCCTGGCGGCGGCCCGGCGGAAGAACCCGGCGGAACGCCGACGGAAGAACCCGGCGGAACGCCGACGGAAGAACCCGGCGGCGCTCCCGTCGAAGAGCCCGGCGGCGATCCGGTCGAAGAACCCGGCGGGGATCCGGCCGAAGAGCCCGGCGGCGCTCCCAAGCCGCTGTGCGGGGCGGCGGCGCCATCGCTGATCGCGTGCTTCGCGTTCGAGGGCAACCCCGACGACGCCTCGCAGCATCACTTCACGCCCGAGCGGGTGCGCAGCCTGCACTACGCGCCTGGCCGTGCCGGCCAGGCGCTCTCGGTGAAGATGGGGAGCAAACTCTACTTCCGCCACGACGCCGCATGGACCGCCTCCGCGATGACCATCGATGTCTGGATCAACCCCGCCTCTCTCCCCGAGAAGCGGCGATACACCGTGATCGACAGCGGCGGGAAGCCCTCGCTCTTCCTGATGCCGGGCGGACAGATCCGCTGCACCATGGGCGTCGAGCGGAACGTGACTTACCCCATCGTTCCCGGGCAGTGGACGCACGTCGCCTGTCTCTCCGATGGCCAGACGCAGAGCCTCTACGTGAACGGCGTCGAGGTCGACCGGAGCCCCTCTGGCCCGGTGATCGCCTCCGGCGAACAGCCCGTCCACATCGGCTCGGACGAGCCCTCGGGGGAAGACGAGTTCAACGGGCTGCTCGACAGCCTCCGCATCTTCGGCCGGACGCTCACGCCCCAGGAGATCTGCGCGGCTGCCGGCGGCGGCTGCTGAGCTGCGCCGTCCGGCACGCACCCGACGGGGGCTCCGGTCCGCGGGTCGGCTCATGGCCGTCGCCGCGGGCCGGCTTCATGGCCGTCGCCGCACAGCGGCAGACGAGCCCCGGCGTGACCGGCCAGGGCTGCCGCAAGAAGGCGCGCTCTCGGCGCGCGCAAGGAAGAGTGGAGGGAGGGAAGAGGGCGGGAGAGGAGAGAACCGCCTCAGAAAGCGGCGTCGCGGAGCTTCTCTTTGTACTCCGCCTTGTACAGATCATGGCAGGCCTTGCAGCTCGCCTTGGCACCGTCGATGTCGCCCTTCTTGGCCTTCTCGATGCCGTCGTTCGAGATCGCGACCCACTTGTCCATGCCCTTGGGCGGCCTCGCCGCCACGTACTTCAGCGCCTCCGCGATCTTCGCGCCGTCGCCGCTCGTGGTCGCCGACTGCATCACCGACTTCATCCAGCCCTGCATCGGACAGGCCTTCTGTCCTTTTGCGCCGCAGCCGAAATCCTTCTTCTCGGCGACGGATGCGGGGAGGTCCGCGGTCCCGCCAGCGGCCCACGCGGCTCCAGCAAAGCCAATGCCGACGGTCATCAACACGGCACTCATCAGCTTCTTGCTCATCGACATCCGACGTCTCCTGTGGGTAAGGGCAAGCGCAGCGAGAGACATTGCAGTTCCGCGGGTGGAAGTCAACAGCCACCTTGGTCGCCGAGCCAGCTCGCGAACGCCGCCCAGGCGGAGACGGAGTCGGGGGACAAGATCTTCATCACAGACGCCGCCGAGGCGAAGATAACGTCAGGAGAGAAAAACTTCATTCATGATGTCCGCCCAGCGCCGTCTCCGTCCGCGCTCGCGCCGCGCGGACGTCCTCACGCCATGCGGCGGCCGGAGGTGCCGGGCCGCCGGCGAGCGCGCCTCAGGGCCGCCCTCCGGACGCGTGCCGCCTCCGCGCCGCTCGAGCGCGCCCACCCTGCGCGCCGTCGGCGGGGTCTCGCGTTCGTCGATGGCGCAGGCAGGTCTCTTCGCCGGCGCGAGGACGAGGTCCGCGATGCGCCAGACCCACCCATCGACATGAAGCGACTACGTAGCTTATCGACATGGCGAGATGCGCTCCTCGATGGCTTTTCAGATGCCTTGACGCGAGCCCGCAGAACACGGCACCCGGCGGCGCCCTCTCCCGCGCCGGCGCCGTTCGCCCATCACGGGCGCCCTCGTCGTCGATGGCTTACCGGCGCTCGGCACACCAGCCGGACGGTCTGCGCACTCGCTCGTATCCGTCGAGAACCCCCCGTTCGCGCCGGCGGGCGGCCAGCGCGTGCGCGGAGCCGGTCCTCCCCGAGCGCCCCGGCGTGTTCTTCGTGAGACTCCAGCCCTGACGCGCCGCATCGCGCGTTCGATCCGGTCGCGACCACCGTGGAGGTGAGTCGCCCTACCATCCCGGGCCTGTATCCAGACCAGGAGGGCGGCGCGCGTGATATCGCTGGATTCACGGCCGTTGATGCGCGTCGGAGAGATCGTCGACGAGCGGTTCCAGATCGAGGGCCTCGCGGGCTCGGGCGGGATGGGGCACGTCTACCGGGCGCGCGACAGGCGAAGCGGCGACACGGTGGCTCTCAAGGTGCTTCGCCGCGCCGACAAGGGGGAGCTCAGCCGCTTCTCCTGCGAGGTGGAGGCGCTCTCGGCGCTGCGCGTCCCCGGCGTCGTCCGGTACATCGCCCACGGCGTCGCGGCGGGCGGCAAGCCGTATCTGGTGATGGAGTGGCTCGCCGGGGAGACGCTCGCCGAGCGCATCGCGCGGCGAGGGCTCACCCCCGCCGAGAGCGTCGACGTCGTCGCGCGGATCGCGGAGACGCTCGGCGCCCTCCACGCGCAGGGCGTCGTGCACCGCGACCTCAAGCCGAGCAACCTGCTCCTCGTCGAGGGGCGGCTCGATCGCGCGATGGTGCTCGACTTCGGGATCGCGCGCTTCCGGATCGACCAGCAGCTCACGCTGCCGGGCACCGTCCTCGGGACCCCGGAGTACATGGCGCCCGAGCAGGCGCGCGGCGAGCGGCGCGTCGACGCCCGCGCCGACGTGTTCGCGCTCGGCTGCGTGCTCTTCAAGTGCCTCACCGGGCGCGCCGCCTTCCAGGGTGCCGGCGCGCTCGCCGTGATGGTCAAGGTGCTGCTCGACGAGCCGCCGCGCCTCCGCGAGGTCCGCCCGGACCTGCCGGGCGAGCTCGACGCCCTCGTCGCCAGGATGCTCGCGAAGCAGCCAGACGGGCGGCCCCGCGACGGCGCGGCCGTCGCCGAGGAGCTCCGCGCGATCGACCTCAGCCGCGACGGCGCGGCGGACGGCGCCCACCCTGCCGCGCTGGCGCCCGTCCTGGAGCTCACGAGCAGCGAGCGGCGCGTCACGTGCCTCGTGCTCGCGCACGAGCGCTCGGCGCCCGAGGACGTGACGCGCTCGCAGGAGGAGGAGCAGGCGCGGGCGACGGGCCGCGCCGACGAGCTCTACGCGCTCGCCGAGCGCTACCAGGGTCAGCTCGAGCTCATCGACGCGAGATCGCCGCTGCTGGTGCTGACGAGCGCCGAGGCGGCCACGGATCTCGCCGCGCAGGCCGCGCGCTGCGCGCTGTCGCTGCGCGCGTTGCTCGGGGGCGCGCAGGTCTCGCTCGTGACCGGCCGGGCCGAGCTGACGTCGCGCATCCCGATGGGCGAGCTCATCGACCGGGCGGTCCAGCTGCTGCCGTCGCGCGGCGAGCCGGGCGCGGTCGCCGCCGTCCGCATCGACGAGGTGACGGCGGGGCTGCTGGGCGGCCGGTTCGAGACGAGCTGCGAGGGCGGCGCGCGCTTCCTCCACGGGGCGCGGGACGATCTCAGGGTGACGTCGGCGCCGGCGCTGCTGGGCAAGCCGGTGGCGTGCTTCGGGCGGGAGCGGGAGCTCGCGGTGCTGACCGCGGAGCTCGATCGGAGCACCGAGGAGTCGACCTCCGGCGCGCTGCTGGTGGTCGCGGCGGCCGGCATGGGCAAATCGCGGCTGCGGCAGGAGTTCCTCGAGACGGTGTCGGCGCGCAACGCCCGAGCGGCCGACCGCGCGCGCGGCGGGGGCGGCGCGGACCTGGCGGACGGTGCCCCCGCGGAGGTGTGGATCGGCCAGGGGGACCCGATGAGCTCGGGCTCGGCGTTCGGCCTCCTGTCGCGCGCGCTGCGGAGCGCGATGGGCATCGTCGACGGCGAGCCGCTGGAGGAGCGGCGGCGCAAGGTGAGGGCGCGGGTCGAGCGGCACCCGGAGCTCGACGTGGGGCGCGTCAGCGCCTTCCTTGGTGAGCTCCTGGGCGCGCCGTTCCCGGACGACGACATCCGGGTCGGCGCGGCGCGGCGCAACCGGCAGCTGATGGGCGATCAGCTGCGGCTGTCGTGGGAGGAGTTCATCCGGGCCGAGTGCGCGAGGCAGCCCGTGCTGCTGATCCTCGAGGACCTGCAGTGGGGCGACCTGCCCACCCTGACGATGGTGGAGGCGGCGCTCCGGAGCCTGCGGGATCTGCCGTTCCTGGTGCTGGGGCTGGCCCGACCCGAGGTGCACGAGGCCTTTCCGGGGCTGTCGCAGGGGCGCTTCGGCAACCAGATGATGCTGCCGCCGCTGACGCGCCGGGCGAGCGAGCGGCTGGTGCGGGCCGCGCTGGGGGACGAGGCGCGCGCGGAGCTCGTGGCCACGCTGGTGGACCGGGCGGACGGCAACCCGTTCTACCTGGAGGAGCAGGTCCGCGCGGTGGCGGCCGGCCACGGGGCGGACCTGCCGGAGACGGTGCTGGCGATGGTGCAGGCGCGCATCGAGGCGCTCGACGCCGAGGCGCGGCGCGTGCTGCGGGCGGCGAGCGTGTTCGGCCAGGCGTTCTGGCCGAGCGCGGTGAGCGCGCTGCTCGGGGGCGCGGTGGTGACGCGCTGGCTCTCGGAGCTGGAGCGCCGCGAGGTGGTCCACCGGCGCGGCCCCGGGCGGCTGCGCGGAGAGGTCGAGTACCGCTTCCGGCACGCGCTGGTGCGCGAGGCGGCGTACGGGATGCTGACGGAGGCCGACCGGCGGCTGGGCCACGCGCTGGCGGGCGCCTGGCTGGAGGGCGCGGGCGAGCCGGACGCGATGGCGCTCGCGGAGCACTTCGAGCGCGGCGCCGTGCCCGCGCGGGCCGCGGCGGCGTACCTGCGCGCGGCGCAGCACGCCCTGGAGGGCAACGATCTCGGCGCCGCGATCGCGCGGGCCGAGCGCGGGCTCGAGTGCGCGCCGGAGCCGGCGGTGGTGGGGGCGCTCCGGCTGGTCCAGGCCGAGGCGCACGTATGGCGGGGCGACCTCGCGCTGGCCGAGCAGCGGGGGACGGACGCGGCGCGGCACCTCGCGCCCGGCTCGGCGCCGTGGTTCGCGGCCGTCACGCAGGCCGTCGCGGCCGCGAGCAAGCTGGGTGGCTTCGACCGCGTGGAGCGGTGGATGGGCGCGGCGGTCGTCGTCACCGCCTCGCAAGGCGCGGAGAGCGCGAGGAGCACCTGTCTCTGCATGGGCGCCTCGACGCTGGCCTTCGCCGGACGGCCTGCGATCGTCGACGGGCTCATCGCCGAGGTGGAGCGCGCCATGGGCGACGGGGCGTCGACCGGCGCCGGCACGGGGGCCGAGGTGGTCGCGGGGCTGCACCAGGCGCGCGCCTTCCGCGCCATGAGCGGGGGCGATCCCGGCGCCTGCGTCACCGGCCTGGAGGCCGCGCTCGTGGCGTTCGAGCAGGTCGGCGACCGGCGCAACGCGTGCATCACCCGCGCGAACCTGGGCTATTCCTACGGCGAGCTCGGCGACTTCGGCGGCGCCGAGGCGGCGCTCCGCTCCGTGCTGGAGGCCACGGAGCGGATGGGTTTGCACGAGGTGGCGGCGGCGGCGCAGGCCAGCCTCGGGCAGGTCCTCGCCTACTGCGGCAGGCTCGCCGAGGCGCGGGCCGTCGAGGAGGCGGCCCTCGCCTCGAGCCAGCGGCTGGGCGACCCGCGCGCCGAGGTGGTGTCGCGCTCGTACCTCGCAAAGATCGCCCTGCTCGCCGGCGATCTCGCGGGCGCGGAGCGCGAGGCGCGCCTCGCCGAGGCGCTGGAGAGCGCGTCGCCGTTCCGCGTCACGGCCATGGCGATCCGCGCCCGGGCGCTGATCGGGCTGGGGCGCGCCGCGGAGGCGCTCGTGGCCGCCGGCGAGGCCCTGGCAGCGCTCGAGTCGCTCGGCGGGATCGAAGAGGGCGAGTCGATGATCCGACTGGTCCACGCAGAGGCGTTCTCCGCGGTCGGCGACGCGGCCAGGGCGGCGGTCGCCATCTCCTCGGCGCGCGACAAGCTGCTCGACCGGGCCGCCGGCGTCCGCGATCCCGAGTGGCGCGGGCGCTTTCTCTCACACGTTCCGGACAACGCCCGCACCCTGGAGCTCGCATCGCAGTGGGTCGGAGCTGTCGGAGCTGGGCGGAACGGTCAGAACTGAATGTAGCCGAACGTGGCCGAACGTGACGGAACGTGACTCAACGTGACGGAACGTGACTCAACGTGGCCGAACGTGACTAATCGTTGCTGTCCCGCGGAGGAATCCGCGGAGGACGTGCAATTTAATAGCTGACAGTCGAAGTGGTTTGCCGTACCCTGATCGTTGACGTGGAGAGTTCCCGGCTGTCGTTGTGTTGAGCGACGCGCCGGAGGGCGTGCTGTGATCGGGGAGCGTGGGCGCTCCCCTTGGCTCGCTACCTGAGGTCTCATCACGTGAAAACCAGGGCTGTACTTGGGTGCGCAGGCATCCTCTTCGTGGCTACCGGCTGCATCGCGCCCGAGCAGGCGCTCGAAGCGGGGGATGAAACAGAGGAGCTCGGATCGAGCGCTGACGAGCTTGCGACCGCCAATGCGCTGAGCGCGAATGCGCTGAGCGCCAACGCGCTGAGCGCGAATGCGCTGAGCGCCAACGCGCTGAGCGTGAACGCGTTGAGCCCGGTGGCGGCCTCCGCTCTCAGGGATCCCGGCGCGAGGGGCGATCTCTTCCGGTCGCTCGTGAAGTACACGGTCAGCTGTGCGCTCAAGGAGTCCCAGTCGTTCCGTTTCTCCTGGACCGACAGCGCGGGCGCGACCCACAAGGAGGTCTATCCCGGACACCTCGGCCTCGCGCCCCGGTGGGACCGGCGCCCGCTCGACGACGAGGGCAAGCGGATGGTCTCCGCGTGCCTCGCCGCCCACACGAACCGTTATGGAGTCTCGGTCAGCATCTCGATGCGCTCCCGACAGAACCCGCTGCATCACGAGGTCGGGTGCGGCGAGCTGGACGAGTACCCTCATGTCGAAGGGGCCTTCTGGGGGAACCTCTTCACGGAGACGCCGTACCTGCGCGCCTGTTACAACCCGGCGAACGTCGATGTCGCGCGCGCGGCGAAGCGCGACTGCGCCGCGGGCCAGCTTGCCGCGGACGGCGATCTCGAGGGCTGCGGGATGATCGAGATCGTCGGGCGTTGCAAGGAGTACTGCGGCAAGCTCAACCGCTCCGGGGAGTATTACAAGGAATGCGATGATCCGGAGTTCGGCGAGACGCGCTATGTGATCACCACCGCGCTGCGGTGACCCTGGCCCTCCCGAGGAGAGGGGCCGCCGGTCGTCTTCTCCCTCGTCTTCCCTCGGCAGCCCTGATCGGAGCCGAGCGAACGCGCCGCCCTCCCTGGCGCGGGCGGCGTCGCCGGGCGAAGATGCGCGGCCATGGAGATGCATCAGGTCCGGTATTTCCTTGCGGTGACCGAGACCCGCAGCTTCACGCGCGCGGCAGAGCGGTGCGCGGTCTCGCAGCCTGCGCTCACGGCCGCCATCAAGAAGCTCGAGGAGGAGCTGGGCGGGCCGCTCGTCCTGCGCGAGCGCGGCGGCGCCAAGCTCACGGCGCTGGGGCAGCGCGTGCTGCCGCGGCTCCAGCGGCTGCGGGACGAGATGCAGGCCGTCCAGGTGATCGCGGACAACCACCGCCGCCTCAAGCAGGTGCCGCTCCGGGTGGGCATCCTCTGCACCATCGGGCCCGCGCGGCTCGCGGGCTCGCTGGCGGCGTTCCGCGCGGAGGCGCCGGGGGTGGAGCTGGAGATCGCGGTGGCCGTGCAGGGGGAGCTCCTGCGGCGGCTGGAGGAGGCCGAGGTCGACGTCATCGTCTCGAACCTCGGCGACGCTGTCCCGGACTGGTGCGTGGTGGCGCCCCTCTACGAGGAGCGCTACGTGGTGGTCCTCCCGCCCGGCCACCACCTGGCCGCGCGCGAGGGCCTGCGGCTCGAGGATCTGGACGGCGAGCCTTACCTCGACCGGCTCGCCTGCGAGATGCGCGAGCAGGTGACGGGCGTGTGCGCTGCGCGGCGCGTGGACCTGTATGCGGCGTACCGCACCGACCGGGAGGACTGGGTCCAGAGCCTGGTGCACGCGGGGCTGGGTTTTGCCTTCATGCCCGAGCACTCGGTGCTCCTGACGGGCGCGTCGCAGCGCCCGCTCGTCGATCCGGCCCTCCGTCGCACCGTCGCGCTGGTGCGCTCGGGTGATCGCACGCCGGCGCCGGGCTTGCAGCTCTTCTGGGACGCGCTGCTCTCGCGCGCTGTCCGGGCGCGGCCGGTCAACCCTTCGCGGCGATGATGTCCACGTGCTCGATGACGGGCGGCGCGGCGAGCAGCTCCGGCGCCTTGGCCATGAGCGCTGCCGCGATGCGGCCCGCGAGGTGCTCCTTGCGCCCCACCTCGTCCGCGAAGGTATCGAAGATGCCGAACGTCGACGTCCCGATGCGCAGCGCGAACCAGTGAACCGTCCGCGGCTCCTCGACGGCCAGGCCGACGGCGGAGCGGAGGAGGGCCTCGACCTCGGCCTCCTTGCCGGGCTTGGCCTCGATGCGGGCCAGGAGGGAGAGTGTCACGGCGGTCGGGGAAGCAGCGGTCATGAGATCCTCCTCATTCGGCGGCGCACGGCGCGCCGCGCTTCGGTGAAGAGAGTTGTAACGATCGGCGTCCGGCCGACCATTCGATGTTCTGGATGGATCCATCAGCGCCGTGGATGGGCGCTTCACCGGCGGGATGGCCGCGACCGCCGCCATGGCGGCGCCACCCCCTGAGGTGGAGCGCTCCTCTCGGCGGTGGCGCACGGCAATGGGCCGAACGGGCTCATCGTGCTCAAGGCCGCGCTCGTTGCGCTTGGCCGGCTCGACCAGGAGCACGCGATGGTCTACTTTCAGGTCATCTGGAAAGGGTTGCGTGAGCCCATGCGGCGGGCTCTGGAGGCGTTGGTCATGGAACGGCAGATCGAAGGCGAGGAGAGGTTTCCGTTCGTGCGGGAGCTGATGGATCGCAGCGAGCTCAAGGGCCTACGTGAGGGCAAGCTCGAGGGGCTACGCGAGGGCGAGCTCAAGGGCAAGAGGGACACGCTGCTGCGGCTGCTTGCGCGCGCAGGGATCGCGCTGAACGCGAACGAGAGCGCGCGCATTCACGCATGCACGGACCTCGCGACCCTCGACCGCTGGATCGATAACGTGCTCGGGGCGAAGACTGCCACCGACGTGCTCTCCTGACTGGAACGCGCTGACCGCGAAGACACGCGAGGAGATCCTCTCTCCAGCGCGCCGCCGTGGAGGCGGGCACGCCCTACCTGCTCGCCGTGGACCCCAAGAAGACCCAGCCCGTTCGAGCGCGGGCAGCTCGTCCTTGACGAGATCACAGCGACGCTCGACTGGCTGTTCGACGATGGCGTCGACGATGGCGTCGACGATGAGAGCGACGCGAGGCTCGCCAAGTCGCTGGCGCGATGTCGTGACACGGGCATCGATCCCGGCGTGATGCCGTCTCGGGCGGAGACGGCCTGATCCTGCGATCCGTGCTCGGAGATTCCGGCTCGACGGCGCGGGGACCAAGGTTATGGTGCGACCCCGCAGCGCAATCGGGCCGACCCGCGGAGGGGAAGATGAACCAGGAAGAGCGGCAGGACGCAGCCACCTATCGCGTCGTCGTCGATCACGAGAAGCAGTACACCGTCTGCCCTGTCGAGCGCGCGATCCCGAGCGGGTCGCGGGAGGCCGGCAAGCAGGGATCCATCATGGAGTGCCTCGCTTATATCGAGCAGGCATGGGAGCGCCTGCGCGCCCCGGCGGAGGGATGCGCCCCGCCGGATGTCGCCCGGGCGCGCGCGGAGTGGCTCTCCTGACGCCGCCATGACGCGAGGATGGCGGCGATGACAGGGGCGACGTCGCCATGAAAGCGGAGTCCGCGCCGCCCGCCCGGCAGCCTGGTCAGGCTGGACCGGGCAGGCTGGAGCAGGAGCACGCTTGCTGGACGGAGGTCGGTGCGCCATGGGGGCCTGCCGAAGCGTGCCAACCTGGGCCACAGGGGAACTCCTGCGCTCGACGTAGCTGCATGAAACAAGGCAAGGATCGCCGCGGAACGGCGCGGCCGGCAGCCTGGCTCAAGACGGAGCAATCGGCGTGCGGTGGATGCTCCGGGGCCAGCGCGAGCTGCGTTCCGTGCGAGGGCGCCAGCCCAGGCGAACCGTGCGATGCTGTCGGCTATGCTTGCGAGAACGACTCCGGGGGCGGCAACTGCGGTGGGGCGATGCGCTGCAAGCACGACAAGACATGGGTTGCATCAACGCTCTACCCCTGGTGCTGCATCTAGGTAACGAGCGCCGCGGTCCCGCCCCGCGGAGGTGGACCCGAGTCACGGCGCGGTAAGCGCCGTCTGCGTCTCGAGCGGATCGATCCCGCGCAGCACGGCGGCGCCGTGCGGTCCAGCGAGGCGACAGGCTTCCTCGATCGGGAGGCCGTGGGCGAGATAGAAGGTGAGCGCCCCGGCGAAGCTGTCGCCGGCGCCGTACTCGCCGAGGACGCGGTCCGGCGCGGGCGGCGCGTCGACCAGCGCGGCGCTCCCCGGGCGGAGGATGCGGACGGGCCGCGGCCCGTCGGTGAGCACCAGCGCGCCGGGGCAGGGGTCGTACGCGTCGAGCGGGGCGTTCTCGCGCGGATCAGAGGCGCTGCCGATGACCACGTCGGCGGCGATCGCCGCCGTTCGGAGCGCCGCGCCCCTGCGGGCCGTCACCACGAGGCGACGCGCGGCGCGCGCGAGGCGCAGGCTCTCGGGGTCGGCGCCGGTGAAGTACACGGCGTCGCAGCCGGCGAGGATCGACCACGGGAGCGGGTCGGTCGCGGCGGGCTGGAGCGGGGCCCCGGTGACGAGGATGGTGCGACGGCCCTCGGCGTCCACGACGACCACCACGCGCGGGTGGTCCACGGCGCGCACCGCCGCGTGGACGTGCACGCGCCCCGGCGCGACGCGGATGCGCTCCTCGACGGCGCGCGCCGCCGCGTCGTGCCCGAGCGCGGTGAAGAGGTGGATCTCGGCGTCGCTCCGGCAGAGCTGCGCGAAGGCGAGGCCGCCGCCCCCGCCGGGCAGGAAGCGCGCGTCGAGCAGGTGAACGATGTCGCCCGGCTGGGGGACGCCCTCGGTGCGGCCGAGCGTCACGTGCTCGACGTGACCCACGACGGCGATGCGCGGCGCTGCCATGCCGCTCGACATAGCACGGCGGCGCCGCGCCGCGCGGGCGCCTCCTGGCCGCCCCCCGGCCGGAGCACGCCCGCCTCCCCGGCCCCCCGCCATGCCCGGCGACGCCCCTCGCCGGGGTTGGCCGGCGGCGCGCGCGGGAAAAGAGGATCGGTGCCTGTCAGAAGCCGGACGGCCGCGGCGTAGGAACGGGGGTGGCCGTCGAGCCACACCCGGTCCGCGCCCCCGCGCCCTCCCGCGCGCCAGGGCCAGCCGCCGTTGCGCGCTGGTGAGCGGAGACGCACGCGCGTCGGCCGCGCGACGGGCGACGCGCGACCCGCGGCGGCGCGCTGGCCGAAGGGCTTTGTCTGCCCGGCTTCTCATCAACGATCCATGTCCAGAGGAGATCAACACCGTGCTTCAACACGCATTCGACAGATCCATCCGGTACCCTGCGCCATGCCTCGCCGCCGCGCTCGTCGCGGGCCGCGGGAGGACGGGCGCATCATGAGGAGGCTCTGCAAAGGCGCGCTCCTCGCGGCGCTCGCCGTCGGGAGCACCATCGCGAGCGCGAGAGACGCGCGGGCTGCAGAGGGCGCCAGCGCCTTCTGGAGCAACGCCGTCGAGGTCCAGGTGTCGGGCGGCGCCCTCACCCGCGGCCCGGGCTGGGGCTGGAGCGCCGGCGCCTCGTCGGTCCAGCAGATCGAGGCGGGCGACGGGTTCGTCGAGTTCTCCACGAACGAGGCGAACCGGACCAAGCTCGCCGGGTTGAGCCGCGGCGATGAGAGCCAATCGTTCTGGGACATCGATCACGGGGTGCTCCTTCGCGCCGACGGGGGCATGGAGATCCTCGAGCAGGGGTACGGGAAGGGCTACTTCGGGACCTACCAGGCCGGCGACGTCTTCCGCGTCGAGGTGTTCAATGGCCAGGTGCGTTATCGCAAGAATGGGGTCGTATTCTATACGAGCGCAACGGAGCCCACCTACCCGCTCGCGCTCGACGCCAGCCTGCACGACGAGGGCGCGACAGTCACCGGCGCCCAGGTCACGAGCTGCGCGGCCGGCGACGAGAGCTGCATGCCGCCGGGGTTCTGGAAGAACGTCCGCTACGCCCCGGCGAACGGGACCTTGCTGACGCGCAGCCCGGGCTGGGGCTGGCACGCCGGGGCCTCGTCGGTCCAGCAGATCGAGGCCGGCGATGGGTTCGTGGAGTTCTCCACGAACGAGGCGAGCCTCGACAAGATGGCGGGCCTCGGCAACGGCGACACGGACCAGGGCTTCGGAGACATCGACTATGCGGTCTTTCTGCGCGCCGATGGAGGCCTGGAGATCGTCGAGCAGGGGTACGGGAAGGGCTACTTCGGGACGTACCAGGCCGGCGACGTCTTCCGCGTGGAGGCGTTCAGCGGCCAGGTGCGTTACCGCAAGAACGGGCTCGTGTTCTACACGAGCGCCACGGCGCCCACCTACCCGCTCGGGCTCGACACAAGCCTGAACCACGAGGGCGCGACCCTCACCAGCGCCCAGGTCGCGAGCTGCGCGGCCGGGGACACGAGCTGCATGCCGCCGGGGCTGTGGAGGAACGTCCGTTATGTCACCGCCAACGGAGGCGTGCTGACGCGAAGCGCCGGCTGGGGCTGGCACGCCGGGGCCTCGTCGGCCGAGCAGATCGAGGCGGGCGACGGGTTCGTGGAGTTCTCCACGAACGAGGCCAATCTCGACAAGATGGCGGGCCTCGGCCACGGCGACGCCGATCAGGGCTTCGGGGACATCGACTATGCGGTCTTTCTGCGCGCCGATGGAGGCCTGGAGATCGTCGAACAGGGGGTTGGACAGGGGTACTTCGGGACGTACCAGCCGGGCGACATCTTCCGCGTCGAGGTGTTCAATGGCCAGGTGCGTTACCGGCAGAACGGGATGGTGTTCCACTCGAGCAACACGGCGCCCACCTATCCGCTCGGGCTCGACACAAGCCTGAACCACGACGGCGCGACCGTCACCGGCGCCCAGATCATGAGCTGCGCGGCCGGGGACGAGGGCTGCATGCCGCCGCAGGAGTGGAAGAACGTCCGCTACGCCACGGCGAACGGAAGCCTGCTGACCCGCGACGCCGGCTGGGGCTGGCACGCCGGGGCCTCGTCGGCCGAGCAGATCGAGGCGGGCGACGGCTACGTGGAGTTCTCCACGAACGAGGCGGACCTCCAGAAGATGGCGGGCCTCGGCCACGGCGACACGGACCAGGGCTTCGGAGACATCGATTACGCGATCTACCTGCGCGACGACGGGGGCCTGGAGGTCTACGAGCAGGGCGCTGGACAGGGATACTTCGGGACCTACGAGGTCGGGGACGTCTTCCGCGTCGAGGTGTTCAATGGCCAGGTGCGCTACCGCAAGAACGGGATGGTGTTCCACACGAGCGCCACGGCGCCCACCTACCCGCTCGGGCTGGACACCAGCCTGAACCACGAGGGCGCGACCGTCGCCGGCGCCCAGGTCGCGAGCTGCGCGGCCGGGGACACGAGCTGCATGCCCCCCGGGCCATGGCAGAACGTCCGCTATGCCACCGCCAACGGAGGCGTGCTGACGCGCACCGCCGGCTGGGGCTGGCACGCCGGAGCCTCGTCGGCCGAGCAGATCGAGGCGGGCGACGGCTATGCTGAGTTCTCCACGAACGAGGCGAACCTCGCGAAGATGGCGGGCCTCGGCCACGGCGACGCCGATCAGGGCTTCGGAGACATCGATTATGCGATCTACCTGCGCGCCGATGGGGGCCTGGAGATCTACGAGCAAGGGGTTGGACAGGGGTACTTCGGGACCTACCAGGCCGGCGACGTCTTCCGTGTCGAGGTGTTCAATGGCCAGGTGCGGTACCGCAAGAACGGGCTGGCGTTCCATACGAGCCTGACGGCGCCCACCTACCCGCTCGGGCTCGATACAAGCCTGAACCACGAGGGCGCGACCGTCACCGGCGCCCAGGTCGTGAGCTGCGCGGCCGGGGACACGAGCTGCATGCCGCCGGGGTTCTGGAAGAACGTCCGCCATGCGCCGGCGAGCGGGGGCTCGCTGACGCGCGCCGCTGGCTGGGGCTGGCACGCAGGGGCCTCGTCGGTCCAGCAGATCGCGTCGGGCGACGGGTACGTGGAGTTCTCCACGAACGAGACGGACCGGTACAAGATGGCGGGCCTTGGCCACGGCGACGCCGATCAGGGCTACGGAGACATCGATTACGCGATCTACCTGCGCGGCGACGGGGGGCTGGAGGTCGTGGAGCAAGGCTACGGAAAGGGCTACTTCGGCACCTACCAGGCCGGCGACGTCTTCCGCGTCGAGGTGCAGAACGGCCAGGTGAGCTACCTGAAGAACGGGGCGGTGTTCCACACGAGCAGCGCGGCGCCCACGTACCCGCTCGAGCTGGATACCAGCCTGTACGACGACGGCGCGACCATCACGAACGCGTCGGTGTCCGGCGCCGGCGGCGGGGGGGACCCGACCACCGGCTGCGGCCAGGTGGGGCCCGGCGACGAGCTCAGCGACACGAAGGTGCCCACGTTCTGCAATCACCCCACCACGATGCCGAACGGGGATGCGCCGCCCATGGGGCAGTACTTCGGCCATACGTGCACTTCGGTCGTGCTGCAGACCGTCTATTACACGCACACCTCCGGCAACCACAGCGGGCTCGATTTCTCCGTCCCGGCGCGCAGCCCCTTGTACTCGGTCGGCTACGGAAAGGTCATGTGCGCCGGGCGAAACGCCTGCACAGGCAGGTACCCCACTGCCCAGGGCGCGCCTTCCCAGATCGATCTCACGATCCGCTATGGCTCGGTGTACGTCATCTACGGGCACGCCGCGTCGAGCCTGGTCGCCGAGGGCGATCTCGTCGTCCCGGGGCAGGAGATCGGCGAGTCGTCGGACTGGCCGGGCAACGATCACCTGCACTTCGAGGTCCGCCGCGTCGCCGACAACAAGGCGCCGAACCCGGTGCCCTTCTTCTCGCCGGACCTCCGGAGCTACCTCGAGGGCACCGTCACCGACACGCACTTCTGCACGGGGCACTTCGATGATCAGGCCGACGTGGGGTTCACGGCGGGCACCCAGCTCGACGAGCGGCCGTGCACGGACGCGAACGACGGCACGACCGGCCCGATCCGCTGCCAGGGGGTGTGCGACTACAGCCCTGCGGACTGCGAGGTAAAAACCTACCGCGACGGGCGCAGGGAGGTGCACGAGTACTGCACCGTCTTCAGCTGCGGCGGCGGCACCTTCGCCTGCGGGCTCCGCCGGAACACGGCCGCCCAGGCGTGCCAGTGACACCCGCGCCGTGACGCCGCCCATCCTCGGCCAGCGCTGTTGAGCCGAGCTCGCCGGCGCTGCCGCCTGGCCGGCCTCCACCCTCCGCCATGGCGCCGTCACCAGCCGCCGCGGAGACGCGCCGCGCCCGCGGGCGAGCGTGGAGGGCCGCGCCGCTCGGGGGCGGCGGTGCGTACGAGTTGCCTCGGACGCGAAATCGGATCAATCGACGCCATGGAATCAGCAGCGGCGCGGCGCGCGCCAGAGCTCGGCTCCTCGAGGCAGCCAAGCCTGAGCACGCTCCTCGGGGTCGCGACATTTCTCCTCACGGGCGCGGCGATCGCCGTGGTCGCCGCGCTCATGGCCGCCTCGGCGACCATGCAGCAGGCCACCGGGATCCTCGGCGACGCGATCGAGAGCGTCCGCCTGGTGCACAGCCTGCAGATCGACCTCCTGCTCGATGCACATCAGACCCACCGCGGCGCCGGGTCCGCCGGCGGCGGGCCGATCTCCACCTTCCACGAGTGGGAGATCGAGCTAAGGGAGGGCCTTGCGGAGGCTCACCGCTACGTGAGCAGCCAGGAAGAGAGCGGCGTGCTCGTCGACGCAGAGCGGCGCGTCGACGAATACCTCGTCGGGCGTCGATCCGGCGATGCCGGCGGCTCACCCCCCTCGCCGGACGCGCCGGCGCCGGCCACCGATTCGCTCGCTTTCGACGAGGCGTTCAAGGCCCTGGACCGCCTTGTCGAGATCAACCTCCATCAGGCCCGTGAGTCCCAGGCGCTCATCGAGCGTCTGGGCCGGCGCGCGACCACCGCCGGCGTCGCGGCCGTCATCTTCTTCATGGCCGGCGCGTCCCTGGTCCTCATCAGCGCGCGGCGGCTCGTCTACGGCCCCGTCGTCGCGATCCAGGAGGCGATCGGCCGCTACGGCGCGGGGGACCGCGCCGCGCGCGCGCCGCTCGTCGGGCCGCGCGAGCTCGGGGACATCGCGCGGGCCTTCAACAGCACGGCGGAGTCGCTGGAGCGCCAGCGTGAGGCGCAGTTCGCGTTCCTCGGCGGCGTGGCGCACGACCTCAGGAACCCGCTCTCGGCGCTGCGGCTGTCCGTCGGCTTCCTCAACGACGGAGGCCCCCCGTCGGAGCCGCGCGTGCAGCGGACCATGGCGCTCGTCGGACGGCAGGTCGATCGCCTCGAGCGCATGGTCGGGGACCTCCTTGACGCATCGCAGATCGAGGCGTGCAAGCTCGACCTCCGGGTCGAGGAGCGCGACCTGCGCGAGCTCGTGCAGGAGGCGGCCGAGCTCTACCGTCCGGTCTCGCCGGGGCACCCGATCGAGCTCTCGCTCCCCGAGGCGCCGGTGCTCGTCCGCTGCGATGCGACGCGGATCCAGCAGGTGCTCAACAACCTCCTGTCGAACGCGCTCAAGTACTCTCCCGCAGGCGGCCAGGTCGACGTGGTGGTCCACGGCGGCGGCGGCTGCGCCGAGATCGCGGTGCGCGACCGCGGGGTCGGGATCGATCCGGCGGATCTGGCGCACCTCTTCGAGCCGTTTCAGCGCCTCAAGGCGTCGGCGGGCGCGATCCCGGGGACGGGCCTCGGGCTCGCGGTGGCGAAGCGCATCGTCGAGGCGCACGGCGGCCGCCTCCTCGTCGAGAGCGAGCCGGGCGCCGGCTCGGTGTTCCGGGTCGAGCTGCCGCGCGCGTCCTGATGGGAGAGGCGGTGCACGAGGCCGCGACACGGGGCGCGCGAAGGGCGACGCCTCCACGAAGCGACCCCCGCTCCGCGCGGCCGTACGCTCAGGCGCCCGTCCCCGCCGCGCGCCGCCAGCGGTCCTCGCGGCGCACCACCCGCCCCTCGCGCTCCAGCTTGATCAGGTGAGCCTCGAGGCTCAGCCGCGCGAGCGGCCAGACGAGCGGCGCCGTGTCCGCATAGACGACCGGCAAGAGCGCCTCGATCGACGTGCCGCCCGCGCCGCCCGCGCCGGCCTCGCTGCCTGCGCCGGCCTCGCTGGCCGCCTCGAGCGCCGCGACCACCAGCCGCTCCCTTCCCAGGCGGTGCGCGATGTAGCGCCGGAACAGCGCTTCCGGCGCGCCGATCGGCCCGCCGTGCGCCGGCAGCGTGACCCGCGCACCGAGCCCCGCGAGCCGATCGAGCTGCGCGAGGTACTCCGCCATGTCGCCCTCCCGGGGATCGATCAGGATGGTCCCCTCGCCGGCCACCATGTCGCCGCAGACCAGGGCGCCCTGCGCCTCGTCGAGGAAGCAGAGGTGGTCGGGCGCGTGCCCCGGCGTGTGGAGCACCCGCAGCGCCGTCGGCTCCGGCCCGCCGAGCCGCACCACCTCCCCGTCCGCGAGGCGGCGCGCGAGCGGGACGCCCGGGAGGCGCGGGGCCGCCTCGGCGTGCCCCCAGACCGGCAAGCCGAGCTCGGCCGCGAAGAAGCGCGCGCCCCCGACGTGGTCGGCGTGGTGGTGGGTCACCGCGATCGCCACGAGCGACCGCCCCTGGGAGGCGAAGCCGCGCGCCCAGGCGAGCCACTCGCGGCGCTCGTCCTCGTACGGCGTGGCCGGCTCGACGAGCAGCACCTCGCCGCCGCCGAGCGCGTAGCTGTTCGTGTGGGTCGCGGGCGGCAGGGTCGGCGTGCGCGCGGGGAAGGCCTCCACGCCGCGCACGCCGGGCCCGACGGGCTGCGGGCGGATCACCGCTCCACGACGACCGCGAGCGCCTCGCCGCCGCCGATGCAGAGCGTGGCCAGGCCGCGCTTCGCGTTCCGGTCCTTCATGGCGAAGAGCAGCGTCGTCAGGATGCGCGCCCCGCTCGCGCCGATCGGGTGGCCGAGCGCGACAGCGCCGCCGCGGACGTTGACCTTCTGGGCGTCGAGCCCGGAGAGCTTGTTCACCGCGAGCGCCACCACCGCGAACGCCTCGTTCACCTCGAAGAGGTCGATCTGGTCCGTCGGGATGCCGAGCTTCTTCGTCGTGTTCGCGATGGCCGCGGCCGGCGCCGTCGTGAACCACTCGGGCGCCTGCGCGGCGCCGCCGTAGCCGACGATCCGCGCGAGCGGCGTGAGCTTGTGCTCCTTGACGGCCCGCTCGCTCGCCAGGACGAGCGCGCTCGCGCCGTCGTTGATCGACGACGCGTTGGCCGCGGTGATCGTCCCGTCCTTCTGGAACGCGGGCTTCAGGGACGCGAACTTCTCGGGCTTGCCGGCGGGCGGGCCCTCGTCCTCCTTCACGACCACCGCGTCGCCCTTCTTCTGCGGGACGGAGACGGGCGCGATCTCCGCGGCGAAGAGCCCCTCGCGCTGGGCCGCGACCGCGCGGCGGAAGCTCTCCTTCGCGTACTCGTCCTGCGCCTCCCGCGAGAAGCCGTGCTCCCTGGCGCACGCGTCGCCCGCGGTGCCCATGTGGAAGTTGCCGTACGGATCCCACAGGCCATCGTGGATCATGCCGTCCACGAGCTTGCCGTCGCCCATGCGGTAGCCGGAGCGCGCCTGCGGGAGGTAGTAGGGCACGTTCGACATCGACTCCATGCCGCCGGCGACGACGACGTCCGCGTCGCCGAGCGCCACCGTCTTCGCGCCGAAGATCACGGCCTGGAGGCCCGAGCCGCAGACCTTGCTCACGGTGGTGGCCGGCACCTTGCTCGGGATGCCGGCGAAGATGGCGGCCTGCCGGGCCGGAGCCTGCCCGATACCGGCGGACAGGACATTGCCGAGGAACACCTCCTCGACGGCCTCCGGAGACAGCTTTGCCCGCTCGAGCGCCGCCCGGATGGCGACCTCACCCAGGCGGGGGGCGGGCAAGGGCGAGAGTGCGCCCTGGAACGCGCCGATCGGCGTCCGGGCCGCTGCGACGATGTACACGGGGACGGGCAGGGTCATGATCTCCTCCAGCAGCGCTGATGCCATTTCATTCGATGACGCCAGCCATGCGCCTTGCGAATGTGCCTTGGGTACCTCGGTTGCCCTGGGGGGGCAAGCCGCCCCCGGCGACGCTCCGCTGCCTGCGCGGTCGCGCGCGCGGTTCGTTCGGTTCGCGCGGTTCGCGGGTTCACATCCTCATCGAGCGCCCCCTGCGTCGCTCCGCCGGCCGGGCTCTTCGCGACCGGGCTCTTCGCGGTCCCCTCGAGATCGTATGTCACCACGCAGTCGTCCGCCGCGCCCGCGCGCCGCGCCTCGCGGGAGGGGCGCCGCGGCCGCGCGCAGGCGGGGGAAACCGGGAGTGGAGCGCAGTCGTCGTGCGGACGCTCTCGGACGGAATCCAAGCTCCGCCCGAGCCGGATCCAGGCTGGCCCTGAGCGCCCGCGCCCTCCGGGCCGAGGCCCCGCCGACTGGTCGCCTGCCCGCGGCGCGCGGCGACGCTGGCGCGGGCCGGGGGGCGCTATGTGGTACGCCGGGGACGTCGCGTGATAACGTGCGCGCCGATGGGGAAGGGGGGCTGTCCTCCTGCGCCCGGGCGGACAAGGAGCGAACGAGCGATGGTGAATGCAGGCGATCGTGCCCCCGATTTCTCTCTCGAAAGCGACAGCGGTAAGACGGTGGGCCTCGCGGATTTCCCGGGCAAGACGGTCGTCCTCTACTTCTATCCAAAGGACGACACCCCCGGCTGCACGCGGGAGGCCCAGGCCTTCTCCGCGGCCCTGCGCGCCTTCGCCGAGGCCGGCGCCGTCGTGCTCGGCGTCTCCCGCGACTCCGTCGAACGCCACCGGAAGTTCAGGGACAAGTACGATCTCGGGGTGACGCTCCTCAGCGATCCGGATCTCGCCGCGCACAACGCCTACGGCGTCTACGGCGAGAAGTCGATGTACGGCAAGAAGGTGATGGGCACCATCCGCAGCACCTTCATCATCGGCCCCGATCGCGCGGTGAAGCACGCCTTCAGCGCCGTGAAGGTCGACGGACACGCGGACGAGGTGCTCGCGCTCGTGCGCGGAGGCGGCAGAGGCGAGGCGCCGCCCGCGCCTGGAGCACGGGCGCCCGCGAAGAGCGCGGCCAAGGCGCCTGCGAAGAGCGCGGCCAAGGCGCCCGCGAAGAGCGCGGCCAAGGCGCCTGCGAAGAGCGCGGCCAAGGCGCCTGCGAAGAGCGCGGCCAAGGCGCCCGCGAAGACGCGATAAAGGGCGATAAAGGACCCCAGGAACCGTCGGACAACGACATAGCCGACTCGGGGCGTGCGGGCCGTCGATCGCCTGATGGATGGCATCGCGAGGGCCTCCGGCGCGGGGACGGCGGGCTCGCCAAGCTGGACGGGCCCGGCGCTTCATGAAAGAATCTGTACCGTTGCTTGCAAATCGATGAAACTACCACGACACCAGGGCTCATCTCTCGATCCGCTTCGTGGCAGGTGGAGCGATGAGCGCTGGAGCGAGGGAGCGAGGGAGCTGGATTATGATGTTGAAGCATCCGATGCTACGGACTTTTGCTTTGCTGAGCTGCCTCTCCGCGATCGTCGCGTGCGGCGATGACGAGCCGCCGCCCAAGGTGACCGAGGGCGACGGCGGCGGAGGCAGCGGGGGGGACGGCGGCGGCGGCACCGGCGGCACCGGCGGCGTGCCGGTCGAGACGTGGGATCTCGACCGCAGCAAGCCGCTCTCGGACGTCGCTCCGGAGTTCACGGAGGCGGAGCACCCGCTCGCGCCGGGCGCCGTGCTGGCCGATCTCAAGGCCCCGCTCCCCACGAACGCCACCTGGATGAACTTCGCGCTCGGCCAGGGCGATCAGCGGATCAACGCCGCGCCGTACGACCTCAAGGCGGTCGGACAGGCGCTGTCGATCTCCCGGCCCAACGTCGTGGTGGAGAGCACGTCCGTCACCTCGGCGGACCTGACGCAGCTCGCGCTCAGCGCGCGCCAGGCCTTCTCCGGCCACACCGTCAAGTCGGCCGATCTCCTGTCGGTCACCGTGGAGTGGGCGGCGCAGGGCGGCACGATGACGGCGCCCATCGTGTACGGGATGCCGTACGTGACGGCCACGTACGACGGGCTCGCCCCCTCTGTCCGCGCCGGCGACGGCGTGGCGATCACCGAGGTCAACGGGGAGTCGACGAGCCCCACAACGGTCACGGGCGACCGATTCGAGATCTCGCTCAACAACGGCCAGACGTGGGTGCTCTATGCGTTCCCCGAGATCAGCCTCGAGTGGGACGCCCTCTCCATGACGGCGGACGAGCCGTACGAGGGCTCGCTCCGCCTCGCGCTCGTCCCCGGGCCGAACGCCGCGGCCGCGCTCGACGACCACGCCGCCGTCATCCCGGTCGGCGGCGACATCGAGGCCTCGGTCACCGAGGACACCGCCACCGTGCGCTTCGTCTGGAAGACCGAGGGCGAGGGCGATCTCCTGACCATGGCGCTGCCGCACCATCTGGATCACCTCGATATGTTCAAGACGGCGGACGTCTCGTACCCGACCGTGATCGGCCAGATGAAGGGCATCTCCGGTGCGAGCTGGGAGCTCGAGTACCCGCTCAGCACGATCGGCTGGGACGCGCCGCGCCGCGCCTCGGACGAGTGGGGCGAGGCCATCATCGCCGCCCTCGAGGAGGACAAGGGGTTCATGCCCGACGAGGAGGTCGCCGGGACTGACCCCTATTTCGGGGGCAAGCAGCTCGCGAAGCTCGCGCGCCTCGCGCAGATCGCCGAGGTGGTCGGCAAGGCGGATCTCGCGGAGGAGCTCAGGGCGCGGCTCAAGTCGCGCCTCAACCCGTGGCTCAACGGCCAGAACGCCAACCCCCTCGTCTACGACACGACCTGGGGCGGCCTCGTGACGACCAAGGGCCTGACGGACGAGGCCGCCGACTTCGGCCAGGGGTATTACAACGATCACCACTTCCACTACGGCTACTTCCTCTACGCGGCGGCCGTGCTCGCCAAGAGCGATGAGGCGTGGCGCGAGGAGTACGGGGACAAGGCGCTCTGGCTCGTCCGGGACATCGCGAACCCGAGCGCCAAGGACAAGTTCTTCACGCCGTTCCGCAACATGGATTGGTTCAGGGGCCACTCGTGGGCGTCAGGGCTGTTCCCGTTCGCGGACGGCCGCAACCAGGAGTCGACCTCCGAGGCCGTCAACGCCTGGTACAGCATGCAGCTCCTCGGCGAGGCGCTCGAGAACAAGGACGTGCAGAACCTCGGCCGGGTGCTCCTCGCCCTGGAGACGGCCTCGGCGCAGACGTACTGGCAGGTGACCGCGGACAGCACCGTCTACCCCGAGCCGTTCAAGAACAACGGCGCCGTCGGCGTGCTCTGGTCCACGAAGGCCGACTTCGGGACGTGGTTCGGTCCCAACCCCGAGTACGTCTATGGGATCCAGCTGCTCCCGATCACGCCCATCTCGGAGTCGCTCATCTCCAAGGACTGGGTCCAGGACGCGTGGCCCGTGATCTCGGAGACCACCGCGGACGCGGAGGACCCCTGGAAGGCGTTCCTGATCGCGGCGCACGCGACCGTCGACAAGGAGGCCGCCTGGGAGGACGCGCAGGCGCTCACCGCGCTCGACGACGGCCTCAGCCGGACCGCGCTCCTCTACTGGATCGCCACGCGGCCCTGAGCGGCCGCCCTCTCCATCGAGCGCCCGGCGGCCGTGAGCCGCCGGCGCTCTCCGTGGATCGCCCCACGGCCGCGAGCCGGCCATCGCCTCGAGCCCGACCTCCCCCTCGATCCGGTAGCGTTTGCCCTCGGGCGCCTCGATCGGGGTAGAGTGCAGGGGTCCGTCGAGGAGCGCTCGAGCGCCCTGCGCGCCTCGTCGGGATTGCTCCCCATCAGGCTGCGGAAGTCCTGTTGTCGCATCCGTAGAACGAGGCGCGCGCTGCCCTTCAGAGCTGCTGCACCCAGGTGTTGCAGGAGGAGAAGCCGACCTCGATCGGGAGCACGCCCGCGCTCAGCGAGATGTTGTTCGCGGTGCCCACGAACTGCCCGCTGGTGGTGAGGATCTCCGAGGTCTGAAAGCCCACGATCTCCCCGGCGGCCGCGCTGACGACGAGCGACTGCCCCTGGACACCGCTGAACGGCACGTCCAGGAGGGAGAAGCCGCCCCACGCGCCGATGCTGATGTTGGTCGCCACGCCGGCGCAGGTCGTGAGATAGCAGCCGAACTCTCCGTCACGGCCATAGACGACGCCGGTCTCGGCTCCCAGCGTCGCGCCGGCCTCGATCCCCACGCCGAAGCCGTAGGTCATCGTCGTCCCGCTCGACCAGGCGGCGCCTGCCAGCGTGGCGTCATAGAGCTCCTGGCAGCTGTTGACGTCGAGGTTCTGCAGCCAGCACACCGGCCCCACTCCCTGGTAGCCCGTCTCGCACTTCGGATAGCAGAGCGCGCCGTTCTGGTCTTGGTCAGCGCGGCAATGGGGCGTGACGCCCGCGCCCCGCCCATAGGAGCTCTTCCCGAAGATGTGCGCGTTGATCCGGCAGGTGCAACCGTCGTTGGTGTAGCCGGGCGGGCACACGGAGCACCCCTTCGCGAGGGTGACACCACACTTATCGTACCAGGGGCACGACGAATTGTTGGCGCTGATGATCCGCGCGTCGCGACGGCAGGTCGCGCCGTCGTCGGAATAACCGGCAGGGCAGACCTGCCAGCAGACGGGGCCGACGCCCACATAGCCGCTGTTGCACTTGGGGTAGCACAGCGAGCCCTGCTGCTCGAAGCCTGGATCGCACGTATTCAGCGGCACCCCAGCGCCGCGCCCGTACGACGTCGCCGGAATGGCGACGCCGCTGGCAGTGACGCCGCCGGCGACTTGACTCTCGGAGCGGAAGAAACTCGCGATCCGGCCCTGCGGGGCGGTGAGGGCTTCGCGCGACTCGCCGATCTCCCCGGCCTCGCCGGCCTCGCCGGCCTCGCCGTCCGTGGCCGTGTCCTCGTCGGTCACGTCTGCGCCGGCGACGCAGCCGGCGAGCACAGAAGCGATGAAGGAGATCGAAGCAACGTGCGAGAGATTCATAAACCTACGCTTGGTCATGTGGCCTCCTCGTGGTTGACGTGACCTGCGGGGCCATGGCGCGCTGCGAGGCGTCGCCGGCCTTCATCGAAGCGTGGAGCTATCGCCGCGCCGCCTCTCGGCGAGGCACGGCCCCGCGGTCCACATCCGTGTTTACGGATCGTCGACGGCGTGCGTTTCAAGAAAAGCGACGAGCTCGCCGAGGAGGCCGCCGATCCTGCGAGTCGCCCTGGAGGTGCCTCGCGACGCGCCGCCCACGACGGAGTCACCCGACCTGGCGGCGCGATGATGGTGGCCCGCCGCCCGTGGTGCCCGAGCCGAAAGGTGAGCGCCCCGGGAGGATGCTGGCGGGCGCGAGGGCGGCTACGCTGCCGCGATCATGCCCGCGGCGGGCGGCTCGGCGGCGGCATCAGCCACCATCCCACGACGGCGCCCACCGCAGTGACCACGAGCACCGGCAGGACGTGGCCGAGCAGGAGGTGACGAGGCCCCGTGACCGGGCACCACAGATCGGTGAGCCCCCAGGCGAGAGCCCCCACCGCGGCGCCGAGCGCAGCGCCCGTGACCGCGGGGTGTCGTGGATCGGTGCCGCGGCGCGCGAGCAGGAGCAAGGTGAGGGGGAGCGCGGAGGTGATCAGGCACAAGAGGAGGCAGCGCAGCCCGAGCCTCGCCGGCGCTTCGGCGACGGCGCCGAGGGCGCCGCTCCAGCCGAGCTTCCAGCCGAGCAGCAGGGCCGGCGCCGAGGCGGCGGAGGCGATCAGCGCGCCGCGCGGGCGGCCGAGCGTCGAGCGCCCGCGGGCGAGCGAGATCCAGAGCGCAGAGGCCGCGATCGACAGCGCGCCGGCGAACGCGCCGAGAGAGAGAACGCCGGGGCGCTCGAACGGCGCGTCGATGACGGAGACGACGAGCAAGTAGGCGGCCACCATGCCGATCGCCGCGCCCGCGATGAGCCAGGCAGCGCGCCGCTGCGCCTCGCCCCGGGTCGGGGAGGGCTCGGCCTGTGCGGCTGCGAGGACGCGCCGCTTCAGATCGGGCTTGAGATCGGGAGGCGTCATCGCACGAACTCCACGAGATCGTCGCCGAGCATCTCGCGAAGCGCGGTCATGGCGTAAAACTTCCGCATCTTGACGGTGTTGACGGTCGTGTCGAGCACCTGCGCGGCTTCTTCCAGCGACAGCCCGTCGAGGGCGACCATCTCGAAGGCCACGCGGTTTTTGGCGGGCAAGGTCTGGAGCGCGCGGTCCAGGCGGCGCAGCAGCTCTCGGGGCGCCAGCTGCTCGTCGAGCGCTCCGCCCGGGCTCGGGACCTGCTCGGAGCCGTCGTCGGCGCCCTGGAGCGCGTCGAGATGGGCGCGCCGCGCATGATCGACGGCCAGGCGCCGTGCGATCGCGAACGCCCACGGCGCCACCTTGGACCCGCGCACGAAGCAACCGCGAGCGCGGTGGATCTGAAGGAAGCACTGCTGCAGCAGATCCTCGGCGTGCGCGAGGTCGCGCGTCCGGCGCCGCAGGTAGGCGAGCAGCCGCGGGGCGAGCGCGTCATAGAGCCGTTCGAAGGCTGTGGCGGCGCCGGTCACGGCGTACTCTTCCATTGCATCGTCGGCCGATATGCGCGCCTGGACGACAGGAGACGCCTGCGTCTTGGTCTTGTCAAGCTGGGGTCCCGGCGGCAGCCGAGCGGAAATTGGCCCTCCTCCTCGGAACAATTTGCGGGTGAGCCCTTCGGGCTCCGGCAGGTTCCCGAGCGCGTTGTAGAGGGCGATCTCCGCGTGTTCGTGGGTGAAGTCACGTGGACGGAGGGCGTCAAACCGCAGCTCGGGGCGCCACGTTTTTGTGGTTGCTGCGCAACACTTTCTCCCTTCCGGCTCGCCGTCTTCCGTTCCGTCGTCCTGCTACCCGAGCATCGGCCTCGTCGCGCTGCACGGCGGGGTGACCGTGCGCGACAGCGAGATCGAGACGTCCGACGGTGGCCAGGGCGGCGACGGCGGCGAGCCCCAGCGAGGCGGACGACGGGCTCTCGAGCGTCGGCGGCAAGGGGGCTGACGGATTGCCCGGCGGCGCGGAGGACGGACGCGACGGCGGCCCGGCGCGGTCGGCCGGTGAGACCATCCGGTGCCGTATTGAAATCTCCAGGGCCGTGCTCCAGGTCCACACGGCGGCATGTGGAGCGCCCCCGCCAGGGACCGGCGGCAAAGAAACGACGGCTGTCATGAGTGGCCGAGCACAGGTGCTGTTTCAGGTGGGCGCGAGGGCGTGGGTCGTCACCGGGATCGGGCACCTCGCGATCACCGCGCTGCTGCTCGGTCGCCCCGCGTCGCCCGCCGCGGAGACCGCGGTCCTCGGCGCGATGCGGGCGCACCGGATGACCATGATGGGGCTGTCGCGCGACCTGCTCGGCCTCTTCAGGGGGTTCAGCGTGGCCATGGGCCTTGTGCTCGCGCTGCACGGCGCCGTCTGCGCGCTCGCCGCGCTCGCCGCGCTCCCTGCGGTCGTGGCGCTGAACGCGGCGGTGTCGCTGGCGGCTGCTCGGCCGCCGCGCGCCCTCCAGGCGGCCCAGGCCCCACATGCGGCGCTCGCCGCGGTCGACGCCCATGGATGGTCTCGGGCGAGGACGGCGTCGCTCTGGAGACGCTCCGGTTTGCTGAATCGCTGGATTGGAGCTCGCCCAGCGAGCCGCGTCGGTGGAAGCCGGCGCGTCCACAGGCCCAGGTGGGTTAGTAGATTCGGATTCGTTCAAAATCGGCGATGGCCATCTCCAAGAGCCGCAGAAACGTCCTACCTCCGGGCTCTGTCAGCAGCGTGAGGTTGGGATACGTGAACTCGCACGGCACGACCACACGACCGTCATCGGACCAAGGGTACTCCGCATTCGCGGGCGAGATCTCACGATCGACCGCGGGCGCCAGTTTCTCGATCTCGCGGGCCAGCTTTCGCGCAACCTTCACGGTCTCTCGGAGCAGCTCATCTTTTCCTGCGTAGCGCTGCTTGATCTCGGGCGACCCGAGATAACTCTGCATGAACCGGGAGAATGCCACGTGTTCGGTGGTGAGCCGATCCTCGTCCGTGTCCGTGTCCCGGAATCTGTACGCCTTCGCAACCTTCTCGCCGGCCATCTGGAGGTAGTGGAGCAGATGACAGATCGGGACACCTGGAATACTCGACAGGAGCCGATAGATCTCGAAATCGCTGCCGCCTTGCTTGATATAGGCAAGTGCCCAGCTCGCCCGGTCGGGGACGGACGTCGCGACGTCACGCGGCATCGGCATCCCGAGGCCGGAGGAACTCTCGTGCGGTCTCGAGCGACCACCCCGCAGGCAGCGGGATCTTGCGCTGACGAATGGCGTCCATCTCGGCCGGCGTGACCTCGGCGACCACGCTCGGGTAGGTGATGTCTCCTGCGGCCCCGAACGCGAAGGGTACCACGCGTCCAGTCTCAACACTCGCCGCGTTCACCTCAAGGAGCTTTATCGGCTCGCCGGCTGCGTTCTCATCCGTCGCGATGATCCGGTAGACCGCGCGGAGTTCCGGCTCGATCCTGAAATGCCAGGCGATCAGGCTTGCAGCTACCTCGTCCTTCTCGTGCACGTCGACCTCCTCGCTCGTAGGTGTGCGGGCAGGGTAGCACGTCGGGCGGTCGCGAGCTCCGGCGTTTGCGGTCCCCTGTGCGAACCATCTCGCGCCGATGCGGCTTCTCAGCACGAGGTCCGCCGGTCCAACGACGCAGCTCACCCGCGCGGCGCGCTGCCGAGCGGAGCGAGGCTGCGCGCAGCGTCGGATGCAGCAGCGAGTTCGTCCGCGCCCTACGCTCCACGGCTCGCCAGTCGCCCTGCGTCCTCAGGCTCGACGAGGCCGAACGCCGCGTCCTGCGCGTCGTCACATGCCGCGATCCGCACGCCGTTCGGAAGCGCGATGGGCCCGATGACGTTCCCGCCGTGCCTGCGCACACGGTCGACTGCGACGTCGACGTACGGGACGGAGAAGAAGAAGAGCCAGTGGGGTTGGACTCCGGGGCGCCCCTCGACGTCCGAGATCAGCCCGCTGCTGGATTCGCCGGCGCCGAACGCGAAGCGTTGGCGGTGGCGGAGCTGGCCCAGATCGACTTTGTCGGTGCAAGACAAGTCGACGAGGGCCGAATCGTGCATGGCGGCGGTGTCCGGATCGCGCGGTTCGAGTTGATGCCAGACGCCGCCCGCAGAGGATCCGGCTGAGCTGTCGGTCACGGCGACAAGCGCACCGGAGACCATCCGGTGCCGTATTGAAATCTCCAGGGCCGTGCTCCAGGTCCACACGGCGGCATGTGGAGCGCCCCCGCCAGGGACCGGCGGCAAAGAAACGACGGCTGTCATGAGTGGCCGAGCACAGGTGCTGTTTCAGGTGGGCGCGAGGGCGTGGGTCGTCACCGGGATCGGGCACCTCGCGATCACCGCGCTGCTGCTCGGTCGCCCCGCGCCGCCCGCCGCGGAGACCGCGGTCCTCGGCGCGATGCGGGCGCACCGGATGACCATGATGGGGCTGTCGCGCGACCTGCTCGGCCTCTTCAGGGGGTTCAGCGTGGCCATGGGCCTGGTGCTCGCGCTGCACGGCGCCGTGTGCGTGCTCGCCGCGCCCGCCCTCGCCGCGCTCCCTGCTGTCGTGGCGCTGAACGCGGCGGTGTCGCTGGCGCTGCTGGTCCTCGCCGTCCGCGCGTTTCCGCCGCCGCCGATGGTGACCATGCTGGTCGCGACAGCGTGCTTCGGCGCGGCGCTCGTGGTGGGGTGAGCGTGCGGGCGAAGATAGCCCCATCGCCCATCGCCGTCGCCACGAGCGGGCCGTCGGACGAACCGTTGCGGCATCGCTCGTTCAGGTTCCGGCGGACCGCGCCGCCATCAGATGATCTGGTGACATGGTCTGCGTCTTCTACTCAATCTGGGCCTGATCTGGCTAACGCCCTGCCGGTCTGCCGCGGTCCGGGCACCGCGCGAAGCGCGCTGCCCGACCGTCGGCAGCATTGACTCGCTGGGCGGCTCTGCGTGTATAGCGCGCTCACGTGGAAGTTGGTCAAAGCCTCGTTCATGCAGATTTATCGTTCATGCGGATTTGTAAGTTTCTTGAGCTTCACGCCCATTCTCAGGCTTCTCCGGCGGCCGCGAGGACGTGCTGCTTGAGCGCGGCGCCGATGTGAAAACCTTGACGACTGAGCGCGTCCATCCACGCTCGGACCTCGTCAAGGTGCCCCTGACGTTTCCCCTCGAGCAGGACGCCGAGGGTCCCCGTCATCCGTAGCCCATGTCGCCGGCCCACCTTTCTGCCGTCAACCTCGTCGATGAGCAACAGCGACGCGCTCCTCTCAACCGCCAGCGCGATGGCCGCAGCCTCTCCGGGGTCGAGCTGCACGAGGAGCTGCCGCAGAAAAGGCCCATCGAGCGGCGCGGCCACGACCAGCGCATCGGCACCTGGCGCCTCACGCCAGGCGCCGAGGACGTGCTGGCCTCGATCGAGTTCGTCGACCACCTGGGCGGGGACGAGCACGCGCCCGAACAGAAGCCCGAGCAACGGAAGCTGTCCGATCCGGAGGAGGTGCGACACAGGCGTGTTGTTCGTCACCACCAGCGGCGTCGTCATGGGAGCCCGCCACTGCCCGCGGCTCGCCGGAACGCAGCGAGGTCGGCGAGATCCTGATCGAAGTCCTCGACCGTGAGCCGTGACGGGATCCCGCGCTGCCCGAGGAGGTCGTCGAAGGCAACCCGATCCATCCCCGACAGCCGGCGAGCGGCGGCCTTGGGCAAGAGCTCGCGAGCGTACAGCTGCACGGCCAGCTCTCGCTTGAGCACGGCCTCCCTCTCGGCTGGTGGAATGCGTGCCTCGTCGAGGATGTCGTCCGAAATTTCGAGGTTGAACGATCCCATGCTGCCTCACGTCCTGCCGGTGCACGCCGAGGATCCCACCCGACGCCGTGGCCTGCAAGGCCGAGATGCTCCCCGCCCCACGCTGCCCGGGTCGACGGCCGGGCGAACGCTCACGTGACCCCGGGTCCACGCCACGCGAATGTCGCATCGACGCAGCTCACTCATCGTCGGTGCGATTGTCGTCGGGAGCGACGTCCGCCGGGACGTAACCGCCCAGCCGTCGCCATGGGCGCAACCCCTTGCGGCTCTCGCCGGGGTCGACGATACTGGGCGCGGGGCGGCGCCTGCCCAGGCCCGGGCAGACGCGAGCGGGCACGAGCGGGCCTGGGAGGCTGTACTCCGCTGGAGCCATAACTGCCTCGGCTCACGCCTGCCCGCCGGACGTCCAGCATCAGCTGCGGCGCGAAGCTCCGTCAGCTGCATGCTGTTGTTATGCGGCTGTAAGCCACCAGTGGTACGACGAATAGTGCTTGTGGGCGGAGTCATCTCGACTAGGCCAGCAATGCATTGAAAGCCTTGAACACTGCCTCAAATCGGTCAAGGGTCGCGTTGACCGCAGGCGTATCGGCCTCGAGCACGGATGGGTTCTCCAAAAGCCAGCGAGACGCGCCAAAGTGATCGAATTCGGCCACCGACGCCGGCATGAGCTTGAACAAGGCCTCGGCCTTCTTGACGATGCGCGGGATCGGACTCGCAGCCGTCAGCGAAGCCGTGGTCACAAGATTGGCGGCGGGCGGCTTATAGGCTCCGTTGAGCATCTCGACGAACAAATCTGCCTCGAACAGGTCCTCCACGTCAGCCTCCGATTGAACCGTGAAGTCTGCGCAGGTGTAGAAGTGCCCGGCCTTGAGAATGTTGGCCTTCTTCAAGTTATCGATTTTAGTCCTGTCGCCGTTCGCAATGTCGGAGAGTACCGCCAGATTGATGCGATTGCCTCCGAAGAGCCTCACGAAGGGCGCGATCTTGTCGATACCGCCCGATGGGCACAGCGTCCACTTAGGATCGAGGCCCACGCGGCTGCGCTTGGTCAACGCCTGCGACAGCACTTTCAGATATAGGATGTCGGACGGGCCTTCGACCAGCCATGTGTTCGCGCCGATGAAGAGCGACTGGGTCACCTCGTAGCCCAACGCACCTTGCAGCGGGAAGAGCGTGTCGCCGCTCACTTCGAGCACGTCCGATCGAACCTTGGTCCCCTTGACCTCTAGGCGCTTGCCCGGCTTCTCGATGATCAGGTCCTCCACGATGCGCACATCCGCCAGGCGATCCATTGGAACCATGAACGGCGAATGGGTGGTGAATATGACTTGGTGGTCGGGAAGCAGTCGCTCGATGATGTAGCGCAACAAGTCGCCTTGTGCCTTGCCGTGCAAGGTCAGACCTGGCTCATCCAACAGAATGATGGCGTTGTCATTGCCCGGCGTCTTTTTGAGTTGCTTGAACTGGGCCAGAAAGGAGAAAAACCAGACGAAGCCCGCGCTGCGCTCGGACAGCGGCAATGTGGCTTTGTGGTTGGTGTTTTTGATACGGATGTCCGCCACCATGCCGGCGTTGAATGGCGCCGGGTCCTTGGGCTTGGCATTGTCGATCTCGATCACGACTTCTAAGGCATTGTTCTGGCTCCAAAATTGAAATATTTCCTCAGTGATCTCGTTGCTGGCCGCCTCGCATCTGGCCTTCAGTGCTTCGCGGCGATCCGCATTGAGCAGCTCTTCCACCGTCGTGCCAGCGTATTCCAAAAAGGCGAGGAATATCTTGTCGCCGACCGACACCATGTTGTTCTGCTTGTCCTGCTGAAGCTTCTGAATCGAGACCATGCCCGACATCCGCTCGAAGTGCGAGGTGAAGAAGAACTTGGGCTGGCGCGCCGATAGAACGTCGATCACACCATGGGTGAAGCACGACTCTCTGCACTTCTTGATGTCCTGCAATAGGGCGTCTTGTTTGGGCGTTCTTTCAGCCAAACCCGATAGAGCCTTGTCGGCGGCAGGGCCGTCGCTCACGCCATGCAAGACGTTGCGTTCCGTCGCATCGAGGGCGTGCCTGCTGACTAGATTTTCGACGACCTTGGCACTATCGACTTCAATGGTCCATATGCATCCGTCGTCATACCGAAAGCCGAAGTGGGCTTGGATCGTGTCGCCCTTCAGCACCCCAGCACCGAATCGTTTTTCGACTGCCGCCTTGTCCGCATCTTCGAGGCGCCACCACGTCCGAATTACTTCGGCCGTGCCGTCTGGATGGCGGTCGTTGAACCGGGTCGCGAATCGCCTTGGGTAGTCGATGGTCTCGTCGAATTCGAACGGCTGCGAGGGCTTGATGCCACGCATCGCGCTGAGCAGCGCCGTTTTTCCAGCCTCGTTCTTGCCGACAAGGCATGTGAGGTCGCCAATCTCGAACTCTTCGCTGTCCTCGACGGACCGATAGTTTTGGACGCGGACTTTTGTGAGTTTCATTCTCTGTCTATCCCGTGGCTAAAAACTTGCGAATGAGGTTGCCGTCCAATTTGGACCGATGAAACTCATGAAACATGTTCTACGTCAGCAGTCACTTGTGCACTCGCACTCTCGCCGCATAACGTTGCGCTGAGCTCCGGCCGTCCGCGACGCAAGTGCCCGGCAACGCCGGGCACGCAGCGAGCAGGTCGACAGATCCAGCGCAACGTTGGCCAGCCTTCTCATAGAATCAGCAGCTCATCTTCCGGTGAAAAGTGACCGGATGCGATTATCTTGCGGCCATCTCGGAGCGGCTCAAGAACGCTATGGATGTGGACACCAGAGCGAAAGTCTTCTACGAAACCGACCTGTGTTTCACCTTCATTGACCGCATCCTGGTAGATGTCTCCGCCTTGGAAGACATAGAGTAAGTCGGCGGAGACGAAAGCCCCATTTGCGGAGTGAATAATGGTAGTTGCGGGCGCATTCCCAACCCGACCAATTGGTATGAGGATGTGGGGAAGGGCGCCACCAGACGATGAGATCCACCGAAGGTACTGCGGACCGACCGCGTTATCAAAGCAATGAAGAACGAAGCTCTTGTCGCCTGCTCTTACGATGCTGGCCTGGTATAGCAGGACGAGAGAGACGGGGCGGTTCGGATGCGTTTGCAACCACTCTGTCGCCCATTGCTTACACTGGCTGAACGGGGCGTTCGGCGCAAGGTGAATGTAAACCGCATTTACGGCGCGATCTGTCTCTTCAGGTCCGTGACGAGCGAGGTTGCGACACGCGTCTTCGATCTTGGAGAAAAATCCACTCGGATCGTTGGGGTGCTGCGGCGCGATTAGCAAAACGAACAGGGACTGGCGTACAGAAGATAAATGCTCAACCTCCGCGGCCAACGAAGCAGTTTGAACCGACCAGATATCTCCACAACGCTCCTGCGTCGTGGCGATGAGCTGCTCGGGAGTTGCAGTAATGTAAGAGGCTAGTTGCTTCCAGTGGGCGGCGGAAGGGTAGGCGCCTGCGAGCGCATTGAAACGAAAACCTGGTAGCGGAATTTGAGGCAGGATGCTCTGCAAGCGATGACGAATCACTTCGGCCTGTCGAAAGAATTCACGCCTGGCGTCGGAGGGGCCATACCGCTTCAAGGAGAGAGTGATTGTGGCCCCGTTGCGCAAGCGCAGCAACCCATCAAAGCCAGGCTGCGACTGGTTTGCTGGGACGACCGTGTTGTCGCCGTGATCGAAGTGGGCGAGGCCTAGAATCTCGAAAAGCGCGCCTGCGGAGTTGTTGGAATCCTTGCCCTTAATAAGCGCCACTTGCTGACGAAGCCAACGAGTGTGTGAGCTTAAGCGGCGGAGAGCTACACCTAGGCTTACGAGCTCAAGGGTGGCAAAATGATCAAGACGTCGCCAAAGCCGTTGAAGAGGATGTGCGCCTGACGATGCTTCGAGCCAGCCGAGACTGAAATTGGTCGCGACTGCCTGCAGTATCAGGGCGAATTCGCTCTCAGTGAACGGAGAGTCCTTTGGTAGATGCCGTTTGTTCGCAAGGCTCATCTTGTCATCTCAAGCATGAACGTCATGAGACCGCAGGGCGACTTGGTCTGGCCAACGATCTGGCGCTCACCCGCGGGGCGCCGTGCCGGGCGCAGCCCGGCACAGGTGCACCGTCGGTGTGCAGCGCCTTGTTGGGCCGCAAACGTCGCAGACGCCAGATGTCAGTAGTCAATGTACCCCCTGCGCCCCGTCTCCCAGGCATTTCTGATGTCCGCGAGTTGCTCTTGCACATAGGGCGGCTTGCTAGCCACCACGGGTCCGACGTACCCATTGCCTGCACAGTAGGTCTCAAAGCGAAAACGAAGATTATCGACGTTCTCCGCGCCGACATCATCTTTCGACATGAAGACGGTTCCATCCCTGGTCACCCGCAATTGATTGTGGTGGTTGTCATCGGCTTCCGCGTAAAGCTCCGCACAGGCTGCCTCATCGAGCTTACGAATATCAAACCGCGAATAGGAGTAGGAGAAGAGCCCGGGAACGTCGTTCTCCAGCTCAAGAGCGGCGTACGCCTCGTTGCGAAGCTCGTTCGGCAGATCGCCGTACAAGTCAAGCACCACCACCTTCAGGTGCCTATTTTTTCGTAGAATCGGGGCGAGACGGGGCTCAGACGAAACGAGAACCACGCAGTTTGCGCTACCAGCGAGGTCCTCGATGCGTGTCCCAATTGACGTAACAATCTCCTTCGAGGTCAGCCCAGTAGCCTCAACGTAGACACCCACCTCCCCGCCGATGCGATTCAGGAGAGCTGACCGCTGCGTTGCGGAGAAGGTGCGGCCGCCGCTGCCGATGCGTCGCTTCGAACACAGGAACTCAACGGACTCACAGGCACCCGAGACGCCGGGAATGGTCGCCAGCCGAGCATTCAACAGCTGCATGAGTGCGCGACAGGACACCTGGCGCGCGAGGTGCACAGCGTCGATCTTGATATTGAGAAGACGACGCATGTAGTCGTCTCCGTCGATGACGATGGGGATCGCACCGACGCTTGCGTTGCGTCGCGATTGAGGGCGAGAACCTACTTCGATCGCGCTTGAACCTTCAGGCATCAATCGTTTCCCGTCGGCGAAGTCCAGGAGCACGACATCGGCAGATATGCCGCTTCGCACCAACAACACCGGAACGTTCTCGTCGTCGACCAAACCCTCGCGCTTGAGAGCGTTGACGCCCAGCCCGAACGCAGTACTAATCGTCTGCCCAAAACCGAGGCCGCGATAGAACGAAGCCGCAAACTTCCGCGCCGCAAGGTCGCTGATCGTATCCTTCATCCCGACGACAAAATCAATCTCGCGAACGATGGCCTTCGCCTGCGCCTTGCTGTAGCAGGCATTCAGGACGACGATGCGCACATTCTTTTTGAGAAGCCTAAACAGTTCTCCGAGCGCCCTGGCATTGACGAGCTTCGCCTTTCGTCCACTTTCTTCGTGAAACACAAGGCCGCCCGCATCAGACCCATGGCCGCTGAAGTGGACAATCACCGGCTTGTGTTGAAGGAGCGCCTGCTCAATGTCGTCAGGTCGTGCCGCAGGTGCGACGATCATCTCGAACGCATCGCGATGTTCGGCTGCCCGAATTTTTTCCTGAATGTCCCGAAACTCTTCAGCAATGGCAAGACGCGACGTATTCGTGGGATTGGCTGCAACGAAGAGCGTTTTCACCTTGTTCATCGAGTCGGAGCCTTCCTTATTGGTTCGCTGCTCGCGGGGCTTCATCGTGGTTCGGGCGTTCTTGACAGCAGGGACAGGAAGATCCAGTAGGCCTTTCACAAACCCAAGGATTCTGCGTTTGGCTCTTCGTGCAATCGCTCGATCCTCACGGTCAGCCTCAGCTTCTTCGGCGCGCTCGTCTCGCGGGGTTTCGTCATATCGGCTCGGCACGCCGTAAACGCGCGGGAACCACTCGGGGGCGGCCGTCACAGCACTGAAGTCGCTGAGGTGCTTGCTGTAATGTGCTCTGATCAAGGGCCGAGTCGAGGCAATCCACTCTTCGACGCGTTCCCAGGGGTAAGGGGCGAGTTTCTCCAATTCCTCGCTCAACGAGCGCAGCTTGTCCAGAGCGTGTTCGTTCACGTTTCTCACTTGGCGTCCTACTGGCATGCCCGTCGGCTTTCACCTGCGGTCGGCGCCTCAAGCCATGGCATGGTCACCTTCATCCAAATCCTCCGCCGGCCCAACGGCTGGCCGGTGAGCTGCGGGCCGGGCTGGTGAGCGAAGCGAACCTGCCTGGACCGTCAGATCCACCGGCTTGTTCGGCGGTACGGCCGACAAGAGCTTCAAGCCCGCGTCCACGGAATCCCGTTCTGATCGAGAAAGGCGACCAAGTCGCTGGCCACGATGGCCTCGCCCAGAACCATTTGGGTCATCTTGCGGAAGTGCTCAAGGCATTCTGCCACGATCTGTCCTTCGATCATGATGCGCGTGCTTCCGTCCGGCATTGGTACGGGGTAGCGCGTCGTAATCCCCTGCTGTGCATGCATGGCGACGATGGCCGCCTGGAGATGCGGGGGTAGGTATAGTGCCTTGGTTGCAACCACACCACAAACGGTCGTCTTGCGGGCCGCCATGACCGGCCCGCCCGAGTTCCCTGGGTTGATGGCAGCATTGAGCACGAGGCGGCGCTGGGCAATACCGCCCGGCGGCTGGTATCTGCTGAACCCGGCCAGGTGCCCAGAGATGAGGAGCGGAGACGGACCCGCATATGGGGTCGGGTGGCCCCAAGTGCACAATTCGGTCCCGATGATTGGCTCGTCAACATCAATCGCCATTGCGAGCCTTGGCGCACAGCTATCAACGTGTACGACTGCAAGATCAGTCAGCGGATCAGCATCGATTTTCGTGCCCACTCGCATTTCATCATCCGGGAAGAGCACATATACCTGAGACGCCTCCGCTCCTGCCACAACGTGATGGTTCGTCACCACATGCGTGGGCGAGACAAGCCAGCCGGTGCCGTGGCTGCCTGGCACGCGAATGAGCGCTACCGCTGCGGCCACATCGGCGTTGGCAGTCGTGTGGCGACTAGGGTCCCATTGCGTCGTGATCACGGGCTCGTACATCTGCTCGGCTCCCATCTAGAAACACACTGGAAGGCGCCACTGTATCAAGGATGGCCGCGCACGGTCGCGCGTCGTCGTCGCCCTCCGAGAGAACCCGCCGAACGTCGCAATCATCTGTGCCGCGCGACATATCTTCGCATTTTTGCATGTAGGCTGCGAACCGCGGTGCCCGATCACCGTGTTCTCGCGGATGAGTCGCGGCACCCCGCAGCATATCTAGATATCCCCGCGGATAGGTCGCGATCTTCCGCAGGCTATGTGCGCATCTCCGGAGATAGGCCGCCGCTGCACAACTACGTATCGCCGTTGAGGGGCTTCGGACGGCGACGGTGCGCCGAGAAGCAAAATGCGTGCCTGTAATTGATTGCCTCGAGCGACTGATGTGCGGCCCAAATATCCGCTGGCCGCCGCAACTCGCGCCCGCCCTGCGCCGATAAGGGTCAATGCGGGTCCGACGAACCGGCCCTAACCACTTGGAAGCACCCCCATGACCCTCATCGAGGCCGTACGCGCCACCATCCGGCGCCTGCATTACTCGCCGCGTACCGAAGAGGCGTATGTCCACTGGATTCGGGCATTTATTCGCTTTCATCACGGCAAGCATCCACGGCAGATGGGCGCGGAAGAGGTCACGGCCTTCCTCAACGATCTTGCGGTCGCGCGCCGCAGCGCGGCGTCCACGCAGAACCAAGCGCTGTGCGCGCTCCTCTTCTTTTACAAACGGGTCCTCGACCTGCAGATACCCCGGCTCGAAGCGCTCGAGCGTGCCCGCCGGCCGGAGCACCTCCCCACGGTCCTCTCGCGACAGGACGCTCTCACCTTGCTCGAGCACCTGATCCCACCTTTTCGGCTTATCGGCGAGCTCCTCTACGGAAGCGGCCTCCGCCTCCTCGAAGCGCTTTCGATTCGCGTCAAAGACGTCGACCTTGATCGACGGCAAATCATGGTGCGCCGCGGGAAAGGACAGCACGATCGGCCGGCCTTGCTCCCCGCTCGGGCGCGCGACGAGCTGCAGGCCCAGCTCGACGCCGTGGCGCAACGGCACAAGAAGGAACTCGCGGCTGGCCGCGGCGAGGTCGACCTGCCCCACGCTCTGCGAGCGAAGATGCCAGGAGCAGCCACGAGCCTCCCCTGGCAGTACCTCTTCCCCGCCTCTCGCCCTTGCACCGATCCAGCGACGGGTCGACAGGTCCTCTACCACCTGCACGAATCGGCGGTGCAAAGGGCCGTGAACAATGCCGGACGGGCGTCGGGGCTCACCAAGCGCGCGACATGCCATACCCTCCGCCACAGCTTCGCGACCCACCTGCTCGAGGCGGGCACCGACATCCGGACGATCCAGACATTGCTCGGCCACAAGGATGTGCGGACCACGATGATCTACACCCACATCGTCGACCGCGGCCCTCTCGCCGTGATCAGCCCTCTCGACCGCTGATCGCCACTTCCGCGTGGAGCGCCTTGAACTCCGCCCCCACCCCCTCGTGCCGCCCCCATGCATCGTGGAAAAGTAGCCTAGCCGACGGCTGGCCCACCTTGTCAAGGAGGCCAGCGCAGGACCGAGCGGGCTCTCCAATGGACGAAGGCGCGAGCGGTTCCTCGATGCCCTACCCCTCCGAAGCGAAGAAGTGGCCCTGCAATGGCCCGGCCAGTCATCGGCTGGGGCCCTCAAGTTGCTACGGCCTGTAGAGTTCGCCGCGGCGCGGTGCAGCGTCTGCGCAAAGCATGCGCCAGTTCTGCGTCACGGTGAGGAGCACCGGAGATAGCCGCAGGCGGTCGACTGCGGGCAGCGAGGGATGGCCGTCAAGGGCCGGCAGGACGCTTGCGCGGCCTACCGCGCGTCGTCTCCGGCATCGCGGCCGGCCGGAACAGTGCTGCTGGTGTCACGCCGAGGGCATTGGCGATCGCTACAAGAGCCGCGACGCTGACGTTGGTCTTGGCGCGTTCGAGGCGATGGAGAAGGCCAGGGCTCACGTCCGCCGCTGCCGCCAGCTCGTCTTGGGTCAGCCCTCGCCTGACCCGAAGCCGCTGCACGTTCGCCGCGATGTACCGAAAAACCGTATCAGTCTCGATGGGTTCCATCGCCACGGGCTGAACCTGGGAGGGCCAAAAGTAGTCGTGGATTGCGACTTTCCTTGACTCGGATCGCGCCTCGCACGTACCCTGAACAAAACACAAAGTGCCCCCGCGACGGCTGGCACCGTCCGGAGGCGTGGCCGAACCCCGCATACACGAGGTCCGACATGGAAACCGTACGTCTACGCCCTGACCAGGGCCAAGAGATCGATCCGCCCTCCCGCCGTCGTCCCCGTCCCGCTGCTCTCAACCGGCTCGCCCGCCCGCCCAAACCCCTCCGTCAGCAATCCCCGCACCCCGCCGTCTACCTCGACCCCACCGCGCTCCTCGCTCACACCCCCTTCATCCGCCGCACCCTCCGCGCCCGCGGCGTTCTCCCCGCCGACCTCGACGACCTCACCCAGGACACCCTCCTCGGCGCCTGGCGCAGCCTGCGCGCCGGCCGCTTCCGCCCGTCCCCCGCGCTTCCTCCCACCGACGCCCTCCGCCGCTGGCTCGCCGGCATCGCCTCGCGGCAGGCCTCGCACGACCGCGACAAGGCCCACCGCCGCCACGAGCTCCCCGCGGTCGACCCGGACCGCCTCTCCGCCTTCGCCGCCCCCTCGCCCGAGGCCCGCCTCGTCGCCCGCGGCCCCCTCCGCGCCTTCCACCGTCTCCGCCCCGAGCTGCGCGAGATCCTGTCGCTCGCCGCCACCGGCCTTTCCTCGCTCGAGATCGCCGCCTCCCTCTCGCTCCCGCGCCCCACGGTCGCCACCCGCCTGCGCCTCGCGCGCCGCCTCTTCGCCCGCGCCCTCACCCGCTCTCGGAGGTGGCTCCGATGATCCCGACAAGCCCGATGAGCCGCGCCCCCGTCGACGCCCCCGCCGAGACGGGGGCCGATCTCCCGACCGCGACCGAGGCCGCCCTCCTCGAGATGGTGCTCGGCCTGCCCGGCGTCGGGCCGCGCCTGCTCGGCACGGCCGCTCTCCCCTCGCTCGGGCGCCTCTCGCCCGCGGCGCTGGCCGAGCGCACCCAGATAGCGTTGTTCGACGCCACTCGCCTCGCCGCCGCCTTCGAGCTCGGCCGCCGCTACCATGCCGCCCGCGCCCGCCGGGGCGCGCTCCTCACCGACGCCGCCCGCGTGGCGCGGTACTTCGGCCCGAGGCTCGCCTCCCTGGTCCACGAGGAGCTCTGGATCGCCGCCCTCGACACCCACGGCCGCGTCCGCGAGACCCGCCTGCTCGCCCGCGGTTCCGACGACGCCCTCTACGTCGGCCGCTCCACCGTTCTGCGCACCGCGCTGGACATGGCCGCCCACAGCTTCGTGCTGGCCCACAACCACCCCAGCGGCGACCCGACGCCCACCCGCGAGGACGAAGACATGACCCTGGAGCTGCGCCACCTGGGCGCGGAGCTGCACGTCCCGCTCACCGCCCACGTCATCGTCACCCCCAGCGGCCGCTACGCCGCCGTCCACGAGTAGGCCCTCGCCACGCGCAGCACCCCTGCGGAGGGGCGCCGCGCCCCTGCGGGATCACGCCCGGAGCAAGGCTCGGTCAACCTCCAGCACGGATGTAGCGGCATCGCGAACCGCCGGGCGTTCAGCGCTCGCTTCCACCGCTCAAAGCGGCCACGGCTGCCCGAAGACGTGTGATCTCGCCTTGGAGCGCCTCGTTTTCCCGCCGCAGACGCGCCTCCGCCTCCCGTGAACGCGAGAGATAGGATCTCTGCGCCTCCAGGACGTGGAGCAAATGGCGTCTCTCGACGAGCTGCGGGCGGTTGAGGTGCAGTCGCTGGATGTGAAACCAGCCACGAGGCGTGAGCCCGATCAGCCGGCCGAGGACCGTCTCCTCGACGTGCGCGCCGAAGTCGTCACGCTGAGGGCGAAGGAGCCGCAAGCTCTCCGGTGCATCGTGTGCGGGCGCATAGTCGCCCTTGAACCGGTTGCACGCGGTGCAAGCGTAGACGAGGTTCTCGATGTCATCGGACCCACCCGATGCCAGCGGGTGGAAGTGATCAACCTCCAGCTCGCCCCCCACGGACGTCTCGGAAACGCCGCAGTCACCACATTGGCCACCGAAGGCGACCCGGACGATGGCGCGCTTCCGTCGAGACGGCCATTCACGCAGCGTGCAGCGGGCCGCCGGCGATGCGGGCAAATCCGTCGAGGATGGAGGCGCGGCGCCGGTCGAACTCCTCGAGGAACCTGCGCGTGTCGGCCACGAGGGCCTGTTGCTGGGCCATGAGCTGGGCCAGCTGTTCGTTCTCGCTCTCGACCCGAGCCAGCTCGGCCGCTACGTCTCCGGCCTCGGCACGCAGCCGAGCCATTTCCGGGGCAAGCAGCGCCGCCTCCTCCGCCTCGATCCGCGCCATGAGCGCCGCCAGCTCCGCCTGCTCGGGCTCCGTCAGCGTGCCGGAGAGCTCCTTGCCACGGAGGCGGTCGAGCTTGCTCTGGTCATCCTTGCTCCAGCTCATACCAGCCATCCTGGCCATACCAGGCTGGGAGCACCGGGGCAACGGCCGGCCTTTCCTACCTTGCACGAGAGCATGGTTCTTGAGCAGGACAGCTCGAACTCCGTAGCATGCTCGCGAGAACTTGCGGCGCGTCGCACGTGCCTTGCCTGCGTGCCGGCAGCGGGCGGGTAGGAGCTGGGACATGCTCCAGTCGTGCGCGCCGACGACCGCGAGCGCCCGGTGGTGGAAAGGTCGAAGTGCGCATGGAAACGAGCGCGGGGGCCCCCTCCCGGATGTCCAGCTCGGCAGACGGGAGAACAATGTGCCGGCTCATCGACGCGCTGCGAGGCGCGCACGAAGGTCGGCCTCGACCTGTTCCCAGGACCGGCCAGCATCCGGTGCGGCCTCGAGCGGCGACCCGACGCCGACCCGCGAGGACGACGCGATGACCGCCACCGTCACCCTCGCTCTCCCCGAAGCGCTCTACCAGCGGCTGAGGGGGACTGCGCTCGCGACCCGACAGCCGCTCGAAGCCGTGATGCTACGCGCGCTGAGCCTCGGCAGCCCTCCCGCCTGGGACGACGCGCCCCCGGAGTTCCAGGTCGACCTCGCCTGCCTCGACAAGATGGACGACCAGGCGCTCTGGCAAATCGCGAAGAACCACAGGTCCGAAGCAGAGCTCGCGCGCTACGACGAGCTGCTCGACCGGAACACCCAGGGGCTCCTCACGCCGGCGGAGCGCATCGAGCTCGAGCGTCTCCGGCACGAGAGCGACCTGTTCATGCTCCGCAAGGCCCACGCTGCGGCGCTCCTGCGATGGCGCGGGCACGCCGTCGCTTCGCCGTAGCGCGCGCCCTCCACGAGATGGAAGACGGACTGCGGTGTCAACCTACGTCTCCGAACTGCTCCGCTCTCGTATCGAGGAGGCCGATCGGCGCCGCTGTCAATACTGCCTGACAAGCGAGGCCAATAGCGTAATTCCCCTGACTTACGATCATATCACGCCGGTCTCGAAGGGCGGGCCGACCTCGTTCGAGAACGTATGCCTCGCATGCCGCCCATGCAACGAGTTCAAGGCAGGCGCCACGGAATCGGTCGACCCGCTGACGGGAGAGATCGTGCCGCTCTTCAATCCGCGCCTCCATCGCTGGAGCGATCACTTCACGTGGAGCGTCGACGCAACCAGGGTTATGCCGCGGCCGTGCTGGCGAAGAGCGATGAGGCGTGGCGCGAGGAGTACGGGGACAAGGCGCTCTGGCTTGTCCGGGACATCGCGAACCCGAGCACCAAGGACACGTTCTTCACGCCGTTCCGCAGCATGGATTGGTTCAGGGGCCGCTCGTGGGCGTCGGGGCTGTTCCCGTTCGCGGACGGCCGCAACCAGGAGTCGACCTCCGAGGCAGTCAACGCCTGGTACAGCATGCAGCTCCTCGGCGAGGCGCTCGAGAACAAGGACGTGGAGAACCTCGGCCGGGTGCTCCTCGCCATGGAGACGGCCTCTGCGCAGACCTACTGGCAGATCACCGCGGACAGCACAGTTTACCCCGACCGGGCCGGCATGATGGAACCGCCAAGGCGCCATAAGACGCCAAGAATCTTATTTTCTTGGCGTCCTTGGCGTCCTTGGCGTCCTTGGCGGTTCAAAAGACCCCCACCTTCAGCCAAAGTACCCTACCACCCGCGTCCCTGCGCCGGCCGCCCCTCAGTCGATCGGCTCGACCCGCACGTCGACCGCGAGGCGCTCCGCCCCGCCGCCCACGTAGATCGTGCCCGAGGTCGGCGTCGCGTCCACGTAGTTGCGGCCGACCGCGACGCGGATGTGATCGGTCTGCGTCAGGATCCCGTTCGTCGGGTCGAAGCCCTTCCACCCGATCTCCGGCAGGTACACCTGGACCCAGGCGTGCGACGCCTCGCTCTGCCGCTGGTTCTCGTGCTTCGGCCCCGTGTAGATGTACCCGCACACGTAGCGCGACGGCACGCCGAGCAGCCGCGTCAGGCAGATGAACAGGTTCGTGAAGTCCTGGCACACGCCGCGGCGGTTCGCGTACACGTCGAACGCCGTCGTGAACAGGTTGGTCGACCCCTGCTTGTACTCGTACTCCTCGAAGATCGACGCGTTCAGGTCGAGCAGCGTGTCGAGCAGATCGTAGCCGTTCCGCTCCACGAAGGTCATCGCGTACTCGATGAGCTCCGAGAGCTCGCTCTCGGCCAGCTCCGGCGGCAGGAGGAACGGCTGCAGGATCTGGCGCTGCCACGGCATCCACACGAGCGGGATCGTCGACCGCGCGCGCAGCGGGCGGAAGCTCAGCGGATCGGTGTCGAGCAGCTCCACCCGCGACCTCGACTCGATGACGAGATCATGGAACGGCGTGTCGAGCAGCACCCGCCGCGCGCGGTTGCCGAAGACGTCGTCGTACTCGCGCTGCTGGCCCTCGACCGACACCTCGATCTCGTTGTGCAGCAGCGACTGGAGCCGGTCGTGCGCAGGCGTCAGCCGCAGGAGGTGCGTGCTGCGCTCCACCGCGGTCGCGTAGTGGTACGACGTGCGGTGCACCACCTGGAAGCGGCGGATCGCCGCGTGCACGGGGCGCCGGACCGGCCGCGACGAGAGCGGCGGCGTGGACGACGACGGCTTGCGCCGGTCGGTGCGCGGCGACGCCGTGGCCCGGAGCGCCCCCTGCCGCAGCACCACGAGGTGCCCCGGCGGCACGCGCTTCCAGGCCGCCGCCCGCCCGCCCGCGTGGACCTTGAGCTCCTCCGACGAGACGATGACGCCCTTGCGGCTCTTGACCCCCCGGCGCGTCAGGTCGACCTCCAGATCGTCGTCCCCGAACGCGAGGCGCTCGTACGGCGGCAGCACCTCCCACAGGAACGCGTCCCCCTCGCGATCGCGATCCGCGTAGACCACCAGATCGCGGCCGTCGGCCAGGACCGACGTGAGGGGGCCGTGCTCGTTCATCTCGTCGAACCAGTCGCGCAGCACCGCCGGATCGACGTCGCCGATGCTCCGGAGGCCCTCCGAAGCCATCCAGCGCATGAGCTCGCACAGGATGAGCTCCGTGTCCGTCGAGCCGACCGGCTGGAAGAGCGATTTCGGATCGACCTCGATCCGGTCGACGAGGCTGCCGCTGTGCGCGAACAGCCAGTCGCGCCCGCCCCAGCTCCGGCTGAACGGCTGCGTGTTGGCGTCGTTGACGCTGCCCCACGTCGCCGTGCGGATGTGCAGCACGAGCAGCGACGACTCGAGGTGCTCCCACGCCTTCACGAGCTCGCTGCGGATGCTCCCCTGCGGCGGCGCCGGCTCCTTGAGCACCGAGGCGCTCGGCTCGCCGCCGGGGTAGTAACCGATGCCCCAGCCGTCAGGCAGTTTGCGTCCGGGCTGCAGGCAGGTGAGATCGAAACACGGGGCGAGCTCGCCCTCGAACGACATCGCGAGGAGATTCGGCATGGGTACGTCGGCGACTCTGGCGGCTACTGGCTGGTGACCGTGGGGTTGCTGTCGGGCGGCCCGTAACCGAGCAGCTCGCGACCGATACCGTCGCAGATCATCGCCGTCTCGTCGACCACATGGGTGAGCGCCGCGTGGACCGCCATCGGGTCGAACGCCTCGGTCGCCCTGTCGGCCACCCACTGGTGCAGGAGCTGGAGCCGCTCGAGGCTCTCGCCGCCGGGGAGCGCCACGCTGTCCGGCGGCCGGATCTCGCAGAGGCGCGCGAACGCCGCGTGGACGCAGTGCCGGATCGAGCGCGGGAAGCGCGGCTCGTACAGGAGGAACTGGGCGACGGCCTCCTCGCTCACCTGACCCTGGTTGAGCTTCATGAACGGCTCGAACCCGGAGCAGGCGCGGAGGAGCGAGAGCCAGAGCGCCGTCTCCACGACCCGGTGCTGCCTGCGCAGCGCGCCCTGCGCCTGGGCGCTCATCTCCGACGGCGGCGGCGGCGGCAAGTTGGTCAGGGCGTGGTGGTGCACGTCGAGCGTGCGCGCTGTCTGCCCGACGCGCTCGAGCAGCACGCCGAGCCAGATGAAATCGAGCGGCGTGTCGTTGAGCATCGTGCTCTGCGTCAGCCCGAGGCAGAGCTGTGTGAGCTGGCGTACGCGCCGGTAGAAGGCGTAGCGGCTCGCCCCGAACTCCTCCCGCGCCTCGTCGCTGTTCACCCAGAGGTGGAGCTCGTTGACGGTCTCCCACACCTCGAGGCTGATGACCTCCCGGATCGACCGCGCGTTCCAGCGCGCGGCCGAGATCGAGCTGCGGAGGCTCGTCGGGTTGTCCTCGTCGAAGCTCATGTAGCGCTGCACGAGCTCGCCGTCGGCCGCGGCCTCCTCGCCGTGCTCGGCCCCGAAGTGCTCCTTCTGCCCGGCCACGATGATGACCGGAAGCCAGCACTGCTGCGTCGGGATCTCGGCGTCGAGCGCGAGGTTCTGCGTGACGGCGAGGATGCGGGCCATGTTCTCGGTCCGCTCGAGGTAGCGGCCGAACCAGAAGCAGTGATCGGCGACGCGGGAGATCACGGGGCCTCCGGGGGGTCAGAGCCCGGCGCCGCGCCGGGAGGGTCGTTGTTCGCAGCGGCGGGGCCCGCGTCGGGAGCGCCGACCGTGGGCGTGCGCTGCCCGTTCTCGCCTGGGCCCTTCAGGACCCAGGTGTCCTTCGAGCCCCCGCCCTGGCTCGAGTTGACGACGTAGGAGCCCGCCACCAGGGCGACGCGCGTGAGCCCGCCGGGCAGCACCCACGCGCCGTCGCGGCCCGTCAGCACGTAGGGGCGCAGGTCGAGCCTCCTCGGGACCGCGGTCTTCGCGGTCGGGTCCCAGGTGGGGCTCGTCGAGAGCTCGATCCGGTGCTGGGCGATGTAGCGGCGCGGCGTCGCCTGGATGCGCGCCCGGAACTCGTCCCGCTGCGCGGCGGTCGACTGCGGCCCCATCAGCATGCCGTAGCCGCCGGCCTCGTCGACCGCCTTGACGACCAGCTGGTCGAGGTGGTCGAGCACATAGCGCCGGTCGTCGTCGCGCATGCAGAGGTAGGTGGGGACCTGCTCGAGGACCGGCTCCTCGCCGAGGTAGTAGCGGATCATCTCCGGCACGAAGGGGTACACGGCCTTGTCGTCCGCCACGCCGTTGCCGGGCGCGTTCGCGAGCGCGACGTTGCCGGCGGCGTAGGCGCGCATCAGGCCGCGCACGCCGAGCATGCTGTCGGGGCGGAAGGCCTCGGGGTCGAGGAACGCCTCGTCGATGCGGCGGTAGATGACGTGGACCCGGCGCGGGCCGCGCGTCGTCCGGACGAAGACCTGGTCCTGATCGACGAACAGGTCGGGGGCCTGCACGAGCTCGAGCCCCATCGTGCGCGCGAGGAAGCTGTGCTCGAAATAGGCCGAGTTGTAGGGCCCCGGCGTGAGCACGACGGCGCTCGTGCCGCTCGGGCTCGCGGGCGACACCGAGCGCAGCGTCTCGGCGAGCCGGGCCGGGTAATGGTCGACCCGCTGCACGCGCGCCTTGTCCAGCAGGTGCGGCAGGACGCGCTTGCTGATGAGCCGGTTCTCCAGGACGTAGGAGACGCCGGACGGCGTGCGGAGGTTGTCCTCGAGGACCCGGAAGGTCCCGGCCGGATCGCGGATGATATCGACGCCCGCGATGTGGATGCGCACGCCGCCCGGGGGCCGCAGGCCGTGGACCTGCTTCAGGTACTGCCCGGAGCCGAGCACGAGGTCCCGGGGGACGCGCTCCTCCTTGAGGATGCGCTGGTCCCCGTAGACGTCGTCGAGGAAGAGGCCGAGCGCGCGGACGCGCTGCTCGAGGCCACGCTCCATGTGGGCCCAGTCCGCCGCGGAGAGCATCCGGGGGACGAGGCAGAGCGGGAAGATCTTCTCCGCGCCGCGCTGATCCGCGTAGACGGAGAAGGTGACGCCCTGGTTGAGCAGGGCGAGCTCCGCGAGGTGCTGCGCGCGCGCGAACTCGTTCGGCGCGAGCGCGCCGAGGAGCGTGGCAGTGCGCAGGAACTCGGGGCGAGGAGCGCCGTCTCGACCAAACAGCTCGTCGTAGGCGCCGGGGAGGGGAGTGTAGCCGGCGAAGAGGCCGGCACCCGGGTTCTCTAACAACACTGGAGTGAAGCTACCGCCGGACGGCCCTGGAGGTCCATGGGCCATTTGCGGTTTCTGCCGCGATGGAGGCAGTGGCGCGGTCGGCTGATCGACGCGGCCTACTCGGCGTCGAGGATTTGCCGCTCTCTGGAGCGCGTGAGCTCGTCGACCGCGGCGAGGAAGGCGTCGTAGTCGATCGGCTTGGGCAGCACCCGAGCGACACCGAGGCTCGTCGCGTCATGTTTTGAAGACGCGGATGAAACAATGACTGGTATACGGGCCGTCTTCTCGTTGTGCCGGAGCGCCGTGAGCAGGCCCCAGCCGTCCATCACCGGCATCATGATGTCGACGACGAGCAGATCCGGCGGCGCGATCTGGTCGAGCAACGCCAGCGCCTCCTCGCCGTTCGAGGCGCAGCGCACCTCGTAGCCGCCCTCGCTCTCCAAGATCATGCTCACGACCTCCTGGATGTTCGGCTCGTCGTCCACGACGACCACGAGCTTGGCGCGGCTGTTCGGCGCGCTCGATCGTGTTCGTACTTCCGCGTTGCGCCGCACCGTCCGACCTCCGAGCGTATCGACAAGCATGCCGTTCTCCCCTGCGCTCTCCGGACCGCGAATTCTCCGGATGAACGAGAGTATTCCCCACGCGCTCCGTTCCGTCGCTGCGTGGAATCCAAGATTGAAAGCTCAGGAGACTCCCGAAAGCGGTGGGGGCCGCACGCTTGCGTCATTACGCCCGAACCACGATCGGGCGCGCGGCGCGACCGGGACATCCGCGCGCGCACGCCCATGACACGCGCGCGTTCGCCGCGGGGCCTCGCGAACGCGGGAAAGCTGGCCATTCCCGAATTTCCAGGACGAGCGCGCCCTGCGTCCGCCGTCCGCCGTGCGTTGTGCGTCGTCGTCGCGCGCCTGTTCCGAGATTCCTACTGACCCGCGCTCTCCAGCTCCGCCGTCGCGTCGTGGTAGGCGCGCGTGACGTCGGATTCGTCCAGGATGCCGACGATCTTGCCCTCGCCGTCGGTGACCAGGAGCTCTCGCACGCGCAGCTCCAGCAGCACCTGGAGCGCGTGGTGCAGGTCCTCCGCTTCGCTGACCGAGGCGGGGCTCGCCATCATGTCGTGCGCGATCGCGAGCCCCGAGAGCTCGGGGCTCGTCGCGGTGGCGCGCAGGATCTCGGCGTCGATGGTGCCGACGACCTTGCCGTCCTCGGAGAGCACGGGGAAGGTGTCCTGCCACTCGCACGCCGCGATGCGCTCGACGACGATCGAGGCGGGGGTCCGCGTCTCGAACGACACGAACGGCCGGCTGCGGATGACGATGTCGGCGACGCGGATGCTGCGGAGCACGTCGACGATGAGCTCACCCCGGTGCGCCGGGGACTCGCGCTTGGTCGCGACCTGCGCGCGGTAAAGGGTGCTGTGCCGGAGCGCCACGAAGGCGATGCCCTCGCAGAGCATGAGCGGCACGAGCAGGTCGTAGCTGCCGGCGAGCTCGCAGACCATGACGAGCGAGGCGATCGGCACGTGCGCGATCCCGCCGTAGAACGTGCCCATCCCGACGAGCGCGAACGCGCCGGGGTCGATGCGCGGGTCGCCGAGGAGGAGCTCCGCCGCGCGCCCGAAGGCCCCGCCCGTGAGCGCGCCGAGCACGAGCGACGGGCCGAAGTCCCCCGCGCTGCCGCCCGAGCCGACGGTGAGCGAGGTCGCGACGATCTTCGTGGCGAGCAGCACGAGCAGGAGCTGCACCGCGGTCCACCCGCCCGGCAGCCACGAGGCCCCCGTGATCGCGATCTGGGCCGCGCCATACCCCGCGCCCAGCATCCCGAACCCCTCCCCCGGCCTGGCGAAGCGCGGCCCGAGGAGCATGAGCAGCGGGGTCACGAGCGCGCCGAGCGCGAGGCCGCCGAGCGCGGGCTTCGCCCAGGGTGGCAGCGGGATCCTGTGCACCGTGTGCTCGACGGCGTGCAGCGTCCGGAGGAAGAGCGTGGCCACGAGCGAGACGACGAGCGCGAGCGCGGCGTAGAGGGGGAGGTGGCTCGGGATGAACGGGTAGCGGGGCGCGTGCGCGAAGAGGGTCGACTCGCCGAAGAAGTAAATGAAGACGGAGTACGAGACGACGCTCGCGAGGATGGAGGGGATGAGCGCGTCGGCCTCGAAGTCGTCGCGGTGCAGCACCTCGACGGCGAGGAGCGCGGCCCCGAGCGGCGTCCGGAACACGGCCGCCATGCCCGCGGCCGCGCCCGCGATGAGCAGGATCCGCCGCTCGCGCGTGTCCACCCGGAGGGCGCGCCCGATGATCGAGCCGATCGCGCCGCCGATCTGCATCGTCGGCCCCTCGCGCCCGCCGGCGCCGCCGCAGCCGAGCGTGAAGATGGAGGCGAGCGCCTTCACCACCGGGACGCGGCGGCGGAAGTTGCCGTCCAGGTGGTGGAACGCCCGGATGAAGGCGTCGCCGCCGCCGCCGCGGGTCTCGGGCGCGAGCTTCGTCGTGAGCACCCCGCCGACGAGGGCGCCGAACGCCGGCAGGACGAGGACGAGCCACGGCCGGAACGCGCCGATGTGCGCGCTCGAGAGCACCGACTCGCCCTTGGCGCGGAGCGGCTCGTAGCCGGTGACCGCGATGAAGAGCTCGTGCTCTGCGAGCTCGAGGGCGGCGAAGAACAGCGAGCCGGCGATGCCGGCCGTGACGCCGACGAGGATCGCGTGGAGCAGCACCCGACCGACGAGCTGGAACGGGATCAGCCCCCGCGCGCGGGGCATCGGTGTGCGCGCCGCCCCCGTGCGGCTGGGGCGTGATGGGGAGTATTCGCGGGACGACATCATGATCTCGTGGCCCAGGGCCTCCCCCCTCGAGCGATGGGCCTGGCAGGAGCGGTAGCTTCCCTGATCTTCGTCGGGTTGCCGCCTGAAATCGCCGCCAGGATCGATGTCCCGGAGGCGCCCCCGCGGTGTCGGTCTCCGCTCGGTCTTCCCTCGGCTTCCGTTCGGGCCTCCCGCGCTCCATGAGCCAGGAAGGAAGCCTGGCGCGGGCGCGGCATCCGGACCCGCCCGAGCCCGGACGAGGTGGAGTCATGACGACCGATCGGAGCACCGTCGAGTACGGCACCCTCATTACCGGAGACGCGAGCGTCACGATGGGCGACGCGGCCGTCCAGACGACGGACGAGAGCGTCCGCACGACCGCCGAGACCGTTGTCACGCCCGTGGTGGCGCTCGAGCTGGCCGCCGAGATCCTGGCGGGCTCGCTCGGCCCGCTGATCGACGAGGATTACGTGCAGGGCAAGACCCGGTTCCGGGACGTGCTCTGCGACCGGATCGACATCTCGCAGCTCGAGGCGGAGGAGCTTGTCGACGACATGGAGCGGTCGGGGCGGATCCGTTTCATCGGCGTGGCAGAGGGCCGGGGGTGGCACATCCAGCAGGGAGCGGGGGTGCGTTGATCACCGCTGTCCCGCGCAGAAAGACGGGCTCGCCGGTGGTGCCTGACGAAACAATTCCCTTGCCGGCGTACTCGACTCGTGGCCTACGCTGAGGCGCCTATGGAGGACGGTACGAAGCCGCGCAAGGCCGTGGTCCCGAGCGCTCCACCCGCTCCGCTCGTGATCGTGGCCGGTTGTCCTGCCGAGCTCGTCGCCGTGTGCCGGGAGGCGGGGGCCCGGCTCGGGGTGACGGTGCGCGAGTGCGATCTGCGCTCGCTCCGGGCGACGAGCGCGGCGTCGCAGCTGTACGCCGTGATCGTGGGGGAGGAGCTGTACCGGTTCGATCGGGAGGTGTTCGACGCGATCACCCGTCAGGCGCCGGCGTCGCTGGTGCGCGTCGATCGCCGGGAAGCGGACGACGAATCGGCGCGGCGGCTGCTCGTCGAGGCCGTCTTCGAGTCGGCGGCGGCCGAGCCGAGCAGCGGGATCCGGTCCATCCTGACGTGAAGCGGCGGGGCGCGGCGCGATGGTGCGCCGCCGCCGCCGGCTGCGTCAGGGCTTGCGCTTCATGCCCGGGAGGGTGGCCTTCTCGGGCGGCGGCTCGAGGTACTCGATCTGCTCCGCGGACAGGATGCCGTACTTCGGGTTGGCCGCCGCGCCGCCGGTCGACTTCGTGAACGTCACGCCGTAGGTGCCGGTGACCTTGACCTTCGCGCCGACGCCCGGGATCGGGTTCGGCAGCTCCTGGCCCCAGAACTCGTCCGTGAGCTTGGCCTCGCCCTCCTTGCCGCGCGGCGCTTTGTCGATCGCCTCGATCATGCTGTAGATCTGCGCGAAGTTCGACGCCCAGCCCATGACGTCGATCATGTCCTTCGTCTCGCCCTTCTCGTCGGCGATCGCGAAGCTCGGGACCGGCGCCTTGCAGTCCGGCGGGTCCCCCTTGCCCGTCTTGTGCACGGCACAGGCGGGGGCCTCCGCCAGGTTCGTCTTGACGATGTAGCCGACGATCGAGAGCTTCTTGCCGTTCACGTCCTCGAAGTGGACGCGGCTCCGGAGATCGTGCGTGACGCCCCAGACCGTGTAAGCGTCGCCCTGCTTCTTGTTCTTCGCGGGCAGCGTCGGCACCGCGGGCAGGGTCGCTTTGCGGCCGCTGAAGGCGGGCTTTGCCTGGTAGGGCTGCTCGTCCGTTCCGCACCCTGAAGTGCCCGCGACGAGGAGGATAGCGGCGAGGAGGGTTCGACCGAATCGGGCGTTCATGGCATCTCCAAGGTCAGCGTGACGGGCACCCCCAGCAGGAAAGATCCAGCGCTGGAGTAGCCTTCGGACAGCGGTGCGCCGCGTGCGGGTCAGGCGCCTCTCGCATGCGCGCGCGACGGCGGAAACGGCTAACACGGCCGCGAGTCGATCGTAAAGAGAAACGGAGACGTCCCCCTCTCTTCATCGATCCTCGTCGCGCGATCGCGCGATCACGCGGCAGCGCGCCGCGGCGGAGGGCGGGCGAGGGACGGCAGAGCGCGACGGGCCGCTGCCGGCGCCGCCCGATCGCCGGGCGGGAGGGCGCGAGAGGCGGGCTCGGCGATGCGCGCCGCGCGACCCGCCCGGGCTCCGCCCGGCGCCCCGAGGCCGGGTTGCGCGGGCCTCCGCGGCGTTCTCCAGGTCCCGGGGTTGCCTCGAATACGCGAAGGACGTGTTTCCGCTCTTCGCGATGGCAACATCGATCGAGTACCCTCTCCGTCCCATGCGCGAGACGACCCTGCGCACCGCTTTCGAAGCCTCGAAGGTTTTGGTGATGATCCTTGCTGGCGGCGAGGGCCGCCGGCTCGGCCCGTTGACGCACGACCGGGCGAAGCCCGCCGTGCCGTTCGGCGGCCGGTACCGGATCATCGACATCGTCCTCTCGAACTTCGTCAACTCCGGGCTGCACCGCATCAAGATCCTCACGCAGTACAAGAGCGCGTCGCTAGACGAGCACATCGCCCGAGCTTGGCGCCTCTCGCCGATGCTCGACAGCTTCATCGAGACCGTCCCCGCGCAGCAGCGCACGGGCAAGAGCTGGTTCAAGGGGTCGGCGGACGCCGTCTACCAGACCCAGCACGTCATCACGGACGAGTCGCCCGAGCACCTCTGCATCTTCGGCGGCGACCACGTCTACAAGATGGACGTGCGCCAGATGCTGCACGATCACCTGTCGCGCGACGCGGAGGTGACCGTCGCCGCCATCCCGGTGACGAAGGAGGAGGCTAGGTCCTTCGGCGTCATCGAGTGCGACGAGTCGGGGCGCATCCTCGCCTTCCACGAGAAGGTGCAGGATCCGCCGAGCATGCCCGGCAGGCCGGGCATGTGCCTCGCGTCGATGGGCAACTACATCTTCAAGACGAAGGCGCTGCTCGACGTCCTCGAGCACGACGCGGCGACCGAGGACAGCGCGCACGATTTCGGGCGCGACATCATCCCGCGCATGGTCCAGAGCGGCAGCCGCGTCTACGTCTACGATTTCCACGAGAACCTCGTCCCCGGCGAGGACGAGGGCGCGGGGTACTGGCGCGACATCGGGACGATCGACGCGTACTGGGCGGCCCAGATGGATCTCGTGAGCATCCAGCCGGCGTTCAATTTCTACAACCCGCGCTGGCCGATCCGCACCGGGATCAGCCACGACCCGCCCGCCAAGTTCGTCTTCCGCGACGAGGCGAACGCGCGCGTCGGCATCGCCACGGACAGCCTGGTCTCGCTCGGGTGCATCATCTCCGGCGGCAGGATCCACCGGAGCGTGCTCTCGAACCGGGTCCGCGTGAACTCCTTCAGCCACATCGAGGAGTGCGTGCTGTTCGAGGACGTCAAGATCGGGCGCCACGTCAAGCTCCGCCGCTGCATCATCGACAAGGACGTCGAGATCCCCGCCGGCGCCGAGATCGGCTTCAACCTCGAGGAGGACCGCAAGAAGTGGTTCGTCAGCGAGGGCGGGATCGTCGTGATCCCGAAGCGCGCCAAGATCGACTCCCCGTAATGCGCCTGACCAGGGCCCAGCGCGGCGCCCTCCGGGTGGCCGGCGCGTAACTCTCCTGAATTGCATGTAAAATTCCGATCGCGGCGCGCGGCTGCGCCTGCCGATCGCGGCGCGCTCGCCGGTCGGGCCGCGCGGTCCTGCCGCGTCCGCGGGGACGGGCCAGGGCGCCCCCATGGAACGGGCGTCCCTGCTACGTTGGGTGTGCGATGCCGCGCACGATCATCATCGGTGACGTTCACGGCTGCCGGGACGAGCTGGCGCGGCTGATCGAGCACGTGGGCCTCGTATCGGGCGATCGGGTCGTCATGGTCGGCGATCTGATCGTGCGCGGCCCTGATCCGTGCGGAACGCTCGATCTGCTCCGTGAGGTCGGCGCGATCTCCGTGCGGGGCAACCACGAGGATCGGCTGCTCCGCTGGCGTGCCGGGCGGAGCGATCCTCGCGGCGAGCCGCTGGGGGAGCTCTCGAAGGAGACCGCGCAGCAGCTGCGCAAGCGGGACTGGGCGTGGCTCGAGACGCTGCCGTACTGGCTGGATCTGCCGGAGCACGGGCTCCGTGTGGTCCATGCAGGGTTGATCCCCGGGCTGCCGATCGAGCGACAGGATCCACACACGTTGATGTACGTGCGCTGCCTCGGCCGCTACGGCGAGCCGGTCGAGCGCCGCGGGGGCAAGACGCTGTGGGGCCAGACGTACCAGGGCCCGCCGCACGTCGTGTTCGGTCACAACGCGCGGAGCGAGCCGCAGATGCACGCGTGGGCGACCGGGATCGACACGGGCGCTGTCTACGGGGGGCGCTTGACCGCGATGGTGCTCCACGACGGCGAGCGCGTCCCGCCGCCGGCGGCGCGCAACGAGGTGCTCGTCTCGGTCCCGGCGCGGCGCCGCTACGTGGGGCGTTAAAAATGCTCCGCGTCTTCCAGCGGTTCCGCGCGATCGGCCGCGCCTCTCTGCGGGAATTTCGTTAGGCTCCCGTCCGCGCCGCGGCCGCTCTCCAGGCCGGCGGCCCGTCACGGAGCAAGCCAGGTGGAGCCTCGATACCCGTTCGTTGCAGTCGATGTCCCCGAGCCGGAGGCCGACGAGATCGGCGCCCTGCTCTTCGAGCTGGGCGCCAGCGGCGTCGAGCAGCGCGACGAGCAGACCCTCGTCCGCGGCGCGCGCTCGGGCCAGGTGACGCTCGTCGCCAGCTTCGAGGAGCACGGCGAGGCGATGGAGGCCATCGCGGCGCTCGGGGAGCTGTCGCCGCCGCTCGCCGCGCGGCTCGAGGAGGTGGTGGGCGACGCCTGGCGCGACGCGTGGAAGGAGCACTTCGCGCCGTTCGCGCTGACGCCCACGATCACGGTCGTGCCGCCGTGGGAGGAGCGCGCGCCCGAGCGCGAGGGCGAGCGGGTGCTCCTGCTCGAGCCGGGCAGGGCGTTCGGCACGGGGCTCCACGCGACGACGGCGCTCGTGGCGGAGCTCCTCGACGAGCACGCGGCGGAGCTCCGCGGCCGCGAGATCCTCGACGTGGGCACGGGCAGCGGCATCCTCGCGCTCGTCGCGCTGCTGCTCGGCGCGGAGCGGGCGGTCGCGATCGACAACGACGAGGACGTGATCGAGGTGGTGCTCGAGAACGCGGCGCGCAACGGCCTCGAGGGCCGCATCGAGGCGAGCGCCGGCGTCGTCGAGGGGGTGACGCGGCGGTTCCCGTGGGTCGTCGCGAACATCGAGGCGCGGGTGCTGCGGCCCCTGGCGCCGGAGCTCGCGCGCGTGCTCGAGCCGGGCGGCTGGCTGATCCTGTCGGGCATCCTCGAGAGCGAGCGCGACGATCTGATCGCGCGGTACACGTCGCTGCCGCGCCAGCTCGAGCACGTCGCGACCCGGCCGGATCCCGCGTCGCCGGGCGGCGATCGCAGGGCGGGGCGGGGCGACGCGGGCGGCGAGGGCTGGGTGGCGCTCCTGTTCCGCGCGCCGGGCGGCGCGGCGTCCTCGCCCGGATGAGCGGCCCGGGGCTCTTGCGGGTGCCGCTCGGCGCGATCGCGGCCGGCGTGATCGCGCTGCCGCCCGAGGCGGCGAGCTACGTCGTGCGGGTGCACCGCCTCCGCGAGGGCGATCGGTTCGTCGTGTTCGATCCGGAGCTCGGGGTCGAGGCGGAGGCCACGCTCGAGTCGATCGGCCGCCGCGGGGCGGAGGCGCGCATCGACGCGCCCCGCCCGGCCGCGCTGCGGCCAGGCCGGCGCGTGACGTGGATCCAGGCGGTGGGCAAGGGTGACAAGATGGACGCGGTGGTGCGCGACGCGACCGAGCTCGGGGCGACGCGGATCATCCCGGCGATCTCGGCGCGGAGCGTGGCGCGGCCCGCGGAGGAAAAGAGCCAGCGCTGGCGCCGGATCGCGGTCGAGGCGGCGCGCCAGTGCGGCCGCGGGGACGCGCCCCGGGTGGAGGCGCCGATGAGCCTCGCGGCGGCGCTCGCCGAGGCGCAGGCGGCGCCGTCGACCGAGGGGGGCGCGCTGGGGATGTGCCTGGATCCCTACGCGGAGACGCCGCTCGGCGCGCGGCTCGCCGCGCTGTCGCCGGGCATGGAGGCGGCGTTCGCTGTCGGGCCGGAGGGCGGGTTCACGCCGGAGGAGCTCGGCATGTGCGCGGCGCTCGGGTTCGAGCGGGTGCGCCTCGGCGCGCTGACGCTGCGCACGGAGACGGTGTGCGCGGCGGCGCTCGGGGCGCTGATCGCGGTGAGCGACGCGCGCGCGGGGTGATGGGGCGGCGGTCGGCGAGCGGCGCGCTGGCCGGCGCTGGTGGCAGCGCCAGCGGCTCGTCGTCGCGCGGCGCGGCGCGGTGGATCGCGGCGTTGCTCGGCGCGCTCGCGGTCGCGCTCTGCGCGTGCGGCAACACGGCAGACGCTCCGAGGAGAGCGCGGGCGCCGGCGGGCGACGGGGCGGCGCTCGAGCCAGCGGAGCCCGGCCTCGTGCCTGCAGCGCCGGCCCCGGCCATCTCCGCGGCCGCGACCGCGCCGTCCGAGCCGGCGCCGTGGCCCCGAGCGCGCCCGCCGCGTGTCGAGACGGACTGGTGCATCGACGGCGTCGACGCGCTCGACGAGGAGACCTGCTACGTCCTGCCCGACGCGCCGACCCGGACGCTGCTGCTCTACCTTCACGGCATCGTCCCGCCGGGGAAGGAGAGCCAGCAGAAGACCAACTTCGAGACGGTCGTGTCCCGCGCCGCGCGGCGCGCGGGCGTCGCCGCGCTGATGCCGCGCGGCAAGGTCGGCCTCGCGCCGAAGGGCTACGCGAGCTGGTGGGGCTGGCCGACGGGCGGGAGGGCGTACGACGAGCACGCAGCTTCGTTCGTCGCGGTGTTCGCGGAGAAGCGGAGGAGGCTCGAGGAGATCGCCGGGGCCTCGTTCTCGCGGGTGTACGTCGCCGGCTCGTCGTCGGGCGCGTACTTCGCCGCGGCGCTCGCGCTGCGCGGCGGGATCGACGCCGACGGGTTCGGCGCGATGTCCGGCGGGGGAGGCCGCGCGACGCCCGAGCTCGCGACGCTCGCCCCGAGGCCGTTCTACATCGGCTTCGGCGCCCACGACACGGTGGGCGGCTCGGCCCGCGCCCTCGCGGATGTCCTGCGCGGCGCTGGCTGGCCCGTGCGCGTCGCCGAGCACCCGTTCGGCCACGGCGCGAAGGAGGTGTACCTGGACGAGGCGTTCGCCTTCTGGCGCGAGCACGAGGCGCGCTGATCCCGCGGGTCAGAACTAGATCCCGAGCGTGTCCTCGACCCACGACAGCCCGCCATCGAGGGGCTCCGGCGATGCCGTCTCTGACTCCGAGACGTAGCACTACTGCGGGAGGTCGCCCTGAGAGGCGAACCGCCAAGGCGCCAAGGGCGCCAAGAAACCAGGGGAATAAGAGGGGGAATGCCGGGACGGCCCTCCCCTTCTTCTCTTGGCGGCCTCGGCGCCTTGGCGGTTTTTCTGCTGATCCGGGGCAACTTCCCGCAGTAGAGGTAGGTCACGGTCGTGCGCGCCGAGGAGCGCCGCGGCACGGTCGTGCGAGGGAGATCACTCGCCGCGACCGAGGAAGTCCATCAGCCAGGTCATTGCCGGCCGCATCGTGCCGTCCGGGTACAGGAGGCCCGTGCTGTCCCTCCAGGTGGAGCCGACGACGTAGCCCCAGAGGGTGATGCCCTTCACGGCGCTGTGGTTGTAGAACATCGGGAACTGCTCCTCCATCACCCTGCGTTGCTCGTCGTCGTCCGCGAGGCTGATGTCGTACTCGGTGATGTACACGGGCAGGCCCGTGGCGGCGAGCCTGTTGATGTAGTGCATCACGGTTCTGGTGCTGATCTTGTACGCGTCGTGGGCCTCCGCGCCGAGGCCGTCGATCGGGGCGCCCGCCTCCAGCGCCGCCTTCACGATCTCGACGAAGTGGTTGTGATCGCTCTCGTACTCGATGTTGTTGTAGTCGTTGAGGATCAAGGTCGCGTCCGGGCAGAACTCGCGAGCCCACTTGAAGGAGTTGACGATCCAGTCATAGCCGCTCTCGCCGGCGCCTCCGATGGCGTTCATGAAGGGAGGCACGGTGTGGGGCGGCGGCTCGTTGACGACGACGATGTACTTCGTGTCGGGGTACCGCTCGCAGAACGCCTGCATCCAGTCCCTCACGGCCTGCCGCTGCTCCTCCGCCGGGAGACTCACGAGCCAGGCCGCCTGCGAGGCACCCCACACGAAGCTGTGCTGCATGAAGGGGATGTCGTTGTCCTGCGCGTACTCGTAGATCGCGTCGAGCCTGCTCCAGTCTCGAACGCCGCGGGTCCTCTCGACAGAGGGCCATTTGCCCTCGTTCTCGGGCGCGATCTGGTTCCAGTGCTGGATGAAGCCGTCGCGCACCTGGCCCCTCGTCGTGATGTTGCCGACGAACTTGCCGGTGCTGCCGCTCGAGCCACCCGACCCGTCGCTGGAACCGCCGGCCCCGGAGCTGCTCGGTCCAGCGCCTCCGGCGGCTCCGGCGCCTCCGTTGCCCCCGTCGCCGGAGCCGCCCGTACCAGAGCCCAGAGCGCCCGTGCTGCCCGTGCCGGCTCCGCCGGCGCCCGTTGCGCCGGCGCTGGCGCTGGCGCCATGGCCCCCCGCTCCCGTCGTGCCCCCCGCGCTCGACGAGCCGCTCGGGCCATCGTCAGCCTTGTCCACCTTGCCAGAGCAGCCGGAGAGGGCCGCGATCCCGAGTGCGATCGAGGTCGTGCCGCACAGCCATCGAGAAGAACGGTTCTTGTTCATGCCAACCACCCGCAAGCTGAAGGATCGTGACCGGTGACTCCCGGAGCGGGAAAGCCGAGGGGAGCAGCGCGAGGTACAGAGCATGCGCTCAGCGCCACGTACGCCAGACAGACCGGCCCCCCGGAGTTCCCGTTGCCCCTCGGATCTATCACGACCCGTGCGGTGGAGCGATCCTCCACGGTCACGAGCGCGGGCGAACCGCGTGAGGAGCGACGCGGCGCGCCGCACCCTCGCGGCGCTCCCCCGGGGGGTGCGCCGCGCCACGCCGCTCTGTGCACCTGAAAGACGCATCTCCTTTGCACCGGCGAGGCCCGGTCGTCGGCGCGGCGTCCGCGAAAGTGCTCTTGCGCGCTCCGACGTAGCCTGCACGGGGGGCTTCCGTGGGATGGCGCGCTCGGCGTTCTTACATTCGCCCGGGGCTCGCGGTAGAACGCGAGGTTCGTGAGGTAAGACAGCATGACCTACAGCTTCCCAAGCTATGTGCCCGGCATTGCCATTGCCATCGCGGTGCTCGCTGCGTCGATCGGCGTGCTCCTGCTGTGGAGGCGTCAGCCGCTGGTGGTTGCCTTGATCGCATTCGGGGTTTCTGCGGTAGCCGGTGGCCTCGTCGCACCGATGCTGGCGATGGATCGGGTCGTTCTCGACGACGAGAAGCTGGAGCAGACGACAGGTTTCTGGTTCGCGCCGACCGTGAAGGGATTTCGTCTCGCCGAGGTCGAGTCCGTCGCGATTGGCACCGCCAGGGATAGAAAGAATCGCGAGATCGAGGTGTGGATTGTGAAGGGGAGGGACGGCCAGACGCGAGAGATCGACCCGGGTGATCTCTGGGAGATGAACGGTCAGGACATCCTCCGGCGCCTGAGAGAGAAAGGGATCGACGTCAGGCGATGAGGAGATGTTTGCTTGTCTCGCGCTCGGGGCGACCTCGGCGGCGCTTGCTGGCCGGGCCGCCGGGTCCTTGGCGAGCATGCGCGGACCGGGGCATCGAGCGCTGGCGGGGCGTCGGGCCGGAGCTCGCGCACCCGCGGCGCGGGCTCGCGCAGCAGCCGCGCCAGCACCGCGAGGAGGTTCGCCCCCGCGAAGGCCGGCTGGCCGGTGAGGCGCTCGAAGAGCAGGGCCCCAGCGCGAACCCGTCGGCGCGCTCGCCGCGGGCCTGCTCCGGGGCCAGGTAGCCCGGGGTGCCCATCACCACGCCGGTCCAGGCGCGTGAGGGGCCCCTGGACGAGCGTGCCGCCCCCGAGCTCTTCGCTTGCGCGGCTCTCCGCGTTGATATCATTCAGCGTGAGCAGCAGCCGATCGAACGTCGAAATTCCCAGCGTGTGGATGTGTCGTGAGCTCTGATGGGGGCGACTGCGACTTTCCGCCATGGCGGCGCCACCCCCTGAGGTGGAGCGCTCCTCGGGTCCTGCCGTATTTTCGCGCCGGCATGGGGTGTGCTCGAGGTCGAGCGCCATGCCGACGCTCGAGCACAACGCCCTCGTCGAGATGTTCCGCGAGCACCCCGAGCTCGCGCCCCACTGGCTCGCGACGCTCTTCCACCTCGAGGTGCCGCCACACACCTCGGTCGGGGTGGTCGAGTCGTCGCTCGACCAGCTTATCCCGATGGAGTTCCGCGCTGACCTGGTGCTCGAGCTTCGAGACGCGAGCGGCGCGCTGGTGCTTGCGATTGTCATCGAGGTCCAGCGCGACATGGATCCGGACAAGAAGTTCTCGTGGCCGACGTACGTCACGGTCGTGCGTGCCAGGAAGCGCTGCGGCACGGTCGTCCTCGTGATCGCACCGGACGCCGGCGTGGCCGCCTGGTCGGCGGAGAACATCGACCTCGGCCTGGGCCGCGGCCACGTCGAGCCGCTGGTGCTCGGTCCGGCCGTCGTCCCCGAGATCACCGACCCAGCCAAGGCGGAGAAGGACACCGAGCTGGCGGTGCTCTCGGCGGTGGCGCACGGCAATGGGCCGAACGGGCTCACCGTGCTCAAGGCCGCGCTCGTTGCGCTTGGCCGGCTCGACCAAGAGCACGCGATGGTCTACTTTCAGGTCATCTGGAAAGGGTTGCGTGAGCCCATGCGGCGGGCTCTGGAGGCGTTGGCCATGGAACGGCAGATCGAAGACGAGGCGAGGTTTCCGTTCGTGCGGGAGCTCATGGATCGCAGCGAGCTCAAGGGTCTACGTGAGGGCGAGCTCAAGGGCAAGAGGGACACGCTGCTGCGGCTGCTTGCGCGCGCAGGGATCGCGCTGAACGCGAACGAGAGCGCGCGCATTCACGCATGCACGGACATCGCGACCCTCGACCGCTGGCTTGATAACGTCCTCGGGGCGAAGACCGCCGCCGACGTGCTCTCCTGACGGTTGACGGATCTGGCCCAACAACCCGACAAGGCGATGAATCTGACGGGCTTTGCTCGTGGATTATCACCGCATGTGGCCGAGCTCTGGGCTCCTCCTCCTGCGCCGGATGTTATCGAACGGCTGCTGCCTATGCCTTCCTCTCGATCGTCTTTTCGGTGGCGATCCTGTGCTGCCCAGCGCGTCAGAAGGGGCGCCGCGACTCTGAAGGGCAGCTCATGACTGACGAATGCTGCCAAGCTCCCTGGGTAGCTCGACGTCGCCTCAGCGCCAGCGCGCCAGCTCCTTGACGTCGATGCGATAGACCGGGCTGATCTTGCCCTGCTGCTCGGGATTCGGGCAACGCAGACCGGGGATGGCGTCGGACGAAGCCAGCCGGGGGAACCGGTTCGCCAGCTGGCCCCTGTTCGGGCCGTCCGGTTTGCGGTTGTATTCCTTCAGCAGGAACGTCACGAACTCGGCTTCGGTCCACGCCGGGTCTTGCGAATCGAACGTGGTGAAGCGCGGCTCGCCGCCGACGTTGCCGAGATAGATGGCGTTGGCACCCCGCCAGGTGGCGAAGGAGCTGTCGTGGTGGCGCTTGACGTAGTCCGGATGATTGTAGAAATACACCCAATCGCCGGGGCGCAGCTGGTCGACGGAGTCCACGGCCAGCGCCACCCGCAGCTTGCTCACGCTGCCCTCGTCTCCCGGAGCGACCTGCACGATGTCCTCGGTGACCCCGTCGAGCGCCGCCGTGCCGACCGTCTTCATGAAGGCGCGCAAGAAGCAGATGTGCAGCGCGCTCATGCACTCGATGGCGATGGGATGGGCGTCCCAGGTGAACAGATCCTCGAGGGCGGCGGACGCGCTGAAGTCCTCGGTGTTGGCGAAATTCATGGTGGTGGAGTGGGCGGGGTGGTCGTCATTGACGGGCGCGTCCGCCATCCACGACCGCTCCGGGAAGCGATAGACACCGCCATCCCATTCGTTGGCGTAGATGAAGCGTCGATCCTGGCCCGGACGTCGCGCGGTGTTGAGCTCGCGGAGGCTGGCGATCATCCATTGGCCGAACAGAGCCTCTCGGTGCTCGACCACGCAGGTGCGGACGATGTCGACCAGGTCGCGTGCCCGGCCTTGCATGGGCTTCGAGCGGGCGTGGTTTCTGGCCAAGCCCACGAGCAACTTGCGGCGATACAGCCAGGCCCGGTCCGCGTACTGGGGCGGGATTTGACCTTCCTCGACCTTGGCCAGGCGCCGGAGCAGGATGCGCCGCTCGTTCTGGAGCTTTCGCGCCCTGTTGAGCACACGGCGGATGTGCTGGCGCTCTGCGGGCCAGTCGGTGTTGCCGGGCGGGGCCGTTGTGTGGTCGAGACGGACGAGCTCCTCGTCGATCCGGTCGATGCGCCGCTGGCAGCGCGCGGCTGCCCGCAACAACGTCGCCACGTTCAACGGCACGCGCGCACCCGAGCCGCAGCGACACTTGCCCACGCAGCCGCGATCGGGCGCCGTCGCATCGCTTACCCGATCACCAGCTCGTCCGCGATGGCCTGCGCCTTGGCCTCGCTGGTCACATTCCCGGCGCGGAGCGTGGCGACGAGCGCCCCGTACTCAGGCTGTTCCTCGAACGTGTCGCCGAGCTCGAAGCACAGATCCACATAGCTGGTCACGTGAGCCTCGAGGTGAAGCCCATGGCCCGCCGCCCGCTGGAGCTGCGCCTTCAGGCGCTCAATCAGCGTCTCGTCGTTCGTGCTCCAGACCTGTTCCGGATACATCACCCGCACGCGTTCGAGCAGGCGCGGCATGAGCTCGGCGTCCGAGCGCCGGGCCAGGAGCCTCATTTGCTCGCGCCGGATGGTCAGCACGACGCAATTACGACGGCTTCGTCAACCCGTGTCAAGAACGATAAGACGAGCAAGGCCGATCCTGCAAGCCCGACCCCGCCGAGCGCGCCTCCCCCCTCGCGCCAACCACGGAAGGACCACGCCGCCGCGCCCTCCACGCCCGCGCGAGATCGCCCCCGCGGCGCACTTCGCCCCTCGCGCCCTCGCGCCCTCGCGGGCGATGCCGACACGCGTGCCTCGAGCCCGAGGGAAGCCCGGAAGCCGCTTGTCGGCTGGGAGGGCTGGCACGCTGGTTGCCTGTCTGTGGCGTTGGCACACATGGAGTGGATGAAACCCGCGATTCGAGCGTCGTTCGGCCCGGGGCCGCGGCACAACGATCCGGGTTTGGCACACCGGCACACCAGCCCCCGTGCCGCCAAAGGAGCAGGGAAACCCGTGCACACCCGACGAATTCTCTCCACCCTGATCAGCGTCGGCTTGCTGGCGGCGTGTTCTGGTTCCACCGAGCCGGGGGGGCCGGGCCCCGCCGGTCCCGGCGACGAGCGTCCCGCAGACGTCGGAACCCAGGTGCAGCTCGAGCTCAGCTCGGTCGCCGCGACCGAAGTCGAAGCCCAGGTGGCCACCGCCAAACAACACGACGCGGCATCCCTCCAGGAGGCCTACGCTGTCTCGTTCTCGAACGATCTGGGCTACGGTCTCACGGACGTTCAGAACCTCGATCTGATCCAGAGATCAGAGCTGGGCCTGAATGACGCGGAGCTCGAGGTCCTGGCCGCGAACGGCTTCGTGGTTTCCAGTCGACTTGCCTATCCGAGCTTTCCCTACGCCTACGCGGCCATCTACGTGCACGATTTGCCGGTCTTCGTGAGCGGCGACATGGTGCTCGAGGCCATGCACCGCTCGTACGACGACATCTTGCAGGCCCTGGAACAGGCCGTCTTGATCCCGCGTGTCACCCGCTTGCTCGACACGATGCGTGCTCGCCTGGCGTCCGGAGATTCCGGGCTCTCGCAGCAGGCTGCAGCCGACGCGGACTTCTACCTGACCGTCGCGCGCAGCCTGCTGATGGGAGCGCCGAGCGCCCCCGTGGCGGGAGCCAGCAACGCCGAGATCGCGTCCTTCCTGACGCACGCCGAAGCGGCCGACGGAGAACAGCAAAAGTCCATGTTCGGCGTTCCGCGCCGCTTCGACTTCTCGCAGTTCAAGCCTCGGGGCCACTACACGGACACGGTGGCGCTCGAGCGCTATTTCCGCGCCATGATGTGGATGGGACGCATCGACTTTCGGCTCATCGAGACCATGCCCGACGGCTCGCGCGTCTTCTGGCGCCGTCAGCTCGAGGCAGCGCTGGCGCTGCGTGACTTGATGGATGCCGCGGCGCTGGAAGACTGGTCGGGCATCGATCGGACCGTCACCGCGTTCGTGGGTGAGCACGACTACATGATCGTGCCCGAGCTGGACGGGCTGTTGAAAGGCCTGGGGGTGTCCGATGCGAGCGGGCTTGCTGCCATCGATGACTCGACGATCGCTCAGGCGATCATCGACGGGCGCTACGGCGAGCAGCGCATCGCGAGTCACATCATGCGAAAGAACGGCGGCGATTCCACGTTCCCGCTCAATGCGAGCTTCGCGTTCTTCGGGCAGCGCTACGTGATCGACAGCCACGTGTTCTCCAACGTTGTGTACGACCGGACCGCGACGCGCGTGGTCCCGAACCCGCTCGACGCCGCGTTCGCCGCCCTGAAGAACGACCACGCGGTGAGCTTGCTCGCGAGCGAGCTCGAAGAATGGAACTACGCCGGCGATCTGGCGGCCGTTCGCGTCATCGCCGACGCCCACCCGCCGTCGTACTGGGAAGGCAGCCTGTACACGTCCTGGCTCGGGGCGCTGCAGACGCTCTCGGCGAACGCCACGACCCTGGGGCCAGCCGCGGAAGGTCTACCCAGCGTGGCGCGCAGCGAGGCGTGGGGGCGCCGTTTGCTGAACACCCAGCTCGGATCGTGGGCGCAGCTCAGGCACGACACGATCTTGTATGCCAAGCAGTCGTATACCGGCAGCCAGGGCTGCGACTTTCCGGATGCGTACGTCGAGCCCTACCCCGAGCTGTTTCAACGGATCGCCAGGTTCGCCGGCCAGGGCCAGGCCCTGGTCGATACCCTCGATTTCAGCTTGAACGGGAACGACGCGTTGGCGAACCAGGTGAGCGCCTACTTCGGCACCCTGTCGCGTATCGCGACCACCTTGAGTGAAATGGCGGAAGCGCAGCGGACGGGTATGCCGCACTCGGAAGAGCACCTGACCTTCATCAAGCAGGCAATTCACATCGAGGGCGGTGGCAGCGGTGACCCCTGGCAAACGGGCTGGTACAAGGATCTGTTCTTCGATCCCGTCGACGGCTTGAAGAGCGACCCGACCATCGCCGATGTGCACACCGACATCGGAGGCGACCTGCCGGTCCCGCGATCTCCGTCGGTGTTGCACGTGGGCACCGGCAATCCACGCATGATGGTCATGACGGTCGATACATGTCAGGGGCCTCGCGCGTACGCGGGCGCGGTGTTCGCCTACCACGAGCACCTGGCAGAGGGCTTCACCCGACTCACCGACCAGGAATGGGCTCAGAAGCTGGTTCTGGATCCGCCGGTCGATGTTCCGTGGATGGCGCCGGTGCTGGCGGAGTAGGAACCGGCGCGGGCCAGGCCTCGGCGCGCAGGGCTGCGCCGAGGTGCGCTCGAACGTCGGCGCCCTTCACGACCGCTAGCGCTCCAGGTTCTCGCGCAGCTTGCGCAGTCCGTCGCGCGCTCGGCCGCACATCACGCGGCGCAGGAGTGGGACCACGAGCCAGCGAAACCACCACCGCTGATTGCGGCTGACCATGCGCCACGCGACGCGCGTCTCGTCGCCGGAGAGCGCCGCGAAGTCCACGCTCATGCGGGGCAAGAGGAAGCCCTGACCTTCGGTCACCAGACGCTCCCCGACCCGCGCCTCCTTCACCTCGATGTCGATCGTGCCGGTGCGCCCGAAGGGCATGCGCACGGTCTCCTGGTAGCGCTTGCCGACCTGCCCGTGCTCCAGCGTGTCGAGCTCGCGCATGGCTGCGACGCCCGGGAACCAGGTCGGGAAGTTCTCCATGTTGGACACGTACGCGAACGTTTCGTGCAGGGGCCGGCCGATCTCCACCGAGCCCTGCGCCAGGAGCTCCGTCTGCGCGCCGCTCACGAGCGTCTCCTCGGTGCCGTCTTGATCTCCACCGGCTTGAGCAGGCTCTGCTCCACGATCCGACGCATCGCGCGGACGTAGCGCGGCCTGGACCAGCTCCGCTCCTCGATGAGCTCCTGCCAGTTCCCGATCGACAGGAGGGTGGCCAGGAAGTCCGCCGCATCCGACGCCGACCATTCCTCGGCCAGCGCGCCTTCGGCCTGGAGCCGCGCCACGAAGCCCGCGCAGACGCCCGTGAAGCCGCGCATGCGGTCGCGCCACGCGAGCTCCGCGTCCTCGTCCGTGGCCCGTGCCGCCCGCATGGCCCGCGCCACGTCGCTGATGTGGGCGACGTAGCCCGCCCACGCACCGATGAACTCGGAGAGGATCGCGCGCGCGTCCGGGAGGCGCTCGCACTTCCGGACCAGGGCGGCGAACCCGTGCACCTCGTCGACGTGACGCACCAGCGCGACCAGGAGCTGGGTCCTGGTCTCGAAGTGCAGATAGACCGCCTGGCGCGACACCCCGGCCGCCGAAGCGATCTCCGCCATCGAGACGCCGCGGCGCCCCGGCTCGGTCACCAGCCGGCGCGCGGCCTCGAGGATCGCGGCGCGGGTTTCCCCGTCCTTGCTTGACATGGTGTCAAGCATGGGACACAGTTTACACTGTGTCAAGTTCGACGGGCGCGCCGGCGTATCGGCGTATCGGCGTATCGGCGTATCGGCGTATCGGCGTTACAGCGCGCGGGCGAACGCGAAGGACTCGGGGACTCTGCCGCCAGAGCGCAGAATAGGTCAAGCTGTCATTGATTCTCGGCGCTCATGCGACCTCCGCTCTCCGAGCGGTGGAGCACCTCAAGATTTTGGATCGCTCCGCGCCGTTGCTCAGGCCCGTGTGGACATAGGAAGAGCTGCCCTCGTTGTAGCTCGGGTACAGCGCCCAGATCGCCGTGTCCGTCACCTGGCCGAAGGTGCCCCGCTGGATCGTCACGCAGGGGTCGCACGCGTCGCCGTGGCCGTTCCAGTCGCTGTCTTCCTGGCCGGGGTTCGGCGTCGGGAGGCTCGAACACGGTCTCTCATGCGCCGCCGCGCCAGGGCTGCACCGCCAGGCATCGAAGAACCGCGCCGTCGATTCATGGCGGGCCTGTCGTCCGGCGACGTGGCGCCGGGAGCCGGCGAGGCGCCACCGTCATGACGAGGGCCGCCTCGACTCCTTCCCGTGCGCGTCTTCCGGCCTCGCTCCGCTTTCGGGTCCGCGCTGGTACGCCCCCGGGGTGCCGCCGGTCACGCGCCGGAAGGCGCGCGTGAACGAAATGGCCGAGTCGTAGCCGACGCGAGGGGCAACCTCGGCGATGGGGATGCCCTCCCGCAGGAGCCCACGCGCGCGGTCCATCCGGATCCGCGTCAGATACTCGAGCGGCGTCTGGCCCACCGTGCTCCGGAACCTCTCCGCGAAAGCGGAGCGAGACATCCGCGCGCTGCGCGCGAGATCGTCGATCGTCCAGCCGCGCGCGAGGTCCTCGTGCATGTCGCCGAGCGGGCGCGCGAGCTGCGTGTCCGCGATCGCCGCGAGGACGCCCCTCCTCGGCCCCTCGCCGGTCTGGAGGTAGGCCCGGACCGCCGAGATGAAGAGCGCCTCGGCGAGGCGGCGGATGATCGGGATCGATCCGATCTCCGACGAGCAGACCTCGAGGCGCAACAGCTCGATGAGCGACTGGAGGCCGTGGCTCCGGTTCTGATCGATGCGCAGGTGGATGAAGCGCGGGAGCGCGACGAGCAGAGGCTCGCCCTCCGTCGGATCCACGTCGAAGGCCACGCTCACCAGCGTGGAGCGCGCGCCTCCGCCTCCGTAGCGGATCAGATAGCCGTCCCGGCGATCCTCGAGATCGGTGCAGTCCACGGTCGCGGAGTCCAGCGAATCGGACACCACGTAGGGTTCGCCGTCCAGAACGAGGAAGAGATCGTGTGCGCCGAGCAGCCTCGGCTCGGGGAGCGCGCGCGTTCGCAGCCAGCACGATCCCGAGGCGATGAGCACGAACTTGATGGGGCCGCGGTGCGCGACGCGGTGTCCCCACGGCGCCGACGCCTCGAACCGCGTGCACAGGGCGCTCTCGACGTGCAGCGAATGAAAGAGTCGGCTGAGGGCGTCCATCGCCTCGCTCCTCCGGCGCCCGTCAGGCGCTCCATCTGGACGATCGGTTTATTTTTATGATGCTTAAGGCATAGAAAGTCTACATGGATGGACGTACAGTGCAACGGCGAACGGGCGGCGAACACGGGCCGCCGTCCCGCCGACGGGCGGCAATCCGCGCTCGCGCGCCGCCAACGACCGAAGAGAGCCCGGAGAGAAGAACGATCATGCGGATGATTTCCACGCGGCGAATCGCGTCCATCGCGGCCTCACTCCTGCTGCTCGGAGGCGCTCTCACCCTCCCCGCCGCGTGCGCCGCCCCGGCCTCGCCGAGCAGCAGCGCTCCGAAGAGCCCGGTCGCTCCGGAGCAGCCCGCAGCGACGCCGGCGACGCCGGCGACGCCGGCGCCGTCTCCGGCGGCGAGCGCGCTCATTCCGTCCGGCGGCGAGAGGCGCCAGGCCGGCTTCTATCACACGCGCGTGGGCGACATCGACGTGACCGTGCTCTCCGACGGCACGTTCGGCCTGGATATCTCGAATGGCCTCGTCGTCAACGCCAAGCCGGGTGAGGTCGACAAGCTCCTCGCGCAATCCTTCCAGAGGTCGCCGATCGACGTGTCCTTCAACACCTTCCTGATCCACAGGAACGGCAGGACGATCCTCGTCGACACCGGGTGCGCAGAGCTCATGGGCCCCACGACCGGGAAGCTCCCCGCGTCGCTCGCTGCGGTGGGCGTGAGCGCCGAGAGCGTCACCGACGTCTTCCTCACGCACGTTCACCCGGATCACGCCGGCGGGCTCGTGATCGGCGGGAAGAGAGCCTTCCCGAACGCGACCGTCCACCTGAACCAGAAGGATCTCGACTACTGGATGGACAAGGCGACCGCCGCGAAGTCCTCGGGGATGCAAGCCCAGTTCTTCGCCGCGGCGCAAGCCACGTTGCAGCCGTACCTCGACGCCGGGCAAGTGAAGGCGTTCACCGGAGCGGCCGAGTTCTTTCCGGGGTTCCGCGCCGAGCCGGCGTACGGCCACACGCCCGGCCACACGCTGTACGCTCTCGAGAGCGGCGGCCAGAGGCTCCTCCTGTGGGGCGACCTCGTTCACATCATGGCCGTTCAGTTCGACGATCCCTCGGTGGCGGTGGCCTTCGACGTGAACGCGCCGATGGCCGTGGAAACGCGCAAGAAGGCGCTCGCCGACGCGGCCGACAAGGGATACCTCGTCGCCCACACCCACGCCCCGTTTCCCGGTCTGGGCCGCGTCCGGAGAGACGGAGCGTCCTACCGCTGGGTGCCCGCCCCCTACGTCGACGACGCGAAGAGGAAGTAGCGCGACGCCGCGTGCGTCGACGGCTCGTGCGTCGGCATCAGAGACTAGTTATCCTGCCTCCTCAGTAGCATCAGTAGAGATTGTGGTGAGCCATCCGGGCTCCGGCAGGTCCCCGAGCGCGTGGTAGAGGGCAATCTCCGCGTGTTCGTAGGTACGAAACCCAACCGCTTCTCTCGGGCATCTACTTGAGGAAGCACCGCGCGAGGGATCTCCCGTTCCGGGAGCAGGGTCCGAGGGCGCTGGAGAAGGTGCGCGCTATCCACGAGCGGGAGGTCGCCGCCCGCTGAGCGCTCGCACCAGGAAGGACGGCCGTCCCTTCGCGTGGACGCCCTGGAGCGCCCGGCGTCGCGTGGGTATCCTGCGCGCGGACGCGGGGCCGGCAGCACACCCGGAGCGCGGAGGGCGTGGCCTCTGCGCGGTGGGCCCGATCCAGGGCGGCAGGAGCCATGACGAATCGAGCGCGATGGGATCGGTGGGCCGCGCGGCCGCTGGAGACGAAGGCAACGATGCGTCGCCTCCGCCCCCGCACGGCGGCCCTCGCCGGGCTCGCCGCCCTGGGCCTCGGGCACGCCCAGCCCGCCTCGGCGACCCAGCTCCGCTTCACGACGACGGCGCCGGGCGGCATCGTCGCCACCGGGAACACGCTGGGGCTCAGCAAGCAACTCGGTGCGAACGGGCCTGGCGCGGAGCCGGGCGAGCAGCGCACGGTCGTCCTCGAGCTCGACGTGGTGGGCCCGCCGCAGGGGAGCGCGTTCTCGCTCCACCCAACATGGGGCTACGAGTTCGTCTCCTGCCAGGGCGAGCCGCCGCTGAGCGAGAGCTACGGCAACTTCGCGACCGTCCGCTTCGAGGGAGAGACCGGCGGGGGCGGCGAGGGCGGCGGGGGAGGCGGGGGAGGCGGCAAGGGTGTGTCCTCGGGCACGGGCGGCGAGGCGGGCAGCGCGGGCGAGGGGGGCGCGGGCGCGGCGCCCCCGGGCGACTCCGGGGACGCGGGCTCGGACGGCGGCTGCGGGTGCGCGACGCCCGGGCAGAGCGGGCGCGCCAGCGCGTCGATCGCGGGCGCCGCGCTCCTTGCGCTGGCCGCCGCGACCCGCCGCCGGCGCGCGCGGCGGACTCCGCGCTGACGCGGCTTCACGGTGCCTCAACCCCGACCCAGGTTGAGGTAGACAGTCCTCGACCACTCGAGGCTGCCGGCCCCCCGAGCTCTACGCGCCCCCGGAGAGTGGTACCGAACCTCGGCCTCCACCCAGCACGCGCGCCGCCCACCAAGCGGAAGGCATCCTACCGTATAGCTGTACCCTACTGGCTCACTCCGGGCGCGTACAGTAGAGCGGGAACCGCTGAGCCCAACGGGACACGCTTACCCGCCAAAATTACTAGGGTTTTCTGGATGGCACGACCACGTCGTGGTTGTGCGATGACGTCAACCGAACGTTGGGGCAAGTGGGCACTTGCCTTCGCAAAGGCGTTTGGACCCCCTAACCACCTTCGCCGCCAGCGTCCCGAAATTTCCCTTCAGCATCGACATCACGTACAAACTCACCGCGGCGAACTGACGCTGAAGGGGTCCGAGGGGCACAGGGAGGCGTGACGTGCATCTGCGCCAAGGACAGCGCTCGGCGGCCCCCGGCGAGCCCCACCTCCTGCCCGAAGCGCTCGAACGAAGGTCAAGGTAAAGCAATTGCGCATTCCCGAGTACTACGGGCACGTATCCCCCGATGGCTACCGACATCTGATGAACCTCCAACATTACGTGAGCCACTGCGGGCTGGAGCCCAGGCTGCTGGACCTCATCGCGCTCAGGGCCTCCCAGCTCAACGGCTGCGCCTTCTGCCTCGATCTGCACACCCGGTACGCAGTCAAGGACGGAGAGACGATCCAGCGGCTCGCGTGCCTCCCCGCGTTCCGGGAAGCGCCCTTGTACTCCGCGCGCGAGCGCGCCGCCCTCGCCTGGACGGAGTCCCTCACCCGCCTGTCGGAGACGCACGCGCCGGATGATGTCTTCGCGGAGGTGCGGGCGGTCTTCAACGACAAGGAGCTCGTGGACCTGACCATGGCGATCTCCCTCATCAACGCGTGGAATCGGCTGGGGGCGGGCTTCAGCGTCGAGCCCGGCGCCGTCGAGGTGTGATCGGCAAGTCGCCGCTCGCATCCCTGCCGGCCGCGAAGGGCGACGCAGGGGGCGCTCGGCCACCTCGGCGGACTGCACAGGATGTACCCCCGACTGGTGGCCCGGGCCCGGCGCTCCGTGGCGGAGGGCTTCACCGCGGCCACCATCGAGCTGCGGGCCCGCGTGCCGGACCTCCGGGCGCAGATTCAGCGCGCCGTCTTCGACGCGGAGTCCGGTCAGACCTGGTCAGCGTGGGAGATGATCGGTACGACGACCGACGGTGAGCCGATCACCTTCCGTGGCGTGGTGATCTCCACCGCGCGCGAGGGCAAGATGGCGTGCGCGCCCTCCTCGCGCGGCTGGGCCGGCCGCTGGGGCTCGCACGTCTTGCGCGGCGCGACAGCGCCAGGGCAAAAGGGCTGGTGGAGCGGGAACGTGAGCCAAGCGCTCCGGGGAAACGCATCAGGCGCGCATCAGAACGTCTTCCCCCTCATGGCCGCTCAGGCCGCCGGAATCGAGGGCGCCGACAGCGCTCAGACCCTCGAGCTTCCGCTTGATGTGCCGCCGCCCCCGCTGGCCGCGTTATGATGGTGCACGGAACACGGCCCCATCCGGTGACCCCGGTGGCGCCGCTGACGGCCCCGCCGCACCGAGCTGACCCGGCGCCCGTACTTCGAGGAGACCCCATGCGCAACACCGGAAAAGTCGTCCGCTGGCTGGACGACAAGGGCTTTGGCTTTATCGCGCCGGCCGACGGCGGCCCCGAGGCCTTTGTGCACATCAAGTCGCTGCCGCGCGGCCAGCGCCCCTCGGTGGGCGCCACGGTCCGCTATCGTGCGGCTCGCGACGCGCAGGGCCGCGTCCGCGCCGAGGACGTCGAACTGGCCGGCGCCAGCGCCAGCCTGGGCCCGGCGAGCCGCGCCCTGCTGGTGGCGCTGCCCTTCCTCGCGCTGGTGACAGCGCTGGCCGCCCTGGGGCGGGTGCCGCGTGTGCTGCCCTGGCTCTACCTCGGCGCCAGCCTGGTGACCCTGCTGGTCTATTACAAGGACAAGCGCGCCGCCGAGCGCGGCGCCTGGCGCACGCCGGAGCAGACCCTGCACCTGCTGGCGCTGGTCGGCGGTTGGCCAGGCGCGCTGTATGCGCAGCAGTTGCTGCGCCACAAATCCAGCAAGCGCCCCTTCCGCGTCGTCTTCTGGCTGACGCTGGCCCTGAACGTCGCCGGCCTTGGCTACCTGGCCTCCGACCATGGCGCCGGCGTCCGTGCGGGGATCGACCGGGGCACGGCACTGCTGGCCGGCGACCGGGATGCCCTGCCCCCTCATTGACTCCCGGGGATTCCCATGAGCGCTACCCCCATCCATGGCGCTGCCCTATGACGACGACCGCTTCAATGCCGCCGTCATGCCGCTGGTGATTTTCTATTACCGCGACGTAGCACCAAGCGGAAGGCATCCTACCGTATAGTTGTACCCTACTGGCTTCGTCGCGTTGTCGTGGTTCCAGGCGCCTTGCGGGATTCCGTCATCGCGCCCGCGCGGCGCGTATGCCGAGCCGGCGTGAATGGGTCATCGACCCCAGCGCAGCACGACGGAGGAAAAACAAATGCCGCTTCCGCCGGCGTGGGTCGCCACCACGTCCCCCTCCTGAAGGTGGCCTTCGCGTTCGGCCATGGCCAGAGCGAAGGGGATGTTGCAGGCCGAGAGGCTGCCCGTCCGTGGGAAGAAATCGTACGAGGCCGCGTTCGTGAGCCCGAAGAACGCCTGGGTGACCGCCCTGAACCACGCGGTGCTCTGGTGGCAGGCATAGAACCCGACGTCCTCGGGCCCCAGGGCGGCCTCCGTCAGCGCGGCGTCCAGCACCCACTTTCCGCGATCCGCGATGCCGATCAGCATCTCGCGCGCCTGCCGGAGCTCGGCCGGGTAAAGCGTCACCGGCTTGCCCTCGTACCAGCGTGCCCCCGGCGTGCCCACCACCATCGCCTCGAAGAGGGTGCCGTCCGTGCCGTGGGCCTGACCCAGCAACCCCAGGCCGTCGCGGACAGGCCCCACCACGACGGCCGTGGCAGCGTCGCCGAACCAGGCGGAATGGGCCAGCTCTCTCGGGACGAGGTGTTGCCAGCCGGAGGACTGCACGAGCAGCGCGCAGCGGGCCCGTCCGCTGCGGACGAGCTGCTCGGCCACACTGAGCTGCGAGAGGAAGCCGTTGCTGGAGGCGTCCACGCCGAAGGTGAAGCAGCGCGGGGAGAGTCCGAGCAGGTGGTGCACTCGGGCGGCCGTCGGCTGCCCGAGGTAGTCCGGTAGCTGGCTATTGGAGAGCAGGAGGTCCACCTCGCCCGGCGACACCCCGGCCGCGGCGAGCGCTCGCCGCGCGGCGGCCGCCTCCATGTCGGACGCCTCCGTGCCGGGGGCCTTCACGCGTCGCTCGCGCACGCCGCGGAACGGGTCGGCTTCCACCGAGGCCATGCCCGCGAGGATCGCCCGGGCGCCGGGCCCGAGGTCCGGGAGCTCCGGCTCGCGCTCCGGGCGCAGCAAGCTCTCGCGCGCCTGCGCCCGCCAGCGCTCGACGACAGGCTCGGGCCACCAGTCGTTCGTCCGCACCTCCTCGGGCAGGAAGACGCCGATTCCGAGGATGCCAACCGATGGGACGCGGTTCACCGGCCGTCCCTCCCGGCGAAGAGGAGAGGACGCGGAACCACCCCCGTGGCCAGGACCTTCTTGTTCATGCATGAATGTCCACCGAGACGTTGAGATTGGGGTTCACCCTGCAAGGAGCGCCACCGTCATTCCGAACGGGACGCGGACAGGCCATGGGGCCCGCCGTCCCCGTTCCTTCCTGGGATTCCCCTCCGCGCGACGTTGCCGAGCGCCGCGAATCGGCCGCTCACCGGCAAACGTGCGGCCGGATCGACGCGCACGTCGAGCACCATCGGCCCGCGCAGCGCGGCGAGGGTGGAGGCGCACGCGAGCAGCTGACCGGGATGCCGGATCGTGAGCGCCTCCGCGCCCAGCCCGCGCGCCATCGCGACGACGTCGAGGGGTCCCGTCGAGAACCGCGGGGTGCGGCCGTAGATGGCCTCGTTCCCCAGCTCCACCATGCCCAGCCGCTCGTCGTTCATGACGGCATAGATCAGGGGTAGCCCCAGCGCCGCGGCGGTCGACACCTCGGTGCCAGCCATGGCGAAGCCGCCGTCGCCGCAGACGGCGACGACCGCGCGATCCGGGCTCGCCAGCTTGATCCCCAGCGCAGCGCCCATGCCCGAGCCCATGGATCCCAGCCCCAGGAAAACGACGAACGCATCCGGGCGCGTGATCTCGAGGTGGTGGACGGCGTGAACGAGGTGCTCGCCGATATCCACCGTGTAGATCGTGTCCGCGGGCAGCACCCTTTGCAGCTCCCGCAAGGCCCGGTGCGGCGCGATCCGGTCCTCCGCGCCCGCCGCGCCGAGGACGGGCTCTGGATGGCGGCGGATCCCGAAGGTGCGCCGCTCCGCCGCCTGTGGGATCCGCTCCGCGAGCTGCTCCAGGAACGCTGCGGCCGGGGCAACGACGCCGACGTGCGTCGCATAAGCGCGGCCGATCCGGCTCGGGTCCACGTCGACGTGAACCAGCGCCCTTCGCGGCTCGAGGAGCTTGCTCCAGTCGTTGGTCGCGAGGTCGCCGAGGCTGGTGCCGATCGCCAGCAGCACGTCGACGCCGGACTCCAGCAACGCCGTCGCGGAGGGGTGGCCACCCAGCCCGAAGACGCCCGCGCTGAGCGGGTGATCCTCCGGGAAGACCCCCTTGCCCTTCGGCGTGGTGATGACGGGGATCTGCGCGCGCTCGGCGAACGCGAAGAGCCGCTGTGCTCCCCCGCCGCCACGCACGCCCGAGCCCGCCAGCAGGACCGCGCGATGTTTATGGCGCACGAGCGAGGCCACCTCCTCGATCGCCTCCGGCGGCACCTGAAACGAGGTCGGCTCCGCGGCACGAACCGGGGCCGGCGGCGCGGGGGCGGCGGCCACGTCGAGCGGGAGCGTCAGCACCACCGGTCCCGGTCGGCCCGAGCGCGCCGCGGCGATCGCCTCGCACAGCATTCCCGGCGCCGCGCTCGGGCTCGGGATCTCCATGGACCTCTTGCTGATGCTGCGGGTCATGGCCACGACGTCGAGGTGATGCGGCGAGCCCTCCTGCAGAGCGCGCCGCCCGACGGCCCGCCGCGACACCTCGCCGACGAGGATGAGCACGGGGAGCCCCTCGCAATGGGCCGCGGCGATCCCGGTCATCGCGTTGGTGATGCCCGGCCCCGACGTGACGAGCACGACGCCGAGCTTCCCGGTCACGCGGGCCTGGCCGGCGGCGGCGAAGACCGCGCTCGATTCGTGGCGCGTGGTGACGATCTGGATTTCGGGCCGGTCGAGGAGCGCGTCATAGACGGGGGCGATCGTGCCGCCGGGCAGGCCGAAGACGGTCCGTACGCCCATGTCTGCGAGGATACCGGCAAGGACATCGACGGTTCGCGGCGGCAACGGCGAGCGCGCGGAGCACGGCGCGCTCACGGGCGAGGCCGCGTCGATGGATGCGCTCGATGAGGCGTGAGGGCACAAGGATTCGAGGTGTGCGACCACAGGATGGCTCCGTCGTCAAAGAAAGGAGAAAGAGAAGTTGCACAGAATTGCTGTGCGAGTAGCCAGCATCTGGCAGCTGATACAAAGGTGTAGAACACAACGTGGTCCAGGACAATGCGCTCAGGCAGGTCTTCCACGCCTGAAACGTGCGGGATTACCGCGACGTAGCACCAGGCGGAACGCCTCCTACCGTATAGCTGTACCCTACTGAGCTCGTCCAAACGGCCGCCGTCGCGGTTCGCGGCGCGTCGTGATGGCCGGCGCACGCACCTCAGGGCAGCAGCCGATCGAGGTGCCGGACCGAGATCCCCTCCGACACGAATCCAGCATCAGCCCACGGCAGCACAGCGCCCAGCGCAGTCGACACCGGCTCGCGCTCGACCTCGCCATGCACCATCGTCAGCAGCGCCCCAACCGCCACGTCCCGAGCGCCTCGCTCCGACACCGCCGACGGCGCCGCCTCGCTTCGCTCGTCTCCTCTGCGCGACAGCTTCGCCATGGCTCTCGCCCGCCGCTTCGGCGCTGGCCTCGTCGGCATGGGCGTGCTCGTCGTCTTCTTGTCATCGCTGCCCGCGCTATCAGCTCCGGCGCGCTGATCGCCCTTACACGCCTTTGCCGTCGCCTTCGGTACCACGACGCTGCGTTGCTTCACATGCGGCGCGAGCACACCGTGGTAGCGCACCAGCGGATGGCGCGGCGGCGGCACCAGCGCGGCGAGCCTCGCGAGAGACACAATCGGCGTCATCATCCGATGCGTTCCTTTTCGCCGCGGGTACTTCACCTGATAGGCCACCCGAGCGTCGCGGAGGATGCTGAGCCGCTCCACAGCGAAGCAGGGACGCGCGCAATACCGGACGAGCCGCTCGCGCCCCTCGTCGGTCTTGTTCGGGTTGGGCCCATGCCTTTCAACGGGTGAGATCAGTGGTCTGGTGCCCCCAAAATCCCTGGAGAAGGGACGGTTCGCTACCGCAAATTCGTTCCTCCAAGAAAAGACGAGTGGCACTCGTGTCCCGGTGGACGCGGCTCCAAGAAAAGACGAGTGGCACTCGTGTCCCGGTGGACGTGGCTCCAAGAAAAGACGGGTGGCATCCGTCTCCGCGCCGGAGACGCCGCTCTCCGACCCCGCGATCCCTGGCCGGTCCTTCTCGCCGGCGCTCCGGCGTCAGCCTCCCCCCCTCGATGTCGCCTGTCCCGTTCCCGTCGAGAGATCCGGATCGCCCTTCGCGAGGTGCGCGCTGCGTTCGCTTCGCCCCCGTCGCTTTTGTGAGCCACCGGGACCCCCTCGCGACCACCTAGTCCAGTTCCCGTGGTCTTGCCCAGCGCAGCCCTCGCCCCCCGGCTCACCCTCGTCCGCCCGAGCCCCCTGGCCGGCCTGGACGACGCCGGCCTCGCCCGCGCGGCTGCCGAGGGCCAGCCAGGTGCCGCCGGCGCCGTCTGGGACCGCTACGGCGCCGTGGTGCACGGCCTGCTCCGCCGCGTGCTCGGACCGGGCGGCGACGTCGAGGACCACGCCCAGGAGACGTTCCTGCAGTTCTTCCGGGAGGTGAAGAACCTGCGGGATCCCGCGGCGCTGCGGCCGTTCCTCCTCGGCATCGCCGTGCGCGTCGCGCGGTCGGCGCTGCGGCGCCGGCGGCTCCGGCGCTGGTTCTCGCTCACCGACAGCGGCGCGCTGCCGGACGAGCCGGCCGAGGGCGTCGACGAGGGCGCGCGCGAGGCGGTCGCGCGGCTCTACGCGCTGCTCGACAGGCTGGACGACAGGGCGCGGCTCCTCTTCGTGCTGCGCCACATCGAGGGGCTGGAGCTCGCGGAGACCGCGCAGGCGAGCGGGATGTCCCTGGCCACGGCCAAGCGCCACCTGGCCAAGGTGACCGCGCGCGTCCACGCGATGGCCGAGCGGGATCCGCTCCTCGCGGCGTACGTCGAGCCCGTGGAGGAGGCGAGCGATGGCTGATCCGAGGCCCGGGGTTCCCCCGGAGGTCGCCCTGCGGCGGCTCGCGACGCTGGCGCGCGAGGCGGGGGCGGCCTCGCCGGCGGACCGCGCGCTCGCCCGCGGCCGCGCGCGGCTGATCGACGAGGTCGAGCGCCCCGTGCTGCCGCTGGCGCCGCGGCGTCGCTGGCTCCTGCCGGCGGCGCTGGCGCCGCTGCTCGTGATCCTGGGCCTCTGGGCGCTGCGCCCGGCGGCGCGCCTGGCGTACCAGGTCGACGGTGTCGCGCCGGGAGACCGCGCCGAGGGCGCGGCGCTCGCGGACACCTACGTGCGCGGGGGGACCAGCGGAGCGACGGCGCGCTTCAGCGAGGGGACGACCGTCGGCTTCGCCCCGGGGGCGCGCGGGCGCATCGCCGCCGTGACGGCGCGCGGCGCGCAGATCCACATCGAGGGCGGCGCCGTGCACTTCCGGGTCGCGCACCTGCCCGAGGCCGAGTGGGTCGCGGCGGCAGGGCCGTTCACCGTCAGGGTGACGGGCACCGAGTTCGACCTGAGCTGGGAGCGCGAGCGGCTCGAGCTGACCATGCAGAGCGGCTCGGTCGTGGTCCGCGGCCCGCTCGTCGCGGGTGGCGTCGCGCTCCAGGGCGGCCAGCGCCTGGTCGCCGACGTGGTCCGCGGCGAGCTCACGATCGCGGACCTGAGCGCCGCCGGCGCGCGCGCGCCAGGAGGCGGCGCACTGCGCGAAGCCGGCGCGCCGGCGAGGACCGGCGTGCTGGAGGACGCCGGGGCGCCGGCCGAGATGGGCATGCCGGAAGGCGCCGGGGCGCCGGCAGAGACGGGCGGAGCCGCCGCGGCGGGAGCAACGGCCGCGGCGGGATCGCCGGTCACGACCGATCCGATGGCGACGCTCGCACCAGCTTCGGCCGCGGTCGCTTCGCCCGCGGCGCCTGCGCCCGCCTCGGGGAGCTGCAGCGAGCATCTCGCCCGCGGCGACTTCGCCGGGGCGATCGCGGTGGCGGAGGCGCGGGGCATCGACGCGACGATCGCCGCGAGCCCGCTGCCCGAGATCGCGGCGCTGGCCGACGCCGCGCGCTACACGGGGCGGAACGACCTCGCGCGGCGCGCGCTGCTCGCCGAGCGCTCGCGCTTCCCCGGCTCGCCCGAGGCGCGCTCGGCGGCGTTCCTCCTCGGTCGCATGGCGGAGGCGGGCTCGCCCGCGGCGGCCATCGACTGGTACGATCGGTACCTCGCCGAGTCGCCGGTCGGCTCGCTGGCCGCCGAGGCGCTCGGGCGGAAGATGGTCGTACTGCGCGCCGCTCAGGGCGACGGCGCGGCCCGGCCGATCGCCGAGCAGTACCTCGCGCGCCACCCGCGCGGGGCGTTCGCGGCCGCCGCGGCGGAGATCCTCCGCCGCCCATGAGGCGCAGCGGGTTCGGGGTCGCCCTTGCGCTGTGCGCCGCGCTCTTCGTGTCCCGGGAGGCGAGCGCCGCGGAGGAGATCGGCGTGATCGTGGTGCGCGCGCCGCACGCCGGGAAGGTCGTCGAGGAGGCCACGGTGCGCCTCGAGGGCGAGCTGCGCGCCGTGGGCTTCTCGGTCCGCTCCCTGGAGGGCGCGCCGGGCGTCGACGGACGCGCGCAGATCGAGGGCGCGGGCGGCGTGTTCGCGGCCATCGCCATCCTCGAGACCGACGGCGGCGCCGTCGCCGACGCGTGGATCGCGGATCACGCGACGAAGGAGACGCTGGTCCGCCGCGTGGAGCTCGGCATCCCCGGCGCCAGCAACGCGGCGAGCGATCTCGCCGTGCGGTCGGCGGAGTTGCTCCGGGCCAGCCTGCTCGAGCTGAGCGGCGAGCAGCGGCGCGAGCTGCCCGAGCGGGTGGCGCAATGGATCGCCGACGCGGCCGCCCCGGCGGGGCGCGAGGCCATCGCGCTCGACGCGGCGCCGCTGCAGCCGCGAGCGGCGGTCGCGCCCGCGGAGCGATCCACGGCGGCGCGCGGGCCGGCCGCTCCTGCGGGCGGATCCCGGGAGGCGCGCGGGTCGGCCGCGCCCGGGCGGCCCGACCCCGCGAGCGCCGCGCCCCGGGCCCCCACCGCGCCCACGTCCGACGAACGCCGGCTGAGCGTCGAGGCGGGGCTCGCGGCGCTCGCCGGCGGCGTCGGGATCGTCCCCGGGCCCTACTTCCGTGTGGGGCACGATCTGACGGCGAGCGTCTCGCTGCGCGGGACCCTCGTGCCGGCCGTCGTGGCCAGGAACCTCGACGCTCCCGGCGGGCGCGTGGTGCTGCGGCAGACCGCGGCCATGATCGGCCTGGCGTACGCCGCCGGCCCCGAGGCGTGGCGGATCCATCCGGTGATCTCGCTCGGCGCGGGCGTCTACCATGTGACGGTCGCCGGCCGGGCGAACCCTCCTTATCGCGACCGGCGTCAGAGCTGGCTCACCGCCGGCGTCTCCGCAGGGGGCGGCGTCGGCGTCCGCGTCTTACCGTACCTCGCCGTCCACGCGGCGCTCGACGTCGTCGTGCTCGCAAGAGAGCCTGTCTTCACCATCGCCGGTGCGGAGGTGGGCCGCACGGGGCGCCCGGCGCTGCTCCCGAGCCTCGGCCTGCAGGTGAGCTTCTGAGTCGCCGGATCCTTCTGAATCGTTGATTTTGATGAGCCACGGAGAGGAGCTCGCGCCCACTTACCAGAGCGAGGCACATCCCGGCTTCGCTTCGAGAGGGAGAGTCATGCGTCATCATCTTCTTTCGCGCCGTCCGCTGCTCGCCGTCGCAGGGCTGTTCTTGATGCAGGCCGCGTGCGAGGTGCGCTTCATCGAAGGGGTCGACTCGCCAGAGGAGAGCTCGAGCACGGGGGCGTGTGTCGAATGTTGTTCCTCCTCGACGGACTGCGCGTCCGGAGGCAGCGCTGTGGGCGGTTCGAGCGCCGTGGGCGGTTCGAGCGCCGTGGGCGGAGCGAGCGTCGGTGCGGTGTGCGGAGACGGCGTTGTGGACCCGGAGTGGGAGCAATGCGACGACGGCAACACGGCCGATGGAGACGCGTGCTCGAGCGACTGCCAGCTCCTCGCAGCGGGGGGCGCGGGCGGGTCGAGCGCCGGCGCGGTGTGCGGAGACGGCGTTGTGGACCCGGAGTGGGAGCAGTGCGACGACGGCAACACGGCTGACGGAGACGCCTGCTCGAGCGACTGTCAGCTCCGCGCAGCGGGGGGCGCGGGCGGGGTGAGCGCGGGCGCGGTGTGCGGAGACGGCGTTGTGGACCCGGAGTGGGAGCAGTGCGACGACGGCAACACGGCTGACGGAGACGCCTGCTCGAGCGACTGCCAGCTCCGCGCAGCGGGGAGCGCGGGCGCGGTGTGCGGAGACGGCGTGGCGGAGCCGCCGCGGGAGCAATGCGACGACGGCAACACGGCTGACGGCGACGGGTGTACGAGCGATTGTCAGATCGGCCCGGCATAGCGCCGTGAGCCTCGTGGGGCGGCCCGGCCCGCCGCCTTCAGCCGATCACGGCAGCACCTTGCGCGTCGGGCACTCGCCGTCGCCCTGGAAGTCGCCGAGCGTGCGCGCCTGCGCGACGACGTAGTCGTACGCCGTCTCGATCGGGTCCCCGGGCACGGTGATGTTGTACTCGTCGCCGAACACGTCGGTGGCGCTCACCTGCCTGAGCTCCTCGATCGTCGTCTCGCCGTCCCCGTCGAGGTCGCAGTCGGCGATGTACTGCGCGTAGCGCTTCGTCAGCTCCACGCCGGTGGTGATGTTGTCGAAGAACCAGTGATCGCCGTGGATGGTCGGCTTCACGGCGACCGTGCCGCTGGTCGGCACGCCGAAGCCCGTCAACCCGTCCTCGGTCGCGCAGTCGTCGAACGACGTCCCGGCCGAGAAACCCCAGCGGAAGCGCACCTCCTCCGCGGGGACACACGTGTCCCCGGGCGGCGGGCACGACTCGCCGCCCGCCTTCTCGATGACGCCCTCGAAGAACACGGAATAGCCATTCTCCACCATCAGGGCCACGTCGTCCTCCTTGGTCGGAGGCAACGTCTTCACCCCCTCACGCGCGTTCGGGAGGTCGAACCCGAAGTGGTTCCAGCGCACCGCGCTCACGTCCTGGAACTCCGCGATCACGTACCGCGTGGCCGGGGCGTTCTTGAGGTCGAGGACGAACACCGAGGGGTCGACGAGCGTCTCGCCCGCGTCCGTGCGCCCCGCGCGCACGTTGCCCACCGTCACGAGGAACTGCGTGTACGTGACCTTCCAGCCGTCGGCGATGTTCTCCTCTCCCGTGCCCGGCTCGAGGCCCTCCGGGATCGTGTCCTCCGGCTCCACGAACACCTGCACCGTGCCGGTCTCCGACGTCGCGCCGTCGTCGCCGCACCCGGCGACGAGCGCGAGCGCGCAGGCCGCCACCACGAACCCTGTTTCTCTCATTCTCTGCATGATCGAGCTCCTGAATCGTCCGGAATCCGCCGTGATCCGAGCGAGCGCGCACGGGCGCGCCCGGCGAGCACAGGCCCGCGCTGCGTCGCGCGCCCTGCGCCCGCGTCGTCTCTTGTGATGAGGCCCAGGGGGATCAGGCCGCGGGCGGGGAGCTCTTCGGCGCCAGGATCAGCAGCGGGATGGGCCGGACCTCGGACGAGGACCGGAGCGAGGCCGGACAGAGCACCTCGAGCAGCGTGGCCTCGGCCACGGGGTGCACGGGCGCGCCGAGCTGGCCGCGCAGGGTGAACACATCGCAGTGGTCGTCGTCGAGGTGGCCCTCCGCGGCACGCTCGGCGACCTCCGCTCCGGGCGAACGGCGCGCGGCGACCTCCGCTCCGGGCGGGTGGCGCGCGGCCTCGTGCAGCGCGGCGACGGCGACGTGCACGAGCTCGCCGTGCTCGCAGCGCGCGTGGCGGACGAGCAGCGCGTGCGAGAGGCCGCACAGCTGCGCGAGCAACGCGAGCACCACGAGCCAGCGGGCGCCCCAGCCGGCGCGGGGGAGCGCCCGCGCCGGGCCGGCGCCGCCGCCGCGACGGCGCCTCATGGCGCGACCGCCGCGTCGATCCAGCGGAGCTCCGGCAGATCCTGCGCGGTCATGGCCTTGACCAGCACGTTGTGCGCCCGCGAGCCCGGCGCGATCGCGACCTTGGCCGCGCCGCCCGCGGCCAGCTCGTCGAAGTCGACGCGCGCGATCCACGCGGCCACGTCGAAGCGGACCACCAGGCGGACCGGCTCGGCGCCGACGCGCGCGTCGAGCCCGATGCTCGGCACGGCGTTCTGCCCCGGGTTCTGCGGGACGGCGTCGACCTCGGCCACGAAGTCGAGCACCTGCGCGCCCCGCGTCGCGCGCCCGCGCAGGCGAGCGGAGTGGCCGCCGGGGGCCTCGGGCGCCGGCGTGGGCGACGCCTCGGTCAGGAACCAGTGGACGCCGTAATCGAACGACGCGCTCCGGATCCGCCCCTCGAAGCCGTGGACCCGGCCGAGCGGCTGGGGGGCGGGATCGAGCAGGTCGACGCGCGCGATCGAGAGCATCTCGGCGACGGCGGCGTCGCAGAGCGTCGCCGCACCGCCGGACGCGGCGCAGAAGTACACAGGCCCGAAGGCGACCGTCGCCTCCTCGAGCTCGACCGTCCACGCGCGCGCGGCGATCGCGCCGGGAGGCGCGGCCTCGGCGATCGCATCGTAGGAGACCTCGGGCTGGCTCGTGTCGGCGCAGCCGATCGCGGGCGCCGCGAGGAGCAGGAGGAGGGCGCTCGGCGCTGCCAGGCGGTCGTTCATAGGGAGAGCGTCACGTTGCCGAGGATCGTCAGCGGCGGCCCGGCGCTGATGTGCCGCGCCGGCAGCCGCGACGGGACCGGCGTGGTCGGCCAGCTGGAGACGAACGAGTACTCGGCGTCGGCGTACTCGGCGTCGAGCAGGTTCTGCGCCTCGACCCCGACCTCGATCCAGGGCCGGGACGGCGCGTCGCCGCCCCCCGCGCCAAGGCGCCGCCGGAAGGCGAGGGACGCGTCCATCACGAAGACCGGCGCGGCGCGCTGCGCCCTCGGCAGCGGCTGCGGCGAGAGGAACGTCGCGCCGTAGCCGAGCCGCCCCTCGACGGGCGCGCCGGCGATCGCGACGAGCTCCCGCCGGAGCGAGAGGTCCGCGCGCACCACCACGGGCGGCACGAACGGCAGCGGCTCCCCCGGGACGTACGACGGGCTCGGGTCCTCGGGCGTCGGCGCGGGCGGCGCGTCCTTCGTGGCGTGGGTGAACGTCGCGCTGACGGTCGAGACCAGCATCGGGCTCGGCGCCGCCTGAACGTACAGGACGACCCCGCGGCGGGTCGTCGGCCCGATGAGGCGCATCCTCCCGCCCTCGCTCGGGTCGGCCTCGACGTCCTCGGAGAGGCGCGTCTCGTAAGCGGCCGCGGTCGCGCTGAGGCCCCCGCCGGGGCGCCACGTCGCGCCGACCTCGTAGCTCTTCACGGCCGTGAACGGCGCGTTCTCTCCGTCCTCGAGCCACAGCGCCTGCGGCGAGCGGTAGCCGTGGCCGTAGGACGCCGAGAGGCGCAGCCGGGGCAGCGGATCGACCTCCAGCGTCGCCCGCGGGCCGAAGGCCACGCCCGCCGCCGTGCGCCGGAACCCCACGATGTGCGTCTCCTTCTGGGCCGCCGGGATGAAGTTGCCGAGGCGGTCGTCCACGTCGAACACGAGCAGATCGGCGCGGAGGCCGCCGCGCAGGCGCGCCCAGCGCGCCGGCTCGAGCAGCACGTCGCCGTGCACGCCGATCCCGGTCAGCTGGATCGATGCGTCGATGCGCCGATCCCACGTCTCGTTCTGGGGTTGCTGGACGAGGTTCTGCGCCTGATCGATCCAGTCGGTCTGCACCTCGGCGCCGAGCGCTGCCTGGCCGTTGAGCCAGGAGGTGACCGGGGCCTCGGGCGTGCTGTAGGTGAAGCCCCCGCCGAGCGCGGCGTCGTGGTTCGACTGCTCGAAGAGGTCGCCGCGGCCGGTCCACGCGGGGCGCTCGCGCGAGCGCTGCATGAAGCCGGTGAAGTTCATCCGGCTCCGGTACCCGGACGCCATCGTCCAGAGCCACGCGCTCTTCCGGGAGCCGTCGTCGTCCGCCCGCTCGACGAGGAGCGCGAGCTGGAGCCGGGTCGACGCGGCCGACTGCGAGCGCGCCGAGACGTCGGGGTAGGCGCCGTGGAAGTCGACGCGCCCCGCCTCGATGTCGTCCCGCCGGAGCACGCCCGCGAGGTTCGCGCGGGCGCCGTGCGCCGCCACGTGGAGCAGCGCCGAGTACTCGTCCGGCAGCGGCACGCGGTACTGGCCGACCGCGCCGCCCGAGACCGCCCCGCGCGTGCCGTCGCCGAAGCCGTCGGTCGCGCGCACCACGGCGGCCCCGAACGTGTCCTCGGACTGCGCCTCCGGGGCCCAGATCGCGAGCAGCCGCCGCGTGCCGAACGAGCCGAGCGTGCCTTTCAGCAAGAGCCCGCGCTCCTCGACGCCGAGGTCGAAGTACGCGCTGCCCGCGATCGCGAAGTCGCCCTGCTGCGGATCGTAGACGCCCTCGACGACGCGCAGCGACCGCACCACCTCCGGGATGATCACGCCGAGGTCGGCGTAGCCCTGGCCGTGCACGTGCGAGCGCTGGTTCAGCGGGATCGGCCCGACCCGGAGCTCGACGTCCTGGCCGTGCTCGGCCTCGAAGCCGCGCAGGAAGATGCGCTGCGCGACCGCGTCGCCCTCGGGGTGCGCGATGTGGACGCCGGGCGCGGTGCGGAGCAGGTCGGCGGCGGTCGCGTGGGGCGCGGCGGACAGCGCCGCGCGGCCGATCCGGAAGTCGCTCGACGCGCGCCGCGGCGGGTTCGGCCGGCCCTGCACGTGGATCTCGATCGGCTTGCCGGGCTCGGCGACGGCGTGCGGGCCGGCGACGCCGCCGGCGAACTCCTCCACCGGGGCCGGCGGGGCCTTCGGCGGCGGCGCCGGCGCGGACGCGGGCGGCGCGGGCTCGGCCGGCGCCGGCGCGGGCCGCTCCTCGTGGGGGCCCGGCGCGAAGTGGAACGGCACCCGGATCCGCGCCCGCAGCGGCGCGCCGCTGCGCATGGCCGGCGAGAAACGCCACCGCCGCACGGCCTTCATGGCCGCGTCATCGAACGCCGCGCCCCCGGACTCGGCCACGGCCGCGTCGCTGACCGTGCCGTCCTTCTCGACCGTGACGAACAGCGTGACCGTCGTGTCGATGCCCTCCGCGAGCCGCTCGGGCGGGTACTCCGGATCCACGTGCTCGAGGATCTGCGGCGCCACGGGCGCTTCGGGCCGCGGCTCAGGCTGCCCGAGCGCCGGAGGTGCGGCGAGGGCGACCGCCGAGAGGCAGCAGAGGAAGGACAGCCTGCGCATGAGCAACCGAGCTCAACGCGACTACCACGCCGCACAGCGGCGCCGCAAGCGGCGCACCGCCGCGCGGCGCGCACAGATGACGGTGACGGAAGCGCGTGACGTCCATGCGCGCGGCTTTCCGGCGACAAGTCGCGCCGGTGCAGCGGCGGTCTCGCCGCGGGGCGCGGGGCCGTGTATGGTCTCATCATGCCGAATGAGACGCTCGTCCAGGCGGTCAAGACCATCGTCGCCCTCGCGCGCGGTGGCGACCTCGACGCGGCCTACAAGGGATACCGCGACCTCTTCCAGAAGCCGGAGTTCCTCAAGCAGCGCCCCGAGGATCAGCGCCAGGTGCTGCGCCTCATGATCCTCGCCAAGGGCGTCCCGTCGACGCCGACCGAGGCGATGATCGAGGCCCACCGCGCCGCGGTCCCCGCGCTGACCGAGCTCGTGTCGATCCACGGAGATCCCGGCGACCACGAGCTCCTCGGGCTCTGCCACGTCGTGCTCGGCAACGTCGAGAGCGCCGACAAGATCTTCCGCGCCGGCCTCAAGATCGAGCGCGAGCGCAACCCGCAGAGCGATCTGTGCGGCACGCTGATGAAGCGGATCTCGCTGCTCTAGCTCCGTACGTCCGGTTCAGCGCGTCCGATCGAGGGGGTGCCGTGCCGCGTGCCTCGAGGCGCCTCGCTTCGCTGCGGGGCGCCTATAGCGGTCTGGATCCACGCTGAGCACCGAGCCTGCACGGTAGCGCGGGCGACGGCGGAGGGGCGCTCCCCTGGGGGGCTCGCAGGCCGCCCGCCGTGACATGTCACACGCGCGTGACACGTCACACGCGTGTGACATGTCACGGCGCCGCTCCTCGTGCTCACGCGGCGTGAGCTCCTCGCTTCGTAGCGTGGGACGTTCGCGTCCGGATCGCGGCTTTGCCGCTGCCGGCGAGGTTTTTCTTCACGAGAGCCGATCTGCCGGACGAGGACTTCGCGCGGCGTGTGGCGATGGCAAGCCGCTTGCTTTGTTCCGTTCAGAACGCCGTCGCTGCCTCGCACCTGGGGCGAGAAGAGACGGCGCGCCTTCTGGCGCATGCATCCGATGGGCTGTGCCGGCGCGCCCGGCCTCCATGGCGGCTGCGTTTGTCCTTGGATCAGCTGGATTCGATCGAGGTGGTGAAATGACACAGGCATCGTGGAAGTCGATATCTAGGTTTCTTGGTCTATCGCTGCTCGCCGCGGCCGGATGCACCGTCGAGGCGGTCGGGGCGCCGGAGGAGCTGGGCGAGGCGCCGCAGGCATCTATCAGTGACAAGCGGTTCGGCTCGTGGTGCCAGGAGACCTTCGAGAACGGTTGGCAGGCCGAGGTGATTGACGCGTGGGATCGCTGCTCCGCGTTCAACGACGAGCTCGACGACACCGATACCAAGGTCTTTTACAACAACCTCCATGGTGCCAAGCCCTTCTGGGAGCAGACGTGGGACCAGAACTACGTCGAAGACGTGGACCTCATGTTCGCCAATACCCACGGCGGCGTCTCGACCAACGACGCGATCTACGCGATGTGGGACGATCTCGATCTCGTGGACTCGACGGATCTGCGATGGGGAAACGAGGGGGTTGGCCTGAGCATCTTCGCCTCGTACGCCTGCAAGACGTTGAAGTACTCCGATGACCGCACGTGGCATCGCTGGAACGCGACGATGAAGGGCGGGCTGCGCATCATTCTGGGCAGCCATGACGAAGTCTGGAACTCCGATACGACAGACGAGGTTGGAGAGGACTTCGCCGACAACATCCAGGGCGGCCAGTCCCTCAGGAACGCGTGGAAGGACGCGCTGACCGACTGGTACTACGACAACGACGTTGCCGCTGTCTCCTTCGGTAATAGCCTCGCGGACTGCGAGTCTCGTCGCGACGGCATGACGTGGAACAACTACACGACTTTCCCGAGGCGAACCGACGCGAGCGTGACCCACTGGTGCTTCGTGGCCTGGGAAGATGTTTGATTGACGCCGGCTGGTATAGAGGAGGAGCTACAGTGAATCGACAAATGATGAAAAGGTCAGCGGTCGCGGCCCTGGTCGCGTCCATCGCGGTGCTGTCGTCCGGCGCTCAAGCTCGTGAGAGCGCGTACCGGGCGGAGCTCGGGGCTCGTTCGCGCGCGAGCGGGCTCGGCGCCAAGACGGTGGAGCTGCTGCAGCGCCTGCCCGGCAGGGGCAATGCTGAAGTGGCGAGCCTCGTGACGTCCCGGCTGCGAGCGTCGGCCGGCGTCCTGCGGCTCGCGGAGGGGAGCGAGCAGCAGAGCGTCGACGGGAGCCGCCTGCAGGTCACCTCGACGAGCGGGTGGTCCATTCGAGTGAGGCAGGATGGCACCAGGGTGGAGTTCGACAACCGCGGTTATCTGGAGCAGGCGGCGGCGGGCAAAGTGGCGGTGAAGGACCGTATCCCGCACGAGGAGCTCGAGCAAATCGGCAAGAGCTTCATCTCGACGACGCTCGGGGGCCTGGTCACGACGAAGGCCGGCGAGGAGCTGGTCCCGCTGAAGAGCGAGTACGAGGTCCACGGAGGCGGTGAGGGCGCGGGGCCCAGGCAGTACGAGAGCGTCGCGGCCAACACCATCGTCTTCGGGCGCACGGTGAACGGGATCGCCGTCCTCGGCGCCGGCTCGAAGATCGCGGTGACATTTGCCAATGATCGCACCCCGGTGGCGTTCTCCTACGACTGGCCTGAGTACGCCGCGCTCGGCGAGCGGCAGGACGTGCACGACATGCCGGTCATCAGCGAGCGCATGTCCGCTCTCGCGTCCATGCGCTTCGGAGCGTCGGAGGTCGAGGTCAAGCGGTTCGAGTGCGGGTACTTCGATCGGGGAGCGAAGAGGAAGCGAGACGTGGCCGCGCCGATCCAGGCCGCATGCGTCGTGCACTACGTCGGTCGGCGGCAGGTCCAGGAGGTCGCCGCGGACCCTGCCGCTCCGGACAGCGGAGCCGTGGTCACGGCGATCTCCGACGCCATCCCGGTGGGGGTTCATGTGCTGGAGGACGCGGCCTGGCCGCACGCTCAGGCGCTCAGGAAATACGGGGACGTGTGCGCGGTCTCCGAGATCTCCGAGGCCCTTCTCCCCGGCGAGTCTCCGCGTTAGGGTGACCTCATGAAGAACGGGTGGACGGCGGCGGGTATGGTGTTCTATGGCTGTTTGGCCGGCTGCGGTGGTGCTGAAACGTCGCCGGGAGACTGGAAGCAGGCGCTTGCGTCGCTCGATGGCGAGGCGGCGACCTTCTCCCTCTCCTACAGGGCCGAGCCGCCGGATGGAGCGATCGTGCGCGCTGCCGTTCATCAGGGGGGGATCGACGCGCCGTGCAGCTTGTACTCTGGATCGGAGACCACCAAGGGGGACTTCTGGTATCTCTCCGTGACGGCGAACAGCGCGCGCTCCGGCGACTTCAACATCGTCCCTCAGATGAGCGGAGAGGACGGCTTGCCCGAGCACAGGGACAGCGCGCTCGTGCGCTTGATCGAAGTGCGCGGCTGGGAGAAGAGGCGGGTCTACACGGGGATTTCGGGGACGGTCACGCTGGCCGACGTCCCGCTGGACCTGGAGGAATGGGCGGCGGGGCGGCCGGCGGTGATGGACATCTCCGCCTCGTTCCCGGACCAGCCCATGCAGAGCCTCGGCTGCTCCGGGGGGGGGAGCGGCGACGGGAGCATGTCTGTCCACCGATGCGAGTGCGGCAGGGAAGACGGCACGACGGTCACCTGCACGCCGGATGTGCCAGGACAGGACTGCTGCCTGCGCGACGCCGGTTCGAGCGCGGGACCGCAGGTCCGGCTGAACGCAGTGGCCCAGCAATGCCCAGACATGTGCAGCTTCACCGATGCGGGGCTGGCCAGGCACTGCCGGGCGCTGAAGGATGGGAACTGAGAGTCGGGGGAGCGTGATGCCTTGGCGGACTGTCTTCGCTTGCTCCGGGTCGCCCGTACCGCCAAGCGCTGAAGAAGACCCTAACCACGCGTCAGGTGAACATGAAAATTGGGTGGAGTGCCCTTGCTTGTATTTGGGTCGTCGGTTGCGGCGCGGGGCCGTCGGACGGAGACGGTTCCGCGGGAGGGTCGAGCCGCTGCAATGGCGGATGTGAGCGCGACATCTGGCCGAGGCTCATCCTCGGGATCAGCGGCTCGACGCCAGAGGCGGAGCTCGACGTGGTCGTTCTGGCGGAGGGAGACCGCTCGGGCGAACGCGAAGCCCGCCTGCAAGGGTGCCCTACGTCGCTCCCGGCGCGGTATCTCTGCTCGTACGGCATCCTGGCGAGCCCGAAAGACAGCACGATGACGCTGACCCTGACCCTGAAGGGCAGCGGGGCCTCGGAGGAGGTCGTGATCGACCTCGCGGAGTATAACTCCTGTGGTCGACAGATCAGCTATTTGCTGGTCGAGAATGACGGAGCTTCGCTGAAAGTCGGTGAGCCGACGCTGATATCCCCCTGTCAATCGATCCCCGAGTGAGCGCGCGGACCGACCAGCGCCGCCCCCGCGGGCGTGGCCGGTCGCGCCCGTGCCACGACCCGGAGTCGAGACTGGTTTCGGGCGGCTTCCATCCTGTTAGGATGCCCCCCGGGCGCCATGGCAGCGCGCCGTCAGGGAGTCCATGCACGTCATCGCGGTCGCGAGCCAGAAGGGCGGCGTCGGAAAGACCACGATTTCCCTCAACCTGGGGCTCGCCCTCGGGCGCGCGGGCAACCGCGCGTTGATCCTGGAGCTCGACGCGCAGGGGAGCCTCGGGCTGTCGCTGGGCCTCGCCGACCGCGCGCGGCCGGGCGTCGCGGAGCTGCTCACGGGCGCCGAGCGGCTCGAGTCGGTGCTGCTCCGGACGCGCGAGCCGCAGCTCCAGGTGCTCACCGTCGGCCGGGTCGATCCCACGACCGTCGCCGGCTTCGAGGACGCGCTCGCCCGCGGGCCCGTGCTCCCGAGCGTGCTCGCGCGGCTCTCGCCGGACTTCGACATCGTGGTCGTCGATTGCCCCGCCGGGCTCGGCAAGGTCACGACGCGGGCGCTCGAGGTGGCGACGCACGCGCTCCTTCCGCTCCAGGCCGAGCCGCTCGCGCTCCGCTCGATCGGCCAGCTGCTCGCGGTGATCGATCGCGTCCGCGCCGAGAAGAACCCGCAGCTGTCGCTGCTCGGCATGGTGCTGTCGATGTTCGACCGGCAGGCGTCCGCGTCGCTCGACGTCGCCGAGACGCTCTGGACGAAGTTCCCCGACGGGATCATCCTCGACACGGTCATCCCGCGCGACGAGGCGTTCCTCGAGGCGTCTCTCCGCGGGGCGCCGCTCCTGCTCATGCAGAAGCGCCCTCCGCCGCTCGCGCGCGTCTTCGATCAGCTCGCGAACGACGTGCTGGTTCGCCTGGATCCCACCTCGCCGGACGATGACGATGGCCCGATCTCGCTCCTCCTTTGATGTCGACGGCGCCGTCGTCACCGCGGCGGCGCTGGTCAAGCGGTCGAGGTCGCGGAGGCCGCGGGCGGCGTCGGTCGCGCCCGCGGCCGAGCCGCTCGTGTCGTTCGAGTCCCGGCCGCCGTCCTCGCGGGCGGAGCCGGAGCCGATGTCCTCGTCGCCGCTCTCGCCGTCGTTCGAGGAGCTCGCGCCCTCGAGCGACCTCCTGCCCCTGTCGAGCCCCCTGTCGAGCGCGGGCGTCGGCGGCGAGCTCGGGCTCCGGGGCGCGCTGCCCTCGTCGGCCGACGACGTCGACTCGCCGCGCGGCGCGCCGCTCGACCTGCGGCCTCTGGGCTCGCCGCCCTCGTTCGCGGCGGCGCGCGAGCCCCTCGAGGAGCGGCTCGACGGCGCCATCGAGGCGCTCTCGGCGGGCCGCCCGCCGCGCTTCCCGGAGCTCGCCGCCGCGGGCGGGCCGGTCGCGCGCTGCGAGCGGGTGATCGAGTGGATCGCCGAGGCGACGGGCGCGACGGACGTGTTCCTCGCGGACGCGGCCGGGCTCCCGTTCGCCGGCGCGATCCGCGACACGGAGGCGAGGCTCGCCGCCTCGGGCCTCATCGCGTCGGCGATCGGCTCGCTCGTCGCGGCGCTGCCCGGCGCCCCGTCGCAGCGCTTCGAGCTCTGCGTCGGCGACGGGCCGTTCTTCCAGCTCATCGGGTTCCAGGTGCGCTCCGCCGCGTACATCGTCGGCCTGATGCGCCCAGGCCCGCTCACGCCGCGCGAGGCGCACGCCGTCCGGATCGCGTGCCGGCACGCGATCGACGCCGCGGTCGGGGTCGTCGGGTGAGCGCGGAGCACGGCGAGCCCTCGTTCGGCCGTGGCGTCGCGGCCGGCGCGGGCGCGCTGGACGACGACGACCCGCTCGCGCCGATCGCGCTCGACGGCATCGGCTACGGCGTCGGCGGCCTCGACGCCATCGTCGTGTTCCACCTCGGCGACGCGCGCGTCCACGCCGTGTTCGTCCGCGAGGGCGCGGCCCTCTCCCCGGGCGACGTGGCCGCGGGGCTGCGCGACGCGTACCTCGGGAGCCAGCTCGCCGCGCAGCGGCTCGTCCCGGAGCGGGAGGGCTCGATCCGCCCCGCCCGCGGCCGCGGCGCGCGCTCGTCGAGCAAGCCGCCGCGCTCGCAGGGCCGCGCGGAGGAGCTCCCGGACCCCGTGGTCACGCTGGAGCTGAGCGGTCGGACCGTCCTCCTGCGCCGCGTCCGCGCGTGCGTCGTGGCGAGCCTGTTCGACGGCACGATGCCGCTCGGCATGGCGCGGCTCGTGGCGCAGCGGCTCGCCGCGACGCTCGCGCCCGAGCTGCCGCTCGAGGAGCCGCCCGAGGAGATGCTGAGCGACCCCTCGGGGCTCTTCGAGGAGCCGCTCAGCGCGGACACGGTGGACGATCTCGTGCGGGGCGTCGCGCGATCGGCGCCGCCGAGGGGCTCGTCCAGCATCCCGTCGCGCCGGACCAGCGGGACGCCGCCGCCCGTCGATCCGCCGTCGGCCGAGGTCACGCGGATCCAGCGGCTGCTCGCGCTGCTCGAGGCGCGCGCGCCCGAGCCTCACGTGGCGCGGCTCCGGCTCGCCCTGCGCGCCGGGCTGACGCCGCTCGCGCTCGAGCACCCCGACGGGCTCGGCGCGGAGGCGATGGTGCTCGTCGAGACGGCGGTCGCGGACATCCTCGGCCTGGAGCGCGCCGCGCTGCGGAGGCTCCTGTGACGGCGCTCCGGCACGGCCTGCGGGGCCGCATCGACGGCCCGCTCGGCGATCTGGTCGGCCCGATCGTCCCGCACGGGCTGCTCCACGTGGCGGATCAGCTGGTGATCGCGCACTCCCACCACTTCGCGCTCTTCCTGGAGCAGACGATCTTCGACGCGCTCGGCGGGGAGAGCCGCGGCGTGCGCCGGCAGGCGGCGTTCGAGGCGGCGCACGCGCTGCTCGGGCCGCTGTACGAGGACCGCCACGGGGCGTCGCCGCGGGAGAAGCTCGAGCTCGCGGGCGAGCTGTTCGCCGCGATGGGGCAGGGGCGGCTGCGGTTCGAGGTGAGCGCGGAGGGCGGCGCGGTGCACGCGGACGCGCTCTTCCACGGGACGAGCTTCCTCGCGAAGTACGGCGGTCGGATCCAGAACCGGCTGGCGGTGGACGCGTTCGCCTCGGGCTACTGCGCGGCCGCGGCGAGCCTCGCGTTCCCGTCCGACTGGGGGCGGCTCGACGCCGACGAGGTGACGTGCGTCGCGCGGGGCGACGCGGCCTGCACCTTCCTGCTGACGCGGCGGTCGGAGCGGCCGCGCTTCGGCGAGGCGCTGACGCGCAAGCAGATCGAGGCGGCGCGGGTGCGCTGGGAGGCGGAGGGCGGGCCTCTCTCGCGGGCGCAGCGCGTCGAGGGCGCGATGCTCGAGGAGCTCGGGGCGCTGCGGTCCGACGAGCGCGGGCTCATCTCGGCGTACGGGGTGAACGTGGCGCTCGTGCCGGTGGGGTACATCGATCAGAAGACGTTCGACACGGTGCACCTCATCGAGCGGCGGTCTCCCGAGCTGGTCCCTGTGTTCGAGGCGCTCGTGCGGGAGGCGGCGCAGACGGGCGCGTTCCACCTGCTCGGGGGGATGCTCTCGTCCTCGTCGTTCGAGGCGGCGTGCGGTCCGGTGGGCAGGGACCAGCACGAGCGCCTGGAGCAGCTGCTCGGGCTCGCCCGCACGCTCGGCTGGGGGGCGCTCTCCGCGCCGGAGTTCCAGCCGGGCCGGGCGCTCGTGCTGCGGGCGCCGATCACGCACGAGAGCGCGTATTACGCCATGAAGCATGGGTCCACGGCGCGCGGGCGGCTCCTGTTCCAGCAGGGGACGGCGCTGGCCATCATGCAGCTCCTGCACCGCGTCGATTTCGGGACGGTGCGGCCGATCGACGCCGAGACGTACGGTGGGCTGTTCAAGATGGGGACGCGGTTCCGCGTGCAAGAGACGAAGTCGCCCCTCAGGGGGGATGGCGCGTGCGAGGTGCGGGTGGAGGCGGTCGAGGACAGGTGGTGAAGGCGGCCGCCCCCTCCGCTGTCGCTGGCGCATCGTCGTCCGAGCCGGCGGGAAGGGCGGCTCGCTCGCCGCGTGACAGCGCGTTAGACTACGAGGAACGAGGTCGACCATGGCCGAGCCCGCGCGAAAGCTGACGTTCACGTTCGCCGAGTACCTCGCCCGCGAGCAGGCGAGCGAGGCGAAGCACGAGCATGTGAACGGCGAGATCTTCGCGATGGCCGGGGGCACGCCGGAGCATGGGCTCATGGCGGTCAACGTGGCCAGCGTGCTCCGCAGCCAGCTGCTCGAGCGACGCTGCCGTGTGTACAACTCCGATGTACGGGTGCGTATCCCGGCGACAGGGCTCGCGACGTACCCGGACGTCAGCGTGGTGTGCGGGGGGCTGGAGCGCGATCCGGAGGACGAGAACAGCATTCTGAACCCGGTCGTGCTGGTGGAGGTGTTATCGCCGAACACCGAGGCCTACGACCGTGGCGACAAGTTCGCCCATTACCAGGCCGTCCCCTCGCTGCGCGAGTACGTGCTCGTCTCGTACCAGAGGAGGCGCGTCGAGGTGTTGCGCCGCAATGACGATGGCACCTGGACGCTCCACGACGTGCGGGAGAGCGGCGTCGCGGAGCTGTCGTCGATCGGGTGCCGTCTTCCGCTCGACGAGGTGTATCGGGGCGTCTTCGAGGAATGTTCGCCTGCGGGCGAAGCATGAGGTCTTGAGCCGCGAGCTCTCCGGGATGGCCGGTGCACCAGCGGGAGGCCTGCCGATGTGCTACGAGGTGCGGCCCATGCCAGGACTCGTATTCCCCTCAGGCTCATTTGTCGCTTATCTCTTTGATTGCGACGGGACGATCGCGGACTCCATGCCGCTCCACTATCAGGCCTGGCTCGAGGCGCTCGCCCCGCATGGGTGCGAGTTCTCCGACGAAGATTTCTACGGCTGGGCGGGTATGCCGACCGACCGGATCGTCGAGCGCCTGAACGGGAAGTACGGGCTGCGGATGCCGGTGGCCGAGGTCTTCGCGGTGAAGGAAGCGGCGTACCACCGCCTGATACCGACGGTGCGAGGCGTGCCCGAGGTCGTGGCCGCGCTCCGCGACGCTCCTCCGGGCGTGAAGCGCGCCGTCGTCTCGGGGAGCCCGCGGGCGTCGGTGGAACAGACGCTCGAGTTCCTGGGCCTCCGCGGGTACATCGACACGGTCGTCGCGGCGGAGGATTACGCGCGGCCCAAGCCGGCGCCCGACCCGTTCCTCGAGGCGGCGAAGCGCCTGGGCGTCGAGCCCGCGCGGTGCCTGGTCTTCGAGGACGCCACGCTGGGGATCCAGTCCGCGCAGGCGGCGGGCATGCCGTGGGTCTTCGTCGATCCCCGGGCGCTCGCGGCCGAGCGTGGGTGAGCGGGGCGGAGAGGGCCGGCGGGGGATACCTCGCCTGGCGCGCGTGGAGGCCGCGCGTCAGTGGGCCTCCGCGCGCCGCTCGGGCCGCGCGTTCCACACCCGCGTCGCCAGCGCGAAGCCGACGAGCGCGACCGGGAGCATGGCCGCGGGCCATGGCATCCAGTTGCCCGGGTGCTTCGCCGCGTCGCCCGAGGGCAGGATGCTCGCGTAAAGGAACGATTGCGCCGCGGTGCCCAGGTAGACGAAGCCGTCGATGATGCCAGTCGCGACGCCGGCGTTCTTCCTCCCGCCGAAATCCATGCTCGCGGTCCCGGACAGCATGCCGTGGACCCCGATCACGCAGAGGGACATGAACACGACGGTCCACCCGGCGATGGGGAAGCTCAGCGTGAAGAGGACGACGAACGCGCCGAGCACGAGGCCCGCATACAGCACCGAGGCCACCGGGCCCCGGCGCGAGTCGAAGACATGATCGGAGATGAACCCGGCGAACACGCCGCCCAGGATGCCGGCGATGCAGAGGAGCACGCCCCAGTGCGCCGACACGAAGCCCTTGAGCCCGGTCTTGTCGGCGAAGACGAGGTACCACTTCATGACGGCGTTGCGGAGGAAGCCGCTGCAGAACTCGATGGCGACGATGATCCAGATGACCCGCTGCGAGAACATGCGCCGCGCGACAGCGATGGCCCCCAGTCGCTCGCCGGTGTCGCCCGAGGAGGCGTCGGCTGTGTCGAAGTCCTGGAACCCCGCCTGGCCCGGCGTATCGCGGATGAGGAAGACGTCGAGCGCCAGAAAACCGAGCAGCAGCAGGGCGGGGACGTGGAACACCCACGGCATCGGCAGGTGGTTGGCGACGAATCGACTCCAGTCGTAGGCGAAGTAGAGCCCGAGCGAGATCAGGATACCAAAGACGCCGCCGAGCATCCCGCGCTCGCGGACGTGGAACCAGGGCGCGTTGACCTTGACGATGGATACGGCGCCGAAGCTCTGGAAGTACATGTTGGCGGAGAAGAGCAACGTCATCGCGGTGATGGCGGCGCCGTGGTCGAGCCGCCCTTCCTGGGCGAGGCGGACGGCCACGCCCATCAGGACGTTCATGAGCGCGGATCCGCCCGCGGCGATCAGGATCGTGGCGCGTCCGCCCCAGCGGTCGGTGAGCGGCCCGTTCAGCAGGAAGGCGACCCCATAAACGGCCGAGCCCCAGCCGTCGATGTTCCCGAACTCGTGCTTGCTGACGAGGTGCAGCGCGTCGAGCTCCGGCGCGTTGGCGGAGAGGTTGTACCGCCCCATGTAGAGGAAGGCGTACGTGAGCCCGAGCGGAAACCAGTTGAAGAACCGCCGGCGCCGGAACTCCTCCGAGTGCCCGAGATCGATCTTCGGCAGCCGCCGCATGACGACCGCGATGGCCGCGAGCAGGAGCACGATCGGCAGCAGCTGATTGAGCCACACGGGCATGGACGCCCTTCGACGATAACGGCCGCCCGCACGAGCGGCCATGCCTTCGCGCTTCCCCCGCGCGCCCGCTCGCTCGAACTCCGTCCGTGAGGTCGAAGCGCGTGCAGTGACGTGTTGCTGTCCTGAGAGCTACCAGCGAGCGCCGCGGTCAGCTGCAGTGAGGCAGCCCCGGACATCTCCAGGGGCCCTTCCGGGCCCCCTCCAGGATCATCCCCCGCGCCCGCGGAAGATCGCGTGGCGGAAGAAGTTGATCTGGCTCTTGGCGAACTCCTTCGCCGCATCCAGCCGGTCCCCTTCGCGCGACGAGCTGCGGATCAAGAGCTCCCCGTTCTCGTAGAGCTCCCGCGTCTTGCTCCGCTGGAGCTTCCCGCTCGAGGTCTTCGGCAGGATGCCCGACCCGACCGCCACCACGTCATCGACGGTGAGCCCCATGGCCTGCTGGACGACGCGGCGCACCTCGCCCTTCAGCGCCTGCTTCTCCTGCTCGTCCGACGCCGGGGTCTCGAAGACGATGACCACGCGCTCGCGGTCGTTGTGCGGCTTCATCGTCCCGAACGCGATCACGTTGCCCTTCCGGACCCCGGAGACGCGGCTCGCCTCCCACTCGAGATCCTGCGGGTAGTAGTTGCGCCCGTTGACGATGATGACCTCCTTCGAGCGCCCGCAGATATAGACCTTGCCCTCCGCGAGGTACCCGAGATCGCCGGTCCGCAGCCAGCCGCCCGCGAACGCCTCCTTCGTGAGATCCGGGTCGTTGAAATAGCCGGGCATCACGCTCGGGCCCCGCAGCCGGAGCTCCCCGACCTCCCGATCGCCGAGCGGGCGGGCGCTCTCCGCGTCGTCCGACGCGAAGGCCGCGATCTCGTGCCCCTCGAACGCCGACCCGCACTGCACGAGCGACGAGGCGCCCTCGCTGTCGGCCGGCACGGGCGTCGCCTTGCCCTCCTTCCAGAGCGTCTCGCCGTCCACCGCGTCGATCTGCAGCCCGGCCCCGAGCGCGCTGAACGACACCGCCAGCGTGCTCTCGGCCATCCCGTACGAGCAGACGAACGCCTTCTCGTCGAAGCCGACCGGCGCGAACTTCTCGGCGAACGCGCGCAGGTTGTCGGCCCGGATCGGCTCGGCGCCGCACCCGGCGACCCGCCACGTCGAGAGATCCAGCCCCGCCATCTCCTGCTCTCGGATCCGCTTCACGCAGAGCGCATAGGCGAAGTTCGGGCCGAACGAGACGTTGCCCCGGTGGCGCGTGATCGTCTCCAGCCAGCGCACCGGGCGCTTCAGGAACAGGAGCGGCGGCAGGAACGTGATCGTGTTGACGTAGTAGAGCGGGGCGATCACGAAGCCGATGAGCCCCATGTCGTGGTAGAGCGGCAGCCACGACACGCCCGTGTCGACCGACTCGCGCACCGCCAGGCCGAGATCCACGATCGCCCGGACGTTCGCCGCCAGGTTCGCGTGCGTGAGCACCACGCCCTTCGGGCGCGACGTCGAGCCGCTCGTGAACTGGAGGAAGCACACGTCGTCGAGCTCGACCTTGACCGGCTTGAGCTCCTCCCGGGCGCCCCGGAGGCCCTCCACCGCCACGATCTGCTCGAGCTCCGGCGCCTGCGCCTGGATCGTGCCGAGCATCCGCTTGATCTCGCCGCTCGTGAGCAGCACCTTGGCGCCGCTCTTCGCGACGATGTGCAGCGTGTTCTCGAGGTAGCCGGTCAGCTTGCCGAGGCCGGTCGGCGGGTAGATGGGCACCGGGATGACGCCCGCGCGGATCGCGCCCAGGAAGGCGAAGATGAAGTCGGCGTTGTCCGGCAGGATCAACGCGACGCGATCGCCCTTCTGGAGCCCGAGCGCCTGGAGCGCGCCGCCGAAGCGCGCGCTGGCCCGCTCGATGCCCCCGTGCGTGAAGAACGGCTCGTTCTCGCTGGACTCCTCGATGAAGCGATAGCCCGTCTTCGTGCTCGCCGCTGCGTCCTCGATCGCCTGCGCGACCGTCCGCGGTTTCCAAACAGCCGTCATCCCGAGAGCCTTCCTTCGTTCTTGAGCCGGAGCTCGATGGCCTTCACGACGTCGGCGACCGTGTCGACCTCGCGCAACATGTCGTCGGGGATCGAGAGGTCGAACTTATCCTCCATATCCGCGACGATCTCCATCACTCCCAGCGAGTCGAGGCTGAGGTCGGCGACGAGGTGGCTCGACTCCTCGATCTTTACCTCGCCGGCCGTGTGTCCTTCCAGGAGCTGGATGATCTCTGCCCGCAACGTCTCCCGTGTCCACGTCATCCTACGTTCCTACCCCAACTGCGGCGTGGCGAGGAGGGGCTTGCTCGGCCGCAAGGCCGCGGGAATTCGGCGTCGCACCCCCTGACCCGACGCTGGCGCGTGCATCAGGGACGGGCGGCGTCGACGATCGCGCGCAGCCGACTGAGCCCCTCGAGCGCCCTCGCGCCGTACCACATGAGGTCCTTGCCGTCGCACCTGATCACGTGGCGACGGCGGGCAGCGGGGATGTCGAGGGAGCGAAATATTGCCGCGTCGGCGTCGGTGAAGGCGTGCGGCTCATCGGGCAGCAGGACGAGCTCCGGGGCGCGGGCGATCACCTCGTCGAGGGTCACGCGGGGGTAGCGGAGGTCGCGGCCCTCGACGCGCTCGGGGGGCAGCGGCGGCGCCTTGCCCAGGTCGGCCGCGAGCGGGTAGCGCCGGGGCCGATCCTCGAAGACGTTCTGCGCGCCCACGAGATCGAGCACGTCGGAGAGGAACGTGTCGCCGTGGACGGTCATCAGCGGGTCCATCCAGATCGGGACGAAGACGCGGATCGGCGGGCGCTCGCGGCGCTGCGCCTCGGCGGCGGCGTGGGCGCGGTAGGCGGCCGCGACCAGCTCGCGCGCCGCGGCCGGCGGCGGCTGGCCCGGGGCGCCGTGCTCCACGTTCGCCGTGGTGGCGGGCGCGCCGGGCTTCGCCGCGGCGTGCCCGAGCAGGCGGGCCAGCCGGGCGAGGTGCGCCACCCCGTCGGCGACCCGCTTCGGGAACGAGACGAGCACCCGGAGCCCCGCGGCGTCGAGGCGCTCGATGTCGCGCTTGCTGTTCTCCTCCTGGTTCGCGACGACGACGTCGGGCTCGAGCGCGGCGATGCGGTCGACGTCGGCGTCCTTCGTGCCGCCGACGAGCTCGATGCCCTCGACGTCCTCGGCGGGCGCGACGCAGTAGCGGGTGCGGCCGACGAGCCGGTCCCGGGCGCCGAGCCGGAGGAGCGAGTAGGTGTCGCTCGGCACGAGCGAGACGATGCGCCGCGGAGGGGAGCGCCACTCGTGCTTGCGCCCCCGGTCGTCGACGATGCGGATGAACGACCCGGCAAAGGCCGCTCCCCAGCCTGCGCTGAACGCCATGCGCCGGATGTAGCCCGCCGCCGCGCGCGCTGCACGTGAACTGACGTTGACTGACGAGGACTGACGTGGACCGCGCCGCGCCCGAGCTGCGCGCCCCGGGGCCTGAACAGCGCCGCGTCCACTTAGTTGGCCCGCCCGGGCGAAGTCTGCGACGACGGCTCGTGCAGATCGATCGCCTCGATGTGCGTCGCGGAGGCACGCTCCCGTACCCGCCTTCCGGCCTGCCCGCTCTCCCCCTCGGCGCCGCGCGCGAGGAGACACCCCGCCGCCGGGCGGCGCCCCGCGGGGGGCGGCTTCTGCCGTGCCAGATCGGCCGCTACACGCTGTTCGATCACATCGGCCAGGGAGGGATGGCCGATCTTTACCTGGCCCGGGTGCGCACGGACCTCGGCGCCGCGCGCCTCGTCGCCATCAAGGAGGTCGCCCCGAGGTTCGCGCATGACCCGCGCTTCGTCGAGATGCTCGCGAGCGAGGCCAGGCTCGCGGCGGGGCTGCGCCACGCGTCCATCGTGCAGGTCGAGGACCTCTGCCGCGAGGACGGCTCGCTCTTCATCGCGATGGAGTACGTCGAGGGCCTCGACCTGCGCGAGCTGCTCCGCCGCTGCGCGCGCCAGAAGGTGAAGTTCCCGGTCGCGTTCTCGCTGCTGATCATCGCCGAGGCGCTCCAGGCGCTCGCGTACGCCCACCGGAAGGGCGTCGTGCACCGCGACGTCTCGCCGTCGAACGTGCTCCTGAGCTTCGAGGGCGAGATCAAGCTCTGCGACTTCGGCATCGCCCGCGCGCACGAGCGCTGCGGAGCCATGGACGAGGCGCTGCAGGGCAAGGCCGGCTACATGAGCCCCGAGCAGGCCCGGGGCGAGGCGCTCGACGCGCGATCCGACGTCTTCGCGGCGGGCATCCTGCTCTGGGAGCTGCTCGCCGGCCGGCGGATGTACAGCGCCAGCGCCGCGCTCTCCAAGGAAGCGGCGCGGGGCGATCTGCTCGAGCTCGCGCGGCGCGCGTCGATCCCGCCGCTCGTGGAGCGCGGGCTCCCCGACGAGGCGGCGCTCCACGCGATCGTGGCGCGGGCGCTCGCGGTCGCGCCCGACGAGCGCTACCCGAGCGCGGCGGCGATGCTCCAGGACCTCGCCGCCTACGCGGCGGCGGCCGAGCTGACGGCGAGCCCGCTGCGCTTCGGGGCGTGGCTGCGCGACAACTTCGGCGCGGAGCTTGTCGCGCCCCGCCGGGCGCGCGAGCGCGCGGTGCGCGCCCTGGAGCTCGGTCCGCCTGCGGTGATCGAGCCCATCGCGACCGCGGCCATCCCGCCGAGCGCGAGGGAGGTCGTCACGCCGAGCGCGATGGACATCGGCGCGCAGGGCGCAGAGCCCGCCGCGCCGGCCCTGGCCGAGCCCCCGCCCTGGGTCAGGGCGCAGCCTCCGCTCGCTCGACCGCGGCAGCGCTGGCTCGTGCACAACGCGCTGCTGTTCGCCCTCGCCGCGCTCGTCATCGTGGGCTGCTATCTCGCGGCGCGCTAGAAGCAACAAACGGGTTGAAACCACGAGAAAAAGCGAGAGTTTCACAGGGAGTCGGGGAGGCGGGGAGCGAGAGACGGCAAGAGGGAGAAATTCATTTTTCTTCCTCCCCGCCTCCCTGTGAAAATGCTCCGGGTTACAACGTGATCGGCGTTCCAGCGCCCGCTCGGGCGAGGAGAACGCCGCGCCTCGCTCCCGTCCGGCGCGCCGGCGCCCGTCGCGGTCAGCCCGCGTCGGCGATCGGCGCTTCGGGCACGGGCACCTGCATCTCCGGCCTCCGCTCGCACGCATCGGTGCCGATGCCGACGCCGTAGCGGTAGATGAGCTCTCCGCCGAGCCAGCCGCTCGCCCCCGCGAGGCCGAACCCCGCGGTCGACAGCGCGATCCCGAGCGGCCGCAGCCCGATCGCCCGGGAGGCGAGCGAGGCGCCGTACAGGCCGGCGATCGCGAGGTTCACGGCGCCGTGGACGAAGCCGATCCGCTTCGCGGGGCCGAGGGTGGTGCTCCAGTCGGCGAGCCCGGCGAAGGTGGCCACGAGCGCCCCGCCGAGGCCGATGGCCGCGGTCGCGTCCGCTCCCCGATGGAGACGACGCCGCCTGCGGCCGACGCCGGCGAGATCGAGCACCAGCGCGCAGGACCAGGCGCCGATGGGGATGGTCACCAGCACCGGGTGCAAGGGGTGCCCGAGGAACTTGCCATGCAGCACCTTGGCGACCGTCGGCGCCCGCCTCAGGACGGATTGGATGCCGCGCTGAAGCGGGTCGGCCATCCGGTCGATCCAGTCCTGCTCCTCGATTCCCCCCAAGACTGCGGTTCCGATCATGTTCCCCTCCTCCGAGGCGCGTGGCTGCGCGGATTTCCGGCGCATGGCGCCCGCCCCGCCGGCCGTCCAGCGGTGAACCCCTGACCGGATCCCGAGCAATCGGCGGACCCCGCGGGAGCGGGTCGGGCGTTCCCATGTCCTCCCGCGGCGCGTGCCGCTGCGACGCTCGAGCAGGCCACGCAGTGCGTTTTTGCAATGGTGCTTTACCGAAATTTCAGGTTCGAAATCGGCGAGCGCCCCATCTGAAGTGAAATACGTTCGAATCGCGAATCCCGCGGATGGCATGGACGGTGCTCTATGTCCGGCCAGCGCTGCCGGCGCGGCCTTCCCCCCCCGAGGCCCCGGCGGCGCTTTTTTTTTGGAGTCTTTCCTTTCGGGCCCGGCGCGGCGCCCGCGCGCGCGCCCTGCGTTCCTCGTCCTGGGCGGCGTTCTCTGGTATCTCGCCCGTGCCGCGCCACGCGCGGCCCTCCCGGAGCGATGCCCCTCCTCGCCGACGTCGCGGTGCCCGTCCCGCTCTCGCAGGCCTTCACCTACGAGGTCCCCGCCGCGCTCGCCGGCGAGGTGAGGCCGGGGGCGCGCGTCCTCTGCGAGTTCCATCGGCGCAAGCTGCTCGGCGTGGTGCTCGCCGTCAGCGAGCGCAGCGCGGCCATCGATCCGTCCAAGATCAAGCCGCTCACGGCCCTCGTCGACGCGCGCCCGGCGCTGCCGGCGGAGCTGCTCGCCTTCCTGCAGGAGCTCGCCGCCTACTACTTCGCGCCGATCGGCGAGGTGCTCCGCCTCGCGCTGCCGGCGATCGAGCGCGAGCAGGTGCGCGCGCTCAAGGCCCAGGGGGAGCTCGGCGGCGTCCTCGACCTCGGCCGCGCCAAGCAGGTCGGCGGCCGCAAGGTCGCGTACGCGAGCGCGACCGACGTCGTCGAGGAGCCCGGCACGCTCCGCGGGCAGGCCGCGGCGGTGCTCGCGCTGCTCCGGGCGAACGGCGAGCAGCCGGTCGCGCGGATCGAGGAGCGCTTCGGCAACGCGCGCAGCGCCCTGAAGAAGCTCGCCGAGCGCAACCTCGTCGCCCTGGACGAGCGCGAGCCGCCGCGCGACCCGTTCTTCCGCCGCGCCGAGGAGCGCGACGTGCCCCCCGAGCTCAACGCGGCGCAGGCCGAGGCCGCGGCGCGCATCGACGCCGCGCTCGCGGCGCTCGCGCCGTCCGGGGGAGGGGAGCACGCCGCGAGCGCCCACCAGGAGCCGCGGCCCGCCGGGCAGGAGCCGCGGCCGAGCGCGTTCCTCCTCTTCGGCGTGACCGGCTCCGGCAAGACCGAGGTGTACCTGCGCGCCATCAAGAGCTGCCTCGACCGGGGCCGCGGCGCGCTCGTCATGGTGCCGGAGATCGCCCTCACCCCGCAGCTCGTCGCCCGCTTCCGCGCCCGCTTCGGCGACGAGCTCGCCGTGCTGCACAGCGGGCTGAGCGACGCCGATCGCCACGCGATGTGGGCGAGCCTCCACGTCGGCAAGGTGCGCGTCGCCATCGGGGCGCGCTCCGCGCTGTTCGCGCCGGTGCCGGACCTCGGCCTCATCCTCGTCGACGAGGAGCACGACGGCTCGTTCAAGCAGGAGGAGGGCGTGCGTTACCACGCGCGCGACATGGCGCTGCTCCGTGCCCACCGCGCGGGGGCGGTGTGTGTGCTCGGCTCCGCGACCCCTTCCATCGAGTCCGTCGCGCTGGTGCGCCGCGGCAAGCTCGCCGAGCTGCGCCTGCCGGACCGCGCGCACCGCGAGGCCAGCCTCCCCGAGGTCTCGCTCGTCGATCTCCGCCGCTTCCGCGCGGGCCCCTCGGGCGATCCGCTGATCTCCTTGCCGCTGCACCGCGCGCTCGAGAAGACGCTCGCGGCGAAGGAGCAGGCGATCCTCTTCCTGAACCGCCGCGGCTTCGCGCCGAGCGTCGTCTGCGGCTCGTGCGGGACGCTGACCACGTGCGAGGCCTGCTCGGTCGCGCTGACGTACCACCGCGGGCGGCGCCGCGACATGCGCCCGCCTTCGCCGGGCGGCGCGCCCGCGCCCGCGGCGCCGCTCGACGAGCGGCCGGAGGGGGGGCGGCTGCGCTGCCACTACTGCGACTATGCGGGGCCGCTGCCGGACCGCTGCGGCGCGTGCGGCGCGCGGAACCTGCTGCTCGAGGGGCTCGGCACCGAGCGGCTCGAGGCCACGATCGCCGGCTCGTTCCCGGAGGCGCGCGTGGCGCGCCTCGATCGCGACGTCGCCGGCAAGGATCGCTCGCAGGCGATCCTCGCGAGGATGCGCGAGGGCAAGATCGACATCCTTGTCGGCACGCAGATGGTCACGAAGGGCCATGACCTGCCCAACGTGACCCTGGTCGGCGTTGTGAACGCCGACGCCGCGCTCGGGCTGCCCGACTTCCGCGCGGCCGAGCGCGGCTTCCAGCTGCTCGTGCAGGTCGCCGGGCGCGCGGGGCGGCGCGACCGCCCCGGCCGCGTGCTCATCCAGACGCGCAACCCCGAGCACCCGGCCATCGCGTTCGCCGCGGCGCACGACGTGCCTGGCTTTCTCGAGCGGGAGATCCGCGAGCGCGAGGAGGTGGGTTATCCGCCCGCCACGCGGCTCGCGCTGCTCCGGATCGACGCTGTCGACGAGGGCGTGGGGCGCGGCGCCGCGGCGAAGCTCGCGGCCCACGCCCGGACCTGCCCCGAGGGGGCCGCCCGGCGCGTCGAGGTGCTCGGCCCGTCGGCGGCGCCGATCGCGCGCCTGCGCGGGCGCTACCGGTTCCGGGTGCTCCTCCGGGCGCGCGATCGCGGTCCGCTCCGGGGGGCGCTCGCGGCGCTGGCCGGGCTGATAAGGGATGGCCTTGATCGGAACGCCCGGGTGATCATCGACGTGGATCCGGTCGCCATGCTGTGACGGGCGATCCCCGGGAGACGGGCGCGCTCGCCGCGCCGGCGGCGCTCTCTATCCTCCAGATCCAGGCGCGGTGAGCGCGCCGAGCGCGTCGCGCGACGCGCGCGAGAGCCGCTCGAACTCCGCGCCGAGCCACTCGAGGAACGGCGCGTCCCACGTCGGCCCTTCCGGGCGGGACGCGACCGCCTCGGCGAGCTCACGGTCCCAGCGGCCGTAGACGTCCCGGAGGAGCGCGTGCGCCCGGCGGCTCTCGGCGGACGCGGGATCCGCCTGGCCGTCCGTGCGCTCGGCGAAGGCGTCCTCGCAGAGGAAGTAATTGCATGTCGCGGCCCGCCGCTCGGCGGGGACGGAGCACCCGCGGGCGCCGTGATAGACGCACTTCGACTGCCGCGGGGCCGTGCGCTCCTCCCGCTTCCGCACGCGCCGGAGCTCGAGTCCGCGGCTCACGGGGAGCAGGTTGCCTGCGGCGATCTGCTCGAGCAGCCAGCCGCGGCCGTCGAGGGAGACGATGCGCCCGATGTCCGTCCAGTCGAGCTCGGGCGGGCTGACGCAGCACCCCGCGGGGCCCTGCGGGCACTGGGCGCACAGCGTCGAGTGCAGCCGGGTGTGCTCTCCTGAAAGCTCCAGACGGATCATCGAACCCCTTGCCGTCCCCCGAAGGGGTCGAGACACACGCTCGAACCAGCGCACATCCTGCCAGCGAACGCGCCAGGAATGACAGAAGCGCCGAGCGGCTGCAACCGACGCAACCGACGCAACCGACGCAACCGACGCAACCGACGCAACCGACGCAACCGACACAAGCGACGCTGACCCCGCGTCGATCCGAGCGGCGGCCAAGCGCCCCTCCTCACCGGCATAGCGATCGAGCAGCGCGAGAACTCGCACTCCCGGGCGCTCTTGGAGGAGCTGAATCAGTTATAGTAAGTAACGAACATCGACGTGCGCCCCCGCGCGAATGCAGGGAGAAACGTGCGATCGTCCTTTTCCGGCCGCGGCGGGAGTTGATAGGCTGCGCCGGCCATGAGCGATGCGCTTCCCAAGGAGGTCGGTCGAGCCATTCGCGTGCTCCGGCAGCTGCACGGGCTCACTTACGCCGAGTTCGCCGAGAAAGCGCGCCTCTCGGCGACCTACCTCCGGCAGGTCGAGCGCGGCGAGCGCGATCTCGGGCTCGGCGCGCTGGCGCTCATCGCACAGGGGCTCAACTGCGATGCTCGGCTCCTCCTGCCCGGCGACGGGAGGAGCCCGGTCTCCGCGGTCGTCGCCGATCGCTTCGATCGCGCGCCCGAGGCTCTCCAGGAGGCGCTCCTCTTCCTGCTGATCGAGCCCGACGACTCGCCGAAGAAGCAGGCCATCCTCGCGCTCATCAACGAGGATCCGGAGCGCGCGCGGCTCCGCTCGCGGCCTCGGTCCGAGGAGCGCGGGTCGCGCGGCTCCGCTCCCTCGTCATCGAACCGGCGCGGGCGATGAGCCCCTGAGCCCTCACGTCCGCGCGGACCAGCCCGTGACGCGAGGTGGCCCGGCGCCGGACTCCGGCAGGCCGCCGCCCCCCGCCTCTGCGCCGGGCATCGACGCGAGGCGCCGCGTGGCCAGCTGCTGAAACGCGGCGAGCGCTCGGCTCCGCCGCTTGTACGCCGTCGAGAGGGGGATTCCGGCCCGGCCCGCGAAGTCCGCCATGGGGACGCCCTCGATGTCGTGGGCCATGAGGAGCGCGCCGAACTCGGCGTCGAGCTCGCGCAGGACCGCGCGCACGAAGAGGCGATCGCACTCCGAGATCATCTGCTCCTCGGCCGAGGGCTCGTCGAGCTCTGCGTCGAAGTCGTCAGGCAACGGATCCTCCCTCCGGCGCCGCTCGCGCAGCCCGTAGTGGGACGCGGCGTGGACAGCGATCTTGTTCAGCCAGCGGTCGGACGGCCCGAGGTCCGGATCGTAGTTCCCGAAGCTCTCATGCGCCGCGAGCATCACGTTCTGGGCGATGTCCCAGCGATCCCGGCGCGGAACCCCCAGGAGGCGAAGCCATCGGCGCACGAGCACGATCGTTTTCTTGTTGAAGATCCGCCAGTAGGCGCCTTCTCTGTCGTTCGGCGGCCCTGAACCGTGGCCTCCACGCCCCGTTCCCGACATCGCGTAACGATCGTTATCACAAGAAACGGAACTTGCAAAAACTGGTCGGGGCGATCACAGGCAAAATTTGATCGAAAATGTGGTTGACTGTGTGCGCGTGTGGTTATCTCCTGCGCCACCCTCCCCTTGCACAATCGCGCGCATGCAGGCCGAATCGCTCGGGAAAGCGCCGCTCGACGATGGTTCTCGGGATGTAACGATCGTTCCTCACCCGAACCTGCTCCAGGGGGCCTTCCGGCATCGTCGGCAACGATGGTGCTCCCGCCCGGCTGCTGGGGCGCGATCGACGCGCGGGCGGGCTCGGCGGCTGCCTGGTGCGCCGCGGCGGCGGGCGCCTCCTTGCGCGGGTAGGGAGGCGAGACGCCGCCGCTTTCCTCGCTGGACGCCGCCGCATCGCGCCGGTAGACAGGCGGCGCTCGATGCACAGCTTCCATCGAAGGATGCCGGCCCCACGGCGGAGCGGCGCGCCCTGCGGGGGGCGTGTGGCGACCGTCCGCGCGGGCGCTGGCGAGGCGCCCATCGCTCATGTCGGCTGACGCGGGGAGGCCAGGGACGGCGCGCGGCGACGACGTGGCGCCCGGGGCGAGCGACGCGGCAGGGGCCCCGGCGCCGCGCCAGCGGGTCGCCTACTTCGGGCGGCCCGGGACGTTCAGCCACGAGGTCGCGTCCCGGCGCTTCGGCGCGAGCGCGGACCTGACGCCCCGGCGCACCATCTCGGAGGTGTTCGACGCCGTGGCCGGCGGCGCGGCGACCTACGGCGTCGTGCCGATCGAGAACGCGTTGGGCGGTCCGATCTACGACACCGTCGATCAGCTGATCCGCCGCGAGGGCACGGGCGCCGCGCTCGCCGTGTGCGAGGAGCTCTCGCTGCACGTCACGCTGTCGCTCCTCGGCAGGGCGGGCGTGGCGCCGAAGCGCATCTATTCGCACTTCGTCCCGCTCAAGCACTGCAGCGACTGGCTGCGCGAGACCTACCCTGACGCGCAGATCCTCGAGGCCGAGAGCACCGCCGAGGCGGTCGAGCGCGCGGCGCAGGACGGCGAGGCCTGCGCGATCGGCAACAAGGGCGCGGCGGCCATCTACAAGCTGGAGATCCTCGTGCCGAAGCTCGGCGCGAAGGGCGAGAACATCACGCGCTTCTTCATCGTCGGGAGGGCCGCGGAGCCGCCGGCCTCGGGGGGGCGGACGCTGCTCCTGTTCGGGCTGGACCACCGCCCGGGCGCCCTCGTCGCGGCGCTCTCCGCGCTCGGGAGACACCACATCAACCTCACGCGCATCGTCTCTCGCGCGCTGCCGGACAGCCCTGAAGAGTACCTCTTCCTCGTCGAGTGCGAGGGCAGCACGGAGGAGCCCGCGTTCAAGGAAGCCCTCGCGCTGCTCGAGCAGCACGCGACGGGCGTACGCTCGCTCGGCTCGTTCCGCGTCAGCCAGAAGTACGAGTAGGCGCCCCGGGCCGACCCGGCGACGATCGCCGATCCGCGCGGTCATCGGACGTACGCGCGGCGCGGCCGGCGCGCCGGATGACCGCGAGTCCACCGCGGCGGACGCGCGCCAGCCGCTCGTCGCGTGGGCGCCCCCACGCGCGGCGAGGACAACGCCGCTGCGAAGATGGGAATATCTTCGCGCGGGGTATCCGGCGTGACTCACGCGCTCTTTTCAATAACCACTTACCCCTCGCCTGTGACTAGAACGCTCGACAGGTGCGGTCTCGCACTCCTCACGAGGCAGGGTGGCATGGATCTACATTGGCGATGGCTCTTCGTGGTGGTGCCGGCGCTCATGGGTTCTCTGGAAGCGTGTGATGTGGACCCATGGGAATCGGAGTTGACGGTCGAGAGCGAGGTGCAGAGCGGCGGGGCGAGCCAGAAGCGCCTCCCCGCCGGCGCGAGCTGCAGCTGCGATGCGGACTGCGACGGCGAGGCGGCCGTCTGCATGCTCGGCATCTGCATGCAGCGCGCGGAGGGGCCGTGTACGGCGCCGAACAGCGAGCAGGGCTGCGCGCCCGGCGCTCGCTGCTTCAACACGGACACCCTGACCGGCTCGGGGGTGTGTTATCCCCTCTATGATCCAGAGACCTGCGATGGCGTACAGAGCCGTCATGGCCTGTGCTCTCCTCGGCGCGGCGACGGGTGCAACGGGGCCTGCGGCGCGGCGTGCGCGGAGGACACGGTCGGCGCGGGGGAGATCGGCGCGGCCTGCGACGCCGACGAGGCGTGCTCGCTGCGCGGCGCGACCTGCTATCGTGACGAGGATCCCTCGGCGCCGAACGGCTGGGTGGAGGGGTACTGCCTCGCCTTCGACTGCGAGAGCGACGACGAGTGCGGGCCAGGCGCGGGCTGCTTCCCCGCGGCGGAGGGCGGCTCGCCGGTGTGCATGAGCACCTGCGGCAGCGATCTCGACTGCCGGCCTGGCTACGTGTGTCACACCGTCGACGGCGAGGGCAGGTCGGCCTGCTACGCCGGCTGCGACGGCGCGTCGACCTGCCCGGAGGGCACGACCTGCCTCGGGGAGCTCTGCGTATCGGACGATGTCGCGTGCTCACTTGACGTCCCGTCCGGCTGGTGTCCGGAGGGCAGCTCCTGCGACGGCGGCGCGTGCCGCAAGGGCCCCGCCGCCTGCGGCGCCGAGGGCGACGCCCTCGAGCCCAACGACGACCTGGGAGCCGCGGTGGCCGCGCCCATGGGCGTCACGAAGGACCTCACCCTCTGCGAGGGGGACGAGGACTGGTTCAAGATCGTGGTGCCGGAGCGGACCATCGTCCGCGTGGGCATCCGGTTCCGTCAGGCCGCGGGGGACATCGATCTGGTCGTCTATGACGGCGTGGGCCGCCTGCTCGGCGCGCGCGACGGCGCGCAGTACCCGTACTCGTACCGCGATCAGGAGACGGACACCGAGTTCTACGGGTTCTACTCCGAGCGGGGTGGCGCCGAGTACTTCGTCCGGGTCGTCGGCCACGACGGCGCGCAGAACGTCTATGGCCTGGACGTGACGTCGACTCCGTATGTCGACGGCCCGAGCTGCGTGGACGCCGGCTTCTCGTTCGACGAGTGCGCCGGCTTCGGCGAGCGCGGCGGCGGGCTCTTGCCGTTCCCGTTCCCCGACCCCGACGACTCGGTGGTCGGCGGCGGTTACATCTGGGAGACGTTCAGCAATTACCGCTTTGCCCGGCGCGAGCTCATCATGCTCGTCCGGGACGCCCTCGCGGAGACGCTGCATGCGTTCCCGGGCACGACGCCGCTCTCGCTGATCGACGTCTGCCAGATCAACGGCGTCACGCCCGGCTACGACATCGACAGCCCCCGTCACCCCGAGTCGACGCACGACCAGGGGGGCAACATCGACATCGCCTATTTCCAGACGGACGGATCGAACGATGGGGAGATCATCTGCGGAGACGGGTCGAAGCACGAGGACGGGTACTGCTCTTCGGCGGCGAAGCGGAAGCACATCGTCGACCTCGAGCGGGAGGCGTTCTTCATGGCCAGGCTGTTCCGCTCGCCCCGCACGCGCGTCATCGGCGTGGACAAGGTCATCGCGCCGTTCCTGTCGAGGACCGCGACCAAGCTGAACGCCCTTCCGGACCGGGATCGGCGGAAGATCACCGACGACGAGCTCGCGAGCTTCTCGGACCGGATGGCGTACGGCGAGGGGTGGCCGTATCACCACCACCACATCCACCTCAGCATGGACTGGTGGCCGAAGAAGACCGCGGCCGGCGGCGGCACGTCGGAGGCGTCGTTCGCGGCGCCGCCCGCCATCCATCGTTCGCCCGCGCCCGCGCTCGCGGCCGAGCAGCGGATGGTGTGGCCGCCCCGGCCCGCGATCGTGCGGTGAAAGGTCGCTTGCGCGACTCACATCCCTCCTGGAAAAGTGCGCTGTATCCACAGCGCACTCATGCATCGAAGGATGCCTCGTCTCACGCCACAGCCGCTGCCTGCGGGGCCTTCTACAAGGCGACGTGCAACAAGCGACCGATGCCGGCCTGAGCCATGGGATTCCCGGCGTTGATCGAGGCTCTTTGCACGTGGATCCAGGGTGGCGCGCAGGCCCTCGTCACCCTCGATACCTGACGCGCCGATGCGCGTGAAACAGCAGAGGATAACTACATGAAGGCGGGAATATGGGATCAGCTCGGGTCCTGTCTTCCACGCCCCGCGCCGCCATGCTTTACTGTCGCCGTTCTTGGGAAGATGTTGCCGCCTTTTCGGCGCCTTGTCCGCCGGACGGACAGGTCATCGACCACCTGAGGAGAGCTGCTTTATGAGCAAGGAACGAGATACCGAGACCCAGGGCCCGTTGTTCAAGGTCGTTGACCGGCGGCAGGCGCTCCTGGGGCTGGGCGTGATTGCCGTCACCGTGTCGTGCGGAGATGGTAGCGAGTCGGAGGACCCCAGCGGCGCCGGCGGGGGCTCTGCGAGCTCCGGGGGCAATGGGACCACGGCCTCGGGTACCGGAGGCGGCGGGTCCGACCCCGGCACCGCCACGTCGAGCTCGAGCGGCGCGGGACCGGCCAGCTCCACCACGGCGGGCACGGGCGGCTCGGGCGAGGGAGGCTCCGAGCCGGGCGCGGGAGGCGCGGGAGGCAGTGGCGGCAGCGGCGGCGACGGCGACGGCCTCCAGGCACCGCCGTTCGACGATGTGCCGACGTGCAGGGCGATCAACAAGACGGACGGCGCCGGTCAGGGCCCCTTCTTCATTCACGAGCTCGAGAAGAACGACGACGTCTCCCTGATCCGGCAGGACATTCGTGGTCGCTACAATGAGAGCGCCCCGGAGGGTGTGGAGATGCATCTCCACCTGCGCGTGATCGACCTGAGCGCGCCGAGCTGCGATGGCAAGGGCGTCGGTCTGGCCGGTGTGGAGGTCTACATCTGGCACACGGACGGGCAGGGGTTCTACAGCGGCTTCGGGACGAGGGGTGCTGCCAGCGAGCAGAAGCCCGACTCGCCCTATGCGGGCAGGCCGGGTCAGAACGATCTCAACAACGCGGATCGCTTCTGTCGCGGCGTGCAGACCACGGACGCGAACGGCGTCGTCTCGTTCCGCAGCATCTTCCCCGGCTGGTACAACGGCCGCGACGTTCACATCCACTTCGTCTGCTTCAAGAAGGGGTCGATGTCGAAGGGTCGCACCACGTACCAGGGTGGAGACCACATCTTCACGACGCAGTTCTACTTCGAACCCGCCTTCACCGACTCCGTCCATACCAAGTACGAGCCGTACAAGGCGCGCACCACCGGCAGCCTGGCGAATTACTACCAGGGCGCCATCAAGGCCGACGAAGCGGGCAACAGCGGCCTTCGTGCCAAGGCCGTGATGGATGGGGACATCGTGATCGCCCAGATGCAGATCGCGGTGAATCCGGGCTAGGCAGGGCGGGCTCGCTCCCTCGAAGAACAGTACGGAAGGGACTGCGCGGCCGCGCGGTCGTACCTCGGTGCACGGCGCGCGCGGGATAAGGGGCGGCGGGCGTGCTAGGGTCGGGGCCATGAGACATGATGGCCCTGACGCCGCTCCCTCGTCGATGCCCAGCGAAGTCGGCGGCTACTTGCTACGGCAGTTCGAGATAGCCTGGCAGCTCACCAGCTTTCACCTCGACGGGCTCTCCACCGAAGAGTGCTTGTGGCGCCCTGCTGACGAGGGGCTGCACGTTCGTCAAACCCCCGATGGCCAGTGGCGCGCCGACTGGCCGGAGCACGAGGGCTACGATCTCGGCCCGCCGAGCATCGCGTGGCTGACGTGGCATCTCGGCTTCTGGTGGTCCATGGCGCTCGACCACGCCTTCGGCGACGGCGCGCTCACCCGCGAGGACGTGACGTGGCCTGGCGACGCCGACGACGTGCGCGCGTGGCTCGGAGGGCTTCAGGGCAAGTGGCGAGCGGTGCTCGAGCAGGTCACCGACGACGACCTGCGCTCGACACGACGGACGCGATGGCCTTTCCAGGACCGCCCGTTCGGTGATGTCGTCGCGTGGGCCAACGTCGAGCTCACGAAGAACGCCGCCGAGATCGGCTATGCACGCTTCCTCTACGCACGAAGGCCGCGCAGCTAGGGGGCGAGCTTGCGCGGCTCCAGGAGGCCCGATCAGGGCACGACCGTGATCCGGTCGAGCGCGGGCGGGGAGACGGGCGAGTTCGCCGCGAAGTAGTCCCGCAGCGCGTCGAGATCCAGCGCGCCGCCGAGCCGATCGGTGCCGTCCTTGAGCACGGTGAAGCCGTCTCCGCCCGTCGCCAGGAAGCTGTTCACCGTCACCCGGTAGGTCCGCTCCGCCTCGATCGGGACGCCGTTGATCCGGATCGAGGCGATGTCGACCTTCGCGCCGATGGGCGCGCTCTGGCTGTAGGTGTACGTGAAGCCGTTCGAGACCTGCAGGATCAGGCTCTGCCGCACTCCCCCCGTGTCCAGCCGGAACTGCTGCTCCAGCAGCGTGTCGATCTCCGCCCCCTTGAGGGTCATCACGACAAGGCTATTGCCGAAGGGCTGCACCGTGAACACCTCACCGAACGTGACCACCCCGTCGCTGACCTCGGTGGACGAGGCCGCATAGGTGAGGTCCGCGCGGATGCCGCCCGGGTTCATGAACGCGATCTCGGCACCGCCGGTCCTCGGGTCGTGCGTGGCGGCGAGCTGGGCGTCGGCGATCACCGCGCCCATCGTGAACAGCCCGGCGCCCATGGCCGGGACCGCGCGGTCGAGATTCGCGGTGATGGTGCCGACCTGCACGCTGGCCAGCGGCGCCGCGAGGTCCTTGTAGCGCGTCACCAGGGTGCTCACGCCCGCGTCGGGCGCTTCGCGCGTCACGATGACGTTGTTCGCCGTCTTCGCCGTCACGTCGCCCGTGGACTTGCTGATCTCCAGATCGATGTCCGTCACCAGACGGCCGAACGACGCCGCGCTCGTCACGATCTTGTCGCCGAGGATGCAGTTGTACGCCTGATGGGTGTGGCCTGAGACGATCACGTCCACGGCGGGGTCGATGTTCGTGGCGATGTCGATGATGGGACCAGAGAGGCCCGGGCACTCGTTGAAGAGGCCGGTGGGGAGCCCTCCCTCGTGGAGCAACACGACGATCGCCTCGATGCCCTGCGCCTGGAGCTCCGGGACGATGTCGTTCACCGTGTCGACCTCATCCATGAACGACAGCCCCGCGACGCCGATCGGCGTCACGATGGACGGTGTGGCCTCGAGCGTCATGCCGATGAAGGCGACCTTCACGCCGTCGAACTCGCGGATGTCGTAGCGCGGGAAGAGCGTCCTGCCGCTCGTCGTGTCCACGACGACGTTGGCGGCGAGGAACTTGAAGTTCGCGCCCGGGAAGAAGGTGCCGTCCGTGCAGCCGTCGGCCGGGCTGCACCCGCCGTACTGCATCCGGAGGAGCTCCGCTGTGCCCTTGTCGAACTCGTGGTTGCCGACACCGTTGATGTCGAGGCCGAGGAGGTTCATGGCCTCGATCGTGGGCTCATCGTGAAACAGCGCCGACACGAGCGGGCTCGCGCCGATGAGATCGCCGGCCGAGACCACCACGGTGTTCGGGTTCGTGGCGCGGAGCGCGGCGACGCGGGACGCCAGGTAAGTGACGCCGCCGGCGTCCACGGTGGTGTTGGCGGGTGTGGCAGGTACGGTGATCCTGCCGCTGCTGCCTGTGGGGGGCTCCAGGTTGCCGTGGAAGTCGTTGAAGGCGATGATCTGCACGCTCACGGTGTCGCCGCCGGAGCCGCCGGAGCCGCCAGCGCCGCCGGTGCCATCCGAGCCGCCTGTGCCACCGGAGCCGGCAGCGCCGGTGCCACCGGAACCACCGGAGCCGGCAGCGCCGGTGCCACCGGAACCGCCAGCGCCGCCGGTGCCACCGGAACCACCGGAGCCGGCAGCGCCGGTTCCACCGGAGCCGCCCGAGCCGGCAGCGCCGCTGCCGCCGGAGCCACCTGAGCCGGCTGCGTCGCCGCCGGAGCCGGCAGCGCCACCGCCCGAGCTGGTACTCGTCGCGCCGCCGCTGCCGCTGGACACCGAGGCGGTGGTCGTCGCCCCGTCATCGCCGCAGCCCGCGCTGGCGACCGGCGGCACGCACAGCGCGGCTCCGAGGAGCGTGACCCGCCACGCTTGTGCGCATGGCCCGAGGACCCACGAAGCTCCACTCGATCTCATCTTTGCTCCTCCACGTCGAAGCGCTCGCCGCTCCATGGTGCCACATGCTGGATTCCCGTGGAAACGGTCGTGTGAACGCCGCGCGGCGGGCTCATGGCCGGCCGCGGCCGCGGCTCCAGAACGCGACGACGTCCTCTGGCAGCTCGCGCTCGCGCAGGACCCGGATGTCATCGGCGTCGACGCCGAGCACAGCAGGGATGCCGCGGCTGCAGTGGCGGGACCACATGCTCAGCGTGTAAGCCCCCGTGTCGCGGATGAGCACGAGATCGCCGGGCGACAGCTCCGGAAACGCGAGCTCGCGGGCCAGCACGTCGCCGCCGAAACAGAGCGGGCCGCCGAGGGTGCACGGCGAGAGCGGCCCCCCCTTGGGTTCGGCCTCGGGATCGAGCGCCATGAAGTCATGGTGCCAGTCGTCCGGGTGATACGCGCGGCGCAGCAGAAAGTCGGCGCCGAGGTGAAGGATCGCGGTGCGCCCGGCCGAGTCCTTCTTCACATACTCCACCCGCGAGACCGCGAAGCCGCAGCCCGCCTGGATCCAGCGCCCGAACTCGGTGATCAGCGTGGTCCCCTCCTCGAAGAGCGTCGGCACCCCGCGCCGCAGCGCGGCTGCGTAGTCCTCGAGCGCCGGAGGGCGGTCCGTGCTCCGGTAGGCGACCGGCAGACCGCCGCCGATATCCATGGTGCCGGCGGCGAGCGGGCCCATCGCGCGCCGGAGCTCCTGGCGCAGCGCCTCGACGCGGCCGATCCCGTCGATGAGCTGCGAGAGCGCGCACCCCTGCGAGCCGACGTGCACGTGCAGCCCGGCGAGCCACGGGTACCGCGCAAAGGCGGCGCGCACGGCGTCGGCCTGTTCGAGGGGGACCCCGAACTTGGAGCGCCGATCCGCGACGCTGGTCAGGGCGATGCTCGAGGCCCCGACCTGCGGGTTGATGCGCAGCCCGATGCGGCTGGCCACGCCCCCATGACGGACGAGCTCGTCGATGCGTCCGAGCTCGTCGAGGTTGTCGGCGTTGAGCCGCACGCCCAGGCGGAGCGCCTCCGCGATGTCGGCGCGGGACTTCGCGGGAGAGTCGTAGACGATGCGGTCGGGCGGGCAGCCGGCGGCGAGCGCGAGCTTCACCTCCTCCAGCGAGGCCGCCTCGAGCCCCGCGCCGGAGTCGACCGCCGCCCGCAGGACCTCGACGAGGGGGTTCGCCTTGATCGCCACGGTGTGGAGGGCGCCCGGCGGAAACGCCGCGCCGATCCGTCCGATGCGCGCTCGCATGCGCCCCAGGTCGTGGAACAGGACCGCCGGCTCCACATCCATCCCGCGGCGCCGCGCCTCGCGGAACGCGCGCGCCATGCTCCCGGGATCCAGCCGATCCGTGTCGCTCATGGAACCTCCCTGCCGCAGTCTGGCGCCCCGGAGGGCGGTTGTCCGCCCCGCGCCGGCGCGGAGAACGGCAGAGGTGCCCTGTTTCCTCGAAATTTCGTGACGCTCGGCAGGCAGCGGGCAGGCGCCGTCCCGGCTCGCCGAGGGGTGGCCCGGGTCGAGCCGGGGCGTGACGCACGGCCGCCTGGGCGGGACACCCGTGCGCTCAGGCATCGACGATGATGTTGAGAATGCTGGTGACCAGCCCCGAGGTGTACGTGGCCGGCATGACCACGTTGCCAGGCGGCGGATCGAGGCTGGACACCGGGAGGTTCGCCGAGCGAGCCGCGTACGCCGCCTCCTTCTGGAAGACCTCCGCGCCGAGGTCCGCGTCGAAATAGAGCTGCGTCGTGATCAGCCTGGTCGTGGCTCCGTTGATGCGAACGACCATGCGGACGTGGACCGGCTGCCCCGCGTCCGACCCGGGATAGATCGACTTGAAGCCCACGATCCCGTTGCGATCGGAGAGCTGCACGCCGCGGCAGAACCGATCCTGGCTCTCCGGCGTGCGCTCGGCCGCGCCCGTGGACGGCGCGGAGGGGCTCTGATGCTCGGAGCCGCTGGTTTGTCCATCCGCGTCACAGTGCCAGAGGTAGACCTCGGCGTCGGGGATGGGCTCGTTGTTGTTCCGGGCGTCGAGCAGGCGGACATGGAGCCGGAGCTCGCAGCCGGGGTGGTCGTCCCGGATGTCGCTGCGAAACAGGCTGATGTCGTTCGGGATCTCGCTGTTGTCGATGAAGAACGGACCCCCGATGTCCTTGGCGGTCAGCCGGCAGCTGCCGGCGCCCTTGAAGATCGCCGGATCCTGCGCGTCGGCGCCGCATGCGCCCGCGCCGGCGCTGCTCGAGCTGGTGGTCAAGGGGCCGGCGGTGCAGCTGTCCGTGTTACCAGGGTCGCTCCACGTGCCCCCTCCGCCGCCGGTGCCGCTCCCGCTCAGGTCGCCGCCCCTCTCGTCGTCCTCCCTGCAGGACACGAGTACGGGCCTGGTGATGGCGAACGCCCCGAGCTTGACGAGGGGCTGCCGACGGTTGAAGACCCAGTCGAGCAGCTCTCGCGGCACGGCTCCTTGGCTATTGCGCATACAACGGTCTCCTTCGATGCATCGCTGCTCTGGCCCGTGCAATCACCCTGGCTCGACCGGAGAGGGAGCGGCGTCCCGCCCCGGCGCTGCCCATGCCGGCGCCGTGGCTGACGGTGGGGCCGTGGTCGACGCCGCCAGCGCCGCTGGTCTCCGAGGAGGCGCTCGTCGACGCCGCGTCATCGGGTGCGTCATCGCTGTTCCGGGTCTCGGACTGGCACGCTACCGCAAATGGGAAGCTCTCGCCCCGTCCAGCTCTAGCGTGGCAGAGCCAGGGCTCTCATCGAAGCAGCTCTGGCGAAGAAGTGCAGTGCGCGCGGTGCGCACAAGGTTTCCTGTGTGACTCTGACGAATTCCCGGAACGCGCCGATGTGATCACGGCACGGGCTCGAGGAGGGGCCAGGCCGGTCCTTGGAGGCCGCCGCGGGGCACCTGACCAGCGCGCAGCCGGGCCTGGAGGGCTCAGGGGCGCCGCCGGGGACGCGCTCTCCTGTCGGAAGGCCGACAAACACTTCCGATTTTGCCGTTTGTGGTGTACTAGGCGCCCCCTCGAGAGCTCGAGCCGGACCCGCCGCATGACCCGCATCCTCCTCATCGACGACTCCGCCGCGATGCGGACGTACATGCGAGCCGCGCTGGAGGGGGCGTCAGAGCTCGGGGCGGCGGTCGAGGTCGCCGAGGCGGCGAGCGGGTTCGAGGCGCTCCGGTGGATGCACGGGGGCGCCTACGACGCGGTGATCATCGACATCCACCTGCCGGACATCGACGGCCTCGAGCTCATCCGTTTCATCCGGCAGAGCCGGCACCATCGCGACGTCGCGGTCGTCATCGTGTCGTCGATGTCCTCGCCGCGCGAGCGGGAGCGGGCGTTCCGGCTCGGCGCCCATGCGTTCGTCGCCAAGCCGTTCGCCCCGGATACGCTGGCGGCCGCCGTCCGGCGGGGGGTCGCGTCGAGCCAGATGGGCCTGCGCGTCGCGACGTAGGCGGGCGCGACGCCTCGCGGCGAGGCTTCCGGCGCGCTGCTCCGAGCTGGTAGGGTGCGGGCCATGACGCTCCTGTCCCACCTACGCCGCTTCCGCGTGGCTGCGTCGCTGGCGCTGCTCGCCGCGACCGCCTGCTCTGCCTCGTCTCCCGCGCCCCGCGTCGAGCCGCCGCCCGCGGCCGCGACGCCGGCGTCGTCCGGCGCGCCCGGTGAAGTCGGTCCGACCGGGCTGCTCTCGGAGGAGGACTTCAAGGCCCTCCACCAGCTCAGGGCGGACAAGGCCCCGCCCGCGCGAGGACAGACGGTCGAGGTGGCTGGCACGAAGGCGTACCTGAGCCTGCCGCGGGACGCGAAGCCGCCGATCGCGGGCGTCGTCGTCATCCACGAGTGGTGGGGCCTGAACGAGCACATCAAGCACTGGACCGATCGCCTCGCGGAGGACGGGTATGCGGCGCTCGCCGTGGACCTCTACGGCGGCAAGGTCGCGACCACGCCGGACGACGCGATGGCGGCGATGAAGGCGGTCGACGAGGCGAAGGGGATCGAGGTCGTGCGCGCGGCGCACCGCTTCCTCACGACGGACGCGCGCGTCCTCGCGCCGCGCACGGCCTCGATCGGGTGGTGCTTCGGCGGCGCGTGGTCGCTCAAGCTCGCGCTGAACGAGCCCGAGCTCGACGCGGCCGTGATCTACTACGGCCGGCTCGTCACCGACCCCGCGCAGCTCAAGGCGATCAAGGCGCCCGTGCTCGGCATCTTCGGCAACCAGGACAAGGGCATCCCGCCCGAGGTCGTGAACGACTTCGACAAGGCGCTCCACGACGCGGGTATCGAGCACGAGGTGCTCCGGTACGACGCCGACCACGCCTTCGCGAACCCGTCGGGAGAGCGGTACGACACGAAGGCCGCGGCGGACGCGTGGGAGAAGGCGCGGCGGTTCCTGGCGGCGAAGCTGAAGGGGTAAGGAGCGGCGGGGCTGGCGAGGAGGGCTCGAGCGGCCGTCCCCCTCGCCGGCCAGGCGCTCAGCGCGACTTGAGCCGCTCGATCTCCGCGCGCGCCTGCGCCAGCTCCTTCTCTGTCTCCTCGCGCAGGCGCTGCTCCTCCTCGCGCAGGCGCTGCTCCTCCTCGCGCAGGCGCCGCTCGCTGTCGAGCTCCGCGGCCAGCTCCTCGGCGACGCGCTGCGCTTCCTCCTGGTGGGAGATGACCTGATCGAGCATCCCGCCAAGGCGCGCGATCCTCTCGTCGGCGTCCTCGAGAGGGGCGTTGCCCGCGAAGAAGCGGAGGCGCATGCCGTCGAGCAGCAGATCGAGGCCGAGCACCTCGGAGGCGAACCGACCAGCCTGAGGCACGATGCGCTGGTAGGCGCGCGGGCGTGACGGGTCGCTCTCCTGGGTCGCGGGCAGCCTGTAGGCGTGCAGGCGCAGGCGGGCGCGGTCGAAGAGGAAGTACTCGTGAATGCCGAGCCGGGCGTAGCGGTCGACGTTGAGCTTGTGATCCTTCGTCCGGCTGCCGGCGACGTGGACCTCGATCACGAGATCGAGCCCCTTGCCCTCGTGGTCGACCACCCAACGCATGCGCTCGTGGGGCTCGACGTCGACCACGGCGAGCAGGTCGGGCGCGAACCGCGGCTCGCCGGGGTAGAAGACGGCGAGCTCGGAAGAGAGGTAGATCTTGCGGGCGGTGCGGCGGAAGAAGCCGTCCAGGGCGTCGAGCGCGTCGCGCTTCGCCTTTCGGTGCGGGTCTCCCTCGGGAGGCATGAGCTCCAGCGGGACCTCGGCGGGGAGCATGTCGACGACGCGCGCGCGCTCGGACGGGGTCATCCGCGCCCACTGCTCGCTCGTCGGCGCGCGCGGGTCCGCGGGGTCGAAGAGATAACCGGCGGGGAGGGCTTGAACCACACGCAAAGCCTAGCTCAACCCACCTCGCTCGGGGAGGCTCTCAGGGCGCCGCGCGCCAAGGGCACTCCTTACGGCCAGGCATCGAATTCCGTTCGAATTCCGTTCGATTTTCAGGGGCGGCCGCCGCTCAGCGCCTCAGCGGAGCTCGCGCAGCGCTGCGATGAGCTCCGCCAGCGACGTCGCGTCGCTCCGATCGAGCGCGACCGAGCCCGCAGCGAGGGCCTCGGCGAGCGCGCGCGAGCCCCCGGCCTCCGGCGCGGCGGCGGCGACGGCCGACTCGGCGCGCGCTATCTCCGTCACGAGCGCGCCGATCGCCCCAGGGTCGATCGCCGCCGCCCTCGCCGTCGCGGAGAGCGCGCCCGCGGCGCTCTCGACCTGCTCGACAGAGGCGCGCGCCGAAGCGTGGAGCTCCGCCAGGCGCAGCCGCTCGAGCAGCGCGCCGTAGGCTGACTCCATCGCGGCGAGCTCGCGCAACGCGAGCGCCGCCGGGCCCTCCGCTCCCTCTGGACCGGTCGCACCGTCTTCACCGGGCGCACCGGGCGCGCCCGGCGCGCGCCGCTCCGCGATCTCCGCGACCTCGACGCGCGCCGCCCGCACCTCGCCGAGGAACGCCTCGATCGACGCCGCCGCCGGCGCGAGCGCGCCCGCGCCCAGGGTCGCGAGCGCCTGCGTCGCCTCGCGCGGCCGCCGCCGCAGCAGCCGCCGGAGCGGCGCGTTGCACGCGATCCGCAGCGCCGCGGCCTCCGCGGCGGCGAGCACCCGCTGGCCCATCGACAGCTTCAGCGCGGCCTCGTCGCACGCGCGCGCGAGGTCCTCGGCGAGCGCGCTCGCCTCCGGTCGCTCCTCCGATGGCGGCGCGTCCTGCGCGCCGGCGCGCTTCGCCTCGAGCGCGGCGCGCGCGCAGGCCAGCGCGCCCACCGCGGCGCGCAGCCGCGCGACGGCGTCGTCGGCCGCCGCCGTCTCGGCGGCGAGGTCGTCTCCCTCGGCGTACGCGCGCTGGCTCGCCGCGAGCAGCCGGCGCCGCTCGTCGCCGGCCCGCAGCGCCGCGGCGCTCCGGCGGGCCTGCGCCGCCCCGAGCGCGGCCGCGGCGCGGGCGCCGAAGGTCCACGCGCAGGCCGCGGTCGCCCCGATCGCGGCCGCGGCGGCGATCCCCACGGCGGCCGTGGGGACGGTCGCGCCCGCGCCCGCGCCCACGCGCAGCCCGACCATCCCGGCCGCGAGCGCGCAGGCTGCCGCGCCCGTGCCGACCGCGCGCGCGCCGCGCCGGCGCGGCGCGGCCTCGAGCGCCGTCACGCCGAGGTAGGCCACCGAGCCGAGCGCCACGAGCAGCAGGACGAGCGCCAGCGGCGACGTCAGCGTGACGAGGAGCCAGCCGAGCAGCGAGACCTCGATCATGGCAGCGCGCCGCTCGCCAGCGCGACCTCCAGGTCCTTCGCGCCGATCGACCCCGGCGCGCTCGTCACCTGGAACGACGCCCCGTCCCACACGATCGTCGTCACCACGAAGCGCACGTCCCTCCCCGGCGGATCGCTGCGGAACCGGACGCGCCAGTCGAGGCGCGCGAGCTCCGAGGCGGGCAGCTGCACCGCCGCGAGCCCGACCGCCGGCGCGAAGGTGCCGTCGCCGAGCGCCGCGTCCACCTGGCCGTCCCGCGCCGCGAGGGCGAGCTCCGCCGCGTAGTCCTCCCAGAGCACGACGCGCAGCGCCCCGGGGCCGCTGAAGAGCTGGAGCTCCTTCAGCTTGCGGGCGAGGCTCTCGGCCTCGGCGCCGGCCGCGGGGGCCGCGCCGTCGCCCCCGGCGAGCAGCCGGCCGATGCGCGCCGCCGACAGGAGCCGCGCCCACGCGCGCGGATCGTCGGGCCCCGGCGTGCCCTCCGCGGCGGCGACCTTGCGCTGGATGCGGAGCGCCTCGTCGACGCGCCCGCCGCCGGCGGCCGCCGCGGCGAGCCGCAGCCATCCCTGGGGCTCGGCCGGCGCGAGGTCCGTGAGCGTCGTGTACTGGCGGTACGCCGCCGCGTACCAGCCGTGCCGGAGGTAGACGTCGCCGAGCATCGCGCGCGACGCGGGGCTCGCCGGATCGAACTCGACGACCTCCGAGTACGTGCGCAGCGCGTCCGCCTCGAAGCCGCTCGACGCGAGCACGTCGCCGAGATCGAGCGCGAGCGCCGGGCTCATGAAGCCGCGGTCGCGCAGCCGCCGCCCGTAGGCGAGCGCCTCGTCCTTCCGGCCCGCCTCCGCGAGCAGGCGCACCCGCCGGATCTCCCCCTCCGGATCGTCGGGCCGGTCGGTGAGCGCCTGCCGCACCAGCGCGAGCCGGTCGTCCACCGCCGGGATCGCCGCGAGCCGCTCGTCGAGGAGCGCCCAGCTCGCCCTGGGATCGACGCCCCCGAAGAGCGTGCGCCGCACCGCCGCCGAGACCGCGGGGTCCACGCTCCGCCTGAGGAGCGCGTGCGCGATGAACCGCTGCGCCTCCGGCTCGCCGTCGAACCGGGCGAGCAGCGCCTCGGCGCCGCCCTCGGTCGACACCCTCGCCTGGAGGAGCGAGAGGAGCGCGCCCCTCGATCGCCAGTCCGGCAGCTCGCAGGTCGTGAGCGCGCCCTCGTAGCGCGCGATGAGCTGCTCGGCCGTCGTGGCGCGGGCGAGGCGCTTCGACCAGACGACGATGCGCTCGGCGAGCGGCCGCCGCGCGGTGTCGCTGCACGGCGCCATCGCGACCTGCGGGCGCCTCGGCGGCGGCGAGGTCCGGGGAGCGGGGCGCACCGCCGCGGGCGCTGCCTTGCGGGCCTTCTCCAGGCGCGGGATGGCGTCGGACGGCGCGATCGCACCGCCCCCGCCCGTCGCGCGCTTGGCGTCGGCCGAGCCGATCGAGGCGAGCTCGGACGGCTTGTCGGCCGCCGGTGCGCTCATGGGCGCAGCCAGCCGGCGGGGGGCGGCCGGCTTGTTCGCTGCGGCCTCCTGCTTCTGCAGCAGGGGCTCTTGCTCCGCCTCCTCGGCCGGGCGCGCCGCCTCGGGCGCGGGGGGCGGGGCCGCCAGCGTGGCGCTGGGCGCGGCGACATTTCCCTTGAGGCTCTGGTCCCGCTCGTTGGCCTGCTCCGCGATCGCCGGCGCCGTCGCCGGCGCCGGCGCCGCCGCCTGCGCCCTCGCGCCGTGGCCGCCTTCTTTCGCCGGGCTCTCCTCGTAGGCCGCGCTCGGCTCGCTCCTCCCGCACCCGGCGGCGACGGCCGCGGAGGGCGGCGCGAGCAGCGCCGCGAGCTCGCGCTCTCGCTGGGGCGTGAGCGCCGTCAGCCGTTCGCCCCGGAGCGGCGAGCGCCGCCGCCGGATCCCCTGGTTCACGTAGGCCTGCTCGCTCTCGAGCGCCAGCGTGCTCGTGAACGGCGTGATCAGCCCGTAGTCGAGCCCGAGCTCGACCACCTTGCCCCGGTGCGCCTCGATGTCGTCGCCGTCCGCGAGCAGCCGCCGCATCTTCTCGGCCGCCCAGAAGCGCGGCACCAGCGCCGCGCCGACGCCCCGATCGAGCTCGATGGGGTGCTCGCGGGTGTACTCCTTCCCCGCGAGCCGCCCCTTCACGATCGCCTTCGTGGGCAGCGCGTGGTGCGTGCGCGCGAGCAGCACCACCTCCTCGCCGCGCGACACCTTGCCGCTCGCGGTGAGCATCGGCTCGTCGAGCCCCGCGCCGAGGTCGATCGCGAGATCGGTGATGGTCGGCGTCTTGATCGCGCCGGCGAGGCGCAGCACCTCGGACGTCGAGCCCTCGGCCTCGTCGATCCGGAACGCCTGTCCTCCCCCGGCGCGCGCGAGCTCGCGGAGCAGCGCGTGGTTCGAGTTCTCGCCGACGCCGACGGTGAAGAAGCGCGCGCGCGAGCCCGTGAGCGAGCGCCGGAGCCGCTCCGCGAGGCGCGCGCCCGTCACCTCGCCGCTCGTCGCGAGCCCGTCGCCGATGTAGATGACCGCCGGCTGCTCCTTGCCGTGCACCCGCCCGAGCGCCGACTCGAACAGCGCGCCGAGGTCGGTCGCGCCCCCCGTCGCGTGCTCGGCCAGCCGCGTGAGCGCGGCGGAGATCTCCTTGTCCGACGCCTCGGCCAGCCCGTCCTTCGGGTGCAGGACCGCCGGCGCCGAGTCGAGCGCGATCAGCGCGAAGCCGTCCGACGGCGACATCGCCCGCAGGATCGCCTCGGCGGCCGCCGCCTTCTGCTGCCGCGCCGACTCGTCGGCCGACGCCGACGTGTCCACCACGACGACCAGGTCGGCGGGCAGCTCCTTGAGCTCGGCCCAGTCCACGTCGGGCACGTACCTGGCCATCACGTAGTCCGCGCGGTCCTCGCCCGCGGCGAAGCGCGACACCCGCAGCGGCGACGGCTTCACCTTGACGGAGGCCTCGAGCTGGAAGTCCGCGCGCGGCTCGTAGCCGCTCCGCCGCATGCTCACCCGCCGCCCGCCGTCCTCGATGACCGCGTCGGCGAGCGTCGCGATCTGCAGCCCCTGGCCGGCCTGGCCGAGATCCACGGACAGGGAGAACTCGCCGATCTGCACGGGATCGCTCGCGCGCATCGGGTAAACATAAGCAAGCTTGCCTGATGGCGCGCCGAGCAGCTCCACGTAGCGCAGCACGACGCGCCGGGAGCCGCTGGCGGGCACGGGGAAGATGCGGGCGCGGTAGCTGTGCCCGTCGACCCACTCGAGCAGGGCCGGCTCGTGGCCGGTCTGCACGGCGGTCTGGTACCGCTGCGCCGCTTCCTTCCGCTCGATGACCTCGCCCTCGACGAGCACGCCGTTGGTCTCCACGGCGAACGAGCTCACGATCGCCCGCTCGGGCACGGTGAACCAGTACCAGCCCTCGACCTGGCGTCCGCCCGGGTTCGAGAAGGTCTGGTCCACCTCGGTCTCGGCGATGCCGTCGCGCAGGACGGCCCGCACGGCTTGCCGGCTGATCTCGAGCGTGCGCGCCTGTGTCCCGGGGGCGCCCTGCAGGTCGACGCCGTAGATCCGGCCCGATCCGCTGCCTTCGCCTGCGAGCGGCCGGTGGTCGCCCATGCCTCCGGTCCAGTCCTCCCAGTACGCGAGCGGCGCCACCTTGGGCGCGGCGCTGCCGGCGACCGTCGCCTGTTCCCCTGCGTGCACCTCGACGCGCCCGCCGGGGGCCGCGACGACGGCGAGCCCGCGCGCCACGTACACGCTCACGGCGTCGCCCGAGCGCCTCATCGACAGGCCGGCGTCGGCCGCCGAGACGTTGACGTCCCCGAGCGCGTGCGAGAGCCCGCTGCGCCCTTCGGGCGGCGCGTCGAGCCAGACCTCACCCTGGGCGATCGAGAGCCCCTCTGCGCGGAGCGCGATCTCCGAGTCGGCGCGGAGGAACACCGCCGAGCCGTCGGCGAGCCGGACGAGCGCCCGCGCGCCCTTTCCGGTCGCGAGCTTTGCCCCGACCGGGACCGGGATCCCGGACACCACCGTCGACTTCCTTTCGCCCTGAGCGTTCGCCGCGAGCGTGACCTCCCCCGAGGACAGCTCGAGCCGCGCGCCGATGGAGCTTGTCTTCTCGGGCTTCGTCTCGTGGGTCAAGACGAGCGCGGTCACGCTGGCGGCGAGCGCGAGCGCCCCGAGCGCGAGCCGGAAGCGCAGGCCGCGCCTGCGCCGCGCAAGCTCGGCCCCCGCCCTCGCTGCGCCCTCTTCTGCCGGCGTATCGGCCGGCTCTACCTGTTCGTGCGACGACATCCAAGACCTCCTCGCCGCGGTGGCCCTCGCCCCCGGGAGCCCTGCGCGGGGCCGCATGCAGACGTCCCATGCCCCCCCGGCGATCTGCTGAAGCGATCGCGCTGGTCATCGTAACGGGAAAGCGCGGAGGAAGCGTAGCCCCAAGCCGGAGCGGGATGGCGAGCGGCGCGCATCCGGCTGCCGCCTGGTGTGGGGACGAACTGCGAGCCGCACAGACGCCAAGAGAAGAAGAATTAAACGCAAAGGCGCAAAGGCGCAAAGGCGCAAAGGCGCAAAGAGAAGAGAGAAAAGCTCGTGAAGCCGCCAGGAGGAGATTGCAGCGCCCGCGCTCCAAGGGAACGATGGAGAAAATATTCCCTCTTGTCTTTTGGCGTCTTTGCGCCTTTGCGTCTTTGCGTTCAACTCTTCCTCTCCATCCGACCGGCGCTTCAGACTACCTCGCGCCCTGTGGGGCAGGTGCGGCGAGCGCTTTCAGACGGCCAGAACTCTCTCTCTATCTTCATGAAACAGGTCGCCTGGGCAGCGTGAAAATCCGCGACGTGACTCGCCTCGCCCAACCGCGGGTCCGGGTCGCCCAAACCTGGGTTGGGGCCGGGGGCCCTGCGCGGCGGGGCGCGTTGTGATCCGCATGGAAGCTCTCTATGCTCTGTCCATGCTATGGACACATCGATTGCTTGTAATTCCCGTCGTGAGCTGTCTCGGCTGTGAAACGAGCGGCCCCGAGGAAGGCGTCAGCGCCGGCGGCACGGATGTTCCGGACGTCTCGGGCGGCACTGGAGGCCGGGATGACGCCCGGGACCCGGACTTTGGCGGCGGGATCATCCCTTCGGAGGGAGAGTTCGATCCCATCCCGCTCGGTGGAAATCTTGCTGCGCTGCGCCGCTCCGCACGCCGATCGGGCACGCTGCCGCCACGATGGCCGACCGGGCGATGCAGAACAGCAGGGCGGCCTTCTTGATATCGCTCGCGCTGGCGGCCGTCGCCGCCTGCGGAGACGACGGCAGCGGAGAGGCGAGCGCCTCGACGACATCTTCCGCGAGCTCGGGCACAAGCGCGAGCGCCGGGACCGGCGGCGGCTCGACCGGCGAGGGCGGCGCAACGGACGGCAGCAGCGGCGTGACAGGTGGCGGCGGCGCTGGCGGCGTGGGCGGGTCGGCCGGCGGCGGCGGCGATGCAGTGGAACTCCTGGATCAGCTGCGCGCGCTCGATGTCGCCGAGGTCACGGAAGAGGCGTCCAAGATCCCCGGCTATCGGTTCTTCGTCATCGAGATTGAACAGCCTGTCGATCACGATGCCCCGGGCGGCGAGCGCTTCCGGCAGCGGCTCGCGCTGCACCACCGCGACTCGAGCGCGCCGCTCGTGCTCGCCGCGACCGGCTACTCGCTGTTTCTCCCCGACCAGTACATCGAAGAGCCCACCGCGCTCCTGAACGCAAACCAGATCTACGTCGAGCACCGGTTCTTCACGCCGTCACGCCCGGAGCCCGCGGATTGGACGAAGATGACGATCGAAGCGGCGGCCGCCGATCACCACCGCGTCGTCGAGGCGTTCCGCACGATCTACACCGGGAGATGGATCTCCACGGGGGCGAGCAAGGGGGGAATGACCTCCGTCTACCATCGTCGTTTCTACCCCGATGACGTCGACGGCACGGTGGCCTACGTGACTCCGCTCAGCCACGGCGTGGAGGATCCACGCTACATCGATTTCCTGAACCAGGTCGGCGAGGCCGACTGCCGCGAGCGCATCGCCGCGTTCCGGCGCGAGGTGCTGCTCCGGCGCCCGGCCATGCTCGAGCGCGCGGAGACGGAAGCGGACGCGCTGGGCTTGACCTACGACCTGTTCGGCGTGGAGGCGCAGCTCGAGAGCGCTGTGATCTGGCTCCCATCCTACTTCTGGCTCTACTCGCACGAGGCCACCTGCGGCCAGATCCCGGATGTGTCGGCGTCCGACGACGACCTGTGGCTGGCCCTCGGCCAGATCTCTCCCGTGAGCGCCGGCGCCGATGCTGCGTACCTCGCCTTCGAGCCGTACTACTGGCAATGCTATACAGAGCTCGGCGCCCCCCTGCCCGACACCGATGATATCGCTGACCTGCTCACGTTCGACTGGGGGTCGGTCGACCGCCTGCCGAGCATCCCCGTCGAGCCGGAGTTCTCGCCTGCCGCGATGGAGGACGTCGCGCGCTGGGTCGCCACCGAAGGCAGCGAGCTCCTGTTCATCTACGGCGAGAACGACCCGTGGTCTGCCGGGGCCCTCGAGCTCGGCGCGGCGGTGGACTCGTATCGTTATTTCGCGCCGGGCGCCAACCACGGCGCGCACATCGGCGGCCTCGCCCCGGCCGACAGGGAAGCCGCGGTGGCGACGCTCGCCCGGTGGGCGGGTGTGCCACCGTCGCTCGTGACGGCGCAGCCCTTGCGCGCAGGCCTCCCCCGCTCTCCGCGCCTGCTGCGCCCGCGATTCGCTCTCTGATCTCTTTGACCTCGGGTTAACCTCGACCGATGACCACCGCGGACCACGGGGAGCACATCCTGGCGATGCGGCCGAAGCGATGAGCCGGGACGCTCCCGGCGCGGCCTTGCCCGAGCGACTCTGCAAGGTCGAGGTGCAGGACGCCCGCCGCGACAAGCGTCTCCTCGGGTCCGTGGTCGTCGCATCGCTCGTCGGCACGTTCGCCGCTCCGTGGGGGCTGGCCGTGCTCGGGATGGAGAGTGCCTCGCTCTTCGCCGCGCTGATCGGCCTTGGCAGCTACTTCGTCAGCGCGCTGTCGTTCGCCGGCGCGGACCGCGGACCGGGCGAGCGCCGCCTCCGCGACGGCAGGGTGAAGATCGAGGGCGAGCAACTGCTGATCGCGGAGGGAGCGAAGGAGAGCCGTCTGCCGCTCGCGCGCCTCGCCGGCGGCTGGACGGAGCGGACGCCGAACGGCCACGCCGCGGTGCTGTCGTTCTCCGATGGGCGCGTCGCCGCCGTCGAGCAGGCCTCGGAGGAGGAGGCGATCGACCTCTTGTCGCGGGCCGGGGCGGGGGCGCAGGCGCGCGCGGTGCGGATGCGCACGTACCGCGAGGACTCCAGCGGTCGCAAGATCGCGGGCTGTCTCCTGGCCATCTTCGTCCTGATCCTCGCCCCGGGTGTGCTGGCGCTGCTGATCCTGCTGTTCATGGCCATCGCGGAGTGGTCAATCGCGCCCCTCGGTCCGATGACGGCAATGGGCGGGCTCGCGCCGCTCCTGGGCGTCGCGGCCTGGCTCTGGTCCAAGGTGACGCCGACCTGGGTGCATATCGGCACCGACGGGGTGATGGTCAAGGGCGCGTTCCGGCGGCGGTTCTTCCCGCACAGGGCGATCGTCCACGTCACTTTCACCCACGGGGGCGTTGGCGGCGCCTATCATTTCGTGAAGATCGGCCTGCGGGACGGCAGGTCGATCACCGTCCCGGCGGCCAGCCCCGCCGAGGCCGCGGCGCTGATCGCGCGTATCCAGGCCGCTCAGGCCGCCGTCGCGATGCAGGATCGGGCGCGGCTGCTGGAGGTCATCGCGCGCAATGGCCGGCCGCTCGCCGAGTGGAAGAGAGCGCTGGAGTCGCTGGTGGCCAGGGCAGGCTACCGGACGGCGGGGAACGACCTCGAAGAGGTGCTGCGCATCGTCGAGGACGGTTCTGCGCCGCCCGAGCAGCGCGTCGCCGCCGCGCTCGCGGCGCGCCCGCACGGGGGCGAAGCGGTGGAGAAGCGGATCCGCGTCGCCGCCGAGGCGAGCGCCGAGCCCAAGCTGAGGCTGGCGCTGGAGAGGGTGTCCGCGGGGGAGGACGAGGATGATTTGCTGGAGGAGATCGGCGCCGGCGGCGCCCGGAAAGCGGCGGGATGAGCGGTGCTATGAAGAAGAATTGAACGCAAAGGCGCAAAGGCGCAAAGACGCCAAGAGAAGAGAGAAAAGCTCGTGAAGGCGCCAGGAGGAGATTGCAACGCCGGCGCTCCAAGGGAGCGAAGGCAAAAATATTCCCTCTTGTCTTTTTGCGCCTTTGCGTCTTTGCGCCTTTGCGTTCAAATCTCCCTCCCCATCCGACCGGCGCTTCAGGCCACCTCGCGCTCCCCGGGTCAGGCGCGGCGAGCGCTTTCCTAGGGCCAGGGCCCTCTCTATATCTTCATGGAACAGTCCGCCTGGGCAGGGCGAACGTCCCTGCGATGCGCGAACGGCGGTTTCTGTGCGGCTATCCATGATAGGAGGGGGCGATGGCAGGATTGCTTCCGGAGTTCCGGAGGTTCATCGACTACGTGTCTCTTGTCGCCTGGAGGCGGGGGCTGCGCCGGGAGCTGCCGGGCGACAAGTTCCTCGCCGAGGTGGTGAGGACGGTCGACGGCGACACGCTCCGCGTGCGCGACGAGAACGGCGTGATCCATCCTGTCCGTATGCTCTCCATCGATACGCCGGAGACGCACTTCCTCGGTGCCTCGCAAGGTTACTGGGCCGAGCTGGCCGCCGAGCGGCTGTCCGAGCTGCTCCCTGACGGCGTCGAGGTCGAGATCCAGACGGACGAACAGCCGTTCGACGCCTACGGTCGCGTCCTCGGGTACGTCCTGTCGCGCGGTCGGCTCATCAACCGGCAGATGCTGGAGGAGGGCCTTGCGGCGACCTACATCGTCGCCCCGAACCTCCGGTATGCCCGGGAGCTCTCCGAGGCCGCGCGGCGGAGCTTCGCCGAGCGCCGCGGCATGTTCGGTGACGCCAGCGTCCTGCTCCCGTACGAGTTCCGGTGGAGGATGCGAGGCCACTCGAGCGCGAAGCTCGTCGGCAGCCTGTCCCGAGGCGAGGTGTACGATTTGACGGAGCGGGAGCGGGTCCCCGTCTGGGATCGGGTGTTCTTCTTCGAGGCGAAGGACGTCAGGGCGCCGTTCTTCCGCGTCAGGGCGGAGCGGGACGAACAGGGCGGCTGAACGGACCGCCGTGGGGCGCGCGCTCGCGCCGCGTGCGCGCGCCCCGGTCGCGCACGCGGCGCGACGCGAGCCATGATGCCACGGATCGTGGCAGTTTGCCTCGCGCCGCCCGCACATCGGCTGGACGGAGCACGCTCGTGAGCTCCGTGGGCGCGGTGACCCGCGATGGCGCGAGGCGTGCTCGTTCGCCGATCCGAGCGAGGAGGCACGATCTCCCGCGCAAATTGCCCCGCTCCGGGCCTGATCAGGAACGGAGCGCACAGCGGGCGCGCCCCTGGCACAGGAGTCGCCTGCGGGCGGAAGCGCCCATGGCCCCTCGGCTGTGTGCCCGGCGAGCTGTCCTTCGTGTGCAGCGGGCGGGAGCTCCGCGCGCCGGGAGGCGGGGCGCTCGGCCAGCCATTTCTGACGACGTATTCCTCGTGAAGGAGCCGCTCGTATGCCTGTGAAGAGAATGGATATCACGTGCGTGGTCGCGTGCACTGCCGCGCTCTCGCTCGGCCTCGTGAACTGCGCCTCGACGCCGGGGGCGGTACCTCTGGAGCCGGACAGCACGCGTGGCACGCCGCCGGGGACGCCCGAGGCGGTCGCGCCGACGGGCCCGAGGGCGCCCATGAACGCGTATCCGCCGCCCGGCCCCGCCACGCCGCGCACGAGCTACCTGCCGGTCGACGACAAGGAGCCGTTCGCCGCGCTGCTCGCCCGGATGAAGGCCGACAAACCCGCGGTGATGAAGCGCCACCAGACGCTGCTCGACGCGCGGTACGACCTCTCGAACCGCCCCGCGCCCGGGGTCACCATGTCGCGCGGAAAGCCCGTCCAGGGGGGCGTCCGTGTGAAGCTCGAGAAGGGGACGACGTGGGAATCGCTCGCCGCGCTCACGCCCGACGCCATCCGCGACCAGGGCCTCTGGCCGCAGGGCTTCCTGCCGCTGCCCCACCCGAACCAGCCGGAAGGCGGGATGCTCTTCCCGAAGCTCCAGATCGAGGAGCTGAAGCGCCAGACGGGGAGGGATCTCACGCGCTTCGATCTCGACTTCGATATCCCGGATCACCTGATCTCCGAGTTCCCGCCGCCGATCTACCTCACGACGCGGCCCGATCTCGGCGACGTCTCCAAGGGGCAGCTCGTCACCATCGACAACTTCTACGAGCTCTTCAACGGCATCCTGAACCCGAAGCAGCTCGAGGGGCTCCGCCTCCTCGTCACGCCGTTCCCGCAGATGCAGTTCAACGCGACCGCGGACCGGCGCTCGGAGAAAGCGAGCCTCGGCGTCGCCTGCTTCGATTGCCACGCGAACGGGCACACGAACAACGCGACCCACCTCGTGGGCGACATAAGGCCGCAGGAGTTCCGTCACCGGCTCGACACCCCCACGCTGCGCGGCGTGAACATCCAGCGCCTCTTCGGCTCGCAGCGCGCGCTCAAGACCGTCGAGGATTTCACCGAGTTCGAGCAGCGAGCGGCGTACTTCGACGGTGACATCGTCATCGCCGTGAAGAAGGGGATCAACATCCTGGACCGGGGGCACCAGGTGCACCCGATGGCCGAGTTCCAGGAGATCCTCGACTTTCCCCCGGCGCCGAAGCTCGCGTTGAACGGGCGCCTCGACCCCGCGAAGGCCACGCCGGAGGAGCTCCGCGGAGAGCAGATCTTCAACGGCAAGGGCCAGTGCGCGACGTGCCATGCCGCGCCGTACTACACCGATAACCTGATGCACAACCTGCGGGCGGAGCGCTTCTTCAAGCCCGTGCTCATCAACGGCCGGATGGCCACCGCGGACGGCCCCATCAAGACGTTCCCGCTGCGCGGCATCAAGGACAGCCCGCCCTACCTGCACGACGGGCGCCTGCTCACGCTGGAGGACACCGTGGAGTTCTTCAACCTCGTGCTCGGCACGAAGCTGACGGCGCAGGAGAAGGCCGATCTCACGGCGTTCCTGCGGGTCCTCTAGAAAGGCCGCGGCTATCGCCGCTCGCGGGGACCTTTTCCCGACGGCGCGCCGCAGGAGAGGCGCGCCGCGATGCCGTCGAGCACGCAGTCGAGACCCCTGTCGAACGCGGCATCGGCCGGCGGGTGGGTGGCGTCCTTGACCACCTTGGCGAGCGTCGGGAAGCGGCCGGTGGCGATCATCCGGCGGATGTACGCCTCCGACGCCCGCTGCCATTCGGTCTGATCCATGCCACTCGCGGCCTCGGCGCGCAGCTCGTTCGCCTCGCTGCGCATGGCGCCGATCACGTACGCGTTGACGGTCCCGACCGCCATCATGACGGCATCGATGTCCTCGAAGCCCGGAGCGCCGCTCAGCGCGGCGAGCGAGGCCTCGAGGTGCGCGAGGGCGTTCGGGCCCAGATGGGGACGGCCTCCCAGCAGATCGATGAACCACCCGTGCTCCCTGGCGGCCCGACGGGTGCGGTGGGCGATCGTCCGGAGGGCCTCGCGCCAGCCGCCGGGGATCGGCCCCGCGGACGCCATCTCCCCGTACACAGCGTCCACCATGAGCTCGAGCAGCTCCTCCTTGGTGTCCAGGTAGCCGTAGAGGCGCATCGGGCCGGCGTCGAGCGAAGCCCCGATCTTGCGCAGGGACACCGCGGCGAGGCCTTCCGCGTCGGCGAGCGCGATGGCCGCGCGCACGATCCGGTCTCTGCTCAGCGGCCCGGGAGCGGGACGGAGCGCCGGCTCCGGGCGGTCCCAGATGAGGGAGGCGCCGGTCGCGTGCGGTTTTTTCTGCCGTGCGGTCATCGCTCGTCTTGTTCGCATCGGCAGCCGGTTGACAACAAATCCGACGCGATACACTGTATCGTAGTAATGCACTGTATCAAAGGACGGTTCTCATGCACGTAGAATCGACGTCGGTGCTCGTGGTCGGGGGCAGCCTTGTCGGCCTGTCGGCCGCGGTGTTCCTGGCCTGGCGAGGTGTGCGCACGGTGCTTGTCGAACGGCACGCTGGCAGCTCGCCGCATCCACGCGCGATCGGCTACACGCCGAGGACGCTGGAGCTCTACCGCGCGGTCGGGCTTGGGCCGCACATCCCGCAGGTGCCGCCCGGCTTCCGGCTGCGCCGGGCTCGGGTCGAGAGCCTCGCGGGGAAGTGGTTCGAGGAGGTCCCGTGGACGCCCGGGGAGCAGGCGGCGCCGGCGATCGAGCGCTCGCCGTGCTCGGGCGCCGCGATCGCCCAGGATCGTCTCGAGCCCAGGCTTCGAGACAGGGCGGTCGAGCTCGGCGCCGACGTGAGGCTCGAGACCGAGCTGACCCGCTTCGAGCAGGACTCAGGCGGCGTGACCGCCTGGCTGCGCGAGCGCGACGGGCGAGAGGTCGCGCTGCGCGCTTCCTACCTGGTGGCGGCGGACGGCCACCGCAGCGCGATCCGCGAGGCGCTCGGGATCGGGCGCGCCGGGAGAGGGCACATCCGGACGGCGCGCAGCGTCCTCTTCCGGGCTCCGCTCGAGGAGTACCTTCGAACGGGGGTCACGCAGTTCGCGATCGAGCAGCCGGGCTTCAGCGCGTTCCTCACGACCTACGGCGATGGCCGCTGGGTGCTGATCTTCTGGGATGACGAGGAGCGCGACGCGGCGACGTTGAGAGCGCTGATCTCCAGGGCGATCGGCAGGCCGGACCTGGAGATCGAGATCGTCACCACCGGGCGCTGGGAGATCAGCGCCCTCGTCGCCGATCGATTCACGTCCGGCAGGGTGTTCCTCGCCGGGGACGCCGCCCACACGCTGCCGCCCAACCGGGGCGGTTACGGCGCGAACACCGGCATCGAGGACGCCCACAACCTCGCGTGGAAGCTCGCTGCGGTCCTCTCCGGCGCGTCGACGCCGGATCTGCTCGACACGTATGACGCCGAGCGGCGCCCGATCGCGTGGCTCCGGCACCACCAGATCTTCGCCCGTGAAGACTACAAGGCGCACGCGGGCGGGACCGCCGGAGGCGTGCCGATCATCGACGACGACGCCATGGAGCTCGGGCAGCTCTACCGATCGACGGCGGTGCTCGGCGCCGGCGACGGGCTGCCGCCGGCGTTGCGGCCCGAGCAATGGGCGGGTCAGCCCGGCACGCGCGCGCCGCACGCGTGGGTGGTGAGGGGCGGCGAGCGGCTGTCGACGCTCGATCTGCTCCAGCGACGCTGGGTGCTGCTCACCGAGGACGCGCGGTGGCGCCCCGCCGCAGCGCAGGTCGGCGAGCAGCTGGGCATCGAGCTCGAATGCATCCGCATCGGCGCGGATGTGCTGCCATCCGAGGAAGGAGCGTTCTGCAGGGCGTTTGGCCTCGGGACCGGGGGAGCGTCGCTGGTCCGCCCGGACGGCTACGTGGCGTGGCGCTCGCTCGATCTGCCGGAGGATCCGGCAGGCGCGCTCGCCGATGCCCTCGGGCGGGTGTCGTCCGCCGCGCGCCGCACCGGCGAGCCCGCCACCCTCACGCAGGTGGTCGCCTGAGCGCGTCCTTGGTCGGCCGGGAGGTCTTGGCGAACCGCCCGGCCCCCCGGCGGCTCACGGGAGCAACACGCTGACGGGCGTGCTGCTCGCGGCGCCGGGTATGGAGCCTCCATTGCCGAGCTGCCCCTCGGTGTCGGTGCCCCAGCACTTGGCTCCGCCGCCCGAGATGGCCGCGCACGTCGACACGTATCCTCCAGCCATCAGCGTCGGATTGCTGAGGCTCGAGACGGAGACCGGCGACGTCCTGCTGGTCGATGTGCCGTCCCCCAGCTGATAGTTACCGTTCAAGCCCCAGCAGGACGCGCCCCCGCCGGCGTGAACCACGCAGACATGGCTGTAACCGGCGCTGATCGACACAGCGTCGCTGATCCCGGTGACCGTGACCGGGGTGGTGTTGTAGACGGGCGACAACGAGCCTACCCCGAGCTGACCTGAGCCGTTGCTTCCCCAGCACTTCACCGTCGCGTCGGACAGAAGGGCGCAAGTGTGATTGCTACCGCGCGTCACGGCGGTCGCCGTCGAGATGCCTGACACGCTCACAGGCGTTTGCCTGAGCGTCTGGGTGCCGTCTCCGAGCTGACCGAGGTAGTTGTCTCCCCAGCACGAGACGGCTCCCGTGCTGTGGAGGGCACAGGTGGAATAGGCCTCAGCTGTGATGGCTACCGCGTCCGTGATACCGGAGACCGTCACCGGCGTGAGCTGGTCGGTCGCGGTGTTCGAATCCCCGATCTGCCCGTGCAGGTCCGATCCCCAGCACTTGATGGAGCCCCCGGAGAGCAATGCGCAGCTGTGTTCGAATCCCGTTGTCACGGCGACGACTCCAGACGAGAGGCCCGAGACCGCCGTCGGCGAGTAACGTCTTGTACGGGTCCCGTCGCCGAGCTTCCCGTAACCATTGCTCCCCCAGCAATAGACGGCCCCGCCGGCGACGGCGCAGGAGTGGTAGAAATTCACCGCTATATCGACGACGCTCGACAGCCCCGGGACCTGCACCGGGCTGCTCGAGCTCGTGGTCGTCCCATCACCGAGCTCGCCGCCGCCGTTGTAGCCCCAGCAATACGCCGTGCCGTCGGTCAGCGCAGAACAGGCATGCGTGCTGCCGACCGTGAGCGCCACGGCGACGCTCAGGGGCGCCTCGCTCGACGCGATCTCCTCGGAGAGCTCCGCACCTTGCTCTCCTCCACACGCCACCAGCACCACGGCGGCACACAGCAGGGACACCGAGCCTGACACCTTGTTCATATGAACCCCTCTTCGATTGATGAAGGAACGACAAGACGACGGCGCATGCCTATCACGGCGCAGAACGTAAGCTCAACAACATTTTTGATGTGCGTGGCGATTTCACACACAGCAGGAAAACGACGCGGTCGGAGCGGGTCGAGCAGGGGACGACCGAGCTTGCTGGCATCCACCGGCTCACCGTCAGCCTTTCATGCTGGGCGGCGGCCTACTCCTCGACGAGCGGGGTATCCAACTCCCTGCGATGTCGCTGACGATCGATGGACCAGGCGGGACCGGGCACGCAGACGGCCAACCGCTCACTTCACATAGAAGGCTCGTACCGGCGCAGCTACGCCCTTCAGCCGGAGCTCGCCAGCGGCTTCCAGCGGTACGGCGCCGTCCAGCAGCTTCGCCGTGCTCTCGCCGATGAGGATACCGCCCGGCTCACTCGCCGTCTCGAGCCGCGCGGCGATGTTCACGGCAGGTCCGATGACGGTGTAGTCCGAGCGCGCCAGCGACCCGAAATTCCCCACGACGGCGTCGCCCGTGTTGATGCCGGCGCGCGCGACGAGGCGAACACCGTCACCCACGCTCGGCAGCGTGGCCTGAAGCTCGCGCGCGAGCGCGACGCAGCGACGCGCCTGCTCGGCCGGGTCGAGGGCATCGGGGGCTCCAAACACGATCATGACGGCGTCACCGACGAACTTGTCGATCGTGGCTCCGTGCGCGTGCGCCACGTCGGCCGCCGTCGACAGGTACCGATTGAGCAGCCGCCCGACGGCCTCGGCGCCGAGCCTCTCCGACAGCGATGTGAACCCCACGAGGTCGGTGAACATCACGGTCACCACCCGCCGCTCGGGCTCGGCGTCCATCCGCAGCTCTCCGTGGGCGGCGCGCTCGACGAGCGACGGCGGCAGGTAGCGCCGGAGGACGGACTCCGTGAGGTAGCGATGGAGCTTGGCGGTCTGGTTCACTGCGTAGTTCGACGCAAAGAAAACCAGGAAGATGCCGGCAGCCATGTTGGCCATCACGGTCGCTGCCGCCGCCGGCTCAGCATAGAAGAGGTGTGGAGAAGATGAGCTGAACAATGGATGCGGCCGGATCACGCCGGTGAGCTCGAGGGTGCCCACGCCACAGTACAGACAGGAGCCGAGGACCGCAGCGAAGAGGCCGAACCGAAAGTCGAGGAAGATCCGGTACAGCGCGACGAACATGACGATGTACAGGGCCGACGGTGACACCAGCGTTCCGGTGGCATGCATGGCCAGCTGATTCGATGCGAGCTCGGCGGTCAGCGTGACATACGTCAGCGCGCGAGCGATGATCGAGGCGTCCCGCCCTCCGCCCCGCGTGACCGCCAACAAGGCCCCGTTCGTGACGATGGAGACCGCCAGCATGGCGAGCCAGGCGGCCACGACGAAGCGTGCGTGCACCGGGTGAGGCGCGCGCTCCGCGAATGTCGATAACGCCAGTCCCGCCGGCACCAGGATGGGTGCAGCGACGAGGAACTTCACGAAAGCGGCGGTCCGGATCCGCTGGCGCGTGGCGCGCTGCGCGCCCGTGTCCGTCAGGAATTCGCGAAAGAACACCCGCACGGACGCGCCGAGATGGCCGGCCCCGCCGTGCTCCTGCATCTCACCGACCGAGGCGCGCACCGGACGAGCGTACACATCGCGCACCGGCGCACGCAAGCGTGGTCGTCAGTCGGCCACTGCTGCGCCGTGCCCCGCGCGCGGGGACGGAACGCTCATGATGTCAGGCAATCGCCCCGCCGCGCGCCCCGAGCGGGTCGGCGGTCTCTCGATCGGGCTGGCGCCCGGATCACCTCAGGTAGTCGGAGATCGCGTCGTACCAGCGGCCCGCCATTCGGGCGTAGCCAGCCTTGTTGGGATGGACCCCGTCGCCGAGCTCGGACGTGGGGAAATCCTTGAACTGATCGACGAAGAGGACGTGCGCGCCCTTGCTGGCGCGCGCCTCGACCAGCGCGGGGATCTTGGCGTTGTACGTGCTCACGGCGTTCGCGCTGCCCGGCAAAGGAATGATGTTGCTCACGACGAGCAGCGCGTCGGGCGCCTCGGCGATCAGCTTGTCGATGAGCGCGCCCAGGCGGGTGTCGGCGCCGTTCGGCTCTCGATACATGTCATTGGTGCCGGCATGGAGCAGCACGATGTGCGGCATCTCCCGGAGCCCCGTCGGTATACGCTTGGCGATCTGCTCGATGGTCTCCCCGCTGATGCCCTCGTGATTGCGGGGGAACGGCTTGCCATCGACCATCGCGGGGCCGTTCATCTGCTGCGTGCCCGTGAACGTGACCTCGTGGCCGTCTTGCGTGGCAAGATGGAAGAGCTCGACCCGGTACCCGCCGTCGAAGCCGAGGCCGACGGTGATCGAGTCCCCGAGGGGCAGGATCTTGCAAGGGCCCGTCGCAGGGCAAGGCTGGAACCCTGTTTCGGGCGAGCCCCCGCTGCCGCTCGAGGTCTCCGCAGAGCTGCTGCTGCTGCTCGCGCCCCCAGCCCCTCCGGCGCTGCTCGAGCTGCTGGAAGAAGCGCCACCGCCCGAGCCGCTGGTCGCCGTCGTGCTGCTCGCTCCGCTCGTCGTCGAGGAGACTGCCGAGCCCTCACCCGCGCTCGTCGTCTGGGCGTCGCCGGAGGAAGAAGCACCTCCTCCGGTGCCGCCCGAGCCGTCGGACGACCCATCGGAAGCGCTGGAGCAGGCCATGGAACTGACCAAGAGAAGGCCCACGAGCGGAATCCCGCGGGCGAAGGTGCCGAATGCGCCAAGGCGGACGAGCAGCGAAGAGGTCGAGGTAGACATGTGAGCCCCGCTCCCGGTCAGCGACCGAAGAAAATTGTGTTGTAAGCAGAGGGGGCGGGCGCTCGGCGCAGTGCCACACCACCCGCACAGCCTCTGCGAGGAAGTGAAGGGAAGGGTACGTGGCGCTCGCAGAGAGGTCGTTCAAATTCCCGGCGAAGGTTTTCAGGATCCCGACGCGCGGGACCCGATCCACCCGGCGCCCGTGGGCAGAGATGTGTGTGCGCTCACATGCCCAGCGCACGAGGGGCTTGACCCCCCTGTTCCTCGACGCCGACGATGCTCCGGGGCGACTCGAGGCATGACCGCGGAGTATTCGGCAAAGTACGGCGCGGCGCTCACCGGCTCGGACTGGGTGGGGCTGCCCCTCCGCATCGGGTATGTGCCCGAGAGCGGCCGGCTCGAGGGGCTCGAGGCGCAGAGCGACGCGGTCCTTGTGTGGACGGGAGGCCCCTCGCAGATCGACATTCGCTTCGCGGAGCCGGCCTCGGGCGAGGTCCGGGAGCATTCCTTCGAGCGGCTCTCGGGAATGATGGACCTCTTGCCGCGGAGGACCAGGCTGTACAGCGTCGAGTGGCTGGGGCGGCCCTCCGTGTGCACGTCGGTGAACTTCCCCGAAGCATCCATGTTGGCGCTCTGTGCGTCTCCGTCCGCCGTGCTGGTCCCGGAGCGGGAGCCGCGGTTCGGTCTGGTCGACGCCCATGTCGTCGATCTGGTCCGTCGCCTGCAAGCGCAGGCCGAGGGGCAGGAGTACTTCGGGGCCGTCTACGTGCAGTCGCTCTGTCTGGCGCTGGCTTCCTACCTGTCGGCGCGGTACGGCGCGGGATCCGGGGCGGAGATCGCGCTGCGCAACGCGAGCCTCTCGAGGAGCCAGCGAACTCAGATCGAAAAGTTCGTGGACAGCGAGCTCTCCTCGAACTTCGGGCTCGTCGACCTGGCGGGGCTGGTGGGCTACTCGCCGGACCATTTCTCGCGCTTGTTCAAGAGCGCCTTCCACCAGACTCCCTACCAGTACGTCATCTCGCGCCGCATCGAGAAGGCGATGACCATGCTCCAGGACGAGCGGCTGTCCATCGCGGAGATCGCGCTGGAGTGCGGCTTTTCCAATCAGGGGCACCTCACGACGGCGTTCAAGCGCCGCACGGGGACGACGCCGGGCGCCTATCGAAAGAAGTGAGCGCCCGGCCGGGCTTCCTGGGCGCAGGCGATCCCCTCGCGCCGAGCAGCGCCTGGCGCTCGGGCGCGCGCCGGGGGGCCGCGCCGTCCGCGACCTGCATGAGCGGCCGCGCGCGGGTTCCGCGATCACTGGACCAGCGGGGCCGGCGGGCCCTCGGCTTCGTCCTGGGACCCATCGAGCATCTGGCCCGGATCGACCGGCGCCACCGGGCTTCGCAGGGCGAGCTGCCGCTGCAATAGCTGCTTGGTCCGCAGGACGCCCGACACCGAGCGGATGAGGCTCCGGTGATCCGCGCCGAAGTCGATCCGCGGCACCGAGAACGGCGCGTCCGCGGAGCTACGGAATCCGCTGGCGGTGGCGTAGTCGCCAGGCCAGTTGGTCACGGCGCCCAGGAAGCCGAGCCGGCGAAGCGTCGCGCACTCGCGAGGACCGAAGTCCGTCCCCACGTGCCCGCTCGGATAACAGAAGATGGGGACCGGGCGCCTGGCCTCGGCGCGCAGGCGCGCCCAGGACGCGTGGATCTCGTGCTTCGATTGCGGGTCGGTCGTCCTGGAGAGCACCGGATGGGTGACCGTGTGCGGACCGAACGTGATGCCGCGCGCCTCGCACGCGCGGACGTCATCCCACGACATGGGCGCGTAACGCGCGGGAGGGCGCGCCGGGAGATCGACCTCGGCCGCGGCGGCGAGCCGCTGGATGGCGCGGAGCTTCTCGGTCTCGGGCACGCGCTTGCACCGCTCCATGAAGCGCCGCGCGAGCTGCGCCCGCGGGACGCCGCCGTCCAGGCGGATGACGTGGTGGATGCCGCCCACCATCACGCTGAGCTCGCGGCGCCGCGTCGCCTCGAACACGTGCTCCACGCGGTGCCACCAGCACCACAGATGGCCGTCCAGATAGCCGCTCACCACGAAGATGGTGGCCGGGCAATCGAACTCCGCGAAGATCGGCGCCGCGACCGTCGCCTGGTCGATCGTGCCGTCATCCATCGTGAAGGCGACGGCCCGGTCGATGGGCGGCTCCTCGCCCGCGAGGCCCCGGAACACCCGCTCGAGCGACACGAGCGGATACCGCTCGCGCCGCAGGAACTGCAGCGCGCGCCGGAGGGCGCGCGGATCGAGGCCCTCGATCCCGCGATCCGGGTCGGCGAGCCGATGCATCACGATGATGGTCGAATGGCCGTGCATCATCGGTGTGAATGGCCGCGTCGCCCAGGGCGAGGCCAGGAGATCCGAGAGCCATCGCATTGCGTTCGACATGAGTCGTCCCCCCTCGAGAGCGTTTGAAAGCAGCAGCGTTCGGCGACGGCGGCGCTCCGCCGCGCGATCAGCTCGCGAGCGGCAGGCCCTCGGAGAGGGACGGCAGCGCGAACACGTTCGGCCCGCACCCGCGCCCTCGCCACCGGATCCGGCGCGAACCGCGATAGATTGATGCCGTTCACGACGACATGCAGCTTCGGCGGGTCGACCTCGCGCCGGCCGAGGACGACCGCCGCGGTCGGCTGCGACACCGCGACATGGGCATCGACGAACGCGGACGCGGCGCGGCGCAGCCAGCTCCGTGCTTGCATGTCCTGAGATACGCCGTGCTTCGTGTGGATGACGGGGACCCGGTGCAGCCATCCGGCGGGCGCCGCGTAGATGAGCGAAAGGTGGTTGTGCGCGTGGACGAGCGTGACGCCCTTCGCCGCGAACAGCGCGGCGAGGTGGGCGGTGAGCGTCGCGTCGAGCCCCGGGCATTTCGGCGCGAGGTGCACCTCGACCCCGCGCCGCCGGAGCTGCTCGGCGCACGGGCCGTCTGGATCCTCGGCGATCGCGACCGCCAGCACGTCATGACCCGCGGCGCGCTGGGACGCGGCGAGATCGACGACCACCTGCTCGGCGCCGCCGATCTGGAAGCTGCTCACCACGTGCGCGATGGCGAGCCGCCGGGAGGCCCGTGAATCCTTGAGAACACGAGCCTCGATACCGCAATCGGTCTGTGCCACCATACCCCTCTCCCCCCATCGAGTAGACTGTCGATCTCTCGACTCGGCCGCTCATCGAGCGCCAGGCATGCCTCGCTGTCCTCCCACCGCGCCGTGGCTCTCCGGTACGGAACACACCGTCCAGGGCATCGCAAGCGCGAAACCGGGACGGATGGGGCCTCGACCTGGCAGATCGACACGAGCGCTGCAACACGCCGCATGACCAGATTGCGGACGGCAGGGGCGCGACTCGCGTCCACTATACGGCGAATTCGCGAACTGACAAGCACATCGCACAACAAACGAGAAGACCGGAGCAATGGGCCGCAAAGCTCCATAAGGACATGGGCGGCGGCCCAGGAGCGGTGATCCGTCCCAGTCTTCGACTGGCCACGTCCCTCGCGGCTCTCGCCGGCCCAGGTGCTCGCCGAGAGCCCGCGTGGGCGGGCCGGTCGCTGGCCAACAAAGTCGTTTATTTTCGAGAGGTTACAAGAATCGTCGCCGGCCGCTCACGAAAGGTGAGCCGCGTCTGGCTCGTCCGAGCACTGTAGAGGGCGGGCCGGGGGTCGGTCTGGGATGGAGCGTGGTTGGCGGCCGTTCGCCCTGCGGCGGCGCCGGGGGCGACTTCGGATCATCGTCTCCTCACGGAGCATGGGATACCGCGATGGATATCGCCGGACGGAGGACACCTCGATGCGGATCGCAGACGGCGCAGCTGCGCGCGTCTGGGGGGCTGCGCCGAGCGCCACCCGCATCAACGGACGCGCGCGGGTGCTTCTCGGAGGTAGTCGAGCAGCCGGGCCTCGTCGCTGCCGATCATCCGATCGATGCCGTCCTCGCGGACATGGCGCTGGATCTGCAGCGCCCCCACGGTCGTCCGCACGAGGATGGCGACGCGCCGGAAGCGGCCCATCACGGGCGGCCGGATCCGCTGCATCGCCGCCTCGAACTGCGGGTCGTTCCGCCCCACCGCGGCGCGCAGATCGATGAGCAGACAAAGCCGGTGGCGGTCGACCCGGTCGAGCGCGCGGCTCACCTCCATCCACAGCTCCTCGAACTGCTCGACAGACTCGGACGGCAGCGGGCTCCGCGTGACCCGCGCGATCTGCGAAACCGGGTCGATCGTCACCGTGTGGTGCGCGTTGCGGAGGAGCTCGAGCATGGCCAACGACCATTCTAACAGACCCAGAGCAGCCGAGCGAGCGAGCGAGCTGAGCAGCACGGGTGGAGCTGCCGAGTTCACCCGCGTGGCCTGGTTGTCCCTTCGACGCCGCCGGAAGAGACGCCCTGGATACGCACTGGAAACCTGCCCGGCGAGCTCCACCGCATGAATCGCGCTGACGCGCGGTGGCAAATCCTGGGCAGGAGCGGCGAGGGATCGCTCGGCTGGCGGAATGGTCCAGAGGCTTAACTCTTCGCCGTGTGACGCGGGCGCGTTCAGCGCCGGCGCGCCGATCCGCTCACCGGATCGCGAGCGGGATGCCCGGTGATCCGGACGCGCCCCGGAGGGGCAGCGGGCTGTAGACGTAGAAGAACTCGTAGGGGCTCTTGTGGCCGTGGGGATGCTGCTGGAGCTCCGCGGCCAGATCCGCGGCCAGCTCCGAGAGCACCATCACCTCGTGCATGAAGATTCCGCTCTTCACCAGCAGGTGATGGTGCACCGGGAAGACCACCCCCGGCGCCACCGGAGGCTTCGGCGGGGTGACCTCGATGCCGAAGTTGTCCGACCCGACGCAGGCGATGCCCTTCGAGGAGAGCCACTTCGCGACCTCGATCCCGATCCCCGGCTGGGCCAGCCCCACGCCCGGCTGCGTGTAATACCCCTCGGTGCCGAGCTCCCAGTTCTCCTCCCAGCCCGTGAAGATCAGCACGACGTCGCCGACGCCGATGTCGCGCTCGTCCATCTTCTGCGCGCGCAGCGTCTTCTTCACCATGGCCAGCGTGATCTCCTGGCCGAACGCGAGCGTCTGCCCGCCGTTCGCGTAGCGCTTGACGTCGAGGAGCACGCCGCGCGTGACGAGCGGCTTCACGTGCTCGACGCCGAGGTGCGCGAGCCCGTCCTCCGTGAGGATCTCGGCGCCGGTGAACTGGTTGTAGAAGAGCGCGTCGGCGGGGTCCGTGCTCCCGGGCGGGATGTAGCCGAAATGGCCCAGCGCGTCGAACTCCGTCCCCATCTGGCCGAACTCCCCGTGCATCACCTCGGAGTTCGTGACCTGCTGCTGGATGACCGCGGTCGGCCCGGCCTCCAGGGAGAGCCCCTGGTTGCCCGGGAACGTCGGCATCCCGGGCTCGTAGACGTGACCCAGGCGATAGACCTTGCCCTCCTTGATGAGGCGTTTGCCCTCGAGGACCTTGTCCGGCGTCTGCGTGTTGGAGGCGCCCGCCTCGTCGTCAGGGCCCCACGGCGAGGGCCCGGGCATCGGATCGTAACTCTCCAGCATCGGCACGCCGCGGGCCAGCGCTGCCCCCGCGACCAGGCTGACGGCCATGGTCACCACGATCGCGCCACGCAACGGCATCACTCCAGGCTTCATAGGCAACCTCCTGGGTCACATCGCACGTTGTACCGACAGCGCCCCGCGCTCCGTCATGGGCGCGGGCGCATGTCATCCATAGAGTACACCGTCAGGGGCGCCAGGAACCTGCTCTCCCGATGTCATCGCGGGCTTCGCCAATGCGGTGAAGGCCTTGTGCGTATCCGCGTACACCCGGTCGCTCGGTGGGAGCGCGCTTGGTCACCAGCGGAGCCGGCGCCCGAGCGCGTAGGCGATGCCGCTCTCCAGGGTCCCTTTGGTGACGATGCCGCTCAGATCGGCGCCCATCGTCGTGAGGGTCTGCGCGATCTGCGGCTTGATCCCGGTGAGCACGACCCGGGTGCCGAGCAATCCCGCGGCCCGGGCCGCGTCGACGAAGGATTGCGCCACCCGCTCGTCGACGACCTTCACCCCGGTGATGTCGAGGATGGCGATCCTGGCCTGCTGGGCGGCGATCCCTTCAAGCAACGTCGTCAGGATCTGCTCGGCGCGCGCGGGGTCGACGCTCCCGACGATCGGCATCGCGACGACGCCGGGCGCCAGCGGCAGGAGCGGCGTGATGAGCTCCTGGATCGTCGCCTGCTGCATCTCGATGAGCTGCCGCTGCATCTCCGCGCGCTCGGCCTCGGCCTGCTTGGCTCGGCTGATGTCCACCGAGATCGTCCCGACCGCGTAGATCTCCCCCTCGGCGTCGCGGATGGGGAACTTGGTCGACAGGTAGGTGCGCGGACCGTTCGGGAAGAAGAGCACATGCTCGGAGGCGGCCGGGCGTCCGGCGACCGCCACCTCTTCATTGGCCTTTCGTATCGAGGCGGCCGCCGGCGCCGGGAGAAGGTCGTAGACGACCCGCCCCAGCAATTCCTCGCGGCTCATCTTGTAATACGACTCGATTTCGCGGTTCACGAGGAGGAGCCGGCCCGCGGCGTCCACCGCGACCATCATGGACGGCGTGTATTCGAGGAACCCATGGAGCAGGCTCTCACTGCGCTCGAGCACCTGCTCCATATGCTTGCGCGCGGTGATGTCGTGCGCCGACCCCAGCATCCGCCGACCCGGTCCCTCCGGATCGCGGCCGAGCGCGACGCCTCGCTCGACGAACCATCGCCAGCCGCCGTCGCGACCGCGCACGCGGTACTCCACCGTCGCCGGCTCCCCGCTCTCCGAGGCGGCCACGCGAGCCCGGTACTCCTCGATGCGACCGATATCGTCCGGATGGACCAGGGGGGACAGGCCGTCGCCGCGGGGCGAGCCCGCCGCGGCTCCGCCGCCCTCTCCGAGGAGATCGGCGAGCTCCCGGTTCCAGTAGACGTACCGCCCCTCATCGAGATCGAGCACGTAAACGAGGCTGGGCAGCGCGTCGAGCAAGCGCTCCGGGGCGCCGCGGCCGGCCGCCTCCAGCTCGGCGACGCGGGAGCGCAGGTGCTGCACTTCCTTCTGCAACGCGTCCAGCTCCGCCTCGAGCGCCACGGTCTTTTGCGCGTCCATCACCGTTCCAGGGCGATGGTATCCCAGCCCCGGGCTGAGGTGGGTCACAATTTTCCTGTGTATCCGGGTTCCAGCACGATCGCCTCGAACGCCGCGAGGGCCCGCGCGACGTTGTCGAACGTCACGGCCTGCGGCTGCCCGGGAAACGCCAGCGCGAACGCCTGCCTGTACCCTCTGGACGAGCGCAGCGCCGCCTCGATGCCCTCGGGCGCCGACGCCATCGCGCTCCGGGACAGGAGCTCTTCCTTGGCCTGATCCACGAGGTTGTTCTGCCGGCCATCCCACAGCAGCGTGGAGTAGCCGGCGACGTTGTAGACGCTCAGCGTGTTTCGCGGGGGCTCGAGACCCTCGCTCCCCCGCGATAACTTCCTGTGATCCACGCCCCAGGCCTCGAGCGGGTGGCACGAGGCGCAGGTGAGGTCGTGGTTCCTGGACAGGTGAGGATCGTGGAAGAGCATCCGGCCCAGCCTGATCTGCGCCGCGGCGGTCGGGTCCGGCGGATTCGCCGGGCCGGCGGGCAGGGGCGCGAAGCTCGCCAGCCGCTCCGGCGCGATCGCCGAGGGCGTCGTCGGCGCCATGCGGGAGAGGTCGAGAGGGCCGTATCCCGGGCCGCCTGCCGCCGGCGGCGCGCATCGCGGAGGCGCCTTGCCGGCAAGACGGCGAGCGCGAGCGCGAAGGCCATGAACGTGGAAGCGCTGCGCGTCGGCTGACCTGGGCCGCCGATGCGGCAGCCGCCACCACCGCTGGCGTCGGTTCGAGGACCGCCTGTACCAGACGACGCCGTGCTACTGCCCGCGTTCACGCCGCCGCCTGCAACACTGCTGCTCGCGCCGCCGCCGCCGCCCGCCTCACCGCCAGAGCCGCCGCTGCCCGCAACGGTGCTGCTCGCGCCGCCGCCGCCCGCCTCACCGCCAGAGCCGCCGCCGCCGGCAACAGTGCTGCTCGCGCCACCGCTGCCCGCCTCACCGCCAGAGCCGCCGCCGCCCGCAACACTGCTGCTCGCGCCGCTGCCGCCCCCGGGCGCGCACTGGCCGGCCTCGCATGAGCCGCTCAGGCAATCCGCGTCGGCCACGCACGCCGCGCCGTCCAGGGACGGGAGCGCGTACACATAGGCTCCGCCGCTTCGGTTCAGAGGGGCGCTGTGGTACGGCGCCCCGACGACCACGCTCTCGCCGGCGTATCCCGTGCTCCACCCGAAAAAGTCCAGCGTTTGCCCATCCGACGGCGCGAGCGTTCGCGCCTCGGTCCATGTTCCTTCTCCTCCGTGAAACACGGACACGATCCCCTTGTTGTCAGCCACGCCGACGAACCCGGCGATCACGGCGTTGCCCAGGAGCTGCACCCCTGTCGCCTCGCTCCCTCTCAAGGCGGGCACGAGCTTCGCCTGCTCGGTCCAGGTGCCGCCGCTCCGCGTATAGACGTACACCGCGCTCTTGGCTCCGATCGCCGCGGTGTCTCCCGCGAGATCGACCGAGAAGCCGAACGAGGCGCGGGCGCTCATGTCATGCGGCACGAGCTTCGCCTGTTGCGTCCAGCTGCCCCCATCACGCACGAACACGTAGGCCGAGCCGGCGAACTCGCTGCCTTCGGGCGAATCCGCCGCCGCGCCCACGATCGCCGTGTCGCCCGACACAGCGACCGACCAGCCGAAGCCCCGAGGGCTGTCCTGAGGCACGAGCTCCACCCGCGGCGACCACGCGTTGCCCGTCCTCGTGAACGCAAATGCCTTGCCCAGCACGATGTCGATGTCCTCTCCCACCGTGCTCGCGACGACCGTGTCCCCACCGACGTCGACAGCCATCCTCGAGAAGCTCAACGCCGGATCCTCCGGGACGGTCAGCTTCGCTTGTTCCGACCAGGCGCCCTCGCTCCGGACAAACACATAGACGCGCTCTTCGTACGGCCGCACCTCGTAATTGGCGCTGGCCATGACGGCGGCGGTATCGCCGTCGAGGGCCACCTGACGGCCGAACGCCATGCCGTTTTCGCCGTCGCTGGGCACGAGCGTGGCGTCGAGCGTCGCGGCCCCGCCCGTCACGGTGTAGACGTGCGCGGCGCCGCGAGTCAGGCTGTTCTCGTCCGGCGCTCCGATCAGCGCCGTGTCGCCGCTGCCCGCGACCGTGAACCCGAACACGCGCTGGAGGGCCGGCGTCTCCTCGGTCAGCTTCTGATCCTCGGTGACGGTGAGCGCCGCGCGCGCGGCCGCGAGCGGTCCTTCGTCCGGGCCTGGAGCGGCGCACGCCGCAGCGAAGAGCGCTGTTGGAACCACGATCATGCGTTCGATTCGCCAAACCTTCATCGGGTGCACCTCGGAGCGCGGAGCGTAGCCGGTGCGCTGCCTCGTGGAAATCGGGGCCGAATCCCAGCGGCAACGCGCCAGGCGCTGGCGCCGGCGCCTCCTGTGGTCAGCTGGAGGCGAAGACTCGCAGGGTGGGGGGCTCTGCTCCGCATCAGGTGGACGCCGCGCGCGACCTGAGAGGCGACCTCCCGCGCGCGACTCCGCCGATGAACCGATGCCGGTAGGGGTGAGCGAGGAGCCCCATGCGGTGGACCTGACGCTTCTCTCCGGGCCGGCGCTGCGCTAGTGAGGCAGCATGCAGAGCGTGCTGGAAGCGTTCACGGAGTGCGGGTGGGCGGCGTGGCTCGCCCTCCTGGCCGGGATAGCCGGCATCGCGATCAGCCTTGCGGGGGCGGGGATGCTGGCGACGAAGGCGCGGGGCATGGCCTGGATCCCGGGCGCCATCGCCGTGCTGCTGGGGCTCAGCGCCGTCTCGGTGGGGCTGCTCGGCCGCTCCATCGGAATTGCCCGCGTGGAAGCGGCGCTTGGTTATCCCGGCGTCGAGATCGACGCCACGCAGCGCGAGTTGATCCGGCGCGCCGGCACGGAAGAGGCCAATCAGTGCGTCAACATCGGCGCCTGGATGGGCGTCCTGCCGTTCGTGATCGGCGCGGCCGCGGTCGGGATCGGGCTCGCGCTCCGCGACAAGCCGGCTTGATGGATTCAGGGCACCAAGCAGATTGGCTCACGCGCCTGCGCCGATGGGACTATTCTTCGCTCTCGAAGGGACCGAGATCCGGCGCGGATCCGTTGAACTCCACGCCCACGTCGACGCCCGCGTTGCGGAGATCGCTGCCTGGCACCAGCTTCAGATAGTCGATGTCCGGCAAGCTGCCATCGGCCTTGCGGGGGCCCTTGAGCAGGCTGGTGTCGACGCTCACGAAATCGCCGCTCGTGGCCGAGAGTCCACCTTGCCAGCTGTTGTTCGTGATGCTCGTGGTCGTTGCCGACAGTGACCCGTTCGTTCCCAGGGAGATCGTGTTTCTGATGGTCAACGACGCCGCGATGTTCGAGGCGCTGAAGTTGATGTTGCTGCCATTGGCGTGCGCCGCGCTGTTCAGGATCGTGACGCTGCCGCGGTTGCTGTTGTGGTCGAAGCCGTCGTTGACGTTCCCCGCGGCGATGCACCGCCTGTAGATGGCGTTGTGGCTCAGATCTTTGCCGTCGCTGCCGCCGGACTTGAAGCCGTTGCCGTCGCCTGCGCCGACCGAGCCATTCTTGAGCTTCCCGTTGTCGATGGCCCAGCAGTCGTCGTAGGTCGTGGTGACGTTGTTTGCAGGGCGCAGGTAGCCGTCCCAGCCATCATCCAGGTTGTTCCAGGCGCGGCAGCCCACGAACTTGTTGCCCGTGCCGACGTCGAGCTTGGCCGCGAAGCCGTCGGCGTTCTCCAGGCTGGAATCGGCGTTGAAATACGAGTCGCAGTTGAGCACCAGGTTGTCGGCCGCCCCTCCGCCCAGCTGGAGCCCGGTGTCGGCGCATTCGAGGAACGTGGAGTATTCGATCACGTTGTGTGAACCGCTGACGAACATGCCGTTGTCGCCGGCTCGGAGAACATCGATGCCGTAGATGTGCCAGTAGTCGCCGGACAGGACGAGCCCGCGATTGCTGGAGCTCTCCGCCATGGCGGAAAAGTCGAGCAAGGGGCGCTCGCTGTCCAGGGGGTAGGCGCGCAGCTCGATGGTCGAGCCGCTCCTGCCGTCCTTGCTCAGGCTGAGGGTCGTGTTGAGCGCGTAGGCGCCCCCGCGCAGGTAAATGGTGTCACCCGCATTCGCCCGCAGGAGGGCAGCTGCCAAGGTCATGGGATCACGCATCGTTCCCGACGCGTCCGCCGCGCCATCCGGAGCCGCGAAGAGCGCATCGGGATCGATCGCGGGCGCTCCGCCGCTCCCCGATCCGCCGCCCGCCCCCGTGGTGGCGCCCCCGCCGGCGCCGCCAGCTCCGTCGCCGCCCGAGCCGGTGGCGCCCCCGCCGGACGTCGTCGTGCCACCCGTCGCGAAGGTGCCGCCTGCGCTCGAGCTGCCGCCGCTCGTCGGAGCACCGCCGCTCCCTGGATTGTCAGTGTCAGCCGCGCCGCCGTCCGAGCAGGCCGCACTCGCCAGCAACACGCTCGGGGCCAACAGGAGGCGCCACAGGCGGCCGCGTCGGGTCTGGAACTGGGGCTTGGAGCTCGGGTTCATGCCGTGGAAGCATTACCACGCCGGCAATAGGCCGTCTCGCGCGCTTCGTATGAAATTCGAGAACGGGGCGAAGGGCTGCGACACGCGAGCCGCGGCAGCGCTCATGCGCTGGCCGGGACTCGGCGCTTCCGGCGCGCCCTGAAGCACCAGAGCACGAGGTTGAGGAGCGCGAGGCTCGCTCCAACCGGCCGGTGGCCGCCAGGCGTGCTGCACGCGCAGCCGGCCGAGTCGTCGGCGCTGCTCGTGCTCGGATCGGCGCCATCGCCGCCGGTGCCCGAGGTTCCGCCGCTACCGACGCTCGTCGTGCCGCCGCTTACCGCTCCTCCGCTTGCCGCTCCTCCGCTCGCGCTTGCGCTAACGCCGCCCGACCCCGGTTCCGCGGTACCGCCGCTGCCTGAGCCAGCGCTCCCCGCTCCGCCGGTGCCGGAAGCCCCGGCGGTCTCGGTCTCGTCCATCCCCGTCTCGAAGCAGCCAAAATCCGGAGCGGAGCCCGCGTAGGGCAGCCCGACGTCGACGCCCTTGTCGATGGCGTCGCTGTCCGGCGCGAGGCGGAAATTCGTGATCGCGGGCAAGCTGCCGTCGGCCTGTCGCGGAGCGTCCAGCCCCATTTCGGACGGATTCTGAAAGTCCGCGTCCGAGACCGTGACACCCCCCGCCGTCCAGGAGTTGTTCGCGTCGTCGGCGCCGTTGCGGTTCGAGAACAGCGTCCCGCCGAACGCCAGGTTGTTCCGGTAAACCCCGACGGTGATGTCGTTTCCGCTCGAATCCATCCCGAGCATGTTGAAGTCGGGGCGATTGCCGTACGACGTGTTGTTGTAGAAGTAGAGCGTGCTCGGGTGGTGGTTCGCGTAAAACCCTGCCGCCCTGTTGAAGGCGGCGAGGCAGCTCTGCACCGTGTGCGCCGCGGGCTCGGCCGGAAATTTCGCCGGATCGGCGCCGTAGCCGCCGCCCTTGAAGCCGTTGCCGTTGCCGATGCCGGTCTGCGTCCCCGGCTTGTAGCCGTTGTACCAGGCCCACGAGCGCTCGACGAGGCAGGCGGCGCCGGAGTTGATGAAATCGTAGCCATCGTCCGCGTTCCACCAGGCGCGGCAGCCTCGGAATACATTGCCGGTCTCCCGGGCGCCGACGTGACAGCCGAATCCGTCCGCGCTCTCGCCTGCGCCGTTCGACGTGAGCTCGTCGAAGTTGTCGTGCGAGTCGCAGTTGAGCACGAGGTTGTTGCTGCCGCGCTGGATGAAGATGCCGGCGCCCATGATGTGGTGGACGTCGAGCGCTTCGAAGATGTTGTTGCTGCCCTGGTTCCACACGCCCCAGGACTCGTGGTTCAGGTTGTTGTTCTGCCGAACGCCCTTGATCTCGAGTCCCTTGAGGTGAATGTAATTCCCGGAGACGAGGATGCCCTTGATACGGCAGGAATCCTTGATGCCGTCGAAATCGAAGACGGGCTTCTCGCCGGGCGCGGCCCAGTACTTGATGAGGTTGCCGGCGCTCCCGCTCTTGTTCAGCACCACGCCGCTGATGATCGCCGTCCCGCTCGAGCAGGTCGTGGTGCCCTTCGTGTACGTGTACGTGCCGCCTTTGAAGTAGACGACGTCGCCGGCCATGGCCACGCTTTGCGCTTTGGCCATCGACGCGAACGGCGCGGCTTCGGTGCCGGCGTTGTCGTCGTTGCCGGCGGGGGCCGGGGCCACGTAGTAGTCCTTGGCCCAGCCGCTCGTCGCGACGAGCAGCGGCGCGCCCAGCGCGGACAGCGAGAGAAGGAGTCGCTCGTTCATTTTTGCACCAGCCCGAGGTCGTCGCGGTTGTCACGGTTGAAGCCCGCCGAGGCCCGGGGAAAGCACACCCAAACGTCCTGGAGACGTCAAGCCCAAACTGCAGGACCTCCGGGTTGACAGTGCCAGCGTCTCTGCGATGATATCGGCTGCAGGTGCGCCGCCGGAGCACACGGGGAGTGGATTCATGCGACGATTCGCGATCTCTCATTGGCTGATAGCGTGCTTGGCGAGCTGTACGTCGGCGCCGCCGTCCACGCCGGGGGACGGGGTCGTCGAGGGGCCTCCGCCTCCTGCGCCGACGTGCCCGACCCAGAAGCTCGCGTTCACCAGGGAAACGGGGTGCGTGAACGATGGATCCCTGGAGTTCTGCCTGCCGTCGGACGACGCGGCGCTCCTCGCGCGCGTGCGGGGCATCGCGCCCGCGATCCGGGCCGGCTCGTCGAGGGGGCGCGCCAGGTGCGATGTGCCGGCAGAGACGCTGTACTTCTTCCCCACGGGAGACGCCGAGTGCACGGCGCGCCATGGCGCGCTCGACGACGCGGCATGGGACCAGGTCTGTCGTATCGCCGCGCTGCCCGAGGTGCGGGAGATCGTGCCGACGTGGTACGAGTGAGCGCGGGCGGGCGCTCCTGCGCTGGCTCGCCGGCTGAGCGCCCCGGCCGCGCGGATCGCTGGTAGAACCGCGCCGCGGAGAGGGCCGCCCGCCATCCCCCGGGCGTGAGGGGGTGAGCCACCCGATCACGGGCGCGCGAGGCCGGCCGCCCGGGAGTCACTTGACACCGCTCGGGGGCGGCACCTTGTTCGCCGTGGCCCGACCCCTGCCGTGCCCCGCCCGGCTCATGCGCTCTCGGCGGAGCGCGTGGCGCTCGTTGCGGCGAGCGGTCACGCCGGTGAGGCGCTGGGCTTCCATTGGCGGTTGCGGTTACGGCGAAACTCCAGCTCCGGGAAGAGGAGGGTGCACACATGGCTGATCGCTGGGAGGACCCTGTTCATACGACGAGCTTCGGATTGCAACTGGTCGAGCCCCATACGTTGCGGGAGAACCGCGGCTCGTTCATCGGGCTCGGCATCGCCCTTCTGGTGCTTGGCGCGCTCGCGATCCTCATGCCCGTGATCGCCTCGCTGGTCACGGCGGTCGCCATCGGGGCCGTGCTGGTGGCGAGCGGCCTCTTTCAGGGCCTCCACGCCATCCAGCACCGGCAATGGGCCAACGCCGGCTGGTCGCTCGCGAGCGCCCTGCTCCAGATCGCCGCGGGCGTCCTGATCGTGGCCTTCCCGGTGACGGGCACGGTCACGCTGACCTTGATCCTCGCGGCCTTCTTCTTCTCGGAAGGCTTCCTCAAGATCGTCCGCGCGCTCCAGCATCGCGAGATGCCCGCCTGGGGCTGGCTCCTGTTCGACGGGCTGCTCGCGCTGGCGCTCGGGGTCCTGATCTGGTGGCGCTGGCCGAGCACCGCGGCGTGGGCGATCGGGCTGCTCGTCGGCGTCAACGTCCTCGTCAGCGGCACGTCGATGTTGCTGATCGGGACCAGCGCGCGACAGCGGCCGGTGGCCAGCATGTGACAGCGCCCCGGGCCGGAGACCGCGGCTGACGCTCCTCCCTCACTGGCCACCACCGCTCGTGGCGAGCAGCCAGGTCTCCACGGCGTGCGCGAAGCCCTCGTCGGCGTTCGACAGCGTGATGAAGTCGGCTTGCCGCTGCACGACGGCGCGCGCTTGCCCCATGGCGATGCTGAGCCCGCTCTCCCGGAACATGAGCACATGATCGGGCAGCTCGCCGATCGCGGCCATGGCCGCGCCGGAGAGGCCGAGGCGCGCCAAGAGCGTCCTCGCGACCTCTCCGGAGTTGGCCCGCGGGTGCATCACCTCGATGCAATACGACACGGGGCGTGACGCAGAGAAGAACGCGCAGGCCCCCTGGAGGTCCGACTCGCCGCGCTCCAGCACCTCGGCGTCGTCGCTGACACCGACGATCTTGACCGCCCTGTCCACGACGCCTTCCCAGCGCTCGACGACCCTGGGGACACACCGCGCGACCGCCTTCTCGCGCGCGACGTGCGGCGCGTCGGCGCGGCGCACCAGCCAGTCGTCGCCCTGGTAGACCCAGACCGCTGCGCCGTGCCGCTCCAGGGTCGCGATGACGACCGCGGCCGCGCCGTTGTCCAGCGGGTGCTGCTCGATCACCGAGAGATCCGGCCGCACCAGCATGGCGCCGCCGAACGCGGCGACCGGCGTCGTGATCCCCAGCCGCCCGAGCAGGACGCGCAGGCCGCGCGGCGAGCGCCTGCTCATCAGCGCGAGGTCGATCCCCGCGTCGCGGAGCCGACTCACCGCCTGCTCCGCCCTGGGGGTGAGCACGCCGTCGGGCGTGAGGAGCGCGCCGTCCACGTCGGCGAGCAGCATGCGAATTCCGGTCATGCGGCCTTCCTCGCCACCGGGGTGGCCAGGGCGGGCGTCCGCCACCCGCCGAGGTCGGCGACGAGGCGGTCGGCTTCCGCTGGGCCCCAGCTGCCGGGCTCATAGGGCGAGAGCAGAGTCGCCTGGTCGAGCACCGGATCGACCACGGCCCATTGCGCCTCCACTTCGGCCTGGCTCGCGAACAGGGTCGGATCGCCGGCGAGCGCATCGCCGAGGAGCCGCTCGTAAGGCCCCAGCGCCTCGGACAGGTCGCTCGCCACGAGCAGCTCGGTCGGCTGTCCGGCCATCAGCTCGCCGGGCGCCTTGATCCGCACGCCGACGGCGAGCTCCGGCGCCGGGGCGAGCCGGATGCGCACGTAGTCTGGATCCCCGCGCCCGACATCGTCGAACACGGCGTGCGGAGGCCGCCGCAGCAGGACGATCACCTCGGTCGCCGTGACCGCGAGGCGCTTGCCGGCGCGGATGCAGAATGGCACGCCCGCCCAGCGCCAGGTGTGGATACGGAGCCGCGCGGCGCAGAACGTCTCGACCTGCGACCCCGGCGCGACGCCCGGCTCACCGCGGTACCCGTCGTATTGACCGCGGACGACGTGCGCCGGATCGAGCGGCGTGATGGCGCGCAGCAGCCGGACACGCTCCGCGCGCACGGCGTCGGCGTCCCCGGACGGGGGTGGATCCATGGCGAGGCACGCGAGCACCTGCAGGAGGTGGTTTTGCAGGACGTCGCGGATGCACCCTGTGGCGTCGTAGAACCGGCCGCGGCCCTCGATGCCGAACCGCTCGGCCATGGTGATCTGGACGCTCTCGACATGATGGGAGTTCCAGACCGGCTCGAGCAGCGCGTTCGCGAAGCGGAAGTAAACGATGTTCTGGACAGGCTCTTTGCCGAGGAAGTGATCGATCCGGAAGATCTCCTCTTCCGGAAAGACGCTCGCGAGCGTGCGGTAGAGCGCCCGAGCGGACTCCAGATCGTGGCCGAACGGCTTCTCGACGACGAGCCGCCCTCGCCGCACGCACCCGGAGCGGTCGAGCGCCTTGACGACCTCTTCGAACAGGTCGGGGGGCACGGCCATGTAGTGGAGCGGCCGCTGGGCGGTGCCGAGCCGCTCGCGGAGGCGGTGGAACGTCGCCGGATCCGCGTAATCCCCGCTCACGTACGAGAGCCGCGCGCACAGCTCGCGGTACACGCCGGCCTCGAACGCGCTCGCCCGCTCGAGGCTCTCGCGGACGCGGGCGCAGAGCTGATCGAGGCTCCACGGGCTCTTGGCCACGCCGACGATCGGCACCTCCAGCTTGCGGCGGCGGATCAGCCCGGCCAGCGCCGGGAAGATCTTCTTGAAGGCCAGGTCGCCTGTCGCTCCGAAGAGCACGAGCGCGTCGGCGGCGTTCATGCCGCCTGCTCGGCGGCGCCGGACATCACGCGCCGCATGCCCGAGCTCTCCTGGCCTTCCGCTTCCATCCATCCAGTGCGCATGCGCTCGGCTCCTCGCGTCTTGCCATGGCCCCCGGGGGCCATGGTCCCGATCCGGCATCGCGTGTGCCACGCTGGATCGGCGCGAGCACGCCTTTCGTCACGCGCGCTGTGACGCCGTGCGCCTGGGCTTGCCTGCCCTGATGGCCCGCCTCTTCAACAGGAGAGGGAGGCTCTCGATCACGTCGACCCGATCCGCGATGAACAGCGCGACCCAGTGGGAGAGCCGGTGATCCGGGACCTTGTAGGCGATGCGGCGCAGCGCGCCGCTCGCTCCTCTCGGCGGCAATGCCGTGCTGAACACCGGCGTCGGGCGGGCGCGCCCGGGGTGCCTGAGCAGCGGCCCCTCGATCGGCTGCTGCTCGGGCTCGAGCCAGTGCGCGCTCTCCAGGAGGCGCGGCGGCACCTCCCTGGGGACGCCGGGCCTGTCCTCGAGGCAAATGTCGACTCCCCAGTACGGCAGCTCCCTCGGCAGCACGATCTCGGCTTCCATGATCGCCTCCTCCTCGATGGCAGAGCTCACTTGGCCCCCCGCGGAACGAGCACGCATTTGAGGATCCCGTCGGTCCTCGCCGCGAACACCCGGTACATCTCCGCGGCCGACTCGAGCGGGGCGCGGTGGGTGATGAGCGCCCTCGGGTCGATGTTCCCGCTGCGGATGTGCTCGAGCAGGCGGGGCATGTACCGCTTCACGTCGCACTGCCCGGTCTTGATCGTCAGGCCCTTGTTCATGGCAGCGCCCACGTCGATGAGGTTCCAGGGCGGCCCGTAGACGCCGACGATCGAGACCCTCCCGCCGCGGCGGACCGACTGGATCGCCCAGTTGAGGGCGACGGGCGACCCGGCCTCGAGCTTGAGCGCCTTGCCAAGCACGTCGTGCAGCGCCGAGCCGTTCGCCTCGAGGCCGACCGCCTCGATGCAGACGTCCGGCCCGCGGCCGTCGGTCATGTCCCGGAGCGCGGACACGACATCCGTAGTCTCGCTGAAATCGAGCGTCTCTGCCTTGTTGTGCCGGCGCGCGAAATCGAGGCGGTAACCGACCGAATCGACGGCGATGACCCGGCGCGCGCCGAGGAGCCATGCGCACCGCTGCGCCACGAGGCCCACGGGCCCGCAGCCGAAGACGGCCACGGTGTCCGCTGGGCCGATGTCCCCCATCTCCGCGGCCTGGTACCCCGTGGGGAGGATATCCGAGAGAAAGAGCGCGTCCTCGTCCGAGAGGTCGTCGGGGATCTTCATGGGGCCGACGTCGGCGAAGGGGACGCGGACGCGCTCGGCCTGGCCGCCCTGGTAGCCGCCGGTCGTGTGTGAATAACCGAAGATCCCGCTGGCGAGCGTGGTGAGCGGGTTCGTGTTCTCGCAGGCGGAGGTGCGCTCTCGCTGGCAGAAGAAGCACGTCCCGCAGGCGATGTTGAACGGCACCACGACGCGGTCGCCGCGCTTCAGCGTCTGCACCGAGGCCCCGAGCTCCTCCACGACGCCGGTGAACTCATGGCCGAAGATGGTCCCAACGCGCGTGTCAGGCACGTAGCCATGATAGAGGTGCAGATCCGAGCCGCAGATCGTGGCGCGACTCACGCGCAGGACCACGTCGTTCGGGTGTTGAACCCGAGGCTCCGGGTTTTCCTCGACGCGGACGTTCTTCGGCCCGTGGTATGTGAGCGCCAGCATTCGCACGACCTCCCAGCTTGCTCGAGGGGGCAATGCAAGCGGTGAACCAGGCGCGCGCGCTCGTGGGTGCGCCCGGCGTAGGCATCGGCTCTCCGGGCTTCGAGCGCCTTCGGGCGCCCGGCCTCGGGACATCGAGGACATCGATGCTGGAGCCTGCGGCCCGGGCGCCGTTCGCCTTGTCAGCGATCGTTCGTCTTCTTCTTCTCTTTGTTCGGCGGCGGCGGCAGCTTCAGCTTCTTCGGATCGTCGAGCGCGCAGGCGCCCCCTTGCCGAGGCGATAGGCCGCCATCTTGCGCTTCAGGGTGTTCCTGTCGATGGCGAGCGCGCGCGCCGCGCGCGAGAGGTTGCCCTCGTGCACATCGAGCGCGCGCCCGATAGCGGCGCGCTCGGCCGACGCCACGGCCTCCGCGAGCGGCGCGACCTCCTCGCCGCCTGCCTCCGACTCCGGTGCTCGCGCGATCCCGCCTGCGCCGCCGCTCGCCGGCCGCGCCGCCGGCGACGCGATCTCCGGCGCGAGATCGCCCACGTCGACCGTGTGCTCGCAGAACACGCCCCACCGCTGCACCTCCGCGCGCAGCTCGCGCACGTTGCCCGGCCAGGCGTGCTGGTAAAGGCGCCTCAGCGCCTCGCGCGTCACCTCGAGCGCGCGCCCCTTGCGCCGCGACTGCACCTCGTCGAGGAACGCGCCGACGAGCACCTCGATGTCGCCACCCCGCGCACGGAGCGGGGGAACCTCGATGATGGCGCCGCGCAGGCGGTAATACAGGTCCTCGCGGAACGTCCCTTCCTCGACCATCGCCGCGAGGTCGCGGTGGGTGGCGGCGAGGACGCGGACGTCCAGCTCGATCTTCGCCTCGCCGCCCACCCGCCGCAGCGTCCCGTCCTGGAGCACGCGCAGCAGCGACGCCTGCACCCGCGGCGACAGCTCGCCTATCTCGTCGAGGAACAGCGTCCCGCCGTGCGCCTGCTCGAAGACGCCGCGCCGCCGCCCCGCGGCCCCGGTGAAGGCCCCCGCCTCGTGGCCGAACAGCTCGCTCGCGAGCACGCCCTCGGCGAAGACGCTGCAGTTCTCCGCGATGAACGGCCCTCTCGCGCGCGGGCTGTGCTCGTGGATCGCCCTGGCCGCGAGCTCCTTTCCGGTCCCGGTCTCGCCGACGATCAGCACGGGCACGTCGGTCGCGGCGACCCGGGCGATGCGGGCGCGGAGGAAGCGCATCGGCTCGCTCTCGCCGACGAGCACCGTGTCGCGCGTGCGCGCCTCGGCCCGCAGGCGCACGACCTCCTCGCGCAGGGCGCGTATCTCGGGGAAACCCTCGATATCGAGCCGGACCTCGCGCACCGGCCGCGGGTGCGGGTGCGGCACGAACGCCGCCGGGATCACCTGGAGCATGCGCGCCGGCAGGATCCCCGCCTGCACCAGGATGACCCAGAGCGTCTGCGCCTGCGGCGTGCCGGCCGAGAGCAGGACGTCCGTCGCCCACGCCGCAGGCGGGAAGGCGCGCTTGAGCTGCGCCGAGAGCTTGCCGAGCGCCCGGAAGAGCTTCGCGTGGTCCGACGGATCGTCGACGTCCACGACCCGGAGCTCGATCCGCGGCGCGCGGGCCCGCGCCTGCTCGACGAGCGCCCGCGACGGCGCCTCGCCCGCCGGGATGGTGAGGACCACGATGGCGTCGTAGCGGCTCTCTTCCTGGTCGAGGAGCCGCAGCACCGGCCCGCGATCGCCCTCGGGCCGGCGGCTGTGGTGCGCCGGCGCCGGCCCGAGCGTGCCCGCGTCCGACCAGGTGAGGAGAAGGCGATTCACTGGTGCACCGTACACCAGGTGTGGTGCGTTATGTACCACGTTATCTGGTGCGTTGCGCACCACGTTGAGACGTTCTGCCGGCGTCGCCGCGGGCCGCGCGCTGGCACGGAAGCCGCAAGTCTCCTCCGCATTCCCATGGGCATTCCCGTTCGCATCCGCGTTTGCGCCTGCCCTTGCCTCCTGCCCCGGAGATCTCGATGAAAGCCCCCGCTGACAGCGCAGTCCTTCCCGCCCACGCCCGCCTGGTCGCCCGCGACGACGTCTGGCTCGAGGGCAACGCCGTCCAGCAGCTCGCGCGCGTCGCCGCGCTGCCGGGCTGCGTCCGCGCCGTGGGTATGCCGGACCTGCACGCCGGGCGGGGCATCCCCATCGGCGCGGCCTTCGCCTTCGCGGACCGGGTCGTCCCGGAGCTCATCGGCGGCGACGCCGGCTGCGGCGTGCGGCTCGTCGCGACGTCGATCGGCCGCATGGCGCCGGACGTCCTCGAGCGGCGCGCCCGGCAGGCGATGGACGACGAGCCGCTCGCCGAATGCGACCCGCGGGCCGTGTTCGAGCGGGTCTGGGAGCGCGGCGCGCGCGGCTTTGCCGAGGTCGACGGCGTGCCCGAGGCGCTCGCGCGGCTCGCGGCGGCGGAGCCCGAGGACGGCCTTCGCCCGAGCGGGGACGCCTCGCCGTACCGCGCGGGCTACGAGGGCGCGCTCGGCTCGGTCGGCGGGGGGAACCACTTCCTCGAGGTCGCCCGGGTCGGCGCGCTGCGGGACCCTGCCGCGGCGAAGGCCCTCGGCCTCTCCGCGGGGGAGCTCGTCGTCGTGGCGCACTCCGGCTCGCGCGGGCTCGGCGGCGCGCTCGGGCAGCGCTGGGGCGGCGCGGTGCTCGAGGGGGACGCGGCCGAGCCGTACCTCGGCGAGCTCGCCGGCGCGTGCCGCTTCGCGCGGGCGAACCGGCTCCTGCTCGCCTACCGGATGCTGCGCGCGCTGGGCGCCTCGCGGGCGTCGACGATCACGGGCGGGCTCGACCTCACCCACAACGACGTCGCGCGCGAGGCCGTCGGCGGCGAGCTGGCCTGGGTGCACCGCAAGGGCGCGGCGCCCGCCCGGGGCAGCGACTTCACCGTGGTGCTCGGGTCGCGCGGCGCGCCGTCGTGGGTGATGCGCTCGCGCGACGCCGAGGCGGGGCTGCGCTCCGTCGCGCACGGCGCGGGCCGCAAGATGGGGCGCAGCGAGGCGCGCGAGAAGATCGCGGCCAGGTACCGGCGGCGCGAGCTCACCCGCACGGAGCTCGGCGGCCGCGTCGTGTGCGACGATCCGGCGCTGCTGCTCGAGGAGCACCCGGACGCGTACAAGCCGATCGAGCCGGTGATCGAGAGCCTCGTCGAGGCCGGCCTGGCGACGGCGGTCGCGCCGCTCGTGCCGGTGCTCACGGTGAAGCGATGAGCCGGTCGTGGGTGCAGATCAGCGCGGGGCGGGGGCCGGTCGAGGTGCGGCGCTTCGTGGCGCGGCTCGCCGAGCGCATGGAGGCGCTCTGCCAGGAGCGGGGGCTCGCGGTGGTCGACGTCACGCTGCACGGCGACGAGGACGCGCCGGCCTCGGTCGAGATCCTGGTGGAGGGCGACGCGCGGCGATGCCTGGAGGGTGAGCTCGGGACACACGCGCTGGTCGAGCGGAGCGCGGCGCGGGGGAAGGCGGCGCGCAAGCGGTGGTTCGCGGGGGTGGCGGTCCACGCCGCGGGGGCGGGTGAGGGCGTGGGCGTGGGCGTGGATCTCGGCGAACTCGAGATCTCGGCCTGCCGCGCGAGCGGGCCAGGAGGGCAGCACGTGAACAAGACCCTGTCGGCGGTCCGGATCCACCACCGGCCGAGCGGGATCACGGTGCGTGTCGCCGATGAGCGCTCGCAGCGCGCGAACGTCCGCCGCGGGGTGGAGCGCATCGCCGAGCGGCTCGCCGAGCGCGCCGCCCGGCGCGTCGCGGAAGGGGAGGCCGCGCGCTGGAGCGAGCACGACCGGATCGTCCGGGGAGAGCCGGTAAGGACGTACCGGATGGGGCGGAAGAGCGCGCTTGTGGTGGCGGAGGCGCGGTGAGGGGAGCGGCCTCGCGTCTTGTTGGACAGGCGTAGTCTCTCCCGCTCACTGCTTGAGCCTGTCGAGGTCGCCGCCCTCGCGGGGCGAGGCCGGCGAAGGGGCCGCGCGGGGACGCGCCGGCGCGACGAAACGCCGCGGTGACTTGCTCCACCTCCTGCGGTACTAGCATCCCATGAGCGTCCTCGTGCGGGTCGGCCGCTTGGATGCGGCCGCGCCCACGACAGCAGGTTCGGCGGCTCCCATCCTGGCACGGCGCAGGAAGGCCGCGCCTGCCGAAGAAGAAACGGAGCTTCAACTCGGGCTCTCCTGGTTGCTCAAGCTGCGCTGGGGCGCGGTTGCCGGACAGCTCATGGCCCTGGTCTTGGTCCGGGTGATCCTCGCGCTCGACTTGCCGTATGTGCCGCTCCTCGGCTTGGTGACGTTCACCGCCGCGACGAACGCTGGCCTCCTGCTGTGGGGACAGCCGTCTACCACCACCTGGAGACTCCCTGCGGTCCTCGCGATCGATGTCGTCGTCCTCACGCTGATGCTGGCAGCCTCTGGAGGGGCGAGCAATCCCTTCACGGTCTTCTTCCTTGTGCATGTGGCGCTCGCGGCGCTGTTGCTCGAGGCCCGGCTGGCCTGGACGGTTGTCGTCCTCACCATCGCGGGTTTCGCCGCGCTCTTCTTCATCCCGTCACAACACATGGCGTTCCATGATCACGGGCCTTGGTCGACGCACCTGGTCGGGATGTGGATCGCCTATGTCCTCGCGGCAGGGTTCGTGGCGTACTTCGTCGGGCGTGTGTCGCGAGCGATCCGGGGCCGGGATCAGCGCTTGGCAGAGATTGCAAGCCTCGCCGCGCAGAACGAGCGCCTCGCCACGCTCTCGAGCTTCTCCGCAAATGCGGCGCACGAGCTCGGTTCACCGCTCGCCACCATCGGCCTCGCCGCGAAGGAGCTGGCGATCGGGCTTCGACGCGAGCCTCGGAGCAGCGGGCTGGCCGCGGACGCCGACCTGGTGTGTCGCGAGGTGGCTCGTTGTCGCGAGATCCTCGCCGACATCTCCGCGCGCGCGGGCGAATCCGTCGGCGAAATGCCGGTCCGCGCGACGCCTGAACGGGTAGTTGCGGAGCTCCTTCGTCTCATGTCCCCGGCGCTCATCCCGCATCTTCGCCTCACGTACGACGACGACGCCAGCAGCCTTGCCGCGCTCGTGGCCCCGGTCAAGACCCTCGCGCAGATGCTCCACAACCTGATCCGCAACGCGTTCGACGCCCAGGAGGACGCCGGTGTCGAAGCGCCTGTCGAGCTGCGAATCGTCGCGGGCGAGCGCCTCTGCTTTCATGTGCTGGACCGGGGGAGCGGGCTCCCGGCAGACATCCAGGCGAAGCTAGGTGAGCCCTTCGTGACGACGAAGGCGGACCGCGGCGGCTTGGGGCTCGGAGTCTATCTCGCGCGGGCCTACGCGGAGCGCACCGGCGGATACATCCTCTTCCAGGCTCGGCCAGGCGGAGGCTCCGACGTGGAGCTCTGCCTCGCTCCCGATGCCCTGCGGGGGGAAGCATGAGCCAGACCGCGCATCGTGAGCACGCCCATGAGAACGAGGGCCGCTCTGTTCTCGTCGTCGACGATGAAGACGCCTTTCGTGACCGTCTCGTACGCGCGCTCGCAGAGCGAGGCTTCGAGGCGGTCGGAGTGCCCTCCGTCGAGGAGGCGATTCGCCGCGCTCAGCTCGAAACTCCTGAGTGCGCAGTCGTCGACCTTCGCATGCCGCGCGCGTCGGGCCTCCATGCCGTGCGGAAGCTCCACGAGCTCGACCCCACAACCCGCGTCGTGGTCTTGACCGGCTACGGCAGCATCGCGACGGCCCTGGACGCAGTTCGGTCGGGGGCCGTCCACTATCTGACGAAACCCGCCGACATTGACGAGATTGTCGCGGCGTTCGACCACGACGGGTCGCCCGCTGACGAGCCGCCGCCGACCTCGGTCCCGTCGCTTGAACGTGTAGAGTGGGAACACATCGACCGGGTGCTCGTCAGCTGCGGTGGCAACATCACCCAGGCGGCGGCGCTCCTCGGGCTGCATCGTCGTTCACTGCAGCGCAAGCTCGGTAAGCGCCCGAGCCCGTGATGCCCGAGCCCGTGATGGGCATTTCGTCGCGCGACCCTTGGCCACGCTGAAAAGCCGGCCGAGCTCGTGCACATAGGTGAGGCATGGACCTGCCTGTATTCCACCTCGACTTCCTCAACAACCGCATGCTCATCGCGATCATCGCGGTGCTGCACGTGGTCATCAACCATGGTATGGCAGTCGGTGGCATTCCGCTGGTGGCTTACCTCGAACGACGGGGCGTCCAGACCGGCGATGAGTCCTGGGACGCTCTGGCGCACCGCCTCCTCTCCTTCTTCTTCATCGTCACGACGACCGTCGGCGCGCTCACCGGCGTGGGCATCTGGCTCTCCGCGTCGCTCGTGAACCCGTACGCCATCGGGAGCCTGATCCGGGTCTTCTTCTGGACATGGTTCACCGAATGGCTCGTGTTCGTGACCGAGGTCGTTCTCATCCTGGCCTACTACCTGAGCTGGAAGAGGTGGACCGGGCCGCGCAAGCGGGCGCACGTCAAGCTGGGCGCTGCGCTCTCCATCGCCTCATGGATCACGATGGCGCTGATCGTGTCCATCCTCGGATTCATGATGGACCCCGGCTCGTGGCGCACCGACCGGACGCTCTTTAGCGGGATGTTCAACCCGATCTACCTGCCGCAGCTCGCGTTCCGCACCCCCCTCGCCATGGTCATGGCAGGCGCGTTCGGCCTCGCCGCGTTGCTGTGGGTCACCGAGCGCGGATCGGCGCTTCGCGCGCAAGCGGTCAGGTCGATCGCCCACTGGTCCCTGTTCTGGACGCTCCCGTGCGTCGCGGGCGGCTGGTGGTATGCGCGCGTCGTCCCCGCGGCGATGCAGGCGAACATCCCCGTCGCGCTCCTCACGCAGATGCTCGAGGGATGGGCGCGCACTGCGCTGTGGGTGCTAGGTGGCGCCTGCATCGCTATCGCGCTCGTGATGGCCTGGGGGTCCGCTCGTCCGGCCAGCCTCCGTCGCTGGGCGTTCGTCGTGCCCGCGGTGCTCACCGTCCTGCTCCTCGGCACGTTCGAGCGCGTGCGCGAGTTCGTTCGAAAGCCGTACGCGATCGCCGGGTATCTGTACGCGAACGGCCTCCGTGAGGAAGACTATCCGCTGCTGCAGCGCGACGGGCTCCTCGCGCACGCGACGTACACGGCGGTCCGCCGGATCACGCCGGAGAATGAGCTCGAGGCCGGGCGCGAGGTCTTCAACCTCGCATGCACGCGATGTCACACGGTCGACGGCGTGAACGGCATCCGCGGGCTCCTCGAAGGCATGTACAGCAACCGCGATTCGTGGGACTACGCGGAGCCCTGGCGGCGTGATGCCATCGCCAGCTACATCGGGGCGATGCACAACGCGCGGCCCTTCATGCCGCCGTTCCCCGGGAACGAACAGGAGAAGCAGGCTCTCGCGGCGTGGCTCGAGAGCCTTCAGACCCAGCGCGACGTCATCGAAGGAGCGCAGGTCACGGGGGTCGCGGCGCCACCGCGGCCGAAGCGACGAAGCGACGGAACGCTCGCCGTCGACCCGTGACCGCTCCCCTCAAGAATTCAAGGATTCGCAGGACATGAACCCGACACCCATCCCGAGAGACATTCCCCTCCCGCTCCCAGCAAGTCAGGGGCTGCTGGAGGGGCTGCTCGTCATTGCCTTCATCGCCCACATTCTGCTCGTCAACCTGATGGTGGGCGGCTCGCTTCTCGTGCTCGGCTTCGAGATCCGTGGCCTTCGTGACCGCGACTTCGACAAGCTCGCACGCGCGCTCGCGGCGACCGTCACGGTCAACAAGAGCCTCGCCGTGGTGCTCGGCGTCGCGCCGCTCCTGCTCATCAACGTCCTGTACACGATCCACTTCTACACAGCGAACGCGCTCACGGGTACGGCGTGGATCCTGTTGATCCCGGCGATCGCGACGACGTTCCTCCTCCTCTACCTCCACAAGTACACGTGGGATCGGCTCGAGACACAGAAGCGGCTTCACATCGCGATCCTCGGACTCGCGGTAGCGCTCTTTCTCGTCATCCCGCTCGTGTTCCTGGCGAACGTGAACCTGATGATGTTCCCGGAGCGCTGGACTGGGGTTCGAGGTTTTCTCAGCTCGCTTCTGCTGCCGAACGTCTTCCCTCGATACTTTCACTTCCTCTGCGCGTCACTCATCCTGACGAGCCTCTTCGGAGTCTGGTACTTCGGCCGGAGCAAGTTTCCAGCCGAGGAGACCTTCGAGCGGCTCACGCGGCCGGGGCTTCGGCGCATCTTCTACTCCGTCGCCTTCGCCGTCTCTCTGGCGCAGTTCATCGTAGGGCCGCTCGTGCTATTCACGCTCCCTTCGAAGGGCTTCCACGTGTCGGTCGTAACCCCGATCCTGATCGGCGCTGGCGTCGCGGTTCCCGCGGTCTGGATGATGTGGAGAGAGCTGTCGGTCTTTGAGCCGCATGGCAAACGTCTGCCGCTCATCGTCGGGTACATCTCGCTCACCGTGTTTTGCATGGCCCTCGGTCGACACATGTACCGGGGCGTGGCTCTCGCCGAGCATCGAGCGGAAATGCAGGAGGTGACTCGCCGGTGGGTCGATGACTCGGCCCAAGCGGCGTACGACCTCCGCGTGGGACGTGAGCGCGCCGCCGCGGGCGTCAGCGATGGGCAACATCTCTTCCACAACACCTGCGGCGCGTGTCACGGCGTCGACCGTCGGATCGTCGGGCCGTCGCTCACCGAGATCGCTCAGATCTACGCAGGCAACCCGAACGGCATCGTGACGTGGGCCCGGGCACCCGGGAAGAAGCGCGCTGATGCGCCTCAGATGCCACCGTTCGCCTCGCTCGGGGACGAGCGCCTCCGGCAGATCGCCGAGTACATGCTGGAGACCGGGGCAGCGGCGCATTGAGCGCTACCGCGCTGCAGACCTCCTGGCGCCACGCTCGTGCATGGCGCCGGCGTCCAGTCCTCCGATCGAGCGGCCACCCATCCACGCTCCCCGCCCCGCAGTCGGCTCACCTGCGCTTTTCGACCCGCGTAAGGACGCGGCGTGCGTCGCAGCACGTCGGGTGCGTCGTTCTCCGGGTCCAGCGTGATCGAGACGAGGTGGATGGGGAGCGCCTGTCCGCGCGCCGCGCTGCGCTGGGCGATCCGCTCCTGGAACGCTGCCATCTGCGCCGAGAGCCTCGGGCACGACACGGGACAGCTCGCATAGAAGAAGTCGACGATCAGCGTCTTCTCGCGGAGCGACTCCCGCGTGACGGGGCGACCGTCCTGATCCGTCATCGAGAACGCCGGCATCTCGCCGAGCACGGGCGGCGAGGCGGGCGCCTCGCGCACACGCGACAGCACGCCGACGAAGGTGATCCCCGCGAGCGCGGAGACGCAGAGCCCTATCCGCACCGGGCGCAGGCGGCCGCGCCGGCGAACCGGCGCTCCGGCGCCTGCCAGCGATGGCGCCGGAGATGTGGAGGAGGAGAGAACGTCGTGCGGCATGCGCGCGACAGTAGGTCGAGCCGTGCAGGTCGAGCAATGCGTCACCGTGTCGCATCTCGTCGAGCGATGCTGCCCTATCGCGACCTCCGGCGCGCATGTGGCCGCGTGGTGACCAGCGCGACATCGTGTCGCAGGGCCATGGAGGCCGGTAGCGGTAGTCTGTTTCGCCATGAGCCAGCGAGAGCACCGCGGCGCTGCGAATGCCCCGGTCCGTTCCCCTCACGGCGCGCGCGACGTGGGTTCGCCTCTGCGTGTCCGAGCGCCGCGGAGCTGGCGCTGGCGCCGCGCGATGGCGCTGGCCGCGGCCGTTGCTGGCATGGCGCTCACCGGCAGGGCCGAGCCCGCGCCGCCCAGCCAGGTGGCCTCCGAGCTCGTCGACTCGACCCCGGCGCCCGGCGAGCGGGCCCTCGCGGCGCGTCTGCTCGCGCCTTGCTGCTGGGATCAGACGCTCGATGTCCATGAATCGGAGGTGGCGCGCGATCTTCGTCGCGAGATCCACGCGCGTCTCCGTCGGGGCGAGGCGGCCGACGCCATCGAGCAGGACCTCGTGGCGCGATACGGCGAACGCCTCCGCGCGGCGCCCTCGTCAGGCGCGCTCGGCAAGGTCGCGCTGGGATTGATGCTGGGCATCGCGGTGACCTTCCTCGGGATCTTTGCCCTCCTGCGATCGTGGCGGAGCAACGCAGCGCAGGCCGCTCCGTCCGGAGGCGCCCTCGCGGCTGCCCGCGACGAGTACGACGAGCGTCTCGACGACGAGCTCCGGGAGCGCGATGCATGAGCGCACCCGCGGGGCGCTCATCTCGAGGTCAGCCATGGTCATTGCGCGATTCCTGGGTTGCGCGCTCGCGGCGGCGACGCTGGCGAGCTGCAGCGATCCCGATCCCGTCATCGAATACCGCTACGATGTCTACGAGGGCGACCCCTATCCGAATCGGCGTCCGGAGATCATGATTCCGGACGGCGGGATGGGTGTGGTGACCGATAGCCTCTCCGATACGATCTCCCTCATCGCGCTCGAGACAGGGGAGCGCTTCGGCGTCCACCCCGTGGGCCGCGATCCCGTGACGATCGATGGCCCTCACCGCGTGGCCGTGGACGCCGCGGGCGGCGCGCTCTACATCACGCTGTCGTACCCTGCCACCGCCGATTCGAGCGGCCCCCATGCGGAGCACGGCGGGAGCACGGTGGCCGGCTATGTCCAGAAGCTCGCGCTGGCCGATCTGCGTGTCCTCGGGCAGGTGCGCGTCGAGGCCAACCCGGGCGACCTCGTGATCTCGGAGGACGGCGGGCGCATGGTCGTCTCTCATTTCGATCTCAAGCGCATGCTTGAGAACCCAGAGGACCCCGAGGCGGCGCGCTCATCGCTCGCGGTCATGGATCCAGACGCGTTCTTGCCTGGCGGCTCGGCCGAGCCGACGCTCATCCCGGTCTGCAAGGCCGCGAACGGGATCGCCCTCTCGCGGCCGGATGGCGCCCGGGCCTACGTCGCTTGTTATGGCGAGGACGCCCTCGCGATCGTCGACCTGACGGACCCGGCCGCCGAGGTAAGGCTCGTCCCTGTCGGCCCGCCCCTGAAGCCCGGCGCCCACTCCTCGGGCTACGGGCCCTACACCGCTGTCATGTCGCCTGATGGGACGACCATCGCCGTGAGCAACACGCAGAGCAGGGACGTGCGCTTCTTCGATGTCGCGTCGGAAACGTTCGACGAATCCAAGACGATCCTCACGATCGGCGCGCCCTACTTCAGCGCGTGGACCCCTGGCGGCAGCGCCGTCTACGTGCCGACGCAGGTGCCTGACGCGATCGCGCGGATCGGCGTGACCTCGGACGATCGCGACGCCGTCTCCCGGAACATCAGCGAGGAATGCTTCAGGCCGCACCTCGCCGAATTCGATGAGGAGCACGGGCTCTTCATCGTCTGCGAGGGCGACCAGGCCGCGACGCCGGGCAAGGTGCTCCGGCTCGATCCCGAGACGCTGGAGACGCGCAGCGAGGCCGAGGTGGGCCTCTCTCCCGACGCGTTCGCGCGCGTCGTGGCGGGGGCGCGATGAGGGCGCGAGCAGGTGACCGGCAGCCCGAGCAGCCGACCGATCACTGGCCTCTACGACCGGCGGGAGAGCGTCTGCGATCCTCGCGCGAACCAGGCTAGAGCCCGAGCGGTCCTGGAGACCACGGGAGCTCCACCGTCGCGCCGACGGGGGGCGGCGCGACACGGCGGAGCTTCCCCTCGCGCCATGCCAAGAGCACGAGTCCCGGATCTTCGAGAGGAGCGCCCAGATCGACGTCAATTCGTGACGGTCTTCCTTCCTCGACGGCCGAGACCCGGATCGTGGCGCCGCACTGGAGGACCCGCTCTCCCCCATCGAGCGGCGAGGCGGCAGCGCGATAGACGGTTTCGAAAGGTCCAGTCAGCAGGGTGCTTGAGACAGGCGTGAGGGTGAACGACGAGGGGCCCGTGCGCGTGAGGTGGTGTGCGACCTTGGCCATCGACAGGTTCGACCAGCAGGAGAGCGCGCCCGGAGACCTTACGGCGAACACCGCCCGCGGATACTCGGCCGCCATCGGATCGGACGCAGCGGCGACGAAGACTCGCTGTCCGGGTGCGGCGCCGATCTCCGCGTTGCGGGCGGCGTCCTCGACCTTCCGCGCGAGCTGAGCATGCGCGCGGGTGCCGATGATCAACAGGCACGGCGCGAGCGCGACGTGCAAGACGCCGAGGAGCGCGGCGCCGGCACGGCGGCCCAAGGACGAGGTCCAGGGCGAAGGGCCGCGGCGGAGTCCCCGCACGAGGAGCACGGCAAACAAGGGCGCGAAGCCGATGTTCGACGGCAAGAGGAGGCGCGCTCCAGGAAAGCCTCCCAGGGTCGTGACGAGCGCCATGACGGCGCCCGGGACGAGCCAGCGCAGCGCGGCCCGTTCCTCGTGGAGGATCGAGGGTAGGCACGCGCGGTAAAGCAGCGCGACGCACGCGGTGGCCGTGAGCCCGGCGAGGATGAAAGGGACCTTGGGTTGCGTGATCGAGAGGCCGCTGGGCACGAGCGCCAGGGCATTGCCGAGGAGTATGGGCAGGCGCTCGGCAGCAGCGCGCGCGAACTCCCCGGGGCTCGACAGCGGGTCGACGTACATGCTGCTGTTCGCGGCGCCGCCATCGATCGCGCGGTAGGCGGCGAAGTAGGCGAGGAGGCCGAGCACCGGGGACGCGCGGAGGAGGCGGGCGCGCCACCCGGCCACGCAGCCGGGCCGCGCCGGACCCGCGAGCTGATAGGCGACCCAGTAAGCCGCCCCCCCGAGCGCCGCCTCGCTGCCGAGGAGCCCGATGCCGATGCCGAGCGGGCCGCAGTAACGCCCCGGGCGCCATCCCGCTTCGCTGTAGCGCAGCCAGGCCAGCAGCCCGAGCACCGTCGAGAGCGTGGCGAGCAGCAGATGCTGGCAGGCGATCCAGCCGAACGGGGTCGCGTGATCCTCGTTGATGGCGAAGAGCAGCAGCGCAAGGGCGGCGGTCGCGCCCGGCAGCACCCTCCGGAACAGCCGTCCGACGGCGACGACCAGCGCGAGGTAGAGCGCGATAGAGACGAGGTGGTAGCCGAGCGGAGCGCTGCCAAAGACGAGGCGCTCGATGGTGAGCAGGGCGCTCGCCAGGGGAGGGAACAGGTGGAGCTTGAGCTCAGGATGTGTCCACCAGGGCAATCCTGATGCCTCGATGAGCGCCTGTGTGTCGCGCGCGCCGCCAGGGGCAAAGTTGTAGAGATCGTACCATGGAGGACTGCCAGGATATGACCTCGCGAGGAAGCCGAGAAGCATGTAATCGTCGGTGTGGAAGCCGATCGCGATGGACGGCAGCGCCAATGCGAACGCGACGAAAAGAACCGCTCTGAAGGCATACGGGTGACGAAGCCACCGCTCGATGCGGCCTGGAGTGTCCGATGTCATTTCGCCTCGGGACGTAGGGCAGGGTCGCGTTTCCGCAACGCGAAGGAGCACGGCACGTTGCCGCGGCGGGGCGGCAGCGCGGCTTCTAGAGGACCGATCAGTTTGATTTTGTGGTAATCCCGAGCGCTTCGACGGAAGCGCTCGACGGTCTCGTCGGACCATGATCTCGTCCGCATCCGGAGGTGCACGGATGGAACGATGGTTGCCACCGGTGGAGCTGTCGCGGCAGGAACAGGCGCTCATGAAGCGGTTGACCCGGGTGCGAGCCCTGTTCGGCTTTCTCAGGCTGCACCGGCACGAGCTATTCGACGAGACGTTCCAGGAGCAGCTCGAGAGCATGTACCGGACCACGGGCGCAGGTGAGCCGCCGCATCCGCCGGCGCTGATGTGCATGGTCACGCTGCTCCAGGGCTACGTCGGTGCATCGGATGCCGAGGCGGTGGAGCTGTCGATCGTCGACCTTCGCTGGCAGATGGTGCTCGGCTGCCTGGGGGCGGCCACGCCCGCGTTCTCGCAGGGCGCGCTGCAGGGGTTCCGAGAGCGGATGGTCGAGCATGAGATGGACCGGGTGCTGCTGGAGCGGACCGTGGCGCTCGTTCGGTCCGGCGCGATGACGGAGGGCGAGAGGCGTGCGGTGTCCAAAGCGCTGCGCGTGGCCGTCGATAGCCGCCCTTTAGCGGGAGCCGGGCGGGTTGAGGACACGATCAACCTGCTCGGCCATGCAGCACGCAGCATCGTTCGCGTCGTGTCGAAGATCATGGAGCGCCCGCCCGAGGAGATCTGCCGCAAGGCGGGCATTCCGCTGCTGCTGGCGCCCAGCATCAAGGCGGGGCTCGACCTCGATTGGAGCGACCCGAAACAGAAGGCGGCGGCGATTCAGATCCTGGAGCGGCAGGTCTCGTCGCTGCATCAGTGGGTGGACCGCCATCTGGACGACGTCGTCGAGCAGCCGCTCCGCTTCTACTTGGATGCGGTCACACAGGTTCGGGACCAAGACCTGGAAACGGGTGAGGATGGGACCGTTCGCATCCGTCAAGGTGTTGCAGCCGACCGCCGTGTATCCATTGAGGACGCCGAGATGCGCCACGGCAGAAAGAGCCGCTCGAAGAGGTTCGATGGCTACAAGGAACACATCGCACGCGACCTGGACCTTCCCGTCATCGTCGCCTGTGCGGTCACGCCAGCGAATCGCCCCGAAGAAGAGGGGGCTGCACCGATCGCCGAGGACATCCGGCGTCAGCGGCTGCACGTCGGCGAGCTCCACATCGATCGCGCCTATGTGAACAGTCCCGTCGTCGGCGATGTGATCCGCGATGGTGGCCAGGTGTTCTCGAAGCCCTGGGGACAGCGTGCTCGCAACCCCAACCTGTTCAGCAAGCGCGACTTCAAGATCGACCTGCGCACCAAGACGATCACCTGTCCGGCAGGACAGGTCGAGGTATTCGAGCCAGGCGACACGGTCCAGTTCGATCCTGAGGAGTGCGGCGCGTGCCCCCTCCGAGCCAGATGCACCCAAGCCGCCTCGGGACGGGGGCGGACCGTGTCCATCGCGAAGGACGAGACTCTGCAGCGCAAATTCCGGAAGCTGCAGCAAACGGGGGCAGGTCGCGCCGTGCTCCGCCAGCGGGTAGCTGTGGAGCATGCGCTCGCCCACATCGCGGCACGGAAGGGCCACACTGCACGCTACATCGGCGCCAGGCGAAATCTCTTCGACCTCCGGCGCGCAGCAGCGATCCAGAATCTCGAGGCGGCCCAGCGCCTGATACAGCAGGCAGCGTAACCTGACGGAATTAAATGGTTTTCAATGTGTTTGTCGCTCTAGAATAGATTCCGGCTTACGAACAGAGAAACGTACGCCGCATGTCCGCGTCGCAGCGGGGAGCTGCCACTGTCATTGCGTGACGACCCGCTCGGTACGCGAACACCGGTCGAGGCCTCCCGAGATGAGCCCGAGCTCCTGGCTCGATCGCCCGGACGTGGCGCCGTCCTCCTCAATGGCTCCAGTACCCGAGATTTTGGCCTCGCCCGAGATCATGGTTGACGTGCAAGGCGCATCAGGATATCCTCCGCCCCGTGCTGGTGCCTGAGCTTCGGCTCGGGCTTAAAAGGGAACCCGGTGGAAATCCGGGGCTGCCCCGCAGCGGTAAGTGAGAGCGACCTCCACGACGAGCACTGGCCCTCGGGCTGGGAAGCGGTGGACAGTAGGAACCCGGCGTAGCCGGAACGCTCACGAGCCCGAAGACCTACCAGCGCCCGGTCGTCGGGGAGATATCCGACGCCGGTTCGACCTGGAAGCCTCGAGGGAGGCGGGTAGGTCCGAATCCGGCGTAGTCCTGCGCCCGGCTCGGTTCCGACCCGTCCCCGCGTTGTCTTCCAGTCGCCCGCGGGGGCGAAGCGTCTGTCCAAGCCTCCTTCTATAGCGGGGTGCAGATTCGTGGGATACGGGCTCAGCCGCTAGGCAGTCGAGTGAGGCGTGCGAAGGTACGCCGCAGCGCGCCGAACGACGTGGATGAGCCCGTAGAGCACGAAGATGCGCGCCGCTGGATGGGTCCAGCGTTCTCTACGCGGTCGGCAGGCCTCTCTTTCTCGCGAATTCGGCGTGAGCGGTTCGATCCCGCCCCAGACGACGACGCAAACGAGGAGGCGCACACTGGCCAAGAGAATCAACACGGTATGACGGGCGTCGCCTGGATCGTTGCGCGCGCGTGCGCGCCGGGGCAGTGACGCTCGACACAGCCGCACGCGCGGATTTGGCAGCTTTGTTGGAGGCCTCGAGAGGATCCCCGGGTCCGAGAGGCCGTCCGGTTGGAGCGGTACGCGCGACGTGCGTCCATGCCCGCCGCTCAGAAGGAGCGGAAAATCATCTCTCTTTGCCTTGTTTTGCGGTCGTCGCCATGACCACTATTATTGCGTGTCACGTTTGTTGCAGATCGTGCTACCGTCTCTCGTGAGAGGAACGCCTTGTCTCCCCGTGCTTGTTTCGTGATCGCCGCGGTGTCTGCCTCGCTCCCGGCTCGGGTCGCGCTGGCGCAGGCTGCACCTGGACCCGAACCGGCCGGACCCGCTCGTGACGCCGCGGAGCCAGGCGCTGCCGCTCCGATAGAGGTCACGGTGAGAGCGCAGAAGGGCGAAGTGCAGGAGCATCGAGAGTCCGCGGAGGCTGTCTCGATCCTCGAGGTCGCGCGCACCAAGCGCCGGGCGGCGGACATGGGCGAGGTCTTGAACCAGGCTCAAGGCGTGAGCGTCGCCCGCGCAGGCGGGCTCGGCACCAGCGCGCGCTTCTCTCTCAACGGATTCTACAACGACCAGATCCGTGTCTTTCTGGACGGTGTGCCGCTCGAGCTCGCGGGGCTCGCCCTTGGTCTCGCCGGCGTGCCGGTCAACCTCGTCGAACGCATCGAGATCTACCGAGGGGTCGTCCCGATCCGCTTCGGAGCCGACGCGCTCGGCGGCGCGGTCGATCTGGTCACTCCAAAGAGCTACTACGACACGGGCGGCGACGCATCGTACCAGGTTGGCTCGTTCGCGACCTACCGTGCCACCGTGGGCGCTCGCTACCGCCATGAGGAGAGCGGCTTCTTCGCTGCGGTGAGCGCGTTCATCGACTCGGCGCGGAACGACTATCCTACCGACGCCGAGATCCCGGACAAGGAGACAGGACGCCCTCGAGCCGCGACCGTGCACCGGGGACACGATGCCTACGGCGCGCGCGGCGCTTCACTCGATGTCGGCCTCGTCGATCGCGCATGGGTGAAGCGGCTGACGCTCCGCGCGTTCGCCTCCCACTATGACAAGGACCTGCAGCACGACGTGCTCATGTCGACGCCGTATGGGGCGGTCACCTACGGTGAGGGGCTTTACGGGGCAACGCTCCGCTACACGCAGCCGGAGGCCCTGTGGCATGGCCTGGACCTCGATCTCCTCGCCAGCGGCTCGCGGCGCGTGACCGACTTCCGGGACATCTCCAGCGCCGTCTACGACTGGGAGGGCCGCGTCGTGGGGGTGCGGCGCAGGGCAGGCGAGATCGACGGGCGGGCCCGGAACCAAACGATCTGGCAGGAGAGCTTTCTCGGCAGGGGGCTCCTCACGTGGCACGCTGGACCGCGGCGCGCTCTCCGGCTCAATGTCTCGCCGACCTTCGTTACAAGTGCGGGGGTGGAGCGCGCGAAGCTCGCCCCCGACGAGCCCGACCCCCTCGCGGTCCGCCGCGATCTCCTCAAGCTCGTGGGCGGCCTCGAGCTCGACGCGAGCTTCCTCGGGGGCCGCCTGCAGAACGTCGCCTTCGTGAAAGGCTACCTGATGCACGCCGCGTCGGATCAGGTGCTCGCGGGCAATGCGCTCGTCCCTGTGAGCATGGACGCGCTCCGGGCGGGAGCCGGCGATGGGGTGAGGCTCCATTTGAACGACTGGCTCTACGCGAAGGTGTCGTACGAGGCCGCGACGCGCCTGCCGGGCGCCGACGAGATCTTTGGCAACGGCATCCTCATCCAGCCGAACCCCGAGCTCAAGCCGGAGACCAGCCACAATGGAAACCTCGGGCTCGCGCTCTCCCGCCGGAAGAAAGGCCTCGGCGCGTTCAGCGGAGAGGTGAACGCCTTCGCCCGGTGGGCCGAGGATTTTGTCTACCTCCGCGGAGGCAACATGTACTTCCAGCACAAGAACGTGCATTCGGTGCGCGCGCTCGGGATCGAGGGGCAAGCGGGCTGGGTGTCGCCTGGCTCCTACTTCAGCGTCGAGGCGAGCGCGACCTATCAGGACCTCCGCAACACCTCCACCGAGGGGGAATTCGCCGAGAGGGCCGGGGACCGCATCCCGAACCTCCCCTGGCTGTTCGGGAGCGCGAGGGCCCGCGCTCAGCTCTCCTCTGTCGCGACGCCAGGCGATCAGCTCGCCTTGGGCTGGACTTCCCGCTACACGCACGAGTTCTTCCGGTTCTGGGAGAGCGTCGCGCGTCGCGAGGACAAACCGGTGATCGAGGCGCAGCTCCTCCACACGGCGGACCTGACGTACGTGGTCCACGGCGCGACGACGGTCAGCTCGACGTTGGAAGTGCAGAACCTGACGGACGCGAAGGCGCAGGATTTCTACGGTGTTCAGAAGCCCGGGCGCGCATTTTACTTCAAGGGAATGATCGAGCTTTGACGCGTGGATCGCAGGAGACCATGCGTTGGATGACGAAGAGGACACGCCAATGAATGACTCACCCAGAACAAGCTGTACCAAGGCGACGCTTGTGGCGCTCTCGCTCGCCGCAAGCGTCGCCGGTTGCGGGACCGACGACGAGCAGCAGGTGGGCGCCGGCGCGTACCCGAGCGGCCCGCTCTATGCGGTGACGACGATCCTCCAGGTGGGCCAGGACGCGACGTCGCTGCTCTTCGTGACGCCCTCCCTCGATGAGGGGCAGTCCGTCGACTACGCGCAGGCCGTCGAGCTCCCCGACCAGGTGCACCTCTTCGGGATCGACGGCGAGAAGAAGGTCTATGCGCTGCTGCTGCAGACCCCGCAGCTCACGCGGTATGATCTCGATCCGTCGGGCAGGCTCGATGCGGCGCAGGAGCTCCGCTTCGATCGTCACGGCGTCGCCGGGGGCGCATCGACGCGATCGCTGCACTTCGTGTCCGAGACGAAGGCTTACCTGCTCGATGACAGCTCGCTCCAGGCCATCGCCTGGAACCCCGAAGAGATGGCGATCCAGAAGGCCATCGACCTCGGCGGGTTGAAGCGCGAGGGGTGGATCCCGTACTTCGACTATATCCCCAAGCGCAGGGGCAAGCAGCTCGTCGTCATCGCGCTCTACTACGACCAGAACTTCAGCAAGATCCTCCCCGAGACCTCGGCGGCCCTCATCGACGTCGAGACGGACGAGGTGACCTACGTGCACGACCAGCGCTGCGGCGGCGTCTCGAACTCGATGATCGCGCCCTCGGGCGATCTCTACCTGGGGAGCGACCCCTATAACGCGGCGCTGAACGTCATCGGTGGGGACGAGGCCAGCAAGACAGGGTGCCTGATCCGCATGCGCGCGGGCGAGGACGCCTTCGACCCGGACTTCTTCGTCAACGTCTCGGACCTCACGGGGGGCTTCCCCGGCGGCGGGATCGTGCCCGGCGCGGGCAGCACGGCGTACCTGCGCGCGTACGACGAGAGCTTGTTCCCCATCTCCCCGACGACCGATGCGCTGTCGCTCTACGCTGCCGCTGCGTGGAAGTGGTGGAAGATCGACCTTGAATCGCTCACGACCGCGACGGTCGTGGAGGGCGTGCCGCCTGGCTCGGGGGTCGTGAAGTACTTGAGCACGGACAGCCGTGTTTTCGCCTCCGACACGAACGCGGATTACAGCGAGACGACGTTACAAGACATGAGCGTCGAAGCGGATCCCGTGAAAGGGATCCTGATCAATGGGCTTGTGACAGGACTCGTGCGCGCGCGCTGAGCTGCGGCGACGCCTATCAGGAAGGGAAAGCGGGTGATCTCATGATCACAGGCTCGTCACGTCCACTTGCCGCCCGTGCCGCGGGAGGCACCGGGCTGCTCCATGCGCTCGTCGAAGAGAGCGCTCGCCGCCACGCGGACAAGCTGGCCCTCGCCGATCGCCGCAAGGCCTACTCGTACCGCGAGCTCATGGCGCGGGCCTCCGGGCTCGCGCGGACGCTGCGCGCCCGCGGTGTGCGGCCAGGGAGCTTCGTGGCCGTCTGCTGTACGCCGAGCCCGGAGATGGTGATTGCCCAGCTCGCCGTCCTGCTCGCGGGCGGCGCGTACCTCCCTCTGGATCCGCGGTGTCCGCAGCAGCGGCTGTCGTTCATGCTCGAGGACTCAGGCGCGGAGATCCTCCTCGCGGACCGCGGAGGGATCGAGGCCGACGTCGTCTTGCGGATCGACCGGCCCGACGGGGAAGGGAGCGGGGTGGTGGAGGAGGCGGCGCCGAAAGCGCGAGACCCATGGCGACCGCCGGCCGCGGAGGACCTGGCCTATCTCATCTATACGTCGGGATCGACCGGAGAGCCCAAGGGGGTGATGATCGAGCACCGCGCGATCGTCAATTTCGTCCTCTGGGATATCGAGACCTTCGGGCTCGGTCCTCACGACCGCGTGAGTCAGGTGTTCGCGCCGTCGTTCGATGGGAGCGTGTGGGAGATCTGGCCCGCGCTCGTGAGCGGGGCGAGCGTGCATTTCGCTGATCGGGCCGACTACGGCAGGCCTGGCGCGCTCTATCGCTGGCTGGCGGAGGAGGCGATCACCTGCTGCAGCTTGCCGACGCCGCTCGCCGAGACGCTGCTTCGAGAGCCCGCACCGCCGAGGCTGTCGCTGAAGAAGATGCTCGTGGGGGGCGATCGCCTGCGCGCCTATGCGCCCCGGGGCGTGCCCTTCGAGCTCCATAACCTGTACGGGCCCACGGAGGCGACGATCGCCGCGAGCTGGGGCAGGGTGGCGGAGGCACCGGACGGCGACCAGCGTCCTCCGCACGTCGGAAAGCCGATCGCCAACGTGCATATCCGCCTCCTCGATGAGGCACTCCAGCCGGTGCCCCCTGGAGCCGTGGGGGAGCTCTACATCGGTGGCGCAGGGGTCGCGCGGGGCTACCACAACCGGCCTGAGCTCACCCGGTCCCGGTTCATCCGCGACCCATTCGACACCGGCTCGGCGCGCGACGGCCGCCCGCCGGGGACGCCGAAGGAGGGGCGCCTCTACCGCACCGGCGATCTCGCGCGCCTCCGGCCCGACGGGAACATCGATTTCCTCGGGCGCGTCGATCACCAGGTCAAGCTGCGCGGGCACCGGATCGAGCTCGGCGACATCGAGGTCAACCTTGCCGCCCACCCCGGACTGAAGACGGCCTTCGCCATGCTCCATGCCTCGTCCGCGGGCGAGAGGATCGTCGCCTATGCGGTTCCGGTGAGCTCCGAGGGCGCTCCGGCCGCGGAGGACATCCTCGCGTTCGCGGCGGAGCGGCTGCCGGCGTACATGATGCCGAGCCAGCTGATCCTGCTGCGCGAGCTGCCTCTCACGCTGAACGGCAAGGTCGATCGAGGCCGGCTGCCTTCCCCGGACGTCGGCAGGACGGGGGTGGCCGCGGACGGCGCCTCGTTCGCCGGCAGCATGGCACTCCTGTGGGCGAGGGCGCTCGGCGTCGAGTCGGTTGGTGAGGAAGACAGCTTCTTCGCCCTCGGGGGGCACTCCATCGCGGCGCTCTCGGTCCTCGCGGAGGTCGACCGCGCCTTTGCGGTCCGCGCGAGCCTCTCCGATCTCATCGAGGCGCCCACGCTCGCGTCGTTTTGCCGGCGGCTCGAGGAGCGTTATCTCCAGACGAACGCGCTCGGCGTGCGCTCCCTCCCGCGCGCCCTCGCGCGACCGGCCGAGGCGCACGAGCCCTTCCAGCTCACCGGCGTGCAGCACGCTTACTGGCTGGGACGCCACGAGATCTTCGAGCTCGGCGGCGTCGCCACGCACATCTATGTCGAGCTGGAGGGAACGTTCGATGTGGCGCGGCTCGAGGAGGCATGGCGCAGGGTCGTGGAGCACCATCCGATGCTCCGCGCGGTCATCCGCTCGGACGGTCGTCAGCAGGTGCTGGAGAACGTACCAGCCTACGAGATCGCGACCTACGATCTTGGCGGCGCGAGCGCCGCGGAGGCAGGCGCCCACGTGGAGCGGCTCCGCGACGAGCTCTCCCATCAGGTGCTCCCCGCCGAACGGTGGCCGCTGTTCGACATCCGGGCCACGCGGCTCCCCGGGGGAGCGCAGCGCCTTCACCTGAGCTTCGACGCCCTCATCCTGGACGCGCAGAGTCTGTTTCGCGTCGTCGAGGAGTGGCGCCGCCTCTACGAGGATCCAGGCCGACTCCTCCTGCCGAGCGCCACGTCCTTCCGGGACTATGTCATGGCGCTCGAGGCGCTCAAGCGCACGGAGGCCTACGCCGCATCCGCCGCGTACTGGAGAGAGCGCGCCCCCTCGCTGCCTCCGGGCCCCGAGCTGCCGCTCGCCAAGGACCCCTGGACGTTGCAGCGGCCGAGGTTCCGGCGCCGGCGCTTCGAGCTCGATCCGGACGCCTTTCGGTCCTTTCGCCAGAAGGCGCACGCCGCGGGGCTCACCGAGGCCGCGGTCCTCCTGAGCGTGTACGCGGAGGTGCTGTCGACCTGGAGCAAGTCGCCGCATTTCTGCCTCAACCTGACGCTGTTCAACCGCCTTCCCCTGTGCGACGACAGCGACCAGCTCGTCGGCGACTTCACGTCGATCACGCTGCTCGAGGTCGACCACCGCGCGGGCGAGAGCTTCCTGGAGCGCGCCCGGGCCCTTCAACAGCGGCTCTGGGCGGACCTCGACCACCGGCTCTACAGCGGCGTCGAGGTGCTGCGCGATCGGATGGCCCAGGGCCGCCGGAAGGTCGCCGCGCCCGTCGTGTTCACGAGCGAGCTCGGGTTCGAGGCGCTCGGGCGAGACGCGGGGGCGATCGAGCGGTTCGGCCGGGAGGTCGACGCGATCACCCAGACGCCGCAGGTGTGGATCGACCTCCAGGTCGTGGACCGCGGCGGCTCGCTCATCGCCTGCTGGGACGCTGTCGAAGAGCTGTTTCCGCCCGGCGTCCTGGACGCGATGTTCGAGGCGTTCCGCGGCGCGGTCGGGCAGCTCGCGCGGAGCGACGACGCCTGGAGACAGCGGGCCTGGGTGCCAGGTGCTCCGCCCGCGGCCCTGCCGGAGGTCGTCGGGCCTCGCGGGCCCGATGCCCTGCTCCACGATGGCTTCGTGGCCTGGGCGGCGAGGGCGCCGGAGCGCGTCGCGGTGGTTACGGGCGAGCGCGTGCTGCGCTACGGCGAGCTGCTCGGGCTGGCGCGGGGGGTCGCGGCAGCGATCCTCGGAGAGCGCGGCGATGGCGAGTTCGTCGGCGTCGTCCTACCGAAAGGATGGGAGCAAGTCGTCGCGGCGCTCGGCGCCTCGATAGCGGGCCGCGCCTACGTCCCCCTCGATGCCTCGCTTCCGGCAGAGCGGCGCCTCGCGCTCATGCGTCAGGCGGGCATTCGTACCGTGCTGACGCTCCCTCGTCTCTCGCGCGAGCTCTCCTGGCCCGCTGGGACGCGCTGCATCGCGATCGACGGGCGCGAGCTGTCGCGGCAAGCCGGCGACCTCCCGCCGCGCCGTAGCTCGAGCTCCCCTGCATACGTCATCTACACCTCCGGCTCGACGGGGGTGCCCAAGGGCGTCGTGATCGAGCACCGGAGCGCGGTCAACACCGTGGAGGACATCAACGATCGCTTCGGCGTGGGGCCGAATGATCGTGTCTTCGGCATCTCGTCGCTCGGCTTCGATCTGTCGGTCTACGACATCTTCGGCCCGCTCGGCCGCGGCGGTGCCGTCGTGCTTCCGGACGAGGAGAAGCTCAAGGATCCGGGCCACTTTCGCCACTGCCTCTCGGAGCACGGGGTCACCATCTGGAACTCCGTCCCGTCGCTCGCGGGCCTGCTCGTGGAGACGGCCGGCGACGCGTCGGCGGCGCGCGCGCTCGGCTCCCTGCGGCTCATCCTGATGAGCGGCGACTGGATCCCGGTCGATCTGCCGGCGCGCATCCGCCGCCTGAATCCGCGCGTCCAGATCGTCAGCCTCGGTGGCGCCACCGAGGCGTCGATCTGGTCGATTCACCACGTCATCGGGGAGGTCGACCCGTCGTGGCGCAGCATCCCTTACGGCCGGGCGCTCGCGCGCCAGAGCGTCGAGGTGCTGGACGCGCAGCTCCGGAGGCGCCCTACGTGGGCTATCGGCGAGCTGTTCATCGGGGGAGTCGGCGTGGCGCAGGGCTATCTGAACGACCCGGAGCGCACTGCGGCATCGTTCATCGTCCACCCCGTGACCGGCGAGCGCCTCTACCGCACAGGAGACCTCGGCCGCACGCTCCCGAGCGGCGAGATCGAGTTCCTCGGGCGGCAGGATCAGCAGGTCAAGATCAACGGCTACCGTGTCGAGCTCGGCGAGATCGAGGCCGTGCTCCAGCGCTGCCCCGGCGTCCGCGCCTGCGCGGTCGCGGCCCCCGAGGCAGCGCGCGGGCGGCGGCTCGTCGCCGGGGTCGCGCTCGCGGATGAGGCCGCAGGAACGGGCGATCTGCGAGCTCACCTCGCGCGTCACCTGCCGGAGTACATGGTGCCGTCGTCCCTGCGCGTGGTGAGCGAGCTCCCGCTCACGCCGAACGGCAAGGTCGATAGGGCTGCGCTCGCGCGTCTGTGCGATGCGTCGGACGCCGCGCTGCCGGCGGCGCAGCCCGAGGGCGAGATCGAGGCGGCCATCCGCAGCATCTGGGGCGAGGTGCTCCGGCGGCCGGAGGCGTCGATCGACGTCACCCGGAACTTCTTCGACATCGGCGGCGATTCCGTCTCCGCGATCCATGTGCTGGCCCGGATCAAGGAGCGGTTCGGGGTCGAGCTCCCGGTCATCGCCGTCTTCGAGCACCCGACGGTGCGGGCCATCGCGGACGTCCTCCGCAAGGCGGAGTCGCCGTGCGGCGGCGAAGGCATCGGGGTGATGGAAGCGGGGCCTCCAGGGAACGGGGCTCTACCCGCGCAGGTGCTTCCGGAGGAGCGGGCTGAGCGCCGCCGTGCGGCGGCCGTGCGCCTCCGGCGCCGGGGGACGTGAGGAATGGCTGGCTCAAGGAGGGACGCGGTGGACAGCAGCGCTGATCGTCAGGATGGCTCCGGCGAGTGCGACCTCGGGGTCGCCATCATCGGCATGGCCGGCAGGTTTCCCGGCGCGGACAACGTGGGCGCGTTCTGGGACGACCTCGTCGCTGCGCGCGACGTCCTCACGCGCTTCCACGACGGGCCGGAGCGTCGAGAAGGCGGGCGGCGCTACGTCGACGCGGGGTACATCCTCGGCGATATCGCCGGCTTCGATGCCGGGTTCTTCGCGATGACGCCCCGCGAGGCCGCGGTGACCGATCCGCAGCACCGGCTCTTCCTGGAGTGCGCGTGGGAGGCGCTCGAGCACGCCGGCTACGTCGACGAGGCGCGCGGCACGATCGGCGTGTACGCGGGCGCGAACTTCAATACGTACCTGTACAACGTCTGCCGCGCGCCGTTTTACGAGGACATCGCCAGGCAGCTCGAGGTCGTGATCGGCAACGACAAGGACTACCTGGCTACGCGCGTCTCGTACAAACTCAACCTCACCGGCCCGAGCGTGTCGGTGCAGACCGCCTGCTCGAGCTCGCTCGTCGGCGTCGCCCTGGCCGCGCAGGCGCTGCTGAACCAGCAGTGCGATCTCGCCGTGGTCGGCGGGGTCGGCGTCCGCGCGAAGCAGGAGGTGGGGTACTGGACGGACCCCGACGAGGGGCTCCTCTCGGGGGACGGGAGGTGCCGGCCCTTCGACGCGGAGGGCTCGGGCGTCGTCGAGGGCAACGGCGTCGCGGTCATCGTGCTGAAGCGGCTCTCGGAGGCGATCGCGGATCGCGACACGATCCACGCGACGATCCGGGGCTTCGCGATCAACAACGACGGAGCGGGCAAGATCGGGTACACGGCGCCGAGCGTCGCGGGTCAGCAGAAGGTCATCGGCGAGGCGCTCGCCCTCGCGGCCGTCGACCCGAGCACGGTGGCCTACGTCGAGGCGCACGGGACGGGCACGCGGCTCGGCGATCCGATCGAGGTGGAGGCGCTGGGCCGGTACTACGGGCGAGCGGCGGGGGCGCGCTGCGTCCTCGGCTCCGTGAAGTCGAACATCGGGCACCTCGACGCCGCCGCGGGGGTGGTCGGCCTGATCAAGGCGGCGCTCTGCCTGAAGCACCGCTTCTTGCCGGCGACGCTCCACTACAAGCGACCGAACCCGGCGGCGCGCCTTGAGGAGCTGGGCTTCTCCGTACTCTCGCGCGGGGAGAGCTTCCCCGCGCCGGAGCACGGTGCGCGGCGCGCCGCGGTCAGCTCGCTCGGGATCGGCGGCACCAACGCGCACGTGGTGCTCGAAGAGCCTCCCTCCGCGGAGCGCGCGCGGTCCGCGGCGCCCGCGCCGGAGCTCCTCGTGGTCTCGGCGCGCTCGCGGGCGGCGCTCGAGTCGGCGTGCCAGCGGCTCGCGGAGCACCTCGCAAGGACGCAGGGGCTGCGGCTCGCCGACGTCGCTTACACCTTGCAGGTCGGCCGCAAGACGTTCGAGCACCGGCGGTTCGTCGTGGCGCACGACGTCGCGGACGCGGCGCGCGCGCTGACGGACACCCGGCGCTTCGTCGAGGGTGACGCGCCCGCCGGCGAAGCGCCCGTGGCGGGCAGCGCGGATGCGCGCGCGGCCGCGAAGGAGCGCCTCGGGCGCGCGTGGCTCGCGGGCGCGCCGGTCGATTTTCGCAGCGAGTGGGCGGGACGGGAGGAGGTCGGCCGCGTCCCGCTGCCGACCTACCCGTTCGAGCGAGAGCGTCACTGGATCGACGCGCCGGCCTCCGAGCCCGAGCCGGCGCGGGAGGCCACGGCGGAGCGGCGCCCCGTGGCGGAGTGGCTCTACGCGCCCTCGTGGAGGCGCTCGCCGCCGATCGGCGAGCGCCCGACGAAGCCGCGGCGCTGGCTCGTCTTCGCGGATCGGTCCCGGCTCGCTGCGGCGCTCATCGAGGCGCTCGAGCAGAGGTCGAACGACGTCATCGTCGTGAGCCCGGGCGCCGCGTTCGCCAAGGTCGGCGCGGGCCGGTTCCAGATCGATCCGTCGTCGCGCGCCGACCACGATCGGCTGCTGGAGGAGGTCTCCGCGAGCGGAGCGGCTCCACCCAGCGTGCTCCACCTCTGGAGCCTGACCGAAGACAGCGCGGGGCCGCTGACGTTCGAGGAGCAGCAGCGCCTCGGCTTCTTCGGCCTCCTGCGCCTCTCGCAGGCGATCGCGGCCCGGGGCGCGGGCGACGCGGTTCACGTCGTCGTGCTGACGGACCAGCTCTTCTCGGTGCTGGGCGACGAGCGCATCGTGGCGGACAAGGCGACGCTGCTGAGCGCGTGCAGTGTCCTCCCGCAGGAGATCCCGTCGCTGAGGTGCCGGGTCGTCGACGTCACCGGCTGTGGGACAGGCCTCGTGGAGCACCTCCTCCGCGAGCTCGGAGCGGGTGGAGACGAGGGCGAGCGCGCGGATCGGGGATCGGCGTCCGCCGTCCCCTTCGTCGCCTACCGGAACCTCCACCGCTGGGTCGCCGCGTATGAGCCGATCCGCGTGTTCCCCTCCGTTGCACGCCCGCGGCTGCGCGATCGCGGCGTCTACCTCGTCGTCGGCGGGCTCGGAGCGGTCGGCATGGCGCTCTCGGAGCACCTCGCGCGCGCGGCGCGGGCGCGGCTGATCGTGACCAGCCGCGCGGGCCTGATCCCGCGGGACGCGTGGGACGCGTGGATGAGCTCCCACGACCCGGGCGATCGGGTGAGCAGGCAGATCGCCGCGGTCCAGCGCCTCGAGCGCCTCGGCGCCGAGGTCCTCGTCCTGCCGGCCGACGTCGCCGACGAGGCGCGGATGGCGGGGGTGGTCGCGGAGGCGTACCGCCGCTTCGGCGCGCTCCACGGGGTCATTCACGCGGCCGGAACGGTGGGGCCGGAGATCTTCCGGGACGCACGTGCGACCGGGCCCGAGCATGCCCGCGCGCACTTCCAGGCCAAGGTGCAGGGGACGCGCGTGCTCGAGAGGGTGCTCTCCCGAGAGCTCGACTTCGTGCTCCTCTGCTCGTCGCTCTCGACGATCCTGGGAGGCATCGGCTTCGCGGCCTATGCGGCCGCCAACCACTTCCAGGATGCGTTCGCGATCGAGCGCATCCGGAAGGGCGACACCCCCTGGATCGCGGTCGACTGGGACGCCTGGCAGCGCTCCGCCGCGTCGCCGACCTCGACCGCCATCCGGCCGGAGGAAGGCGGCGAGGCGCTGGAAGCCATCCTGTCGCTCCGCACCGCCGGCCAGATCGTCGTCTCCACCGTCGATCTCGCGGCGCGGTGGGAGCAGATCCAGCGCCGCTTCACATCGACCGCGGCGAGGGGAGGGGAGGCGTCGCAGGGGCCCGTGGACCCCGCCCCGCCGCGCCGGACTGCGGGGCGGCCTGCGCTGGGCGTGAGCTACGCGCCGCCGAGGAACGACCTCGAGCGCTGCCTCGCCGACATCTGGCAGGACGCGCTCGGCGTCGAGCCCATCGGGATTCACGACGCGTTCCGCGATCTCGGCGGAGAGTCGCTCGCGGCGATGCCGCTCGTTGCGCGCATCGCGGAGAGCTTCCGCGTGAAGCTGCCCATCGCGAGGTTCTTCGCCGCATCGACGATCGCCAGGCTCGCCGAGGCCATCCTCGAGATCGACCCCGTGGAGGGGCGGGCGATGGCCATCGCGACCGCCGTCCAGAAGGTCAAGCGCATGAGCCCGGACGAGGTCCGGCGCGCGCTCGACGCTGCCCAGAACCGCTGAGCGCAGGAGGCAACCATCATGTCGCTATCAGGCTTCGACCTGTCCGATGAACAACAGAAGCTCGTCGCGATGCTCCTCGGCCAGCAGGGCATCGCGCTCGACGACAGCGCCGGCCCGAAGCTCCGCATCGATCGGGAGCGACGGAACGAGCCCTTCCCCCTGACGGACGTGCAGGGTGCGTACTTCCTCGGGCGGAGCGGACACTTCGAGCTCGGCAACGTCGCGTGCCACGGCTACCAGGAGCTCGACGTCCAGGGCCTCGACGTGGAGCGCTACGAGGAGGCGTGGAACCGGGCCGTCGCGCGGCACGACATGCTGCGCGCCGTGGTGAACCCCGGCGGGACGCAGACCGTCCTCCGCGAGGTCCCGCGCTTCCGCGTCGACTTGACCGACCTCCGCCGCCGGACGCCCGAGGAGCGCGAGCAGGCGCTCCGGGAGGTCCGCGACGCGATGTCCCATCGGGTACCGGACCCGCACCGCTGGCCCATGTTCGCGGTCCGCGTATCGCAGCTCGACGACGGTCGCGCGCGCATCCACATCAGCTCGGACGCGCTGCTCCTCGACGGCCACAGCGCGGCGCTCCTGCAGAGCGAGATCCGCCGCTTTTACGAGGATCCCGCGTTCGATCCCCCGCCGCTCGCGGTCTCTTTCCGCGACTATGTGCTGTACCTGCGCGCGCAGCAGGATACCGAAGAGTGGCGCGAGTCCGAGCGTTACTGGAAGCGCCGCGCCGAGACCCTGCCGCCGGCGCCCGAGCTGCCGCTCCGCGTGCGGGCTTCCGACATCGAGCGCCCGCGCTTCGTCCGCCGGCAGCACCGCCTGGAGCCCGCGGTGTGGTCGCGGCTCAAGGACCGGAGCCGGGAGCACGGCGCTACGTCGTCCGTGCTCGTGCTGGCGGCGTTCGCCGAGGTGTTGCGCCGCTTCGGCAGGCGGCGCGACTTCACCGTCAACCTGACGATCTTCGATCGGCACCCGGTCCATTCCGAGATCGACCGCATCGCCGGCGACTTCACCAGCACGCTCCTGGTCGAGGTCCGCGATGGCGGCGCGACCTTCGCCGAGCGCGTGCGCGCCCTCCAGGAGAGCTTCCTCCGCGATCTCGAGCACCGCCGGGTGAGCGGCATGCACGCGCTCCGCCACTACGCGCACGTACACCGCCGAACGGGGGCCGCGCTCATGCCGGTGGTGTTCACAAGCATGCTCGCGATCGGCCCTGCCGGCTGCGCCGCCGCCCCCGCCGGCCACCTCGGCGAGCTCACGTACTCGGTCACGCAGACGCCGCAGGTGCTTCTCGATCACCAGCTCCACGAGGACCACGGCGCGCTGGTCCTCGCCTGGGACACGGTGGAGGACGCGTTCGCTCCGGGGGTGCTGGACGCGATGTTCGCGGCGTACGTGGGGCTGCTCGAGCGGCTCGTCGAGGACGGCTCCTCGGCGTGGCAGGAAGGGAGCCCGGTCGGTCTGCCCGCCGAGCAGAACGCGCTGCGCAGGCGCCAGAATGCCACCGGCGCGCCGGAGAGCGGCGATCTGCTGCACAGCGCCTTCCGCCGGAACGCGCAGGCGCATCCCGAGCGCGAGGCGCTCGTCTGCGAGGATCGGCACTTGTCGTATGGCGAGCTCGCCGAGCGTGCGGCGTGGCTCTCGGCGCGCCTGCGCGCACGCGGCATAGCCCCCGGCGAGCTCGTGGCGGTCGTGATGGAGCGCGGCTGGGAGCAGGTGGTGGCCGTGCTCGCCGTGCTCGAGGCGGGCGGCGCCTACGTGCCCATCGACGCGACGCTGCCCGAGAGGCGCATCCACGCCTTGCTCGAGGCCACGCGGGCGCGCGTCGTGCTCGCGCAGTCGTGGGTCAAGGAGCGCCTCGCGCTGCGCGGCCGCGCTGCCGTCGAGACGGTCGACGACGCGGGTCGGTGCGCGCCCTCGCAGGACGCGCCGAGGCAGAGGCCCGAGGACGTCGCCTACGTCATCTACACCTCCGGCTCGACCGGCACGCCGAAGGGCGTCGTCATCGAGCACCGGAGCGCCGTCAACACGATCGAGGACATCAACGAGCGCTTCGATGTTGGCCCCTCCGATCGCGTCTTCGGCGTCTCGTCGCTGAGCTTCGACCTGTCGGTCTACGACGTCTTCGGCACGCTCGCGGCGGGCGGCTGCCTGGTGATGCCCGGCCGGGGCCACGACAAGGATCCCGAGCGCTGGCTCGCGCTCGCGCAGCGCGAACGGGTGACGCTCTGGAACAGCGTGCCGGCGCTCCTGCAGATGCTCGTCGACTTCGCCCAGGGGCGCGGCGCTTCGCTAGCGGGCCTGCGGGTCGCGCTCCTGAGCGGCGACTGGATCCCGCTGGATCTCCCCGAGCGGCTGCGCAAGGTTGCGCCCGGCGCCCGCGCCGTGAGCCTCGGGGGCGCGACGGAGGTGTCGATCTGGTCGATCGTTCACCCGATCGAGGGCGCGCTGCCGGGCTGGACGAGCGTGCCGTACGGCCGGCCGCTTCGGAATCAGCGCTGGTACGTGCTCGACGAGCGGATGGAGGAGTGCCCGGACCACGTGACCGGGGAGCTCTACATCGGCGGTCTCGGCCTCGCCCGCGGCTACTGGGACGATCCGACCAGGACCGCCGAGCGCTTCGTGACGTGGTCGTGGACGGGCGAGCGGCTGTACAGGACGGGGGACCTGGGTCGCTACCGCGAGGGCGGCGTGCTGGAGATCCTCGGCCGCGAGGACCAGCAGGTGAAGGTGGGCGGCCACCGGATCGAGCTCGGCGAGATCGAGGCGGCGCTCGTGGAGCACCCGAGCGTGAGGGAAGCGGTCGTGGCGGCGCAGGGAGAGGCGCAGGACAGCCAGAAGCAGCTCGTCGGCTACGCGGCGCTGCGTCCGGGGACGCAGGCCAGCGAGGCGGAGCTGCTGCAGCACCTGCGCGAGCGGCTGCCGCAGCACATGATCCCGCGGCACATCCGGCAGCTCGACGCCCTGCCGCTCTCGGCCAACGGCAAGGTCGACCGCCGCGCGCTTCCCAGGGTCGACGTGAGCGACCGCTTGGGCGAGTACATCGCGCCGCGCACCGACCTCGAGCGCACGCTCGCCGGGGTCGTCGCCGAGGTGCTGCGCGTCCCTCAGGTGAGCGTCAAGGCCCGCTTCCTCGAGCTTGGCGCGACCTCCCTCGCTCTCGTTGAGGTCCACAAGGTCCTCGAGGCGCGGCTCGGCCGAGAGATCGCCGTGCTCGACCTGTTCGAGCACGGGAGCGTGGCCGCCCTCGCGGCGCGCCTGGATACGGCCTGCCGCGACGTCGGTCCTGCAGCTGGCGAGGGCGCCGCGCGAGCGACCCAGGACCCCGTGAGCCTCGCGCGCCTGCAAGGGGCGCGGCGCCGGCAGCAGCGCGCACGGAGTCGCTCGACCGAGAACGAGAGCGAGAGCGAGAGCGAGAGCGAGGAGCAGCGATGAGCGAGGACAGGCCCTTGGACGAGACGAACGCGGTAGCGATCATCGGCATGGCGTGCCGGTTCCCCGGCGCGAAGACCGTCGACCAGTTCTGGGACAACCTCCTGCACGGCAGGGAGTCGATCGCGCGGTTCTCGATCGACGAGCTCCGCGCCGCCGGCGTCCCGGAGGAGCTCGCGAAGCACCCCGAGTATGTGCCCGCAGGCGGCGTGCTCGACGACGTGTACGCCTTCGATGCCGCGCTCTTCGGCTACGCGGAGGGCGAGGCGGAGCTCATCGACCCGCAGCAGCGCCTCTTCCTGCAGTGCGCGTGGGAGGCGCTCGAGGACGCCGGCTACGCGCCGCGCGGCGTCTCGGTCCCGACCGGCGTCTTCGCCGGATGCAGCGCGAGCACGCACCTCCCGCCCGCGCTCATCGACCCGAGGGAAGGAGCGACGGCGAGATCCCTCCGCCTGCTCACGGCGAACGACAAGGACTACCTGGCCACGCGCGTCTCGTACAAGCTCGACCTCAAGGGGCCGAGCCTCACGGTGCAGACGGCGTGCTCGACCTCGCTCGTGGCGGTGCACCTCGCCGCCCAGTCGATCCTGAGCGGCGAGTGCGCGATGGCGCTCGCGGGCGGCGCCACGATCACGCTCCCTCAGGAGGTCGGCTACCTCTACCAGGAGGGGTTGATCCTCTCGCCCGACGGGCGGTGCCGCGCCTACGACGAGCGAGCGGCGGGCGTGGTCGGGGGCAACGGCGTGGGCGTGGTCCTGCTCAAGCGCCTCGCGGAGGCGATCGCTGACGGCGATCCCATCTGGGCGGTGCTGCGCGGCTCGGCCGTGAACAACGACGGCGCGGACAAGATCGGATACACCGCGCCGAGCGCCGAGGGGCAGGCGCGGGTCATCGCCGAGGCGCTCGCGGTCGCCGATGTCTCCGCCGCGAGCGTCGGCTACCTAGAGGGACACGGCACCGGCACGCCGCTCGGCGATCCGATCGAGGTGCAGGCGCTCACGCGCGTCTTCCGTGCCGAGACCGACGCGCGGTCGTTCTGCGCCCTCGGCTCGGTGAAGAGCAACATCGGGCACCTCGACGCGGCGGCCGGCATCGCGAGCCTGATCAAGGCCGCCCTCGTGGCCCACCACGGGCAGATCCCCCCGAACCTCCACGTCGATCGGCCGAACGCGAAGATGGAGATCGAGCGGTCCCCCTTCTATCTCGCCAAGGAACGGCGCTCCTGGCCGGCCGGCGCCGCGCCTCGCCGCGTCGGCGTCAGCTCGTTCGGTTTCGGCGGAACGAACGCTCACGCTGTCCTGGAGGAGCCGCCCCGGCGCGGGCGCAGCGAGCCGTCGTCCCGCATTCGCCCGGTGGTGACGCTGTCGGCGATGAGCGACGAGCGCCTCCTCGCGCTCGCGGGCGCATACGGCGATCTCCTCCGCGACGACGGCGGGCCGACCCACGACGTCGCCGACGTCGCGTACACCACCAACGTCGGCAGGCACCACTTCACGCGCCGCCTGGCCATCGTCGTGGACTCCCGCGACGAGCTGCGGCGTGCTCTGGGGTTCGGAGCGGAGGGCGCCGAACGGCGACCCGGAGCGCCTGGCGGCAACCTGAACGCTCGCCGCGAACGCCAGACGGCAGCCGCGCCCGTCTTTCAGAGCAGCGGCGCGCACGCTCTCTCGGGCATCAAGCCGGTCTTCCTCTTCACCGGTCAGGGAGCGCAATACGCGGGGATGGCGAGGGGGCTCTACGAGGCGCACCAGCCGTTCCGGGCCGCGTTCGACCGCTGCGCAGCCGTCCTGCGCGACCGGTTCGACCTCGTCCGGATGGTCACCTCGCTCGACGGGGGCGAGAGGATCAAGGAGACGCGCTACGCGCAGCCGTGCCTGTTCTCGGTCGCGTTTGCGCTCTCCGAGCTCTGGAAGGCCTGGGGCGTCGCGCCGGCCGCCGTGCTCGGCCACAGCGTCGGCGAGCTCGCGGCCGCCGCCGTGGCCGGCGCGCTGAGCCTGGAGGACGCGCTCCGGCTCACCGCCGTGCGCGGCGAGCTCATGCACGGCGCGCCCGGTCCAGGGGAGATGGTGGCCGTGTTCGCGTCCCGCGGCCTCGTCGAGGACCAGCTCGCGGGCGGACCGGGGCCGGTCGCCATCGCGGCGCTCAACGGCGAGGAGCGCGTCGTCATCTCGGGCGCGCGGGACGCCGTGCGGAAGCACGTAGAGGCCTTCGAGCGCCGGGGCGTCACCACCCGCCCGCTCCACGTCGCGCACGCCTTCCACTCGCCGCTGATGGAGCCTGTCCGCGACCCGCTGCGGCGCGCGGCCGAGGTCCCGCACCACCCTGCGAGCACGGCCCTGTTCCTGAACGTGGGCGGCCGGGTGCTCCGGCCCGGAGAGCGGCTCGACCCCGCCTACTGGCCGGAGCAGCTCCTCTGCCCGGTGGAGTTCGCGCGTTGCCTCGGGCTCGCCGCGCGCGAGGGCCACCGCGTGTTCCTGGAGATCGGACCCCAGGCCGTGCTGACGAAGCTCGGCGCCGAGGTGCTCTCCGGCGGCGATGCGGTCTTCATCGCCTCGCTCTCCGGTGGCCAGGACGATCGCGACGCGATCTCGGAGGCGCTCGCGCAGCTCTACGTCGCTGGCGTGGACATCGACTGGGCGGCCGTTCACGACGGCCAGGGCCGTCGCGTGCGCCTCCCCGCGACGCCGTTCGAGCGGGTCGAGCTCCGCGGCCCCGCGGCGGAGGCGCCCGAGAGAGCCGTGCAGGGAGGCGGCAACGACGTCTTCCCCGATCTCATGCGCGCCGGGAGCGAGCAGGCGGAAGCAGGGCTCGTCGCGCTCGATCTCGCGATCCACGTCGAGGAGGAACGGTCCCTTGAGGATCTGTGCTCGTCCTACTTCCGCCTCGCGTTCGGGCACCTGGGGCTCTTCCGGGGCGAGGCTCGGGGCGGAGGGCTCCGTCAGGCGACCCGGAGCCCGGAGGGGGACCTCGGGTGGTCGACCCCGGAGGAAGCCTGCGCAGCGGCCGGGGTCGCTCCCCGCTTCGTTCGCGTCGTGCGCTCCGTCGCCGAGACCCTCGCGGCGCGTGGCGAGCTACGGCGAGGTGACGGCGGGCGCTACGGCGAGCTCGCGTCGATCTCGCCGGAGGCGTGCGCGCGCGCCGAGCGCGCCGCGGCGGCGTTCCATGCGAGGACGTCCGCGCTCGGGGAGATCGTGCTCGCCATGGGCCGGGCGTTGCCCGCGGTCCTGACGGGGGCGCGCGACCCGCGCGCCGCGATCTTCAGCGATGGCAGCGTGGACGCCGCCTACCGCGTCTACGCGGAGCTCCCGACGTCGCGCTACTTCAACGGGATCGTGCGCGAGGTCGTGCGCGCCCTCGTCGAGAGCGAGCTCCGGCCGGCGCGGATCCTGGAGATCGGCGGCGGCACCGGCGCCACCACGGAGCAGATCCTCCCGCTGCTCGACGGCGACACGACCTACGTGTTCACCGATGTATCGCGCGTATTCCTGGAGCGCGCGCGAGAGCGCTTCTCCTTCTATCCGAAGCTCGAACTCCGCCTCCTCGACATCGGCAGGAGCTTGCTCGAGCAGTCGTTCGCTCCGCACAGCTTCGACCTCATCGTCGCCGCGAACTCCGTGCACGCCGCGCCGGACCTCCGGCGCGCCCTGCAGAATGCCAGGAGCCTTCTGGCACCGTCCGGTGTGCTCGTCCTCTATGAGGTCACGCGCAACAGCCTTACCGCTGATCTGACGACGGGCTTGCTCCTCGGCGACGTGACCGATGGCGAGCTGCGCCGCGGGCGCATGTTCCTGGAGGAAGACGGGTGGGAGCGCCTGCTGGCGGAGTGCGGCTTCGTCCAGCGCAAGGCGCTCCCGGACGCGGGTTCGGCAGGGGCGCTCATCGGCGAGCGGGTGCTGGTCGCGCAGGCTGGGGGGAAGCGGCGGGCCTTCGTGGGCGCAACGGCAGCGCGCCGCGACCGCGCGCCGGATGAGGCCGTCCGGGCAGACCTGTTCTACGGCATCGACTGGCGCCCCGCGGCGGAGCTAGCGGCCGCGCCGCGCTCGACCGACGCGCTGCGCGGGACCGCCTGGATCGTCTGCGCGGACCGCGGCGGCTTCGCGCGCACGTTCGTCGAGGCGCTCGCGAGGGCCGGCGCGCGCGCCTCGGTGGTGCTCACGCCGGACACGCCCGGAGGCGAGGCAGCGTTCGCGGGCGTCACCTGCCACGTGGTCGATCTCGACGAGCCTGAGGGCCTGGCTCGCGCTGTGCGAGCGATCGACCAGGACCGAGCCCTCGCCCGGCGATCCATCGCCTGCTTCTGGGGTTTGGACGCGGAGCGCGCTGAGACCGTCGCCGCCATCAGCGCTGCGCAGCGCCGGCACCTGAAGGGGATGCTGCACCTCGTTGGAGCGCTCGACGGGACCTCGTGGGAAGACCTCGAACGGTTCCTGGTCTTCACCCGCGGCGCGCAAGCGATCGGCGACGAGGCTCCTGCCGTCGCCGAGGCGCCGCTCCTCGGCTTCGTGCGCAGCATTGCCGTGGGGCACCCGGAGCTGCACCTCCGGCTCGTGGATGTCGACCCGGCCATGGCACCGCAGGATCTGGCGCCCGTGCTCGATGTCCTCACGCGGATAGGGCCGAACGAGGAGGTCATCGCGCTGCGCGGTGAGAGGGTGCTCGCGCCGCGTATCCTGCGGATGTCGCGGCGTGACTTCGGCGCGGCCGACGCCGAGATCCCGGTGTCGCCCGATCGCACCTACCTCGTCGTGGGCGGCCGCGGCGGGATCGGGATGAAGGTCGCCGAGCGGCTGGCCGACAAGGGCGCACGGCGCCTCGTGCTCCTCGGCCGGTCGGAGCCCGGCGAGCGGGCGCTCTCCCTCGCAGAGGACCTGCACGGGCGCGGCGTGAAGGTAGAGCTCGCTCGCGGCGACGTGACCGATCTCACGGCGATGCGCGCGCTCGTCGATGGGATCCAGCGTTCCGGTGCGGCGCTCGGCGGCGTCGTCCACAGCGCGCTCGACCTCGGCGCGGGCATGTCGTCAGGGCGTCCTCTGTGGGACGAGTTCGCGACCGTCCTCGCACCCAAGGTCGAGGGGGCGTGGGTGCTCCACGAGGTCACGCGCGACCTCTCTCTCGACTTCTTTCTCCTGTTCTCCTCTTCCGTCAGCCTCGTTCCGGCGTACGGCTTGCCGCATTATGGCGCGGCGAACGCGTTTGTGGATGCGCTCGCGGCATTCCGTCGTGCCCGAGGCCTCCCCGCGCTCAGCATCAGCTGGGGGCTCTGGCTGCATGTCGGCGCCGTCGCGGATCCGGTGCACGCCGCGCAGGTCGAGCGTGGGGGCCTGCTGGGCCTCACCCCCGAGTACGCGCTGGCGTGCCTCGATCGCGCGTTCGCGACGCGGAGGGCGCACCTTGGGATCCTCGACGCCCGCTGGCCCGAGCTGCTGCGCGGCTATCCGCGGAGCGCGGTGCCCGCCATCTACGACGAGGTCGAACGGCCCGCGGCCCCGGCGGAGCCGGTCGAGGACGATGCCGCGGGCCGCAGGCTCAAGGCCTTGCCCGAAGGCGCGCGCGCTGCCGAGACAGCGGTTCACGTCCGCCGACGTCTCGCCCGGATGCTCCGCATCGACGAGGGGCGAATCGAGCCTACCGCCAACCTGATGGAGCTCGGCCTCGATTCGTTGATGTTCCTGAACCTCACTGCCTCGCTCTCGAAGGAGCTCAGTGTCCGGATCGCACCGAACAAGGTCCTGCGCGCCGCGAATGGGGTGCCGACGGCCGGCGCCTTGACCGAGCACATCACCGCTGCGCTCAAGGGGGCTGAGCCCGCACAAGACGACGACCCGCGCGCCTTCTTCCGGGACGACGAGGCGGGGCGGCACGACCCGTTCCCCCTGAACGAGGTGCAACAGGCGTACTGGATCGGCCGCGGCGCCGAGATGATCCTCGGCGATGTCTCCTGCTACGGCTACTCTGAACTCGACTGCAAAACCCTCGAACTGGCGCGCCTCGAGCGCGCCTTGCAGCGCCTCATCGATCGTCACGACATGCTGCGTGTCGTCCTCTTGCCCGACGGCCGGCAGCAGGTGCTCGAGGCCGTGCCCGCCTACCGGATCGAGCTGCTCGACCTCTCGGGGGCGTCCAACTCCGAGCGGGCGGACAGGCTTGCTGAGGTCCGCGGCTCGCTCTCGCACCGGGCTGCCCCGTGTGATCGCTGGCCGCTCTTCGATATTCGCGCCACGCGCATCGACGAAGGCACCACCCGCGTCCACATCGGTATCGACATGATCGCCCTCGACGGCCGCAGCATGGCCATCGTGCTGCGCGAGTGGGCCGAGCTCTACGAGGTGCAAGGCCGGGAGCTGCCCCCGCTCGGCGTCCGCTTCCGCGATTATGTCACGGCCCAGCGCGCCTTCGAGCGCTCCGCGACGTACGCACGCTCATGGCGCTACTGGGAGGCGCGCCTCCAGGACATGCCGCTCGGACCGGCGCTGCCCCTCGCCAAGGATCCGGCGCGCATCCAGAAGCCGCGCTTCGAGCGCCGGGGGCACCGGCTCCCGCGCGAGGCGTGGTCGCGGCTGAAGTCGCGGGCGGCGCGCTTCGGGCTCACGCCCTCGGGGGTGCTGCTCGCCGTCTACGCGGAGGTGCTCGGCGCCTTCACGCGTCGCCAGCGGTTCACGCTGAGCCTGCCGACGTTCAACCGGCTGCCGATCCACCCGCACGTGCAGGAGGTCGTCGGCGAGTTCACGACGTTGACGCCGCTGGTCGTCGATCGCCGGCAGGGGGCGACGTTCGTCGAGCGCGCGATGGCCGTCCAGCGGCAGCTCCTCGACGATCTCGAGCATCGCCATGTGGGCGGCGTGCGTGTGCTTCGCGAGCTCCGGAGGATGCATGAGGACCGGCCGGAGCTCATCACACCGGTTGTCTTCACGAGCCTCTTCGGCCTCGATCGGCAGGCCGACACGCAGCAGGCGGACGACGCCGCGCAGACGGCGAGGCTCGGCGAGATGGTGTTCAGCATCAGCCAGACGCCGCAGGTCCTGCTCGATCACCACGTCCACGAGAGCGAGGGGCACCTCGGTGTCTACTGGGACGCGGTCGAGGAGGCGTTCGCGCCGGGCGCGCTGGAGGCGATGTTCGCGGCGTACACGGGGCTCCTGGAGCGGCTCGGCGAGGAGGGCTCTCCGGCGTGGCAGGAGGCGAGCCCGGTCGGCCTGCCCGCCGACCAGGCCGCGCTTCGCCGGCGCCAGAACGCCACCGGAGCGCCGGAGAGCGGTGAGCTGCTGCACAGCGCCTTCCGCCGCAACGCGCAGGCTCATCCCGAGCGCGAGGCGCTCGTCTGCGACGATCGACGCCTCTCGTACGGCGAGCTCGCCGGGCGCGCCGCGTGGCTCTCCGACAGGATCCTCGCGCGCGGCGTGGCCCCCGGCGAGCTCGTGGCGGTCGTGATGGAGCGCGGCTGGGAGCAGGTGGTGGCCGTGCTGGCCGTGCTCGAGGCGGGCGGCGCTTACGTGCCCATCGATGCGACCCTGCCCGAGAAGCGCATCCACGCCTTGCTCGAGACCACGGGCGCGAAGCTCGTGTTGACGCAAACCGCGGTGAAGGGGCGCATCACCCTCTCTCAAGACATCGAGATCGAGACGGTCGATGATGCGGGGCATTGCGCGCCGTCATGGGGTGAGCCGCGCCAGGGTCCTCACGATCTCGCCTACATCATCTACACGTCCGGCTCCACGGGGGTCCCCAAGGGCGTGATGATCGAGCACCGGAGCGCGGCCAACACCGTGGAGGACATCAACGATCGTTTCGGCGTGGGACCGGAGGATCGCGTCTTCGGCATCTCGTCGCTGAGCTTCGATCTGTCGGTCTACGACATCTTCGGAACGCTCGCCGCGGGCGCCTGCCTGGTGATGCCGGAGCGGGGGGCCGAGAAGGACCCGGAGCGCTGGCTCTCGCTGTTGCAGCGCGAACGGGTGACGCTCTGGAACAGCGTGCCTGCGCTCCTGCAGATGCTCGTCGACTACGCCGAGGGGCGCGCGGCGATGCTCGATCTTCGGCTCGCGCTGCTCAGCGGCGACTGGATTCCGCTGGATCTGCCAGGCCGGCTGCGCAGGCTCTCTCCCGGAAGCCGGTGCATCAGCCTCGGAGGCGCGACGGAGGCGTCGATCTGGTCGATCGTTCACCCGATCGAGGACGCGCTGCCGGGCTGGACGAGCGTGCCCTACGGCCGGCCGCTGCGCAATCAGCGCTGGTACGTGCTCAACGATCGAATGGAGGAGTGCCCGGACCACGTGACCGGAGAGCTGTATATCGGCGGTCTCGGCCTCGCCCGTGGCTACTGGGGGGACGCCACGAAGACGGCCGAGCGCTTCATCTCCTGGGCCGGCGCTTCAATGAGCGGGGCCTCGCTCGGACAAGCCGAGCTGGGCCCTCCAGCGCCCATCGGAGAACGGCTGTACAAAACAGGTGATCTCGGCCGGTGGAGAGACGGGCTCATCGAGCTGCTCGGTCGCGATGATCAACAGGTCAAGGTCGGCGGCCATCGCGTCGAGCTCGGCGAGATCGAGGCGGCCTTCGCTGCTCACCCTTCCGTCAAGGCGGCAGCGGTCGTCGCGCACGGCGACCCCAGGGACAGCCGCAAGCAGCTCGGCGGGTATGTCGTGCTGCGCGACGGCGCCCAGGCGAGCGAGGCCGAGCTCCTGCAGCACCTGCGCGAACGGCTGCCGGAGCACATGGTGCCGCGGCACGTCCGAGCGATCGACGCGCTGCCGCTCTCGGCCAATGGCAAGGTCGACCGCAGCGCATTGCCGAGGATCGACGCAGCCGAGCAAGTCGGCGAGTACATCGCTCCTCGCACCGATCTCGAGCGCCATGTCGCCGCGCTGTGGCAGGAGATCCTCGGAGCGCCTCGCGTCTCTCTGCGATCGAGCTTCTTCGAGCTCGGCGGCGATTCGCTCGCCGCCACCCGCTTCGTCCTGGAGCTCGAGCGGCGGCACGGCCTCAAGGTGCCGATCCGCGCGCTGTTCACCGAGCCGGTGCTCGAGCGCCTCGTCGCCCGGATCCAGGCCGCTTCATTGGAGACCTCGGCGACGGGCGAGGAGCTCGGACGCGCGGTGCCACATGACGTTCTGTTTCCGCACTCGACCGCGACGGAGCTCGCGTGTGCGCCGGAGGACTCCGATGGATCACGGCGCGGCATCCAGGCAGTCCGGTTGAACCGGGCGGTGGATACGGGGCAGATTTTCTGCATCGAGGCGCCGGGAGACGGCCTGTGGAGGCACGATGCGCTCGCCCGAGCGCTCGACGGCCGGGCGACCGTGATCGCCGTGGAACATGCTGCAAGCGAGGGAGAAGATCTTAGCGTCGATGCGCTTGCCGACGACTGCGCTGCGGTGTTGCATCCGCTCGGCAGAAACCGAGTCCCCTGTGTGCTCGTGGGCTGGTCATTCGGCGGCGTGATCGCGCTCGAGGTCGCGCGCCGCCTCCGGGACGCCGGCGCGCCGCTCGTTTCGCTCATCCTCCTCGACAGCGCGGCGCCTTCGGTGGTTCGTGACGGCGTCGAGCGGTGGCTCGACCTGCCGCTCGACCAGGTTCCCGCGGGCGCGCTCATCCAGGCGTGGGATGCGTCGCGGAATGAGGCAACGCCCGCGCATCGCGGCATTCTCCGCCCCGGCGACGATGCCACGACATGGAGGCGCATCTCCCTGCACCTGTCGGCCAAGCTCCGCGCCCTCGGACGGTACGAGCCGCGAGCTTACGCCGGGGACGCGCTCCTCATTTCGGCGCAGGCGTCCAGCGGCCCATCGCTCGATCTCCCGCCGGATCGCGGGTGGACGCCGATCCTTGCCGGACGCTTCGAGATCGAGACCCTCGAGTGCGGGCACTATGACTTCTCGCTCGATCCCATTGCGTCGCACGTTGCTGCGATCGTCGTGCGCGTGCTGGAGGGGACGGCGAACGCCGATACCCGACCCACGTCGAAGGGGACGGCGAACGCCGATACCCGGCTCACGTCGGAGGAGGTTGCGCAATGAGCGATCGAGGGCGCTGGCTCATCAGGAGCGCACCGAGCGCGAAGCCCCGCGCGCGGCTTCTGTGCTTGCCCCATGCGGGCGCGGGTGCGTCGCTCTTCCGACTCTGGCCGGAGCGGGCGCCCGAGGGGGTCGAGGTCGTTCGCGTCCAGCTGCCCGGTCGGGAGGAGCGCGCGCGCGAGCCGCCGTTGCTCTCGATGACGGCGGTCGTCGAGGCGATTGAGCGTGAGCTCGGCGATGGGCCGCCGACGGTGATATTCGGACACAGCCTCGGGGGGCTCATCGCGTTCGAGCTGGCGAAGCGCCTCCATGAGGCCGGCGCCACGCCCGCGCGGCTCTTCGTCTCCGGAGCGCGTCCCCCGCACCTGCCCGATCCGCACCAGCTCCACCGCCTGCCGGAGCCGGATTTCATCGAGGCGCTGCAGCGGCGAGGCGGGATCCCCGACGATGTCCTCCGGCACGCTGAGCTCCGCGACATGGTCAGTCGACTGCTGCGCGCCGATCTCGCCCTCGCGGAGACCTGGCACCGCCCCGAGCCCGTCGCCCTGCCGGTGCCCATCACCGTGTGCGCCGCGAGGGCCGACACCGTGGTTTCCTGGGAAACGACCGCGCAGTGGAGCCTCTGTTCGACCCGGGGTTACGAGCGCGTCGAGCTGCCCGGAGACCACTTCTTCGTCAAGCAGCACGACGCGCTCGTGATGGCTGCCGTGTTCCCCAGGATCTTCCAGGCCACTGCGACGAGATGAACGACTCCACACCTTCCGTGCAGCTGCGCATTCGCGGGCTGGACAAGACCTACCCCGGCGGCGTCCGCGCCTTGTCCGGCATCGAGCTCGACGTCGGCCCTGGACTCTTCGGCCTGCTCGGGCCGAACGGCGCCGGCAAGAGCAGCTTGATGCGGACGCTCGCCACGCTCCAGCGACCGGATGCAGGCTCGATCCACCTCGGCGAGACCGACGTGCTCGCGGACCCGGCGGCGCTCCGGCGCCGGCTCGGCTACCTGCCCCAGGACTTCGGCGTGCACCCCGGCGTGACGGCGCGGGGGCTGCTCGATCACATCGCGTTGATGAAGGGCCTTGTGGACGGCCGCGAACGCTCCCGCGCGGTTGATGCGCTCCTCGAGCGCGTCAACCTCGCGGGTACGGCCGACCGCCCGGTCGCGGAGTTCTCGGGCGGGATGCGGCAGCGCGTCGGCATCGCGCAGGCGCTCCTCGGCTCTCCGCGGCTCGTGATCGTCGATGAGCCGACCGCGGGGCTCGATCCGGCCGAGCGCAACCGGCTTCACCAGCTCCTCTCGGAGATCGGCGCCGAGGCGATCGTCATCCTCTCCACGCACCTCGTGGACGATGTCGCCAGCCTCTGCGCGGATATGGCGATCCTCTCGGGCGGCCGCATTGTCCGTCGCGGGCCGCCCGCAGCCGCGTGCGCGGAGCTCGAGGGCAAGCTCTGGCAGGCGCGTCTGGCACGCGCGCGGCAGGCCGAGGTCACCCGAGACCTACGGCCTCTACAGGTGTCTCCGAGGAGCGGCGACGTCGTGGTTACGGTGGTGAGCGCGACGCCGCCCGGCGACGCGTTCCGCCCGAAGACGCCGGAGCTCGAGGACCTCTACCACCACAGCCTGCGCGAGGCGTCCGCGTGACGACCCCGGCGACGTGGGATTCGGGGCGAAGGGTGCAAGGCGACCCGGAGCCTCGAGCGTCGAACCAGGGTTTGGGCCGGCGGGCGCCGCAAGGCGATCTGGAGCCCCGGGTGTCCACCTGGCGGGGCGGTGCGGCGAGGCTCTGGCTTGCCTGGGTGAGCGCGGTGGCTCGCGGCGAGCTCCGGCGCCAGCTCTTCGACTCCGTGAACCTCATCCTGATGGCGTCGCTCGTTGTTCAGACGTGCATTTACGCCCTGAACTCCGAATCGATGGCGCAGATTGGCGCCAGCGATGTCCCGCGAAATTCGTCGTACGTCATTTATTACTTCACGAGCGACAACGGCTTCTGGCTGATCTTCTTCCTCGCGCACATCATGACGAGCGCGGTCGTCGACGATCTGAAGCACCGCTTCGCCGAGGTCGCCTACGCGTTCCCTTGCGGGCCGCGGACCTATCTCCTCGGCAAGTACCTGGGCGCGCTCGCTGCCGGGCTCGCGGTCGCCGCGTCCGTGTCGATCTCCTGGGTGCTGGTGCCCATGGCGATGTGTCACCTCGCCGGGCGCGCCGACCTGTTCATGCCCACACCCTGGACCGAGGTCGCGCACGCCTACGCGCTCTTCCTCGTGCCGAGCGTCTTCGGGTTCGGCACCCTGTACTTCGCCGCGGCCGTGTGGAGCGGGCGCTCGGCACCGGCGTACGCGCTGTCCTTTCTCGTCATGGCCGTCTGGATGGTCGGCATCCTCGTCCTGTGGCGAGGGGCCGTGGACCGCGAGGCAGGGGAGTGGCTCGACCCGATCGGTTTTAACTCCGTCGCGGCGCAGCTCTCGTATTGGACGGCCGAGGAGCGCATCCACGGCGCGATGAAGCTGACGGGGCCGTTCCTGACGAACCGGCTAGGTGTGATCGGGCTTGGTGCGCTTGGGCTCGTCGCCGCCTTCGCGCGGCCCAGCGCGGAGCGGCTCCTCTTCGGATTCAAGCGGGCCGGTGTCCCTGGACCACGGGGGGTTTGGGGCGGAGGGCGCCGTCAGGCGACCCCGAGCCCCGGGCGTCCGACCGGCGCGCTTCCGTCGAGCGGGGTGTCCATCCCTTCGGCGGCCAACGCCCAAGCGCGCTTCGATACCCGAGCCCAGATCCGCACGGTCGCGCTCATCGCCTGGCAGCTCCTCGCCGAGAGCCTCCGCTCGCGCGGCACCCGGATGGTGCTTCTCCTGGGGCTGACCCTCATGGTGGCAAGCGCCATGTTTCAGCTCGACGGCGGGGCGGACGGCCCGCAGCTGCCCTGGGCCGGTCTCGTGGGGCTGCGGCTCGTGGAGTTCTTCTACATGCCTGCGGCGATCTTTCTCTGCTCCTCCGCTGGCAACTGGGTCACGCGCGAGCGGGACGCCGGCTTGTCGCAGATCCAGGACGCGCTGCCGGCGCCGACGTGGGTGATCGCGCTCCCGCGCGCGCTCGCCCTTGCGGGTCTCGCCCTCGCGCTCGCGCTGGCTCCGACGTTGAGCCTGCTCCTCGTGGAGTTCGCGATCGACCGCGCCACGTTCGCCCCGCGCGAAGGCCTGTTCTTCGCGTTCGCCGTCATCTGGCCCGCGAACCTCCAGGTCGCCGCGCTGGCGCTCTTCTTCTACAGCGTGGTCTCGCGCCGCGCGTTGGCCCATTTCCTGGCGTTCAGCGCGGTTTTTCTCTGCGTCATGAACCACTCGCTCAACGTGGTCTCGCAGACGGCGCTCCAGTACGCGATGCCGATCCACGTCTTCTATTCACCCCTCACGGGCCTCGCGCCGTGGATCACACAGGCGATCTGGGTGAATGGCTGGCTCTTGTCGGTGGCCGCAGCGATCGTGTTCGCAGCGGTCGTCTGGTGGCCGCGCGGCACGGAGCTCGCCTTCCGGGCGCGCCTTCAGCGCGCGCTGCGCGAGCGCTCGTCGGGCCAGATACTGATGCTCGGCGCGATCGTGGCTGTCGGCGCCCTCTGCGGGCTCTGGGTGTACAGGGCTGTCAATGTCGAGAACAGATACCGCTCTCCGGAAGAGGAGCGCGCCGAGGCGGCCTCGTACGAGGCGACGTACGCCGGGGTCGCCGATGCCCCGAGGCCGCATGTGGTGGAAGGGCGGCTCGAGATCGAGCTCCGCCCGGCGGAGCGCGAGGCCCGCCTCGTCTACGAGCTCACGCTGGAGAACGATGGAGCGCGGCCCATCGAGGTGCTCGACTTCGACGTCCCCGAGAAGCTCTCCCTCGCCACCATCGACATGGGAGACCGGACGGTCGCCTCATGGGACCGCGACGATCGCTTGCGGCATCACCGGATCACGTTCAGGCGGTCCCTGGAACCTGGGGCGACGGTCCACGTCACCTGGCGCGGCGTGGCGTCATGGCCGTCGTTTGCGAACGAGGGCAAGCCGCACCCCATGTCCTCCGAGGGGGCCTGGCTGCAGGACCAGGATCTGCTCCCCAGGCTCGGGTACGACCGGCGGCGAGAGCTCCGCGCCGCGGGGTACCGTCGCGAGCATGGATTGCCGGCGCGGCGCCCCCTCCCGATCGCCCCCGACACGGCATCTTCCCAGCAGGCGTACGGCCTGGAGAGCACGGCGTTCCCCTTGACCGTCACCGTGCGGGCCCCGGACGCGCTCGTCCTGGTGGTCTCCGGCGCGGCCGAGGGGCACGGGCAGGTCGAAGGGCGCGTGTCCGGGTCCGAGCGGCTCGCCATCGTCGCTGGCCGCTACGCGCGCACGAGCGGCGCCTTCGGGGGCGCGGAGGGCGAGGTGTCCGTCGATGTCTACCACCACGCCGAGCGGGTCGCGGCGGCGCGCGCCTTCCGTGACGCGGCCGTCCGGTCGCTTGGCGCCTTGTCGGCGCGCTACGGCGACTATGGACGTCCACGCGTGCGCATCGTCGAGGTCCCGAGGGCGATCAAGGCGACAGGGCTGTTCGGAGACATCGTGCTCCTCTCCGACGAGGATGGCTGGGACGACACCCCCGAGAACCCGGGCGTCCTCTTCGCCACGGCGCAGCACCTGTCGAAGCGCTGGTGGATCGATCGGCTGCACCCCGCTCACGTCGCCGGTTACGCCACGCTCGGAGAGGGATTGCCCGTCCTGAGCGGCCTCCTCACCGTCGATGCCGTGCTCGGCCGGGAGACCCGCAGGGCGATCTCGGACCGGATAGGGGAGAAGGTGCTGCGCTCGATCGCGGAGGCGCGCGAGCCGGTCGTCCCGCTGGTGGCGGCGGACGCGGGCGCCTACGTGCCGCTCTACGCGGGCCTCGCGCTGCAGCGGATTCGCGACGAGCTCGGGCCGGACGCCTTCGACGGCGCGCTCCGGCAGCACCTCGGCGCGCAAGGCGGCCGGGGAGCGCCGGGCGCGAGCCTCGCGTCCCTTGCCTCGACATGGGAGGCGCTGCCCGGCGCCGGCTCGGCCGCGGAGGGCTTGCGGACCGTGGAGTCCTGGGCTGTCCGCGCGCTCTCGGCCGAGGGGGCGCCCGGCGGAGACGGGCGCTGGAACATCACCCTGGATCTCGCGTTCACGCCGTACACGTTCGAGGGGCATGCGTGGCGCCCTTCCGTCGCCTCGGCCTCCGCGCAGGCTCCTCTCACGCTCGCGCTGCTCGACGATGCAGGCAACGAGCTCTCCCGCGTGCTCGCGGTGCGCAGCCCCGGCGCTGATCGCGTGACGTTCACGTCGGAGCGCCCTCCGGCCGCCGTCGCCGTCGACCCGGATCGCGTGCTCCTCGATCGCAGCCCACAGCAAGATCGCGCTGCAGTTCGGCGTGTGGGGGTGCGGTGGGCGCCGCTCGGCAGGCTGATCGTGCCGGCGGCCCTGCCGGCCGCCGAGTAGCCGGCAGGGCCGCCACCTCATCCCGTAGGGCAACGGCGCGGCTCACGATGCTGGAGAGCGAGGTGACCAAGGCAGCCCGCGGTGGCCGGTCGGTCGGCTCGACGGATCGCAACGGTTCGCCCTCGCGGAATCGTCCCGCACGCTCGCCTGCTTCCTCATCGGTCTCCGCGACGTCTACGCTGGTTCTTGATACGCGCTCTCAGAGCAAATTGGGGCCAGGATGCCGTCGACTCCCCTTGAAGGATGGCCGCAGGGTGCGACAACTTGCTGCACCCAGGAGAGCCGAGCTTCGAGTAGGCTCCGTTCCGTTCCGTTGCGGTGGCGACGACATTGTGACCTCGTAGCTTGAAAGGTTGGCTGATGGTTTGTTCAATGGCGCGTGTCACGTTCCTTGGCGTGGCCTGTCTCGCGGCTCTGAGCGGATGCGGCGGGAGCGATGAGGACGTCATCTCGAAGACGTTCGCGCTGAGCTTCGCCGCCAAGGTCGGCGACAGGCCGTTCTCCTGCACCGACACGTTCGACGGAGTCGGCACGACCGGATCGTCGGTCAACGCGCTCGATTTTCGCATGTACGTCTACGACGTGCGGCTCGTTCGCGGCGACGGATCCGAGGAGCCCCTCGCGCTCGAGCAGGATGGCCAATGGCAGCGCGACAAGATCGCGTTCCTCGACTTCGAGGACGGCACGGGCTCCTGTGAGACCGGCAGCCCGGAGACGCGGACCGAGGTGGTTGGCACCGCGCCCGCCGGCGATTACGCCGGTGTCAGGTTCAACGTGGGTTTGCCCCCGGAGATGAACCACCTGGACGCGGCGACGGCCCCGGCGCCCCTGAACATTCCCGGCATGTGGTGGTCGTGGAAGGGCGGCTACAAGTTCGTGCGCCTCGACCTCATCTCGACGATGAATCCGACCTACTTCTTCCACCTCGGAGGTACGAAGTGCGAGGGGACCGTGAGCGAGGGGTACTCCTGCGCGGCTGACAACCTCGCCGATATACGTATCGACGGGGTCGACCCGGAGTCGAGCACCATCGTCTTCGATATCGCCAGGTTCTATGCTGCGTCCGACCTAGACCACCAGGTCGACGGCGAGACGGATCGCACCTCCGGTTGCATGTCGTTCGAGGGCGATCCAGAGTGCCCGCCCGTCTTCAACGCGCTTGGCATGGGCTTCGATGGCGTGAACCCGTCCGCTGCGCAGACCGCTTTCCGGGTGGAGTGAGATGTACATCCCTAGAACGGCGACCTGCCTGCTCGCGTCGTTATGGGCCTGTGGGCTTGCCGGCTGCGGTGCCTCCGACGAGGGCATGGACGAGCCGAGCGACGCGGAGATCCTGCCGGGCGACCCTCGCTTCGAGCGCGATCCGGCGCTCGACGTGGAGAACATCAGCGCCGCTGCGGAGAGGCGCAGCCACAACATGGGGCAGAACTGCATCGGCTGCCATCAGCCCCACGGGCCTGGCAAAGGGCTCTTCACCACGGCCGGGACGGTGTACGCGCCGTCGGGCACGCCGGTGGCAGGCGGAACGGTCGAGCTCCGCACGGCCGGCGGAGGCGAGGGAGATCTCGTGCTCTCCGTCGCCATCGACGGGAACGGGAACTTCTTCACGACCGAGCCGCTGCCCTTCCCGGACCAGGCGCTGTTCTTCTTCGTGCGGTCCCAGGACGGCGAGGGGACGAACGAGATGCCGTTTCCATCCATCTCTGGAGCGTGTAACCTGTGTCACAACGAACAGCGCCGCATTCTGCTGGAGTGATCCGCGCAATCGCGTCGGCGGGGCTCGTCGCGCTCGCGGCGGCGTCGTGTGGGGGCGAGGCGGAAGCGACCTCGCCGGTCGATGGCTACGAGCTCGCCCTGCCCGTCGGCTTCCCGAGGCCGTGGGTGCCGCCCGACAACCCGATGACCGAGGCGAAGGTCGCGCTCGGGCGCGCCCTGTTCTTCGACGAGCGCCTGTCGGGCAATGGGACCATGGCGTGCGCCTCGTGTCACGAGCGCGACAGGGGGTTTGCCGACGGCAAGCCGACCCCGACCGGCTCGACAGGGGACACGATCCCGCGCAACGCGATGGGGCTGGCCAATGTCGCCTATTTCCCGCTGCTCACGTGGGGCAACCCCACGCTGTCGTCGCTCGAGGAGCAGGCGCTCGTCCCGATGTTCGGCGAGAACCCGGTCGAGCTCGGGATCACCGGCGCCGAGGACGTCGTGCTCGGCCGGCTCCGCGGCGACGAGGCGTACAAGGCCGCGTTCGCCGCTGCCTTCCCCGGCGAGAGCGAGCCCATCACGTTCGATACCGTCGTGAAGGCGATCGCGACGTTCGAGAGGACGCTCCTCTCCGGGCGCTCCGCGTACGATCGGTACACGTACGGCGGAGAGGCGGGCGCGATGTCCGAGGCGGCGTTGCGCGGCATGGACCTCTTCTTCTCCGAGCGGCTCGAGTGTTATCACTGCCACAGCGGGATCAACTTCACGACCGCCTTCCGGAGCGCCGAGACGAAGCAGGCGGAGATGGATTTCCACAACACCGGCCTCTACAACCTCGGCTCGGACGGGGGCTATCCATCCGGCGGAGAGGGGCTGTTCGAGTTCACCGGAAACCCGGCGGACAAGGGGAAATTCCGCGTTCCTTCGCTGCGCAACGTCGAGCTGACGGCGCCCTACATGCACGACGGGAGCGTGGCCACCCTGGAGGAGGTCGTCGATCACTACGCCGCGGGAGGCAGGACCCTCGACGACGGGCCGTTCGCGGGCGTGGGCAGCGAGAACCCGAACAAGAGCACGCTCGTCAGGGCGTTCACCATCACGCCGAAGGAGAAGGCGGATGTCGTGGCCTTCATGAAGAGCTTGACCGATCCGGAGTTCGCAGCCGTGGTGGACGGCGCGCAGGCGCCGTGACCGGTGGGTGGCACTTCCCTCGGTTACATCGGCCGGCCCCCGCTCGCGCGGACGATCTCCCCCGTGACCGCGGTGTTCGCCGCGGAGCACAGGAAGACGATCGTCGGCGCCACCTCCTCGGGCGGCAGCAGCCGCCCCACGGGATACGCCTTCCCGCGCTGCGCGACGAGCTCCGGTGATGCCTGCGCGCTCACCCTGTCGGTCAGCGTGAAGCCCGGCACCACCACGTTGGTCAGGATCCCGTGTGGCCCGAGCTCGCGCGCGAGCACGGACGTGAGCCCGTGGAGCGCCGCCTTGGCGGCGCCGTACGGCCCTGCGCCCACCACCCCGTCGAGCGCCACACCCGAGGAGATATTGACGATCCGCCCCCATCCGCGGGCCCGCATCGAGGGCACCGCGGCCTGGATGGCAGCGAAGGCGCCGTCGATGTTGTCGTGGATGACGCCCTGCCATTCCGCGAGCGGGATGTCCTCGAAGCGCGGCGCGTCCCAGGGCAATCGCTCGCTCCAGCGGACCGCGTTGTTGACGAGCACATCGATCTGCCCGAAGCGCGCCACGGTGGCCGCGACAGCCGCCTTGACGGACTCGACCGACCCGAGGTCGAGCTCCAGCGCGACCGCCTCGCCGCCTCGCCCCTCGATCTCCCGGACGACCTCTCGGGCCTTCTCCCGCTCGCTCCGGTAGGTGAGCGCCACGCGGGCCCCCTCGGCCGCGAGCTGCAACGCCACCTCCTTGCCGATCCCCTGCGAGCCACCGGTCACCAGCGCGGCCCTCTTCTCCAGCCCCAGCTCCATGCGACACCTCGCTTTCGACAGGAAGGTAAACAAAATGGAAGAAACTTCCAAGATGAAACTGGAAGAATCCTACAGTTGGGCCTGCTGGCCAGCGGTGCGCGGCTGGGGTAGGGGAGGGGCCATGGCCGTGGCTCGACAGAACGGCGTGGCCCGCCGGGAGGCGCTCCTGGACGCGGCGCTCCGCTGCTTCGAGCAGCGGGGCCTCTTGCGCACGGGCATCGAGGACGTGCGCAAGGAGGCGGGCGCGAGCCCTTCGAGCGTGTACCACCTCTTCGAGGACTTCCCGGCGCTCGTGGCCGCGCTGCTGGAGCGGACCTTCGAGCGGCTGGTGGGGCACGTGACCGCGCGCGTGCTCGCCGCGAGGACGGCGCGCTCGGCGGTGAGGGCGCTGGTGGAGGCGCACTTGACCTGGGTGTTCGACCACGAGGGCGAGGCGCGCTTCATGTACCAGGCGCTCGCGCTGGAGCTCGACGGGCATCACCGCGCCGCGCTCCGGGAGACCAAGGCGCGGCTCAAGGCGGAGACGATCGCGCACCTCTCGGAGCTCGGCGTCTTCTCGGGGGCGGGCTCGTCCGAGGTGATGGTCGATGTCGTGCTGCTCGGGCCGGCGCACCAGGCCTGCCGCGCCTACCTCTCCGCGCCCGGCGCCGTGGACCCCGCGTGGATGAAGGCGACCCTGCCCGAGCTCGCATGCGCAGCGATGGGCAAGGTCGACCCGGCGAAACGCGCGGCGCGGACAGGGAAGCGCGCCGCCGGCGTGGAGCCGCGCCAGCAGGCCGGCGGGAGACGGAAAGGCAAACCAGGTTGAGGAGGTGTCCGCTGATGCTCATCGCGACCCCGCTCTCCGGGCGAAGTCCTCCATGGGTACCCGAAGCCCGATGATGTCGCGCAGCGCATCGATGGCCTTTGTGCGTCGCCTGTAGAGCGTAGAGAGAGGCAGCCCCGCGTCTTCCGCCACCTGGGCCATCGGGATCCCATCCAGATCGTGTGCCACGAGAACGAAGCGCAGCTTCGGATCGAGCTCGTTCACCGCCTCGATCGTGCCCGTTCTGATGCTGTCGGATTCCATCGTAGCGGCGGCATCCGGCGCGGGATCGGCAAGTTCGATCAGATCGACGAGCTCCTCCCTGCGGTGCTTCCTACGCTCGTGATAGTGCGAGGCAACGTGTACGGTGATCCCGTTCAACCAGCGTTCCGGCCTGCCCCGCTTCGGATCGAACCTGGGCCAGCTCTCCCAGGCGGTGAGCCAGACCTGCCCTGCCACGTCGGCACGATGGCATCGTGGGACCCCCAGCCTCCCCAGCAAGCTCAGCACGGCACGAACGAGCGCCGGGCAAAACAGGCGCGCGTGCGCGGCGGCTCGCTCGTCGTCATTCGACGGACGACCCATGGTTTCACCCTCCCCCGACGGCGATGGAGAGCCCGAGCGGCGAGACGAGCCACATCGCACCCAGCCTGTCCTCCATGTTCCCTCCTGAATCGTGAGCATTCGTGTCCGACGCATGGCGGAGCGCGGCCTCGTGCTGCTCGACGACAGCACCGACCTCACCGCTTGCTTGGCTGTGGATGGACAGCCGACCCGTCAGCGAAGCTGCCTGAGCATCTCTTCGCGCTCCACCGCGAGCCGACCGCGCGGGAACTCCTCCGCATGGGCCTCGAGCAACCGGCGCGCCTCGAGATCCGCCTCCGGGCTGCGAGCCTCGATGGCCGTCCGGGCCTGGCTGATCAGGCTCCTCTCGCGCGCGCTGATCGCCTGCTTCGCGTGCGTCGTCGAGGACGACGCACGCGGAGCAGCCGTGACCGAGGGAGGAGGCGTCTTGGTCGCACCGGCGCCATCCTGTCCGGCGCCGCGCTCCACGGGGAGCGCAGCGGCCTGCGCTGCAGGTGATGCGGAGGACGTCCCCGCCTGCCCGGCGCGGCGCTCCGCGGGGAGCGGCGCGGAGACCTGCCCCGACAGCGCGGGCCAACCGTCATCGAGAGCCGATCGAACCCACGCCTGCAGCGTGGACGAGGAGGTCACGGCAGCGACCATGGCGCTCATGAGCACGACGGTCGCCCCCTGTACCAGGAGCCTCCAACTCCAGCGGAGCAGGGAGCCAATCCATGCCCGGCGTGGAGTGAGCCCGAACGGAATGACGCAGGGGGTCTCGTCCCATCCGCGCGAGCGTTGCTTCGCCCTCCGGCGTTGCGCCGCCTCCTCCAGCTGCTCGAGGGCTCGACGGTGCAGCGTCTTCACGGCGTCGGGGTGAAGCCCGAGCTCCGCGGCGATCTGGGCCAGCGGGATCTCCTCGATGTCATGCCTGATCAAGATGTCCCGGTACTTCGGCTCGACACCGTCGATGAGCTCCCACAACACGGCTTCCCGCTCGCGCCACCTGAGCAGCTCTTCCGGCGTGGGGTGCTCGTCGTGAAGCTCGGGGTCGCCAGACGGCGTCAGCACCTCTCGCCGGCGGCGCGCGCTTCGAACATGGTCACGCGCCTGGTTGGCCGCGATCGCGACGCGGTACGGCGCCGGGTCCCCGCCTGCCTCGATCCGTCCCTCCGCGTCGAGCCCCCGGAGCAGCGCGTCCTGCGCGACGTCCTCGGCATCGCGCGCCGGGACCCCGAAGCGCCTCGCCAGGCGCCGGAAGAGCTCGAAGCTGCTGAAGGCCCCCGCTGGCTTGCCCATGCCGGTAGCACGTCTGAGCGGCCCTCCCGGGGTCAGAAAAGTGAACGGCCCGGTCCATTTTGGTGGGACAATACGCCCCAATATGCCACCTGCGCGTTGACGCAGTATTCAGTGCCTAGAAGAGAAGATGACATTGCTGGTTCGCGCTGAAATTTCTCGCGATAAATGCACCCGCAGGGCGATTTCACCCGCCATTGACGCCGAGCAGTTGACGCAACTACTGTCGTGAGATGCGTTGCGCTCCACAGTTCCTCTCGATTCTCCTTGCGGTCGGGGCATCGACATGCCTCACGAGCGCGGCGCGTGCCCAGGGCGGCTCATCGACGACAAGGTCGGGAGAGCGCTCGACGGTGAAGGACCATGTTCGCCGTGGCCAGAGGGCGCGCGCGGCGGGGCAATGGACCGAGGCACACGCCGCCTACAAGGCCGCCTTCGAGGCCGCTGACCCAGCGTCGAGCACCGAGCGCGAGCGCGCGGAGATCGCCGGGGAGCTCGGCCTTTGCGAGGTCGCGTTGGGCAAATACCGCGACGCGGCCGAACACCTCGCCTGGAGCCTCGAGCAGCGCGAGGCGCTGCCGGCCGCGCTGCAGAAGCGATTCGAGGAAGGGCAGCGCAAGGCAACACCGCATGTCGCGAAGCTCCGTGTCTCCGTCGACCCGCCGGACGCCGAGGTGATCGTCGACACCAAGCCCATCGGCCGCGTCGCGCGCGTCTACACGCTGTTCGTCGAGCCCGGCCTGCATACGGTGCGGGCCCGAGCACCGGGCCGCGAAGATGCGTTCCAGACCTTGCGCACCGTGGCGAAGGCGGAGCACGACATCTCGCTTCATTGTCCGCGCGCGGCGGTGAGCAGCGCCAGAGAGAACGCACCGGGTTCACCGAGCGAAACGCCTCGCGCCCTGAGCTCCCCGGCGGCTGCGCAGACGCGACCTGCGAGCCCATGGGCTTCCTGGCCGGGGACGGCGCGGATAGGCGGCATCGTGGTGACGACGGCAACGGCAGCGGCCGGCGCGGTCTTTCTCCTGCGCGCTCACGTCATCCATGGCGATCTGCGCGAGCGAGACATCACGCGTCGCGCGCTGGGGTGGACGTCCCATACGTGCCGGGATGCCAACGCACCGGCGTCGTGCGCCGGCATTCGTGACCAGGTGAACGAGCGGGATCTGTTCGCGACCCTCGGCACGGTGTCGCTGGCGACGAGCGCCGTGTTCGGCGTGGCGACGGCGGCCTCGTTTTTCACGGAGGTTGCCCTTTTCGGTGGTGCGCCCAAAGCCGCTGGCGTCCGCCTCGTGCCGCTGGCGACGAGCGACCGGGCGGGTGTGCTCGTCGAAGGAGCCTGGTGAGGGGGAGGCGAGGTCATGCGTTCTAGATCGATGGGTCCCCGTCGAGAGGTCCTCCGTTCGCTGGCGTCGGTCGCGCTTGGTCTGGCTGGAGCGGCCACCAATACGGGGTGCTACTCGGACAGCTGCGCGGACAGCTACTGGTGCGAGGTTCCGCCGCCGGAGCCATCTCCTTGTGACGGGGATCCGAAGACGGCGGCGGCGCTCGACGTGTGCGGCGTGTTCGTCAGCGAGCAGGGCGACGACAACAGCCCCGGCACGAAGGACGCGCCGGTGAGGACGTTGCAGCACGCGATCGGCCTCGCCGCGCACGGGCGAAGCCACGGCGAGGAAGCGACGCGGCGCGTGTACGCGTGTGGCGGGTTGTTCGAGGATGCCATCTCGCTCCCCCAGGGGGTCGATATCTGGGGCGGCCGTCTGTGTGCCGGCGGCGACTGGTCCTATGGAGGGCCGCTCGACGAGCAGAACGCGTTGACCGTCATCGCGCCGCCCGTGGGGATCCCGGTGCGGGTCCTCGGGGGAGACGATGCGGTCATTCCGGAGGAGGATGCGACGTCGGTGATCTTCGGCGTGCGTGTCGTGGCGGCTGACGCCTCCGCGAGCGACGGCAAGTCGTCGATCGCGATGATCCTGGAGCATGGGGCCAGGGCGATCGTGCAGGGGAGCGTGATCCTCGCAGGCGACGGCAAGGATGGAGAGCCGGGCGAGGACGCGCCGAGCTTCCGCGCGAAGGCCGGCGTGGTTGGGACCGACGGCGCGGACGCCTGCACCGCGGATGCCGCGCGGGGCGCCCTTCCGGTCGTGACCGTGTGCGACGACGGGATCGAGTCGACGAGTGGCCAGGGGGGCGATGGAGGCCTCGAGACGGGCGGCGACGGGACGTCTGGACTGCCGGAACCGGTCGGGACTCCGGACAACATCGGCCTGGGTGGCATCGGCGCGTCCAGCATGCCGTGCACGGAAGGGGAGCTGGGAGCAGACGGCGCCCCTGCGGAGCGCGCTGCCGGAGCAGTGGAACCTGGTCTCCTGGACCTCGACGGATGGATCGGCGTCCGCGGGAAGGACGGGAAGCCGGGCGGCGTCGGCCAGGGCGGCGGCGGAGGTGGCGGCGGCAAAGGACGCGACTCCACCATGAACGCCTGTCCGGCAGGTCGGCCCCAGCGCGGAGCGGCCGGCGGATCGGGCGGCAGCGGCGGCTGCGGCGGCAAGGGGGGCAAGGGGGGCGGCTACGGCGGCGCGAGCATCGCGATCGTGGCCTTGCAGGGGAGCGACCTCACGGTCGATGCCAGCACGGTCCTCGGGGCCAAGGGCGGCAATGGCGGCGTCGGCGGAACGGGCCAGTGGGGGGGCCTTGGCTGGGACGGCGGTCTCGGGGGCCACGGTTCTGTGACCGACACGTCGCGCGGGTGCCGTGGCGGCCGTGGCGGCAAGGGCGGTCGAGGGGGCGATGCCGGCGGCGGCCTCGGTGGCCCCTCGCTCGGCATCGGCTCCGTGGGCGCCTCCGTGGCCATCTTGCAGACGGCGACGGTCAAGCCCGGACAGGCCGGCACCGGGGGGCTCGGCGGCAATGCATCCGCAGAAAACACGGACGGCACGGGGAAGGATGGGATTGAGCTGTTCTGGTACAGGTTCGATGCGCCAGACCCGGAGCTGCCTCGATGAACCGCCCTGTGCTGGCGGCGCACGTCAGGAGACGCTCATGAGGAAGATCACCGCTGCTACCTTCGTCCTTCTTTTGTCGCCGTGGGTGACCGGCTGCGGAACCGTGCCCGACGTGAACGACCCTGGCGTGATCCCTTGTGAAGACACCTCATGCGAGGACGGGCCGCCTCCGGAGTCGGTCTGCGTCGAGCACGTCGCCGCCGACATCCTCGACGACGGCTGCGGCGTGTTCCTCGCCGGAAACGTCGGTGGCGGAGACGACAGGAACCCCGGCACGAAGGCGAAGCCGGTGTACACCATCGAGCGCGCCATCGAGCTGGCGCGCGCTGGACGAGGGCGCGTGTTCCTCTGCAACGAGGGATTCATCGTGAGTCAGTTCAGGGTGCCCTCCGGCGTGGATCTTCTCGGGGGCTTCCACTGCTTGAAATGGGAGCGCGATCCCCTCCGCCCATGGACCCTGTTCAATCGCGACCGGGTCGACGGCCCCATGGTGATCGTCGAGCCCGCGGGCCCCGGGGACACGGGGGCCGTGGATGGGGTGTCGAGGCTCGCCGACCTCCACTTCACCTCGTGGGGCCCGATCGGCTTGCTCGCTCAGTCCAACACGGCAGTGGAGATCCTGCGGAGCGAGATCGGCGCTGGCCATGCGTACGGCGGCCCCAGTGGCGAGAAGTGGCCTCATTACAGCCAACCGGACGGACCGAACGGCATGTTCGCTGCGGAGGGGTGCTCGGCGACCGTCGTCGCCGGCGGGCCTGCGCCCGTGAACCGGTGCGAGAGCGGGCACATGACCATCGGCGGCAAGGGAGGCGACGGGCTGCCCGACAGCGCCGAGGATGGAGGCGACGGTGAGCCCGCTCCATCGCGGGATCCTTCATCCTCAGGGGTCGGTGGTACCGGGGAGCAGGACAACGTTTTCTGCCACAACGGATCCGACGGCGGCCCGGGGGCTCAGGGGACGCAGGGCGCGCCCGGCAAGGGCATCGGGCGCCTCACCGAGGCCGGGTGGGAGGGCGATACGGGGGGCGAGGGAACGTGGGGCACCCCGGGCCAGGGCGGCGGCGGCGGCGGCGGTCGCCGGGGCGGGCTCGCCGTGTGCGGCGCGGCTTCCAAGGGAGGCGGAGGAGGAGGCTCCGGCGGGGCCGGCGGCTGCGGAGGCCGGGGGGGCCGCGGGGGAGCGAACGGACGTCCGACCATCGGCGTCCTCGCGCTTCACGCCCGGGTGACCGTGCGCGACAGCGTGATCACGGCGCTCTCTGGCGGCGGCAAGGGCGGCGACGGTGGCCCCCCCCAGGAAGGCGGCCGAGGCGGCCGAGGCATACAGGGCGCCGACGACGTGGACGCCGTTCAGGGCTGCATGGGTGGCCGAGGCGGCCAAGGAGGGCCCGGCGGCTACGGCGGCCCCGGGCGCGGCGGCGACTCGATCGGCGTCGCCTACCTCGACGAAGATCAGCTCACGCTCGAGGGCGTCACCATCGAGACCGGACAGCCGGGCGTGGGCGGCACCAGCTGGAACCACGATGGCAGCATGACGGTGGGGGAGAGCGGCGAGGCCCACGAGACGTTTCGGTTTCCTGAATAGCCGAAGTCACGTCATGGGAGAACGGCACGGACCTCCACGACGGCTGCCACGATTGCAGCAAGGCAGGTAGCGAGGCGAACCGCCGGGACGCCAAGAAACCATGGGAGCACGAGGGGACATGCGGGGACGGCCCTCCCGCTCTCCTCCTGGCGATCTCGGTGGCTTTTCTGCTGATCGGGGCACCTTCCAGCACTCGTGCTACGACGAAGCTACAGGTGCCGAGTTCGCGGCCCAACTCGCCAGGAAGCTCCAGGCCCAGGCGACCATGGCGGCCGGCGGCTCGTCTCCACCGTCCCACGAGGCGACCAGCGCTTCGAGCCCGCGCGTAGCAGCTTCGAACTCGCCCTTGGCAGCGATGCCGGTTGGAGTCATCGGCGGCTCAAGGAGCACGCGAATCTTCGCAAGCGCGCTCATTAACTCATTTTTGCGGAGGACGCCATCCGTCCTCACCACACAGTAACAAGAACCGCTCTGCAACTCTGGCATCAGGCTCCACAAGATGGAGTAGAGCGCCGCAAGCACGGTGAGAACCGCGACGAACGGCTCTGTCAGGTTGCTCGCTTCGATCTGGACGCCGGGTGCCGGCTCATCAGACGGCGACGGCTTCACCCACCTGTGCTGGTCCGTGAACAGGCAGTCGTAGAGTCTAGCCTCCCCGGGGAGACGCAGGCCCGGCATCACATCGGGCACGAGCACGGTCCCGATCTCCGGCGGCATGCGTTCGCAACCGAAGGTCGCTTCGATGTCACCGGAAATCCACTCCGCGCATGGCTGCTCGTCGGGCAACAGATCGAAGGTGGCATATTCCCTACTGATGATGGCGAACTTTTGGCTATCGTCCGGACGAGCGACGACCCTCGGATCGAACGGGCTGCGCCGAACACTAAAATGTAGGCCTAGAAACTTGACCGAGAACGAGTCCCTGGTTTGCTTCACGATGTCGATCGTGCGCGAGCTATGGACGATGTAGTAAGGAGCCAGAAAGCTCACATGGAACCATAGCGTTCGACCCGTGGACTCCGGCATGTCGATCGAAAAAGAGTAACAGGCGTCGCAGCCGCCGGCGGGGAGATGCAGCGAATGGTTCATGAACCTACCAGGGAATCCGTCTCGGATGCGACGCCGCAGGGAGCGCCATCGGTCGCCCTTCGATGCCTGGATCCGCGCGCGCACGAGCCGGTCGTGCTCCTCGGTCTCCATGCATCGCTGGACGTCGATATCGCCATCCTCTTTAATCCCAACCCCACGGGGATAGTATCGATAGACGATATCGAGCAGCTCATCAACGTTGTATTTCATAGATGCGCAATCCTCGGGCCGACGTGTCTGTACTATCCATCCAGCGGCGGGCTCGGCAGCATGCGGACGGCGGCGCGAATCTCAACGACGGCTACGAGGAAGCTCCGGGCCTCGGGTCGAACGGCGAACTCGCCAGGAACCGGGAAGCCCAGACGACCATGGCGGCCGGCGGCTCGCCTTCACCATCCCACGAAGCGATCAGCGCTTCGAGCTCGTGCGCGGCGGCTTCGAGCTCGCGCTTGGCAGCGATGCCGTGAGGAGTCTTGGGCGATTCAAGGAGCAGGCGAATCCTCGCAAGCGCCTTTGTAGCTTCCTCTTTGTGCAGGACCCCATCTGTCGTCACCACCCAGTAGGAAGAGCCACTCTGTGCCTCTGGCATTAGAGTCCATGCGATTCGATAGATCGCCGCGAGCACGGTGAGTACTGCGACGAGCGAATCTGTCAGGTTGCTGGCTTCGATATCTGCGCCTGGTGCCGGCTCTTCATGCGGTGATGGCTTCACCCATGTATGCTGGTCTGAAAACAGGCAATCATAGAGCCTGACCTCACCCGGAAGACCCAGGCCCGCTGTCACATCGGGCACGAGCACGGTCCCGATCTCCGGCGGCATGCGCTCGCAATCGAACGTCGTTTCGATGTCGCGGGAAATCCGTTCCGCGCACGGCTGCTCTTCCGGCAAGAGTTCGAAGCTAGCGTAGCTCTTCCTGACAGCGGAAAACCTGAGACTATCGTCCGGGCGCGACACGAAACTTGGATCGAATGGGCTTCGATGAACAAGGAAACGCATGTCTCGAAAGTCGACTGCGAACAAGTCTTTCGTTTGTTTCACGAACTCAACCGTGTGCGAACTATGGACAATATAGTAAGGAGCCAGGAAGCTCACATGAAACCAGATCGGCCTGCCGACGGAAATTGACAGATTAATCGTAAATGAATAGCAGCCGTCCCAGCCGCCGGTGGGGAGATGTAGCGAGTGATTCATGAGCATGCCAGGGAATCGTTCTGCGATGCGACGCAGCATGGAGTGCCAGCGCTCGTCCTTCGATGCCTGGATCCGCGCGGACACAAGCCGGGCGTGCTCCTCCGTCTTCTTGCAGAGCTGGACGTCGATATCGCCATCCTTGGTGAGCCCAGCCCCACGTGGATAGTATCGATAAACAATGCCGAGTAGCTTATCAATGCTGTGTCTCATAGAATCACTTGACCCTGGCACCGAGCTCTTCATACATCTTGGGAAAGCGCTCTCTCATGCAGCTCTTATGCCTCTCGCAGAATATACCTTGCGGAAGATCCCGGCCTCCATTCTCATACAGAAAATCCGCGCATACATTCGCCACATTGGCGGCATATATTGCCGCCGTCTCTGGCGACGTCAACCCCCAACGCTCGCTTCGGATGGGCATTCCTACGATAACCGAACATGCTGCGTCGCCCTCCAAATTGTGACCGAAATATAGATCGGCCTTTGCCTCCTGCCAACCGCTCACCGTTCCATCGTAGGCGACGATCGTAACAAAATTGAAGGCTCGCGGGTCGATCGGTATTTTGCCTGTGCACCCCATGGTCGGGGCGCCGCTCTGCTGGCAGGGATCTGGCGGGCTCGTCGGGCTAGCTGTCGGCTTCTCCGAGCTGTCGCTGTCGCTCGGTCTCTCCTCTTCCTCTTCGAGGTCCGACTCGTTGCACGCGATCTCGCGCTCGCCGCCCCCCTGCGGGTCGGCCCCGAAGTCACCGGATGCGGCGGAGGTGAAGATGGGGCGGGGCTCCGAGCCTGGACCGGCCCCTGCCCCCGAGGTCCTCTCCTCGACAGGATAGCAGTCACCGAACGTCCGGCTGCACGCCGCCAGCGCCCAAGCCGCGATGACCAAGATCAACAAGAGAACTCTTCTCACGTTCATTTCTCACTCCATCGAAGCACAGGACCAGCAACGAACACGACGGACATATAGCCCGGGAGCACCAGGCTGCCCCGGCCGACCCAATCCACGTTGACGCTCACCGACACCCCCAGCGGTCCGGCGACGTACGCGTTGGTCTGCGCGTGGCCGCCCACGGCCAGGCCACCGACGCGGCCGCACAAGGTGACGCCGCACGCCGGCATGAGGTAGAACGCGATAGACGGCCCCGCGCTGACATTGCCATCCTTCCACGCGTAGCCGATGTCAACTGAGGTCTGATTGTAGACCCCGAGCCCGTCCTCCTGGATCGGGGGTAGGATCGTGCACAGGTCGTGCACCGTGAACAGGAGGTCTCGCTGGATGGGCCACGATATGCCCGCATGCGGCCCCACCGCGAGGCGCGGAATGGTACCGGCCTGGAGCCATCCGAGGCTCACACCGGCGCTGAGCTCGGACGCCTCTCCTTGCGTCGGTACGACGACGAGCGGGGGGACGACCAGGACCACCCATGGGATCCGCAGGCTCCGTGCGCCCATCGCCCCCTTCTCCCCTCTTCGCAACGGACGAGCAACGTGACGACGCGGGCGATTCTTCTGATACTGGGGATCCGGCGTCAAACGGAATCGGGACGAGAGGACGACAATGGCCCCGGGTCGTTCCGTCCAAAACGTGCAGCACTCGCAGCTGCCTGCGCGGCTCGAGCGCTCGTCCATCTGCTGGCGCCGGCCGCCGGTCCAGATCGCTGTGAGAGCGCGCTGGCCGGCACGCGGCCTGGGCTGCACGACGCCGCCTGAGAGCGCAGACAAGGTGGGACCGCCCGCCGAGACGGGCTTGACACGATCCGCGCGATTCATGCTACGGTGCCCCCGAAGCCACCCGACGTTGCGATGGCGGCCCGGCCTGCGCCGGTCCGTAGCGCGTCCCTGGTGGCCTGCGCGACCCGAGACCACCGGGACGACCTTCGTGGTCGCTGAGGCTCGGCGAAACATGGTTGAGACGAAGTCGGGGGCCACGACGCTGCCCCTTCTCACGTTCGTTCTCCGCAACTACAAGAACTTCAACGCCCGCGCGACACGCGACGCGCTCCTCGCCTACTGGGAGCACATCGAGCGAGGGGGGAAGATGTTCTGGGCCGTGGCTGGGGCGATGTCCTCGGCCCAGCTCGGCATCACGCTGGCGCCGGCCATCCGCGCCGGCCTGATCCACGGCATGTCGGTGACCGGCGCCAACCTGGAAGAGTCGCTGTTCCGCCTCGTGGCGCACGATGGCTACCGTGACTTCCCCGATTACCGTTACTTCACCAAGCAGGACGACACGCGGATCCTCGAAAACCGGATGCGGCGCGTGACCGACACAAGCATCCCCGAGGACGAGGCCTTCCGCGCTGTGGAGAAGCACATCGTCCCCATGTGGGAGCGGGCGACGGCGAGCGGCGAGCGCCATTTCTGGCACGAGTACTTCTACAAGCTGGTCCGGGCGGTCGAGCCCGCGCTCCACCGTGGACCGCCCGAGGAGTGCTGGTTGCTCGCCGCCGCGGAGGCCGGGCTGCCGCTGGTCGTCCCGGGCCACGAGGACTCGACCTTCGGCAACATCTTCGCGTCCTACGTGAGGCGGGGCGAGTGCTCCCCGAGCATCGTGAAGTCGGGCATCGAGTACATGGCCGCGCTGTACGATCAGTACCGCGCGCTCAGCGCAGGCGCGGGCGTGGGGTTCTTCCAGATCGGCGGGGGCATCGCGGGGGACTTCCCCATCTGCGTGGTGCCGTCGCTCAAGTACGATCTCGAAGAGCCGGCCCGGCCCTGGGCCTACTTCTGCCAGATCTCCGACTCGACGACGTCCTATGGCTCGTACTCCGGCGCCACGCCCAACGAGAAGATCACCTGGGACAAGCTGACCGAGGACACGCCCATGTTCGTGATCGAGTCGGACGCCACCATCGTGGCGCCGCTCCTTCTCGGAGCGCTGCTCGAGTGCAAGCGCCACCCGGCCGAGGCTCGGGCCATCATCGAGGCGCGCGGCGCGTGAGCGCCGGCGGCTCTCCTTATTCCTGATTCCTGTCCCAGAAGCGAGGTTGTAAGACGATGAGCAAGAAGAAGGTCCTGATCACGGGCGGCGCGGGCTTCCTCGGGATCAATCTGGTGCGGCACCTGCTCGAGCGCGGCTATGACGTCACGTCGCTCGACCTGCTGGACTTCGACTACCCCGAGCGGTCGCAGATCCGTGAGGTGCGCGGGGATATCCGTGACGCGGCGGTCGTCGACGCGGCGGTGAAGGGGCAGGACTTCGTCGTGCACACGGCGGCCGCGCTGCCCCTGTACACGGCGGAGGAGATCTACACGACCGACGTGATCGGCACGCGCGTGGTCATGAGCGCCGCGCGCCGCCACGGCGTCGAGCGCGCGGTTCATATCTCCTCGACGGCCGTGTACGGCATCCCCGACCACCACCCGCTCTGCGAGGACGACCGGCTCGACGGCGTGGGCCCGTACGGGCAGGCCAAGATCCAGGCCGAGGTCGTGTGCCTGGAGGAGCGTGGCCGGGGGCTCGTGGTGCCCATCATCCGGCCCAAGTCCTTCATCGGACCGGAGCGGCTCGGGGTCTTCGCCCTGCTCTATGACTGGGCGCTCGACGGCAAGGGCTTCCCCATGATCGGCGACGGCAAGAACCGCTACCAGCTCCTCGACGTGGCCGATCTCTGCGAGGCGATTTACCTGTGCATGACGAAGGACGCGGCGGTCGCCAACGACACCTTCAACATCGGCGCGAAGGACTTCACCACCATGGGTGAGGACTACCAGGCGGTGCTCGACGCGGTGGGCAAGGGCAAGAAGATCGTGCCCTTCCCGGCGGCGCCGGCGGTGGTCGGCCTGCGCGCGCTCGAGGCGATGGGCGTGTCGCCGCTCTACAAGTGGGTCTACGAGACGGCGTCGAAGGACTCGTTCGTGTCGATCGAGAAGGCCGAGCGGGTGCTCGGCTTCACGCCGAGGTACTCGAACAAGGACGCGCTGGTGCGCAACCTCGAGTGGTACCGGGCGCACCGGAGCGAGTTCGAGAGCCGCTCGGGCGTGACCCACCGCGTGCCCTGGAAGCAGGGCGCGATCGGCCTGTTAAAGGCCTTCTTCTGAGGGGCGCGCGGCGCCGGGGCGAGCGAGATCATCATCACGAGTCACCCGCAGTGGACCTAGAGCGACAAACAGGTTGAAACTGCCTGAAAAGCGCAGAATTTCGAACCGCCAAGGCACCAAGGACGCCAAGAACAGAGAATTATCTTGGCGTCCTTGGTGTCTTGGCGGTTCATTTCTCGCTTGATCAACGTGAACGGTGTCCTAGGGATGAGCATCGACGACGACGCCCCCCTGCTGCGGGTGATGAGCCATCTCGGCCTGACCCGGGATGCGCTGCTCGGCGTCGGCGGTGAAGCCTGCGTGTTTGCGCTGGGCGGCGAGCAGGTCGCGCGCGTCCACCATCCCGGGACCGTCCGGGAGACGGTCGTTCGACGAGCCCAGATGCTCGAGGACTTCCACCAGGGCGCGAGCGCTGTGCCGTTCTCGATCCCGCGTGTCCTGGAGATGACCGAGCTGCACGGCCGCCTCATCACGGTCGAGCCGCGGTTGCCGGGGCGGCCCCTCTTGCAGGTGCTCGGCGAGGCGACAGGCGCCGAGCGTGAACATCTCATCATTCGCTTTCTCGAGGCCTCGACGCTCCTGAGAGCCCTGCGCGTGAGCGCTGCGTGGTACGGCGATCTCTGCGAAGCCGAGCCGATCCGGACGCCCTCTTACCGCTCTTACCTCGAGCTGCGCGCAAGGAAGAGCCTGACCTGCGCCGGGAGCGCGTTCGACGGCATCGATCCGGCGCGCCTGGCCGCCGCGCTGCCCGAGCCGGAGCGACCGAGCTTCGTGCACATGGACTTCTATCCAGGCAATGTGCTCGTCGAAGGCCAGGAGGTGAGCGCCGTGATCGACTTCGGGGGCCTACCCATCGTGGGAGACGCCCGGCTCGATCCGCTCTCTGCCGTCATCTACCTCACGCCGTTCATCACCACGACCGCCACGGATCGCGACCGACACCTCGCCCGGGAGTGGCTGCTGGCCCAGCACCTCGACGCGCTGTTCGAGCCTGCAGAGCGATGGCTCGCCGCCCGCTGGTCGTTCGCGACCGACGACGTGCGCTTGCATCGATGGTGTCGACGCGTGTTGCTGGGACACCAGGGGGATCCGTGATGCGGACCCTTGGACCCACGCGGCGGGCGGCTCCTCCGGCCGTCACCACGGGGCCGCCCGCCTGCTTCGCCGATTCTCGAGGCGGGCGTGGAAACCACCTGGTGGGTCAGGGGGACAGCGCTGCCCCTGAGGCCGACGCGAAGCCCGGTACGCTCCGGCGGTCGCCGCGTCGCTAGAAAGATACGGCGCAGCGCTTCGCTGACGCGGCGCTCGCTACTTTTGGTAACGTGTGAGCCGCTCGCTACTTTCGGTAACGCGTGAGCCACTCGCTACTTTTGGTAACATGTGAACCATTCGTGCGATGCGTCGATGCGCGTGCGTCGTGCATAATCCTTTGAGTGCCTTCGGGGGGTTTTGTATCCTCACCCCATGCTCAAATCATCGCGATTCTTCCACTTCGAGAATTTTCCTGCGTCATCATCCTTGGCGCTCGGTGCGATGTTGTTGCTGGGCACGCTGCACGTCAGCGGCTGCGGCGATGACGGGGAGGACACCACCAGCGGCGGCACCACCGGTGGCCAGCAGACGACGAGCAGCAGCAGCGGCGGCACGCCGGGAAGCTCCTCCTCCAGCGGCGGGGAGCCCGGCGCGACCTCGGCGTCGGCCGGGGGGGGCGACGGCGGCTCGAACCCCGCCGGCACGGGCGGCTCGGACCCTGCCGGTGGCGGCGGCTCGGACCCCGCCGGCGGCACGGGCGGATCGGGTGGAGCAGGAACGGGCGGTGGCGGTGATGGAGGAGAGGCGCCCGAATCCGGCCTTCCGCCGGGGCCCGGCGCTGGCAACGTGCCGAAGCCGGCCGGCGCGGCCGGCGGGTTCAAGGTCATCGACTGGGCCGGCTTCGCGGGCGCCGTGACGTACAGCTTCGACGACGTGAACCAGACCCAGATCCAGCACTTCGATGAGATGATGGCGCTCGACGTGCCGTTCACCTTCTTCGTCTGGACCGGTAAGCAGGAAGCGAACAACGCGGTCTGGAAACAGGCTCTGATGCGCGGGCACGAGCTCGCCAACCACACGAGGAGCCACTCGAGCAACGACAGCGGCTCCGATACGGACGCCGCGACGAAGGACATGAAGGACAAGTACGGCGTCACGCCGTACACGATGGCGGCCCCGAACGGCGCGGGTGTATACGAGGGCATCGCCCGGACGCGCTTCATGATCAATCGCGGCGTGTCCAACGCCCTGATCGGCCCGAACGACAACAGCAATCCGTTCGTTCTGCCCACCTACATTCCCCCGACCAACGCTTCCAAGGCGCAGATGGACTCGGAGGTCGCGAGCGCGCGAAGCGGCAAGAAGTGGCGCACCTTCTGCATCCACGGCTTCACCGGCGGCAACGACGGCGCCTATCAGCCCATCCCGTTCCAGGCCTGGGTCGACCACGTCAAGGCTGTCAAGGCGTACGGCGACGTGTGGATCGGCACCATGGAGACCATCGGCGCCTACTGGCGCGGCCAGAAGGCGATCTCCGACGGCACCAACATGAAGAACGGGAACGACACGACCTACAACTGGACGCTCCCCCAGAACTTCCCGCCGGGGAAGTACGTGCGCGTGACGGTCACCGGCGGCACGCTCAAGCAGAACGGCACCGCGCTCAAGTGGCATCCGCAGGGCTACTACGAAGTGGCGCTCGACGCGAAGTCCGTCACGCTCTCGCCGTGACGCGAGCCGCCCGGAGCCCGCGCCGTTCACCGGCGCGGCTTCGGGCGGAGCCGATCTCACCCGCGGCAGGCCCCGCAGCTGGGGCTTGACGTCTCCGGAGCGTTTGGGTCTCCTCTCCTCCAGCGAGAGCGCGTCTCATGCCTGACATCAGCGGTAGAACCACGGGGAGCTTCGCTCGGTTGCTCCGCGAACCGGTCCTTCATTTCCTCTTCATCGGCGCGCTGTTGTTCCTCGGCCACCGGCTCGTCGCCGGCGATCCCAGGGAGATCGTCGTCAGCCCGGGGCTGAAGGCGGACCTGGAACGGCAGTTCCGCGACACCATAGGGCGGGCGCCGACGGCGGCTGAGCTGGCGGAGGCGCTCGACGGGTGGAAGCGGGACGAGGTGCTCTACCGTGAGGCGCTGCGGGAGGGCCTCGATCGGCAGGATGCGACGGTGCGGGTCGCGCTGGCCGAGAGGCTGCGGACACGGGCGGCTCAGCCGATGGCGGCGCGGGAGCCGACGGACGCAGAGCTGGACGCGTGGCTGGCTTCTCACCGGAGCCAGTACGAAACGCCGCTCCGGTACGATTTCGAGGTCGTGGCCTTTCCCAAGAGCGATCCGGCCGCGGAGGAGCAGCGGTCGACGTATCGACGTGCGCTGGCCGACGGTGCGGACCCACGAACGCTCGGTCGTCCGATCGAGGGTGGCAACCTCACCCGCGATTCACTCGCAGCCAGGTTCGGACCCGCGGTCTCCGAGAGCATTGGCAGCTCGCCGCTCGCCACGTGGCAGGCCCTGGAGACCCAGGACAGCCTGCTGCTCGTGCGGGTCAACCAGATAGGCGGGGGGCTGCCCAGCCGCGAGGCGATCCGCGCGACCCTCACCACCGACTGGACCGCCGCGCGGAAGAAGGAAGCCGTCGACGAGTTCGTCAAGAGCCTCCTCGCGCAGTACAGGTTCAAGGAGAGCCCTTGAATCGTTCGCGTCTGCTCCGGCTGGCTCGGTCCCTGCCGTTCTTGCTGGCCCTGCTTCTGGCGCCTGTCCCCGCGGCCGGCCACGCGCTCAACTCAGCGCTTCTTTCGCTGACGGAGGTCGAAGGCCACGACGGGCGCTTCCTTGTGCGCTGGCAGGCGAGCTCGTCCGCGCTGGAGGCCGACCTCGCGACGCCCGCCGTGTTCCCCCCTGCTTGCAAGCTCGAGGGAGCAGTCCTCGACTGCGGTCACGACGGCCTGGTCGGCACCATCGAGCTCCCCTGGCTCGAGGGGACCGAGACCAGCGTGATGGTGGTCGTCGAGTGGCGGAATGGAAGCCGGCTTGTCCGGGTGTTGACCGGCAACGACCCGAGCCTTTTGGTCTACGGTATTCCCGCCTCCGCCGGGCTCGGCGCGCTCCGGCCGATCATGGTCGATTACACGTGGCTCGGGGTCGAGCACATCCTGACCGGGTTCGACCACCTCCTCTTCGTCATCGCGCTCACGCTCCTCGTGCGTGGCGGCCGGAAGCTGCTCGGCGCCGTCACGGCCTTCACGGTCGCGCACAGCCTGACGCTGGCCTGCGCCGTGTTCGGCTGGCTGACGCTGCCGGCCCCGCCGGTCGAAGCGGCCATCGCGCTCTCGATCGTGCTGATCTGCGGCGAGTGCATCCGGCCGACCGACTCGCTGACCCGCCGGGCTCCATGGGTCGTCACGTTCGCCTTCGGGCTGCTCCACGGGCTCGGGTTCGCGTCGTCGCTGCTCGACATCGGGCTGCCGGAGAGGCATGTGCCGATTGCGCTCCTGTTCTTCAACGTGGGCGTGGAGCTCGGTCAGCTCGGCGTGATCGCGCTGGTGGTCGCGCTGGGCCTCCTTGCCGCGCGCGTCCCCACGCAACCAGCGACGGTGAGGCGCGGCGTGGTGTATGCGATGGGCGCAATGGCAGGCTACTGGTCGATCGAGCGTGTCGTGGCGATGCTGACGGACGCCAGCATGTAGCGGAGCCCGCAGGCGGCGGCGTGGAGGCGGCCTCCTTCGCGCTGCGCCGCAGGCCCGGCAGGCGCCTCGCCGCTCACTGCTTCTTCTCGCCGCTCCCCGGCGCAGCGGGCGCGCCGCCCCCCGGTGTCGCGTCCACCGCGCCAGGCCCGAGCAGCGTGCCGCACATCGTCTTGCAGAGGATGTCGGTCGGCTTGCACTCGCACTTGCCCTGCTGCTTGAGCTCGAGCTTCCCGCGCATCTGCTCGACCGTGAACTGCGCCATCCGCTCGACGCGAGCCATGTCCCACCCCTCCTGGACCTGCCGGGGCGTCCGCGGTTCGGTGGCCTTGCCGTCGGGCTCGGCGCAGCAGCGGAAGCTCAGGAAGTAATAATAGAACCCCTCGTCGTGGGTGTAGATCTTCGGCCGGCACTGGTTGCGCACGCCCTTGTACCAGGGGCCGCCGGTGTGGACGCTGTCGAACTTGCCGCGCCAGCCGCCGCTCGTCTCGCTCGCCACCACCTCATCGGTGTTCGCGGGCAGGTCGGCGACGCCATAGTCGCTGATGCACTCGGGCTGCGATCCGCTCCGCACCCCTTTCCAGAGGCGGGCCAGCTCGCCCGGATCGCGCTTCGCGACCTTCTTCATGTCGGGATCGTCCCAGAGGTGGTCGCCGTTGCACTTCGTCGCGTCGCGCGAGTACCCGTACGGGAACGGCTTCATCTCGGGGCCCTCGCACGCGAGCGTCCACTCCGACTCGGTGCAGAGGCGCTTGCCGACGGCGGCGCACTTGACCTGCGCCTGGTGGAAGCGGTTCATCACCTCGGGCCGCTCCCCCTTCTTGTTCGGCCACTCGTACGTGTCGATGCAATAGCGCTTCTTCGTCTTGTCGCCCGTGCAGCGGGCCGGGGCGGGGGCGAACTCCTCGCAGATCGTCTTCTTGTTCGACTTGTCGTACCAGCTGCGGAGGCAGCTGTGCTCGACCTCGCTGCAGTACTCGCCCTCGACGAGCTTCATGTCGGCCGGGCACGCCAGCTCCTCGGCGGCGGCGGTCTCCCCGCCGGCCGTCCCCGCCTGGGCGGCGGGCGCGCCGGCCTCCGGGGCGGCAGGCGCTCCGGCTCCGGCCTCGGCGGGGGACGGGGCGGCCGCGGGCGGGTGGCCGTCGTGCGCGCGCGGGGAGGGCAACGGCTGGGCGGGCTCCGGGGGCGCGCCGGAGCAGGCGGCGGCGAGCGTCAGGGCGGGGAGGGAGAGGGGGAGCAGGAGGCGTCGCATGCCCGGCGTCATAGTCGAGATCGCGGCGAGGGGAACCAGGCGTCGCACCCCCGGATCGACGCCGCGCGCCCCGGCCGGGCCGGAGGCGGTCCGGCGGGGGCGCGCTCGCTCCGGGCGGCGGCGCGCCGGGCGCTCTCCGGGAGCCCCGGCTCCACGATGTGGCGCTGCTGGATCTCGCCCTCTGCCCCGGCAGGCTATCGACGCGCACAGTTCGCCGTTCCCGCCGAAGGCGCGTGATATCGTGCGCCCGAAGGCAGGAGGAGTATCGCTGATGATGCGTACGGCTCGTTTCGGTTCGCTGGTTCTTGCGTTCGTCTTTGCCGCTTCGGCGGCCGCCGTCTCGTGCGGCGACGACGGCGAAGCCCCGTCCAGCGCGGCAAGTGGCAATGGCGGTGAAGGCGGCGGGGGAGCAGCGGGGGGCGGGGGAGCAGCGGGCGGCGGCGCAGGGGGCTCGGACCCCGGCGGCGTGGCGATTCCCGATCTCGACGGGGATGTCCGGGCGGTGACCGACGAGCTCGGGGTCCTTCACCTCGAGTGCACGTCCGACGACGACTGCTTCGCCGCGCTCGGTTACTTCCACGCTCAGAACCGCTTCTTCTTCATGGATTTCATCCGCAACCTCGTCGAGGGGTCGCTGGGCGGGCTGGTGAAGGCGGGCGCGCAGGTGCTCGAGCAGGACTATCAGAACCGCCATTTCTTCACGACGCGCGACGGCGAGCCGCTCGAGAGGGTGCTCTACGAGCAGGCGAGCCCGGAGGTGAAAGGGCATCTGGACGCGTATGCCCGCGGCGTGAACGCCTGGCTCGCGGACATGCGGAGCAAGAGGAACGGCGCGACGCTGACCGTCGAGTACAACCTCGCGCTCATGGTGAAGGACGCGATCCGCGACTGGAGGCCGGAAGACAGCACCGCCGTCGGCCTCTACGTGCTCAACGACCTCTCGAACAACAGCGGGGAAGAGTTCGAGCTCGCGGAGAAGATACCGCTGTTCGACGCGGCGCTCGCCGCCGATCTGTTCTCGCCCGCGCCGGTGTTCGACGCGTTCACCGTGCCCGCCGCGCAGACGGCGGACCTCGTGCGGCCCTTCGCGCCGGTGGCCGTGTCGCGGCTCGCGCCGCACCGGGCGCTCCTCACGGGCGCGGCGAAGCGCGCGGCGAAGGTCGGCGACGGCCGGCGCAAGATGGCGGGCGACACCGGGTCGAACAACTGGGTTGTCGGCCCGGGCCGCACCGAGAGCGGCCACGCCGTCCTGGCGAACGATCCTCACCTGTTGCTCGGCAATCCCAGCACCTGGTTCCCCGTCGAGATCGACGCCAGGAGCCGGGGCGACGGCGAATACCACGTCGCCGGCGCCACGATTCCGGGCATGCCGAGCGTGATCATCGGACAGAACGAGTCCATCGGCTGGGGCGTGACCACCGCGTACTACGACCTGGCCGACGTCTACCTGGAGACGCTCACCGGCGACGGCGCGTCGGTCGATTTCAAGGGGGAAGACGTGGCGATCGTCGAGAAGAAGTTCTCGTTCAAGGACGCGGCTTCCGGCGAGACGATCGAGAAGACCTTCCGCTGGGTCCCGCACCACGGGCCCATCGTGAGCGAGGACGCGGCCGCCGGCACCGCCGTGACCATCCGGTGGCGCGGGCACGACGGCGGGACGGACCTCGACGCGCTCTTCGCCCTCGGGCGCGCTGGAAGCGTCGCCGAAGCCAGGACGGGGCTCGAGGCGGCCAGCTTCGTCAGCCAGAATTTCGTCGTCGTCGACACCGAGGGGAACATCGGATGGTTCCCGTACAGCAAGGTGCCGGCGCGGCCCTGGGCGTCGCCCGAGGTGCCCGCGTGGCTGCCGCTCCCGGGTGACGGAAGCGCCGAGTGGGGCGACCCGATCCCGTTCGCCGAGCTGCCGCAGCTCCTCAACCCGCCTCGGGCCGCGATCGCGACGGCGAACGGCGACATGACGGGCGCGACAGCCGACGGCGATCCCACGAACGACGGGCAAGGCGCGCTCCAGGCGTGGGGCAAGGCCGACGGGACGCGCCAGCAGCGGATCCTCGATCTGCTCGAGGCAGGCGGCGACGCGCATTCGCCCGACACCATGACGGCGATGCAAGGCGACACGTACTCGCTCTATGGCAGCTTCGTCGTGCCTGCGGTGCTCTCGGCCGCGGAGCTGGCGACGTTGACGGACGAGGAGCAGGCCGTCGTCGACGCGCTCGCCGCCTGGGAAACCACGTGTCCGACAGGGCTCGACGGGCACGATCCGGTGGACGCGGGCAAGGTGGACGACGCGACGCTCGCCGCCGAGTCGATCGGCTGCACGGCGTTCCACGCGACGTTCTATGCGATCGTGAGCGAGGCGCTGGGCGACGAGGCGGCGGCCGCGGGCCTCGATGAGCCCGGGTTCGGGCTGACGGTGGTGGCGCGCGCGCTGCGCGATCCGGCGCGCCTGAGCTCGGGCGCTCTGCTCTGGGACGACGTGACCACCGACGGCGTGGCGGAGACGCAGGACGACATCGTGCTCCGGGCGCTCACGAAGGCGGCCGCCTCGCTCGCGGTCATCGGCCCGGCGGACGACTGGCGCTGGGGCCGTGTCCACACGCTCACGCTCCGCAGCATCTTCGATAACTTCGGCCTCGCCGTGTACAACGACGGGCCTCATGCCGCGCCGGGCGGGCTCTTCACCGTCAACGTCGCCAACCCGAGAGCGCGCGCGCTCCCGGCGGACGGCAAGAAGCCCAGCTTCGCCTTCGCCAACGGGCCGTCGATCCGGCTGGTCATCGACGCGGATCCAGCGGGCCCGAAGATGCGCTTCGGGCTCCCCGGCGGGTCGGACCTCCACCGCGACAGCGCTTTCTACAACAACCTGCTTCCGCAATGGCTCGACAACGAGCCGCTCGAGTTCCACTTCGGGCCGGGCGCGGTGACGGATCCGGCGAGCGTGGTGGACATCTCGCCGGCGCGCTGACCCGCCCGCGCCGGCGCGTGATCCAGACTCCCAGGATCCCTCGGCTCCGCAGGCTCCTGGGACACCGATGATTCCATTCGAACGCGCAGAGAAGACCGTTGCGCCTAGGGCTATCCCCTGCTCGTATCCGGCCGCGCCTGGCGCCTTCTCCTGCGCTGCGATGAGGCGCGAATGAGCATTGGCCGTGAAGCGATCCCTGATTCGTGACCTGCGCCGGAGTCTGAATTACTTATCCCCCCATCGCGCGCGACTTTCCGTGTGCCTCGCGCTCACGCTCGTCTCGGGCGGCCTGCCCGCGCTCGAGCCGCTCGCGCACCGCGCGATCTTCGACCAGATCTCGGCGAGCGCCGGTGTCTTCGGCCCCGGGAGCGGGCCGGCCGCGCCCGCGGAGCAGAGCGCCCGGGCCCTCGCCTGCCTGACGCTCGCCCTGTGCGCGCTCGTCGTCCTCCGGCAGATCGCGGAGGGTCTGGGGGCGCTCGCCGTGTGGCGGGTGCGGCTCCGCATCAACCGCGACCTGCTCGACGAGACCACCGCGCGGCTGCACGCGCTGCCCCTCTCGTACCATCAGGAGAGGGGCGTCGGAGAGACGATGACGCGGGTCGATCGCGGGATCACGTCGCTCATGGACTGCCTTGCTTCGGTCGCGTTCCAGCTCTTCCCCGCGCTCGTCTACCTCGTGGTCTCGCTCGGGATCATGCTCCGGCTGAGCCCGCTGCTCGCGCTGGTGGCGGTCGGGTTCATCGTGCCTCCGCTCCTTCTCGGCAGGGCGACGACCGCGCGCCTCGTGGAGCGCGAGCGCGAGGTGCTCGACCGCTGGTGCGGTATCTACAACCGCTTTCAGCAGGTGCTCTCGGGCATCAAGACGGTCAAGGCGTTCGCGCGCGAGGCGGACGAGCATGCCCGGTTCATCCGTTCCGTCGAGGAGGCGCAGGGCGAGGTGCTCCAGAGCATCCGCCTCCAGACGCGGCTCTCCGCGGGCCGGAGCGTCTGCGTCAACATCGGCCGTGTGGCGCTGCTGGGCGTGGGGGGCCTCCTTGTCCTCCGCGGGGAGCTCGGCGTGGGAACGCTCGTCGCGTTCCTCGGCTATGTCGGCGGCCTCTATGGCCCTGCGCAGACGCTCCTCGGCGTCTACGAGACGGCGCGCCGCGCCGAGGTCGGCCTGGCGGCGATCTTCGGCGTGCTCGACGCCGAGGTCGCTGTCGCCGATCCGGAGCGCGCCGTGAGCCCGGAGCACATCCGGGGCGACCTCGAGCTCGATCAGGTGAGCTTCCGCTACCAGCACGCCGCCGGGCGGGCGGTCATCGACGGGGTCTCGCTCTCGATCCGGGCCGGCGAGTTCGTGGCGGTCGTGGGCCCGAGCGGCGCCGGGAAGAGCACGCTCGCCGATCTGCTCCTGCGGCTGCACGATCCGACCTCCGGGGCGATCCGCATCGACGGGCTCGACCTCCGGGCGCTGTCGCAGCGCGCGCTCCGGCGGAAGCTCGGCATCGTCACGCAGGAGCCGTTCCTCTTCGAGGACACGATCGAGGCGAACCTCCGGTATGGCTCGCCCGACGCGACGAGCGAGGCGCTCCACGCCGCGGCGCGCGCCGCCTGCGCGGAGGAGTTCATCGAGCGGCTCCCCCTCGGGTACCAGACCCTCGTCGGCCGTGGCGGCGTGGCGCTCTCCGGCGGGGAGCGGCAACGCCTCGCGATCGCGCGCACGCTGCTCAAGGACCCGTCGCTCGTGATCCTCGACGAGCCCACGAGCAGCCTCGATGTCGAGAGCGAGACCGCGGTGCAGCGGGCCATCGAGGGGCTCTCGCGGGGCCGCACCACGCTGCTCATCGCGCACCGGCTCTCCACCACCCTGCGCGCCGACCGCGTCGTCGTCATCGAGGGCGGGCGCGTCGTCGAGCAGGGCCCGCCTGCGGCGCTCCTCCGCCGCGGCGGGGCGTATCGCCGGATGATGGATCTCTGGCGGGCGCACGAGCCTTCCGGGGCGAGAGGCCTCGGCCACCGAGCGGGTGTGCTGGAGCCAGCGCTGCTCGAGGCCGCGGCGGTGCCCGGCGCGTGAGCGGATCCCGAGGCGCCGGTCAAAGCATGATCGGGAGTTCGCCTCCGCGCGCCGGGCGCGCCCGTCAGAGCTCCGAGAACAGGCCCCAGAAGGCGCCGGGCGCGAGCGCGTCTTGCCGGTCGTGGCCCTTGCCGCTCGTCTCGCACCAGATCACCGGATAGCCCGCGTCGCAGCCCTGATAACGAGCGCACGGCGCGGGGTCCTCCGGCACCGGCGCGGCCTCGGCGTCGCAATGGTTCAGCTCGAGGAGGCGATCGCGCTCGGCGTGATTGCGGTCGATCGTGTTGTCCTTGTCGTCCGCGTCATGGATGAAGATGCGCGCCACCCGCCCGACGCAATCGCGCGGCGTGCCCGGCGTGCCGCCCGAGACCGTGCCGGTCGCGCGGAGCTTGTCGCCGCGCTTGCACTCGAGCATGTTGATGAGCCAGGAGCCGCTGCTGTAGCCCGCCGCGAACACGCGCGACGTGTCGGCGCAGGTGTTCGCGAGCACGTCCGCCAGCATCTCGTCGAAGAAGGTCAGATCCGGTCCGCTCGACGAGGCGTCCCAGCAAACGCCGTCGGAGACGCCGGCGCCGCGCACCAGGATCGCGTCGTCGCCGGTCACGTTCTGCATCGGGACGTTGTTCGTCTCGCTCGAGCAGCCGTGGAACATGAAGACGATGGGATACGCGCGCGTGGGCTCGTAGCCCTCGGGCAGCCGTACCCACCAATGCCGCTCGACCGACGCGATGGTCTTCGCGGGCTGCTCGACCCACGCGTCGAGCGCCTGGCTCGGTGCCTTTTCGCAGCCCGCGCTCGGCGTCGCGCTCATGCCTCCGCCGCTGCCAGCTCCGTCGCCGCCAGCGCCGGAGCTGGCAGCCGTCACGCCCGACGAGGCGGCCTCGCCAGCGCCGCCGCCGCTCGTCACACCGCCGCTGCCCGAGCCGCTGGCCGAAGCACCTCCGCTGCCGGCGCCGCCGCCTGCTCCAGACACCCCGCTCGGCGAGCTCGGCGAGTCTTCACCCTCACAGGCCACGGCGCTCGCCGCGGCGAACGCCACGGCGAAAAGCGCACTCCACGTGCTTCGGCTGATCATCGAGCTCGGCTCCTTCCCCGTCGCCCCGGACCGGCGGCGAGCGTTCCGAAGATAGCCGAATCAAAACGCTCGAAACCCGATCAATCCTGCCTCGTCGGTCTCGGTCCCGCTCTGCAAAGCCCGCCCTCGCCTCGCGCGCCAGCGCTCATGCATCAGCTCGCCGGGCGGGAGCGCAGGGCGTCGCCGCACGCACGCTCTGAGCCGTCGCGGCGGGGGCCGGCCATCTTAGAGGCTGCCCCATGTCCGTGCACCTCCGCGTCGTTGGAAAGCCCCGTCCGCCGGACCGCCCTGCCGGCGCGCAGCTCACCTCACCCGACATCCTGCGCGGTCTGCACGCTCGGAACCCCGCGGCGGAGCGCCGCCTGCTCGACACCTATGCGGGCCTCGTCGAGCGGATGCTGTTTCGCATCCTGGGCGACGTCCGGAGCCTGGAGGATCTGGTCCAGGACGTGTTCGCTCGGGTGTTCTCCCGCATCGACGACGTGCGCGAGCCCGAGGCGCTGAAGCCCTTCATCACAAGCGTCACCGTGTTCGTCGCGCGCGAGGCGCTCCGCAAGAGGCGCAGGCACCGCTGGCTCGCGTTCTTCGCGAGCGACGAGCTGCCGGAGGTCGCGGCCAGCGCCGATCCGGAGGCCCGGCAGGGCGTGCGTGCCTTCTACCGCGCCCTGGAGACGCTCGACGCCGACGATCGGCTGGCCTTCACGCTGCGCATCGTCGAGGGCCAGGAGCTCGCGGAGGTGGCCGCTGCGTGCAAGGTGTCGCTCGCCACCGTCAAGCGCCGGATCCAGCGCGCGGAGCTCGCGTTCGTCGAGCGCTGCAAGAAGGATGAAGTGCTTTCTTCCTGGCTCGCGGAGGGCGACCGATGGACCTGAGGACCAAAGACGTCGCGGCCGTGGGGCGCCGGGTCGCCGCGCACCAGGATGCCGCGCTCGAGCGGCTGGTGCGGCCGTCGACCACGGATCGACTCGAGGCGATCTACCGCAAGGAGGCCGCGCTCTCGCTGAGCGCCGGGGCGGCTCCTCGCTCGCGGCGGCTCGGCGTCGCGCTCGCTGCGGCGTGCGTCGCCGCTTCGGTCCTCTGGTTCGTGCTCTTCCGGCCGGGCGACCCGTTGACCTACCGGGTCGCGGGGGCGCCGGGCGCCGTCGGCCGGTGGGTGGCGGCGGACGCGTCGCAGGTCGGGCTCGATTTCTCGGACGGGTCGCGCGTGGACCTCGCGCCCGGGACGCGCGCCCGCGTGACCGAGGTCGGCCCCCGGGGCGCGAGCGTCCTCCTCGAGCGCGGCTCGCTGCGCGTGCGCGTCGTGCATCGCGACGACACCCGGTGGGTCGTGGCCGGGGGCCCTTTCGAGGTCCACGTGATCGGCACCGAGTTCGACATCACGTGGAACACGGAAGCCGAGGAGCTCACGGTCTCGATGATCACCGGCCGCGTGCGCATCCTGGGCCCATGCGTCGACCCCTCGGGGCGCGCCCTCGCCGCCCCCGAATCGACGCGGCTGGCGTGCGCGGCTCCTCGATCCGCCGCGCCGCAGGCGTCGTCGCCAGCGCCTGATCCGGAGGCCATCCCCTCCGCGCAGCCTCCCGCGCTCCTCCCGAGCGCGAGCGCCGCCGCATCCGCATCCGCGCCCGCCCCCGCGCCACCCGTCCTTGGCTCGCCGCAGCCCCGCGCGGGTGAGCCCCTGGCCGACGCCCCCGCCGAGCGCTGGCGCGCGCACCTCGCCGCGGGCAAGCTCGGCGAGGCGCTCGCGGAGGTGGAGCTCCTGGGCATCGACACGGTGCTCGGGCGCGCCGGCGGCGCGGAGCTCGTCGACCTCGGCTCCGCGGCGCGGCTCTCGCGCAAGCCGGACGTCGCGGCCAGGTTCTACGAGGCGGCGCGCCGGCGGTTTGCCGGGAGCGACGCCGCGGCCGCCGCGGCGTACCACCTCGGCCGCATGGCGTTCGACGGGCGCGGCGCCTGGGCTGAGGCGGAGCGCTGGTTCGCCGTGTACCTCGCGGAGAGGCCGCGCGGCGCGCTCGCGCCGGAGGCGCTCGGCCGCTCGATAGAGTGCGCGAGGAACCTCCAGCTCCGCGCGCGCGCCCGAGAGCTCGCCGCGCGCTACCTCGCGGCGTACCCGAACGGCGCCCACGCCGGGCTCGCGGCGACGCTCGCCCATGAGGCCGATTGAGGGTTCCGTTCGGCAGCCTGGACGCTCGATTGAGCCTCCTCCCACGGAGGTCGCGGCCGCCGCGTCGACGCCGCCTGCGCTCGCGGGGAGCGCGCGCCGTGGCGAGCTCGATCGGCTGCGCGCTCGTCGCTTTGCTGGCGTTCGCGGCGTTCGCAGCGCCGTGCTCCGCCGACGAGGCGCCGCCGATCACGGTCGTCGCCGGCGCGCGCGGGGCGCTGGCGTACCGGCTCTCGCAGGAGCTCGAAGCGGCGGGCCTGCAGGTGCACGTCCAGGCGGGCCCGGCGGCGGCTGGTTCCGGCGGGCTGCTCATCGTCATCCCCGAAGGCGAGGGGGGAGCCATCGAGATCTGGTCGGACTCGAGCGGGCGCGCGGACCTGGTCGCGAGCGTGGCGCCAGACGGCCCGCTCGACACCCGGGTGCTCCGCGCGGCGGAGCTGGTGCGGGCGCTCCTGTCGACGGCCGGGGCCTCCGCCGGCGCCGTCGCACCGGAGCCGCCGGCGGCCGCCGCGCCGGCCCCGGTCCAGCCCTCTCCCGCCGCGCCTCCTGCCGCGCCGCCCGGTGAGGCGTGGCGGAGCCCGCCGGTCCGCGCCTGGGCGCCGCCCTCGCCGCCGTTCGCGGTGCCTGCGGCGCCCAGGGCCCCGCTCGTCGAGGTCGGCGTCGCGATCGCCGCGGGATGGCAGGCGCCTGGCGCCTCGCTGGCGCTCGATGCCTCGCTCCGGATCTGGCCCTCGACGCGGATCGGCGTCGGGCTCCTGGCGGACCTGTCGATCGTCGGTCCGGAGATCGAGGCGTCGGAAGGCAAGGTTCGCTTTCGCCGCTCGCTCTTCGGCGTCGAGCTCGCCCTCGCGCCCATCGAGAGGAGCCGTCGGTTCGGACTCGTCCTCTCCCCCGGCGTGGGTCTCGGTTACGTGAGCGCGTCCGGCGATGCGAGACCGCCCTATATCGACAGCGACGAGTCCACGTTCACCGCCTTCGTGTACGGGCGAGGCGAGGCGCGTTTCCGGCTCGTCGACTCCGTGGTTCTCACGGCGGGCGCGCTCGGCGGCGCGGCGATCCCGCCTGTCGACATCCGGTTTGCAGGACGGGTGATCTCGACGTTCAGCCCGCTCGCGTCGTTCTCGCTCGGTGTCGTCGTCCAGCGGTGAGCCGCCGCCACGACAGGCGGCCATTCATAGGAGCAAGCCACGCGCTCTTCCTCAACCGAGATAGGAGAGACCTCCTTGAAACAGCTCCTCGTCCCTGGATGCACCGTGCTCATGACGCTTGTCGCCGCATGCGACAGAATCCCGCTCGACCCCATACGCGATGATGGCGCCGGAGGTGGCGCGACGGGAGAGGGCGGCGCAGGCGGCAGCGGCGGCGCAGGCGGCAGCGACGGCGGCAGCGACGCCGCCGTCGGCAGCGGCGGCGCAGGCGGCAGCGACGCCGTCGTCGGCAGTGGCGGCGCAGGCGCCGGCGGCGCGGTCGGCAGCGGCGATTCTCTGTGGAGCCGGCACTTCGCCTCGAACCCACGCCAACCCCACGTCTGGGTGGGCAGCCGCATCGCCGTGGACGACCCTGGCAACCTCGTTGTCGCGACGGCGGTCGCCGATGGCGTCGACTTCGGCGACGGTCCGCTTTCGACCGGGGGCGCCCTGACCTTCGCCCTCGCGAAATTCGACGACGAAGGAGAGAACCTCTGGCACAAGGAATTCTCCGGTTCCGTCTACCCCCGTGACGTCGCGGTCAACCAGGCGGGGCTCATTGCCACGACGGGGGTGGTTTACGGGGCCGGCGTCGACTTCGGAGGTGGTTTGCTCGTGGGGCAGGAGTCGAGGGGCGACGCCTTCGTGGCCGTCTTCACGGCAGGCGGAGAACACGTCTGGTCGGCTCGGATCGGCGTCGATGGTGATCAATGGGCGGACAGCCTCGCCATGGATGCAGCCGGGAACGTCGTTGTGGCGGGGACGTTCATGGGCCAGATCAGCGTCTGCGGCGCCTCGCTGACCAGCGTCGGTGACATCGACTCGTTCATCGCGAAATTCGACCCTGCGGGGAATTGCCTCTGGAACAAGCAGCTCGGCTACACGGAGATCCACGACGTCGCTCTCGACGCGTCGGGAAGCGTCGTCCTCGCCGGCAGCTTCGGCGACTATTTCGCCGAGACGATCGACCTCGGCGGCGGGCCGCTGATCACCGCGGGCAGCGAGGATATCTTCGTGGCGAAGCTCGACGCCGCCGGTGAGCACCTTTGGAGCAAGCGGTTCGGCGACGAGGCGCTCCAGAGGGCGTACGGCGTCGCGGTCGACGGCGCTGGAAACGTCGTCATCAGCGGGACGTTCCTCGGGAGCGTGGATTTCGGCGCAGGTCCGCTGGTGAGCGCGGGCGGGTACGGTCCTCTCGAGCCCGGCTCTGTCACGTGGGGCGGCAACGCCTTCGTGACCAAGCTGAACCCGGCAGGCGAGCTCCTCTGGGCGAAGCGCCTCGGGCAGTACGGGCCGCAGACGGCGCTGGACGTCGCGGCGACCGCGGACGGCGAGCTCGCGATCACCGGCTTGATCTACGGCGACGTCGACTTCGGGACGGGCCTGATGGACTGCACCTATGGCGATGCCTTCGTCGCGAAGCTCGATGCGGCGGGCACGGTCCGCTGGGTGAAGCACACCGGCGGCAGGGAGCAACAGTACGGCTTTTCCACGGCCATGGACGCGACCGGCGACGTGTACGCCGCCGGGCCGTTCCTCGGCACCATCGACTTTGGCACGGGACCGCTGGTGGCTCCGACGTCCACCCGGGCGATCTTCCTCGCGAAGTTCGGCCCCTGAGGCCGCGGCCGGCGGCCCTCAGCGCAGGCAGGCGCCGAGCCATCGCGCGGCGTTCTGCCCGAGGGCGGGGCCGAGGAGCTCGGGGGGCAGGTGAAGGCCCTGATAGGTGCCGATGGTGCGGGCCGGTTGATCGGCGGTTTGACGAAAGAAGCGAAACTTGTCCTCTTTCAAGAGACCCATGTTCGACTCCACCTGCAGGTCCCACAGCTCCATGGACATCGGGTCCAGCCCGCTGGTCACGAGATCGGTCCCGAACAGGAAGCGCTCGGGCCAGCGAGAGAACAGCCTGAGGAGCTGGGCGCGCTCCCGCTCGAGGCTCGCGAAGCCCTCTGTCGCCGGGCCGGCGGAGCCATGGCTCGTATCGACGAGGAGGCGCGGAAACGCCTCCATCAGGGACTCCATGCGCGCGAGGTCGGTGCGGCTGCCGCAGAGGTGCGCGCAAACGAGCTGCAGGTCGGGGAAGGCGCGCAGGACCGCCTCGAGCTCGCTCCTGTAACGGACGGTGTTGGCATGAAGCAGAACCGGAAGCGCCTGATCCGCGAGCGCCTGCCACATCGCCTGGTGCGAGGGGTCGTCGAGGGGACGCTCGTGGAAGAGGTTGTGCCCCTGGTAAAGCTTCACGCCGCAGGCGCCTCGGCTGCGCAGCTCGGCGAGGTACGCGAGGTCGTCGTGGCCCAGATCCAGGGTGACGAAGGGAATGAGCTTTCCACGGTGAGCCGCCGCGGCGTCGAGGACGATGTCGTTGCCTGCGCGGTACCCGGAGAGGCCAGCGCCGCCGCGACCGCTCGTCAGGTCCGGGCTCGCCAGGATGACGGCGCGATCGACGTGATGCTTGGCCATGTGCGCGAGCAATGGTGCCACCGCGCTGGCCTCCGTCAGGTGCACATGGATGTCGATGACCTCCTGACGGGCCGGCGGAGGCGGCGACGAACGGCACCCCAGGACGGCGGCGAGCGCGGCGCCCCACGCGATGCTCCGGAAGCGAGCGCCGCGATCGGCGCGCGAGCTCATCGAAGGAGGGTGATGAGGGCGGCGACCACGAGAGCGATGAGAGGCGATTGAGCGATGCGGATCCATCGCCGACAAGGATACGTCGCGGCGGGGATGGCGCCATGAGAAAGGAGGGAGTCGTGAAATATGAAGAGTTGATGTGAGCGGATGATTCGTTTCTGAGCCTGCTTTGTGCGAACGCTCGATGTTCGCGCCTCGAGGGCGAGGTTTCGCCCTGGAGGTGGTTGTTCATTTGTGCCCAGTGGAGTTATCTATGTCGCTCATTCCTAGCTCGGTTCGTCTCATGGGGTTCGCAGCGCTCTGCGCGTCTTTGGTTGGAACGACATCTTGCTCGCGCTGGCTCGACGATGGCGCGGGCTCAGGCGCCGAAGGAGGCGGCGGCGGCGATGCCAGCGGCAGCAGCGGCAGTGGCGGTACCGGCATCAGCGGCAGCGCCGTCAGCGGTAGCGGCGGCAGCGGTAGCGCCATCAGCGGCAGCGGCGGCAGCGGCGGCAGCGGCGGCAGCGGCGGCAGCGGCGGCAGCGGCGGCAGCGGCGTGGGTGGGGCTGGTGCAGGCGGGGCCGCGACCGGGGGCGGCGGAGCGTCTGTTTGCGCAGACGACGCCTACGAGGCGAACGACGCGTCCGCCTCTGCGGCTCCGCTCGCCTATGACCATACCGACGACAGCCTCGGTCCCAGCGCGTGGTTCTCGAAGATCGACTTCGTCCTCTGCCAGGGCGACGAGGACTGGTACCTGCTCGACACCACCTCTCTCGGGATCGAGGAGGTCAACTGGAGCCTTCGGGTCCTGGCCTCTGGAGCAGAGCTGTGCGGCTCCGGTTGTGAGCAGTACACTCCGCCCCCCGGTCCAGAGAACACGTTGATCGTGGAGGTCTACAGCGCTGCCACGATGGAGCTCCTCGGGGCCGAGGAGAGCGATCATGGACGGGTATGGCTCGACGGAGGGGGCGCGGGTTCGGCGAACGATCTGCTGCTCCGCGTCTATGGGCCGCCCGAGGCGAGCTACCCGTACGACATGAGCTTCGTCGCCAAATCCTATGAAGGGGAGGACGAGTGCGAGTGCTGATCTTCGCCTAGCACTACTGCGGGAAGTTGCCTCGGATCGGCAGAAAAACCGCCATGGCGCCAAGGGCGCCAAGGGGAGAAGAGAAAGTGCCGTCCCGGCATTTTTCCCTCCCATTTCCCTGGTTTCTTGGCGCCCTTGGCGTCATGGCGGTTCGCTTCCCCTCCGACTTCCCGCAGTAGTGCTAGACCGACAAACGGGTTGAAACCACGAGAAACAACAGGAATTTCACGGGGAGGCGGGGAGGCGGGGAGCGAGAGACAGCAAGAGGGAGAAATTCATTTCTTCTTCCTCCCCGCCTCCCCGCCTCCCTGTGAAAATTCTCCGGGTTTTGACGTGATAGGTATTCCAGCGCCGCGACGCCCGCGCTCTTCTCTGCTTCCGTGTCCCGGGGGGCCGGGCGGCCCGGCGCTGCCTCGCGCGCCGCCGGGCACGAGCTCGGCGCCCGCTCAGCCCTGCTTCGGCGCCTTCATCCGTGCCGGATCCACGGTCACGTCCCGCGCCACCTTGCCGAACGCGATGACGCTCCGGTCGCCGTTCCGCTCCTCGATGACCACGCGCCGCACCGACCACAGCTCCGGCCCCGAGGTCATCTCGAGGCTGCGCACGTGCTTCGCGACCTCCTCGACCCGCGGCCGCGCCGCCAGCGTGATCCCGTCCGCGCGGCTCGGGATCGACAGATCGTAGCGCGCCCGCAGCTTCCCGAGATCGCCGCCGAGCAGCACAAGGAGGTCCGACAGCACCGCCCCGAAGCGCCCCGCCGCGCCGCGCCCCGCGCCCGCCGCGCCCTTCGGCGTCGCGAAGCCGAACCCCTCGGGCGTGATCCAGTAGGTGATCGCGTCCGGTGGCTTCAGCTCCCACCGGAGCCGGTCGGGCAGCACCAGCGTCATCTCGCCGTCGCTCTTCACCGCCGTCGCCAGCAGGCCGATGCTCCGCTCCTGCGTGAACGGCGCGACCAGCGTCTTCACCGACGCGCGCGCCCGCGTGATCTCGGCGAGCACGTCGCCCACCTCGTCCGCGCGCGCGCGGCGCGCGTGGCTGCCGATCGACAGCGCCCCGCCGCACGCCGCGAGCCCCATCAGGAAAGATCGTCGCTGCATCCTCGCCTCGTCCTCTGACATGGTCATGTCAGACGAGCGGGCCGCGCTCAATCTGCAATGGGCTTCGGCGTGTTGGGCCCGCTCTCCGGCAGGTCCGGCTTCGCGATGTACTCCTTCGGGAGATCGCCCGTCAGGGACTTGAGCCACACGACGATCTGCTCGACCTGCGCATGGGACAGGTCCTTGCCGAGCTGGTGCTTGCCCATGAGCCGCACCGCCTCCTGCAGCGACGAGACGGACCCGTCGTGGAAGTACGGCGCCGTCATGGCCACGTTGCGGAGCGTCGGCACCCGGAAGACCATGAAATCGGCCTGCTTCTTCGTGATCTCGAAGACGCCGCGGTCCATCGTGTCGGGCCACGACCGCACGAGGCCGAGCTTCTGGAACATCGTCGCCCCGACGTGCGGGCCGAAGTGGCACGTCACGCAGCCGACCTCGACGAACGTGTTGAACCCTTCCTTCTCCGCGTTGGTCAGGGCCTCGGGCTCCCCCTCCAGGAACAGGTCCCACCGCCCGCGCGTGATCAGCTTGCGCTCGAACGCGCCGAGCGCCTTCGCGGTGTTGTTGGCGTTGACGGGCCACGGATCGCTCGGGAACGCCCTGCCGAACGCCTTCACGTACTCCGGGATCGAGCGCAGCGTCGCCTCCAGCCGCACCGGCGTCATCGCCATCTCGCTGGGGTTCATCATCGGCCCGTTGGCCTGGGCCTCGACGTTGTCGAAGCGCCCGTCCCACATGAGCGAGAAGAACCCCGCGGAGTTGTACACGCTCGGCGTGTTGCGGCGGCCGCTCTGGTGCGCGTGCCCGATCGACACCTTGGCGCCGTCCGCGCCGTAGCGATCGAGCGGGTGGCACGAGTTGCACGAGAGGTCGTGGTTCTTCGAGATCCGCGTCTCGTAGTAGAGCATCCGGCCGAGGTTGATCTTCTCGTCCGTGAGCGGGTTGCTCGAGGACGTGATGACCGCCGGCAGCGGGTTGAAGCTCCCGAGCCGCTCCGGATCGATCTGCACGGCCGGCTCGGCCGCGGCGGACGCGCCCGGCGCCGCGGTGGGCGCGGCCGGGGCGGCGGCCGCCGGCGCGGGCTGCGTCCCGCCGGTCGCCGGGGCGGACGCGGACGCCGTCGTCTTCTGCACCAGCCAGGCGCCGACGCCGGCGCCCGTCGCCGCGACCAGCGCCGCCGCCACAACGAGCGGGGCCGCCCTGCTGCGGGGGCGCACGTGGGCGGTGGGCTGGTCGCCCGCCACGATGATCGTCTTGTGGAAGGGCACGGAGGTGCCCGAGACCGTCCTCGAAGGCGGCGGGCCGTCCGGGAGCCCGCGGATCAGGAGGCCGTGCGGGGTCGCGTGGTGGCCGCTCTGGGTCGTGTGGTGGTGACCGCCCTGGGTCGTGTGGTGGTGACCGCTCTGGCCGAGGGCCCCGCTGTGCGTCACGTGCTCGGGCCAGCTGCGGGGCGTCCCCACGGGCGTGGGCGGGCGCCGCGTCGAGAAGTCGCCGGGGTCCGGCCAGCTGCGGGACGTGCTCCCGGGCGTCGGCGTGCGGCTGCGGGGCGTGCCCACGGGCGTGGGCGGGCGCCGCGTCGGCATGTCGGGGTTCGGCGGCCCCTGCGAGGGCGGCGGCATGTCGGCCTGCACCGAGTCGGGGAGGGGCCGCAGCATGCTCTCGTGGATCGAGATGCCGTGCTGCAGGAGCATCCGGCACTCGTCGAGCATCTCCGCCGCGCTCTGGAAGCGCAGGTTCCTGTCGATCTGGAGCGCGCGCTGGACGATCTCGGAGACCTCGTAGGGCACCCAGGGCGCCAGCGTCTGGATGGGCGGCGCCGGGGTCGAGCAGATCGCGACGATGAGCTCGCCGAGCCCCCGCGAGTTCCTGTAGGGGGTGCGCCCGGCGAGCATCTTGAAGAGGACGATGCCGAGCGACCAGACGTCGGTCCGGCCGTCGACGTCCCGCATGTTGCGCGCCTGCTCGGGCGACATGTAGATGGGCGAGCCGATCAGGTTGCTCGTCGCCGTGAGCTCCTTCTGCTGCTCGAAGGTGTCGTCCTGGATCTTGGCGACGCCGAAGTCGAGGAGCTTGACCGCGTACTCGCCTCCGTCGCGCCGCGCCAGGAACAGGTTGGCGGGCTTGATGTCGCGGTGGAGGACGCGCGCGTCGTGCGCCTTGATGAGGCCCATGCACGCCTGGGCCACGATGCAGAGCGCGAGCTCGGGCGGCAGGGGGCCGAGCCGCCGGAGCATCTGGTCGACGTCCTCGCCGTTGAGCAGCTCCATCACGAGGAAGGGCAGGCCGGTCGCGCGGTCCCTGCCGCTGTCGAGCACGCTCGCGATGTGCTCGCTGTCGATCGCGCCGGCCGCCCTGGCCTCGCGCTCGAAGCGGGCCATCACCGCCTCGTCCTGCGCGAGCTTGCTCGTGATCACCTTGACGGCGACGCGGCGGCCGGTGCCCAGGTGCCGTGCCTCGTAGACCGCCCCCATCCCGCCTTCCCCGAGCAGCCCGAGGATGACGTACCGTTGATCGAGGGTCGTGTTGATCAGGTTGATGTCCGTCATGGTCTGGTCGACCCGGTCGCCGCTCCGATGCCGCGACCTTGGCGCCCCGAATCGCATTGTCGGACGGAAGGTCGCGCTAGGCAATCTTGCGGTAAGGCCACGCCGGACGAGAGGTGTCCCACCTCCGGTGTACGGGCGTGGGAGAGAGGGCACCCCGAAACCACGCCGAAAACTTGCGGTTTCGCGCCGGGTGTGTGGCCGCTGCGCTGCGGGAGGATCCTCGCGGGCGCCGCGCTTTCGTGCTCGCTGTGGGATGAGGCGCATCCCGGGCGCGGGGCTGTCGCGCTCGCTCGCCACGCTCGCCACCTCGACGTCACGGCATGGAGACGGCGCCGCCGCGCTTGCGCGAGGGACGGAGCGGTTGTTGGGTTGCGTCTGTTTATTTAAGGATTGTCGTTGCTTATTTAAGGATTGTCGTTGCCGCGCTCCCCGCCTTCGTGGGGTGAGCCGGCGCGCTCCCAGGCGGCGTAGTCGCCGCTCGTGAGCAGGGGATCCTCGGGCAGGGCGTCGGGCTCGGCCGTGTCGAGCGCCGGGTCGAACGTGGGGCTGAGCAGCCGGGTGAGGTCGAAGCGCAGGAAGCGGCCCGCGAGGTGGGGGCCTTCGCTGACCCAGAGGACGCGCGCCGTGGCGTCCATGACGACCGCGTGGGTGGCGATGAGCGCGTCGATCGCGCGCCGGTCGCCGAGCGGCAGGGGCGCGCCGCCTCGCCCGCGCCGGTCGCGCAGGACGTCGATCGCCGCCTCGATCGTCGCGCCCTCGGGCAGCGCCGCGAGCCGCTCGTCGAGGCGGTCGCGCCGCGGGCGGGTCGAGGTCTCGGCCTGGACGCGGAGGTTGCGCGGATCGCCGGCGAGCGGCCCCTCGAAGTGGTTGGTGAGCGGGACCTTGCCGCGGCCCCGGCGCGCGTGCAGCGGCGCGCCGGGCGCCCGCTCGGCGATCGCCGTCTCGCCGCCCGCGTCGACGAGCATCACGAGGTGGGAGACCATCGGCGCGCGCGCCTCGAGGATCGCGAGCGCCTCGTCGACGCTCCGCGCGCGGCCGAGCACCTCGCGCATCGTGTGGACGACCGGCTCGCCCGCCGCCCGCGGCTCGCCGGCTCGCCCGCCGTGGACGACGAGCGCGAGGCCCTCGGCGTTCATCCCCGTCACCGCGCCGATCAGGCCGGGCCAGGACACCGAGGCGTACGGGATCTTCCCCTGCTCGTGGACGAGGAACACCGCCTTGCCCTCGTCGAAGACGGGCCCGGCCTCGAAGTCGAAGTTGCGGGCGAGCACCGCGTGCCCGTCCGCCGACGCCGTCCCGGTGAGCGCGAAGCTCGTGCAGCCGATGAGCGGCGAGTGCTCGAACGAGAGCGCGATGTCGTAGAGCGACTGGAGGAAGACGAAGCGGTGGTACGTGGGGAGGACGCCGTCGAACGGGTCGGGCGAGAAGGCCCGGGCCTGCGCGGCGATCTCGCGCCGCACGCCGTCGGTCATGCCCTCGTCGACGCCGCGGAACTCGAGGCGCGACAGGTCCATGATGAGCCACCGGAGCGGGGCGACGGGCACGTGGTGGTGGAACTGCTCGTAGAGGGTCCCCTCGTTCTTGACCATCTCCGGGTAGAAGAGCCGCCCGTGCTGGTGCCCGATCTCCTCCGGCGACCCGGAGAGGCGCGCCTCGAGGATCCGCCCGCGGCGGCGCACGTAGGCCGGGCCGAGCACGCGCAGCCCCCCCGGCCTCGCCTCGGGCTCGCCGGCGGCCGCGTGGATCGGGGGCGGCTCGATCCGCGTCGCGGCGGCGATGCCGAGGTGCGCGAGGATCGGCGCGGCGAGGAGCGCGGCGGCCGCGAGGAGCTTGCGGCGGTGGCGTGCGAGGCGCGACGGCCGCAAATCAGGGAGGCGCCGTCGCCGGCTGCCGCGGGTGGGGGTCGAGCTCCGTGGCGAGCGCGCTCGCCGCGGCTGGGCGGACCGGGTCGGGGGCCAGCACCGGCTCGGCCGGCACGTGACGGAGCCCGCGCGTGAGCGCGAGCGTCGCCAGCACCCGGCGGATGATCCGCGCCGGATCGCGCACGCTGTCGAAGTGGGTGAGCCGCTCGCCCTCGGGCGGGTAGATGACCCGGATCGGCGCCTCGACGAGGCGGACGCCGGCGGCCACCGCGCGCAGGAGGATCTCCGCCTCGAAGGCGTACCCCTCGTCGCGGGCGCCGAGCGACAGCGTCGTCCGGAGCGGGTAGCGGCGCAGGCCGCACTGGGTGTCCGCGAAGGGGCGGCCGGCGAAGAGGGAGAGGAAGAAGTTCGAGATCCGGTTCGACATCTGGTTCGCGCGCGGCGCGCCCGCGCCCGCGAGATCCCGGATGCCGAGCACCAGCGCCTCGGGGTCGGCGTCGGCCTCGACGAGGCGCCGCGCCTCCTCCGGCGGGTGCTGTCCGTCCGCGTCGATCGTGACCGCGACATCGAAGCCTGCGGCGAGGGCGAACTCCATCCCGGTGCGCAGGGCGGCGCCCTTGCCCAGGTTCTCCGGGTGGCTCAGCACCATGGCGCCGGCTGCGCGGGCCCGCTCGGCCGTCCTGTCGCTCGACCCGTCGTCCACCACGATGACGGTGCCGGCCAGGCCGTGGACCCGGAGCGCCTCCCGTGTGACGTCCCCCACGTTGCGCTCGGCCTGGTAGGCGGGAATGATGGCGCAGATCCGCATGAGACAGAGCGCGATTAGCATGGTGTGCCCTGGATGAACAGCGGCAGGCGCCCGGAGCGCCGTCCTGGCCTGTTCCTGCTCCGTTGCCGTCCTGCGTTCCGTCGCGTCTGGATGAGCGAGGTCGTCTCGCTGCTGGGCGACTGGATGAGCTTCGTCGCTGTGAGCCTGCTCGCGCTGGGCGGCGAGGGGGGCGGGGTCGTGGCGCTCGCGCTGGTGATGGTGGGGCATCACCTCCCGATCGCGCTGTTCGCGCCGGTGGCGGGGGTGCTCGCGGACCGGCTGGATCGGCGGTGGCTGCTCGTCGCGACGAGCGTGGTGCAGGGCGCGCTCACGCTCGGGATGCTGGGGGCCGCGGTCGTCGGCAGCGTGGTCGGGGTGCAGGTGCTCGTCTTCGCGCGCGCGTCGGTGGGCGCGCTGCGCTTGCCGGCGCAGAGCGCGGTGCTGCGCCATGTGGTCGAGGAGGACGAGCTGCTCGAGGCGAACGCGATCACGTCGGCGACGTGGAGCGTCATGTTCGCGGTCGGGATGGCGGTCGGGGGCCTGATCGCGGGGCTCGGCCCTGCGGCGGCGCTCGCCCTGGACGCGGCGTCGTTCGGCCTGGCGGCGCTGTTCCTCCGGGGGCTCCCCCCGATGGTGGCGGAGGGGCGGCCGGCGGAGGGCGGCATGCTGTCGGCGCTCGCGTCGGTGCGCCGTGACATGGTCCACGCGTGGCGGCACGCGTGGGAGCGGCCTCCGCTGCTCGCCGCGGTGCTCGCGAAGACGCCGGTCCACATGGCGAACGGCGGGGCGCTCCTCTTGCTCAACCTGGTCGCGACGCAGCTGCCCTTCGCGGGCACGGGCGCGCTCACGCTGGGCGTTCTCCAGTGCGTGCGCGGCGCGGGCACCGGGGTCGGCCCGCTGGTCGGCGTCGCGCTGGTCCGCCGCGGCCTGCGGGGCGAGCTCGCGGCGACCGGGGCCGTCTGGGTGACGTTCGGGGCGATCGCGGTGTTCGCGGTGACCCGCCACCCGGCGGCGCTGCTCGCGGTCGTGCTCGTGTGGGGCCTGGGCAGCGGGGCGAACTGGGTGCTGTCGAGCACGGAGATCCAGCGGCTCTCGCCGGATCGTTTCGTCGGCCGGCTCTCGGCCGTCGACAACCTGGCCCTCACGGTGGGCCTGTGCGGGACGTTGCTCGGCGGGGCGTTCCTGGTGGAGCGCGCCGGCGTGCCCGCGGCTTCCGCCTGGCTCGGCCTGGGCGCCGGCGTCGTCACGTGGCTCGGGGCGCAGTGGATGCTGCGCCGGCGGGCCGCGGCGGTCCCGGCGGTCCCGGTGGTCCCGGCGCCGCCTCCCTTGCCCGCCGAGACCGAGCGCAGCTAGCCTCCCGCCCCGATGATCCCGGACGTGTGGGCGCCCCTGAGCGGCCTCTCCGTGCGCCGCTGCGAGGACGAGGGCCTCATCAACGGCACCTGGCTGGCAGGCGACCCTCCGCGGTACGTGGTCCAGCGGGTGAGCCCCATCTTCGCCCCGGAGGTCCACGACGACATCGAGGCGGTGACGGCGCACCTGGCGGCCCGCGGCCTCGCGACGCCGCGGCTGCTGCGCGCCGGCGACGGCGCCCTGTGCGCGCGCGATGCTGACGGGGCGGTGTGGCGGGTGATGGACTTCGTCCCTGGCCGGACGCACCACCGGGTCGGCTCTCCTGTGCTGGCGCGCGCCGCGGGGGAGCTCGCGGCCCGGTTCCACCGGGCGGTGGACGATCTCGAGCACGTGTACCGCCACGTCCGCGTGGGCGCGCACGACACGGCGCTCCACATGGAGCGGCTGGACGGCGCGGCCACGGGCGGGGAGGGGCGGCGGCTGGCGGACGCCATCCTCGACGCGTTTCGCACATGGCGGGGGCGGCTCGACCTGCCGGTCCGGCACTGCCACGGCGACCTCAAGATCTCGAACCTGCGCTTCTCCCAGGCGGGGGAGGGGATCTGCCTGCTCGATCTCGACACGCTGGCGCTGCAGTCGATCGACGTGGAGCTCGGCGACGCGTGGCGGTCGTGGTGCAACCCGGTCGGGGAGGACTCGACCGAGACGCGCTTCGATCTCGAGGTCTTCGCCGCCGCGGTGGCGGGCTACCGCGAGGCGAGGCCGTTCGGGGCGGAGGAGCAGGAGGCGCTCGTGGACGCGGCGGAGCGCATCGCGCTGGAGCTCGCGGCGAGGTTCTGCCGGGATGCGTTCGAGGACCGGTACTTCGGCTGGGACCCGTCGCGCTTTCCGACGCGGGTCGCGCACAACCTGTACCGGGCAGCGGGGCAGCTCTCGCTGGCGCGCTCGGCGCGGCGCCAGCGCGGCGAGCTCGCGCGGCTGCTCGCGGGGGGCTGAGCGAGGCGGCGCGGGGCGCTGCTGGGCTTTCAGCGTTGGACAACGCGGCCGGTGCTCGGCGCGCCGAGAGTGTGGTTGCGGAGTGGCTGTCAGCCCGCGGACGGCTCGGTGTCGGTCGGAACAATGTGGCTTACGATCACAAACGGCCGTCCTGCGAGGGGCTTGTAGAGGGTTCCCCGCACGTGCGCCTGGATGCCGACCTCTGTGACTTCCTGAAGGTGCTCCGGGCGCACGTAGCATGGCAAGCGTGCCTTCCGATTGACGATCACAAGGCCTCGGTCGAGGTCGATGCCGCGAACCTCTTCCGTCTTGTCGTAATCTTCGGAGGGGGCGCTCGACCCGAGCACCGCAAGAAAGCGGCGCTCGTGCTCTGGTCTGAACTCTACCGGTTTGGCGCGCCCGACAAGCGTACCCCCTATCTCGGCCTTCACGATGCCGCGGCGCGGGACGATACGCATCGCCTGGACTGTCGTACGACTGCGTTGTTCCACGTCATCTACCGGGAGCGCGTTGACCTCCGCCTCGGAGGCAGCCCATTCACCCATGGTGACTAGATCGACTATGGCACTGCGCACTGCTTGCTCGGCGACCCAATCGCGCGACTCCGAGGGCACGCCTGCGCCGAGCAACAGAAGCGCCTCGGCGGGCGCTCCGTTCTTCGGGGTCACGCGTACGTCGGAGAGCGTGAAGTCGGTCGCCTCCTCGATTGCCTTGGGCGCCCGCCCGACCGCCTTGTCAACGCGTCGAGCCACGGCGCGCGTCGCGCGACGGAACTCTTCGTAGTAACCAGTGAATGCTGCGGTGGCGGGCGTCCTACCCTTCTCGAAGACGAGACGGATCGCGAGATCATTGTGCTGAAAGGGGTTCTCCTCCAGCATGCTCTGCGTGAACGTCTGAATGATCTGCTTCAGCTCGTTCGCAATGTTGAACCCGAGTCGGTCAGTCTCGACGATCTGATGGAGGGGCTGATGTGGATGCTTCGGGTACGCCCTCGTCAGGTACTCCATGTATGCATCGACAAGCGAACCGGGGTCTCCGTTGTCGAAGCTGGGTCGCAGTGCGAGCGCGCGAAACTGGAGCAGGAGAAGGACCTGCATCTCGATGGCCTCGTCCGAGCCCCAAGCGCGGGGAGCCCTGAGCATGTCGCTCGTCCGCTTGTCGATCCAGTGGAGGATCGTGTCACGAAGGGCGCTCATGACTCGTCCTCGACGTCTTGGATGCCCGGGTCGATCGTTGCGGGGTCCACCTCCTCGATGCGCATCAACTCGGCGAAGTCCCAGTGATCTTGGACATATGCGCTCGCTGGTGAGTAACCATCGGAGCCGGTGACGGCATCAACGGCATGCCCGCGCGTCTCAACGTACACATGAGCTTTCCAGTAGGGAATACGCGATGCCTTTGGCACCAGCCATGTCGCGCCCTTCGGAGGTCGTAGGCGGATCGCGCACGCCTTGGGATCGTTCTGCTGCGCGACCGGGTGCACGATGCGAGCGAGCGCGGCGCACCGACCCGTCCGGATCCCGTGCTTGGCGATGCCGTTCTCCACTTTCTCGCGCTCCTCGTCCGTCCAGTCGATGGCCACGCGTGCAGTGTAGCGCCCGTGGCTCACAGATGGAAGCGCGGAGCGAGCGGGCTCTGCATGCGCATGGCTGCCGGATGGATTCCCGATCTGCTGAGCGAGGCGACCGTGGCGGTGGAGCTCGTGAGCCACCGCAATGCCGGGCTCCCAGGCATCTCGGACATGGGCAGGGGCCTGGTGCCCACCGCGATCGTCCGGCCGGGTCACGCGCCGGTGAACCACCTGCACTGCTGAAGCGCTGCTCCGGAGGCAGCAGCCTCGCCCCGCGGCGCTGGCGAGCCCGCGGCCTTCGCCGCTGGTACGCCCCGTGCTTTGCGTCATCCGCCGCCGCGCATCCGCGCTGCCGGCGCGTTCGGCTGCTGGCTCTGTGCTCGCAGACGAGCAGCGCCGGCGGCCCGGGCTCGGCGCGCGACGCTGGCCTGAGGCCAGGAGAGGTGCCATCGCCATGTCAGAACGCAAACTCTTTTACCCGGAACGCTTCAAGACCGCTTCGCGGTACTACACGACTGGCCGCCCTTCCTATCCGAAGCTCCTCAGCCGCCGGGTGGCCCAGCTGGTCGGGCTCGATCGGGGCGCCAGCGTGCTCGATCTCGGGACCGGCCCGGGGTTCCTCGCGATCGACTTCGCGCCGCTCGCCGGGCCGGTGACCGCGGTCGATCCATCGCCCGAGATGCTCTCTGCGGCCAAGGAGAACGCCGCCCGAGCGGACGTGTCGATCCGGTTCGTTCACGGCAGCTCCTATGAGCTCGGGCCGCACCTCGGCCGATTCAAGCTCGTCACCATCGGTCGCGCCTTCCACTGGATGGATCGCGTCGAGACCATCAAGTCGCTGGACGCGCTGCTCGAGCGAGGCGGCGCGGTGGCGCTGTTCGGAGAGAGCTACCCCGAGGTCCCGGCGAACGTGTGGCACAAGGAGTTCCAGGCGCTCATCGACCAGTACTCGACCGATGACCCGGCGCGCCCGCAGATCCGCGAGTCCGCGAAGAACGAAGCCGTGCTCCTCGACTCGGCCTTCAGCCATCTCGAGCGCATCTCCGTCCTCGAGCAGCGGGAGACTCCCGTGGAGCGCTTCGTCGACCGCGCCCTGTCGTTCGCGGCGACATGGCATGGCCGGCCGGGGTCGCGCGAGGAGGACCTTGCCGTCGACGTCCGCAAGGCCATCGCGAAGTACGCCGGCGCGGACGGCACCGTTCGCGAGGTCGTGGAGGGGCACGCGCTCATCGCCCGCCGCCCGCGCGACGTGCTGGCCGACTGACCGGGCTGAGCCGCTTGCCCGTGGTCCTGGCGGCGGCGCCGGCATGCCGCCGAGAGCCATGCACGACGTGCGCCTCGCCTCGCCCCCTTACGCCCCTTTGCGCTCGTCAGAGATCCGCCACCGCGTAGGTCATCACCGGCTGCACTCGGCCTTTGACCGTGATCTCGCTGACGGGACGTGTGTTGAAGACGTCCTTCACGAGGAGGTGTGTGTCCTCGCTGAGGAGCACGCTCACGCCGAGCTCCTTGGTCGCGCTCTCCAGGCGCGAGGCGAGGTTCACGGCGTCGCCGATGACGGTGTATTCCATCCGCGCTTCACTGCCGATGTTGCCCGCGACGACCTCGCCGGTGTGGATCCCGACACCGGTCTTCAGCGCCGGGATCCCCCGTTTGGCGAGTCGCTCGTTGAAGCGCTCGAGCGCGGCGCGCATGCGGACGGCCGCGCGCACGGCGCGCACGGCGTCGTTCGGCCTGGGGACGGGCGCGCCGAACACCGCCATGATCGCGTCGCCGATGTACTTGTCGACGACCCCGCCCTCGTCGAGGATGATGGCCACCATCTCGGTGAAATACTCGTTGAGGAGCCCCACGAGCTCATGGGCGTTCATCCTCTCGCTGATGGTCGTGAAGCTCCGGATATCGCAGAAGAGGATCGAGACGGTGAGCGTCTCGCCGCCGAGCTGCACCTTGCCGGCGAGCAGGTGCTCGAGCACGGATTCGGTCATGTACTTGCCGAAGGTGCTGCGGAGCTTGTCGCGCTCCTTGAGGCCGTCCACCATCGAGTTGAAGCCGGTCGCGAGATCCTCCAGCTCGTCGCCGGTCTTCACCGCCTCCACGTGGACGTACTGCTGTTGTTCGAGGTGCTTGAGGGCGACGTTCACGCGGGAGAGCGCGCGCGACATCGTGCTTGCGAGGCGCGCGCCGAGGACCAGCGAGAAGAGCGCTGCGACGGTGAGCACGCCGGCCGCGAACATCAGGTTCTGGCGCACGATTCTCCGGACGTCGCTCACGTCGAGCGCCATGACGATCGAAAAATCGCCGGCCTTGCCGCGGAGCGATCGGGGCGCGAAGCGGGAGAGGGCCCACAGCGAGCTCGCGTGCTCGACGATCGTGGGGTGGGTCTCGTCGCCGATGACTGCGCCCTGGAGCAGCTCGGTCGGGAAGCGCGCCGTGCCCGTGACCCTCTTGCCCGACGGATCGACGAGCGCGATCTCCACGCCGAGCCTCGTCGCCGCTTCGTCGAAGTAGGTGTGATCGATGGGGATGCAGGCGAGCAGCGATCCGGCGTCGCTCCTCGCATGCTGGGCGATCATGTACGCGGGCGGCGAGCCTGGCTGTCCATCGCACCCATGGACGAGCACGTCCCGCAGGTCGTCCATCTCGGCGAGGCCCGAGAGGCCCTCGGTGAGCCCGGGGACCTCGTCTGTGCTCGGGGGCGGCGCGTCGATCCCCCTCGCCGCGACCCGATTGCCGAGCTCATCGAAGGCGACGATGGCGACGTTGGGGTGGGCGTCGATGACGGCCTCGAGCGCCGTCCCCGCGGCCGTCTCGTTCCGCAGCCGGAGCCCCTCGACCAGCTCGCGCGTGCGAGACGCCTGGCGTGAGGTCGCCGAGATGGCGCGCTGCTGCTGCCTGAGCTCCAGCCGGAAGTTGCGGATCGCCTGCGGGACGCGCTCGCTGATCTGCGCGAGGAGCTGCCGGTGCATCACCCAGGAGAGCACGGGGAGGGCCGCGAGGGTCGCGAGCGAAGAGAGCGCGACGAGGACGGTGAGCTTGGCGCGCACGGTGCTGAGGCGGAACATGAAGACCTTCATCAAAGCAAAGTCGGCTTCCGGTGGACAGCGCGTCGACATGTCGACCTGACGTCGAAGTTCGAGCGCTCCTTGAAGGAGACCAGAAGGGCCTCGGTGGTGACGGCCAAGATGTAGCGGGCACTGGTGATGAACGTAGCGGTGCGCGTCAGCACATCTGTGAACGCGCTGCGTGCGCGGCTGTTGGCGGGGGGTGAGCGAGGCGGCGCGGGCGCTGCTGGGCCTTCCGGCGGAATGTCGGACATGGAGAAGTGCCTGCTGGCCGATGCGCCCGGGGAGGTCCGACATGGAGAAGTGCCTGCGGGCTGATGCGCCCGGGGATGTCCGACATGGGCGGGTGCCTCGCCGAGCAGGCCGCCGGGGATATCGGACATCGGCGGGTGCCTCGCCGAGCAGGCCCCCGGTCATGTCGGACATGGGCGGGTGCCTCGCCGCTCATGCCCCCGGCATGTCGCCGCGAGCGGTCCGGCTACAGCTCGGGATCGGCGCTCACCTCCGGCGCGGTCGGCGCTGACGCGCCGGGCACCGTCGGCGGGCCAGGGGGCGTGGGCGGGGCCTGCTCGGGCGCCGCGCGCCCGCGCCCGACCCGCTCGCGATCGGCGTTGAGCTTGTCGACGTAGGCGAACAGCCGCGCCTCGTGGTCGGCCGGCAGCTTGCTGCCCTCTTCCTGGATCTCGTCCCGGAGCGCCTCCCGGAACCGCCCGAGCAGCCCGACGGCGGCGCCGCGGAGCGGGCCGGTGGCCGCGGCGTTCTCGCCCGTCGCGAGGAGCGTGGCGCGCCTGCGCAGCAGGCCGTCGATGTCGTCTCCGGCGGCGACGAACGCCTTCACCCAGTCGTGCAGGGTCCCTCCGCCGGGGGTCGCGGCGGCCTTCAGCTCCGCCTTGAGCCGGGTCAGCTCGGGCCGGTTGTCGAGCGCCGCCGACGCCTCGTCCGCGTACGGGGCGCGGAGCACGTCGAGCTTCGGGACGAACGCCTGCTGCGCCTTCGCCGCCGCTTCCTTGAGCGCCGCCGGCAAGGCGGGGTGCGCCTCGACGGCCTTGCACAGGAAGAAGACGGCCGCCCCGAGGCCGTCATGCCGGGCGTCCGCCTCGGCGAGCTCCCTGGCGAGCGGCGCTTGCGTGCCCGCGGCGTCGGGGATCGCGTCGATCTCCTTCTGCTTCGCCCTGAGCCGCGGCTCATACAGCTTGCCTGTCGCCGACAGGCGCAGCTCATCGGCCTTGTCGGTCAAGAGATCGCGCAGCGCGAGCTTCAGGTCCCCGATCGTGAGATTGCGCAAGGTCACCTCCGTGAACGGCGTGATCGGCCACCCCCACGGCCGCACGGGCGGCCGAGAGGGCGAGCCAAGGATTGTTGCTTGAGCGTCACAGGATAATGAACTTCTCCGCACCCGGTAGTCCGAATTCGATGGCTCGGAGACGGACCGCCTTCGGGTGCGCTGAAATCGTGCTGGGAACCGTCCGGATCCGGCGCCTTTGGTGGCGAGACCGCCCCGCCTGTTATCGCTTGTAATTGCTATTTACGATGCCGTTTGCTCCCTTCGCGGCCGCGGAGGCAAGCGATGACGTCCGGGTGGATGAGACGGGTGTGGCGGCGGTGCGCGGGTTGCGTTCTCTTGCTCATGGTGGTGAGCGCGCCCCTCGGTGCGTGGGCTCAAGCGTTGACGCTGCGCCGGATAGGCGATCCCTTGCGCGCGCGGCTCACCGGAGCTCGCGGCGCCGAGCTCGCGGCGGCGCTCGCCGGGGACGCCGCCGCGCTCGCGAGCGCGGCAGACCCCGCCGGCGGCCCCGACGACCTCGCCGTGGTCCCGATGGTGGCTTTGCCAGCGGACGTTCGCGCCGATGGCGCCGGCCCGGGGGCGGACCCGTGGGTCCTGTTCGACGGCCGCGGTGATACGGGGCTTCGCAGCGAGACCGGGGAGAAGGTGCGGATCCGGGTCTCGTTTCCGCAGCCCACCGCGCTCGAGGCGCTCGCGCTGTACGGGCGCAGCGAGGGCGCGCTCACGGTCCGTGCGGAGGACGGCGCCGAGCTTCAGGCCGTCTCCGGCCTCGCCGACGTGCCGCTCCACGACACGGGCGAGCGCTGGACGCGCCTTCCCATGGCGGTCACGGCCCAGCACGTCGTCATCGAGTGGCTTCCTTCGGGCGAGCGCGGGCCGCAGGAGATCCTTTTCTGGAGCGCCGGCGCGCCCACGCGCGGCCTCTCGGAGGTGGAGCTCGCCGATCGCGTGCTCGCGGGGCGGCTCGCCGGGGCTTACCAGTTCGCTGCGACGTCCGAGCGGGCCACCGTGACGCGCACGGGCGGCGAGCAATCGCTGTCGCTCCATGTGGACACCGATCCACGGGCGCTCGCGCGCGCGTTCCTCGTCTACCAGCTGGAGGGCCGCGGGCACTGGTCGAGCGTGAACCGGCAGATCAACGGCACGGCGCCGCGCGGCGGCTCCCTGGCGGCAGCGCCGGCGACCGGAGGTCTGCAAGTCGAGGAGATCGCGCCCGCGTGGCTGAGGCGCGGCGATAACGTGGTGCGGTTCCGGCCCTCCGCGGAGCAGGAGCACGGATTCACCGTGAGCGCGCTCCGGGTGGTCGGGATCCCGCACGCCGGTGTGATCGAGGCGCGTTCCGCTGCCGAGGCGCGCGCCCGGCCGGCCGGCGGCGAGCGCGCGCCTTGCGCGGAGGCGCTGAGCCTCGATTTCGGCGCGCGCGTGGCGCCGCACGCGCTCCTCTTCCAGCTGACCAGCGCGGGCGCCGGGGAGCTCCGGATCGCGCCCAGCGAAGGAGCGAAGGGGCTTCGCTTCGACCTGAAGGACCTGCCGCCGGGCTGGCACCGGTTCGATCTCCCGGAGTCAGCGACATGGCCGGGGGCGGCCTCCGTGCAGATCGCGCGGGCGAAGGGGAGCCACGCCGAGGTGTCGGACGTCGCCGTGGTGGCGAGCCCCGTCCCGTCCCGCGCGCGGCGGATCGCGCTGACCACGCCGCTGCATGGCGAGTGCGCCGACGGAAGAGCCCATGTGCGCGGGTTCCTCGATCTGGCCGGCGAGGACGCGTCGCGAGCACGGCTGTTCGCCGGCCCGGAGCCGGTGACGCTGGGCGACGACGGCAGCTTCGAGCTCACGCTCCAGGAGCCCGAGGGGGCCAGTCACCGGACGTGGACGGCGCGCCTCGAGGCGCGGCTCGAAGACGGCACGCGCCTCGGTCGCGAGCTAGAGCTCGGTCCGTGCGCCGCCGGCGCCGCCCCGAGCGGGCTCGTCGCGGACCACGGCGCGCCCTATGGCGCGGTGGTGAGCCCGGACAAGGGCGCGGTGCTCTCGTTCGCGGGCGCCACGCTCGATATCCCGCCTGACGCGCTGGAAGAGACGACGCGCATCACGATCCGCCCGCTGATGCCCGTCCAGGTGCAGCCGATGGGGCGCGCGATGCGCAATGTGACGCCCGAGGGGCGCGCGTTCCGCTTCGGCCCGCACGGGCTCAAGTTCAAGAAGCCGGTGAAGCTGACGTTGCCTGTCGACGCCGCGGCGATCCCGAGCGGCGCCAGGGCCAGGGAGATCTTCGGTTTCTACTTCGACGAGACGGTCCAGCGATGGACGAAGCTCGGGCGCGTCGAGGAGGGCGGGGGCCGGGAGCTCACGAGCTTGACGGATCACTTCACCGATTTCGTCAACGCGGCGATCTCCATGCCGGATCAGCCGGGCGCGCAGTCGTTCGATCCCAACGCGATGAAGGGGATCCAGCTCGCGAGCCCGTCTGCGGGCGTGTCGTTCATCGAGCCGCCGGAGGCGAACGGCCGGGGGACGGCGCAGCTGTCGTTCCCGATCGAGGTGCCGCCGGGCCGGCGCGGCATCGCGCCGGATCTGGCGGTCACGTACGAGAGCGAGCTGGGCAATGGCTGGCTCGGTGTGGGGTGGGATCTGCGCGTCTCGGCGATCGAGATCGACACGCGGTTTGGCGTGTGGCGGCACACGGGCGACGAGCTCTACACGCTCGACGGCCAGATGCTGCGGGCCATCCCCGGTCAGCCGGGCAGGTACGAGCGGCGCGTCGAGGGCGCCTTCGATCGCATCGAGCGCCTCGGGGCCGATCCCAAGAGCTTTCACTGGGTGGTCACCGACAAGGACGGCACCCGGTATACCTACGGGCAGAGCGCGGGCGCGCGCCTTACGGACCGGTCCGGCGAGGTCGGGATCTTCCGCTGGAACCTGGAGCTGGTGGAAGACACGTTCGGCAACCGGATGCGGATCTCGTACTTCAAGGATGCGCCCGAGGGCGAGGACTGGGTGCAGCTCTATCCGCAGCGGATCGATTACACGGAGCACGAGAGCGGCTTCCCTGGAGCGCACTATCACGTGGTCTTCTCCGTGGACGACGGAGCGCAGCGGAGAGACGTCGTGAGCTCGGCGCGCGCTGGCTTCGAGGTGCGGACGACGCGGAGGCTCACGCGCGTCGACGTGACCATGGGCCAGGCGCCCGGCGCCGAGGAGATCATCCGGAGCTATCTCTTCGCGTACGACACGCCGGACGCGCGGCACCATCACAAGTCGTTGCTGAAGAGCATCGCTGTCCACGGAAACGGCGGTGAGGAGCCGCTCTACGAGCACAGCTTCGAGTACTTCGGCCTCGAGCAACAGGACGGCGAGCTCCAGGTGTTCTCGGCGCCGACGGAGTGGAGCCGCCCCGCGGAAGGGCGCGATGGCCTCGGGGCCACGAGCTCGGTCGAAGGGGGGCTCAGCGCGTTCGTCGGCGTGGGGCCGACGGTGTGTGATCCGCACGCCGGGGTGGGGGTCTCCGTCTCGTTCGGGGCGGACGACGAGGACGTCGCGTTCACGGACATCAACGGCGACGGGCTCCCGGATTTCGTGGGCAGCAATGGCGTCTGGCTGAACTCGCTCCCGGATCGGTCGAGCGGAAACGCGTTCTCGCCGGAGAGCGTGGGCAGCACGCACCAGATCACGGCCGGCCTGCAGGGGGCGATGCACTTGTTCCAGGAGCTCGGAGGGTATGGTCTCAACCGCGCCTGGAGCACCGCGACCGCGCAGAGCCTGCTGCTCGACATCAACGGGGATGGCTTCCCGGAGCTGCTCGATGGGAGCGGGGCGACGCTGAACCCGAACAACGCGCGGCTGGGGCCGGGCGCCCGCGGCGCCGGGTTCACGATCGACGAGGATTTCAGCGATGGCGAGCAGGTCGAGGCGCTTCGCAACGCGTTCTACCGGACCAGCGCGCTGGTGAAATGGACGCCGCCGATCGACGGTATCGTCGTCATCGACGGCGGCGTGTCGCTGGCCGGGGGCGGCGCGGGAGACGGGGTGATGGCGTCGATCACGAAGACGACGCCGGCGCCGCGGGCGAATGACAAGTTTCACCGCGACCACCAGCCGCTCTGGAAGAGGGACATCGGGCCGAGCGACGCTGCGTGTGTCCCCGAGGGCGACGGGGGGTGCGGGAGCGGCGTCCGCGTCCGCGTCCGTCCGACGGATGCGCTCTTTTTCCGCGTGGACCCGAAGGAGGACATCGAGGGCGACATCACGCGCTGGAACCCGCGCATTCGCTATACGGAGCTCTGCGTGTCGGACTCCTGCTTGCCGATGCTGCCGCGCGAAATGAGGCGCCCCGACGCGCTCGGGCGTCCGATGTATACCTATACCTTCGCGGCCGACTTCTCCGTGCTCGACCGGAGCGTGCCGGGCTGGGTCGCGGGGGCAGACGGGCAAGTCACGGTGCAGGCGAGCTTCGTCCGGACCAACGCGAACGATGCGTTCTGGGTGCGGCTCGTGCGCCAGGACGTCGACTCGGGGCAGAGCGTCGAGCTCGATCGGACCAGGGTGTCGGGCGCGCAGCTCAGCACCGAGATCGCGAGGCCGGTGTCCGTGCTCCAGGGCGACCTCCTGTTCCTGTACGCCGAGCTCGGCGAGAACGTGGTCCACCCGTCGCGCGTGCAGTACCAGGGGTTTGCCCGGTACACCGAGGTGTGCGGCCACGACGCGGATCCGGGGAGCTGCCGCGCCGTCGGGGAGTGCGCGCCCAGGTCCGGTGCTCCGTCCGGAAAGAGGGTGTGCGGGCTGGAAGCGTTGCCCGGCGACGGCGGGCCGATCTCGGTGCCCGAGGAGTCGATCGTGGCGCCCGTGCAGCTGAGCGACAGCACGACCGGCGGGACGGCGCTTTCGCTGTCGCGGCTGGCCATGCCCGAGAGCGGGACGGTCAGCCTGCTCGGCTCCGCCTCGAAGCAAGCGACGCAAGCGCCGGTGACCCTGCGGGTGGATCGCGGGAGCGAGCGGCTGTTCCGGGAGCTGCTCGGCGCGGAGGCGATCTCCCCGGCCAGGAGCGTGCCTGGCCCGAGCGATCCGGTTGTGTTCCGGGTGACGGAGGGAGAGGAGCTCGCCTTCACGAGATTCTTCGAGAGCGCAGCGGACATGGACACATCGCTGTCGGATCCCGGAGCGTCGGTGTCGTGGCTGCCGCAGCTCGTGTTCAACGAGACGGGGACGGTGCTGGACGTGCCCGCCGTGAACGCTCGAGCGATCCCGGATGGGAAGCTGGAAGCCCGCATGGTGGGCGGGTTCCGCGGCTTCAGCTATGGCGAGTGGACGACGGAGTACCCGTTCGACGAGAACCAGCTCCGCCGGAGACCGGAGGAGAACAGGCCGCCTTATTTCACGCGCGTCGAGCCGCACTGGGAGGGGTACCACGCGGGCTGGTCGCCGGGCGAGGCGGGGTTTCCTCTCGTGGGCAGCGTCAGCGGCCCGGTGTTCCGGGGCTCGGGCGCGGACATGTACATCCGGGCCGGGGAGCTCAAGCCGTCGCGCGTCGGCGGCGTCCGGCCGGAGGACGTGGCCAACGTCCCCGGGCTGAGGAAGAGCCACAACGGCTCGGCCTCGGGGGAGCTCGCGCTCATCGGGTCGTTCCAGGTGACGACCGGGACCACCGAGTCGAAGCTGGAGCTCGTCGATCTCAACGGCGATGGGCGGCCCGATGCCGTCACGCAGGGCGGCGTGCGCGTCCAGACGTGCGGCAGCGGCGGCCGGTGCGACGGGCAGCAGCCGGGGCAATATGGCGCCCTGGCCCTCGGCGGGCCGGGGGACATCCGGGTCATCGAGACCATGAGCGCGCGGTTCGGGTTCGGCTTCGGATCCGCGGCGTCGGTGGTCGCCGAGAAGATCGAGGCGAGCGCCGAGACCAAGGAGGTGCTCAGCGTGCTGCCCTCTCTCGGCAAGAGCTGGGGCACGTCGCAGACGACGAACGACCTGCTCGACGTCAACGGCGACGGGCTTCCGGACAAGGTGAGGAGCGCGGGCGGCGTGCTCCATGTGCAGCTGAACCTCGGCCACCGCTTCGGGGACGAGCGCGCCTGGGCGGCGATCGATCCGAGCGGCGATCCGTTCGCGCCGCTGCCGGAGGTCGACGGGGATCCGCTGACCGCGCTGAGCCGGATCTGGTCTCCGGAGCAGCTCGAGTCGGTGCGGGTGCAGGACAACACGACGAACAGCCTGCAGGTGGGTTATGCGGGGATCGGCGGCGGCATCGCGCACACGGTGAGCCGGACGCTCGTCGACTTCGTGGACCTGAACGGCGACAGGCTGCCCGACCGGGTGACCAAGCAGCCTGGACAGGGCTATTACCGGGTCCGGCTCAACCTCGGCGACCGCTTCGGGCCAGAGGAGAGGTGGAGCGCGCCGGCGGTGAGCGGCGGGCTGCCGTGGGGGGTCGTGCTCGAGAAGGAGTACACGAAGGAGATCAACGGCAGCAACGACGCGCTGTCGTTCTCGGAGACGACGGCGTTCAACGCGGGGTATGGCGTGCCGATCAAGATCCCGACGCCGTACGTGTGCATCGTGCTCGAGATCGCGGCGCAGCTCGGCTTGAGCGACGGGCGGAGCGAGCTGGGATGGGAGGACGTGGACGGCGACGGGACGGCGGATCACGTGCTGAAGCTGAGCGAGGGGATGCTGCGCGAGAGCGACCCGGCGCTGCGGGCGCGGCTGAACCTGACGGGCAAGACCAACCGGCTGTCGCGGGTGGTGCGTCCGCTTGGCGGCAGCATGCGGCTGGACTATGCGCGTGAGGGCAATAAGGTGGCGTATGCGAGCAGCCCGGGCGAGCTGAGCGTGGACATGCCCGGCAGCAAGTGGGTGCTGTCGCGGGTGGAGGTGGACGACGGCATGGGCACGCCCGCCTACGTGCACACGTTCGATTACCACCAGAGCGGGTTCTACGACCGGGCGGAGCGCGAGGACTACGGCTTCGCGCAGGTGACGGCGGAGCGCGAGGACGGCTCGCAGATCGTGACCCGTTACCACAACCAGGACTATTACCGTCGCGGGCTCGTGGCCGAGGTGATCGAGCAGGACGCCGAGGGGCGGCTGTTCAGCCGGCAGCAGGTGGCCTATCGCGTACCCGGGGCGCAGCCGACGCTGACGGGCTCGTTCTTCCCGGCGGAAGAGCTGCGGGCGATGTCGTGGTACGAGGGCAAGACGACGGACCCGAGTGCGCCCGGCAAACAGACGAGCGAGGAGCGGGACTGGGACGCCCGCGGCAACCTCATCGAGGTGATCGAGCACGGCGAGCCAGGCACGCAGGAGGACGACGTCACGACCACGATCCACTACGTGACGTACGACGGACCGCACATCGTGCGGGCGGACAGCGTCGAGGTGCGCGACAGGGCGGGGATGCTGCTGCGCGGGCGCACCGCCGGGTACAACGAGGTGACCGGAGCGGTCGAGTGGATCACGAGCACGGTGATCGGCGGCAAGGATCCGGCGACGGGCGCGCCGTACACGGGAGACGCATCGACGAATCCAACATGGGAGTTCTCGCACGACGCGTACGGCAATTTGGAGCAGGTGATCGAGCCGCGGGCCTTCACGCTGACGTACGAGTACGACGATGTGGCGGAGACGTACCTCTCCCGGGTGGACGACTCGTTCGGTTACTTCTCGGAGACGTCGTCGGACTACCGCTACGGCGCGGTGAGCGCGGTGCGGGACGTCAACGGCCATGAGGTCCACTACGACTTCGACGCGTTCGGACGGCTGCGGGCTGTGTTCGGTCCGGACGACCCGTTGACGGCGGCGGAGGCGACGATCACGTTCGAGTATTCGCTCCAGCCGGGGGAGAGCGTCGCCCTGCCGGCATGGGCGCGGACGCGGCACAGGGACGTGCAGCACCCGGGGGATCCGATCGACACGGTGACGTTCATCGATGGGCTGGACCGGGTGATCCAGACGAAGAAGGACCTGGAGAAGGATCCCGGGACGGGGGCCGCCCCGACCGTGGGCATGAGCGTGAGCGGCCGGGTGGTGCTGGACGAGCGGGGGCGCGTCTGGCAGCAGGGGCAGCCGGTGTTCGCGACGGGGGAGGCGACGGCGTTCGTGGACGTGGCGCTGAAGCACCCGACGACGTTCGAGTACGACGTGCTCTCGCGCGTCGTCGAGCGGAGGGAGCCGGACGACGAGGCGGAGACCGGCGAGGCGGTGACGACGACGAGCTACGATATCGACGAGCTCGATGGCGTGGCGATGTTCGTGGCGACAGAGGTCGACCCGAAGGGGAAGGTGCGCAAGGCGTATCAGGACGTGGACAACGCGATCGTGGCGGTCGAGGAGCGCAATCGGCTGCGCGGATCGGAGGCGTGGACCACCCTGATGACGCGGTACGGGTACAGCGCGGTCGACGAGCTCGTGCGGGTGACGGACACGCGCGGGAACGTGACGACGGCGGCGTACGACACGCTGGGGCGGATGGTGACGCTGACGAGCCCGGACATGGGGCGTACGGAGTGGCGTTACGACCGGTCGGGCAACGTCGGGGCGCGGCAGACGGCGAAGCTTCTGGCGGAAGGCGCGGGCAAGCTGATCCGGTACGAGTACGACTTCAACCGGCTCAGGCGGGTGAACTACCCGGATTCGACGGACGTGACGTATGTGTACGGCGCGCCGGGCGAGGCAGGCGATGATCACGGCAACCGGGCCGGGCGGCTGGTGGAGGAGCAGAGCGAGGCGGGGAAGAGGACGTTCTGGTATGATCGGCAGGGGAACGTGGCGAAGCTGGCGACGGAGTTCCCCCGGCTGAGGGAGCCGCACCGGGGGCCGTACCAGGCGACGATGGAGTACGACTTCGACGCGTTCGGGCGGCTGCTGTCGCTGAAGTTCCCTGGCTCCGGGGCGGAGGTGGTGACGTACGGCTACGACCGAGGGGGCCTGGTCCGGTCGGCGGTGGGAACGAATACGCAGATCAACCCGCAGCACCCGGACGAGCCGCCGGTGACGCAGTACCTGCAGCACATCGGGTACGACGAGTTCGAGCAGCGGGTGAGGGTGGTGCACGGCAACGGGATCGCGACGTCGTATCGGTACTACGAGAAGTCGCGGCGGCTTCAGGAGATCAACGCGGACCACCGCGACCGGTACCTCGTGGAGCGCGGGCAACCGGCGAGGGCGTTCCAGCGGATGCGGTACGAGTACGACGCAGCGGGCAACCTGGAGCGCGTGCGGAACGAGGTGCCGTACGAGCAGGACATGCCGGGGTCGGTGCTGGTGGGGCCGACGACGCAGGAGTACGGGTACGACGATCTGTACCAGCTGCTCTCGGCGCGCGGGACGTACCAGGACCGGAGAGACTGGCAGTACCGGTACCGGCTGTCGTTCGCGTACGACGAGATTGGCAACATCCTGACGAAGGACCAGGCGAGCTACCGGTACGAGCCGCGAACGTGCTCCCCGGAGGAGGAGGAGTGCGACCCATGGAAGGAGGGCCACCCGATCCGGGAGCAGACGTACCGGTCGGAGTACCAGTACCCGGGCCCGCAGCCGCACGCGCCGAAGCGCATCGAGGAGCAGCTCGTGGCGGAGTCGGCCCCGTGGTCGCGGGTGATCAGCTACGACGCGAGCGGCAACCAGACCGGCTGGACGTACCCTGGCTCGGGCACGCGTGTGACGGAGTGGAACGAGGAGAACCGCGTCAGCCGGGTGAGCCAGAACCAGCAGTTGAAGTCGCGGATGCTGTACGACGGCGACGGCGAGCGGCGGGTGCACCTGCACCACGTGAGCGGCGAGGAGGAGACGGCATACCACGACCAGCACCTGACGCTGCGGGACGGGCGGTTCGTGACGAAGCACATCTATGCGGGGCAGACGCGGATAGCGAGCAAGATGGATCCGGACTGGTTCCGTGACCCGCCGACGCTGTACTACCACCCGGACCACCTGGGCAGCACGAGCTTCGCGTCGAACAACGAGCAGACGCTGACGCAGCGGGACGAGTACTTCCCGAGCGGGGAGCTGTGGATCGACGCGTCGGACTCGCGGTACGAGCTGCGGCGAGCGTACGTGTTCACGGGGAAGGAGCTCGACCAGGCGACGAGGCTCTACTACTTCGGGGCGCGGTACTACGACCCGAGGAGCAGTGTGTGGCTGAGCCCGGATCCGATCCTGGACGAGTACATGGAGGGAGGGACGAGCGGAGGGGTGTTCAACCCGGGGAACCTCGGGCTGTACAGCTACACGCTGAACAACCCGGTGAACCTGGTCGACCCAGATGGGCGGCAGGCGCAAGGGGGACACCGGAACTTCCCGCCTGGGGCCAATGGGTGCAGGCACCCGAGCTGCTTCAACGGGCCGGCGGGGCAAAAGTTCCACCAGGAGCAGATGCTGCAGCGGATGAACGCTGGCGCTGCGGCGGCGGGTCGCACGTCTCGCGGTATCGGGGACGGCATGCGCCGGCTGCTGTTCAGGTTCGTCATGCAGCAGCAACAGGCTGCTCGGCCGCCGGCGCAGCCAGCAGCCGCGCCGGCGCAACCGCCGCCGGCCGCGCAGCCGGCGAAAGGCCCGCAGCCGGCGCCGGCGGCGAAGCCGCCGCAGGGGGCGGAGGCGGCGAAGGCGCCTGCGACGCAGGCAGCACCACCGAAAGGAGACGCAAAGGGGGACCTGAAATGGGGAAATCCCGCGAGCCGACCAACCTACGGTCACACCTTTGACACTCATGGTGCAGGAGCGAAGAACACCAATGCACTCCTCGGACGCGCAAGAGGTCCCAAGAGCGGCCCTCAAGGGCAATGGACCGATAATAAAGCTGCTGCGAAGTGGCTTGCAGAGCAAAGAGCGGGAATTGCCGAGCCCACGACAGTTGCCCTGCCGGAAAACATGGGTCAGATAATTCGACCGGATGGTTCGGTTGTTCCGGCAACGAAGGCCACACTCGTTCCATTGCCGAACGGTGGATACCGAACCGCATACCCTGTGGAGTAAGATTATATGTTTGAAGTGAGGCTGACTGTGCCCAGTGTTCTGCCACGAAGTGAGATCGGTCAATTGGAATATGATCCAGAGCTCGATGATCTGGGGTCCGTGCTTCGGGATATATGTGAGGCGCTAGAGGCCGCAGGGGTGGGCTTTCATGTGCGTGTCTGTTCTGATGAGTATTGGCCTGTTACGGTTAGGACCGATCTGTTGGTGGTGATCGAGCAACTCGGAGACGCGCTTGGGCTTTTGGCTCAGGGGCAGGTGGGTAAATTGGAATTCTACGAGCAGGGGGTCGAGCGGGTGGTTTTGCTTACTCCCTGTGGTGGAGAATTTTTGATTCAGTGCAATGATCTGATCGTGAAACCAACATCGCATACGGACACCGTTTCGGTGTCGTGTGAGTTGGTGCTCAAGGAGTTGGTGGGTCTTGCTGACGACTTTCTTCGTGTGTCCAAAATTTGCTGCGGACAGTTGGCTAGTCACCATTGGTTTGTTGAATGGGCAGACGGTTTGCAGCAGCAGATGGAGAAGCTTCGGAAGTCGAAGGGTGAGTAGTTGCATGGCGGTATTGGTGGTCGTATATCGGCATGCGGTTAGCGAGGTGGTCGATTCTGCCAATAAAATCGATCGGTTAACCGTGGCCATCCGAGGGATCGATATTTCGATCGCGGGCTGTGATCGTGACGCCATGGCGAAGCCCATCGACAAGCTCACATCGGCTCTCTGTGCCAACGCCGGCTGAGACAGGCTCCACCTGAAAATCTGTGGTGAGAGGGCGGAGAATGGATCGGACCCGTGCTGAAGCGGAAGTTGCCAACGGGTTTGAGACAGGCCGGACGAGAATCCTATGAGGAGAACGCGCTGAGGGGCGCGTTCCGGCACAGGGCCCCCACCAGTCGAGGTCGAGGCGGCCGTGTCACAGCGGCGGGCGTTGCGCCAGGTTCGGCCGCGGCGCTGGTCGTGCCCGTGTGCGGCCCCGCGGCCTCGTCGGCAGCGTCGTCAACGGACAGCGGATTGATGGCTACCGAAGCGGGCGGCCGACGCACAACGGGCGGACCGTTCGGGAAGCGTTCCGGGTGCGCGGCGTACGCTGTGTCGAGGGCGACTTGGCGCCGAGCCGCGACATCTTCGACTCGGCCGTAGAATACATCAGCAGGTGTGAAGAGCGCAAGGCCAGAATGCTGATGAAGGTCATTATACCAGCCGAAGAACTCCTGGCACCACGCTCGTGCATGAGCCAGCGAGGCAAACCGGTCCGGATAGTCGGGCTGGTACTTGAGCGTCTTGAACTGCGACTCGGAGAAGGCGTTGTCATCGCTGACGTGAGGCCGGCTGAAGCTTCGAACGACGCCGAGCGAGCCGAGGAGCTGAGCGAGCCCTTCCGACCTCATTGCGGAGCCGCGGTCGGCGTGCACGGTGAGCGAGCCGGGCTCGACGCCGTGGCGGGCGACCGTCTCTGCGAAGAGCTGCTCGGCGAGCAGCGCGCTCTCGCGCTCGGCGAGCAGCCAGCCAACGGTCATGCGGCTGAACAGGTCGAGGACGACGTACAGGCAGTAGAAGACCCCGGGCAGCGGCCCGCGCAGCTTGGTGATATCCCACGTCCAGATCTGGTTGGGGGCCGTGGCGGTGAGCGTCGGCTTGGCATGCTTCATCGGCCCACGCTGCGCGCGTCGCTCGCCGCTCTCGCCGGACGCCGCGAGCAGGCGGTACATCGTGCGGATCGAGGCGAGATAGACGCCGCGCGACAGCAGCGTCGCGTAGACCTCCGGCGGGGGCTGGTCGACGAACTCGTCGCTGTGCAACACATCGAGCACGGCTTGCCGCTCGGGGTCACTGAGCCGGCGTGGGCTCGGAGCGTTCCCGTGCAGCGCACGCGGCATCGCGGGCTGGGTCTGCCGGTAGAGCGTGGCGCGGCTGATGCCGAGTGCCGCACACGCCTGCGCGATGGGGACGTGCGTGTCATCGAGCTCTTCGATGACGTCCATCAGCGCTCTTCGTCGTTCGTGAGGTTGATGCCCAGAATGGCAGAGACTTTTTTTTGGAGATCTATGAGCTTCTCAGCGAGCGCGAGCTTCTCCTCGAGCCGGGCCGAGCGCTTCTCGAGCTCGGCGATGCGCCGATCCTTCGCGTCCTGCTTCGGCTTGCGGCCGGGCTTACGCCCCGCGAGAGCCTCGCTGCCGTGGAGGGCGAGCTGCTTGCGCCACGCCGTCAGCAGGGAGCTGTAGATGCCCTCGCGGCGCAGCAGCGCCTCGATGTCGCCGCGCTGGGTGCATGCAGCCGCTTCGCGAACGATGCGCAGCTTCTCCGCCGCCGAGAACTTCCGCCTCTTACCCGGCTTCGGCACAGTCTCGACGGCGACGCCACTCGGGCGGGGAGCAGCGCCCTGCGCCGCTGGGGCGGGGGTAGGATCGACGGATCGGAGATGGGAAGGCTTCGGCACGGGTCAGGTCCATTCTCCGCCCTCTCACCACAGATTTCCAGGGGGAGCCTGTCTCACCCGACGTTGGCACAGAGGGAAGCGCATCGCTGTCCACGGAAGCGGCGGTGAGGAGCCGCTCTACGAGCACAGCTTCGAGTGCTTCGGCAGCAAGCGGGCGGCGAGCTCCAGGTGTTCTCGGCGCCGACGGAGTGGAGCCGCCCCGCGGAAGGGCGCGATGGCCTCGGGGCCACGAGTTCGGTCGAAGGGGGCCTCAGCGCCTTCGTCGGCGTGGGGCCGACGGTGTGTCATCCGCACGCCGGGGTGGGGGTCTCCGTCTCGTTCAGGGCGGACGACGAGGACGTCGCGTTCACGGACATCAACGGCGACGGGCTCCCGGATTTCGTGGGCAGCAACGGCGTCTGGCTGAACTCGCTCCCGGATCGGTCGAGCGGAAACGCGTTCTGGCCGGAGAGCGTGCACAAGGACGTGGAGCACCCGGGGGATCCGATCGACACGGTGACGTTCGTCGACGGGCTGGACCGGGTGATCCAGACGAAGAAGGACCTGGAGAAGGACCCAGGGACGGGGGCCGCGCCGACCGTGGGCATGAGCGTTGTTGACGCTCCCGTTAGATGATGGGTAGGGGCCGCTTTTCGCTCACGCAGGATGATGGCTCGCTCACGCGCACGATGGCCATCGCCCCCATCCGGTGCCCGGAGCCCCCCGCCGGAGGCTCCGCCCGCCCATCGCCCGCGCGACGTGGCCGCCGGGGCGCGCAGGGCGCATCAAGGGCGGGGCAGCCGCCGAGCCCTGCGAGGGAGCCCTTGACGCGTCCGAGCACACCGGCACGCTCAGGACGCGATGGGCCGACCATCACGCCCGTGACCGGGGCCCGCTCACCGTCGCGATGGTCATCAGCCAGCCCGAGCGAGGAAGCATCAACCAGCTTGATTCTCAACAGCGCCGGCTGCTGTTCAGGATGGTGATGCAGCAGCAGCAGGCTCGGCCGCCAGCGCAGCCAGCAGCCGCGCCGGCGCAGCCACCGCCGGCCGCGCAGCTGGCGAAAGGCCCGCAGCGGGCGCCGGCGGCGAAGCCGCCGCAGCGAGCGGAGGCGGCGAAGGCGCCTGTGAAGCAGGCAGCACCATCTAAAGAAGCTGCATGGATCGACGAGGCGCGTGCCGCTCGCGATGCGGCCGGGCGACTCCCAGACGGAAGACCTGATCGAAGCAGCTCCGAATACGTGGGAATTGGACGTGACGGGAAAGTGGAGGTAGGACGATCAGGTCCACGTGTTCACGCGGAGGTTGATGCCGACCGGAAGCTCCCAGGGGGAACAATGACCGAGGTGAATGGCTGGCGAAGGACTCAATCGACAGGGAAGCTAGAGTCGACCGAGATTCCTGTGTGTCTCGTGTCCAGAAGTTTCCGTCTGAGATTCGTTCCGGGGACGCTGCGAGCTCCTGGCGGTACGTCGGGTTCCAGATGAAAAAAATGAACGTCGCGGAGCGTCTCATTGGGTCCATCGACTGGACTAGCGTTCATGAGGTGGAGGGGACCGGAGAAAGGGTGAGAGATGCATTGCTTGGCCTGCTGAGCGCAAAGGGTCCTGATGAATCCACGAAGGCTTACTGGGGTATAGAGAATCGCGTGGTTGTTCAGGGCGAGTTGTATGAGATCGCGGAAGCGTGTACGTCCGTGCTGGTTGCCTGTCTAGTAGACCCGCGCCCACGATTCGTGAGGATAGCGGTTCTTGATCTTCTGTTCCAGATACTCGGGGGGTGCGCATCATCCTCGAGCTTCACTCCGGGGGACATTGTGTACGCGTTCTGCGGACCCCATCCTGTCTTCGAGCCCCTGCGCCGCTTAGAAACCCGCGCCGGAGGTATCGATGGACGAGAGCACACGCACCTGGCGCGACCGCGTGGCGCGCTGGCATAAGAGCGGGCACTCAGCCCGCGTATTCGCGGAGCAGGAGGGGGTCAACGCCGGCACGCTGTACTCGTGGAGCCGCCGACTGGGCATGAAGCGGAGCGAGTACCGGCAGCGCTCGGAAAAGGCGACGCTGCCCACGTTGCTCCCGGTGGTGGTCGCCCCGTCGGGCCCTACGGATTGCTCTCCGGGCGCGGCGCTGGAGATCGTCTTCCCAGACGGCGCGGTCGTGCGCGTCCCACCGACGTTCGACGAGGAGACATTGGCGCGCGTTGTTCGAGCGCTCGGGGGCGCGCGATGATCCCGGGCCGTGTCTCGATCTACGTTGCCACCGAGCCGCTCGACCTGCGCCGGTCGTTCGATGGCCTCGCTGCCGTCGTGCGGGAAGTGCTGCGGGAGGACCCGCTCTCCGGAGCGCTGTTTCTCTTTTTCAACCGGGCAGCCGACCGCTGCAAGGCCCTGTGGTGGGACCGTAGCGGGTACTGTCTACTTTACAAAAGGCTGGAGCGCGGAGCATTTCGAGTACCGCGTGCGGTCACTCTGGGAGGCACAAGCGTCGTCATCGACGCGGCCGAGCTCGCGAAGATCCTGGAAGGCATCGCCCTTGCGCCGTCGAAGTTGCGGCGAGTGGTCCCGTTCGCCGAGACCGCACCGCCTCCGGCCCCCTGATCTCACCTGACAGCTTCGCACGCTCCCGGGTAGCACCCACGGTCGCATTGCCTCGAGCGGCAGAAATTTTCCTCAACAAGCCCCCTTCAAAAAGCAGGAGTTCACGAGTACTTACGGCGCCGTGAGCAAGCCGGTCGAAGAGCAGATTCGCGAGCTCAAGGACAAGCTCGCGCGCGCTGCCCATGAGCGGGACGAGTACCGCAAGCTGTACGAGCTCGCCAGCATCGAGCTGGAGCGGCTTCGCCGGCACATCTTCGGCCAGAAGGCCGAGCACGTCGACCCTGGGCAGATGCAGCTCGCCTTCGATGCGATCGTGCAGATGCTCGCGGGCACGGGGGCGCAGCCGGATGCGGGCGCGACCGGCTCACCCGACGGTGGCGATGGCGCGGCGCCGAACGGCTCCTCCGGAGGCGGGGACAAGGGGCGCCAAGCTCGCCCGCACGGGCGGCAACGCCTGCCCGAGCATCTGCCGGTCGAGCGGATCGAGCTGTTGCCGCCGGAGGCGCAGGATGAGCGCGCGACCGCGCTTGTCCGCATCGGCGAGGAGGTGTCGGAGACGCTGGAGTGGCGGCCCGCGAGCTTCGTGCGACTGCAGATCGTGAGGCCGAAGTTCGCGGTCAAAGGTGAGCCCGAGCAAGGCATCACGATCGCCGACGTCCCCGACAGCCCTGTCCCGCGCAGCCTCGCCGGTCCGGGTTTGCTCGCGCACGTGCTGGTGAGCAAGTACGCCGACCACTTGCCGCTCCACCGGCAGGAGAAGATGTTCGAGCGCTGGGGCCTTCACCTCTCGCGTTCGACCCTGTGCGGCTGGGTCGAGTCGTGTGCCGACAAGCTCGCGATCGTCGTCGAGGCGATGGCCAAGGACGCCCTGAACGCGCACTGCATCGCCATCGACGCCACCGGCGTGCTCGTGCAAGCGAAGGACAAGTGTCGGCGGGGCCACTTCTGGGTCCTGGTGGCGGACCGAGATCACGTCCTGTTCCGTTTCACGCCGCATCACAACCAGGATGGCCCGAAGGAGTTCCTTCGCGGCTACAAGGGCTATGTCCAGGCCGACGCCTCGAACGTCTACGAGCAGCTCTTCCGCACCGAGGGGGTGACCGAGGTCGGTTGCTGGGCCCATTGCCGGCGAAAGTTCTTCGAAGCGATGACCTCCGACCGGGACCGCGCGACCGTGGGCATCGGCTTCATTCGCAAGCTCTACGCGATCGACAAGGCGACCAAGGAGCTGGCTCCGAACCGTCGAACCGAGCAGCGCCGGACGGACGCCGAGCCCGTGCTCGTGGCCTTCCGCGCGTGGCTTGAGACAGAGGACCTGCTCGTCCTGCCGAGGAGCCCCATCGCAGGTGCCATCGGCTACGCGCTCAACCAATGGACCGCGCTCACCCGCTTCCTCGAGGATGGTCGGCTCCGCCTGGACAACAACCGGAGCGAGCTTGAGCTCCGCCGAGAGGCCGTGGGCCGTAAGAACTGGCTCTTCGTGGGCAGCAAGGACGGCGCCGAGTGGAACGCCACCATCGTGTCGCTCATCGCCTCCTGCGCGCTGCACGGCATCGAGCCCTGGGCTTACTTGCGCGACGTGCTGATCCTGCTGCCCACCTGGCCTCCCGAGCGTGTCATCGAGCTCGCTCCCAAGTCCTGGAAGCAGACCCTCGAGAACGCCGACGCTCGGCAACGGCTCGCGACCAGTCCATGGCCCCGGGCGCCGGACGCGACGCCCAGCTGATCGATCCTCGGCATCGCCGGCAGCTGCCGCGGGCATCGTCACCGCCTTGCCGCCCGCCGGGCGCACCGGTCGCCGGCTTTGGCGCGCTGGTGCCGGCTCTTGGGCGCTTGCGCGGTCGACGCGTGGCTTGCGGCGCCTTGCCGACGATTCGGGCCCGGCAGAGGCATCGGCGGCACGCTGCTTCGCCGCCGCGCGCCTGCGGGCAACGTGCACGCGGGCGGTGACCTCGGCGTCGACCGCCGTTTCCTCCGCTCGCTGCTGGGCCCAGCCACCCTTCGCCGCAGACCGCTCTTCCTCTCGCATCGCGTCGCGAATCTACGGCGACGGCACGCACCACGCGATGATGGGGTCTACAGGACGGATACGACATTGTTGAGCGATGTCATCGTGCGGCACGGGAGGGGCTATGGATTCTCGTTGACGAAGCCGTGCACCGTGAAAGAGAGGCCGCTCGAGATGTTCTTAGATTGCTCGGTGAAGAGGAGCGGGTAGACGCGCTCTCGAAATCCGCTCCCTAACCTGGCAGGGGCTCGGGCGCCCGTGAGGTGCACCGGCTGATGCATCAATGATCGCTCTTGGGACACGAGCACCTCGTGGCGGAGTCGCGCCTGGCAGCGGGGACACCGGTACGACGCGAGCAGCAACCAGACCGGCTGGACGAACCCGGCCACGGGCACGCGGATGGCGGACTGGAATGAGGAGAACCGCATCACGCGGTGACGCAGAACGGGCAGATGCTTGGCATACGGAAGTTGCCAACAGGTTTGAGGCGGGCCAGACGGGAAACCTATGAGGGGATTGCGCAGGGGGGCACGTTCCGGCACCAGACCCCAACCCGTCGAGGTCGGGGCGGCCGCGTTACGGCGGGCGTTGCGCCAGGTTCGGGCGCGGCGCTGGTCGTGTCTGTGTGCGGCGGCGCCGCGGTTCGGCTGGCGCGAGCTTCCCAGGCCCGAGCTCAGCGATCGGGCTCGGGTCGGGCCCACGCCAGCCGAGAAGGGCGATCCGCCGCCGCGCCCCCCCCAACCCCTGCCGAACCCGCGGATCGCGACGATGGTTCGCCAGCGCAAATCAGCCTGCGGGGGCACGTCCAGCGCGCGCCGCGGGCCCTCCGCCGCTCAGGGCGCCGGCTGTGCCGGCACGAAGCGCTCGATGACCGCCTTGCGAAGCAGCTTCGGCGGCAGGATGCCCTGGGCGAGCACGAAGTCGTGGAACCGCTGCGCGTCGAAGCGCGGGCCCATCATGGACTCGGTCTCTCGCCGCAGATCCATCAGCCGGGTGAACCCGTAGAAGTACGAGGTCGCCTGCCCCGGTGCGCGGAAGGTGTAACGCTCCACCTCGGATTGCGCGAGGGGCGGCGAGAGGACCACCTCTTTCTCGAGGAAGGTCCGCGCGGCGGCCGGCGTGATCTTGCCCGCCTGGAGCTCCGGGTCCAGGAAGCCGCGGGCGGCCCGGACCAGGCGGTGTTGCAGGGAGACGAGCTGGCCCTCGGGCGGCATGAACGGGAGCAGGATGGCCTCCGAGTAAAGCGCCCACCCCTCCATGTTGGCGCTGTTCTCCGCGAAGACGGCCCGGGCGAGCGAGACGCTCCGCTCGACGAGCGAGGCGAACTGGAGCTCGTGCCCGGGGCGCGCCTCGTGGGCGGTGAGCGTCCATGACGCCGCGGCAAAGGTGAAATCGTCGATCCTCCGCAGCTCGTCGGAGGGCCCAGGCAGGCTGAGCGGCAGCACGAACTCCCCCGCTTCTCCCTGGTTGTCGAGCAGCCGCGGCGGCCGCATGCGCGGCGCCGGCATCTCGGCGCTCTCGGCGGCGGTGCCGAGCCGGATGCGCGCCGGCCGCTCCGGCAGCGTGACGAGGCGCTCCTTCCGGAGGATCTCTTCGATCTGGGCGAGCCGCTCCTTGTAATGCGGCACGATCGCCTCGCCCACGAGCTGCTCTTTCTTCAGGGCGCGGATCACGTCCCGGTAGTCCGCGCTCGGCAAGTTGCGCGCTTTCGCGATGGGCAGCGAGAGCTTCTGCATCTGCGCCTTCAGATCGTCGAAGGCGGCGTGGGCCAGCTGAGCGAGCTGGGCGGGCGGGATGTCGACGCCATGCAGATCGAGCATGTACGCGTAGAGCGGCGGCGGCAGCGCGAAATCGGCCCGCGCCTTCGGGAGGACGTCCCTGCGCAGCGCCGCGTCGTACGCCTCGAGCTGACGATTCAGCGCGGCCAGCGGCTCTTCGTGGCCGCTGATGCCGTATTTCCGGAAGAGCTCGCCGAGTCCCTCCCGCACACGGGCGTTGGTGGCGAGGTGCCGCTCGATCTCCATCCTGGAGGGCGCCAGCAAGCCGGGCTTCCCGAGCTCCTGGTCGAGCCTCTTCCTCGCCTGCTCGGCGATGGGCGCGTGGCCCGCCTCCAGCCCGGCGTACCGCCGGATCCTTCTCGGCCGCTCGGCGCTTCTCCAGCTCCGCGATGGCCTCGCGGTACGCCGCGCGCAGTCGCGCCTCGACGCCGGGCGACAGGTCCGAGACCTCCTGGTCGGCGCGCTCGACCCCCAGCGCGCTGGCGCGCTCCGGCGAGAACCTGGCGAGCACGTCGAGGAGGATCTTCGCATGGACAAGTTGTTGAATTGGCACCGCTTTTCAGGGGACGCCGGAGCGCATGGAAAATGTTCAGTCAGCCCGGGTCAGGTCCCCGCAGCTGGGGCTTGACGTCTTCGGGAACTTTGGATCTCCTTCTCCGCTGGCAGGTTTCGGTAGATGAATTCACGATAGTGAAACTGGCCCTGCGCGGCCGCGTCCGCCGGCACAGCGCTGAGCCGCATGGGAAAGCGAGCGGTGGAACATGGCAGACATTCGTCATCTGGTCATCGTGATGCTCGAGAACCGCTCCTTCGATCACATGCTCGGTTACCTGCGCGGCACGGGCATGGACGTCGATGGAGTGATCGGCGCGACGAACTCGGACGATAACGGCACGCCGATCCCTGGATATCATCTCGAGAGCACGAGAGTCCGGATCCGCCCGCATCACCACCGGAAGGAGGTCGTGCGGCAGATCAACGGCGGCGCGATGGACGGCTTCGTGAAAGGCTACAGCACGAACAGCCACGTCGCCGAGATCATGGGCTGGTACGACCAGCGCGATCTGCTGACGTACGATAGCCTGGCGCGACAGTTCGTCGTTTGCGATCGGTGGTTCGCTTCGTTCGCGGGCCCGACGTGGCCGAACCGCTTCTTCGCGCTCTGCGGGACCAGCGGCGGGCGCACGGGCAACCTGCAATGGATCGACCACGCGACGTTCTTCGACCTGTTGCCGGCCGACTCGTGGCGCTACTACTCGCACGACATCGCGTTCTTGCGCACCGTCGAGAAATACAAGGGCCACCGCGGGCCGCCGATCGCGAAGATCTCCTCGTTCTACAGGGCTTGCCGTGAAGGCACGCTGCCCAGCGTCTCGTGGATCGACCCGAACTTCACGCTGGTCGACGTGGACGCGCTGCTGAACTGGGCGAATGACGACCATCCCCCGGCCGACGTGGCGCGCGGTCAGAACCTGATCGCGCGCATCTACAACCACCTGATCGCGAGCCCGTCCTGGCCCCACGTGGCGCTGGTCGTGACCTACGATGAGCATGGCGGGTTCTACGACCACGTGCGCCCGCCGCCGTCGCCCGCGAGCGAGGCGACGCCGTTCGATACGCTCGGCGTTCGCGTGCCGGCCCTCGTCGTCTCGCCGTGGGCTCCGCGCGGCGTGCCGTTCCACGGAACACTCGACCATACGTGCATCGCGCGCACCGCGCTCGAGCTGTTCGCCCCCGATCGCGTGAACGCGCTGAGCCCTCGGGTCACCGCGTCTCCGAGCCTGCTCTCCTTGCTCAGTGAGCCGAGGCCACGCACCGACCAGCGCAGGCTCGATGGTATCCCGATCCTGGAGACCGCGGTCGCCCCGATTCACATGGGCTCGACCGCCCCGTCCGGCTTTCACTCGATGGAGCTCACCGACGCCCAGCAGGAAATTCTGACGCTGAAGAAGGCCGTGCTCGAGGCCGGCGTGCCCGTCGAGAACCATTGAGCCAGGGCGCGGCCATCCGCGGCCGCGCGCCTTTTCGAGCGAACCCGGCGTCGACGCGCGCTGCCGCGACGGGGAGCCCGCTCGCCGGTGAGCGGCGCCAGCTGCGCCGCCCGCGCGGTGACCTCTCCGTCTCGCGTTACGCGCCCTTCAGCGCCGCCGTGCAGTGCCCGCAGCGCACCGCCTTGATGGGGATGCTCATCGCGCACTCGGGGCACTCCTTCGTCGTCACCTCCTCCGCGTGTTGCCTCTGAAGCTTCCCCATGAGCCGCACCAGGAGGAAGACGCTGAGCGCGACGATGAAGAAGCTCACCAGGCTATTGATGACGACCCCGTACTGGAGGAGCACCGCGCCGGCCTTCTCCATCTCCTCGGGGGTCGCGTACGGACCGGGCCCGCTCGGCGCCTTCAGGACGATGTAGTGCCGGCTGAAATCGATGCCGCCCGTCAGGAGGCCTATCGGCGGCATGATCAGGTGATCTACCAGCGTCTTGACGATGTTGCCGAACGCCGCGCCGATCACGACGCCCACGGCCATGTCGACGACATTGCCACGAACCGCGAACTTCTTGAAATCCTCCCAGAACATCGCTTCCTCCGGCGTCGGGGGCTCCTGCCCCCGCGATCGCACCGCTCCGGTATCGTCTCTCCGCGATCAGGACATTACCAGCCGCCTGTGCGGACCGCGCGGCAGCGGCGGTCGCCGCCATCCGCGCAGCCGCCGCCAGCAGCACGAACGGTGCCACCGGGCTCGTCCGTGGGGTCACCCTGGCCAGCCGCTCGCGATCGCTGCCCTGCCCTCCGTGCAAGAGCGCCACACCTGGGGCCAACTGCGCCACCTCACACCGATTTCGCACATGGCGGTTCCCCGGCCCGGGGCGGCTCTCTAGGATGCGCGCCGGAGGAACCACCGAGCCATGGACCCCGACGCCGAGGCCGCCCTGCGTTACCGCGCCAAAGCCGAGCTGCGGAAGCGCGCTCGGGCGGTACGCAGCTCCATCCCCCTCGACGCCATCCTCGAGCGATCGCGCCGGATCCAGCGCGCGCTCGCGGAGCTGCCGGCCCTCGCCGCGGCCCGGCGGGTCGCGCTCTTCTACCCGATCGAGGGGCGCAACGAGGTCGACCTCCGGGAGCTCGATCCGCTGCTGCGCGCCCGTGGCGCCCGGGTCGCGTATCCCTCCATCGACCCCGAGTCGCGCGCCATGACCTTCCGCTTCGTCGAGGACCCCGAGGCCATGGAGGAGCGCGGCCTCGGCTTCCGCGAGCCTGACGCGACCGACGAGGAGGCCGCTGCGCTCGACGTCATCGTCGTGCCCGCCCTGCAGATCGACGCCCGGGGGCACCGGATCGGCTATGGCGCCGGCTACTACGACAGCACCCTGCCGCGCTTCTGCCCCCCGGCGCATGCGGTGGGCGTCGTGTTCGACTTCCAGCTCGTCGCCGAGGTGCCGGCGACCCCGGGCGACGTCCCGCTCGGGACCATCGTCACCGACGCCCGCGTGCTCGCCGCCGAACCCGCCTAGGATGCCCAGGGCGCAGGTGGGAGAGGACATCGCGAGCGACAGGCCCGTCCTCCTCGCGGCCATCGCCTCGGGCGCGATGATCGCCCAGCAGGTCGCCGGCCGGGCGACCCGGGACGCCCTCTTCCTCGCCAGCTTCGGCGCGGCCGACGTCCCCAAGGTCATGGCCGCCGGCGCGGTCCTGTCGTTCGCCGCCGTCGTCCTGCTCTCGCGCGCGCTCCTCCAGCTCTCCCCCGCGCGCGTCGTCCCGGCCACGTTCGCCGCGAGCTCCGTGCTCCTCGCCCTGGAGTGGGCCCTCGCCCGGCGCGCGCCCGGCGCCGCCGCCCTCGTCTTCTACCTGCACATCGCCGTCTTCGGCGCGACGCTCATCTCCGCCTTCTGGTCGCTCGTCAACGAGCGCTTCGACCCCCACACCGCCCGCCATTCCATCGGGCGCATCGCGGGCGGCGGGACCGTCGGCGGCGTGATCGGCGGCCTGTTCGCCTGGCGCGCCAGCCGCCTCATCGACGCCCCGACGATGCTCCTCGCCCTCTCCACGGTGAGCGCCCTCACCGCCTGGGCCACCCACCACCTGGGCGTGGGCCTCGCGCGCGTGGCCGGCGCCGCCGGCGGGGCGGGGCGCACCGAGGTTGAGGCGGGGCGCACCGAGGTTGAGGTGGGGCGCACCGAGGTTGAGGTGGGGCGCACCGAGGTTGAGGTGGGGCGCACCGAGGTTGAGGCGGGGCGCACCCAGGTTGAGGTGGGGCGCACCGAGGTTGAGGCGGGGCGCACCCAGGTTGAGGTGGGGCGCACCCAGGTTGAGGCGGGGCGCACCCAGGTTGAGGCGGGGGGGCGCACCGAGGTGGAGGCGGGGCGCACCGAGGTGGAGGCGGGGCGCACCCAGGTTGAGGCGGAGCGCACCGAGGTTGAGGCGGGGCGCACCCAGGTTGGCGCCGGGGGGGCGGGGCTGGCCGCGCTGCGCGACAACAGCCACCTGCGCGACCTCGGCCTGCTCGTCGGGCTCGGCGCCGTGAGCGGCGCGCTGTTCGACGTGGCCCTCAGCGCCGAGGCGGCCGCCGCGATGACCGACCGCAACGCGCTGCTCTCGTTCTTCGCGCTCTTCCACCTCTCGGTGAGCGTGCTCTCGTTCCTCGTGCAGTCGCTCGCCGCCACCTTCTCGCTCGACCGGCTCGGGCTCGCCGCCACCATCGGCATCCTCCCGGCCGCGGTCGTCGCGAGCACCCTCTCCCTCGTGGTCGCGCCGCGGCTCTGGGCCGCCTCCATCGTCCGCGCGACCGAGGCGGTGCTCCGGAACTCGCTGTTCCGGTCGGGCTACGAGCTGCTCTACACGCCTCTGCCCCCGGACCAGAAGCGGTCGATCAAGACCCTCATCGACGTCGGCTTCGACCGCATCGGCACCGCGGTGGGCAGCGGCCTCGCGATGGCCCTGCTCGTGCTCGCCCCGGGCGGGTCGCTCCCGCTGCTGCTCGGCCTCGGCGCGGCGGCCGCGGGCGTCACGTTGCTCTTCACGCCTCGGCTGCACCGGGGCTACGTCGCCGCGCTCGAGGGCAGCCTGCGCTCCGGCGCCGTCTCGCTCGACCCGACGAACGTCGTCGACGCGACCACCCGCCGCACCCTCAGCGGCACCGTCGACGCGCTCAGCCGCGACAGGGTCCTCGCCGAGCTCGCTGCGCTCCGGAACGCCGCGGCGGCGCGGCACGACGCCGGGCGTGTCTCCGCCGACGGCGAGCGCACGTCGCACCCCGGCCCGCCGCTCTCCGGCCGCTCACCGCTCTCCGGCCGCGCGTCGCTCGCCGGCCCCGCCTCCGGGGACTCGCTGCGGCCTCCGGCGGGTGATCGCAGGGGCGTCGACGGGCCGCTGTCCGCGCGCGCCGCGTCGGCCGCGCTGGCGTCCGATCCGGTGCTCGCCGCCACGGCCGACCTGCGCACCGGCGATCCCGAGCGGATCCGCCGGGCGCTCGTCCGGGAGCCGGACCCTGCGCTCGTGCCGCACCTCCTCCCGCTCCTCGAGCGCGAGGGGCTCACCTCCGAGGCGATCCGGGCGCTCCGCGCCGTCGCCCCCCGCGCGACCGGCCAGCTCACCGACGCGCTCCTCGATCCGTCCGTGAGCGTCGCCCTCCGGCGCCGCATCCCGCGGGTGCTCCAGGCCTGTCCCACCCAGCGCGCCGCCGACGGCCTGATCCTGGGCCTCGCCGACGAGCGCTTCGAGGTGCGTTTTCAGTGCGGCGTCGCGCTTGCGCGGCTCCTCCAGCAGCGCGCGCCGATCCACCTGCGGCGCGACGACGTGATCGAGGCGGCGATGCGGGAGATCGCGATCGGTCGCCGGGTGTGGGACGCCCAGCCCCCCAACGTCGCGCCTCCGGTCGAGGCGCCGCTGGCCGAGCGATTGCTCGTCGAGCGGACGAGCCGCAGCCTGGAGCACGTGTTCCGCGTCCTCTCGCTCTGCCTCGATCGTGAGCCGCTCGAGATCGCCTACAGGGCGCTCCACGCCGACGACGCCCACCTCCGCGGGACCGCGCTCGAGTACCTGGAGAACGTCCTGCCGGCGCCCATCCGCGAGAGTCTCTGGCCGTACCTGGGCGCCCGCGCGCCCGCCCCTCCCGAGCCAAGCGCCGCCGAGCCGCGCGCGCCGCGCCTGCCCGAGCACGCGCTCGACGAGCTTCGCCGCTCTGCCGCCAGCATTCCGCGGGCGTCGCTCTCCGCTGCGCGCCGGCGACGAGAGCCCCGCACGTAGCGCGTGGCTCTCGTCGCCGCTCCGGCGAGCGACAAAAAGAAAAAAGCGTCGCCGGGGCCTAGGGGGGGAGAGGCCGCACCAGCAACGCTCGTCCGTGAATTAGCAGCTCATATGCCACCGCGAGAAGACGGAAATAGATTGAAAATTCGCATAGATGTCCCGGGCACATCCCCCCCGCGTTGCAATCCTGCGATTTCATCCTTGCAGCCGAGCATCGTGTCGAGGACGTCCCCCCCGGTCCCTCTCGATGCGTTCCCCCCGCCGTCTGCCCCCTCTTCACCGGTTTCCGCCCCCCTCTGCCCCCTCTGCCCAGCCGCAGCAGAGCGGCGGTCTCCCGCACAGGAGACGGGCCCAGATCGGCGTTTTCGGCGCGCAAGCGCACTCCGGTGCGCTGAGCACCGAAAACGTCGAGGTGGGCCCGTATCCGAAGCGGGTGACCGCCGCTCTAATGGAGGGGGGAGCGGCGGTGGACGCGCTGGTCGAGGTGCTCGGCGATGGTGAGCCGGTCGGCGTCGCTCATGACCACGAAGCGGACGGCGAGCAGGTTGTCGCGGTCCCAGACCGGGCGGGCGCGCAGCCGGATGGGGCGCCCGACCCCGAGGTCGAGCTCGAACGGGGTCACGGCGGGCAGCGCCCGGCCTGCCAGCGCGGGCGCGCGCTCGACGACCATCCCCGTGGGGGAGAGATCGATCGCGCGACACCGGTGCCGGTGGCCATCGACGAGCGCCGAGACGGGGAAGTCGACCTGAGCGCGCGCGCCCTGCCTCCGATCCATGGGAGCCTCCTTGGTGTCCTCGTGACGCGGCGAGCCTAGGTCGCGGGGCTCGTCCGGGCCAAACATCGGGCGGGCGAGCCGCGCCGTCCGCTCGCGGCGCCGGGGCGCGATCTCGGCGCGGTCCGCTCGCGGCGCCGTGGCGCGATCTCGGCGCGCGCGGGATCGGTGCGATATGCTGGCCCGGCGAAAGGAAGGTGTGGCGATGCCCACGTGCCGGGAATGCGATAACGAGGTCGACGAGCTCAAGACGATCAAGGTCGGAAGCAAGAAGAAGAAGGTCTGTGAGGACTGCGCCGACCGCGCGGCGCAGGAGGGCGCGATCGCCGAGGAGAGCGAGGCGGTGGTGCAGCAGATGATGGGCTTCAAGGGGAGGCGCTGACCGCTCTCCCGCTCGCGCGCTCTCCCGCTCGCGCGCCCGCCGATTCCCCCCGATCTCCCCCGCGCGGCGAGCAGCGCGATGCCGCGCGGACGCCACCGATCTCCCGTCGAACGCCGGCCCGTCGTCCTTCTCCACGATCTCCCGTGAGCCCGTGTCGCGCGTCGACCGCGGCAGGCCAGCCGCGACCCGCATAGCGGATCCTCCGCCATGCGATCGAGCAGGGCCGCGAGCTGTTTTCTTGCTTGCGGTGCAGCGGTGTCGCCGAGGGAGCGCGCGACCTCCCTCGGGTCACAGGCGCCGTGGCCGAGATAGCGAATGCGGGGGTAAGGTAGGTGAAGGTCGTTGGCCGACATGGAGAACCCTGTCGCATTGCGGGTTCACCCACATTTTCGGGGGATTTCGTCTGCATTCAAGCGAGCGAACGACCACTTCTCTATACCTTCCTTACATCAGCGGACGGACTGCGCATTGCAGTTCTGCATCGAAAATTTGCAACAGTGATGTGAAAAGCGGCCGAGGTGTGCGACCTAATTGGGTGTTCGTTTCGTTTTCGAAAGCATTTCGTCTTGACCCGTCGTGTTAATCCGGGAATAAGTTGTTTCACGAGAGCGCCGGTATCCGCCCCTCTGGTGCTGAATGGTCTGCACCGATGGTTCGCGGCGCGAAGGCACGCAGCGGGAGGCTCCTCTTCTGCCCCCTGATGCTTTCGCCCGTTACGGTCCTGTTCACCACAGGGGTTCGACGACGCCGGGGGAGAAAAAGCCATGCATTCAATTTCTCAAGGCTTTGGGTCGCGGTCGTTTGCTGCCGGTAAGTTCATCGCCTCGCTCGTGGCGATGTCGATCGTCGGCTTCGGCTGCGCGCCGCTCGACGAGGACGTGACCGCAGAGGAGCTGGACGCGGAGGAGCAGGCGGCCGGCACGACCTATCAAGTCGGTCCCACGCGCACCTACAAGACCATCGGTGAGGTAGCCAGCAGACTGCAGGCGGGCGACGTGGTGGAGGTCGACGGCAACGCCACGTATTCGGGCGACATCAGGCTCACGAAATGGGGCACGCCCACCTCGAAGATCACGATCCGCGGCGTGCGCGTCGGCGGGAAGCGCCCCGTCCTGAGGGGCGGCACCAACACGATCGAGATCAACGCGAACCACATCGTCTTCGAGGGGTTCGATGTGACGGGCGGCACCTCGAGGTGCATCTTCCAGCACGGGCACGATGTCACCATCCGTGACTCCGTGATCCACGATTGCCCAGCGCACGGCATCCTGGGCGCCGACAGCGATTCGGGTTCGCTGTTGGTGGAATACGTGGAGGTCTATAACTGCGGCAGCGGTACGCAGAAGCACCCGATCTACATCGCGACGGATGAGTCCGCCTACCCGGGCTCCGTGTTCCGGATGCAGCACAGCTATGTCCACGATGCAATCGGCGGCAACGCGGTGAAGACCCGCGCGGAGCGGAACGAGATCTATTACAACTGGATCGAGGGCGGGCTCTACAAGGACCTCGAGCTCATCGGCCCCGACGGGCAGGATCCGGGGCTCGCGCGGGAGGACTCCGATGTGGTCGGCAACGTCTTCCGCAAGACGCACACGCAGTACGTGATCCGCGTCGGCGGCGACGGCACGGGCGACACCAACGGGCGGTATCGGTTCGTGAACAACACGTTCCTGCTGATGGCGGGGTCGAGCGCGGCGATCCACCTGTTCGATGGCATCGAGAGCATCGAGCTGCACAACAACATGTTCTATCGCGTCGGGGGCGGGAGCGTTCAGGTCTTCCGTGACGACGCGAGCTGGACGACCGGCAGCCCGCTCATCAAGGGCGTCAACAACGCCGTGCCCACGGGCACGACGGTGCCTTCCGGCTTCACGGGGACGCTGATCGTGAGCGATCCCGGCTTCACGAGCATCGGCAACCGCGACGTGACGCTGCTCTCGACGAGCCCGATGCGGAACGCGGGTGTCAGCTCGACGACGGGGATCTCGGGGCGCACGTTCCCGTCGCCGCTCGCGATGCCGCTGTACCACCCGCCGAAGGCGGCGCTCGCGGCCGTCGGCACCGCGCAGCGGCGGACGGCCGTGGGTGCGGTCGACATCGGCGCGTTCGAGTTCGGGACGACGACCGCGACGCCGACGCCCACGCCGACGACACCCACGCCCACGCCGACGACGCCCACGCCCACGCCCACGACGCCTGCGCCCACGACGCCTGCGCCGGTGTGCTCGGTGGTCAACGCTGGCCAATGGTTCAATTCCCAGCTGCCTTCGACCCAGCGGGGCACCTTCACGGCGACCTGGGACGTGACGCCGAGCGCGTCGAAGATCGACGCTGTGGTCGGCCTCTCGAGCGGCTCCGCGAGCCAGTGGACCCAGCTCGCCGCGATCGTCATCTTCGACGAGGAAGGCAATGTCCGGGTCCGGAACGCCTCCAGGTACCAGGCGCTCCGGGTGTTCCCGTACACCGGCGGGACGACCTATACCGTCCGGATGGTGGTCGACGTGGCGGCGAAGCGGTACTCGGTGTACATCCGGCCGAAGAACGGCACCGAGGTGCAGCTCGCGAGCAACTACGCGTTCAGGTCCGAGCAGGCCAGCGTCGCTTCGCTCGCGAACTGGGCGATAACGCAGACGATCGGAACGGCCACGCTGTCGGCCTGCAACTTCAAGATACAGTGATCCCACGGGGGCCCGGCGCGAGGAGACCGTGTTCTTCGCGCGGCGCGGGGACCCCGCCGGACTCACCTGAGACAAAGCTCCTCCGACTTCGCCGGAGGGGCTTTGTCATTTGGGCTCAGACCTCGGCCCTCCCCGCGCCACGCGAAGAACACGGTCTCCTCGCGCCCACGGAGGTCGATGGGGCGTAGGCGTTAGCCAGGCTCCGCGCCCTGAGCGTGACCGAGCGAGCCTGCTTAACGCCTCACGAAAGCGCCGCTCGGTCACATGGCCAGAGAGGGAGTCTGGGGTGTAGCCGTGATGGATGCGGCGCCGGGCCGCCCCGGAGGCTCAGGCGAGTCCGCTGCGCTCGAGCAGGGCGTCGAGGGTGGGCTCGCGGCCGCGGAAGCTCCTGTAGAGATCCATCGGGTCCTGCGTGTCGCCGAGCGCGAGGATCTGGCTCCGGAACGCGTCGCCCACCTTCCGGCTGAACAGGCCCTCTTCCTGGAAGCGGGAGAACGCGTCGGCGTCCAGCACCTCGGCCCATTTGTACGAGTAATAGCCCGCTGCGTAGCCCACCGGGCTCGAGAAGAGGTGCGAGAAGCCGGCGATCATGGCGTAGCCCTCGGGCAGCGGGACGGGCGAGTAACGCCCGAGGACCTCGCGCGCGAACTCGACGACATCACCCTGCTCTCCGGACCAGTCCATGTGGAGCGCGAGGTCGATCTCGGCGAAGCCGAGCTGCCGCATCGTCGCGGCGCCCGCGCGGAACGTGCGGGCCGCGCGCATGCGCTGGAGCAGGTCGTCGGGGACGGGCACGCCCGTCTCGTGGTGGCGCGCGAAGAGGTCGAGCGCGTCCCGCTCCCAGCACCAGTTCTCCATGATCTGCGAGGGGAGCTCGACGAAGTCCCAGGCGACGTTGGTGCCGGCGAGGCTCCGGATCGGCACCCGGCTCGAGGCGTGGTGCATCATGTGGCCGAACTCGTGGAACAGCGTCTCGACCTCGCGGTGGTTGAGCAGCGCGGGGCGGCCGCCGACCGGCGGGGTGAAGCTGCCCGCGAGGACCTCGAGGTGACGCGCGTCCTCGCCGGCCGCGCGCCCATTCTCGCTCGGCGCGCCCGTCACGAGCCCGTGCATCCAGGCGCCGTCGCGCTTCTGCTCGCGCGGCACGAAGTCGAGATAGAAAGCGGCGCTCTGGGCGCCGTCCGGCTCGACGAGCTGGTAGGCGCGGACGCTCGGGTGCCACGTGGGGGCGGCCTGCCACGGCGCGATGCGCACGCCGTAAAGACGGTGGGCGATCTCGAACAGGCCGGAGACGACGCGATCCAGCGGGAAATACGGGCGGAGCGCCTCGTCGTCGAAATCGTAGCGGGCGCGGCGGAGCTTCTCGGCGTAATAGGCGACGTCCCACGGCGCGAGCGGCGGCGCGTCCGGGCCCTCGATCTCGCGGCGGAAGGCGGCGAGCTCCTCCTTCTCGCGGACGAAGACCGGCTCGGTGCGCGCTCGCAGCGTGTCGACGAAGCGGCGCGCCGCGGCGCCCGTCTTCGCCATCCGGTCCTCGAGCACGAGATCGGCGAAGCTCGCGTAGCCGAGCAGCTTCGCCTTCTCGCCGCGGAGCTCGAGGATGCGGCGGATGAGCGGGCGGTTGTCGTGCTCGCCCTCGGTCGCCCGCGTGTTGAAGGCGCGGTAGAAGCGCTCGCGGATGGAGCCGTCGTCGAGGTGCGTGAGCACGGGGATGTAGCTCGGCGCCTGCAGCGTGAAGCGGTACCCCTCGATGCCCCTGTCCTTCGCGCCCTGACGGGCCGCCTCGACCGCGCTCGGCGGCAGGCCGGCGAGGCGGGCAGCGTCCTCGACAACGAACTCGAAGGCGTTCGTCGCGTCGAGCACGTTCTGCGAGAAGCGCAGGGTGAGCGTGGCGAGCTCGACGTCGATCTCGGAGAGGCGCTTCTTGCCGGCCGGGTCGAGCTCGGCGCCGCTCCTCCGGAAATCGTCGAGGGTCTTCTTCAGGAAGCGGTGCCGTGGGCCCGTCAGCGCCGCGGCCTCGGGCGTGGCCGCGTACGCCTTGAGCGCGCCGTACACGCCCTCGTTGAGGGCGATGCCGCTCAGGAACTCGCTGACCTCCGGCTGGACGGCGTTGTACGCGGCGCGCAGCGCGGGGGTGGTGGACGTCGATTCGAGGTGGGAGACGACGTTCATGGCGCGGTCGAGCCGCTCGGTGACGGTCTCGAGCGCGGCGAGGGTGTTGTCGTAAGTGCGGGGGCCGGGCGCCGCGACGAGCGCGTCGAGCCGGGCGCGGGCGTCCTGGAGCAGCGCGCGCACCGCGGGCTCCACGTGCTCGCTCCGGATGCGATCGAACGGGATCTCGAAGCCGAGAGTGAGCAGGGGATTGTCGGTCGCTTCGGTCATATCGTTCCTGGTTGGGCTTGATGGGGCCGGCGGACGGGCGCGGGCCGGCGACCCTGGGCCGGTCCGCGCAGCCCTACCTTGGTAAAGGCGCCGGCGAGGGTTGGCCAGTAGTTCGTCGTCGGGCGAGAGACTAGACGCCCAGCCACCGCGCGACGATCGTGGCGAGCACGTCGGACGTCCCCGAATGGATGCTGCCGCCCAGGGCGTCATCGAGGGCGGAGGGGAGGCCGCTCTCCTCGAGGTAGCCAGCGCCGCCGCGGAGCCGGAGGTCGTCGAGCGCGGACGCCACGGCCGAGTCCGCCGTGTGCCATTTCGCGAGCGCGGCCTCGGCCTGGCCGCGCTCGCCCTGGTCAAGCGCCCACGCGGCGCGGTAGATGAGCATCCGCGACGTCTCCAGCCGCAGCTTCATCTGGGCGAGGCGGTGCGCGACGGCCTGGTGGCGGGCGATCGCCTGGCCGCCGATCTCGCGCTCGCGGGCGAAACGGACGGCCTCGCCGAGGGCGCGCTCCATGGCGCCGAGGCGGAAGGCGAGGATGAGCGCGCGCTCGAAGGTCATCGCGATCTGGAAGACGGCGAGGCCGGCGCCGGCGCGGCCGAGGAGCGCGTCGTGGCCGACCTCGCAGCCGGCGAACGAGACGGGTGCGAGCCGCGCGCCCCGGAGGCCCGCGGTCGCGAGCGGCGCGCCGGGCAGGACGCGCGCGGCGCCCTCGCCCGCGGCGCGGGGGACGAGCAGCGCGGTGAGGCCGCGCGCCGGGGCCCCTCCGGCGCCGCCGCCGTCGCGCGCGATCGCGAGGTACACGTCGGCCCGGTCGGCCCAGGTCACGTAGCGCTTGTCGCCGGTGAGCCGGTAGCCGGCGTCCGTGCGGTCGGCCCTGGCCTGCACCGACGCGACGTCCGAGCCCGCGCCGGCCTCGGTCGCGGCGACCGTCGCCATGCACGCGCCGCTCGCCATCCGCGGCAGCCACGCGCGCTGCTGGGCGGGCGTGCCCACCCGCGCGAGCAGGAGCGCCACGCCGAAGAGGTGCGCCCCCGCGGCGAGCAGGACGCCGCCGTCGCGCAGCGCCGCGCCGAGGCCCTCGTAGGCGAGCGCCGTCGTGACGAGGTCGAGGCCCTCGCCGCCGAGATCGCGGGCGATCGGCAGGCCGAGGGCGCCGCCCCGGGCGAGGACGCGCATGCGATCGTCCGGGGCCGCGGCGTCGGCCTCGGCGCCGAGGGCGCGCATGCGGTCGTGGACGGCGCGCTGGGAAGGGGTCCACCCGAAGTCCATCGCCGCTGCGATACCAGAGCCGGCGAGGGGCGGGGAGGAGTGGGAGGAGGGGAGGAGGGGAGGAGGGGAGGAGGGGAGGAGGCGAGGACGGCGCGCGCGCGCGCGCGCGGGCTCAGTAGGGGCGCGCTCCGGCGAAATTGCCGGGAGGATCGTAGTTGCACACCCAGATCTGCCAGGTGCCGCCGCCGAACGGCGAGCCGGTCGTGCAATCGGCGACCCCGCAGCCGAGCCGCAGGGAGTCGGCCCACACCACCTGAGTGTAATGGCCGCAGGTGGAGCTGCAGGCATTGCTCGCAAGATCGTAGTTGGCCGCCTCGTCGACCCACGAGGCGACAACATCCTCCGGTGTGGGCGACGAGCCGGTCGACGCGAAGATGTTCTCTCCATAATCGCTCGCGCTATGGCCGAACATGCACTGGGCGGCATAAGCCTGAGCCATCGCGGCGATCTCGGGCGACCACTCGAGAGGGGGCACCGGCTGATCGGCGGGCGGGTCGACGGCGGCGCGCGCGGCATTGTGGGCCGCCGTCATCCCCGTCATCCTGGGCGGCTCGCCGGCGCCCTGGCCGCTCGTCGGGCCCTCGTCGTCGGACGAGGCGCCGCAGCCGGCCGTCAGGGCGAGCAGGAGAGAGAGCTGCACAAACCGGGGGAGCCGTGGGCCGAGCGTCATCACGGGGCCATTGTCCTACGGCTCGGCCGAGCTCTGCAACGGCGATTCGATGAAGGCTCGTTGAACCCACGACGTGCCGTGTCATGGCGCGCCCTCAGCCCTCCCCTCAACGCTCCCCTCAACCCTCCCCTCAGCCCTCCCTGGACGGCCGCGACCGGGCGTTCTTCCTACCTCTGCCGTCGACATGAATATCAACAGATCTCGTCGTCGTTGGCTCCCGTGCTGACGGGCATCGCCCTAGGGTGACGTCGAGACGAGCAACAATTCCGCAGCATGGGCCTTGTCATGTGGGTCGATCTATGAGCTATTGTCGCCCTGCTTCGGAGGCGGCTGCCATCCGAGCTCGGAGGCGAGCGTGCTCCTTCATGGGGTTTCACCGCTCTCCGTGGCAGCTCGGCACCAGCGGCAGGCCCGACAAAGAACCAAGGAGTTTCCCGATGAATATCCGTGTGACGTGGCGAATCGCGGCATTCCCGCTGGCGCTGGCGGGGCTCTCCGTCATCCCGGCGATGGGGTGTGACAAGGTCTCGGAGCTGCAGAATGACGTCTGCTGTCGCGATTTCACGCCGGGCGCCGATCTCGCCACGGTGAAATGGGGGCTCGAGGGCGAAGCAGAGCTCAATTATGGTGCCTTCATGCAGTCCGTGTCGGACTTCACGGGCGCCGCGGGCGCCATCGTGGCGGACGTGACGAGCGCCTGTCAGGCGATCGCGCTGGACCTCGGCGCGGACGTGGCGACGATCACGGCGACGAAGCCGAACGAACGGGCGGAGCAATGGTGTGAGCTCGCCGTCGACGCGCTCGGGGACGCGACGGCCGACCTGTCGATCACCTTCCAGCCGCCGAGCTGCACGGTCGACGCGAGCGTGCAGGCGAACTGCGAGGCGAGGTGCAGCGCCAACGTCGAGTGCCAGCTGACCCCGGCGGAGATCGTCGCGCGCTGCGATCCCGGCCAGCTCTCGGGGCGGTGCGAGGGGAAGTGCACCGGCTCGTGCGAGGGCTCGGCCAACCTGGCGGTCCACTGCGAGGGCACGTGCCAGGGGACGTGCGAGGGCACGTGCGACGGCGAGTGCTCCGCGACGACCGCCGGCGGCGACTGCCGCGGCGAGTGCCAGGGCAACTGCACGGGCGAGTGCCGTGGCTCGTGCGCGTTCGCGGCCGAGGCAGATGTGCAGTGCAACGCCGACTGCTCGGGCTCCTGCGACGTCCAGTTCAAGGCGCCGAAGTGCAGGGCCGAGCTCAAGCCGCCGAGCGCCGAGTGCCAGGGGTCCGCGGAGTGCAGCGGCTCCTGCGAGGCGAGCGCGAGCGCGAAGGCCAGCTGCAGGGAGCCCGCTGTCAACATCGAGGGTGGGGCCGACGTCGAGGCGGCGATCGCGACGCTCAAGGCGAACCTGCCGCGGCTCCTCGTCGTCGCGCACGCGCGCGGCGAGCTGCTCCTCGCCAGCGCCGAGGCTGTGGTCCAGGCGGGCGGCAACCTCGAGGGCGCGGCCACCGGCAGCGTGAAGGCGGGGGCGTGCCTCATCCCGGCCACCAATGCGATCACGCAGGCGGTCGAGAACATCCAGGCGGGCATCACGGGCAGCGGCAGCGTGATGGCGAAGCTGGAGATCGCCCCCCCCGGCCCCTGAGCGCAGGGCCCGTGAGCGCAGGCCCGGCAGCGGCGGAGGCCGCGGCCGGGCGCGCGTGAAGGAACCCGTCAGGCCAGCTGCAGGCGCACAGGCCGCTCACTGCGGCGTTGCGCCCCTGGTCCGGGCGCGGAACGCCTCCGGCGTCACGCCGGTCCAGCGCCGGAACGCCCGGTGGAACGCGCTCGGCTCGGAGTAGCCGAGCAGATACGCCACCTCCCCGATCGCCATGTCCGCGTCGAGGAGCGCCGCAGCGCGGCCGCGCCGGACCTCGTCGAGCAGCGCGTGGACGGACGTCCCCTCGTCGCCGAGGCGGCGCTGGAGCGTGCGCGGGCTCATCCGCAGGCGCGCCGCGAGCGCGTCCAGGTCGGCCCCCTCGCGCAGCCGCTCGCCGAGCAGCGCGCGCACGCGGTCGGACAGCGCGGGCGGCGCCGCGCCCGGCAGCCGCGCCGCGGCGGCGCTCATGTGGCGCTCGAGGAACGCGGCGAGCGCCTCGTTCGCGTGTGGTAGCGGCCGAGCGAGCTCTTCGACTGACAGGACCAGCTCGGTCGCCGGCGCCCCGAACAGCACCGGCGAGCCGAGCCGTCGCGCCTTCTCCTCCGGATCACCCTCCGGCGCGTGGCGAAAGCGCACCGCGAGCGCCTGGATCGGCGCGCCGCACATGCGCCCGGCGTTCACGAGCGCGTCGAACGCGAACATCTCCGCGAGCTGGCCGTGGGCCGGCCGGTCGGGTCCGAAGGGCACGAACCCGAGGTGCGCGCGGCGCCCGCGGATCTCCAGCGTGTAGCGCTCGCCCTCGTTCCAGATCTGCTGGTAGCGGAGCATCCGGCGGAACGACTCGCCGAGGGTCGGGCTGCTCATGGCCAGGAAGCCGAGCGCGTCGAAGTGCTCCGGCTCGAAGCGCGCCGCGAAATCGAGGCCGAGGTGCGGATCGGCGGTCGCCGCCACGGCCGCCTCGATGAGCGCATAGAACGCCGCGAGCGGCACGCGGGCGTCCGGACCGGCGAGCGCCGCGCCGGCGAGCCCCGCGGCCTCGAGCAGCGCCCGCCGATCCGCCCCGCGCTCCGCGGCGTGGTCCACGAGCTGCGCGGCGGTGCGGGCCCAGATCGTCGGGGCGGGCGCCCGCGGGGCCTGGCGCCGCATGTCAGCCCTTGTGGCGCGCGCTGTCACTGCTCCCCGGCCGGGCCGGCCCCAGGCTTCCGGGCGATCGGAGGAGCATCATGCGAAAGCACAGCATCGAGGAAGGGCGCGGCGCGTTCGTCGAGGGCGCCTGGTACATCATCGCGGACGCTGCCTGCGTGGGCAAGCGGCCGGTCGCCGTCGAGCGCTTCGGGACGCGGCTCGTGCTGTTCAGGGACGAGCGCGGCGCCCTTGTCGCGGCGCGGGCGCGCTGCCCGCATCGCGGCGCGGACCTCGGCCTGGGGCGGGTCGTGGACGGGGCGATCGAGTGCCCGTACCACGGCTTCCGGTTCGCCTCGGACGGGCGCTGCGTCGCGATCCCGTGCGAGGGGCGCGGCGCGACCGCGCGCGGCGCGGGGGATGCGCTCGCGCTGACCCGGTACGAGGCGCGGGAGCACCGGGGCTTCGTGTGGCTCTTCTGGGGCGAGCGGCCGGCCGAGCTGCCGCCGGTGCCCTGGTTCGATGGCCTGCCGCCGGACGAGCGGCACGCCCACACGGCGTCGATGGACTGGCACGTTCCCTTCGCGCGCGCGATGGAGGGCATGCTCGACTTCCACCACCTGCCGTTCGCGCACCGCCCCTGGTTCCCCGGCGTCGGCGCGATGCTCGACCCTTGCGAGGTCCGCGTGGAGGGCGACGTCATCCACGCCGAGGCGGTGCTGCGCCACGACGACGGGGAGCCCTGGGACGGCCGTCGGGGGTGGAGGTTCGAGATGGAGGTGCGCTTCCCGGGCGTGCTGCGCCTCTCGTTCGGGAAGCGCGTGGTGGGCGTGGCGGGGTGCGCGCCGATCGACGCGGAGCGGACGGCGATCGTGGGGCGGTACTACGTGCCGATCCCGGTGATCGGGCGGCTGCTCGCGTGGCTCGGGTTGCGGGCGGAGCTCTGGCTGATCCAGCCGGGCGACGAGCGGATGCTCGCGTCCTCGGAGCCGCGCGACGCGGATCTCGACGCGTGTCGCTTCGTGCGTGCGGACGCGGGGATCCTCGCGTGGCACAAGATGCGGCGGGCGCGGCTGAAGGCGCAGCGCACGGGGGAGCCGCGCCGGCTGCCGGTCGAGGCGGGGTGAGGCGGCGCCGGGCGACTCACGATCGCGCGGATCTGCTCCACGACGAGGTTGAAAGCCTATCCAGCGGTCAACTGGCGCGCTCCTGACAAGGCTCGTGTGTAGGCCAGCTGCTCGTCGATAGGGGCCATCTCGTGATGTCCGTGATCGCGAGATGCTCCCCGGCGGCGTGGTGCGTCAGCCGCGCATCGAGACGAGGGTCTGGACGACGAGCCGCAGGTCGTCCACGTCGAGCGGCTTGTCGAGCACCGCGTCGGCGCCCAGGCGGTAGGCTTCCGCGTGCGTCTCCGGGTCGCCGAACGCGGTGATGAGGACCACCGGCGTCGTCCAGTCGTCGCGGCGCAGCCCGGCCAGCAGATCGAGCCCGCTCGCGCCTGGCATCCGGATGTCGCTCACCACGACATCGACCGGGGCGCCGTTCCCGGAGACGAGCGCTTCGCCCATCAGCTCGAGGAGGTGCTTGGCGTCGTGCGCCTCCAGGACCTCGTAGCCGTCGCGGCGGAGGGCGGTGGCGAGGAGCAGCCGCAACTCCCTGTCGTCTTCGGCGAGCAGCACCCGGATGGGGATCGGGCCGTGGTGGACGCGCGGCACCGGCTCAGGGGGCGTATTCAGGATCGAGGCAAGACCGCGCATCGAGTCGTGGGGCATCGGGCTCTCTCCTTGGTGAGGGCCCTGTGTTGCAGGCCGCGTGCCGCCCGCCGGCGGCCGCCCCGAACCGACCGGGGTTGGGGGGCTGGCCGGAACCGACCGGGGTTGAGGCCGCACGAACCGACCGGGGTTGAGGCCGCACGAACCGACCGGGGTTGAGGCCGCACCGAGGTTGAGGCCGCAGGCGCCGACCCAGGTTGCGGCGGGCAGGCGGGCTGCAGCGGGACTGGCGGCGACCCCCCCGTGGGCCATCCGGGTGGGGCGTCGTTCCCCGCCCGGGGTATTCCTCCGCGCCTCGGCGTGGGCTTCGAGCTCCAGGTCGCCCGACCGACCCCGCCCAACCTCTCAGCTCCCCTTCGTCCCCCCGGCGCCCGGCTCCCACCGCTCCAGCTTCCGGTGCAGCGTCTTCCGGTCCAGCCCCAGGATCCTCGCCGCCAGCGTCTTGTTCCCGCCCGCCGCCTCGAGCACCCGCAGGATGTACCGCCGCTCCACCTCCTCGAGCGGCACCAGCTCGGACGGGTCGTCCCCCGCCACGAGCACGTGCGACGGCCGGTGCTCCCGGACCTTCGCCGGCAGGTCCTCCACCGTGATCTCCGGGTACCCCGTGAGCGCCACCGCCCGCTCCATGCAGTTCTGGATCTCCCGCACGTTGCCCGGCCACGTGTACGCGAGCAGCCGCTCGGCGGCCGCCGGTGACAGGCCGATCACCTCCTTGCCCCAGCGCGTCGCGAAATCCTCGATGAAGCGCTGCGCGAGCAGCAGCACGTCGCTGCCCCGCGCCCGCACGGGCGGCAGCTCCACGTGGAGCACGTTGATCCGGTAGTACAGGTCCTCCCGGAAGCGGCGCGCCTCGACGGCCTCGTCCAGGTCGCGGTTCGTCGCGGCCACGATGCGCGCGTCGAACGGCACCTCCGCGTTCCCGCCCACCGGGCGCACCCGGCGCTCCTGGAGGGCGCGGAGCAGCTTCGGCTGCACAGCGAGCGGCAGCTCCCCGATCTCGTCGAGCAGCAGCGTCCCGCCGTTCGCCTCCACGAACAGCCCGGAGCGCGCCGCGCGCGCGTCGGTGAACGCCCCCTTCACGTGCCCGAAGAGCTCGCTCTCGATCAGCGACTCCGGCACCGCCGCGCAGTTGATCGCCACGAACGGCCCGTCCTTGCGGCGGCTCCGCGCGTGCATCGCCTTGGCGACGACCTCCTTGCCCGTCCCGCTCTCGCCGGTGATGAGCACCGTCGCGTCCGCGTCGGCGATGCGCTCGATCAGGTCCTGCACGCCCCGCATCGCGGCGCTCCGGCCGATGAGGTCCGGGAACCCGCCGGGCCCTGCCACGGCGCGGCGCAGCCGACGCACCTCGGCCTTGAGCGCGTGGTGGGCGATCGCCCGCTCCAGCGCCAGCGCCAGCGCCTCGATGTCGACCGGCTTGGTCACGTAGTCGTACGCGCCCGCGCGGATCGCCTGCACCGCGGTCTCGATGCTGCCGAACGCGGTGATCACCACGACCGGCACGTCCGGCCGGATCTCGGCCGCCCGGCCGCAGACCGCGATCCCGTCCATCCCGCGCATGTTCAGATCGGTCAGGATGACGTCGAAGCCCTCGTCCGCCTCGAGCAGCGCGAGCGCCTCCTCCGGTGAGGTCCGGGCCTCTGCCTCGACGCCGCGCGACCGCAGGTCCGCCGAGAGCCACGCGCACATCGCCTCGTCGTCGTCGATGATCAGCGCTCGTCTGCCCATCGTCACCTCGATGGCTCGCCCGCCATCTCTCCTCGATAACTCGCGTAGTACAGCGCCCCGCCCGCGGCCAGCCGCGGCGCGGCGGCCGCCCCGGCCAGCGCGCCCTCGCCCTCAGCTTGCGGCCGCCGGGCTCGCGTCATCCTGCGTCATCCTGGCCGCTCGGCGGGAGGTACACCGTGAACGTCGAGCCCTTGGCGAGCTCGCTCTCCAGCCCGATCCAGCCCCCGTGCTCGCGCACGATCCCGTAGGACACGCTCAGCCCGAGGCCCGTGCCCTCGCCGACGTCCTTCGTGGTGAAGAACGGCTCGAAGATGCGGGGGAGGTTCTCGGGCGCGACCCCCTCCCCGCCGTCGGTCACCCGGACGGCGACGTGCTCGCCCTCGGCGCCGCCGTGGTCGGCCGGCGGGCGCGCGCGGGCGCGCTCCACCCGCACGGTGAGCTCGCCGCCCCGCTTCATCGACTGCATGCCGTTCATGATGAGGTTCGTGAGCACCTGCTGCATCTGCCCCGAGTCCACCTCGGCGCGCGCCGCACCGCCGCCCGCCTCGTCGAGGCGGAGCGTCACGCCCCGCTTCCGGGCGAGGGGCTCGAGCAGCGCCAGCGTCTGGCGCGCGATGTGCGCGAGATCGGCCGGCGCCTTCTGCGCGACCCGGCGGCGCGCGAAGTCCAGCAGCTGCCGGATGATCTTCGTCATCCGGTCCGCCTGCTCGGCGATGATCCGCGCGCTCTCCGCCGCCTCCTCCTGCGGCAGGCCGCGCGCGATCATCTTGGCGCGGCCGCCCACCACGTTGAGCGGCGTGCCGAGCTCGTGCGCGAGCCCCGACGCCAGCTTGCCCACGGTGGTGAGCCGATCCGCGTGCCGGAGCTGCTCCAGCGCCGCGATGCGCGCTGTCGTCTCGCGGCCCGCGCGCTCGCGCGCCTCGGCCAGGTGCTCGCACATCGCGTTGATCTCGTGGGCGATCCGCCCGAGCTCGTCGCGCTGCGGCAGGAGCAGCGGCCCGCCGAGGTCGCCCTCCCCGATCCGCCGCGCCTTGTCGACGAGCCGCCGCGTCGGGCGCCCGACGAGGACCTGCCCGAAGGTCATCGCCAGGAGCCCGCTCAGCGCCGCGAGGGTGATGATGGTGGCCACGGTGTTGACAACGCTCGCCTGGACGTACGCTTCTTCCTCCTCGAGCGACTCGGAGATCTCGATGGCGCCGACGCGCGCGGGCTCCACCCCGACGGGCGCGTACGTGTAGAAGCGCCCGCTCTTGTCGCCCTTGCGCTCGATCCGGAACACCTCGGTGCCCCGCGACAGCTCCTCGATCTCGGCGGCGGGCAGCGCGGGCGCGAAGCGATCCCCGGCCGGCGCGTCGAGCCACACCCAGCGGAACCGCACGCCGTCCTCGCGCTCGCTCATCTCGTCGAGCAGCTGGAGCGCCTCCCCCATCCCGTCCCGGCGCCACGTCTCGACCACCGCCGCGCGGAGCGCGATGCCGATGAGGTGCTCGTCGCGCCGCATGTCCGTCTCGAAGAGCGCCCGCTCGCGCCGGACGGAGAGGTAGCCGTACAGGCTGAGCGCCGCGCACATGACGAGGACGAGGGCGAGGGTGAGCTTGCTGGCGAGTCGCATGAGGTCGCCGGTAGGATGCAGGACGCGTACGCGTTCTCAAGGTGCCCGTCCGCACGCTGACCGGCCCGGGCCCGCCCCGGATCGCCCCGATGGGGCAAAACTCCCCTGGACGGGCCCCGCGGGCCGCGGCGTCACCTGCGCGCCGCGTCCTCCCACGAGCCGGTCGCCGCGAGCTGCGGCGCGGGCACCGGCGCCGACCAGCGCAGCGGCAGCGCGTCCTCCCGCCAGGTGCCCTCGGCCACGTGGAACCGCAGGAGCCGCTGGGCGCCGGCGAAGGCCGAGAGCTCCGGCCCGTCCCAGAGCACCTCGGCCTCGCCGGTCAGCGACAGCACCCCGCCGGAGGCGAAGTCGACGAAGAGCACCCCGGCGCGCGGGCAGAGCGCCAGGTTGCCGAGCGTGTTGAACGCGAAATTCCCGGTGAAATCCGGCGAGGTCAGGACGGTGTGGCCGTCCTCCTCGGTCACGCGCACGAAGCCCGGCTTGCCGCCCCGATGGGACACGTCGGCGCCCTCGATCGCGTCGCCTCCCCGCGCGGCCGGCGCCGCGGTCGCGATGAAGAACGTGTCCGCGCGGCGGATGAGCGCCGCCGCGCCGGCGGACAGCGCCCGCCCTTCCGCCTGCGCCGGGGGCGCGGCCGCCTCCGGCGCCCTCACGGGCTCCGGCGCTCGCGCCTGGATGTACTGCGGGCAGTTCCCGAAGCTCTGCCCGACCTCGACAACGAAGCCTCGCTCGTCGGCCGCGGTGATCGTCCCGTTCATCCGGTTTCGGCGGCGGCTCTCCAGCTGGATGCCGAGGAGGCCGACGGGCGCGCCGGCCACGAGGTGCGGGCCGAGCGGATCGCCGGCTCCCGGGCGAGCGTTCACCGCGAGCGTCCGCGGATCCGGGGACGAGATGAACCCCGGCGGCCCCACGACGATCGAGGCCCACGGCCTTCGCTCTGCGTCGAGGGCCCCGACGAGCAGGAACGGCAGCTGCGCGAACAGCTCGCGGTGCTGGTCGGGCATGAAGTCCCGGATGATCCGGCGCCCGGCCTTCTCGGCGCGCTCGCGCGCCCCGGCCCGCGCCTGTACGGCCATCTCGCCCGGGTGATAGGGCGAGCCCTCCCTGGTCCACCCGGGCAGGGAGGTCACGAGAATGCCTTCTTCATCGGCACGAAGCCGGGCAGCCCCTCCACGCGGGCGAGCCACGCGCGCAGGTTCGCGTACGGCTCGAGCGACACGCCGCCCTCCGGCGCGTGCGCCGTGTAGGTGTAGATCGCGATGTCCGCGAGGGTCGGCCCGTCGCCGGCCAGGAACCGCTGGTTCGCGAGGTGCTGATCGATCACCGTGAAGAGCTGGGCGGCGATCCCCTTGGCCTGCTCGACATCCAGCTTGCGGCCGAACACGCTCGCGATGCGCGCCGCCGCGGGCCCCGCCGCGAGCTGCCCGGCGGCCACGGAGAGCCACCGCTGCACGTGCGCCGCCGCCACCGGATCGCGCGGGAGCCAGCGCCCCGACGGGTCGTACCGCGCGGCCAGGTACACGAGGATCGCGTTGCTGTCGGCCAGCGTCACGTCGCCGTCCTCGATCACGGGCACCTGACCGAACGCGTTCTTGCCCAGGAACTCGGGCGTCTTCTGAGCGCCGCCCTTCAGGTCGACGTCGACCCTCTCGAACGGCAGCCTCAGCAGCGACAGGAACAGCTCCACGCGGTGCGCGTGTCCAGAGAGCGGATGGCGGTAGAGGCGGATGGGGCTGGCAGGGAGGGTCATCGAGGTGTCCTTTCGGCTGCGGATGTGAGCGGGGAGCGGCACAGCCGCGTGGGGCTCCCGCGCTCGCCGATCCAGGATGCTCATTCCCGTGGCCAAGGGTAATGCTCGTCCTTGACAAGGGACCATTCCGGAAACTGGAATAATCCGATGGACCGCCTCGACTCCATGCGTGTGTTCGTCGCCGTCGCCGAGGAGGAGGGCTTCGCGCCGGCGGCGCGGCGGCTGTCCATGTCGCCGCCGGCGGTGACCCGGGCCATCTCTGCGCTCGAGGAGCGCATCGGCACGCGGCTCCTGCACCGCACAACGCGCGTCGTCCGCCTGACCGAGGCGGGCGCCCGGTACCTCGCGGACTGCAAGCGGATCCTCGGCGAGATCGAGGAGGCCGAGGCGTCGGCGGCCGGGTCCCACGCCGCGCTCCGGGGGCAGATCGGCGTCACGGCGCCGGTCCTGTTCGGGCGGATGTTCGTCGCGCCCGCCCTCTTCGATTTCCTGGCTCTCCATCCGCGCGTGTCGGCGTGGACGCTGCTCGTCGACCGCATTGTCGACATCATCGATGAGGGGCTCGATGTCGCCGTCCGGATTGCCCATCTGCCGGACTCGTCGCTCAGCGCGATCCGTGTCGGCTCGGTGCGGTGGGTGGTCTGCGCTTCGGCGGAGTACCTCGCCGCGCGGGGCGAGCCCGAGGCGCCTGCCGATCTGGCGCGTCACGACACCATGGCTTTCTCTTCGACAGGCTCCCCGGTGGAATGGTCGTTCGGGTCGGGCTCGCGGGTCGAGAGGGTCTTTCCGTCATCGCAGCTCCTCGCCAATACGGCCGACGTCGCCATTGCAGCGGCCGTGGCCGGGCGAGGGCTCGCGCGGGTGCTCTCGTATCAGATCGACCCGGAGCTGCGCGCCGGGCGCCTCTCGATCGTGCTCGCTGCGCACGAGCCCCCGCCGGTCCCCATCCATGTCGTCCACCCGGAGGGCCGGCGGGCGGCGGTCAGGGTGCGCGCGTTCGTGGATTTCCTTGTCGATCGGCTCCGGTCCGAGGCGTGGCTGAGCTCGTGATCGCAGGCGGGTTCGCGCGTCGAACCTCGGCCGGAGGGCGCTCAGTCCGCCGGCGCGGTGGCGCGGATGAGGTGCTCGAAGGCCCCGAGGGCGGCCTTCGCGCCGTCGCCGAGGGCGACGACGATCTGCTTGAACGGCGTTGTCGTCATGTCGCCGGCGGCGAAGAGGCCGGGCACCGACGTCTGCCCGCGGTCGTTGACGACGACCTCGCCGACGCCGTTGAGCTCCACCGTCCCCCTGATGAACCCGGTGTTGGGGAGGAGGCCGATCTGCACGAACACGCCCGCGATCTCGAGCTGGCGCTGCTCCTTCGTCTCTGTGTGCTCCCAGCGGAGCCCGACGACCTTCTGCCCGTCGCCCACCACCTCGGTCGTGCGCGCGCGCGTGATGATCTCGACGTTGGGCATGCTCCTGAGCTTGCGAACGAGGACCGCGTCGGCGCGGAGCGCGGGGGCGAGCTCGAGCAGGGTGACGTGGCCGACCACGCCCGCGAGATCGATCGCCGCCTCGACGCCGGAGTTGCCGCCGCCGATGACGGCCACCCGCTTGCCCTTGAACAGCGGTCCGTCGCAGTGCGGGCAGTACGTCACGCCCTTGGTCCGGTACTCGGCCTCGCCGGGGACGTTCATGTCGCGCCACCGGGCGCCCGTCGCCAGGACGACGGTCTTCGCGCGGAGCGTGGCGCCGCTCGCCAGGCGCAGCTCGAACGGTGAGCCGGGGGTGATCGACGCGACGCGCTCGTGCTTGAGGAGCTCGACGGGGTACGCGCGCACGTGTTGCTCGAGCGCCGCCGCGAGCTTGGGCCCGTCGGTCTCCACGACCGAGATGAGGTTCTCGATGGCGAGGGTGTCCATCACCTGCCCGCCGAAGCGCTCGGCGACGAGGCCGGTGTCGAGGCCCTTGCGCGCCGCGTAGATGGCCGCCGAAGCGCCGGCGGGCCCGCCGCCGACGATGAGCATGTCGAACGGCTTGCGCTGGTCGAGCGCCTCGGCGCGCTTCTTCACGGCGGAGCCGTCGTCGAGCTTGGCGAGGATCTGCTCGATCTCCATCCGACCCTGGCCGAAGGGCTCGCCGTTCAGAAAGACGGTCGGCACGGCCATGATCTTCCGCTGCTCGACCTCGCCCTGGAAGAGGGCGCCGTCGACGGCGACGTGGCGGACCCTCGGGTTCCTGGCCGCCATCAGGTTCAGCGCCTGCACGACGTCGGGGCAGTTCTGGCACGACTGAGAGAAGTAGGTCTCGAACCGGAGCTCGCCGTCGATCCGCGCGATCTGCTCGAGCGCCTCCGCGCTCACCCGCGGCGGATGGCCGCCGACGTGCAGGAGCGCGAGGATCAGCGAGGTGAGCTCGTGACCGAGCGGGAGCCCCGCGAAGATGACGCGCGGCTCCTCGCCGGGGGAGTGGATGCCGAACGACGGCGTGCGCCCTTCGCCCTCGCGCCGCTCGTGGAGCTCGATGAGGGACGAGGCGCTCGCGACGTCGCGCAGGAGCGCGCGCATCTCCTCCGACCCCTGCGAGTCGTCGACGAAGGCGGTGACCGCGACGGGACGGGTCAGCCGTCCGAGGACGTCGCGGAGCTGGGTCTTGATGGAGTCTTCGAGCATGGCTGCCTTCCTTCCGGCGAGTACGAGCGGGTCACGAGGCGCGTGACGAGAGATGACGGGCGTCGCCGCGGCACGCGCGGCGACGCCCGAGCACCTCAGATCTTGCCGACGAGATCGAGCGACGGCTTGAGGGTCTTCGCGCCCTCGTCCCACTTCGCCGGGCAGACCTCGCCCGGGTGCGTGGCGACGTACTGGGCCGCCTTGACCTTGCGGAGCATCTCCGCCGCGCTGCGGCCGATGCCGAGGTCGTGGATCTCGTAGACCTTGATGACGCCGTCGGGGTTCACGAGGAACGAGCCGCGGAGCGCGAGGCCCTCCTCCTCGATGAGCACGCCGAAGTTGCGCGAGAGGGTGGCGGTCGGATCGCCGACGAGCGGGTAGTTGACCTTCTTGATCGCCGCGGACGTGTCGTGCCACGCCTTGTGCGCGAAGTGCGTGTCGGTGGAGACGCCGTAGATCTCGACGCCCAGCTTCTTGAACTCGCCGTGGAGGTCCGCGAGGTCCTCGAGCTCGGTCGGGCACACGAAGGTGAAGTCCGCCGGGTAGAACACGAAGAGCGACCACTTGCCGAGGACCGACTCGTGCGAGACGTCCACGAACTTCCCCTGGTGGAACGCGGTGGCCTTGAACGGTTTGATGCGGGTGTTGATGAGCGACATTCTCTTTTCCTCGTTTCGGGGCGGGGGCGTCTCGTGCCTCCGCGCCGGCGAGAGGCAACGTGGTCGTTCTGCGCCCGCGGTGCCAATCGAACGATTTTATGAATCGTTCACTTTTTATGATACTTCTCCGGCCATGGACCTCGAGCAGGTGACGCTCACGCAGCTCCGCTACGCCGTGGCGGTGGAGCAGACCCGCAGCTTCCGCACCGCGGCCGAGCGCTGCCACGTCTCGCAGTCCGGGCTCAGCATGCAGGTCCAGAAGCTCGAGGAGCTCCTGGGCACCGTGCTGTTCGACCGCAGCAAGAAGCCCGTCCTTGTGACCGAGGAGGGTGCGCGCGCCATCGCTCAGATGCGCGAGATCCTCCGGGAGACGGAGCGGCTCGGTCAGATCGTCGCCGGCGACGACGCTCCGGCGGGGCGCTACCGGCTAGGGATCATCCCGACCCTCGCTCCCACCGTGCTGCCCCTGTTCCTCGATCCCTTCGTGAAGGCACACCCGCGCGTCGAGCTGTTCATCGAGGAGCTGAAGACCGAGGAGATCATCGAGCGGCTGGCCGCCGACACCCTCGATGCGGGGCTCGCCGCGACGCCGCTCCACGCCCCGGGGCTGAGCGAGACGCCCCTCGGACACGAGGCGATGGTCGCCTATCTCCCCGAGGGCGACCCGCTGCTCGACCGCAAGACGGTCACGCAGGCGAACCTCAGCGATCGCGAGCTGTGGGTGCTCCCGGAGGGGCACTGCTTCCGGAGCCAGGTGCTCTCGTATTGCAGGAGCGGTCAGGCGAGGCCCCCGCGCGGCGTTCAGCTCGAGAGCGGCAGCTTCGAGACGTTGATCGGCCTTGTCGACACCGGGCTCGGAGCGACGGTGCTGCCCGCGCTGGTGGCGCAAGGGTTGCCCGCCGAGAAGCGCCGCGCCCGCGTGCGGCCCCTCGCCCGGCCGATCCCGCTCCGGGAGATCGGGCTCGTCACGTCGCGGACTCAGCTGCGCAGGCGCGTCACCGAGTCGCTCGCGGCCGCGATCCGCGAGCACCTCGGCCGCGCGCTCGGGCCCTCGCCCCCGGGCGGGAGCGTGCTCGATCCGCTGCCCCCCGAGGGCTGACGAGGCAGGCTCGGAGGTCGTCGGCGCATCGAAGGGGCCGCGTTCACCGCACTGCCGGCGGGAGCCAAGGGGCCGCGTTCACCGCGCAGCCGGCGGGAGCTCGTCCAGCGGCGGATGCCGGCGCGCGGAAGGTGTTGACCGGATGCACGGCCGCTGGGACGTTCGTGGCCGGATGATCCCCCCCGATGCTCCCCGCGGCTCTCTCACGGCGCCCGCGCAGCGCCAGACCGCGGGGCTCGTGCCGCTCGAACGCCCCGGCTTCGGCGCGGGCCTCAAGGCCATGCTGGGCGGCTACGGTTACCTCTTTCGCACGCCGGACCTCTGGCCGCTCGCGCTCGTCCCCACGGGCATCGCGCTTGTGCTCATGGTCGTGCTCTCCCTCGTCGGCGTGAAGCTCGCGCCTTCGCTCGTCGAGCTGATCGTGAGGGAGCCAGGGACGGGGTGGCCCTGGACCGTGCTCATGGCCGTGCTGCAGATCCTCTCGCTCGCGGTGGTGCTCGTGGCCGCCCTCGTCCTCTCGTTCGGGCTCGCGAAGCCGCTCTCGGGGACCGCGCTGGAGCGGATGGTGCGCAGGGCCGAGGCCGATCTCGGGGCGCCCCCGTGGCCGGAGGTCGGCTTCTTCGCGGACATGTGGCGCGCGCTGCAGTCGTCGCTCGTGGCGCTCGCCTTCACGCTCCCGATCCTCATCGTCCTCGGCGTCGTGGGCCTCCTCTTCGCGCCGGCGAGCGTCGTCGTCGTCCCGCTCCAGCTCGCGGTGACGGCGCTCGGGGGGGCCTGGGACCTCTGCGACTGCCCGCTGTCGATCCGCGGCGTGCCCGTGGCAGAGCGGATCGATTTCGTGCGCCGGAACCTCGCCGCGGTGATGGGCTTCGGCTTCGGCCTCGCGCTGCTCTCGTTCCTGCCTTGCGCGCTGCTCCTCGTGCTCCCGGCCGGCGTCCTCGGGGCGGCCCGGCTCGTCGTCACGCTGGAGCGGTGGGAGGCCACGACGCGAGCGCCGCGCTGAGCTCGGGAAGGGCGACCGCCGCTCGGACCCTGACGCGGCGCGGATGAGCGCTACATCCAGAGGCGCGCCACGATTCCGTACGTCCCTGGACCTGGCACACCCCCCTGATTCTGGCCGCAGATCACGACCTTCTGGCCCGGGTAGACCGCGGCCCGCTGGATGCCGCCGGAGTCGCCGACATACAGCGAGAGCACCCCGTCGACTCCGAAGTTGGGATCGAGCCTGCCGTCGCGCAGGTAGCGCGCGAGCACCGGCCCAGGCGCGGCGCCGCCGGTCGCATTGCCCACGACCAGGATCCGGCCGTCGGGGAGCACGATGGCGTCCTCCGCCACGTCGTCGCCGTCGGTGATCGGGAGCGCGACGACGCCCGACGCGCCAAAGCTCGGGTCGGCGGCGCCGTCTTCGAGGAAGCGGCGGACCTCGAAGTCGGCGCTCCCGTCCTTGCCCGCGCTGCCGCCCACGAGGATGCGGCCGTCGTCGAGGACGGCGACCGCCGCCGTGCGCTCGCTGCTCCCGGACGCACCGAAGACCTGCTGGCCGCCGGTCCCGAAGGTGGTGTCGGGCTGCCCGTCGGCGAGGAAGCGGGCGAGGATGCCGTCGGACTGGCCCCCCGCGTCCACCTCGCCCACGACCAGGATCCGGCCCTCGCGGTCGACGACCACGGCCTTCGCGGTGGAGCCGCGATCGAGCGCCCAGAAGCCGTTCGGCGCGGCGAAGGCGGTGTCGAGCCTCCCATTCGAGGAGATGCGCGCCACCATCATGCGCGCGTCGCGGGCGCCAGCGACGAGGATCTTGTCGTTGGCCAGGACGAGCCCGTCCACGACCGTCTCTTCGCCGCCCGTATCGACCAGCGCCTTGCCGTTGTTGCCGAACTCCGGGTCGGTGGTCGCGCCGTTCGCCCCGACGCGCCAGAGCGCGATGTCACGCGGCTCCGGGGTCTCGTGCCAGCCCATCGCGATGATCTTGCCGTCCACCTGGTGCCCCACCGCGAACGACTGGGCCTCGGCGCCCGAGCTGCTCCCGATCCTCGTCGACAGCAAGGCGCCGCCGGCGAAGTCGGGATCCAGCGCGCCGGCGCTGGTCAGGCGCGCGATCTTCATCGACGAGCCGCCGAGGCCGCCGATGCCCCAGCCCGTCGCGACGATCCGCTCGCCGACCACCTCGATATCGGTGAAATAGCCGCCGTCGTCGTTCCCGAAGCGCACCGGCGCGATGCCGGTCGCCACGCCGAACGTCGCGTCCAGGGAGCCCGGGCGGCCGGTCACGAGCGCGTTCGTCACGGCGGCGGTGCTCTCCAGGGCGCCGGAGGTCGCCTTCAGGGAGAAGGAGATCGTGTTGCCCAGGGCGAGCGGCGCCTCGGCGCCTACCACGATCTCGGCCTTCGTCTCCTTGGCGGCGATCGTGATGGTTTTGACGACGAGGCCCGCAGGAGGGCTCACCGCCGCCACCGTCACCTCGCCGTCGAAGCCGCCGGTCCGGCGTATCTCGATCTCGACGAGGTTCTTCCCCCCGAGAGGCACCGTGACGTTGGGCGTCAGGACGACGAGCCCGAGATCCATGACGTCAGGGCCGTGACCGCCGCCGCCGGCATCGCCGCCGGCATCGCCGCCGCCGCCAACCCCGGAGGGGGCGCCCCCGCTCCCTTGAGGCGTCTGGCCGTCGGGCCTGACCGTGTCGCGATCGTCGCTCACGTCATGAATGCCCAGAACCTGCTGGCAGCCCGCGAGAGCGAGCGGGAGCGAGGGCACGCACAGAAGCGGGAGTAAGGCGGCGAGCCGCGGGCGAGGACGCATCGCCACCATCGTCGCACCCCCCCTCGCGACGTCAACCGCTGCTAGGGCGCGCCGGCCGGCGCTTGCCCGGCGCGCGGCACTGCAGCACCGCAGGCGCGCTCGCGCCGTCGGCGCCGATCACCCGTCGCGCGGGGCGCGCGTCCCCTCGGCGTCGTCCGCGCGCTCGCGGCGCGCCCTGCGCTTGCGCCGCCGCTTGACCGACACCCCGCTCGACTGCATCGCGAAGAGCAGCGCCTCCCGGAGGTTCGAGAGCGTCTTGATGTTCGACAGATCGAGCCCCAGCGACACCACCGTCTGCGCCACCTCGGGCCGGATGCCGACGACGATGCCCTGCGCCCCGAGCAGCGCCACGGCGTCGATGAGCCTCAGCACGTGATCGGCCGTGGCCGCGTCCACGGCGCTCACCCCGGTCAGATCGATGATCGCGTGACGGCAGCGGGTCCGCGCCACGGCCTCGAGCAGCACCTCCATCATCTGCTGGGCGCGCTCCTCGTCGAGGACGCCGAGCACCGGCATCGTCAGCACCCCCCTCCAGACCTCGATGATCGGCGTCGACAGCGCCCGGATCGCCTCCTGCTGCTGCTCGATGATCGCGAGCCGCTCGTTCAGCACGGCCTGCTGGCGCTTCTTCTCGGTGATGTCCGTCGCGCCGCCCGCCATCTGGAACGGCACGCCCTTGTCGTCCCACTCGGCCATGCCGCGGGCGAACACGTCGCGGTACTCGCCGTCCTCGCGCCGCATCCGGTACTCCACCTCGAACGGCCGCCGCTCCTCGAGGTGCGCCCGCAGCGCGGCCTGCACCGCCCTCTGGTCGTCGGGGTGCACGCGCTCGAAGAAGCTCGCGAACGTCCCGCCCCACGCCTCGCGGCGGACGCCGAGCATCTGGAGCATGCGATCGCTCCACTCCACCGTGTCCTCGCGGATGTTCCAGAACCAGACGCCCTCGTTCGACGCCTCCGCGAAGAGCCGGTAGCGCGCCTCGCTCCTCCGGAGGGCGGCCTCGGCGCGGCGCAGCTCGGCCACGTCGGTGGTGCCGCCGATCCACCGGAAGATGTTCCCCGCCGCGTCGCGCTGCGGCAGCGCGCTGACCATGTGCTCCCGGTACGTCTGATCGCTCGCCCGCCGCAGGCGGAACTCCGTGTTGTACGGCTCGCCCGTCGTGAGGCTCCGGGTCCACGCCGCCACCGTCTTCGGGACATCGTCCGGGTGCAGCACCGCGAGCCAGCCCTCGCCGATCATCTGCTCCTCCGTGCGGTCGAAATAGTCGAGGACCGCCCGGTTCACGAAGTTCAGCTGGCCGTCCGGGCGCGCGGTCCACACCTGGAGGGGCATCGCGTTCCCGAAGAACCGGAGCTGCGCGTCCAGGTCGCTGAGCGGCGCGTCCAGCAGCCCAGCCCCGCTCGCCGGGCCGCCGGCCCCGCGCACCCGGCTCGGCGGCGGCGCGTCCCGCCCGTCCGGCTCCTCCACCTCCTCCTGCTCCGCCCAGGAGGCGTCCCCGAGCGCGCGGACGAGCGGCTCCTCCAGGTCGAGCGTGCGCTCCGCGCGGCTCTCCGCGACCCGCGCGCGCACGAGGCGGAGCAGCTCCCGCCGCACCTCCTCCTCGATCCGGCCGCGCAGGTAGTCCTTCGCGGAGGCCCGCGACTCGGCGAACCTCACCGACTCCGCCGGCAGCTCCGCGATGTCCAGGAAGATCCCGAGCGGCGCGCAGGGCCTCGGCGTGATGCGCAGCGCGAGGGTCGCGTCGAGCCGGTGCTCCTTCGCCTCTCCTTCCGCGTCGATCCGCACCGTCACCGCGTGCTGGATCGCGACGTCGAACGCGCCGCTCATGCTCCGCGTCGCCGCCGGTTCGCCGACCTCGAAGTCCATCGTGAGCCGCGACGGCCTGCCGAGGACCTCGAGCTCCCGCTCCGCGCGGCGCCCGACCGGGAGGAGGGCGATCACCTGGCGGCGAATCACGTCCTCGGTCATCGCGAGATCGACGATGCTCCGACCCAACTCCTCGAGCGTCAGCCCTCCGTCCTTCACCGCGTCTCCTTCCCGATCCCGCTCTCCCCCGGTGTCCGTTAGCCCTCCTCGCGCCCGGAGGGCAATCGTGTGACGTTAACGCACCGCGCTGCTCGCCGGAAGCCCTCGCGAGGCTCAGCTCGACGCCGATGTATACCGGCCTATCGCCCGCTTCCACACGCCGCGCGCGACGGCGCCGAAGGTGAGCGCGCCGAGCGCCGCGGCGGCGGCCGTGCGCGGCGCGATGGTGCCGAGCATCGCCTCCGCCGGGTACGTGGTCATCAGCCCGAGCGGGACGATCACGGTGAAGACGACGCGCCAGAAGCCGCTGAAGATCGTGACCGGCCAGCGCGCGAAATCGAAGATGGAGTTGAAGAGGTAGGCCAGGTTGTCGAGGCGCACGACCCAGAACGCGGCGGAGATGACCAGGATGCACATGGAGTAGAGCACCAGCGTCGCCGTCACGAGCAGGCAGAGCGCGAGCGCGACGTGGGCAGGCGCGGGGGCGCGCCCCATCTGGGCGAAGGCGTAGGCGAAGATCGCCACCGCGGCCGCTGCGTCCACGACCTTGCGGATCTCGAACCGGGCCGTGGAGACGAGGAACTGCGCGTCGGCCGGCTTGAGCAGCGTGAAGTCGAGCGTGCCCTTCCGGATCTGGTCGACAACGCTGATGAGCGACGGGTTCACGGCCCCCTCGAGGATGCCCTTGAGCAGCGTGAACCACCCGACGACCACGAGCGCCCGCTCGTACGTCCAGCCCTGCACCGGCGGCCGGGCCGCGAGCGCGATGTGGAGCGGGACCAGCCCGACCACCGTCCACACGACGGTCATCACCGCGCCGAGCAGGAAATCCCACCGGTACTGCATCCCGAGCGCGATCGACACGCGCAGCTGCGTCGCGAGCAACCGGAGGTAACGCACGCCGCTCACCCGCCGAACGCCGAGAACCGTCGGACCCCCGCGCGCCACGCGACGAGCGCGGCGGCGGCGGACGCGACGGCGAAGGCCCACTGCACAGCGAGCTCGGTGAGCGCGCGGCCCGGGTCGAGCAGGCCGGTGATGAGCTCGACAGGGAACGCCAGGCTGTACCGGAACGGCAGGACCCGCGCGAGATCGGCGAGCCACGAGGGGAACAGCTCGATCGGGACGAGGTAGCCGGCGAAGACCATGAAGGCCGCGAGGTAGACGTCGAACACCGCGGTCGAGCTGTCGATCACGAACGCCAGCGAGCCGATCAGCGCCATGGTGAAGAAGTTGATCGCCCAGGCGCCGGCGAGGGAGACGACCCAGAGCCCGAGCTCGAACGCCGTCGGCTGGAACCGCTCGCCCGACGTCGCGACGAGCGCGATGACCGCGATGGGCAGGCAGAGCGCCGCCCGGAGCGGCAGCGCGGCGAGGTTCTCGGCGGCGTACGAGAAGAGCGGGTGGATCGGCCGGAGCAGGCGCTGCGAGAGGGCGCCGCTCTTGATGTCCATGTTCATCTCCCAGACGAGCCACGAGCCGGTCAGCTGCCGGACGATGAGGATGGCCAGGAAGTACGCGGAGAAGTCGCGCGCCCCGAAGCGGCCGACCGGCGCGCTCGCGGCCACCGCCGACCAGAGCGCGAGGCTCACGAGCGGCATCGTCGTCGTGAGCATCCAGATCAGCATCTCGGCCCGGTACGCGAGCGCGGCCGCGATCCCGACGCGGAGCAGCGTCGGGAACGCCCGGGCGGCCCGAGCGAGCCCGCTCACGACGCGGCCCCGCCCGTCGAGCCCGCGGCCTCGCCCTCCGGCGCGCCTTCCGGCTCGCCTTCCGGCGTCGCCGAGGGCTCCACGCCCGAAAAGAGCTCGCGCATCACCTCCTCCAGGGGAGGGTCCTCGACCGTGAGATCCGAGATGTCGGTGTGGCCGAGCAGCCAGGACATGGCCTCGCGCAGCTCCGCCTGCGGCACCTGCAGCACCGCGTGGCTCGGATCGAGCGAGAGGACGGCGCCCACCCGCTCGAGGAGCGCCTGGTCGACCGGGGTCTTGAAGTGCAGCGTGATCCGCTTGTGGGGCCGCATGCTGCGGACGAGCGCCGCGAGGTCGCCGTCGTAGCGCAGCCTGCCCTTGTCGATGACGATGACCCGCGGACAGAGCGCCGCCACGTCGTCCATGTAATGGGACGTGAGCACGATCGTCGCCCGCCGCCGCTCGTTGTAGCGGCGGATGAACTCGCGGACGCCGAGCTGCATCGCCACGTCGAGCCCGATCGTCGGCTCGTCGAGGAACAGGATCTCCGGCCGGTGCAGCAGGGCAGCCGCCAGCTCGCATTTCATGCGCTCGCCGAGCGAGAGCTGCCGCGTCGGCTTCGTCGCGATCTCGGCGATGCCGAGGAGGTCTTCCAGCTCACCGAGGGTCTCCTTGAAATCCGCGTCGCCGATCCCATAGATCGCCCGGTTCACCGCGAAGGTCTCGGCGGGCGGGAGGTCCCAGAGCAGCTGCTGCTTTTGCCCCATCACGAGGGTGATCCGCTTGAGGAAATCGGGCTCACGGTGCCGCGGGACGAAGCCGGCGACCTCGACCTTGCCGCCCGACGGGTGGAGGAGCCCGGAGAGCACCTTCAGCGTCGTCGTCTTCCCGGCGCCGTTCGGGCCGAGGAAGCCGACCCGCTCGCCGGGCGCGATCGAGAACGAGAGGTCCTCGACGGCGTGGACGACCTTGGTGCGGCGCCGGAAGAGCGAGCGCACGGTGGCCGAGAAGCCGGCGGCGCGCTCGTGGACCTGGTACGTCTTCGAGAGCGACTCCACCACGATGGAGCTCGACGCCTCTGCCATGGGCGGCGGAGACTAGCACCTCCGTGCTGGAGCTCCCGCGACGGTCGGCGCTCGACCGGCCGATCCCGTGGGCTAATCTCGTGACGCGGGGGGCAACGGCCGCCGGAATTCCCCTATGCCGCAGAGCTTCAAGGACGACACGATCCACGACCCTCCGCTCGCGGCGAGCGGCGCGCGGCCAGCGGCCGACTCCGCGGACGCCGTCGCGACCGGCCCGCGGCAGGTCCTCGCAGGCCGGTACGAGCTCCTCGGGCTGGTCGGCATCGGCGGGATGGGCAGCGTGTACCGCGCCCGGGACCTGGAGCTCGAGGAGCTCGTCGCGGTCAAGGTGCTGCGCCGGGAGCTCAGCGTCGCGCCGGAGGTGACCGATCGGTTCCGGCGCGAGGTGCGGCTCTCGCGCAAGGTCACGCACCCGAACGTGGCGCGGGTCTTCGACATCGGCGAGCACGAGGGCGACCGGTTCCTGACGATGGAGTTCGTCGACGGCGAGCCGCTCGCCGCGCTGCTCGCGCGCGAGCGGCGGCTCGGCATGACCCGCGCGCTGGACGTCGTGGAGGGCGTCTGCGCGGGCCTCCATGCCGCGCACCGGGCCGGCGTCATCCACCGTGACCTCAAGCCGGACAACGTGCTGCTCGGGCGCGACGGGCGCGTCGTCCTGACCGACTTCGGGATCGCGCGGGCGGTCGCGAGCGGCGAGGCGGGCAAGACGCTGGGCGCGGTCATGGGGACGCCGGCGTACATGGCGCCCGAGCAGGTGCAGGGCGCCGACGACGTCGACGCGCGCGCCGACATCTACGCCCTCGGGGCGATGCTCTTCGAGATGCTCACGGGTGAGCGCGCGTGGCAGGGCGACGCGCCGCTCGCCGTCGCCGCGGCGCGGCTCTTCGCCGACCCGCCGGATCCGCGGCTCCGGCGCCCCGACCTGCCCGACGCGCTCGCGCGCGTGGTGCTCCGCTGCATGGCGCGCGAGCGCGGCGACCGGTATCCGTCCGTCGAGAGCGTCGTGCACGACCTCGCCTCGCTCACCCGCCCGGCCACGGTGACGCCGCCGGCGTTCACGCCGCCGCAGGAGCGGACGGCCGTCTCCGGGGTGACCCCGGGGGCGAGCTCCGGGGTGGCCGAGCACGGCGGCAAGAGCGTCGTTGTCCTGCCGTTCGCGAACCAGGGACCTGCGTCGGACGCGTACCTGGCCGAGGAGCTGACGGACGATCTCGTCGACACGCTCTCCATGACGCCGGGCCTCCGGGTGAGGCCGCGCGGGGCGATCGGGCGGCGCTCGTCCTCCGAGCTCGATCCGCGCGAGGTCGGGCGCGAGCTCGGGGTGCAGGTGGTCGTCGGGGGCTCGGTGCGGCGGCGCGACGGGACGGTGCGGATCAACGCGCGGCTCATCAGCGTCGCCGACGGGTTCCAGCTGTGGGCGAAGCGCTTCGATCGACCCGAGGCGGAGGTGCTGCGGATCAACGACGAGGTGGCCGAGGCGGTCGCGGAGGCGCTGACGCTCGACGGGGCCGCGCCGAACCGCACGGCGCCGAGCGATCCCGTCGCGCTCGACCTGTTCCTGCGCGGGCGCCACGAGTACCGCAGGTTCTGGCCGGAGCACCAGGAGCGGGCGATCGCGCTGTTCGAGCAGGCGCTCTCGCGCGCGCCCGAGGATCCGATGATCCTGTCGGCCTACGCGCTCGCGCGCTCCCGCTTCTGGTTCTTCACGGACCGCGGCGGGGAGCTGGCCACGGAGGCGGCGTCGCGCGCCGTCGCCGCGGCGCCCGGGCTGCCGGACGCGCGGCTCGCGATGGCGTCGGTGCGGTTCCAGCGCCTCGACGTGGTCGGCGCGATGCGGGAGCTCAAGGCGGCGCTCGCGACCCGCTCGGGCAACGCCGAGGCCGAGGGCCTCATCGGCCACATCCTGCTCGAGTGCGGCGCCTTCGAGGAGGGCGCGCGGCGCGCGCGGTCCGCGCTGGCGCGCGATCCCGAGGTGGTGCTGGCGGCGCAGGCGCTGGCGCGCGCGTACACGCTGCTGGGCAAGTGGTCGGAGGCCGACGACGTGATCCGGGCGCATCCGACGGTGGGGAGCGGATCGGGCTACACCGTCCTGCGGATGCGCCGCGCGCTCTGGCAGCGCGACCCGGTGGTGGTCGAGAAGCTCTCTCAGAAGCGCGTGAGCGAGGCCTTCCCGGACCTCCCAACGCCGTTCGCGCAGGTGATCGATGACCTCATCGAGGGGCGGCTCTCGGACGTCCGGCCCGTGCAGGTCGAGGGGGAGCGCCCGGCCGTCACGGCGCTGCGGCGCACGTCGTTCATCCGGCAGCTCCAGGCGGAGTTCGCGGCCTTCCTCGGCCAGCGAGAGCTCGCGCTGGCCGCGCTCGAGCTCTCGCTGGAAGACGGCCTGTTCGACCTGATCTGGCTCGAGCGCTGTCCGGTCCTCGCGCCCCTGCGCGACCAGCCGCGGTATGCGGCCGTCCACGCGGCGGTGCAGCGGCGGGCCTCCGCGGTGGTCGCGGTCTACCGCGAGCGCTGAGGCGCGGCGCTCGGCTCGACGCGGAAGAGCGCTCAGCCCGGCGCGCGGAAGAGCGCTCAGCCCGGCGCGCGGAAGAGCGCTCAGCTCGGCGCGCGGAAGAGCGCGAGCACGCCGGTGTAGAGGGCGAGCCTGGCCTGGCCCCGGGCCCAGGGGGCTATCTCGAAGCTCGAGTGCATGCCGGCGATCGGGAGGTCGGCGAAGCGCTGGCGCAGGATGCGCGCCTCGACGTCGGGCGTCCCGTACAGGCCCTGGCCGCGCCCGGCGCAGGTCAGGTAGAGCGCGAAGCGGGGGGCCGACCCGAGCGCGCTCCGGGACACCTGCCGGGCGATCCCCTCGAGCCCGGCGCGGCCGATGGCGGCGTCGCGCACCGCGAAGGCGAGGCGCGCGCCGGGCCTGGCTTCGTCGCCGAGCAGGAGCCCCCGCCGCGAGGGATCGATGCCGCGGACAGGCCGCAGCACGTAACGCACGGAATCGAGCGCCTCCGCCTCGGCGTCCCCGCTGTCGGCGCCCGGCGCGCCCGGCGGATCGAGCGGCGGGTCGGCCAGCGCGGCGAGGATGAGCTGCTGCGCGCTGGGCGGCTCGCCGAGCGTGGCGGTCGCGGCGGAGAGCAGGTCGAGCGCCGGCCGCCCGCCGGCGCGCAGCACGACGCCGCCGCTCGCCTCGTCGATGCGGTGGAAGCCGGAGAGCAGCCTGGCGGCGGGCGAGGCGTCGACGAGCGGCGGGGCGAACCCGGTGATGGCGAGGCCCGTCGCCGGGCCCTCGATGAGCTCGCCCTGCGACGTCACGCCGATGGCGGAGCCGGAGGCCGTCCCGGCGCCGAAGAGGCACGTGTTCGGCGCGGACAAGGAGAGCGCCTCGAGCCGCTCGGGCGCGAACGCCCCGGGCCGGGCGAAGAGGATGGCCGTCGCGGAGCGCTGGCCGACGGTGCGGGCGAGCGCCTCGCGCAGGAGGCGGCTCGGCTCCTCGGCGCGCTCGGGCAGCGCGAAGGGGGTGACCTGCCCGCCGGACCACAACACGCCGCTCGCGCCGGTGTCCCCCTCGATCTCGCCGCGCTCGCTGAGCACGCCCGCGGCCGGCACGACGCAGGCGGGGACGCCGCGCCAGGCGCCACGGACGAGCTCGGCGACGCCCGAGGCGCGCTGGGCGAGCTGTCCGGAGACGAAGACGATCCCGCCCGACGGCGACGGGACCGCGCTGCGCAGGTCCGCCAGGTGCTGGAGAAGGCCATCCGGCCCACAGGTCGCGGAGAAGCTTCGTGCCATGGCTGGCTCGCCCATCCTAATGGAGCCTCCGACCACTCGACAGGCCCCGCTTAAGAAGTTTATCGTGCGACAGTCGCGCCGGCGCCTCGGGGATTTCCTCACGGGACGGCAAGCGAAGGACCGGGCAAGCTCGATGAGGATCCAATCATTTGGCCGCACCGATGTCGGGCGCCACCGGCGCGCCAATGAGGATGCGTTCTTCCGGGACGACGAGCTCCGGCTCTACATCGTCGCGGACGGCATGGGCGGGCACGCGGCCGGCGAGGTCGCGAGCGCCGAGGCGGTCGAGACGATCTACGGCATGGTGAAGCGGGGCCTGCCCGCCATCGGCGATCCGAACGAGCCGCTGACGCAGCCCAAGGCGCGCGCCGTGCTGCGCATCCTCGAGGGCGCGATCCAGGCGGCGACGTACATGGTCTTCGCGATCGCCGAGCTCGATCGCGACAAGAGCGGCATGGGCACGACGATCAGCGCGGCGCTCATCGTCGGCGGCGCGCTCGTGACCGGCCAGGTGGGCGACAGCCGCATCTACCAGGTCCGCAACGGGACCGCGGTGCAGATGACCGAGGATCACACGCTGATCGCGTGGCAGATCAAGAACGGCCTCATCTCCGTGGACGAGGCCAAGAGCTCGCCCCACCGCAACGTGATCACGCGCGCGGTCGGCAACCGGGATTACGTCGAGGTCGACACCTCGATCGTCGCCGTCGAGGAGGGCGATCGATACCTGCTCTGCTCCGACGGGCTGCACGGGTATCTCCACGCCGAGGAGGAGGTCGCGAACATCGCCTCGAAGGGCGGCGACGTGGCGGTCGACCTCTTCATCGACCTCGCGAATCGGCGCGGGGGGCGGGACAACATCACGGCGGTGCTTGTCGAGGTGGGCTGACGCGAGCGCGCGAAAGTCGGCTACGCTGCGCGCATGGCGCTGAAGGACAGACTGGTCACCGAGGGCATGAAGCTCGCCGCGAACCCGAACGTGGCGAAGCTGATGCAGGACGAGCGGTTCATGCGGCTGTTCATGACGGCGATGAGCGTGCCCGGCCGGGTCTCCTCGTTCACCGCGGAGCAGAAGGAGACGTTCGCCAAGGCGATGGGCCTGGCGTCTGTCGAGGAGGTCCGCGACCTCAAGCGCACGGTGGCCTCCCTGGAGCGCGAGGTCGCGACGCTCGAGCGTGAGCTCGCGAAGCTCCGGCGGGACGGGGAGCGCGAGCTCGCGAAGGTCAGGCGCGAGGGCTGAGCGTCAGGGCGGGTAGGATCGGAGGGGGCGAGTAGTTGGCGGCGAGCGGCGCGGCGAGCGGCGCGGCGCGCTGCCAGCAGCGCCGCCGCGCCCCCGCGACGGGTCACTTCGTGTCGCCGCGCGCGTAGATGCTGGCGACGTAGTCGAGCACGTCGCGCGCCGAGACCTCGTTGTACCCGAAGTACTTGATCATCCGGGTCTTGATGATGTCGATCTTCTCCTGCGTCTCCTTGTCGATGACGCTCGACACGAGGGTCTGGAGCTTGATCGCGTCCTTCTGATCCTCGAACAGCTTGAGCTCGAGGGCGCGGCGCAGCCGGTCGTTCGTGTGCCACTCGAACTTCTTGCCGTCGACCGCGAGCGCGCCGATGTAGTTCATGATCTCGCGGCGGAAGTCGTCCTTGCGGTTCTCGGGGATGTCGATCTTCTCCTCGATCGAGCGCATCAGCCGCTCGTCGGGCTCGACGTCCTCGCGGGTGAAGCGGTCCTTCACCTTCTCCTTCAGGGTGTAGGCCTTGATCGAGTCGATGTAGTTCGCGGCGAGCTTCTGGATCGCGTCCTCGTCGGCGCTGATCGCCCGCTGCACCTCGTTCTTGACGATCTCCTCGTACTCGCGCTTCACCATCCCGATGCACTCGGTGAAGCGCTTGCGCTGCTCGTCGTTCGTGATGAGCGAGTGGTGCCGGAGGCCCTTCTCGAGCTCGCTCATGACCATGAAGGGGTTGATCGTCCCCTCGCCGAGGTCGTTGACGAGCGCGTTCGAGATCTTGTCCTGCACGTAGCGGGGGCTGATGCCCTCCATGCCCTCGCGCGACGCCTCCTTGCGGAGCTCCTTCACGGTGTCCTGCGTGTAGCCGGGCAGGACCTTGCCGTCGTAGAGCTTCATCTTCTGGACGAGCGAGAGGTTGTGCTTCTTCGGGTCCTCGAGCCGGGTGAGCGCGGCCCACATCGCGGCGACCTCGAGCGTGTGAGGGGCGATGTGCTTGCCGCGGATCTTCTCCTTGTTGAAGTCCTTCTCGTAGATCCGGATCTCCTCCGACACCTTCGTGATGTACGGGATATCGATCTTGATCGTGCGGTCGCGGAGGGCCTCCATGAACTCGTTGTTCAGGAGCTTCTTGTACTCGGCCTCGTTGGTGTGGCCGATGATGACCTCGTCGACGTCCGTCTGGGCGAACTTCTTCGGCTTGATCTTGTGCTCCTGCGACGCGCCGAGCAGGTCGTAGAGGAACGCGACGTCGAGCTTCAGCACCTCGATGAACTCGACGATGCCGCGGTTCGCGATGTTGAACTCGCCGTCGAAGTTGAAGGCGCGCGGGTCCGAGTCCGAGCCGTACTCCGCGATCTTGCGGTAGTTGATGTCGCCGGTGAGCTCGGTCGAGTCCTGGTTCTTCTCGTCCTTCGGCTGGAAGGTGCCGATGCCGACGCGGTCCTTCTCGCTGAGCACGAGGCGGCGCACGCGCACGTGCTGCATCACCTTCGACCAGTCGCCGCCGTACTTGTCCATCAGGCGGTTGAAGATGAAGCGGCACGCGGGGTCGAGGTCGCCCTCGGTGCGGACGTGGTGCTGCGCGCTCGAGAGGCCGAGCTCGCGGAACGCGCGGTCGCGCCACGCCGGCGGGACGAGGCGCAGCGGCTCCTCGTGCATCGGGCACTTGAAGCGGGCACTCTCCGTCCCGGCCATGCCGACGTCGTCGAGGTTCACCCAGTCGAACGTGTAGAGCGCGCCGTCGGGGGTCGTCGAGTAGTGCTCGATGCCCTTCTTGAGGAGCCGGGCGATCGTCGACTTCGACGAGCCGACCGGGCCGTGCAGCAGGATGACGCGCTTCTCCGGACCGTACCCCTCGGAGGCCGCCCGGAGCACGTGGACGAGCCGCATCAGCGGGATGTCGAGCCCGTACACGGCGTCGGCGCCGCCGTGCATCTCGTCCTTGAAGAAGTTGTACCGGATGAGCTTCTTCTTGTTGTCCGTGTACTCCTCGATGCCGTAGCGGATGATCATGTCGTACGCCCGCTGGAACGCGTTGCGCGTCACCTGCGGGTTCTGGCGCACGATCTGGAGGTACTCTTCGAACGTGCCCTCCCACGCGAGATCGCGGTAGAGCGCGAAGTCCTGCATCGCCGCGATCTTCTCAACCATCCCTGTCCGCAACTCGCCCATTTCGCACCCTTTTTCTCCAGGGCGACCGCGGGGCGGCCTTGGCCGCCGGAGGTGCGGGGGACAGATCTCGGCTCGCCGAGCTCCGCCCCCGTCTCGCGTCGCGCGCCCAGGGGGAAGACGCCAAGCTTAACACCGATCTCGGGGAGGCAAGTCACGGCGCCCCGGGGCGCGCTCCATCCTCCGGAACGGGAGCGCGCGGCGGAGCAGCCGGTCGCGCGGGTGGAGGTGCGAGGTGCGAGGGCGACCGCGGGGAGGCGACGTCAGCGAGGCGCGGCCCCGCCGGGGCGCGCTCCCTGAGCGCCTCCCCAGGAGAGCCCGCCGCTCTCGACGACGCCGGGCCAGGAGTCGACGTATTCCGACGGCTCGCCGGGGCCGGAGATGTCGATCCAGAAGACGCGCCCGGCGCCCGGGCGGCGCACGTCGACATGGACGAACTTGCTGTTCGGGTAGAACCCGCAGCCCACGTCGTCGAGCGTGCGGCAGAACTGAAACAGCGCGGTGTTCGGGACGCCCATCACGAGGATGTCCATGGCGCGCCCCTCGGCGTGCTGGCTGTGGTGCGTGCCGGAGGTTGGCCTGCGCGCGGCCTGCGCGTCGTCCGCCGGCCGCGGCCGGTACCCGCTGAAGATGTGGATCCCTCGGCGCGGGAAGGCGTCGGCGATCTGCTGGAGCAGCCAGAGCAGGCGCGGGTGGACGAGGCGGACCTGGGGCACCCACTCGAGCGCCCGTTGCCATGTGTCGGCGTCGGGCTCGTCGGGGAGCTCTGCGCCCGGGTCGGGCGCGTCGGGCGGACGGGCCATGATCGACAGGCGATCCAGCGCGCCGGGCGCGACGGAGCCGTCGCAGCGCACGAGCTCGAAGGCGTCGTGCTGGCCGCCGTACCGGGCGAACTGGACCGGGCTCCTGCGGCAACGCCAGTCGAGCGGCTGCTTCTTCGGCGGATCCCAGAGCAGATCGAAGCCGTTCGAGGAGAGGCTCGGCCCCGTGGTCGCGAGCACCGGCGGGCTGAGGATCGGATCGAGCTGGCGGAACCACGCCGGCGCGGCCGGATCGAGGTGGAGGGTGCCGGGCGGATCGAAGGGGGAGAAGGGGGACCAGGCGCTCGCGAACGCCGTGGAGCCGAGGGCAGGGGAGGCGAGCGCGTGCTCGCCGAGCGCGTCCGCGGCGTCCGGCCGCGCGCCGCCCCAGGCGAGCTGCCACCACGGCTGCTGCCGCCATTTCCCGTAGGCGCTGTTCAGGTAGAGCCGGAACGGTCCGGGGCGCTCGACGGCGGCGTTGTGGAAGGCGCGGAGGAGCGGCAGCTCCGGCGCGACCGTCTCGTTCAGGTTGAAGCTCGCGCGCTTCGGCGGCTCGTCGAGCAGGCTGGCGCCGGCGCGCTGGGGGGCGGCGACGAGCGACGCAGCGAGGCCGAGGGCGGTCGCGAGGCTGTGAACGGCGGCGCGGGACGTTGCCGGCATGGGATCGACGAGGGTCGCGGGTCGGGCGAGGAAGGTAGCTCACCCAGCGGGCGGGCGACCCTGATTTGCCACAAACCGCCAGCTCGGGGGATGAAAACACACCTGCGGGAGATCAGGGCCGGGCGGAGGCGCTGTTGCCAGCGCGCGGTGCGCGGCGCTTGTTCAGGGCGCCGCGGAGGCGCGCGTCAGCCTGTCCCGCACCGCGTCCCACGCGGGATCCTCGGGGACGGCGGCGATGACGATCACGTCGCAGCCGGCGTCCTCGAGCCGGTGCAATGCGGCGTAGAGCGCCGCGGCGTAGCCGGCGGGATCGCCGGGGAGGAGCTCGGCGTGTGGCCCCGTCGCGGTGCGGCTGCCGTGCTCGACGGCGCCGGCGCGCGACCCGGCCTGCGCGGCGCGATCGACCTCGCCGCGGACGGCCTGGGCGGGGACCAGCGCGACCTGCGCGCGGGGGGCGTAATGGCGCGCGTGGGTCCCCGGGGACGGGGCGCGCTCGGCCGGGGCGGTGATCAGCCCGGCGGCCGCCTGGACCGGCACGAGCGCGGCGATCGCCTCGGCCGTGACGTGCCCCGGGCGGAGCACCCGCGCCGGCGAGCGCGTGACGTCGACGATGGTGGACTCGATGCCGACGGCGGTCGGCCCGCCGTCGAGGATCGCGTCGATGCGCCCGCCGAGGCTCTTCTCGACGTGCTCGGCGGTGGTCGGCGAGATCTCGGTGGAGCGGTTGGCGCTCGGCGCGGCGATCGGCAGCCCGACCGCGTCGAGCAGGGCGCGCGCGACCGGGTGGACGGGGATGCGGATCGCGACCGTCGGCCCGCCGGCGGCGACCACGTCGGCGACCCGGTCGGCCCGGCGCGCGACGATCAGGGTGAGGGGCCCTGGCCACATGGCCTGCGCGAGGCGCTCCGCGTCCGGCGGCCAGCTGTCCGCGAGGGCGCGGGCGGAAGCGACATCGGGGACGTGGACGATCAGCGGGTTGCCGGGCGGCCTCCCCTTCGCCTCGAAGATGCCCCGCGCCGCGCGCGCGTCGTCGGCGCGCGCGCCGAGGCCGTACACGGTCTCCGTGGGGAAGGCGACGAGCCCTCCGCGGCGGAGGATCTCGGCGGCCCGTGCGATGGATGCCGCGTCAGCGGCGAGCCGCTCGGTTCGCATGCGCCGCGGTCCATGTTGCCCGGGCGCGCGGGAGGCAAACGAAAAGCGATCCCCTCCGGCCGCTCGTCTGGATGCCCCCGCGAGGTCGCGATCTGGCGCGGAGGCTGCTCGCGAGCCGACGGCGAGGCCGCGATCTGGCGCGGAGGCTGCTCGCGAGCCGACGGCGAGGCCGCGATCTGGCGCGGAGGCTGCTCGTGAGCCCATGGCCTGGTCGCGACCTGACCACCTGTATGAAAAGATCCAGTTCTTGAGATCGGGACCTGTCGCCGGGGCCGAAAAGATCCTCCGCGATAGGTCGTTACCTATCGGCGGCCTCGCAAACGAGCGCCGGCGCTGGTCGTGACCTTGGGTACAGGTCTTTTCTCGACGTCCACGCACCAAGGGCGCCGTATCAATCGTAGAGATCCATTGGCACCGTCGGTGCGCTCGTATCGGAAGGGTCGGCAGCTCGCGTCGTCTTGGAGCTCCAGCCACCCGTTCTCTGGTCGTACTGGTTCCACCCACCAGGAGTCCGGCGAGGGATCCAGCGAGAGATTTAACGCAAAGACGCAAAGACGCAAAGCCGCAAAAAAGAACAAACTTCATACATCCTTGCGTCTTTGCGTCTTTGCGTCTTTGCGTCTTTGCGTTGAAATCCTCTTCGCTCGCTTCTTTCGCGCGCCAAGGAAGATTTAAAAGCAAAGCTCGACAGCTACACGCAATGCCGCACAGCCGGGCCAGGCGCCGGCCAGCTTGTGGCAACACGTGCTGCCCTCTTCATGCGGGGCTGCGCTGCCGTGCCCGGCGCGTCAGGGAGCTCGCCGCGCTCACGGCGCTGCGGCGCGGCCGAGGGAGCGGCCGTCGCCGTCGGCGTCGATCCAGAGCGGCGCCGTCATCGCGAACGGCAGGATCTCGCCCGGGTCTCCCGCGAGCACCGGCTCGAGCGGGCGCCGCCCCCGGACGATCACGACGACGAAGGTGTCCTCGGCGACGGAGATCGCGCCGTGCGTGCTCTGCCCGGGCCCGCGGTCGACGCGTGCTGCGCGGGCGTCGGGCCGCGGCGGTCGTCGCCCGCCGCCGGCTCCGAGGACGATGGGGATCGCGATCTCGTCGAGGAGCGCGCCCGCGGGCGTGGTGCGCGCGCCTTCCAGCGGGATCGGCGCGCCGCTCGCGACGCCGCCGACGAGCACGTGGAGCTCGCGCGCGTCGACCCACGGGGCGCGCTCGACGCGGATCGAGAGCGACAGCGGTCCGCCACGGGACCCGCGCCGCGCCGAGGCGACGCCGCCCTGGCGGGTGTCGCCGAGGCGCATCGTCACGAACGGCCCGTTCGTGATCACGACGTCGCGACGGCGTCGCAGGCCCGCGACGAGATCGGCCACGTCGAGCTGGCCCGGATCATCGTCGGCCACGGCGACGTAGGTGCGCGGGGTACCCGCCTCCGCGCCGCGCAGCCCGTGGCTGTCGCTGGTCGCCGTCGGCGTGACCGGGTGGGACGCGCGGAGCAACACCCAGAGCTCCTCGAGCGCGCGGTCCCGCGCGGCCGCGTCGCGCCCGGTCCACACCTCGACGGCATCGGCGCCGGCCCCGACGATCTGCGCGAGCAGGCTCGGGCCTTGATCCGGCGCGACCGGCGGCGCCCCGGATCCGTGCAGCGGTGAGCCGCCGCCGTGCTGTCGGCTCACCTGGACGACGCGCTCGCCGGGCAGGGCGCGCACCTCGCGGAGGATCTCGCTCGCCGTCTCGTCGACCCACCGCAGCGCGCCCTCGCGGGGCGCGGCCGCCTCGCTGCCGAGCGGGAACACGCTGAGGCTCCCGAGCCCGGCGCCGCTCCGGCCGCTCGTGAGCTCCACGCCCGGGAGCATGCGCAGCCGCGAATCGAGCCGCAGGGCGGCGACGTCCCGCTGGAGATCCGAGGCGAGGTTGTGCTCGCTCGCCACCGCGCACTCCACGCCTTCCGCCACGTTCCAGACGAGCCGCGCGGCCGACGAGACGCCCGCGTCGGCGCTCCGCGCCGTGTGCTGCCGGAGGTCGCAGGCGATGTAGCCCGACGTGTCGACCACCCGCTCCAGCGTGAGATCGAGCCGCGACGTTCCGCCGTCCGCGATGTCGACCGTCGCCTCGGCGAGCGCGTACTCGGGCCCGCGCGACGCGACGACCCGCACTCGCCCAGGGGGAAGGGCGACATCGAGCTCGCCCTGGAGCGCGAGCCGGGGCGGCGACAGAGCCTTGCCGGTCGCGGCGTCGAAGAGGCTGACCTTCGCAGGCGCGAGCGGACCGAGGAGATCGGGGTCCGCGGGGGGCGCGGAGGCGCCGCCTTCGCGCACCCCGAGGTAGAGCCGGCCGGCGCCGGAGAGCGTGAGCCGCGCAGGGGCGAACTCGCCGGCGCGGATCCGGATCCGCGCGCTCCCCAGCGCGCCGCGGCCGCTCCCTTCGAAGCCGACGAGGTAGAGGCCGGGCGGCGCCTCGGCGGCGAGCGGCGCGTTATCGCCGGTTCGCAACCACAGATCGAGCGCGGCGGCGGGCGGCGCGGCGCCGTCCTCGGCGATCGGCGTCAGCGTCGCCTTGCCGGCGAGGGGCGGGAGCGGCGCGCCGCGGCCGTCCACGAGCTCGAGCGCGACGCCGCCGGGCGCGCCGCCGCCGAGAAAGAAGAGCTCCGTCGCGACGGCGAGCGAGTCGCCGCGCGGCGCGATCGCGAAAATCCGCCGGTACGCGGCGCGCCCGCCGGGCGGCAGCGCGGCCTGCCGAGCGAACGTCACGTCGCTGAAGCCTTCGCCGCTGCGCGCGCGGACCGCCGCGCCGTCCACCGGGGCGAGCGCGTACGCGACGCCGGCCCCGACGCCGGCCAGGTACGGCGCCTCGTGCTCGCCGCGGAGCCCCGGCGCCACGCCGGGCGCGACGTGCTCCGCCGCGCCCCAGTGGACGACGTCGCCGAGATCGAGCGCCTCGAGCGGGCGGTCGCCGTCGTTCCGGAGCGACGTCGTGATCATGACCGCCCGGTCGCGCGGCCGGAGCGTGTAGCGGGTGGTGACGGAGAGCGCGCCGCCGGCGAGATCCCGCCCGCGCACCTCGCCGCGCGCCTCGATCCAGGCGGCGCCGTCCTCGCCGCCGCCCGTCGTGATGTCGCGGTAGATCACCTGCCGCGGCGGCGCGCCGAGCCGCGTGACGATCTGCCCGAGCTCGTCGCGGCGCGCCCGCGCGTCCGCCGCGTCGATGAGGTTGCCGCCGCTCTCGGCGAGGCCAGCCCCGGGGCCGGGCTGATCGACGACCACGGCGATCTCGTCGTTCTCGAGCACGTAGTCGCCGGGCCGCCCCGCCGCGAGCGGACCGGAGAGCGCGTCCGCGGGCCCCGCGATCCGCCGGACGCGCGCCGGCTGCGCGGCGCCGCCGTCCCTCGGGCAGAGATCGCCCTGCTCCGCGCCGCCGCGGCCCCACCGGCAGAGCATGCCGAGGCGCTCGACAGCGCCGGAGGACACGACGACGCTGCCGCCCTGCACGGGCGGCGCGCAGCTCGCGGACGCGAGCGCGAACGCGAACGCGAAGAGGCCTGCCGAGCGGAGGGCGTGGCGCGCCGCCCGCCCCGCGGGGCTTCTGGAAGTGCGGGGGCACTCGGGCGAGCGGGTCATCGATCCTCTTCCGACTCCGATGCGCGGCCGCGGGGCGGCCTTGGGTCAGGAGCGCTCGGTGGCGAGCACGAAGAGGGCGGCGAGCCCCAGGCCGACGCCGAGCGCCCGGCGGGCGGTGAACACCTCGCCGAAGAGCAGCGGCGCGAAGAGCGCGGCGATCGTGATGCCGCCGGCGAACACGATCGGCCCCGTCGCGGTCACCGGACCGCCGATGCGGAGCGCCATGAAGGTGAGCGTCGCGACGCCGCTGATGCACAGGCCGGCGGCGCAGGCCCAGAGCACCCCCTGGGCCGACGGAGGCGTCTCCGCGCCCGGGCGGATGAGGAAGAAGATGAGGATCCCGACGGCCGCGGTGCCCTCGAGGCACAGCGCGCCAAGGACGTCTCCTATCCGGCCTGCCGCCGCGCGCAGCATCAGGTAGTGACCAGCCATGCAGAGCGCGGCGAGGAGGGCAGGGACGTACCAGGCGGACATGTCGTTCGTCGCAGCCTACTCGTCGTCGACCATCTCCGGGTAGTCGCCGGGCGCGAGGTTGTCGAACCGGGTGCACGAGGAGGTGAACCGCGTGAGCACCTTGCCCGTCGGCCCGTTGCGCTGCTTGGCGACGATGAGCTCGGCGATGCCTTTGTGGTTGGTCGTCTCCGGGTTGTAGTACTCGTCGCGGTAAATGAAGATGATGTTGTCGGCGTCCTGCTCGATCGCGCCCGACTCGCGGAGGTCCGACAGCTGAGGGCGCTTGTCCTTGGTGGTCCGGGTCTCGACGGCGCGGTTCAGCTGGGAGAGCGCGATGACCGCCACCTTGAGCTCCTTCGCGAGCTGCTTGAGCCCGCGGGAGATCTCGCTGATCTCCTGCTCGCGGCTGCTCACGCCGTCCCGCCCCTTCATGAGCTGCAGGTAGTCGATGACGATGAGCCCGATGCGCCGCCCCGAGTTGCCGTCGCTGGGCGGCCGGTCGTACTCGGCCTGGATGCGCCGCACCTTGGCGCGCAGCTCGAGGAGGGAGATGGCCGGCGTGTCGTCGATCCAGATGGGCAGGGTGGACAGGAACGAGGCGGCCTCGGTCAGGCGGCGCCAGTCGTCGGGCTGCAGGAAGCCCTGGCGGAGCTTGCCGACGTCGACGCGGCCTTCGCTGCAGACCATACGTGTCGCGAGCTGCTCGCGGGGCATCTCGAGCGAGAAGACGGCGGCGCCGAAGCCGGGGTCGTGCCGCTCGACGCCGTGCCCCGACTGGTCGGGCCCCGGGGAGCTCACGGTGCGCGGCGACGCCACGTTCACGGCGAGGTTGAGGACGAAGGACGTCTTGCCCATGCCGGGGCGGGCGGCGATGATCGAGAGGTCGCCGTCGTGCAGGCCGGCCGTCTTGGCGTCGAGCTTCTCGTATCCGGTCGAGATGCCGGTGATCCGGTCGCCGCGCTCGGCGGCGGCGGTGATCTGCTCGAACGCGGCCTTGAGCACCTGGGCGATCGGCTGGGTCGCCGTCCCCTGGGGCGTGCGCGCGAGCTGGTAGACCGCCTGCTCGGCGCCGTCGATGTACTCCTGCACCACGCCGACGTCGCCGTACCCCTCGGCCGCGACGCGCTGGCACGTGGCGATGAGCTGCCGCACGCGCCATTTCTCGTAGACGACCCGCGCGTGCGCCGCGACGTGCGCGACCGCGGGCGTCGCGTCCGCGAGCTGGGCGAGGTACGCCGCGCCGCCCACCTGGACAAGGCGCTCCCGGTCGCGCAGCCACGACGCGACCGAGACGATGTCGATGGGCGTGCCGGCGGCCGCGAGCTCCTGCGCGGCCTCATAGACGCGGCTGTTCGCCTCGCTGTAGAAGTGGTCCGCTTTCAGGATCTCGAGCACCCGATCGAGCGCGTCGCGGTGCAGCAGGATGGCGGAGAGCACCGCCGCTTCGGCGTCGAGGTCGTGCGGCGGCACGCGTCCGGCGACGATGGGAGGCTCGATCCTCTGAGGCCGCTGGCCCCGGCGCTCCATCATTCTCATCATCCGTGCTTCTCCTCCCCACCGATTCCCCCCATCCCGCCCCGAGCTTTTCCACAGGTGCCGAAATGGGCGACGCCCCGGAGGGGAAACGTTCCTCCGGGGCGTCGGGTGCAGGGTCGATTTCCGTCTACCAGAACATGGGCAGCCCTGAGAAGGGTTTCTGTTTGCATTGCAGTGAGCGTTCGTGCGGTCGGCATCCCAATGCGGGTTCCACGTCGAGGGGGCGCTCTTCCATCGTCGCAGGCATCGTCGCAGGCATCGTCGGAGGCATCCTCGGAGGCAGGCTCGTCGGCTTGCTCGGACGCTTTCGCGGAGGCCTCCTCGGCGGTCGCTGCCGAGGGGCCTCGCGGCGGGGCGCTGCCGCCGGCGGCGAGGTATGGAAATTGAGCAACCCCGGTCTCATCGCCATTTCTTTTCGCGCTTGACTCAGCTGCGATGACGCTTCGCGCCTCGGCGTGAGCCATCGCGGGGAGCCGCCATTGTGGATCACAAAACACGCCATACAAGGATTGAGCCCGCCGAGGTGGTCTGCGTCGGTGAAGCGCTGTGGGATCTCTATGCGCCCGAAGGCATTCCGCTCGAGCAAGCGAAATTGCTGCGCCGTGTGCCGGGGGGCGGGGCGGTGAACACCGCGACGGCGCTCGTCCGGCTCGGGATACGCTCGGGGCTGTGCGCCGCGCTGGGCGATGACGCGATGGGGCGCGGGCTGAGGGATGAGGTCGCGGCGGCCGGCATCGACGTGGGACGGCTCTCGCTGAGCGCGGCGCGCACAGGCCTCATGCTCGTGGCGATCGAGCGCGGCGAGGCGCGCTTCGCCGGGTACAGGCAGGGCGAGAGCGAGGCGCAGGCGCTCGCTGCAGCGCTGCCGGAACGATGGCAGACCCGGGTCGTGCACTTCACCGGGATCGCGCCGGTGCGCGGGGCGAGCGGCGCGCTCGCGCGGGCGGCCGCGAGCGCTCGCCGCGAAGGGTGCGCCGTCTCGGTCGACGTCAACGCGCGCCCGCGGATGTGGCCGCGCGCCGAGCGCGCCGCGTCCGTTCCCGGCGCGGAGGCCGGCGCCGCGCCGGTTTCCGGCGCAGGCGTGCGCGGCTGCTTCCGCCTGTTCGGGCAGGCGGACCTCGTGAAGTGCAGCGCCGGCGATCTCGACGTGCTGGGGACGACGGCGCGCGCGCTCCGCGAGCGCCTCCGCCCCGAGGCGACGCTGGTCGTCACCGATGGCGCGCGGGAGACGCTCCTGCTCGGCCCCGGGGACGAGCGCGCCGTCGCGCCGCGCCCGGTGCGGCCGCACGATCCGACGGGCGCGGGCGACGCCTTCTGCGCCGGCATGCTGGCGAGCCTCGTCTGGGAGGAGCGAGCGCGGTGGGGGGACGCGGCGCTCATGCTGCGCGCGGTGGCGCGGGGGCACGACGTCGCCCGGGCGTGGGTGAGGCGGAAGCGCGGCTGAAGGGGGCGCAGGGGCGCGGCCGAAGGAGGCGCGCGGGGCGCGGCCGAAAGAGGCGCGCGGGTGCGGCTGGAGAGGGGAGGGGAAGCGCGGGAGCGCGGGTCGAGCCGCGCTCCCTGGCGCTGCGCTACTTGGCGGCGACCGTGACCTCGACCGACGCCGTGATGGACGGGGCGAGGCGGATCACGACGGGGTGGGCGCCGAGCGACTTGATCGCGTCGGTCTCGATGCGGCGCCGGTCGACGCTGAAGCCCTGCGCGGCGAGCGCCTCTTCGATGTCGCGCGCCGTGACCGAGCCGTACAGCTTGTTGCCCTCGCCGACCGGGCGGCTGATCGTGAGCTTGACCTGGTTGAGCTTGGACGCGAGCTGCTCCGCCTCGGAGCGCGTCTTGGAGGCGCGCGACTCGGCGACCCGCTTCTCGTGCTCGATGCGGGACACGTTCTCGGCGGTGGCGCCGACCGCGAGGCCGCGCGGGATGAGGTAGTTGCGCGCGAAGCCAGGGCGAACCTTCACGAGCTCGCCGCTCTTGCCGACGTTGTGGAGGTCCTCCGTGAGGACCACATGGATGTGGGTTGCCATGATCGACCTCCTACGCCGTGACGGTGAACGGCAAGAGCGCGATGTTGCGCGCGCGCTTGATCGAGAGGGTCACCTTGCGCTGGTGGCGCGCGCAGTTGCCGCTGATGCGGCGCGGGACGACCTTGCCGCGCTCCGAGATGAAGTACTTGAGCGCCTGCGGGTCCTTGTAGTCGATGACCAGCGCCTTGTCCGCGCAGTAGCGGCAAACGCGCTTCCGGCCCGTGCGGCGGCGCCCAGGGGCGTCGGCGTTCAGGTCGGGCGTGCGCCCGAAGTCGCGATCGTCGTAGTCAGCGCCGCCGTTGCGGCCCATGTCGTTGTTGCGGCCGTTCATAGCTCAGCTCTCCTCCTCGTCGGCGGCGCCTTCCGCCTCAGCCTCTTCGGCATCGTCGAGATCGCCCGCCGGAGCCTGCTCGGAGCTCCGGTCGATGCGGCGCTCCGGCTCGATCAGGCCGAGCTGGCGCTCGCGCGAATCGTCGCGGTCGTCCTCCAGCGGCGTGAGCTCGAGGCGCTCGAACTTCACGTCCTCGTCGGCGATCGTGACGCCCTCGACCTCGACGTCGTTGCGCACGAGCACCGTCTGGTACTTCAGCACGCCGTCGGAGAGGCGCAGGTTGCGCTCGACCTCGGAGACGACCTTCCCGCCCCCGAGGTACTTCAGGTACACGTAAACGCCGCGGCGGTGCTTGGCGATGTCGTACGCGAGGCGGCGGCGCCCCCAGGTCTCGACCTTGGTCAGCCGGCCCGACTCGCGGCCGACGACCTCGGCGAGGCGCGACCCGATCCGCTCGGCGCCGTCGGCGTCGATGTCAGGTCGCAGGATGTAGATCGTTTCGTACTCTCTGGCGCGCCCGGGCGCCGTTACCTGTCGGCTCATTCAGTCTTCCCTCTCGGCCAATGGCCCCGGGGCGGCGCCCCGGAGCGAGGAAAGGAACAGCCTGTCGAGCGACGCACCGGCGAGCTCGGCAGGCTGTCCCGTAGAGGATCAGGGCTTCTGCGTCGGGGGGAGGGGACCCTTCCCGTCCTTCGCGGCGGGGGCTGGATCCGTCGACCCATCCCCCTCGCCCTTCTGCCTCTTGCCCGGCTTGGGCCGGGTGTTTCGAACGTTCATCGCGGCCTCGAAGCCGCGGGCGGCGACTTCTAGCACACTTTGGACAGCTTGCTTCAAGCAGTCGGGCAGGCTCGCGCGCTCGACGGCGTCGAACCCCGACAGGACGTAATCCGCGACCTCGCCCCGGAAACCGGCCGGCGGCCGTCCTACCCCCAGGCGGACGCGCCCGAAGTTGCCCGTCCCGCCGTGCGAGATGATCGAGCGAAGCCCGTTGTGCCCCGCGTGCCCGCCGCCGACCTTGAGGCGAACCGTGCCGAACGGCAGGTCGAGCTCGTCGTGGAGCACGATCAGCTCGGAGGGCGCCACCTTGAAGAAGGCCATCGCCGGCTGCACGCTGCGCCCCGACTCGTTCATGTAGGTCATCGGCTTGAGCAAGATCGCCTGCTGTCCGGCGATCTCGGCCCGCGCGTGGACGCCCGAGAACTTCTCGCGGAACGGATCGGCCCGGACCTCGTCGGCCAGCGCGTCGATGGCCATGAAGCCGACGTTGTGCCGGTGAGCAGCGTATTCCTTGCCGGGGTTCCCCAGGCCGACCACGAGCAGCATGACGAGCTGGTTCTGCTGAGTCCCTGGAATCGGGTCGGCGAGGCAGGTGAGGAGCGGGGCAGGGCGGGCCGCGCGCGCCTCGCGGTGCGGAGGCGCGAGGCGGCCCGCTCCCGGACTACTTCTTGTCCTTCTTGTCGCCGGCCGCGGGGGCCGCGCCCTTCGCGGGGGCGGCCGCGCCGGCGGCAGGCGCAGCGGCCGCGCCAGCGGCAGGCGCGCCAGCGGCGGGCTTCGCCTCCTCCTCGGCGCCAGCCTTCTCGGGCGCGTTGACGACGGCGATCGTCTGGTCGTCCGCGAGGAGCGTCTTCACGCCCTCCGGCAGCTTCAGCCCGCTGGCCTTGTACGAGTCGCCCAGGTCGAGCTCGGTCACGTCGATCTCGAGGAACGACGGGATCTTCTCCGGCAGGCAGCGCACGGGGATCGTGCGGAAGATCTGCTGGAGCACGCCGCCGGTGACGACGCCCTTCGGCTTGCCCACGCAGCGGAAGGGGATCTGCACGTCGACGGGCTGGTCGAGCTTCACCTGGATGAAGTCGGCGTGGACGAGCTCCCGCGAGATGGGGTGGTAGTCGTAGTCGCGCACCATGACGGTGAGCGTCTGGCCGTTCTCGATGGCCAGCTCGACCACGGAGTTCTTGCCGTGATCGGAGCCGAGCACCTGAAGGAGCGCCTTCGGCGAGATGGCGACCGACTGCGGCGCGAGCTCGCGCCCGTAGGCGATGGCGGGAATCTGTCCGGCGCGGCGCAGGCGGCTCGACGCGCTCTTGCCGCTATCCTCGCGCCTCGTGGCGTTGAGCTTGATGATGTCCATGACGACGGCTCCAGAAGTGATCCAGGGGTCCGCGGTGCGCGGTTCCACCCCGGCGTAGGGTGCGGCGCTATAGCAGAACGGAGAAGAGAAAGTCGAACCTTCGTCGCCGGAGGGCGCGTTTTGTGTCTTTTGTGAGTTCTTTGGTGTGCCCTGGCGAGGGGGCGCGGGCGACCTGCGTCACCGGTGCGTCCCGCCGCCGAACCCGCGCGGCCGGTCAGACGAAGAGCGAGCTCACCGAGTCCGAGTGATGGATGCGGCGGATCGCCTCGGCGAGCAGCCGCGCCACCGAGACGACCTTGAATTTACCGGAGGCCCTCGCCTCGTCCGAGAGCGGGATCGAGTTCGTCACAACGACCTCGGTGAGGGGCGAGTCCTTGATGCGCTCGACCGCCGGCCCGGACAGGACCGGGTGCGTGGCGCAGGCGGCGACGCTCCTGGCGCCCTGCTTCATCAGGGCGTTGGCCGCGTTCACCAGGGTGCCGGCGGTGTCGATGAGGTCGTCGAGGATGAGGCAGTGCTTGCCGGCCACCTCGCCGATGATGTTCATGACCTCGCTCTCGTTCGCCCGCTCGCGGCGCTTGTCGATGATCGCGAGCGTGCCCTGGAGGCGCTTCGAGTAGGCGCGGGCCCGCTCCACGCCGCCCGCGTCGGGGGAGACGATGACCACGTCCTTGCCGTAGTGCTCGCGGAGGTGGTGCTCCAGCAGCGCCGGCATCGCGAACAGGTGGTCGAACGGGATGTTGAAGAACCCCTGGATCTGCCCGGCGTGCAGGTCGAGCGCGACGATCCGGTTCACCCCGGCGGCGACGATGAGGTCGGCGACGAGCTTCGAGGTGATCGGCGTCCGCGGCGCGACCTTCCGGTCCTGCCTGGCATAGCCGTAGTAGGGGATGACCGCCGTGATGGAGCCGGCCGAGGCGCGGCGGAGCGCGTCGACCATGATCAGGAGCTCCATCACGCTGTCGTTGACCGGCGAGCAGGTGGGCTGCACGACGTAGGTGTCGACGCCTCGGACGTTCTCCTGGATGACGCAGAACGTCTCGCCGTCCGAGAAGCGCGACACACGCGACTTCCCCATCGGTTGCTCCAGGACCTGACAGATTTCCTGGGTAAGCGGGAAATTGGCGTTGCCGGAGAAGATACTGACTCTCTTGAACACGGCGCGCCTCCAGCCCATTTAGGGGAGCGCGGCTCTATCAGTCGGGCATGGGCACGTCAAGCGACTCTGTACAGCGATCGCTTGGCTGTACGTGCGTATCGTGACGGGCGGCGCTGCTCTCAGCCACGTCCACCCGCATTTCGTTCGGCGCTGCTTCGGGTTAGGTAGCGGCCGTGGAGTATCTCGCTGCCGCCGCTTCCGGGCAGGGCGGGCGCGCCGCGGCCGGGCCGCGGGGCAGCCTGGTGATCATCGGCAATTTCGACGGCGTTCATCTGGGGCACCAGGCGCTGCTCGCCGACGCGGCGCTGGACGCGGAGCGGCGGGGGCTCGATCCGGTGGCGCTCACGTTCGCGCCGCACCCCGCGAGCGTCCTCGGCCGGACCCCGCCGGCGACGCTGACGGCGCTGCCGCGCAAGATCGAGCTCATCCAGCGCGTGCAGCCGGCGATCCGGGTCGACGCGGTGACGTTCGACCGCGCGTTCGCCGCCCAGACGCCGGAGGAGTTCGTGCGGCGCGTGCTGCTCGATCGGCTCGCGGCGCGCGTCGTCCTGGTCGGCGCGAACTTCCGGTTCGGCCGCGGTCGCGCCGGCGACTTCACGACGCTCGGGCGCCTCGGCGAGGATCTCGGCTTCGAGACGCGATCGCACCCGCTCGTCGGCGACGCCGAGGGGGCGTGGTCGAGCACCCGCGTCCGAGCGGCCCTCGCGCGCGGGGATCTCGAGTCGGCCGAGCGGATGCTGTCGCGCCCGCACATGCTGTCCGGCGTCGTCGCGCAGGGGGCGAGGCGGGGCAGGACGATCGGCTTCCCCACCTGCAACATCGACGAGATCGACGAGGCGCTCCCGCCGTTCGGCGTGTACGCGACGCTCGTCGATCGGGTGACCTCATCGGGCCGCGCGATCGCGCTCGCGCGCGGCGTGGCCAACCTGGGCGTCCGCCCGACGGTCGAGGCGTCGGGGCAGGCGCGCCCGAACCTCGAGGTGCACCTCTTCGACGTCGACGAGGATCTCTACGGCGCGGCGCTGCGCGTGCACCTGATCGCCCGGCTGCGCGAGGAGCGCCGGTTCTCCGGGCTGCCGGAGCTCAAGGCGCAGATCGCGCGAGACGCCGAGGCGGCGCGCGCGCGGCTCGCGTCGATCAGCGCGGATCCGGCGGCGGAGGGGGCGTTTCGCTGAGCGGTCCGGCGAGGGTGAGCGAGCGTCGGATGTGGTAGCGTCGGCGGCGATGGAGCGCCGGGAGCTCGACGGGCTGACGCGGGAGGAGCTGATAGCGCGCGCCGAGGGGCTCGGGGTGCCCCGGCCGCGCCTGCTCACGAAGGTCGAGCTCATCGACGAGCTCGTGGCGCGCACCGCGCAGAGCGAGCCGGAGCGGGCCCGCCTCCGCGGCTTCCTCGGGCGGGCGCGCGATCTGCTCTCGCGCGTGGTCGAGCGGGGCCTGCACATGCCGGAGACCGCGCGCGCGCTGCGCGGCGAGGCGCCGCCGGAGCAGTGGCCGCCGCCCCCGCCGCCGCCCCCGCCGCGGTCCACCACGACGCTGGCCGAGATCTATGCGTCCCAGGGGCACACGGACCGCGCCATCGCGATGCTCGACGAGATCCTCGCGCGAGCGCCGGAGGACGAGGACGCGCGGCGGCTCCGGGAGCGGTTGATCGAGAGCGCGGCACGCGGGCCGGGGGCAGGCGTGGAAGCGCGGGGCGCGGACACGGAGGATGCGGAGGACGCGGACGCGGAGGATGCGGACGCGGAGGATGCGGACGCGGAGGATGCGGACGCGGAGGATGCGGACGCGGAGGATGCGGACGCGGAGGATGCGGACGCGGAGGATGCGGACGCGGAGGATGCGGGCGCAGCCGCCGAGGATGCGGGCGCGGACGCGGAGGATGCGGAGAGCGCCGCAGAGGAGGCTTCCCCTGCTCCGTTCGCGCGAGACGATGGCGCGACCGAGCCACGCGGGGCCGCCATCGCGAGCGAGCACCAGGGGGAGCCCGGGCCCGTTGCCGGAGCTCCTGGCGGCGTTCCGGTGCAGCCTTCGCGAGATCCTTCGCCTGCAGGTGCCGGAGCGACGGCGTCGCCCGTCGCCGCTGGGGTGGTGCTGGGTCTTGCGGCGGCCTTGCGCGACGAGCGGGCGGAGCTCCCGGCGCGGTATGACGTCGACGAGATCGTCGGCATCGCGGTCGATCACGAGACGATCTACCTCTACTGGGAAGTGCGTCCCAGGACGCTCGCGCGAGCGCGGGCGCGTCGCCCGGAAGGGCAGCTCGCGATCCGCGTCGTCGCGGTGCTCCCGAGCTGGGAGCGGCCCGTGGTGGAGCAGCGGGATCTCGCCATCGACGCGCTCTTCGGGGACATGTTCGTGCGCGACATCCCGTCCGGCGCGAACCTCCGTATGTGCACGGGCTGGCTCGCCGGCGAGGTGTTCGAGCCTTTCGCGGTCGGCCTCGAGGTCGCTGTGCCACGCGCATTGCCGGCTTCGCCGAGATCGTCCTCGGAGGAGCCACCGGCCTCTGCGCCAGCGCTGACGGGTGAGACCTCGGAGGAGCCTCCGGCCTCTGCGCCAGCGCCGGCGGGCGAGACCTCGGAGGAGCCTCCGGCCTCTGCGCCGGAACTGACGAGCGAGATCCCGCAGGGCAGCCCAACTGCGGCGATGAACGTCGCGGAGCGGCACCTCGAGGGCGGCGTCGGCGATGGGGCATCCCCGGCGCTGAACCCCGCGGGGACGACGTCACTGTCGATCCCCGGTGCCAGCGGAGAGCACGGCGAGCCTGTCGTCGTGGTCGGGGCGAGCGGAGGCTCGGTGACCACGACGCTTCCGGCGTCGAGCGCGCCGGTCGCCAGCGGTGACGCAGACGTCGAGGCGGCTGCGGCGGCGCTCGTCACGGGAAGCGACGTGGCGCCCGCTGCGCCGGCCGCGATCAGCGACGTGACCGCCGAGGCTGTCCGAGCGGCCGCGCCTGACGGTCTCGAGGCGGTCGCGGCCGGGGGCAGCGCGACGCTCGTCGCGGAGCCGACGCGCGCGTTGCCCGACCAGGCGCCGGCGCGCTTCTCCTCGGGGACGGCGCCGACGCCGGAGGCGATCGCGCAGGCGGTCGCGGCGACCCGCGGCGCGGCGGGCGAGGGACCAGCCCGCTTCCCGTCAGGAACGGCGCCGACGCCGGAGGCGATCGCGCGGGCGGTCGCGGCGACCCGCGGCGGTTCGAGCGAGCTGCTCCGAGGAGGCGGCGGGGGCGCGGGACCTCACGCCAGCGAGGCGCTCCGGCGCACGAGCGCGGAGCGGGGCCTCTCCCCGGGCGGCGGGCCTCGCCCTGGCGCCGATCGCGGCCGATCCCTTGGTGGTGGGGCGGAGCTCTGGCGGAGCTTCGCCACCCGGGCGCGCCCGCCTTCCCGGCGCTGAGCGACCTGGTCGACCCGTCGCACGCAACTCGCGACGCGCGGCGGTCGACCCACCTCGCGTGCACCCGAACCACCGATCCATCACAAGCTCCGCTCTCTTCCTCCTCGGCGCGCTCGCCTGCGCCCTGTTCACGCGGCAGGCGCGCGCCGAGCTCCCCCTCGACGACGAGCCCACGGCGCTCGACCCGCGCGTGGACCGCCTCGACACCGCGCCCCACGAGCTCTGGGCTGCGTCCCCGGGCAGCGCACAGCCGCTCTGGCTCGCGGTGGAGCTCGGGATCGCTCGGCTCGAAGGGGGCGAGCGCTCCCTCACCGGCATGCTGCTCGCGAGCATCCCCCTCGAGCGGCTATCCGCCCGCCCTGGCGCGCTGTCTCCACCCTCCGCCGTCGCCGAACCTGCGGCGCCTCGGCTGAAGCCTGCCCCGGCGACCCCGAGCTCGCCGCGCGCGGCGCCGGAGCTCGAGCTCCCGGAGCCGCCTCCGCCCGCGCAGCCAGCCGAGGCCGAACCGCCGCTCCCGCTGCCTGTCCGGGTCACGCCGGCGATGGCCCGCGCGATCGTCGAGGCGGCGCTGCGGCGATCCCGCCTCCTCGATCCCGAGGCGCGCATCGACGCGATCGCGTCGCGCGCGCGGACGTCGTCGCTCTTCCCGGAGCTCCGGCTCCGCGTCTCTCGGCTCGTCGACGAGGCGGAGAGCCTGGCCCCCACGGAGTACGATCCGGCGCGAAAGACGGCGTCCGGCGGCACGAGCCTGTGGCTCGAGGCGCGCGCGACGTGGCGGCTCGACCGGATCGTCTTCGCCGACGAGGAGATCGCGCTGGAGCGCCTACGCCGCGAGCGCGCCGAGCTGCAAACGAAGCTCACGGCGCGGGTCCTCGAGCTGCTCTTCGCCTGGCAGCGCGCCGTCGCGCTCGCGGCCGATCCGGGCCAGAGCCCCGAGGAGCACCGCGCCGCGACGCTCGCGGCGCTCGAAGCGGAGGCGTCCCTCGACCTGCTCACCGGCGGCTGGATGACGCGGTGGCGCGCTGCGCGCGAGTGAGCCCGCGCGCCTCCGCCTGCGCAGGGCGCTCGCGCGCTGCAGGGCTACAGGATGGTCTGCGAGAGCGTCACCGCGCGCCTGCCGGTGCCGGCGTCTCCGTCGGCGTCGGTCACCGTCACCTCGACCTCCACGACCTTCCCGAGCAGCTCCTCGATCTTCCGCTCGCCATCCAGCCGGAAGCGCAGCCCGGCGAGCTTGCAGAAGCCGCCTTCGTCGGGATCCAGGGTGAAGATGACCTCGAGCGGCTCGATCGCGTAGCCGAGCTCGGGCACGACGCCGTTCACCGCGGTGAGCGAGCCGGATCGGCGCAGGTTCTTGAGTCGGATGGCGACGAAGATGTGGTAGCCGCCTTGAGGTCCAGCCTCCACCTGGACCTCGTCGAGGTCGTCGAGCGGGAAGTAGTCGGCCTGCCCCTCCCCGACGATGACGACCGGCTCGCCCCCGGCGGCCGGCTTGCAGAGGTCCGGCTCCGCGCCCGCGTTCCACGAGGTGCTGTAGGGCTCGAGCTGCCGGGGATCCACGTCGGGGGCGCTGCAGCCGCCGGCCACGCAGGTCTGCGGCGCCGGGCAAGTGGCCGCCCCGGGCGCGACGACGCACTCCCGCTCGAGGCGCACCCGGAGCAGCAGCGTGCGGCCGCCGATCACCCGGGTCGACGCGGTGCGGGTGAGCAGCGGCCTCTCGGCGTCCTCCGCCCCGAACGCCTCCAGGGAGATCTCCACGGCCGTGCCATCCTCGAGATCGCTGAAGAAGAACTCCCGCGGGAAGAACAGCTGGCCGTTCTTCTGCGCCAGCGCGTCCTCGTGGACCACGTCTCCCCCGGCCCGCAGGACGACGCGCAGCAGGTCGATGTCGGCGCCCGCGCGGAGCTCGCTCGTCACCCCGATCACCACGGTCCCGGTGGTGGTTCCCGAAGCGCCGCAGCCTGCGACGAGCAGGGCGCAGAGCGCGAGGGCGGCGAGCAGGAAGGCGCGGATGTTCGTGGCGGCCTGGCCGCGAGGGGCGCGGCGCCCGTCGGTCCCTCCTCGCGGCGTTCGGTGCTCCTGAGCCATGCCGACGGCGTGTGCGGCGCGCTGCTGCCAGGCGCAGCGCGCTACTGGATGCCTTCGAGCGCGGCCAGGAACACGTCCGGGCCGACGAAGTCGTTGAAGCGCTTCCGCTCGGCGCCGGTGGAGTCGTACAGCACCACCGTGGGCAGGCCGACGACCTTGTACTTGCCCTTCACCGCGTCGATCTGCGGATCCTCGTCGTCCGTCGCGTCGACCTTCACCGCGACGAAGTGCGCCGCCTTGGCCATGACGCGGGGATCCGAGAAGGTCTCCTTCGCGAGCTGCTTGCAGGCGCCGCACCACTCCGCGGTGAAGTCCACGAGCAGCGGGCGCCCTTCCGCCTTCGCCTTGGAGACGGCCACCGGCTCTTCGTGCAGCCACGTGAGCTGCGGCGACACGGCCTCGCCGGCCGCTGCCGACGGGACGGGCGAGGCGAGCTTCGGCAGATCCAGGCTCGCGACGAGCAGGAAGCTGCTGGCCACCGTGAGCGCGATACCGACCCCCTTGCGGGCCTTCACGCCGGCGCCGCCGTCGTCCCAGGAGAGGTGCACCGCGCCGAGCGCGAGGCCGACCGCGACGAGGCCCGCCATGACGGCCATGAACTGCGGCGTGGGCTGCGCGAGCGACGACAGCGCGGGGAAGGTCGTCTTCAGGAAATAGAGCGCGACGACCATCATCACGATCCCGAAGAACGACTTCACCCCCAGCATCCACTTGCCGCCCTTCGGGAGCGCGAACGCGAACGCGCCGACGAGCCAGAACGGCAGGCCGAGCCCGAGGGAGAAGGTGGCGCCGACCAGCGCGCCGAGGCCGACATTCTGGGTCTTCCCGATCCAGAGGATGATGCCCGTGAGGACGGGCCCGGTGCACGGCGCGGCGACGAGGCCGCTCACCAGACCGAGCAGGAAGGCGCCGCCGTAGCCGATGCCCCCGACCTGCGAGAGCCGCTGCATCAGGGTGTCCGGCAGCGTCATCTCGAACGCGCCGAACATGGACAGCGAGAGCGCGATGAACACCGCCGCGATGCCGACGATGACCCACCTGTTCGAGAGCACGCCGCCGAACAGGCTGCCCGTGAGCGCCGCGGCCACGAGCATCGTCGTGAAGAGCACGACGATCCCGAGCACGAAGCTCGTCGAGAGCAGCATCGCCTCGCGCCGGGACTTCGCCTCCCGCGCCCCGAAGATGCTCACCGTGATGGCGATCATCGGGTACACGCAGGGGGTCAGGCACGTGAGCAGCCCGCCCCCGAGCGCGGCGAGCGCGGCGAAGAGCGGGCCGGCCTCCAGACCGCGGGTGAAGAGATCGCGCTCATCGCCGGCCAGCGCGATCGCCGGGGACGCGAGCGTGGCGAGCGCGACCAGCGCCGGGAGCGCGGGTCCGAGCGCGCCGCGCGCGCCGCGTCGGACACCCGCCGGCGCGGCGCCGGCGCTTGCCTTGAAACGAGTCGAAGCGGTCATCACGAAGGTTCTATAGCAAAGCGATCGGGGTCGTGCGGCGGGCCGCCGTCCGTTCAGGCCGGCATCAGCGTTCCGCGAGGGACGCGAGCGTCCGGCGCGCCGCCTCGATCTCCGCGCCGAGCGCGATCGCGACCGCGGCCCTCCCCGAGGTGCTCCGCTGGACGAAGGCTTCCAGGTATTTCTTGGCCTCGTCCCAGCGCTGGTCGAAGTAGGCCATCTGCCCGAGCACGAACCGGCCGTAACCCTGGCCCGCCGGCACCTCCGAGAGCCGATCGATCAGCGCGCCGAGCCCCTCCACCGGCTTGCCGCTCTCGCACTGCACGACGGCGAGGTGCCCCTGGTAGAGCGGCTTGTCCCGCGTGCCCCAGCGCGCCGCGCGCGTGAGCGCGCCGATCGCCTCGTCGTACCGGCGCGCCAGGTGATACACGCTGCCCAGGGTCCACCAGTGGAACGCCCTCCGGCTCGCAGGCCCCGTGCGCGCCGCCAGCCGGAGGTGCCCGACGGCCCCCTCGACATCCCCGAGGGCCTGCTTCGCGCGCGCCGCGTCCTGGTGGGCGACGTCGCTCAGCACGCCGAGCGCCAGGATCTGCTCCGCCACCTCGGCTGCCCGCTCGAAGCGGCGTGTCTCGAAATACGCGAGGTAGAGCTGCCGCAGCAGCATGGCCTGCGTCGTCCTGTCGAGCGGCCCCCGGAGCGACAGGCCCCGCCGCGCCCAGATGGCGCGCGACCGCGGGGTCGCCGCGCCCAGCGCGCGCCGCAACATCTCCTCCGCGGTCAGCGCCGCCGCGGGCGCGGGCCGTCGCGGCGCCTTGCTCGGCCGTTTCTCTCGTGGAGCGTTGGGGCCAGCGTCATTCCCGCTGCCCGCAACGGACTGCGCCGTCGCTTTCGTGCGTCGCCGCGTTCCCCCGGAGCCCGTACGGACGGATCGAGCGCCGCCCACGCTGTCACCGTGCTCGCTCGCCTTGCGCACAGAAAGCAATCCTAACAGACCTGCACACGCGTTCCAGCAATACGCGACGATTCCATCTTGACTCGGGCCAGATGGCTGGCAGGTGGCCGGTCGTGGACGACGGGGGGTGCCGGCTGGGGTTGGCCGTGCGCCAGTACGGGCTGCCGGCTTCGGCTGGACCTTGTTGCGCCCCATCGAGCGTGGCGCCATCGTCGCGGCCATGCGTCGCCGTCCTGGCTCAACTTCCCTTCAAAGGAGGCGGTATTCCGTCTCCACGGTCTCCGGCAACCTGGGTCGGGTCCTCAACCTGGGTGGGGTCCTCAACCTGGGTGGGGTCCTCAACCTGGGTCGGGTCCTCAGGCTGGGTGGGGTCCTCAACCTGGGTCGGGTCCTCAACCTGGGTCGGGTCCTCAACCTGGGTCGGGTCCTCAGGCTCGCGCCATGCTTGGCCTTGCTCGCCGGCCTGCCGCTCCTGACCGGGTGCGGGCACCCGGCGAGCCGCGACGAGTGCGAGGCCATCTTCCGGAGGAGCGCCGAGATCGAGCTCCGGGCGCAGAACGTCGTCGACCCGAAGATCGTCGAGGAGCGCACGGCGGCGGTGCGGGACGCCCGCGGCAAGGAGCTCATCGACAGGTGCGTCGGGCGCCGCATCACCGATGCTGCGATGGTGTGCGTCCGGCAGGCAACGACCCCGGAGCAGGTCGATAAGTGTCTGGAGTGACGCGCCCCGCGACCCGCGCCGACGTCCTGGCAACCCTGGCGATCGTCCTGCTGGTGCTCGGTATCCTTGTGGGGCGCGCCGCGCTCCGCCGCGCCGCTCCACGCCCGTCCGCCGAGGCGTGCGCCGCGCTCCTCGAACGGTACGTCGAGCTCGTCCTGCGCGCGGCCAACCCCGAGCCCGCTGCCTCCCAGGTGGCCGAGAGGACCGCGATGGCGCGCGCGGCCGCCGGGGAGCGCGGCTTCGTCCGCTGCGAGGCCGACCTCACGCAGGCGGAGGTGGCGTGCGCCCTCCAGGCGGGAACTGCGGACGACCTGGAGCGCTGTCTGCCCTGACGCGACCCGCGAGCGGTCCTCGGAGGACCAGCCCCGACATGCTCCCCCACCGCGGAGACGGTGAAGGAGCGGCGGAGGACGGGCGGAGGACGGGGGAAGAACGGCGGAAGGACGTGAAGGGACGCCGGCGCGCTGCGAATCGTTCCGGGCGCGCCGCGCTGTGATAGTCTCGGCCGTGGCGAGCGCTCCCCGCTGGCGCGATCTCCTCACCTCCCCACCCTCGGATTGCCTGTCGTGAAAGCCCCGTCGCCCTTGCTCGGCTTCAACAACAACGTCCGGCACAAGGGGCGGTTGTTCCACATACAGACTGAGGACTCGGGCATTCGCCATCCTCACATCATCACGCACCTCTTCGCCGACGGCGGGCGCATCCTCAAGACCACGAAGACCTCGTACGCGGAGCACGTCGGTCAGGCCTCGCTCGCGGAGACGGTTCGCGGCCTCATGAAGGAGCAGCACAAGGCGATGTTCATCGCCCTGCGCGACGGTCACTTCGACTACCTCTTCGACGACACCGCCGCCCCGCCTGTGTCCGCAGCCGCCGTGTCCGCAGGCGCCGTGTCCGCAGGCGCCGCCCCCGCCCCGCCGCATCCGGAGGCGAGCAAGCCCGCGCGGGCGTCGTCGCCCTCGTCGCCCGAGGTGACGGGCGCGCCGAAGCCGCCCCCGCCGTCCCTGCCCCTCACGCCGCCCGCCGTGCCCGAGGCGTCGCCGCGCCCGAAGCCGGCAGCCGCGCCGACGCCGGCGCCCAGGCCCGCCGCGCAGCCCGCGAGGCCAGCGGCCGCGCCCCTCGCCACGGCGCCGCGCGCCCCCGCGGCCGAGCCGGCGCCCGCTTCGGCCAGCGGGCGCCCCCGGCTCGAGCTCGATCCCGTCGCGCTCCAGGCGCTCGGCGGCGGGCGCGCGGCCAGCCCGCTCGCCGGCAGGGCCGTACGCCCGGCGTCGCCCGCGGAGATCAAGCCCGAACAACCGTCCATCGATCTCGATCTCGACGCGCTGGAGCGCGCCGCAGCCGAGGCACAGACGCCGTTCTTTCAGCAGATCCAGGACCTCCCGCCGCCGCCTGCGTCGGTGATCGGGCGGCGGGCGGAGTCCGCGGCCTCCGGCGCCGGGGTCTACAGCAATGTCCACCCCGAGCAACCCGTCGCGCCGACCGCGCCCCAGGTCGCGGTCGAGCATTTCTCGGGCGGCCCTGGCTCCGGCCGCTACGCGGCCTCGCGCCCGGCCAGCATCTTCGCGACGAACCGGCCGGCGGAGGGCGCCTCGATCTTCGGTGAGGACCTGATCAGCGAGAAATCGCTCGACGAGGTGATCCTCAGCTACCTCGCGGAAGATCTCGACAGCCCCCCGGAGAAGAAATAGCCGGGCCGCCGCCTGGCGTGGCGGACGCGTGGAGCAGGTGCGTGGGGGGCAGCGTGGAGCGGGTGGGCAGGCGGATCGGCAAGCAGGTCGACCGAGCGGTGGTCATCTGGTGAGACCCGATCCGACCGCAGAGGACGCCGAACGACAGCGTCGCAGGGGCGCGACCGTGGCCCGCATCTGGCTGCGGCCGATGTCGTATCTCCTGGGCGTCAGCGTCGCGACCCTCGCCGTCGTCCACCTGCTCGACGTCGCGCGGCACGAGAACGCGCACCTCTCGCTCTGGGAGGTGTTCGCGCGCATGTCGCCGAGCGACGCCGAGCACATCATGGGCGGCATCGGCGAGGTCATCGCCGCCATCCTCGGCATCGTCATCACGGTCGCGTCCATCATCGTGCAGCTCGCCGCGAACCGTTACACGCCGCGGATCACCGAGATGTTCTTCCGCGACCGGACGAACATGCTCGTGATGGGCTTCTTCGTCGTCAGCGCGGTGTTCTCGCTGTGGGTCAACTTCTCGATCCGCGTCGGCGGGGGCGGCTCGACCGAGGACGTCTTCGTCCCCGCCTACGGCGTCCTCGTCACGATGGGGCTGCTCACCGCGAGCCTGCTCATGATGGCGCCCTACTTCGGGTACGTGTTCGACTTCGTCGAGCCCGACAACGTGGTCCGGCGGATCAAGACGAGCGGCGTCGAGCAGGCGCTGCGCCCCGCGGGCGGAGAGGACGAGGCCGAGGTCGACGAGCGGCGGGTGACGGCGCTCTCGTCGCTGGAGCAGCTCGCCGACGTGGCGCTCAACGCGATCGACCAGAAGGACAAGGGGATCGCGTCGAAGACGATCGACTCGCTGTCGGAGCTCGTCGTCGCGTACCTGCCCCACAAGGCGACGCTCGATCCGCGCTGGTTCCAGATCCGCGATCGCCTCGCGAAGGACACCGACTTCGTGAGCATGAACGCCGAGGCGCTCGGCAAGCTGTCGACCGCGCGGACCTGGCTCGAGTACAAGGCGCTCCGCCAGTTCTTGATGGTCTACCGCGAGGCGCTCACGGCGATGCCCGACCTCATCACGCGCATCGCCATCGACACGCGCTACATCGGGCAGACCGCCATCGCCGCTGGAGACCGGGCGGCCGTCGCGGTCGTCGTGAAGTTCTTCAACACGTACATGCGCAGGTCGCTCAACGCGAAGGACATCGCCGCGGCCTACAACAACCTGAACCAGTACCGCTACCTCGCGGAGGAGCTGCTCAAGGCGGGGTGGGGGGATCAGGTCCTCGAGATCGCGCGTCATTTCAAGTACTACGCGCAGACGGCGCACGCGATGGGGCTCGCGTTCCTGACCGAGACCGTCGCGTTCGATCTCTGCGTGGTCAACGAGCGCGCGTACGACCTGCACGCACCTGCCCGGGACGAGCTGCTCCAGCTCTTCCTCGAGGTGGACAAGGAAGCGGAGCTCGATCAGCAGGAGCCGTCGCTCCGCGGCGTCCGCAAGGCACAGGTCAAGCTCGCCACGTACTACCTGCAGAAGGGGGAGGAGGCGCTCGCGCGGAAGATCTACCGCGACATGCGCGACGAGCGGCCCGACAGGCTGCGCTCTATCCGCGCGGAGCTCCTGGCCGTGACGAGCAACGAGTTCTGGGAGATCAACGACCGGGGCGCCGTGTTCGAGTACATCGAGCCCGAGCGGCGCCAGCTCATCCACCGCTTCTTCGAGTGGTTCCCGGCGACGACGATGCGGGAGCCGATCCGCGAGGAGCACACGCAGGAGTGAGCGAGGCGTGAGCGGCGCCCTCTCGGTGAGGCGGGACCCAGTCCACGCAGGCTGGATCTGCGTCGGGCATCGACGCGGTGATTCCTGCGGCGCGCGGGCGGCGGTAGGATCGGGCATGCCTTGCTTGCACCCTCTCCACCCCGAGCAGGAGGGCTAGCCTCGACGGAGTCGAGATCGAGCGCTGCACACAACGAGATGCCCGCCTCCCGCCCGCGTCGCAAGAACGCCGAGTCCGATCCGCCGCCGGAGCTGTTCGCCGGCAAGTACCGGCTCATCCGGATGCTGGGCAAGGGCGGGATGGGGGAGGTGTGGCTCGCCGAGGAGGGGCCTCCCGACCTCCGGCGTCACGTCGCGCTGAAGCGGCTGGTCCCGAGGCCAGGGCTCGGCGAGAGCGCGAGGGAGTCGTTCTTCGCCGAGGCCCTTGTGATCGCGCGGCTCGATCACCCGAACGTCGTCCGGCTCGTCGAGTTCGGGGAATTCGAGGGCTCGGTGTACCTCGCGCTCGACTACATCGACGGCCCCGCCCTCGATCGCGTGCTCAGGAAGGTGGGCGCGTTCTCGCCGCGCGCCGTGGCCTACATCGGCCGGGAGATGGCGAGGGCGCTCGAGGCGGTGCACAGCCTGTGCGAGGACGAAGGGCAGAGCTACGCGGTCGTCCACCGCGACGTCTCGCCGTCCAACATCCTGCTCGGGCGGGATGGCCGCGTCTGCCTGACCGACTTCGGCGTCGCGCGGATACCGGGCCTCGCGGACGAGCAGTCCGAGAGCAGCGTGTTCAAGGGGAAGCTCCCGTACATGCCTCCGGAGCAGGCGCGCGGGGAGCCGTTCGACGGGCGCGCGGACGTGTTCTCCCTGGGGATCACGCTCCTGGAGGCGCTGCTCGGCAGCCGGGTGCGCAAGGCCGAGACGCAGAGGCAGCTGATCATGGGCGTCGCGTCGCTGCCGATCCCTCGCGCGCGCGAGCTCCTGCCCGACCTGAGCGCGCGGCTCTCGGATGCGCTCGACGCGGCGACCGAGTTCTCCATCGAGAAGCGGATCGCCAGCGCGGGCAAGCTGGCGGGCGATCTGGAGCAGGTGCTCCGCGACATGGGCCACGGAGCCGAGGACGAGGCCCGGAGCGAGCTGAAGGAGCACGTGGAGGCCTGCATCGCGAGGACGGGCTCGCTGAGCGGCGCCGGTTACCGGGCCTCACCGTCGCTCCCTCCGGAGAGCGCGCCGAGACAGAGCTCGCCGGGCCTCGGGCGAAAGGCGCCGGCGGTCGGGACCACGTCCGCTGACCGTAGGTCGGTCCGCCCCTCATCGCCCGATGGACGGCACAGCGTTCCTGCGGCGGGCCGCAGCGACGCCCCGCTCCCTCTCGGCGCCGCGACGGGCTCGCTCTCGGTGCAGTACCTCGATTTCGACGGCCCGGACGATGTTCCGCAGCGCCCGCGCCTGCACGCGATGGCGACCACGCCCGAGGGGGAGCTCCAGCGAGGGCTGGCCCCGGCCCAGGCTGCGAACGGCGTTGCTTCCACGGCGAGCAGGCCGCCCGTTGCGAGCAGGCCATCCGGAGCGAGCACGCCGCCCGCCGCGGGCAGGCCGCCCGGAGCGAGCACGCCGCCCGGAGCGAGCACGCCGCCGGCAGGCAGGCCGCCTGGAGCGAGCGCGCCGCTGGCAGGCAGCGGGCCGCTCGCGGTGCCGGCGGTGCACGCCGGCGGGGAGGTGGCGCCCGGTGAGGATCCCGTGTCGACCGGGCTCAGCGCCGAGCAGCTGAGGCGCAAGCGGACGATCTTCTATGCAGGGCTGTTCGTGCTCGGGACACTGGCGACGATCCGCCTGATCTTCGTTTCCTCCTGCTAGCCTGCACCCCGCTTCACGGAGGAACCGAAACCGTCGGATAGGCGACGTGATCAACGCCGACGTCGTCCACGGTGGTCGTCTCGAAGGTCCAGAGCCCGCCGGGTGGAATGTCGGCGGCCGCGCTGCTCGTCGCCATGCCGAGCGGCCGTCCGACTCGATTCACCGGGAAGACCGTTATCGTGGCATCGCTCACCGCCACATCGAGTCGGTTCTCGAGCGTGCCCGTGTAGGCGCTCCCGGCGCCCCTGCCGACGGTCTTCACCTCGCTGACGGCGACGGCATCGACAGGGACCACGTCCACGGTGAAGGCCGGAAACCTGTGCTTCAGATACCCCAGCTCCTCGATCACCAGGTCACCGGGGAGATCCGCTGAGCCGGTCATCGCGATCTCGCCCGGGGCGATGCAGGGGATCATCACGCCAGAGCCGTCGTCCAGCCGATAGAGCCGGCCGCTGAGCAAGCTACCGCCCCAGGTTGTCACGAGCTGATCGGCCCTGTCGATGAAGTACGACATCAGGCCGGCGTCGCAGGACGCGGTCTCCCCGTCATTTCTGACCGCGGCGTAGAGCTCGGGGCCCGTCGCCCCCTGCACCAGGGTGAAGGCAACCAGCTTGAGCCCAGCCCCGTCCTCGTCCGTGTCGGTGCTGGACAGGCCCTCCGGCACGAAATGCAGGCCCTCGCCGGGGTCCCCGCCCATGCCGGGTCCGCTCCCGCCGTTGCCCGCCCCATCATCGGGGGGGCTCGCCGAGCATGCGAGAGGGAGGACAAGAGCGACAGCCCCGATGACGATCAAGGACCTCGATTGCATCGTTGTGCAGAGGGCGAGGGGCAGGGGCCAGAAATGACCGCCCTGGCCGCATGACCCGATTGGCGTGATGGCCCTCACGTTGGGTGATGCGGCGCGTTGCCGACGAATGACACGAGGCTTGGAATGCCATGGTTGGACATTTGAGAACCTACTGGATTCGTGAGGCCCGTGCGCTCGCGCATGAAGCGCCGGCCTCTCGCGGCCGAGCGAGCTCTCGTCAAGCACTCTATGGCCCTGAGCGTGCCGCCGCGCCGCGTCGCAATGACGCGCTTGGCGGCCCCCGCAGTGGCCCGCGCGCGTCGCTGTTCCACAGCGAACTCGGCGTCCGCGCGCCAATCGGGCAGCTTCACGAGATCGAAGAGAGCATCAGGGCGTCGCTCGTACGCCGGCGTTTCACTATCACGTCTCCAGAGGAAGCGTTCTGCAAGACGCGCGTGATCTCGCGGATGGCGACCCTCGGGCCGATCCATCACTTTTGATCCGCTCCCATGATCACTCCGGTGCGGACCGGGAATAGTGAGGTCATGCGAACGTTACGGCAACTATCGTACATTGGTACGACAACATTTTTCACCTCATTGACCTTCCTCGCCGGGTGCACCGGCGAGATAGCGCCCGGCGAGGGTGGGATCACCGGCGGCGGGGAGACCTCCGGCAGCGGGAGCGGCAGCACCGGTTCGGGGGGCACGGACGAACCCGACAACGGTCCCCCCGAGAAGTGCATCCCCGGCGTCCCTATCACGTCCCAGATCCCCCGGCTGCTGAACCGGCAGTACGACAACACGGTGCGGGATCTCCTTGGCGTCACCAGCGTCGACAGCAAGCTGCCGTCCGAGCAGCTCGTCGACGACTTCGACGGCCCGATGACCCCCGACGCGTGGCGGCTCTATCAAGAGGTTGCCGAGAAGATCGCCAAGGCGGTGATGGCTGGGCAGAACAAGTCCAAGTTCATCAGCTGCGACCCTGCGGCGGCCGGCTGCTTGGAGCAGACCATCAAGACCTTCGGCCGCAAGGCGTTCCGTCGCCCACTGACCGATCTGGAGGTGGCGCGATTCCAGAAGCTGGGCCAGATCACGCCGGCAGGAACGCCCGCCGAGGTCGCCGAGGCAACGCTGGTCGGCTTCCTCGTGTCGCCCTCGTTCCTCATGCTCCCCGAGCTGGCGACCGACGCGGATGCGTCCGGCCAGGGCATCAAGCTGTCCAGCTACGAGGTGGCGACGAAGCTCTCGTACTTGCTCTGGGGCTCCGCTCCGGATGAGGTGCTGAGCGCGGCCGCCGACAACGGCGAGCTCCAGACCAAGGAGCAGATTCTGGCCCAGGCGCAGCGAATGATCGATGTGCGCGAGAAGACGGGGCCGCTCGTGACAGCGTTCCACCGCAACTGGGCGCAGATGAACAATGGAAACGCCCACTGGTGGAAGATGGATCACGACACCGAGACGTATCCGTTGTACTCCGACGCCGCCAAGCCCAGCTGGCAGGCAGAGCTCGACGCCTTCTTCGAGGACGTCGCGTTCGAGGGCGGCTCGTTCGACGATCTCCTCCTCAGCAATGTCGCCTTCGTCAACAAGGACAACGCGGCGATCTACGGGCTCGATCCTGCGAGCTACGGCGCCGAGCTGACCAAGGTGGAGCTGGACGCCAACGTGCGGCCGGGCTTCCTGACGCGCGTCGGGTTCTTGAGCTCCTACGCGGGCTACGACGCCACGAGCCCGATCCTGCGAGGCGCGTTCATCTCGGTGTATCTGCTCGGTGTCAATCCGGGTCCGCCCATCCCCGGCGCCACCATGCAGACCGTTACCGGCGACTTCGCGACGCAACGCGCGAGGATCGAAAAGCTGACGGAGCCGTCTAGCTGCAAAGGCTGCCACTCGGTCATCAATCCTCCGGGATTCGTGATGGAAGGCTTCGACGGCATCGGAAAATTGCAGACGACCGATCCTCTCGGTGGTGCGATCGACGCGAGCGTCACGACGAACACCATCGACTTCGGCGACGGCAACGTGAAGGAGATCTCCTCTCCGCTCGCGCTCATGCAGGAGATCGCTCAGCTTCATAAGGCCAAGCAGCTCTACGCCGAGTCGTGGGTCTCCTATGCCTTCGGGCGGGATCCGAACGGGAAAGATAAGTGCGTCGTCGATCAGATCGACATGAAGCTGTCCGAGGGTGGCTACAGCATCCTCAACCTGCTGGCCGATCTCACTCAAGCGGATTCGTTCCGCGTGCGCGTCCGCGAAACGCCGTGAAAGCTGAGGAAACTTGACCATGAGCAAGCAACTGAACCGCAGAATCTTCCTTCGTGGCCTGGGCGGAGCCGCCCTGGCTGCGCCGTTCCTCAGCTCCGTGTGGGAGCGCGACGCAAAGGCCCAGTCCGCTTCGGGTGGTGGGAAAGCGCTCATCGTGATGTTCACCCACTATGGGTGCGTCACGAACAAGTGGTTCCCCACGAAGACCCAGGGGGAGCTCACGGCTGCTGACCTCCAGTCGACGAGCCTCGCGTCCCTCGCTCCCTACGCGAAGAAGCTCCTCATGCCGCGCGGCATCCGCTCGATGAACGAGTGGACCTCCAACATGAAGCGTGGACAGGGGAACGACTCCCACACGCAGATCGTGGGGTCGTTCTTCACCTGCCAGCCGGTCACCCCGAACAGCAACGACCCGTTCAGCTTCAACCAGGCGACGAAGTTCAACGCGAAGCCCGTCGGTCCCTCGCTGGATCACGTCATGGCCCAGCAGCTCAGCCCGCAGGGCACGCCGTTGCTCATCGCCACGGCTGGCCAGAATGACAACTCTCAGTCGGCGATCTCCTACTCCGCCGCCGAGACCATCTTCAGGGGCCTCAACGCGTCGCAGGCCTTCAGCAGCCTCACGGGCCTCTTCCAGTCGGGGCAGCCGATGAATCCGGACACCTACGCGGCGCTCCGCGGCAAGAGCATCCTCGACCTCGTGAAGGATGATCTGCAGACGCTCGAGCGGTTCGACATGAGCCAGGCCGACAAGCGCAAGCTCGCAGCCTGGAAGGAGCTCCTCAACCAGACAGGGACCGTGGTGGCCTCCGCGCAGTGCAGCGAGGAGCTCGGCGCGATGCTCGGCGCGACCTCCGCGAACGCCTCCAAGGCGTCGTCGGGCGGCCTGGGCGTCGACGTCCTCACGACCAAGGTCTCCGGCGATCTGGATGGCGCGGACATCAGCTCGGCCATCGCGGCGCTCGCGGCGGCCTGCAACGCGAACCCCGTCATTTTCCTGAAGTACCCGGGAAACTACAACTTCAAGGGGCTCGGCATCACGATGGAGTCGCACTCCCTCTCGCACCGCCTCGACAACGCCGGCATGACCGGCAGCTGCCTGCCCAACGCGCTCGAGTGGCTCGTCAAGGTGGACACCTATTACGCGCAGAAGTTCGCGAAGCTCGTCGGAATGCTCGACAGCATCCCCCAGGGGAACGGGCAGACGGTCCTCGACACCAGCGTCGCCATCTGGTTCAACGAGATGTCGGACGGCAACGCGCACAACCTCAACAACGCTCCGATCATCCAGGCCGGCAGCGGCGGCGGCTACTTCAAGACCGGTCAGATCATCAACGTTGACCCCGCGTCGACGCCGACGAACGGCAACAGCGAGTCGCAGTGCGCCAACGGCAGCGGCCAGGTCAACGGGATCAACCAGGGCACCGGGACCGATTCGAAGGTCGGCAACGCGCCGATCAACAAGTACTTCTGCAACATCATGAACGCCATGGGCGTGAAGGCGGGCGCGGACGGCTTCCCTGCGAAGGGGGGCTCCGCGGAGGTGACCAAGTTCGGCTATTCCGACAAGACGGAGGAGTTCATCGGTGGCAAGGGCGCAGTCGCCGGCGCCTCGATCAAGAATCCGGGCGGGTTCACGGAGCTCAAGGCCTGACCACTCCCGGAGCCAGGCCCTGAACACCCCGACGAGCTCGGGTCCAAAGACCCCTTCCTACCGAAGGGGTCTTTGCGCTTGTGCGCCGCCGGCGATCGCAAGCATCACGAAATCGCTGCTCTCTGTGATGTGTCTCACGTCGCGACTCCGCGCTGTCCAACGATGGCGGGCAGCGATAGGCTGGGCATCTCTTCTCATGTTCATGCTGGCGAAGCGTCTCCTCCTCCCTGCTGCCGTGCTCCTCCCGCTGGCCTGCTCGAGCGAGGCGAGCGACGGTGCCGGGGTGGGCGGGGACGCTGGTGACGACGCGATCGTCGTCCCTGAAGACCTCACCATCATGGCGCTCCCCGGCGGGAACGGCGTGCTCAACGTGATCGCGCTGACTCTCCGCAAAGGACCGACCAACACCGAGCTCTACGCCGCCTTGAGGAACGACGGGGATACCCCGGCATGCAGCGCGGCCCTCTCCGTCGAGCTCTACAACAAGGCTCAGCAGTCCGTGGCATCCGGGATCAACGGGTTGCTGACTCAGCATTTCTATCGCGTCACGGATGGCTCGGACGCGATCGCTGCGTGCGTGGGTCCGGGGGACGTGACCATGACCGCGGTGACGGACCTGCCCTCGGACATCGCGATCGAAGATGTGGGGTACGTCGTCTACCGGTGCCCCTACTTTGCTCTCGACGTCGTTCCCATCGATGGCCTCACCGCCAGCGACGTGAAGGCCGTGACGGGCGGCGCCGGCACCGTGTACACGGGCACGCTCTTCAACGGGCTCGACGTGGCGGTGAGCGACCCCTCTGTCACGGTCTTCTCGGTCAATCGCGTCGGGCGTCCGCTCGGCGTCGCGATCGCCACCGGCACAGTCCAGATTCCGCCGGGTGGCAGCTGGGACTTCGAGACGAACACCGTGGACATGCCCGGCGCTGATCAAGCCGCATATCCGGCAGGCGCGATGGGAAAGAAGTGAACCATCCGACGGGTCGCTCGGCTATCCCCTGACACGATGCGCCCGTGGGGCGCCGCGACCCGTCGGCGGCTACTCGCGAAGCCCGGCTACTCCTGCGCGCCGTCGGCGATCCACTGCGTGATCGCTTCGATGTAGTCGGGGGGGATGCACTTGGCATCGTCATCGTTGACGCACTCGAGGGGCATTCGCGGAGTTCCGCCGCACGGCCCCTTCAAGATCTTGATGAGCGCGCTCTCTTCCGGATTTTCGGTATTGATGAGATCGCCGCAATGCTCGGTTACGTGGGAGCTCACCCTCATGTGAAGCTCTCCGTCGACCATCAAGTTCAGGGGGTTCATATCGTCGTTATGGCAACCCGCCCCGAAACAAGCGTTTTGTATGACGAACTGGAACGTCTCGAACGTCGGCGCTTGCCCGCTGCCGCTGCCGGTCGAGCCGCCGTCGCCACCGGTGCTCGCGCTGGTCGAGCCAGCCCCGCCCGAGCCGCCGGACCCGACCGCGCTCGAGGTAGACACACTGGCGCTCGTGCTTCCGGCATCCGTGCCGCCGGCGCCTCCAGCGCCGGTGTCGTCAGGGTCGTCGGAGCAGCCTGAGAGCGGTGACAGGACGGCGACGAATGCTGCCGCGATGAAGCTTGAGAATCGAAGTTTCATGGTTCACGACGAGGATGGTGAGAGAGAAGGTTTAGCTCTCGTTCCCGTGGATCGAAGCAAAGGGCTTCGAGCTTCGGATTGCAGAGGCGACGCGCGATCTGCGTCGCCCGTAGGCAAGAGCTGCGCGAGACGTGGAACGTCCTCTTGTGCGGGTAGAATGAGCAAATGCCATCCGAAAATCAAGCGATTCGTGGAGGCCATCGCCCGAGCTCGGTTGCTTGGCTCGGTCCGGCGCGATTCGCGTCGGGAGGGGCGAAGAGCTCCAGGCGCGATCCGAAAGTCAAGCTCCTCGAAGTGGCTCTCCAGAAGTGGGCCTCCCATCGTACAGCCATGCTGGACGCGCCGGTCGACCTGAAAACCGGCTTGTGCTCAGCGCCCGGGCGCAGCCATCCTGCTCGGCGAGATCCCGCACTCTTTCGACAAGGAACTCCCCGTGACCGCCGCTTCGCTCTTCGAATTGGCAGTGCAGTTTCATCGGGCCGGGCAGGTCGATCGCGCAGAGCTCCTCTATCGCGGCGCGCTCGAGCAAGCGCCCGGGCATGGCGACGCGCTGCTTCTTCTCAGCGTGATCACCGTCCAATCCGGTCGGCTCGCGGAGGCCGCCGCGCTCCTCGAGCGAGCCGTCGGCGTCGCCCCGAACAACGCCCTCTACCTGTCGCATCTCGGCGACGTGTATCGCTGCCTCGGCCGGAGACCCCAGGCGGTCGCCGTGTTGCTCATGGCCGTCGCTCGGAAGCCCGACTTCGCCGAAGCGGTGTTCAACCTCGCTCTCACGTTCGAGGAGCAAGGGGACCTGGGCGCGGCGGCCGCATGCTACGAGCGCGCCCGTGATCTCGAACCTGGGCTATTGCAGGCGGGCGAGCGCCTCGCGAGCCTGAGGGACCAGCGGGGAGCATCCGCCGCCGGGGTCGGTCCGGCGGCGGCGCGCAGCCCTGAGTCGAGCTTGAGCGCTTCCGATGCCCTGGCGGCCCTCGGCGAGACACTGCGCCTCGGCGGCCGGTCGGACGACGCCGCGGTCTGGTACCGCGTGGCGCTGAAGCTCAACCCGCGGATGGCCAATGCGTACACCGCGCTCGGCGCGATTCACGCGGACGCCGGCCGTTTCGACGAAGCGATCGACGATCTGCGTCGAGCGCTCGAGATCGATCGAAATTTTCATGTCGCGCGGGATTATCTCGCGGCCGCGCTCGGCGAGTCGGGGCTCCTCGACGAGTCTCAGGCGATGTACCGCGAAGCGGTCGCCCTGTGTCCCGACGACCCCGCCGCGCACAGCGCTCTTCTCTTCAACATGCCGTTCTGGCCGGACGTCACCGAGAGCGACATCCTCGCCGAGGCGCGCGCGTGGAATGCCCGGCATGCCCGCCCCCTCGCCGCGCAGGCTCCCGCTCACACGACCGATCGGTCGTCCGACCGGCGGCTCCGCATCGGTTACGTGTCACCCGACTTCCGAACCCACGTCCAGTCTCTCTTCACGATCCCGCTGTTCCAGAACCATGACCACCGGCAGTTCGAGATCTTCTTCTACTCGAGCACGGACAAGCCGGATGGCCTGACGGATCGCATTCGCGGTCATGCCGATGTTTTCCGCGAGGTCGCGGCGCTGGACGACGCTGCCCTGGCCGAGGTCATCCGGCGGGATCAGATCGATATCCTGGTCGATCTCACCATGCATATGACCGACCGCCGCGTCCTTGTCTTTGCCCGCCGGCCGGCTCCCCTTCAGGTGTGCTGGCTGGCGTACCCCGGGACGACGGGCCTCGAATCGATGGACTATCGCGTGTCCGATCCCTTCCTCGATCCCCCCGGTGCAAACACGGACGTTTACACGGAGGAGACCCTTCGGCTCCCCGACTCCTTCTGGTGCTACGACCCGCTCACCGACGTGCCCGACGTGAGCGCTCTCCCCGCGCTCGCGGAGGGGAGGGTCAACTTCGGCTGCCTGAACCACTTCAGGAAGGTGAATGAAGGGGTGCTTCGTGTCTGGACGAGGGTGCTGGCCGCTGTGCCCCGGTCGCGGCTCACGCTCATGGCGCCGCGGGGAAGGGCGCGGGACCGGGTGCGCTCGATCTTCGAGGAAGGGGGCGTCCAGCGCGATCGGATCGAGTTCGTCGATCGGTGCGGGCGGCTCGACTATCTGCGAAGGTACCGCGAGATCGACATCTGTCTCGATACGTTCCCTTCCAACGGCCACACAACGAGCCTCGACGCGCTGTGGATGGGCGTCCCGGTGGTGACCCTCGCAGGTGAAACCGTGGTCGGCCGCGCCGGCGTCTGCCAGGCGATGAACCTGGGCCTGCCGGAGCTCATCGCGACGACGCCGGAACACTACGTTCAGGCCGCTACCTCGCTCGCGGAGAACCTCGAGCACCTGGGCGAGCTTCGCCGAACGCTGCGCGATCGCATGAAGCAGTCGCCGCTCATGGACGGCCCGCGCTTCGCCCGCAATCTCGAGTCGATCTACCGCGACATCTGGCGCCGTTTCTGCGCTCGAGCCTGAGGCGAGGGCCGCTCGACGAACGCGGCTGGCCGGGGCCCGCGTTGGAATCATGCGCAGGGGGATCAGCGCGACGCAGGCCGGGGATTGTCACATCATGAGAACGCTGCGGCAACTAGCGTACATTGGTACGGCAACATTTTGACGTCATCAACTTTTCTCGCTGGTTGCACTGGCGAAATAGCACCCGGTGAACCTGGGGTCTCCTCCAGTGGCGGGGAGACCTCTGGCAGCGGTACGGGGGGCGGGCCGGTGGAGCCGGACCCAGGCGACCCGGATGTCTGCACTCCCGGCATCTGGGCGACGTCCCAGGTCCCGCGCCTCTTGAACCGGGAGTACGACGCGGTGGTGAGGGATCTGCTCGGCGTGACGAACGTGCCGAACGCTCCCACGGGCAACCCGTCCTCGCTCCTCGTGTCCGACTTCGAGGGCAGCATGACGGACATCGCCTGGAACTCCTACCTCGTGGCTGCCGAGAGCATCGCCGCCGAGGTGATGGCGGGGGAGAACAAGTCCAGGTTCATTGCCTGCGATCCGGCGGCGGTCGCGTGCCTCGAGTCGACGATCCGCGATTTCGGCCGCAAGGCTTTCGCTTACCTCGTCGGTCGGCTCGACAGCATCGATGAGGGCGAGGGGAAGCTCCTCGACAACACCGCGACGGCATGGTTCCAGGAAGACTCCGACGGCAACAGCCACAACCTCAACAACCTGCCGATCTTCCAGGCAGGGAGCTGCGGCGGCTACTTCAAGACGGGTCAGGCGGTGAACGTCGAAGGTGGCAAGGCTGACCTGGCCGTCTCGGTGAAGCGTTGAGCGAGGCCAGGGGTGTCTTCCGGGTGGGAGGTGCTGCGGGGCGCGCAGGACGAGCCAATTCGTTTGAAAATCAAGCGGTTTGTGGCGGCTATCCTCGCAACCAGGTGTGATGCACGCACCGATTGGCATTCATGCACGATGACCTCAAGCCCCATGTCAACTGTCAGAAGTGCTTGCAAATGCCGTCGCTCTGGGGCGCTCCGTCGAGCGCCGGAGTCGCGCGCGGCTGCACGGCGCCATCGGGCACAGCCGAGCACGTCGGGCATGGCGAGGATGCGATGTGGCCCGGCGCGAGCAGGGTGGGTACCCTTCGCCCATGCGCGATCCCTTCCTCGTGCCCCCCGGTCCGCTCGTCGATGTCGCCTGGCTCGCGGCGCACGCGGGCGATCCCCGCGTCCGCGTCGTCGATTGCCGCTGGTACCTCGGCGGTCGCCGCGGCGCCGACGAGTACGCCCGCGGGCACATCCCGGGCGCCGTGCACATCGACGTCGACGCCGATCTCTCCAGCCCGGCGCGCGGCGGACCAGGCCGCCACCCGCTGCCCGACGCGGCGGCGTTCGCGCGCGTCCTCGCCCGCATCGGGGTCGTCCCGGGCTCGGTGGTCGTCGGCTACGACGACGCCGGGGGCGCCATCGCCGCCCGTCTCTGGTGGCTGCTGCGCTACTTCGGTCATCCAGGGGGGCGCGTGCTCGACGGGGGACTCCAGGCGTGGACCTCCGCGGGATACCCCCTCTCGACCGCGGCACCCGCGATCGCGGAAGCGCCCGCCATGGATCTCGCCGCCGGCGGCGCCCCGGTCGCCGACAAGGCGGCTGTCGACAGGCTGCGCCGCGATTCCGCGGCGGTGATCCTCGATGCGCGCGCCCGCGAGCGCTACGAGGGGCAGACCGAGCCCGTCGATGCCCGCCCGGGCCACATCCCCGGCGCCCGCTCGGCCCCCTTCGTCGAGAACCTCAGCGGCCCCGGGGGCGCCTTCCGCGAGCGCGCGGAGCTCGAGCGGCGCTACCGCGACCTCGGCGCGCTCGATGCGGCCACCGTGGTCTGCTACTGCGGCTCAGGCGTCACCGCCTGCCACGATCTGCTCGCCCTGATGACGCTCGGCCGCGAGGACGCGATCCTCTACGAGGGGTCCTGGAGCGATTGGGCCCGCGACGCCGCCCTGCCCGCGGCCAGCGGCCCCGAGCCCTGAGCGGCGTCAAGCGAGCGCGCGGCCGACGGTGGCCTCGATCGTCTCGCGCAGGTAGCGCGCGGCGAGCGCGACCGTGCGCGCCGCGCTCTCCGGCGTCGGCTGGAGCGCCGGCGCGACCTCCATGACGTCGCCGCCGATCAGGCCGACCTCGCGCCCGAGCCGGCGGATGAGCGCCACGACGAACTCGGGCGACAGGCCGTCCGGCTCCGGCGTCCCCGTGGCGTCGGCGTACGCGGCGTCCGTGCCGTCGATGTCGTTCGAGAAATACACGCCCTCGACGCCGGTGCTCTTCACGTGGGCCACGATGGTGTCGAGCGCCGCCGCCGGATCGGCGCGGCACTCGGCCGCCCAGAACTGCCGCACGCCGTAGCGGCTCTCCCAGTGCTCGCGCGGCTTCTGCGACGCGCGGACCCCCACCTGCGTCAGCCGGCCGCCCCGCCCGACCAGCTCGTTCGCGTGGTACGACCACGTGGCGAAGCAGTACGCGACCCCGAGCCGCTCCTCGAGGAGATCGGTGTGCGCGTCCGGCTGGACGATGCCCCACGGGCGCTTCCGCGCGCGGGCGAGCGCGCGCGCGGCCGGCAAGGCCGTGGAGTGATCGCCGCCGAGCACGATGGGAGCGACGCCCGGGTTGATCGAGAAGACGAGATCGAGCGCGCGCTCCGCGATGGAGAGCGGCGAGACCGGCAGCCGCGACGCCGCGGGCTCGGGCACGCCAGGGTAGAGCGCGCGGCGCGACGCGGCCTTCTGCGCCTCCGAGAGCATGTCGTCGTGCAGGAGCTGCGGCACGACGAACACGTCGCCGATGTCGACGAGCCCGACCTCGCGCGCCCGCTCGGGGAAGTCCGGGGAGGCGTCGAGGAGCGCGGTCCGGATGGCCTGCGGGCCCATGTTGGAGCCGCGGAGGAAGCCCGCGCCGACGTCGGAGGGCACGCCGAGCAAGACGGCGCGCGCGCCGGCGATGCGGTCGAGCGACGCGCGGAACCGCGCGAGGACCTCCTCCTCGGTCGCGGCGCCGTAGAGCCGCCGCTGGACCTCGAGCTGCTGCGCGCGGCCGGTCGAGACGAGGTAGAGGCCTCCGGCCGCCGGGCGCAGCAGGAGCGCGAGCTCTTCTTGCGGGGTCATGCCCGACGAGGGTACGCCCCCCTCAGGGGTCCGCCAGCGAAAGGGCGGACGCAGGGAGAGGGAAGCGCTCGGCCGCGAGGTGAGGGACCGGCGCGCTCATCGCCGCGGGCCAGCTGGCGCCGCACGCGACGACCCGGAGCGCGCGCAGCACCCCTGCGTGCGCGACAAGGAGGTGCGGATGCGCGCGGGACGCGACGTCCGCGCCGGCCGAGCCGTCCACGCCGCGCGGGGCGCCGATCTCGCGCCAGAACGACCGCACCCTGGACTCGACCTCGAGCGCCGACTCGCCCCCGGGCGGCCCGACGCGCTCCCAGCCGTCGAGCCACGCGGCGTACGCGGCCGGGTCGTCGCGCTCGACGTCCGAGAAGGCGCGCCCCTCCCACGCGCCGTAGGAGATCTCGAGCAGGCGATCGTCGATCGCGCGCGGCACCCCGAGGCGCGCCGCGAGCTCGGCGGCCGGGAGCGCGCAGCGGGAGAGCGGCGACGACCAGACCACGCCGGGGCGGACGCAGAGCTCGCGGAGCGCGCGCTCGATCGCGGCCGCTGCAGCCTCGGGGGGGAGCTCCGCGGCGACGTCGAGGCGGCCGTAGCAGACGCCGGAGAGCGCGACGGGGGCGTGGCGGAAGGCGATGAGGCCGTGGGTGAGGGGATCCACGCGCGCCCGCGGCTCAGCCGCCCCGCACGAGCGCGAGGGCGAGCAGCGCGGCGCACTCGGCGATCTGCTGCGCAGCGCCCAGGAAGTCGCCCGTGAGCCCGCCGGCGCGGGCGTGGAAGCGGAAGCCGCAGATCGCCGAGGCGGCGGCCGCCGCGACGAGCATGCCCGCCGCCTCGGCCGCCGTGAGGGCCCCGGCGGCGTGCGCCGCGGCGAGCGCGAGCGCCGGCCAGAGCGAGCCGAGCAGCGCCTGCGGGAGCGCCGCCTGCGCCACCGGGCGGCTGCGCGAGCCGCTCTGGGTCACGTAGGGCAGCGCGACCATCAGCCAGATCGGCGGGGTGCGCGAGAGGCACTGCGTCAGCACGAGGGCGACGGGCGCCGCGGCGTCGAGCCGCGCGAGCAGGGCGACGCGCAGCACGAGGACCACGACGAGCGCCGCCGCGCCGAACGCGCCGATGCGGCTGTCCTTGAGGATCTCGAAGATCCGCGCGCGATCGAGCGCGCCGCCGAGCGCGTCGGCCGTGTCCGCGAGGCCGTCCTCGTGGAACGCCCCGGTCAGCAGCAGCCCGAGGGCCACGGTGACGCTCGCCGCGACGAGCGCGCCGCTCCGATCGACGAGCAGCCACACCGCGGCCTGGACGGCGCCGAGCGCGGCGCCCACGAACGGGAACCAGGCAGAGGCCCAGCGCCAGTCCGCCTCGGCGTAGGGGAAGCCGCCGACCGGGACGCGCGTGAGGAAGGTCGCCGCTGCGCGGGCGCCGCGCAGCACCGGCGGCGTCGTCATGGAGTCCCGGGCCGCGCGCGATCCGGCACGCTCGCGCTCGCGAACGTCGCCATGCCGGCGTGGAGGGCGCAGGCCGCGTCGAGGAGGGGCAGCGCGGCCAGCGCCGCGCTCGCCTCACCGAGCCGCATCCCGAGGTCCAGCAACGGGCGCGCGTCGAGCGCCGCGAGGACGTGGGCGTGGCCGCGCTCGGCCGAGCGGTGGGCGAAGATCATGCCCGACCGCGCCTCGGCGCATATCCGGACGAGCGCGAGCGCCGCCGTCGAGACGATGAAGCCGTCGACGAGCACCGCCATGCGCCGCTCGATCGCCCGCGCCATGGCGCCCACCAGCGCGGCGATCTCCTTCCCGCCGACCGCCTGCACGACGCGGTGCGGGTCGGTGCGCTGGACGCCCGAGACCTCCCGCGCGCGTCGCGTCGCGTCGCGCACGACCTCGATCTTGCGCGACAGCGCGTCGCCGGAGACGCCGGTCCCCGCCCCGACGACGTCCTCCGGCGCGATCCCGAGGAGCAGCGCCGTGATGGCCGCCGCCGCCGTCGTGTTGCCGATGCCCATGTCGCCGAGCAGGACGACGCGCGTGTCGCCGCCGAGCGCGTCGATCTCCGCGGCGCCCGCGCGGAGCGCGCGCTCGTAGACAGCCTCCGAGAGCGCGTCCTCGATCCGCAGGTCGCCGATGGGATCGTCGGCGACCGGATCGCGCCGCAGCCGCGCGCCGTCGCCGCCGTCGACGCCCTCGTACGGGTGGGCGACCCCGACGTCCACGACCCGCAGATCGACACCGAGGTTCCGGCAGAGGACGCTGGCGGCGGCGCCGCCGCGCACGAAGTTCGCCACCATCGCCGCCGTGACCTCTGGCGGGTACGCCGACACGCCGTGCCGGGCGACGGGGTGATCGGCGGCGAAGAGCACCGCCGCCGCTGGCCGGCTCGCGGGCGCCCCGCCCTGGATGCCGGCGAGCGCCACGGCGAGATCCTCGAGCACGCCGAGGCTGCCGCGCGGCTTGGTCAGCGTGTCTTGCCGCGCCCGCGCCGCGCTCACCGCGCTCGCGTCGAGCTCCGGGAAGACCCAGTGAGGCGAGAGAGCCATGTCCGGGTTCTCTACTCCGACACGCCGGCGAGCGGGCACGGCGCTGCGGACTCCTTACAGAAACAGGAGTCCTTCGGTCCTATCGGTGGAGCTGAGGGGGATCGAACCCCTGACCTCATGACTGCCAGTCATGCGCTCTCCCAGCTGAGCTACAGCCCCGGTCGTTGGGAGCGGCATATCTACAGCCTCTCGCACCGCTTGTCTCTACTTTTTTTCGACCGGCGCGCTTTTGTGTCCGAGGGCATCGGTTCGCGGCGAGCCGCCGGGCCGCGGCGGCGCTCAGAAGTTCATCAGCTTCGCCAGGTAGTACTTCATCGTCTCGGTCGTCCCGCCGCCGATGCGGAGGAGCCGCTGGTCGCGCCAGGCGCGCGCGATCGGGAAGTCCTCGATGTAGCCCCAGCCTCCGTGGAACTGCAGGCACGTGTCCACGACGTCGTTCGCCACGTCGCCGGCCAGGATCTTCGCCATGGAGATGAGCTTCACCGTGTCGAAGCTGATCGGCACCTTCCGCACGTACCGCTCGTCGTTGTAGTGGTCGACGCACTTGTAGGCGAACGCGCGCGCCGCCTCGCAGCGCGTGTACAGGTCCACGAGCTTGTGCTGCCACGACTCGCGCTTGATGATCGGCTTGCCGAACGCCACCCGCTCGCGACCGTACTCGACCGTGCCGTCGAGCGTCATGAACGAGCTCGCGATCGCGCTCACCGCAGCGACCAGCCGCTCGGTCTGGAAGTTCTGCATCAGGTACGCGAAGCCCTGATCGGGCTCGCCGAGCAGGTAGCGCCCCGGCACCCGCACGTCCTCCAGGAAGAGCTCCGCTGTGTCCGAGGACTTGTTGCCGATCTTCTTCAGCTTCTTCGCGACGTTGAAGCCGCGGAGCGCCGTCGGCACGAGGAAGAACGAGCAGCCGTGGGCGCCCCTGTCCGGCGACGTCTTGGCGAGCAGCGTCACGAAATCCGCGCGCGTCCCGTTCGTGATGAACGTCTTCTGCCCGTTCAGCACGTAATCATCGCCGTCCTTGCGCGCGATCGTCCGGATCCCGGCCACGTCGCTGCCGGCCGCCGGCTCGGAGACGCCCAGCGCGGCGATCTTGTCGCCCGCGAGCGCCGGCTTGAGGAACTCCTCGATCTGCTCCTTCGTGCCGATGTCGCTGATCACCGGGGTCGCCATGTCGCTCTGCACGAGCAGCCCCATCGAGACCCCCGCCATCGTGCAGCGCACGAGCTCCTCGGCCTTGGCCGCCGAGAACCAGTAGTCGAGCCCGGCGCCGCCGTGCTCCTCCGGGAAGTGCGCGCCCAGGATCCCGAGCTCGCCGGCGCGCTTGAACACCCAGCTGGGAAAGCACTCCGACGACTCCCACTCCTCCACATGAGGGGCGAGCTCCTTCTCTGCGAAGGCCCGCACCGTCTTCCTGAACTGCTGATGTTCTTCCGTGAACGGCTGCCACATCGCGAACCCCTCCTCGCCGGCACGACCGAGATGATTCGTACACGAAACATTTTCCAGCGCAAGCGCTGCCCCTCCGCGCTTCTGCCGCGCCTGGTCCGCCGAACGGGCCGCGCGGAGCCCCATGGAAAACGAGGGCCGATGGCGCGGCGCGCGACCGTGCAGGCCGCGGCGCGAGCGGCGCGGGCGTCGCGAGCGTCAGAAGAACCGCCGAAGAGCGAAAAATGAATCGGCGCGCGCATCCATCCACGCAGTCTGCCGGCTCTGCTAGCCTCCGGGCCACATGCGACTCCTCGTCCTGTCCCGCAACGCGTCCCTCTATTCGACGAGCCGGATCGTGCTCGCGGGGCGCGCGCGTGGTCACGACGTCAGCGTCATCGATCCGCTCGATTTCCAGATCGTCGTGTCGCGCGGCCGCCCGTCGTTGCTCGTCGGTGGTTCGGCGGTGCCCCGCTTCGACATCGTGATCCCGCGCATCGGCGCCAGCATCACGAACTACGGCCTCGCCGTCGTCCGTCAGTTCGATCTCATGGGCGTCCCCGTCCTGAACGGCGCCGTCTCGATCGCGAGGAGCCGCGACAAGCTGCGCGCGCTCCAGCTGCTCACGCGCCGCAAGCTCAACGTGCCGATCACCGTGTGCGCCCGGAGCCCGGCCGGCGTCGAGGCGGCGCTCTCGCTCGTCGGCGGCTGCCCCGCGATCGTGAAGCTCCAGCAGGGGACCCAGGGCATCGGCACCATGCTCGCCGAGACGCCCCACGCCGTGCACGCGTTGCTCGAGACGTTCTGGGCCATGGGCCAGGACATCGTGCTCCAGGAGTACGTGCGCGAGTCGAAGGGGCGCGACATCCGGGTCATCGTCGTCGGCGGCCGCGTGGTCGCCTCGATGCGCCGCGTCGCCAAGCCGGGGGAGTTCCGCTCGAACCTCCACCGCGGCGGCAAGGGCGACCGGGTGAAGCTGCCGCGCGCCTACCGGAGCGTCGCGATGCGCGCCGCGAAGGCGATGGGCCTAGAGGTCGCCGGCGTCGACATGCTCGAGGCGCGCTCCGGGCCCAAGATCCTCGAGATCAACAGCTCGCCCGGCCTGGAGGGGATCGAGCGCGCGAGCGGCGTCGACGTCGCGGGCGCGATCATCAGCTACGCCGAGCGGTACGCGGCGGAGCAGCGCGGCCTCAGCCGCCGCACGCTCGAGGCGCGGATCGCCGAGGTGATCCACGACGAGCGCATGCCGGCGCCGCGGCGGCTGAGCCGCGCGGCGGCGGAGAACGGGGCGGGCGCGAGCCGCGGGAAGGCCGCGGCGCTCACCGGCGGGAGGGGCGCGCGGAGGGCCCTCTCGTGACCTTGCGGGTCGAGGCGGCCGGCGATGCGGTCGTCCTGACCATCGATCGTCCCGAGCGCAGGAACGCCATCGACAGCGACTTCGCGGGCCGCCTCGGCGAGGCGATCCGCCGTGCCAGCGCCGACCCGCGCGTGCGCGGCGTCGTGCTCACCGCGACGAGCAGCGACGTCTTCGTGGCGGGCGGCGACATCCGCGAGCTCCACGCGCTCGCCGCCGGCGGCGCGGAGGGGGGCGACGTCCTCCGGCTGTTCGAGGGCCTCGCGGCCTTCGAGGAGAGCGAGGTGCCGATCGTCGCCGCCGTGCAGGGCGACGCGCTGGGCGGCGGCTGCGAGCTCTTGCTGCTCTGCGATTTCGTCGTCGTCGAGGAGCACGCCGCGCTCTCGTTCCGGCACGTCAAGATGGGCCTGTCCCCGGCCTGGGGCGGGCTGACGCGGCTCTGCGAGCGGGTGGGGCCGCTCGCGGCGGCGCGGCTGCTCCTGACGGCGGAGAGGATCGACGCCGCCGAGGCGCTCCGCGTCGGCCTCGTGAGCGAGGTCGTCCCCACCGGCGCGGCGCGGAGCCGGGCGATCGCGCAGGTCGGCCGCATCGCCGAGGGGCCGCGCGCGTCGGTCGCGGCCATGAAGCGGTCCCTGCACAAGGTGCGCGAGGCGCTGCGCGCCTCCGCCGCCGAGGTCGAGCGACGGGCGTTCGCCGAGCAGTGGAACGGCCCGGAGCACCGGCGCGCGATGGATGCGTTCCTGAGCAAGAAGTGACGGTGGCGCGGCGTGGAGGGCGCGGAGCGGCAGGACCCTGAGGGCGCCGAGCCCCCGCTGGAGGGCGCGGAGCCCGCGCCGGGGAGCGTCGAGGCCGCGCCTGCGAGCGCCGAGGCCGCGCGGGCGAGCGCGCTGCTCCCGCCCGCGCCGCCGACGATCGAGCACTTCATCGGCCGCCGCCCGCACCTGCGCGCCCTCCAGCGCGCCGCCGAGGTCCTCGTGCTGGAGCGGCCCGTCGCCGTGCTCGTCCACGGCGCCGCGGGCATGGGCAAGAGCGCGCTCATCCACCACTTCTTGATGGGGCTCCGCCGCGACAAGGGGCCGGTCATCCTGCGGGGGCGCTGCGCGCTCGCGGCGGCCGAGTCCTACAAGGCGTTCGGGGGCGTGATGGAGGCGCTGAGCCGCTTCCTCCGGCGGGTCTCGCGCGATGATGTGGAGCGCCTCCTGCCGCGCGACGTCCGCGCGCTCGCGCGGGTGTTCCCGGTGCTCTCGAGCGTGCCGGCCGTCGCGTCGGCGCCGCGCGCGTGCGAGTCGCCCGACGCGCAGGAGCTGCGGCAGCGCGGCTTCGCCGCGCTCCGCCAGCTGCTCTGGCGCATCGCCGAGCGCAGCCCGCTCGTCGTGGCGATCGAGGACCTGCAGTGGAGCGACGTCGACAGCGTGGCGCTCCTGCTCGAGCTCACGCGGCCCCCCGACGCGCCCGCGATGATGTTCCTCGGCAGCTTCCGGGACGAGGACGTCGCCACGAGCGCGCCGCTCCGCGCGCTGCTCGACGGGATGGGCCTCGAGCGCCGGGACGCCGAGGCCGAGACCGCCGGCGCGCGGGGGCGGATCGAGTCGGCGCGCCGGGACGGCGAGCTGCGCGAGATCGCGGTCGGCCCGCTCTCGCCGCTCGAGGCCGAGGAGCTCTCGCTCGCGCTCCTCTTCGCGCGCGACGACGTGACCCGCGCGCGGGCGGACGCCATCGCCCGCGCCTCGCGGGGCAACCCGCGGCTGCTCGGCGAGCTCGCCCGCGACGCGCAGGAGCTCTCGGGCGAGGACGGCGCCCGGGGCGACGCCGCGTGGGGCAGGGCGCTCGACGCGCGGCTCCGCCGCCTGCCGGAGCACGCGCTCCGGCTGCTGGAGGTGATCGCTGTCGCCGGGGAGCCGATCGACGCGGCGGTCGTGGCGCGGGCGGCGAAGCTCCGCGACGACGAGCTTGCCCCGGCGATGACGCTGCTGCTCATGGAGGACCTGATCGCCGCGCGGCGCGCCGGCGAGGGCGAGCTCGTCGAGGCGTCGCACGACAGGGTGCGCGCGGCCGTGGTCGGCCGGCTCGGCCCGGAGCAGCTCGCGGCGCGGCACCGGAGGCTGGGGCGGGCGCTTGAGGCGCTGGGGACGGCGGACGCGGAGGCGCTCTCGCGGCACTGGCTGGGCGCGGGGGACGCGGCGCGGGCGGGGCGGCTCGCCGAGCGCGCGGCCGAGGAGGCGGCGGAGGCGCTCGCGTTCGAGCGCGCGGCGCGGCTCTACGAGCTCGCGCTCGGCCTGCGCTCGCGCGAGGCGGATGTCCCCGAGGCCGAGCGGCGCGCGCTCGGCGTGCGGTGCGCCGACGCCCTCGTCAACGCGGGCAAGAGCGCCGAGGCGGCGAGGATCTACGCGGCGGCGGCGGAGGGGGCGGACGGCGCGCGCTCGCTCGAGCTCCGCCGGCGGGCCGCGGAGCACTACCTGCGGAGCGGGCACATCGACGAGGGGATCGAGCTCGTCCGCGCCGTCCTCCGGGCCGTCGGCCTGTCGTTCCCGGAGACGCCGCGGCGCGCGCTGGTGGCGCTGCTCCTGCACCGGGCGGAGCTGCGCCTCAGGGGCCTCCGGTTCCGCGAGCGGTCCGAGGCGGAGGTGCGGCCGGAGGACCTCGCGCGCATCGACGCCTGCTGGACGGTGACGGTGGGGCTGTCCGGCGTCGACATGGTCCGCTCCGCCGAGTTCTCGGCGCGCGCCCTGCTGCTCGCGCTGCGGGCCGGCGAGCCGTACCGCGTCGGCCGCGCGCTCGCGTTCGAGGCCTCGTCCGCGTGCATGATGGGGGCGCCGGGCCGGGCGCGCGCGGAGGAACTCGTCGCCGCGGTGCGGGCGCTCTCGGAGCGGCTGGACAGCCCGCACCTCCTCGGCCTGTCGATGATGGTGTCGGGCATGCTCGAGGCGTTCACGGCCGGGCGCTGGAAGGCGGCGTCCGCGTGGTACGAGGTCGCCGACGAGCTCCTGCGCGACCGCTGCGCCGGCGTGTCCTGGGAGCTCGCGACGACGCAGCTGATGGCGTCGTGGGCGCGGTACTACCGCGGGCAGATCGACGCGCTCGCGCGGACGACGCCGGCGGTGCTCCGCGCCGCCGAGCAGCGGGGGGATCTCTACGCGGTGGCGATCTTCAGCGTGCAGGCGACGTGGGTGGCGCTCGCGTCGGACGACGTGGCGGGCGCGCGCGGCGCGATCGCGGAGGCGCTGTCGAGGTGGACGACGTCGGGGTTCCACCTCGAGCATTTCGTCGGGCTGCTCGGCGAGACCTACGTCGACCGGTACGCGGGCCGCGCCGGCGCCGCGATGAAGCGCCTCACGGACGCCTGGCCGAGGATCGAGGGCTCGATGCTGCTGCTGATGCAGAACAGCCGGGTGATGGCCCACGTCGAGCGCGCGTGCACGGCGCTCGCCGTGGCCGAGGCGGCGCCCGAGCCGGAGCCGCTGATCCAGGCGGCGCTCCGGGACGCCGCGGCGCTCGCCCGGGAGAAGACGGCGTGGTCGGACCCGTTCGTGCCGCTGATCCGCGCGGGCGCGGCCGAGCTGCGCGGCGACAGGGAGGGGGCGATCGCGCAGCTGGAGGCGGCGGCGGCCGGGTTCGACGCGGCGGATATGCCGCTCTATGCGGCGGCGGCGCGGCGCCAGGCGGGCGAGCTGCTCGGCGGGGAGAAGGGGCTCCAGCGGCTCCTCGTGGCGGACGCGGTGATGGCGCGGGAGCGGATCAAGAGCCCGGCGCGATGGGCGGCGATGCTGGCGCCGGGCTTCGGGCGGGGCGAGCGGGTCGGCTGGGGATGACCCATGGCGTCCGGCGGCCGGGCGGCCGCTAGCTCGATCCGCCGCCGGGCAGCGGACCGAACTGCTTCTCGTACGCCGCGAGCCGGGCGGCGAGCTGCTTCGCCTCATCGCTGGCGGCGCGAGCCTGCTCTTCGGCGGCGCGAGCCTGCTCTTCGCCGGTCTGCAGCACGCGCCCATGGGCATCGATCCAGCGCAGCCAGTCGATGGCGAGGCCGCGGTAGGTGCCGTGGCGCACCCCGAGGCGCAGGCCGAGGCACGCGCTCACGACATCGCCGTTCGTCTCGGGCGGCATCGGCAGGTAGGACCGCGTGGCTCGATCGAGCACATACGCCTCGAGCACGCCCGAGAACGGATCGAACAGGTAGTACTCCGGCACGTGCAGGAGCTTCGCGTAGATCCGCATCTTGTCGCCGCGATCGACGGCCTGGGTGCTCTCGGAGAGCAGCTCGATCACCACGTCGGGCGTCCTCCCGTCCTCCTGCCAGACGACCCAGGACTTGCGCTCGCGCCTGTTGGTGTCGAGCACCACGAACACGTCGGGGCCTCGGAAGTCGTTCTTCTTCGCCTGCAGCTCGCTGAAATAGATGGCCATGTTGCCGCCGACGTAGACGTCGTCGCGGTCGCGCCAGAACAGCTTCAGCACCTCGATGAGCAGGTCCATCTGCGCGCGGTGGCGCTCGGATTCCATCGGCTCTCCATCGTCGTACGGGAGCTCGTCCTCGCCGGGCGGGGGAATCGGGATGAATGAATTCTCGCTCTGGAAGGGCATACGTCGCTCCAGGCGCAGCGTACCCCATGCCGCGTGCGGGCGCAGCCGGCCGACCCGTGCCGCTCCCCGCGGCGGCTCCGGCACGAGGGCAGGGGACGTCAGGCGTCAGCGCACCGCGAGCACCACCTCGTGGGCCTCGGTCTTCGCCGGGATCTCCCAGCGCTCGATCATCCGGCGGATGACGGCCTCCGGCACCGCCGCCTCCCGCGCCCGGTTCTGCGCGAACAGCGTCGATGCAGGCACCTCCACGTAAACGACGCGGATCTTCGCCCCGTAGTCGGCCGCCATCTGCAGCAGCGGGCCGCGCCGCTGCCGCGAGAGGTTCGTCGCGTTCCACACGAACCGCTCGCCGCGCCGCAGGTATTCCTTCGCCCGCTCGCGCGCGGCCTGGACCACCTGTCCCTGCGTGTCCGCCGGATCGATCTCCAGCTCGCTCCGCAGCGCGTCCAGGGAGACGACCGGCCAGTCGGCGAGGTGGTGGCGAACATAGGTGTCCTTCCCGGCGCCCGGGAGCCCGCTCATCACCACGACCTCGGAGCGCGTGTCGTCGTAGACCTCGACGTCCGGGTGGCGCCCGCCGGCGGGATCGGAGCGGAAGTACACGAAGCGCGTGTGCGCCGAGGCGAAGGACCGCGGCGCGGTGTAACACCCCTCCTCGCGACAGAACTCGCGGAAGAGCTCGATGTTGTCGACGACGCGCCCCATGTCCGCGCAGACGCGCCCTCGGATGTCGGCCTCGGCCACGAGCGCGAGCAGGTCGCAGCGCGCGTGGAGGCTGATCTCGGCGGCGACGCGCCGCGCGTCGTCGCGCTCGATGAGATAGAACGGGATCTGGTGATAGCGCACGAGCGCGCACACCTGCTCGCGCAGCGCGAACGGCGCGCCGAGCTCCCAGAGCAGGCGGCGCGCGAGGAGCTCCCCCGCGCGAGAGTGGCCCTTCGCCGTGATCCGCCCGTCCTCCTCGCGGGTGGTCGCCGGCTTCGCCACGTCGTGGAGGAGGCACGCGAGGTACACGACGCGCTGCTCCTCGGCCGGCAGCGCCTGCCACTCGGGCAGCCCGAGGAGCGTCTCGAGCACCATGCGGGTGTGGATCCAGACGTTGCCCTCGGCGTGGTGGATCGGGTCTTGCGGGCAAGCCTCGAGCGCGCGGACCCAGTCGAAGACCTGGAGCTCGTTCCAGGGGACATGCCCCGGATCGGGCGTGAGCAGGTCGAGGAGCGACGACGCGGAGGACATGACGGAGGACCCCTGGCGAGCGCGCGGTCGGCTCCGCGTTCGGCGCCGCGCGACGCGCAGCGCGCGTGAGGGCCGTAGCATGTCCGCGAAAGGACGCCGGTGCTACCCTGGCGCCGCCATGTCCGCCAAATACCCTCGCTCGTTCCACCTGCCGTGGTCCCCCGGCGGAACGTCCGACGACAAGCGGATGGCAGACGTGTCGGGGCTGCTCGGCGTCGAGATCGTCATCACCGAGAAGTGCGACGGGAGCAACCTCACGTACACGCGGGCGAGCGTCTTCTCCCGCTCGCACTCGGGCCCTCCGTCCCACCCGAGCTTCGACCTGGCGAAGGCCACGCACGCGAGCATCGCGCACCTGCTCTCGGAGGGCATGTCGCTCTTCTGCGAGTATTGCTATGCGGTCCACTCCATCGAGTACGAGGCGCTCCCGGGGTATTCGCTGGTCTTCGGCGTGCGGGACGACGTGCGGGGCCTCTTCTGGGAGTGGGACATGGTCGTGGCCCAGGCGAACGATCTGGGGCTCCCCACGGTGCCTGTCCTGTTCCGCGGCACCGTCGAGGGCGAGCGCGAGCTCGAGGCGCTGACGACCGCGCTCGCGCGGGAACCCTCGGCGTTCGGCGGCCCGCGCGAGGGGGTGGTCGTGCGGGCCGCCGGCGAGTTCCCGGACGCGGCGTTCCAGCGGCGCCTCGCCAAGTGGGTGCGGCGCGGGCACGTGCAGACGGACGAGCACTGGATGCACCAGGAGATCCGGCCCCAGCGCCTCGCCCCGGCGCCCGTCGACGCGTCACCGCCGTGAAGCCAGCGCCGCGAGCCGATCGCAGAGGCCTTCGCGGATCGGGCCGTAGGCCTTGCGGTACTCCTCCCAGTCGAGGCGCTCGTCCGCGACGATCTCGCGCCAGTACGGGTTCGCGGCGCCGTAATCGTGGAGGACGCCGGACTCGGCGATCTGCACGGCGAAGAGCGGCACCCGGAGGGCGTGGAAGAGCTTCTTCTTCGAGGCCTCCGGCTCGTCGTCGAAGCGGGCGCCGGCCTTCTTGAAGTCGGACGCGGAGCGGCTCGCGGCCGACGCGGCGAGCTTCTTCCTGTCGAGCTTGAACGGGAAGGGCGGCCTTCCTTCCTTGAGCCGGTGCTCGGGCGCCAGGAACAGGCACTCGAGCGCGAAGACGCTGTGCTCGGCGATGGCGTCGCGGAAGGTGTCGAGGCCGTGGACGACGACGTTGACGCCCGGCGCAAAGGCGAGGTCCTGCCGCGCGTCGCGCCGCGCGAGGACGGCGACGAAATCCTCGTCCGACGTCGCGGACGCGGTGCCGTACACGCGCGACCCGGCGCGGAACACGCTGTGGACCTCGCCGTCTTTGCGGCCGAGGACGCGGAGCACGGTGGAGAGGGTCATGGCAGCGGCCTCGCTCGAGGGACGGCGAGCATCGCGCCGTTGCCATCCCTGCGCAACGGTCGGCGCGCTCGACATCGCCCCGCGGTTCGTTGAGCTGGCGGGATGGTTAACCTTCCGTCGTCCGCTCGTCGGCACCAGGGGCGAGTGTCGCGTCGTCGCCTGTGGTTGCCGAGCAGCTCCGGTGCTCGCGCCGAGCGCGTCGGCTCAGATAGGCCACGATGACGATGTTGATCACCAGGATGACGATGCGCGTCAGCCGCCATCCATGGCGGACGAGGTCCATGATCTCGAAGGGGACGAGCGAGGCTGTCGCTCCGACGACCAGCCAGGGGGCCCACCTGTAGCCACGGCGGAGGGACGAGCCCTCGATGAAGCTGAGCAGGGAGTCCGCCGCGAGCGCGGCGCTTACGACGTGGGCGCCGTGCGGCGTCGTCGCCTTCGAGACCACGTCCATCAGCGCGGCGCTCCAGGCGCTCGCGCTCTCCCTGCCCAGCGTGACCGCGAACGCGTGAGCCCTGGCGGCGAGCCCGGACGAGGCCAGGAGGAAGATCGCGATCGCCAGCACGATCTGCAACACAGATTTGGCGAGCTTGTAGACGATGATGACGCGCACGCCGAGCGCCCGCCGCAGCGTGGGGGCCTGACCGGCTGCGAATCGATCCCTGGCGGCCATGCGCTCCATCCTGGCACGCGTCTGCCGCGCGCGGCGGCCCAACTCGATCTCGAATAGGCTCGCCGAGCTCAACCATCGGGACGCCATCGAACCCGGCCACGAGGCGAGGATGGGCCCGAACTTCGGGACATGCGCGACAGCGGGCTCGCGGAGCTCGACCTCGTTGACATCACGACGCGTCGCCGAGGACGGCGGCAGGCGCAACGTGTACGGAGTTCGGGCCGTGGCCTGCGATGTCCCGGCCGGCTGCGCGGGCTTGCCTCGACAGCGCCTGGCCGCTCCTGCGGCAGCCGTAGCCGCCAGCGTGTATAATCATGGCGTTTCGCCAATGACCTCTTGGTCAGGGCAGAATCCGCGCGAGGCATTCCTGCAAGTGGGGTACACATGGCCGTCGGGCAGCAGCAAACGGGTCAGCAAAGCCTGTTCGCCGATGATTTTTTCTACTTCATCCTGAGGCTTCGAAAGTCCCGTATCCAGTCCGTGGTGGCTCGCGTGCGGCGCATGTATCCAGACGAGTCGCCGGAGCAGCAGGCGCGCCGGCTGATCGCATCGACCAAGGCGATCTCTTTCGCCGCGGGCGGCGTCGTCCATGTGCCCTCCATCATCCCTGGGTTCGGCATCGTGTACGAAGGCGTGGGGTTCGTCGCAGGCACATCGATCCTTACCAGGATGCACCTTTACCTGGTCCTCGAGATAGCCCTGCTCTTCGGGAAGGACATCGACGAATCCGAGCGCGTCAAGGAGCTCGCGGCCGTGGTGGCGGCTTGTGCCGCCAGCGCCGCCGCGCCGGTGGCCGTCCTCGCGGTGAGCTTGAATCCGGCCTTCGCGGTGGCGACGGGGGCGCTCGCCGCGACGGCCGTCTCCCGGGCGATCGGGGAAGCGGCGATCCGCCGCTACCAGCGCTCGACGGCGCCCGAGGCGGCGGTCCCCGCGCCCGCGAAGGGATAGCGCGCCCGGTGGGAGGCCCCCACGAGCGGGCTCGGGTGCAGCTGGACCGGCCGGCATCGACGGCGATGCCGGCCGCCATCGGAAACCCCGGGAGGAGCCATCCAGGTGGTGGCCCTCTCCACATCTCGGCGGAGCGCGAGCTCACCGGCGGCCGTGACGCTCCTGTAAACCTGGCGTTTCCCTGACCTTGTAAGTACCGTGCTCGCGCCGCCTCCGGCGGCGTCTCTGCGCTTTCAGGAGGGGCCATGGCCGTCGCCGACTCGAACTCTGCTCGTCCCCAGAAGACCGATCACCTGCCCGAGGCCGTCGAACGGCGGGTGGCGGACGCCCTCGCCGCGCTGTCGCTCGAGCAGAAGGTCCGCCTGCTCACGGGCGCCGATTTCTGGAGCACGCACCCCGAGCCCGCGATCGGCCTGCGCCGCATGGTCGTCTCGGATGGCCCGGTCGGCGTGCGCGGCGAGCGCTGGGACGAGCGCGACCCCTCGGTGTGCCTCCCTTCCTCCACCGCCCTCGCGGCCACATGGGACGAGGCTTTGCTGGAGCGCGTCGGCGCCGCGCTGGCGTCGGAGGCGCGGCGCAAGGGCGTCGACGTCGTCCTGGGGCCGACCGTCAACCTGCACCGCAGCCCGCTCGGTGGCAGGCACTTCGAGTGCTTCTCGGAAGATCCCCTGCTGACCGGCCGGATCGGCGCCGCCTACGTCCGAGGGATGCAGGCCCACGGCGTCGGCGCAACGCCCAAGCACTACGTCGCCAACGACTCGGAGACCGAGCGGTTCACGGTCGACGTCCGGGTCGATGAGCGCACGCTGCGCGAGCTCTACCTCGCGCCCTTCGAGCGGATGATCACCGGCGCGGGCGCGTGGCTCGTGATGGCCTCGTACAACGCCGTCAACGGGGTGACCCTGACAGAGAGCCCGCTGCTCGCGTCGCCGCTCGAGGACGAGTGGGGCTTCGACGGCGTCGTGGTCTCCGACTGGACGGCGACCCGCTCCACCGAGGCCGCGGCGCGCGCGGCGCTGGACCTCGCCATGCCGGGCCCGGGAGGGCCGTGGGGCGAGGCGCTCGTCGCCGCCGTCCGTCGCGGCGCGGTGCCCGAGAAGGCCATCGACGACAAGGTCCGCCGCCTGCTGCGCCTCGCCGCCCGGGTCGGCGCCCTCGAGGGCGTCGCGCCGGCCGCGCCCGCCCCGGCCCCGCTCTCCAGCGCCGAGGCCGGGACGCTCGCCCGCGAGGCCGCCGCGGCCGGCATGGTGCTCGTGCGCAACCAGGGCGACGCGCTCCCGCTCGACGCGGCCAGCCTGCGGCGCATCGCCGTGATCGGCCCGAGCGCCGCGGCGGGGCGGATCCAGGGCGGCGGCAGCGCGAGCGTCCACCCGCACTACGCGGTCTCGCCGCTGGAAGGGCTGCGCGCCGCGCTCGGCCGGCGCGCCGAGGTGCTCCACGCCGTCGGCACCCGCATCCACGAAGGGCTCGTGCCGGTGGCCGGGGACCAGGTCGTCGACCCCGTGAGCGGCCAGCACGGCGTCCGCGTGCGGCTCCTCGACGAGAAGGGCGGCGTCCTGCACGAGGAGCACCGCGACGTCGGGCGCCTCACGTTCATCGGGGATCAGCGCGCGAACGAGGCCGCGACGATCGAGGTGACGGCGCGGTTCCGCGCCGCCGAGGCCGGGCTCTACCGGATCGGCGTGGCCGGCGTGGGCGTCTACCGCCTCACCGCTGGCGGGCAGGTCCTCTTCGACGAGGCGCTCTTGCCGGACAAGGACGACATGGCCGCGGCCCTGCTCGCCCCGCCGCAGCGGGCGGCCGAGCTGTCCCTGGCCGCCGGCCAGGAGATCGATCTCGCCCTGACGCACACCGTCCCCGTGGGCACGCTCGCGGTGGCGTTCTCCCTGGGGGCCGAGGTTCCGGCGCTGTCCGACGAGGAGGAGCTGGCGCGCGCCGTGGAGCTCGCGCGCTCCGCCGACGTCGCGATCGTGGTCGTCGGCACCACCGAGACGATCGAGAGCGAGGGCTTCGACCGGACCACGCTCGGGCTCCCCGGCCGCCAGGACGAGCTGATCAGCGCCGTCGCGGCCGTGAGCCCCCGGACGATCGTGCTTGTGAACTCCGGCGGGCCGGTGACGACGCCGTGGCGCGACGAGGTGGCCGCGGTGCTCCTCACGTGGTTCCCGGGCCAGGAGTTCGGCGCCGCCGCCGCCGACGTGCTGCTCGGCGCCGTGGAGCCCGGTGGCCGCCTGCCCACGACCTGGCCCGCGCGCGCGGAGGACGTGCCCGTGCTCTCGACGAAGCCCGAGAACGGCAAGCTGGTCTATGCCGAGGGCCTGCACATCGGGTACCGGGCCTGGGCGCGCGCCGGCGTCACCCCGGCCTACCCGTTCGGGCACGGCCTGGGCTACACGCGGTGGGAGATCCTCGACGTGGAAGCGCCGAGCGTCGCCGCCGGCGCGGCGGTCGAGGCGCGGGTGCGCGTGCGCAACGTCGGGACGCGCCGCGGGCGCCACGTGGTCCAGCTCTACCTGTCGCGGCCGGACTCCGAGGTCGAGCGCCCCGCGCTCTGGCTGGCCGGCTTCGCGTCCGTCGAGGCCGAGCCCGATCAGACGGTCGACGTCGCCGTCACCGTCGAGCCGCGGGCCTTCGCGCACTGGGCGGCAGGCCGATGGCAGGTGGAGCCCGGCGTGTACACGCTGCACGCGGGACACTCGGCCGCCGTCCTGACGAGACAGACCGCGGTGCACGTGCACGGGTGAGAGCGCAGCTGCGCGGCCCCGGGCGCTGCGCGCGCTCGCCGGGATCGATCCGACGATCTCCGGATCGAATCGATGAGGCCGGGAGCGAGGCTTTGCCGAGCATCACGGCGGGCGCCTCGCTCCTCCGCGCAATGCCTTGGTGCAAATTGCCTCAGCGTGACCGATGCGCGCGGCCGATTCCCCGCCGGAAAAGGGGATCCGTGCTCGTCTTGTCGTCTTGTCCCGAGGGCGCGCGGGCGAGCGTCGAGCTCGCCGGACGCCGCGCGCGCGGCGGGACGTGGGCTGGGGGGTCGCGCAGGCGCCGGAGGAGGTGAGGAGACGGCTCCTGGTTCGCCGCTTGCTTTCCAGGAGGGCGACCCATGATGGACGAGCACCATGTCCCCGGCCAGAGCGGATGGCTCGCGCTCGCCGGGAGAGGCGATGAGAGCACGGGGGGCGTCTCGTCCAGCGTCCGTGGATCACCGCAGAGGGAGCGCGCCGTGGGCGAGGTCCTCGCGGGCAAGTACCAGATCGTGGGCCGGCTGGGCGCGGGGGGCATGGGCACGGTGTGGCGCGCGCGCAGCCTTTGGCTCGACGTCGACGTGGCCATCAAGGTGCTCCACGAGGAGCAGCTCGACGGCCACGCCGCCGAGCGGTTGCTCCGGGAGGCGCGCGCGACGGCGAAGCTCGGCCATCCGGCGATCGTGCGCGTGTTCGATTTCGGCGAGACCGACGCGGGCGAGCCGTTCCTTGTGATGGAGCTGCTCGAGGGCACGCCGCTCTCGAGCTGGCTGGAGGCGAGGGGCCGTGTGCCGGCGGAGCAGGCGGTCCAGATGCTCTTGCCGGTCGCGTGTGCGCTCGCGACGGCCCACGCGCAGCGCATCGTCCATCGCGACATCAAGCCTGCCAACATCCTCATCGTGCCCGACGGCGCGGGCGGCCACGTGCCGAAGGTCGTCGACTTCGGCATCGCCAAGCTCGCCAACGCGCCGAGCCCTGCGATCACGCAGCGAGGGATGATCGTCGGCAGCCCGGAGTACATGTCGCCGGAGCAGGCCGACGGCCAGCTGGACGTCGGGGAGCAGGCCGACGTCTGGGCGTTCAGCGTGGTGATGTACGAGATGATCACCGGGCGGCGGCCGTTCAGCGGGGAGACGCTGAGCGCGGTGATCGTGGCGATCTTCAGCAAGGAGCCCGTGCCGACGACAGAGCTCGGCGCCGGCGACGAGGCGCTGTGGGCGATCCTCCAGCGCGGGCTGGCCAAGTCGCCGGCCGATCGGTGGCCCAGCATGCGCGCGCTCGGCCACGCGCTTGCTGCCTGGGCGCTCGAGCGCGGGGTGACGGCGGATGTGGCGGGCACGTCGCTCGCTCACCAGTGGCTCGCGCGAGGGGCCGAGCCGCCGCTCGCGGCGGAGAATGCGGCTACGATCGCCGCGCCTGCGGGCGCGGCCTCCGGGGCGGAGGTGGCGGCGCAGCTCTCGGCCGGCGCGCGGGAGGCGCCGGGCGCGCTGCCGACGCCGGCGGCCGCGCCCGTCGCGCGCCGGGGCGGCACCATCAAGATGGCCGAGGCATGGCGAGGAGCTCGGCTCGGGCTCACGGCCTCGCCGTGGCTCCAGAAGGCGCTCGTGGCCGGGGTCCTCGCCTTCGCCGCGCCTGTGGTGGTCGTCCTGGGGCTGGGCGCGCGGGGTGGGAGCGCGAGCGCGGACACCGCTCGGCCGGCGGTCATGGCGGCTGCTCCTGCCGTCGCCCTGGGCCCGTCGGAAGCGCTGCGGGGGACGGCGTCCGCTGCGTCCTCCATCGGCGTCGCACCCACCGATACCGGCGCACGACGCGCGGCTGCTTCCGAGACGGCCATGAGGGGCGTGGCGGCGGGCAGCGCGCCTGCCGAGCGGGACGAGCCGAGCGATCCGTGGGAGGAGCCGGGCGATCCATGGGATGAGCTCTTGCCGGCGCCTGCGGAGCCGCGCGCTCAGGTGGCCGAGCCGACCGGCCAACGGACGGCGCCGCGCGCTCAGGTGGCCGAGCCGCGCGCTCAGGTGATCGAGCCGCGCGCTCAGGTGGTCGAGCCGCGCGCTCAGCGAGCTGCGTCGCCGCGTCCGCGGCCTGTCTCCACGTCCATGCCGCTGCCGGCGGCGCCCGACTTCTGAGGTGGTCATGCGCACTCCCGGGGTGAAGCACCGCTCCCTTCGTGGTTCTGGCGATCTGCTGCTCCTTCTGGTCACGCTCGCTGCGGCGGCGCTCGGGCCGGGAGGCTGCTCCGCTCTGATCAGCGAGGAGCTGTCCGACAAGGCCGATGAAACAGGGGGCGTCGGAGGGCCCGAAGATGAGGCCGGCAATGGGAGTGGAGGGGGCGACCTGATCGGGAGCAGCGGCGCGAGCCCGAGCAGGACCACCGTGGGCAGCGGTGGCGACGAGAGCGCGACAAGCAGCGGAGGCAGCGGGAGCGCGAGCAGCGGGAGCGGCACTGGAGTGAGCAGCGGGAGCGGCGCTGGAACGAGCAGCGGGAGCGGGGCCGGAGCGAGCAGCGGGAGCGGCGCTGGAACGAGCAGCGGGAGCGGCGCTGGCGCGAGCAGCGGAAGCGGCGCTGGCCCGAGCAGCGGGAGTGGCCCTGGCCCGAGCAGCGGGAGTGGCCCTGACCCGAGCAGCGGGAGCGGCCCTGACCCGAGCAGCGGGAGCGGCCCTGACCCGAGCAGCGGGAGCGGCCCTGACCCGAGCAGCGGGAGCGGCCCTGACCCGAGCAGCAGTGCAGGCGAGGGCAGCGGAAGCGGCGCTGGTGCGAGCGATGGGAACGGCGCTGGCGCTAGCGGCGGTAGCGGTCCTGGCGCGAGCGTCGGCGGAGGCGACGGCAGCGGAAGCGGCGCCGGCGGGAGCGGCGCGGGAGGCGACGGCGGCGGAGGCGGCGCCGGCGGGAGCGGCGCGGGAGGCGACGGCAGCGGAGGCGGCGCTGGTGGGAGCGGCGCGGGAGGCGAGGGCGCGAGCAGCTGGAGCGGCGCGGGAGGCGCTGCAGCGAGCAGCGGCGCAGGCACCGAGACGACCTGCAACGGCCATTACGCCGATTGCGACGGGGACGCGGCGCACCATTGCGAGACCAACCTGTGGAACAACGACGCTCATTGCGGCGCCTGTGACAACCGATGTCCCGCCCGTACGAAGTGCCGGCAAGGAGAGTGCTCATGAGCGCGCGCCTCGCAGCGCGATCCACACGCCTCGGCGTCGCGCTCGCCGCGGCCTTGCTCATGGCCGCGGCTCCGCTTCCCGCGTCGGCGCAGGGCGCGGGCGATGTGGAGTCCGCGCGCGTGCTGTTCGTCCAGGGGGCCAAGCTGGCGAAGCAAGGGCGCTGGGAGGAGGCGCGCGCGCTGTACGCCCGATCGCTCCAGATCAAGGCGGCTCCCCTCACGCGCTACAGCCTCGGCGTCGCGCAGAAGGAGACAGGGCACCTCGTCGAGGCGCTCGCCAGCTTTCGCGCCTTCCTGGCCGAGCCGCCGACGCCGACGACCTCTCCCTACGTCGTGCCGGCGCGCGAGGCGGTCGCCGCGCTCGAGGGGCGCATCGGCCGAGCGACGATCGCCGTCAGGCCTGCCGAGATCGACGGACTGACGCTGGCCATGGACGGGAGGCCGCTGAGCGCGGCCCCTGGTCAGGTCATCGAGCTGGACCCGGGCGCTCACGAGATCGCGGCGAGCGCTCCGGGGTTCCGCGCCGCGGTCGCCCGGTTCAGCGTCGGCGCGGGCAGCTCGGTCGAGGTCCCGATCGCCCTGGCGCGAGCCACGACCGAGACGAGGCAAGCCTCGGCTGCCGGGGGCGCTTTACCTCCCGTGGCCGGCGCTGCCGATGCATCATCGAGCCGGACGCTCCCGCTCGTCGTCCTGGGCGCGGGCGGCGCGCTCTTCGCCGGCGGAGCCATCCTCGGGCTCTCGGGCCTGAAACAGGCAGGCGATGCGCGCTCGAGCACAGGCGCGGACGCGGGCGCCGCGCGGGCCAAGGGGATCGCCGGCGACGTCCTCGGCGTCGCCGGCATCGCGACCGTGGGCGTCGGGCTCTACCTGCTGCTGAAGGATCCCGCGCCGAGCACGACCAAGGCGGGCTCCGTGACACCGTGGCTGAGCGCGTCCGGCGCGGGCATCGAGGTGCGGCTCTGACGCCGCGCGCGCGGCCCGCGTTGAACCCACCGGCGGGCGGTGAGCGCTCGACGCCAGGACGCGGGGCAACGACGCAAAAGAGAGGCGGCGAGGGGTATTCCCGGCGGAAGCGCGGACATGGTATTGCGCGCCCATGCGCTCGCTCGTGACGGTGCTGTCCCTGGCCGCGCTCCTGGCCGCGGGCGCACCCGCCTCGGCCAACGGCGACGGGACCAGCTCGCCGCTCCCTGCGGCCGCGCCCGCGGCGAGCGCTCCTTCCGCAGCAGCACCCACGGCGAGCGCGCCCCCTGCGGCCGCGCCCGCGGCGAGCGCGGCCGCGCCCCCGCAGGACCCGGCGGCGGCCCGCTGGTGTGCGCCCGAGCTCGCGTCGCTGCCCGGTGATGTGTGCGCCTTCCTGCCGGCCAGGCCGGCGCCTGGCCCGCGGGTGCTCGTGATCTTCCTGCACGGCGTCGTCCAGCCCGATTCCGGGTGGCAATGGGCGCAGCAGCGGGGCGCGGCGCGGGCCGGCGCCCGGCACGGGGCCGCCGTGATGATGCCGCGCGGCCGGCGCGGGATCGGTCCAAATTCGATGCCAAATTCGATGGAAGACTGGTGGTGCTGGCCCACCGCCTCCGCCGCGCAGACGGCCCACGAGGACGCCCTGATCGCCGAGTGGGACGCGGCGCGCGCGGAGCTCGAGCGGCGCGCGGGCGCGCGCTTCGAGCGGGTGCTCGTGTTCGGCTTCTCGAACGGCGCGTACTACGCGACGTCGCTGGCGATGCGCGGGCGGCTGCCGGTCGACGGCTACGCGGCGTTCGCAGGCGGCTCGGGCGCGCGCTACCTGCAGCGGGCGGGCGCGCAGACGAAGCTGCGCGCGCCGGTGTTCGTCGGCTGGGGCGGGAAGGACCCGGCGCACAAGGACCAGGTGGCGCTCGCGAAGATGCTCCGCGGGCTGAAGTGGCCATCGAGGTCGCTCGGCAAGCCGCGCGCCGGGCACGCGATGACCGACGAGCAGGTCGACGAGGCGTTCGCGTTCCTGAGCGGCAGGCGAGGCGGCGACAAGGCGCCCGGCAGAGGGCGAGGAGCGCGAACGCGATGAAGGACGCGCTGACGACCGCGCTCTCCCCCGATTTCCTCGAGCGCGAGGCCGCCCGCCTGGGTGCGCTGCTCGCGGATCACGTGCGCAGGGCGCAGCGCCGGGAAGGGCCGGTGCTCGTGCAACGATCGATCGAGGAGATCCTCGCCGCGCTCGACTTCGATCGCACGGTCGCGCACGGCGGCGCGGATCTCGCCGCCCTCGTCGCCACCGTCCTCGACAACAGCAACCGGCTGCACCATCCCCGCTACTTCGGTCACCAGGTGGCCGTGCCGATGCTGTCGTCGTCGCTCGCCGACCTCGTGCACGGCGTCCTGAACAACGGCATGGCCGTCTATGAAATGGGGCCGGCCGGGACGGCGATCGAGCGCGGGCTCCTCCGCTGGATGCGCGGCAAGATCGGCTGGGGCGCCGAGGGCGACGGCGTCATCACCCACGGCGGGAGCCTGGGCAACCTGAGCGCGCTGCTCGCGTGCAGGGAGCGCGTCGCCCCGGGGAGCTTCAAGGCGGGCGTCCCGCCTGGCCTCGTCCTGCTCGCCTCGGAGGCGGCGCATTATTCGGTCGCGCGCGCCGCGGCCATCATGGGCCTCGGCGTCGATGCGGTCGTGAAGGTCGCCGTGGACGACGCGCTGCGGATCGTCCCGGGTGCGCTCTCGCGGGCGTACGAGGAGGTGAAGCGGGCGGGCAAGCGGGTGCTCGCCGTTGTCGCCAACGCGGGCGCGACGCCGAACGGGGCCTTCGACCCGCTGCGGGAGATCGGCGCGTTCTGCCGGCGGGAGGGGCTCTGGCTCCACGTCGACGGCGCCCACGGCGCGGCGGCGCGCTTCACCGAGCGCTACCGGGACCTCCTCGACGGCGTCGAGCTCGCCGACTCGCTCGTCTGCGACATGCACAAGATGCTCGGCACATCGACGCTGGCCTGCGCGGTCCTCGTCAGGGATCCCGCCGCGCTCGCCGGCACCTACGAGCAGTACGCGCCGTACCTTCACGGCGACGACGAGCGGCAGGGCGTCGATCTGTCCAAGCTCACGTTCGAGTGCACGAAGGCGCAGCTGTCGCTCAAGCTGTTCTTCAACCTCGCCCTCGTCGGCGAGGCCGGCCTGTCCGCGCACGTCGAGCGCCTCTTCGACGCCGCCCGGCGCTTCCATGGCCTCCTCGCGCGCCGGCCGGCGTTCGAGTGCTTCGGCGCCCCGCAGGCCAACATCCTCTGCTTCCGGATCGGCCGCGACTCGGCGACGCAGGATCGCGTCCGGCGGCAAATCGTGGAGGAGGGCAGCTTCTACATCACGCGAACCACGCTGCGCGGCGAGTCGTGGCTGCGCCTCGTCATCATGAACCCGCAGACGACGGACGGGGACATCGAGGCGCTCGCGGCGCGCATCGAGGCGCTCGTCGTCGAGCGCGCGCCGCCGCCCTGACGAACACGCGCCGGGTCGGGTCCACGGGCGGACGCGAGGCGGTCAGCCGCCGCCTCTCGACCTGGTCGCCGCGGCCGACGGGGGCGCCGGAGCGTCGCCGGCCGGCACCTGGAGCATCGCATAGTTGATCGTGGTCTCGTTGCGGAGCACGGTGAGCACCACCATGTCGCCGGGCAGGCGGGCGCGCAGGTAGCCCTCGAGGCCTGCCAGCGAGTGGACCGGCTGCCCGTCGACCGCGAGGATGACGTCGCCCGGCTCCAGGAGCGGGGACGTGAAGCTGCGGATATCCATGCTCGCGATCCTCGCGCCCTCCCCCGTGGTCGGCTGGATGGTGAGCAGCCAGGGCGCCGGGACGGAGGTGGCTGTCGCCGCGCGGCTCGACCGGTTATCGCGTTTCTCTGGCCTTGCGGTCGTCGCCGGGCTCGCCGGCGCGCCGGCGCGTTGCTGCGTGTCCTCGGCGCGCTGCTGCGAGGCCTCGACGCGCTGCTGCGAGGCCTCGACGCGCGGGCAATCGCCGCGACACGCGCTGACCGCCAGCGGGACGAGCGGCGTCAGCATCGCTGAGAGGCGTCGAGCCCACCCGTACGCGCCGCGCGCACGCAGGGGCTGATCCCGCTGTTGACTGCCATGCATGGCCCCGGCGTCCTCCGCGCGTTCGCCACGCGTCCGCACGCGTGCTCACATCGCTCACGTCAGCTCATGTCGCTCACGTCGAGAGCTGCAAGATCCCAACCACCGATTCCCCGCCGCTGTCCGGGCCGTTGTTGGGCGCGCGGCGAAGACCGGGGCGAGGCGGGGCGTGGAGAGCGCTCTTCTCTCTATCTCGCCGCGCCCTCGCAGTTCCGTCTCTCGCCAGCCCGAGCGGCGCCCTCGCGCCTTGAACTCACCGGAAAGCAAGGAGAGTGTCCGTGCCGGCGCGCCGTGCTCACGGGCTGACGGGCCGTGGCGTCGCGCCGAAGTGCGCGGGGAACACCCGCTCGAGGAACTCGTTGCGCAGGAGCCCGTCGGGATCGACGAGCCGCTTCAGGCGGACGAACTCCGGGAGCGCGTGCGCGTACATCGCCTGGAGGTGCTCCGCTGTCGCGTGGACGTTCTTCACCAGGTAGACGCGGCCGCCGAGCTCGAGCGCGCGCGCGCTGAGCTCGCTGAGGCGAAGGCCGATCCGGTGGGCGCTCTCTTCCTCCGAGGCCTCGAACGCGAGCGTCACCGCGAACCCGTCGGTCCCGTGGTTCGCCGAGAGGAGGAACTGGTCGCCCTGGATGTGGAGCACGTCGAGGAGGAGCGGCGGTATGCCGTCTCGGGCAGCGATCTCATCCACCTTGCCCAGGAAGTCGACGAGCCGGCGCAGGCTGTCCTCCTGGGCGCCCGGGTCGTAGGGGATCATGAACGCTTGCTGCACCGTGAGCATGGGCATCCCGAGGGTCTGGGCGATGCGCTTCGCGCGGACGTTGCCGTCCATGAAGAACAGGTAGCCCATGAGCTCATCGACGTACGGGCGTGAGACATCGAAGAGGAAGCGGTCGATGAGCGTCCAGAGGCCCCGGCTCACCACGGAGGCGCGCATCAGCCATTCGATCGGGACGCGGAGAACGTGCCGGGGGCGGTGGATCAGCAGCGGGCGGAGCTCGTGCGAGGTCCCCGGGACGTACCGCGACCGGAGGACCATGCTCCTGCTCCCCTCCAGGGTGTGGAAGGCGATGGAGAAGAGCGCCTCCGGGATCCACCCGTCCTCGTCCGCGGTGCCTCCCTCGGACTGCAGGAGCTGCTCCGCGCGTGGGAGGAGCGCCGTCGCGAGCTCCTCGAGCGAGGCGCAGCGCGTCGCCTGGGTGACGACCCGGATCGGCGTCCCTTCCGGGGCGACGCGCGCGATGCGGTAGGTGACATCGATCACCGCGCCGAGGTAGCCGAGCCCGCCGATCACCGCGTGGAACAGCGCGCTCGTCGCCTCATCGCGGCCGAGGGAGAGCAGCTGTCCGTCGAGGCAGAGGAGGGAGAGCCGCTCGACGTAGTGTCCCTCTTTGCTGGCGATGCCCGAGAAGCGCGAGAGGCAGTCCCCCGAGACCGTGCCTCCCGCGGTGGCGCGGCTCGTCGAGACGACCGTGTAGGGCACGAAGCCGCGGGCCGCGAGCGCGCGGGCGATGGCTCCCCAGGTCGCGCCGGCGCCCACGGTCATCCGCGCTCCCTGCGTGTCGATCTCGATGGATCGGAAGTGGTGCATCGAGATCACGATGTCGTCGTTCAGCGCCTGGCCATCGAACGACTGGCCTCCGGCGCGGAACGTGATCCTTCGCCCTGTCCGCCTCGCCATGCGGAACAGCACCCTCAGCTCCTCGACGGAGGCCGGGAAGTACACATCTCCACACGATCGGTTCAACCCGCTGTAGCCCTGGAGCGAGCAGAGCGGTCTCCGTCGGATCTCGTCGAGCCGTGGCGTAAGAATCTCGCCCGTCGTCCAGGCCCGATCGAGAGCAGCGCGCATCCCACCAGCTTCGCTCGAGGCGGCTCGGCGGGCCAAATTGGCCGCTGTTTTCGCGTGCCCCAGGGGCCCAGGCGTTAACCGAGCTCGTTCGGTCACGCGCAGGGCACGAAGCCCCTTTCACCCCACCATCGATCACCAACGTAAACGTTCGGATGTAGGAGAGCGCGGCGTGAGGCTTGGTTGACGCCCAGGAGGCCCCCGGGGAGGGGGCTCGTCGCGCGGGGCGGGGACGGGCAGGTGTCTGAGCGTCGCTTAAAAGCCGCGCAGCTCGACGTGGATATTTCGCCGGTGCGCCGACTGCTGGAACCGCCGGATCAGCTCCGCGACGTCGTGGTCGATGTACGAAACCCCCTGGGCATCCACGACCACGTGGGTGTCGCTCGGCAGCCGCTCGAGCAGCGCGACGAGGTTGCCCTGGGTGAAGAAGTAGGCCGCCTTGTTGAACCGGATGGTCACGCGAGCCCCCTCGTGGATCACGTCGAAGACGCGGGACATATGGGTCCTCAGCACGAAGAGGACTCCGACCGCGAGGCCGATGGCGATGCCCTTCAGGAGATCGGTCAGCACGATGGCCACGATCGTCACCACGAACGGGATGAAGTGGTTCCAGCCGAGCTGGCGCATCTCGGCGAAGATCTTGGGCTTGGCCAGCTTGTAGCCGGTCGCGAGCAGGATCGTCGCGAGGCACGCGAGCGGGATGCGCGAGAGCAGCCCCGCGGCGAAGACCACCGCGAGCAGCAGGAGCGCGCCGTGCGCGAAGGCGGAGACCCGCGTCCGCGCGCCGGCGTTCGTGTTGGCGCTGCTGCGGACGATGACCGACGTGACCGGGAGACCACCGGCGAACCCGGAGAGCATGTTGGCGAGGCCCTGCGCGACCAGCTCCCGGTTCGGCGGCGACTTGCGGTGCCACGGATCGATCCGATCCACGGCCTCCAGGTTGAGCAGCGTCTCGAGGCTGGCCACGATCGCGAGCGTCACGCCCAGCACCCACACCTCGGGCCGCAGGATCGCGGACCAGTCGGGGAGCTGGAGCGCGCTGACCAGGTCGCCCGTGGGCAGCGTCACGAGGTGCTTCTGCTCGAGGGCCAGCGACGGGATCGCCGTCTTGAACAGCTCGTTGCCGAGCGTCGCGACGAGCACGGCGACGAGGGGCGCGGGGAGCCAGGAGATCTTCGCGAGGCGCGACTTCTCCCACCCGACCAGGATGGCGAGGCAGATGGCGCTGAGGAGGAACGCGCCCCACTCGATGGCCTGCGCCGCCTGGCCGATCACCGTGAAGGTGTTGCCGCCCTCGGCCTTGAACGACTCGGAGGCGAAGTTGTCCTTGTCGAAGCCGACGGCGTGGGGGAGCTGCTTCAGGATGAGCAGGACGCCGATGGCCGCGAGCATCCCCTTGATGACCGAGGAGGGGAAGAAATGGCTGATCGCGCCGGCCCTCAGCACGCCGAGCCCGAGCTGAAGGACGCCGCCGATCACCACGGCCATCGCGAACGCCTGGAAGCTCTGCAGGCTGGTGATGCCCGCGAGCACGATGGCGGCGAGCCCCGCCGCCGGGCCGCTCACGCTGAGCTGAGCGCGGCTCACGAGCGGGATGACGAGCCCGCCCACGATGCCGGCCACGATGCCCGACAGGAGCGGGGCCCCCGACGCGAGCGCGATGCCCAGGCAGAGCGGCAGGGCGACGAGGAAGACGACGAGGCCGGCGGGGATGTCGTACTTGAGGTTCGCGGTGAGGCGCGGGTCGAGCGGCGGCGCGCTCTCCGCGGGCGGCGATTCCCGGCTCGCACCCGGGCTCTCGGAACTAAGCGCCACGGCGCCGGCGGGATTCACCCCCGCGCCTGCATGGATAGGATTCGGAAGCTGCATCGGACGGGCCCTCTCGATTCGGGTTAAGACGTGGATCGGCGACGAACGGGCGCTCAGACGGCTCGCCGGTAGACCGTTGTCTCCGGCAGCGCCGACGGGGGCACAGTGTCACCGATCGGCCCGAACTGGCCGGTCGAAGCCTCGAATTGAAAGACCTGTCCGGTCTCGATCTTGAAGACCCAGGCGTAGAGAGAGAGCTCGCCGCGCGCGAGCCGCGCGCGGATCGTCGGGTGCGTCCGGAGGTTCTCGATCTGGGCGAGCACGTTCTCCTCCACCGTGATCGTCAGCCGATCCGCCCCCTCGATGTGCGGGTAGTTCTCCTGCACCAGGCGGCGCGTCAGCTCCGCGTGCTGGAGCCAGCCCTTGACCGCCGGCAGCTCGTCGAGGCCCGCGGGATCGAGCAGCCCGCGCATCGCGCCGCAGTGCGTGTGGCCGCAGACGATGATGTGCTTGATCCCGAGGTGCGCGACCGCGAACTCGATCGCGGCGGCCTCGCTGCCGTTGCTGGCGCCGTACGGCGGCACGATGTTGCCGACGTTGCGCACGATGAAGATGTCGCCCGGCTGGGTCTGCGTGATGAGGTTGGGGTTGATGCGGCTGTCCGAGCACGTGATGAACAGCGCCTCGGGCCGCTGACCCCTCGCCAAGTGGCGGAAGAGGTCCTGATGTGTACCGCACACCTCGGCATGGAACTTGTGCAACCCGTCCGCGAGCTTCTGCATGGAACAAACCCTCTCGTTGACCGCGCCCATCGGGCGCGGTGATCGTCATGAACGCCTCCGATTCCAGCGACTCCGAGCCGGACCGCGAGCGGCCTCAGCCACGGAGCTAGCCTGTCAGTTCAGGAAGCGCGGTGGAGGATGACGGAGGGGAGGGTGGGGGACGGGGGAGGGGACGCGGACAGGCCGGAGATCGGCGACGAGAGCGGCGCGCGGCGGCGCCGCGCCTGCGCGCGGCGCCGGTCGCGAGGTGACCGAACGATGGGCCCCGTCGCGGAGCGGCGGCTGCAAGGCCTCGAGGCCCCCCGCCTCGTTCTCGCTGGCCCCGGTACGAAACGATCCCGAAACATCGGAGTTGCCGGCTTCGATGATGCTGATATTCGCCCGTCCCAGCGCAGCGGGGGCGAGGATCAGCATGAAGAGAAGCGCGATCCGAGGGAAAAATGACCGGAGAGCCAGCATCGTTCGAGGAGTGAGAGGCTGTCGGCCCCGGGAACCAGGGAAGCGCCCTGTCTATTCCCTAACCTGGCAGCGGTCTCGGTTCATCGCAAGACACAATGAAGTGCAGACCGTGTGTGGCAGAATGTCCCGATCTGGGACGGACGTCTCGCGCCTGAGCCAGCACGGCGCCACGTCCAGATACCCGTACCAGCGACAGAATTCAACCCGCAGCCAATGCCGTCACGATGGCGTCGCGAACGCCGCACATCTCGTGCTCACCCGCATATTTATAACGAGGCCAGAAGAAGCCCTTGAGACCGTCCCTCTGACGGCGCGGGACCACGTGGATGTGCACGTGGGGGACGCTCTGACTGACGCGGTTGTTGATGGCGACGAAGAAGCCCTCAGCCGAGCACGCGGACTCGACGGCCCGCGCGAGGCGCTGCGCGGTCGCGAAGAGCGGACCGACGAGCGACGCCGGAACGTCGGTGAGCACCTCGTGATGGGCGCGCGGGATGAGCAGGCAGTGGCCGGGGAAGAGCGGGCGGTGATCCAGGAACGCCATGACCTCCGGCGCGTCGAGCACGACGTGGGCCGGCGTTTCGCCCCGGGCGATGCTGCAGAACACGCAGGGGCGGGGCGGCATGGATGGCCTCGCGCTCTTCGATGCCGCGCCACATACCTGGCGTCAATGCCGGGGGCGCGGCGAACAGAGCGCGTCCGCGGTCACGCCGGGAGCGCGCGACCGCGGCCACACAGGCCGGGCACGGCTGCGCAGGGGGCGCACGATCAGGTTCAGTGGCTCGCGAGGATGTCGTCGATCGAGCCGTAGGTGGCAGGCTCGCGCGTCCAGTAGTCGAGGAGAAGGCCGCCGGCCGTCATCCACGCTCGGTCGAAGCGGCCGTCCTGCGACGTGACGCGCACGACGTGGTCGCCGCCGTGGAAGGCCCAGTGGCGGCCCGTGTGGTCGAAGTGGTCGATGAGCGCGCCTTGCCGCGTCTTGACGTGGAGCGCGTCGGAGGGATCGTCCCACGAGGTGTCGATGATGAGCTCGTAGACCTGCCAGATGTTGCCGGACGGGAGAACTCCCCAGTCCACCTGGACCCCGGAGTCGTTCGGGAGCCCGAAGACGAAGCAGCGGGGCATGCGCCGCGCCGCGTGCCAGAGATCGCCGTTGCGGCTCGGCTCGTGGTGGAGCGTGATCAGCGTGTCGCGCGCGAGGCCGAACGCGTCGTTGTCGCCGGGGCTGTCCCACACCCGGCGGAAGAGGTGCTGGCAGAGCTGGTCGGCTCCGGCGGAGAACCCGACGGTGAGCAGGCCCCGCTGCCGGCGCTCGTGCAGGAGGCGCCCGAACTTGCCAGGCTCTCCGTCGAACATCGCGCCGAGCTGCTTGTAGCGCCAGAGCCCCGTCGTGCTGTAGCCGCCGCCGAGGATCACCACCTCGGACGACACGAGGTAGTGCCAGAGGACGTCGACGTCCTCCCTGCGCAGGTTGCTGCTCCAGTAGAACGGCACGTGCTCGAGGCCGAAGCGCTCGTAGAACCGGAAGAACCAGCTGAAGTTGCCGTAGGCGAACTCCTGCCGCTCGCGCTCGTTGCCGTCGCGGGGCGCCTCGGACATCGGCAGGAACAGGATGCGCTTGTTGTCCCGCCCCGAGAGCGCCCGCTGCGCGATGTAGTGGTCGTGGATGAAGTTGCAGCGGTTATGGGAGCTGTAGAGCAGCGCGGTTCCTCTCATGAGGGCGCGCATCTGAGCCGCTCGCCGCGTCGCGCGTCAAGGGGCCGCTCTCGGCGGGCGGGCTCGGCGCGCCGACGGCGAGGCGCGGCGCTGGTCGGCCTCGGCCGCTCGTTGGTCGACAGCGCACCACGCGCACCACGCGCCGCGCGTCAGCCGCGCCGCATCTGCTGCATCTTGCGAGGGATGGCGCCCGAGCGCATCAGCATCTCGAACGCCTCCTTCTCGAGCATCGGATGGACGCCGCGCGGCGGGACGCCCATGGGGCTCTTCTTCTTCGTGACGAAGCCGCTCAGGTACTGCGGGTTGAGCGCGCTCAGGCTCCGCAGCGTGGTCTTCATCTGCTTCGTGTTGTTCGCCCACGCGTAGGCGAACGCGCGCGAGCGGAGCAGCTGCGGCTTGAGCTCGGCGAACGCCTCGTCGTTCGGATCGAAGGTCTCGAGCAGCTCGACCGCCTTGCCGGCCTGGCCGGTCCGGGCCCACGCCTCGCCGACGATGGCGGCCATCATGGCGCGGATCCTCGGCTCCTTGTGGCGGGTCATGTCGATCTTGTCGACGAGCGCCCGCGCCTCGTCCGTCTCGCTCAGGATGAGGTGGATCATGCCGCGCTGGGCGCGCGCCTCGTCGGCCATCGGGGCCATCACCTTGTCGAGGTTGATGGTCTCCAGCGTCCGGAGCGCGGCCCGCGGATCCTCCTGCATCTGGAGCTGCGCCTTCGCGAACGTCGCGGCCGTGTCGTCCTTCTTGAAATCCGTGTCGAGCTTGGCGATCGCGTCCTTGCGGGCCTCGGCCGAGTCGGCGGTCTGCACGATCTTCGCGACGGCGCGCGTCCGGGTCGCGAAGCGCAGCGCCCACACGATGACGCCGCCCACGATGACCGTCAGGACGCCGGCGACCGCCTTCGGCCAGATCCCCGGGATGGCCAGGGCGATGGCCCAGACGATGAGCGCCGGGATGCCGACGCGGATGGCGAGCGAGCGCGGGTTCAGCTGGGAGAGCGGGTCGGCGGGGGGCTTTCCGCCGCTGCGGAGGGCGGCGATGGCCTGCTCGCGCTGCTGCTTGGGGCTCTGCTTCTTCGGGGTGGGTTTGCCGGGGGTCTTCATCGAGGTCGTGGAGCTGATTTCCTGCGCGGGGCGCGGGGTCTCATAGCCGGCTTGCGGGGGAGCGGCCAGCGGAGGCGGACGGGCGAGCCGATCGGCCCCGGGGAGGGGGCTCGGGCGGTGGGCGGCCGCGAAGCGGACGCGGGGTTCGGGGCGGAGCCCCGAGGAAAACTAGCTCGCGGCCCTGTCGGGGTCGCTGCTGCGGGCGCTGGGCTCGCCTTCGGGCTCGGGGGCGGGGACGGGCGTGGAGGCCGGGCGGGCGGTCTCGAAGCCGCGCAGCGGCGGGAGCGGCTCGATCGCGGGGGCGATGATCGGGACGCCGCGCAGCGGCGGGATCGTGGCCGTCGGATCGGCGAGGCCCAGCGTCGACTCGCGGAAGTGGAGGAAGATCGTCTGCGCGAGCGAGAGGCAGGGCACCGCGAAGAGCGCGCCGGTGATCTGGAAGAAGTGCTCGCCGACGAGCAGCGCGAGCACCACGAGGACCGGGTGGATCTTCGCCGCGTCGCCGATGATCTTCGGGTTCAGGAAGTTCGCCTCGAGCTGGTGGATGCCCACGATCCACGCGAGCACGCCGACCGCCGTGCCGAACGACTGCGTGAGGCCGATGAGGACCGCGGGGATCGAGCTCAGGATCGAGCCGAAGATCGGGATCAACGACATCACCGCCGCGAGGACGGAGAGGATCGGCCAGTACTTGAGGTCGAAGAGCCAGAAGCCGATCGCGGAGAGGACGCCGTTGACGAGGCAGATGAGGAGCTGCCCGCGGACGACGCCGGAGAGCCCGCGGTCGAGCCGGCGCAGGAACCGATCGAACGAGTCGCGCGAGGTCGGGTGCCAGAGCTCGCGGAAGAAGCGCAGGATCTTCTCGTGCGTGAGGATGATGTAGCCGGCGAGCATCAACGTCATGAAGAGGTTGAAGATGCCGCGCGAGATGGCCGTCGCGATGGCCTGCCCGACCCGGAGGACCGCGAGCGAGTTCTCCTTCAGGTAGGTGGCCCCCTTCTCGTAGCCCTCCTGGAGCATGTTCGCGCTGGAGAGCCCGCGGTGCCTCGGGCGCGCCTGCGCGATCTGCCAGACGCCGTCGCGCGTCTCGCGGACCTCGACGTCGTCGGCGATCTGCACGTCGAACGAGCCGTCCGGCCCGGGCAAGATGCGGATCGGCGGGCGCTCGGCGCCTTCCTCTCCTCCAGCAGGGGCCGCGCTGGCGTCGGGCGGCCGCGCGGCGTGATCGGGCTCCTGGTCGGGCGCGTTCGCCGGCGGCGCCTCGGGCTCGCGGCCCGACCAGCGGTTGAGCCGCGCGTCGAGCGCGGGCAGGTACTCCTCGCGCAGGCGCGCGGCGAGGCGCGGGGCCTCGGCGGTGAGCGCCTTCCCCTCGGCGATGAGGCGCGGGACGCTGAGGGCGAAGAAGCCCGCGATCCCGGAGAGCACGAGCGCGTAGACGACGAGGATCGCCGCCCACCGCGGGACGCGCGCGCGCTCGAGCCGGAGGACCGCCGGCGTGAGCACGTAGGCGACCACGAGCGCGAGCACGAACGGGAGCAGCACCGCGTGGGAGACGATGAGCAGCGCCGCCGTGAGGACGGCGCTGACCGTCAGGAACACGGTGCGCTGCGAGGGGCCTTCGCTCACAGCGCCTCGCCGCGCGCGGCCCGGCCGTGGGTGCCCTCGTCGACGAGCGACGCGGGGAGGTCGGCGAAGAAGCCGAGCAGGTGGTCCCGCGTCGCCTCGAGCGCCTGCGGGACGACGCGGACGTCGGCGAGCACCGGCATGAAGTTGGTGTCGCCTGGCCAGCGCGGGACGATGTGGACGTGCAGGTGCTCGGCGATGCCGGCGCCCGCCGCGGTGCCAAGGTTGATCCCGACGTTCATGCCCTCGCACTTGAGCGCGGCGCGCAGGCGGGTCGTCGACTCGCGCACGAGGCGGAAGAGGGCCTCGTGATCGGCCGGCTCGAGCGCGTCGAGCGAGGCGACGTGCGCGTGCGGGACGATGAGGAGGTGACCCGAGGCGAACGGGTAGCGGTTGAGCATGACGAACGCGCGGCGGGTCGTCGCCACGACCAGCCGGTCGCGCTGTTCTTGCTCGGATGCGCGGGGGATGCCGCAGAAGATGCAGTCGGCCTGGCCCTTCGGCGCAAGGATGTACTCGATGCGCCAGGGCGCCCACAGGGGGTTGCCCATGTCGCGGAGACGCTAGCACGGCGGCAACACGCGCGGGACCACCGCTCGCTCGTCGCCGCGCCGCCCTCGCATTCGCCTCGCAGCTGCCGCGCCTGCGCGCCGCAGCGCCGTCGATGCGGGCTCAGAAATGGATCGGCGTGGCCGCGAGATCGAACCAGAGCGAGAGGCCAAGCCCGGCGGAGGTGCCGAGCGCATCCCAGACGACGTCGCGGACCGAGGGGGTGCCGTGCCCGGCGGCGTCGAAGGCCTCCTTCGCCAGGCCAGCGCCGAGCGCGAGCGCGGCCCCCAGCGCGAGCCGCTGCCGGACGTCGTTCGTCGCGAGCGAACCGAGCGCGTACCCGCCGCCGGCAAGGGCCATTGACGCGCAGAAATGGCGCGCCTTGTCATCGCCGAACCACGGGTCGGCGGCCGAGGCGCGGGGGCCGTCGGCGCGGGCAGGAAGAGCGCTGAGCGCCAGGGCGGCGAGGACGGGCGCCCCGAGGGCGGAGCGCGCGAGGAGGCCTTTCATCGCGGCATCGTCCGCGGCCTCGCGGAAAAAGCAAGAGGCGAGGCCCTGGGGAGGGCCTCGCCTCTCGTCGACATCGGGTCCACACGGCGAGCCGGGGGCACCGGGGCGCCCTCGGCCCGCCGCACCTGACGTGCGGCGGGTGAGCGCCTGGCGCGCGGCCGCCTCAGCGACGCCGCGCGCCGATCCGCGTCACTTCAGGTCCAGCTTGGCGCCGAACTTCTCCTTGATGAGATCACCGATCGTCCCGGCCACCGGCTTGTCGTCGTCGTCCTTGCGCTTCTGCTGCTGCTGCCGGACCGGGGCGGGGCGCTCCATGCCGATGTTCTTCATCGTCAGGAAGAGCCGGCGATCGACCGTGTCGAGCGACGAGATCTCGGCCTTCACCTTGTCGCCGACCTTGAGCTTGCCTTCCTCGGGCTCCTGCACGTCGCCCTGGGAGATCAGGCCCTCGACGCCCTCGCGCAGCCGCACGAACACGCCGTAGTCGACGATGCTCACCACCTGGGCGTCGTCGAGGACGCGGCCGGGCGGGTACTCCGTCAGCATGCTCGGCCACGGGTCGTCCCAGAGCTGCTTGATGCCGAGGGAGACCTTCTTCTCGTCGTGGTTGATCGAGAGGATGATCGCCTCGACGTCATCGCCCTTGTGGTAGAGGTCGCTCGGGTTGTTGACGCGCACCGACCACGAGAGATCGCTCTTGTGGACCATGCCGTCGACGCCCTCCTCGATCCCGACGAAGACGCCGTAGTCGGTGAGCGACCGGACCTTGCCCGCGATCTTGTCGCCGGGGTGGTACTTGTCCGTGAACAGCATCCACGGATCGGGCTCCAGCTGCTTGAGACCGAGGCTGATGCGCTTCGCGCGCGCGTCCACCTCGAGCACCTGGCACTCGAGCTCCTGGCCCACCTCGAGCAGCTTCGACGGGTGCTTGACCTTCTTGGTCCAGCTCATCTCGCTGACGTGGATGAGGCCCTCGACGCCCGGCTCCAGCTCGACGAACGCGCCGTAGTCGGTGATCGACATGACCTTGCCGCGGACCTTCTTGCCCGCCGGATACGCCTCCTCGGCGTGGTTCCAGGGGTCCTCCTGGGTCTGCTTGAGGCCCAGGGAGACGCGCTCGGTGTCGGCGTTGTACTTGAGGACCTTCACGAGGACCTCGTCGCCGACCTGGAACACCTCGCTCGGGTGGTTCACGCGGCCCCACGACATGTCCGTGATGTGCAGGAGGCCATCGATCCCGCCGAGGTCGACGAACGCGCCGTACTCGGTGATGTTCTTGATGGTCCCCTTGACGGTCATCCCTTCCGTCAACGTCTCGAGCGTCTTGGCCTTCATCTCGTCGCGCTCGCGCTCCAGGAGCACGCGCCGCGAGAGCACGATGTTGCCGCGCTTCTTGTTGAACTTGATGACCTTGAACTTGTAGGTCTGGCCGATCAGCTTGTCCAAGTTGCGGATCGGGCGGAGATCGACCTGCGAGCCCGGGAGGAAGGCCTTCACGCCGCCGCGGATGGTGACCGAGAGGCCGCCCTTCACGCGCTGGCTGATCGTGCCCTCGATGAGCTCGTCCGCCTCGCAGGCGTTCGAGATCTCATCCCAGACCTTCATCTTGTCGGCCTTCTCCTTCGACAAGGTCACGAGGCCGTCGTCGTTCTCGCGGCTCTCGATGTAGACGTCGACCTTGTCGCCCGCCTTGACGGCGCTCTGGCCCGCGGCGTCCGCGAACTCGCGGAGCGCGATCACGCCCTCGCTCTTGCCGCCGATGTCGACCACGACGGAGTCGCGGTTCACTGCGACCACGGTGCCGGAGATGATCTCTCCTTCACGCGCGAAATCGCCCCCTTCCACGCTCTGTTCGAAGAGCGCGGCAAAGCTCTCCATGCTCGCCCCGGACGAGCCAGCCTCCATATGGATGTTACTAGTCATGTTGTTCGTTCTTGTTTCCTTTCCTTCCCTGGGATTCGCCGCGCGGGCGTAGGCGTGGACCCTAGGTGCCACGCACGAGCGACGGAGGGGCAGGCACACGCGTACCGATGCACCCGGTCCCCTCGGGAGAGGCGAGCCTGTAGTCTGAGGAGGGGCCTCTGTCAATGCAACGACCGAGCCACTGGAGGTTTTTGTAGGTCCGGTCCGTTTTGCTGGGAAGGATGTGCCCGCCCGCCCAAAGCAGCGCGATCTCAGGGCGCGGCGCCCGGCGCTGCGGCGTCGCGGGCGCGGTGTGCGAGCTCTGCGCAGGCGCGATCGAGGCCCTCGTGGGGCCATTTCGTCCGGATCTCGACGCGCTCTCCCTGCGCGAGGGCCTGGGCTCCCTCGAGCGCGGCGCGTGCGCCGGCGATGTCGGGGAGCAGCGCGAGCGCGAGCTTGAGGCTGCCGAGGAACGCCTGGGTGTCCGGGGCGAGCGCAGCGGCGGCCTCACCCGCAGCGGGCGCGAGGCGCATCGAGAGCTCGGGCTCCGCGCCGAGGGCGAGCGCGCCCGAGGCGTGGTCGATGCGGCGGAACAGCGCTCCGGCCCGCGGCAGCACCCCGGAGACCGCGGTGGCGGCGCCGGACCACGCGGCGCTGGTGAGCGCGAAGGTGACGGCGCCCTGCTCGGGCAGATCGAGGCGCCGCCACTCGTCTGCGTCGGGCGACGCGGGCAGCGCGGCCTTCACGATCTCGACGTCCGTGCCGAGGACGAGCGTGCCGTCGTCGGCCTGGCCGAGCACGGCGCGCGGCCCGACGAGCAGGAGCTCGCCCTCGCGGCGAACGCCGGTCCAGCCCTCGTCGCGGGCCACCTTCTCCATGCCGGCGACGAAGCGGCCCTTCGGGATGCGCCCGCCCGCGAGCGCGACCCAGCTCGTGGCGTCGGTCGACGCGACGACGATCTCGCGCAGATCCGTCGGGAGATCGACGCCGGTGGCCGCCTCGATGCGCGCCTTGCGCGACGCGGTCTGGGGCGCGTCGTCGAGCAGCGGGAGGAAGTGCTGGCGCACGGGGCCGAAGAGCGCGAGGTCGGCGGTCTCGAGGCGGACCACGATGTTCGCGTCGCCCGGGATGTGCTGCCGGGCCGTCGGCACATAGCGCCAGAAGAGGAGGTAGACGCCGAGCGCCGCGCCGGCGAGCAGCGCGGCGAGCCCGATCGCGACCACGAGGCACGCGGCCCCGCGGGCGCGGCCCGGGCGCCGCGGGGCGGCTTCGCCGGGCGGCGTGGGGCGCGCATCTGCGGGGGCGGCCCCCGGCGCCGGCGCGGGGTCGCCCTCGGGCGCGGGCGCGGGCGCGGCGAGGTCGTCGGTCACGGTCGGTCGGATCGGTTCTTCGATCAGGGTGTCAGGCATCGGTTGGTTCCGCCCGCCAGAAGGCCAGCGATCTGGGGAGAGATTTCAACGCAAAGACGCAAAGGCGCAAAGACGCAAAAAAGAACAGATCTTGTGCAGGTTTGCGCCTTTGCGTCTTTGCGTCTTTGCGTTGAAATCTTTCTCCCCTCGCGACACCGACCCCTGACAGGATCTCTGACCCGAGGCACTAGCCCGGGGAGCGCCCGGACAGCAGGGCGAGCACGAGGGGCGCAGGGAAGAGCCAGCGGAGCCGCACGGTGCTCTCCACCTGCTCGATCGAGAGCTCCTTCATCAGATCTGCGTAACGTGCATCCTCGACGTTGTCGCGGAACACCTCGAGGAACCGGCGGGCGCGCTCCGCGCCGGCCGCGTCGACGCCGACGAGCTCCACGTCGAGGCGCACCCCTTCGTCGTGGAGGGACGCCACGGCGCGGACGCGCGCGACGCCCGCGACCAGCGCGCCGATCGACGGGAAGCGCCGCGCGACATAGGGGGGGAGCCGGCGCGCGCGCAGATCGAGGCTCACGAGCCCCTCGGCGGCCGGGTCGCCCCGGCGCGCGTCTGGGCCGTCGCGGAGGAGGCGCGCGACGCTGCTCACCTCGACCGCCGACACGAGCGCGACCGCGCGATCGCCGAGCGCGATGATCCGCGCCGTGTCGGCGCGCGATCCCGCGACGCCGCCGCGGCGGTCGAAGACGGCGACGCCGTCCTGCGCCGCCGGCGCCGGCTCCCAGCGGCCGGGATCGGGCGTGAGCCCGGCCATCCGGCCCTCGAGGACGACCACGCGATCGCCCTCCTCGAGATCGGCGAGCCGCAGGCCGAGCCAGACGACGTCGGCGCGCTGGAGGGCGCTCTCGAGCGCCTCGTCGGGGACCTCGTCGAGCGCTCGCCGGGCGAGCTCGTCCGAGGCCGCCTGGCCCAGGCCGTCGCGCATGCGGGCGACGTCGACGCGAACGACGAGATCGAGATCGGCCGGGAGCAGATCGGCCGGCTCGATGCGCCGGACGACGCGCGGGCCGGCCGGGCTCGCCGCGTCGCGCGCGGGGGGGCCGCCGCCCGCGTCCCCGCAGGCCGGGAGCCCGAGCGCCATCAGGGCGGCGGCAGCGACGGCGGCGGCGCGGACCTCAGCCGCCGCGCGCACGGAGCTCCACGAGGGTCGCCATCTCGTCGATGATCTCCTGCGGGCTCCTGTGCCCGGAGTCGACGAGGATCGCGTCGTCGGCCTTGCGGAGCGGCGCGACGGCGCGCTCGCTGTCGGCCTTGTCGCGGCGGAGCACGTCGGAGAGCGTCGCCTCGAAGCTGACGGGCATGCCGCGCGCGACGAGCTCGTCGTACCGCCGCTTCGCGCGGATCTCGGCCGGCGCCGTCAGGAAGAACTTCACCTCGGCGTCCGGGAACACCACGGTGCCGATGTCGCGCCCCTCGAGCACCACGCCGCCGCCCGCGCCGGCCTGCCGCTGCATCGCGAGCAGCGCCTGGCGCACGGCGGGGATGGCCGAGACCCGGCTCGCGCCGAGGCTGATCTCGGGCGCGCGGATCGCGCTGGAGACGTCCTCGCCGTCGAGCAGCACGCGCATGCCGCTGCCCCCGAGGCTCGACTGGGCCGGGGCGTTCGCGGGCGGGGGGGCGGAGGAGTCGGGCGGCACGCCGTGCGGGCTCCGCTCCAGCGCGATGCGCCCGCCGCGCGCGAGATCCTCGGCGAGCGCGCCGATCTCGCCCTCCTCTTCCCACGTGAGGCTCGCGCGGCGGGCGGCGAGCGCGACGGCGCGGTAGATCGCGCCGGTGTCGACGAGCAGGTAGCCGAGCCGCTCGGCGAGCCCACGCGCGACCGTGCCCTTGCCGGCGCCGGCCGGTCCGTCGATCGCGACGCGCAGCCGCCGGGGCTCGCCCCGGGCCGGGAGGTGGTGCGCGTCGCCCTGTCGTTGTCGTTCGGTCACCTGCGCTCCTCCTCCTCTCTCGCTCACCGATCGCGCGCTCACGCGGCGCGGGCGCCCTCGACCTCGATGCGCGCGCCCAGGGCGCGCAGCGTCCCGACGAAGAGGGGAAAGCTGGTCGCGATGCAGCCCGCGTCGCGGACGCGCGTGGGCCCGCCGGCGGCGAGCCCGAGCACGGCGGCCGTCATCGCGATGCGGTGATCGCCGCGGCTGTCGACGTCGGCCGCGTCGAGCGGCCGGTCGGGCCTGCCCTCGACGAGGAGCCCGTCGGTGCGCTCCTCGCAGCGCAGGCCGAAGGCGCCGAGCACGGACGCCATCGCCGCGATGCGATCGGTCTCCTGCGCGCGCAGCTCCCGCGCGTCGAACACCTCGGTGAGGCCGCGCGCCCGCGCGCCGAGGCCGAGCAGGATCGGCAGCTCGTCGATGGCGCGCGACGCGAGCTCGCCGCCCGCGCGCCCGGCGCGGAGGCCGGCGCCGGAGGAGGCGGGCGCGACGTGGACGTCGCCGGTGGGCTCGCCGAGGGCCTCTCCCTTGATCTCGACGGCGACGCCGCCATCCATGTCGCGCAGCACCTCGAGCAGCCCGGTGCGCGTCGGGTTGAGGCCCACGCGCCGCGCGGTCACGCGGCTCCCCGGCACGATCTGGGCGGCGGCGACGAGGAACGCGGCCGCGGAGAGGTCGCCGGGCACGTCGAGCTCGAACGCCGGGAGCGCGCCGGAGAAGCGGGCCGCGTCGAGGCAGACCATCGGGCCGACCGAGTCGATCGGGACGCCGAGCGCGGTGAGCATGCGCTCGGTGTGATCGCGCGAGACGATCGGCTCGCGCACGAACGTGGGGCCGTCGGCGTAGAGGCCGGAGAGGAGGAGGGCGCTCTTCACCTGGTCGCACGGGACGGGGATCTCGTGCTCGATCGACGAGAGCACGTGCGGCTCGGGGAGCGGCCCGACGTCGAGCGGCGCCGTGATCTCGCCGATCTTGCGCGGATCGAGCTGCCCCTCGATGTGCCCGCCGCGGAGCCGGAGCGGCTTCGCGACGCGCTCCATGGGGCGGCGCGAGAGCGACGGGTCGCCGACGAGCCGCGCGGCGAAGCGCTGGGCGACGAGGATGCCCGCGAGGAGGCGCATCGTGGTGCCGGAGTTGCCGCAGTCGATGGGGCCGTCGGGGGCGCGGAGGCCGGAGAGCCCGGCGCCGTGGACGACGAGGTCGCCCGGCGACGGCTCCTCGACGCGGACGCCGAGGGCGCGCAGCGCGCCGACGGTCGAGAGGACGTCGCCGCCGAGCGTCCCGCCCCGGATGCGGCTCTGCCCGGTGGCGAGCGCGGCGAGGAGGAGCGCTCGGTGGGCGATGCTCTTGTCCGCAGGGACCGGCACGCTCCCGATGAGCGGCCGCTCCGCCGGGTGGACGATGAGGTCGGGCACGGGTTGCCGTGTAGCAGAACGGCGGCCGCAGGCACAGCGGGCGGGGCGCCGAGGGCGCAGCGCGCGGGGTGGGACCGCGCGGGCGCCTCGATGGTACGGTCGCCGCGTCGCAGTGAGGATCGACAGGAGGCGCATGGACGAGGCAGTGGACGTGGCGGCGCGCGTGGCCGCTCGGCTCGGCGCGATCCCGGGCGTGGTGGCGGTCGTGCTGGGCGGATCGCGCGCTCGCGGCGCGGGCCACCCGGACTCGGACGTCGATCTGGGCATCTATTACGAGCCCGAGAGCCCGCCCGACCTCGCGGCGCTGCGCGCGCTCGCGCGGGAGCTCTGCGCGGGTGGGGCCGAGGATGACGTGGCGCCGCTCGCGCGGGAGCTCCACGCGAGCGCCGCCGAGGACGTCGTCACGCCGCCCGGCGCCTGGGGGCCCTGGATCAACGGCGGCGCGTGGCTGGAGATCGAGGGGCACCGGGTCGACTGGCTCTACCGGGATCTCGCGCGCGTGCGGCGCGTGATCGGGGAGTGCCGCGCGGGGCAGGTGACGTGCGACTACCAGCCCGGGCACCCGCACGGCTTCCTCAGCGCCAACTACCTGGCCGATATCCACGACTGCCGGCCGCTCTTCGATCCGGAGGGCGCGCTGGCCCCGCTGAAGGCGCTCGTGACGCCCTATCCGCCGGCCCTGCGGAGGGCGCTCCTCGAGAGGTTCCTGTGGGAGGCCGGCTTCGCCATCGACACCGCGAAGAAGGCCGGGCGGCGCGGCGACGTGTTCTACGTGAGCGGCTGCCTGTTCCGCGCCGCGGCCTGCCTGGTGCAGGCGCTGTTCGCGCTGAACGAGCGCTACCTCTCGAACGAGAAGGGAGCCCTGCCGAGGACGCGGGCGCTCTCGCGGTGCCCCCACGGCTTCGCCGACAGGGTGGAGGCGGCGCTCGCCGCGCCCGGCGAGGGCGCGGAGGCGCTGCTCGCGAGCCTCGGGCGCATGGAGGCGATCGCGCGCGAGGTGCGCGAGCTGTGCCGCGGCGACGAGCCGAGCTGGTAGCATCCGCCCCGACGATCGCGGAGGGCGCCGCGGGGGCGGGCCCGGCGGCGCGCCGAGCGAGGACGAGGAGCCATGGAGTCGATCAAGCTGGAGCACGGTCCGTCGGAGGAGCAGCTGGCGAAGCTCGGGGCGCGCGGCTGGCCCATCTGGACGAAGGAGGTGTCGACCTTCTCGTGGCACTACGACGAGCGGGAGATCTGCTACCTGCTCGAGGGCGACGTGATCGTGACGCCCGCGGAGGGAGGCGGCGCGCCGGTGCGGATCCAGGCGGGGGATCTGGTGACGTTCCCCGCGGGGCTGAGCTGCACCTGGGAGGTGCGCTCGCCGGTGCGAAAGCACTACCGGTTCGGCTGAGCGGCGGTTTCACGGCGCCGGGGCGCCCCCGCGATCGCGCTCCTGTGCGCACGGCCGAGGGAGGCCGGGGAGGGGCCGGGGATGAGCTGGGAGCGAGGAGCGCAAGCGGACTGCGGGCGAGCGTTGCCGGGTGGCATGCCGCTCGGATCCATGGTGTTGAGCGCGTTGTTGAGGACGAAGCTGTACGGATTCCAGCTCTGCACGGGCAGCATCGGCCCGTCTCCAACCCCGCGCGAGCTGCTGTCGAGTCGCGACGCCAGCATTACCCGCCGCCTGCGGCCGGCGGGGCCGCCTCGTCGTCGCCGAAGAGCACCCCTACCTGCAGATCCAGCTCGGGAAAAGGCTCCGCGTGCACGCGCTCCCCGCGCTGGGCGACCAGGATCTCCAGATACCCCCGGGCAGTCCATTGCAGCACTGTCAGGCTCTCATCACGCGGATCGATGAGCCAGTAATAAGGCACCTGGTGCGCGTGATAGATTCGCTTCTTGCGGATCCGATCGTGGGCGGCATGGCGAGGCGAGATGATCTCGCAGACCCAATCGGGCCGCACCCGCACCACCGCATCGTCGTCCTCCGGCGGCTCGGACAGCCGCTCCCTGTGCCAGCCGGCCAAGTCGGGGCGGAGAATCTGGCTGGGCGAGAAGCCGACGAGCTGCTCGGTCAGGAACCACCAGCCCCCGGAGCCAGCGCCGCCGCCTCCGCGGCGGTACGGCGAGAGCAGGCCCGCCAGATTGAACTGGGCGCGACCGTGGCGGAAACCGGCCTGTTTCTCGACCAGCTCGCCGTCGACCAGCTCGAACCCCCGCCCCTGCTCGGGCAAGCCCAGCAGGTCGGCCTCGGTGGCAGGCGCCGGCTCGTGCTTGCGGGCCGTGGTGCTCATGCGGCATCTTATCACGACGCCGGTGCGGTGCTGCGAGTACCTCGCCGCCCACGTTCGTCTCGTGCCCCGCACCTGGGTGGTGCTGTCACTTGCCCCGACAGGGGCCACACGAAGACCGGCGGGAAGATTATTCGGGTTTTCCTCCGGCCTTCCCGCCTTGATGTTTGAATGAGCGCACTACCCGACCCTCCAGAAGGGCGGTTTGGTGAGAATTTTGGGGCGCGATCTGCAATGCGTTCGTGAGGGCAATTTCGGCCTGTGGGGGATTCAAAGCGCAGGCAGAGCTGTGTTAGGGCATGTCTGCCCGAGGGATGGACGCCGCTCCGGCCGAGGCCGAGGCTGAGCTGAAAGGCGGTACCGCGCCGGATTGGGCCGGCGCGGCATCGGTCCCCTTGGTAGGGCCGAGGTGCGCTTTGCTGCGTTCTGCGCTGGTCATCTGTTGGTCGCACGTGGCGGCCGTCGCGATGTTCCTCCTCGCGCTCGAGCCAGCGTTCGCCGCGCAGCCGCCGCCACGGTCGCCGCGCGTGATAGCCATGATCAAGGAGGCAGAGGGCGCCCTGGACCGGCTCGACATCGCGCGCGCTCGCGACCTGTGGGCGCAGATCTACGATATCGAGCGTTCCACGGTGGGGATTTGCCAGCTCGGGCAGCTCGACCGCCGACTCAGGCGCTGGGTGGACGCCGTGATGGAGCTCACGCAGTGTGTGCAGGAGATGCGCCCGCCGGCCACGCCCAGGGAGCGGCGGCTCCACGACACGCGGCATGCGGACCTGGCGGCGGCGCGGCTCGAGGTGGCGCAGCTCCACGTGTTCGCGCCCGCCGGGGCGGCGCCCGTGATCGTGGACGGGCGCCTCGTGGACGAGAGCGGTCAGATCTACGTGGCGCCTGGGCAGCATGAGGTCATGGCGATGTTGCCGGATGGCCGCAAGGTACGCTCCACGGTGCACGTCACCGCGAGAGAGTCGCGCGTCGTCCTTCTGAGCGCCGAACCGGCGAGCGTGCGCTCGGTCGCTCCGTTGAAGGCGACGCCGGCGGGCGCGCTCGCACGACCAGCAGGTCCCCCAGCGCCGTGGCTTCTTTATACCGGCTCCGCTACGTCTGGCGCGCTCCTGGTGTCTGGGATCGTGCTGCACATCGTGGCATCGACCGAGAACAGCGCTCTGAGGGCCGAGATGTGCAGGCTCGAGTGGGAGGAGAACAGCGAGACGCGAAGCGCGATGCGCGCTATCGATGTAGAGGAGCACCTCAGCACGGCAGCCCTCGTCGCTGGTAGCGTGCTCGGGGCCGCGACGCTGGCGATCGCGGTGCTGCCGAGCGGCCCTCAGGTCCGCGCAAGCGCGGGCGGCGCGGAGGTGCGGTTCTCGTGGTAGAGCCTGGTACCGTCTGGGAAGGGCACCGGATCCTCAGCGAGGTTCACAACGGCATGGTCCGCACGTTCCTCGCCCAACAGGTAGGCGGTGAGGGCGCCGCCGTCTGGCTGCACCTGCGCGAGGGCCAGACGCTCGACCGGACTGCCTTCGCTTCGGAGCTCCAGCGCTTGCAGGAAGTCGGACGAGCTGTCCCGCAGGTCGAGCCTGTGCTCTACGGAGATGCGGGCGGCGTCTCTGCCTGGGTCGCGTGCAAGCGAAGTCATGGGATCAGCATCAGAGATGCCACGCGCGGTGCCGATCTCGGATCCACCGCGCTGCACATGGTGATCGAGATTGCCCTGGCGATCCAGCGGTGTCACGCGCTGGGCTGGTGCCATGGGGCGTTTGGTCCAGACCGCGTGTTCATCACGTCGAATCGGGATTACAGCATCAGCCAGTTCGGCCTCGTCCGGCTGTTCCGGATCGAGCCGCATGAGGCCGCGCTGGAGCCGCTCGTGGCGCCTCCTGAGCTTCTTCGCGGCGACCGGGTGGGGCCCCGGGCTGACGTCTACGGCCTTGGGACCCTGCTGTACGAGCTCGTCTGTCGTCGTCCGCTCGACGTCGGCCACTCAGGTGTGTTGGGGGCACAACGGGATAAGCCTGCGATCCCCATCGACATTCCGCGTGCCGTGGCTGCCGCCATCGAGATGGCTTTGGAAGAGGAGCCGCGCCGTAGGTACAGGAACGTCGACCACTTCATCACGGTGCTCGAGGGCCTCGCGGATGCATGGCCCATGCTGGACCGGGCACCGAGCCGGAGCGATGAGCGCGCCCCCGTCACCGGCGTGGCGCCGTCGACCTTACGCAGCTCCCATCTGGAGAGTCCGTGTGTGCCAGGGCCGGTTACAGACGCGTCGGGCTCCCGGCCGTCCGAGAGCAGGCCGTTGGCGGCGCCATCGAATGAGGATGAGCTTCTGCTGTTGCAGGTCCCTCCGCTCGACGTGCCATCGCCGACGGCGCCCGCATCGAAGGAGCCCGTCCTGCCGCCGCTCTCCCTCGGCCGAGAGCCTGGGCGAGAGCTCATGATGGTCGGGAGCGGCCCTGGCGGTACGCCGCCCCGGAAGCTTGCGAGCCGCGTCGCCGTTTCGCTTGGTGCGACGGTCGCGCTATGCGCAGGCGCTCTCTGGCTTGCGCGCCCGACTACGATGGCGCTCCGCGCGGAGAAGCTGGAGACGGTGCTGGTATCGCCGCTGCGCGAGCAGCAGCGTTTACCGTCGCCGGAAGGTTCGGCGAGGGCCGCCCCGACGGAAGCGCATGGCCGCCCGCGTGTTGCGCTCTCGCTGCGAGCAGGCGCGACGGTGAAGGCCGAACGGCGCCGGCCGTACTGCGAGGACGGCGATTTCAGCTGTGGTCCTGCGTTGTATTAGGAGGGCTTCTGTCGATGCGATGTGTTCTTCTGTTCATCGCCGTGAGCGCTGGGGTAGGTTGCGCCCCAGATCGCGACTGCCCCGGCCGAGGTCCCCGCGAGGGATACCCAGCCGTGTGGCTCTGGAAGGGTGCGCAGAACGAGGCGCACGACTGCGCGGAAGATACGGATGTCCTATGGGACGGATGGCAGAAAGATACCTCTACCGCGTCGGAGTCGCCGACGTTCACACGTGCTTGTGCCGGCGTTGTTCGAAGCGATATTCCAGAGGGCTATACGCTCTGTGTGATCCCCAGCCTGGTGGACGATGTCTGCTGGGAGGGATACGAGGACAGAGCAACGTATGTTGAAGAGGATGGAGAAGAACACGAGATGTGCTGCACCCCCAGAGGGACGCCGCCGACGGTGACCGCTCAAAGCTACGACGGATGCACGACATGAGCGACGGGGGCGCTGGTGTCCTCAGGCGTGCTTGCCGGCTCCTGTTCTGGGGTGTCGTCAGCGCCTCGATCAGCGGGTGCATCCCCGATCCCGAAGTTGCGGGGAAGGTCACCGTCTCGCGGGGTGGCGAAGCGCTGGTGATCGACACCGGCGACGACGGCACGAGGGCCGTGGATGCAAGCGACGATGTTTCAGGGTGGTGCATCGTGCGCGATCAAGGTGAGCTGAGCGTGGCGGTCGCGAAGGATGGCGCGTCGCTTTCCTTCTTCGACGTGATGGACGAGCCCGGCTCGCCTCACACATCTGCGAAGATCGACGGAGAACTGTACCAGGGGGCTTGCGAGATCATCATCGAGGGTCTGCAAGATGACCCGTACGAGGCCGACGTATCGGCGGGGCCGTGCGACCTGATCCGGCTCTTCGACGGTGTAAAGGCGCGCCTGGAGACGGCGGTATTCCACGTCTCGGACTGCAGCGGGGCCGATTAGGCGGACGGGTTCTTCCGGGGCTATCGCGCCCTCTCGGGCGGACTGTCGTCGGCCTGCGCCTTGGCTCGAGCGGCGCGGACCGCGGCGAGCCAGTGCGCCCTGTCGATCGTCGGGTACTGGCGGAGCCTGGAGGGCGTGGTCGCGCGCGGCGCGGAGGGCTCGCTCGCGCGCGGCGCTCGGTCCGGGGTACTCCGGCAGCCCGGCGCCCCAGTACCACGGCGGTTCCAGCATCGGAGGGATGGGCCTCTTCATCGAGCTCGGGGCGCCGCGGAGAGCGAGCCGAAAACCCCGCTGGAAGGCGCGGAGCATCCCGGGCCGGTGCTGCTCGGCCGTGTCGTCGGAAGAAAGGTTTCGCCAGAGGCAGGTACGCTGAAGGCGCGAGGCTGCCTCGGCCGGGGCCTGTTCACCGCCGCTGGCAGGCGTCTCGTCGAACCCATTGACGAAGGTGAGGAACGCGCTCTCGACTCCGGCGAGCAGCATCGGCCACGGCGGGGTGAACGTCCGGGGAATGTGCCCCTGGCTGCCCCGGAGAGCGCTTTCGCTGGCTCCCGGCTCTATGCCGTTCGGTCCGTGATCGTCGACCCACTTCCTGAAGGTCTCGCGGTGCACCGCCGCCCATGCGCGGTCCCTCTCCGGCAGATCGTCGTACCACACTTCGGCGCACAGCTTGCCCAGATCCTCGGAGCGCGACCTCCATTGTTCGGGATCCTTGGTCGAGAACAGCGCGTGTCCGAGCGCCGCCTCGCGCACGATGCGAGTCACGAAGGGCTTCGTCTCCCCCAGCGAAGGGTTCATGAGCAATCTCCGGGTCGACCGCACGTGGGATCGGTGGGCTCTACGCCCGTCAAGGTCATACCTACCAGAAGATTCGGCCCGCCGCTGCGGGCTCCACGCTGACACCCGACCACGCGAGCGTGCGGATGAAGCGGACACCGCACGTCGCCACGATCGCCACATGCTGCGTCGATAGATAGGCCGCGCCGGCCTCCATGGCCGGGAAGAATCCAAGATAACGCAGGCACAACCCCCATGCGTTGCACACAGGGATGCGCCCGAAGTCGAGCCGCGCCGCGAGCTCGAAGGACACCGGCGCACGGAACGGCCTGCCCCGGACGGCCGCCGTGGGGCCGGTCAGCACGCCGAGCCAGCGCGCGTCGCCGCCCAGACCGAAGAGGCCCACGTCGGCGCCGATGCCGATGTCCACGGCGTTGCGGACGGGCCATCGGCGCAAGCCGGTGACCGATGGCATGATGCCGCCCGTCGCGCGCGTGGCACGCGACCCCAGCACGACGTAGGTCGCCTTGACGTCGATCTCCCAGCGCGGCGGCGCGCTCTCTTCCGCCCGCGCGACCGCGGGCAGGAGCGACAGCGCGACGAGCCCGGCGCACGACCCCGTCCGCGCGCTATCTGCCCATCGCCGGCGGACCATCGTCGGCCTGCGCCTTCCTTCGAGCGGCGCGGACCGCCGCCAGCCAGTGCGCCCGGTTGGGGTCGCTGTCCCACAGCGGGGCGTCCCGGTAGAGCGCATCCCAGTATTCCCATACTGCTGCCTCGGCCGTCGCCGGCTCGGTCTCGCCCTCGGGCGCGTCCTCGACACGGTCCACGAGAGAATACCAGGGTTCCTTGGCGAAGGCGTCCACGCTACGCCACGGTCCAGTAGGCCCGCTGCCTAAGCGTCCATCGCTGCTCTGGAGATAGCCTTCATAGGCGCTCTGCGCCAGGGCATTTCTCCGGCATTGATTCACCCACAGCATGCACGTTTCACGGTACAACGCTGCCCAGAGGCGGTCCTCCTCCGGCACGTCATCTCGCCATGCGATCGCATACAGCGCTCGCAGCTCCTGCTCGCGTGCCGCAAGCTCCTTCGGATCGTCCGGAACTGGCAGCGCCCTGATGGCCCGCTCGCGCGCGGCGCTCGGACCGGGAAGCGCGGGCGCCGCAATATCCCAGATCGCGGGAGGCTCCAGCATCGGGTGGATCGGCCTTCTCAGCGTCCTCGGTCTTCCACGGCGGCCGATCCGAAATCCCCTCCGAAAGGCGCGGAGCGCATCGGCTCGGATCTCCGCGGCCGTATGGTCGGACGTCAGCGTTCGCCAGAAATAGGTCCTGTGGAGGCGCGACATGGGATCCTCCGCCGCACGCTCGCTCGCGCCGGGGCGCATCTGTTTGGCGGTCTCGATCATCGCAAAACAAGCGCTTTTGACGGCCTCCAGCAGCATGGGCCAGGGTGGCGCGGGCTCTCCGCCGAAGCGGCCATGGCGGTTCTGGAGATCCGCTGCATTCGCCTTGTGGCCGATGTCAGCGTGTCCAGGAACGTCAATCCATCTGCTGAATTTCTTGCGATACGGCTCCGCCCATGCGTGGTCTTCCTCGGGCAGGCCATCGTCCCACGCCTCTGCGCACAGCTGGCCGAGATTCTCGAGGTGCCATTTCCAGAGATCGGGGCTCTTGGTCGTGAACAGGCCGTATCCGTAGCCTGCCTCCTGCACTGCGAGCATTCCAGGGTGCTTCGCCAGCCACCTCATGGCCGATCTCCCGGCTGTCCTCCCGTCGGGTCCGTGGGCTGTCCGCCGGTCGGGTCCGTGGGCGTGGGCGGGCATCCCCAGCCTGGCCCCGCGCCGAGCGGGCAGAGGAGAGGGACGAGCCGAGGAAAGGCCCATCCAGGAGGCGGTGCGGGTAGCGCGATCAGGGTATTGATGATGTCGTCCATGTCGACCGCGTCGGGGTCCGTGAGCTCGGCCGGTACCTTGTCCGGCTCGTAGCGGAAGTCCCATACGAACCGGCACTCGACGGTCGCTCCGCCTGGGATCGGCAGGCTGTTCATGAGATCAGTTTTTTCTGATTTGACGCTGCAGCGCTTCCCATTCGTCCTTGCACATCAGGTAGGTCACCAAGAAAGGTTCCTCGATGAGACAGACGCGCATGTCTGCGACAATATAGGACGGCTCCTGGTCGGCGCACTCGGTCCACTGACCGCCAGCTTGGTAGCGGCACTGGAGTTTGCCCATTTGATCTCCGGGTGGCCTGCCCTGAAGCCAGTCGAGGGCCGCGGCGTTCATGCCTAGCCTCTTGAGCCTCGATATTTCTTGGAGTGGCATTGACGCGAGCTGGTGTCTCAGCTCGTCGCGATCGCTGGGATCCACGATGGAGCAGCCGCCGGCAAACACGACGAGCAGAACGCCGCGCCGATGATTCATCGGTTTCCCCTCCCTGATTCACCGATCCACGTACCCGCAGACGGTGGCCGACCTTACCAGCGGTCGCCGCCGCTGGTCAAGCCGCGACGGACCACCTGGAGGACGCTGACCGGCGCCCACGCGCCGCCACTGGCCGGGGTCTCGCGTTTGAAGAAGTGCAGTGACGGTGCCGAACAGTCGGCCCAACATCGCCGGGTCGAGGAAGCCCGCCCGCCCCGCCCTTCACCAGCAGCGCAGATTTGCGCCGTTCTTTCGAGCGCGGCTCGGCGAACGCTCGCGCCGCTCGACCCAGGTTGAGAGAGCACGAACTCGGGGCCGTCCACCGCGGAACTCCGGATCCATCGCCCCGGGTCTCGACTAAAATATGACCCCATGGGCATTTTTTATCGCTCCGGTCTCTGGTGATATCGTCCCAGGCGTAAGCGTCGGGTTTGGGGCGGTGGCGCCACTCTGGCACGGGGGTGTAGCGTGGTCCTCTCGCGCCCGTGTGAGCTCGCTCAGGAACAGCGGCGCCCACAGGTACGTATCGGGAAGGCGCGGCGCGCGGATGGCTTGATGCTCACCGCCTGTCCATGGAATCCTGCGCGCATGAAGCTGTTCCTGAAGGCTGTGGCGGCCGCTGCGGTCGCCGTGATCGCCCTTGGCTGCTCGATCGTGGACCCCGACGATCGCGACGAGCTCAGACGACAGATTGCATCGCTACCGGCCGATACGCTATCGGAATTGCGGCAGACGAAATTGAATACCAATGCGCTGAGGTGGCTGCTGACCTACAAGGACAAACGCGATCAGGTGGGCAAGCTCCAGTGCCGGTTGAAGGCCGGCGGCATCTGGAGCGGCTGGAACGACCAGGAGCCGACGTACACCGTTGCGGACTTGATCCAGTGTCTCCTTGAAGGAGGAGATATCCCCGTGACCTACGCGATGTGTGCTGGCGAATTTCAAGGGCGGGGCAATTCGGACATGAATCGCAAGATCCTGCACGAGGAGCAGGTGCCGGGTGTGACGCAGGTCGAGTGCAGGTTCGTTTGGGATTCTCGTTACGAGCCGGAGAAGGTACCGTCCGACCTGACGAACCCCAGATCGATCACAGTCGATGAGCTGATCGACTGGCTGATCTCGCTCCCGGCGCCGCCTCCGGGATTTGCTTTGCCTCAGCTCGTCCCGCTCCTCTGCCCGCTTGGCGCGGGACCAGGCTGGGGGTGCCCACCTCGGCCGACGGACCTTCCGGGCGAGCAACCCACCGACCCGACGGGCGGTGAGCCAGGGGATCATCCATGAAGCTGAAAACGTCGCGCGTGTGGTTCCTCATGCGGCGCATCGAGGTCGAGGCGGGTACGGCGAGTTGCCTATTTGCGCCCCAGGAGATTTGGGGTCGGAACGCGGACCTCGAGACCCTGGGCAGGCTGTGCGCCGAAGCATGGCACGACGACCTGCCCGAGGCGGACCGCGCATGGGCCGAGGCGCATCGCGAGAAATTCGGGAGGTGGGTCGACGATTCGCGGCCCGAGGCCATCCGCCCGAGGGTGGACGCGGGCTCTCCCGAGAGCCTCACGGGCAGGTTCGGCAAGGAGCCCGCTCCGCCGTGGCCGATGGTGCTCGAAGCCGTCAAGAGCGCGTTTTTTGCCTTCGTCGTCGACTTCGGGCAGACGGTCGCGGGTGAGGGTGAGGGCGCGACGGGCGATCCGACAGCGCGCCTCCACCGGACGTCCGTCTGGCGGGCGCTGGCGGTCGACGACGCCCCCGAGGTGGACCGGCCCTCGGCGCTCCGCGCCTTTCAGAGGGGGTTTCGGCGCGGGCGCCGCGGGCTCCCGAGATCCATGACGAGGCCCATCCGCCCGGTGGTGGATGTTGCGCGGTCCTGGACGTTTAGGGCACGTCCTCTCCCCGGACCGAGCGCGGCGCGCAACCGAGCCCTCGCCGACGCATTGCGTCACACGACGGTTCTCAAGGAGTCGGCGGTGCTCTTGCAGGAGCTGCAGGATCTCTATGCGAGCGCCTGGCGAGACGACGTGCCGGAGGAGGACCGCGAATGGGCCGAGTGCTACCGCCACTCCTGCATGAACGAGGTCAACCGTCGCCGGCGAGACGCCGTGGCCCAGAGCGCGTACGAGGGCTATCTCCAGAGCAGCGATGGGCTCTTCGACGGAGAGCCCGCAAGGCCGTGGCCGAACCTGAGAGGCTACGACGCGGACCCATGGCGTGCTCTCGTGGATGCCGTCGAGGACGCGCCCGAAGGCGAGAGCGAGCTCGCGACCGCCGAGGCGGCAGCGTGGGAATTCTGGGACTCGCTCTACCGGGAAGCCCCGCCGTGGGAAAGCGACCCGGCCAAGGCGCACTGGCTCGCGGCGGTCCGCGCCGCGCGACGAAAGGGGCTGTCCGGCGATGTTCCGCCGGACGAGGGGGCGTAGCGCTCACGATGTTCCACCGGACGGGGGGCGCAGCGCTCACGATGTTCCACCGGACGGGGGGCGCAGCGCTCGCGGGCGCCCATTTGCCTTTGGCACGGAACTGCCGCTCCCTCCGCCCCGGGGCTCGACTAAAATAAGACCCCATGCGCTGGTTTCATCGCTCCGGTGGGATCGTTTTCTCCATGAAGAGCGCTCGTGCGCTCGCGCGCGCCGCCGGGGTGCTCGGCGCCGTGCTCTGCGCGGCGTGCGCTGCGGACCCCGAGGCCCCGCCGCCCGAGATCTCGGTCGGCACGGTCGACGGCACGGACGCCGTGCTCGCCCTCGTGCGCGGCGAGGGCACGGTCACGCTCTACGTCTGCGGCGGCGTGAGCAGCTACGCGACAATGACCCGGTGGTTCGAGGGAACCGAGGACCCGAGCGGCGCGTTCTCGCTCGCGAGCGACGGGTGGACGGCCAGCGCCGATCCGGGCGGCGAGTCCGGCCGGCTGCGCACGCCCGAGGGCGTGGAGCTCGCCTTCCGCGCGCGCCCCGCGGCGCTCGACCGCATCGAGGGCCTCTACGCGGCGGTCGACGGCGGCTGCCGCACCGGTGCCGTCGTCTTCACGCCCGACGACGCCGAAGCGCCAGCGCTCCAGGGCACCTGGTGCGGCGCCGGCGATCTCTATGCCCAGGTGACGCCGATCCGCCCGCTGTCGGTGCTCGACCGGCGCGGGATCGAGGTGCAGGTCGAGCTCAGCGGCGCACGGAAGACGCTGCTCGTGACCCCGCTCGTGCGACCCTGAGCCCCCGCCGCATCTCGGCCGTCCCGCCCTGTCTCCGCCGTCGCGCGGCATCCCCGCCGCCCCGCCGCGCCTCTGCCGCCGCCCCACCGCGCCCGTCCCGCCGCGGCCCCGCCGTCCGCCCGCTCTGGCGTTGAATCCAGCCCCCGTCCGATCGAAGGTCGGTGCATGGCGGACGCAGCTCGGCCGCGGAGGCGGCACCTTGCCCTGCCCGCGTCGCGCTTCATCGGCCGGGAGGGCGAGCTCGTCGCGATCGCCGAGCTGTTCCGGCGCGGCGAGCGGCTCGTCACCCTCTGGGGGCCGGCCGGCATGGGCAAGACGCGCCTCGCCCTGGAGCTCGCGAGCCGCTGGGCCGAGGCGCACGCCGGCGAGGCCGTGTGGCTCTGCGAGCTCACCGCCTGCCGCGACCTGCGCGCCGTCTGCGGCGCGGTCGCGCGCGCCATCGGGGCGCAGGTCGCGGCAGGGCGCCGGGAAGCGACGCTCGTCGAGCGGATCGGCCGCGCCCTCGCGACCGAGGGGCCGGCGCTGCTCGTGCTCGACAACCTGGAGCACGTGCTCGAGCAGACCGCGCCGGCCCTCGACGCGTGGGTGCGCGCGGCGCCCGAGCTCCGCTTCCTCGCGACGTCGCGCGAGCGCACCCGCCTCGCAGGGGAGATCAGCTACGAGCTCGGGCCCCTCGGCCTCCCCGCGGAGGGCTCGACCGAGCGCAGCGCGGCCGTGGCGCTCTTCCTCGATCGCGCCGCGGCCCACCGCGCTTCCGCGCCGCCGCCGCCGCCCGGCGGCGAGCACCTCGCCGACGTCGCCGCGCTGGTGCGGCGGCTCGAGGGCATCCCGCTCGCGATCGAGCTCGCCGCGGCGCGCGAGGGCGTGCTCGGCGTGCGCGGCCTGCTCGCGCGGCTCGGGAGCCGGCTCGATCTGCTCGCGGGCGCGGCGCGGGGCAGGGAGGCGCGGCAGGCGACGCTGCGCAGCGCGATCGAGTGGTCGTGGGACCTCCTCGACGACCGCGAGCGACGGGCGCTCGCCTGCTGCTCCGCCTTCCACGGGCCGTTCACGCTCGCGGCGGCCGCCGCCGTCCTCGCGGAGCCCGACGCCGCCGCGATCGATCGGATCGAGGCGCTGCGCGACAGGTCGCTGCTCCGCGCGGCGCCCCCGAGGAGCGACGGGGCGACGCGCTTCGCGCTCTACGAGGTGGTGCGAGAGCTCGCCGCCGAGAAGCTCGCCGAGCGCGGGGAGCGCGAGGCCGCGATCGAGCGGCACGCGGCGTTCTACCTGGCCGCCGGCGAGGCGGCGGCCGCGGACTTCGAGCGGCGCGGCGCGCTCGACGCGCTCAACCGCATCGCCGGCGATCTGGAGGAGCTGCTCGCCGTCGCCGAGGGCGCGCTCCCCCTGGCGACGGCCCCTCGCGCCGGCTCCGAGGCGGCGGCCGAGCGCGCGCTGCGGGCGCTCTGCGCCGTCGAGCCCGTGCTCAGCACCCGCGGCCCGTTCGGGGCGCAGCTCGAGCTGCTCGACCGCGCGCTCGCGGCGGCCGAGGCGCTCGCGGCCGATCCGCGCGTGGTGGCCCGCGCGCTCGCGGCGCGGGGGCGCGCGCGGCGGCTCCGAGGGCAGGCGGAGGCCGCGCTCGAGGACCTCGAGCGCGCCCGCGCGCAGGCGGCGGCGCTCGACGCAGAGGCGCTCCTCTCGGGGATCCTCGCGGATCTCGGCGTGCTCCACCACGGCCGGCGCGACATGGAGCGGGCGCGCGACCACTACGCGCAGGCGCTCGCGCTCCACCGCGCCCTCGGCGACCGCCGCGCCGAGGGGCGGGTGCTCGGCAACCTCGGCGCGCTCCACCACGACGAGCGCCGCGAGGGCGAGGCCGCCGCCTACTACGAGCAGGCGATCGCGATCGCGGCGGAGATCGGCGACGGTCGGATGGAGGGCATCTTCTCGACGAACGCCGGCCTGCTCGAGCAGGAGCGCGGGGCGCCCGCGCAGGCGCGGCGGCGCTACGAGCGCGCGGCCGCGATCCTCGGCGAGGTGGGTGATCTCCGGCTGCTCGCGATCACGCTCGGCAACCTCGGCGCGCTCCACCACGAGGAGGGGCGCCTCGCCGATGCGCGCGCCTGCCACGGCCGCGCGGTGGGGCTGCTCCGCGAGGTCGGGGACCGCCGCTCCGAGGGGATCGCCCTCTGCCGCCTCGGTGCGGCGCTCGCGTCGGTCGGCGAGGTGGAGGAGGCGCGGCGCGCGATCGAGCCCGCGGAGCGGCTGCTCGCGCAGCTCGGGGACGAGCCCGACGTGGAGCTCGCGCGGGTGGCGTCCGGCTTCGTCGACCTCGCGCTCGCCCAGGCGGCGCGCCGCGCCGAGCGGGGGGAGGAGGCGGCGGCGCACGCGGGCGCGGCGCGGCGCAGGATCGCGCGCGCCCGGGAGGGATCGCCGTCGAGCGCGAGCCGATCCGACGACGTGCGGCTGCTGCTCCGGATCCTGGAGCGCAGCCTGGCGGCGCTGGGCGGCCTGCCCGAGGCGCGGGCGGAGGGCGAGCGTGAGCTCCTCCTGACCGAGGGGGCACGCTTCGTCCGCCCGCCGGGCGGCGGCTGGCACGACCTGCGCGAGCGCCACGCGGCGCGGCGCCTGCTTCACGCGCTGGCCGAGCAGCAGCGGTCTGCGCCCGGCCGAGGGCTCTCCCTGGCCGCGCTGAAGGAGGCGGGGTGGCCCGGCGAGCGGATCTTGCCGGACGCGGCGGCGAACCGGATCTACGTGGCGATGAACCAGCTGCGGAAGCTCGGGATGAAGCCGTGGCTCCGGAGAGACGCAGACGGGTACTCGCTGGATCCGGCGCTGCCGGTCCACTACGTTGCGGTGGAGCCGGCCGCGGGGGGAGGGGGCGAGTCGCGCGGGGGGGAGACGGACGAGGGCGGGGGGGAGCGGCGGTAGGGGGAGGGGGCGTGCGGACTGGATGGGAGAGCAAGGGCGATGGCGCCGCGGGTGGGAGCATGCGAATCGCTTTAAGAAAGGATTAAGGAGCGGTCCTCTGGCGGGGACCTAGCCTGTTCGGCGGAGGTCACGCCATGCGCAACATCGCTTCTGTTCTGCTGATCCTTGTCCCTGCCATCACCCTCGCCGGATGCGGTAAGGGCCGTGAGACGGAGGGCGTCGTCGCTTCGACCGGAGCCTCAGGTGGGGTGGACCCCTCTGGCTCCACATCAGGGGGCGGCGTGGGCGGGTGGAGGGACCCCGGAGAGGATCCGCAGGCCGGCGGCGGCGGCGTCGGCAGCACAGGTAGCGGTGGCACTGGCGGCAGCGGCGGCGGTGGCAGCGGCGGCGGCCCAGGCAGCGGTGGTAGCGGCGGCGGTGGCGCCGGAGGTGGTGGCAGCGGCATCGGTGGCGCCGGAGGCGGTGGAACAGGCGGTAGCGCCGCCGCGGCGTGCGCTGGACCCCTCGAGTTCGCCGACCCGGCGCTCGAGGCGGTGGTGCGCGAGGCCGTGGCGAAGCCGGAGGGCCCGATCCTTCCGGCCGACGTCGCGTCACTCGACGCCCTCCGCGCGACCACCCGCGGGATCGAATCCCTCGCCGGCATCGAGTGCGTCCGCTCCCTCACGAGCCTGAGCATCGTGAACAATCACGTGGCAGATCTCGCGCCGCTGTCCTCGCTCACGGAACTGCGCATCCTGGTCGCGCCGAGCAACCGGATCGAGAACGCCGCGCCGCTGTCCTCGCTCATCCGGCTGGAGACGCTGAGCTTGGACAACAACCCCATCTCGGACGTCACTGTCCTCGGCTCGCTGACGAACCTGTCGTACCTGGGGCTCTCCCACACCTCGGTCAGCGACATCGGCCCGCTCGGCTCGCTGATCCGGCTCCGTCGGCTCCATCTCAGCGATTCGCCCATTTCGACGCTCGCGCCGCTGTCAGGCCTCCGGGAGCTCTATGAACTGACGGCGAGAGCCAGCGGGATCAGGGACATCTCGCCCCTGTCGACCCTGACCGCCCTGAGGTATGCAGACCTCGGAATCAACCGCATCTCCGACCTCTCTCCGCTCGCGAGCGGTTCATCCCCCCTCCTCCTCAGTCTCAGCGGCAACTTGGTGTCCGACCTGACGCCCCTCGTCGCCAACCCGGATTTCGGCGAAGGAAGGGCCGTGCTCGTGGTACGAAACCCAATCGACTGCGCCGTTCAGGCGAGCAACATCGCTGCGCTCCTGGCGCGGGGAGCGGAAGTCATCACGGACTGTCCGTCCTCCAGGTGACGCATCCCACCCCCGGGATGCGCCACCCGCGCGACATGCGAAGCCGTCCGGTATGGCGCACCCCCGCCCGGCGGCCGGCCGCCGTCCAGCGCGTCATCCGTCCCCCTCCGCCTCCTCTCCTCCACCTTCCGCCTGCCCCTTCTCGGCCGCCTCGCGCGCGAGCGCACCCGCATGGATCGCCCGCACCTCCTCGATCGTGCCGATCTCCTCTGCAGCCTTGTCAGGCCGGTACCTCTTCACCCGCACAGACCGCAGCGCGATCCCCCCGGGGTACCGCGGACTCGCCTGCACGCCGTCGAAGGCGACCTCGACGACGATCTCCGGCCGCACGTACACCGTGTCTGCGTCGCGGCCGATCTCGAGCTCCAGCAGCCGCTGCGTCTGCCACGCGATCACCTCGTCGGTCATGCCCTTGAACGTCTTGCCGAGCAGGACGAAGCCCCCGGCCGCGGGATCGCGCGCCCCGAGGTGCAGGTTGCTGAGCAGCCCCCGGCGCCGGCCGGTCCCCCAGTCGGCCGCGAGCACCACCAGGTCGAGGGTGCGCGCCCGCTTCACCTTGAGCCACGAGCCGCGGCGCCGCCCCGCCTCGTAGGGCGCGGCGAGCGACTTGGCGATGACGCCCTCATGGCCGCGGGCGAGCGCGTCGGCGAAGAACGCCTCGGCCTCGGCCGCCGTCGGCAGCTCGATGCGCGGGACGCGCAGCGACCGGTCGAGCACCTGCCGGAGCGCGGCCATGCGCTCGCTGCCGGGCCGGTCGAGCAGATCCTCGCCGTCGAGGTGCAGCACGTCGAAGAACAGGGCGCGCAGCGGCAGCTCGGCGCGCAGCGCGGCCGCGTCGTGCGCGCGGCCGAAGCGGCGCATCGTGACCTGGAACGGGTGCGGCGCGCCGTCGGGGCGAAAGGTGAGCGCCTCGCCGTCGAGCACGACCGAGCGGACCGGGAGCGCCCGGACGATCTCGACAATCTCGGGGACCGCCTTCGTGACCGGACCGAGGCCGCGGCTGAAGACGCGCACCTCGTCGCCGGCCTTGTGCGCCTGCACGCGCACGCCGTCGAGCTTCCACTCCAGCGCCATCGCGCGGAGCTCGCTCAGCGCCGTCGCCACGTCGTCGGCCGACTGCGCCAGCATCGGCTGCACGGGGCGGAGCAGCTGCAGCGAGAAGCGCCGGAGGCCGAGCGCCCCCTCGAGGAGCGCGGCCTTGGCCACCTCCGCCGCGTCGCCGGCGAGCATCACCGCGCGCCGCAGCGAGGCCGGCGGCACCCGCGCCGCGCGCGCCACCGCGTCGACCATGACCGGCTCGAGCCTCTCCTGGCGGAGCTCGCCGGCGAGGAGCCGCGCGAAGAAGTCCCGCTCGAGATCGGTGGCGCGCGCGAACAGCCCCGCCAGCGCCGCGCGGCGCTCCCCCCCGGCCCCCGGCCCCGAGGTGCGCGCGATCTCCGTGAAGACCGCGTCGGCGTCCCCCAGGGTGAGCGCAGGCTGGGCGACGGAAGGAGAGGCCCGGCGGGCCTCGGCGAACACCGAAGGCCCGAGGCCGAGCCGCCCCTGGCGCAGCCGGCCGGTGAGCCAGTCGACGCCGATCTGCACCTCCGCGGGCGAGAGGCGGCGCAGGAGCGCGGCGAGCGCGCCGATCTTCTCGACACGGCGAGAGAGCGCGGCGACACGCTCGGAGGTGGCGACAAGGTCGGAAACGAGCACGCGGGCAACCCTACCCTGGCACCTCGAGAGCTCACGCTCGACGGGTCTTTTGACGAGGCCGCTGCAGGGTGTCCTCCGCAACCGAGCCGGGGAACTCCGCAGGATCGAACCCGGCCCATGGGCGCCAAGTGTTCTCCGCATGGGCCGAGAGAGCCTACCAAAGGGTGTAAGGCGCCGGAGCAGAAAAGCGCTCTCCCGCGCCGGAATGACGGTCACTCGCGCTTGCAACCACTTGCGGGGAGGGGCGAAGAATTATCAGGTCATCTGCAATCGAGTGCCTCGCTCGGTCGCCGCCGGCGCCGCGAGCAGGCGAGAGCGCGATCGCCTTTCAGAGGATCTCACGTGCCCGATCTCGGGTGCTCCGCGCCATCGATTGGCCAGGTGCGAAGCGCCCGACGCGCCTGCGCCGTCGCGCGGCGGGGAGAGCGCACGCGGAGCCGCCCCGCCGTGGCTGCAGACTCCCGAACACGCCGCGAGATGGCCCCAGCCGCGCCCGTCTCCCTCGACGGCGCGATCGCTCCGTTTAGTTGACCTCCGCCGCGGGCCTTGATACCGGGTTGGCGGTCGGCACGCCGTGGGCAGGTGAACACGGCGGGCGGGCGCGGTTTTCCTCAACCACAGCTCAGGAATAGCGCCCTCCGCTGACAAGGCCGCGAATTTTGGCCTTGGGAGCAGCTGGCTTGGTTTTTGCGCAGCACCTCTCCGGCAGCTGGACTGTACTGGAAGGAGCTGACGTGGTGTTGGTGTCCGCACGGGAAGGCGACGGAGGTTCTTCGATGGTGGAACGGCAAGTCCGGAAGCGGGTGGGCGTCGTGATGGGCGGCTCGTCGGGTGAGCGCGACGTGTCCCTGCGCTCGGGCGCGGCCGTCGCCGAGGCGCTCGAGGCCCGCGGGTACGATGTCGTGCGGATCACGCTCGGGGACAGGTTCGGCGCGGAGCTCTGCGCGACGCTGCAGCGCGCGCGGCTCGACGCGGCCTTCCTGGCACTGCACGGACGTCTCGGTGAGGACGGGTGCGTGCAAGGCGTCCTGGAGCTCGCCCAGATCCCGTACACGGGGTCGAGCGTGCTCGGGAGCGCCCTTGCGATGGACAAGCTGAAGGCCAAGGAGATGTTCCGGCTGCACAACGTGCCGACGCCTCCCTACTACACTGTGGGTGCGAATCAGGACCTCGAGGAGCTCGATGCCGTCCATGGCTCGTTCGGGTTCCCCGTGATCGTCAAGCCGCGCGGCGAGGGGTCGAGCCTCGGCGTGACCAAGGTCGGGTCGCTCGAGGAGCTGAAGTCGGCGCTCGCGCTGGCGTTCGAGTTCGACGACGCCGCCATCGTGGAGCGGTTCGTGGCTGGGACCGAGGTCAACGTGGGGATCCTGGACGGGAAGGTCCTTGGCGCGATCGAGATCGTCCCGAAGAAGGGGCTCTATGACTACGAGGCCAAGTACACGCCGGGCATGACCGAGTACCACATGCCGGCGCGCCTCCCGCCGACCCGCTACCGCGGCGTCCTGAACCTGGCGGAGCGGGCGGCCCAGGCGCTCGGGTGCACGGGCGCGGTGCGGGTGGATCTGCTCGTGACCGGCGGAGAGAACGAGTACGTGCTCGAGGTGAACACCCTGCCGGGCATGACCCAGACAAGCCTCCTGCCGAAGATCGCGGAGGCCGCAGGCTACGAGTTCGGCGACCTGTGCGAGGCCATCCTGGCGAGCGCCAGGCTGCACCAGCCGGTGCGGCGCCGCGCGCCCGCCGCCTCGGAGCTGCGGCTCAGCGAGCGGGGACAGGCCGAGAAGCGGCTGCGCCTCGTGAAGTCGGCGATCTGAAGCCAAGGCGAGCGCGGCTCCGGGGCCCCTCCCGGAGCCGGGGCGCAGCCAGCCAATCCAAGCGTCACCCGGACAGCCAAGCGCTCAAGGCACCCGCTTCATGGTGATGAAGTCGGTCGCCATGCCCTCGACGATGGGCTTGAGCTTGAACACGTCACCTTCACAGCGGTACTCGAAGAGGGTCCCTGGGCGGTCCATGCCTGAAAAGGCGTTGGTCGCGGGCACCGGCATGTCGCGGCCGCCGAGCGTGGCCTTGGTCTCGACGCGCAGTCCGCTCATGTCGGCGCGCGTCGTCTTCCAGCGGCCAGGGCCCGCGGGCTCGTAATCAGCGCTGGAGCGGCCGTTCATCTTGAGCGTGATCCTCAGGGCCGTCCCCGCCGTGGGCGCCTCGAACACGTTCTCGACGCCGCCCTCGCTCGTCTCGCACACGTAGCTGCCACGCTCGTTGCCGTTGAACGTGCAGATGTACTTCCCGCGCTCGCTGACGACGCGCGCGCCCGACGAGCTGCGCGCCAGCGTCTCGAGGAACATATCGGCATAGTCGTATTCCCACTTCCCTGTCGGGCAGCTCGCCGCCGGCGCCGCGGCGGACGCGCCGCTCGGGGCCGGCGCGGCCGTGGCGGTGGCGCCCGCGGACGCAGGCGCGCTCGCGGGCTCGGAGCGGTCACAGGCTGCGAGCGCAGCGATCGACACCAGGGTGAACGGGAGCAGGTGCGGACGTGCCATGCGCCGAGGGTACGCGCCCAGGCGCGCAGGTGCACGCATCAACGCGCGGAAGCGGGGACCGTGCCGGAATCCATTCCATGATCCGCAGATGAGCCTCGTGCCTCTGGACGGCAATCTCCGTCCGTGAGAGCCTCGGCGCCTCACGCCCCTCCAACCAGCCTCGCCTGGTCTCACCCCTCCTCGCCGCAAGGGAGCCGCTCATGGCCGGGTTCCGCCAACTCCTCGGCGCATCGTTCGTCATGGCCTCCACGGCGACCGTCCTCGCGGCCGGTTGCAGGGAAGAGGCAGCGCCGCTCGTCCCCTCGTCCCCGCCCCGCGCGCCGCAGGACGTGGACCGCAGCTGCCGGTGCCCGGACGGAGCCTATTCGACCGGCGAGCTCATCGATCCGGACGACACCTTCTGCGACATGCAGGTCTGCGGGAGAGACTTCATCTCCTATGCCTGCACAAAGAACGGGTGGAAGAGCCAGGCGCAGGACCGATGCAGCGACCGCGCCTGCCCCGACCACCCCGATTACCCCGCCTCCGACGATCCGGAAGGGCTCACCTTCTGCGGAGCGCGCGTGATCAACGGCCACCCCGCTGGCCTCTACCATTGCTTCGGCGGCGGTCAGATCCCCCGGTGGTGGAGCGTGTGTGACGGCACCTGCGCGGCCACGAGCCCCGGAGACGCCGAATGCAGGCCTCCGCGCGAGGCGTGCGACTGCCCTCTTCCACGAGGCCAGGCCGAGTGCGGGGCGCGCGTCTGCCTCCCCTCCGGCGCCGGCAACGAGCGGACGAAGTACGTGTGCGGAAGCGACGGCTGGCATGACCTCGGCGTGTCCTGCTCGGGCGCAGGCCCGGCGAGCTGCACCGCCTGTCGTGGAATCCAGGACAGCCAAGGCAAGGAAGCCATCACGAGCGTCTGCGGGGACGAGATCTGCGGGCTGGGCATCGGCAATGAGAGCCGCTGGGTCTGCGGCAAAGAGGGATGGATCAACGCCGGACAGCCCTGCGATCCCGACGAGCGGCTCGGCCCGGCAGAAGAGGATCTCGGGAGGTGCCCCCTCGCGTCCACGACGCGATACGGCTCGGGCCAGCCCCTCCCCGGGCCGATCGAGCCAGGGCAGACCTTCTGCGGCGGGCAGAGGTTCTACGACCACCATGGCCTGCCCACCGGCGAGATCAAGGGCGATCCCGCCACGCTCTACGCGTGCCCCACACCCGGCGGAGAGCCCGTCCTGTTCACCGCGTGTGCAGGCGCGGGAGGCGACGGGACGTGCAAGCGCATGACGGAGCTCGCTCCCTGGCACGAAGGGGACATCTGGGGCCAGGCGACCGAGGGCGCCCCGCACATCCCGCAGTGGGACCGCTGCGACGAGCGGTGCCCGCGCCCCTCCGAGGTGAAATACAAATACCGGGGCGATGAGCGCCCCAATGAATGGTGGTACCGCGTCTGCGGCCAGCACGGCAATACAGGGCGCTTCGGCACGCTCTACTACTGCAGGATCAGCAGCGAAGACTACGATGCCGCGCTCGCCGGCGAGGTCGAGATGGGTGAGCTCCTGCCGGCAGAGGCGTGCGCGAACAGCGAATGCAACGCGATGGAGGACCCGATGGCGAACTACGACCGGTGCGGCGATAGCGACGCCAAGCCGGTCGGCACGCCGCCCGAACCTCCGCCGGGCTCCGCTGTGATCGGCTGCGACAGCCTCCACGACTACCAGGGCACGCTCGTGCCGCAGCGCGATACTCGCCGCGGCCTGCGGGTGTGCGGTCCAGGCAAGCAGATCTACGAGTGCTCGGACCGGACGCTCGGGCGCCCGAGCGGCTGGGAGGTCAAGCCGATCTCCTGCGGGACCGATTGCGGCGAGTGCGGACCCGACCCGTACGGCAGGACGCCCCCGTATTGCAGGGAGGTCCCCGGCACCTTCAACCGCGGGCTGAAGTGGCTCGGCTGCGACAACTCGACGTCCGATCCGTCGGAGATCGAGTGCAACGACAGCGCGGGCACGCCGGATCCTGCCTACTGCGGGAGCAACAGCGGTCCGCTCGGCGCGAACGGGGACCCGAGGATGCTCTACCACTGCCGGGCGATGTGCCCCCGGGGGACCACGTCCGCGCCGTGCGCCGAGGGCGAGACGGCCGGGAGGACGTACGAGTTCGTCCGCTCGGAATACTGCCAGTTCGGCTGCGTGACCACGCCGTCGAACGCCGCGAGCGACCGGTGCTACCTCCCGCCTGCCCTGGGCTTCACGGATCCCATCGACAACCCGCGCCTGCTGAAGATCCTCGGCTACGAGGACCCCTGCTGGGGCGGACACCACCTCGGCCAGGACGTCGTCGTGAACGGCGGTCGGACCGTCGGCGCCGGGGTGAAGGCGATGGCGCCAGGGCGCGTCCTCTTCGCCGGGGACAACGGCTCGAGCTATCACGCCACCGTCCGCATCGAGCACTTCGTCGAGGACCCGAGCGGCGGCCCGGCGCGGCGGGTCTGCTCCTTCTACGGGCACCTCAGCCGCGATGGCCTCATCAAGGAGGGCGAGACGGTCTCCATGGGGCAGCGGATCGGATCCATCGAGTCGTGGGAGGAAATCAAAAAAGCTCACCCGACTCTGGGCCTCACGGGCGGGGAGGAGAACACGCATCTCCACTACGTGCTCCTCTCCGACGCGCTCTGCCGCACGTTCGGCACCTCGGATGGCGCGCCGTGCGGGTACGACAAGTCCCTGAGCTCGTTCGATGAGCAGAAATGCAAAGACTCGGTGTACGACGCCGGCAGGACGGATCCCGACGAGGAGCCGGCGACGTTCACGGCCGTGAACGACAGGTGCCAGAACTCGATGCACACGGACGGCTTCATCTCCCCGCTGCACTTCATGAACGAGACCCAGGGGCGGAAGGTGTGCGCCGCCAGGGCGGACTGCGAATAACGCTTGGCCGGAGGTGATCCCATGCGCCGCACTGGCACGATCCTCTTTCTCTCCATCACGACGCTCACGTGCGGCGTGTCTGACCCGAGCATCTGCCCGCCCGGCTCGCTCGCCGCGTGCTTCCTGCCGGACGGCACGCTCGGCGCGCAGCAATGCGCGAGCGACGGGAGCGCGTACGGCGCGTGCGGCGCGCTGCCCTCGCAACCTCCTCCCGCCGGCGCGGGCTGCGCGCACCTCGGCGAGGCCTGCTGCCCGAGCCTGCCGGCCGAGCTGCGCTCCGGCTGCGAGGCCGCGGCCGCGGAGGGCGACGACGAGGCCTGCGACGAGGTCCTCCGCGCCGCGGGCGACGTCGACCTGTGCGTGGGCGGCCCCGCCGCGCCGCAGTACGGACCCAACTGCGCCGGCCTCCTGAACGAGTGCTGCGCAGCGCTGCCGGAGGCGCTGCGGGAGGCGTGCCACGCGATCGCGTTCTCCGGCAACGAGCGGCGCTGCGAGCGGTTCCTGGAGCAGGACGCCAAGGCGTCGGGGCGCTGCCAGGACGTGAGCCACGCCGGCGAGAGCTGCGGCTACCTCGGCGCGAGCTGCTGCCCCTCGCTGCCCGAGGGACCGGACGCGCGCTGCGCGAGCGTCGCCGGGGCCGGCGACGCCGAGGAATGCCTCGGCTACCTCGGTCAGGTCGGGGACGCCAACCGGTGCCCCACCGTGGGCGACAGGGAGCCGCTCACGTCCGCCTCGTGTGATGAGCTCCTCGCGAGCTGTTGCTCGAGCCTCGACGGGCTGCTCGCCCACCGGTGTGACTTCACGGCGCTGACCGGCAGCGGCGCGCTCTGCGACGCGTTCCTGAGCGGCCTCGCGGGCACGGGGCTCTGCGGCGGCGGAGGCGAGGGGGGCGCTGGCGGAGGATGCGGCGATACGGACGCCGACGTCGAGAACTGCGGCGCCTGCGGCAACGTCTGCGGCAGCCAGAACGCGACGCCCTCGTGCGCCGCGGGCGCCTGCTCGCTCGCGTGCGCCGTCGGCTTCGGCGACTGCGACGGCGACGCGTCGAACGGCTGCGAGGCGGAGCTCGCCCAGGATGCCGACCACTGCGGCGGCTGCGGCAACGCCTGCGTCGAGAAGCACGGCACGGCGTCGTGCATCGCCGGCCGCTGCGCGCTCTCGTGCGTGGAGGGGTTCCGCGACTGCGACGAAGATCCCCTCACCGGCTGCGAGACGAACGTGAGGAGCAACCCGTTCCATTGCGGCGGCTGCGGCAACGACTGCCTGGGCGGCGTCTGCGAGGACGGCGTCTGCGGCCCCGAGGCGACGACGATCGCCTCGGGGCTCGCCGTGCCCTCGGCGCTCGCCGTGCTCGGCGACCACCTCTACCTGGCCGGGGCGCGGCCGCAGGGCGGGGTCGCGGTCCGCGTCCTGAAGTACGGGCTGGACGAGGTCGCGTGCCTCGCCACGCTCGCGCCTCCGCAGGACGGGACGTGCGGCTTCGGCGTGTTCGAGGGCGTCGCCGTCGCCGGGCTCGACGTCTTCGTGACGGGCGCGGAGGGGGTGCTCAAGCACACGGCGCGTGACGGCCTCCTGCTCCTCAGCGCGAACGTCGCCGAGCCGTGGGCCGTCGTGGCCGACGCGACCGCGGTGTGGTTCACCTCGCGCGCAGAGAGCGGCGTCTTCCGGGTGGACACGGCGAGCAGCGCCGAGGACGCGGTCGAGATCACGGGGACCGTCGGGAGGGCGGGCGGAGCGCTCGTCGCCGACGACACACACCTTTACTGGGCCCAGGGCGGCGGGGTCGTGGTGAAGATGCGGAAGGACGGCGCGGAGCAGCGGCAGATCGCGTCCGGCCAGTCGTTCGATGACGGGCTCACCCCGCAGTTCCTCGGCATCGACGCGGAGCACCTCTTCTGGAGCACGGAGAGCGGCCGCTTGATGCGGCTCGGCAAGGACGGCGCGAACCTCGTCGTGCTCGCCGACGAGCAGCCCGCTCCGGCCGGGATCGCCGTGGATCCGGCGCCCGACGGGGCCGTGTACTGGGTCAACCGCGGTAGCGGCGTGGTGCGGCGGGTGAACAAGGACGGCTCCGGCCTGGCGACGCTCGCCGCCGGGCAGGCGCAGCCGATCGCGATCGCGCTGGATGAGGCGTACGTCTACTGGGCGGCGCAGGACGGGGCGGTGCGGAGGACGGCGAAGTGACAGGAGGGGTTCGGGGGCTGCCTTCGCTGGAGACGCTGTCTCCACGACGTGCGTCCCCAGCGGCTCGCCGTGCTCGCTGAGCACGGCGAGAATCGGGCGAGCGGTGGTGGATCAGGCTGCCTTGCGGAAACCCCTGGAGCGCGCGGCGAGCAGCGCGGCGAGGAGGAGCCAGGGTACGGGCGAGCCGCCCTGGTCAGGGCCAGCGCCGCGCGCCACGGCGCAGCCGTTTCCGTGCGCGCGCGGCGGGGCGCTCCCCTCCGGAGCAGGCGCCGGAGGCGCGCCGCCGGCGTCGCCGCCGGAGCCGCCGGAACCCCCGGTGCCGGTCGCGGCGGCGTCGCCGCCCTGGCCTGCGCCGCCCTGGCCGCCGCCGCCCTGGTCCCCGCCGCCCTGGCCGCCGCCGCCATGACCCTCGCCCCCCGCGCCGCCTCCGGAGCCGCTGGTGGCCTCCGCGAGCAAGCAGCCCCCGGCGATGCACTCGCCGCCTGGACAGGGGGCGCCGTCGAGCTTGTAGCGCCTCTGGCAGGTGCCGGTGGCCGGCGCGCAGACGGCGCGCCTGCAGGTGGAGGTGTCCGGCTGCGGGCACACGAAGGGATCGCTGCCGACGCAGGCGCCGTTCTGGCAGGTATCGGTCTGCGTGCAGGCGTTGCCGTCGTCGCAGGGGCTGCCGTCGGGCTTGCGCGGGTTGTCGCAATCGCAGGCGTCGCCGACCCCATCGCGGTTGACGTCGGCCTGGTCGGGGTTCGCGACGAGGGGGCAGTTGTCCACCGTATCGCCGTCGCCATCGGCGTCGTCGTCGTCGTCGCAGGCGTCGCCGAGGAGATCGCCCGAAGGCAGGCCAGCATCGGTGTTGGCCTGGAGCGTGTTCGGGACCGCAGGGCAGTTGTCCTCGCTGTCGGGGATGCCGTCCTCGTCGGTGTCGAGCGCGCAGACTCCGGCCCTGCACTGCGCGCTGAGGCACTCCTTCGGGAGCGAGCACGGGGCGCCGACGGGCTTTTTCGGCACGCAGTCGCCGCCGGTCTCCGCGCAGTAGGCCGCGTCGGCGCACTGGGTGTCGAAGGTGCAGCCCGTGAGGCAGGCGCCCGCGACGCAGCGGTACTCGGCGCAAGAGCGCGTGTCGCCCTCGGCGCAGATCCCGCGGCCGTCGCAGAGGGGGGCCTCGACGAGCTCGGAGGCGTCCTTGCACGAGGCCGCGCCGCAGGGGGTACCCCGCGCCAGCAGCTGGCAGGCGCCGCGGCCGTCGCAGAGGCCGGTGGTGCCGCAGGAGGAGGCAGGCTCCGCGGCGCAGTCGTCGTCCGGATCGGCGCCGGCCTGGATGGGCCCGCATGCGCCGTCGGGGCCGGCGCCCTTCTTCGCGGCGGAGCACGCCATGCACGCGCCCGCGCAAGGGGTGTCGCAGCAGACGCCGTCGACGCAGGAAACGCCGGCGCAGTCGGCGTCGGTCTCGCAAGGGGCGCCGGGGAAAGCCGCGGTGTAGAGCTCGGCGCTGGAGATGTAAGTGCCGGGGCCCACGCCGCCGGTGACCAGGACCTTGCCACTGCGCAGCAGGGTCGCCACGTGATGAGATCGCTCGGAGTACATCGTCCCTGCAGGAGACCAGCTGTCCGCAGCCACGTCGTACACCTCGGCGCTCGCGCTGCCATGGCCATTGACAGAGGCATTGCCCGCGACAAGGACCCGCCCGTCCAGGAGCCGCGTCGCCGTGTGGTTCTGGCGCGCGGCGCTCATGGGCGCTCGCGTCGTCCAGCGATCGGTCGCCGGATCGTACACCTCCGCGCTCGTGAGCCCGCTGATCCCCTCTGAATCCGGGGAGCCGCCCGTGACCAGGACCCGCCCATCGTCCAGCAGCGTCGCCGCGTGCGCCCGGCGCATGGCGATCATCGGTGCTGCCGCTGTCCAGCCGCGCTCGCCGGGGCTCCAGAGCTCCGCGCTCGGGGCCTCACCGCGGGGCCCGTAGCCGCCTGTGACCAGGACCCGGCCGTCGGCCAGCAGCGTCGCCGTGTGCCCCTGGCGCGCGGCGATCATCGCCACCGCCTCGGTCCAGGTGTCCTCCCGCGGGTCGTAGATCTCCGCGCTCGCGAGGTTGACGTAGTCGCCCCCGACGCCGCCCGTGACCAGGACCCGGCCGTCGTCGAGCAGCGTGGCCGTGTGCCCCTGGCGCGCGGCGATCATCGGCGCTGGCGCTGTCCAGCTGCGCGTCGCGGGGTCGAAGAGCTCCACGGTCGCGATCGGGCGCTCCTCGTCGATCCCGTAGCCGCCTGCGACAAGGACCCGCCCGTCGTCCAGCAGCGTCGCCGTATGCGCATAGCGCGCGTCGCGCATCTCCATCGCCGCGGTCCAGGCGCCCTCCCGCGGGTCGTAGATCTCCGCGCTCCTGAAGCCGGTAGAGTCGGACCCGTAGCCGCCCGCGACGAGGACCCGGCCGTCGTCGAGCAGCGTCGCCGTGTGCACGTAGCGCGGGTGGCGCATCGGCGCTGTCTCCGCCCACGGGCTCGTGCCCGGCGGGTCGTAGACCTCGGCGTTCGTCTCGACGCCTTGATTGCCGCCCGTCACGAGCACGCCGCCGCGCGGGAGCAGCGTCGCCGTATGAGAGCTGCGGCCGACGGCCATCGCGGGCGCGTTCGACCAGGCGCCCTCCCTCGGGTCGTAAATCTCCGCGTCCGCCAGGTGGAGGTATGACTGGAGGCCGCCCGCGACGAGGACCCGCCCGTCGTCGAGCAGCGTCGCCGTGTGGTCGAAGCGCCCGAAGCTCATCGACTTGGCCGATGTCCAGCCGCCATTCGCCGGGTCGAACAGCTCCGCGCTCGCGAGGAACGTGCCGTCGCTCGTCAAGCCGCCTGTGACCAGGACCTGCCCGCCGTCGAGCAGCGTCGCCGTGTGCCCTCGGCGCACGGTGCTCATCGATCGCGCCGGGGTCCAGGTGTTCGTCGCCGGGTCGTACATCTCCACGGTCGGGACCTCGCCCTGCGCCCCGATGCCGCCTGTGACGAGGACCCGCCCATTGCCGAGCAGCGTCGCGGTGTGCGCATAACGCGCGGTGCTCATCGGCGCCGCCGTGGTCCAGATGCCCTCCCGCGGGTCGAACAGCTCCGCGCTCGGGAGGAACGTGCCGTTGCTCCAGCCGCCCACGACGAGGATCCGCCCGTCGTCCAGCCGCGTCGCCGTGGGGCCCTGGCGCGCGGTGTTCATCGGCCGCGCCGGCGTCCAGCGGTCCTCCGCCGGGTCGTACAGCTCCGCGCTCGCCACCGTCGTGCCCGAGCCGTCGGAGCCTCCCGCGACGAGGACTTGCCCGCTGTCCAGCAGCAGCGCGGCGTGCTCGAGGCGCGGTGCGCTCATCGGCTGAGCCGGCGCCCAGCTGTCGTCCTCCGGGTCGTACAGCTCCGCGTTCGCGACATAGCCGTCGCCGCCATAGCCGCCCACGACCAGGACCCGCCCGTCGTCGCCGCCCAGCAGCGTGGCCGTGTGCCCGGCGTCCCGCCTCGTGGCCATCGCCCCGACGGGGCGCCACAGCGGATCCACGAGCAGCAGCTCCCCCGACGCCTCGACAAGCAGCGCGATCTCCGCCCCGCGCGCCTCGAGGCGCGCCGCGATCGGCCGTCCGCCTTCCGCGAAGGCTCGCGGCGCGGTGACGCGCAGCCGCGGCGTCCCCGCGGCGTCCAGCACCTCGACGGCCTCGCCGCGCTGCCGCAGCGCCGCGCCGTCCACCTCCCAGACCGCCGCGGGCTCACCCGCCGGCACGGCGCCCGGCTCCACCGTGAGCCATTCCTCGATGCCCCCGGCGACCGCCCGCCAGAACGACGCGCCGCCCGCGCGGCCGTAGATCACCGCGCCGTCGACCACCGCCCCCTGACCGGACGCGCCGGCCTCCCGCACCCGGACCTCGAAGCCGCCGGCGCCCGAGAGCCGCATCCAGCCGCCGCCGTCGCGCGGCAGCTCGGCCTGGAGCCGCGGCGCGCGCCCCGAGAGGCCAGGCGCGCCCAGGGCGAAGCCGCCGCCGGTCGCGCCGGTCGCCGACAGCGCGCCGGGAGCGCCGCTGCCCAGCACCTCGGCGGCCTGCGCCGGGAACCGGCGCTGCACGAGCGCCGCCGCCGCCGCGCCGTCGTGCCCCGCCGCGCACCCGAGCGCGCCCATCCACCCCACGACGGCCAGCACCAGGACGGCCATGACCAGCACGCGAAGACCCGACACAGCTCGCATGCCGGCGAATGTCTCACGCGGTTACGTCCGCAACAACAGCGCCGCGAGCGCGGCTCACACGAGCGATGTGCAGATCCCGAACCGGGGATGATAGACCCCGACTCGGCGCTTGCCGCTCCGCGTCTCGGGCGTCACGAGGACCACCACGCTCTTGTCGAGCGGCGCGTTCGCGCGAATCCGCACGTGCTGGCCGGCGACGACGACGTGCCAGATGTTCACCGTCCCGTACCTCGTCACGACGGCTCCCTCGTAGATGTGCGCCGCCGACGGCGCGCCGCGGAGCGCCAGGCGGCACGCGGCATAGCTGCCCAGCAGCTGATACAGGAGCACGACCGGCATGACGGCGTACGAGAAGCCGAGGATCATCGCGACGAAATCGATGTGCCGGAAGAACGAGCCGACCCCGACGAGCCCCGCCCAGAAGAGCAGCGAGTACCCCACGCCAGCCAGCTGGTGCCGGACGTGCCGCAAGGCCGCCCAGGGGCGCGGGGGCGGCGCGCGGAGCTCCTCGGGCAACTGGCTCGCGTCGGGCGGCTGCATGTCGTACCGCTCCGGCATACCCGGGGCGGCCGCGGAGCTCAATCGGACAGCGCGCGCGTCGCCGCGTCCTCCCGCGCTCATCCAGGCGCCTGGCCGCTCCCGCTGCGCCTGCGCTCGCCGCCGCAGCCCGCTCCCGCCGGATTGCCAGCGATCACGGGCGCGAAGATCACCGCCCCGCCCGGCGGGACGCTCATCGAGAGCACGCCGGCCGCGGAGACGACCTCGCTCGCGCCGCCGAGCGCGTCCCTGAGCTCGGTGCCCGGCGGGAGGCCGAGCGCCTGGGCCACCTCGACCGAGATGTGCTGCTCCGTCGCCGCGCGCGTCAGCGCCACCACGGCGGACTCCCCCCGGCCGTGCCGGCGGCCGAAGACCAGCGTGTCCTCCGTGGCGGTGAGGTTCACGTAGGCGCCGCGGCGGAGCGCGGGGATGTCCCGGCGCGTGGTCCCGAGCGCGCGCACGAAATCGAGCGTCTCCAGCTCGTCCGCCGTGAGATCCTCGTCCGGCCGCCACACGCCGCGGTTGTTCGGGTCGGCGCCGCCCCACGCGCCGTACTCGTCGCCGTAATAGAGCAGCGGTGCGCCCGGGAGGCCCAGGAGCCACGCCATCGCGAGGCGCGCCCGCGCGTACACCTCGGGCGACTCGGGCGCTCCCGCCGTGTCCGACCACTGGCGGCCCGGGACCTCCCGGCCGCGAGGCCCCGCGTCGTCCCGGTAGTCGGCGAGCGTCGCGAACCGGGCCGTGTCGTGGCTGCCGATGTATGGCGTCATGATCGCGCCCTCCGGCCACCGCCGCTGCCCGTGCTCGACCCAGTACGCGGCGTGCAACATGCCCTCGTCGCCCCAGCCGAACGTCCGGGTAGAGACCCCGTGATAGAGGACGAAATCGATCTGGCCGTCGAGCCCCTGAGGGCCGATGTACCTCGCGATCGTCCCGTAGTTCTCGTCGTTGCACGGGTCTTCGCAGTCGCTCCAGCCCATCGCCGTCTCGCCCATCAGGAAATAACGTGTGCCGGCCGGCTCGAACGCCTCCCGGACCTCCGCGGCGAGGTTGCGCGTCGCGATCTCCTCCACGTGCTTCACGGCGTCCACGCGGAGCCCGTCGAGATCGAACGCGTCGAGCCAGTGGATCGCGTCCGCCACGAACGCGGCGTTGGCCTCGGGCACCGTGTGGTCCACGTCGGGGAGGTAGCTCGCGAACATGCAATCGAGCGCGTGCGACGTCCAGTCGCACCCGTCCGTCCCGCAGACACACCCCGTCCTGAACCACTCCGGGTGAGACGAGACGTACTCGTGATCTTCGTGGACGTGGTTCACAACGAAATCCTGGAGGACGCGGATCCCGTGGCGGTGCGCCTCGGCCACCACCGCCCGGAGCGCCCCGGCGCCGCCGAGCCGCGGATCCACCTCGCGCGCCTTGATGGGCCAGTAACCGTGATATCCGGTGACCTGGTGGACTCCATCGCTCGCCGGGTAGGCGCCGGCGGGGTTCTCCTGGAACGGCGTGAGCCAGATGGCCCGCACGCCCAGCGCGTCGAGCGTGCCGTCCTCGATCGCCTGCCGCAGCCCCTCGAGGTCCCCGCCGGCCCAGTCGCCCCGCGGATCGGCGCCCGGCGTGGGGGGCGGGTTCAAGGCGGGATCGCCGTCGCGGTAACGATCGGTGACGACCATGTAGATGAGCGCGTCCTCCCAGGAGAACGGCTCGGCCTCGACCCAGAACACAAGCCGGAGCGGCTCACCGGCGCGGCCGCTCCGGGTCGCCCCGCGGAGGGTGACGCGGTATTTGCCGTCGCCGAGGCCTCCCAGCCGGATCCGCACGTCGCCGCGCGCGTCGACCGAGATCTCCTGATCCGTGAGCGGGCGCGCCTCGCCGTCCTGGTCCTGTAGAACCGCCTCGAACGAGGCCGCCTCGGGGCCCGCGCCCTCGATGCCGTCCCGGTAGACGAGACGGGCCTCGAAGGCGCCCTGTCCGGCGGCAGGCCGCGTCGCCCGGCTGGACGCGACCGAGAGCGACGGGAGGCGGCAGTCAGGGACCTTGACGGCCGAGTTCTCGACCCCGTCGACGTACTTGCGGCGCCCCTCCGCCGGGTCGAGCACCCACGAGACCTCGCCGCCGGACCGATAGGCGATCTTGTAGCCGTGAAGCCCCGGCGGCAGGTCGACGGTGGCCGTGAGCCGGCCCTGCGTACCGCCCTGCAGCTGCGGGGCAGCGCCGAGATCGAAGCCGTTCCACTCGCCGGCGACGCGGACCTCCGTGGCCCCGGGAGGCGCGTTGAACGTGAACGACGTCGGACAGAGCACGTTCCCGTACTGCGCGCCTCCGCCCGCCCCGCCGGCGCCCGCCCCGCCAGCGCCTGCGGTCTCGCCGCCTGCGCCGGCTGCCTCGCCGCCAGCAGCACCGGCGCCTGCCGTCCCGGCGCCGCTCGCACCCTTGCCCTGGCCCGCGTCGAGATCGCGATCACCCCCACATGCGAGCGGGACTGCAGGGAGCATGACGGCGGAGACAGCGGCGATCATGATGGCAGAACGGCGGCGCGACATGGCCTCGAGCAGTATCCGATCGCGAGAGGCATGTCAGCGCGCGCGTCGCCCTGAATCACTCCAGCGGCCGCGGAGAACAGCGATGCTCCGCCCATGCTGTCGTGTCGCTAACAGGCGCGCGCAGGTTCCGTCGGGGCTCCGCCCCGCACCCAGGCGTTCGCTTCGCGCTTCGTCGGGCCGAACCGCGTGAGCTCACGCGCTCGGCGCGGCCTGGTCTCGCGACCCGATCAAGGCGTGTACCGATAGAGCTCGATCCAATCGTAGGTCGCGCTCGCCGTGCCCGTCTCGGCCGTCACGGCCCCGGCCCAGGCCGCGCTCGACGACGCCCAGATCGTCATGAGCACGTTCTGCGGCAGCACCATGAGGTCGATGCGCTCCGTCCACTCGTGTCGGAGCACGTCGTCGACGGAAAAGCGGGCGCCGGACGGTGTCCATTCGATCTGGTACGTGTGAAAGTCCGCGCTCGGATCGAAGCCGAGGTCCACCTTCTGCGGATGCTGCGTCGGACTGACGGATTGCGTCACCGGGGGCCGTACCGGAGCGCCGGTGTACACCATGGCGTTGAACTGCACGTCCTTCGGCTTGGCCCCCAGGCACTCGATGTCGAGCTCGTTCCAGTTGTCCGCTGGCCAGGGGGTGTAGATCGTGACCAGGGACGAGACGACCGCCGAGCCTCGGGCCAGCTTGACGCGAGCGCGCACGCGCCCGTACGTGAGCGCGTCGACGGAGCGAACCTCGGCACCCAGGAAGGTCTTGGCGGCTCCGGAGCTGTCGGCGGTGCCCTGAGGGGCCGGCGTGAGCCGGAGCACCAGCTGGCCTCGTTCGATGGTAGCGGCGGATCGCGAGAACAGCGCCAGATTCTCGGTCCAGGAATGTGTCATCAGCTGCCAGCGAGTCGCGTCCAGCCGATCGAAATCGTCGCGGAAGAGCAGCGTGAAGGCCTCTTCGGTCGGGGGAGGGCCGCCCGCCGAGCCGCCGTTACCCGTGGCGCCAGCCGCTGCTGTGCCACCCGCCGTTCCGCCGGCGCCGCCAGCGCCGCCAGCATCGCCTGCGCCCCCCACGCCGGTTCCGGCGCTGGAGGCGCTATCCGCAGTCCCAGCTCCCGCCACGGAGCTGGAGCTACCCGTTCCGGCGCTGGAACCACCACCAGTCCCCGCGCCGCTGCCGTCCCCGCCAGCCCCCGTCGCCGAGCCCGGGGGCTGGCTGGCGTCGTCACAGGCCAGCGCGGTGAATGCGGAGAGCAGAAGCAAAGCGACCGTGCAGCGCGTCGAAGACATCATGAGCTCCACGTGGCGCCCCGGGTGCGAGAGCGCTTCGCATTTTTTGCTTTCTGTCCGCCTCCCCGCTGCCTCACACTGACCTGGCCTTGAGCGCTCGGCCCGCGTTGTTCCAGCCCTTTCCGATGCTCGCCGGCCGGCGCGCCCAGGTCTTCCGTCACCAGCCGCAGTACCGTCGGCCCCGACATTTCCACGAGGAGCCGGAGATCAACCTCGTCGCCCGCGGCACGGGCATCATGGGCATAGGGAAGCGCGTGGTGCCGCTCGTGGCGGGCACGCTGCTCTATTTCGCGCCGGGGCAAGATCACGCGCTCCTCGAGGAGAGCAGCGATTTCGTTCTGTACGTCGCGGCGCTCCGTCCCGAGCTGGGGGCTCGCGTCGCGGGGGCCGCGTCGAAGGTCGCGCTCGACGCTGTGCAGCTCACTCCGGCCGTGCTCGCCGACGAGCTCGCGCTCCTCGGCGCGCTCGACCGAGCGCGCGACATCTCGGTCGTGGAGCATCGCCTCGCGGAGCTCTTCGAGCGGTCGCTGTCGAACGTGCCGCTCCCCCACGTGGTGAGCCGCCGTATCTTCGAGCTCTTGCGGCTCGATCCGAATCTCCCCGGGGCGGCGCTCGCGGCGCGCCTGCACACGGGTGAGAGCGGGATCAGCCGGCGGTTTGGCAAGGACGTGGGCGTGAACGTCGTCGAGTACCGCGCGCGGCTCAAGCTGATGCAGTTCATCGCCGAGGTGGATCGCGGCGCGAGCTTCGCGCGCGCGGCGTACGCCGTTGGGTTCGGGAGTTATGCGCAATGCCACCGCGTCTTCACGCGCGCCCTCGGCTGCGCACCCCAGGACTATTTCGGCGGCCAGCGCGCGGTGCTGACCGAAATGACCGCGCCGATGCACGGAGGGTGACCGTGAACTCCGGTGACCCGGCGGACTCCATCGCTCGCCAGGCAGGCGCCGGCAGATCCTCCTGGAACGACGTGCGCCCGATAGCCCGCACGCCCGGGGCGCCGAGCGTGCCGTCCTCGATCGCCTGAGGCGCGTTGAACGCAGCGGCTCTCGGCCGAGGCAGCCTGGCCACGGCGTCCTCGCGCCGCGCGCGGCCGAGCCCGCCGGCCGACGCGGATCCGCGCCGGATCGCCCCGCAACGCTGGCCATGATGCGGGAGCGAGGAATGGTATACCTTGTCGGGGAGGGGCTCCTGCTGCCACTGCCGAGGCCGCCTTGCCCATCGCCTGCATGACGAGCCCGTCCCCTCCCTTCCCGTACACGATCTCCGAGACCATTCACGAGGGCCGCGGTACCGCCGTGTACCGCGCTGTTCGAAACGCCGACGGCCATCCGGTGGTCCTCAAGGTGCTCGACCCGAGGAGCTGCCGGCCGAAGGACCTCGCCCGGCTCAAGAGGGAGTACGAGACGGGCAAGATGCTCGACGTGGCGGCCGTCGTCAGGCCCCTCGCCCTCGAGATGTACGATGGGGCGCTCGCCCTCGTGATGGAAGACTCGGGCGCTGAGCCGCTCGATCGACTGCTCGGCGCGCCGATGGCGATCGGCAGGTTCCTCGAGCTCGCCGTCCGCATCGCGGATGCGGTCTCCGACATCCATCAGCGAAACGTCGTTCATAGAGACCTCAAGCCCGCAAATATCCTCGTCATTCCCGCCACGGGCGAGGTGAAGATCGCCGATCTCGCGCTCGCCTCACGGCTCTCCCGCGAACAGCACGCCCTGGAGCCGGCCCGCGTCATCGAAGGGTCCCTCCCTTACATGTCGCCCGAGCAGACAGGGCGGATGAACCGTGGGGTCGACAGCCGCAGCGATCTGTACTCCCTGGGGGTCACGTTCTACCAGATGCTCACGGGGAAGCTCCCCTTCGACGCCCGCGACCCGCTCGAATGGATCCATTGTCACGTCGCCCGCGCGTTCGCGGCGCCGTCCAGGGTGGTCCCCGACGTGCCGGAGGCGGTCGAGCGCATCGTGATCAAGCTCCTCGCGAAGATGCCCGAGGAGCGCTACCAGACGGCCCGCGGCCTTGGTCATGACCTGAAGCGGTGCTTCGACTCATGGCGCCGCGGCGGCAGCGTCGCGCCCTTCCCGCTGGGCGAGCAGGACGCGTCGGGCCGCCTGCGCATCCCGCAGAAGCTCTACGGGCGCGACGAGGCGATCGCGGCGCTGCTGCGCGCCTTCGAGCGCGTGGTCGACACCGGGTCTCCACAGCTCGTGCTCCTCTCGGGCTACTCCGGCATCGGCAAGTCGACGCTGGTCCACGAGCTGGACAGGGCCGTCGCGGGCGAGCGGGGGTTCTCGGCCTCGGGCAAATTCGATCAGCACAAGCGCGAGATCCCTTACTCCACCATCGTGCAGGCCGTTCGGGAGATCGTGCTCCAGCTCCTCGCCGACAGCGAGAGGATCGCGGCCTGGAAGCAGCGGTTGCTCGAGGTCCTCACGGTCAACGCGCAGCTCATCGTGGACTTGATCCCGCAGCTCGAGCTCGTCATCGGCCCGCAGCCGCCGGCTCCCGAGCTGCCGCCGGTCGAGGCGCAGAACCGGTTCCGCACCGTCTTCCGGCACTTCATCGGGGTGTTCGCCCGGAAGGAGCACCCCCTCGTCCTCTTCCTCGACGATCTCCAGTGGGCCGACTCGGCGAGCCTCGCGCTCTTGCAGGATCTGGTCACGCACCTCGACATGGGCCATCTCCTCGTCATCGGCGCGTACCGCGACAACGAGGTGACCCCCTCGCACCCGCTCATGGCGGCGCTGGACGACATGAGGAGGGAGGGCGCGCGCGTCCGGGAGTTCGTGCTCGGCCCGCTCTCCCGCGAGCACCTGTCCCTGCTCGTCAGCGATATGCTTCAGTGCCGCCCCGAGGACGCCGCGCAGCTCTCGGCCCTGGTCCACGAGAAGACGGCCGGCAACCCCTTCTTTGCGATCCAGTTTCTCCTCGCCCTCCACGAAGAGCAGCTGATCGAGCTCGATCCGCGCGCGGGCGCCTTCCGGTGGGACATGGCGAGGATCCGCGCCAAAGGCTTCACCGACAACGTGGTCGATCTGATGGTCGACAAGCTCGCGCGGCTCCCCGCTGGCACCCAGGAGGCGCTGAAGCAGCTCGCCTGCCTCGGGAGCGCCGCGGAGGTCGGCGTCTTGACGATAGCGTGCGACCGCTCGGAGGAGGCGCTTCACGCGGAGGTCTGGCAGGCCATCCTCGCGGGGCTCGTCCTCTGCCACGAAGGCTCTTACAAGTTCCTCCACGACCGCGTCCAGGAGGCAGCCTATTCGCTCATCCCGGCGGCCCGGCGGCCCGCTGTGCACCTCGAGATCGGCCGGCGCCTCGTGTCCCGTCTGCCCGGCGGGGCGGTCGAGGAGCGGGCTTTCGACGTCGCGACCCAGCTCAATCACGGCGCCCACCTCATCACCGATCCACGCGAGAGGGAGGCGCTCTGCCGGCTCAACCTCCTGGCAGGGATCAAGGCGAAGGCCTCCGTCGCCTACGCCTCCGCGCGCAGCTACCTGGCGCAGGCGACGTCCCTCTTGCCGCAGGACGCCTGGAGCGCGCGGTACGAGGACACGTTCAGGCTCCACCTGGAGCTCGCCGAATGCGAGTCCATCACCGGCAACTTCAAGCCGGCCGACGAGCTGTTCGATCTGATCCTCCAGAATGCCCGCTCCAGGCCCGACCGGGCCAGGGCCCACCGGCTGCGCATGCGGCTCTATCAGATCGCCGGGCGGCACCGCGACGCCATGACGGTCATGATCGAGGCCCTGCGGCTCTACGGGGCGACGCTCCCGGAGGCCGACGAGGAGATCCACGCCGCCGTGGAGGCCGAGATCCGGCAGGTCCCGATCGCCTTGCGCGGCCGTCGCGTCGCCGATCTCGTCGATGCGCCCGTTGCGACCGACGAGGACGTGCGGGCGTTCATCAGCCTGGTCGCCGAATCGGCGCCTCTCATGTTCTCCGTGCGACCGGCGCTCTGGCCGCTGCTCGCCGCCAAGGGGGTGAACGCGTCCCTGCAGCACGGACACGCCGAGGAGTCCTCTTTCGTTTATAGCGTTTACGCCGCGGTCATGGTGTCCCTGCTCGGCGACGTCCCCTGCGCGTTCCAGTTCTCCGAGATGGCGATCAGGCTCAACGAGAAATTCAAGAGCATCACGGCCATGCTGAAGGGGAGGCTGCTCTTCCACCACGCGGGCGTCATCAGCATCTGGCACAGGCACTACGCGACGAGCATCCCGCTCATGGACAGGGCGTTCCTCGATTGCCTCGACGTCGGAGACTTCATCTTCGCCGGCTACTTGACGTACAACATGGTGTGGATCGTCCTCGAGAACGGCGAGCCGCTCGACCGCGTCATCGAGGTCGCTCGGAGATACACCGCCTTCGCCCGGCAGACCCACAACGACGTTGTGTACAACGTGGTCCGGTTCGAAGAGCAGCTCGCGGCGAGCCTGAAGGGAGCGACGCGGGGGCCCACGCGCTTCGACGGCGGCGACTTCGACGAGGCGAGCTCCCTCGCGATCCTCCAGAAGGCGGGCTTCGGCCTTGGAATCGCGATGGTTCATATCATGAAGCAGGTCGCCGCGTTCACGCACGAGCGTCACGCCGAAGCGCTGGAGTCCGCGGCCACCGCCGCGCTGATGCAGGGGCAGGCGGCGTCTCTGGCCATGGAAGCGACGCACCACTTCTACCATGCGCTCACGGTGACGGCCCTGCATGCGGAGGCGCCGGCCGAGCAGCGGCAGCGATTCGCTCAGGCGCTCGAGAAGCCGCTCCAGAAGCTGGGGCGCTGGGCCGAAAGCTGCCCCGAGAACTTCCGGAGCCGCTACGCCCTGGTGTCCGCCGAGGTCGCCCGCATCGAGGGCCGGGACCTCGACGCGATGCGCCTCTATGAAGAGGCCATCCGCGCGGCGCGCGAGAGCGGCTTCGTCCACGTCGAAGCGCTCGCCTACGAGCTCGCGTCTCGGTTCTATCGAGCGCGGGGGTTCGAGCGCTTCTCCGATACGTACCTGCGCGAGGCCCGCTCGTGTTACGTGCGCTGGGGGGCCGACGGCAAGGTGAAGCAGCTCGAGCAGCGCCATTCGCAGCTCCTCGAGCCGCGGCCGCTCGAGCCGACCGCCACCTTCGCGGCCCGCGCGGAGCAGCTCGACGTGCTCGCGGTCGTCAAGGCATCGCAGACGATCTCGGGCGAGATCCTCCTCGAGAAGCTCCTGCGAACCCTGCTCGAGTTCGTCCTCGAGCAGGGAGGCGCCCAGAAGGGCTGCCTCGTTCTGGTGCGGGACGGCTGCCTGACGATCGAGGCGGAGGCCGCGATCGAGGAGCGACAGGGGACCGTGACCCGGGTTCTCCAGTCGTTGCCGGTGTCGTCCTCTCCGCTGCTCCCTGCCTCGCTCCTCCACTACGTGCGGCTCACCAAGGAGCGCGTGCTCCTCGATGACGCCGCCGCGAAGGCGGGCAGGTTCTCGGGGGACGAGTACATCGTCCGGCACAACCCGAGGTCGGTCCTCTGCGTCCCCATCTTGCGGCAGGCCGAGGTGCTCGGTCTCTTGTACCTCGAGAACAACGTCACGACGCACGCGTTCACGCCCGAGCGGCTCCTCGCCCTCGAGCTGCTCGCCACGCAGGCGGCCATCTCCCTCGAGAACGCGCTCTTGCTCGCCAGGGAGCGCGAGGCGCGGGCGGCGGCGGAGGCCGCGGAGCGGCGCACGGCGTTCCTCGCCCACGAGCTGAAGACGCCGGTGACAGGCCTCCATCTGAAGCTCGACGCGCTCGCGCGATCGATCAAGCAGCAGGAGACGGTCTCTGCGTCCTGGCTATCGTCGTCCCTCACGTCGTTCAAGCGCCAGATCGGCCGGCTCAACCTGCTGATCGACAGCCTGCTCGACCTCTCGCGCGTCCAGAAGGGGCGGCTCGCCCTGACGCGTGAGCCGGTGGACCTGGCGGCCCTCGTGCGGGACGTCGTCGGGCGGCTGAGCGAGCAGGCCGAGCTGGCTGGATGTGCGCTCCACGTGCAGGCGGAGCGCGCCGTCGTGGGCCGGTGGGATCGGCTGCGGCTCGAGCAGGTCGCGACGAACCTGCTGACGAACGCCATGAAGTACGGGGCCGGAAAGCCGGTCCGGATCGTCACCGACGGGGACGGCGCCGTCGCTCGCCTCTCGGTCTCCGACCAGGGCATCGGGATCTCCGAGGCCGACCAGCGGCGCGTGTTCGAGGCGTTCGAGCGCGCGACGGGGATCCATCAAGCGCAGAGCCTCGGGCTCGGGCTATACCTTGTCCGGGAGATCGTGCGAGCCCACGGAGGGCGCGTGGATCTGCGCAGTCAGCCGGGCGGAGGGACCACGTTCCTCGTCGAGCTGCCCGTCGAGCCGGAGGGAGAGCTCGGCCTCGCGCAGCCGTCCTGAGGAGAGGGGCGCGCGGGACGAGGGATAGCTGTCGGGCATGAAGATCGACTCGTTTACAGGCACGTTCGAGCTGGAGAGTGGTCTTGTGTTGTCGCCGGCGCTGAGTCGCTCCCAGTTCCTTGCGTCATCGGTGGGGATGGCGAGCACCGTTTTGGTCAAAAACGAGCCATGGTGCTCGTTTCGGTTCGAGGCGGGAGCGGAGAGCGTCGTGCTCGCTGTGTTCTTCAAGGCCGAGGTGCTCGAGTCGGTGCACATCACCGTGGTCGATCCAGCGTTTGGCACCGGCTGGGACGACTGGAGCCAGGAGAAAGAGATGCAGCGGAAAGCGGCGAATGATCAGTGGTTGCTGGCACACGGCCTCACGCCCGGGAAGCGCCATGCGTGGGGCTCCGTGTGGTCTGGCTTCGATCCCAGAGGCGGCTCTTCCAGCGCCGTTATCCGTTATGTGACAGAAGGCTGACGCCATGCTCGGCGCCGACGCGTGCAGAGCGGCGCGCGGCGCGAGCGTGGTCCAGGGGCGCGAGGGCACGCCAGCCTAGCGATCGCTCAGCGGCTCCTTGTCGCGTGCGTCCGCGGCGAGGTACTGGCGCAGGTGCCGGCGGAGGGAGACCCGCGTGATCCCGAGCGCGCTCGCCGTGCGGGTCACGTTGCCGTTCTGGGCCGCGTAGACCGCGAGGATGTGGCGGCGCACGGCCTCCCCGAGCGACGCGCTGCCGCGCGCGGGCGGCGACGACCGCGGCGCGCCCGGCGGGCCCGAGCGCGGCGGCGCGGGCGGACGCGCAGCCGCGCCGATCTCCGGCGGCAGGTGCTCCAGATCGAGCGGCGCGGCGTGGGCCCGGAGGAACGCGCGCTCGACGACGCCCCGGAGCTCGCGGACGTTCCCCGGCCAGGGGTACGCCTCGAGCTGCGCGAGCGCGCGCGGGGTGACCCCGGCGCTCGCGAGCCCCGTCGCGCCGCTCTGGCGCTGGAGGAAGTGCTCGACCAGCCTGCGCACGTCGCCGTCGCGCTCGCGCAGCGGGGGGAGCGAGAGCGCGAGCCCGCCGACGCGCCTGTGGAGCGCCTCGTGGAACGACCGCCCGAGGACGCGCGCCGCGAGATCCTGGCTCGTGGCGGCGATGACCCGCACGTCCGCGACCAGCACCTCCCCGCCGCCGATCCGGCAGAGCGGCTCCCCGTCGAGCACGGCCAGGAGCCGGGGCTGGAGCTCGAGCGGGAGCGCGCCGATCTCGTCGAGGAACAGCGTGCCCCCCCGCGCCAGCTCGAGCAGCCCGGGGCGCGCCGCGGGCCGACCGTCCGCCCCGGCCGCCACACCGAAGAGCTCCTCCCGGAGGCGCTCGGCCGGCAGCCGCGCCGCGCTCACCGCGACGAAGGGGCCGCCCGCGCGCGGGCTCGCCGCGTGAAGGCGCCGCGCGCAGAGCTCCTTGCCCGTGCCAGGCTCGCCCGTGATGAGCAGCGGCGCGCGCTCGTGCTCCGCCAGCCGGCGCAGCTGCTCCATCGCGCGCGCCCAGCGCTCGGAGGCGCCGATGAGCCGCACCTCGCTGTCGTCCTCGACCCAGACGACGCGCGTCATCCCGCCGCCGGACGAGCAGAGGTGTTCCGTGCGCCGGGAAGGGGCCGCGCTTTCTTCCACATCGCATCTCCTCGATTCGTGGGCAGACGGCGAGCGACGCGCCTGCCGTTTTCTGGATTACCGAGCTGTCCTCAGCGCAGGCGGCGACCAGGGATGGGCCGCCGTGAGCGAAAACGGGAACGACGGTGAGAACGACAGATGGACGATGGCGGAAGAACGTCGGCCACGAGGCGGCGACGAACAACGAGGGATGATGGCTGACACATGCCGGGTGATCTCACCCGGTCAGCGACATCGACTCTACCGCGAATCACGGTCTCTTGGAAGGGAGATCCCGACCGGCGGCGGGGGGGGCGCCGAGAAACTACGTGCTCAAAATTTGTGCGTACGCGCGGACCTGGGTTAGTCGACCCGTGTACCCGAAAGGAGAGACGACGAGATGAGCTCGAAGCGCAAGACCCCGGCCCGCACGAAGACCACCCGGACCACGAGCCCGGTCGCCTCGGCGCAGCCCGAGAGCGCGGTCTCTGCCCCCGCCGCCGTCGAGACGCCCTCTGCGGCCGTGCAGCGCGCCGCCGAGCGCGCGAGCGCCGGCGCCCCGAAGGCCGCGCCTCCGCGCCCGCGGCTGTCGCGCGAGGAGCGCCACGGCCTGATCGCCAAGCTGGCCTATGGATATGCCGAGAGGGCCGGCTTCCGGAACAACCCCGTTGAAGACTGGCTGAACGCCGAGCGCGAGGTCGACGCGCGGCTCGAGCGCCTCGCCAGCTGAGGTCTCCGCCGCGGCGGCGCGGGCGGCGCGAGGCCGCGTGCCCCTGCGAGCCCGACAGGCGCGCTCGCAGGGGGACGCGGCCTCTTCGGCCGGCGAGGGCGGGCCGCGGTCGCGCTCCCGGCGCTCCCGCCGGCCCGGCGGCCGCGCCCGCGCGCCTTCGAGGCTCGTAGCCGCGCCGCGGGATGAGTATCCTCGCGCTCCGCGTGGGCGGTGGGCCCACGGTTCGCGGTCCACGCGCCCCGGTCGCCTGGACCGCGGAGGTCTGCACACCGATACTTGCGCCATGCATTCAGGTCACGTCCTCGCCAACCGCTTCCAGCTGGAACGCCTCGCGGGCTCCGGCGGGATGGGCGCGGTGTGGCGGGCGCTCGACCGGCAGAGCGGCCACGCGGTCGCGCTCAAGGTGATCTTCAACCAGGGCAGGGAGCACGTCGTGCGCTTCCAGCGCGAGGCGCGCCTGCTCGCCGAGCTCGAGCACCCCGTCGTCGCCCGCTACATCGACCACGGCGTCACGGCGGACGGCCTCTACTACCTCGCGATGGAGTGGCTCGAGGGCGAGGACCTCGGCGCGCGGCTGTCGCGCGGGCCGCTCGGGATCGAGCACAGCCTGCTGCTCGTCGGCCGCGTCGCCGAGGCGCTCGCCGCCGTCCACGCGCGCGGCATCGTGCACCGCGACCTCAAGCCGACCAACGTGTTCCTGCCCGGCGGCGACATCGGGAGCGCGAAGCTCATCGACTTCGGCATCGCGCGCCAGGCCGACGCGACGTACGAGCTCACCCTCACCGGCTCGGCGATCGGCACGCCGGCTTACATGGCGCCGGAGCGCGTCCGCGGCGACGTCGACGTCGACGCGCGCGCCGACCTCTACTCGATCGGGTGCCTCCTGTTCGAGTGCCTCACCGGGCGGTCGCCGTTCGTCGCCCAGCACCCGCTGTCCGTCCTCGCCAAGGTGCTCTTCGAGGCCGCGCCGCGCCCGAGCACCTTCTGCCCGAACATCCCGCCGTCGCTCGACCTGCTCGTCGCCCGGCTGCTCGCCAAGAACCCCGCGGAGCGCCCCGCGGACGCGGGCGAGGTCGCCGCCGAGCTCCGGATGCTGAGCGTCGTCGAGGGCAACATGTCCACGGGCAACGGCCTGCCGACGCCCGCGCTGACGAAGAGCGAGCGGCGGCTCGTCAGCGTCGTCCTCGCGGCCGAGATGAGCGCCGGCAGGCGCGGCCCCCCGTCGGCGCGCCCGCAGGCGATCGCGGGAGCCCAGCGGGCGAGCGACACGATGCTGTCGGGGCACCACGCGACCGTCGTCTCCGGCAGCAAGGACGCGCTGCCGGAGGGCCTGCTCGCGCCGGCGCCGCCGATGAGGCCCCGGCCCGCCCCGCCGCCGACCACGCCGTTCCACGAGGTCCGGCAGGCCGCGCAGGCGCACGGCGCGGTCCTGGAGGTGCTCGCCGACGGCTCGGTCGCCGCGGTCGTCGCCGGCGCGGGCTCGCCGACCGATCTCGCCGGCAAGGCCGCCCGCTGTGCGCTCTCGATCCACGCGCTCCTGCCCGGGGCGTGGGTGGCGCTGGCGACGGGCTGGGACGTCATCGCCGGGACGCAGGCGGTGGGGCAGGTCATCGACCGCGCGGGCGCGCTGCTCGACGCGCGGGTCCGCCACGCCGCGGAGGATCCGTCCTCGGGCCGGCCGGTGCTCATCGATCAGATGACGGCCGCGCTGCTCGGCGATCGCTTCGAGATCGCGGCGGGCAGCCAGGGCCCCACGCTGCTCGGCGCGCGCGAGCCGCAGGACGGCGGGCGCAAGGTGCTCGGCAAGCTCACGACCTGCGTGGGGCGCGAGCGGGAGCTCCGGGCGCTGGAGGACGTGCTCGACGAGTGCGCGACCGAGGGGGTGGCGCGCGTGGTGCTGGTCACGGCGGGGGCGGGCGTCGGCAAGTCGCGCCTCGCGCACGAGCTGCTCCGGCGGGTCGAGGCGCGCAGCGAGCCGGTCACGGTGTGGCGCGCGCACGGCGATCCGATGTGCGGCGCGGCGCCGCTCGGGCTGCTCGCGCAGACGGTGCGGCGCGCGGCGGGCCTGCTCGACGACGAGCCCGCCGAGGCGCGGCGGGAGAAGCTCGCGGCGCGGGTCGCGCGGCACGTCGGCGAGGCCTCGCGGGAGCGGGTGACGGAGCTGCTGGGCGAGCTGGTCGGGACGCCGTTCCCGGAGAGCCCGGCGCTGCGCGCGGCGCGGCAGGACCGCGCGGTGATGGAGGAGCAGGCGCGGCGCGCGTGGCTCGATTTCCTGCGGGCCGAGTGCGACGCGCAGCCGGTCCTGATCGTGCTGGACGACCTGCACTTCTGCGATCGCGCCACGGTGGACACGCTCGACGCGGCGCTCCGGTTTCTGCGGCACCAGCCGCTCATGGTGCTGGCGCTGGCGCGCCCCGGGGTGCGCGAGGCGTTCCCGGGCCTGTGGGAGGATCGCGAGGCGACGGAGATGCGGCTCGGGGAGCTGTCGCGCCGCGCGTGCGAGCGGATCGTGCGGGAGGTCCTCGGCGACGCGCCGCCGGAGGCCGAGCTCGCGGCGCTCGTCCACCGGTCGGCGGGGAACGCGTTCTTCCTCGAGGAGCTCGTGCGCGCGACGGCGGACAGGCGGGCGGGGGAGGTGCCGGAGACGGTGCTCGCGATGATGCAGTCGCGGATCGCGGCGCTCGAGCCCGAGGCGCGCCGGGTGCTCCGGGCCGGGGCGGTGATGGGCGAGGTGTTCTGGCGGGGCGGTCTGGAGGCGATGCTCGGCGGGGGCGGGCAGGTGCCGCAGCTCGAGTCGTGGCTCTTGACGCTCGAGAAGCGGGAGCTCCTCGAGCCGCGGCCGGAGTCGATGTTCCGCGGGGAGCCGGAGTTCGCGTTCCGTCACGCGCTCGTGCGGGACGCGGCCTACGAGATGCTCACGGACGCGGATCGGGCGCTCGGCCACTGGCTCGCGGCCGAGTGGCTGGAGCGCGTGGGCGGGGACGATCCGGCGGTGCTCGCGCTCGTCGACTGCCACCTCGGCCGCGCCGTGGACGGGGCGCTCTCGCTCGGGAACGCGGACGGCGCGGCGGGGCACCTGGCGCGCGCGGCGGGGGTCCGCGTGCGCCGCGGCGAGTTCGACGCGGCGATCACCGCGATGACGAGGGCGTTCGAGCTCTCGGACGTCGCGCGGCGCGATCCCGACGAGCTCGCCCGGTGGGTGGGGATCCTCTCGAAGGCGGTCGGTCACGCGCGCCGCGCGCCGTCGCTGCCGGCGGCGTCGGACCGCATCCTCGCGCGCGTCGATGCGGTCGGCTCGCTGGAGCTCCGGGTGAAGCTGCGCATCGAGCTCGCGCGCGCGCTCGGGGCGACCAACCTGTTCCGGCTGTCGCACGACCTGCTCGACGACGTTGTCGAGATGGCGGTAGGGCGCCGCGAGCTCCTGCAGGAGGCGCTGACGGTCGACGTGGAGGTCTCGTACCTTCAGGGGCAGCTCGCGCGCGCGCGGCGGGCCGCGCTCGACCTCGCCGCGCTCGGGCCGACGGACGATCCGCGGGCGCTCCAGTCGGTCGCGCTGGCGCGGGCGACCTCCGGGGATCGGGCCGGGGCGCTGGAGGCGCTGTCGCGCTGGGAGGCGGCCGCCCCGGGCGATCGGGTCGCGGAGGCGGTGCGGGCGAAGCTGCTCGTGACGATCGAGCTCTACGCGGGGGATTTCCGGGCCGCGGCGGGGGCGTGCGAGCGCGCGATCGCGCTGGACCGGGCGCTCGGGCTGCGGTTCGACGGGGTTGTGAACCTTCACAACCTGGCCTACGCGTGTGTGCGGCTGGGCGAGCACGAGCGGGCGCGGTCGCTCTTCGCCGAGTCGCTGGAGCGGGCGGACGAGGCGGGGTACGACCGGGTGGCCGCCTCGAACCGGATGTACCTCGCGTACCTGGACGGGGTGGCGGGGGCGGGGGACGCGCGGGAGCGGCTGCAGGCGCTCATCGCGCGCGCGGAGGAGCAGGGCTACTGGCACGACGTGCTGCGGGGCCGCTGGGCGGCGGCGATGCTGCTGAAGAACGCGCGCAACGACGCGCTGGCGCGGCGGGAGTTCGAGGATCTCTTGGAGCTGTCGGTGCGGCTCGGGGATCCGCTGCTGGAGAAGGACGCGCGCGCCTGGCTTGACCGCGTAGACCGGTGAGGGGAGGGGGCGGGGTGAGGGGCGGCGTCCCCGGCATGCAGTTCAGGCATGTTCCGGGCGCGTTGTCGCGTCTAGCGACGAGAGAATTAACGCAAAGACGCAAAGGCGCAAAGACGCAAAAAAGAGATGTGGGTTGAATGGAGGAGAACGAGATAGCCAAGGTCGTGGTGGACGCGGCGATCGAGGTCCATCGCACGCTGGGAGGGCCTGGGTTGCTCGAGGCCGTGTACGAGGAGGCGCCCGCCTTCGAGCTCTCGTCGCGAGGGCTGAATGTGGAGCGTCAGAAGACCGTCCCGCTCGTTTACAAAGGGAGACGGCTGGCCACCGACCTCCGCCTCGACTTGCTCGTGGGTGAACGTGTCTACGTGGAGTGCAAGTCGATCGCTATCTACAATCGCCTGTTCGAAGCGCAAGCGCTCACCTACCTGAGGCTTTGTGATCTCAAGCTCGCGGTCTTCATCAACTTCGGCGAGCGCCTCGTGAGGCAGGGCGTCCATCGCGTCGTCAACGGTCTGCAGCCGTGAATGCCAACCTCCCTCTCTCCGCTTTTTTGCGTCTTTGCGTCTTTGCGTCTTTGCGTTAATTCTCTTCTCGCGAGACGCGGCGACTTGCCGGGGGCACCGCGGCCAGGAGGATGACAAGCACGCGCCTCAGGCCGGTATGCGATCGTGCGCGCCCGCGCCCGCCCGCGCGCAGCGGCAAGGCGACGGTGAGCCCCGCGGGCCCCTGGCTGCGAAGGCCGAGCTCCGCCTCAGGATTCGACGCGGATCGCGGTCCGGGAGCGTCCCGGCGATTTGTGACGGCTGGCGGGGGCGCCGCGCAACCTGAGGGAAAGAAGCTTGGCTTCCATCACCCGCAGAGGAACCATGACCCACGCGTATCGACTCGCCTCCTTCTCGATTCTCGGCTTGCTGATCGCTTGCAGTTCGACGGATCCCGACGTCACGCCCGGCGCCGGCGCGGGCTCTGGAGGAACCTCGGGCGCGGGGCAGACGACCGGCGGGGGTGGCGTGACGACCACGGGCGGTGCCATTACCACCACGGCCGGAACAGGCGGCTCCGGAGCCACCACCGGCGCAACGGGCGGCGTCACCGGGGGCGCAGCCGGCACGAGTGGAGCGGGCGCTGGTGGAGGGGACACGGGTGGAGCCGGCGCTGGTGGAGGAGATCCGGGTGGAGCGGCCGCTGGCGGCGGCGGCACCGGCGGCTCGACCCCGGTTGGGGACCTCCACATCACGGATCCCGTTCCGGGCTTCGCGAGCGTCGCTGGCGGCACGACCGGCGGCGGCACGGATCTGAGCTCGGCCATCACGGTGGACTCGATGAGCGAGCTCCAGAACGCGGCGAAGGGCGCGACCCCGGCGATCATCCTCGTGAAGCCCGGGAACTACAGCGGGACGCTCGCGCCGGGCGCCAACAAGACCATCATCGGCATCGGCCCCGGCGTGACCATCACCGGCAACATCCGGATGAGCGGCGCCGAGGTGCACAACATCATCCTCCGCAACCTCGCCGTGCGGGGCCCGCGCTGCGCCAGCTACGACGAGTGCAAGTCCGGCGCAGACGCCGTCTACACGGGGAACGGCGCCCACCACGTCTGGCTGGACCATCTGGACATCTCCGACGGCCAGGACGGCAACTGCGACATCACCCAGGGCGCCGACTACGTCACCGTTTCCTGGTCGCGCTTCTACTATACATACGACAAGGAGCACCGGTTCTCGAACCTGATCGCCGGCAGCGACGACGAGCCGGCCAGCCAGGGCAAGCTGCGCATCACGTACATGAACAGCCACTGGGGCGAGCGCGTCGATTCACGTCAGCCCCGCGGGCGGTACGGCAATGTCCACATGCTCAACAACTACCACAAGACAGGCGGCGGGCAGATCCACGGCGTGGGCAAGGACATGGCGCTCATCGCCGAGAACTGCGTCTACGATGAGAACCGGTCGATCTGGACGGACATGGGCAGTCCAAGAGGCTGGAAGGGGATCGGCAACCAGGGGACCGGCGACGACTTGAACGACTCGAGGGGCACCGTCTTCGAGATCCCGTACCGCTACACGCCGATGCCGGCGTCCCAGGTCGTCGCAGCGGTCACCTCCAAGGAGTGCGGAGCCGGCAACACCTGCACGCTTGCTTACTGAGAGCTCCCCCGGGCTGGTAGGCCAAAGAGGGCCTCATCGATTCCGACTCTTCGAAAAGAGCGATGCCCTCGGTCTGAAACATCCATGCAACAAAGGGCGACCGCCTCAGCCCGTCCGCACTCTCCACGCCAAGGCGAGCCCGGCCGTGAAGCGCCGGAAGCCGGGCGTCCAGGTGAAAAGCAGCCAAAAAAATTGCGCATGAGCACGCTGCACGCGCGATTTTCTTGTCATGATTCCCTCAGGAAGGGGATGACCATGGATAGTATTGGCGAAATCCTCATCAGGAAGGGCCGGAACGTCTACACCATCTCGCCGGATGCAACCGTCTTCGAGGCTGTGCAGTCGATGTGCGTGCGGCGCGTGGGCGCGCTGCTCGTGAGCATCGACGGGTCCCCGAGCGGGATCATCAGCGAGCGGGACGTGATGACGCGGGTGATCCTGGCCCGACGCGATCCGGCGGACACGCCCGTCGCGGAGGTGATGACGTGCGGCGTCGTCTGCGTCGAGATGAGCACGTCGGCGCGGCAGGCCATGGCGGTCATGACCGAGCGACGCTGCCGTCACCTGCCCGTGGTCCAGGACGGGCGGGTGGTCGGGATGATCTCGATCGGCGACCTCGTCCACTGGGTGAGCCGCGAGCAAGAGGCCGAGATCAAGATGCTGACCGAGTACGTGCAGGGGGTCTACAGCTGAGCGCCCGGCGGGCGGCCACCTCTCCTCCGGGCTGCCTGTGCCATCGTCCCGCTGGATGGCCCCGGACGGAAAAAAAGATACGCTGTCCGCATGCGCCAGCTTGCTTCGTCCCTCGCCGCCCTCTCGCTCCTGCTCTCGTTCACCCCGCCAGCGCTCGCCGAGGAGACCGTCACGGATGCGCAGTGGGCGAAGTCCCACGGCTTCCGTCTCGGCGTGGAGGCGGACGTGCTCACCAGCACCATCGAGGCGAACCTCCCCGACTGGGAGACCGTGAGCGGCGACGGGACGGGCGCCGCGTGGGAGGGGAGCTCCTTCGTGGCGTCCTTCGCGGTGGTCGCCCAGATCAAGCTGATCGGGGGGCTCCACCTCGACGCCGAGCTGCCGTTTGCGTACGGGAGCAGCCAGGCGAGCGAGCCAGGCGCGGGGGAGCACGACGCGGCGACGGTCGCGCCGGAGCTCGAGGGGTTCTTCTTCGGCAATCCCTCGATAGGCCTTCACTACGCCGGGAACATTTCCTCCATGATGATGCTCGTCGGCGGGCTCTCGGCCTCCATCCCCATCACGCAGGATCCGTCCGACGACACGAAGGCGGCCGCGGCGGCGGCGCTGGCCGTGCGGGGGTACTTCGACACGCAGCGGGCGCTCCTGGAGCACGTCCCGCTGCGGGCCCGCGGCGGCATCGAGCTGCGCCCGATCGAGGCGCTCTATGTGCGGAGCGATCTCGTGGCGATGTTCGCCATCCCCACCGGCGGCGGAGACACGGAGTTCTTCATCGAGCAGAGCAACGAGGCCGAGCTGCGCAGCGTGGGCGGGTTCGGGGTCGGCGCGCGGCTCCAGGCCGCGTTCCCGCTCACTCAGGCCGACAAGATGCAGCTCGCGGCCGAGCCCTTCGTCGGGGTGGAGCCACCCGCGTCGGGCCTGTACTTCCGGGCCGGGCTGCTCGTGGCGCTGGACGAGCCGCTCGGGTTCGGCCTGGAGCAGGGCAAGCTCGCGACGCTCCGCGTCGCGGTGGGGGCCAGATTCTGAGCTGGCTGCGCGGACAGCATCACGACGCCGCGAATGCGGTCATCCCCAGCAAAACAAGCCGAACCGCGCCGCCACCACAGCACGGACTACGGCGAGCCTAGAACATTCCTTTCCCGCGGCACGCTCGGGCGGGCGAGCGTCGCTTCGAGCCAGGGGGGCTGGGCGGATGGAACAAGGTTTCATACGCCAGCAGACGTGTGCATCGTGGCTGTATGATGAGATGGTCAATACGAGACACTTGATTTCCTTGTCGCGTTTTCGTCTACTACCATTACCCAGCTCTTTTTAGCATCTCGTTCCAGCAAGAGGGTGCCATGCCAGTCACAAAGCTTAGAGGCGTCCTATCGCCACGTATGAGCCGTTCGCTTCACCTGGCGGCGCCGCTCGCGGTCGTCGTGGCCAGCGGGTGTACGGGCGTCCTGGGGGGCAGCCCGCTGGACGAGACGCCGCCGCCGCCGGCGGCGGCCCAGTGTGACGCCACCCCTGCGCTGACCAAACCGCGCATCTGGCGGTTGACCAACAGCCAGCTCGCCAACACCTTGCGGGACGAGTTCGACGTCCAGCCGGCTGCGCTCGCGAACCTGCCGAAGGAGGCCAGGCTCGACGGCTTCGCCAACCAGGCCTCGGACATGCGCGTCGCGCCGCTCCTCGCGGAGGTGTATTTCGCGCTCGGCGAGGAGCTCGGGGCGCACGCGCTGCAGAACCCCGACAAGTTCGGGATCGATTGCGACGTCGCCAGCCTGGCGCCTGGCAGTTGTCTGGACGGCTTCGTCTCCGAGACGGGGAAAAAGCTCTGGCGCCGCCCGCTCTCGGCGACGGAAGTCGCCTCCTTCAGCGCGCTCTTCACCAAGACCGCCGCGCACGGCGAAGGTCCTGCCGGAGGCGTCAAGAGCGTCGTGCAGGCGCTGCTCATGTCGCCGAGCAGCCTGCACCGCACCGAGCTCGGCACGGTGAAGGACGCCGGAGCGGTGACACCGCTGACGGATCACGAGATCGCTTCGGCGCTCTCGTACATGCTCTGGGATAGCGCGCCGGACGCAGAGCTCACCGCCCTCGCGGATCAAGGGGAGCTGCGCGATCGTTCCGTGATCCTGGCCCAGGCCGAGCGCATGTTCGAGGCGCACGAAAAGGCGGCGCCGGCCATGAACCACTTCTTCGAGCAGTGGCTCGAGCTCGAGAATCTCTCGAATGCGGTGAAGGACGCCAGCGTCTTTCCGATGGCGACGCCCGAGCTCGCCGCCGATTTGAAGGAAGAGCTGCGCCTGCTCACGAACAGCGTGCTGTTCGACGCGGGCGCGGATCGCCGCTTCGACTCGCTGTTCTCGGGCACGTACGCGTTCGTGAACGAGCGCACCGCCCCGCTCTACGGTTTGAGCGGGGTGACCGGCGACGCCATGGTGCGTCACGAGCTCGATCCGGCGCAACGCCGAGGCATCTTCACCTCGCTGCCGTTTCTCTGGGGCCACTCCCACAGCCAGGATACGGCCCTCGTCGGGCGCGGCGCCTACTTCCGCGCAGAGGTCCTGTGCCACCGCGTGGTGCTGCCGCCCGGCGGTGTTCCGAACGCTGGCCGCTTCGCCGAGCCGGGCGCCACGGGTCGGCAAAGGCTCGGCATTCATGCGAGTCCGGGCTGCGCCGGCTGTCACAACCTGTTCGATGGCATCGGGTTCGCGCTCGAGAGCTACGATCCCATCGGTCGCTACAGAACGCTGGATCAAGGGCAGACGATCGACGCGAGCGGCAATCTGCCGCTGCCGAGCGAGCAGAATGCGCTCCCCGGAATCGCGTTCGAAAACTTCGTCGAGCTGGTGGACGAGCTGGCGCAGAAGCCGGATGTCTACGGCTGCTTCGCCCAGCAGTTCGCCGCCTACGCTTCGGGATACGATCTGCCGAAGCTCGACGCCTGCGAGAAGGAGCGCCTCGCGGGCGAATTTGCGCGCTCACAGCACGCGATCGATCAGCTGGTGCTGAGCGTCATCGCATCACCGAGCTTCACCGACCGGAGGAACTAGGAACCCGCCATGCGCAACGTAAAATTTTCCCGGCGTGCGATGCTTCGTGGCCTCGGCTACGGAACGATTTTCTGTTCCGGGCTGGCCGACAACCTCTACGCCCAGACCGTTCCGCGAATCACCCGCGTCGCCATGTTCGGCTACGCGAATGGCTCTCACTATCAATCGGAGCCGACCGGGGGCGAAACCAGCTTCGTGCTCAAGCCGCACATGGCGCCGCTCGAAGCGGTGCGCGGCGACCTCCTGGTGTTCAAGAACCTGACGCTCGCACGCGACCCCGGTAACGCGCACCGCTCGGCGTCGTTCTCGGTGTTCGGCCTCGGCGCGAAGACCAGCATCGATCAGGAGTTCGCCAAGTTCCTGAAGGACACGACCCCGCTGGCGTCGCTGGAGATGGCGGTCGGACAGACGTCCGGCGACGGCGGCGTCATCCCCGGACTGTCTCAGGTCGACGGCAGGTTCGTCCCCAGCGTGACGAACCCGCTGGCTGCGTACCAGCGCATCGCCGACCGCATCAGCGGGGGCGCTCCCTCGTCGGGCAGCGGCATGAACACGCCGAGCGCCGCCGAGCAGGCGCTGCTCCGCCGTCAGAGCGTGCTCGACTTCATCAAGGACGATGTCCGGACGTTTCGCGGGCGGCTCGGGCCGGAGGAAGCCACCAAGATGGACTTCTACCTCGAGTCGCTGCGCACGCTCGAACGCGATGTCGGCAGCAGCATCCCCACGGAGTCGCCTTCGAACTCGTGCACGAAGCCCGCGTCGCCGCTGCTCAGCAAGAACACCATGATGAACGACATGCCGGAGCACAGCCGGCTGTACCTCGACCTCATGGCGATGGCTTTCGCCTGCAACGTCACTCGCGTGGCCACCATGATGTGGGGCGGCGGCGAGAACAACGAAGCCGTCAAGTTCGGCGACATCGATATTCCAGCCTGGCACTCCCTCTCCCACGGCGATCCGGACGGCGCTCCGGGACAGCAGCTCATCCGGCTCCAGGCCTATTTCGCGGGAGAGTTCCGCTATTTCATCGAGAAGTTGAAGAGCTTCTCCGACGGCGAGTTCTCGCTGCTCGACAACACCGCGGCGGTTCTTTCCACCCAGAACGGCAGCAGCCAGCTGGGCGCCGCCCAGAACTTCGCCGAGACCGACCACCCGCCCCAACACGCGCCCTTCGTTGTCGCCGGCAGCTGTGGAGGTGCCTGGAAGACCGGGCGCCTGCTCGACGCCGGCGGCCGCAATCACAACGACCTTTATCTCAGCATTGCCAAGGCGATCGGCATGAATGTGACGTCGGTCGGCCGCGCCGCGTGGTGTCGAGGCCCGCTCATCACGTAATCGGTCGCTGAAACCCCGGACAGACGACGACGCTGATCGCGTGGGGCATGGGCTTGGCAGGAAAGGAGGACTATTTGTCCTTTCTGCCAAGGTGCCCTCGTGGGAGGGTTCGGTCAACTCCGGCAGAGAGGCGCGCCATGGAAAGGCCGTTCACGATCGTCTTCATCCTGTTCCCCCGGCTCACGCAGCTCGATTTCACGGGCCCGTTCGAGGTGTTGCAGCGCCTGCCCGGCGCGCGCCTCGTGGTGGCCTCCCGCGAGGGCGGCTCGCTGACCGCCGACAGCGGCCTCACCTTCGCCGGGCTCGCCCGCCTGTCCGACATCACCGAAGCCGACGCGATCTGCGTGCCCGGGGGCCACGGCCTCACGGAGGCCCTCGGTGATCGGGAGCTCGTCGCGCATGTCCAGCGCCTCGGTCGCGGAGCGCGCTACGTGACCTCGGTGTGCACGGGCTCGTTGCTGCTCGCCGCCGCGGGCCTGCTCGAGGGCAAACGCGCCGCCTGCCACTGGGCGTTCCGTCCGCTGCTCGCCGAGCTCGGCATCCAGACCGAAGCGGCGCGCGTCGTGCGCGACGGCAACGTGATCACGGGCGGCGGCGTCACCGCCGGCATCGACTTCGCGCTCACCCTGGTGGCGGAGATCGCCGGCGCGGACGTCGCTCGTGCCATCCAGCTCAGCATCGAATACGATCCGCAGCCTCCCTTCGACGCGGGCTCCCCCGAGACCGCGCCCGCCGAGGTGCTCACCCGCGTCCGCGACCGCGTTCTGCTTCAATATCCCGAGCGCCGCGCCGCCTTGTTGGCCGCGCGCGCCGCGCTCGCCCGACCGGTGTGACTGCGCTCCCGGGAGCCTCCTCCCGCTCCCTCGGCGAGAGGATCGGGGAGGGGGGCTGGTCGGGAGCTCCCGCGATCCCCTTGAGCCCGGCGACGCTCGCCTCCACGCTCAGGCCCACACCGCGCGGCCGCTGAGCGCAGCCGCTTTGCTCGGAGATGATCATGCCCCTCGAACGCCCTGCCCTGAACCCCAGCGATCTCGAGCCCCGCACCGGCTCGACGTACCCCGACTCTCTTCGCGCGCGCGTCACGCCGCGCGAGAAGCGCGCGCTCGGGGACGCGCTCGGCCTGACGAAGATCGGCGTCAACCTCACCACGCTCTTCCCGGGCAAGGAGTCGGCGCTGCGGCACTACCACTCTCACGAGGACGAGCTCGTCTTCGTGCTGGAGGGCGAGGTGGTGCTGCGCACGGACGACGGCGAGCAGGTGCTCACGGCGGGTCAGTGCGCGGGTTTTCCGGCCGGCGCGCGCAACGGGCATCACTTCGTCAACCGCAGCGCCGCGCCGGCGCGTTACCTCGAGATCAGCAACCGCGATCCCGAGGACAGCGCCGAGTATCCCGACGAGGACCTCGCCGTCCGCAAGGTGGGCGGCAAGTACGTCTACACGCACAAGGACGGAACACCGTACTGAGTGGATGAGGCGGTGAATGACCGCCGCGAGAGACGGGCTCGGGTCCACGCGGCGCCGGGACGCAGCGCAGAGCAGGTCCGCCGCGCGCCGGGCGACGGCGCCGGAGGGCCATGAGGCCGAGCAAGGCGAGCGCGGCCCCGCCGGCGCCCCGGCGCGGGTTGTCTAGATCTCCAGCTGCGGTCCGCCGTCCAGAACCAACAGGTCGAGATCGCGGAGCTGCTCGCGGTCGCCCACGACGTCGATCCGGGCGATTTTCCCCTGCGCGAGGGTGAAGCGGAACACCCGGAAGAGCCTTCCTTTCGGGGCCACGACGATGCCCGCCGTGCCGTCCACGAGGGCGGGGCGGGCGAATTTGGCGCCGCGCGCGGCGGGGATCGCCTGCTTGGCCCAGGCGCGCGCCCCGCGGATCTCGCCCCCGGCCGGGGGTTCGACCGTGGCGTCGGAGTGGACCACGACGTCCGGATCGAGGATCGCCACGAGCGCGTCGAAGTCGCCGCCGCGCATGGCCGCGATGAAGGCGTCGACGACCTCGCGCTGGCGGCCGACGTCGGCGTCCGGGGACGGGGGCGCGCCCTGCACGCGGCGGCGGGCGCGGCTCGCGAGCTGCCTCGCCGCGGCCGGGGAGCGGCCCACGATGGCGGCGATCTCCTCGAAGGGCACCGCGAACAGGTCGTGCAGCACGAAGGCGAGGCGCTCGGCGGGGGTCAGCGTGTCGAGCACCACGAGCAGCGCGAGGCCGACCGAGTCGGCCAGCACCGCCTCTCGCTCGGGGTCGGTCCCGGCCTCGCGGTCCGCGGCGGGGTCGGGCGCGGCCATCGGGTCCTCGCGCCGCGCCTTGCGCGAGCGCAGCATGTCGAGGCACACCCGCGCCACGACCGTCGTCAGCCACCCGCCCAGGTTCTCGACGCCGCTCGTGTCGGCGCGGCTCAGGTGGAGCCAGGACTCCTGCACGGCGTCCTCCGCCTCGCTCAGGGAGCCGAGCATCCGGTACGCCACGGCCTGCAGATGGGCCCGGTGGGCCTCGAACCGCTCCGCCAGCCAACTATTTTCATCCATCGGTCACACTCCCTCGTCGTGCTTCGTCATGGCTGTGACGGACGAACCCTAGCCGATGTGACGACGCGAACGGACGTTCCGCGCCCCGTCACCGTTGGCGAGCACACCCGAACGCCTCGAGAGGAGCACGAACATGCTGAAAGCACGGATGAAGAACCCCGCGATGGTCATCCCCGACGTCATGCAGCCGATCTACGCCCTGATCGGCGCGGTGAAGAAGAGCGGCGTGCCGGCGCGGACGCTCGAGCTCGTCCACCTGCGGGTGAGCCAGGTCAACGGGTGCGGCTTCTGCGTCGACATCGGCGCGCGCGAGATGAAGAAGGCGGGCGAGACCGACGAGCGCATGTTCGCCGTGGCGGCGTGGCGCGAGGCGCCCTATTTCACCGACGCCGAGCGCGCCGCGCTGGCGCTCGCCGAGGCCGCGACGAGGCTCAGCGACCGCGCGGATCCGGTGCCCGACGCCGTCTGGGAGGAGGCCGCGCGGCATTACGACGAGCCGGCGCTCGCGGCGCTGACCCTGCACATCGGGCTGGTCAACCTCTTCAATCGGTTCAACGTGACAACGAGGCAGATCGCCGGCTCGATGAAGCTGGATACGCGCGCGGACAACCGCTGACGGGGAGAAGCCGTGGGATTGGCGTCCTAGGAGCGACCAGAAGGGGCGCTCATGTCCCGGCGCGCGGTGAGCCATGCGGTCCCGGCGGCGGCCAGGAGCGCGGCGGCGCCGAGGAGATAGAGCCCGCGCAGGGCGGCCCCCGTCTTGTCGGGATCGAAATCGGTGAGCGAGCTCCGCGAGCCGCGCGGCAATACCCAGGCGTCGCTCCCGCCGCCGACCGCGCGCATGGCGCGCCCGAGCGGCTTCTCGGGCGCCATCCGGCTCTGAACGTACATGATCCAGCGGCCCAGCGGGGTATGCCCCTTCGGCTTCTGCTCCATCGACGTGATGACGCGGCGGAGCTCGGCGGCCGTCTCGGCCGCGCTCCCCTCGCCCGGCAGGCGGGCCCATTCCCCGTGACCCGGCAACACCCACGCGAACCTCAGCCAGCCGGCCTCCGCCGCGGCGAGCAGATACCGCACCGAGCGGATCTGGCGCTCCCAGTCCTCCCAGCATTGCAGTCGGTGCGCCACGAGCTGACCCAGGAAGCGCGAGTAGCTCAGGTGATCGCCGGTGAACAGGAAGCGGCCTCGATAGAGGAGGCATGACGACCCCGGCGTGTGCCCGGGCTGCGGCAATAGCAGGAACTCGGCCTCTCTGGCCGCCTCTCTCGAGAGCGGCTCCCCCTCGAGCGAGAGCGGGCCGAGCTCGTTCCCGAGCTTGATCTCCACGTCGCCGGTCGAGGGCATGTACTTGGTCTCACGGAGGTTCACGTCCGCGGCGCCGAGGATGCGGCGGCAACCCGGGAAGCGGCTGGCGAACTCGGCGTGGTGGTTCGTGTGGTCCTTGTGCGTCAGAAAGAGCCATCGCACGCCGCCGTGCTCCGCGAGCCAGCGGAAGACCTCCTCGCTCGGCTTCGGGGGATCGATCAGCACCCCGCCTCCGTCGCGCTCGATGAAATAGGACAGGGCGCCGAAGTTCTTGACGGATGGCTGTCCGATGACCCAGACATGATCCTCGATGGGCCGCGGAAAGCCGCGCCAGGGTGATCCAAGATCGCCCCGGCGAACCGGCGCCGCGCCCGGCTTGAGCGTGATGGCGCCGAACGGGCACGCCGCGACCGCCGTCCGCGCCGCCATCAGTTCTTCCTTGCTCCGCGGCTGCCGCAGCACACCCGTGAAGGCGCCCTCCTCGTGGGAGCCCGGCAGCACCGAGAGGCGGCGGCCTCCCCGGAGGTCGATGGCCGGCACCACCTCGCCGAGGAGCTCCGGCGCGAAGTTCCGGCACGTGCCGGCGCCGCAGCACTTGCGCGTAACGAATAGCTGTCCCCACTCCTCAACCTGCATTTCGTCTTGCATCGCGGTACCTCGTGAATGGCAATCGCTGGTAGAGAATCTCTCGGCCGAGCTCGGAGTTCTCCAGGTCTTCGCTGCCAGTCGTGGCAGTGTCAGGAACGACGGTAGCTTCTCCCGCTGCGCTTGACCAGGTAGCGGCCTGGCGAATGGCCTGTTCGACCAGGCTGCACAATGTTCGATTTCGACGCGATGGCGACGTTCGTGGAGGTGGTGCAGCTCGCGAGCTTCAGCGCGGCGGCGAAGGCGCTGCGGCTTCCGCGATCGACGGTCAGCGAGCGTGTGGCTCGCCTGGAAGCGTCGCTCGGCGTGAGGCTCACCGAGCGCACGACGCGCGTGGTGCGACCGACGAGCGCCGGCGCCGCGTATCACGAGCGCTGCGCGCGCATCCTGTCCGAGATGGAAGAGGCCAACGCCGCGGTGAAGGACCTCGAGTCCTCCCCACGCGGCGTGCTGCGGGTGGCAACGCCGCTCCTGTTCGGCGAATCGTTCCTCGCCGGCGTGGCGGCGGCGTTCACGCAGCGCCACCCCGCCGTGGAGATCGAGATGGTCGCGAGGCCCGGCGATCGCGCGGATCCGGTGCCCGATCACGTCTGGGAGGAGGCCGCGAGGCATCACGACGGGCCGGCGCTCGCAGCGCCGACGCTTCACATCGCGCTGACCAACCTCTTCAATCGGGTCAACGTCACCACGAGGCAGATCGCCGGCTCGGTGAAGTGGAAGGCGCGCGCGAACGCACGCTGAGGAGGCGTCAATACGGCCGGTTTTTCCGGCATTCCCCGCTTCCTCACCGCGCTCGGCGAGCCGGCTTTTTTTACTTACGCGCTCGAGGCGAGGACAGCAGTTTGAGGCGACGGGTCGACGGCGCGAGCTCCCGACGTCCAGGGCCCCGCGGCAGGTTTGCGCCGCATGGGCCCGGGCGCTGAGGCGGCGTGCCGGTGGTCGTGCCTCAGTCGAGCTCGGCGCCTGGCGCGGCCATCATCGAGACGCGCATGTAGTTGATCGGCATGTGGTCTCCCCAGGAGAAGGGCAGGCGCAGCCAGCTGATGGGCGATATCTGCTGCGAGACCCACGCCATGACGCCGAGGGCGTTGCTCAGCCCGATCGTGATAGCCTTCCGCGCGTTCTTCGGCTCGTAGACCCAGCCGTGATCCGTCGAGTTGTATTGCCGTCCGAAGTGCTCGTAGCAGCCGACCGTGAGTGGCGGCATGCGCGGCACGATGTCGTGCGCGTAGACATGACGGAACAGCTTCCGTCCGATCGTGTTCTTGTGCTCCTCTGCGAACGTCCTGTCGCCGACCATCGGCTGCCCGAACGTATAGACGCCGCGCAGCTTGTCCCGGAGGCCTGTGAGCTCATGGTCCGACTCGATGAGCGCTGCCGCGATGACCGCCATGGCGCCGCCCAGGCTGTGGCCGGTGATGTAGAGGGCCGACAGCTCGGGCGGGCGCGTGGGCGCTGTGGCGTTCTCGCGGCCGGTCACCGCGCCACGCTCGCCCTCCTCGGAGGCGCACGGCGCCCCGGCGGTGCCCGGGGAGTCCTTGGCTGGGCACGTGCTCACCCACTGGTTCTCCAGCGACGTCAATCGCTTGCAGAGATCCTGCTGTACGTAGAGCCCTCTCAGCAGATCCTTCAGGGGTTCCCACATCGCGCGGACCGCCCGGTAGAAGCCGCCGTGGACGCGCCCCGCGGAGGGGAAAGGCTCCATCCTGGCGCTCGCGTCTGACAGCCAGTTGATGGCGTTGCGCGGCTCCGTCCCTCGGAAGGAGAGAATCACGACGTTCTTGTCGGAGCTCTGGACGACGACCGCCGCGGTGTTCACGAGGAGCACATCGTTGGCGAGGGTCAGGGCCGCCGCGTCGCAGCCCAGCAGTCCATGGCGCACCATCACGCTCGCGAACGTGGTCACGTCCGAATACGTCCACGTCGATGTGAACGCGAGTGCCTCGGCGATCTTCCTGTCGTACACGCCAGGCTCGACCTTCAAGAGGCGGGAGGTGATCTTCGGAAAGCGTCGCTCCAGGTCCGTTGACTCCACACCTCCAGGACCGACCCCTGCTGAAAAGACCCCTTCGATGCGCATCGTGTCTCCCTTCGTGCCGCCGGATGATGCGAACGGCGCAGGCGTGCTCGGGCAGCGGAGGGGGTCCGAGCCGTCCCGTTCCAGCCGGCGTGGCGCTCTCTCGGCGCGCCGCCCACGCAGCCCGCACGCAACGCCGGCTAACTTTGATGTCGTGCGCCTCGCGGCGCTAGCCGATACGACATGTCATCCGAACGTTCAGCGCCGTCGCTCGATGGCTTCGCCTCGGTCGGAGCGCCGGCCGTTCCAGGCGAGCGCCGGGCCGCGCGCTCGGCGTGGCCGCCTGTGCCGCACGAGGCCGCCCAGAGCGCGGCGCGCCGGGGCACGTTTCGCCGCGAGGCAATCAGACGAGCAGAGGACGAGGCCGACCCGTGAGAGGAGCCCTGGAGAGTCGCTCGACTCACAAACGCACATGAGCCTGTCTGTTGCCGGGCTTGTCTTGCCAGCACAGGTTCGTAAAGAGCCGAGCGTGGAGCCGATGACTGTTGGCCCGTTTGCTCGACGATCGCCGCAGCGACGACCATCCGGAAAGCGGAAGCCGCCGTGGAGCATGGCAACGGCTGAGGGCCGGCCAGACGCGGTCGGGCAAGAGCCTGAGCGTGCCCGCTGACCGCCGCGCTACGGGAGGCGCGACGAGCGGGGCGCCGCTCCCACACAACCCGCTCATCGATGAAGGATGGTGCTCATCATGGGACGCAACCACCAGACCAGAAGCAGCCCGGAGCTCGAGGTGCTCCGGAAGAAATCGCGTGATTCCGAGAGGATGCCCGCCGTCGCGCAGCCGATCGGATTCGATACTCGAACGTTCGTGGATGCGCAGGATCTAAGCACATTTCCTTACAGCGCGATCTGTGCGCTGATGATCACGCCTTCTCCGGGGGCCGAGCCCATAGGCGGAACCGGCTTCTTCATTCATCCACGCGTCGTGATCACGGCGGGCCATTGCGTCTACAATCTCAACTACTTCAACGCGAACCCGTCCAACAATGGGTGGCCAGTGTCCGTCGAGGTGATCCCGGCCATGAATGCTGCTGCGGCGAATCCTCGCCCCCACGGCTACGAGATCGTCACCTACATCGAGAGCGACAACCCGTTCCGGGTGCACGCGGGGCTCCTCGGACACTTCGATGCGATGCCCTGCGACTACGGCGCTATCTTGCTCTCCTCGGATCTCGGCGCCAACCTGGGGGCGTTCCCCTGCGAGCCGGCGGCGACGCTGCCCCTCGTTGAGGTTCCCGCCACGCTGGCTGGATACCCCTATAGCGTTGAGTCGGAGGTAACAGCGTTGGATGGGGGACGGATGTGCCGGCAAAGCTTGTCATCGGTCACGCTGGGCCTGAGCCCCGTCGTGTCTTACGAATTCGACACATCGCCGGGGCAGAGCGGTAGTCCGGTCTGGACCAACGTTGGCAATCACCAGCACGTCGCGGTGGCGATCCACTGTAAATTCGGGAGCCGCCTCGACAACTGTGGGCGGCGGATCACGAGCGAGGTAGTGGACGATTTCCGGACATGGATCGACGAGGCGAGCTGAGCCGCCGCCTTCACGCCACAGCCCGCCTGCGTGCGCGATCGTCGCTCGCCATAACCCGGCCCGGGGACGACCACGGCCTTGTCGCGCAGCAGAGGTCGCCCGAAAAAATCCCGAGACGGAGGATCGCTGGTCGCATTCCGTCCTGCTCGACACTACGATGAGGCTCCGACAGCAGCGCCCCTGAAGGATGCGAGGGGGGCAATGATGGAGCTGCGGGATTACACGCTGAACAAGGTAATCTACGACGGCAACGAGACACGGGTATGGCGCGCGGTCCATGTCCCCTCGGGCGCGCGCGTGGCGATCAAGATCCCGGTGGCCGAGGTGGCCAGTCCGCGCGTGATGGGGCGGCTGATCCACGAGCACCAGGTGCTCATGCAGCTCGCCGAGGTGCCCGGGGTGGCGCGCGCACGGGCGCTGGAGCAGCGGGGCGGCTCCGCGGCGCTCGTGCTGGAGGATCCTGGCCTCGGCTCGCTCGATCGCCTGCTCGCCAAGCAGGGGCGCGTGCCGGTCGGGGCGGCGCTGCGGCTCGGCCGGCTCCTGTCACGGGTGCTCGAGGGGGTGCACGCCGCCGGCGTGATGCACAAGGACATCAAGCCGCAAAACGTGCTGGTGGACGAGGCGTGCGAGAGGGTCACGCTGCTCGACTTCGGCATCGCCTCGCTGCTGTCCCAGGAGGCGACCGAGGCGAGCATTCCGGAGGCGCTGGAGGGGACGCTTGTCTATATTTCCCCGGAGCAGACGGGGCGCACGGCGCGCGCGCTCGATACGCGCACGGACCTGTACTCGCTGGGGGTGACGCTCTTCGAGGTGATGTCGGGGCGGCTGCCGTTCACGGAGCGCGATCCGCTCTCGCTTGTGCACGCGCACCTGGCCAAGGACCCGCCTCCGCTCGACGCCGTCGCCCCGGAGGTGCCGAGCGCCGTGGCAGCCATCATTGCGAAGCTCCTGGCCAAGGATCCCGAGCGGCGCTACCAGACGGCCCGCGGCGCGGCCGAGGATCTGGAAGAGGCCCTCCGTCAATGGGACGAGCGGAGCACGGTCGCGCCGTTCGGCCTGGGAAGAAAGGACTTCTCGCGCAAGCTCCGGTTGCCGCAGGTGCTGGTCGGGCGGGAGCGCGACGTCGAGCGGGTGGGCGAGTCCTTTGCGCGCGCCGCGCAGGGCATGACGGAGCTCCTGCTCGTCGGCGGCCCCTCGGGCATCGGCAAGACGGCGCTGGTGCGCACCGTCTACAGGGATATCGCCCAGGCGGGGCGCGGGCTCCTGATCGCGGGAAAGCACGATCAGCTCGCGCGGTCGACGCCTTACGCGGCGCTGGCGCAAGCGTTCGGGGCGCTGATGCGCCAGTGGCTCTCCAGCTCGGAGGCGGTGCTCGAGGCCTGGCAGGAGAGGATCCGGCGCGAGGTCGGGGACAACGCGCGGCTCATCGCGGACGTGGTGCCGGAGCTCGATCTGGTCATGGGCAAGCTGCCGCCGGTGCCGCCGGTGGAGGGCGAGCAGGTGCTCAACCGGCAGAAGCTCACGTGGCTGAATTTCGTGCGAGCCGTCACGGCGCCGAACCCGCCGCTCGTGATGTTCCTGGACGACATGCAATGGGCCGACAGCGCCACGCTGATCATCCTGCAGACCTTGCTGACGGACGTGGAGCGCAAATCGCTGCTGGTGATCGCGGCGTACCGCGACAACGAGACGCCGCGCGAGCACCCGCTGTGGAAGCTCGTGGAGGCGGTGGAAAAGAGCGAGGCGAACGTCTCGCGGATGACGGTGGGCCCGCTGTCGGCAGAGCAGGTGCAAAAGTGGTGCTCGCGGACGCTGGAGAGCGAGCCCGCGCGGGTGGAGCCGCTGGCGCGCGTGCTCTCGCGCAAGACCCGCGGAAACCCCTTCTTCCTGGAGCAGCTGCTGCTCTCCCTGCACCGGCAGAAGCAGGTGGTGCGGGACCCGGAGACCGGGGCGTGGCGGTGGGAGCAATCGTCGCTGGAGAAGGCGGGCGTCACCGACAACGTGGTGGCGCTCCTGACGGACAAGGTGCGTGAGATGCCCGAGCCGACGCAGCAGCTCCTGGGGCTCGCGGCCTGCGCAGGCCACACGTTCCACCTGCAGGACCTGGAGCGGCTCAGCGGGTGGGAGCGCGCCCGCGTGACAGGGGCGTTATGGCCGGCGCTGGACGCCGAGCTCGTGGTGCCGGTCGATGGGGCCTACCGCCCCGCGCAGGCGCTCGGGGTCATCGGCGCGGCGGCGATGGATGCGGCGTACCGGTTCCTGCACGACCGCGTGCAGCAGGCGAGTTATGAGCGGATCTCGCCGGAGCAGCGGGTGCTCGCGCACCTCGAGATCGGCCGCCGGCTCCAGGCGCGTCATCGCGCCGAGGGGGGGACGGTCCAGCAATTCCTGGAGCTCGTGCGCCACCTGAACCTGGGCGCGGCGCGGCTCGAGTCCGTGGAGGAGCGCAAGGAGCTCGCGCGGCTGAACCTGGAGGCCGCGCGCGCCGCGATGGCGGCGAGCTCGTACCGGTTGATGACCCACCTGCTGGACAGCGCCCAGGCGCTCCTCGGCGAGCGGGCCTGGGAGCAGGAGCGCGCGCTGTCGGTGGAGATCGGGCTCGAGCGCCTGGAGGCCGCCTATCTGCTGCGCGAGTTCGACGACGTCGAGGCGCGGGCGCTCGCCTTGCTGGACAGGCCTCTGCCGGAGGTCGCCTGGCTCTCGGCGCAGGAGATCCGCACGCGCTGCTGCGTCGCCACGGGCCAGTACACGCGGGGAATCGGGCTCGGGATGGCCGCCCTCGCGAAGCAGGGCATCACGTTCCCCGACACGGATGAGGCGTGCCAGGTCGCGCTCCTGCGAGAGTCCACCGCGCTGGATCAATGGCTCGATCACGAGCCCGACGGGTTCGATCGAATGCAGGTCGATCCGTCGCTGGAGCACCGGCTCATCGATGCCCTGATGACGCAGGCGCAGCTCTGCGCGATCTACGGCGGCCGGCCGATGCTGTATTCGCTCGTCATCGCCCGCATCGTGTCCGAGGCGATACGGCGGGACGCGCTCACGCCCGCCGCCACCCTCATGATCTGCAGCTTCGCCAACGCGTGGTCGGTCGCGACGGGCATGTACCGCCGCACCATGCGCTGGCTCACGCCCGGGGTGCGCGCCGCGGAGCGCCTGGGCTCCCCGATGCTCCCCGAGTGCCTCGCGCTCAAGGGGATCTACATGGGCCACTCGAGGCCCATCGATGAAGCGTCCCCCGTGTACGAGCAAGCCATCGCGGCCGGCCTGAAGATCGGGTCGTTTCAAGGCACGAGCTGGGGGCTCCTGTGCGACTTGCTCTATTACCGGCTGTGGCGCGGCCTGCCGCTCGGCCAGGTCGATGCGCAGCATAAGGCGCGCTGGGAGCTGGTGCAGCGCGCAGGGGACGCCGTCGGGAGACACCATTTCGAGCTTGTCGCGTCCTTTTGCGAGGTCTTGATGTCTCCTGACGGCGCCAGGCGCCTTTTGGAGGAGGAGCCGTTGCCGCGAGGTTCTCGCTCCCTCCTCGCCGACGGGGACAGGTACACCGGAGGGTTCGCGCGTACCCTGGAAGGGTATCTGTTCTGCGCCGTCGGCAAGTGGGAGCGGGCGCTGTCGAGGATGCAGGAGGCGGAGCAGTTCCAGGCGGACCTCCTCGGGATCCCGATGGTGACGGACATCGCGCTCTTTCTCGCGCTCGCGGCGGCGAAGCGCTGGCCTGACGCCATCACGAGCGAGGAGCGGGCGCGGCTGCGGCAGCACATCGAGCACAGCCTCGCGCGATTGCGCTACTTCACCGAGGGCTGCGAGGCCAATTTCCTCCACAAGCTGCGCCTCGGCGAGGCGGAGTACGCCCGCGTCCTCGGCAAGCCCGAGGAGGCAGCGGCCAGATACGACGAGGCCATCGAGCTGGCCCGCGAGCACCGCTTCCTGCACATCGAGGCCCTGGCAGCCCAGCTCGCCGCCGAGTCTCGGCTGGAGGCGGGCAAGAGCCATGTCGGGGTGATGTACCTGCGCGAGGCGCGCGACGCCTACGCGCGCTGGGGTGCCGACGCGGTGGTCGCCCATCTGAACGCGAGGTATCCCGCCGTGCTCAAGGCGTCCATGCACGAGTCGGCCTCCGACCGAACGACCGTGACGGCGACCACCACGACCACGGGCGGGTCCACGGGCGCGCATTTCGACGTGAAGACCGCGGTGCGCGCGGCGCAGGCGCTCGCGGGTGAGCTCGACCCGGGGCGCGTCGTGGGCCGGCTGATGGAGCTCACGCTGGAGAACGCGGGGGCGCAGCGCGGCGCCCTGGTGCTCAGCGAAGGGGAGGCGCTCTCGGTCGTCGCTCGTTTATGGGTGGAGGGGACCCGCATCGAGGCGGGCCTGTCGGAGCCTCTCGGGCAGAGCCACGACGTGCCGGTGGCGGTTGTGCAATATGCGGCCCGCACGGGCGAGCCGGTGGTGACGGGCGACGCGAGGTCCGATGCGCGCTTCGCCGGCGACCCGTACCTGGCATTGCACGCGGTGCTCTCGCTGCTGGCGCTGCCCTTGACGCATCGGGGCCACGTGGTGGGCGTGCTGTACCTGGAGCACCGCGACGTGCCGTCGGCGTTCCCTCCGGCGCGCGTGGAGCTCCTGTCGGTGCTCGCCTCGCAGGCGGCGATCGCCGTCGAGAACGCCGTGCTGTACCGGGACCAGGAGGTCAAGATCCAGGAGCGGACGGCGGAGCTGCGGCTCGCCAAGGAGGCGGCCGACCGCGCCAATCGAGCGAAGAGCGATTTCCTCTCCAGCATGAGCCATGAGCTGCGCACGCCCCTCAATGGCATCCTGGGCTACGCTCAGTTCCTCATGCGAGCGCCCGAGCTCTCGCCGAAGAGCCGTGAAGGGGTGCAGATCGTGAAGAAATCGGGCGAGCACCTGCTGGCGTTGCTCAACGACCTTTTGGACCTGGCGAAGATCGAGGCCGGCAAGATGGAGCTCGTCCCCCGGAGGTTCGACTTTCCCTCCTTCGTGCACAACGTTGTGGATCTCTGCGGCGTGCGCGCCGAGCAGAGGGGCATCGCCTTCACCCACGAGGTGCGGGGCCCGGCGCTCGCCGCCGTGCACGCGGACGAGAAGCGCTTGACGCAGGTGCTCCTGAACCTGCTCGGCAACGCCATCAAGTTCACCGAGCGCGGCGCGGTCACGCTGCTCGTCGACGTGCTGGACGACGGCGGAGATGGGCAGCGCGACGTGCGCTTCCGGATCGAGGACACGGGCACCGGCATCGCCCCCGAGCACCTCGCGCGCATCTTCGAGCCCTTCGAGCAGGTGGGAGACCAGAGGGTGAAGAGCGAGGGCACGGGGCTCGGCCTCACCATCACCAAGAGGATCATCGAGCAGCTGGGCGGGACCATCCATGTCGAGAGCGAGCTCGGCAAAGGCAGCGCGTTCACCGTGACGCTCACGCTCGCCGAGGCGCTCTCCTCCGCGGCCGCCGACGAGGCCCCGGCGTGGGCCACGATCACCGGGTATCGCGGCGAGCGCCGCACGATCCTCGTCGTGGACGACAACCCCGGCAACCGCGCTCTGTTCTGCGATCTGCTGGTCCCCATCGGCTTCGACCTCGTCGAGGCCGACGGCGGCGAATCCGCGCTGCGGCTGGCCCTGGAGCACAGGCCGGCGCTGATCTTGATGGACCTGGCCATGCCGGGCCTGGACGGCTTTGAGACCACGCGCCGCCTTCGGCGGATGCCCGAGCTCGACGGGGTGGTGATCCTGGCCTCGTCGGCGAACGTCACCGCCGCCGAACAGCCGAAGGGGGCCCACGCCGGCTGGGACGATTTCTTGCCGAAGCCGGTGCATGCCAGCCTGCTCTTCGAGAGGATCGCGCGTTTCCTGCGCGTGGAATGGACGCATGAACCGGTGAATGACACGGCCCCCACGGCGGTGAAGGGGGATGACGTGCCGGTGCCGCCCTCGGCCGAACAGCTCTCGCTGCTGTCGCGGCTGGTGGCGTCGGGCCGTATCCGGAAGGTGCTGGCGGAGGCGGAGCGGATGCAGCAAAATGAGCCGCGACTCGGCCCCTGGCTCGATCAGCTCCAGACGCTGGCGCGGACGTACCAGATGCGCAAGCTGCAGGAGTTCGTCGAGGAGCACGCCGCGGTAGGCCAGGTGGTGGCCGACGGTCAGCGATCATGAGCAGATCTTCGGCGCCCGGCGCTCGTGAGGCCACGATCCTCATCGTGGACGACATGCCCGCCAACCTGGCCGTGCTCGTGGATCATCTGGAGTCCGCGGGTCACCAGGCGCTCGCCGCCGAGGACGCGGAGGCGGCCCTGAAGCGGGCCAGCCTCATGAGACCCGACCTGATCCTGCTGGACGTGGTGATGCCCGGGATCGACGGGTTCGAGACCTGCCGGCGACTGAAGGCGGCCGAGGGCACCCGAGACATCCCGGTGATCTTCATGACCTGCCTCGGAGAAGTGGCGGACAAGCTCGTGGGGTTCGAGGCGGGGGGCGTCGATTACATCACCAAGCCGTTCGAGATTGAAGAGGTGCTCGCGCGGATCAGGACGCACCTGAGCTTGCGCGAGGTGCAGAAGGAGCTCGAGGCGAAGAACGCGCAGCTCCTGCGTGCCCACCAGGAGCTCGAACAGCGGGTGCGAGAGCGCACGGCCGAGCTGGCGAGCTCGAACGCCGCCCTCGAGGCGGAGAACGCCGAGCGCCGGCGCGCGGAGCTCGCTTTGCGCGAGAGCCAGCACCTGCTTCAGGCCATCATCGACAACTCCACGGCGGTCATCTTCGTCAAGGACCTCGAAGGACGGTATTTGATGGTCAACCGCCGCTACGAAGAGCTGTTCCATGTGACCACGCGGTCGATCGCCGGCAAGACCGATCATGACCTGTTCCCCGCGGAGTGCGCCGACGCGCTTCGCGCTTTCGACCGGCAGGTGGTGGAGGCCGGGGGGCCGCTGGAGGTGGAGGAGATCGTGCCCCACGACGATGGGCTCCACACGTACATCGCGATCAAGTGTCCGCTCTTCGACGAGTCGGGCCGGGCGTATGCGGTTTGCGGGATCTCCACGGACATCAGCGATCGAAAGCGGATCGAGGCGGAGCGGGAGCTGCTCCTCTCTCGCGAGCAGGCGGCGCGGGCGGAGCTCGAGCGCACCGGGCGGCTGAAGGATGAGTTCCTGGCGCTCTTGAGCCACGAGCTGCGGACGCCGCTCACCGCGATCCTCGGCTGGTCGCAGCTGCTCCGCATGCGCGGTCCGTCGGACGAGATCCTGGGCCGGGCGCTCGGGACGATCGAGCGGAACGCGCGGGCGCAATCCAAGCTCGTCGACGATCTCCTGGACATGTCGCGCATCATCGGCGGGCGGCTGAGCCTCGACGTGGAGGTGGTCGATCTGACCGAGATGCTCGAAACGCTGCTGGAATCGGCGGAGCCGGCGGCGAAGGCGAAGGGGATCCGCCTGGAGCTCACCGTCGAGTCGGCCGGGGAACAGGTCATGGGGGACCCGAATCGCCTCCAGCAGATCGTGTGGAATCTGGTCAGCAACGCGATGAAGTTCACGCGGCAAGGCGGGCAGGTGAAGGTATCGCTGCGCCGCGAGGGGACGTACGCGCGCCTCGCGGTGAGCGACACGGGCATCGGCATCGCGCCGGAGTTCTTGCCGTACGTATTCGAGCAATTCCGGCAAGCGGACGCCTCGACCACGCGCGAGTACGGCGGGCTGGGTCTGGGTCTCTCGATCGTGCGGCACCTGGTGGGGCTGCACGGGGGGACGGTGGAGGCGACGAGCGCGGGGAAGGATCAGGGGGCGAGCTTCACGGTGAAGCTGCCGCTCTCGGCCAAGCACGCCGAGGCGCTGGCCGGAGGAGAGCCGCCGCCGACGCCGCAGCGCCGCCCGTCATGGCACCGCGCCGGGGAGCTCTTGAGCCTGAAGGGGGTGCGGGTGCTGGTGGTGGACGACGAGCCGGACACGCGAGAGCTGCTCCTCCGGATACTGGCGGAGTGTCAGGCGGAGGTGCGGACAGCGGGCTCGGTCGTGGAGGCGCTGGCGGAGCTGGAGCGGGACCAACCGACGGTCCTGGTGAGCGACATCGGTATGCCGCACGAGGGCGGGTATGAGCTGATCCAGAAGGTGCGGCAGTTGCCGGAAGAGCGTGGGGGGAGCGTGCCGGCGCTGGCGTTGACCGCGTTTGCGCGCGCCGAGGATCGCGCGCGGGCGCTCATGGCCGGATACCAGATGCACCTGGCCAAGCCGGTGAAGCCACCGGATCTGGTGGCGCACGTGGCGACCCTGGCCGGGCGAATCCATGGCGGGGCGAGGTGAGGATCGACGCCGCCTGCTCGGATCCGTTCGCCGCGCACGCTGGGCCCAGCGCGCTCCAAGATCGACTTCATGCCCGCACATTGTGGACCGGCTGCACCCGGGTTGGAGAGCACCGCGGCGCCGGGGCGGATTTCCCTCGAATGGCCGTGCGGACCGCTTGATGCAGCGCACAGAAGCGCTCTACAAGTAGTCCATGATCGGTATCCCCGGGTACACCCTGACAGGCCTCATCCACGAATCCGCTGCGTCGACCGTATACCGAGGATACCGCAACGAGGACCGGGCCCCTGTCGCGGTCAAGCGCCTCAGGAACGAGCGCCCGGCGCCGGCCGAGATCGCGAGGCTTCGCTACGAGTACGCCATCGCCAAGGAGCTCGCGCTGCCCGGCGTGGTTCACGTCCTGGGCATCGTGAAGATCGGGGCGAGCCTGGCGCTCATCATGGAAGACGCCGGGGGCTGCACGCTCCATGAGCTCATCACGGCGCGCTCCCTCACGCTCAAAGACGCGCTCCGGATCGCGATATCCATCGCGAGCACGCTCGAATCCATTCATCGGGGCGGCGCGGTTCACATGGACATCAAGCCGCAGAACATCATCGTCGAGCCGTCCACGTGGAACGCCAAGATCATGGACTTCGGCAGCGCCACCCGCCTCTCCCAGGAGGCACAGCGGCCGAGGAGCCCCGCCGCCTTCGAGGGCACCCTCGCGTATATGTCCCCGGAGCAGACCGGGCGGATGAACCGCGTTATCGACCTGCGCACGGACCTCTACTCCCTGGGGGTCACGCTGTACGAGATGGTGACGGGCAAGCTCCCTTTCCCGACGAAGGACCTCCTGGAGCTCGTGCACTGCCACATCGCCAGGCTCCCGCCGCCGCCGGCGCGGGTCTCGCCCGACGTACCGCGCTCCGTCTCTGACATCATCATGAAGCTCCTGGCGAAGAGCCCCGATGATCGGTACCAGGGCGCCTACGGGCTCCGGATGGATCTCGCCGAGTGCCTCGCGCAGCTCGAGGCGGCGTCGGCGATCGAGCCGTTCGCGCTCGGGCGCCACGATTACGTGGACGCGCTCCGGATCCCGCAGAAGGCTTACGGCCGCGAGGCGGAGCTCGCGGTCCTCGAAGGCGCGTGGCGGCGCGTCAGCCAGGGCGCGAGCCAGCTGCTCCTCGTGTCCGGCCACGCCGGTATCGGCAAGTCGCTCCTCGTCGGCGAGATCCAGAAATCGATCGCGCAGGGCAAGGGGTACATCGTCGCTGGCAAGTTCGACCAGATCAACCGGACCGTCCCCTACGCGGCCGTGGCGCATGTCTTCCGGGAGCTCGTCCGGGCCCTCTTGACCGAGCCCGCGGAGGCGCTCGCGCTGTGGAAGGAGCGAATCGCGAACGCCGTCGGGCAGAACGGCCAGCACCTCGTCGACCTCATCCCCGAGCTCGAGCTCCTCCTCGGCCCCCAGCCCGGCGTCGAGCCGCTCGGACCGACCGAGGCGCAGGCCCGCTTCCACCTCGCGTTCCGGAAGTTCTGCAGCGCCATTCCCGCCCAGGAGCACCCCCTCGTCGTCTTCCTCGATGACCTGCAATGGGCGGATCCGGCCTCGCTCAAGCTCCTCGAGCAGCTCCTGACCGAGCCGGAGATCAAGCATTTCCTTGTGATCGGCGCGTACCGCCACAACGAGGTCGACGAGAGCCACCTGTTTTCGATCACCCTGGGGGAGCTGCGCAAGGCCGGGGTCGCCGTCGGCGACATCGACCTCAAGCCGCTCGAGCTCCCCGTCGTGACGCGGCTCCTCGCCGACACGCTCTCCTGCGACCCCGAGCGGGCCGAGCCGCTCGCGCGTCATGTGATGAGCAAGACCCACGGCAACCCGTTCTTCATGAACCAGTTCATGAGGGCGCTGCACGCCGAGAAGCTCGTCTCCTTCGATCCGGCCCGGCGCGAATGGACCTGGGATCTGCCGCGCATCCAGCAGATGAAGGTCACGGACAACGTCGTCGACTTCATGGCGGGCAGGCTCCTGGAGCTCGATGGACGCGCGCAGCGCACCCTCATGCTCGCCGCGTGCATCGGCTATCGCTTCGACCTGAAGACGCTGGCGAGGGTGGCTGACAGGCCGCGCCGCGAGGTGGCAGGCGAGCTGTCGGCGGCGCTCCGCGAGGGGCTGATCCTCGCTGTCGGCGCGGACTCCAGGTTCTTCGACGCGGCCCTGAGCGGCGCGATGACCGGCGAGGCGGACGAGCCGGAGCTCGCGCTCGACGCCGCCTACCGGTTCTTGCACGACCGGGTCCAGCAAGCGGCCTACCGGCTCCTCGACGAGCCCCGCAAGCAGGAGATCCACCTCCAGATCGGGCGGCTCATGCTCGCGGACAGCGACCCCGGCGGCATGGAGGGTGAGGTCTTCGAGGTCGCGACCCACATGAACCTCGGCATGCCGCGGATCACCGATCCGGAAGAGCGCGTCGCGCTGGCGCGCCTGAACCTCGAGGCGGGCAGGAGGGCGAAGGCAGGCGCGGCGTACGAGGCGGCCGCGAGCTACTTCGAGGCCGGCACGAGCGCGCTCGGCCCGAGGCGCTGGGACGAGCGGCACGAGCTCACCTTCGCGCTGACCACAGGGCTCGCGGAGTGCCTTTGCCTGACAGGCCAGTTCGACGCGGGCGAGCGGCTGTTCGACGCGCTCCTCGAGCGCGCGAGATCCCCGCTGGACGGCGCGCAGGTCCGCAACCTGCGCATGTCGTTCCACCTGATGCGCGGCGACCTCTCCGCGGTCGTGCGGTGCGGCCTCGAGGCCCTCGCGCTGCTCGGGGTCGACATCCCCGCGGCGGCCGAGGAGCAGCGCGCGCTGCTCGGCAGAGAGCTCGAGGCGATGCAGGCCCACCTCGCGAGCCGCCCGATCTCCGCTCTTTTGGGGCTGCCCACCGTCTCCGATCCAGAGAAGCAGGCCATCCTCCGTCTCCTCGCCGACATGACGCAGCCCGCCTCCGCGCTCGGGCTGCCGGTGCTCGGTCCGCTCACGCTCATCATGCAGATCAACCTCGCGGTGGAGTGCGGCACCTCGAGCACAACGGCGTACGCGTGCGTGCTCTATGCGGCGCTCCTGATCGACGGCGTCTTCGAGCCGAGGACCACCGACGACCGGTACAAGGAAGCTTACCAGTTCGCCAGGGTCGGTATCGAGCTGAACGAGCGGATCCCCAACCAGCGCATCACGTGCATGCTCCTCCTGACCTTCGCGTGCATTCTCCATTTCTTCGAGCCGCTCCGGGACACCGTGAAGCTCCTGGCCCGCTCCCGGCAGGCAGGCCTCGAGTCGGGAGATCTGGCGTACGCGTCGTACTGCTGCATTCACATGATCTCGGCGAGCCTGAGCCTCGGCGACGATCTCGGCGTGGTGGCCGGCGAGATCGAGCAGGATCTCGCGCTCATGCGGAAGACGAACGACAAGCTCACGACGCTCATCCTCACGTGCGCAAGGCAGGTCGTCGCGAACCTCACGGGCGGCACCGCCGGGGCGCACACCCTGAGCGACGGCACCTTCGACGAGGCCGCCTTCGCCAGCATGATCTCGGTCCCGGAGCTCACCTATGTGGCCGCCTGGTACCACACGCAAAAGGTCCAGCTGGCCTATCTCCACGGCGACCACGGCGCCGCGCGCGCGCTCATGGCCGCCGCGGAGAAGATGACCGCCGGCTGCGTGAACAACTTCTGGGCGACGGAGCTCGTCTTCTATTCGTGCCTGATCCTCGCCGCCTCGTGCGACGGCGCGCCGGCCTCCGAGAAGGAGCGGTTCGTGGCGGCGCTGTCGGCGCACCGGGAGAAGCTCGCCCGCTGGGCCGAGCTCTGCCCCCGGAGCTACGCGCACAAACATCTCCTCGCCGAGGCGGAGATCGCGCGCATTTCGGGCGGCGACCGGCACGCGGTGGCGCAGCTCTATGACAGGGCGATCGAGGGCGCCGAGGAGGCCGGGTTCACGCGCGACCAGGCGATGGCGAGCGAGCTCGCCGGGAAGTTCCACCATGCGAACGGCCTCACCCGGAGCGCGCGCGCCCACATGACCGACGCCCACCACGGCTACATGCAGTGGGGGGCGACCGCCAAGGCGGACCGACTGGCGGCCGAGGTGCCGCAGCTCGTGCAGAAGATCGCGCTCACGTCGGCGCCGCCTGGCATGCTGGAGCACGCCCGGGCCGCGGTCCAGACCACCTCGACGACGAGGCTCAGCACCAGCGTGCTCGACGTCGAGGCGGTCATCCGATCCGCTCAGGCCATCGCCGGCGAGGTCGTCCTCGAGAGCGTGGTCAGCCGGCTGCTCGACATCGCGATCCAGAACGCCGGCGCGAAGAAGGGGGTCCTCGTCCTGGAGCGCGATCATCAGCTGATGATCGAGGCGTCGATCACCGTGGATCCGAACGCTGTGAGGGTCGGCCTGCTGCTCCCCGTCGAGGGCAGCGACGAGGTCCCCGCCTCGATCGTGCAGTACGTCGCGAGGACGATGCAGCCGGTGGTCCTCGCCGACGCGAGCCACGAGCCACGCTTCGCCGCGGATGCGTACGTCGCCGCGCACAACCCGAGATCGATCCTCTGCCTGGCGATGGTGCACCAGGGGCGCACGAACGGCGTTCTTTATCTGGAGAACAACACGGCGACCAACGTGTTCACGCCGGCCCGACTGGAGCTCTCGAAGCTCCTTTTGGCGCAGGCGGCGACCGCGGTGGAGAACGCCGTGCTCTACGCGAACCTGCACAGGCGCACGGAGTCGCTGCGCCTCGCCGAGGAGCAGCTCAGGGTCGAGTTCTCGGCGCGCGAGCGGAGCGAGCACGCGCGCGCCGAGCTCCAGGAGGAGATCATCCGCGTGCAGAGCGCCCGCCTGGCGGAGCTCTCCACGCCCATCATCCCGATCACCGACCGGATCATGGTCATGCCCCTCATCGGGATGATGGACCGGCAGCGGGCGGAGCAGGTGTTGAGCACGGCGCTCCAGGGGGTCGAATCGAGCGGCGCCGAGGTCGTGATCATCGATATCACCGGCGTGAGGACGGTCGACGGCGACGTCGCGAGCACCCTGATGAACGCCGCCCTCGCCCTCCGGCTGCTCGGGGCGCAGGCGGTGATCACGGGCATCCGCCCCGACGTCGCCCAGACGCTCATCCGCCTGCAGATCGACCTCGGCGCGGTGGTCACGCAGGGGACGCTCCAGAGCGGCATCGCCTACGCCCTGCAGCGGGTGGGGAGCCGCGGCGCGCCCCTCGGCGCGCGCCCGCGGTGAGGAGCGGCCGGGGCGGCGCGTGATAGCGCGTTGCCCCCTCGAACCCGGGCTCCGGGGAGCTCGCGCCGGCCGACCCATCGCCTCGCGCCGTTGTTGGGCCGCCTTTCCGCGACTTCAACCTCCTACAAACTGCTTCCGCGCTTCCACGATAAGTGCAGAGATATGCGCGGCATCCGTCGCTACACCTTTTGGATCCGGAGACGTTGGAACGCGACCACTGGACGTCGCATAGCGGTAGGTCGTCGCATAAGGCGTATACTTATGCAAAGGTGCCAGCTTGGTCTTCCAGGGTTCGGTCTCCGGGAGCTTGGCGACAAGGACATCGAGGTGATGATCGAGGCCAGGCTCGATGTTGTGGAAGAGGAGGAGCACGCGGACAAGCTTCTCGGCCGCCTGCTGGCAGTGGTAGGCCGCATAATGGTTGTCATCCGCGGCGAGGAGCTTCGCGGCCTTCGTATCTTCCTCCGCGAGGTGGAGGAGTGCCTTGAGCCTCTCCTTCTTGCGGTCCGTGCCGCGACTACGCTCGCCGCTCATAGATGCGCTTACCTCGATGATATGCTGCACGTGCGAGCGTGCCGACCTCGTCCTTATCCGCCTCGAAGTCTGATCTGGTGCAGGGGACGAGATCAGCCGGAACCCCCAGCCCGCACGTAAGCTCCCATGCCTTCATGAGATCCAGGGCCGAATCGGGCGCGTCATCGGAGAGCACCGCGAGAAGATCGTAGTCGCTGTCCGGGCGCGCACGCCCCTCGGCCCGGCTGCCAAAGAGCCAGATTTCTTCGGGCGCCAAGCGCGCGATGATCCGCTCAACCAAGGGCACGATCGGGCGGAGGTCGGTCGCGGCAGCAGGCTCACAGGCGCGAGGCAACGAACCCGTCGCCCCGGCGCGGCGTTTCTTGCGCTGCAACGTCCTCGGTGCCATCGGATTCCCCTCAGATGTGAGGATTGTACCAGGTCGCCGCGCGCCACGCAACCGCCTGATAGCACAATGCGGGCCACGGCGCCGGTTCAGGGTCACTCGTCATCGGCGGCGTCGTCATCGGGACCAACGTTGGCCGGGATGGTCTCGCCCGCCTTCTTCAGCGCGGAGTACGTAGGCGGACTCTCGATGGCCGCGCCGAGCCTGCTCATGTCCTTCTCGAAGTAGGGGACATAGTGCTTCCGGATCGCATGGTAGCTCGATGGCGGCAACGGACGTTCGTTGACCTCGCGCAGTAGTTGGTTGACGCGCTCGTTGCTCATGCCACCCAGGATGCCGCCGTAGATGATGGCGCGATGGGCGGGTTGTCGTCGTTTTCCAGCCATGGTCTACCTTCGGGGTCTGCGTGACATGACAGATGAGGCGCCGCCGCGCATCGCACCGTGATGTCTCGTCCGCCCAACATCGTGCCAATAATCTACAGCCATGCAGAACAGAATGCGTGGTGCAGCAGCGCACGACGCGAAGGTGGCTGCCAGCTGCATTGGCGAGTTCGGCTACCTCTCGGTGGGGTTACTTCGACAATGCTTCCTTTACACATGCGCTGATTTCGTCGACCTCGCACTTCGACTGACAATATTTCTTTGCTTCGGCGTCACCAGAGCACTTGTCCTGGCAGGCTTTGATGTCAATCTTTTCACTTTCCGTGCACTTCTTTTTCGCAGCAGCCTCGGCTTCCTTCTTTGCCGCCTCCTCCGCTTCCTTCTTCTTTTTCTCCTCTGCCTCTTTTGCCAATTCGGCAGCTCGTACATAGACGTCAGCAACTTTTGCCGGATCTTCGATGGCCGCGGCTATCCTCTTCAACAGTTCCGCGTCCTTTAACGCATCGCTTGGCAGCTTCTGCTGAAGTTCTCTCATTAACGCCGCTCTCTCGGCACGCTCCTTGGTTGCCGCGAGTCCAGTGTACGCCTTTATGACCTCGAAGAAGAACTTGTCATCGGTGTCCCCTCTCGCTGTCGCCTCAGCGGCCTTCGTGGCGGCGTCGCGGTTGTCGTCCTCCGCCACGGATCTGGCGTTCATGCGCGCCTCGCACCGTCGAAACAAGATTTCGCGAAGGAAAAGCGTTTCGGCGGTGCGTTTTCCGAGCTCAAGCACTGCCTGGGTGGTCTCATAGCTGCCTGTGAGTTTTCCCTCACCCGTAGCCATCTGCGCGGTCGTCACTGAGGCGCTGCCTTCACCCGAAGCTTTCTGTGCAAGTGTAGTTGCAGCATCGGGAGGCGGTTCGGAGCAGCTATCGATTAATTCGCCGGAGGCCGTCAGTCGGGTGAGTTGGCCACGCCTGTTGGCATCAAAGCCGAAGAGAATCGTCCTTTCGCCTTTGTTGTCCGTGATGGCGGTGTAACCAATATAGCCGGGCGTCGTTGTTGCGCCGCAGCCGGCGAGTAGCGTGAGACTGACAGTGAGAATGCTGAAGCACGCATGTGTCGGCTTCATGGTGTCCTTTCGTGCGCAATGTGGTGCTAGGTCGCTGGATGCAGGGGCAGAGCGTCTTCACCATGTACGCCTGCCGAACTATCAGTCGATTGGTCAACCGAGGCCGCCGTATAAGGTCTATTTAGCCCGTCGCCTACCGTGATCCACCGACGAAAAGTCTCACGGTTCGGCTCTGCGCCGCAAGGGCCAAATGCTGTTCAACACTGTAGGGTAGATCGGTCTGACACCGGCGGCGGTCGCTGCCTTTCCGGGGGCCAGGGCGCAGCCAGAGGCGTCGCACATGGGTAACATGGCGCGGGCCGCCTCGACGGGAGGTTGCCGGACATGTACCAGGCCGGGCAGCTCGGCAAGACCTCCTGCCGAGCCGGCGACGAGCCCAGGCGACGAGATACCAGCTCAGTGTGACGGCGGGCCGCTCTCGGGCACGCTCTCCGCGCCGAGCGGCCTGGCCCTCGACCTCCGGAGCGACCGCCCCTCCAGCGGGTCGGCGAGCGCGGGCCTCACCGCGGCCGCGATGCGCTGCTGGATCGCTCGGGCGACGTGCGCGACGTGGGGCGGCTCCAGCATCGTGAAATGGTTGCCAGGCACCACCTGGAGCGCAAACTCCCCTCGCGCGAGGTCCATCCAGGCATGGACGGCGACCGCGTCTTCCGGGCTGATCTGCTCCCGCGCGCGGAGGAACAGGACGCTGGCGTCCGTCGGCTGCGGCGCGTAGCTCGAGAGCGCCTGCCACGTGCTCGTGACCTCGGCGCGGAGCCGCGCGTCATCCTCCATGGCGGCCATGAAGCCGCGGTATCTCTGCGACGCGATCGCCTGGATCTTCGCCATCTCGTGGGTCAGGGCGCTCGCCGGAGAGCGGTCGCTCGCTCCCTGTACGCTGCCCGTGTCCAGCAGCAGCAGCAAAGGCACCTTGCGCCCCTGCGCGAGCAGCTGCTGCGCCATCTCGTACGCGACGACGCCGCCGGCCGAATGCCCGCCGAGGAGGTACGGACCCTCGGGCCTGACGCTCAGGATCTCCTCCACGTACCGGGCCGCGATCGCGGGGACGGACATGGCGCTCATGAAGCCCGGCTCGCTCGGATCCGCCCCGGTGGGTTGAATCCCGTGGACGGGCAGCTCGCCGCCCAGGCGCTGCACCAGGGGGCGATAGAGGTGGACCGTGCCGCCGAGCGGCGGGATCAGGAACAGCGGCGTGGCGTCCGGCGCCCCCGCCTGCAGCGAGACGAGGAGCTGCCCGGCAGCGCGCCTGGCCGTGAGGACCGCCGCGCTCCCGCTCCGCTGCGTCATCGCGGGGCTCAGGGGCGCCGGCGAGCTCGGAGGCAGCGCTTCCCGGACGCGCTCGGTGAGCACCGCGACCGAGGGAGGCCCGGACGACGCCGGCGGACTCCAGATCTTCGACGGCAGGGATCGCTCCGTGGCCGGGCCCACGGTGCAGGGGGCGTCGAGCACGTGAGCGGTGCGCTCGAACGGGTACGTGGGGAGCGGCACGCGCCTCCGGCGCTCGTCCCGGGAGAACGCGGCCCAGTCCACGTCGACGCCGGCGCACCAGAGCCGGCCCACCGCGGCGAGCAACGCCTCGAGGTCGCCGGCGCCCTCGCCAGGGCCCGCCAGGGTGGTCGCGACCCGTCGCTCCGCGTCCGGGTGCCGCGACGCCACGGAGGCCAGGGTGAAGCCGGGCCCGATCTCGAGGAGGATGCGATCGGCCGGCGCGAGCAGCGCGGCGATGCGATCGTCGGGGCCAGCGGAGCTCGTGGCCTCCTCCTCCGCGCGCCCGCGCAGCGCGACCCGCGCGACCGCCTCGTCGAGCGAGAGCGTGCCGCCGACGCACGCGGCGGCGACCTCGCCCACGCCGTGCCCGAACAGCGTGGCCGGGCGGATCCCCCACGACATCAGGAGCCGCGCCAGGGCGACCTCGGTCGAGAAGAGGGCGGCCGCGGCCGCGCTGAAGCGCGGAGAGCCGAGCTCCCCTTCACCGCGTTCACCGCGGGCGCGCCCCTGCGCCTCGGGGAAGAGCCAGTCGCGGAGGTCCACCGACAGCTCGCGGCGGAAGAGCTCGGCGCATTCGTCCAAGCTCTCGCGGTAGGCGCGCTCCTCCAGGTAGAGCTCGCGCCCCATGCCGGCATGCTCCGCGCCCGTGCCGGGGAACATGAAGACGACCTCCGGAGGCCGCCTGCCGGCGACCTGCGTGAAGACGCGGGCGGGGTCGCGCCGATCGAGGAAGGCCGCGCCCGAGGCCGGATCCGCGCAGACCACCGCGCGGCGGTGCGCGAAAGGCACCCTGCCGCGCTGCAGGGTGAACGCGACGTCGGCGAGCGAGCTCTCCGACGCGCGCCGCAGGTGCTCGGCCAGCCGATCGGTGCTCCTCTCGAGCGCGGCGCCTGTCTTCGCCGAGACGACGAGCAGCTGGCAGCGCCTGGACGGGCCGGACGGCGCCGTCTCCGGCGCCTCCTCGAGCACGGCGTGCGCGTTCGTGCCGCCGATGCCGAAGGCGCTCACCGCGGCGCGGCGCGGGGCTCCGCCGCGCTTCCACGCGCGCGGCGCGGAGTTGACGAAGAACGGGCTGCTCGCGAGATCGAGCTCGGGGCTGGGCCGGCGGAAATGGAGCGTCCCGGGGATGAGCTCGCGCTCCAGCGAGAGCGTCGCCTTGATGAGGCCGGTCACCCCGTTCGCCGCGCGGAGGTGGCCGAGGTTGCTCTTCACCGAGCCGAGCGCGCAGAAGCCGACCTGATCGGTCGCCTTCCGGAACACCCGCGCCAGCGCGGCCACCTCGATCGAGTCGCCGAGCCGCGTCCCCGCGCCGTGCGCCTCCACGTACGTGATGCTCTCCGGGCTCACGCCGGCAGCGGCGTGGGCCCGCGCGAGGGTCTCGACCTGCCCCTCCAGGCTCGGCGCCGTGTAACCCACCTTGAGCGCGCCGTCGTTGGTGACGGCGGATCCGCGGATCACCGCGTGGATCGTGTCGCCGTCGTCCAGCGCGTCCTTCAGCCGCTTGAGGACGACGAGGCCGACACCGCTGCTCGCCACGATGCCGCTCGGCTCGGCGTCGAAGGGCCGGCAATGGCCGTCGGGCGAGGTGACCCGGCCTTCCTCGTAGAGGTAGCCGATCCTCTTCGGCGTGAGGATGCCGACGCCTCCCGCGAGGATCATGTCGCTCTCCCGGGTGACGAGGCTCTGGCAGCCGAGGTGCACGGCGACGAGCGACGTCGAACAGGCCGTCATGACGCTCACCGCGGGCCCCCGGAGCCCCAGCTTGTAGGCCACCCGCGTGGTCAGGGAGTCGGTCACGTTCCCGGTATAGATCCGGTGGTGCTCCGAGTTCGGCGCGGCCGGAAGCGGCCCGACCTGCTCGATCCAGTAGCTCGGCGCGTCGCTCCCGGCGAATACGCCGATCGGCTTCGGGTAGGCGAGCGGGTTGTAGCCGGCGCTCTCCATCGCTTCCCAGGCGCATTCGAGGAAGACGCGCTGCTGCGGGTCCATGAGCACGGCGTCCTGCGCGCTGTAGCCGAAGAAGGCCGCGTCGAAGCACATGACGTCCTCGATCACGCCGGCTGCCGGAATGAACCCGGGCGACCGGTAGAGCTCTGACTCCACGCCGAGCGCCTTCAGCTCTTCGAGTGAAAGGAAGGAGATCCCCTCGCCCCCGCCCTCGAGCATCGACCACAGCGCGTCGACGCTGCGCGCCTTCGGAAAGCGACCCGCCATTCCGATGATGGCGATGGCGTTCTCGGGGAGCGCCTCCCGCGCGGGCGCTTCGGTCGCGGGGGCCGCGGCGCCGCGCCCGCGCCCGGAGGCCGCGCCCTCTCCCGGGGCGGCCGCCCGAGAGCCCCTCTTCAGACGTGCAGAGAGGCTGCGGATCGTCGGGTACTGGAACAGCTCCATGAGGGGCACATCCTCGCCGAGCCGCGCCCGGATCCCCGCGCGGACCCGGGCGAGGAGCAGCGAGTGGCCGCCGATCTCGAAGAAAGGATCGTCGAGGCCGACCTCGTCGACGCCCAGCACCTGGCGCCATATCTCGGAGACGATCACCTCGATGTTCGAGGCGGGCGCGGGTGGCTCCGCCCGCGGCTCGGGTCTCGCGCGATCGTCGGCCGGAAGGGCCGCGATATCGACCTTCCCGTTCGCCGTAAGCGGCAGCGCGTCGAGCTTCACGAAGGCGGCCGGAACCATGTAATCGGGGAGCTTCGCCGCGGCGAGCTCGCGCAGGCCTTCAGGCATGACGCGCGCCTTCTGCCTCCGGAGAGGGCTGTTCGCGAGCGACCGGGCCGGCGAGGTCTCCCCGGGCCGCGCCTGGACCCAGGCGCGCGGCCGCGGCGCGCCTTCTGAGCGTTCGACCGAGCGCTCGAAGAGCACGTCCATGCAGCCTGGGCCCGAGGTCCTCGACGCGGTGATCCGGACCGAGCAGCCGAGGCGCGCGCCGAGCGCCCACAGCGCCTCCGGCTCGATCGCGGCCGCCGCGCTCCGAGCAGCGATATCGGCGCGGTCCAGCTCGGCGCCGCCGCCTTCCTGCAGCCGGCTCGCGGCGACCACGTCGGCGTACACCCGCGCGTTCGGGATCCCCAGCACCAGAAGCGCGCCGGAGCCCCCCTCGCGCAGCGCCCGCTCGACGCCCGCGGGGCCCTCCGAGGCAGCCCAGTCCAGGGATCGGCCGATGGCGACGGGCTCGGGCGCCACGCCCACGTGCAGGACCACGTCATAGCGGAAGCGCGTCATCTCGTCGGCGTCCGAACCCCGCTTGAGCCAGCACTCCACGTGCTCCACGCCCGGGACCTGGCCGGGCAGCGCGTGAAAGAACTCGGGCGCGAGGACGAGCTCTTCCTCGCCGAGGGCCGCCCGCTGCACCCGGGCAAAGAGCTCGGCCGAGGTCACGCCCGCGGGCGCGCGGTGAAGCTGCACCGAGGTGTGAAACGCCTCGAGCAGGGGAAGGCTCCTGATGTCGCCAAGGAACACGACGCCTCCGGGCGCCGCCGCGCGCACGGCGCCCTCGATCACCGAGCGCAGGTAATCGGCGCTGGGGAAGTACTGGACGATCGAGTTCAAGACGATCACGTCGAAGCTGCCCGGCTCGACGCCGCTGAAGTCGTTCGCCTCCCGGCGCTGCAGCGACACATGCGAGAGCGTGCCGCGCGCGAGCTCGGGGCCGAGCAGCGAGATCGCCTTCTCCGAGAAATCGGTCCCCAGGTAGGCGGCGCACTGCGGGGCCAGCTGCAGGAGCAGGAGCCCCGTCCCACAGCCGATCTCCCATGCCCGGCGCGGCTGGAACGAGAGGATCCGCTCGACCGTGTGATCCCGCCATGCGCGCATCGCTCCGGCGTCGATGGGCTCTCCGGTGTAGCTGCTGTTCCAGCCCGTGATGTTGAAGCCCGGATCCACGCCGGCGCCGGCCTTCCCGTAGGTGCCGTCGTACAGCGCCTGCCACGCCGAGACGTGCTCCGCTTGCAGGGCCGGCGCCTGATCCGCGGCGCCGCCGTCATCGAGGCGAGGGATGACGTAGGCGACGAGCCGCTTGTTGCCCGGCGCGTCTTCCCGCGCCACAACGACGGCCTCTTCCACGGCGGGGTGCTCTCGCAGCACGGCCTCGATCTCGCCGAGCTCGATGCGGTAGCCGCGGATCTTCACCTGGTTGTCGACCCGCCCCAGGAACTCGATGTTTCCGTCAGCGAGCCACCGCGCACGATCGCCGGTGCGGTACATGCGCGCGCCCGGCTCGTCCGTGAACCGGTCGGGGACAAACCTCGCTTCGTCGAGCTCGGGCCGCTTCAGGTACCCGCGGGCGACGCCGGCGCCTCCCAGGTAAAGCTCGCCGGGGACGCCCACCGGGACGAGCTCACCGCGCGGATCGAGGAGGTAAACCCGCATGTTGTCGATGGGGCGGCCGATCGACGGGTCGGGGGTCGCAGCCCCGCCGCTCGGCCGCGCCCTCGGCACGACACAGGAGGTCGCGACGACGGTCCCCTCGGTCGGACCGTAGTTGTTCACGACCTCGAAGGGGAGCCCTGCGTCTGGCCAGACGCGGAGCTTGTCTCCTCCGGTGAGCAGGTACCGGAGCGCGACGGAAGCAGGCCAGTCGAGGCGCAGGAGCTCCTCGGCCACCGGCGTCGGCAAGAACGAGACGGTGATCCCTCGCGCGAGGAGCCACGCCTTCAGCTCGTCCGGGGAGCGGCGGAGCGGCTCCCCGGGGATGAACAGGCACGCTCCCGCGCACAGGTACGGCCAGAGCTCCCATACCGACGCGTCGAAGCCAGGGCTCGCGACGAGGGTCGCGCGATCCGCGGAGGTGACGGCGAAGCGCCGCACGTGCCACGCTGCCAGGTTCATGAGGCTCCGGTGCTCCACGAGCACGCCCTTCGGGCGGCCGGTCGAGCCCGACGTGTAGATGGCATAGGCCAGATCCCGGGGGCCCGCGCACACAGGAGGGGGCGACCCGTCGCGCGCTGCCATCTCCGGCCAGTCGGCGTCGAGGCGGATCACCGCGCCCGCGAACGGCGGGAGTCGATCGGCGAGGCGCTCCTGCGTGAGGAGCACCGGCGCCCCGGAGTCCTCGAGGAGGAACGCCAGCCGCTCTCTCGCGATCTCCGCGTCCACAGGGAGATACGCCGCGCCCGCCTTGAGGACTCCGACGATCCCGACCACCATCTCCAGCGAGCGCTCCGCGCAGATCGCGACCAGGGACTCGGGCGCGACGCCCAGCTCGAGCAGGCGGCGCGCGAGCTGGTTCGCCCGGCGATCGAGCTCCCCGTACGTGAGCGAGCCGCGATCGGACACGACAGCGGCGGCGTGCGGCGCGCGCGCCGCCTGCTCCTCGAACAGATCCAGGACGCAAAGGTCGCGAGGGAAATCGGCGCCGGTGTCGTTCCAATCGACGAGCAGCCGGCGCCGCTCGCGCTCCGGGAGCAGCGGCATCGACGAGACGGAGCGCGCGGGGTCGGAGGTCGCGGCGGCGAGGAGCGTGAAGAGGTGACTCAGCAGCCGCTCCATCGTCGCCCGCTCGAAGAGGTCGGTGCTGTACTCCAGCATCCCGGCGACGCCGCCGGCGCTCTCCCAGGCATAGAGCGAGACGTCGAAGATCGTCTTCCTCGTGTCCGTGTCGATGGCGCGCGCCTCGATCCCGCCGAGGTGGAGCTCGCGCTCCGCGGGCGGCTGCGGCGCGAACACGATCTGCACGAGAGGGCTGTAGCTCGGGTCGCGCTCCGGCTGGAGCTCCTGGACGAGCCGCTCGAACGGGAGCCCGTCGTGCGCGTAGGCGTCCAGGCACACGTCTTTCACGCGGCGGAGCAGCTCCTCGAACGACGGCCCGCCGGAGACGTCGACCCGGATGGGGACCACGTTGACGAAGAAGCCGATCGCCGCCTCGAGATCGGCGTGATCCCGGCCCGCGCTCGGCAGGCCGACAAGGAGGTCGTCGCGTTGCGTTGTGCGGTGGAGCAGGACGGCGAACACGGCAAGGAGGACCATGTTCACGGTCACGTTGTTTCGCGCGGCGAGGTCCCGGACCGCCCTTCCGACCTCCGGATCGAGCTGGAACGGGAGGGTCGCGCCGCGGAAGGTCTGGACCGCCGGCCGGACGTGATCGCTCGGCAGCTCGAGCAAGGGCGGCACGTCGAGGAGCCTCTGCTTCCAGCCGGCGAGCAGCTCCGACAGGACCTCTTCGGTCATCTGCTCGCGCTGCCACGAGGCGAAATCGGCGTACTGGAGCGGCGCGTCCGGCAGCGCCGCCGGAGCCGCCCGGCAGAAGGCATCGTAGAGCGCCGCGATCTCACGGTAAGCGACCTCGAGCGACCAACCGTCGACGGCGATGTGGTGGATGTGCAACCAGAGGACGTGATCCCGAGGCCCGAGCCGGAGCAGCCCTGCGCGGAAGACGGGGCCGCGCTTCAGATCGAAGATCCTCTGCGCTTCCGACGAGAGGTGCTGCTCCGCCTGGGCCTCGCGCTCCTCCCCGGAGAGGTGCTGGAGATCCGCGACCTCGAGCCGGAAGGAGGCGTCCTCGGCGACGATCTGGACGGGCTGGCCGTCGAGCTCCGTATAGACCGTGCGCAGGATCTCGTGTCTGCGGACGAGCTCACGGAGGCTCCTGTCGAGCGCAGGGACGTGGATGTCTCCGGCGAGGCGGAAGGGACAGAAGCAATTGTAGGCCCTGCTCTCCGGCGCGAGCCGGTGGAGGAACCACATGCGCTCCTGCGCGAACGACAGGGGGATCGATCCCGCCCGGGCGCCTCTCGGAATGGCCCGATCGCTCCGAGCCGCGGCGCGCTCCTCTCCGCTGATCAGCGCCGCGAGCGCGGCGATGGTCGGGTGGGCGAAGAACTGCTGGAAGGTGACGTGGATCCCGAAGGCGCCGCGCAAGCGGGAGAACAGCCGGAGCGCGTGCAGCGAGTCGCCGCCCAGCGCGAAGAAGCTGTCGTGCACGCCGGCGTGATCGACGCGCAGGAGCTCCTTCCAGAGGTGCGCCAGCTCCTCTTCCAGCTCGGAGCGCGGCCCGAGGAGCGCGCGCCGGAGCTCCGGACGAGCGCCGCTCGGCGCGGGCAGCGCCTTGCGGTCGAGCTTCCCGTTCGGCGTGGTGGGGAACGACGCGAGCAGCACGATCGCGGAAGGGACCATGAAGCTCGGCAAATGGCTCTCGAGAAAGGCGAGGAGCGCCGGAGCCAGCACGCGCTCGTCGCTCGCCGGGTCGCCCTGGCTCGTCCGGTGAGGGATCGCGTAGGCGACGAGCGTCTTTTCCCCGGGCGCGTCTTCGCGCGGCACAACGACGGCCTCGCGTACCTCGGGGTGTTGGGCCAGCACCGACGCGATCTCGCCCACCTCGACGCGGTGGCCGCGGATCTTCGCCTGGTCGTCGACCCGACCGAGGTACTCGAGGTCTCCCGACGGGAGGTAGCTCGCGAGATCACCTGTCCTGTACAGGCGAGCGCCCGGGTCGTCGCTGAACGGGTGCTCGATGAACCGCTCCTGCGTGAGCTCGGGCCGGTGGAGGTAGCCGCGCGCGAGGCCCGCGCCGCCGACGTAGATCTCTCCGGGGACGCCGACCGGGACGAGCGCGCGGTTGCGATCGAGGAGGAGCACCTGCGTATCGGGGACCGCGCGGCCGATCCTGCTCGACCAGGGCCGCTCGAGATCGGACAGGCCGACAGCGCGGTAGGTGACGAACATGGTGGTCTCGGTGGGTCCGTAGAGGTTGAGGATCGCGGGTACCCTGTCACCGTGGCGCTCCCACCACGGCTTCAGCGCGGTCACGTCGAGGGCCTCGCCGCCGCAGATCACGAGCCGGAGCGCGAGTCGCTCTCTGGCCTCCGGCTCGATCGTCTCCTCGGCGTGGACGAGCAGGCGGAACGCCGACGGCGTCTGGGTGAGCACCGTCACCCCCTCCTCGCCGAGGAGCCTGTAGAACAGCTGCGGCGCGTGGATCACCGGCCGCGGCACGACGACGAGGCGACCGCCGTGGAGGAGCGCGCCCCAGATCTCGAAGACGGAGATGTCGAAGGCGAACGAGTGGAACGTCGTCCACACGTCCTGATCGCCGAAGCGGAACCATCCGGCGGTGGTGTCGAACAGGCGAATGACGTTGGCGTGGCTGACCATCACGCCCTTGGGCTTCCCGGTCGATCCCGAGGTGTAAATGATGTACGCGAGGTTCTCCGGACCCTCGTTCGGCGAGGGCGCCACCTTGTTGTCGGGCTGCCGGTCGATCATGGCCTGATCCGCGTCGAGGCACACAACCCTCGCGCTCCCGCTCCGGAGCCGGGAGGCGAAGCGCTCCTCGGTGAGGATCACGGGGACGCCGGCGTCTTCGAGCAGGAAGGCGAGCCGGTCCGCCGGATAAGAGGGATCGAGCGGGACATAGGCGCTGCCGGACTTGAGGATGCCGAGCAGCGCCACGATCATCTCGAGTGATCGTTCCAGGCAGACGCCGATCGGGACCTCGGGCCCCGCGCCGCTCTCCCGGAGGAGGTGGGCTATCTGGTTGCTCCTTCGATCCAGCTCGGCATAGGTGAGACGCTGTTTCTCGAACACCACCGCCACCGCGGACGGGGAGCGCCGGGCGTGCGCCTCGACCCGCTCGTGCACCCGATCGCGCGGCGGATCGAACACCTCGCCGCGGTTCCACGCGAGCAGTGTGCGGCGCTCCTCCTCGGTCAGGACCGGCAGCTCCGAGACGCGCAGATCCGGGTCGCCCGCCGCCCCGCGGAGCAGCACCGCCCAGTGCCCGAGCAGCCGCTCGACCGTCGCGCGCTCGAAGAGGTCTCGATTGTAGTCGGCGCGCGCGAAGAGGCCCGCATCGGTCTCCTCGACGCGGACGGCGAGCTCGAAGGCCACCTCGGTCGCCTCGAGCGCCACCTCCGTCAGCGTGAGCAGAGGGCCTCGCTTCGGCTCCAGCGCGCTCGGCTCGCTGGAGAAGATGGCCTGGACGAGCGGTGTGCGGCTTGGATCCCGCGGCAGCGAGAGCTGCTCGACAAGAGAGGTGAAGGAGAGATCCCCGTTCTCGCTCCCCTCGTGCAGGGATCGTCGCACTTGACGCAGGAGCGCGCGAAAGCTCGGATCCGCGCCCAGCCTGCCCCGTACGGTCACGAGATTGCCGAATGCCCCGATGAGGCCTCGGGTCTCCTCGTCTCGTCCGGACAGCGGAACGCCGATGAGGACGTCGTCCTGGCCGGTATGGCGGTGGAGCACGGCGTGCATTCCCGCGAGCAGGACCGCGTCCAGCGCCACATCCTCCTCCCGGGCCAGCGCGCGGAGCTCTCGCACGAGCTCCTGATCGAGCGCGCGCGCCACCGAACCTCCGGCGAAGGTCCGCACCGCGGGCCGAGGCCGATCCGTCCGGGTCTCCAGCGCTTCGGGTGCTCCCGAGAGCTCGCGACGCCAGTGCGCGAGCTGCTTCTCGAGGAGCTCGGCGGTCCTGTGCTCCCGCTGACGCCGTGCGTGGTCCTGGTAGCGTATCGGCGGCGCCTGCAGCTCGACGCCATGATAGCCGTCGAATAGCTCCGAAAAGAACAGCGCCACGCTCGGTTTGCCATCCGAGAGGAGGGGGTGCATGGAGAGCGCGATGAGGTGGCGCCTTGAATGCACCCGGATGAGGCTCACGCGCCAGAGGGGGCCGCGCTCCGGATCGAGGGGCAGAGCGATCTCCCGGCGGGCCATCGCGAGCGCGGCTCCATCGGAGGCGGGCTGCCCTTCGGCGCCGAGATCCACCTCGAGGAAGGCGATGTCTGCCCGAGGCGAGACGACCTGCACCGGCTGCCCCTCGTGCTCTGCGAAGGATGTCCTCAGGATCGCCTGACGCCCCGTGAGCTTCTCGATGGCATCGACCAGCCGGGGCACATCCAGCTCCCCGTCCAGCCACGCCGCGCCCCCTTCGTTCAAGTCCGGCGCGGCGCCTCCGCCCCGGCCGAGCAGCCAAGCACGTTCTTGCTCCAGAGAGAGCGGGAAACAGGAAATTTCGTTCATCGCGGATGACCTCCTTGTTGCTGATAGGGGTCGGTTGCATCGATGCGCGTGGAGCAACCGCGCGCCGCGTCGAACGTTCGACGCGCGCACATCTGCGCGCACACCGTGCTTGCTGATCTGTCGTACGCTCTTCAGACATCAGGGCCGCCTGGTCACCTGGGCACGAGGAGCAGGTACCAAGCTGGGCCAAATTGTAGAAAAATGCAGAAAAAATCTAAATCGATGTCGACCGCATCGCGCGAGGCGCGACGCACACGCTACGCAGTATGAAGTACGGACACCACGACGCCAGTGTGTATTTGGGAGGATGCGGGTGCTGGCGATTGATGGTCCTTGTCTGGATTCCGGGATCCCGACCTCGCGCCTGCTCTTGTGGGCCGATAGACAAATCCGGCTTCCGTCTCACGCTGAGTTGTCCTCTTCCCCACGTTCGGGGCAGCTTCCAGCGCACCACGTCCGAATCGTGCTCGCGGCAGCCGTCGACAGGCTCGGTCCTCAGCTGCACCGATGCCTCTCAGGGAACCAGGGACGGACATGACTGGACGACGCGCGGGCGACAGGCAGGGCGCAATCACGGATTCATCAAGCGTTGCAGCGGCGGCTCGTGGATGAACATCCTGTCGAATGACGGCGGCGCGCGGGCGCTCCGTTTCGCTCGGCCCGTGCGGCAGGGATGCCATTGCCATCTGTACCCATCGTCGTTGCCGGTGAATCGCTGGAGCGGCTTCCCGGGCGGTTGCCCGAGCAAGAGCGCGCGTCGTGTCCGGCTCTCGCGCGGCCGGCTCGGCGCGTACCGCCGCCGGATCACCGGGCCATGCGCGGGGCACCGCCGGCTCGACGACGAGAGCCGTGCGCGCGGTCTGCGCGATCGAGCAAGCTGTTGCGCGCAGCCCTCGAGTGCTCGGGGACGCCGCGTAGCCTGCCGCGAGTGCCCCGCGGGCCAGCGAACCGCCTGTCAAGGGTGAAGTGTGCCCACGGCCCGTCCATGCGCCGCTCTTGCGCGCTGCGTCGCGCCCCAATGCGCTCCACGGTCCCTGCGACATCGCCCTCTGACGCCCGCGGTGCCGCCCGATCCGCTCGTCGCGCACACGGCATCGCGCAGCGGGCCGGCTTCTTCGACTTACGCGCTGCGCCGCGCTTCGGCAGCGGCTCTGCCACGGCCCGCCGCTCGTGCATCCGGCGGGCCAGGTCGGGGGCGCATCGGCCCGGAGCCAGGGGCTTGCGCAAATTTCGGTGCCAGGCATTGTGCCGGTGCGACGGGCCCTTGGCACCGGGCGAAACCTTTCCAACAATCCCGACCCGTTCAACCCTCGAGAAAACAGTGGAAACGCAAAATTCTACCATCATCTACACGAAGACGGACGAGGCGCCGGCCTTGGCCACCTATTCGCTCCTCCCGATCGTCGAGGCGTTCACGAAGGCCGCCGGGGTCCGGGTCGAGACGCGGGACATCTCCCTGGCGGGCCGCATCCTCGCCAACTTCCCCGAGCGCCTGACGGACAGCCAGAAGCTAGGCGACCACCTGGCGGAGCTCGGCGAGCTGGCCAAGACGCCGAGCGCCAACATCATCAAGCTACCCAACATCAGCGCCTCCATCCCGCAGCTCGTGGCCGCCATCAAGGAGCTGCAGCAGCAGGGTTATGCCGTGCCGGACTATCCCTCCGATCCGAAGACGGAGGAGGAGAAGGCGGTCAAGGCGCGTTACGCCAAGGTGCTCGGCAGCGCCGTGAACCCCGTCCTGCGCGAGGGTAACAGCGATCGTCGCGCCTCACCCGCCGTCAAGGACTACGCCAAGAAGCACCCGCACTCGATGGGCGCGTGGAGCCGCGACTCGAAGAGCCACGTCGCGCACATGTCGAGCGGTGACTTCTACGGCAGCGAGAAGTCGGTCGTTGTCGACAAGGCGCAGGAGCTGAAGATCGAGCTCGTCGCCGGCGGCAAGACGACCGTGCTCAAGGCGAGCGTCAAGGTGCAGGCGGGCGAGGTCGTGGACGCCAGCGTGATGAGCGCCAGGGCCCTGCGCGCGTTCTACGCCGAGCAGGTGGCGGACGCGAAGAAGCAGGGAGTGCTGTTCTCCCTGCACCTCAAGGCCACGATGATGAAGGTCAGCGACCCGATCCTCTTCGGGCACGCCGTCAGCGTGTTTTACGCCGAGGCGCTCGAGAAGCACGCGGCCACGCTGGCCAAGGTCGGCTTCGACCCGAACAACGGCATCGGCGACCTGTACACGAAGATCCAGGGCTTGCCGGCCGACGAGAAGGCGGCGATCGAGGCGGACATCAAGGCCGTCTACGAGCAACGCCCGACGCTGGCCATGGTCGACTCCGACCGCGGCATCACCAACCTGCACGTGCCCTCGGACGTGATCATCGACGCCTCGATGCCGGCGGCCATCCGCTCCAGCGGCAAGATGTATGGCACGGATGGCAAGCTCTACGACGCCAAGTTCACGATCCCCGATCGCTCCTACGCCGGCATCTACCAGGCGACGATCGAGTTCCACAAGCAACACGGGGCGTTCGACCCGCGCACGATGGGCACCTCGCCGAACGTGGGGCTCATGGCGCAGGCCGCGGAGGAGTACGGCTCACACGACAAGACCTTCAAGATCGCCGAGAGCGGCACGGTGCGTGTCGTCGACGCCTCCGGCAACGCCCTGCTGGAGCAGGAGGTCGAGGCCGGCGACGTCTTCCGCGCTTGCCAGACGAAGGACATCGCGATCAAGGACTGGGTCAAGCTGGCCGTCTCCCGCGCGCGCGCCACGGGCGCCCCGGCGGTGTTCTGGCTCGACGAGAACCGCGCCCACGACAAGAACCTGATCGCCAAGGTCAAGGTCTACCTGTCCGAGCACGACACCAAGGGTCTGGAGCTCCCGATCAAGAGCCCTGTGGAGGCGATCAAGTTCACGCTCGGCCGCATGAAGGAGGGCAAGGACACCATCAGCGTCACCGGCAACGTGCTGCGCGACTACCTGACGGACCTGTTCCCGATCCTGGAGCTGGGCACCAGCGCCAAGATGCTCTCCATCGTGCCGCTGCTGGCCGGCGGCGGCCTGTACGAGACCGGCGCCGGCGGCTCGGCGCCGAAGCACGTCCAGCAGCTGCAGAAAGAGAACTACCTGCGCTGGGACTCGCTCGGTGAGTTCCTGGCGCTGCAGGTCTCGATCGAGGACCTCGCCAACAAGACGAACAACGCCAAGGCCAAGGTGCTCGCCAAGGCGCTGGACACGGCGATCGGCCTGTTCCTCGAGAACAACAAGAGCCCGGCGCGCAAGGTCGGCGAGATCGACAACCGCGGCAGCCACTTCTACCTCGCGCTCTACTGGGCGCAGTCCCTCGCCAAGCAGACCGAGGACAAGGAGCTGGCGGCCAAATTCGGCAAGCTCGCCCAGACGCTGACGGACAACGAGTCCAAGATCGACGGCGAGCTGATCGGCGCGCAGGGCAAGCCCGTCGACCTCGGCGGCTACTACCATTTCGACGACAAGAAGACGTTCGCCGCGCTGCGTCCCAGCGCCACGCTGAACGCGGCCATCGACGGCTTCTCCTGAGCCGCGCGGGGTCCCCGCCGAGCGCGCGTGTCCACAGGCGACGCGCTCGGCGGTCGCGGCCGTTCAACCACCGTACGATCGACTCACGCTCCGGGTGAGCGCCTTGACGCCCACCACCCGACGATGACACCCTGTCTGAAATCGTTGGGTGGACTGGAGCAGGGAATGGCCGGACGAGGACGATCGAGCAGCGGAGACAAGCCCAAGCACGGCGCTGGCGGCGGTGGAGAAATCTCTCCAGGGAAGCTGGACCCGTTCGAGGGGAAGGACTCGTTCGACGGTGAGACGTTCGATGGGCTCACCCTGGAACGAGCGGACCTGAGCGACCGAGATTTTTGCGGCTGTGTGTTCCGGCGTTCGAAGCTCGGCGAGAGCCGCTGGACGCGCGCGCGGCTCGAGAACTGTGTCTTCGAGGGCTGTGATTTGACCAAGGCCGACCTCACGATGCTCTCGCTGCGCGGCGTGGCGTTCAACTCCTGCAAGCTGATGGGCGTCGACTGGACGAACATCGCGAAATTCCCCGACGTGTCGTTCGAGGAGTGCGACTTGCGGTACGTCATCATGGATTCGCTCGCGCTGCGCAAGACGCGCTTCGAGCGATGCGCGATCGCCGAGTCGGTCTTCGCCGCGACGGACCTCGCCGGGGCGGTGTTCGAGGAGTGCCGATTCGCGGGGACGCGCTTCGAGGACTGCGACCTTCGAAACGCGCAGTTCCCTCGAGCCCAGGATCTGTTCATCGATCCGGCCAAGAACAACGTGAAGGGCGCCCGCATCCCGCTCGAGGCGGCGATCCTCCTCGCGGCCTCGTTCGGCATGCACGTGCTCGGCTTCACGGAGAAGGACGGCAAATGACGGCCCGAGTCGCCGTGCCCTGCGGCGCGTGCGGAGCCGCCAAAACCGGCTCCGTGACGGTGATGCAACGCACGTCGAGCGATCTCCGGCCGCAATGCTTCCGCAGGTTCTTGTCGCTCGCGTTGGCGTACGATCGCCGGGGGCAAGTTCCGGGCGACTTGTCGCGCCTCATGAGAAGAGAATTAACGCAAAGGCGCAAAGACGCAAAGACGCAAAAAAGAGATGTGGGTTGAATGGAGGAGAACGAGGTAGCCAAGGTCGTGGTGGACGCGGCGATCGAGGTCCATCGCACGCTGGGAGGGCCTGGGTTGCTTGAGGCCGTGTACGAGGAGGCGCTCGCCTTCGAACTCTCGTCGCGAGGGCTGAACGTGCAGCGTCAGAAGGCCGTTCCGCTCGTCTACAAAGGGAGACGGCTGGCCACCGACCTCCGTCTCGACTTGCTCGTGAGCGAACTTGTCATCGTGGAGTGCAAGTCGACGGCTACTTACAATCGCCTCTTCGAAGCGCAAGCGCTCACCTACCTGAGGCTCTGTGATCTCAAGCTCGCGCTCGTCATCAACTTCGGCGAGCGCCTCGTGAGGCAGGGCATCCATCGCGTCGTCAACGGTCTGCAGCCGTGAATGCCAACCTCACTCTCTCCGCCTTTTTGCGCCTTGGCGTCTTTGCGCCTTTGCGTTGATTCTCTTCCTGCGAGACGCGACAACTCGCCCGGCGCTTACCGGGCGCGCGGCGCTCGACCACGACATGGAGACGGGCGCTACGACCTCGAAATCCGTGCATCGCTCACGGCTTCGCGGCGCTCCCCAGCTCAGCCGGCAGCGCCGCGTCGAGCCAGGCCTCGAAGGTGCTCGACAGCGCGCAGGTCGCCGCGCCGCCGCAGAGGTCCGCGCGCTTGGCCGTGAGCTCGCCCTCGAGCGCCTCCCGCGTGGCGCCCAGGGCGCGCGCGCAGACGAGGTTCTTCGCCGTCTGAGCGACGTTCACGCCGCTGCCGGCCGTCACGACGATCGCCGCGGGCTTCTTGCCGCACGCGCGGCCGAGCGCCCCGGTCGCGCTGGCGTCGGTCGCTGTAAACGAGCCGTCCTGCACCGAGTGGAAATAGAACTTCGGGCCGGTCACGCGCGGCGGGCAGCTCTTCACGCCGCAGTCCGCGCCGAGCCACGCGACGAAGGGACCGTAGGTCCCAAAGTCCGGCCGCATGTCGTGGTCGAGGTGCTCGATGCCGAGGCCGCCGGAGACGCTCGGGGCCTTCGCATAGGCGGACACCGCTCCGTTCGAGAACGTCCAGATCGGGCTCGGCGCCGCCGGCTTCGCGCCCGCGGCAACCGCGTTGAGCTCGTAGGGGACGATGAGCTCGTCGTTGCCGTCGTCGTCGAAGTCATAGACGTTCAACGCGGAGATCGCGAGTCCACCGGGCGCGACCTCGATCGTTCCGAGCGGCGCCGCGAAGCGCTTGCCTTCGAGGTCGATCCGCACGACCTCGATGTCGAAGGCGAGCGCTCGCGCCGCGCCCTCGCCGGCGCCCGCGAAGCGCGTCAGCGACAGCGCCCAGGAGCCGAGCCCCGCCGGCTGGCAGACCCCGAACTTCGGCAGGCGCGTTGCCTCGGCCGCCGAGACCTTCTCGGGCCCTTCGAGCTTCTGCGCGCCGGAGATGCGCGCTCGGTTCTGATCGAGGAGCTCCTGGCAGGCGCGCCGGTGCGACACAACGGAGCCGGCCCAGTCGAGCTTCGCGCTCGTCCCGTCGATCTGGAGCTCGTAGCGCGTGTCGGTCCACTCCAGCGTGACGCTCTGCTTGGCCTCGGCCCGGAACGGCGCGACGAGCCGCAGCTCACCGCGCTCGTCGGCGACGACCTCGTTCGACGGGCCCGCGTCGGGCCCCTCGCCGGCGTCGTCGGCCGCCACGGGCTCGCTCGGCTTCTCGGCCGCGGCCTCCGCGCTCGGGTCGTGGATCACCGCGCGGACGGGGTGCCCGCCGGTCCCGTTCTTCTTCCGGCAAAGCAGCTCGAGCCAGCCGTCGAGGCTCTTCGCCTCGCAACCGAGGCCGACGGCCGCCGCAATCGACTCGCTCCGGCCGTCCTTGAAGGAGGCCGGCGCACCAGGAGACGCCGGCGCGGTCGGCGACGGAGCCGGCTCGGTGGGCGCCGCGGTCGCGGGCGCGGGGGCCGACGAGGCCGCCTCCGCGGCGGCCGGCGGCGCTGTCTCCGCGGCGGCCGCCGCCGGTGCGCTCGAGCCGGCGCTCGGCTCCGAGCTCGCCGCCGGCAGGCCGGCCTCCTCGGATTTCTGGCAGCCAACGAGAATCCCCAGCAGAAAGCAAGCGCTCAATGTCTTCATGGTCCGGTCCCCTGGATCTAAGCAGCCTGCGTACCAGCTCGGCGGCACGGGCGAAATGCCGCTGCCCGTCGCTGCCGGTCCAAGGAGCGGCGGCGGCGCATGTCGGGGCGGCCACGGCGTCGTGTTCCGGGCGCGTCGGGCGGACCGAGCTCGATCCTCGCCGGCCAGATCGGATAGGCTGAGCGTCCCATTCCATCGCGGCGTCAGGCGCCTGGAGAGAGCAGATGAGCGAGTCCAGCATTCACGGGGGTTGCCTTTGCGGGGCGGTGACATTCGAGGTCGATCCGCCGTTCAAGCTGATGGTCCATTGCCATTGCTCGCGGTGTCGCAAAGGCACGGGCACGGGCCACGCCACGAACCTGGCGGTCGATCCCGGCCAGCTCCGGTGGCTGTCAGGGGAAGAGGCCATCACGCGTTATGAGCTGCCCACGGCGAAGAGCTTCGGGAAGTGGTTTTGCAGTCACTGCGGGTGTCCCGTCCCGCGCCTGAGGCGCGCCGGCAACATGGTGGTCGTCCCGGCCGGTTCGCTGGACACAGCGCCGCCCATCTCGCCGACGGATCACATCTTCTGGGGATCCAGAGCGCCGTGGGGGTGCGAAAGCGGAGGGCTTCCAACCCACGATGAGTACCCGGCGTCGTGGTAGGACGACCGGGCGTGTCGTCCCCTTGTTGAGTGGGGTGCAGGGTCAGCGGGTCACGCTGCTGTCCGGCCCGGCGCCCTTGGGGGGCTCGTAAGGCTCGGGGCTCTTGCCGACGGTCCTGAGGTTCACGAGCTTGTTGAGCAGGTCGAACCAGAACGGCGCGCCGAGGGAGGCGGCGGCCGCGGTCATGAGGATGCCGGGGGTCAGGAGCCTGTCGAGCACCCCGCGGATCCAGCCGACGATGCCCTGGCCGAGGATCGCAGCGATCGCGTTCCAGAGCTTCGGGACGCTCGTGTGCTCGGGGGCCTTCACGCCCCAGGTGATCTCGATGTCGAGCCCGGTGAGCCGGGAGCGAGCGCCGCTTCCCTCGGCGATCGCGGCCATGATGTCCTCGTTCTGGTCGACGCCGCCGGCCTGAGGCGCGGCGCGGGGCGGCGACTTCGCGAGCTCCTGCGCCGCCGCGATCAGCCGGGCGCGCACCACCGCGTCGCGCGAGAGGGCGCCCGCGAGGCGGATGCTGTCGGCGTTGAACCCGACGCAGAGGACGAGCGCCGTCGCGCTGATGATCAGCTGCGCGCGGCGCTTGTACCGGCCGGCGGCCCGGTCCATGGCGTCATTGAACCAGCGCTCCAGCCGGATGTTGGCCTCGCGCATGTCCTTGACCGTGGAGTCGACGATCGTGGTGAGCGCGCGCCGGAGATCGCTCTTCGGCGGCATGCTCCGGATGATCTGCTTCAGCTCGTCGAGCGGGTCCTCGTCGCGGCTCGGCGCCGCCGCGATCTCGCCCGGCGCAGGCGCGGCGGCGCTCGCCTGCGGCGGAGGGACGCCGTCGCTCGCCTGCTGCAGGGGCGCGGAAGCGGCCTCGCCCGCCGGCGAAGGCGCGGCGCCGGCGCCGGTCTGCGAAGGTGTGGCGCCGGCCCGCGGGGGCAGCGCCGCCGCGCCGTCAGTCCAGGGGACCTGCCGCAGGGTGTCGATGAGCGCGGCCACGAACGCGTGCGACGGGATGTAGGACGGCCCTACCCAGCCGTACTTGAGATCCTTGATCAGCGGGTGCTCGCGGAGCTTCGCCGCGAGCGGGCTCGGGAGCGGTCCCGGCATCACCCGGGTGCGCACGAGCTCGACAGCGCGCCGCGCCGCGCGCTTCATGATCTGCTCCAGCGGGGAGCTCCTGGGGGCGGCGGCGTCGGCGGCGCCGGGCGATTGCTTCACGTGCGCGTCGAGCTCGCTGTCGGCCAGCATGATCTCGATGCTCTGCGCCAGGTTGAGCGCGCGCAGCCGGAGCACGCCGGCGAGCGCCTCGTGGATGGCCGAGCAGAGGACGCTGAGCAGGAAGAAGACGCTGACGAGGCCGATCGCGATGTCGAGGGTCGTTCCCATGGGCATCCGGAAGGGCAGGGCGCGCGGCGGCGCGAGGCGCAGGCCGGCGCGCGTCGCGCGCTCCCCCGGCCAGCAGGGACAGGGAGGAAGAGGCGGCCCTGCGAGCGCCCGTTCCCCGCCGCGGCCCGACCAGCAACTCCCCTCCGCGGCCCGATCAGCATACGCCACCGGGCGGCGCGGAGCGAGCGGGAGAGCGCGCTCGCTCCCGCCCGTCATCCCACGCGTCATCCCGCGTCATCCCACGCGCATCCCACGCGCATCCCACGCGCATCCCACGCGCATCCCACGCTCGATGCCACGGGATCTTGGTCTACCATCACGCCCCCGTGACGAGCTCCACGCTACCCCCCGAGTCGCGGCGCAGCAGCGCGCCGCCGCAGCGCGCCTCCTGGGTCCAGGAGAAGGCCGACCCCGACCGGACGACGCTGCGGCCCAGGCGCGCCCGGCTCGTGCACGAGCCGCCGCCGGCGTCGCCGCCCGGGACGCTCGTCATCGAGGAGACGCAGCGGCCGAAGATCTTCGTCATCGACTACGACGCCGAGGTCGTGTCCGAGAAGGAGATCCAGAGCGTCGACGGGTGCATCCCCTACCTCACGGACGACCGCCCCTCCATCACGTGGGTCGATGTCCGGGGGCTCGGGCACAAGGGGACCTTCGAGCGGCTGGGCGAGATCTTCCGTGTCCACCCGCTCGCGCTGGAGGACATGGTCAACGTGCCCCAGCGGCCGAAGGCGGACGTCTACGGGGGCGAGCACGTCCTCATCATCGCGCGGATGGCGCAGGTCAACGAGCGCTGCGTGCTGCGCACCGAGCAGCTGGCCATCCTGGTCGGCAAGAGCTTCGTCCTGACGGTGCAGGAAGAGGCCGACTGGGACGTCATGGAGGCCGTGCGGGAGCGAATCCGCACCGGCCGGGGCTCGATCCGGGAGCGGGGCGCCGATTACCTGGCGTACGCGCTGCTCGACGCGGTGGTCGACGGCTTCTTCCCGGTGCTCGAGCGGCTCGGCGAGCACATCGAGGACCTGGAGGTCGAGGTGATCGACGCGAAGCGCCGGATGTCGAAGCCGATCCACGATCTGAAGCGGGATCTGCTCACGCTGCGGCGTGCCATCTGGCCGCAGCGCGATCTCGTCAACGCGCTGCTCCGTGAGGACAACCCGATCATCTCCAAGGACACGCGGCTCTACCTGCGCGACACGTACGATCACGCGGTGCAGCTGATGGACATGGTCGAGACCTACCGCGAGCTCAGCTCGGGCCTCATGGATCTCCACCTCTCCGGGATATCGAACAAGATGAACGAGATCATGAAGGTGCTCACGATCATCTCGACGATCTTCCTCCCGGTCACCGCCATTGCGGGCATCTACGGGATGAACTTCCACCACGAGAGCTCGCCGTACAACATGCCGGAGCTCGACTGGTATTACGGCTATCCGCTCGTATGGTGCCTGATGCTGGCGAGCGTCGTCGGGCTGCTCACGTACTATCGCCGCAAGGGCTGGATCAGGAAGGACGACGACGGCGCCTGAGCGGCGGCGAGCGCGGCGCGTCAGCGCTTCTTCGCGGGCGCGTAGAACGCGAGGTTCCCGAGCAGGCGCGGATCGCCGGGGCGGCGCGCGAGGGCCTTGCGCAGCGCCGCCTCGCCGGCGGCGAGCTCGCCGACGTGGAACGCGCTGGTCGCGACGAGGTCGAGCAGCTTGTGCTCGTAGACCTCGGCGTCCACGAAGAGGGTGGCCTGGGCGGGGAAGGGGAGGGCGGCGCCGCGGGAGGCGAAGAGGTAGGTGAGCGGCCAGCACCGCCGTCCGTACCAGTGCCAGGCGACGGCGAAGAGCGGCTCGGCGCGGTGCGGGCTGTGGGCGTGGGCGTCGAGGTAGCGCTGCTGCACCTCGGGCCAGGGCCGCCCGAGCGCTCCGGCGGTGCGCGCCATGCGGAACAGCGATTCGTAGACCTCCTCCTGCCAGCCGCCGAGCGCGGCGCGCCGCTCGTAGGCCTCGAGCGCCTCCGCGTGCCGGCCGAGGCACTCCAGCGTCTGCGCGAGGTAGAAGGCGGCGCGGCCGTCGCGGGGGGATCGGGCCAGCGCGGCGGAGAGCAGCTCCAGGTCGCGCTGCCACCTCCGGGTCTGGGCGGCGGCGTCGCGGCGAGAGAGGTCGTGGACGATGTGGGCGTCGGGGACGCGGATCGAGGGGGGCGGCTCGCCCTCCCTGGAGAGCACCTCGTGGGTGGCGCCGACGTAGCGCCACCCGGCCGAGGCGCGGGCGAGCCGGGCGGAGTCGTAGACGGAATCGCCGTAGTGCACGCGGACGTGGTAGGCGCCGTGCCCCGGGCCCGACGCGTCGCGGCGCTCCTCGCAGAAGCGACGGAGCGCGCCGCCCTCGACGAGGCGCTCGTCGCCGCTCAGCATGAGGGTGAACACGGCCGCGTCGCCCGCGAGGTCGAGGGCGCGGCTGCGGGTCGCGCCGAAGTCGACGAAGGGCTCCTCGACGAGATCGCCGGGGACGCCCGCCATGGCGGCGCGCGCGAGGGCCTGTGTGCCGTCGGTGGAGCCGGTGTCGAGGAGGGTGAACCGGTCGACGTGGGGCCTGGCCGAGGCGAGGGTCTCGCGGATGGAGGGGGCTTCGTCCTTGACGATCATGACGAGCGCGAGGAGGGGGAGCGTCACGGGCGCAGTATGCCGCCGGACGCCGGTGGACCGGTGGTTTTAAAAATTGAAGAAGAGGCGGCGCGCGCATGCGTGCGCCACCTCGCGCGCGCCGGAGAGCGGGAGAGATAACGCGCGGCGGCGGAGGTGTGGTCGCGCTGTCTGCGAATTGGTCGCGGCCCTGGCGTTCTGTATACTCTCCATGTCATTGCAATGAGCATGCGCGGACGCTGGAGTGCTCTCCTGTTCATCGGCGCAGCGGCGCTCCTCGCGCTCGCCGGCAGGGTGGAGCGCGCCTCGCCCGATTCCGGCTCTGCCCCTGGAGGGCACGGACCGCCGGGCCGCCCGCGCTTCGAGAAGGCGCTCGACGTGGAGGTGTTCCAGCGCGGGAACATCCACACGCACACGTCCCTGAGCGATGGGGACAGCGAGCCGCGCGACGTTGTCCGCTGGTACCGCGAGAACGGGTATTCCTTCGTGGCGCTGACAGAGCACAACCAGCGCGTCGATCCCGCGATGTTCCAGGACCCGTCCTCGACGTCGAATTTCGCGGTGATCCCCGGCGAGGAGGTCACGATGTGGGCCGAGGGGAAGGCCGTGCACGTGAACGCGCTCTGCACGCGGGCGACGATCGGCGGGGGCGCCTTCCTGACCAAGGGGGAAGCGCTGAAGTGGGCGATCGGGCGTGTGTGGGCGGAGGGGGGCGTGGCGCTCATCAACCATCCGAATTTCGACTGGTCGTTGTCCGCCGGCGACCTCCTGGCGGCGCCTGCGGCGGAGCTCCTCGAGATCCACAGCGGGCACCCGTACGTGTACACGGACGGCGACGCCACGCGCCCGTCGCACGAGGCGCTATGGGATGCGGTGCTGACGATGCGCGGCGCCGCGGGAGGGGGGATCGCCGGCGTCGCGGTGGACGATCTGCACCAGCTCACGGCCGGGTCGGGCGCGCCGCCCGCGGGGCCGGGCCGCGGGTTCATCGAGGTGTTCTCGCGGGAGGTGTCGCGCGCCGCGATCTGCAGCGCGCTCGCCGGGGGACGGCTCTACGCGTCGTCCGGGGCGAGGCTGCGGAGGATCGCGATCGCCGGGGACGCGTTCTCGGTCTGGCCGGTGGCGGCGGGCGCGGTCGTCGAGTTCGTCGGGCGGGGCGGGCGCGTGCTGGAGCGGCAGCAGCCCGCGGAGGGGCGGGCGACGTACCGGCTCCGCGGCGGGGAGCGGTACGTGCGGGCGCGGATCACGCGGCCGGACGGCAAGCGGGCGTGGACGCCGGCGTACGCGACCGTGGAGCCGTGAGCGCCGCGGGCGTCGTGGACGCCGTCGACGCCAGATTGCCCTCCGCAGCGGCTCACGCCCCCCCGCGCTTCCCGTCCAGCCGCGCCAGCACCGCCCGCGGCGACATCGTCGCGCGGTAGACATAGATCTCCCCGGCCTCGTCGTCGCCCAGCACCTCCTCGCTCACGCGGAGCTGCTTGCCGACCGCGAGCAGGATCCTCGCCGGAAACCCCTTTCGGATCAGCTCGACGCGCCGCCACACCGCGTCTCGGCTCCAGAACCCGAACGCCTCAAGGTACACCTCCTCCCCGGTCTCCGCGTTCAGGAACACCAGGTCAGGGACGCACACCACCTCTCCGGGCAGCGCGAACAGCCGCTCGTTCGGCGACACGGTCCAGGGCGACCCGAGCTTCCTGAACCCCTCGCAGAACGCGTCCAGCTCGGGCGTCGTCTCCGCGAGCTCGCGCCCGTGGTACAGCAGGCCGTCCGCCGGGCCGATCTCGACGGCGAGCGGCTCCTTGTCGCGCCCCCAGCGCAGGTCGGCGCGCAGCCGGAACGAGGCGCACGAGAGCACCGACGGCAGGAACATCGCGAGCCGCAGGCCATACCGCTGCACCGCGTCGAACAGGCTGAACGGGCCGTCGAGCGCGATCGTGTAGCCGGAGACCGGATCGCCCTGGACCACGTGGATGAGCCCGTGAAAGCGCGCCGCCCGGAAGATCCGCCGGTACCGCTGGGCGCTCTCCCCCTCGACGCGGATCGTCACCTGCGTCGCCCGGAGGAGGATCGACTGCGCCAGCGCGAGGTTGTACCGATCCAGCAGGATCTCGGGCGCGTCCGAGGCCGCGCGCCGGAGGATCTCGGCGCCGCGCAGGTCGGCGTAGAGGCCCGCCTCGATCGCGGCGGGCGTCGTGCCGAGCCGGGCGGCCACCTCGTCGAGCACGGCGGCCCGGTCGAAGCGGGCGCGGACGTCGAGGGCGCGGTGCGCCGCCGCCGCCGCGTGGAACAGCTCGCGCCGGAGCGCCTCGGGATCGACGCCCTCCTGCACCTCGTACTCGCAGCCGTCCTCGAGCACCTTCCTCAGGCCGAGCGAGGCCACGCGATCCCGCGCGGGCACCTCGATGGCGTCGAGCGCGGCCTCGACGTCGTCGCGGCGCTCGCCGACGCGCTGCGAGAGGATGTCGAGGTACGCCCGCGCGACAGGCAGCAGGCGCTCGGCGGCCGCCCCGCGGAGGTACTGCGGCACGACAAGCCCGCCCCGGCGGCGGACGCGGACGAGGTCACTGGTAAGCAATGTGCTCCCGGCGCTTGTCGCTCACCCGCTGCTCGCTCGTGCCGAGGGCCACGAGCTCGTAGAGGATCGCCGTCTTGTTCTCGCTCCGGCGCAGGATGCGGCCGAGCCGCTGGACGTGCTCCCGCACCGAGCCGCTGCCCGACAGGACGATCGCCACGTTGGCCTCGGGCACGTTGACCCCCTCGTTCAGCACCTTCGAGGTGACAACCGCCGACAGCGCGCCGCGGTTGAAGGCGTCGAGGATGGCGCTGCGCTCCTTCACCTTGGTCTGGTGGGTGATGGCCGGCAGCAGGAACTGCCGCGAGATCTGGTAGACCGTGGCGTTGTCCTCGGTGAAGACCAGCGTCCGATCGGCGCGGTGGGCGTGGAGCAGCCGGGCGAGGACGTCGATCTTGCCGGGCGCGCACAGCGCGAGGCTGCGCTGGCGGCGGTACGCCTCGAAGGCGCGGCGGCCGGCGTCGGACTGCGAGCTCAGCAGGATGAACTGGCCCCACCCCTCGGGCATGCGGATGCCGTTCGCGCGCAGAAAGCCGATGTACACGGCGCGCGCCGCCTCGTACGCGGCGCGCTCGTCGTCCGAGAGCGGCACCTCGAGCCGGACGACGTCGTAGGCCGCGAGGTACTGCCCGGAGAGCTCGGTGATCTCCCGGCGGAAGACGATCGGGCCGATCAGGTCGTCGTAGCCCCGGCCGTCGGCGCGCTCGGGCGTGGCGGTGAGGCCGAGGCGGAAGGGCGCGAGGCACATCTTCGCGGCGAGCGCGTACGACGGGCTCGGCAGGTGGTGGCACTCGTCGAAGATCACGAGGCCGAAGCGGGCGCCGAGCCTGTCCATGTGGGCATGCGCGGAGTCGTAGGTGGTCACCGTCAGGTCGAGGACGTCGTGGTAACCGCCGCCGAGCAGGCCGATCGGGACGCCGAACGCGGCGGAGAGCCCGTCGTACCACTGGTTCAGGAGATCCAGCGTGGGGACGACCACGAGCGCGCTGCGCTGCCGCGCGGCGATCGCGAGCGTCGCGACGAACGTCTTGCCCGCGCCCGTCGGGAGCACGACAACGCCCCGGCTGCGCCGCCCGGCCCACGCGTCGAGCGCCTCGCGCTGGTAGGGGAACGGGTCGTGCTTGGCGAGCGGCGCGAGCGGGAGCGCCTCGTACTTGCGGGCGGCGTCGGTGAACGGGACGCCGCGGGCGCGGAGCCTCAGGACGAGCTCGGCGTAGTCGATCGCCGGCACGCGGTAGACGCGCTCCCGCGCGTCCCAGCGGCAGGACGCGGGCAGGCACGCGGGGTCGAGCGGCGCGCCCTCGGCGGGATCGCCGGCGTCGCCGCCGTCGGGCTCGTCCGCGCGCTCGTCTGCGTTCGATGGCAGCGCGCTGCTGTCGAGCGCGGGCGAAGGCGCGAGCGCCGGGCGCGGGGCGAGGCCTTCGATGCGGAGGGTGCCGCCCTGGAAGCTCAGGACGATCGGCGCTGTGCGGACCGGCTCGGTCATCGGCGCGCTCTTTTGCCGCGGGCGGGGCCGCGTGCCAAGCGGAGACGCCTGGCGATCAGGCCAGCTCGGTCGGCATGACCGAGGCGCCCCGGAGCGGCGCGCGGTAGCGCACCCAGACGAGGGGGGACTCGTTCAGCGTGATCGTGAGGGCGCTGCCGGCGCTCACCGGGAGCTTGCGGCCGAGCTCGCGGTGGATGTAGCGCGCGATGAGCTCCGGCGTCGAGCGCTTGCCCTCGAACGCGGGGTGCTCGTCGAGGTTCCGGTAGTCGATCTCGGCGAGCACGGCGCGCAGGCTGTCCCGCAGCGCGCTCGTCTCGACCACCTGGCCGAGGGGCGAGAGCTCCTCGCGCTCCACCTCCACGCTGACCGTGTACGTCGCGCCGTGCAGGCGCTGCGCAGGGCCGAACTGCACGCCCTTGAGGCTGTGGGCCACCATGATGTGATCGCGGACGCCGACGGTGTACATGGCTCCACTATACCCGCCGCGCCGGCGCGGGAGGGAGATCCCAATCGCCTGTCACGGCACGCCGGAGTAAGGTGGGGGCGATTCCCCGTCCAGCCCCCGCCGCGGCGGACGGGTTCGTGCGGGACGCAGTGACCGGTTGACCGTTGCGAGGGAGGATCGCCGATGAACAGCGAAGCGAGCGTGCTGGCCCCAGGGTTCCTCATCGCGTCGCCCCCGCTCGGCGATCCGAACTTCGACCGGACGGTCGTGCTCCTCGCGGTGCACAGCGAGGGCGGGGCGCTTGGGTTCGTTGTGAACAGGCCGGCGCCGATGACGCTGGGGGAGCTCCTGTCGTTCGCGGGTTATGGCAACGACCTGAAGGACCCGGCGCCGGTTTACCTCGGCGGGCCGGTCCAGCCGAGCTCGGGGTGGATCCTGTGCCTCGATCCGGCGCTCGGGGCCGAGGAGGCGGGCGTGATCCCGGTGGGCTCCCGGGTGCGTGTCACGTCGTCCCGCAGCGCGTTCGACACGCTCGCGGCCGACGCGGTGCGGGGCACGGCCGCCGCGGACCCGCGGCGCAGGACGGTGCTCCTCGGCTACAGCGGCTGGGGGCCCGGCCAGCTCGAGCGAGAGATCGCCGCGGGCGCGTGGCTGCCCGTGTCCCTCGACGAGGGGATCCTGTTCGACGTGGCGGCGGACCAGCGCTGGGAGCAGGCGTATGCGCTGCTCGGCCTGCGCCCCATCGATGTGATGTCGATGCGCAGCATCGGAGAAGCCTGAGAGCTCACGACACGAGAGGAGTCCTATGGAGATCAATATCGGAATCGACGCCAAGAACCGCGAGCTGATCGGCGCGGGGCTGGGACGCGTCCTCGCTGACACGTACACGCTCTATCTGAAGACCCACAACTTCCACTGGAACGTCACGGGGCCCATGTTCCAGACGCTCCACCTCATGTTCGAGCAGCAGTACAACGAGCTGGCGCTCGCCGTGGACCTGGTCGCCGAGCGCATCCGGGCCCTCGGCCTCCCCGCGCCGGGGACCTACAAGCAGTTCGTCGCGCTCTCGACCATCAAGGAGGACGACGGCGTCCCCAAGGCCACGGACATGATCAAGCGCCTCGTCGAGGGGCACGAGACGGTGGCGCGGACCGCGCGTGAGCTCTTCCCCGTGGCCGAGAACGCCAACGATCAGCCCACCTGCGACCTGATCACCCAGCGCCTGCAGGTCCACGAGAAGACCGCCTGGATGCTGCGCAGCCTGCTCGAGTAGCGCCCGCGTCGCGACCGCCGGCCGAGCTGCGGTGAGGGGATCCCTCGACGCATGCGGCCGGCCGGGAGCGGCTTGACAGCGGTGAACTGGCGCCGCGCCCGTTCCGCCCGGCTCAGCGCGCGCTCTTGACGAGGAAGCCCTCGCCGTCGATCGCCACCGCGCGCTCCTTCAGCAGGCGGCCGACGGCCCGCTTGAACGCCTTCTTGCTCAGGCCGAAGAGCGCCCGGATCTCCTCGGGGCTCGAGCGATCGCCGACCCTCGGCGCGCCCGGGCGCGAGAGCCGCGCGAGGATCTCCTGCGCGTCGCTCTCGACCTCCTCGTGCGCGTGACCGCGGAGCGAGAGCTCGATCCTCCCGTCGGGCAGCACGCTCGCCACGCGGAATCGCGCCGCCTGGCCGCGGGGTAGCGTGTGCGGCTCGTGGGCGGGGAGCAGGCCGACGAACCTGCGCTCGACGATGACGAAGAGGCCGATCCCCGGCTCGTTGCGCCACGCCTCACCCTCGACCCACTCGTCGAGATCGAACTCGCCCTGATCGCGCAGCATCTCGCTCACGCGCATCGTCCCCGCGAGGCGGCCGGTCCTGTCCACGAGCAGCCCCACCGGGTGTCGCTCGCCGACCCGCGGGTCGCGGGTCTGCTCCGCGCGGGGGACGAGCAGCTCCTTGGGCAGGCCCCAGTCGACGAAGGCGCCGAAGGCCGCGACGTCGGTGACCGCCAGAAAGGCGACCTCGCCGAGCGTGACCTTCGGCCGGCGCGTCGTGGCGATGGGGCGATCCTCCGAGTCGAGATACACGAAGACCTCGAGCTCGTCCCCCTCCCTGGCGCCCTCGGGCACCTCGCTGCGCGGCAAGAGAAGCACCGGCGCGTCCGGGCGAAGGTCGTCTGGATCGGCCGAGAGGAAGGCGCCGGGCGGGCCGAACCGCCGCACCGGCAGGGTCACCACGCGCCCGAGGAGATGGTCGTACGGCATCGGCGCGCAGTCTTGCACAGGGCGGGGGTGCGCGGTCACGGTCTCGCCGCCGGCGGTGCGGCGCGCCTGGCTCGCCGAACGAGGAGCACCTGCCCTGCATTGTATGGACGTTCACGTCGGCAAGCTCTCGCGTATACTCGCCGGGATCCATCGCGGGGGAGACAGCCGTGCCCGGACCCGTCGAAGTTTTCATCTCCTATGCCGAAGAGGACAGGGCGCTCCGGCGTGAGCTGGAGGAGCACCTGGCGATCATGCAGCGGCAGGGGCTCATCAGGGCCTGGCACGCCGAGCAGGTCGCCCCGGGGCAGGGCTTCCGCACGCTCATCGACAGCCACATCAGCGCGGCTCAGCTGATCCTCTTGCTGGTGAGCCCCAAGTTCATCGCTTCCGACAACTGCTACGACCGTGAGATGGCCATGGCCCTCGAACGATGGCAGCGCGGCGAGGCGCAGGTCATCCCTGTCCTGGTTCGCCCCTGCGAGTGGGACCAGACGCAGCTGAGGCGCCTCCGTCCCTTGCCGGACAACGGGCGCCCGGTCGTCAACTGGCCATCACGCGACGACGCCTGGCTCAACGTGGTACAGGGCATACGCCGCGTGGTCGAGCAGCTGCCCGGCGCGCTGCGCGGCGACCCGCACGTGCCGCCGCCCTGGTCGCCGCGCGCTTCCGCGCCTTCGTCCCCTGCGGTCGCGCAGCCGCACTCGCACCACCCCGCGCCTTCCGCGCCTTCCGCGCCGGAGCTGGCCTCATGGCCGCCGCGCGTCTCGGCCTCTCCGCACAGCACCTCCGCTCGAGCGATGTCAGGTGTCCCGCAGACGCTCCCCGACTCGCACCCTCCCTCGCTCGGGTCTCGGCCGGCCAGCCGCTCGATCCCGCTGCGTTGGCCGCTCGCCTTGCTCGCGCTCGGCGCGCTGGCCGCCGCCGCGGTGGCGCTCGTCCGCGGCGCGGACACCGACGACCTCGCCGAGCTTCCGCTCCCCGCCGCGGGAGCGTCCTCGGTCGTGTCGCTGCGCGCCTTGCCGGAGCAACCCGGCGCGGCGCGAGCCGCCGATGTGCCCTCGGCGCGTGGCGACGTGTGCCCCACGCCCTGCTGTGGAGGCAGCCAGTGCGCCGTCGACGATCAGAACACCCAGAAGTCGGTGTGCCTGGCCGGTGAGCCAAACTGCCGGGCGTGCTCCTCCGGTCGCGGCTGCGTCGCTGGCTCGTGCGGTGACATGCTCTCACCCGCACGATCGTTGAAGCTCCGGCTCGCCCACGCGGTCCTCGGAGGCCAGCTGCTCGCGCCCGGCGCCCGCGTGTGCGTGCGTCGCAGCGCCTCGATCGATCCGTGGACGTGCATGCCGCACGACGATCGGGCCGATCGGCCGGGCGCCGACTCGAGCAGCGGCATGAGCACACGACTCCCCATCGCCGTCGCTGACCTGATGGCGGGCGGAGGCGTCGATATCTGGATCGACAGGGGCACGACGACACAGATGCCTATCGCGGTGCATCCCCGCGCGTCCTACAGCGAGATCGGTGTCTTCGCCCTCTGCCGCGGGCTCAGGTTCGATCTGAAGGATCCATTGAATCTATCTGCGCAGGTGGGTAACGTCTCTTTTTACCTCGACGACCCCTGATGCGACGAAGTGGGCTCAGGCCATGTGAACAACGCCGGACGTCGAACCGCAAGGGCGCCGCGGACGCGAGGCGTGGAGACCTATCTTGGCGTTCCTGGCGGTTCATCTCTCGCTTGAACGACGTGATCGATCGTCCAGGAAGCCGAACGGGGTGAAGCTCCTCCAGGCCTTTCGGGGCGTCCCGCCCCCTGTGGCTCCGCGAGCGACGAGCGCGTCCCGTCGGGCGTGGAAGCGACTCGCTGTCGCCGCCGGTCTCCTGCTGGTCGCGCCCCTCGTCGTGGCGCACGGCCGCGTCTGGCTCGACGGCGCGGCGCCTTCCGAGAGCGCTGGCAGTCCCGCGCGCGGCCGGCTGCTGCACGGACACCCGCTCCGCCCCTCGGGGCCCGGTTATGTGACCTACTCCTATCTGGGCGCCAGCCTGGGACGCCAGTACGTGCACGGCGCGGTTCGCGACGCGCTGGAAGACGCGTTCGCCGCGTGCGCGGCGGCCATGCCAGGGCGGCGCTTCGTCGTAGGGGAGACGGGCCACCGCGATGGCGGCCCGTTCTGGCCGCACCGCACGCACCAGAATGGGCTCAGCGTCGATATCTTCGTCCCGCTGCGCGACGTCGCGGGGCGGCCCGCGGAGGTGTCGATCTATCCCTGGAACAAGCTCGGTTATGGCCTCGAGTTCGACGCGCAGGGCCGGTGGGGCGAGCTGATGATCGATTTCGACGATCTCGCGCGGCTCCTGTCGGCGCTGGACGAGAAGGCCAGGCCAAGGAAGCTCCGGATCCAGCGGATCCTCCTCGCGCCGGAGTACGTGCCGCTGCTGCTCGCGAGCCCCGCGGGCCGCAAGCTGGGCTCGCTCGCAGGGGTGATCCCCCGCGGCCCTGTGTGGTGGCGGCACGACGAGCACGTGCACATCGATTTTGCGTTCGCGGCCGGCGGCCCGCGCTGAGCGAAGTCATCGACGGGTGATGGCGCCGGAGCCGCTCGCGCTGCTCATTCTGCCGGCCCCCAGCCACGACCGAGCCAGTCCGTTCGCTCCCCTCCACGCACGAGGCCGATGGCTTGACGAGCCGGTTCCATGACGTTACCGCTGGGAGGGCCCGCGAGCGGCGCGGGTCGCGCGTCGCGCAGCGGTGAGGCGTGGAGTCCGCCATGGACGACAGCTCCGGATACCGCATGTACGTGTTCCGCGGCGGCCGCCGCGACGTCCCGGGGAGGCGGCTCGTCGACGAGCTCGCGGGCGACCTCCGGGCGATCTCCGGCCCTGGAGGCGCGGAGCGCCCTCGCGACGTCGTGCTCAGCGCCTTGATCCGCGCTGGCGAGCTCGAGTCCCTCCTCGCCGACGCCGGCGCGGAGGGCGCATCGGCGCTGGCGCAGCTCACCGACGATCTCGCCGCCGCGCTGATCCGCGGTGACGGCGCGTGCGCGCTCGCGATCGCGGGCGGCGAGCCATCTGGCCGCGGACAGCCAGCCGTCTGGCCACGGACGGCCGGACGCCTGGTCACGCCCGAGGCCCTCACGGCCGTCGAGGTCCCGGCGATCGTCTCGACGTCGCCGCCCGAGGGGTTCTCGTTCTACGCGCTCCACCCGCTCGATTTCGCCAGGCTGGCCGTGCGGCTCGCGTCCTCGCCGGCGCCGGTCCGGGTCGTCGGTATCCGCAGCATCGGCACGACGCTGAGCGCGGTGACGGCCGCGGCGCTCCGCGGGCAGGGGATCCCGGCCGGCCGCACCACCGTGCGCCCATCAGGTCACCCCTACGACCGCGGCGTCGAGCTCGACGCCGGGCAGATCCGCTGGGTGGATGACGGTATCGCCGAGGGAGCGCGGTTCTGGGTCGTCGACGAGGGGCCGGGCCTCAGCGGCTCCTCGTTCCTCGCCGCCGGAGACGCCCTGGTCCGCGCGGGCGTCCCGCGCGCCAGCATCGTTTTCCTCGGCTCCCGCGCGCCCGATCCCGACGCGCTCGTCGCGCCGGACGGCGCCCGCCGCTGGCGGTCCTTCCGCTCGGAGCGCGCCGAGGGCGGGGCGCAGCTCCCCGGCGACGCGGGCGAGCCCATCGGCGCCGGGGCGTGGCGCCGCCGCTGCTATGAGGACGAATCGCGCTGGCCGCCCTCCTGGACGTCCATGGAGCGCCTCAAGTACCTTTCCCGGGACGAACGCCGGATCCTCAAGTTCGAAGGGATGGGTCGCTATGGGGCGGAGTGTCTGGAGCGGGCCTACGGCGTCTTCCGGGCCGGCTTCGGGCCGGAGCCGCGCGACGAGGGCCGGGGGTTCTTCTCGTATCCATGGCTCTCTGGCCGGCCGCTCCAGGCCGATGACCTGTCCGCCGCGGAGCTCGAGCGCCTCGCCGACTACTGCGCCTTTCGCGCCTCGGTGTTCCCTGTGCCGAGCCCTGCGGCCGACGAGCTCATTGCGATGGCACGCACCAATTTCTCACTGGAGATGCGGAGGGAGCTCCCGGGTGAGCTCCACCTGGAGCTCGCGCGTCCGGTGATCGTCGATGGCAGGATGGATCCCCACGAGTGGCGCAGGTCCTCTTCGGGCGAGCTGGTCAAGGTGGACGCCTGCGCGCACGGCGACGATCACTTCCTCCCTGGCCCCACGGACATCGCCTGGGATCTCGCCGGCGCCATCGTCGAGTGGCGGATGCCGCGAGGCGCCCGGCGCGCCTTTCTGGAGCGGTATCGACGCCGTTCCGGCGATGATCCCGAGCGGCGCCTGCCGGCGTATCTCCTCGCCTACACGCTCCTGCGTCTGGGTCACGCCGCGATGGCCGCGGCGTCGCTCGCGGACGAGGGCGAGGCGCTGCGCCTCTCCGCGGCGCGACACCGCTATCGCGCGGCCCTGATCGATGGCCTCCGCCCCGCGGCCGCATCGGGGGCGTTTGGCTAGCGCCACGCGTGTCAGAAATCCCGCCAGAAAAGCCGCTCGATGGCGAGCGGTCGCCGGAAACAGCAGCGATTTTAATAGTTTCCGCCTTTTACGCCGCCGCGGGTGGCTTCGGTGTGGCCCAACGGAGCGCCCTGCACCGCCGCGTCGCCCGCGGTGAAGGGCCCGCGGCATCACCGGTCCCACCGTACGGCCACGCTGCACGCGCTGGTTGACATAGAGAACCTTACGCGATCCGCATCCCTCGAGAAAAAGCGACGCTGTATCAACAGCTTATCCATGCATCCCCCAGCAGCGCCGCAGGAGCGTCGCGGCGCTGCGCGCGTCTGCCCCAAGCGCCTCAATCCACAATGGGGCGAGCGGGCCAAACGCAGCACCCACCGGAGCAGGCAGGGCACCCGGAGCAGGGTGGGCCGCCGGTGCCGGCGCTCGATCAGCGCGAGGCCTCGCTCCGCTCGATGCTCAGCTCAGGATGGTTCGTCTGGATCCATGCGAGCGCCTGCTCGATCACCGCAAGTTCGTCCGCGTAGAGGATGCAGGGGGACACGCAGAACTCGAGGTAGGCGGGCGTCGACCAGATCACCAGGTCATCGCTCGTCCAGAACGACTGCGTGCGGTCGCTGAGCTCGGGCGCGCGCGGGACGCCGAGAGCCCGCGCCAGCGCCTCGCCCACGTCCTCGGAGAGGCTCGCGCGATGGCGCGCCGGCCACCCCGGGATCACGTCCGGAGCCTCGTGCCCCAAGGCGAACCGCTCCAGGAAGATGCGCCACGAATCCGCGAAGACGAAGCGCTCCACCACCCCGTCGTCAGCGAGGATCGCGCCGTCGGCGGCCATGAAGTACAGGCCCCTGGAGAAGGCGCCGATCGGCACCAACCCGTCGCGGGGCAGGACGCCGCCCTCGAGCTCGAGCGCGGGGCCCAGCCAAAAGTGCTCGCCCTGGTCGCGGGAGACACAGAGGCCGCCCGCGTGCTGCTCGAACGCGAGCAGCGGGTCGCTGGCCGCGACGCCGTGAGGCGCGAGCAGCTCCTCGAGGCGGGCGCGCGAGGCGGTGCGCTGCGGATCCCGGAGCACCCCCCGCGCGCGCAGGGCGTTTACCGCGCGGTCCGTGAGCACGCCCCGGAACCCCTCGGCGGCGAGCATCCATCGCGTGTGCGCGAGCCGGTCGCCCGCCGGCGGGAGCTCGTGGCGCTCGAGCACACGCCCGCCGAAGTCACGCTCCTGGACGAGCGATATGCCTGATGCGGTGCGCTCGAGGCGCAGCGCTCCCCGTTGTTCGGGTCGGTCCAGGCCGATGGGCACGAGCCCGCGGCTCGCCGGCGCGGGGGCTTCGCCCGGATCGCGGAGAGCCACGGTGACCTCGTCGCAGGCGATCGCCGCGACCGCCGGCGAGCCCGCGAGCGCTTCGACCGCCCGGGCGAGCCGCTCGACCGACCTGGCGAAGACGAGCGTCCGGTCCGGCGCGGCGCCCGAGGGGTGCCCGTCTAGGATGACGAGATCTTCGGCGTCCCAGACCGTGTGGTAGGCATCGCTCGCGGCCGCCACGGGCCGGGCGCCGAGCGCCTCCGCGAGCCGGGCGCCAGCGCGCGGGCGGGCTTCGACGCGCAGGTGGTGGAGGCCGCGCTGCTCGATGTCGAGGAAGCGCGCGAGCTTCTCGACCAGGATCACGGGGGACGCTGCGTAGGGCATCGGCGTGTTTCCCGTCGAAGAGCCTTCCACGGAGACGGTGCCGTCCTCGGCTAGCAGGAAATCGACCATTCCCTGGGAGCGTTCCGCACGGTCGTGAGAGACGTGGAGGTACGGGTCGAGCCCCGCGAACGCCGCGAAAGGTGCGCTGATCCCGATGGGCCAAAAGCCGGCGCGGGACAGCGCCCTCGTGATGTTGCGTCCCAGCAGTGCGCCTGGACCCAGGAGGATCTCCCACCAGTCTCGCGAGGGGGGGCCGAAGGAACCGCGGAGCGGGAGCTCCAGCGGGTCCCGTGCGCGGTCCGAGCCGGCGAAGCCGCCAATCGCAGCCTCGGCGGCGAACAGAGCTTCATGGGCGGGAAGCCTGTAAAGATGCAGCAATTTTTCCAGCCGATCGCGGCCGGCACGATGCGCCTCGCTGCGGACGATTCCGCGACTGGCGAGGGTTTCGATGGCAAAACGGGAGATCACCATGACGGTCCTCAGCGCGGCATCTGCACCCGCAGGCTAGCCGCATTACGCGGGTTCATGATGCTCCTCGCGCTCCTCGTCGGCGCGCCCTGGTTCATGGCTTCCTGCCAGCGCTGGTTCGCTTTATCGATATCCGGTTTGGTGACGCCGACCAGGTCCACCACCTCGTCTGGCGGCGCCCCCTGTTGCGCCTGGCTCTGAAGGTTGCCGATGAGCACGCCGCAGTTTGGACAAGCGTTGCGCGGTCCGCCTCCCTGCTGGATGGAGCTGATCTCCGTAATTTCTCGGAGCGCGCTGCGGAGGTGCTGGTTGCTCGGGTCGCTGGCCGAGCCGCAGGTCCCGCGCGGCAAGTTGTTCCGTCGCTCGTAGTCATAGAGATGCTCGCTCAGCGCCGCGGGCTCTGAGCAGTTCGCCGGAGGCCGCGTCGCCTGGGGAAACTGCCAGTTGGTGTTGCCATTGTCGCTCTGTATCGGCACCTGTGGCGCCATGTTGTTCCAGACTGTCGGGTGGATGTCGACCGGGTTGTCGGGATCGCGCAGCCCCATGCTCACGCCGCTCGCGTTCGGCAGCGGCGTGCGGCTGCCGTCCGGGTTGATCTGGGAGCGCCGGATGGTCGTGGTCATCGGTTGCAGACCGTCGAGGTCCACCGTGTTGAGCGGCGAGTTGTCGGCGAAGCCGTAGCGGCGGACGATTTCGACGGGATCCGGGCTGATGTAGCGGCCAATGTCGGGGTCGTAATAGCGATGCCTGTTGTAACAAAGGCCGGTCTCCTCGTCCGCGTACTGGCCAGGAAACCGCAGCGGCGTGAATGCCTCTCCCTGCACCGCGCCGAACGCGCGCGCCCGCTGCTCGGCCGCGATCTGCCCCGAGGACGTCACGAGAAGATCGGGGAATCCGTTCGGCGCGCTCACGTAGAACCGGGGCGCGCCGCCGTCATCGATGTGCGCCAGCGGGGCGAAGCTCCCATCCGGGAAAACATACGTTCGCGTCTCGGTCACCGGGACGTCCAGGGACGCGTCGCGCACACGCACCTCGTGAAGCAGGCGCTGATCGTCCCAAACGAAGCGAGTCAGGGCAAGGAGCTGTCCTTTGCTGGATCGAACCCGCTTTGCCAGCCGCCGGCAGAACGCGTCGTAAATGAACTCCACGAGGCGCCCGTCGGGCGCGACGACCGAGGCCAGCCGCCCGCGTCCATCCCAGGTGTACTTCCAGCGGCTCCCGTCGGAGAGGCGCTTTTCGACGAGGCGCGCGCGCTCGTCGTAGGTGTAGGCCGTTTCCCCCCGCCGAAGAAGGGCACCGCCGCGATCGTATGCGTGCTCGCCGGCCTCGGTGGCGTAGAGGTTGCCGACCTCGTCGAAGCCGAAGAGCTCCGCCCTCCCGTGGGCAGGGATCTTGGCGAGGAGCTGTCCCATAGGATCGTATCGGTATCCCGTCGCGCCGAGACGCGCGTCGAGCTCCTCTTCGAGAAGACCTGCAGGGGAGTAGCGATACTGCGTGTCCGAGACGACCCCGTGCGCGATGGGCCCAACCCACTCCGGCTCGCCCGGTCCAACCGCGCTGCGCGCTGTCGCGGAGAAGACGCGCCGCTGGGCGAGGCGACCGGCCGGATCGAAGTCATACTGAATGCGCCCGCCGCCAGGAAGGACGGCCTGCCGCTCGCGGCCGAGCGCGTCGTAGTGGAAGTCCACAACCTCCCGGCCGAGCGCCACCCGCGCGATCTTGCCCATGATGTCTCGATGCATGTGCTCGACGTACCCGAGCGAGCTGACGCGCCGCGTCCTGTGCCCCATGGAGTCGTAGACCGCTTCAATCGTGTGGCGGACGCCGAGCGTGATCTGCTCCTCCTTCACGAGGCAGCCCCGCTCATCGTATGTCAGGTAGCACTCCGTGTCAGGCGTTCGCGCATCGATCAGCCGCCCCACTTCGTCATAGGCAAACTCCTCCACCCCGCCGTCGTAGATCCGCTTGATCAACTGCCCGGCTGCGTCGTACTCGTATTCGACCAGCTCGCCGGTGCTGCTCCGCCACTGCGTCAGCCGACCGAACAGATCGCGCCGGAAGTCGTGCGTGCGTCCGTCCATCAGCTCCTCGCGGATCACGTGTCCTGCGAGGCTCCGCACGAAGCGATGAACCTGCCCGCGCTCGTTGTGCACCTCGATGAGGTGGCCTTCGCGGTTGTAGCGGTACCGAATGGGCCCCGCACCGTCGTGCTGCACCTCGCAGAGCACGTTGAGCCCGCCCCAGGTGAGCCTGTCGACGCGCCTGGCTGCATCGACAATCCGCGCCAGCCGTCCCTCGGCGTCGAACTCGAACGTGGTGACCCCGCCCGCTGGATCGGAAACGGTGCGCAGCAGGCCGCGCGCGTCATACGCGTAGCGCGTCACGGCGCCGAGCGCGTCGATGTATCCCACGACGCGGCCGAGGTCGTCGTAATAGATCGTCTTCTTCGCGCCGTTCGGCTCGATCACGGCGGTGCGGTTGCCGTGCGCGTCGTGGTCGAAGCGGGTCACTCCCCCGTTCGGAAGCGTTGCCACGCTCACGAGCCCACGCTCGTCGTAATCGTACATGACGATGGCGCCGCGCCGGTCCTCGACGGCGAGAAGATTGCCCAGATCGTCGCGTGTATACCGGAGCGCGCTCCCATCCGCGCGCACGAGCTCGGTCAGCGCGCCGCGATCATCGAAGGCATACTGCGTCCGGCGGCCGAGCGGATCGACGATCGCTGTGACCCGCCCTGCCGCGTCGCGCTCGAAGCGCGTCATCGCGCCCGTTGCGTCCCGAAAAGCGACGATGTTTCCGAGGGAGTCATACTCATGCGAGAGCACGCCCGCGCCCCATGTCGACCTATCGACCTTGCCGTGCTTGTTGCCGAAAAAGCGCCGGACACGGAGCGAGTCCGCCACTTCGGAGTAGCCGTCTCCCGAGAACTCCAGCTTGCAATGGAATATGCCACGCGCTCGCGTCACGCCGTCCGCGAGGAACACAGGCACCCCGGCCGCGAGGCTTGGGTCCTCCTGAGCGGGGTATTCACCCCAGGTCTCGATGCAGCGTCCCTCACGGTCGTACCGGTAGTGGACCACGAGCCCGCTGCGGTATGCGTGGGTGACGAGGCGGTGCTCCTCGTCATAGGCGTACCGGCACACATGTCCCTCGGCGTCCGTAGCCTCGACAAGATCCCCGCGCTCGTCATAGCGATACGTGAAGAAGGCGTGCCAGCCGGAGGGGCTCGTCGCCGTGCGCACCTCGAAGGCGGCGATGCGGCCCGAGCGCTCCCGCCGGACGCGCACGAAGCGCTGAACGCAATCGCGGATCCACGCGAGACCGGAGACATCGTAACCCAGCTCGATGCAGTTCCCGTTGCGGTCGAGGAGCGCGGTCAGACGGTAGCGCGACCCCAGCTGATGGCGCTCGTTGAACAACAGCGTGAGCCCGTCCTCGGTCGTGAGCGCGAATCCCCAGGCCGCTCGACGCAGCACGATCTGCCCCACCAGCGGGCGCGTCTCGCCCTCTTCCAGCAGCGGGGCCGTCACCACGGTGCCGTCGTCCTGCGTGATCCGCACGGCGCGTCTGGAGAGCTCGATTTCCCAGGCGAGCGAGTGGCTCCACCCGAAGCCAAGGCCCATGTCGCGATCGCGCGCAGAGGACGAGTAGCGCCGCTGCACGACGAGCGGCAGCGGACCGGGCAGGCCGAGGTCGAGCGTCGGCAGCGTGAAGACGCGGCCGGTGACCACGTCGACCGGATCGCCGGCGGAGGTGCCGCCGGAGCCGCCGTGGACCGGGTTGGAGCAAGCACCGGCCCCCTGTCCATTTCCGCAGCCGTTGGCCCCCTTGCCGCCGCCGTCAGGGTTGTTGCCCCCATGGTTGGCGCTCCCGCCCTGACCGTCTCCATTCCCACTGCCGCCCCTGCCGCCCTTGCCACCGCCGCCGCCTCCACCGCCCATGATCCAGACGCCAGGGTTCATTCCAGGGATCGCAGGGATGTTCGGGACCGGAGCCGTGCGCGCCATTCAGGCATGGTCCCCAGCGATTCTCACCCCTGTCAAGATGAGAACTTCGGTGCCCAGACGCGACCCAGGAAGCCCGTGCGAGACGCTGGAGCATCATCGAACGGGACTCCTTTCATAATGGATTTTTCCAGGCACAGCGCGCGTTGTCGCGGGAGACTCAGGCGATGACGTGCTACCCGCCCCGGCGGCGGGGGGTTCGATGTCGGCGCGCGGGTAGTCGCCGGCGCCGGCGCCGGCGCCGGCGCAAGATGCACCGCACCCCCGTCCAGCCTAGCTCATCCGTCCGATGCCACCGGCACCCCGAGCAATCGACCGATCGCCTCGTGAACAACCCGGGCCGCCGCCTCGTCCCCGAGGGCGACAGCGCGGCTCAGGGTGCTGGCGAGCAAGGCGACCACCGTGGCCCGACGCGACGTCTCGGTCACCGCGAGCTCCTTAAGCCCGGGGCTTGGCCGCTGGGCCCGGGTTGGGCCTATGCCGTCCGAGGGGGTGCGATCCGTCGTCACGCTCTCCCAAAATCCCCGGGGATGCGACGGATCGCGACGGTTCGCCACCGCGGAACAGTCCCGCCAGAGAAATCGGTCGATGACGAGCGGTCGCCGAAAACGATAGCGATTCCCATAGCGTCCGCCTGTTTCGCCGCCGAGGGCGGGGCCGGAATGGCCCAACGGGAAGCCCTTCGCCGCTGCATTGCCCGCGGTGAAGGGCCTATCAAGCGACAGTAACTTCTCTCCGGCGGAGATCCGCTCAGCCGCCCCCCTCGGCGCTGCCGTGCTTGCAAGAAACCGATCGCGTCAACACGCCGACGCTCACTCCACGGCGATATCGACCGCCCCTGCAGCGGGGAACGAGAACGTCTGCTGCTTGATCGCATGATCGAGCCCCACACACATGCCGTTGGTGCAATCCTGGTCACCCCAGAAAGTTACATGCGCGGTCAAGGTGCCAGCATCGAGCGCGACGAGCTTGTCGCAGGCTGGGGGGAATTCGCGGCTGTCTTGACACTCGGCGGGCAGATCATGGTGCTCGAGGACCCGGCCATCCCAGGTGAGCTCGACGCTCTCGTTCGGCCCGAGGGGTTTCAGCTCGCTCGAGAGGCAATCGAGCGGGCCCTGGTCGTCGTTGTCCATGTACCACCCGCAGGTGGGCCACCCGGTCAGGCCGGGCGATTGCGGCATCGCATCGCCCTCGCTGACCCTGAACGCCCTCGAACATTCGCCGTTGTCGTCGTAGTAAATCGGCGTGGCGCGCTTGTTCGTGAGTTTGAAGACCACGTTCCCCGGCGACGCCTCGTCACGCAATGCGTCGCACTGGGATGAGGCCCCGCCATCGCCGCCTTGGCCCCCCTCCCCGCCGCCACCGCCCTCACCGCCGCTGCAGCCAAGAAGCGCAATTCCCAAGAAGCTGAGCCAAACAACAGGATGACTTTTCACGGGGACGTACATAAACATGTTTCGTGCCATGTGTCACAATGAGCATCTAAGTGGCTGATTTTGCGAGGGTTCGCCCCTGGCGGCGACAAACACCCGTGTGCCAACGTGGGCCAGAACCGGCCGCGCTGCCCTCCTCAGACTTCTTGCTCGACGCGCGCACAGGTCTCGACGAAGTCTCGATTCCGCCGCGAAGGATTTTTCCAGACCTGGCGCAGCATCCATCGGGCACGATTGCGCGCATCGATGGCCAGCGGCAACGTCGCGAGCAGGCCGATCGCGCTCCCACGTCTGCCTGCAAGATCGAGCAGAAAAACCGGTCGATGACGAGCGGTCGCTGGAAACAGTAGCGCGCGTCGAGCGTGGTAGTGTGCGCTATTCGACGCGGCGCCCCGTGGTCCTAACGGCCAGATCGCCGGAACGCTTGGCCTCCGGCCCAAGTCCCAAGCGCGACGCCACCTTGCTGACGGAGCACACGTTGTCGGCAGGGCCGCACTGGAACAGCCGCATCGTGCATTCGATGCCGTGCACGCGGGCGTAGCTGGCGCCGTGGATTGCCCCGTACCGCTCGGACATGCCAGGCGGCGAGGTCCTCGCATGCCTTCCCGGCCGCAGGGCACGCGTCGGAGAGAGCGCGACCGCGCATAGCCGCCGTGAGGGCCGCGCGGCGCTTCTCCAGCCACGCCACGGTGTCGCCGTGGAGCCGCTCCTGCCCGTCGACGTAGAGGCGATGAGCATCCTCGAGCTCGTTGCCACACGTGCTCTTCGTCGACGCGGTCGGCATGCGAGCGCGCAGGCTCTGGATCTCGTCGAGAACCCCCTTCTCACAGGCGAGCAGCGGCTCGAAGCCCTTCGTCTTGCCGTGACACGTCGCCCACTTCCAGTCCGCCGCCGCGACGGCCTGCCCGAGGTCGTAGTAGGCGCGGAGCGCACGGACGGCGTCGTCCGCCTCAGCATCGTCGGCGACCGGCGGCATCACCGCGGCGGCCGGGGATACCGTCCAGTTCTCGTTCCTCAACACGACCGGATGGCGCAACAGCTGCCGCTGCCGCCTCGAGCTCTCGTTCCCCGCGGGCTTCTCCCTCCCGTCCGGCTGGAGCTCGGAGACGGTCGACGGGCACACGGTGTACTACGTGCTCGGCAACACGACGCCTCCGCCGATCACGCTGGGGCCGTGGGGCAAGTACATGACGGTCGAGACGCCTGTCGTCCGCACGTCGGAGGACGGCGACATCGCCCTCCAGCACGGCTCGACGACGTTTGCACGGCTCCGATCGACGAGCGGACCCGAGCAGCCTGGCGACATCGGGTTCACGGTTAATAGCCGCGTGCGCATGTGGAACCCCGCTATCGGCGCGGCTGAGCCTGTGCTGCTCCGGTCCGGGGAGCGGTCGCCTCACCACGAGCGGCGCGTGCACGCGCAGACCGAGCAGATCGTCAGGAAGGAAAGGCGTGGTCGCGTGGAAAGAGCTCACGCCGGGCGAAGCCCTGTCAGGAGTCAAAGAGTGACCTCGGGTGGCTCCGGAGGGATCACCACGCGACGGCGGGCGGTGGGTGCCGCTCGAGACCTACCTGGCCGTCCGGATCGTCCGACATGCCCTCGGAGCGTCCGACAGGATCTCCGACACGCGCACGCGTGGGTCAAGCGCTCGGAGTCCGCGCGGGCAAGAGTCGACGCTCACCTGAGCACGCCCACCAAGCGCCCAACCAAGTCTGGGTGACGGACGTGACGTACATCCCCACCGGCGAGTGCTGGGGTTTCATCATCTCAAGAAGAGATGATAGGCCGCATTCTTCGTCTCTTCGATGAATGGATAACCGAGGTCGGTGAGAAAACGGTCGAACTCGTCGTATTCCGGCTCCGGGACCTGCAAGGCGGCGAGGACTCGCCCGAACGCGGCGCCGTGGTTGCGGTAGTGGAACAGGCTGATGTTCCAGCGCCCGCCGATGTGCGTGAGGAACTGCATCAGCGCCCCGGGGCGCTCCGGGAACTCGAAACGTAGGAGCCGCTCGTTCGCTGTCGGGGCGCGCCCGCCGACCATGTAGCGCACGTGCAACTTGGCCATCTCGTCCATGCTGAGGTCGATGACCGGAAGCCTGGCGTCGTGGAGGCGCTCCAGAATTTCGTCGCGCTGCTTGCGCCCGTGGGACAGGCCCACGCCGACGAAGATCTGCGCCTCGTCCACACGCCCAAAACGATAATTGAACTCCGTGATGGTCGCGCGCCCGAGAAGCTGGCAGAACTCGCGGAACGCGCCCGGTCGCTCCGGAATGGTGACCGCGAACAGCGCCTCGCGCTGTTCGCCGAGCTCTGCCCGCTCGACCACGTGCCGCAGGCGGTCGAAGTTCATGTTCGCACCGCTGAGGATCGCCACCAGCGTCTTTCCGCCCAGGCCCTCGCGTTCGACGTACGCTTTGAGGCCCGCGACCGCCAGCGCGCCAGACGGCTCGGCGATCGAGCGCGTGTCGTCGAAGATATCCTTGGCTCTCCGAGATGTTTGGTGGATGCGCGGCGGCGTGACCTCGCCCTGGCGCCCGCGGCGTTGCAGGCGGCCCCGGCTCAGGAGGGGCACGGTGCGATTGGGGATGGAACGCGCACAGCCGACGGGCTACCTCGGGGGTTACCACACCAACCCATGGAGCCCGATCGGCCGTGCGCGCCACCACTTTGCTCAACAATGTCCTCGGAATCAAGTTCACTCGCGTCACTGGCGCGCAATTCACGGCGGACGGGCTGGTCTGCGACGTCGAGCCGACCACGGAGATCCCTCGCTGCGGAGGGTGCGGTCACCAGGTGAGGAAGGTGTACGACCAGCGGAAACCGCGTCGCTGGCGTCACCTCGACCTCGCTGGCATGTCGCTGGAGCTCCAGTACTCGCCGCGGCGGCTGTGTTGCTCGCGGTGCGGAGTGACCACCGAGATGGTGCCTTGGGCCGACCCGATGAGCTGGTTCACGCACGCTTTCGAGGAGACGGTCGGGTACCTGGCGCAGATGGCCTCGAAGACCGTCGTTTCGGCGATGATGCGCGTCGCGTGGGCGACGGTCGGCGCGATCATCGGTCGCGTGGTCGAGCGACGGCTGCCCCACGACATCCTCGACGGGCTCACGCACATCGGCGTCGACGAGCTCTCCTACAGGAAACACCACAAGTACGTGACCATCGTGGTCGACCACGTCACCGGGCGCGTGGTCTGGGCGCGAGAGGGGAAGAACGCCGACACGCTCCGGACCTTCTTCCAAGAGCTCGGCTCGGAGCGGTGCGCGCTCCTCCAGGCGGTCACCATCGACATGTCGAACGCGTACATCTCGGCGGTCTCGGAGTCGGCGACGAACGCGCAGATCATCTTCGACCGCTTTCATGTCCAGCGGCTGGTTCATGACGCGCTCGACGAAGTACGCCGTGCAGAGGTGAGAACGATCGAAGATCCAGAAGAGCGCAGCGCGCTGAAGCACACCCGATTCGCGCTGCAGAAAAACCCTTGGAACCTGACTGGAATCGAGCGAGCGAAGCTGACCGAACTGCCGAAGGCGAATGCGACGCTCTACCGCGCCTATTTGCTCAAGGAGTCGTTCGCTGCCATTCTCGATCGGCGTCAACCGAATGTCGCACTGGCGAAGCTCGAAGAGTGGATATCGTGGGCGACGCGCTCGGGCCTCAAGCCCTTCGCCAAAGCGGCGCGAACAATTGGTCGCCATCTCGATGGCATCGTCGCCTACGTCGCAAGCGGGCTGTCGAACGCACGCTCGGAAGGCACCAATGGCAAGGTGCGCACCATTACGCGACGGTCGTACGGCCTTCACGGCGCCTCCTCCCTCATCGCGCTGATTCACCTCTGCTGTTCAGGTCTCGCACTGCAACCGGTTCACACCTGGCCACGCATCCACCAAACCTAAAGGAGAGCCATATCCTTGATGGCGGCACAGATGGCGTCGGTGTCCACCACGATCACGTCATCCACGCACCGCTGGGCGATGCGAAACGGCTCCTCGCCCACCTGACGGACCGCCACGCCGTCGGCGAACAGCCCGACCTGACTCAGCCGTACGCGCTCGCCCGCGTCGAGCGCCGCGCGCAGACACGCGGCGTCGTCCGGCTCCACGCCGATGAGCTTGATCTCGGGGTACAGATGCTTGATATACGCGCCGATACCGGCGATCAGCCCGCCGCCGCCCACGGGCACGAAGATGGCGTCCAGCGACCCGCGATGCTGGCGCATGATCTCCAGGGCGATGGTGCCCTGACCCGCGATCACGTCCGGGTCGTCGTACGGGTGCACGAAGGTCAGCCCCTCGCTCGCTTCGAGCGTCTTGGCATGGGCGTAGGCTTCATCGTAAGAATCCCCGATCAGCTCGATCTCCGCGCCGAGCGCGCGCACGGCGTCGACCTTGATCCGGGGAGTCGTGGTCGGCATCACAATGCAGGCGCGGATGCCGAGCCGCTGGGCGGCGAGGGCCACCCCCTGCGCGTGGTTGCCCGCCGAGGCGGCGATCACGCCGCGCGCCTTCTCGGCCGCGCTCAGCGAGGAGATCTTGTTGTAAGCGCCGCGCAGCTTGAAGGAGAAGACGGGCTGCAGGTCCTCGCGCTTGATCAGCACGCGGTTGCCCAGGCGCGCGGAGAGCCGCGGCGCATCCTCCAGGGGGCTTTCCTGGGCCACGTCGTAGACGCGGGCGCGCAGGATTCGCTCGAGATAACCGCTTGGTGCCATTGGGGCGTCGAAAGCTACGGTCCTCGGCGCGCATCGTCAACTCGTTCGTGGAACACCCCTCAGGGCATCTCTCCGGCGGCCGCGCGCTCTGCTCATTCGGGCGCTACGGCCTCGAGGCCGTGGATGTCGGCCCTTGATCCACCTCGCGCGTCCTGCGGCCGAGCCGCGCCCGCGCGCGTCACACGAGGATGCCCCTCCTCCGACCATCCAGCAGCGTTCTATTGATTCCTGGCTCTCGCCTCGATAACAGAGGTACGAGCATGAGGAAGCGATCTGCGCGGTGGTCCTGGGTGGCGCTGTGCCTGCCGGGCGTCGGGTGCACGACGATCGTCGGGCTGGACAAGCCCTACCATCCAGTAGAGGAGCACGGCGGCAGCGGTGGCGGCGGCGGCGCCGACGGCGGCGGCGGCCGTGGTGGTGGTGGCGGCAGCGTGGAAACCGGCAGTCGTTGCGTCGGGCTGCCTGCGACGTGCGGGCCGGCGGAAGACGAGAGCTGCTGCGCGAGCGAGCTGGTGACCGGCGGCACGTTCAACCGGAGCAACGACCCGGCTTTCCCGGCCACCGTGAGCGACTTCCTGCTGGATCGGTTCGAGGTCACGCTGGGGCGGTTCCGCGCGTTCGTGGACGCGTATCCCGGGAGCCGGCCAGCCGTGGACGCGGGCGCTCACCCGAGGATCGCGGGCAGCGGGTGGTACGCGACGTGGGACGAACATCTGCCGGCGGACAGAGCGAAGCTCCTGGAAGGGCTGCTCTGCGATTCGGAGGGCACGGCGTGGGTGTGGACGGATGAGCCCGGCGCGAACGAGCGCCTGGCGATGAACTGCGTGAGCTGGCACCTGGCGTTTGCGTTCTGCGCGTGGGACGGCGGCCGGCTGCCGACAGACGCGGAGCTGGGCTACGCGGCGGCCGGCGGCGCCGAGCAGCGTCCATATCCGTGGTCCGCCTCGCCGGACGATGTGGCCATCGATCCGGACCACGCCGTCTATGCCTGCAATGGTAGCGATGCGGCGGGGTGCGTGATCGAGGACGTCCTTCCGGTCGGATCGAGATCACCGCAGGGAGACGGGCTGTTCAAGCAAGCGGATCTGGCGGGGGGCGTGTGGGAGTGGGCGCTGGACTGGCACGTGGATTATACGCCCGACTGCGTGGACTGCTCCGTCACGACGGGCGGGACGGAGCGGGTGATGCGCGGCGGCGGCTGGCGCAGCGTCCCGGAGGCGCTGCTCCTCTCCACCCGCGACCATCGGGTTCCGACGACCCGCGCAGCCGGCATCGGGGTCCGGTGCGCGCGGGATCCGTGAGCGACGTCTTCTACCGTCACGGGTACGACACCACGGAGTGCCCACAGAACTGGATACGGTGGCAGCCGAACTGACGACAGCACGAAAGCTCGGGACAGTGTCCCGCCCGTATCAGGGCGTGGGCGCCGCGGTGAAGACGTAGCGCTCGCCCTCCGGCATTGTCGCGCTAACCTCGTGAAGCACGGTGTCGCGGAAGCGGAGCTCGAGCGCCACGGGCAGCTCGGGATGAGTCGCCGGTACAGGGCCGATCGTGAGGGTGGGCTCATGCCACGCCATCTCGCTCGCCCAAAAGGCGCCCAGATCGCCAAAGATGAGCGGCGAAGCGTTGACACCCAGACTCAGCGCGTAGGAGCGATCGGTCGAGAACGCGTCGCCCGGTGCGCTGCTCGGATCCAGGGTCAAATCGTAGCTGCCTTGGTGTTCGCGCAGCGCGGTTCCGAGGCGCTCGTCGTGCGCGAGCCATTGTTGCGAAGGATCGGTCCGCAGCCACGCCGTCGGCCCGTACCACGCTGAAACGCCGTGAAAGCGGCCCGCCATGCGATCGCCGGATTCTGCGACAAAAGCGTCCGCGGCATACCGGTATTCGAGGGCCATGAACGCGAACTCGGCGCGCCCGTTCACGATGCGCCCGGTGAGCGGCGTGCACGGCCCCAAGGGATGGGGCACCCCGTCGACCTCGAGCCCCGAGAAGCAACCCTTCCCGGACAACACGCTGCCGCGCTGCTCGATGTCCACGGCGACCGGGTCTTCAAACCCGAACATGGCCCATGTACCGCTGATGTCCAGCTCTGGTGTCGCGCCAGGGCCGGAGCCGCCGGAGCCGGACGCGCCGGAACCAGAATGCCCAGAGCCGCTCTGGCTGGAGGCGCCCGCGCCCGAACCCGCGCTGCCGGCGTTATCGATCGCGCCCGCAGCGCCCTCAATGGCCGAGAGCTCAGTCACTCCGCAGCCGGCGAGCATCATCGCGCTCAGGGCCGTGGCCCACCGCGCACGAGATCCGCTCGATACACCTGTCGAACGCATCGCTCAAAACTATACGTGATACGTGCTCGCGTCAAGGTGACCCGGTTCAGCGTCCCGCGCGACGCAATAACGGCGAGACATGACGAGCGGCATCGCTCAGTCGCGCCCGGAACCGGCCGCTGACGAGAACCGTTCTGCCGGAACGCGCTATCCAGATGTAATAAACCCGTCCAGCTGGATGTCGTGCGGTACCCTGTGAGCCTGCGAGGGCTAAGAGCACCTAACGCGTCCCCGATCGCGTTCCCCTCCTCCGAAAGCACTACCGATTTGTCCAGGTGCAATCGGGGTTGCTCGGCTGGCAACCGCTGTGAAGCTTAAGCTCTGCCCCTTGGACCGCGCCTCCCCATGCATTCATGGCCAGGCTTGGGTCCCTGTCGCTGACCCACATTCCGTCTCGTCGTCTGGCTCGCTTTCGGCCTGCTAGAGCGACAAACGGGTTGAAGCCGCACGCAAACGGCGAGAAGTTGAGACGCCAAGAGACGCCGAGAGACGCCAAGATTTGATGGTTTTTTGAGGAGTCTTTCCTCTCGCGGGCGCTTCACCGGACCTTGCGGAACCTGTCTCCGCCGGCGCCGGGCGCCGCCGCGGCGGCCTGGAGCGGGCGGATCTCCAGGCCCCGCCGCCGCAGGGCGTGGGCGATTCCCGCCTGGAGATCGCCGCGGGTGGTCACGCCGCTCAGGTCCACGCCGAGCTGCACGATGGTCTGCGCGACGGTGGGCGCGATGCCGACGAGCACGACCTCGGCGCCGAGCAGCGCTGCCGCGCGGACGGCCCGGAGCAGATGGTCGGCGACGCCCGTGTCCACCATCGGGACGCCGGTGACGTCGATGAGGACGACCGAGGCCTGCTCGCGCTCGATCGCGGAGAGCAGCGAGCCCATGATCTGCGCGCTCCGGTTCGAGTCGACCGTGCCCACGAGCGGCAGCACCAGGATCCCGTCGTGGACCGGGATGACGGGCGTCGAGAGCTCGCGCACGACCTCGAGCAGCCGCGCCTGGCGGTCGTAGGCCTGCTCGAGCTGCGCGAGCTGCTCGGTCCGCTCCCGGTCCCTCCGCGCCCGGAGGATCGCGGCGGCGAGCTGGTTCCCGAACGCGGCGATGAGCGCGACCTCGTCCTCGGTCATGCGCTCGTCCGAGCTGCCGACGCCCAGCACCCCGAGCGCCTCTCCGCCCGCGCGGAGGGGCACGTACACCCCGGTCCGCAGGCCGGCGTTCGTGGCGGCCTCACCCCAGCCTTCGGCCTCGCCGCGCTCGCCGAGATCGTGGCGCACCACCGGATGGCCTCGATGAAACGCTGCGACCGCCGCGCTCCCAGGGTTGTCCAGCGGGAGCGAGATGGAGAGATCGACTCTGAAGCTCCTGCCGATCCCGGCGCGGGAGGCGAGCACGCCGCGCTCGTGGTCCACGAGCCCGATCCAGCTGATCACGTAGCCGACCTCGTTCACAAGGAGCTCCGCTGTCCTGTCGAGCAGCGGCGCCTCCTCGGAGATCACGGCGACGGCGTCGCCGGCGCGGTAGAGCGCCTGCACCAGCCGGACCTTCTCGTCGATCTGCTTGCGGCTCCGGATGCCGAGCAGCGTCACGGCCGAGAGCTGGGCGACGAGCGTCAAGAGCTGCCGCTCCTCCGGCGAGTACACGTGAGGCGCGCCGTAGTTGGCCGACAGCGAGCCAAGGAGCCGGTCGCCGTGCATGAGCGGGAACAGCGCCATCGAGCGAATGCCCATCTTGTCGACCATGAGGCGCCGCGTCGTCTCGTGGAGACGCGGGTCGGTGGCGCAGTCCTCGTACAGGATCGGGTCGCCCGCGGCGATCTTCTCCAGGCCGGGGTAAGCCGAGCGCTGCAGGCGCGCGCCGGCCGGGAGGGGCGGCGCGCCGGCGCGCTTCCAGACGCCCACGATCTCCAGGACGCTGTTCGCGTCGTCGCAGAACCTGCTGAGGTAAAAGGCGTCGTGGCCCAGGCAGGACAGGCTCTCGATGGCCGCCGCGAACAGGGACGCCTCGTCGGTGGCGCACGTGATCGCGCGGGTCGCCGCGATCATGGCGGGCACGAGATCGAGAGGCGCCGGCGTCCCGCCGAGCTCACGCGCCCCGTCGCTCGCCGGCTGTCCGTGCTGGTGCCCGTCCGGCCCTGACGCGCTCGCCGTATCCTGACGGGACGCCGGCGGCGCACGAATTTCATCCCGCGTCCCGTGGAGCGCCGCAGGCGATCGGGGGTCGTCTGAGTCCGTCATCCGGCCATACTACGTCTCGTTCTTGTCAGGTGGAACCTGATGCCTCCATCGCCGTGCTGCGCCTGCACCTCGCTGTGCGATGGGACGCCGCCGTGAGGTCGCTCCTTGGCGGCGCGGCCGAGCACGAGGCGGAAGGCGAGCGCCGGTGGACAGCGAGAGCGGTGCGGCAGTAGGACAAAGTATGGCGAAGCGGAAGGGCGCGAGATGGTTGTGGGCGGGGTGGGCGCTCACGGCGGGCGGGTGCGGGTGGTTGGCGGGGCTGGAGTCCAGCTACTACGTGGTGGCGGAGGGCAGCGGCGGGAGCGGAGGAGGCGCAGGCGGCGAGGGAGGCGGCCGGAGCGGGAGCGGTGGAGCTGCCGGGACCGGCAGCGAGGGGAGCGGCGGGAGCGGTGGAGCTGCCGGGACCGGCAGCGAGGGGAGCGGAGGAGCCGCAGGCGCAGGCGGCGCGGGGCCTGGCGGGAGCGGGGGAGACGGCGGGAGCGGCGGAGACGGCCTGAGCGGGGGAGACGGCGGGAGCGGCGGAGACGGCCTGAGCGGCGGGAGCGGCGGAGACGTGGCGTGTACGCCCGGGGGGAAGGAGTGCGTGGACCAGGCGTGCGTGGAGGGGAAGTGTCGTGGGGAGTGCGGGCCGGAGCAGGTGCGGTGTACGGCGACGGACAACCGGCCGCAGCGCTGCGATGAGCGCGGGGAATGGGAGGATGCGGCGCCGTGTGGAGCGGCAGCGCCGGCGTGCGACCGAGGGAAGTGCGTGCCGCGGAGCTGTGTCGGGCTGACGGAGACGTGCGGTCCCGGGCGCAACGAGAGCTGCTGCGCGACGGGTGCGGCGATACCCGGGGGAACGTTCAACCGGAGCAACGACTCCTCGTATCCGGCGACGATGAGCAGCTTCTTGCTGGATAGGTACGAGGTGACCGTGGGACGGTTCCGGAAGTTCGTGGAGGCCTATCCCGGGAGCAAGCCCAGGGCACGAGCAGGAGAGCACCCGAAGATCCCGGGGAGCGGGTGGGACGCGGCGTGGGACAGCCGCCTGCCCGCCGGTGTGGCGGCATTGAAGACCGCTGTGAAGTGCGAGTCGACCTACCAGACGTGGACGGATGGCTCCGGCGCGAACGAGCACCTTCCGATGAACTGCCTGGACTGGTACGTCGCGTTCGCGTTCTGTGCGTGGGACGGAGGCCGGCTGCCGACGGAGGCGGAGTGGAACTACGCGGCGGCGGGAGGAGGCGGAGCGGACGGGCAGCGGGAGTATCCGTGGTCGAAGCCGCCGAGCTCGACGACGATCGACAGCACGTACGCGGTGTATGGCTGCGGACCCGACGGTTCGTGCGCGTTCAGCGATGTTCAGGCGGTCGGGTCGAAGTCGCCGAAGGGGGATGGAAAGTGGGGGCAGGCGGACCTGGGCGGGAGCCTGTGGGAGTGGGTCCTGGATTGGTACAAGAACCCGTACGACCCATCGTGCAATGATTGTGCAAATTTAGCCCCCTCCACGGACCGGGTGATCCGGGGCGGGAGCTTCTACGTCGATGCGTCGGAGCTGGTCTCCTCCTTCCGCGTCGACTTCGACCCGGTGCTCCGCAACCGCGGCATCGTGGCCCGGTGCGCGAGGACACCGTAGCGTGAGAGGGCAAGCTCCGGCTCCTCCACACGAGCGCCGACGAAGCCATCCACGTTGATACCGAACGGCCTCATGGCTGGGGGACGACCTCGCTCGTGGGGTTGCCGTCGATGTCGCCGACCACGTTGTTGGACCAATCAGCGTACGTACACGTCGCGCACGACGCCGTGTAGCCCCAGTGGCTCGGGCCGAAGACGTTGTTGCGCAGGATCATGTCCTTGCCGTTCTCGGGGTAGAAGTCGTAGGCGCCGAGCGAGACGAAGTTGTCGTGGACGTCGTAGTCCTGCAGCGTCGAGCCGTCGACGCTCTGGGTGAAGAGCACGGCGGTGATGGCTTGCCAGTAGTTCGGCACTTCGTTGCCCGTGGCGGCGTCGACGCCCGGCTCGAGTCGGTTGTGGCCGATCTCGAGCGGGCCGCTGCCCCCGTACGGGAAGACACCGCCCGTATGCGCGAGAGAGGGGTCGGCCAGGTGCGCGATGTAATTGTCGTGCAACCAGCTCTGCTCGATGACGGTGTTCTGGCCGCAAAGACACATGCCGCCGGTGTTGGCCACGTCCACCCGGGTCAAGCGGATGGTGCACGTCGCGCAGGCGTTCACGGCATGCTCGGTAAGGGCGGCGTTCGTACCTCCGAGACCGACGGGCTCGGGGCGGATGGTGGTGTCGCTGATGTTCAACGTGAGCGGCGCGGACTCGTCGGCGTTGACCAGAATGCTGCGGTTCGTGGAGCCGGGCGGCGGCGCGATGATCGAGTTCGTGATGTTGACCGTGCCGTGGCAGCCGGTGCCGATGTAAATGAACGCGTGGAAGTACATGTGGTCCAGATTGACAGTGCCGTTGCAATCGTACAGGTCCCACTCTTTGCTTTCGTCGTCGCTGGGCCACACTTCGGTGTACCCGGGCGGCACAGGGAGCTGGGGATCGGATTGGGCGTAGGTACCCACGCCGGGGGCGCCGACGGTGAAGCGATCGGGGTAGCCTTTGGTGCCTGGAGCGCTGCCGCCTCCTGCTCCGCCGCCGCTTCCGCCGCTCGTGCCTTCGCCGCCGCTGCCTCCGGTGCCTGACGACATGGATGAGGAGCTCGACGTCATCTCGCCGTCACCGCACCCGGCGAGGAGGGCGCTCAGCAAGACCACCCCCGGCAAGCCCGGTCCGAGCGTTGCTGTTGGATGATGGGTCGTTCTCTTCATGAGATCTCCTTCGCTTTCGGGGACGTCGCGTCGCTCGTGATCGGAGTTGCGGCCCGAGCCGTCCGCGGTCTTTTGTACGCCGGTCCTCATCCTCATGGGCCACTCGTTTTCAGGGTCATGGGGAGGCTGCCGGCGCGGGCGAGGTGCGGCGGGATGTCGCCTCGTTCCACGCCTCGAACGCGGCCGTTTCAGATCGCCGCCTGGCGCCGCTTGGGGTAGCGCAGCATACTCTGGACGTCATTCTTGAGCGTCGCGGGCGGATTTCGTACGCCCGCCTCCGGGCCTGCCGCTCCGGCTGTCGCTTCACCGGTTTCAGCCCGGTGCCCCCATGGGTCTGCTCGGAGACGCCGTCGCCGAGCCTGGCACGCCGCGATCACAGGCCCCGTCACGTTGATTGCTGACGAAAGCTGGCTCCTGGCGGAGGCGGACTCCGCCGGCGCGGGCGATCGTCTGAACAGAATCATGATGTGGAGGCAGAATGAAGAAGAGAGAACTTGGTCATCAGCTTGGTCTCGCGGCGTGCGCGGGCGCCGCGCTCGGCCTCTTCACGGGCTGCGCGATGGATGTCGCGTCGGACGAGCCGATCGAGGCGCTCGGGTCGCATTCGTCCGCGATCGTCGGCGGCGAGCTCGCCGAGGCGAGCCCCTGGGCCGTCCAGGTCTACGACGTGCGCGGCAGCACCGGCGACTTCTACCAGTGCACCGGCACCCTCGTCGCGGCGCGCTGGGTGCTCACCGCGCAGCACTGCATCGCGGACGAGGGCGAGACGTCGGCGGTGCGCGTCGGCAGCAACACGTACGGCGCCGGCCAGCGCATCGCGGTCGACGCCGTCGAGGTGCCCTCGGCCGCCGCCGACATCGCGCTGCTCCACCTGACCCAGGACGCCAGTGGACCGTTCGTCCAGCTGGCCCAGGCGACGTCGGTCGCGGTCGGCAGCGACGCGACGGCCTACGGCTGGGGGAGCGAGGGCACGCCGCTGGTGATGGCGCCGTCGCTCAAGAAGGCGACCCTCCACATCGACGGCTGGTACTCCGTCGAGGAGCTCCTGGCGACGGGCGTGACGGGCGCGGGCTGGAGCGGCGACTCCGGCGGCCCGTGGTTCGTCGATGGGCGTCAGGTCGCCGTGTTCTCGGCTTCGAACGGGCAGAACGGCACGAACCTGCACGCGAAGCAGCTCGGCGTCGACGTCGCGCGCCACCGCGCCTGGATCGACGCCACGATCGCCGGCGGCCCCACCGTCCACCCCAGCAACCAGGTGGTGCTCCACGATCTCTCGAACTTCTCCGGCATCTCGCAGGGCTTCGGGATCGGCCGCTACGACCTCCCGAACCTGACGATCATCGGAGACAACCGCGTGAGCGCCATCCGGGTCCCCGCCGGGCTCCGGGTCACGGCCTTCATGCACGGCAGCTTCGGGGGCGAGGCGCGCGTCTTCACCTCGGACACGGATCTCGTGGCCGCGGGCTTCAACGACACGATCTCGGGCATCATCGTCTCGAACGCCTCGGACCCGCAGCTCGACGTTGTCACCTTCTACGAGCACGCCAGCTACTCGGGCCAATCGGTCATCTACGGCGTCGGCTCCGGCCACTTTTTGAGTACCCCATGGGACCAGAGGGTCAGCTCCGTCCGCGTCCCCTCCGGCTTCCAGCTGACGCTCTACAACGGGCTCTGGCGCTACTCGGCCGAGTGGCGCGTCCTCACGGCAGACGCGAACCTCGCCCCCCTCACCTTCGACAACCAGACCCGGAGCTTCCTTATCGAGCGCCTGTAGGAGCGAGCGCGCGCGCGCGGAGCGGCCAGCGCTCTTCGCGTCGCGTCGCGGCGCGAGTCGAGCGCCGAGTCATCCCCACGCCGGCCGCGCGAGGCCAGGACAGCGCGCTCTCGCGAGCCTTGCTCAGTGGGCCCCTTCCGGGCATAGTGCAACGAATCGTTGCATGAGTGACGCCAACCCATGAATACGCCACTGCCGCTCCCTGGAGCGGAGCGGACCGACGGATCCTCCGTCCAGATCGGCGCTCTCGTTCCGCTGACTCGGCCCGGCTGGGTCGAGGCAGGCCGGCACTTGCTCGCTGGACTCGAGCTGGCCGTTCGCGAGGTCAATGACGCCGGCGGGATCGTCGGAAGACCGCTCGAGCTGGTGGTCCGAGACTCAGCGGCTGATCCGCAGAGGGCCGCGGCGGCCGTCGATGATCTGGCTCGCCTGGGCGTGGCTGCCTTGGCGGGGGAGTATCACAGCGTCGCCGCGCGCGCCGCTGCCGGCAGGGCCGACGCCCTCGGCCTGCCGTTCCTCTGCTCGTCAGCGGTCCTCGACGCGCTCACCGAACAGCCGACGGAATGGGTCGCGCGCCTCGCTCCGGCGCAGTCCCACGGCTGGCGGATCTACGCGGACTTCCTCCTCGGCGCGGGCCACAGGCGCATCGCCGTTGCAGCCGATTCGAGCGTCTACTGGGCGTCTGGGGCCCGCATTCTGCGGGACTACCTCGCTCCACGCGGCGGCACCGTCATCGAGCTCGACATGCGCGCGCTCGCCCCTGCGGCCGTGTGCGACGAGCTCGTCGACAATCGCGCGACAGCCCTCCTTCTCCTGGTCGGCTACCCGGAGCCGGCGGTGTCGATCGTCAAGTCTGTCCGCCGCGACCAGCGCCTCGCCGAGATCATGATGGGTGCTCCGGCCGGGCAACCGGAGCTCGCCGGATGGGCGACGTTGCTGGGCGCCGACAGCGCCGCCATCCCGTTCTTGCGCTACCTGCCCGAACGCCTCAGCCCGCTCGGTGCCCGGGTCGAGGCGGCGCTGCGCGAGCGGCTGGCCGAAGCGCCCTCCTTCGTCGCCTTCGAGGGCTACGACACGGTCGCCGTCCTCGCCGATGTGCTGCGTTCTCACGGCGCGGACAGGGCGCCAACTGCCGGATCCTGGGCGCGCGTCGCCGTCGAAGGCACCCGCGGGCAGATCCGGTTCTCCCGCACGCCAGGCATCAGCGTCTGGCAGTGGGCCTGGTCGCCGGTCCAGGTCGTTGATCGAGATCCGGCGGACCCCGATCGCTTTCGGATCCTTCACGCCGGCTGAGAGAGCACGTAGGCCCGACTGCCGGCGGCGCCGCTCGAAGCTCGTGGGCATCACCGGTCCGACCGTACGGCCACGCTGCACGCGCTGGTTGACCTAGAGAACCTTACATGACCGCCTCAGTCGGCGGAATGGCACCGGCCCAGCATGGACGGACGCGCGCGGCGCGCGGCGCGAGGCGCGAGGCGCGAGGCGCGGGCCATGGGCAGCTTGGCCACGGCGGGATCCAGCCCCGTGGAATCAACCGTTCTCTGTTCACCCGACGTTCCGGCGCGCCGCCGCACGGCGCCGTTGCGCTCCACGAACCCGCCCGGTACCCTCGGGGGAAAAATGACGTCCACCGCGCCGCAGGGCTGCTGCGAGAGAGCCATGTCGGCCGTTCGGCTCCCCCTCCGACCAGAGCCCTGCCTCCCGCCGCCGCTCCCTCCGGTCCGATGAACAAACGGCGCGGCGCCCCGTCCCCCTCCGAGGCGTGTTGCACTCAGCGGCGCGCACCGACATGCGAATCAAGCACCACGCCAGGGCCGAACGCCGTGGCTTTGCAGACCGATGAAAGGAGTTGTGACGACATGAAGAGGTTCTTGGCTCTTTTTGCCGCCCTGGGTTGCTCCCTCGCCACTTCGCTCGCGCTCGCGGATCCTCTCCCTGTGACCGGCCAGTGGCGGACGATCGATGAGCAAGGGGTCGAGCAGTCGGTGGTCGAGATTTACGAGAAGGGCGGGAAGATCTTCGGCAAGATCGTGAGCCTGAAGCAGCCGCTCGACGAGAAGGGGAAGCCGAAGATCTGCACCGCCTGTGAGGGCGCCTACAAGAACAAGCCCATTCTGGGGCTCGTCATCATCTGGGACATGGTCCGCGATGACGACGAGTACGATGACGGTACGATCCTGGATCCGAACAACGGCAAGACCTATAGCTGCAAGCTCGAGGCGATCGAGGGCGGGAAGAAGCTGAAGGTGCGCGGCTTCTTGGGCATCTCCCTCCTCGGCAGGACCCAGACCTGGCTGAAGAAGTAAGATCTTCTCATCCACCGGTCATCGGCCGCGACGTGCGGCGGCCGCCGCGCGACGTGCTACACCGCGGGCTCACGCCGGCCCTCCGGGGCGATCGGCCCCCGAGCATCGATATGACTCAGCCCCAGCCCGACAATCCTCTTCACGGCGTCACGCTCCAGATGATCCTCGAGCACCTGGTCGCGCAGCATGGCTGGGAGCAGCTCGGACGCATGATCGACATTCGCTGCTTCAAGTACGATCCCAGCATCAAATCGAGCCTGCACTTCCTGCGACGGACCCCGTGGGCCCGGCAGCAGGTGGAGGCGCTCTACCTGCGGGACAAAGCCAAGCCCGGCCCGTGACAGGCCCGCTCGATCGCACGCCGAGCGCCGGGTTCCGGGAGCGGCGCGGTGCCGTCAGGCGCCCTGGGCGCGCACGAACTGCTCGTAGACAACGAGCGTGACCGGCTTGTCGTTGGCGACCTTGACGAGGATGCTCTTGACGCGCAGCCATTCGAGGCCGGTCTTGCCGGCGCCCACGCGCGGCACGCCGATCCGCGCGATCCCCGCCCCGGCGGCGTGCGTCACCATCGCGGCGAGCGAGCGCTCGAGCGCGGCGAGCGAGGGCCTCTTCGTCGCGTTCTCCTGGATCGCGAGGCTGTACACCGTGTCGTCGCCCTCGCTCCAGACGAAGGCCTCCCCGAGCTGGAGCTTCCGCTCGGCGCTCCGCTGCTCGAACGCCGGGAGCAGGCCCGGCCAGCGCTTCTTGAACGTCACGGAGATCCCCGTGTCCATGTTGCCCACGCAGCTCACGCCGTGCGCGTACGCGTGAAGATCCGGGGTGTTGAGGAGATCGCCCTTGGTGAAGATCGTCGGCACGCGGGGCACCCTAGCACTGCCGCGGTCAGTTTCGTGAGATGCCGACGGGCCCGCGAACGCGAGGCGAGGCGCCGCCGATGCCCCCGCCGCCTCGAGCGCGCCGTTCCGGCCGACCCGGTACGTCCGCACCGGCACCCTCCGTACGAGCCGGTCGTGCTCGCTCCAGCGCGCGGCCTCTTCCTCCAGCCCGAGCAGCCGACCGATCGCCTCGTGAACGACCCAGGCCGCCACCTCATCCCCGAGGGCGGGGGACGGTGTGGCTCAACAGGCGCCATCGTTCGCGCGCGCGAACGATGGCGCTCTGCGCCATACGTCGAGGTCGAGCCCGACGACCGGCTCGCCATGGGGAGCTGCGGGCGGCTGGCCCGCGGCCGGGTCAACGTGTCACTGGATCGCCTCCAGCGCGTGCAATCTGTGTTCGGGGCTCACCTTGGCGGGTTCGCCCGTCAGCTCGATCTCCGCCCAGTGCACCTTGCCGGGGAAGCGGTTGTTCCCGCTGCCTGCGAAGTCGGGGCACAACGGGCCGCCCGTCTTCTTGCCGACCATCAGGAAGGCGTCCACGTTGAAGATAATGGGATTGGTCTTGAGGAGTTGGCCCGGCGGCAAATCCTTCGGTGTATGGTTGAGCGGGTCCTCGCCGACGGCCGGGGACGCGACGAGCGTGAGAGGCTTGAACTCGTTCTCCCTGGGCCACTTGATGAGGAGCTCCACCCTGCCGCCCTCGCCCGTATCCGTGCCTGTGTAGGTGAACTTCATGCGGACCTCGTACGCTTCGGACAGAGGCAGCAGCAGAGATTCGGCTTGGACGTAGTAGCGTTCGAGCCCCAGGTAGTTGTAGACGTAAGTAAGCCTTCCATCTTTGACATAGAGGCCAAAGCCGCCGAAGTCGTTGCCCCGGGCGAGGATCACGCCGTTCGGCGCTTCCCCGTGGGGGCCCTCGATCTTGGCCGTGATCATGAACGAGCGGTTGAAGTTGTTGATCACGCACGGGTCGGAGACGAAGCTGCCGTCGACGTACCTCTGCTTCGTGCCGACCGGGGGGGCCGACTGTTCCAGGCGCTCTGTCTTTTCGTCGTTGAGGGGAAAGACATTATATCGAGCCGCCGTGATCTCGAAGAGGTTCTTTAGCTGCGCTAGCCTTTCGGGCTCCCTCTGGGCGAGGTTGTTCGCCTGGGTCCAGTCCACCTGATGCGGCGACTCCTCGCCCCATGGGTACGTGTAGTAGAGCTCCCACGTGTCCTTTTCGTAGTCCGGATTGGATTCGAAGTCCCAGGGCTTCGAGTGGAGGGTGACGGCGGTCCAGCCGTTATGGTAGATGCCACGGTTGCCAAACATCTCGAAGTACTGGGTCGTGCGGAACTCGGGCGCATTCTGCTCTCTGAACGTCCGGAGGAAGCTCGTACCCTCGACGGGCATCTGCAGCACTCCGTCGACGCTCAACGGCTCCGGCAATCCGGCCGCCTCGAGGATCGTCGGAAGCACATCGATCACGTAAGTGAATTGGTGTCGCAGCCCCCTGTCGCCCCGGACGATGTGGTCTTTCCCGTCGCCGTCTTTCCCTGGCCAATGGACGATCATGCCGTTGCGCGTGCCGCCGAAGAAGCTGGCGACTTGCTTGGTCCACTTGTACGGCGTGCACATGGCCTGGGCCCAGCCGATGGCATAGTGATTGTACGCTTCCTTGGTGCCGAACTTGTCTATGTTGTCCTTGATGATCGTCTTTTGCTCATCGAGCGGTTTCTGGATGCCATTGAAGCCGATCATCTCGTTGAAGGTGCCCATGAAGGTGCCTTCGGCGGAAGCGCCGTTGTCGCCGAGGATGTAGATGATCAGCGTGTTCTCCATGAGGTGGAGGTCCTCGAGCGTCTTGATCACCCTGCCGACCTCCTCGTCGGTCTGCTGGAGGAAGGAGGCGTAGAGCTCCATCTCGCGGCGCAGGGAATCCCTCATGTCGTCGAACATCTCATCGTCCCACTTCGGGACGTCTTCGTTGACCGCCGCCTCCGCGTCCTCTGGAATGAGGCCGAGCGATTTTTGTTTTTTGCAGATCGTCTCGCGCAGCTCGTCCCAGCCCTTGGCGAAGTCCTCGTTGTCCTTGTACTTGTCAAGCCAGGCGTCCGGGATCTGGTGGGGCGCATGGGTCGCGCCGGGCGCGAAATAGATGAAGAAGGGCTTGTCCGGCGCCATGGCCTTCTGCTGCTCGATCCACTTGATGGTCTGGTTTGTCAGATCTGTGGTCAGGTGGTAGTCCCCGTCGTGCGGCGTCTCGATGTAGGTCGTTCCATCGTAGAGGGTAGGGTAGAACTGGTTGGTTTCGCCTGCCACGAAGCCATAGAACTTCTCGAAGCCCATGTACGTGGGCCAGTGGTCGAAGGGCCCCGATGGGCCGGTCTCCCAGACGGGCACCTCGTGGCACTTGCCGAAGTGGGCCGTCGAGTAGCCGTTGTACCTGAGGATCTTGGCGATCGAGGCGGCGGTGTTGGGGATCATCGAGGTGTAGCCGGGCGCGCCGGTATACAGCTCGGTGATGCAACCCATGCCGACGGAGTGGGGGTTGCGGCCGGTCAGCAAGGCGGCGCGCGTCGGGCTGCACAGGGCTGTCGTGTGGAAACGGGTGAATCTGAGTCCGCCTTCGGCGAGCCGCTTGGCTGTCGGGGTACTGATGACCCCCCCGAAGGGCTCCGCGGCGCCGAAGCCCACATCGTCGAGCAGGATGAGGAGCACATTGGGGGCCTTCGAGGGCGGTTTGATCGGCTCGATCGGAGGGAAGTGGGAGGCTGGGTCCTGGGCATTGTACATCACCGGGCCGACATAGGGCCGGTCCGGAATCGGCAGGATTTCGCGCTTGAGAAGGTCTCGATCCAACGGCATGGGTGACTCCTTTCGATGGGAAGTTGTTAAGGAATATTCACGATCATTGGAAAGTGTCGAAAGTAATACTGGATGAGGCTCCGGGAGCGCTTGGGAGATTCAGCAGGGGAACGGGAGGCATTGCCACAAGGCTGTTCCCGTCCCCGGATTCAGCGCGCGCGTGCAGCGCGCGGAGGTGCAGCCGGGCGCCTCGGGGCACTCGAGGCCGACGTGCTCCGGACACGCCGTGCCGTCCAGGGTGAAACGCGCCTCGCTGTCCGTGGGGCACACGAGGCGCTGACACGCGGCCGGCGTCGTGCAGGACCACGCGCCGCCCTGGCAATGACAGGCCGGCCCGCAGTCCGACTACCCGCCGCAGGTCATCCCACGATTGCGTCGTCAGGGCGCGCTTGCTTTCCTGACAGCGCTGACGTTTCCTGCCGTCCGATCCGCGATCGATCCTGGAGGCGAACCCCCCATGCCCCGCGCGACTCACGAGGACGTGCCCCGCCGGTTCGAGATCCACACCAGCGACCACCACACCGCCGTATCCATATGGGAGGGGCTTTACGGGGAAGTTGACCCCGCGCTCCCGCGCGGTTTCGAGTGGCGCGCCCACGCCGTGGACTTCGGCCCCATCCTCTTCGTCCAGGACCATACCAGCGACGCGATCTACCTGGACGCCCAGGTGGACGCGCCGATGCTCGTCATTCCCGTCCGCGGCAGCGGACGCGCTGCGCTGGGACGCGACAGCGCGACCCTGGGACACGGTGGCGGCCCAGCCATCTTCTCGGCTCACGGCCGCTCGAAGGTGAACTACGACAGCGCGATGGAGGTCATCACGGTGCGCTTCGACCGTGGCTATCTCTGCTCCCAGCTCGAGTCGATCACCGGCGAGGTCGTCCGCGAGGACTTCCAGTTCCAGCTCTCGCTGGACTCCCGCGCCGGGAGCGGATCCTACGTTGAGCGACTTTGCCGCTTCATGGCCGCCGAGATCAACGCGGGCACGGACATCGATCACCCCAAGGTGTTCGCCGGGCTGACCGAGTCGCTCTCGCGCGCCCTGCTGATGGGGCAGCCTCACAACCTCGCTCACCTGCTGGAGCGGCCCACGCCGCCGTCGAGCCGGACGGTGCTCCGGCGGGTGGAAGAGTACGTGGACGCGCACGCCGCCGGGCCGATCAGCGCGATCGATCTCGCCGCCGTTGCCGGGACGAGCGCCCGCTCGGTCGAGGCGGCATTCCGCGCGCACCGCGGGACCTCGCTCGGAACGTTCTTTCGCGATCGGCGCCTTGTCCGCGCGCAGCGGGCGCTGCTCGCCGAGCCGCACCTCGCCGTGCTGTGCGTCGCGCGCGCCGCCGGCTTCGCCCGGCGCGAGGTCTTCGAGTCGGCGTACGTGCGCGCGTTCGGAGAGCGCCCGGAAGAGACTCGCCGGCGGGGGCTCCTCGCCGCCGGGACGGCGCCCGGCGAGGCGGAGCCGAGCCAATGCGCGGCGCCTTCCGCCGCCGTCGAGCCTGCCACCGTCGCGGCGCGGATGGCGCTCCTCTCCGCGCGGGAGCGCGAGGTCTGCGAGGGCGTCGCGCGGGGGCTGCTCAACAAGCAGATCGCGGAGGCGCTCGGGATCTCCGAGCGGACGGTCAAGGAGCACCGGGCGCGCGTGATGGCCAAGCTGGAGGCGAGGTCCGCTGTGGAGCTGGGGATCCTGCTGCAAAAGGCACGTGGATAGCCGCATACCTACGTCTCCTCGGCGCGACGACCCGTGACGCTGCCCAGAGGCTGAGTTCGCCATTGAGCCTGAAGAGGGACATGAGGACGAGCGGTGTCTCGCGCTCCATCGGCGACACTCCTTTTCCGGTGGAAGGTGCCGCGCGCAAGCTAGCGATACGAAATGCGATCGACCATCCGTACCTTGGTACGGCTTGTGGTCCCCGGCGAGATGTGGTTCAATCGCGACGGCGCCGACTTCGTCTTTTCGTCGCTCGCTGCCCGGGTGAGCACCGCGCAGCGCTCATCGTTCAGGCGATGTTCCGATGAGCCAGGGCGAGTCGTGGAAGGGGTACTCTCCAGCTCAGCGCTTCCTCGAACGCGAGAGGCCCTGGGCGATGGAGCCCACGAGGGTGATGCCCGTCCCGTCGAAGCCCGATGCCACCAGGGTGCGGGCCAGCGCGGGCTGGATGCCCGTGATCATGGGGGACGCGCCGAGCAGCCGGATGGCTCGCACCATGTCGATCAGGTGCCTGGCGCCGGCGTCGTCGAGCGCCGCGGCGCCGGTCATGTCGAGTATCACGCGGTCGACCCCGCTGCCGGCGATCGCCGGCAGGAGCCGCGCCGCGATCTCCGCGCTCCGCTCCCGGCTCAGCGCCCCGATGATCGGCAGCGCCAGCGCGCGCTCGCCCACGTCCAGGATGGGCGCGGAGAGGGCGAGGATCTCACCGCGCTGCTGCTCGACGAGCGCCAGCGTCGCGTTCAGCTCGTCCAGCAGGCGGCCGCGCTCCTCGGCGGAGCGCTCGGCGCCTATCCGCGCCGTCTCGTCCGTGTGGTGGAACAAGACCCCCAGGACGCCCGTCACGGGATCACGCACCGCTCGCCCCTCGATCGCGTGCAGGCGCTCCCCATCCACGGTGCGGACGAGCATCTCCCGCGTCACGATGGCGCCGTCCAGCGCCGCCCTGAGCATCGCGACCGCCTCGCCGGGCTCACCCAGCCAGGCGCTCCACGTCCCGGTGCGGCCGAACGCCTGCAGAGCCGCTGGGTTCTGCATCAGGAGTTCCCCGCTCGGGTCGACGAACGCGATCATCACGGAGGTGTGGCGCAGCGCCTCGATGCCTCGGACGAGCTCCGGCTCAGGCGCTCCCTCGGTGGGAAGCGCCTGGTTCAAGATCGCGATTCGCCCATCGTCGAGCTCGATGCTCGAGGAGTGGAGCGTCACCGTCACCGGCACCCCGCGCGGATAGAGGGTCCAGTTCTCGCGCCCGACGCCACCCTCGCGCAGCTGCGCGGCGAGGGCCTGGGTGCGCGTCCGGACCCGCGCGGGCGCCGTCGAGAGATCGCGCGCGAACAGCTCGTCGCGATCCTGCGCCCGCCACAGCTCCAGGCCGGCCTCGTTCACCCAGCAGAGCCGCATACGGTCCACGTCGAGGACCCACACGGGGATGGCCGACAGCTCGAGCCCGGCCAGGCGCTGCGCAAGGTGCATCGGCGTCACACTCGCTTATCGGGCTGCGGCGCGCAATAGAAGCCGGTGAGCCGCGCGATGCTCCTCGTGAATTCGGCTTGCGTGTTCGTGCGCGAGAAGGGGGCAGACGGCGGTGAGCGGGAGGTGCGGTATCAGCGGCGGTGGGCCACGCCCGGGCGACCCCAGGCGGCGCGCGCGCAGCCCAGGCGGACCAGGTACGGCGGTCGTGGCAGGGCGGCCGCGGAGCGGACGCCGGGGCTCGCGGCGGAGCGTCGAGGGCGATGGCCGCGGCTGGCGCCGCTACGGCGATCCCACGTCTCGCGCTCATTTCTTTCCCGACGTTGCTCTACGGAATTTCCGCGATGGTGCGGTGAGGACCACGGCGATAGGTTCCCCACCTGCGATCCAGGTTCGTCCGCGGCAGCCGCGCGCGGCAGCTGTGTCGAGCTCCATCCCGGTGGCTGACCGGAGAGCGCACGCTCATGCTCAAGCGCCTCATCCTCATTGATGGCCCCTCTTCGAGCAGCGATGGACCCTCGATCCGCGGGACGCCGCTGCTCTCCCCGTCCGACAGCGCGGCGCTCTCCAGGGAGTTCCCTGGCGTGGAGGTGGAGAGCGGCGCGCCCGGCCCGTCCGGGGGGGCGCTCCACGCTGTCGTCGACGCCCGCGCGTGGCGCGCGTCGGCGCTCGACCTGTGGGCGCTCGACACCCGCCTGCACGCGCTCGACGCCGGCGGCCTCTTCGACCTCCGGATCGAGGGGCTCGAGCGAGCGGGCGCCGCGCGCGCCGCCTACGAGGTCCTCACACGGTGCCAGCGCTTCATCCGCAGGAGGAACCCCGCCTCCGGGACGGCGGTCTTCGCCCGGGTCCTCGGGCGGCACCGGGAGCTCCACGATCTCGACAGGCCGCTCGTCCGCGCCGACCACGATCATGCGATCGACGTCTGGCAATGGATGCTCCGCCTCGATCCGCGCGCCGGCGTCGCCGTCCAGGTGGCGGCGCTCTTCCACGACGTGGAGCGGCTCGTCTCCGAGGCGGACGTCCGGAGAGAGCACCGCGCCCCGGACTACCAGGCGTTCAAGGACGAGCACGCGCGGCGCGGGGCCGCCCTGACGCGCGCCGCGCTCGCCGGCGTCGGGCTCGCGCCGGAGGTCCTCGACAGGATCGGCGCGCTGGTGGCGGCGCACGAGCGGCCGGGGGACGACGCCGAGCTCGCCCTGCTCAACGACGCGGACGCGCTCTCGTTCTTCTCGCTGAACAGCGCCGGGTTCCTCGACTGCTACGGGCCCGAGCACACCCGCGCCAAGGTGGCGTACACGCTCCGCCGGCTCCGGCCCGAGGCCAGGGCGCTCTTGCCGCGGATCCGCTGCCGCCCCGAGGTGGAAGCGATGATCCCCGGCGAGCCGGGCAGGCCGCCGGCGCCGGAGACGCAGGCATCGAGGAGGTCCGCTCCGCCATGAGGCTCGTCATCTTCGGTCTGACGATCAGCTCGTCCTGGGGCAACGGCCACGCCACGCTGTGGCGCGGCGTCGTCTCCGCCCTCGGGCGGGCCGGGCACCGCGTCACCTTCTTCGAGCGCGACGTCCCGTATTACGCCGCGCACCGGGATCTGACCGCGCTCTCGCACGGCAACACGCTCCGGCTCTACACCTCGTTCGAGGACGTCCTCCCCGAGGCCAGGCGCGCCGTCCGCGAGGCCGACGCGGCGATGGTCACGTCGTACTGTCCCGACGGCGGCCCCGCGACCGACGTTGTCCTCGAGTCCGGCGCGCTCAAGGTCTTCTACGATCTCGACACGCCGGTGACGCTGGATCGCATCCAGGCCGGACAGCCGGTGGGCTACATCGGCCCGCGAGGCCTCGCCGACTTCGACTGCGTGCTCAGCTACACGGGCGGCGCGGTGCTCGATCGGCTCCAGGCGCAGCTCGGCGCCCGGCGGGTGTTCCCGCTCTACGGCAGCGCGGACCCGGCGGTGCACCGCCCGGTCCCGCCGCGGGACGGCTTCCGCGGGGATCTCTCGTACCTCGGCACGTACGCCGCCGACCGGCAGGCGGCGCTCTCCCGCCTCTTCCTCGAGGCCGCGAGAAGGCTGCCCGAGAAGCGGTTCGTCATCGGGGGCTCGCTCTATCCCGAGGACTTCCCGTGGGCGCAGAACGGCGACAACGTCCATTACCTGCGCCACGTGGCGCCGCCGGATCACCCGGCGTTCTATTGCTCCTCGCGGCTGACGCTCAACGTGACGCGGGGGGCGATGGCGGCGCTGGGCTACTGCCCTTCGGGCCGGCTCTTCGAGGCCGCCGCCTGCGGGACGCCGATCCTGAGCGACGGGTGGGAGGGGCTCGACCGGTTCTTCACGCCGGGGAGGGAGATCCTCGTGGCGGCGACAACGGACGAGGCGGTCGCGGCGCTCTCGCTGCCGGCGGGCGAGATCGGGGCCATCGCCCGCGCGGCGCGGGAGCGGGTGCTCGCGGAGCACAGCGCCGCGCGCCGCGCGGCGGAGCTCGTGGCCATTCTCGAGTCGGTCTCGGCTCATTGAACGGAGCCGAGGTCGGCTCATCGAACGGAGGGACGGCGCGATGTGGGGAGTGATTCCGGCGGCGGGCCTGGGCAGCAGGATCCAGCCGCTCGCGTTCTCGAAGGAGCTTCTCCCGGTGGGGACGCGCCTGGACGGCGACGTGGAGCGGCCGCGCGCGGTCAGCGAGTACCTCATCGACAGGATGGTCCTCGCCGGCGCGACCCGGCTCTGCATGGTGATCTCGCCCGGCAAGTCCGATATCGTCGAGTACTACGGCGCGAGCGTCGGCCCGGCGCACATCTGTTATGTGGTGCAGCCGGCCGCCGCCGGGCTCTGCGACGCCATCTTCCGGTCGCTCCCCTGGATCGGGCCGGAGGAGGACGTGCTCGTGGGGCTCCCCGACACGGTGTGGTTCCCGGAGCACGGGCTCTGCTCGCTCGGCGGCGGGGGGCTCTCGTTCCTGCTCTTTCCGGTCGAGCATCCGGAGCTCTTCGACGCGGTCGTCACCGACGACGAGGGCCGGGTGCTCGAGATCCAGGTCAAGCAGCGCAACGCGCGCTCGCGGTGGGTCTGGGGCGCCTTCAGGCTCACGGGGGCGGTGATGCGAGAGCTCCACGGCCTCTGGTGCGAGCGCGGGCGGGAGGACCCGTACATCGGGACGCTCGTGAACGAGTACCTCGCCCGCGGCGGCAGCGCGCGCGCCGTGCGGGCCGGAGAGGCCTATGTCGACGTGGGGACGCTGCACGGCTACCACGAGGCCATCCAGCTCCTCAGCCGCGCCGCCGCGTGAAGGGAGGAGCCATGGAGAGGTGCGTGCGGAGCGTCGATAACGCGGCGAAGTGGACGCGCGAGCAGATCCAGGAGCGCGTGCGCGGGCTCGGGCCGTGGTTCCACAACCTCGATCTCCGCGGGGTGAAGACGGCGCCCGACCATTTCCTCGGCGACTACCCCGCGTTCAAATGGAGGGGCTTCGCCGACGCCGTCCCGGCGGATCTCACGGGCAAGACGGTCCTCGACATCGGCTGCAACGCCGGCTTCTACTCGCTCGAGATGAAGCGGCGCGGGGCGGCGCGCGTCCTCGGGATCGACAGCGACGACGACTACCTGGCGCAGGCGCGCTTCGCCGCGGAGGTCTCCGGCGCGGACATCGAGTTCCGGAACCTCTCCGTGTACGACGTGGGCAGCCTCGGAGAGCGCTTCGATCTCGTGCTCTTCCTGGGCGTCCTGTACCACCTCCGCCACCCGCTCCTGGCGCTCGATCTGCTCCACGAGCACGTGGTCGGACACACGCTGATCTTCCAGAGCATGCAGCGCGGCAGCGCGGAGGTGGCGCCGCTGGAGGAAGATTTCCCCTTCTCCGAGGAGGAGATCTTCGACGAGGCCGGTTATCCCAGGCTCCATTTCGTGGAGCACAGCTATGCGCACGACCCGACCAACTGGTGGGTGCCCAACCGGGCTTGCGCCGAGGCGATGCTGCGGAGCGCCGGCTTCGAGATCGTGAACCACCCCGAGCCCGAGGTCTACCTCTGCCGCCGGCGCGAGAGGGCCGCCGGTCGTCCGCCTGGCGCCGTCTACCCGGCGAGGCGAGCTTTGGTGAAGGGAGAGCAGGCGTGATCGAGGCGGTGATGCTCTGGAACGAGCCCAACAACAGGTCGCACTGGGATTTCGAGATCGATCCCGAGTGGACGACGTACGGAACCATGGTGAAGCTCGCCGCGGACGCGATCCGGAGCGAGCGCCACTGGCTGCTGCGCGTGCTGGGCGGCATCTCGCCGATCGATCCGGGGTTCATCGCCAACATGGGGCGGCAGGGCGTGCTCGAGCACGTCGATGTGGTCGCGGTGCACGGCTTCCCTCTCGACTGGAATCACTGGCAGATCCACGAGTGGCCCGCGAAGCTCGAGGAGATCCGCGTTGTGACCGACAGGCCTCTCTGGATCACCGAGATCGGCGTCTCCACGTTCGGCGCCGAGGAGGTGCAGGAGTTCGGTCTCCGGCGGAGCGCCGAGCTCCTCCGCGGCAAGGTCGAGCGGATCCACTGGTACAGCCTCTATGATCTGCCGCGCGCGTGGCCGGCGACGACCCGGCACCGCGAGGCCGAGGGCTCGTCGTATTACCGGCATTTCTACATGGGCCTGCTCCGCGAGGACGGGACGCCCAAGCGCGCGCTCCGGCTCTTCCCGGAGTACACCCCTGAGTTCGGTCTGTGCCAGTGGTTCCACTTCGAGGACCACCGGCTCGACGACGCGGTGGCGTGGCTGAAGGAGCTCGGGGTGCGCCACCTCCGCACGGGCCTCAGCTGGGCCGACAGCTTCCGCCCCGGCGCCGAGGCCTGGTTCGACCGGCAGATGAAGGCGCTCGAGCCGTTCGAGGTGACCCTGACCTACTGCTTCACCCCGGAGCACGCCGGCGTCCGGCCCCACCACACGAGCCCTCCGCATCGGATCGAGGAGTTCGCCGACTTCTGCGCCCGCATGACGCGGCGCTACGCATGAGACGACGCCGTGCGTAACCTGCGCCAAGAGCGCAAAGAGGCGAGGGGCGGGTACGCGTCTGCTCGTCTGTCAGCGCTTTACGCGCCGTCTGGCGCGCCGCGTCGCCGTTTGGTAGTGTGGAGATCGCTGCGTTTTGCGCCAGGACGACCTGGCCGCATGCGCTCCAGGTGGCTCATGTCCCACATCGCGAGCACGCCGAAGCGAAAGAAGAGACCCGAGGAGCACCGCGGCATCCCGGGGGGGCGACCGGAGCTGCGCCGCGGGCGCGCGGAGGTGCCGTCGTGAACCTCGCCGTGCTGCGCCGTCAGGGCCCCTCGGCCCAGGAGCTCGCGTGGCCGCCGTTCTCGTGGCTCTCGTCGGGCCGGGCGCCGCGCTGTCTCGTCGTGCTCGCCCATCCGGACGACGAGACCATCGGGCTCGGCGCGCGGATCGGCCGGCTCAGCCCGATCGAGGTGGTCCACGTGACCGACGGGGCGCCGCGCGACGAGCGCTTCGTGCCGGCGGGCCTCGCCGGCATCGGGCGCGAGCGCTACGCCGCGCTCCGGCGCGAGGAGGTGACCCGCGCGATGTCGGCCGGCAACGTGCCCGCGGGGCGGCTCAGGTGCCTCGGCGCGGTCGACCAGGAGGCGATCGAGGAGGCGCCGAGCCTGACCCGGCGGCTCGTCGAGCTGTTCGCCCGGACGCGGCCCGAGGTGGTGTTCACCCACCCCTACGAGGGCGGCCACCCCGATCACGACGCGGCGGCGCTCATCGTCCACGCGGCGGCGGTGCTCGCCCTCTGGAACGGCGTCACAGCGCCGCTGATCTTCGAGGCGGCGTCGTACCACGCCGCGCGCGGCCGCCTCCTCACCGGCGAGTTCATCGCGCACCCCGGCGTCCCCGAGATCGCGCTCCGGCTCTCGAACATCGAGGCGTCGCGGAAGCGCGCCATGCTGGCCTGCTTCGCCAGCCAGCGGGAGGTGCTCGCCCCGTTCGGCGCGGAGGTCGAGCGCTTCCGGCCGGCGCCCGCGTACGATTTCCGCAGGCCGCCGCACGAGGGCCCGCTCCACTACGAGCGCCTCGGCTTCCCGATCGACGGCGCGCGCTGGCGGCGGCTCGCGGCGAAGACGCTCACGCTGCTCGGCCTCGAGCGCGAGCTGTGCCTCTGACGGTCCTGCTCGTCGGTTATCCGCTCGCGCCCGTGGGTCCGGACGCCGTCGGCGGCGCCGAGCAGGTCCTCTCGATGCTCGACGAGGCGCTCTCGCACGGCGGCCACCGGTCGATCGTCGTCGCCCCGGAGGGCTCCGCGTGCGCGGGGACGCTTGTCGCCACGCCGGCGCCCCCGCCGGGCGCCGTCCTCGACGAGGCGGCCAGGGAGCGGGCCTTTTGCCACCACCGGAGCGCCGTCGCCCGGGCCCTCGACAGGTATCCGATCGACCTCGTCCACCTGCACGGCGTCGATTTCGATCGCTATCTGCCCGAGCCGGGCGTGCCGGTGCTCGCGACCCTCCATCTCCCGCCGAGCTTCTATTCGCCTGCGGTGTTCCGTCTCGAGCGGCCGAAAACGTTCCTCCACTGCGTGTCCGCGACGCAGCGGCGCGCCTGTCCGCCGGAGGCGCGGTTCCTGCCCGAGATCCCGAACGGCGTCCGGCTGGAGCACTACCGGCCGAGGCGGTACAAGCGCGGCTTTGCCCTCGCGCTGGGCCGTATCTGCCCGGAGAAGGGCTATCACGTCGCCGTGGAGGCCTCGGTCCGCGCCGGCGTGCCGCTGCTCCTCGCCGGCCAGGCGTTCGGGTACGAGGCGCACACGCGGTATCTCCAGGAGGTCCTGCTGCCGATGCTGCGCGGCCCCGGGCCTGTGCGGCGCTTCCTTGGCCCGGTGGGCCTCGCCCGGAAGCGCCGCCTGCTCGCGGCGGCGCGGTGCCTGCTCGTCCCCAGCCTTGTGCAGGAGACCAGCTCGCTCGTGGCCCTGGAGGCGCTGGCCTCGGGCACGCCCGTGATCGCGCTGCGCGGCGCCGGCGCGCTGCCGGAGATCGTCGAGCACGGCCGGACGGGGTTCCTTGTGGACGGTGCTGCGGAGATGGCCGACGCGATAACGAGCGTCGACCGGCTCGACCCGGCGGCGTGCCGTCGCGCGGCCGAGGAGCGCTTCTCGGCGGCGGCGACGGCGGCGGCGTACCTCGAGACGTACCGCCGGATCCTGCGCGAAGCGTGAAGCGCCGGGTCGCCGTGCCGGAGGATGGAGGGCGGCGCTCTCGGCCGGCGGCCGCGCCGCGGGCATCGCAAAGGCCTCTCAGCGAGCGTTGCAGGCGAAGACGTGTTCGATGGCGTCCACGCACATCTGCTCCGCGACCTCCCGGGTGACCCGGGCCAGCACCCGGAACCGCGTGAGCTCGGTCAGGGTCTGGTAGACGTTGACCTCGGCGATCACCTCTCCGTCGCCCGCGGCCTCGGCGTTGTAGAAGAGGCGGATCAGGTTGTTCGCCTTCGGCACGCCCCGGAGCAGGAGGTGAAACTCGATGCTGGGGGTCTTCTCGCCCACGTCATGCTCGATCCGGTAAGCGTGCCCTGACGAGGAGAGCTCACGGCCGATGGCCTCGAACGTGGGAACGAAGATGTCGGCCAGGATCCGCCGGAATTCATCGATGAACACCTGGCGCCGGTCCGGCGGGTTGGAGCCGTTCGCGCTCCGGGCCAGGCGATCGCCGTATTTCTTTTGAATGATCCCCAGGCGGATGCGGGTAGTTTCATCGATGGCCACGTGAGTGTCCCTCAGCGGTCAGAACAGGGCGGGATCTCGGGTCGCTCTCGCGGGCGGCTCTCGCTGATGACCGAGCGGACGTCACTTGAGGATCAGGACCTTGGTCTGGCTCGGGACAATGGTCGTCGAGTTCGTGTTGATCTGGTTCCCGAGGCCGTTGGCGCTCAGCACCACCGCCGGTTTTCCCTGCCACAACGTGTTACGTGAGCATCGGAGACGCCTCGCGGGGCCCATGTTGCGGCCGGAGATCACGCCGCCAAGGAGCCCGGGGTTGTCGCCGGAGGTGATCGGAATGGTGGTCGCCAGGGTATGGGCGGGAGCGGGCCCGATGCGCACTTTGTACGCGGGGGACGTCCCCATGGGCTTCGCCGCAAAGTTTGGAAATGGGACGGGGATGGTCGTCGGAAGACGGCAGACGTCCGGGATGCCAAAGTCCATTCCACCGCGCGATGTGATTGCAAACATGTTCGGTCACCCCACCTGGATCTGATCGGCGTCGATCTTCACGACGTGGCACGCGGTGATCTTGGCGTTCTCGCTGTGGATGACGAGGTTGCCCTTGGCCGCATAGTCGATGCGCTCGGCGCGCACATGGTCAGCCTCTTCCACGATGCGGTAGGAGCGCTTCACCCTCTGCGACAGCCGTTCGAGCGCCGAGTCGAGGCTCCGGCCGATCAGCTTGGCCCGGTCGACCTCCCCGCGGGCCATCTTGCTGAGGAGCGTGAACAGCTCCAGCGCGACGTGCCCCTCCTTGGCCTGGACACGGAAGGTCGATGCGGCCATCGAGAGGTCCTTGCCGGCGGCCACGTGTACACCGTCGGGCGCCGCGATGCCCAGCGAGCCGCGCCGCAGACGAATCTGGAGATCTCCGTCGGAGACGAGGTGCAAGGGCGCGCCTTCCTCCCGCTCGAGAACGGCGAGGATGTAATGCGCGCCGTTCACGGCCGTGAGGAGCACCATGTCGCCGGCGGCGGGCTCCAGCAGACAGCTCGTCGCGCGCTTCGCGCGGACCTCGCCGCTCTCGGTCTCGACGATGTACGCGGAGCCATCGATGCGGAGCACGGCGCCGTGTTCGCCGTGGGCTTCCCGCTGGGTCTGTCTCGCTCTTGCTGCGCTCTGCATGGTTTCCTCATGAGTGAGGGGTGCGTTGACTGCCGGCAGGCCTCCCAAGGACGTTGGCCTGCCAGTCTTCTGCTTCCTTGAGCTCCTGGTCGTCTCCGTGCGCCAGCGCCTTGCCCGGCGGCCAGATCGTGCCCTTGTCCGTCACGCGGTGCAGCCGCGCGCGCGACAGCGTCGCGTCGGAAAAATCGGCGAACGACACGTCGGCGTGGGAGAAGTCTGCATGGCTCAGGTCTGCCCGGCAGAAGCGGGCACCCGGGCAGCTCGCCCGGTGCCAGACGCTCATCTCGAGCCGCGCGCCCGAGAGGTTCGCGGCGCCCGCGCGCGCGTCGACGAAGAGCGCCTGGCTCAGGTCGGCCTGGGTGAGGCTCGCGTTCATCAGGGTCGCTTCGACGAAGTCGGCCAGCTGGGCGACGGCGCCGTCCAGCCGAGCCCCGGTCAAGTTGGCGCCCTTGAAGCCGCATTGCGTCAGCGTGGCCCCTGAAAAGTCGCAGCCGTGCAGGTCGGCGCTGGTGAACTGCGTTCTGCTGAGGTCCATCCGCCGGAAGTCCTTGGGCCCCATCCGTACCTCGACAAGGATCGCTTCCACGAGGGTGATCCCCGTGAGAATGGCCTGGGACAGGTCCTGACGGAACAGGACGGCCCTTGTCAGGTCGGCCTGAGAGAAGTCCGTGCCCTCGAGCGTGACGCCGAACAGGGTGCCGTCGGTCAGGTTGGCACGGACCAGTCGGGCGTTCTTGAGCTGGGCATGATCGATGGTGGCCGACGAGAGGTCGGCTCCGGTGAGATCGGCCGATTCGAGGTCCACGGCCGAGAGGCTCGCTCCAACCAGCGAGGCGCCGGCGAGCACGGCCCCCGCGAGGGTGCAGTCCATGGCGGTGCCAAGGTGAAAATCCAGCCCCTTCAGGTTGGCTCCCGCGAGGTCACAGCGGTGAAAGATCGCCTCGCGCACCTTGACGCCGGTCAGATTGGCGTTGGTGAAGCGGACATCTTCGAAGATCCCGCCCGAGAGGTCGAGCCCCGACAGGTCGAAGCCCGACAGATCCAGCTCCGAAACGACCTCTTCTTGTTCGATCAGCTTGCGCAGCGCTTCCCTGTCCATGCTCCCTCTAGGCCGGTATTACCCTGAGTCGCTTGAGGTTGGCGCCGGCAAAGCTCGTGTCGTCATCTCCAACCATTCGATCGGCGCATGCGCTGAACAGGTTGGCTTTCTCGAAGTTGGCCCCCTGGACGCACGCATGGTTCATGATGCTCTGCCTCAGGTCGGCGGCGTAGAGCGACGCCCTGGTGAGGTTGGCGCGGGTGAGCATGGCGTCGGCGAGGTTCGCGCGATCGAGGTTCGCCTCCGTCAGGTCGGCCTCGTTGAGCAGCGCGCCGCGCAGGTCGGCGTCGGAGAGGTCGCTGCCGGCGAGGCTCGTCCCCATCAGGTTCGCGCCGGCGAGCGTCGCGCCGGAGAAGTCTGCGCCGGCGAAGGACGAGCCCATCACGCTCGTGAGGTCCTTTGCCATCACGTTCCGGAAGACGGCGCCGTCGCCCTGGGCGGCGATGAACGTGGCGGAGCTCAGGTCGACGCCGGTGAAGTCGACCTCGGTCACATTCACCTCGTTGAAGGTGCACCCCGTGAGCCGCGCGCCCACGAGGCGCGCTCCCGTGAGATCCACCTGCTGGAACATCGCCTCTTCCGCGACGACGTTCTCCAGGTTGGTGTCGCAGAAATTGGCCTCGGAGAGGTCGGCGCGCGAGAGATTGGCGCCGGACAGATCCGCTCCCCAGAGGTCCGCCTTGACGAGCACGGCCTCGCCGAAATCGACGCCTCCCGTGGCCTTCACGTCCCGCAGGCACGCCGAGCCAAAATTGGCTCCGTTGAGCGTGGCCTCCGAGAGATCCGCGGCCTCCAGGTTGGCTCGGGCCAGGACGGCTCCCGTGAGCTTCGCCTTTCGCAGGATGCTCCCGGTGAGAAAGGCCGACTCGAGCATGGCGCCCTCGAGGTCGATCCCCTCGAGGTCGAGGTGAGAGAGGTCGGCGCCCGTGAGGTCGCACCCCGCGAAGCTCCGCCCCTCCTTGTGCCCGGCCTCCACGTCGCGGCGAAGTCGCAGGGATTCTTCGCTGTCGAGGGGCGCGGCGGCCGCCAGGAGGTGCGCGAGCCGCGGCCCGTCTTCGCCCAGCTCGGCGAACGACGAGGCCCTGTCGTCCAGATCCTCCGCGGACGCGAAGCCCTCGTCGTCCGCGGCTTCACCGCCCCAGGCCTCGTCCTCGGGCAGGGCGTGGGCAGCCTCGGGCGCCTCGTCGGGGAGGTGGAATGTGTCGTCGAGGTCCTCGTCAGCCGCGGCCTGGGTCTCGTCCTCGAAGGCTTGCCAGTCCAGCGACGACACCAGCTCTTCGGTCTTCTCCGGCGTGAAGCCCTCGCTGGTCAGCGACTGCCGCATGCGCTCGCGGACCTCCGACATCCTGATCTCGCTCGGGCCCTCGGAGTCGTTCTGACGCGCCCTCGCCAGCAAGGCACCGACGTCGACCCCGTGCGCCGTCAGCCCGCTGCCGAGCCTGCCCTCGACCAGGCGGACCACGGCCTCCTCGGGGTCTTCCGGGTCATCGAGGGACGCGAGGTCGTCGGAGAACTCTTCCTGGGCGAGGTGCGCCTCTGGATCGATGCCATGGTCTCGCAGCTGCTTCTTGCCCCATTCCGTGAGCGCTTCTTGCGCGCGAAGCGCCTCGGCCTCCTCGGGGTCGTCTTCCAGGGCGGGCGTCGTCGCCGAGGCTGCAAACGCGAGCGCCTCCGGGTCCGCCTCGTGGCTCACCCCCGTGTCCGCCTGGGACCACGCGGGGCTCTCCTCTTCTCCCGTCTCCGTGCCCTCCGGGAAGTCCGTGGCTGGCTCCGCCTCGTCCTCGTCGGCTGCGGCGACGAGGTACTCGGAGTCGGTCCCCACCTCGGCGAGCTCGGCCTCGGTCGCCTCGAGGTCCTGGTCCCCCTCGAGCTCGGCCTCGGCCGCTTCGACGTCAGGGTCCTGCTCCGCTCCCGCTTCATGGACACCGGTTGTGACGACACCGGCGGCGGCCGCGGCGCTGGCCGCGCGCTTCACGGATCGAGCCGGGGTGCCTCCCAGAAACCCCTCTCGCCTGAGCTTCGACGCGAGCCCGGAGAGCGTGTCGTCGGGCAGCGGCGGCGCCTCCGGATCTTCGGGCTCGGGCATGAGCACGTCGTCCTGGTCATCCGGGAGATCGTTGCCCGGAAGGCCCAGCCGGGGGATCAGGTAATCGTGGTAATACGCGGCGGGCCTGGGAGCACCCATGGCTTCGCAGGCGACCAGCACGGCCACCACGTCGTCCGCGTCGTCCTCGGAGATCTCGATGCCTCCGCGGAAGAGGACGACCCCGCGCTCGCGGTGCGGGAACAGACGCACCGTGTCGAGCTTCATCGCGGGCTCGTGGATCTCCACACCGTCGCTCGCCTTGAGGACGACGAAGCATCGACTCACGACCCCGGGGAGGGCGCCTTCGATCCGGGGCTTGTCGGGGTGCATGTTCTCGACAACGAAGGCCTCGTCGCCCCGGAAAGCCCCGTCGAACTGCTGGTCTTCCGGGGCCATGTTGAACATCGTCGGGTCCAGATCCCGCGCAAGGCCAGGGAAGCACTCGTCGCGCCACGCCGCGTCGTAGGTGCCGATCTTGGAGAACCGCTGCGGCCACGTCAGGTCGTAGCCGTCGAGGCCGGCGGGCGTCGGGCAGTCGCTGCGCGCGTGGATGAGGTGCCTGGGCGACTCGATGTTGGGGAGCGCCGCGCTCTTGTCGCCGTGGCCTTTGCCCCGCGGGTTCCTGGCGAAATCCTTCCCGCCGAAGGCGTTTCGCCAGGTGACGGGCATCTCGGTGAAGGGCGCCGGGTCCGACATGCCGAGCATCCCCCACGTCCGGTCGCCGATGACGTAGAGGCTCTTGTCGATGGGTCCGAGCTGGACGCGGACCGAGCTCGCGGGGCGGGCGACGCGCCCCGGCGGATAGCAGCGGCCCGTGACGAGGAGCTCGCCCCGGGTCTTGGGGTTGAACTCGTCGAGGAGGCCGTCCTCGCCGAGCTCCTCCATGGCCATCTTCCAGACCGTGGGCTCATAGAGCAGCCGGGCCGGCCGGTCGTAGGAGAAGCCGACGAAGGTGGTGACCACGAGGTGCGGGGTGCGCTGATGCATGAAGACCCTCGGCACCACCCCGAGGCGCATGGGCTTGACGATTTTCATCCGACGGACTCCAGGGTGGCGGGCTCGATGGGTCGTTCGATTCGGCGCTCAGCGCGAGGCTGTGCCACAAGCGGCAGGTGAATTACTGGATGAGGTGCAGCTGCCCCTTGTGGAAGCCGAGCTGGTATTGAATGCGACACAGCTCGGCGCTGTACTTGAGACCCTTCGCGTTGACCTCCGCGAACGTCACTTTCTTTATTTCTTTGGGGGCATATTTGTATGCCAGACCGTTGATCCTCTCGGTCTTGGTCCCCTTGATGATCTCGATGCGCGACCCGATGGTGGTTTTGTAGAGCCCGGTGATGGTGCTTTCGGCGGGGCCATTGACAGTGCTTTGCTTCGGCCCGTGAAGCGTGAATTTGATCGGGCCAAAGACCTCGGCGGTGGTACCACCCCTGATCGTCTTCCTGACTCCCCCCGCGTGAATGTTGGTCGTTCGCCCTGCGTAAAAGTTGCCGGTGGCGTGACCGCGGATGTCCGCACGTCGCGTGCCGTTGATATCGACCTCGCTGGTGCCGTTGACCGTCGTCCGGCTCGACACGTAGATCGTCGTCTCTCGCCCGTCGAAGAAGGTGCTCTTGTCGCTGCCCTGGATATTGGTGTTGCGCCTCCCAAGGACGCGCAACTTGCTGTTGCCCCTGATGGTCGCGTCGCGATCGCCCACGAGCATGAACGTGTCGTCGCCCCCGATCCTCGTGGTACGATCCTTCGTGATGGTGGTCTTTCGGTTGCCGCGGAGGATCGTCTTCTCATTGCCGAGGATGGTCGTGTGGCGATAGCCCAAGATCACGTTCTGTGCGTATCCAGCGATGAAGCTCCCGGCGTACCCCCCGACGGCGCTCAGGCTGAAGCCCCCGATCACGCTCTCGGAGATGCCCGCGGTGATCGCCGTCCGGTTGCCGGTCACGATGTTCTCGGAGCTGCCTCCGATCCACACATAAGCGTGGCCTTGCGACTTGACCTCATACGACGCGCCGCCGTTGGGCGCCCCCATCCGGAGGTAGGTGTTGTCATAAGGCGTGGACAGCGTGACCCGCTCCTGCCCGGCCTGGTCTTCCAGCTCGAGCCGGTTCCGCCCGCCCGTCTGGATCACGTTCCGCGTGTTGTTCCCCGACGTGACCGGGCTCGGCGTCAGCGCGTTGGGCGCGACGCCGACGATGGCCGGCCGGTCGGGATCGCCCCCCTCGAAGGCGCACATGACCTCGACGCCGGCGCGCAGCGGGAAGTGGAAGCCCTCGATCCCGCCGCCGTGGGGCTGGAGCATCCGGACCCAGGTCGACGCCTTCCCCCCGCTCAGGTCGCTCTCGTCGAAGAGGAACTTGATCCGGTAGCGACCATGGCTGTCGATCTGCGCGTACTCGCTGACCGCCGCCCCCTCGACGACCGCGATCTCGGTGCCGTAGATGCGCGGCCACTCGGTGACCTGCGGCGCGCGGAACTGCGTCGTCGTGGGGATGGCCCTGGCCTCCATGCGGTAGTTCTCGGTCCACGTCGCGAAGTCGCGGAGCTCGGGCATGTCCGGGGCCTGGTTGGACCAGTGCTCGACCTCGATGGTCAGGTACTTCGTGTTGAACGCGGCCCGCGGGTGGTCCTCGATCTCGAAGGTGAACCCGGGGACCACCGTCGCCGCCTTGCCCATCGCCTGGTAGACGACGCCGGTCGCGGAGAGGCTCTCGGCCTTGATCCGCGCCAGCCGCGCCCCGTCGCCCGACGAGAAGAACCGCGCGCCGAACACGCTGACCTCGCCAACGCCGCTCGGGCTGACCGACGCCTGCCCGGTGACCGGTACGGCCGGCGTGGCGTAGTTGTAGTCCTTGAGGCGGACCGTGCTCGGCACGGCCTCATGCCGGCAGGTGAAGGCGTGGAAGGTGTCCTTCGCGGTGTTGGCGCCGCCCGGCTGCGGGAAATACCGAATGGGCTTGCCGCCATGGGGCTGATGGGCCGACTTGTTGTCGACAAGCACCAGCGTCTCGCCGCCCTCCCCGTGCTCGAAGTAATAATAGATGCCTTCGCGCTCCATCCACCGGGCGACGAAGGCATAGTCGGTCTCGCGGTACTGGCAGACGTGCTCTTCGGCGGTGTAGGAGCCCTGGAGCTGGAGCGCGCAGTCCGTGACGCCGCCCTTCTGAAGGACGGCTTGAAGGATCGCCGGGATGGCCTGCTCCGTGAAGACACGGCTGTGAAACGACATGGCGAGCAACGCGAGGCGCGGGACCATGGTGGCCCGGAAGACGGACCGGCCGGCGAATTCGTTGATGAGCTCGATGCTGCCGAGGACGCCGCTTCGAAGGAAGGGCTCACCGCCGTCGCTCCGCTCCAGGGAGATGCTCACCGGCTGCCCCACGGCCGCCGCCATATCGAAGCTCTGGCCGACGTCGTTCGTCATCACCAGGTAGAGCTCGAAGCGGTAGGGCTTCGAGATGCCCTCGGTTCCATGAAAAGCTACGAGCTTGGTGGAAGAGGGCAGGGCGCTTGATTGGACGACGAAATTGTCAGGCATGGCGAGCCTCGCGGATGGGAAACAGCGGCAGGCGCAGACGCGCTGGAGAGCCTAGACGGAATTTGTGTCAGTTGTGTGGCGCGGCGCCTGCTTGTTGTTGTCTGTCGGCGACGATGAAGTGACGGATTCATTGCAGGCGCCGTCGTCCGGTCGATGACCTCCCGCTCGCGCCCATCGTCACGCGGCGGCGCTCTGCGCCGGTTCGTCGCTTTGCCTCCGGCAGCGCAGGACCGCCGTCCTCTCGGCGCGCTACATCCGGATCAGCGGTCGCCCAGCGAGGGCCGTCAGGAAGAGCGCCAGCGCGACGGCGCCGTAGCCGACGCCGAACGCGATCACCCATCCCACGGCCCGCCGCGCGCGCGGCCCCGACCCCGGCGCCCGCGCCGACAGCCAGTAGCCGACCAGCGGGACGGCTTGCAGCGCGTGCATCCCGAAGAAGTGGGCTATGCGCAGGTCGCCTCCTCGCGTGCTCCAGTTGACGGCGGGGAGCCCGGGCCCGCCGTCGGCGACGCCGACGCTGTGCGCGTTGTGCGCCGACATGAAGCCGCCTTCCGCGCAGGCCAGCAGGAACAGGAGGAGACCCAGCCGGATGCCCCAGAGATACGGGGCCGGCAGCGGGGGTCGCGTCGCCCAGAACCTGGTCGCGAGGTACGCCGCGAGCGCCGTGTTCACGAGGATGGCGATGCCCATGAGCGCGAACACCGCCCCGTCGAACAGCGTCGATTGATTGAAATGCGACGCCACGCCCCGCGCGGCCTGCGCGGTGATCGCGATCATCTCGAAGCTCACCATCGCCACCGTGCCCCAGACGACGGCCCGCCGGCCTCTCGGCGGGAGCGCGACATCACCGACGAGCCAGTTGATCGTCAGGAGGTAGACGGCGATCGAGGCGGCGAATTTCGCCGGCTTGATCCACGGGTTCACCCCCATCACGAGGCGCGCGTCGAGCGGGGCGACGGCGAGCAGCACGACGAGCAGCGCGACGTGGGCGGCCGCCGCCATGAACAGGACGGGGCTTCGCCGGAGGAGCTCCTCGATCGAGCGAGGGAGCGAGAGCGAGGGGCTCAGCGAGCGGGCGCTCATGTCAGGCCTCCCCGGCGCGGCGCGGCGCCGCGGTCGTGACGACGGCGCGCGGCGATCGCGCCGCGATCGCGCGGACGGCGAGGTAGAGCGAGAACCCCATCGGCCCGAGCATCAGCGTCAGATAGAGCACCGGGGCCATGAGCCACGGCGAGATGTCGCGATCGCGGCTGTCGAGGTACACCCACCGTCCGACGAAGAGATCGAAGGCGAGGAAGTGAACCCAGGCGATCGTGGCGCCCGCGGGCGAGCCGAGCAGCGGGGCGACCGCCGCGAGGCTCGGCTGGTTGACGATCGGGAACACCTCGCGGAGGACCGGGAGGACGAGCGCCGCGTAGAGCAGCGCGGGCGCGACGACAACGAGCGGCGACTCCATGATCCGCCGCGTCCACCGAGAGCGGGGCAGAAAAACCATCAGGAACCAGAACGGCATCACGAGGAGCCCGCTCAGTCCAAAGACCCTATCCATCATACCCTCCACCGGCTGCTGATTGTAACGATGAAACTATTCGTAACAGTGTTAACTCTGGGGAAAAAAAGAGAGCGCTCAGGGGCGCAGGCCTCGGACCATCATCTTCATGGCGATCTCCAGGGTCCGGTCGACGTCGTCGGCCGTGAAGCGGCCGCGATCGGCCAGGCCGAGGGCGGTGATCCCGTGGACAAGGGCCCAGACCACCTGGCTGTGGCGCTCCACGTCGCCGCGCTGCATCGCGCCGGCGTCCATCGCGGACGCGACAGCATCTTGCAGCACGTTGAACGAATCGATCATCGGCTGTTGCCGCGCTTTCCGCTGGTCGAAGACGAAATCGAAGCGCTGCATGAACATCAGCCGGTAGTGCACCGGGTTATCCATGCCGAAGCGAACGTACGCGGCGCCGAGCGCCACGAGCCGCTCGATCGGGTCCGCCGTGCTCTCGGCGGCCGCGACGAGCGCCCGCTGGAACTCGCTGAAGCCGTCGTGGACGATGGCGAACAGGAGATCGTCCTTGTCCTCGTAATAGCGGTAGATCGTCGTCGCCGAGTAGCCGATGCGCTCGGCCACCTGGCGCATCGAGAACGCCTCGTAACCTTGCTCCAGGAACAGCTCGCCCGCCGCCGCCAGGATCGCGCCCCGCAGGCTCTCCTTCTGCTGCTCGCGGCGCTGCTGGCTCGACGCCTGCAGGCGCTCCGCCTGGGTCGTGCCGCTGGTCTTCGTGGTCTTCGGGCGCGAGCTCGCCATGTCCGTGTCGCCTGGCCTCCGGGCGGCGCAGCCGCCGCCCCCGTCGTCGTTCGTAACGGTGTTACTTTTTATAACGGTAGCATGGTCTACCGTCAAGGATCTCTTCTCGAGCGCGTTGCGGCGGCCTCCCGGGCCTCTCGGGCCTGCCGTCACCCCCTGCCAGCCCTCGCGCCTCGCGCGTCGTCGACGCGCGGCGGATGCTTGCGCGCGCGCGCCTGGTGGGAGCAAGCGGCGGGCCGCCCTCGCGATACACCCTTGCGGCAGGCGTGATAGGCTCTGTTCATGGTCCAGGCCGCGGCTCGTTCACCCGCACCCGCGTCAGGCCGGCGGATGTCGCTCGCCGAGTGGGCGGCCCTGCCCGAGGATGAGCCGGGCGAGCTCGTGGACGGGTTGCTCGTGGAGGAAGAGGTGTCCGGCTACGTTCACGAGGTCGTGGTCGGCTGGTTGATCCACATGCTCCGCGCCTGGATCACCTCCCGCGGCGGGCTGGTGGGCGGCTCGGACGCGAAATTCGCGGTGAAGCCGCAGCGGGGCCGGAAGCCCGACGTGACCGTCTTTTTCCCCGGGAGCCGGAGGCCACCGGCGCGGGGGCTCGTGCGTATCCCGCCCGATATCGCCGTCGAGGTCGTCTCTCCCACGCCGAGCGACGGGCGCCGCGATCGTGTCGAGAAGCTCCGCGAATATGCCGCCTTCGGGGTGCGCTGGTACTGGATCGTCGATCCGCAGCTCCGGAGCATCGAGGTCCTCGAGCTCGGGGCGGATGGGCGCTACACGCACGCGCTCGATGCGACCGATGGGAGCATCGATGTGCCTGGATGCGAAGGGCTCCGGCTGGAGCTCGATGCGTTGTGGGGGGAAGTCGAGCAGCTCGGCGCCGAGGAGGGCGGAGCGCCGGAGGAAGACGAGGAGAGCTCGCCGCGGTAGCCTGCCGGCGGCGCCTCACGGCGCCGCCGTTCGTCAGCGCTTCGTCAGCGCGCCTCGCCCGGTGCGGTCAGTTGATGGGCACGAACTCCACACACGCCTCTTCGATCGCCGCGAGGGCGTTCGTGAGGCCGTCCTCGAGGTGCCCCTCGCACAGATCCCAGAAGAACCCACGGCCGTCGGCGGCGAACAGGTCCACGAGCCTCTGCATGTCCCGGGCCGCTTCCGCGTCCCCATAAGCGCCCTCGCACTGCCGCCTCCCGGCGATGCCGAGGAACACCACGTTCTTCGCGTCGCCCTTCGCGGCGACCAGCCGATCGTGGATCTGCTGCGGCGTCTGGCGCGGGACGGGCTGCTCGTCCTCGTCGCTGATCGTCACCACCACGAGCAGGGCGTCGTCGCGGAGGAACCCCGCGTTCTGGGCGGTCGAGAACGGCGGCTCCAGCGCGGCGGCGACGGAGGACGCGGGCTGCTCGTCGTCGCTGTCACCTGAGCACTCGACGTCGTCCCCGTAGAGATCTGCAGCGCACTGGAACTCGCTCGTGAGGGCGGTGCTCGTGCTCTCCATCCACGCCTTGCCGCTCTGGAACGAGCACTCGCCCCCGGCGCCGCGCGTGTGGAAGGTGGCGGGGAGGGGGCAGGCGTCCATCACGGCCGCGCGGAAGTCGCGGATGGTATCGATATCGAGCAACGCCTGCGCGAACGCCGGGAACACGACGTCGCGCATCGTTGCCTTCTCCTCATCCATGCTCGAGGAGTTGTCGAGCGCGAACACGACATCGACGTGCTCGCACCCCGAGGAGCCCGCGCCGCTGCCTCCTCCCCCGGTGGTCCCGCTGCCGGACCCGATGCCGGAGCCGACCCCCTCGCCGAAGGAACCCCCCTGGCCGCTGGTACCCCCCGCCGGCTCGTCGCCCGAGCTCGATCCGCCCGGCGAAACTCCGGTATCGCCCGTGCCCGAGTCCCCGCCGCAGCCCACGAGACCCACCGTCGCCGCGCAGAGCGCCGCGCACCATGCCCTGAGATCCATGCCGCTCTCCTTCGCTCTAAGTTAAGGGCGCAGTGCCCCTGCCCTTCGCCGCACGGCCCTGTGCGGCAATCGGGCGTCAGAGAGCTGACGGTATCATGGGCGCCGCACCGACTCTACGGTCGGCGCGGCTCAGCCGTTCGCCGCACGGGGCAACGGTGCGTCTTCGTCCGACACCGGGAGCCCAGGTGCGCGATGGCCCAGCCCGAGCGCGCTCCGGAACCCCTCGATCGTGCGGCGCAGGCCCGTGCGCAACGGCACCTTCGGCTCGAAGCCGAGCACCCGCCGCGCGCGGTCGATCACCGGCTGCCGCTGCCTCGGATCGTCCTCGGGCAGCGGACGGAACACCACCCGACCCCGGCTCCCGGTCAGGTGAAGCACCTCCTCGGCGAGCTCGAGCACCGTGAACTCCTCGGGATTGCCCAGGTTCACCGGGCCCGTCTCGGTCGGGTGCTCCATCAGCCGGACGATCCCGTCGATGAGGTCCTCCACGTAGCAGAAGCTCCGTGTCTGGGAGCCATCGCCGTACACTGTGAGGTCCTCACCCCGGAGCGCCTGCACGATGAAGTTCGACACCACCCGACCGTCATCGAGCGCCATCCGCGGACCGTACGTGTTGAAGATCCGCGCCAGGCGCACCTCGACGCCGCGGCGGTGGAAGTCCATGAGCAGCGACTCGGCGCAGCGCTTCCCCTCGTCATAACAGGAGCGGATCCCGATCGGGTTCACCGCGCCCCGGTAGCCTTCCGGCTGCGGGTGGACCTCGGGATCGCCGTAGACCTCGCTGGTCGACGCCTGGAAGACCCGCGCCCCGCAGCCCTCGGCGAGCTTCAGCGCGTGGAGCGCGCCGAGCACGTTGACCAGCGTGGTCCGGACCGGATCGCGCTGGTAATGCGGCGGGCTCGCCGGCGAGGCGAGGTTGTAGATGCGGTCGACCTCCCGCTGGTACGGCTGCATCACGTCGTGCTCCACCAGCCGGAAGCGCCGGTGAGAGAGGAGATGGGCGACGTTGTCCCGGGAGCCCGTCGAGAGATCGTCGAGCGCGACGACCTCGTGGCCCTCCCGGATCAGCCGATCACACAGGTGGGAGCCGACGAATCCGGCGCCCCCGGTCACCAGGATGCGGAGCGCTGCGCTCATGTCTCTCTGACCTCCTCTCCAGGTCGACTGCCCACGTCGACGTCATCGTCCCCGGCCCCCCGGGCGCTCCGGCGCTCCGGCGCGTCCTGCCCGTCGAGCAGCTCCCGGGTGTATCTCTCCAGCGCCTCGGCGCGGTGCGCCGCTGTGTGTCGGGCGAGCACGCGCTCGCGGGCCCGCTGGCCGATCGCGATCCGCTCCCGCTCGGGGAGCTCGCGGATCAGGTGGAGCACCTCCTCCGGGGAGCGGGCGACCAGGATCTCCTTGCCCGGCTCGAAGAGCTCGTCGAGGCCCGGCCAGTCGTCGCTGATCACCGGCACCCCGCAGGCCGCGGCCTCGAAGAGGCGCACGCTCGGCGAGTACCCCGCCTCGATCATGTCCCGGCGGGTGACGTTGAGCGTGAAGCGCTGCGCGCCGTAGAAGCCGCGGTGCTCGCCCGGCGGGACGTGATCCGTGCGCTCGACGTTGGTGGGCCAGCCGATGTCCGCCGGGTACTGCGGGCCGGCGACGACGAAGCGGCCTCGCCCCCAGCGGCGCGCCGGCGCGACGAGGAGCCGGTCCAGCGTGGGCTGGCGATCGGCGCTGTACGTGCCGAGGTAGCCGAGATCCCAGCGGGGCGGCGCGCGCTCCGGGAAGTACTCGTCCGGATCCACCGCGCAGTAGAGCGGCCGCGCCCGCTTCGCCCCGTGGCGGCGCTCGAGCCGCTCGAGCGTCGGGCCGCCGGTGAACGAGAGGTACAGGTCGTACCGCGGGATCAGCGCCGGAGACAGGTACCCGGCGCCGCCCCGCTCGATCTGCTTGAGCGTCACCGGCGTGTCGATGTCGTAGAACGCGGTCTTCCCGCGCGCCGTCTCCGTGACCCAGGCGCCGACCTCGGCGCCGTCGGGCACGTAGGACCCGACGACCACCAGGTCCGCGTCGCGCACCGCGCCCCCGAAGCGCGCGCGGAGGTCGTCGAGCCCCCGGTAGAGCTCGGTCCGGCCGTAGGGCGGGCTCGGGAGGTCGCGGTTCGCGGCGTAGAACGAGAGGTCCCGCTCCAGGAAGAGCACGCTGTGCCCCCGCTGGGCCAGCCGCTTGAGCAGCCCGCGGTACGTCGTCGCGTGGCCGTTGCCCCACGACGAGGTGATCGACAGGCCCAGGAAGACGAAGGAGATGGGCTTCACGGCGGCGCGATCGCGGTGAGGGTTGCGCCGTCGGGGCGGGCCAGCAGGGCCTCGACCTGCCTCGCGCGCTCGGCGTAGGTGTGCCCCGCCAGCACGCGCTGCTTCGCCGCCCTGCCGATGGCGCGGGCTCGCTCGGGCGTGAGCGCCCGGAGGATCTCCGCGACGTCGTCGCCGCTCCTCGCGACGAGCACCTCGCGCCCGGGCTCGAGGAAGAGCTCGATGCCCTCCCACGCGTCCGTGACGAGGCACGCGGCCGCGCCCGCGGCCTCGAAGACCCGGGTCGCCGGGGAGAAGCCGACCGACGCCATGCTGTCGCGGGCCACGTTCAGCACCGCGCGGGCGCTGGCGTTGAAGGCGTTGTGATCCGCCGTGTAGACGTGCCCGACGTAGCGGACGTTCGGGGGCATGCCCTTGTCCTGCCAGCCGCTGCCGCCAAGGAGGAACCGGAGCCCGGGGAGCGCGGCCGCGGGCCGCAGGAAGAACTCTTCCACGCGCCGCTCCCGGTCCGGCAGGCGGTTGGCGAGCAGCGCAAAATCGCAATGAAATCGAGGATCTGGCGCGACCTCGAAGTGGGTCTCGGGGTCGAGCGCGTTGTAGATCGGCGCGCAGCGCCGCGCGCCGAGCGCCTCGTAGCCGCGCACCACCGGGTCGCCGCCGCCGTAGGTGAAGACCAGGTTGTAGCGCGGGATCAGCGCGCGGAAGGGATCCGACGGCGCGGCGCGGACCCGCTCCAGCGTGGCCGGGGCGTCGACGTCCCAGAAGATCGTCGTGAGCCCCGGCCGATCGAGCGCGGCGACCTCGGCCTCGAGCAGCTCGTCGAAGACGCCGACGCCGCTGGCCTTGACGACGACGTCGGCGCTCCGGGCCTGCTCGACGAGGCGCCTGGGCTCTGCCGGGTCCGTGCCGGAGTAGACGACGACGCGGGCCCACGGCGGGTCCTCGATGTCGCGGTGCTTCTGGCGATCGTAGGCGTCCGGCTCGTGGAAGGTGATGCGGTGCCCTCGCGCCGCGAGGGCGCGGAGGATGCCGCGGTAGTAGGTGGCGGCTCCGTTCCAGTAGGCGGAGACGAGGCTCGATCCGAAGAAGGCGATGTCGAGCGATCGGCTCGCGGTCGGGCGTGGGTTGCGTCGGTTCATGACGTGGCTCGCTGGGGTGGGGCGGCGGGGGCGGGGCGCTCGACCTCGACGCCGAGCTCGGCGGCGATGGCGAGGAGCTCGTCGACCCGGTGGGCGCACGTGTGGCGCGCGAGGATCGTCGCGCGCCCCCGCTCCGCCAGCTCGGCGGCCAGGGCGGGCTCGGCGAGGAGGGCCGCGAGGCGTCGCTTCATCTCGTCGCCGTCCCGGGCGACGAGGTAGTCGCGGCCGGGCGAGAACAGCCCCTCCGCGTCGCTCCACGGCGAGCAGACGAGCGGGATGGCGCAGGCCATGGCCTCGAACGGCCGGATGGTCGGGATCCCCGGGAGCGAGGCGACGTAGGGCCTCCTCGGGACGTGGACGGTCACCCTGGCCCGCGCGAACGCCTCGGGAGCGCGGTAGTTGGGGAGCCAGCCCCGGTGCTCGATCCCGGCCGCGTCGAGCGCGGCGCGGGCGTGGTCGGGGTAACGCACCCCGTACACGCGGGCGGAGAGGCCTAGATCGCGCGACGGGCCGATCAGGAACGCGTCGAGCTCGCGGGTGCGCTCCTCGTCGCCCCAGTTGCCGATCCACACGAGATCGCGCTCGGGCTGGGCCCCGCGGCGCGGGCGGAACACGCGGACGTCCGCGGCCTCGTGCCAGACGAAGGCCCGGCGGGCCCAGCGGCGCTCGAGGTAGAGGTCGCGGATCACCCGGCCGAAGGCGAGGACGCCGTCGTAGCGGGCGAGATCGTAGCGGGCCATGGCCCCGGGATCCGTGACCGAGCGGTGGTGCGTGTCGTGGAAGAGCAGCCGGTACGACGCGCGTGACGCGCGTGCTCGATGCGCGCCGATGCGGGCGACCAGCTCGGGCTCGCTCCACTCGTGGACGAGGACGAGCGAGGTGCCCTCCAGCGCCTCGTCCAGGTCGAGCGAGGCAAGGTCGTACCGGATCGGATCGACGCGCGGGTAGACCTCCCTCACCTCGCGCAGCGGCGCCTCGCCGTGATCGGCGACGAGGTTCTGGAGGCTCCAGGCGTCCCTCGGCTCGAAGGCGCGGACCTCGTGACCGCGCTCGGCGAGCTCGGTGACCACGCCGCGGAGGAAGTGCGCGTTCCCGTGGTTCCAGTCGGAGAGCAGGGAGTGGCAGAACAGGGCTATGCGCATGGCGCGTGCTCCCCCCTCCACGGCGAGCGCTCTTCTTCGCCGGGCCCGCGACCGAGGAGCTCGCCGTAGAGGCGCAGGTAGCCCCGGGCCATCCGCCGCGGCGAGAAGCCGAGGGCGCGGGCGCGGGCGCGCGTGGCCATCTCGCGCCGCGCGCCGGGCGCGTCGATGAGCGACCGGAGCGCGCGCCGGAGGGCCTCCGTGTCGCCGGGATCCACGTAGAGGGCCGCGTCGCCCCAGACCTCGCGCAGGCTGGGGATGTCGCCCAGGACGAGGGCGCACCCGGAGAGCGCCGCCTCCAGGACCGACAGGCCGAACGGCTCGTAGCGGGCCGGGTGAGCGTAGATCGACGCGCGGCCGAGCGCGGCGGCGACGGCGGACGGCGAGAGCACGCCGAGGCGCTCGAGCGAGGGGAGGGATATCGCGCCCCCGTCGGGGCGGACGTCGCTCCCGGCCACCTGGATCGGCCAGGGCAGGTGAGGGGCCACCTCGCCGAGCGCCTCGATGTTCTTGGCCTGATCCCAGAGCCGCCCGACCGCGAGGACGAGCTCCTCCTTGGGGCGCGGGGCGAACCGCGCGGGGTCGGCCGCGTTGGGGATCACCTCCGCCCGCGCGCCTTCGGGGAGCGGGCCGTGGTGGCGCACGAGGGCGTCGAGCATCGCCCGGGTCGGGGCCACCACCGCCGACGCGGCGGCGAGCCCCCGGGCCACCTCGCGCCGGTAGCGATCGTACCGCGGCGGCGCCTCCCCGCCGAGGACCGCGGCCCACCAGGAGAGGACGCACGAGTGGGCGACCACGAGCTTCGGGGCGCGGAAGCCGAGCGCGCCGTGCGCATAGCCGTTCAGGTGGATCAGCGCCGGCCGGACGCGCTCCTCGAGCTCGAGGAGCCAGTCCCCGGCGCGCGCGACGTCGTCCCAGGGATCCTCCATCCACTCGAGCCGGAAGGAGCTCTCGAAGACGGCGAGCCCGGGCACGAGCCCCGCGGCCTCGCGCTGGGGCGCCGAGAGCGGCCCGCCCAGGGTGGCGAGCGACGTCCGGACCCCCCGCGCCGCGAGCGCGCGCGCGAGCTCGATCGCGTAGGAGAAGACGCCACCCACCGTGTCGGCGGTCATCAGGACGGAGCCGGGGGCGCGCGCGGCGTCAGCCATGGCCGGGGGGCGCGATCTCCAGCGCGGAGAGCGGGAGAGGGCGGCTGTCCTGGAGGTCGCTGAAGCGCTCGAACCGATCGAGGTAGTGCGCGACCGAGCGCTCCCACGCCTCGTCGTCGGGGGCGCCCCAGCGCATCGTGTACTCGGGCGAGCCCGGGTAAGGGAACATCGGCACCGGCTCGTTCGCCCACACGCCGTGCTGCCGGAGCCGCTCCCGGAAGGCGGCGACGTCCGCGGGATCGTCGGTCGGCGACTGGATCAGGTTCGCCTGGACGAAGGGCACGCTCTTCTTGGCGTGGATCAGGAGATCGCCGAGCTGCTCGGTCGAGAGCCTGCAGCGCTTGGCCAGGAGGCTCCTGCCCTCCCGGGTGATGCTCTCCACCCCTGCCTCGATCGAGACGCACCCCGCTCTCCCGAGCAGGTCGAGCATCTCCGGGCTCCAGTTGTCGACGCGCATCTGGACGCCGAACGACACCGGGCGATCGACGAGCGCCTCGAGCAGCGCGCGATCCGGCAGGAAGATCTCGTCGATGAAATAGACGTAACGAACCCCCTGGGCGACGAGCCCGTCGATCTCGTCGAGGAGCACCTCGAGGGGGCGCTTGCGGTAGCCGTCGCGGAAGTTGTCCTTCGCGCAGAAGGTGCAGTGGTAGGGGCACCCTCTCGACGCCTCGACCTCGGCGCCGGGGCCGATCGGCGCGGTGTCGAAGCGGTGGTGGTGGTGGGCGTGGCGCGCCACCGTGGCGTCGTCCCAGCGGAGGGCCGGCAGCCGGGCCATGTCCGACGCGCGCGGGCCGCCCTGCACGCGCGCGTCGTCGCCGTCCAGCCAGGCGATCGCGTCGATCTCGCCCCAGCGCGATCGCGGGCGATCGGCGAGCTCCACAAGCACGTCCTCGCACTCGCCCATCACAACGGCGTCGACCCCGAGCTTGCGCAGGGTGGCGCGGGGGGTGGTGGAGGCGTGGGGGCCCACCGCGAGCCGGAGCCCTGGCAGCCCGTGGAGCGCGCGGAGCGCCTGCTGCGGGACGCGGAGCTCGGGCGGGGCGCAGCGCCAGAAGAGGTAGCTCGGCGCGGTGGTCACCACGATCGCGTCGGCGCGGAGCGCGGCCACCTCGTCGCGGAGGGCGCCGTCGGCGAGGCCCCGGGCCTGGGCGTCGACGACGGTCGCCTCGTGCCCCGCGGCCGCGAGCAGCGCCCTGGCGTAGCCGTATTCGAGGGGCAGGTGAGGCTCCCGGCAGCCGAAATAGATGCTCCCTTCGAAGCTCCAGGCCGGGTTGACGAGCGCGAACCTCACCGGACGCCCCCCGCGCACGGCTCCTTCGCGGGCTGGCCGGCGCCGGCGGCGGCCTTCGCGGCGCCGGTCGCCTCCGTCATCTCCCGCAGCCAGCCGTGCAGCCTGCGCACCCCCTCGCGGACCCGGACGCGCGGCCACCACCCCGTGGCCGCGGAGAGCCGGCGGCAGTCGGAGACGTAGTACCGCTGATCGCCCGGCCGCCACCCCTCGAAGCCGATCAGGGGGCGCTTGCCGTCGAGCTCCTCGATGAGGTCGAGCAGCTCGAGCAGGCTGAGGGTGTTCTCCGGGCCCCCGCCGACGTTGAACGCCGACGCCGAGATCTGCCGGATGTCCCTGCGGGCGAGGAGGAGCGCGTCGACGAGGTCGTCGATGAAGAGCACGTCCCGGACCTGCATCCCGTCGCCGTAAAGGGTGATCGGCTCCCGCCGGAGCGCCTGGAGGAGGAAATGCGCGACCCACCCCTGGTCCTCGGTCCCGAACTGGCGAGGACCGTAGATACAGCTCATCCGGAACACCGCCGCGGGGAGCCCGAAGGTGCGGGCATAATCGATGACGTACTGGTCCGCGGCGCCCTTGGAGCAGCCGTAGGGGCTATGGAAATCGAGCGGGCGGGCCTCGGAGACGCCGGAGGCCCGGAGCTCCGGATCCGCGGGCTCGTAGCGCCGGCCGCTGCACGAGAGCGGGACGTCGGGGAGGCCGCCGTACACCTTGTTGGTGGACGTCAGGAGGAGCGGCGGCGGGGCGCTCTCGGCGCGGAGCGCCTCGAGGACATTGAGCGTCCCGCGGGCGTTGATCTCGAAGTCTTCCACCGGCTGGACGAGGCTCGTCGTCACGGCCACCTGGGCGGCGAAGTGGAAGACGCTGGAGGCGCGCCGGACCGCGGCCGCGACCGCGCGGGCGTCCCTCACGTCGCCGGTGATCAGCGTGACGCGGTCGCCGTGGGTGCGCCTCAACCACTCGACGTTGCGCGCCACCGAGGGGCGGGAGAGATTGTCGAAGAGGAGCACCGTCTCTCCCGCCTGGAGCAGGCGGTGGGCCAGGTTGGCGCCGATGAAGCCGGCGCCGCCGGTGATCAGCGCCGGGCGCCCCGGCGCAGCGGTCGCGCCGCCCGGGCCATCCGCCGCGGCGCTCATACCGTCAGCCCCCTGGATTCCAGCTCGGCGCGGGCCTGGGCGACAGCGTCCTTCGCCACCTGCCCCTCGAGCCAGTCGGCGAGATCGCGGAGCCCCTCCTCGAGCGAGACCCGGGGCGCATACCCGATCTTCTGCTGCGCCGCGCCGATGTCGGCGAAGCAGTGCCGGACGTCGCCCAGCCGGGATTTCCCGACGATCTCGGGCTCGATACCGCTCTTCCCCATCACGTCGCGCACGCGCTCGGCGACCTCGCGCACGGTGGTCGACCGCCCGCTGCCGATGTTGAGCACCTGGCCCACCGCGCCGTCGGCGCCGAGGGCCCGGACGCAGGCGCGGGCGACGTCGGTGACGCTCACGAGATCGCGCCGCTGCAGCCCGTCCTCGAAGATCACGGGCGGACGGTCGTTGAGGAGCCTCGCGGCGAAGATGGCGAGGACGCCTGTGTACGGGTTGGAGAGGGCCTGACGGCGGCCGTAGACGTTGAAGAAGCGGAGGGCGACGGTCGGGATCTGGTACGCGCGCCCGATCATCAGGCAGAGCCGCTCCTGGTCGTACTTGGAGAGCGCATAGACCGACTCGAGCGACGGGGGCTTGGACTCGGGCGTCGGGATGGGCACGAGCGCCTCGCCGGCCTCGCTCCGGACCTCCCAGTCGCCGCGCTTGAGCTGCTCGAGCGGCCGGCTCGCGCCGGGGACCACCGCGCCGGAGGCCGCCCGGTAGAGCCCCTCGCCATACACGCTCATGCTGGAGGCGACGAGCAGCCTCGAGACCGGCTTCGCGGCGAGCTCCTCGAGGAGCACGGCGGTGCCGAGGTTGTTGATCGAGGTGTACTCCGCGATCTTGTACATGCTCTGTCCGACCCCGACCGCGGACGCGAAGTGGACCACCGCGTCCACGCCGCGGAGCGCCGATTTCACCGCGTCCCGGTCGCGGACATCACCCACGATGAGCTCGACCTCCGGGTCGAGGTACGACGGGCGGCTGCGGTCGGGGCCGTGCACCTGAGGGACCAGGCTGTCGAGCGCCCGGACGCGGACCCCCTGGCGCAGGAGCTCGTCGGCGACGTGAGAGCCGATGAACCCCGCTCCACCGGTGATGAGAACGTGACTCGTCATATCCCTCTGGTTCGATGATCAGCGCGCGGCGGAGGCGCCGCGGGCCCGGGCGGAACAGGCGAGGCGAGCGAGGTCAGATGAGGCCGGAGGACGAGGTTCCCTTGTGATGACATCGTGCTCCGGCGGATCGCTGCGCGTCGTGTTCGGCTCCGTTCGTTGCAAACAGGGCATGATCGTTGCCCCGGACGCCATCCGAGTATCATGCGACTCACGATCACGCAATACGGTTTGTGAGGTATTCAACAAGGGTCCGCTCCGTGCGATTTTCCGTGCTTCCGCTGCGGAATGCTCGAGTCTGGCGAGCCCATAGGGGCTTTCCCGTCTGTCTACCGGGCCAGTCTGTACCGTTCGAGTGCGCGAGATCCGCTGACGTCGGAGCGGTTAGGGTGCACCCGTAGCGATGCTTCTGATCGCTTGCGTGTCGCCAGCGGCATTGCGTTGAGCTCCGGGGGATTCCCAGGCATTCTGCCGGCGTGCGGGCGGCGCCAGCGCGGGAGCGCGCGGGCGGCGCCAGCGCCGCGCGGCCCCGGCCGGGCACAGGGCCTGCTAAGCTTGACGCCGCCCGCAGCGCGCGGGCCTCCCGTACGAGCAAGAAGGAGAGGAGCGATGATCGTCGTCACCAACCGCATTCCCGTCGCCGAGGGCCACGAGGCCGATTTCGAGGATCGCTTCAAGAACAGGGTCCACCTGGTCGATCAGGCGCCCGGCTTCATCCGGAACGAGGTCCACAGGCCGAAGCCGATGAAGCTGGACCACGCGACCGGCGCGTGGAGCCCGGACCCGGACGCGCAGGGGTTCTACGAGGTGAAGACCTGGTGGCGGTCCATGGACGATTTCATCGCCTGGACGAGGAGCCCCGCGTTCGCGGAGGCGCACCGGAACCGCGCGCCGAAGGAGATGTTCGCGGGCCCGAGCAAGCTCGATATCCACGAGGTATTTCTCAGCACGGATCTACCGGGGTAGCCAGTGGCCGCCGGTCGTCGCCGGCGGCGCCTGGAAGAACACGCGAACGCCCAGAACCAAGGAGACGCAGCGCATGCGGTTTCGTCCGGATCCCACCTTCTACCCGTCGCCGCGCCTGGCGATGGAGGCGCCGCCCGAGCGGCTGGCCTACGTGACCGCGCTCGACGCGGGCGCCGCGCTGAAGCGCCCTGGCGAGCTGCGCCATGACGCGCTCACGGTCGTCGATCTCGATCCGAGGTCGCCGGCGTACGGCACGCTGGTCTCTGTCAACGAGCTGCCGACCTACGGCGACGAGCTGCACCATTCCGGCTGGAACGCGTGCAGCGCCGCCCTGTGCCCCTACGCCCCGCACCCCCACGTCGAGCGCCGCTTTCTCCTGCTCCCGGCGCTCCGCTCGTCGAACATCTTCGTCTTCGACGTCAAGCCGGACCCGCGCCGCCCCGAGCTCGTCCACACGGTGCGCGCCGAGGAGATCGCGAAGCGGGCAGGCTACTCTCGCCCGCACACGCTGCACTGCGGCCCCGACGGCATCTACGTGAGCGCGCTCGGCGGCCCGGACGGCGACGGGCCCGGGGGCATCTTCGTGCTCGACTGCGAGAGCTTCGATGTGCTCGGTCGATGGGAGATCGATCGTGGGCCGCAGTTCCTCCACTACGACTTCTGGTGGCACCTCGGCCACGACACCCTCCTCACGAGCGAGTGGGGGACGCCGAAGATGATCGAGGACGGCGTGAATCCGGAGCTCCTGCTCGGCAAGAAGTACGGTCACCGCGTTCATGTATGGGACCTGCGGAAGCGCAAGCACCTCCAGGCGCTGGATCTGGGCGATGAGCACCAGATGGCGCTGGAGCTCCGCCCCGCCCACGACCCGACCAAGGCCTATGGCTTCGTCGGCGTCGTCGTGAGCGTCAAGGACCTCTCCGCCTCGATCTGGCTCTGGCATCGCGACGGCGACCGGTGGGCGATCCGCAAGGTGATCGAGGTGCCGGCCGAGCCCGCGGATCCCGACCTCTTGCCGCCGCTGCTCAAGGGCTTCAAGGCGGTGCCGCCGCTGATCACCGACATCAACCTCTCCCTCGACGACCGGTTCCTCTACGTGTCGTGCTGGGGCACAGGCGAGCTTCGCCAGTACGATGTATCCGACCCGTTCCACCCGAAGCTGGTTGGCTCGGTGCACCTCGGCGGCATCGTGCGGCGGGCGGCGCATCCCCGCTCCGGGCCGCTGCGGGGCGGGCCGCAGATGGTCGAGGTGAGCCGCGACGGCCGGCGCGTCTACTTCACCAACTCGCTTTACGCATCGTGGGACGAGCAGTTCTATCCCGAGGGCGCCTCTGGCTGGATGGCCAAGATCGATGTGGCGGCGGGCGGGGGCCTCGCGGTCGATCCCGGGTTCTTCGTCGATTTTGGCCCGCTGCGCCCTCACCAGGTGCGGCTCGAGGGGGGCGACGCGTCGTCCGACTCGTTCTGCTACCCCTAGCCGGCCATGATGCCCTGGCTCACGCTGGCGCTCCTCGGCGCCTATCACGGCATCAACCCTGGCATGGGCTGGCTGTTCGCTGTCGCCCTGGGCCTGCAGGAGAAGAGCAGCGGCGCGGTGCGGCGGGCGCTCGTCCCGATCGCGCTCGGCCACGCGGCGTCGATCGGCCTCACGGTCGCGCTGCTCGGGATCGGGCTCGCGAGCGTCCCCGCCGCGGCGCTGCGGTGGCTCACGGCGGCCGCGCTCGTCGCGTTCGGCGTGCTCAAGCTGGTGAGGCCGCGCCACCCGAGGTGGGTCGGGATGCGCGTCGGCTTCCTCGACCTGACCTGGTGGTCTTTCCTGATGGCCACCGCGCACGGCGCGGGGCTCATGCTGCTCCCGGTCTTCCTGCTCGGCGCCGAGAGCCCCGCTCCGTGCCACGGCGGCGGGTGCCACAACGCGGCTGGCCTGTCGCTCGCGAGCCCGCTCGGCTACCTCGCCGCCGTCCTCGTCCACACGGCCGCCATGATGGCGGCGGCCGCCGCGGTCGCGCTCGTTGTCTATCACAAGCTCGGCGTCGCCATCCTTCGCACCGCCTGGTTCAACCTCGATCGGGCCTGGGCCGTCGCGCTCATCGGGGCCGGCGTCATCGCGGTGCTGCTCTGACGTCCAGGCCGTCGTGACGGGCGGCGGGGCGACGGCCTGGCTCCCGAGCTCGCCCGCACCCACGTCGACACCCCGAGGGTCGACGGCGGCCCGCCTGCGCACCTCCGCGCCGCCGCCGCCGATCGGCCTGCCGCTTGAACGCGAGCCGCCTCGTGTACTACGAGGCCGGCCGGGCGTGCTCGTCGGGCCGCGGCCTTCAGCCGCGCTGCGCCGATGTCCCGCGGGATCGCCACCATGTCAGAACATCATCCAGCAGCGTGGGACACCGGCGTCGGGCCGTGGTGTCCCGCGGGCCCGGGGCAGGCGACGAGCGCGCGCCCCGAGCGCCCGCGCGGCGAGGTGGCGCCGGAGCGGCCGCGGCCCGCGCCAAGGCGGGCCCTGTACCTCCTTCCCAACCTGATCACGCTGTCCTCGGTCTTCTGCGGCTTCGACGCGATACGGCTCTCGGCCTCGGCGCGGTCCGACGACGACCTCCGGCGCGCCGCGCTCCTCCTCCTCCTCGCGATGCTCGCCGACACCCTCGATGGCCGCGTCGCGCGCATGACCCGGACCGAGAGCGCGTTCGGGGTGCAGCTCGACTCGCTGGCCGATCTCGTCTCCTTCGGCGTGGCCCCGGCGCTGCTCGTGTATCAGTGGTCGCTCCACCGCCTCGGTCTCGCCGGCGTGCTCGGCGGGTCCGTGTTCGCCGCGTGCGGCGCGATCCGGCTCGCCCGCTTCAACGTCCTCTCCGTGCTCTCGATGGGCGAGGCGGGCGGGCCGCCGTCGCCCGCGAGGTACATCGTGGGCCTCCCTGTCACGGGCGCGGCGGGGATCCTGATAGCGATCGTCATGACCCGCCGCGGCGCGGGCGGGCAGCTCGGCGGCGCCGGCGTAGAGCTGGCCGTCCTCGCGACGACGCTGCTCGTCTCGATGCTGATGGTGTCGACCCTCCGGTTCCGCTCGTTCAAGGATCTCCGGCCGGGCCCCCGCACGTTGCTGGCCATCGCGCTCGCGCTCGGCTCGAGCGCGGTCCTCTCCGTCCGCTGGGGGCCCGCGCTCGTCCTCGCCTGGGGGCTCGGCGTCTATGTCCTGCTCGGCGTCGTCGAGTCGCTCTGGCGGCTCCCGGCGCTGCGGCGCGGCGCTCCGGCTGCGCTCGAGGCGCGCGCCGCGCGCGTCGGGGGAGGCGAGGAGCGGCCGTAGCGCGGCCCGCCGATCACGGCCTCCCTGACTGCCAGTATCCGTTCCCCTGCTGCTTCCACCACTTCACCTCGGCGCTCGGGGACCCCGGCCACGCGCGATAGGTGTAGATCCCGTCGTCCAGGAGACAGATCGGCTCCTGCTGCTCGTGGCTCAAGCAGACCTTCCCGGGCCCTCTGTCGTACTCGAGGTAGTAATCCACCCGTTCGGGGTCCTGCAGCCCATCACTCCAGATATTTTTCGTTCGTGCCTCCCATCTGCCCATCGACACATAGGTGAACGTTCGATGGGTGGTCCCGGTGACCCCTCCGTCCCTGGTGGTCGGCCCGGAATACGCATAGACCATCATCTGCGCATAGGCGGCCGCCGACGTGAGCGACACGACGGCCAGGGTAGCGAGACCGCGGCGTAGCCTGCTCATGGATCACCCCTCCTGCCATTGAGAGAACAATGCTTGTCTCGAACGATCGGCTGTACGTCAGGCCTCTCTCCGGCCTTGACGCGGTTCACCATCTAGCGCCCTGGCGCTGACCGTCAACCCTGTGTACCGGCCTCTCGGGCATGACCCTCGCGCGGCCGCGAGCAGGCTCGTGCTGGCGGCGCACGCGGCGCCTCAGCGCTCGACCTCGATGGGCTGTCGCGGAGATCTGGAGCGAAGGAGCCGGTTGGCCGCTCTGCGGGACCAGCCCGATCGACTCCTCTGCAAACGCTGGTTCAGGGGCGGCCTCGGGTCATGGCGACCCGGGGCCAGCGGGGCAATCCACGCCCGTCCGGGCGGCGCCTCAGAACGCCGAGCCGTTCGCGCGACGGCCCGGAGAGGCGCTCGCGCCAAGGGTGCTGTGCAGGGCGAATTGCGCTCCCGAGGAGGCGTCGGGGCTGCGGTTCATCGAGACGCCGTCCTGCGCCGCGAGCCCGCTCGCGTAGGTGACGGTATCCACGGTCGCGCTCGAGGCGTTTTTCAGCGTGACCTTGTCTCCGCCGTTGCCGAGGTTCAACGACCCCGTGGACGCCGCGACGGCCCCGCTGCCGCTCGGCACGGCGGAGGCGCCGCCATACACCACGATGGCCGTCCAGGGCGCGAGCGACGCGCCGGTCGGGAAGGTGTGCCGCGTCGACGTGCCGTCGGAGAGCGTCCAGCCGGCGAGGGCCGCCGCCGCGGTGCCGACATTGACGATCTCCACGAACTCGCCGGCCGTGTTGCTGCCCGGCTCGTTCGCGAGGACCTCGTTGATGATCACGGCGGCGGTGCCCGTGCCCCCGCCGCTGCCACCGGTCCCGCCGCTGCCGCCGGCCCCGCCGCTGCCGCCGCCAGCGCCGCCGCTGCCACCGGTCCCGCCGCTGCCGCCGGTCCCGCCGCTGCCGCCGGCCCCGCCGCTGCCGCCGGCCCCGCCGCTGCCGTCGGGGACCAGGAAGTCGCGCACGACGCCCATGTGCTGCATGTTCGGGGCGCCGCTGTCCGACGAGACCGCGGGGCTGATCTCGGAGAGCGGCGAGTAGACGCGCGTGTCCGCCACCAGGCCGTTCGCGAAGCTGCTCCCGCCGATCACGACGGCCGTCTCGTACGCCTCCAGGTCGCTGTCGACGAGCACCCAGTCATAGGGCTTCGTCCTGCCTGCGTTGGTGTTCGCGTTCCCGTTCCGGTCGGCGGGATAGGGCCCGGCCGTGACGACGACGTTTGAGAGGCGCGAGACACACGCCTCGATCCGGCTCGCCGTGTTGAAGTCGCCGCCGATGACCAGGTAATCGCCCTGGGCCACGTTCGCCTCGATGAACGAGACGAGATTCCGCGCCTCCGTGTCGCGCGCCCCCGCGCTGGACGTCAGGAGGTGGACGCTGATCGCGAACACGTGGCCGGGGCCGGGGATATCGATGCGCGCCCACGCGAAGTCCCGGTTGCTCACCGACGTGTCGTCCCACTCGCCGGACGCCACGATCGGCCACCGGCTCACGATCCCGTTCGGGATCTGCGCCCCGCTCTCGCGGTAGTAGCTGAACCCGGCGCCGAACGCCGCGTCCACGAAGGAGCGGAGCTCGGAGGTGGTGTTGCCGCCGTAGTTGAACTCTTGCAGCAGGGCGATATCTGGCTTGATCCCCCGCAGGATGCGCTCGCCGTGCCCGGGATCGTAGCTCTGGTTGTTGCCGCTCGTGATGTTGGCGGCCATGAGCCGGACGCGCGTCGACAGCGCGTCGCTGTGCTCGCCGACGAGCTCCGCCTCCGCGCCCTCGTCCACGTCGAGCGGCAGATCGGCCGCGCACGCGGCCATGGCGAGCGCCGAGGCGAGCAGAGGCAGCCGGACCCATGAGCATCGCTTCAAGAGGGAAGACGTCGATCGCATAGCGCTGCACCGGACCTTTCTGGGGATCGTCTCCTGAAGCATCCCCTCGAATTTCCCGGGAAGATTCACAGGGAGTCGGGGAGGCGGGGAGTGAAATACCACCGATCTCCCCGTCTCCCGGCCTCCCTGTTGAATTCTCCTCTGAAAATGCGAGCAAAACGAGGGGGTTGTCAGGAGCGTCTCATTACAGCACGGAACGAGGGCGCGGCGGTGTCGCGTTCGTCCCTGTTCCATGCAGTGATGATGCCGTTCCGGTCACGGACGGACGACACCCGACGTCGGGCGCGCTGGTCGGCTCAGCGGCTCGCCATCGCGAACGCGATCCCGCTCTGGAGGGAGCTCTTCACCGCGCAGCGGCCCATGTCGGCGCCGCGCTCGGCGAGGCGCTGGGCGACCTCGGGGCGGATCCCCGTGAGGACCACCCGCGCGCCGAGGAGGCCCGCGACCCGCACCGCGTCGAGCAGCGCCTCCATCGCCGGCGGCTCGATCTCGTCCACGCCGGTCAGGTCGATGATGGCGATCCGCGTGCGGCGGTCCGCGATGCCGCGCGACAGCGCCTCGATCATGCGGCGCGCCCTCCCGGCCTCGAGCGGGCCGATGAGCGGCACGACCACCACGTCGTCGCGGATGGGGATGAGCGGCACGGACAGCTTGGCCAGCGCGGCGTCCTGGGCCTTGATCACCTCCTCCTGCAGCCGCGCGCGCTCCTCCTCGGCGCGCTTGCGCTCCGTCAGATCGATGCCGGTCATGATGACGAACCGGACCCTCTCGTCCCTGCCGCGCAGGACGGCGCCCGACCACGCCGTCACCCGGCGGGCGCCGTCTGCAGCCGTGGACGGCACCTCCACCTGCCTCTTCGACTCGCCCGCGCCGAGCTGCTCGAAGAGGCCTTTGAGCTGCGCCGACGCGCGCGGATCGGGCGTGAGATCCCAGAGGAACCGGGCCTCCCGGAGCCCCCGCGCGCTCCCCAGCGCCTGCTCGGCGGCGCTGTTCATGCGGACGATGCGGCCGCGCGCGTCGAGCACCACGATGAGGCCGTCGACGAGATCCATGACGGCCGCCATGAAGTCCCGCTCCCTGCTCAGCATCTCCTGCCCGTGCTTGCGCTCGAAGATGCGGCCGAGCTGCCGCGCGATGCGGCCGATGGTCGCCGTGAACTTCCCGTCGTCCGCGTGCTCGGCGTCGGAGAAGAACTCCAGCACGGCCACGACGTCCGCGCCGACGACCACGGGGAACGCGAACCCCGCCTTCACGCCCAGGTTCCTCGCGAGCCGGGCGCGCGGGAAATTGGCGTCCACCGTGACGTTGCGCACCCACGCCGGCTGCTTCGAGGCGAGCACCCTCCCGGGAAGACCGAGCCCCGCGGTGAACTGTGTCGCTTCCGTGACAGCCTTGAACGTCGCGAACTTTGCTTCATCGTTCAGGTGCCAGAGCGCCGTGGGAAGGAGCAGAGACGGATCGTCCGCGGCCGGCACGTACGCATGTCCAACCGGCCAGCCGAGGTGATTGCAGATGTGCGTGATGGTACGATGCAGCGCCTCTTCGACGCTCGCTGCCTCGTGGACGTCGACGGTGACCACCCGGAGCAGGTCCACGAGCGACCGCTCATCCGTCAGGACATTGTCGAGCCTCAATCGAGCTCGCGCTGCCATTTCATCCGAGCGTTTGAGGGGGCAAGTCATGCATGAAGCCGTAACATGCGCCATGTATCGAATCCGTTTCGACGCGGCGTCGTCGTCGGTCCCCTCGTTCTGCTCGTTTGCCATTGCCCGGCGCGGCGCGCGCTCGCCGGCCAGCGCCGCGGCGCCGCGGTGACCTCGCCGGGCGGGCGGCGGGCGCGCCGGGGATCCCGGGAGATCACGGCGCTCGCCATCCGAGTCATCCGAGTCGTCCGAGTCGTCGCTGGACGGTGGTGCGCTCTTCCCCTTAAGGTGTCGGCCGCCGCGGCGAGGCGGCGTGCGCGGGCGCGCAGGGCCGTGAAGCAGGCGACGGCCGCGGCGCCCTCTCCGGCTTCTGCTCGAGCTCCGACCGCTTCTGACCGCTTCCCTCGGACAAGGATGATGATGCTCTCGAACTGTCTTCGCCGGTGTGCGTTCGTTGTGACCTTGCTGGCTGCCGTGCCGGCGCTCGGGGCGCCTCCGCCGGACGGCGCCGCGGCCGAGGCGCAGCAGGCCGCCCGGACCAAGGCGCACGAGGGGCTCAAGCTGTACGGCGCGGACCGCTGGCAGGAGGCGTTCGACGTCTTCCAGGAGGCGGATCGCCTCTTTCATGCGCCGACGCTGGTGCTCTACATGGCGCGGTGCCAGCGCAAGCTCGGCCGCCTGGAGGCCGCGCGCGACCTGTACGAGCAGGTCCTCGGCGAGCCGCTCCCGGAGGATCCGCCGACGGCGTTCCTCGAGGCGCGGAAGGACGCCGAGACCGAGCTCGCGGGCGTGCGCGCCGCGCTGGACGCGGCCGCGGTGAAGGCGTCCCCTCGCGCCGAGCCCGCGGCGCCGGCCGGGGCGGAGGGCGGCGGCTCGCTGGTCCCCGCCGGCGTCGCGTTCGGGCTCGGGGCGGTGGGCATCGGCGTCGGCGCCGTGACCGGCCTCATGTCGCTGTCGCAGGTCTCGGACATCAGGTCGCGCTGCGAGGGCCGGCGCTGCCCGGCCGAGCTGCAGGGCGACGCCGATGCAGCGGCCACGCTGGGCCATGTGTCCACCGTGAGCTTCGTCGTGGGCGCGGCGGCGGCCGCGGCGGGCGTCGTGTTGCTCGTGGTCCGGCCCGGCGGCGGCAGCGCGTCCGAGGCCGCGGGCGCGCCTGCGGCTGCGGGCGCGCCGCCGAGAGCGCCGCGCGGCGTGGTCTGGAGCGCCGGGGTGGGCCTCGGGCGGATCGAGCTCCAGGGGAAGTTCTGATGCGAGCGCCGGCGCCACGCGCGAGGAGGGCGTGGATCGGGGGAGCGCTCGCGGCCCTGGCGCTCTCCGGCGGCGGCGCGTGCACGAGCCTCTCCGGGGTCGGCGATCTCGAGTTCGGCGCCGGCCAGGGCGGGGGAGGCGCAGGTCAGGGAGGCGTCGGCCTGGGAGGCGCGGGCGGGAGCGGCGCCGGCGGCGGCAGCACAGGCGGGAGCGGCGCCAGCAAGGGAGGCGCCGGCGCCGGCGAGGGGGGCGCTGGCGAGGGCGGCAGAGGCGGGGGAGGGGACGCGGGCAGCGGCGGCGGCGCCGGCGAGGGGGGCGCCGGCGTGGGCGGAGCCGGCGGGGGTCAGGCGCCGGACCCTCCGACGGCGGCGGAGCTGCTCGCGCTCACGGCGTCGTGCCGCCCGGCCTCGTCGGGAGTCTTCAGGAACGCGTTTGACGGCAACGCGGAGCCCGGCATCCCTGTCTGCGGGCTGAACGGGGCGTTCTTCTGGCAAGCCGGGATGGGGATCGACTGCGACGGTCGATCCCATGAGTCCTCCGAGTGTCCCTCGTCGACTGATCACACGGCGCTGGCCGACTCGCAGGGAAACGCCCTCGACTCGGTCCATCTCCCGTTCGTCGTCGCCCCCAACAGCTGGCCCGACGAATGCGACGCTGTGGCGTGGAATCACAAGGACGCCGGTGTCGAGCTGGGGGCCGTGGTGGCGGTCATCCGCGGCGACACGGTCGCCTATGGCATCCTCGGCGATACAGGGGAGTGCGATACGATCGGGATGGGATCGTACGCGATGGCGCAGGCCGTAGGCATCGAGCAGCCTGGCGCCGGGGTGGAGAGCGGCGTCACCTACATCGCGTTCGCGGGGCCGCGGGCGGTCGTGGATCCTGTCGAGGACCACGCGAAGGCCGAGGAGCTGGGGATCCAGCTCGCGGCCCAGCTCCTCGCGGCTCCCTGAGCTGGCGGCACGGGAGCGGGAGGATCGCCGCGGGGTGGCGCAGGGCCGCCCCGCGGCGCCTGTCATCACGACGTCAGTCGCACGTCGCGGTCTGGCAGACCTCCATCTCCGCGGCGCACGCCTCGCCCACGCACGCATTGCAGGCCTCGGCGTCCTCGCCGCTGCACGCCTCGTTGCAGGCGCCGTTCCCTCCCGTCATCTGGCAGGCGAGCGCCGCCGAGAGCTGGGGCCCGACGCTCTCGCAGCTGTTCACCACGCAGCCGTAGGCCGCGGCGTCATCCTGGGCGCTGCCGAGGCACTCGAACGCCTCGGCGCACGTGGTCGTCCCGTTGCCGTACCACGTCGCCGCGACCAGGCCCTCCTCGGTCTGGCAGTTCTCGTAGGCCGGGGAGCGCGGGAAGTACGGCCCGATCAGCATACACATCTCGTCGCGGGTGGTCAGACCCTGCGCGATGGCGCGATCCTCGACGTTGTTGAAATCGCAGCGGTAGTCCAGGGACTCTCCCGCCTTGACCTCGAGGAACGGCGAGAACTCCTGGGACGGGACCCCTTCCCACCGGTCGTGGGTATAGAGCTCCGTCATCTCGCCGTCGAGAGCGACCTTGTTCGCGACGTAGCCGACGCCGCGCCGGTGCATGTGCGACTGGATCCTCACGACCGAGATGTCGTTCTCGGCGACACAGCGCATCCGCGCCGTGGAGCGTCCGTGCGCCGGCACGCTGATGAAGGGATTGTAATGGAAGAGCATGCCCGCCTCGACCTTCACCTCGTCGTCCGCGATCGTATAGAGGTTGATGCGCGCGTCGGTCTCGATGGGGTTGGACGACGAGTTCAGGTAATGGGTGTTCATGAGGAGCACCGTGCCCGGCGGGACCTTGAGCGCCACGCCCTCCGGGAGCTCGCCGAGGAAGGAGTTGCCGTCGGCGGACTGGGAGCCGGCGACCACGCCGTCGACCTCCCAGTCGGCCTGGGGGCCGTCGTTGCAGTCGTGGACCTGGGTCGCGTCCAGGGCGACGCCGCGGCGCGTCTCGGTCGGGATCGACGTGTAGGGCGTCGTGTAGAGGAGCACGTGGTGGCTCCCGCTGGAGAACCGCACCATCTCCCGGTTGACGTTGAGCCCCTCCGGCGGCGCGATGAAGAGCTGGCAGCGCTCGATCTCCTGCGCCGGCTGGAGCGTGGAGACCATCCGATACTGCACGCCGGTACCCTCGGCCGGCGGCGCCAGCAGCTCGTCCTCGGAGGGTTGATGGCCGGGGTCCGAGGAAGAACAGCCGAAGAGGGTGAATGCGCCGAGGAGAGCGATGAGTGAGGTCGTTGTTCGCATGCGTTGATCCCTGCCGTGTGTTGGTATCGCATCTCGCGCGCGCCGGTCGGGTCGCGCGCACATGGCTCCCGGGGGCCCGCAGAGGGGCGCGCACCCGGGGAAATCGATCGACGCCGGCTGGTCCGCGCCGGCATGTCCGCGGCCGACCTCACCCCACCGAGGGCGGAGTCGGACGCATCATGAAGTCATCTCCAGGAGCGAGGGCGGCCGCGCCCGCTCGGCCGGCCCCGCGAGCCCCATCTCGGAGAGCGGCCGAGCAGCGTGTCGATGGTGAGCCGCACATCGAGGCGAGCCGGCGTCGCCTCGATGCAATAGGGATTGCCGCCGCCGAAAGCAATGTCCTCGTCGGCGCCCTGCCGCAGATCAAACGCGGGCGCGCGGGGATCGATGATCGTACCGCTCATCATGTCGACACGTACGCCCGACGCGGCGCCGAACTCCCCACTGTCCTCGCTGCGACCCGCCGCGGCGAGGGACGCATGGGACGATTTGGCGGTTCCTTCATGCCGGCGGGATGCGGGAATCTCCCCACCACCCACACGTGAGTCTGTCGCGAGAGCGAGGACAGGCTGTGCTCGTGCAGCCGCTCGCAGCTCGCGGCTCAAGGCGCGCTGCGGGTCGTTCGCTGTGAGCTCCCACGCTGAAGGATCGGTCGTCAGGCGGCCATCGCGCAGCAAGGGTACGACGTCCTCTGCGCCGCAGGACGAGCCACGCGTCCCGCGCTCGTCCGCGTGCCATGGCATATCAAGGGCTTCTGCCGACAGTGCGTACATCCTTTCGCTTCGCTGTGAGTTGTGACCAGGGCGCGCTCGACCGCGGTTGATCCCGGCGTCGAGCCTCGCTGGATGCCACGCGGACGAGCGCCTGTCGAGCCTCGATCCCGGCCCCGATGGGTCACCCGGAGCGGCGTTGGCGGGCTGTTTTGTAGCTGTTTTCGCGCTGGTGCCGGTCAGATCATGTGTTGAGTGAAGAACTGTAAAGACACTTTGATAAGCGTGATGTCGCGGGCATGACGCGAGGTAGCGAGGTAGGGGCGCGCGCCGGCGCGCCCGCTCTTCCGGCGGGGCGAGGGCGCTCCGGGCGCCCTCCGCCGCTCGGTCGGCTGCGCCGCTCGGGTCGCTGCGAGCGCACCTCGGCCGCGCTCTCTGGTAGCGTGGGCCCGTGCAGCCTCGCGCCACCGCCTGCCGCGTCCTTCCTGCGATCGTCCTCGGGGCGGCCGTCGCCCTCCTCGCTCCGGACTCGGCGCAGGCCGCGGATCCGGCGCCCGCCGTCGCGATCGACCTCGGGGGGGTGCAGCTCGAGCTCGTGCTGGTGAAGGCGGGTCGCTTCCGCCAGGGCTCGCCGCCCGCGGAGGTCGGGCGCGGCGACGACGAGGCGGTCCGGGACGTGACCCTCGGCCGCGACTTCTACCTGGGGAAGTTTCCGGTCACGGTCGGGCAGTTCGGGCGCTTCGCCGCGGAGACCGGCTACCGCACGGAGGCCGAGGTCGGCGCCTCCGGCGGGTTCGGGTTCGACGGCAAGGGCCTCTCGCAGCGCAAGGAGTTCACCTGGAGGACTCCCGGCTTCCCGCAGACCGACCTGCACCCGGTGACGCTGGTGACCTTCAAGGACGCGGGCGAGTTCACCCGCTGGCTGACGCAGAAGACCGGCCGCGCCTTCGACCTGCCGACCGAGGCGCAATGGGAGTACGCCGGCCGCGCGGGTACCCAGACGCGGTTCTACGCGGGGGACGCCGACAGCGCCGCGGCCGCCATCGGGTGGTTCAAGGGCAACGCGGGGAGCGGGACGAGGCCTGTCGGGCAGAAGCAGCCGAACGCCTTCGGCCTGCACGACATGAGCGGCAATGTCTACGAGTGGTGTCGCGACTGGTACGGGCCCTATGCGCCCGGCCCGGCGGCCGACCCCGAGCAGACGGCGCCCCCGGCCGGCGACAAGCCCCGGCGCGTGCTGCGCGGCGGGTCGTGGCTCAAGGACGCGAAGCACTTGCGCGCCGCGGCGCGGTACCGCAACGACCCTGGCAGCCGCAACGCGGACAACGGCTTCCGCGTGGTCGCCGCGCTCTCGGCGAGCGCCCCTGCCGCGGCGCCTGGGCCGACCCCGCCGCCGGCGGCGACCGCGCAGGCGCCGCGCTCGAGCTCCTGGTCGACCGCGGCGACGGTGGGGTTCGTCGGCGGCGGCCTCGTCCTGGCCAGCGCCGTCATCGGCCTCATCGGTCTGCTCGTGCACCGCGCTGTCGGACGCAGGCCCATGGCCGGGGCGCCGCCCGGCGTGACGTTCAGGCCGCAGGGCGACGGCTTCTGGCTGCACGCGCCCCCGCACCTGCACGGGTCGATGCTCCACTACCGCTGCCTCGTGAAGGGCGCGATCCGGCGCGCGTCGGTCCCGATCGAGCCGGGGCCGCGCGGGCAGTTCGTCTACACGGGCGGCGTCCCGTCCGGCGTGGAGGTGGAGCAGATCGGCGCGGCCGCGTGGGGCGCTCCGCGCGCGGCCGGGTGGGCCGCGGCGCCGTCCGCCGCGCCGCGCGCGGCCGCCGCGGGGCACCGGTCGAGGGACCGGATCTCGAGCGCGCCGGACGTGGCCGTCGCCGCGCCGTTCCGCGGCTATCCGTCGGCCTACTGAGCCGCGCCGCTCGATCGCGGATGTTTCGCATGTTCCGCAGCTCCCGTATGCGCCGCCCGCTCTGCGCCGTCTTCGCCGAAGCGCCCGCGCACCGCGCCCGCGCCGGCCGCACGCTGCGGGCGCTCCGGCTCGCCGGGCTCGCGCCGGTCGATCTCACGGCGGCGCCGCTCGCGGCCGCTGCGGAGGCGCTCGCGGCGGGGCCGGTGTGGCTCGTGCGTGGGGGCGCCTGGCCTGCGCCCTCCGCGGCGATCGAGCCGGACCCGTTCCCGCCGCCGAGCGACACCGGGCTGCCGCTCTGCGCGCTCGGCGCCGTCCTCGCGCCGAACGACCTCGCCGCGCCCTCCGCGCCCGAGCCGGACGCCACGGCGTGGGCCGAGCTGCTGCGCGCCACGGGCGGTGAGCTGAGCCGCGCCGCGCGCGGCCGCCGCGCTCCGGGGCTGCCCCGCGCGGCGAGCGTGTACCTCGACGGGGCGCTCGCCGCGGGCGTCGCGGCGCGGCTCGGCGCGGGCGAGCCGCTCGACGCCGCGCTCCAGGGCGAGCTCGGGGTGCGGCGGGCGCGCGTGGTGCGGCACGCGCCGCTCGACGTGTGCGACGACGCGGCGCCGCGGGTCGCGCAGGTGGTGACCAGCCTGCAGCAGGGGGGCGCCGAGCGGATCGCGATCGACCTCGCGAGGGAGCTGCCGCGGCGCGGCGTGCGCTCGCTCCTCTGCGCGGTGTACCGGCCGACCCGCGCCACGTTCGCCGCGCCGCCGGGGGCGCTGGATCTGTCCGATGCGCGCGGAGACCGGGAGGCGCGCTTCGACGCGCTCGCCCGGGGGCTCGCCGCGTGGGGCGCGGATCTCGCGCACGCGCACCTGTTCGACGCCGAGGATCTCGCGCGCCTGTCCGCGCGCGGGTATCGCCCGCTCGTCACGGTGCACAACGTGGCCGCAGGCTGGCCGGCGGGGCTCGATCGCCTCGCTCCGGAGGGCGCCACGCTGCTCGTTGCGTGTGCGCGCGCGGTCGAGGCGGAGCTCGCGGAGCGCGCGCTGCCGATCCCGGCGCGCACGGTCTGGAACGGCATCGACCTCGCGCCTGCGGAGGCGGCGCGCCGGGCCGAGGCGGCGGAGGCGCATCGGTCCGGATCCGGGTCGGGGGAGGCGGTGCGCCGATTCGGGGGGGCGGAGGCGGTGCGCGGGTCCCGGTCGGCGGAGGCCGCGGCGTGGCGGAGGCGCCTCGAGATCGCGCCGGACGACCTCGTCCTGCTCGCCGTGGCGAACCCGCGGCCGCAGAAGCGGCTGCACCTGCTGCCTGGAATCCTCGCGGCCACGCGGGCCGCGCTGGCGGCGGCCGGCGACCCGCGTGCGGCTCGGCTCGTCATCGCCGGGAGCGCCTCGCCGGGCAGCGAGCAGGCGCTGGTCGCGGAGGCGGAGATCCGGCGCGAGGTCGACCGGCTCGGCCTGCGCGCCGAGGTGCGCTTCGCGGGCGCGGTCGGCGACGTCGCCGGGTTGCTGGCGGCGGCCGACGTCCTCGTGTCGCCGAGCGCCCACGAGGGGCTGAGCCTCGCGCACCTGGAGGCGCTCGCGGCGGGTCTCCCGGTCGTCGCGACCGGCGCCGGCGGCACCGCGGAGATCGCGGCCGAGACGCCGGCGATGGTCCACCTGCCGCTCGACGCCGCGCCCGAGCGGTTCGCCGGGGCGATCGTGGCCGCGGCGCGCGCCGGCGCTGCGGGCGACGCGCGCGACGGGTCGACGAGCGGCCGGGAGGTCGTGGCGCGGCACTTCAGCCTCGCGCGGATGGCCGAGGGGTACGCGCGGCTCTACCCGCGGGCGATCGCGCGGAACCGCGGCGTGCGGCGGGGAGACGGGCTGCTCCTCGTCACGAACAACTTCTCGATGGGCGGGGCCCAGTCGAGCGCGCGCCGGCTGCTGCTCGGCCTCGCTGCGGCCGGCGTGCGCGGCCGGGCGGCCGTGATCGAGGAGCAGCCGGAGTACCCGACGCCCGGGCGGCGCGCGCTCGAGGCCGCGGGCATCCCGGTGCTGGCGGTGCCGCCGCCGGCCGACATCGAGCCTGCAGAGGCGGTGGAGCGCCTGCTGCGTGCGATCGAGGAGGACCCGCCGGAGGCCGTGCTGATGTGGAACGTGATCGCCGAGCACAAGGTGCTCCTGGCCGACGGGCTGCTCGACGTCCCGCTCTTCGACATCAGCCCGGGCGAGATGTACTTCGCCTCGCTGCGCCGTTATTTCGCGTCGCCGCGCCGCGGGCTGCCGTACAGCGCGCCGCGCGACTATGGAGCTCGCCTTACGGGGGTGATCGTCAAGTACGGGGCCGAGGCGGCGCTCGCCGCCGAGGTGCTCGGGGCGCCGGCGCACGTGGTGCCGAACGGCGTGGCGCTCGGCCCGCGCCCGGTTGCGGCGCTGCGCGCGCCGGCGCCCGAGTCGCGCGCGTCCGGCGGCGGGCACGGGCGGCTCGCGATCGGGACGGCGGCGCGCATCCACCCGCACAAGAAGCTCGACGAGCTCCTCGCCGCGCTGCGCCTCGCGGCGCCGCGCCTGCCGCCGCACGTGCTGCGCATCGCGGGCGGCGTGGAGCGCGGCGCCGAGGCGCACGCCGAGGAGCTGCGGCGGACGGCGGCGGGGCTGTCGGTCGAGTGGGTCGGCGAGCTCGCCGACACGCGCGCGTTCCTGCGCGAGCTCGACGTGTTCGCGCTGATCGCCGAGCCCGCCGGGTGCCCGAACGCGTCGCTGGAGGCGATGGCCGAGGGGCTGCCGGTGGTGGCCACGGCGGTCGGCGGCATGTCCGAGCAGGTGGACGACGGCGTGACGGGCCGCCTGGTGCCGCCGGGCGACGCGGAGGCGCTCGCCGGGGCGCTCGTGGAGCTCGGCGCCGATCCGGCGCGGCGGGCGCGCATGGGCGCGGCGGGGTGGGAGCGCGCGCGGGAGCGGTTCTCGCTGGAGAGGATGGTCGCCGATTACGTGGGCGTGTGCCTTGGCGGGCGGAAGGCGTCCCCGTGGTAAGGTCGCTGCGTGTCGCTCACCTCGTTCAGCGTCGAAGGCTACCGTTCGTTCGTCCGTCGCACGCCCATCGAGCTGCGTCCGTTGACGCTCCTCTTCGGCTACAACAGCGCCGGCAAGAGCGCGCTCGTGCGGGCGCTGCCCCTCTTGTCCGCGTCGTCCGGCGGCGCGAACGTGGGCCCGCTGGCGCTCACGGCCGAGGGCATGCGCGAGCCGACGTACGCGGATATCGCGACGCGGCTCTCATCACGCAACAAGCTCGTCTTCGGTCTGGCCTGGGATGACGACGAGCTGCCAGTGCGCGCCATTGAGATCTCGCTGCGCGAGGACGACAAGCGACACCTGGTCAGCGAGCTCTTCGCCCGCGGCGCGGACGGCGCCGAGCTCCTCCATGCCATCGATGTTCCCGAAGAACCGGGCCGGTATGAGATCACGGCTGCTGGAAGCCCGCCGCTGACAGTCACGCTCTCGTTCAAAGATCTCCGGCCTGTGCTGTCGGGGCAAGGCGCCGCATCTTCCGTCCCCGGCGATGTCCGATTGGTGCTCGGCCAGTGCTGGCAGCGATTGGAGTCATTGCAGGAGTCGGTGCACTGGCTGGGCGCGGTGCGCGCGGCGCCTGAGCGTCGTGGGGTTTACCAGGGCGAGCCGGTGCGGCTCGGGAGCAGTGGTAAAGAGGCGGCGGCAAAGCTCGCTTATGACGCGCGGGGCAGGAAAATCATCCTGCCCCGCGTCTCGGCGGTGTTGCGCGAGATGTTCGGTCAAGCCATCGACGTTCGCGACAGCGGAGCGGAGTTCGCCATCGAGCTCGAGCCCGTCGAAGGGGCGCCGCTGCGGATCTCGATCGTCGATGTCGGAGAGGGGGTCAGTCAGGTCCTGCCGGTGCTGGTGCTCGGTGCGATGGCCGCCGTGGGCGATCTCCCCCCGGGCGCCGTTCTCGCCATCGAGCAGCCGGAAATGCACCTCCACCCGCGGGCCGAGCGGGCGCTGGCCGAGTTCTTCGGTGAGGTGATCAAGGCGCCGTCCCACCCAAGGCTTCTGATCGAGACCCACTCAGAGAACCTGCTACTCTTCGTGCAACTGCTGATCGCACAAGGCGAACTCGATCCCAAGGATGTTTCCATCCTCTGGCTCGAGAGTTTGCCCAATGGGGAGTCCGACTGCCGCGGGATCGCGCTGGACGCTCGGGGGCGGCCGAAAGACTGGCCGGCGGGGGTCTTCTCCGAGGACGCGAAGATAGCGCGCGAGCTCTTCCTGGCGCGGAGGGGCGTACCGTCATGATGGTGCTGCTCGACGCAGAGCTCTTTGTCGGCACATCGACCGCGGATCTGATGGTGCTGCTATGGCTTGGCGCGACTCAACGGCATAGGATCGTCGTGCGCGACGACCAAGCGACGGCGTACACGGCCTGGCTCGCGGGGCTGGACGAGGCGACGCGCGCAGACTGGGAACGCGTTGTCGGGGACGGTCTCCGCCAGAGCGAGCTGGAACCATCTTATCATGAGGTCTGGGTAACGGCGCGCGGGGAGTCGACGTGGTCCTACCCGCATTCGATACTCACATTCGACGACGCGATCGATTTCCTCCAGCGTCCCTATCGACTCCTCCTGGAGAACGGTCTAACAGACCGCGCCTTCCTCTTGAGCATGTGCGACCGCGCGACGCGTGAGTTCCTGGAAGAGCGGATCTCTCGGGAGTGGGTCGAGGCGGAGCACTGCGGAGGGCTCGGCGAGCTCGAAAAGCGGGTGAAGAAGGTCCGGGGGCACGTCGCGACGCGGATGCGCTCGTCGGCCATGTTCGACAGCGATGCGATGCGGCCAGGAGCGCCGAGCCCGAAGTCGGAGGTCGTCCGGAACCTTTGCTATCCCGACGTGCACCACCACCAGCTCGAGCGCCGGGCCATCGAGAACTATCTGCCGCGTGCCGCGCTCGAACGGTGGTGCCAGCTGGCGCAGGGGCGAACGCGGGACAAGCGCAAGGCCCAGGTTGAGGCGCTCTTCGCGCTCCGGGACGACCAGCGCGCACACTACAATATGAAGGAGGGCTTCGAAAAAGACCTGCCGAACGTCCATCGGGCAGGCGAGCTGTTCGCTGTCATCTCGGGCGATACGCGCCGATTGCTTCATCATGGATTGGATGTGCATATCGCCAATTTGTACCGAGACGGTTACGTCCATTTTCATGAGCTGGAGCGCGCGGCAGTCGTGGCCCACGTGCAGCAATTCGCTCGGGAAATCGTCGAGCGGATCCGGTGAGGGAATCATGACGGTACGAGAGTCACTGGCCGGGTTCTATAGCGAACCGCAGATCCGGTACCTGCCGCAGGTGCTCGAAGAGATCGGCAGCGGCCAAATTGTTATCCCCAAGTTTCAGCGTCCGCTCGTGTGGCCCAAGGAGATGAGGCTTGCGCTGCTCGACAGCATTCTGGAAGGAATTCCGATCGGCACGGTCATGCTCTGGCGAACGCGCTCCGGCGAGATGTCAGTGAAAGAGCGCCTTGGCCCGTTTCTGTTGCCCATGGCGGACAGGAGTGCGCCTGTACGCCAATATTTGCTCGACGGGGAGCAGAGGCTCACGACGCTGTACTTCGCGCTCGTCGGCGCCCAAAAGTTGGCGCAAGACAGCGACGAGACGAACGAGCCCCCGGAGGCGTTTCAGGTATATTACGATCTGCGCGTTAAGGTGTTTGTTACGCGGCAGGATCTCGGGTCGGTGCTCCCACACCATCTCCCACTCACGGATATGCTTCAGGGGGCTCGCTTGGTCAAGTTTCAGCGAAATCTGGTCGGTGAGAGGCGTGCCGGCAAGAGGGAACAAGAGATCTATGCCGATGCGGATGACCTCGTTAGCTTATCAGACGAGGTCGCTGACGCGTTTCGTCAGTATAAATTTCCGACGGTCCCCGTGACGTCGGAGAACGTCGAGCTCGTAACGCGGACCTTTCAGCGCGTGAATAGCCAACACGTTACGATGAGCGAAGTTCATATGGTGAATGCGCTCACGTGGTCCTCGAGCTTCGACCTGCTCGATCGTCTGCAGGAGATGAAGCAGGGATCTCTCGCCGAGCTCGGATGGGACGAGATCGATGAGCAGACTATTCTCCGGGTTTGCAAGATTGCGCTCGGAGTCGCCATCTACGATGACGACTCCGAGGCGGTAGGAAAGGCGCTCAAGAAGCAGCCCGACATCCTGGGAGAAGTCGAAGCCCATCTCTGTCACGCCGCGCGGTTCCTCAGGACGAAGTGTTCGATCGGGGCTCCGGATCTGGTCCCCTACACTGCCCAGATCGTCCTCCTCGCGGCAGCGTTCCGAGAGAGGCCAGAGCCGGATGCGGACGTGCTCGAACGTCTTCGTGACTGGCTCTGGTTGACCACCTACACCGAGATGTTCCAGCGGCAGATGAGCGAGTCCCGGTTCTCGCAGCTCCTCGACGACGTTCGCGCGCTGGCCACCGGGGAGATGCTCGCGCAGCCGCCTGGCAAGGCGCCAACCAAGCGTCCGCTGCCGCGCTTCGACTTTCGTCATGCGCGTGCGCGCGGCGTGGCCCTGTTGATGGCCAGGTACAAACCGCGTGCTCCTTCGGCTCCCTCGGAGGCAGTGACGCGAGCGCACTGCAGCAGGCTTCTCGCGGAGCACCGGAACCGTGCGATGACACAGCTCATCACCTCGGCGCAGGCCAGGAGGCCGGCGGTCTCCGGCAGCCCCGGCGCACGCGTCCTCGTTCGCCCAGAATCCATTGGTACGATGCGAAGGCTCCTCCAGTCGGCTGAGCGACCGTCCAGCGAGTTTCTCGCCAGCCACATCATCAGCCACGACGCATGCCAGGCGTTCCGTGATGGCGACTATGATACATTCGTCCGGCTCCGTGAAGGCCGCCTCAACGACCTGGAAGACGCGCGCTTTCAACGTGTGCTCCGGCGTCTTTATCCCACGCCAGGTGGACCGCCGAGCATCTAGTGGCAAGTCCTTGTTGCGGAGGCTGAGAAACAGACGGAATTTGAACAGCGGGCGCGCATGGGGGCGGCGGGGTGGAGCGCGCGCAGGGTAACCGTCCGACCAACGCCATCATGACTACCCCGTCGGGGCCGGTTACCAGTCCACATCGCGACGAAGGAGGTGCCTCCGCCCAGCCGGCGTCACTTCAGGCGCAGGTAGAACTCCGCCACGCCGAGGCGGTTCATCGAGCCGGCCGGACCGGCGGTGATCGCATGTTGACCGGCGACCAGCAGACCGGTCCCGGAGAGCGCCTTCATGCCGCCTTCGACCTGCTTTTCCGTGGCCCCGGACGCGGACAGAAGATCGAGGCCGTCGAGTGAACCGCTCAGGTTGGTGTTCAGGCTGTGCTCGGAGAAGGAGGGACAGGGGTACGTCACGCACACGATCCCGCTGCTGTCGACCCGAGAAAAGTGGCCCTTCGGCGCATTGCCCGTCACCCCGAGCCAGATTTCGCTGGCGATGAGCACGTCAGCCGGCGGCGACTGCAGGTCGCCGAGCTGGACCTTCTTCAGGCCGCCACGGACCAGCGCCTGCCCGGCACCGAACGCCTCTCTGGCCTTGGCCTCGGTCGAGCGATCGAGCCCGAGCCCGGACAGATCCAGCTCGAACATGTGGCATTCTTCTTGCCAAGTTCCATCGGCGCAGCGGGCCACGCTGGTGTTGACGCGGGCGACGAAATGGCCGCCGCACATCGGCGCGGCGCATCTGCGGTAGTCAGGGTGGGTCGCGATGAAATAGTCCGCCACGGCGACCTCGGCCGCGGCCAGCGCACCGACATCGTCCTCGATGTCGAGCTCGGCCTGGGCGAGATCTCCGGCGACGCCGCCCTCGCGCGGGGCTTCGCAGGCGAGCGCCGGCGCGGCCAGCACGCCGAGCAGGGAGAGCAGCGAGAGGCGATGATGGGTGAGGTTGAACATGGGTGTTCTCCAGGAGCGGACACGGGTCGACGTGGATGCGAGCGCCTCGGCCGGTCCGCAGGCCCGGGGCGCCTTCATGGGCTTCCACGCGTCGAGGGGGCGAGCTGTCGCGAGCGCGGTACGCCCCTGCCGCCCTGCCACCTGCTCGCCGTGCTTCGCCCGGAGACGATCGCCTCCAACGAATGAATGTAGTGTGCTAGCAGACCTGCCGAGTGAGAAGCTGGTCGGAGCAAGAATTCGACGAGCAACGAAGCGTCGCGAAATCGACCTGAAGTGACGTGGATTGTAGGGGACTGTCCCCCAAGCTCATCGGTGCTTTACGGAGAGCTTGACGAACTATGCTGGCACGGGATCGCGCGGTTCCGGCCACGGTTCCCGGCCGCGGTTCTGACTCGGATTTTGCCGTTATTGTTGCTCGCGCATCCCCGTCCCCCGTGCGCCGTGCGCCGTCACCGAGCGCCTCGGGGAGCATTCGATCTCGGATCGGAACCAGGGTTGGCTGGTCGCATGAGGGTCGGTCGCAGCGAGCTGCGCGTTACCTCGGCTTCTTCGCCACGACGAACGCAACCATCTTCCCGCCACCAACCTCCCGCTCCTCGATGTCGACGAACCCTGCCTCGCGCATCTCGCGGAAGATCGTCTCGCGATCGTAGCTGTGGACGACCGGCGCCTTCCCGAACCAGCGCATCACCGTGATGATCGCGCCGTAAGGTATCCAGGTGCCGCCGAGGCAGACGTTGGACGAGATGAACGAGCCGCCGGGCTTGAGGAGCTCGAAGATTGTCTTGAGGGTGCGCCGCCGATCGGGGACGAGGTGGAGGATCGAGTAAGCCCAGGCGCTGTCGAAGTGCTCGGGCTCGTACGGGGTAGGTCCGTCCAGCGTGCCCTGGCGAAAGGTGACGTTGGTCGCGCCCTGGGCCTGCTTCTTCTGGTTGGCGATGCGGATCATCTCGCCCGAGACGTCCATCGCGTGGATGTGGCCGGCGCACGGCGACATCTCCAGGGCGAGCGAGCCGGTGCCGCAGCCGATCTCGAGGACCGTCGAGCCCGGGCGCAGGTGCTCGCGGGTGATGGCCTTCTTGCGCTCGAAGGCGGTGACGTTTGCAACCGGCTTGGCGGCGTACTTCTCGGCGAGGTCGTCCCAGAACTTGGCGTCGGCGGTCGTCATGGTCGACGAATCTACGCACGCGGCGCGACTGCGCCCGGTTCAAGTTCGTGACGCAGGGGCGCAGTTTCGCGACACCCCTCGGCCTCGCCGCGAAACAGCCCTGCGCGCTCCGTCAGCGCCGCGGTGATGCCCTCGCGCGCGGCCCGCAGGCGCGCGTTGTCCCGGAGGTCGCGGTGGCTGAGGATCCAGAAATCGGCGACGTGGCGCAGGTCCGGCTTCGCGAGGCGCTGCAGCCCGGGCTCCGGATCGCCGGCGTACGTGGGCAACATCACGAAGCCGAGGCCCGCGCGGGCGGCCTCCATCATGATCGCCATCGACTCGAACGTGCCCCAGAGGGGAACCTCGGGATAGCTCGACGACGCGACGAGCTCCCTGGCGAGCCTGTTCACGGTGGATCCGAGCCAGCGCGCGGGGCGCGCGCCGCGCTCGGGGTCGAGCCGGGCAGCGTGCGCGGTCGCGACGTAGTTGCAGAGGGTGATGGGGACGAGCCGCCGCCCGATCAGGTGCTCCGGCGGGGACGCGCCGAGCATGAGCGCGCGCACCGCGACGTCGGCCTCGCGCTTCGACAGATCCAGGTTCTTGGCGTCGGCATCCAGCTCGAGCTCGATGCCAGGATGCTGCTCGCAGAGGTCGGCCAGGGCGCGGAGGAGGATCTTCGCGATGAACGGGTCGGTGCAGGTCACCCGCACGGGCCCCTCGATCCGCGCGTCTTGCCCGGCGATGCCGCGCTCCAGCGCGGCCATCTCCCGCTCGACGCGCTCCGCCCCCGCGACCATCTCGTTGCCCGCGTCCGTCAGCTGGTAGCCGTCGCGGTGCCGGTCGAACAGCTTCACACAGAGCCGCGCCTCGAGGGCCTCGACCCGCCGCGCCACGGTCGAATGGCTCACGCCGAGCATCGAGCCCGCCGCGCGGACGGAGCCCGTTCGAGCGAGCGCGAGAAAATGGCGCACGTCATCCCAGTCCACGGCGCCTGCCAGCATACCCCTCGCGGGCGCGCGCGACAGATGCAGATGCAGACACGAGCCGCCGTGACCGAGGGCGCCGGGGCGCCTCGGGTCGACGTGGCGGCCGAGGCGCGCGTCAGGAGGCCCGCGAGGAAGAGCGCCGAACGACCGGGGGCTCGAAGGAGCGGGCGGCGAGCGCGCTCCTCGGCATGAGGAGGACCAGCATGAACGGCCGGTGGCCATCGCGCTCCTCCCCCGTGAAGCGCACAAGGGCGTCACCGCCGCGAGCCCGGAGGCTCGCGCGCACGATGTCGAGCCCGACACCTCGACCGGCTACTTGACCGATCGTCTCCGCGGTCGAGACGCCGGACAGGAAGATCTGGTCGGCCAGGGCTTCATCGGGCAGCCCATGAACGCCATCCCGCCGACGCAGCTTCTCGAGTGAAAGTCCGCTGCCATCGTCGAAGATCTGCAGCTCGAGCGCGCGCGTTCCGCTCCGCACGCGAACATCGATGCGGCCCTGCGCCGGCTTGCCGGCGAGCTCTCGCACGTCAGGCATCTCGATGCCGTGATAGAGGGAGTTGCGAAAGCACTGAACCAGGATGTTTTTCACGAGTCCCGTCCAGTCGCTGGCCAGCTGCGCCTCGGCCTGCTCCGTGAGCACCGCGGGCGCGGGCTTCCCGAGCTCGGCGGCCAAGCCCGGCAGCATTTCGCGCGTCTCGTCGACCAAGCGCGCCACCGACGTAGGGTCGAGGCGCGCGAGGGCTCCACGCAGCTTGCGCACCAGCTCCTCGGCCGCGTCGGTAGGAGCGGCCGTCGCGACCAGGCCCCGGATGTCGTGAAGGACACCCTCGCTCCGTTCATCCAGCCTCTGGATCACGGCCGTCAGCCGTTGCTGGCAAATCGACTCGTACTCCGCGACGGTCCGCTCGACGGCGTCCAATTGCTCCAGCAACTCGCGCCCGTCGATCGGCTGCTCTGGCTCCCGGCGCAACGCCTGGCAGGCGTGCTCCGCAGCGTGCAGGCAGTCCACCAGGTGCGTGAAGCCGTGAAGGCGAGCGTTGCCTTTCAGGGTGTGCAGGGTGCGCAAGGCGGCATCACAGAGCTGCTCGGAGCTCTCGACCTGCGGCTCGAGCGCCGCGCGGTTCGCGGCGAGCAGCTCGCGACAGTCGACGCAGAACGCCCGTGTGGTCTCGACGCCGCGATCGAGCGCCTGCACGATGATGTCGACCTCGCGCTCCTTGTTGCGCGCCGCTTGCCTCAAGCTACGCAGCAAGGTCACGTCGCGAACCGTGACCAGCATGCGCTCCACCTGGCCCGCCTCCGACTCGATGAAGTTCCAGGAGATCTCCAGGAACTGAGGTTTGCCGCCGGGACCCGTGCGCTCCACCTCACGGATCAGGTGATGGGTGTTCAGCGCCGCCAGCCATTGCTCTTGACCGAAGGCGCAGCTGAGCGCTGCCTCTGCCGCGCTCCGCGCGTCCGGTCGCACGCTGGAGCCGTCGAACAGCAGCGCGATGCAGTCGCGACCGGCCAGGTCGGCGTGGCCGAGGATCTCCGCCAGTCGTCGAGAGTATCCCGGTTCGACGCGCCGGTTCCGGTCGATGGTGAAGACGCCCTCGTCCAGGTTGTCGAGCATCGAAGCGATCTGACCGTTCTTGAGCGCCAGCTCCTCGGTGCGCTGGGCCACGCGCCGCTCCAGGCTCTCGTAGAGCTGGGCGTTGTAGATCGAGATCGCCGCCTGGCTGGCGATCACCTGCAACGCGGCCAATCGATCGAGCGTGAAGGCATACGCGCTGACGTTGTTCTCCACGTACAGCGCGCCCAGGACGTCGCCCTTGCGCATGATGGGAGCGCACAACACCGAACGTACGCCCCGCCTTCGAACCTGCGGGTCCGCCTGGAAGGCGCCGGCCTTCGATGCGTCGTCCAGCGTGACGGCCTCTCCCGTGCGCAGCACGTAGCTGACCACGGTGGGGCACAAGAAATCGGCCTCCGAGTACTCCACGCGCTGCGAGAGGTTCGTGATCGGGCGCTCCACGTGGGCGCGCGCCTCCACGTAGTACGCGCGATCGGCGTCGTCTCGCAAGACGAGGCAGCCGTGCTCTGCCCCGGCGTTCTCGATCAACGTGGCCATCAGCGCGGCGAACAGCCGCTCGGTCTCGACCTCGACGAAGATGCTCTGCGTCGCCTTGAGCAGGGACGCGCTGTCGAAACCCTGGCCGGCCACCATCGCGCCGCGCGGCGTCGCGATGTCTCCTCTGACGGCATCCGCGAGCAAAGCGGGGTGCTCACGCGCCAGCGATTCGAGCTTCGCCGTGGCGCCCCAGTCAGCGTAGAGCCGGTAAGCCGTCTCCAGGCACGCCCTCGCGTGAAGGGGCTCGTCCAGCGATAGCCACATCTGGGCCTGGTGCTCGTGGACGAGCGCCCGCACGTGGATGAACCCGTCTCCGGCCGTCCTGATCGCGTCGCGGTAGCGGGCGAGCACGACTTCGAGCGGCTGCCCCGTCACGCGCGCGTGCTCGGCGGCCAGGAAGTGAGCCTTGTGCGCGAAGTTCTCCGAGCACAGACGGGACCAGGCCTCGAGCTGCTTCAGGTTCTCCTCGACGACAGCGAGCTGGGCCTCCCGCGCCTCCGGGCCTCCTTCGCGGCACGCCCTCGCCGCCAGGAGCCCTTCCAGGAGCTTGTAATCGGGGAGCGAGAACTGCCCCGACGCGATGATCAAGAACTCCCGGGTGAACTCCATCCACTGACGCGCCGAAGCGAAGTCGCCCAGGATGAAGCTCGTCATCATCTGGGCTTGCCCGTAGGCGTAGCTGTACTGGGTGCTCTTCTCGGCGACCACCACGGCGGTCGCCTCGTGGTCGGCCGCGGCGACGGCCTGCTTCTCCGATTCGCGCGCCGTCAATCGAGCGACGGCTCGCTCGACGACCAGCGCATCGACCAGCTGGCCTGCCGCCGAAATGTGCGTCAGGTACCGCCGCAGCTCCGCCACCTGCTCGCGGCATGCCCGCAGCCGCGCACCAACCAGGAACGAGCGCTGGGCGCGATCGTTCTTGGCGTAGGCGACGTGCTGCAGGTCGCCGAGCATGAGCCCGCTCCTCTCCCCTCGGTCGTAAACCGCGAACAGATCCCGGTAAGGCGCCTTCCAGTGCGCGAGGAAGCCCACGAACACGAAGCAAACGCCCGATTCGACCGGGGTCGGCGAGAAGCGCTTCAACAGCTCGAAGGCAGCCAGACCGATGCGATAGGCGGCATCGTAGTCGCCCAGCATCGCGAGGAGGATGATGCCGCAGTCAGCGAAGTTCTTGCACGAGACCGCGTTGACGCCGTGGCATAGCGCCAGGTCGAACATGATGAGCTCCGCCAGGAAGAACAAGGGCGGATAGGTCTGAAACGCGGGAGGGATCACCTGGGCCAGCAGCTCGAGGACCAGGCGCGACTCTGCGTCCTCTGCCGTCGGGAGAGCCGGCAGGCCCTCGATCGTCACGCGCGCCAGGTGCGCTTGCAGCTTGCCGATCCCCGCACCGATGCCCTGGTTGATCTCGTCGGGCGCCTCCGGCAAGCGCACGCCGAACTCGGCCAGCGCTGCGCGCACCTGGGCCACGGCGTCCAGCATTCGCCCGCCGTGCTCGAGGATCCGGGTCTTCAGGACATGAACTCGGCCGCGCGCCAGGCGGTCGGGGGCGAGCCTGAACGCCTCCTCGCAGAGCGCCTCGACCTGCGGATCAGCCAGCAAGAACGCCGTCTCGGCGCGCGCGAAGATCGCTCGAAAGGCCAGATCCGGCGAACATTGGCTCCCGCAGCTGGCCAGCAGCTCGACGGCGATCTCGGCGTGGGTCCCCGCGATGCTCCACGCGCCGCTCTGGAGCGCCTGGTGGCTCGCGGTCAGGTTGAGCTCCACGAGGTCGAGGCGCTCTTCGCGGTCATGGATCACGCGGCGAGCGGCGTTCAGATGATGAAGGACCTCGAAGATCCGACTCGGCGCGCGATCGCCCCGCAGGCGCTCGCGCAGGATCCGTCCGATGCAACCATGAACTGCCACACGCTCCGCGTCGCTGGCGCGTGAGAGCGCCGCCTGCTGCACGCGCGAGTGTTCGAAGGCGTACGATGCAGGCTCGTGGCTCCGGCCAGGCGCTGACGGCTCCTCTCGAGCCTCGACGGAGACCTCGGACAGGAGATGATGGGCCAGCCCCTCCCGAACGAGCGCGATACAGACCGCCAGCGGTCTGTCCACGGCCTCCGACAGGGTCTGCAGATCGAAGCGCATGCCGAAGCACGCTGCGGTAGACAGCAGCCTCGCCGCCTCGGGACTGATGCTCTCGAGGCGATCCGCCATCAACGCGCCGACATTGTCGCAAGCGGGGTGCGTCTCCGCGCGTTGCACGTCGGCGGACCATCGGCCGCGCTCGACCTCCAGGCGCAGGATGCCCTGTCGATGCAAGGAGACGAGCAGCTGACCGATGAAGAACGGGTTACCGTCGGTCTTGCGCCTCACGAGCTCCGCGAGCCCGCGGGCTTCAGCGACAGGCGCGCGCAGCGAGCGAGCCACGATCTCCGCGACCGCATCGGAGGACAGCGGCCCGAGCGGCAATGTCAGCACGACCTTCTTCGCCCGGTGCAACGCTCTCTGCAGGTTCAGGAGCGTCGGCACCTCACTGACATCACCGCCGCGGAACGCGGCCAGCACCATCACGTGACTCGAGTCGGGATCCGTCAGAATGGCAGACAGCACCTCGGCAGAGGCGGCGTCGAGCCACTGAGCGTCGTCGAGCACGAAGGCGAGCGGACGCTCCGGCGTGGCGAAGATACGGATGAAGGAGAGGAAGACATGCTGCAACCGGCGCTGCGCCTCGATGGGGTTCAACGCGACGATGGCGGTGGAGGGACCGGTGACGCAGGAGAGCGCCGGCACCAGCTCGGTCATCATGCTTGCGTTGTGCCCCAGCGCCGCGGTCACGCGCTGCCGCAGCTCCGTCAGCTCGGCCTGGGAGAGCGACAGCAGGTCCCCTGCCAGGCGTCGTAGCACCTGCGCCAATCCAGACAGCGGCACTGCCTGGGATCGCTCTTCGAACGCCGTCGACAGCAGGCGCGCCGGCGCTCCGCCGTGCTGTTGCAAAAACTCCGCGAGTACGGCTGACTTGCCGATGCCCGCGGCTCCTGACATGAGCACGAGCAGCCTCTTGCCGGAGCACACGTCGTGGAGGGCGCCTCCCAGCGCCGACAGCACGGCGTCGCGTCCCTGGACGTCTCGACTGACCATGAATTGACTGGAGACGTCGTTCACCCCCAGGACCACGGCAGGGAGGGTCTGCGTCCGCCGGAAGCTCTCACAGAGCGTGGTCAGGTCGCTCAGCAGCCCGTGATCGCTCTGGTAGCGCTCGTCAGGGTTCTTCGCGAGCAGCTTGGACACGAGCTGTGCGAGGACCGGCGGCATGTCGGGCGACAGCTCCGTGACGAGCGGAGCGCGCTTGGACACGTGCGCATGAGCCCAGCCGATGGCGTCGCTCGCCGCGAACGGCAGCTGGCCCGTCAGCATCTGGAAGAGCGTGACGCCCAGGGAATAGTAGTCTGCTCGGTGATCAGGGCGACGGTTGAGGCGGCCCGTCCGCTCCGGCGCGACGTGGGCGAGCGAGGGCGCGGATTCGAAAGCGGCGCCGCTCGCCGCGTCCCCGGAGACCGCCAGGAGATCAGCGAACTCGACACGTCGGGTCTCGAGATTGACCAGGAAGCTGCCAGGGCTCACGTCCTCATGAAGCAGCCCCTGCTCGTGCAAGCGATGCAGCAGGCGAGACATGCCGAGCGCGAGCTCCAGGCACGTTCCGACCTCGAGACCCCTCGCGGGAATCTCGAACGGCGCGCCTCCGAAGTCCTCCATGATGAGCGAGAGCTCGCCGTCCACCTCGCGCACGCCGCCGTCGATCGCGGGCGCGCCGATTCGACGCCACATCTGCAGCTCGAGCTCCAGGACCCGGCGCGGCTCTGCGACCTCGTCCCGGAGCGAGTGCAAAAGGACGCTCGCGCCGGACGTCCCGCGGCGCGCGCGCCGCCAGATGCTGCGCGGCAGTACGGCCACGGTCTCCGTGATCTGATAGGCGTCCTCACCGAGGTGCGCTTGACTGTTTCGGTTCATTGATCTGCGTCCCGCTCGCTTTCGTCGGCCGGCGCTGGTTCTGCCGTGTGCTCGGGAGCCGCGCTCCCCCTGATGGCTGAAGGACACACAGCGCTTCGCGACCCCCTGCCGGGAGCCGCTCCCCCGCTGCGCCCCCGTCGCCTCCCGCTCTCCTCCCGGCGCCTCCCGAGGGAGAAAGGTCGGCGGCGCGCTCTGGCCTGACGACGAGAGCTCGACGATCCAACGCAGGGAGAAGGAAATCCAAAGCCTTCCGAAACGTCAAGCGCCAACTGCGGGACCTTGCCCCGGCCGGCGGCCCGTTCGTCGCTGCGATCTGGCGCACCCTCATGAGAAAAAGCGGCGCTATATCAACGACTTGACCCATGCATCGGGGGACGCCGCCGTCACGCCGCAGCCTGCGGGAGCTCGTGCCTGCCGTGCGCTCGGGCGCGGTGCACCCTGCGCGCTGCTTGCCGCCCGCCGCGCCCTCGACCCCGCGGCGATCATCGGCAGGCCCGAGCTCGGCAGCCTCTCCTTTATTTCTCGGATTTCCAAGCGGATCGGTGTTCTAGAAGTTCCGGTAGTCGACCTTCATCTGATCGTAGGGCGCGATCATGCTCTCGATGACATCGCCGTTCGGCGCGAAGATGCGCTCGTGCCACTCGGTCGGCTCCCAGATGAAGGTGCCGAGCCCGCGCTTGTCCGGGAGGTTGAACATGAGGTCGTTGGCCGCGCGCTTCTCCCACGAGTACTCCGCCACAACGAACTTCAGGTCGGGATAGCGCTTCACGAGAGCATCGAAGTTCGCCTTCCACCCCGAGGGCGGCCCCTGATACTCGGTGTAACAGGACTGGCCGAGCACATCGAACGTGACGCCCTGCCCGAGCACCCCGTCGACCCACCAGCGCGTCGCCGCGTTGTCGTCGCAGCGGTCGAGGTGCAGCATGACGGTGATCGTGTCGTCGGCGTCCTTGACGCCCTGGATCCCGGCCTTCAGGAGCGAGCCGAGCCCCTGGAACGCCTGCCCGGTGACGAAGCCGTCAGGCCACAGCAGCCCCTGCGGGATCTCGTTGCCGATCTGGACCATGTCCGGGCGCGCGCCGGCGGCGCTCAGCTGCTCGATCGCGTCCCGCGTGAACTCGCGCATGGCGCTCCCCAGCGCGTCGCCCTCGAGATCGGTCCAGGCGACGGGCTTGTGTTGATCGTCGGGGTCGGCCCATACGTCGCTGTAGTGAAAGTCGAGCAGGAACCCCATGTTCGCTCGCTTCACGCGCCGCGCCATCTCGATCGTGTGCTCGAGATCGCAGAAACCCTCGCGCGAGTAGGGGTCGTCGTCGACGGCCGCGTCGGCGTACACCGCGGTCGGGTCGTTGAACAGGCGCAGGCGGATCCAGTTGAACCCGTGCGCCTTCAAGATCTCGAGGATGTCCTTCTCGACGAGCTCCCCCGTCCGCGGATCGATGTCGCGGAACACCTTGCCTCCGGCCTCGCGCTCCTGCACCCAGGAGATGTCCGCGCCGAGGATGAAGCCCTGGGGCGCGCCCGGCGTCCCGTCGCCTCCGCTCCCGCCCGTGCCCGCGCCGCCGGCGCTCGCGGACGTTCCACCCGCGCCGCCGGTGCTCGCGGACGTCCCACCCGCGCCGGCTCCGCTGCCGCTCGTGCTGCCGCTCGCGCCGCCCGCTCCGCTCGCCGTGGACGCCTCGGCGCCCGTCGATGCGGCCTGGGTGGCGCCGCCCCCGCCGGCCCCCGAGCTCTCACCGCACGCGGCGAGCGCCGGAAGCAGCGCCACCACACCCATCCATCCCAGCGTCTGTCGCGGCATCGCTGACACCGGCGAGGATCCTACCATTGGCCATTCGCGCGATCACGGCGCACGGAGACGGCGCGTCCACGATCGCGGCGCCGCCGGTAGAAAGATCCGCTGTCGATAGGCGCCAGGGCGCAGAGGCGCCAGGGCGCAGAAATGGCGAGAGCCCGCCGCACAGCGTGTGCGCGGCGGGCCCTCGGACTGCTCACAGACGATGGTTTACTGCTGCTCCGGCCCCTTGCCCATCCAGTAGCTCTCGGGCGGGCCCAGGAGGCTCTCCTTCACGCCACCGGCGTCCACCACGATCTTCTGGACGATCACGCCCGGATGGACCATCCACACCTTCAGCGTGTGGTCACCCGCCGCCGCGATCGTGTGCTTGGTGCGCATGATGTTGGCGTTGTCCGAGGTGTGCCGCTCCCAGATCTTGTTGCCGTTGCCGTTGAGCTCGACGGCGTGGCTCGTGTTGACCTTCTGGACCAGGCCGTCGTCGAACGACACGGCGTACTGCAGGCCTTCTTTCCAGTTCTGGAAGTTGTTCCTGGGCGACACGTAGACATAGACATTCACCGGGCCGCTGCTCGTCAGGTGCATGTCGTACTCGAGGCGAGGCGACGCGCCGCCGGGCTCCTGGGCCTCGGCCGTCACAGGGAACGGCGTCACGCCCGACCCGGTGCGCCCGATGTCCGGGAGCAGCTTCCACTCGACGTCCTCCGTGCCGATCGCGCGGCTGTAGTGATCGGCTTCCATCGAGACATAGCCGTTCGCCTCGATGAAGCGGTTCGGCTTCCACGCGACCTGCCGCGGGTCCTCGACGCGAGCGATGACCTCCACCGAGCTCCCGTCCGAGCCGGTGACCGTGATGGGGACCTCGACCGGGAACGTCTGGTTCGTGGGGATCATGACCCAGTCGACCCTCACCGTCGCGCGCACCTCCTTGTCGACGACACCGTGGCTCGGATAGACGTTCAGCCACGGCGGGCACGGCGTGTTCGCGGCCCAGCCGGTGGGGCACTCGACCGGGAGAGCGACGTCGATCGTGTACTCGAGCGGCTCGCTGCCGCGGTTGAACACCTCGATGTACTGCTCGGGCTGCGTCTGATACCGGCTGAACGCGGGCAGCTCGGGGCCCGTGGTGCTCCCGTCGCCCGCGCCTTCGCCCGTCCAGAAGTTGCTCGATCCGTCGATCGCCACGCCGAGCTCCGCCCCCGCGGGGACATCGATCGAGACGAGCTCAGGCCAGATGAACTCCTGGATGTTGTTGTACTGGTGCTCCGGCTGCTGCCAGGACGGGTTCCCCGGCGCGCCGTAGCCGATGTGCGGCTGCGTCTGGAAGCCTTCCCACTTCCCGTCGGCGAGATCGTGATTGTAGTAGGAGGAGAGCGCCAGATCGTCCTGGAGCCGCGCCTCCGCGACGGCCGCCATGTCGTTCGTGGCCGCGCGCCCCTGCGCCGCGTAGAGCTTGTTCTTGAACCCTGCCAGGCGCAGCGCGTACAGGTTGGCGGTCGCCTTCACCTGGTAGAGCACGAGCTGGAAGTAGGCGTCGTGCGCCTCCTCCGGCAGGAGCCTCTCCACGAACTCCGCCTGCGACGCCAGCGCCTCCCACTCCTCCGTGACGCTCTCGAGCTCACGGTAGTTCGTGAGGCTGAACGGGCTCGCGCCGTCGTCGTACGTGATCGCGGCCGTGTCGGGATCCGGGACATCGGTCGTGGGCGCGCTGACCATGAGGTCGTAATCGACCGTGATCTTCCGGTTGGTCAGCTCCGGCTTGCGATCCGACTGCAGCAGCGCGTAGCTGTGCAGGATGTCGGCGATGATGTCCGCGTGCTCGGTGCCGAACTGCTGCTCGGTCCACCGCTGCTCCCATTCGCCGATGCGCTCGACCGGCCAGCGGTCCGGGTTCCACGCATAGTCGAGGAAGAACTGGAGCGGGAGCTCCTCGTTCTTGAAGTCTCCGACGTTGACGACCCAGAGCCGATCCACGCCGTAGTTGTAGGCGAGGTGGAGCTGCTCCCAGACGTTGGGCAGGAGGATCGTGTCGACCCACTTGTAGTTACGGCCGCCGCCGACGTAATCGAAGTGGTAGTAGAGGCCGAAGCCGCCGGCCCGCTCCTTGCCGAGCTCCGGCAGGCGCTTCATGTTGGACCAGTTGTCGTCGCAATAGACCACCGTGACGTCGTCCGGCACGGTGATGCCGGCGTCCCAGTAACCCTGGATCTCCTTGTACAGCGTCCAGACCTGGGGGATGGTCGTCACGTCCCGCCCCGTCACGTCGGCGAGGATCTTCCGCTGGGAGTCCACGATGTTTTTCATGAGCGGGATGCCGTCCGCCGGGGGTAGGCTGACGTCGCCGGGGCCGCGCATGCCGAGCGTGACGACGCCCTCGATCTTCTCGTCGACCATCCGCTGGATGCCCTTGGTCCAGTGCTTCTTCAGCGCGTCGGAGTTCACCGAGAAGCGCCACTCGCCGGTGCCGCCGTACGGATCGTTCCCTGGCTTGGTGATGGTGCCTGCCGCGTCCCTCTGCGCCGCGACCGCGTGGCGATTCCACTCCTCGATACCCTGCATCATCGGGGCCTCGTGCGAGGTCCCCATCACGACGCCGTACCGCGTGGCCGTCGCGTGGTTCTCCGGGTCGTCCTCGCCGAACGCGCGGCCCCAGACGGCCGGCCAGATGTAGTTCGCCTTCATGCGGAGCGCGACCTCGAAGATCTTCTCCCAGTAAAGGTGGTTGAGCCCTCCGGGGAAGCCCTCCGCCTTGCCCGGCCCGAACATCTTGGCCGCCCAGTTGCCCGTCGCGGGGTTCTCGTCGTTGATGAAGAACCCGCGGTACTTCACCTTCGGCTCGCCCTGGGTGTGCTGCCCGGGGAGCACGAAGAGCGCCTGCTTCTTCTGGGCCGGGACGTCGTCCCACCAGTACAGGGGCGACACGCCGATCTGCGAGGAGAGGTCGTACGCGCCGAAGATGGTGCCGCGCTGGTCGCTGCCCGCGATGACGAGCGCTCGGTCCACGCCCTCCACCGGCTGCTCGACGATCTGCGTGACGAACGTCTCCCACTTCCCCGTCAAGCCGGAGACGTCGATCCGCTCGTCCGCCACCAGCTGATCGATGATCGGGCTCTTGCCCACCGTCCCGACCAGGACCACTTCCTTCGCCGACGCCGGGATCTCTTTGTTGACGGTCGCGGCAGTGCCGGTCACCCGCTGGATGTCCGTCGCGAGGTCGCCCACGACGCGGTTCACGCCCGCATAATCGCTCTCGCTGACGACCAGCGGAGCGACCTTGCCGCTCACGGCGAGGGGGAAGCGATCCGCTCCACCTTCGGTTGAAACGTACTTCTCCAAAGAGCCCGTCACCGGGTCGACCGGCGACACGGGCGTCTCGCCGGGCGGGCCTTCGGGCCCCGGCTCGCCGGGCGATCCGGGCGCGCCGGGCTCGCCGGGCGCGCCCGGCTCTCCCGGATCGCCCTTCGCTCCATCCGACCCGCAGGCGGTCAACGAAGCGAGCGACATGGGGAGCAGCAAGCAGAGTAGTGAGGATCCGATTCGACCCTTCCTGATGACCATGCGTGCGTAACTCATAACGGTGTTTCCCTCGTTGATGCGGCTGACCGGCGTCGTCGACGCGCCCGCGCTGGACACGGGCCGTGACCTCCGGCGCTGAGGCCGGGCGCTCCTATGCAATCGTCCAAATCCCTGCGGCGATCGGTCCGGCGCGGAAGGCCCTCGCTGCACGCCGCGTCGCCTGCGGTCGGGCTGGGTTCCGTGGTCGATAGTTGTTGACAGATGAAGCTCGGAGGCAGAGTTCGCCCACTCTGCACGAGTTGGCTGGGTGTCACCCAGGTTGCACCTCGCTGGTGTGGCCCGGGGGAATTCCCGCAGCACGACGATCTGATCACGCAATCGCCTCGAATTTTCGGGTCGGCATCCGTTTTCGTGATCGTGGCTTCGTGATCGTGGCGCACGGGGGACGCCGCCATGCGTCGAGGTGGCTGTGGCCTGGTGCGCGCGTTCCTGGCTTACGGCAGCGGTGATGAGTGACGGTGTTTATGAAGTTCCGCTCGTCGATGGGGAAGAAGCCGTTGTTCTGGTAAACGATGTTTCCCCGAGCCTCTGCACCCGTCGAGAGCGACGCCGTAACGACATTCAAAACGCCAAGATGCCGCGTCCGTCGCGCTGCCTCGAAGTGGACAAGGATAAGTAGGACTCATTACAAATTAAACCAAGGGAGGGGCACAGGCAAGCTGGCCCGTTCCGCCGCGATACTGCTTCGAGGACAGCGCCATTGCAAGAGGAGGCTTTGGGGCGCTCCAGCAGGGCTTCGAGGCGCTGGGTTGCGTCATTGTGTGCCGGATGGTGGGTCTGATGGCACAATTGGTGCCGTCATGGGTCAGCGGCAAGCCCTGAGGGCAGCGCCTCAATTTCGTGGCGCTTCGGGGGTCGACGTCGCCCCGCCGGCTGTCCGCCTGCGGATAGAGGCTGGAGTCGCGGAGCACAACGGCGCCGCCGCGATGCGAGGACGGTGTGGCGCGCCCCTTGCTTTGTGCCATGCCTGGCACAGTCTCCGCAGACTCGTTGAAAGGGCAATACCATGAGGGCACATCGCATCATCCAGGGAGCGCTCCTGCTGGCAGCGGCGCAGCTTCCTTTCGTCATCGCTTGCGCGCGCGTCGTCGAGGGCTCGGACGGCGCCGAGGCCGAGGCCGAGGCGGAGCCGGACAGGGGCGACGACGCGGATCCCGGGCCGGACTCGTCCGACACCACGTCGGGCGGCGGCGTGGATGCGCCTGATCCGGCTCTCGATCTGTTCGCTTGCAACTTCGAGCCGAGCTGTCAGCCGGTCACGATGCACGCCTATCCGATCCCGCCAGAGGCGCTCCCGTGCGCGGCCAAGCTGGTGACCGGAGGCGGCACGGGCGTCCTCCGCTCGATGCTCGCGCCTGGCCCGTACGTCGACGAGACCGAATCGCTGATCTTCGTGCTGGGCGACGGCACCGCGCTGGTGCAGACGCGCGAGAGGCACTGCGGGCGCGAAGGGATGGAGTGCGGGCCGACGGTGGTGTGGGAGGCGCCGTCGCCGCATCAGATCTGCGACCTCGTCGTCTCTCCGGACCTCGAAGCGGCGTGCGAGGAGGACACCGAGGGGTGCGGCTGGTGGCCGTGGGCTGACGTGGCGAACTGCCGGGCCGTCGAGGAGCACTCCTGCGAGGACGTCACCGCCCTGCTCGCGGCCAGGTGAGCGCGGCGGGGCGCGCCGACCGCGGGCTGCCGCGCTCGCCGGCAGTGACCGGTAGATCGTGCTTCAGAACGGCCAGATCGTCTGTTCCAGCTCGGGCAGCGAGGAGACCTGGGACTCCCATCCTTCGAGCCTGAGCTGGAACCTGAGATTGCTGTACCGGTGCAGCAGCGCGAGGGCCATCAGCTTGCGGGTCAGCGCTGGGCCCAGGTCGGCAGGCGCGTATCCGCAGGCGCCCAGAAAGGCGCGCTGGAGGTCGGCGTTGCCGGCCGACAGGAAGAGGCACGGGCCCAGGAGATCGTACTCGGGTGCTCCGAGGCACGCGTCCGCGAAGTCGATCATGCCGGTGACGGTCCACCTCCCGCCCGCTCGGGTCACGAGGAGGTTCTCCGGCGTGTATTCGCCGGTCAGCAGGACCGGGACCACGGACGTCGGCAGGAGAGCGCGGGCGGACTCGAGGTAAGCCGGGATCTGCGAGACGAGGCGCTCGGGCAAGCCCATCCGCCGGTGCCGGCCCTCGCATCCGGCGATCTGGCGCTCCAGGAACGCATCCCAGCCGAGATCGATGCTCTCCAGTCCAGAGGTGGGCAGCGCGTGGGCGGCCCTCATGATCTCGCCGACGCGGGCGAGCGCCTCGGCGCGCTCCGCGCCGCTCATCGCGGGCCAGGCCTCCTCGAGCGTGCGCCCCGGGAGGCGCGAGATCACGAGATAGGGCCAGCCTTCGAGCTCCGCTTGCCAGAGGAGCTCCGGCGTGGCCACGGGGACGTTCCCGTGGAAGCGCCCCAGCGAGAGGCGCTCGGCCTCGAACTGGTGCCGGAGGAAGGGCGGGAACAGCTTGATGATCTGGTCTGCGTCGTTCGAGACGACCACGTTGGTCCCGCGCGCGAAGGCGGAGAGCCCGCCCGACGAGAGCCCGTGGCGCTCGCACACCGCGTGGATCGCCGGGAGAAAGGCCGGGAGGTCGGCGCGGATCCGGTCGAAGCCGCCGGGGCCGTCGAACGATGGGAACAGGGATCGAGCGCCGGGCGCGCTGTGGTCGGGCGGCATCGAGGCGGCGGGTACCGTAACCCGCGCGCGCCGGCGCGGCCATCGCGGAACCGGGGCGCGCGCTCCTGGTGAGGGTGCGACCTGGCCGCCCGGCCGAGGTCCAGTATGCTCCCTGGCCGCCGTGAGACCCTTGCCGCCGTCATGCCGCTGATCGTCGTCGAGGACCTGCGCAAGGCGTACCGGGTGGCCGAGCGCCGGCCGGGCGCCCTGGGCGCGCTCGCCGGGCTCGTGCGCCCGCGCTACCGCGCCGTCGACGCGCTCGCGGGCGTCTCGTTCTCGCTCGAGCGGGGCGAGCTCGTCGGGTACATCGGGCCGAACGGCGCCGGCAAGTCGACGACGGTCAAGATCCTGGCGGGCATCCTCGTGCCGGACTCGGGGCGATGCGAGGTGGCCGGCCGCGTCCCGTGGCGCGAGCGCATCGCGCACGTGGGGCGCCTCGGCGTCGTGTTCGGCCAGCGCACCCAGCTCCTGTGGGATCTGCCGGTGATCGACTCGTTCGAGCTGCTCCGGGACATCTACCGCGTCGGCGCGGCCGAGCACGCCCGCGCGCGCGACGAGCTCGTCGCGATGCTCGACCTCGGGCCGCTGCTCGACACGCCGGTGCGGCAGCTCAGCCTCGGCCAGCGCATGCGGTGCGATCTCGCGGCCGCGCTGCTCCACGCGCCCGACCTGCTCTTCCTCGACGAGCCCACGATTGGCCTCGACGCCGTCTCGAAGCTCGCGGTGCGGCGCTTCGTGCAGCGGCTCAACCGCGAGCGCGGCGTCACGGTGATCCTGACGACGCACGACATGGATGACATCGAGGCCCTCTGCTCGCGGGTCATCCTCATCGCCGGGGGGAGGGTGCTCTCGGACGGCTCGCTCGAGGCGCTGCGCGCGCAGGTCACCGCGGAGCGCTGGCTCATCGTGGACCTGGCGGACCCCGCGGCGGAGATCGCCGAGCCGGGCGCCGAGGTGATCCGCCGGGAGGGCGCCCGCGTGACGCTGCGCTTCGACCCTGCCGCGATCTCGACGGCGGAGCTGATCGGGCGCGTCACGGCCCGCGCTCCGGTGCGCGACCTCCTGGTGCAGAACCCGCCCATCGACGAGATCGTGGCGCGGCTCTACGGCGAGGGCGGCGAGGCGGGGGCGCCGCCGTGAGCGCGCCGTTCGAGAGCTTTGCGGCCAATTTCGCCGCCTGTGTCGCCGTGTTCCGGGCGCGCTGCCGCGCGCTCCTGCAGTACCGCGCCGCCGCCGCGGCCGGGTTCGGCACGCAGCTGTTCTGGGGGTTCATCAAGGTCATGGTGCTCGAGGCGTTCTACGGGAACGCCGTCTCGGGCGCGCCGCCGCCGATGGCGCTCGGACAGGCGATCACGTACACGTGGCTCGGACAGGCGTTCTTCCAGCTGCTGCCGTTCTCGACGAACCCCGACCCCGAGGTGCGCGAGCTGATCCGCACCGGCGCGGTGGGCTACGAGCTGGCGCGCCCGCTCGATCTTCACGCGCTCTGGCTCGCCCGCGCGCTCGCCGCGCGCGTCGCGCCGACGCTGCTGCGCGCGGTCCCGATGTTCGCGGTCGCGGTGCCGCTCCTCGGGATGGGGCTGCCGCCGTCGCTGGCCGCCGCGGGCGCGTGGGCGGCGGCGATGGTCGGCGCGGCGGCGCTCGTGGGCGCGTTCGCGACGGCGGTGACATCGACGATGCTGTGGACGACGTCCGGCGACGGCATCGCGCGGATCGTGCCGTCGCTCGTGCTCGTCGCCTCCGGCATGATCGTGCCGCTGCCGCTGTTTCCGCCGTGGATGCTGCCGTGGCTCGACGCGCTGCCGTTCCGGGGCATGGTCGATGCGCCGTTCCGGCTCTACCTCGGGCACCTGCCCGCGGGCGCGCTCCCCGGCGTGCTGCTGCACCAGGCGCTGTGGACCGCCGCGTTCGTGGCGCTCGGCAGGGCGATGGTCGCGCGCGGCCTGCGCCGGCTCGTGGTGCAGGGCGGCTGAGGGACGAGGGCGAGGGCGAGGCGAGGCGAGGAACTGACGAGGACTGACGAGGACTGACGAGGACTGACGAGGACTGACGAGATGTCGCTCGATGCAACGAGGCTTTACCTCCGGCTGGCCGCCGCGTCGCTGCGGGCGCAGATGCAGTATCGCGCGTCGTTCGTGATGTGGTCTGTCGGGCAGTTCATCACGGTGGGCATCGAGCTGCTCGGGGCGTGGGCGCTGTTCGACCGGTTCGGCGCGGTCCGAGGGTGGCGCTTCGCGGAGGTGGCGCTGCTGTTCGGCCTCGTCAACGTCTCGTTCGCGCTCGCCGAGTCGTTCGGCCGCGGGTTCGACACCTTCTCCGCGATGGTGAAATCGGGCGATTTCGACCGGCTCCTCCTGCGCCCGCGCTCCACGGCGTTCCAGGTCGCCACCGGGGAGTTCCAGTTCCTGCGCGCAGGGCGGCTCGCGGTCGGCCTCGTGATGCTCCTGTGGGCCGGCAGCGCGCTGAGCGTGGGGTGGACAGCGGCCAGGCTGGCGCTGCTCGCCGGCGCGATCGTCGGCGGCGCCTGCGTGTTCTACGGGCTCCTCGTGCTCCAGGCCACGCTGTGCTTCTGGACGGTCGAGTCGCTGGAGATCATGAACGCGTTGACCTATGGCGGCACGGAGGCGGCGCAGTACCCGCTGACCCTGTACCGCGGCTGGTTCCGGCGCTTCTTCACGTTCGTCGTGCCGCTCGCGTTCGTGAGCTACATCCCCGCGGGCGCGCTGCTCGATCGCCCCACGGTCCCCGCGCTGCCCGAGGCCGCGCGCTGGGCGTCGCCGCTCGTGGGGGTGGCGTTCCTGCTCGTGTCGCTGCGCATCTGGCGGTTCGGGGAGCGGCGGTACCAGTCCGCCGGGTCGTAGCACTGCTGCGGGAAGCTGTGCCGGAACGCCGGTGCAAAGGGCGCCGCGCTGTCAGCGGTCGCTGTCAGGTGTCATCGATCGCTGACCGGATGCGATCGGCGTGGGCGTGTCCGGCTCAGCTGCCGTCCGATCCCGGACAACCGCACCTCGATCGAGCGCGCCACGCGCGCCCGCGACGCACGCGGATGACGCCGGCAGAATCGCGCTGAGAAGCTGATCCGGCGCTCGAATCTACCGGAGAACTCTCGTGCTTTGCCCGCTGTGAGCAACTCCGCTCATGGGAGTGCAACCCGTAACGACTGTCACGCATCGAACGCCACCGGGGTTAGGAAATCCTAGAATTGGGGGGATTATGGGCAAATTCCTCGGGAAAATCCGATGGATCGCATGCCTGCTCTTGGTGGTGCTGGGCTCCTCTCAGCTCGGCTGCAGCGGCGGGGACGACCCGCCAGAGGGGCTGGTGGACGAGGCCGTGCTCGTTGCCACGGCGGATGGAGCACAGCCGACGTTCTGGATCGTCTTCGACGAACGCGCGGATCTCAGCGCGGCGCAGTTGATCAAGGACTGGGGCGCGAGAGGTCGATTCGTCGTCGATCAGCTGAAGGCCGTGGCCACGCGCAGCCAGAGCGGGGTCATCAGCGTGCTGCAAGCGCGGGGAGCGGCGTATCGCGCCCACTGGATCGTCAATACCGTGCAGGTGACCGGCGAGCGCGACCTCGTGGACGAGCTCGCGCGACGCCCGGAGGTCGAGTCCATCGTCCTCGACGGCGCCTTCAACATCCCGCCGGTCATCGTCAGCGGGGAGGGCGCAGCGGACGTGGCCGGGTGGAACATCGCCAAGATCAACGCGGATCTGGTCTGGCCGACGTACGGCGACGGCGAGGGGATCGTCGTCGGGAGCATCGACACGGGCGTCGCCTTCGATCACGAGGCGCTCGTCGGCCAGTACCGGGGCAACCTCGGTGACGGCACGTTCTCGCACGACTACAACTTCTGGGATCCTTCCGAGATCTGCGGGCCGCACGGCAGCGCCCCCTGCGACAACGAGGGCCACGGCACGCATACGATGGGCACCATCGCCGGCGGCGAGAGCCCTTCTGGAGACATCGGCGTTGCGCCTGGAGCGAAGTGGATCACCGCCAAGGGGTGCGAGGGTCTCTCCTGCTCGTTCGGTGCGCTCGTCTCCTCGGGCGAGTGGATGCTGGCGCCGACCGATCTGCTCGGGAACGACCCGAGGCCCTCGCTCCGGCCTCATGTGATCAACAACTCCTGGGGCGGCGGCCCGGGGAATCCCTTCTTCCAGGGAATCGTCAGCGCCTGGCGCGCCGCGGGGATCGCCCCGGTGTTCTCCATCGGCAACGCCGGGCCGGGCTGCGGGTCCGCAGGGTCGCCCGGCGACTACCCCGAGGCATTCGGGACCGGCGCCACGGACATGTTGGATGAGATCGCTTACTTCTCGAGCCGCGGCGCTTCGGCGTTCGGCCAGATCAAGCCGGATGCGTCGGCGCCCGGCGTGGGCGTGCTTTCGAGCGTCCCTGGCGGCTACGCGTTCCTCAGCGGCACGTCGATGGCGGCGCCGCACGTCACGGGCACGCTGGCTCTCCTCTGGTCCGCTGACCCGAACCTCATCGGCGACATCGACGGGTCCTTCGATCTGATCCGGAGCACCGCCCTCGACCGCCCGAACCTCGATTGCGGCGGCGACACGGATGGCGACCCCAACAACACCTACGGCGAAGGCCGGATCGACGCGCTCGCGGCGGTCACCGCGAGCCCGAGGGTCGCGGGCACGCTGCTCGGCACGGTCACCGACGCCGCCACGGGCACACCCATCGCGAACGCGACGGTCACCGCGACGCGGCGCGACGACGGACTCACGCTCACCCGCTCCACGGACGCGACGGGCGCGTACTCGATGCCCCTGCCCGTGGATCCGGCGCCCGGACCCGAGGAGTTCGACCTGACCGCCACGGTCTTCGGCTATGAGCCGGCCACCGCGGCGGTCGAGGTCATGCAAGGCGAGACCATCGTCCGCGCGTTCACTCTCACGCTCCTGCCGAGCTTCTCCCTCTCGGGTGTCGTGCGCGACGATGGCGGCAGGCCTCTCGCCGGCGCGACCGTCGAGATCCTGGAGGCGCCGATCCCGCCCGCGACGACGGACGCCGACGGCTTCTACACGTTCCCGGCCGTGCCGGTGGGCACCTACGATGCGCACGCGACCCGCGATGGATGCCACGAGGAGCAGACGCAGACCGTGGCCATCAGCGGCGACGCCAGAGCCGATTTCACGCTGGCCACGCGGACGGACCGGCTCGGTTACCGCTGCGACATCGTCCCGATCGAATGGGTCGAAGCGACCGACGTCCTGCGGCTCTCCGGAGACAACGCTGCGGTGGCCGTCGCGCTGCCGTTCTCCTTCCCTTTCTATGATCAGTTGTACGACACCGCCTACGTCTCGACGAACGGCTTCCTGAACTTCCTGGCGCCGAACACCTCGTACATGAACGAGCCCATCCCGAGCCAGGCCGCGTTCCTGCCGAACGCCGCCATCTACGCGTACTGGGATGACCTCTACGTGGACGCAGCCAGCACGATCGGGACGAAGGTGATCGGGGCCGCCCCCGATCGCGCGGTCGTGATCCAGTGGCAGCACGTTGCCCTCTTCATCGACCCCCTGTCGAGGATCGACTTTGAGGTGAAGCTCCACGAAAGGACAGGGGAGATCGATGTCTCATACCTGCGAACGTCCGGAAAGGCCAACGGGGCGTCGGCGACGATCGGCATCGAGAACGAGCTCGGCGACGACGCGCTCCAGTACGCGTTCGAGCGCCCTGTCATCTCCGATGGACTGTCCATCCACTTCGTGCCGCCGCCCCGTTCGACGCTGCGCGGGCTCGTGCTCGACGCGAACGACGGCCAAGGGGTGCCGGGCGCGACGGTCCGCGCGCTTCGAGCGGGTGAGGTCGTCGCGGAGACCACGGCTGGCGAAGGCGGCGACTACGGCTTGGTCCTCGAGCTCGGGACCTACACGATCGAGGCGACGGCCACGAATTACACCACCGAGGCCGCGACCGTCACGCTCGACGATGACGACGCCATCGTGACGCACGACTTCGTGCTGCGCACCGCGCGGGCGGAGGTGGCGCCGGAAGAGCTCGAGTTCATCGTCCTCCCTGACAACACGAGGACGAAGATCCTCACGCTGTCCAGCACGGGCAGTGAGGAGCTCGTCTGGTCGCTCAGTGAGCGGAACGCGTTGCCGGCGGCCGCGGACGCCGGGGCTCCGGTCATCGAGCGGCTGTTCATGGCCAGCGCGGACGTCCTGATGCCGAGCAACGTCGGCGGCGCGATGATGCCGGCCCGTCCATCGGCCTACGCGTTCCGGCCCGCAGCGCCGGCCTCGGCGGCGCGGATCCTCATCTACGCAGACGACATCTATCATCGCGAGCCGTTCTCGAACACGCTCCTCGATCAGGCGCTCCAGCGGCTCGGCCTGGCCTACACCGCGCACTACGACGGCGATTTCGCGGGATTCGAAGCCGACCTTGCCAGCGGCGGATGGGATATCGTGCTCGTTGCCAACGACTACTACGCGCCGCCATCCTCGATGCTGGACGCGCTCGACCGCTATGTGGCTTCCGGCGGCAAGCTCGGCTTTCACGGATGGACGGTCGGGCTCACCGCCCATCCGCTCTGGGAGCGGCTGGGCTTCGTATTGCGCGCCAACGATACAGAGCCACCCGACCCCGTCTACTGGTGGGATCCGACCCACCAGATCTTCACAGAACCGAACGTCGTGCCAGAGTTTACGGAGCTCCAAGGTTTCAGGTATGGCACGTACGGTCAGCACGTGGAGCCGCTGCCGGGGTTCGAGGCGCTGGCGGGCTACACGACGGCCGGCCCCGATCCCGATGAGGCCGCGTTGGTGCTGGGCAACGAGCGCCGCACGGTCTTCAAGGGCTTCCTCGACGGACAGAACGACCAGGACCGCAACGGCAACGGCGTGCTCGACGGCGTGGAGCTCTGGATGAACCTGAGCACCGGTCTGCTGACCGGGTTCGTCACCGACGTGCCGTGGCTCTCCGTATCCCCGACGTCGGGCACGCTCGCTCCGGAAAGCGCGCAGGAGATCGCCGTCACCGTGGACACGGCCTCGCTCGCGCCAGGCGTGTACAGAGCGGCGCTGGTGCTCGACTCGAACAGCGCGCGAGCGCCGGTCGTGAGGATCCCGGTCACGCTGATCGTCCCGGCGTACCTCCAGGCGGTGAACGCCGGAGGAGACGCCTACGTGGACGCCGAGGGCGAGCCGTGGGGCGCTGATCAGCCGTACTCCGCGGGGAGCTACGGGTTCACGGCCTACCGCGACCGCACGCACCGGACCCGGTCGGACATCGCGGGAACCGACGACGATCTGCTCTACCAGACGTACCGTTCGGACCCTGTCGAGTACCGCTTCGACGGCCTCCCGGCCGGCGTCTACGAGCTCGATACCCGGTTCGCCGAGCCACAACGGCGCACCCGCGCGGGCACGCACCAGTTCGACGTGATCGTGGAGGGGTCGCTCTATCTGCCGGCGCATGACATCGCCGGCGAGGTGGGACCGCTCACCGCCGACGAGCATGTCTTCTTCCTGCGAATCACCGACGGCCAGCTCAATGTCCGCTTCGCGCCTCGAGGCTCTGGAGAGCCCATCGTCAGCGCCCTTCGGGTGACGCACAGGCCAGACCTGTAGCCTCGTTCGAGCCTTCGCGGGCAGCGGTCAGGACGATGGCGCCCTCCGCTCCCCGCGGATGGCCTTCGCAGGCGCGCCTCGCGGCGATAGTCGGGTGAGATGGTGTTCACGCCCGTCGTGAGACTCCTGGCGCGACATGCAACAGCACAGATTCTGTGCCCGCTTGACGCTCGCGCCCGGTGCCCCTAAAGGCGCCCCATCCTCGCAGTCGAAGGACCTCAGCGTGTCGGTCAAGGACCACCTCTCCATCTCACCCGAGGTCAGGAAAGCGCTCGCTGGCGGCCGGCCGGTGGTCGCGCTGGAGTCGACCATCATCACGCACGGCATGCCGTATCCGCAGAACCTCGAGATGGTGCAGCGCGTGGAGGCGGTAGTCCGCCGGAACGGCGCCGTGCCGGCGACGATCGCCATCATGGACGGCAAGCTCGAGGTGGGCGTGAAAGGGGAAGATCTCGAGCGGCTGGCCAGGGGGGGCGGCAAGGCGGCCAAGGCCTCGCGGCGCGACGTGGCGGCGCTCCTGGTCCTTGGCGGGCTGGCCGGGACGACCGTGGCGACCACGATGATGGCGGCGGCCTGGGCCGGTATCCAGGTGTTCGCCACCGGGGGCATCGGCGGCGTGCATCGCGGGGCGGAGACGACCTTCGACATCTCCGCCGACCTCGAGGAGCTGAGTCAGACGCAGGTGGCGGTGGTCTGCGCGGGGGCGAAGTCGATCCTCGATATCCCCAAGACGCTGGAGACGCTGGAGACCCATGGCGTGCCGGTCCTGGGCTACAGGACCGAGGATTTCCCGGCCTTCTGGGCGCGGCAGAGCGGGCAGAAGGTGGACCACAGGATCGAGAGCGCCGAGGAAGCGGCCAGGGTCATCGCGCTGCAGTTCGAGCTCGGCATGGGCGGGGTCCTTGTGGCCAACCCGATCCCCGAGAGCCATGCGATGGACGCCAGGGCGATCGAGGCGCGGATCGAGGAGGCGATCCGGTGCGCCGAGATAGAGGGGGTGAGCCGGAAGGACCTGACGCCGTTCCTCTTGAAGCGCATCTTCGAGCTCACCGAGGGCAAGAGCCTCATCGCGAACATCGCGCTGGTCGAGAACAACGCGGCGGTGGCGGCGGAGATCGCGGTGGCCATGAGCGAGCTCGGGGCCAAGCGCAAGTCGAAGGCCAAGGCCAAGGCGTGAGCGAGGCCGACCGCGTGCTCGTGGTGGGCGACGTGATGACGGACGTGATCGTCCGCCCCGAGGGGCCGCTGGTGCGCGGCTCGGACCGGCGCGCCAAGATCGAGAGCCGCCCCGGAGGCTCGGGGGCCAACCAGGCGGTGTGGCTCGGCTCGATGGGAGCGAAGGTGTCGTTCGTCGCCCGGGTCGGAGCCAGGGACAAGCCGCATCTCGAAGCCTATTTCAGGGGCTTCCATGTCGACCCGATGCTCGTGGCCGACCCGCAGAGTCCGTCGGGCGTGCTGGTCATCCTCGTCGACGCCGACGGGGAGCGGAGCTTTCTTACCGACCGTGGGGCGAACCTCGCGCTCGAGCCTTCGGACATGCCGGTGGGGCTCCTGGACGAGACGCGGCTGGTGCTCCTCTCGGGTTACTCGCTCTTTGCCGAAGGGCCTCGGCGGGCCGTGTTGCGGCTCGCCGAAGAGGCGCGGCGCCGCGGCGTCCCGATCGCCCTCGACGCCGCGTCCGTGGGCTTTCTGCGGGAGGTGGGGGTCGGGAGCTTCCTTGCGTGGACACGAGGGATGTCGACGCTGCTCGCCAACGCCGACGAGGCAGAGGCGCTCTCGGGCACGGGTGACCTCACGGCGCAGATGATCGCGCTGGGCGCCTGTTTCGAGCGGGTGATCATCAAGCGTGGCGCGCGGGGCGCGGCGGTGGGCGGACGGCAGGGCGTGCGCCTCGACGAGCCGGCGCCTCAGGTCGAGGTGGTGGACACGACCGGGGCCGGCGATGCGTTCGCGGCCGGGTTCATCACCGCGGAGCTCCAGGGCGCGCGCGAGGCGGAGTGCCTCCGGCGCGGGATCGAGGCGGGATCGAGGGCGGTGAAGCAGCTGGGTGGGCAGCCGGAGTAGACGGCGTGCCGGGCGGCGATCAGCTCGCCCGCGCCTCCGCTGCGGCCGCGGCCTCGAGCGCCGCGGCGAGCTCGGCGTCCTTCGCCGCGATCCGCGTGAACGCCGGCCGGCTGCACACCCGCGCGACGTAGTCCGTCACCTCCGGCAGCTCGGGCACGAGCTTGAACTTCACCATCCACTCCAGCGCCTTGCCCCAGAGGACGTCGGCCGCCGAGAATCGATCGCCGAGCAGGTACGGCCCCTTCCGGAGTGCCTCCGCCACCACGCCGAACATCGTATCGAAATCTCCGTACGGAGACGTCGCGGCCGGGGCCGGATCGCGCTTCATCGCCCGATCGACGATGGCCGGCTCGAAGCACGACCCGTAGTACGCGATCCACCGGAGGTACGGCCCGCGCAGCGGATCCCCGATGGACGGGGTCAGGCCGGCCTCCGGGAACAGATCGGCGAGGTAAATGACGATCGCGACCTGCTCGGTGACGAGCGCGCCGTCGTGCAGGATCGCGGGCACCTTCCCGAGCGGGTTCACGGCGAGGTAAGGGGCCTTCCGCTGCTCCCCGGCCTTCATGTTCAGCACGCGGAGCTCGTGGGGCGCGCCCAGCTCCTCGAGCAGGATGCGCGTGCCCGCCGAGCGCGAGTTCGGGGAATGGAACAAGACGAGGTTGCCCCTCGGGGTCGTGGTCGAATCAGCCATGTTGCTGCCTCCGGGGCGGACGCTACTGCCGCGGCCAGGCCCGGTATTGTAAAAGAGCGCCAACCGCGATCATGAGCCCCAGCGTCACCCCCGAGGACCCCACCCGCGGCATCCTGAACCCCGCCGCGGGTCTCCAGCGCTTCTTCGAGCTGCACCGCCACGCGCCCGCGCCGGACCTGGCCAGGCTCGTCGACTGGCACTGGGTCGTCCGCTGGTCGCTCACCGCCCCGTTCGAGCAGGAGCTCTTGCCGCACCCCTGCGTCAACCTGGCCATCGAGGCGCCGGGCTCGGCGGTGCACGGCATCGGAACCCGGCGCGAGGTCGTCCGGCTCCAGGGCACGGGGCGCGTCGTCGCGACGAAGTTCAAGCCAGGCGGCTTCTTCCCGTTCGCGCCCCTCCCCATGCGCCGGCTTGTCGACAGCGTCGTCCCCCTCGCCGAGATCTTCGGCGGCGCGGCCGGGCCGCTCGAGCGCGCCGTGCTCGACCAGCCGGACGACGCCGTCGCGATCCGCGCCGTGGAGGAGCTCCTGCGCGCGCGCAAGGGCCCGGAGGACGCCGGGCTCGACGAGGCGATGGCGCTCGCCGTCCGCGCGCAGGGAGACCGCGACATCCACCGCGCCGAGCATCTCGCCCGGATCGCGGGCGTCTCGGTGCGCACGCTGCACCGCGCGTTCGAGCGGTACATCGGCGTCGGGCCCAAGTGGATCATCCGGCGGTCACGCGTGCAGGAGGCCGCGGAGCGCGTGGCCACGGGCGCGCCCGTCGCGTGGGCGGCGCTCGCGCAGGAGCTCGGATATCATGATCAGGCGCACCTGATCCGGGAATTCAAGGCCCAGGTCGGCTTCACACCGGCCGTCTATGCAGAGCGGTGCGCGGCAGCGAGGTCGAAAGGCGGCCCGCCCGGCGTGAAGGGGTGAGCTGCGGGTTCACGGCCAATCACAGCGCGAGAAGGCTCCATGATGCGCAGCATCTTGGTTCAATTTTCTCGAGCTGGAGGAACCCAAAGCGGCTTGCGCCTTAGTTCCTCTATCGATAGCATCCACGCGCCAATCGCGCGCCGTCGTCGGCGACTTCAGCTTTAGAGGTAATCGAACATGCGTCGATTTCAGAATCGCGTTTTCGTGGTCGCGTCGTTCTCTTTGGGGCTGTTCGCGGCCATGCCGGTGTACGCGGCGTCGGTGCAGGCGGTGAGCCGGGCGACGTGGGGAGCGAGCGGCGTCCCGAGCTACGTCAACATGAACATCTACGTGCCGGACAAGCTGGCCGAGAATCCGCCCATCGTGGTGGGCTGCCACTCGTGCAGCACGCCGGTGAGCTCGTTCTTCAACAGCATCTCCGGTGTCAAAGCGGGCGCCGACAAGAACGGCTTCATCATCATCCTTCCGGAGGCCACCGGCCGGAACTGCTGGGACGTGGGCACGACGAAATCGCTGACCCACGACGGCGGCGGCGACACGCAGGCCGTCGCTCAGATGGTGAAGTACACGCTCGAGAAGTACAAAGGCGACCCGAAGCGCGTCTACGTGATGGGCGGCTCGTCCGGAGCGATGATGACGCAGGCCATGCTGGCGGTGTACCCGGACATCTTCCGGGCCGGCGCGGCGAGGGCGGGGGTGGCGGCCGGGTGCTGGGCGGACGGCTTCGACGGGGGCCAGCAATGGAGCAACAACTGCGCGGGGGGCAGGACGAGCAAGTCGGCGCAGCAATGGGGAGACCAGGTTCGCGGGATGTTTCCTGGGTATACGGGGCATCGCCCGCGCCTCCAGATCTTCCACGGCACGGCGGACGCGACGATCAACTACAAGAACCAGGCCGAGGCGATCAAGGAATGGACGAACGTCCTCGAGCTGAGCGAGACCCCGACCTCGACCGACATGATCACGTCGGGCGGGACCACCTACGATCGCCAGTTCTGGAAGAACGAGTGTGGCCAGACGGTGTTCGAGGCATGGTCAGGAAGAAACGGCGCGCACTCCATGGCGTACGAGGCCGATGCCATCCTCGCCTTCTTCGGGCTCGACAAGGCCGGTGGCGCCGATCCGGAGACCGACTGTTCCGAGGCTGCCGGCAGCGGCGGCACGGGTGGCTCGGGCGACGGCTCCGGGGGTGATCAGAACGTCGGCGGCGCGGGGCCTGCCGCGGGGAGCGGCGGCGCCTCGGGGGACGGCGGAAGCGCGGGCGAGGGCGTGACCGTCGGCTCCGGCGGGCAGCCCGCTGGCGGCGGCGAGGTCACCACGACGGGCGGCAGCGACCCGAGCGGCACGAGCGGCACGAGCGGCACGAGCGGCGCTGCGGACAGCGCCACCAGCGGCGCAGGCTCGGAGTCTGCAGGTGAATCGGGTGAAACGGGCGGGTGCGCCGTCGTCGCCGGCGATGCCAAGTCGAAGAGCTCGTACGCAGCGGTCGTCGCCATGGGCCTCGCGCTGTTGACGCTCCGTCGCCGGCAGCGAAACGCCTGCTCTTCTAAAAATGCCAACAAGGGGTCTTCGCGCTAGAAGGGCACCTCCGGAATGGGTGCTCGGTCGGGCCCCGGCGCGGTCGTCGGCCTCCTCGACGGAGCGGGGACACCCGTGTGTGGTGTCCTGGGCGTGGCGATCGACGGCGGCCGTGCTGCCGTGGTGGACGTCGAGGGCGCCGGTGGCGCCGCGGTCTCGCCGGCGGCGTCCGCTGCCGAGCCCGTCGCCTCTGCGACGGGCGCCGCGGGCGTCACGCTCTCCAGCGGCTCCGGGGAGGGCTTGACCTCTGCTGGCGTGCTGGCGGCGACCTCCTCCGACGCCGGCGCGCCGGTCGAGGCGACCTTCGCATCGCCCCCGCCGCTCGCTCCGCCCCGACCGAGCGCGATGGTGACGCCGGCGCCGAGCAGCATCGTCATCGTGATACGGAGCACCAGCATCGCGCGCTGCGGCCGCTGCTGTCCGGCCTCCTGCGCCGTCGATCCGGCGCTGGTCAGGGTGCCGGGGCTCGCCGGCCGGGCCGCGGACGCTGGCTCGTCGACCCTGGCGTCGAGCGCTATCGTCCCGCTGAGCCTCGGTCGAGCGGTGCTCGGCACGCCGGAGCACGGGCATTGCAGATCGGGAATCGATGGAGACGCCATGCCCGCGACACGGCGGAGCTCACCCATCATCTCTCCGACCGACTGGAAGCGCTCCGCCCGCTCGCGGGCCAGCGCCCGCGCGAAGAAGGCATCGATCTCCGGCGGCAGGTCGGGCGCGATCAGGGACGCGCTGGGCACCGGACCGACCAGGATGTTGGCAATCACAGCGCCGAGCTGGGCCCCCTGAAAGGGCAGCTCGCCGGTGACGCCATAGAAGAGGATGACCCCGAGCGACCAGAGATCGCTGCGCTGGTCGATGTCCTTTTCGCCCCGGACCTGCTCCGGGCTCATGTAGTGGGGCGAGCCGAGCAGCTCCCCGGTGCGGGTCACCTCTTCCGTCAGCGCCGCGCCGGTCTCCTTGACGATGCCGAAGTCGAGGATCTTGACGACCTCGTCCTGCTCACCCTCAACGCGTACGAGGAACAGGTTGGCAGGCTTGAGATCGCGGTGGACAAGGCCGGCCTCGTGCGCGCGACGGATGGCCTTGCCCGCCTGAACGAGGATCAGGGTGGCGTCCACGAGAGAGAGCCGGCCGACGCGCAAGAGGCGCGTGCCCAGGTCCTCGCCCTGAAGCAGCTCCATCACGAGGTACGGAGTGTCGTCGTCGACGCCAAAGTCCTGAACGTAGACGACGTGTGGGCTCTGGAGGCTCGCGGCGATCCTGGCTTCACGCTCGAAGCGGGCGAGGAACGTCGACGACGCAGCATACGTCGGGTCCATGAACTTGACGGCGACGAGAGAGCCCAAGTTGACGTGTCGTGCCACCCACACCGAGCCCATCCCGCCGTGCGAGAGAGGTCGTTCGAGACGATACTTCCCACCTACGACGGAATCCGGAGCGAACTGCATGGTGATGGCTTCCTCCTGATAGCCGAGGGAGGTGAGGGGAGCGTACAGGATAGGAAAGGCGCCGGCCACGACGAGGCGGGAGATGTCAGATGGATTATGCTTCTGTGCGCCACGTTCCGGGCGCCTCGGGCTCGATACGGCCACGAGATGGCTCCCCGGATCGCCGTGGCAGGTCCGGGTCCGACGGGGGCGTCGAGAGCGCCGCCGGTACGTGACGTTCCTGACAGCGGCGGTGTTCGGCGAGGGGGATGCGCTCGGGACGACGGTGAGCGCGGACGCTGCGCACGCCGACGCTGCGCACGCAACGTCGGCGCGCGTTCGTACGCGTTCGTGCGCGGTCGGCGCGCGTTCGTGTGCGGAGCACCGGGGGCCCTGCTTGCGCGGCGCAGCACGCCGGGCCTCCGCGGCGGTCCGCCGGAGCCCGCGCCGGCGCCGGCGCCGCGAGAGAAGACCACGACGCCCCGACCTCCGAACCCCCGCGCGGCAGCACGAGACCGCCAGCGAGAGCTATTGCGATCCCCTTGCCTCCGTCTAGAATCCACACTGCAATGAACAAATTATTTCGCAATTCAACTATCATCGCAGCTGGTCTCTCCCTCGCTCTCGGCGCGCTGGCCTGTGGAGAAGACGACAGCCCGGCAGACCAGACTGGAACGGGCGGCGGGGCGACGAGCGGGTCGGGCGGCGGGGCGACGAGCGGGTCGGGCGGCGGCGGGGCAACCAGCGGGTCGGGCGGCGGGGCGACCAGCGGGTCGGGCGGCGCGTCGACGTCGACGTCGGCTTCGAGCGGCGGGGTGACGACGGCGTCCGGCGGCGATCCCAATCCCGATCCCGCGAACGCGCGGACCTTCGACCACCGCCACGCGAGCCTGGATGGTATCCCGGCGAGCTGCGTCGAGGCGCTCAAGTCGGGGGACTTCGTCTTCCACTACGCCCACCGCTCACACGGCTTCCAGATCATCGCCGGCGCCGAGAGCATCGAGGCGAAGACCCCTACCTACGCCTTCGAGAAGGAGTATTGCGCCGTCCCCCAGCAGGAAGGCGCCTTCCTGATGTGGGACGGGATGATCGACACCGACCTCATCCCGGGCGAGCAGTACTGGGCGACCGAGGCCGGGATCAACGGCGTGCGCGCCATCCTCGGAGGACACCCGGAGATCCGGTACTCGATGTGGGCGTGGTCGTCGGAGATCTCCGAGCAGACCGAGGAGGACGTGCAGCGGTACCTCGACGTGCTCGACGCGCTCGGGCAGGAGTTCCCGGAGGTGACCTTCATCTACATGACGGGGCCCGGCGACGAGGAGCACAACCGCGTGAACCGCGCGGAGCGCAACCAGCAGATCCGCGGTTTCTGCCGGGATCATGGGAAGATCCTCTATGACTTCGAGGACCTCGACGTCCACGCGGACGGCGAGCGGCACACCACCACGGTGGACGGCGTCGAGATCCCGATGCAGCACCCGCGTTACGACGTGGAGACGTCCGGCAACGCGGAATACGAGCACACCCACACGACCCAGGCCGGCTGCGAGAACAAGGCCATGGCCTTCTGGCGCATGATGGCCGAGCTCGAGGGGTGCGCGCAGTAGCCCCCGAGGCCGGCGGGCGCGCGGGCTGGCGCTCGGCCGCGGCGCGCCGCGCCGGCCGGCGCGCGGCCCCACGAGCCGCTGTCTTTCCTGTCGGTTAAGTCCCGGTTTCCGGCGGAGGACTCCGCCGGATCGCGTCGCTCACGTCTTGTGGGCCGCCTTGCGCCCATGCTACTCGGCTGTCGCACGGGCATGCTCCCCCGCGCGCCTCCCGCGCAGGGGCGCCGCCTGGCAGCCGATCGGAGGCGGGCCATGGAAAGCGCGATACCGCTCGGGAAGAAGCAGATCATCGACGGCCAGCTGCGGGTCTACTACTACGGTTACTGGATCAAGGCCTACGAGGCGCCGGCCGACACGCTGCTCGCGAAGAAGCGCCTCATCGAGGCGCTGACGCGGCGCCTGTTCAACCACGTCGAGCACGGCATCAACGTCCCAGGGAAGCGGCTGGACGAGGCGCGGCTCGCCTTCGAGTCGGAGACCGATCCGCAGCGGAAGCGCGTCAAGGCCGCCATGCTCGCGGGCGCGATCTTCAATCGAGCGACGGATATCTTCACCAAGCTCGTCGAGATCCAGGAGCTCGGCGTCACCATCGAGCCCGACAACGCCCTGATGCGCGAGTGCGGAGAGCACCTCCTCGAGGCGCTGACGCTCGGGAAGATGGTGCTCCACCGCAGCGGCGAGGAGGGGCTCGACGAGCTCTGGGGCGAGCCCTTCAAGGCGTTCTCGTTCCCGATCGAGGCGTTCTACAACAGCCGGTATGTCAAGATCGCCCAGAGCATGAGGGCGATCGACGGCATTCGCGACGCGATGATCGCCACCTTCGCGGGCTCGCCGATGTTCGCCGGGCTGGACCGCCTGGCCCGCGAGTTCGCGCACGCGGCCAAGATCAAGTGCGAGACGCTGCGCACCGACGACGACATCTTCGAGGTCTGGACGTCGTTCGTCGTGCCGGCGGAGAAGCTCGCCGGCTTCCAGCCGCTGCTCGGCGCGGACGCCTCGCCTCACGAGCGGGAGCAGGCGGCCCAGGGAGTCGAGCTGATCGTCCGTGGCAAGAACGTGATCTCGTACATCACGCGCGCGCGCGTGCCGATGCCCAAGACCACGGGCGAGCTCCTCGAGCGGTATGAGCGTTATCGCGTCACCTACGGCGCCGCGCCCGCGTCCGGGCCCACGCGCAGCGTCGCCTGAGCGCCCGGACCGGCCCGCTCACCCCGCGTCCTGCGCCGCCACGAGCTGAATGGCCTCCTCGGGACAGGCGACGACGCAGAGGCCGCACGCCTGGCACTGGGCCGCGTTCGGCGTGAACGCGGTCTTCCGGCCGTGGACGAGCGACTTGAGCTTGCCGAGCGGCGAGAGGGCCTCGAACTGAGGGATCCCCTCGTTCGTCACGGAGCCGGAATCCATCGCCCGGCGGATGGTTGATGCGGCATGATGCCATCCGTGACCGTTGCCGATTCGCTTTCGACCCAGAGGCCCGACCGAGACAAGCTCGGTCTGGAGCACACCCGGGAGTTCGTGGACCGCGTTTTCGGCGCTGACTTGCACGCCTTGCGCTAGCTGTCGCTGGCAAACGGCGTCGCCGGGGTCCTGAACGCCGCCGTCCTGTCGATCCACGCCATCGGGCAGGCCTACGCGAACGTGGCGAAGATCACCGCCAAGAGCGGCGTCAAGCAGGTCGACCGCATGTTGGGCAACGACGCCCTGTCGCTCGACATCGTGCTGGCGCGCTGGGTCCGGTTCGTCGTGGGAGAGAACGCGTCGATTCTCATCGCCCTCGACTGGACCGACTTCGACAAAGACGACCACACGACGCTCTGCGCCTACATGGTGACGACCCACGGTCGGGCGATGCCGCTGGCTTGGAAGACGGTGAAGAAATCGACGCTGAAGGATCGGCGCACCGGACATGAACTGGAGATGGTCGAGCGGCTGCACACCTGGCTGCCCGAGAACGTGAACATCACGCTCCTGGCCGACCGGGCGTTCGGCTATCAGGAGCTCTACGCGCTCTTGGAAGCGTTCGGCTGGGACTTCGTCATCCGGTTCCGAGGCTGCATCCTCGTCGAATCGGCCGAGGGCGCGGTGCGTCCCGCCGAGGACTGGGTGCCGTCGAACAGCCGGCCGAAGTTGTTGGTGGGCGCGCGAGCGACGGACAAGCGTGGCGCCGTGGTGCTCGTGAAGGCGGCGCGCATGAAGGAGGCATGGTGCCTGGCGACGTCGCTCGCGACCACGAAGGCGGCGGAGGTGGTCAAGCTCTATGGCCGGCGGTTCACGATCGAGGAGACCTTCCGCGACACCAAGGACCTCCACTTCGGCATGGGGCTGTCGGCGACGCACATCCGCGATGCGGCCCGGCGCGATCGGCTCCTGCTGCTGGTCGCCATGGCGCACACGCTCTTGACGCTGCTCGGCGCCGCCAGCGAGGCCTCCGGGCTCGATCGAACTCTGAAGGTCAACACGGTCAAGAAGTGAACGCACTCGCTCTATCGCCAGGGGCTGTACTGGTACCACTGCATCCCCACGATGCGGGAGGAGTGGCTTCGCCGCCTGGTGGATGCCTTTGACCGCATCGTCCGCGAGCATGCGTTCTTCAGCCATTTCTTCGAGGTCAAATGAGGGGATGTCTCAGCCAGGGATCTGCTGCTCACGAACGCGATGTTCTACTGGGCGCCGAACAGCATCGCCAGCGCGGCGAACCTCTATTACGAGACCGCCCGCAACGAGGCCATCCCGCCGTATCTCTTCGAGAGGGATCGCGGCGCCGACCGCCGTGGCCGATTTCCCGGCGGAGATCTACCGCTCGCCGCGCGCCTGGGTCGAGAGCAGGGCCAACCTGGTGCGGTGGACGGAGATGCCGCATGGCGGGCACTTCGAGGCGCCAGAGCTCCTCCTCAAGGACGTGCGCGCCTTCTTCCGGTCGCAGCGCGCCGGCTCGGGCGCCTGATCCGCGACCCCGGGCCCGCCGGCGGCCGGCGGTGAGCGGCGTCGCTCGCTCGCGCGGGTTTTGCTCGCTGAGCCCGCCCGGGCTCCAGCCGAGCGGCGACATGCGCGCCATCGGGTGTACAATCGGATTATGAAACGTGATCTTCGTTCTGCGTTGCTTGCCGTGTTGCCGGCGCTGACGGGCGCATCGTGCGGGGCGCTGCTCGGCCTCGATGACTTCACCGACGCTCAAGCGCCGGGCGGCGGGGGTAGCGGAGGGATTGACGCCTCCTCTGATGGAGCCGGGGCTGCCACGTCGGGCGGCGTAGATGGATCTGGGGGCGCACCGTCGGGCGGAGGCTCAGGCGGCGCTCCCGGCGGTGTGTGCACTCCGAACAGCGACACGCGGTGCTCGGGGAACACGCCGCAGCGGTGCGACGACCGCGGAGCGTGGCAAGACGAGGCGCCGTGCCCTGCCAGGGCGCCGGTGTGCCGCGGAGGGTCCTGCGTGACACCTCCGAGCTGCGCCGACCTGGCACCGACGTGCGGGCCGATGCGCAACGAGAGCTGCTGCGCGACGACGGCGGTATCGGGCGGGAGCTTCAACCGGAGCAATGTCAGCGAGCATCCGGCCAAGGTGAGCGACTTCCTGCTGGACCGGTTCGAGGTGACCGTGGGGCGATTCCGCGCGTTCGTCGATGCGTACCCGGGGAGCTTCCCCGAGCCGGGAGCCGGGAAACACCCGAAGATCGAGGGGAGCGGGTGGGATTCGAGGTGGAACGGGTATCTGGCTTCGAGCGCGGCGTTGCTCAAGGACGAGGTAAAGTGCGACTCGATGTTCCGGACGTGGACGGATACGGCGGGCGACAACGAGAGTCTGCCAATGAACTGCCTGAGCTGGTATGCTGCGTTCGCGTTCTGCGCCTGGGATGGGGGTCGCTTGCCTACGGAGGCGGAGTGGAACTACGCAGCGGCGGGCGGAGACGAGCAGCGGCCGTACCCGTGGTCGACGTCGCCCACGGATGAGACGATCGACCCGAGTTTTGCGGCGTATGGCTGCACCTTCACGGATACTCCAGAGAAGTGTACGTTTTGGGACATCTTGCCTGTCGGATCACGGAAGACAGGAGATGGAAGATGGGGGCAGGCCAACCTGGCCGGGAACGTGCGAGAATGGGCTCTGGATATGAGGTGGGACTATTCCGAAGATTGCACGGACTGCGCTAACTTGGAGGGGGGGGCCGAACGGGTATTGCGGGGCGGCTCCTTCTCGGATGACGCGCAATACCTGCTTTCATCCACCCGCGACAGCAACGACGCGACGACGCGCCGCCCCTACGTCGGGGTCCGCTGCGCGAAAGAACCGTAGTTACGAGGCGAGTCCACCGAGCGGATCCGTTCTGCTGCGAGCTGGAACGGCGGCCGCGGGCTACGCCGTCCGCCATCAGCAGCAACGCCTCGCCCCGCCGTACGATTCGTTTCCGTCTTGTCCGGACGCAGGGCCGCCTCCACCGCCGTGCGCTGGTCTTCCCCGGCTGGAAATTCTTTGGCGGAGTACTGCGACGTCCCCTCCGAGACCGGCGTCTTCCCGATGTGGCACGGGATGACGGACAGCAACCTCATCCACGGCGAGCAGTACTGGGCGAGCCAGGCCGGGGTCGACGATCTGCGCGCCATCCTGAGCGCGCACCCTGAGATCCGGTACTCGATGTGGTCGTCGTCGTCGGAGATCTCCGAGCAGACCGAGGAGCAAGTGCAGCGCTACCTCGACACGCTCGACGAGTACGAGCACACCCACACGACGCAGGATAGCTGTGAGGACAAGGCCAGGGCCTTTTGGCGCATGATGGCCGAGCTCGAGGGGTGCAGCGCGCACTAGCCGCGCGGCGCGGGCGCAGGGCCGCGGGCGCGGCCGCCCCCGTGAGCCCCGGCGCCGCGCGCGCCCGGGCCCGGCGTCGACCCAGCGTCCGGGCCGGCGCCCGGCCGCGGCGATGACCTCACGAACCACACTCTTTCCTGTCGGTTAAGTCCCGGTTTCCGGCGGAGGACTCCGCCGGATCGCGTCGCTCACGTCTTGCGGGCCTCCTTGCGCCCATGCTACTCGGCTGTCGCACGGGCATGCTCCCCCGCGCGCCTCCCGCGCAGGGGCGCCGCCTGGCAGCCGATCGGAGGCGGGCCATGGAAAGCGCGATACCGCTCGGGAAGAAGCAGATCATCGACGGCCAGCTGCGGGTCTACTACTACGGTTACTGGATCAAGGCCTACGAGGCGCCGGCCGACACGCTGCTCGCGAAGAAGCGCCTCATCGAGGCGCTGACGCGGCGCCTGTTCAACCACGTCGAGCACGGCATCAACGTCCCAGGGAAACGGCTGGACGAGGCGCGGCTCGCCTTCGAGTCGGAGACCGATCCGCAGCGGAAGCGCGTCAAGGGCGCCATGCTCGCGGGCGCGATCTTCAATCGAGCGACGGATATCTTCACCAAGCTCGTCGAGATCCAGGAGCTCGGGGTCACGATCGAGCCCGACAATGCCCTGATGCGCGAGTGCGGAGAGCACCTCCTCGAGGCGCTGACGCTCGGGAAGATGGTGCTCCACCGCAGCGGCGAGGAGGGGCTCGACGAGCTCTGGGGCGAGCCCTTCAAGGCGTTCTCGTTCCCGATCGAGGCGTTCTACAACAGCCGGTATGTCAAGATCGCCCAGAGCATGAGGGCGATCGACGGCATTCGCGACGCGATGATCGCCACCTTCGCAGGCTCGCCGATGTTCGCCGGGCTGGACCGCCTGGCCCGCGAGTTCGCGCACGCGGCCAAGATCAAGTGCGAGACGCTGCGCACCGACGACGACATCTTCGAGGTCTGGACGTCGTTCGTCGTGTCGGCGGAGGAGCTCGCCGGCTTCCAGCCGCTGCTCGGCGCGGACGCCTCGCCTCACGAGCGGGAGCAGGCGGCCCAGGGCGTCGAGCTGATCGTCCGTGGCAAGAACGTGATCTCGTACATCACGCGCGCGCGCGTGCCGATGCCCAAGACCACGGGCGAGCTCCTCGAGCGGTACGAGCGCTATCGCGCCACGTACGGCGCCGCGCCCGCGTCCGGGCCCGCGCGCAGCGTCGCCTGAGCGCCCGGGCCGGCCGCGCTCACCCCGCGTCCCGCGCCGCCGCGAGCGCAGAGGCTTCCACGCTCATGAGCGTCAGCGGAGCGGTGTTGTAGGCGGGCGCCCGACATTTCGCCTGTCTGCTGTCACGGAACGTTTCCGTTGACGCTGGGGCGCGCGTCTCTGTATCACCAGGTGATGAAGTACGCTTTGATCCTTTCGGGAGCGCTCTTTATCGGCCTCTCGTCGCTCCCCGCGAGCGCGCTGGTCACGCAGCCGAACGGCAGCGTCATGCCGCGGGACTCGATGAACAACGAGGTCCAGCTCTACACCCTGTTCGCCAACCGGGGAGAGGCGCTCGACTACCAGGCCGATGGGAACACCGAGCCGTCCACGTTCTCGCCGCTCTGCGGCTTCACGGCGGAGCTGGTGCTCCGGCAGACAGGCTCTCGCCTCGGGGTCGGCTGGTACAACGTCGACCCCGCTGCCACGGCGCCGCCGGGGATCGACGACATCCACGAGATCGTCCCCGCCGGCTCCTCGGTCGGCACCGTCATCACCGCCGCGGATATCCGGAGCGATCTGGCCTATGCGGGCGGGCAGATCGGCTTCGCCCTCATCGGCGCGCAGACCCACTACTCCGAGCAGCGCTGGAATCAGGTGTGCACGGGCTGCGCCACGCCCGGGCCCTGGGTCACCGCCGTCATCTATGCCTCGACGGTGACGCCGAACGCGTTTTACGTCGCGTTCGAGGATGGCAACGTCGGCCCGAAGCCTGGCGACTTCAACAACGATGGCGACTACAACGATTATGTCTACTTCTTCAGCGGCCTCACCTGCACCGGCGGCGGCGAGCCGTGCGACACCGGGCTGCTCGGCGTGTGCGCGCCAGGGGTGACCCAGTGCGCGGCGGATGGGCTCACCTGCCAGGGGCTCGTGCCGTCGTCGCAGGAGACCTGCGATGGGCTCGACAACGACTGCAACGGCACCGCCGACGAAGGCGACCTCTGCCCGCCGGAGCACGTCTGCGACCGGGGCGTGTGCGTGCAGGCGTGCGGCAGGGGCGAGTTCGTGTGCCCCTCGGACAAGGCATGTAATGCCGCGGGGTTCTGCGTCGAGCCCGCCTGCGCCGAGGTCCCCTGCGACGCGGGCCAGGTGTGCGTCGGCGGGCGGTGCCGCGCGCCGTGTGATGGAGTGCAGTGCCCCTCCCCGACGGTGTGCCGGGTCGGCGTGTGCGTCGACCCGTGCAGCACCGTGACGTGCGAGGAGGGCACGGTCTGCGGCGGCGGCGTGTGCAAGCCGGAGTGCCCGTGCACGCCGTGCCCGAGCGGGCGCGCGTGTGAGGAGGCGAGCGGGCTTTGCAGAGAGTCGGCGTGCGTCGGCGTCGAGTGCCCGTCTGGCCAGCGCTGCGACGCGGGCACGTGCGTGGACGCGTGCGCTGGAGCGGTGTGTCCGAGCGGGCAGACCTGCGCCGGCGGCGCCTGCGTGGAGGACACGAGCACGACAGCGGCGAGCGGGACCGGCGGCTCGACGGGCGCGGGCCTGGACTCCGGCGCGGGCGGCGGCCTCACCGATCCGGCCGGCAGCGGCGCCACGGCTGGCAGCAGCGGCGGTGTCGGCGGCGGCTCGGGCGGCGGCGGCTCGGGCGGGGCCGCCGCGGGCGGCTCCGGCGCGGACAGCGGCTGCGGCTGCACCGTGGCCGGCGCCCGCGGCTCGCTCGGAGCGCCGCTCGCGGCCATCGCGCTGGCGCTGGCCGGCGCGCTCCGCCGGCGGAGGCGCGGCGGCGCCTCCGCGGAGGGAGAGGCGCCTCGGGGATAGGCAGGGCCATGACAGCGCCGTGGCCGCTCCTCTCCGGCGAGCGGTCATGGCATAGTCCGTTCATGAGACGTGAACTCCTTGGCTCCGTGCTGTGCGGACTGCTCCTCGCCGCCTGCAGCGATGATGAAAACGTGTCCCCGATCGGCGCGGGCGGCGCGGGCGGCGCGGGCGGTATGGGCGGCGCGGGTGGCAGCACGAGCAGCAGCGCTGGCGGCGGTACGACGGGCGACGGCGGAGGCGGAAGCGGAGGCGCAGCGCCGGTCGCCTGCGGAGGGAGCGCGGGAGCGACCTGCGGCGAGACGGAGTACTGCGCGACGCCCGACCTGGCGTGCGCCGCAGAGGCGCAGGGCGAATGCACGCCGAGGCCGAGGGTCGGGGAATGTCCGGACGAATGTCAGGGGGTCTGCGGGTGCGATCAGCGCACCTATTGCAATGAGTGCATGGCGCACGCGGCCGGGGTGAACGCGTCGAGGGACACGGTTTGCGCAAGCGCAGATTACGTGATCGCCGATCACGACCGTGTCTACGTGCACCACGCCGACCTGCGAGAAGATCGGTGTCTGGCGATCTCGATCGCGGCGTTCGCCGACAGCGATCCGCTCTACGCCGGGGTCGAGCTGGAGGACCTCTGGGGCGTGCTGGACGTGGCGCTCACCGATCAGATGGACGATTGCACGGGGCCGGGCATGCCGCGCGACGACGAGCGCACGTATGCCGTGGCCGGGGCCACCGGGACGATGTCGTGGGAGGCTGAGCCGAACACCGGCATCCCGTGCATCATCGACATGGATATCACCGTCACGCTCGACGGGGAGCCGGGGACCCTGCGCTTCCAGGAGACCAGCGTGGTCGTCGACAACACGTGCCTGTAGCCAGCTGCTTGCCGGCGACAGGATCCGGTCGCGAGGCTGCCGGGCTACCTGCCCGTGATCGGGTCCGGTTTCGCGAGGCTGCTCTTTCTTTCGCTGCTTCACCACGCCCCCGGTGGCATGTGAACCCGGGGCTTCGTGGTGCGCTGCTCCTCCGCAGCGAGGCGCCTCGCGAGCGCTTCCTGCGCGCCCCGGAGCGCTCTCGTGCGCCGCTTGTACGCCGTGCTGAGGGGCATCGCTCTCGTCTCGGCGATGTCTCTCATGGGGATCTCGTGGAGGTCGCGCTGGACCAGCACGGAACGCAGCTCGAACGGCAGCTCCCGGAGGAGTGATCTCATCAGGCGCCGCCGCTCCGCTGCGAGCAGGAGCTCGATGGCAGTCGCACCCCCGCCGCCCTCGCTCAGCTCCACGGGATCCGTGATGACCTCGTTCCGCCGAGGAGCCTTCGCGTGGTAACGCGCAGCCAGGTTCACCGCGAGGCCGTTCAGCCACCGCGCGATCGGGCCGCGCGCGGGGTCATAGTTGCCGAAGCTCATGATAGCCGCCAGGAAGACGTCCTGGCTCAGGTCGTGCCGATCGCGCTCGGGCACACGGAGCCGCGCGAGCCACCGGCGAACGCGCCGAATCGTCTCTGCTTGAAAGAGGCATTGGAACGCATGAGCCCGAGACGGGCTCGCGGCAGGCTTCACCTCGTTCTTCCGAGGTCCCGGCTGCGCCGCCGTCCGCTGCGCGGTGCGAGGCGCGCCGGATGCGCTCGAACGAGCCGTCCTGTCGTGTCGCGCCGGAGGAGCGGACTCCTCGGAGAGGACGTGTGTTCTGATGGAATGCATCATCGCCCCTCGCGGGGGCAGCGCCAGAAGCTCCATGGCTCGCCTCCAGGTGAAACGTGAATGCTCCGCGCGAACGCTCGTCGGCGCGCGGTCGCGATCGCTCCTCTGCGGGCGTCGCTTCCCGCGCGACGCGCTCTCAGGAGGCGCTCAATCCCCTGCGACGAAGGCCGCGAACCACGGTGGCCCAGCTCCGCCTCCGTGACGAAGGTGCACGCCGTGTGCGCAGCGATGCCTACGGCGCCGTCATCACCTGAGCCCGGCCAGCTGCGCCTCGCGTTCAGCCGCCAGGCGACCGCGCGGGAATCGCCGCCCGTGCTCCTCCAGCAGGCGTCGCGCCTCGACGAGCGACACGACATCTCCGGCCGCCATGGCCGTCCGTGCGCGGGCGATCAGCTCCTGCTCGCGGGAGCTGGTCCTCGGGCGCTGCGCCGCTGGCCAGCCTGTCGGCATGGCGGGGACGGCAGGGGCCGCCATCGCCCCATCCAGCGGCGGAGGGGCCATCTCCGCCGCGCCCAGCGCGCCGCTCGCGCGCGCCGGTTCGGCGGGGGCCCGCGCGGCCTGTCCGGTTGCCGGCTCGTTCGTCCTCCTGGAGAGCAGGGTGGCCATGCAGGGGCGGAGAGGCGCGACGGGCTCCACCGGGCCCACGGAAAGCACACCGAGCGCCGCCGCGCAGGCGATGGCGAAGCCTCGCGCCATCCAGCGCGCGGGACGACCTCGCCGAAAGGAACACCGCTCCAGGAGCCAGGGCGGGAACAGCGCGGCGCGCAGCCGGCGAGCGCCGCGGCGTCGTTGCCTCGCTTCCCAGCGGGCCGCCGCCTCTTCGAACTCCTCCGAGGCCCGGCGCAGCCGACTTCGTGCCGTTTCCAGCGGGATCTCCTGCTCTCGGGCGACGTCGGCGATCGGCCGCTCGAGCAGCTCGCACGCGATGAACACCCCGCGGCGCCGCTCGCCGATCTCCTCGATGAACTGCCGCACCAGCTCCGCCTCCTGGCGAGCGATGGCGTGATCCTCGGGGCTCTCTCGCTCATCGCAGAGCGCCGCCTCGTCGAGGCCCGTGAGCGCCTCCTCGCGCCTGCGCGACGCTCGCCGGTGATCGCGGGCCGTGTTCAGGACGACGCTGTCGCACCACGCGCTCGGGTTCCTCGCCGAACGGGCCTGCTCCCGCCGCTCCCAGAGCCGCGCCATCGCGTCTTGCGCGACGTCGTCGCGGTCCCTTTCGGGCACGCCAGCGTAGCTGATGAGCGATCTCACGCGGGCGGGTACAGGGCAGGTCGGCGTTGGTCGGTCCACGGTTCAGCAGACGATCCGAGCCCGGCCCGACGGTCAAAAAATCGAAAAAATCGATCGAGTTCTCGCAAGAGGCGCTGCGAGTGGCTTTACGGTGGGCGAGCCCGAGGCGAGGACCAGCGGCTCGGTGAGGTTTCCGCGTCCGCCGCCACACCTCCGCCGGCTGCGGATCCTAGCGGATGTCCAGCAGCCGTCGTGAGTGCGGTGCTCGTTCCGTCCTCAAAGGCCCTCCGGAGCAGAGTCGTGCATTGTATCATCATTGCTGAAATTCTCGTGCATCGGGCGGCTTACGGACGATTTCTGACCATCGTGAGCTCACTGGACCACGAGGCCGAAATACGAGGAGGCTCGGCGCTCGCGCGTCCCTGCGCGTTGACATGGGCCCGCGCACAGGAGTATTCCGGGGCGGCATGCGCCATGCGCTCCTCTCCGTCTTGCCGTGCGTCGTTCTCGGCGTCGTTGTGGCGCTGGAGGGCGTGGCGAGCGCGCAGGATCCCCATGGGCTTGCGGGGCCGCGTGAGACATCGACCGCGGAGGATCTGCTGCGCCGTGCTCGGCAGGCGCGCGATACCAGGCGATGGGCCGAGGCCGAGGCGGCGTACGAGGCGGCGCTGATGGCGGCCGACGCGGCGTGGACGACCGACGCGGAGCGCGCCGAGATCGCCGCGGAGCTCGGCCTGTGCGAGCTCGCGCTGGGCAGCTATCGAGACGCGGCAGACCACCTGGCGCAGAGCTTGAGACACCGCGGCGCGCTCCGCCGCCCGCTGGCGGAGCGCGCCGAAGAAGGATTGATGAAGGCCGAGCGCCGGGTGGTGACGCTCTATCTGGGGGTAAGTCCACCGGACGCCGAGGTCTTCGTCGACGGCAAAGCGCTGGGTCGCCGGGCGCCGACGTACGAGCTGTTCCTGGAGCCGGGGCAGCACACCGTGCGGGCGTGGCTGGAGGGCCACAGCGAGGCGGTGGGCGCGTTCGACGGGCAGGCGGGCAAGGCCAGCTCGCTGACCCTGAAGCTGCCTCGCGCGCCGGAGCGCAGCGCCCAGGAGCGTGGCGTGCTCACGGCGGCCGGCGCCGGTCCGGTGCGGCCGGCGGCCCCGTTGCCTCCTCCGGCGGCGCGGCGGGCGCTTCCCCTGACGGAGCTGCGGATCGGGGGCGCGGCGCTTGCGACGGCCGCGCTGGCGGCCGGCACGGTGTTCCTGCTGCGGGCCGATGTGATCGACGGCAACCTGGCCGAGCGGGATGTGGTGCTCCGCCAGCGCGGATGGACGTCGACGACGTGTTTTGGGCCGAACGCGCCCTCGGCGTGCGCGGAGATCCGCAAAGAGGCGACCGAGCGGGGTCGGTTCGCCACGCTCGGCAACGTGGCGCTGGCAGCGGGGGCCGTGTTCGGGATCGCGACGGCGGCATCGTTCCTTGTGGAGGGATGGCTCCTCGACGGCACGCCGGCCCGTGAAGGCGTCCACGTGGTCCCGAGCGCGACGGGAACGCAGGCCGGGCTCGTTCTTCGGGGCGTGTGGTGAGACGACGAGGGGTGATGGGGACGCGCGGGAGGCAGGGTCGAGGAATGCTGCGTTCGGCCGCGGCGATCGCGCTCGGATGCGGGAGCGCCGCTGGGAGCGCAGGGTGCTCCTATGCCGAGGACTGCACGACGACGTACAGCTGCGTGCCGCTCCCCGGCGAGACGCCGCCGGCGCTGCCGGCGTCTCCGTGTGACGGCGATCCCGCGACGAGCCCGGCGAAGGACGGGTGCGGGGTGTTCGTCGCGCGGCGCGGGGACGACGCGAGCGACGGGACGAGGGAAGCGCCCGTCAGGACGCTGCAGCGCGCGGTGGAGCAGGCATCGAAGCCCGGGGGGACGCGGCGAGTGTACGCGTGCGCGGAGGACTTCGAGGAGGCGGTCACGCTGCCATCGGGCGTCGCGATCTGGGGCGGCCGGGACTGCGCCACGGAGGCGTGGACCTGGGGCGGCAAGGACCGCTTCACCGGGATCGCGCCGGCGCCGGAGCACGTGCCGCTCATCGTGGAGGCGCGGGAGGCGAGCATGACGTCGACGGTGTTCGGCGTGCGGCTCGTGGCGGCGGATGCGACGCGGCCGAGCGGGTCGGCCATCGGGATGATCGTGCGGGAGGGCGCCGCGGTGAACGTGGTGTCGAGCGAGATCCTGGCGGGGAACGGGGCCGATGGGGCGGCCGGGGAGAGCGCTCCGCAAGCGTGGCGCGCGCCGGATGGGGCGCCTGGCCATCAAGGCGCGGCCGGGTGCTTGGCGGACTGGAACGAGGGCGCTCCGCCGGAAATGACGGTGTGCGAGGATGGCAGGACGTCGATCGGCGGCGCGGGCGGCGACGGCGCCATTGCCGCGGGCGGCGACGGCGAGCCAGGCGCACCAGCACCGGCGGCTGGCTCGGTCGACAACGGCGGAGGGGGAAAGGGCGGGCGGATGACATGCACATCCGGCGAGAGGGGCGACGCTGGGGAGCCCGGCGCGAACGGGGTCGGCGGCGGGACGGGATTGGAGGAACTGCTCAAGTACGGAACCATCAGCGCGCGCGGCTGGCAGGGTTTCTCGGGACAGGACGGCCAGAACGGGGGGATCGGCCAGGGAGGCGGCGGCGGGGGCGGCGTCGGAACGAATGGGCAGTGCCGCCCTGTGGATCCGCAAGGCGGACCATCCGGCGGCTCGGGCGGGGGTGGCGGCTGCGGGGGGCGCGGTGGTCAAGGCGGCGGCTACGGGGGCGGTAGCTTCGGGATCATCGCGCTGCATGCTCACGTCATGGTGGACAAGACAGAGATCATCACGGGTGACGGCGGTCGCGGCGGTAATGGAGGACGGGGGCAAGAAGGTGGCTTCGGTGGGGAACGCGGTCCCGCTGGATATATCGCACCCGCAGCCTACTTTGCGTGCGATGGGGGTGAGGGTGGCGCCGGAGGCAAAGGCGGTCATGGCGGCGGGGGGCTCGGGGGCATTTCCGTCACCATCGCGCGCGCGGACAGCAGTGTTCACCTCACGGAGAGCGCCGACTGGACTTGGGGAGCCCCTGGTGTCGGTGGAGTCGGAGGCGATCCGGACGACGACAACGCCAAAGGGGAGGACGGCCAGACCGCCGTCCTCTGGGAGTTCCCGGATCTGATTGTGCCGCCCCAATAAGGGATTTCGCACGGGGATGGACAGAGAGAGCATGAAGATCACAGCCGCTACGTGGATCGTGCTGCTGTCCTCTCCGACCGTCCTGGGGTGCGGAGCGGAGCCGTTCGCCCCACCGTGCGAGCAGGGGCGCACCTGCGACCCAGTGCCTGCGGCTGCGCCCTCGGAGGAGGAGTGTATCGAGGGGCTCGCCGCGCTACGCGTGCAGGCCGGGTGCGGGGTGTTCGCGAGCCGGTCGTTTGGAGACGACAGCAATCCCGGCACCATGGAGAAACCGGTGAAGACGCTCGCCCGTGCGGTCGCGCTCGCGCCGCGTGCTCGCGGGCGGGTGTTCGCCTGCCTCGACTCTTACGCCGAGGGCATCACGTTGCGCTCCGGCATCGATCTGTGGGGCGGGTTCGCTTGCTGGGCGAGATGGCGCTACTACACGGAAGGGATAACCAACCAGCCGGCGATCCTCTATTCACCAGACGAGGGGGGGCCCCCGATCACCGTGGTGGCAGCGCAGGACGACGGCGAGTGGGCCACCGACGGCGTATCGACGATCGTGGACATGCAAGTGGACCACCAGCGCAGATTGCAGCCGGATCGCTCCTCCATTGCGATGAGGCTTGAGCCGGGCGCGGTCGTGGAGGTGCTTCGGAGCGTCATCAAGGCGGACAGGGGCGGGGGAGGCGCGCACGGCGAGGATGCGGTCTACGTTGATCCGCAGCCAGCGTACGGGGAGATCGGAGCGATCGGCAGGGACGCTTGCTCGGCAGCGACCGTGGCCGGCGCGCCCGCCGTGACGACCGTGTGCGGCGATATGGTGTCGACGGGCGGCAAAGGGGGCGACGGGACCCCGGACCGCGGTGGCGATGCCGAGGACGGCAAGCCGCTGACGGCCCCGAATCGCAGGGAAGCGGGCCTGGGTGGCGCGGGCGCGAAGGACGGCGCCCCATGCGCGGACGGCCGTCGTGGGGATGACGGCGCGCCGGGCGAGCCCGGCGCAGCCGGCCAGGGTGGACGCCTCACCGAGGCCGGGTGGGAAGGCGTGCCCGGCCGCCAGGGCGGCACGGGAGCGCCTGGCCAGGGGGGCGGCGGCGGCGGCGGCGCGCCGGGCGGCCGGAGCGCCTGCGGCAACGCGGCGCTGGGTGGTGCGTCGGGCGGTTCGGGTGGCGGCGGCGGCTGCGGCGGCTCGGGCGGCCGCGGCGGCCGCGCGGGCGGCGCGAGCATCGCGATCTTCGCCCATCCGGGCAGCAAGCTGACCCTTCGGGAAACGCGCATCATCACGGGCCCGGGCGGCGGCGGGGGCAGGGGGGGCGAAGGCCAGATGGGCGGGCAAGGCGTGCAAGGAGGCCCTCCGGGGCAGGCGCCGGACCTGGGCGGCGAACACGCCTGTCGAGGCGGCTACGGCGGCTGGGGCGGTACGGGCGGCTACGGCGGCGGGGGTTCCGGTGGGCCCTCGATCGGCATCGCCTATGCCGATGACGAGCAGATCACCCTGGATCGCGTCACGTTCGAGATCGGCCCGGAGGGTTTGGGCGGCATCGCGGATGTGCTCGACGAGACGCGCGACAAGGCGAACCGAGGCAGCGACGGCTTCGCCGCCGAGATGATGCGCTTCTCGCGGTAGGTTCGGCGCGGGAGCACCACGCTCGTATCACGATATTCTGCAGGAGCTCGTTCACGAAGTCCGGGCACGTGGGGCACTTCGCCTTCCCGCAGTCGTTGATGATGCAACGATGACTCTCGGCGGGTATGTAGCCCTGCCGGCATCGTGGCAGAGATTCGCAGCCGTAGTCTCCCTCGCATTCGTACTTTGGTATCACCCTGTATGCGAGCATCGACGGGTCGGTGCCCGAGAGCCACGCCCGCGAAAGGGGGACGGCGACGATTTGCTCGCACTGCCATTGGCGAAGACGGCGCGCCGGCGCCGACGGTCAGGGCGGACGCCTCACCGCGGCCGGGTGGGAAGGCGTGCCCGCCGGCCGCGTCACGGCGGAGGCTTTCGGCCGCCCGCCGGTGGTGCAGGGGCCTCGGTCGCGGCGGCGACGCCGGCCGCGGCGGACACGCCGGCGACGATGCCGTCCCAGTGGCTGCCCTTCCACAGGACCTTGCCGCATCGATCGCACCGCCAGAACTCGTCGTGGCGATCCGCCACCACCGCCGGCACCGCATCCCTGACGCTGCCCTTCGGGGCGGCCGCGAGCGCGCCGCCGCACGCCATGCAGCGGGGGTCCCGCACGGGCAGCCCGAGCTCCCGCAGCACGAAGCCGGCCTGCTCCGTCGGCCGCAGCCCGCGCGGCACGTAGAGCCCGCGCACGGCCGCGGTGCGCAGGGAGCGCCGCTCGAACACGCCGGCGTCGGAGCTCAGCAGCACCCGGCCGGTCTGCTGCGCGAGGCGCACGAGATCGCCGTCGTCGATGCCGTGCTCGAACATGGCGTCGTAGCCCGCGCCGCGCAGCCAGCGCGACAGGCCGCCCAGCATCGCGTCGCACAGGAAGCTCGGCGCCGCCGCGCTGTCCTGCGCCGCCGCGCCGTCCTGCGCCGCCGCGCCGCCCTGCGCCGGGGCCGCGCCGCCCCGCGCCGGATCGGCTCCGCCGCCCGCCTCACCCACGAGCATGCCCCATCACCTCAGGATGGCGGAAGGCCAGCGGGTGGCAAGGGCGCCGCCTGCGAAATCCCCACGCGCCCGGCGCGCGCTGCTACCGTGGCTGTAGGGTCAACCCATCGTGGAGGAGTCGATGTCGATGAAGCGTGCATGGTGCTCCTGCGTGGCGGCCGCGCTCGCCGTGCTGGCGAGCGCGCAGCAGGCGTCGGCCTACTGCCGCTCGAACACCTGCAAGAGGTCGGAGCTCTGCCTGCAGGACGACCAGCCGGTCGGCGAATGCAAGCCGCTCCGCTGGGCGGGCGATTGCATCGGCTTCAGCATCCAGGAGGACGCGTCCAGCGAGATCTCCTACCAGGAGATCTCCGACGTGCTCAAGGCCGCGTTCGACACGTGGATGCAGGCGCCCTGCGACGGGGGAACGCCGGGGCTCCGCGTCCAGAACCTCGGGCCCGTCGCCTGCGGAGCGGTGGAGCTCAACGCCAGGGACGGCAAGACAAGGATCGTCGACGGCCTCGTGCCGGGCAACACCAACGTGGTCGTCTTCCGCGATCTGGAGTGGCTCGCGAGCTCGGGGCACAACAGCGAGATGCTCGCGCTCACGACGGTGCAGTTCGACAGGAAGACCGGTAATCTCTGGGGGGCCGACATGGAGATCAACACCGATCTCTACGATTTCACCGTCGGGGACGACTCCGCCGCGCCGAGGGAAGATCTGCTCGCCATCGTCACGCACGAGGCCGGGCATTTCCTGGGCCTCGACCACTCCATGGCCGGCCCTGAGGCGACCATGCACTCGAGGTACGACAGGGCGGACCCGATGAACTTCCGGACGTTGCACGAGGACGACATCGCGGGCATCTGCCAGATCTACCCCCCTCGGGATCTCTCCACGTCGACCTGCAACCCCATCCCTCCGCACGGGTTCTCGCCCGAGTGCGCCGACGATCAGATGGTCCGCTGCAGCGCGGCGCCGCCCGCGGCCGGCGGCGCAGGGTGGAGCGCCCCGCTGGCCGCCGTCGCGATCGGCGCCGCCGCCTGGCTCCGTGCCGTCGGGCGCTCCCGCGCCGCCGAGCGCGGCCGCGGCCGGCCGAACCTCGGTCGGGAGCGTCCCAAGCGTCCCACGAACGGGAAGGCGAGGTCGTAGGCCAGCTCTTGGTATACCCTTCTCAATACATCAACTAGACCTTCGATCCGCGCGGCGGCGTCGATCGCACCAGCCTCACTCACATGTCATCGCGCCCCTTCCTTCTTCACGTTTATCTGGTCGAGTAGCTCCTGAAGTTTATCCACGGGCATCGGTTTCGCCGGGACGATCTCGACGTGGGTCTGGCGCTTGCCACGCTGGATAATTCCAGCCCCGGAGGGAGATGCTCGGCCTGGTACGCGCCCCCGAATCTCTCGACCTCCGCCCCCGCTCCAGTACAACATCGAGCGGGCGATCTGATAAGTTCGACGAATGAACCTGCGTCGCGCGATCCCCTACCTCTGTCCGTTGGCCCTGCTCGCCGCGTGCACGGATGAACGGCGCTTTGACGCGGGCACTGGAGGAGGCGCCGGGACCTCCGAGAGCAACGGGAGCACGAGCGCAGTGACCGGGACCAGCGCAGGCAGCGGCGGCACGGGCGGCAGTGGCAGCACTGGCGGCAGCGGCGGCAGCGGCGACGTGCCGCCCGGGGAGCCCGAGGAACTCCAGGTGCTGGAGGACATCACGTTCTACGACGGCTACGCCGAGACCGTCGACGAGCCGATCCCGGCCGGCGTGATCCGCCACAACAACTCGCTGGTTGCGACCAGGTTGACCGACGAGCTGCTCGCCAGGATCCAGACCACCCTGAAGGTCCGCGTGGTCGTGGGAGCGCTGTGCGACAACTACGACCGACTCGGCTCGGTCAACCTGGCGCTGGTCCCCAAGGGCGCTCAGACCTACGTCCCCGACGAGGTCGACCGGATCGAGATCGCACGGTTCGTCACGCCGTTCATGGACATGAACAAGCAGCCGAAGACGGTCCCCTACGAATGGGAGGCCAGCAACCTCGTGCCGATCTTGAGAGACCCCGACCTCCTGGCCGAACACGATTTCTGGTTCGAACTGGGCATCTTCGGCGTGCCTTACGCCGCGAACGACGAAATCCGCGGGTGCGCTGGTCGCAATGACACGCAGCTCGGATCGCTGCTGTTGTACACCGACAGCACGCAGGAGGCCCAGGACTTCAGCGTCCTGTTGCCGCTGGCGATCAGCGAAGAGTTCAACAACTACGCCGCGGGCGCCAGCGACAAGGTCGGGACGACCCGCAAGACCGTCAGCTTCGAATTGCCGGCGGATACACAGAATGCACAGCTCGTGTTGATCACGTCGAATCACGGCGCCAACCAGGGCGGCGAGGAGTACATTCGCCGCGAGCACTACGTGTACGTCGACGGCGAGCTGGCCTTGCAGTACAAGCCCGGGCGCGCGTCGTGCGAGCCGTTTCGCAAGTACAACACCCAGGGCAACGGCATCTACGGGGCGTCCCCGCAGTCGGACAAAAAGTGGCAGTCGTTCAGCAACTGGTGCCCCGGCGACGTGATCGACACCCGGATCGTCCCGTGGGGCGCCGCGAGCGCCGGTACCCACGAGTTCGTGATCGACGTCCCCGACGCGACCTTCGCCGGCGGGGAGGGCAATATCCCGTTCTCGCTCTACGTGCAGGCGCGTTAGGAGCTCCAAGCGCGAGCGCCCGACGCGGGAACAGCCCGGGCCGTCACCGCGCTCCCGGCGCCTGAGCGCGGCGGCGTCCGTGCCGCCGCGCGCGCAGGAGCGCGCCGCCGGCCGCGGCGAGGCAGCTCAGCAGCGCCCCGGCGCGCCCCCCGCCCGACGCCCCGCAGGAGCAGCCGCCGCCGGCGCTCGGCTCGGCTGCTCCCGCGCCGGCCTCGCCCCCGCCGGCGCTCGCCTCGCTCCCGCCCGCGCCCGCGGCGCCGCCGGGCTCGCACGAGGCCCCGGCGCCGACGAAGCGCGCTGTCGCCCGCCAGAGCCCGGGGCAGGTCCGGCCGGTCGAGCTGTCGCCCCCGCAGGCCTCCGGCGGGCCGCAGAGCCGGTCGAGCGTCATGAGCGGCGAGAACGTCCTGCCCCCGTCCGTGGAAACGCCGGCGGAGAAGCCGTCCACGGGCTCGTCGGCGCAGGCGAAGAGGCCCCGCGCCGTCCAGGTGAGGCAGCGGACGCCGAGCTGCCCAACCTGGGTGAACTCCAGGGTATCCGTCGGCGCGACCCACAGGCCGTCCAGATCGCTGCCGGCCGCGATCTCGGTCCCGTCGGGCGAGAGGGCGAGGCCGAGGAGGCTCGCCGCCTCGAACACCTCGCGCCACGTGGCGCCCCCGTCCCGCGAGACCAGCAGCGCGTCCGCGCCGTCGCCGTCACGGCGCACGTACACAACGTCAGGGTCTTTCGGATCCACCGCGCCGAGGTACGGCAGGTTGCGATCGTCGCTGCCAGGGACGTCGAGCTCCTCCCAGGTCGCGCCCCGATCGTCCGAGCGCCGCACGATCCCCTGGAACGTGGGGCCATTGCGCCGCCCGCTCACGTAGATGCGCCGCGGATCGCTGGGCGCGCTGTCCAGGGTCACGCCGAGGAACGTGCTCGGGAAATCGACCCCGGCCTGCGTCCAGGTCCGTCCGTCGTCCTTCGATTCCCAGACCTGCGTCACGATCGCGTCGCTGGCCATGACGCTGGAGCCGAGCAGGAGGACGCTCGCGGGATCCGCGCGATCGATCGACAGATCGACGATGTTGCGCCCGGCGAGCGCGCCCTCGGCGATATGCCAGTCGCAGCCGCGGTCGTGCGTCGCGCTGAGCCCGTCGAAGAGCCCGGCGAGGATCGAGCCGTCGGCGGTGACGACGAGCATCGGGTCCTCGAAGCCGCTGTAGCCGATGGCCGCTTCACAGATCCACGACCAGCGCTCGCCGCCGTCGTGGGTCGTGAGGACGCCGTAGGTCGCGCGGACGACGATGTGCTCGGGATCGGCGGGATCGACGAGGATCTGGCCGGCGGTGGGGTATCGGCCGTTGGCGCGCGCGGGCGTGGCGGTGGAGAGGGCGAGGCCCGCGGCGGCGGCCGCGAGCCCGAGAGCGATACGGTTCATCGAAGCGAGATACGCTACTGCCGCCGGAACTGCTGGTTCGTCCCGTTGTTGCACGTGTACTGGGCGAGCCTGGCGCCGTCGGCGGTGCTGGCCCCGTAGACGTCCACGCACTTTCCGCTGTTGACCGAGCGCAGCGAGACGACGCCGTTGCCGCGATCGATGAGGTCCCACTTCTGGCTGTTCCTGCTGCTGTTGCAGTCCGCCTGCGTGATGTTCGCCCCGTTGTTCCGGCTGGACCCCTGCACGTCGGCGCACTTTCCGCTGTTCACGTTCTTCACGGTCGCCGTGGTGCCGCTGATGATCTGGACTTGCCACTGCTGATCGCTCGCCCCGGTGCACGGCCGCTGGACGACGGTGGCGCCGCTGTCCAGGCTCGCCGCGTTGACGCTCATGCATTTGCCGGAATGGAGGGCCGCCAGGCTCTGGCCGGTGGTGCCGCCGGTGCCGCCGCCGGGGTCGGGCGTCCCGCCGCCGGTGCCGCCGCCGGGGTCGGTCGTGCCGCCGCCCAGGCCGGAGATCTGGACCTGCGCGCCCGTGGCCGACACCGAGAGGACCTTCAGCGTCGCGTTCGTCCCGAAGAGCTGATGAGAAGCGCCGACGACGAGCGGCGCGTCCCTGAAGTTCCCGCCAGGGACCATGTCGAGCAGGTGCGCCCGGCCGCTCTCCCGCGACTGCGTGAAGAACGCATGGATGAGCACGCCCTTCGTGGAGAGGTTGCGCGAGTCGACGACGTTCGTCGCCGCCGGCTGGCGGAACTCGATCTGGTACATGATGTCGTTCGGGCCCTTGACGCGGAGGAGCTGGGTCCCGGTGCTCGCCTCGGTCAACGGGGCGAGCGTATACGTCCCGTCCGCGGTGACCGTCTGGGCCTGCGACGACGGGATCCACCCGAGGTTCACCTTGTAGTTGGCGTTATAGTGCTGCTTCATGCCGTCGCCCATCGGGTCGAAAATATCGCCGTACTCGTCGAAGGTGCAGTCGTTGCTCATCGTCACCGTCGCACCGCCGTTGCGGCACGTCCGCGAGGAGGCGTGCCACAGGCCGAAGTTGTGGCCGAGCTCGTGCACGACGACCTCGGGCCAGAGGCCGGCCATCCAGGTGGCGTTGCCGGGCTGCGCGCCCATGCCGGCGTACCCGCAATCCATGTTCCCCAGGACCATGTAGTGCTGGTACGCGCTCAGGTTGAAGCCGGCGTTCTTCGCCGCGGTCCTGGCCTCGTTTTGCCATCGGTCGTAGTCGTCGCACTTGCCGAAGGTGATGTTGAACGGGCCGGCGACGTCGTACTCGAGCTGCATCTTGCCGAACGACGAGCCCGCCAGGTGGGTCGCCGCTCCGGCCATCATGTTGCGCACGTCCTGCTCCGTGCCCATCGTCTGGCCGCCGTTGAACTGCACGCGCAGCACCAGGACGCGCTTGGTCCCGGTCGTGACGAGCGCGTTCGTCAGCTCGCCGATGCCCTCCGCCGGCCGCATCATGTCGACAACGATCATGCCGTCGTCGGTCACGGTGCCGAACACGTCCACCGGGGAGCCGCTCGCCGTGCGCCAGTCGGTCGACGGCTCGGCGCCCGGCGCCGCGTCCGTCATCGAGCCCAGGTCGAGGCGCACGAACACCCCATCTTCCCGCTCCAGCATGTACCGCGCCTCGCCATTGGCGACGGCGACGGTCAGCGTCCCCGAGGCGGTCGGGGTCGGCCCCGCTTCGTCACCGGCGTCGAGGCTCAGACAGCCGGGCGCGAACGCGCACGCTGCGGTGAGGGCAGCCGCGGTAAGGTGTGACTTGAAGCGCTTCATTGGATCTTCCTTTCCTGGCTCGGTCCGATGCGCCCATCTCCCCCGATGTCGGAGAGCGCCGCACCACCCCCTCAGGAGCCAGGGCGCGGCGAGACGGAGCGCTGTCAAGGAGAGGCCGCAAGCGCCGCCAGCCTCTCCGCTGCTGATGTAACTTGACGGCCAATCCGCTCGCGGATCCGGGCGACGATCGCTCGCGATCGCCGCGCCGTGCCGCCGTCCACGCACCCTCGCGGGAGCCTTTGCCTTCAGAGCAAATCCGCGGCCACAGTCGTGCTACCGGCTTGACACGGGCGGCGCGCCTCTCCGGGTGAAACAATCACGTGAGGACGGCCCGTGATCCAATCCGATATGATGTTTGCGCGACTGGCGTGGATCGCGAGGGATCCTGAATGGACATGAAAACACCACCCCAGTGAGACCACGTGAGTTGGTGGATGAGCGCTTGTGCTCGGCGGATCGAGCGAACTCGGCCGGAATTCTGCGCGATCTGCTGCGAGGGTGGCAATCCGTGGTCGCGGGTGAGCGCGTGAGTTATCCGGTGAGGGCGCGGGCGGCGATGTGGGTGGATTGGCGCGCTCGCCGCGCGCCCTGCCGGCCGTCGCTTCGTCCGGAGCTCCGCGGGGCGGGCTTCACGCGGGGACGATCAGCTCGACGAGCGGGAGCAAGGCGTAATCGGCGGCCGCGGTAAACCGCATCTCCCCGTCGATCAGGTAGAGATCGGCCGCTCCGGGTCGATCGTCCAGGATCCCGAGGTCATACACGACGACGTCGCCATCGACGCGCAGCGTGCGGATCCCTCCGATCTCCTTCCGGTGCGCAGCCGCCGTGAGCCAGTCGTGACCGAGCTCCGCCTTGCACTTCCTGTGACCGGTGTGACCGGCCACCTGCCGCAGGCCGCGCGGGAGCGAACTCGGCTCGAAGCGTCGTGGCCGCGCCGGATCGAGCTCCCATGCGGGATCGCCACCCGCGCGATCGACGTGCGCAGGTCGATGGTAGAGGAGGCCGCCACCTTCGTTGCCAGCGGCGCCCGCGACGTGGAGAGGATCGAGCGAAAGTGGCGTGCGTGCGCCGCTCTGCCATTCTGTGCGCCGCGCGTCGACCGCGGCGCGCAGCTGTCGCTCGAGGGCAGCCGCCAGCCGATGCGGGTCGCGCTCGTCCGGCATGCCCAGCATCGCGAGCTCGCGCGTTGTCACGCCCGCGTGGGTCAGCAACACAGCGCGGCCGTCGGGCAGCACGCCCGAGAGCGCGAGATGAAAGCGGCCGCAGAGCAGCAGCTCGATGACGAGCTCGCGCTGGGACTCGCTGAACGACGCGTAATCGCGCGCCGCGAGCCCCGGGGTCGCCACATCGGGGAACTGCGCTGCGAACTCGTCGCGTTCGCGACGCGCGGCGGCCTCGGCGCCTTCACGCCGCCTGGTCTCCTTGATCGAGCGCCCGAGCGCGCGCGCCGCAGCGAACCGCACGTCGTCGAGGCCGGCGAGCTCCATGACCCGCGCCGCGTCATGGTTGCCGAACAGGAGCCGCACCTGCGCGGGGTCGTGGCTGGCCAGCCAGCGCAGCGTGCGGAGCCCCTCCGCGCCCGCGCCGACCGGATCATCGAGGTCATAGTCGAAGTGATCGCCGATCGACACGAGCACGACGTCGTCGACCAGCCGGCCGTCCGCGCCGAGCAACGCGTGCGACGCGAGCACGGCCATCACCTTGGCCATCGGCGCCTGCGGGTCGCCCATCACGAAGATACGCCGCGGTGTCACCGTTGGCTGAGGCGCGGCCATGGCGCGAATCGTAGCATGTACTCAATTTCGGGCAAACACTTGTCGATTGTCACGCTGTACGGCCGCCTTCCGCCGCTGATCTTGAGCATCCGGAGCTCGGCCGTCTCGGCCATGCCTACCGCGGCGTCTATGGCTTCCCGAGGATGCTCCCCAGGCTAGGGTAGGCGGCTTCGTTCTTGTCGATGTTCAGGTCCTTCCAGGGAATTACCTCCTGCAGGAGACCGTAGTCGAAGGCCCAGAGATACTCTGGGCTCCCGGGCTCGAGCAGGGTGCAGCAGTAGTCGGTCCATGTTCCAAACCCATCCACGATGAGCGCCTCGCTGCAATTGCATGCGATATCGTCCTCCACGACCCTCCAGGGTATAACCTCCTCGAGCCGAAGCCGGCGCGCCTTGGGCTCACCCGCGTGAACGAAGCGGATCCCACGGAGGGTGTGCTCGTTGCTCATCCTGAGCTCCAGCTCCAGATCTGGCCACACGGGGAGAGAGTAGAACATCCTCATGGCGTTCGGCGCCTGGCTTCTCGGAGCCGGCTCGACCCTCTGCGGCGCTCCAAGGAACCGACGATACAGGTCGGCACTGCACTCGTCGGCCATGTCTGGGTCTTCATGATCCAGGCGTGCGCGCGCCAGGATCTCCTTGGCCGCATCGAACGCCGCCCTATCGACGCCTAAACGCTTCAGGCCTCCTGCGACACCCTCCTTGTTCCGCATGCGTGACATGAGATAAAGCTGAAGCGCGTTGATAGGATTCATGGCTGCTCCGCTCCGAGATTCCATGACATCATTTGGCCTTGATGTATGTGAGGTCTTTGAACATGTACGTCGATCCGTTTATCGTCAAGTTGGTCTTCGCCGCTCTTATCACGCCGTCGGGCGCCACCACAAGCACCTTTGTACCAGCGCCTTCCATCGCGACCGGGGTAAGTATGGCATGCTTGCCGTACGGTACCACACGCGTGCCCATATATTGCCCAGGTACGGATTCGAGCGCAGCCCGGATCGCAACGATGGCCTCGTCCTTCGGGAGGCGGCGCGCGTTGACCCGTCGCACGGCCTCGTCGACCCTCCCCCTCGGCAGCGTGATGCTGCTGCCGATTCTCTCACCCTTGATACGTGCTGAGTTCAGTTGGGGGGAGCCTTGCGGCTGACCAGAGACTCGATGAGATTTTTCCTTTAGGACGGTCCCCGTCAGCGTAACGGAATCTTCGCTCGCTGCCGCCGTGCCTCCCTTCGATCCTGTCGAGCCTGCCTCCGGCTTCGGAGGTGACTTCGACGAACCACCATCGCCTTTGTTCGCAGCGCTCATGGCAGCTGCTGGAGCCTTGACTATCGAAGAATCGAATACGGTGGTCCCTGCTGACGTGGCCATACTGCCGGCGTTGGCGGTCGCCAGGCGCGGTCCAGGGATGTCGATTCTAATTTCTCCAACTCCAGGAAACAAAGATGTTCCAACGTCGACGATGGCGCCGAACATTCTCTTGTGTTCTTCTGGTGTGACGTATTCCTTGTCTGGCGCCCCTTGTAAAAGATCGACGGCCTTCTGCGCTGCCTTGTCGAGCATCCCCCCTGGAGCGTAGATCGTCGCGAAGGGCTCCACGAACGCTCGATTCGCTTTGTCTACCATTCCTTGCCCGAATTGCTCGGGGGTTTGATCGGTCGCAAGCACGAACGCCAGCTTGAGGGCCGTGCTTATCTGATCGCTTATGTCGGGCGTCTTTGAAGCGGGCGGTGGGCTGTCTTCTGTCCCAGTGGGATCGATGAGCCTGACAGGGTTGCCTTTTACATAGGCGAACAAATTCAAGCCGGCTCTCGTCCCGATGGGATCCGCCGCCGTCCACCGCCCGAGCCACGCCGCATAGTACCGCGCCCCGTGATAGTAGAGCCCCGTCTCTTCGTCCCGCTCCTTCCCCGTGTAGCGATACCGCTTCCGGCTCACCTCCGCCGCGCCGTCCGCCGACCAGTACGCCGTGGTCCCGAAGGGATGGTACTCCTCATAGCCGATCACGAGCCCCGCCCCGTCGACCTCCAGCGAGGCCGACCCGAGGTGGTTGGCGAGCTGGTAGCGCAGCCGCGGCGTCACCGTGAAGGGCCCCGACGTGTCGACCGTCTTGGTCTCGACCATGGCCAGCCGCTGCGCGCCATCCATCACGTGCAGCGTTTGCCGCTCGAGCACGAGCCCTGTCGCGTTGCGCCTGCGGTAGACCTCGTAGCCGCCGAGGTAGATGCGCTCGTCGACGAGCCCGCTGTGCTCCCAGACCTTGCGCACGCGCTGGCCGGTCGCGTCGTAGGTGTAGTAGACGACCCCGCCGCCGTCGAGATCGGTGCTTTGCAGCTGGTCGTTCTCATCCCACGTGAGCGCTGGGATGTGCGGCATGGCCGTCATGTTGCCGTGGGCATCATGCGTGTACATCGGGCTGGACGGCTCGTCTTCGGGATCCCCGAAGGTGCTCTTGAGCCGGTTGCTCGTCGTCTCGTAGGAATACCGCCGGATCCAGGTCCCCGCGCCGGCCAGATGCTCCATCCGCTGGATGTTGCCGACGGCGTCGTAAAAGTACTCCTCGGTATAGTTCCTGAGCGCCTGCGCGTCGTTCGCGTGCGGCAGCGCGTGAATCGGCAGGTCGTTCTGGTCGCGCTGCACGTCGGCGAGCCCGCCCGCGTGCTCTCGTCCCGTAGCCTCGATCAGGCGGTAGACCGCGTCATAGACGTACTGCGCGTCCGGTGACACCACGGCGTTGTTGAAGAACACCGTCTGCTGCGCGCTGTCCTTGATGTCGACGATGTTCCCAACGGGGTCGTAGGTGTACGTCAGGTTCTGAAGAACGGCGCCGTCCGAGCTGCGCGTCGTCCGGAGGCGCGCCAGCCGGAAAGTCAGCGGATCGTACGTGTATTCCGTGGACGTGCCGTTGCCGTAGTCGATCCGCTCTCGCTGGCCCTTCGCGTCGTAATCGATGTTGTCAACGAACGTCGTCCATGTCGCCGCGCCCGGAATCCACACCTCGATGCGTTCGAGCAGGCCCGCCTCGTTGTACGTGGGCTTGATCTCGCTCGCATCCGGCGCGATCTGGCTCGTCGGCCGGTTCAGCGCGTCGTACTCCGTCTGCATCTCGAAGCTCTCGGCCTCGAGCAGCGGGTCGGCCGCGGCGGCGATGGCCGACACGTCCGTGAGCGCCGAGAGCACCGACCAGTCGGCGCCAGCGTGCACCTCGCTGCGCAGCCGGCGCGACGCCTGCAGCAAGTTGCCCTTGAAGTCGTGCGCCTGGCTGGTCACCACACCCGCGCCATCATACACCTGGTACGCTTGGCCGCGAAGGTTGCGCTGCAGCGCTTCCGGATGCGTTTCGCCATAGACCACGCGCTTGACGAGGCGCTCGGGCCCGCCGTCGAGGAACAGCCACGTGCGTGTCGGGCGTTGTAGGGCATCGTAGGTGTAACGACGGTTCTGCCTCCTGCCGTTATAGGTGCGGACAGGCTTGTTGCCGATATCGACGACCTCCAGGCGAGCTCCACCGTCCGGGCTCGCCGTGGAAAACCGCCGCCCAAGGACGTCAAACTGCTCGGTAACCGCCTCGACGCCGCGCGCGTCGAGCATACGGAGCACATGGCCTTGCACATCGAGCTTGCTGCGTGTGTGGTAGGAGGGGGCATCCACCCCGTGGATCCTGTTGGGGATCACGGTCCAGAAGGCACGACCGAGCGCATCGAGGTGCGTGGCCGTCGGCGTATCTGCATGCTCGAGCGCAAGTGTCGCGGCCCGCTGCGCTGCTGGGCTCGCCGAGCCCGACTGCCGCTCGGCCAGCCAGGGCGTGCCCATGACGGCGTCGTTCTGATCGAACGTCCGTGTGAGCCACGCGTCGAACTCCACGCGAGATTCGGTGCCGTCGGGAAACTCCGTGCGGATGACGCGATCGAGCGGGTCGTAGTGCAGGATGGGGGTGACGCCCCATTCCACCAGGTCCGCCTCCTCCTCGTATTCCGCGGTGGAGCTGAAGAACGGCTCGAACTGCTTGACCGGATTGCCCTTGTTGTTGAAGACCGTACGGCCTGTCCCGACCCAGCGGGCCGTCACGGGCCCGATGACGAGCGCGTCATTGCCGTCGCGCATGAGGACACCTTGGCCATCGCGGAGCGGCGCGTCGCCTGGCTCGGCCTGAACCTTCTGCATGACCACGCGACCGAAGCCGTCGCAGTAGGCGAGGCTCTCTCGAAACGGGGTGCTCGGACTGTCGGCATAATGTACCTCCCGCGCGTATGTGTGCACGAAGGCCGGCTTCTGTTCGACCTGCCAGCGAAGAATGTCGTATTCGATGCGCGATGTCGGGTTGTCGAGCGTATCGCCCTCGTTCGCGTTGGCTTTGCCCATCACGGCGCTGCGGACGACCCTGCCGAGCGCGTCGAAGGCGACGGCGGAGCGGTTGAGGTTTGGGTCGGTGATGTGCCACGGGGCGAGGACGCGGTAGTCGTTCTCGGCCTGGACCTGGTTGTTGAGCGGATCCGTTGAGGTCTCGATGAGCAGCGCAAAGTCGTCATAGGTGACGAAGGAGTGTCCGCCGAACGGGTCGACCGCCTCAACCGGGAGGTAGAAGCGCGCGGGATCGAAGATGACGTGGCCGCTGGCCGTCCAGTACCCCCCGTCGCGCTGGATATAGCGCCCCTCGGACAACAATACCGCAGGATCGAACGCCGTCGCGCTGAGCTGCCCGGATTTCTGCACGATCTCGCTCACGAGCCCCGGCGTCAGCGCGAGCTCGTAGCGCTTGTAAGGCAGCGCAAGGGCTTCGACTTCACCGAGCGGCAAGGGCCCGGAAAGGTCGTCCTCGTAAAAGACCTGCTGCGTTCGCTGGATCAGGCGGCGCTGGGGTGCAAGGCCGGTCGGCTCGCCCTCGTAGGGCAGATCGTCCTCCGGATCGAGCATATCGAGGACACCCGTCCCCTCGTCAGCGTGCAGCGCGGAGCGAGCCAGCAAGCCCTGTCCAGCGGCTGGCAGCGTGAGCCCGGTGAGCTCGAAGAGCCGCTCTTCGCATTGCACGCCAACCCTGTACCACGTGGTTTCCGTTGGCTTGTTGATGTAATCGGTCTCCGAGACCGTCGCCCACGCGCGTCGCTGCTCCGGCTCTCCCGTGGCGCGTGCATACGCGACCGACACCCTGCGCTCGACGTTGCCGAATTCGTCGACGTCAATCACGAGGTCGTGGACGACGCGCGGATCGTCGGCCTTGCGCTCGCTGTGAATGAGGACACGCTCTCGCTCATGCACCATGAAGACGCCGTGCCGCGTGTCTTCGCTCGTCTTGATGCACCTGACCTCGAAGCTCTGCTCGGTCGTGAGATACGGGATATTCTCTTTGTCTGTGCCGTCCAGCGCATAGATCTCCTGGCGCAGCAACCTCCCGCGCAGCGCTCTCGCCGCCTCGCGCTCGTCCTGAATGGACATGCCCTGCGGGAGCACGGTGTCCTTCAAGAGCAGGGCGGCCGGCCCCTTCTGGAAGTACTCCTCCGTCAGCTCCCTTTCCAGCCGCTCCTTCTCGAGCCAAGCGCCCGTGTGATACCAGCTCACCGTCCGTACCGGCGCCTGAAAGAGCTCGGTCCCGGAGGCTCCAACGGTGAACTCCTCCGCGTCGCGCTGCTCGACGCGGGCGAACCCGCGAAACTCGCGCTCCACGCCGTCGAAGAACCCATGCCGATAACGATACGTCGTCACGAGCCGGCTCTTCGAGATGGCGTCGACGTGCTCGATGTGATCGACCACATGCACGGGGAAGGGGAGGCGCGTGAGCCATGGGATGCCGGCGGTCCTGTCCTCGAGATAAAACTTCGTCGACGCCGCGTAGCTGATCGTCGTCTCGGCGCCGAGATTGTTGACGACCGAGCGGAGCAGGTGAGGTTTCGCGCCCGCCATCAGATCCACGTAGAAGATGGAACGCGCGGTGGGGAGCGGCGACGACCAGACCAGGCACGCGGTGCCCTGGCCGAGCAGATCGACGATGCCAAGCCGTACAACGCTGTCCACCGGCGGCAGCGAGCGAATGGGCACCGGCGCGGCGAGGCGATTGCCGGATTCGTTCAGGTAGAGGGCGACGCGATCGCGCCCCAGATAGAAGATGTCGCTGGTGCCCGAGCCGTCGACGTCGGCGAAGCGGACGCGCCGCGCGTCGAACTCGTCCATGGCCGCGAAGACGGGGCTGTTCTCCAGCGTTACCTTCTTGCCGAAGCGTCCGTGACCGAGGTTGGGCCAGAAGCATACCTCGCCGTTGCGCACGCGGACGATGTCGACGAGCCCGTCGCCGCTCATGTCGGCGAGTTGGATGCTCTGCTCCGGATCCGCGAACACGACCGCCGGCCCGCGCTCGTCGTCGTCCGGATAGAAGACACGCTGGGCTTCGCCAAAGCCCTGCTTCGCCTTCGAGCGGTACCAGACGAACGCGTGGTCCTCGGTGATCAGCAGATCCGCGTGGCCGTCGCCATCGAGGTCGATGAAGCGCAGGTTCGGATCCATCCAGTCGATGTTCGGCAGGGACTCGAACGTCCGGAGCGCCTCGAAGCCGCCCTCTTTCGTGCTCGAGAAGTAGCCGGAGAGCGGCGCGCCGTAGGCGACAAGATCGAGCTGGCCATCCCCGCCGAGGTCCTCCAGCTGCTGGATGCCCCCCACGAGCGCGCTCGGCGCTGGCAAGGCGGAGAGGGTGCGGGGCGCCTCCAGCTTTCCTTGCCCGCGGTTCGCCTTGTAGTACCAGGTCGACCCTTCGTCGATGAGCACCCCGGGGATGCCCTCGCCGTTGAGATCGATCCACTGCTTGGCCGCTCCGTCGACGCCGCCCTCGATCCCCACGAGGCTGTCGCGCGGGAGCGCGCTCAGCGTGTCGTTGATGACGGGCCGCACGTAGTCGAGGCGCAGCGTGGGGAACACCTGGCGCTGCCACGTGCTCGTGACCGTGTCGAACAGATAACCCGCCTGCGTGACACCCACGAGATAGGTGAACGCTCCGCTGGCGTCATACTCGAAGTCCGTCGACCTGACGAGCACCGGCGTGCCATCGGCGGGGAAGCGGTGAAACATGAGTACGCGACGGCAAAGCCGGTACGTACGCACCTCGAACGTGGCCCTGTAGCTCGAGAACGGGTCCTGGCGGACCGTCCAGGGCAAGGACCCCGATCCGGAGTCCGCCGGTGTGGGTACGGCGGTGGCCGTCGTCTCGGCGGGCGCGTGCTCGCCGTAATCGAACACCATCTCCATCATGAAGCCGCCTGCCACGAACGGCACCGCATTGCAGTAACGAACACGCTTCAGGTAGCGCTGCGCCCTGGCAGCGAAGATCAGATCGCCTCCCTGGCGCTCGAAGCGGCTCTTCTCGCTCGGGTTTGCAGGGTCGACGCCCTGGCCATTTTCGGCCTTATACTCGTAACGAATGATGTTGCCCTTGTCGTCGCGGCTCTCGTCGAGCAGCCAGCTGAAGATGCGCGCACCGCGGCCCACCTCCGGGCCTCCGGGGTCCGCGACGCGCGTCTCGGGCGTCTGGCCATAAAAGTGGGTTGTATTGTCCTTGGTGGTCACACGCCAATGCACGTCGCCGTCGACCTTCCGGATCCAGCGCTCGATACGCGCAAAGAGGCCTTCCACCCGCGGCCTGTAGGTGCGCGCGACATGGGTATCGCGATCGAGCTCAGGCTCGCCGGTCTGGCTGAGCGTGGGGACCAGATCCTCGGCGCCCGAGAGGATGTAGTCGTCAGAATCGATGTCATCCAGGTAGCGCGGCAGTCCCTTGTCGGTCTTCCGGGTGATGCTCGCGATCGAGAGAGCGAATCCGAGGCCGAAGGCGCCGTTGCCGCCCCCGCTGTCGTACGCGAGCTCGAGCTGGGGGCCGAACCCGCCGCGACCGGGCGACGCGGGGAGCGGAACGGCGAGCGACGAGGTGCCCGTCGCCGCGTTGACCGAGAACTTCTCGCCGATGCCGCGGATGGCACCTCCGCCCTTCGGCAGGGTGAGCGCGGGCAGCAGGGGCTGCCCGCCAGGTTCGCGGCCCTTCCCGTCGCCGGACCCGCCGTCCGGGCGCGCAGCGCGCGCTTCAGCGCCCTGATCGGGCGTCGCCTGCGCGCGGTTCGTCGACGTCGTGTCCGGTTGGCCATTACGGCCGTCGCTGGATCGCTCTCTCTTTTTCATGACGCCTCACCCACGCGTTAAGGGGCCACCACGCTCTGGATCAGTTGAATGCTGGGCTTCGGTGCCTTGCTCTCCTCGGCCTGAAAGACTCCCTTCATCTTCGCGAGCTTCTGCCGGATCCACTTGCTCGATGTGGCCGCCGTGAAGAGGCCGCGGAGCTGCTGCGGAGTGAGGTCGGCGACCTCGGAGACGACGCCGATGCCGCTCCGCCGGATCCGCAGGGCATTGTCCATCTGGTCCTTGCCGTGGGGAACGATGACGATGGGAACCTGCTCCCAGATGGACTCCTTGATCGTGGCGAGGCCGCCGTGCATGAACACCACCTCGGCCTGCTTCAGGATGTCGAGCTGCGAGACCCAGGAGAAGAGGCTGACGTTCTTTGGAAGGCGGTTGTTGAGCGGGTCCACGTCGACGCCATACTCGACGTTGAGCTGAGCGAGGAGCTTGTCACCGACGGCGAGGACGAGGTGATGGCTGTCCATCCTCTGGGTCTTCATCATCTCGATGAGGTTGTTGAAGAACTGCCGTGCCTTGAACTCGTAATCCTGGACTTGCGAGCCGGCGGTGCCGAAGATGAGCGGCTTGTCCGTCGGGATCCCCGCCGTATTGCCGGGCAAGGAGCCTGCGCCCAGGTGCTGCCGCGCGATCATGGGCTCGACGTACTTGACGTGATCGTCATGATTCCAGTCGTCGTCGGTGAAGTCGAACGCACGGGGGCAAGGGATCAGCTCGAGCTTGTCTCGGAGCGGCTCGATGAATCGATCGATGTCGAGGCCCGGCTGCGGCGAGACGGAGTCGATGATCTTTTGCGAGACGGCGCGCGGCATGTAGACGAGCTTGGTCTTGGCGTGGAGCCGGGGCGTGTCGTCGGGGTGGCGGAGGTAGGTAGTGATGAGGATGAAAGGGATCCCGTATTTGCGATGGATGAGCAGCGTTTCGAGCGCGGTGAAGTAGCCGCCGATGAGCAGGTTCGGCGCGGAGGGCCCGAGGAAGACGTCATCGAGCGCGCCGCGGCAGATCGGAAGGAGATGGTGCGGCTTCCAGCGCTGATCGATCGGCTCGAGCTTGTTCTCGTACGAGTGCCCGAGCGGGTATACCGATGGCAGAATCTCGTGGAACATCGGGTCGCTCAGAGAATTCATGTACGGTTCCATGATGAAACGGCAATCCGGGATGCCCATGAACTCCACGGTGTAGCCGGAGCTCTGCAGGGATTTGGCCAGGTTGATGCACGGAAGCCAGTGGCCCTGTTCTTTGTAGAGGTCGGGCCAGATCATTACTCTTGCCATGTTGCTCTCCTCATGACGCAGGTGAGACCGCGGACGGTTCAGGTTTCAGTCGGCGGCCGCCGCCGTGTATCTCACGACAAAGACGATATCTTCGACGGTGTCGGCGCTCATGCCGTGTTGCTCCAGCGCCCAGGTCTCCGCGGCCCAGTTCTGGAGCAACGTCGTGGAGGCGCTGCCGCCTTTGGGCAAGGACCGCACGGCGACGCCGTTCTGCGGGTTCATCGACGCGTCGGCGCCGCCGTTCAGCGAGATGCCGGCGCCGCTCAGCGTCGCGCCGGGCTTGGTGATGACGTGAACGTCGACGTGGCCCTCGTTCTCGACGATGTTGGCGAGCGCGAGCGTCATGCGGGCGCGCCGGATCACGAACGGGAAGTGCTCGGGCAGGAGGGTCATATCGACGGGCTGGCCCGGGCTGGTGAGCAGGCGGTGGAACACGTCTGGGAACTCCTTGCGGAGGCTAAGGACCCGCACGAGCCCGGTCTCCTCCTCGGAGACGACCTTGAGGAGCCTGTTGAGCCCGTCGATGATCGCGGATTCCGCGCCGTCCTTGAGCGTGCCGCCGCCGTCGCGCGCGGTGTAGCTGAGCTGGAGGACGGCGTCGGAGATGGTGTTGTGATCGAACTGCGGATACGCCGTCGGCAGCTCGAGCCTCCACCGGCTGATGACGCCTGCGCCCTCGAAGGGCAGGTAGCGCTCGTCGCGGAAGTTGAGCTCGAACAGCCCTGCGTCGCTCTGCGCGCTGCTCGTCGCTATCGATTGAATGCCGACGAGATCGTGGACGAAGCGCGGGTCGTCGAAGCCGGTATAGGCGTACGCGGTCGGATTGGCCGTGCTCTGCTTGCGGATCGCGCTGCCGAGCAGCGTGAGCTTGGCGCTGACGCTGGTGTGCGGCCCGGTGACGCAGGGGATCGTGAGCCGGACCGCCCGGATGCGCCGGAAGTACTGGCCAGGGTGATCGAGGTCGAACAGCACCTCCGGGAGCTCGAACTCGCAGGCGCCCTTCTCGCGCAGGTCTTGAAGCGCGGCCGGGTTGATCGCGGCGAGCGAGATCGGCTTCTGGATCTCGAACTCGCGCCGGTTGCGCTCGAGGTAGGCCACCTCCATGCGCTTGAGGTCGAGGACGAGCTTCTCGCCGGCGAGCAGCCCTTGCCGCAAGCTGTCGAAGTACCCGAACTGGATGAAGCTCGTTCCATCGAGCCCGAGCTCGAACTGGAAGGTGCGCTCGGCGCTCTTCGCCACGTCATAGGCGAGCTTGTACACCTGCTGATACGTGCGGCTGAGCTCGCGCACCATCCACTGGTAGAGGTCGCGGCTCGTGAACTTCTCCTGCAAGAACTCGCGCACCTCTTCGGCGTGCTCCATCTGCGTTTCGTGGTTCTCGAGCTCGCGCTGCGCGATGTCGCGCCGGATCTGCGCGGCCACGATCTGCTGGTTAGTCTGCTCGATCTCCTTGCGCGCCAGCCGCTCTTGCAGCTTCCAGTCCTCCCAGCGCCGCTCGTGACCGGCGTTGATGCCGGCGAGGCTTGCATTGCCGCGCGCCACGCTGGCCCCGGCGCCGAACGCGTTGGCGATGGAGTTCATCAAGGTGATGAACGCGGTCCCGACCTTCGCGTCGACGCCAACGAACGGGAACGGCCCCACCATGCCTGCGCTGGGGTCAGGGATGGACGCGAACATGCCGCCGAGGGTGTGGAATACACCCTGGAGCACCTCGAGCTGGGTGCCCACGTCGGTCATCGTGAGCTGCGTCCGCTCGCTCTTGCTGATGCGAGCGCGCGTGCGGTATTCCGTGTGACGCTCCTCGGCGAGCGCCCGCGAGAGCTCGAGCGCCCTGATGTTCTCCTCGGCCTCGGCGATCTGCGCCTGCCGCACCCGGCGCACGAGCTCCAGCATCTTGATCTCATGCCCCTGGCGCACGAGCTGCAGCTCCTCGGCGTCCTTCTTCTCGAGCGCCGCAAGCAGCGCCGCCCCGAAGCCCTTGAGCTCGTTCGCGAGATCGACCGCTCGCTGGATCCACGTGCCGAAGCGGTAGCAGGGCAGCGGCGCGTTGAGCTGCGCGAGGACGCTCCCGAGGTCGAGGCCCGCCGCGGCGGCGCGCACGAGCAGGGCCGGGTCGATGGGGGGCTCGAACAGCTTGAGCTGACGCTTGACCCCATCGATGTTCATGCTGTTTCTTATCTTGAAGAGACGGTCCTGCACCGTGTCCCAGTAGCCGTCGAGCCGCTCGTTCCTCGGCACGCAGAAGAAGAGGGTCCTGAGCGAGAGGTTCTTGATCGAGGCCGTCGCCGCGTCCTCTTGCGCGAGCTGGGTCTGCTTGAGGTGCTCGCTGTTGCTCACGAGCCGGTATTCGACGTCGACGATGGCGTTCGAGAAGCTCGTGATCCCCTTCGTCTTGAGCTCGCGGTACGTGTACCTGGGCTCGCCCGTCAGCGGCTCGACCGCCTCGGGGCGGTCGCCGAGCAGCTCGGCCGCGAGGATGTAGAGCTGCGTCGCTTGATTGATGGCCTCGATCGTGTCCTGCCGGAAGAGCTGATCCGCCCACGCGATGAGGTTGTCGAGATACTTCATCACCACGGACTTCTGGTACGCCACCAGCCGCTGCCGCGCGATGAGGTGCGGATTGAAGGGGTTGCGCCGCCAGTCGTCGATCAGCGCGGTGAGCTCCTGGCGATCGTAGGTCGACAGCGTCTTCGTGAGACCCAGCGTCTCCGAGAGGCTGTCGGTCGCGTCCTTGTTGGCGAAGAACGGCAGGAAGTTCCAGTAGCGGGAGCCGGCCGGCAGGCGCTCGACCCAGCGCTTGGTCTGCTCGTATCGCGTGAGCTCCTGCTTGGGGTCGAAGACATAGTGGTACCATTTCATCGCGTCTTCGAACTTCAGGTCCTGGCTCAGGCGCCCCGCGATCAGCATCGGCAGATGGAAGAAGAGCTCCCAGTTGTAGATGCCGAACGGCGTCCCGTAGCCGAACTCGATCGTGGGCAGCGGATAGGGCTGCTCGACGCTGCGCGTGGGGTGGAGCTCCGTCTCGATCAGGCGCTGCGTCGTACCCCAGGCCTGCCTGTCGCCGGCGATGTGGTAGCCCAGGTAGAGGTGGCCGTAGTAGTTGTAGTAATAGTTCGAGTAATACCGGTTGTCGGCGATGGGCAGCGCCTGCGTCGCGCGGGTCATGATGCCTTCCGGCCCGAACGCCTGCAGGCGTTTTCGCACCTCCGTCACCAGCGGATGGTTGAACGTCGAGAACGAGGCGACTTGCGTCTTTTCTCGGCTCAGGCCCGACCGCGTTACGACCCCCTTGCTCACGGCAAACAGGCTCGTGGAGGGCGTCTCGTAGAAGAAGGGCTTGAGCTCGGCGCTGCCGAGATAGGGGAAGTTGGTGCCGAAGACGCGGAAGGCGCCCGGGGTCCTCCGGAAGAACGGCGCGTTGCCCAGGAATCGAAGCTCATCGCCGGCGTTCATGGCGTGGACGATGTAATCCACCTCGACGGCGGCGTTCTGCACGAGCAGGGTACCTTCCGGCCAGCTCTCCCCCACCTTGAGCACGAGGTCGCTCGACCCCAGCGTGTCGTCGCCCGTGTGCCACACGGCGAACGTGCCGAGCCGCTTCGGTCTGAGGAAGTTCTTGTCTTTCCAGAGCCATTCGGCGAGCGAATCGCCCCGACTCACGCCGTCCGCATTCGGAATGTTCGTCTTGACGACATCCACCGACACGTACTCGCTGCTCGCGACGGCGACACGCAGGTGGTAGCCCGCCGTCCGGGGCTTGTCTTCGCCGAGCTCGCGATCGAAGATCGTCTCCGCGTCGTTGTCGGTCACGCGGCTCTTGGAGAGCCTGGGCTTGAGCCACTTGTTCTCCGAGGCCACGTACTCGCTCCACATGAGGCGGATCTCCGCCTGGAACTCCGCGTGCACGGCTCCGGCGTTGTCTCCGTCCACGTGGCTCTTGTTCGCCGGCAGGGGCGTCGGCTTCTGCTTGTTCTGCACCAGGGGCCAGAACAGGTGGAGGCGGCCATTGAAGACGACCGGCGCGACGACGTCGGCATTGATATCGAGGTTGATCTTCTTCCACGGCGTCCAGACCCCGTCGTGGAACTGCTTGGCCTGGAACGTCCGGTAGTAGAAGCTCCGCGACTGGAAGCGCGTGCGCCCCACGACGTGAAGGACGTGGTTGACGCCGGAAGAAAAGACCTCCTCGGCGTAGGTGCCTACCACCTCGAGGTTCGACACCTCGCTCATCTTCTCCAGGTAGTTATGGAGGGCCGTGAGGCCCCGCTCGTGCGTGATGTCGCCCTCGACGAGCTCGTTCTCGAGCTCCATGAAGAACTCGGTCTTGTCGTCGCGCAGCTCCGGTTCGATCCAGTTCTCGGGGTAGAGGAAGACCTTGCGGTTGGCCTCCCAGACCCGGTAGTTCTGCATCCACGCCCACTGGTCCTTGGCCTGCTCGAGCTGGATCAGCGAGGCGTTGTCCTCGAGCCCGAGGAAGACGCGCTGGACGAAGAGCTGTACGACGTTCAGAGCGAGCCGGATACGCGAGATGAGCGTGTCCGGCTCCATCTCGACGTCGATCAGGAAGTGAGCGAAGAGGTCGTTCTCGTCGACGAAATCGGGCTTCTGCTCGCCGTTCACGCCGTTGATCTCGACGGCGCCGGTCGTGAGGTATCCTGTGAGCGCGTCGCGCTGGCGTCGCCGGAGCGGGTCGCGCAGCGGCTTGAAGACCTCCTTCCAGGCATCCCTGCTGAACTGCGATCGGAAGGCGTTCCTGAGCTGAACTGCGGCGCCGATGGTCGGCGCTGGGCTGAGCAAGAGGTCGATGATCTGGCTCGCGTTGAGCTCGAGCCGCCGGACGATACGCATCGTCGCCCTGAGCAGCTGCCAGAGCTTGAGCGTCTCCGATCGGTCATCGCTATGCCAGGGCGGCGGCGGGGGTGGAGCCGGGGAGAGCAGATCGAAGACGGCCAGAATGTCTTCGAGGCTCCATCCGGTGAGAGCAGCCACGACGTCGGCCTGCGCCTCGGCAGCGCCGCCGCCTTCGCTCCAGAACTCGAACAGGGTCTTGGTCTTGAGCTCCACCGAACGCTGGAGGTCGAGCAGATCGATGAAGCCCGCGAGCGCCGACCACGGCACGTCCGCGTCGGCGTCGCGCGCGGGGAGCGCGTTGAGCGAAAGCCCGATCGAGGCGTCCGCTTCGATCAGATATTTCAGCTCCGGCTTCTTCAGCTCGAGACCTCTGACGAGCCCGACGGCCTTGAACAGCTTGGTGTAGACGTCCGTCCGGAATGGGACGACGGCGCTCGCAGGCACGGGGGCCACGTCCGCGTTGCCGACTTGCCAGAGCAGCGCGACGTCCTCCGCGTTGCTATAGGTGATTCGCACGTCGAGGACCGTGCCCGCTTTCAGACTCAGGACATTGTGGAGGTAGTGCCTGTTCTGTTGGACCTCGTTGAACCCATAGGTGATGCGCTGCTTGCCGTCGACCCACAAGGCCACCTCGATGCTGGGCTCCGCCGGCAAGCTGACCGAGATGATGAATACGTAGTCGTCGTCCCGCGGGATGACGACGGAGGCCCTGCGTTCCCCGGGCACCAGGATATTCCATTCCCCTTTCAGGAAGTTCTTCCAGTCGTGGAGGGCGGGGGAGAAGTCGGTGGTCAGGCTCCGGAGCGCCTTCGTGAGCAGCGTTTCGGCTTCATCCCGGGCGAGGTCCATGGACTCGGCAGCGACGGTGAGAGCCGAGGCCGCCCGCGCCTGGTCGACAAGGTAGCCGCGGAGCCGATCCCACACGAGCTTGTAGCGCAGCACGCGCGAGAGACCCGCGTCATAGGTCACCAGCTGCTCGAGGGGAACGTCGCCGGGGGTCGCCCACCAGAACCGAAGGAAATAGCGCGTCAGGAACTCCTGGTTTTGCTGCCTGAGCGGCGCGTGGACCGCTTCGTAGGCCGCGAGCGCGGCGTTGTACTCCGCCTGCGTAGCGAAATCGTCCAGGGTGGGCGGCGGAGGCGGCCCCTCGACGATCTGGATCGCCCGCACGACCTTCTCGGCCGGCATGACCTTGGTGAGCGCAGCGGCCAGCGCGACCGCGTCAGGGATCTGGTCCGGGTAGGTCGCTTCGATCTCCGCCGCTGCCGCCGAGAGCCGTCGAACGGCGCGATCCATGTCGTCCGCCGCGGGCGCGAACGGAGCGCCCGGCGCGCTTTCGTGGCGTAGATAGTAGGCGATCTCAGCGGCCGACATGCGCGTCGACCGAGCTCGCTCGAGCTCTCGAATGACGGCGTAGGTGTTCAGGATGGCCGCCTGGAGATCGGTCACCTCTTCCACAAACGGGCTGCCCACGAGCGCGGTGAGGTCGTAGAACTCGGCGACCGAGAGCCCCATCGCCCTCGAGAACGTCGCTGCCCGGTACATCTCCGTGAGCTCGGCCAGCCCGAGGGTCGTGACCGACTCGGAGACGATGACCTCCCCCCAGAGCCGGTCGATGTCTGTCGAACTCAGACGGAGAGCCGCGCGGAGGTGCGCCGGATAGTCCTCGTCATCCGCCACCGTCGCGAGGTTGACCGTCGCCCCGATCCGCACCCGCTCGAGCCCCTGATACTCGGCCTGGCTCGGGGCGCCCACGAGGAAGACCTCGTCGAAGCGGCTCTTCTCGATTCGCCCGGTGCGACGCGTATCGAGGTTCGCCCACCACGCGACCACGTCGAGCGGCGAGAGCTTCAGCTCGTCGGCCAAGCGCTTTACCTGGGCGAGCCTGACGAGGTTGTCGGGAATGTTGCCGTCCTCGAGGCTCATCAGATAGGCGTCGAGCTCGCGCATGCTCCACCCGAGCTTGCGCCAGAGCCGGACGAAGAAGCTTACGCGCCGCAACGTGTCCGTGTTGAGGTGCGCGATCTGGAACTCGTTGTAGTTGCACTCGACGCGCTCTTCCGTGCTCGAGACGATGTGGAGCCCGTGCGTATCGGCGGCCTGGCGGTGGACGAAGCGGGTATCCAGCAGGTCGAGCATGTCCTGGTAACGCAGGCCCGCGCGGTGCAGGAATACGGGCACCAGCGTCACGAGCTTGACCCAGGCCGGCCTCGTGTCCGGATCCCCCGGGGCCGGCTCTGTGGCGGTGATCTTGAGCGTGGGTTTGTCGGGCCGCCGGATGGTCAGCTCGTCGGCGCCGGGCGGGATCACGAAGCCCCAGTACTCCGACACCGGGCGCTCCGCGCCGAGGATCGCCTGAGCCTCGGCCGGCGTCAGGTTCAGGTAGGCAAGCGCGATGTTCGGATCCTGGAGCTTCGCGTCGGCGTCGCTCATCGAGAACGCCTCGAGGATCTCATGCTTTCGGATGTTCTTCTGTTTGAGGAAGATGTCGATTTCCTCCCTGCCGAGCGCCAGCGGCAGATGAAACGGGAAGACGGCCTGCGCGAGCGTGTCGTACGCCTTGCGGTTGAAGTGCTCCGGGAACACCTCGAGCGAGTCGTTCGCTCCGCTCGTCTGGAGCGCTGGATAGACCGTGAGCGGCGCGGCGTTGCCCCGGATTCTGAAGCGGACGGCGTCGTCCTCGACGATCCACTCTTTGCTCGGCTCGGTATAGGCGGCGCTCTGATTGGCGACCGCGCGCTCGCTGAGCACGTACCCTTCGGCGAGAACCGCGCTGCGAAGCGCGCCCAGCGCCCCCTCGACGCCGTCCTTTGCCTGGTTCATCGTCTCGGGCGTGAGGCCGATGGTGAACTCGAGCGGCTCGACGACCGCTTCGAGGACCTCGTTGACGATGTCGATATAAGGCAAGACCGTGTTCGTATTGGAGCAGGTGAGCTCGATGTCCTCGAGGTCGGGCCGGCGCTCGAACAGCGTCCTCTTGGGCGCGCCGTCGACCCACTCCAGCAGGTCCATCAGGTACGCGCCGGGGCTCAGCACCGTCTGGCAGTGCTTGCAGGCACATTTGTTGAGGTCGCCGAACAGGGTGATCCAGTTCGGGAACTTGCCCGAAACTGTGTCGTCCGGCGTGTCGACGAGGTCGGGCGTGTAGCCGTGTGTCGGATCGAGCACGGTGAAGTTGACAGGCCCAGGCACGGCGCTCAGGCCGCCGACCTCGTTCAGGTTCGGGTGGAACTTGACCAGCGTCGCGAGGATCTCGTTCGCGTAATGAGATGCCGTGCGGTGGATATCGCGCGCCGCCGTGAGCCCACCCACGTGCTCTTCATGATCCGCCACGAATCGGTCTTCCGGGATGCGTGCGATCCGGACCGCGGAGTCGAGCGCCTGGCCGATGAGGTGAGCGGCCGCGTCGAAATCGGGGGTCAAGCGAAACAAGCGCTGGAGCTGCTTGATCGAGCGGACGACGTCGGCGTCCAGCGTGAGCTCGCTCTCGGCGAGGTAGTCGTCGATGTCGCCCTTCTCGAGGCTGAAGTCGGGGTGATCCGTCAAGAACTGGCGCACCGCCACGAGGGTGGTCGTCCCCTGAATGCGGGAGACGAAGCGACGCTGCGGGCTCAGCTTGCCGAACAGGTCGTAGAGGCGCCTCGCGTAGACAGCTCCTTGCCCGGACGTGCCGTTGAACCCCGGAACATCGCCGGGGTATCGACCGTTATTGTAGCTGGTCGAGCTCGAGGCGAAGTCGGTCCAGTTCGGGTGCGCGCCGTCCAGCGTCACCGTGGCGAGATCCTCGATCGTCCGCCAGCCCGAGCTCGCCTTGCTCGCGTACACGGCGGCGACGATCGGGTAATAGCGGCCGACCTTCTCGTACATCTCGAACACGAACGTGACGTCCTCGGCCTGCTGCTCGGTCAGCACTTCGTCATCGACCAGCGCCGCGAGCAGCCCGGGGAGCTCCCCGAGGTTGTCGAAGTGCGCGCCGATGAGCGCCTCCTTCTTGGCCCTGTTCGGGCGATCCGCTGCGTCGATGCCTCGAATTGCGACGGTCTGCGCTACCCATTCCGCACCACTGCTCGAAGCGATGGCAAAGCTCGATGGATTCTCGCTGCCGGCCAGAGACGCGCGCCAAGCGGACATCAGGCCGCAATTCCCAGTGCTCGTAGACGACGTCGTGTAACGGCCGTTCGTGTAGTCACTGGGAAACGACTCCCAAGGCCACCCAAGATCGAACGCGGCGCATGCGAGCCACAGGGTTTTCGCGGCATCTCCGGGTGGGTCGAGAAGCGGCGGATTGGCCGCGGTGCCGAAACCAGGTTCCGCTGTGCCAGAAACGACGCCCCCGGCTATCGTTCCCTTCCAGCTGTCCTTGCCGACTCTATAGACGTGCGCCACCGCCTGCTGTGGGGCCGTGGTCTGGAAATTGACAGAGGTGTTGCCCTCACTTCCCACGCCCACTTTGGCGTAGCCGCTGAGGCGAATAGCGGGCGTAGAGGGATTGTCGGTGCTGGACCACAATTGCGTCCATCCGGCCGGCGTCGTCACGGGCGAACCTTCGTCGCTGGCGAACAGCACGATGAGCAGGTCGCCGGCCGCAACGTCCGAGAGCATGGCGACCGGGTGACTTGTGGTATTGGAAGGAAACGGCATGGTCCAGTAAGTCTGAACGCGGGGCATTGTCGCGTCTTCGCCGAGCACGAGCTCGAGCAGCTGTTGCTGCCACGGCGGCTTGCTGCCCGGAGTCAACGGGACAAAATTCATCAATTTCGTGAGCACCGTTCGCCAGGTGTCGACCAGGGTCGGATAGATGTCGACCTCGATCGCCGCGGAGATGATCCCGCGGTGGACGGCGGCGACCAGCGTCTGGAAGAACTTGTCGGGGTTCACGTCGAGCAGCGCGCGCAGGTTGTCGCCGAGCCCGGCGCGCACGAGCGAATAGATGACTTCCCGCGACATGGGCGCGCTCAGCGTCGAGGGAGGAAGCTGTGTGTCGATCTCCCTCGCGATGAGCCAGGAGCGGACGAAGGCGCGGACCAGCGCTTCATCGAAGCCGCTCGAGCGAGCGACCAGGGTCAGGAAATCTGGGCGTTCATCGAGCGTGCGTACGGTCGACAGCTGTGCGGCGTCCGAGACCCCCAGGCTGGGTTTCAGCCCCGTGACCAGGCGCTCGTACTCGCAGTCGGCGTTGGCGACCACGCGATCGATCACCACGTCGAGCTGCTGCTCGCGGGCGGCATTGTAGATCACCTCCGAGGACGATAGCCTCCGCAGGTCCGTCCCCTCCGGATTCAATTTTTCGTTCGCATACAGGATCAGGTTGATCTGCCCTGGGGGTGTGCCGATCGGGATCGCAGCGCTGGCTACCGGCGGCGGGCTGTAGAGGATCTCGAAGTTTCCGCCTGCGTCGCTCTCCGCCTTGCTGAGCAGGAATTCGTCGATACCGCCGCTCGTCCAGCCGACGTGGTATGCCTCGACGACGATGCCCGAAGCGGCGAGGCCGATGGTGTTCCGCACGGTGCCGAAGGCGCGGTGCTGGCGCGAAGATGCGGTCCAGGTCGCGCTGCTGCTCACGAGCTCGGCGCTCTGGCCGATGATGATGCGCACCCTCGACCCGCTCGGGATCGCGTTGAACGTCTGCGTCCAGCCGACCTCCTGCCCGCTCGCGCTATAGATCCTGAAGCGCAGATTCGCCGTCTCTCGTGTCGACTCGAACACCGCGACGCGCTGCAGGACGACCGGCCAGCCGCCGGTCTCCGGGTCGTATTGGCCCTGGCCTACCTCCGTCTCGGTAGAGCCCTCGATATCGAATGCCCTCACGCGCGCGATCTCGTTCTGAGTCGGACGGTTCATGTTGGGCCAGAACAGGTCGATGTTGATGATGTAAGGGTTCGGGATAGACATGTTCTTTCCTCTCAGGCACGCTCGCGCGCGCACCTTCAACGTCGACAATGGCGCGCCATGCCCTGGCTAGCCTCATGGCCGTGCCCGGGTCGGCGCTCCCTCCAGGGAACGTGGCAGAACGTCAGCGTTGCGGCGTGATCTCGCCGCAGATCATGTGCTTCAGACGCACTACGGATTCTTTCGCATTCTGATGGAATGCGCCTTCAATGTTGATTGAACATTGCGTAATCTGTGGCTGCGGAAGCTGTGCGCGCTGCAGGCTGCGCCGTTTTGCGTGCGTCAAGGCGCTGCCGAGCGAGCGGCGTTCCGTGATGGACGAATATGTCGGCGAGCAGACTGCTGGTCAATCTCAGACCGGTGCTCGAGACCGGGCGGAGATCTCGGGAGCGAGGCATTCGGTCGGTGATCCCCGTGGGGGGACGGGTGATCACGGAGAGCTGACGTCAGAAAGCGGTCGAGGGTCAGCCGCGCCGAGTGAAGCGGCGCGTCACGGCGCGTTAACGCCCAGGCTGGTTCAAGAGCAGCTTCGGTCTGTTCCCGCGGACTTCCAACAAGCTTGGTGAACACCGATGCCCTCATGGGCCTGGCCCGGAAGGCGGCTCTGAACCTCAGTGGTCCGGCTCCAGGAGACGCGAGCCACGGCGACGGGGGCGCCCCCTCGATAGGACGTTATCGAGGCTCGGACATCAGCCCGGCCCTGCCACGCGTGACGACCTCCCTCCACGGGGGGCGTGCCGCGGACGCGGAGCCAGGGAGGAGCCTGAGCGACGCTGTGCTAGGCCGCCCTGGAGCGATCCACGCGGAGCTCGATCCACGGAGAGGTCTGCTCGGCCAGGGTGCGGTAGGTGAGCGCCGCGGCGCCGACGAAGAAGAGCGCGAGCGCGGCGGGGCCGATGTCGATGCTCCCGCCCGAATCGACCGCGCCGAGCATGCTCGCGTGGAACGCGCGGAACAGGCCGAGGTGAAGCGCCGCGAGCGCCCCGCCGAGCGCGAGCGCCCAGGATCGGTGGAACCGCGCGCGCTGGGCGTGGTGGGCGATGACCGTCTCCGAAGCGATGCAGAGGCTGCCGTGCGCGGGCGCCCGGAGCACCCAGGCCCGCGCGGCGTCGCGGTACCCCTTGCCGGCGGCGCTCGCGTCGATCTCGCGGCGCACGGAGCCCGCGATGTAGATCGTGTCGCCGGGGCGGACCTCGGACACGTAGGCGGGCGCGCCGCCTCGTCTCGTCGGGACGAAGGTGGTGTCGAGGCTCAGCTTGCCGCTCGCCGGCTCGACCCGCACGGTGGCGCCCGAGGGGAGCCGGAGCGAGAACGCGCGCGCCCGCGTCTGACACGCGCTCGGCGCGGCGCCGGCCTGGCCGCCGCACGGGATCTCGACCGCGATCACCGCGTCTCCCGGCGCGGCGTCCTCCGCGCTCACCTCGCCGCGCAGGAGCGCAAACCCCTCGCGTATCGCGCCGGGTGACGCGGAAGGGCTCCGCGCATACGCGGCGATCTGCGAGCGCCGACGGTGGTGGTGGCAGCGCCCGATCGCGATGGCGACCGCGACACCCAGCACCACCCCGGCGACCCCGTAGACGATGAAAAGGCTCGCGACAAAACCCATCGTGACAGCGTAAACGTGCGGCGTCGGGGCGTCGAGACAGGGTGTTGGTCTCGGGAGCTCCGCGAGCGCAAGGCGCGCATCTCGCACCATCGCCGCTCCGCAGCCCCGCGCCCCGCGTCGACACAGACAGCACCGCACAGCGCCGCAGGCATCAATCCGAGCGCCGCTGCACGTCAGGGAGCGCACTGCCACGGGTGAGGCGCGGCGGGCACAGCCGCGCGGCGCATTGCGGTCTGGACGGGCGGATTGCCGCGGCGGAAGGCGATTTCGATATGAAGCAAGCACCGCTCCAGGGCGGGCGCGAGGCCGCGTCCTGCGTGTCGGGCGCGGGTGGCGCCGCGCGTCAGAAATGGGCGATAGAACTTCAACGCGACGCCGGAAGCGTGTTAAGGAGACGCCGTGTCCGACCAGCTCAGCTCGGATCTCGCCTCGCTGCGGATCCAGCGGGACGTCGATCCCGATCGGCGGAGCCCGCTCCGCACCGCCCTCATCGCCGCGGTCGTGCTCGCGGCGGTCGCCGGCGCCGCCGCGTTCGCCCTTCCCAGGGCGCAGAGCGCGATCTTCAAGACCGAGGTCACCACCACGGAGGTCGCGCTGGTCTCGCCGGCGCAGGCGTCGATCTCCGTGACGTCGACCGGGTATGTGGTCCCGCAGGTCGTGTCCAAGGTCGGGGCCAAGTTCCCCGGCCGCATCGCGCGGGTGCACGTCAAGGAAGGCGACGTGGTGAAGCAGGGCGACCTGCTCGTGGAGCTCGACGACGCCGACCAGAAGAGCCTCGTGGCCGCGGCCCAGGCCAAGGTGGCGGCGGCGCGGGCGCGCGCCGCGGCCTCCCGGGCGAGCATCGGCGAGGTCGACCAGCAGCTCGCGCGGGAGCGGCTGCTGGTCGAGCGCCAGGTGACCGGCCGCGCCTCGATGGATGACCTCACCGCGCGCATGCACTCGCTCACCCAGTCGGCGGCGGCGGCCGACGCCGAGGTCAAGGCCGCCGCCGCCGACGTCGAGAGCCTCCGGGTCACGCTGGCCGACCGGAAGATCGTCGCGCCGATCGGCGGCACGATCATGTCGAAGCCGCCCGAGGTCGGGGAGGTCGTCGGCCTCGAGCTGCCGCACCTCGTCGAGATCGCCGACTTCACGTCGCTCGTCGTCGAGACCGATGTCCCGGAGACGCGCCTCTACCTCGTCGAGCCCGGCAAGCCGTGCGAGGTCGTCCTCGACGCGTACCCCTCGAAGCGGCACCGCTGCACGACGCTCGAGATCGGCAAGCGGGTGAACCGCGCCAAGGCGACCATCCCCGTGAAGGTGAAGTTCGTCGGAGAGCCGAAGGAGGCGCTGCCGGAGATGAGCGCGCGGGTCAGCTTCCTCGCCGAGGCGCTGTCCGAGGAGGCGATGAAGGAGCCGCCGAAGCGGGTCGTCCCGGAGGCCGCGGTGGTCGAGCGGGGCGGCGCCAAGGTGGTGTTCGTGGTCGACGAGGGCAAGGTGAAGATGGTGCCCATCAAGGTGGGCGGCCCCGCGCCCGGCGGGCTGGAGCTGCTCGACGGCCCGACCCCGGGGGCGCGCCTCGTGGCGAGGCCGTCCGCCGAGCTCGCGGACGGTCAGAAGATCAAAGAGAAGGAAAAGGGGAGCGAATGACCGAGGGGTATCGCGACGGGAAGCCGAAGCCCATTGTCGAGCTGCAGGGGGTCGGCAAGAGCTATTTCCGCGACAAGGAGCCGATCGTGGTGCTCGACAACATCACGCTCGACGTCCCGGAGGGGTCGTATGAGGCGCTGATGGGGCCCTCGGGCTCGGGCAAGTCGACGCTGCTGAACCTGATCGCCGGGCTCGATCGCCCGACGCGCGGCTCGGCGCGCGTGGCGGGGCAGGACCTCACGCGGATGAGCGACGGCGAGCTGGCGCGCTTCCGCTCCAGGACGATGGGCTTCATCTTCCAGGCCTACAACCTGATGCCGGTGCTCACCGCGGTCGAGAACGTCGAGCTGCCGCTCCTGCTCACGAACCTCTCGGCGTCCGAGCGGCGGAAGCGCGCGCAGACGGCCCTGCGCGTCGTCGGGCTCGAGGAGCGGATGGGCCACTATCCCCGGCAGCTCTCCGGCGGCCAGGAGCAGCGGGTCGCGATCGCGCGGGCGATCGTGAACGACCCGACGATCATCGTGGCGGACGAGCCGACCGGCGATCTCGATCGCAAGAGCGCCGACGAGATCCTGGCGCTCCTCGAGAAGCTCAACAAGGAGTTCAAGAAGACCATCCTGATGGTCACGCACGATCCGCAGGCCGCCGAGCGCGCGACGGTGACGCGCCGGCTCGACAAGGGGAACCTGTCATGAACCTCGTCTCCGTCGCCGCCAGGAACGTCCTTCGCAACAAGTTCAGGACGCTGCTGACCGTGATCGGCGCGGCGGTGGCGGTGCTTGCGTTCGTGCTCCTCCGGACGGTGCTCTCGGCGTGGAACGTCGCCGCCGACTATGCCGCGAAGGACCGGATCGCGACGCGGCACAAGATCTCGTTCATCCTCCCCTTGCCGAAGCGCTACATGGACACGGTCCGCGAGGTCCCCGGCGTGACGGAGGGGTCCTTCATGAGCTGGTTCGGCGCCAAGGACCCGCGCGACGCCAATAACTTCTTCGCCTCGATGGCCGTCGAGTCGAAGACCTTCTTCAAGGTCTACGACGAGATGGTCGTCTCGCCCGAGGACATGGAGCGGTGGCAGGGCGACAGGAAGGGCGCCATCCTCGGCGACGTCCTCGCGGCCCGGCTCAAGGTGAAGCCGGGCGACACGGTGACGCTGGAGGGGACGATCTACCCCGGAAACTGGCAGTTCAACGTCTCGGGGATCTACACGGCGACGCGCAAGTCGATCGACAGGTCGCAGTTCATCTTTCACTACGACTACCTGAACGAGTCGCTCCCCGAGCGGCAGCGCGACCAGATCGGCTGGATGGCCGCCCGGATCGACGACCCGTCGCGGAGCGCGGACATCAGCGCGGCGATCGACAAGATCTTCGACGAGAAGGACGTCCAGACGGCGACGATGAGCGAGCGGGCGATGAACCTGTCGTTCATGGCGATGATGTCGGCCGTGCTGACGGCGCTCAACGTCGTGTCCGTCATCATCCTTCTCATCATGATGATGATCCTCGGCAACACGATCGCCATGGGCGTCCGGGAGCGGTCGCGGGAGTACGGCGTGCTGCGCGCGCTCGGGTTCGAGCCGAAGCACGTGAGGATCTTCATCATCGGGGAGGCGGCGACCATCGGGCTCTTGGCCGGGTTCATCGGGCTCGTCGTCTCGTATCCGATCGTCGAGCTCGGGCTGGGCCGATGGCTGGAGGAGAACATGGGCTCCATGTTCCCTTATTTCCGGATCGAGCCTATGACGATGGTCCTGGCGGTGCTGCTCTCGATGGGGCTGTCGCTCGCCGCGTCGCTCCTCCCGGCGTACAACGCCTCGAAACTCTCGGTCACCGACGCGCTCCGGCGCGTGGCGTGAGCGACCCACGCAGCCTGTCTTCGAGACCCTGAAAGCGGGAGAGAGCGCTCATGATCCCCGTCGCCTACAACGTTCGAAATCTGGTGGTGCGCAAGACGACGACCCTCGCGACGGCGTCGGGGCTCGGCCTCGTGGTGTTCGTGTTCGCGTCGGTGCTGATGCTCGCGAACAGCGTGCAGCGCACCCTCGGGCGCACCGCGCGGGACGACGTCGCGATCGTGATGCGGAAGGGCTCCGACGCCGAGATGGTGAGTAGCATCGAGGAGCAGCAGATCGGCGTGATCCTCGCGAGCGCCGAGGTGGCGAAGCGGCAGGACGGCAAGCCGGACGGGGTGGGGGAGGTGATCGCGGTCATCCTCCTCGAGAAGCTCGGCACGGACGGCATCTCCAACGTGCAGGTGCGCGGGGTGCCCGACGACGTGCTCGCGTTCCGCTCGCAGGTGAAGATCATCGAGGGCCGGCCGGCCCAGCCGGGCACGGACGAGGTGATCGTGGGCAAGGCGATCAGCGGCCGCTTCAAGGGCCTGTCGATCGGCGAGTCGTTCGAGCTGCGAAAGAACCGGCCGGTGAAGGTCGTGGGGGTGTTCGACGACGGCGGCTCCTCGTCGGAGTCCGAGGTCTGGGCCGACCTGCACACGACGCGCTCGGCGTTCGGCCGCGAGGGGGGCGTCTCTGCGGTGCGGGCGCGGCTCGCCTCGGCCAGCAAGTTCGACGCGTTCGAGGCGTCGATCGAGCAGAACCGGAACCTCGGGCTCGAGGTGATGCGCGAGAGCGCCTATTACGAGAAGCAGTCCGAGGGGACGAGCATGTTCATCACGGTGATGGGCGTGCTCATCGCGGTGTTCTTCTCGATCGGCGCGATGATCGGCGCGATGATCACGATGCACTCGTCGATCGCCAACCGGCAGCGCGAGATAGGCACGCTGCGGGCGCTCGGCTTCTCGCGGTTCAGCATCCTCCTGTCGTTCCTCATCGAGTCGGTCCTCCTCGCGCTGGCGGGCGGGGCGCTCGGCGTGATCGCCGCGCTCGGGATGCGGTTCGTGCGCTTCTCGACCGTCAATTTCGCGAGCTGGTCGGAGGTCGTGTTCACGTTCGAGCCGACGCCCGGGATCCTGCTGACGTCGGTGGCGATCGCGGCGGTGATGGGCCTGCTCGGCGGGTTTTTCCCGGCGCTCCGCGCTGCGCGGATCAGCCCGATCCAGGCGATGCGGGGGTGACCCGGGGCGCGGGGGGCGGCGCCTGAGGCATCCCCCGCAAGCTCTTCGGAAAGTTCACAGGGTGGCGGGGAGACGGGGAGGTAAATCCTCAAATACTCCCTGTCTCCCCGCCTCCCTGTTCAATTTCCTCGCTGAAAAGGGCAGCGAAAGGTGTTCCGGCGCGCGCGGCGCTCCCTTGGCCGGGGACGTGCTCTCCCCTCGGCGGGGGGAACAGCATGCCCACGATCACCAAGGCGATTTACGTGAACTTCGCGGCGGGGAGGAACGTGGAGCGGTTGAATCGGCTCTCCTCCCTGGTCCAGCGGACAGAGCTGAACTCCCTGGTGATCGATATCCGGTCGGAGGGGGGCGCGCTCCTCTTCGAGCGGGACGAGGTGACAAGGGCCCAGCTGGGCGCCCTGCGCGAGGCCGGCATCTATCTCATCGCCCGGCTCGTCGCGTTCAAGGGCGGCCCGCGGGGCTGGTACGACCCGGCCTCGCAGCCGCGATGGCACGAGATCGCGGAGATCTCGCTCCGGGCGTACGACGCCGGCTTCGACGAGGTGAACTACGATTATGTGCGTTATGGCGCCGCGCGCGAGCCGCGGTCGCGGACGCCGATCGAGGAGAGGGCGCCGACGATCCGCGCTTTCTTCGAGTTCCTCCGCGCGGAGGTCGGCGATGCCGCGTCTCGCCCGATCTCCGCGGATGTCTTCGGGTTCACGCTGCTCGGGCCGCAGGACGGGATAGGCCAGCGGCTGGAGGACGCCGTGGAGCTCTTCGACTACGTGATGCCGATGCCGTACCCGTCGCACTGGGGCCCTGGCAGCTTCGGGTTCGCGAACCCTGCGCATCACCCCTACGAGATCCTGTATGCCTCGCTCTCGGCCGGCTGGCGCAGGGTGGCAGCGCTTCCCGGGCGCATCGGGCTGCTGCGCAGCTGGATCCAGGCGTTCGATCTGGACAGCTCGCGCCCCATGCAGCGGTACGAGTACACGCCGTGGCACATCCGGGAGCAGATCCGCGCGAACGACGACGCCGGCTGCGCGGGCTACGCGGCGTGGAACCCCCGGAGCCACTACGACGAGAGCGCGTTCGTCGGCGCGCCGCCCGACACGGTGTGAGAGCGCGGCCGCGACCGCTCTCGCCACGCCCGCAGCGGGGCCATCCGGCGGCTTTGCCGCGGCGAGAGCGCTTGCCATGCCGCGCTGCTGCCCGCACGCCGCCGCCTGACCGGACGGGCTAGTACCGCGGGTCAGAAATCCCGCCAGGATTTCTGAGACAGCGAGAAGGGGCCGGAAGATAGCTCGGCATTTCCAACACTAGCCTCCGGGGTGCTGTATGCTCGGCCGAGATCAGGCTCGGATCGGTACGGGAGCAGCGGAGCGCATGGCGTCCTCGGAGAGAAAGCCGGCAAGTCCAGAAGATTCGGTTCGCCAGATGCTCGTCGAGTTCGCGCGCGCCTTCGAGCGAGGCGACGTGGACGCGTTATGCGACATGTTCGTTCGTGACGATGCCCTGATCTTCTACGGCACACACGACAAGCTGCACTTCACGCGCTGGGCCGAGATCGAGGCCTCGTTCCGGCGGCAGAGCGAGATCCTGAAGGACCTCGTGTGCAGGATCACCGGCGATGTCCAGGTGCGTCTGCTGGCCGGGGGAGCGGCCGCCTGCGCCGGGACGGCCGGCTTCGGTATCCACGCCACCATGGGCGGCGTGCGCTTCGACCTGCCCGCGCTCCGACTGACCTGCACGGTGGAGCGCCACGGGGATCGGTGGCGGTTCGTGCAGCTCCACCTCTCCGTGTCGGACAGGCCGTTCCTCGACAGCGTGGGCCACGTGCTCGAGAGCGCCTGAGAGCGCCTGAACGCCGCGCCGCCACACCACGCCGGTGCGGCGGCGCGACCCGCGCCTCACGTGGGGACGTCGCTCGACTCCGCCAGATCCCGGAGCGCCCTCTCGCTCCGGCGCAGCGCCTCCTCGGTCCGCTGGACCTTCAGCGCCTCCTGCTCCAGCTCGCCGCGGAGCACGGTGTTCTGCAGCGACAGCGCGGCCAGGAACTCGAGGAGCGGCAGCCGGCGCAGGATGAACGCGCCGTGGACCAGCCGGTTCTCCAGGTAGAGGAGGCCGCCCACCTCGCCGGGGTTCTTCATGAGCGGCATGCACAGCACCGACTTCGGCCGCTCGCGCACGAGGTACTCGTCCCCGGCGAAGGCGCCGCTCGCCCCGACGTCGCTGAGCACCACCCGCTCCCGCGTCCGCTCGACATAGTTGACGATCGACGCCGGGACGCGGGTCGCGAGCGGCGCCGTGCTCCGCTCGTACACGCGGATGCTGATGCCGTCGCGGTCCACCACGGCCTCGGCGGCGAGCCGCAGGCCGTCCCCGGTGAGCAGGAGACAGCACCGCTCCGCCCCCTCGTGCTCGACGACGAGCCGCATGAGCGACTCCATCATCTCCTTCGGCGTCATGTCGCTGGAGAGCGACCGCGAGACCTTCACCGCGGTCTGCGCGTCGATGGCCTCCGCCGCCATCGTCATGACGCCGCTGCTCGTCGCGCGGCGCTGCTCCTGGTTCAGGACGAGCGCATGCCGCTGCTCGAGCTGCCTCACCTTCTCGCTCGCGCCCCAGCGCGAGTACGACGCCACCGCCTCCCGCAGGTAGAGCCCCGGCAGGCCGCTGTAGCCGCGATCCAGGTAGAACCGGGCGGCGAGCTCGCTCGCGAGCGCCTCCTGGTGGATGAACCGGGACTCGCGGAAGGCCACGATCGCCTTGTCGTAGAGCGCCGCGGCCTCGTCGTGCCTGCCGTCGACGCGCGCGCGCTCCGCCGCTACGAGCGCGTGTTTGCCGGCGAAGTTGTCGGGGCAACTCTCGGCCCAGACGCGCAGCTGCTCCTCGTGGCCGGCGAGCGACCGCCGGAGCCCGGCCTGCTCCTCGGCCGGGGCCCCGGAGAAGCGGGCCGCCCGGGCGAGGGCGCCGAAGTAGTGGTACTCGGCCGAGAACAACATCCCGTTGCCCCCCGAGATGTTGCGCTCCGCCTTCTCCGCGGCCAGGGCCGCCTCGTCGGGGTTGGAGGCCAGGAGGTGCTGCGCGGTCTTCATCACGTAATGGACGAGCCGCACGCTCGGGAAGCTCTCCTTCTCGAGGCGGTCCTCGAACGCCTGCTCGTCGAAGTCGTCCGCGCTCATCGTGCCGAGGTGGCGCGTGGCGCCCCTCATCGCCTGGACCAGGCGCAGCATGCTCGTCACGGCGTCCGCGGCGAACGTGATCTTCGCCTTCGTCGCGTAGTCGAGCGCGCTCACCGCGACCTTGTACGCCTCCTCGATCGGGTCGCCCCGCACGATCACGTTCAGGGTGAGCTGGATGTTGCTGAAGCTCCCCCACGTCAGGTTCCCGACCTCGTTCGCGGCCTGGATGCTCACGCGCTGGCAGGCGATCCCGGTGTCGATGTGGCGCGTCCAGACCGAGATCAGACAGCCATAGAGGTTGGCCACCTCGGGCTTGTAGACGAGCGCGTTCATCTTCTCGGTCAGCTCGTAGCCCACCCTGCCGATCCGGTCGCCGTCCTGGTACGCGCCGAGCTTCTGGCAGAGCGCCTTGCCGAGGCACGTGTACCCGATGCCGGTCGGCTCCGCGTTGCCGTGGAGCAGGCTGAGCCGGACCATCTGGCAGACCAGGAGGTCATTGAGGTTCGGATCGGTGTAGAAGGTCGAGGCGTACATCACGGCCATCACGCCCATCGCCGCGAGCATCGGCGGCGCCGTCATCCTCGGCTGGCCGAGGATCTCGTCGGCGGTGCGATCGCGGAGCGCGTCGCGCAGCGCCGTGATCTCCGCGACAACCTCCTCGTCGGCCGGCTGCCTCCCGAGTTTGATGCCGAGCAGCGCGAGGCACTCCAGCCCGACGCCGATGCACGCGTCGTGCTCGGACCGGGCCATGTGGTTCTGCATCAGGACACGGTAGGCCGCCGCCTTGTCGAGCTGCGTGCGCGCGCGCTCGAGGAGCACCGAGCAGAGGTCGATGGACCGATCGAACTCCCCGTTCACGCACGCGCTCTCGGCGAGATCGAGGTGCAGCGCGAAGGCGAGCAGATCGTCGGCTCCCGCCCAGTTGTCTTCCCCGGTCAGCGCGCAGCCCGCGGCGAAGTAGGCCACCGCGGAGCCGTAGGCCCCGGAGGCCCTCGCCTTCCTGCCGGCGCGGAGGTTCAGCTCGGCCGTCCTGCGCCGCTCGCCAGGATCGGTGATGAAGGAGGCGCCGATGTTCAGCTGATTCGTGATCTCGAACAGCCGGTCCTCCAGCGCCTCCTCCGGCGTCTGGACGAGCAGCAGGCGCCCGATGCGCAGGTGCGTCGAGGCGTGGTTGCCCTCGCGGATGAGCAGGTACGCGGCCTGCTGCACGCGGTCGTGGAGGAACTTGTACGTGCTGCCTCGGCGCGCCACGAGCCCCTCGCGGATGGCCGGGGAGATGGCGGCGTGCGTCGTCTCGGTCGACTCGCCGTACATGGCCGAGAGGACCTCGGCGTCGAAGCGGGCGCCGAGGCACGCGGCGAGGGAGAGGACCCGCTGCGTCTCGCCGTCCAGCCGCCTGAGGCGGCCCAGCACCAGGTCGACGACGTTGTCGGTCAGGTTCTGCGCGGCGATGGCCTCGATCTTCCAGCACCAGACGGCGCTCACGGGATCGACCCAGACCAGCTTCTGGCGATAGAGCTCCGTCAGGAACTGGCCCACGAAGAACGGGTTGCCGCCCGTCCTCTGGACGAGGAGCCTGGTGAGCTGAGCCCCCAGCTCGTCCTCGCAGCGGAAGGTGTCCATGACGAGCTCGAGGACGTTCTCGTGCGGGAGCGGGTCGAGGCTGAGCGTCGAGACGCGCGCGCCCGTGGCGTGGATCTGCCGGAGCACCTCCATGAGCGGGTGCGACGGGGTCACCTCGTTGTCGCGGTACGCCCCGATCACGAGCAGGTGCCGCTTCTCGGGCGCCGCGACGACGTCGCGGATGAGCCTCAGGCTGGCGGGATCTGCCCACTGCAGGTCGTCCACGAACAGCACGAGCGGGTGCCGCTTGCGCGCGACCACGCCGAGGAACGCATGGAACACGCGGACGAAGCGGCTGCGCGCCTCGTTCGGCGCGAGCGGCGGCACCGGCGGCTGCTCGCCGAGGATCAGCGAGAGCTGCGGGATGATGTCGATGATGACCCGCCCCTCCTCGCCGAGCGCGTCGCTCAACCGGTGCTTCCACCCCGCGAGCGACTGCGGGCTCTCCGTCAGGATCTGCCGGACGAGCTCCCCGAACGCCTGGGCGATCGTGCGGTAGGGGATGTCGCGCTGGAGCTGATCGAACTTCCCGGAGATGAACGCCCCGCGCTCGCGGACGATGGGCGCCTGCACCTCCTTCACGAGCGAGGTCTTCCCGACGCCCGAGTACCCGGCGACGAGCACGAGCTCGGCCGTGCCCGTGGCGACCACACGCTCGAACGCCTCGAGCAGGATCGCGCGCTCGCGCCTCCTGCCGTAGATCTTCGTCGGGAGCTGCAGCCGGTCCGGGATGTCGGCCGTCCCGAGCGGGAACGAGTCGATCATCCCGAGCTCCTCCAGCTCGGTCTGGCACATGAGGAGATCCGACCAGAGCCCGCGGGCGGTCTGATAACGCTCCTCCGGAGACTTCGCGAGGAGCTTCATCACGATCTCGGAGACGATCCGGGGCACGTCATGCACCAGCTCCGCGAGCGGCACAGGGGCCCTCGCGATGTGGGCGTGCGCCCACGCGGGCGCGTCCTCGGCGTCGAGCGGCAGCTTGCCGGAGAGCAGCTCGTACAGCGTGACGCCGAGCGAGTAGAGATCGGCGCGCTCGTCGATCGGCCAGTCGACGCGGCCCGTCCGCTCCGGCGCGATGTAGGGCAGCGACTCCGGGTTGATCTTCGTCTCGTCCGAGAGGCCGAGATCGCCGCGCACCACGGCCAGCCCACCGTCGAGCGACACCTCCCCGCTCTCCGGGTGCACGGAGAGGTTCGCGGGGCGGATGTCCAGGTGAAGGGTGCCTGACTTATGAAGTTTCGACAGCGCAGATGCGATCTGCACCGCGTGCGTGAGGAACCGGCGAAGATCCATGAGAGCCCTGGTGATCGTCGATAGGACAATCCTGAGTGTACGGTACTCGAAGCAGGATCCCTGTCAACGTTTCCTCCGGCCTCGCCGGCGAGGCGCCGGCCGCCGGAGCGCTTCGACGCGGTCGGCGCGGTCGACGTGGTCGACGCGGACGTCGATCACGACGCGTCAGGGATCCTCGTCGTGTGGTGCACGAGGGCTTTCCATTCACCGCCCTTGAGCTCCCAGACCGCGGTGAAGGCGATGGTGTTATCGAGCTTGACACCGCCCTTGAGCTCGGCGCGCGAGCGGTAGACGCCGCTCACGATAGCGACGTCCCCGCCGACGATACGCACGTCGCACTGCCGGAGCTCCTGCGTGTACGTCAACATGCTGTCGACGAGCTTCAGGTACTCGTCCTTGCCGCGCTGCACTCCGTTGTAATCGACGTACCGCCAGCCTTCGGCCAGGTGGCGATCGAGGAAGCCGTAGTCCTTGACGGCCCCCACCGCCTTCGTCCACGCCTTGAGGAGCGCGACGTGCTCCTCTCTCGCCTGCTCCGCGGTGATCTTCGACATTGTCCACCTCCGCCGCGCGCCCTGGCCGCACTCGAGCCCGCGCGACCGCGCGGGGGCGTCGCCGTCGCCGCTCCACACCCATGGTAAAGAGCCCGCCGGCCGGGCGTCAACATCAGCCCTGATGTCCCGCCGCCTCGAGGGCCGCCCGCAGATGATCGGCCATGACTTGCACGTTCGGCGGCAAATTCATGGTGATGTGATTGCCAGGGACCTCGTGGACAGTGAGCTGGCCCTGGATCAAATCGAGCCATCCCCGCGCCGGGTTGTTCACGGTCATGGCGTCGCGCTCGCTCGCCTCGAAGAAGAGCACGTCACCCGGGTAGGGGCGGGGGACATAGCGCAGCATCGCCTGCAGGTTGGCGGTGACGATCTTGCGGAACGTGGCGAGCTCCTGGAGCGCCAGCTTCGGGAACATCCGGGAGACACCCTTCTTGCGCTGGAGCACGTGGAGCAGCTGCTCGTCCGGGGAGAGGTGCCGGATCTCCTCCGCGGGGACGGGGAGACTCGCATCGCCGCTGATCAGGTAGGCGAGGCGCTCGGGGGTGTCGAGATCCTCGGGGAACACCGCCGAGGGCGCGGGCGTGTCGATCATCATGAGAAGCGCGACGCGCTCGCCCCCGGAGATGAGCTGGTGCGCCATCTCGAAGGCGACGACCCCGCCGAAGGACGACCCGCCGAGCACGTAGGGGCCCTCCGGCTGGATGTGCCGCCGTACCGCCTCGAGGTAGCGCGCGGCCATCTCCTCGACGCGGGTCAAGGGCGGCGCCTTGCCTTCGATGCCCTGCGCCTGCAGCCCGTACACGGGCTGCGCCGGGTCCAGGCAGGTGGCGAGATCGTGGTAGAAGTAAACGTGCCCTCCGACCGGGTGCATCAGGAAGAGCGGCCGCCCGGTGCCGGGCTTGATCCGCACGAGCGACGCGGGCAAGAGGCGCGCGGGAGAGCGCCTCGACAGCGAGGTGGATGAGGGCGAGTCGGACTGCGCGACGAGCTCGGCCAGGGCCGCCACGGTCGGCGCGTTGAGCAGGCTGTGGCCGGGGAGATCCATGTTCACGACGCTGCGCAGCCGGGAGATGAGCTGGACGGCGAGCAGCGAGTCGCCGCCGAGCGCGAAGAAGTCGTCGTGGACGCCGATCCGCTCGATGCCGAACAGCTTCTCCCACGTCTCGGCGACGGCGCGCTCCAGCGGATCGCGCGGCGCCACGTAGGCCGTGCCGAGGTCGGGCCGCGGGTGGACCGATCTCGGGATGCCCTCGGACTCGACGTCCCGCGAGGGCGGCGCGTTCGAGCCGGGCGCGCTCGAGCTGGCCGCGGCGCGCTGCCTGGCCTGCGCTTCCCGCTTCAGGACCAGGACGTGGGGCGTGGGGCTCGTGAGGACGCGCATCCAGGCGTCGAGCGCCTCGTCGCGCGAGAGCCCCTCCTCCGCGGAGGCCGGACCGCCGTCGCTCGACGCGGGCGCAGGTTCGAGCTCCTTGCCGCGCGAGGTGTCCTTCTGCTGCCACGGGTCCCACTCGATCGCGATCGTGAGCGGGCCGTCCCCGGCGGCCCGCCGCTGCGCGAAGGCGCCGAGGAAGGCGGTCGCGGCGCACTGGCCCGCGAGGCCCGCCCCGCGGGCGCCCGCGGTCCGCGCGGCGCACAGCGCGACGAAATCGGGCCGGAGCCCCCGGAGCGCCTCGTCGAGGACGAGCGCGCCGTCGACCTTCGGGGCGAGCAGCGCCTCGCCCTCCTCGCGCGTCATGCGGTGGAGGGGCACGGCGCGGCCGGCGCCCGCCGCGTGGACGACGCCGTCGATCCGCCCGAAGCGCTGGAGCGCCTCGGCCACGGCGCGCTGCATGTCGTCGAGCCGCGTGACGTCGGCCGTCACGAGGAGCACCTCGGCGCCGAGCCGCTCCATCTCGAGCACCGCGCCGACCTTGCGGCGCAGCGCTGCGGGGGCGCCCGCGCCGGAAACGCCCGCGTCGGCGAGGCCGCCCCACGCCTCCCGGGGCGGGAGCGCTGTCCGGCCCGTGAGCACGAGCTTCGCGCGCGCGACCTTCGCGAGGTGCTCCGCGAGGGCGGAGCCGACGGCCCCGAGCCCGCCGGCGATCAGGTAGACGCCGCCCTCCTTGAGGCGCGGCGGCAGGCCTTCGGCGCGGTCCATGCGTGCGGGCTCGAAGATCCGGACCCAGCGCTCGCCGCTCCGGTAGGCGATGACGGGCTCGGTCTGCTCCAGCGTGACCTCGGCGAGGAGCTGGTCGATGAGCCTCGCCTCCTGGAGCGTCCGCGGCTCCGGCAGGTCGATGTCGACGCTGATGCACGAGATGTTCGGGTACGCCCTGGGGATGGCCTCGCACGGGCCGAGCAGCGTGGCCTTCTCGGGGCAGAGCACCGACGCGTCGGTCACCTTCTGCATGTGGCTCGTCACGACCCCGAGCCGCACCTCGTCGCGGAGCCCCGCGTCGCCGATGCCCTGGGCCAGCGCGACGAGGCTGGCGAACCCGAGCCGCTGGGCGTCCGCGAGGCGGCCGGCGTCGAGCGGCCCGCGCGCGGGCTTCGTCACGCCCCACAGGAACATGATGCGCGAGGGGGACACGCCCGCCGCGCGGAGCGCGCCGAAGAGGGACGCGTGGTCCGCGCGGCTCGCGGGGGCGACGGTGAACTCGCCCTCACCCGTCTCGGCGAAGCCCTCGCCCGGCCGCACGGTGATGACCTTGTAGCCGTCCCGGCGGAGCCGCATCTCCATCCGGGCGCCCAGCCCGTAGCTGTCGGCGAAGACGACGCAGCACTGCGCCCTGGCCGGCCGGGCCGACGCCTTCATCGACCCCGACAGCACCGAGCGCTTCCAGGCCAGGAGGTGGAGCAGGCCGGCCGGCTCCGGCGCGCTGCGCGCCGGCCGGCGCGCGGCGCTCGAGGCGGCGGGCGCGGGCGGGTCGATCCAGTACCGCTTCCGCTCGAACGGGTAGGTCGGCAGGGGCACGCGCCGGCGGGGCTCGTGGGTGTAGAAGCCCGACCAGTCGACGCGGACGCCGGAGAGCCAGAGCTGGCCCAGCGTCTCCAGCAGGAACCCGATGTCGGACTGGCGGTGGTGGACGTGCCGGATCGACGAGAGCATCACCCGGCGGGCGCCCCGCGCGGGGTGCTGCTTGGCCAGGGTCGCGAGCACCCGGCCCGGGCCGACCTCGAGCAGGGCGCGCGTCGGATCGGCGAGCACCTCGCCGAGCCCCGCCATGAAGCGCACCGGCTCGCGCACGTGCCTCGCCCAGTACCCGGGGTCCTGCGCGTCGGCCGCGGACAGCCAGGTGCCGGTGACGTTCGACACGATCGGGATCTTCGGGGCGCTCGGGCGCGCGCGGGCCACGATCGCGGTGAACGACGCGAGCATCGGCTCCATCATCCGGGAGTGGAACGCGTGCGACGTCTGGAGGCGCGTGCACTCCAGCTCGCGCTCGGCGAAGAGCCGGTCGGAGAGCGCCTCGACGGCGTCCTCGGGCCCGGCCACGACGCAGGCGGCCGGCCCGTTGACGGCCGCGAGCGAGAGCGCGCCGCCCCCCTCGTCGAGCAGCGGCTGCACCTCGGCCTCGGGCAGCGGGACCGCGAGCATCGCGCCCGGCGGCATCTCCTGCATCAGCTTGCCCCGCCGGGCGACGATCTTCAGCGCGTCCTCCAGCGAGAAGACGCCCGCGAGGCAGGCCGCGACGTACTCGCCGAGGCTGTGGCCGATCATCGCCGCGGGCCGGATGCCCCACTCCATCCAGAGCGTGGCGAGCGCGTACTCGATCACGAAGAGCGCGGGCTGGGCGAAGCGCGTCTGCTTGAGCAGCTCCGCGGCCGCCGCCTCCCGCCCCGGGGGCGGGTAGATCACCTCGCGGAGATCGAACCCGAGCTCGGGCTGGAGCATGGCCGCGCAGAGATCGACGCCGGCGCAGAACGTGGGCTCCCGCTCGTACAGCTCCCGCGCCATGCCGGCGTACTGCGTGCCCTGCCCCGGGAACATGAGGACGACCGGGCGATCGATGGCCTCCTCGACGTGCGCGAGGACCCGCCGCTCCCCGAGCGTCGACAGCAGGCTCACCGCCTCGTCTGCGTCGTTGCAGACGAGCATGCGCCGGTGCGGGAACGTCTTGCGGCCGACCTGGAGCGTGAACGTGACGTCCGGCAGGCTGACGTCCGGGTGCGCCTTGAGGTACCCGACGAGGTTCTCGGTGATCGTGTCGAGCGCGGTCCTCGTGCGGGCGGAGAGCAGGAGGAGCTGCCAGGACCGCCCGCCGGGCGCCGCCGCCGCGTGGGGCGCCTCCTCGAGGATGGCGTGGGCGTTGGTGCCGCCGATGCCGAACGAGCTCACGCCGGCGCGGCGGGGCCCGTCGCCGGGCTCCCAGTCCGCGAGCGCCGCGTTGACGTAGAACGGGCTGTTCGCGAAGTCGATCTCCGGGTTCGGCGTCTTGAAGTGCAGGCTCGCCGGGATCTGCCGGTGGCGGAGCGCCTGCACGACCTTGATCACGCCGGTGATGCCGGCGGCGACGTCGAGGTGCCCGACGTTCGGCTTGACCGAGCCGAGCGCGCACCAGCCCTTGCGCTGGCCGCGGGACCGGGCGCGGAACGCCCGGGTGAGCGCCGCGACCTCGATGGGATCCCCGAGGCGCGTGCCGGTGCCGTGGGCCTCCACGTAGCGGATCGTCTCGGGATCGGTGTTCGCCATCGCCAGGGCCTGCGCGATGACCTGCGCCTGCCCCTCCACGCCCGGCGCGGTGAACCCGATCTTGCCCGAGCCGTCGTTGTTGACGGCCGAGCCCCGGATCACCGCCTCGATGTGATCGCCGCTGTCGAGGGCGTCCTCGAGCCGGCGCAGCACGATGACGCCCGCGCCGTTGCCGACCACCGTCCCCTGCGCCTCGGCGTCGAACGCGCGGCAGCGCCCGTCGGGCGAGAGGATCATGCCGTGCCGGTACAGGTAACCCGACCGCGTGGGGACGTTGATGGCCACGCCGCCGGCCAGCGCCATGTCGCACTGGTAGGTGAGCAGCGCCTGGCAGGCCATGTGGACGGCCACGAGCGAGGTGGAACAGGCGGTCTGGACCGCGACGCTCGGCCCGCGGAGGTTCAGCTTGTACGACGTCCGCGTGGGCAGGAAGTCCTTGTCGTTGGCGACGTAGACTTGATAGTCCATCGCCTTCCTGAGCTCGTGGTTCGGGTAAAGGTTGCTCAGGAAATACGTGTCGTGGCCGCTCGCGCCCGCGTAGACGCCGATGGTCCCCTTGAACGCCTCGGGGTTGTACCCGGCGTGCTCGAGCGCCTCCCACGCGCACTCCAGGAAGAAGCGGTGCTGCGGATCCAGGATCTCGGCCTCTCGCGGGGTCATCCCGAAGAAGGCCGCGTCGAACCACTCCACCTCGTCGAGCACGGCCCGCGCGCGGACGTAGCTCGGGTCCGAGGCCACCTCCGGGGGCACGCCCGCCGCGGCGAGATCCTGATCCGAGAGCGCCGCGATCGACTCGACCCCATCGCGCAGGTTCTGCCAGAAGGCGTCGACGCTCCTCGCGCCCGGGAAGCGGCCGGCCATCCCGATGATCGCGATTTGGTCCTCCGGGACCGGTTGATCAAGCGGATCCATTCTGTCTGCTCTTGGCTGCCTGCTTCTTTCGTTTCAGGATCTCTCGCTGCTTCAGCGCCCGGGCGTCGGCCTCCGAGAGGTCGCTCCCGCCGCCGCTGCCGCTCGCGAGGAACGCGGCGAGATCGGTGACCGTCGGGCGCGCGAACAGATCGACGATGGAGAGATCGCTGCCGAACGACTCCCGGACGCGCTCGTGGAGGCGCATCAGGAGCAGCGAGTGGCCGCCCAGATCGAAGAAGTTGTCCTGCACGCTCACGCGCTCGATGCCGAGGACGTCCTGCCATATCGCGGTGAGCCGCTCCTCGAGCGAGCTCCGCGGCGCCACCAGGGGCGCGCTCTCGGGGCGGAGCTCGACGGGGGCCGGCAGGGCGCGGCGGTCCACCTTGCCGTTGCCCGTGAGGGGCAGCGCGTCGAGCAGCACGATGGCCGAGGGGTGCATGTAGTCGGGCAGCCGCCGCTGCGCGTGATCGCGGATCGCACGCTCGAGCCCGCCGGTCGGATCCGCCATGAACGGGCGCGCGCGGGCCCCGGCTTGCGCGGGCGGCGCCGCGGCCCTGCCGCCGTGCGGGACGACGTACGCCACGAGGCGCCGGTCGCCCGAGCGCGCCGGCTGCGCCACCACGACCACCTCGCGCACGGCCGGGTGCTCGCCGAGGACCACCTCGATCTCGCCGAGCTCGATCCGGTAACCGCGGACCTTGACCTGCTGATCCATGCGGCCGAGGAACTCGAGCTGCCCGTCCGGCATCAGGCGGACGCGATCGCCGGTCCGGTACAGCCGCCCTCCCGGCTCGCCGCCGATGGGATCGCGGATGAACCGCTCCGCGGTGAGCTCCGGCAGATCGAGGTAGCCGCGCGCGAGGCCCTCTCCGCCGATGCAGAGCTCCCCGGGGACGCCGGCCGGGACCTCGTTGAGATCCCGGTCGAGCACGTGCACCCTCGTGCCGGGGATCGGGCTTCCGATGGGCACCGTGTGGCCGACCGGGCGCTCCACCGCGGCGCAGCAGGCGAACGTCGCGGCCTCCGTGGGCCCGTAGCCGTTGATCATCCGGCACCCCGGGAGCTCGGCGAGGACCCGGTTGACGTGCTGCGGGGACAGGACGTCCCCCCCGGCCACGATCTGGCGCAGGCCGCGCAGCGCCGTGATCCGCTCGTCCACGAGGAGGTGGAAGACGCCGGCGGTGAGCCACACCGTGGTCACCCCGTGCTGCCGGATCACGCGATCCAGGTCGTCGAGCGACGCGGGCGCGGGGGGCATGACGACCAGCCGGCCGCCGTTGAGGAGCGCGCCCCAGATCTCGAACTGCGACGTGTCGAAGGAGATCGACGCGAGCTGCAGGAAGACCTCGTCCGGCGCGAAGCGCGCGTACGTCGTGCCCTTGACGAGCCGGGCCACGCCCCGGTGCGGCACGGCCACGCCCTTGGGCCGGCCGGTGGAGCCCGACGTGTACATGACATAGGCGAGCTGGTCCGGCGTCGCCAGCTCCGTCGGGTTGTCGTCGCGCGCCCGGCCGATCTCCTCGGGATCCGCGTCCAGGCAGAGGACGCGCGCGCGGCACCCCGGCAGCACCGCGCCGACGCGCACCTGGGTGAGCATCACGCGGACCCGGGCCTGCTCCAGCATGAACGCGAGGCGCTCGGTGGGGTAGGTCGGATCCAGGGGCACGAAGGCGAGGCCCGCCTTCAGCACGCCGAGGAGCGCGACGATCATCTCGATCGACCGGTACATGCACACGGCCACGCGGTCTTCGGGCGCGAGGGCGCCCTCGTCGGTGCGCGCGAGGGCCCCCTCGTCGGGGCCGGGCGCGGCTTCGGGCCCCGGCGCCCCCGGCGCCCCCGGCGCGCGGAGGCCGAGCAGGGTGTGCGCGAGCTGGTTGGCCCGCCGGTTCAGCTCCCGGTAGGTGAGCGACGTGACGTTGCCCGCGCCGTCGTCGAAGACGACCGCGACGGCCTCGGGAGAGCGCTCGACCTGGGCCTCGAAGAGGCGGTGAATGCACGCGTCCGACCCGGGGCCGGCCGGGGCGGTGCCCCACGCGCGGAGCGCGCTCCGCTCCTCGGGCGTGAGCAGCGGCAGCGCCGAGAGGCGCAGATCGACGTCGCGCGACGCGCCCTCGAGCAGGGCCTCGTAGTGGCCCGCCATCCGCTCGATGGTGCGGGCGTCGAACAGCGCGGTGCTGTACTCGATGCGCCCGATGATGCCGTCCTCGCGCTCGTCGAGCTCCAGCATCAGGTCGAACTTGGACGCGCCCGTGTCCACGTCGAGCTGGCTCAGGGTCCAGCCCGGATCGAGCGCCGGCACGGGCGGCTCCAGCACGAAGGCGACCTGGAACAGCGGGTTCTGGCCGGGGACCCGCTTCGGCTGGAGCGCCTGCACGACGCTGGCGAACGGCACGTCCTGGTGCGAGAGCGCGGCCTGGCTCACCGCCCGCACGCGCCCGAGCAGCTGCCGGAACGTCGGGTCGCCGCGCAGGTCGGTGCGCAGCACGAGCGTGTTCAGGAAGAAGCCGAGGAGGTCCTCGGTCTCCGGCGGGTGGCGGCACGACGCGGACGTGCCCACGACGACCTCGTCCTGCCGCGCGTACCGGTAGAGCATCGCCTTGAAGGCCGAGAGCAGGACCACGAAGAGCGTGACGCCCTGCTCCCTGGCCAGCGCCTTCAGCCGGAGCGTGAGCTCCCGCGACAGGGCGACGCAGTGGCGGGCCCCCGCGAGGCTCGGGGCGGCCGGGCGCGGCCTGTCGGTCGGCAGCTCCAGGGTGGGCAGGTCGGCGAGCTGTCGCCTCCAGTAATCGAGCTGCGGCTGGAGGGCGCCGTTCAGCTGCTGCTCCCGCTGCCAGACCGCGTAATCGGCGTAGTGGATCGCGCGCTCGGGCAGCGGCGACGGCCTGCCCGCGGCGAACGCCTGGTAGAGCGCGTGGAGCTCCCTCGGGAGCGCGTCGAAGATGGAGACTCCATCCATCAGGATGTGGTGCACCACCACGAACAGCACGTGGTCGGCCTCGTCGAGCCGGACCAGCGTGGCCCGGAGCAGCGGGCCGCGGGCGAGATCGAACGGGCGCCGGGCCTCGTCTGTGGCGAGCGCGACGGCGCGCCCCCACCGCGTTTCGGCCGACAGCGCCGGCAGCGCGGTCAGCTCGACGACCGGCAGATCGAGCGGCGCCGGGGGCAGGATCTGCTGCACGGGCTCGCCGCCGACGACCGCGACGACGCTCCTCAGGATCTCGTGGCGCCTGAGGAGCTCGTCGAGGGCGCGCCCCAGGACCGGGACGTCGAGGGGCCCGCGGAGGCGCAGGGAGAACGGCTCGTTGTAGAACAGCGCGCCCGGGTGGAGCGAGGCGTGGAGCCAGATCTGCCGCTGCCCGTGCGAGAGGGGGATGGGCCGGTCGCGCGGCGCAGGCCGGATGGCCGCGGCGGCCGGGCGCTGCTTCGGCCGGGGGAGCGACTCCACGAGCTCGGCCAGCGCGGCGACCGTGGGGGCGTCGCACAGGCTCTGCAGGGAGAGCTCGACGCCGAGCGCGCGGCGCAGCCGCGACAGCACCCGCGCGGCGAGCAGCGAGTGCGCCCCGAGGTCGAAGACGTCGTCGTGGACGCCGAGGTGCTCGATCCCGAGCGCCTCGGCCCACGCCGCGGCGATCGCCGCCTCGATCTGGTTGCGCGGCGCGAGGGGCTCGCCGTCGCCGCGATCGGGCCGGGCGGCGTCCGGCGGCGGCAGGGCCGCGCGGTCCACCTTCCCGCTGGGGCCGAGCGGCAGCGCGTCGAGCAGCACGAACGTCGACGGGATCATGACCTCGGGGAGGCTCTCGCGGAGGAAGCTGCGCAGCGCGGGCACGACGGCCCGGGGGGCGGCCGGGGGCGCGTCCGGCGCGTCCGGGCGCGCGACGACGTAGGCGACGAGGCGGCCCTCGCTGGCGACGGCCACCGCCGCGCGGACGGCGGGGTGGCGCCCGAGCGCGGCCTCGACCTCGCCGAGCTCGACGCGGTGGCCGCGGATCTTCACCTGCTGGTCGACGCGCCCGAGGAAGGCGAGATCGCCGCCGGGCAGGCGGCGCACCACGTCCCCCGTGCGGTAGAGCCGGGCCTCCGGGGTGGAGCTGAACGGATCGGGGACGAACCGCGCCGCCGTGAGCTCGGGCCGTCCCAGGTAGCTCCGGGCCAGCCCGGGTCCACCGAGGTAGAGCTCGCCGGCCTCGCCGTCCGGGACCGGGCGCATGGCATGGTCGAGCACGTAGCAGCGCGCGTTCCTGATCGGCCGGCCGATGGAGAGGGGCTCGCCGGGGTCCCGAACCGGGTCGAGCCCGTCGGCCATCGTGGCGCACACGGTGAACTCGGTGGGACCGTAGGCGTTGATGAACCTGCGCCCCTGCGCCCAGCGCGCGGCGAGGTCGGCCGGGCAGGTCTCGCCGGCGACGATGAGGGTCCGGAGCGCGGGCAGCGAGCGCTCCGCGCCCTCGGGGAAGGCGGCGAGCGCGGAGGGGGGGAAGGTCGCGATCGACACCTCCTCCGCGCGCATCCGATCGAGCAGCGCAGGCCCGGGGATCATCTCGGCCTGCGCCCCCATCACCAGGGTGCCTCCGCGGGCGAGCGTCATCGCGATCTCCCAGACCGACGCATCGAAGCTGAGGGACGCGAACTGGAGCACGCGGCAGCCCGGCGCCACGTCGAATCGATCGGCCAGCGCGCGGGTGAGGTTGGTGAGGCCGCGGTGCGTCAGCAGCGTGCCCTTGGGCCTGCCGGTCGAGCCCGACGTGTAGATGACGTAGGCGAGGTCGTCGGGGCCCGTGGTGTCCGGCGGGTCCTCGCCGCTGAAGCCCGCGGTCAGATCGCGATCGCCGTCCAGGAGGACCACGCGCGCCCCGTGGCGCGGCAGCGACGGGAGCAGCCGCGCCTGGGTGAGCAGGACGGGCGCCCCGGCGTCCTCGAGCATGAAGGCGACCCGCTCCCGCGGGTACGCGGGGTCGACAGGGACATAGGCGCCGCCGGCCTTGAGCGCCGCGAGCAGCCCGATGAGCGCCTCCAGGGAGCGCTCGGCGCAGAGCGCGACGAGGACGTCGCGGCCGACGCCCAGGCTCCTCAGGTGGTGCGCGAGCTGGTTCGCGCGGCGATTCAGCTCCTGATAGGTGAGCCGGTCAGGGCCGAAGGATGCGGCCACGACGCCGGGTGTGCGCCCGGCCTGGAGCTCGAACGAGCGGTGAATGCTGGCGTCCTCGGAGCTGGAGTCGTGATAGGTCATGTCGTGTGTTGTGGCAGGAGTCTCTTCAGGGGCAGAACATCAGCCGCCGTGTGCGAGCCCGAGCAGCGACGCGAGGGCGTCACGCATCTCGTTTAGAACCGTCCCAGGAGCACCGGAGTGAGCTCCAGGGCGGCAGCCGGTGACACGGGCGCGCCCCCGACGTTTCAGGGGCGCGGTCGGCACGGATACCATGCTGCATCACACTGGTACTCACGCTTCGATGGGCGAGTCCATCGACGCCGTGGCAGGGTGACGGTCCACAATTCAAGGCTATTCGCAGCGCAGCCGATTACACACAATCTCGGAATGAAGGTCAAGCGGGACGTACGGCTTTTTTCGGCGTGGAGGGGCATGTGGTCGCGGCGCTGCGTCATGAGGCGATCGCTCCCGGCCGGCAGTCGTGTCCCGCTTGTCCCGCTTGTCCCGCTTGGCCCGCGTGGCCCGCGACGACCGCGCCGGGCTCGCACACCGCGAACGAGGCGTCGGGAGCACTCGTAATCAGGTGGTGATCGACGATGTCCCGATTGCCGATCGTACGGGTTTCATGAATCGAACATCGCCGATCTTCAGAGGTCGCCGAGAGGGGCTGTCGAGCGTCCGCCCCGGCCCCGACCGCGCCGAGACATCCCTCGCGCGGAGCCCTGCCGCGGGGCGGGCCCGCGGCGCGTCCATCGCCGGCGCCGCCTCACCGCGCCTCCGCGGCGGACGCGCCGCGACCCGGCCGAGCTTCCGCGGCCGTGCTCCTTGACAACCCTCCGTTCATGTAACATCATAAGTTGCGTGAGACGAGACAGCCGACTCTCCGGGGTGCTTCACGTCCTGCTGCACATGGCCCAGCACGAGGGGCCCTTGACGTCCGAGCAGATGGCGAAAGCCATGGACACCAATCCCGTGGTGATCCGGCGGGTCATGGCCGGTCTCCGGGAGCAGGGGTACGTCCGGTCGGAGAAGGGACACGGAGGGGGGTGGTCCCTGGCGTGCGATCTCGCGAAGGTGACCCTGCGCGACATCTACGCTGCGCTCGGCTCGCCCTCGCTGCTTGCCATCGGGAACCGGACGGAGACGCCCGGCTGCGCCGTCGAAGAGGCGGTCAACGCGGCTCTTAGCAAGTCGTTCGAGGCTGCGGAGTCGCTGCTCCTGTCGCGCCTCGGCGAGGTGACGCTCGCGGCCCTGGGCGAGGACGTGCGGACTCGGGTGGCTGCTCGCCCCGCGCCTCCCAGTGACATGAGATGAACGATGAAGGCGAATCCATCCACGCAAGCAGGCGCCGCCGATCAAGCCATCCACGCCCCTTCCCAGCGCCGCGCCGTCCTGGCAGGCGTGTGCGTCGCCCTCATGGCGGTGATCGCGAGCCGGACATGGCGCGCTCCCTCAACGAGCGCGCGCAACGAGCGCGCGCGTCGAGGAGAAGTACATCGTGGAGGCGCCCCAAAGGCCATGAGTAGTTCACAACGAGCAGGAGCCAGACCATCATGACCGAATTCTGGGAAACCGCGTTCGCCGAGAAGCAGCTGATGTGGGGACTGGAGCCGACGACGTCTGCTTCTCTCGCGCGAGACACGTTCGCTCGCGCCGGTGTCAAGAGCGTCCTGATACCCGGCATCGGCTACGGCAGGAACGCGAAGCCGTTTCTCGAGCGCGGGATGTCCGTGGCGGGGATCGAGATCTCTGCGACGGCGATCGAGCTTGCCCGCTCGCGACTCGGTCTCGAGATCCCCATCGTCCAGGGATCAGTCACCGACATGCCCTTCGACCGCCGGCAGTACGACGGCATCTTCTGCTACGGGCTCGTCTTCCTCCTGGATGCCCGCGGTCGCGAGAAGCTCATTCGAGACTGCTACCGTCAGCTGGCGCCCGGTGGGCACATGATCTTCACGATCATCTCAAAGAAGGCGCCAATGTACGGACGTGGGCTCCGGCTCGGCGACGACTGGTACGAGCGCCTGCCCGGTCTTCCGATGTACTTCTACGACGCCGAGTCGGTGAAGCGGGAGTTCGGTCCGTACGGGCTCGTCGAGCTCTCCGACATCGACGAGCCTGCGGGCAGCGGCGCGACTCTCCCATTTATCAATGTAGTCTGCAGGAGGGACGCCGTGATCGTCAGCGCAGATGAAGCCGTGAGGCGGCTCCACGCCGGACAGGTCGAGGTCACGGTCGACGGCGCGCTTGGGCAAACCCAGGTGGAGGCTATCGCGAAGGCTCTCGAGACGAGCAAGACCACTATCCTGAGGATGGGCGGCTGCCAGATCACAGACCTTGGCTGCAAGGCCATCGGAGACGCTCTCCTCGCCAACACCGCGCTCAAGGAGCTGTGGCTGTTCAACAACGAGATAGGGGACGTCGGCGGCGAGGCTCTGGGAGATGTCCTGAGAAAGAACGCTTCTCTCGCGACGCTGTGTCTCAACGAAAACCGGGTGGGCGATAGTGGGGCCAAGGCGATCGGAGAGGCCCTCCGAACGTCCACTTCATTGGTCGAGCTGGGGCTCGGGCGCAACCAGATCGGCGACGTTGGCGCCGCGGCTATCGGGGAGGCGCTCGCATCCAACAGTTCGGTGATCGCGCTCAGCCTCAACCACAATCAGATCTGTGACATCGGCGCAGCGCGTGTCGGCGACGCTCTTCGCAGCAACGCCTCGCTCAAGATTCTCCGGCTGCGCAACAACGCCATTGGGGACGTCGGCGCGGAGGCGGTGCGGACCGCGATCGCGAGGAACACCACCTTGAGGATCGTCAACTTCGAAGAAAACCCTGCGTCCCCTGCCTTTCACGCTGGCATCGAGGCAGCCCTGGAGGGGCGTCGCCAATGAGCACGGACTCGCGCGGGCGGATCCGGGCCGGCTCGGGTCGCGCGGGCATGCCTTCCCTCTTTTCGGCTGCCCTCTCACGCCACATTAGAAGTTGCATGTCGTGGCAGCGACCTCGCGGTTGACGTGAGCGAGCACCGCGCCCCGCTCCTCGCGGGGTCGGAGCGGGAAGTGCCATACCATCTGCGCGCGCCGCCGGATGGCACCGCTGTTGCTGCGATGAACCTCACGGAGATGACCCTGCCTGTCCTCGACCCTTCGTCGCCCGGAAACTCCGCGCATCCGCTGCGGCGCGGCGAGCTCGCCGCGCTGGCCGCGCTCGCGCTCCTCGGTGGGACCGGGTGCGTGGCCGAGGTCCACACCAGGACCGTCACGCCCGCGCCGGCGACCGTCACGTACCAGGAGTTCGCGGTGGTCGAGGAGCCCGTCGTTCACATCGCGGCGGCGCCGGTCCACGTCGAGACCTACCCCCGCGTGGACCACCGCGGGACCTACGTCTACCAGGTGGATGGCCGCTGGTACTATCCGGCCCACCACGGCTGGGTCTGTTCCCGCGAGGAGCCGCGCGCCCTGGTGCACCACCGCGTCGAGCTCGAGCGACGCCGCCCGCGTCATCACGCGTCCACCATCTCTACCGCGACGTGCTAAGCGCCTGGAGATGGCTTCGGGAATGGGGTTATTGCGCTGCACGCCGCTCGCCTTGGTCATCGCCTGCGCGGCCGAATCCTCGCGCGCGCCCGTCGACGCGGGCACCGACGCGCCGCCCGCGGGCACCGTCACCGCGCCCCAGCCGCTCCCGCGTGAGGCCGCCCTCGACGCACGCTTCGTGAAGATCACGCTTCACCGCGAGTTCTACTGCGAGGGGGCGAGCTTTGCGGACTTCAATCACGACGGGGTGACGGATGTCATCGCGGGCCCGGATTGGTACGAGGGTCCGGGGTATGGCACGAGCCATCCCGTGTGGCCGAAGGAAGCCTTCGATCCGCACGGCTACTCGGATTGCTTTTTCGAGTTCCCCTACGACTTCGACCACGACGGGTTCACCGACGTCCTCGTCGTCGGCTTTCCGGGTGTGCCCGCGGCCTGGTACCAGAACCCGCGCGACGGCGACGCGCTCTGGGCTCGTCACGACACGCTGCCGTGGCCGATCGACAACGAGGCGCCCCTGTTCGCCGACATCACCGGCGACGGCGTGCCGGAGCTCGTGCACATGTCGGGGGGCGCGCTCGGAACGTCGTCGCCCGGCGTGGACCCGACCGAGCCGTGGGTCTTCCGGGCGCTCACCGAGAATCGGGGGTACGGCGCGTTCACGCACGGCCTCGGCGCAGGCGACGTCAACGGGGACGGCGCAAGCGACTTGGTCGAGGCGAGCGGCTACTTCACGCGGAGCCCAGCGTCGCCCGACGGCTTGCCGCTCACGCGCGTCGAGCAGCCGTTCGGTGCCGGGGGAGCGCAGATGCAGGTGGTCGACGTGGACGGCGACGGGGACGCGGACATAGCGACCACGCTCGCCGCTCACGGCTACGGGCTCTCCTGGTTCGAGCAGGTTCCGAGCGCGGCCGGCGCTGCGTTCGTTGAGCACGTCATCGTTCCGGGGACCCCACCCGATGCCGCGTCGAGCGTGTTCATGCACGAGCCGCACGCGCTCGCCCACGCCGACATCGACGGTGACCGGCTCCAGGACCTCGTGAGCGGCGAGCGCTTCTGGGGTCATGTGCCTGCCGGCATGCCGGACTTCGACGCGCCGGCCCGGCTCTACTGGTTCGAGCAGGCGCGAGCGGCGGAACGCGTCGACTTCCAGCCCGTTCTCATCGACGACGATTCGGGGGTAGGCACCCAGCTCACGGTCGCGGACGGCAACGGAGACGGCCGGCCGGACATCGTCATCTCGAACAAGAAGGGCGCTTTCGTCTTCCTACAACGCTAGGGCGAGGATGCTCGCGCCCATCCAGGACGGCCTCCCACCGGCGCGAAACTTCCGAACTTGCCCGCGGAGCTGCGCGGCGAGAAGGCTCCCGACGACGCGCTGGCCCGCGAGCTGGGCGCGATGGCGCTCCTCTGAGTCAGCGCGCGCGCCGGTAGTGCATCGCCACCGCGCCGCAGCGGAGCGGCTTGGCCGAGACCAGCTCGAGCCGCCGCGCGGCGGGCAGCCCGCTCTGGTACAGGGTCGGGCCGTGGCCGGCGAGCCTGGGGTGGACGAGGAACCTGTACTCGTCGATGAGATCCAGCCGATCCAGCTCGGTCGCGAGCTTGCCGCTGCCGAGGAGCACGCCGGCCGGGGTCGCGTCCTTGAGCTTCTGCACGCCCATGCGCAGATCGCCGGCGATGTGGTGGCTGTTGGCCCACGGGAAGTCCTTGCGCGTGGACGACACCACGTACTTCGGCTTGGTCTCCAGCTTGACCGCCCACGCGCGCATCGCCGGAGCCGCCTCCTCGTCGCCGCGGGCGACCGCCGGCCAGTAGCTCTCCATCATCTCGTAGGTGACGCGGCCCCACAGCATCGCGCCGCTCTCGTCCATGAGGCGGGTGAAGAGGGCGTGCGTCTCGTCGTCGACGATCCCCTCCTGGTGGTCGACGCAGCCGTCCAGGGTGACGTTGATGGCGAAGGTCAGCAGTCCCATGCGGCGAGTCTCCTTCGGAACGAGGCATCGGTCAATGTTCCGGTATTGCTAGTGCCGGAAGATGTCGTCTTCGTTGAAGGGTATCCGCCGATCCGAGGCCAGGTAGGCGGCGATCCGCGGGCGCTCGGCCATGCGGTCGTGCAGGGCGACGAGACGGGGATCCTGGGCGCGAAGGCGGCCATGGCGTGCGGGAACGCGTAGCGGAGGCCCGCGATCACCTGGAACAACGAGAGATCCACGTAGGACATCGCGCCTCCCAGGACGTGACGGCCGCCGTGGCGCTCGAGGACGCGCTCGAAATAGCCGAGGAACGACATCACTCGTCCGTAGTGCGCTCGCCGGTGCGTGTCTCATGTCCAGCGCCGTCGCGACGGCGCAGGACCTCCAGTTCTTCGGCACCGGCGGCACCGGGCTCGACATCGGCCACGGCGGCGGCAAGGCCTGGGCGGTCGGCACCACCGGCAAGGTCTACCGTTTCGACACCCCGCCCGGCGCGTGGACGGAGATCGGCGGCATCACCACCGGAATGCGCATCGACGTCGATAGCGGCGGCAACCCGTGGGTCGTGACGAGGGACCAGAAGCTCTTCACCTGGAACGGCGGCTGGTATCAGGTGTACGGCGACATGACGAGCTTCAGATACGTTTGAACTTTCTGCTCCTGATGCAGAAGGTCTCCGGGGTTGCGGCCGGGGACGCCGAGCTTTTTTTGTCGAAGAATTTTTGACCCGTTCGACCCACCGCTGCCCACCGGGAAGGACGCTGGCGACGTGGGGCCTTCAACGTCGTCCCGTGCGGGTTCGATGGCTTCTGGCGGTCGGGAAAAGGGGCAAGACATGATGGCTTATCGGCGGATGGTGGTGGCGGTGTCGGCGTGCGCGACCCTCGTGGCGGCGACCGCGTGTGCAGGAGGGACCAGCGACGCTGGTGACGCTGCCTCCTACGGCTCCGGGACGGCGAGCGGCGGCTCCGGGACGGCGAGCGGCGGCGACTTCGGGCAAGATCCCCCTTTCGGCGAGATCGGGGGTAGCTCGGGCGGTAACCCGAGCTCGGGCGACGACGCCTGCGGCAGCGATCTCATCGCAATCGTCCGCGACTTCAAGGACACGCACCCTGATTTCGAGGCGGGCCGGTTCGGGAGCGACCGGGGCCTCGTGGAGGCTCAGCTCGGCGCGGACGGCAAGCCGGTGTATGCGGGCGACAGCGAGGGCACGCGGACCACGACCGGCAAGGAGGCCTTCGATCAGTGGTTCCGCGACGTGCCCGACGTGAACACCGCCGTCCAGATATCGATCCCGCTCGCCGACAGCGGGAATGGCACGTCCACGTACGACAGCGCCGACTTCTTCCCGATCGACGACATGGGGTTTGGCAACGAGGACCGGAGCCACAACTACCACTTCACGCTCGAGCTCCGCACCAAGTTTGAATACGAGGGCGGCGAGGTGTTCACCTTCTCGGGCGACGACGACCTCTTCACCTTCATCAACGGCCACCTCGCGATCGATCTGGGCGGTGTTCACAGGCCGGAGAGCGCGACCATCGACCTCGACGCGCGCGCTGAGGAGTTCGGCATCACGCCGGGCAACAGCTACACGCTCGACTTCTTCTTCGCCGAGCGCCACACGACCGAGTCGAACTTCCGCATCGACACGTCGATCGGTTGCTTCACCCCGGTCGTCAACTGAGCTCGGTCGCCCGCTGACCCGGCGCGACCTGAGCCCACAGCGCCCTTCGCGAGGAAGTGTGGCGCAGCGAACCTAAAGGGTGGGACGGCGAGCGTCGTGATGGCTCGGTCCTGGGTCGAAAGAGCGTGGTCCGGGCGGCGCCGAGCGCGCTGTGGGGCGCATCGTCTTTGCGTTGAAATCTCTCTCCGGATCCCTGGCAGGACTCCTGGTGGGTGGAACTAGACCCCGTAGACTTGCTCCACGATCGACGCGATCAGCTCCATCGATAGCGTCACGCCGCGCTGCTGGCGCCACGCGACATGCCCGTCCGGTCGGATCAGGAGCGCGCCGTCATGCTCGATCTGCGCGAGCGCGTGCACCGCGGCCCGGTGGCAGGCAGGGATGTCGGCCGAGGCGAGCCTGAACAGCCGGACGCCGTGGCGCGCCTCGACATGCTCGAGCGCCTCGAGGTCCGCAGGCAGCGCCTCGATGGCCGCGCCGAGCAGCAGGATGGAAGCGCCGTAGTCGATCATGGAGCGGCTGCCGCGCTGTCTCCTGTTGCCGTCCAGCCAGAAATGCGGGAATCGCGCGCCCGGCCGCGTCGACGGGATATACGAGGACACCCGATCATCGACCTCCGGCGGCCTCGTGCCGTCGCCGAGGAGCGCGCCCTCTTCGTACGTGTAGCCGAGATCGAGCCCTATCCTGTCGAAATGGGACCTCTGCTGCGCGATGGCCGCGAGGACACGCTCTCGCACCGAGGGATTGCTATGGTACCGCGAGAGGATGCTCTCGCCGTAGTGCTGGACCTGCCGCTCGGTCCAGGCGCGGAGCGGGGCAGGCAGGGCGCGCATCGTGGAGCTCGCCAGCTTCTCGTTGACCCACTGAGCCTCCTCGACCTGGATCCCGAAGGCCTGCGCGACCTCGCTCATCCTCTCGAAGTTGAGCCGGCTCTCGTCGCAGTTCGTCTCGATGACCGGGCGGCGCTCGGCCTCGTAGCTGTCGAGCAGGCCGGGCGCGGCCCGCCGCTCGATCACCATGGCGAGCTTCCAGGCCAGGTTGTGCGCGTCGCCGATGCCGGAGTTCATGCCGAGTCCGCCCGTGGGCGGGAAGCGATGGGCGGCGTCGCCGACAAGGAAGACGCGCCCGCTGCGGAAGCGCTCCGCCACCTGCGCTGTCATGCGCCAGTGGCTCATCGAGGTGATCTGGATGTCCACGTCGTCCCGCCCGAGCGCCGCCTTGATCTTCTTCTGCATCACCTCGGGCGTGTACTCCTCGATCTTCTCGTGCGGCGTCGCCACGGGGAGGTGAAAGACCCAGCGCTTCTCGACGTGGTGGGCGATGAACACGCTGCCCGGCGCCTTGGGGGAGAAGATGAAGTAGAGCTTGCCCCGGGTGCGGACCACGCGGCGCAGATCCGCCTGAAAATAGGCGTTGACGACGTCGAGCAGCCTGTCCGGGCCCTTCATCTCGATCCCGAGGGCCTTGCGGCTCCGGCTCCCGGCGCCGTCGGAGCAGATGACGTACTGGCTCCGGACCGAGAAGGTCTCGCCCGTCGTCCGGTCCGTGATCCGGCTCGTGACGCCCTCCGCGTCCTGCGCGAAGGACTCCCACTGGTGGTGATGGAGCGGCTGGATCCGCGGCGACGCCGAGACGCGCTCGCGGAGGAGCTTCTCCAGCTCGACCTGCGAGATGTTGAGGTAGGGCATGGGCGCCTCGAGGTGCTCTCGGTACTTGCGCCCGACGCCGTTGGCGCGCAGATCGATGCAGCCGAACTCCTCGCCGATCGTGCCGCAGAACAGGATCTTGGCGGCGTCCTCCTCCGGCGACGCCTCCGCGGACAGCTCGCCATGGCCGAGCCCCAGCTCGTGGAGGATCTCGATCGAGCGCGCCGAGAGCTCGTGGGCCTTGGGGTGTTTCTCCAGGCCCGGCCGGCGCTCGATGAGGACACAGTCGACGCCGCGCCTGGCGAGGCACAGCGCGCTCACCATGCCCGAGGGGCCAGCGCCGATGATGAGGACGGGAGCCGAGACGGTGCGATGGCTCATGTGGCACCCCCGTTCTTGTGACACAGGGAGACGCCGGCGAAGAGCAGGGCTGCGGACGTGCCCAGGTGCAGCAGGTTCGGCGGGAGGAAGCCGAGCAGGACCCGGCCACCGGCGTCGAACTCGGCGCCGGCGGCGCTCGTGAAGACGGCGGCCAGGAGGAAGCCGCCGAGTTGGAGGGCGCCCAGGAAGGCGCCTGCCCGGACACGCTCCACGGTGCGCGGCGTGGCCGTCGAGAAGAGGTGGATGGAAGCGAGCGCGCCGAGGGCCCCGGCGCTGATCTGCCAGAGCAGGTGGAACCTCGCGTGTCCGGGCCAGTCAGGGTTCCGGAGGTGATGCGGATCGAGGATATCGATCAGCCCGGTCAACAGGCCGTAAGCGACGGCCGAGAGGATGCAGAGGGCCTTGCCCACGGCCCACGCCGTGGAGGATGGCGCGCGTTCGGAGCTCATGGCAGAGGGATAAAGCACGGGAATCACGTGCACAATGACCATGAGTGGCCATGGGATGGCCGGAAATGGCCACGCCCCTGGGACGCGCGCAGGGGTTGTCAGCTGGCGGCCTCATCTCGTGGCCTTCGCGCGCGCCGCAGGCGCCTTCGCGGCTCCGCCGCTCTTCGCCTTTGCCCGCGGCGCGGGCGCCTTTGCGGCTCCGCCGCTCTTCGGCTTCGCCCGCGCTGCAGGCGCCTTCGCGGCTCCGCCGCTCTTCGCCTTCGCCCGCGCCGCCGGCGCCTTCGCGGCTCCCGCCTTCCCGAAGCGCACCTCGAACGTGCCGGCGTCCTCCTCCATGAATCGGAGGAGCGCCTCCCCTTCCTCGGCGAGCTGCTCGCGCGCCGCCTTGCCAGGCGCCTCGAACGGCTCGAGCACGAGCGCGGCCGTGGCCTTCTTCCGCTCGATCGTCCATGTGCCGGCCACGAACCCGTCCACGAGGAACGTCGGCAGGATGCGCAGGTTGGCGGACAGGACGATCCGCGGGCGATGCTCGTCCGCGATGACGCGCGTGCGGTCGTCGTGCGCGAGCAGGAGGTTGTCGTAATCGGGTAGAAACCGGGCCGGCGCGGCGGTGTCCGCGGGCGGCCGCGGCGCGTCGGGCAGGTCGAAGAGCTCCCGGCCCCGCTCGTCGCGGAACACGCAGAGCTGCTCTCGCAAGGCGTGGAGCACCTCCTTGACGCGGGTCAGCCCGGACCACGTCTGCACATCGGTCGCTGTCGCCGGGCCGAACGACGCGAGGTAACGGAGCACCAGCGCCTGCGGCGCGCCGGCGTCGCGGAGCGGCTTGCCGAGCCAGGACGCCGCCGGGGCGAAGTCCGCCGTTCCCGGGTATCCCCACGGGGTCTCGCCGGGCACCTGGACGACCGGCAGGTGCATGCGGACCGCGAGGGCCATGGCCCGCACGTCGCCGTCGGCGTGGCGCTCGGCCAGGTGGTCGCGCAGCTCGTCCATGGTCCGCGGCTCCGCGTCGAAGTACGCGCGCGCCTCGGCGACCAGCCCAGCGATGTCGAGGGCGTCCGCGCGCTCGCGGAGGACCGACCGCATCCCGGCGTGGAGCACCGGCGCGATGACCGGGTGCAGATCCAGGTAGTCCCTTGCGCTCACGAGGTGCAGCGTGCCGCGCAGGAACGGCGCCCGGACGACCTCGCGGCGCACGACGAGCTGGACGAGCTGCTCGCGCCGGAACGCCGCGATCCGGGACCACAGCCCGATGAACGGCGGCCGCGCCAGCTGGGCCTGGAGGGCGATCAGCCGCTCGATCCCGTGGACGGCCGAGGTCTGCTCCCGCGCGAGCAGCATCTGCCGCGCGAGCGTGGCCCGGTTGAGGTCTCTTCGTGTCAGCGTCGGGGCAGGCATGCGGCCCGCGAGCTTACCCGAAACGAGGCTCATCCTCTATGTCTTGGCCGCCTGCTGCTCCTGGCCAGAGCCGCAGGCGGCGAGCCTCACGTCTGGATTCAGCGGGCGAGGACGAACGAGAGCAGCGCCGCCTCGTCGCCATTGGATCAGAATCGATAGAGCACGTTGTCCTCGTCGCCAGAGACATAGATCGTCCCTGACGGGCCCACGGCGACGCTGCTCAACGCATAGGTCGGCACCGTCCCTGTGACCGCCTCGAGGCCCACCTTGAGGTGCTTTTTCACGACCCAGGTGTCCCCCGTCGACGGGTCGACGCGCAGCAGGCGGCGCTTCCCGACCTCCACGACGAGCAGGGTGCCGTCCAGATCGACGGCCATCCCCTCCGGCTGATCCAGGCCGTCGGCCACCACGAGCGGCGGAGAGAGCGTCACGCCCCCTGCCGCCACCTGGAGGATCTGGCCCGTCGCCCAGTCGGCGGCCCAGAGGTCGCCTCCCGACACCGCGAGGCCCGAGGGCACGGTCATCGGCGCGAGCGTCACGAGGCTGCCGCCGCCCGTCCGGCGGACGACGCGCGCCGCGCCCGGCCCCGCGCCGAGCTCGGCCACCACGAGATCTCCCTGGAACCGGACCGCGTTGAGCGGCGAGACGAAGCTGCTGTACGTCTCGAGGACCGTCGCCGTCGCCGGGTCGTAGATCTGAACCACGCTGCTGAGCCACGCGGTCAAGATCAAGTTCGAGCCGTCCGCCGACACCGTGGCAGGACCATGAAAATCCGACTGACCGAGGAACGACCGCTCGACGCCCAGCGGAGCGCCCGTGTCCCCGTCGAACTTCCGCAGCGACGACAGATCGGCCACATAGACCGACTCGGCGCATCCTTCGGTCGTCACGGCCACGCCGCCGGGGATGATCATGCCGCCCTGCATGATCGTGCGCTCCTGGCCGTTCGGCCTGATGCGGACGATGAAGCCGTCGCTGGCGCTCGACACGTAGAGATTGCCCTGCGGGTCGAAGGCGAGGTTGTCGAGCCCCGGCGTGAGCTCCGCGATGACCTCCTTCTCGCCCGTCTCGATGTCGATCCGCACGACCTCGCCGTTCTGATCGACCACGTGGAGCCGGCCGAGCGCGTCGAACTTGGCCGCCGCGGGGATGAAGAAGCCGTCCGCGACCGTCTGGAGATCGCACTCCACCTCCGGGTCGACCGCGCCGGTGCAGGAGTCCACATCGATGCTGATCACCCTGCCTTGCGTCCAGATCGGCCCGTACAACCTGCCGTCGGGCCCCCAGTCCATGCCGTTCAGGAAGCCGAGGTTGCTCGCGATGTGGCGCGGCGGAGCCGACAGCTCCGGATCGACCTCGTAGAGCCCGTCACCGAAGAAGTCGAGCGCCACGAAGAGCCGCCCCGTATCGGAGAACGTGATGGGGTTGACGCCCGTCGCGACGAACTGCTGGGTGATCGCGCCCGACGGCGCGTGCCGCACGACATTGCCAGGGATGAGCGAGGTCCAGTAGAGCGAGCCATCGGGGCCGAACGTGAGGTCGTCCGGGCCATCGATCCCGTCCGACGCGTCGAGCCGATCCACGACGGCTCCGCTCTGGCGGTTCACGATGGCGATCTCATTGCCAAGGAAGCTCGCGACGTACAGCCGACCATCCGGCCCCACATTGATCCCGTTGGTGCCGTGCAGCGGCGACCCCTCGGCGAGGATCGGCCGCTTCGCATGGGCCGTCGGCGAGGCTCCCAGAAGCACCGTGCCAGCGAGCACGAACGCAAAACGCCTGTGCATAAGCTCTCCCCTCAGCGCCGCACCTGGACCGGCACACCCAAGGATCACGATGACGTCAGGCGCGAAACCAGCGCGACGGCGCGAACCTCCGGCGGACTTTGTAGTCACGCGGGGTTGTTCTTACGCTAACATAAGCAGTAGCCTTACCCAAGCCTAAAATTCATGCAATGGATGCGGACGCGCCGGCGTCGTCCTCGGCGCCGCTGGCATCGTTGGCATCGTCGGCGTCGTCGGCATCGCCGGCATCGCCGGCGTCGCCGGCATCGTCCGTTCCTGGGTGGCCATCCCGCGCGGCGCGCGCCGCGTGACACCCGAGCCGGCGTGGTGGTATGCGTCGGAGTCGATGGCTGCCAGCATCTGCCTGCCGGCGTACAACGAAGTCCGCACCATCGAGGCGACCCTCACCGAGCTGTCGCGGCTCGGCCCCGAGGTGGACGAGATCCTCGTCTGTCTCAACGGGTGCACGGACGGCACCGAGCGCGTCGTCGAGGCGTTCCGCGGGCGGGAGCCGCGGCTCGCCGTCATCGAGAGCGAGCTCGGGAAGAACAACGCATGGAACGCGCTGGTGGCCCGGGCGCGCAACCGTCGCCTCGTGTTCACGGACGCGGACGTGCGCCCCGCCGAGGGCTCCATCTCGGCCCTGCTGCGCGCCCTCGAGCGCTCTCCACACGCCGCCGTCGCCGCGGCCTTCGAGCAGCCGCGCGGGGCGCCGCCGCCGCCGCTCGGCACCGTCCTCCGCCTGCTGACGACCAGCCTCGGTCAGGACTACATCTCCGGTCGCCTCTATGCCATCGATCGCGATCGGCTGGGCGCGGTGATGGCCGATCGTGGGCTCCTGCCCGCCGGGGCGCTCCCTCGTCTGCCCGTCGACCTCGTGACCGAGGACTCGTGGCTCACGGCGCTCGTCGCCGGTGACGCGCTTGTCGTGGTCCCCGAGGCGCCCATCCACTTCGAGGTGGACAGCATGGCCGACGTGGTCCGCGCGCTGGCGCGCAATGCCGCCGCGAGAGAGCAGCTCCGCTCGAGCTACCCGGAGCTCTACCGGCGCGACGGCGCCCGCCTGCTCTCGGCGCAGTCGGCGCCAAGGATCCTCCTGGACCGGCTGAGATCGGCGCCGGGGCCTTTCGCGGTCACGCGCGGGCTCGGAGGGATGGCCCTCAGGGCCGCGATCCACCGCGTGCTCGGAGAGCGCATCCGGGCGCAGCGCGATCGCATCCTGGCGGACGTCACCGCCGGCCGCGGCGGGCGCGTCATGGCCACCTCCGGCCGCCTCCCGTCGAAAGGCGGCTGAGCGCCCGTCCCGGCAGGGCGCCCCACCGGACGTCAGACGCGCGGGCGGAACCAGTCGATCGTGCGATCGAGGCCCGAGTCGAGATCCACCAGAGGACGCCAGCCGAGCAGCTCGGTGGCCCGGGAGATGTCGGGCCTGCGCCGATGGGGATCGTCGATGAGGGCATCGGTCATCGTCAGCTTCGCGCGCCCGCCGGTCTTGCGGATGATGAGCTCGGCGAGGTCCTGCATCCTCGTCTCGGCCGGATTCCCGAGGTTGACCGGTCCCGTCAGGTCCTTGGCGTTCATCACGCGGACCAGCCCCTCGATGAGGTCGCTGACGAAGCAGAACGAGCGCGTGCGGTGGCCTCCGCCGTACAGCTCCAGCGCCTCGCCGCGCAGCGCCTTCACCACGAAGTTGGCGATGACCCGGCCGTCGTTCCGGTCCATGTTCGGACCATAGGTATTGAAAATGCGCACGATGACGGTATCGACGTTTCGGGTCTGGCGGTACTCCCAGAAGTACGTCTCCGCGACCCGCTTGCTCTCGTCGTAACAGGCCCGAGGCCCGATGGGGTTGACGTTCCCCCAGTAGTCCTCGTGCTGAGGGTGGACGAGCGCGTCGCCATAGACCTCGGAGGTGGAGGCCTGCAGGACCCGGGCCCCCAGCTCCTGCGCCAGGCGGAGGACGTTGATCGCGCCGAACACGTTCGTGTTGAGCGTGTGCACCGGATCGGCCCGGTACTTCACGGGCGACGCCGCGCAGGCCATGTTGTAGATCTGGTCGACCTCGAAGCGGAGCGGCTCGCTCACGTCGCAGCGGTGCAGCTCGAACCGCGGGTTCTTCAGCAGCGGCCCGAGGTTCTCGTCACGCCCCGTCACCATGCTGTCGACGCAGATCACGTGGTGCCCGTCGGCCAGGAGCCGCGCGCAGAGGTGCGACCCGAGGAAACCAGCCCCACCCGTGACCAGGATTCGCTTGCTCGCACTCATCGGAAAAATACCTCCTTGACGCGCTGTTCGGTAAAGCTCTGGGCCGTGGCGCCGTGATTGGTCGAAATCTGTTTACCATAGGAAATAGATATTACAAAGACCGGATGACATCTGGAGGCGAGTTCCTTATCATGCAGCGCGTGCACCGCTCACCTCGTTACCTGGGCTCGCTCGTCCGCGCGAAGCTCGCCCGCGAAGCGCGTCCAATCTGGGTGGATGTGTGTGTTACCAATCGGTGTCATCTGAGCTGCGAGTACTGCTACGGCGACTACCACCACCGGCACGACGACATCGGACAGCTCAAGGTCGAGCAGCTGTTCGCGATCGTGGACGAGGCGGCGGCGCTGGGGACGGCGGTCCTGACGCTCACGGGCGGTGAGCCGATGCTGCACAAATCCATTGGCCGCATCATCGAGCGGGCGGTGAGCCGAGGGATCTCGGTGGGAATGGTCACCAGCGGATTCCGCGTCAAGGAACGCGTGGATGAGCTCGCCGACCTGAGCTCGATCGTCGTGAGCGTCGACGGTCCGGAGCCGATTAACGATCTGAACCGCGGTCAGGGGACCTTCGCCGTGGCCATGACGGCGCTCGAGGCGTGCCAGGCGCGCGGGATTCCGCGCATCGTGAAGGCGGTGCTGAACCGCCGGAACAAGGACCAGGTGCCCTGGCTCCTCGAGCTGGCGGGCCGCTTCGGCGCGCGGCTCGAGGTCGTCATGACCTACGCCCCGCAGTCCGATCGGCAGCTGCGCATGCACGGCGACAACTCCCTCGACGCGGGCGAGCGGCAGGCCCTGGCGGACGCGCTGCTCGATCACAAGCGCCGGGGGGCGCCGATGGTCTTCCGCGAGCGCGTCTGGGAGAACATGGCGCGCTGGTGGAAACACCACGAGGGGGATCGCGTCACCCGGGAGGAGCGGCGGGAGCGCTTCGAGTACCTGCCGTGCAGCGCGGGCCGGTACTACGCCTTCATCGACGGCGACGGCCGCATGTACCCGTGCAACCAGCGCCTCGCGGACTTCCCCGCCAGGAGCGTGCTCGAGGTCGGCGTCCGGGCCGCCTGGGAGCACCTGCGCGATCACGGCTGCTTCGCCTGCGCGGCGCCGTGGCTCAACCAGCAGCACCTCGTGAGCAGCGAGCAGCTCCTCGCGCGCAGCCTGGGGCGCGATCTGCTGGCGCGGGTCGCGCGTGCCTGAGCGGACGCTCGCCATCGTCGTGCTCGGCGGCTCGCGCGGGATCGGGCGGGCCATCGTCGAGCGCGCGCTCGCGGAGGGGCACCGGGTGTTCGCCGGCGCGCGGGACGAGCGCTCGCTCCTCGCGCTGCAGCAGAGCGCCGCGCCCGAGGGCGCTGGCCGGCTCGGCACGGGCGCGGTGGACGTCGGCGACGACGCCTCCCAGCGCGCCTTCTTCGGCGCGGCGCGCGCGTTCCTCGGCGGGATCGACGTCGTCGTCAACAACGCCGCCCGGGAGGGCTACGGGCGCCTCGACGAGATGGCGCTCGAGGACGTCGAGGCGATCGTCCGCACCAACCTCCTCGGCGTCATCCTCGGATGCCGGCACGCGGCGCAGGCGATGGGGGACGGCGGAGGCCACATCATCAACGTCGGCTCCGAGGTCTCGTTCCGCGCCGTGCCCATGAAGAGCGTCTACTGCGCCACGAAGTTCGCCGTCCGCGGGCTGAGCGACGCGCTCGATCTCGAGCTCGCGCCCCGGGGGATCCGGGTCTCCCAGGTGCACCCCGGGTGGGTGGACACGGGCCTGCACGAGGACGAGCGGCGGCGCCGGGGCTCGGTGTCCCGGCCGCACGACGGCGGCGTCCCGGTGCAGCAGGTCGCCGAGAGCGTGGCCGCGCTCTGGCGCGCGCCGCGGGCGCAGGGCGGCGCTCCGCTGCGGCTCCGCCTCCGCAGCGTGGTGGGAGAGCTCTTTCCGGCGTGGGCGCGGTGGCGGACGCGCCGGGCGTTCGGGGAGCAGCTGAGAGAGGGCTGAGGCGAGACGGCAGGGCGGGGGAACCGCCGCGACGCCGGACCGGAGACCACCAGGAGGTTTTCTTGACCTGTGCAACGACGTCCTTCCCTCAAGGTGCAACCGCGCCGCCTCCTCCGCTGGATCCGGCCGCGCCCGTCGTCGTCGAGGGCCTCGACGCGGTGGGGGAGGTGCTGCGGCGGGCGCGCGGGCGGGCGCAGGCGGTCGCGATCGCCTCGCGGGACCTCGAGTGGCTCGCGGCGCGCCTCGGCCTGTCCGAGCGGACCGCGGAGGGGCTCCCGGTGGTCCGGTTCGGCTCGGGCGAGCGGGGCGGCCTCGACGCCGCGGCCACCCGGGCCGTCGAGAGGCTCGTTGCCCTGTCGGTGCTGCTCGGGGGCGCGCCGCTGTGGCTGACGATCGCGCTGCTGATCCACCTCGAGTCCCCGGGCGGGCCGTTCCACGTCGCCCCGCGCGCGGGGCTGCGCGGGAAGCCGTTCCGGTTCTTCAAGTACCGGACGATGCGGACGCAGCGCCGGGACGGCGAGGACCGGGGCGACGCCGCGCGGCTCTCGGTCATCCGCGGCGAGATCCCCGGCTTCGTGCGCGACGACGGGGTCGTCATCCCCAAGGACCCGAGGGATCCGCGCGTCACGCGGCTGGGCGGCGTCCTGCGCTGGCTGTGCCTCGACGAGATCCCCCAGCTCCTCCACGTCCTCACGGGCGACATGGCCCTGGTGGGTCCGAGGCCCTATCCGATGGCGGAGTTCGACGCGCTCAAGCCGTGGCACCGCCTCCGGACCGAAGGCCGGCCCGGGATCACCGGCCTGTGGCAGGTCGTGGCGCGCAACCAGGTGACCTTCGACCAGAGCGTCATCCTCGACATCTACTACCTGACCAACGCCAGCTTCTGGGGCGACCTGAAGATCATGGCGATCACGCCGCTGCGCATGCTCTTCGGCGTGGGGAGCTACTGACGCCGTGCGCCGGGCGATCGACGACGCCGTGACAGGACCGCTCCTCGGCCGCTCAGGAGGCCCCGAGGTGGTCCCTGACGCGAAAGAGGACGATCACCTCGCCGGCCACCAGGCCGAGCGTGACCACGAGCTTCACCGCGGCGGCGCCGGCGGCGCCGTGCGCGGGCACCGCCCACAGGTCCCCGGCCGCGATGAGGAGCACGGTGGCCGTCCAGAGGGCCGCGTACGGGCGCTGCTGGCCCGCGGCGAAGAGCATCGGGCCGATGGCGAGCTCCGGCACCATCCACACGAGCGCGGTGGTCAGGAGCTGCAGCGGCAGCACGGCGCTCGCGTAGTCGGGGCCGAACACGAGCCGGACGAGCGGCCCGCCCATCCACCACACGACGGCGCTCATGAGCGCGCCCGCGGCCATGAGCCCGACGAAGGTGAGCGTGGCGAGGCGCCTGCGGGTGCTCGCGGAGCGGCTGGCGACGAAGGCGGGGAAGACGGCCGCGCGCACGACGCCCGGCAGCATCATGGCGCCGCCGATCATGCGCTGGACCGCGCTCATGTCGCCGACCGCGTGGGGGGTGCTCATCCAGCCCAGCATCAGGAGATCGAGCTGGAAGTAGAGGGGGCTGGCGACCATCACCACCGCGAGCGGCCCCGCCTCACGGAGGAAGCCCTGTGGCAGCGTCGCGCCCTCGCTGGACCACTGCCGGCGCTCGAGGAGCTGGGCGGCGAGGGCCAGGGCCAGCGCGAGGGCGACCAGGTGGCCCGCGACGAGGCCCCACGCCAGGCCGAGCGCGCCGAGCCCCGAGAGCAGCGCGCCCGTCCCCAGCCCGAAGGACGTGACCGCCATGGTGACCGCCACCAGCACCTCGCGCTCCATCCGCTGATGCCCGCGGAACACCTGGTTGAGCATCTCGACGAACGAGGCCATCAGCCAGGCGGCCGTCAGCAGCCACACGAGCGTCCGGCGTGGCGAGGCCGCGCCCGCGAGGAGGCCGACCACGAGGCCGGCGGCGCCGGCGGCCAGCGTCACGGCGAGCTTGAGGCGCACGAGCGGGCCGATGGGAGCGCCGGGATCGCGGGCCACCTCGCGCGCGATGAACAGGTGCAGGCCGAGGTCCGCGAGCTCGCCGAGCAGGAAGCCCACGGCGAAGGCGTAGCTGTAGTCGCCGAAGCCCGCGGGCCCCAGGAGCCGCGCGGCGACGACGGCGAGGAGCATGCGGACGCCGCGCGAGACGAGATCGCTCGCGGTCTTCAGCGCCATGCTGCCCGAGACGCTTCGCCTCGCCGGCGGCGGGGCGTCCTCGCGGAGCGCCGACGACGTCATGGATCGAGGAGATCCCTCACCGGAGGTCGCCGCGCGCGCATGCCGCTCCCCTATCGCCCCGATCGCGGTGCGGTTCAACTTCCCGGTAGCAGTCACGTGAAGCGGCAGGGCGCCGCGCGCCGTGCGTGAAGGATCGAATCCAGGAGAGGACCACGTGAAGACCAGCACGGATGGCAACGTTTCGTTGGTGCAGCTCAGGCGGAAGGAGTCGCTTGTCTCGGCGGACATCGAGCCGCCGGAGATCCTGCTCGAGCGGGCCCTCGCCCTGGCGGTGCCGGCCGCGCGCCCGGCCGCCGCGCCGCGGCCTCACGGCCAGACCCGGGAGCTCACGCGCCGCGGCGTGCTGTGGCTCGGGCAGACGTGCAACCTGCGGTGCCACTTCTGCTACTTCCTCGATCGGATCGAGGACAAGGAGCACCCCGAGCACCCGTTCATGTCGCTGGAGAAGGCGCAGGAGATCTGCCGGACCCTCGTCGAGTTCTACGGGAACAATGCGATCGACATCCAGGGCGGCGAGCCGACCATCTGGCGCGACATCCATGCGTTGATCCGGTACTGCGCCGGGATCGGCCTCGCGCCGACGCTCATCACGAACGCGCTGGTGCTCGACAAGCGCGACAAGGCGCAGCAGTTCAAGGACTCCGGCGTCGCCGACTTCCTTGTCAGCGTCCAGGGGCTCGGGAAGGCGCACGACGTGGCCGTGGGCGTGAGCGGCGCGCACGTGCGCCAGATGCGCGCGCTGAACCACCTCATCGCGCTCGACGTGCCGTTCCGCGTGAACTGCGTGATGTCGAAGCTCGCCGTGCCGCAGCTCCCGGCGATCGCGAGGCTGTCGGTCGAGCTGGGGGCGCGCGCCGTCAACTTCCTCGCCTTCAATCCGTTCGCGGATCAGCGCAAGGAGGGCGCCCGCACCGCGGAGAACGTGCCTCGTTATGGCGACCTGCGGGGCCCGCTCGACGAGGCCCTCGACGTGCTCGCGCAGGCCGGCGTGGAGGCGAACGTCCGGTACCTGCCCCACTGCATCGTCCCCGAGCGCCACTGGCCGTCGGTCTACAACTACCAGCAGCTCTCGTACGACCCGCACGAGTGGGATTTCGCGAGCTGGACCTGGACCAACAAGGGCCCGCAGCGGATGCGGGCCGGCGCCGTGTCGCCGCCCGTCCCGCTCGGCGCGCGGCCCCGCCTCGGCCCGCTCCGGCAGCCGCTCCTCCGCCTCGCCGACGCGCTCGACCTCCGGGGCCGGATGCTCCGCGCCGACACGGACCCGCGGATCGGCCCCGTGATGAGGAAGCTGGAAGGGCTGTCCTACCGGCTCCTCCGCCGCCGCGGGGATCGCGACGCGGCCTACCGCCACGACGCGCTGAACCGCGTCGAGCACAACGGCTACCAGAAGGGCGCGGGGTGCCAGCGCTGCGCGCTCCGCGACATCTGCGACGGGTTCCACGGCGACTACGTCGCGATGTTCGGCACCGACGAGGCGCGGCCCGTCCTCGATCGCGCCCCGGTCACCGATCCTCGCGCGTTCATCAGCGCGCAGGACAAGGTGGATCCGGCGAGGGGAGAGGCATGACCGTCGCTCCGCCCTCGATCGCGCCCCGGGTCGACGTCCTCGGCGTCCCCGTCACGCGGCTCTCCTTCGATCAGCTGCTGCGCCGCCTGGACGAGGCCCTGCAGTCGGAGCGCGAAAGGCCCGACTACTACACCTACGTCAACGCGTACTGCGCCACGCTGGCGGCGCGCGAGTCGCCGTACCGCGCCTCGGTTTCCCAGGCCGACGTCGTGTACGCCGACGGCATCGGGGTGGTCTGGGCGGCGCGCCTGCTGGGCGGGCCGTGCCCGGAGCGGATCAACGTGGGCCCGGTCGAGCTCGGCCGGATCGTCGACCTCTGCGCCGAGCGCGGGGCCTCGGTCTTCCTGCTCGGCGGCGCGCCCGGGATCGCCGACGAGGTCGCGCGCCGCCTGGTCGCGGAGCGCCCGGGGCTCCGGATCGCCGGCGTTCACCACGGGTACTTCGCCCCCGAGGAGGAGGCGGCGGTGGTCCGGGAGATCAACGGCTCGGGCGCCGCGTTGCTCATCGTCGGCCTCGGCCCGCCCAAGCAGGAGCTCTGGGTGAGCCAGCACCTCGCGGCGCTCCAGGTGCGCGCCACCTGGTGTATGGGGGGGCTGCTGGATCAGGTGGCGGGCGCCGTCGCGTACCCGCCCGAGTGGGTGCGCCGGAGCCACGTCCAGTGGCTCTACCGCCTGGCGGTCGAGCCGCGGCGGCTCTGGCGGCGGTACCTGCTCGGCATCCCGGAGTTCATCGGCCGCGTCGTCCACCAGCGCCTTCGTCCGGAGAGACAAGCATGAGCGACCAGCGACCCTTCATCCCCATGGTCTCCCCGCAGGTGGACGAGCCGGACGCGATCGCGGCGCAGATCGCCGACGTCCTGCGCTCGGGGCGGCTCAGCAACACCGGCCCGCTCGCCGAGGGCTTCGAGCGGGCGATCGCGGCGTTCCTCGGCGTCGAGGAGGCCGTGGCCGTCTCGAACGGCGCCGTCGCGATCAGCCTCGCCATCGAGGCCGCGGCGGTGCGGCGGGGCAGGGCGATCCTGCCGGCCTTCACGTTCATCGCGACGCTCAACGCCGCGGTGCACGCGGGCTTCGAGCCGGTCTTCTGCGACATCGACCCGGAGACCTGGACGCTGGATCCGGGGCACCTGCGCCGCCTGCTCGCGGAGCGCGGCGCGACGCTGGTCCTCCCGGTCAACGTGTTCGGCGTCCCGCCCGATCTGGCCGCCATCGCGCGCGAGGCCCGCGGCGCGGGCGCGGCCGTGATCTACGACAACGCGCACGGCATGGGCACCGAGGCGGCGAGCCGGGAGGCCGAGGCGCTGCTCACCGCGACGACCTACTCGCTGCACGCCACCAAGGTCCTCGTGGCCGCGGAGGGCGGCGTCGTCGTCTCCCCGGACCGGGAGGTCAGCGCGGCGATGCGCCGGCTGCGCAACCACGGGCTCGCGCAGCCGCTCTCGGCGTCGGTCCCGGGGATGAACGCCAAGCTGGACGAGCTGCGCGCCGCCCTGGCGCTCTCGTCGCTCCGCCGGCTCCCGGAGGCGCTGGCCCGCAGGCGGACGTACCTCGACCGGCTGCGCGCGGCCCTGTCCCGGCACCCGCAGGTGTACCGCACCCAGCGCATCCCGCCGGGCGTGAACCCCAACGGGCAGAACCTCGGGGTCGGGTTGATCGACGCCCCGATCGACGACGTCATCGCGGCCTTCGCGCGGCGCGGCGTCGAGGCGCGCCGGTACTTCTACCCGCCCCTGCACGCGCTGGACTGCTTCCCCGCGGGCGTCGCCCTCCCGAACACGGACCGGCTCTGCGCGGGCCAGGTCTGCCTGCCCCTGCACGGCCGGATGAGCGAGGAGACGCTCGAGCGCGTCGAGGGCGCGATCCACGGCGTCGCGGAGGAGCTGGAGGCGCGGCGGCTGTCCGCGCGCTCCTCGAGGCCCGCGCTCCTGGGCGCCACGTAGGGGCGGCTCCAGGGATCCGACGCCATGCGCATGGAAGGAGCGTGGGACCGCCTGAGCACCGCGGCCGGCGTGATCGGGCTCGTGGCCTTCGCCGTCGCCGCGTTCACCCCGGTCGCCGCGCCGCTCGATCGCTGGATGGCGTCGGCGCCCGACGCCGGGCAGGCCGACGCCGTGGTCGCCCTCGGCGCGGACGTCGATCCGGACGGGCGGCTCCCGGAGGATTCCCTCCGGCGCGCCGTCGAGGCCGTCGCGCTGTACCGTGAGGGGCGAGCGCCGCTCGTGCTGATGCTCGGCAGCCGCAACGGGCCGGCCAGCGAGGCCGAGTCGCGCGCTCGCCTCGCGCAGGGCCTCGGCGTCCCCGCGTCGGTCCTGCTCACGGAGCCGCGCGGGCTGACGACCGCGGTGGAAGCCGAGCGGAGCGCGGAGCTCCTGCTGCCCAGGGGCGCAAGGAGGATCCTGCTCGTCACCGGCGCGCACCGCATCGCGCGCGCGCGCCGGCTCTTCGAGCGCGCGGGCTTCGAGGTCCTCGCCGCGCCCGTCCAGGAGGGGTCGCCGGCGTCGAACACCCCGGGGGAGCGCCTCTCGGCGATCGGCCGGCTGCTCCAGGAGCTCGCGGCGCGCGCCCTGTCGCGGCTCCGCGGGGAGGTGTAGCGGTGTCGGACGCGCTCTACATCCTTGGCGTCGTCGCCGCCACGTCCTGCGTGGTCTATGCGGCGGGGCGCCGCCGGGGGATGCGCGCCGGGCTCCTCCGGCCCGCGCTCCTGCGCGCGATCCGCTGCGTGGGTGTGTGCCTCCTGTTCTGGGGCGGCAACGTCGCCGTCGGGGCGGCGGTGGCCCTGCTCGTGCGCGGCCTGGGGCTCGGGTTCATCTGGCTCTACGTCAACACCGACGTCTCCGTGCTCGTCCTCTCCGCGCTCCAGGCGCTGGCCTTCGAGTCGTGGCGCATCGAGCACGAGCGGGAGCGCGCGACGAGCGCCTCGCGCGCCGACGATCCCCCCGGATCCCCTGCCGCGCCGGGGCCGGCATATGAGTCCCCGCATCAGGTAAAAGGAGCGAAGCGATGAGCACTGCAGCCGTGGAGGAGCGTCCGGTCTCGAGCCGGTGGAGCGACAGGGCGCTGCGCCAGACGGCCGGTTACTACGGGCTCTTCATCTGCCTGGGCCTCATCACGGCGATCACCGGGCCGACCCTGCCGGACCTGGCGCGGCAGACGGGCTCCAGCGTCGGGGACATGGGCTCGCTGTTCCTCGGCGGGGGGGTTGGTTACACGCTCGGTACGCTCTGGGGAGGCAAGCTGTTCGATCGCGTGCACGGGCACAACCTGCTCGGGGGAGCGCACCTGATCGCTGCCGTGTGCCTCGCTGTCATCCCGGCCGTCCCGTGGTTATGGCTGCTCGTGGTCGTGGCGTTCTGCCGGGGTCTCGCGGAGGGGCTGATCAACACGGGCGGGAACGCGCTGCTCCTCTGGACGCACGGGGAGAAGGTCAGCCCTTACATGAACGGGCTTCACTTCTGCTTCGGGCTGGGCGCGTTCGTGTCGCCGCTCCTTGTCGCGCGCGTCCCGGTCGCCTGGGGCGGTTACCACGCGGCGTACTGGGCCGTGGCCGCCTTCTCGGCGCTCGTCGCCCTGGGCGTGCTCTCGATGCGACACTGTCCCGAGCCTCAGGAAAAGGCCGGGAAGGACGCCGCGGCGAAGGGCGCGGAGCGCGCGCTGCCCCTCCTTCCGGTGCTCGTCGCGGTGCTGTACCTGTTCGCCTACGTCGGCGGGGAGATCTCGTTCGGGAGCTGGATCTACACCTATGCCCTCACGCTGGGCGTCGTCTCGGCGACCGGGGCCGCGTACCTCACCTCGGGGTTCTGGCTCTCGTTCACGATCGGGAGGCTTCTCTCGATCCCGGTGGCGATCCGCTTCACGCCGCGCCAGGTCATCCCTGTGGGGCTGGGCGGCTGTCTCGTGCTGTCCGCGATCATGCTGCTCCTGCCGCCCTCGAGCGCGCTCCTGTGGGGTGTCTCGCTCGGGCTAGGGCTCTTCATGGCGCCGCTCTGGCCCAGCGGCTTCACGCTCACGGGGCAGATCGTGCCCATGACGGCGCTCGTGACCGGGCTCGTGCTGGTCGGCGACAGCCTCGGCGGCATGGTCCTCCCGGCCCTCACAGGCAAGCTGATCGAGGGGGTGGGCCTGGAGCGGCTGGCGTACTCGCTGCCGATGCTCGTGTTCGGAAGCCTCGTTGTCTGTGCCCTTTCTTATCTCGTGCTGCTCGCCCTCGACAACAAGCGAGGAGGGGAGGCGCCGGCGGCGAGCGCCGCGCGCGACGGCGCTTTGCCCTGAAGCCTGCGGCGCGGCTCATGGCGCGCGGTATCCCTGCGCCGGGTCGCGCAGGGCGCCGCAGATGCCTCCGAGCGCCTCTCCGACCTCCGGGGACCAGCCCAGGCTGCGCAGCTTGGTCGCGTCGAGGGCGGCGTCCATGGCCAGGAAGCCGGCGATGGGGCCGTGCGCTGCGAGGGCTTCCGCGAGGCTCCACGAGCCCACGGGGACACCGGCGGCGTCGCCTATCGCCGCGAAGAGCGCCGCCATGGGCTCGGGCGACGCCTCGGCGGCGTGGAATACGCCCCTTGCGTCCGACTCCAGCAGCATCGCGTAGGCCACCGCCAGATCCCGGACGTGGACGGTGGACCAGCGGTTCTCGCCATCGTCGATATATCGCGCCACCCCCGCGGCGCGCGCGCCGTGCACCAGGCCCGCCACCGGACCTCCGCCGTTGCCATAGACGATCGGCGGCCGCACGACCAGGCCGCGGACGCCCTTCGCGCCGAGCACGCGCGACTCGGCCGCGACGAGCCACTCGAGCGCTCCGCCGGGGTTGACGCTCTCCTCCTCCGGCACGGGCACCCGCGAGGAGCGCGCGCGCGGCGCCCCGGTCGTCGTGATGAAGACCCCGCCGCTCATGGCGGAGAGCATCGCCGTCACCGCCGCCTCGTCCGTGGCCGGGCGATCCTCTCCTGTCGTGGCCGCGGTGTGCACAACCCCGTCGCCGGCCGCCGCCGCGCGCGCGAGCACGTCGACCTGCGATAAACTGCCCCAGATCGGCTCCGCGCCGGCGGCCCGCACCTTCGCCGCCGACGCGTCGCTGCGCGCGAGCCCGCGTACCCGGTGGCCGCGCGCGACCAGGGCGCGGGCGATCGCTGATCCGATGAAGCCGCTCGCGCCGGTGATGAAAACGTCCATGGTTGCCTCCTCGTGACTCGGTGGCTGAAGCCATGGCCGAACCTAGCGACCGGCCGGCGGACTCTCCATGGGGCAGGGTCCAGCGCTCTTTTGTGAGCGTCCAATGCCACCGCGCTCGGCGAGCCGACCGACGTTCCAGAGCGCTCACCCAGCGTTCACGCGGCGGCCGACGTGCTGGGGTTCGGGCGTAGGGCGCCGCAGGCGACCCGGAGCCCCGACGTTAGACGTGGAGCGCGGAGGCCGTCCGGAGGGCGTCTTGGAGCTCGGTGACGGTCGAGGGGGCCCGAGGCAGTCGGGGCAGCGCGCGCTGTTGACCCTTCTCTATGTTCCCTGCTTCGGCGATAGGCTCCGGATGCGAACACGGCCATCGGCAGAGAGCACCGTGAAGGCCCCGTCGAGCTCCGTACCGCATTCGCGAAAGAGCGCTGACACCATCTCGGCCCGCTTCGAATAAGGGACGCCCGCGAGCCTCAAGAGGACTACTCCCCGGTGAGCGTATCCTTCCCGAACGACGAGCTCGCCGAAATCCTTGTCGTCGGTCAGCACGATAGCGTCGTGCTCCGCGGCAAGCCGGAGGACCTCGCTGTCGGCGATCGTCGGGGCGATCTCCGCGACTTGCAGGACGGTCACGCCATCCGCGCGCAGGCGCTCCACGATGGGCGCGGCGACGTTCTCGTCGGCCAGGATCAAGAGGCTGCCCGGAGCGTCCGGAGCCGTTCAAGGCGCACGGCGTCGACGGCGAACGCGACGGCTGCCGCGAGGTCTTCGCGGGTGAGCTGGGGATGGGCGGCGAGGAGGTCATCGAAGGTCATGCCGCCCGCCAGCTCTTCGAGGACATGCTCCACGGTGATGCGCGTACCGCGGATGACAGGCTTGCCCATCATCACTTCGGGGTCGCTCGTGATCCGATCCATCTCGTGCATGTCGTCCTTTCTCTGCCGAGCGTACCACCGCCGGACGAGCCGGGGGAGAATCCGCTGGAGACGATGCGGCGATGTCGCTGCACCCTCTGTCGTCGCGCCCGCGCGTCCACTGCGCGAGGGGGCGCCGCTCGCTGTGCCATGCAGATGACTACCGAAATCTACCCATGTTCCAGAGAAAATGGTCAGAAATCGAGCGAGCCAAGCCGTCCGTCCCCTGTCGGATCGGTGATTCGTGGGGGGCATGACACGGGCTCTCCAGGGCGGCGCGAGGAAGGACACGGGGGTTCGTGCTGATCTCGATCGACCTGGAGGGGGGCGCGGGGTGGTGCATGTCGACCAGACGCGCCGGAGCGGCGGCGACTACGAGCGCGCCCGGGCGTGGACGAGCCGCGAGGCGAACGCCGCCGCGCTCGGCGCGTGGGCCACGCGGGTCGTCGTCGACGACAGCCATGCGACGATGCGCGACCTCCTCTTCGAGGAGCTGGATCCCCGCGTCGAGGTGATCTCGGGCGCGCTGAAGCTGCTGCCCATCGTGCAGGGGTTCGACGCCGGGCAGCCCGACGCCGCGTCCTTCGTCGGTGATCACGGCGGGGCAGGCCTGCGCGCGAGTGTGATCGAGTCGATCCACCCCATGTGATAGAGTCCAGCGCTCTTTTGTGATCGTCCAATGCCCGATGTCCTGACAGCGCTGCTCCGCCACGTGCGCATCGAGACCAGCCTCTTCGGCCGCGTCGAGCTCGGCGCGCCGTGGGGGGCCCGTATCGGCCCCCGAGAGATCGTCCTGCTCCACCACCTCCTCGAAGGCGAGATGTGGCTGGAGCTCGACGGCCGAGAGATCCGCGCCGGCCAGGGTGATCTGCTGCTGTTGCCCCACGGCGTCCCCCACTGTCTGAGGCACCGGCCGGGGGCGGCCGTCGTCGACGAGGATCGCTGGCTCTCGCCGCCTCGACCGGGTGCGCAGACGGTGCGGCGCCGGCTGGGCGGCGACGGCGCGAGGACGGTGGTGCTCTGCGCTGCCATGCACGTCGCGGGCGCCGGGCGGCCGCTGCTGCTCCGCGCGCTGCCCTCGGTGGTGCTCCTCGACGGCGGGGCCGGTGAGCCGGTGCCCGGCCTCGGCCGGCTCCTGGACGGCATCCGCGACGAGGTGAGCGGCCGGCGGCCGGGCGCGCCGGTCATGGCCGCGCGCTTCGCGGAGCTGCTCCTCCTGCAGGCCATCCGCGCGGAGCTCGAGCGCCCCGCGCCTCCTGGCTCCTTCCGCGCGGCGCTCGCGGACGAGCGCGTCGCCCGCGCCCTCGACGCGCTCTACAAGGCCCCGGCCCGCGCGTGGACCGTGGCCTCGCTCGCGCGGGAGGCCGGTATGAGCCGCTCGGGCTTCGCCCTCGCCTTCCGCGACCACGTGGGAGAGGGCCCTCTCCGTCACCTGACGCGCTGGCGCATGGAGCTCGCGAAGGAGACGCTGCGAGAGCGCCCCGGGCTCGCCCTCGCCGAGGTGGCGTCGTCCGTGGGTTACCAGGACGAGGCGGCCTTCAACGTCGCATTTCGCCGGGAGGTCGGGGTCCCTCCGGGGGCGTACCGTTCCACAGGCCGCGAGACGCACTCCTGAGCTGATCCCGCGGCGCCATTGTTCTGAATTTCAGTTCAATGGTGTGCGGAAAATGCAGATTCTCTTCGCTGTGCGGCGCGCCTACACTGGTCCACATGGGCCGAGTGCTCGGTCCGCGCCGCGCCCTGCGGTAAACAGCCTATTTTACTGGAGGAGAACTTATGCGTGAGGAGACGAGACGGGCAGCATTGCGTGCAGCAGCGAGGGTCGCGCTGGGAGCGCTGGCCTGTGGCGCCCTGGCGGGCTGCAGCGGACGTTACGTCTCTGGCGGGCAGTCGTCACCGCTGGATCCCGACGAGGAGATCCCGGCGGGGGAGCCGGACGGCCCGGCTTCGGCCGGAGTCGGTGCGACGACCGGAGTCGGCGGGACGACCGGAGTCGGTGCGACGACCGGCGGCGGTGGGGAACCTTCGACGGGGAGTGGGGTCATTCCGACGCCCGATGAGGGCGGCGCGGGCGGCGCGGGTGGCTCCGGAGGCGCGCCGCCCACGCCGACCGGGCTCGCGTGCGCCGAGCAGGTGAGCCTCGACGACACGGAGGCTCGCCCCCGCGCGGAGCTCGACTGCTGTGTCGACTACGGCGTGCAGCGTCTGCCCGCCCCCGGGACGGGGATCTCCGAGGAGCAGCGGGCGGCCCTCGCCGGAGACGCCTCCTTCGTGAACTGCTGCACGGCGCTGATCGTGGGCGTGGACGCCAACGCGATCTCCTACAGAGATGCCGAGCCCGTCCGGCACGCCTGCTGTTTCGGCGACGTCGTCGCTCCCGAGGGGGAGCTCTATACGCGGACGTTCTGCACGCCCTGGGGCCCCCCGGTCCCGCCCGCGCTCGACGCCTATGATGCCCCGTCGGAGGTCGCATGAACGCCGCGACGCTCGATCTCCGCGGCGAGGCGCGCGCGCGCGCCTTCGACGTGAGCGGGTATCCCGCGGCGCTGTTCCCGTCGGCGATCGGCACCTGGCACGCGCGGATGGTGAATGAACACGGGTCGTCGGCCGTGTTCGAGGCGCTCGCGGGCCAGCTCGCCGAGGCGGGCTTCCCGCCGGAGCTCGCCGAGGCGTGCCGGGGCTTCGCCGACGAGGAGCGCCGCCACGGGATCCTCTGCGGCGCCGTGGTGGAGGCCCTCGGCGGGACGGCGACCGCGAGCGTCCCGGAACGCCCGGAGTTCCCCCTGCACCGCGACGCGCCCCCACGCGCGGCCGCGCTGCGCAACGTGATCCACATCTGCTGCATGAGCGAGACGGTGGCCGTGGCGCTCATCGGCGCGGAGCGGCTGGAGATGCCGCCCGGGCCGCTGCTCGACCTGCTGACGCGCATCTACGCCGACGAGGTCGGACACGCCCGCTTCGGCTGGCGCCTCCTCGAGCAGGTCGCGCCGGAGCTCTCCTCGGCGGAGCGGCAAGCGATCGAGCGCTACCTGCCCGTCGCGTTCCGGCACCTCGTGGAGCACGAGCACGCGCACTTGCCGGCCCACGACGCCCCGCCGGACGGGGAGCAGCTCGGGCTGTGCAGCGGCCTGAAAGCCCGGGTGTTGCTCGATGAGACCATCGAGGAGGTCATCCGCCCCGGGCTTCGCCGCTTCTTCGATTGCTGAGCGCAGCCGCAAGAGCATCCGAAGCCAGACCCATGCCCGGAGAGCGACGCGGGCCTACGTGGGCCGCCAGTCGTCCGCGTGGAGCTGAGGGAACGATATCTTACATGTACCGGCATCGATGCCGACGATCACGGCTTGGCCGTTTTGATCGAGCAATCCCTCGCGAACCGAGCGGTCCGGCAGCTCGATACGGTATCTCTTGAACGGGACAGGTTGCGGCGGGTCCGCGTCGTCCATGAGCTGAATCCCGACCCACGTCTTGTCCTCCCTGGGCGCAGGCGCTGGCGCGTCGGGCTCGAGCGGCTCGGGCGGCGCGAAGCGCGCGCCGGAAGCGACGTACGGCATCCGGTAGGCGTGGAGGCGGCCGTCGAGCAGCGCCTCCCGCAGCCGCGCTCCGAGCGCCCTCGGATCGAACGAAGGCCCCGTCGACACCGGAATGCCGAGCGCCTCGCCGATCTCGGCGAGGAGCACCCTGCCGTGGACGCCGTCGGCGAGCCACGCCTCCAGCCGCCACGTCACTTCCAGCGCAGGAAGAGCCTTGGCCCCGTCCGGCAACGGCGCATCAACCCGCCGGGCGATCCACACCTTGTCAGGGAAGCAGCCGAAACCCCAGCGGTCGCGCATCGCGTTCTCGATTCGCCCCTGGCCCATGGCATCACGCTGCGCGGGGGAGAGTCAAGCGCGGGTCAGGAGCGGGTCAGGGCATCGATGCGGGGGATGCGGGGCTTGGCCGTCGCGCCCCCCGGTCGCCCTCGCTCCTCACGGCCGTGCGCGCGGGCCCGTTCGCGGCGCTTGAGGGCGCCGCTCGGGCGCGTTACGGTGCTCGACGCATCGCCTGCTCGCGGATGCTCGCTCCGGTATCATGGGATGGGATCATGGGATGAACGATGCCCCACCAGCATGTTGTCCGACAGGGAGAGTGCCTCTCGAGCATCGCCCCGAAGTACGGCTTCTCCGACTGGCGCGTCATCTACAACCATCCTGACAACGCCGAGTTCAAGAAGAAGCGCCCCAACCCGAACCTCATCTATCCGGGCGACGTCCTCGTCATCCCGGACGCGGCGCCAAAGGAGGTCGAGGTCGCGACGGGCGGGAAGCACGTCTTCACGGTCAAGGTCCCGAAGACGATGCTCCGCCTCCTCCTCGAGGTCGAGGAGCCGTTCGCGTACGAGCTGACGTACCGCGACGTCGTCGTCGCCGGCACGACGGACGGCAAGAGCCCCATCGAGCACCCCATCCCCGCCGACCTGGAGGACGCCGAGCTCGCGGCCTGGCCGGACACGCCGGGCAACGAGACGGCGCGCGCAGGCGGGGTCACCTGGGCGCTGAAGCTCGGGCACCTCGATCCGATCGAGGTCCCGAGCGGCGTCCAGGGGCGCCTCAAGAACCTCGGCTATTTCTCCCGCGAGGTGGACGGCAAGGACGGGCCCGAGCTGGCCAATGCGGTGGCGTGGTACCAGTCGGCGTCCGGGCTGACGCCGACCGGGGTCCTCGACGACGCGACGCGGGCGAAGCTCCTGAAACGCCACGACGGCGCGTGACGAGAAGGAACGAATGGCACAGACGGCCGCGGTCACGATCACCCTCCAGAAGGTCCTCGGCGTCGACGGGCTGCTCGCCGGCGCGAAGAAGCCGTATGCGCTGGGGTTCATCGCCGGGCGGCGCTTCGGGCGCAGCAAGCCGATCCCGGCTGGCGCCAGGGAGGTCGATCTGACGGCGGAGGCGATCCCGTGGAAGCTCGAGGTCGCCGCGAACGGGGCGATCCCGGTCGCCGTCGAGATCTGGGACGATCAGGGCGACGCCGGCCCGAAGCGCCTCGGCGCCGTGACGGGCAGCCTGAGCAGCCCCTACGCGACCCGGGTCCACGAGCTCGGCGGAGGTCCGCTCCTGCGCTGCGACGTGCTCACGCGCGAGGTGCCCGCCGCGCCGGGCGCGGCGCTCGTGCCCCGCGTCGCCGAAGGGGAGAAGACGCGCGCGACGCTGCGCATGCCGAACACCGTGCTCGTCTCCATCCCGGAGATCCTGGGGCTCCACGCGCCCGTCTCGCCGGGGGCGCCGGGGGTGAAGCGCGCCGAGGCGAGGCCCGGGTACACGAGCCAGGACCACCTCGGCCGGGTGTACCTCAACAGCGACCTCGCCGGGAGCTGGGCCAAGGACAAGCAGCTCATCCAGCTCACCGCCAAGGTGACGATCCAGCGGGGGAAGCTCCCCGCGGACGCGAAGATCCGGTGGACGGTCGTCGAGCCGGACGACCCGACCAACGACGATCCCGGCTTTCACGCCGCGTGGGGGGCGTACGTCGACAAGAAGGACTATGACGCCGCCGGGGATCACAAGGGCTCGCGCGCGGCCGACAACGAGGGCAAGCCGGCGAAGAGCCCGCCCTGGGAGGCGGTCGCCGGCTTCGCGCTCGCGTCCGCGGCCGCGACCGAGGCGAAGACGACGATCGTCGGCGACGAGAGCAAGGTCGTCTTCCACTGCCCGGACACGGCCGGGGACAACTTCATCCTCCGGGCGGACATCGACGCTGCAACCCACGTGGAGGGGTTCGGCGCCGAGACCGGCATCATGACGATGTGGCACCGGATCCGGGTCGAATCCGTCCGCATGAAGAGCGCGTTCGCCCTGCCCATGGAGGAGGTGCCCGTGCCGTTCGAGCCGTGCTGCGTCCAGCTCGATTGCGAGCCGGAGAGGGAGGTGCCGGACCAGCCGCACATGGCGCCCAAGGACGACGACCTCGAGACCGAGTGCGTGGCCTACGTGAACAAGGTGTTCTCGAACAGGTCGAACCCCGGCTGGTTCTGCGTCATCTCCGCGATGGAGCCGCACCCTCTGCCGATCAAGAAGGGCGACAAGGTCTTCGAGGGGGACGTCGAGCTGAAGACCGCCGGCGCGGGCGCCAACCTCTTCGAGTTCTTCGAGGTTCCAGGGACGTTCCCCGACGTGGATTTCGCCGAGCTGACCTCCGGCTCGGAGACGGTCGGCTTCAACCTGTTCAGCGTACAGACCGAGACGACGGCGGCCGGCCCGATCACGCGCTGCTGGATCGTGGATCACGACGCCCAGCCGGACTTCACGGCGGGCGACGGGTCGATCGCGCACGCGTACAAGGTGCGGTTCAACTACTCGCCCAGGTTCCGGAAGAAGGGCGGCGCCGCGACCCCCGGCGGCTACGGGATGGCCGCGAACGTGAAGGTCAAGCTGTTCAACCCGGGCGCCTTCTACACCGCCGGTATCAGCCCCACCGTGACGGCCAAGGGCAAGGAGTACTTCGCCGGCCGGACCATCATGTTCACGCACCACAGCGGCTACCGCGACGCGGGCACCGGCCTGCCAAAGCCGACGTACCGCGGCCGCATCGTCGGGACCATCGTTCATGAGCTCGTCCACGCGTTCGGTATGCCGCACAAGTGCGGGTACTTCGACTTCCGCGCCCCGCGGGACAAGACGTGCTGCATGAACTACAGGCCCAACTGGATGCTGGACGACAAGCGCAACCTCATCCGTGGGACGTCGGGGAAGACCGGCAGCGACGTCTGCGGCAGGCACCTCAAGGAGGTGAGGCGGGTCCACCTCGAGGACAACAAGGGGCTCGCGTGGAAGTGAGCGCTCCGGACATCACACCTCCGGGCCCGGCCCTCGTGGGCATCGATGTCGAGCCGCAGTATGTGCTCGGCTTTCCGATGTTCGTGGGCATCACGATCGGCAGCGTGCCCCCGGGCGCGTCGCTCATGCGGCTGCCGTTGCCATCGCCCGCGGCGCTGCGGGGCGCGATAGGCATCAGGCTGTGGCGGCCGGGCGAGGCGGAGCCGTTCTTCGAGGAGGCGCCCACGGCCGTGGTGGACGCCGATCTCTCGGCGCCGAGCTTCCGCCTGCGGGCCGGCGAGGTCCGCCGGCTCCTCGTGGAGATCTCCGAGCTCCTGCCGGACGATCTGGCGGCGGGGGAGGTCGACGGCGTGCTGCTCTACGGAGCCCCGCCGCACGTCGCCGCGAGCGGCCGCGGACGGCTGCGCTTCCGGGAGCCCACGGCCGCGGAGCGCGCTTTGCTCGACGAGCTCCGGCCCGAGGTCGAGGCGGCCGGCTCGTTCGGGCGGTGGCTCCGCCGGCCGCCGTCCGATCCGACCCGGCTCGCGCCGCCCGCCGATCCGGGCGATCCGCTGCGGTATCCGAGGCTCATGAAGTACCTGATCCACGGCCCGGAGGAGCTCGACGCCGTCGACCCGGCGCGGCTCCGCGTGCTCGGCGGCGTGTTCGCGCCCGAGGCGTGCGGGCTCGCCGCGGAGCTCCAGGCCGCGCGAGATCCCGCGGCGTTCGCCGGGTACGCGCAGCAGGTGAAGGCGGCGTATCCGGGGCTCGCGGCGTGGATGGACGCGATCGCGGCCGGGCAGAGCGAGCTCGCGTGGGCACGGAGCCATCGGTGATGAACAGGATGAGCCCACGAGCGTGCGTCGTTGCCGTGGCCCTGGGGCTCGCGGCGTTCCCGAGCTCCGGTTGCGGTCGCTCCCAGGCGCCGTCGCCCGACCGCGCGGCGCCGGATGCGTCCAGCGCCGCGGCGGCGCCCGGGGCCTCCGCGACGGCGCCCGGGGCCGTCACGGAGGCGCCCCAGGTGGCGACCGCGCCCGGGACCGCCGCGCCGCCGGGCACCGCACCCGCCCCCGCGCAGTCCGTGAGCGCTGCGCCGCCCGCGCCGCCCGCGAGCGCTGCGCCGGCCATGAGCGCCGCGGGGAGCAGGAAGCCCTCGCCGGGCGCGCGCGGCCCGCTGCCCGATGCGAAACCGAAGCTCAAGTGCGGCAGGACGTACTGCAACGCGGCGGGGGAGTGCTTTGCGCCGTCGCCGCCCCAGTGCGAGTGAAGCAGCAAGGGCGCGGGAGAGACTAGCCGCCGCTCCGGCGGGAGCGCGCGATCCCCCGCGGATCACCCGCGCTTCGACCGCTTGCCCTGGGGCGCGGGCGGAGCCGGCTCCGGGACCGCGACGGGCGCCAGCGTCTGCCGCGCCAGCTCTCGCGCGTAGGCGAGGCGGTCGGCCGGCGAGCCGAGCGCGCTCAGCCCCTCGTAAAGCCCCGCGAAGAACGTCGGGAAGAAGACCGCCGAGAGCGCCGCCACCACCCGGCGCGCCGCCGCCCGCTCCTCGAGCCCGGGCACCGCCGCCCGGACGAGATCGCGCAGGCGCTCCATCACCGGCGCGAAGAGCTTGGGGAAGGGACCGCTGTAGTCGTCCGCGTGAAACGCGTCGTGCAGGAGCGCCCTGCCCACGTTCGGGTACCGCATCCCGCCCTCGAGGTAGTAGCCGAGCAGCCCGCTCAGCGCCTCCAGGGGATCGCCCGGCATCCGGGCAAGGAAGTCCTCGGTGTCCGACAGCATGTTCCCGATCGACCCATCGAGCGCCGCCGCGACGAGCGCCTCTTTCGACCGGAAATAGTAGTTCACCGCGGCGATGTTGACGCCGGCCGCCGCCGCGAGCTTCCGCACCGTCAGCTGCCCGATGCCGTGCTTCTCGATCTGATCGATCGCAGCGACCACGAGCCGCTGCCGTGGATCGAGATCGTCCGCAGGGGCGAGGGGGTCACGGTCGTTCATACGATTGTTTGAAACATAGCTTGACGATGCGCCCGGCGGGCGTCAATCCTTGAAACACATGTTTCAAACAATTGTTTCGTCAGGCGCTGGAGGTGCACCGATGCTCGATCGGCGGAGATTTCTCACCCACACGGCGGTCGCCGGGGGCGGGGCGGCGCTCGGGTTCGCGTCGGGCCGCCGCGGGGTCGATCAGGAGGTCGCGTCCGCGCGGTTCCACGGCGACGACACGCTCGGGCGGGGCCAGGCGGCGCCCGTCTGGCACCGGTTCAAGTTCACCGGCCAGCCGGTCATGGATGCGCAGATCGTGTTCTGGCTCGGCCTCGCGTCGATGGGGCTGACCGACGTCGGCGAGGTGCTCGACACCGCGACCCGCATCCTCCCTGGCGACGAGCGCTCGTGGTTCGAGCAGTGGCTGGCCACCGCGAAGCGGGTGCGGGGCTACGGCGAGGAGGCGGAGGCCCGCGGCCACGCGCGCAGCGCCGCGTCGCATTTCCTGCGCGCGGGCGCGTACTACCGGGCCGGGCTGATGCGCTACGCGGATCGCTCCGACCCGCGCCTGGTCCAGGCGACGATCGCGGGGCTCGACCTGCATGACCGGGCGCTCCGCATGCGGGGCTACGACTCCCGGCAGGTCGATATCCCCTACGAGAACGGCGTGCTCCACGGCCGCGTCCACTACGCGCCCGGGGCGGCGCGCGCGCCCACGATCGTGCTGCAGCAGGGCCTCCACGCGTGGCCCGAGGACACCATGTGGGTCGTCGACGGCGCGCTCGAGCGGGGCTACCACGTCCTCTCGTTCCACGGCCCGGGCCAGGGCGCCTCGCTGCGCCTCCACGGGCACCCCTTCCGGCCCGACTGGGAGGTCCCCGTGGGGCGCGTGCTCGACTTCGCCGAGCGCGACGAGCGGCTCGACGCCGGCAAGTTCGTCCTGATGGGGCTCTCGTTCGGCGGCTACCTCGCGCCGCGGGCGGCCTCGCGCGAGCGCCGCCTGCGCGCCCTCGTCGCCAACCCGGGCGTCGTCAGCTGGCGCGACGCGATGCTGCGCCACTTCGCGTCGATGCCCGGCCTGCTCGAGCTGCACGCGCGCGGCCCCGCGGCCTTCGACCGCGCCATCGACGCCGCCTCGGTTGTGCTGCCCGACGCGCGCTGGTACTTCGACGACGTGGCATGGAAGCACGGCGTCTCGACGCCGCACGAGGTGATCGACGAGCTCCGCAAGTACGACAACGCCGACGGCGTCGCGGGCATCCGCTGCGAGACGCTGATCATGGAGGGCAGCGCCGAGGACGCGTCTCCAGGCGAGTCGGAGCGCCTCTACGGCGCGCTCACGTGCCCGAAGCACATGATGGTGTTCGACGCGGGCACGGCGTCGCAGGTCCACTGCCAGGGCGGCAACCAGCTCCTCGCCCAGGGGCGGCTGTTCGACTGGCTCGACGAGCGGGTCGCGCGATGAGGCCCGCCGATCGCGCCGCCGCGCGCCCCCCGCGGCTCCTCGCCCTGGCGCCGCTGCTCGCGGTCGTCGCGGTCCTCGCGCCGGGCGCGGCGTGGGCCCAGCTCCCCGATCTCGTGGACCTGAGCGCGCAGTACATGCCGGGCGCGGCGATCGAGGACCCGCGCCCCGTGCGGGCGCAGATCTCGTCGTACGAGGTCAACGCCAACGTGCCGATCCCCCTCGGGGAGAAGACGTTCCTGATCCCGGGGGCGACGTACCACGTCGAGGCGATCTCGTACGTCGGCGCCCCGCCCGGCTTCGACGAGCTCCGGGCCTTCCACGCCGTCGACGTCCCGGTGCTGTTCGTCCAGCTGCTCCCCGACGACTGGTCGCTCTCGCTGCGCGTCGCGCCGGGGCTCGCGGGCGACTTCGAGGCCTTCGACGGCGGGCTCGTCCGCGTCAGCGCGCTAGGGCTCGTGACCCGCACGCTCTCGGAGAAGCTCGTCCTCGGCGGCGGCGCGCTGGCGTCGTACAGCTTCGGCTCGTTCCTCCCGCTGCCGGCGGCGTACGTCGACTGGACGCCGAGCCCCCTCTTCCGCGTCGAGGCCTTCCTGCCGGGCTTCGCGGCCGTGAAGCTCCTCTTCTCGGATCGCGTCGAGGTCGGCCTGCGCGCGGACCTGGCGGGGAACGCCTACGCCGTGCGCGACCCGCGCGTCACCGGGGCGTGGCCGTGCGCGGCCCAGCCGGCCGACGACCCGGCGACCGAGCAGGACGAGCGCGCGGCGCGGCCCGAGGAGTGCCTCGATCATGTCGCCTACTCGGTCGCGACCGCGGGCGTGACCCTCGGCGTGCGCGCCTTCTCGTCGGTGTGGGTGACCGCCCAGGCGGGACACAGCCTGTTCCGTCGCTACGAGCCGATGAACGACGAGGACGAGGGTATCCCCGGAGGCGGGCAGAGCATCCCGAACGTGCTCTTCTTCCGCGCCGGCGTGACATGGCGCATCCCGAAGAGCTGAGGCGCGACTCACCGCCTGGCGCGCCGCGCGAGCGTATAGCCGCACACCGACCGCCGGCCTCCCGCCGGACCGTTGAAGACGGCTCGACGCCGGTGCATCCTCCGCCTTATGCGCCCGGGAGAGGTCATCGACAGCCGCTTCCAGCTCGAGCGCGTCGCGGCCTCCGGTGGGATGGGGACGGTCTACCGCGCCGTCGACCGGGCCACGGGGGCGCAGGTCGCGCTCAAGCTCCTCGGCCAGCCCGACCGGAGCGCCGCGCACCGCTTCGAGCACGAGGCGCGGATCCTCGCCGAGCTCGATCACCCGCGGATCGTCCGGCACGTGGCCCACGGCATCACCCCCGACGGGGTGCCCTACCTCGCCATGGAATGGCTCGAAGGGGAGAGCCTGGCGCAGCGCCTCGCCCGGCAGAAGCTCGATCTCGAGGAGAGCCTCGCCCTGCTCCGCGCGGCCGCCGAGGCGCTCGGGGCGGCGCACGCGCGGGGCATCGTCCACCGGGACGTCAAGCCGAGCAACCTGCTGCTCGTCGGCGGCGAGGTCGCCGGCCTCAGGGTGCTCGACTTCGGCATCGCCCGGATGAAGCGCACCATCGGCGCGCTCACCCAGACCGGCTCGGTGATGGGGACCCCGGGCTACATGGCCCCGGAGCAGGCCACCGGCGAGCGCGAGCGCCTCGACGCGCGGGCCGACATCTTCTCGCTCGGCGCCGTGCTCTTCGAGTGCCTCACGGGCAGGCCCGCGTTCCAGGGCCAGCACGTGATGGCCCTCCTCGCGAAGCTCCTCATGGAAGACCCGCCGCGCGTCCGGAACCTCCGGCCCGAGGTGCCGCAGGAGCTCGACGAGTTCGTCGCCCGCATGCTCGCGAAGGACCCGGAGCAGCGGCCGCGCGACGGCTCGGCCGTCATCGACGCGCTCGACGCCCTCGAGCGCGATCCGACGAGCGGCCTGGCCGCGCCCCCCGTCCTGTACGAGGCGATCACGGCGGGCGAGCTCCGGCTGCTCTCGCTGGTGGCCGCGCGGGAGCCGCGCTTCTCGCCCTGCGACAGCGCGGCCAGCACGCTCGTCGCCGCGGAGCCGAGCGACCTCACGAGGAAGCTCTACACGAGCGCGCAGCCGTTAGGGGCCCGCGTGGACGCGCTCGCCGACGGGACGATCGTGCTCTCGATCGCCGGCGTGGGCGACGCCGCCCTGCAGGCAGCGCGCGCGGCGCGGTGCGCCCTGAAGCTCGTCGAGGTCGTGCCGGAGGCCTCCGTCGTGCTCACGACCGGCCGCGCCGAGCACACCGGCAGCCTCCCTGTCGGCCCGGTCATGGACCGCGCGGCCGCGCTCCTCGCCCTCGCGGAGCGCGACGCGCGCCCGGAGCGGAGGCCCGCCCCCGTGTGGATCGACGACGTGACGCGGGCGCTGCTCGACGCGCGGTTCGAGATCGAGCCGGCGCGGTCCGGCACGTTCTTCCTGCTGCATGAGCGCGAGGTCGGCCGGTCGGCGCGGACGCTCCTCGGCAAGCCGAGCCCCTACGTCGGCCGCGACAGGGAGCTCCGGAACCTGCGCGAGCTCCTCGAAGACAGCTTCGGCGGGCCGGAGCCCCGCGCCATCCTGATCACCGGGCCGCCCGGGATCGGCAAATCCCGCCTGCGGTACGAGCTCATCGAGATCCTGCGGGAGCGGCACCCCGAGCTCACGGTCGCGGTCGGCCGCGGCGACTCGCTGAGCGCGGGGTCGCCGTTCTCGCTCCTCGGCTCCGCGCTCCGGGGCGCGGCCGGCATCACCGGCGGCGAGCCCGCCCCGGCGCAGCGGGAGCGGCTCCTCTCGCTGGTGGCCCGCGCCCAGGCGCTGACGCCGGGCGAGAGGACGCGGATCGCCGCGTTCCTCGGCGAGATCGTCGGCACGCCGTTCCCGGGCGAGGCGGATCCGAGCTTCCTCGCGGCGCGGCAGAGCCCGGCCCTGATGGCCGACCAGATCCCGCTCGCCTACCTCGATTTCATGGAGGCGGCGTGCGCGGCGGGGCCGTACCTGCTCGTGCTCGAGGACATCCAGTGGGGCGACGCGGCGTCGCTCAAGCTCATCGCGCGGGCCCTCCGGGAGCTCCACGACAGGCCCTTCGCGGTGCTCTACCTGGCACGGGTCGAGGTGCGGAAGGTCTTCCCCGTCCTCTGGGAGGGCAGCGAGGTCCACGAGATCACGCTCGGCGCGCTGCCGCGCCGCGCGGCCGAGGAGCTCGTGCGGCAGATGCTCGGCGACGGGCTCCCGCCCTCCGAGGTCGCGCGCCTCGTCGAGCGCGCGAGCGGCAACGCCTTCTACCTGGAGGAGCTCATCCGGGCGGTCGCGGAGGGGCGCGCGGACAGGCTGCCGGAGACGATCCTGGGCATGGTCGAGGCGCGGCTCGAGGCCATCCCCGCGGAGGCGCGGCGGCTGCTGCGGGCGGCGAGCGTCTTCGGCGAGGCGTTCTGGAAGACCGGGGCGCTCGCCCTGCTCGGCGACGCCGGCGGGTCGACGCTCGCGGTGGACTGGCTGCCCTGGATGCTCCAGCGCGAGCTGCTCGAGCGCCGCGAGCAGAGCCGCTTCTCGGACGAGGAGGAGTACGCGTTCCGGCACGCGCTCATCCGCGACGGCTGCTACGCGATGCTGCCGGACCACGATCGCGCGCTCGGGCACCGGCTCGCCGCCGAGTGGCTGCTGCAGGCGGGAGAGCACGACGCCAAGGTGCTCGCCGAGCACTTCGAGCGGGGCGGCGAGCCGCGGCTCGCGGTGGAGTTCTACCTGCACGCGGCGGAGCAGGCGCTCGCCGGGAGCGACCCGGCCGCCGCGCGGGCGCTCGCGGACCGGGGGCTCGCGCTCGGCGCGGAGCGGGACGTCGAGGCGGTGCTCCGCGGGATCCGGGAAGGTTGAGGCCGGTCTGACCGAACTCCGAGACGTCGAGCTGGTTGTACGGGGGTCTGGCGAAGTCGAACCCGGTGACGGGCGTGTACGACCCGCTCAAGGAGAACGGGGCATCGAAGATGGGCATCGCCACAGGCGCCACGGTGAAGACGCATTGGCTTTTCCCGGACGCGCTGTCGAACGCCCCGTCTAGCGGTGCGTCTCCGGGGCCGGCTTGCAGGGTTAACCAGTTCGTGCAGCGCAAGACGACGTTGTTCTGGCCTGTCGTGGCGAAGAGGCCTTTGCGATGGATCGTGAATCCGCTGCCGAAGTCGGCCTCGATGTCGTCGCAAGGGCGCCTCGCGCCGCGCAGCGCGATGCCGCTTCGGCCCACTCCTGGTCGCACCGCGAGCTGCGCTGCCCTTCATCCCAGATTCCGTGCGTCACCGCGCTCGCCCACATCAGCGCTGGTCGGGGCCAATCCGGCTCGAGGAGACCGTCGGGCGTGCAGGGGGTGGAGCGCTGGCCGGGCGGCAGCGATTTCGATAACCGCTTATGGAGCAGACACCGCTCCGCCGCACCGGCCAGCCGGTCGACCTCCCGCCCGTCGCGAGGTAAATTGACACCCGTCGTGTGAGCGTTCACAGTGGGCCCGCGCTCGTCCTTTCAATCTGAAGACTGCACGGGCCGTCATGCGCACCCGCCAGAGATCCTTGTAGCCGGGATTGGCGGCCAGAACGACTCAGGACATGACCATGAGAAAACACAGCGCTTGCATCACGGCGATGATCCTGATCGGGTCCCTGCCCATGTCCTGCGGAGTGGACGAGCAGGTAGCGCCCGTGGAATATCCCCTGACCATCGAGGCGAAGGGGGACGGGACCACTGATCCTCCGCCTGGAACCTACCTGCGCAGGGCCGGCACAGTGGTGACCGTGACCGCCAGACCCGCGCCGAGCGCCGACTTCACGGGATGGAGCGGGGCCGCGAGCGAGGCGGACGACATCGTGGAGGTCACGGTGGACGGGAACAAGACGCTGACCGCCGCCTTCGAGACAGCGAGCTGGCCGGGCGAGCCCCAGTCCACCTACCTGAACCCGATCCTGCCCGGCGATCACCCGGACATGAACATCTACATCGAGGGGGACGATTTCTACATCACCGGCTCCAGCTTCAACATCTCACCCAACGTCGAGATCCTGCACTCGCGGGACCTCATCCGCTGGGAGCGCGTGTCGCGCGTCGTCGATCCGGCGTGGTCCGGCCTGGAGGCCTCGACCTCGGCGGGGGGCGGGACGTGGGGCGGCTTCATCGTCAAGGTCGCCGCCGGCTACAGGGTCTACTTCGCCGTCAACTTCAACCAGTACTTCGCGGAGGCCGAAAGCCTGGCAGGGCCCTGGGGAGAGCCCGTCCACGTGGAGCCTGTGGGCCCCTACACGCCGCCCGGAGAGGACCCGGAGCTCGTATCGTTCGACCGCGGGACCGGCTATGACGACTCGGTGTTCGTCGACGACGACGGGACCACGTACCTCGTCGTGAAGGCGGGGCAGTGCAAATGGAATGGAGGGACGGGCGGCGAGGAGAACAACTTCGGCGTCAACCTGGTCCAGAAGATCGATCCCGAGACCGGGCAGCTCAGCGGCGAGTCGATCGATCTCAGCTTCGTCAACTGGGACGTGGAGAACGGGGGGTGCGGTGATCCCGCGGCCAACCCCGACAGCGCGGTCGAGGCCAATTGGGCCGAGGGGCCCACCATGACGAAGCGAAACGGCTTCTACTATTACTTCGACTCGACCCACACGGGGTGCGGCGGCGAGCAGTACGGGTGGCGCTCGGCCACGCTGAGCAGCAACCCCGAGGACTGGACGCCGCTGGGCAGCGTCCTCAAGGGAGAGGCCCCGTTCAGCGGCGCGCAGCACAGCACCGCGCCGTTCCAGATCACCGACGGCACGTGGTGGGTCTTCTCCCACTCGTACGAGTGCGAGAGCAACTGGCGTGGCCTGGGCCGGCAGGGGTTGCTCAGCCAGGTGACCTGGATCGACGACGAGAGCGGCGCCGGGGTCCCGGTCGTGAACGGTCGCCTGGGCGAGCCGGCGTCGGCGCCGGCGCTGCCGCCCAGCGACATCCCGTTCCTGCTGCCCGTCAACGACGAGTTCACCGGGGACAAGCTCGCACCGGCCTGGACTTTCTACGGCAACATGCCGTCCGATCGCTACTCGGTCACCGACCGCGCCGGGTGGCTCCGGCTCAAGCCGGCGGAGGACGAGACGCGGTGGGTGATCCAGAAGGACGCGCTGCACGCCAAGGCGATGATCGTGAGGATGGACTTCGCCCCCGAAGCGGAGGGCGACGCGGCTGGCGTTCGCCTGGGCAACGCCGTCCCGGAGCAGGATCTCACGGCGTTCCCGACGTGGGTGCACCCCATCAGCCAGGAGGTATCGGTGGCGCGCGTCCGGGCGGACGCAGAAGACCGGATCCGCTTCTCGTTCCGGTCGGTCGTCCCCGTCCTCAACGCCGACGAGAGCGCCTATGAAGCGGTGGACGCGACCGAGATCCGCTTCGATGCCCCGGCGCCGGCCGAGCGCACCCTCTGGCTGAAGCTGGTGCACGGCAAGGACCACGAGGCCACCGGCTGGTTCAGCACGGACCGCCTGACCTGGACCCAGGTGGGCGAGCCGATCGAAATCGGCGCGCTCGAGGACTATGATACAGTCAACATGGGGTGGGTCGGCAGCCAGGCCGGCGTCTTTGCCAGCAACGCGAGCGCTGACTTCGACGTGTTCACGTACCGCGACGGCTTCACCGCGATCGCGGCCGCGGAGCCGGACCAGGAGTCCGGCACCGAGGTTGTGTCGAGCCAGTCGGCAGGGCCGGTGCTGGGCGGCCTGGAGGACGGCGACTGGGCCATGTACGGCAGCGTCGATCTGGGCAGCGGCGGCGTGGCGTCGGTCGAGATCGAGCTGCAGGCCTCCAGCGCGAAAGGCGGCGCCGTCGAGGTATGGCTCGACCCGCTGGCGGGCGGCCGCCGCGTCGCGACCTGCGATGTCCCCGCCACCGGCGGCTGGGAGACCTGGACGACCGTGACATGCAAGGTGAGCGCCGTCGGCTCCCACGAGGTCTACCTGAGGGCAAAGGGCGGCTCTGGTGAGCTGCTGCGCCTCGCGTCCCTCCGCTTCGTGCCTGGGAAGAACGGATGAGCTCAGCGTAATGTAGACAAGCAAGCGGGCCAGTCGGCGGCGCCGTAGGGCCCTACCCGCGGCGCCGCCGGGCGCCACGTCCCTGGACCTGCTGCGATGCGGCGCCCCCTTTCCGACAAATTGCACGATCTCCGTCACGTTTTCGCCGCCCGTCCGGTCTTCATGACATGCGACTCCTCGTACTCGGCGCGACCGGCCGGACCGGCAAGCACATCCTCGACCTCGGCCTCGCGAGGGGCCATCGTCTGACCGCCTTCGTTCGATCCCCGCAGAAGATCGCGGCCGGCTCGCCGAGTTCGGCAGCCGTTCAGGATGTCGACCATCACCGTGGGGGACATGCCCATGGCTTCGGTCAATGACCGCCTGATCCCCCGCCATCGTGGCGGCGCTGCTGCCGCTTCATCTGCGGGGCCTCGTCGCAGCCGCCGCCGCCAGCCGCACGCAGGGTCTCCACGATGACCTTCCGCAAACAGGCGGCCGCCGGGTCCTTGTGCGTCCGCTCATGCCACGCGAGCGAGATCTCGTGCCCAAGGTCCTTCACGGGCAGCTCGACGATCCGGACAGGGAGGTGCGACCCGAGCGCCACGGCGACGCGGCGAGGCATGAACGCCACCAGGTCGCTGGCCGCTGCCGCCATCGTCGCGGCCGCGAAACCAGGGACCACCAGGGCGATCCGGCGGACCAGGCCCTGCGCGCGGAGGGCCTGCTCGACCATGGCGTGACCACGACCCGGACGGCCGAGCGGGATGTGCACGTCGATGAAGCCGAGCCGCGGGAAGGAGCCCCGCGTCAGACGCTGGCCCACGATCGGGTGATCGTGGCGGACGACCCCCACGGTCGGATCCCGGTAGAGCGGCGCGACGCGCAGCCCAGGGTCGCGCTTGTGCACCCCGATCGCCGCGTCGAGCCCGCCCGCGGACATGCCCCCCGACGCCACCAGGTAATCGACGCTCACCACGCGGAGCCGCGCGAGCGGCATCTCCCGCGCGAGCGCCGCCGCGACGGGCGGCACGTCCGCGATCTGCGAGTTGTCGGCGCAGGCGAGCGTGAGCTCCCGGGTCGACGAGCGCGGGTCGAACACCCGCCGGTGCTCGATCATCGACCGCAGCTGGCCCATCGCCGCCGCGAGCTCCGGCAGCAGCTCGTCCGCCGTCGGCGTCGGCGCCATGCCGCGGCCATCGCGGACGAGCAGCGGATCGCCGAGCAGCTCGCGGGCCCTGGCGAGCGCGTTCGAGACCGCCGACTGCGTGACGCCCAGCCGGCGCGCGGCGCGCGTCGCGCTGCGCTCCTCGAGCGTGACCGCGAGGACGTGGAGCAGGTTGAGGTCGATGGTCGATAGATTCACCACGGTGATGTTCTGTATCACGAACCATCACTGGAGATGGCACATGGCCTCTGTCTAGATACGGCCATGTCCACCCGCGAGAGGCGCCCGACCCGCGCTGGTTCCGCCCTGCTCTGGCTCGCCGCCGCCGGCCTCGCCGCCGCGGGCTGCGACGACTTCCACGAGTGCGATCCGCCCGATGCAGCGCGCCAGGCCGAGCTGCCCGCGGCGCTGTCGGAGACCGGCCTCTACGCTGACATCGCCGCGCGCGCGGTGGCGAGCGACGTGGTGGCCTACGAGCCCGGGTTCGCGCTCTGGAGCGATGGCGCCGAGAAGCAGCGGTTCATCCGGCTGCCGCCCGGCGCGCAGATCGACACCGGCGATCAGGATGCATGGCAGTTCCCCGACGGGACCCGCCTGTGGAAGGAGTTCCGGAGGGATGGGGCGCTCGTCGAGACCCGCCTGCTCGCCAAGGTGGGCCCCGCCCCCGAGGACTGGGCCTCGGTCGCCTACGTCTGGAACGCCGACGGGACCGACGCGCTAGCGACGCCCGGCGGCGCCGCGGACGCGCGCGGGACACCGCACGACGTGCCCGCGGCGGCCGAGTGCATGGGCTGCCACGGCGGGACCAGGAGCCGCGTGCTCGGCTTCTCCGCGATCCAGCTCGCCACGAGCCGGGGCGAGGTCGACCTCGACGAGGTCATCGCCCGCGGGATGCTCTCGGATCCTCCGGGCCGGCCGATCCAGCTGCCCGGAGACGCCGTGACGCGCGACGCCCTCGGCTGGCTGCACGCGAACTGCAGCCACTGCCACAACCGGAGCCGCCCGAAGAGCGACGGCGCGCGCTGCTATGACCCGGAGCGCAGGTTCGATTTCACGCTCCGGGTCGGCGAGCTCGCGTCCGTCGAGTCGACGGCCACCTACCGCACCGCCGTCGGCCCGGTGATCGACCCGGGCGATCCCGACGGCAGCGATGTGGTGGAGCGCGCCCGGAGGCGCGATCCGGACTGGCCTTCGATGCCGCCCCTCGGGACCGAGATCGTGGACGAGGCCGGGCTCGACGTGCTCCGCACCTGGATCCGCAACCTCTAGAGCGGCGGTCACCCGCTTCGGATACGGGCCCACCTCGGCGTTTTCGGTGCTCAGCGCACCGGAGTGCGCTTGCGCGCCGAAAACGCCGATCTGGGCCCGTCTCCTGTGCGGGTGACCGCCGCTCTGCTCTGCGCGTCGGGGGAGAGCGGCGCTCTGCTCTGCGCGTCGGGGGAGAGCGGCGCTCTGCTCTGCGCGTCGGGGGAGAGCGGCGCTCTGCTCTGCGCGTCGGGGGAGAGCGGCGCTCTGCTCTGCGCGTAGCAGAGGTGGGCGGAAACCGCTGAGTGGCTCACGGACCGCGGGTCCTACCCGCAGGGGGCGGAGCCGCCTGCGCCCCCTGCAAGGGCACAAAAAAAGAGCGCCCATTCGACGGCGGGGGGGGGAAGCCGTCACGGGCGCTCTGGTCTAGGTGCTTAGCAGGATGCGGGCCAGGGTCATCCTTCAGGCTTTCCCGGGGTTTCTCCTGAGGCAAACGCCTGATGCCTTTCATTCGTGAGATCGGGGCTTGCAAACATGGTAGCTCGGTCGCCCTGAAGGCAGGCGTTGACGGGCGCCGCGTCGCCCGGCGACGCGACGAGGAAGGCCGGCGCCTCTGCGCTCGCTACCTTGAACAAGGTGTCGCCGAGGGTGACGTACCAGTCCCCGTCGAACCAGCGCCCGTGCCCGAGCTCGCTGCTGATCTCCTCCGGGGCGGCGCCAGGCCGCCCGATGTAACGCTTCTTGTCGTTGAGGAACATGACCTCGCCGGCGTCGCTGATGCCGTCGTGCCCGATGCGCAGCTCCTGCTGATCGAACTGGCTCGGCGTTGCGAAGTCGCTCAGCTGGTGCTCGTCGCCCGAGGGGGTCCGCAGCCATACCTGGTTGACGGCCCCGTCGCTCTTCAGGTAGGCCGCATACCCTGCGTGCAGCAGCAGCCCTGCCGCGTCGCCGGTCCTGGAGTCGCCGAGGAACACCTCCGCGCCGTCGGCCGTGTAGAGGTAGCTCGAGCTCACCGATCCGCTCCACCACCGGCCGGCGACGTTCGTCCCGTCGGTGATCGGCCGTTGCAAGTAGCCGGGATGGTCCCCGAGGCGGATGTCGCCCGGCCCGCTGATCCACGGCTCTTCGTGCGTGCTGTAGTAGGTGTCGCCTGACGCCGTGATGTCCGCCTGGAACGGCGACGCGCCGCCGGGGTCGAGCCACAAGCTCGTCTCGATGCCTGTCGAGAGCGTGTGTACGATGGCCTCGTCGTCGTCGGTCCTCGTCCACAGGAGCGTATCGCCGTTCACCGCGTCGAGGCGGCCCTGCCTGGGCGTCCTGTCCAGGGCGCCGTCCTTCCACAGGAAGACGTATCCGTACCACGCTTGCATGGCGACGCCGGACGGCGTGAGCGCCCCGTAACCAGGCTTGTGCATCCAATCCTGGTGCATCCGGAGCTCCCCGAGCCACGTCACCTGCTGCGTCATGCGGTCGACGACGCCGATCTGGAGCGCGTGATCGATGAACAGGACGCGCGTCGCATCGAAATCGAGGATGGCGCCGGGGGCGCGCTGGACGGCGGTGAGCTTCGGGCTCCGCTCGACGTAGACACGCGGGAGCGCCCAGTCGTAGAAGCCGAGTCCCCCGCCGAGGGTCGGCCCGTACCAGACGGGGCCCACGCCGTCCGTCGCCTCGAGCCTGATCGTGAGCACCTCGCCCGACTGAAGCGGCGACGACAGGGTGTGCAGCACATCCATCCTCCCTGGCACCGACGACGGGACGCCCACCAGCACCTCATCGCGCACCTGGCTCCGGACGCGCGCCTTGAACTGCGTGCAGGAATAGGGAGGCGTCCCCACGCACGTCGCAGCGATGCGGGTGTCCCCGGTGAGCGTGCGGTTTGGCCGCGGGCTCGTCACCCAGACGCTGGGCGGCGCGTACTTGTGCACGGTAACCTGCCGCGTCGACGCTCTTCCGAGCTTGTCGTACGCGGTCAACGTCAAGGTGTGAGGGCCGTAGGGCACCGTGCTGGTGTCGATCGTCGCGTAGTAGCGATCGTTGTAGTCGTTGAAGGTGAGCGGGGTCGTCACCCCCGCGTATTCCGCTTCGACGGAGATGACATCTTCGTAGGGTATTGCGGCGATGCTGACCTGGATGTTGTTGAAATCGGAGATCGCGCTCTTGTAATCTTTTCTCCAGGTGGTTCGCCCGAAGAACTGAAGCTGGTCCAGGACCACCTCCGCCAGCGCGGAGGTGGTCGAGAGGGACATCCACGATGCGACCGCACAACCGACGACCGTCCGAGGAAAACGCATGGGGCCTCCGGGGCTAGTACGCGGCTCTGATGCGGCCGCGGTTCGCCCCATTCAACCGGCGGATCCGCGACGCGGCGGAAGCGGCCGGGGTCAGGAGACGGTCAGTGGAAGCACACCTCGAGCGAGGGGCGGTCGGTGAGAATGCCGTGCTCGCTCGAACGGTAGCTGGTGAGCGCCGTCAGCTCCTCTTCCAGGAGGAAACCGTGGTTCGGGTGCACGCCGTCGACCCACGCCTGGACGAGCGCGGTCAGGTCGACGGTCGCGACGCCGGACGAGGCCCCGAGGAACGTCGCCTCGACGGCCGGCTCGAAGCTGCCGGCGAAGCTGCTCCAGGTCACCGTGGACTCCGCCCAGGAGGCGTTGATGCGGTGCACCCGGATCTCGCCCGTGCCGGAGCTGTAGAGCGCGGTGCTGAACGTGGCCGACTCGACGGTGGCCCCGTACGGGATGGAGTCGAGCTCGAAGCGGTACAGCGCGTTCTTCTCCGCGCCGCTGCTCAGGCCCGTGTGGACATAGGGAGAGCTGCCCTCGTTGTAGCTCGGGTACAGCGCCCAGATCGCCGTGTCCGCCACCTGGCCGAAGGTGCCCCGCTGGATCGTCACGCAGGGGTCGCACGCGTCGCCGGCGCCGTCACCGTCGCTGTCGGTCTGGCCGGGGTTATGGTAGCCCACGCAGTTGTCCGTCGAGTCGCAGATCCCGTCGGTGTCCCCGTCGGAGTTCGCGGACCCGGAGCAGACGTCGCAGGCGTCGCCCACGCCGTCACGGTCGCCGTCTTCCTGGCCGGGGTTCGGCGTGGCCGCGCAGTTGTCGCAGGCGTCGCCTACGCCGTCGCCATCGGCGTCGCTCTGGTCGGGGTTGTAGTGGTAGTCGCAGTTGTCCGCCACTCCGCAGAGCCCATCCCAGTCGAAGGAGTCCGATTCTGGGCCTGCACACTCGTCGCAGGCGTCGCCGAGCCCGTCACCGTCGCTGTCTTCCTGGCCGGAGTTCGGCGTGCCCGCGCAGTTGTCGCAGGCGTCGCCTATGCCGTCGCCGTCGATGTCGCTCTGGTCCGGGTGGCCGTAGTAGGGGCAGTTGTCCGCCAATTCGCAGAGCCCATCTGCGTCGGGGTCGGCCCCCCCTCCTCGGTCGCAGTAGTCGCAAGCGTCGCCCACGCCGTCAACGTCGAAGTCGAACTGGTCCGGGTTGTAGTAGTAGCAGTTGTCCACCGAGTCGCAGATCCCGTCGTTGTCCGCGTCGGAGTCCGCGGACGCGTAGCAGGCGTCGCAGAGCCCACTGCCGTCCGCGTCGTACGACCCTGATCCGTCGCAGCGGTCGCAAGCGTCGCCGAACCCGTCGCCGTCGGCGTCGCTCTGGTCCGGGTTGTAGTCGTAGGGGCAGGTGTCCGCCCCGTCGTCGCAGAAGCTATCGCGGTCGATGTCGTACGACCCCGGGCCCACGCAGCGGTCGCAAGCGTCGCCGAACCCGTCGCCGTCGGCGTCGTTCTGGTCCGGGTTGTAGGTGTCAAAGCAGTTGTCGCACCCCGAGCCCGCACCCGCCGTGACGCCGTCGCCATCCCCGTCCAGGCTCCCCACGGAGGGGGTATTGAGCGCGTAGCCTCGGCAGATATCCCGATCGGCGCAGCGCACGCTGGGGCGGGACAGGTTGGCGTCGAACAGACACGCTGACGCCGCCCCCTCGTCCGACGCGACGTCGATGCGCACGTAGCCCCACGCAACGAAATAATCACCGACCGCCGCGACCCGGAAGTCGTTACAGCTCATGGGGTTGTAGAGCTCGAGCAACGCCGGATCGGTGATGCTCACCCGGAGCGGCGCGACGTTGCACCCGCAGTCGTTCGAGCTTGGCACGGTGTCGAGCAGCGTGCCGTTCATGTACAGCGCGAAGCTGGTGTCCGCGCCGCAGTCGGCGTGGGCGATGGTGTACGTGATCGCGGTGGTGGCCGCGTGCGCCGCATCGGGCAGCAGCGCGAAGCCGAACAACAAGCCAGGCGTAAGGAATGGCAAAAAGCCGATTTTGCCGGGAAGGCGCATCGTTCCTCCTCGATTTCGGGGCGCTCGCACCGGAGCGCACGGGGCAGGGAGCACATCCGATCTGCCCGGAGACCCGCCGGGCCGCGCTGCGCCCGTCGAGCTGCACGGTCCAGAGTTCGTCGCTTCCCACCCTAGATGCGACAGCGCTTGCCAAAATTCACCGTCCGGTGAGGATCGCCGCGGCGGGGTCGCTGGAGGCTCGAGCGTGGTGTAGACGAACCACCACAGCCGAGTGAGCTCGTTGGGTCTGTTGATTTTTGCAGGCGGATCAGTGGATCGTCCTTTGAACGTTATGTCGACTGCCGGTCGTTGGCGGGAAATTCTTGACAGGTCGGAATGGCTTTGCGCGGGCTATCCTCGCGAAGCCGCGCTCGGGCGCCGGACGCGGGCGCAGCACGCCGCGGGCGAGGCGACCGGCGCCCTCTGGCCCACCGGCCGCGTCACCGAGGTCGCCGAGCCCACCGGCGTCGGGATCGCGGCCTCGCCGGGCCCGTGACCGCGCCCCGCGCAGCGCGCCTCGGGCTCGTCGCTGCGGCGCTCGCCGCGCCGGCGCTCGTCGCTGCGGCGCGCCCCGCGCGCGCGTCGTCCGGCGAGCAGACCGCGTCGCTGAGCTGGGTGCGGCTCGCCGGCGCCGAGGCGTGCGTCGGGGCGCGCCCTGCGGAGGCGCTCGCGCTCGCCGACGCCCACCTCGCGCGCTTCCCGGGCGGCGCGCTCGCCCAGGAGCGCGAGGTGATCGCGGTCGGCGCCCTGAAGGCGCTCGGCCGCGGCGGCGAGGCGCTCGCGCGCGCGAACCGCTTCGTCGCGGCGCACCCGAGCTCCGCCTACCGCCGCAGGCTCGAGATCCTCGTTCCGGAGCTGAGAGGCGCGCCGCGGTGACAGCAGGCCGCGGGCTGCCGTCGCCCCGGCGAGGCCAGGGCGCTGCTCGGTGGATCTCTCGAGGTCCCCGGCTCACGGCGTTGCCACACCGGACGCCGGTTGTAACGACCGCTCTGCTCGCGGCAAAGGCGGCTTCCTCCATGGCACGGGGATCCAGGGCGACCGCCTCGTTCAGGCCCGCCGTCGTACCCGAACGAAGATCGATCAGGAGATCATAAAAACAGACGAACGGCGTCATTCATGGAGTGACAACGGGCTGCGCTGACAGGCCCGGGGAGATACGAATGAGACGCCTCGTGAACACATCCATTCCATTGTTCGTTGGGCTGATGATGCTCCAGACCTTCGGCGCCGGATGCACCGCCTTGGTGGAGGTCGGCGATGACAGCGACGACGGCGGCGGTCAAGAGACCGGGCCCGGTGATGACGCCCATGGGATCGGCAGCGGCGGCGCCGGCGGCAACTCCAGCACCGGGGGCGGCTCGTCGGTCGGGAATGGCGGCAACTCCAGCACCGGGGGCGGCTCGTCGGTCGGGAGTGGCGGCGACTCCAGCACCGGGGGCGCCTCGTCGGTGGGCGCCGGCGGTCCCGCCTCGACCGGGAGCGGCTCCGGGCCGGCGACGGCCGGCGCGATCGCGCTCCTCAGGAATGAGTTCCCCGGAGAGCCCGAGAGCAGTGGCTCGGCCGGCGGGCCGGGCACTTCTCCGAACGATCTCTTCATCATCTTCGGCGTCCCGGTGAGCTCCTGCGCGGATCCAACCTGGTACGACGGCTGCGACAACTGGGCGCTGGGTATCGCCATTCCCCCTGCGCTGCAGGTGCCCGGCATCGTTGATCTGAGCGCGCCGGAGGTGTTGTACTCGTTCTACACTGTGACCCGCCCCGACAGGGGCGACGGCGGCTGCTGGTCGGGCTCCGGCGATTTGAGGTCCGGCACGATGGAGATCGTGAGCATCGGCGCCGCGGAGGTCGTGGTCCGGCTGAGCGGCACCGATACCCAGGACATCGACGCCAACGGCGAATACACCGCAGCTCGATGCCCCTGACGTCCCTGGCTCCGTGACGGAGAAGAACCCTCTCGTCGAGGGGTTGGCGATTCCCAGGCGAACGAGACGTCCGCTCATTTCGATCCACGTCACGCGCCGATCGACGTTCCTGCGCGGTGATTCAGCCGTGCTCGGCGCGCAGCGTCGCCCGGTACGCCATGGGCGGCGCGCCCGTGGCCTCGAGGAACCGCCGGGCGAGCGTGGCGCGCGAGACGCCCACCGTTCGCGCCAGGGTGTCGACTCCTCCGGGGCCTGTTTGTAAAGAATCTTTAAAAATGGAGCTCTGGGCCGCGCCGAACGTTGAACATCGTTTTTGTTCAGCTACATCATCGCTCGTCTGAGGTCGCTCCTGGCACCGCCTGACGTCCCCAGGGCGCGGCCTCACGCGCCGGGCGGCTCGGATGGCTCCGCGACCACAGCTGAAGAGTGGATGAAACGCGCCGCTTTCCTGCTCGTGGCCGCGCGCCACGGCCGGGCGCTGCGCTTGCAACGGAGAAAGCTCGATGGGACGCTCGAAGATGGGGCTGCTGCTCGCGTGCGGCGTCGGAATGGCGCTGTTCGCCGGGGGGTGCTCGCAGGCAGAGGACGAGATTCCGGAGCCCCTCGGTGAAGCTTCGCAATCGCTCGCCCTGGCGGATCGGCTCGCTGAGTGCGCGCAGGATCCGCGCGTGGTCGCCGGGCTCGTCTCGCAGGACATCTGCGCGGGCGCGGGTGTGTTCTTCCACGAGACGTTCGAGGGCAACGGCCGCACCTGCGGCACCTGCCACCCCGTGGCCAACAACACGACGCTCGACGTGCCGTTCATCCAGGCCCTCGACCAGACCAACCCCGATGACCCGCTCTTCGTGTTCCGGCAGGTGCCGGAGCTCGCCGAGCTCGAGACCTCGGATCTGCTGGACGACGCGGCCATCCTCGAGAACGTGGACGGCTTCGCCGATCCGACGCACCGGTTCGTCTCGCGCGGGGTGAACCACGTCCTCTCGCTCAGCACCAGCATCCGGGCGGATTCGGGGGACGGCACCACCAATCCCCCCACGGAGCGGACCGGCTGGGGCGGGGACGGCTCGAGCGACGGCACGCTGCGCGGCTTCCTCAAGGACGCGATCACCCAGCACTTTCCAAAGCGCCTCGCCCGCGAGCCGGGCGTCGATTTCCGGTTGCCGACACCGGAAGAAGAGGACGTGACCCTGGCCTTCCAGCTCAGCCTGGGCCGGCTGAACGAGCTCGATCTGGCGAGCGTTCGCCTGTTCGACGCGGAGGCGGAGGACGGCCGGCAAGCGTTCATGGACCCGGACCGCGGCCGCTGCAATTTGTGCCACCACAACGCCGGCGCGAACTTCCAGGACACCGGCAACAACCGCAACTTCGACACCGGCACGCGCACCAAGGGGTCGCCGCTCAACGGGGGCAGCTTCGGGGGCGAGTTCCTCGCGGACGGCGGCTTCGGCGGGCGAGACCTGCCGGCGCCCAACTTCGACGCCACGGGCATCGGCTTCCCCAACTCGTTCGGCAACGGCACCTTCAACCCGCCGCCCCTCATCGAGGCCGCGGACACGCCGCCCTTCTTCCACAACAACCTGCAGATCAACGACAAGGCGGCTCCGGGCCTCACCGACGCCGTCACGTTCTACGCCTCGACGCCCTTCCTCTTCTCTCCCGCCGCCCAGGAGCTCGAGCAGCGCTTCGGGACGCCGCTCAACCTCGTGCCGCTCGACGCGCTCGCCATCGCTCGCTTCCTGCGCGCGCTGAACGCCGCCTTCAACGCCGACATCGCGAAGCAACGGCTGGACGCCGCGCGGGTGCTCGTCGACCAGTTCGCGAACACGCGCGCCGACGTGCAGCAGAAGCTGATGGAGCTCGCCCGCGTCGAGATCGACGACGCCATCGAGGTGATGGCTCCGATGACGCTGTATCCCGCTGCGGCGCAGCAGCTCGACCTCGCGCGCGCCGAGATCGCCCAGGGCCTCGCGGCGAGCTCGGCGGTCGAGCGCCGCAACCGCATCGTGAACGCGACCGCGCGCGTGACGACCGCCCGGGCCCAGTTCGGTCAGAACATCACCTTCGTGCTCGGCCAGGGCAACCTGATGTACTGAGCGCGGCCGTGGCGCCGCGCCCCCGCGCCGCCACGCCCCTCCCGCCCACCGAAGAGCCCGCCACCCGTCGGGAATGACCCGGGCGTGACGTGAGCCCACCCACCCTCCAGTGCGCCGGGATCAACCGGCACGGAGACGGGTATGCGGAGACCTACGTCGAAGGGCCCCTCAGTCGATCGCGAACGTCGACAGGCGGGCGGCTCCACGGAAGACGAGGTAGACGTCGTGTCGCCCGTAAGCGCCGCCGAGCTCGGCGGTCGCGGTGGCGTAGGCGTACACGTCGCCCGTGCTCGGCACGACGGCGGTCCCAACCACCTTGCCGCGGACCGGATCGTCGAGCCGGATCTCGACGAGCGCGTCGCCCGCCTCGGCGCGGGCGAACCCGCCGCTGAAGTGGCTGGCACCGCTGCCCAGCTCCACATCGGAGAAGCGGAGCCAGTCGCCCGCGGTGGCGCCCACGGCATCGCCCCACTCCTTGCTCTCGTCGACCAGCTCGATGCCGGCGTAGTCGTCGAAGTCGAGCGCTCGCGTCTCGCGGGCAAGGTCGCGCGCCGGGATGCGCTCGCCGCGCACGCGCACGACCGCGCTCCGGCGGATTTCGGCCGAGGAGGAGCCGACCATCAGCTCGACGCCAGCCGCCTCGAGGACCCAGCGGCTCCGGGTCACGTCCCAGTGGGCGAGGTCGGAGGCGGCGAAAGCGAGCTCGACCGTCCGCTTCTCGCCCGGCGCGAGATGGATCCGCCGAAACGCCCGCAGCTGCTTGGCGGGCTGCGGATCGCGCGACGATGGCTGGCGGCTGTAGAGCTGAACGACCTCGTCGCCGGCCCGCAGGCTCGTGTTCGTGACGTCGACGCGCACCGAGATCGGGTCGCCGGCCTGGACCGACGAGGCGCTCAGCTGGAGGTTGTCGTACCCGAAGGTCGAATACGACAGCCCGTACCCGAACGGATAGAGCGGATCACCGTCGAAGTAGAGATAGGTCCGCCGGGCCTTGATGATGTCGTACTCGAGGACGTCCGGCAGGTCGTCCGCCGAGCGGTACCAGGTCTGGGTCAGTCGCCCGGCAGGGTTGTGGTCGCCGAAAAGGACGTCGGAGATGGCATTGCCGGTTTCCTGGCCCGCATGGGTGGTCCACAGGATGGCGGGGACGTGGAGCTTCTCCCACGGGATGGTCATCGGATAGCTGGTCTCCATCACGAGGATGGTGCGCGGATTGGCGGCGAGCACCGCCCGTACCAGGGCGGACTGCCGGTCGGCCAGGGCCATCGACGTGCGGTCGTGATCCTCCCGCCCGTTGATGAACGGCATACTGCCAACGACGACCACGGCGGCGTCGGCGCCTGTCGCCGCGCGCACGGCCTCGTCGACGCCGCTCCGGACCACGTCGACCGCGAAGTGAGCCGCGTTGGCCGCCTCGGTCGCGGTCAGGGCGAGCGCGCCGTCCCCGGCGATCGTCAGGTAGACCTCGGGGCCGGCCCAGTCGAATGCCTTCTCGTATCCGGCGTAGCGGATGACGTGCGTGCCGTCGCTCTGCGGCTCGAGGACGAACTGCTGCTGGACGAACCAGCCGTACGGCTGGGCGGCGCTGTTCGCGAAGTTGGGGCCGAAGTTGAAGCGGTCGACCACCTTGCCGTTGGCCGCGCTGCGCAACGTGACGATGCCCTGCCCCCAGTCGAACACGTCGAACTCCTCGGTGGGACCCGCGCTGGCCGCGCCGACGCGCAGGATGTCCCCGTCCTCGTCCGCGCCGGCGGTCACGTAGCGGCCGCTCGCGACGTCGCGCAGCACGATCCGGTCCACGCCCTCGCTGGAGAGGACAGTGGCGCCGCTGAGCCGCTCGCGGATGCCGTCCAGGGGCGTGACCCGGTACGGCAGCGCCCCGGAGTACCAGTCCGTGTAGAGCGTGTCCGAGAGAGGCCCGACGACCGCGATCCGCCGCGTGGCCGACGGGTTCAGCGGCAGGAGGCGACGCCTGTTCGCGAGCAGCACCATGGCCTCGTCGGCGGCCCGGCGGGCCAGCTGGCGGTGCTCCGGGCTGTCGATGACCTCGGGCCCGATGCCGGCGTAGGGACCCCCGTCCGGGTCGAAATCGCCGAGCCGGAGGCGGACGGAAAGGACGTGCTCGACGGAGGCGTCGATGTCCTCCTCGGTGAGAAGCCCTTGCGCGAGCGCCGAGTGGAGAATCTCGATGGTGCGCGCGCTGTTGGCGTCGTCGACGGTGAAGCTGTCCACTCCGGCCAGGAGCGTGGCCGCGAAGGCCTCCTCGCTCGTGGCGAAGTAGTTCTGCGAGGCGCTCAAGTTGTTGGGGGCCCAGGCGTCGGACACGTTGTAGAGCGTCTTCTCCGTCCAGCTCCGCACGACCTCGCCGACATCCGGGTTGACGGTGCACGGCCTGCCGTTGACCAGGTTGTAAGATGTCATGACGCCGGTCACGGCGTCGGCGGCGATGGGTATCTTGAAGGCCAGCTCGTCATACTCGTGCTTCACGCGGGGGCGCAGGTTCGACGACGTGGTGTCACGATGAATCTCGTTGTTGTTGGCGAGATAGTGCTTGATGACCGGCGCGGTCTTCAGGTAGAGCGGGTCATCCCCTTCGAGGCCGCGCCCGTATGCGGTGGCGATCGCGCCGGAGAGGAGCGGGTCCTCGGAATAGCCCTCCTCGTTGCGCCCCCAGCGGGGGTCGCGCAGGAGGTTGACCACGGGCGCCCACACCTGCAGACCCCAGACGCGAGGGGCGAGCGCGTGATGGCCGCGAACTTCGGCTCCGACAGCCTCGCCGACCTGCCGGATGAGATCCGTGTTCCAGGTCGTCGCCAGGCCGATCGCCTGCGGGAACACCGTGCCGGTAGCCGTCACGACGGCGCCGCCGTTGTCGCGATCGGTGGACCAGGCCACTCCGTGCAGCCCCTCGGTGCCGGCCTTGAAGTCCGGAATGCCGAGCCGCGGAATGGCAGGCTGAAACTGATGCAGGAGCGAGATCTTCTCGTCGAGCGTGAGCCGGCCGAGGAGGTCGCGGACGCGGATCTCGATCCCCAGACCGGGATCCTGGAACGGCAGCATGTCACTCGCGCGCGAGTCCGAGGGGTGAAACGAAAGCGCGAGGACGAACGGAACGGAAGCAACGATTGAGCGAAATCTCTTCATCGGTCGTCTCCTTTGGGACCGGGCGCCGTGGTTGAGCCCTTCTCTTCCAGCGTGATGACCAGCTCGCCGCCGGTCGCCCTGACCAGCGCTCCCCGCGCGTGCTCCGCGCTCTCCCCGCCTTCAACGGCCGCGACGCGGCGGTTGACGAGGAGAACGTTCCAGGCACCCGGGGCGCCCGCGGCCTCCACCCGCACCACCGGGCCGTCCCGGGACGTGGTGAACGTCGTGACCGCGTCCCCGTCCGCGCCCGGGATCACGGTGGTGACGCGGGCGCCGTCCGCCGGCTCGTACACGCGCAGCGTTACACCCTCCGCGTGGTCGTAATCGGGACGGTCCTCCACCGCGCCCTCGGGGATCACTGCCCCCGGCCGGACGAGCAGCGGCACGCTGTCGAACCCGTGGCGCTCGCGCACCCAGCGGCCGCCCTCGACGCGCTCCCCGGTGAGGTAGTGCGTCCAGACGCCGCGCGGCACATAGTAGGAGAGCTCCCCGTCGGCGGAGAAGACAGGCGCCACGAGCAGGTCGTCGCCCAGCATGTACTGCCGCTCGAGATGCGTGCAGGCCGGGTCGTCCGGGAACTCGACGACCATCGCGCGCATCATCGGCAGGCCCTCGCCGTACGCCTGCCGCGCGGCCCCGGCCAGGTAGGGCATCAGCCGCATCTTCAGCCGGCTGAAGCGCCGCAGGACCTCCACGGACTCCTCGTCGAACAGCCATGGCACCCGGTAGGAGCGGCTTCCGTGCAGCCGGCTGTGCGACGATAGCAGCCCGAACGCGATCCATCGTTTGAACAGCGCCGGGTCGGGGGTGCCCTCGAATCCGCCGATGTCGTGGCTCCAGAAGCCGAATCCCGACATGCCCAGCGACAGGCCGCCCCGCAGGCTCTCCCCCATGCCCTCGAACGTCGACTCGCAGTCGCCGCCCCAGTGCACCGGGAACTGCTGCCCGCCCGCCGTGGCCGAGCGGGCGAACACGATCGCCTCGCCCTCGCCGCGCCGCTTGCGCAAGAGCTCGAACACCGTCTGGTTGTAGAGATGAGCGTAGTAGTTGTGCGCGCGCTCCGGGTCGGACCCGTCGTGGTAGACGACGTCGGTGGGGATGCGCTCGCCGAAGTCGGTCTTGAAGCAGTCCACGCCCATGTCGAGCAGCGCGTCGAGCTTGGCGGCGTACCACGCGCGGGCCTCGGGGTTGGTGAAGTCGACCACGGCCAGGCCCGGCTGCCACAGGTCCCACTGCCACACGTCGCCGCTCGGGCGCCGCAGCAGGTAGCCGCGCGCCCTGCCCTCCTCGAACAGCGGCGAGCGCTGCCCGATGTAGGGGTTGATCCAGACGCAGATGCGCAGGCCGCGCCCCCTGAGCCGGCGCAGCATCCCGGGCGGGTCGGGGAACACGCGCGGATCCCACTCGAAATCGCACCACCGGAACTCGCGCATCCAGAAGCAGTCGAAGTGGAACACGCTGAGCGGCAGGCCCCGCTCGGCCATCCCGTCGATGAACGAGGTGACGGTCGCCTCGTCGTAATCGGTGGTGAACGAGGTGGACAGCCACAGCCCGTACGACCAGCCCGGCACCCTCGCGGGCCGCCCGGTGAGCGCTGTGTACTTGCGCAGGATCTCCCTCGGCGTCGGCCCGTAGATGAGGAAGTAGCGCATCGACTGGCCCTCGACGCTGAACTGCGTCCGCGCCATCGCCTCGGAGGCCACCTCGAACGACACGCGCCCGGGATGGTCGACGAACACGCCGTAGCCCGCGTTGGTGAGGAAGAACGGCGCGTTCTTGTACGCCTGCTCGCTGGACGTGCCGCCGTCGGCGTTCCAGATGTCCACGACCTGGCCGTTCTTGACCAGCGGCCCGAACCGCTCGCCGAGCCCGTACACGAAGTGGTCCACGCCGAGGTCGAGCTGCTCGCGCACGTAGTGGCGGCCGTCGTCGGTGTCGATGATCGCCGTCGCCTTCTGCGCGCTGCCGGTGAGGCGGCGGCCCCGGGCCAGGAAGTCCAGCCTCCACCCCTCGCCGCGCCCGACCCGCACCGACAGCGCGCCGGAGGTCAGCGTGGCCGCCTCCTCGTCCAACGTCACCGCCCCGGTCGGGTCGGTGGCCAGCTCGAACGCCGGGCCGCGGGGCCGCTCGCCCGCGAAGTGCGTGATGGTGACACCGATGACGTCCGGCATCGGGGACGCGCAGGTGACGGTCACCACCGGTCCCTTGAGCAGGTCGCCGCGGTGCCGGATCCGCTGGACGGGCGCGTGCGCGACGAACGACGCCGGCCCGGCGTCGATGTCGAGGACCTCCATCGGGTAGACCGCGTGCACACCCTTGCGCATCATCCAGTAACCGTCGCTGAACTTCATTCCTTGATCGCTCCTGCTGTGAGTCCGCGCGATAGCGTGCGCTGGAAGATGAGGAAGAAGACGATGGTCGGCAGCAGGCCGAGCAGCGCGGCGGCGCTGGACATGGTGGCGTCCATCAGCCGCTGCCCCTGCAGCACGCCGAGCGCGACCGAGACCGTCTGGTTGTCGTTGGAGATGAGGAAGACGAGGGGGATCAGGAACTCGTTCCAGGTCCAGATGAAGAAGAAGACGAGCATCACTGCCAGCGTGGGCCGCACGACCGGCACGATCACCCGCCACAGGATCTGCCACCGGCTGGCGCCGTCTATCCGCGCCGCGTCCAGCAGCGGCCGGGGGAACGCCGACATCACCGACGACAGCAGGTACGTGCCGAACGCGCTCTGGATGACGGTGAACACGATGACGACGCTGATCCGGGTGTCGTAAAGACCGAGCTTGTTGGCCAGGTAGTACAGCGGGTAGACCAGCGACTCTTGCGGCAGCGTGTTGGCCATCAGCAAGAGGACCAGCACCCACATCCGTCCCTTGATCCGGCCGATGCCCAGCGCGTAGGCGTTCATCACCGACAGCAGGACCGCGAGCACGGCCACCGAGCCGCTGATGAGAAGGCTGTTGAAGAGGACGTGGCCAAAGCCGACGCGCTCCCAGAAGTCGCTGATCCCGTCGAGATGGAGCCCCTCCGGCGGGGCGAGCGGGCCGTTGGCGGTGTACTCCGCCGGCGTCTTCAGCGCGTTGAAGACCACCACGGTAAAGGGGATCAGCATGATGGCCGCCAGCGCGACCAGCGCCGCCAGCACCGCGTAGGCCGACGGGCCCCGGCGGCGCCGCCGCGGCCGGCTCCGCGCGGGTGCGCTCACCGGGCTCTCGGCCAGCGTCGCCGTCATCGCTCCTCCTCCAGCTCACGGCCCTGCAGCCGCAAAAAGGCGATGGTGAGCGCGATGATGATCAGCGTCAGCACGGTGGCGATCGCGGAGCCGTAGCCGACGGCGGTCTTCTCGAAGAAATTGACGTAGGAGTAGTAGGACGGCACGCTGGTCGCGCCGCCTGGCCCGCCCCTGGTGAGCACGAAGATGTGCGGGAACGCCTTGAGCGCGGCGATCGTCGTCCACAGCAGCACCACGAAGATCTCGGGCCTGATCTGCGGGATGGTGACGTGCCAGAAGCGCTGCGCCCACGAGGCCCCGTCGATCTCGGCCGCCTCGTACAGCGAGGGGTCCACGCGCTGCAGCCCGGACATGAAGATCACGAGGGGGAATCCGATCTGGATCCAGACCATCACCCCCATGACGCTCCACAGCGCGGTGGCGGGGTCGCCGAGCCAGTCGTGCGCGAGCGAGCCGAGCCCGATCGCGCGCAGCAGGTCGTTCACCGCGCCGTTCTCGGGGGCGAGCAGCCAGCTCCACACGATGCCCGCGATGACGATCGGCAGGACCTGCGGCAGGTAGATGCAGGCGCGCAGGACGCTGGCGGCGCGCGGGCCGAAGTGCCGGTCGATCAGATCGGTCAGGGCGGAGGCCAGCACGAGCCCGATCATCGTCGGGAGGACCGCCATACCGACGACGACCAGGGCGTTGTGCCGGAACGACGCCCAGAACTCGCCGTCCGTGGCCAGCTCCCGGTAGTTGTCCAGCCCCACCCACGTCGGGGTGCCGACGCCGGCCCACTCGGTGAAGCTGGTCCCGAGGTTCATCAGGAAGGGTATCCCGATGACCCCGGTGAACAGCAGCAGCCCGGGGATCAGGTACGGCAGGTAGGCGAGCGGGCCACGCCCTGTCGGGCCGCGCGCCGTCACTTGGGCAGGCCGCTGTCGTAGGTCTTCTGGAGGCCGCTGAGCACCGACTGCGGCGGATCGCCGTTCATGAGCTTCTGGGTGTGCGAGACCCACTGGTCGTAGAAGCCCGCAACCGGCCAGTCCGGGTAGTACGCCAGGCCGTTCGACTGGGCGAGGGTGTTGAAGCCGTCGATGAGCTTCCTGGCCTTGGGCTCGGTGATGGCCGCGCTGTCGGCCGCCACCGGGACGCCGCCCGCGTTGCCGAGGATGTTCTGGATCTTCTTCTTCAGCGTGATGTCGATGAAGTCGTAGGCGAGCTGCTTGTTCTTCGAGCCCGCCGGGACGACCCACAGGTTGCCGCCCGATCCGAGGGTCATCCTGGCTCCGGGCCACACGAAGGTATCCCAGTCGAACTTGGCCTCCTTGGCGATGCGCCCGAACCACCAGCTCCCGGAGAACATCATCGGGAACTTGCCGCTCATGAACGCCACCCCGGCGTCCTCGGCCTTGGTGCTGACCGAGCTCTTGGCGATGTAGCCCTTCGTCACCCAGTCAGCGAACGTGGTCGCCCCGTAGGTCCATGCCGGGTCGGTGAAGTCGGTCTTGCCGGTGTAGCGCTGGAACGCGTTCACCCACGGCTGGTCGGCCTTGTCCAGCGCGAGCTGGTAGACGTACTGCTGCGCCATGTACTCGGCGCCGGCGTTCGCCAGCGGCGTGACGCCCTTGGCCACGAACGCGTCCATCACCTTGGTGAACTCGTCGAACGTGGTCGGGACGTTGACGCCGTGCGCCTTGAACAGGTCCTTGTTGTAGTAGACCTGCACGTACTCGGCGTAGTTGGGCACCCCGTACCACTTGTCGCCGCCCATGATGCCCTTTTCGTCGTACCGCGCGACGACCTGCACGCCCGGGCTGATCAGCTTGTCCCAGCCGCGCTTCTGGGCCTCGGGGGTGAGGTCCTGGAGCAGGCCCTGCCTGGACAGCAGCCCGGCGGTCGCGGTGCCCTTGTTGTACTCCATGACGTCAGGGGCGCTCTTGGAGTTCATGATCATGGGCGCGGTCTTCTGGATCTGCTCGAAGCCCTTCTCCTCGAGCTTGACCTTCACGCCCGGATGAGTGGCCTCGAACTCCTTGATGGCCTCGTTCCAGGCCACGCCCATGGCGCTCTCGGGAGCCTCGTAGTGCCAGATGCGCAGCTCCTTGCCGCCGGACTCGCCGTCGTCGCTGCGACCGCACGCGGCCAGCGTCAGGGTCCCTGCGGCGAGCAGCGCTGCGCCCGTGACTCTTGTGATCATAAATTTCCTCCGGGGTGAGAAACGGGCATCGGCCCTCCTTTTCGAAGCGCTTCGAGGGCCGAGATGATAAACGACATGTGAACGTTCACACAACAAGGAAACCCAACAAAGTGCTGGTCACGCGTTCACCTGGGAGAGTGTGGGTGACGTCGCCGCCAGGCGCACCTGGAGGCGGCGGCCATGAAGCTCGCGTCCATCATGCGCGACAGCGCATAGGGCCCCGCGCCTGGCCGCTTGACTCGGATCCCGATCCTGCTCTTGCCCAGGTATTCGCGGCAGGTTTTTCCGATACGAGGTTCCTGATCAACACCAGCTACCCCCGGAGGTCACTCCGCTGGCTGCGGAGCCCTCCGTGCCAATGTGCCTGAAACACCGATCCTCAATGCGCGTACTGTCGGAGGGCGAGTCCGGAGCGTTTGATGAAAGAAGAGCAGCCCTCTCAGCAGACGAGCCAGGCGCATTGTGCGCTCCGCGCGCGATTCTCCGTGCGATGCGCAGCCACGCCCGGATCCGGCGGCCGCGCGCGCTGGCGCGCGGCGGAGGCAGACGGCCTTCATGAAAGGGGGTTTGCCAGGCGGATCGGTTGTGCCGAAGATGGCATCACGCTGCGCCGTGGGGTGAGGCCCACGTCGCGTCACGACAGCTCTCTCTTGCGTTGGAGCAGGTGGATGAACGTACGACTCGTTGCAGGTCTTTTCGTGCTGGCGCTGTCGGCTGCCGCGGGCTGCGGAGACGATGACGGCCAGGTCGGCGCCGGCGGCAATGGCGGCTCCGGCGGCGGTGGCGGTGGCGGCGGCGTCGACGCCACGAGCACCGGAACTGGCACCGGCGGTGGCGGCGGCGGCGGCGCCGAGCCCACCGGCGGTGGCGGTGCTGGCGGCGCCGAGCCCACCGGCGGTGGCGGTGCTGGCGGCGCCGAGCCAACCGGCGGTGGCGGTGCTGGCGGCGCCGAGCCCACCGGCACCGGTGGCGGCGGAGGCGGCGGTGCCGAGCCAACCGGCACCGGTGGCGGCGGCGGCGCCGAGCCAACCGGCGGTGGCGGTGCTGGCGGCGCCGAGCCCACCGGCGGAGGCGGAGGCGGCGCCGAGCCAACCGGCACCGGTGGCGGCGGAGGCGGCGCCGAGCCAACCGGCACCGGTGGCGGCGGCGGCGGCGCCGAGCCAACAGGCACCGGTGGCGGAGGCGGCGCCGAGCCAACCGGCACCGGTGGCGGCGGCGGCGCCGAGCCAACCGGCACCGGTGGCGGCGGCGGCGCCGAGCCAACCGGCACCGGTGGCGGCGGAGGCGGGCCGGCGGGCGCGCTGTACGAGGCCTGCGCGATGGACGATGAGTGCACCGGGGACATCTGCCTCTCCGAGGAGGAACTTGGATACCCGTCCGGGCTCTGCTCGGACCTGTGTGAGCCCGCGGCCGTGCCAACGCCGGGCGGAGAGTGCGACGGCGGGGTCTGTCTTGATATCTTCGATGGCGTGGGCGCGTGCCTGGCGCTCTGCAGCGCGTCGTCGGAGTGCCGCGACGGTTATGCCTGCGAGGACATCGGCGGTGGCATCCGGGCCTGCGTCCCGAGGTGCACCTCGAACGCGCAGTGCCCCTCGCTCGGCGTGTGCGACATCCTGAGCGGCGTCTGCACGCCAGGCGAGACGGACTGCGCGAACCACGAGGACGACGACAGGGACGGGTCCTACGACTGCGCGGACACCGACTGCGCCGCGACCTGCACCCCGATCGCCGAGGCCGCCTGCGCGAGCGCGACACCGATCGTCTCGACGACGATCCACGGCGACACGTCGGGGGGCACGAGCGGGCTGGAAGGGACCTGCTACCTCGGCAACACGGGGCACGGACCGGAGGAGATCCACCTGTTCACGCCGCCCGCCGGGCAGTCGGGCACGCTCGTGGTCGAGCTCGAGTCGCCGACCGAGCATAGCGTCTATGTCCGTAGCTCGTGCGCGGACATGCTCTCCGAGATCGACTGCTCCGACGAGAACTACCCCCACGATGGTTTGCCCGACGAAGAGCGGATCGAGATCCACGTGAGCGACGGCCAGACCGTGCCGATCGTCGTCGACTCCTATGAGCCGCGGGAGGCCGGTCCCTACACCCTGAACGTCAGCTTCACGCCGGTCGTCTGCGGCGACGGGACCGTCGGCTCGGCCGAGCAATGCGACGACGGCAACACCACGAGCGGCGATGGCTGCTCCGCCACGTGCGCCTACGAGCCCGACGTGCTGTGCGAGAACGCGGTCGAGCTCGTGATCGGCGAGAACACGGGCAACACGGCGACCGGCCCCTCGGTGTTCGAGGGCAGCTGCCTCGGATGGGACGCGCCGGAGACGATCCACAGGTTCACGCCGCCGAGCGACGGCACGCTCACGCTGACGCTGTCCGCCGAGACCGACCTGGGCATCTACCTGCGCGAGAGCTGCGCGGACTTCGGCTCCGAGCTCGCGTGCGTCGACGCCGACGGCCGCGGCCATGACGAGACGCTCGTGATCGATGTCACCGGCGGCGAGCCCCTGTTCGTCATCGTCGACACCTACACGTCGCTCAACGGCGGCCCCTACACGCTCACCGTCGCCTTCACCCCCGCTCCCTGAGGTCGACGCTGCCGTAGCGGGCGCTCACCGTGGGACCCGATTGGCAGGAGTTCAGGCTGCCTTTCGACACTTTCCCTCTTGACCACCTGTCGGTTGCCAGCGTCGAGTTGATAGTGACGCTGTATCAGCGTAGCAACGCCGATCCGGGAGGGGGGCGTCCCGCGCGCTGGGCGCCGGGGGCGCGGCGCTCTCGTCGCGCTCGTGAGCGCTCAGGGCGACCGCTTCCGTGGCCGCGGGATGCCGTACTCGTCGATGCGGTTGATCAGCGTGCGCAGCGAGACGCCGAGGAGCTTGGCGGCGCGCGTCTGGTTGCCCGCGGACCGCTCGAGGGCCTCGACGACGCGCTGCCGGTCGGCGGCCTTCATCTCCAGCCGGAGCCTCGCCAGGGCGTCGCCGCTCGGCGGCGGTGCGTCGGCCGGCGGCAGCCCGGCGAAGCTGGGCGGCGGCGGCGGCAGCGCCGCGCGGTCCGACGAGGGGGCGTCGCCGCTCCACAGGGGCATGGCGCGGCCCGACGGGGGCGCGGCGGTGCTCGGCAGGGGCGCGGCGCGGCTCGACAGGGGCGCGGCGCCGCTCGGCGGCAGCGCGGCGCCGCTCGGCGGCAGCGGCGCGCCGCTCGGCGGCAGCGGGGCGCCGCTCGGCGGCAGCGGGGCGCCGCTCGGCGGCAATGGCGGCGGCGGGGGGATGGTGCCGCTGGGCCGCGACGCGCGGCTCGACGGGGGCGCGGCGCCGTTCATCAGGTGCGGCGGAAGATCGGCGGGCAGGACCAATTCCCCCGCGCACAGGACCGCCGCGCGCTCGATCACGTTGCGCAGCTCGCGCACGTTGCCGGGCCACGCGTACGCCTCGAGGACGGCGAGCGCCTCCTGCGAGATGCGCGGCGCGCCGCGCTGGTCGAGCTGCCGGCACGCCTCCTCGAGGAACCTGCCGGCGAGCGGGCCGATCTCGGCGATCCGCTCGCGGAGCGGCGGGACGACGAGGGAGATGCCGTTCAGCCGGAAATAGAGGTCCTGGCGGAAGGCGCCGCGCGCGATCTCCGCCTCGAGATCGCGGTTGGTCGCCGCCACGAAGCGGAGATCGAGCCGGCGGGGGGTGCGGCCCCCGATGCGGAGCACCTTCCGGTCCTCGAGGACGCGGAGCAGCTTCGCCTGGAAGGCGAGGGGTAGCTCGCCGATCTCGTCGAGGAACAGCGTGCCGCCGTGGGCCGCCTCGAGCAGGCCGGGGCGCGCGTGGCTGGCGCCCGTGAAGGCGCTCTTCTCGTGGCCGAAGAGCTCGCCCTCGAGGAGCGACGGCGGCAGCGCGGCGCAGTTCAGCTCGACATAAGGCCCGCTCGACCGCGGCGAGCACGCGTGGAGGGTCCGGGCGAGCACCTCCTTGCCCACCCCCGTCTCGCCCAGGATGAGCACGCTGATGGGGCTCCGCGCGGCGCGGGCGGCCTGCTCGTAGAGCGCCAGCATCGAAGGGACCAGCAGCACGATGTCCGCAGGCGGCTTTCCGCGGTCGGGCTCCTCGGCCGCCCCGCCGGGCGCGCGGCCGACGACGACGGTGGTCGCGCCGAGGTTGAAGCGCTCGCCGACGCCGACCTCGGCGCTCTCCCGCGAGAGGCGCCGCAGGCGGTGCGTGCGCGCCGTCAGCGCGCGGGCCTGCGGCTCACCGACGAAGGTGCCGTTGGCGCTCCCGAGGTCCTCGATCCGGAGCGGCGGGCCGACGTGGAGGGCCGCGTGCCGGCGCGACACCGAGCGATCGTCGATCCGTACGTCGCACCCCTCGTCGCGCCCGAGGACGACGCGGCCGTGGGGCGGCAGCGGGGCGAAGGTGATCGTGTTGCCGGCCACGATCGCGAGCCGGAGCGCCGTCGCGCAGGCGCCCTGCACATCGCTGCCGGGAAAGCCTTCGTCCACGAGCACATCCTACGCGGCGCCGCGCGCCGTCGTGCGCTGGTTTGGCGGTGATCTGCACGAAGATTTGCACGAATCATGCAAAACCGTGCACAGCGCAGGGACCGCGCGGGCGATCGCGCGGCCGATCGTGCAGGCGGGTGCACGATCGGCGCACCGGTCCGCCGGCGCTCTCGCGCGGCGGCGCCGCGAATCGCTGGGTCCGCTGTCCGGCACGCCTCCTGCTGTCCAGGAATCCGGGCGCTCGCGAGCGTCGATGGCGACCTCGGCGACGGCGCGGAAAAGCGCGCCCGAGCGGGCTCTGCAGCGACGCGACCCGGCCCCCACGGATCACGGATCAGGAGCGAGCATGTGCACCGAGCATGAAATTTTGAATCGCAGGCGCCTTCTCCAGGGGCTGGGCCGTACGGCGGCGATGGCCGCGTTCGCGCCGGCGGTCCTGTCGGCCAAGGTGGCTGAGGCGCACATCCCGACGACGTACGAGCAGCTCGTCCCCGCGCTGCCCGAGCGCGTCGGCCTGTGCTCGGAGCGCATCGAGGACGTCTTCGCGCGCATCCAGCGCCGGGTGACCGACGGCCTGTTCCCGGGCGCTGTCGCCCTGGTGGCGCGGCGGGGCAAGATCGTCGGGCACCGGGCGTTCGGCTCCCGGGTCCGCGGCGCGGACGAGCCGATGACGCTCGACACGCTGTTCGACCTGCTCTCCATCACCAAGGTCCTCGCGACGTCGACGTCGGCGGTGATCCTCGTGGAGGACGGCGTGCTTCGGCTGAACGATCGGGTGGCCGACTTCATCCCCGAGTTCGCGGCCAACGGCAAGGAGGCCATCACGGTGCGCGACATGCTCCGGTACACGGCCGGCTTGCCGCTGGACAGCCAGTTCCTGGACGATCCGGACGCCGAGCGCGTCTGGCAGCGCATGGCGGAGGCGCCGCTCGAGTACGTCCCTGGCACGCAGGTGCTCTACAGCGATCTCACCTACCGCCTCCTCGGGCGGGTGATCGAGGTCGCCTCGGGCATGGATCTCGACGCCTTCGCGAAGGCGCGCATCTGGGGCCCGCTCGGCATGAGCGACACGACCTTCAACCCGTCGGCGGCGCTCATCTCGCGGACCGCGGCCACGGGCTACTCCGAGCTCCGGGGGAGGGTGCTGCGCGGCGAGGTGCAGGACGACCAGGATCACGCGCTCGGCGGGATCGCCGGCTGTGACGGCGTCTTCTCGACGGCGCGGGACATCGCGGTGTTCTGCCAGATGATCCTGAACGGCGGCAGGTACGGCGGCGTCCGCGTCCTGAGCCGCCAGGCCGCCGCCGCGATGGTGAGCAACCAGACGCCCGAGGTGAAGGCGTCGGAGACCGACGTGTCGCCGATAACGAACCTTCTGATGACGCCCAAGGGGTATGGCTGGGAGCTCGCGACCCGCCGCTTCTCCAACGGCGGGTCGCGCCTCTCGAACGGCTCTTACGGCAAGGCGGGCGGCGCCGGGTGCTTCCTGTGGATCGATCGCCGCCGCGAGCTGATCGGGGTCATCTTGACGAACCACGGCGTGCCGACGCCGTTCGATGAGATCGGCTGGAACCGGATGCTCGACGCGGTCGGGAACGGGGAGTTCTTCGACGGGATCGTCAACGCCGTACTCGACGACTGAGCCCGGCGTCGGTCGGTACGGGGGGCGCCGTCACACGGTGATGACGATCTTCCCGCGCGCTCTGCCCTCGCCGAAGTAGCGGAGCGCGGCGGGGACCTCGTCGAGCGGAAAACAGACTCACTTGCCGCAGCCGACGCGCTCCGAGTGGAGCGCGAGGTCGTCATACCACATCGTCTTGGCCCCGCCGTGGTACTTCTCGAACCCGAACTTGAAGAGCTTGTAGTCGTACGGGCCCCAGTCCGTGACGTGCATCGCGTTGACCTCGGCGCCGTCCACGAACACGCTCACCGAGCGGCCCGGCCCGTCGTAGTGGAACTCGAGGCAGTACCAGGTGTTCGCGACGAGCTTCACGCCGCCGCTGCACATGTACATTCCGCCGTTCGAGAGCATCTCTTTGTCGTCGCTCTTGCGGTTCAGCTCGAGCTGACACTGGTGCTCGCCGATGCGGATCTGCTCCCCGTTGTTGGGATCCCCGTTGCCTTCCGCGGCCGCGACATACGTGTTGTGGCCCATCTGGATGTCGGTGGCGCTCTTGAGGTAGATCCTGCCCCAGAATTTGCTCGGCACGGCCACGCCGAGCATCTGGCTGAAGTCCGTGCCCGTGACCTTGACGGAGCGCGAGCCGCTGTGACCGGTGCTGTCCAGCGTCACGAACTCGCCCATCCTCGCGCGCAGGTACTCCGGGAAGAACTGGACCTCGGAAGGCAGCGAGCCGCCCTCGAAGTCGGAGCAGAAGATGCTGCACCCGCCGGGATCCGTGCCGCCGGTCGCCGCCGTGCTGGTCGTCGTGTCGCCGGCTCCGGTGCTCGCGGCGCTCGCGGCGACGTCGCCTGAGCCGCTGCTCGCGGCGCTGCCGCTGGTGGCGCCGCCCGAGCCGCTGCTCGCCGTGGCGCTGCCGCTGCCGCTCGTGGCGCCGCCGCCGCTCGTGGCGCCGCCGCTTGTCGCGCCGGGGCCGGAGGAGGTGCTCCCCGGGCCCGCGGCGTCGTCGCCCGACCCACCGGCGCCGCCGGCCCCGGAGCTGGATTCGCCGCCGCACGCGGCCACGGACGCGAGCGTGACCATGGCAAAGAAGGCAAAGGAACGAGCCGAGAAGGACATACGGGGAGATCTCCTCAAGAAACGGGCGCAGAACGGCCCAAGCGATGCGCGCGATTCTATCAGTGAACCCCGCGCGTGTCAGGCAGAACCGGAGGAGTGCGCCGAGGCCAGCTCAGGCCTGCCGGAGCCCCATGGCGCGCGCGACTCCATCCCGGTACGCCAGCCAGGCCGCGTGCGCTGCGGCCACCGCCGACGCGACAGCGTCCGCCATCGGGCCCTCGTCCGGCACGTGCCCCAGCACCATCTCCCACGCGTCCCGCCGGTGTCCCCCTTCGACCGCCCGGTGCGCCCTCGCCAGGCGCATGCGCTCGGGCGGACACCCGTAATGCCGCACCATCGGGTGCGCGCGCAGCGCCTCCTCGATCGGCGGCGCCTCGCGCTGCCCGAGGAGCTCCGCGCGCTCGTGCACGCTGCCCTCCACGAAGATCGTCAGCACCGCCGCGCCCACGACCCACGGCGGCGCCGCGCTCACATGGTCGAGCAGCGCCCGGTAGGCGTGGGCCTCGGGCTCGAGCGGGAGCGACTCGTCCTCGATGGCCGCGCGCGGGATGCCCAGGCCGTCGATCATCTCCAGGAAGAGCGCCGGGTGCGACACGCCCAGCGAGAGCTTGCCCGTCTGCTCCTCGAAGAGGTTCTCGGCGAGGGCGCTGCGCACCGCGGCCGGCGGCGACTGGCCGAGCACGCGCGCGAGCAGCACGGGGAAGTCGCGCACGTAGACCCGGTATTCGTGCCTGAAGTGAACAGCGAGCTGGTCTCGCGTGAGGCCGGGGCCGGTGAGGTGCGCCCAGGCCCAGTGGTTCTTGCGGTCCATGATCGCGAGCAGGCGTTCCTGAAGATGGCGCGTCATGCGGCAGCTCCTCGGCAAGGGGGGAGCCTTGGTTGTACAGCACCGACGGCGTCTGCCCAGCGCCGTCGTCGCAGGTCGCTGCCCGGGTTTCACCGAGTATCGTCCACGGCGGCACGCCGGGGATCCATGCTTGACGTCCGCCGCTCTCCTCCCAATGGACGCCCTGCGCAGCGCTCCCTCAAGGAGGTCCTGTTGAGCTCCACATTCGCGGCGGACGCGTACCCTTCACCCGATGAGCGCGCTCGGTTGCGCGAGAGCCTCACACGATCGCTGCCCGAGATCCCGCCCGTCTACTTCTACGACGATATCGGGAGCGAGCTGTTCGAGCAGATCACCCACCTCGGGGTCTACTACCCGACGCGCACGGAGATCGGCCTCCTCGAGCAGTACGCCGGAGACATCCTGTGCGCCGTCCGGCCGCGGCGCCTCGTCGAGCTGGGCAGCGGCGCGGGCCGCAAGATCCGCATCCTGCTCGACGCCTGGCGGTGGGTGGGCGGCGGCGAGACGTGCACGATGCTGGACGTCAACGGGCTCTTCCTGGAGACGTCGATCAGCCGCCTCCGCACCGACTACCCGGAGTACACGTTCCGCGGTGTGATCGGTGATTTCACCACCGACCTGCCGCGGCTCGGCCGGGGCGGGGGGCGCCTCGTCGTCTTCCTCGCGGGCACCATCGGCAACCTCTACCCCGACGAGCGGCGCGCCTTCTTCCGCGAGGTCGCGCGCGTCATGGAGCCGTCGGACGCGCTCCTCGTCGGCGCCGATCTGGTCAAGGACACGGCCCTGCTGGAGGCCGCGTACGACGATCCGGAGGGCGTGACGGCGGCCTTCAACCGCAACGCGCTCCGCGTGATCAACCGGCGCTTCGGGGCGAATTTCGCGCCCGACGCGTTCGCGCACCGCGCCTTCTACGACGCGGCGCGGGCGTGGATCGAGATGCGCCTCGTGGCCTCGCGGCGGATGCGCGTGCAGATCCCGGCGCTCGATCTGCGGCTCGACCTCGAGCGCGGCGCCGAGATCCGCACCGAGGTGAGCTGCAAGTTCACGCGCGACTCGCTCCAGGCCTCGGCCCGGGCCGGAGGGCTCGTGTTGTCTTCGTGGCACACCGATCCCGACCAGCTCTTCGCGCTGGCCCTGCTCCGGCGGAACGACGCGTGACGGAGGCCTCGTTCGAGGCGCTCCTCGCCGCCGCGTGGCGCCGCAGCGACGATCTGTTCGCGCTCGTCCCGGAGGCGTCGATGGGCCGTCGGCCCATCGCGCAGCGACACCCCTTCTCGTTCTACCTGGGGCACCTCCCGGCCTTCGCGTGGAACCAGATCGGCCGAGGCGTCCTCGGGCTCGGGCCCATGCGGAGCGATTTCGACGTGCTGTTCGAGCGCGGGATCGATCCGGCCGACGAGGACGGCGCCCGCGCCGCGTCGAGGGACGCGTGGCCGGCGATCGCCGAGGTGATCGCGTACCGCGACGAGGTCCGCCGCGCCGTGCGGGCGTGCATCCCCGACGTGCTGGCGCGCGCCGAGGACGTGCTCGGCGCGCGGGGGCGGATCCTCCAGCTCGTGATCGAGCACGAGCGGATGCACCACGAGACCCTGATGTACATGCTCCAGGAGCACGGCGCCGCGCGGCGCCCCGACGGCGCGCCCGCGTTCGTGGGCGGCGGGGGGCGCGCGGCCGAGCCCCGGCACGTCCCGGCGGGCCGCGTGGTGATCGGCGCGGACTTCGAGGCGATCCCGTTCGGCTGGGACAACGAGTTCGGGCGCGCGGAGATCGATGTCCCGGGCTTCACCATCGACTCGTTGCCGGTGCGGAACGGCAATTACCTGGCCTTCCTCGAGGTGATGGAAGACGGCGCGCGGGCCGCGCTCACGCCCCGTACGTTCGTGCGCCGCGGAGGCGGGCTGGCGGTGAAGACGATCTTCGGGCCGGTCTCCTTCGAGGTCGCGTCCGGCTGGCCGGCGCAGGTCTCGGGCGAGCAGGCGCGCGCCTATGCAGCCTGGCGCGGTGGACGCCTGGCGACCGAGGCCGAGCTGCGCCGCGCCGCGTTCGGCGAGCCGAGCGGCGGTGTGCGCGCGCGTCCGTGGGGGCACGCGCCGGGCGAGCCGCGTCATGGCCAGTTCGGCTTTCGCGGATGGTCGCCGGTGCCGACGGGCAGCCACCCGGACGGCGCCAGCGCGTTCGGCGTCGAGGAGCTGGTGGGCAATGGCTGGGAGTGGACGTCCACGCCCTTCGCGCCCTTGCCCGGCTTCGTCGCGTACGCCCGCACGTACCCCGGGTACTCGGCGGATTTCTTCGACGGGGAGCACGACGTCGTCTTCGGCGCCTCGTGGGCGACCGACGAGGGGTTCCTCCGGCCGAGCTTCCGCAACTGGTATCGCCGGGACTATCCCTATGTCTTTTCGAGCTTCCGGGTCGTACGCGAGGAGCCACGCTCTCGGCGGCGATGATCGAGCTCGAGCGGGTGACCAAGCGTTACGATGGAATCGTCGCTGTCGACAGCGTCTCCCTGCGCGTCGAGCCGGGCGAGCTGGTGGTTTTGCTGGGGGGGTCGGGATCGGGGAAGACCACGACGCTGAAGATGACGAACCGGCTCATCGAGCCGAGCTCGGGTCGCATCCGCGTCGAGGGCGAGGACGTGACCACCGTGCCGCCGCACGCGCTCCGGCGCCGCATCGGCTACGTGTTCCAGCGGCTCGGGCTCTTCCCGCACCTGACGGTCGCCGAGAACGTGGGCATCACGCCGGCGCTCCTCGGCTGGGACGCGAGGCGCATCCGTGGTCGGGTGGACACGCTGCTGGAGCTTGTCGAGCTGGATCCAGCCGAGGTCCGCGATCGGCGGCCCGACGCGCTCTCCGGCGGCCAGGCGCAGCGCGTGGCCGTGGCGCGGGCGCTGGCGGCCGAGCCGGGCGTGCTGCTGCTCGACGAGCCGTTCGGCGCGCTCGATCCGATCACGCGCGAGCGCCTCCAGCGATCGTTCGCGCGGGTGCGCCGGAGCCTGGGGTTCTCGGCGATCTTCGTCACGCACGACGTCGTCGAGGCGCTGCTCCTCGGCGATCGCGTGGGCGTCATGCGCGGCGGGCGCCTCCTGCAGCTCGCGCCCGGCCGCGAGCTGGTGCGCGCGCCGGCCGACGACTACGTGGCCGATCTGGTGCGCGGCCCGCTCGAGCAGGCGCGCGCCGTCGAGTCGCTGATCGCGGGCGCGCCCGCGCGAACGATCGCGGGAGGCGACGCTTCGTGAAGGAGCAGCTCGCCCTCCTCCCGCGCTACCTCGCCGCCCACCTCGGGCTCACGCTGGTCGCCCTGGCGCTGGGCGTGGCCGTGAGCGTCCCGCTGGGGGTGCTGGTCACGCGATCGCGCCGCCTGGAGGGGCCGGTGCTGGGCGTGGCGAGCGTCGTCCAGACCATCCCGAGCCTGGCGCTCCTGGCCTTCATGGTGCCCGTGCTCGCGGCCCTGGGCGCGCGCAGCATCGGTTACCTGCCGGCGCTGATCGGCCTCTTCCTCTACAGCCTGTTGCCGGTCCTCAGGAACACGGCGGCCGGCCTCTCGGGCCTCGATCCGGCGGTGATCGAGGCCGCGCGCGGCGTGGGGATGACGCCCCGCGAGCAGCTCCGCCGCGTCGAGCTGCCGCTGGCGCTCCCGGTGATCGTGGCCGGCGTGCGCACGGCGGCCGTGCTGACGGTGGGCACCGCCACGCTCTCCACGCCGGTCGGGGCGCCGAGCCTTGGTGACTACATCTTCAGCGGGCTGCAGACGCGCAACACCACGGCCGTGCTGATCGGCTGTGTGGCCTCGGCCGGGCTCGCGCTGGTGCTGGACGGCCTGGTGCGTGGCCTGCTCGCCGGCGTCACGCGCCACAGCCGGCGCCTCGTGCTGCTGTGTCTCGGCGGCTTCGCCGGGCTCGCGGTCTTCGCGGCCACCCCGGTCGTGCGCGCCCTCCTCGCGCGCGATCAGGTGTCCATCACCGTCGGCGCCAAGACCTTCACCGAGCAGTACATCCTCGCCGGCATCGTCGCCGGGAGGATCGAGCGCGTCGCCGGCGTGCCGGCGCGGACGCTGGGATCGCTCGGGTCGACGGTGGTGTTCGATGCGCTGAAGAACGGCGAGATCGACGTCTACGTCGACTACTCGGGCACCCTCTGGGCCAACGTCCTGAGACGGAGCACGGAGGGCGCGGACCGCGCGTCGGTGCTGGCCACGGTGGAGAGGGAGCTGCTCGATCGGTACAACGTCCACGTGGCCGCCGCGCTCGGGTTCGAGAACACCTACGCGCTCGCCATGCGGCGGGCCGAGGCCGAGCGGCTGGGGATCCGGCGCATCAGCGATCTCGGGGCGCGCGCGCGATCGCTGCGGGTGGGGGGCGACTACGAGATCTTCCAGCGGCCGGAGTGGCGCGCCATCGAGCGCGTGTACGGCCTCGCGTTCCGCGAGGCGCGGAGCATGGATCCGTCGCTGCTCTACGAGGCGCTGCGGGCGGAGCAGGTGGACGTGATCACCGCCTTCTCGACCGACGGGCGGATCATCGTCGACGATCTGGTGCTGCTGGAGGACGATCGCCGGGCCATCCCGCCGTACGACGCGCTCGTGCTGGTGAGCGATCGGCTCGCGCGCGCCCGCCCGGAGGTGCTGGAGGCGCTGCGCGGGCTATCGGGGACGATCGACGCGCAGAAGATGCGCCAGATGAACGCGGCCGTGGACGAGAAGAAGGGCTCGCCGGCCGCGGTGGCCGCCCGTTTCCTCGATGAACTGGGGCGCTGAACCATGCCAGAAACGCCTGGGATTACCGCGACGTAGCACCACTGGCGTCGCGTCGCCCCGGGTCGGCGCGATCCATTTCGCCGTCCCCCGTATCCTTCCGGCCGCGCCGTTCGTCGGTGGGCCATGACGACGACACCCCCGACCGAACGACGCCTCTACGTTTCCATGATCACCTCCCTCGACGGCTACATCGAGGGCCCGGGCCGCGAGCTCGACTGGTTCCAGGACGGCAACCCGCAGTTCGAGCGGTACTGCGACGAGATGATCGACTCCGTCGGCCTCGCGCTCTACGGGCGCACCTCCTACGAGCTCATGCTCCAGTACTGGCCCGACGCCGAGGCGCAGCCGCGCTCGCCCCAGGACCTCGCGTTCGCGCGCAAGATGAACGCCCTGCCCAAGGTGGTGCTGTCCCGGACCCTGACGCACCCCGCGTGGGCCAACACCCGCGTGGCCCGCGACCCCGAGGAGATCGCCGCGCTCAAGCGGCAGCCCGGCAAGCCGATCGTCGCCTGGGCCGGCGCCGCGCTGGTGTCGACGCTGATCGAGCACCGCCTCGTCGACGAATTCCGCCTGATCGTGCACCCCGTGGTGCTCGGCGGCGGCACGCCGCTGTTCGCGCGCCGCGACCATCGCCTCTCGCTGCGGCAGATCCGGACCCAGAACCTGGGCGGGGGGCTGTCGGTCCTGTGCTACGAGCCCGTCTGGTCATGAGCGATGAGCCGCGCGACCTCGGCGAGCTGAGCAATGAAGTGAAGGCGTCATGGCAGCGGTTCCTCGACGTGTTCGAGCCGCTCCGGCCCGAGCTGTACCGTTACTGCCGCTACCTGACCCGGAGCCCGTGGGACGCCGAGGACCTGGTGCAGGACACCATGGCCCGCGGCTTCGTCACGCTCGGCACCCTGTTCCACGAGCTGCCCAACCCGCGCGCCTGGCTGTTCCGGGTGGCGTCGAACCTGTGGATCGACCGCGCCCGGCGGCAGCGGCTCGAGCGCGACGCGATCGGCGAGCCCTCGGCAGCGGCTCCGGCGCCAGGTCAGGCGCCCGACGAGCGGGCGTCGCGCGAGGCCGCCGGGACCCTGGTCGCGCACCTGTCGCCCCAGGAGCGGGCGGCGGTGGTGCTCAAGGACGTGTTCGACTTCTCGCTCGAGGAGGTCGCCGCGTCGCTCTCGACCTCGGTCGGCGCGGTCAAGGCGGCGCTGCACCGCGGCCGCGGCAAGCTCGTGGCGCCCGAGGCCGACGAGCCCCGGGCGCCCGCGCCGGGCGTGCTCGACGCCTTCTGCGCCGCCTTCAACGCCCGCGACCTGCCGGCCCTGACCTCGCTGCTCCTCGACAGCTCGATCACCGAGATCGTCGGCGTGGTGACCGAGTACGGGCGCGAGCCCCCGGCCGATCCGCGCACCGGGTCGTTCGTCGGCAGCCTCTCGCCGATCACGACCACCGACGCCGGCGGGGTCGACGCCCGTCACCTGGTGGGCTACCTCGGCGGCCCGCCCCGCTGCGAGGTGCGCGAGCACCGCGGCGAGCTCTTGCTGCTCTTCTGGTTCGATCACGACACCGGACCGGCGGTGCGCACCGTCTGGACCGTCGAGACCGACGGCGAGCACATCGCCCGCATCCGCAACTACTTCTTCACCCCCGATGTGATCGCCGAGCTCTGCCGCGAGCTCGACGTGCCCTTCCGGACCAACGGCTACCGCTACTGGATCCACGGTTAGCGGCCTCGCCGTAAGCACACGCAAATGCACGTCAGTGCGTAGAATGGCCCCGGCGATGTGGGCGACCTCCCGACCTGCCTTCGAGTTCACGAGCCGCCGCGTCGGGCGGCGCTACGAGGGCCTTGGCCGCGTCTTCGGAGGCCTCGCGCTGCTCGCGAGCGGGGGAGGGCCTTTTCTGGTGAGCGTGATCGCCCTGGTCCTCGCGCACGTGCTGGACGAGCCGGACCTCCGCGGGTTCGCGTTCCACGCCCTGACCGTCACCGTGCCCGGTGTGGTCGTCGGCCTGGGGCTCTCGTTCGTGAGCGCCCTGTTCACCACCACCGCCATCGGCTGGAAGGGGCCGGTGCGCGTGGCCGCCGACGCGGCTGGGCTGAGTCTCGACCCCGGCGCCGCGGAGCGATCGATCCCGCGCGCCGAGATCCGCTCCGGCCTTGTCCTGTCGGACCTGCGCGTCCGCGTCGAGCTCCGCCTGCGCGGCGGGCGGGTGCTCGAGGTGGACGTCGCGCGGGAGGAAGAGGGCGCGCGCCTGCTCGCGGCCCTCGGGATCGGCCCCACCCAGCGGCGCGTCGCGCTCTCGATCGGCAGCGTCCACAGCGAGCTCCTGGCCGGCTGCTTCGGTCTGCCGGCCTTCATGATCCTCTGGCTCGTCGTGATCGTGGCGCTCGCCGAGCCGCTCACCGGCAACTCCGGACCGGTCCTGGCGTGGTTCGCCCTCACCACGCTGTCGACATGGCTCCTCCGCCGCGCCGTGCGCCGCACTCCGGTCGTGGTGGGCACCGACGGCGTGCGCGTCGAGCGGCCCTTCTCGACCGTCTGGCTCCCTTACACCGAGCTCGACTCGGTCGAGAGGCGAGGCGATCGGCTCCTCCTCTTTCGCCGGGGCAGCGACGGTCCGGTCGTGCTCCGGACGGGAGAGGCCCTGACAGAGACGCTGGCGCAGCGCCTCCGTGATGCGCGCGAGGGCGCTGCCGGCGGCGCAGCGCTGCACGGCGCCGACGCGCTGGAGCGGCGCGGCCGCGATCTCGCGCTCTGGCGCGGGGACCTCCACAAGCTGCTCGCCGGCGACGACTACCGCGCCGCCGGCCTGACCCCCGAGGACGCGCTCCACGCGCTCGACGACGCCAGCGCCCCGCTGGATCGCCGGGTGGGCGCCGCCTTGCTCCTGCGCGTCGCTGGCTACCCCGACGCGCAGGAGCTCATCCGCGTCGCCGCCGAGGGCACGGCCGACGATGCGTTGCGCGCGGCGCTCGAGAGCGCCGCGGAGGACGAGGTCGACGACGCGGCGCTCGCGCGGGCCCTGCGGTGAGCCACTCTGGGCCACGCGCAACGGGTGCGTCGGGCGGCGCTGTAGAAGGCGAGATCTCCAGGGATATCCGGCGGTAGCGAGATGGCACATGTCCTGCAAGCTGCCGTCAGCGGAGGTGTTCATGTCACGTCGCTTTCTTTCGGACGATGCAGCCTTGTTATCGCCGCTGCCCACGCCGCCGCCTCGGACGGCGGCCCTGGTGCAGCGGGTGTCTCGCGCGGCCGCAGCGGCTGCTGCCGTCTTCGTGGTCGCCTGTGGTCCTCCGGCCGTCGACGAGGGACGGGACCCGGACGATCAAGGCGAGATCATCCCGCCGATGCCGCCTCCGGACGACGAGATCATCCCGCCGATGCCGCCGCCGCCTCCGGACGACGAGATCATCCCGCCGATGCCGCCGCCTCCTCCGGACTGCGAGGGCGGCGAGATTGTCCCGCCGATGCCGCCGCCGCCTCCGGACTGCGAGGGCGGCGAGATTGTCCCGCCGATGCCGCCTCCGGACGGGGAAGAGGGGGAGATCATCCCGCCGATGCCGCCGCCGCCGGACGGGGAAGAGGGGGAGATCATCCCGCCTATGCCGCCGCCGCCGCCGGACGGGGAAGAGGGGGAGATCATCCCGCCGATGCCGCCGCCGCCGCCGGACGGGGAAGAGGGGGAGATCATCCCGCCGATGCCGCCGCCTCTTCCCCCGTGCAAGTGAGGCGTTCGATCGTCGCACCGTTGCGCTCCCCAACATCGTGAGGTCGAAGATGGGCGAACAGGAACGCGAGCTGGAAGTTGCGCCCGAGTGGTGGCGCTGGGCCACGGAGAACCTGCTGCGCGGCGTGCCCGAGGGCCAGATCTCGGAGCAGCTCCAGGCGGCCGGCGTCAGCAGCGCGCAGGCCGGAGAGCTGCTCTCGGCCATCGTCCGTTCGCCCATCTTCGTCGCCGCTCGGCCCTTCGCCAGGTCGGCGCGGCGGCACGAGATGCTGGCGCGGCTCCAGCAGAGAATGGCGTCGGTCGCCTGCGATCCGACGGGGATCCCGCGGCGCTCCGGCGTGTCCGGCGAGGAGCTCCGCGACGTCTATGTCGCCGGCAACATCCCGGTCATCCTGACCGACGTCGTGACCCGCTGGCCCGCCTTCGGCCGGTGGACCCCTGCCCACCTCTCCGAGCGCTTCGGCGATGTCGTTGTCGACGTCACGACAGGACGCCAGAGCGATCCCGACTATGACATGCACGCGGCGCGGCACACGGAGAGCACGCCGCTGCGCGACTTCGTCGCGCGCATCGCCGGCGCCGCGAGCGAGGAGACGAACGACTTTTACATGGTCGCCAACAACCGCGTCCTCGAGCGGACGCGGCTCGGCGCGCTGCTGGACGACGTGGTGCTCCCGGACGGGTACTGCGCCGCGCAGCGTCTTCTGGGCGCCTCGGCGCTCTGGCTCGGCCCTGCCGGGACCGTCACGCCGCTGCACTACGACACGTCCAACATCCTGTTCGGGCAGGTGTACGGCAGGAAGCGTTACCGCATGATCGCGCCGTTCGAGACGTCGCTGTTCGACGGCGCACGCGCGATGTACGCCGATCGGGATCCGGAGAAGGACCCGATGGCCCCGGCGCTCGTGAAGGACGTCGTGCTCGATCCGGGCGAGGCGCTCTTCATCCCGGTGGGCTGGTGGCACCATGTCCGCGCGCTCGACGCCAGCATCAGCCTGGGGATCAACAGCTTCCCGTTCCACAACAACTTCGACTGGTACCGGCCGAGCAACATCGGTTAGCGAAACGCTCGACCCTCGGTCACCGCGTCGAGCTAAAACGCCCCGAGGTCCAGAGGGGCGAGCGCGGCGACGGTCGTGGCGGTGGCGAGCGCGAGCGACGCGATGACCGAGAAACAGCTCGCCGCCCAGACGCGCCCCGGGAGCGCTGGGTCCCATTCGCCCCGCGCATCCGGCCGCGGGGCGGAGGCGAAGTCGCAGTTCGCCAGGCCGTCGCCCGTCTCGGGCTCGGCGAGCACGACGCCGTGGAACGCTGGCCCCGTACGCACCGTGACTTGCGCGATGCGTCCGCGCGGGGTCTGCACCGTGAGCGTCGTCACCGAGCCGAGGCCCGAGTACAGGCGCAGCGCGATGTCCCAGCCGTTCGTCCAGAGCATGGGCCAGTTCCTGAGCTGCACGCCCGAGTACGCCTGGCTCTTCTGGAGCACGGTGCCGAGCTCGCCGCGCGCGAGGAGCCGCAAGCGCTTCCTCGCGCCCGCCAGCGACACTGCCCAGAGCGCGACGAGGAACGCAGCCATCGCCGCGGCGCCCTCGAGCGGTCCAGCGAACCACGGGGCGAGCAGGGCCGGCGCGATCAGCATCGTGAAGGGAGGAAACAGGGCGATCCTGAAGAAGGACCATGCCCCGCGGGACAGCTCCGCGAAGACGTACGCGGCAGGCACGGCGCGCGGCCCCGGCCGGAGCGGCGCGACAGGGCGAGCGCGCTGGGCAAGCGCCGATTCCATCGCGCGGAGGGCCTCGCCGAGGCGAGCTGCTTCTCCGGCGAAGTACGCGCGCTGGCCCTGGAGGAGCTCCACCGAGGCCAGCGCCCCCGCCGCGGCGGGCGGCGGCGTGTACGTGGCGAGCGGAATCGGAGCGACCCCGCCTGCCACGAGGCGCGCATTGAGGGCCGCGACACGCGCCACGACCTGCACGAGCGCGGCGTAGCTCTCGAGCACCTGCGCCTCGGCCGTTCGCACGAGGGCCGCATCGTCGGATGCACGATACATCGTCCAGCTTGAATATCGAGCGGGAGCGCCCGCCGCAAGAGCGCGGTTGTACCCTCGTCCCCGCCATACGTCCTTGAAGAGCTGAATGATTGTCTCTTCTCGGGTGGCCGCCTCGCTCGGGGCGCCAGCGGCCAGCGGCGCGTCGGCCAATGGGCCGAGCCCGCCCGCTTCAAGCTGCGGGGAAGCGAATGCGCAGCGAGCTCGGCCCGCGGTCCTGCAGGTTCGAGCCGGCGTAGCTCAACGTCTCTTCGGCGAGCTCCCAGCGCGGCAGCGAGAGCAGGGCGCGCACCGATTCCTCCACTTCCATCCGGATGAGCGGGGCCCCGGGGCAGTAATGAGCGCCGCTCCCGAAGGTCAGGTGCCGGCTCTGCTGCCGGGTGATATCGAAGCGGTTCGGCTCGGAGAACAGCCCTGGATCGCGGTTCGCCGCGGCGATCATCGCGAAGACGAACTGCCCCTCGGCGACCCTGGTGCCCCGGATCTCCGTGTCCCTCGCGCACATGCGGCTGAGGGAGAGCACGGACGGCTCGAAGCGCAGGCTCTCCTCGACCGCGCCGCGGACGAGGCCTGGCGCCTCCCGGAGCTTCGCGAGCTCGGCGGGGTGGTTGAGGAGCGCGAGCACGGTGTTGGCGATCTGGTTCACGGAGGTCACGAACCCCGCGGCGACCATCTGGAAGCATTGCATGGCCGCCTCGCCCGCGAGCTCGGTGTCTCCGCCTTCTGCCTCGATGAACCTGCTCGCGACGTCCTCGCCCGGCGCCTTCCGGCGCTCCTCGACGAGCCGCATCATGTAGTCGACCATGTCACAGCAGCTCTGCTTCACCGCCCGTTTCTGCTCGTCCGAGGTGACCCCGCCGCCGGCGAGCTTCAGGAGGTCCGTCGACCATCTCATGAACTGCGGCCGATCGGCCTCGGGTATCACGAACATCTCGGCGAGCGTGTTGAGCGCGACCGCCTCGGAGAACGCCGAGACGACATCCATCTCGCCGTCGCGCCGCGCCTTCTCGGCGGCGCGCTGCACGAGCCCCACGACCCGCGGCCGCATCCACTCGACGGCCGACGGCGAGAACCCTTTCATGATGAGCTGTCGAAGCTTCGTGTGGCGCGGCGCGTCCTGAAAGAAGGCGAGCCGCGACAAGCAGTCGAACGTCTTTCTCGAGAGCTCGTCCTCGCCGAGCATGCCCAGGCTGCCGAGGATCGCCGTCGCCCGCCGCGCGGTGAAGCTCGGGTCCTTCAGGAGCCCCTCGATATCGGCAGGAGCGGTGATGAGGAAGCACTGGAGCGGCTCGAAGAAGTAGACCGGCGCCTCGGTGCGGAGCCGATCGAGCGTCGGGAAGGGATCGGCGAAGAAGCGCTCGCTCGTGAGGTCGAAGCCAGAGGTGACGGCCATGGTCCTTCTTTCCTTGTGGCGCTCGTGGCGCAGCGGAGATCCACGGCCAGGCTAGGGTATCGCCACGCCGCCGTGAAGCGGCCTGGCCGCGGGTCGATCGCCGCGCGAGGGCGGCCGAGGTGGGCGCGCGAGGCTCCGCGCGGCGCGCCCTGCCAGGCGCTGGCCCGGGGCGACCAAGCCGCGCCGCCATGTACCGCCCGCCGGCGACGGACCCGGCGCACGCCTCGACGCCAGCGACGGACCCGAGCTCGCCGACGCACATCTCGACGCCTCGGCCGCGGTGCTGCTCCGGCTCGGCTTACAGTTCCCTCCCGGACATCGGACGTCGTTGTTCCCTTCGTGCACGGTCGACCAGGCGCCTGACTCGGAAGCCGTGTTGGACGATGAAACCCTGGAGGCTGGCGAGTCGCTCGCGGCGCGGGGAAAGTGCGAAGACGCGGTAGACGAGGGAGCTGATATCTGGAGGCTCATGTGTGGATCAGCGATGGATATATTCTTGACGCGGTATGAGACACAACTCTGCCTTGCGGAGAGCAGCGAAGGGCGAGCCGCGGGCTACGCGAAGTGCCGTTCCAGTTGCCCGACTGCATGCCTCGCGCTTTCGACGCGATGGGAGCTTTACTGTGAAGAGCGCGCGCCCCTGCTCCTGAAGAGCATCTGCGAACAGGCACGACAAAACGGGCAGAGGAGGTGCCTGAGCTCCTGTTGAGCCAGGGCGCTTGACATCGCCGAGGAGGACGCTAGCTGGTGGGGCATGCCGGACGTGATTGCGGAGCGTACCCTCGAGCTGACGTTTCCGAACGGGACGAACGAAAGCATCCGAGTGCGACTGTGGTCGCCCGAGTACAGGCCACACGCCATGTGCTGGGAAGCTGATGTGGAAGTCGCTGGAGCGGGGGACGCTCATAAGACCCACGGAGTCGGAATCGATGCTTTCCAGGCGCTGCACAGCGCGCTCCATTTGATCCCGTCGATGCTCGTCAAATACGAGGGTGTGGGCCGGCTCTCGTGGCTCGATGCGGAGTGGCTCGGGTTCCCAGCGATCAAACTCACCGGGCCGTGACGCCGGCGCGCGAACGCGCGAACGCGCGGCCGGCTGTTATCGAACTGGCTAGATGATGGTCCTGCGCCTCTTTTCGCTCGCGCTGGTTGATGGCCATCCGGTGCCCGGAGGCTCCGTTCGCCCGTCGCCCGCTCCGGACGGTTGTCGGAGCGCGGAGGGCGGGGCAAGGGCGGCGTAGCCGCCGCGCCCCCGGCGCGGGCACCCTTCACGCGCCTGAGCACTCCCGCAACCTCGGCCGCGGGATGGGCCGACCATGACGGCCGTGACCGGGAGCGCTCACCCTCGTGATGGCCAGCCAACAGCCTGCGCAATCGAGCAGCAACCATCGTGAGCGTCAACAACGGGCGTTGCCCCGGGTTGGCCACGCCGTGTGGCCTCCCTGTACGCCAACGCCAGGGCTTTACCCTGCCTCGACGCACGGCCGATCCACATGCTGCGGCGCCCCGGCGGCCTTCCCCGCGGCGGCGGCGGCAACTATCCTCCGGCGCGTGCGAGTGGCGAGCGATGATTGGGCGCGGGCGGCGGCCCTGGCGAGGCGGGTGACGGTGGGCATCGTGACAGCGCTGCCAGAGGAGCGCGTCGCGATGCTCGCGATGTTCGACCGGACGGTCTCCTGGTCCTTCCCCGGAAAAGGCGCCGGGCTCGTCTACGATCTGGGGGAGCTACCAGCCCATGGCGGAGGACACCATGTCGTCGCCGTCGCTATCGCCGATCTGGGCACCAACATTGCTGCCGCACGCGGCACCCTGCTCCTTCACCACTTCCCTCTGGTCGAAGCGATCATCATGGTCGGGGTTGCCGGAGGCGTGCCGAACCCCGACAACCCCGACGAACACGTGCGGCTCGGCGACCTCGTGGTCTCGGATCGGCGAGGGGTGATCCAGTACGATTTCCTGAAGAAGACGCGCACGATTACGGAGGTGCGCGCCTCTCCCCGGCCACCCCATGCGCGTCTCCTGGAGGCTGTGCGGCTTCTGGAATCGGATGCACTGGCTGGGAACAAGCCCTGGGAGGCGCACGTATGGCTGGCAGCGAAGCTCGAAGGAGCCGCGCGGCCCGCGGCGGCGCGCGACGTTCTGCTGACGTCCCGGGCGCCGTTCGTTCCGGTGAAGCATCCGGCGGACGGCAGGCGAGCCGCGGGGCGGCCGCGCATCTTCACGGGGGCCATCGCGTCGGCGAACGTGCTGCTGAAGGATCCGGTCTGGCGTGATCGGCTGCGCGACGCGCACAGGGTGAAGGCGATCGAGATGGAAGCATCCGGGATCGCGGATGCGACGTGGGTCCACGGGGTGGGGTACCTGGTGGTACGGGGGATCTGCGATTACTGCGACAAGAACAAGAACGACGATTGGCACATGTACGCGGCGGTCGTAGCTGCGGCCTATGTGCGGGCCGTCCTGGGGAGGATGGCGACCTGGGACAGGGGGGACCGTGAGCCGTGGAAGCGCGCGCCCCGGATATCGAACAACCCGCGGACGAGAAGAGTCCAGGCCAAGTTCACCGAGGACGTGCCCGCACCGCGCGCTGGCGGGCTCGCCTTACCGGCGATCGAGCACTTTGTCGGCCGGAATTTTCAGGTCGAAGAGCTGGTGCATGCCCTGCTCGGCGAAGCAGCCGCGCGGATCATCGTGCTTGGCGCCGGCGGGATCGGGAAGACGACGCTCACGCTGGCGGCGCTCCATCAACGCGAGATCGAGGAGCGCTACGGCGCCCGGCGGTGGTTCGTCCGGCTGGACGCGGCAGCCACGGCGGACGACGCGGCGAAGAACATCCGCGAGGTGCTAGGGCTGTCGTCGAGCGGCGATCCACTGACGGAGGTGAAGGCCGCCCTCGCGAACGCGCCCGGAGTGCTCGTGCTCGATAACCTGGAGACACCCTGGGAGCGAGAGCTGGTGGCCACCGAAGCGCTCCTCGGTGCGCTTGGTCAAATCCCGGGCCTTCGAATCGTGGCTTCAGCGCGAGGTGGGCACAAGCCGGCGGGGGTGGCGTGGAGCAAGGCCATCCAGCTCGGGCCGCTCTCGTTGGACACGGCAGAGGTGCTGTTCGGCGCCATCGCGCCCGAGCACGCGGGTGATGCGCGCGTGCGGCCGCTGCTCGCCAAGCTCGGCGGAGTGCCGCTCGCCGTCGTTCTGCTGGCGCGCGCCGCGGAGGGGGACGATCTCGACAACCTCGCCGCAGACTTGCGGGCGCGGCGGACGGCGTTGCTCGAGCGACATCGAGAGGAGCCGGATCGGCTATCGAGCTGGGCAGTGTCGGTGGACCTGTCGCTCGCGTCGAGGCGGATGACGCCTGGAGCGCGGCGGCTCGGTGCGGTGCTGGCGGAGTTGCCGGGGGGGATTGCGGTGACGGACCTGGAGGTCGTGTTCGCCGGGGGACGCGGCGAGGCGCGGGTGCTTTCGCAGGTGGGGCTCGCGTTCTTCGAGGGAGGGCGGCTGCAGATGCTGGCGCCGATTCGGGAGCACATGCGCCTCGTGCATCCGGCGGCGGAGGAGGATCTGGACGGAGCGATCGCCCATTACGGAAAGCTCGCACGCCAGCTGGCGTCTACGACCGGCAAGGATCCCGCTGCGGCGGTGATGGCGCGGCTCGCGCCGGAGGCGCCGAACATGAGCGCCATGAGCGCTGCAGCCGTATACAAAGGGGAATACGAGATGGCCTGGGAAGAACTTGAGGTTTCGATGCAACAAGTCGATTCCAATTTGGCACAAGTTCAAAATGCGCAGCAGGAGCTGACAGCTGTCGGCGCATGGGAAGAGTCATTTATCGCCTCATGCGAACTGCTCATTCAGGGCTTAAGACACATGGGGGGTCGAAACGTCGAGCGCCGAGCCGCGTGCGCCGTGTACGAGGCCGCATGTATTCTGAAGATCGGCGATGTCGAGCTTGGGAGGTCGGAGGCCGAGAAAGCGTACAACCGATATGAGGAGGCCTTGCAGCTGTACAAACAGGTGAATGATGTCGTCGGCGAAGCACGCGCGATCGCGAGGCAGAAGCTGGCGAAGCAGGCTGCACTGCGTCCATCGGGCCGGCCGAAGTGACACTGGCGGTTATCCAGAACGGCGGGTCGCCTCCACGTTGTGTGCCCTGATGGGGCATGACGAACGCCGACAAGGGCCGGACGGATGTGGACGAGCTCACCGGACGCGACCTCGAGCTCGGTGATCGCCTGATGCGCGCTGCTCCTATTCAGGGAAGCGAAGCGTATCGACGACGATGCCATCCTCCCCCGTCGCCATGCTGCCATCGTGGTTCCAGCTGATGCCGCCCTTTACCGGCGGCCCGAGCTTGAACTTGACGCACTCGAGCGTGAGCTGGTCCCCGTCGAGGTACGCGATGCCGATCGAGTCGCCGCCGCGCCCGGTGCCGCCATAGCCTCCGTCACCTCCGAGGCCGCCGTTGCCGGCGCAGCACGACCAAGTGCCGTCTCCCAACGCGCCGCCCGGTGCACCCCGGCGGCCATTGCCGCCTCGCTCAGGTGACCCCATTCCGCTGCAGCCGAGCTCTTGCGGTAAATATTCCCAAGGGATCCCTGTCGTGAGCACAAATACGATCCCCGTCAGGGCGGTTCGAGATGCCGCCATAGGTCACCTCGAGCGTCACGCCCGGTGCGATGTCATGTTTCAAAGCGAGGGTCCGCTCAGGCTCGGAGAGTATGGCTTCGGCGAGGGCATGGATGGCGGCAGATCTTCCGGGGAGAGGTCGTCCATGCCCGGAGACCGGCGCGGACGCGGAGCAGGTTGCGATTGAAGGGCACTCCCCGCTGCGGATCCGCGCTCGGGCCCCCTCCGCCCGCTCGTGCCGCCTCTCGTGCCGCTCGGCCATCTTGACAGTGGAAGCGCAGCGCTGGACGATCGTGTCCATGGTAGGCACGACACCGGTAGGTGCGCGGACGGCGATCCTGTGGCTTGCGGTTTACGGTTCTAGCGGATGCGCCCAGATCATCGGCGCGAACTGGAACGAGTACGAGCGGGGTACCGGCGGCGTTGGAGGGGTGTACGGCAACGGCGGCAGCGGCGCGAGCATCGATGGCGAGGGCGGCAGCGGTAGCGAGGGGAAGCGGCCTCCTACGACGCCGGTCCTGAGACTGCCGGTCCAGGATGCCGCAGTCGGTTCGATGCTCGTGCCCGATACCCGGCGACCCACGTTCGTTTGGGAATCCTCGACGCCGGCCGCCGAGGGCGACATCGAGTACACGATCGAACTCAGCGAGGACCCTTCGTTCGCTGCGCTACTCGAGACCGAGACTACGACGGCGACGCGCTGGCGACCAGGCGCCGATCTCGAGGGGGCCGCGGCTCCTCCCATGGGCCGCCGCGTGTATTGGCGGGTCCGCGCGTGCGCGGCAAGCGCCTGCTCCGCTCCGTCCGCCGTCCGCTGGATCAACGTGGGACGGGGCCACCACGATCTCAACGGCGACGCCTTCGACGACATCCTCGTGGGGGCGAACCAATACGCGGCCCCGGATTATATCCCTAGCGGAGCCGCTTACGTGTTCCTGGGCGGAGCCGGCGACAGCTTCGATCCGGCATCAGATGGGCTCCTGGTCGGGGTCAGCAGGCGGGGAGGCACCATCGAAGCAGCCGGGTTCGGGGGGACCGTGGCCACCGCGGACATGAACGGCGATAGCTTCGCCGACGCCTTGGTCGCGGCCCCGAGCTTCGGGGACGAGAAGGGCTTCGTCCGCGTGCTCTTCGGGAGCTCGATGGATCCGGGGACGTGGCCTTGGGACCAGGACTTCGCGGGGAGCCTGCCGGGCGACAACCGCAGGTTTGGACACTCCCTGGCCTCCGGGGACATCAACGGCGACGGCTACGCAGACCTCGTGGTCGGTGCGCCGGGGCCCGGCCCCGTCCCGTCCAATGACCCCGGCAGCGCCTACGTGTTTTCGGGCGGACCCGAGGGCCCCGATCTCGACGCCGGCGTGATGTTCACGGGGGTGCAGAGCCACAGCGCGTTCGGCACGTCGGTCGCCTCGGCGGACTTCAACGGCGACGGCTTCTCGGACGTCGCGGTCGGCGCGCCCGGCAGCCAGCGCGTCCATGTTTATTTCGGCTCGGACGGCGCGTTCGACACCGTGCCTGACGGCATCCTGATCGGCGAGGGGGAGCTCGGACGATCGCTGGGCGCGGGGGACGTCAACGGAGATGGGTTTGCCGACCTGCTCGTCGGAGAGCCGATGAGCAGCATGGCTTTCCTGTTCCTCGGCGGGCCGGGAGGGGAGTTCGACGCGACCGCCGACCTGGAACTGCACGGCGAAGGGCCGTCCCACCGCTTCGGTCAGACGGTGTCCTCGAGCGGAGACCTGGACGGGGATGGCTTCGTGGAGATGCTCGTGGGCGCGCCCGAGGTCGGGGTCTCCGGCAAGGTGTACGTGTACCGCGGCGCCGCGAGCCTCGACGCGGAGCCCGACGCCGCGATGACCCCGCGGCACGGGGGCACGGTGGAAACGGAGGTCTCGCGCGCGGGTGATTTCAACCGCGATGGGCTCGGGGACGTCGTCGTGGCGTTCGGCGGCGGCAAGGAGGTGCTCGTGTTCCTCGGCGGCAACCTCGCCGACAGCTCGCAGGCGTCCCTGGAAGGGGCGGGCCCGACGAGCGACGAGCACTTCGGCTCGGCGGTGTCGCCCTGACCGGCGCGACGAGGGCAGCGTGGCGGGGCGCATTCGCTCCACGAGCACACCTCCCCTTGCCAGGTTGCTCCTTACGGCGCGCTCTACCTGCCTCCGACGCGCGCCGCGGGTTGCAGATGCCCTGTATTTCTAAAAGCGCCCGGCGCTGCGCAGGACTTGCCGCCCGCCGCCTCATTCCCTGCCCACCCTGCCGTTCGCGACGCCCCTGCCCGGGCGCCGCGTCAACCAAGAGGGCATCGATGGGACAGCTCCGCGATGCATCGTCACGGGCGGTGGGTTCTCGCTCGACGGCTCGCGCTGGATCGAGGGGCGGCGCGGCTACCTCTTCTCGGTCGCTATACCCACCGTGTCGGGCTGTCCAATCACCGGCTGCGGTGGATGGATGAGCGCGGCGTGTGCTTCCGGATCCGCGGAGACAAGGCCGTGACGCTCTCCGCAGAGGAGTTTCTGCGTCGATTCCTGATGCGCGTGCTGCCTCATCGCTTCGTAAAGATCCGACACTTCCCCCGGACACGTCATGAGCATCGCTGGCCTGGGCAGAAGCGACAGCACCACCTCCGTTGCGCGGCGGTCAGGCGTCGATCCGCCTTCTGCCCCGTCCACGTCGGCGGCCTGCGTGCTGCTGGGCCTCCGTCGGCGCTGCGCTCTGCCTCGGCACGTCTGCGCCCAACGTCGCGGCGGCGGGATGCACCACGCGTGCGAGCCTCGCCGCGCCCGCCTTCTGCTGTCTTCTCGGGCAGGATCTCCATAGGCCTCGCGATCGCCTCGCCCGGCCGCGAACCGGCCCGGTCCAACCCGACGTTTACGGGACTGCGCCGGGACCTCGCCGCCGCTGCTGCTCAGGTGCAGTCCCGCAAACGCCTATTCGTTGGGCCCGGGCTGGGGCCATTCCCTCCGACCGGGTGCGATCGGGGTTCACGCCCTCCAGAAATCCCGAAGAATGCGGCGGTTCGAGACGGTTGTTAGCGATCGCGAAAATGCGCGGAAAACCGGTGAAGACCTCCGCCGGGGGCGCTCAGTGCGGGGCGACCTGAGATCCGTGGAGGACCTCGAGCCGGACCAACCAGCGGCGGTCCCCGAAGTGATGTGCGACCTGTGCGACGCGTCGGCCCGGAGCGCGGGATGATGAGCGTGCTCTTCCCGATGCCGGCCGCTCCGACCCGGCGCAGCCCTGGCCCGACACCGCCTGACGCGTCAGCCAATGTGCGTGTGGAGGAACTCGACCGTGCGCTGCCACGCGAGCGCGGCGCTCTTCGGCTCGAACTTGGACGAATCGGTCGAGCGCATGAACGCATGGCCGGCGTCATAGACGTGGAGATCCATCGCGCCTCCACCGGAGCGCGCCGCCTTCTGGATCTCTTCGGCCACGGAAGGGTTCGCCCAGTCGTCCACCTTGGCGTAGTGCCCGCAGATGGGCGTCTTCACCTCGGCGAACTCCTCCGGTGCGATCCGAGGAAGACCGTAGAACGGGACCGCCGCCTCCAGGGCCGGCCGCACGTGACGTGCCGCAGCGAGGGTGAGCGCCCCACCCAGGCAGAAGCCCGCGACCGCGACCCTCCCGTTGCACCGGGGATGCGAGCGCAGGTAGCCGACCGCGTGGCCGAGCTCACCTACGGCCTTCTGGAAGTCGAAGGCGCCGATCAGCTTCGCCGCCTCCTCGTCGTTCTCGGCGAGCTTGCCGTGATAGAGGTCGGGGGCGAGCGCGAGGAAGCCCGCCTGCGCGAACTGCTGGCAGTGCGCTCGCATCACCTCGTTGAGGCCGTGCCACTCGTGGACCACGACGAGCCCCCCGACCTTGCCCGAGCCAGGCGGCTCGGAGAGGGCGCCCTTCATCTGCCCCGCGTTCCCCAGCGAAAACGTCACCATCGTCGTCATGTCGTCCTGCTCCTTTCGTCACTCACTTCTCTTCACCAGGGCACGGGGCCGCGCGCGTCGAAGAACCCGCCGGTCGGGCCGGCGTCGTCGAGGAGCGCGAGCCTCACGGACGCGCGGGCGCCTTCCTCGACGGTCTGCGTGCCGCGGTGGCCATTCAGGTCGGTCGCGGTGTAACCGGGGTCCGCGGCGTTGACCTTGATGCCCGTCGGGGCGAGCTCCTTCGCATACTGCACCGTCACCATGTTGAGCGCCGCCTTGGAGGCGGGGTACGCGATGGCGTTGAACGACGCGTACTCCCACGCTGGGTCGCCGTGGTTCGCGAGCCCGCCGAGCCCGCTCGACACCATGACGATGCGCGCCGCGGGCGACGCTCGTCGGAGCAGCGGGAGCATCGCATTCGTCACGGCGATGGCAGCGAAGACGTTGACCTCGAACACGCGGCGCACCTCGTCGAGTCGCGTCGCGCTCGGCGTGGAGCGGCCGAGGAGGATGCCCGCGTTGTTCACGAGGACATCCAGCCGCGCGAGGTCGCGCTCGATCGTGCGAGCCGCTTCGGCGACGCTCGCTGCGTCCGTCACGTCGAGCGCGATGAAGCGCGCGTCGATGCCTTCTCGGCGCAGCGCCGCAGCGGCTCGCGCGCCGCGCTCCTCGTCGCGTGCTCCGACGAGCACCGTCATGCCCGCGCGGCCGAGCTGGCGGGCGGTCTCGAGGCCGATCCCCTTGTTCGCGCCCGTGACGAGCGCTGTTCGCTGGACGTTCATGCCCTCCATCTACGACCGAGCGTCCAGAGGAGATTGGACGATCTTGGCTCGACGCGCGTGCTTGGGGAGCAGGGAGCAGCCCGCGAACCCCCTGGCGCCGAGGAGGGCCGCGCTGTATCGTCCTCGGTGTGGATCTCTCGGCGGCGCAGCGCGGGCGGAGCCGGATCTCATTCTCACGCCCGGCTGCGCTCCCCGGCCTCACCGTCGGGCAGTTCCGGAGCGACGGGCCCCTGTTCACCTGCGTGACGGACCGCTACGCCACCGCGCTCCACTTCAGTGGCCGCTCCGAGTGGTCGCTTCGAGGCGCGCGCTGGTCGAGCGGCCCGGGCACGATCGACGTGAAGGTCCCCGGAGAGGTCTTCGCAGAGCACGCCCGCCAAGGCCAGCGGCGGTTTCAAGTCGTGATCTTCGACGCGCGCATGGTCGACGAGGCGCGCGCGGCGCTGGACTCTCCCGCGTCGCCTCCGACGGAGAACGCGCTCTGCGCGCAGGACCCGCGCGCTGCACCGTTGGCGGCGTTGCATCGCTCGCTGCTTCGCGGCGACGCGACGCCTCTCGAGCTCGCGGGTGTGTCGTCCGAGGCGCTCGCCGCCCTGTGCGAGCTCACCACCATGCGCCGAGATTCGCCCCGTCCGCGCAGCGCGTGGGCTCGCGCGGTGACACGCGCGCGCGAGCTCCTCGATGCGCGGTTCACCGAATCGATCGCGCTCGACGAGCTCGCCGCCCACGCGCGACTCGACAAGTTCCGCCTCTGTCGTGCCTTCCGCGAGGAGGTCGGGCTTCCCCCGCACGCGTACGTGACCTACCGGCGCGTCGGCCTCGCAGGGGCGCTGCTCGCCCGGGGAGTCCCTCAGGCGGAGGTCGCTGCGCGCGTGGGGCTCTACGACCAGAGCCAGCTCCACCGGCATTTCAAGCGCATCGCCGGGGTGACGCCGGGGGCCTACGCCCGAGCCGCCCGCTGACTCTCTCTCCTCGACGCGCCTCGCCTACGCCTGCCGGATCAGCCTGTCGATCTCCGGCGGGATGCAGCCGTAGCCTTCGGCGGCGGCGAGCAAGGCGGCGTTGTGAGGTGTTGCCGCGCACTCTCGTTGATGCCGATGATGCGCTTGTCGAGCCAGCTCTTTGATGGTCGGGCGGCCGGCCCACCGCAGCGCACCATCGCCGCTCGCTCGTGGGTAGCCTGATCGCTTACCGGCATTCGTACTCGGAGCTTCCGGCGAGCGCGGTCGATTGGTACTTCTTGCTCGACCCGGGGGGCAAACAGCTCGGCGTCGTTGGTGACGGGCCCGAAAGCGTGGATCGCTTTCTGGAGAAGGCTTGCGGGCTCGGTCGAGCGCCGGAAGAGCTCAAGGTCGCCCGACACGCCGCCAGTCGCGCGGCGTCATCCCGAACGCCGCCTTGAAGGCGCGCCCGAAGTGCGACACGTCGTGGAAGCCCCAGGCGAAGGCGATATCGGCGATGCCGCGCGCTCGCAGCGCCGAATCGACGAGGGCGTCGCGGCATCGCGAGAGCCGCCGCGACAGGACCCAGCGCATGAACGTCTCGCCGCTCTCGGCGAACAACCCGTGAAGGTAGCGCGTCGACATGCCGCAGCGCGCGGCCACGGTCGCCGGGCTCAGCGACGGGTCGGCGAGGTTGCGCTCCACGTACCGCTTCAGCGCGTGGCGCCGGGCTTCACGCACGGACGCGCCATCGGAGCTCGCGCCGGCCTCCGGCGCGTTGCACGCGAGCGCAAGCAGCTCGATGAGGATGTCGGAGGCCGACCCCGTGACAGGCTCGGGCAGGACGTTCTGCGCGAAGGCGCGCATGTAGCTCGACACCAGCGCTCCGACCCCTTGTCGGCCCCTGACAACATTGCCGACCGCCCGGTCGATGCCCGTCAGCCTCGGTCTCAAGAGGTCGTAGGGGACGGACACGACGATCCGGTCGTAGTCGGTCTCGAACGACAGCTCGCCGGGACGAGTGCCATCGAGCAGCTCGATGTCGCCCGGCTCCGCCTGGCGGACCTCGCGCCCCTGGCGCAGCGTGCATACCCCGGCGAGCTGCATCGCGACGAAGAAGCACTCGCGCGACGCGCGCGCGATCTCGGGCTCCCCGCGGAAGACCCCCTGCGCCGACGAATGAAGCCGGGTGACCCACAGCGACCCGGCCCCGCGCGCCTCGAGCATGCCGAAGAACGGACCACGCCCGCGCTGCTCGGTGCGCAGCCCCAGGAACACCCGGCCCGCCATCTCCTGCCAGTACTCCGCGCGCTCCTTCTCCGGAACGGCGTCTGTAGTGAAAGAAGCGAACATGCGCCTCGACGTTACCACGCGGACAGCCCCACGGCTGCACTCCGAGTCGAATCGTTGTGCGCTGTCGTCCGAGCCGGCCTCCCAGCCCCGTCCTAGGGTTCCAGGGGTCGTGACGGAGCAGCAGGCGAGCCCGGATCCCCGCTCCGGGCGCGACCCGCCGGCGGCCGCTCCGACCCACTGGATCTACCCCCATGCTCCTCGGCCGGCAGCCGGAGAGCCGTGATGAGCCACCGTCCCGATGAGGAGGACTCGATGGTATCTTCTTCTTGTTCGAACTCTGCCCCCTCGGCTCCGACCCCCCCACGCCGGGATCCCCGAGCGCCGACGAGCGCGTATCGTCCCCCGTTGATCGCTCTCCTCGTCGTCATCGCCGGCTCGGCGCCGGTCGTGGCGTGCACGAGCGGGCCCTATGCCGATTTCGACCCTGCCGACACGGCGCACGCGCTCGATGTCGGCACGGAGGGGAGGAGCTCTTCGGATGTCGATACGCCCGCCATGACGCCCTATGAAGAGGTGATCGTGCTCGGGGACGGCTCGATTTCGGGGTCCCGCAAGGGCTCCGCGCCGCAACCATGGCTCGCGTGCCCCCCGGGGCGGCACCCGGTCGAGTACTACTTCAACGCCAGCGCGCCCAGCTACGGGCTCGGATATGACAACGCGGTGACGTGCCGCGACACGACGGGGCTGAGCTTCAGCTCGTGCGAGCCCTGCCCGCCTCCGTACACAGCGGTCAGCGTGACCCCGCAGGCCGGTCCCCTGATGCCTTGTCACCCGCTCGCTCCAGGCACCCTCTGGAGCGGCGTCATGCCCTCGCAGTACCAGTGCCATATCGGCGCCAGCTTCGGCGCTTCGCCCTGGGAAAGGCGGCTGGGGCCGCGGGAGACGTTCTACACGACCTTGACCTGGCGCGGCGGCGGGGCCACGAACATCCGCGTGGTCGCGCGACCGCCCAATCGACCGGAGATCGAGCTCTCCACGGACCACGACGGCTCGCTCAGCTATGGCCCCATCGCCGGGGGCGAGTCCCATGGAATCCAGCTCTGGGGCGACGGGATGCTCCTCTACAACTACGGTGTCGTCGGCCGGGGCCCCACCGCGACGATCACGGCGACACCCGACCGCGTGGTCGCGCCCGCCAGCACGACCAACCTGGTCTGGTCGACGTCGGACGTCAGCTCTGCCCGTCTGGTGCGCCGGATCGACGGCGGCGCGCCGCAGATCATCGACACGCGCGTCGCCGGTCAGCGTGTCGAGACCATCTCGCCTGGCCATCGGTATCTCTATACCGTCGTGGTTGGCGCCACCGCCACGAGCCCGACCCTCAGCGAGGTCACGGTGATCGGCGAGAACCCGCCGCTCGCGCCGACGCCCCAGGGAGGGCTCTGGGACGACCTCAGCCGTCCGAACAACGGTCTCGATGTTCGCTTCCTGGGCAACAGCGCTGGCGTGGTCATGACGTGGTACACTTTCGATCTGGGCGGCGCGCCGATCTGGTACCAGGGCATCCTGTCTCAGGGCCCGAGCGCCTGGACCGGCGAGCTGTATCGCACGCGCTGGACCGGCACCGGGATCACCGCGACCGTGGTCGGCGCTGCGAGCCTGGAGCTCACGTCCTCGGATCGCGGTGAGCTGGTCTGGCAGCTCGACGGCAGCTCGGGGCGCGACAGCGTGGCGTGGATCTGGGGTGCTGGCGGCTCACCAGAGCTCGGCGGGCTCTGGTACGATGCCACCGAGTCCGGCTGGGGGCTCGGCCTGCTCTCGCAAGGGAGCACCCACGTCGGCTACCTCCAGGCCTACGCCGGGAGCGCGCCGACCTGGGTCTTCGGCGCCAGCAACGGCAGCGGCTCTCACTTCGAGTTTCCGCTCGCCGGAGTGACCGGCGTCAATGCGTGCCCCGGGTGCACCGGCCCCGTGTCGATCTCGACCTGGGACGCTGGGACCATGACGATCGACGCCCCGCTGGCCTGGCAGGGGACCGCGACGGCGACCATCGATGCAACCCTCGCCGGCGATGTCTGGCAAAGGACCAGCCGGACCATCACGCGGATCACGCCCTGAGAGATCGCCGCGCCGCGGGGCGTCAGTCCTTGTCGTCCGGCTGCGCCACATTGTCCGGCACGCCCAGGGCGACCGGGCCCATCCCCTTGCTCTTGAACTGGTTGTGCCAGAGGCTCTTGCCGGTGAGCGAGAAACACTCCACCTCGCCCTGCTTGGCGACGAAGAGCCGGTCTCCCTCCAGGAGGAGCGTGGCGCGGCCCTGCGTGGCCGCCTTCACCTCCCAGAGCAGCTCGCCCGTCGGGTAATGCAGACAGGCGACGTGGCTGAAGCTCGCCGCGTAGATCGCCGCAGGCGTGATCAGGAGCGCCGTGGAAGAGAAACCGACCCCGGCCTGCTTGTACTCCCAGAGCACGCGCCCGGTGGCCGGGTCGACGCCGAAGATCTGATCCCGGAACGCCGCCACCAGCACCGGCGCCGCCGCGATTGTTCGGTATTCGCTCATACGTCCCCTCGCTTCCTGATTGCGTCCAGCGAGCTATCAGCGGGGGGGCGGCGCGGCAAGCCGGCCGGGTGAAGGGCCCGCGCCGGACAGCGCCGTTGCCCGTGGGGGACACGTGGCACGTGCGCGTCCCGAGCCGCATCGGCGATGCCGTGAGCCTTCCGGACGCCGAGCCGCAGACGCTCCTGCTCGTGACGCGTACCGACCTCGTTCATGTCACCCAGGCATCCCCGTGGCCCGCGCTCGACCTGGCCATCCAGCGCGGCGGCGTCACCTCGCAGTCGACAACCGCGCACTCGTGCCCACATCAGGATCGCCCTCGCGGCCGTGTGCGGGGGCGGCGCGGTGATGCGCCGAAACTCGCGGCCTCAACCGGCGTAGTAGAAGCCGAACGACGCCACGGGCCGGCGCGTCCGAGGGCGCGAGGGGGGAGCGCTGATCATCCCCCCTCCGCGGCGACATCATCTCCAAAGGAAGCCTGTCATGAAGAACCTTCTCGTGTGCCTCCCTTTGATCACTCTCTTCTCCGCCGGCTGCGCGCTCGACTCGAGCAGCGTTCCCGAGGAGTCGGTCGACGAGCCGATCGACGTCGCGAGCGCGCCAATCCAGGGGGGCGAAAGGGGGCTCTCCGAGATGTTTGGTGGATGCGCGGCGGCGTGACCTCGCCCTGGCGCCCGCGGCGTTGCAGGCGGCCCCGGCTCAGGAGGGGCACGGTGCGATTGGGGATGGAACGCGCACAGCCGACGGGCTACCTCGGGGGTTACCACACCAACCCATGGAGCCCGATCGGCCGTGCGCGCCACCACTTTGCTCAACAATGTCCTCGGAATCAAGTTCACTCGCGTCACTGGCGCGCAATTCACGGCGGACGGGCTGGTCTGCGACGTCGAGCCGACCACGGAGATCCCTCGCTGCGGAGGGTGCGGTCACCAGGTGAGGAAGGTGTACGACCAGCGGAAACCGCGTCGCTGGCGTCACCTCGACCTCGCTGGCATGTCGCTGGAGCTCCAGTACTCGCCGCGGCGGCTGTGTTGCTCGCGGTGCGGAGTGACCACCGAGATGGTGCCTTGGGCCGACCCGATGAGCTGGTTCACGCACGCTTTCGAGGAGACGGTCGGGTACCTGGCGCAGATGGCCTCGAAGACCGTCGTTTCGGCGATGATGCGCGTCGCGTGGGCGACGGTCGGCGCGATCATCGGTCGCGTGGTCGAGCGACGGCTGCCCCACGACATCCTCGACGGGCTCACGCACATCGGCGTCGACGAGCTCTCCTACAGGAAACACCACAAGTACGTGACCATCGTGGTCGACCACGTCACCGGGCGCGTGGTCTGGGCGCGAGAGGGGAAGAACGCCGACACGCTCCGGACCTTCTTCCAAGAGCTCGGCTCGGAGCGGTGCGCGCTCCTCCAGGCGGTCACCATCGACATGTCGAACGCGTACATCTCGGCGGTCTCGGAGTCGGCGACGAACACGCAGATCATCTTCGACCGCTTTCATGTCCAGCGGCTGGTTCATGACGCGCTCGACGAAGTACGCCGTGCAGAGGTGAGAACGATCGAAGATCCAGAAGAGCGCAGCGCGCTGAAGCACACCCGATTCGCGCTGCAGAAAAACCCTTGGAACCTGACTGGAATCGAGCGAGCGAAGCTGACCGAACTGCCGAAGGCGAATGCGACGCTCTACCGCGCCTATTTGCTCAAGGAGTCGTTCGCTGCCATTCTCGATCGGCGTCAACCGAATGTCGCACTGGCGAAGCTCGAAGAGTGGATATCGTGGGCGACGCGCTCGGGCCTCAAGCCCTTCGCCAAAGCGGCGCGAACAATTGGTCGCCATCTCGATGGCATCGTCGCCTACGTCGCAAGCGGGCTGTCGAACGCACGCTCGGAAGGCACCAATGGCAAGGTGCGCACCATTACGCGACGGTCGTACGGCCTTCACGGCGCCTCCTCCCTCATCGCGCTGATTCACCTCTGCTGTTCAGGTCTCGCACTGCAACCGGTTCACACCTGGCCACGCATCCACCAAACCTAAAGGAGAGCCCGAAAGGGACTACGGCGATCCTGCAATCGTGAGAGTCTTACCAGTCAGCTGCACGGGGACGCTGATCGCGCCCCGGTGGGTGCTCACCGCGAAGCACTGCCTGGGTGGCGCGTCGACCGTGCTGACGAACGGCACCATCTCGACCGCTGTCGCCGAGACCTTCCCGCATCCCAGCGCGGGGGTGGACCAAGCGCTCCTCTATCTCGCCGATCCTGTATTGTCCGTCATGCCCCTCCCGTACAATACGTCCACGCAGCCCGCCGTCGGAACGCGCTGCAAGGTCGCCGGATACGGGATCCACAACAACCCAGACGGCACGATTGCTGGGGGCGCGAAGTATTGGGGGTATGTGGACGTTACGCTTTCTGCTCCCAGCGGTTATATGGAAGCAACGTTCGGCACCGCGATCCCCGACAAGGGCGATTCCGGAGGCCCGCTCATTTGCACGAACGCCGCCTTCCCGCAGGGCAGCGTGACCGCCGTGGTCACGGGCCACAACGACGGCGACTGGCCGGCACACCGCGTCGAAGGCTTCTCAGCGGTCGCGGCGACGTGGATTCGCGACACGGTGGATAACCACGCACCGGTGCCGATCCACAAGGGAACGACCTTCAGCCCCGAGACCAACGGCGTCTGGCAGCTGGTCGACTACGATCACGATGGCATCCCTGACCTGACGTACATCAAGACCAGCAACACGACCAGCGGCAGAGTCGAGGTGTTCGTCGCGTCCGGGGCGTCGGGCTACCAGAGCCGCACCCTCGCGACCGCGACCACCTTCGGCGCCGAGACCAGCGGCGTCTGGCAGCTGGTCGACTACGATCACGATGGCATCCCTGACCTGACGTACATCAAGACCAGCAACACGACCAGCGGCAGAGTCGAGGTGTTCGTCGCGTCCGGGGCATCGGGCTACCAGAGCCGCACCCTCGCGACCGCGACCACCTTCGGCGCCGAGACCAACGGCGTCTGGCAGCTGGTCGACTACGATCACGATGGCATCCCCGACCTGACGTACATCAAGACCAGCAACACGACCAGCGGCAGAGTCGAGGTGTTCGTCGCGTCCGGGGCGTCGGGCTACCAGAGCCGCACCCTCGCGACCGCGACCACCTTCGGCGCCGAGACCAACGGCGTCTGGCAGCTGGTCGACTACGATCACGATGGCATCCCCGACCTGACGTACATCAAGACCAGCAACACGACCACCGGCAGAGTCGAGGTGTTCGTCGCGACCGGGACGTCGGGCTACCAGACCCGTGTCCTCTCGACCCCGACCCCCTTCAGGCCCGAGGCCGACGGTGTGTGGCAGCTCGTCGATTACGATCAGGATGGCACCTTCGACCTCGCCTTCATCAAGACCAGCAACACGGGGAGCGGTACGGTCGAGGTCCACGTCGCCCCTGTGGAGTAGCTGCGCGGCGCGGATCGGAAAAGCAAACGTCGGGTGGATGTCAAGCAATTCGGAACCCCCAGGCGGAACCGGGCCAGTTGACATCACCGTCCTTCTGCGATGGGGTCCGCTCCGCCTTGAAGTCTTCGTGGATCCGATGGGTTAGCCCGAGGCGAGTCGGCTTCGGGAGCTCGGTTTCCAGAGCTGAGTAAACATCCCCCGGCAGAGCCGGGGGCTTTCGGAGTGGGGGCCCCTCAAAGGGGCCGGGAAGCGGACCAAAGGGCGGCACGCGACGCTTTCTTCTCTGGCGCCTCAGGCCGTGGTCGCTCCTGCCCATCGAAGGCCCACCAGGTCCTGCCACCCCAAAGCATCGCTTGCCGCGCCGCCTGTCGGGCACGGTCTCGCAAGCGCAACCAGACGGATGCAGCCAGGATGTCGCCCAAGGACGAATTTGCGGTGGCGAACCGGGGCGATCCGTGGGATGCGCCGGCATTTCGGGGGGGCGTGACGACGGATCGCAGCCCCTCGGAACGCGTGGGCCCAACCCGGGCCCAACCGGCGAGCTCGGGATCCGGGGAGCTCGCCCTGCTCGACCCATCGCCTCGCGCCGTCGTGCTCGCAGCGCTCGCCAACGCCCTCAGCTCCGCCGTCGCCCTCGGGGACCACGTTGCGGCTCGAGTCGTTCACGAGGCGATCGGTCGGCTGCTCGGCCTGGCGCCAGCACCAGAGGGACGAGCAAGGTCGCGCCGACGGTAGCAGGTCGCATTGAGGAGGTGCCCGGATAACACAGCTGCGGAGCTCCCCACAGGCCAAGCCATGTCGGCGCGGTCCGCTAAGGTGCGTTCAGCTGCGGCCGTCCGCGCGGCGAGAGGGGCGCCGGAACGATGCCACCCGCTGCTAGCAGGCTGACAGCTGCAACGTGAGTTAGACCGCAGACCGTTTACCATATGCGTGCAGCTCCTTAGTCATCTGGAAGCTGAATGCGCCACAGAAGCACAGGCTGGCGCACGGGCGACGTCGTGCAGCTCCAGGCGAGGCCGTCATCAACGGCGACCTGCCCACGGCGAGGCCGAGCGGGATCACGCTCGCGACGTCGGTGGCGCACGGGCCATGTCGTGCAGCTCCAGGCGCACGCCTCAGCGCGCCGTTAAGGGCGACCTGTCCACGGCGAGGCCGAGCGGGATCGCGCTCGCGGCGTCGGTGGCACACGGGCGATGTCGTGCAGCGCCAGGTGCGGCCGCCATTAAGGGCGGCCTGCCCACGACGAAACCGCCGGCCGGGCTCGCGGCGACGGTGGCGCACGGGCGATGTCGCGCAGCGCCAGGTGCGGCCGTCACCAAGGGCGGTCTGCCCACGGCGAGATCGAGCCGGATGGCGTTCGCGCCGTCGGTGGCGCACGGGCGATGTCGTGCAGCGCCAGGTGCGGCCGCCATTAAGGGCGGCCTGCCCACGACGAAACCGCCGGCCGGGCTCGCGGCGACGGTGGCGCACGGGCGATGTCGTGCAGCTCCAGGAGCGCGGCTGTCAGCGCGCCGTCAACGGCGACCTGCCGACGGTCACGAGGCGGATCGCGCCTGCAGCGACGGTGGCGCACGGGCGACGTCGTGCAACTCCAGCTGCGGCCGTCATCAACGGTGGCCTGCTCCGGCGAAACCGCCGGCCGGGTCCGCGGGCTACGGTGGCGCACGGGCGATCTCGTGCGGCTCAGGCGCGCGGCGTCAGCGCGCGTCGCCGCTGCCTACCCGCGCCACCATGAGGCGCTGCGCTCGCGCGCGATGCTGGCGCACGGGCGACGTCGTGCAGCACCAGCCGCGCGCCCGTGGGCGGGCAGCCGGTGCAAGGGCGTTGACAAGGACTCGCGCGTCGTTGGCAGATGCGCAATGGTGCACGCTCTGGACGGTACAACCCACGTCCATTGTGATGCTCTCGCCTAGATTCCGTTTGACGCCCAATCCTGTAGTTGCCACGTTGTCCGTTTGTTGCGGAAGGGGGGAGGAAGACGATGCGGACGACATACCGGCGAATCCTATCAGTGGCAATATTCGTGCTCGTCCTCGGTGTCGTTCCGCCGCAGGCAGAGGCATCCGAATTGAGCGCCGGCGTTAGCTTCGGATGGATCCAAGCTGGCACCGCTCCGCGGCTCGCAATAGGCCCGCACGCGGGGATTTCGTGGCATATCAAGAAAGACATTCTGTTCAAGGTCCACGACCTGTGCAGCGTCGTGCCACCTATCCAGATAGGCGGGGCCGGCGTTTACAATCACACCTCCGTCGCCGTCGGATACGCATGGAAGGATGGCGATTTTAGCGCCGGGCCATCGCTTGCGATCTACTTCATGCCGGCCTGCGGCGACACCTTATGTGGGCGCGTTGCCGGGACGGCGGTAGGCGGACATGCGCAAGCCAACGCGTACATTGCTGGACCGCTGGGCGTGTCGGCGATCGCTACTGTCGATTGGGTCGGTGGCAGCAGCCTTGTACTTCCAGGCCATGTGTCAGCAGTCGTTGTCGCCGGCCCCGTACTTCGATGGCTCGCCAAGTAAGTCCCCGATGGAGCCACGCTCGGCTGTTGCCACCACCAAAAAAATCGAAGTTTGCAGTTGGAGCACCGAATGATCTCAAAGAGAATTCTTGCGATGTTTCTAGTCGTCATCGGCTGTGCGTTAGCGGCGTGCAACTGGACGGTCGGAGACTGCTATCCTCGCGAGGAGTGGGAAAGGGGTGCAGGCGCGAGCGCTCCAATCGGACCGCCCGAACCCATCTTCACGTCCAGCGCAGCGGGTGACTTCAGGGCTGCGCCGCCAGGAGAACCGCAAGGTGCCGGAGAGCGTGAGATCCAGTGTAATAGGACGGAGAGCTCAGAGGAGAGCTCAGAAGAGAGCCCGAAGGGCAGCTCGGAGAGTTCGACAGACAGCACATGCTCAGGGCCCGGCGACACCGCAGGGGACGGACAGACATTTATATTCTGTAGCGATGCGTGTGGCTCAAAATGCCCAACATCCGGAGTAAACGGCTTTTCTCCAACAATATTTAATTTTGTCACTAAAATCGAAGATGACGGAACCCAAACTCCGGGAGGTTGGCAGGAAGCCGCCGTGGATTTTAAGATAAAGCGATGGGTCGATGTTTATCCTGAATTTTGGTCATGCAAGATGACGATTGGTGTACCCTTGCGAAATGAAGCTCAGGGGAAGATTTCGGCGGAGTTGGCTGCTGCCATAAGTGCCAAAGTGTCGTCCACGGCATCTCGCAAGATAATGAGATCCGACATCCACATGCCACAGGGGATCTTTTGCTTCAAATTCACTGAAGAGATGAAGGTTAGAATGCCAGAGGCTGTGAAGGGTGCCAGGGTTACAAAGCCATGAAGCACTCGAACGAAGAGTTGGTCGAGGCGGCATATTGCTATTACCCACGTGGGGTCTCGCGTGAGGACTCGCGCTACAAGCGGACAGAGGAATATGGACGGCTGGTGGATGCCCGTCGTCGAGCCGGAGCCGAACATGGCCGTTGGCAAGGTATGCTAGATCGGATCCATGATAAGTTTCCGGAGCGTTCCCTGATTGACCGTTCTATTCATCTTCCCACGGGAAACTACGACGCCTGCTACGCCGGTCACCTCTCTATCGGAGCAAGCGCTCCAGGGGAGTACGGTCATGTGATAGGGTTCATGGTGAGTCTATTGGTTTCCTGCTATGTCGTTTACAGCCTACGGACCGTTGACGATCTCGAAGAAATCGAGAGGAACAAGGTGCTTAATGCGACGCCGTCTCGCCACGTAAGCGTCTTCGTTCATGACACGCATTACGTCCTGCCTGCCTGGATGGGCAAGCTGGTCAGGCTGGTCAAGCCCAACCTTGTTGAGCCACCACTTCCGCTAGAAGCTAGACGACAGGATCTCAGCTTCGATCTGTCGCCGGATGAGCAGCCGTGCGCCACTTGGATCGCGCAGGAAATTGAACGCACCTGGGGATACGAGCGCATGCCGCCACTCGTCGGAAAGCTCATCATACCGGACGTAGCAACCGACAGCCGCCTCTTGGGAGAGGCCACGCTCTACGATTGTCTGTTCTCAGATAGCTGGTAGGAACACCGTCGAAGCGATCGGCGTGGCGCTCTCAAGATCTCAAGTGGAGTCACTCTCCACATTGATGGTTGGCGTGTTGATAGTTTGAAAGGTGTCCGAGTCTGGATCGACGCAGCGCGCAGCGTGGGGGCTGTTCGTCGACTGAGCGGTTGACGCAGAGCGGTCAGCCCTGCGAACGTTCGACAGAGGCGACGGCAGGTTCCGGCGAGCCGAGGTAGTCACGCGCAGACATGGTCGGCGCAGGGAGCGCAGCGACGATCGGGGACAGCGAGGCGATGGGCGAGGGGGCGGGCAGCGCAGCGACGTTCGGCGCGGGGCGGAGCGCTGGCAATTCCTGGGCTCCATGCGCCGCTGATATCTGCGATGGATCGCGCCATGTGGTCCTGATCTGCCTGTCCTTCGTTGCCTCGACTTTCGAGGAGAACGAGCGGATCAGTGCTCGCTGGATGTCTAGTGCTTCGACACTGTTCTGATGAACCGTCCATATGCTCGGATCCAGCCATTTCGATGCGGCTCCGAGCGATAGGATGGAGCAACAGGGCCGCGGTGCGGCACTAGTACAGCGTTCCCCAAGTTCATCCCTGGATCCGAGGTGAGCCAGCCGAGCCCATCGGGGCCGTGCAGCCAGAGCGTGGCGAGCACGTGCAGCGCATTGAGATCTGCGAGGCGAGGTTGCCGGGTCACCTGCGATCGCGTGCGTTTTTGAAGCCCTCGGCTCGGGGGCAGGTCCCACGCGCGAGGTGCCCCGAGCTCGCGCAAAACCCGTCCTGCTGCCCGCGCCGCTGCGCCAGAAGCTGCAGCAGACGGCGCGCTCGCCCAAGACCTCGCAGCGCGATGCACAGCGTGCCCGGATCGCGCTCCTGGCCGACGAGGGATGGAGCAACGAGCACATCCAGCGTACCTTAGGCTGCGACATCAAGACGGTGCGTAAGTGGCGCAACCGGGTCGCAGCGATCGCGGACGAGGCGGTGCTGCAGGACAAGCCGCGCATGGGCCGACCGCCGCGCGTGGCGACCGCGGTGCACTACGAGCTCATCAAGCTGGCCTGCTGCCGCCCCGATGAGCACAAGGTCCCGTTCGAGCAGGTCTGGACCCTGGACCAGCTGGCCAAGGCCCTGAAGCTCGAAACCAAGGTGGAGCTGAGCCGCACCGAGGTCTGGCGCGTGCTGCGGGGAGCCAGCCTCCGACCGCATCGGGTCCGGCTGTGGCTGCACAGCCCGGACCCGGACTTCCGGTCCAAGGTCGAGGTGATCTGCAAGCTGTACCTGGAGCCTCCCGCAGGCGCGACCGTGCTGTGCGTCGATGAGAAGACCGGCATGCAGGCGCTGGAGCATCGGTTCCCCATGCAGCCGTGCCGCAGCCGAAAAGCCGCGCGCCGGGAGTTCGAGTACCGACGCCACGGCACGCTCACGCTGATCGGCGCCTTCAACGTCAAGACGGGCGAGGTGGTGTCGCGCTGTGGACCGACACGCACCGCCGCCGATCTGCTCGCGTTCATGGACGAGGTGGCGAAGCGCTATCCCACGGGCGAGGTCTACATCATCTGGGACAACCTCAACATCCACCACGGCGCCAGGTGGAACGAGTTCAACGCACGGTACGGCGGGCGCTTCCACTTCGTCTACACGCCCATCCACGCGTCGTGGGTCAATCAGATCGAGCTGTGGTTCAGCATCCTGAGCCGTCGGGTGCTCAAGCACGCCTCCTTCGCCTCCACCGAGGAGCTGAGCCGGTGCGTGCTCGGCTTCGTGCGCCACTGGAACGAGCACCAAGCCCGGCCCTTCCGCTGGAAGTTCCGCGGCCAGTGGAGGGCGACCTTGCCATCGTACGCAGCCTGAGCTTCCGTGCGGGCCGATGTCCAAGCCGCACGCCGCCCCGGAGCACGCCGCCGCGGTCCGCTCCTACCTCGAAGCGCACGGACTGCCCCACCTGAGGGCCCGGAAGTACGGGCAGTTGGTGATCATCGAGTCGGGTCCTGAAGCCGACCCGATCGCGCACGCCAGGCTGCGCCGTGACACCGTCCACCTCTGGACGCTCGAGATCGCAACCCACACCGGCAAGTGGGAAAAGACCGGCTTCCGTGGCCTGTGGCAGGACTTGCTCAAGTTGATGATGACCGACTTCCCCTGGACGCTCGCGCCTATCGAGTAGCTGCCCCTGCGCTGGTGTTGCGCCGCCGGCGTTGCGTCGACCTCCAGCGACGAACTCGCTTTGGCCGGCTCAGCTCGTAGCGGGGCTGGCACATCGCCGATCCAGGGACGAAGTTGGGGAACGCTGTACTAGGCACTCGAGGAACATCTCCGGTGCGGACTCCGAAAGGAGCGGTAGGAGCTCAGCGCGCGAGGCCCAGATTTCCACGGGGGCGGTAAAACATCGCGTGCCACGACCTTCGCGAGGAGACTGCCACGCTGCGGTCCGTGGAGCGGCGCAAGCGCGGCGTCACTCAGCGAAAGGTACACCAGGGATCGGACGAGCCCCTCGCGCAGCGCGCCCGATGTGCGGAGGGTCTTGCCGTGGAACGCGGCGGCAAAGCGCTGATCGGGCGCGAGATCGAGCTTCGGATCGCGCTCTCCAAGGACGAGGCGAATGGCGTCGCCAAAACCTTGCAGCGAAGCCGCCGGGATCTGGCCGGCGAGGGCCCGCCAGGCATCGTCCGGGGCGCGCCAGCGCCAGACCGGGCGAGAGCCCCGGCCCTGCTCCTTGAGCGTGGGCGCGTCCGGGCCGACGCGGAGCCGCTCGCAGAGAAGCTCGACTTCGGGTGTCTTCGGGATCCGGGCTACCTGGCTGACCTGCGCGCCTCTCGTCAGCCAAGAGGATGACGAGGTGCTCCCGGCGTGGTCAACAGAAGCTGGTTCAGCAGACCGCAGCACTCGATGGCCCGTGGGGGTGGCGCCTGCTGCTGGCCCAATGCGGTGCGCGTCTGCGAATGTGACCTCTCGGCGGCAGTAAGCCTCACGCTACGGGCGTGACCTTGCTCGCCCTTCGGGTTTCACCGGCAGCCCGAGCATCCGACCGATCGCCTCGTGAACGACCCGGGCCGCCTCCTCGTCCCCAAGCGCGACGGCACGGGCGAGCGTCTCGGCGAGCGAGGCGACCAGCGCAGCTCGAGACGACGGATGGGCCGGCGCGAACTCCCCGAGCCCAGGGCTCGTCGGTTGGGCCCGGGCTGGGTCCATGCCCTCCGAAGGGGAGCGATCGGCGGTGTGGGCCCCCCAAAACTGCCGCGGAAGCAACGGATCGCGACGGTTCGCCACCGCAAAATCGTTGCCCAAGGACTTCCCTGGTGCCGCGCTCACGGCAGGCCCCCGAGCGGCTCGGCACCACCTCACACGCAGCCACAGAAAAACCTGGGCGACGCGCCGCTACACATCCGGAGCTCCCGATGGGCTAGGGTAGCGATCCCTGGACGGAGGCGACGCCCCGCGCACCCCCGCCCGGCGCCGCGAAGGAGCCCCCGATGAGCCGTTACGCCGACCATGAACCCGCGTGCGTGGACTCGCCCGCGAACGCGATCGAGCTCGTCATCGACGCGCGCGCCCGCGATCTGGGCGGCTTCTCCGTGCGGCGCGTGCTGCCGTCGGTCCGCCGGCGGCTCGTCGGTCCGTTCGTCTTCTTCGACCACATGGGCCCTGCGCGCTTCGCCGTGGGACAGGGCATCTCGGTGCGCCCGCACCCGCACATCGGGCTCGCGACGCTGACGTACCTGTTCGAGGGGGAGATCCTCCACCGCGACAGCCTCGGCTCCACGCAGCCGATCCGGCCGGGCGACGTCAACTGGATGGTCGCCGGGCGCGGCATCGTCCACTCCGAGCGCGGCGACCTGGCGCACGAGACGCACCTCCACGGCGTCCAGTGCTGGCTCGCGCTGCCGATGGAGCACGAGGAGGACGCGCCCCGCTTCGAGCACCACCCGGCGGCGACGATCCCCGTCGTCACCCGGGAAGGCGCGGTGCTGCGCGTGATCGCGGGGGAGGCCTACGGCGCGCGCTCGCCGGTCGGCGTCCTGTCACCGACGCTCTACGTCCACGCCGAGCTCGACACGGGCGCGACGCTCCCGCTGCCCGAGGAGCACGCGGCGCGCGCGGCCTACGTGATCGACGGGTCGGTCGGCTGCGAGGGCCAGCGCTTCGGGGAGGGGACGATGCTCGTGTTCCGCGCCGGAGCTCAGCCGGAGCTCCGCGCGCTCTCGCAGAGCCGCGTGATGCTCCTCGGCGGCGCCGCGCTCGAAGGCGACCGCCACATCCTGTGGAACTTCGTCTCGAGCTCGCCGGAGCGCATCGAGCGCGCGAAGCAGGACTGGAAGGCAGGGCTCTTTCCCAAGGTGCCGGGCGACGACATCGAGTTCATCCCGTTCCCCGACGGGTGAGGGGGCGCGAGGGCCGGAGCGGCGCTCCCAGGCGCCGTGTTCGAGGGAGCCGGAGCGGCGCTCCCAGGCGCCGCGTTCAAGGGAGGTAGACGGGCCATGTCGCGCGGCCCGACCCGGGCCCGGGATCCCGCCGGCCGCCCCAGAGTCGACGCGACTACATTTGTAGTTGACGGACGGCCGCCCATGAACGACACTTGTCGTCGTGGGAACCGAAGCGCTGACCGATCTGCAGCTCGCGGTGATGAAGGCCCTCTGGACCGTCGGGGAAGGCTCCGTCGGGGACGTCGTCTCGGCGATGGCGGAGGACGGGCGGGAGCTCGCTCCCACGACGGTGGCGACCTTGCTGCAGCGGCTCAGCCAGCAGGGGTGGGTGGAGCGCAAGCGGTCTGGCAGGCAGTTCGTGTACCGCGCGTCGGTCGACCAGAAGGAGGCGGCCAGGGGCGTGCTCCACCGCGTGCTGCGCTCGTTCTTCGGCGGCAGGGCCTCGGCCCTCACCGCGCAGCTCCTGGAGTCGGAGCAGCTCAGCCCTGAAGAGCTCGAGGAGATGCAGCGGCTGATCAAGGAGAAAGGCGCGTGATCCTGGCGCTCCACCTGCTCGCGGGGCCGGGCGCCTGGCCCGCCATGGCGGCCCTCTGGCTGGCGCTGCTGCTCACCTGTTCGGTCCACGCCGCGGTGTGGACCGGGGCGGCGGCGCTCCTGGCTCGACGGAGATCCCTCTCGTCCTCCACGCGGCACCTGCTCTGGAAGATGGCGCTCTTCGGTCCGCTCGCGACTCTGCTGCTCGCGGCGGCGATGTCATGGGGCCTCGAGCGCGCGCCCGGGGACACGGCATCTCCTGGAGAGATCGCCGTCCTGTCGCTCGAGGACGCGCCCGCGCCGGCGGTCCTCGATGCCGCGCGAGACGCCGGCGGCTCGGCCAGGGAGAGCGCCGGCGCCGGATCACCGGCGTGGCGCGCGGGGGGAAGCCCGGGGTGGACCCTGCTCGCCGCGTGCACGGCCGGGGCGGCCGCGCTGGGGCTGCTGCGGTTCGCCTCGTCGGCGCTGCTGCTGTGGTGTGGCCTCCGCGGACGCACGGAGGTGCAGGACGCGCGGCTGCTCCAGCGGCTGGAGCGGCTGCGCGCCCGGATCGGGCTGCGCCGGGTCGCGCTGACAGAGAGCGCCGGCATCGGCAGCCCGCTGGTGATCGGAGCCTCCGAGATCTGCATTCCGCAGGCGAGGCTCGCCTCCCTCACCGACGCAGAGGTCGACGCCGTGTTCGCGCACGAGCTGGCGCACCTCGAGCGCCGCGACGGGCTCTGGTTTCCGGCCGCAGGCCTCGTGCAGTCGGTCCTGTGGGTGCATCCTCTCGTGCACTGGGCGTCATCCCGCTTCCGCCAGACAGCGGAGCTCGCCTGCGACGATCGCGCCGTCGAGCTCACGGGAGATCCCCTCGGTCTGGCGCGCGCGCTGGTCCAGGTCGCGTCGGGCGCGTCGCTCGCCCCGCGGCGCGCGCTGGTCCCGGCCATGGCGCGCTCGGCGGGCGCGCTCCTTCCGCGCGTCAGGCGCCTCCTGGATGCGGGGAGCCGGGCGCGAGCCACGTCGAGCCCTCTGGGCCGGCGGCGGGCCATCGCCAGCCTCGCCGCGGCCGGCATCGCGGCTGCTGGCCTGAGCGTCCAGGTGGCGCGCGCGCGGCCGCCGCTGCTCGTGGCAGGCGCGGGCAGCGCGCTCCCGCGGGAGCGCGGCGCTGCCCTCGACGTGACGGCATCGCCGCCCGACGCGGCCGCGGCGAGCGAGCAGATGGCCGAGCTCGCGCGCCGCGAGCAGGAGATCGAGGCGCGGCTCGAGGAAGCGCTGCTCCTCCCCGACGCGCAGCGCGAGGACACCCAGGCTGCCGTGCTGGTGCTCGAGCTGCGCCAGGAGCTGAGGCACGCGCGCGCCGCGAAGGCCTGGATCGAAGAGCGATTCGTCGACGAATCGACGACGTGGGAGAGGCGCCCGCGGGCGTCCGGCAGCGCGCCTCGATAGCGCGCTCCGCACATCGCACGGACCTGTCCAGAACAGGCCGAGCTATCCCCCTCATTTGCCGCCGTTTTCAGCGGGGAAATTGAACAGGCAGGCGGGGAGACAGGGAGTATTTGACTATTCCCCTCTCGTCTCCCCGTCTCCCCGTCTCCCTGTGAATTTTCCGAAGAAACCGAGGCGATGCCTCGGCAGAACAGGAGCTGACATGTCGATCATGAACAGGACGCCGAGCGCGCGGCGCACGGCTGCGCGCGCGGCGCGTGCGGGGTTGACCGCCCGGGCTCTGTGCGCGGTTGCGATAATCGGGCTGACTTCCGCCGCCTGCGCGCGCGCGGAGGTCGTCACCCTGGAGCGAACGGGACAGCCCATCACCGTCCACAGACCAGCGCTGTATCCGGAGACGATCGAGTTCGACAGCAGCCGAGGCAAATTCCTTGTGAGCTCGTTCAGGGAGGGCGCGATCTACGCGGTGGACGGCGATGGCAGCGTCTCCCTTGTCGTCGACGACCCACGCCTCTGCTCGGTGCTCGGCATCGCCGTGGACGTCGAGCGGGGGCGGCTCTGGGCGGTGAGCTCCGATCTCGGCGCGAGCATCAAGCCATCTGCCGCGGGGCCGAAGAACCTGGCCGCCGTGGGCGTCTACGATCTCTCCACGGGCAAGGCCATCCACTATGTGGATCTCGCGCCGCTGTCCCCCGGCGCTCACCTCGTGAACGGCATCGCCCTCGACTCGGCCGGCAATGCCTACGTCACCGACAGCTTCTCGCCGACGATCTACAAGGTCGATCCGCAGGGGAACGCGGCCGTCTTCCTGCGGGACGAGCAATTCACCGGCGAGGGGATCAACCTCAACGGGGTGGTCGTCCATCCCGATGGCTATTTGCTGGTCGTCAAGAAGAGCGATGGCACCTTGTTCAAGGTGCCCCTCGCAAACCCCTCGCGGTTCTCCAGGGTCGATGTCGCCGAGCGGTTCGTGGGCGGAGACGGGCTGACCCTGGTGGGGAAGAACGATCTCGTGGTCGTCGCGAACCAGGCCGCCGGCGTCGCGTCGAACGCCGCGTTCTCGGTGTCGAGCGAGGACGGCTGGAGCACAGCGAGGTTGCGCGCGGTAGAGCGCCTCGGCGACGTCTATCCGACGACCGGCGTGCTCCGGGACGGAAAGCTCTATGTCATCCACAGCAAGCTGAACGAGCTCATCCAGTCGTCACCGGAGCAGCGAGAGCGGCTGCGGGTGGAGGCGACGATCCAGCAGATCGGGAGCGCGGCGCTGTAGCCGCGGCGCGCCTCGCGGCCGGCCCGAGGCGGGCGGGGGCCTGCGGGGCGCGCCTTGCGGTGGCGTCAGGGCTGGTCTTCGCCCTCGCCCTGGCCCTCGCCGTCGTCGGTGTTGCCGAGATCGGGGCATTTCTGCGCGATGACGTCACACTCCGCGACGGGGGCCTCGAGCGCCGTCGTCGCGGAATCGCAGCTGAGCGCTCGGACCTTCTCGGCGTTCGCCAGCATGCACGCCTCGTACTCGGCCACCGTCGCGGTGCAGCCGACGCGCGTGTCGGCCGGCGGCAGACAGCTCGGCGTGGCCGTCTCGTCCGCTCGCGCCGGCGGCTGCTGGCCCTCGGCCAGGCACTTGTCCCTCACGGCGGTGCACACCTGCCCGACCGTGGACCACAGGAGCCCGACGAACTCGCAGCTATCCTGCCTGGTGAGCACGAGGTTCGGCGTGAGCGATTGACACGTCGTGTCTTCGTCCGCTGTCGTCAGGTCCTTGAGCTGCTTGCTGCTCAGCGCGGCGGGGATCGGAGCGGCCGCCACATCCTTGCCGCCCCAGAGGACGAGCGACAGGAAGGCCGAGAGTGCTCCGAGTCGAATCAGTCGATTCATTCGTTCTCTCCCTTGTACGAGCGGCCGGCTCCGGCCGCGGACGGGCTCGGAGCAACCGACGTACCCGGGGCCGCGTTGTGCACGACGGGGCCGCGCGGGTCCCCGTCGCCGCCCGCGGCGCGACGAACGAGGGCCAAGCGCTCATGGGTCTTCCAGCCTTCCCTCCTTCGCGACCGCGCGCTCTGGCGAGATCCCATCCAATCCACCGTGGCCGCCTGTCCTTCGGTGTGTGTGTGCGCGCGCTCGCCGGCGCGGGCAGGATGGGTACAGGGCCGCTCGCCCTGCCATGGCGGCGGCGGGCTCACACGGGACGGCGCTCTTGCGCTCGGACGAAGCGGATCGGACGACGTGAAGTCGAGCCATCCGGCGCAAGGACGCCAGGGCGAGAAAATCCTGGCTCTCCTGGCGGCCTTGGCGTCCCGGTGAACTCCCGGCAAGCGCCGGCCGCGGCGAGCGCCGCGCCGGAGCGAAGGGCGGCCGGGGGCGGCGCCGTCAGAAGAGGTCCCGCTCTCCGCCCGGATACACGAAGGAGCTGCGGGGCGAGTACCACGAGGCGCTCGTCACCACCTGGACCGGGCTCCCGGGCCGCAGCGCGTACACCGGGTGATCCTTCGCGAGGAACTCGATGGCGAGGAGCTCGTACGGGTCGGCCATGTCCGCGATAAAGGGGTAGTTGCCGGCGACGAGCCGCTCGTCGACCTTCGTCACGTAGGCGAGGTGGCCGCGCGCGACCACGCCGATCTTGTTGCCGACGAGCGCCCTGGTCCGGATGATGGGCACGCCGTCGACCGAGGTGGTCGCCACGAGCTCTCTGCCGTGCAGCTCGAGCGTGGTCGCCCCGGGCGAGGCAGGCACGCCGCGCTCGCGCACGTACCGGCGCACCGTCTCGGAGGAGTTGAAGTAGTGCGTGAAGAACCGGGCCGGGGCCGCGCCGTCGGGCGTCGTGTGATCCGCGAGATCCAGCCCCAGGTAGGTGAGCGAATAGGCGCCGAAGCCGGAGGTCTGCTCCGGTTGGTCGACCACGTACTGGTTCATGTAAATGGCCTTGTTCTCCGCCGGCCTGATCCCGCCCGGCAGGAGCGCCGCGGCGGCGGCCGGATCCGCTGGGACCCAGCTCGAATAGAGCATACGGCTGTCGATGACCATCTGCGGCGCGGCGAGCTTCGACTCCGACATGGTGCTTTCCTTCTCCCCCCGGGGGACGAGCAGTATCACAACTCGGCGCCCCGTGACGCACGAGGCGCCGGCCGAGCCCGCGGCGAGCGCCGGAGCGCCCGGGCCGCTACTGGACGAGCGAGCAGACGTAGAACCGCTTGTTGTCGCAGTAGTCGCCGCTGCACTCCACCGCCGTGATGAACCGGTTCGTGCCGAAGTGTACGTACCACTCCTCCTCCGACAGCCAGCCCGACCAGGAGCAGCCCGTGAGGCGCCCGACCGCAGGCTTGGTGCACTCGAGCGAGATCTCGTCGCAGTAGCTGTCCGCGCAATCGATGCCCGTCACGATGCCCTTGTTCCCGCGGCCACCGAAGCAGTAGCGCACGTTGTCGCCGAGCTCGAACGCCTCGCAGCTGCCGCCGCTCGGGCCGTCCGAGCACACAACCTCGCCGAGATCGCTGTCCCCCTCCTCGGAGAAGTAGCTCGTCCAGTACCTGGTGGAGATGTCCAGAGAGCTCCAGGAGGGCAATCCGTTGCAGTGCAGCGCGACCTCGTCGCAGTAATCCCCCCAGCACGTGAAGCCGGTGGCGGCCTCGGGGCCGGGACAGTACGCGGGGGCGTCTTCTTCCGAGACGTAGCTGGTCCAGCCAGCCTGAGCGGGAGAGGCCGCCGCGATCGACGCGAGCGCAACACAGCCTCCGAACAGCAGGGCGATCTTGTTCATGACAGCAAGGCTCCTTTCGATGTCGTGTCGGCAGGGCGCCGTCGGGCGGGCATCGGCCGGAGGATTCCGACCAGGGGTGCGTGGGTCAGGGACCTCCACGCGGCCTCGCCGTCTGCGTTCGAGCGCCTGCTGGCGACGTGGAATAGCAACCGATGCGCCAAGCGCCGCGAGCGCGCCGGCGCCGGCGTTCACGGGGGTGCAGGAGGAGACGCGCGCGGCGCGCGGCCAGCAGCTTGAGCCAGCTTTGCGCGACCCGAGCGTCGTCGGCCCGAGCTGGTTCGGGTGGATGGTGGGGAGGAAATATTACGCCGAGGCTGTAAGATAAGCAATCGACATCGACCCGTGCCCAAACCGGGACCCCTGCGGTCTCTCCAGGTCGAAGGGGCCAGCGAAGGCGGGTCCCTCCGGGGCGCCGCGCTGCACCGAACGGCAGGCGTCCCGCCGTGCATCCAGGAGAGCTCCGCCGGTGGCGCGACCGCACCACGGCGGTGGCGGCGCGCGCTGCGCGCGGCGTCCTCTCGCGGATGGCTGGTTTGCTCGTTCGCCATGACTCGTTGTCTTTTTTTCAAGGAGAGATGTCATGAAGCATCGTTCGATTGTCTCTTTTGCGCTCCCGCTCCTGCTCGCCGCGTGCGGCGACCCCCAGGTCGGCTCCGAGTACCCTGGCGAGGCCCTCCTGACGGTCGAGGGCACGATCGTCAATGAGCAAGGCGTCGCGCCGACCGGGCCGGTCGACGCCCTGCTGGTCTGGAACACCCAGGGCGATGTCGAAAACTTCCCCGTCGAGACGCCGGTGACCGGAAGCTTTCCCGCGAGCTTCACGCTGTCGATCCATGCGCCCCCGCCGGAGAGCGCGCTCAACGATTTCAGCGAGTTCGGTGTCGTGGACACCCGGGTCGGCATCGCCACCGTCGAAGCGGCGCTCGACGAGGCCTCGGCCGGGGAGGGCACATCGCTCGGCGTCGACGAGGACCATGTGATCGTGTACGTCGAGAGCCAGATGGCGGAAGGCAGCTTCTGGTCGAATCTCTTCGGAGGACCGCTCTCTCCCGGATTCCATGTCATGGATGTGTTCAGCCGCGAAGGTGCCGTGGACGCAGAGCTGCAAGCGGCCTTCGACGCCTGCGACGCCGCGGCGACGACGGAGGCGGAGCACAACGCCTGCGCCGGCTTTGATGTGAAGATCAAGATCCGCCCCTCCGCCGGCGGGTCGAGCACGTCGCTCACCGTCCGGATCGCGCCCTCCGAGGATTTGACGTACCCCGACTGGCACTGATCGTGGTACACGCTCGGACGTGGAGGATCGCGAGGCGCTGGTGTCGCTGATCGAGGCGGCCTACCGGCAGCATGGGCACATCGTGCTGCGCCGGGCGCGGCGGCTCCTCGGGAACGAGCAGGAGGCGCGGGAGATCCTCCAGGATGTCTTCGCCTCCCTGCTTGGCGAGCCCGGGCAGCTCGACGGCAAGGGCCCGATGGTGGGCTGGCTCTACGGCGCGACCACGCACGCGTGCCTGAACCGCATCCGCGATCACAAGAACCGGTTGCGGCTCCTCGACACCCACGTTGCACCCCTGCAGCAGGAGAGCGCGGCGGCGTCCGCCGAGAACGCCCTCCTCACGCGGGAGCTCCTCGCGCAGCTCCCGGGCGACCTCGCGCAGGTCGCCGTCCACTATTACTCCGACGAGATGACCCACGAGGAGATCGCGCGCGTGATGGGCTGTTCCCGTCGGCACGTCGGCAATCTGCTGGAGCGGCTGAAGGCCACGCTCTCCGACCGGATGAGAGAAGGGAGTTCGAGTCCATGACGCCAGCGCGACCCGAAGGGTGCCTCTCGGAGCTGAAGCTCGACGAGCTCATGGCGGGCCAGCTCGACGCGGCCGCGGCGCAGGAGGCGAGCGCGCACGTGGCTGGCTGTTCGCGGTGCTCGGCGCGGCGCTCCGAGAGGGAGGCGGCGCGGGCCTCGTTCGCGGCGTCGGCGCCGCCCCTGCGGCTCGCTCGAGGCGCCACGGCGGGTCGTGCGGCAGAGAAGGTCCGCCCGCCGCGCCGATGGCTGGCGCCCGCGGCGGCGAGCGCGCTCGCCGCCGCGGCGGCAGCGCTCTTCTTCTTCCGCTTCCACGCCGGGCCAGACGGACGAGACGCGGAGATCCCCGGCGAGCGCATCAAGGGAGCGGAGCACATCGGCTTCTACGTCAAGCGCGGCGGGAGCGTCCTGCCCGGCGGGGCAGGCGAGAGGCTCCATCCAGGCGACGCGATCCAGTTCACGTACTCCAGCGCGGAGGCGCGATATCTCGTGATCCTGAGCGTCGACGGGGCCTCCCAGGCGAGCGTCTATTACCCGGGCGGTCCTGTCGCGGCGCGGATCGAGCCTGGCCGGGAGGTCCTCCTCCCCCAGAGCACGGTGCTCGACGACACGCTCGGCACCGAGCGGATCTTCGGGCTGTTCTGCTCGGAGGCGATCGCTGTCGAGCCGCTCCGGGCCGCGCTCGCGGCGCGCCCCGACGCGCCGCCCGCCCCGCCGGGCTGCGACGTCGACGCGCTCACGGCGGAGAAGGTCGCGGCGTCGCCGTGATCCGCCGTCGCAGCGCGGCGCTCGCCGCCGCCGCCGCGTGCGGCCTGGCCGCGGCCGCCTCCGTGACTCCGGCCGAGGCGCGCATCGAGCGCTTCGCTGTGCTCATCGGCAACAACGCCGGAGAGAAGGGCGAGGTCGAGCTCCGGTACGCGGAGGACGACGCGTCGAAGATGTACGACGTGCTCAAGGACCTCGGCGGCTTTCCCCCGGCGAACCTCGTGCTCCTGCGGAGCGAGGGCGCCGACACGGTCCGGCGCACGCTCATCACGATGAACGACCGTGTCCGCGCGGCCATCTCGAGCCCGGACACCGATGTCCTCTACCTCGTCTATTACTCCGGCCACGCCGACGCGAACGCGCTTCACCTCGGGCCGACGCCGCTCTCGCTGACGGAGTTCGAGCAGCTCGTCCGCGGCTCGGCGGCGTCGGCGCGGCTCTTGATCGTCGACTCGTGCCGCTCGGGGGCGTTGACGCGCGTCAAGGGCGGCACGAGCGCGCCCCCCTTCGTCATCAAGCTCGATCAGCGGCTCGCCGGGCAAGGGATGGTGACGCTCACGTCGAGCTCCGGAAACGAGGACGCTCAGGAGTCCGATGAGCTCAAAGGGTCGTTCTTCACCCACGCGCTCGTCTCGGGGCTGCTCGGGACGGCCGACGCGGATCGAGACGGCGCCGTCTCGCTCGAGGAGGCGTACCGCCATGCGTACGAGAGCACCTTGCGCGCGACGAGCCGCACGTGGGCCGGGGCGCAACACCCCACCTTCCGTTACGACCTCCGCGGCCAGGGCAAGCTCGTCCTGACCGAACTGCCGGTCCATGCGTCCCTGCGGGGCGTGCTCCGGTTTCCGGCCGGCAGGGCCTACCTCGTGATGCGAGACTCCAGCGAGGGCGCGGTGGTGGCCGAGGTGGGGGCGAGCGACGCGACGCGGACCGTCAGCCTGCGCCCTGGCCGTTACTTCGTGCGGGGGCGAGGCCCCGACTTTCTCCTGGAGGGGAGCGTCGACGCCGGGGCCGGGCAGACGATGGATGTCGGCGACGAGCGTTTGAGCCGCGTCATGTTCGCCCGGCTCGTGCGCAAGGGCGGCGGCGTCCGCGGGGTCGCGCACGGGCCGGCGGCGGGGTATCAGCTCAGGACGCCCCTTGTCCCCGGGGATTCGCTCTGTCACGGCGGCTTCGTCGGGTACGGGATCGAGCTCCAGCACCTCGGCGTCGCGTCCCGGCTCAGCGCGTGTCGCAGCGCGTTCCAGAACGAGCACGTCACGGCGAGCGACGATGAGCTCGGCCTGGACGTGCGCCTGTCCCGCTCCTGGGATCTGCCCGTGATCAGCCTCGGCGTCGGGGTGGACGTCGGCCTCGCCGTCCTGAGGCAGCAGTTCGAGACCGCCGGGCGCGCGCCCGACCGCCATGGCCTGGCAGGGGCGTTCGGCGTCGATGCAGGGGTGAACATCGATCTGCCGGAGGGCTTCTACCTCGGCGTCGAGGCGGCGGCGCAGACGTACGTCTTCAAGCAGCAACGCGCGGGCAGCGACGAGGGCGAGGTCGGCCCCGCGGTGGCCATGCGGCTCCGCGTGGGCGTAGGCATGAGCCTTTGACGCGGGCTGCGCTCCTGCCACGTGGCGCCGCGCGATCGCGGACGTCATCACGCCGGCCATGCGCACGCTGCTGTCCGCCCAGCGGACGGCCCAGGGTCACTCGGCGGGCACGTGCAGGACGAATGGGGCCGACGTGGTAAAGAACTCGCCGGTGTACCCGGCGACGTACAGATCGCCGTCGGCGTCTGCGGCCGCGGCGAGCGCCGTTTCGCTGCGCGGCGTCCCGATCTCCTGGGTCCATTGCGCTGCGCCGCTCGCGTCGAGCTTGCGCACGTAGACGTCCTCTTCGCTGCCGCTCGTGGATCCCACGAGGTAGACGTCGTTCTTGCCGTCGATGGCCAGGGCAAAGCCGTAATCGTAGGACGCGTTGCCGGCGTGGTGGGTCCATGACGTCGCGCCGCCTGCGTCGAACTTGCGCACGAAGGCTTCCGGGGATCCCTCGCTCGGGCCGCCGACCTCGCCGGCGGTGCTCCCCGCGACATAGAGGTTCCCGCTGCCGTCCACGCGCGCGGCGAAGACGAAGTCGTTCTCCGTGGAGCCGAACTGCCGAGTCCATGACGTCGCGCCGCTCGAGTCGAGCTTGCGGACGAAGGCGTCCCGCTGTCCTCGGTCCGCGTCTGCGACGACGCCGCCGGAGGTGTATCCGCCGACGTAGGCGTTGCCGCTGCCGTCGACCGCCACGGCGAGGGCTTCGTCCTCGTCCGGCCCACCAAACAGCTGAGTCCACGCTGGCTCGCCGTTCGCGTCGATCTTGGTCACGAACGCCTCACCCGTGCTCTGGTCGCCGCCGTAGCTGGTTCCGGCAACATAAGCATTCCCTTGGCCATCGACAGCCAAGGCGTTCGCCGACTCCGAACGCCACGTGGCAATCTGCCGTGTCCACAGCGTCGCGCCGCTCGCGTCGAGCTTCCGCACGAACGCGTCGCCAAAGCCTCCGTTGGCACCCTCGAGCGCGCCCCCCGTGATTCCAGCCACGTAGACGTTGCCGCTGCCGTCGACCGCCACGCCCTTGGCGGTTTCGTCGCTCGATGTCCCAAACTTGTGAGTCCACACGACGGATCCATGCGCATCGAGCTTGCGGACGAAGACGTTCGATTCACCGCCGTCCGGGAGCGCGCCGTAGGTGTTTCCCGCGACGTAAACGTTGCCGCCGCCGTCGACCGCCACGGCAAAGGCCACGTACAAGCCCTCCGAACCGAATCTGTAATAAGGATCGGCGCATACGGCATCGGCGTTTGCTGTTCCGGGGGTCGCCACACCGCCCTGTGGCCATGAACTCGAAGCCGGCGCGCAACCCGTGAGGGGCGTGCACGCGCGCACGTCTTGCATCGTCGAAAAGGTACCATCGCCGCAGATCGCGCACTGGCGGTCGCTGGTGTCGGTGCCTTCCTTCGCGATGTACTGACCCGGGGGGCATCGCGACCACGCCTTGCAGGTGTTGCTGGGGTCGCCGTCATGATCGAACGAACCATCAGGACAGATCTTGGGTCTGTCGTCCGGCGCGCCACCTGCTCCTCCGTCGCCGGGCGTTCCGCCGTCGCCCGTTGCTCCGCCCGACCCCACTCCGCCTTCGCCGGTTGCTCCGCCCGACGCCCCTCCGCTGCCGCCCGAGTTGCCCGCGGCGGCGGTCGTGTTCCCGGCGTCGCTCCCGAGGCCGCCGCTCGCGCCCGTTCCTCCGCTCGATGTTCCGCCGCCTGTCGCTCCGGTGCCTTCCGCGTGACCCGTGCCTCCGGAAGAAGGCGGGGTGTCCTCTTCGCGGACCGTGCTTCCGCAGCCGAGCAGGACGATTCCGCAGAGGAAGAAGCCGCTGACCTGGCGGTGCGCCGGCCGCTGGCGATCGTGGTTTGAATGCATGCTGACCCCACTGCCCCCGCGCAGCGCGAGTGCTGGAGTATCGTACGCCACTCTGCCGAGGAAGTCGGTTGGTTCCTCGAGCTGGCCCGCGCTTTCAGTGGGAATGATAGGTTGTGGTATCGTTGCTCCCGGCGATGTGCCGGCGCCGCGATGCGAGCGCCCCTGCCGCGTCCGTCTCGCCAAGCTCATCGACGAGCACCTGGAGGCGGCAGGCCCGCCCTCGTCCTGAGCCCGCACCTGCCGAGCGTGGCCGCGCAACCGGACACGTCGGAGGAGCTCCGCCGTGCCGCCCGCTGCCCCACGCTTCGCGGTTGGGAGCGGCGCCTTTCACGCCGCTCCGCGAGCACCCGAAAGAGCTACGAGACACGCTCTGGTCGTCCGCGCGGGGGCATGCCGGCCCTCCTGGAGCAACGGTGCTGCTTCAACAGGCAATCCGCGTCGCCACCCGATGCGGCGCCGCGCTGCTGGACGGCGCCCGCAGATACGGTTAACTCCAGACCATGAACCTCACCGACGTCCTGCGGGAGCTCGCCGCGCTGAGCAACGAGAAGATGCGCGAGGTCAACGCCCGCGCCGGAGACGCCCACGGCGTGAACCTCACCCAGCTCCGCGCGCTCGCGAAGCAGCTGAAGGCGGACCATGCCCTGGCCGGCGAGCTGTGGCGCACCGGGGACCCCGACGCCCGCCTCCTGGCGACGCTGGTGTTCAAGCCAAAGGCCTTCTCGGCGGACGAGCTGGACGCGATGGTCCGGGAGATCGGCTATCCCAAGCTCCTCGACTGGTTCATCGTCAACGTGGTCAAGGCGTCGCGCCACGTCGAGGAGCTGCGTGTCCGCTGGAAGGACTCCGCGAGCGAGCTCGTCGGGCGCGCCGGCTGGAGCCTGACGACGGACCGCGTCGTGAAGAGCCCAGCCGGCCTCGATCTCTCCGCGCTGCTCGACCAGATCGAGGCGGAGATGAAGGCGGCGCCGGGCCCGAAGCAGTGGTCGATGAACCACTGCCTCGCCGAGATCGGCATCCACAACCCCGGGTTGCGCGCCCGCGCGGTGGCCATCGGCGAGCGGCTCGAGGTGCTCAAGGATTACCCGGCGTCGCCGGGCTGCACGCCGCCGTTCGCGCCGGTCTGGATCGCGGAGATGGTGCGGCGGCAGAAGGCGGGGAAGGCGCGGGGCAAGTGAGGGGGCGGCTCGCCCCGCTCCCGATGGCGTGAAATCCGCATGCTCGCGCGCTTGCGCTCCGCCTGCCGCGAGGCCCGATGCGACGGAGGACAGTAGAACAATCCAATTGCAACAGGAGCAGACTGCGCCGGGGGTAAGGTTAAGCGCGCACTCCCGTGCTGGATGATTCCATGATGTGCTGTCAGACCATCGCACGCCGGCATCGGGCGCACCGAATTGGTTCGGACAGATCTTGCGCATTGCGATGCTGCACACTAGACTCCAGCCAACGAGATGCAGTCACGGGGTAGGTGACTTGAAACGCCGTCTGTGACGAGCTGATCGCGTGCTCATCATGATTGGTGTGACGCTCGTGCTGGCGTTCGCGGCCGGGCTCGACGCCGGAGGGAGCGGGCGAGGCAGGCGAATGGGCCAGCTCGACGTCTGAGCACCGCAGCTCGACATCTACACGAGGGGATCCAACTTCTACACGTGAGGGATCGAGCGCGTGCTCGCGCTGCAGCGGCCCGTGGCGCGATCCGGCCTGGTGTCGAGCAAGCGCGTTGCGGCGTGCCGTCGCAGGCGAGTCGACCTCTCCCGATCGGATTACCCTCCCTTCTCCCTCGAAACGGACAAGCCGTATCCCTCGAAGCGGACGAGCCGCTGGAAGGCATCACACCCACAACAGCAGAAGGACGGAGAACATGCGAACACGGTCATTGGTAACAGCGTTCCTCGCGTGCGTCGCCCTCGCCAATGCGAGCTGCGCGATGGACGCGTCGGACGGAGATGAGTGGGACAGCACCGAGGAGACCGGTGACGCGACGTTGGCCTCGACGGTGTCGGGCTGGACGGAGTGGTCGTCGGGGAGCTGCGGAATCGGCGGATGCACCCCCATCGTCTCCCCCACGTGCGCGAACGGGAGCTTCGCGACCCGCTGGGAGAGCAATTCGTCTCGCTCCCAGTTCCGCATCTACTGTACGCCCGGTCCATCGTCCACGACGAGCCACGCCTGGACGACCGATTGCCCCAGCGACAAGGTCGTGACTGGGGTCCAGTGCGTCACGAGTGGTGGCCAGGGATTCTGCTCGCCGGCGACGGTCCGGTGCAGCACGCCCGGGGGAGCGGGTTGGGGTACCGGCTCGCCGTCGTCCCAGAGCCCGACCACGATCGGGACGAATCGATACCAGTGTCCCGACACTCCAGTCACGGGGTATGGATACGTGGACCGCATCAACTACACGGGTGGGGTGTGCGGCACGCTGTGGGGGCCGCTCCCCTGATGCGATCTCCGGCCGTTCTCGTGGAGCTGGCCGCGGCAGCGTTCACGGCGGACCGGCGCGCCCGCCGGTAAACGCTGCTGGGGAGCAGCGCAACCAGCCCTCGACCTCCGGCAACGACGACGGGCCTCTCCTGGCCGCGCCGAGCCGCCGCTCGACCCGGCTCATCCTGCACGATACCGGCGCACGTCTCTGCCGCTCGGTGAGCGCGTCGCCGGCTGCTAGGATCGCGGGCGTCACCGTGAACGATCGCCGCGAGAGCTCCCTGGCCATTCCCCACGACGACATCCAGCGCGCCGAGGACCGGTCGTGGACCGATCGGCTCCTCGGCTGGCTGGTGCTGCCCGAGCTCCCCGAGGCCGAGCGGGACGAGATCGCGACGACCCTGGCGCGCGTCGGGGACCCCCGCGCGGCGGCGCGGCTCATGCGCATCGTGGAGGCGCGCGAGCTGCCCGAGGCGGCGCGCGAGGCTGCGGGCGCGATCCTGAGGAGCGCCGGGAATCCGCCGGGCGGCGCCTGGCTCAGGGCCGCCTGGGCGGAGGGCGACATCGTGCTTCGCCGTCACGCGCTGCTCTTCATGGAGCGCGCCGAGGCGGACCTCGTCGAGCCGGTCGCCCGGGATCCCGCGCACCCGCTTCACACGGAAGCCATACAGGCCCTCGCGCTCGGCTTCTCGGAGCCGCGCTTCCAGGCGCTGATCATCGCCGCCCTCGGGCATCCCGACGCGGGTATCCGCAAGGTCGCCGCCGACGCGCTGGTATGGGAGGAGCCCGTCGCGGCGGAGGCGCCGCTCCTGCGCGCCGCCGTGGATCCCGCGGTCGACGTCGCCGTCGCTGCGCTGGAGACGCTCCACTATTACCCGAGCCGGCGCTGCCTCGATGCGGTCGCCGCGCTGTGCGGGCACCCTGACGAGCGGGTGCGCGCCGCGGCGGCCGCCTGCGCTTTCGAGATCCGCGAGGGGAGGTTCCGGTGGGCGCTCGAGCGCGCCGAGCCGGCCGAGCGGCGGTTTCTCCTCGCGTGGATGGAGCCGGTCCGGCATCTCCTTGGCGTTCTGGGAGACGAGGACGCGTCGGAGGCGGACGATCCCGCCGCGCGCGGCCGGATCTTTTCGCCCGGCGGCGATCACGGGTCGGGGGCAGATCTCGAGATGGCCGAGCTCCTCGCGCTCTATGCCGATCTCGACGGCTGCTGGGCGGAGAGGAAGCATCGGTTCGCGGACCGCTTCCGAGCAGCGGGAGTTGCGGCGGATCGCGGCGCAGCGGCGGCGTTCCTGGCGGGGCATCCGGATCCCTCGATCCGCGAGCGATCCGCGTCGCTCCTCGCCGCGTGGGACGAGCAGGAGGCCCTCCTCGGGCTCACCCGCGATCCTGCCTTTCACGTCAGGAAGAGCGCGATGTACTGGCTCGGCGAGCTCCGTGCGAACCGGGCCCTCGCGGGGCCCGCCTGGGAGCACCTTGGCGAGCTCGGGACGACTGGCACGCATGCGCTCGAGACCCTGAACACGTACGTGGCCCATGCGCTCAAGGAGGAAGCCATCCCCCGGCTCCTCACCCTGGCGCGCAGCGACGAGCGCGAGCCGGTCCGGTGCGGCGCCGTCGACGCGCTCGCGAAGCTCGGCGCCCACGCCGAGGTCGTGGCGCTCCTGCCCTTGCTCGCCGAGCCGCCGCAGATTACCTGGGCGGTTCACGTAGCGCTCCTCTCCGCGTGCGAGCGTCTCGGTCTCCACCCGGGATCGTGCGACGCGCTCCGCGAGGTCGACAACATCGATGTTCAGCTCGCGCTCGCGCCCTGGGCGGTGGGGTCATCCGTCGCCGATTAGCTTCGAAGGAGAGCCCTGGACCGTCGAGCTTCTGGCCGTTCGAGGTGTTGAGAAAGAGAGTTTCCCGCCAGGGATCTGTCTCGCGAACGAAGAGAGATTTTAACGCAAAGGCGCAAAGCCGCAAAGGCGCAAAAATGCACGGGACTGTTCTTTTTTTTTTTTTGCGGTTTTGCGGTTTTGCGGTTTTGCGGTTTTGCGGTTTTGCGGTTTTGCGGTTTTGCGGTTTTGCGGTTTTGCGGCTTTGCGGCTTTGCGGCTTTGCGGCTTTGCGGCTTTGCGGCTTTGCGGCTTTGCGGCTTTGCGGCTTTGCGGCTTTGCGGCTTTGCGGCTTTGCGGCTTTGCGGCTTTGCGGCTTTGCGGCTTTGCGGCTTTGCGGCTTTGCGGCTTTGCGGCTTTGCGGCTTTGCGGCTTTGCGGCTTTGCGGCTTTGCGGCTTTGCGTTGAAATCTCTCTCCGGCTCCCTGGTGGGCGGAGCTGGCAGTCGCAGTGGTCATCACACGACAGGAGTGAACTCCGTGGCATGAAAGGATCGAACCACCCCACGAAGTGATTCCACCGCAGACGGCGAGGAGGCGAGGATCTCGGCGACTGGCCCGCTCAGGGGCGCGAGCGACGGCCCTTCTGCGTCGAGGGCTGCGCGCTCATGCCGGCAGAAAGGCCTGCTTCGAGGAGAGGAGCGCGTCCATCAATGCCTCCCGCTCGGCCGGCGGCTGCGCCGCGACCCGCTCCCACGCGTCCCTGCGGAGGCTCGCCTTGGCGAGGCGGAACGCCGCGGCGGGGCGGCCGCACGCCGTGGCGAGGAAGCGGCGCGCGTCCTCGAGCGGCTCGGCGGAGAGCGCGTCGCCGACGCCCATGTCGAAGAGGCTCGCGGGGGAATGGAGCTCCGCGCCGAAGACGAGTTTCCGGAGCGCGCGGGCGGGAGAGGCGGTCCGGGCGATCTCGAAGGCGACGCGCGGGAAGGCGATGCCCACGGCGAGCTCGGGGAGACCGACCTTGTAGTCGCCGGCGCCCAGGGCGAGGAAGTCAGCGCACATCGCGAGCAGGAGACCGCCCGCGATCGCATGGCCGTGAACGGCGGCGGCGAACGGCTTCGGAAAGCGGAAAGCCGCGCCGAAGGCGGCGTCGAAGTCGTCAAGGAAGCTCCCGAGCCCCTCTCGATCGAGCGACGCGACCTCGCGGAGATCGAGACCCGCAGACAGGCAGTTGCCTGCGCCGCGGACGAGCACGCCGCGCGCTGCGTCGTCCTCTGCGAGCCGCTGGAAGACGTCGGCCAGCTGGCGGAGCACCGCCTGGTTCATGGCATTGACCTTCGGTCGGCTCAGCGTGACCTCGGCGATGCCGTCTCTGGTGAGCACCTCGACGAATTGCATGGCGAGACGATCGCGCAGAGACGAGCGCGGCGCAAGCTCGCGCGCCCTGGCGCCCGCGCCGCGGCCCGCGGTGATCAGGCTGCGTGTGCGAGATCGCAAGCGACCCCTCCTGCCAATGCGGCGCTCTATCAACAGATGATCCATGCACCGAAGGACCGCTTTCACGCCACAGCCACCCTGAGCGGACCTGTCAGAGGCCCCAGACGAGCGAGACGGGCACGACGCGCTCCGCATCTCCTGCAAAATTTCCGTGCTGTAACCGCACAGTTCCAGCACCCGGTCGTTCTTGACGCGGGATCGCGGTGAGCCCAACCTCGCGGCATGCGGAACCCGTGGTGGGTGGGCGTGTTTGCGGTGATTGCGCTCGCGTCGGCCTGTGGGGCCCGGGACGCGCTCGACATCGAGGGACCGCCGGCGGAGGAAGGCGAGGTCGGATCGACGGCAGGGGCTGGCGGCGCCGGCGCCACGTCATCGAGCTCGGGCGACCCAGCGATCGGCGCGAGTGCCAGTTCAGGCGGTCCATCCTCGGGAGGTGGGCCGGGTGTCGGGGGTGCGGGGGGCGCGGGCGCGGGTGGCGCGGGGGGCGCCGAGCCGGGGTGCGACCCGACCCGCGTGGAGAGCGGCACCTGGAATGTCAATCGCCAGGAGGCTCTCGAGAAGCTGCGCGGCGTCACCGTGCTCAATGGCAGGCTCACCATCGGCGGCGAGGTCTCCGACCTGTCCCCGCTCGCGTGTCTGACGACCATCTCGGGCCACCTCGTGATCAGCGATACCTGGCTGCTGTCGAGCCTCGACGGCCTCGACTCCCTCTCCGTCGTCGGGGCGCAGCTGGAGGTGGCGCGGAACGCGTCGCTGCTCCGCCTCGGCAAGCTTCCGAACCTCCAACAGGTCAATGGGCTCATCGAGATCCGTGAGAACCCGATCCTCGAGAGCGTCGCCGGCGTCGGGCTGAACGCCCATGAAGTGCACGTGATCGACAACAACGAACTCGATAGCTTGTCAGGCTTCGAAAGGTTCGAGGAAGGGGTGCTCTTGATCGAGGGCAATGACCACCTCGTGTCGCTCGACGGGCTGCAGGGCCTCCACCGGGGGACGCTCCGGCTGATCGACAACGATGCGCTCGTGTTCTTGCCAGGTATCGAGAATTTCGAGGAGGGGGAGCTCTGGATCGAGGGCAACGACGGGCTGCAGGCGCTGCGCGGGGCCGTGAACCTGCGCAGCGGGCGGATCAGCGTGATCGACAACGACGCGCTGATCAGCCTCGACGGCCTCGAGACCGTCGAGGATCTCGAGGAGCTCACCATCTCCGGGAACGACGGGCTCCTCAGGCTGGACGGTGTCTCGCGGCTCTCGACCGTCCAGAACCTCGTGCTGGCGGAGAACCCGCAGCTGACCTCGCTGTACGGCCTAGACCAGCTCCGTTATGCGGGATCCATCTCCATCGCGCGGAACGAGCGTCTCCGCGGCCTGGTCGGGCTCGGGGGGCTCGAGACCGTCGACGGCATCAACATCAGCGGCAATCCGTCGATGACCACCCTCACGGGCTTGTTCTCGCTGCGTGGTGTCATGTATGCCTATGTCGAATCGAATCCCGAGCTGGCGATCGCCGACGCTTTCGCGCATCTTCGCTCGGACTCGGGCGACGTGCCGTCGCTTTTTTTAATTTCCAACCCCAAGCTCATCAGGATCGAGCTCGGCGGCCTGACGCGCCTGCAAGAGCTGTCCATCGTCGGTTGTGGCTACCTGGCGGACCTGTCCGCCCTCGCCGGCGTGACCGAGCTGTCGGTGCTCTCCCTGGCCCAGAACACCGGGCTCGTGAGCCTCACAGGCATGGAGCAGATCTCGGATCTCTCTCTGCTGTCGATCGCCAACAATCCCCGGCTCACGGATCTCCGGGCCCTGAGCGGCCTCCGCAACGTCCGAAACGAGATCGAGATCGTCGGCAACCGCGCGCTCACCAGCCTCGACGGGCTCGGTTCGCTCAGGGCGGGCGACGGCGTGACCGGGACCGTGTCGCTCCAGGACAACGAATCGCTCGTCGATATCGGCGCTCTGGGCGGCCTGGTCCGCGTGGGCCAGCTCGTCGTCCTGGAGAACGACGCGCTGCTCGGGCTGGCGGGACTCGAGGGCCTGGCAGAGCTCGGTGGCCTCATCGTCGCGGGGAACCGCTCGCTCGCGACGCTCCGAGGCCTGGGCGCCAGGATGATCGGTTGGATGCAGATCATGGGCAACCAGAGCTTGCCGAGCTGCGAGGTCGAGGCGTTCGTGGAGCGCCTCGACTGGCCGCCCGAGGGCGTGCTCGCGGAGAACAACGGTACCGGGACCTGCTCGCCCTGAGCCCGGAGGGAGCCCGCCGCCGCGCGCGAACGACGCCGGCGCGCGCCGGGCTCGGACGCGCGCAGCGGCGTGCCGGTCACCCTCGTGGGTCACCCTCCTGCGCGCAGCGGGCAGCTCGGGGTGAGGCTGAGCCGGGTGGCGGCCCGCCAGTGAGCCCGGTTTTACCACCTTGTAAGCGTGGAACGGTTGTACGGTGGCGCTCGTGAAAATGCGCCTCGCCGCCGTCCTGCTCCCCTCCTGCGCCGCGGCTTCGCTCCTGGCCTGCGGTCCATCGGCTCCGCCGGCGGCCGCCCCGCTCGCGCAGGCGCCCCCTGGCGCGAGCGGCGTGGCGCCTGCTCCGGTCGTGGGCCCGGCGCCCGCCGAGCCCGCGCCGACCGCGGCCCCCGCTCCCGCGAAGACGTGCAGCGAAGCGCAGGACATCGAGACCTGCGAGACCGAGTGCGCGGCGGGCAAGGCGGCCGCGTGCGAGACGCTCGGCGACCTCCACGCGAAGGCGGAAGACAAGGCGACTCCGGGATTCTCGCTCGGGTCCGCGCTGCGGGCGTTCGGCGAGGCGTGCAAGCTCGGCGCGAAGAGCGCGTGTGACAAGCGCGAGGTACAGCTGAAGGAGCTCCGCGCCGCGTGCCAGAAGAGCGCGAAGGGCTGCGCCGCGCTCGGCCGGGCGCTCTCGACACAGGACGGCCACGACAAGGAGGTCGACGAGAGCTTCGACCGCGCCTGCAATGCGGGAGACGTCGCCGCTTGCGAGGACCGCGGTGAGCTGCACATGGACCTCGAGCCGGCGAAGATTCACGCGGCGATCGCCGAGAAGGCGCTGGATCGAGCGTGCGCGAGCGGCTCGGTGAGCGCGTGCTGCTCGCTCGTGAAGGTCTACACGGACACCGACCGCGAGAAGAAGGCCGATGCGGCGAAGGCCCGGGTCGAGGCCGCGAACGACAGGTCGCAGCAGGGCCGGATCGCGTGTGACGTCTTCCGCCTGGGAGGCAAGCCCAAGGTGCGGGTGATCGCGAAGGCGAACGCGGAGAGCGCGAAGGCCTTGAGCAAGCAGGAGATCACTTTGCTCGAAGAGGTGCTGTCGCGCCGGGTGCCGGATTGCTACGGCGAGCCGCCGAAGAGCCCCGCCGAGCTCGACATCGAGCTCAGCCCGGACAGCGCTGCCAAGCTGGCCGGCTACACGGGGGTCGACAGCGAACAGTGCGTGAGCCGCATCGTGGAGAGGATCCACCTCGCCGGCACGGCGCCGCGCCGCGCCCGCTTCGGGCTCAGCTTCGAAGCAGCGAAGTAACGCCCTTTGCCAGCGAGGGGGCGGCGTTTGACCGAGCCTTGAACTGGCTCACAGCGGCCGCCGCCAGCGCTGGGAGACTGGGCGGTTCCCTTCGGCTTCAGGATGGCGAGCGGCTGGTTCCGCCCCAGCAGAGCTGCGCAGCGGTTGCCGAGTTCAGCTGTGCAGCCAGCCCGCGTTCCGGACATCACGCGCGCCGCCGCTGTCGCATCTTCTCCTCCTGTCCGCTACTCCTCCGCTCCGCCAGCCCGCGAGACCATCCTCCCTCCCATGCCGCGCAGGATCGCGGTCCGCCAGCGCAGATCTGCCCCGCCCCGCCAGCGCCGGGCCCCGATCCCCGAGCCCATTTGGGAAACGCTCCTGTTACCTTGGGCAGCGCTCCGCAGCGCACTGCGGACGCAGGTTCGACGGCAGCGCCGGCACGCCGGCCCCTTGCACCACCGCCAGCCGAGGTCCGGATCCACATGCAGCAGGACACGAAGAGCGCGCGCGTCTCGTTCCGTATCGACAACCTCGAAGCCGCGCTCGAGCAGGGGATCGACAACGAGGCGGCCGCGCTCGACGTGCTCGTGGCCGCGGCGGCCAAGGGGAGCCTGCACCCGGAGCTCTGGGCGAAGCTCCACGAGACATCCGCCCGCCACGACCGGTTCTCCGAGCTCGCGTTCGCCTACGAGCGCCTCGTCGGCGAGCGGCGGTTCGGGATGCTCCCGCAGGCCGCCCAGGCCGAGGTCCTCGTGCGCGCCGCCGAGTTCCTCGCCGACTCCTTCGGCGACCCCGGCGGCGCTCGCCCCTACCTCGAGCGGGCGCTCGCCGTGCTGCCCTCGCACCAGGAGGCGTTCTTCCGGCTCGAGCGCATCCTCCAGGAGGCGAACGAGCCGGCGAAGCTCGCGGACCTCTACGCCCTCGCGGCGGGCCACCGCGCGGACCGCGCCGAGCAGCTGTCGCTGCTCCGCCGCGCGTTCGAGCTCGTCGACGTCAACGGAAACGGCGCGAGCGACGAGGAGCGCGCGATCAAGCTGCTCCAGCAGATCCTCAAGGTCGACCCCGGCGACGCCTCGGCGCGCTGGGAGCTCGAGGCGCGCTACGCGCGCGCCGGGCGGCACCAGGAGATCGCGAGGATGCTCGAGCAGGCGCTCACCGCGGAGGGGCCGACGGACGAAGCGCTCGAGATCCGCGCGCGGCTCATCGACCTCTACAGCGGCCCGCTCAAGGAGCTCGAGCGGGCGCTGCCCCACGTCGAGGAGGTGCTCGCGCAGAACCCGGACCACGAGGCCGCCCTCCGCGCCGGTGACGCCCTGCTCGCGCGCAAGACCGTGCTCGTGCGCGCGGCCGCGGCGCTCGAGGCGGCCCACGCGCGCCGCGGGGACGCGCAGGAGGCGGCGCGGATGATGGCCCTCCAGATCGAGAACCTGCGCGGGCCGCGCCGCGTCGAGGTGCAGAAGCGGCTCGTCGAGCTGCAGTTCCAGCGGCTCGGCGATCTCGCGTCGGCGTTCTCGCTGTCGGAGCAGATCCTCGCGGTCGACCCGTCCGACGAGGCGGTGCGCGAGCGCTTCGTCGCGCTCGCGTCGGCGCTCGACCGCCAGGCCGACGCGGCGCGCGTGCTCGTGCGCGCGTCGGCCGGCGCCAAGGACAAGCCGCTCAAGGCCCGCATCGCCGCCGAGCTCGGCGAGCTGTACGAGGGCCTCGGGGACGGCAGGAAGGCGCGCGCGTCGTTCCAGCAGGCGCTCGACGGCGAGCCCGACGACGCGGCCGCGCGGCGCGCGGCCCGCGGGCTCGCGAAGCTGTGCGAGCGCGAGCGCGACGCGCGCGGGCTCGCGGGCGCGCTCGAGCGGCTCGCCGAGGCCGAGCCGGAGGCCGAGGCGCGCGAGGCCGCGGCGGAGCGGCTCGCGCGCCTCTACGAGGAGGAGCTCGGCGACGCCGCGGGCGCGATCGCGGCCTACCGCAGGCTCGCGGAGTCGGGCTCCTCGCGCGAGCCGGGCGCGCTCGCGGCGCTCGAGCGGCTGTACGAGGCCACCTCGGCGCACGAGGGCCTCGCGTGGGTCCTCGAGCGGCGCGCCGAGGCGGAGCCGGACCGCCGCGCGGCGCGGGAGCTCGCCTTCCGCGCGGCCGAGATGCGCACCCGGCTCGCGGATCTGCCCGCCGCCGTCGCCGCCTGGCGCCGCTACCTCGCGGCGTTCGGGGCGTCGCGCGAGGCGCACGCGCGGCTCATCCCGCTGCTCGAGCAGGAGCGGCGCTGGGCCGAGCTCGAGGCGCTCCTCGAGGCCGAGGCCGAGCTCGCGGCCGGGCAGGACCGCGCCTCGGTGCTCGCCCGGATCGGCGCGATCCGCATGGCGCGGCTCGACGATCCGGCCGGCGCGATCGCCGCGTACCGCGGGGCGCTCGCGCTCGATCCGACCGACCGACCGAGCCGGCTCGCGGTCGAGAAGATGCTGGGCGCGCCCCCGGGCAACAGCGCCGCCGGCGCGGAGTCGTCGCGGCAGAGCTCCCACCTGCTGCTGACCGACGATCAGCGGCTCGCGGCCTGCGCGGTGCTGGAGCCGATCGCGCGCGCGGAGAAGGCGGCGCCCCTGCTCGTGCGCGTGCTCGAGACGAAGGCGGAGCTCGGGCCCGTGGCGTGGGCCCCCGGCGCCTCCGCGCCGGCGCCGGCCGACGTGTCGGGCAGGCTCGCGGCGCTCGAGGAGGCGGCCTCCGTGGCCGAGCGCGAGCTCAGGGACCCGAAGAAGGCGCTCGACCTCTCGGCGCGCGGGCTCTCGCTTGCGACCGCGCACGCGCCGGAGCGGCTCGCCCGGTGGGTCGCCGAGGTCGAGCGGCTGACGGAGCACGGCAGCGAGTCCGCGCGCCGCGCGCCAGCGCTCGCGGGGGCGCTCGGGGATCGCGCGGTGGACAGCCCGGCGCTGTCGCACCTCGCGCGGCGCGCGGGCGAGGCGCTGCTCGCGAGCGGCGACGTGACGCAGGCGCTCGCCCTCTACCGCCGCGCGCTCGCCTTCGAGCCCTCGTCGCTCGATCTCATCGCGCGCGTCGACGCGCTCCTGCGCGAGCAGGGCAGCCCCGAGGAGCGGCTCGCGCTCTACCGCGAGGCGCTCGCGCAGCCGTGCGCGCCCGCGCGGCGGCGCGAGCTCCTGCACGCGATCGGCACCATCCAGCGCCGCGACGTCGGCGACCTCGCCGGGGCGGCCGCGACGTACCGCGCGGCCATCGAGGACGACCCGGGCGACGACGCGGCGTACGAGGCGCTGCTCGAGACGTTCGCGGCGGGCAACGCGTGGGGCGCGCTCTACGGCGCGCTGGCCGAGCGGCTCCCGGGCGTGGCGCCCGACGCGCGCGTCGCCCACGAGCTGCGCATGGCGGACGCGGCCGCGAGGGGCGGGGAGGTCCCGAGCGCGGTCGCTCACTACCGCGCGATCCTCTCGAGCGGCGCGGCGCTCGACGGCGCCGCGCTCTCCGCGATGGAGGCGCTCGCGCTGTCCGCGCGCGACCCGGCGCTGCTCCGCGAGGTGCTCGAGCGGCGCGTCGCCGCCGCGGGCGATCCCCAGGACGAGGCGCTCTGGCTGGAGCGCCTCGGCGAGCTCGCGGCGTTCGGCGTCCGCGTGGTGGAGGCGCCCGACGCGCCCGATGACGCGCGCGCGGCGGACGCCCCGGCGGCGCAGGCCGCTCCGGGCGACCTCGACGCCGCGGTGACGGCCTGGCAGCGCGCCGCCGGGCTCGCCGAGGGGCCGCTCGCGGATCCGGAGCGCGCGCAGAAGCTCTACGAGCGCGTGCTCTCCGTCGCGCCGAAGCACCGCGACGCCGCCGCCCGCCTCGCGGCGCTCTACCGCGGGCAGGGGGCCTGGGTCCGGCTCGCGGCCGTCTGCGAGGTCCTGCTCGAGACGGCGGCGTCCGACGACGAGGCGCTCGCCGCGCTCGCCGCGCTCGAGGACGCGGCGATCCGGGCGCGCGCGACGTCGCGCTTCGTCGACGCCGCGCTCGAGCTCCGCGATCGCATGAGGGCCGAGGGGGAGGGGAGCGCGCCCGCCGGCAAGGCGGCGGCGCGGGTCCGGGCGATCGAGGCGGCGCTCGCGCGCGTGCTCGCCGCCGATCCCGAGCGGCAGGACGACGCCGCGTCCGTCTACCGGCGCCTGCTCTCGCCGCAGGACGACGGCGACGGCGCGCTGGGCGCGCTCGACGCCGCCGCGCTGGAGGCGTTCCGCGCGTTCCTCGCGCAGAGCCCCGACACGCTCGCGCGCCGCGTGGACCGGCGCTGGCTCTTCACGCTCCTCGTGGAGCGCGGGCACGAGGCCGAGCGCCCGAGGGCGCTCTCGGCGTGGGCCGCGTGGGAAGAGGAGATCGGCAACCGCGCGGCGGCCGCGGCGCTCTACGCCCGGCTGCTCGAGGCGGATCCCGAGAACGACGACGCGCTCGCGGCGCGGGGGCGCCTCCTCGCGGAGGTGGGCGATCACGAGGGCGCGGCGGAGGTGCTCGCGGCGCGCCGCGACCGGAGCCAGGGCAGCGCGCGCGTCGCGCTCGACGTCGAGCTCGCGACGCTCCTCTTCGATCGGCTGGATCGGCCGGCGGACGCGCTCGACGCGGTCGCGCCCGCGATCGAGGCCGGGACGATCGAGCCCGCGGTGATCGAGATCGTGCAGCGCGCGCTCGGGCGCCCCGAGACGCAGGCGCGCGCGGCGCTCCTCCTCGAGCGGGCGTGCGACGCGCTCGACGACCCCGAGGCGCGCGTCGCGCTGCTGGAGGCGCTCCTCGCGAGCTCGCCGGCGGACGCCGCGCCGGGCGCCCTGCTCGACGCGGGCAGCCTCGCGGCCGCGCAGCGCGCCGCCGTCCGCCGCGGCTGGTTCGAGCGCCTGCTCGATCACCACGACCACGACGCGCAGCGCGGCCTCGACGTCGCCCTGCGCGCGGTCTCCGAGCTGCCGGGCGAGCTCGCCCTCTGGGATCGGATCGAGGAGCTCGGGCGCCGGGCGAAGCAGCCCGAGCGCGTCGCGGCCGCGCACGCCGCCGCGCTCGACGCGGGCGCGGCGCTCCCGCCCGACATCGTCGAGGAGATCGGTCGGCGGGCCGTCGAGCACCACGAGGAGTGGTTCGACGCGCCGGAGGCCGCCCTCGCGCTGCTCCGCCGGCTCGTCGAGCTCGTGCCCGGCTCGCTCTGGGGCTTCGAGCGGCTGAAGCTCGCCTACAACGCGGCCGAGCGCTGGGAGGACCTCTTCGCGCTCTACGACGCGATGCTCGAGCGCACCTCGGCGGCCGACGAGCGCGTCTTCCTCCTGGAGGACGCCGCGGCCGTCGCGCGCGACCTCGCCGGCGACGGCGAGCGCACGATGCGCTACCTCGAGCAGCTCCTCCCGCTCCAGGACGACGCGCGCACCCGCGCCGCGCTCGAGCGGCTCTACGAGCGGCACGGCAGGCACCGCCCGCTCATCGATCTCCTGTCGGCCGAGCTGCCGAGGCTCTCCGGCGACGCCGCGGATCGGCTCCGCGAGCGCGTCGCGCTCCTCTGGATCGACGGCGTCGGCGACGCCGCGTCGGCGCTCCCCGTGGTCGAGCGGCTCCTCGACGCGCCCCGGGAGCCGCGCGCCGCCCGCGCGGCGCCGCGCCCCGTCGACGCCTTCGCGTTGCTCGAGCGGATCCTCGGGGCGCTGCCGCTCGAGCAGGCGCCCGCCGGTGAGGCCGGCGCGCGCGTCACGCGTGCGGCGCGGCAGCGGTCGGCCGCGCTGCTCGCGGAGCACTACCGCGAGGAGGCGCGGCCCACGGACCTCGTGCGCGTGCTCGAGATCCAGCTCGAGGGCGCCGACGCAGGCGACCGCCCGGCGCTGCTGCGCGAGATCGTGCGGCTCCGCCGCGACGCCCTCGGCGACGAGCCGGGCGCGTTCGCGCGGCTCGCCGAGCTCGTCGAGCTCAGGCCGTCGGAGGCCGGCGATCGCGCGGAGCTCGCCGAGCTCGCCGAGCGCCTCGGCCGGCACGACCGCCTCGCCGAGGTCCTCGCCGCGGCCGAGCCGCGCGCCGGCGACGCGCGGCAGGCGCTCTCGCTCGTGCGCGACGCCGCGCTCCTCCGCCGCGACCGGCTCGGCGACCCGGACGGGGCGATCGCGCTCTTCCGCCGGCTCTTCTCGCTCGCCGAGGCGAGCGGCGACGCGGAGGCCGCGCGGGACGCCGCCCGCGCGCTCGATAGGCTCTTCGCGGAGGCCGACCGCGTCGCCGAGCGGTGCGACGTGCTCGACACGCTCGCCGCGATCGAGACGGACCCGGCGGCGCGGCGCGAGGCCCTCGGCGAGCTCGCGCGGCTCGCCTCCTCGCGGCTCGGCGACGAGGCGCGGGCGATCGCGGCGTACTCGGCGCGCCTCGTCGACGACCGCCAGGACCTCGCGGCGCTCGACGGCCTCGCGGCGCTCCTCGAGCAGGGCGGGCGGTACCGCGAGCTCACGGCCGTGCTGGAGCGCCGCGCGGCCGTGCGCGGCGGCGCGGGCGGCCGGCGCGATCTCGGGCGCGTCGCGGCGCTCTTCGAGCGCGAGCTCGGCGACGCCGACGAGGCCATCGCCACCTGGCGCCGCATCCGCGAGGAGCTCGCGCCCGACCCGGAGAGCGGGGACGCGCTGGCCGCGCTCTACACGCGCGCGGAGCGCTGGGGCGACCTCGTCGCGCTGCTCGAGGTCGAGGCGTCCGCGGCGGGCGCGCTCCCCGGCGGGGCGGGCGCGGCGCGCAGCGTGGAGCTCTTCCAGCGCCTCGGCGACACGCACCGCGATCGCACGCTCGCGTGGGAGCTCGCCGTGAAGGGCTACCGCCGCGCGCACGAGGCCGATCGGGACGCGCGACGCGCGGGGCTCGAGGGCTCTGGCGGGGAGGGCGAGTGGGGGGCGGCCGAAGGGGGCGAGCGCGGCGAGCGCCTGCCCGCGCCGCGCGCGGGGCTCGAGGAGCTGCTCCGCCGCATCGACCCGGCGTCGGCCGAGCACCGCGGCGCGCTGGTCGCCGCCGTCGGCGCGTTGCTCGAGATCTGCGCCGACGCGGACGACTGGCGCGGCCAGATCGCGCTGCTCGAGCCGCGGCTCGCCGCGGCCGGGACGGACGCCGAGCGGGTCGCCATCCTGAAGGCCTCCGCGGCGCTCCTCGAGGAGCGAGGCGAGGACCGGGAGGGCGCCTTCGAGCTCGCCTTCCGCGCGTTCCTCCTGTCGCCCGGCGCCGAGCCGCCCGAGGGCCTCCTGCGGCTCACGGACCTCGCGGGCCGCTGGCGCACGATCGCCGACGCGCTGCCCGAGCTCGAGCGCCGCGGCGACGTCCCTGCCGCCACGCTCCGCGACCTCACGGCCCGCGTGGGCCGCTGGCACCGCGACGCGCGCGCCGACGAGGACGCCGCCGAGCGCGCGTTCGAGCGCGCGCTCCTCCACGACCCGGCGAACCGCGCGATCCTGCTCGATCTCGCGGAGCTCCTGCGGCGGCGGCGCGGGCCCTCGCTCGTCCCGACGCTGCTCCGGCTCGCCGCGGCGAGCGGGCACGACCTCGCCCTCTACCGCGAGGCCGTGGAGGCGGCGCGCGACGCGGGCGACGCGGCGCGGGCCCGCGAGATCGCGGCCGAGCTCCTCGAGATCGCCGTGCAGCGCCTCGTCGACGAGGACGAGCAGCCCCCTGGGCCCGGCGCGTGGCCGGCCTCGCGCGCCGCCCTCTGGGCGATCGACGCGCTCGTCGGCATGCTCGAGGGCGCCGGGGACAGGCCGCAGATCGTCGCGCTGTGCCGGCGCGGCGCCGCGCTCCCGTTCGCGCCGAGCGAGCGGCGCCGGCTGCTGCGCGTCGCCGCCGAGGCCGCGGAGCCCGGCGAGGCGATCGCCCTCTACGGCGGGCTCTTCGCGGACGACCCGACGGACGAGCCGGTCGGCGAGAGCCTCGCCGCGCTGCTCCGGGCGGCCGGGCGGCGCGAGGAGCTCGTGCGCCTGCGCGAGCTGCAGATCGAGGTCTCCGGCGATCTCGATCGCCGCGTCGCGCTCCGCTACGACGCCGCGGAGCTCCTCGCAGACGCCACGCGCGCGTCCGAGGCGATCGCGCTGCTCCGCCGGAACCTCGCGGAGAGCCCGGGGCACGGCCCGTCGATCGACAGGCTCGCCTCGCTCCTCGAGGCGGGCGGGCTGCACCGGGAGCTCATGCTGCTCCGCGAGGAGCAGGCGGCGGCGCGCGGGTCGGCGGACGCCGGCGCGGCGGCCGCCGAGCTCTGGCTCCAGGCGGCGTCCCTCGCCGAGCACGAGCTCAACGAGCCCGAGCGCGCCATCGCCAGCTACCGCCGCGCCGCGGACATCGGGTCCGTCGAGGCGCTCGACGCCCTCGCCCGGCTGCTCGCGCGCCGCGGCGAGCACGCGGCCGCCGCCGAGGCGCTCGAGAGGCTCTGCGCCGGCGCGGCGCCCGAGGAGCTGCACCAGGCGGCGCTCCGCCTCGCGGACACGTACCTCGCCGCCGGCGAGCCCGATCGCGCCCGCGCCGCCCTCGAGCGGGCGCTGCCCCGCGCCGCGCAGCCCGCGCCGCTGCGCGAGCGGCTCGCGTACCTCTACCGCGCGTCGGGCGCGTGGAGCGCCCTGGCCGCGCTCATCGCGGGCGACGCCGCGCGCGCGATCGGCGACGGAGGCGAGGCGCCGGCCCGGCTCTCGCTCCTCCGCGAGGCCGCGGACCTCTACCTCACGCGCGGCGGCTCGCCCGCCGCCGCGATCCCGCTGTTCGACGAGGCCATCGCGCTCGCGCCGGACGACCTCTCGCTGCGCCTCGCGCGGAGCCGCGCCCTCTCCGCCGCCGGCAGGACCGAGGACGCGACCGCGGCCCTGCGCGGGATCATCGCCGACTTCGGCGCCCGCCGCCCCAAGGAGCGCGCGCTCGTCCACTACGAGCTCGCCCGCGTCGCGCTAGCCACGGGCGATCGCGCCCGCGCGATGGCGGAGTTCGACCTCGCGCTGCGCGTCGACCCCGCGCACCCCGACGCGCTCCACGGCCTCGCCGGCCTCGCCCTCGAGGACGGCCAGCTCGAGCGCGCGCACCGGGCCTACCGCGCGCTGCTGCTCGTCGTGCGCCGGCCCCGCGACGAGGGCGAGGGGCTCGTCGGCGTGCGGCGCAGCACGATGCCGCCGACGCGCTCCAGCGTGGGCCTCCCGTCGGCCACCTCGTTCAGCCGGGCCGAGGTCCTGCTCGCGCTCGGCGAGATCGCGCGCCGGCAGGGGGCGCCCGACCGCGAGGCGGAGTACGTCGAGTCCGCCTTCGAGGCGGCGCGCGAGAGCGACGCCGAGCACGAGAAGCTTCTCGCCGCGCTGCGCGCCCGCGGGCGCCACGACCTGCTCGCGCGCGCCCTCGAGGCGCGGCTCGCCGGCCCTGCCGAGGGGCCCGCCGAGGACGCCGCCGCCGCGCTCGGCGAGCTCGCGTCGCTCTACGAAGGCCCGCTCGATCGCCCGGAGCTCGCGCTCTCGGCCCGCCTGCGCGCCCTCGATCTCACGCCGGGCGCCGGCGCCGCGCACGACGCCGCCCTCGAGCTCGCGCGCCGCTCCGGCCAGACACCGCGGTACGTCGACCTCGTCGAGCGGCTCGTCGCGCGGGCGGCCTCCGAGCCGTACGAGGTCGCGCTCCTGCTCCGCTTCGGCCGCGCCCTCGAGCTCTCGCCGGCCGATCAGGAGCGCGCCGCGGCCGTCTACCGCCGCGCGGAGGCGAAGATCGCGGCCGGCGCGCCCTTCCACGACCGCGCGGGCCGCGACGCGGACGCCGATGTCGAGCAGCTGTGGAGCTCGCTCGAGGCCATCTACGCGCGCCTCGGCGATCGCGCCGCGCAGTCCGACGTCCTCCGCAAGCGCATCGGCCTCGCCGACGCGCCGGCCGCTTCCACGGGCGGCGCGGATCGCGCCGGGCCGCGGTACCGCCTGGCCGCGCTGCTCGCGGCGGACGCGGCGGACGTCGATCAGGCGATCTCGCTCCTCGAAGAGGCGCTCGACCTCCACGCCGATCCGGACCGGGCCGAGGCGATCCTGCGCGACGCGCTCCGCACCGATCCGAGGAACCCGCGCGCGATCCGCCTCTTCGAGCGCCTCGCCCGGCAGAGCGGGCGGCCGCGCGCCCTCGTGGACGCGCTGCTGCTCCTCGCCGAGATCGAGGGCCCTGGGGTCCTCGAGGAGGCCGTCCGCACCGCCCGCGCGCTCGGCGATCGCGGGCTGGCCGAGTCGATCCTGCTGCGCATCGTCGGCTCGGGCGCGCGATCTTCGTCTGCTTCGTCCGCTTCGTCCGCTTCGTCCGCTTCGTCCGCTTCGTCCGCTTCGTCCGATCCGTCCGATCCGCCCGGCTCCGCGTGGGCGCTCGTCGCGCTCGCGGAGCTCCGCGAGGAGGCCGGCGATCTCGCGGCCGCCGCGTCGCTCTGCGAGCGCGCCGCGCGCGCCTCGGCGCCCGAGGAGGAGCGCGCGCTGCTCCTGCACGCCGCGGAGCTCGCCGCCGGCCCGCTCGCCGACCTCTCCCGCGCGGCGCGCCTCTACGAGGAGCTCCGCGCCCGCGAGCCCGCCGAGCGCGAGATCTGGACGCCCCTCGCCGGCGTGTACCGGCGGAGCGGCGACGCCGCGCGCCTCGCCGCGCTGCTCGAGGAGACGGCGCCCCTCGTCGACGATCTCTCCGAGCGCTGCGCGCTGCGCCTCGAGCGCGCGCGCCTCCTCGCGCGGGAGTCGCCGGAGGAGGCGGCGGCCCTGCTCCGCGACATCCTCGACGAGGATCCCACCCAGGTGGAGGCCGCCATCCTCCTCGCCACGATGCTCGAGGAGGCCGGCCGCACCGACGAGCTCGGCGAGCTCTTCGCGCTGCAGCTCGACGCCGCCAAGGATCGCGCGGACGTCGCGTCGATCGCGTCGATCTCGATGCGCCTCGGCGCCCTCCTCGAGCAGCGCGGCGACGATCGCGGCGCGCGCGACGTCTACCTCGGGGCCGCGGACTGGGACGGCGCGAACCGCGACGTGCTCCGCGCGCTCGTGCGTCTCAGCCGGAAGCGCGACAGCGCGGACGACCTCATCGACGCGCTCGAGAAGCTCCTGCGCACCGAGCAGGGCGGCGAGGCGGCCCAGCTCGCCCTCGAGCTCTCCGAGCTGCACGGCGCGCGCGGCGACGACGCCGCGGCGGAGGCCGCCCTCAAGGCCGGGTACGCCGTCTACCCCGCGAACGACCGGCTCCGGGAGGAGCTCGCGTCGCGCTACGCGGCCCGCGAGGCCTGGCACGCCCTCGCCGAGCTCCACGTGCTCACGGCGCACGGCGCCGACGGCGACGAGGCGCGCGTCGAGTCGCTCTGCCGCGCCGCCGAGATCCTCCGCGATCGCGCGGGCGACGCCGCGGCGGCGGCCGAGCTCCTCGAGCGCGCCCTCCGCGTCGCGCCCGGGGATCGCGACGTCCTGATCGCGCTCATCGACGCGTGCGGCGCGGTCTCCGACCACGCCCGCGCGGCCCGCGCGCTCACGGCGACGCTCGAGGCGAGCCCGGACGACCCGTGGCTCCACCGCGCGCGGGCCGAGGTCCACGGCGCGCTCGGCCAGGGCGACCGCGCCCTCGCCGATCTCGAGCGCGCCTACGCGCTCGGCGGCGCCGAGTACGGAAGCGAGCTCGTCGCCGAGCTCGAGCGGGCGCTCGCGCGCGCGGACCACGCGGGCGCGCGCTCCGCCGAGGCCGAGGCCGCGGGCGCGCCCAGCGAGGCCGCGGCGGACGCGGCGGGCGCCGCCTCGCCGCGCGCGCTCCGGCTGCGCCTCGCCGAGATCCTCGCGCGCTCGGGCGACGTCGAGCGCGCGCGCGCCCACCTCGGCGATCTCCTCCACGCCGACTCCAAGGACCGCGCCGCGCTCAAGGCGCTCGCCGGCCTCGAGGAGTCCGCCGCGCGGTGGGACGCCGCGAGCGCCGTCTACCGCAGGCTCATCGCGCTCGAGGAGGGCGACGCCCTCGTCGCCACGGCGCTGCTCCTGGCCGGCGCCTGCGCGCGCGCGGGGCACCTGGGCGACGCCCGCGGCGGGCTCGAGCGCGCGCTCCGCGCCGCGCCGGGCAATACCGAGATCCGCGACCGCCTGCGCGCGCTTTACGCCGAGATCGGCGCGAGCCGAGAGCTCGCCGCCATCACGCTCGAGGACGCCGCCGCGGCGTCCGACGTGGCCGGCCGCTTCACGCTCCTCGTCGCCGCCGGCCGCCTGCTGCTCGACGTCGGCGACGCCGCGCAGGCGGCCGCGGCGCTCCGGGAGGCGCGCTCCCTGCGCCCCGAAGATAACGATGTCGCCCTCCTGCTCGTGGACGCGCTCCTCGTCGCGGGCGACTCGAGGGAGGCGCGCGCGGTCACCGCCGAGCTCATCGTGGCTGCCAAGGGGCGCCGCTCGCGGCACCTCGGCGCCGTCTACCACCGCGTCGCGCGGATCGAGGACGCAGAGGGCAATCTGCACGAGTCGCTCACGGCGCTCACGAGGGCGCTCGAGAACGATCCTCAGAACGGAGAGATCGCCATGGAGCTCGGCGAGAGCGCGCTCGGGCTGGGGGAGGAGGACATCGCCGCGCGCGCTTACCGCGCGGTCACCCTGATGAAGATTTCCCCGGAGCCCGGCGAGGGAGGCACGACGCCCGCCGCGCGGGCGCTCGCCTATTACCACCTCGGAGCGATGGCGTTCGCGGCCGGCGATCGCCGGAAAGCGCGCCTGATGCTCGACAAGTCCGTCTCGGAGGACGGCTCGCTCGAGGCGGCCCGGGCGCTGCTCGACGAGCTGCGCGCCGGCTGAGGGCCTGTTCCGCGCGTCTCCGCGGGTATGCCCAGGTCGCGGCGCCCGCCTCCGCGGCCGCCCCAGGCGGCGCGCGCGGGGCTTGGAGCGCGCAAAACCGCGCGATTCCAGGCGTTTTTTGACGCTCTCCGGCCCGCGCCGGCGCCGCGCCGCCGCCCTTCCCGGCGGCTGGTTCCCCCTCTGGCGCACCGCTCCGGCGCGGTCTTTCAGGGGTCCGCGCGATGCCCCGTCTCAGAAATCGCTATTTCTCCCCGCAGTTTTGTCTTTTTTTGTCCTGTGTCGTGTGTAAGGTTCACTGAGGCTGTGCGCGGCGAGGTGTCGCGCGCGAGCTCATGTCCGAGGAGAGTGCCATGGCAAGTAAGAAGACGGCCGGGGGCGGCGCGAAGAAGACGTTGAGCAAGAGCGGCCTGATCCAGGCCATCACCGAAGCTGCCGGTGATGAGCTGAGCCGCAAGCAGGTCAAGAACGTTCTCGAGTCCCTCATCACGATCGGTCATCGCGAGCTGAAGAAGTCGGGCGTGTTCACGCTGCCCGGCTTCGCGAAGTTCCGGGTGGTCAAGCGCCCTGCGACGAAGGCGCGCCAGGGGATCAACCCGTTTACCAAGCAGCCGATGACCTTCGCCGCGAAGCCGGCGAGCAAGTCGGTCCGCGCTCGGCCGATCAAGGCCATCAAGGACGCGCTCCTGTAGTCTTACGGGATCTCCCAGCGGAGCGCAGGGCGGCCACGGAGACGTGGCCGTTCTTGCTCCATGGCCTCGGCGCGCCATCGCCGGGGCGGCGGAAGGGCGCCCAGCGCGCGCGGCGGGGCGGCCGCGGGGCGCGCCGGCGACGCGCGCCGCCTTCCGGGGGGCCGGGCGGCTCGATGCCGCCGCCGCCCCCGCGGCGAGGTCAGCTCACTTCTTGCGGCTGTAGGCCTGCGCCGCCACCGGTCCCGAGCCGGTGCGCGCCTTGACAACCAGCTTGGCCGTCGCCGCGATGGGGAACGGCCATTGGTAGCAGCTCTGCTTGGCTCCGATGGCGGCAGTCGGCCCGGTGTCCGAGTCGACGGCGAGCACCGGTTTCAGGTTGAACGCAGCGAGCCCTGGCTGTCCTCCGGCGTTCAGGTCGAGCTCCAGCTGGACGTCCACCTCGGTGACGGTGGGGAGCGCCTGCGCCAGGAACGTGTAGCAATTGCCGGGCTGAAGCATGAAGGTCTGCCCCGAGGTCGTCTGTCCCTCGGGCACCACGCTGCAGACGGGCGCCCCTTCCGGCTGCATCTTCGGCGCCTCGCCGGCGGAGCGGCCCTGGAACATGGTCGTCATCGCGAGCGACTGGACTCCATCGCAGGGCGCCACCGTGGGTACCGCGACCGGGGGCAGGCCGGCGTCCGGGGGCGGCACGGACGCTGTCGGCTGCGGGGGCGGCGGCGTCCCCGCGTCCGGGGCGTCGTCCGCGAACTCCGACTCCTTGCTGCTGCCGCCGCAGCCCAGCGCTGCCACCGACAGCGCCAGGAGCACTGCTGAACCCAACGACCTACCCGTCACCGTCATCTGCGGCCTCCTCGCGCACAGCCCTGCCGCACGCCGCGGCCCCTCGTTGGGATAGCTGTGCTCGTGGCGCTCATACACCCGCCAGGGGGCGGGGGCTATGTGCGAGGCGTCTCGCGCGGCTCAGCCGGCGGCGCGAGCCTGCAGGCAAGCCGGCGCGGGCGGTCGGCTGTTCGCGCCGTCGCGCCGCTCAGCCGCCGGACTCGCCAACGAACTCGCGCAGGATGCACATGCGCGCAATGAGCAGCGCCTCGGGTCGGATCGCCTGATCGAGGTACGCGGCAGAGTTCGCCTCCACCAGCGACTCGCGCAGCATCCCTTGCTCCAGGAACGTGACCGCGCGTCCGAGGTGCAGCCGCGCCCTGTCGGCCGCGAGCCCCATGCCGGCGCTCGCCAGCATTTCTCGTTCCAGGAACCACTGAGCAAACTCTCCGGGACGATCGAGCTTCGCTCGGGAGCCGTGGTCGGTCATGCCGTAGGCTACCTCACTTTTTGACCCGGGCCAGCCGCGCCTGGCCGCAATAACCCGGGAAATCATGGCAGAAGCAGCATCAATCCGTCGGATGGACGCGATGAAAGCGAGGGCGTGCCACGTCCAAAGCGACATCCGGCGGACGGACCTGGAGCTCGGTTGAGCGGGCTTCGGGGGGCGTGTCGGGGAGCTCCTGCGAGCGACCCGTTGCGTCGCGAGCCCGTCAGTGAGATTGAACGCGGCGTTCTGCCGGAAATTCGAGGAGGTTCTTTTGCTCCGTACGATTGGCGTCTTGCCCGCCCTGGTCCTCACCGCCGCCCTCGCTGCTGGTTGTCAACAGCGGGAGGCGTCCACGCCGCCGCCGAACTACGCGAACCAGCCCCCGCCCGGCTACTACCAGCAGCCTGGATATCAGCAGCCGGGGTATCAGCAGCCCGGGTACCAGCAGCCGGGGTATCAGCAGCCCGGGTACCAGCAGCCGGGGTACCAGCCCCCCCCGACCCAGCCGGCTCCCACGCAACCGGCCCCCACGCAGCCTGCTCCGACGACGACGCAGCCTGCCCCGACGGCGCAGCCAGGCGGCTTTCCCTGGCCGTTCCCGCTCCCGGGCCAGCAGACCGGCGGGACGGGCGGGCAGCAGCCGGCCCCGAGCGGCGGGAGCAGCTCCGGCAGCGCGTCGGCGATCGATCCGAACCTCGCCTCCGCCGCGACGATCCCGCTGAACAACCTCGCCGCGACCGAGGCGCCCGGCATGACGAAGGAGGGAGGGCCGATCGCGGGGCAGTTCAGCGCCGGACAGACCCTCGAGCAGCAGATCCAGCTGATGCCCGGCAAGTGCTACACGATCGTCGGCGTCGGCGCGGGGATCACCGAGCTCGACATCAGCCTCGTCGCGCTGACCCCGATCCCCATGGGCTCATCGGTGCTGGCGCAGGACAACTCGAGCGGCGCGAACGCCGCGCTCGGCGGTCGAGGCAACTGCTATCGCTGGTCGCTCCCCGTCGGCATCAACGCCAAGTACATCGTGAAGGCCACCTCCGGATCGGGCGTCGCCGCCGCGCAGCTCTACGTGAAGTGACGCCGCCAGGGCGCCGGGGACGCCAGGAGATCGCCCTCCCCGGCGTCCTCGGGTCTCGGCCACAAAAGCGCCGAGGACGCCAGGAGATCGCTCTCCGTGGCGTCCTCGGTCGCGTCGCCGTGGCTCGCAGCAGCGTCGGCTAGAGCCGGATGCCGGGCGCCGGGAAGCCGCGGCAGAGCTCCGCGACCTCGGCGGCGATGCGCGCGATGCGCGCCTCGTCGTTCACGTTCTGCGCCACCTCATCCATCCACGCCGCGAGGCGCTCCATCTCGGCGACGCCCATCCCGCGCGACGTCACCGCCGGCGTGCCGATGCGGAGCCCCGACGGGTCGAACGGCTTGCGCGGATCGAACGGGATCGAGTTGTAGTTCGCCACGATGCCCGCACGATCGAGCGCCTGCGCGTACGGCTTGCCCGCGATCCCCTTCGGCGTCATGTCGATCAGCAGGAGGTGGTTGTCGGTCCCGCCGGTGATGAGCCGGAAGCCGCGCGACTCCAGCGCGCGCCCGAGCGCCTGCGCGTTCACCACGATCTGCTTCGCGTAGGCCCGGAACCCTTCCTCCGAGGCCTCCTTCGCCGCGACCGCGATGGCCGCGGTCGTGTGGTTGTGCGGGCCGCCCTGGAGGCCGGGGAACACCGCCTTGTCGATCGCGCCCGCGTGCTCCTTCTTGCAGAGGATCATCGCGCCGCGCGGGCCCCGGAAGGTCTTGTGCGTCGTCGACGTCACCACGTCGGCGATGCCCACCGGCGACGGGTGCACCCCCGCGGCCACGAGCCCCGCGATGTGCGCGATGTCCGCCGCCAGGATCGCCCCCACCTCGTCGGCGATCGCCCGGAACGCGGCGAAGTCGAGCGTGCGCGGGTACGCCGTCGTCCCGCACCAGATGAGCTTCGGCCGGTGAGCGCGCGCCAGGTCGCGGACCTGATCCAGGTCGATGCGGTGATCGCTCTCGCGAACCCCGTACGGGACGCTCTTGAAGTACTTCCCGGTGATGCTCACCGACCAGCCGTGGGTCAGGTGACCGCCCGCGGGCAGGCCGAGGCCCATGATCGTGTCGTTCGCCTGCGCGAACGCGAGGTAGACGGCCAGGTTGGCCGGGCTCCCGGAGTAGGGCTGCACGTTCACGTGGTCGGCCCCGAACAGCTTGGCCACCCGCGTCCGCGCGAGCTCCTCCACGACGTCGATCTGCTGCTGACCCTCGTAATACCGCTTGTGCGGGTACCCCTCGGAGTACTTGTTCGTCAGCACCGAGCCCGTCGCCTCGAGCACCGCCCGAGACACGTAGTTCTCGCTCGCGATGAGCCGGAGCGTGTCCGCCTCCCGCCGCTCTTCCAGGCGGATCAGCTCGGCGATCTCCGGATCGACCTCGTTGAGCGCCCGCAGGCCCTGCACTTCGCTTGTCACGCTCATACCTCGAACTCCCCGCGTGTGAGGATGTCGGTGACGCGCCAGAGGAACGAGTTCGCCAGCACCCCGTCGATGATGCGGTGGTCGTACGACAGCGCGAGGAACATGACCGGATGGATCGCGATCGAGTCCTCCTTGTCCTTCGTGACCACCACGACGCGCTTCTTGATCTCCCCCATCCGGAGGATGCCCACGTTCGGCTGCGAGATGATCGCGCCGCCGAAGAGGTTCCCCTTGAGGCCGGGGTTCGAGACCGTGAAGGTCGTGTTCGCGAGATCGTCGGCCGTGATCTTGCCGGACTTCGCGCGGCCGGCCAGCTCGTCGATGCTCCTCGCGATGCCCCGCAGCGACAGCTCGTCCGCGTGCTTGATGCTCGGGACGATGAGGCCGCCGGGCGTGTCCACCGCCACGCCGAGGTTGACGTCGCGCAGCACCACGTACGAGTTCTCGAGCACTCGAGCGTTGAACTCCGGGTGCTCGCGCAGCGCGCGGACGGCCGCGGCGCAGATGAAGGACAGGAACGTCAGCGACACGCCCGCCTTCTTGAACTCGTCCTTGTGGAGGTCGCGCAGCTTCGACGTCTCGTGCAGGTCGACCTCGGCGACCGTCACCACGTGCGGCGACGTCACCTTGGAATAGACCATGTGGTCGGCGGTGATGCGGCGGCGCCGGCTGAAGGGCACCACCTTGTCGCCGGGCTTCGGGGCGTAGGGCGGCACCTTGTACGCGCCGTACCCGACGCCGGGCACCGGCGGCACGAACCCGCCGCTCGCCTGGATGAGCTGCGAGAGCTCCGCGGCCGCGCTCGCCGGCTGGGCCGCCGCGCTCGGCTGAGGCGCCGGCTCGGCCGGCGCGCCGTGCGCCGCGCGCATCACGTCGTCGCGGGTGATCCGGCCGTGATCGCCTGTCCCGTGCACGTCGCGCAGGTCGACGCCCGACTCGCGCGCGAGCTTCTTCGTCGACGGGCTCGTCAGGGGGCGGGCGCTCTCGTCGTGTCCGTTGCTGCCGGGCGCCGGAGCGGCGGGCCGCGCTTCGGACGGCGCCGGCGGCGCGCTCGCGCGCTGAGCCGTCGCCTGGGCCTCGCCCTGCGCCGTCTCGTCGATCCGACAGAGCAGACCTTCCTTGGCGACGACGGTGCCCTCGGCCACCGCGATCTGCGAGACACGACCCGCGACGGGCGCCGGGATCTCCGTGTCGGCCTTGTCGGTCGCGACCTCGAGCAGCGGCTGCTCGCGCTTGACGAAATCGCCCTCGCGCACGAGCCACCTCGAGACGGTTCCCTCGACCACGCTCTCACCGAGCTGTGGCATGCGGACTTCGACCATCGCTTCTCGCGCCTCCAACGCGCGCCGCCGTGAGCGCCCGTTTCACCTCTCCGGGCAAGGCGGCAGGGTCGTATACGCCGCCCGCCCTTCGAGAGCAACGACACAGTGTTCGTCCGGTGTGTATCCTTTTGGGGCCCCAGCCGGTACAAGGGCCCCGTGCGTGACGCCGCGCCGGATGCGACCGCAGCCCCCGTCCCCCTGGCCCCCTCGAGCGAGAGCGCGCGCGAGCCCCTCGCCGCCGGGCCGCCGCGCGTCGTGGGGGCGCGGGCGATCCGGGCGGCCTCGCTCGTCGTCATCGCGTTCCTGCTGCTGCAGGTGCTGACCTACGGCTACGGCCGCGATCAGGGCATCTACGCCATGGTCGCGCGCGCGCTGCTCGACGGCGGCATGCCTTACCGCGACGCGTTCGACTTCAAGCCGCCCGGCATCTTCCTCATCTACGCGCTCGCCCGCGCCCTCTTCGGCCCCGCGCAGTGGGGCATCCGCGTCCTCGAGGTCCTCGGCCTCGCCGGCATGTGCCTCGCGATGGCGTCGCTCGCCGCCCGCCTGTTCGGCGACCGGCGGATCGGGGTCGTCGCCGCGGCGCTCGCCGTGCTGGTGCACGCCCAGCTCGATTTCTGGCACACGGCGCAGCCCGAGTCGTTCGGCGGCATGCTCACCATCGCCGCGCTGCTCGTGGCCACGCCGCGCGGCCGCGACGGCGCGCCCCGCCCGGCGCCGCGCGGCGCCGCGCTTGTCGTGTCGGGCGCGCTCTTCGGCGCCGCCGGCCTCCTCAAGCCGCCCCTCGCCGGGGGCGGCGTCGTGCTCGCCGTCGCGCTGGCCGCGCCCGCCCTCGCCGAGCTCGCGCGGCGCGGCTCGGAGCGGGCCGCCGCCCGGCGCCGGATCGACGCCGGTCCGACCGCGATCCAGGGCGATCCGGCGCGCTCTGCGCCGCCCGCGTCCGGGCCTGTCCGCTCGACGGCGGCCGCGCTCCTCTGGGCGGCGCTCCGGCCCGCCTTGCTCATCGCGCTGGGCGGCGTGCTCCCCGTGCTCGCCTGCGCCGCCTGGTTCGCCCTGAGGGGCGCGCTCGGCGATCTGCGGGAGGTCCTCTTCGTCTTCACGCCGCACTACACAGCGCTCGGGTGGCGCGGCGCGAGCGTGCTCGGCATGGCGTGGTACGGCGTCTGCGAGTGGCTCGTCCACTACTCCGGCCCGCTCGCGTTCGGCCTCGCCTGCCTTGTCGCGCTCCACCCCGAACGCCGCGAGCGGGCGGGCGTGGCGCTGCTCTCGGGCGTGATCGCCATGCACCTCGTCGGCGTCGTGATGCAGGCGAAGTTCTTCCCCTACCATTACGGCGCGACGTGGCCGCTCACCGCGATGCTCGCCGCGCTCGGCCTCTGGAAGGCGTGGCGGCGGTGCACCCGGTCCGGCGCGAAGGCGGCCGCGGCGGCGCTCCTCGCGGCGCTCGTCGCGACCGCCTTCGCCCGCTCCGCGACCAAGGACGTCGCCGACGACTACATCGAGCGCTGCGCCAAGCGGATCGCGGTGCTCGCCACCGGCGCGAGGGACCAGGCGCGCCTCGACCGCCTCGCGTCGGTCGCCGACGTCAACGCCGCGGCGAACCGGGAGGTCGCCGCGTGGCTGCGCGAGCGCGTCGCGCCGGGGCGCCCCGTGTTCGTGTGGGGCTTCGAGCCGGTGATCTACGATCTCGCCGATCGCCCGCCGGCGACGCGCTACCTCTACAACGTCCCGCAGCGCGCGGCGTGGGCCCGGCAGGAGGCGCGCGACGCGCTGATGCGCGACCTCGCCGCGCGCCCGCCGGCCGCGATCGTCGTCGAGCGCCACGACGTCTTCCCCTCGGTGACCGGCGACGTGATCGACTCGCGCGACACGCTGAACGGGTTCCCCGAGCTCGCGCGGCTCATCGAGGAGCGCTACGAGCTCGCCGTGAGCATCGAGGATTTCGAGATCCACCTCGAGCGCTGAGCCCCGGAGCCCAGCGCCGGGCGGCGGCGCGCTGCCAGCTGCGCCGCGCCTTCAGGGGCAGGGGAGGGTGTTGGGCCTGCGCGGGGTGGGCGCCGCCGCCCCGAAGCGGCGGCCGTCGCGGAGGCCGTCGGCGCAGCGCTGGATCGACTGCGTCTGCGAGCTCGCGCCCTCGCTCACCTGGACGCGCCCCGGAGCGCTGGAGATCAGGGCGTTCAAGAGCTGGGTGTCCGGCTCGGCCGCCGGTCCGTAGACAAGCGCGTCGATGAGGTGCGCCGCCGTGGCCGGCGTGGACGTGGGGAACTCCGCGGGCAGCCCCTGGTACAAGGCGACAGCGTTCGGGCCGTTCTGCAGGGTGTTGGTCGGGAAGACGAGGGCGGGCGTCGGTGCGACGCCGCTGTTGCCGACGAGCAGGAGCCCGCCCACGTCCGTCGTGGCGTTGAGCTCGATCGCGCTGTAGGAGCCGCCGGCGGCCCCGTTGTAGAGCACGAGCGTGTAACCGGCGAGGTTCACGTACCGCCAGCCCGTGCTGATCTCGATGAACTCGAGCACGTCACTGCTGTCCGGCGTGTCGGCGTCGACCTCGTTGATCTGGAGCTGGATCACCGTCACCGGGAACGACGTCGACCGCGCCCCCGGCCGGTTCACGACGATGTTCGTCGGGCCGCTCAGCGTCGCGTCCGAGAGCGCGGGGATCGTGATCTGCGTGTCGGAGTCGATCGTGAAGGGCTGCGCCACGAAGCCCACGGTCACCCCCGTCGCCCCGGTGAAGCCGGAGCCGGTGAGCACGAGCGCGCCGCCGACGGCGATGACCGGATAATCGACGGAGGTCACCCTGGCCGGGGCTCCGCACGCAGGGCAGGAGCTGCCGCCGCAGTCGATGCCGCCCTCATCGCCGTTGTGCCGGCCGTCCTCGCACGAGGCGGCCTGGCAGACGTAGTCGATGCAGACCTGGGTCGGGCAGTCCGAGCCGACAAGGCACTGCACGCAGACCCCGGCGGGGTTGCACATCCCGCCGTCGGCCAGGGAGCACCGGGTGCCGGCCTCGACCGGGTCGTTGATCGGCGAGCCATCGCGGCAGGAGTCGACCGTGCACTGGCTGTGGTCGTCGCGCAGGTCGTCGTCGTCGTCGACCTCCGTGACCGCGCCGCCACCGTCGCAGACGCGCTCGCGACAGTCGCCGGCCATCTGCTCCTTCACGGGCGTCCCCGAGGCCACGGGCTCGGTCGTGCATCCACCGTCGATGCACCTCGCGATCGCGCACTCGCTGTCAGGCGCGGGGCAGTCGGCGTCGCCGGTGCACGGGACGTCGCCGCCGCTGCCGCCGGAGCCATCGATGCCGCCCGCTCCGCCGTCCCCGCCGGCTCCAGCGTCGCCTCCGTTGCCTCCGTTGCCATCGACTCCGCCGGCGCCACCATCGCTCCCGCCGTTGCCACCGCCGGAGCCACCATCGCCACCGCCGGAGCCACCATCGCCACCGCCGGAGCCACCGCCGCCGTCATTGCCGCCGGAGGCACCGACGCCGCCCCCTCCGCCCGTTCCTCCCTGTCCGCCGCTCCCTCCCGTGTTCTCATTGGTGAGGCCGCCATCGGGCCCCGTCTGGCAGCCCGCGGTGGCCACCAGCGAAATGCTCAACGCGAGCGCGGATCCGTAACGAATCGATCTCGAAGTCATTGACCACCTGTGTGCAGATTGGCAGGGGCGCTCGGGCTCTCGACGCTTCCCGCGCTGCCCCGCGCGCAGGAGCGAGCGGGAGGGCGTATCCTAGACGCACGGGACGCCCGAAGAAAGCGCCGCACCGCCGCGCGCCGCTTCGGATCGCGCTGGCCTGGCGGGCGCCGCGCTGCGCTGCGTCCGCCGCGCAGCAGCTGTCCTCGCGCGCTCCCTCGGCCGGGCAGGTGGGGAGCAGCCCGCTGGCATGCTCGTTGATGGATCTCGAGCGCGGGGTTGCGCTCCGCTGCGAGCGGGGGCGAGCACGGCGCCCCGGTCGCGGCGCGGCGACCGAGGAGCATAGAGCATGCGGATCGCGATCGTTTCCACCCCGTTCATCCGGGTGCCTCCCTCCGGGTACGGAGGGACCGAGCTCTTCTGTCACGAGCTGGCCGAGGGGCTGTCGGCGCGTGGACACGAGGTCACGCTCTTCGCGACGGGAGATTCGGTGGTCACCTGCCGTCGCCGATCCCTTTACGGGAGCCCGAGCTGGCCTCCGGCGCCGGAAGACGAGGTCAACCACGTCGCCTGGGCCTTCTCGGAGATCGCGCGCGAGGACGGGTTCGACGTGATCCACGTGAACAGCCCGATCGCCGTCCCGTTCACCCGCTTCGTCCGCGTCCCGGCGGTGCACACCCTGCACCACGCTCCCTGCGGCGAGAGCTCGCGCATCTACGCGCGCCACCCGGAGGTCGCGTACGTGGCGATCAGCGCGCGGCAGCGCGCCCTGGAGATCCCGCTGCCGCGCTCGTGCGTCATCCATCACGGCGTCACGCCGGCGCATTATCCGCCGAGCCTGAGCGACGAGGGCTACCTCGCCCACCTGGGCCGCTACGCCGAGGAGAAGGGGACCCACCTGGCGCTCGACATCGCGAGGGCCGCGGGCCTGCCGATCAAGCTCGCGGGGCGCGTGCACCCCAAGGACCAGATCTATTTTCTCCAGGAGGTCGCCCCGCGCCTCCGGGAGAGCGGGATATCGGATCTCGGGGAGATGGGCCACGACCGCAAGGTCGCGCTCCTGCGCGGGGCCCGCGCCGTGCTCTGCCCGCTCCAGTGGGAGGAGCCGTTCGGGCTGATCGCCATCGAGGCCATGCTCTGCGGCACCCCGGTGCTCGGCTTTCGCCGCGGCTCCTTCCCCGAGATCGTCGACGAGGGCGTCACCGGCTACCTGGCGCCGCCGGGCGACCTGTCGCGCCTCGCCGCGCTCGCGGCGGGCCTCGCCCGCTTCGATCGCGCCGCCTGCGCGCGCCGCGCGCGCGAGCGCTTCAGCAGCGCCGTGATGGTGGGCAAATACGAGGAGCTCTACCGGACCGTGACCGGCCCGCGGCGCGCCGAGGGCTCCCGGGCGGCGTGATCGCCGCGCGGGAGGTCGAGGGGCTCAGTTGTCAGTTGACCTGCGGTGGGATGGCCACCTGGCACTCGTTGGCTGGCGTCATCCATTTGATGGCGTTCAGCCAGAAGCGCTCGACCTGATACTCGGGATGCTCGACCCACTCGCTGTTGTAGGTGATCCACTCGTCGCCCCAGACAAGGACCCGGCCCTCGCCGACCTCCAGCGCCTTCAGCACGTCGTAGCCGTCGCCGGTCGCCAGCGTGGCGCCCTCGCCGACCACCGGGTAGCCGGTGTCCACGCCGACAGCCTCGATCCCGTCGAGCACCGGATGCCCTCCGGTCCACTCCGTGATGGGGACCGTGGCGCCGCCTCGTCTCGGGAGGATCTGCGCTGCGTCGTAGCTGACGCCGAGCGGAGCGAGCAGCGTGTTGACGTTCGCGCGCTCCCGGGTCTGGCCGTATCCGATCAACGTCATGAGGCCGCCGCCCTTCGAGATCCAGTCGCGGAGCGCCTCGACCTCGGCGTCCGAGTACGTGCGCCCGATGTCGCTCACGTCCTGGATGACGATGACCTGGTGCTTTGCGAGCTCCTCCGCGGTGAGCTCGGCGCCGCCCAGGCCGACGGCGCCGTTGATGCTGCGCTCGTTCAACCAGGACTCGAAGACGTCGCCGTCGCCCCACTCGCCCGGCTCGCCCAGCGTGGCGATGCGGAGGCAGTCGCAGATGCCGTCGCCGGCGACGTCGACATCGTCGACGATGCCATTGCCGTCGTTGTCCAGGCCATCGCAGGCGTCCTCGCTGCTGGGCGCGCCGCTCCCCGAGCTGCTGTTGCCGCTGCCGGCGCCCGTGGCCAGGCTGCCGAAGTCGTCTCCGCCGCTGCCCGAGGCCACGCCCCCGAGGTCGTCTCCGCCGCTGCCCGTGCTGCCCGTGCTGCCCGTGCTCCCCGTCGTGCCGCCGCTGTCCCCGGCGCTGCTGGGGTCGCCAACGCTGGAGCACGCGGCCGCTTGCAGCGCCGCGGCGATGCACGCGACCCGCAGCAGATGTCGGACCGGAACCCGACCGAAGGACGAGAGGCGAGATCTCGAGTTCATGTCTATCTCCAAGAAGTCAGGCGTTGATGGCGGCGGACCCTGGCGAGCCGCCGAAAGCACCAGAGCGAGGCGTCATGGTGTCTTCCGGGCGGGGCTTTGCGCAACGCGAAATAGCGGTCTCATGACAGACATTGGGGTCGACCGTGTGTGCCATGGCCTCGTGGTGTGACGTCGCACCGTGAAGCGCTGTAAATTTCAAGCCCGACGCGGTCTTCCTCAGGGTTGCACGAGCTCGACGCCGCTGAACTCGATCGGAAAGGTGATGACGGTCGTCACCCCGCCTTGCGGCGAGGGGAACTGCATCTTCTCGAAGGTATCGGCCACGCAGCGATCGACCTGCTGATTCTTCGCCGTCGACCTCACCACGTCCGCCCTGTTCACCCTGCCGGTCGGGCCGATCGTCGCCTTGACGGTCACCTTCCCCGTGAACTTCGGCGAGCTCTTGACGCCGATCTTGTAGCACTCGTCGAACAGCTCGCCGTGCTTCTCCACGACGTCGCGGACCTGCGATTCGGAGATGTCGCCCCCCAGCGTGCCGGTCGCGGTGGCCGCGCCGGGCCTCACGTTGCCGTCAGGTCTCGAGGTGGCCCGCGGCGGGGGCGCCTCGACCGGCGTCGCCGCCGCGGGGGCCTGCGCGTCCGGCGGGGGCGCCGCGGGCTTCGGCTCCGGGGGGGCCGAGGTCGTCGGCTCCGGGGACGCCGAGCCGGTCGGCCCGTCCGACGCGGGCTGCGTCGGCGACTGGGCGGCTGGCGGCGGGGCGCCGCAGCCCGCCGCGAGCGCGAGGATCAGAACCAACCCTGTTCGGCGAGAGCTCATGCCCGAAGCTAAAACCCGAACGCGGGGCCGTGTCCACGGGGATAGCGGCGCTCGCTCAGCGCAGCCGCAGGACCTCGACCTCCGACGCGCCGCCGCGATCCACGAGCTTCGGCGCGCGGCCGCGCTCGCGCGCCGTCATGGACGCCCAGAACACCTCCGTCCCTGGCCGCTTCCGGATCGGCACCGGATCGGCATAGAGGAAGCCCGTCCTCCAGCGCTGCGGCGAGATCGCCGTCGGCAGTCCGACCTCGCGGACGACCGGGTCCGCCATCGTCGTGGACAGCGGGGCGCGCTCGACGACCCGGGAGCGCACCGCGAGCACCACGTCGCTCGCCGCCGGGCCCCCCGCGCGCACGAAGATCGTGAGGAGCGAGCGGGCGCCCTCGTGGAACGTCGTCCCGAGCAGCTCCGTGCCGTCGTCGAACCGCGCCCCGATCGGCGCGAGCGCGGCGCTGATCTCCGCGAAGAGCGCCGCCGCGCGCGCGCCGTCGCCCGCGGCCAGCGCCATGTTGTGCGCGATCCGCTTCTGATCGAGCGTCTCCGGCGGCGCGGCCGGCGGCTCCGCCGGCTGTCCGAAGTGCGCGCGGAGCTCCCACGTGAGGAACGGATCCGGCACGATCTCGCGCTCGGGCTCGGTGCCCGAGATGAGGTACCAGGCGATGAGCCCCGGCTCTCGCTCGCGGAACGAGAACGCCTCGATGCCGCTCGCGCCGCTTGCCGAGAGCGTGCGCGCCCCGGCGCCCGCGCCGAGCGCCCAGAACGGGCCCACCGCCGTCACGTCGAAGCGCTGCGCGAGGCTCGCCTGATCCCGGTCGAGCATGAACCGCGAGTCCACGAGGTAGGCGCCGCGCGGCGGCGCTTCCTTCGGCGGGGGTCGGTTGGGCGTCACGACGCGCCCGCCGAGCGCCCAGACCTGGGCCCAGGTGGCCTTCATGCCCTCGTGCATCGCGACGGGCGCGTCGGTCGGCGTCCCCGGCAGCCTCGGCGCGAGCCATCTCAGGAACGCCGTCTTCGCCCCGTCGGAGTCGATGAGGTGCCCCCGCTCGTTGAAGCGCCCGCCTGTCTCGCGCGCATAACGCAGCGCCGGGAGCCCGTCGCGCAGGATGGCGGCGAGCGGCACGAGCCACAGCGCGAGCGCGGCGAGCGCCGGCCCGCCCGACGGCGCGGCGAGCGCCGGCCCGCCCGACGGCGTCGCGACCCGGGCGGCCTGCCGCGCGGCGGCCGCGCGCTCCAGGAGCGCCGCGCCGGTGTCGACGAGGGCGGCGGCGGCGAGGGCGAAGTAGGCCGCGAAGTAGTGCGGCCAGAAGATGTGGATGTCGGCGCCTTGCCGGAAGACGACGTACTGCACCGCCGCGGTCGCGAGGTAGAGCAGCGGCAGCGCGTCGTGCTCGCGCCGGAGCAGGGCGAGCCGCGCCGCGCAGACGATCGCGGCGAGCTTTCCGGCGGCGATGGCGATCGGCGTGAACGAGAGCTCGAGCCAGTACCGCCGGCTCTCGAGCACCTTGCCGAGCGGCTCGGCGTTCCCCGAGGAGCGGAGCCCGTAGCTCGTCAGCAGGTCGCCGAGCTTGCCGGCATGCTGGAAGAGGGCCAGGTAGAGCGCGGCTGTCAGCGCGGCGATCGAGGCGGTGAGCACCCACCACGCGGCGTAGCGCCGCTCGGGGAGCGGGCCGAAGACGCGCCTCGGGAGCAGGTAGGCCCGGATCGCGCCGAACGCGAGCAGCCCGCCCGTGAGCACGAACGCGGGCCAGTCGGCGTGCATCCCGAGCGCGAGCCCGAGCGCGCTCACCGCGAGGTAACGGCGCCTGGATGTCTGTAACAGGCGGACGTAGCCGAAGAGCCCGAGCAGCGTCCAGGCCATGACCGGGACCTCGAGCGCGTTGAAGTTCGCGAACGACAGCGTGATCGGCAGGACGACGAACGACGCCGCCGCGGCGGCCCCCGCGGCGGGGCGGTAGACGCTCCGGCCGAGGGCGTAGAGCAGGGGCGGCGTCGCGGCGCTCAGCAGGACGGCGGGCAGGCGGCAGATGACGTCGTGCCGCCCGAGGACCTTCATGAACGCGGCCGTCGTCCAGAAGATCCCCCACGGGTGGTGGCAGTAGTACATCCCGGGCGGCGGCCGGCTCGCTGTGTACTCCCACACGGGCCCGGGGATCTTCCAGCGGAGCATGTTCTCCGCGATGATCCCGACGCTCGCCGACGACGCGTAATGTCCGGCGAGGACGGGTCCGAACATCTCCCACGCCGCCGCGAGCGCGAACCACGCCGTGGCGAGCGCGGTGACGGCGAGCGCCGCGCGGGCCTCGCGGCGGGACGCGGCGGGGAGGCCGCGCAGGTCGGTCGGATGGGGGGCGAGGCGCGGGGGCAGCAACGTGGGCGCAGCCTATCTCGTCGGCGGCGCCGCGCGGGCAGGTGCAGCGCCGAGCAGCGGGCGCCGCGCGCCGCAGCGGCGCGGGTCGATGCGCGCGCCCCGGTCGGGTAGGATGGGGCATGTCGACCGAGGCGCACAGGCAGGTCCATCGGCGGGCGCACCGTGACGGCAAGGAGCGTGATCCGACGTTCTATCCCGTGGAGAAGAAGATGGGGGAGGACTCCCTTCAGACGTGGATCGTGGAGCTCCTCCGCCCTCTCATCGAGCGCTGGTACGAGGCGCTCGGTCGGCCGAGGTTCGTTGGGGCGGACCAGTTCATCTATTATCGGCAGTTCGACCCTTCCAGGGTCGTGGCGCCGGACGTGTACGTGCTCCCTGGCGTGCCGCCGGGCCGGCGCGTGCGGAGCTGGAAGGTGTGGAAGACGGGCATCGCCCCGAGCTTCGCGCTCGAGGTCGTCTCGTCCGACGAGCCTTACAAGGACCACGTGGACGCGCCCGAGCGCTACCGGGAGCTCGGGGTGAAGGAGCTCGTGATCTTCGATCCCGACTGGGAGCGGGGCCGCGATCGGGTGCGATGGCAGCGCTACCGGAGGCTGAAGACGCGCGGCTTCGTCCGGGTGGAGACGACGAACGTCGATCGGATCCACGCGCGCGTGCTCGGCTGCTGGCTGCGGGTGATCGGCGCTGGCGAGGAGGCGCGCCTCCGGCTGGCCACGGGGCCCGAGGGCGAGGAGCTCTTCCCGACCGCCGCGGAGGCGGAGCGCGCGGCGAAGGAGGCCGAGCGCGCGGCGAAGGAAGCGGAGCGCGCCGCGAAGGAGGCTGCGCTGGAGCGCGTGGCGGCGCTCGAGGCCCAGATCGCGAGCGCCGCGGGGGCGAGGGGCAAGGGACCCGGGGCGCCGTGAGCCTCGCGCGGCCCGCGGCCGTTCAGGCCCGGAGCAGCGTCACCCGCCGGCCCGACGGCGTCCGGGCCTCCTCGATCCGCGTGCGCGCCTCGACGTCCCCCGCCGCGGCGCGGCGGTCGAACAGCACGAGCACGCCCTCGTCGAGGCCGAGCTGGGCGAGGTAGCCGTCGAGCTGCGCGAGCCCCTTCGGCGTGGGATCCTTCTCTCCCTCGCGCCAGACCTTGAGCTCCAGCGCCGCGCGCTGCACGGCGCGTGACCCGTCCGGCGCGCGGTAGGGCCACCGGATCAGGAGGTCGATCCTCCCCCGGCCGAGGCCGTACTCCCGCTCGATCAGCCCGCCGCCGTTCACCACCCGCTGCAGGAAGGCCATCAGCACGAGCTGCGGCGCGACCTCGTGGTAGCCGAGGTTGCCGGAGAGCGCCTCGCCGTGCTCCCTCCAGAAGGCGGCGAACTCCCGGAGCAGGCGCGCGACGTCGAGCTGGCCGTCGGGCAGCACGAAGCTCCTCGGCTCGGCCAGGATGACGGGCTCCACGTCGCCGGCGAGCACGCGGGCGATGACCTCACGGTAGATCGGGTTCGCGATGCGCGCGGGGTTGTCCGGCGCGATGAGCCCGAGATCGCGGGTGTACTGGAGATCGTCCTGGTAGGCGTCGCCGACGATCGCGAGGGTGCCCGAGAGGATCGGCTCGAGCACGCGCCGGACGCGCGGCTCGTGCAGGCGGGCGACGAGCGAGTCGAGGTGGGTGGCGCGCGCCAGGATGAGGCGCTCCTTGGCCGTCTCGACGTGCGCCGCGGTGATCGGCTCGCTCGCGGGCACCGCGAGCTTTTCCACGATCTCGCGGGCGAGCGCGTTGACGAGCCACGGCTGCCCGGCCGTGAGCGCGATGGCCCGATCGACCGCTTCTTCAGCAAAGACCTGGCCGGTGTCGGCGGTGTGCTGGCCATAGAGCTCGCGCACCTCGTCAGGGTCGAAATCGCCGAGCTTGAGGGACTCGAGCTTGACGTTGAACGGGCTGGCCGTGCCGAGGCGGCCCGGGTCGCCGCCGCTCGCCGCCTTGTACTCGCGCACGTCGCGCAGCCCGCAGAGCACCACGGCGGCGGGAAAGTCGGCGGGGCGATCGGGAAAGCCGGCGCGCAGCTGGCGCAGCACGCTGAGGAGGCTCTGGCCTCGCAGGGCGTCGATCTCGTCGAAGAGCAGCGCCAGCGGCCGCGGGCAGGCGCGGGCCCAGGCGCGCAGCGCGATCTCGATGCGGTTGCCCTCCGGGGCGTCGGGGAAGGCAGGCGGATGCAGCGCGGGGGGAAGGGTGAGCTCGGCGCGCGCCCGGAGCGAGCTGAGCAGGATGCGCTCGGCCGCGCCGTAGTCGTCGCCCGCCGCCTCGCCCGCCTCGCAGGAGAAGTGCAGCGCCCCCCAGCGGCCGGAGGCGGTGAGCTGATCGGCGAGCGCGCGGAGCGCCGTGGTCTTCCCCGTTTGCCGTGGCGCGTGGACCACGAAATAGGCGCCTTGCTCCACCAGGCCGGGCGCTTCGGGCAGGCGCCGTTCGGCCGGGATCATGTAGTGCAAATCGGGGCGGCAGGGGCCGGCCGTGTTGAAGCGGCGTGCCATGCGCGCAGCTTGCGTCCCGGAGCCGGGTGGCCGCAAGGGCCGCGCGGCGGCGTTGGCCTCGCGGCGCTGGCGTCGTCGAGGTGGAGCCGGCATATCGCGACCTCTCCCAGCGGGCGTCCGAGGCCCCATTGTCGGTTCCAGATCGGCCGAACCCCCCTCGGGAGGGGGAGCCGGCACATCGCGACCGCTCCCGGCGGGCATCCGAGCTCTCGGCTCGGTTCCGAGATGGTAGCTTCCCGCCACCTTGGGTACCCCGTCCCCTCCGGCGGAGCCTCTGGCGGCGCCCGCTCCCGCGCGCCGCGCGCTCGCTGGCCTGCTCCGCCGCGGCGCGGGCGCCGCGCGCCGCGAGCCGCTCAGCGCGGCGCTCGCCCTCGTCGTCGTCGCCGCGTCTGTCTATGTGATCGCCGTCCCGCTCGCGGTCGTCCGCTATCCGCCGATGACCGACCTCCCGTTCCACGCGGCCGAGACGGCGGCGTTCAGGCACTACCTCGATCCGGCGTGGCACTTCCGCGAGCAGTTCACGCTCCAGCCGCTCGCCGTCCCGTACATGTCCATGTACGCGCTCGGCGCCCTGCTCATGCTCGTCCTCCCTCCCGTGGCCGCGGTGAAGGTCGCGGCGGCGGCGATGCTCGCGCTCCTGCCCGCGGGCCTCGCCGTGCTCTTCCACGGCCTGAAGCGGAGCCCGCTCCTCGGCGTCCTCGGCCTGCTCCTCGTCTGGTGCAACCTCACCCACTGGGGCTTCCTCAACCACATGGGCGCGCTCGGCCTCTTCGCGATGGTCGTCGGCCTGACGCTCCTGCTCCTCGATCGCCCCTCGCGCGGCCGGCAGATCGCGCTCGCGCTCGCGCTCGTCGCGCTGTTCTTCACGCACATCTTCCGCTTCCCGTTCGCGCTCGCCGCCGTCGTCGGCACGGCGATCGTCGTCTTCCCGGCGACGCGGCGGCTCCGCCCCGTCGCGCTCCCGCTCGCGCCCTCGCTGGCCCTCTTCGCGGCGTGGCTCGTCGTCCGGACCGACACGCTGCACGCGGCGCCCATCGCGCCCGCGCTCCACTGGGAGCGGCTCGGCGAGGTCCCGTCGCTCCTCTTCACGAGCTTCACCGACCCCGCCGAGGCGGCGGCGGCCGGCCGGGCAGCGCGCTTCGTGCTCGCCGCGCTGCTCGTTTGCGCCGCCGGCGCCGCCGCACGGCTCGCCGGCGCCGGCGCCGATGCGGCGCCCTCGCCCGCAGGCGCCGGCGCCGACGCTGCGTGCTCACCCGCAGGCGCCGGCGCCGCGCCCTCGCCCGCCGTGGACGCGCCGAAGTGGTCCTTCGCGCGCCTCGCCGCCCTCGTCCCGGTCGCCTGCGCGATCGTGTTCCTGGGCCTGTTCCTGAGCCTGCCGCTGCAGATCGGCCTCTGGTGGTACGTCTACCCGCGCGAGATCGTCGCCGCGCTGTTCCTCGGCCTCGGCGCCTTCCCGGATCTGCCGCGATCCCCCTGGCTCAAGGTGCCGGCCGTGCTCGCGCTGTCGGCCGCCGCGGTCTTCCTCGGGGCCGTGGTCCGCGACAACTACCGCCGATTCGACCAGAGCACGCGGGACTTCGACGCCATCATCGCCCGCATCCCGCAGGCGCCGAGGCTGCTCTACCTCGTCTTCGATCACGGCGGTTCGACCCGGACGACGACGCCGTTCATCCATCTCCCTGCCTGGGTGCAGGCCACGCGAGGCGGCTGGCTCAGCTTCCACTTCGCCGTCTGGGACGCCTCGCCCGTCGCCTACAGGCCCCGCGAGGAGCCGGGCGCCGTCGTCCCGCCGCCCACGCCGCTCCGGTGGGAGTGGACGCCTTCGATATTCGACGTGCGCCGCCACGGCGCCTTCTTCGACTGGTTCCTCGTCCGCCGGCGAGCGGGGGCGAATCACCTCTTCGCGAAGGACCCGAGCATCGTCGCCGTCGACCACGTCGGAGACTGGTGGCTCTACCAGCGCAGCGGCGCGCCCTAGCGGCGGGCACGCCGGCTCCGACTTTTTGTTACCATGTCGCCCATGCGCACCTCGACTGCGTCTCCCCTCGTCGCCGCCAGCCTCGCCGTCCTCGCCGTGTGCGCCTGCGGCTCCGAGGACCCCGTCGACCCTGGCGGCGCGGAGGGCGGCGGGGTCCCCGCCGGGCCCGTCTGCTCGGAGCCCACGCCGGTGCCCTGCGAGGACGAGGTCTTCCAGCAGATGAACCTCCAGGACACCGTGGCAGCAGGTGAGATCGTCAACGAGCAGGACGGCGCCGGCATCCGCTCCCTCGTCGACGCCACCGCGGGCGGCCCCTTCGCTACCGAGCCCGACGCCTACGTCTATGCCCGGTTCACGGACGCCGGCCTCGAGAAGGTCGAGATCTCCGACGAGGCGTCGCTCCAGTCCATGGACTGGGACATCGCCTTCCGGCGCTACATCCTGCGCATCAACAGCGGCCACTCCGGGCCGTCTTGCGTGACGGCGGCGCGGCTCCCGGGCGACCCGGACTACGACGGGCTCACCGAGCTGCCCGCCGACCCGACGCTCTACAGCGACGAGTACTTCACCCCGAGCTGCAAGCTCATCCCGGACGGCTCCGGGCTGGAGGCCCCGGCGACGGCGCTCTCCCGCTACTGGACCTACCCCGGGTGCGTGAAGATGACGGGCTTCGTCTACGTGCTCAGGCTCGCCGACGGCCGGAGGCTCAAGCTGACCGTCACGCACTTCTACAACGAGCAGACCCAGGTGATATGCCAGGAGGACGGCATGGTTCCGATGGAGGACACCGGCGCCGCCAACCTCCAGCTCCGGTGGGCGTTCCTGCCGTGACGCGGACCGCCGGCGCGGTGCCCGCGTGGCGCGGCGGCCTGGCCCGCGCTGCGGCCCCGTGGCGCCGCCTGGGCCGCGCGGCGGCCTGGCTCGCGCCGGCGCTCGCGGCCTGGCTCGCGCCGGCGCTCGCGGCCTCGATCGCGCCGGCGCTCGCCGGCTGCGGCGCGGACGACACGGCCGCGCCGCCGCTCGACGGGCCCGCCGCGGCGCCGCTCGAGCGGCCCGACGCGCGCGGCACGAGCCTCCAGTTCCGGTTCGATCCGGACGACGTCGTCGAGACCTTCGCGTCGGCGTCCGGGAGCTTCCTCGTCCATTTCACGCGCGAGGGGCGCTGCGCGGTGCCCGCCGAGGACGGCGACGCGACGGGCGTCCCCGACTTCGTCGAGGAGGTCGCCGCCGTCTACGACGAGGTCATCACCCACTACCGAGACGTCCTCGGCTTCCGGCCGCCGAGGAGCGACGAGGGCCTGCCCGACAACGGCGGCGACGGCCGCTTCGACGTCTACCTCGTCGACTTCGCCGGCGTCGGCGACGGCGTGTTCCGCGTCGACGCCTGCGACGAGGACGCCGGGGGCCGCTGCGCCGGCTTCATGACCCAGGAGAACGACTACAGCGGCTATGGTTATCCGTCGACGCTGACGGCGAACCGGGTCCTCGGGAGCCACGAGCTCTTCCACGCGGTGCAGGCGGGCTACGACCACGGCCAGGACACGCTGATCACCGAGGGGACCGCGGTCTGGGCGACCGAGTCGTTCGACCCCTCGCTGAAGGATTTCGAGGGCTTCGTCGACGGCTACCTCGCGAACACGGATCGGTCGCTCGACGTGCCCTTCACCGGCCCTGTCGACCCCTTCAGCTACGGGAGCGCGCTCTTCTTCCAGTTCCTCGAGGAGCGCTTCGGAGACGGCACGGTCCGCGCGCTCTGGGAGCGCCTCGAGGACGGCGCGAACGGCGAGGCGGATCCGTTGTGGTTCGAGCAGCTCGACCCCTTGCTCTCGTCGCAGGCGCAGACGACGTTCGCCGAGGCGTTCGTGGAGTTCGCCGCCTGGAACCTGCTCACCGGATCCGCCGCGGATCCCGGGCGCTCCTACGCCGCCGGGTCCGGCTACCGCGGGCTCGCCCCGGAGGAGGTCGCAGCGCCCTACGCGGACGGGCTGCGCGTCTTCCACGCGTCGGCGCAGTACTTCAGCGTCTCCCCCGCCGGGCGCGCGACCATGACGGCCGCGCTCGCGGCGCCCGCGGGCGATCCGGCAGAGCTCTCCGGCCTCGCGCTGCTGCTCGCGGCGCGGCGCGGCCGCGTCTATGGCGAGGTGGTGCGCGCCGGCGACGTCGCCTCCGGCGCGGCGCTTGTCGACACGGCGGGCGCCGATGACCTCGCCGTCGTCGTGGTGAACGGCCTGCAAGAAGGCGAATCGCGCAAGCCCACGCTGTGCATCGGCACGCCCGACGAGGTCGCCGCGTGCCGGGCCGCCGCGGAGGGCGGCGGTGGCGGCGGCGCCGGCGGCGAGGCACCCGCCGAGGGCGCAGCGGGCGGCGTCGACGACGGCGGGTGCGGCTGCCGCCTCGCGGCGCCGGCCGCCGCAGCCGCGAGCTCCGCCGCGTCCTTGGGCTGCGCGCTGGGCGCCTCGCTGCTCGCGCTGGCCGCGCGCCGGCGCAGGCGCTGAGCGGGGGCTCACGCGCCGGGCGACGCGCTCGGCGCGGCGCTCGGTGAGGCGCGTCACCCGGCGAGCGCTCTCCCGCGCCGGCCCCGTGAGCGCTCGTCGTGCCGTGAGCCGGATGCGCTAGCCTGAAGGAGATGAGCGAGCCCCGTTCCGAGGACGCATGCCCTTTCCTCCGGGAGGGCGCCGACGGCATTCTTTGGTTCGCCATCGAGGGCGATATTTCGGAAGAGATCGCGCGCTCTCTCTGCGCCCTGTTCCGGCGCGTGTCGGAGAGCGGTCGCGAGGTCTTCGTGCTCTCCGACGCCCGCCGCGTCGGGACCCTGACGGCGGCGGCGCGCAGCGCGCTGGCGGAAGAGCTGCGCGGCGTGCGCTTCAGCGGGGTCGCGGTCTTCGGGGCGAGCTTCTCCCTGCGCGTCGTGACCACGCTCGCCTCGAGGAGCGTGCAATTCTTCACGGGCGAGGTCTATCCGCTGGCGTTCTTCGACACGGAGGGCGAGGCGCGCGCGTGGCTGCTCGCCCAGCGAGACGCGCTCCGGGCCACGCAGCGGCAGGGCGCATGACGCCCGCCGCCCTCCGAGGCGCGCGCCATCGGCGCGGCGCCGGCGCGCACGACGCACGTCGGCGGGGATGGGCTACCCTATCTGCTCGGGTTCTTCGAGACGGAAGCCGAAGCGCGCGCGTGGCTCCTCAAGCAGCGGGGAGCGCTCCGGGCCGGGCGGCGGATTTAGGCGTGACGTCACCCTCCGCGGCGCGCGGGCGACCCGGCGCATGCGCAGCCCCGAGCCGCGGCCCACGCGCTCGATCGGCCGCTTCGCCGGTCGTCGCGAGGATGGCGTCCGTGATGGAGCGAACGTCGTACCGCCGCGCAAACGAGCTACCGTGCAACACCATGAGCGACCCCCGCATCGACGACGCGAGCGTGGCCCTCCGCGAGGACGCTGAAGGGATCCTGTGCACCGCCATCGTGGGCGACATCTCGGACGACACGGCGCGCGCGATCGCCTCCGCGTGCAGGCGCCTGTCGGAGAGCGGCCGCGCGGTCCTCGTGCTCTCCGATGCGCGCCGCACCGGGACCATCTCGGCGTCGGCGCGCAAGGTGATGGCGGACGAGCTCCGCGGCGTGCGCTTCGACGCGATCGCGCTGTTTGGCGCGAGCTTCGCCGTGCGTGTCGTCTCCACGCTCGCCGCGAAGAGCGTGCAGCTCCTGACGAGGCAATCCTATCCGGTCGAGTTCTTCGCGACGGAAGGCGAGGCGCGCGCATGGCTGCTCGTCCGGCGGGACGCGCTCCGGGCCGGGCGGCGGCCTGGAGCGTGACGTCCCCCTCAGCGGCGCGCGCGGGCCGCGCCGCGCCGGCGCGCCGCCGCCGCCAGGCCGAGGAGCGCCGCCGCCGCGAGGCCTCGCCGCTCGCCTGAGCCCGCGCCGGTCGAAGCGCACGCGCAGCCGGCGCGCTGGTCGCCGGCGCCCTCGCCGCCTCCCGAGAGCGGCGGCGGCTCGTCCCCGAGCACCTCCGTGAGCGCCGCGACAGGGTCGATGATCCCGTGCCCGAAGAGGGGATCGTGCCCGCTCTCGTCGGGGACCGCGTAGGGCGCCAGCCGCGCCGTCCGGATCATGACATCGTAGAGCTCGCCCGCCGTCCGCTCGGGCGCGGCGCTCACCAGCAGCCCCGCGATGCCGGCGGCGACAGGGCACGCCGACGAGGTGCCGCCGAACCGGTCGGTGTAGTCGCTCGCGTCGTCCCCCTCGCTCCCGGCGATATCGGTGCTCAGCGTCCCCGTGGGGGCGACGAGATCGATGGATCTCCCGCGGTTCGTGAACGGCGTCGCGTCTTCCAGGTGGTTGACGGCGCCCACGGTAAGGACGCCCCGCACGGCCTGGAGCTCGTCGTCGAGGATCTCCCGGTCGTCGTTGCCGGCGGCGAACAGGACGAGCGCCCCCTTCCCGTTGCGCCCGGCGTCGAACAGGCGGTTGATCGCGGCCTCGACCACCCTGGGGACGGGCATCGGGTCGGCGTACCCCCAGCTGTTCGACACGACGGCGGCGTTCACCTGCAGGGCGAACTCGAAGGCGTCGACCGAGGCGGAGATCGGCCGTGGCTCGTCGTCGATCAGCCGCACGCACCGCAGCCTGCAGGCGGGGCAGCCGCCCGCGATGCCCACGCCGTTGTTGGTGTCGGCGGCGATCAGGCCCGCGCAGGCCGTCCCGTGGTTCACGCTCTGCTCGCCCGGCTGGTAGGTGGCGTCGTCGTCGTCGTCGATGACGTCCAGGCCTGGATCCATCTTCGCGGCGAGGTCCGGGTGATCGAGGTCGCAGCCGGTGTCGATGACGACGATGGACGTGGCCGCGTCTCCCTGCGTGCGCCCCCAGGCCTCCTGCATCCTGAGGTCGTCGAAGTACCACTGGTCGGGCAGGCGCGGGTCGTCCGGCGCGAACGGCGCGCCGTGCGCCTTGAGGCGCACGTGGAGGTCCGGGATCGCCTCCCGCACGGAGGCCGGCCGCGCCGCGCCCTGGAGGCGCTGGGCGAGGTCGAGCCCGTCGCCGCCGCCGGTGTCCCTGACGAGCCACAGCCCGATCGAGGGCATCAGCGGCCTCACCAGCTCCACCCCAGCGGCGCCGAGCGCGTCGAACACGTCCAGCGCGCCGGGCTCGACCTCCACGATCGCGGTCGCGCCGACGCTCGCCTCGACCGTCCGTCCGTCTGGATAGCGGAGCCGCACCGGCGCGAGCGCGCGCGGCGTCGAGGACGCGCCCAGCGCGGCAGGACCGAGCCGCTCGACCGCGACGAGGCGCCCGCCGTCCATGAACCACGCGTCGCGCGCTTCCTCCGCTTCCTCGCGCACGGCCGCGCGCGGGCTGGCGAGGCCGTCGCCCGCCATGGCGGCAAGGAGGAGCGCCGCCGAGGAGAGCACCGCGGTCGGCTTGCGTCTCATGGCTCTCCTGGATCTACCGGACCGCGCGGCGCTCGGTCTACCGGAGAGCGCGCCGCGCTGGGGCTAGCCCGTCCCCGGGCCCCGGATCACCATCGACACGAGCAGGTCCCTCATCTTCGAGAGCTCGTCCCGCACCGCTCCGTCGTCGGGGAGCGACGTGAGACGCAGCGTGACGCGCTCCAGGAACTGCTGCCTCGCCCTCTCGAAGCCCGGCACCTGCTGGTCGTGCAGCGCGCAGGTCACCAGCTCGTGATCGAGCAGCCGCCAGAAGAACTTGCCGTCGACGGTCGTGGCGCCGAGCCTCCCCGTGAAGCCGACGACCGCCCGCGCTCCCGCGTCGAGGAGCCTGTCGAACAGCGGGCCGTTCGCGGTCTCGCCGCAGCAGAAATAGAGCACGCGATTGCGCGCCCACAGCTCGATCTCCTGCGCCGGGCTCTCGTGCGACAGCAGGATGCCGTCGGGCGACTCGTCGTCCACAACGCAGCTCGTCTTGCCGTGGGACGACACAACGATCGCCCGGAAGGGATTGCCGGTGCTCTCGGCGCGCGCGATCTGGCGGAGTATTCGCCTCCGCTCCGCGCTGGCGCGTCCGAACGGTACGATGGAGAACTGCTCTCCCATACGCCCGTAGAGCTGCGTGCGTCCGGCCGCGAACCACGCGCTGTCCGGGTCGAAGGATGTGTCAATCGAGAGTACAGGTCGAGCCGTCATCCTACCTCCGTCGCAGATCCCCCGGTGAGCGTTGGACATCGCTCGCTCGCGCGCCGGACAGCGCCCGCTGCGCCGAGCAGCTGGCGTACGGCATCAGGCCCTGTCCATCGGCTTCTTCGCAGCATGCTCTCTTCCCGCGGCCATTCCGGACCCCTGCCACGAGACTCGCAGCAGTGTAGAATAACGACCGTAGGGGAACTCCTACTAGAAAAATCGCCTTCGCTCCGACGAATTTCTCGGCTTTCGCTGAGTCGTAGGGTGGCGGTGGCGCCGGCGCGCGGGTGCGGCTCAGGTTTTTATGTCCCGCTTCAGCACGCGCGTGTTGCGTGAGGGTATCGTTTCTAACCGTTCTAACCGTTCTAACCGTCGTCCAGTCGTCTCTGAACCGCGTGTCCGGGCGCTCACGGCCCCGGGGAGAGGGGGCTGGAGAGGCAGCGCATGGTTCAGGGGAGGGGCGCTGCGGCGTCGGTCTGGCCCAGGACGAGCCTGCGGGGCTCCCCCTGCTGCAGCGCGCGCATCCTCGCGTGCATCTGCTGCCCGAGCGCTTCGCGCGCGCCGTCGTCAAGGAGCTTCCTGACCTTGGGGAACAGGTGCTCTTCCTCCTCCTTGTGGTGGTGCTCGAGCTGCTCGGCGAGCACATGGATCTTGGCCCCGAACCTCTCGTCCGCGGCGTCGAGGGCCACGAGATCGGCCAGCACGCGCTTGATGGACAGGTGCTCCTCCAGCGACTCGAGGAGGATATCCTCGGTGCGGCGAGCCCGGACCGCCGGGTAGAAGTCCTGCTCTTCGATCGTGATGTGGGTGGCGAGGAGGTCGGCGGCAGCGGAGAACTGCGCCGCGGTGACGGAAGAGGCCTCCTTCAGCTCGGAGAATCGCTGCTCGAGCTCGCGGTGGTGGCGTACGAGGAGATCGATGGCATCCATGAGATCTCTATGGAGCGTATACCGCCGGCGAGCAAGCGGGAGAGACACGCAAAGCCTGCCAGATCGAGATTCACGGATTCAGCGGCCTCCTGGCGTCGGATCCGCAGCGCGGCGGCGACATGGCGCGTCTGCGGCGGTCGAGCGAAGAGGGATGACGATCATGGCGGTATGTCGAGCCGCCGCCCGCAAGGTGCCTGTTTGCCCCAGGGAGCTCCCTTGCAGGCGGCAGGCGTCTCCTGACGCCGTGGCGTCATGGGCGCGATCTCCCGCTGTCTCCTCTGTCTCATCGAGCCGCCGGCGGCCGGAGCGCGCGAGAGCCGCCCTTCAGGCGAGGTCGAACAGCAGCACCTCGCCCGCGCCCTTCCCGACGAGGTGGAGCGACTGACCTGCTCCTCCCGCGGCGGGCGCTCCGGCTGCTTCGAGCGCCGCCGCGTCGCCGGCCTCGAGCAGCGTCCCGTTCAGCTCGACGCTCCCGCGCGCGACGTGGACCCAGGCGTTTCGGCCGGCGGGGAGCTCGTAGCGCGCCTCTTCGCCTTGCCCGAAGAGCCCCGCGAACAGGCTCACGTCCTGGTGGACCGTCACCGAGCCCTCGCGCCCGTCCTGCGAGGCGACGAGCCGCAGCTTGCCCTGGCGCTCTTCCTTCGAGAACGCCTTCTGCTCGTAGCTCGGCGTATACCCGCGCCGATCCGGCACGATCCAGATCTGCAGCAGGTGGGTCGCGCCCGCCTTCGAGGTGTTGTGCTCGCTGTGGTACACGCCCGTCCCCGCCGACATGCGCTGGACCTCGCCAGGGCGGATGATCGACCCGTTCCCCATGCTGTCCTTGTGCGCGAGCTCCCCCTCCAGGACATAGGTGACGATCTCCATGTTCTGGTGCGGGTGCATCCCGAACCCCCGCGACGGGGCGACGCGGTCGTCGTTGATGACCCGCAGCGCACGGAAGCCCATGTGCTCCGGGTCCTGGTAGTCGGCGAACGAGAACGTGTGGAACGACTGCAGCCACCCGTGGTCGGCATAGCCCCGCTCGCCAGAGCGCCGGATCACCATCGAAGAAGTGTTGTTGGCCATGACCTCAGCATGCGCCCGCCGATCCATCTTGTGAATCGGCATTGTTCTGATGGGAACCATCTGCAATGTAGATGGATGCCCCTGGGACACCGTTGCCTCAGACGACCTCGAGGTTGGTCGTCTCGGCGTCCAGCCAGGGCCCGCCCTTCGCCTGGATCACGAACGCGTCGAAGGTCGCGGCCGTCGCGCGCACGCCGGCCGGCCTGAGCTGGTCCTGGGGGACGATCGCCAGGTTCGGCGCGCTCACCGTCGGTGCGGTCGCCTTTCCACCGAAAGCCTCCGACGCCCCGCGCATCACCGCCGCGAGCCGATCGGCGGTCGGCTCCGGCAGGAAGAGCGCGCCGAGCGTCGCCACCCGGTCGATCCCCCGCGCGGTCGCGATCTCCGACAGGAAAGCCACCGCGGCGCCGACGGCCTCACCCGCCTCCTCGACGAGCAACAGCCGGCGCGGCCGTGGATCGCGGAGGGCGTGCTCGAGGTGCGCCGCGTCGGGCGCCGCCCACAGCACGCGCTCGCCGCTGCACGCCTCCATCACGGCGAGCACGTCCTCCACCGATGCCGGCGCGGCCACGGCCCGCGGCGGCGCGGCGCTCGCCCGGGGGAGAAAGCCGTGGTTCCGGCACGCGGTGAGCTGCTTCAGCTCGAGACCCACCGCCGCCACCGCCTTGAAGAGCACGCGCTGCGCGGGCGCGGACCGCGCCTCCACGAACACCGCGATGGGCAGGCCGGTCTCCCGGAGATCGGCGAGGAGCTCTGCGTACATCCGGCTCGCCAGCCCTTGCCCCTGGAACTTCGGCCGCACGCTCACGAACGAGAGGACATATCCCTCCGACGTGGCGCCCCGGAACCGGAAGCGGCGCGGCGCGACGCCGATGAAGCCGGCCGGCTCGCCGCCCTTTCGCGCGAGCACGGCCTTCGGCGACGGGCCGGGGTAGCCGAACTGCCATCGCAGGTAGCCGGCCGTGTAATGGAGGGTCGGCGGAGGCCACGCCTCGCGCAGGACGAAGCTGGCCTCGTCCGCCGCCGCGACTGGATCGACGCGCTCGAACTTCATGGACGCGAAGCCTCTCAGAACCCCCAGGAGACGGAACTGCGAGCAAGCGGCGGAGCGGCGATGCGCCGCGCTACAGGGTCGCCATTTCGGGAGCGCGCCGCACGACATCGGGCCAGCCGGTCGGATCGTCGCCGTGCTGGGCCAGGAACGCGTAGACCCACCGCTCCAGGCCGAACGCGATGCACACGCTGTGCATCGGGCCCGCGCCCTCGACATCGCAGCTGAACGCGCGGCCGAAGAAGTCGGTATGGTAGTTCAGCGAGCCGGCCGCCACGCGCTCGCCCTCCGGGAGCATCAACGAGATCTCGTATTTCGTCTCGCTGCTGATCTGGAAGTACGTCTTGGCGGCCGCGTCCGGCGCGATGAAGAACGGGTCGCTCGCCGTCCGGATCTCGCCGGCGAGCCGGTGCTCGTCGAGGTAGCGCGCCACGATCTCGTTCCCCTGCTCGCGCAGCGCGAGGACGTTCTCCCGCGACCCGAGGAAGACGATCTCCCGCATCGTGAACTCCCAGAGCCGCCGCAGGTCCACCATCTTGCTCGACTCGTAGCGGAAGCAGCGGCCCGCGAGGGCGTAGCGTGCGCCGCCCGCCGGCAGCACCCGGCCCCGGTTCGCCGCGTACACGTGGTAACAGACCGCCGGCGAGAGGCACACCTCCGGCTGCGCCATGTCGCTCAGGGCGCGCTCGTCGAGCGTGTCCCGGTCCTGATGCCGCGCCCGGAAATCCTCGATGAGCGGCATGTCCTCCGGCAGATGGCACGTGAACGTGACGATGTGCGGGAACGAGCGGAAGTAGTCGCACTTCGCCAGCGTCGCCGCCGGGATCAACGTCGGCACCAGGATCGGGCTCGGCGAGAACGGCGCGCCGAGCGCCTCCAGCGAGCGATCGAAGTAGCGGTAGAGCCGCAGCGGGATGCCCTCGAGGGCGACCTGGCCCTGGCCCATCTGCGTGATCCCGGCGGGGAGCGCGCCGCCCCGGAACTCCACCCGATCGCACGCCGGGCTGCGGTACACGAGCTTCCGCGTGAGCTGGCGCAGGCTGCGCTGCATGGTGCGCGCGATGCCCTCCGCCGCCTTCGCGAGGTCGGCCGCGCGCTCCTCGGGGGCCTCGAACTCCAGCGCGGCGCCCTCGCGGACGAAGCGGATGTCCGCGATCTCCTTCGAGAGGAAGGCGATCTGCTTGGGTATCTCCTCCTGCGCCATCTCGGTCGCAGGCGCCGCGAGCTCGACGGTGACGACCCTCCTCACGGCGCGAGCTCCTGGATGAGGGAGCTCAGCGCGCGCGGCGTGCGGGCGACGGTGAACCGGTCGTCGGGGAGCGCGACGTTGAACTGGTCCTCCAGCTCGGTGAGCAGCTGGAGCGCTCGAACCGAGGAGAACCCCGCGTCGTAGATGTCGTCATCGGGCTTGATCGCGGCGGGCAAGCGGCCGACCGTGACGATGACATCGATCACCTTCTCCACCTCGATCATCATGAAAGAACTCCAGGGTTAAGATGCGCTGTCAGAGCCCGAGCGACGCGCAGCGTCGTCCGCGCCGTGCCTCCTCGCGTTCGCATCGGCGCGGTCCGCCGCGGGCGCGATGGGCGGCGGCGGCTCGGTCCGGAGTGATGCCACCCGCCGGGCCGGATTGCCAGCGACGACGGTGTACGGCGGGACATCGGCCATCACGATGGAGCCCGCCGACACCACGCTGCCCTCGCCCACCGTGACCCCCGGGAAGATCGTGGACCGGGTCCCGAGCCAGACGTTGTCCTCGATGACGACCGGCCGCACCTCGGCGTCCGAGGGAGGCAGGCCCCGCCTCCGGGCCTCCGGATCGCTCGGGTGGCCGCTCGAGTCGAGGATGAAGACGCCCGCCGCGATCATGCAATGCTTGCCGATGGTGACCGACTTGCCGACGACGATCCGGCAGCCGTGACCGATCCCGGTATTGTCGCCGATCCGCAGCGTGGGGCGGTCGCTGAACCGCGCGGCGAAGATGAAGTCGGTCTTGCCGTCGAGGACGACGTTATCACCGAGGATGATGTCGCCCCGCCCATTGATGAAGTGGATGAAGGTCCCCGTCCGGACACCCTTGCCGTACTGCGCGCAGTGTGACTTGAAATGCGGCTCGCAGACGAGAACACGCGCACCGAAATAGTACACCTCGCGCGCGGCCTCGAACGCGACGCGCATCGGGACCACGAGGGGCCGCGGCGCGGGCAGGGTGAAGCTGCGGACCTGCCGGCGCACGTGGCGCATGGCGCGGGCGACGTCGTGATCGGAGGAGGCGAGGAAACGAACCAGATTCTTCATAGAAGGTCGCTCGGCGCGGACTGGTCCAGTCTGCGATGTTCAGCGGGTCGCACGCGGCCAGAAGGACGAAACGAACGCCAGGGGGCCGGAGACTATAACCCGAAACTCGTCGCGCCGAACCCGCTCTTGGCCGACCTATCTCGCTTTGGCCTCCGCAGGGCCTCTTGGGTCTCTGCTAGGTCGCTGCTGGGTCGCTGCGGGCCTCTGCTGGGTCTCTCCAGGCCCGCTCTTCCGCCGCTTTACCGCTTCATGGCAAACCATGCGCCAATCGACGTTGGCGAGTGGCCTGGTTGCAAGATTTGCAAATACCGTGACGGCGAGCCGCGTTACGCCGCGTCATGTCCGGACGGCGAAGCGTCGGTGGGGCGCTTTGCCTCCATATGGGGCAAAACGCCCCGGAGGAGGACCAGGCCGAGCGCGGCCTCGACGAGGGTGACCGCCACGGCCCACGTCGTCGTCGAGGCGGCAATGGCGGCCAGGCGTGCGTCGCGCGTCGCGCCGGCCGCGAAGCCCTCGAAGAGCGCGGCGGCGAGCACGTCGCGCGTGCCGAAGCCCTGCGGGGTGATGGGGAGCGTCACCGCCACCATCAGGATCGGGATGTACGTGAGGGCGGCTCCGAGGGGAATGCGCACGTCGAAGAACCAGAAGGGGAGCCAGGTGCCGGCGAACAGCACGAGGAGGTGCGGGATGCGCGCGGCGAGGGCGACGAGGTGGCCGCGCACGCCCGCCTCGAAGAGCGGGGCGAGGAGCTTCGCCCGGGCGAGCCGGGCGGGGCGCAGCGCGAGGATCGCGAGGTAGAGCGCGCCCGCCGCGAGGAGCAGGGCGGACCCGGCGAGCGGCCCGCCGTTCGCGGGCACGGCGACGGCGCCGAGGAGGAGCAGGCAGCCGAGCCACGACGCGTACACGACGAGCGTCGCGCCGGCGACGCGCGCGAGCGGCACGGCGTGCACGCGCGCGAGGAAGACCGTGACGAAGGCTTGACCGACGTGGTGGTTGAGCAGCGACGGGAGGTAGGAGGCGCCGCGGAGCACGAGGAAATCGCGGAAGGCGACGGGCGCGATCAGGCGGCGGTAGACGAGGACGGTCGCGAACGTGTCGGCGCCGAGGAGCGCGAGGACGAAGAGGGCGGCGAAGGCGACGAAGAGCGGGGCGTCGACGCGCGACAGGGCGGCGCGGAAGGCGTCGAAGTCGAGCCGGCCGAGGACGAACGCGACGAGCGCGGCCGCCAGCAAGAAGGGCAGGGCGCGGCGCGCGCGTGCCGCGAGGCGCGGCGCGGGACGCTCCTGCAGGTCGCCGTCGCGCGGGCGCGGTGGCGGAGCGTCGGCGAAGGATCCCGTGTGGGTCGAGGAGCGCAACGGCGGGACCGTAGCAGAATCCCCGCGCCGGTGGCCGGGCCGAAGCTGGAGGGAGCGGAGCCCTGCGCGCGGCGACCGCACGGCGCGCGGCGACCGCGCCCGACATGGGGCATAGTCGTCCGCCATGTCCAAGTACGATTACGATCTGTTCGTCATCGGCGCCGGCTCCGGCGGCGTGCGCGCAGCCCGCATGGCCGCTTCCTACGGCGCCCGGGTCGCCGTCGCCGAGTCGCGCCACCTCGGCGGTACCTGCGTCAACCTGGGGTGCATCCCGAAGAAGCTCCTCGTCTACGCCTCGCACTACGCCGAGGACTTCGAGGACGCCGCCGGCTACGGCTGGACGGTGCCCGGCCACGGCGCCGGCGGGAACGGGCACGCCGGCCCGTCGTTCGACTGGTCGACGCTCCTCCGCAACAAGGACAAGGAGATCGAGCGCCTGAACGGCATCTACGAGCGGCTCCTGAAGAACTCGGGCGCCGACGTCCGGCGGGGGCACGCCCGGGTCGTCGATCCCCACGCCGTCGAGATCGACGGCGCCAGGATCACCGCCGAGCGGATCCTCGTCGCGACCGGCAGCTATCCCTGGATCCCCCATCTCCCCGGGCGCGAGCTCGCCGTCACCTCCGACGATCTGTTCCACTTCCCGACGATGCCGCGGCGGGCGGTCATCGTCGGGGGCGGCTACATCGCGGTCGAGCTCGCCGGCATCCTGCACGGCCTCGGGGCCAAGGTGTCGCTGGTCCACCGCGGCCTGCACCTCCTGCGCGGCTTCGACGACGACATCCGGGCGTTCCTGGCCGCCGAGATCCAGAAGAAGGGGCTCGACCTCCGCCTGGGCGCGAGCGTCGAGAGCATCGCGCGGCAGGGCGACGCGCTCGCCGCGACGCTCGCCGACGGCACCGAGCTCGCCGCCGACTGCGTGCTGTACGCGACGGGGCGCCTGCCGAAGACCAAGGGGCTCGGCCTCGAGGAGGTCGGGGTGAAGCTCGACGAGGAGGGCGCGGTCGTGGTGGACGACGCGTTCCAGACGTCGGTCCCGTCCATCTATGCGCTCGGCGACGTCATCTCGCGCGTGCAGCTCACGCCCGTGGCCATCGCCGAGGCGATGGCGCTGGTGAAGACGCTCTTCCGCGGCGAGCGCGCGCGCGTCGACTACGCCGGCATCCCGACCGCCGTCTTCAGCCAGCCGAGCGTCGGCACCGTCGGCCTGTCCGAGGCGCAGGCGCGAGAGCACCACGACGTCGCCATCTACCTCTCGACCTTCCGCGCGCTCAAGCACACCCTCTCCGGGCGCGAGGAGAAGACGATGATGAAGCTCGTCGTCGACCGCGCGACCGACCGGGTGCTCGGCGTCCACATGGTCGGCCCCGACGCCGGCGAGATCGTCCAGGGGTTCGCCGTCGCGCTGAAGTGCGGCGCGACCAAGGCGCAGTTCGACGCGACGATCGGCATCCACCCGACCGCGGCCGAGGAGTTCGTGACCATGCGCGAGCCGCTGCGGAACCTCGATCGCAGCCCCCCGATGGGGATCGCGCCGAGCTCCGCCTAGCCCGAGGTCGCTCGGGGCGGCTCCGTCCGCGCCCGTCCGCTTCAATCCGTCTGCGAGCGCTGGCGGTCGTCCCCGTCCGCTTCCGTCCGCTTCCGTCCGCTTCCGTTCGCTGATCCGAGCTTGCTCGCTCGCGTTCGCGCTCGGCGCGCTCCTCTGGTATGGACCGCGCGATGTCGTCCCACGCCTCGAGCCACTTGAAGCCGGTCGGCCTGCTCGCCCGCACCAGCGACCGCTCGTTCTATGCCTTCAATGCCGTGCTCTCCGCGGCCGCGCTGGCGTTCCTCGCCTACATCCTCATCATCCGGCGGGGCGCGGGCGGCGCGGATCTCCGCTTCATGCCGCCGCTGAACGCCGCCTTGAACGCGACGGCCGCCACGCTCCTCGTCGCGGGCTGGATCGCGATCAAGCGCCGCGCGATGGTCGTGCACAAGTACCTGATGGTCTCGGCGTTCGCCGCCTCGTCGCTGTTCCTCGTCGGCTACCTCGCCTATCACTTCGTCCATGGCGACACGAAGTACCAGGGCACCGGGCCGCTGCGCGCCGTCTACTTCGCCGTCCTCATCTCGCACATCGTGCTCTCGGCCGGCATCGTGCCGCTCGCGCTGACGTCGTTCTACTTCGCTTACAAGGCGAATTTTGCGAAGCACGCCAAGGTCGCTCGGGTGACGCTGCCCCTCTGGCTCTACGTCTCCGTCACCGGGGTGCTGATCTATTTCATGCTCCGCGGGAGCGCGCCGGCCGTGCCGTGAGCGGCGCTCGTACCAGGGGCGGGTGGAACCGCTCTAGAAGTCCTTGATGCTGCCGCGCCGCCCCTGGAAGCCTCCGAAGACGTACCGGTAGGCTGAGAGCACGGCGTAGGAGAGCTCCTCGTACTGGTAGATCTCCTCCATCAGCGGGATCGGGTCCTGATAGAGCGTGTCGCTCGCCACGATCCTGGGCCACGGCAGGCGGTCCGGGTCGGCGCCAGGGACGCCGGCCTCCCTCATGACCTTGAGGAACTCGTGGGCGAGGAGGCCCTGGCCGATGACGCTCGGGTGAACGCCGTCGAGGCTGACGATGCCGCCGGCCTTGCGGCGCCCGGCGCGATCGACGTGGTAGAAGCGGGTGTCCATCGGTGGCGCGACGTTGGCCGCGAAGTACGCGGGGAACTCGTATGCCGGCTCGCCGCCGGTGCGCCGGTACGCGAGCCGGTCCAGGCCGCCGGAGACGTCGACGAGGTGATACCGGGGCGTGCGGTGGCGGGCGTTCTTCTCCTCGATGAGCCGGACGAGCTGCGCGTTGCAGGCGTCGACCGTCTCGTCGATGCGCCGCGCGTCCGCCGCGGTGAGGTGCGGCGCGCCCGCCTCGATCAGGCGCGTGCCCCGAGCGAGCGGGGGATAGGTGTAATAGGGGTAGTAGCGCGGGAGGCCCTCGGGGTCACGAGCCACGCGTCGGCCACGTCGAAGCCGTACACCGAGACGTTGTGGAACCAGGGCACGCTCCCGCCGCGGTAGCGGCCGGCCCCCTCGCCGCGCTCGTAGTACTCCTCGGCCACGTCGAGCACCCGGTTGATCTCCAGGAGGACGGCGGCCCACTCGAGCCTGTCGATCGTGGGGCCGAAGGCGAGCTGGAGGCGGCGGAGCACCACCTCGAGATCGAGCAGCAGCCCGTGGGCCGGGTAGTCGGGCACACGGTACGCCGGGCTCGACCGCGCGTCGCCGACGTCGACGCCGAGCGCATGGGCGATCCACGTGGAGTAGGCGAGCTGGGTGCGCGCCGCGCCGAGCGACATGAAGCCCTGAGAGATGCTGTCCCCGATGGTGAAGAGCCTCATGACGCCGTCCTCACGCGTTCCACGTCGAAGCGCCATGGTATCCGAACGCGCTGCGCCGCGCGGCAGGTTCGCCGCGCGGCGGCGTGACCGCGCGCGACGGCGCGACGCCGGAGCCTCAGCGCCGCGCCGCGCGTCTGTGCAGGACGGCGCTCGCGATGCGCACGGCGAAGAGGAGCGCGAGCAGCGCCGCGTAGATCATCGGCTCTGTCGTGTCCTTCTTCACGCGGAGGAAGAAGTGCACGATCCCGAGGACGGCGGCGGCGTAGGCGAGGCGGTGCAGGCGCTTCCAGCGCGCGGCGCCGAGGCGCTTCAGCATGCGCGCGGTCGACGTCGCCGCGAGCGGGACGAGCACGAGGAGCGCGACGAAGCCGGCGAGAATGAAGGGGCGCTCCGTGATGTCCTCGACGATCGCGCGCACGTCGAGGCCCTGATCGACGATCGCATACGTCAGGAAGTGGGCGCACGCGTAGAAGAACGCGAGCAGCCCGAGCGCCTTGCGGATACGCAGCGGAAACGTCCAGCCCGACACGAGCTTGAGCGGCGTCGCCGCCAGCGAGGCGACGAGCAGCACGAGCGCGAGCAGGCCGAGCTGGTTCAGCGCCTCGGCGACGGGGTCCGGGCCGAGCGCCCCGGCCCCGGCGCGCAGGCCGAGCACGGCCACCGGGATCAGCCCGCCGGCCACGACCGCGGGCGTGAGCCAGCCGAGCTTCCGGCCAGCCGGCACACCGGCGGCGACAGCGCGCGGCGGCGACATCGTCCTCGCTGGCGCGCGCATCGTCAGAAGCTCTCCCGCAGGTCCATCCCGCTGTAGAGGCCGGCGACCTCCTCCGCATAGCCGTTGAATGGCAGCGTGGGGCGGCGGCGCAGCTCACCGATCCTCCGCTCCGTCGCCTGGCTCCAGCGCGGGTGATCCACCGCGGGGTTCACGTTCGCATAGAACCCATACTCGTCCGGCGCGGCGCGGCTCCAGCTCGTCGTCGGCTGCCGCTCGGTGAGCTTGATGCTGACGATCGATTTGCACCCCTTGAACCCGTACTTCCACGGCACCACCAGGCGAATGGGCGCTCCGTTCTGGCCGAGCAGCGATTTGCCGTAGAGGCCCACGGCCAGCATCGTGAGAGGGTGCATGGCCTCGTCGATCCGGAGCCCCTCGACGTAAGGCCACTCGAGCACGTCGCTCCCCTGGCCGGGCAGCTGCTCTCGATCGAGCAGCGTGGTGAACTGGACGTACCGGGCGCGAGAGGTCGGCTCGAGGCGCCTGAGCAGCGCGCCCAGCGGGAACCCGAGCCAGGGGATCACCATCGACCACGCCTCGACGCAGCGCATTCGATAGACGCGCTCCTCCAGGGGAAACCATCGGAGGAGGGTGTCGAGGTCGATGACCTCGGGCTTCTTCACCTCTCCCTCGCACGCGATGGCCCAGGGGCGGAGCCTGAGCCGGCCGGCGTTCCTGGCCGGCTCCGACTTGCTCAGGCCGAGCTCGTAGAAATTGTTGTACGAAACGATGTCCTCGTAGGAGGTCCGCGCTTCGTCGGTGACGAACGGGCCTCCTGGGCTCGTCCCGGAGGACGACGCGCCGGCGGCCAGCGGCCCCGGCGGCGCGGCGGCGCTGCCGAGCGGCGTGGCCTCGCCGCCGGGGGCGCCGGCCGCCGAGAGGCGCGCCGCGCCGCCCGTGAGCCAGACGAGGCCGCCGCCCATGGCCGACGCGGTGCCGGCGAAGAGCGCCGCGTTCTTGAGGAGCTCGCGCCGCCGCAGGTAGAGCGCTGGAGGGGTGATCTCGCCGGCGGGCGGTTCCTTGGGCAGCTTGCTCATGCCCCCATTCTACGATCGGGCGGGGCTCCGGTTGCGGTCGGTCGCGATCACGCGGCCCTTGACAGGAGGCGGAGCGCCGTATGCGGCGCCTGGTGGATCGAGGGCAGCGCGAGCATCTGGGCGATGCGCGTGGAGCGCCGGTCGATCCCGCGGGAGAGCGCCGCCCGCTCGCTCCCGCTGCGCGCGGCGAGGAGCGCCAGGACGTCGTCCCAGACCCGCTCGCGCCACCGCGAGAGCATCTCCATCGACACCCAGACCGCGACCTCCGGCGCTGTCTCCAGGAAGAACGCGCTGAGGGGGCAGCCGTGCCGCGCTGTGAGGCGCGCGAGCGCCTCGATGACCGAGGCGCGGAGCAGCGTATTGATCTGATCGTGATCGTGCTTGAGCCGCGCGAGCATCGCCCTGTCGGCGCCGTGCCCGAACTCGACGATCGTCGCGTGGATCCCGAAGATCAGATCGTAGTTGATGTGGGCGCTGAAGCCGAGCAGCGCGTTCTGCACGGGGGGCGTGAACCGCGACGCCGTGCTCGCGTACGCGATGTGCCAGGCGCCGCAGTCCTGCGCCGCGCCCCGATCGTACCAGCCGAGCGTCTCGAGGTACCGCTCGCAGAACCGGCCCGCGAGCCGCGAGATCCACGCCGGCTCGAGGAACATGCCATCGCGTCGCTCGGCCTGCGCCGCGACCGCGCGCGTGACGATACCGTAGACGTCGGTGAAGGCCGCTCGCCGATCCCCCGCGGCGAGGAGCCGATCCGTCACGGTGTCGAGAGCAACGGCAGCATCGTGGACGCTCGTCGGATGCAGATTAAGGCCGTCGATGCAGCACCTCATGAAGTTCCCCTCCTACTTCTTCGCTCGTCCAAGAGACCTGTCTGATGTTCGAACTCCCGCATCCGATCAGCCTCGCAGACCCCGGCGCGCGCCAAAGGCGCGCAGCACGAACGGTGCAGCAGGGCGCCGTCAGGCGATCTGCCCGGCCCCCGTGGATCTGATTTGCGGTCCCGGTGCGCGTCGTTCCCATGTGGAAAGCGGATCTCCTGATCCGCCGGGAGAAAGGTCGCCGCGGCCGTTGCCTCTGGCTTCCCCTCCTGCCGGCCCTCCCCTCGAACCGGCTTCCGCAGAAGAGCGATACTCGATGCGATCCTCGACGCGCTCGCCGCGGGATGCCCCCCCTCGCTGCGGCGCTCTAAGTTCGACCTAGTCTACGACATGGTGTGGGGTGACCACAATTGTCTTATGACGTCTGATCCCGTTCAGGACAATTTCGAGGTTATTCCAACTCGTGGCCTCGAACAAGTGGCTGTTGACCCTGACACGTTTCATTGCGGCGCGGGAGAGCGCCACGGCATCTTCGCGGTTGCGCTGCTACTGGAGCGACGGCTCGTCACACCTGGAAAGCCCCAACTGGCATGGGCGCGAGTCGCGACGAGATGTTCTCGAAACATGCCGAGTGCTTATCCCACGTTGACTGTACGGTTGGAGCTCGGGATGTGAAGATTGTTTAGGAAGTACCTGAGTCGGTGATCAGGAAACTCCTGGCCTGTTTTCCACAGGTGGCCTGCGAAATCTTGTAGTTTTGGTGAAAAATTGTACGAAAACGGGGGATGACGGCGGTCTCCTGCCACGCCTGCCGCGGCCGTCGGGATCGTGCTGGCGCACCCGTGGCACCAGGGCTCGCCTGTCATGCCGCGGCGCCCTGCTCGGGTAAGCCTCGCGCCGAGGCGCTGCAGCCTGGGCCTGCAGGCACCGGGGGCTGGCCGTACGGGCGGTGATGGGCCGAAGGGCCGGCCCGATCCCGCGGGCCACGGGCGCACCCTTGGCGCGGCGCGTCGGGCGACGAGCCGGTGGTCAATCCGGGGCGCGCCCGCCTTGGCGGCGGGGTGACGGCGACGGAGCGCCGCCGTTCATGACGTGCGGGAGGAGGGCGTTCGCTGTCGAGGAGAGGGGAGGGAGGGGAGGCGCCACCGGCCTCGGGCGAGGCCGGTGGTGCGGCGCCTCAGCCGGTGCCGCCCTTGGCCTGCACGTCGCGGTGGACGAGCGTCGCGCGCAGGTAGTCGCGGTTCATCTTCGCGATCATGTCGAGGGGGATCTCCTTCGGGCAGACCGCCTCGCACTCGCCGACGTTCGTGCAGTGGCCGAAGCCCTCGACGCGCATCTGGGCGACCATGTTGAGGCTCCGCTGATCGCGCTCCGGCTGGCCCTGCGGCAGGAGGTTCAGGTGCGTGAGCTTCGCCGCGGTGAAGAGAGAGGCGGACGCGTTCGGACAAGATGCGACACAGGCGCCGCAGCCGATGCACGCCGCCGCGTCCATGGCGCGCTCGGCGACCACCTTCGGCACCGGGATCGCGTTCGCGTCCGGCGCGCTGCCCGTCGACACCGAGACGAAGCCGCCCGACGCGATGATCCGGTCGAACGCGCTGCGGTCCACGGCGAGGTCGCTTACCACCGGGAACGCCTGGGCTCGCCAAGGCTCGAGCCACAGCACGTCGCCGTCCTTGTAGTGACGCATGTGCAGCTGACACACGGTCGTCCCACGGAGGGGGCCGTGCGCCTGGCCGTTGATCATGAAGCCGCACATGCCGCAGATGCCCTCGCGACAGTCGTGATCGAACGCGATTGGCTCCTCACCCTTGAGGATGAGCCGCTGATTGAGCACGTCGAGCATCTCGAGGAAGGACATGTGCTCGCTGACGTCGGGCACCTCGTACGTGACGAACCGGCCCGCTTCGTACTTGCCCTTCTGCCGCCAGACATGGAGGGTGAGGCGCATTATTTGTAACTCCGCTGCGTGGGGTGAACCTCGTTGAACTGGAGCGGCTCCTTGTGGAGCTCCTGGGCCTGACCTTCGCCTCTCCATGCCCAGGCGGCGACATAGGAGAAGCGCTCGTCGTCGCGCTTCGCCTCGCCCTCGGGCGTCTGGTGCTCCTCGCGGAAGTGCCCGCCGCACGACTCCTCCCTGTCGAGCGCGTCACGACACATGAGCTCCGCCAGCTCGAAGAAGTCGGCGACGCGCGCCGCCTTCTCGAGCTCCTGGTTCAGGCCGGTGCCCGTCCCCGAGACGCGGACGTCGCGGTGGAACTGCTCGCGGAGCTCCGGGATGCGCGTGAGCGCGCCCTTGAGCCCGGCCGCGTTGCGCGCCATCCCGCACGCCTCCCACATGATCTTGCCGACCTCGCGGTGGAACGAGTCGGCCGTGCGCGAGCCGTTCGCGCCGAGCAGCTTGTTCAGCCGCGCGCTCGCGTCGCGCTCGGCGTCCCTCACGGCGGGGTGGAGGTCGTCGATCCGCTCGAGCTTCGTCGACGCGAGGTAATCGCCGATGGTGTAGGGGATGATGAAGTACCCATCCGCCAGGCCTTGCATCAGCGCGCTCGCCCCGAGGCGGTTCGCGCCGTGGTCGGAGAAGTTCGCCTCGCCGAGCACGTACAGGCCGGGGATCGTGCTCATCAGGTTGTAGTCCACCCAGAGCCCGCCCATCGTGTAGTGGATGGCCGGATAGATGCGCATCGGGACGCTGTACGGGTCGTCGCCGGTGATGCGCTCGTACATGTCGAAGAGGTTGCCATAACGCTCGGCGATGGCCGGCTTGCCGAGGCGCCGGATGGCGTCCGAGAAGTCGAGGTACACGCCGAGACGCGTCGGCCCCACGCCGCGGCCCTCGTCGCATACCGCCTTCGCCGCGCGCGACGCGACGTCGCGCGGCACGAGGTTGCCGAAGCTCGGATAGCGGCGCTCGAGGTAATAGTCACGCTCGCCATCGGGGATGAGCTCCGGCGGGCGCGTGTCGCCCAGGTTCGTGGGCACCCAGATGCGGCCGTCGTTGCGGAGCGACTCGCTCATGAGCGTCAGCTTCGACTGGTAGTCGCCCGAGACCGGGATGCACGTCGGGTGGATCTGCGTGAAGCAGGGGTTGCCGAAGAGCGCGCCGCGCTTGTGGGCCCGCCAGATGGCCGTTGTGTTCGACCCCTTCGCGTTCGTCGAGAGGAAGAAGACGTTGCCGTAGCCGCCCGACGCGAGGACGACCGCGTCGCCGAGGTGCGTCTCGAGCGCGCCGGTGATCAGGTTGCGGGTGATGAGGCCGCGCGCCTTGCCGTCGATGACGATGAGGTCGAGCATCTCGGTGCGCGGGTACATCTTCACCTTGCCGAGGCCGATCTGCCGCTCGAGGGCCTGGTAGGCGCCGAGGAGGAGCTGCTGCCCCGTCTGGCCTCGCGCGTAGAACGTGCGCGACACCTGCGCCCCGCCGAAGGAGCGGTTCGCGAGCACGCCGCCGTACTCGCGCGCGAACGGCACGCCCTGCGCGGCGCACTGGTCGATGATGTTCACGCTGATCTGCGCGAGCCGGTACACGTTGGCCTCGCGCGCGCGGTAATCGCCGCCCTTCACGGTGTCGTAGAAGAGGCGGTAGATGCTGTCGCCGTCGTTCTGGTAGTTCTTCGCGGCGTTGATGCCGCCCTGCGCGGCGATGCTGTGGGCGCGGCGCGGAGAGTCCTGGAAACAGAAGCTCTTCACGTTGTAGCCGAGCTCGGCCAGCGTCGCGCTCGCCGCGCCCCCGGCGAGGCCGGTGCCGACGACGAGGACCGTGTACTTCCGCTTGTTCGCCGGGTTGACGAGCTTCAGGTTGAAGCGGTGCTGGTCCCACTTCTTCTCGATGGGACCTTCAGGGATCTTCGCATTCAGCTGCATGATGACGGACGCTCCGGGCTCAGCGGACGATGCCGAACAGGACGGCCAGCGGGATGGACGAGAAGCCGGCGAAGAGCAGGATCGACGACGCGGCGGCGAACTTCTTGAGCGCCGGCGAGTAGCGCGGGTGGTTGAAGCCCACCGACTGGAACATGCTCCACGCGCCGTGGTAGAGGTGCAGCGCGAGCAGGCCCATCGCCACGACGTAGGCAATCGCCGCGGGGCCCGGGCTGAAGCCCTTCACGACGTTGTCGTAGGCGTCCAGCGGCACGAAGTCGGGGTGCACGGTGCCCGTCGTCAGGTGGAGCAGGTGATAGACGATGAAGGCGCCGAGGACGCCGCCGCTCAGCAGCATCGTCCGCGCGGCGACGTTCGGGCGCCGCTGCCCCTTCACCTGGTAGGGGACCGGCCGGGCAGCGCGGCTGTGCTGCGCGAGCGTCACGCCCGTGTAGACGTGGACGATGAGGGAGGCGAGGAGGACGATCCGCGTCCCCCAGAGCAGGGAGGGCGTCCCGTGGAGGAAGGCGGCATAGTCGTTGAACTTCTGCCGGCCGAGGAAGACCTGGAGGTTGCCGGCCATGTGGCCGATCACGAAGCCGAAGAAGATGACGCCGCTCAGCGCCATCGCGATCTTCTTGCCGACGAGGTCCCGGTAGAAGGTCGCGGCGCGCTGGGCCCTGGCGGGGAGAGTCGATGGTGCAGCGGTGGGGCTCATCGCTCCCCTCCTTTAGTGGGGTGCGAACGCGTTAGCCAGAGGGAATCTTGGGCTCGATCGCCGAAGAATTTGCGGGCGCTCGCCGCAGATCTCGACGCGGACGAGCGCGCCGCGCGCGGAAGCGCGCCTCATCCATCCCCGCGCGCGTCAGGCGGCGCAGGGGCCGAGCGAGCGCCGTACCTTGTGGCCGTAAAAGGCGAGCGCGAGCTCAATCGCGAAGATGCCGATGGCCTGCTCCTCCTGGCTGGTGAACGCCGGCAGGCGCTCGTCGCGGAGCACCACGAGGCCGCCAAACGAGCTCTCGCCCAGGCGGAGCGGCGCGACGATGGCGGCGCCGAAGCGATCGCCCTCTGCGGTACAGAGGAGATCGGGCGCGTCGTCCGCGGACAGGCGAACAGGCGCGAGCGCGCCCTCGATGCGCCCGGCGAGCCGCGCGATGAACGCCGCGGGCACCTCGGCGCCGGAGGCCGCCTGGTACAGGGCGGCCCCTTGATCGAGCGCCAGCGAGAGCGCCGCGCCGGTCGTATAGACGACCTTCGCCGCGAGATCCACGGCGCGCTCGGGGAAGTCGTCCCGCGAGAGGGACGCGACGAGGGCGGCGCTCGCCTGGTGGACGGCCGCCACGGCGTCGAGGTGGGTGCGCAGCATCGCCGCCTCGAGCATCCGCTTCAGGTCATCGATGTCGTAGGGCTTCTCCAGCATGTCGTAGGCGCCGAGCTCGATGCACTCCACGGCGGCCTGCGCGCTCGAGCACGGGGCGCCGACGATGATCTCGAGGTCCGGGCCGAGCGCCTTGAGCGCGGCGATGGTCCCGGCGCCCTCCATGCCGAGCGCCCCCACATCGGCGACGACGAGGTCGAAGCGGCGCGCCTTGACGAGCTCGATCGCCGCGAGCCCGCTCTCGGCGCAGGTGACGTCGAAGCCGCCCTGGTTCAGCTCGAGCGCGAGCCTGTCGAGGACCCTCTTCTCGGCGTCCACCACCAGCACATGGGGTCGGGCCTGGCTCACTGATGCCTCCTCCTCTGGTCTACGACGGGTGCGCCGCGCGCCTCGCCATCCGGCGCTGCCGTGATCGCGTGGCGACCGCGGCGGTCGTGGTGGAAGCCGCTCCGCCCGGCGGAGCCCTCTCCGCCCTCTACCACCCGTCCGAAGTCCGCCTACGGTCCAATAGAACCGGTATTCCAGCGAAACGGAAGTCGAAGCGGCGTTGCCGCTGTCCTCCTTTAACAGGGGGCGGCGCCGCGCGCCCGGCGCAGATGTGCTCCGGTATGCCGACTCCTGTGGAGCGTGAGCGCTTCTCGCAGCGGGAGGCGCGCGATAGAGGCCTATTTCGCGGGAGGCGCCGTGGTGGTCGCGCGGCGCATGGCGGAGAGGATGTGGTCAATGATCTCGGGGACTCCCTGGCTCCGGTTGCACTGCGCGAACAGGAAGGGCCCGTCGCCCCGCATCCTCCGGGCGTCCCGCTCCATGACGCCGAGGTCGGCGCCGACGTGCGGAGCGAGATCGGTCTTGTTGATGACGAGCAGATCCGACTGCGTGATGCCCGGTCCGCCCTTGCGCGGCACCTTGTCGCCGCCGGCGACGTCGATCACGTAGATCGTGTAGTCGACGAGCTCCCGGCTGTACTGGGCGGCGAGGTTGTCGCCGCCGCTCTCGACGATGAGGAGCGCGGGCGCGACGTGATCCATGAGGTCGTCGAGCGCGACGAGGTTGTGGCTGATGTCCTCGCGGATCGCCGCGTGCGGGCAGCCGCCGGTCTCCACCGCGCGGATGCGCTCCGGCGGCAGCGCCTTGTTGCGGTGCAGGAACTCGGCGTCCTCCTGGGTGAAGATGTCGTTCGTGACGACGCCGAGGGGCATCCTGTCGCGCAGCGCGCGGCAGAGCGCGAGCACGAGCGCCGTCTTGCCGCTGCCTACGGGCCCCCCGATCCCCACCGTGAACGCGCGCGCGGAGAAATCGCGGTCCTTCGGCGCATCCCGCTCGCTGAAGAGCCCCGGATGCGCCCAGTGCTCGTGCGTGTGCTCGTCTCCGTGCGCATGCGCGTGCCTGTGGCCACCCCCGCGAACGTGGTCGTGGCCGTGGTCGTGGTCGTGGCCGTGGTCGTGAACGTGGTCGTGGTCGTGGTCGTGAACGTGGTCGTGGCCGTTGTGCCCGTGCCCGTGCTCGCCGGGGTCGTGCATGCTGTCACCTCACGATTGAAAGAGACGCGAGTAGAGCCGATCCTGCGTGGCCCCGAAGAGATCGAGGAGCGGCGCCGGCTGCGCGAGCTCATCGACGCCGTGATCTTCACACTCATGGAGCACCGCGTCGAGGAGCGGCGCGCTCTCGAGTTGCAGTCGCTGTGCCTCCAGCGGCCCGATGAGCCCGAGGCGCACCGCCGCCGAGACGACGCCGCGGAGCGAGGCGTGCAGGTAGACGGCGTGCGCGTCCTCGCGCGGGACGCCGAGCGCCGCGAGGGTCGCGCCGAACGCCGGCGCGTGGTGGCCGAGCGCCTCCCGCGCCCGCACGGCGGCGTCGAGGCGGCGGATCTCGGCGGAGGGGAAGACGCGCGCGCTCGTCGCGAGGAACGCGCGGCCCTGCGTCCGGCTCGCCCGGTTCGCGACGTGGTTCACGAGGAAGGCGTCGCAGGCGTCGTCGACGGCCGCGATGTCGAGCGGGCGCTCATGCGCGGCCCGCACGAGCGGCAGGGCGCCGAGGCCCACCTGCCAGAGCGCGCTCGCGACGAACGACGAGAGCGCTCGCCCCCCGGGCCCGACCTCGCCGAGCTGCACCGCCGCCTCCAGGCCCGCGGAGTGCGCGAACCCTCCGACCGGGAACGCGGAGTCGGAGAGCTGGAGGAGGAGCCACCTGTTCATGCGCGCGGATGGAAGCGGACAGAATCAGACAGGATCAGAGGGAGCGGACGGAAGCAGACGGAAGCAGACGGAGAGAAAGTGAACCCGCGGGCGCCGGGCCGCCGAGGCCGAGCTCCCCGCCTCAGAAGAGGCTGTACCTCTGCGCGAGGGGCAGGATCTTCGCGGGGTCGCAGCGGAGGAGCTCGCCGCCGGCCCGCACCTCGTACGTCTCGGGATCGACCGTGATCGGCAGGAGCGTGCTGTTGAGGCGCATGTCGGCCTTGCCGATCTTGCGGCACCGGCGGACCGCCGAGAGGCGCTTCTTCAGGTCGAGCCGGCGGATGCTCCCCTCGTCCATGGCGCGGCTCGACACGAACGCGATGCTCGTCTCGCCGACGGCCGCGCCGAGCGAGCCGAACATCGGGCGCATGTAGTACGGCTGAGGCGTCGGGATCGACGCGTTCGGATCGCCCATCTGCGCCCAGGCGATGAGGCCGCCCTTGATCACGAGCTCCGGGCGCACGCCGAACATCTGGGGCCGCCACAGCACGAGGTCCGCGAGCTTGCCCGGCTCGACCGACCCGATCTCGTGGGACATGCCGTGCGCGATGGCCGGGTTGATCGTGTACTTGGCCACGTAGCGGCGGATCCGGAAGTTGTCGTTGTCGCCCTGCTCCTCGGGCAGCCGGCCGCGCTGGTCCCGCATCTTGTGCGCGGTCTGCCAGGTCCTCGTGATCACCTCGCCGACGCGGCCCATCGCCTGGCTGTCGCTCGAGATGATGCTGATCGCGCCGAGGTCGTGCAGGATGTCCTCGGCCGCGATGGTCTCGCCGCGGATGCGGCTCTCGGCGAACGCCACGTCCTCCGGGATGTTCCGGTCGAGGTGGTGGCAGACCATGAGCATGTCGAGGTGCTCGTCGAGCGTGTTGACCGTGTACGGGCGCGTCGGGTTCGTCGAGCTCGGGATGACGTTCGGCTCGCCGCAGATGCGCAGGATGTCGGGCGCGTGCCCGCCGCCCGCGCCCTCGGAGTGGTAGGAGTGGATCGTCCTGCCCTTGAACGCCGCGATGGAGTCGTCGACGTAGCCCGACTCGTTCAGCGTGTCGGTGTGGAGCGTGACCTGGATGTCCTCGTGCTCGGCGAAGCTGAGGCAGCAGTCGATGGCGGGCGGGGTCGTCCCCCAGTCCTCGTGGAGCTTCAGCCCGACGGCGCCGGCGCGCACCTGCTCGAGCAGCCCCTCGGGCGACGAGGTGTTGCCCTTGCCCGTGAGGCCGATGTTGAGCGGCAGGACGTCCGTCGCCTGCAGCATCAGCGAGATGTGGCGGGCGCCCGGGGTGCACGTCGTCGCGTTCGTGCCCGTCGCCGGGCCCGTGCCGCCGCCGACGAACGTGGTGACGCCCGCTGCGAGCGCCTCGTACCCCTGCTGCGGGCAGATGAAATGGATGTGCGCGTCGACGCCCCCGGCCGTGACGATGTGGCCCTCGCCGGCGATGACCTCCGTCGTCACGCCGACGATCATTCCCGGCGTGACGCCGGCCATCACCTTCGGGTTGCCGGCCTTGCCGATCGCCGCGATGCGGCCGCGCTTGATGCCGATGTCGGCCTTGTAGACGCCGGTCCAGTCGACGATGAGCGCGTTCGTGATGACGCAGTCGAGCGCCTCGTCGTTCGAGGCGCCGGGCATCTGCCCCATGCGATCGCGCAGCACCTTGCCGCCGCCGAACTTGCACTCGTCGCCGTAGGACGTGTGATCCCGCTCGACCTCGGCGATGAGGCCGGTGTCGCCGAGCCGCACCCGGTCGCCGACCGTCGGCCCGTAGATATCGACATAGTGCCGCCGCTGAATCCTGTGGCTCATGCCTGCTGCTCCTCCCGCGCGGCGTGCGCCGCCCCGTGCGGGCCGACCTGCACCAGCGTGATCGTCTTCTCGTCGCCCGGCTCGAAGCGGACCGCGGTGCCCGCGGGGATGTCGAGCCGCATCCCCGCCGCCGCCGCCCGGTCGAACTCGAGCGCGCGGTTCGTCTCCGAGAACGGGTAGTGGCTGCCCACCTGGATCGGCCGGTCGCCCAGGTTCTTCACGGGGAGGGAGAGCCGCCGCCGGCCGGGGGAGAGCTCGATCTCGCCGGGCTTCACGAGCACCTCGCCGGGCGTCGGCTCGGCCGCCGCCTCGCCCTGGCCTGCGGGCTGGAAGAGCGACACGTCGGGCACGGGGAGGAAGCTGCCGTAGAGCGCGAGCGCGAGATCGCCGTGCTCGAGCGCGATCGGGTGGTGGACGGTGACGAGCTTCGTCCCGTCGGGGAAGGTCCCTTCCACCTGGACCTCGGCGACCATCTCGGGGACGCCGGCCATCACCTGCGCGCGCCCGAGCAGGCGGCGGCCCACGTCCATGAGCTCGGCGACGCTGCGGCCGTCGCGGATCAGCTCGAGGATCTGCGTCGCGATGAGCGCGACGGCCTCCGGGTAGTTGAGCCTGACCCCGCGCGCGAGGCGCTTCTGGGCGAGGAAGCCCGCGCCGTGCAGCACGAGCTTGTCGAGATCACGAGGCGCAAGGTGCATGTTCGCCCTCTCTCCGGCGCGGCGACGCCGCGGCTTTGCCGGCGCGGCGCGACGCTACCACTTTCGTGCGAACGGATCATCACCGAGCTCACCCGCGAGGAAGCCGAGCGCGCCGCGGAGGAAGCCGGCCACGCGCTCGACGCTCGTGCCCGCGACGCGCACGACGGCGCCGCCGCCCCGGAGCGGGCTGGCCGACGCGACGAGCTCGGCGCGCCGCTCGGGCGGCGGCCGCGGCGCGAGCAGCGCCTCCGCCGCGCCCGCGACGCGCGGGCCGAGCGCGACGAACGTCGCGAGCGCGTCGAAGCGCCCCATGCGCTCGAGCAGCGCGCCGTGCGCGGGATCGAGCCGCGTCGCTTCGAGCAGCACGGCCCGCCCGCCGCGGCTCACCCGGATGCGCGACGCGTACCGGTCGAACGCCCAGCGCTCGCCCCGCGCGCTCCGGCCCGAGGACAGCGCGTCGACGAGCACGAGCGACGCGTCGTCGGCGAGCGCGACGTCGATGTCCTGCTCGTACCGCGAGCCCGCGAAGCAGACGACCGGATCGGGGATCGCGACGAGGAGCCCGCCTGCTTGAACCTCGGCCGCGAGGCGCTGGCGGCTGCCGAGAGGCGAACGGTAGACCTTGGTCGAGGCCTGGGTGCTGAGCAGCGCGGCGGCCCCGCGACCGACGCGCGCGTGGAGGTGGAGCTCGTCGCCGCCGACGAGGCCGCCGCCGAAGCTCGCGACGAACACCCACGCTGCCTGCCCGTGGTTCCTCGGAGCGAGCAGCTTGAGCGGGCTCCTGGCGAGCGCCTTCTCGAGCACGGTGCGCCCCGCGACGCTCGTGAACACGAGCTCACCGCTGCCGGCCTTCCCTGCGCGCCGCGCGGGCGGCGGCAGGTCTCGCAGGGCGGCGGGAGGATCGCTGGGCGTGGTCACGGGCCGGCGTGCGTACCACGGACCGCGCCCCGGCCGCGAGGGAGCTCAGGCGCCTACCGGGCGCGAGGGGGCAGCGCACACAGGGCATGGGTACGCCACGCGACCAGGAACACGACCAGGAAGGTAGGGAGAAATTCGAGTCATCTTCCCGATTTCCCTCCTTCGCCTGGAACATGAAACATCCCGGACATGTGAGCATGCTGTCAGGACTCTCCCGAACACCACTCCGGTGTTATGAGCGAGCCAGCCACTGCGTTCCTCCTCTCCCTGACGACAGCGCGTGTCCGGGGTGTCCTCCGACCGCTCTGGGCGTTACGTGACTCGCTGTGATGTCGTTTGCATGGATGACATGTTGCTTGACGGGAAAGCCCAGCTCGGGTCAGCTCGTCGGGCGGCCGGGGGGCCGCGGAGGGGGTCCGATGTTCATCGTCAGGAAGGGCGAAATGCCGCCGTGGTCTCGTCGATTCAAGGAAGCGGCGTCGCGCCTGCTGGAGCGCCACGGCGGGACCCCGTTCGAGCTGCGCTTCTGGGGCGGCGAGCGGCTGCGCTTCGGCGCGGGCGCTCCCGAGTTCGCCGTGACGTTCAGGACGCGTCGGTCGCTCTGCGAGACGGCGCTCCGGGGCACGCTCGGCCTCGGTGAGGCGTATGTCCGGCGCGAGGTCACGTTCGAGGGAGATCTCGAGGACTCGCTCGCGGGCCTCTTCCAGCTCGCTCGGTCCGTGGAGGCGCGCCTGCCGCGCCTCGTGCCCGCGTCGTCGTCGTTCGACCGCGGCCTGTCGGGCGTGCTCGACGCGCTCCGGCTCGGGCTGCTCTCCGGGGCGGCGAAGCGCGAGAGGCTCGCCGTCGAGCGTCACTATGGGCTGGGCAACGACTTTTACCCTCTTTACCTGGACAGGCGCCTCCAGACGTCGTGTGGTTACTTCAGCTCTCCGGGCGAGACGCTCGACGACGCGCAGGCGCACAAGATCTCCCTCGTCGCGCGGAAGCTCGCGCTCCGGCGCGGGCAACGGCTCGTGGATCTCGGCTGCGGATGGGGGCACCTCATGTTCCACGCCGCGGAGGCGTACGGGGTGCAGTGCCTCGGTATCACCCTCTGCGAGAACCAGGCGAGGTACATCCGCGAGCAGGCGGCCGCGCGGCGGCTCCCGGTCGAGGTCCGCGTGATGAGCTGCGACGAGCTCGAGGACGAGCCGCGGTGGGATCGGCTCGTCTCCCTCGGCTCGATGTGCCATGCCGGCGAGCGTCGTATCGAGGTGTTCTATGACAGGGTGAAGGCGCTGCTCGCCCCGGGCGGCGTGTGCCTGCTCGAGAGCGTCACGAGAGAGCAGGAGTCGTCGCGGACTGACCCCTTCCTGCAAAAGCACATCTTCCCGGGGTACTGGCCTCCTTCGCTCCAGGGGATGGCGACGCGCGCCTCGGCGCGCGGCCTCGACGTGCTCGACGCGGAGAACCTGCGGCGCCACTCCGCGCTCACGGCGCGCTGCTGGCGCCGTAATTTCCTGGAGAACAGGGAGAAGATCGAGCGGGTCACCGGCTTCGACAACGCCTTCATGAGGACGTGGGAGTTCTATCTCGCGTGCGCGGCCGCCGCGTTCCGCAGCGGGCACCTCGGCGCCATCCAGATGGTGCTGGCGAACGGGGCTCCACGCGACTACCCCCTCGCACGCGAGCCCCTCTATGCCACGGAGGAGCCCTCGTTGCGCGAACGCGCGCCGATCGTCCCGGCCGTGCAGAACAGTTCGTGGGGGGCGGCGCTGCCGTCCTGATCTGTCGGGCGCGCCCCGCGCGTGCGCGTGGGGCGCGCGGCGCGCGCGTCGATTGCGCGGAAGAGCTTGTTTAGCCCGCGCGGCCAGCTATCAGCTAAGGATGAGCGAAAGGCTTGCGGCCAGCGCCCGTCGCGGCGCCGCGCCCTCGTGGTCCGTGTCGCGCCCTCGCTCCGCGGCGCGCCTGGTCTGCGCCGCCGCGGGGCTCGTCGCGCTCTGTCTCCTGCTCGCATCGTGTACCCAGGTCCGCTACATCGCGCAGGCGGGCGCCGGCCAGCTCTCGATGGCCTGGCGCGCCGAGTCGCTCGAGGACGCCGCCTTCGACGCCCGCAAGCCGTGGCGGACGCGCGCGCTGCTGCGCGAGGTCCCGCACATCAAGCGCTTCGGGGAGCGCCACGGGCTGACCCCGACCGGCAATTACAGGACGTATGTCGAGCTCGATCGCCCAGCCGCGGTCTGGGTGGTGAGCGCGTGTGAGCCGCTGCGGTTCCGCTCGAAGACATGGAGTTTTCCTATCGTGGGTACGGTCCCCTACATGGGGTGGTTCGATCTCAAGGATGCCAAGGCGTTCGCGGCGCCGCTCAAGGCGGCCGGCTGGGACGTCGACGTGCGCGCGGCGGGCGCCTACTCGACGCTCGGCTGGCTCGAGGATCCGGTCCTGTCCACGATGATCTCGGACGGGGACGAGGCGCTCGGCGACCTCGCCAACGTGGTGCTCCACGAGTCGCTGCACGCGACGCTGTACGTGAAGGGGCAGACGAGGTTGAACGAGAGCCTCGCGAGCTTCGTCGGGGACGAGCTCACCAAGCATTACCTGGACGAGCGGGTGGGCCCCTTCTCCGCGGAGAAGACGGCCTACATGAGGGAGATGGAGAGGAGCGAGGTGCGGACGCGCGCGCTGCACGCGGCCTACGTCCACCTCAATCGGCTGTATGCGTCCCCTGCGCCCGACGCCGAGAAGCGGGCGGAGAAGGACGCGGTGCTCGCCCGGCTCAAGGCCGACATCGGGGCGCGGCGTCCGATCAACAACGCGTCGCTCGTGCAGTTCCGTGTCTACAACTCGGGGACTCCTGAGCTCCGGGCGCTGCTCGCGACCTGCGGCGGCAGCTGGCCGAGGTTCCTGGGCGCGTTGCGGAGGCTCGAGCGCCACAGGTTCTCCGAGCCCCAGGAGAACATCGCCCGGGTGGTCGAGCCGCTGATCGAGGCCGGCTGCAGGTAGTCCAGCGAGCTGCGCTGTGCGCCGCGAGCTGCGCCCTTGTGCGCCGCGAGCTCTGCCATGTGCCGTGCGCTGCGCCGATGTGCGGTGAGCTGCGCGCCGCGCTGCGTATTGCGGGCTGCGCCGCGTAGCGCGCTGCGCCTTTGGCGGGGAGCACGCCGTCGAGATACGACGCAAAGCGTCGATGGCAGTCGTCCTGCCCTCGTGCACTTCTTCGCTTCCACGGTGCAATGCAGGGCGTCCAGCGGCTCGATGGTGAACATATTCATGTCCAGGTACGCTTTGCGTTCTGGATCTGAACCCATCCCTGGATCGGACCAGTCCCTGCGGAAATGTATGACCGGTGCTGGCCTTCGAGGTCGCGCGCGCGCCTCGGAGGGAGGGTTTCAGCGGCAATTTTGGCTGCTGGGCGCCAGGACCGCGGCCCCTTCGCCGTTGGCCCGCCGGTTGCTCTATGTATCCACCAGATGTCGCCCCTGCTCGTCGTCCTGTTTCATGCGGACTCGAAGGGGGGACCCCTGGCATGACCTTCGCAATGCAGCCCCGGTCTTCGGGGGGGACGCCAAGCGAGGTGATCGGCGGCGCTAGCCGAGCGATCGCGACCCCGCCGTCACCCGGATGCCATGGCTCTTGCGGTATCGGGCTCCTTGATTGACTTGTCGCCGGGTGCCGGCGGACAGCTTCGGTTCACGTGACGACAGACGCCTCACGAGGCGATTAAGGAGGGATGGCCGAGGCACGCGCGACGCGCGTCGCCAATTGAGTTGGCTTAGCATGACCAGCTTGTCAGACCTCGGTCTCAGCTTTTCTTATCTGTTGTGCCGCTCTCGATGTTGACCCTGCTTCCCGCTTTGCTTCAGCTTCTCCCCTGCTTCGCTTGAGCTTGCTCGTTCGGTTCCGGTTCGCGCTTTGCACTTCGCTTCAGCTTCATCTTTCGGTTTGACTGGCTTCTCGGATTGTCTTAGTCTTCCGCCCGTCTTCTTCGCTTTATCTTCGCTCTTTACTTGATTGCGCTTCGTATTGCTTTCCTGACTTCTATCTTCTGACTTCTGATCTCTTTTGATCGCGGGCCTCTCCAGGACTCCGGTGGACTCCCCTCCACCGGCGCCCCTGTGCGGTCCCGGTGGGTCCGCGAAAGCGGGCCTCAGGCCGGCGGGTTCTTCCCGACCGGCCTTTCTTTTTTGGTGCGCATGAGCGCTTCCCTGGCGTGCCCTCGACGCCGCGAAGCTCGCTGTTGGCTGCGTCTCGGGGCTTGAGCGCGGTTGTCAGCGGCCGTCGTCGCCAGGTGTGTGCCTGGGGTGGACGGTGGCAGAGACGATCTTCCACTCGCCGTCGATCTTCTCGAGCCGCAGCACCACGGGCAGCTCGTCCCGCCGGGCCTCATGCCCATGCCGGGCGCCCGTGACCGTCGCGGTGGCGGTCACCTTCGCCGTCATGCCGGCCGGGTCGATCTGGATCTCCGTGCCACCCAGGCTCACCTCCGCGGTCTGATAGACGACGGCTGCCTGGGTCGCCGCGTTCGCGAGCTCGTCGCGGCCGCGGAGGCTGTCGCCGATCTCGGCGATGCGGGCGCTCGCCTCCTTCGTGAAGATCTCGGCGAACTCACCGCGAATGCGGCCGTGGCGCACCAGCGGATTCCGCTCGCCGTCGTCGATGCGCACCGCGTTCTCGAGCTGGGTGAGCCGGTCGCGGATCCGTTCCTCCTCGGAGGGCGATAGCAGCAGCGCCGCCGCGCCGAGGACGGCGCCGGCGGCGATGAGCCCGAGCGGGATCCAGCGCTTCATGCTGCGAGTATAGGCGAAGGCGCCGCGTGAGCGCGCGGCGCCGCGGAATCGCCGGGTCGATTCCGCTGGCGCCTCCGCGAAGATCTCGAGGCACGCCTCGAGCAGGAGCAGACGGCCGCGAACCCGTCGCCGATGTCGACGACGCCCGCGTTCTCGCGGTGGGCCCCGCTCCGGGTCGGGCCCGCTCGGGTTCGCTCTAGGCGTCGCGCTTCACGAGCAGCGCGGTGAGGTCGTCGATCTGCTTGGCCGAGCCGGCGAAGCGGCGCACCTCGGCGAGGAGCGCGCCCAGGATGTCGGACGTGGGGCGCGCGTGCAGGCGATGGATGAGGTCGCCGACGCGCTCCTTGCCGAACACCTGCCCGGCGGCGTCCTGGTACTCGTAGAAGCCGTCGGTCAGCAGAACGAGGAGATCGCCCGGCGCCATCACGAGGGGCGGCGTCGGGGGCAGGTCGAGATCCTTGAACATGCCGAGCGGGACGGTCGACGGATCGCGCCACACGACCTGGCCCTCGGCCGCCCGGTAGTGGAGCAGCGGCCCCTGCCCGGCCGCGTGGAAGCGGAGCTGGTGCGTCGTCGGGTCGAGGATGCCGAGGAACGCCGTGATGAAGCGGTCGTTCGGCAGGTCCTCGAGGAGCTGCTGGTTCACGTGGTGCATGAGCGCGTCCATGTCGGCCGAGAGGCGCAGGCCGATGCGGAGCATCGCGCGGAACTGGGTCACGCTGAGGGCGGGGCCGATGCCGTGGCCGGCCGCGTCGGCGAGCAGCAGGATCATCGGCGACATGTCCACGCGCTCGTCGAGACGGATGACGTCGTAGATGTCGCCGCCCGTGTCGTCCGCCGGCTTGCTGAACGCCGACAGCGAGTAGCCGGGGCAGCGCGGCAGCCGCCGCAGGAGGATGTTCTGCTGGATGTCGCGCGCGATGGTGAGATCGTGCTCGAGCTTCAGCTTGATCATGCGCTCCTCGAGCAGGAGCGTGCGCTGCACGGCGACGGCCGCCTGCGCCGCGAGCAGCTCCGCCACGTCGCGCTCGTCCGGGCCGAAGTGGTCCGCCTTCGAATTCAGCATCTGGAGCACGCCGACGAGCTTGTCGTCGAGCCCGATGAGCGGGACCGTGATGAGGGATTTCGTGTGATACCCCGTCCGGCGGTCGATCTCCTGATTGAACCGCGGGTCGGAATAGCAGTCGTCGACGAGGATGGTCTGGCGCTTGCGCGCGCACTCCCCGGCGATGCCCTTGTCGATGCTGACGCGGATCTGGGCCTCGCCCGTGGCGACGCGGGAGTAAAGCTCCTTGGCCTCCTCGTCGTAGAGGAAGACGCTCCCGCGGTCGGCGCCGATCACCTCCCGCCCCGTCTTGATGATGAGCTCGAGCAGCTCGGTGAGATCACACGGCGCCGCGAGCTTGCGCGAGACGTCGAGGATCAGGATGAGCGACGACGCATCGATCAGGGAGGGAGTGCCCACGCGCATGCGGCCGGAGAGTTTGGGCTACGTGGAAATAGGGGTCAAGACATGGTCTCGCCCCGGGTGCTCGTGACGATCTCGTCGCCCGCGCGTGCCCACGCCGCCGTTCCGGCGTTCCGGCAGGGTTCCGCCGCTCAGCCACCCGTCGCGCCGTCGTTCCGCCGCCGTGGGGATCTCCGGCGTCCCTTGGCGTGCTCCGGCGAGCGCCGGCGTCCCCGCCCTCGGCGCGGCGCCATTTTTCGAGCGACGACGGCCGCGAGCGCCCCCGCGACGACGCGAGGTCGCGGTCGATGCCGCCGGCGCAGGGACCGGGGCGGTGGAGGTCGGCGCTACCACCTCGGCCCTACCTGTCCTAGAACACGCGACGCACTCTCCTTGAAAGCGAGCTCTTCGATGAACCGCCTCCGCCTCGTCGCCCTCGTCCCGGCCGTTGCCCTGGTCGTGGCGGCCTGCGACGCGCCGCCCGCTCCCGCCGGCGCGGCGCCCGACGCGTCGCCCTCCGCCGCGCAGCCCCTGCCGCAGCCGGCCGCCGCGCCGCCGCAGCCGGCCGACGCGCCGCCGCAGGCGAGCGCCCCCGAGGCGGCCCCCGGCGCGGGCGCTCCGGCGGCGACGGACGCGGCGGTGCCGGCCGACGCGGGCGCGCCGGCGGAGGACGCGGGTCGGAAGCGCGAGGACGCGGGCGCCGCGACGGCGGCGCGCGACGCGGGGACGCTCGCCGGCGACGCGGCGGCGCGCGACGCGGGCGGAGGGCGCGCCGAGGCGCCGGCGGCGACCTCCGCGCCCGCGCCCGGCACGGCGGCGCCGCCCGCTGTGCCGCCCGCCGAGGCGGGATCCGCGGACGCCGTCGCGGCCGAGGTCGACGCGATCTTCGTCGGCAAGAAGACGTACTTCGCCCGCTTCAAGCAGGAGCACACGCAGAAGGTCTCGGGGGCCGTCAAGAAGCAGAGCGGTACGCTGTCGGTCCAGAAGCCGGACAGGATCTCGTTTCGCTACGATCCGCCGAACCAGAACCGCATCGTCTCCGACGGCGTGTCGCTCAAGGTCTACGTCGCCGAGGACCGGCAGATGTTCGTCACGCCGGTGCAGAACTCGGAGTATCCGGGCGCCCTCTCGTTCCTCATGGGTCATGGGCTCCGCCCGTCGTTCACGTTCACCTTCAACGACAAGGCGAAGTTCGAGGGCGGCCCGGTGCTCGTCGGCAAGCCGCGCGCGCCGACTCCCCACTACGAAGTCGTGATGTTCTATATCGACAAGGCGCTCCTCGCGAAGAAGGACCCTGGCGTCGTGCGCCGCGTCCTCATCGTCGACGCGCAGGGCAACCGGAACCGGTTCGACTTCGAGAACGCGTCGCAGCCCGCGTCGATCGATCCGGCGGAGTTCCAGTTCACGGCGCCGCCCGGCACCGACGTCAAGCAGAACGGATGACCCCGCGCCTCTCGCTCCCGGAGCTCTTTCCCGACATCCATCCGGCGTGGATCCTCGCCGAGGACGGCGATCTCATCGTCGTCGACAAGCCGGCTGGCCTGTCGACGCACGCGCCGGAGGCGGAGCGGATCGACGACATGGTGACGCGCCTCCGCGCCTTCCTCCGCGGCCGGGGCGACGCGGAGGCGTACCTCGGGATCCACCAGCGGCTCGATCGCGACACGTCGGGCGTCCTCCTGTTCACGCGGCGGCGTGAGGCGAACGCCGCCGTCGCGCGGCAGTTCGAGGGGCGCACGGTGCAGAAGACGTACGTCGCCGCGGTCTCCGGCTTCGGCGATCGCCCGCCGCGCGGCACCCTGCGGCACCGCCTCGTCCCGGCGCCGGGAGGTGCGATGCGCGCGCTCGCCGAGACCGGCGGGGCTCGAGAGGATCGGGCCGCGGGGCGCGAGGATCGGGCCGCGGGGCGCGAGGATCGGGCCGCGGGGCGCGAGGATCGGGCCGCGAAGCGGGAGGATCGGGCCGCGAGCGGCGTGCTGGCGATCACCCGCTACCGCCTCCTCGAGCGCCGCGGCGACCGCGCCCTGCTCGAGCTCCGGCCCGAGACAGGCCGCACGCATCAGCTCCGGGTGCAGCTCGCGGCGATCGGCCTCCCCATCGCCGGCGATCCGCTCTACGGCGGCCCCGAGGCCCCGCGCCTGCTCCTGCACGCCGCCGAGCTCCGCCTCGATCACCCGGCCACGGGCGCGGCCGCGACCTTCCGCTCGCAGCTGCCTGCAGTCTTCGAGGCGTGGCTCGCGGCCGCGCCGGCGGACCCGTACGCGGGCGGCGTCGCGGCCGTCGAGCGTGCCATGCGCGAGGCCGCCGAGCGGCGGTACGGGATCGCGCGCGCCGGCGACACGACGGCGCTCCGGCTCGTCCATGGCGCGGGTGACGGCCTCCCGTCCGTCTCCGTCGACCTGTACGGCGAGCACCTCGTCGTGTCGCTGTTCGGCGCGGGCGAGGGCGAGCCGGGCGCGCCGCCGCGGGACCTCGTGCTCGACGCGGCCCACCGGCTCGGGGCGAAGGGCGTCTACGTCAAGGCGCGCCCGAAGCACGCGAGCGTCATCGTCGACGCGCGGCGCGAGGAGTTCGCGCCGCGGCACGCCGTCCGGGGGGAGGACGCCCCGGAGGAGTTCACCGTCCTCGAGCACGGCTTGCCGTTCAAGGTGCGGCTCGGCGACGGGCTCTCGACCGGCATCTTCCTCGATCAGCGCGAGAACCGGCGGCGGGTGCGGGAGCTGGCCCGGGGGGCCCGGGTGCTGAACCTGTTCGCCTACACGGGGGCGTTCACCGTGGCGGCCGTGGCCGGCGGCGCGCGCGAGAGCGTGACGGTCGACGTGTCCCGGGGCGTCGTCGCCTGGGCGCGCGACAACCTCGCCGCGATCGGCGCCGACCCGGCGGCGCACGTCGTTGTCGAGGCCGACGTGTTCCCGTGGCTGAAGGCCGCCGCCCAGTCCGACCGGCGCTTCGACCTCGTCGTGCTCGATCCGCCGAGCTTCGCGACCACGAAGAAGAGCCGCTTCAGCGCTGCGAGCGATTTCGGCGCGCTCGCCGCGCTCGCCTTCCGCGTGCTCGCCCCGGGCGGCAGGCTGCTCGCCTGCACCAACCACCGCGGCATCGCGCGCGCCAGGTTCCGGCGTCATTTGCACGAGGCCGCGCGTGAAGCAGGATGCGACGTCGTGCAGATGAAAGATCTCCCCGATCCCATCGATTTTCCCAGCGAACCAGGCGCGGAGTCCCACCTGAAGAGCGTCCTCGCCAGCGTGGGCGCGCCGTCCGCGAGGGCCCGAGAGGGCGCGCCGCCCGCGAAGGCAGGGAAGGCTGCGCCGCCAGCGAAGGCCGCGCAGTTCGCGAAGGCAGGGAAGGCCGCGCAGTTCGCGAAGGCAGGGAAGGCCGCGCCGTTCGCGAAGGCAGGGAAGGCCGCGCCGTTCGCGAAGGCCGCGCCGCCCGCGAGGGCAGCGAAGGCCCCGGCTGCCCGGGGCGCGCGCCGAGGGCCCGCCGCTCCGGCCCGGACGACCCGCCGAGGTGCGCGATGAGCCAGCGGCGCCTGCTCATCACGATCAGCTCGTACAGCTACCTCGAGGCTGCCTTCCTGGCCGCGGGCGACTTCGAGCGCGGCCTCGTCGAGCGCAAGAGCTTCCCCGACGGCGAGCGCTACCTGCGCGTCGCGGTCGACTGCTGGGGGCGCGACGTGGTCCTGCTCGGCGGCGCCCCCCGGGACCTCGACTGGCTCGAGATCTACGACCTCGGCTGCGCCATCTCGCGCGCAGGCGCGCGGTCGCTCTCCATCGTGATGCCTTATTTCGGCTACGCGACCATGGAGAGGGCCGTGAAGCCGGGCGAGGTGGTGACCGCGAAGACGCGGGCGCGGCTCATCTCGGCGATCCCCTCGTGCGACGCGGGCACGCGCATCTTCCTCTTCGATCTGCACACCGATGGCATCGAGTTCTACTTCAGCGACTCGCACGTGACGCGCCACCTCTACGGCGCTCCGCTCATCACGCAGGCGGTCCGCGAGCTGATGGGCGATCGCCCGTACGTGCTGGCGGCGACGGACGCCGGTCGGGCCAAATGGGTGCAGAGCCTCGCCCGCGGCCTCGGCGTCGAGCCGGCGTTCGTGTACAAGGAGCGGAGAGGCGACGGCGTCGGCGTGACCGGCATCAACGCCGATGTCTCGGGCCGCGAGGTCGTCATCTACGATGACATGGTCCGCACCGGCTCATCGCTCGTCCAGGCGGGGCGCGCCTACCTCGCCGCCGGCGCGTCCAAGGTCCACGCCGTCGCGAGCCACCTCGTCCTGCCGGGCGACTCGCTCGAGAAGATCAGGAAGGCTTCCGTGTTCACGACGCTGCTCGGGACCGACTCGCACCCTGGCAGCCAGCAGCTCGCCGATGCGCCCGGCGCCCTCCACTCGGTGGCGCCGCTGCTGGTGCGCGCGCTCGAGCGGGAGACCTAGGGTACCTCCGGCGAGCGGCGATCCTGGCGGCGAAGCTCGCCTTCAGCCAGGCATCGCGGCAAATGCCTACGTGAGGTTCGTGAGCGGCCCGGTGCAGTGCTCACGCAAGCCGAACGTGGTCCGGGTGTCGCCGAACAGGTTCAAGATCGAGACGAGCAGGTTGTTGTGCGGGAGGCTCGGGTACCGGACCCAGCGCCCGGTGCGCAGGCCCCCGCCGCCGCCGGCCAGCAGGAACGGCATGTCCTTCTTGTTGTGGAGCGCCGGATGCGAGATCTCGGAGCCGAAGAAGACGACGCTCTCGTCGAGCAGCGAGTGCCCGCCCATGTCGACCTTCTCCATCTCCTGCAAGAGATAGAGGTGCTGCTCCGAGTACCAGGTGTAGATGAGCTCGCACTCGGCCGGCCTGAAGCCGCCCATTTCCTGGTAGAAATGGTGGTGCTCGGCCAGATTCAGCCACGGCACCGTGTACTTCGCCTCGGTGTCGCTCCACTGCAGGGTGCCGACCGCGGTGATGTCGCAGGCGAGCGCCATCACCAGCATGTCCGTCATCAGCTTGCCCACCTTGGGGATCGCCGCGTCGGTCGAGCTGTCCACGATCGAGCCGACGTCGTCCGCGTCGAGCCCCGCGCTCGGGTCGTAGTCGGACGTGTCGACCATCGTCGGGGCACGGCAAGCGCTCGTCGCAGCCGGCGTGCTGCCGAGGCTCTGCTCGATCTCGCGGATCTTCGTCAGGTGCTGGTCGAGCTTCTGCCTGTCGGCGGCGCCGAGCCGCGCGGAGAGGGTGGTGTAGCGCCGGTCGAGGTAGTCGAGGATCGATCGCTTCCGCGCGAGGCGGAGGGCGGCGTCGTCGCTGGCGCCCGGGTCCAGCGTGCCGAAGAGCTCGGTGAAGATCTCCACCGGATCGAGCTGCGGCTGGATGGGGTTGTACGGCGCGGCGTCCTCGAAGTTGGCGATGTTCATCGGCGTCATCAGGCCGTGGGACTTGCCCGTCCCCCAGCGCACCGCGAGCTGGACGCTCGCCTTCGCCTTCTGACCGGCGGAGATCCGGGAGGCGATCACCTGATCGATGGACGGCCCCCTCGCGTAGCCGGTCGAGGTGACCTGATCCGTGCCCGTGAGCCAGGCGATGATCCCGGCCTGGTGCTGCTCCCCGATAGCGCTCTTCATGTCGAGGCCGTCGACGACGAGCAGCCGGTCCTGCACCGGCGCGAGCGGCGCCAGGATGGGGCCCAGGGTGAAGCTCGTCTCGGTGCCGGTCGGACGCCAGCGGTCGATCAAGGTCCCGCCGGGCGTGTAGACGGCGAGGAAGCGCCGGGCGGGGGCGGGCTGCGCGTGCGCCGGGCGCTCGGGTCCCATGATCTCCAGCCACGGGAGCGCGACGGCGATGGCGCCGGCGCCTCGCAGCATGGCGCGCCGGCTCAAGCGGAATTGAGACATACCCCTCGCTCCTTTCAAGCAGCCATGTGAAGGAAACCGTCCGTCCGGGTGAGCTCGACGAGGAGCGCAGGTTCGTGACCGGAGGACCCGGACATCGTTCTCGCTCCTCGCCCGCACCGGGCACGCTGAAGCCCCATGATTCAACAACACACTTTACGAAATGACCAGGGGGATTGTGGTGCGGGGCCCGCCGCGATGCGGCTCACCATGAGAGCGCATGCCGCCGCGCGCTGGTGCGAGGGGCGACGGCGTCGAGCCCGCAGCGCGCGGCGCCGAATTCCCTTGCCGGCGCCGATCGGCGCGTGGATGCTCGCCCCGGATGCGCGGCTCGCGCAGAAAGGATGAGCGTCGAGGCCATGGACGAGCTGGTACGACAGGTCGCAGAGAAGGTTGGCATCTCGGAAGACAAGGCCCGCGTGGCCGTGGAGACGGTGGTCGGTTTCCTGAAAGAGAAGCTCCCCGCGCCCCTCGCCGCCCACGTCGAGACCGCGCTCGGCGCGGCGGCCCCCGCCATCGCCAACCTCGACGTCGGCAGCCTCGCAGGTTCGCTCGGCGGCCTTTTCGGCAAGAAGTAGCGGCATTTCTGCGGAGCGCGCCGCCGGAGCGCTCTCGACCGAAGTCCATCTCTCCTGATCCTGACCTGGACGACGCCGCCTTCGCGCTTCGGGCGCTTCGGGTGGAGATGCGCTCATGTCCAGGACGTGTTCGCGCTTCGCTGCCTGGCGCGGCGTGAGCATGCGCCGATCGCGCCCCGGCACGGCACGGCTCCGTCCTGGTCCGGCGCGCGCTCGACCCAGCGCCGCGACCGCGGCCTCGATCTGGGTTGAGTCTTCGCATCCCCTCGAGCGCGGGCCCCGGAGCGGGCCGTCTCGGGCGCGGCGGCGGGCGACAAGCGTGGAGAACCGCGGGTTTTCTGGACGACGCGCGCGCAGCGATGGATAGCGGCTGCACAGGCGGGCTCCGGCACCGGGCTTGCGAGCATCGAAGGCCTGGAGAAGCACCCGCCCACCTCCCTCTTCACGCGGGCGGTCCGCTTCCGCGAGAGAGGAGCGATATTCCATGGCGTCCGTGATCGGCGGCGAAGCCGCGTTCATCGGGTCCTTGACCGAACTGATCGAGCTCAACTGGTCCACGGTGGACGCGCTCGCAGCAGCGCTCTCGCGGATGAGCCGACCAGGCGACAAGAGCCGGCTCGCGAGCTTCCTTCACGATCACGAGCGTCACCTCGAGGTGCTCGCCGCCCTGGCCCACGAGCTCGGCGAGCCGCCGGTGGAGAGCGCCGTTCGACCCAAGCTGAAGAGCAAGGCGCTGACGAACGGGATGGTCGGAGATCGCGCGATCCTCGAGGCGATGAGGCATTACGAGGAGGACAGCTGCGCTGCTTACGAGCGGATGATATCGTTCCGGGAAGGCCTCTCCGAGCGCGCGCGCGACGTCCTCCGGCACTCGCTCGCGGTGGAGCGGCGCCACCGGGACTGGTTCTCCGAGCAGCTCGACTCGCGACAAGGGCTTTTGCTGTTGCCGCTGTAGCGCGCCAGCGCCCTTTGGAAGACGCGGCTTTCTTCCATCGCCTCGTGTATCATCGCGGCGATGATTCGCCCTCTCGTCCTTGCGTCCCTTGGCGTCGCCCTTCTCCTCCTCGGCTGCGACGAGCCCCAGAAGCCCGCTGCGGGAGCGGCCTCGGCCGCGCCTTCTGCTGCGAAGCCGGCCGACGCGCCTCCTGCCGCGAGCCCCGCGGCCACGGCCAGCGCGCCGCCGAAGAAGCAAGAGGTGGAGTGCACCAAGAGCGATCCGGTGACCTTCTCTCATCCGGCGCTCGAGGCCAAGGTGCGGCAGCAGCTCCAGAAGCCCGAGGGGCCGATCAAGCGCGCCGAGCTCAAGAACATCAAGACCATGAACCTGTCGGACGCCCAGGGGCTCGACGAGCTCGATCCGTGCCTCTTCCCCGAGCTCGCGGGCCTCAAAGGGCTCTACCTGCCGCCGGGCAAGATCGACGACCTCCGCCCGATCAAGGGCCTGCTCCGGCTGGAGTCGCTGCGTGTCTCGGCGACCCTGGTCAAGGACCTCTCGCCGCTCTCCGGCCTGGTCAAGCTCGACCGGCTCGACATCGGCCGGACGCCGGTCGCCGACCTCTCGCCGCTCGCCGGCCTCACCAGCCTCACCGAGCTCCAGCTCGACGAGACCGAGGTGACCGACGTGAGCCCGCTCGCCGGCCTGAAGAAGCTCGAGATGCTCCAGATGAAGCGGACGCGGGTGAGCGACGTGTCGCCGCTGCGCGAGCTCAAGAGCCTGAAGAACGTCTACCTCGAGGGCTCGCGGGTCGAGGACGCGAGCCCGCTCCGGTCGATCCCCGGGATCAAGATCCACGAAGGCTGAGGCGGCCGGCCCTCGCGCCGCCGCGTGCGGGCCGCGCCGAGCGCCGCCGCGTGCGGGCCGCGCCGAGCGCCGCCATCGCGAAGAGGCCGAGCTGCCAGCCCGCCCCAGCGGAGCCCGCGGCGCCCGCGCCGGCTGCGCCGCACTCGCAGCGCAGCTGCCCGTGAACGCCGATGTTCGTGCCGGGCGCGCCCTCCTCCACGTCTCCGGTGGCTGGAGCGCCCCCGGAGCCGGCCCCGCCGGCCCCGCCGGCGCCCGCGCTGCCGCCTTCGCCTGGCAGCGGCGGCGTGTCGATGACGTGGAGCGCCGGCCCGGAGCCCTGCACCAGGAACGGGCGCGGCCGCAGCGCCGGCCCGAGCGGCAGCGCGGCGAGCCTCGCTGCCGGCCACACGACGGCCTCGCGCGGCTCGAGATGCCACGCGGCCGCCGCATCGGCATCCGGCACGGCCCGCCGCTCGGCGCCGTCGATCAGCCAGAGGGAGGCCGCCCCGTCGTCGCCGCGCACGAGCCGCGGCGACGAGGGGAACACGTCGCCCTCGGGCAGCGCCTGGAGCGCGGCGTCCGGCGCGCTGGCGACGTCCCAGAACCGCGAGAACCCCCAGGCGCCCAGCGCGGCGTCGCCGCCGAGCGGTCGCCTCACGCCGGAGGGCAGATCGAGCGGGCACTGGAGGGCCCTCGGGCTCCCCTCGAGCTCCACCTCCTCGCCGCTCAGGCCGTCGATCCCGTAGGCGTGGACCGCGTGCTCGCCCCCGAGCAGGCTGAGCGGCATCGGCGCCTCGAAGCCGTGCGCGCACGAGCCGAGCGGCTCGCAGAGGTCGTCGCGGCGCACGTCCGCGGGGAAGCTGTAGCCCTCCGCGCCCTCCTCGGTCGCGGGGACGTCGAAGTAGAGCCGCGCGTCGCCCGGCGCGCTCTCCGCGTCCGGGTCGCGGGTCCATCCCGCGATACCGCTGCAGCCGGCTGTCTCGAGGGCGCCCTCGGGGGGCTCGTTGAGCAGCGCCTCGTACGAGGCGACGAGCGATGTGTAGGGCGGCACGTAGACCACGCCGACGCCGCTCACGGACTGCCGCACGTTGAAGTGCAGGTGAATGGTCGTCGGCGTGCTCCCGTAGACGTTGGACACCCGCCCGATGCGCTCTCCCCGCGACACGTCCTGGCCGGGCGAGACCTGGACATCGGACATGTGCAGGTAGTCGTAGCGAGTCCCGTCCTCGCCGGTCAGGTAGACAGAGTAGCCGCCGACGCTCGTGATGGTGCCATCCACCACCGCGACGACCCAGTGTCTCCCCGCCTCGCACGTCGCCGGCCGGATGTCCTGCCCCTGGTGCCCTGTGCCGGAGGGGCAGAGAGGCATCTCCCACGAGCGCGACTCGCAGTAGTTGTCGTGCCACGGATAGGCGTAGTTGTCCGTATCGCACTGTCCACCGGCCGGGCCCGCGCTCCCGCCTTTGCTGTAGACCTGGGAGTTGGCGAACGCCGGGCCCTCCTCGATCGGAAAGCGCATGGAGGGCGCATACACGATGTCGTCGGCGCGCCCCTCTCCCGAGCCTGCGAGGAGCTCGCCGGCCGGACGGTACGAGAAGGGATCGGCCGCGGCGGCGCGCGTCGGGAGCGCGACCGCGAGCGCGAGCGTGGCTGTCGCGACCAGCGAGGCGAGCGCGGCGGGGCGCGGGCGCGGCGGGTGGAGCGGCGCGATCATGGCATGTCTCCCGCGGCCCTGGGCTCGTCGCCGCCCACATAAACGAGCTCTGCGGCGAGCTCGATGACGAGCGCGTCCGAGGCGCAGGCCGGCGCGTCCGGGGAGGCGCACTCGACGTCGAGCGCGTACGAGACGCCATTCTCGATCCACGAGGCGCTCCAGATTCCCTCGTTCGCCGTGACGAACGCAGGCGCCCCGCGCACGGCGCGGGGCCCCCGGAACGGTGGAATGCTTGGATATTTGCGCGAGAGGCGGGTCATCGTGAGCGAGACGGTGATCTCGTCCGTCTTTGCCGAGAACGAGGTCCAGTGCTCCCTGGCAACGAGGACCGGCGCCGCGAGGAGCTCGCGCCGCGACGGCACGAGCACCGGGACCCGCGAGGCCCTGGCGGTGTGGGCCGCCGTCTCCGGGAGCGCCGCGAGCGCGGTCCGGTCGACCGAGGCGGCCGGCGGCCAGGTGACGGCGGCGATCACCGGGGTTGCCGTCGCGGACAGCGGCTGGGCGGCCGCAGGATCGGGCGGCGCCTCGGCGGGAGGCGCGGCCTGGTCGCACGCGGCGACCGCGACAGAGAGGAGGATAACAACAGCAGTGGGCGCGCCGCGCATGAGGCCTCGCGGAAGGGGACCCTCTATTCTAGTCGAAAATCGGCAGGCCTGGCCAAGAGGTGGTGGGGGGCGCGCAAGATGTCGCCAGGATGTGACCGGGACGACGTGACGTTCCGCGCGAAGGCTTCGCGTGAGCGGCGCGTCAAAGGACACCAGCCTTTGCCATGCCTGCGTGAGCCCATGGCGTCGGCCGTACGGCCGCGCTCGGCCGGCGACAGCAAGAGACAGACGTCCATCGACCGCGCATGAGGCGTGGACGTACCCCGAGATCGTCGAATGGCAGGGACGTGTTTCGAGCTTTCCAACGAGACGCGCCATGGTAGTTCAGATTACGTCCCGCAGGGGCGTCCGCGGTGGGCCGCTGACGCGCGCAGGGGCGACGAGGGGATCGACAGCAAACAACTGATTTCTCGCGGAACCGCGAGAGCGTGCTCGCGCGGAGCGATCGGCGCGCGAATCGTCGCGCCGATCGCTCCGCGGTGGCCCTCCTCGTCATCTCCTCCGCTGTCGACCGCCGGCGACGAGGCGCACCGGCCGCGGCGGCCGAACACTGCGCCAACTGATGGTTCTTGACCATGGAATCGAAGGGAGCTCGCATGAAAAAGTACAAACTCTCCGGTCAGGTCGTCCGAGCCAAGACCGAAAGGGGCGTCGGGAATGTGCGTGTCGAGGCGTGGGACAGCGCGGAGGTCACCACGGATCTCATCGCCGTCGCCGTGACCAACCAGACCGGCGATTTCGAGATATCGCTCGACCAAGCCGCCGTGGATCGCCATTTCCAGGGGCGGAAGCCGCTGATCGCGCTCCGCGTGTTCTCGCCCGGGGCCGAGGAGTACGTCACGCGCTACACGCAATGGAAGGTGTCGCCGACGCCTGCGACCGTGCGGATCGAGGTGGACATCGCGTTGACCTCGACCAGGCGCGCTCCAGCCCAATCGGTCGTGCGCGGCATCGTGCGGAACGAGCAAGGCGCGATGGTCGCGAACGCGCCGGTGCGCGCCTACGACGTGAGGCTGACATCAGAGATAGAGATCGGCTCGTCGACGACCGATTCGACGGGTCATTACAAGATCTCGTACTCGCCCCTGCTGGCATCCGGCAAGCAACAGCCGGATCTCCGGGTGATCGTCTACAACGGGTCGAATCAGGAGCTGGGCCGCTCCGCGCTGATCGTCCGCGCCCCGTCGACCGCCGTCGTCGACCTGGTCACCAGCCAGAACCAGGAAGACCGCGGCCCCTCGGAGCTGCAGCAGCTCAAGTCCCGCACCGCGGTCCATACGCAGGGGGTGGTCCTCCGAACCCTCCAGGCCGAGCAGGTCGAGCTCGTCGCGATGGCGACCGAGGTGGATCGCGGGAAGGTCGAGGCGCTCGTCGCGGCCGACTCTCTGCTGACGTCCGTCGGCGTCGGCGGGGCCGCCGATTCTTTTTACCCCTTCGTCCGCATGGGCTTGCCGGCCACCCAGCGCGGGCTCCTGGCGTACCCCAAACCCGCGCTGCGCCGCGCGCTCGACGAGGCGAAGGAAGCGAAGATCGTGGGCGGCGAAGTCAGCGATAGCTTCGCCGATCTCCTCGCCCAGGCCGCCGTCGACCTCGCCATGGGGGCGCCGCCCGCGGGAGCGACGTGCAGCCTCGGTCAGCTCGTCGAGCTCGTGCTGTCCGAGGAGGGCTACGCGGAACAGTTCCTCGCCGAGTACCTGGCGTTCGATGGCACGCCGGAGGCCTTCTGGGCCCACCTCGCGTCCCTGCCCGAGTACCAGAGCGAGGGCTCGCTCAACATCCCGCGGCTCCAGCTCGTGCTGCAGCTGGGCGCGCTCACGCGTTATCACTTCCCGCTCGTCGAAGAGCTGTGGGCGCGCTGGCAGAATGCCCAGTTCGCCGAGCTCAAGGACCTCGCGGCCTACAGCGAGGCCGACTGGATCACGATCCTCACCATCCAGCGCAACGGCTCGCCCATCAACTACCCGGCCGACACGCCCGGAGCGACGGTGGCCGAGAGGCGCGCGACCTACGCGAAGGTCCTCCGGCGGGCCCTGGAGGAGGCGTTCCCGTCGAAGGCGGTTGCGTCCGCGATCGCCGCGGTCGGCGGGAGCGAGCTGCCCACGTTCTTCAACAACAACCCTTCGTTCAAGCTCGGCGAGGCGCGCGTCGGCCACTTCATCGCGTCGAACCCGGGGGCGGTCGCGGGGCTCTCCAACCCCATGGTCGCGGTGCGCGATCTCAAGGTGGTCGAGCGGCTGCACAGGCTCACACCCAGGTACGAGGAGGCGAAGGTGCTGCTCGACGCCGGGTTCAAGTCGGCGCGGGAGATCTCCATCCGCGGCAAGCCCCGGGTCGGCGCCGAGCTCGGCGCTGCCCTCGGAGGCGTCGAGATCGCGAACGACATCTACGAAAAGGCCGTCGCCGTCTCCGATGTCGCGCTCGCGCTGTCGCTCAAGTTCGGCACTGCCTTCAACCAGGGCTCGGCTTACGCCCTGCCCGACCCCGCGCGCCGCGCGAGCCAGCCGGCGCCCGACCTCGCGACGTACGAGGCGCTCTTCGGCTCCTCCGACGCGTGGGCGTGCGCGCACTGCGCCTCGGTCTACGGCCCGGCGGCGTACCTCGTCGACATGCTCCGCTTCCTCGACCGGTACAACTCCACGATCACGAAGAGCGGCAGCACCAAGTGGACCGCGAAGGAGCTGCTCCTCGGCAGCGCGCCAGGCTCCACGCCGGCGCGCGCCGGGCGGCGCCCGGACATCGGCCGGATCGACCTCACCTGCCAGAACGCCGACACGCCGCTGCCGTACGTGGACCTGGTGAACGAGATCCTCGTCCACGCCTTCGTGAGCGAGGGCCAGGCGCCGCTCGCCTTCCCGGAGCACATCGCGACCGCCGGCACCGCCGAGGATCTCGCGGCCATGCCGAACCCGCCCAGCGGCGAGGAGGACTGGCACGAGACGGCTTACGAGCGCCTGGCGGAGACCGACTTCCCCTTCAGCTTGCCGTATCACCACCGTCACCACGAGGCGCGCGTCTATCTCGAGCACCTCGGCGTGCCCCTGCACGCGTTCATGAGCGAGCTCAGGGCGACCGGGCACAGCCCGGAGACCTGGGATCCCGAGAACATCGCCGCCTACCGGCTCGGGCTTTCATGGCGCGAGCGCGATCTGATCCGCGGCACACAGGTCTCGGGCGTGACCGTCGCGAGCGCCTGGGGCGTCTCCGTGATCCCCGGCGGGCTGTTCAACGTGCCGGTGTTCCTCAAGCGCTCGGGACTGTCCTACGACGAGCTGCGCGATCTGCTCGAGACCTCCGTGCTCCATCGCTTCGGGTCGCCGGCGATCCAGCCGGCGGAGAGCTTCAAGATCGAGGAGCAGAGCCTCGGCGGCCTGAGCGACGCCGTGGCCTCGCTGGGCATCTTGCACCGCTTCCTGCGGCTCCGGCTGCGCCTCGGCTGGTCGACCCGCGAGCTCGATCAGGTGCTGGCCGCGTGCGCGCCCAGTGGCACCGATCTCATCAACGACCGGGCGCTGCGCGTGATCGCGGTGATCCAGGCGCTGCGCGCCGAGCGGCGCGTCTCGCTGCCGATCGCGGTGCTCGCGAGCTGGTTCGGGCCGCCCGACACCCAGCGCCGCGACGCCGGCGAGACGCCATCGTTCTACGAGCAGCTCTTCCAGAACAGGACGGTGACCAACCCTGTCGACGCCGCGCTCGCGCTGCCGGCGGTCGCCAGCCTCTCGACCGCCAACCTGCTCGAGTCCCACACGCCCGCGGTCCTCGCCGGCCTGCGCATCAGCCGGGAGGAGCTGTCGCTGCTGACCGAGGACTCCGGCCTCGGCCTGCCCGTGCTCGTCCCGGCGGACACCTCCGACTCCGCGCTGGTGACGCTCGCGAAGCTCCACCGTTACGTGACCCTCGCGCGGGCGGTGCGGCTGTCGTTGCCCGATTTCCTCGTGATCTACAACCTGAGCGCCTACAAGCCGTTCGCGTCCGACAACCCCGAGGCACTCAACCCCGAGGGCGACATCCCCGAACGCACGCTGCGCTTCCTCGACACGGTCGAGCGCGTCCGGCGCTCGGGGCTGTCGCCCGCCGACCTCGACGTCGTCTTCCGGTTCCGGGCGCGGCCGTCTCCGCGCACGCGGATCGCCGCGACGGACGAGGCGATCAACCCCGTGCTCGACCAGATGTTCGGCGCGCTGCTGGCGCTGCGCGGCAAGAACGGCGCCCCGGACAGCGAGGCCGAGGCGGCCCTCGTCGAGGAGACGCTCGCCGCGGCGCTGAAGCTGGACGCGCGGTCGATGCACCTGCTCCTCACGGACATCCTGACCCCGGCGAACGAGATGGGAGACCCGCCGCTCGGCAGCTCGTTCTCGCTGCCCCCGGAGCTGCCCGCCTCGCCGCCGACGTCGCTCGACGACCTCGATCGGCGCCCCGCGCAGCTCGCCGCTTACAAGTACCTGGCCAGGGTAGTGGCCCTCCTGCAGCCGCTCGGGCTGAGCGCCGACGAGCTCGAGCTGCTGTTCACCCGCGCCTGGCCGGTGATCGACCTCGACCGGCTGCCGCGCGCCGAGAGCAGCGAAACCGGCTCGATGTGGTTTGCGCCCTGGGAGAGGCTCCTGGATTTCGTCGAGCTCCGTTCGCTCCTCGTCGGGCCGAACCCGTCGCTGGCGAGCCTGTTCGTGGGCACGCCCGCGGACCTGGCCGCCGCCACCGGCTGGCCCGAGGCCGACGTGGCGGAGGTGCTCAGCGCCCGCAACATGATCCTCATCCCGGATGAGTCCTCGTCGCTGGTCTCGACCGTCGTGATCATGCGTCGCGTGATGGCGATGCTGAAGCGGCTCGGCATCTCGGCCGCACAGGCGTTCGCGTGGGAGAGCGCGGTGCTGTCGGACGGTGCCGTGCCCACCGAGAGCATCGTCCGGGCCGTGAAGGCGAAGTACTCCGACGCCGAGTGGGCGCGGGTGGCGCCGCCGCTGCGCGACGTGCTGCGCGAGCGGCTCCGGTCGACGCTGGTGGCGTACCTCGTGGCGAAGCGGGGATACGAGGACAGCGACGACCTGTTCGCCGACCTGCTCGTGGACGTCGAGACGAGCCCCGCGGTGATCACCTCGCGCCTGAAGCAGGCCATCGGCTCGGTGCAGACGTTCGTGCAGCGCGCGCTGATGAACCTGGAGTCCGGAGAGCTGAAGCTCCCGGAGGAGGCGGCGCGCGAGTGGGCGTGGCGGAAGAGCTACCGCGTCTGGGAGGCGAGCCGCAAGGTGCTCCTCCAGACCGAGCTGTACCTCGACCCGTCGCTGCGCGACGACAAGTCGCCGTTCTTCAAGGATCTGGAGGCCGAGCTCCGGCAGCAGGACATCACCGACGACTCCGCGGAGCGCGCGTTCGAGCGGTACCTGGACAGGCTCGACGAGGTCGCGAACCTCGAGATCGCGAGCGCGTTCCACCAGGAGGAGGAGGGCGACGACACGCACCTTCCGATCGACGTGCTCCACGTCGTCGGCCGCACCGCGGCCCAGCCGTACAAGTATTTCTACCGCACGCGGGTGGACGGGCTGTCCTGGACTCCCTAGGAGCCCATCGATCTCGACATCGAGGGGGACAGGGTCCTGCTCGCCGTGGTGGATCGTCGCCCACACCTGTACTGGCCGATCATCGAGGAGCGCGCCGAGCCGGTGCAGCCGATGCCGAGCGACACGCGCGAGGCGGGCAAAACGGCGGTGACGAGCCATTACATCCGCCTCGCGTGGAGCCAGCGCCGCAACGGCGCATGGGGTGCGCGCCGTCTGAGCGGCGGCTCGGAGGTGACGCTGGCGTCAGAGTCGGATCCCGAACGTGTCTCGCTGTTCGTGCAGCGCGACGACGAGCAGGATCCGCCGGCGATCGCGGCGATGACGCTCGACGGCACCGGCGGCGCGCGTCTCGGGCATTTCGCGCAGAGCGCTTGCGGTGCGCTGGAGGGCACGCAATTCATCTCCAACTATCCGCACTACAGGTCTCTCAGTGATGGAATGCCCCGCAGGACCGGCTGGCGGGGGCAGCAGGTGGTGTCGAAAGATGCGACAGAGCTGATCGTCCCGGTCAAGATCAACGGCTTCCTGAAGTGGATCCCGCTGCTCGGCAGCGTCACCCCGTTCCGCACGCTCGCTCCGCGCGAGATCGGCAGCGGGCACTTCAAAGACACCGCCTCGGCCGGCGTGTCGTTCTTCTTCAAGGACGCGAAGTCGACGTTCTTCGCCGATATCGTCCTGACCGAGTACACCGAGTGGGATGAGGCCTCGCAGGTCCAGCCCGGGATGACGGCGTACGGCGACATCGGCCTGAAATTCGGCGCCTTCGCCATGCGCGCGGGGCCGACGGCGGCCGAGTGGGCGCACCGGGCGCCCGAGGAGACGCGCATCGCGCACGTCTACGAAGACGCGAAGCGATACCGCTTCATGTCCTTCTACCACCCTTACGCCTGCCTGTTCCGGAAGGAGCTGCAGCGCTCGGGCGTGGACGGGCTGCTCAAGTGGTCGCTCCACCCGACCGAGCCGCTCCAGCGCCGCTCCAGCGACCCCTTCGAGGAGACGTACGACCCCGATCCCGAGTACGTGCTCACGCCGTATCCGAAGGAGGAGGTCGACTTCTCGTTCCAGGGCGCTTACTCGAGCTACAACTGGGAGCTGTTCTTCCACGCGCCGTTCCTGATCGCCCTCCGGCTGATGCAGGGCGGCCGGCACGCCGAGGCGCAGCGCTGGCTCCACTTCATCTTCGACCCGACCACGGGCGATCCGGCCCCGGCGCCCGAGCGCTTCTGGAACGTGCGGCCGTTCCGCGAGAACAAGGATCTCGCCTCGATCGAGGACGAGCTCCGGGAGCTGCCGGCCTCGGAGCAGGGCGCGATGGCCAAGCTGATGCGCGCGCTCCTGACGAACCAGGGCGACGCGTCGGAGAAGCTCGATCTCGCCGCGCAGATCGAGGCGTGGCGGAAGGACCCGTTCAATCCGCACCTCGTCGCACGGATGCGGCCGATCGCCTACCAGAAGGCGGTGGTGTCGAAGTACATCGAGAACCTGATCGCCTGGGGCGATCAGCTCTTCCGGCGCGAGACCATCGAGTCGATCAACGAGGCGACGCAGCTGTACATCCTCGCCGGCAACATCCTCGGCCGGCGTCCGGTGCGCGTCGAGCGGAAGGACGCGGTGACGCCGCGGAACTACTGGCAACTCGAGGCGCTCGGGCTCGGAGACCTCTCCGACCCGGTGATCGGGTCGCGGTCCCGCGTCGAGGCGGAGAGCCTCGCGACCCTGATCAAGCCGCCGCACCCCACGATCCACGAGCGGGCGCCTGACCTCGGAGAGCTGTACTTCTGCGTGCCCCGCGACGAGGCGCTCTCGGGGCTGTGGGACACGGTCGCCGATCGGCTCTTCAAGATCCGACACTCGATGAACATCGAGGGCATGGTCCGGACGCTGCCCCTGTTCGAGCCGCCCATCGATCCGATGCTGCTCGTGCAGGCCAGGGCGCTCGGCGTGGATCTCGCGACGGTGCTCGGCGAGGCGAGCTCCCCGCGGCTCCCCTACCGCTTCCAGGTGGTGCTCGCGAAGGCGGCGGAGCTCTGCGGCGCGGTCTCCGGGCTCGGCGCCGCGCTGCTCGCCGCCATGGAGAAGAAGGACGGCGAGGCGATCGCGCGGCTCCGCTCCGGCCACGAGGTCGAGCTCCTCGCGGCGGTGCGCGAGATCAAGGCGCAGCAGATCAAGGAGACCCAGGCGACCGTCGCCTCGCTGGAGCGGTCGCTCGAGACGGCGCGGCTCCGGCGCGACCACTACGCGGGCTTGCCGCGGATCAGCGCTGCGGAGCAGGGCGCGCTGGCCATGAGCATCACGGGCCTGGAGCTCGGGCTCGCGGCGCAGGTGATCGCCGCCGTCGCCCCCGGCGTCGAGGCGACCCCGCCGACGACGTTCGGCGGCGCGGGCACGATGGGGAGCCCGGTGGCTCTCACCACGATCGGCGGGCAGGCCTCGGGCGCGTCGATCGAGGCGGCGGCACAGGCGCTCTCCATGGCCGCCGGCGCGCTGCGCGAGGGCGCGTCGATCGCGTCCACGCTCGCCGGCTACGAGCGGCGCGCCGAGGAGTGGGCGCTGCAGGAGCGGCTCGCGGCGAAGGAGATGCAGGGCCTGGAGAAGCAGATCGTCGCCGCGAAGATCCGCGTCGCGGTGGCCGAGGTGGAGCTCAGGAACCACGATCGGCAGACCGAGCAGGCGCGCGAGGTGCTCGAGTTCCTCCGGGACAGGAAGCGCACGACCGAGGAGCTGTACGACTGGATGGTGGCGGAGCTGTCGACCGTCCACTACCAGACGTACACGCTGGCTTTCGACATGGCCAGGCGCGCGGAGCGGGCGCTCCGGTTCGAGCTCGGCACGGCCGACAGCACGCCCGCGATGGTGCGCTTCGGCGCCTGGGACAGCCTGAAGCAGGGCCTTCTCGCGGGCGAGCGGCTCCAGCACGACCTCCGCCGCCTGGAGGCCGCGTTCCTGGAGCAGACGCCGCGAGAGGCGGAGCTCGTCAAGAACGTCTCGCTCGCCGAGGTCGCGCCCGAGCAGCTCATGCGGCTGCGCGAGACCGGCACCTGTGACGTCGTGCTGACGCAGGAGGTGTTCGATCTCGATTACCCGGGTCACTACTTCCGTCGCATCAAGTCGGTCGCCGTCACGATACCGACGGTGACCGGCCCGTACGCGGGCGTGAGCTGCACGCTCACGCTGAGCAACACGCGCGTGCGCCCGCCGCCGCAGCCGCCGGTGACCGCCCAGACCTATGCGGACACCGAGGACTTCCGGACGGATCTCGTGCCGCTGACGGGCGTGATCGCGACCAGCGGAGGGGTGAACGACGCGGGCCTGTTCGAGCCGAACCTGCGCGACGAGCGGTATCTCCCCTTCGAGGGCGCGGGCGTGCTCGGGACCTACAAGATCGAGCTCCCTGCGGCGAACAACCGGTTCGACATCGCGGCGGTGAGCGATGTGATCCTGCACATCCGGTACACGGCGCGCTCGAACAGCACCCTCGCGGCCGCGGCGAAGACATACTACGACGACCATCCCCCGGTGCGACGACGGCTCTTCAGCCTTCGGTCCGAGCTGCCGGCCGAGTGGGCCCGGTTCATGGTAGCGCCGTCGGATGACGAGGTGGCACAGCAGCTCTCCATCCCGCTCACGCCGGAGATGTTCCCCTACGCCCCGGCGACGCAGAAGGTCGCGCTGAAGAGCTACACGCTCTATGCGCGGTGGAACGGGAAGACGCATTATTGGAGTCCGAACCAGGGCAGGCTCCTGGTGACGATGGCGCGGCCAGGCGCCGCGGCGCAGGAATCGCCCACGCTTAACCAGTTCCCGCTGGACAGCACCGGCGGCTGCAACACGGGGGCCAGCGACAAGAAGGATCTGCTGCCGAACGAGCAGGATCTCGGCACCTGGACGCTCAGCGCGAGCCGCGGTGCGGTGGGCGCGATCGCGAGCGACCTCCGCACGAACAGCCGGCTCGACGACACGCTCCAGGACATCTACCTGCTCTGCGAGTACGGCTTCGAGTCGGCGTGATCGTAGAAGAAACCCAGGCGATCTCTCACCAAGGAGTCAGTATCCATGTCGGACAACATCACGCTTCCTGAGGGTGCGGGCACGCTCCTCGCCACCGACGAGATCCTCGGCGTCCACGTCCTGCGCGCCAAGCTGCAGACGGGCGCGGACGGCACCGCCGTTGACGTCTCGCAGAACGACCCGCTGCCGGTGCGCCTGGTCGGGTCGCTCCCGGCCGGCGCCAACACCGTCGGCGCGGTCCATGTGAAGCCGGACACGGCGGGTGGGCTCTCGGTCCACCGCAACGTCAGCCTGAGCGCCACGGGACAGAGCGTGAAGAGCTCTCCCGGGCAGGTGTTCGGCTGGCACCTGGCCAACTGGGGCTCGAGCGTCGCGTTCGTGAAGCTCTACAACACGGCGGGGACCCCGACCGTCGGCACGACCGAGCCTGCGTTGACGCTCATGGTGCCGGCCGGGCAGGTGGTCTCGGCCGAGCACACGAACGGCATGGCGTTCACGAACGGCATCGGCATCGGCGCGACCGTAGGCGCGGCGGACGGCGACGCGACCGCGCCCGCGGCAACCACGATGATCGTGAACGTGCTCTACAAGTAGCGCTGCCCGCCGAGGGGCGAGCCCTCGTCCCGGGGGGGACCGGGCGACGAGGACAGGGCCGTGGAGAGCTCGAACCGTCCGTGAGCGGCGCTGGCCCGGCGCCGCTCACGGACTCGGCGGCCGGCGCCGTCGTGCCGGAGCGAGGCGCTCCGGGCGCGTGGGCCGCCCATTGCCATGGGAAGAGGGAGACGGATGAACGCTCGTGAACCCAAGAAGGAAACTACCGCTGCTCCGGCAGCATTACCGGCCGCGCCGGACGGGGGAGCCGGCGGCAGGCGCCCAGACGCCGCGCCCCTCGCCCGGGAGGGGTCCGGTAACACCGAGGCTCCAAAGGGCCTCCCCGGCGCGCCCAAGGCGCCGGAGCTGCCCGCGCCCGCGCTGCCGAAGGGCGGCGGCGCGATCCGCGGGGTGGATGAGAAATTCTCCGCGAACCCGGTGACGGGCACGGGGTCGTTCTCGATCCCGCTGCCGCTGAGCCCCGGCCGCGCCGGGTTCGGGCCGGCGCTGGCGGTGACGTACGACTCCGGGGCTGGCAATGGCCCGTTCGGCGTCGGCTGGCAGCTGTCGATCCCGCGCATCACGCGAAAGACCGACAAGGGCCTTCCCCGTTACGACGACGCGCACGAGAGCGATGTGTTCGTCCTGTCCGGCGCGGAGGATCTGGTGCCGGCCCGGTCGATCGACGGCGCCACGCTCGAACGGTACGAGACCGACACCGAGAGGGTGATCCGCTACCGTCCCCGCGTGGAGGGCGCATTCGCGCGCATCGAGCGCCGCGAGGTCAAGGAGAGCGGCAACGTGTACTGGACGGCGACGACGCCGGACAACATAACGAGCGTCTACGGGCGGAGCCCGGAGGCACGGATTGCCGACCCGGCGAGGCCTGCGCGCATCTTCTCGTGGCTGCTGGAGGAGACGCGGGACGACAAGGGCAATGTCGTGGCCTACGCGTACAAGGCGGAGGACCTGACCGGCGTGGCGCGCGACGAGGCCGCGGAGAGCCACCGCCACGCGGGCCGCGCGGCGGTCGCGAACCGCTATCTCAAGCGCGTCCGTTACGGGAACACGGTGCCGGGCGTCGCGGGGAGCTTCCTGTTCGAGGTCGTCTTCGATTACGGCGAGCACGACGCCGAGGCGCCCACGCCCGAGGGGAGCGCCCCATGGCTGGTCCGCCAGGACCCGTTCTCGGTGTACCGCGCCGGCTTCGAGATCCGCACGTACCGGCTCTGCCGTCGCGTGCTGATGTTTCACCATATGTCCGAGCTCGGCGAGACGCCGTGCCTCGTGCGGTCGCTCGACCTCACGTACGTGCCGGGCCCTCACCTCACGCGCCTCACCGCCGCGACCCAGGCCGGCTATCTCCGCGATCCGCAGACCCAGGCGTACAGCCGCGAGGCGCTCCCGCCGATCGCGCTGACGTACAGCGAGCCGGTGATTCACCGCGAGGTGAAGTCGCTCGACCCCGAGAGTCTGCGCGACCTGCCGGGCGGCACGATGGGGACGGGGCGGCGGTGGGTCGATCTCGACGGCGAGGCGCTTCCGGGCGTTCTGATCGAGGAGGGCGAGGCGCTGTATTACAAGCAGAACCTCGGCGGGGGCCTCTTGTCCGCGGCGCGGCCGCTGCAATCTCGCCCGGCCGTTTCCGGCGGGCAGCTGCTCGACGTCGACGGAGACGGGCGCAAGGAGAGGGTGGTGTTCGAGCGGCCGGTGGCGGGCTACTTCGACCGCACCGACGCGGGCTGGGCGCCGTTCCGCCCGTTCGGGTCGCAGCCGAACGTCGACTGGAGCGACCCGAACGTCCGCCTCATCGATCTGAACGGTGACGGGCATGAGGACATCGTGATCACGGGGCCGGACACGTTCACGTGGTATCCGTCGCTCGCCAAGGGCGGCTTCGACCGGCCGATTACCATCGCGCGTCCGAGCGACGAGGAGCGCGGGCCGTCGCTCGTGTTCGCCGACGCGGCGCAGAGCATCTTCCTGGCCGACATGAGCGGCGACGGGCTGGTGGACCTCGTGCGGATCCGGAACGGCAACGTGTGTTACTGGCCCAACCTCGGCCATTGCCGCTTCGGCGCCAAGGTGCAGATGAGCGGCAGCATGCGGTTCGACCACGAGGGCCGCTTCGACCCGAAGCGCATCCGTCTCGCCGACGTGGACGGCTCGGGGACGACCGATGTCGTCTACCTGCACCCGGACGGCGTGCGCTTCTATGCGAACAACGCCGGAAATACGTTGGCTTCGCCGGTGATCCTGCCGCAGCTGCCCGACGTGAGCGATCTGGCGGCGGTCGACGTGCTCGATCTGCTCGGCTCCGGGACCGGGTGCATCGTGTGGGCCTCGTCGCTGCCCGGGGCGCGCCCACGGGTGCGCTACATCGATCTGCTCGGGAGCAAGAAGCCGCATCTTTTGACCTCGATCGCGAACAACCTCGGAAGGACCACGACGGTGACCTACGCTCCGTCGACGAAGTCCTACCTGGCCGACCGGGCGGCCGGCCGCCCGTGGGTGACGAGGTTGCCGTTCGTGGTCCATGTCATCGAGCGCGTCGAGATCTTCGACGCGATCTCGCGGCATCGCTTCGTGACAACGTATGCTTACCACCACGGCGACTACGACGGGGTGGAGCGGGAGATGCGCGGCTTCGGCATGGTGGAGCAGCGGGACACCGAGTCGTTCTCGGCGTTCAGCGGGGCTGGCTTCGCGCCGCCCGCGGCCAACGCGGATCCCGAGCTGCACCTGCCGCCGGTGCTGACGAAGACGTGGTTCCATACGGGCGCCTGGATCGAGGGCGCGAAGATCTCGGCGCAGTACGAGAGGGAGTATTACGCCGGCGACGCGGCGGCGGTCCGCCTGGCGGACACGCTGCTTTGCGAGGATCTCGGCGCCGTCGAGATGCGCGAGGCGTGCCGGGCGCTCAAGGGGCGGCCCCTCCGCGAGGAGATCTATGCGCTCGACGGGTCGGCGGAGGAGCCGCGTCCGTACGTCGTCAAGGAGCACAGCTACGCGATGCGGCGGCTCCAGCCCGCGGCGGGCAATGCGCACGCGGTGTTCTTCGCCCATGCGCGCGAGGCGCTGGAGTACCATTACGAGCGCAGCGAGAGCGATCCGCGCGTGGCGCACGCGCTCACGCTGAAGGTCGACAATTACGGTGCGGTCCTGCGGGCGGCGCAGATCGGGTATCGCCGGCGGGCGGCGTGGACGGCGTTCGCCGAGCAGGGGCAGGGGAAGGCGACGCTGACGGAGAACAAGGTGAAGCACCTGGTCCCGGACGAGGAGGGTGCTTATCGGATCGGGGTCCCGACCGAGACGCGGACCTACGAGCTGCACGGCCTGCCGCTCGGGTCTGAGGCGGTGCTCGGGTTCCAGGCAGTCTTCGACGCGGCGGCCGCGGCGGAGGACGTGCCGACGCTCGCGTACGACGGGACGCCGAGCGGGGGCTTCCAGAAGCGCCTGTTGCAGCACGCACGCACGAGGTACTGGAGGGACGATCTCACGGCGCCGCTGCCGTTCGGCGAGGTCGGGGGCAGGGCGCTCGTTTACGAGAGCTTCGCCAAGGTCCTCACGCCTTCGCTGATCACGTCCGTGTTCGGGACCCGCGTCACGAGCGGCATGCTCGCGGAGGGGGGGTATCTCCAGCTCCCGGACGATCCGGACTACTGGGTGGCCTCGGGGCGGGCGGTGCCTTCGGCGGCTCACTTCTACTTGCCGACGGCGTTCGTCGATCCGTTCGGCAATGCGTCGCAGGTCACCTATGACCCGTATTGCCTGCTCGTGACGGCAGTGACCGATCCGCTGAGCAATCTCGTGGAAGCCGTCCCCGAGTACCGCGTCCTCGCCCCGCGACAGCTCACGGACGCAAACCGCAACATGAGCGAGGTGCGCTTCGACGCGCTGGGGAGGGTCACGCTGGTGGCGGTGATGGGCAAGCCGGGGGCCGGCGAGGGCGACACGCCTGCCGACCCGACCGCGACGTTCGCGTATGACCTGGAGCGATTCCAGCTCACCGGCAAGCCGAACGTGGTGCACGCCCGTGCCCGTGAGCAGCACGGCGCGGGCAACACGCGCTGGCTGGACACGTACAGCTACTCGGACGGCTCGGGCAACGAGGTGCTGCGCAAGGTGAAGGCGGAGCCGGGGCCCGCGCCCGAGCGCGACGCGAACGGCGCGCTCGTGCATGACGCGCAGGGCAACCTCGTCTTTTCGCACGCGACGTCGCGCTGGGTCGGGACCGGGCGCACGGTGCTGGACAACAAGGGCAATCCGGTCAAGCAGTACGAGCCGTTCTTCAGCGCGACGAACGAGTATGAGGACGAAACGGAGCTCGTGGAGTGGGGGGTCACGCCGATCCTGCGGTACGATCCGCTCGGCCGGCTCATCCGGATCGATCTGCCGAACGGCACGTTCTCGCGAGTGGAGTTCGATGCGTGGAAGCAGGCGTCGCACGATCCGAACGACACGGTGCTGGAGAGCTCGTGGTACGCAGCACGCCAGGCCTTGCCGACGGGCGATCCGGAGCGCCGTGCGGCGGCGCTGGCCGCGGCGCATGCGGCCACGCCGGCGGTGAGCCACCTGGACGCGCTGGGGCGGGTGTTCCGCGCCGTGGCGAATAACGGGGCCGAGGGGGAGTACATCACCCAGACGACGCTCGATATCGAGGGGCAGCCGCTCCAGATCACGGACGCGCGTGACAACCAGGCGATGCAGCATCGCTTCGGGTTGGGCGGGCAGCTACTCTATCAGAAGTGCAACGACGGTGGCGAGCGGTGGATGCTGGCGGGCGCGACAGGACAGCGGGTGCGGGCGTGGAACGGGCGTGGGTTCGTCTACCGCTCGTCGTACGATGCGCTGCGCCGGCCGACGCACGAGCACGTGCAGCTGGGCGTGGGCAGCGAGCGGCTGGCGCGCCGTTACGTCTACGGCGAAGCGCACCCGCAGGCGGCGGCGCTGAATCTGCGCGGCAGGGCGTACCAGGTGTATGATGGCGCGGGTGTGGTGACGAGCCAGGCGCACGACTTCAAGGGCAACCTGCTGCAGGCCTCGCGCCGGCTGCGCAGCGACGTGCACGCGGACGCCGACTGGTCGGTGGTGTCGGCGCTGACGGATGTGGCCGCCATCGCGACGGCGGCCGAGCCGCTGCTGGAGACCGAGAGCTTCGGCACGCAGACGGTGTACGATGCGCTGAACCGGCCGACGAGCGTGACGGCGCCGGATGCGAGCGAGATCAAGCCCACATACAACGAGGCGGGCCTGCTCGAGCGGGTCGAGGCGCGGATTCGAGGCGCGGTGGCGTGGACGACGTTCGTCGACGACATCGATTACGACGCGAAGGGGCAGCGCGAGCGGATCGAGTACGGCAACGGCACCTCGACGGCGTACACGTATGACCCATTGACGTTCCGGCTCTCGCGCCTGAAGACGACGCGGAGCTCGGACAGCGCGGTGCTGCAGAATCTCACGTATGTGTACGACCCGGTCGGGAACATCGTGGAGATCGGGGACAGCGCGCAGCAGACGGTGTTCTTCAACAACGCGGTGGTATCGCCGAGCGCGCAGTATGTGTACGACGCGGTCTACCGGCTGATCGAGGCGACGGGGCGGGAGCACGCGGGGGGCATTGCCGACGTGCAGCGGGACCAGAACGATGTTCCGATCCAGTCGCTGCCGCACGCGAACGACGCGCAGGCGCTGAGGAACTACGCGGAGGAGTATTTCTACGATGAGGTGGGCAACCTGCTGCGGATGGTGCACGAGGCCGGGGCGGGGAGCTGGACGCGGCGGTACGCCCACGAGGCGACGAGCAACCGGCTGACGAGCACGAGCGTGTCGGGGGACCTGGTGAACGGGCCCTACAGCGCGACGTATACGCATGACGTACATGGCAACATGACGTCGATGCCGCACATCGCGGCGCTGACCTGGGACGAGAACGACCAGTTGCGGAGCACGGATCTCGGGGGCGGCGGGGTGGTTTACTACACCTACGACGCGGCCGGGCAGCGCGTGCGCAAGGTGTGGGAGCACAACGGGCTTGTGGAGGAGCGCATCTACCTCGGCGGATACGAGGTCTACCGCAAGCGCAACGCGACGGGGCTGGTGCTGGAGCGGCAGACACTGCACGTGATGGATGGCGCGCGGCGGGTGGCCATGGTGGAGACGAAGACGGTCGACACCGCGGGGCCGTTCACGGTGACGCCGCGGGTGCGGTATCAGCTCGATAACCACCTCGGGTCGGCGTCGCTGGAGGTCGACGGCGCGGGGCTCGTGATCGGTTACGAGGAGTACCACCCCTACGGAACGACGGCATACTGGTCGGCCAGCAGCGCCGCGGAGGTGAGCCGGAAGCGGTATCGCTACACGGGCAAGGAGAAGGACGAGGAGACGGGGCTCTATTACCACGGGGCGCGGTACTACGCGCCGTGGCTCGGGAGGTGGACGAGCGCGGATCCGGCTGGGATGGTGGATGGGCCGAATCTCTACGCCTATGTGCGGGGGAATCCTGTGATCCTTCATGATCCAGAGGGGAAAGAAGGATTGCCCAAGCCTGGGACCGTAGATTATGAGGTCATGACGAGAAAGGATGCCGCTCTAAAGACACACTTGAATGGGATGTTACCTGAAGAGCGGGAAGCGTTTCGCAGCGCAGCATCAGGGCGATTCAAGCAGCGCGTTCAAGCTCACCTCGATAAGTACAAATTGGAGACTGTTCGAGTGGGCGTCACCACCGTGGAGCAGGTCCGACCAGACGCATCTTCTTCGCCAGCGGGGATGGAGCTATCCGCGGCGGAAGGGCCAAGTGTGCGGGGTGTCTCGGAGCAGGAGGTTCGTGCCCAGCGGCATGAAGAAATCGTCCGGTGGGACATGGCGCCTGGTAATCTCATGCAGGAGGAGTCCGCTGCCCTCGGAGTCGAATACGACATTGTTTATGCGCTCAAGCATGGCATGTATACTCCGATTAAGAATTGGATGGAGGACAAGTCGCGGCAATATCTAGATTCCGAACACAACATCAAGCCGCTGAATATTCATCGCGATCATACGGATGCGGCCGTCGCATTAGGGCAAGTGGCGGCAGCTTTGCTTCCGACGCCGAAGGCTGCTCCGGTGTCGGGAGCAAAAGATTACGCAATGGCTCTCGCGGCAAGAGATGAAGTTGTTGACGCTTTTCGATTGTTTCCTCAGAAAGACATCCAAGGCGTAGCAACCGTTGTGGGTGGATACAACAAGGTGACAGGCGAGATCGCAGTAGGAACGAAGTGGTTTGGGCAGGGGAAGTTCTGCGCTGAAGACGTCGTTGTCGGGAAGCTCGGCGGCGTTACGGAGGAAGTCGTCATGACCCCTGCTATTCGACCGTATAAACTGAAGCAGATCGACGTCTGTCTCAACTGTCAAACAAAATACACTCCAGCCAACTTTGGTCCTGGTACCAAATATGCTCCGCGTAAGCCCCAGTGAGGAGTACCGTGTCGGCAAATGATTTCGAACGTCGGGTTCGTGCAGTGGAATGGTATCGCTACGAGCATGATTGTTGCAGCGCATTCATTCCGGATGTGATTATTGGTTTAATCTCAGGCGACGATGTGAGGCGACAGGAGTCTTGCGATCGGCTAGAGGATTGTCTTCTGCCTCAGGGAGTGCTGGTCGAGGCGAGTTACCATGCAATCCCATTTCTAGTGGAGTTAATCAGGGAGGGTATGGCGCCGGGATGCGTCTACGAGCTGCTGGTACTGATGACGATAGCAGCGCAGTCTGACGCGTATGATGAGGGGATCAGAGTGAATGGGAACCTGCGATCTCTGACCGAGTCGAGTCGTGGCAGAATAGCGGATGGCCTGGGCTCGTATTGTAGAGATCTGCAGAACAGGAATCTGTCGAAGGACCGCCGGTTGGCAGCGTTGTCTATCGTGTGTCGATTGCGAGAGCGGCGCGACGAGTGGCTGCCGCTGATTCGGCGAGTGTATGACGCGGAGCAGGACCCGGAAATGCGACGTGAAATGCTGTATTGGTTGTCGGATGTGGAGCAGGAGGGCAAGGGAACCGCGTGAGTGCGAAAGCTGAATAGAACCCAGATTATTGCCGTTCGCCTCCTCGCCCCGAGGTGCCGGAAGGTTCGGGCGCCCGCGGCGGCGGTCATGCCGGCCCTCGATCTGGAGATCCACCGATTGGCCCCAGGTACTCACTCTGGCGTACGAGCGACAGCGTCGAGAGGCGTTCCGAAAGGCGGAGCTCACCCTACTGGTACGCCTGGGCCCGTGCAGGAATGAACTCGTCGGGGTCGGCGCCGGGCAGCGTGTGCGCAAAGTCTGGGAGCACAACGGGCTCGTCGAGGAGCGCATCTACCTCGGCGTAGCGTAGGCGCTCCGCCAGCCGCGTATCGAACCGTCCTTGTGGAAGGCAGGCGAGGACGTAGAGTTGCCTTGCGATGGCGAAGCGACGGTGCGGGAAGGCAGGCGTCGAAGTCCCGAGCACGATGACGGGGGTGCTCGACCTGTCAGCGCCGCATGTAGCTTGGCAAGGAAGCGAGGGCGCACACGCCAGAGCGGAGGGAAGCACCCGTCGCGTGGTCGGGCAGCACGAGAGCACGGGGGCGGCAGGGGTAATCAGATTCTGCAAATGGAGCAAGAGGCCTGGTGGCGCTGAATCGAACCGGGCGCATCGACCGAGGCGGCGTCGAACGCGCTCTCCATGGCCGCTGGCGCGCTGCGCGAGGGCGCGTCGATCGCGTCCACGCTCGCCGGCTACGAGCGGCGCGCCGAGGAGTGGGCGCTGCAGGAGCGGCTCGCGGCGAAGGAGATGCAGGGCCTGGAGAAGCAGATCGTCGCCGCGAAGATCCGCGTCGTGGTGGCCGAGGTGGAGCTCAGGAACCACGATCGGCAGACCGAGCAGGCGCGCGAGGTGCTCGAGTTCCTCCGGGACAGGAAGCGCACGACCGAGGAGCTGTACGACTGGATGGTGGCGGAGCTGTCGACCGTCCACTACCAGACGTACACGCTGGCTTTCGACATGGCCAGGCGCGCGGAGCGGGCGCTCCGGTTCGAGCTCGGCACGGCCGACAGCACGCCCGCGATGGTGCGCTTCGGCGCCTGGGACAGCCTGAAGCAGGGCCTTCTCGCGGGCGAGCGGCTCCAGCACGACCTCCGCCGCCTGGAGGCCGCGTTCCTGGAGCAGACGCCGCGAGAGGCGGAGCTCGTCAAGAACGTCTCGCTCGCCGAGGTCGCGCCCGAGCAGCTCATGCGGCTGCGCGAGACCGGCACCTGTGACGTCGTGCTGACGCAGGAGGGTAGCCGCTCCGCAGACCGCGTCTTTCCCCTGGCCAGATTCGGTTACACGCTACGCGACGCCAGATGAGGGCCGTGCCCTCGCCGAGCGAAGAGGAGCGAGCGATGCCAGGAAGCAGGGAGCTGGTACAGCTGCGTGCAGAGCTGTCGAGGTATCGAGAGCAGAAGAGCCGTGGGAAATTCCCGAGCGAGCTGCGGGAGCGAGCCGAGGCCTACGCCAAGGCGCGCTCCCGCTCGGGGGCAACACCGACCGAGATCGCCACGGAGCTCGGTGTCCACAAGAGTAGCCGCTCCGCAGAGCGCGTTCCGAAGCGTGCTTGTGGAAGGCGGCCCCGTGCGTAGAGTCGCGGTGCGATGACGGAGCGACGGAGCGGGGACGCAGGCGTCGAAGTGCCGAGCCTGACGACGGCGGTGCTGAAGTAGCCGCTCCGCTGACCGCGTCTTTCCCCTGGCCAGATTCGGTTGCACGCTACGCGACGCCAGATGAGGGCCGTGCCCTCGCCGAGCGAAGAGGAGCGAGCGATGCCAGGAAGCAGGGAGCTGGTACAGCTGCGTGCAGAGCTGTCGAGGTATCGAGAGCAGAAGAGCCGTGGGAAATTCCCGAGCGAGCTGCGGGAGCGAGCCGAGGCCTACGCCAAGGCGCGCTCCCGCTCGGGGGCAACACCGACCGAGATCGCCACGGAGCTCGGTGTCCACAAGATGACTGCCGACCGATGGGTGGCTGACGGTGAGCGCGCAGACGAGGGGGCGTCGCCAAGAGCCCCCAAGGCGGCTCAGCAGATTCCGTTCCTACCCGTCGTGGTGCGCCCCGAGCGCCGCGAGGCGCCGCCTTTGCGGCTCAACGTCGCGTTTGCCGACGGGACGCGGATGCAGGTATGTGGGATAGGCGCGCGCGAGCTCGTGGAAGCGCTCGAAGCGTTGCGGAGGGGACGGTGACCCCCGCGACGATAGCCGTCTATCTGGCGGTCGGTCCAGTGGACTTGCGTGGTGCGTTCGACCGGCTCGCCGCGATCACCCGGCAAGTGCTGTGCCTGGACCCGGCCAGCGGCGCGCTGTTCTTGTTCCTCAACAGGAGGCGTAACCGGCTCAAAGCCCTTTGGTGGGATCGCAATGGATACACGATCTTGTATAAGCGTCTCTCGAAGGGTGCATTTGCTCTGCCTTCGTTCACCGAGGCCGACGGCAGGTGTATCGAGCTGTCAGCACAGGACTTCGCGCAGCTGCTCGCCGGTCTGCCTGTAGAAGAGCTGGCAAGCCGCCGCCGGCTGGTCCACTGAGGCGTCTGCGCCGGCGCTCGTTCACCGCGCTGCCGGCGCCAGCGCGGCCCGATGGCGGCCGGCGCAGCCGGATGCGGAGATGGAGCAGGGCGCGCGCTGCATCGCGCCCGAAGACCTCGCGAGCGCGCGCCGCCGATGGCGCACCATGGCGGTCCTGCATTCCCGCCTTCGACGAGAAATTCTCATCGAAAACAGCGAATTTTCTCTGCATAAGGTACTTGTCAAGAGCAAGCGCAGGGGGCATCCATGGCGCGCCTTGACCTCGACGACACGCCCCGGTGAGACCGCGCTGCCGCAGTCGACGGAGGCAGAGCGCCTTGACGGCGCGGCGCTCGTGCTCGGCTATCTCCAGGCCAGGGGACAAGGACAGGGGAGCCCCGCCGGCCCCGCGTCGGTGGTCGACGCGCTGCTCCGGCGGGTGCAGGAGCTCGAGGCGAGGCTGGCCGAGCTCTCGACGGCGGAGCAGCAGGCCCAAGAGCTCGCTCGCACCGTCGCGTCGCTCAAGGCGTACAATCAACAGCTGCAGGAGACGATTCGGACCCTGGAGATCGGATTCCGGCGCCACGTCTCCGAGCAGGTCTCGCCTGACCAGCTGCGGCTTTCGCTGGCCGGGGAGCCAGATGCCTGTCCGGCTCCGACTTCGTCGCAGGCCGAGAGCGTCGACGCCGCGCCCGAAGTGGACCCGGGCGAGGCCAGCGGCCCGCCGCCGGGCTCCGCGGGCCCACCGGAGCACGCGGGGACGGCAGAATCCTCCTCCGGCTCCGATCCCGGAGGTGGCAAGCCAGTCAAGCGCCACGAGCACGGGCGCCGCCGCATCGGTGTTATTCCGAGGGTGATCATCGAGTCGCTGCCGCAGGAGGTGCTGCTCAAAGGCCTCGAGCGCTTCGAGCGTGTGGGCGCCGAAGACAGCTCGAGCATCGGCTACCGGCGTGGCGGCCTCCTCGAGCTCGTCACGCGTCGCCTCAAGTACGTGGCCAAGGCGGAGGCGCCGGCGGCGAGCAGCGCAGCTGAAGAGGAGCCGGCTCCTTCGCCAGCCGCCGGGCCGGCCTTGAATCACGAGCGCGGCGAGCCGCTCGTCGTCCGGGAGCACGAGCTCTCGGGGATCCCCGCGGACACGTCCTTCAAGCATAGCCCCTTCATCGACGGCGTCCTCGTACGCTACACGCCCGAGTCGGACGCTGGGGAGGACAGCGGACCGGTGAAGATCGCCTCGCTGCCGGAGCGCCCGATCGACAGGTGCCTTGCCGATCCGAGCCTCTTGGCCCATCTGTTCGTCCACAAGCTCGACTACCATACGCCCTACTACCGGCAAGAGGTGGAGTCGGATCGCCACGGCTTCCGCATCGGCCGCGGTAACATGACACGCTGGCAGTACGATTGTGGCGGCATCGCGATGCGCATCGCCGATGCCATCTGGAGCGACGCGCTCTCGAGGTCGTGGTTCGCCATGGATGCGACGGGCACCGCCATCCGGGCCAAGGACAAGCACCGCTATGGGCATGTCTTCGTCCTGGTCGCGCCCGGCGATGGGGTGCTGTTCCGCTATACACCGACGTACGACGGCCCCACCGTCGCGAAGCTCTTCGGCGGCTACCAGGGGACGCTCGTCGCCGATGCCTCGGCCAACCACAACGTGCTGTTCGGGCCGGGCAAGGCGCGCGAGGCCGGCTGCTGGAGCCATGCACGAAGGCGCTTCTTCAAGGCGTTCAAGGCCGGGGCGGGCAAGGAGGCGGCGTTCGCGCTCCAGACCCTCCAGGCGCTCTTCCGCGTCGAGGAGGAATGCGCCCTGTGCAGCCCGGACGAGCGCCTCGAGATCCGGCAGCGCAAGTCCGCACCGCTGATTGAGAAGCTCTTCGCCTGGGTCGAGGCGCAGCGGCAGGTCGTCCCGGAGCATTCGCCGTTGCGCGAAGGGCTGGTCTATCTGCACAACCAGAGGGAGGCGCTCTGCGAGTTCCTCTCCAACGGGGAGATCCCCATCCACAACAATGCCTCCGAGAGGGCACTGCGCCGCGTCGTCAAGGGACGGCGCAACTGGCTCTTCCACGGCAGCGACGAGCACGCTGTCCGGTCTTGTGCCATCTCGTCGCTCATCGCGACCTGCCAGATGCACGGGCTCGACCCCGAGCTCTACTTGCAGGAGATCCTGACCGTGGCTCCGAGCTATCCGCTCAGTCGCATCCTCGACCTGAGTCCCAAGAACTGGGTCGCGACGCGACAACGCCTCATCGCCGAGGGGCGGCTCAAGTACCTGGACCTGGCTCGGATCACCGGCTCGCGGCTCGCCTTCCGCGACCGCTGATCGCGCCGCGTCGCCCGCTTCCGTCGCGCCCACAGCGCTCGTCGCGTCCGGAGCGGCCGAGACCGGCGCGCGTCCTTTCCGCGCCGAGGTGCGTCGGCTCGTCGAGCCGGTGCTGTCGTCGCTTCGCCCGGCCGCCGTCGAGCTCGTCCTGGCGGGGCCCCTTCGGGTCGCATCGCTTCGGCGCTGCTTGTCCGCGTCTCGCGTCGGCCGCCGTCCGCTCACCTCCTCTGCGGACGGCTGGGCGGCGCTCTTGCGGCGCCGCACGCCGGCGGCCTCCGTCGCTCCCGAGCGCTCCTGCTGCCCGGCCGCGCGACGCGGGCGCCCGGTCGCGCGGCCGGGGGCGTCCTCGCGGCCTGGCCACGCGACGTGCGGCGCAGACAGCTTCAGCACCGCCGTCGTCAGGCTCGGCACTTCGACGCCTGCGTCCCCGCTCCGTCGCTCCGTCATCGCACCGCGACTCTACGCACGGGGCCGCCTTCCACAAGCACGCTTCGGAACGCGCTCTGCGGAGCGGCTACGCAGGAGGTGTTCGATCTCGATTACCCGGGTCACTACTTCCGTCGCATCAAGTCGGTCGCCGTCACGATACCGACCGTGACAGGCCCGTACGCGGGCGTGAGCTGCACGCTCACGCTGAGCAACACGAAGGTGCGCCCGCCGCCGCAGCAGCAGCCGGTGACCGCCCAGACCTACGGGGAGACCCAGAATTTCCGGACGGATCTCGTGCCGGTGACGCATGCAATCACGACCAGCGGAGGGGTGAACGACGCGGGCCTGTTCGAGACGAACCTGCGCGACGAGCGGTATCTCCCCTTCGAGGGCGCGGGCGTGCTGGGCACCTACACGATCGAGCTCCCTGCGGCGAACAACCGCTTCGACATCGCGGCGGTGAGCGACGTGGTCCTGCACGTCCGGTACACGGCGCGCTCGGACGGCGCCCTCACGGGCGTGGCGAAGGACTATTACGCTGCGCACCCGCCGGTGCGGCGCCGGCTCTTCAGCCTGCGGTCCGAGCTGCCGGCCGAGTGGGCCCGGTTCATGGTGGCGCCGTCGGATGACGAGGTGGCACAGCAGCTGTCCATCTCGCTCGCGCCGGAGATGTTCCCCTACGCCCCGGCGACGCAGAAGATCGCGCTGAAGAGCTACACGCTCTATGCGCGGTGGAACGGGAAGACGCATTATTCGGAGGGAGGCGTGCTCGGAGTCACGATGGCGCGGCCAGGCGTCGCGCCGGCGGACACGCTGAATCTCGTGGAGTACCCGGACGACAACGAGCGCAATACGGGGGCGAGCGCGAGCCAGGCGTTGCCCCAGAACGAGCAGGATCTCGGCACCTGGACGCTCAGCGCGAGCCGCAGCGCGGTGGGCGCGATCGCGAGCGACCTCAGCACGAACAGCCGGCTCGACGAGACGCTCCAGGACATCTACCTGCTCTGCGAGTACAGCTTCGAGCCGGCGTGACCGCGGAAGAAACCCAGGCGATCTCTCACCAAGGAGTCAACAATCATGTCGGACAACATCACGCTTCCTGAGGGCGCGGGCACGCTCCTCGCCACCGACGAGATCCTCGGCGTCCACGTCCTGCGCGCCAAGCTGCAGACGGGCGTGGACGGGACCGCGGTCGACGTCTCGCAGAACGACCCGCTGCCGGTGCGCCTGGTCGGGTCGCACCCGGCCGGCGGCAACACGCTCGGCGCGGTCAACGTGAAGCCGGCCACCGCAGGCGGGCTCTCGGTCTACCGCATGATCGGCCTGAGCACCACCGGGCAGAGCGTGAAGAGCTCCGCCGGGCAGGTGTTCGGCTGGCACCTGGCCAACTCGGGAGCGAGCGATGCGTTCGTGAAGCTCTACGACATGGCCACGGCCCCGACCGTCGGCACGAGCACTCCTGTCGCGACGCTCTACGTGCCGGCCGGGCAGAACGCCTCGGCCGAGTACACGAACGGCATCGCCTTCACGAACGGCATCGGTATCGGCGCGACCGCCGCCGCGGCAGACGACAACACCTCCCAACCGGGAGCGAACACGATGATCGTGAACGTGTTCTACAAGTAGCGCTGCCCGCAGAGGGGACGAGCCCTTGTTCCCGGGGGGGACCGGGCGACGAGGACAGGGCCGTGGAGAGCTTGAACAGTCCGTGAGCGGCGCTGGCCCGGCGCCGCTCACGGATTCGGCGGCCGGCGCCGTCGTGCCGGAGCGAGTCGCTCCGGGCGCGTGGGCCGCCCATTGCCATGGGAAGAGGGAGACGGATGAACGCTCGTGAGCCCAAGAAGGAAACCACCGCTGCTCCGGCAGCATCACCGGCCGCGCCGGACGGCGGCGCCCGCGGCAAGAGCCGAGACCCCGCGTCCCTCGCCCGGGAGGGGTCCGGCAAAGACACCGAGGCTCCGAAGGGCCTCCCCGGCGCGCCCAAGGCGCCGGAGCTGCCCGCGCCCGCGCTGCCGAAGGGCGGCGGCGCGATCCGCGGGGTGGATGAGAAATTCTCCGCGAACCCGGTGACGGGCACGGGATCGTTCTCGATCCCGCTGCCGCTGAGCCCCGGCCGCGCCGGGTTCGGGCCAGCGCTGGCGGTGACGTACGACTCCGGGGCAGGCAATGGCCCGTTCGGCGCCGGCTGGCAGCTGTCGATACCGCGCATCACACGAAAGACCGACAAGGGCCTTCCCCGCTACGACGACGCGCGCGAGAGCGATGTGTTCGTCCTGTCCGGCGCCGAGGATCTGGTGCCGGCCCGGTCGACCGACGGCGCGGTGCTCGACCGGTACGAGACCGAGAGCGAGCGGGTGATCCGCTACCGTCCTCGCGTCGAGGGCGCGTTTGCGCGCATCGAGCGCCGCGAGGTCAAGGAGGGCGGGAACATGTACTGGACGGCGACGACGCCGGACAACATAACGAGCGTCTACGGGCGGAGCCCGGAGGCGCGGATCGCCGACCCGGCGAGGCCGGAGCGCATCTTCTCGTGGCTGCTGGAGGAGACGCGGGACGACAAGGGCAATGTCGTCGTCTACGACTACAAAGCAGAAGACCTGACGGGGGTCGCGCGCGACGAGGCCGCGGAGAGCCACCGCCACGCGGGCCGCGCGGCCTTCGCGAACCGCTATCTCAAGCGCGTCCGCTACGGGAACATCGTGCCGGGCGACGCGGAAAGCAGCTTGTTCGAGGTCGTCTTCGATTACGGCGAGCACGATGCTGCGGAACCCACGCCTGTGGGGAGCGCCCCGTGGCCAGTCCGCCAGGACCCGTTCTCGGTATACCGCGCGGGCTTCGAGATCCGCACGTACCGGCTCTGCCGTCGCGTGCTGATGTTTCACCATATATCCGAGCTCGGCGAGACGCCGTGTCTCGTGCGGTCGCTCGACCTCACGTATGCGGAGAACGCTCACCTGACGCGGCTCGCCACCGCGACGCAGGCGGGATATGTCCGCGATCCGCAGACCCAGGCGTACAGCCGCGAGGCGCTCCCGTCCATCGCGCTGACGTACAACGAGCCGGTGATTCACCGCGAGGTGAAGTCGCTCGACCCCGAGAGTCTGCGCGACCTGCCCGGCGGCACGATGGGGTCTGGGCGGCGGTGGGTCGATCTCGACGGCGAGGGGCTGCCCGGCCTGCTGATCGAGGAGGGCGAGGCGCTGTATTACAAGCAAAACCTCGGCGGGGGCCTCCTGTCCCCGGCGCGGCCGCTGCCGTCGCGGCCGGCCGTCCTGAACGGCGGGCAGCTGCTCGACGTCGACGGGGACGGGCGCAAGGAGATGGTGGTGTTCGAGTGGCCGGCGGCGGGCTACTTCGACCGCACCGACGCGGGCTGGGCGCCGTTCCGCTCGTTCGCGTCGCAGCCGAACGTCGACTGGAGCGACCCGAACCTCCGCCTCATCGACCTCAACGGCGACGGGCACGAGGACATCCTGATCACGGGGCCCGACACGTTCACGTGGTATCCGTCGCTCGCCAAGGGCGGCTTCGACCGGCCGATTACCATCGCGCGTCCGAGCGACGAGGAGCGCGGGCCGTCGCTCGTGTTCGCCGACGCGGCGCAGAGCATCTTCCTGGCCGACATGAGCGGCGACGGCCTGGTGGACCTCGTGCGGATCCGGAACGGCAACGTGTGTTACTGGCCCAACCTCGGCCATTGCCGCTTCGGCGTGAAGGTGCAGATGAGCGGCAGCATGCGGTTCGATCACGAGGGCCGCTTCGACCCGAAGCGCATTCGCCTCGCCGATGTGGACGGCTCGGGCACGACCGACATTCTCTACCTGCACCCGGACGGCGTGCGCTTCTATGCGAACAACGCCGGCAACACGCTGGCTGCGCCGGTGATGTTGCCGCAGCTGCCGGACGTGAGCGATCTGGCGTCGGTCGATGTGATCGATCTGCTCGGCTCCGGGACCGGGTGCCTCGTGTGGGCCTCGTCGCTGCCCGGAGCGCGCCCGCGGGTGCGCTACATCGATCTGCTCGGGAGCAAGAAGCCGCACCTCTTGACCTCGATCGCGAACAACCTCGGAAGGACCACGACGATGACGTATGCCCCGTCGACGAAGTTCTACCTCGCCGACCGGGCGGCCGGCCGCCCGTGGGTGACGAGGTTGCCGTTCGTGGTCCATGTCATCGAGCGCGTCGAGGTGTTCGATGCCATCTCGCGGCATCGCTTCGTCACGACGTATGCTTACCACCACGGCGACTACGATGGGGTGGAGCGGGAGATGCGCGGCTTCGGCATGGTGGAGCAGCGGGACACCGAGTCGTTCTCGGCGTTCAGCGGGGCTGGCTTCGCGCCGCCCGCGGCCAACGCCGATCCCGAGCTGCACCTGCCGCCGGTGCTGACGAAGACGTGGTTCCATACCGGCGCCTGGATCGCGGGGGCGAGGATCTCGGCGCAGTACGAGAGCGAGTATTACGCCGGCGACGCGGAGGCGGTCCGTCTGGCGGACACGCTGCTTCGCGAGGATCTCGGCGCCCTCGAGATGCGCGAGGCGTGCCGGGCGCTCAGGGGGCGACCCCTCCGCCAGGAGGTCTACGCGCTCGACGGGGCGGCGGAGGAGCCGCGTCCGTACGTCGTCAAGGAGCACAGCTACGCGATGCGGCGCCTCCAGCCCGCGGTGGGCAATGCGCACGCGGTGTTCTTGGCTCATCCGCGCGAGGCGCTGGAGTACCATTACGAGCGCAGCGAGAGCGATCCGCGGGTGACGCACGCGCTCACGCTGAAGGTCGACGATTACGGCGTGATCATGCAGGCGGCGCAGATCGGGTATCGCCGGCGGGCGGCGTGGGCGGAGTTCCCCGAGCAGGAGCAGGGGAAGGCGACGCTGACGGAGAACGATGTGAAGCACCTGATCCCGGACGAGGAGGGTGCTTATCGGATCGGGGTCCCGACCGCGACTCGGACCTACGAGCTGCACGGCCTGCCGCTTGGGTCTGAGGGGGTGCTCGCGTTCCAGGCAGTCTTCGACGCGGCGGCCGCGGCGGAAAACGTGCCGACGCTCGCGTACGACGGGACGCCGGGCGGGTCGTTCCAGAAGCGCCTGTTGCAGCACATGCGCATGAGGTACTGGAGCGACGACCTCACGGGGCCGCTGCCGTTCGGCGAGGTCGGGGGCAGGGCGCTCGTTTACGAGAGCTTCGCCAAGGTCCTCACGCCTTCGCTGATCACGTCCGTGTTCGGGACCCGCGTCACGAGCGGCATGCTCGCGGAGGGGGGCTATCTGCAGCTCCCGGACGATCCTGACTACTGGGTGTCCTCGGGGCGGGCGGTGCCCTCGGCGGCTCACTTCTACCAGCCGACGGCGTTCGTCGATCCGTTCGGCAACGCGTCGCAGGTCGCCTACGACCCGTATTGCCTGCTCGTGACGCAGATGACGGATCCGCTGAGCAATGTCGTGACCGCCGTTCCCGACTACCGCGTCCTCGCCCCGCAGAAGCTGACGGACGCGAACGGCAATGTGAGCGAGGTGCGCTTCGACGCGCTGGGGAGGGTCACGCTGCTGGCGGTGATGGGCAAGCCTGGGGCCGGCGAGGGCGACACGCTCGACGACCCGACGGCCACGTTCGCGTACGATCTGGAGCGATTCCAGCTCACCGGCAAGCCGAGCGTGGTGCACGCCCGCGCCCGCGAGCAGCACGGACCGGGCAACCTGCGCTGGCTGGACACGTACAGCTACTCCGACGGCTCGGGCAACGAGGTGCTGCACAAGGTGAAGGCGGAGCCGGGGCTCGCGCCCGAGCGCGACGAGAACGGCGCGCTGATGCATGACGCGCAGGGCGACCTCGTCTTTTCGCATGCGACGTCGCGCTGGGTCGGGACCGGGCGCACGGTGCTGGACAACAAGGGCAATCCCGTCAAGCAGTACGAGCCGTTCTTCAGCGCGACGGAGGAGTACGAGGACGAAGCGGAGCTCGTGGAGTGGGGGGTCACGCCGATCCTGCGGTACGATCCGCTCGGCCGGCTCATCCGGACCGATCTGCCGAACGGCACGTTCTCCCGGGTGGTGTTCGATGCGTGGAAGCAGGCGTCGCACGATCCGAACGACACGGTGCTGGAGAGCCCTTGGTACGCGGCGCGGCAGGCGCTGACGGCGGGCGATCCGGAGCGCCGTGCGGCGGGTCTGGCCGCGGCGCATGCGGGCACGCCGGCGGTGAGCCACCTGGACGCGCTGGGGCGGGTGTTCCGCGCGGTGGCGGACAACGGCGCGGAGGGACAGTACGTCACGCAGAGCACGCTGGATATCGAGGGGCAGCCGCTCGTGATCACGGACGCGCGCGACAACGAGGCGATGGGGCATCGCTTCGGGCTGGGCGGGCAGCTGCTCTATCAGAAGAGCAACGACAGCGGCGAGCGCTGGATGCTGGCGGGCGCGACAGGACAGCGGCTGCGGGCCTGGAACGGGCGAGGGTTCGTCTACCGCTCGTCGTACGATGGGCTGCGCCGGCCGACGCACGAGCACGTGCAGCTCGGCGCGGGCAGCGAGCGGCTCGTGCGGCGCTACGTCCACGGCGAAGCGCATCCTCAGGCGACGGCGCTGAACCTGCGCGGCAGACCGTACCAGGTGTATGATGGCGCGGGCGTGGTGACGAGCCAGGAGTACGACTTCAAGGGCAACCTGCTGCAGGCCTCTCGCCGGCTGCGGAGCGACGTGCACGCGGACGCCGACTGGTCGGTGGTGTCGGCGCCGACGGATGTGTCCGCCATCGCGACGGCGGTCGACCCGCTGCTGGAGACCGAGAGCTTCGGCACGCAGATGGCGTACGACGCGCTGAACCGGCCGACGAGCGTGACGGCGCCGGATGGCCTGACCGCCTCGGATTCGAGCGAGATCAAGCCCACGTACAACGAGGCGGGCCTGCTGGAGCGGGTGGAGGCGCGGATTCGCGGCGCCGTGGCGTGGACGACGTTCGTCGACAACATCGATTACGACGCGAAGGGGCAGCGCGAGCGGATCGAGTACGGCAACGGCACCTCGACGGCGTACACGTATGACCCGCTGACGTTCCGGCTCTCGCGGCTGAAAACGACGCGGAGCCCGGACAGCGCGGTGCTGCAGAATCTCACGTATGTGTACGACCCGGTCGGCAACATCGTGGCGATCGGGGACAGCGCGCAGCAGACGGTGTTCTTCAACAACGCGGTGGTATCGCCGAGCGCGCAGTACGTGTACGACGCGGTCTACCGGCTGATCGAAGCGACGGGGCGGGAGCACGCGGGGGGCATTGCCGACGTGCCGCGTGACCAGAACGATGTTCCGATCCAGTCGCTGCCGCACGCGAACGACGCGCAGGCGCTCAGGAACTATACGGAGCAGTATGTCTATGATGCGGTGGGCAACCTGCTGGAGATGGCGCACCAGGCAGGCGCGGGAAGCTGGACGCGACGGTATGCTTACGAGGCGACGAGCAACCGGCTGACGAGCACGAGCGTGCCGGGGGACCCGGTGAACGGGCCCTACAGCGCGACGTATACGCATGACGTACATGGCAACATGACGTCGATGCCGCACATCGCGGCGCTGACCTGGGACGAGAACGACCAGGTGCGGAGCACGGATCTCGGGGGCGGCGGGATGGTTTACTACACCTACGACGCGGCCGGGCAGCGCGTGCGCAAGGTGTGGGAGCACAGCGGGCTCGTCGAGGAGCGCATCTACCTCGGCGGCTACGAGGCCTACCGGCGGCGCAACGGGTCGGGGCTGGAGCTGGAGCGGCAGACGCTGCACGTGATGGATGGCACGCGGCGGGTGGCCATGGTGGAGACCAAGACGGTCGACACGTCGGGGCCGTTCACGGTGACGCCGCGGGTCCGCTACCAGCTCGACAACCACCTCGGGTCGGCGTCGCTGGAGGCCGACGGGGCGGGGCTTGTGATCGGCTACGAGGAGTACCACCCGTACGGGACCACGGCGTACCGGTCGACGGCATCGGGGATCGAGGTCTCGCAGAGGAGATACAGGTACACGGGCAAGGAAAAGGACGAGGAGACGGGGCTGTACTACCACGGGGCGAGGTACTATGCGCCGTGGCTCGGGAGGTGGACGAGCGCGGATCCGGCTGGGATGGTGGAGGGGACGAACCTGTACGCGTTCGTGAGCGGAAACCCAATGGGTGCGGCTCTTCTGGAACGAGGGCGTTTTGCTCATTTCACCCGGCGCAGCTTGGGTCGAGGCGGCGGCAGCGGTGAGGGAACATCGCCCTCTGCATAACGTGCACGGTGCGTTCGGTCATGCTCCTGCTGCAGGTGGAACGCCCAGTAGGCTTCGAAGTCGCCGCTCGAGCGCAGCGAGCGGAGGCGAAGCACCGCCTCTGCGCCTCGGAGCGACCAGCGAGCCCCGGTGCGGTCCATGCGATCCTTGACGAGATGGCGGCATGCGCCCTCGATCACGCCCGTTGCGATGGGCAGCCCCGCTGCGAGCGCGCGATCGTAGTGCAAGAGCGTCCGATGCTTCACAAGGTAGCCGATGCAGGTATCGAGCGTCACCGCTGTCCCCATGTCCACCACGCGGCTGCTGGCGTGGCGCCGGATGGTGCTGGCAATGGCTCCGGCCGTGCGCCCCGCGAGTAGCTCGTGCAGCCGGCACGTCACCCACTGCTCGGCTTCCTTGGTCCCATCGGCGAAGAAGCAGTGCGCGGCCTTCCAGAGATACTCAAGCACGTGGATGATATCGAGGACTATCGTGATCTCGACGCATGCCTTCTTCGCGGCGCGCTTGACCAGGGTGATCTGGTCCTTGTTGCCATCGACCAGCACCACCCACCGCCGAAGGCGTTCCGGATCGCGACGCAGACCTTCAGCAAACGCCGCCGAGATCACCTCCCGCGATGCCTTCTCCACGCTCGCCCAGACCCGCTTGTTCACCGGCCGCGGCCGTTGCGCCGCGACGTCATGCACAGGGCGCAAGTCGTTCACGATGTCGTCAGGCGTGCGGACCCAGGGGTCGATCGTGTAGATGGTGGCGACCTCGGCCATTCGCTTCCGGTTGCGCTTCTCGCCCTTGGCGAGGCGCTTGGTGAGCTTGTGTTTCCCGGCGTCCGCAGCCTTCCGCGTCGCAGGTCGGAGGTCTTCGCGCCGCATCGCGATCCCCTTGCCGTCGAAGCTGAGTACCAGCAGCGCCTGAGTGTCCTCGACTTCGACGGCGCGGCTGGAGTAGAACGCATCGAAGTCCTGCGCGGCGCGCTCCGCGAGCTCCTCCACTTGGCGCTTCGGCACCGCGGCGCCGGTCGATTTTCTCAATCCCTCAACGACCTCATCGAACGAGCTGCGGGCGGCGCTCTCGGCGACGTAGCGACGGACGCTGTGCGAGTAGAGCTCGTCCGGCAGGCTCAGCGCCGCATCCATCGGATGAAGACCGGGGACGCCCGGCGCCTGATAGGCCACGCGTGGCACATCGACCTCGCCGACGACCGACATGAGCGCTCTGCTGCTGAGACGTCGATGCTTGCGCTGAACGCCGTCCGCGCCCTTGACCACCACGGGCCTTTCGCGCTCGGCCCGAAGCTCGAGGTGGGCCTGGAGGAGCCGCCGCTGGTACTCGCGCCCCTCGTCGACGACGAACCCCTCCAGCTCGGCATGCGTGCTCTCCATCGATTCGGATGACCGAAGATGCTTCTCCATGACTTCTGCCTGCTCCCGGGCGCTCTTGAAAGGGTCCTGACCTGCTGCAACGGCGTACGCGGCGCTCACGACCAAGTCCTCCTGCCGGTCCAACCTGCTTGTCGGGACCGGCCTCTTGCAGAGGCCATGGGTACGTCAGCTTCGTAGCATTTCAATGCGTTGCATTTTCGCGCCCGGAATTATCACCTGTGGCGAAATAAATGGCCGTCAGCCCGCCGAATGTGGCCTCGCCCGCCCCCCGATTCTTTCGCCTCTCGCGGCCGAACCTGGGCTGCGGTTTCGCTCCTGGGCCAGCGGATAAGTGCATGGTATGAACGGCGCAGGGGGGCCAAGTCCACCGGCTTCGTCGACGGGCGTCTGCATCGAGGGGATAGGGGCGCGGTTCCAGGGACCGCACCTGCCGCGCAACACCATGAAATCGCACGGACTTTTGTCGTCGCCAAGGATCTACACCCAAACCCAATAGTACTGAAGGATCCAAGTGGTCATCAGGGAAAGAGAGCTGCGGGTGGTCTCACGGTTTCTCCAGAATCAAAGATATCTGCGAGACAGCTTGTTGAGATGATCAAGCGCAATGATAAAATCCCGGGCTGGATGAAGAACGCATTCTCCTGGCGGGAAAATCGAATTTTCGTTAAGAGTCAAGCTCAGCTGCCTCCGGGCGTTACGCAGAAGGATGTGCCGGAATGGTTTACGTCCGCTGCGCGCGCCATTCAATCAGGTGATTGGCATCTTACCACAGCGGCGTCAAACGTATCGAAGGACAGTCTTTACCCTAACGACAAGCTTCAAGGCGATTTCGAGCCCGGAGACGCGCCGGTCTGGGGACACAAAGAAGATGGAGTGATGGTCGGCGAAACGATAGACTCATACCCGAGCAACGAGTATTGGGGCAAGAGGAAGATGCGGGACGAGAGGGCAAGCGGTGACACGGATCCAGCGCTCCGACGTCCAGCGACAGACAAGAAGCCAGCCCAGGGGTTGATTGTTGTGGCGAACCGATTTCGCAGTCCTATCGATTCGAGCAAAGAGGTAAGCCGATCTGAAGATTCGATTCTGGAGACGTTCTTCCATGAGCTGTCTGCTCATGCCGGCCTGAGATCTCAGGGTATATCCGACGAGCATGGCCCCCTTGGTAACTGGCTCAGTATCCAGACTGAACCCGCCGATCATTTGGCTAAAGCTGTCCACGAGTTCTTCTCGGCGCCGAGCGAAACGGAGGCCATCAAGTCGGTAACTCCCACTACGTGGGAGCAAGCAGCGCGGAGCGTCGAACCCAAAGAAACCGTGTGGCAGAGAGCAGCTAACACTACTGCGGGAGGTTCGTCGCGGAAAGAGAGGAACCGCCAAGAACGCCAAGAACGCCAAATTTACGGGGAATGAACCACGCGCCTGACACCGGTACGGAGGAAGGCCACTTTGAAGGTGATCAAGAGGCCAAGCCGTAGTCTTGCCGCCTTGAGGTACGACAGAAGCTGCGCAACGTGGATCGGGGCAATGCCCTCGGTGGCCTTGAGCTCGACGACGAGCTGACCATCCACCACGAGATCCAATCGAGCCTGGCCCACCAGATTCCCCTTGTAGTCCACGCCGATGGGCACTTGCCGGGCGAACGGAATGCGGCGCAAGGAAAGCTCGACGCAGAGCGCTTCCTCGTAGATAGCTTCGAGGAAGCCAGGGCCGAGAGTTCGGTGCACTTCAAGCGCGGCGCCGATCACGCAGTGGGCGAGGCGATCCAACTCCGCGTCGGGCTCGCTCCTCACTTCTTCCTTGGCGTCCTTGGTGTCTTGGCGGTTCATCTCGTGTCTATCGACACAACCCCGCCCTCAGTTGTGCACTCCGCCGCAAAAGAATGCAGTTGACCCTTTGGAGAGTGTGGGATCCCTCGACGGTGACACAGAGGGCATCGAGGGAGCCACGCGATGAGGGCGTACGCTATGGCGAGGCGGAGAGTGGTGAAGGAGTCGGCGAAGTGGCGCTCAGGCCGCGCTACGGAGCGCGTAGCCTTGCGCTTCCCCTCGGACCGAGGGGGGAAAATGCCGCACGCGTTCAGCAACAATGAACGCGTAGCAGCACAGGACGACGGACACGTGATGGTGCCATCCAGGGAACGACCGTCCTTCATAGTGGTCGAGCCCCAGCTCCCCTTTGAGCTCCTCGTAGGCGTGTTCGGTGCGCCATCGTTCCTTCAGGGTTCTGACGATCTGCTTCTTGCTCATCCGGCGAGGCAGCGTGGTCAGGGCAAACTTCGTCGGCTTCGTTTCGTCGTGCGGCCACTCGATCACGAGCCACAGGACCTCTCTGTCCTTGGGCTCGGACCCATCGTCATGGGCCGCCTTCACTCTGCGAAAGCAGAAGCGGCTGGCGAGCTTTCCGCGTGTTCCTGTGCGCCACGTCACTCGCCGGAAGGCCTGCAGCCCGAGCTCGATGCCGAGCTTCTGAACGCCGACGGCGGCGCCGCGGCGTCGTTCCTTGGCGTCGAGCAACCACACGCCCGTGGTCGCGTTGACGGCCACGGCGAAGTCAAGCCCATAGCTTCGCAGCGCGTCACGAAAACCGGACGAGGTGCCATAGGCCGCATCCGCGAGAACGATGTCTCCCGGGATCTCGTCGGCTATTGCGCGGGCGATCATGTCGAGCGCGAGATCCGGCTTGGTCTTGAACACCTGATCGGACGGAATCCTGGCCTCCTTCCGGCGCTCCTCGTCATCCAGCCACTGCTGAGGGAGGTACAGCTCAAAATCGAGAGGGACGTGCTCGGTTCTGTTTGCGGCGCAGAGGCTCACGCCAACCTGGCAGTTCGTGATCTTCCCTGCGGTGCCTGTGTACTGGCGCTGGACACCGACAGAGTGGTCCCCTTGCTTGAGGAAGCCCGTGTCATCGACGATCCAGACCGAGATCGGATCCTGTTCGTGCATGGCCCTCGTCACATAGTGCGCAGCCTCACGGCGGACATCGCGATCGCTCCACGGCGAGTCCCTCAAGAAGTGGAGAAGCCGGTCATGGGCGCGCTGCGTCTCGCGTGGCTCTCCGAACGCGCGCGCCGCGATGGGCTCGACGCTCTTTCTCTCCCCCTCGCCCAGAATGCCAAAGGCGTAAGCCGCGAACGACGCCCGCTGCTCCTTTCGTCGTAGGTGGGCGCCGATCTGGGCAAAGTAGTCATCCAACCGAGACTTCGCTGCGTTGTCCAGCGTGTATGTCATCGCGACGCCCATCTTGGGCACCCGACCGCAGATGGAAACCCCCTGTTCTAACTTTCGGAGGACAAAGTGAGAAACAAACGACACCAACCGACCAGGTGGCTGTCGCCGGCCTACTCAGGTCTCACCAACTTCCCGCAGTAGAACTAAGGCCGCAGAGCAACAATAGATCAATTGCCTGCGCGTAGGTCGCATAAGGCGCGCCCGAAAGTCGAGATATTCGTTGGAGGTGACTGCATGGTTCAGTCGCAATCGAATAGCACGTAACGTGTTTTTAGTGCGGCCTGACCGGGCTCACATCCGTGAAACGTCGTCGCTTCCGCCGCCTCGGCGGGTGCAGGCCGGACTCGGTACGCTCGCCGGATGGCGTAGAGCGTAAATGGGTGATAACAGGGGCCCGTCGGACCGCAGGGCCCCGGGGCGACGCCAGCCGCCCCGGGGAGCCCTCCTGAAGCGCGGCGACGAGGTGCAACGACGCGATGCACCCGCCCCTGGCGGCCCGGCGGCGGGAGTTTCCGCGAGGCGCCGTTGAGTACCCGGGCGCCGCGTCCGTTGCCGTGACACTGCAACATCGGGCCACGCCGCTTACCCCCGCCTCGACAATCGACTTCGGTTGTGCGACAATCAACCCGATGACACGAAGTCAAAGGGGAACGATGAGAACCAGCGAAGCGTTCGCGGTGGCGGCCTTGGTCTGCGCCGGTTGCGCCGGTGCACGCGAGGCGACCAGCGTGGACCAAATCCAGTGCCGCTCCCGTGTTACGATGGCTCCAGAGCCGTCTGTTGCCCCTTTGCCGCATGGGTCTAGCCTCGGCGATGGCGCCGAGTCCCTCGTGCGAAAGGTCGCGGAAACTGACCTGCACTGTTCTGTACAGCAAGTCTACCTCCGACGTGCTTACGGTGAGGGAGACATCGAGGTGGGCGGAGCTTTCGAATACTATGGGGCAGAGCGGTGCGGCTGGTATCAATTGTATCGCGTCTCCCGGAAGGAAGGAGTGGTGAAGCCGGAGGGTGTTGATGTGTTTTTAGTTTCGCGTGTCTTGCCGGGGACGCTCCGGATAACGTCCCTACCGTCCTATCGCGCTCAAACCCCTTCTCGCGGCGAAGCTTTGCTGCTCATCGACAAGCGAGGTGTGGTCTGTCAAGCGTCGGTCGGTAACGAGGTTGGCGACGGCCTGTGGGCTGTGGAGGGCTGCTCGAGTGAATCGCCTATCACTCAGGGTCTCGTTGCGGTTCGTGCATCGGAGGCAACCAGGGCTGCCCGACTCGAATTTCACTGGATTAACGAGTCTCTGCCCCGAAAGAGTGCCGAGTCAATCGCACCTCGGGACGATGGCAACGAGTTCATGTGGAGGCCGTTCACCATCGTCGATCTTACTGGGGACCGCCGGAGTCAGGTCGCCGTCTATTGCAGACGTCCAGCACCGGACGAATACGAGTGTGAACGAGTCATGTTATATCGGGGAAGCAAAGAACGATCCGGGTGGTTCAATCTCGTTGCACGTGCGCGTTGGACTCGTGGTTCTGCTGACAGATGGATCGAGCCCGAAAACTGAATCGAACCCAGTTGCTGTTGGCCCCTCCTTCCCCAAGGCCAACAGAATGTTAGGAGCACGCACCGGCGGTCACACAGCCCGGCGTTCACACCGGTAATCTCCCGCCCGGCGCGCTCACGTACAGCGCGCCGGTGATTCACCACGAGGTGAAGTCGCTCGACCCCGAGAGTCTGCGCGACCTGCCGGGCGGCACGATGGGTTCTGGGCGGCGGTGGGTGGATCTCGACGGCGAGGCGCTGCCCGGCGTGCTGATCGAGGAGGGCGAGGCGCTGTATTACAAGCAGAACCTCGGCGGGGGCCTCCTGTCCACGGCGCGGCCGCTGCAAACTCGCCCGGCCGTTTCCGGCGGGCAGCTGCTCGACATCGACGGAGACGGGCGCAAGGAGAGGGTGGTGTTCGAGCGGCCGGTGGCGGGCTACTTCGACCGCACCGACGCGGGCTGGGCGGCGTTCCGCCCGTTCGCGTCGCAGCCGAACGTCGACTGGAGCGACGCAAACGTCCGCCTCATCGATCTCGACGGCGATGGGCACGAGGACATCCTGATCACGGGGCCCGACACGTTCACGTGGTATCCGTCGCTCGCCAAGGGCGGCTTCGACCGGCCGATCACGATCGCGCGTCCGAGCGACGAGGAGCGCGGGCCGTCGCTCGTCTTCGCCGACGCCGCACAGAGCATCTTCCTGGCCGACATGAGCGGCGACGGCCTGGTGGACCTCGTGCGGATCCGGAACGGCAACGTGTGTTACTGGCCCAACCTCGGCCATTGCCGCTTCGGCGCCAAGGTGCAGATGAGCGGCAGCCTGCGGTTCGATCACGAGGGCCGCTTCGACCCGAAGCGCATTCGCCTCGCCGATGTGGACGGCTCGGGCACGACCGACATTCTCTACCTGCACCCGGACGGCGTGCGCTTCTATGCGAACAACGCCGGCAACACGCTGGCTGCGCCGGTGATGTTGCCGCAGCTGCCGGACGTGAGCGATCTGGCGTCGGTCGATGTGATCGATCTGCTCGGCTCCGGGACCGGGTGCCTCGTGTGGGCCTAGTCGCTGCCCGGAGCGCGCCCGCGGGTGCGCTACATCGATCTGCTCGGGAGCAAGAAGCCCTCTGTGCCAACGTCGGGTGAGACAGGCTCCCCCTGGAAATCTGTGGTGAGAGGGCGGAGAATGGACCTGACCCGTGCCGAAGCCTTCCCATCTCCGATCCGTCGATCCTACCCCCGCCCCAGCGGCGCAGGGCGCTGCTCCCCGCCCGAGTGGCGTCGCCGTCGAGACTGTGCCGAAGCCGGGTAAGAGGCGGAAGTTCTCGGCGGCGGAGAAGCTGCGCATCGTTCGCGAAGCGGCTGCATGCACCCAGCGCGGCGACATCGAGGCGCTGCTGCGCCGCGAGGGCATCTACAGCTCCCTGCTGACGGCGTGGCGCAAGCAGCTCGCCCTCCACGGCAGCGAGGCTCTCGCGGGGCGTAAGCCCGGCCGCAAGCCGAAGCAGGACGCGAAGGATCGGCGCATCGCCGAGCTCGAGAAGCGCTCGGCCCGGCTCGAGGAGAAGCTCGCGCTCGCTGAGAAGCTCATAGATCTCCAAAAAAAAGTCTCTGCCATTCTGGGCATCAACCTCACGAACGACGAAGAGCGCTGATGGACGTCATCGAAGAGCTCGATGACACGCACGTCCCCATCGCGCAGGCGTGTGCGGCACTCGGCATCAGCCGCGCCACGCTCTACCGGCAGACCCAGCCCGCGATGCCGCGTGCGCTGCACGGGAACGCTCCGAGCCCACGCCGGCTCAGTGACCCCGAGCGGCAAGCCGTGCTCGATGTGTTGCACAGCGACGAGTTCGTCGACCAGCCCCCGCCGGAGGTCTACGCGACGCTGCTGTCGCGCGGCGTCTATCTCGCCTCGATCCGCACGATGTACCGCCTGCTCGCGGCGTCCGGCGAGAGCGGCGAGCGACGCGCGCAGCGTGGGCCGATGAAGCATGCCAAGCCGACGCTCACCGCCACGGCCCCCAACCAGATCTGGACGTGGGATATCACCAAGCTGCGCGGGCCGCTGCCCGGGGTCTTCTACTGCCTGTACGTCGTCCTCGACCTGTTCAGCCGCATGACCGTTGGCTGGCTGCTCGCCGAGCGCGAGAGCGCGCTGCTCGCCGAGCAGCTCTTCGCAGAGACGGTCGCCCGCCACGGCGTCGAGCCCGGCTCGCTCACCGTGCACGCCGACCGCGGCTCCGCAATGAGGTCGGAAGGGCTCGCTCAGCTCCTCGGCTCGCTCGGCGTCGTTCGAAGCTTCAGCCGGCCTCACGTCAGCGATGACAACGCCTTCTCCGAGTCGCAGTTCAAGACGCTCAAGTACCAGCCCGACTATCCGGACCGGTTTGCCTCGCTGGCTCATGCACGAGCGTGGTGCCAGGAGTTCTTCGGCTGGTATAATGACCTTCATCAGCATTCTGGCCTTGCGCTCTTCACACCTGCTGATGTATTCTACGGCCGAGTCGAAGATGTCGCGGCTCGGCGCCAAGTCGCCCTCGACACAGCGTACGCCGCGCACCCGGAACGCTTCCCGAACGGTCCGCCCGTTGTGCGTCGGCCGCCCGCTTCGGTAGCCATCAATCCGCTGTCCGTTGACGACGCTGCCGACGAGGCCGCGGGGCCGCACACGGGCACGACCAGCGCCGCGGCCGAACCTGGCGCAACGCCCGCCGCTGTGACACGGCCGCCTCGACCTCGACTGGTGGGGGCCCTGTGCCGGAACGCGCCCCTCAGCGCGTTCTCCTCATAGGATTCTCGTCCGGCCTGTCTCAAACCCGTTGGCAACTTCCGGAAGCCACACCTCTTGACCTCGATCGCGAACAACCTCGGAAGGACGACGACGGTGACCTACGCTCCGTCGACGAAGTTCTACCTCGCCGACCGGGCGGCCGGCCGGCCGTGGGTGACGAAGTTGCCGTTCGTGGTCCATGTCATCGAGCGCGTCGAGGTCTTCGACGCGATCTCGCGGCATCGCTTCGTGACAACATATGCCTACCACCACGGCGACTACGACGGGGTGGAACGGGAGATGCGCGGCTTCGGCATGGTCGAGCAGCGGGACACCGAGTCGTTCTCGGCGTTCAGCGGGGCTGGCTTCGCGCCGCCCACGGCCAACGCCGATCCCGAGCTGCACCTGCCGCCGGTGCTGACGAAGACGTGGTTCCATACCGGCGCCTGGATCGAGGGAGCGAAGATCTCGGCGCAGTACGAGAGGAAGTATTACGCCGGTGACGCGGCGGCGGTCCGCCTGGCGGACACGCTGCTTCGCGAGGATCTCGGCGCCGTCGAGATGCGCGAGGCGTGCCGGGCGCTCAAGGGGCGGCCCCTCCGCGAGGAGATCTATGCGCTCGACGGGACGGCGGAGGAGCCGCGGCCGTACGTCGTCAAGGAGCACAGCTACGCGATGCGGCGGCTCCAGCCCGCGGTGGGCAATGCGCACGCGGTGTTCTTCGCCCATGCGCGCGAGGCGCTCGAGTACCATTACGAGCGCAGCGAGAGCGATCCGCGCGTGGCGCACGCGCTCACGCTGGAGGTCGACAATTACGGTGCGGTCCTGCGGGCGGCGCAGATCGGGTATCGCCGGCGGGCGGCGTGGACGGCGTTCGCCGAGCAGGGGGAGGGGAAGGCGACGCTGACAGAGAACGATGTGAAGCACCTGGTCCCGGACGAGGAGGGTGCTTATCGGATCGGGGTCCCGACCGCGACCCGGACCTACGAGCTGCACGGCCTGCCGCTCGGCGCGGAGGGGGTGCTCACGTTCCAGGCGGTCCTCGACGCGGCGGACGGCGCGACGCACCTCGATTACGACGGAACGCCGGGCGGGTCGTTCCAGAAGCGCCTGTTGCAGCACATGCGCATGAGGTACTGGAGCGACGACCTCACGGGGCCGCTGCCGTTCGGCGAGGTCGGGGGCAGGGCGCTCGTTTACGAGAGCTTCGCCAAGGTCCTCACGCCTTCGCTGATCACGTCCGTGTTCGGGACCCGCGTCACGAGCGGCATGCTAGCGGAGGGGGGTTATCTCCAGCTCCCGGACGATCCGGACTACTGGGTGTCCTCGGGGCGGGCGGTGCCCTCGGCGGCCCACTTCTACCAGCCGACGACGTTTGTCGATCCGTTCGGCAATGCGTCGCAGGTCGCCTACGACCCATATTGCCTGCTCGTGACGGAGGTGACGGACCCGCTGAGCAACGTCGTGGAAGCCGTCCCCGACTACCGCGTCCTCGCCCCGCGGCAGCTCACGGACGCAAACGACAACGTGAGCGCGGTGCGCTTCGACGCGCTCGGGAGGGTCACGCTGCTGGCGGTGATGGGCAAGCCGGGGGCCGGCGAGGGCGACACGCTCGACGACCCGACGGCCACGTTCGCGTACGATCTGGAGCGATTCCAGCTCACCGGCAAGCCGAGCGTGGTGCACGCCCGCGCCCGCGAGCAGCACGGACCGGGCAACCTGCGCTGGCTGGAGACGTACAGCTACTCGGACGGCTCGGGCAACGAGGTGCTGCGCAAGGTGAAGGCGGAGCCGGGGCTGGCGCCCGAGCGCGACGCGAACGGCGCGCTGGTGCACGACGCGCAGGGCGACCTGGTCTTTTCGCACACGACGTCGCGCTGGGTCGGGACCGGGCGCATGGTGCTGGACAACAAGGGCAATCCGGTCAAGCAGTACGAGCCGTTCTTCAGCGCGACGAACGAGTACGAGGACGAAGCGGAGCTCGTGGAGTGGGGAGTTACGCCGATCCTGCGGTACGATCCGCTCGGCCGGCTCATCCGGACCGACCTGCCGAACGGCACGTTCTCCAGGGCGGTGTTCGATGCGTGGAAGCAGGCGTCGCACGATCCGAACGACACGGTGCTGGAGAGCCCGTGGTACGCGGCGCGGCAGGCGCTGACGGCGGGCGATCCGGAGCGCCGTGCGGCGGATCTGGCCGCGGCGCATGCGGGCACGCCGGCGGTGAGCCACCTGGACGCGCTGGGGCGGGTGTTCCGCGCGGTGGCGGACAACGGCGCGGAGGGGGAGTACATCACCCAGACGACGCTCGATATCGAGGGGCAGCCGCTCCTGATCACGGACGCGAGTGACAACCAGGCGATGCAGCATCGCTTCGGGCTGGGCGGGCAGCTGCTCTATCAGAAGAGCAACGACGGCGGCGAGCGGTGGATGCTGGCGGGCGCGACAGGACAGCGGCTGCGGGCTTGGAACGGGCGTGGGTTCGTCTACCGCTCGTCGTACGATGCGCTGCGCCGGCCGACGCACGAGCACGTGCAGGTGGGCTCGGGCAGCGAGCGGCTGGCGCGCCGTTACGTCTACGGCGAAGCGCACCCGCAGGCGACGGCGCTGAACCTGCGCGGCAGGGCGTACCAGGTGTATGATGGCGCGGGTGTTGTGACGAGCCAGGCGCACGACTTCAAGGGCAACCTGCTGCAGGCCTCGCGCCGGCTGCGCAGCGAGGTGCACGCGGACGCCGACTGGTCGGTGCTGTCGGCGCTGACCGATGTGTCCGCCATCGCGACGGCGGCCGACCCGCTGCTGGAGACCGAGAGCTTCGGCACGCAGACGGCGTACGATGCGCTGAACCGCCCAACCAGCCTGACCGCCCCGGATGGCCTGACCGCCTCGGATGCGAGCGAGGTCAAGCCGACGTACAACGAGGCGGGGCTGCTGGAGCGGGTGGAGGCGCGGATTCGAGGCGCGGTGGCGTGGACGACGTTCGTCGACAACATCGATTACGACGCGAAGGGGCAGCGCGAGCGCATCGAGTACGGCAACGGCACCTCGACGGCGTACACATATGACCCGCTGACGTTTCGGCTCTCGCGCCTGAAGACGACGCGGAGCTCGGACAGCGCGGTGCTGCAGAACCTCACGTATGTGTACGACCCGGTCGGGAACATCGTGGAGATCGGGGACAGCGCGCAGCAGACGGTGTTCTTCAACAATGCCGTGGTATCGCCGAGCGCGCAGTACGTGTACGACGCGGTCTACCGGCTGATCGAGGCGACGGGGCGGGAGCACGCGGGCGGGCTCGCCGACGTGCAGCGCGACCAGAACGACCTGCCGATTCAGGCGCTGCCCCACGCGAACGACGCGCAGGCCCTGAGGAACTACACCGAGCAGTACTTTTACGACGCCGTCGGCAACATCCAGCGGATGGAGCATCTGGCCGGCGCGGGGACCTGGATCCGGCGGTATTCCTACGAGATGACGAGCAACCGGCTCGTGAGCACCTTCGGGGATCCTGAAGACGAGCCGTCCAGCCCGATGTATCCCCATGATGCTCACGGCAACATGACGGCCATGCCGCACATCGCAGCGCTCACATGGGATGAGAACGACCAGCTGCGGAGCACTGATCTCGACGGCGGCGGAGTCGTGTATTACACCTACGACGCCTTCGGGCAGCGCGTGCGCAAGGTCTGGGAGCACAACGGGCTCGTCGAGGAGCGCATCTACATCGGCGGCTACGAGGTCTACCGCAAGCGCAACGCGACGGGGCTCGTGCTCGAGCGACAGACGCTTCACGTGATGGATGACGCGCGGCGGGTGGCCATGGTCGAGACCAAGACGGTTGACACCTCGGGGCCGTTCACGGTGACGCCGAGGGTGCGCTACCAGCTCGACAACCACCTCGGGTCGGCGTCGCTGGAGGTGGACGGGGCGGGGCTCGTGATCGGCTACGAGGAGTATCACCCCTACGGGACGACGGCGTACTGGTCGACCAGTAGCGCCGCGGAGGTGAGCCTGAAGCGGTATCGCTACACGGGCAAGGAGAAGGACGACGAGACGGGGCTCTACGACCACGGGGCGAGGTACTACGCGCCCTGGCTCGGGAGGTGGACGGCGGCGGATCCCGCGGGGATTCAGGGGGGGATCAACCTCTATGAGTACGTGAGGGGGAACCCGGTCGTCTTCCATGATCCGGACGGACGCGAGCCCTTCCGCACGCAACAGGATCGACGGGTCGACCGCCTTCTCGAGGGCAAGATCACGCAGAAGCAATACCGGCAAGAGCTCGGGGCCGAGGCTGCGGGGGCCGTTGTCGGGGGGATGATCGGGGGCATCGTCATGGAGGCGCCAGCAGCAGCGTATGTCTGGATTACTGCTAATCCGGGAAAGGCGTACGCAGCCGGCGCGCTGGCTGTCGGACTTGCCGATCCGCATCCCCCGGGTGTATCGCCGCTCGATCTTCCTGGCCCCCTAGATGACGCCGGGCGTGCAGTGGGGAAGGAGGGTCGAGCGCTTCTGGGCCAAACGGCCAAGAAGGTAGAGACTGCGTTACGGCCGGCCGAGGAGAAGGTAGTCCAGACTGCCACGCAGGCCTTAAAGAAGGAGGTGGTGAAGGTCGCCGAGCAAAGGGCCGGGAAGGAGGTCATTGATGCCGCCGCGCCGACGGTCGAGCGGAATGCTGCCGAGAAGATCGAGCTGAAGGTCGCCGCTGACGCCGCAAGGGGAGCACCGAGGACCTTCACCAGCAAGGATCCGCAGGTTGGAGAGCTGGCAACCGAAGTCGAGGCGCGCATTCCCGGGATCGTAGAGGATGTCAACGTCCAGACGGTGCGGCCCAACGGCGAGCCTGGTACGGACCTCGATATTGCATTGACCGACGGGCGGGCGATTCAAATAAAGACCGGCGGTACGAGGGGTTTGATGACTCAAATGGAGGAAACTGCGGCGCGTGGCTGGGACCCCATCGCCTATGCGCCCTATGCGTCAAGGGCCTTGCAAACGCAAATCGCGAAGAAGGGGTGGTCGGTGGCGACCACCCCAGAGCAGCTGCATAATATTGTGGCGGCCGGTCCTCGGCCATCGCATTGGATCCAAAAGCCATGACCGATACCCTAACGATTGCCGCGCCGGCTGGGGAGTTCATTGAGAGCCTCGCCGCGCCACTCAGCGAAATGTTTCAGCTCGCCAAGACGGACTTTGGTGGGATCAGGATTGCCGTCCCTGGGGAGAGGTGGATCGTTCTCAATCCAAACCCATACGCGGAGATCGAAGACCCTGACACCGTCCCAACGATCACGAAGCTCATCGGAGCTGCTCCGAGGTTCTTCACCCTGACGACGACCAACCTGCCGCTCACGCGTCGGGTGGTGCAGAAGCTCGCGGAACGACGTGACCTGGTGGTGGACACGCAGCATGGCATCATTCTGCCGCTTCACGAATTCGCTGAACTGATCCGAGCTAGACCGACATGGGACTGGCGACGGTGAGGGAGGGCGGTGCAGCAGCTCATAATCCAGTCCATGCGCCTTCGACCAGCCCGGTGTTGTTGGTGTTGAGCCTCGCCACCTAGCGATGTCCATGCGCCGACGGCTCCGTCGTGGCTCCGAAGCGCCCGAGGGAGGGACCGAGGACGACACGCCGGGCTTTTCGGCACCTTCCGGATGGAGGGGCCCCGGGCACGAAGCTCGATGGCCTGGTCGAGATCCACGACCGCTCGGGGACAGCCGACGTGCCCTGTCGGCAGGCACGCTCCTGGCCAGCTCGACACCGGGAAGCGATCTGCCATCGCTCTTCCTGGGCCACCCGGGAGAAGCTTGCGATGAGCAACTCCCGGATCGGGCCGCCCATGTCGAGCCAGTGCTCCCTCACGCTGATGACCTCGACGCCGAGGCGATCCAGGGCGAGCACCTCCTGAAGGTTGCCAACGAGGGAGCGCCCGAGCCGATCCAGGGCGAAGACCAGCATCGCATCGAGCTTGCCCTGGTGGGCGACGGTCTTGAGCCGCTGCCACTCGAGCCTGTCCTTCGCGGCGGAGATCTTCTTCTCGAAGACCTCGACCAAGGTTTCTGAGTGGGCTTCGTTTCTCGCCCCTCAAAGAACGCGCTCAGGATGGCGCCTGGGGGCCTCCATCTTGCTGGCGCTGCTCAACCGAGACCCGGACCTACGAGCTGCACGGCCTGCCGCTTGGCTCTGAGGGGGTGCTCGGGTTCCAGGCAGTCTTCGACGCGGCGGCCGCGGCGGAGGACGCGCCGACGCTCGCGTACGACGGGACGCCGGGCGGGTCGTTCCAGAAGCGCCTGTTGCAGCATGCGCGCACGAGGGACTGGAGCGACGATCTCACGGGGCCGCTGCCGTTCGGCGAGGTCGGGGGCAGGGCGCTCGTTTACGAGAGCTTCGCCAAGGTCCTCACGCCTTCGCTGATCACGTCCGTGTTCGGGACCCGCGTCACGAGCGGCATGCTCACGGAGGGGGGTTATCTCCAGCTCCCGGACGATCCGGACTATTGGGTGGCCTCGGGGCGGGCGGTGCCTTCGGCGGCTCACTTCTACTTGCCGACGACGTTCATCGATCCGTTCAGCAATGCGTCGCAGGTTGCCTACGACCCGTATTGCCTGCTCGTGACGGCGGTGACGGATCCGCTGAGCAATGTCGTGGAAGCCGTCCCCGACTACCGTGTGCTCGCCCCGTTGAAGCTGACGGACGCGAACGGCAATGTGAGCGAGGTGCGCTTCGACGCGCTGGGGAGGGTCACGCTGCTGGCGGTGATGGGCAAGCCGGGGGCCGGCGAGGGCGACACGCTCGACGACCCGACGGCGACGTTCGCGTACGATCTGGAGCGATTCCGGCTCACCGGCAAGCCGAGCGTGGTGCACGCCCGCGCCCGCGAGCAGCACGGCGCGGGCAACACGCGCTGGCTGGACACGTACAGCTACTCGGACGGCTCGGGCAACGAGGTGCTGCGCAAGGTGAATGCGGAGCCGGGGCTCGCGCCCGAGCGCGACGCGAACGGCGCGCTCGGGCACGACGCGCAGGGCCACCTCGTCTTTTCGCACGCGACGTCTCGCTGGATCGGGACCGGGCGCACGGTGCTGGACAACAAGGGCAATCCGGTCAAGCAGTACGAGCCGTTCTTCAGCGCGACGAACGAGTACGAGGACGAAGCGGAGCTCGTGGAGTGGGGAGTTACGCCGATCCTGCGGTACGATCCGCTCGGCCGGCTCATCCGGACCGACTTGCCCAATGGCACGTTCTCGCGGGTGGTGTTGGATGCGTGGAAGCAGACGTCGCACGATCCGAACGACACGGTGCTGGAGAGCTCGTGGTACGCGGCGCGGCAGGCGCTGACGGCGGGCGATCCGGAGCGGCGCGCGGCGGATCTGGCGGCCGCGCACGCCGGGACGCCGGCGGTGAGCCACCTGGACGCGCTGGGGCGGGTGTTCCGCGCGGTGGCGGACAACGGTGCTGAGGGGCCGTATGTCACGCAGAGCACGCTGGATATCAAGGGGCAGCCGCTCGTGATCACGGACGCGCGCGGCAACCAGGCGATGCAGCATCGCTTCGGGCTGGGCGGGCAGCTGCTCTATCAGAAGAGCAACGACGGCGGCGAGCGGTGGATGCTGGCGGGCGCGACAGGACAGCGGCTGCGGGCCTGGAACGGGCGTGGGTTCGTCTACCGCTCGTCGTACGATGCGCTGCGCCGACCGACGCACGAGCGCGTGCAGCTCGGCTCGGGCAGCGAGCGGCTGGCGCGCCGTTACGTCTACGGCGAAGCGCATCCGCAGGCGACGGCGCTGAACCTGCGCGGCAGACCGTACCAGGTGTATGATGGCGCGGGCGTGGTGACGAGCCAGGCGTACGACTTCAAGGGCAACCTGCTGCAGGCCTCGCGCCGGCTGCGCAGCGACGTGCACGCGGACGCCGACTGGTCGGTGCTGTCTGTGCTGACGGATGTGTCCGCCATCGCGACGGCGGCCGAGCCGCTGCTGGAGACCGAGAGCTTCGGCACGCAGACGGCGTACGACGCGCTGAACCGGCCGACGAGCGTGACAGCGCCGGATGCGAGCGAGGTCAAGCCGACGTACAACGAGGCGGGGCTGCTCGAGCGGGTCGAGGCGCGCGTTCGAGGCGCGGTGGCGTGGACGACGTTCGTCGACAACATCGATTACGACGCGAAGGGGCAGCGCGAGAGGATCGAGTACGGCAATGGCACCTCGACGGCGTACACGTATGACCCGCTGACGTTCCGGCTCTCGCGCCTGAAGACGACGCGGAGCTCGGACAGCGCGGTGCTGCAGAACCTCACGTATGTGCACGACCCGGCCGGGAACATCGTGGAGATCGGGGACAGCGCGCAGCAAACGGTGTTCTTCAACAACGCAGTGGTATCGCCGAGCGCACAGTACGTGTACGACGCGGTCTACCGGCTGATCGAGGCGACGGGGCGGGAGCACGCGGGGGGCATTGCCGACGTGCAGCGGGACCAGAACGATGTTCCGATCCAGTCGCTGCCGCACGCGAACGACGCGCAGGCGCTGAGGAGCTACGCGGAGGAGTATTTCTACGATGAGGTGGGCAACCTGCTGCGGATGGTGCACGAGGCCGGGGCGGGGAGCTGGACGCGGCGGTACGCCCACGAGGCGACGAGCAACCGGCTGACGAGCACGAGCGTGTCGGGGGACCCGGTGAACGGGCCCTACAGCGCGACGTATACGCATGACGTACATGGCAACATGACGTCGATGCCGCACATCGCGGCGCTGACCTGGGACGAGAACGACCAGTTGCGGAGCACGGATCTCGGGGGCGGCGGGGTGGTTTACTACACCTACGACGCGGCCGGGCAGCGCGTGCGCAAGGTGTGGGAGCACAACGGGCTTGTGGAGGAGCGCATCTACCTCGGCGGATACGAGGTCTACCGCAAGCGCAACGCGACGGGGCTGGTGCTCGAGCGGCAGACGCTGCACGTGATGGATGGCGCGCGGCGGGTGGCCATGGTGGAGACGAAGACGGTCGACACCGCGGGGCCGTTCACGGTGACGCCGCGGGTGCGGTATCAGCTCGATAACCACCTCGGGTCGGCGTCGCTGGAGGTCGACGGCGCGGGGCTCGTGATCGGTTACGAGGAGTACCACCCCTACGGAACGACGGCATACTGGTCGGCCAGCAGCGCCGCGGAGGTGAGCCGGAAGCGGTACCGGTACACGAGCAAGGAGAAGGACGAGGAGACGGGGCTGTACTACCACGGGGCGAGGTACTATGCGCCGTGGCTGGGGAGGTGGACGAGCGCAGATCCCATAGGAATTAAGGGTGGGATCAACCTGTACGAGTACGCGGCGGGAAACCCTGTCCGGCTGGTGGACCCGAGCGGCCACGAGCCGACGACGACGTACTTGGGTTCGAGCAAGGATGAGAAGTACGTCGGTCGCCTGTCGAGAACCTGGGGTGGGAACCAGTATTGGTCGGAGTCTGGTTCCCACGGCGCGGGATGGTATGTCCGCACCGAAGGAAGTAAGATCCTCGCGGAACCAGGTGTGACCACCCTCGCTCCGGTGACCATCGAGGGCACACGACCGCCCATTGAGATTGAGGTCGCCGAGATAACGATCACCAAGTCCGCTGCCGAAGTGCAGGCACGGGCGGATGAAAATGGTCTCTCGTACGAAGGGCAGCTCTGGGACGACAAGGGTGTCGGCAAGATCCAGGGGAGGGACGTTGCTGGCTTCGCCAAAGGCCTGGTGAATGCTCCAGGTGCTACGGTGGAAGGCGTAGCGAATCTCTTCGGTGCTGACATCGAGGTTCCGAAGGTGGTCGACTACAACAAAGGCGAGGAGGTAGGTGCCTGGTTTGGCGAGGGCTTGGGGCCTGGGCCGCTCGAAGTGGCTGGCGCCGCAAAGCTCTTCGGAAAGCTTGGTCGCGCGTTGGACAAAACCTCTGACATTATAAAAGCGGAGGGTGTAGATCCTTGGCGACGACAAAAATCCGTGCGATTTCATGGTGTTGCGCGGCAGGTGCGGTCCCTGGGACCGCGCCCCTATCCCCTCGATGCAGACGCCCGTCGACGAAGCCGGTGGACTTGGCCCCCCTGCGCCGTTCATGCCGTGCACTTATCCGCTGGCCCAGGAGCGAAGCCGCAGCCCAGGTTCGGCCGCGAGAGGCGAAGGAATCGGGGGGGCGGGCTGAGCCTGCCGGACGAGCTCTACTCGCACAGCGTCCGTCGCTACGTCGCCGAGAGCGCCGCCCGCAGCTCGTTCGATGAGGTCGTTGAGGGATTGAGAAAATCGACCGGCGCCGCGGTGCCGAAGCGCCAGGTGGAGGAGCTCGCGGAGCGCGCCGCGCAGGACTTCGATGCGTTCTACTCCAGCCGAGCCGTTGAAGTCGAGGACACTCAGGCGCTGCTGGTACTCAGCTTCGACGGCAAGGGGATCGCGATGCGGCGCGAAGACCTCCGACCGGCGACGCGGAAGGCTGCGGAAGCCGGGAAACACAAGCTCACCAAGCGCCTCGCCAAGGGCGAGAAGCGCAACCGGAAGCGAATGGCCGAGGTCGCCACCATCTACACGATAGACCCCTGGGTCCGCACGCCTGACGACATCGTGAACGACTTGCGCCCTGTGAAGGACGTCGCGGCGCAACGGCCGCGGCCGGTGAACAAACGGGTCTGGGCGAGCGTGGAGAAGTCAGCGCGGGAGGTGATCTCGGCGGCGTTTGCTGAAGGCCTGCGTCGCGATCCGGAACGCCTTCGGCGGTGGGTGGTGCTGGTCGACGGCAACAAGGACCAGAACACCCTGGTCAAGCGCGCTGCGAAGAAGGCATGCGTCGAGATCACGATAGTGCTCGATATCATCCACGTGCTTGAGTGTCTCTGGAAGGCCGCGCACTGCTTCTTCGCCGATGGGACCAAGGAAGTCGAGCAGTGGGTGACGTGCCGGCTGCACGAGCTGCTCGCGGGGCGCACGGCCGGAGCCATTGCCAGCACCATCCGGCGCCATGCCAGCAGCCGCGTGTTGGACATGGGGACAGCGGTGACGCTCGATACCTGCATCGGCTACCTTGTGAAGCATCGGACGCTCTTGCACTACGAGCGCGCGCTCGCAGCGGGGCTGCCCATCGCAACGGGCGTGATCGAGGGCGCATGCCGCCATCTCGTCAAGGATCGCATGGACCGCACAGGGGCTCGCTGGTCGCTCCGAGGCGCAGAGGCGGTGCTGCGCCTCCGCTCGCTGCGCTCGAGCGGCGACCTCGAAGCCTACTGGGCGTTCCACCTGCAGCAGGAGCATGACCGAACGCACCGTGCACGTTATGCAGGGGGCGATGTCCCCTCACCGCTGCCGCCGCCTCGACCCAAGCTGCGCCGGGTGAAATGAGCAAAATGCCCTCGTTCCAGAAGAGCCGCACCCAATGGATTTTCACGCCGAGGGCACGGGAGACGATTCTCAGATCGGGGACGATTGTACCTCTTCCACCTGGAGCCTTCTAATGTCGGATCGTGAGCGCCATATACGTCAGGTTCGTATCGATATTCCATTGCGGACCACCTGTGCATACCTCGTCGTGGATCCTGAACAGAAGGAATGGGATCCGTGGTGGAGCTCGCTCTACGAGTATCTACTGAAAATTACGCCGAATGACCCGGATTGGAAGTACGAGCCCGTGCAGAACGTCTTCGTTGCGCGGCCAATGCTGACCGACGAGCAGAGGGCGGATCTCGTTCGTTTTCTCCGAAGTGCTCCCGCACGGGAGATTGAGCACCATCGGACACTTCGACGTGCGGTCGAGCTAAACTCGGAGAAAGAGAGGAGGCTTGAACTGATGTATTTCTCTGCTGACAATAATAATATATAAATTGAACTCAGATTGCTGCGTCCCCCCCCCCCCCCATCGTTCGCCCGAGGGCACCAGAAGGTGATGGATCCCTCTCTGGCGCTCGCACCAGTGGCCCACGCCAAATAGACAATTCGCACCACGAAAATGTGCCACGTGAAGGCGCTAGTCCCGGCCCTGGGGCTGGGGAGCCGATGTGCGCCTTCGACCGCCCGGTGATGTTGATGTTGAGCCTCGCCATCGATCGCTGCCCATGCGCCAGGGCAAAGGTGGTTGGGAAACGGTGCAGAAGGCGTTTGTCGAAGGGTGGGAGAATTATAAGCCTGATCATAGGTAGTGGATCGGTGCTATGTAATGTGTGTCGGCAGGCGTCGCGAAAGAGAGAGCAATGAACATAGTTGATTTGGGCGTGGTCGCGCGACAGATTGAATCGATGATCGGATCGAGGCTTTCGTCGATCGTTCCAGATGCGATTGACGATGCGCTCGGTACTCTTCAGTGGACACGCATCCCAGCGGGTATCGAAGATGATGACACCATGGCGAAGCTCCTCGGGCTCTCTTCGTTGTCACCGGACACCGAGCTGGTCGTGGTTACAGATGTTTCATTCAAAGAGGGAAGCGGCGCGTTTGCAGTATCTGCGTCTCAATTTGAAGAGTTCCAGGCGTGGTGCTCTGACCAATTCTCTGAGCGAGTCTTTTCGGGGTGCGATGTCATCATTTGCGCTCCGGTGGACAGGCGACTGTGGATCGTGCACCATGAGGGTGTATACGCTACGGCGCAGCTTAGTGCTCCATGACCCATCGTGATCCATGGCCTGGCGCCATCCTGACGCTGGTAGCGTCTTCCCTGGATGCTGAACTCCGGAACAAGTCTTCGGCATGGATTTCCCGCCTACGATGCCGATCCGAGGCGTGAGAAATCCGGCGCTGTGAACGGAACGCCTTAAAAGAAAGGCTCGGCGTGGTGACCCATCCGGGTTGCTATGTGTTACCGAGCAGGCTGTTTGATGGCCGGACGATCCGGCTCTGTGGTGGCCATCATCGAGCTGGATCTCCGCTCGCCGCGATCGCAGCGAGGCGATGCGCCGGTGGACTGCGGCGGTCGCAGAGCGCCGGCGCGCTCAGTCGATGCGGAGGGGGAGGCGGTCATGGCCATCGAGGACGGCGTGATAGCGAGCGAGAGCGTCGTCGAGCCGATCGAGGTGGTGGTCGAGCCAGCCGCGCGCCTGGACGAGCGCAGAGGCCCGCCGCCCCTTCAGAGCGTCGTCCCGCCCGCCGCGCGCGCGAGCGCCTGGTCGATCGCCCCCGGGCTGAACCCCACGAGGATCTGCCCCCGCACGTCGATGATCGGGATGCTCCCCCCGCGCTGGTGGCTCTTCGCGAGCTTGTCCTGCATCTCCGCGGCCGCGCCCGCGTCCTCCTCGATGTCCTTCACCACCGCGGCGATCCCCTTCGAGCGCAGGTAGTCCGCGGCCTGGTGGCACGGCTTGCACCACGAGGCGCCGTAGATGATCACCGTGACCCCCGCGAGGTGGCTCGGCGCGCCCGGCGCGCCGGCGCCCGCAGAGCCGCCGGGGCCTGGCGTCGCTGCGGGCGGCGGCGCCGTCTTCGCGAGGTGCTCGGCGCGCCGCTTCTCCAGCAGCGACTCCCATTCCCTCCGCGGCATCGTCCGGACCGCATACGTGCCGTCCGGCCGCTTCTGCGTCAGATCCGCGACGTAGAACGCGTCCCGCGTCCCCTCCGTCCGGTCCGAGAGCATGGCGCGCACCAGCGCGCGGCCCTCGGCCGGCACGTCGGCCGGGCGCATCTCGACGTGCGTGTCGCCCTTCTCGTCGATCCACGTCAGCATCAGGTTCGCCGTGTCGTCGCGGAGCTCGAGCGGCGGCAGCTCGGCGACGGCCTGCGCCGGCGCGGTGCCGTCGGCGCGCTTCTCCTTGCACGCCGGGCCGAGCGCCGCCGCGGCGAGCGCGAGCAGCACCCCCGCGATCCGCGCCCCCCGCGACCCCCCCGCCCGCCGCTTCACGCCTCGCCTCCCGCCGTCGTCGCCGAGGCCCCGAGCTCCTCGCTGAGCGCCATCCACTCCGCCATCGCCGCGTCGACGCGCTTCGCGAGCGCCTGCTCCTCGCGCGCCGCCGCCGCGAGCTTCGCCCAGTCGCCGCCCGGGTCCTGCTTGAGCGCCTCGCGCATCTCGGCGAGCCGCGACTCACCCGCCGCGATCTCCGCCTCCAGCTCCTTGACCCGCTTGCGCTTGCGCTCCGTCGCCCGCGCCGCCGCCTTGTCGGTCTCGAACGCCCGCCGGCGCGCCGCCGCGTCGCCCGCGCCCGCATCGTCCGGCGGCGGCATCGTCGCGCCGCTCCGCCGCACCGCGCGGCCAGACGCCTTCGCGCCCCGGTCCGCCGCCTCCGCCTTCGGCTCCTCGCGCGGCGGCGGCGCGCTCGCCGTCTTCCGCGCTCCCCGCGCGCCCTTCGCCCTCTCGCCCTCCTCGCGCGCGCGCTCCGCCTCCTCCGCCTCGGCCGCGAGCTTCTCGAGGTTGTCGCGGTAGTCGCGGAAGCCGCCGGGGTAGATGTCCACGCGCCCCTCGCGCACCGCGACGATGCGCGTCGTCACCGCCTCCAGGAACCTGCGGTCGTGCGAGACGAGCAGCACCGTGCCCTCGAAGCCCGCGAGCGCCTCCTCGAGGATCTCGGCGGCGGGGATGTCGAGGTGGTTCGTCGGCTCGTCGAGGAAGAGCAGGTTGCGCGGCTCGAGGAGCAGCTTGCCGAGCGCGAGCCGGCTCCGCTCGCCGCCGGAGAAGCCCTGCACCTTCCGGAGCGCGTCGTCCCCGTAGAACCGGAAGCGCGACAGGTACTGGCGTGTCGCGTCGACGTTCATGTCGGCGCGCACGCTGCGGATCTCCTCGACCGCGGTCCTCGACGGGTCGAGCGAGCCGAGGTGCTGGTCGAAGTAGCCCTGGCAGAGGTTCGTCCCGCGCCGCACGTCGCCCGCGTCCTCGGGCGCGCCCGCGCCGGCGAGCAGCTTGAGCAGCGTCGATTTGCCGGTCCCGTTGGGCCCCACGATGCCGACGCGGTCGCCGCGCCGCAGGAGCAGGTCCACGCCGGAGAAGAGCGTGCGCCCGCCGCGCGAGGCGCCGAGGCCGCGCGCGTCGAGCACGATGTCCCCGCTGCGCGGCGCGGGCGCGAACCGGAACCGGACCCTCTCGGCGGTCGCCCACACGTCCTCGGGCCGGTCGATCGTCTCGAGCTTGTCGAGCATCTTGCGCCGGCTCTGCGCCTGCTTCGTCTTCTGGCCGGCGATGTTGCGCCGGATGAAGTCCTCGGTCTTGGCGACGAACGCCTCTTGCCGCTCGGCGAGCTCCCGCTCACGGGCCAGGTCCTCCTCGCGGGCGACGGCGTAGTCGCTGTACTTGAGCGGGTAGGCGCGGAAGCTGCGCTGCCCGAGCTCGAACGTGTGCGGGCAGACGGCGTCGAGGAACGCGCGGTCGTGCGAGACGCAGAGGAGCGCGCCGCCGAGGCCCGCGAGGTGCTTCTCGAGCCAGGTGATGGTCTCGATGTCGAGGTGGTTCGTGGGCTCGTCGAGCAGCAAGAGATCGGGCTCGATGGCGAGCACCACGCCGAGCTGCAGGCGCCCGCGCTCGCCGCCGGACAGGCTCGAGACGGGGCGCTCCATGTCGGCGGGCGAGAACCCGAGGTGGGCCGCGATGATCTCCACGCGGCGCTCGAGGTCGTCGCCGCCGGCGATGTGGTAGCGGTCGGTGAGATCGCTGAGGCGGGCGAGATCGGCCTCGCTGCCGCTGGCGGCCGCGTGCTGCGCCGCGGTGAGGGCGTGGCGCAGCTCGAGCACCTCCGAGAACCCGGAGAGGAAGGCCTCGAGCACCGTGCCCTGGGCCGCGAGCTCGTGCGACTGCCGGAAGTACGCGAACCGGATCCCCTTGCGGATCACGACCGAGCCCGTGTCGGGGGTGAGCTCGCGGGCGACGAGGCGGAGCAGCGTCGATTTGCCCGCGCCGTTCGGGGCGACGAGCGCGGCGCGCTGGCCTTGCTCCAGGGAGAAGGTGATGCCCTGGAAGAGCCTGTCCGCGCCGTAACCGAAGCTGAGGTCGGCGACCTGGAGGACCGTCATTGCGGCCGAGTTCTAGCATGTGTCCGGCGCGCGCAAGGGCGCTCGGGGCGCGGGGCCCACATCGCGCGGACAGCGTGGATGACCGTGAGCGCTCGCCGCGCGGTCGATGAAGAGGCGGGGGCGCGCCTCGCCCGCACGGGCGAGCGAGGCGCTCGGGCTCAGCTCTCGGCCATGACCGCCTTCACGGCCGGGCGCTCCATGATGCGGCCGAGCCATCCCTTCAAGCTCTTCAGCTCGGAGATGTCGATCTTGCCAGCCTGAAGGCCCCAGCCGAGAACGGACGCGAGGTCGAGATCCACCAGGGTACAGCGCTCGCCGGTGATGTACTGGCGGCCGTCGAGGCGGCCGTCGAGGATGCGGAGCAGGCCGCGCGCCTCGGTCAGCGCCGCCTCGGCCTGCTTCGCGTCCTGCTGCTCCTTGGGGAACCAGTCGCTCGTGTTCTTGATGTAGCGGAACAGGGCGCTGGTCAGGTTGACCTGGCCCCAGACGAGCCACGTCAGGGCCGTCAGCTGCTCGGGCGAGCCGGGGGCCGGCCACAGGCCCTTCTCGACGCCGTAGCGCTCGCCGAGGGCGATCTGGATCGCCACCGACTCGAACATCGGGGTGCCGTCGATCACGAGGGTCGGCACCTGGCCATTGGGGTTGAGGGCGAGGAACTCCGGCTTCCTCTGGTCGCCGGCGCGCAGATCGACCCGGACGGCCTCGTAGGGGACACCGAGCTCGGCGAGCGTCAGGCGGACGCGCCCAGCGCTCGATTGGGGGGAGTAATAGAACGTGATGGTCATGGTTCGCCTCCGGCGCCCCTTGTAGTGGATCCGATTCGCCGCCGTCACGTTCATCGTGCATGGGACCGCCAAGTTTCCTCGGGGCCCCGTCGAAACAGCGATGTTCCCACTTTGTCATGGGGAGCAAGAAATCGACAGAATCAGGCGGGGAGTGCAGGGAGCGCGGGAAGCGCGGGGGACGCCCAGGCATCGATGGGCGTGAAGCGTGAAGAGGACAGTCGTCGGGACACCACGAGCGCTTCTCCTCTCCGGCGGTCTTCACGGTCTCACAACGCCATCTCCGCGCGGCGCAAGCCTCGAATGACCACCTGATCCCGGCGTGGCGACATCGTGCCAGTCCTCCTCAGCCGCGCATCCTCGCGATGGTGCCGTATCCTGCTGTATCCGAGCAGATCTTTCCTGTTGTGGACGAAGAGGGGAGCGCGCCTCGCGCCCGCGGCACTGTCCTTGCCCGTAGCGGGAGCGCCGCGCCCCGCGCACTGGAGGCGCGCTCTGGAAGGGAAACACGATGCGCAAAATGCTTCTTCACTTTCACGTCGTTCCGATCCTCCTCGCCCTCGCCGGCGGCTGCTCCGGCGAGAGCAGCCAGCAGACCGACACCGGCGGCACGCAGACCGGCGGCACGCAGACCGGCGGCACGCAGTCGGAGCAGCCGCCGGCGCCGCTCGGGCCCGAGCAGCAGGCGGAGCTCAGCGCGCTGCTCGACGAGCAGGAGTCCTCGGCGAACATGACCGCGGAGGACTTCGCCTCGAGGTACGCCGTCCCCTTCGCCTCGGGCCTGCCCTACGCGCCTGCGGACGCCGAGGGCCTCTCGCTCGTCCAGGGCACCTCGCTCGCCCTCGACGAGGACGAGCTCGCGAAGCTCTCCGAGAGCGGCTTCGTCATCTCGGAGAAGAAGGCCTTCCCGACCTTCGTTTACGGCTACGCGAGCATCTACGCGCTCGACCTGCCGCTCTACGTGTCCGCCGACTCCATCCTGTACGCGGTGCACCGGTCTTACGACGCGATCCTGAAGGGCGTGGAGCTCGCCGCGCTGGCGCCCGAGCTCGGGGCGATGCTCGAGGAGATGCGCGCGCGGCTCGCCTCGGGCGCCGGCGGCGAGCTCGGCGCCGAGGCGCGCGCCGACGCGGACCTCTTCACCGCCGTGGCGCTCTCGCTGCTGAGCGACACGCCCGTCGCGCCCGTGGCGGGCGCCGACGCCGCGAAGATCGACGAGCTCGTCGCGGGTGCCAAGGCCCACCAGGGCGCGGGCAGCGTGCGCCTCTTCGGCTCCGATCGGATCATGGACTTCTCGCAGTTCGAGCCCCGCGGCCACTACACCGACTCGCCGGAGCTCCAGCGCTACTTCCGCAGCATGATGTGGCTCGGCCGCGTCGACTTCCGCTTCCTCGAGACCCAGGAGGACGGCACGCAGGTCCTGCAGCGGCGGCAGCTCGAGGGCGCCTATGTGCTGCGCGCCCTCGCCGACGAGAGCACCCTCGCCCGGTACACGCGCATCGACGACACGGTTCAGACCTTCGTCGGCGAGAGCGATTACATGACCCTGCCCGAGCTCGACGTCCTGCTCAAGGACCTCGGCCTCGCCGGCGCCGCCGGTCTCGCCGGGCTCTCGGACGAGCAGATCATCGACGTCGTGGTGAAGAAGGGCCACGGGACGCAGCGGATCTCGAGCCACATCATGATCAACGGCCTCGGCAAGGGCACGATGCCGCTCTCGTCGAGCTTCGCGCTGCTCGGCCAGCGGTACGTCGTCGACTCGCACGTCTTCTCGAACGTGGTCTACGACCGGGTGATGGGCGGCACCGTCAAGCGGATGATGCCGAGCCCGCTCGACGTGGGCTTCGCCGCGCTCGGCAACGATCAGGCGGGTCAGCTGCTCGCGCCCGAGCTCGGGAAGTTCCCCTACGCGCCGGACCTGCACATGATGCGCGTGCTCGTCGACGCCCACCCCGGCGACTTCTGGAGCAAGAACCTCTACAACCACTGGCTCGGCGCGCTGCGGGAGCTGTCGCCGGCGAAGGCGCTCGCCGACACGACCGGGCTGCCCGCGGTGGCGAAGACCGAGGCGTGGGGCCGGCGCCTCCTGAACACCCAGCTCGCCTCGTGGGCCGAGCTCCGGCACGACACGCTGCTCTACGCCAAGCAGTCGTACACGAGCGGCGCCACGTGCGAGTTCCCGGACGCCTACGTCGACCCGTACCCGGCGTTCTTCTCGCGCATCGCCGAGCTGGCGGAGCAAGGCAGCCGCGCCGTCGAGGCGCTCGATCTGTCGGGCGCACCGTCGCTGCTGGCGCAGCGGGTGCCGGCGTATTTCGCGAAGCTGCAGAGCGTCGCGCGGACGCTCGGCGAGATGGCCGAGAACGAGCGCGCCGGGGTGCCCCTCACCCAGGAGCACCTCGATTTCATCAACCAGGCCGTCCGGATCCAGACCGGCTGCGGCTCGGACGAGGGGGCGGTGGGCTGGTACGCCGAGCTCTTCTTCGACGTCTTCCAGACCGTGGCCGAGGATCCGACGATCGCCGACGTGCACACGCAGCCGACCGACGAGGGCGGGGCGCCGGTCGGGCGCGTGCTGCACGTGGGCACCGGCCGGCCGCGGCTCATGGTCGTCACCGCCGATCCGTGCGGCACGGCGCGCGCCTTCGTGGGGCTCGCCTCCTCGTACTTCGAGAAGATCACCGAGGACTTCGAGCGCATGACCGACGAGGAGTGGGCCGGCGAGCTGCACCAGGCGACACCTGACGACGTCGCCTGGATGAAGGACCTCGTCTCCCGTTGAGCCCGCTCGGGGAAGCGCGCCGGAATGATTCCACTTCGCTGGAATTGTGTCGTGTTGTGCCGGCGCGTCAGGGGGATCATGGTTGGTCTGCCCGCTCGCTTCGAGGCGCGAACAGACCGTCGTGTACACATCTCCATTGCAATTTTGCACCAGGCCCTGCGACGACCTGCAGTGGGCCGATCCTGCTTCGCTGAACCTGCTCAAGGTCATCCTGAGCAACACGGGCGGCGCTCATCTGCTGCTGATCGACGCGGCCCGGGATCAGGAGGTCGACGAGGGATACCCGCTCTCGTTCGCCCTCAGCGATATCCGGAGCGCCGGCGCGACCGTCTCCGAGCTGCCCCTCGCAACCCGTTCTACCTGACTCGGCTGCTCCGGCGGTTCCGCGAGCAGCAGCTCATCACGCTCGACCAGAGCGCGGAGGCATGGACCTGGGGCCTCCGGCGTATCCAGGACACGCCCATCGCGGAGAACGTTGTCGAGTTCAGAGCGGCATCGCCTACGCGATGGGGAGACCCGCCGCGGCATAGCGCGCGCTCGCGCGACGCCGCCGCGGCGATCTCGCCCTCGGTCGAACACCGGTCTCCGGAGAATGTGATGCGTCATGCCGCTGCGGCCGCCGCCAGGAACGCCTGCGAGAGCTCCGACGGCGCCGGGAGCGCCGCGCTCGCGAGCCCTCGCCGCGCGACCGCGAGCCAGCGCATCGGGTCGGCGACCGCGCCGCTCGCGATCGCCGCGAGCAGGCGGCGGCGCATCCAGTCCTTGCGGCGGTAGAAGCTCGTGCCGTGCTCGGCCGTCGGGCGCGGGACGTAGCTCGCCAGCGAGACGTGCGTCTTCTCGTGGAGCAGGAGATCCGCCAGCGCCGTGAAGGCGACCGCGTCGTCGCGCAGGAGCACCGCGGTGAGCAGCGCCCGCACCCGCGCCGACGCGAGGTTCACGCTGATCCCGCTCCCGTCGGTGTGCGCCATCTCGTCGGGGCCGTAGAGGTCCTGGTGCACCCAGATCGGCGACGCCGGGAGGTCGGCGGACTCGGAGATCGCCGCGTCGAGCCGCTCGATGATCGTCATGGCCGCGGCCACGGCGCGGACGCCGGGCACGTCGATCGCGGTCTTGAGGAGCGCCTCGCGCGAGGTGCGGGGCATCGGGCACGGCGCCGCGCCCGGCGCCCGCGGCGGCGCCCCGGCGGCGGCCTGGAGGGGCTGCGACGCCGCGCCCTCGCTCGCGAGGCGCCGCCAGAACGCCTGCGCGAGCGGCTCGTCGAGCGCGAGGTACACGAGGTCCCCGGACCGCACGCCGGCGGCCTCCGGCCCCGGACCGGAGGCGCCGAGCGGCCAGCGGGCGGTGCTGCGGATCTGGCTCGACGACAGCGACGGCGCGGCCTCGAGGGGGCGGAGCGCGCCGGTCCTGTGCGCCTGGAGCAGCTCGCGCAGCGTCAGCGGCGCGCTCCGGTAGTGGACCTGGCCGAGCGAGGAGAGCGCCGCCCCCGAGGGCCGCTGGCCGGCGTCGACGACGATCGACCGGAAGAGGGGCGCGTCGAGCAGCCCGCTCGCGAAGCGGATGACCTGCTCGGGCGCCGCCACCGTGGGGGTGCGCGCGACCGGATCGAGCTCGTCCACCGCCTGCGCGGACGCGATCGTGATGCTCTCGCCGAGCAGCGCCGCGTGGAGGAGCCGGTCGAGGACCGAGGAGAGGCGGTGATCGACCGCGCGCAGGAGCTCGCGGTCGTACAGGGCGTCGCGCAGGACGAACCGCTCGAAGGCCGCGACGAGCGCCGCCTCGACCGCCGTGGACGCGGTCGCCGCGACCGCCGAGCGGCCCTTGTTGAGCGGCACGCCGAGCGGCAGCTCCGCGACCAGGCCGAAGCCCGCCGCCGTGATCGCCCGCGCGAGCTCGCGGTGAAGCCCGAGCTCGGGGCCAGGGAAGGGATCGATCCGCGTCGTCACCGTGAGCCCCTTCTGGGTGATCGTGAGCTGCGGCTCGATGCCGTCGCCCCGGCCGACGAGCAGCTCGACCGCGCCGCAGAGCTCGCCCGACGGCGGGAGCCGGAGCGGCACCTCCGCGGCGCGGCGGAGGCGCCCGCGCGCCGTGTTGACGAGCGCGCCGTCCACGTAGATCCGCGCGACGGTCGCGTCGACAAGCCCCACCGCCGCGGTGACCTCCGCGGCGAGCGCGGGCCGCGAGATCGGCTGCGCGAGCGACAGCCTCACCGAGGTGCCCGTCGTCGGGCGGCGCGGCGGCTCGGAGGCGCGCTCGTCGACACGGCGCGCCGGGGCGCCCGCGCGGGCGCCGTCCGCGTACGGCGCGGGCGGGGGGCGGGGCAGGGACAGGAGCGTCCACGAGAAGTCCTCGTAGGGCGGCCCCCCGCCGAGCGGCGCGACGAGCAGCCGGTGCCCGCCCGAGGGCGTCGCCGTGACCACCTCGATCCACGGCGCGATCTCGAGCACGGAGAAGAAGCCTATCCCGTGCTCGCCGATCGCGTCGGGCTCGCCCGCCTTGCCGCTCCGGAAGGGCACGAGCAGGTCGGCGAGGAGCTCGGTCCGGCTCATGCCGCGGCCTTGATCGGTGACCGAGATCTCGCGCCCGTCCTCGGACGAGCGGACGTCGATGCGGGCGCCCGGCGGCGACGCGTCGAGCGCGTTCTGGAGCAGCTCGCGGAGCGGGCCGATCCGCGACGACGCCTGCGCGTAGATGGTGCGCGAGAGGATGCGCTGCGCGAGGTCGGGCACCGTGGCCTCGCCGCGGCAGGCGGCGACGAGCGCGAGGCGCTCCGCGCTGCTCGCCTGCAGGTAGGCCTCGGCGCGCCCGTGGATCCGCACGAGCAAGAGCTCCGAGAAAAGCCCGTACGAGATCTGGGTCATGGCTCGCCTCCAGACGTCCTTTCGCCGGGCCGGGGCGCCGCGAAGGCCGTCCCGTCCACGGGTTCGCCGACGATGAGATCGCGCTCGAGATCGGCCTCGCGCACCCCGGAGGCCCGGTCGAAGGCGGCCCGCAGCGCGTACCAGTCGCTCCAGCCCGAGGGGCGCCGCACCGCCGCGCTGTCGTCGCGGATGAGCAGGAGCCGGCGCGTGCCGAGGCACGGCAGCGGCCCCGCCGGCCGCCGCCCCGGCGCGTCGGGGAGCGGCGGCGCGCCCGGCGCCCGGCGCGCCGCCGCGCCCGCGCCGCGGTCCGGCAGGAGCCGGCTCCGGCAGAGGGCCACCATCGTCGTGTGCGGGCTCGTCGCCCGCGCGACGAGCAGCGGCAGCCCGGAGAGGTCGCCGCGGCGCCGCGCCAGGGCCGAGAGCGTCTCCGGCGCGTCGATCTCGAGCTCGTCCTCGAGCAGCTCGCGCTCGCCGGGCAGGTGCGGCTGCCACTCGCGCTCCGCCCAGAAGCTCTCCGGCACGAACAGCCGCTCGGCCACGCTCGGCCCGAGGAACCCGAGCAGCGCCTCCCGCCGCTCGGGGGTCACCATGCAGCGCCCGGGGCCGAGCAGGGCGCGCGCGAGATCGAGGGCGACCTCGTCCCAGCCCGCGGATTGCAGCATGAGCGCGCTGATCTGGGCGGCCATCTCGGCGAGCCTGTCGCGCGTGCGCCGGCCCTCGCCGCTCGCCGCGGCGAGCTCGATGAGGCGCCGGTAGAAGGCCGTCGCGACCGCGGTGAACTCGGGCCCGACCTTGAGCGCGTCCCGCCCCTCGGTCAGCTCCACGGCGGCCGGGAAATCGATGAGCGCGAGCTCGGCGAGGGCGAGGCAGGCGTCGACCTTGACCCCGGCATGGAAGGTGGCCGCCGAGATGCTCGGGAGCAGCCCTCGCCCGCCGACGTGGAAGCGCGCGAGGAGCGCGTCGCCGAGGTGGGTCCGCGACTCCAGCGCGGCCGCGCCGGGGGGCTGGGGCGCGACCTCGACCCGCTCGTGGATGAGCTGCCCGCCGGAGATCAGCCGGCCGTCGTTCACGGCCGCGCCGTCGAGCAGCACGAGGGCGCGGCTCGCGGGGAAGAAGTGGAGCGCGTCGCGCAGGTACGCGCGGACCGTGGCCGTCTCGAGCAGCGCCGAGGTGACGCGCACGCGCGTCCCGAGCAGCGGCGCGATCCGGCGCACCGAGCACATCAGGGCGGCGGTGAGCTCGGGCGACGCGCGGCCGCGGGCTTGCCCGGGCTCCTCCGAGGCGCTCGCAGGCGCGCTGCCCGCGTCGCCCGCGCTGGGCCAGGCCACGACGCGGATCGCCCATCCCTCGACGCCGTCGCCGGTGGTGACGTGCAGGCTGAAGCTCTCCGGATCCGAGAGCCCCAGCCCGAGCACGGAAAAGAACCCGACCCCGAACCGGCCGAGATCGATCCCTGGCCGCTTGTCCGTCGCGAACGGGATGAGCAGCCGTGAGAGGATTGCCCGGAGCCCCATGCCGGCGCCGGCGTCGCTGACCTCCACGCGCCCGTCGGTGACGGCGACGTCGACGACGGGCTGCGGCGCGCGGGCCGCGTCGGCGGCGTTGAGCACGAGCTCGATGAGCGGCCGGAGCGGATGCCCGAACTGCCGGCAGATCTCCTCGTCGAGGATCTTGAGCAGGTAGGCGCGGTCGATGGGCGGCTCCGCGAGGTCGCGCTGCCCCGCGCACAGCGCCTCGAGCGCGGGGCGGTGCAGGCCGACGGCGACGAGCTCGTGCAGCGCCCCCAGAAAGTACAGCCCGGCGTCGCCCGGCAAAGGCGCGGCGCGTCGGTCGCCGCCCCCGTCACCCCCCGCTCCGTAGTGCGCGTGCACGCTCGACTGCTCCCCCTCACGCCCGCCCTCGACATGCCCCTGCGCGAAGTGCGCGCACCCACCGTGCGAATGCGCGCCGAGTGAGCGCCGAGTGGCGGACGAGCGACGACGCTTTCACCGCCCGTGCCGAGCCGAACCGTCGGGCGTCGACCGTCCGTCCTTCAGCGCGCGGCCGCCGGGGGCGTCGGCCTCCCGCCGCCTCGACCTACCCGGCGGCGTGGTGCTCGCGCGGCGAGCTCGGTGCGCCGCGCGCTTCGTCCTCGTCCGCGCTGCCCGCGCCCTGGGCGTCGCCGAGCCGCGCCGCGGCCCCGCGGGGGAGCGCTGCGCCCTGGGGGAGGGTGGTGCTCAGGGGCAGCGGCGTGACGCTCTGGGGCAGCGGCGTGACGCTCTGGGGCGACGGCGTGACGCTCTGGGGCAGATCGGAGAGCTCGGGCAGATCGGAGAGCGCGAGCGCGCTCCACTTGCCGGGGGGCGGGATCGACGTCACCCCGGCGCGCTCCCGCTCCAGGCGCGCGTTCAGCTCGCCCCCGATGAGCAGCGCGAGCGCCAGGAGCCACAGCCAGAACAGGAAGATCGCGACGGTCGCGAGGCTCCCGTAGAACGTGGCGTAGCGGCCGAGCGTGGCGACGTAGAGCGAGAAGAGGGTCGACACGGCGGACCAGAGCACCACCGTGAGCACCGCGCCCGGGAAGATCCGGCGTCGCTCGATGTTCGGGCGCTGGATCGAGATCCTGAAGAAGGCGGCCACCATGCAGATGACGAGGCCCCCGGGGAGGGCGAAGGCGACGATGCGGGCGCCGGTCGATCCGGAGAGCGTGCCGATCAGCACGCCCACGCCGGCGACGACGGGCACCACGGCCAGGCTGGCCATCACGCACGCCGCCGCGATCGCCCTGCGCACGTACCAGGGGCGCTCGCGCGTGTTGTAGATCGTGTCGAACACGCCCATGGCGGTCGAGAGCCCGGAGGACGTGATCCAGAGGAAGCCGGTGATGCTGATCGGCGCGACCGCCGACGACTGCGAGAGCCGGATGAGCTCCTCCGAGACGAGCTTCGCGACGTCCGGGGGCGCCGCCTGCAGGATGGGCCGCACCACCACATCCGACCACTGGTGGATCCGGCTGAGCACATAGCCGGCGAAGGCGGCGAGCGGGATCAGGCTGAGGAACGCGTCGAAGGCCATCGCGCTCGCGGCCCGCGGCCCGTTGTGGCGATCCAGGCTGACGATGACGCTCCACACCGCCTTCGCTGCGCGGTGGTGCGCGATCTGTTGCCGGATCGGAGCAGGCACGGAGGGCAGCGTCGCTCTCCCTCGTGCGGGGCGCAATACCATCCGCCCCGCCGAGGCGCGCGGCCGATCTCGGGACAGCGGCGATGTCCGTGCAGCGGCGCTACGGCGTAACAACGTCACGGCGCGCGCGCCTAGGCGTCGGTGTTCCTGTCGGCGGCGAGGAGGCTCTGTACGGCGTAGGGCACCGACTCGACGCCGGCGAGCTCGGCGAGGGCGTAGGCGATGTGCTCGCGGCTCGCGTGCGGCGGGATGCCGACGATCGCCCAGGAGCCGCCCTCGCCGCGATGCAAATTGCTCCCGCGCTCGACGCGCATCGCGGCGAGCGCGGGGTAGACGGCCACCGTCAGCCGCTTCGGCCGGAGGCGGTCCAGCGTGCGCATGGCGAAGGCGATCCGGTCGAACTCGCTGGGGTCCCGGTACTCGACGTGCCGCGCCCGGTCGATCTCCACATGATGGGCATCACGCTCGCGCACGTCGTGAGCATAGCCCAAGCGGGCCGCCGCGCCGCTCCGGCCTGCGGCCCCGGACGGCGGATCGAGCTGGCTCGAGCGAGCCGCGGGTGCCGGCGCCGGCCGGCCATGCTACGCGCCGAGGCGCCATGGACAGCCTCCCCCTGCTCGCCGATCACCCGTACGCCTCCTTCCTCGATCAGGTCGAGAAGCCCGCGCGCTACGCGGGCGGCGAGGTCGGCTCGGTCGTGAAGGACTGGGCGTCGGTCGAGGCGCGCGTCTGCCTGGCATTCCCGGATGTCTACGACATCGGGATGAGCCACCTCGGCTTCAAGATCCTCTACAAGCTGCTGAACGACGACCCGCGCACGCTGGCCGAGCGCTGTTATACGCCCTGGGTCGACATGGAGGCCCAGCTCGTGAAGCGTGGGCTGCCGCTCGTGTCCCTCGAGTCCGCGCGCCCGCTCAGGGACTTCGACGTCGTGGGTTTCTCCCTGCAGTTCGAGCTCACGTACTCCAACATCCTCACGATGCTGCACCTCGGCGGCGTCCCGCTGCGCGCGGCGGACCGGGGCGAGGACGACCCGATCGTGATCGCGGGCGGCCCGACGGCGACCCACCCCGAGCCGATCGCCCCCTTCCTCGACGCCATCGTCATCGGCGACGGCGAGGAGAAGGCGACCGAGGTCGCCCTCGCGTGGGCGCGGCTCAAGCGCGAGGGCGTGCCGAGGCGCGAGCGGCTCGTCGCGATCGCGCGCCTCGGCGCCGTCTACGTGCCCTCGCTCTACGCGACCCGGCTCGATCCCGACACCGGCTTCGAGGTCGTGGACCGCCCGCTCGCCTCCGGGATCCCGTTCCCGATCGAGCGGGCCCTCGTCGACCTGAACAAGTACCCGTTCCCCGACCAGAGCCCCACGGGCGGGCCCGAGGCCATCTTCGACCGCATGTCGATCGAGATCGCCCGCGGCTGCACCGAGGGGTGCCGCTTCTGCCAGGCCGGCATGATCTACCGGCCCGTCCGCGAACGCGATCCCGAGCAGATCGTCGACACCGTGATGCGCGCGGTGCAGAGGTCCGGCCAGGACGAGGTCTCGCTCACGGCGCTGTCGACCGCCGACGTCTCGTGCATCTCGCCGCTCATCAAGAAGGTCACCGAGCGCCTCACCGCCGAGCGCATCTCGCTCGGCGTCTCGTCGCTGCGCGCCTACGGGCTCGAGCCCGAGCTGCTCGACGAGCTCAAGCGCGTGCGCGCGACCGGCCTCACCTTCGCGCCGGAGGCGGGCTCCCAGCGGATGCGCGACGTCGTGAACAAGAACGTCACGGAGGAGCAGCTCCTCGAGACGGCCGAGCGCGTGTTCAGCCGGGGCTGGGGCAAGATGAAGCTCTACTTCATGATCGGCCTGCCGACCGAGACCGACGAGGACGTGCGCGGCATCGTCGAGACGGGCGCCCGCGCGGCCGGCGCTGGGAGGAAGGCGGCGGGCAAGGGCAAGCCGGTCGACGTGACGGTCAGCGTCTCGACCCACGTGCCGAAGCCTCACACGCCCTTCCAGTGGGCGGCCATGGACACGCTCGGCGAGGTCGGGCGCAAGCAACGGCTGCTCAAGGACACGGTGCGGCCGTACCGCGCCGTCACGCTGAAGACCCACGAGGCTCACGCCAGCGTCCTCGAGGGCATCTTCGCCCGCGGCGACCGCCCCCTCGCCGACGTCCTCGAGCGGGCCTGGCGGCACGGCGCCCGCTTCGATTCGTGGGAGGACAAGCTCGATCTCGGCGTGTGGGAGGAGGCGTTCACGCACGTCGGCGTCGATCGCGAGAAGTACCTCGGCACCCTCCCGGTGACGGCGCGGCTGCCCTGGGATCACATCGACGTCGGCCTCGAGGAGGGCTTCCTCGCGAAGGAGTACCGGAAGGCGCTCCAGAGCCGCCTCAGCCCGCCGTGCGGCAAGGTCGCCGGCATGTTCGTCCACCACACGAACCTCGACGACGCCAAGGCCGACGCGCGGCGGCTCGTCTGTTACGACTGCGGCGTCGCCTGCGACATGACGCAGATGCGCGAGGAGCGGCTCACCTTCCTCGATCGGCTCGGCGCCCACCGGCGCTCGCTGCCGGTGCTCACCGACGCGGGCGCCGCGCCGCCCGCGGCCGCCGCGGGTCCCTCTGGCGCGGCGGCGAGCGATGGAGGAGCGGAGCCGGCGAGCGACGGCGGCGCGGAGCGGGAGAGCGTCGCTGCCACGGAGCCGGAGAGCGGCGACGGCAGGGAGCCCTCGCGCGCCGAGGCGGAGGCGCCCCACCGCGCGCGGCGGATCGCGCCTGCGCCGAAGGGGCGCGGCGGCTTCCGCTACCGCTTCCGCTTCGAGAAGGCCGGGCCGATGGCGCTGCTCGGCCACCTCGACGTCGTGCGCGAGCTGCCCCGCGTGCTCCGGCGCGTCGGCGCGCCGATGACCTACACCGCGGGCTTCCACCCGAAGCCCGACATGACCTTCTCGCCGGCGCTCTCGCTCGGCGTGATCAGCCTCGACGAGTACGTCGACCTCCGCCTCGAGCGCGACCTCGATCCCGCCGCGCTCGACGCGCTCGTCGCCGCGATGTCGGCCGCGAGCCCGCGCGGGCTCGTGTTCAGCGGCGCCGTCAAGCTCGGCCCGGAGGACCCGGCCCTGAGCAAGCTCATCGCCGGCGCGCGCTACGCGCTCGCCTTCGCGCGCTCCGCGATCGGCGGCGACGCGGAGGCGCTCCTCGCCGCCCGCTGCAGCGCCGCCCTCTCGGCCGCGTCGCTCCCGATCCGCCGCGAGATCGACCGGCTCGCCAAGATGGTCGACGTGCGCCAGTACCTCGTGCGGGCCGAGGTCGGCGGGCCCGAGGTCCACGCGGCGCTCGCGCGCGCCGGGCTCGTCGGCGATCTCGTCGCGCTCGAGGTCGAGGTCGATATCCGCGGCTCGGGTGCGGTGAAGTCGTCCGAGGTCGCGGCGGTGATCACGGGAGAGCCGGGTGAAGCGCCGGGCGCGATCACGCCGCCGCCGCACCGCGCCGTGCGGCTTCAGCTATTCGGCCGTACCTCGCCGGCGGGCTCCGCAGCGGGCGAGCGCTTCTCGCTCTTCGATCTCGAGCGGGCGCGCCGCGTCAAGTCGGCTCCGGAGCGAACTCCGGCTCTCCCGCTCGCCGCGGACGCCGAGTGAGCCAGCCCGGGACGGTCGTGTCGTAAAGATCCTCCCGGCGGCGGCGGCGCACGGGGCGCCGAGCGCGGGGCGCGGAGCGCGGAGCACGCGCGGGCGATCGCTCGGGGATCGGCTACGCTGCGCTTTGCTTTATGGAAAAGGAGGGTCACGAGGCGGCGTGCTGCGCGGCGCGCCTGGCCGCGGCGGGGGCGGTCGGCGCGAGCGTCGCCCACGAGCTGCGCAACGCCCTCGCGGTCGCGGAGTCGTCGCTCTACCTGGCGCAGCGCGACCTCGACGATCGGCCTCGCCTGCTGCGCCACCTCGACCGCGTGACGTGCGAGATCCGCAAGGCGCACGAGGTCATCGGCAGCGTCCTCGGGCTGGCGCGCGGCGAGCCGCTGCGGCGCGAGCCGGCGCACCTCGGCCGGCTCATCGAGAGCGCGCGGCACGCGCTGGTGTTGCCCACGGCGGTCCGGTTCGAGGTCGCCGTCGCGCCGACCGACCTCACGCTCCTGTGCGATCCGATCCTGCTCGAGCGCGTCTTCTCGAACCTCTACCTCAACGCGATCGAGGCGTTCGACCAGGGGCCCGGCGGCGTGATCGTCACGCGGGCGTGGAGGGGCGACGAGCGCACGCACCTCGAGATCGAGGACAACGGCCCCGGCGTTCCTCCGTGCGTGGCCGACCACCTCTTCGAGCCGCTCGTGACCGCCAAGGTGAAGGGGACCGGCCTCGGCCTCGCGCTGAGCCGGGTCATCGTCGAGGCGCACGGCGGCGAGATCACCGCGACGGCGGGCCGGTGCGGGGGCGCGGCGTTCCGCATGTGGTTGCCGAGCGCGTGACGGGCGCGGAGCGTGGCGAGCTCCCCGGGGCGCATCTCCGGCGTGCTATCGTCCTCTCATGCAGGTGAAGCGCCGGACGGCGGAGCGCGGCCCTTTTCGCGCGGAGCACCTCCGCGCGGGGGATCCGTACGAGCTGTCGAACGGCCACCCCGTCTACTGCGCCCCCACGGGCGGGCGCGCCTCGGGGCCGAACCACCTGGGCAGCTCCGTCGTGGGGTGGGACCCGGCGGTCAAGGAGGTGGGCGTGGACACGGGGTACTCCCCGGATCCGGGCACCCTCCGCGCGCCGGACGTCGCGGTGGGGAACGTCCCCGACAGGCCGGGCTGGGTGAAGGGCGTGCCGGAGCTCGCGATCGAGTACGCCGACGTGGGGCAGGACGAGGAGGCGCTGAAGGAGAAGATCGCCGACCTGCTGGCGGCCGGTACGAAGCTCCTGTGGGTGGTGCGCCTCATCGGTCCACGGCGGGTCGAGGTGCACGAGCCCCGCCGGAAGGTGCGCGTCGCGCTCCCCGGGGAGCTGCTGAGCGCGCCGGGCATCCTGAAGAACGCGGTCCGGGTCGAGGCGCTCTACGACCGGAGCGAGGCGGAGAAGAGCACGCTGACCAACCTCCTCCAGCGGCGCGGATATGAAGATCTCGACGCCGTGCTCGATGCAGGGCGCGAGGAAGGGCGCGAGCTGGGGCGCGAGGAAGGGCGTCAGGAAGGGCGCGAAGCGGGGCGTGAGGAAGGGCGCGAAGCGGGGCGCGGGGAGGGGATCCTCGAGGGCAAGCGCGACGCGCTGAGGCGTGTCCTCGCTCGGCGAGGGTTGCGGCTCACGAAGGCGGCCGCGGCGAAGATCTCGTCGTGCAGGAGCGAGCGCGAGCTCGACCGCTGGCTCGACCGCGCCCTCGTCGCGTCGGCCACGGCGGAGGTGTTCCGCCGCGCGGGCCGTTGACCCGGGCCCGCGCGCCGCACGGATCAGGCGCGGCCGCGGCCGCGGACGAGCTCGGCGATGGCCTCTCCCAGGCCCTCCAGCGTGAGCGCGAACATCGGGAAGATGCTCTTGATCGCGTCGACGGTCGGGTGGGGGTAGGGGCCGATCCCGTCCGGGTTCAGCCACACGGCGCGGTCGAAATGGTCGCGGAGCATCATCAGCCAGGCGACGCCGGGCAGCCGCGGGTCGGGGTCGAACGAGGAGCCCGCGCCGCCGCCGGAGCCCGACGAGCCGAGCAGCTCGTAGGGCGCCATCGAGGCGTCTCCGACCATCACGAGCTTGTGGTGCTTGCCGCACTCGCGGAGGAGCTCGCGCACCGGGACGGGGTCGAGGAGCCCCTCGGTCCTGAAGACCCTCTCGTAGACGCAGTTGTGGAAGTAGTAGCTCCTCAGCTCCTTCCAGTGCGTCGCGCGCTTCGCCGCGCTGAAGAGCTGCGACACGAGCGCGGCGCTGGGATCCATCGAGCCGCCCACGTCCATCATCAGGATCACGCGCGTGTTCGGCCGGCGCGGGGGCCTCGTGACGATCTCGATCTCGCCCGCGTTCCTGGCCGTCGCGTCGATCGTCGCCTCGATGTCGAGCTCGCGATCGCCGCCCTCGCGCGCGAAGGCGCGCAGCTTGCGCAGCGCCACCTCGATCTGGCGCACGTCGAGCGTGACATCGCTGCGGTAGGGGCGGTAGCGGCGGGCGTCGGCGTTCTGCACGGCGCCGCTGCGCCCGCCCGCGGGGCCGCCGACCTGGATGCCGCTCGGATGGAAGCCGCCGCGGCCGAACGGTGAGGTGCCGCCGGTCCCGATCCACCGGCTCCCCCCGTCGTGGCGCTCGCGCTGCTCGCGGAGGCGCTCCTCGAACCGCCGGAGCACCTCCTCCAGATCGAGCTCCTCGATCATCGCCCTCTCCTCGTCGGAGAGGGCGCGCATCTTGATGGGATCCCGGAGCCACGAGAGGAGCTCCTCCGTCACCGCCTTGGCCTCCACGTGCACGCCGCGGAAGTGCTGGGCGAACGCCAGATCGAAGTCGTCGAGGTGCGCCTCCGAGTGGACGAGCATCGCCCGCGCGACGTGGTAGAAGCCCTCGAGCGAGCTCTCGTGGAGGCCCGCGGCGAGCGCGCGCGCGAGGCCGACGGCCTCCTGGGCGCCGACCGGCACCTTGCGGGCCCGGAGCTCGTAGAGGAACGCGACGAACATCGCTACGACCGGAACCGCCTGCCGCCCGCCAGCTGATCGGCCAGCGCGACAAGGTCCTGCTCCTTCTTGAGCAGCGCACCGAGGAACGGCAGTGCCTTGTCGAGCTTCACCTCGCCCACGCCCGCCCTCCGCAGGACGGCGATCCAGTCGATGAGCTCGCTCGTCGAGGGGCGCTTCCGGATCCGGGTGTTCTTCCGGATCTCGTAGAAGACCTGCATCGCCTGGTCGGCGAGCGTCCGATCGAGATCGGGGTGGTGGACGTGGATGATCTCCCGCATGAGCTCGGGCTCCGGGAAATCGATGAAGTGGAACACGCAGCGGCGAAGGAACGCGTCCGGCAGCTCCTTCTCGTTGTTGCTGGTGATGATGACGACGGGCCGCTCCCGCGCGGCGATCTCGTCGCCGGTCTCGGCGATGCGGAAGCGCATCCGATCGAGCTCGTGGAGGAGATCGTTCGGGAACTCGAGGTCCGCCTTGTCGACCTCGTCGATGAGGAGCACGACGCGCGCCGAGGCGTTGAACGCCTTCCCGAGCGGGCCGAGCTTGATGTACCGGCGGATGTCGCGGACGTCGCAGTCGCCGAAGCGCGCGTCGTAGAGCCGCTGCACGGTGTCGTAGACGTAGAGCCCGTCCTGGGCCCGCGTGGTGCTCTTGACGTGCCAGGTGATGAGCTCGGCCGACAGGCTCCGCGCGATGGCCTCGGCGAGCAGCGTCTTGCCGGTGCCGGGCTCTCCCTTGACGAGGAGCGGCCGCTCCAGGGCCAGCGCGCAGTTGACGGCGGCCTCGAGCGCCTCGCTCGTGAGGTAGCGTTCGGTGCCGCGGAAGCGGCGGAAGTCGGACATGCCGGAACGGTAGCATCCCCCGCCGAGCGCGGCGGATCGCGCGGGATCAGAGCCAGTCGCGCGCGAGGTAGGCCGTCCACGAGGCGGCCCGCTCCCAGAGGGGGCGCTGGGCCCAGCCCGCGGCGGTGATCTCGCGGCAGTGGGCGAGGTCGTCGGCGAACATCCGCTCCATCGCGCCCGCGAACCCGCGGTGCGAGACGACGGCGTTCACCTCGAGGTTCATGCGGAGCGACTGGCTGTCGAGGTTGGTGGAGCCGACGGTGGACCAGAGGCCGTCGATGACCGCGGTCTTGGCGTGAAGGACGCGGCCTCGCCACTCGAACATGCGGGCGCCGGCGTCGAGGAGGTGGCCGTAGATCGCGCGCGACGCGAGCAGGACCGCGGGCACGTCGGTGGTGCCGGCGACCATGATCCTGACGTCGACGCCGCGGCGGGCCGCGGCGGAGAGCGCGTGGATGATCCGGAGCGGCGGCAGGAAGTACGCGTTGGTGATGAGGATCCTGCGCCGGGCGCGCTCGATGGCGTGCCGGTAGGCGTCGCGGATGCCGTGGCGGTGCCTGCGGCGGGGGAGGTCGTTGCTGATGATCTGGACGGCGGGGTCGGGCCTGCGCTCGGCGTAGCCGTAGCGCTCGTCGTCGATGGGGGCGCCGCCCGTGCGCTGCCACGTGCGCAAGAAGAAGTACTGGAGCTCGGCGGCGGCGGGGCCCTCGATGCGGAGATGGGTATCGCGCCAGTCGGCGCCGCCATCCTCCGGAGCCGCGTAGTCGTCGGAGAGGTTGAGGCCGCCCGTGAAGGCGATCGCACCGTCGACGATGAGCGCCTTGCGGTGGTCGCGGCGGGCGACCTTCCCGAGCGGGGCGGAGAGGTCGAGGGGGCGGAAGGCGTGGGGCCGGACGCCGGCGCGGCGGAGCCCATCGAGGAAGGACGACGAGACGGAGGAGCCCCAGGCGTCGAAGAGGACGTTCACCTCGACGCCGGCCGCCGCGCGCTCCATGAGCGCCTCGGCGAAGCGCTGGCCGGTGCGATCGACCCGGAGGATGTACGTCTCGAGGCAGATCGTGCGCCGGGCGCGGGCGATGGCCTCGAGCATGGCCGGGTAGGTCTGCGCGCCGTCCTTGAGGAGCGCGAGGCGGTGCGCGCCGACGGTCATCTCGGCGAACGCGGGCGCGGGAGGGGGCTGGGACATGCGGCGGGGGCCAGGCTGCCCGGAACGAGGCGGCGCGATGATAGCGCGGACGGGCGCGTGACGCCCCGGCGTGATGCTTGGCCGGCGTCGGTCAGCGGTCGATCCGCCGGGCCCGCCTCGGGCCTGCCATCGCGTCCGGCAGGCCAGGGGCGACGCTGCGCCGGGCGCCGAACATTCATGTCCTGGGGCAGAAGCCGTGTGCGGCGCTATCCGCGTGTCTCGGGGGTCGAGACGTAGCGCTCCTGTTCTTTCAATCACCACGGTGCGGAGGGAGAACCGGAGGGAGACGAGGAGCGCCGGAAGACGTCCTTATTCCTCTCGGCGTCCTTGGCGCCTCGGTGATCCTGGCTGTCGAGCGCCCCGGTCAGCCCGTCTTCTCGACGTACGTCATCACCAGGTAAAGGATGACCTGCTGATCGGTCGGGTTCCTGTACTGATGGGGCAAGTCGGCGTCGAACATGATCGCGTCGCCGGTCGCGAGCACATGGCGCTCGGCGCCCACGACCATCTCCAGCGTCCCGGCGGTCACCACGAGGTTTTCCACGGTGCCCGGCGGGTGAGGATCCGCGTGTTCGGTGGCGAGGGGCGCGAGCGTGATCTCGTAGAATTCGACGATCCTCGGCACGTCGAACGGGAACAGCGCGCGGGACGTGAACGAGCCGTCATGCGACGTCAACACCTTGGCGCGCGCGGCCAGGATGAGCGATGTGCCGCCGAGCGACTGGTCGCTGATCAGCGCCGAGAAGGGCACGCCGAGCGCCCGCGCGATCTTCCAGAGCACGTTGATCGTCGGTGTGCTCTGGCCGAGCTCGATCTGGCTGAGCATCGCCCGGCTCACGCCAGACGCCTTCGCCAGCCGCTCGAGGGAGAGCCCACGCTTGGTCCGGAGGCGACGCAGGTTGGCCCCGACGATGCCGGTGAGGGCCGAAGAGGCGTCCTGCGGGGCCATCTCGTAGGCCCAGGCGTCTCCAGACGCCTCGTCCACGTCCCGCTGCGGCGCTTCTCCGTTTGTTCCGTTGGTGCGGCTGGAGTACGAGCTCGCGGGGCCAGCGAAGCTCTCCGGCCTGCGGTGCGAGCGCGGTCCAGCAGGCGACGGAGAGCGTCCCGTCGATACGGCGGACGCTTGCACGCCGTTCTGATAACCCTCCACGGGCAACGACGCGCCGAGCCCATCGCCGGAGACCAGCCCCGGCGAGCTCCGTGGCGTGTTCTGACGGACGGATTTCATCGCACCTGCCAGACGGGCATCCACGTCCAGATCGGGAACCACCAGAGGGCGACCGGCATGGTCAAAGAGTTTCCCGCCGACGTCGGCCTGTTGCTCTCGGGAACATGCTTGTTCCGAGCCGCCCGCCGCTGTTGCCGGTATTCCTCGAGGTCGATCACTTGAGCACTCTGGGGGCGCATCCGCTTCACCTCCAACCCGTAGGTACATCATCCGTTATAACGGATTGTCTGTCAAGAGACAGCTCGGCCATGACGCACGAGGGGCGGCACGCTGCGCTGACCCGAGGACGGCACGACGCCCTCTCGTCCGCGGCGCAAGGCGGCCGCATCTTCGCTTATGCCGGAGAAATCGAGCTTCTCATCCGCCCTTTCCATATCAGGGCGGCCGTTGATGAGACTGCTTGAAGATGACGCGTTGCGTTTTTTTTGAGCTGGGCGGATCGAAGCGCCTCCGAAATAGTGGACGATACGGGGCATCGGCCGTCCGAGGGATCGCTCGTCGCACTCTTCCCGCATCGGGATCGCCGGCGCGGCCCACGCGCGCGAGCGGGTCACCCGTGGCGGGGGGAGCGGTTGGTGCTTTCCAGGAACATCCGGCGCGCGCCGCGCTCTGTCCTCCTATCGCAGCGCGGCCGCGGAGCTGGCGAGTGCGCGGCGGCAACACGAACACACAAGGAGGCAGCCATGGCAGGCGTCGACGTGGGAGGTGGCGAGAGGCGGGCGCGAAACAGCGAGATCAACATGATTCCGTTCATCGATCTGCTGATGGTGACCATCGCCTTCCTGCTGATCACGGCGGTGTGGGTCACGAACTCGCGGCTCAAGACCAGCGCGGAGGTGCCTGCCGCCGCGGGGTGCGGGGAGGAGTGCCAGAAGGAGCCTCTCAGGACGATGCACGTCCATGTCGGCGAGGACCAGTTCAACCTCGTGTGGAAGCAGGGCGCGACCGTCCTGAGCGAGGTGAGCGTCCCCAGACGTCCTGTCGAGATCGGCGGAGCGGGAGCCACCGCGATCCGTTACAGAGAGCTCGGCGAGGCCATCCGGCGCGAGTGGGAGCGGAGCGGCGAGCACCGCGCCCCGAGCGACCGCCGCGCCGACCAGGCGGTGCTCCACAGCGACAACAAGACGCCGTTCCGTGAGCTCGTCGCCGTGCTCGACGCGATCAATGCCCCGCGCCGAACCGTCCTCCTCGAGGACGGCCGCAGCGCCGAGATGCCAGCCTTCCTGGCGACCTTCTCGGCACGTTAAGAGCGGCGCTCACCCGCTTCGGATACGGGCCCACCTCGACGTTTTCGGTGCTCGGCGCACCGGAGTGCGCCTGTGCGCCGAAAACGCCGATCTGGGCCCGTCTCCTGTGCGGGTGAACGCCGCTCTGCCGCGGCGATCTGGAGATGGGGGCGGGGAGCGGTGGGGGAAACGCGTTACGCGGTGAACTCGGTCGTCAGCGCTACCCAGTTCGAGGGCGGGCGGACGGCGTAGCTCAGCGCCAGGACCTCGATCAGCACTACCCGGTAGATCGCGTGGACGTCGTCGACGTCGACCTCGTGCGCGTTCGCCTCGAGCGCCGCGTCGAGGTGCTCCTGCACGAAGGCGAGGACGTCGGGCTGCTCCATCGCGATGACGTCGTCCGAGTCGACCGCCTCGGCAGGATCGTGGAGGCGGATCTGCTCGTCCAGGTTCAGCGACTCCTCGACGCCCGTGAGCGCCGTCTCGGTGACCTCGTCGAGGTCCTGACCGAACAGCTCGTCGAAGGCGAGCCAGATCGCCAGCGTCAGAAAATAGCCGAGGGCGAGCGCCGTCTCGTCGAGCGGGCCGGACAGCACCGAGGAGATCCGGTCCGCGAGCGCAGGCTGCGTCTGCTCGAAGCGCGTGAACGCGTCGTCGAGCTGCTTGCGCGAGTCGTCGTCATCCTCGGCGAGCTGATCCTCGATCTCGGACAGGACGCGCGCCGGCACCTGAGCGTACGAGGGGACGGGGCGAATGGCTGCGCGGCGTACCCACACGCGGACAACCTAGCACACGATGGCGCGGCTCATGGAGCGAGCAACCGGATGCTCGACGCCGGAGCCCAGCCCTCGGTGGCGCCCCAGCGGACCTCCGCGAGCCCGCCCGATCTCCTGCCGACCTCGACCGACGCACCCTCGGGGATCGCGCTCTGCTCCGCGCGGGGCAACGCGCGCCCGTCCTCATCGAGGAGCCGGACCTCGGGGACCACCACGACGCCAGCCCGGGTCGTGAGGCGGAGGTGCCGCGCCGCATAGGTGAGCGGCACCAGCGCGAGCAACGCGACGAGCGCCGTCGGCGCAAGGACGCTGCCCGCGACGTGCGCAGGGCCGGCAGGGCGGCGCCGCAGGACCACGCCCAGGGCGAGGAGCAGCGACGCGAGGAGCGCGGCCGCCGCCCAGGTGCGCTCGGAGGCGAGGCCGACGATGACCCGGCCGAGCGTCGGGCGCACGTCGACCGCGTCCGTGGCGCGGCGCGAGCGCCGGCGGGTGATCTCGGCGCGCACGAGATCCAGCGCGCGATCCGCGTCGGCGTCGCCCGGGCGGAGCCGCAGCGCCTCCTCGAACGCGGCCGCCGCCCGGCCGAGGTCTCCCGGGCGATCCGCGCCCTCGCGGACGCGCGTGACGTAGGCGAGCCCGCGGTTATAGCTCGCGTCCGGGTGCACGAAGCCGCGGTCGGCGAGCAGCTCGAACGTGTCGATCGCCGCGCCGTATTCGCCGCGGCCGAGCGCGGCCGTGCCCTCCTGGAACAGCACCTCCGGGCGCTCCGCGGGCTGCGCGCGCGCCTCGCTCGACGGCAGCGCCGACGCGAGGCTTCCGGCGAGGAGGAGCGCGCCGGCGAGGGGGCGCCTGCGGCGGCCGTTCACGCGGGCTTCCATCGCGCGAGCTCGGTCACGACGGCCCGGCTCTGCTCGACGAGCGCCGCGGCGGCGGCGCCGCCGCCCTCCTGCGCGGTCGGCTCGAACCGGATCGCCTCGCACGCGGCCAGCGCCTCGCAAACGCGCGACGAGAGCGGCCCGGGGACGCCGCGCCGGCCGAGCTCGCCCGGGAGCTCCGCGAGCAGGACGCCGCGCGAGCGGAGGCCCGTCGCGGACTCGATCGCCCGGTGCACAGCGCGCTCGATCGCCGCGGCCGTCGCCCCGAGATCCCCCTGCGCGGCCGCCTCCTCCGCTTCGCGCTGGGCGATCGCCGCGAGCCGGGCGGGCGAGGTCGCGCCCGCCGCGCGGCGATCGCGCGCCCGGCGCAGGAGCCGATCGCCCGCGCCGAACAGCGTCACGACGAGCGGCGGCGCGGCCAGGAGCAGCCAGAACGGCGCGCCGTCGAGGGGCAGCGTCGCGGGCGGGGCGTGCGGGCCGAGCGACGTGCGGAGCCCCGGCATGCCGGCGAACGGCTCGCCCCGGCCAGCGCCGTCGCCCTCGGCGCGAGGCGCCCTGGACGGCGGCCCGGACGACGCCGGAGGGGCCACCGGGCTGACCTGGACGACGCCGAGCTCGGCGCGCTCGACCACGTAGCGCTTCTGCGCCGGATCCCAGTAGGGGAGCTCGATCTTCCCGAGATCGACCGCGCCGCTCTCCTGGATCCGGACGACGTAGCCGAACGATCGGGTGCCCCCGATCGCGCCGCCGCGCGGCTCTATCGCGTCGCGCTTCTCCGGGTCGAGCCACTCGAGCCCGGTCCGCTCCGGCACCCGGAGCGACTGGGGGAAGTTGCCGGTGCCCGCGATCTGCACGGTCACGGCCACCGAGCCGCCCTGCTCGATCTGGCGCGGCTGCACCGTCGCCTTGAGCGTGAACTGACCGACGTCGCCGACGGCATAGCCGGACGGGCGGCCGGCGACGGGCGGCTCCGTGACCTTGACGACGACGTCGTTCGACTCGCGCAGCACGCGCGCGCCGATCCGGCGCCCGGTGATGCGCGTCTGCATGCTGCCCGTGTGCAGCTCGCCCGTCTTCAGCGGGAACAGCGCCAGCTTGTCGACGAGGCGGGCCGCGTAGCGGTGCCCGCCGACCCGCGTGTACACGGGGCGCTCGTTGCGGGGGTCCTCGAGGAGCGGGTGGCGAAGGAAGTCCGCGGCGGGCGCTGCGCGGGGCTCGGTCATCTCGGCGTTCTCGCGGAAGTACAGGTAGAACGAGACCGTGACCTGCTCGCCGACCACCGCGGCCGTCTTGTCGGGGATGGCGCGGAGGAACACCACCGGGTCCGGCTCGCGCGGCATCGCCAGCTCTGTCGCCTCGGCCTCGGGCTCGTCCTGGGTCGGCTCGTCGTCGAAGAGGCCGCCCGAGCCGCCGAACGGCCACGGGAAGCCATGCAGCGGGCCGCCGGGCAACAGGAACGGGTTGTTCGGCCGGCGAGGCCGCCCGCTCGCCGGCGCGACCTTGATCATGATCGGAGCCGCCGGCAGGCGCCTGCCGTTCCACGAGATCGTCGGCCCCGGGATGGTGTAGCGGCCGGGCTTGTTCGCGACGATCTGCCACGTCGCGCTGATGCCCAGCTGCGTGATCATGACGCCGCCCCCGAGCTGGGTCTTCATCTGCGTCCCGATGCTCGGGCCGGAGACGATGGAGAGGTCGGGCGGGACACGCAGCTCCGGATCGGAGGGCATGCCGGCGCCGCGCTCGACGAGCGCCTTCACCTCGACCGTGAACGGCTCGCCGACCTCGACGTCGGTGGAGCTCGCGCGCGCCGAGAGCTCCGGCTGCTGCTGGGCGCGCGCGCGGAGCGGGGCGAGCAACGCGAGCAACGCCACGAGCAGCGCGGTCGCGAGCGGCGCGAGGCGCGGGGGGGCGAGCGCGAGCGGGGCAGGGGAGCGCGCGGCGAGCGCGAGCGGGCCCGTCACTTGTCCTCCATGCCGCGGCCGCGCCGCATGCCGGCCTTGTTCTTCGCTTCCTGCTCCTGATACGTCGGCGCCTCCTCGAGCTGGTCGAGGATGCGATCGTCCTGCCGACCGGTCTGCGGCGGCTCCTGGGGCTGCTCGCGCGGCGGCTCGGGTTGCTCGGGTGAGCCGGCGTCGGGCGTCTGGTCCTGCGGGCCAGCGTCAGGGCTCTGATCCTGGTCGCCGCCGTCGTTGCCCGCGTCCTGGTCACCGCCGTCGCCGTCGTCGCCCGCGTCAGGCTCTCCGCCGTCGTCGCCAGCGTCCTGATCGCCGCCGTCGTCGCCCGCGTCGGGCTCTGCGTCCGGCGGCGCGTCGGGCTCTGCGTCCGGCGGCGCATCGGGCTCTGCGTCCGGCGGCGCGGCGTCCTTCTGGTCCTCGATGCGCCGCAGGGCGATCGCCCGGTTCCAGGCCGCGTCCCGGCCGACGCCGTCGCCGCCGGCCTCCTCGAGGACCCCGGGGATGATGGCGAGCGCCTGATCGTAATACGTCACGGCGTCCTCGTACTTGCGCCGCAAGAACTCGAGGTTGCCCGAGAGGTAGCGGGCCCGCGCGCGCAGATCGGCCGGCACGCTCGGATCGGCCCCGATCGCCTTCAGGAGGACCAGCGCGCAGTCGATCTCGATCCCGCGCAGCGCGTCGCTCTGCTCCTGCTCCGGCCCGCCGTCCGCGAGCTCCTCGTCACCGAACCGATGACCGTAGCGCTCGGCCAGGTGGAACAGCGTCAGCCCGAGATCGAACGAGCCGTTCGGCTTCTGGCGCACGGAGTCCGGCAGCCCGATGCCGGCGTCGCTGCACGGGCCCGTCCCCAGGTAGCTCGCGAGGGCCTGCTCGGCAGACTCGAGGTTGCCCGCGTCGAGATCGCGGATCGCCTGGTCGACCGCGGGCGCGTTCCGCTCGAACGGGGACGTCGGATCCCACCCGCTGCACCCGGTCGCCGCCGAGAACGCGGCCCCGGTGAGGCACGCGGCGGCGAGCCCGATCGCGATCCAGCGCCCGCGGCGCGCGAAGAACCCGGCGAGATCCACGCGCTTGCGATCACGACGCGGCATGCGGCCCTCCCGTGTTGCCCCCAGGAGCCTGCCCCGCTCCCGCCCCGAGCGGGCGCCCCTTCAGCAAGAGCCCGGCGCGCTTCGGCGCGGCCTCGGGGTGTGTCGCCACGAAGCGACGGCGCGGAGCGTCCTTGAGGAACACCTCGGCGATGAGGAGCAGGATCGCGAGGCCGAGCGGGTAGAAGTAGACGTCCGCGTAGACCGTCTCGACCCGCTCCGAGAGCTCGCTCTTCATCTGCCGCCTGAGCTCCGCGGCGATCGTCTCGATGCCCGTGGTCCCCTTCTCCGCGCGGATGATCTGCCCGCCCGGCGTGGCCTGCGCGATCGACGCGAGCTGCTGCTCGCCCGACAGCGACAGCTCGGTCGTGAGCGGCTTGCCCTGGCGATCCGTCCGCCACCCGACGATGCGGCCGTCCTGGCCGATCTCCGGGATCGGCTCCGGCGTGCGCCCGCCGATCTGGACGACGTGGATCGTCGTGCCCTGGGCGCCGATCGCCTGGGCGACGCTCAGCGGGTAGCCCTCGAGGTCCTCGCCGTCCGTGACGAGCAGGATGATCCGCTTGTGCTCGGCGGACTTCGGATCGCGCCTCAGGAGCTCGTTCGCCTGGTCGAGCGCGCGCGCGATCGCCGTGCCGCCGATGGGCATGTCGTTCGGGTCGAGCTGGCGGAAGAACTGCGCGATCGCCGCGCCGTCGGCGGTCAGCGGGAAGCCCATCGGCTCGCCCGCGAACGCGACCGCGCCGAAGCGCGCGCCCTCGAGATCCTTGATGAGGCGGGCGACCTCGACCTTCGCCCGGAAGATGCGGGACGGCTCGACGTCGCGCGCGTACATGCTCTTCGAGTAGTCGAGCACGACCACCACGTCGACGTTGGTCGCCGGCACGAGCCGCGTGCCTTTGCCGTACTGGGGGCGCGCCGCGGCCACGAACGCGAGCGCCGTCGCGAGCACGAGCAGCACGCCCTTCCAGGCGCGGCGCTTCGCCGGATCGGCGGTCGTGAGCGCCTTCACGCGATCCTCGTCGCCGAAGCGCTTGATGGCGCGCGCGACGCCGAAGCCGCCCAGGATGAGCAGGAGGCCGATCAGCGCGGCGAACGCCGTCCCGAGCAGGAACCAGGGGGCCGCAAAGTTCACGGGAACCTCCGGAGCAGCCAGGCGCGCAGGAGCGCGTCGAGCCCGATCAGGAACACCCCGGGCAGCAGCAGGAACGGGAAGAGATCCTCGTACGCGGCGCTCGACGCCTCGAAGCGGGTCTTCTCCAGCCGGTCGAGCACGTCGTGCATGCTGTCCGCGAGCGCCTTCGCGTCGGTCGCCACGTACGACGCGCCGCCGGTCTTCTGCGCGATCTCCTGGAGCAGCGCGGGGTTCACCGGGAAGCGGTGGCGCACGTAGCGCGGCTGTCCGAAGAGATCGATGCCGTCCTCGACCTCGACCTCGTCGTCGGTGCCGATCTGGATCGTGTAGACCTTCGCGCCGAGCGAGGTCGCGAGGTGGGTCGCGTACTCGGGGGAGATGGCCCCTGCGTTCGAGTCGCCGTCGGTCAGGAGGATGACGACCTTCGACTGCGCGTCGCTCCTGCGCAGGCGGGCGACCGCGGTGCCGAGCGCGTCGCCGATCGCCGTCGCGCTGCCGTCGATCACGTTGAGCGTCATCTGCGAGACCATCTGCGTCAGCAGGTGGTAGTCGAGCGTCGGCGGCGACAGCACGTAGGCGGCCTTGCCGAAGACGACGACGCCGAGGCGATCGGTCCTCCTGCGGCTGATGAAGTCCTGGAGGACGAGCTTGGCCGTGTCGAGCCGGGTCAGCCGCTTGCCGCGCGGCAGCTTCGGCTGGCCGGGGAGGTCGCTCGCCCGCGCGTCGAGGATCGCGCGCATCGAGCCCGACAGGTCGAGCGCCACGACGATGTCGATGCCCTTGTCGTCCGAGCGCTGCTCGCGGAGCACGCTGACCGGCCGCCCCATCGCGAGGACGAGCAGCGCGAGCGCCACGGCGCGCAGCACGCCCGGCAGGTCGCGCAGGTGGCTGCGCAGGCCGCGCGGCCCGCGCGCGAGCGGCGCGACCGTGCCGAGCCGGAGCCGCGGCCTGCGCGCGTCCTCCGCGAAGATGCCCCAGTACCAGACGGCGGGCACCGCGATGAGCGCGAGCAAGAACCACGGGTTCTGCCAGCTCGCCGAGGACCAAGCGTCGCGGCGCGCGAGGTAGGGGTACACGCACGCGAGCGCGGCGACGACGAGCGTCGCGATGAGGGCGAGCGATGCGCGCTTCGTGCGGCTCAAGGCGCCTCCTCCGGCGCCCGGGACGGACGAGCGGGCGGCTGCTGCCCGCCGGCGGGCGAGCTCCGGGGGCCGGCGCCGTCGCCGGGCCGCACCGCGGGCGGAGTCGTGCGGTGCACGATGTTCTCGCCGTCGTCGAGCGCCGTGAGGCAGTCGGCCTCGGTCGGCTGGAGGCGCGCGAACTTCACGAGGTCGCAGTCGGCGAGGAACCGCGCGATCTGCGGCAGCACCGGCACGGGCGGGCGCACCCGCGCGAGCAGGTCCCGCATCTCGTCGCTCGTCGTCTCGAGGCCGTCGAAGCCGTACCGTGCGCCGAGGTACTTGCGGACGCAGTCGCTCACGCGGTCGAAGTACTCATCGGTGCGCCCCTCGCCGAGCAGGTCGGAGCGCCGGAGCGCCTCGAGCTCCTCGAGCGCGGCGATCCACGGCAGCTTGGGCGGCGGCGCGGCCACCACGCGGGGCCGGCGCAGCCAGCGCCGGACCAGCCACGCCACGAGCAGCCCGAGCGCCGCGCCGATGAGGATGCCGACCGTGAGCTGCTTCGCGAGCACCCACTCTTCCCGCTGCGGCCGCGCCGGCGGGTTCGGCTTGACCTTGGGATCCCGCTCGTTGGCGATCGGGTCCTCGATCACGATCTCGTGCGGCCGGGTGCAGACGGTGACGAGCTCCCCGCTCGCGCGGGACACGGCGATCGGCACCGGCGGCAGCAAGAGGGCGCTCCTCCCGGGCTCCTTGGGCAGCGGGACGAACGGGATGACGAGCCTGGTCGTGGCGCCGGCGTCGGTCGCCGTCGTCGTGCTGGTCGGCCCCGCGCCGGCGTCGGCCTCCGGCAGGACGAACCCCGCCTTCTGGATCGCGCGCGCGGCGTCGCTGTCGCCCTGGACCTTGAAGCCCTCCGGCAGCACCGTTTCGCCCTTGCCGTGCGTGACCGTGATCTCGAGGTGGGCCGCGTACCCGCTGAACCCGTTCCTCGGGAACGTCTCCTCGATCCTGGGGCGCGTCGCGCCGGGCGGCACGTGCTCCGCGCACGAGGCCCATACGCTCTCGCCGCGCTCCGTGGCTGCCGGCGCCGGGGCTGCCGGGGCCGGGGCTGGCGGCGGCGGCGGGGTGTCGTCTGCGGCGGGCCCTCCGGCGCCGCCGGCGTCCGGCTGCGATCGCGCCGGCGACGCGCACGCGAGCGCCGCCGCCAGCGCGGCCCACGCGAGCGGGCTCGCGCCGCGCGGGGCGTGGACCGCCGAGCGACGCGTGCTCATCGCCTGAGCCTCCGCGCCCGCTTGGCGAACAGGTCGCGCAGCGGGCTCACGAAGCTCTCGCCGGTCTTTACCACCACGGCGTCGAGCGCGAGCTTCTTGAACAGCTTGTCGCGATCGCTCCGGACCTTGCGCATGGCGGCGCGGTAGTGGTCGCGCACCGCCCGGTCGCCGGTGTCCACCACGACCTCTTCCCCGGTCTCCAGGTCCTCGAACGTCGCGAGCCCCACGTCGGGCAGCTCCTCGTCGCGCGGGTCGACGAGCATCACCGGGATCACGTCGTGCTTGGCGCTCGCGAGCGAGAGCGAGCGCTCGAAGCCGGACGCGAAGAAGTCGCTGATCACGAAGGCCACGCTCCTCCGCTCGGCCACCTTCACCAGCGTCTCGAGCGCGAGCTTCAGGTTCGTCCCTGTGTACTTCGGCTCGTGCCCGAGGATCTCCCGGATGACGCGCATCACGTGCTTGTCCCCCTTCTTCGGCGGGACGAGCTTCTCGATGGCCTCGGTCGCGAGCACGAGGCCCACGCGATCGTTGTTCTTGATGGCGCTGAAGGAGCAGAGCGCGGCGATCTCGGCGGCGACGCGCGCCTTCGACGCGCGCCGCGTGCCGAACTGCTCGCTCTGCGAGGCATCGACGACCAGCATGACGGTCATCTCCCGCTCCTCGACGAACACCTTCACGAACGGCTCGCTCATGCGGGCCGAGACGTTCCAGTCGATCCAGCGCACGTCGTCGCCGGGCAGGTAGGCGCGCACCTCGCGGAACGAGAGCCCTTGCCCCTTGAAGACGGACGAGTACGTCCCGGAGAGCTGCTCGTTGGCGAGCCGTCGCGTCCGGATCTCGATGCGCCGGAGCTGCTTCAGGAGCTCGGGCGGCAGCGGGTTCTTCGAGCCGGAGGCCTTGATCACGGCACCTCGACCACCTCGAACACGCGCCGGACGATCTGCTCGGACGTGACCTCCTCGGCCTCCGCCTCGTAGGTCAGGACGACCCGGTGCCGGAGCACGTCGGGGCCGATCGCCTTCACGTCCTCCGGCGTGACGTAGCCCCGGTGGCGCAGGAAGGCGTGCGCGCGCGCCGCCAGCGCCAGCGCGATCGAGGCGCGCGGGCTCGCCCCGTACTCGATGAGGCTGCTCAGCTCCCGCATCCCCTTCTGCCCGGGCTCGCGCGTCGCGAAGACGACGTCCACGATGTAGTCCTTCACGCGATCGTCCATGTACACGTCGCGCACGACCTTGCGCGCGGACACGAGCTCCTCGGGGGTCGTCACCTTCGCGGCCTTGCCCTCGACCACCCCTGTCGTGCGGTCGATGATCTGCCGCTCCTCGGCCCGCGCGGGGTACCCGACCTTGACCATGAGCATGAACCTGTCGACCTGCGCCTCCGGGAGGCGGTAGGTCCCCTCCTGCTCGATCGGGTTCTGGGTCGCCATGACCACGAACGGGCTCGGCAGCGGGTAGGTCGTGTCGCCGATCGTGACCTGCCGCTCCTGCATCGCCTCGAGGAGCGCGCTCTGCACCTTCGCCGGGGCGCGGTTGATCTCGTCGGCGAGCACGAGGTTCGCGAAGATCGGGCCCAGCTTCGAGGTGAAGTCGCCCTTCTGGTGGTTGTAGATGACGGTGCCGATGAGGTCGGCGGGCAGCAGATCCGGCGTGAACTGGATCCGCGAGAACTTCGCGTGGATGGCGTCGCAGAGCGTCCGCACCGTGAGCGTCTTGGCGAGGCCCGGGACGCCCTCGAGGAGGACGTGCCCCCCGGTGAGCAGCCCGATGAGGATGCGCTCGATCATGTACGTCTGGCCGACGATGACCTTGCCGACCTCGCTCAGCAGGGTGTCGATGAAGGCGCTCTCTTTGGCGACCAGCTCGTTCAGGGCGCGTACGTCGTGCATAACGGGTGGGAGCTCATAGCAAGCCCGGCCGCCCGAGGACAACCGGCGCCGATCGAATATTCCTCGGCGCGAGGCGGGGCCTCGGCGCGCGCGCCGCGGAACGGCGCGCGCTAGAAGCCGGGCTCGCGGAACTTGGCGCGCCCGGTCTCGGCGGGCGATCGGGAGCGAGGCGGGCTCGCGCTCGCGGCGGGGGTGGAGGACGGCGGCGCCGCGGGCGCGGTGGACGGGGCCGGCCCTGACACGCGCGCGGGGCGCGGCTCGGCGGTGGCGACCCCCGGGCGCGGCTCCACCGTGACGGTCGGCGCCGCGGGCACCGCCACGGGCGGCGCGCCGGGGCCCTCCCCGAGGCCGATCCACAGGAGCGTCGCCGCCCCGAGCAGCGCGCCCGAGGCGACGAGCGCCGCCGCGGTGGCGATCGTCCGGGCGCGGCGGCGCGGGTCCAGGCGCGAGGGGGTGCGCCCCCGCGCCCTGCCCTCCGCGGCGCGCAACGCGTCCTTGAGCAGCGCCGTGCGACGCGCGGTGCGCGCGGCGAGCGCGTTGCGGATGTACCCCGTGACCTCGCCAGGGCGGCTGCCGAGCGCAGCGTCCACCGCCTCGAGCGCGTCCGCGAGCTCGGCCATCGTCGCGAAGCGCTCGGCCGGATCCTTGGCGAGCGCGCGCATCACCGCCGCTTCGAGCGCGGGGGGGTACCCGGGGACGAGGGGGCCCGGCGGATCGACCGGCTCGGGCCGCGCGATGCGCGCCATCGTCGCGAGGTCGTGGCTGGCGGCGAACGGGTGCGTGCCCGTCGTCAGCTGATAGAGCACGATCCCGAGCGCGAAGACGTCGGACCGCCGGTCCAGCTGCTCGCTATAGACCTGCTCGGGCGCCATGAAGAGGATCTTGCCCTTCATGTGCCCGGTGTTGGTCGTCGGGTTGTCCACCTGCGCCATGGCCTTGGCCACGCCGAAATCGGCGATTTTCACCGAGCCGTCCCGCGTGATCAGGATGTTGTGCGGCGAGACGTCCCGGTGAACGAGCCCGATCAGCGCGCCGCCGTCGTCCCGTAGCTCGTGGGCCGCATGCAGCCCACGCGCCGCCTCGATCGCGATCCTCACAGCGACGGGCAGGGGGAGCGGGCTGCCCTGCTTGCGGGTGCTGCCGCCGAGCAGCGCCACGAGCGCGTCGCCGTCGATCCACTCCATCACGAAGTAGAGCACCCCGCTCTGCTCACCTTGATCCAGGATCGCGCACACATTGGGGTGCTTGATCCGGGAGGCGATGCGCGACTCCGTGAGGAACATGCGCTTGCAGCGCGGATCGCTGGAGAGCGCCGGCAGCATCGTCTTGACTGCCACGATCTTGTCGCCCGCCGCCCCGCCGCGCTCTCGGGCCGCCCACACGGTCCCCATTCCGCCCTGCGCGATGGCGATCAGCAGCTCATAGCGGCCGAGAAGCTGGCCTGGCACAAGATCGACGGGCGCTATCACAGCTCGTACCTGCGACTCCTGTGTCGTCGTGAGTCCGACCATGCTGAAGCTCTCACCGACAGTGGGAGAGCGTTCCAGGAGGGTCGTGCAAGAGCGTTCCAGGATCGGACGCTAATCTCAAACAATTTTCCAGTTGTCGAGGATCGGTCGGCGTGAGTACGGTTAGACTGCCTCTATCGCTTGGTGATGGAAGGAGGCGTGGGTGAAGCATCGGATCACCATCGGCGGAGTGGTATTCTTCGCCCTGGTCGGCGTCGGTCCGGCTGCGTTCGCCGAGCCTTCCCCGGAGGACGCCAGCCGCGCGCCGCCGGCCGCGGTCGCGAGCGATACTGCGGCTGTCGCTGCGCCCCACAAGCCGAGCGCCGCGGAGCTCGCGTCCGCGCGGCGCCTCTTCGCGCTCGGCCTCGCCGCGGAGGACGGCGGGCGGTGGGCAGAGGCGCTGGAGACGTACGAGCGCATCAGCAAGATCGTCGTGTCCCCGCCTCTCTGGTATCACCTCGGCGTCTGTCACGAGGCGCTCGGCCACGTCGTCGAGGCGCTCAACGCATTTGAGCTCGCCGCGTCCGGCGCGACCGCGCGGAACGAGATCGCGCTCGCCAGGGAGTCGCGGGCACGACGAGAGAAGCTTCGCGTGAAGACGTCGCAGATCGTCCTGCAGCTGCCCGAGGACGCGACCGGCGTGCGCGTCGAGATCGATGGTGAGCCGATCCACGCCGCGCTCGTCGGCGCGGCCATCCTCGTGAGCCCCGGGGCGCGGCGGGTCGTTGTGGCGGCCGAGAACTATGCGGCGCGGTTCGAGGCGACGGTGCAGGCCGAGACGGGCGCCGTCGTCGAGCTGCGGGCCGAGCTCGGCGGCAAGCGCTCGCTCGCGGTGCTGCGGTCGAGCGCGCCCGCGCGCCAGGCGCTGCCCAGCGCGCCGGCGCCCGGCCCGCGCATCTCGCCGGTGGTCGTCGTGGGGACGGCGGCCGCGCTCGCCGCCGGCGCCGTGGTCACGGGCGCCATGGCGTACGACGTGCGGCACAGCTTCCTGAAGAAGAACGAGAACCCTGCCCCGGGCTCGCTGGGCGAGCGGCAGGCGCTGCACGATCGCGGGCAAGCGCTCGCCGTCACGAGCACGGTGCTCACCGGGGCCGCCCTCATCGCGGGCGGCTTCGCCACCTACCTCTTCTGGCCCTCGTCCTCCTCGCCCGCGGCGCCTCCGGACGCCGCCGGGCGGCGGCCTGCGCCCGCTCCGCGCGCCCCCCGCCCGACGGCGCTCTCGCCATGGGTCGGCGCGGACGGCGCCGGGGTCGCCGTGCAGGGAGTGCTGTGAGCGGCGCACCTCGCCCCGGAGCGGGCGCCGTCGCGGCGCTCGCCCTTGCCTGCGCCGGCCTCGGCGCGTGCGCCTTCATCGCGCCGTTCCCCGACGTCGCGGCCGATCCCGCGCCGGTGGGCGAGGGGGGAGGCGGCGGCGGCGGGGTGGGCGGTGGCGGCGAGGTTCAGGAGATCTGCGTTCCCCTCACCGAGGCGGCTTGCTACGCGGGGCCGCAGGGCACGCAGGGCGTCGGCCGCTGCGTCGGCGGCGTCGCCGCGTGCAATGACGACGGGACGGACGTCGGCGCCTGCGTCGGCCAGGTGCTGCCCGCGTTCGAGAGCTGCGCCACGCCCGAGGACGAGAACTGCGACGGGCGAGCGTGCACGGGCGATCCCGTGCACAGCGTCGCGCTCGGCGGGGCCGGCGCTCAGCAGGGCCTGGGCGTCGCTGCCTCCGCCGACGCCGTCGTGGTGGTCGGCTCGGCGTCGGGCAGCACCGATCTCGGCGCGGGCCCGTCGGACGAGCTGGGCGCGCTCGGCGAGCCGGACGCTTTCCTCGTCTCGTTCTCCCGCGACGCCTCCACGCGCGAGGGTCGGTTCCGGTTCGGCCGGCGCTTCGCGGACAGCGTCGCCCGGGCGGTCGCGCTCGCGCCGGGGGGCGACGTGGTGCTCGCGGGCAGCGCGGCCGGCGACGTCGATTTCGGCGGCGGCGTGCTCGCGGGCGCTGGCCGCCGCACCGACGTCGTCGTGGCGCGGTTCGACGCGACAGGGGCTCACCAGTTCAGCCGGCGGTTCGGCGACGAGGCCACGCAACACGCGGCGGCGGTCGCCGTGGACCAGGCGGGGAACGCCTTCATCACCGGCGAGTTCTCGGGCACGCTCGACTTCGGCGAGGGCCGCCGTGGCGAGCGGTTCACCCTGGAGAGCCACGGCAGGAGCGATGCCTTCCTGGTCAAGCTCGACGCCGCCGGCCACGTCGACTGGGCCAAGCGGTTCGGCGGCCAGGGAGATCAGGCCGGTACCGGCGTCGCCGTCGACGGCGACGGCGACATCGTCGTCGTCGGCTGGTTCAGCGGGGAGGTCGATCTCGGAGGCGAGAGGCCGCTCACCACCGACGCCAAGACCAACCTGTTCGTCGCGAAGCTCGACCCCTCGGGCGACCACGTCTGGAGCAAGGCGGCCGACGCGACCAACGCGGCCGAGGCGCTCGGCGTGGCCGTCGATGGAGCGGGCAACATCCTCGTGACCGGCTCGTTCCGGAGGGCGATCTCGCTCGGCGAGTCGCTGCTCACGAGCAATGGAGACAAGGACGTCTTCCTCATCCGCCTGGACGATAACGGCGTCCTGCAGTGGTGCGAGGACTTCGGCGACGACGCCGACCAGGAGGGCGCCTCCGTCGCGGTCGATCTCGCGGGCAACATCCTCCTCACCGGCTCCTTCCTGGGGAACCTGGATATCGGCACGGAGGCGCACTTCGCCACGGGCGCCGCAGACGTGTTCGTGGCGAAGCTCGACCCTGCCAGCAACCCGATCTGGTTGCGCTCGTTCGGCGACTCGAGCGAGCAGCGCGGCGCGGCCGTCGCCGTCGATCTCCTCGGCGATGGCTGGGTGACCGGCCGCTTCGACGGCGTCCTCGATCGCGGGGCAGCCATGGCCGTGAGCCAGGGCGCCGGCGACGCGTTCCTCGTGCAGATCGGGCCGTGAGCGCCGCTCGCCGGCGGCTCACTCGCCGGCGAGCGGGTAGATCGGGCGGATGTCGATCGGGATCCCCGCGAGGCCGCCGAGCGCGTGCTGCATCGGCTCCGAGACCTCTCCGTACCTGGCGAGGAGCTCGCCGGCGGCCTGCCTGTCGCCGCGGTGCTGCACCATGCAGAGATCGCGGACGAGGCGGGTGATGGCGGCCTCGAGCTCCTCGGCGTCGACGGTGAAGCGCCGTGTCGCCGGGTCGAAGCGGGCGGCGCGCTCCTCGAGGAACCGGTTGATCTGGAGCGCGGCCCCCTTGCCGTGCGCCTCGGCCACGCCGAAGCGGGTGCTCCTGAAGAGCCCTGCGAAATAGGAGATGAGGAGCTTTTCCCTGAAATCGGCCGCGAAGTGGCCTCGCTGGATCATGAAGAGGACGTTGTAAGCGCCCATCACGTCGGCCTTGGCCTCCTCCAGCGCGGAGTACGTCGGGCCGAGCGCGATCCGCACCTCGACCCGCTCCCCGCTCACGGTCGTGAACGCAGGGCCGAGGCTGTGCGAGAGCTCGTGGAAGAGCGTCTCGTTGAAGAACGCGTCGGAGGACAGGTGATCGAGCTGCGCCGGGTCGAGGATGCGCTCGGCGATAGGGCGCATGATCAGCTCGAACTTCGTCTCGATGACGTTGCGGAGCAGGACCTTCTTGGCCCCCTTCTCGGCGCGGACGCGCTCGTCGTTCGGCAGGTTGAACGCGATCGTCTGGACCGATTTGCGGGCGTCGCCGGCGCTGAACACGAGGTCGACGACCTGGATGGGGCTCTCGCCGCCCCGCGCGGTCTTCACGTCCTCGGGGACAGGCAGGTTGCGCTCCATCTCCGGGAGGAGCTCCTTGTACTTCGAGAGCTTCCGGGAAGCGTCGGGGTCGCTCACCGTGACGAACGACTCGAACGAGGCCTTGAGGCCGAGGAGCTCGTCCTCGTAGGTCTCGTAAGGGCCGATGGTCACCTCGACGCGGCTGTCGAGGTCCATCCAGTCCTTGTCGGATGCATAGTAGTCGTCGGAGCGGAACGCGGCGGCCCGGGACCGCAGGAACCGCCTTAGGCTCTCGCTCGCGGTGAGCGCCGCGGCCTCCTCGAGGAGCGCGCCGGCGGGGCCGAGCCACGCGGCGTAGGCCTGGCTGTACGGCACGGCGACGAGCCGGCCCTGGTCCCGGCGGATGAGCGTGAACAGGCTCTCGAAGGCCTCCTTGTCGCCCGGGTGCTGCTCGATCCACGCGTTGAGCTCGTCGGCCGAGAGATCTTCCGGGTAGAAGCCAGCGCCAGGCGGATGGGGCCTGTCGATGGCGAAGGGGCGGTGGTGATCCTGCCTGTCCCACGGGCCGCGCATGATGTCGAAGTAGGCGAGCCTGTCCCGCCCCTCCGGGGTGCCGTCCGCGACGAGCTCCTCGCGGAGCTCCGGGTTCCCCGCGTAGGCCTGCCGATCGAACACGGGATCGAGCTGCCGCGAAGCCTCGATGAGCTTGCCGAGCGCTCTCCTCTCCGGCTCGGGCAGATCGTCGATGTCCGCGGTGAGCCTGGCCGGCGCGAACTGATTGACCTTCTCGGACAGCATCGGGACCTCCTTATCTCACGAGATGAACTCCCCGGCTCAGGGGCGGCTCGCCGGGACCGGGTGGGCGTCGCGGTACTCGCGGATGGCCTGGGCTTCGTCGATGTCGTGCTTGAACCCGGTCGCGGCGCGGAACGCGGCCCCGTCCACGACGACGGGGTACTTGATGTGGGTCAGCGCCGCGCGAGGGAGCTTCGGCAGGCCGAAGCGGCCGAACGCGTTGCGCAGGACGAACTCGGGGAGGGGCAACGCCACCCGGCCCGCCGCCCGGATGATGAGCGACAGGGGCACAGGCTGCGGGCCAGAGACGTTGTAGACGCCGCGGATGCGCTTCTCGAGGGCGAGGCAGATGGCGGTCACGACGTCCTGCTCGTGCATGAACTGGAACAGCGGGTCGAACCCGAGCACGTACGGGACGCGGGGGCCGCGGAGGAAGCTCGCCAGCGTGCCGTGGCCTGTCGGGCCGAGCGTGTAGCACATGCGGAGAACGGTCGTGCAGAGCTCGGGAGCGCGCCAGAGCGCCGTGCAGGCGTAGAGATCGGCCGCGACGAGGTCGGCGAGCTCGGGGAAGGTGGACACCGCCATCGGAGGATCCTCCTCCGTGTGGTAGAGCGGCGACTCGGGTCCGGCGCCGTAGTAGGTGTGTCGGCCGACGAAGATCACGTGTTCGACCCCGCAGGCGCGGCTGTTGTCGAAGACGACGCGCGTGCCGCCGAGGTTGATCCGATACCGCTCCTCCGTCTGCTCCACGAGGTGCGTCACGGTCGCCATGTGGATGACGGCCTGGGGCCGGGCCTTGCGGAACACGTCCTCCGCGGCGCGCTTCTGCAGATCCACGTTGTGCATCTCGACGCCGGCCGGGGCGGTCGGCCACGGCCGCCGGTCGATGCCGATCACCTCGTGCCCCTCCTCGAGGAGGCGCGTCGCGACCATGCGGCCCAGCTGGCCGGTGATCCCTGGGATGAGGACCCTCATGCGTGCTCCTTCGATGAGGCGGGCCTGGGCGGCGTGGCGCCGCGCCAGTCCACCGAAAGCTTCCCGCGGCGCCGCTTTCGCCCGTCCTCGATGAGCTCGGCGATCCTCGCCTTCACCTGCTCGACGTGGCCCAGGATCACCTCGTCTTCCTCGGCGCCGGTCCCGGCGAACGTCATCGGCTCGCCGTACGTGATCTCCAGCTGGACCGGCAGCGGCGCCGGGATGAGGTACGGGGTGATCGGGATGTACGGCACGCCGAACAGCCGGCCGATCGTGTACGAGTTGGCGATGGTCGGCACCGCCTCGCCGCCGCCGACGAAGCCGAAGGGGATGACGGGCGTCCTCGTCTTCATCGCGAGCCGGACGAACCCCGATCCGAAGTGCACGAGCGAGTTGCGCTCGCTGTAGAGCTTGGCGGTGCCGCGCGCCCCCTCGGGGAACACCATGAGCAGCCGCTCGTCCTCGAGGAGGCGGCTCGCGTGCTCGGGGAGGCCGGTGAACTGCCCTGTGCGGCTCGACCAGAGCGAGGTGAAGGGGAGGCGATTGATGAACTTCTCCGCCATCCCCTCGGCGAGGCGCGGAGGATCCATCGCGAAGAACATCGACGCGACCACCATCGCCCCGTCGATGGCGACTCCCCCGCAGTGATTGCCGACGAGCATCGCCCGCCCGCGCGCGGGGACGTTCTCCAGGCCCGTCACGCCCACCGAGAAGTAATGATGATAGAAGAAATCCAGGAGGGAGAAGAAGAGACCCAGGTGCTTCTGGGAGATGCCGTAAGGATCGACCCCGAAGCTGTTGAAAGGGATCTCCAGCCGCTGGACGCGCTGGGCAATCGAGTCGCTGACGAGCAGTGTCAAGGGTCACCCTCCGGGAGGCTTCGGCGCCCGGAGGGTATGCGCGATCGGGCGAGGAGCACAACCTCCGCCAACCGCCGCAAGAGGCAGCCGGCGCGGCGGAGCCATGGACCACGCGCCGAGCGCCGGGCGCGCTCGTCGAGGATCGCTCCTCGAAACATAACGCGCCGCGGCGACGCCTTCGCGACCGGTCGTCAACGGCCCGGCCGCGCGCTCGTCGCTGGATCGAGGCGCCGCGCGTGGTGCGCGTGGTGCGCGTGGTGATTGAGCAGCCGTGCTGCCCGCGGTATGGGGTCGGCCATGTCGATCCGATGCCGCGCTTCCGCGCTCTCCGGCCGTTCGGCCGGAGAACGTCCCTGCGACGCCCGCCGGGAGGTCGCCTCGTGACAGCGCTCGTGATCCGCCGGGCGGCGCCCACCGACGCCGCGCTGATCGCGGCGAACAACCGGGCGATGGCGCTCGAGACGGAGGGCAAGGTGCTGGATGCCGCCACCACCCTCCGCGGCGCCGCCGCGCTGATCGCGGATGCCGCCAAAGGGTTCTATCTGGTGGCCGAGCACGCGTCCGAGATGGCCGGGCAGCTGATGGTCACCTACGAATGGAGTGACTGGAGAAACGGTACTTTCTGGTGGATCCAGTCTGTCTATGTGACCCCCGCGCAGCGGCGCAGCGGGGTCTTCCGGGCGCTGTATCGGCGAGTCCACGAGATGGCGGCGGACGCGGGGGACGTATGCGGTATCCGCCTGTACGTGGAGACCGCGAACGCGCGAGCGCAGTCGACGTATGTCGCGCTCGGAATGCGGCGTTCGCACTACGAGCTCTACGAGCTCGATTTGGCCTTCGGCTCGTCCTGAGAGGTCCGGCTCTCCTGGTTCGAACCAGGAGCGACGACCGCGGCCATCGACGGCCAGGAGCCCTTGACGAGGGCTCGCATCGCGGCCGTCTTCAGCGCCACCTCCCCGGGATCGAGGAAGACGCCGAGGGCCTGGCGGATGTGAGGGAGCGTGCGGATGAGATCGGCTGGCGTCATCGCTTCGGGCGGTGACACATCGCTCCGCTCGCAGGCCTCCTGGATGATCTTTCTGGCGAACGCGGGTGCGAGGCCACAGCACTCGACGACCTGCTCAAAAAGCGAGCGCATGAGCTGGTTCCCCCCGAGGTAACGTCCGACGCGCGGCGCGTCTTTCACTTGGGCGAGCACTTACCGCCCCACGACAAGAATAGCCTACCTCCCCTATCGCGCTCGTGAGGCGACCACTGACGTTCTGCTGTCTTCCGTGAGCATGTAGGCGGCGCCGCAGCGCGTTCAATGTGCGATAGCGCGACCCGACGTCGCGTTATCGGCGCCGAGGTCGCGGGTGCTCGCGGTCGTCGGGGTATTGGACGTGTCTCCATGGTCGGAGTGTTGGACGAGGCGGCGAAAAGGATCATGGCTCGGCCCGGGGGGCGCGCTGGATCCATGCGCACGTACCGTCTTGGGCTATCTCCGCGGTGACGTCGTGCGTCACAGCCCTGTGTGCGTCACAGGCCGGATGGCTTGAAGGGCGTCCGGGAGGTCGTCCGCGGAGCGCTCCGCTTCGGCTCTGGCGCCTTTGGCGCGGTCTTCGGCGCCGGGCTCCGAACGGTCGATGAGCGGGTGGCCGGCTTCGCCGTCGGGGCCGTGGATCCGCTGGTCGTGCGCGTGTCGGGCCGGCTCGTCCTGGGCTTGACGGCCGCGGGCGGGGTCGCTCTGGAGCTCGGCCGCGGGGCGGGGCTCGTCGCGCGGTTGGCGGTGGGGGCAGGGATCTGCGCGGGCCCACCGGGCGCGGAGCCCTGGGTGGACCGGTCAGGGGCGGGGCTCTGGGCGGCTCCGCCGGGAATCACGCCCTGAGCGGAGCCGCCGGGGACCGCGGAGCCGGCCAGTTCGCCGGGATGCCCGGGCGCTGCCGCCTGGACCGGCCCGCTGGCCGCCGCGGCCGCGGGGAAGAAGGACGAGATCCGGGAGACAGAGGCGCTCTCCGCCGTGAAGGGAGCGGCTGGCTCGTGCTGGCCGACGGCGAGAAAGGCGCCCGCCCCGACCGCGAGCGCGACCGCGCAGGCGCTGGCGAGCACGCGGCGGCGCGCGATGTGGTGCCGGCCGCGGGAGACGGCCTCGGAGACGACGGCGCCCAGCCCCGGCGCGCTGCCCTCGGCGCCCGAGCTGTCCTGCGCCGCATCGACGCTCCGCTGGGTCAAAGGAGCGCGCTGGCTCAGGGGCAGACGATCGCTCAACGGAGAGCGCGGGCTCAGCGGATCGCTCAACGGAGAGCGCTGGCTCAGCGGCGATCGCCCCGACTTGGGCGCCGAGGCGGGAGCGCCCCGCGCGCTGACCGGCGCGGTGAGGCTCTCCGGCGGCCCGCGCAAACCGACCTCCTTGATGAGCGCCTCCACCGCCCGGGGCGACGACACAGCGAGGCCCGGCGTCTGCGTGGCTGCGTCTTCCAGCGCCTCGGCGAACGCCGCGGCGGTCGGGAAGCGATCGTCGGGGTCGGTGCGCAGCGCGCGCAGGCAGATCTGGTCGAGCGCGGCCGGCACCGACGGGACCACCCCGCGCGGACCCGTGGGCGCGCCCTGGAGGATCTGCGCGAGCAGCGCGCCGTCGTTGTCGGCCTTGAACAGGCGCTCCTCCGTGAGCATCTCCCAGAGCACCACGCCGGCCGAGTACACGTCGCTGCGACGGTCGACGTTCGCGGCCCGGATCTGCTCGGGCGCCATGTAGGCGAGCTTGCCCTTGAGCGCGTTGCCCCGCGTCGACATGAGCCTGGTCTCGGCGCGGGCCACGCCGAAGTCGGTGATGCGCGCGATGCCGTCGACGCCGACGAGCACGTTCTGCGGCGAGACGTCGCGGTGCACGAGGTTGAGCGGCTCGCCCTCGCCCCCCGTGAGCTCGTGCGCGGCGTGGAGACCCGCGAGCACGTCGAGGAAGATGCGGAGCACGATCCCGAGCGGGACGGGCCGCTTCGCCCGCGCGCACGTGCGGAGCAAGCTGTGCAGCGACGGCCCCTCGATGTACTCCATGACGAGGAACAGCGGGTCCTCGACGAGATCGAACGTCGCGACGACATTGGGGTGGCGGACCCGCGCCGCGAGGCGGGCCTCGTCGAGGAACATCGCGACGAACTCGGGCTCCGCCGCGATGTGCGGGTGCATCATCTTCAGGGCGACGAGGCGCTCGAACCCGCCGGCGCCCACGGCCCGCCCGAGATACACCGTCGCCATGCCGCCTGACGCGATGGCGCGCAAGCTCTCATAGCGGCCCGCGTGCAAGGTCACGTGACCAGACTACACCATGCGTGGTGCGTTCTCCACGACTCCCGCGCCGCTCACGCGAGCCTCCTCCCACACGGCCGCGAGGAGAACCGGATTCTGTGTCGATGTGAGGTGCCCTGCGACTGATCGCCGAGCCCAGGGGCGCCGAGCCCGGCGGCTCACGTGACCTGTCTCTCGGCGATCCGGGGCCGCGCTGCGCTGCGCTTCCCTTCCCTGCCCGCGCGACGTGGGACCGCGATCAGCTCACGATCGGCAGCCGCCTGGCCGCCCGCCGTGAGCGCGTGCCGCCCTGCTCGCGCTCGCGCAACGCAAGGTCGTGCTCGATGATCGTTAGGGGGTTGTCGTAGGCCGGTAAAGGAAGATCCTGATTCTTCGCATAGACAGGGTGCCTACCGTGCTTCTTGTACCACTCGGCCACCGTGGCGTTGGCCTTCATCTTCTCGAGGATATTCCGCCATCCAGCCCCTGTGTTGTACGCACAGAAGCTGATCTCGCCGAGCTGCGTTCCGTACGGAATGATGCACATCTCGGTGCGGCGGAAGTCGTAATTGAACAGGTCCTGGAACCACATGCCCGCGACGAAAAGGACCCGCCACTCGTACTCGCCGGCGTCGCCCTCGCCGGCGTGCGCGGCGCCCGTCTGGCTCATGAACTGCTTCACGAGCGTCGCGAGGTGGAAGCCGGGCGGCGCCTTGTCCGGCTGGTAATGGCGCAGCAGCGCGGCGACGACCTGCGCCTTCGTGAGGGCGCGGCCGCGCCCCGTGTCGAAGATCGCGCGCAGGTCGGAGAGCAGCCCTTCGACATCGATGAAGTCGAGCAGCGGGACCATCTGCTTCGTCTTCTTGTGGACGAACAGCGCGGTCCCGATCCCGCAGTTCGGGTGGCAGCCGCAGTTGATTTGCCCCCAGTCCTTGTCAGGGCCGTCGAGGAGGTCGGTCACGTTGCCGAAGGGGCTGAGCGCCGACAGGGGGAACCAGTCGCGCAGCGGGTCGGTCACGCCGGTCTGCCGGGCGATGTCGTGCGCGAGGTGGCTCAGCGTATAGCGCTGCTTCTCGCGCAGCTCGTCGGAGATGTCCTCGTCGCGGCCGGTGAAGCTGACCGGCTGGAAGCTGACGACGGTGATCTTGTCGGCGTTCTGGACCGCAAAGTCGATGATGGGCCCCACCTGATCGTTGTTGACCCCGTTGACGATCGTCACGACCAGGATGACGTCGATCCCCGCGGCCGAGAGCTCCTCGATCGCCCGCAGCTTCACGTCGTAGAGGTTCCCGATCTTCCGGTGGCCGTTCGCGGCGTTCGTGACCCCGTCGAACTGCAGGTACGCCATCCGGAGGCCCGCTTCCTTGGCCTTCCTGGCGAAGCCCGGCTCGTCCGCGAAGCGGATCCCGTTCGTCGCGCACTGGACCGCGAAGTACCCCTTCTCGCGCGCGTACCGGATCGCATCGAGGAAGTGCGGGCTCAGCGTCGGCTCGCCGCCGGAGAACTGGATCGACATCTGGCGGCGCGGGCGCACCGCCGCCGCGTCGTCCAGGATCCTCGTGATCTCCTCCCAGGAGAGCTCATGCACGTAGCCGACCTGATTGGCATCCATGAAGCACGGGTCGCACATCATGTTGCAGCGGTTCGTCAGGTCGACCGTGAGCACCGCGCCGCGACCGTAACGGATGGTGCTCGATCCGTGGTCGTGGATCCTGTCCTTCGTCATCTCGACGTCGCGGCCGCCGAAGAGGCGCTCGATCCGGGCCAGGAACGCCGGGTCGATCGAGATCGTGTCCGAGAAGAAGCCGTGCTTCGGGCACGTCTTCTCCATGACCACGCGCCCTTCGCGCGCGACGATGCTGGCGCGGATCTCGCCGGGCTTGTCCGTGATGAGCTTGGTCCAATCCGCCCTGCCACTCAGGATCTCGTCGCGCGCCTCCTTGACGCAGCGCGGGCACAGGCTGTCCGTCTCGCGAGGCCAGCCGAGCGGGGGCTTCGTGCGCTCGCCGCCCCTCGGGATCGGCTTGTCGCTCCACTTCGGGTGAAACGGCCTGGGCTCGCCGCCGAGGCGGCTCAGTCGCTGCAAGACCGGCCATGCCTTGCCGGCGGAGACCGTGATGGCCTTTTCCAGTGTCCGTACCAGGTCGATCAAGCGTCACCTCTCTCACAGCCGCATTTCGCGGCTGCACGGTAGGTCGACCTAGCGCGTGCTTCCATCAAATTCCAGGCTGTCACGCGGCGCTGACACGGCTCGGCCTGGGGCGTGACATCGGGCCGTCGATCGCGGGATAGTGCGGCGCAGCGAATGCGATTCCTCCCTGGAACCCCCCGCGCCCTGGGCCTCGCCGCGGCGCTCGCGGCCACCGCGATGGCGGGCCCGGCAGCGCCTCAGCCGGTCGCGCGGACCGCCCGGGCGCCGCAGGCCGCGGAGGAAGGCGGCAAGGCGTCCGCGGGGGCCGAGGCCGGCGCGACGCCGCTGCGCGGCAGCCTCGGCGTGGCCGTCGGCGAGCGGCTGCTCTCGTCGAGCGACCCGGCGGCGCGGCTCCGCGGCATCGAGCGCCTCGGGGCGATCGGCACCGAGGAGGCGGTGAGCGCGCTGCTCGCCGCGCTCGATCAGCACGGCGCCCCGGGGGCGCGCGATCCCAGGGCGCGCCTCGCGGCGGTGCGGGCGCTGGCGCCCCACGCGCAGCGCGACAGCGTGCGCCAGCTCCTCGCGCGCGAGCTCTCGGAGGGCGCGCCCGCGCGCGGCGCCGCGTCGCCGCTCGGCGAGGTGCTGCGCGGCACCGCCGCCCTCGCGCTCGCGCGCACGGGCGAGCGGCGCGCGCTCGGCGTGCTCGTGAACGCGATCGTGCAGGGCGGGGCCGCGGGCGAGGCCGCCGCGCGCGCGATCAAGGCGCACCCGCCCGCGTCGCTCCAGCTCTTGCTCGGCAGCCGCAAGCGGCTCGAGCCGGCGCTCGCGAGCTTCCTCGGCGATCTCGGCGATCTCCGGGCGATCGCGGCGCTCCGGCCGATGCTCGAGGGCGGCGACAGGGCGGCGCAGGTGGCCGCGGCGCGCGCCCTCGCGCGCCTCGGCGACGAGGCGGCGCTGGCGAAGGCCCGCGCGTGGCTCCGCAAGCCAGAGCCGGGGCTCTTCGAGCCGACGACGGAGATCCTCGTGTACCTCGGCGCGCCGGAGGCGGCGGACGCCGTGGCCGCGCTGCTCGGATCCGAGCTCGGGCGGATGGAGGGGCTCAGGCTGGCCGAGCTCGGGCCGGCGGAGCGGCTCGTGCCGGCGCTCGCGCGCGCCCTCCCGCTGCTCCCGGACGACGCGCGGCCCCGCGCGGTCGCGGCGATCGGCCGCGCGGGCGGCGCGGAGGCGGCGCGGCAGCTGCGCCGGGTCCTGAGCGAGCGCCCCGAGCTCGCGACGGCGGTCGCGTTCGCGCTGGCGACGATGTCGGGGGCCGAGGCGCGGGCCGCGGTCGCGGAGCTCTTCGACGGCCCGCGCGCCGCGAAGGACGCGGACCTCCGCAGGCTCGGCCTGCGCGCCGGGGTGGTCCGCGGGCTCGTGCTGCGCGACGCGCCCGAGGCGCTCGAGAAGCGGCTGCTCGCCGCGCTCGCCGCGCCGAGCGGGTCGAGCGATCGCGCCGTCGGGGTGTTCGGTACCGTGGCGCTCGGCCTCCGCGACGCGGTCGATGTCGTCGGCGCCTGCTCCCCGTCCTCCTGCGATCGCGCGGCGGTCCACGCGGCGGCGCGCGGCGCGCTCGCTCGGGGCGAGCGCGCCCTCGCCGCCCTCGCGCCGCTCTTCGCGGCGCTGGCCGCGTCGCCGCCCGGCGCCGGGGGCGCCGCGGGCGCCGCGAAGAGCGGCGACGCAGCGCCCGACGCGGCGGCGATCTCCGCCGGCGTCGCGCTGCTCGCGGAGCCCGGGGGCGGGGCGATCGCCACCTCGCGGCTCGCCGCCCTGGCGGAGGCGGGCGGACCGCTGTCGCCGCTCGCCGCCCGCGCGCTCGCGGCCCGTGACGACGAGGTGGTCCGCGGCAGGATCGAGCGGCTGCTCGAGGGGAGCGATCCCGTCGTGCGCGCGCACGTCGCGCTCGGCCTCGGGAGCGACCCGATGCCGGACAGCGTCTCCCTTCTCGCCCGCGCGTACCGCTTCGAGGACGACCCCGCGGTGCGCCGCGCGATCGTCCGCGGCCTGTCCCGGCGCACCGAGGTGCAGCGCAGGCGCGTCCTCGTCGCGGCGCGGGATCTCGATCCTGACGAAGGAGTGCGCGCGCTCGCGCGGGCCGCCCTCTCCGGCGCCGACGCGCGGGCCCTCGATCGGCCGCGCTCCGCGCTGGCGACGGGCGTCGTGTGGGTGGCCATCGTCCCGAACGACCGGAGCGCGACCGGGAGCGCTTCCTCGCGTCCGGCACGGCTCGTCCGGCCGGATGGGCTGGCGGTGCCTGTCGTCTCCGATCCCGACGGCGTGCTCCTCGTGCCGGCGGTGCCGCCCGGCGCGAGCGCCGTCCTGCTTGCGCCGGCCGCACCCCCGGGGGACGCTGGCTCATGACGACGATGAGCAACGCGACGGACGAGGGCGGCGCGGGCGTGGAATCACGCGCCGAATCACGCGCCGAGCCGAGCGCGGAGCCCGGCGCCGCCGGGGCGCCGGCGAAGCCCGAGGCCGACCGCGCTCCGCGGAGCGGCGACGCGGCCGCGGGCGCGATGTCGTTCGAGGAGTCGACGCGCCGCCTCGCGAAGATCGTCGCGGAGCTCGAGGGCGGCGATCTGCCGCTCGAGCGTGCGCTCTCGCTCTTCGAGGAGGGCATCCGCCTCTCGCGGTCGGCGCAGGAGCGCCTCGATCGCGCGGAGAAGCGCGTCGAGGAGCTGCTCGGGATGGACGCCGACGGGCGCCCGGTGACGCGCGAGTTCGAGAGCTGAGCGGAAGAAGGGTGACATGAGGACCGCAGCGGCGCTGATCATCGGCAACGAGCTGCTCAGCGGGAAGATCGCTGACGAGAACCTGGTCGTGCTCGCGGGCACCCTGCGCGCGCTCGGCGTCAAGCTGGAGCGGGCGGTCATGGTGCTCGACGAGCTCGAGGTGATCGCCGCCGAGGTGCGGGCGCTCGCGGCGTCGCACGACTGGGTCTTCACGAGCGGCGGCGTGGGCCCGACGCACGACGATCTCACGATCGCGGGCGTCGCGCGCGCCTTCGGCGTGCCGGTGGTCAGCGCGCCCAACATCGAGGGCCTCCTGCGCGATTACTACGGCGATCGGCTCACCGAGGGGCACCTGCTCATGGCCCGCATCCCGGAGGGCGCGCGGCTCGTGACCGGCGGCAGCGCCGCGTGGCCCGGCGTGGTGATGCGCAACGTGTGGATGCTGCCCGGCGTGCCGCAGATCTTCCGGGCGAAGCAGGCGCTCATCCAGGCCGAGCTCTCCGGCGGGGCGCCGTTCGTCTCGCTCGCGGTGTTCACGACCCTCGACGAGGGGCAGCTCAAGCCCATGCTCGACCGCGTGGTCGAGGACCACCGCGACGTCGACATCGGCTCCTATCCGAGGTGGTCCGGCGTCGAGTACCGCACGAAGCTCACGTTCGACGGCCTCGTCGAGGCGAGGGTGCGCGCGGCGCGCGACGCCTTCGCCGAGAGCCTCCCCGCGGAGACGATCGTCCGCGTCGAGTGACGCGCGCGCTGTCCGTTCGCGCGCCGGGCGAGGGCGCGACGGCGCGAGGGCCTGGCGGCCGCCACCCTCCGCCGCCGCTCCGCCGCCTCGCCGGCGCGCGCGCCCCCGCGGCGCCCCGGGCCGGCGGGCGGGCCCGCCGCGTGCTTGTCGCTCGCGCATGAGCCCGTGGAAGCGCGCCCCCCTGCTGTCCGATCACCTCCCCGAGACGTGCACCGACGACCCCTCGGCGCTGGCCGCCTTCGTCGGCCCGCGAGAGCGAGCGCTCGAGGAGGGGATCTGGTCGCTGGGCGACGCCGACCTGCTCGCGATCGTGCTCGGCACAGGGCTGGTCGGCACCCCCGTGACGCTCGTCTCCGCCGCGCTCCTCTCGCGCTTCGCCGGGCTGGAGGGGCTCGCGCGGCTCGGCCCGCACGCGCTCGCCGAGCACCCCGGCCTCGGGCTCGCGAAGGCGCTCCGGATCGCCGCGTCGCTCGAGCTCGGGCGGCGCGCCTTCGAGCGCGCGGTGCGCCCGCGGCCTCCGGTCCGCACCTCGGCCTCGATCGCGGCGTGGTGCGCGGCGCAGCTCGGCCCGCTCGATCACGAGCAGATGTGGGTGATCTCGCTCGACGGCCGCAACGGGATGAGGGGAGCGCGCAGGGTCGCGCAGGGCGGGCTCCACGGCTGCTCCGTCACGGCCAGGGACATCCTTCGCGCCGCGCTCTCGGACGCGGCCTCGGCGCTCGTGCTCGTGCACAACCACCCGAGCGGCGACTCGGCGCCGTCGCCCGAGGACGTGGCCATGACCAACGCGGTCGCCGCCGCCGGCGAGGTGATCGGCGTGCCGCTCGTCGACCATGTCATCCTCGCGCCGGACGGGCACTACTCCTCGCTGCTCGATCTCGGGATGATCGCGCCCGGCGACGCGCCGCGCGGCGCCGCCCCGCCGAGCCGAGGCTAGGCGCGCTGGCTGACGAGGAGGCCGTGCCGCTCTCCGCCGGGCGCTCCGCCGGTGCCTGGCACGCTCGCGAACCGCAGCGTCGCGCCGCCCCAGTCGACCGAGGGGCTCCCCTTCAGCAGCGAGGTATAGAGCGCGTTCGCCTGCGTCATCGGGCAGCCGATCGCCTCGCGCACGAGCGTGAGCGACGCGCCCGTCGCGTAGCTGACCGGCGCCTGCCGGCCGTCCTCGCCGATCACCGTGACCTTGAAGACGTCATCCTCGGCGCGCGCGGCGCGGTCCGGATCGGTCAGCGCCAGGTGCAGCGCCTCGATCGCGCCGCTCCCGGGGCCATTGTTCGGGGAGTCGAGGGTCACGTGGAGCTCGAGGAGCGGCGCCGTGTAGCGGACGATCTGCCGCGCCGCCGCGCCCTCCGCCGTCGCGGGCGCCGCGCGCGCCTCGCGGCGCCTGAGCTGCGCCTCGATGACGAGCGCCGACCGCGCGAGCTCGCGCTCCGTCTTGCCGAGCAGCCGGCGCGCGCGCATCTCGGCGAGCGCGCGCTGCAGCACCTCGCGGTTCCTCGCCGCCTGCTCGTGGCTCCGCTCGCGCGCGAGCAGCGCCTCGAGCTCGCCCAGCGCTCGCGCGTGCTCCCCGATCGACGCGAGCGCGTCCGCGAGCGTGAGCCGGGCGTCGGCGAACGAGGGCGCGCGCCTCACCGCCTCGCGGTAGGCCGCGATGGCCGGCGCGATCTCCCGCCGCGCCTCGTGCGCGAGCCCGAGCGCGAAGGCCGCGCGCGCGTCCTCCGGCGCCGCCTCGCACGCGCGCGCGAGCCAGCGCGCCGCCTCGTCGTAGAGCCGCAGATCGTACAGCACGACCCCGAGCTCGCGCAGCGCCCGTGGATCGGGCGGCTCGATCGCCGCGCCCCGCCGGAGCTCCGCGGCCGCCTCGTCGAGCCGGCCGAGGCGGACCAGGGCGCGGGCGTAGGCGAGGCGCGCCTCGATTTCCTCCTCCCCTCCACCGGGTTCCACCGCACGCGCGAGCGCCCTCGCCGCGTCCGCCCAGCGCTCTTCCGCCGCGTACGCGGCCCCGAGCGCGAGCCACGCCCCCGCGTCGTCCGGCGCGCCCGCGACGTGCCCCTCGAGCCCGGCGATCCCGCCCACCATGTCTCCGCGGCTCAGCAGATCGAGCGCGCGCGCTCGCTGCGCTCCGGACGACGTCATGGCGGCAGCGTACGCCGGCGCGGCGGCGCGGGTCGAGCGCCCGAGCGGGCGGGGCCTCACCCGCGCCTCCGGCCTCAGTAGCCCTGCGGGAGATCGCCCGCCAGGCACGAGACGGTGTTCGGCGCCGCGCGCGACGACCACTTGGCGCCGGTCGGCACCTCGCCGTCGAAGCGCACGCCCTCGTGTGGATCCCACGACGGCGTCTCGCCCGGGCGCAGCGAGTGCGTCCCGCTCTGGTAGAACGCGATGATGTACGTATGCCCCGCGACGCGGCAGCCGAGCCGCCTCGCGAGCGCCTGCGCGAAGGACCGGCCGGTGTGGCCGAAGGCGCTGCAGCAGCGGAGCCACACGAGGGCGTCCGGCCCCGCGAGCTCGGCCCTCAGCGCGTCGAGCGCGTCATCAAGCGGCGAGCCGGGCCGGAGCGCGGCCTCGTCGAGCCGCGTCGCGCCCATGCGCATGTACCCCCAGCCGCCGTGCCCCCAGGCCTGCAGCGACGCGATCTTCCGGCCGCGCTCCCGCGCCGCGCGCGCCGCCCAGCCGAGCGCCTCGGCCCAGCTCGCGGCGGACTGCCACGCGTCGGCCGCGCCCGTCATGCGGTGCAGCAGCGCGCCGGCGCGCCAGATCGGCGTGAGCCCGATCGTCGCGCCCACGGCCTCGCCCAGGACCTCGAGGTCCCCGGTCTCGGCGGAACCGGCGGAGTCCGCCGCAGCTGGGTGCGCGCGCGCCGCCGCGCCATCGCGACGCTTCGCGCCGTTTGCCCGCCGCGCGCTACCCAACCCGACGTCGGTGTTATCGAAGAGGACGAGCCGCATACAACCCCCCATTCTACGCGCTCCGAATGTACCGCCGCTCGTAACCGCGGCCACGCGGTCGATTCCCCACCCGCCCCCCGAGCGCCTCCCGACGCCGCTCCTCCTCGCGCCGCCGCGCCGCGCCGCGCCGCACGCGCCGTACGCCAGCGAGCACGCCCCGGGCGCGGCGAGGGCGCGATGGACGGGAGGAGGTCGTCCGTCGACGTCCGCCACCGTCCGCCGACGTATGGTTCGCGGTGGGCGCAATCGGTAGTGATTTCCTCCCGCGCCCTCGGTTAGCCTGCCCGAACCGATGGGCCTGTCCGAAAACATCAGGTTTTATGCGGCGACCGACGTCGGCCGCATGCGGGACCACAACGAGGACAACTACCTCGTCGACAAGAAGCTCGCGCTCTTCGTGGTCGCCGACGGGATGGGCGGGCACGCCGCAGGCGAGGTCGCGAGCGCGCTCGCCGTCCGCATCATCCACGAGGAGCTGAAGAAGGAGCGGGACCTCATCGAGAACCAGGCGCGCAGCAACGTGCGGCGCGCCGCGATGAAGGAGGTCCTCAGCCTGCTCGAGCACGCCGTCCAGCGCGCGTGCGCCCGGATCCACGAGGAAGCGAAGGCCGACACGACGAAGCGCGGCATGGGCACGACGCTCTCCGCGCTCCTCATCGCCGGCTCGCACGGCTACATCGCGCACGTCGGCGACAGCCGCATCTACCTCCTCCGCGAGGGCCGCATCCAGCAGGTCACCGAGGACCACACCGTCTACAACGAGCTCATCAAGCGCGGGAAGCTCACGCGCGATCAGATCGAGAAGGTCGCGCAGAAGAACGCGATCACCCGCGCCGTCGGCGTGTACGAGCGCGTCGAGGTCGACACGCTCACGATCGAGGTGCTCCCGGGCGACCAGTTCCTCCTCGCGTCGGACGGGCTCCACGGGTACATCGCGCACACCGCGGAGCTCGAGCCGTTCTTCGAGGAGGAGAACGGCGAGGTCGCGGCGAACGGCCTCATCGATCTCGCGAACAGGAAGGGCGGCAAGGACAACATCACCGCGATCCTCGTCCGGCTCGGCCAGGGCGACCACCGCGACAGCGTCCGCGCCAGGCTGCTCGCCCTGAAGCGCGACGTGCTCGCGAAGATGCCGCTCTTCGCGCGCCTGCAGGAGCGCGAGATGCTCCGGGTCATGCAGGTCGCCGAGGTGCTCTCGTTCGAGCCCGGCCAGATCGTGGTGCGCGAGGGCGATCGCGGCGACGAGCTCTTCATCGTGCTCTCGGGCCTCGTCCGGATCATCCGCGGCGAATCGGTGCTGAGCGAGGTCGGCCCGGGCGAGCACTTCGGCGAGATGGCCCTCATCCGCAGCATGCCGCGCTCGGCCACCGTCTCGGCCGTGGAGCAGAGCGAGCTCATCGCCGTCCGGCGCGCCGATTTCTTCGAGATCCTCCGCAAGGAGCACGAGCTCGCCGTGAAGCTGCTCTGGCAGTTCCTGGGGGTGCTCGCCGACCGGCTCGACCAGACGTCGCGCGACCTGAGCACCGCCCGCGAGGAGCTCGCCGCGGAGGACATCACGAGCGAGATCTTCCCCGACAGCGAGGAGGGGAAGAGCCCGTTCGCCTCCGAGGAGCGCTCCCTGGCGCGCTGAGCGGCGCCCCCGCGGCCAGGGCCGCGCGGAACGGAGCAGAACGGAGCGGATTGCTGCGGCGGGAGCGGCGGGGCGGGACCGCGCGAGCCGGGCGAGCGATTCGCGGATTGACACCCTCCTGCCCCGGCCGGTAGCGTCCGTCCGACGGATAACCATGAGCATGCACGGCAGAAGGTACTGCGAAGGCCATCTCGCTCGCGTCGCCATCAATGTGGCTGGGGGCTCGGCGTTCGCGTCGCTCGCGGCCCTAGCGGCGGCTCTCCTCGCGGCGTCCCCCGCGGCCGCCGACGAGCCGCGGAGCGCCACCGAGCCGCGGCTCATGATGGAGACCGGCGAGGTCACGAGCGTCGTCGACGCCTTCGACGAAGGCGACACCTTTGATCTGAACTTCAGCTTCGGCTTCGAGTACGCGACGAAGAGCGCGAAGATCCGGCGCGAGACGAGCATCGCCGGGCCGGGGCTGTCGTCGGGCGGCTACACGTCGAACCTGCTCAACGTGGCGACCTACAACGAGGCGACCTCGAAGCTCAACTTGCGCCTCGACGTCGGCCTCTACCGGGACCTGGCGCTCTACCTCAGGATGCCGCTCATCCTGAACCACGCGCGCGAGCTCACCGATCTCAACGGCAGCGCCGGGGCGGAGGCGCAGGCCGTCGCGCTCGCGGGGGCCCCCGGGGAGCAGCTGTTCCAGTTGCCCTTCACGTCGCCGAACCGGAGCGGCATCGAGTACCTCGCCGTCGGCCTCGACGTGAACATCATGAACCAGGCGCGCGACCGGACGAAGCCGACCTGGCTGTTCGGGGTCGAGGGGCGCTTCCCCGTGAGCGAGCCGATGCACGCCTGCACCGAGTCGCCGAAGAGCGGCCAGGTGAAGTGCGCCGATCCGACGGACGTCAACCGGAACAACAGCAGCGACAGCGAGTTCGAGGGGCAGCGGGTCGCCCAGCGCGACCCCGGCGTGTCGCGCGGCACCATCGGCCTCGAGGTCCACACGTACCTGTCGAAGCGGATCAAGTACGTCGAGCCGTACGGCGGGTTCAAGGCGCTGTTCGAGTTCCAGCAGGAGTCGAGCGACTACGGCCTCACCGACCTGAAGACGTCGCTGGTGAACCACCCGCCGCTCGTCGGCAGCGTGATGCTCGGCGTGATGATCGTCCCCTGGGAGAACCGCGAGAAGTACACCGGGCTCACGCTCGATCTGCGCTTCACGGGCGAGTACCACTCCGAGGGGCGCGACTACTCGGAGCTGTTCGACGCGCTGGGCTCGAGCGACGCGAGCTCGCTGCGCCAGCCGCAGTGGGCGGCGTTCCGCGACAACGACGCGTACGACCCGGACCTGTGCAGGACGGGCGACGCGAGGGCCTGCTCGCCGTCGATCGTCGACGAGGGCTCGCAGCGGACGTACTTCACGGGGCTCAGCGACGTGCAGCCGTACGGCTCGTACCGCGCCTCGGCGAGCGTGACGTGGCGGGCGGCCGAGCTCGTGAAGTTCCAGATCGGCGCGGGCTTCCGCCACGACGGGGGGCACGGCATCGGCGGCGACCAGCCGTGCAACTCCCAGTTCAAGGACAGCCTCGGGGCGGCAGGGCCTTGCCGCCGGCAGGACGCGGACGGGCGCCTCACCGTCACCGGCAGCCCGAACCCCAACTACCGCCCGACCATCAACGCGGTCGGCCGCCGCTTCTACGTCAACGACAGCAACACGTTCGACCTCTTCGCGAGCGGCACGTTCATGTTCTGATCGACGCCCCGAGCGGCGTGGCCACCGCGGCGAGCGCCGCCGTTGGCCGAAGCAGCAACCCCATGATCGACCCCTGGCACCTCCGCGGTGGCGCGGGCGCCCTGGCGCTCGCCGCGGTGCTCGCCGCGGCGCTGCCAGCGTCGGCTCAGCCCGAAGGCGCGGCGTTGCCCGGGCCGACTCCGCCTGTGGACGCGGCGTCACCCGCGCGCTCCGGAGGAGACGAGCGACCGTCGCCGTCGCCGCGACCCGATCGGCCGTCGAGATCGGCCGTGGTGCTCGCGACCGCCGTCGCGCTCGAGGCCGAGGAGCGCGCCGCGCCGCTCGCCAGCGCGCTCGACGCGCTCCTGTCGGACACGGCGCAGGACCTCGGCCTGTCGGTGGATCTGGCGGGCCGCGTCGCCTCGCGATCGCGCCCCGACGAGGCCGAGCTCATCGAGCGCGCGCGATCCGGCGACGAGCTCTTCATCGCGCCGAGCCTCGAGCTGCGCGGCGACGAGGTGGAGCTCAGGCTCGCCGTTGCGTCCGGCGGATCGAGGTCGCTGCGGGTGCGGGTCGAGCGCGTCGCGCGGGACGATCTCGCGGTGCGCGCCGCGGTGATGCTCCGCGACCTCCTGGCCGAGCTCGACGCCGGCGCCGCCGCGGACCCTGCGTCGGCCCGCGAGGCGCCGTGCCCCGAGCGTTGCCGCGGGCGCCTCGCCACGCCGGCGCGCAGCATGGGGAAGGCGACGCTCGCGGCCAACGCGACGCTCTACGGAGGCCTCGTGGGCTTCTCGATCCAGCGATCGAGCGGCTCGGACGATCCGCGCCTGCTCTACCCGCTCCTGGCGGTCGGCGCCGGCATCGGGCTCGGCGGCGCGATCATCATCGCGGAGGAGTGGGACGTCGGCGTGGCCGACGCGTGGTACCTCGGGTCAGGCACGTGGTGGCCGACGATCGCGGGGCACCTGATCTACCAGGGCCGCTTCGCGCAGCACGCGGCGGATCCGGCCCAGGAGCGCTGGGCGTCCGGGCTGATCGGCGGGACCGCCGGGATCACGCTGGCGGCGCTCGGGCTCTCGCTGGGCCGGATGTCCGAGGGCGGCGCGCTGATGGCGCAGTCGGGCGGCGGGCTGGGGCTCATGCTGGGCGGGCTCGTCGAGTGGGCGGGGCGGGGCGACGTGCAGCGGACGCCGATCGCTGGGATGGGCTACGGCGCGGCGCTCGGCTGGCTGGCGGCGGCCGCGGCGGCCACGCAGCTCGACGTCACGCCGTCGGAGATCCTGGCGATCGACGTGGGCGCGATGCTCGGCGGGCTGGGCGCCGCCGCGCTGGCCAGCCCGCTCGTGTTCGAGTCCCCGACCGAGGTGCAGCAGCGGGCCTGGGTCGGCGCCACGGCGGCGGGCTTCCTGCTCGGGGCGGGCGTCGCGTGGCATGTGACCCGCCCTGCCGGCGCCGGAGCCCGCAGCGCGAGCTCCTCGTGGAACCGGTACGGCCTGCCCATGCTGGGAGTGATAGGAGAGAGCGTGGTCGGGAGCCGGCGAGCGCCCGCGCTCGGCCTCGGGTGGCAGGGGGCGATTCCGTAGGAGCTATGAAGATCACGATCACCGAGCTGGATGCAGGGACGCGCCTCGACAAGCTGCTCGTGCAGCTTCTCCCCGGGCTGGGGCGTGCGGGCGCGAAGCGGCTGTTCTCCGAGGGGCGCGTGCGCGTCCTCGGCGTGGGGAAGAGCGGCGCTGGTCGGCGCGCGTCGAAGGGCGACGTGGCCGCGGCCGGCGAGGTGCTGGAGGTCGACGTCGAGCCGACGGAGGCCTCCGGCGCGGCGACGCCGGATCCTTCCGCGCCGCTCGACGTGGTGCTCGAGCGCGACGACCTGGTTGTGGTGAACAAGCCCGCCGGGGTGCCGACGGCGCCGCTCCATCCGGGCGAGCGCGGGACGGTCGCGAACGCGCTCGTGGCGCGGTACCCCGAGATGGCGGGCATCGGCTTCTCTCCGCGGGAGCCCGGGCTGTGCCACAGGCTGGACACGGACACGAGCGGCCTCGTGCTCGCGGCGCGCACGGCCGCGGCGTTTACGGCGCTCGGCGCCGGGCTGAAGGAGGGGCGGCTCGACAAGCGCTACCTGCTGATCTGCCAGATCGGCGATCTTCCCGAGATGGGCTCGATCGAGGTGCCGCTCGCGCCGCACCCGAAGGACAAGAAGCGGGTCTACCCGTGCATCCACCCGCGCGACGTGGCGCGATATGCCCCGAGGCCGGCCGCGACGATGTACAAGCGCGTGCGGCAGGTGGGGCTCTGGGAGCTCGTCGAGGCGCGGGCCCCGCGGGCGCTGCGGCACCAGATCCGGGCGCACTTCGCGTCGGTGGGGCACCCGCTGGCCGGCGACGTGCTCTACGGCGGGCCCGCGGTGGAGGGGCTGAGCCGCCACGCGCTGCACGCGCACTACATCGGGTGGGGCGGCAGCGACGCGGTGCCCGCGTTCGTTGTGACGTCGCCGCTGCCCGCGGACATGGCGGCGCTGGTCGGCGAGGCCTGAGCCGCGCGCCGCATCGCGCTGCGTCGCATCAGCGCGCGCGCGCCTCGACGACATGGCCGTCGACGTCGCGCGCCCGCGCCGTGATCTGGAGGTCGTCGGCCGACGCCGTCCCGCCGAGGTCGCTGAAGCGGAACGCGATCACGTATGCCGCGGACTGCGCGTTGAACTTCGCCGGCTCGATCCGGATGCCTCCGAGGCTCTGTTCGTCGATGGTCGTGGCGTCTCCATCCCCTGTATATTTGCGGTTCCACTCCTCGTAGTTGAACACGCGCTCCTCGAGGACCTCCCCGGTCGACCGGCTGGACGTCGCGACCGCGAGCTCGACGAGGCCCGGGGAGATGCCTGGCAGGGTGGCCTCGACCTCGACCGAGACGCTCGACGTGGAGTCCTCGTCGGTGCGGCGCACGGAGAGCGCCGGGGGCAGCCCGCCCGGCGTCGGGAGGAAGCGGAGCGGGTGCGCGCAGTACGCCTTCTCGTGCCCTCCCTCGCGGATCTCGAAGTGCAGGTGGGGGAACAGGCTGCTGGCGGCGAGCCCGGTATAGCCGATGTGCTGACCGCGCCCGACCTGATCGCCGGTCTCGACGAGCGGCATCGTCAGGTGGATATAGTTGCTGTAGAGGCACGCGCCCGGCGGATCGCAGTGCTCGATCTGCACAACGACGTCCTCGAAATCCTCGTAGCGGCCTGCGCGTATCACCTTTCCGTCGGCGACCGCGTACACCGGGGTGCCCATGACGGTGGGGATATCGATGCCGCGGTGAAAGTCATAGACGCCATCGCGCGAGGTCTGCAGGCGGGGACCGAAGCTCGACGACATCGGCTGGATCTCGTCCGTCCCCCCGATCGGCCACACGAGGTCTGGGCCTTCAGGCTCGGAGCCGCAGCCGGAAGCGAGCGCGGAGAGGGCCAGCACGGGCGCGAGAGACGATGGCTTCATGGTGGCGAGTCCGTGGCGCGGGCTCCGCGCAGGTGGCGAGTCCACGACGCAGCGCCCACACGCAGGCTATCGAAGCAGCGCGCGGAAGTCGAGGTCAGGGGTGCTGTGATGGATCCATGCGGCGCCGCCATCGACGCCGCTCGATTCTCCGCCCGCGGAGCAGCCTTTCCGCGCTGCACGCGTGTACGATGGTGCGATGTCGCCGCGCGCGCGCCGAGCGAGGTGTCCTCTCCAGGCCGCGCCGATCCTCGCGGCCTGCGCGGTCGCTCCGGCCGTGCTGGCGCCGCGCAGCGCTTCCGCGCAGCAGCCGGCGGACGCGGCGCCCGGGCGCGCCCCGCCCCGGTCTGCCTGGCCGAGCGACCCGTCCGGCGCCGGCGGCGCGGGCGGGGAGCCAGCGCGCCGCGGCCCGGAGACGCCCTATTTCCCCGTCAACCTGTCGCTCATTTTCCCGCTGAGCACCAACGCCACGGCGCCCGATCTCGCCACCCACCTCGATCTCGCGCTCCTGCTGGGGCGCGTCGGGTTCGTGGACGGCGCCCAGGTCGGCCTGTTCTCGTGGACGTCGGGGGATCTGCGCGGGGTCCAGCTCGGGGTCGCGAGCGTCGTCTCGGGGCGCGCCGAGGGGCTGCAGCTCGCGGGCGGCTTCGCCTTCGCGGACGCCCCGCTCGCGGGGGTGCAGCTCGCGGGGCTCTTCGGCTGGGCGAGCACGACGGTCACCGGCGCGCAGATCGCCGGCGTCGCCAACCAGACGTACGCCGACGTCGACGGCCTGCAGGCGGCCGGCGCCGTCAACGTCGCTCGCGGGCAGGTGACGGGCGTGCAGGCGGCCGGCGTCAACATCGGCCGCGTCGACGGGCTCCAGATCGGCGCCATCAACGTCTCGCAGGAGCAGCGCGGGCTCCAGATCGGCATCATCAACGTGGCCCGCAAGATCGACGGCCTCCAGATCGGCGTCATCAACGTGACCGACAACCTCGAGGGGGAGTCGCTCGGCCTCATCCCGCTGCCGCGCGAGGGGGGCGTCCGGCTCGCGCTCTGGGGGAGCACCGGCCTGCACGGCAACGTCGGCCTCAAGTTCTCGAGCCGGTACGCCTATACGATCCTGAGCTTCGGGCTCCACAGCGAGCCGCGCGCGCCGGACGTGCCGAACGGCGACGACGGGCGCCCGGCGGAGCGCGAGCCCCTGTACGCCGTGGGCCTCGCGATGGGCTCGCGCCTGCCGCTCGACGTCGAGGACCTCTCGCTGAGCGCCGACGTCGGCGCTTACCACCGCGGCCCGTTGCAGGGGTCTCTCCCCGGGCGAAACGAGGTGCTGAAGGCGCGTGTCTCGGCCTCGTATGCGCTTGCGGAGCGCCTCTCGCCGTTCGTCTGCGCCGGCGGCTACATGACGTTGCGGGGCGTGGGCGCGCTCGAGGTCGGCGGCGGGCCCGAGCTCTGCCTCGGCGTCGAGCTCGGCCTGCTCGACGCCGCTCGGCGTGTTCGCGCGCCCGCCGCGCCGGCCGCCCTCGCGGGCCGCGGCGGCGCGCTCAGGGCGTCGCCGGGGCCAGCGCGTACGACCGGTGCGTCATCGTCACGCCGAGGCTCTTGAGCGCCGGATCCGTGGCGGTGCAACGCACGAAGCTCCAGTCGTTCGGCGTGGCGAACGCGGACCCGAGGGAGCTGTCGGCGACGGTGCCCTCCCACTCGATGAGCGACACGTCGTCGAGGAACGAGGTGGCCTCGCCGCTCGCCGGTACACCCGCCCTGAAATAGAACCGGACCGAGCCCGCGTTCGACGGCGGGGTCAGGTCGACGGTGAACGGCTGCCAGCCGTAGGTGCCTGCCGCGCGCGTGAACACGACGCTGTTCGACACGCTGGTCCCGCCGCTCGTGTACCAGTAGACCTGCACACGCATCTGGCCGGCGTTGTTTCCCTTCATGTAGCCGGTCAGCGTCAGCTTGCGGCCAGGCTCGAACTTGACGCGGTTGTTCATGTAGGTCGAGACCTCGGAGGTGCTGCTCGACTTGCGCAGGAACACCATCGCGCCGGTCCCGCCGTGGACGACGCTGTTCTCGATGTAGCGGTATTCGCTCATCGACCACATCGAGCCTTCGTGGGAGGTGTCGTCGACGTCGCCGTCCTCGAAGTCGCCGTAGAGCATGATCTCCCGGCCGTAATCGCAGCTCGCTGCCGCCGTCGTCCGGACGGCGGCGAGCGAGTCCGCCGGGTTCGAGCGCAGGTGCGCGAGGGGGCCTGTGTGGCGGCTCGTGAGCGGCACGGTCCGCGTCTCGACGGCATCGCTCGTCGTGTACTGCGAGGGGCTGCTCGCCGCGGCGGCCCGCGGGCCGCTCGCAAACACGACCGCCCCGGTCAGGCCGTCCGCCGCCTCGCCGGGCGCGGGGGCCGCCGGCAGCGTCGTGGAGAGGTGGCCGATGTGGCGGATCGCCCGGCCGAGCCAGGCGCCGCCCACGAGCTTCGGGACGTAGTCCTCGTTCTGGAACGGGATGAGCTGCACGCGGTGCACAGCGCGATTGCCGCTCGCGTCCTCGTCGATGTCGATGGCGGCGAGGTACGACTGGTACGTCTCGAAGACGTCCTGATCGAAGACCATGTTGCCGAGCGACATGAAGATATAGCGAGGGCCGGCGCCGGCGTTGTACAGCCCGATGCCGTGGATCGTGTGCGGGTGGTGCGCCACGACCATGCCGGCGCCCTTCTGGACGAGCTGGGTGAACCGCCGCCGCATGCCGGACGACGGATAGTCGCTGTACTCGATGCCTCCGTGAAGCACCGGGATGGCGAAGCGCCCGACCGCGTCCTCCGCCATGAAGTCGCTGATCTCCGTGAGGCTGAGCTCGAGCGCGCCGGCCTTGGGAGGAGGCCCGTCGGAGGCGGTGAGCGTGTACTCCGGGAGCGTCGTCCCGTCGTTGACGAGCTGGTTGAACCCCTGGAAGGCCACGTCGACGCCGCGGAGCGTCCGGTAGAGCACGGTGCCCTTCGCCATCGTCTCGTCGAGCCCCGCGCCGAACCAGTCGAGGCCGGCGTTCGGGACGGCGATGAGCGTGTCGGCGACGCCTGCCCCCAGGTAATCGAACATGTGGTTGTTGCCGAGGCTCACGGCGTCGACGCCGGAGAGCGCGAGCGCCCTGACCGTCTCGGGGTAGGAGAAGAACGTGAACGACTTGTAAGGGTGGGGCGTCTGCGGGTTGGCCGTGACGGGGCACTCCAGGTTGACCTGGGTGTAGTCGGCCGACGAGAGGACGTCGCGCAGGAACGAGAGGATGGCGCTCGCGTCGGCTTGCCGTGTCGCGGGGCGGATCAGATCGCCCACCTCTCCCTCGACGCCGTCCTCGTCGCTGTCGATGAAGCGCCGACCGAACATCGTGTCGCCCCCCACGAGGATCCGGGCGCGGCCCGCGCGCTGCTCCGTCAGCACGACGCGGCCGACCCCGGCGGCCGCCTCGGCGAGCGGCAGGTGCAGATCGGCAGGGACGATTTCGCTGTAGTACCCGTCGACCTCGACGCGCAGCAGGACCGAGCGCCGCGCGAGCGCCGCCAGCGTGAACGCGCCCGCGCCGTCGGTGAACGCGATCTCGCCGTGGTTGACCGCGCCGCTCCCCCAGCCGATGGCCGTCACCTCCGCCCCCGCGATCGGCGACCCTGCCTCGTCGACGACGACGCCGGTCACGTCGATGGGGGCCGCCGTGTAGGTCGCGTCGTACGCGGCCTCCGTGGCGTCGAACTGGTACGCCGCCAGCGCGTCGCCCGCGGCGAGCCAGGCGCAGGCCGCAGCACACACGGACAGCGGCGTGGAGGTGATGACGCGGACAAGGGGTCTTTCTGCCATGTTCGCTCCCGATCGGTTGGGGCCTGTTCGAGGGCAGATGACCTCACAGGCATGGTGGGCGCCAGAGCTCCTTCAGGGCCGGTTCAACACGTGCATCGACACATGTAAATATGCCGTGTGACCAAACTCCGAGGTGACCAAGGCCGACGATGGGGTCGCGAGCGTCGACTGGCCGCCCAGCCCTCGCTGGAGAGGCCGCGAAAGCGCCGACCCATGCACGATTCGATCCGTTTCAGCGATGGCGCTGGAGACAAAGACGATTATCTCGAAACTATCATGCTTCGATCATCGCTCGCTATACGCTCGAGTGGCGCAGCCTTCGATTTATCGTTCTGACGAGGTGTTCCTGCACGTGAAGGCGTGTGCATGGATGGTGCGCTGTGGCGATGCGCGCCTGTGTCGCATAGGGGCGTACTGCCCTCGGCGCGCTACCCGACCAGCGCCGAGCCCTTGGCGAGCTGCGCGCGGCTGATCACGGCCAGGAGATCCGTTTGGGTCACGATGCCGCGCAGGCGCATCTTGGCGTCGACGATCAGCGCTTCGTGCACGCGCCCGCGGGAGAGGAGCTGGAAGAGCTCGTTGATCGGCGTGTCCTCGCCGGCGGTCTCGAAGTAGATGGACGGCAGGTCGCGCACGGTGGCCTCGGGCATGGCCGACGCGATCGAGACGTCGATCGCGCCGTGCACGACGCCTCGCTCGTCGACCACCGGCAGGACGCGCAGGGCGCGCTCGCGGAGGCGGCGGAGCGCGAGGGCGCTCGGATCGTCGGGGTGAATCGTGACCAGATCGCGCGACATGATCTCGCCGCAGGTGACGCCTCCGCGCAGGCGCCGGTGCGCCTCCTCTTCGACGTGCCGGACGAGGGCGATCAGATCGTCGCGCTCGACGTCGAGCGGCGTACCGAGGCGCTCGAGGGCGGCGTCGATGTCGCCCGGCGAAAAGCCGACGCGGAGCTCTGGCGGCGCATCGGCGGTGCCGTGGGGCGAGGCCGGCAAGGTCACCACGTGCGGGTAGCTGCGGCGCACCAGGTTGTTGAACACGAGCCCCGCTGCCACGAGCAGCAGGGAGTTGATGGCGACCGGCACGAGCGCGAAGTGATAGCCCAGGCTCGTCACGGCCGGCCCGCCGATGACCGCCGTGAGCGCCACCGCGCCCGCGGGCGGGTGCAAGCACCGGAGCAGGCTCGTGACGGCGATGGTGACCGCGACCGCGACGGCGCCGGCGCACAGCGGATCGGGGATGGCGCGGGCCGCCGTGACGCCGATCACGGCCGCCAGCACGTTGCCGCCGAGCACGGACCAGGGCTGGGCGAGCGGGCTGGCGGGGACCCCGAACACGAGCACGGTCGAAGCCCCGATCGGCGCTATCAGGAGCGGAGCGTGCGCGGAGGGGCCGATGCAAGCGTGCATCACGACCCCGGTGGCCAGCAGCCCGAGCAAGCCCCCGGCAGCAGCGTAGATCCGCTCGCTGACGAGCAGCGGCGTGCGCATGGGCTGGAACCGCGTAAGAAAGCTCGAGCCCGCAACTCCGAAGCTCATCGCGCGGCCATATATCGAGATGTTCGCGCGCTGTCTACGAGCGCTTACGAACGCTCACGAACTCTGGTGAGCGGCTCGCGGATCGCGAAAGCGTGTCGGGACGGGGGCTGACCCGGCGCTACGCGGCAGCGGAGACCGCCTTCTTGCGGGGGCGCGGCGCGCGGGTCGCCCCGGCCGCGCCGGCGCCGGACGGCTTCGTCGGCGTGGCGCTCGCGGGCGGGGTGGACACGGCGCGGACCAGCGCGGCGGCGATGGCCGCCGTCATCCTCGCGGTCGGCAGGCGCGGCGTGAACGCGAGCACGCGCTCGCCGGGGCGCCGGCCGCGCGAGGACCGGCCGCTCTTCGCGAGCCCCTCGACGGCGTGCTCGCACGGCGAGCCGGGGGCGACGCGCAGCAGGACCTCGGGCAGCCCGATGGCGCCGCCGGCGCCGGGCGCGTAGACGACGCCGACCTCGATCCCGACGAAGCCGGGGAGCGCCGCGCGCGGCGAGAGGCCGAGCCGGAGCTCGTCGGCGTCGGGGCTGCCGTCCGGGATGCGGAGGCGGCCGACGACGCGGAGCTCCTGCGCCGCGCCCGCGGCGCCGGCGGGCGCCTTCCGCAGGCGCCGCACGCGCCGCACGACGTCGCGCAGGAACGCGACCGGCCGCGCCGCCGGATCGGCGGGGAGCTCGGCGAGCCGGCCGGTGCAGAAGATCGCGAGCAGCGCCGTCGCGTCGAGCGCCAGCAGGTGGGCGTGGTACGGCGAGGCGGCCGCCACGGCGTGGACGCCCGCGCCGAGCCCGGCGAGCAGCGCGACGAGCAGCGCCTTGCCGGCGCGCGTCGAGACGTCGAGGTAGACGCCGCGCGTCCGCGGCGGCTCGCGGAACGCCTCGGCCTCCGCGATGGGGAGCCACTTGCCAGGGCGCCGCAAGGTCGCGGCGGCGCGCTCGGGGCGGGGCGTGCGGTGCGCGGCGAGCGCGGTCGCCGCGGCCACGAGCGCGGCGCCCGGCGTGCCGTCCCTGAGCAGGAGCTCCAGGGCGACGCCGGCGACGAGCGCGAGCCCCGCGAGCGCGGCGCGCGGCGCGAGCGGGATCGGGACGAGGGGCCGCGGCAGGGCGCCCGCGGCGCGCGCGAGGCGCTCGTGCTCGCGCGCCTTGAGCGCGACGAGGGCGCTGTAGAGCGCGAAGAGGACCACGCCCGCGGCCACGTAGAGGGTGCGGCTGCGATCGGGGCTGCCGGTCGCGGCGTCCGAGATGCGGCCGAGCGTGTCGGCCCCGGGCTTCGCCGCGGCGGGCTCGGGCTGGAAGGCGCGCGCGTCGGCGCGGATGGCCCACCGGATCGGCTCGGCCTTGGGGGCGTACGGGCGGAGCAGCTCCAGCTCGTCCTTGTCGAGCGCGCGGCGGAGCGTGGAGAGCGTCGTCGGCGCCGGGAGCGCGTCGGGGGACGCCTCCTCGCCCGCGTCGCCGGCGCGCGCCTCGTCGACGCGCGGCTCGTCGGGCGCGGCCGGGAGCGCGACGGTGAGCCGCGCCGAGTCGTAGCCGTCGTCCCAGACGGGGCCGCTCCAGGAGACGCGGGAGCTCGGGCCGTCCTGCCGGATGAGCCCGCGCTTCATGAGGTCCGTGCGGTAGCGGAAGAAGAGCACGAACACCCCGCGGCTCAGCCCCTTGCCGTCGAAGCGGGCCCGCATCGCCGCCGGGCGGCGCGTGCCGTCCTCGCGCGGCCGGGGGTCGGGGGGCAGGAGCTCGATCGCGACCGGCGTCGCGGACGCGAGCGAGCCCGCCTCCGCGGCTTTCAAGGGCACGGCGTAGCTGCCCTGATCGAGCTGGGCGTCCGGGTCGACGCCCTGGATGTCGAGCCCGCGGAGCGGCCCGCCCGAGATCTTCAGCGTGACCTTGTGCTCGACCGTCGCGGCGCCGGCCCGGTCGATCGACAGGCGCACGTCGTCTCCGGCGATGTGCACCTCGACCCACGCGCGCGCGGGGAGGGCGAACGCGATCGACAGGAGCGCCGCCAGGAACGGGAGCAGCAGCGCCGGCCCGGGGCGGCGGGCGATGCGAGAGGGCATGGTGCAGGAGTCCCACGTCGCCGCGCGCGGGGCCAAGTTCCAGGGACGCCGCCGGCCGTCCCGCGCGGCCGCCGCGCGGCGAAAGCTTCGCCGCCGGCCGCCTTTCCCGTGGCAGGCGCCGCGCTCACCGCGCCGGGCCGGCGTCGCGCGCGGGCAGGCCAGTCCACCCACCAGGAGTCCGGCCAGGGATCCGGAGCGAGATTTCAACGCAAAGGCGCAAAGACGCGAAGACGCAAAAAAGAATAAATCTCGTGCAGTTTTGCGCCTTTGCGGCTTGGCGCCTTTGCGTTGAAATCTCTCTTCGCTCGCGGGATGGATCCCTGGCAGGATTTCCGACCCACGGTACTGGGGCCGGGCAAGCGAGGGCGTCGATCAGAAGACGACGCCGAGCGAGAGCGACCCCATGAGCTTGATCTTCCCCGCCTTCTCGTAGAAGGAATACTGGTAGGGGCCTGCGGTGATCGTCACGGGATCGGCGAGCGCCACGCCGATCCCGAAGCCTCCTGACATGGCGAATCCGCCGTCTCGGCTGAGCACGTTCGTGCTCCCCACCATGCCGCCAAGGACGACGCTGCTCACATCGCCGCGGCCCTCGAGCCGCCCGGAAGGGGTGATGACCGCCTCGAACGACTCGTAGCCGAGGCGTCCTTTGACCCAGAAGCCCCGCAGCGCCTTGCCTTCGACGTAGACACCGACGTCGGCCGCGAGCGCGTAGCCGGTCGTGTCGAGCGACGCGTCCTCGAGCGAGCCCCAGATCCACGACGGCGCGATCCCGATGGTGAGCGGCCCGATGATCGCGACCTCGCCCTCGAAGGTCATCTTTCCGAACAGGAGATCCAGGGCGTTGTAGCGGACCGACCAGCGGCAGCAGGTGGACTCGGGGGGCTTCGGGGGCGGCGGGGGCCCGGCCGGCAGGGCGTAGCCCGGACCATAGCCGGGCTGCTGTTGAGGATAACCTTGCTGGGGGTATCCCTGCTGAGGGTAACCTTGCTGGGGGTAGCCCTGCTGAGGATATCCCTGCTGCTGAGGGTAGCCTTGCTGAGGATACCCCTGCTGCTGAGGATAGCCTTGCTGAGGATAGCCTTGCTGAGGATATCCCTGCTGCTGAGGATACCCTTGTTGCTGAGGGTAACCTCGCTGAGGGTAACCCTGCTGCTGAGGGTAACCCTGCTGAGGATACCCTTGCTGCTGAGGGTAACCCTGCTGAGGATACCCTTGCTGCTGAGGGTAACCCTGCTGAGGAGGGTAACCCTGCTGGGGATACCCTTGCTGCTGAGGAGTTCCGGACGGCGCCTGGGCAGCTCCGCCGGGCTGCGCCTGGCCCTGCGGGATCGGCTGAGCGTTCTGTTGCGCTGTCGCCGCTGGAGCGAGGAGGAGCGCGCCGAGGCCGAGAAGGAGGCCGCAAGCTGCCGGGCGGAGAGCTGCCCTGGAGGAGGGCGCGCGCGCGGGGCCCAGACCCGTGGTGAAAGCGCAATCCATGGCGGTGGACTGTACCGAATCCCGAGCACGCCGGCTACACGCGCGCCGCGAACCGTCGCCGCGCTCGCGCGCGCGATCTCCAGCCTGTAATCTCCGTCCCGATGCCAGTCCCCGAAGTCGTCGCCGTCACAGAACTCGCGCCCGGAAGCGCCGCCTCGGCCGTGCCGGCGGTCTCGACGCCGCGCGATGCGATCGGCGCCGAGACACCCCCGGCCGAGCTCGATCGCGCGCTGTCCGAGCTGGGCGACGCCGCGCTCGGGTTCGCTCGCATGCCGGTCCTCGAGAAGGCCTCCCTGCTCCGCGCGTCGCTCCCGGGCCTGCTCGCCGCCGCGCGCGCCGAGGTCGAGGCGTCGTGCGCCGACCGGGGGCTCGATCCCGGCTCGGCGGCGAGCGGCGAGGCGTGGCTCGCGGGGCCTTGCGTCACGCTCTCGCAGGTGCGCCGCCTGGCCGAGGCGCTCGAGGACATCGCCGCGCGCGGGCGCCCCCGCCTCGGCAGCGGGGCGGTGCGCGCCCGCGCGGACGGCCGGATCGAGGTGGAGGTGTTCCCGACGCGCCTGAAGGACACCGCCCTGCACGGGCCCCTCCGCGCGCGCGTGCTGATGCAGCCCGGGGCGACGCGCGAGAGCGTCCGGGAAGAGCAGGCGCGCTTCTACCAGCAGCGCGACCCCGAAGGGGGCGTCGCGCTGGTGCTCGGCGCGGGCGACGTCGCCGGCGTCCCCCTCCGGGATGCGCTGCACAAGCTCTTCGTCGAGGGGCGCGTCGTGGCGCTCGCGATGAGCCCGCGGAGCGCGCCCCTCGGCGCGCTGGTCGAGCGCGCCCTCGCGCCGCTCGTAGCGCGCGGGCTCCTCCGCTTCGTCTACGGCGGCGCCGAGTCGGGCGCCTACCTCGCGGCCCACCCCGCCGTCTCGGAGGTCCACGTCACCGGCCCGGCGGGCGCGCACGACGCGCTCGTCTGGGGGCCGCCGGGCCCGGCGCAGGCGCGCCGGCGGGCCTCGGGAGAGCGGCTGCTCGACAAGCCCATCTCCTCCACGCTCGGCGGCGCCAGCCCGGTCCTCGTGATGCCGTGGCTCTACGGCGGCGACGAGCTCTGGTTCCAGGCGAGGTGCCTCGCGAGCCAGGTCGTGAGCGGCGCGTCGCACGGCGGTCACGCCGCGAGCGTCCTCGTGCTGCCCAGGGGCTTCGCGCAGCGGCCGCTGCTCTTCCGGATGCTGCGCCGCGCGCTCACCGCCGTGCCGCCGCGGCGCGCCGCCCACCCGGAGACCGAGGCGCGGTACGCCGACCTCACGGCCGGGCGCGCGCCGATCGAGCCCGAGCGCCTCGAGGCCTCCGCCGACGTGCCGCTGCCGCGCGGGGTCGCGCGCATCGGCGCGCCGGGGCCGGGCGAGCTCCCCTGGACGCTGATCGCCGGGCTCGACGCGTCGGACGCCGCCGAGCCGCTGTTCTCGACCGAGCCGCTCGGCGGCGTGCTCTCCGTCGTCGAGGTCGGCTCGAGCGATCCGGTCGAGTTCCTGGAGGCGGCGACCCGCTTCTGCAACGACCGGCTCCGGGGCAGCCTTGGCGCGACGATCGTTGTGCACCCGATGAGCGAGGAGGACCCCGCCGTCGGGGCCGCGCTCGACCGCGCGCTGCTCGATCTTCGGTACGGCGTGATCGCGGTGAACCAGGCGCCCGCCGCCGCGCACGCGGCCGTCGTCCCGCCCTGGGGGGGCCACCCGGGCTCGACTCTCGCCGACATCCGGGGCGGGCTCGGCTTCGTGCACAACACGGCGATGCTCGCGCAGGTCGAGAAGACCCTCCTGCGCGCGCCGCTCACCGCCTTCCCGCGGCCGCCCCGCTTCTACGATCACCGGCGCTCCCACGTTGTCGGGGAGCGGCTCGCGGCCTGCGCCGCGGATCCAGGGTGGGGGAGCGTCGCGCGCGTCGTGGCGGCCGCGCTGCGGGGCTGACCCGGCGTCGCGCCCCCACCGCGATCTCGTTGTGTTCCCGTCTCGATTCCGTCTCGATTCCGCCGCGGTGGCGCGGCGATCAGGAGGGGAGCGACGAGCGGAACTCCTTCACCTTCTCCACGATCTCGCGCAGCGCGTGCCGCGACGCCTCGGAGACGTCGTCGGCCAGCTTCTCGGCGTCGAGGAGCTTGGGCTCCAGCTTGTCCCAGGCGTCCTTCGCGTCCATGCCGGCAAGGTGGAGCCTGACGCGGATCTCGTCGCGCAGGGTCTGGAGCGACTCCAGGCTCTTGTTCAGATCGCTCTTCAGTTCCGATGTGATGTTGCCCATTCTTGTCCTCCCGATTCTACGAGTGTTGATCGCTCCTTCCCGACTCGTGATGCATTGGCCGCGCCAGTTGGCGCGCTTCGACGCGGCGCGCGACCTTCACGCGTCCTGACCGGATCCGAGCCCATCCATACCGGGCGCGGCCGCCGCGCGCCCTCCTCTCGAGGTGTGGCAAAAGCGCCCAGGGACGTGCGTTTTGCCGCACCTCGGACGCGAGCGCGCTCGGGGGCTCTCAGGCACGTTGCGCGTGCGCGCAAACGATGCCGTCATGATCGGCATAGACGAGCTCGCCAGGAACCCACGTGACCCCGGCGAACGTCACGGCGATGTCGCGGTCCCCCGCGCCCTTCTTGGCGCTCTTCCTCGGGTGCGTCGCGAGGGCCTTCACGCCGATCGGGATCTGGCCGATCGCCTCCGCGTCGCGGATGCATCCATGAACGATCACACCGGCCCAGCCGTTCTGGTGGGCCATGGCGGCGATGTTGTCTCCGAGGAGCGCGCAGCGGAGGGAGCCGCCTCCGTCCACGACAAGCACCCGCCCCTGGCCGGGCTCTTCGAGCGCCTTGCGGACGAGCACGTTGTCCTCGTGGACCTTCACCGTGGTGATGCGCCCGTGAAACAGCCGGGCTCCGCCGTAATCCCGGAAGATCGGATCGGCGACGAGGACGTCCGGGTGCTCGTCGCATAGATCCGTGGTTCTGATCTCTGAGCTCATGAAGACTCCCCGTTCGCTTTCCTAGGCTGTCGACCGCCGGATTCAACCGCTCATCGGCCCCCGGTCACGAGGGCTCGTGGCGCTCGCCGTCCTTGGCGGAGGGGAGGGAGGCGCCCTTGCGCTTGCCCGCGCCGGCGAAGGCCGACGAGTCGATGCCATGCCGGGCGAGCCACCGGCGCAGCTGGTTCCGGTGCATCCCGAGCGAGCGCGCCGCGCGCGTGACGTTCCCCTGCTCGCGCCGCAGCGCCGTCTCGATGGCGAGCCGCCGCATCTCCGGCGGCGCCGGCGTGCGCCTCGCGACCTCCGTGATGTCGAGGCCCGCGGACGGCGCCAGATCCGCCACCTCCACGGCGGTGCGCCCGGCCGCGAGCGCCGCGAGGCCCGCCTGCCGCACCTCGCAGAGCAGCTCCCGCACGTTGCCCGGCCACGCGCGCAGCGCGCAGCACTCCAGGAAGCTGGCGCCCGGCGCGAGCCGCGCGCCGGTGCGCCTCAGCTCCGCCGCCACCAGCCAGGGGAGCTCCTCGAGCCGCTCCGTCAGCGACGGGATCCGCACCTCCGGCCGGCCGATCCGGTAATAGAGGTCGTCCCGGAACCGGCGCGCCGCGACCTCGGCCTGGAGATCCTTCAACGTGGCCGCACACAGGCGGAACTCCACCTTGCGCGGGCGCGTGTCGCCGAGCGCGACCACCTCCCGGGTCTCGAGGACGCGGAGCAGCTTCGGCTGAACCGCCGGATCGAGCTCCGCGATCTCGTCGAGGAACAACGTGCCGCCGTGAGCCGCCTGGACATAGCCGTCGGCGTCGGCGGTCGCGTCCGAGTAGGCCCCGCGCCGCGCCCCGAAGAACAGCCGCTCCGCGAGGCCCTCCGGGATCGCGGCGCAGTTCACGGCGACGAAGGGGCCGCCCCGGCCCGTCGCCGCATGGTAGGCGCGCGCCCCGAGCTCCTTGCCCGAGCCGCTCGGCCCGGTGAGCAGCAAGGTATCCCCGCGCATCCCCGCGCGGTGGATCGCCTCGCGGACCTGCCTGAGCGTGGGGCCGACAAGCCCGTCCTCGTGCTCCAGGACCCCGCCGCGCTGGAACGGCTCGATGTCCGCGGTGAAGCGCAGCAGCGTGCTCCCGAGCCGGATCACGCGCGGGGGCGACGAGAAGACCTGATCCTCGATCTGCGCTCCATCGACGAAGGTGCCGTTCCTGCTGCCGAGATCGGTGATCCGGAGACCCCCGCCCGACAGCGCGATGCGGGCGTGCCGGCGCGACACCTGCTCGTCCTCGACCACCACCGTGTCGTCCGCCGCCGCACGGCCCAGCACGACCGCGCCGCCCTCGAGCGGGATCGGCGCGCAGGCAGGCTGGCCGCGGGCGAAGATGACCACCAGACCAGGCGTCGCCCCCTCCGGCGACGCCGACCGCGCGGTGTCGGACGCCCTGATCGTCGACTGATCGTCGGCACCCACACCTTACGCATACATGATCCCACGCCGGCCCTGAAGGCTCTCGGATGTCGGCCGTTGTGGTTAAAAAAATCTATCGAGACGTGATGCCCGCGCCTCTCCCGTCGTGGGTGTGCGGCTGCTCGTCGTGGGCGTGCCTCTGGCCGAGGCGGTCAGTACCGCGGCACCGAGGGATCGACATCTTGCGACCACGCATCGATTCCGCCCTGGAGGTTGTAAAGGTTCCTGTAGCCCTTCGCGAGGTAGTGCTCCGCGGCCGCCTGGCTGCGGCCGCCGTGGTGGCAGTGGAAGACGATCCGCGCGTCCTTCGCGAGCGTCTCCAGGTACCGCTGCCCTGCCTGATCGAGGTGACGCGCCCCCTCGATCCTGGCGATCGTGCGCTCCTGCTCGGTCCGGACGTCGAACAGCTCGAGCGCCTCGCCGCTGTTCAGCAGGGCCTTGAGCGCGGTCGACGAGATCTGCTTCACCTTCGGCGGTTCGTTCGGGCTCTCCAGCTTGAAGCCGCCGCCGGAGGGGCCCTCGACGAAGTCGATCGACAGCCCCTCGGCGCGCCGCGCGCTCGCGCGGTCGAGCAGGAACACCGCCCCGCCCGCCTGGGCCTCGACGTCGCCTGCCTGCCGCGGGCCGAAGTAAAGGCCGTAGTTGTAGGACGGGTCGATCTCGATGTGGACGAAGTCGGCCTCGGACTCTTTCGCGGCCGCGAACGCCGCGAGCGCCGCCGCGGTCACGCGGAGCGTGGGCGGCGCCTGCGCCTCGCCCTGCGCGAGTCCGAGCGCCTTCACGAGCTCCCCGGTCGCGTGCAGCTCCTTCACGATGTCGCAGCCGCCGATGAACTCGCCGCGGACGTAGAGCTGCGGGATCGTGGGCCAGCTCGAGAACTCCTTGATGCCGTCGCGCAGCGCGGGATCCGAGAGCACGTCCACCGTCTGGTACTCGGGCAGGTGCTCGTCGAGGATGTTCACCACCGTGGCGGAGAACCCGCATTGCGGCACGGTGCGCGTGCCCTTCATGAACAGGACGACATCGCTCTCGCGGATGATGGTGGCGATCCTGGCCCGCATGGGCTCGCTGAGGCTCATGTGCTTGCTCTCCCTGCGCGGCGGTGGCGGTGCTGTCGGCTCCCGCGCGCGTCCGCGGGCCTCTCGCTAGCATGAGCAAAGCACGGCAGCGAGGCCCTCCAGCCGGCCTCGCCCGCGTCGACCGAGGGCGGAGCGCGCGGCCTCCCCGCGCGCTCAGCGGCCGAGCAGGAGCCCCAGGACCGCCGCGATCGCGGCGAGGGTCGCGATGACGGCCGGCGCGCCGAGCTCGGCCCCGAGCACACGGAAGCGCCCGCCGCTCGCCCCCGGAGAGCGCGCGAGCGCGTCCGACGGGGGCGGCGTGACGCGGTGCACGCCCGGCGACGCCGCGCTGTCTTCGCGGAGCTCGACGAGGAGCTGATCGAGCGGGGCGTGCTCGCCGAACGGGCGCACGAAGCGGAGCGTCACGCCGCCGCTCAGATCGGGGGGGAGCCGGAGCCGCAGCGTCCTCGCGGCGACCTCCGCCGGGGCGCGGTGGGCGCCGCTCCGGGCGCAGCTGTCGCAGCCGCCGCCGTCGCAGCGGGCGCAGGTGACGCGGGCGGGCACGGCGATCTCGATGTCGGCGCCGTCGCGCGCCCACGCCGCCGGGACGGCGATCGCGAGGCGGCCTCGCGAGCCGTCCGAGGCGTCGAGGCCTTCGCGGTCGATCAGCTGCGCGAGCTCGGCTCTGCCCATGGACCTTGTGTGCCGCACCCGGGCCCCGGCGCCAAGCGCCACCGCGCCGCGGATCACGCCGCTCGACCGGCGCGCAGCACGCCCACCGCCGAGAGCAGGCACGCGATGGCGAGCAGCAACCCGCCGAGCGACCCGGGCCGCGTGCTCTCCTTCAGCCCCACGACGAGCACGCGCGCGAGCTCGCCGTCAGGCACCTTCGCCGGGTCGGACAGGTAGCTGAACACAGCGCCGAGGTCGATCCACGTCGCGTGGATCGTCGCGACCAGCGTCGTCAGCCCCATGGCCGCGATGAACCCGAGCTTCCCGGGCTCCGGCCGCCGGGCGAACTGCAGCCCCGCGCCGACCGTGACCATCCCGAAGACAAGGATAGGCCACATCCCCCAGCCGCCCTCGACGAAGAAATCGAACATCGGTGCCTCCCTCTCGTCTGCTCTTCTCTGCTTGCCGCGTGTCGTCGCCGCCGCCGTGGGCGCCGGCCTTCACGAGCCCCAACACGGCGCCGCGGATCCCGTGACCGGAAAACTTCCTTGTCACGCCCGCGGCCCTCGCGCGTTATGCCGGCGTGGAGAGGGAGGGCGCAGCAGCTCCGTCCGACGCCGAGCTCGCGGCGCGCCTGAGGCGCCGCGATCCGCGCGCCTTCGACGCGCTCTACGCGCGCTACCACCCCCGGATCTTCAGCTTCCTCGTGCGCCTCTCCGGCCGGCGCGACGTCGCCGAGGACCTGTTCCAGGACACCTGGCTCGCCGTCGCGCGCCACGCCGGCCGGCTCGCCGAGGACACCGATCTCGCCGCGTGGCTGTTCACGATCGCCAGGAACCGCTACCGCAGCCACCGCCGCTCCGCCTTGATCGACCTCGCCCGCGCCGCGCTGTTCTCCCGCGAGCCCGCGCCGGCCGCGCCCGAGCCCGAGGGCACGGCGGACGCCCGAGCCGACGTGGCGGCGCTGGAGGCGGTTCTCCGCGATCTCGCGGCGGTGCACCGCGAGGTGTTGCTCCTCGGGGCCGTCGAGGGGCTCGACACGGCGCAGGTCGCCCAGGTGCTCGGCATCCGCGAGGACGCCGCGCGCAAGCGCCTGTCGCGCGCCCGCGCCGAGCTTGCGGCCCGCCTCGAAAGGCGAAATGCTGAGCGGCCCCGGCGGGGATCGACGACCTCGATCTCCGCCGCGGACGCCGCGGACGCGCCGGATGGACAGACGCGAGGAGGTTCTCGATGAAGCCGTTCTCAGGAGAGGATCCGCTGGCGAGGGGCCTCGCCGATCTGCCGCCGGTCGCCCCGCTCGACCCGGCCCGGGCCGACGCGGTCCGGCGCCTCGCCCGCGACGCGCTGGTGGAGACGGAGCGCCCCGCGCCGAGCGCGCGGCTCTCGCTCGCCTGGTCGGCGGTGATCCTGCCGGGGCTCCTGCTGAGCTCTGGCTGCGTGTACGTGTGGGATTCGGTGCAGAAGATCGGGCAGATCTACGGGGGAGGGTAGCGGCCGCGCGGCGCCTTCGCCGCGCGGCCCGTGACGAGCCGCGCGGGGTGAAGGGGCGGCGCGGGGATCAGTCGCCGAGGTCGACGACCTCGAGCCCGTGGTACCAGAGCGCGCAGAGCGCGGTGTCGCCGGAGATCGTCACCTGCGAGACGTACGACGAGAGCTCGCCCTTCATCTCGAGCGTCAGCTCGTCGAGGTCAGCCGCGTCGAGCACCGAGAGCCCGGGCGGGTTGTAGCCGGCGAGGAGGAGGCGTGTCCCGTCCACGGCGCGCGGCCAGCCGGCGTCGGGGCTCGAGAGCTCCTTCGTCGCGACATCGATGCTGCCTCCCTTGAGCCCGCTGGCCACGAGGATCCCGGACGAGTACGCGCCCCCGCCCACCGCGTCGCCCACGGCGTAGTACCCGGAGGTGTACATGAACACGCGGTCATCGCCCACGAACACCTGGTCCAGGCGGGTGTCGTCGTCGAGCGAGTGCTCGTCCCGGAGGCGCGCGTTCGCGCTGCCGACGTCGAGCAGCTTGAGGGTGTGGCGCGTCCCGCGGCAGACGCCGGGGCCATCGTAGTTCTGCTGGTTCGTCGGCACGAACTCGGCGTAGTAGCTGAACGCGCTGAAGCACTCCCGGTAGCCCGGGACGTTGAACTCGACCGCCTCGTAATCGACCGTGAGCGCGCGGTCCGACGCGCCATCGAAGGCCAGCAGCGAGCCGGGCACGTTGACCGGCGTCCGCACGACCGCCGAGGAGGGATCGGCCACGTCGATGCGGTCGAGGTAGAAGCGCGCCCTGGAGGAGTCGCCCTGCAGCGGCACCCAGTGCGACGTCAGCACGGTGGTCCCGTCGAGCTGCAGGCCCGTGTAGCCGGCGCCGTCGGGCAGGGGCAGCGAGCGGTGCGTCGGGCTCGACGGGTTCGAGAGGTCGATGATCTCGAGCGACGGATCGCGGGGCTGCGGCGGCGGGGCGCCGCCGCCGTCCTCGTAGTAGTAGTACGGGTCCTCGACGTTGCGGAGCACGAGCGTGCTCCCTGCCTGGACGACGGCGGCGCCCGCGGCGACGATCCTGCCGTAGTACCCGTTATAGTAGAGCGCGTTGCTGGTGAACGGCAGATCGCGCTGGCTCGCGATCCGGGGGGCTTCGGGGTTCGTGAGATCGATGACGGCGAGGCTCGTCTTCGACGAGTCCGTGTACGAGGGCCAGAGCAGGTAGGCGTATTGCCCGTGCGCGAAGAGCTGCGCGCTGGAGAGGCCGGATCCATAGCAGTCGCTCTTCGATCCGGAGGCCAGCGTCGAGAGGTCGAGCTTGCCGATCGGCTCGGTGCGCCCCGGGTCCGCGGCGTACACGACCTCGAGCTCCGCGGCCTGGGTCCACCAGTCCGCGCCCATGCGGACCACGAGATCGCCGGTGGCGACCGTGTTGCTGACGACCGTCGCCAGGGCCAGGTCGGCGGCCTCGACCGGGGCGTCGCGATCATCGATGTTGAACGTCCCGACCTCCTGATCGGAGACGGCGAAGAGCCGCGTGTCGTGGACGAAGGCGCGGCGCGCCTGGCCGCGCGCCGGCGCCGAGCCGCGCTTCGTGAGCGTGTCGGCCGTGAAGTCGACGAGCTGGACGCCGCTCTCGTACGAGCCGCAGCCCTCGGCCTCGTCGATGTCCCAGCCGCTGTACGGCACGAGGATGGTGCCGAGATCGTCGAGGATGGTGAAGGCCTTGTGGATCCGGTCCTGGCCCTCGGCGAAGCTCGCCCAGTCGCCGCCGAAATGGACGCGCTCCAGCATCGTGGGCTTCGCGAGGTCGGAGACGTCGAAGAGCGAGACGTGGAGCGCGCCGTCGGTGGCGGCGTTGTCGAAGCCGAGGGCGAGCAGCCGGTCGCCGCGCGGCTCCATGTGGTAGACCCAGCCGGGCATCTCGAGCTCGCCGAGCTGGGCGGGGTGCTCCGGATCGCTGAGATCGATGGTGAAGAGCGGGTCGGTCTGCTCCGCCGTGATCGCGTAGGCGCGGTCGCCGTCGAAGCGCACGGAGCGCAGCGTCTCGGGCCGGGGCAGGGTGAGCTCGGTGAAGCCGAGGGGCGTCAGCTCTTGCGAGGACGCGACGGCGAAGGTCTGGACGCCGGGCAGCGCGTTGGTCCGCCAGAGGCCGGGCTGGCTGACGACGCGGAGGACACCCTCGTGCTCGTCCATCTGCCAGCGGCTCTGGATCTGACCGACGGCCTCGACGCTCGCGCCCTCGACGAGCGCGCCCCCGGGATCGGAGATGTCGACGACCTGGATGGTGGAGTGCCCCTCGTCGGTGCCGTCCCACTCGATGCCCGCGATGTACATGCGGTCCTGGGTGACGCTCACGCTGCGCTGCCACCCGTAGTCGTTGGGGTCGTCGTCGTAGCTCAGCTGATCGACCACGGCGATGTCGGCGGGGGCGCCGACGGCCAGGGAGGTGATCGTGGTGTTCCGCGACTGCTTGCATCCCCAGCAACCGCCGTCCTCGAACGTGACGGTGTAGAGCACGTCACCGACGATGCGCGAGTCGGAGATGGTACCCGGCAGGTCGAACGAGCCGATCTGCTGGATATCCGCCGGGTCGGAGACGTCGAGCGCCTCGATGTGGCTCGATTGCTCATAGGAGTACTCGCCGGTGGCCGCGTCGTAGACGTACTGGGTCCACGACGAGAACATCGCGTAGACGATCCCGTCGCGCAGGTACATCTCGAAGGGGATCCCGCTCGCCCGGTAGCGCCCGACGAGGCTCAGCCGGTCGCGCCGGGAGATGTCGATGACGCTGAGCCCCGAGTACTGCGAGAGCGCGTAGAGCTTGCCGTCCTTGACCTGGATGATGTCGGCCTCGGTGATCGCGCGCTCGGCGTCGCCGTCGGCCGGAGGCGCGGTCGGGGCGCCGTCGCCTCCGGTGCCCGCTGCGCCCTCGCCGCCACCGTCGGCCGCATCTCTTCCTCCGCCGGCCCTCGGAGTGTCAGAGATGAAATCGGTCGAGCCGGTTTCGGAGGAAGGCCCCGTCGAGCCTTTCCCGCAGCCGGTGAGTCCGGCCGAGGCCGCCGCCGTCGCGAGGACGAGCCAGCCGGCGTAAGTTCTAGACAGGAAGGTCATAGTCCACCTCGTTGAGGACGAGACACAGGGCGTCATGTCTGCGCCGGTGCGCGTGCACCGTTCAGGTCCCGTGCCCGGCGCACTTAGCAAGTAACGGGCCATGCGGAACCCCACGGAAGATCCAAGGAATTTGCGGGTATTCCCGTGGCTTGTGCCAGAGTGTGCGGCCGGCGGGCTGCCGGCGGTCATGGGCCTGCCCGCAAGGCGTGCGCCGTGGCGATGTTCGATGCCCTGATCCCGGGGTGAGGTCTCATGACCTGGAGGCGGCTCACGCGGCTTGTGGGCAGCTGCTCGTCACCGCGGGAGCATCGCGTCTGCGCGCGGAGATGCGAGGGGATGCGAGGGGATGCGCCGGCGCCGTGCTTGGCACGAGGTGTGAATCCTGGCGCCTGCGGCTGCCGAATGGCAGGTTCGTCTCTACTTGATAGGAGGCTTGACGATGGATCTTTTCAGCAAACGTCACCGGCTTGTCGTTGCGATGCTCGTGCTCTTCGTACCTTTGCTCACCGGCGCCAAGGGCAAAGGCTGTCAGGGCTCGATCGAGGGCGGGGGGGAAGGCCCTGGGGGAGGTGGGGTGGCGGGCGGCGAGCCGGTCTCGTGCCAGGTGACCGGCTGCAGCGGCCAGGTCTGCGCGGACGAGGACGTGGTCACGGACTGCGCGTACCGGGAGGAATATGCCTGTTACAAGGAGCACGGCGTGTGCGAGCGGGGCGCGTCGGGCGAGTGCGGCTGGCGGGAGACGCCGGAGCTCGAGGCGTGCCTTGGCGGCGGCGAGCCTGCGCCGTGCGTGGTGACCGGCTGCAGCGGTCAGGTCTGTGCCGACGCCGATGACGAGGTGGTCACGACCTGCGAGTGGCGCGATGAGTACGCGTGTTACAAGGAGCACGGCGTGTGCGAGCGGGGCGCGTCGGGCGAGTGCGGCTGGCGGGCGACGCCGGAGCTCGAGGCGTGCATCGGCGGCGACAAGCCTGCCCCGTGCGTGGTGACCGGCTGCAGCGGTCAGGTCTGCTCGGATGAGGAGGTGGCCACGACCTGCGAGTACCGCGAGGAATACGCGTGTTACAAGGAGCACGGCGTGTGCGAGCGGGGCGCGTCGGGCGAGTGCGGCTGGCGGGCGACGCCGGAGCTCGAGGCGTGCATCGGCGGCGGCGAGGCTGGGCCGTGCGTGGTGACGGGCTGCAGCGGGCAGATCTGCGCGGACAAGGGGGTGGATGTCGTCACCACGTGCGAGTGGCTCGAGGAGTACGGGTGTTACAAGGAGCACAGCGTGTGCGAGCGGGGCGCGTCGGGCGAGTGCGGCTGGCGGGCGACGCCGGAGCTCGAGGCATGCATCGAGGCGGCTTCCGGCGAGTAGAGCGGGGTGCAGTTCAGCGGTCGACTTCGCCGCTGACCGCTCCTACTCGCTCACAAGCCGCAGCCCCACCGGCAGCCCCTCTCCAAAGAACGCCGCGCGCTCGGACTCCTCGAAGGCCACCACCTCGCGCACCGCCTTGAGCCACGCCTCGGGGGCGCCCACCTTCTCTAGCCGCCGCTCCACCTCGCCGCGGACCCGGTCCGAGACGTCGCGCGCCCGGTCCCCGGTCCTGCGCGCGAGCTGCACCGCGGCCGGCGCCGCGGACGGCAGCTCCTGCCACTTCTCGCGCAGCAGGTGGTCTATCCACCGCTCGGCCGCCGCCGGCGACACCACATGGTGGACGCTCGCGTAGGCCGGCACGCGCGCGCCGAGGCGGCCGATCGCCGCCCAGAGCCGGGCGTCGCGGTCGGTCCATGTGCGCTCCAGGATCCACGCCCCGAGCTCGCTCCTCCGGCCGGCGGGCACGCGCTCGAGCGACGCGCAGAGCTCGAGCAGATCGTCGAGCGCCTCCGGCTTCACCCCCTTCGGCTTCTTCAGCCGCTGCTCGGCCGGGGCCAGGAACGGATCCGCCAGATCCCGGATCGCGACCTGCAGCGGCTCGTCGAGGCCGCCCGCGATGCGGCGCCAGGCGATCCAGAACTGCTGCCAGGAGCGCGCCTCCTGCGGGAACGCCAGCCGCTCGGCGAAGAGCGGCGCGAGCGCGGCGACGCGCGCCGGGTCGCCCGGGTCGCCGAACCCGGGGCGGAGGCAGTAGCCGGCGAGCGACCAGAACACGCGCTCGTGATCGGCCGAGCGCCGCCGCGAGCGCGCGCTCGGGACGAGGGTGTCGAGCAGCGCCCGCGCGGTCTCCGTCGTCCAGGTGGCGCGCTCCCCGAGGACGCGCTCGAGCTCGCGCACGAGGTTCTTCGCCTCCCGCGGCGTCACGTCGGGCCGCCCCTTGCCGAACACCCGCTCGATCGCCTCCCGTGCCTCGTCGAGGCGCTTGCCGCCCGGCGCCGCCGCGGCGTGAGGCCTCGCCTGCACCCGCTCCGCCGGGGCGCCGCCCTCGGCCTCGGTCGCGCGCGCGCCGCGGCCGTCCTCGCGCAGCTGGAACGCCAGCCGGAAGCGGCGCGGCGCCGCGGCGTCCACCTCGACGCAGGCGAGATCCAGGGTGCCGATCGCGGAGAGCTCTCCCTCGATCTGCACCCGCACCTCCGCCTGCTTTCCGGTCGCGGCGCGCGCCGCGTCCCCCGCGTCGAACGCCACCGCGATCGGCGGCAGGGCCTCGAACCGGTCGTCCTCGAGGGCGACGAGGTCGCCCGCGCGATCGGCGCGCGCGTCATCCGACGCGAACAGGTCGAACCGCACCGGGCGCCCCACGACGAGCGCGAAGGTCCGCCCGGCCGCCGCGTGGACGCTGCCCTCCTTCGCGCCGCGCGGCACGACGCAGACCGCTGGCCGCGGCCCCCCGCCGGCGGGCGGCTCGAGGCCGACGTAGTAGCCGCGCGCCGCGCCCCCCTCGATGCGCACGCCGCGGCCCGCGAGGGCGAGGCCATACGCGACAGCGCCCCGCGCCACCGCGAGGTCGGGATCGGCGTGCGGGAGCAGATCGAGCGGCGGGCCGCCCCAGCGCTCGACGACCTGCGCGAGGCGCTCGGCGACGCGGCGGGCCCGGAAGACGCCGCCGTTCAGGAGCAGCGCGGTCGGCCCTCGCGCCTCCGGGGCGTGGCGCGCGAAGAACCAGGCCACGTGCCGGGTGATCGCGACGTCCCGCTCGTAGGGCAGGCCGAACGCGACGAGCCCGCTCCGCCCGCGCTGCGGCCGGGCGTCCCGCGGCGCGTCCGGGAAGAAGCCGTCCAGCACGACGCCCTCGACCTCCTCGCGGCCGAGGCGCGTCGTCAGCGCGCCGCCCACGAGCCGCGCGCCGTGCGAGAGCACCGTGACCGGCGCGTCATCCGGCGGCGAAGGCGCGGCGCCGCCGGCGCCGCCGGACGAGGCCTCGCCCGCGAGCAGGCGCTCCTTGGCGGCGCGGCAGGCCAGCACGAGCTGGCCGAAGCGCGCCGGGTCGAGCTTCTCCCCTGCGCCCACGAGGCGCGGCTCGCAGAGGTGGGCGAGCGCCAGGTCCATGTTGTCGCCGCCGAGCAAGAGGTGGTGGCCGACCGCGACGCGGGAGACCTCGGGGGGGCCCTTGGCCGCGCCGGCGCCCCGAGCGACCCGGATGAGCGACAGATCCGTCGTGCCGCCGCCGACGTCGCAGACGAGGACCATCGCCTCGCCGCCCGAGCGCTCGAGCAGGGCCTCGAGGCCCTCGGCGCCGGCGAGGCGCATGAAGTCGTAAAACGCGGCCTGCGGCTCCTCCAGGAGGCGCGCCGAGAGGCCGGCGCGGCGGGCGGCCTCGACTGTGAGCTCGCGCGCGACCTCGTCGAACGAGGCCGGCACGGTGAGCACGACCTCCTGGGCCGCGAGCGGGCGCTCCGGGAAGGCGTCGTCCCAGGTGCGCCGCACGTGGGCGAGGATCCGGGCGCTCGCGTCGAGCGGCGAGACGCGCTGCAGGGAGGTCGCCTCCTCGGCCGCGCCCCAGGGCAGGATGGGCGCCGTGCGGTCGACGGCGGGGTGGCAGAGCCAGCTCTTCGCCGAGGCGATGAGCCGCCCGGGGATCTCGCCGCCGCGCCGGCGCGCGTGCTCGCCGATCGCGAAGGGCGCGTCGCCGAACGGATCGGCCGGCGCCTCGCCGGGGAGGGGCGCGTAGAGCAGGGACGGCAGCAGCGGGCGCGCCTCGGTCTCGGTGGCGGTCACGAGCTGCGGGATCGAGAAGACGCGGATCGCACCGGGACCTGCGTCGCGCTCGGCCCACGCCACGACGGTGTGCGTGGTGCCGAGGTCGATTCCGACGATCAGGCTCGGGCTCTTCGCGGGGGCGGACATGCGTGCGCGCAGCAACGATACTGGATCGCCGCGGCGCATTCCGCAGGTCCGGCGCGCCGCCGCGCCGGCTCGCGCGCGCCCGCGCATTTCTTCCGGTTCTTCCGGGCGATTCCCCGTGCTAGAGCCGCGAAATGCGAGCGAACCGAGCGATCTGGCTTGTGGTCCTGGGCGCCCTTGCGGCGGGGTGCGGGTCGGCGAAGACCGAGATGTCGGTGGCGGCGAGCGCGGCGCCGCCGCCTCCTCCTCCTCCCGTGGCCGTCCAGCCGGCGGCGCCTGCCGAGGCGGTCATCGAGGGGGATCGCATCAAGATCGCCCGGCCCATCTTCTACGACCTCGACAAGGACGAGATCCGGCCGGAGTCGTTCTCGGTCCTCGACGCGGTGGCGAACATCCTGCGGACGCACCCGGAGATCACCGCGCTCACGGTCGAGGGCCACACGGACAACCAGGGCAGCGTGGATCACAACATCAAGCTGTCCGAGCGCCGCGCGAACGCCGTCGTCCGCTACCTCGTCCAGCGCGGCGTCGCGACGCCGATGACGGCGCCGGGGTATGGCGCCGGCGCGCCGCTCTGCTTCACGAACGACGAGGGCTGCCGCGCCGTGAACCGGCGGGTGGAGTTCCGCATCAAGTCGAAGTGACCGGCTGGCGACCGATCGAGGCCGCCCGCCCGTCGCTCCAGGTCTGACACGCCCCTCCTCGCGCCTGTACCCGAGCCACCCGGGCGTCGGAACAACAGGCCAGGTTAACACAGACCCTCATTCGAAATCGACTGATTTCGTCGACGTCAGCGCGTGCCCCGCATCGTGCGGGGCAGCGGTCGCGAGGTTTGTTGTCCGGGTTGCCGGCTGCCGGGCTGCCGGGTTGCCTCGCACTGCCCCGCTGGTTGTTGGTCACGTGGGTCACTCCCCCGCGCCGCGCTGCCCATCGCATCGCCGTGCGCCGCGCGAGCGCGAGCGCGAGGATGCCTGTCCGTCTGTGCGCCTGTGGGACAAGCGACTCCCAAAGATGATTGTGTTGCAAATTTGTATTGAACGGCGCCTCTCGATCGTACTTAATACATCACGGGAATCCGCGCGCTGAGTGCGACGCGCCAGTTCGGGCAACTCACTGCATTGCAAGGTGGATCATGGCGAGCGTTCGTCGTCGTGTGCTGGAGATCGCTTGTCTCGTCCTTCCGGGGCTCGTGTGGCTTTCGCCGCGCACCGCGGCTGCGCATCACGCCGACCACCTCAGGTGGGCGGAGAGCCTCGTGGACAACATCAGCGCTGAGAACAACGAATACAACTCGAGCCCCAGCTTCATCAGCTGGGCTGGTGTGGCCGGCGCGCGGCGCTACGCGAACCGGACGCAGTGCGCCACCTTCCTGACGGAGCTGCTCAAGCGGGGCTACGGCTTCACCGAAGCGTCGCTCAACGACTGGCTGGGCAGCCGGAGCCCGAGCGCGGCCGCCTACTACGACGCCATCGTCGAGGAGAACGGATTCGAGAGGATCCACGACCCCAAGGACGCGCGCGCCGCCGACATCATCGCCATCCGCTACCCCGCTGGCGAGTCGTCGACCGGGCACGTCGCGATCCTCCGCCGGGCGCCCAGGGCGAAGCTCCCCGTCACACCCCTCGTCGCGGGCACATTCCAGTTCGAGGTGAGCATCGTCGACTCGACGAGCACGCACCACGGCTCGTCCGACTCCAGGTACGCCTCGAGCGGCCGGGGGGCCTCCGGCGCCGGCTACGGGACGATGCGGCTCTACATGAACACCTCGGAAACCATCGTCGGACACACCTGGAGCACGGCCGCCGTCACGGCCTATTACCCCACGACGGCGCGCCAGGTGGTGATTGGCAGGCTGGTGTTCGAGGACGACGATCGGTCGGACGACGACGACTCCGACGACCGGTGGTAGCGAGTGGCTGACGGCCACTTCCGCGTGCCCAGGGCTCGTCCCTGACGGTTGCCCCTCGCTCGGCTGCACGCTGAAGACGGCGTCCGCCCCCCGGGCTGCGGCCTCGATGAGGAGAGCGGCGCACCCGCCGCCGCTCGCCCGAGCCGCGTGACTGCATGGATCCAGGCCTCGGTTTACGTTCGACCTGCCGGTTGGTAGAGTCCTCTCCAGGAGGGCCGTATGCGCGGGCCGAGCGAGACGGGAAGTGCCGACGGTGGCCGTCGTGGGGTGCTGGGAGCGGTCGCCACGACCGCAGCGGCCGTGGCGGTCGGGGCAGCCGGCTGCCCGTCGCCTGCGGCGCCTGCGGCCGGCGAGGCGCCTGCGGCCGGCGGGGTGCCCGCGCGCACGCTCGGGCGGACCGGCGCGCAGGTGGAGCCGGTGTCGCTCGGGGGCGAGGGGATCCTCCGGACGACCGGCCGTCACCGCGAGGCGGTGCCCGTGATCCTGGAGGCCCTGCGCCTCGGGGTCAGGTATTGCGACACCGCGCCTGCATACCAGCAGAGCCAGGACTACTACGGTGAAGCCTTCCGCGCCGCCGGCCCGAAGGCGCGCGAGCAGGTCTTCCTCGCCTCCAAGACGCACGCGCGCGATCGCGACGGCGCGCTGCGGCTGCTCGACGACAGTCTGCGTCGGCTCGGGACAGACCACCTCGATTCATGGCAGCTGCACGATCTGCGGGAGATCGAGGAGCTCGACGCCATCTTCGGCAAGCGGGGCGCCATCGAGGCCGTGGAGCAGGCCAGGGCCGACGGCCGCGTGCGCCACGTCGGGATCACCGGCCACCACGACCCGCGGATCCTCCTGGAGGCGATGCGGCGTTATCCTGTGGATACCGTGCTCTGCGCGGTCAACCCCGCAGATCCGGCGCGGCTCCCGTTCCTGACGACCGTGGTCGAGGAGGCACGGCGGCGCGGCGTCGGCGTCATCGGCATGAAGATCATGGCCGCGGGCCGCCTGCTCCAGGATCGCGCCGCGAGCGCGAGCGAGCTCATCCACTACGCGGCGAGCCACGCCGACACGGTGATCATCGGCTGCTCGTCGATCGACGAGGTGCGCGAGAACCTGGGTGCGCGGTCCCTCTCCTTCCCGATGCCGCCCGCCGAGCGCGCCGCGCTGGAGGCGCGCGTCGCGCCGCGCGCCGGCCGTTACGACACGTTCAAGGTAGGTTGAAGCGGCGGATACGCGGCTCCGTGAGCGAGGCGCGCCCCCAGGCCCGGTTGACAAGCGGAGGTGCCGGGGTCTAGAGTGGCGGCCCTCTGAGCTCGCTCGGAGGCCCCAGGCCTGACAAATAACGGCTTATCCGACCCGGGGCAGCGCTGCCTCCGGGTTTTTTTCTGTCGCTATCCACGGAGACCGCGCGTCCATGAGCAATCAGTACGGCCACTTCGACGACGAGAGCCGCGAGTACGTCATCACCCGGCCCGACACGCCGCTGCCCTGGCTCAACTACCTGGGCTCGGACGAGATGTTCGGCCTCTGCACCAACACGGCGGGCGGCTACACGTTCTGGAAGGACGCCAAGCTGCGCCGGCTCACGCGCTACCGGTACAACAACGTGCCCATGGACCTCGGCGGGCGCTACCTGTACGTGAACGACGGTGGGGTCGTGTGGAACCCCATGTGGAAGCCCCTCAAGACGGCCCTCGATCGCTACGAGTGCCGCCACGGCCTGGGCTACACGAAGATCACGGGCGAGAAGAACGGCGTCGAGGTGGAGGTGCTCTACTTCATCGTTCCCGGCGAGAACGTGGAGATCTGGCGCACCCGGGTCACCAACAAGAGCGGCGCGAAGAAGGACATCCAGCTCTTCTCCTATCAGGAGTTCTGCTTCTTCGAGGCGCTCAACGACATGACGAACTACCAGCGCACCTACTCCATCGGCGAGGTGGAGATCGAGGGGAGCGCGATCTACCACAAGACCGAGTTCCGCGAGCGCCGCTCCCATTACACGCTCTTCGCCTGCACGCGCGCCATCGACGGCTTCGACACGAGCCGTGACGCCTTCTGCGGCAGCGTCCACCACGGCCTCCACGAGGCCCAGGTGCCGGCCAAGGGGAAGGCCACGAACTCCAAGGCGTTCGGCTGGAACCCGATCGGCAGCCACCAGGTGAGCCTCTCGCTCGAGCCCGGCGCGAGCGAGACGCTGAGCTTCGTGCTCTCGTACGTGGACCACGGGGATCTGCCCAAGTTCAAGGCGCCCTTCGTCCTGAACAAGCAGAAGGGCAAGGAGATCCTCGCCAAGTACTCGGCGCCCGGCGTCGTGGACGGCGCGTTCGCCCAGCTGAAGGCGGACTGGGCCGGGATCCTGTCGAACTTCCAGGCCGACTGCCCGGACGAGCACGCGACACGCATGCTCAACACCTGGAATCAGTACCAGTGCATGGCGACCTTCAACCTCTCTCGGTCGGCCAGCATGTACGAGACCGGCATCGGCCGAGGCATGGGCTTCCGCGACTCGAACCAGGATCTCCTGGGCTTCGTGCACCTCGTCCCCGAGCGCGCCCGCCAGCGCATCCTCGACATCGCGGCCACCCAGCTCAGCGACGGCACCTGCTACCACCAGTACCAGCCGCTGACGAAGAAGGGGAACGCCGACATCGGCGGCGACTTCTACGACGATCACCTGTGGCTGATCCTCTCCACGTGCGCGTACATCAAGGAGACCGGCGACAAGGGCATCCTCAAGGAGGCGGTGGGCTACGCCGACAAGGCGGGCTCCAAGGAGGACCTGCTCCACCACCTGGAGACGTCCATCGCCTACACGATGAAGAAGCGGGGCCCGCACGGCCTGCCGCTGATCGGCCACGCGGACTGGAACGACTGCCTCAACCTGAACTGTTTCAGCACCGAGCCCAACGAGAGCTTCCAGACCGCGGGTGACGTGAAGGACTCGAAGGCCGAGTCCGTGATGATCGCCGGCCTCTTCCTCTATGCCAGCCGCGAGATGGCCGCCCTGTACGACTGGATGGGCCAGAAGTCCGACGCGGCGCGCATGCGCGATCAGTACGCGGAGATGCTGGCCGTTGTCGAGAAGGAGGCCTGGGACGGCGAGTGGTACCGCCGCGCCTACGACGCCGAGAGCCGGCCTGTCGGGAGCAAGGACAACGAGGAGGGGAAGATCTTCATCGAGAGCCAGGGCTGGTGCGTCCTGGGCGGCGCCGGCGCGGACAACGGCCGCGCCAAGCAGGCGATGGAGAGCGTGCACAAGCACCTCTACACGAAGAACGGCATCGTTCTGCAGCAGCCCGCGTACTCGACCTATCACCTCGAGCTCGGCGAGGTCACCTCGTATCCGCCGGGCGTGAAGGAGAACGCAGGCATCTTCTGCCACAACAACACATGGATCCACCTCGGCTGGTGTCTCCTGGGCGAAGGGGAGCGCGCGCTGGAGTACTATCTCTCCATCTGCCCCTCGGCCAAGGAGAGCCAGATCGAGACCTATCGCGCCGAGCCCTACGTCTATGCGCAGATGATCGCCGGCAAGGACGCCCCGGTCTTCGGTGAGGCCAAGAATGCCTGGCTCACCGGCACCGCGGCCTGGACGTTCGTGTCCGTCAGCCAGGGTATCCTCGGCGTGCAGCCCCAGTACGACGGCCTGAAGCTGGATCCCTGCGTGCCCAAGGCGTGGAAGAGCTTCTCCATCTCCCGCCGCTTCCGCGGCGCCACCTACGAGATCAGCGTCAAGAACTCGGGGGTGTGCAAGGGCGTGAAGAAGCTGACCGTGGACGGCAAGACCGTCGCGGGGAACGTGATTCCCCTGTCGCCGGCCGGCTCGACGGTGCGCGTCGAGATCGAGATGGGCTGAAGGCCCTCTGTCGGAGCGCGCCGCGCGATGGCGGCGGCGCGCTCCGCGTGCGCTCGCCCTGTCCGCGCAACTCCGCGCAACTCCACGTGACGCGCGCGCCGAGCCCGCGGCGGCGAGCGCGCGTGCGGCTCACTCGGCCTGAGCAGGGCCGACCCACCTCCCGTTCAGCATCACCCGCTTCACGCGGCGCATCGCCCGGATGTCCGCGAGCGGGTCGCCTTCGATCAGGACGAGGTCGGCGAGCTTGCCCGGCTCGACGCTGCCGAGCCGGTCGTCGGCGCGGAAGTACCTGGCGTTCTCCAGCGTGCCAGCGACGAGGACCTCCATGGGCGAGAGGCCGCTCTCGACGAGCAGCTCCATCTCGTGCTGGTAGGCCCACCCTCGCTCGGCGCCCGGCGCCTTGCCGTGGGAGCCGACGACCACCCGCACCCCGGCGCGGCGCGCCGCGAGGGTGAGCTTCATCATGTTCTCGAAGCCGCGCACCTGGGTCTCCGTCGCGCCCGCGTCGCCGGCGCGGCGCTCGAAGATGGCGAGCGTCGGGGTGAGGAAGGTGCCCCGCGCCGCGAGCAGCCCGAGCAGCGCTCGGGTCCGCGGCGCGCCGAGGGAGATGCCGCGAAAGACCTCGAAGCGCCCCGGAAAACGCGCGTCGTTGTCGGCGATCACCGACTGGCGGTAGCGCTCCGCCTCGCGCGGCGGCACGAGGGCCGTGCCGAGCGACGTGATGTGCTCGATGCCGTCGAGCCCGGCGCGGACCGCGGCCGCGGCGTCCACGGTCTCGAGGTGCGCGACGGCGATCACCCCGCGCGCGTGCGCGGCCTTGGCGACCTCCTCGACGAGCCCGAGGGGCAGGCGGAAATAGACCTTGATCGCCGACGCCCCGCGCTCGACCAGCTGATCGACGGCCCAGCGCGCCTCGGCCGCGTCGCGCACAAGCATCGCGCTCTCCGGATAGGCCGGATACAGCCCGTCGAGCAGCGGCCCCGCCAGGAAGAGCCGCGGCGTCGGACCGAGCTTGCGCGCGGCGTCATACGCCTCGATCCAGTTCCCCGGCTCGCGCAGCGAGGTGACGCCGCGCTGCAGGACGACGCCGGGCAGCCCGTCATCGCCGTCGAGGTGGAAGTGCGCGTCGATGAGGCCGGGCAGCACCGAGAGCCCCGCGCCCGGGACGACCTCCGCGCCGGCCGGGACGTCGGTGGCGCCGCGGGCGCCCGCGGCGACGATGCGGTCACCGCGGACCACGACGACGGCGTCGCGCACGGGCGGCCCTCCCCGGCCGTCGATGAGCGTGGCCCCGACGATCGCCGCGCAGTGCGCGGCGTCCGGCCGCGCGACGGCGTTGATCTCCCGTGGGGGCGGGAGCTTCGGCTGCGTTTCCGGCGAGGCCCATTGCACGGGCGTGCTCGCGCAGGCGCACAGGCCCGCGAGCGTCACCGCCAGACACACGCGCAACACGCGCAACACGCGCAGACGAATGCTCATCGTGCCCTCCCCCCGTGACGCGCGACGAGCCCCGCGCGCGCCGTCGCTGCGCGGCGCGCGTGGGGCCGTATCGCTGGCGCCCGTCGCGCGCGATCGCAGCGCGAGGCCGGGCTCCGCGATCGCGCGCGACGCAGGCGCCGCGGCTCTGATCATAGCAGATCCGTGCTCCAGGGCCGCTGTCACGAGCGCTTTCCAACTTCCACCTTCAAGTCGTCAAAGGCGCGCGCTCCCGGCGGCGTCCGCCGCCATCTCCAGATTCGCGCGAGGCATCGAGATCGCGCAGCGCCGCGGGCAGCGCGCGGCGCGGGCGGCGGCGATCCCGGCGACGGCGCGGCGTTCCGTGGAGCACAAGGAGGCTCGGAACTCGCGACTTGCGGCATTCGCTGCGACGCTCGCCGCGAGCGTGGGCCGCGGGCCCCCGGCCACGGCGATGCGCGCGGTTCGCGACGCGCGATTTCGGTGTGGTTTCGTCCGGGCGTCGGAGTCGGGCGATCCCCGAGCCGCGGGCGCTGGTGGGCTCGTCCTCAACGCTCATGCCATGGTGTTTGGGGTCGCTCGACCGGGCGAGGCGCGGACAGCTGTTTTCGCACGCCGCATGAAAGATAGTTGAGCGTCACAGCCTGGGTGGAGTAGTGTGCCGCCGCCGGCACGCGGGGGTTGTCGCGACCGGCGAGTCCCCTTGGGACTGACAGACGAAGCGACGATCGACGACGGGCGCTCGTTCGAGCGCGCCGGAGGACAACATGCGTAATATTAATCTTGTCAGCATTGGCTCGATGGCTCTCATCCTTGGCGCGACCGCCTTCTCCGCGGGTTGCGGGGACGACACCGAGACGGGCACGGGCGGCGGGACCAGCGCGAGCAGCTCGGCCGGCGAGGGCGGCGGCGGCGGCACGGGCGGCGAGGGCGGCAGCGGCGAGGGCGGCAGCGGCGAGGGCGGTGGCGGTGGCACGGGCGGCAGCGACGCGTGTGTGACCTGCTCGGCGCCCCTCGTGGCCGACGCCGATCCGGCGGACCTCTGCGAGTCCTCGATCCCGAAATACCAGGCAGTTACGGAGTGTATCTGCGAGGCGTGTGGCGCGGCGGACGGCGACCCCTGCTATGTCGCGTGCACAACGGACGAGGCGGCGGACGAGGCGTGCAACGCGTGCGGCACCGAGGCGGCCACCACCGCTGACGGCGCGTGCATCGAACAGGGCACCGCCTGTCTCCAGGACGGCCAGTGATCGCGACGCGCCGAGGTCTCGCGGATCCGTCCGTGCGACCTTCGGCGATTCGTGCTGCGGCCGCAGGGAGGGGCGGGACGCCTGCCTCGCCTGCGGCCGCTGTTTCGCGCTCTCCGCTGTCGCTGTGGGCTCGGTGCGACAGGCGCCTGTCGGTGCGCGGACGATCCCGCGGAGAGACCTAGTCGACCTCGCTCACCGTCACATCGACGTTCATTGTCTCGGCGGCGGCGGTGTAGAGCGTCCCCGCCGTCGGCGTTACGTCCATGTAGTTGCGGCCGTAACCGACCCGCACGTGGTCGAGGCTGGCCAGCACGCCGTTCGTGGGGTCGAACCCCTTCCAGCCGATGTTCGGGATGTAGAGCTGCACCCACGCGTGGGTCGCGTCGGAGCCGGCGCGGCTCGCGCCGACGTTGCCGGTATAGAGGTATCCGCACACGTAGCGCGCCGGAATGCCGAGCAGCCGCGCCATGCAGATGAACAGGTTCGCGAAATCCTGGCAGACCCCGCGCCGGTTCACGAAGACGTCGTACGGGGTGGTCGCGAGGTTCGTCGAGCCCGGCACGTACTGGTAATCGCGGAAGAGCGTCAGGTTGATCGCGAAGAGCGTCTCCATCAGGTCCGCGTCGTTCTTCTCGACGAACGACATGGCGTAATCGAAGAGCGCCTGGCTCTGGGTGTCGGGGAGCTCCGCCGGGCGCACGTACGGCGCGATGATCGCCTGCTCCCAGGGCATCCAGACGAGGGGGAACGCGGGCCGCATCTTCTTCTTCGCGAACGCGAACGGATCGGCGTCGCAGAGCTCCACGATCGAGTCGGCCGAGATCGTGAGCGTGGTATACGGGGCGTTGATCTCGAAGCGTGTGGCCCGGTTCCCGAAGACGTCCTCGAACTCCATGGTGGTCACGCCGGGATCGATCGTGAGCGTGTGCGAGAGCACCCGTTGATCCCAGTCGTGCACCGGGCAGAGATGCAGCTTGTGCACGCTGCGCTCCACCGGGCGATCGTAGGTATATCTCGTCGAATGGACGACGCGGAGCCTGCGAATCGTCGGTGCCATGTCGGGCACCTCGCGCTCACGCCTCGGCGCGCACCGACAGCTCGATCCGCCAGCGCTCGTTCGGCTTCTGCGCCTCCCGGGGGATCGCCTCCAGGAGCAGCGTCCCCACCTCGGTGACCGACGCGCGCAGCTGCACCGGCACCATGTCGCCCTCCCGGCGGCCCTCCGCGGGCAAGGTGACCTCGATCGGCGAGAGCTCCTCGAGCTCTCCGGGCTTCCAGCTCTCGAGCTCGGTCCCGGCCTGGTCATCCCGGCGCACCGACGAGCTGAAGAAGCGGAAGCGCACCGGCTCGCCCACCACCACGCCGAACTCCTGCGGCGGCAGCGTCGCCTCGGTGCCTTCCTCCATGCCGAACGGCGCCAGGCAGAGCGCCGTGATCGGCGGCTCCAGGCCGGGCACCGCGGGGACGGCCCCCTCGATGCCCACGTAGTAGGCCCGCGCCGTCCCGCCGCGGATCCGGAGCCCGCGGCCGCGCCGCGCGAGGCCGTAGGCGGCGGCGCCGCGCGCGACAGCGAGATCCAGGTCGTCGCTCGGGAGCACCCGCGGCCGGGGCGCGCCGTCCTGCTCGAGCCAGGCGCCGAGCGTCGCGACCAGCCGCTCGCGCAGCGCCGCGCTCTTCATGACGCCCCCGTTGAAGAGCACCGCCGTCGGGTGCAGGAGGAGCGGCGCTCGGCCGGGCTCGGCGTTCGCTCCTCCCTGCGGGGCGAAGCCCGGAAGCTTCGACGTCGCGCCGGCCTGTCGCCCCAGGAACGCGGCCAGGTGGCGGGTGATCGCCGGGTCCTGCGCGTACGGGAGGCCGAGCTGCGTCAGGCCGGCGCGCGCGCGGGTCGCGGGGCGCGCGGACGAGGGGACCTCGGGGAAGAACCCGTCGACGAGCGTCCGGGTGATCTCGTCCCGCGTGAGCTCGGTCCGGATCGCCGCCCCGAGCAGCTTCGAGCCGCGGCCGGCGATCGCGATCGGCGCCTCGCTGATCGACGGATCGCCGAGCAGCCGCTCCTTCGCGACGCGCGCGGCGTGGGTGAGCGACGTCATCTGCCAGCGATCGAGCTCCTTGCCCTCGGCGGCGAGCTTCGCCTTCACGACGTGCGCGAGCGCGAGGTCCATGTTGTCGCCGCCGAGCAGGATGTGGTCGCCGACCGCCACGCGGACGAGCTCGAGCGAGCCGTCGCGCGGGACCGCGGCGATCGCGGAGAAGTCGGTGGTCCCGCCGCCGACGTCGATCACGAGCAGCACGTCGCCCGGCTGGAGGTGCTTGCGCCACGCCTCGCCGGCCGCGTCGATCCAGGCGTACACGGCGGCCTGCGGCTCCTCGAGCAGGGTGAGGTCCTCGAACCCCGCGGCGCTCGCGGCCTCGACGGTGAGATCGCGCGCGGCGGCGTCGAACGACGCGGGCACCGTGATCACGATCTCCTGCTTCGCGAGCGCGAGCGCCGGATCGTCCTTCGCGAACAGGTGATCCCACGCCTCGGTGAGGTGCTCGAGGTACCGCCACGACGCCTCGACGGGCGAGATCTTCTCGATGTCCTCGGGCGCGCCGAGCGGGAGCGTCGAGCCGCGCCGGTCGATGCCAGCGTGGCTGAGCCAGCTCTTCGCGCTCGAGATGAGGCGCGCCGGCGCGTCGACGCCGCGCGCGCGGGCGTGCTCGCCGACGGCGAAGCGCCGCTCGGCGTCCCAGGGCAGCGCCTGGGGGCCCTCGCTCTCGTGAGGGATGTACATGAAGGAGGGCAGGAGCGGGCGCGCCTCGAGCGTCCCCTGCGCCACGAGCTGCGGGGCCGCCATCACCTCGGGCGACGGCGTGAGCCGCGCGTCGGCTCCGTCCTCGGGCAGGGGCGCGTAGGCGAGCGCGCAGTGGGTGGTGCCGAGATCGATGCCGATGATGTAGCGCGCGCTCATAGCTCGACCTCCGCGGGGGCGATGATGCTGGCGTCGTGGCCGGCGACCGGGGTCGGCAGCGAGACGTCGTCGGCGCGCCAGCCCCGGTGGCGCAGCACCCCTCTGTAGGGCGCGGTCCCGGACACGTTGCCGATCAGCTTGATCTCGGAGGGGTTGTAGCCGGCCTCGAGCGTCACCTTCTCCCCCTCGTCCTCGCGCCGCACGGGCGCGAGCTTCGCGTGGCTGCGCAGCGCCTTGCGGCAGCCCTCGTGGACCATCCTCGCCGCCACGCCGACGTCCGCGTCGCCGAACGAGGCGATGTCCTGCTCGAGGAAGTCGACGAGCCGCCCCTCGCGCTGGAGCAGCGAGAGCAGCTGGAGCGCCGAGCTCACCGCGGGCGCGGCCTGCGGCGCGGGGGCGGTGACCGGCGCGGGGGCGGGCTCGCTCGCCGCGGCCGCGGCGGCCTCGGGGGCCTCGGGCGCGCCGCCTGCGCGATCTCGCTCGAGCTGTCGCGGCTCAGCGCGCTCGGCCGGCGGCAGGGCGGCGACCGCCTCGCGCGCCTGCCAGGCCCGCTCGGCGAACTGGGGATCGAACAGCACGCGGAAGAAGCAGGCGAAGGCGAACCAGAGCCGCGTGGACCAGGGGAGCGGAGGATCGTGGAGGTCGGCCACGGCGAGAGCCTAACGCCGAGCGTAGGGATCGGCACAGAGACCGGCGCGCGGGGCAGGGGGGCGCCTGCCCCGCGCCGCCGCCCGGGGCGACCCCGGGCCCCTCAGAAGGTCGCCCGGAGGACGGGGACGCGGACCTCGTGCCCCTGCGCCACGCCGAACTTGAACATCTCGTCCTGGGAGTAGAGCGGCTTGAACGAGAGCGCGGGCACGCCGAGCGCGACCCGGCGCGGCGTGATGTCGACGAGGCCCAGCCGGGGCTCTTCCCGGCGGGCTCGCCGGAGGATCTGCGCTGCGTCCGTCGTGAGCTGGACGTTGATCCCCGGCTGCGCGGGCTCCGCGGCCGGCTCGTTGCGGATCGGCTCGCTCTGGTCGGACTCGGGGGGCTTGTACGCGGTGGCGTTCAGGGTGACGACGAGGGTCGGGATGACCAGCGCCATGCCCCCGGCGAGCATGTAGAGCGGCACCTCCGCGGGCGGCTCCGCGGCCTCGACGAAGTAGCCGGCGACGCCGCCGCCCACCGCGCCGAGCCCGCCGAACACGAGGTACGGCCAGGCGCGCTCGACCCCGATCGCCCCCATGGTCAGCATCACGACCTCGCCGCCGAGCAACGCGCCGCCGACGATCCCCTTGCCGTCGACGCTCACCGTGTCTCCCCCGCTCGCCTGCTGAGCGCTCGCGCGCCCGGCGGCGCCGGCGAGCACCGCCGCTGCCACGGACGCTCCTGCCAGACAATGCGCTGCCTTACGATTCAAGCGGTTCATCGGCATCGTGTTTTCCCCGTGTCGACTGTCGCGAAGCCTGCGAGGGCTCGAGCCATGGATCACCACCTGCCTCATCCGAGGCTGGCGTCCGGGCCGGCCGGCTGGCGATCCCGTCTGTCCCGTCGAGCCGTTCTTGATTTGTGAACCGCTGGCGGAGCGAGCGGGTGCTCACGCGCCTGGTCTCTCCTCCAGCGAAGCCGGTGCGCGAGCCTAGCACGGGTCTCCGCGCTTCGAACCGCTGCGTTGCCGGTGCGGAGGATGGGTGGTATGGGTCCACTCGAACCGGGCTGTGGACCGCCGCCACCTGCCGCAGAGAGCGTGGCAGCCTTCAAGGGATCAACGCTATGGGCCGCATCGGACCGCTTGAAATCGCCCTCCTCGTAGGCCTCGCACTGCTCCTCTTCGGCGCGGGGAGGATCGCCGACGTCGGGAAGGGGATCGGCGAGGGCATCCGGAATTTCAAGAAGGGGCTCCGCGACGACGAAGAGGAGGCGGCCAAGCAGCTCCCGGCGAAGCCCGAAGAAAAGCAAGAGGACACGCACAAGCCCGTGTAGCGCCCGCGCTGAAACGCGGTGCTCGGGCCAGCGAGCATCGACGTCGGTCGACGCTCGCTGGGGTGCGTCTATACTCGATCGCCGTATGCCTCACCGACCCCTGGAGCGCGTCGCCAAGGCGCTCGTCGTCTCCGCCGCGTTCCCGCTGGCAGCGTACTTCGTCCTTCAGTTCGGCCCTGGTGGGCTCTGGCGCGGGTTCGAGCCTGCGCTCGCGGTCACCGGGCAGGTGGCCAAGGCGCCGTACGACCTCACGCGTCTCGAGGCCGTCAACGAGACGCTGAAGATGATCCGGGACAAGTACGTCGAGCCGGATCGCGTCAAGCCGAAGGAGATGCTGCTGTCGGCGCTCAACGCCGTCCAGCGCGACGTCGCGCAGGTGATCGTCCTCAACGAGGATCCCAACGAGGTCACCGTCCGCGTCGAGACCAGCGAGAAGAAGTTCCGGATCGACAACATCCAGGGCCCCTGGGACGTCTCCGCGCGCCTCCGCGAGGTCTTCACCTTCCTCCAGAAGAACCTCCGCGGCACGGAGGTCGATCTGCGGGACGTCGAGTACGCCGCGTGCAACGGCATGCTGCACACGCTCGACCCGCACTCGTCGTTCCTGAGCCCCGAGGCGTACAAGGAGATGAACCTCTCCACGTCGGGCGCGTTCGGCGGGCTCGGCGTCGTGATCTCGATCCGCGACCAGATGCTCACCGTCCTGAACCCGATGCCCGACACGCCCGCGGGCAGGGCGGGCCTCAAGCGGCTCGATCGGATCGTGAAGATCAACAACGAGTCGACGCTCAACATGCCGCTCGACGACGCTGTGCGGAGGCTCCGCGGCGATCCCGGCACCCCGGTCACCGTGTGGGTGACCCGCGAGGGCGAGGGCGGGTGGCAGGGGCCGAAGGCCTTCGAGCTCAGCCGCGAGGTGATCAAGGTGAGGTCCGTCGAGTCGCGCGCCCTCGAGGGCGGCGTCGGCTACGTCCGGCTCAAGACGTTCCAGGCGACCTCGACCGCGGAGCTCGACGCCGCGCTCGACGGGCTGCGCAGCAAGGGGCAGCTGAAGGGGCTCGTGCTCGATCTGCGCGGCAACCCGGGCGGCCTGCTCGATCAGGCCGCGCGCATCGCCGACAAGTTCCTCGCCGACGGCGTCATCGTGTCCACGGTCGGCGCCTCCGAGGGCCGCGAGGAGAAGCGCGCCAAGGGGCCAGGCACCGAGCCGCTGTACCCGATCGTGGTGCTCGTGAGCGGCAACAGCGCGAGCGCGAGCGAGATCGTGGCCGGCGCGCTGAAGAACAACGATCGCGCCGTCATCGTGGGCTCGCAGACGTTCGGCAAGGGCAGCGTGCAGCTCGTCTTCCCCGACGTCACGGCCGAGAAGGCGGCCCTCAAGCTCACGATCGCGCAGTACCTGACGCCGGGCGACATCTCCATCCAGGGCGTCGGCGTCACGCCGGACATCGAGCTCGATCCGATGACGGTCGACGAGCTCGAGATGGATCTCACGGTCCAGAAGGACGGGCTCCGGGAGCGCGATCTCTCGGCGCACCTCTCGAACGCGCGCGCGGCGGCCGCGGGTAAGCCGTCCGAGGTCGTCCGCTACCAGCTCACGAGCACCGACCGCGAGCAGATGCGGGAGCGCGGGGGCGACATCGACGAGGACTTCTCCGTCGACTTCCCCATCCGCTTCGCGCGGGAGCTCGCCGCGCGGATGCCGCCCTCCACGCCGAGGCTCCAGCAGCTCCGGGCGATGCACGACTACATCGACCAGGTCGGCAAGGAGGAGCTCGGCAAGGTCGCGGCCGAGCTGACGAAGCTCGGCGTCGACTGGTCCGACGCGCCCGAGGGGGTCACGCCGGCGGCGAAGTCCGAGCTCGAGGTGAAGGTCGAGACCGATCGTCCGAGCGCCGAGGTGACCGCGGGGCAGCCGATGGAGCTCCGGGTCACGGTCAAGAACAACGGAAAGCAGCCGGTCTACCGGCTCCGCGGGACGACGGAGAGCGACAACCCGTACTTCGACAGCAAGGAGCTCATCTTCGGCAAGATCGGCCCTGGCCAGACGAAGAGCGCGAAGGCGCCGCTCGGCTGGTGCGAGGTCGAGGGGCGGAAGGTCGGCTCGACGAAGCCGAGGAAGGCGAACGAGAAGCGCGTCTGCACGATCCCGATGGACGCCCTCTCGCGGAGCGACGGCCTCAAGGTGAAGTTCGAGGTCGCCGCCGCGCCGGAGCCGCCTGCGGTCGAGATCCGGCCCACGGTGCGCGCGCTCGACCGGCCGCTCTTCCAGTACGCCTATCAGATCGCGGACGACCGCGAGGGCAACGGCGACGGGCTCATCCAGAAGGGAGAGCGGGTCAGCATGTACCTGACCGTCAAGAACGTCGGCAAGGGGCCGTCGTACGAGACGCAGGCGAACATCGCGAACCTCTCGGGCGACGGGCTCATGCTGCACGCGGGGCGCTTCGACATCTCGAACATCAAGCCGGGCGACGTGCGCAAGGTGGTCTTCAGCTTCGACGTGGAGCAGCAGCTGTCGGAGCCCGAGGCGACCCTCACGCTCTCGGTCGGCGATCGCGATCTCCGCGAGTTCGCCAGCGAGAAGGTGAAGATCCCGATCTCGCCGCGCATCCAGCTGAGCGGCGGGGGCTCCACCATGAAGGCTGGGGCGGAGGGGGTGACCCTGCTCCCGTCGCCCGAGGCGAGCGCGCGCGGCTTCGGCCGGCTCCCGGCGGGCGCCGTGGTCAAGGTGCTCGGCGAGGCGCCAGGCGGGTTCCTCAAGATCGACCTCGGCGCGGGGCGCTTCGCGTTCGTCGCGGCGCGCGAGGTGGCCTCTGGCGGCGGGCCGGCCCCGGCGGCGGTCGCGTTCGAGGACCTCTACTCGCACGCACCGCCGACGCTGGACATCGCCGCGGCGGCGCTGGCGACGACGGCCGGCACCGTGAAGATCACGGGGACGGCGTCGGACAGCGAGCGGCTGCTCGACACCTTCATCTTCGTCGGGTCGCGGAAGCTCTACTACAAGTCGAACCGCGACGGCGCCGACCCGAAGAAGGCCGAGTTCGCGTTCGAGGCGCCGCTCCGGCCGGGGGTCAACGTGATCACCGTGGTCGCGCGCGAGACGCCCGACACCACGACGCGGCGCACCCTTGTGGTGCGCAAGGACGGGCCCGACGGCTCGATCCTGAAGACCCCGAAGTCCGACAACCCCGTGGACGATTGGATTGCGGACCGCGGCGGCGAGGAGTAGGCCGCTGAGGAATGGACGAAGACGGCGACATGGACGACCGCGGTGACGGGCGTAACGGGCAAAGAGGGCGGAGCTCCGCCGGGCTGCCCTGCCCGGCGAGGATCTGGTAGCCTCATCACGTGGGACTCCTCGCCTGGCTCGGCCTGAAGCAGGGGGGCTCGTTCCCGAACCTCGACGCCCTCCTGACGGAGCTCCGCGCGGCGCTCCCGGACGACGAGGCGGTCGTCCTCCGCTACATCGCCACCGTCATCGTCCTGCTCGGCAAGGTCGCCTGTGTCGACGGCCGCTTCTCCGACAAGGAAGACGAGCTGCTCCGCGAGCTGCTCACGCACGTCGACGGGCTCGCGCCGAGCGGCGTCGAGGCGGTGTTCAACGCCCTCCAGGGCAAGCTGCCCGCGCTCCAGGAGGGCGAGGTCGACCGCTGTTACCGCGAGCTCAAGGCGCTCTGCAACGCGAGCGAGCGGGTGGAGGTCGTGCGCCTCTTGATCCGGCTCGCGGCGGCGGACGGCGCGCCCACGCCGGCCGAGCGTGCCGAGATCGAGCGCATCGCCGAGGAGCTCGGCGTCTCGCTCGCTGACATCGAGCCCGACCTCTCCGTCGAGGCCGGCCATGAAGCCGGCTCCCCGGCGCCGCCGGACGACCGGAGCGATCCCGGCGGCGAGCCCCCGGCGTGAGCCGGGCGCGAGCGCGCTCGTCTGATCCGTCTCGGTAGGTCGCGCTGTTGCCGGGCGCCAGCGGCGCTCGGCTGATCAGTCGCGCGCGTCGCGCTGCTCGGCGCTGCCCTCGGGGCTCGGAGCGCGGCTCGCGAGGCCGAGCGCCCGTCGCTGCTTCAGCGCCGTGAGCGCCACGAACAGGACGAACAGGACGGCCCCGAGCACCGCCACGAGCACGCCGAAGTTGAAGAGGTAGTGCGCGCCCTGCGCGCCCCCCACCCCCATCAAGAAGATGCCGAGCAGCGCCATGCCCGCGCCGATCACGGGATCGGGGCCGACGTCGTTCTCCGACGTCGCACGCGAGAGCCCGCTCCCCTGGACCCCGGAAGCCTCGTTGCTCATCGGATGGCTCACACGGAGGAGCTTAGCAAACTGGTCCACCGCCCGAAACCCGCCAGCGCCGGACCCGGGCTATGCTGCGCGGGTGAGCACGCCCACCCACCCACGCAACGACCGTCCTTCTCCGCCCGCGCCGTCTGACTTCGCCGGGCGCCGCGTCATCTGCTTCGAGAGCCGCCGCGCCTCCGAGATGGCCTCGCTGATCCAGCGGTATGGCGGCGTGCCCGTCACGGCGCCCACGCTCCGCGAGGTGCCCATCGAGAGGAACGAGCGCGCCCTCGACTTCGCGCGCCGCCTCGCGGGCGCCGAGTTCGACCTCGTGATCCTGATGACCGGCGTCGGGACCCGGGCGCTCGTGGCTGAGGCGGCGCCTGCGCTCGAGCCGAACCAGGGCGCCGGCGGGGCGTCCGACAGCGACGGTGGCGCGGACGCCCAGGGCGTATCTCTCCTGGCGGCGGCGCTCTCGTCCGTGCAGATCGTCGTGCGCGGCCCCAAGCCAGCCGCGGCGCTGCGCGAGCTGGGTCTGACCGGGTTCATCACCGTCCGCGAGCCGAACACCTGGCGAGAGATCGTCGAGGCCGTCAGCGCGCTCGGCGATCTGAGCGGAAAGCGCGTCGCCGTCCAGGAGCACGGCGCGCCGAGCCACGAGCTCTACGCGAGCCTCTCGGCGGCCGGCGCGCAGGTCACGCCGGTGCCTGTGTACCGCTGGGCGCTCCCGGAGGACACGGCGCCGCTCCGTCAGGCGCTCCGCCTCATGGCGGACGGCGGCGCGGCGATCACGCTCTTCACGAGCCGCGCGCAGGTCGAGCATGCGCTCCTCGTGGCGGCCGAGGAGGGGCTCGTCGAGCGGCTGCGCGCCGCGCTCGCGCGGGGCGTGGTGGCGTCCATCGGGCCGGTCTGCACGGAGGCGCTGCGCGCCGAGGGGATCGAGCCGGATTTCGAGCCCGAGCACCCGAAGATGGGCCATCTGGTCAAGGCGGCGGCCGCGCGCTCGATCGAGATCCTCGTCGCGAAGGGAAATCGGGGCGACGCGCCCCTGCCGGCTCAGTCTTCGTAGTCGTCGTACGCCTCGTCTTCGTCGGCGGAGCGCGCCACGGTCGCCGGCCGGGGCGCGGGGCCGGGCTCCGCGCCGGCGGCCGCGCGCTCCTCCGTGTCCGCGTGGCCCCTGTCGATCAGCTCGGCGCGGTAGAGCACGCGCCCGTCCTCCGCCGTGATCTCACCGCCCACGTCGCCCCAGGCGAAGTCGTCGCTCTGGAGCGTGCGCATCGTCGCCTTCGTCTTGCCGATGCGCACGCGGAAGCTCGTCCGCTGGCACGGGATGGAGGAGCCGCCGACCTCGACGTTCACCGCCTCGCTGCCGAGCACGTCCTCGTTCTCGTCGGCGGCGAGCGCGGTCTTGGCCATCATCGCGTCGTAGGCCGAGAGGGTCGCCGGCCGCTCCGCGCCGTCGTCGATCCACGCCGCGCCGAGGATCTCACCGCGCCTGCTGGGCTCGTCGCTCATGCGGACCCGCAGCGCCTCGGTCTGCTTGCCGTCCTCGAGGGTCACGTCGACCACGAGGACGTCCCCCTCGCGCGCGACCACACGCTGCGTGAGGAGCAGCGGCGTCTTCCTGAAGCTGCCCGAGAACCGGTAGGCCACATAATCGCCGGGCTTGCGCGCGCCGGGCGCCTGCTCGGCGATCGGGCCGCGCTCGTCGAGCGAGCCCTTCGCGCGCTGCGGGACCTCGCGCCGCGCTCGCGCCGCCACCTTGGCGGAGGCGTCCTGCGGGCGACCGGATCGAGCGTTCGTTTCGATCCCGGCGCCGCAGCCAGCAGCCAGGACCGCGGTGAGGGCGGCGAAGAGGAGCGGTCGGTTCATGCCCGTCCGGTACCGGAGAGCGCCCGCCGTGGCCCAATTTCTGGCGGTTCCAGGGCGCACCCGCGCGACCGCGCGACCGCACGCGAGCGGTGTTCAGGGCAGCTTGCCGCTCGGGAGCATATCGTCGAAGGCCGCGTCGAACTCGTCCGCGATCATCTCGGCGCCGACGGCGCGCGCGGCCGGCTTCGGGACGTCGATGCGGCGCAGCCGCTCCGCCACGCTGCCGCGCGGGTCGCTGTAGCTCGGGCTCATCCGCGCGACGCGCTGGAAGTAGTAGAGCGCCTGCTCGGGGACGCCGCGCATCTCGTAGGCGTTCGCGATCTCGTAGGTCAGCGCGAGCTCCTGCTCGACCGTCTTGTGCGAGGCGTGCAGCCCGCGGATGAGCGCGTCGATGCCTGCCTCGATGTTGCCCATCTGGAGGTGGGTGACGCCGATCATCGATTGGCAGACGCACTCTCGCCCGGGGTCGCGGGCGGCGAGCTCGAACTCGCCGATGGCGTCGGCGTAGAGGCCCATCTCCTTGTAGGCGACGCCGAGATCGTAGTGCGTCGACGCGTCGGACTCGGAGATCTGCGCCGCGACGCCCGCCTTGAACTGCTCGAAGACACTCTCGACGCTGATCTGCCGAGGATCGTCCTGGACGCCCGTCACCGAGCCCGGCACGACCTCGAGCTCGTCGATCATCTTGAGCGACTCGGCGATGTCGAACGCGCGATCTTCGTCCGGCCGCTCGCTGCCGCGCGGGACGGCCCGGGTGCCGCTCTCGTTGTCGGTCGCCGCCCGCACCACCACCCGCGCGTCCGAGGCCAGCTCCGTGACCTCGCGCAGCCGCTCCATCAGGAGCGGGTGGTTCGGCAGCCGCGCCAGCTGCTCCTCGAGGATGTTCCGCGCCTCGTCGAACATCCCGTGCTGCGCGAAGAACTCGACCTCCTCGAGCGCGTCCTCGTCGAGCGCGTCCGCGCGCCGCAAGGAGCCCGGCGGCACGGAGCGGCCCGACACCGGCCGGACCGACGCCGGTCGGCCCGACACCGGGCTGTAAAGGGCGGGCGGCGGCGCGGCGAGCACGGGCGGGGGAGGTATCGAGGACGCCGGGGGCGGAGCCTGGGACGCAGCGACGGCGAGGGGGTGCTCAGGCACGCGGCTCGGGTTGACCGACGCCGTCTCCTCCTCCTCGTCGTCGATGGCCTCGAGCTCCTCGACGTCCTCGACCTCTTCGACGTCCTCGATCGGGAAGCTCGGCAGCGGCGGCTCGTTCGCGAACGGATCGTCGAGGTGCGTGACGAGCTCGGGCCGCCGGGGGAGCGCCTCGACGACGCCGTCTTCATCGAGGGTGTACGCGGGCAGCGGCGCGTCGGGGTCGTAGAGGTCCTGGCTCGGCACCTCGGACGCATACGCGTCGTTCTCACCGCCCGTCGGCGAGGCTTCCGGCCCGTCTTCCTCCGCGAGCTCTTCCTCCTGCGGCACGGCGTAGCCGAGCAGGTTGAGCATCTCCGTGGCCTGGGCGTTGCCGGGATCGAGGAGCAGCACCTCGTCGAGGAGCCTCGCCGCGTCGTCGACGGCGTCCTCGCTGGCCAGCTGCTGCGCGAACGCGAGCATCTGCTCGACGGCGGCGTCCTGGTCGCCCGCCTCGATCAGGACATCGCAGAGCTTCTCGCGCAGCTCCCGAGCGGCCGGCAGCCGGGCGACGCCGCCCTTCAGGAGGGCGATCGCCTTGTCGTACTGCCGGTCGCGCCGGAGGCTCTCGGCGTGCGCGACGATCTGCCTCGGGCTCGCGATCGGCGACGTCGAGGGCTGCGACGCGCGGAGCGGGATCGGCACCGCGGACGCGGGCTCGTCGTCCTCGACGTCGAGCTCCTCCGCCTCCTCGTCCTCGTCCTCCTCGAGCTCGACGTCGATCGACGCGCGCGTGTTCCTCGACGAGGGCGCGATCTGGGCGGCGAGCTGGCGCACGCCCTCGTCGTTCGGGGCGCGCGCGAGCAGGGCCGAGACGAGCGCGGTGAACTGGTCGACCCGCCCGGCCTCCTTGGCGATGCGCGCCGACTCCTTCTGCACCTCGATCGCCTTGGCCGGCTGCCCGAGCAGGTCGAAGGCCCGGGCGAGGAGCGCGAGCGTCTCCAGGTCTCGCGGGTTCTCCTTGAACGCGATCTGGAGCTTGGTCAGGGCCGACATCGCGTCGCTCGGGTCGCCGCGGTCGAGGTAGATCTCGGCCGCCATGCGGGCGAATCGGGCGTCGGGGCGGTGCTGCAGCAGGCGCTCGACCACCTTCAGCGCGTCGTCGCGCCGCCCGAGCTTGAGCAGGAGCTCGGCCGCCGTGCCGAAGCGCTGGATCGCGGCGTCGTAGTCGCGGACCCGGATCAGCGCCTCCGCGAGGCGGAGATAGGCGAGGGGGTTGTTCGGGTCGAGGTCGACGACCCGCTTGAAGATGTCGATCGCGTCGCGGTCGCGCCCCGCGCGGAGCAGGCGCGTCGCGACCTCGTCGTAGGCGGCGAGCGCATCGCTCGTGAGCCCGAGCTGCGTGTAAATCTCCGCGAGGCGCGGGACGATGTGGCCGAAGCGATCCTCGTACTGCGGGACGTGCTTGTGGATGATCTCGCGGATCTGCTTGTAAACAGCGATCGCTTTGAGCGCGAAGCCCTGGAGGGAGTAGAACTGGCCGACGCGCTCGTAGGTGGTGATCGCCTCGACGTACTCCTCCGTCTTCAGGTAGAGGTCGCCGATCTTGAGCAGCGTGCGGACGTCCTTCGGATCGTCTGCGACCAGCTTCTGGTACTCGGCGATCGCCTTGTCGAAGCGCTTCCGCTCGACAAGCTTCTGCGCGGTCTGGAGTACCTTGTCGCGATCGACCGCCACGGCGATGGGAATCTCCTGCTGAGGGCAGCAAGGCGTTGCTCGGGCGCCTCGTCGGCATCCCTCACCTCGCCTAAAAAACACCTAGCCAATCCCGCCACCACGTACAAGCGCGCGGCACCGGAAGTTCCGGAAGCTACCGCGAAGGTGCTTGTTTGCAGTGTGCGGCCCCCCGAGGGCCCTGTCTGGCGACGCGGCGACCGCCTGGCGCGGTGGCCGCGAGCCCCCGCCCCGGTCGGACGCTGGGCGGTCCGGTCGAGGCGCGTCGAAGAGCGCGCCCTACCCAGTAGGAACGCGCTGAACGGCCGGGGATTCGCGAAGATCGCGGGGAAGGTGGCGAGCGCCGCCATTCCCGCGAAGACAGCGTTAAGCCTAGCAGTCGAGCGGCCTTGTTGCACATTTCGTGCGATCTTCCGCGACCGGCGGCCGCCTCGCTGGAGGTCGCGCGGCCCCGCCATCACCGGAGGCGCGGGCGCGCCCGGGGTACCCATCGCGCGCGGGCGATGTATGCGCGCCGCGCCAGATGAAAGGGCAGGGGGTAGGTCGCGAGCTCGGCCGTCGCCGGGGGCGAGCGCGGGCGTCGACGGGAGGGCGCACCGGAGCGCCGCCGTTTCTCGACCGTCCCGGCGAATGGACCTAGAGTTGGGCACCATGTCGCGCAGCCAGGCCTACCGTGCCCCGTTCGCTCCTGGAGAGGAAAATGCCGTCGACGCCGCGCTTTGCGAGCGGCTCCTCTCGGTCGCCCTGTCCAAGGGAGGTGATTACGCTGACCTCTTCTTCGAGTACCGCGCCGGAGGCGGGTTCACCTTCGACGAAGGGATCCTCAAGGCGGCCTCGCGTGGGGTGTCGATGGGGGTCGGCGTTCGCGTCCAGCGAGGAGACGCGACCGGGTACGCGTACACGGAGGACCTCACCTGGGAGGCGATGCGGCGCGCGGCCGAGACGGCGGCGCAGATCGCGACGGGCTCGGGCGGCAAGGAGAAGATCGAGCTCAGGCGCCGCGAGCTGCCGACCCGCTACGAGCTGCCCAGCATCTCGCTCGACGCCCCCGGGCTCGCGAAGCGCGCGCTGCTCGAGCGCGCGAGCGCCGCGGCGCTCGCCTACGATCCCAGCATCGTCAAGGCGGAGGCGAGCTTCGTCGAGGAGGTGCGCGAGGTCCTCGTGGCCACGAGCGACGGGCGGATGGCGCACGACGTCCAGCCGCTCATCCGCTTCGGCGTGCGGGCGCTCGCCGAGCGCAGCGGAAAGCGCCAGGAAGGATCGAGCGGCGGCGGCGGGCGCATGACGACGGCCTACTTCGAGGGCAAGTCGCCGGAGTGGCACGCCGAGGAGGCCGCGCGGCAGGCGGTCGCGATGCTCGACGCCCGCGACGCGCCCGCCGGCGAGATGAACGTCGTGCTCGCCCCGGGCGACAGCGGCATCCTGCTCCACGAGGCGGTGGGGCACGGGCTCGAGGCGGACTTCAACCGCAAGGGGACCAGCAACTACGCGGGACAGATCGGCAAGGACGTCGCGAGCCCGCTCTGCACGGTGGTGGACGACGCGACGCTCCTCCAGTCGCGCGGCACGATCAACGTGGACGACGAGGGCCACGAGCCCGAGCGCAGCACGCTCATCGAGAACGGCAAGCTCGTCGGGTACATGCACGACCGGCTGTCGGCCCGACACTTCGGGCTCACGCCGACCGGCAACGGGCGGCGCGAGAGCTTCGCCGCCGCGCCGATGCCCAGGATGACGAACACCATCCTGCTCGCGGGCCCCCATGATCCCGAGGAGATCGTGAGGTCCGTGAAGCGAGGCGTCTTCGCGAAGAAGTTCGGCGGCGGCCAGGTCGACATCTCGAACGGCGATTTCGTGTTCTCTCTGACCGAGAGCTATCTCATCGAGGACGGCAAGCTGACCGCGCCCCTCAAGGGCGTGAACCTCATCGGCAACGGCCCCGAGGTGCTCCGGCGCGTCACCATGCTCGGCCACGACGTCGCCGTCTCCGACGGCATCTGGACGTGCGGCAAGGACGGACAGAGCGTCCCCGTGGGTGTTGGCTGCCCCACAATCAAGATCGATCTCATCACGGTCGGCGGAACGCGGATCGGCTGATTTTCAAGGCTGGAACGCCAGGCGGAAGGTAAGCCTCGCAGCGGTATTGGTGGGTTTAGCGCGGTGCGTCTTGCCGGCCCGTCGTGACACCCGTATACGGGGCGTTCATGGCGCGTCGCTCGTTCATAGCCATCGTTGGACACGGACCGGATCTGGAGCGCGACGAGGGTGCCGCATCGGTCTTGCGCTCGCTGGGCGCTGACGTGCGAACCCTGGATCTCTGGGATGATCCACCGCGGCTCTTCCACGACGACGAGAGCAAGGCGCGGGCGATCGTCGTCGAGGCGCTCGACAGGCCGGACCTGGCCGCCGCGGCGCTGCGCGCGCTGCGGCGCGAGCCGCGCCTCGAGGAGGTCGGCGCGCTGGTCGCCGTGAGCGTCGCGCAGATCGCGCGGATCGAGCCGTCCAGCGGCTTCGACGACTTCCTGCTCGTGCCGTACGTGCCCGCCGAGCTCTACGCGCGCGTGCGCCTCGTCGAGTGGCGCCGCAGCGAGTTCGCGACCGAGGAGCGGGTGAAGGTGGGCGCGATCGTCATCGATCGCGCGGCCCACGACGTCTCGGTCGGCGGCATGCACGTGCCGCTCACCGCGAAGGAGTTCGCGCTGCTCTCGTACGTGTGCGAGCGCCGCGGAAAAGTTGTGTCGCGGACAGAGCTTCTCCGCCGTGTCTGGGGCAGCCAGTACGAGGGCGGCGCGCGGACCGTCGACATCCACGTGAGGCGTCTCAGGGCGAAGCTCGGCGCGGCGCTGCCGCTCGTCACGCTGCGCGGGGCCGGGTACCGCCTCGAGTCGCCGCTCCCCGGCGCCGGTGGTCCCGAGGGCGGCGATGCGAGCAGGGCGCTCCAGCGGAGCGGGGCCGGCGAGGAGGCCCAGGGCGACGAGCGCGGGGAGCTGCGCGACGAGGACGAGGACGAGGACAGCGACGACGAGGGCGACGAGGACGAGGGCGACGAGGAGGAGGAGGCCGAGCAAGCCAAGCGGCGAGCGGCGCCCTCGGCGAACGACGCCACGCCGCCCGGGCGCGAGCGGCGCATCACCCGATGACGTCGCCGGTCCGCCGCGGCGGGGCGCGAGCGACCGCCGGCGGTGCGGCGCGCGGCGGCGGTCGCTCGCGCCCCGCCGGGCCGCCCATCGTCGCGATCAGCGTCGGGTGCCCCAGCGGGGTGGGCCCCGAGGTGGCCGTGGCCGGCGCGGCGTCCGTCGAGGGCGCGCGCTGCGTGCTCGTCGGCGATGAGGCGATCATCCGGCGGGCAGCGAAGCTCGTCCGGGTCGCGGCCCGCCGGCTCGTCGTCGTCGATGGGCGCGCCGCCATCGAGGAGCTCGCGCCCGGCACGATCGGGCTCTGGGCGGGCAGCGCGCGGCTCTCGCGGCCGAGCGCGTTCGGTCGGCCCGAGGCCGAGGACGGCGCGGCGCAGCTCGCGTGGATCGACGCGGCGACGGATCTGGTCCGCGAAGGCGTCGCGGCGGCGCTGGTCACGGGGCCCGCGTCGAAGCACGCGATCGCCACGAGCGGCGCGCCGGGGTCCGCGGACTTCCTCGGGCACACCGAGCACCTGGGCCGGCGGCTCCGCGCGCGCGAGGTCACGATGGCCTTCGCCTCGGGCAAGCTCGTGACCGCCCTCGTGACGACCCACCTGCCGCTGCGCGAGGTGCCGGAGGCGGTGAGCCCGCGCGAGGTGGCGCGCGCCGCGGTGTGGCTCGCGCGGCTGCTCGGCGATCTCGGCCGCGAGAGGCCGCGCGTGGCCGTCGCCGCGCTCAACCCGCACGCAGGCGAAGGCGGGCTCCTCGGCGACGAAGAGCAGGTGCGGATCACGCCGGGGATCCGCCTCGCGGCGCGGCGGCTTTCCCGCTCGGGCCCGGCGGCGGAGCTGACCGGGCCCGTCGGCGCGGAGACGGCGTTCCGCCTCGCGGCGCGCGGCGCGCTCGACGGCGTCGTCGCCATGTACCACGACCAGGCGACGATCCCGAGCAAGCTCCTGGGCTTCGGCGAGGCCGTGAACGTCACGCTCGGCCTGCCGATCGTGCGCACGAGCGTCGACCATGGCACCGCGTACGATCTCGCGGGAACGGGGCGCGCCGACCCGCGCGGCATGCGCGAGGCGATCGTGCTCGCGGCGCAGCTCGCGGCCGCGCGCGCGCGCTGACGCCGCGGCACGCCGACGCGCGCAGGAGGCCGCGGCTCAGCGCGCCCGCGGGCGGCCGCCGAGGTGCGCGAGCAGCCGCTCGAGCGCCGGCATGCTCACGCCGCGCTCTCGGCCCATCTCGAGGACGGTGGCGCCCATCGCGAGGTGCTGCGCGTGGAGCTTGGGGCCGAAATGCACGTCGAGGAACCGCAAGAACTCCGGGGCCAGCAGGCGCACGAGCGCGACGCCCGGCTTCAGCGTGAGCGGCCCGATGAACCGGAGGAGGAGCTTCGTCCACGGGGCCACCTTGCCCAGCCGGTCCGCGAGCGCCACGGACTCCCTCGTGGCCTCGATCACGGTGCGGAGCACGCCGTCGTTCTCGAGGAGGGCGCTCGCGCCGCCGCCCGCGTCGATGGCGGCGATCAGCGGGAAGAACGCGGTCGTGGTGGCCACGTTCTGCGCGCCCACGTCGGGCTCGAGCCGCGCCGGGACACCGGCGCTCGTGAGGCGGCGCGCGAGCTCCTCGAGCAGCGGTCGCTCCGCGGGGGCGCCTCCCTCTTCGTCGATGAGCGTGGGCGCGAGCTCGGTGATCCAGGCGCGGACCACGCCGCGCTCGTCGAGGTAGCCCGAGACGCCCGGCATCGCGGGGGTGATGCGGCGCTGGGCGGCCTCCTCGAGGTCGGCGCGCTCCCTGGGCAGGAGCGGCGTGAGCACCACGGCGGGCGCGGCCGGGCCGCCGCGGAGCAGCTCCGCCACCGACCTGCCGCCCGCCGCGCGCGGTGCGGCGCCGCCGGGGTCAGCGCGCGGGACGAGCTGATCGAAGCGCACGGTGATCAGGACGACGTCCGCGTCGGCCGGGATCTCGGCCGCGAGGCGCGGGCGATCGAGCGTGTCGCGTCGATCGGCGCCGTTCACCTGCTCGACAACGAACGGCCGTACGTCGCCGGCGCGCTCGGGCCGGACCACGAACGTGACGTCGTTTCCCTGGGCGGCGAGGCGCACGCCGTAGACCCGCCCGAGCGCCCCCGCGCCCACGATGGTGACCCGCATGGCTCCCCCGTAGCCTGCGCGGCGCTCGGGGAAAAGGGGGTGACCGTCGCCGGCGCTCGCGGCAGATCCCTCAGAACGTCCGCTTCGAATCGATGAGGATGGTGACCGGGCCGTCGTTCTCGACGAACACGCGCATGTCGGCGCGGAAGCGGCCCGTGGCCACCGTGAGGCCGCGGGCCCGCAAGGCGGCGACGAAGCGATCGTACAGCGCCTCGGCGCGCACGGGCTCCATGGCGCCGTCGAAGCTCGGCCTCAGGCCGCGCCGGACGTCCCCGAAGAGCGTGAACTGGCTGATCGCGAGCACGCCGCCGCCGCGCACGTCCGCGAGCGCCCGCGACATCTTGCCCGCGTCGTCGCTGAACACGCGGAGGCCCGCGATCTTGCTGGCGACGTGGTCGGCGTCGGCGTCGTCATCGTCCTTCGCGGCGCCGACGAAGGCCACGAGGCCGCGCTCGATCGCGCCGACCACCTGGCCTCCGACCTCGACGCGCGCGCCGAGCGCGCGCTGAACGACCGCGCGCATCGCTAGCGCTGCGCGGCCGCGGTTCGGCTCGGCGCGGCGGCGGGCTCTGCCCCGGTGCCCGCGCTCAGCCCGAGCTCGCGCATCAGCTTGGCCGTGACCTTGAAGTAGGTGCCGCGATCGTACGGCTGGTTGAGGATGTGGAAGTCCTTCCGCACGAGGCCCACGCAGCCGAAGCAGTAGGTGCAGCCGGTGCAGTCGACCGAGCGCACGAGGTACGACGACTGCGTGCACCGCTCGGACGCGACGCAGTGGCTGCACGCGATGAGATCGCGGCAGCCGCGGCAGTGCGTGCTGTCCGAGGAGCGCTGGGTGTCGACGCAGTAGTGGCACCGCTGCAGCGCCTTCGAGTTGCGGCAGAACGTGCAGTCGACGCAGCGCTCGCACGAGACGCACGCGACGCACCGCTCGTTGCCCGTGCCCGTCTCGAACGCCTGGATCAGCTTGCGGAGCTCGGCCTCGAATTCCGCGCGCGTCATTCCGCCTCGCCGCTCGCTTCGGAGACGCCCCCATCCGCGCTGCGCCGGGCCGCGCCGTCCGCGGTCGGGGCCTCGGGCCTGCCGCTCACCTGGCGGCGCAGCCGCTCGGCGGCCTCGCGCGTCGCGGGCTCCTCCGCGAACTCCTCGATGCGGCGGAGCCGCGACTCGAGCACGGCGCGCCGCTTCGGCAGCTCGCCGACGAGGATGCCCGCGAGCTCGTCGATCGCCTCCTGGATGCGCTGCTCGTCGCTGTGCTCGAGAAGCTGCAGGTACACGTCCTGCTCCGCGGGGAAGGCGTGGCCGGCGCGGAGGAACTCGTTCGCGGCCTTGGAGATGTTGGGCCGGCCCGACGCGCAGAGCAGCTTCGACAGGAGCCGCTGGCGCTCGATGGCCTTCGGGTCGCTCTGCGGAGGCGGCGCGAGGACGATGCGCCCCGGCGCCTTGGACGCGGCGTCGCGTCCGGACTTGACGCGCCCGCCCTTGCTGTCCTCTGCCTCCGGCTCCTTGCGCGGAGAGAACAGCGCCTCGAGCGCGGCGCGGTGTTGCTTGGCTGCCCGCCGGTCCTCGCCGGTCTGCGTCGGACGCGGCAGCCCCGCGCTGTTCGGCTGACCACGGCCATAGGCCGTGTGGAGCTCGGGATTGTGCCAGACCTTGGTTGCGTCTCTACGAATTCGCCGCATGTCGTGCCCCTGGTGACCTCGGAGCGATCATGGACGCGCCACCGGGTTCGGCTTCCGCATCCCGCGCGTGGCGCCCCGCTTGCATCGATGTTGTGGTGAATGAGGCTGGTGCGTGTTGGGCCGGGCGCTTCCCCCGCGATCCGCGATGGCCCGGACGATGTTGCGCAAGGGACGCGACGCCTATCTCCGCGCTGATCACGCTGGCTGCGTTGATCGTGAGGGTAGGGCCACGCCGCAGTGCGTGGTGCGCCGGGCGATACCCGACCGCGGACCGCGTGACGAGGGGCTCTGCCCCCATGCACCCCGGAGCCGCGCTCACGACCCGACCGCAGTCGCGAGGCAGCTGGGTTCCTACCACAGCCTTTGGTCAGCGCCGCAGAAAATTGGGCTGCCCTCCGCACTTCATGCCATTCCTGCCCTCAGGTTCGGTCCCTTCCGAGCTTGCCTTCCGAGTCTCCCTTCCGAGGTTGCCTTCCGAGCTTGCGAGCTTCCGCGAGGGGCATCTCGGAGACGCTGTTTCGAGGTTGCCGGTCTCGTCCCAGGTCGATTCAAGAAGCGGACCGCTGACTGCCCTTCCCAATCCCACATCCTGCGGACGGGCGGCGACCCCGTGTCTGGGAGATCCGCTCCTTGGCGGATGGCACTCGCACCCGACCCGACTGGAGCTTTCCATGATGAGCCTTCGATCCGTGAGCAGTGCAGGCGCGGCGCCGCGGGACGCAGGGGGAGCTGTGCGCAGGGGGGAGCCGCGTGCGCGCCTGAGGCGTGCTCGCGCGGCCGCGCTCTCGGTGCTGGTGAGCATCGCGGTGCCGGCGATCCTGGCGGAGCCCCTCTGCGCGGAGCCGCTGCCCAGGGCGCACGCCGCTGCCGAGAGGTCCGGGGAATCGAGGGAAGAGGAGAGCGAGCAGACCCGTCGGGGCCGCGCGCCGGCGAGCCCCGCAGGCGCGGAGCAAACGCAGCGAACGAAGACGCGGGAGAGCTCGCCCGATCGCCGCGTGAAGAGCGCCTCGGCGAGCGGCGACGAGAAGACGAACGGGGCGGGGGACCGGAGGGGGAGGGCCCGTGCCCGCAAGAACGCGCCGCACGCGGCTGCAGACGTGGAGGAAAACGCGGGCGGTTCGGCGAAGGCGGGCGGCTCGGCGAAGGCGGGCGCCAAGAAGAAGGCGGGCGGCGAGAGGAAGAAGGAGAAGAGGCGGGCGGCGCGCACGGCCGAGAGCAAGCGGCGCGGGGCGAAGAAGGGGGTGGAGCGGGAGGCGCCTCCGAAGCCGTGCCACGGACCGGTGCTCTCGATGGATCGCAGCGGGCTGGAGCCCGAGCGCCTCGAGCTGGTCGACTGCAAGGGGAAGCCGCGCGAGGAGGCCCGGCGCGCCCTCTCCTTGCTTGCGCGCCCGTGGGGCACGCCGCGGCCGATCCTGTCCGACGAGGGGGCGCCCGCGCGGAGGCCGGAAGCGGCGAGCCGCAAGGGGCGGCGCGCTGGCGATGAGCCGCGAGCCGCCGGGAGCAGGGCGAGCGGGGTGCAGGCAGGGGAGATGGCGCCCGGCGTGCGGCTGCTCGATCCCGGGCTGCTCTCCCGCATCGAGGCGCTGGCGCGGCGGTACCCGGGCCGGCTCGTGTCGCTCGTGAGCGGGTACCGGCCTCAGAGCCAGGGCAGCCTGCACCAGACGGGGCGGGCGCTCGATCTGCGCATCGCCGGGGTGCGGAACGACGAGCTCGCAGCCGCCTGCCGCGCGCTCGCCGACACGGGCTGCGGGTACTATCCGAACAGCTCGTTCGTGCACGTCGATGTGCGCGCGCCAGGGACAGGGAGCGTCTCGTGGATCGATGCGTCCGGACCCGGCGAGGCACCCCGCTATGTGACCGCGTGGCCGCCGCCGCAGGACGAAGGGCGAGGGGCGACCGAGCGGATGCCCGGCGAGGATGCGGAGGAGGTGCTCCGGCGGGAGCGCCGCGACAGGTCTGCGAGCACGGCGCCGGAGAAGATGGCGGGCCCTGTGCCGAACAAGGCGAGCGCGGCGCCGGAGACGGCGGCGAGCGCGGCGCCGGAGACGGCGAGCGCGACGCAGGAGAGGGCGAGAGCGTCGGAGACGGCGAGCACGACGCAGGAGAAGGCGGGACCGCCCGAGAAGGCGACCACCACGCTGGAGAAGGTGGGAGCGGTGACGGAGAAGACAGGAGCGGTGCCGGAGAAGGCGGCGAGAGGCACGCCGTAGTAGTGAGGCGGGATGGGTATCACGATTCCTCGCCGGCACGCCTCGGCGCTCGCCGGTACGTTCGGTCCGCTCGCGATCCATCGCCATGAAGTCATGGCTGCGGGCGCGTCTTATCCTGCCTTCACGCTGGAGCTCGCCGACTGGATCTCGGTGGCCGCGATCACGGATGAAGGTCAGTTCGTCCTGGTGCGGCAGTACCGGCACGGGGTCGACGCGGTGACCATCGAGACGGCTGGCGGCCTCGTCGATCCAGGGGAAGAGCCGGCGACCGCTGCGCCGCGCGAGCTCCTGGAGGAGACGGGGTATGCCGTGGAGTCGCTCGAGACGCTCGGGTGGGTGCACCCGAATCCTGCGCTCCAGGCGAACCGCTGCTTCCTCTACCTGGCGCGCGGCGCGCGGCGGGTCGCCGAGCCCGAGGGCGACGAGCACGAGAGCACGGAAGCGGTCGTGATGAGCGCAGAGGACGTGAGGGCGGCGATGCAGGACGGCCGGATCAGCCACTCGATCGCCGTGATCACCTTGCTGCGGGCGCTCGCCGTTGCGTGATTCGTGGGAACGGCCTGTCTGCCGACTCACGCGATAAGCTGCGTTATCGACGTCCGGCGTGGGCGAGAGCACCCGCCTCTTTGCGGACCGGTTGACACGGTCGGACCCGTCGCGTCTTGATGCCCGTCCTTCGCGGGGCCGCCCCTGGCGCTCAGGAGCGGCGTGGCGGAGCGCAGCAATGGACCGCACGGGGAAGCCATGGAGACCCGATTGATGAGCCGTGTTCTTCGGCCGACTGCTCTCTTCTCTTCTTGTATTGGCGTTGTCCTGCTCGCGGGGTGCACGAGCTCCTCGCCCGCTCCGCTCGACATGGTGGCCGCCACGGACGACGAGGGCCGTGAGAGCGTCGGAGTCGGGAGCGCCGCCGCTGGTCCTGGCGGCCCAGACCCTGCGCCGGGCGCCGGCTGCAACGAGCTCTCGGTCGAGCTCCAGAGTGCGCTCGACGCGGCCGTGGATGCGCAGAGGCTCCCCGGCGCGGCCGCCGCCGTGCATCTCGGCGGGTGCAGCTGGCTCGGCGCCGCGGGGGTCGCGGACACCGAGGCCGACGTGGCCATCCAGGCCGGCGATCTCTTCCGCGCAGGGAGCATCACGAAGACCTTCGTCTCCACGCTGGCGCTGATGCTCCGCGCAGAAGGCCGGCTGTCGCTCGACGACGCCGTCTCGGCGTACGTCGGCGGTGTCCCCCGCGGAGAGCAGATCTCTGTGCGACAGATCCTGAACCACACGAGCGGCGTCTTCGATTACACGGCGCTCGACGAGTTCTGGACCGCGGCCTTCGACGATCCGACGCGCGCGTGGACACCCGCGGAGCTCATCGAGCTCGCGGCGTCGAAGCCGCCGTATTTCGAGCCAGGGCGCGGCTTCGCCTACTCCAACACGAACTACATCATCGCCGGCCTGATCCTCGAAGCAGCCTCGGGAGAGCCCATCGGCGAGCTGCTCCGCGCCCGCGTCCTCGAGCCGGCGGGGCTCGCGCACACCTACCTCGACGGCGCCGAGGAGGCCCTGCCCGGCCTCGTGCACGGTTACGGGCGGAGCCGAGGGGAGCTCGTCGAGATGACCTCCGCGATCGACGCGTCCGCCGCCGGCGCGGCGGGCGCGCTGGTCTCGACCACGGGCGACCTCACGAGCTTCTACCGCAAGCTGCTCGACGGCACGCTGCTCGGCCCCGCCGAGCTCGAAGAGATGACCGCGTGGGTCGACGCGCCCCTCGGCGAGGTCACCGGGTACGGCCTCGGGCTGTCGCGCCGGGAGTCTCCGCTCGGCGTCCAGGTCGGTCACGACGGCGGTATCTGGGGCTTCACGTCGTCGTCTTATTACGCGGTCGACAAGGATGCTTCTGTCACCGTGCTCGTCAATCTCGACGGCGGCGATGTCGGCAGGATCGTCGATGATCTGTCGAATGTCCTGATCACGCCCTGAGCCGGGAAGGGGCCGCCGCGTCGATATCGACGCGCACGCGCGCAGGCCGGTACCGGTCGCTGTCCGCCGCGCGCACACGAGGCGCCCCGCGGCGTGCGAGGCGCGCGCGGCGCCGAGCCGCGGTGTCAGGAACCCGCGCCGTCGCGGCGTGGCACGAGCGGTCCGCCTCGAACGGGCCTCACGCTTGCATCGCCATGGACGCAGCCCGCACGGGATGACGCCCGGCAAGACGCTCGCATCGCGAAAGGATTCCGTGATGAAGCTGGTGAAAGCGCTCGGGGGCCTGGCGCTGTCCGGAATGGCGCTCGGCACCGCGCAGATGGCTGCTGCGGGGAGCACGACGCCCATTCAAGAACTCGTGCTCGTCGAGGAGACGACGAGCCCGGACTTCGCCGACGCCAGGATTCCCCCGGATGACGTCCCATATCATGGGCATTTCCGGCCGTTCAGGCCCTTCGGGCCGCACAGGCCGTATGGGCATTTCCGGCCGTTCAGACCCTTCAGGCCGTATGGGCACTTCCGGCCGTTCAGACCCTTCAGGCCGTACGGGGACTTCCATCCCTACGGGCAGCCCCATGACCCCGGGCGATCAGAGGCAACGCCGGCAGAGGACCGCCCCGGGCCGATCATGCGCCTCGGAGAGCCTCGCTGACCTCGATCCAGGAGCGGCGCCGGGGGCGGGTGGGTCCCCGTCCCTCGCGCCGCGCGGAGTGGAAACCGTAGGGCGGGCGGGGGCGTCGGTCACGGCGCGCCCTCTCCTGCGCGCCTGACGAGCCGTTCGGGGTGCCGGCGGAGCCCCGCTCTCCCTCGCCGCGGCCCGGGCTGCCACGCGCGGGAGGCGGCTGAGCTCCGCGCGCGGCCTCGCGCGCCGGGGCGGGGCGCGCGGCGCGCCCGGCGCGATGACGTATGCTGCGCCCGATGCGCTCTCACGACGCGGCTCGCCCCGGCGCGCCGCAAGCCGCCCCCTCGCCCGCCGAGCTCTTCCATCGCATCTTCGCGCTGCTCGCCGACATGGAGGGCGCGCAGAGGGCCAAGGTCATCGACCTCGCGCGGCGCCTCATCCCCACGCTCACGGCCGAGGACATCCGCAACCCGCACGACTTCCCCGGCCTCGACGACCCCGACTGGCACTTCGAGGACGGGCAGCTCGCCGGCATCGAAGCCGTCCGGTTTGCACTCCGCGGGCTCGCGAGCGATGTTCTGGGGGATGGCGAAGGGCGCGAAGAGCGAGAGAGACACGAGAACGACGGCCAGCCCGGCGCGAGCCGCGAAGGCGGCGGCGCGCAAGGTGAATGAGGCGTTCTATCAGCCGTTCTCCACGCTCCGGCAGCTGAACAAGGCCAAGGCCAAGCCGGCGCCCGAGGCGAAGCCCAAGGCGACGGCGGCCTCGCCCGAGGCGAAGCCCAAGGCGACGGTGGCCTCGCCCGAGGCGAGGCCCAGGACGAGATCGCCCGCGCCCCCGGGCGCAGGCGCGGCGCCGCGGGCTGGCGCCGAGCAGGCGCCGCGGCCCGTCGACCCCGAGACCTTCGCCATCTACATGGCCGGCGTCCGCGTGCTCGAGGATCGCGCGACCCGGATCCCGGTCACCGCCAGCCGCGTCGAGCGGGCCGCGCTCCCGACGATCACGTTCGATCCGGACGAGGACGCGCGCTCGCGCATGCGCTCGCTCGTCATCGAGGGGATCAAGTTCGAGACCACGGACGACAGCGAGCGGATCGAGGGCCGGCGCCTCGACGTCGATCCGCGCGAGCTCAGGCGGCTCCGCCGCGCACGCTACGCCGTCGACGGCACCCTCGATCTGCACGGCCTGAGGCTCGAGGCGGCGCGCGAGGCCGTCGAGGCGTTCGTCTGCAAGCGCCAGCGCGACGGCGACCGCGTCGTCGCCATCGTCCACGGCAAGGGCAACCACTCGCCCGGCGGCCACGCGGTGCTCCGCGGCGAGATCGCCGCCTGGCTGAGCAACGGCCGCGTCGCCCGCCACGTCGCCGCCTTCGCGACGGCCCCGGACGCGGAGGGCGGCGCAGGCGTATTGCTCGTCCTGCTCACGCGATGAGGCCGGAGCCGCGCGCCGAGCCCGCCGGAGCGCCGGGGCACGGGCCGCAGCCGGAGGCGCGCGCGCGGCGCCGCGCCCTCGCGCCGGCCGCCGCGCTGCTCGCCCTTGTACCCGCGTGCGCGCCGACCCCGGCCGCGCCGCCCGAGCCGCCGAAGCCCGCGCCGCCCGCGCAGGCGGCGTCGACGCTCGGCGACGGCGAGCTCGGCGAATACCGCTCGGATCGCTTCGATCTCCGGCTCCCCCTTCCCGACGCGCGCGGCTTCCGCGTCGAGGACGGCGAGGGCCCCTGGCTCGTCGCGACCCACGCCGCGTCGTCGACGTCGCTGCTCGTGCGCACCTGGCGCGAGGACGGCCGCGCGAGCCGCGCGGCGTGCGAGGCGCGCGCGCGGCTCTGGCGCGACCTGCCGCGCCCCGGCGAGGGCCTCACCGCCGCCGAGCGCCGGATCGACGTGCCGGAGGGGTTCGACACGGTCGTGGCGATCGGCGTCGCCGACACCCCGCCGGGAGCGCCGATCGACGGCTTCGCGGTCGCCTTCGGCGGCTCCGGCCGGCGCTGCTTCGCCTTCATCGCGGAGACGCGCGCCGCGGGGCCCTCCGCGGAGCGGCTCGTGGCGGAGCGGCTCGCCGCGGTGGTCGAGATCTCGCTCGGCGGCCTCCGCCTCCTGCGCGAGACCGCGCCCGCCGTGCCGCGCGAGCCGCCGCCGTGAGCCGCGCGAGCCGCGCGAGCCGCGCGAGCCGCCACCGCGCGCCGCCGGTTCAGCGGTAGACGCCGCTCCGCGCGCGGGATTCGAGCGCCGCGGCGAGCTCCTCCTCCCCGATCGACCAGGCCTCGGCCGACAGCGCGCGCGCCTCGACGGGCTGGAGCGCCTCCAGCGCGTGCGGCGCGAAGCGCAGCCGCGACAGCGACAGGAGGCGCTCGAGCGCCTGGGACGCCACGCCGCCCTGGAGCTCCCGCCGCCACGCGCGATCGATCGCCTCGAGCCGCGCGGGGCTCTTCCACGCGTCGGCGATCACCACGCGGCCGAGCCGCGCGTCGATGGCGTCGATCCCCGTGGGCAGCGCGACGATCGCCTGCTGCGCCGCGCGCGTCGGGTCGCCGAGGCCCAGCGAGAGCAGCGCGCGGGCCGCTTCGAGCAGCCGCGCCTCGTCGGGCCGGAGCGCGGCCCGATCGACCGACGGGAGCCGCTCCAGCGCGGCCGCGTAGCGCTCGCGGCGCGCGGCGTCGATCACGGCGGCCAGCGCGCGCAGGACCCTCGCCGTCGGGGGGGAGAACCACGGATCCGCGCCGGCGCGCGGGCGCTGCGCCGGGTCCTCGAGGTCGAGCGCGGCGGCGCGCCACAGGGACGCGCGCGCGTCGAGGACGGCGCGCGTCGCCTTCACAGCGAGCGCGAAGAACAGGGCGGCCGGGAGCAGGCCCTTCACACCCCAGATCTCGCTGAGGAAGTAGCTCGCCGCGACGAGCGACGAGAGCGCGAGGAAGAGCAGCAGCCGCCGCCGGCGCCTCGCGTCGTCGCCCGCGGCGCCGGCAGCCCCGTCCGTCGCGCCGACGAGCTCGGCGCACCACTCGAGCAGCCACGTGAAGGCGGATCCCACGTCTGCGGGATCAGGATGCCCTCCGCTAGGCCTCGGCGCGAGGCCTTTCGATCTCCGCGCAGAGCGCCCGGGTGAAGTCGCTCGTGCTCGCGGCGCCGCCGAGGTCGCGCGTGCGCACCTGGCCGGCCCGGTAGAGCGTCGTCAGCGCCCGCTCGATCCGATCGCCCGCGTCGTGCTCGCCGAGGTGCCGCAGCATCATCACGGCGCTCTGCACGAGCGCCGTCGGGTTCGCGTAGCCCTTGCCCGCGATGTCCGGCGCCGACCCGTGCACCGCCTCGAAGACCGCCGCGTCGTCGCCGATGTTCGCCCCGGGCACGATCCCGAGCCCGCCGACCAGGCCGGCCCCGAGGTCCGAGAGGATGTCGCCGTAGAGGTTCTCCGTCACGATCACGCCGAGCCGGTTCGGATCGCGGACCATCGTCATGGCCGCCGCGTCGACGATCATCTCGCCGAGCTGGATCTCGGGGTGCCCCACGGCCACCCGCCGCGCGCAGTCGAGCGCGAGGCCGTCGGAGATCTTCATGATGTTCGCCTTGTGGACGATCGTCACCTTGCTCCGGCCGTGCTTCTTCGCGTACCGGAACGCGAACTCGGCGATGCGCGTCGAGCCCCGCTCGGTCGTGAGCTTGATGCTCTGGGCCACGCCGGGCAGGATCATGAGCTCGAGCCCGGCGTAGAGCCCCTCGGTGTTCTCGCGCACGATGACCATGTCGACGTCGAACCGCGGGTCGACGCCCGGCAGGCTGCGGATCGGCCGCACGTTCGCGTAGAGGTCGAGCGTCTGCCGGAGCGTGACGTTGACCGAGCGGAACCCGCCCCCGATCGGCGTCGTCACCGGGCCTTTCAGGGCGATCCGGTTCTTCCGCACGGCGTCGAGCACGGGGAGGGGGAGCGGCGAGCCCGTCAGCTTCGCGACCTCGATGCCCGCGTGATGGATCTCCCAGTCGACGGCGACGCCGGCCGCGGAGACCACATCCTGAGTCGCCGTCACCACCTCCGGGCCGATGCCGTCGCCCGGGATCAGCGTGATGCGATAGGCCATGGGCCGTCCCATTAGCAGGTGCGCAGGAGGGAACAATGGACAAGCGCGACGGTGTTGTGATGGCGCAACCACGCGCCGCGTCAGCGCGCCGCGCCTGGCGGACGCGGTGGCGGGGCGCGGCGACGGAGAGAGGCGCGCGAGGCGGGGGTCGGGCGGCTCGATACGGCCTTTTACAATCGCGCGCGACCTCGGTAGGGTACGCGTCCGCACGGCCTGACAGGCCGCTGTCACCTGGAACCGGGCGCGGGCCGAGCCATCGGCCCCGGCCCATGTTCACCAACTAGAGTGAAGGAGCGTGCTCATGCACCCTCGTGTCTTGAAAGGTCGCAGAACCGCCTTCGCGGCCTTCCTGCCTGCCGTGATCGCGTCGTCCTCGCTGGGGTGCGGCTACTCCGAGGAGGAGTGGAAGGCCCAGCTCGACAAGTACAACCGCCTTCAGAGCCAGCACCAGACCACGGAGGGCCGCCTCGCCGAGACGCAGAAGGAGCTCGAGGCGACCCAGGCGAAGGTCGCGGAGCTGACGAAGCAGCTCGAGGCGGCCGGGGTCGACATCGGCAAGCTGAACGAGAACCTCCAGGCGACGAGCACGCAGGTGTCGCAGCTGAGCTCGACGCTGGAGGAGCGCGAGAAGGCGCTCGCCGAGTTCAAGGCCCGCGCCCGCCAGCTGGAGGCGATCAAGGCGCGGTTCGAGACGCTCAAGAAGAAGCTGGACGAGCTCACGAAGCTCGGCCTGGCGGTGAACATCCGGAACAACCGGATGGTCATCTCGCTGCCGGGCGACGTCCTCTTCGACTCCGGGCGCGAGACGCTGAAGAAGGAGGGCAAGGAGATCCTCCTCAAGGTGGCGACGGTCGTCAAGAACGACAAGTCGCTGCTCCAGCGCGACTACCAGGTCGCCGGCCACACGGACAACAAGCCGCTCGTGGGCGGCCAGTTCCGCGACAACTGGGGCCTGTCGCTGATGCGCGCCCGCGAGGTGCTCGTGTTCCTCGTCAGCCCGGCCGACGTCAAGGGCGGCGGGGGCGCGCTCCCCGTCGCGAACTGGAGCGCGGCGGGCTTCGCGGACACCGATCCGGTCGCGACCAACGACACCGACGAGGGCCGGCAGAAGAACCGCCGCTGCGACCTCATCGTGGTCCCGAGCGTCGAAGAGATGCTCGACCTCCGGGCGATCACGCAGTGACCCGCGACCTCGCGGAGCGCGCCGCCGTCCGCGGCGCGCTCTTCGAGGGGCGCGTCCGCGCCGTCAGATCGGCTCAGGTCAGCCCTTGTGTCCACCGCCCGGCGATGGCCGGGCGGTCCTGCGAAACTCGCTCGGCGTCTGGCCGGTGACGGCGCGGAACGCGGCGGCGAACGCGCCGAGGCTCTGGAAGCCGACGTCCAGCGCGACCTGCGTGACGCTGGCGCTCGGGCTGGAGAGCAGGTCGATCGCCCGGAGCACGCGCGCGCGCGTGACGAAGCCGCGCCACGTGACGCCGGTCTCCTCGCGGAACCGCCGCCGCAGCGTGCGCTCGGTCGCCCCGGCGAACGCGGCGGCCCGCGGGAGATCGGCGCTGGAGACGTCGCGCAGCGCGCACTCGATCGCGCGCTGCACCGGCCGCGTCTTGCCGCGGGGCAGCCGGTACGTGGCGCCGCGATCGAGGAGCGGGCCGATGATGTCCGCCATCGCCGCGAAGAACGTGTTGGCCGCGGCGTCGTCCGGGCGCCGCGCGACCGGCCAGCGGCGCGCGTAGATCACCATCTCGCGCAGGAGCGCGGGGATCTCGAAGATCCTCACCGCCGCGAGGGGGGAGGGGAACGCGGCGGGCTCGAAGTAAATCGAGACGATGGACGCGTCGCCGCAGGTGGTGGCGTGCCGCTCGCCCGCGGGGATGAGCGCGGCGAGCTGCGGGGGGAGCAGGAAGGACGCGTCCTCGACCTCGAGGCGCGCCGTGCCGGCCAGAGGACAGAGCAGCTGGTGCCGCGCGTGGGTGTGCCAGCCGTACACGGCCCCCCGCAGCTCGTCTTCGTAGGAGAACGCGCGCGCGCCGGCATGATCGAGCCCGAGGCGCGCGAGGTGCTCGGTGGTCTCCGTCGGGGTCAGGACGCGGGCTTGCAAGGCGTGGCCTCTCGGCGGTGATCTTTGTCCGTTCGCGGGCAGCCGTAAAGCCGGAGCGCGTCCACCCTCGAGCGCCATGAAGGAAGCCACTCCCGCGGCGCACGATGCGTTGATACAGGAACAGTTCACCCGCCAGGCCAGGCCGTTCGCCGAGGTCCGGGCCCACTCGGCGGAATCCGCCATGGGGCTGCTGCTCGACGCGCTCGCCCCGGCGCCGGGCGACGCGGCCCTCGACGTGGCCTGCGGGCCGGGGATCGTCGCCTGCGCGCTGGCCCAGCGCGTGGCGAGCGTGCGGGGGCTCGACATCGTCCCGGCGATGCTGGACGAGGCGCGGAAGAGGCAGGCGAGCCTCGGCCTCTCCAATGTCACCTGGGAGCTCGGCGACGCGAGCCGGCTGCCCTATCCGGACGAGAGCTATCGCCTGGTCACGACGCGCTACAGCTTCCATCACCTGCTGGAGCCGCTCGTGACGCTGCGCGAGATGGCCCGCGTGTGCCAGAGGAGCGGGCGAGTCGCCGTGATCGACGTGGCGCCGGCCGAGGACAAGCGGGCGGCGTACGACGCCGCCGAGAAGATCCGCGATCCGTCGCACGCGAGCGCGGTCACCGAGCGCGAGCTCGGCGCCCTGTTCGACGCGGCGGGGCTGGAGATCGAGACGACGACGCGGTACCGGCTCGAGGTGGAGCTCGAGGCCGCGCTCCGGGCCTCCTTCCCGGAGCCCGGCGGAGCGGACCGGCTCCGGGCCCTCTACCGCGCCGACGTCGGCGTCGACGCGCTCGGCGTGGGCGCAGAGCTCCGGGGGGACGAGGTCCACTTCGCCTATCCGATCGTCATCGTGGTGGGCCGGAAGCGCGGCTGAGCCGAGAGGCACCTTCTGCCCGGCGACTCGAGGCGCCAGGACTCCGCAGCTCAGGGGAGCGCCCCGGCCGGGCAGGAGGGATCGGTCGTCGCCTCGACGTCGTCCACGTGCAAGGCCTCGTCGTCGAGCGGCGCATCGCAGGTGCCGCTGGCTCTTATCTTGAAAGAGATCGGCTGGGGCCTGCCCGCCGTGCGCGGATCCAGGCAGATCGTCTGTTGCGTCCAGCGCTCGCTGGCAGCCAGGGCGCCTCCTGGCGTCGAGGAGGCGGTCGCCGCGAGGAGGTGGCTCGTGCGGTACCAGAACTTCAGCGCCGGACCGGCCGTCCCCTGAGGCTCGGGGACGGTGAACACGGTGGAGGCCGAGGGCTCGCGGCACGGCTTCCGCACGGACAGCGAGAGCGAGACGTCGCCGGCGTGCGCGGCCGCTGAGTCGACGGCGAGCCTGGCGCTGCCGCGCGCGGGGTCCTCCGCGTTGAGGACCCATGTCGGCGAGAGGCCTGCGTCGGCGCCGGGGTTCTCGAAGCCCGGGTCGAAGATCGGCGCGTCTCCCGGGCAGCGGTCGTCAGAGACGATGGCGAGATCATCCACCGTGAAGTCCCGCTTGTTCTCCTCCATGCACGGCTGGCTGTGCCGGTTCCGGAAGGCGAACGCGAGGCGGTGCGCCATGCCGAGCGCCCACCGGGGCAAGCAGGCATGCGAGACCTGCGCTTCGCCCGTGCCCGTCAGGGCCGTCAGCCGGTGCGTGCTCAGCATCACGTCGACGATCGCCCCAGGGCTGCCCCGGCTCCAGATGCGGAGCGCCGGGCTCGGCAGCGCGGCGGACGGCAAGGGCGCCGAGAGCGCGCCCTCGAGCGAGGGAGCCTGGCAGAACAGCGTGGTGGCGAGATGTCCGCCCTTGCCGCCGCCCTGGCCCAGGCCGCGCTCGATCTCGGAGACGCCGCCCTCGGCAGTCGCCTTCCAGCCGGCGGCGCCTGCTTCGAAGTCGCCGTTCAGCACCTGGCCAGGCGGCGGACACTCGTTCATTTCATCAGGCTGAAGGGCGACGTCATCGAACGTCAGCGTGAAGTCCTGTCCGGTGTCCTCATCGCACAGGGGAGAACGCCGGGCGGGCCCGAGGAGCAGCTCGATCGGCCTGCCGTAGGCGCGCTCTCCCAGGCACACGCGTTGCGGGGCAAAGGACGAAGAGGGCATGAGATCGAGGTCGGTGATCCCTCCGTCGATCCGGACCCCGACCCCCGGCGGGCCGAGGCAGTCCATCGCGAGCTCGCAGCCGATGCGCGCGGCGAACGTGAGCAGGAGCGGCCCGGCGCACGCGAGATCCGGCATCGAGAGGCGCTGATAGAAGCCGGCCATCTGGCACACCGCGTCTCTCCCGATGACGCCGGCCCCGGGGTTGCCGTTGCCCTCGACCTCGGGGGAGACGAGCGCTGCCCCCGTGGTGCCCCACGTATCCGAGCGCTGGAACGAGGGATCCTCCGGGCCTCCCCGCCAGTCGCAGTCGCCGTCGACCCTCGGATCATCATCCGCGCTGGCACGCTCCGAAATACATGCGCCGTCTGCGCAGCGGAGCCCGTCGTCGCACTGGCCCAGAGGCCCACACGGACAGCCTTCCTCACCAGGAGGGCAGTCGGCGCCCCCGCCCGCGTCCTCGCCGCCCGCGTTCTCGGCGCCGCCCGCGCTCTCGGCGCTGCCCGCGCTCTCGGCGCTGCCGTCGCCTCCCGCCCCGCCTGCGCCCGCCGTGCCTGCCGCTGCGCCGGCAGAGCCCTGCTCCGTCCCGGAGCAAGCGCTCGCGAATGCGCCAAGCACGGCAGCGACACAGCAGGTCAGCGGGCGCGACCATCCCATCATCAATTCAAGCTAGCGGGGGAATCATGGGATCGCAAGGTAGACAGGATGTTTCCCTTTTCCTGGAGAGACATCGAGATAAGGAGAACTCTCAAGTCATATCGGGCGAAGCCGGAGACGCGGACGTCCGCACGCTGAACTCGAGCTCATCAGCTCATCAGCTCGTCAGCTCGTCAGCTCATAGGCTCATCGTAGCGCGGGCAAACATCGGTTGAGCGAGCGTCCGAGCGGCGGCGCGGGGCCGGCGGCTCGTTGCGGGGCGCAGGAGTGTCCACGAGAGCTCCGCGGCGCGAGCCGGGTGACGACGCACCGCGTACCTGGCCCCGCGCCAAGCGCGTCAGCCGCCGGAGGCGGCGCCGAGCGCCGCGGAAGGCACGAGGCCCGAGACGGGGCTCCCCCCGGCATCCGCGCCAAGGAAGGCCCGCAGCTCGGCGAGCAGCGGACCTGACTCGCCGACGAACGGCAGGTGATCGTCGCCTGGCAGCTCGACGTGGCGCGCGCCGCGGATGCGGCCGGCGAGGTCGCGCCCGGCCGCCGCCGGGACGGCCCGATCGCCGGCGCGGTGCAGCACGAGCGTCGGGGCGCTCACCCGGCCCAGCGCGGAGCGGATGTCGGCCGCAGCGTGTGCCCGGAGCATGCGCGCCGCCCCGCCAGGGCTCGCGCCGTGGCGCAGGTACGCGGCCCAGAAGCGCCGGAAGGCGCCGTCATCCGCCGCGGACGGGGCCAGGCGATCGAGGAAGAGCGGCTCGCCCCAGCCGCTCCGCAGCGCGCGCTCGGCCTCCTCGGCGGCCTCGCCGGCGAGCCCGAAGAGGCACCCCGGCCAGGCAGACATCTGCGCCGCGCTCCCGAGCGCGATCAGGGCGCGCGCCCGCGCCGGGTGCGCCGCCGCGAGCAGCGCGCACGGCGCGAACCCGGCGCCGACGCCGAGGAGCGCGGCGCGCGCCACGCCGGCCGCGTCCAGCACCGCCAGCAGATCCTCCGCCTGCTGCTCGGCCGGGGCGCCCGCGCCCTCGCGCTCGCTCATCCCGGTGCCGCGCTGGTCGAGCACGATGAGCCGCGCCCACGCGCCGAGCTCGGCGAAGAACCGGGAGATGAGCGCGCCCTCCCACGCGGCCTCCACGTGCGTCACCCACCCCTGGACCAGCACCAGATCGATCGGCCCGGCGCCCGCGATCCTGTAGGCCAGGCTCGCGTCGGCGCTCGTGGCGAGGCGGGTCTCCGCCGCGTGCAGCCGCGCGGGCGCCCGCGTGGAGGAGACCACCCCCTCCCGCGCGGCCTCGAGCCCGCGCCGCATCGCCTCGGCGACCTGCGCGTACGCGCCCGCCCACGCCCGCGCGGTGACGGGCGACCACGCGTCCCCCTCGAGCTCCTCGAGCGCCTCGAGCAGCGCGCGGCCCACGGCGTCGAAATGCTCGGGCAACGCGGCGTACGCCGCGTGGCGGCGGCCGAGCGCCTCGAGCATCTCGACCAGCTTGTCCGGCGCGCGCAGGTTGTCGACGACGAGCTGCAGCGCCGCGGCGAGCTTGAGCCGCTGCTCGCGCATGTCCGGCGGGAACAGCGCCCGGAGCGCCGGCTCGCGGGCGAAGAGCCGCTCGTAGAAGCGCGTCACGAGCGCCTCCGCGCGCGGGGCGAGGCGCTCGAACGAGGCGCGCACGACGTCCGCGCCCGCGTCCTGCGCGCTCGCGGGGGACGACGCGGGGCGCACGATCTGGAACGCCCGGCAGAGCGCCTCGGTCTCCTCGAGCGCGGCCTGCACCTCCTCGGCCGACGCGAAGCGCGCCTCCGGCTCGCGCAGGACGCAGCGATCGATGACGGCCGCGAACATCTCCGGGACGTCGGGGCAGATCGAGCGCAGCGGCGGGAGCGCCCGCGCCGTCACCCAGCTGGCGATCGCGTGCACGTCGAGCCCCGCGTGAGGCAGCCGGCCCGCGCACAGCTCGTAGAAGACCAGCCCGAGCGCGTAGACGTCGGAGCGGGGCGTGCCGGCGGTGCCCGCCCAGAGCTCGGGCGCGAGGTAGAGCGGCGTGCCCATCATCACGCCGCCGTCGGTCAGGCTCGCGGTCACGAGCGCGGAGGCCGCGTCGAGCGCCACCGGGATCGCGGTCGTCAGGGCGGACATGTCCGCGAGCGCCCACGGCGCGGGCGCGACGGCGGAGCTCGGCGCGGCGCGAGGGCCCGCGTCGAGGGCGGGGGCGCCGGGCCGGTCGGCGAGCTTGGCGAGGCCGAAGTCGAGCAGCTTCACCTCGCCGCTCGCGTCGAGCATCACGTTCGCCGGCTTGATGTCGCGGTGGAGGACGCCCCGCCGGTGCGCCGCGGCGAGCCCGCGGGCGAGGCCGAGCGCGAGGCGCAGCGCGGCGGGCCACGGGATCGGCTTCGGGAGCAGCTCGAGCGGCTCGCCCTCGACGAACTCGTAGGCGATGTACGGCCGCCCGCGCACCTCGCCGATCCGGTAGACGGCGACGACGTTGGGGTGCTGGAGGCGCGCGATGGCGCGGGCCTCGACGCGCAGCCGCTCGATGGTCCTGGGATCCGGGCTGTCCGCCGCGACGAACTTGAGCGCGACGGGCCGGTCGAGGACCTCGTCGTGAGCGAGGTACACCTGCCCCATGCCCCCGCGGCCGAGCGGCCGCACCACGCGGTAGTCGTCGAAGGCCGAGGGCGGCGCCCAGGAGAGCGGGGGCGACGGCGGCCGCTCGCTCGCGCCCAAGCGCTGGTGCATCGTGTTGAGGAAGAGCGGCGCCCCGAGGTCGCTCTCGCTGGGGCGCGTCGAGAGCCGCGCGCGGCAGCCGTCGCAGCCGGCCACGTGCCCGCGGATGGTCGCCGCGTCGTCGTGCGGGAAGTTGCCCGCGAGCCAGGTGGCCAGGGCGTCGTCGGACGGGCACGGGATCATGCGCTGCTGTTCTCCGGAGCGGCATTCTCCGTGCGCGCTGTGGGCAGCGCAATGGCCGCGCGGTCCGTGCCGCGCTGCGCTGCTCCGCCGTCGTGAGAGGCAGCACCTGTGCGCCTGTCGTGGCCGTGCGGCGCTGGAGCGCGGCGCGAGCGCGCGAGCCGCGGACGATCGGCGCTGGACCGGCGCCCCCGCGGTGTCACGCTCGCGGAGAGCGATGAGCGACCCGAAGCCACCGCCGAGCCCAGCGCCCCGGTCGGAGACGGTGCGGCAGGCGCTCCTGGAGGAGCTCCGCAGGGGAGCGGCGACCGCGTGGGAGCTCTCCACCCGCCTCGGGATGCGGGAGCGCGACGTGGCGCCGCACCTCGAGCACCTCGCGCGCTCGTTGCGGGCGCGCGGCGAGCGGCTCTCGGTCGCGCCGGCGCGCTGCCTGCGCTGCGGCTACGCGTTCGACGAGCGGCGGTCGCTCGCGAAGCCGAGCCGCTGCCCGGCGTGCCGGGGGGAGCGCATCGAGGCGCCGCGGTTCCGGATCGACGCGGGCGAAGGGTGAGGCTCCCGGGCGGCGGCGCTCACAGCGCCGGTCGATCGGGCGGCTCCGGGCGCCCGCGCCGCGCGGCGCGGGCCTCCACCTCGCCGAGCAGCCGCGGGCCCGCGCGCTCGCCCGCGCCCGCGAAGAAGGCGCGGGCCTGGGCGAGGTCGCCGTGCGCCGCGTAGAGCTCGACGAGCTCTCGCTCCGCGGCCTCGTCGATCGTCGCCTCCAGCGAGCCGGCGCGCGCGGGGCCGAGCTGCACGATGGCGCGCAGCGCCCTCATGGCCCCGTCGGTGGCGCTCCGGCCGCCGAGGCCCCGCAGGCTCCACGACTTCACGTAGAGCGCGCGCTTGCGGAGCGGCGCCCCCGCGGCGCCGCGGAGCGCGCCGTCGCAGGCGCTCACGGCCTCGTCGAGGCGCCCCGCGGCGAACGCCAGGTCGGCCAGCGCGAGGTGGGCCTCGGCCGCCTCGCCGGACGCCGGGTGCTCGAGGGCGAGCTGGCGCAGCCGCGCCTCGGCGCCGCGCGCGTCGCCGCCGTCCTGGAGCGCCCGCGCGAGCGCGAGGAGCGCTCGAGGCCGCTGCTCCGCTGCGCGCAGCGCCGGCGCGTCGACGAGCGCGGCGTAGGCCGCCGCGACGCTCGCCCCCAGCCGCGCGGCCTCTGCTTCGAGCGCCGCCCGCCGCGCCGCGCCGCGCGCGCCGGCCGCGCCCGCCTCCGCGGCCTGGTCGAGCACGAAGAGCTGCACGCCGATCACGCGGTAGCGGCCCGCGAGCGACTCCGCCTCACGGAAGATCGGCTCGGCCGCCGCGCTCGCGAAGGGGTCCGCGCCGCCGCGCGCGGCGGGCGCCGGCGCTCCCGCGCTCGCGCCGGGGTCGGCGCCGCCGCGCGCGGCGGGCGCCGGCGCTCCCTGCGCGGCGCAGCCCGCCGAGGCGAGGGTGAGCGCCATGAACGCGGCGACCCGCCGCGCCGCGGCTCTGCGCCGCTCCGTGAGACTGCTGGCGGTCTTCGCTGCGCGCTCCACGACCCGTGACACTTCTTCTCCTCGTGACTCGACGCCGGCAGAGAGGGCGAAACGCCGCGCGCTTCGTGCCGAACGGCGCCGGAAGATAACCGCGGGCGCCCCAGGGACCAGGGCAATCCACGCCGGACGCGCCGATCCTCTCCCTGAACCACGCGGAGAACAGCGCCTTTCGAGCGCCTTGCGCGGCGGCGCACACGCGGCGCGCGGGGCGGAGCGATGCGCCGCAGAGCACGCGCCTCCAGCACGCTCCGCCTCGGCCCATGCATTGCGTCTCGGCCTTCATCGCTCCGCGCCCGGACCGGCGCTTCACACCGGGCGGGGGCGTATCCGGATGGAGAGTCACGACATGGCGACAAAAGTGAACTGCCTCCCGTTCACGATCCCCACGATGCCGCGCCTCGGGCTCGCCGACCTGGAGGCGCGCTTCCGACGCCTCTCGCTCCTCATGTACGACACGAGGGTTCCGATCGCGACGCTCGAGAAGGAGGTCTATCCCTACCTTGCCCGTGGCATCGAGTTCGTCAATCCATGGCGGCGCGTGCGCGGGATCGAGACGTACCAGGTCGGCCTCTCGGGATCTCGCGTCGGCGGCCGTTTCGACCTCGACGTCTCTCAGCTGAGCGTCCGGCTCTCCGAGCCGCGTGACGCGGGCCGCGCCCTGGTCGACAGCACCTTGTACCTGAGGTTGTTCCCGCGCTGCGCGTATCCCGTGCGGGTGATCCTGACCTACGATTTCTGCATGATCGACGGCGGCGAGAGCTTCGAGATCACGCGCCACGAGGAGATGTGGCGCATCGGGGACATTCTTCGGAGCGCTCCGCTGCTGGGCCGCTCCTACGATGTCTTCCGTTCCTGGTCGGGTTACCTCTTCACCGGCGCGCTGCTCCTGTCCCGCGCGGTCGCTGTCCGTCCGCCTGGCGCCGAGGCCGCGCGGGGCGCGCCGGAGCCGTCACGCTGACGCCGTGCGCGCGGCCACGCTCGCCTGAGCCCGGGCCGGCGATCGCTCGGAACCGACGGGACCGAGGGAACCGAACGCCGGTCTGCGTGTCGGAATGTCCCCGGCGCCCCGGTCTTCTCCGGCCGGGGACATCCCGACAACCCTCGTTCATTCACGGAGCAGCTTGATGGGAAATCTGCCGCCCGGGCCGAAGTCGCTCAGCCTTGTGGACACCATTCGTGCAGGATTCATCTCCTCCGAGCCCGTCTTCAGGCGCTACGCCGCCGAGTACGGCCCCACGTTTCGTCTGAGGTCGCCGAACGGGATACTGACCATCACGGGCGATCCGGAGGCGATCCGCGCTGTCTACACGGCCGACCCCGACGAGTTCGATGTCTGGGGTGTCCAGCTGACGGAGCCGGTCTTCGGGACCTCGTCGGTGGTCGTGACGGCGGGCGCGCGCCACCGGCGCGATCGGCGGCTGCTCGCCCCGCCGTTCAGCGCCGGCGCGATGCGGGGTTATGGCGGCGCGATCGCGGACATCAGCCTGGGCGTGGCGTCGCGGTGGCGGCCGGGCCGCTCGTTCTCGATGCTCGCGGCGACCCAGGCGATCGCGCTCGACGTGATCGTCCGCGTGGTCTTCGGCGTGAGGGGCGAGGTGCGCGTCGGCAGGACCCGCGAGGCCGTGCTCGGGCTCATCGAGTCGCTGAGCCCGAGCTTCATGATCATCCCTGCGCTCCGCCGCGACTTCGCCGGCTTCGGCCCCTACGCGCGCCACAAGCGCGCGGCCAGGGCGCTCGACGCGCTGCTCTTCGAGGAGATCCGGGCGAGGCGCGCGGAGGGGGACGCTTCGCAGGACATCCTGGGCCTGATGATGAGCGCCCGCCACGACGACGGCGCGGGCATGAGCGACGTCGAGATAGCAGACCAGCTCCGTGCGCTCCTGTTCGCTGGCCACGAGACGACGGCCATGTCGCTCGGGTGGGCGATGTACTGGCTGCACCGCGAGCCGGCCGTGCTCGCGCGCCTCCTCGACGAGCTCGACGCGCTCGGTCCCGCGCCCGAGGCGGACGCGCTCGCGTCGCTGCCGTACCTGGAGGCGGTGTGCCTGGAGGCGCTCCGCCTCCACCCGCCGGTGGTGGACGTGGCCCGCGTCGTGAAAAGGCCGTTCCAGCTCAAGGGTTATACCATCCCGGCCGGCGAGGCGATCGCCGCCTCGCCGCTGCTCCTGCACGGCCGCGAGGATCTCTACCCTTCGCCGGAGCGATTCCGCCCTTCGCGGTTCCTCGATCGGAAATTCACACCCTTCGAGTTCATCGCCTTTGGCGGCGGCGCCCGCCGGTGCCTGGGCGCGGCGTTCGCGATGTACGAGATGAAGGTCGCCCTCGGCACGATCCTCGGGAGATATCGGCTCCGGCTCGAGAGCCAGGCGCCCATTCACCACGTGCGCCGCGGGCTCACCATGGGGCCGAGCGGGGATGTGGCGATGATCCTGGAAGGGGAGCGCGAGCGAGCGAGGGCGGAAGGCCGCCCGGCTGCGGTCCAGGGCAGCCCCGCGGAGCCGGCGCTCCGCCCCGCCGCGCCGCAGCCGGCAGGGCGGTGCCCCATGGGCTTCTCCTGAGCGTTGCTCACCGGGTCTCCTTGCGCGCGGCCGGCTGGCGGCGCGCTCCGGCCTTCATCCCGTCAGCTCGTGCTCGCGGGGATGCCGATCCGCCCTCCGGCGGCGCTCCACGACGAGCGGCGGCCCATCCCGCGGCACGAGCGCCCGCCGGCCGCCGAGTTGCGCGAGCGCTCGCGCAACTCGCGCAGCGGCGCCTCTCTCACGCCCCAGGGGCCCGCCGACCTGCTGGTGCTCGCGCAACCGGAACCGGAACCGGAACCGGAGGTAGAGGCGATGTCGAGCACCGGGCGCCGCCCCCCTCGCCGCACGCTTCGGCCCGGCGAAGGGGCTCTCGCGGGCCCTGCGATCCCACTTGATAATGTTAGTTAGTCTTACTAACTATTGGGTGCCCGACACGCTGACCGTCTTCACCACGCTGCTGCTCGCGCGGATCGCTCGCGTGGATCGGACCGCCTTGCAGCTGATTCAGGAGCGCCTCGCCGAGCGGGGGGTCACGCTCGCGGAGTTCCGCCTGATCGGCGCGCTGCTCGGAGAGCGCGTGGGGCTCACCCAGCGCGAGCTCGCCGAGCGGCTGCAGATCACAGCCGCGTCGCTCTCGGCCCTCGTCGGCCGCCTCGAAAAGAAGGGGCTCGTCGAGAGGACCCCCGACGAGAGCGACGCGCGCGCCTTCCGCGTGCGCTGCACGCCTCAGAACGCGGAGTACGACTGGGTACAGGACGTGCTGGTCGAGGTGGAGCGCCGCGCGACGCGGGGCATTCCGGCCGCAGAACTTGAGACCACGGGGCATGTCCTCGCCGCCATGATCGGCAATCTCGAGATCGACGACACGCCCGTTCCATCAACAAGGAGGAGAGAGAAATGAAGCCCGCACGCGCCGAGCTGATCGAGCGTGACGGCGAAGGGCGCGAGCGTCTCATGATCTGCCGCCTCTGCGCGCGATGTTCGCCTCGCGATCGAGCAGCGCGCCGAGCGCGTCGACCTTCTTCGCCCAGAATCGCTCGTAATGAGCGGCCCAGTCGTAGAACGCGCGCAGCGGCGCGGCCTCCACGTGGTAGAGCCGCGAGCGCCCCTCCCGGCGGGGCGCGACGAGCCCGGCGTCCCGCAGCTCCCTGAGGTGCTGCGAGATCGCCGACTGGGGCACGTCGAACATCGCGCACAGCTCGGTGACCGAGCGCTCGCCGCCGGCCAGCGCGTCGAGGATCGCGCGCCGCGTGGGGTCTGCGAGCGCGCGGAACGTCTCGTCCGGGGAGCGCGCGTTCGTCACCTCACGTCACCTCGCGCCACCTCGCACGACCTCACGTTGCCGCCGAGCTCGCCCGCTCATGGACGGAACACGACCGTCCTTGGTGACGGGCCGGAATCGCGGGCGCGCCGCCCGGAATCGCGGGCGCGCTGCACGGAATCGCAGGCGCGGCGCGCAGGAGCGGGCGAGCGGCGCCGGGGAATTCGCGTGCGAGGAGGTCTGATCACGCTCTACGCTGAGCGCCTCCTCGAACCGCGAAGGTTGCCATGAGCGATGACATCGTCGAGCTGACCACGAAGCACACGTACGGCACCTGGCGCGCCCAGCGCGGCTGGAAGCCGATCCATGTCACCCGCGCGGAGGGCTGCGCGTTCTGGGACGCGTCCGGCAAGCGCTACCTGGACCTGTCCTCGCAGCTCATCTGCTCGAACCTCGGCCACCAGAACGAGGCCGTGATCGAGGCCATCTGCGCGCAGGCGAGGCAGCTCGCCTACATCAGCCCGGCGCACACGTGCGAGGTGCGGGCCAGGGTGGCGCAGAAGCTCCTGGAGGTGATGCCGAAGGGGCTCGACAAGTTCTTCTTCGCGACGTCGGGCACGGAGGCGAACGAGGCGGCGTTCAAGATGGCCCGGCTCTACACCGGCAAGCACAAGATCATCGCGCGCTACACGTCGTACCACGGGTCCACCGCGGGCTCGGTCGCGGCGACCGGCGATTTTCGCCGCTGGTTCATCGAGCCGGCCGGCAAGATCCCGGGCGTGGTGTTCGGCCCGGAGGTGAACTGCTACCGCTGCCCGCTCGGCCGGAGCCACCCCGAGTGCGGCGTCGCGTGCGCCGATTACCTGGCTTACATGATCGACCACGAGGAGAACGTCGCGGCGGTGATCGTCGAGCCGGTCGTGGGTACGAACGGCGTCCTCATCCCGCCGGCCGACTACCTGCCGAAGATCGCCGAGGTCGCGCGGAAGCGCGGCGTGCTCCTCATCGCGGACGAGGTGATGAGCGGCTGGGGCAGGACCGGAAAGTGGTTTGCGGTCGATCACTGGGGCGTGGTGCCGGATATCCTGACGACCGCGAAGGGCGTGACGAACGCGGCCGCGCCGCTCGGGGTCGTCGCGACCTCCCGCGCGATCGCGGACTACTTCGACGACAACATGTTCGCGCACGGCCACACCTACGAGGCCCACCCCCTCACGCTGGCCCCGGTGATCGCCGCGATCGACGAGTATCGCCGGCTGGACCTCCTCGACCGCGCGACGAAGATGGGAGACGTCGTGGGCGCGAAGCTCCGCGCCCTCAAGGAGAAGCACCCCTCGATCGGCGACGTGCGCGGGATCGGCCTGTTCTGGGCGGTGGAGCTCGTGAAGGACCGCGCGACCAAGGAGCCGTTCAACGTGCCGCAGGACAAGGCAGCTCGGCGGCCCCTGGTGGTCGACGCGGTGGTCGCCGAGGCGGCGAAGCGCGGAGTGTCCCTCATGGGGTGGGTGAGCCACCTGCTCGTGGCGCCGCCGCTCATCATCAGCGAGGCCGAGATCGACGAGGGGATCGCGGCGCTCGACGCGGCGCTCGACGTCGCGGATCAGCGGCTCTCGGGCTGAGGACCTCGAGCGCGAGGCGGCCCCCCACGGGCCGCCGGAAGAGCACGTCTGTGGCTGCGGCGAGCGCGCCCGGAGAGGGGGGCGCGGCGACGTGCTAGGATCGTGGGCATGACTGCACGCACGAACGGCCTGCCGACCCGTCCGCCCCGGAACACGGGGCCGATCGAGCTGCGCGATTTCGGCCCGACCGGCCGCCGTCTGGGCACGCCCGACGATTGTTACGACGGCAGCCCGTGGGAGCTGCACCGCGGGGAGCTGATCGAGCAGATGGGTAGCAAGGATATCCATGGCATCGTGATGGCGCTCCTCGCCGCCCTCTTCCGCACGCACGCGCGCGAGGGCTTCACGGTGATGACCGACGTGTACTGCGATCTCAGCGACCCGGCAGGGCCGTCGCTCCGGGCGCCGGACGTGGTGGTGGTGGGCGATCTCTCGTCGCCGCGGAACGACGCCTACCGCGGCACGCCGGTGCTGGCCGTGGAGATCCGGGGCACGCAGTCGAGGCGCTACCTCGAGGAGAAGGTGAAGCTCTACCTGGAGCACGAGTGGCCGTGGGTGTGGATCGCGCACGCGGAGCGGCGGGAGCTCGAGGTCGTGCGGCCGGGGACGGCGTCGATCACCTACCGTCCCGGCGCGGAGGTGCCCCTCCTGCCGGAGCTGGGCAAGCACGGCCTCGGCGCCGTGCCGGTCGCGGCGCTGTTCGAGGAGCGCGACGCGGCGCGGTTCACGGACGAGTGGGTCGAGGCGCGCACCCAGGCGCGCACCCAGGCGCGCGCGATCCTCTCGGTGCTCTCGGCGCGGGGGCTCGCGGTGCCGGAGGCGGTGCAGGCGCGGGTGCTCGCGTGCGACGAGCCCGCAGCGCTGGAGCGATGGCTCGCCAGCGCGGCGACGGCGGCGAGCGGGGCGGTGTTCGCGGCGGCCGTGGATCGAGGGTGAGCTGGCGGCTATCCGCCGCGCCCTAGGGACGGTGGCCGAGGGCCGCGCCCTTCGGGGAGCGCTCCTCGGCGCGGAGCCAGTCCGTCACCGCGACGGCGGCGCCCGCCGTTGTCCCCGCGACGGCGGCCCCAGCGCCATCATCGCGACGGCAGCGCCGAGCCGCCCGCGCACGCGGCGGCGCGCGCGAGGAGCAGGTCGCGCTCGCGCGCGTTGCGCGTGAGCGACGCCGCGCGCTCGAGCTCGGCGCGCGCCTCGTCGAGGCGGCCGAGCTTCGCGAGGAGGTCGCCCCGCACGCTCGGCAAGAGGTGGTAGCTATCGAGGGAGCGCTCCGAGATCAGCGCGTCGACGACGGCGAGGCCCGCCGCCGGGCCGAACGCCATCGAGAGCGCGACGGCGCGGTTCAGCTCGACGACGGGCGACGGCGTGACCTGGGCGAGCGCCGCATAGAGCGCCGCGATGCGCGCCCAGTCCGTCTCCTCCGCGGTGCGCGCGCGCGCGTGGCAGGCGGCGATCGCGGCCTGGAGCGCGTAGGGACCGCGCGCGCCGCCGAGCGCCTCGGCGCGCTCGAGCGCCGTCAGGCCGCGGCGGATCAGCAGGTGATCCCAGCGCGCGCGGTTCTGATCCAGGAGCAGGATGGGCTCTCCCGACGGTCCGACCCGCGCCCTGGAGCGCGACGCCTGGATCTCCATCAGCGCGACGAGGCCGTGGACCTCCGGCTCCTTCGGCGCGAGCTCGGCCAGGATGCGGCCCAGGCGGAGCGCGTCCTCGCAGAGGGCAGGCCGCATCCAGTCGTCGCCGGCCGTCGCCGAGTAGCCCTCGTTGAAGACCAGGTAGATGACCTGGAGCACCGACGAGAGGCGGGGCGCGAGCTCGGCCCCGCGGGGGACTTCGAAGGGGACGCGCGCCTCGGCGAGGGTCCGCTTGGCGCGGACGATCCGCTGGGCGACGGTCGGCTCCGGGACGAGGAACGCGCGCGCGATCTCCTCGGTCGTCAGGCCTCCGAGCAGGCGGAGCGTGAGCGCGACCTGCGCCTCGGCCGAGAGGACCGGATGGCAGGCCGTGAACACGAGGCGCAGGAGGTCGTCGCCGACGTCATCGTCGAGCGCGGCGTCCAGATCCGGCGCGGCCAGCGCGTGCTGGGCCTCGATCTCGTGGCCGAGCTCCTCGTGCTTGCGCTCGAGCCGCTTGCTCCGGCGGAGCTCGTCGATCGCGCGGCGCTTCGCGGTGGCCATGAGCCAGGCGCCCGGCTTGTCCGGGACGCCCGACTCCGGCCACCGCTCGAGCGCGGTGACGAGCGCGTCCTGCGCGAGCTCCTCGGCGAGGCCGACGTCGCGCACCATCCGCGCGAGGCCGGCGATGAGCCTGGCCGACTCGATGCGGAAGACCGCGTGGATGGCGCGATGCACCTCGGGGGCCGTCACGGCGCCCGATCAGAACACCTTCCGCCGCCGGCGCAAGCCCCCCGCGCCGGCGCAAGCCCCCGAGGCCCGCGGGGCTACTTCTTCTCCGCCACCTGCGCGCGCAGGCGCTCCTCCTGCTCCCTGAGCTCGGGCGTGAGCGCAGGACCGAAGTCGTCCGGCGTGAACACCTGACGAATCTCGATCTCGGACTCCTCGTACATGGGGTTGGGACAGCGCTTCACCCACTCGATCGCCTCTTCCCTCGACTTCACGTCCCAGATCCAGAAGCCCGCGATCAGCTCCTTCGTCTCGGCGAAGGGCCCGTCGACCACGGTCCTCTTGTCGCCCGAGAACCGGATGCGCGCGCCCTTCGTGCTCGGGTGGAGCCCCTCGCCCGCGACCATCACGCCGGCCTTGACGAGCTCTTCATTGAACTTCCCCATCTCGGTGAGGAGCTGCTCGCTCGGCATGACGCCCGCCTCGCTGTCCTTGGTGGCCTTGATCAGGATCATGAATCGCATGGTCGTGTCTCCTTGCTTCCTTGGTGGAGCTGGGCTCCGGAGGGTCTCTTGCCCGGGGCGAACCGTGGCTTCATCGTCACGACGAACGGCGGTACGCGGGATCGACACGCCGGGCGATCTTTTTTGAGATCGCTGCCAAGTGATCGTAATTGTTGATGATTGTGGCGATTGCCCGCCCGCCGCGCCGGTCCGGACCGTCAGAAGCGGCTGCGCAGCAGCGCGCCGCCGCCGCCGCCCGGCAGGATCGCGGGCGCGAGGGCGACCGAGCTGCGCTGCTCCGGCGCCGTCAGGAGGAGCACCAGGCCAGCGCCGATGCCGACGAGGCCGACGGCGCCGAGCACGGTGCTCGTGGTGGTGAGCGTCTGGCCTCGCGAGCGGAGGGACATGCCGTCGTCGCTGCACGGCGAGGGATCCGGGCATTCCTTCTCGAGATCGCCCTTCGTGCCGAGAGCGAGCCCGCCCGTGATGAGGCTCCCGCCCACGGCCGCGGCGCCGACGCCGCCGATGACGAAGCCGAGCGTGCGCTTGAAGCTCGAGGGAGCCGCGGGGGCGGGGGCCGAACCCGAGGAGGTCGCGGGGGGCTGCGGCGCGTCGGGTGCGGGGACCGGAGGCGGCGCGGCGGCCGGCGGCGGCTCGAGATGCACGACGCTGCGCGCACCCTCCGCGAGGGTCACGGGCGCGTCGGTCTGCCGGCCGCCGGGCCATCGGGCGACGACGGCATGGTTCCCGGGGTCGAGCGGGAGCTCGCTGCTGATGCTGGCCTGCGGCAGCGGCGCTTGATCGAGGAGCAGTTCCGCCGGCGCCGGTGCGCCCCCCGCAAGCTCGATGACCAGCTTGGGCACGCGCGGCTCGAGCTCCCTGATGCGCTGCTGGGTGATGGCCAGACGGGGATCGCCGGGCGTCAGCTGGGTGAGCAGCTCCTTGAAGTGCTGCCATGCGCTCGCCACGCGCCCGAGATCCGCTTCACACTGGGCCAGGTTGAGCAGCGTGCCGCGCGACGGATAGGCCGCCTGGCTCCGGCGGAAGAGCGGAATCGCGCGCGCGCAGTCTTGCGCTTCCACCGCTGCGCGGCCCTGCTCGAAGAGCTCCTGTGCCTGGGCCTTCGGATCGTTGGGCTGCGCGGAAGCCGAGCGGCTCATCGCGCAGAGGACGGCGCACAGGGCGGCGCAGCGCATCGCGCGAGTACCTCTTGTTCGTCTCAGTCCCATTTTTTCCAAGGATCCTCGGGCTTGTTCTGCGTCTTGACCTGTGAAGACGACGGCGGTCTGGTCGTGCTCACGGTATTCGCGCTCGCCTTCACCGGCGGTGTCGATGCTATCGAAGATGCCGCTGCCTTCGCGCCGGCGTCCGGGGAGGCGCTCGCGAGCGGCGCTGCGCTGGCCTCGAGCGCGGCGGTCGCGGTCTCCATCGCGGCGACGGGGATCGCCGTCACCGCGTCGGCTGCGCCGGGAGCGCCGACCGCGCCGGGGGACACAGGCTCGCGCTCGGTCTCCGCGCTCGATGAGGCCACGGGCGAGTCGCTGTCCGAGGGCTCGCTCGCCGTCAGCCGCAATGCAAGGATGAACCCGGTCAGGACGAGCGCGCCGGCGGCGCCTGCCAGCAGCGCCACGCGGTTGCGCGGCGCCCGGGTCCGCGTCGTGTTGCCCCAGGAAGCGTGCGGCAGCGTCGCGTGCGCCGTGCCCGCCGCCTCGCTCCCGGACGACGACGGCGTGTCCGGGCGCTCCTGCATGGGCGCCGTCGCGGCCTCGGCCGCTCCCGGCGCTCCACGCCACGCGGGCGAGGACGCGCCGAGCGCGCCGGGCGCTGCAGGGGGAGCGCCCACCGGCGGGTACCCGGCGCGGGAAGCACGCTCGGGCAGGATCCGGTCGATGCTCTCGAACGAGAGCCGCCCGCGCTGCGTCCCGAAAGGCGCGAGCACGCGGCCTATCTCGGCGACGCTCTGGACGCGGGCGCCCGGGTCCTTCGCAAGGCACCGGCCCACGAGCTCCCCGACGGCGGGCGGCAGGTCCGGCCGCAGGGCCAGGACGGAGGTGGGCGTGTCCACGATGATGGCCGCCGTGACCGCGGTGATGCTGTCGCCCTCGAACGGGTGCCGCCCGGTGAGCATGCGATACAGGATCACGCCGAGAGCCCAGATGTCCGTCCGCACATCCGCGTATTTCAGGCTGCGAATCTGCTCCGGCGACATGTAATGGATGGAGCCCATGATGAGGCCCGTCGCGGTCAGGCTCGCCTCTTTGACAGAGTCGCCCGTGGCGGTGAACTTCGACAGGCCGAAGTCGAGGACCTTGAGGAGGGGAGTCCCGTCGGGGCGGCGGGTGAGGAAGAGGTTCTTCGGCTTGAGATCGCGGTGGATGATGCCGCGCGCGTGGGCCTCGGCGATCGCCTCGCAGGCCTGGAGCACGTAGTCGGCGGCGTCGGCGAGCGGGAGGACGCCGCGGGTCTGGAGCACCTGGCCGAGATCGTCGCCGGTCAGGTGCTCCAGCACCATGTAGGCGGCGCCGGTGCCCAGCGTGCCCATGTCGAGGACACGCGCGATGTGCTGTCCGTCGAGGGCCGCGGCGGCCCGGGCCTCGCGGAGGAAGCGGGCGCCGGCGTCGGGGAGCGCGGCGGCCTCGGGGAGGAGGAGCTTGACGGCGACGCGGCGCTCCAGGACGACGTCCCAGCCCGCGAAGACAACGCCCATGCCCCCCGCGCCGAGGACGCGCTCGATGCGGTACTTGCCCGCGAGGACGTCGCCGGGAACGGGGACGCCGGAGGGGACGGCGGGCTGCTGCGCCATGGTGAGAGGAGAGCGTAGCGGGGAGGTGGTGCGGAGTACAAGAGGCGGGCGGCCTCGGTGGCCTCTCGCGAGCGCTCAACCCGGGAGGGCTCGCGCGATGACGTACTCGACGCGATCCGCTCGCGACGTCCGCCGGAGAGCGGCTACGGCTCGGCCCCGATCCGCTCGGCGTCCTTCTTCTGCTGGAGCCTGTGCTTGATCGCCCCGAAGAGGACCGGCGCCACGGAGACGAAGATGATCAGGTAGACGACCCGCTCGATCTGCTTGGCGTCGAAGACCTTGCCAAGGAAGTAGCCGAGGAAGGTCATCGAGAAGACCCAGAGCACGCCGCCCACGATGTTGAACATCGCGAAGCGCCGGTACTGCATCTGCCCCACGCCGGCCACGACCGGCGCGAACGTCCGGGCGAACGGCATGAAGCGCGCGAGGATGATCGTCTTGCCGCCGTGCTTCTCGTAGAACTTCTGCGTCGCGATCAGGTGATCCTTGCGGAACAGGAGCGACTGCTCGCGCGTGAAGATCTTCGGGCCGGCGCGCCGCCCGATCGAGAAGCCCACCGCGTCGCCGATGATCGCCATCGCCATCAGCGTGACGTTCATCAGGAGCAGGTTCTGGAAGTTCGGTAACCCGAGCGGGTTGATGAGCCCCGCGTTGACCAGCACCCCGGCGGTGACGAGCAGCGAGTCCCCGGGCAGGAAGAACCCGATGAGCAGCCCCGTCTCGGCAAAGATGATGATCATCAGGACGGGGTAGCCGCCCCACTGGAGCAGCGACTCGAGCTCCCTCAGCCTGCTGAAAAATTCACGGAGGAGATCCACGGCCGCTCGATAGCTCACCTCGGCGGCCGCGTCGAACCCCGCGTGCGCCCCGGCCGCCTGCGCGCCGCCGGCATCCAGCGCCGCCGTTCCCACGGGCGCCGCCGGCGGTGAGTCGCCCTGCATCGCTGGCTGCCCCGCCAGTCTACACCCGCGGGCGAGCCCCCGGGCCGCGCCTCCCGGAACCCCGAGGGCGAGCTCCCCCGGCGCGCCGCCCGCGCCGCCGGTGGCCGCGCGCGCTACGGCGTATAACGCGCCAGGTACTCCTTGAGGTGCAGCTTCCGGGCCGTGTTCTCGGACGACATGTAACGTATCGTGCCGAAGATCTCCCGCTCTGGACCCCAGGCCCGATCGTAGCGGCCGAGCACCCAGAAGATGCCCGAGGTCGAGTTCGGGTCGCGGCCGTCGAGCGCATACCGGTCGTTGAGCTCGATCATGACCTGGAGCGCCTCGCGCGGCGTCCGCGACCACTCCAGGATCTTTTTGCCCCAGAGCATCCGGAGGTAATTGTGCATTCGCCCCTCGCGGAGGAGCTCGACCTGCGACGCGTTCCAGATCCGGTCGTAGGTCGCCCCCGCCGCGAGCGCCTCGATGGGGTAGACGCGCGGGCGCCTGTCGCGCGCGTGCTTCTCGAGCGTGGCGAGCGCCCAGTCCGGCAGCGACTCGTACTCGGTCGGATCGCGCTTCCACGAGGGGCGCGGCCCGTCTCCCTCGCTCGCCCCGAGCGCGAAGGCGTTGAACCCGAGCTCCCGCCAGGTGACGAGCTGCTCGAGGAACGCCTCGGCCGAGGCGCTCATCCCCCAGAACCCCTCGCGGCTGCCGCTCGGCCGCTTCACGCCGTCCCCGGGGCGGCCGAGCTGCTCGACGCGGAAGGCCTCGCGCCGCGCGACGGCCGTGAAGACCTCGTGCGCCGCGAGGTGGCCGAAGTGCAGGTACGGCGACAGGCCGCTCGTCGCGCCGGCGTCGGGGTGATCGCGCTCTTCCAGGTAGCGCGGCAGCCGGTCCGCGACGAAGCGCGCGAGCGCCTTGCCAGCCGCCTCCGGGCCGCCCCGGCAGGGCGCCGGCGGGACGGTGTGATCGATGGGGAGCGCGGAGAGCGCCGCAGGGTCGCCCCCGAGCAGCGCGGGCGAGGCCGCGGGCCACCTGCGCGCGATCGCGCGGGGGAGGGGCGCCGCAGGCCGGAGCTTCGCCCGCTTCAGCGGATCGGCCGCCGGCTGCGCGCCGAGGTGCTCGCCGATCACCCGGTGCCAGAAGATGCGGAACGAGCGCGCGGTCGTGAACACCCGATCGGCCGCGCGCATCGGCAAGAGGCCGTTCGAGTCCACCTGCTCGAGGCGGACCGGCGCCTGCCGCGCCGCCGAGGCGACCATGCGCGGGAGGAAAAAGCAGGGGTAGTCGTCGGTCACCACCACGCACGCCCGCGCCGCGAGCGCGCCGAGCAGGCCCTTGCCGGCCCCCTCGGCGGGCTCGACGTAGGGGTGATGCGCGACGCCGGCCGCCGCGAGGCGGCGCGCGTTGTCGGCCATGCCGTCGATCACGAAGCGATGGATCCTGTCGCTCGCCCAGCGGTAGCCGCACCGGAGCGCCTCCAGCACGACGAGCGGTCGATCGAGCGCCATCGACCAGGCGATCGCGCGCTCCAGACCGAAATTGTACCGTGTCCGGCGACTCGCGATCATCCAGTAAAGGACGTAGTCGCCGCCCTCGCGGACAGGCATGGCGTTGCGGGTGCGGACACGGAGCTCGGGGACGCTGCTGGAGATCACGACACCTCCTTCACGACCGGCCCGCCAGCGCGCCGCGGCGGGGCCGGGGCGACGGAGGGGCGGGGCCGCCAGGGCGCCAAGGACGCCGGAGAAATGAGGTTCTCTCGCTCGGCCCCGGCGCTCTGCTCTCTCTTCAGAACGAGCGGTGCTCTAGCACAGCTCGGACACGCCACGGGCATCGCGACCTCTCCCATCGACAGCAAGGAGCTCATCGAGTTTGGGCAGGCGATCCCGCCGAGCTCCCCCGGGAGCGAGGCCGAGGGCCCGGCGGTCAGGGCCGAGTACGCGAGGGAGTCGGGCACGGTCGCCCGGGTCGGGCGATCCGGGCTGGGCGGATCCCAGGCGTCTTCAGCGCGGCGCCGTAGACCGGCCTCCGGGATCTCGGTTATGACGCTCGGCGCGCGGGCCCGGCGCATGCGGGGTGCCGCCAGCGGCTCCGCGCCCCGGGTGAACCCATGGACTTGCCCCAGAAGCTCCGATCGCTGTTCCTGCTGCCCTTGATCACGCCGCTCGCCTGCGGCGGCGCCCCGGCGTCCGCGCCGCCGCCTCCCCGACAGGCCGCCGCGCCGGCCCCGGCAGCGCCCGCGGCCCCGGCGGCCGTGGCCCCGGCGGCCGCGGCCCCGGCCGCGCCTGCGAAGGCCGGGCCGCGCGCCGACGCGACGCTCATTCCCCGGCGCATGCTCTTCGGCAACCCCGATCGCATGTCCCCCCAGATCAGCCCGGATGGCCAGCGGCTCGGGTTCCTCGCCCCCTCCGAGGGCGTGCTCAACGTGTGGGTCGGCCCGGCCCGGGAGCCGGCGTCGGCCAAGCCGGTCACGAAGGAGCAGAGCCGCGGGGTGCGCACCTTCCTGTTCCCCTACACGAGCGAGTACGTCCTCTATCGCCAGGACAAGGGCGGCGACGAGAACTGGCACATCTACGCCGTCGAGCTCAAGACCGGGCAGATCAAGGATATCACCCCCTTCGAGGGCATCTCCGCGACGTTCGAGGGCATGAGCCTCAAGATCCCGAACGAGATCCTGATCGGCATGAACGATCGGGACAAGAAGGTCCACGACCTGTATCGCGTCGACGTCCGCTCCGGCGAGCGCAAGCTCGTGCGCCGGAACGACGGGTTCGTGGGGTTCGTCGCCGACGACGAGTTCAAGGCGCGGCTCGCGTCGCGGATGACGCGCGACGGAGGCCAGGAGTTCCTCGACCTCACCGGCAAGGAGCCGAAGCCGTTCGTCGCGTTCAGCCCCGAGGACGTCGTGACGAGCGGCGCCATCGGCTTCGACGCGGCCGGCAAGACGCTCTATTTCCGGGACAGCCGCGGCCGCAACACCTCCGCGCTCGTCACCCTCGATCCGCGGACCGCGAAGCCCGCGGTGCTCGCCGAGGACGCGAAGGCCGATGTCAGCGCCGTGATCGTCCACCCGAAGACGGGCAAGGTCCAGGCGGCGGCCTCCGAGCGCGAGCGCAAGCGCTGGCAGGTGCTCGACAAGAGCATCCAGCCGGATCTCGACGCCCTCCGCGCGGTCGCCGACGGCGAGCTCGACGTGCTGAGCCGGTCGCTCGACGACAAACGCTGGACCGTCGGATACACCGTGTCGGACGGCCCGGTCCGATACTACCTCTACGACCGTGATACGAAGAAGGCGACGTTCCTCTTCACGAACCGCGCCGCGCTCGAGTCGCAGCCGCTCGTGAAGATGCGGCCCGTGGTCATCAAGGCGCGCGACGGCCTCGAGCTCGTGAGCTACCTGTCGCTGCCGCGCGCCGCCGACCCCGACGGCGACGGCAAGCCGGAGAGGCCGCTCTCGATGGTGCTCCTCGTCCACGGCGGCCCCTGGGCGCGCAGCTCCTTCCGCCTCGATCCGATGCACCAGTGGCTCGCGAACCGCGGCTACGGCGTGCTGAGCGTCAACTTCCGGGGCTCGACGGGCTTCGGGAAGAGGTTCGTCAACGCGGGCGACCTCGAGTGGGCGGGCAAGATGCACAACGACCTGCTCGACGCCGTGGAATGGTCCGTGGCGCAGGGCATCGCCGACAGGGCCCGCGTGGCGATCATGGGCGGCAGCTATGGCGGCTACGCGACGCTCGTCGGGCTGACCTTCACGCCGGAGACCTTCGCCTGCGGCGTCGACATCGTCGGCCCGTCGAACCTGGTGACCCTGCTCCAGTCCATCCCGCCCTACTGGGCGCCGATGCTCGAGCTCTTCGCGAAGCGGGTCGGCGACCCCCGCACCGAGGACGGCCGCGATCTCCTGCGCACGCGCTCGCCGCTCTACCGCGCCGACCAGATCAAGCGGCCCCTCCTCATCGGCCAGGGCGCCAACGACCCGCGCGTGAAGCAGGCCGAGAGCGATCAGATCGTCAAGGCGATGACGAGCAAGGGCATCCCGGTCACGTACGTGCTGTACCCCGACGAGGGCCACGGCTTCGCCCGCCCGGAGAACTCCATGTCGTTCAACGCGATCGCGGAGACGTTCCTCGCGCAGTGCCTCGACGGCTCCTACGAGCCGGTCGGCGGCGACTTCAAGCAGTCGAGCGTCACCGTCCCCGTGGGCGCCGAGGTCGTCCACGGGCTCTCCGAGGCGCTCCCCCGGCCCTGAGCGCGCCGCTCCGCCACGCGGGCAGGCGCGCCCGCGCGGCGGTCGGGGCGCCCCCCGGCCTGCGGGCGTCCGGCGCCGCTACGTCCGCTGCGTCGACGCGGTCCGCGTGCGCCGCCGCGACTCTGGCTCGCTCAGCGGGGGCGCGCTCGTGAGGTCGTCGAGCGTCTCCAGCAGCTGCTCCAGGTCGAACGGCTTGTTGATGATCCTCGTCGCGTCCGGGTGGTTCGGATCGATGCAGAAGCCGGGATCGCTGAGCGCGGTCACGAGCACGACCGGCGCCGCTCTCCCCTCGGCCGCGAGCGTCTCGATGAGGCGCGGCCCGTCCAGGAACGGCATCACGCAGTCGATGACGATGGCGTCGGGCGGCGCCTGGGAGCGCAGCCGCTCCAGGGCTTCGAGGGGGTCGGTGTACCCCTCGACCTCATACCCTTCCGCCAGCAGCACCTCCGCCAGCGTCTCGACGATCGCGTCGTCGTCGTCGACGACCACGATGCGCCGCTGCCTTCCTCGCTCTGAGTCTCCTTGGTCGTCTCGCTCGTCGCTCACGCTCACCTCGGTGGAGAACCCCGGTGTCACTTCTGGGACCGGCCGCTCTCGCCGTCGACCCTCGTAGACCACCTCTGTGCGAATTGTTTACAGGCTCTCCCGGTGCTCGCTCCAAGGGCCCCGGCCTCCGCCGCCTCTCCGGCTCTTCCGCGGAGATCCCGGCGTGGGGCTCAGCTCCCCGGCGGAGCCTGCTCGTGCGCCGGCGAGAGGTCCGGAGAGCTCCCCATCCTCGTGCGCAGCTGGACGGGCCGCTGGCGCACCCGGAGGCGCATGTTGATGAGCTCGACGCCGAGCGAGAAGGCCATCGCGAAGTAGATATACCCCTTGCTGATGTGCTGGCCCATGCCGTCGGCCATGAGCACCACGCCGATGAGGAGCAGGAAGCTCAGCGCGAGGATCTTCATGCTCGGGTGGCGCTGGATGAACGCGCCGATGCTCCCGGCGAAGACGAGCATCACGCCCACCGCGATGAACATGGCCACCATCATGATCGAGATGTGCTGCGCCATGCCGACGGCGGTGATGACCGAGTCGAGCGAAAAGACGATGTCGAGCAGCACGATCTGCGCGATGACGGAGGGGAACGACGCCTTCGCCTTCGGCTGCTCTTCCCTGGGATCGTCGACCTCGAGTTTATCGAACATCTCGTGGGTCGCCTTGCCAATCAAGAACACACCGCCGGCGAGCAGGATCAGATCACGCCCGCTGAAGTCGTGTCCGAGCAGGCTGAACAGGGTAGCCTTGAGTCCCATCACCCATGAGATCGCGAGCAGGAGGAGCAGCCGCATCCCGAGGGCGAGCACGAGGCCGATGCGGCGGGCGAGCGGCTGCTGCTCCAGCGGCAGCTTCGCCGTCATGATGGAGAGGAAGACGATGTTGTCGATTCCAAGCACGATCTCCAGCGCGCTGAGGGTCGCCAGCGTGATCCAGCCGTCGGCGTGCAGAAAGGCGCTCATGTCAGGCATCGGGGTGGCGCTTTGTAGCATGGACAGCCGTGGCCGCCCGCCACGTCCGGACCCTCGCCCCGCTCTCCGGTGGATCCTGGGCGATCTTGCTCCCGTGTTCAGGGCGCGGGGCGACGGCGATTACGACGGATGCGTGAACGCAAAGTACGTCAACGGTGTTGATGGCGTCGATGGGCGTCGATGGGCGTCGATGGGCGTCGATGGCACCGACGGCGGCGACACACGTCGGCGCGCGCGGCACGGGCGGCGCTTGACGCGGGATGTTGACATCCGGTACAGAGGAGTTGGAAGTACGCGCAAGTGGATCTGCCTCCTTCCCGGCTTCCAGGTGAGCTCCTGCGGGGTGTTGGCGAGATCGCCGAACAGCGCCGTGTTTCCTCGCCATGCGGGCGAAGCAGCATCGTTGCCTGTTCCTCACCTGGAACGCGTGGCCTCACGACAGAGGGGGCGACCGCGTGACCGTGGTTCCGAAGGTCGGCTTCGGGCAGGACGCGCGCTGGGCCGCCGGCGGCGGCGCTGACGGGGGGCCTCTGGATCGGGCGCCCCTCGGGGGAGATCCGGCGGTCAGGGTGCCGGAGGCGTGCTGGCTGGACGGCGGCGCTGCCTGGCTGCGCATCGAGGGGCGCGACCTGAGCTACCCGGTCGTCCTGCTCGGCTCGATGGGCGCCTGGATCGAGCCCGACTATCGGACCTCGTTCCCTTTCGGCAGCGTCGTCCGGGTGCGCCTGTACGCCGGCGACGTCGAGATCGGTCCGCTCTCCGCCGTGCTGGTGCTCCAGTCGATGGGCCTGCGGGGGCCGCTCATCGGGCTGTCGTTCGAGGACGGAATCCCCTCCCGCGCGGCGGGGCAGATCCGCGACGTGCTGCGCGCCCTCGTCGACGCGGGCACGGCCAAGGCGGCCGCGGCGAGCCTGTTCAGGCCCTCGGCCACGGACGCGGGGCACGTGCGCGAGATCATCGACGATCCCAGGAGGGTGCGCAACATCCTCGGCTTCCTGCTGCGGAGGAAGGGCGTCGTCCGCCGCGCCGCCGAGAGCGCGCCGCCCCTCTGCGTGATGCTCGGCGAGGTGGGGACCGGGACGGTCACGTGGCTCGGCATCAAGGGCTGGAGCGAGGACGCCGCGGTCGAGATCGCCGGGCAGAACTCCGTCTTTCGCTTCAACGTCCGCGCGGACGAGGTGCGCCCGGGCGAGCTCGTCTCCGCGCTGCCGGCGCGCGTGGAGCGCCTCCGCAAGAGCCTGCTGCAGCGGGGCGTCGAGGCCGATCTCACCGCGCGCTTCCTGCACCCCGAGTGGCTTCACATCCCGCCGATCGAGGCCGAGGTGGTCGACGTGTCCTTCTCGGGCCTGCGGATGGCGCTGACGAGGGGGCACCCGCCGCTGCTCCCCAGGCACAAGCTCTCGCTGGAGCTCCCCGACGGCGACGACGGCGTCGTCCACCTGCGGGGCGAGGTGCGGTCGGTGTCGCTCGTGGAGGGCGCGGACACCCAGCTCTGCAGCGTGCACGTGACCGCCGCGCGGCGCGAGGACGAGCGGCGCTGGCTCAGGCTCGTGTCCCGCATCCTGCACGCGACGACCTACGGGGGGACCGCGTGGCAGGCGGAGCTCTGGGATCTCTTCGACTCGTCCGGCTATTTCAACCTCTCCGGGCGGCGGCCGGAGCACTTCGAGGCCATCAAGCCGAGCTTCCTGACCATGGCGCAGAAGGCCGCGGCGGTGCCGCACCTCCTGTACAACGTGGCGTGTCTGTCCGAGCACGGGATCGAGGGCAATTTCTCGATCATGAAGCCATACCACAGCACGTGGATGATTCATCAGCTCGCGAAGCGGCCAAAGTCCGCGTCGAACCTGAGCTCCCGGCAGGTGCTCCGCGACATGTTCACTCGCTGCTTCGAGCACGCGATGGCCGACCCGGAGTGCCGCTGGATCATCGCCTACGCGGAGGCGCACGTCGCGTGGAACGAGCGATCGCTGTTCGAGTTCGCCCGCGCGCGCCACGAGACGGGCCACGTCCTGTCGCTGCCTTTCCGCCTGATGGGGGTGGACGCGCGCGCCGCGCCGCGCGCGCCGCGCGAAGCCGGCGGGCCGATCGAGATCGGCGAGCCGACCCCCGGGGAGCAGGCGGCGCTGCTCGGCCTCCTGTGCGCGACGTCGCCGCGCATGTACGCGGAGGCGCTCGATCTCGTGCCCGGCAGGCTCGGGATGGGGCCCTGCGTCGAGCGCTGGCGCAGCGCGGGCCTGGAGCGGGAGCGCGTGCTGCTCGTGGCGCGCCAGCACGGCGAGCCGCTGGCGGTCGCGGTCCTCGAGCTCGGCGAGCTCGGCACGAACCTCTTCCGCCTCCTCGACTCGGTCCGCGTCTTCCCGATGCGCGCCGGCGGAGACGCCGCGCTCGGCCCGCTGCTCGACGCGGCGTGCGGCTGGTTCCGCAGCCACGACAGGAAGTCGTTCATCTACTTCGGTGAGCGCGGCAAGATGACGTTCGATGGTCCTGCCGGCTTGCACGACCTCGGCGAAGGACGGCTCTGGATCGTCGCCAGGGAGCTCGTCCCGGAGTTCGTGGAGCACATCTACCGGCTCACCGAGCCGAAGCCGCGATAACGGCCTGGATCAGCGGCGGCGCGACGCTATGGTCTCCCGGTCTCAGTCTCGCTCTCGGTCCTCCAGGTGAGGCGGCATGTACCAGCTCAAGATCGACCTCATCAACGCTCTCATCGAGGTCACGTTGCAAGGCGTCGTGCGCACCGAAGAGGCGCAGGCGTACGCCGCGGAGTACAGGAAGGCCCTCGGCTCGCTCTACGGCCGGAGGATCCGCGTCCTCGTGGACTTCCGTGGCTTTTCCATCGCCTCCGAGGAGGCGACGGAGCTCCTCCGCGACATCGCGGCGACCTCGACCGCGATGGGGGTGATCAGGGCCGCCGAGCTCGTGCAAAGCGATCTCGCGGCGCTGCAGGCGAGCCGGATCGCCCGTGAGGCGGGGACCGCGCAGCTCGTGCGGGTCTTCAAGGACGAGGGGGCCGCGCGCAGCTGGCTCCTCGGCGATCGCCCGACCCCGTGAGGGCAGGCTGCGCGCGGGCCGCCCGCTCAGCGCACGACGAGCACGTCGTCGATGGGGCGGCGGAGGGAGCGCGCCGACACCGGGCCCGCGAGCGACAGGCGGAAGAGCAGGACCTCTGCCGTCGCGTCGGTGACGTCGAACAGCCGGAGATAGCGCTCCCGGAGCCCGGCCGCGGCCTCCGCGGTCTCCGCGTCGAGCCCCTCGCCGCGGCCCCGGATCAGCCGCGCGAACAGGTAAGGCAACGTCGTCATCGGGTAGACCGCGATGCCCAGCTGCGTCGCGGTGAGCCACGCGCGCTCGACCGCCCTGCCGCCCTGGAAATAGTCGGTGAGCCGGACCCGCGGCAGGGTGATCAGCCCGACCGCCGTCGCGCAGCGGATCGCCTTCTGCGCCATCCTCTCGAGCCCCCGGCCGCCGCCCCAGCGCCGCACGAGCGCCAGGGCGCGGTAATCCCGGCAGATCTTGAACCCCGCGAGATCGGTCGGCGAGAGCTCGAGCGTGCCGACGAACAGCCCGTCCCGGCGCGCCTCGGCCTCCGCCTCGGTCCAGCGGACCTCCCTCATCATGTCGGCGTGGGTCTGCCTCGCGAGCATCCGGAGCCGATCGCCGGCGCCGATGAGGGCGCCGATCTCGTCGAGCTCCGCCGGCGCCTCGAGCAGCCCGAGGCGCGCCCCGGGGATGGACTCGACAGCGGCGCGGAGGGCGGCGCGGTGCTCCTCGGCGAGCGGCGCCCGCTGGCCAGGGCGCCGGTTCGTGTGCCGGAGCCCGATGGCGTCCGCGAGGCCATCCATGGCGTGCTCCTCGGCGCCGGGGGCCGGCGCGCCGAAGAACGCGAACGTGGCGGCCAGGTCCTCGTCGCCCTCGCGCGGGAACGGCGAGACGCGCACGCTGAGCCCCTCGCGGTGCGCGGCGAGGACGACGTTCTCGGCGGCCGCGCCGAGCGCGACAACGCCGCCCGCGCCCTGGAAGTCGGCGAGCGACTCGGAGCGCGCGCGGTCGTGGAACAGCCCGAGGCGACGCCCCTCGTGGACCCAGAGCCAGGGCTGGCAGTTGCCGCCCGAGGGCGCCGCCACGCCCGCCGCGACGAGCCGCCGCAGCCGCGCCGGGTCGAGCGCGACGGCGCCGGCCTCGGCGGCCGGGAGCGGGCCCGCCGCCGCGGCGAGGGCAGGGCCCGCCGCGCGCGGCGCGTCCGCGGAGGCGGGCTCCGCCTCGGGGCCGCTGATGAGCTCCTCCAGGTCGACATAATACCGGCCTGACCGCACCGGCTCCCCGAGGGTGATCCGGCGCGCCGTGTCCGCGGCCGCCGCCCCGCCGTGGACGACCGCCGACCCGAGCTGAGGCCATGTGCTCACCGACTGCTGCACCTCGACGAGCGACGCGCGGAGCCGGAGCGAGATGGCGTCTTGCCCGATGATCTGCATGACATAAGGCACCTTGTCCTCGGTCGACAGGCCGCGGAGGCGCTCGGGCGTGAGATCGCCGACGAGCCCGTGGAGGATCGGCCGATCGCCCTCCAGATCGAAGCGCTCGACGTCGATGAGCCCCCGGTCGCTCGTCTCCATCACGACCGGTATGCGGTGGGCGCGCGCGGTCGTGCGGAGCAGGAGCTTGATATCGAGGCTGTCGCACTCGTCCACGAGGACATCGAGCTTGCCCCCGTCGAGAAGGAAGCGCTGGATATTGTCCTCCGTGACCCCCTCGGGGAAGCACGTCACGTGGAGGAACGGATCGAGCTCGGCGATCTCGCGCGCCGTGGCGACGACCTTCGGCAGGTCGAGGTTGTGCGCGCCGGTCCGGATCCGGTTCAGGTTCGAGAGATCGAGGCGGTCGAAGTCCGCGAGGCGCAGCTCGCCGGCCCCCCGCTCGAGCGCGATCGTCATCGCGACGGACTGCCCGACCGAGAGGCCGACGACGCCGATGCGCCGGCGGGCGAGCGCCGCCTGCTCCTCGCCGCTGATCTTGTGCTTGTTCCTGTCGGTCCGCAGCTCGACGAACTCGGCCTCATCGAGCAGGTGCACGAGGCGGTGCGACCACGGATAGTGGACCCAGACTCCATAGGCCTCGATGGGGGCGCCGTTCAGGTGCTCTCCCACGAGCCGCGTGACGTCCCGCTCACCGAGGCGCTCGCGGGGGTGGCGGGTCTTCACGAGATCGGCGAGCTGCCGGTCGATCGTGTCGAAGATCTCGATCCGGGCGTCGTCGTGGAGCAGGCGGCCGAGCTCCTCCGCGTCGTCCTCGCGCGCCGGCCGGAAGAAGCGGGGACGCCACGCGCCGTTCGAGGCCTCTCGCGCCGCTCGCGAGGAGATGAGCTGCTGCCAGCGGGTCGTGTTCATCGCGGTGGTCCGGTCCCCCTCCTACCACCCCCGCGCCCCAGGCGTCGCCACGATCTCCCCGGCGGCCCCCGGGTCAGCGCGGCGCGCGGGACGGCCGGCCCTCGATCTCGAGTCTCATCTTCGTGACCTTGTGTTGCACCTCGGCGGCCTCAGGCCCGATGATCTCCAGATAGCGCAGCGCGGCCACGACATCGCTGCCCCGGAACGCCTTGACCCGCGGGTTGAACCAGCTGAGCGCAGTCCCGATCTGCCGGACGAGGAGCGCGTCCGTGCAGATCGCCACCGTGAGCGCGGTCTTGCTGACGTAGTCGTTGATGGATGCCCGCTGCTTCGCGTTGGGTCCCCCCCCGGCCGTCACCACGAGAGTCTTCGTGCAGGTGGGCGGGAGACTTCCCGCCGCCTGCATATACCCTTCCCATTCCTCGTCGCTCGGCGGTTCCCTGCCGTGGACGGCGATGAGCACGTGCTCCGTCGTGTCGAACAGCATGCTGGGTTTCGTCATCGTCTCACCGAGCGCGCACCGATCTTACGTCTGCGCACCGCCGAGCCGCCAGCGCGCACAGCCATCCCGTGGGATAGTCGTGCGCCTGGCCACCGGGCAAGGATCCGCGAGGTCCATGGGGTGCACCTAGGACGGTTCGATCGACGGAGCAACGACCACGAGCCACTTTCGATGCGGTGCTCCGGTGGACGGTCCGCGCCGCGCTTCGACGCGACTCCCGTGCGGCGCGCGCGGCGGCGAGGGAGTCGCGCCGGGCCGGCTCGACGTGGGGCAGCGCGGCGGATGGAGTCGCTCGAGCGGCATGGTCCTCTGGTTCGCATCGCTCGCGTCGCTCGTGTCGTTCGCGTCGCTCGCGCGGCCCAGCCAGGGCATACCCGAGTTATTTCCAAAGTATTTCATGACGTGCTGCTGGGCAGTTGCATGGTGGGCCGCCAGCTGCTCTGTGGTCTATACTACGGGATGTGCGCTGGGGATCTTCCGTAGGCGGGTGCGGCGCGTGCCGCGTCACACCGAGGCTTGACGGATGGCCCCCACCGCATGTAGCGCTCGATCGGTGGGCTGTGATGCCCAGCAGCCAGGGGCGGCGCCCGGCCTGTTGGTCGGGGCTGCCGAGTGACGACCTCGCCGGGGGGAAAGGTTTTTCACGATGCGTGTGCTGGAAAACTTCGTCGGCGGCGCCTGGTCTCGAGCCTCGGGGGCGACGCGCCTCGAGGTGAAGAACCCGGCGACCGGGGAATCTCTTGCGGAGGTGCCCCTCTCGACGGCGGCCGACGTCGACGCGGCGGTGAAGGCCGCGCAGGCGGCGTTCCCGGGCTGGAGCGCGACGCCGCCGGTGCAGCGGGCGCGCTACCTCTTCAAGCTGCGCGAGATCTTCGACGCCCATCGCGACGAGATCGCGGCGATCTGCACCTCCGAGCACGGCAAGACGCTGTCCGAGGCCCGGAACGATTTCGGCCGCGGCATCGAGAACGTCGAGCACGCGGCCGGCATCCCGGCCCTCCTGATGGGGCAGGCCCTCGAGGACGTGGCGTCCCGGATCGACTGCCACACGATCCGCCAGCCGCTCGGCGTCTTCGCCGCGATCACGCCGTTCAACTTCCCCCCGATGGTGCCGCTCTGGTTCCTGCCGTACGCGATCGCGACGGGGAACACGTTCGTGCTCAAGCCGTCGGAGCAGGTCCCGCTCTCGCAGCAGCGCATCTTCGAGCTGATCGAGCAGGCCGGGCTGCCGCCCGGGGTCGTGAACCTGGTCCACGGCGGCCGCGACGTCGTGAACGCCTTCTGCGCGCACAGGGACATCGCGGGCGTGTCGTTCGTCGGCTCGTCGGCGGTCGCGCGCCACGTGTACAAGAGCGCCGCGGAGGCGGGCAAGCGGGTCCAGGCGCTCGGCGGGGCGAAGAACTTCCTCGTCGTGATGCCGGACGCCGAGCGGCAGATGACGGTCGCCAACGTGGCCGAGTCCATCTACGGCTGCTCCGGCCAGCGATGCCTGGCCGGCAGCGTCGTCGTGTGCGTCGGCGACACCTACGAGGCCGTGCGCGACGGGCTCGTGCGCCACGCGAAGGGGATCGTGCTGGGCGACGGATCGAAGCCGGGCGTGACCATGGGCCCGGTGATCTCGGCGGCGCACAGGGACCGGGTGCTCTCGTACATCAACCAGGGCGTGGCGGAGGGGGCGACGCTGCTCCTCGACGGCCGGGACGCCAGGGTCGAGGGGTATCCGGACGGCAACTGGGTTGGGCCCACGGTCTTCGACGACGTGCGGCCAGGGATGGTGATCGCGACCGAGGAGATCTTCGGGCCGGTCGCGTGCCTGATGCGCGCGAACGACCTCGACGAGGCGATCGCGATCGCGAACCGGAGCGAGTACGGCAATGCGGCGTCGATCTACACGTCGAGCGGCCGCGCGGCGCGCGAGTTCCAGCACCGCGTGGGCGCCGGGATGGTCGGCGTGAACATCGGCGTCGCGGCGCCCATGGCCTTCTTCCCCTTCGGCGGCCAGAAGGGCAGCTTCTTCGGCGATCTGAAGGCGCACGGCCCGACGGCCATCGACTTCTACACGGAGCGCAAGATCGTCATCACGAGGTGGTTCTGATGGCACGGAACGTACTTGGCGGGCTGATCCAGTGTTCCACCCCGATCGCCGACGACGGCGCCTCCGTCATGGCCATCCGGGACGCGATGTTCGAGAAGCACCTGTCGTTCATCGACGAGGCGGGGAAGAGGGGTGTGCAGATCCTCTGTTTGCAGGAGGTCTTCAACACACCTTACTTCTGTCCTTCGCAGGACGCGAAATGGTGCGATGTGGCCGAGCCCGTCCCCGGCCCGACGGTCGAGCGGCTCGCGGCGTACGCCAAGAAGTACAAGATGGTGATGATCATCCCCATCTACGAGCGGGAGATGGCGGGCGTCTATTACAACACGGCCGCCGTGGTCGACGCCGACGGCACGTACCTCGGCAAGTACCGGAAGACGCACATCCCGCACACGAACGGGTTCTGGGAGAAGTTCTTCTTCAAGCCGGGGAACCTCGGTTATCCCACGTTCCAGACGCGGTATGCGCGGATCGGCGTCTACATCTGCTATGATCGCCACTTCCCGGAGGGGGCGCGGCTGCTCGGCCTGAACGGCGCCGAGATCGTGTGGAACCCCTCGGCGACGGTCGCCGGGCTCTCCCAGTACCTCTGGAAGCTCGAGCAGCCCGCGCACGCCGTGGCCAACGGCTACTTCATCGCCGCCTCGAACCGCGTCGGCACCGAGGCGCCGTGGAACATCGGCAAGTTCTACGGGACGAGCTACTTCTGCGACCCGCGGGGCAGCTTCCTCGCGACGGGGAGCGAGGACAAGGACGAGCTCGTCGTCGCCGAGATGAACCTCGACCTGATCGAGGAGGTGCGGAGGACGTGGCAGTTCTACCGCGATCGCCGGCCCGAGACGTACGGCGAGCTCACGGAACAGCTGCCCTGAGGGCCCGGGGCGGCGGGAGGGCGGCGCCGCCCCCGGAGGGGACCCGCCGCCCGGCGCTCACCCGCGGAGGAGCAACATGGGCATCCTGATCAAGAACGGCGAGATCATCACAGCGAGCGACCGGTTCGTCGGCGACGTCTACTGCGAGGACGGGAAGATCGCCGCGGTCGGCGCGGGGCTGTCGAAGGAGCGCGCGGGAGACACCGTGATCGACGCCTCGGGGCAGCTCATCTTCCCCGGGGGGGTCGACGCCCACGTGCACATGGAGCTGCCGTTCATGGGGACGGAGAGCTCCGATGATTTCGAGACCGGCACGGCGGCGGGCGTCGCCGGGGGCACGACCTCGATCATCGATTTCGTGATCCCGGCGCGGGGGCAAGCGCTGCTCGACGGGCTCGCGATGTGGAACGAGAAGGCGAAGAAGGCGGTCTCCGATTACGCCTTCCACATGGCCGTCACCTGGTTCGGCGACGATACCCTCGAGGAGATGGCCGTCTGCACGCGCGAGCACGGCATCCCGTCGTTCAAGACCTTCATGGCCTACCGCGGGGCCATCGGCGTCGACGATCCGGAGCTCATCCAGGTGATGGAGGCCGCCAAGGGCCTCGGCGCGCTCGTGACCGTGCACGCCGAGCACGGCGACGCGGTCGTCGCGCTCCAGAAGAAGCTCCTGAAGGAGGGCAAGACCCACCCGCGGTACCACGCGCAGAGCCGCCCCGCGCCGATCGAGGGCGAGGCGACGGGGCGCGCGATCATGCTCGCCCGGATGATCGGCGAGCCAATCTACATCGTCCACCTCACCTGCAAGGAGGCGCTCGCCGCGGTCACCGAGGCGCGGAGCCGGGGCCAGGTGGTCATGGCCGAGACGTGCCCGCAGTACCTCCTGCTCGACGATTCGGTGTACGAGAAGCCTGGCTTCGAGGGGGCGGCCTACGTGATGAGCCCTCCGATCCGGCCGAAGGGCCACCAGGACGCGCTGTGGGCCGCGCTCTCGTCGGGGCTCATCCAGACGGTGGCGACCGACCACTGTCCCTTCAACCAGGTTGGCCAGAAGGACATGGGCAAGGACGATTTCTCGCGGATCCCGAACGGCGCCGCCGGCATCGAGAACCGCCTCGCCCTGCTCTGGACCTACGGGGTGCTCGCGGGGCGGATCGACGTCCACCGCTTCGTCGATCTGTTCTCCACGCAGCCGGCCAAGATCTTCGGGCTGTACCCGCGCAAAGGCTCGATCGTGCCGGGCGGCGACGCGGATCTCGTGGTCTTCGATCCGAAGGGGACGAGCACGATCTCCGCGAAGACCCACCATCACCGGTGCGACCGGAGCATCTTCGAGGGCTTCGAGGTGAAGGGGAAGCCGACGCACGTCATCGTCAACGGCCGGGTCCAGTGCGTGGACGGCAAGCTCGACGTGGAGCGGGGCGCCGGGCGCTACCTCCCGCGCCGGCTCGGCCCGACCCAGGGAGCCCAGGCCTTCTAGTCACCCCTCAGCACCCGAGAGGAGCCGCGCGAGCGCCAGCATGACCCGAGCCCCGATACGCCTCTCAGCCCTCCCGTCCGGCCGGATCGAAGAGCGATTCGAGGACAAGAGCCCGCGCTACACCGACGCCGAGGCGATCGCCGAGGCGAACCGGTGCCTCTATTGCGTCGACGCGCCCTGCATCAAGGCGTGCCCGACGGCGATCGATATCCCGACGTTCATCCGGAAGATCGCGGCCGGCCAGGTGAAGGGCGCGGCCCGCACCATCCTGACGGCCAACCTGCTCGGCCAGTCGTGCGGGCAGGCCTGCCCCGTCGAGGTGCTCTGCGCGGGCGACTGCGTCTACAACGGGTGGGGGCGCGAGCCGATCGCGATCGGCCGCCTCCAGCGCTACGCCGTCGAGTCGGCCCTCGCGCGCGATCCGCGGATCTTCCGGGCGAAGCCGCCCACCGGCAAGAGCGTCGCGCTCGTGGGCGCGGGGCCCGCGTCGATCGCGGCGGCGGGCTACCTCGCCCTCGAGGGGCACCGCGCCGTGATCTTCGAGCGGAAGGCGATCCCCGGCGGCCTGAACACGCTCGGGATCGCGCCCTACAAGATGAAGGGGCACGAGGCGCTCCACGAGCTCGAGTGGGTCCTGTCGCTCGGGGACGTCGAGCTCCGCGCCGGCGTCTCGGTCGTCGCGCAGGCGGCCGGGCCGGGGGAGGTCTCCGCGCGCGACCTGCTCGCGGAGCACGACGCTGTCTTCCTGGGGCTCGGCCTGGGCGCCGACGCGCGCCTCGGCCTCCGCGGGGAGGACGGCGACGGCGTGGTGGGCGCGACAGCGTTCATCGAGCGGCTCAAGGCCGACCCGGGCCTCGACCTCGCGGGCGTGCGGCGCGCGGTCGTCATCGGCGGCGGCAACACGGCGCTCGACGTCGCCCACGAGCTCGCGCTGCTCGGGGTCGACGTGGCCGTCGTGTACCGCCGCTCCGAGGCCGAGATGTCGGGCTACGCGCACGAGCTCGAGGGCGCGCGGGTCGCCGGCGCGCGGCTCATCGAGAACCGGGTGCCGGTCGAGGTGGTGCGCGAGGGCGGCAAGGTCGTCGCGCTGCGGATCGCGCCCGCCGACGCGGGCGCGCGGGGCCCCGCGCCGGGGCCGGCCGAAGAGGAGGTCCTGCCCGCCGACCTCGTCGCGGTCGCGATCGGGCAGAGCCGGGCGACGCAGGTGGCGCTCGCGTTCGAGGGGGTGGTGCTCGACCCGAGGGGGCGCGTGGTGGTCGACCCGGCGACGCACCGCACGGGCAACCCGAAGGTGTACAGCGGCGGCGACTGCGTGAACGGCGGCAAGGAGGTCGTCAACGCGGTCGCCGAGGCGAAGATCGCCGCGCGCGCGATGCACGAAGCGATGACGACGCGGGCGGGCGGCGCGGCGCCCGGACCCTCACCGCAAGGGAGCTGAGCGATGGCCGACCTCTCTATCGACTTCGCCGGGATCAAGAGCCCGAACCCGTTCTGGCTCGCCTCGGCGCCGCCGACCAACACCGGAGATCAGGTCCGGCGCGCCTTCGACGCCGGCTGGGGCGGCGCCGTCTGGAAGACGCTCGGGAACCCGATCGTCAACGTGTCGAGCCGGTTCGGCGGCATCGACTACGGCAACACGCGGCTCATGGGGCTCAACAACGTCGAGCTCATCACCGATCGCCCGCTCGACGTGAACCTCAAGGAGATGCGCGAGATCAAGCGGCGTTACCCGGGCCACGCGCTCATCGCCTCGCTGATGGTCGAGACGAAGGACGAGTGGCGCGAGATCATCCGCAAGGCCGAGGACACGGGCGCGGACGGGCTCGAGCTCAACTTCGGCTGTCCGCACGGGATGTGCGAGCGCGGCATGGGCTCGGCCGTCGGCAACGAGCCGGCGGTCCTCCAGGAGATCGCGCGCTGGGCCGTCGAGTTCGCGACGACGCCGGTCATCGTGAAGCTCACGCCCAACGTCGGCGACATCCTGGAGCCGGGCGAGGCCGTGCTCCGCTCCGGGGCGCACGGCGTCTCGCTGATCAACACGGTCAAGTCGCTCATGGGCGTCGATCTGGAGCGGATGGTCCCGCTCCCGCGGGTCGGCGGCGCGTCGACGAACGGCGGGTATTGCGGGCCCGCGGTCAAGCCGATCGCGCTCCACATGCTGAGCCAGCTGGCGCGCCACCCCGGCGTCGGGCGGCTGCCCATCTCCGGCATCGGCGGCATCTCGAACTCCCGCGACGCCGCCGAGTTCATCGCGCTCGGCGCGACGAGCGTCCAGGTCTGCACCGCGGTGATGCATTACGGCTACCGCATCGTCGAGGAGATGATCGAGGGGCTCAGCGACTGGCTCGACGATCACGGGATGCGCTCGGTGAACGAGCTGCGCGGCAGGGCGATCCCGCAGGTCCAGGAGTGGGGCGAGCTCGACCTCTCGTACCGCGTCGTCGCGGACATCAGCGCCGACAAGTGCATCGGGTGCCAGCTCTGTTACGTGGCCTGCATGGACGGGGCGCACCAGTGCATCCACCTGCCGGGGAGGACGGAGGCGGAGGCGCGCGCGGCGGGCCACACCCACCTCCCGAAGGTCCTCCCGGATCGCGCGGTGACGGCGGATCCGAGCGGGGACGCGGCGCCGTCGCGGGTCCCGTTCGTCGACGAGGAGGAGTGCATCGGCTGCAATCTGTGCGCGCTTGTGTGCCCGGTGCCGGGGTGCATCACGATGAGGGAGGCGCCTTCAGGCAAGCCCCCCGAGACGTGGAACGACCGTGTCCAGAAGGGGACGGACTTCGTGCCCGGCGGGCTGGAGTCGACGGCGCGCGCGCGGAGCTCGTGAGCCCGGGCTCCTGGCCAGGCGGCCAGGAGCCCGCGACGACGGCGACCGCGCCGGGGCGCTGCCCCGGCTACGGGGCGAGCTTCACGACGATCGCGTCCCTGCGGTCGTACGTGCCCACGCCGATCACGTTGCCGGCGCTGTCCACCGCGAGATCGAAGATGTCCCCGTGCTCCGCGTCGCCGATCGGGTCGACCGACCACAGCACGGCGCCCGACGGCGAGAGCTTCGCGATCGCGCCGGGCGGGTTGATGAACACATTGCCGGCGCCGTCGAGGGCGACGGCAGGGATGCCCCAGGTGTTGGAGAGCAGGCCGAGGCCCGTCGTATCGACGCTCCACAGGGGCGCGCCCGAGGGGGTGAGCTTGGTCACGGTCGTGCCGAGGGCGACGATCAGCTCCCCGGACGGGGTCGCGGCGACGTCCGCGTCATCCGGCGTGCCGGAGACGACCTGGCTGAAGACGTGATTCCCTGCCGCGTCGAACTTCGCCAGGTACATGCCGTGAGCCGCCGGCGAGCTCGCCATCGGTCCGCCGCCGAGGTCGAGCGCGCCGGAGAAGCGGCCGAGGACGATGACATTGCCCGCGCCGTCCACGGTGACGCTCGCGGGGTCGCTGTCGTACGGGTCGCTCACGAAGGTCCTGATCCAGATCGGCGCGCCCGCCGCGCCGAGCTTCGCGACAAGGAGATCGCTGCCCGGCCCGCCGGCGAGGGGGCCGGTGCCGAGATCGACCGTGTCCCAGACGACGCCGGCGAGCGCGGCGCCCGCGCCGGCGCTGGCGACCTTGACCTGGCCGAGGCCAGCGACCTCCGCGAGGAGATCGCCCGACGCGGTGAACCGCTGCAGGCCGGAGTTCGAGCCCGCGATCAGCTCGCCGGTGTCCGACGCGGCGAGGCTCAGGAAGGTGCTGCCGCCGAGCGGGCGCTCGTCCCACACGTGGTTCCCCGCGGCGTCGAGCTTGGCGAGGAACTTGGTGTTGAACATCTCCATGAGCGTCGGGTCGCCCTGCCCGACGAAGTCGATCGTGCCATAGGCGTAGCCGCCGAAGATCACGCTGTCGGCGCTGTCGATTGCGACGGCGCGCGCGCGCATCGACTCGTGCCAGCCGTTGACGAAGCGCTTGCTCCAGAGGATGCTGCCGGGGGCGCACGGGGCGCAGCTCGGGCCCCCGCAGTCCACGCCGGACTCGGCGCCGTTCTGGATCCCGTCCTCGCAGGTGTCGTGGTAGCAGACCGTGAGCGCCGGCCGCTCCGTGGCGCTCGCGCTCTCGCTGCTCCGCAGGGTGCTCCGGGTCACCGCGGCCTCCTCGATCAGCACGCCGTGGTTGGCGAGCTCGCCGCTCACCCAGGCCTTCGCGAGCGCGGTCACGTCGACGTTCCGGAAGCCGGTGGTGCCGGAAGGACCGCCGGTGACGAAGGAGGCCTCGATCGCGGGATCGAAATGGCCGCCGCCGCCGGAGTTGCCCCACGTGACGCCCGACTCCGTCCACGCGGCGGTGGCCCGGTGGACGCGCACGGTGCTGCTCTCGATCTTGTATGTCTGGTAGAGCGACAGCGTCGCCGAGGCGATCTCCGCGCTCGCCGGGACGCCGGCGAGGTTGAACCGGAGGAGGCTCCGCCGGACGCCGCCCGTGCCGGTGCCCGTCGAGAGCGTGGTGCTCGCGCCGTCGTTCCACGTGGGCGACACCTGCCAGAGCGTCGCGTCGGCCACGTCGCCGCCAAGGCCGCGCCGGAAGGTCACGCACCGCGGGTCGCACGCGTCGCCGTGCCCGTCGGCGTCGGCGTCCACCTGCGACGGGTTCGCGGCGGCAGGGCAGTTGTCGTGGTCGTCGACCACCCCGTCACCGTCGCTGTCCTGCGCGAGCTCGAACGCGTACGCGGGAGAGCCCGCGATGACCGAGCTCCCCGACACGGCGACGGCCTTGCCGAAGGCGCCTTCGGTCGGGCCGTTGCCGGTGAGCCTGCCCTTCTCGATCTCGATCCACTCACCGCCCGCCGGCGAGAACACGTACGCCGCGCCCGCGTCCGGCTGATCGACGCGATCGGCCAGGATCGCGCCGGCGACCGCCATGCTGCCGGAGAGCGCAACGGCGCTCCCCAGGCCGTCCCCCGTCCTGCCGTCGGTCGCGATCAGCCTGGAGTCCTGGCGCCAGCCGCTCGCCCCGCGGTCGAACACGTAGGCCAGGCCGCGCCCGAGCTCGTACCACGGCATCGGCGGGCTGAGGACGCCCGGCGCGCCCACGAGGATGCGCCCGCCCGAGATCGCGACCGAGCTCCCGAAGCGGTCGAACGCCTGGGGCGGGTCCGCGGCGAGCCGGTGCGCGCCGCCCCAGTCGCTCGCGTCGAACACGTAGGCGGCGCCCTCGCCGTCGCCTTCCCACCACCACGAGTCCCCCGGCGAGCCCACGACCACCGTGCCGCCCTCGATCGCGACGGGCGGCGCGCTCCAGGCGTTGGCGCCGGCCGGGGCGACGAGCTCGACCTCCTCGCTCCAGGCGCCGCCGCTGCGGGAGAACACGTAGGCCGACGTCTCGGCGGAGAGGACGGCCCGGTCGCCGTCGACCGCCACCGCCCGGCCCGCCGGGTTCGACGGCCCGCCGCTCGCGACGAGCTTGGCCTGCTCGGACCACACGCCCCCGCTCCGCACGAACACGTAGGCGGCGCCCGCGCCCCCGGGCGCCCCGACCACGGCGGTGTCCGCCGAGATCGCGACCGAGGCGCCGAAGCCGTCGCCCGCGGGCCCGTCGCCCGGGACGAGCCTGGCCTGCTGCGTCCAGGCGCCGCCGCTCTTCACGAACACGTACGCCGCGCTCCCGGGCGCCCCGACGATCGCTGTGTCGCCCGACATGGCGATCGCGTCGCCGTCCAGGTGGATCGGGGTCGCGCCGTCGACCGCGATGAGCGCCGTCCGCTCCGAGGCGGCGAGCGGATCCACCGTCACCGGGTACGCGGCCCCGGCGGTGTCCACGCGCAGCGACAGCGTGCGCCCGTCGACGCCGAGCTCCATCCACGCGGGCAGCGTCCGCCCCGCGGCGTCGGTGGCGTGGAGATCCGTGTACCGCATCGCCACCGCGCCGGACGCCTCGCGCAGCGCGACCCCCTCGCCGCCGGCGAGCGGCGTCGCGCGGAGATCGCCGCCCAGGGCGAGCTCGATGACGAGGTCCTGGTCCCCGGGGGCGAGGCAGGGCGGCGCTCCGGGCACCGTGAAGCCCTGCTCCAGCCCGAGCGGCCCGTTCACGTACCACTCCACGAGCCCCTCTCCCGGCGACGCGCCCTGCCGGCGGAGCTCCACGCGGTTCTTCGTGGCGGTCGGGGCCGCGCGCGGCACCTGGCGCAGATCGCCCGCGCAGCCGTACCGGGCGGCGGCCATCGAGAAGCTCCACCGCGCCTCGCCCTCCTCCGGCGCGATCCGCACCCCCGACGCGCTGAAATCGGCCGAGAGCCGGTGCGCCGGGTTCGGCGCGCGCAGGCTCGCCCTGTTCCCGCCCGGGGACGCCTCGATCACCCGGTAGCCCTCCGGCGCCGACGCCTGCACCGCCGCGATGTACGCCGCCCGCAGGCGCGCGGGGCCCGGCGCCGTGTCGGGCGCCGCGGGCGCCGCCGCCACGCCGTCCACCGGCGGCGCGGGGTCTCGCGGCGCCTCGGTGGAGGCGCAGCCCCCCACCATGGCGGCTGCGGCCATCACCTGTCCAATCCTCCCCATTCGATCTCGCATACGCTGGATCTCCCTCTGGCTGGCGCTCCTCCGCGCAGGCGCGCCGGGCGCCGGAGCGCTCCGCGCCGGAGGGCAGCGAGCTTGCGGCGCCTCATCGCAAGGTCCGCGCCCTCGCCGCGGACGGGGGCCGCGCCCTCGCGATGGACGAGGGGCGCAGCCGCCGCCGCGCGGCCGGCGTTTGCGAGCGACGCGCGACCGCGTCCGATTTCGTGACACGCGCGGCGCGGTGACCGGAACAAACAACACGGAGGGCAGGAGCCCTCGCTGGAGGAACATGGTCCCGAAAGACGCAGCGACGATCACCCCGCGGAATCGCGGTCTCACGCCGAACGCCCACGCGAAGCAGGGGCGGACGGGCATGTCCGATCACGATGAGCGGGCCGAGCTGCTCGCCGAACACCGCCCGGAGCTCGCGCGCCTGCTGCAGAGCCTTCCGGCCCGCGGCAGCGCCCCCGCGCCGCTGACGGGTTATCTCCTCTCCTTGCGAGAACCGACGGGCTACCTCATCGCGATCGGCCTGCAGCAGCGCGACCCGGCGCTCGAACCCGAGCGCATGCTCCGCGCCGCCCTGGCCGCGGGCGAGCGCGCGCCGATGCTGGTCGGCGTGATGGCGCGCTCGGCGATGGCCGAGGTCATCGCGCCGCTCGCGCCGGTCACGCGCGCGGTCGCCGCGCGCCTGAAGCGACCGGCCCCCTCCGGCACGCTGCGGGTCGTCGTCGCCGCGGCCGGCGGGGCGGAGCTCTTCACCGTGAAGCTCTCGGAGCTCACGCCCCCCTCGCCCGGCTCCGGCTGAGCGAGCTGCCCGAGCCGGCGCTCACTCGTTCGCGTAGACGCGCCGCTCGCTCGAGTCGAGCCCCAGGTACACAACCCGGCTGTCGAGGCTCGCACCCCCGCGCTCGGCGCCCTCGGGCGCCGGCCGGCGGTCGGCGGCCTCGTCGCCTCTGCGCAGCGCCTCGTACTCCGCGACGGAGGCGCGAAGGCACCCGTCGAGCGGGGCGTCGATCTCGAGGGCGGCCACGTGCGCCCCGGCCTCCGGCCCGATCCTTCCCGCGAAGAACTCGGCGCAGCAGCCCGAGCCGTAGCTGAACAGCCCGACGCGCTGCCCCTCGAGCGCGCGGGCCTGCGTGGTGAGCAGGGACGCGAGCGCCAGGTAGAGCGAGCCCGTGTAGATGTTGCCGATGCGCGACGGCAGATCGAGCGACGGCTCCACCTCGACGGCGAAGCTCTCGTCGGCGGCCTGCTCGGTCAGGCCGTCCAGCGCCAGCCGGTGGCGGTGGGCCTTGCGGGCCATCTTGCCGTAGGGGACGTGATAGCAGGTGCGCGCGAGGGGATCGCCGTCGCCCGCCACGCGGCGCCAGTCGCCGTAGGCCCCGGCGAGGGCGTCGAGGTAGCACTGCACCGAGTAGTGACCGTCGACGAGCGCCTCCTTGTGGTGGAGCGGCCGCCAGAAATCGTAGACGTCGCGCGCGTACGTGCCGGTCTGGCCGACCTCGATCTCGACGAGGCGCGGCCGCTCGCGCACGAGCAGTGCCACGGCGCCGGCGCCCTGGGTGGGCTCGCCCGCGGAGCCGAGCGCGTAGCGCGCCACGTCCGAGCAGACGACGAGCGCGGCGCGGCCCCGGGCCGAGCCCGAGGCGATCCAGTCCACCGCGTTGAGGAGGCCCGCGGTGCCCCCGAAGCAGGCGTGCTTGGCCTCGAAGACCCGGCACGCGCTCGGCAGCCCGAGCAGGCCGTGGAGGAAGGAGGCCGCCGGCTTCGCGTGGTCCACGGCGGTCTCGGTGCCCACGACGCAGAGCCCGATGTCCGCGGGGCTCGCGCCCGACCGCTGGAACAGCCGGCGGGCCGCGTTGGCGCCGAGGGTGATCGGATCCTCGTCGGGCGCGGCGATCGCCATCCGGCGGGTCCCTAGGCCGGTCAGGTACTTGGAGGGCGCGATGCCCCGCGCCTCGGCGAGCTCGGTGAGCTCGACGAACCGGCGGGGGACGGCGAGCGCGATCGCATCGATGCCGATGCGAGGAAAGTCATGACGTAGGCTCATACCTGCATCCTAGGGGCGCATTGTGCAGAGACCATCCAGCCCACGCGGAGCGTCCGAGGAGCCGAGGCGCCCGACGCGCCGCGGCGCCGCGTTCCAGCTGGCGCCCTCGCTTCGCGCCCCAGGTGGAGCGTGGCGCGTGGAGCGTGGCCGGTGGCCCCGGACCGTGCCCGCGCGTCCCTCCACGGCGCCTCGCCGTGCGCACCACGTGGAATGACAAAGACGCTTCCATGACACATGTCATGGAACAGCCTCCGAGAAAAATCGCGGTCAGGTCAAAATCGTCACCACATCTCGTTGCAATTGTGCAATCTGAAATAGCGCGTTCATGCGCCCTAGCGGTCGAGGTTCATGTGAAGCTCTCCCGGTCTACCATGTTGATTCCGCTTCTTGGGTTGGGTGTTCTGGTGATGACCGGCGCCGCAGGGTGCTCCTGCAGCTCCGGGGCGGAGGGCGACGCGAGCGCGACGGCTGGAGCGAACGTCGGTGGAGCCGGCGGCGCGGGTGGGGGCGGCGAGGGCGGCGGGGGCGGCGAGGGCGGCGCGGGCGGCGCGGGCGGTGACGACGGGGGGATGATCGGCAACGGCTCCAGCGGCTCCAACACGGGTGGCAGCGGCCCCGTGACGCCCGATACGGCCTGTGTCGCCACGGTCGCCGAGGCCACGCTCACGAAGCGGCCGGTCGACATCGTGTTCGTCATCGACAACTCGCCCAGCATGGCGAACGAGATCATCAGCGTACAGAACAACATCAATGAGAGCTTCGCCTCGATCATCGGTGAGAGCGGTATCGATTACCGCGTCATCATGATCTCCGCGCACGGCGCTGCGGAGGTCGACGATTCCATCTGCGTCGGCGCCCCGCTCAGCACGGCGAGCTGCGCCCCGGTGCCGGAGGCGCCGGGGAACAACCCGCCCGTCTTCTACCATTACAGCCACGAGATCAGGAGCAACGACGCGCTCTGCGTGCTCCTCGGGAGCTACAACGGCGGCCTGCCCGACCAGCACGGGGTGGCGCCGTCCGGGTGGTCGGAGTGGGTGCGCGAGGACTCGTTCAAGGTGATCACCGTGATCACCGACGATCACGTGGGCTGCCAGTCGACGCACCTCCCGCGCAACATCTATATCGACGACACGCGGCAGCCCTGGGAGGACGTCGCCACGGACTTCGAGGAGCTGCTGTTCGGCCTGGACCCGGCGGTCTTCGGCGACGCGACAGCGCCCAACTACGTCTTTCACAGCATCGTCGGGCTCCACGAGAACACGACCGCCACGGACGCCTACGCGCCCGACGCGGACGTCGTCGAGGAGACGTGCGGCACCGCCGTGGCGCCGGGCACGGGCTACCAGACGCTCAGCAAGAGGACGGGCGGCCTCAGGTTCCCGCTCTGCCAGACGGACTCTTATGACGTGGTGTTCCAGGCGATCGCGGAGGGCGTCATCACGGGCGCGGTTGTCGCGTGCGAGTTCGAGGTGCCGGACTCGCCGCCGGGGGAGATCATCGACCTCTCGACCGTGGTCGTCCAGTACACGCCCGGCGACGGGAGCGAGCCGCAATCGTTCGGCCAGGTGGCGAGCGCGGCGGCGTGCACCCCGGGCTCCTTCTTCATCGAGAACGACATGATCACGCTCTGCCCCGACGCGTGCCGGCTGGTCCAGGACGACGCCATGGCGGCGGTCGACGTCCTCTACGGCTGCGATCCCGAACCGGCGCAGTGAGCTTGTCGGCCGGGCGGCGGCGCCGGTGAGCGCTGCCGCCGCCCGGGAGGGGCTCGAACGATCAGAGACAGCAGCGGAAGCCGATGTTTGGATCGGTGTTGTCGAGCCGGCGCGCAGACAGGCGCGCGTCGCACCTGGCCGCCTTGAGCGTGCCGCTCGCGTCGTCCGCTGCGTCCGGCTCGGAGGCCCGCGAGCCGCCGCGAACAAGGCAGTTGCCCTCCTCGTCGCAGGAGTTCTCCCACTCGGCCGTGTTGCCGCTCATGTGATAGAGGCCCGTCACGCCTCCCACGCACGCCGGGGCCGGCGTGTTGGGCTCGGGTTTCGTGGCGAACGAGCCGGTCGGATCGTCGACCTTGCATATCCGCTCATACGTGTGCCCATAGGGATACTCGTTCACTCCCTGGCCAGAGCACGCATTGTACCACTCGCTCTGCGCGGCGCTCGCCAGCTCGTCGGGGGAGCTCGCTCCACCGCCGATCCTGCCGCAAAGGTGCTTGCGCCTGTACGTGCAGTACGCATACGCGTCGCACCAGTCGACGTAGTTCATGGGCGCTCTCCCGTTGGTGAAGGGCCACCCGTCCGAGGGCTGGTAGCTGCTGTTCCCGGCGCACTCGGCCGGCAGGCCGGCGAGCACCGGGCTCGCCTGCAGGAAGCCGTTGTACTCCTGCTTCGTCACCTCGTACTGATCGATGCAGTAGTTCCCTCCGCCCGCCACGGGCGCGATCACCATCCCCTCGGGGCAGGCGCAGGTGCGGGTCGTGCTGTTGCAGGTCCCCGTCGCGCAGTCGGTGTCCTTCGCGCATCGCTGCCCCGCAGGGCAACGGGTCCCGCAGTCCATCCCGCCGCAGTCGAAGTCGGTCTCTTCGCCGTTCTTCACCCCGTCGCTGCAGCTCGCCTCCTGGCAGACCTGCTCGCGGCAGACGAACTCGCGGCAGTCGGTCGACACGGAGCACGCGCCGCCCGGCGCGCAGCCAGCGCAGAGCCCGCCGCAATCGACGCCGGTCTCCTGGCCGTTCTTCACGCCGTCGCTGCAGGCCGGCTCCAGACACTGGCCGTTCACGCAGCTCGACGACTCGCAATCCGAGCGCGTCGCGCAGCCCTTGCTGGTCTTGCACGGCGGGCACGCCGGGTTGTCGCCGCGCGGCGCGGCGCCGCCGCCGCAGTCGGTGTCCGTCTCGCCGCCGTCCTTCACGCCGTTGTCGCACCGCGCCGCCACGCACGTGCGCCCGGCGCCGCCGCTGCCCCCGCCGCCCTCCTCACACCGTCCTGAGAAGCAGTCCGTGGCCTTCGCGCACGCCTGATCGACCCGGCACGGCGTTGCGCAGGAGCCGCCGCAGTCGACGTCCGCCTCGTCGCTGTCCTTCACGTCGTTGGAACAGCTCGGCATGTCGGCGCCGCCCTGTCCGCCGGCGCCGCCCTGCCCGCCGGCGCCGCCCTGTCCACCGGCGCCGCCCTGCCCGCCGGCGCCGCCGCCCTGCCCGCCGGTGCCGCCGCCCTGGCCGCCGCCGGTCGTGACGCCGCCCGTGGGCAGGCCCCCCGTCGTGGCAGGCCGGTATCTGTCTTCGCTGCTGCACGAGACAGAGACAGCGAGGGCCACGAGGGGAATCAGAACGACGGACGACCTGAGCATGGAGATGCCTCCCTGTGTTCGAACACGAGGTCAGAGGTAGAGGCTCAGCTTACTTGCGACGTCTCCTGTCCCGCGCGACAAAAAGATGCTCCCGCGCGAAGGCGGGAATCACCGCCATGTGCGCTCCCGGACGCCGTGATGGCCTCTCCCCCTGGCCCCAGCGCGGCTGGCGCTTCAGGGCGCGTGGCCGTCGAGCCAGCCTTGCGCGAGCTCCAGGATCCGCGCGTTGTCGGGGACGTCGCGCAAGAAGCGCTCGCGCCAGACAGGATCGCCGATCCTCCCGGCCCGCACGAGCAGCCCGTTGCGGGCCAGGGCGATCGCGCCCTTGGCCTCGGCCATCTGGCCCGTCGCGGCCAGCGCCTCGGCGTGGACCAGGCGCACCAGCGGGCCCTCCTCGTCACGGCGGCCCGACTCGAGCAGGGACAGGGCCTGCGTCGTGGCGGCGAGCGCCTCGCCGGCGCGCCCGAGGTCGAGCAGCGCGCGCGCGCGCGCCGCGATGGCCGCGGGGAGCCGCTCCGGCACCCCCCGCGCGAGCGCCTCGGCCGCCTGCGCCTCCGCCTCGGCGAGCGCGGGCTCGCCCGCGAGGAGCAGGACGCGCGCGAGCTGGAGCCGGCTCTCGCACTCCCGCCGCCGGTCGCCGCGGCGCTCGAGCGCCTCGATCGAGCTCCGCAGGGCCGCCCTCGCCGCGTCGACCTCGCCGGCGTGGGCCAGCGCGAGGCCGAGGTTCTGCAGCGCGTTCGGGACCCGGTCGTCGAGCGCCATCCGCTCCGCCTCCTCGAGCCCGGCGCGCAGCACCCCCGCCGCCGCCTCGAAGTACCCGAACTGGACGTAGCAGAGGCCCATGTTCAGCCGCGCCCGGCACGCCTCGCGGCGATCGCCGATGTCCTCGAACGCGGCGAGCGCCGCGCCCATGCTCGCGATGCAGGCGCTCGGATCGCCGTTGTGCTGCCGGAGGAGCCCGTGCAGGTAGAGGAGCTTCGCCTCGATCATGAGATCCGCGGCCGACGCGTCCTCCGTCGCGCGCTCGACGGCGTCGATCAGCGCGTCGACGCACGCGTAGCGGCCGCCGAGCAGGAGCACGATCGCCCCCTCGAGCAGGCAGGCGTTCCTCGCGATGCGCGCGCCGTCGAGCGGCTCCGTGCCGAGGACGACCATCATCCAGCGCTCGACGCGCTCGTAGTGGCCCTGCTTGTGCCCCGCCCCCGCGAGCTGCGTGAACGCCGAGAACCACGCCACGGAGCCCGGCACGAGGTGCCGCGTCGCCTCTATCCCGCGCTGCTCCGCGAGGGCCGGCTCGCCGCGCCAGAGCAGCGCCTCGGCCTCGACGAGGCGGAGCGCGCCCACCGCGGCGGGATCCGGCCTGCAGGCGATGCCGCGCTCGGCGCAGGCGATCGCCTCGGCGAGGTCGTTGCCGCGGAGCGCGTTGTCGGCGGCGCGCAGGTACCACTCGGCGGCCTTCTCGGGCTCCTCGCCGCGCTCGAAGTGCTCGGCGAGCGCCCTCGGATCACCCTCGCCGGCCGCCTCGAGGAAGCTGCCCGCGAGCGCGTGGCCGATGCGGAGGTCGCGCGCCGTCAGCATGCCGTAGGCCGCCTCGCGGACGAGCGCGTGGCGGAAGCAGTACTCCGCGTCGTCCCGCGGCCGCCCCTCGCCCCGCCGCACGATCACCTCGCGCCGGAGCAGCTCCGCGAGGACCTGCGCGATGTCGGCGCTCCCGAGGAGCGCGGCGACCGCGCTCGACCTGAACGTCTCGCCGAAGATGCTCGCCGCCCTGAGGAGCCGCCGCGCCTCGGCGTCGAGCGTCTCCAGCCGCGCCTGCACCATGGCCACCACCGTCTCCGGCTGGCCCTCGCTGTTGCCCTCGGCGGCCGCGCGGATCTGCTCCTCGAGGAAGAACGCGTTGCCGTCGGCGCGCTCGACGAGCCTCCCCACGAGGTCGTGCCGCGCGTGCGCGCCCAGCGCCTCGCGCACGAGCCGCTCGCTCGCGCGGCGCGGGAGCGGCGTGAGGTGGAGCTCGTGGGCCAGCCGGCCCTCCCAGAGCTTCGGGAAGAGCCGGCGCACGTCGGGCCGCCCCAGCGCCAGCACGAGCAGCGGCATGTCCTTGAGCTGGCGCAGCGCCTCGTCGACCATCGTGACGGTGGGGAGGTCGCCCCACTGGAGATCCTCGAGCACGAGGAGCACGGGCCCCGCGCGGCACGCCGCCCGGAGGAAGTCCTCCCAGGCGTGGCGGAGCTGGTCGCCCATCAGCACGGCGTCGCGCCGCGCGAGCCGGAGCTGCACGTCGTGCTCGTCGGGGAACGGCGCGCCGACGAGCTCGCCGAGGAAGGCCGCGACGCGGGGCGCGTCGGTGCCCCCGTATTGCTCCACGCGGCTCCGGACCTTGCGCTGCCGCGCCTCGAGGGGCTCGCCGTCGGCGACGCCGAGGGCGTCCCGGAGCGCGCTCGCGAGCAGGCCGAAGGCCGCGCCGGCGCCCATGGGGTCGCCCTGGCCGATCCAGACCTCGATCCTGTCTCCCCGCTCGCGGAGCTTGCGGATGAGCTCCTTTCGCAGGCGCGATTTGCCCATCCCGGCCTCGGCCGTCACGAGCACCGCGCCCGCGGCGCCCTCGTCGATGCAGCGATCGACCTCGGCCACGAGCATGGCGAGCTCGCGCTCGCGGCCCACGTAGGTGGTCGGCTTGCCGAGCAGCTGCGCGGTCCGCTCGTCGCGCGCCCCGTGCAGGACGCGGCCCGCGGCGTCCTCGGTGACGTCGAACCGCATGCCGATGAGGCCCGCGGTCACCTCGTCGATGCGGACGCCCGCGGGGACGGCGCGGTCGTCGTGGGCGGCGAGCATCTGGAAGGCGCGGTCGATGAGCTCGCCGACGGGCACGCGCGCCGAGAGCTCCGCCCGGCCTGTGGCGAGCGCGACGGGCGCGCCGCCGAGCAGCTCCTGCAGCGCGAGCGCGCACCGGGCGGCCCGCGCCGCGAGGTCGGTCGGCGCGCCCGCGCCGGACAGCACGATGAGCGGCGAGCGGCCCTCGAGGAGCTCGAGCTCGCCGCGGTACTGCTCGGCCACGTCGTGCAGCTGCCAGAGCTCTGCCTGGCGCGGCTCCGCCGCGGCGCCTGCGTGGTCCTGGTGCGGCTCCGCCGCGGCGCTTGTGTTGATAGCGCGCTCGCGGGTGACCACGAGGCAGGTCACGCGTCGCTCGCCGGTCGTGAGCTCCACCGCGCGCGGCGGGAACGATCGGGGCCCGCCGACGCTGCTCTCGGGCGCGCCGATCGTGGCGAGCTCGGCCGCCACGGCGCCGCCGTCGGCCGGCCGATCCAGCGGGGATTTCGCCAGCATGCGGGCGATGAGATCGTCGAGCGCGGCGGGGGTGCCGGGCCGGAGGTCGCGCGCGCGGGGCGGCTCCTCGAGGAGGACCTTCATCAGCACGGCGAGCCCGGCGTTGCCCTGGAAGGCGGCGCGGCCGGTGAGGCAGCGGTAGAGGATGCAGCCGAGGGCGAACACGTCGGCGCGGGTGTCGACGCTGATCTCGCCGCGCGCCTGCTCGGGGGCCATGTATCCGGGCGTGCCCAGGACGAGGCCGGCGGCCGTGAGCGGCTCGTCGGTCACGGCGCGGGCGAGGCCGAAATCGATGAGGTGCACGCGCTCGAGCGAGCCGCCCTCGAGCAGCAGGTTGCTCGGCTTCAGGTCGCGGTGGACGAGGCCGAGCCTGTGGATGGCGCCGAGCGCCCTCGCGACGTGGAGGCCAAGCTCGAGGGTCTCCTCGAGGGTGAGGCCCTGGCGGGTGAGCCGGTCGGAGAGCGTCTCGCCGTCGAGCCACTGCATGGCGAGGAACGGCTGTCCCCACGCGGTGGCGCCGTGCGCGACGTAGCGCACGACGCCGGGCACCCGGGCGGCCGCGAGCATGTGGGCCTCGCGCGCGAAGCGGACGAGGTGCTGGGCGCTCTCGGTGGTCACGAGCTTGATCGCGACCGCCTCGCCGGTCTCCTGATCGCGGGCCCGGTAGACGGCCCCCATCCCGCCCGAGGCCGCGAGGCGCTCGATGCAGAACCGGCCGTCGATGATGTCACCTGCCTGCATCGCTCACCGAGGACCTGGACGAGGCGCCTCGCCGGCGGGCAGCCTGCCAGCGGGGTGAGCGCTGCGTCCAGCGCTCATTGGAGCGGGCGCGTCACGGCGAGCGGGCGTACGCCGCTATCCCAGCAGCCGCTTCCACTGCTCCGTGAGCCGCTGCGCCGAGACCGGGACCGCCGCCTTCAGCTCGGGCGCGAAGAGCGACACCCTGAGCTCCTCGATCAGCCAGCGGAACGACTCCAGCTCTTCCGCGGGCACCCCCTTGTCGCGCAGCCCCTGCTGGTGCTTGAGGTAGTCCTGCCAGAACGGCAGCACCTGCGCGGCCTTGCTCTGGTCCTTCTGCGGCCCGTTGGGCAGCCGCTCGAGCCGGATCTGCGCGGCGCGCAGGTACCGGGGCAGGTGCGCGAGCCGGTCGACCGGGGCGCGCGAGAAGAGCCCGACCGGCAGCAGGAAGTCGACCTGCGTGCGCACGTCGTCGAGCGCCGGCCGGGGCGCGCCCGGCTTGCCCGTCATCGACCGGAGCATCGCCTGCACGCGGTCGAGCTCGACGCCGATCTCCCGCGCCAGCCCCGCGAGCTTCCCGAGCACGCCCTGCAGCGACGCGCGGCCCTTGTCGAGGCGCGCCAGGAACGCGGCCTTCGTCCTCGGAAAGGCGCCGGGATCGCCGAGCTGGAACGCCTCGTCGAGCGCGCGCAGCGCGATCTGCCGGGCGAGGCCCGGCTCGCCCGGGGCCACCTTGGCACCGAGGCCGCTCACGGCCACGGCGCTCCGCAGCGGTTGCTCGAGCTGGCTCATCTTGCCCCCGAGCTGCAGCAAGAGGAGCCGCCGCAGCCCGGCGCGCGTCGCCTCGGCCGCCGCGGCCCTCGAGGCGAGCACGCGCACCGACACGGACGTCTCCCCGTCGATCAGCGCCGGGTAGCCGAACACCTTGTGGCGCCCGGCGTCGACCTGGACGCGCTCGGGCAGCGCCTCGACGCTGAACGACGTGAGCCCGTCCCGCTCCAGGCCCGCCTTGCCGACCCTCGCCCAGGCCTCGCGCGCCCGGCCGGACAGCCGCTCCTTGAGCTCGCGGAGCTCGCGCCCCTCGCCGATCACCCGGCCGTCCTCGTCGAGCACGCGGAAGTAGAAGCGCAGGTACGGCGGCAGATCCTGGGGCCGGAACGCGCCTTCGGGCACGCGCTCGGCGGTGCGGTCCTCGACCGCGCGCGCGAGCGTGGCCCGCAGCGGGCCCTGGAACGGCCGTAGCTCCGCCGCGATCTCCCGGGCGACCTCGCGGAGGGGGGCGAGCGGGACGAGCGCCTTGCGGAGCGACTTCGGCAGCGACTCGAGCAGCTGCGCGATCTTCTCGGCGTGCCAGCCGGGGATCATCCACTCGAGCTCGTCGGGATCGGCCTGCGGCAGGAGCACGAGCGGCAGCGAGAGGGAGATGCCGTCGTCGTCCTCGCCCGGATCGAAGCGGTAGGAGAGCGGCACGGCGGCGCCGTAGAGGTCGAGCGAATCGGGGAAGCGCTCGGGCGTGAGCTCCGCGGCCTCGTCGAGCAGGACGTCGGCGAGCGCCAGGTGGAGCGCCCGCGGGTCCTCCGCCTCGGCCTCCTTCCGCCACGCCTCGAACGTCTTGCCGTTGTAGACGCCCTCGGGGACGCGCCGGTCGAAGAAGAGCTCGAGCGCGTGCTCGTCGGCCAGCATCTCGCTCCTCCTCGCCTTGTCGCGCAGCCGGCTGACCTCCTCGAAGAGCCGCCGGTTCGCGTCCATGAACGGCGCGCGCGTCGCGTACTCCTGCCGGACCAGCGCGTGGACGAGGAAGATCTGGCGCGCGGACTTCGGGTCGATCGCCCCGAAGTCGACCCGTCGATCCCGCGCGATCGGCAGCCCGTACAGCGTCACCTGCTCCCGGGCCATCACGGCCGCCGGCTTGGCGGCCCAGTGCGGGTCGCTGTGGCTGCGCTTGCAGAGCGGCCCGGCCGCGGCCTCGATCCACGCGGGATCGAGGGCCGCCGCCATCCGGGCGAAGAGCTGCGACGTCTCGACCAGCTCGGCGGCCATGATCCACGCGGGCGGCTTCTTCGCGAGGCCCGACGACGGGTGGAGCTGGAAGCGCGTCTGCCGGGCGCCCAGGTACACCTTGTTCTCCTGGTTCCACATGCCGATGCGGCTGAGCAGGCCTGGCAGGAGCGCGCGGTGGATGGCGTCGCCCTTCGCGGGCGCCTCGTTCGGCGAGAACCCCATCTCCTTCGTGATCCGGCTGATCTGCCGGTGCACGTCGGCCCACTCGCGCATGCGGAGGTACGAGACGAAATGGTCGCGGCAGGCCTTCCTGAGCTGGTTCTGGGTCAGCCGGCCCTGCGCGTCCTGGTAGAAGCTCCACAGCTTCAGGAGCCCCACGAAATCGGAGGTCTCGTCCTTGAATTTGCGGTGCGCGTCGTCGGCCTGCTTCTGGGCGGCGAGCGGCCGCTCCCGGGGATCCTGCACGCCGAGCGCCGCGGCGATGATGAGCACCTCGGCGAGCGCCCCCTCGCTCTCGCCCCCGAGGACCATCCGGCCGAGCCGCGGGTCGAGCGGCAGCCGCGCGAGCTTCCTGCCGGTGTCCGTGAGCTCGCTCGCGTCGTCGAGCGCGCCGAGCTCCTCGAGGACCCGGTAGCCCTCGTCCACGGCGCGCTTCGACGGCGCGTCGAGGAAGGGGAAATCCTCGATGGCGCCGAGCCCGAGCGCCTTCATCTGGAGGATGACGCCCGAGAGGCCGACGCGCAGGATCTCCGGATCGGTGTACGCGGGCCGCCCCCTGTCGTCCTGCTCGTCGTAGAGCCGGAAGCACACGCCGCTCTGCACGCGGCCCGCGCGCCCCTTGCGCTGGTCGGCGCTCGCGCGGGATATGGCCTCGATCTGGAGCTGGGTGACGCCCGTGCGCGGGCTGTAGCGGTTGACGCGGGCGAGCCCGGAGTCGATGACGTACACGATGCCCGGGATGGTGAGCGACGTCTCCGCGACGTTGGTCGCGAGCACGATCCGCCGCCCCGGCAGGGACTGGAACACGCGCTGCTGGTCGCCCTGAGGGAGCCGCCCGTAGAGCGGCAGCAGCGTCGTGTGCGGCAGGCCGTGGCGCGTGAGCTCGGCCATGGTGTCGTGGATCTCCCGCTCTCCCGGGAGGAAGACGAGGATGTCCCCGCGCGGATCGATCGAGGTGATCTCCTCGACCGTGGCGGCGACGGCGTCGGCGACCTCGGCCTCTCCGCTCTCCGGGCGGCGGTGGATGACCTCCACCGGGTACGTGCGGCCGGAGACCTCGATGACCGGGGCGCCGTCGAAGTAGGCCGCGAACCTGTCGGTCTCGAGCGTCGCGGAGCTGACGATGACGCGGAGATCCGGGCGCCTCGGCAGCAGGCGCTTGAGGTAGCCGAGCAGGAAGTCGATGTTGAGGCTGCGCTCGTGGGCCTCGTCGATGATGAGCGTGTCGTAGCCCGAGAGCCGCGGATCGCCCTGGATCTCGGCGAGGACGATGCCGTCGGTCATGTACTTGACGTAGGTGGCCGGGCTCGTCCTGTCCGAGAAGCGGATCTTGTAGCCGACCTCCTTGCCGAGCTCGACGTTGAGCTCCTTGGCGACGCGGGCCGCGACGCTGGTGGCGGCGATGCGGCGCGGCTGCGTGACGCCGATCCGGGCGGAGAGGCCGCGGCCCATGGCCAGGCAGATCTTGGGGAGCTGCGTGGTCTTACCCGAGCCGGTCTCGCCCGCGACGATCACGACCTGGTGCGCCTCGATGGCCCGGGCGATGTCGCGCACCCGCGCCGAGATGGGCAGCTCCTCGGGAAAGCGGACCGGGCTCCTCCCGGACGGGGGCGGGGACGAGGTCCGGCCGCCGGGGGCGGGCGGCGCGGGGGGCTGCTCTTGCGGAACGCGGGGGGTCACGGTGGGGCGAGGGGGTAGCATCTCCCGCCGCGGGGCGCCGTCCGAAGCCGCTCGCTCGCCACGCGGCGCGCCGAACCGAAGCCGTGTCCCTCGCCCTTCGCGGCCGCTCCAGGCAGACACCGGCGAGGCAGCCGCGTTCGTGAGCTCAGACGTCAAGGCGGAAGGAGGAGCGGAGTGAAGTACCATCCACAATAGCCAGCCTGTTCATTTCGACTTCACCTCGACCCTCGATGGTCCGCGCCGAACTCGGCCGCGACGATGTGCCACCCGCTGCGCTCAGCGCGAGCTCGGCTTCGGACCGGGGCGAGGTTGACAAGCCGTAGCCGCAGGGACGCAATCCATGCCCTGAATCACAGTTGACGCCGCCCCTCCGCACACGCATCTGGAAAAACTTGGAGGATGAGCATGCGCCACAGGCAGAAACTGAAGGCGATCCCTGTTCTTATTCCTCTCGGTCTCACGGTATGGGCGTGCAACTACGACGTGGGCGAGTGCTATCTCAGGGGGACGGAAGGCACAGGGGCCGGAGAACCATACCCACCGGGGTCAGCAGCTACGGGGGACCGGTTCGGGAACGGTGACGACGTGGGGAGCGGCGCCACTGAGCAGATGGCAGGGTGCACGCCCGACAAGACATGCACAGACATGTTCGTGGATTGCCAGGAAATCGGCGGCAGGTGCATCACGGGATATCCAGGCTGCGACAAATGGCGCCATACATCGTGCAGGAGTTGCCTCGAAGCCTGCCAATCGGGTACACCATACCCGCCAGCGTGTAAATGCAGATCGTGCGGATTCAGATGATGAATGATCCGATACAGGGCGCAGTCTACGTTGCCATGGGCAGGGTTGCCGGAGCGGCTCTAGCGAAGGTGGCATCCCCCGTCGTGGTCGAGGATGACGAACTCCTCCTGGGGCCATCAAGAATCGATCTGAAACGTCATCGTGCTGCGCGCGTTAGATATTTGGGTGGAGAGCCGTCTGCCGATCTCAATGAAGATCTTGCGCGTTCTGATGGGCCGCCGGTCTGCGTGGCGCTTCCGCCGACACCAGGCGGCCTGATGAGCCTGTGCCGAATCTGCGCTTCCGTAGTCGCGCGAGGGCGCACAGTGTTTGTCGTTGATCTCAGCCCAGAGGCCGCCGGAGCATTCCCGCAAGGGCCCGGCCCAGGCAGGGCCATATCCCTCAATATCGCGGATGCTCTGCTACGCAAGCCGCCCGTGGTTCAATGGTCGAAGCTCGAGACAGCTCTCGCGGCGACGCTCTGGAAATTGTGGTGCCGTCGCTCGCCCGTCGCCTTTTCTAGGTTCTGTGCATCTGGGAGCATGTTCCACCCGCAGTTGGCCAACCTTGGGCGTTATCATGCCGGACTCTTTCCCCGACGGGCAGGTCATGGGCTATTACTATCGCGCTTTGACGAGCTCCTCCTGCGACAGCTATCGCAAGAATGGCTCTCGCCGGTTAAAGTTTTTGTCAACGCGATCAACGCTGAATCTGAGCTTGATGCATGGTTTTCATACACGGGGGATCTGTACGTGGCCAAACGGCTCAATGATTGGTATCGCCACACGCGAGGCCGTATCGTCGAACGTCGAAATGCGCATCATCCGAGACCTTCCGAGATGACGAGATGGTCCTTTCGCTGGCGTGCGGGGAGCGAGGCGATCCTCGAGGCGCTGCCGAGTGTGCAAGCGGCTCCGCCTGTGTCTATTGGAGGTGCTACCGCGTATGATCCTGACCGCGTATGGGCATGCCAATTTGATGCACGAGGCACACCTTACCTGAGCCGATTTGGCACCGTGTCGTCGGGCGACAGCCTGGAATAGGGCGTATCGTCGAGCGCGCGAGCCCCGGCAGGCGGCTCTCACCGCTGGCTCTATCTCGGTTCGATGAGCTGCTGTTCTCGTGTCTCGATAAACAGTGGTCAACGCCGGTGAACGTGTTTGTTCGACGTTCATCGGCTGGAGACGAGTTGCGTAAGTGGTTGACCCACACCGGCGATGTCTTCCTTGCCATGCGGCTGCGCCAGTGGGCCGGGCACCGTGGGGACAAGGCCGCCCTGGAGAGCGAACCCTGTCAGCCTGAAAACTTCATGAAAGAGGCCCGCTACAGATTGTCGGACGCCGGCGACGAAATCCAGCGAACTGGTCTTTCAGAAATTGGCCAAGGAGCACCGCTGCCGGCCTGGAACGTCGGTCGGCTCACCGAGCGCGGTGAGGAAGCGGGCGATGTTGCTCGGCTCGGTGATCATGGCGACGAGCTTCATCCTGCCCTTGCAGGCCGGGCACTCGAGGGCAAGGTGGACGGAGCCATCGGATTCGTTTGCGCATCTGCGGCTACGGAGGCCTCGGTTTGCCCGTCTCGGGTCTTCAAGGTGACTGTAGCTCGTGACATCGTTCTCCTCGTGCGCGACGGTCGAGGAGCTGACGGGTTATCGAACGGGCGCCCCGGCAGCGCTCAGCGCTCAGCGCTCAGCGCGGGGATCGGGAAGAATCGGTTGGGGGGCCGCGCGAGCCCCAGGTTCTCGCGCAGCGTTCGCCCTTCGTACTCACGCCGGAACAGGCCCCGGCGCTGGAGCTCGGGGACGACGGGATCGACGAAATCGTCGAGGCCGCCCGGCAAGTAGGGGAGATCGCGCGTTCGCGCCCGCTCTGGCCGGCGTTCGTGGGCGGGATCTCGGGGAGCGGCGCGTCCGGATCGAACCGCGATGCGTCGCAGCCGAGCGCGATCGAGAGCGAGGCGATGCTGCTGTCGAAGTGCACGAGGCTGTCGAGCCGCGCGCGCTTCTCCTGCGCCTCCTGGACGGTGTCCCCCACGACGACCGGCGCGCCCGGCAAGATCTTGAGTGTGTCGGGGTGCCGCCCCAGGCGCTCCAGCCTGCCCTTGACGTCGGCGTAGAGGCGTCGCGCGCCTTCCAGCGTGGATTGCGCCGCGAACACGACCTCTGCGGTCTCGGCCGCGAGCTGCCGGCCTGCTTCCGAGGCGCCCGCCTGCACGATCACCGGCCAGCCCTGGACCGGGCGCGCGATGTTCAGGGGACCGCGCACCGAGTAGTGCTTGCCCCGGTGATCCAGGACGTGCAGGCGCGCCGCGTTGCCGGCGGTCGCCCCGACCCAGGTTGGATTACACGCAGTCAGAAATATCTGACAGGGTGAAAATTTGCTGCCACCGTCCTTGTTCGCTCGCGCTGAACCCCTCCTCGCCCCGACGCCTCGCGAACCGGCGGCTGTCCGAACGATGCGCAACCGTACGATCGTTGCGCAACATCGCGTGATCGCTCCAGCCATCGAATCGCGCCATCCAGGTGATCACCTCGTCGTTCCCCCACGATGAGCGTCATGGCCGCCTGCTTGCAATGTCCTCGCGTCGAAGCGTCTGGAGCACGCGTCGTGTACGCGACTCCAGCGTCATGAGCCAAACAACGAGGACCACGACCCATGAACCGATCGCGCAAGAACCGGATGACTCCCACGATGCATCGGTACGCTCCGCCCGGCGCCCTTCTGCTCGCCGTCGGGCTCTTTCCCGCGTGCGCGACGCAAGGCGGACCCGATGCGTCCGACTCCGACACGCTCGGCGCCGGGCTCGCCTCGAGCGCGACGATGACCTGCTCGAAGCTGACCGTCCTCAAGGGGTCCACCGGAGGCCAGGGCGCTCAGGCCCTGGCGACGAAAGATCTGAGCGGCACGGCCGATACGTGGAGCAAGTATGTCGAGTTCAACCCCGGCAGCCAGGCTCAGTGCGAGTACGCCTTGCCGGCCGGCGCCTCGGACGCCGACGTCTCGGCGCTCAGCCTGTCGGTGAACTACCGAGGACCCGCGAAGGCCGATATGCTCTGGACCTTCGACGCCTGGGACTACAGCACCAGCACCTGGGTCAAGATCGGCGACAACGCGTTCGCTTCGTCCTGGGCCTGGAGCGCCGCCACCCTCGCGCTCCCGTCCCCGCACGCTCGGTTCGTGTCGGGCGGCAAGCTCAAGATCCGCTATGGAACCACGAGCACCGCCGACGCGTCCGACATCGACCTGCTGGTCCTCAACGCCACCCTCACCAGCGGGCCGCCGCCCGAGTGCGTCCCCGAGACCGACGCGCAGCTCTGCTCGCGGCTCGCCAGGAGCTGCGGCCCGCTCTCCGCCAATGACAGCTGCGGCAGCCCCCGCACCGTGGCGAGCTGTGGAACGTGCTCTGGCGCCCAGACGTGCGGCGGTGGCGGGTCGCCTGGCGTGTGCGGCGACGCCGGCTCCACCTCCGACCCCGACCCCGACCCCACCCCCAGCCCGGTGGCCGGGGCGTGCGGCGATCGCTCGAGCGGCAGGACCATCACCGTCGCGCCATCGGGCGGCGACCACAGGACGATCCAGGCCGGCCTCAACGCGGCGGCCGCGGGCGACACCGTCGTCGTCAAGGCGGGCACCTACAACGAGAAGGTCTCCTTCACGAGGAGCGGCACCGCTTCAGCCGGCTGCATCACCCTCAAGGGCGAGGCCGGCGCGATCCTCGACGGGACCGGCAAGAGCGGCGTCGGCATCGACATCTCCAGCAAGAACTACATCAAGGTCACCGGCATGACGGTGCAGAACTTCAAGGGCAGCGGCGACACGCCGATGGGCATCAGCGTGAGCGGCAGCTCGAGCTTCCTCGAGATCCGCAACAACCTCGTGCACCACATCGAGAGCTCCCAGGACGCGCACGGCATCGCCTTCTACGGGACGTCCGCGACGCCGATGACCGATCTCCTCATCGACGGGAACGAGATCCGGGACTGCAAGCTCGGCTCGAGCGAGGCGATGGTCCTCAACGGCAACGTCACCAAGTTCGTCGTCTCGCGCAACACGGTCCACGACAACGACAACATCGGCATCGACTTCATCGGCTTCGAGGGCACCGGCCCCTCGGGCTCGGACCAGGCGAGAGACGGCGTGTGCGTGGACAACATCGTCTACAACATCTCCTCGGCCGGAAACCCCGCGTACGACGGCGAGCGGTCGGCTGACGGCATCTACGTCGACGGCGGCAAGGACATCGTCATCGAGCGAAACAAGGTGGACTCGAGCGACATCGGCATCGAGATCGCCAGCGAGCACGCGGGCAGGACCACCAGCAACATCACCGTGCGGAACAACTTCGTGTCGCGGAGCTACCAGGGCAACATCATGATCGGCGGCTACGACACGAGCAGGGGCAACGCGGCGGACATCGCGGTGCTGAACAACACGCTCTACCAGGGCGCCGGCGGCGAGATCATCCTCCAGAACAACGCGAACGGCGTGCTCATCCAGAACAACATCCTCCGCGCCACGTCGGGCAAGGACTACGTGAGCAGCGGCAGCAACAACAGGAACGTGACCGTCGACAACAACATCTTCTTCGGCGCGAGCCGCAGCTCGGCGGGCGCCTTCTCCGACCCGCGCGCGAGGTTCGTCGACCCGCTCCTCGTCGGGCCCCCGTCGGACCTCCACCTGACCAGCGGCTCGCCTGCCGTCGACGCTGGCATCGATCTGGGCAGCCGGAGCGGCGCCACCGACATCGACGGCGGCGCGCGGACGAGCGGCGCGCGCATCGACATCGGCGCCGACGAGCGCTGAAGCCGCGCCGACTCCGCGAGGCGCGGGGTCACGCAGGCCGGGTCGGGCGCCCTCGCCAGCAGGGCACAGCGATATCCTGCCCTTGCAGGCCGGGCACTCGAGGGCATCGAGCGCCATACCGCATGTCCACTTGTACACCCAAAAGCTTCTCAGCCGGGGTCGCTGCCGACATGGGGCCTCCCGGCGCTCGGCAAGGGTGCCAGCGTCCTGCCCTGAGCTACCCCTTCGGCGCCCCGCGCAGAAGTCGACGAGCGCGACCGCTTCAAGGCGCCGGCGCCGCGTCCGCGAGGCCGTCGGCCGCCCGCCCGATCCGCTCCAAGATCTCGCCCACCTCCTCGTCGGAGATGTCGTGCTCGACCCCGGCGTACTCGCGCAGCTCCGCGGTGTACCCGGCGCGCCGCAGCTCGGCGATCGAGTCGCGCGCGCCTCGGGTCGGCACCGCCAGGTCGGAGGCGCCGTGGAAGGCCGTGACCGGCGGAAGCGTCGCCGGGCGCGGGCCCGAGCTCAGCGCCGCCGACGGGTAGAGCGACGGCGGGAGCAGACCGCTGATGGGGAAGGCGGCCGCCAGCGCCTCGGGGTGGGTGACCGCCAGGGCGAAGGTCATGATGCCGCCCTGTGAGAAGCCGGTGACGAGGGGCTTGCCGACAGTGGGGCGGGCGGCCACCAGGGCGGCGAGCGCAGCGGCGATCCGATCGGCTTCCCGCGTGACCACGGGGGCGGCGACGTCATCGCCGACCGAGTCGTACCAGATGTACATCCCGCCGCTCGGGTGGCCGTACGGGAGGATGAGCCGGGCGCGGCGGCGGTAGCGCCGGAGCAGCTGCTGGAAGTCCGCGGGGTCCCCGCCCATGGGGTGCAGCGCGACGATCATCGGCACCCGCTCGTCGGGTCGCGCCCCGCCCGTCATGTGCTCGAGGTAGCGCACGCCCGCGATTTCGCCCCGGGTGGTGCTCCCCGGCGCTCCCGCCGGCGGCGGAGGCGCGACCGGCCCCGCTGACGGCGTCTCCGACGACGGACGCGCGGCCGAAGGCCCCGCTGGGGGCGCCGGCGCCGGCTCGCGGCTGCACCCAGGCCCCGCCAGGAGGACCACGCCGATGGAGAGGAGCAGGCGCAAGCGAAGGGGATCGGCCAGCGGGTGGCGCATCGGTGCAACAGTACTCCGATCGCGGGAGCGACGCCGCGCGCAGCTCGACGCGCGGCCTCTTGCGTTCGTCCGCAGGTTCGACTGCGCTGCTGGGCTCCACTGGCGGGGTTCGTTCATGGGCAATGACCAACCTACGCGTCAAGTGCTCCATACGGGCCCCGCGCGGCGCAGAGCGCGCCAAGCTGCGGTCAGGGAGCGGGTTTCGCGTCGTTCCTCGGGAAAGCGCGCTGCGCCGGGCGCGCGAGGTGCTCTGCCTCGATCAGCGTCTTCAGCCGCCCCATCTCCTCGCGCACGTCCCTCGCCAGCCATTCACGCAGGAACGGCTCCATCACCCAGCGCCACGGCGCGAAGAAGCGGAAGCGCTCGGTATGCACCACGCGGGTGCCCACGGCGGTCTCGTCGAGATCGAAGCCGCCCTCGAAGGTGAGGAACAGGCAAGCGGGGAACGAGCGCAGGCTGCGATAGCGCACCCGGGTTCCGGGTCGTCACCGCCGCGGCCTGGGCGTGCGGCCTTTCTTCTCCAGCCGCTCCTTGTCGCGCCACGAGTCGAGGTAGCACTTCATCGCGCATCGGGCTCATTGTAACGGGGCGTGACAATCGACCAATCGTGGTTGGCGCGGATCCAGATGCGTATGCCCTCCAGGTAGCGCGCCAGGCTCCGGTCGATGGTTGCAGAGAACGTAGGCAGGTGCGTCACCAGCTCCAGGAAGTGCTCGACTTGAGCATCGTGGAGACCGACGGCGCGCGCGTACGCTGCTTCGAGATCGATGCGCTCTTCGTGCATGAGCACGATAACCAGATTGTGCACGTCGCGGTTGCTCGTCTCTTTGCGCAGCGAGTAAATGTCATTGGCAAAAGACGCGATGGCGTTGCCGGCGCGACGCACCTCCGTCACCAAGGGATGTTCCACGACCTCATCCGGCAAGAACAGGTCGCCGGCATACTCGATGAAGTCCCAGAACTCGTACATGGTGGACGTGTGCATGCGCATCCCCTCGAACACCGCGCGGCTGGGTACGCGGTCGAGCTGGCGATTTTGCGCTTCCCAGACACAGCCATCGATGTAGTTTTCGACGTGGCGGATGAGGCGCCGCCGCCAGAACCCAGGACAACTATCGCCGATACGTCGCCAGATGTCCGCCAACGCTTGGGCAAATGGCGCATGCCCAACGGCAGCCGTGGGCCCTCGCAGCACCCCGTACACATCGAACAGCAGCCTCGAGACAACCTTCGGTTCGGCGCCGTTCAGTGACGTGTTCTCGCACACATCATCGAAGAAGAAGAGCCAGCTGTAGTAGTCGCAAATCGCCCGAAGCCGCTCGAAATGTGCATCGGGGTAACAATGAGCGGCGAGCGCCGAATAGCTGCGCACCTTGTCGAGCGTTCGTGGCGATTCATCGGGGAGCAGGCCACACTTGCGAGTCCATTCGAGGCAATCGTGCGCGAGCTGTGCCGCCTGCGGGTGGGGCGGCGTGGCGGGAAAAGGACACTGTAAAGCTCTATGCACAGCTTCCTCCTCGACACGGATTGGAAGCTGCTTGGCCCGTGCGCTGGAACCGTTGGCGCTCCCACTCCGAGAAATGTTCATACCACGAACCGCTTCCGACCGCAGCAGGCGGCAGGCGCATTGAACGAATTACCATGCCGCCCAACGCTGAGGCAATCCTATGCAGGTTTCCGCGGAGCCGACGTCAGTGAACGACACCAGCAGGGTACAGCTGTACGGTAGGACGCCTCCCGCTTGATGCTAAATATCGGTAATCACAATATTTTTATTCGTGGAAGACCTGCCTGGCCGCATGAGGCGCGCTCTGTCAATGAGCTCTTACAGTCGGACTGCACGAGCCAGGAACGGCTCCGAGAATCTTGACTGGGCGTCGCCTGGGTCCGGCGGGAGGTCACCCATTTCGAGCGCGCCGTCCGCGCGTAGGTAAAAGAAGCCGGATCGCTGCGCGAAGAAGTGGGCGTTCAGCCCGGTGGCACAGCGTCTGCTCAGGCGCGCTGGCCAGCCGGGTGGGTCGAGATCAACGCGTCGGCGCCCGTCCTCGGGCTGGACCGCGTCGTCCTCCGGCAAGGCACCACGGCGGACGCGCCGGTGGTGCTGCTCGACGGGACGCCGCTCGCCGCCGGGGCGCGCGCCACGCAGGACCTCATCGGCGGACATGAGCTTGACCGCCGACGCGGCGGGCAAGGTGCTGCTCGGCAGGTGCCCGTTCTCCGCGACCGGGGGCATCACCCACACGAACAACCACTCGAACGGGGTCGTCCTCGTCCGCGTGCAGTCGGGCGACCGGGTGGGATACGGGTTCATCGAGGCGACGGACTTCAACCTCGAGTACTGGCGCGGGCGCACGGCGCTCGGCCGGCACGAGCTCCGCGTCGCGCTGCGGAAGCAGGGCATCGACGTCCGCTCAGTCGACGAACACGCTCCGTGACGCGCTCGATCAGCGCGCGGAGCTTCGCGATGCCGGCGCGCAGGTGAAAGAAGCTCGACGCTCCTGCACCGGGGCCTCGCCGCGCTCATGGACGAGACCGTGTCTCAGGATCGCGTCAGAGGGTCGTGATCGTCACGTCGTCGAAGCGCACGTCGCTCATCGCCCACGAGAACAGGGCGACCGAACCCCACGCGTACGTCGCCTCGCTCGCCACCGCCAGCACCACCTGATCATTGACCTTGATACGGTGCGTCGTCCCCTCGCGCTCGACCCGCACCGTCATCCATGTGTTCTGCGGCGGCACATAGCTCGTGTTGACCGCGAGCTCGGTGAAGACGCCGTTGTCCACCCGGACCAGGCGCGCGACGCTCAAGCTCGCGTCGAACATCACCCGGTAGTAGCTCGAGCCGGTGTCGTTGATGGCGTACATGAGGCCGAAGCCGTCGGGGTCGCCCGCGTAGATCTTCGCCGAGAGCGCTCCCTGCCCGAAGGCCGTGCGGGGCGCGACGAGGTAGGTCCCGCGCATGTCGACAGCTCCGTCGGCCGCGGTCTGGGGGTAATCGAACGCGCCGCCCGTCTCGGTCGCCGCTCCGCCTGCCCCCCGCCAGTTCGACGAGCTGCCGGTGATGCCCTCGTTGATCGCGGTCCACACGCTCGGCGCGATGCCTTGATCGAACGTCTCTCTGAAGGGGATGGTGCCCAGCTTGGCCACGTTGACCGAGCTCAGGTCCACGGTGACGACGGAGCCGGCCGCCTTCCCGCATGAGGTGGTCTTGATCTCCTCCCAGAGGAGGTAATCGTTGGAGACCCAGGTGTGCCGCACCGACTGCAGGTTGACGTTCTCCACCGGGTAAAGCGACTGATCCTGGAGGCTCGCCGAGTAGATACCCTCGTATTCCTCCGTGAGCGTGCTCTTGGCGAGGTTGGGCAGGCCGTAGAGGCCGCCCCACGTGTCGTTGTGGAGGTCCTCCCATTTCTTGTAAGAATGCCCGCTCACCGAGGCCAGCTTGTATTGCCAGCCGAAGATCGAGCCCGAGGAGAAATCGATCACGTCGAAGTCGTTCAAGGACTGAGAGGCCTGCTCGCTCACATCGAAGCTGAAGCTCGTGGACGGCCCATCGACGCCCACGCCCGCGCCGACCGAGAACCCGTTCGACGTGGTGAACGTCGAGGACTCGTTGGCCGAGTGGGGCCTGTGGGCGTAGGGCGAGAGCCCCCCCGACAGGGGGCGAATCGAGTGCTGGAGGGTCTCCTGGAAGTAGCCGCGGTTGTTCCCCGAGTTCCACTTGAGCCCGCCGGGGTTGTACTGGGTGCCATTGCCCGCGATGACGACGTATTTGCCCTCCGGCGCGTTGGAGGCGAGGAGCGTCACCGTGAAGTTGCGGTCGATGACCGAGCGCTGGCCGTCGTCGCCGCACTCCCACTTGATGGAGGGGGACGTCACGTTGTACGAGCGGTAGGTGCCCTCGGGCATAGGCTCGGTCACGATCTGGGCGAGCGCGTGGGCGTTGTGGTCCGCGAGCAGGCCCTTGATCTCGGCGAGGAGCTCGCCCCGGGCAGGTAGCGCCGTCTGCGCGACCTCGGACCTCGAGGCGATCCGGGGCTTTGCGTCGATGGTGATGGGCTCGGCCTCGGGCGCCGCGTCGAACAGCGCGTCGAGCTCGGCCTCGCTCCTTTCGAGCCTCTTTCCGAGCTCGGCCCGCTCGTCCGTCGTCATCCGGGTGTACCTCGCCTTCGCGGAGGCCGGCAAGCGCACCGAGCTGTGCTCCTCGGTCTCCTCGCCGGTGACGTCGCCAAAGACGCGCACGTCGAAGCGCTGGCCGCCCGGGCTGGGCGCCGCGTAGACGACTTGCGCGGACATCCCGATGCCCAGCGCCAGCGCGACCTTCTCGGCGTCGCGCGCGTTCTCGAGGATCACAGGCACCCCCGCGAGGCGCGCTGCCCGGAGCACGGACGCGTAGGAGCGGATGTCGTCGGCGCTCGCGGCCTCGGCGTCGATGAGCACGGCGGACGCCTCTGCCACGCGGCTCGCGGGGCTCGGATCCGCGAGGAGGTCCGCCCGGAACCTCGAAGGCGCGCCGTCCATGAGCTCCGCGAGCAGAGGGGCCTTTTCGCGTTGAATGGACGTGAGAGCGACGACAGGGCCCGTCGTGGCAGCGGCGGGCTTCGCGTCCGGGTCGCTGGGCTCCTCGGCGCCCGGCTCGTGGTCAATGAAAGGATCCGCCTGGGTCTCCGGGGCAAGGTCCCCGCAGCCCGTGACGGCCAGGAGGGTGAGGGCCAGGGGAGAGAGGCGAGCCAGAAAGGTGAATTGTCGCATGGGGGTCCTCCCAGAACATTCGTTGCAGGGTGAGGTCGGACGCGCGGGCGGTGGGGGCGCCGATGCCCCTCGCTCCACGCGCCTCAACCCTTTTCCGTAAACGGAGAGGAAGACCCGACACGGGCTCGGTCGATTTCTGGATCGACCGAGCCCGCGCGCTCCGAGCCCTGCGGCTGGCCACGGAGGCTCGATCGCGATGGCATCCTGGGGGATGACCTCCCCGACGCCGGCGTCCTGGCGCCAGGCGAAGCGCAGCCACCCCCGGGGCACTGCCGGGCCGCCGCGGCGGCCGAGGCGGGGCGGGCGTTCGACGGGGGGCGGGCGGTCGACACGGGGCCGCCGGCCCCGCCGGGGGCGACGGACGCGGGCCCCTGGGACGCGACCAGCGTGACGAGCGTCAGCGGGGGCTGCTCGGCCGGGGCGCTGTCCGGATCGGTGCGCGGCGCGCTCGGCCGGGAGGACGGCAGCGGCGAGGGGTCCACCGCCGAATTCACGCGCCTGCGTCGGGCGGTGTCAACGTCCGCCTTGCCCGCGCACGAGGCGCGCAGGGCGCGGGCCGATCGCGGCGGCGGTCACTGCTGCTCGCGAAAGAACTCGATGCTTTGCCTCATCGCCTCCGGGACGGAAGTGAAATGATCCCCTGCGACCGGCACCACCTTGACGTCGAGCCCGCTGCGCTGCGCCAGGAGGGCGAGCCGCTGGCTCGCGGGGCCGAAGAAGCGCTCCCCGCCGGACAGCCCGTGGTACAGCCGCACCGGGCACCGAAAGCTCGTCGCATAGGCAACCGGCGAGCGGATCTGGAACTCCCGTATGTCGTACGGGCTGAAAGGGATGAGCCTGGTGTGACCCGAGGACCAGTCGATCTGGTTGGGCGACCCGGAGAACGACGCGGCGGCGCGAAACCGGTCGGAGCCCATCGCTGCGAGGAGGGTGAGTGTCCCTCCCACGCTATGGCCTGCCACATGGAGGCGATCGGGTTGCACATAGGGCAGCTTGGCCAGGGCGTCGGCGGCGGCGAGCACGTCGTCGACCTCGTGGAAGAACATCGAGAACCCGCCGGGGAGGCCGTTCTCTCCTCGGAGCATGGGCATGAGGACGACGAAGCCCGCGTCGCGATAGGGCTCTGCCATCTCCCAGTCATCGAGGGCGAAGGCGAATCCACCATGCAGGAACACGACCGCGGGCAGGCGGCCTCCGTCGGCCGGGGGCTCACTGACCCATGCCTTGAGCTTGAGGCCGCCGGAGAGATACGATATCTCGCGCGCGCCCGGGGGTGGCGGGACGTTCTGGTAGCTCTGAGGTGCCGGATCCGTGGAGATGAGCTTGGTCTTGAACTTCGCGCGCGCCTCTGCATAAGGCTCGTCCTGCAGCTCGAGCCCTGGGGAGACCGGGGGCAGCGGCGCGGGCTCCGGCGCCGGCTCGGCGGTCTCCGCCGCGATCGGCGCGGCCGGCGCCGGCTCGATGCCAGCTGGCGCGGTGGGCCCGCGAGCTCCTGGGGCGGCGCGCGGCACCTCCTGGCAGGCGAGCGCCGTGAGCGCCGTGAGCGGCGCGAGCGCGATGATGGGTCGAAGCCGAGGGTGCGTGATGAGGGGCATGTCCAGGCCATGATCTATATCAACCATGGTAGTTCGTGAAAGCCGCTCGGATGAGGCGCCATGTGGACGCACCTGTGCCCACGCGCGCGGCGCCGTCCCGGGCGCTCGAAGGCCTCGTGATGCCGAGTGGAAGACGAAAGAGGGAAGGTGAAAGTCGTCCCTCCCCGGTTTGAGCGAGGATAGTGCGTAGGTAAAAGGAGCCGGATCGCTGCGCGAAGAAGTGTGGCGCGGCGAACCGAAGTGGCGGGACCGCGCGCGTCGCGACACCTGGTTCACGGAACCACGAGGATAGCGTAACGGGAAGGAGCCAGGCGGACGAGCGGAGCGGGCTTTCATCAAGGCCTTTCCTTGTCATCCAGATGCTGGCGAGTCTGTACATCGGAGAGGGCTGGCCCCGAGGTGCGAGGCTTGCCCTCCGGTATCCGTCCTGTACGAGGACGGGCTGCATCCGCACCGGCCGAATGGCGTGGAGCGCTGGAGACGCCATTGCGTCGTCCCAGACCGAACGCCTCGACGATGCGCCCGTCCCCGCCGGCCGTGGCCGGCCAGCGCGACCAAATTGCCGAGGAGGGAAGGAGAATTCAATCCTGTTTGTGGTAGGTTCATGCATTGCGCGCCTGCCCGATCGACGATGCAGCTCCGTTCGCATCCTTCGGCGGAGCCGTCCTCGATCGCCGCGTGGACACGCAGGTGAACATTCTCGTTGATGGGGGCCCGATGATACAAATGAAGCTTCTTGGATTGTTGATGGCCGGCCTCTCGCTCTCGCTCGTGGCATGCAACGATGGCGAGGAAAGCAATGGGGGCAAAGCCGACGACAACACCGGCGGCGGGACAGACACCGGCGGCGGGACAGACACCGGCGGCGGAAGCGACACTGGCGGCGGGACAGACACCGGCGGCGGAAGCAACACGGGCGGCGGAACCGATACCGGCGGTGGAAGCGACACCGGCGGTGGGACCGACACCGGCGGTGGGACCGACACGGGCGGCGGGACCGACACCGGCGGCGGAAGCGACACCGGCGGCGGAAGCGACACCGGCGGCGGAAGCGACACCGGCGGCGGGACCGATACCGGCGGCGGAAGCGACACCGGCGGCGGGACCGACACCGGCGGCGGGGATCCTCTCGACGGCGAGCAGCTCGGCGAGCTGACGGCCGCAGAGGCCGAGCAGGTGTGCGACGACGTCACCGCGTCACTCGATCTCTCGAAGGAGGACCTGTGCGACCTCACCGGGGTGCTCGCCAGCGTCGTGGATGGAACGGACTGCGAGACCGCCAGGGCGGATTGCATCCGCGCTCCGGGGGCGCCCGAGCAGGCCGGCTCGTGCGACACCGCCGGCTTCGCGGGGTGCACCGCCACGGTCGCGGAGCTCAAGGCCTGCATGATCGCCACGGGCGACGCCTTCGAGGCGATCACGTGTGCGTCGTCCATCGATGACTTCTCGCCGCAACCCGCGGCGTGCGCGGCCGTCAAACTGAAATGCCCGGGGCTCCTCGCAGGCGCCTGAGCGCTCGTGAGATCGCCCCTACGGGGACGGCGGTCCTTCGGCGTGCCCATGGACGAGCTGACCGGTCGCGTGATCTCGGCGCGCGATCTGCTCCCCAGCCAGCACGCCCGGCTGGCGGAGCGCCTCGAGGAGCTCCCGGGTCGAGGTGGTTCGCGGATGGGCTCGAAGAGATACCCTCGCCCGTAGGGGAAAGCGCCAACCGTCCCCGGAGGCTCGAAGCGCTGGTGCCGCGCTGCGGGGCGCATCGCTACGCGCGAAGGCTCATTCGCGGGAGTCGAACTCGAATTCGTTGCCCTGCGTGACGATCCGCAGACGGTCCTCTCTCTTGGGCCACATCTCGAGATCGATCTCGGGGAAATAGAGCCCCATCATGTTGTTGTTCGCGCCTCCCGAACCCTCGTCGTCTACACGGAAGTTGATGCAGAGGTGCTCTTCGCTGATGACGGGAAGCGTGACGCCAAAGCCGCTCAGCTGTCCGAATTCGATGCGGCACAGCCCGAAGTGGAGCTCGTCGGGGTTGCCGGCCGTGACGGTGACGCGAAACGGCTGACCGAAGAACGTCGCGGAGAAGTGCCCCCAGTCCGCCGACTCCCACGCCCCGACGATGAGCGGCTGGTAACGCGTGAAGGGAAGGCCGTCGATCCGCTTCTTCAGATCGATGAGGCGCCCCGAGGTCCAGGCCGTTCCATGGGGAACGGTGATCGGGGCGCCCTCCACGAATCGGAAACCGTATTTGAGGGTGAACTTGCTCCAGTGTGAGGTCTCGCCATTGCGGTATGCGGCCTCGGCCGAGCCAGGCGCGGAAAAGACGCAGAGGGCAGCGAGCGCAATCCCAGCGCGCAGGATGACGCGCTGTGGAGCGGAACTGGCGGAGCGGACAGCCGAGGTAAACGTGTTCTCTCCCCTCGATTGACGGTGGCGTCTGGACTGACGCTCACGTCTCGATGTGAGCTTGGTACAACGCATGATCAAATACTCCCTCTGTCGAACGGTTGCCGAGCGTTGCCCCGGTCCCCCCGGGCCATCGCCCGAGGGGGGTCTACAGCAACCTCCGATCCAGCAGTGCGAGGCCAGGAATGGCGCGGGCGCGGGAGGGAGGCCTGCGCGCCCTCGGGTAATCCGTTGCGCGATCGAGCAAGACGCAGGCGGGCGGCGCCCCTGGTCCGTGTCTCGGGTGACCTCGCCGCCGGACGCCCGTGATCGGCCAGAGCGCGTAGGTAAAAGAATCCGGATCGCTGCGCGAAGAAGTGTGGCGCGGCGAACCGAAGTGGCGGGACCGCGCGCGTCGCGACGCGTCGTTCATGGGTCGAAAGAGCGGGCCCTGGGCGGCGCCGGGCGCCGTCAGCTTGGTCCTTGCCAGGAGGCCCAGTGTCGCAGTCGACACGAGCGCCGTTCGCGCGATGCGCGTGGCCCCGCGCGACGCAGAGCACGCCAAGGGGCGCATCGGGATGCCGCAGGCACACGTCGCCCTCCGGGCGTTGGTCTGGCCCGGGATGTTCTGGCGGCTATGGGGCGTCCCCGGATGGATAACGACCATCCCGACGTCCGGCGCCATGCCCGGACGCCGCCGTCCACACGGCTGTAGGCTTATCGGTACAAGGTCTGTCGTGAGTCGACATAGCCATCATCGAAGTAATTGTTGCGGCGCGCGGCCGAGCTGTAGGACAATTCTTCCGTGAATACGCTCGGCTCACGTCTCCACGGGTTCGCGCTGTTCTCCCTGATGCTCGCCCTCGCTGCCGGGTGCGGCAGCTCGTCCGACGACGCCGACGCCCCGGCGAGCGGCCAGGGCGACGACGAGCCGCCCCGGATGGTCGGGATGACGGCGGCCCACAACGCGGCGCGCGCCGCGGTCGACCCGCCCGCCGAGCAGCCGCTGCCCCCGCTCTCGTGGTCGTCCGAGCTCGCCGCGGTGGCTCAGGCCCATGCCGACAAGTGTGTGTTCCGCCACAGCGCGAACGGCTACGGAGAAAACCTCTTCGCGACGTCGAGCGGCGCCTCACCCGCCCCCGAGGATGTCGTCGGCTCGTGGATCGACGAGGCGGTCAGCTACGACCTCGCGAGCAACGCCTGCAGCGCCGCCACGTGCGGCCATTACACCCAGGTGGTCTGGGCCGACTCCCTGCGGCTCGGCTGCGGGATCGCCAGCTGTGCGGACGGCTCACCGTTCGAAGGGGTCAGCGCCTGGCAGTTCTGGGTGTGCACTTACGATCCTCCCGGCAACTTCGTCGGCCAGCGTCCCTACTGAGCCGAGCGCGCAGCGCGCCCTGAGCCGCCCGCGTCCGAACGCGAGCGGAGCCCTGCACGACTCCCGTGCTCGCCGCTTCCCCGTAGGAATTCGACGCCCGGAGGGGCGCCCGACCGCCGAGGGGGTGCGCGGCGCCGTGAATGCCACGTCTGCTCCGAGCATTCCAGGACGCAACCAGAGCGCAACTCGCCCCTGGCTCGCGAGGCCCGAACCTCCGAGTCGAGCATCGTTTACTTTCCGGGAGATGCCGGTGCGTCATCACCGAGGCCGCCAGAGTCACGATCGCGCCGGTCTGCCGGAGCGCACGCGAAGATCCGTGGACAGGCAGGAGCATGACGCGCCGGCGAGCGGCGCTCGGGAGGCGCGGGCTCGGGCATGTACCCGGAGGGCCGCGGCGGCAGGCCCGGCGTTCCTGCTGCTGGCCGCGCTCGGGGCGAGCCTCGGCTGCGCCGGCGCCGGCGAGGGGGGCTCGGAGGCGCACGCCGCGCTGCGGAAGGCGTTCCCCGAGCAGGCGGCGGCCCTCGCGGGCGGATCGATCGCCCTGTGGGTCGACGCCGCGCCCGGCGCGGCCATTCGACCACGCTGCTGCAGGACGGCAGGGTGCTCGTCGCCGGCGGGTCGAGCTGGATCTCGGCCACTACTTCCACTCTCGTCGACACGGCGGAGGTCTTCGATCCGGCGGCGGGCACCTGGACGACCGTGGCGGCGATGCCCAGCGTGAGATCGGGACTCGCGCCGCTCTTGCTTCAAGACGGGAGCGTCCTGGCCTTCAGCCCCTCCGGCGCCGAGATCTACGAGCCTGCCGTCGACGCGTGGACTGTCAGGTCCACGCCGGGCATCGCGGGGTGCTGTGTTACAAGCACGCCGCTCCCGAGCGGGAAGGTCCTCGTCACGGGGTCACCAGGCGCGCACGGCGCCAATCAGGCCGCGATCTATGACCCGGCGGACGACACGTGGGCGCCGGCGGCGACGATGAACGCTCGTCACGGAGACGGTTACGAGGCGACGCTGCTCCACGATGGAAAGGTCCTAGCGCCGGGGAATGCTCGATGGCGCGTAGGTAAAAGAAGGCGGATGGCTGCGTGAAGAAGTGTGGCGCGGCGAACCGAAGTGGCGGGACCGCGAGTGTCGCGACGCGTCGTTCACGGGTCGAAAGAGTGGGTCGAGGCTGCCCGATGAAGGCCTGACCGTCAGCGCGCCGTCATTCCGCCGTCGACGCGGTAATTCCCGCCGGTCAGCCACCTCCCGCGATCCGACGCGAGGAGCGCGACGACCTCCACGACGTCGTCGGTGGTGCCGAGGCGTCCGAGCGGCACCTGCTGGACAAACGCGTCGGCCGGAAGGCCCATCCCGTCGGTGAACGTCTTCCGCAGCTCGTCGGCGCTCGGTGTCGCCACCGGCCCCGGCGTCACGACATTCACGCGGACGCCGCTCGACGCGAGCTCCACGGCGAGCGTGCGCGAGTAGGTGTCGAGCGCCGCCTTCGCAGCGCAGTAATGCGCGAACGGGCCGTACGGAATCGTCGCTGCCGTCGACGAGATGTTCACGACCGCGGCGGCCTTCGAGGCGCGGAGCGCCGGCAGGACCGCGTTCGTGAGGCGAACCGCGGAGAGGAGATTGAGCGCGAGGGTGTCTTGCCACTCCTCGTCGGGGATCGTCGGGGAGCCTCCCAGAAACCCGCGCGACCCGCCCGCGTTGTTCACGAGGATGTCGAGGCCGCCGAGGGCCGAGAGCGCCTCTGCGGCGATCGCCTTCACCCCTTCGCGCGAGGGCGCGCCGCTCGCGAAGGTCTCGCGCCTCACCGGCTACTCGTCCGAGGCCTCGTTCAGTCACGCGTTCCGGCAGTGGGCCGGCATGGCCCCCGGCGCGTGGCGGCGGCACCTCAAGTCAAGCGATCCGAGCGCGGCTTCGGACGGAGGGCGTCGAGCCCTCCGTGCTTGAAGGCGCAGTCCCAGCGCTCGAGCGCGTGAGTGAAGGAAGCCCTGTTGCCGGGCGGAGCGGTACGCGACGGGGCGTTTGCGCATCGACGGTTGTCCGATCGCTGGTTGATCACTCGAAGCGCGCCCCCTTGACCTGGCGTGCGCCGCCGCGTAACCATCGCCTTCGGTGGCTCCGGACTGGAGCGTGGGTTCTCTAGGAGAAGATGGTCATGCAAATGTACTACTTGATCCCGCTCGTGTTCATGGCGGCCGCTTTCGCGTACTCGATGTACGTCCGCAAGAAGGCCATGGCCGAGGCCGCCAACATGAGCCCGGAGGAGATCGAGCAAAAATTCAGCGACTTCTACGCCCAGTATTACGAGCTCCAGCCCGGCGAGCGCATCATCGGCAACTGGAGCGGAGTCGAGTACCAGGCGCCCGCCGGCACGGCCCGCCGCATCGCCGGCGGAGTCCTCAACGCCGCATCTGCCGCCGTGATCGGCGTCTCCACCTACGTGCCCAACGTTCACGTCGGCCTCACCAACCGCGGCCGCGTCCTCGTCTCTCGCGAGTACAGCGACTTCGGCAAACGCGGCAACTACAAGCACCTCGCCGCCCTCGATCAGGGCACCCGCGCCTTCAACCAGGACGCGACGTATCCCGGCCAGGACATCGGCCCCCGCCCCGGCAACCCCTTCAACCCTCTCGTGAGCCTCGAGTTCATCCAGCTCCGTTCGCCGGGCGGCGACACCTACGAAGCGTGGCTGTCCCCGCAGGGCAGCCGCCACGGCCAGCACGGATTCAGCTCGATCTTGCAGTCGCTCGGTTGAGCGCGGCGAGCGGGGCGACGCTGACCAGACCGCTCATCCCTGCCAGTTTGCAGCCTCACGGGGCCACCTGATGGCCCTCCGCCGTCGTGCGGCGGGGCAGAGCGCGCGTCACGTGGCGCGACGAAGATCCACCTGCTGCTCAAGCGCGACCACGGCGTCAGCGCGGGCTACGACACGCTCGCGACCCTCCTGGGCGACGCGAGATAGCCGCACCACACGAGGGCCGCGGCGAAGGTGGCCGTATCCGGGATCGCTGCCAGCTCCGCCTCGGTAGGCGGCGGGCGCGGGTCCTGGTCTTCTGGCTCAGGGGGCATGGCGAGTCCCTCTGTCACTTCGGTCTACAGAGCTGAATCCAGTGGGCCAGCTGGCTTCCGATCGCGGGTTTTAGGCTAGCGCTCACAGGCGAGCGAGCCGTCCGTCTTCGAGCAGCACCCAGGGGGCCACAGGTGAGTACGCCTCGGTCCCCGCTACGGGAAGGCGCGGCGCGTCCGCGAGCTGATCGAGCCCCTTGTCTCGGAGCTGCACGCCACGTTCGGTGAGGCGGTAGACCGTCGAGAGCAGCGGGTACTCAGGCGGCTTCGGGCCAGGTGCGCGCTCCACCGCGGCGCCCGAATCGTGCTTTGCCCACTGGGCAAGACGATCTCCCAAGTACAGGTCCCCTGTGCAGGAGACGAGATCCCGCAAGTCTTCACCAAGCTGCGACCTATTGCAGATTACCCGTACTGGAGTCTGCCACTCCTCCGCGGACAGGATGGCAAGAATAAGGTCGTCATATCGGCTGAGGCCCAGGGCGCCTGTCGCGGCTCTCCGTGGGAAAAAGTAAGAGAGGAGCGCCCACAGCGAAGCGAGCTCTGGAAACCCTTCGACACCAGCGATGCAGCTGTCGACGAAAGGCAGCGGGTTCTCATCCGCGTAGGTTTCCCAGAGGCCGATGGCACGTTCGTAACGTTCCACCGGCCAGGGGCGCGCCTTGTCGAGGTGGTCCAGAAGGACCTCGTCGGTGTGGTGAGCTATCGATCCGGAGCAGTCGAACGGCGGGATCCTCGGTGGCTCGGGAAACCTTTTCATCGTGCCGTAGACACGCTCGAACTCCATGATGAGGACGTCACTGTACTTCATCCCCAGGCTTCGCAAGTAGCGACAAATACGCCAGAGGTTCACCAGGTCGTCAAGACTCTTCGTTGCCCACAGGACAACGGGCGGATCCCATCGAAGATCGGGTGAATAGAGCTGATCCCACTTCTCGCCCGCATCGTCTCTGTCCGAGCATTGCTCGCACGAGGAAAACCACACCTCACGCATCCGGACATGCTCTGCGGGAATCAGGCGACTCGGCCCGATAAGAAGGTGCTCGTGCGCGCGCACGATGTTGGTCGCACCGAGCCGCACCAGACGCTCTGCGCCTGCCGCGTCGAAGGTGACGTGTGTCGCGCTCAGAACGATCGGGGAGGTCGTCATGTTCATTTGAATCCGCACGAAGAACAAATCTCATGCGTATAGGGCTTATCTTGCTGACATTCGTCACGACAGATCTCGCAGTAGCTGTAGCCGTGGCTGTTCCTGCGAGACCGGCGCGGTGGACTCAGCGCCGAACCGGCGGCCTCGGGATGAACGTCTGATGAGCGACAGCACGGGCGTCTGACGCCCCCTCGGCTTCTACCAAAAGGTGTTCGCCCGGTGTGCTGTGCTCCTGCTCACTGAGGAAACCGGAACGTCTCGGCGGCGATGCCCTCCTCCCCCGTGACCTCGTCGCCGGACCAGATATCCCAGCTCACGCCGCCCTTGCCGGGCAGTCCGAGCTCATAGGAGACGCCCTCCAGCGTGAGCTGGTCCTCGTCGAGGTAGGCGATGCCGATCGAGTCGCCGCCACGCCCGGGGCCGCCGTAGCCGCCGGGACCCCCGTCCCCCCCGTTGGCACCCTGACAGGACCACAGGCCGCCCCCCAAGGCGCCTCCCGGAGCGCCGCGACCGCCTCGGCCGCCTTCCTCGGGGGGCCCGCCGTCGCCGCCCTGCCCGGCCTCGGATGTCTCGATCTCGCTATCGCGCACGGTCAGCTTGGCATGAAGCGCGATGATGCCGATCGACGGATAGCCGTTCTCGCCACCTCGGCCGCCTCGACCGCCGCAGCCGCCGGCGCCGCCGGAGCCGCCGCCGGCTCCTCCCTTCGACCCCGCACCGCACACGGAGAGCCCTCCCCGATGGCCGCCACCCCCGCCGCCGCCCTGGCCTGGCATGCCCCTGCTCCCGTCGCCGGCTTTGTCGGATTCCCACCCTGCCTCGGTGATGCGCCCCATGCCCTTGCCGGCGGCACCGGTCACACCTTGCGCGCCGCTGCGCCCGACAGCTCCCTCGTCGCAATCGACGCCTGTCACCTCCCCGTGTCCCCCCCGCCCGGACGTCGGGCTGTACGCCACGAACGGCAGCCCGTCCCCGCCATCGCCAGCGCCGTCGGGAAGCCCGTCCCCTCCCTTCCCGCCGACGCTCGGAATCCCTCCTTCGCACGGGTTCACCGCCGCTGCGCCACCAGGGACGACGGCGGCCGAGCACGCATCGCCCCCGTACTGCCCATCGGGCCCCTCCGCCGCCTCGTTCGGATAGGGCCATTTCTCGGCATCGCGGCCCCCCCACGCGGAAGAGGCATGAACTCGGCTCCGGATGAGCTCCACGGCCGTGCCGGACTGGACGAGCATCGTGATCGAGCCGTGCGAAACGAGCTGCATGTCGACGATCGTCGATACCCCGTCCGCCGCTCCCGTGTCGCCGGGGCTCGCGGGCACGACGGTCAGGGTGATGTCGAAGGTATCCATCTGCAGCGTCGGGCGCCCGCCGGGAGCATGCGCAAAGGTCAAGCAGTGGTATCCGCCGATGAGATCCACGCCGGACGGCAGCACGAGGGCGTCGAAGAACCCATCGTTGCACGCGAAGACGCGCCCTCGTCCGGTGCGCGCGAGCTCGACGCCGCGCTGCAGCGTACGCACCGGCTTGTCCTTCGTGCCGGGGTTCGCGTCGTCCCCGTTCCCGAACATCCCCGCGACGAACACCCCGCAGCCATCCTCCAGCACGTTGGCGGCGAGGCGCTCGAGACAGACCGACTCCGGCGGCGCGTCGCCTGGACACCACGACGCTCCGTCGCACGCCGCTCCGCCGGCGTCGCTCGGGCCTGGTGCGGTGCCGCAGCCGGCCGCAACGAGCAGCACCGCGGGGAACAGGGTGATCGCTCCTGTGATTCGCATGGTTCTCCCTCGGTGTGACGCGGCGTGCTCCCTGCCCTTCAGCGAGGTGGTTCAGGGTCCGGCGGACCGAACTGAACGTAGGGCAACGAGTGGCCCGGCTCTCCCTTGCCCACAGGGTCATCGGGCGCCGCATTGCCTCCGGACCCGCCATCGCCGGCGCCTCCAGGCTGGAGCTCGGTGTCGGGGCCGATGCCCACGAAGGCGCCGAAGGATGCGACATCGTAGGAGGGGCCCCCGAGACCGCCGCCGGCATCGCCCCCGCGACCGCCGTTGCCTCCACGGCCGCCACGACATGCTTCCCACATACCCATAACGAACGTCTGGCCCGCCTGACCGCCCCATCGCCCGACGCCACCCAGCTGGCCGGTTCCGCCGACGCCGCCGTTGCCGCCCTTGCCCGCGGTCACGGTGGTCGCCTCGAGCGTCACCGAACTCCCCTGCAGCGCGACGACACCGATGCTCGCCCCGCCAGAGCCGCCGCCGTGACCTCCCCGGCCCCCGCAACCGCCGCTCCCGCCCGAGCCACCGGCCGCGCCGCCCTCAGGCAAGCCCGCCCGACACGCGAGCTGCTCGCCTCGCCCCTTGCTGCCGCCCCCGCCGCCCCCCCCATGGCCGACGCCGCCCCGCTCCCCGTCCTGACCGCGAACGCCGACCCAGCCGTCCTCGGTGAGGTAACCCATGCCGACCGCGCCGTCAGCTCGAGTGGCGTTGGCGCCGTCGGAGCCAGGCTCCCCGTTTCCACATCGGAGGGCATCCGCGCCGCGGCCTCCGAGACCCGTCTTCTCCGGGTCCTGGTTCCCCGCCGGCCTCGGCTGCCCCGGCGCGCCATCGCCCCCCGCGTCGAGCCCGCCGTAGCCTCCGGTGGACTCGGCGCCGTCGTCGCACGCCGTCACGACCGGAAGGGCACCCGTCGGGGAGTCCTCCGTGCAGGCGTCCGCGCCGTCGATTCCCAGCACGCCGTCCGCTGCCCGCTCGCTGTCCGCGTCCTTCCCCGGCTCCCCGTCCTTGCCGTCGCCGGCGACGATCGCGCTCGATCGCACGATCGCCCCGGCCCCCGCGCTCAAGATCATGGCGATCGACGACCTGCCGTCGCTCGCGGAGGCGTCCGCCGCCACGACGCGCACGCCGTAGATGACCGACGTCGCGCCCTCGTCCCCCACGACCCGCAGCGGGATCCCCGAAGGCGGGGCGATGATCGTCGGGTGGTTGGCGCCATCGAACGACCACCCGCCGTCATCGCAGCTACGGCCGCCCCAGAGGTGGATCCCCGAGACCAGGGTGACCTCTTCCTCGAACGTCTCGCCGCACGCATAGACGTGGCGCAAACCCCGCGCTTGCGCCTCCACGATGGCGGCTTGCAGCGAGCCGAGCGGCTCGACCCGCGTGCCCGCGCGCGCGCCCTCCCCGGGAGCGCTGGCGCTGGCGAACACCCCGCACTCGTCCATCACGGGCCCCATGCCCGGCTCGTTCACCTCGCACGGCGACGGCGGGGGGGCGAGGCACATCCGCTCCTCACCGCAGTCCTCTGCGTACGTGCAGCCGGAGAGCCCTCCCGCGCCGCTCGTCGAGAAGGCGGCGACGGCGCACAGCCGCCGCACGTGTCGTCCCTGGAGAAAGTGCATGTCCCTGGCTCCTCGGATCACCACACCCCGTGCGCCACGAGGCCGATCTGCCCTGGCGTTGCGGCCGGCGAGAGCGCGACGCGGGCACCCGTGGGCTCGGACTGCAGAAAGGAGAAATCCGTGAAGAACGAGGCGACCGTCATCGCGCCGACCACGCCGCTCGCCACCACCATCGCCGTGCCGAGGGCGGCGAACCGATCTCGCTCTCGCCGGAGGACCGCCAGCTCGTTGCACGCTGAAGGCGGCGACGGTTCGCGGCACGCCCACGGCGTGAACCCGAGCGCGTCCAGCTTGCTGTTGCGCTCCTTGAGATCGCCGTTGGATGCGCTCGCGCGGACCATGAACAGGGCGCCGAGGGAGGCCGTCGCCGTGGTCAGACCGATGCCGGCGATACGCGCCGGCCCGAGCCACGATGCCACCCGCTCGGGGGCCTGCGCGCGCGCGGCTGGCGCCGTGTTCGCGGGCGTCGGCGCCGCCGGTGCGGCGCTGCTCTCCTCCGCACGGGGAAGGTGCAGCGTGACCTCGTGCTCCGCGCCCGCCACGGCGCGCAGCGTATGGAACCCGTCCTCACGCCCCGGCGCCCGCGCTCGCACCATGTGTTGGCCCGGCTCGACGAACAGCTGGTAGGTCCGCGCGGGCCGGCCGATGGACTTGCCATTGACGAAGACCTCGGCGTCCGGCGGGTCCACGGCCAGGATGAGCGTCGCCACAAACGACGCTGCTCTGCGCCGTCCTTCCTCGAACCTCAGCTGCAACGGCAAAGGGAGCGCCTCGCGCTGCTCGAGGCTCCAGGCCAGGTGCTCGGCCGCATCACGGTACTTGTGCAGCGCGAGCTCGCAGAGCCCGAGCTCCCCGGCGATCTCCTTGCGCTCACGCTCCGTCCCCAGACGCCGCCTCGGTCGCCTCGAAGGCCGCGTGTGCCTCGGCCCAGCGCCCCGCGTCGCGCGCTCGCTGGCCACGGCGGACATGGGACTTCACCGTTGCACTGCCGTCCGATGACACCTTCTGTTTAGGCGTCTGAGCGCTGACCGAGCTCGGCAAGGTTGTTTCGGCCCCGAGCATGAGAAGAATTGAGAGCGCATGGGCGACGCGGCGCATGCACGACGGTACTTGCGGCAGCCGCTTGGCGTCAACCAACGCAAATCGCCAGAAAGCAGCCGTTTGACTGAGAAATTCTCCTCCGACGCCGCAATGCAAATTTAGTAGCCGGGCGTCCGGGGAGACCTCAAACCCGTTGACACACCGGGAACGCTCACTCTACCGTCCCCTGCAGCGGGCGCCGTTGCCGCCCGGCACTCCTCCGGCCCACCCCCACGGGGCCGTTCAGCGGAGCGAAGCGGGTCGAAGCTCGCGCGACGGATGAGCTCTCGTGGGCTCCAGGTCGCGGGTGGGGGACGTCGCCGGGAGCCTTCGGAGAGACTCCCATGAGTGACAAGTACAAGAGGCGGGTCCGCGCCTTGGCAGCCAAGCTGAACATCTCCTACCAGGCAGCCGACAACATGCTCAAGGCTGGCGGCCGTCGGAACGGCTCCCAAGCCGCGGCTATCTCAGCCAACAGCGACGCCGCCGGCCTCGTGACGCTCGAGAACGAGGCGGAGTCCTCTCCGCCGAGCGATGGACCGCCGAGCGTTCGGTACGCGACGCACGAGGAGCAGGAGGATCTTGTCGCAAGGACGCGCGAGCTGCTTCGATACGCCCGCCCGTCTGTTGCAGCCGTGGTCGCGGGATGGATAGCGCTGGTGGCTACGCCCACGCTGCATTCTCTGCTTCACGCGGTGGAGAGCGGTGTAACGACCGAGGGGATCGAGCGCGAGCTTACCCGGGAATTCCGCAGGAAGAGGCCGATGACCTTGCGCCAGTCGCGCCTCCCGAGATCGAGCGCGGCGACCGTCGAAACGCTGGCCACCATCGCGCGCTTCGTGGGACATGACCCACCGACGACGTTCGGGGACCTATTGCTGCTCCTCAGACGCTTGGGGGTCGTCACGGAGCATGCCGGGCAGTACGCTGTGGCGTTTCCCCCGCCCGCACCGGAAGAAACGTTGCCGCTCACGTCCAAGCAGCGCTCGGACGTCCTGCGGTGCAGGCAAGGGTGGGAACCGGGCATGGCTGGGACGGATATGCTGAAAGCCTGCATCAGCGCTGAAGCTCCTGGATTCGTGCCTCCTTCATGGATGCGCGCGGTACTCGACCAGCCCTACTCGCCCGAGGACTGCACTCCTTCATACGCATATGTGCCTCCCCGCACGTGCTTCGTCATCGAAGGATATGACGTGGATCCTGCGCTCTGCGATCAGATCGGCCGCCTCTTCTCCACGTACCTCACCGAGAGCCCTCGTGCATGCCCCTGCAGTGCGGCGGTCAGCAAGTTCTCGCGCTATGCGACTTCAAACGCGGGCATCATGCTGCTCGAAGCCTGGTGCACTCAAGGGCACTTTGGTTACATGGGCAGGAGGGTCGCGGACTTCTGTCCCCTGAACTCCGCCAGCGAAGCGTGTGTCGAGCGCTTCCTCCAGGGGCGTCCTGACGGAGAGAGCATCCAGGCTCGGGACTTCTACACCGAGTATGTGCTGTGGAGCCTGTCGCAGAAGTCCCGCCCAGCAACGAACGTGATGTTCAGCTACCGCGTCATGGCATCGGGACTGTACGCCCGGACCAATCGGCGCCCTGGCGGCCGGACTTACCATCGCCTCCCGTTCGAGAGTGTGTCATAGCCGCTAAGCCAATAAGCCAGGCTGACGTCGGCACAGATGCCGCTAACCCACCTGCGATCGGGCAGCATTCAACATCCGGCCGCGATGATGGCGCCGATCGGCTTCTTAGCTACTCGCCTCCCGCCCCGCTCGCGGCGTCGCCGCTCGGCGCTGGATCGCTAGGCCCTTCCCACCGATCTAACTCTTCGTCGCTGACATCTATCCTAAATATTTTGGAGAGGATCTCGCGCGCAAGCCGCACGAGCGGCTCGGGCGCGACCGGACCGAACTGCCATGTTGCGAGCAATGCGCGAAACATGCGCACCGATGCCTCGTGTTGAAGCATCTCGGGAACGATGTCCTCGCTCTCTCCCGCTTTGTACGCATCAATCATCGCGAAATAGTCGTCGAGGAGCCCCAAGACCCGCTCCTGCGTCATCGCCTTGAAGTCGTCCATCGTCCCTTTGGCGAGCGCGCGCGGTGCCGCGAGGGCCGTCGCGATCCCCAGCACGCCGTAAAAGGTCGACATGAACGCCACGGCCCGCTTCAGCGAGGCCTCCCACCTCGCCCTCGCTTCCTCCGATTCCGGTTTGCCCTCCGCTCTGACTATACGTTCACGGAGTGCCCTCAAACTCTCTTCTACATCCATGGCCATCCTCACAGGGGAGGGGGTTCCATACAGAAAGGCGGGATCGGCGCCCTACCGAGCGCAGACACCCCGCCCGCGCCCACGGCCACCACTTTCCCATAGGCCACGGGTTCGACGCACACATACGAGCACCACGAGTGCATGACCAGATTCTTGAAGAAGTCCGGGAACCAGTCAGGACAGGCCCTGCAGCGGGCATCTCCACAGTCATTTACCCAGCAGTTATGATTGAGATTCACGTAAGGCGGGTTCCAGCACTTCGCGACGTAAGCACACGACCACTGCTCTTTACACTCCCAGCGCGGCTCGTTTTTCACGAGGGGCAGCGTGGATGGATCCATGGTCGAGAGCCACTGCTCTGCTTCTGCCTCGGCAAGCGGCATATACTGTTCCATGAGCTGGCGCCATGTCGCCTCATCGAGCGTGGCCGGGTCGATACCGAGCGCATCGACCGTCCCGGCGAAGTAGTACGTCGCGAGGCTGGCCTTCGCCGATGCAAGCGCGAGCTCTTCCGGATCGATCCCCTCGAACGGTTGCTCGGTGGGGTCCTCTTCCGTCGCGGGCTCCTCGGGCTCGCCTTCGGTGGCGGTTCCGCCGCTCTCGTCGCCGTCTGCCGTGCCAGGCGTGCCGTGGTCCGTCTCATCGCCGGTCCCGGGCCCGAACCGGATCGTGCATCCGGGCACTGTCAAGCTTCCCCACGCCGCCGTGATCCCGATGGCCGCGAGGTGCAGCAGGACGCGCTTCGCCATGTATCCCTCCTCACCACCCACGCTATGAAGGGCGGCGCCGCTCTGTCAAGCGAGCGTGATGGGAGCGGCTTGACGCGGACGCGATATGTCTATCCAGCGTGCCTGGGCAGCCACGCGGGCGGCTGCCGAGGAGACGAGCTCGGGTGAGCCCGCTCGGCGAGCCCCGAGAGGTCATCCCCTCATGACGAAGCCTTCTCCGCTCAAGAAGAAGCCCGCTCCCAGGAAGACCGCGGCCCCGCCCCAGGCGGCGGCGTCGTTCAACAAGATCCTGCCCGAGATCGAGGCGCTGAGCCCGGATCGGCTGATCGCCATCAACCTCGATATTCCCCGGGTCGTCTCTCAGGTGCTGGGCGTGCTGCCCGGCCTCCTCGCGCTGCGCTCCGCCATCGCGGAGCACGTGCCGACGCACGATGTCGCGTTGCTCGACCGGCTCGAGACCTACACGCTGGCCGCGTGGTACGCGCACCTCGCGTGGCTGTCGAGCGGAGACGCCGAGAACGCGCTGAAGCCGCTGCTCGCGGATGCGGCCCCGCTGCGCGAGAACCTGCTGAGCGACGCCGAGGCGCTGGCCCGGCGCGGCCTGCTCGACGCCGACACGGTCGCGCAGATCCGCGCGGGGCTGGGGCACATCGACGCGGCGAACGACCTTGTCGCGCTCTCGGCGCTGTTCACTGCGAGCTGGGCGGAGGTCGCCAGCAAGACGGCGGCGACCGAGGAGGAGGTGAGGCGCGCCGGGGAGATCGGTCCGCAGCTGCTCGCGGCCCTCGGCGTGCGGGAGCACGGCAAAGGCTCCGGGCCGACCGAGGCCGCGGAGAGGGAGGGCGCGGGCGTTCTCGCTGGTCGTCCACGCCTACGACCAGACCCGCCGCGCCGTCGCGTACCTGCGCTGGGACGAGGAGGACGCCGATACGATCGCCCTCTCTCTACAAGGGCCGCACTGGTCGCGCGACGGCGCACAGCGACTCCGTCGCCGCCCCGGGCGACGAGGCGCCGGCTGAACCGGCGGCGCCCGGCGCTGCGACCGCCGCAGCGCCGAACGGCACGGCGGCGCCTGCTGCGCTGAACGGCACGGCCGGGCCCGCCGTGCCCGGCGCCGGACCGAACGGCACGGCGCCTACCGGCTAGACATCGCCGCCCGCCTCCGCGGCGAGCGCTTCCCGCTCCCAAGGATCGGCTGCCCAGGCGAACGCACCGGCGGAGAGCAGGCAGACTCCCCCGCTTGCGGTGCCGTTCGCGAGGCAGGCTCGAGCTAGTCGCCGGCCGCGCACGCCGGGGGAGGGCAGTGGCCTTCCAGGATGTCGCGGCACACCTTGTCGCGCGCCTTCTTGTCGACCGCGCCGAGCGCTGCGTAGATCTGCTGCGTGCTGCACCCGAGCGAGCCCTCGGCCATGATCGAGCCGCACGCGTTGAACACCTCCGGCGCCGGCAAGGCCGCGCAGCGCTCCTCGCAGGCCGCGATGTCCGCGAGCTCCATCGGGCATATGGCCGCGTAGAGCGTGCACATCGCCTCGCACCGCCCGACGCAGTCGGCGTCGCCCTCCGGGCCGAGCGGCCCGGCCGCGGTGCAGCCGGCGGGATCGCCGGCCTCCGCCGCGCGGCACCCGGCATACCCCTCGGGCGACGGCATCGCCTCGCAGACGGTGCAGCACGCCTCGACCGACGGGTACTGCGGCGTGAGCTCGCAGAGATCCATCGACCGGGCGCAGTGCGCTGAGCACGCGGCGATCTCGCACGGGCCAGCCTCCTGCGCGGGCGGAACCCAGCTCTCCGGGCTCCCATCGCCGGCGTCGCCCGCGGCGGCGCCGCTGTCGATGCCGTCGCCCTCGGCCGAGGTGTCGCCGTCCTCGGCGTCGGGCAGCGGGGCGACGACCTGACACCCGGCGAGCCACGCGGCGAACGCGCAGGCGGCAGCGCGGCGCGCCCTCACAGCGTCCCCCGCATGCTGATGTAGCCCGGACCGACCGCCCAGGTGACGCTCGAGGCCGGGGCCTTCGAGCGCTCCAGGCCGAGGCTGATGCCGCCGACGGCCGCGCCGGCGATGGCAAGGCCGAACCCCACGTTCGAGACCCAACCCAGGGCGTTCGCGTCGCCTCGCGCATCTTCGGAGCAACCCGAGGCGCCCTGCCGGCACGCCTCGGCGAGGTCGCTCCTCGCGCTCAGGTAGGCCGCGCCAACGCCGAGCCCCACCGCCAGCCCGGCGCCCGAGGCAATGAACCCGCCGACGGCCCACGGCGAGACGCCGTCCGGGCGGGGCTCCGGCGTGAGGGCGACGTCGAGCGCCGTGGTCTCCCGCTCCGGGACATAGACCCGCTGCCGGGCGCCGGCGTAGCCGTCGGCCTCGACCTCGACCCAGTGGTTGCCGGGATCGATGAGAGTCCCCTCCGAGGAGACCTTCACCTCCTGGCCGTCGACCCTGAGCCTGGCCCCGGCGGGGCTCGGCACGAGCCGCACCTTCAGCCGGGGGATGCGGTTGTCGAGCTCGTCGCGCAGGGCGTCGGCGCGGCGCCGCGCCTGCATGAACGGCCAGGGCTCCCCGGGGAGCGCGCGCGACGAGGCGATCGTGGACGCGAGCTCGCGCGCCTCGCTGAGCCGGCCGATCGCGGCGAGCGCCTTCGCCACCTCGATGGAGGTCGAGGGCACGCGGACGAGCTGCTCGGCGCGCTGGTAGGCGCGGAGCGCCTCCGCGTACCTCCTCAGGATGAAGAGCTCGTCGCCCTGGTACACGAGCTCCCGGGCGTCGCGCCGCGCCTTCTCCTCGGCGGTGCCGTCGGCGGTGTCCGCCGTGTCGCCGGCGAGCGCCGGCGGCGCCGCGAGGATCAGGCTGGCGATCACCATCAGCGTGCTGGGCCGGGGGCGCATGGGTCTCCTCTCCTGTCAGAAGCCGAGATCGCGGCGCCAGCGCGTGCGCGTCGCGACCGTCTTGACCGGCGTTGCGGACGGCGCGGCGAGCGCCGCCGGCAGGGCGCTCGGGGCGCCGGACACGGCCGTCACCCTGGCGTCGGCGGTCGCCCGGGTCGCAGGCTGCGCCGTGGCCGCAGCCTGCGTCGTGGCCGCAGCCCGTGCCTCGGCCTGGTGCGGCCTGGCGTCGTCCTGCGCCGTGGCCGCCGCTCGCGCCTCGACCTGGGGCGCCGTGGCCGCGGCCCGCTCCTCGGGCAGCGGGCCCCTGGTCTCGCACTGGGCCGCGGGCTCGACGGCGGCGGGGGCGGCGCGCCCGGGCGCTCCGCCGGCCATCATCGCGAGCGACGCGGTCTGCGCTGCCGGCGCGGTCCGGGTGACGCCGGAGGCGACACCGGATGCCCCCGCCCACGCAAGGGTGCTGAGGCCCATGACGGCGCCCGCCGCCAGGGCCCAGGTGCGCGTCCGCGCCCGCTGCCGAGGCGAGCTCACGCCCACGCCCAGCGTGCCGAATGGCAGGAGCGTGGTCACGAGGGACGAGAAGCCTTCGCCCGAGCCGAGGGACTCGCGCGGGGGCATGAGCTCGGTGTGGGCGGGCCGCGCGGCGCGTGGAGCGGCGAGAGCGGCGTCCAGCGCCTCGAGGACGGCGCGCGCGCTCCGGGCGCGGCGCGCCGGGTCGGGCTCGAGCAGCGAGAGGACCCAGGCGTCGATCGCGGGTGGCACCTCCGGGGCGAGCCGGGACGGCGGCGGGGGCGGCCCGCGGTCGATCGCCACCGCCACCGCGGCGACGGTGGCGCCGCCGAAGGGGATCTGCCCGGTCAAGCAGAAGTAGGCCACGACGCCGAGGGCCCAGAGATCGCTGTGCGGTCCGACCCGCGCGCCGCCCGCCATCTGCTCGGGCGACATGAAGTGCGGCGTCCCCAGGATGGCGCCCGTGACGGTGAGCCGCTCGGCCTCGTCGAGGGTGTTCTTGGCGATGCCGAAGTCGAGCACCTTCACGAAGGGCTCCCCCTCGCCCTCCACGAGGAAGATGTTCTCGGGCTTGATGTCGCGGTGAACGATGCCCGCCTCGTGCGCCCTGGCCAGCGCGGCGCAGAGCTGGCGGAGGATGGAGACGGTCTCCTCGAGCGAGAGCCGCCGGCGGCGCTCCACCAGATCTTGCAGCGTCTGCCCTTCCAGGTGCTCCATCACGATGTAGGGGACCCCCTGGTCGGTGAAGCTCACATCGAACACGCGCACCACGTGCGGGCTCTGGATGCGGGCCGCGGCCTCGGCCTCCCGGTGGAGGCGCACGACGGCCAGCGGGTGGTCCATGTACATGTCGCGAAGGAACTTCACCGCGACATGGGTCCTGAGCGCGACGTGCTCGGCGAGCCAGACGCTCCCCATCCCTCCCTGGCCGAGCGCGCGGATGAGCCGGAGCTGGGAGCCCACGTGCATTCCGGGCATCGGCCCGCGCTCCGAGCTCGACGCGGTGTGGCAGCCTGCCTCAGCTGGGGCGATCAGGCAGGGCGATGGCTGGGTGGCCTCGCCTATTCCTAGCGTCTTGCTCATGCCGGAGCTGGCTTGCACGCCGCGAGCCATCGCCCCGGCGGAGGGGTTACCAGGACATGCGCCGGCGTCGGGGTGTCGCGTCGTGGCGTGGAGCCGCGCTGCGTGGCGCCCTCGTGACAGTTCGCTACAGGCGCGGCAGCGGCTGCGCTGCGCGCTGTAGACACCGGCTCACGGACGTTTCACGGCCGCCGTCATCGCGCGCTCCACGCGCCGCCCTGTCGCCGGAAACCGTGACGTAACACGAGCTGCGCTGTCAGTGGACGTGACGGGGGACGCGACGGGGGACGCCCCGAGGGCGCAGGTCGAATCGGGGCTTGTCGTCCGCGCGCCGGGTCACCAGGGTAGGCCGGGCGATGCAGCCTCTCCTCCTCTGGTCCCTGCTGGCTGGCGTCGGCCTCCTCGCCGCGGCGTGCGACTCGCGGCCCGCGGAGGCGCCCAGGCCGGTCGTCCTTCCGCCCGTCGCTCCGGGCGAGCTCCGCAGTCCGGAGGCGTTCGCGGCGATCCGGGACGACGACGCGCGCGCGGCCTCGCTCTTCCTCGAGGCGAGCAAGGTGCTGCTCCACCCGCGCTGCGTGAACTGCCACCCTCACGATGGCGTCCCGCGCCAGGGCGACGCCGGCGAGCGCCACAGCCCGCCGGCCGAGCGCGGTCCGAACGATCGCGGGGTGGCGGCGATGGAGTGCACGTCGTGCCATCAGGCGCAGAACCTCGAGCTCGCCCGCGTCCCCGGGGCGCCGGGCTGGCACCTCGCGCCGGCGGAGATGGCGTGGCTCGGGCGGTCGCCGGCGGCGATCTGCGCGCAGATCAAGGATCCGGCGCGCAACGGCAAGAAGACGCTCGCGCAGATCGTCGAGCACTCCAACCGGGACGAGCTCGTGGCGTGGGGGTGGGCGCCCGGCCACGGCCGAACGAAGGCGCCCGGCTCGCAGGCGGCCTTCGGCGCGCTCGTCGACGCGTGGGTGAAGGCGGGCGCGGCGTGCCCGCCCGAGGAGTCCCGACCATGATCATCCTGAAGGTGAACGGCGCGGAGCAGAAGCTCGACGTGGATCCGGACATGCCGCTGCTCTGGGTGCTGCGCGACGTGCTCGGCCTCACGGGGACGAAGTACGGCTGCGGCCAGGCGCTCTGCGGGGCGTGCGTCGTGCACCTCGACGGCGAGACGGTGCGCGCCTGCGTCACGCCGGTGAAGCGCGCCGCGGGCGGCTCGGTGACGACGATCGAGGGGCTCAGCCCCACCGGCGATCACCCGCTCCAGCGCGCGTGGGTGGAGCTCGGCGTCCCGCAGTGCGGCTTCTGCCAGGCGGGGCAGATCATGAGCGCGGCCGCGCTCCTGCGGAAGAACCCGCGGCCCTCGAACGACGACATCGACAGGTCGCTCGCCGGCAACATCTGCCGGTGCGGCACGTACACGCGCATCCGCGCGGCGGTCCGCAAGGCCGCCGGCCTTCCCACGGAGTGAAGATGGAACAGCAACGCGTCGTCCTCCTCCGCCGCTCCTTCCTCGCGGGGCTCGGGCTCGCTGTGGGCGGGCTCGCGCTCGGGGTCGCCGAGGCCGCGCCGCCCGCGTCCGCTGCGCCGCCCACGTCCCCCGACGCGAAGGCGCAGCCGGGGCTCCGGACCGGGGTGTTCCTCCACATCGCGCCCGACGGGACCGTGTCGATCGTCTCCCACCGGTCCGAGATGGGGCAGGGGATCCGCAGCTCGCTGCCGGTTCTCGTCGCCGACGAGCTCGGCGCGGACATGGCGCGGGTCAAGATCGTGCAGGCCGACGGCGACAAGGTCTACGGCGATCAGAACACCGACGGCTCGCGCAGCGTGCGCGGCGGCTATGAGCCGATGCGGCGCGTGGGCGCGACCGCGCGCGCGATGCTCGTCGCGGCCGCGGCCAGGAAGTGGCGCGTCCCCGCCGCGGAGTGCGTCGCCCAGCAGCACGCGGTCCACCACGCGAAGTCGAAGCGCTCGCTGGACTTCCGCGAGCTCGTGGCCGACGCGGCGAAGCTCCCGGTGCCGGACGCGGAGACGGTCGCGCTCCGCCCCGCCTCGGAGCTCAAGCGCGTCGGCGGCCCGCTCCCGCTGCTCGACGGTCCGGCCATCGTCACGGGCGCGGCCCTGTTCGGCGCGGACGTGCGCCTGCCGGGCATGCTCACCGCGGTCATCGCGCACCCGCCGGTCGTTGGGGGCAGGGTCGTGCGGTACGACGGGGCGCGCGCGCTGGCGGTCCCGGGCGTGAAGAAGCTCGTGGAGCTGCCGGCGCCGAAGGGCGTCGGGGTGGGGTTCCAGCCGCTCGGGGGCGTGGCGGTCGTGGCGGACACGACGTGGGCCGCGATGCGCGGCCGCGCGACGCTGCAGATCACATGGGATCACGGCGAGAACGCGTCGTACGACTCGGCGAGCTACCGCGAGGCGCTCTCGCGCGCGGTGCGCGCGCCGGGCAAGGTCGTGCGGAAGGTCGGCGACGTCGACGGGGCGCTCAAGGCGGCGGCGCGCACGGTCGAGGCCGAGTACTACGTGCCTCACCTCGCGCATGTGGCCATGGAGCCGCCCTCGGCGGTGGCGAAGGTCGACGCGGGCGGCTGCGAGGTGTGGGCGCCGACGCAGAACCCGCAGGCGGCGCGGACCGAGGTGGCGCGGGCGCTCGGCGTCGACGAGGGCAAGGTCACCGTGCACGTGACGCTCCTCGGCGGCGGCTTCGGCCGGAAGTCCAAGCCGGACTACGTCGCCGAGGCGGCGCTGCTCGCGCGCGAGCTGGGCGCGCCGGTGCGCGTGCAGTGGACCCGCGAGGACGACGTGCAGAGCGGCTACTTCCACAGCGTCAGCGCGCAGCACCTCACGGCGGGGCTCGACGCGGGCGGCAAGGTGACGGCGTGGCTGCACCGGACGGCGTTCCCGCCGATCCCGTCGACGTTCGACGCGAAGGTGAAGACCCCGAGCGAGAACGAGCTCGGCCTCGGCGTGCTCGATCTCGCGCTCTCGGCCCCGAACGTCCGCGCCGAGGCGTGCGACGCGCCGGCGCACGTCCGGATCGGGTGGCTCCGGTCGGTCTGCAACATCTTCCACGCCTTCGCGGTGCAGAGCTTCATCGACGAGATCGCGCACGCGCGGCAGGCGGATCCGCGCGAGGTGCTGCTCGAGGTGCTCGGCCCTGCCCGGAAGGCGACGCCCGCCGAGCTGGGCGTCGACAAGGTCCCGAACTACGGGGCCTCGATCGAGCAGCACCCGGTCGACGTCGGCCGCCTCCGGCACGTCATCGAGCGGGTGACGGAGCTCTCGGGGTGGGACGCCGCGCGCAAGGCGGGCCGCGCGCTGGGCCTCGCCGCGCACCGGAGCTTCCTCACGTACGTTGGGGTCGTCGCCGCGGTCTCGAAGGACGCGCTCGGCAAGGTGAAGGTCGACGAGGTGTGGCTCGTCGCGGACCCCGGCACGGTCATCAACCTGGACCGCGTGCGCGCGCAGATGGAAGGCGCGGTGGTCTTCGGGATGAGCATCGCGCTCCACGGCGCCATCACGATGAAGGGCGGCGCGGTCGAGCAGACGAACTTCCGCGACTACCCGGTGGTGCGGAGCCCGGAGGTGCCGGCGCGGATCCACGTGGAGATCGTGAAGAGCGACGCCCCGCCCGGGGGTGTCGGGGAGCCCGGGGTGCCGCCGGTGGCGCCCGCGATCGCGAACGCGGTGTTCGCCTTGACGAAGACGCGCGCCCGGGAGCTCCCGCTGCGGCGCCTGGGGCTGTGACGGGAGCGGCCGCGGCGGGCCCCTTCTCGTGAGGCGGCCGCGAGCGCGAGCCAAAGAGCCCGGGGCGCCGCGCTGTCCGGCGATGCCACGAGGCGGCAGCCGCACCCGATCGAGGCATCCCCGTCCGGCGACGAGCTGGGAATCCCGCCGAGGAACCCTTCCGGCACGACGCGCCCGAACCTGTTGTTGCTCTCGTCCGGATCCTTCGTGTCGCTGCGGGCGGTCGCCCATGTCTCGACCCTGCGCCCTCGATAATCGAGCTTGCCACGCACGGTGATGAGCCAGGAGTCGAACTTTGTCAGCTCCGCCAGCTCGCAAGACATCTTGCTCGCTTGCACGGCGCAGTCCGCATCCTCGTCCGACGTCCAGGTGACGCCGACCATGCCCTCAGGTAGCTCCTGCTCCAGGCGCACGCGACGCGCCGCCGAGGGGCCGGCGTTCCTCACGTGCACATAGAGCGCGATGTCCGAGTCTTCGATCTGAACGTTCCCGCGGGGGCCTGGAGCCACGTCTGGAGCAGCAGTTCGTCGTACCCCGACGGACGCGGGCGCCTCGCGACCACAGCCACATCCTGCAGCCCGTTGCCGTCGAAGTCGCCGAACGCCCCGAGCTCGTAGCTTTCGTCCATGGCCAGCCGATGGTTCGGCTGAAAGCTCCCCGAGGCGGTCCTCTGGGCGTTGGCGAGGCCGCCCACGGACGGGTACAGCAAGTCCTGCAGGCCATCCCCATCGACGTCTCCCGTGGGCATCGCAGCCCCGTGAACGAAGCTCTTCTCCAGCACGGCGACATCGCTCAGCGTCTGCACCGCGCGGAACGCGCCATCCGACGCGTGGAACAGCCGCAGCTCGCCCGCGGCCGTCTCGACGACGATGTCCGCCTGGCTCCGGCTGAGGAAGTGCCCGGCGGCGAGCAGCAGGGGGAGGTGGTCGCGCGTGCTCGGCGTGCCGTGGATGGTTCCGAGCGGCGTGAGGTTGCCGGACGTCTGCTGGACGACGGACACGCCCTGGTCGTCCTTGACGATGAAGTCGAGCTGGCCGTCGCCGGTGACATCGGCGACCTCGACCTGGTGCAGGAACACGTCGCCGCCCCCAGCGTCCGGGTACGTCGAGCTGGCGAGCTGCGTGCCGTCGCGGTTGCGAAGGTCGAGCGTGAATTGATGGGTCTCGATCAAGATCCAGTCGTCGGCGCCGTTCCCGTCCATGTCGGCGAAGCGCACCTTTCTCGTCACGACAGGAACGTCGAGCTCGCTGGTCCCCGGCGCAAAGAAGATCGAGCCGCACTCTTCAGCGGCGGGCGACACGCTCGGCAGGCTCAGTGAGAGCAATCCGGCCATCACGAAAGCATTCCATTTCATGAAAGCCAGCCTGCCATCGCGGGCCGCGAGCCTTGCGGGACGCGAGGCTGACGAAGTCGTGCTCTCCGCCGGGCTCGTACAGCGTTCTGGCGCGTCACTTCTGCTCGCGCAGGCGCGGGCCGAGCGCCTTAGCGATCGCCGCGGCGTTCGCGTCGTCGATGGGCGGGATGAGCACGTCGCTCCCTCTGAGGCGAAAAGGGCACCAGACCGTGGGGCTACCCGGGGCCCGAAGCGAAAATGGCAACGGTGGAGCGGTTCGGTGGAGCGGTTCGGTGGAGCGGTGGAGCGGTTCGGTGGAGCGGTGGAGCGGTTCGGTGGAGCGGTGGAGCGGTTCCGGGCGACAGCGAGGCGGTTCGGTGGAGCGGTTCGGGGCGACAGCGAGACGGTTCGGGGCGACCGTGGAGCGGTTCGGGGCCGTGTTGCCGGACCCATCGAACCGCGGCCTGCGAAGCCAGAGAAGTCTGCGAAGGCGGACGACGAGCCAAGCGCCCAAAGGCGCTCTCGCTCGGCATCGGCGCCGCCGCCGAGATCGCGCTGAAGCACGGCTGGGACGAGGCGAGCTTCCTCAAGCTCGCGGGGCTGGTCTTCGGGAGGGAGCGAGACGGGCGAGAGCAAGCCCCCTCGCCGCCGCTGGCTCCGATCGATCAGCGTTGGTCGGCTGAGCTGGAACAGGTCGCGCGTGAGTACGAGGTTGACGGCCGCCCGGTGATGGCAGCCAACGTGCGGCGAGCGAGCGCGCGCGGTGTCCGCAGCGAACACGAGGCCCGGCTGGTGCTTGCTGCCCTGAACCGTGAACCGGCGCCGCAGCAGGCCGAAACCGGATCAGGTGCCCGAGCGTAACCCCCGAGCTCCCCTCGCCCGTCACCAGCTGGGCCCCCTGGCGCCTGCTCTTCGGGCTGCTCGGCCTCCGCCGGCGCCGCCGGCAGTACCTCCTCGCCAGCATGCAGCGTCGCCGCCCCGCGCCTCCCACGCCCCGCGGCCGCGGCGAACGCTTGTGGGGCTGGGCCGCCATCGCGGGACACCTCGGCGTGTCCACCCCGACCGCGCAGGCCTGGGCGGCGCTCCGGGTCGACCCGCTCCCCGTCCGGCGCCGGCGCGGCACCACGCTCCGGTGGGCCTGGTCGGGCTACCTCGACGACTGGGCGGACCGCCGCCGCGGCGAAGGCGAGCGCCTCGAGGGCTGGGACGCCATCTGCGCCCGCCTCGAGGGCTGCGATCCAACGACGGCGCGCCGGCTCGCCCGAGACGCCGACGACCCGCTGCCCGTCCACGGCGTCGGCACCGGCCGGCCCTGGGCGTTCGCGACGGCCATCCGGGACTGGGTCCACCGCGCCGACGAGCCCCTGCACGCCGCCCGTCCGGCCCTCGCCGCCCCCGCGGCTCGCGCGGAGGCGGACGCCTCCGGCGGGCGCACGCGCCGCGAGACCGGCATAGCCGTCATCGACGGCCAGCCGCGCGCGCTGCTGCTGTAGGACGCACGCATCCCGATCGGCTCGGCCTGGACCGATCTCCACCGGGACGCGATGCTGCTGAGCCGGAGGCGCAGGCGCTGCCCCACGCCTCCGGCTCGTGCGCGGCTACCCTCCGCCGCTCAGGAGCACAGCGAGGAAGCTCATGAGCAGGCAGACCAGCGTCGACACCACGCCGGCGACGAACGCGGCAGCGGTCCCGTTGAGCTCTAACCTGACCGCCGGCTGTGGACCCTGAGCATGGTTGCTCAGCTGAACCTTGCCGTCGTTGGGGTCGTTGTGTACCTTCACCCGTGGCGGGTGTTTGGTCTTTCGCATGACCGGACCTCCGTGACAGCCCGGGACCACCTCCTCCACCAAGAGTCCGTGGTCCCGGGCTTCTGTGTTCAGGCGCACGAATCCCGCTGACCCCGCACCATGCGAGGACCACGCGGGTCGGCCCTGACCACACCTCTTTCAAACTCGCGAAGGACACTTCCGTCAAGGAGAACCGCTACATGTTGGGATCTCCCTCCGAAAAGGGCCCACATGTTTGGTCGCGCATTCCGGCGCGCGATTCCTAGCGATCCGTGATCAGTTCTGAACTGGTGCTACCCACTGGGCGAACAGATTACGCACAGCTTCTCCCGCGATAAAATCCGCGCAAGGACTCGCTAGGGAGTCGGGCAAGGTCCTCTAGTCGAGGTCATCGGCCTCCGCGCAGTACGCGAGCACCCGCTCCCCCTCGCAGTGGATGGCGAGCGACACCTCCCGGGCGACCCCTCGGCGCGCCGCACGTCGAGTCGAGCAGCGGACCGAGCGAAAAGCGCGCCGAGACCCCGCCGATGCTCCCCGTGATCGTCTGCGGCTGCGCGACGATCGCGTGCGCGGCCTCGGCCACGCAGTAGCCGCCGCTCGCCGCCACGTTCGACAGGCACGCGACGACCGGCTTCACCTCGGCGCACTGGCGGACATCCGTCTGCCTCCGGCCTGGCGATGCTGAACCGCGCCCATCGGCAGGTAGGCCACGATGTCCTTGCCCCACGCCAAGATCGTCACGAACCGCGTCGATTTCTCGGACCGAACCCTACCCATCCCCCGGCCTCGGCCGCCCTCCACGCGTGGAAGGAGAGCGGGGGGCCGCCATCCCGAGCGGGTGGCGGCCTTTGCTTCCCCGCCGTATCATCGACGGATGGCGCAGCGGGGCTGCTCGTTCTTCCGGATGAACCACCACTGCGGGGCCTGCGAGGCAGGCATCCCGGAGAACTGCACGCGCTACAAGGACGAGAACGGCCTGTGGCCCACCGCGAGCTTCGATGACGTCTGCGACACGTGCGGCAAGACGTACCGACGGCACGGCATGGACACGCGCTTCAACGTCGCCTCCGACTGCAATGGTAACCGGTTCTCTCTCGTGTAGCCTCACCCTTCCCCGACCCACGCGACGCGCCACCAGCTTCCCCAGCGCCACGTCGCCGCGACAGCTCACGCCCCCTCGCTGCCCTCTCGGGTTCCGCCCTCCGGGGTGAGCAGCACCCCGCAGCTGCAGCACGACCAACACCGCCCGATCACGCCCACCTGCGCGGCGGCGACGGCCCACCCCCACCCGAGCTCCGCCCACGCATTCGGGAAGCTCAGGGGCCCCGCGAGCCCGAGCACGTCCCCGCCGGCGAGCACCAGCGTGCAGGTCTCCGAGACGCCGGCGGGCCGCGGCGAGCGCCACCACAGCGCCGCGGCGACGAGCTGCGCGAGCAGCGCGCCCACGTGCGCCTCGACGTGCGCCAGCTCCCACCCGCCTGGCACACCACCAGCGCCCGCCACAGCACCGCGCCCAGAGCACGCCGGGCGCCACGGGGGCGCTCCAGGGCCCGAGCCCCGCGAGCACCCGGAGCGCGCACCACGCGGAGAGCGCCGGGGCGGCGTGGTAGAGCGCGAGCTCGACCCGCGGCGGGAGCGCCACGTGCGCCCGCACCAGGCCGCTGGCGAGCACGCCCCCGAGGGCGACCGCGAGCGGCAGGTGGACGCGGTCCCGCCAGGCGAGGATGCCGGCGAGAACCACGGCGGCGCCGATGATGAGGCGTGGGACGAGCACGTTCAGCGTGGATGTACCACGTCGATTGCGGCGCGGCTGAGCGCACGCGCCGCGAGGTCGGCATGATGGTGCTGATGTAGCTACCCCTTCGGTTTCGTCGCAGCGCCGATTACGTCCGATGTCGCTCGTGCAATACGGGTCACGTCGCGGGTAGTAAAAAGGCCATGTCGAACTACAGGGGGCGGCTGGAACGCGTTCGTGTCGAGGCTAAGGTATGTGGTCGTCATGCGCTTCAGGATTTCCTCACGCACCGACGTGCTACCGTAGTGAATTATCATCTTCGCCGCATCCAGTCCGGCCAACCTATCTTGATACAAAACCGCCTGCTGCGAATGCCGAGAGTGCAATTTTCCGGCAAAAACAAGCAGGTACCCGATGCCAAGCAGGACCGAGAACCGCCCGCTGAGAAGCAGCGCCAGGCTGGCAATCGTCCCGACACCAGAATCGAACTGTTGCCCGGATAGATGAGCTACATCACCGAAAATCCATATCACCACCAACCCCGCGTATGCAGTTCCAAGGGCAAGGACAACAATGGCCCACCCGGCCTGCCCCCTATGGTACTCCCTGGCCTTTTCGAACTCACCACGGTTAACCTCAACAGTCGCCACGCCGGCCTCGGCAAGAGACCTGCCCGCGGTAGCTTCCTTGTGTAGCGCATTCGCGTGGCGCATGAACTCGTCCAGTTCGGCGCCCAGACGAGACAATTCCGCACTCGGCTTTGCTACAATCTCTTTCCTCGACGCTTCGGCAGCCCTGATTTGCCCATCTACCTCCAGCAGTTCTTCAGTCGCGCTACGTAACGAACTCTCGGCCATTGCCGTTCGCTGACCAAGGTCAACGATCGCATCTGCCAGCTCTTTCCTCTTCTGCTCATCGACAGCTTGTCGATTCGACCCCGGCTCCCGCTGCAACAAGCGAGCAAATTTTTGATTAACCCGCTGAATTGCCTCATCCTCAGCGCGGCCACTGGCGAAGTTTTCGACTTCGCTCTTAAACCGTTGAACTTGCTGTCGAAGCTCCTCCCTCCGAGAAGCCAATTCGGGACCATTTGCCCCGAAACTGCTCCAGGCGTCTTTTATTTTCTTGTCCAGCTCGTAAAGACGCACGGAGGCATCTGACGCCTTCCCAAGAATATCAGGGTCGATACCGGCGGAACCTAGGATTCCATCGATAGTCTTTCTTGATCCATTCAGCTTAGACGACAGCGTTCGGAACAGCTCATGAGCTGATGGTTGCGAAGCAGCAGGCGTAGGCGGCGAGTTGTCAGCCATGGTCACGTCAGCGCCTTGAACACACGAACGACACCATCCAGAAGCGAAAACCCGAATCCCTGGCAGACCGCTGCGGTGAAGCTCCAGTAATAGCGCGCGTGGACCCATCGAGCCTTCCACGTCTGCGCCTTCGCAAGCGCCTCAAAATACTCGTCCCGCATGTCCTTAAGCATCGGGTCAAAGACGCGTTCGACGGTCTTGCGGGAGTAGAAGAAGACGGCGGCTACGTGTAGGCGCGACCCGGGAGGACCGGCGACGTAACGGCGGACGACGCGTGGGCCTGGAGCGGGCTTCACGCGAGCGATAACGCCGATCATTATGCCAATAAAGGCAGACAGCATGGTAAAGAACGTCGCGACGCTCGAAGCCTTTACGTGCTCGCCAGCAAGCTGCTCCAATAGTTCAGAAGCGCCAGTAGAATACTGTATCGTCATGGAAATTGTGGCAGCAACCGTGGAGACAGCCAGAGCGACTGGATTTACGTGTCCTGATTGCTTCATCGTCCGAACTCCACGGCCAATGACATGGCGAAAGCTTCGCGTGCCGCGAGCGCACGCTCCCCCAGCCCCGTAGCGCGGTACATCCGCTTTGCGGGTCCGTCACCCGGCTCCGTCGGAGCTCTCCGCGACTCGATGTAGCCCTTGTCCTCCATCCGGTCGAGGGTGACGTAGACGGTCCCACGCTTGAGCTCCCCGTTGGACGACTCGACGAGCTGGAGCCCGTACATCTCGCCCTGGGCGACGAGCATGCGGAGGATCAGCGTTTCTTTGTCCGAGAGGAAGGGGAGCTTGGCGCCGGGACCCCCTTCGGCGCTCGCCTCCTTCCCCGTGAGGCGTTGCAGTAGCTTCTTCATGGCCAACCAGTCTTACAATGTGTAGGACACAGCGTCAAGGCTGTCCCTCGTCCGTCCCCGCCGCGCACTCCCTGCGCCCGCCGCGGGCCGGTCCGGCGGGAGATCCCACACCTCGCCGCCTCCGCCATGCCGGCCGGGTGGCCGCCCGGGTGGCGCGCCTCAGCTCGAGCGGTCGGTGGCTCGGCCCACCCCCTTTGCGCCGCGCCCGTCGCCGCGCAGAAACGGCACTCAACAGGCCGTCTACACCGCGCGCCGCGTGGCGATAAACCTGTTGCCGAGCCCGCGAGCCGCCGGCACCCTGTGGCTATCCTCGGGACCGGAGTAGGCGCAGCCATCGCCCCCGTCCCGCAACTCCAGCGGCCCCACGCCGGATCGTGACACTGCGCGTTACGGAGGCGGCCATGTAACACCGTGAGCGAAGAGCAGCAGAGCAGCACCCCCGAGCTGGCGCCGGACCTTCGCTCGCCCGGCAAGACCGGCCGGAAGCGCGGGCGCCCCGAGCGCTCACCCCCCGGCACCGGCGAGCCAGTAGGGTACAGCTATACGGTAGGATGCCTTCCGCTTGGTGCTACGTCGCGGTAATCGCGGGCGTTTCAGGCGTGGAAGGCCTGCCTGATCGCATAAGGCCCGTTCTGTCAATGAGCTCATACAAGCGGACTGCACGAGTCAGGAACGGCGCCGAGAATCTTGACTTTGCGGAACGCGTTTGCTTGTCCTATCCGCCGGCCATGGAGCCGCCGGTGGCGAGGGTCGACGCGAACGGCTGCGAGGTGTGGGCGCCGACGCAGAACCCCCAGCCGGCGCGCACCGAGGTGGCGCGGGCGCTCGGCGTCGACGAGGGCAAGGTCACCGTGCACGTGACGTTCCTCGGCGGCGGTTTCGGCCGGAAGTCCAAGCCGGACTATGTGGCCGAGGCGGCGCTGCTCGCGCGCGCCATGGGGACGCCGGTGCGGGTGCAGTGGACCCGCGAGGACGACGTGCAGAGCGGCTATTTCCACAGCGTGAGCGCGCAGTACCTCAAGGCGGGGCTCGACGCGGACGGCAAGGTGAGCGCCTGGCTGCACCGGACGGCGTTTCCGCCGATCCCGTCGACGTTCGACGGCAGGGTGAAGACCCCGAGCGACAACGAGCTCGGCCTCGGCGTGCTCGACCTCGCGCTCGCGGCCCCGAACGTTACGGGGCCTCGATCGAGCAGCACCCGGTCGACGTCGGCCGCCTCCGGCACGTCATCGAGCGGGTGACGGAGCTCTCGGGGTGGGACGCCGCGCGCAAGGCGGGCCGCGCGCTGGGCCTCGCCGCGCACCGGAGCTTCCTCACGTACGTGGGGGTCGTCGCCGCGGTCTCGAAGGACGCGCTCGGCAAGGTGAAGGTCGACGAGGTGTGGCTCGTCGCGGACCCCGGCACGGTCATCAACCTGGACCGCGTGCGCGCGCAGATGGAAGGCGCGGTGGTCTTCGGGATGAGCATCGCGCTCCACGGCGCCATCACGATGAAGGGCGGCGCGGTCGAGCAGACGAACTTCCGCGACTACCCGGTGGTGCGGAGCCCGGAGGTGCCGGCGCGGATCCACGTGGAGATCGTGAAGAGCGACGCCCCGCCCGGGGGCGTCGGGGAGCCCGGGGTGCCGCCGGTGGCGCCCGCGATAGCGAACGCCGTGTTCGCCTTGACGAAGACGCGCGCCCGGGAGCTCCCGCTGCGGCGCCTGGGGCTGTGACGGAGCTTCGGCCCGGGCAGCGCGCCGCGGCTCACGATGTCCCCGTTTTGCCCTCCTGTTGATAGATGTCCGTGATGTTGATCTCCATCATCCTGTCCGGCCTCGCGAGCGGCGTGAAGCCGAACTGCCGGTAGAGCCCGTGCGCGTCCGCGGTGGCGAGCAACGTCCGCCGCAACCGGAGCCGGCCGAGGGTCTCCGTGACGTGAGCGACAAGCGCTTTGCCGTACCCCTTTCGTTGCTCCGCCTCGACGATGAACACGTCGGCCAGGTACGCGAACGTCGCCTGGTCGGTGACCACCCGGGCGAACCCGATCTGCGCGCCCGCCTTGTAGGCGCCGAAGCAGAGCGAGCCCTGGATGGCCCGCTCGACCACCTCCCGGGGGATGCCCTTGCTCCAGTAGGCCGAGGCGAGGAAGGTGTGGATCAGATCGATGTCGAGACGCGATTTGTCCGACGAGATGACGAGTTCTTCGTTGGTCTGGTGGTCCACGCTGGCGATCCTCCGTTGAGCTGCAGGCTGCGGGGGCCGAGCCCTCATCACCTCGCCCTCGCCGGCGACCCCTGTGTCCGTCGCCTCGGGGCAGGCCATCCGAGGCGCCGGCCGGCGTCAAGGAGAGGCGGCCGGCCGCGCTGCGCTGCGCGCGCTCATGGGCGATGCCGCCGCTGGCGTGCCACGGTGGCTGCGAACACGGGGGAAGAAGCATGCTCACGTTCCTCGGGGTCGCGGTCGTCGTCGTCGGCTTCGTGGCCCGGATCCATCCGCTCCTGGTCGTCGCGGCGGCCGCCATCGTGACCAGCCTCTCGGCGGGCATGGGCCTCGTCGAGGGGATCTCCGCCCTGGGCAAGGCGTTCAACGACAACCGTTATGTGAGCCTCGTCTGGCTCGTCCTGCCGGTCATCGGCCTCCTCGAGCGATCGGGCCTCCAGGAGCGGGCGCGCACGCTGATCTCACGGGTGAAGACGGCCACGACCGGGCGCATCCTGCTCGTGTACTTCGCGGTGCGGCAGCTCAGCGCGGCGCTCGGCCTGACCTCGCTCGGCGGCCACGCGCAGATGGTCCGCCCGCTGATCGCGCCCATGGCCGAGGCCGTGGCGGAGAACCGGTACGGACCGCTGCCGGACAGGACGCGCTGGCTGATCCGCGCCTCGGCGGCGGCGGCCGACAACGTGGCGCTGTTCTTCGGAGAGGACATCTTCCTCGCCATCGCGTCCATCCTGCTGATCAAGGCGTTCCTCGAGCAGAACGGCATCTTCGTGGAGCCGCTCCAGCTGTCGGTCTGGGCCATCCCCACGGCGGTGCTGGCGCTCCTGATCCACGGGACTCGGCTCCTCCTGCTCGACCGGCGGCTCCACCGCGACCTCGCCCGCGCGGACGCGGGGAAGGCGGCCGAATGATCACGCTCGATGTCGTCTACCTCGTGGCAGGGCTGTTCTTCGCGGCGTCGGCCGTCCTGAGCGCGGTCGACCGCGAGAACTCGAGGCGATGGAAGAACACCCTCTTCTGGGGTCTCCTGGCGATGAGCTTCCTCTTCGGCGCGCGCCTCGGGGATCTCGGCAACGGGGTGCTCGTGATCTCGCTCGTGCTCCTCGCGGGCGTCCGGGGCCTGGGCCAGGGGCGCCCCGCCACCACGACACCCGGGGAGCGGCGCGCCAGCGCCGAGCGGCGCGGCGACCTCCTCTTCGTCCCGGCGCTGATCATCCCGGCGACCGCCCTCCTGGGCGCGCTGGTCCTCAAGCGGGTCGAGATCCACGGCGCGCACTTGCTCGACCCGAAGCAGGCGACGCTGATCTCGCTCGCCCTCGGCGTGGTGCTGGCGCTCGTGGTCTCCGTGGCCTGGTTGCGCCCGCCGCTGCTCGCGCCTCTGCAGGAAGGCCGGCGCCTGCTCGACATCGTGGGCTGGGCGGCGATCTTGCCCCAGCTGCTGGCCGCGCTCGGGGTCGTGTTCGCGGCCGCGGGCGTCGGAGACGTGGTCGGCGAGCTGGCCGGGAGCGCGCTCCCGCGCGGCGGCCGCCTCGCCGCGGTGGCCGCCTATACCGTGGGTATGGCGATGTTCACGGTGATCATGGGGAACGCCTTCGCGGCGTTTCCCGTCATGACGGCGGCCGTGGGGCTCCCCCTGATCGTGCGCCGGCTCGGCGGCGACCCGGCGATCATGAGCGCCATCGGCATGCTGTCCGGCTTCTGCGGGACGCTGATGACCCCCATGGCCGCGAACTTCAACATCGTCCCAGCGGCCCTGCTCGGGCTGCCCGATCGCGACGGCGTGATCAAGGTCCAGCTCCCCACCGCGCTGCTCCTGCTGATCGGGAACACGCTCCTCATGTACCTGCTCGCCTTCCGGCGCTGAGGTCGCCATCGCATGACGCACGCCCTGACACCGGACATCGCCTCGCGTCTCGCCGCCATCGCGCTCGGGCACGTGACGCGGGAGTATCCGAACAAGCTCGATCACGTCATGGCCGGCCCCGAGGACGTGAAGGGCCCGCGCGACCTTCACCCCATCTTCCACGGCAGCTTCGACTGGCACTCGTGCGTTCATGGCCACTGGCTCCTCGCGCGGATCCACCGCCTCTTCCCCGGCGTGCCCGGCGCCGCGCCGGTCCGCGGGCTGCTCGACGCGCAGCTCACGGGCGAGAAGGTCGCCGGCGAGCTCGCCTATCTGCGGCGGCCGTCGAGCCGCGGCTTCGAGAGGCCTTATGGGTGGGCGTGGCTGCTGATGCTGGCGGCCGAGCTCTCGCGGGACGAGACCGAGGAGGGGCGGCGCTGGTCGGCCGCGCTGGCCCCGCTCGGCGACGCGTTCGCCGGCCGGCTCCTCGAGTACCTGCCCAGGGCCACGTATCCGGTCCGCGCCGGCGCGCACACGAACAGCGCCTTCGCCCTCGCCCTCGCGCAGGAGTACGCCGCCGTGAAGCGCGACGAGCGGCTGTCGCTGCGCTGCGCCGAGGCCGCCCGCGCCTGGTACGGCCGCGACGCGGACTGCCAGGCGTGGGAGCCCTCGCAGGACGATTTCCTCTCGCCCGCTCTCATGGAGGCCGAGTGCATGCGCCGGGCCCTGCCCGGACCGGAGTTCCGCGGCTGGTTCGCGCGGTTCCTGCCGCGGGCGGCGCGCGGCGAGCCAGCGACCCTGTTCGAGCCCGCGACGGTCAGCGATCGCAGCGACGGCAAGATCGCCCACCTCGACGGGCTCAACCTGAGCCGCGCCTGGTGCTGGCGCTCGCTCGCCGCTGCGCTGCCCGAAGGGGACGCGGTCCGCGCCCGCGCCCTCGACGCGGCGGAACGGCACCTCGACGCCAGCCTGCCGCACGTCGCCGGCGATTACATGGGCGAGCACTGGCTGGCGAGCTTCGCCCTCCTCGCGCTGGGCGAGGGCATTGAGTGACGCTCCACAAGCGCCGCGGAGCAGTGCTCAGCGGCGGCCGGTGTTGCAGCGTCTATGTCGTGGAGCGGGAGACGGGATTTGAACCCGCGACGTCAACCTTGGCAAGGTTGCACTCTACCACTGAGTTACTCCCGCAAACGGCGGTCCCAAGGCTCAGGAAACCACTCTCGTGCGGCGTGAACAGCGATGAAGCTGACCGCGCCGGGACCTCCGAGGAGGTCGTTTCCGTCGATGGGCGCGGAGGAGTACCAACCGACGTCGCCCTAGTCAAGCACCGATGTGCTGGTCGTGGAGCTTCTCAGGAACGGAGCGCTGGGCCCCATGGTTTTCCGGGTTCCGGCACCGGCGGGGCCCGCCCGTCGCCGACGCATTGCACCTCGCTACCCGGCGCCGCGGGCGTACCTCCTGAGCTTCCGGTAGAGCGTCGACGCGCCGATCCCGAGCTCCGCGGCGGCGCGGGCCTGGTTGCCGCCGTGCCGCTCGAGCGCCGCGAGGATCGCTCGCCGCTCGACGCCCTCCAGCGTCCGCGCGGCCGGCTCCTCGCCCCCGCCGCCGGTGGGCGCGGCGCCGCGGACGTCGTCCGGCAGGTCCTCCAGATCGGCGACGCCCCCCAGCGCCAGGGCGACCGCGTGCTCCACGGCGTTCTCGAGCTCGCGCACGTTGCCGGGCCACCCGTGGCGCTCCAGCGCGCCTTCGGCCTCCGGCGTGAAGCCCGCGACAGGCCGATCGAGCCGTCGCGACGCAGCCCCGAGCAGCGCCCGCGCGAGCGGCAGGACGTCCTCCCGGCGCTCGCGGAGCGGCGGAAGGCGTATCTCGATGACCCGCAGCCGGTAGTAGAGGTCCCGCCGGAAGCGGCCCGCCGCGGCGTCGGCCGCGAGATCGCGGTTCGTCGCCGCGAGGATCCGGGCGTCGACGTGGCGGCTCGTGTTCTCGCCGACGCGGCGCACCTGCCGCTCCTGGAGCGCGCGGAGGAGCTTCGCCTGCACCCCGGGCGGGGCCTCGCCGACCTCGTCGAGCAGCAGCGTGCCCCCGCGCGCCGCCTCGAACAGCCCGGCGCGGTCGCAGGTAGCGCCGGTGAACGAGCCGCGCGCGTGCCCGAAGAGCTCGCTCTCCAGCAGCGTCTCGGTGATCGCCGCGCAGTTGACCGCGACGAACGGGCCCGCGGCGCGCGCCGAGGCGCCGTGGATGAGCCGCGCCACCCGCTCTTTTCCGGCGCCGCTCTCGCCCGTGAGCAGGATCGTCGAGTCCACAGGCGCGACCCGCCGCGCGCGGTCGAGGGCCCGCTGCATCGCCGGGCTCTCCGCGACGAGCGGGGTCGGCGGCTCGCCCCGCGGCGCGGCGAAGGGCAGGGCGCTCGCCTTCGCGTCGAGCGCCCGCCCCATCACCCTCCGCGGCGGCGCGGCCTCGCGGAGCGACGGGTCGAGCACGCTCTCGCGGAAGAACGGCAGGTGCTCCTCGAGCGCGCCGCCCCACGCGGCGCGCGTCCGGCCCTGGAAGTGGCAGACGTCGTCGCCCCGGCCGATGCACCGATCCTCGATGACGTAGACCGCCTCGCCCGTCGCCCGGGTCATGTAGCCGCTCGCGATGCCGGCGAGCATCCAGCAGACCGGCTCGTCCGCGCGGCCGAGGTGCAGGAGGTGCTGTTCGGCCTCGTACGACGAGAGCAGCGTGGCGCCGCGCGAGGCGAGGGGGGTCGTGTCCCCGGGCGCGAGCCGGATGAAGCCCTGCAGCGTGTGGAGCAGGGCCCCCGCGCCGTGCAGCTCGGCCTCGCTGTCCCAGGCGAGCCGGGACGTCATCGCCTCCGCCATCCGGGCCCCGTGCTCGACGCCGAAGCGCGTGAGCACGGCGCGCGCCCCCGCGAACCCCGCGAGCCGGACGAGCTCCTCGCGCAGCTTCCCGAGCGCCCCGGCGTCGAGGATGACCGCGCGCTCCCCGGCGAAGCGGACGACGCCGCCGCGCGCGTCGATGTCGAGCAGCTTCCGGATGTCGAGATCGGCTGCGCGCATGGGACGACCTTATCAAGGTGACAGGCGTGACCGGTCACCCTGACCGGCGGGCTCGCGAAGCGCCACGGACGAGCCGCGGATCTCCCATGGAAACGGCCTCTCCCGCGCGGGCCCGGCGTGTGCTCGGGGCCATCGCGGGAGGTCTCTTCGCATGAGCGAGCGCGTGGACATCATGACACCCGCCTTCCGGGCGGATCCTTATACGCCGTACGCGGTGATGCGCCGCGAGGCGCCGGTCTGCCAGGTGGATCCTGGCGGGATGTGGGCGGTGAGCCGGTACGCCGATGTCGCGACCGTCCTCCGGACCCCGGAGCGGTTCTCGTCCCAGGGGTTCCGGGCCGCCTGGCAGCCGGCGTGGGTGGGGCACAACCCGCTCGCGAGCTCGATCCTGGCCATGGATGGCCCGGATCACGCGCGGCTCCGCGGCCTGGTGAGCCGGGCCTTCGGCGCGCCGGCGATCGCGCGCATCGAGCAGCGGGCCCGGGATCTGTGCGAGCGGCTCGCGGGCCGCCTCGACGGCGAGGTCGACTTCATCGCCGCGGCCGCGGCGCCGCTGCCGGCGTTCGTGATCAGCGAGCTGCTCGGCCTGGATCACGCGCTCGAGCCGCACTTCAAGCGGTGGATGGACGATCTCCTGTCCGTGACGCCCGAGCCGGCGAGCGCCGAGCACGCCGCCCGCGTCCGCGCCACGATCGCGGAGCTCGACCGGTACATGGCCGACGTCATCGCGGCCCGCAGGCGATCGCCCTCCGACGACCTCGTGAGCGAGCTCGCCCGCGCCGGCGAGCTCCTCGGCGACCGCGAGATCATCGATCTGCTCGTCAGCATCCTTGGCGGCGGCCTCGAGACAACGACCCACTTCCTCGGCAGCTCGATGCTCCTGCTCGCGGAGCGCCCCGCGGAGCTCGAGCGGCTGCGCGCCTCGCCGCAGCTCATCCCGAGGTTCATCGAGGAGATGATGCGTTATGACGGCCCGACCCAGTCCGTCCCCCGGCTCACGACGTCGGACGTCGCGCTGGCCGGCGTGACGATCCCCGCGGGCTCGCTCGTGCTGGCCCTTGTCGGCTCGGCGAACCGCGACGAGCTGCGCTTCACGGATCCCGATCGGTTCGATCTGCACCGCGGCCAGCCGAGCCTGACCTTCGGGCACGGCGCGCACTTCTGCCTTGGCGCTGCGCTGGCCCGGATGGAAGCGAAGGTCGCGCTCGAGGTGCTGCTCCCGAGGATCGGCGAGGTGACCCGCGCGCCGGGCGAGATCCCCTACAACCGCACGCTCACCGTGCGTGGCCCCGTGTCGCTCCCGCTCCGCTTCAGGCCGGCCTGAGATACCGACAAATTGAGGGGATTTGCCAGGTCCTGTTCTGCACAATGGCTGTCCATGCGATATCGAGCGTTCCTGCCGCTGCTGTTCGCTCTGCCGGCGTGCGGCCCGGCGGCCGCGCCCTCGCCTGCCGCGCCCTCGCCTGCCGCGCCCTCGCCTGCCGCGGGCGCTGCGCCCGCCGTGGCCAAGGCGGCGGCCTCGGCGGCGCCGTCTCCGTCGGGGCGCGCCGTGGGCGTCGCGCCCGCGCCTGCCGCGAGCGCCGCGCCGGCCCCGCAGAGCGCCTGTGCGCTGGAGCGCGGCTTCCACGGCACGATCGGGCCGAAGCTCGAGGTCTTTGCGCGGCTCGAGCGCGACGGAGGGACCGTGCGGGGCCGTTACTTCTATGCCCACGTCGGCGTCGACATCCCGCTGGCCGGGACGGTCACCGACGCCGGCGAGCTCGCGCTTGTCGAGGGCAACCCGGCGCGCCCGACGGGCCAGTTCGCGGGCACCTGCCGGGCCGACGGCCACCTCATCGGGACGTGGACGAGCCCGCGGGGCGCCTCGCTGCCGTTCGATCTCGCCTCGGTGGGCGCGCGCGATGTGCTGCTCGTGGCCACGAAGAAGAGGGCGCGCCGCTTCCCGCCGCGGCCGAACCCCGATGGCCCGTCCGACGGGATCGGGATCCCCTTCGAGCCCGGCGAGGCGTGCGGCGAGGAGCTCGCGTGGCCCGAGATCTTCGGCGCCGCGACGGCGAAGAGCGAGGCGGCGCTCAACCGCGCGCTCGAGAGCGGCGCGTGGGTGTTCGGGCAGGGGGACGAGGCGAGTTTGCGCGCGTGCAAGACGGGCGAGCGAATGGCCGCGTCGCGCACCTTCGAGGTCGCCCTCAACGAGAAGGGGCTGCTCGCGGTCCGCTCCCACGATGCGATGCGGTACGAGGGCGGCACGCACCCCTGGGATCCAGGGCCCGAGCGCTGGCAGGTGCTCGACGCGCGCACGGGCGCGCCCGTGACCCAGCTGCTCGACCGGTCCGCCGCGTCGAAGAAGGCCCTGCGGCCCTTGCTGGAGCGCTGCCTCGCGCCGTTTGCCGGCGGCGACGCGACCGTGATCGAGCTGCTGCGGGAGCGCGTGAGCCTCGACAACCCGGATCTGCTCCTCCTGCCGACGCCCGCCGGGCTGAAGCTCGCCGCGACCGGATATCCGCCGCCGCTGCGCGTGCTCGAGGGCGATGGCCCCATCCTGACGTGGGCGGCGCTCGCCGGCGCGGGCGCGGTCGACCCGAGGAGTCCGCTCGCTCGCCTCTGGGAAGGCCGCAGCGCGGCCGTGGCGGCGGACCCGTGCGGAAAGCCTGGATCACCCTGAGCGGATCCGATCGGGCCTGTGAACCCGACCCGGGTTGATGCGACAACCGACAACGCGGCGCGGGTCGAGGCATCCTCGGCAATCCCGTGGTGTGACGAACCCGGGAACCTGGCCGGATCTCACCGAGCTCGACAGCTGGATTCGCCGAGCCCTCGTGATCAGCGATGCAAGTGAGCTCCTCATCCAGCAGACGTCCGCCGGGTTGAAGCCCGCCGCGACCGGAGATAGAACGCATCGCGCCTCCTGTCGGCGTGGGCCATCATGTCATCAACGCGCCCGCGCCGCGCTCGTCGGACGCGACCCGGCCCACACCGTGGCCGTCTTTTCCGGGGAGGATGCTCGTCACGGAGCGCGCGGACCGAAAGAACATGGAACAGAAGACAACTCCGACGATCACCGAGCTCGAGCGTGAGATCGATGCGCTGCGCCGGCGCGTTGCCGAGCTGGAGATCCCCGCGCGCCGCTACAAGGCCCTGCTCGACGGGGGCATCGTGAGCATGATGATGTACGATGGCGAGAGCCGCGTGCTCGAGGTGAATCGCCGGTGGGAGCAGCTCTGGAGCTTGAGCCTCCGGGATGTCGCCGGGTGGCGCTTGCTGAAGGACGAGCAGGTGTCCGCCAATGGGTCGATGCCCCTCGTCGAGCAGGCGTTCTGGCGGGGCGAGGCCACGGCGTTGCCCACCATTCGCTACGATCCGGTCCAGGCAGACACGCTCCAGAAGGGAGTGGCCCGCTGGGTCGCCTCCTCGCTCCATCCCATCCGCGACGCTGAGGGCAACGTCGCCGAAGTGCTGCAGATTCACGTGGACGTCGGCGAGCTCAAGCGGTCCGAGGACGAGCTGCGGGTCCAGACGGAGCAGCTCGAGGCCGCGATCGCCGAGCGGACCCAGCGGCTCGAGGAGCAGCTCCGCGTGAGCGAGGAGCAGCAGCGCGCCATTGCCGCGCTGTCCACGCCCGTGCTCAGGCTCTGGGACGGCATCCTCGCGCTGCCGCTCATCGGCCAGATCGACGCCGAGCGCGCCGCCCGTATCCTCGACGTGCTGCTGCAGGCGATCGTGGACACGCAGGCGGAGCATGTGATCATCGACGTCACCGGCGTGCCTTTCATGGACGCGGAAGGGGCTCGCCACCTCCGCGACACGGTGCGCGCTTCCTCGTTGCTCGGGGCGCAGTGCGCCATCGCGGGCATCTCGCCGGTCATGGCGAGATTGCTGATCGACTGCGATCTCGGCTTCGATGGTGTCCCCATTGTCACGAGTCTCCAGGACGGGCTTCGGCGCTTGTTGTCCAGCCGCAACGGCGCTCGCGCCATGAGCGTTGCTGGCGCCGTCGCTGCCGGCGCCCAGAGACGGGATCCCGCGCGCCGCGATGAGCCGCAAGAGCGCTGAAAGCTCAGCCGGCCTGGAGGAGCCACAGCGGATTCAGCGGAGGTCGAGGCGGCATCCGCGTCCATCCGCGCGGTGGGGGAGCTGAGGAGTTAACGCCCCATGAATCTCCCTGTCTCCCCGCCTCCATGTTCGATACCTCTCTGAAGATGCCAACAGAAGTCACGTCATCTTGGCGAGCCACCGGTCGAGGATGGTTTGCGCCCGCGCGAGCTCCGAGAGCTCCGTCACCTCGTTCAGGGCGTGCATCGTCCGCTCCGCGCCCGGTCCGAAGTTCGCCGCCGGGATCCCGAGCGTCGTGAAGCTTGCGACTTCCGACCAGGTTTGCCGGGCCTCGACGCCTTGAACGCCGCTTTCTTCGAGAGCTGCGATGAGCGCGTGGTTCCGGTTCGGCGGCGCCGGGCGGGAGAGCTCCTCGAACCGGACGGCCCCCACGCGGTCCACGAGCGCCATCAGCCGCTCTTGCGAGGTATGGGAGCTCGTGCTGGGACCGTACGTGTGGTGCACGTTCACTTCCAGCTGGTCTGGCACGACGCTGCCGGAGCGGCCCCCGTGCGCCGAGGTGGCGTTCATCATCTCGTACCAGGTGAGGCCGTCGACGACGTCGGGTACGGGCTCGAATGCGGCCAGCTGAGAGAGCACGCGCGCGAACTTGTGAATCGCGTTCACGCCGGCCCCGGGCAGCCCGCTGTGCCCCGTGCGGCCGGCAAAGGCGAGCGTCGCGTGCGTCGAGCCTCCCGAGCCGAGCTGAAGCTTGTTGTCCGTCGGTCTGAGCACCAGGGCGAAGTCGGCCTCCCGGAGCTCGGCGTCCTGCTTCATGACCACCCTGAGCTCGCTTGCGTCGAAGCCGCACGCTCCGCGCGCGTGAAACACGAGGGTAATATTGGCGTGTATCTGCGGCCGGCGCTCGGCCAGATCGAGCATCAGGCAGAGGCCGCTCTTCTCTGCGGCTCCAGCGCCCAGCACGCGCTTGTTCTCCGTCCGCGCTTCGCCTCGGTGCCCTGGGTTCGCCACGTCGAGCTGCCCGACGAGCAGGATCTTGGGGCCTCCGGATCCGCGCGTGAGCGGCGCTACCAGGGAGTCCCCGTAGCGGCGCAGCGGCGAGGCCAAGGGGAGCGCCGCGAGACGTTGAGCCAGCTCGTCGGCCAGGTTGCGTTCTTCACCGGGCGGCGAGGGGATCTTGCACAGCCAAAGCAAGTTCTCGAGCAGCTTCAAGTCGACCTCCGATCAGAAGAAACGATGCGCGCTGGCTACCCCCGTGCAGGTGGGCTGGCCACGCGAATACGTGGACGAGCTGCTGCCCGACGTCTAGGCGAAAGCGTCGCACGCGGGCTTCCAGCGTGAGGCCGGACGCGATGGTCGTCGAGGGGGCGACTCAATGACGATGGCGTACTTTGGTTAATATTCAATGTAATCGAAGCAGCTCTTTGATCTTTAGTTCCAGGCTGTGGGAATTGTTCGTCACGAGAATTGCCCCTTCCTCTAACGCCTCATCATATCGATAGTCTCCAGGGCCAATTCCAGAAAACACGATCGCTGGCGGCGGCGACGGTAGCTTTCTTAGCCATCGGAGCAGCTGGAGGCCGGCCTCCTTGTCAGATTCGTGCTTCATGTCGGTGATGACCAGGTCGTAGCTGTTGAACTGAAGTCGTTCTATGGCCTGGTCGTTGTCGATGACGAGGTCGAAGTGGACGCCATGGACGCGGTAGCTCTTGATGAGGCGCTCGTTGTTCGTCGGGTAGTCGTCCACCCACAGGACCTTTTTCTTCGTATGGTCCTGGGCTCGCGCAGGTGCTGTGTTCGTCGTGGACGACTCGAGGCTAACGCGGATTTCCTTGGCGATCGCGAGGAGCTCGGTCTCTGCCTGAGGCCTCTTGCGGGTTGAGAGGGCTTTCCCGTTCTTGGGTCGCACGGCCATGCGGCGGAGCCAGTCCACCGCATCGTAATCACATGGCTCGACGATGACTGGAAAGATTTGGAGCCCGTCTGTGGCTCGGCGTTGCAAGAGGTGGGATACTTCCTTGTTTCGAGTAAGCGTCGACGCGAGCAAGTCGGCTGACACAAGGAGCACGGCCACGGAGGCTCTTTCAAGGGCTTCTCGCATCTCCTGAAGCGAATCGCTCCCCGCGTCGATCCGGGTGTCGTCCCAGACTTCGCATAACCCCTCATGCGCGAAGACCAGAAGCTGCGCGACGAGCCGATCCTTCCATTTGGCGTCCGCGCGACTGTAACTGATGAAGATGCTCGGGGCTCGACTACTCATACGACGCTCATCTGGGCCGTTACGACCAGCGACGGCTCGACCAGAACAGCTCCCCTGCTGAGCGCCACCTTCCGTCGTGTGTTGCGGGAGGCGAGCAGGCGTGTAGATGGAACTGGCGCCTGCCTACGGCGTGAGGCTCGGCGAACCAAAGCAAAGAGCCCGCCGCTGAGCGCGAAAGGGGGAGCGATGGTGGAGGACGGGCTGCGTACCGCCCAGCGTGCGTCGGGGGGCATGGTGCCGGGCCTCGCTGTCTCTCTAGCTACCGCCATGGCTGCGCTCCTCTGCGAGGCGAGCGGAGATGCCGTCCCGTGTCAAGAGGAGGTGCCCCTGTCTATCTACCACCGGCGCCTTCGGCAGGGGGAGGGCGCCCGGTCGGCGGTGCTCCCGGCGAGCGGCTCCTGGATCGTTCCGCTGAGACTGTACGTGGTTCCCCGGATCCTGACTGCCGCGGGGCATGGGAGCTCCAAAGGAGCATCTGGACCGCGCCTCGCCTTTGGGAGGGCCAAGGCGCGCGACCACTGGACGCGGGAGTAGCTATACGCGCGGTCCGAAGGTGATGATTGCCGTGCCGATCAGGCACACCGCGGCCCCGATCAGATCCCAGCGATCGGGCGGTTGCTTCTCGACGAGCCACCCCCACGCGACCGCGGACGCGACGTAGACGCCGCCGTACGCTGCGTAGGCTCGCCCGGCGCTCGGATGAAACGACAGCAGCCAAGCGAAGAGCCCGAGGGACGCGGCCGCGCCGACGAGCAGCAGCGGCGACCGCTCGCCTCGCCTCCAGAGGAACACGAGATAGCAGCCGGCGATCTCGGCGACTGCAGTGATCACGAACAACGGGACGACGACGAGCGGGTTCATCCGCGGGCAGAGTAGACCGATGGTAGCGTTTCAGCCACGCTCGCGGCATGCGCGCTCTTCGATATCACGCGCTGCGCTGCGCTGCGCCGCGCTCGCAGCAACTGCCGTCCACCTTGCATGCAGGACCGCACCCCGAGGCTTCGCCTTTCTTGAGCCGGCTCAGGACGGCCATCACGCCGAGAGCGATGACGAACACGCTCCCGCCCACCAAGAGCTCGGAGCCCGGCCGAAACACCGACGACAGCGTGGCGACGGCGCCGCTCCCTAGCCCCGCGGCCGCGAGCAAGGGGATGGCACAGCGCGACCGACGAGGGGCGGATGCCGTGCGCTACGGGCTCCTCGCCGGTGCATGGCCGCTCGTCGCAGGGCTGATCGTCGCCCGAATCGCGCCCAGCTGCGCCGGCGCGCCGCTCGTGTCGGTGTGCACCGCGGTGTGCCTCGGGGTGGGCCTTCCATCGGGTGGGTGGCTCGGCCGCCGCCTGGCGCGGCGCGCGGCGCCGACCTCGACCTGGCTCGCGGCGAGCGGCATTGCCCTCCTGGCGGCGAGCCTGGGCTGCGCCGGGCTCGGGTTGACCGGACTCCTTGCCGCGGCGGTCGGCTTGGTGCTCGGGGCCGCGTCGGCGAGCGCGCTTTCACGGGCAACGACCTAGTGCGCAGAGCGACCCCTGAGCAGTTTCGACGTCGGAACTGTCAGCCCAGGATGCGACGCAGCTCGGCGACGCGTTTCTTGAGCGACTTCAAGGTGGCGTCTGGATTCGCCTGCTGCTCGTCGGTCATCTCGGCTACGGACTCGCTCAGCGCGATCGCCCAGCTCGGACAGCTAGCTCGCGGGGCGCACTGGCGCAGCAAGATCGAAGTCACCGTAGACCCAGATCCCGGCGGCGTCGTAGAGCTTCGTCAATGCTGGTTTGGAAGATCCGTTCTTCCCCCACGGCTGGAGATCCCCGTCGAGCTCGCAGAATGAAAGATCTGTCGCCCCAGCGGCCCTCAGCATCTCGGCCCGCACCAGTACCGCAGCCAAGATCGCCTGGTCGAACGGCTTGACGAATTCGAGCTCGCCGCCGCTCAGCTCGATCGCGCGCTCCAGCATGGCGTCGTCGAGCGCGAAGACGTCGAGCCCTGGGTGCTTGCGCAGCGACGTGAGCATCGCGTCGAGCTGCTTGAGCTCCTCTTTCACTCTGCTCTCGAACATGCTGAGCACCCGTAACGCCGTGGCCTCCTCGTCGATCGAGATTTTTCCGTTCGCCTTGCTCCAGCGCAGAAACTGGCGAATGGCATCTGCTTCATGCCGAGGCTTGAGCTCCTGGATTGGACGACGTGCCTCGTTCAGGCAAATGGACGGAAGATGAAGCTCGATCTCTCCCGCGGCAGCACGGTCGAGAAGATCAACCGCCGCCTTTTTCTTGTGATGCGCAGGCGCGGCATAGTCTACGACCCAGTTGGTCTCGACGAAGACGTGCCGCATCGTTCAGGTCCCGGTGCGCCTCATGCTCGCACGCGGCCCAGCCGCACGCACCTCTCCTTGCTCCAGAGCGGGCACCACGTGATCCTCTACGGCCTCACGCAAGTCCGGCGCCAAGGCGGCAAGATTGGATGGATTCGTGAGCCCTTCCAGCCAGCGCTGGACTTCGTCCTCGAATTGAACCCCGCGCAGTCCTGGCTCTTCAATCGCGCGAATTGTCGACGCCACGCCGGCTTCGAAGACGCCCGCCGTCGAGAACGCCCCGACCAGCTCCACCGAGCCTTCCTCGTAGCTTGCAAACGTGTCGCGGTAGATGCGCACTGCGTCCGGCGTGACGAGCATCCCGGTAGCGTAGCCATGGCGCACCATGTACGCCTTGAGCTGTTGTTCCGACGCCTGGAGATCGTGGATCGACAGCTTCACCTCGACGACGAGCGAGCGGCTCGTTCCGTCGCGGGAGGTGACCAGAATGTCCGGAGCGAACGACATGCACGCATTGTAGCACGTCAAGCTCCCACGGGGAAAAGCGGGCTCGCTCAGCGAGATTGGCGAGACGAGGCAGCCTTCGGCTGGCTTCCGACGAACGCCGCCAGGTGCTCGCCGGTCAGCGTCGACTTCGCGGCCACCAGGTCGGCCGGGGTGCCTTCGAACACGATCCGCCCGCCGTCGTGGCCCGCGCCCGGCCCGAGGTCGATGATCCAGTCGGCGTGCGCCATCACCGCCTGGTGGTGCTCGATCACGATGACCGACTTGCCGGAGTCGACGAGCCGGTCCAGCAGCCCGAGCAGCTGCTCGAGGTCGGCCAGGTGCAGCCCGGTTGTCGGCTCGTCGAGCACGTAGACGCCGCCGTCGGCGCCCATGTGTGTCGCGAGCTTGAGCCGCTGCCGCTCGCCACCCGACAGCGTGGTGAGCGGCTGGCCGAGCCGCAGGTAGCCGAGCCCCACGTCGGCCATGCGCTGCAGGATCGCGTGCGCGGCCGGCGTATGCCCCTTGCCAGCGCCGAAGAAGCCGACCGCCTCCGCGACCGACAGATCGAGCACCTCGGCGATGTTGAGCTTGCCGAGGCGGTACTCCAGGACAGACGCCTGGAACCGCCGGCCCTCGCAGTCCTCGCACACCGTGGTGACGCCGGCCATCATCGCGAGATCGGTGTAGATCACCCCGGCGCCGTTGCAGGTCGGACAGGCACCCTCGGAGTTGGCGCTGAACAGGGCGGGCTTCACGCCGTTGGCCTTCGCGAACGCCTTGCGGATCGGCTCCAGCAGATCGGTGTACGTCGCCGGGTTGCTCCGCCGCGAGCCACGGATCGGGGTCTGGTCGACCGACACCACCCCGTCACGGCCGGACACCGAGCCGTGGATCAGCGAGCTCTTGCCCGACCCCGCCACGCCGGTCACCACCACCAGCACGCCGAGCGGGATGTCGACGTCGACGTTCTTCAGGTTGTGCGCGCGCGCGCCGCGCACCTTCATGACTCCTGACGGCTTCCGCACCGATCGCTTCAGGGAGACCCGGTCGCTCAGGTGACGCCCGGTGAGCGTGCCGCTCGCCCGCAGCCCGTCGACGGTGCCCGTGAAGACCACCTCTCCGCCGGCGGTGCCGGCGCCCGGGCCCAGGTCGACGACATGGTCGGCGATCGCGATCGTCTCCGGTTTGTGCTCGACAACGAGGACGGTATTGCCCTTGTCGCGCAGCCGCAGCAGCAGCTCGTTCATCCGCTGGATGTCGTGGGGGTGCAGCCCCACCGTCGGCTCGTCGAAGACGTAGGTGACGTCGGTGAGCGACGACCCGAGGTGGCCAATCATCTTGGTGCGCTGCGCCTCGCCGCCCGACAGCGTGCCCGACGGCCGGTCGAGGCTGAGGTAGCCCAGCCCGATCTCGACGAACGAGTCGAGCGTGTGCCGCAGCGTCGCCAAGAGCGGCTTGACGGACGGCTCGTTCAGATCGCGCACCCACCTGGCCAGGTCGTTGATCTGCATCGCGCAGGCGTCGGCGATGTTGATCCCCTTGATCTTCGAGGACCGGGCAGCCTCGCTGAGCCGCGTGCCGCCGCACTCGGGACAGGTGGAGAACTTGATCGCGCGCTCCACGAACGCCCGGATGTGGGGCTGCATCGCGTCGACGTCCTTGGACAGCATCGACTTCTGGATCTTCGGGATCAGCCCTTCGTAAGTCAGGTTGATGCCTTCAACCTTGATCTTGGTCGGCTCCTTGTGGAGCAGGTCGTGGAGCTCCTTCTTCGTGAACTTGCGGATCGGCTTGTTTGGGTCGAAGAAGCCGCACCCGTTGAAGATGCGCCCGTACCATCCATCCATCGAGTACCCGGGGATGTTGAGCGCACCCTCGTTGAGCGACTTGCTGTCATCGTAGAGCTGGGACAGGTCGAAGTCGGAGACGGATCCCATGCCCTCGCATTTCGGGCACATGCCTCCGTTGACCACGAACTCGCGCTTCTCGGTCTTCTTCCCGCCGGCCTTCTCGATCGAGATCGCCCCGACCCCACGGACGGACGGGACGTTGAAGGAGAAGGCATTGGACGAGCCGATGTGCGGCTTGCCGAGGCGGCTCCACAGCACCCGCAGCATCGCGTTGGCGTCGGTCGCGGTACCGACCGTCGAGCGGGAGTTGGCGCCCATCCGCTCCTGGTCGACGATGATCGCGGTCGTCAGCCCTTCCAGCACGTCGACCTCGGGCCGGGCCAGCGTCGGCATGAACCCCTGCACGAACGCGCTGTAGGTCTCGTTGATCAGCCGCTGTGACTCCGCCGCGATGGTGCCGAACACGAGCGACGACTTGCCCGATCCCGAGACGCCGGTGAACACGGTCAGCCGCCGCTTGGGGATCTCGACGCTGACGTCCTTGAGGTTGTTCTCCCGGGCACCCTGGACGCGGATCCAATCGTGGCTGTCTGCGGCGTGCTGTCTGTCTGCGGCTTGCTGCTTGGAGGAGGCCATGTTCGCGATCATGCCATCAACACCGACGGTCTGTGAAGAGGTTCCGGCAACCTGCGTGAGTCCGGCCGCAGCGCCCACGACGTCACCGCAAGCGCGAGGACCACGAGCGGCGCGATGATGTGGCCAGCGTTGCTCATGGAGTCGCTGGCGCCGACGGCGGCCCAGGCGAAGGCGGCGCCGGTGAGGTCGAACACGAGGCCCGCATACGCCCACTCCTTCAAGCGCGGGAATCTCGGCGCCAGCAGCGCGAGCGCGCCGAGCAGCTTCCAGATGCCCAGGAACGTGACGAAGTGCAGCGGGTAGCCGAGGCGCACGAAGCCATCGACGCTCGCCGGCGCGTGGAGGACGTGGGCCACGCCGCCCGAGACCATGGACGACGCGACCACGCCTGTGGTCACCCAGTAGGCCACGAGCCTCGCCCGGCTCATGAGATCCTCTCGAGCAGGTCGACGAGCTTCCCGCCCATCATCTTCCAGCCGTAGCGCGCGCCGCCGAAGTTCTGCTTCTGGTCCGGCTTGAAGCCCGATTGCACGAGCGACAGGCGCGTGCCCGACGCCGTGGGCGTGAGCGTGAAGGTCACGACGGTTTCCAGGAAGGGGACGCTCCACGTGTAGCTGAGCTTCCGACGTGCTTCGATCTCGACGAACCGGCAATTCACGGTGCCGTCCCAGCCGGGGTACGGCTGCGTCTTGAGCGTGAACGCCGCCCCCGGCTCGAGCTGGAGACCGATGGTGGGCAGGAGCCACTCCGCGAGCAGCGCCGGTTCGGTGAGCGCGCGCCACACCTTCTCCGGCGAGTGCTTCAGATCGAACTCGAACGAAATGGCTTCGGTCTGCGATTCTGCGGTCGTGTCGGTGGGGTTCATTCGTCCATTTTCTCCAGCAGTTGTTCGAGGCGATCGACGCGCTCCGTCCAGAAGGCGCGGTAGTGCGCGATCCAGTCGACGAGCGGCTTCAGTCCGCGCGGCTCCACCCGGTAGTAGACACAGCGCCCCTCGCGCCGGCCGCTCACGAGGCCGGCGTCCTTCAACGTCGCGAGGTGCTGCGAGATCGCCGGCTGCGAGATGTCGAAGCGCGACGTGAGGTCCTTCACGGCCGCTTCGCCACGCGTGAGCGACTCGAAGATCGCCCGGCGGCTGGGGTCCGCCAGCGCCTGGAAGATCTTGTCTTCGACCACGGCCGCGCTCTGCATCCACGACTTATAAGCCGCGGCTTATTGATTGTCAAGCGCGCGGATCGGGCTGCCTGGGCGCGTCGAAGCGGTGAGGCATGGTTCTGCGAAGCAGCCAGCTCTCTTGGTACGTGAAGGGGCGCACGAGCGCGGGGAGTGTCTTCTCCTCCGCCTGGATCCGTGCGGCTTACTGCCCGGCCTTCGGATCCATCCACACCACCTCCCAGTGGTGCCCGTCGAGGTCCTCGAAGCTCCGGCTGTACATGAACCCGTGGTCCTCCGGCGGCCCCGCCTCCTTGCCGCCGCCGGCGAGCGCCTTCGCCACCATCGCGTCCACCTCGGCACGGCTCTCGCACGACAGCCCGAAGGCCCCTTCCACGTGCGTCGCGGTGTCGCAGATCTCCTTCTTGGTGAACGTCTTGAAGAACGGCTCGACGAGCAGCATCGCGTAGGCGTGCTCGCCGATGAGCATGCAGGCGGCCTGCTCGCCCGTGACCTTCGGGTTGAACGTGAAGCCGAGGGCCTTGAAGAACGCCACGGTGCGATCGAGGTTCTTGATGGGCAGGCTGACGAAGAGCTTGTGGGACATGAAAATGTCCTCCTTCTGCTCGATGGACCCCCCGTCCGCGGAGAACTCATCGGTCGCTCGAAAAAATCTTCGCGCCCTGCTCCGGCAGCTCCAGGGGTGCGGCCTTGCGCCGCTCGCCGAGCTGCGCCTCGTGCGAGCCCGTCGCGGCCGAGGAGCTCACCGAACTCCCGCTCGGAGAGCGCGGCCGCCTCCGTCACCGCGCGTCCCGTCAGCCGGGACGGCTCGCTGGCCGGCTCCTGAGTGACAAGGTCGTCAGTGGTCGCCGGCCGATGCCAGGGCCTGGAACCGGGTGATGGCTTCGTAGACTCCCAGGCCGATGCCTCTGCTGAGCTGGTCCCGCTCGACCATGTTATGTGCCAGAAAGATCAGCACCGAGCTGTCGCCCGCGTCCGCGCGCCACCAGCCTCCGAAGCCGCCTGGCCAACCGACTGCGCCCTCGCGGCCCCCACACACCGTGGGCTCGGCCTTCTTCGGATCGAGCACCACGGCGACGCCCATCCCGAACCCGTGACCGCCCCGGAAGAGCGGCATGCCTCCCACTTCAGCCGTGGGGCGCTGCTGCTCCGTGAGGCGGTTGGAGGTCATCAAGGCGAGGGTTTCAGGCCGCAGGATACGCACGCCATCCACGGCGCCTGCTCCCAGGAAGATGCGCGCGAACGCGAGATAGTCGTCCAGCGTCGACCACAGCCCCTGGCCGCCGGAGACATAATCCATGTCATCAGGCCGTTCAGGAACCGTCGAGTCGCCTGGACAGGTGACGCGCGTGGCGAGGCGGCTCGAGCCATCAAACCCGCAGTTCTTGACCCGCCGGTCCCGCTTCTCACGTGGCACGATGAAGCTGGTGTCGGCCATGCCCAGCGGATCGAAGATCCGGCGCTTGAGCACGTCGCCGAGCGGCGCGTCCTCGATGCGCGCAATGAGCAACCCGAGCAGATCGGTCGAGTGGCCATAGTGAAGGGTGGCCCCCGGCTGGTCGAGCAACGGCAAGGCAGCCAGCCGCTTGATCCAGTCGTCGGGCGCCACGTGGCTGTCGATGTCGCCTCCCAGCGCCTCCCCATAGGCCTTCGCCAGGGGGCCACGATGCAGAGCCCCGTAGGTCAGTCCCGAGCGGTGCGTCAGCAGATCCTCGAAGGTGATCAGTCGCTCTGCCGGGTCGGTCTCGTCGAGCGGGCCCGTGGGAGAGCGCAGGACGCGCATGTCTCTGAACTCCGGCGCCCAGCGAGCGATCGGATCGGTCAGCGCGAAGCGCCTCTCCTCGAACAGCATGAGCGCCGCCGTCGAGGTGATCGGCTTCGTCATCGACGCGATGCGGAACAGACTGTCATGCTCGAGGGGCAGCCTGGCCTCCAGGTCTCGCCACCCGACAGACGCGCGCTGAACCACCTCGCCGTCGCGCCAGACCAGCGTCGCTGCGTTGGCGAGCGTGCCAGAGTCCACGATCGCTCCGACGGCCCTCGCGATCGGGTCTGCTCCGTTCATTCGTCCCCTCGATTCATGCCATGTCCGGTCAACGTCGCGATCCGCTGCGTCGCAGGGCCTGGCGGCGGGTTATAGCATGTAGACGGCGAGGCACCGCGGCCAACCTCCGTATCCCCGCGACCACGGTCGCGACGCTCCGCGGCCTTCAGGGAGGAGCACCCGGAGCGCGTGCGTGGTACCTTGGCCCGCATGAAGGAGGCCGGCCCCTCGGGGCTCAGGGAACGCAAGAAGGAGCGCACGCGCGCGCAGATCATCGAGACCGCGATCGAGCTCTTCCTGAAGAACGGCTACGAGCAGACGACCCTCGATGACGTGCTCGGGGTGGTCGAGGTCTCACGGAGGACGTTCTTCCGCTACTTCGAGTCGAAGGAAGACCTCGTGATCGCGTGGATGGACCAGTTCATCGAGGCGGCGCGCGAGGCGGTGCGGGCGCGCCCGCGGAGCGAGCCGCCCGTCGTGGCGCTGCGGAACGCCGTCAAGACGATCGTGAAGTTCCACGAGGGGGATCTGCCCCGCTTCGCCCTGATCCAGCAGTTCGTCGCCCGGACGCCGGCGATCCGCGCGAGGCAGCGCGAGCGGCTGGGACACTGCGGGGAGGAGATCTGCGAGCCGCTGGCCGAGCGCATGGGCCTGGACGCGCGGCACGATCTCGCGCCGCGCGTGCTGGCGAGCTGCGCGATGGCGGTCGTGCAATCCGCGATGGACGCGTGGATCGCGCGCGGGGCCACCGAGGACCTGCCAGAGCTCGTGGACGAGGCCTTCCGGACGCTCGCGCGCGAGTTCGGCCGCGGTGGGAGCGGCTCCTCGCCGCAATGAGCGCCGGCTCGGTCGTTTCCTCCTGAGGCGCGCCTCCGGTTCGTCTTGCCGGCGAGGAGCGCACGCGAGGAAAAGTGCGCCTTCTTGACAAGTGCCACTGAGGAGCTATTGTCTCTGGGTAGCTGCTCCCCGCCGCGTTCCGGTGCTTGAGGCGGCTGGCTGGGCAATGCCGGTCACGATGAGAAAGGAGTCCTATGGCAAGGGTGTTGATTACCGGGTGCAGCAGCGGATTCGGTTTCGAGGCCGCCAAGACGTTCCGAGCTCGTGGGGACGAGGTGTTCGCCGGCGTGCGTGACTTGAGCGGAAGAACCGTCGGCGAGTTGAGGGAGCTCGGTGTGACGCCGGTCGTGATCGATGTCACCGACGACGTGGCTGTCGAGCGCGGTGTCACCCAGGTGCTGGCGGCAGGCCCGCTCGACGCGCTGGTCAACAACGCGGCGATCTACCTGCACGCCACGGTCGAGGAGACGTCGGACGCCCAGGCATACCGGATGTTCGAGACGAACTTCTTCGGTCCGCTGCGGATGAGCAGGGCGGTGCTGCCCTCGATGCGCGCCCGAAGACACGGGGTGATCGTCAATGTGTCTTCCGTCGCCGGTTTCCTCGGATTGCCGGGGGACGGCATCTACGCCGCGACCAAGTTTGCGCTCGTGGGGATGTCCGAAGCCCTCTACCATGAAACCAAGCCGTTCGGCGTCCGCGTGCGGGTCGTGGAGCCGGGCGCGTTCCCAACGACGGAGATCTTGCGCAAGGCTCTGGGATCGGCGCGTCAGTTCGGATCTCCTTACCAGGCCCACCTGGACGCCTTCGCGTCGGCGATGAGCTCGTTCCAGAAGGCCGCACCGGTCCCGGATGCCAACCTGGTGGTCGAGGCCATCTGGCGCGCGGTGCACGAACCGGAGACGCCGTTCCAGCAACCCGTCGGCGCCGACGCGCAGGCCGTGGCGGCCGCTCGCCGTGCGCAGCCATTCGAGGCCATCGAAGCGATGATCCAGCAGACGCTCGGGCTCGGGTCAGCGTCGTAGGTCGCGCGAAACGCGTCGCCTCCGGGACGCGCTGCCCCCGTCCTCGGCGGCCTTCTCCTCCTCGCCGCGGCCGCGTATGCCGCTCGGCGATCCGGGGCTCGATCGGGCGGCTGATCGGTGCGCCATCGAGCGCATCCCGGTGCACGTGCATGCGCTCCGACGTCACGCTCCCTGACCGAGGACCCTCGTTCAGTGGAAGGCGAACCGGTCGACCGTGATCGTGTAGCTGAGCTGTTCGCCGCGCTCGATGCGGCCACCGAGCGATATATGGTGCTCCTCGCCGCTCGTCGCCACGTACTTTGCGTCGGCCGCCACGAACGTGCACGCACCCTCGATCGGCTGCGGGCGCTCGGAGAGGCAGCTGTAGCCGTCCTCGGCGACGGGGCGACAGATGCGGGTGTCGATCTTCAGCGCCTCGACCTCCACGCGTGAAAACAGGCGCTCCTCGTAGGTGATCTTCATGGGCTTCTCGCAATGAACGTAGATGGGCACGTACTGGTGCTGCGTGTCCTCGTACACGACGCCGTCTTCGATCTCCTCGCGCGTGCCCGCGGCCACGTCCAGATAGCCCTTCAGGCGGACCGGTGCCTCGACCGCGGCGGGGAGACCCTCGGCGGGCATCGCCTCGGCGTGCGGGTGATCGCCGGCGTAGACGAGGACGTTGAGGAAGCGGTGCCGCGCGCCGTCCCCGATGGGGTTGAAGATCTCGCTGGCCGCGTCGCATCGCGCTGCCTGCTCGGCGGAGTGGCTCTCCATGTTGTCCCCGGTCGACTCGAACCCGAGCTCGTAGACGCCCACGCTCGCTCCCCAGCCATTGTCGTCCTTGGACGCGGCCAGGCCGGCGGCGTCGTTGTTTGGGGCGATCCAGAGGTTGTTGGTGGTGAGCGCGGGGACGTGCGCCAGCGAGCGAACGACGGAGCCGTCGTCGCCGCAGCCGCGCCCGATCTGTTCATAGGTGGTGTCTACCTCCGCCGGAGTCGACGGGGTTGCCGGCGCCTCGGTGGGCTCGGCGATCGCGTCGCCGTCCGATCCGCCGCAGCCCGCGACGAAGACGAAAGGAGCCCCCACGAGAACCAGCGAACGAAAGTAATTCCTCATGACGGCGGTGGGAGCAAAGCTCGTACCTTCCCGATCCATGCGGATTTTCCGTCCAAATCGCAGCGCGAGACGCGACGCGTGAACGGGGCGCCACACCTCGGCCGCTCACGACGCGGCCGGCGTCATCGATCTCTCCGCCGAGCGCACCCGGCGCGGCAGGTAGCCCCGGCTGGGCCCGCGCTCGCGGCGGGCGACGTGGAGGCGGCGCGCAGGCCGCGGCGGCCGCTCGCCGCGCGCAGCCATCGTCAAGAGGCCCGAAAGAGGCCCGATACCGTGGCGTCAGCCATGGGGCGCGGTCCCCGTGTCGCCCTCGATCTCGCGCTTCAACGTCCGATCCAGCGCGAAGGTCCCGCCCGGTACGAGCGACGCGAGGAGCGCCGTGAGCGAACGGCGACGCGGCCAGTCGCGCTCGGTGGCCGCGCGAAAGAGCGCCGAGACGAAGAGGAGAAAGAAGAGCCCGTGGGCGCTGCCGGCGATCCGGACCGCGATCGGCAGGCCGAAGATGTATTTGAGCGGCATCGCGACGGTGAGGAGGACCAGGAACGACAGCCCTTCCAGGAAGCCGACGACGCGCAGGGTGCGAAGCGCGCTCATGATCGGACGTCAGACCAGGTGGGCCGAAAGACCATCATCAGCAGCACCACGAAGAGAGGGGCAAAGGTCGAGACGAACGCGCCGAGCGTGCGCCGCTCGCGCGCGACGCTGCGAACGAGGGCGAGCTGCGAGACCAGCGACAGGACGAGCCCTGCGATGACCCAGAGCTCCATCAAAGGAATCTGCAGCTGCGTGGTCATCAGGTATCCCGCGATCCACGTGACGACCAGCCCTGGGGAGGCCACGGCGTGGACGGCGCGCTTGCGATCGGCGTGCACCGTGGCGACGAAGCTGCCAATGAGGCCGCCCGCGTACAGGATGACGCCAAGGAACTTGATCAACCGTAGAATCTGGTAGGCGGGCATGAGGGGGGCTCCATGGCGCGGCGCGAGGCGCTCTTCACGGTTCGCCTTCTCGGGACGAACACGACGGCTCCGAGACGTGAGACGGTCGGAGGGGCTCGCAAACGGGGCATGCCCCGGATGCCAGTGGCACCGAGCCGTCATCGCTCGGCAGTTGGCACGGCCGGGATATGGCACAGCCGGGACGGTCCCGCGAGGGGGCGTTCGTGCCAATCTTCGACGACTTCTGGCCAGCCCAACGTCCCGGACCCGCGTCGGATCATAAAACCGTTGGCATGAAGTGGATCATCAAGCATCTTTCGGCCATGCACGTCGTGGCTGTGGTTGCGATGGACGGGGTCGTCCCCTTCGACCTGTCGACGCCCTGCGAGGTGTTCGGGCGTGTCCGGCTGCCCGGGGGTCGGGCCGGGTATCAAGTCCGTGTTTGCGGGGTGACGCGCGAGGTGAGCGCCGGAGCGTTCGATCTCCGGGTGCGCTGCGGCCTCGACGAGCTGACGCGAGCGGACACCATCATCCTTCCGGGCATCGCCGAGGTGAGCGTCCCGGTCCCGGAGGCGCTCTTGCACGCGGTCCGCGCCGCGGCGGCCTCGGGCGCCCGCGTCGCCTCCATCTGCTCCGGGGCGTTCCTCCTCGCCGCGACCGGGCTGCTCGACGGGCGCCGCGCCACGACCCACTGGCTCGCGACGGACGAGCTCGCGCGCCGCCACCCGGCCATTCGCGTCGACCCGAAGGTGCTCTACGTGGATGAGGGGCAGTTTCTGACGTCGGCGGGCGCCGCGGCGGCGTTCGACCTCTGCCTCCACATGGTGCGGCTCGACTACGGCTCGGCCGTGGCCGCGGACACGGCGCGGCTCTCGGTGATGCCGCTCGAGCGCGACGGGGGGCAGTCGCAGTTCATCGTCCACGAACCGCCCGCGCCGGACGGCTCGTCGCTCGAGCCGCTGCTGCGGTGGATCGAGGAGAGCCTCGACAAGCCGCTCACGCTCGAGGACATCGCGCGGCGCGCGGCCCTCAGCGTGCGCACGCTGAGCCGCCGCTTCCGCGAGCAGACCGGCACCACGCCGCTCCAATGGCTGCTCCGGGCCCGCGTGCGCCGCGCGCAGCAGCTGCTCGAAACGACGGGGCACTCGGTGGAGTCGATCGCGGCGAGGGTCGGGTTCGGCTCGCCGACCGCCTTTCGCGAGCACTTCCAGCGGCTCGTGACCACGAGCCCGCAGGCGTACCGCCGCGCCTTCCGCGCCGCGCCGATCAAGGCGAACGGACGCCGGGGGGCGAGCGTGAAGTCGAGCGCTCCTTGAGCGCTGGATCGGGCGAGGCGCCTCGCGCCCTCCCGGTCAGGCGCCCTTCCACCCGAGCCGCTGAAGCCGCTCTCTCGCCCCCTTCACCCCGAAGATCGTCGTGTCTCCCGGCGGCACGATCGGCGCGATCCGCCCTCAGTCTTCGGCCCTGACGATGAACCCGAGCAGCGCCAAGAAGATGGAGGCCCCCGGGCGCCATACTGAGCGCGTTCTTTGAGGGGTGGCAAACAAGCCCAGCCGACGCCAGTAACGGGACGGAGAGCCGTCGAGCAATCCGCCTCAGACGTAGTGAACGAGCGGGTGAACGGGACGGTGCCGAACTCGCTGACGCACACCTTGACCATCCACGTTGCCGGTCGCGCTCTGACCCTCGTCTGCAAGGACCGCTTGGACGTAAGGTGGCCTAAGTCACCTGTTGACGCCGCCTTGCGTCAGGAGAAGCATCCGGGATCGGGGGAGGGCATGGGGCACGGGCTGAAGGCAAAGGCGCGCGTGTTCGTGCTGTGCGGCTGTGCCTGCGCGCTCGCCAATAGTGTTCCGGTGCCGGCACACGCACTCGAGTTCAGCGGCGGCGTCAGCGTGGGCGGGATCCAGATCGGGATCGAGCCCAGGCTGGCCGTGAGCCCCTTCGCCGGGTGGCTCTGGCGCAGCGAGGGGGACTTCAGGCTCGAAGCCCATAACATGCTCAGCATCGTTCCAGGCTATGGTGTCGGGTTCTACGACCGAACGGCCGTCACTCTTGGGTACGCCACGAAGACAACGACCGTCAGCCTCGGGCCGTCCCTGGCGATCTACTCGATGCCGGTATGCAATATCGTGATCTGTAACCGCGTGGTGGGGGTTGCACCAGGCGGCCGCGCCCATTCCGATTGGTACTTCGCCGGGCCCTTGGGCGTGTCCACCAGCGTCCATGTGGACTGGACGGGCGGCAGTAGTCGCGTTCTTCCTGGAAGTCTGGTTGTGATGGTGACCACTGGACCAGCTTGGAGATTTGGGGCAAGGTCGAAATGAACAAGATATTTGTTGTTCTGTGCTTCGGGCTCGCGGCGTGTAATTACGATGTGGGAGAGTGCTGGGTCCGCGGTGAGGGAAACGAAGGTGCCGGCGGCAGCATCATCACCCCGACAGGAGGGGATGGGGCCTTCGGGTATGTGCCGGCAAGGCCGCAAAACGCACCGGTGGGAAGCGGAGCCTCTGAGGCGATGGCAGGGTGCACCCCCGACTGCCTAGAGGCGTGCAAGGAAAAGTGTGACAAGATATGGGAACTCTGCCGTGACAACTGCCCAAGGGGCGACACGACCTGCCTAAAGAAGTGTACTGATGAATATAGTCGATGCCTCAAAGACTGCGACAGGAGATGTAAGTGATGCTCGAGCTGACCTTTAAGCTGACCCCAGAAGAGGGCGAGCCGCGCGACATCGTGGTTCGGATCCACCAGCCGACCCGAAACCCTCCGGAGAAAGAATGGCCTTGGGCTGTCACCATAGACCTCGATGGCCGCCCATTCACCACATATGGAATGGATCCTCTGAATGCAGTCGAGCACGGAGCCCAGCACGCCGCGATCGTGTTGCGCGGGGTCCATGGTGATGCGCTCGATCCGCCCATCGAGCCGCGGATGAAGGAGGGCCAATAATCGACTCACAGATGCGCCAAGCCTGCCCATAGCCGGGACCGAGGCGTACTCGGCGTCGGCTCCCTGGGTGCTGCTCGAAGGCGGCAACCCGTCGGCGCCGACGCGCAGGCCGTGGCGGCCGCTCGCCGCGCGCAGCCATTCGAGGCCATCGAAGCGATGATCCTGCAGACGGTGAGGCTCGGGTCAGCGTCGTAGGTCGCGCGAAATGCATCGCCTCCGAGACGCGCTGCTGCCGTCCTCGGTGGCCTTCTGAGCGCGGGGCGCTCCGGCCGCCGATTCAGCGGAGTTGCAGCAGCAACGCCTCGCGCTCCCGGGCCAGGTGACCCCGAGGGAACTGCATGGCGTGCATGTCGAGCAGGCGTCGCGCCTCGACGTCAGCCCTGGCGTTGTAGGCTTCGATGGCCTTGCGCGCCTGGAGGATCAGGTCCTTCTCGCGCTCGCTCGCGACCGTGCGTACGGCGCGGACGGGCGGCGAGGAACGTGCAGCTGTTGCGGCCGGCGAAGCGGGTTTGCCGTTCCTTGCGGCCGGTGCATTCTCGCCGGGTGCTGGGATGCCGCCCTGCACCGGGGGCGAGTCCGCGGCGACCGCGCGGCGTGCGTCTGGATTGTCGAGGGGCGGCGCGGTGTGCTGCTGCGGGCGCGTGGCCGCACCGGCGTGGATCGCTGCCGGCCGTAACCACGGGGTCGTACTGGCCGAGCTTGACGAGCGTGGCGCTGTCGCGACGACGGCGCCTGTCAGCACGACGAGCGCCGCCTGCGCGAAGACCTTCGCCCCGACCTTCTGCAGGTGCAGCGCGGTCGTCCACCACGAGCGACGGAACAGGCCGAACGCCACCGGAACGCAAGGCACCTTGTCCCAGCCCCGGAATTCTTGCTGCGCCATCCAGCGCCGCTTCGCCTCCTCCAGCTGCTCGCGTGCCCTGCGGTGCTGGCTCCTCACGGTGTCCAGCTTGAGCCCCAGCTTGGCGGCGATCTCGGCGAGCGACTTCTCCTCGAGCTCGTGCTCGACCAAGAGGTCGCGGTACTTGGGATCGACCTGCTCGATCAGGTCGCGCATGACGGCTTCCCGCTCCTGCCTCCGGAGCAAGGCTTCCGGGCTCGGTTCGTCCCCGCGGAAGTCGTGCTCGTCGAACGGGGTCAGGACCTCACCCCGACGGCTCGCGTCCCGCAGGTGCGTGCGGGCGAGGTTCAGGGCGATGGTGACCGAGTACGGCGCTGAATCCACGCCTGGCTCGAGCCGCCCTCTCGCCTCCCAGTCCCGCAGGAGCGCTTCCTGCGCGAGGTCCTCGGCGTGTCGCGCGGGGACACCGACCCGCCTGATGAGGCGGCGGAAGCGCTCGAAGTGGCGGGGAGTTCGTGCTGGCTTACCCACAGCTGGTAGCACCCCTGAGCTGGCCGGAAGGGTTCAAGAAAGAGAAGGGTCGGTCAACTTTGGTCGGATAATGTGCGCTTTTGTGGAATGCGTACCTGGGCGGCTCCACTGCTCGGAGGGTCGACGGGCGCCGTTACGTCGTCGGGCCGATCTTTGCCTGGCAAAACGTTCATTCCCTGCGAATTAATCACGGTTGACGCCGCGCGCTTCGCGTAAGTACGGTCCCCGCATGCGTGACGTTGCGCCTTCGTTGTTGTTCTGCCTGATGCTTGGCGCCGCTGGTGTCTACACGAGCCCCGCCAGCGCCGAGGACATCTATTCGACGCTGGAGCGAAGCGGCAGTTCGACGGTGAAGGACCATGTTCGCCGTGCGCAGAGAGCCCGTGACGCAGGTCGGTGGACCGAGGCACACGCGGCCTACAATGCGGCGCTCGATGCGACAGACCCGGCGTCGAACACGGTGAAGGAGCGCGCCGAGATCGCCGGAGAGCTCGGCCTGTGTGAGCTCGAGCTGCGCAAGTACCGTGATGCTGCCGAGCATCTCGCCTGGAGCCTCCAGCAGCGCAACGTCCTGCCCCTTGAACCACAGCTGCGGTTCGAGGCCGGGCAACGCAAGGCAGCGTCGCATGTCGCGACCCTCTACCTGTCTGTCGACCCGCCGGATGCGGAGGTGCTCATCGACGGCAAGCCCATCAGCGCGCCTGCACGGACCTACAGGCTATTCCTGGAGCCCGGTCAGCACATGGTGCGGGCTCGGTTGGCGGGCCATGAGGAGGCGTTCGCGTCGTTCGATGCGCAGGCCGGGAAGCCGACGACCATCTCGCTGCAGGTACCGCGCGCCGCAGCGCCGGGCACCCCTGCGAAGGGAACCTCAACCAAGAGCTCCGCGCGAGGAGCGCAGGCGTCGTCTTCCGTGGAGCCGTCCTCCACCGCGTCGACGCTCCGCATCGGTGGCGCGGTCGTGGCGGGGGCAACCATGGCAGCCGGCGGCGGGTTGCTGATCTGGAGTGCCTACACCGAGGATGAACTCCACGACCGAGCTACCGCGCTGCGTGGCGCAGACGAGGACGCGGGCCGATGTGCGCGCCCGAACGCACCGCGCGCGTGCTCGGAGCTGCGCGACCTCCAAGGGAAGCGGGATCTCCTGAAGAAAGCCGGCTGGGTGACCCTTGCGTCCGGCGGCGCGATCGGTGTGCTGACGCTCGCGTCCCTGCTCGTGGACCGAACCTCGCCGCCCAGCGATGGCGTGCGTGTCGTTCCGACGGTGAGCGGACAGCACGCGGGGCTGATAATGATCGGTGCATGGTGACGAACGTGGAGCTCCAGGTCATGGATACCTCATCGAAAAGACGGCGCGGGGTGGTTATCATGGTGCCCATCGCGCTCGCGTACGGAATCGCTGCCTTCCTGTGCGGGTGTTCCTCCGGTCCGGATAGGGTACCCGTCTGCGACGATGACCCCTTGGTGAGAACGCCGGAAGACGGATGCGGTATTTTCGTCAGCTCAAGCCTGGGAGACGACGCGAACCCCGGCAGCCGCGCGGAGCCGGTGAAGACCTTCTCGAAAGCCCTCGAACTTGCAGACATGGGCAGCCATCGCGTCTACGCGTGCGCGGAAACTTTCGAAGAAACGCTTGGGTTTTACGGCATAAGCATCTGGGGCGGGTTCGACTGCGCGAACGGCTGGCGGCACCTCGGTGCCAGCGCGAGGACTGTCGTTGCTCCGGAGGGGCCCGTCCCGCAGGTGGTGCGGTTTGGCGGACAGGGACTTACGTTTGCCAACCTGCGGTTCCTGGCCCCCGACGGCAACGATGTGGACCACGTCCAAAAAGGATCCATCGGGATAGCAACCCTCCAAGGGGTCCAGCTCAAGCTCGTGGCGAGCGAGGTCATCACTGGGCGTGGTGGAAAGCCGGGCGGAAGCTCGATTCCGATCTACCTCCGTGATGGCAGTGAGATCGAAGTGATCGACAGCCGCATCGTTGCTGGAGACGGAGCAGACGGCGAGCCTGGAGCCGCGGCTGAGGGCGCGGCAGCATCCGATGGAACGCCAGGACGCCCGGGGGCAGACGCGTGTACGGCGGACGCCATGGCAGGGACGCCGGCCGTTACAACCGAGTGCGACGACGGGCGATCGGTCAGCGGCGAGGGCGGCCTCGGGCTCGTGGATCGGGGCTCCGGAGCTGGGAACGGGGAGCCTCTCCCAGATCCCAACCCGACCGGCGCCGGTGCCGGAGGCGTGGGCCAGCTGGGAAGTACGGCGTGCAGCGATGGGCAGCGCGGCCTCGACGGTGCCGTTGGTGCGCAGGGTCAAGGAGGGAGGCGCCCAGGCGCCGTCAGGTGGGGGGTTACTCTGGGTAAGGGACAGGACGGCAAATTCGGGCGCCCTGGCCAGGGGGGCGGTGGGGGCGGTGGCGCGAGGGGTGGTTCCATGGCCTGCGGTGCAGGCCCGATCGGGGGTGCATTCGGCGGTTCTGGCGGCTCTGGCGGTTGCGGCGGGAAGCCGGGGAAAGGTGGCTTTGCCGGGGGCGCGAGCATCGGTATCGCCACGAGGGGGTCCAAGGTCAAGATCCGCGGGACGACGATCGAGACGGGACGCGGCGGCCGGGGTGGGGCGGGCGGGGCGGGGCTGCCGGGGGGTAGCGGAGCCCCCGGCGGCGATGGCGGACGAGCGGTGCCCGACACACTTCCAGGGTGCCGCGGCGGCGATGGCGGCAACGGGGGGCCCGGAGGCGGCGGAGGCGGCGGGCTCGGCGGCCATTCGGTCGGCATCGCGTATCTGGGGGCCACGGAGGTGACGCGGGAGGAGGTCGAGGCGACGTTCGCGCTCGGAACCGCGGGCAAGGGTGGACCTGGTGGCGACCCAGACGCCACCGAGAGCGCGGGTGACGATGGCGTGGTAGCCGAGTTTCTTCCCTTCGTTACCGACGATCCGAACGACCCGAACCCCGCTGCGCCAGAGTAAGTGGCATCGATACGAGGAGAGAGGATGATGAGCTCACTGTCGAGGCGCAACCGGTGGCATGAAGCGTCCGAGGAATGGCCTCGGCTGCTTGTTGTCGCCATGTCTGCGGGGATCGGGACGCTCGGGTGCAGTGCTGATCCGGGAGCGTGGGAACCTTGCGAGGAAACGCTCACGTGCACACCGGTGGTAGACTGCAATGCCGATCACGGTATTCCCAGCCGCCCAGTCGACTGCGAGGGTATATATCTAACCGTGGATGGCCGCGACGATGATCCGGGCACGCGAGACAATCCCGTGGCCACCTTCGCGCGTGCGTTCGATCTCGCCCGCGACCATGGAATGCGCGTCTACGTGTGTGCCGATCTTTTCAACGTAGAAGTGCGTGTGCCAGCAGGTATGGAGGTATGGGGTGGGCTCAATTGTCGCGATCCCCGTAAACATTGGCCGCTGCATCCGCTCGGCGAGCTCACCACGATCGCTCCAGGACCGAACCGGATCCCGCTCACCGTTGCGGACGATGCTGCCGAGTCCGAACCCCGAAGCTCCGTGGCCACGACGCTGACCAGGATGCGGATGGTCGCGCACGACGCTACGGTTCCGGGCGGCTCTTCCATCGCCATGCGCGCCCTGCCGGGGGTTACGGTGGACGTGCGCCTGAGCGAGATCGTGGCTGGGGACGGCGCAGATGGGGCCATTGGCGCTGACGGAGGCGCCGAATCAGCACGGGAGGGGGCACCAGGGAACCCGGGAGCCGTGGCGTGCTCTGCTGATGTCGTGACGGGAGGGGCGCGGGTCACCACCTCATGTGACGACGGTGTTTCCTCAGGCGGGATGGGCGGCGTCGGTACCAAGGGTGATGGTAGCGACGGCGAAAGTGGCGACCCTTTGCCAGTCACCAACCCGATGGCGTACGGCTTGGGTGGAACTGGGCAAGGCGTCATGTCCTGCACAGATGGAACGCGCGGCCTGGTGGGGGATGACGGCGCGAACGGTAACGGTGCGTCAGGGCAGGGGAGGCTCACAGACACAGGGCTAGAAGGCAGCGCTGGCGAGGATGGCCAGACGGGGCAGCACGGCTACGGCGGCGGCGGTGGGGGCGGCTCGCGCGGAGGAGCCATGTTCTGCGGCACAGGAGCGGCACAGGGCGGCGCTTCGGGTGGTTCCGGCGGTGCTGGCGGCTGCGGCGGCGAGCCCGGCAAGGGCGGCGGTCCAGGCGGATCCAGCATCGGGATTCTGTCTTACCACGCCAGCGTCCACGTGAGTAAAACCAGCATCCTCACGGGTCGGGGCGGCAACGGCGGGCGAGGCGGAAAGGGCCAGTACGGCGGCGTGGGTGGGTACGGCGGCACTGGCGGAGGCAACAGGGCTGGGTCGCAGCCAGGCTGCCGTGGTGGCGATGGCGGGAAAGGCGGCAATGGCGGTCGCGGTGGTGGAGGCCATGGAGGACACTCTCTTGCGGTGGCACATACCGTCGACCTGGGCCCCAACGTCGAGCCCGACTCTCCGATCAAGTACGGCATCCCTGGTGACGGTGGCGGCGCCGGCGATCTGAACGCGAACCCGGGCAAGCCCGGTTCCGCAGCCGTCTCGATGGGCTTCCAAGACTAGGGGCTTCCAAGACTGGGCCAATGGGCTCCCCAGCATGTCGGCGGCGTTGACCTCCGCGCCGCGCCGAAAGGACCGTCGCCGATCACGATCCCGCCAGAGGCGATCCTCCCCGAGAGCGGGCTGATCTCCGAAACGTCCCTCCATGTGCAACTGCCCAACGCTCGGCTCACCCGCGAGCGACGGAGGGGCGCCGCAGGCGCCACGGAATCGCTCGTCGGTGTGCAGCCGTGCGTTGGGCAGCTTCGTGTACGCTTTCGGAGCCATTACTTCTGCCGGGACTGCGGATGGGTGCCCATGCCGAGTTCTCCCCATAGCCACTCTAGGAGATGGCCGGCCTCCAAGCTGGAGTTGCGAATCTCAGAGCCGCCACGGCTGCCGAGCTTAACTTCCCGGTACGCGTCGGATCTCTCCCACAGGTAGGCCTCGCAGCCGGCGCTGCCCACATCACGCGACACGTGCTTCTTCTCGATTTGACCGCCTCGAGCGATCTCCGCCTTCTTCCGCATGTCGGCCAGCTGCGCAGGAGGAACGCGGCGCGACTGGAGGACGGGACTTCTGAATCGCTCTCTCAGCCCGGTCTCAAGATAGAGTCCGTCCCCGGCGGGTTGGGGGTCCCAGGTCCTTCCCAGGTCATAGAACCAAATTCGGCCCTGATCATCAAGGACGTTCCCGTAAGCCTGACTGCCCCAGGCAAAACTCACGTAGTAGCAGGAAAAAAGCGGCTTGCCCATTCTCACTCCCTTCGAATTCGGGTCTGCCTCGAGGATCGGAGGGGAGCGAGGCGTAGGTTGAGGTAAGTCGTTCGTGGCTCGTGGCTGAAGCGTGGGCTCCGGGCTTGGTTCCACCTCGCTGGAGGACCTCTCGGGATCCTTGTTCGCGGACTTCGCTACAGAAGGCGCGTGCGACGGAGCAGCTGGTTCGCCACTTCCGGACTCCGACTGTTCCCGTCGCGCGCAGGAAGCCGATACAAGACTCGATGCAAGAGCCGCTGCGATGTAACCGAGGAAAACCTTGGTGCGAGTCATGCGTCTCCCGAAGTAGATAGCTGTCCCGTTGCCTGCCCAACGTCGCAATCAGTTGCGTCGCAGGGCCTGGCGGCGGATTGTAGCATGTAGGCGGCGAGGCGCCGCGGCCAATCTCCGTATTCCCGTGAATAGGTCGCGAAGCTCCGCGGTATATTGGTGTATTCCCGTGAATAGGCAGCGACTTCCGCGACCTATCTGCGCATCTCCGAAGATAGGCCGCCGCTCCGCGTCCAGTATCGCCGACCCCGGCGCGCGCCGCGAGGGGCCACGCCCGCGCCCTTGATCTCTTAAAATAGGTCGAGTCGTGCGGACGCCATGGCGAGTAGTAGCGTTGGCGCAGCAATGGCCACGACAGCAGCTTTGTCGCTGAGAACGAAACCAAGCGCTAAGCTCGCGAGCAGCGCTATGCCGAATAGGACACAGGCCGCGGTTGCCAGATGCGATGGCTTCCGGTCGCGACGCTCTGTTGGGGGCACGGGCGGCTTCGTCATGCTCGGATCCAGTTCCTTGCGAAGATTGTCAACGAGACGACCGTCTTGTTGACAGAATACCGGGCGGCGCAACCCCACTCGCCGGCGGGTGCGATCGGCGCCGAGAGAGCGTCTCTCTGGTCCTGATTACCGCTCGATCCACCCTCAGGATGTGCTCTGCCGAACGCCTACAGTCACCCCCATGGCCACCTCCCTCGGCGAGGCCAGCGGAGATACCGTCCCGTGTCAAGAGGAGCCTGCTCGGCGGCTTCGTCTCGGCTAGGCGGGGGATCGGGGTCGCCGCCGGTCCACCTGCATCCGGCCCTGCTCCACTGGTCCCGGCTTCCAGTAGGGCGGATTCGGGATCGGGCTCGCGGGCCCCGAGTCGGCCATCCCGCCCCGTCCCGTTCCGCCGGTTCGGTTATGGCTATCCGCTGCCGGTGCCCTGCCTCACACCGTCCAGCCCCGCCCAGACCCTCGCCAAACTTTGTCAGGGCACACAAAAGCAGAAGACACGGCTCTCGCCGTGTCTTCTTGGTGGAGGCGCCGGGAATCGAAACGCCTGCCGAGGGTATGGATCCGCAGGGATCGCGTATGTTTCCGCATGCGACGGGAGCGGCAACCGTGCCGACGACGGCGGCTAAGTGCGCGAAACCTCGTGAGCCGGACGAATCCCGGACGAAACCGGCGGACCCGCGGACGGTGCTGCTGGGCCAGCTGACGGAAGGCATGAGGGCGGCGCTCGCGGCGGGCGACGTGGAGGCGGCACGCATCGCCCACGAGACCATCGGGCGGCTGCTCGGCGCGTCAGGGGCCGGCGCGGGCGTCGTGGTCGACCTCGCGGCCGAGCGCAGCCGACGCGGCGGGTAGCGCCGGACGGGGCGGCGCTCGCCGAGGGCGACGTCGAGGCGGCGCGCATCGCCCACGAGACCATCGGGCGGCTGCTCGCTGCAGCAGAGACAAGCAGGTCGAGCACTCCGGCGCGTAAGCGGCCTAACGAGGTAGACGATGAGCTGCGGCCGCGCAGCGGCCGCCAGATCCATCGGCTTGTTAGCCGGCGCCAATCGGACGGCTCGGTTAGCTAAGAATATGGCTTAAAGAACGCTTCTCCAGTCTCATGCGCACGGCGAATCTTCCGCGCGAGAAGGTCACGAAGATCTACCTGCCCTTCAAACACCGGCATAAGCTCCGTTCCCTCCATCAGGATCATCGAACGGGCGCCACCGCCGCCAGCTTTCTCCACCGCCGCGGGTGAGTAACCGGACATGGATACGAACAACCCAAGTGTCGTCTTGAGCTTGTCCTCGACCTTCTGACGAAACACGCCGATCGGCGCGGTCTCGATGGGCTTTGTCTCCCACTTCGCTTCGACGAGGATGTGTTGTCCCTCGTGAATGATCGAGCCGTCAATCTCCTCCCCGTCTGGGCGAAACGAGCCTCGTGGAGAAAGGTCGAACAGTTCGAAGAGGTCTTTGAGAAGCACTTCGAATTGCTTGCCGCGACCCTGGTGGTCGCTCGCCGCAAACAGTGCCATGAAGCGATCGCGGAGCCCTCGGAGCATCGATGCACGATGCTGAATCAGCGAAGCATCGAGGCGGCTCTTTTCGAGGCCGTCCTGCCGTTCTCGTTTCCTCCGTTCGGCAGCGAACTCGCCGCTGACGAGGTCCTTCAACTCTGACAGAGCGCGACGTGCGCTCGCTACGCGCTGTTCACCGTCTTCGAGCTTTCTAAGCCTTGGAAAGTCAAGGTCCTCCGCCAGTAGGCCTTGAATGATGAGTCGCATCAACTCGGTCCCCGTGGCAGGATGAGCCGCGAGCCCGTCCACGAGCATTCTCGCGCTGACCCGGCGAGGTGGCCCGTTCCGCGTAAACTGACAGGCTTGCACAGTGTCTCCCGGGACACCGCAGCGCACTAAGAATGATCCGAGATCCTCCTTGTAGTGGAACGAGGTGGCAAGAGCTTCAACCACCGCATCCGCAACCTGAGCAGAGTACCGCTTCATGCGAACATGGAGAGTACCACGAGCCGGCCTCGGACGCGACCAACGTCGCCGGTCGAGCGATAAGTACCCGGAAAGCCTTGCTTTTTGGCCCAGTCAACGGCCTGCGGGTGAGCCGCAACCCCGCCGAGGAGGACGCCGTGGCGCGCCACGACCTCGCGTCTTGTTCAGCTGGCTGCGGAGCAGTCGCAGTCCGCGGTCAAGCACCACGCACGTTCCCCGTCAATGTGCCGCGAATCTCGTCGAACAGGCCCCTCGTTCGAGGACCGGCGCTGAGCATCGTTCGTCCATATGTAGCCGCTCCGCAGAGCGCGTTCCGAAGCGTGCTTGTGGAAGGCGGCCCCGTGCGTAGAGTCGCGGTGCGATGACGGAGCGACGGAGCGGGGACGCAGGCGTCGAAGTGCCGAGCCTGACGACGGCGGTGCTGAAGCTGTCTGCGCCGCACGTCGCGTGGCCAGGCCGCGAGGACGCCCCCGGCCGCGCGACCGGGCGCCCGCGTCGCGCGGCCGGGCAGCAGGAGCGCTCGGGAGCGACGGAGGCCGCCGGCGTGCGGCGCCGCAAGAGCGCCGCCCAGCCGTCCGCAGAGGAGGTGAGCGGACGGCGGCCGACGCGAGACGCGGACAAGCAGCGCCGAAGCGATGCGACCCGAAGGGGCCCCGCCAGGACGAGCTCGACGGCGGCCGGGCGAAGCGACGACAGCACCGGCTCGACGAGCCGACGCACCTCGGCGCGGAAAGGACGCGCGCCGGTCTCGGCCGCTCCGGACGCGACGAGCGCTGTGGGCGCGACGGAAGCGGGCGACGCGGCGCGATCAGCGGTCGCGGAAGGCGAGCCGCGAGCCGGTGATCCGAGCCAGGTCCAGGTACTTGAGCCGCCCCTCGGCGATGAGGCGTTGTCGCGTCGCGACCCAGTTCTTGGGACTCAGGTCGAGGATGCGACTGAGCGGATAGCTCGGAGCCACGGTCAGGATCTCCTGCAAGTAGAGCTCGGGGTCGAGCCCGTGCATCTGGCAGGTCGCGATGAGCGACGAGATGGCACAAGACCGGACAGCGTGCTCGTCGCTGCCGTGGAAGAGCCAGTTGCGCCGTCCCTTGACGACGCGGCGCAGTGCCCTCTCGGAGGCATTGTTGTGGATGGGGATCTCCCCGTTGGAGAGGAACTCGCAGAGCGCCTCCCTCTGGTTGTGCAGATAGACCAGCCCTTCGCGCAACGGCGAATGCTCCGGGACGACCTGCCGCTGCGCCTCGACCCAGGCGAAGAGCTTCTCAATCAGCGGTGCGGACTTGCGCTGCCGGATCTCGAGGCGCTCGTCCGGGCTGCACAGGGCGCATTCCTCCTCGACGCGGAAGAGCGCCTGGAGGGTCTGGAGCGCGAACGCCGCCTCCTTGCCCGCCCCGGCCTTGAACGCCTTAAAGAAGCGCCTTCGTGCATGGCTCCAGCAGCCGGCCTCACGCGCCTTGCCCGGCCCGAACAGCACGTTGTGGTTGGCCGAGGCATCGGCGACGAGCGTCCCCTGGTAGCCGCCGAAGAGCTTCGCGACGGTGGGCCCGTCGTACGTCGGCGTATAGCGGAACAGCACCCCATCGCCCGGCGCGACCAGGACGAAGACATGCCCATAGCGGTGCTTGTCCTTGGCCCGGATGGCGGTGCCCGTCGCATCCATGGCGAACCACGACCTCGAGAGCGCGTCGCTCCAGATAGCATCGGCGATGCGCATCGCGATGCCACCACAATCGTACTGCCAGCGGGTCATGTTGCCGCGGCCGATGCGGAAGCCGTGGCGATCCGACTCCACCTCTTGCCGGTAGTAGGGCGTGTGGTAGTCGAGCTTGTGGACGAACAGGTGGGCCAAGAGGCTCGGATCGGCAAGGCACCTGTCGATCGGGCGCTCCGGCAGCGACGCGATCTTCACCGGTCCGCTGTCCTCCGCAGCGTCCGACTCGGGCGTGTAGCGTACAAGGACGCCGTCGACGAAGGGGCTTTGCTTGAAGGACGTGTCCGCGGGGATCCCCAGGAGCTCGTGCTCCCGCACGACGAGCGGCTCGCCGCGCTCGTGATTCAAGGCCGGCCCGGCGGCTGGCGAAGGAGCCGGCGCCTCTTCAGCTGCGCTGCTCGCCGCCGGCGCCTCCGCCTTGGCCACGTACTTGAGGCGACGCGTGACGAGCTCGAGGAGGCCGCCACGCCGGTAGCCGATGCTCGAGCTGTCTTCGGCGCCCACACGCTCGAAGCGCTCGAGGCCTTTGAGCAGCACCTCCTGCGGCAGCGACTCGATGATCACCCTCGGAATGACACCGATGCGGCGGCGCCCGTGCTCGTGGCGCTTGACTGGCTTGCCACCTCCGGGATCGGAGCCGGAGGAGGATTCTGCCGTCCCCGAGTGCTCCGGTGGGCTCGCAGAGCCCGGCGGCGGGCCGCTGGCCTCGCCCGGGTCCACTTCGGGCGCGGCGTCGACGCTCTCGGCCTGCGACGAAGTCGGAGCCGGACAGGCATCTGGCTCTCCGGCCAGCGAAAGCCGCAGCTGGTCAGGCGAGACCTGCTCGGAGACGTGGCGCCGGAATCCGATCTCCAGGGTCCGAATCGTCTCCTGCAGCTGTTGATTGTACGCCTTGAGCGACGCGACGGTGCGAGCGAGCTCTTGGGCCTGCTGCTCCGCCGTCGAGAGCTCGGCCAGCCTCGCCTCGAGCTCCTGCACCCGCCGGAGCAGCGCGTCGACCACCGACGCGGGGCCGGCGGGGCTCCCCTGTCCTTGTCCCCTGGCCTGGAGATAGCCGAGCACGAGCGCCGCGCCGTCAAGGCGCTCTGCCTCCGTCGACTGCGGCAGCGCGGTCTCACCGGGGCGTGTCGTCGAGGTCAAGGCGCGCCATGGATGCCCCCTGCGCTTGCTCTTGACAAGTACCTTATGCAGAGAAAATTCGCTGTTTTCGATGAGAATTTCTCGTCGAAGGCGGGAATGCAGGACCGCCATGGTGCGCCATCGGCGGCGCGCGCTCGCGAGGTCTTCGGGCGCGATGCAGCGCGCGCCCTGCTCCATCTCCGCATCCGGCTGCGCCGGCCGCCATCGGGCCGCGCTGGCGCCGGCAGCGCGGTGAACGAGCGCCGGCGCAGACGCCTCAGTGGACCAGCCGGCGGCGGCTTGCCAGCTCTTCTACAGGCAGACCGGCGAGCAGCTGCGCGAAGTCCTGTGCTGACAGCTCGATACACCTGCCGTCGGCCTCGGTGAACGAAGGCAGAGCAAATGCACCCTTCGAGAGACGCTTATACAAGATCGTGTATCCATTGCGATCCCACCAAAGGGCTTTGAGCCGGTTACGCCTCCTGTTGAGGAACAAGAACAGCGCGCCGCTGGCCGGGTCCAGGCACAGCACTTGCCGGGTGATCGCGGCGAGCCGGTCGAACGCACCACGCAAGTCCACTGGACCGACCGCCAGATAGACGGCTATCGTCGCGGGGGTCACCGTCCCCTCCGCAACGCTTCGAGCGCTTCCACGAGCTCGCGCGCGCCTATCCCACATACCTGCATCCGCGTCCCGTCGGCAAACGCGACGTTGAGCCGCAAAGGCGGCGCCTCGCGGCGCTCGGGGCGCACCACGACGGGTAGGAACGGAATCTGCTGAGCCGCCTTGGGGGCTCTTGGCGACGCCCCCTCGTCTGCGCGCTCACCGTCAGCCACCCATCGGTCGGCAGTCATCTTGTGGACACCGAGCTCCGTGGCGATCTCGGTCGGTGTTGCCCCCGAGCGGGAGCGCGCCTTGGCGTAGGCCTCGGCTCGCTCCCGCAGCTCGCTCGGGAATTTCCCACGGCTCTTCTGCTCTCGATACCTCGACAGCTCTGCACGCAGCTGTACCAGCTCCCTGCTTCCTGGCATCGCTCGCTCCTCTTCGCTCGGCGAGGGCACGGCCCTCATCTGGCGTCGCGTAGCGTGTAACCGAATCTGGCCAGGGGAAAGACGCGGTCTGCGGAGCGGCTACGTCCATATGGCGTCTGTTCCCACCTTCGTCCGGTCATGTCGTTGTCAGCGGATTTGGTGGCCTCGAATAGGTCCGGCTAACGTCGCAATCAGTTGCGTCGCAGGGCCTAGCGGCGGGTTATCGCATGTAGGCGGCGAAGCGCCGCGGCATATCTGCGTATTCCCGCGAATAGGTCGCGACGCTCCGCCGCATATCTGCGTATTCCCGTGAATAGGCAGCGACTTCCGCGGCCTATCTGCGCATCTCCGAAGATAGGCCGCCGCTGCGGAGACCCGGCGAGGGCGGGGCATCGGCAACCCCGCGGATCCTGCTACCTGGTGGGGCGAGGGCGACGTCGCGGTCGAGATACTCCAGGGTCGCCAAGCGCGATGGTTTCCCGTTGGAGCGTTCTGTGGAGGGTACGGGCGGCATCGTCATGCTTGGAGTCCGGAGCGTTCGCGAAGATTGACAACGAGACGTCCGTCTCGTTGACAGAAATCCGGACGGCGCGAACCAGCCGCCGCCGAAGATTTCTAGGGGAGCCTGTCTCGCCCGACGTTGGCATAGAGAGGGAGGTCCACGGATGAGATGGCGCTTTGCGCGGCGCGTGCGAAAGGTTGGTTATGTCGAGGAATGCTCATTGATGGAATCGTATTGCTGTAGAAATTTTTCTAGTTTTATCGAGCCGGCTAGCAGCTTGTCCCTGATGATTCTTACTTGTCTCAGGTGAGTTTCGTCTCGGTACTCCCAAACCGCCTCCAATCCTTCCCCTTGACGGCCATAAGAGCGTGTGGTGGCAACAATGGCATCGTCAATGATGGTGAAATCGCGGCTGATGCCCGGTGGGAACTGAAACGTGGGATCCTCAGCGTCGATGTAGACCCAAATGCGCACGCCGGCGTCATTTTGATGCTTCATTTGACGTATTGCGGCGTCGTTTATGCTGCCTCTCGTGTCAAATACGAACACCCGATCGACATGGGCACGGTGATCGTTCGTTTTATGTGCTTCCAGTAGCCGGTCGCCAAAGGCGCTGTCCCATGTTTCCGAATAGTCTGGAATGCTGGTTGCAAAGACGCTTTTTGTGGCGGCTCGATATGATTCTAGTAGCACGTCGCTGTATCGCGGGCCGTATGCGGCAAAAGATCCTCTACTCCATTGCTCCGCAGTCTTTAGCCATTCATCCTGGGTACGCTGTTGGTTGTTTACAAATGTTGCGTGTGTGATTCTGGAAGCCTCTTCGAGCCGACGCCTCAGGTCCTTGCAGAACCGTCCGGCCTCGCTCGATGTATTCTCCTCCAGTGAAGATTTGGGTTCTTCTGGTGGTTGATGTGGCTCAGGGATAGCTACTGCTCGCCATTCGATGATCGTTGCCGCTACGATCGGCAAGGCCATGAACCCAGCCAAGACGTAAATCCCCGAAGCCTTCAGAACCTCAGGGCTTGCGATTGCGACAGCGCTGAACCCAGCCAAAAGGCAACCGATCCCGAACAAGAGGACCAGGTAGGGACGGCTCCGGAGAGCCTTGATGACGCTATATTTCCAGCTCATATCGCCCTGCTGAGTGGCTAGTGTTCACTTGAACTGGCTATGGGCAGTCGGGTGCACAGGAGGAATTAGCTCCTATCGGATTGGAAGGCATGGACAGCGGTGCACTTACCCCCTGCCTCGCGGAAGCGTTTGGTGGTGTCTGCCCGGCTCCGCCCACATCTGTAGCTATCCGCATGGCTCTCCCCACCTGGAGACCATCCGAGATGCCGGCCCATGTCAAGAACAGCCCGTCCGCCTGGCGGCCGCGGCTCCGGTTCGGAGCCTTTCGGCTAGGGCAGGGTCCCCCACCCGCGGGCGGCATCCCCGCTAGCCACGTCCGCTGGCCCGCTCCTACGGCCGCGCTCCTCCCGGCGTTGTAGGCTCGGACCCGAGGTTGGCTCCGCCGGCCGGGTGCTCGCCGTGGAGCTCCGTGGAGCCCCGCAGCCTCGCATCACCCGCCGCGCCCACTCCCGATGATTCCACCCAAACCGGACCGGCTCCGGATCCACCCCTGTTAAAATTTACTAAATTGCGCGCAAGTCACACAAAAGCAAGAAGACAGTATCCGTTCGGCGACCTGCATGCTGTCCTGAGGCCCAAACGCTGCGTAAAACCCTGCGCCGGAGGTGTCGATGGACGAAAGCAGAAGCACCTGGCGCGATCGAGTGACGCGCTGGCACAAGAGCGGGCACTCAGCCCGCGTGTTCGCGGAGCAGGAGGGCGTCAACGCCGGGACGCTCTACTCCTGGAGCCGCCGACTGGGGATGAAGCGGAGCGAGTGCCGGCAGCGCCCAGACGCGGCGAAGCTGCCTTCATTCCTCCCGGTGGTGGTAGCCTCCCCGGAGGCGACGGCGCTCTCCTCGGGCGCACCGCTTGAGGTCGTCCTGCCCGACGGCGCGGTCGTCCGCGTCCCGCCGTCGTTCGACGAGGTTACGCTGGCGCGCGTTGTTCGTGCGCTCGGGGGGGCGCGATGATCCCTGGCCGCGTCTCGATCTACGTTGCCACCGAGCCGCTCGATCTGCGGCGCTCGTTCGATGGTCTCGCTGCCGTCGTGCGCGAGGTGCTGCGACAGGACCCGCTCTCCGGAGCCCTGTTCCTCTTTTTCAACCGGGCGGCCGACCGCTGCAAGGCCCTTTGGTGGGACCGCAGCGGGTACTGTCTACTTTACAAAAGGCTTGAGCGCGGGGCATTCCGAGCCCCGCGTGCCGTCACTCCGGGAGCCACGAGCGTCATCATCGACGCCGCCGAGCTCGCGAAGATCCTTGAAGGCATCGCCCTTGCGCCTTCGAAGTTGCGGAGAGCGGTCCCGTTCGCCGAGACCGCATCGCCTCCGGCGCTCTGATCCCACCTGACAGCTTCGCACGCTCCCGGGTAGCACCCACGGTTGCATTGCATCGAGCGGCGGAAATTTTCCTCAACAAGCCCCTTCAAAAAGCAGGAGCTCACGAGTACTTACAGCGCCGTGAGCAAGCCGGTCGAAGAGCAGATTCGCGAGCTCAAGGACAAGCTCGCACGCGCTGCCCACGAGCGGGACGAGTACCGCAAGCTCTACGAGCTCGCCAGCATCGAGCTGGAGCGGTTTCGCCGGCACATCTTCGGCCAGAAGGCCGAGCACGTCGACCCAGCGCAGATGCAGCTCGCCTTCGACGCGATCTTGCAGATGCTCGCGGGCGCCGGTGCGCAGCCGGACGCGGGCGCGACCGGCTCGCCAGACGGGCGCGATGGCGCGGCGCCGAACGGCTCCTCCGGAAGCGGGGACAAGGGGCGTCAAGCCCGCCCGCACGGGCGGCAACGCCTGCCCGAGCATCTGCCGGTCGAGCGGATCGAGCTGTTGCCGCCGGAGGCGCAGGACGAGCGCGCAACCGCGCTTGTCCGCATCGGCGAGGAGGTATCGGAGACGCTCGAGTGGCGGCCCGCGAGCTTCGTGCGGCTGCAGATCGTGAGGCCGAAGTTCGCGGTCAAAGGTGAGCCCGAGCAAGGCATCACGATCGCCGACGTCCCCGACAGCCCTGTTCCGCGCAGCCTCGCCGGTCCGGGTTTGCTCGCGCACGTGCTGGTGAGCAAGTACGCGGATCACTTGCCGCTTCACCGGCTGGAGAAGATGTTCGAGCGCTGGGGCCTTCACCTCTCGCGCTCGACGCTGTGCGGCTGGGTCGAATCGTGCGCCAACAAGCTCGCGATCCTTGTCGGGGCGATGGCCAAGGACGCCCTGAACGCGCACTGTATCGCCATCGATGCCACCGGCGTGCTCGTGCAAGCAAAGGACAAGTGCCGGCGGGGCCACTTCTGGGTCTTGGTGGCGGACCGAGAGCACGTCCTGTTCCGATTCACGCCGCACCACAACCAGGATGGCCCGAAGGAGTTCCTTCGCGGCTACAAGGGCTATGTCCAGGCCGACGCCTCGAATGTCTACGAGCAGCTCTTCCGCACCGAGCAGGTGACCGAGGTCGGTTGCTGGGCGCATTGCCGGCGGAAGTTCTTCGAGGCGATGACCTCCGACCGGGAGCGCGCGACGGTAGCCATCGGCTTCATTCGCAAGCTCTACGCGATCGACAAGGCGACGAAGGAGCTGCCTCCGAGCCGTCGAACCGAGCAGCGCCGAACGGATGCCGAGCCCGTGCTCGTGGCCTTCCGCGTGTGGCTTGAGACAGAGGACCTGCTCGTCCTGCCGAGGAGCCCCATCGCTGGCGCCATCGGCTATGCGCTCAACCAATGGACCGCGCTCAATCGCTTCCTCGAGGATGGTCGGCTCCGCCTGGACAACAACCGGAGCGAGCTTGAGCTCCGCCGTGAGGCCGTGGGCAGGAAGAACTGGATCTTCGTGGGCAGCAAGGACGGTGCCGAGTGGAACGCCACCATCGTGTCGCTCATCGCCTCCTGTGCGCTGCACGGTATCGAGCCCTGGGCCTACTTGCGCGACGTGCTGATCCTGCTGCCCACCTGGCCGCCTGAGCGGATCATCGAGCTCGCTCCCAAGTCCTGGAAGCAGACCCTCGAGAACGCCGACGCTCGGCAGCGGCTCGCGGCCAGTCCGTGGCCCCGGGCGCCGGCCGCGGCGCCCAGCTGATCGCAGCTCAGCGTCGCCGTCCGATGTGGCGGGCACGGACGCCACCTTGCCGCCCGCCGGGCGCGCCGCTCGCCGGCTTTGGCGCGCTGGCGACGCCTCGTCGATGCTCGCGCGGTCGACGCGTGGCTTCCGGCGCCTTGTCGACGACTCGGCCGAGGCATCGGTGGCACGTGGCTTCGCCGCGGCGCGCTTGCGGGCGACGTGCACGCGGGCGGCGACCTCGGCGTCGACCGCCGCTTCCTCCGCTCGCTGCTGGGTCCAGCCACCCTTCCTCGCAGGCCGCTCTTGCTCTCGCATCGCGCCGCGAATCTACGGCGACGGCGCGCACCACGCGAGGATGGGGTCTACAGAACGCATACGAAGACACGGCTCTCGCCGTGTCTTCTTGGTGGAGGCGCCGGGAATCGAAACGCCTGCCGAGGGTGGGGATCCGCAGGGATCGCGTAGGTTTCCGCATGAGTCGGGAGCGGCAACCGTGCCGTCGACGGCGGCTAAGTGCGCGAAACCTCGTGCGCCGGACGAATCGCAGACGAAACCGGCGGACCCGCGGACGGTGCTGCTCGGCCAGCTGGCGGAATGCATGAGGGAGGCGCTCGCGGCAGGCGACGTGGAGGCGGCGCGCATCGCCCACGAGACCATCGGGCGGCTGCTCGGCGCGCCAGGGGCCGACGCGGGCGGCGGCGTCATCGACCTTGCCGCCGAGCGCATCCGGCGCGGCGGGTAGCGCCGGATGGGGCGGCGCTCGCAGTGGGCGATGTTGCGGCGGCGCGCGTCGCCCACGAGCTCGTCCTGCCCCGGCAAGCTCGCTCCGGATCCGAGTCCAACTACCTGGTGGCACGTCCTGTCGCTGGGCCTTGTGCTACCGAACGAACGGAACAATCCAGTCGTTGTGCCCTTCCCGAATGTTACATCGATAGTAATTCAAGCCTAGTTGGTCAACGCCTAGGAGAGCAAGGGTAACCCGATCGATGAAATGAATCAGGTCCATAGTGTTGTAGTAGCGCTCCTTGGGACTGGCCCCTGGTACGACTCCTTGATGTGTGACACTGTTTCGTAAGTCCTTAAAGTCAGTAGACCACCCAGAAAGGGAGAGGTCGTTGCAAAGACTAACGATCAATTCATTGAGAGACATCCGCTTTCGATTAGAAGGTCGGCATATGTCGTCGCCATCAAGAAAGGCGCGCCCGCTAGGTGCTAGCACATTAACGCCATAGTTGTAGCGAATTATCTCTAGTATATTTGAAGCGATGAGCGCCTTTATCTCAGTAGGCGCTTCAGCGCGAGCGAGGGCTAACATGTGTATGATGCCTTGAAGCCTGTAAGGCTCCTTGTTGGCCTTGTACGCCGCGTAGCATCCTTCTAGAAACTTCTTGGTGTTGACCGGGTTGTTTGGATCATAGGGCAATGGTCCCGCGGATACGCGGCCTGGAAGCGGTCCACTACGGTATTCAGTCCAGACGACTTGGCCCGCGCTGTCGAGCAGTAGCGTGCGACACCAGTGATTCGGACGCGCATCGCCAAGCCGCAGCATCCACATGAGATCTTCAGCTACGTTTTCTGCTTCGGAAGCTGATTGCCCTGGTTCTAGGGCGCAGTCGAACCTGGCTGTGATAGCGGTGCCATTTGTGGTACTGAGCAGATCGGTCGTTTCTGCTGGCGAGTGCAACGCCGAAACCCTCCAGTGGAACCCAGCCACATTAAAGTCCATTGGAGATGGCGGCGCAAAGAAGCAGCCGCAGACAAGCACGGTCAAAGTCCTGGCCGTGGTCGCGTCTTCGGTCGACTCGACAAGTCTTATCGAGGGCACACTGAGCACGAGCTCTGAAGAGACGCCGCTTCTGGTTGATATGTGAGATTTTGCGTCTGTAAGAGCAATCCAATCAGCGTGGTAAGCTGTGCCGTCTTGCCCGTCGAGCGTGACACCTTGTATCCCCTCTATGCTTAGGACCAATCCGCGCGACTGGATCGTTAGTTGCAGTTCTCCGACGGAGTTCTGCTTCAAGTGCAATGTGCCATCAAGGTTTACTGGCTGAATCTTGACGGGTTTCGCGATCGATATCGTGTCCACCATGCTTGTTCCTCGATGTTCTACGTGAGCTGCTCGCCTGCGATTGGGGTGGCCGACGCGTTCGTTGGCGCGATGTTGGTGGCGACTAGAGTCCTGTCGGGCTTGCCTAGACAACACAGGGCTGCGTCGTCTATGACAACGGACTTGCTTGGGCGACTGACAACGAGACGACCATCTCGTTGACAGAAGACCAGGTGGCGCAACCCCACGCGCCGACGGGTGCGGTCCGCGCCGAGAGAGCGTCTCTCCGGTCCGCTTTGCCGCTCGATCCACCCCATGGCCAACTCCCTCTGCGAGGTCAGCGGAGATCCCGTCCCGTGTCAAGAAGAGCCCGCTCGGCAGGCTCGTCTCAGGTGGCTAGGGAGATCGGGGTCGCCGCCGGTCCACCTGCATCCGCTCCTGCTCCACTGGTCCCGGTTTCCAGCAGGGCGGTTCCGGGATCCGGTCGCGGGCCCCTCAGTCGGCCATCCCGCCCCGTTCCGTTCCGTTCCGCCCGTTCGGCCATGGCTACCCACTGCCGGTGCCCTGTCTCACACCGTCCAGCCCCGCCCAGACCCCTACCGAAATTTGTCAGGTCACCCGCAGATCCCACAAAAGCAAGAAGACACGGCTCTCGCCGTGTCTTCTTGGTGGAGGCGCCGGGAATCGAACCCGGGTCCGCAAGGCATCCAGTCTACCTTCGTTCACGTGCGTAGTCGCCATGCGCCGGCGACGGCGTTCGTAGATTCGGCTACGACCTATCCCTCACTGAATCTCGGCCGCGTTATCGAGGGCGTCCTCACGCGACCCAGCCCTGTGGTTGACACCCTTAGAGTACTAGGACGACCTTCTCCTCGGATGGCTTAGCGGTTATTAGGCCGCGACAGCGTATGCGTTGTCGTTCGCACTTGTAACGTCCCGCTTGATAGGCGGAGCAGGAGCCGCCAGCACGCAGACAGACCTTCAGTCCCCACGTCGAAGCCGATCGCCCCCTCGTGGTTCGTTCAGACGGACCGAATATTGCTAGAAACCGTGCTGCCGTCAACCCCTCGGCGCCAGATCGTTCCGTCGCTGACGCCGTCGCGGACGTCGCCATGCCGCCGGTCGGGGTCCGTTGGTTCGATCCTCCCGGCTTTCCTGCCTGCTGCTGCCTCCAGGCGCCTCCGTCAGCCTTGCCCCTCCGCCGCTGCCTCAACCTGCTGCCGCCGCTCGCCCGCCCGCTCCGGTCGGGCCCCTCTCTGGTCGGCTACCCGCTGACCTCGCCGGCACGCCTGCCGCTCTCGACGGCTCCTCGCGGCTCGGCTAAGAAGCCCGCGAAAAGGAAAAGGAGTCGGGCAACTTATGGCGAGGATGGTCCAGTGCGTGAAGCTCGGCCGTGAGGCGGAGGGGCTGGAGAAGCCGCCGCTGAAGGGCGAGCTGGGCAAGCGGATTTTCGACAACGTCTCGAAGGAGGCGTGGCGGATGTGGCTCGAGCACTCGAAGATGCTCATCAACGAGTACCGCCTCGACCTCATCTCCGAGGCCGGCCAGCGGATCTGGATGACCGAGCTCGACAAGTACTTCTTCACCGGCGGGAACGAGGCCGCGCAGCTCCCGCCCGACTACGTGGCGCCCAAGGACAAGCCGGAGTAGCCGACCGCGATCGCGGTCCCCGACCGCGACCGCGGTCCCCCGTCCCTCATCGTCCCGGCGGCGCTCCCACCCACCCCATCCGGAAGCGCCCCGCTCCCCCTCCGCCCCTCAGGGCAGCGGGCCCGGCGCCGGCAGCGCTCCGCCGTTGCGCACGTACTCGATCAGCGCCGCCGCCATCTGCTTGTCGACCTTCTCGCACTTGGCGGTGACCGCCCCCATCGTCGCGCCCTTGCACTCTCTCTTCCGCTCGATGATGAGCTTGCCCGTCTTCTCGTCGGCCAGGAACGCGTCGCGCGTCTTCTGGTCGAGGCTCTTCCACGGGATCGCCGCGAACTTCGGCTTCGGCGGCACGTGCTGCCGGACCTCCTCCGCCATCAGCGTGGCGCACGTCCCGTCCCATCGCAGGACCTCGTAGCCGCCGCCGGCGCCGCTCACGACCATGCCCCCGGTCTCCGGCTCCCGGTGATAGAGGATCAGCACCTCCTCATCGAAGACCAGCTTGTCGTTCGAGGACGACCCGCCAGAGGCGTTCACCGCCTCGGTGTCCCGCGTCAGGTACCCGCGCGTGAACGGCGACCCCTTCGCGAACAGGGTGAGCGCCACGTCCGGATGGAACCCGCTGCAGAGCCGCTTCACGAACGCCACCGGCGGCAAACACTCGTTGCCCCGCTGCTCGCACGTCGTCGGGATCTGCCGTGACGCTTCCGTCGCGGCGTCCTCCTCCTTCTTCCCACCTTCACCCTCCGCCGCCTCACCCTCCTTCGCGGCCGGCGCCGCTGCAGCCACCTCGGCCTCCGCACGATCCGGCTCCGACGGAGGAGGCGCCGCGCCACCGCAAGCGGCCAGGGTACCCACCAGGACAAGCGCAAACGAGCTCTGGACAGATCGCATGGCCCACGAACCTACCGGAGCCAGCCCGCCCCTCCGCATGGAAAAACAACGTCGCCCCGCGACGCAATGCGCCAGCGCGGCGTCAAAACCCGTGGCGTATTGCAGGAGGCCGACCGCTGCTCGCAACGCCGCCCGCGACGCAATGCGCTGCAGATCACGAATGATTCAAATTTCCGACAGCGCTTGACATCAGCATCCCATCAGCAGAGTCTGAGCTGATTCCGGCAGGAGGTGGTCGTGCTGGATCTTTCTTCGTCGGCAGTCTCCTCATCGTGTGTTGGCGGTTCGCGTAAGTGCAAGTCTCACACGGGTGCTCGTCGAAGGCGACGGCGGGTGTCCGCTGCTCTGGGAGGGTGGGTGATGGTCGCCTCGTGTGTTCTCCTCGCGGGCTGCAGCGCGGCCGGGGAGCAGTTCGATCCGCCGGCGGACACCGGCGAAGTGCTCACGGGCGCGGGCGGCGGCTCCGCCTCGGGCGGCTGGGCGAGCTCATCGGGCTTGTCGGACGACCCGGGCGAAGTCGGCGGCGGTTGGCCGTCGGGGAAGCTCGGGCCGCCGTATCCCATCGTGCTCGCTCACGGCTTCTTCGGATTCGAGGACTTCGCGGGCGCGGGATACGTGAGCTACTTCTACAACCTCAAAGAGGCCCTCGCCGAGGGCGGCGAGACGGTCTTCACGCCCGCCGTCGACCCGTTCAACAGCTCCGAGGTCCGCGGCGCGCAGCTGCTCGCGCGGATCGAGCAGATCCTGGACGCGACAGGCCACGAGAAGGTGAACATCATCGCCCACTCGCAGGGGGGGCTCGACGCGCGCGTTGTCGCGCACGACAGGCCCGATCTCGTGGCCTCCATCGTCACCGTCGCCACACCCCACCTGGGCTCGAAGGTCGCCGACGTGGCGCTCGAGCTCGTCGCCCACGAGCGCCTGCAGGACATCCTGGACGATCTCATCAACGCGATCGGCGCGCCGCTCTACGATCAGATAGGCAACGAGACGAGCGTCTTCGCGGCGCTCGAGCAGTTCTCGACGCCCGGCATCGCGGAGTTCAACGCGAGGTTCACCGATGCTCCCGGGGTGTTCTATGCCTCCTTCGGCGGGCGGACGAACCGCGCGCGCGGCGGCAGGGACTGCACGACGCTCACCCCCGCGCCCTTCGTCGCGCAGTTCGACGACGGCCTCGATCCGGTCCACCCGCTGCTGTTGCTGACCGAGACCCTGCTCGACGGCGGCATCGGCGAGTCGTTCCCGAACGACGGCCTGGTGCGCGCGCGGGACGCGCGGTGGGGGGACTTCTGGGGCTGTATCCCGGCCGACCATTTCGACGAGATAGGCCAGCTCTTCGGACAGAGTCCGGGCGACGGGAACCCCTGGCTCTATATCGATTTCTACCGCTCCGTGATCGCGCGGCTCCGGCAAGAAGGCTTCTGACGAGCCCGCCATCGTCCGCGTTCGCCCGCCATCGCCCGCGCTCGTCCGCGCTCGTCCGCGCTCGTCCGCGTTCGACCGCGCTCGCCCCGCTTGATTCGCCGAAAACCGCCCCGAGCGGCGCCCTCTCCACTACCATCCCCCGCCGATGCTCAAGGCGCCGCTCACCCGCGCTCTCCCGCTGCTCGCCCTGCTCAGCGCGGCGTGCAGCGGCGACGTGCGCCGGTTCCCCCTGCGCGATCCGGTCTGGCGCGACGCCGACCTGAGCCCCGTCTCGCTGCCCTGCCGGCCCGATCCCGAGGCGTCCAGCGACGATCCGCAGCACCGCCTCTGCTCGCCCGCGCCCTACGAGTCCTCGTTCGCGTGGGACGCCGCCGACAACCTCGTCTTCCGCCCGGTGTCGCGGTTCTTCGCCGTGGATCCGGGGGGCGAGGCGGCCAACGTGAACAGCGTCGACGAGGTGCCGGACTCGAGCTGGTTCACGAACCGGCTCGGCAAGCGGCCGCTCTCCGTCGAGGAGCTGGTGCGCGGGCCGTGCGGCGACAAGACGCTGGATCCCGAGGCGCCGGACGGGTCCTGGGTCATCGACATGGGCAAGCCGAACGGCGCGAACCCCGGCTTCCGGGTCAAGGTCGAGGGCGTCGGCAAGTTCATGCTCAAGGCCGACCCCTCGGACCAGCCCGAGCGGGCCACCGGCGCGACCGCCATCGCGGCGCGCCTCTACCACGCCGCCGGCTTCTGGGCGCCGTGCGACAGCGTTGTCTACCTGAAGCCGTCGATCCTGAAGCTGTCGCCTGGGCTCACCGTGACCGACAACAGCGGTGTCGCCAGGCCCTTCGATCAGGCGGCGCTCGACGGCGTGCTCGCCAAGGCCTCGAAGCGCGGCGACCGGGTCCGCATGGTCGCGTCGCGCTGGCTCCCGGGCCGTGCCATGGGCCCGTTCAGGTACGAGGGGACCCGGGACGACGATCCGAACGACGTCATCCCGCACGAGGACCGGCGCGACCTGCGCGGGGGGCGCCTGCTCGCCGCCTGGCTCAACCACTTCGACTCGCGCGAGCAGAACTCGATGGATGTCTGGCTCGCCGAGGACCCGAAGGACAAGGACGCGTCGCCGGGCCACGTGCGCCACTACTACATCGATCTCGGCGACTGCTTCGGCAGCGAGTGGGAGTGGGAAGAGATCTCGAAGCGCCTCGGCCACGCCTTCTACTTCGACGCGGAGTACGCGCTCCTCGACTTCGTGACGCTCGGCATCCCCGAGCGGCCCTGGGACCGGGCGAGCCACGATCCGCAGGGCGACATCTTCGGCTTCTTCAGCGATCGCGATTTCCGGCCGGAGGCCTGGCGCGGCGGCTACCCCAACCCGGCCTTCGGGCGGATGACCGAGCTCGACGGCGCCTGGGCCGCCCGGACGCTCGCGCGCTTCACGCCGGAGCTCGTCGAGGCCGCCGTGAAGACAGGCGACTTCACGGCGCCGCGACACACCGCGTTCCTGATCGGCAAGCTCCTCTCGCGACAGCGCGCGATCATGGCGCGGTACCTGACGCGCCTGTCGCCCCTCGCCGACGTCGCCCTGGCCTCATCGGAGGCGCTGTGCGGCGTCGATCTCGCGCGGCGCACCGGCGTCGCGCGCCCGCAAGACCTCCGCTACGAGGCCGCGATGTACGCCGGCGAGTCGCTCGCCCTGCGCGCGCGGCCGGTCGTGCGCCCCTCGCCGGACGGCCGCGTGTGCCTCTCGCTCCCCCACATCGCGGGGGACGGCGGCGCGCCCGACGACGCGCCCTCTCGCTACGCCATCATCGATGTCCTGAACGGGCAGGCGCCCGGTCCGCTGCGCGCCCACCTCTACGACCTCGGCCCGCGCCGCGGCTACAAGCTCGTCGGCATCGAGCGCCCCGACGACGCCGAGCCGCCCAACTGAAGCTCCCGCCGAGCCAGGCCTCGCTCGGGACACGCCCTGCCGAGCGGGTGACCGCCGCTCGATCAATAGCTGTCAAAAGCCGTGGGTGGCGCCGACCATGAACCGCAGCTCCTGGAGGCCGGCCCCCTGCTCGAAGGTCTCTGTCGCCGAGCCGATCAGGACATCGATGGAGTGGTCTCGCTCGCCGCTCGTGCGCAGGCCGAGCACGAACGACATGCGGAGCAGGTCGAGATCGAAATCGCGGAGGTGCTCGCCGAACACGTTGCCCGCGGCGACCTGCGCCGTGCCATCGACGAACGCCCAGACCGGATAACGGTACTCGAGCGTCGCCGCGGCGGCGCTCCGCCCGCGGAGGCGCCCTTCGCGGAAGCCCCGCATCGGCGCGTCGCCGCCGAGCTCGGCGAGCTCGGTGAAGGGGACCTCCGCTGCGCCGAGCGGGTCCGCGAACGCCGCCGAGAGGACGAGGCTCACGATGCGATCGTGCCCGGTGAGGTCGACGAACCCGCCCAGCGAGCCGCCGTAGCGGAGCCACCGGCTCTCCAGCGGCCGCTCCAGGTCGACGGCGTGCTCTCCGGACAGCTCCAGCCGGACGCCGTGGCCCCGCGCCGGGCGCGGCAGGCGCGAGTCGAGGCCGGCGCGGCCCCCGATCCGGTAGGCCGTATACCCGGTGTCGTACGACGGCGGCATCGGATAACGGCCGCGCGCGACCCGGAAGCCGACCGTCGGCTTGCAGCAGATGTCGTGGAAGTCGACGGTCTTCGCGCCGGTGGTCGCCTCGACGAAGCTGAACGCGCCGAAATCGGCGTGGAGCGTCGCGGTCCCCTCGACGCTGCGGGCCCTGTAGCGGGCCCAGTCGCGGTCCAGCGAGCTGGGACCGATCCCGGAAAACAGCCAGTCAGGCCGGATGTCCGCCTCGCCGCGGAGCTTCAGGTGAGCGCGCCCGCCGAGGGGGATCCGGTCGGCGACCGTGAGCCGCCACCAGTCGACCCCGCCGGTCGCGGCGTGGACGCGGAGCTCGTTGCCGGGGACGAACAGGTCGTCATAGAAGAAGTAGAAGCCGACGCTCGCGCGAAAGCCGAAGTCGAGGAGCGCCGTCGGGACGACGCCGATGTTGTTGTTCGGCCCGAAGGTGAAGATGTCCTTGAGCTCCTTGATCCACTCACCCTGCTCCGCCGCGACGGTGAGAACGCCGAGCGGCCGCCGGACCAGGTACTCGCTGGCGAGGTAAGCAGGGAAGAACACGATGCGCGGCACCCAGAGCAGCGCGTCGCCGGCGCTCGTCGCCTCGTCCGGGCGACCGTCGTAGTCCGGCACAGGGCGCTTCGCGCCGGGCGCCAGCGGCGCCGCGGCGGGAGGCCGTGGCGGCGTAGCAGGCTCTGCCGATGTGCGAGGAGCCGCCGGCGTAGCAGGCTCTGCCGATGTGCGAGGAGCCGCCGGCGTAGCAGGCTCTGCCGATGTGCGAGGCGCCGCCGGCGGCGCCCCCGGGACCACGGGCGGCGGCGCGGCGCCCTCCGCCGGAGGCGCGGCCTGTGCCTCGGCGCACAGCGACAGCGCTGCGCAGCTCGCGAGCGCGGCCGCGCGCCTCCGAAAGGCCGGGCCGAGCGCGCGCGTCGGTCCCTTCTCGTTGGTGCCCAATCCGCCTCGCCTCTCACACGGAAACACGTCGCGGCGCGGGAGCATAGCGGAGTTCCCGACCCGAGAGACGCCTGTCTGCGCGGCGCGCGCCTGTCGAACGTCCACGCGACGGCGCGGCGGGTGCGGCGGTTCACACGCGAGAGGGAGGTTGCCGGCCGGGACCAGGCTCGATAGCCTCCCGCGCTCGGCATCGGTCCTGTGCCGGTGCGGCCAGAACGGCGGTTTTCCGCGGATGGAGCGGCGGGTGGCGAGCACAGGCGAGAACGAGACACGGGCCCGGGGCGTGCTTCACAGGCTCCTTGCGATCTTCGCCGAGGTGAAGCCGCGCGAGGTCTTCAGCGTGCTCGTCCTCACGCTGAACGTGTTCCTCCTGCTCACGGGCTATTACCTCCTCAAGGTGGTCCGTGAGCCGCTGATCCTCGCGGGCGGCGGGCTCGAGTTCGGCGGGCGGCGGCTCGACCTCGACGGCCCCGAGGTGAAGGCCTACGCGGCGGCGGGCCAGGCGCTCCTCCTCGTGGGCGTGGTCCGCGCCTATGGCGCCCTGGCCAGGCGCTTCGGGCGCATGCAGCTCACCACCGCGCTCACGCTCTTCTTCGCCGCGAACCTCGTCCTCTTCTTCCTCCTCGCGCGCCTCGGCGTCCCCCTCGGGGTGCCCTTCTATCTGTGGGTGGGCTGCTTCAACCTCACCGTGATCGCGCAGTTCTGGTCCTTCGCCAACGATGTTTACACGCCCGAGCAGGGCAAGCGGCTCTTCGCCATCGTCGGCATCGGGAGCTCGCTCGGCGCCATGTTCGGCGCGCAGATCGCGAAGCGCGTCTACGTGCCGATCGGCCCCTACAACATGATGCTCCTCGCGGCGGGCGTGCTGCTCGCCTGCCTGGGGCTCACCTACCTCGTCCACCGCGACGACCTCGCGGGCTCGAAGGGCGCCGCGGACAAGGCCGACGCGCCGCCCGGGGGCGCGGCGGGCGGCTTCAAGATCATCGCGGGCGACCGGTATCTGCTCCTCATCGCCGGTCTGACGCTCGTCCTCAACTGGGTGAACTCGACAGGCGAGTACATCCTCGATCGCACCCTGATCGAGTCCGCCACGAGCGCGCTCGACACGGGGAGCGAGCTGCGCGGCGCGCCGGACGCGGCCCCCGCCGGCGCGGCCCCGGGCGCGCCGCTCGCGGCGGGCGCGCCGGTCTACCTCGTCGATCCGCAGGCGTCGCGCCTGCTCGAAGGGAAGATCGCCGCCGTCAAGGGCGGCGCGTTCGACGTCGAGGCAGGCGGCAAGATCGTCGAGGGCGCCGAGGCAGGGCTCGTCCACCCGCGCACCGAGAAGGGGAAAAAGGCGGCGCTCGGCGCGATCATCGGGACCTTCAAGGGGGATTTCTTTTACTGGGTCAACACGTTCGGCGTCGTCCTGCAGCTCTTCTTCGTCTCCCGCATCTTCAAGTACCTCGGCGTGCGATTCGCCCTGTTCATCCTCCCGGCCATCGCGCTGCTCGGCTACGCGTCCCTCGCCGTCCTGCCGGCGCTCGCCGTCGTGCGCGTCGCGAAGATCGCGGAGAACAGCGCCGATTACTCCATCCAGAACACAGCGCGGCAGGCGCTCTTCCTGCCGGTCGGCCGCGACGCCAAGTACAGCGCCAAGGCGGCCATCGACACCTTCGTCGTCCGCGCGGGCGATGTGCTCGCCGCCGTGGGGGTGATCGCCGGCCAGGTGCTCGCGCTCTCCACACGCCACTTCGCGATGGTCAATATCGCCCTCGCGCTCGTGTGGCTCGGCGTCGTGGCCGGCATCGCCCGGGAGCACAGGCGCCGCGCCGCGGACGAACCGGCGGCATCGAAGTCCGACGACCGCGAGGCCGCGTAAACCTCAGGGCCGCGCGGCGTTCGCCTTCCAGCCCTCGTAGGCGTCCATCAAGGCCAGGTACAGCCAGCGGCCGATGACCTCGGCCCCCGCGCCCGACGGGTGCGCGAGATCGGCGCCGCCGAGCCCGCGCTGGACCCAGATCCCCATCGAGCCCGAGCCGCCCATCGCGCCGAAGGTGTCGAAGTAGCCGCAGCCGACCTGCCCGGCCACCCTGCGCTGGATCGCGGCGAGCTTCGGGATCACCGGGCGGCTCCGGTACACCTCGCCCTTCTTGTCGGCGCGGTCCATCGGGCCCACCAGCAGGCACGACGATCCGGGCAGCGCCGCGGTCACCTGCTCGAGCACCGCCTTCATCGTCGACTCGTACTGATCGAGCGGGAACAGCTCGCCGTCCTCGCTCTCGTTCATGCCGTAATGGAACACCGTCAAGGACGGGCTCCGCGCGCGCAGCTGCTCGGCGAAATGGGCGTCGTCGCTCTTGTCGAGGAAGCGGATGCGGCAGCCCTGGATGCCGATGGCGTCGAGCACCACCCCGGGCGTGTCCCGCTCCATCCAGACGCCGAACGCCCGCACCCCCGGGCCGTGCGCTCGCACCTCGATGCCGTGCGGCCCGTCCGGGACCTCGTAGGTCGCGATCGCCGAGCTGGCCGCGTCGGCCCGCGTGTCGATCATCTCGCGGCTCTCGCCGTCGATCTTGATCTCCATCCGCCCGCCCTCGGGGTGCTTCAGGTAATCGACGGCGAACCGAGAGACCGCGCGCCCGTAAGTCCCCGACTCCGCGGTGGCGAAGCGCGAGAACACCCCCGCGCCCTGCGACCGGAACGACACGCCGCCGAGCCCGTAGAGCCCGTCCTTGGCGAACGGGCCCACCACGCGGCTCACCTGCCAGCCTGGGCCGGCGAAGCGCACAACGTCGTTGTGGAAATATCCGGGCCAGGCGTTCGCCATCAGCATGAACCCGTGGCCGGCGTCCCCGAACCGCTTCTGCAGCTTGCGCCGCAGCGTCGCCGTCACGAAGTCGCTCGCCACGATGGAGTCGCCGAAGTAGGTGATGCGCGCGATCGACTGCGGCGCCTTGCGCTCCACCGCCGCGAGCGCGCGGAAGAACGGCGTCATCGCCTTGCCGCTCGGGTCCTCGATCGGCCGCGGCGGCTTGCCCTCGGAGGCGACCGCCGCCGGCATGAGCTCGGCGGCCGCGGCCGGCAGCGCGACCTCCTCGGGCTGGCGCAGCTCGGCCTGCTCGGTGGTCTCGGTGACGAGCGTCGTCTCGCCCACCGACGCCACCGGCGCCGGCGCCGGGACCACGACGAGCCCCTCCCCCTCGGGCAGCGGCGTGAGCACCCGCAGCCGCGACAGGCTCGGGTGCGCGTAGGGGACGAGCACGAGCAGGGCGAGGGTCGCCATCGCCCGGGCAGCCGGCGAGGCGAGCCCGTTCCGCGCCGGCGAAACCACGGTCACGGCGCCTCCATCGCGCGCAGCCGGAGGCACATCATGCCCGCCCGGCGGGGGCGCCTCGTGGACGTGGGCCTCGCGCGCATCCGGCGCGTGGGCGGCCGGCTCGTGAGCCCTGGTGCTGCTCCTGGAGGTCATCGACGCACGTGGGAAAGAAGGATGGAAGCGGCGGCTACGGGCCCTTCTTCTCCTGCTTGTCCAGGGCCGCCGTCGCCTTGTCGCGGCAGACCGCGTCGCCCTGGTGGATGCAGATCGCGCGCAGCAGCTTGATCTCGCTGGCCGACGCCTTCCCGTTCCAGACCTTCGGCTCGAGCGCCCGCCGCTGGGCGGGGTACGAGCTCGAGTCGAGGCCAGAGCTCGCCGGCGCGGCGCCCGAGGCCGAGGGCGCCGGCGCCGAGGCAGAAGCCGAAGCGGAGGGCGCGGGCGCGGGCGCAGGCGCGGGTTGCGGCAGCCAGGGCGCCGGCGAGCCGACGTGCTGCGGCACCGGCTCCGGCTCGGGCGGCGCCTCGGGGTCGACCTGCCGCCGCATCTCGGCCACCCGCGCGCGCAGCGCCGTCGGGACGCCCGTCGTCTTCGCGATCTCGTTGAGCAGCGCGAGCTTGTCCGCCTTGGTCCCGGCCTGCTCGACCTGCCGGAACATCCCCTCCGCCCAGCGCTCCTCGATCTCCTTGAAGCGCGGCGTCTCCCGGACCGGCGACGTCTCGGCGATCTCCTGCAGCTTCCGGTGCGCGGCGTCGATGTCCCCCGAGCGGAGGTGCTCCTGCGCCGCGTCGAGGAGCTTCGCGTCGTCGCCCGCCTGCGCCGCCACCACGGGCCTCACTTCCGGCTCGGGCGTCGTGGACCCGTGCGACCGGGCGCGCGTGGCCACGATCACGGCGATGACGACGATCAAGGCGACAGCGAGCAGGAGCCCCATCGCCTTGCTCGCCCCGCCGAGCGAGCGGGACGACTGCGCGGAGGGGGCCACGCTCCCGTAGGCGCCCGGCGCCACGCCAGGCCCGCCGTCCGGCCCCGCGCGAAAGATCTTGCCAGCAGCGACGAAGCGGAGGCGGACGTCGCCGAGCTCGAGCGCGTCGCCCGCCTCGAGCAGGCCCCGCTTGAGCTCGACGCCGTTGATGCGCACGCCGTTCGCGCTCTGCTTGTCGACGACCTCGTAGCGGCCGCTGCCGAGGCTGATGAGCTCGGCGTGCAGGCGGCTCACGGAGCTGTGGTTGATCGAGATGGTCGCGTCCTCGGAGCGCCCGATCGTGAAGCGCTCGCCGTCGAGCGGGAACTCGGCGCCGGGGGTCGGGCCGACGACCATGACGAGCCGGTTCGGGCGGGTGTGGAGCGGCAGGTGCGCCGTGCTGCGGCTGCCCGGCGGCGGCGTCGGGCTCGTCACGGCGGACGAGAGCGCCTCATCGACGATCTCGATGCGGTAGTCGCCGAGCTGCACGAGGTCGCCGTGGCGCAGGTGCTGCTCGCCGTTGACGCGCCCGCCGTTGACGTACGTGCCGTTGTAGCTGTCGAGATCCCGGATGACCCAGCCCTGGCCGTTCTTGGCCAGCGTGGCGTGGGTGCGCGAGACGTTGCGATCGGTCAGCCGGATCGAGTTCGACTCTCCGCGTCCGAGCGCGTACTCCTCATGGGCGAGGGGGAGCCCCGTCTGTTTCCCCTCGTCATCCTCGATCGTCAGCTTCCACATAGCGGGTTCGGGGTACTCAGGCGGGGCCAGGCTCGCCCCGCGAGCCCCTGTGGATCCGTGGCACCCACCGCTCGCCGTACGAGCCTCCTCAGCGAGGCGGGACTACTTTAGCGAGTCCGCCTCCGGGAAGGCAATGACGGCGCGCCGGCCCATGGCGGACGGCCGGGACCGCGCCGTCGCCAGCGCCGAAATCCACGAGCGCGTCTCGGATCGTCGCGCGCGCCGGGCAAGCACCGGGCGGGCCAGGCAGGCCGCCCGCCGGCGCGGCGATCCCGGAAGGCCTGGCCGGACCGCCGGCGGGCAGCGCTAGTGGCCGCCGCCCACGGGCCGGAACGGATGGAGGAACGCCGAGAGCGCTCCCGGGTTCCGGGTCTGCAGCCAGAGCCTCCCGTGCCCGCGGAACTCGCAGACGAGCCCCTCGCCGGACAGGAACAGGCCCTTCAGGCCGGCCAGCTTGCGCACCTGGTACCTCAGGCCCTCGGTGAACGCGAGCAGATGGGTGTTGTCGCAGAGATATCCCTCGTGCTGGCGACCGACGTCGATCGCGTGGATACCGCCGTAGCTCGAGAACCAGATCAGCCCTTCGCCGTACGCCCTGAGCAACGACAGGCCGCCGGCGAAGAAGCCCTTGGCCCCCTGCCACGTCGTGTCGAGCGTGATGCCGGGCGTGGAGGCGAGATAGGCGCCCGACTGGAGGAACACCTCCATGCCCGAGCGCAGCACGAGGCGCTCGATCGAGCCCTCGGGGGCCGGCGCGAGCCGCATCGACTGCATGGGCGCCGTCGCCGTGAAGGTGCTCTGGAAGAGGCTCTCTCCGGCCGTCATCCTGCGCTTGAGCGCGCTGGCGAGCCCGCCCTGCAGGCTGGTCTTCATGTCGACGGCCGCGTCGCGCGCGACCATCGCGCCGCTCTCCGCGACGATCTGCTCGCCGGCGTGCTCGAAGGTCACGTGGAGCACGCCGAACTCGGGGTTGCCTCGGATCTCGTCGCGCACGCCGTCCCCCGATCTCTAGGGCTGCCGCGGGGCGAGCCGCGCGCCGATCGCCGCGCCGTACCTGCCGGCGTTGCGCGACTGGACCCACAGGCTGCCGTTCCCCTCGACGTGGCAGACGAGGCCCTCGCCCGAGAGCCACGTGCCGAGCCACGTCGACGTGCTCTTGCCGATCCGGCAGGCGAGCGTCGACTCCCACGCTGCGATGTGCCCCGTGTCGATGACGACGTGGCCTCTCACCTCGAGCTCCTCGAGCGCGCCGAACGCGCCGATGATCATCTGGCCCTGCCCCGCCGTCTCCAGCGCGAAGAGCCCCGCCCCCGAGAAGACGCCGCGCAGGCCGGACGAGCGCGTCCTCACCTCGACATCGGGGCTGGACGCGACATAGGCGCTGCTCTGGACGCACCATTGCCGGTCACCCACCTCGAGCACGGCCATGTCCCCGGACAGCGGTGTCGCGAACAGCACCTCTCCGCGCCCGCCCTCCGCGGCGAACGCGTTCCTGTAGAAGGACTCTCCGGCCAGCATCCGCTTCAAGCCCGACATGAGGCCGCCCGACTGCGTCTCCACGCGCACGTTCGTCGACATGCCCACGAGCGCGCCGCTCTCGGCGAACACGCGCTCGCCCGGGTCGAGCCAGCACTGCGCGAGGGCCTGGGAGGGACGGTAGAGGAGATTCACCTGCATCGGACGTCTCCGCCGCTCCCTCAGGGCGGGAGCAGCGGCGCGAGCCACCCCACGAGCGCGCCGGCGCTGCGCGACTGGATCAGCACGCGGCCGCGGCCCGAGAGCTCGCACACAACGCCTTCGCCAGAGACCATGAAGCCCATGAGCCCGCCGCCAGGGCTCCTGATCTTGAGCGCGAGCGACGCGTCGAACCCGACGAGGTGCCCGCTGTCCACGACGAGCGAGCCGTCGCACAGGAGCTCCTCGATCGCCCCGTAGCTCGTGATCCAGAGATCCCCGACGCCGGAGGCCTCGATGAAGAAGACGCCCTCCCGCGCGAGGATGGCGCGCAGCCCACCCCAGCGCACCTTGACGTCGACGTCGCCCGCGCTCGCGAGGTACGAGCCCGCGCCGAAGAGCACCGTCTCTCCTTGGAGGCGGACGTGCTGGATGCCGCCGCTGAGCGGCGGGGCGAGCCACACCCACCCGCCCTCCGGCGCCTCGATCCGGTTGACGAAGAACGTCTCGCCCCCCGCGAGCTTGCGGAGCAGCGCGACGAAGAACGCCTTGAGCCGCCCGAGGAGCCCGGCCCCGCGGCCCGCGTTGAGCCGGACCTCCGTCCGCAGGCTCGGCGACCGCGCGACCATCGCGCCCGCCTCCGCGAGCAGCGCCTCGCCCGGATCGAGGCTCACCTCCAGCAGAGAGGACGACGGCTCATGCTTGGTGTGATGCTGCATTCGTCCACCCGCGGAGCGCGTACATATAACGGAGCGACGCGGGGAGCGGAAGCGGGAAGAAGGTATGTCGAGGTGAGCAGGACGCGGCGAATTTCATGTTTTCTGTCCGGTGGTTCGCTCGCGCTGACTTCTCCCCTTCAGCATGGGTAGACTGAGCGGGTGAGCGACAGGCGACTTACGGCCTCCGAGCCGACGCCCCGCACGGAGCCGCGCAGCGAGCCGAGCCATGGGTCCGGCTTCGTCGCGGCGCCTCAGCGCATCGCCGGGCGCTACGAGATCCTCGGCCTGCTCGGCACCGGCGGCATGGGCAGCGTGTACCGCGTCCGCGACGTGGAGCTCGACGAGGTGGTCGCCCTCAAGATGCTCCGCCGTGATCTCGCTGACTCGGCCGGCATGCTCGAGCGCTTCCGGCAAGAGGTGAAGCTCGCGCGCCGCGTCACGCACAGGAACGTGGCGCGGACGTTCGACTTCGGCGACCACGACGGCGAGAAGTTCCTCACGATGGAGTGCGTCGAGGGCGAGTCGCTGCACAGCGTTCTCGCGCGGACGGGCCCGATGCCGTCGCAGCAGGCCATCGGCATCGGCTGCTCGCTCTGCGACGGGCTCGGCGCCGCGCACGCGGCGGGCATCGTGCACCGCGACCTCAAGCCCGAGAACGTGCTCGTCGACAGGAACGGGCGCGTCGTGATCACCGATTTCGGCATCGCGCGCACCTCGTCCGGGCCGAGCGCCGCCGAGTCGCAGGGCTTCGTGCTCGGCTCCCCCGCGTACATGTCGCCGGAGCAGCTGACCGGCGAGCCCGACCTCGACGCCCGCACCGACATCTACGCGCTCGGCATGATCCTCTTCGAGTGCCTCACCCACCGGCGCGCGTGGCCGGGTGCCGGCGCGATCGCGGCCGCCATGTCCAGGCTCAAGTCCCCGCCGCCCGATCCGCGCTCCGTCCGTCCGGACGTGCCGCTCGCCGTCGCGGACGTCGTCCTCCGGTGCATGGCGATCCGCCGTGAAGACCGCTACGCCAGCGCGGCCGAGGCCCACCGCGCGCTGCTGCTCGCGCGCTCGCGCCTGTCGATCGCCCCGCAGCCGGCGCAGTCGCTCGTGTCCGCGATCGCCGCGTCCTCCGCCACGGCCGCGCCGACGGCGCCGCAGCCGATCGAGCAGAACCCGACCCGCGTCGCCGCGTCGCCGGTCGAGGCGGTGACGGCGCCGCAGCGGCGGCTCAACTCGCCCACGCTGGCGGCGCCCGCGCCCGTGCTCACGCCCGCGCCGACGCCGACGTCGTCGCTGAAGACGGTCGCCGTGCTCCCGTTCCGCAACGTCGGCGCGCCGGACGACGAGTACCTCGCCGACGGCTTCACCGAGGACCTCACCGACACCCTGTCGATGACCGCCGGCCTCAAGGTCCGGCCGCGCGCAGCGGTCTCCCGGGTGCGGCTCGACGGCCGCGATCCCAGGGATGTCGGCCGCGAGCTCGGCGTGCAGGTCGTCGTCGAGGGGTCGATCCGACGCACCGGCGGCGGCGGCTACGCGCCGGACGGGCCGCGCTCGCAGCCCCCCGCGCCGTACTCGCGGCCGGCGTCGCGCATGCCTCCTGGCGGCGTGCGCGTCACCGTGCGCGTCATCGGCGTCGAGGACGGGTTCCAGCTCTGGGCGAAGCGGTTCGACAGCTCGCCCGAGGCGCTGCTCACCGTGAGCGACGACGCGGCGGGCGCGATCGCCGCGGCGCTCACCGTCGACGCCGCCAGCCGCGAGCGCGAGTCGCCGAGCGACCCGCGCGCGATCGATCTCTACCTGCGCGCGCGCCACCAGATGCGGCGCCTCTGGTACGGGGACGCCGCGCCGGCCGTGGCGCTGTTCGAGGAGGCGCTGTCGTTCTCCCCGAACGATCCGAGCATCCTGTCCGGTTACGCGATCGCCTTCGCGCGCCTGATGGGCGCGCGGGGTGAAGGCGCGGCGCAGTTCGCGAAGGCGCAGCAGGCCGCCGAGCGGGCGATCGCGCTGGCCCCCGCGCTCGGCGAGCCGTGGGTGGCCCTCGCCACGGTCCGCTTCAGCGCGGGTGATCCGGTCGGCGCCGTCCCGGCGCTGCGCAAGGCGCTCCAGTGCGCGCCGAGCCTTGCCAAGGCGCACGAGCTGCTCGGCCGCATCCTCCTCGAGGCGGGGCTCGTCGACGAGGCGATGTTCCGGCTCGACACGGCGCTGGCGCTCGATCCGAGCGAGCCGTTCCCGCGCTGGGAGCTGGCGCGCGGCCGCGCGCTGCTCGGCGACTGGCCGGCGGCCGGCGTGCTGCTCGACCTGCCGGCGGAGGACCCGTCGAGCCGCTTTCACAAGGCGGTGATGCGCGCCCGCTTCGGGCTGTGGCGCGGCGCCGCGTTCCCCATCGACGATCTGCCGCTCGCGATGGAGACCATCCCGATCCAGTACGCGCGCATCTACCGCGACGTGCTCGCGACGTCGCGGCTCTCGGACGAGCAGCGGGCGTTCCTGAGCGCGAAGTCGGACAGCTCCGAGCCGGGCAGCCGGCTGCGCCCGCTCTTCTTCCAGATGTACGCCGAGATCCTCGCCTTCCTCGGCGACGACGACGCGCTCTTCCGCGTGCTCGCCGGCGCGGTGGACGCAGGGCTCTTCGACGCCTTCTGGATGCAGCGCTGCACGGTGCTCGACCGCGCGCGTTCGGACGCGCGCTTCGCCCCGCTCCGCGCGCGCGTCGAGGAGCGGGCCGCCGCGATCATCGCCGCGTTCAGGGGCTGAGCGCCGCGCTCAGCTCCTGCGCGCGTTCTTGGCCGCCTTGGAGACGGCGGGCATCAGCAGATCGCCCTCCACGTGGCCGGAGACGTCCAGGATGGTGCGCCCCTCCGCGTCGCGCCCGGGGCGCTCCCGCGTGTAGCGATCGGCGGGCGCGGCGAGCACCACGCCGAGGTCGCGCGCGACGACGGTGAGCTCGGCCGAGAGCGCCTCCTCGACGAGGCGGGCCCGCTCGCCGCTCGACGAGCCGGCGGGGATGGTGACGGCCACCGAGCCCGCGACGACCCCGTCCTTCGTGAGCAGCCCGTGGGGCGAGCCGGTCGTCTGCGCGAGCTTCAGCGCGACGCGCGCCGCCTCGCAGCGGTCGCGCGCGGCGGCGAGCGACGCCGCGCCGCGGCGGAGGATCTCGCGCGCGTCCTCCGCGGGAACGCCGCGGTACTTTTCGGCGAGCTCCGCGTTCTCCTCCCTGATCCGCGTCACCTCGGCCTCGGCGGCCGCGACGTCGGCCTCGTACTGGGAAAGATCGATCGAGCTCATGGCGTGTCGTCACCCTCGGTTCGTGAACAGGAGGCTCCCTGCGAGCAGCGCGCCGGCCGCAGCGGCGCCGTAGAGGCAATAGCGCGCGAGCGCCGCCTGGCCAGCCAGGTGCAGCTGTAACCCCGCGAAGCCGGCGCCGATCGCGAGCGCCGCGTAGATGAGCTGGCGCACCCCCGTATAGACGAGCGACGCGGCCTGCGCGAGGCCGCGGATCTTCACCTCGGCCTCGCCGCGGTTGGCGCGCGTGAGGTACTTGCGCAGGTCGTCCGGGATCGTCAGCGCCTTGATCCCCATGTCCTTCGCCGCCTCGAGGGCGATCTGGGCCCAGTCGCGGCTGCCGAGGACGAAGTCCTGCAGGTAGGGGCGCACGACGTCCATCGGGTTCAGGTCCGGATCGAGCTGCGTGCAGACGCCGGTCAAGAGGAGGAGGGTGCGCTCGAGCAGCACGAAGTCGCGCGGCACGTGGAACGCGCCGGAGAGCTCCTTCAGCCCGATGTTCATGCGCCGGAGGTCGATCAGGCTCTCGATGCCCTTCTGCGGGTCGAGCTTGATGTCCTTCAGGTTGAACGACTCGAGCTTCACCTCGTCCTGGAAGCGCTGGTGGAAGAACTCGACGACCTTCTCGCTGACGTCGACGGCGTCCCGCCGCGAGAAGAAGCGCATCTTGCGCAGCGCCTTGATGATCCCCTCCGTGTCGCGGCGGATCACCGCCTCGAGGAACTCGGGGATGCCCTCGCGCATCTCCTGGGAGAGCTCGGCGACCGCGCCGAAGTCGAGCAGGACGAGCTCCCCTCCCGGCCCGACCAGCATGTTCCCCGGGTGCGGATCCGCGTGGTAGACGCCGTCGATGAAGATCTGCTGGCAGAAGACCTGCACGATCTGCCGGGCGAGCGCCTTGCGATCGACGCCGTGCGCGTCGAGCGCCGCGACGTCGCCCACCTTGATCCCCTCGACGAACGTCGTCGTCATCACCCGGCGCGTGCAGTAGGCGTCGATGGGCCGGGGGAACCGGACCTGCGGCTGCTTCGCGAAGTTGTCGGCGATGCGCACGATGTTCCTGGCCTCGCGCACGAAGTCGAGCTCCTCCAGGATCATCGAGCGGATCTGGTGGTAGTAGGCGTCGAGCCCCTGCACGGGGACGAACTGCGCGACGATCGCCATGATGCGGCGGATGGTGCGCAGGTCGAGGCGGACGATCTCGTCGATGTCGCGGTGCTGCACCTTCACGGCCACGCGCGTGCCGTCCATGAGCCACGCCTCGTGCACCTGGCCGAGCGACGCGCTCGCGAGCGGCTCCCTGTGGAAGCGGGCGAAGACCTCGCCGATGGGGCGCCCGAGCTCCTCGGCGATGCGCGCCTCGATCTCCTCGTAGGGGCGCGGCGGCACCTGGTCCTGCAGCCCCTCGAGCCCCGCGCGCAGGGTCGCGGGGAGGAAGTTCGCCATGATGCTGAGCATCTGGCCGACCTTGATGAAGAGCCCCTGGAGCTCGACGATCGTGCGCTCGATGCGGCGGGCGTTCTTCGCGTGGACCTCGTCCACGCGGTTGTTCGCCCACGTCTCTCCGAAGAGGCGGCGGAGGAAGAAGAACCAGAGGTAGCTCGCGATGACCGTGAACGTCGTCAGGTACGCGCGGACGAAGCGCCCGCTCTGCGCGGCGTTCTGGCGGAGCGAGCTCGGCCTCGCGGCGGGGGTCTGCGCGCGCCGCGGCGCCCTGGCGGATCCGGGCGGCGGGGCGTGGCCCGCGTCGGGAGGCCTCGGCGCGCCGTCCGCGCGCGGCGGCTCTGCGGGCGAGCGAACCAGCCCGGAGGACGGGCCCAGCTCTTCGGGGACGGCGCCGTGTGACACCGCGGCAGCCTAGCATCGCTCCGCGCCGGCCCGCGAAAACGCGGGAGCGATGCGGCGCGCCATCCTCCCTCGCGTCATCGCGCCCGCGCCATGGCCTCCGCGATCGCGTCATAGACGGCGGGCCGCGCGCGACGGATCGCGTCGGAGGCGCGCGTCGGGTGGACGCGGTTCGTGAGCAGCACGCCGACGAGCTCCGCTTCCGGATCGATCCAGAGGCTCGTCCCGGTGAAGCCGAGGTGGCCGAAGGTCTGCGGGCCGAAGCGCGCGCCGGAGCTCGGCCTCTCGCCGCTCCTGCCGTCGAACCCGGCGCGCAGCGACCCGCCCGGGCGCGGCGCGATCAGCCGCTCTACCTCGTCGCGCGAGAGCCACTCCGGGCGCTCGCCCGCGAGCGCCTCGAGCAGCGCGACCCCGAGCCGCGCCACCGACATGGCGTCGCCGAAGAGGCCCGCGTGCCCGGCCATCCCGTCGCGCGCGATCGTCCAGGCGTTGTCGTCGTGCACCGCGCCGCGGAGCACGCCCCCGCGGAACGCGACGTCCTCGGTGGGGACGACGCGCTCGTCGAACCGCGGATCGCGCCGCCGGAGCGCGCGGACCGGCGCGACCGCGAGCCCGAGCGGCCCCGTCACCTCCCGCGCGACGACGTCGTCGAGCTCGGCCTCGCCGCGCCGAGCGACAGCGGCGCCGAGCAGCAGGTACCCGAGGTCGCTGTACACCGGCGGGAACCCGCCGGCGGGCGGATCGCCCTCGCACTCCGCGCGGCGCCCGTTCGCGCAGTCGAGCAGCGCGCCGAGGGGATCGATCGGCGCGTCGTCGCCGGGCGGATGGAGCGGGCGGTGCGCCTCGAGCCCGGCGCGGTGGGCGGCGAGGAGCTCGAGCGGCACGCGCGCCGATCGCGTGCCGGCGAGCTCCGGCAGCACCTGCCCGAGCGGCTCGTCGAACCTCAGCTTGCCGGCGCGGGCGAGCCGGGCGAACGCGAGCGCGGTGAACGGCTTCGTCACCGACGCCAGATCGAAGATCGCGTCGCCCGTCGCCGCGGCCGGCGTCGCGCCGCGGGCGCCGGCCGGCGGGCTGTCTTCCTGCCACAGGCGTCCAGCGGCGCCCGCTCCGTACCGGACGTTGTCTCGCGTGCGCACGGCTGCGGCGACGCACGCGCACGGCGCCGCGCGGTGCGCTTCGATCGCGAGCGCTGCGATCGGCGTGAGATCGACGGGGGTCATGGCCGAGGATGAGGAGGGCGGGGCGCCCGTGTCAAACGAGCTCTGGCGGCCGGACGGATGAGCCGGGCGACGCGTGGACAATCGCGGCGTGTTCCCTGAAAGATCGAGCCGCACCGGCGGTCCTGCTTCAGGATCTCCCCGTGGCTTCTCCCGTGGGCACCGAAATACGCGCCGCCGTCGCGCCGCTCGCCGCGCTCGCGGCGAGGTACGACGATCGCCGGCCCGATCGCTGGGAGCCGGTCCCCGAGCGGCTCGACGCGGCCATCGCGTGCGACGTCGAGCTCGCCGAGGCCGGCCGCGTCGCGCGGGCGCCGCTCGTGGCCGAGCTCGCGCGCCGCTTCGAGTTCCTCGCCCACTACCTGGACGCGATCCTGCTCGTGCCGCGCGAGCGCTTCGTCCTGCCGGAGGATCTCGCCGCGTCGGCGGACGACACCCCGCTCCCGCTCGACCGCGCGGGTCACGCGACCGTGAGCGCGCCGCACGCGTACCTGCTCACGTACAGCCTGCTCGATCTCGGGCCGGGCGATCGCCTGCTCGAGCTCGGCACGGGCACCGGCTACGGGGCGGCGCTCGCGCGGCGCATCGTGGGCCCGACAGGGCACGTCGCCTCGATCGAGATCGACCCTGTGCTGCACGCGCGCGCGGTGCGGTTGCTCGGCGCGCGGCCGGATCGCCGGGAGGGCGGCGAGGCGCTCGCCGCCAGCGCCGCCGCGCCGTTCGACGAGGGCGCGGGCGTCACGCTGCTGTGCGGCGACGGGCGCTCGCTCGCCGAGCGCGTGCTCGCGGACGAGCGGACGCCGTCGTCGGAGCGGCCCTGGAAGGTCGCGGTGACGTACGCGCTGACCGAGCCTCCCACGGCGCTCGAGGCGCAGCTGAGCGACGGGGGTGTCCTTGTCGCGCCGGTCGGCGCGTGGGAGGGCCACCAGGAGCTCGTGCGCGTCGAGCGCCGGCAGGGCGCGCTCCTCCGCGAGGTGCACGGCGCGGTCCGCTACGTGGCGGAGCGCGGGCGCAGCTAGCTCTCGCAGCGGCCGCGCACCGACGCCTTCGCCGTCCGGTCGTGTCCGTGTGCGAGCGGTTGCGATCCGGGCTCAGGCCCATCGCGATCTGATGGAAGCGGCAGGGCTGGATCGAGGTGAGCGCCGGCGGGGGTCTCCGCGCGGCGGGGGCGGGTGGGCGCGGCGAGCACCGACCGAGGTACCATCCGGTGTCAGGGGGCGCGGCGTCTCAGGCGCGCCTTGTGTGGCGCGCGACGGAACGTTCCAGGTGGCATGGCCCGAAGGGAGACATGCCGGGCGGTGTTCTCAGCGCAAGCTCTCTCGCTCCGGTCTTGGCGGATGGCCGAGCGCCCGCCCGCCCCCGCCGCGCGGAGGCCCCCGCCGGCGCGTGCTGCTCGGCGTGGCGCCCTCTCCCTCTCTTCCTTCCCCGTCCTCCGATCCCCCGTCCCGTCGCACCGCCCCCCACCACCCCCCCTGCCGGATCAGAGAACGCCCCGCCGTCTTTGACCCTGGACCTCCGGGAACTTTATCCTGGCGTCCCCGAGGCGGGGCCGCCCCGGCGCGTCGGCTCTGCCCGTCGTGGACCAGGGAGAAGACCGGGAGCACTATGGCGGAGTTCGTTTGGGAGGCGCGCGGCCGCACCGGAGAGATCCGGAAGGGCACCATGGAGGCCGAGAACGAGGCGGCGGTGCAGAACCGCCTCCGCGCTCAGCAGCTCAACCCCACCCGCGTCAAGAAGAAGGGGGCTCAGCTCAGCCTCAGCCTGAGCTTCGGCTCGGGCGTCGAGCCGAAGGACCTCGTCAAGTTCATCCGCCAGTTCGCGACGATGATCGACGCGGGCCTCCCGCTGGTCCAGTGCCTCGAGATCCTGGCGAACCAGGAGCCGAACAAGGTCTTCCAGGCGGCGCTGAAGGACATCAAGAACACGGTCGAGCAGGGCGCCACGTTCAGCGACGCGCTCCGGCGCCACCCGAAGATCTTCGACGACCTGTTCGTCAACCTCGTCCAGGCCGGCGAGGTGGGCGGCATCCTCGACAGCATCCTGAACCGGCTCGCGATCTACATCGAGAAGCGCGTGAAGCTCGCGCGTCAGGTGCGGGGCGCGCTCGCGTACCCGATCGCCGTCATCGTGATCATGGTCGTCGTCATGGTCGTGCTGATGTCGTTCGTCATCCCGTCCTTCGAGACGATGTTCGCGGAGTTCGGCGCGAAGGACGCGCTCCCGCAGCTCACGAAGATCGTCATCGCGGTCTCGAAGACGTTCGTCACCTACCTCCCGCTCATCGTGGTCCTGACCGGGGCCGCGGTCTTCGGCGCGACCTACTTCTACCGCTCGCCGTCCGGCAAGCGGATGGTGCACCGCCTCATCCTCAGGCTCCCCATCATCGGCCCGGTCATGCAGAAGATCGCCGTCGCGCGGTTCTCGCGCACGCTCGGCACCCTGCTCGGCTCGGGCGTGCCGATCCTCGACGCGCTCGACATCGTCGCGAAGACGGCCGGCAACGTCGTCGTGGAGGAGGGCCTCATGTACTCCCGCCAGAAGATCTCCGAAGGGAAGAACATGGCCGAGCCGCTCGGCGAGATGCAGGTCTTCCCTGGCATGGTCGTGCAGATGGTCGCGGTCGGCGAGCAGACCGGCGCCCTCGACACGATGCTCAACAAGATCGCCGACTTCTATGAAGAGGAGGTCGACGTCGCCGTCGCCGCGCTGACGTCGCTGCTCGAGCCGCTCCTCATGGTGCTCGTCGGCGGCATGGTGGGCGTCGTGCTCATCTCGATGTACCTGCCGATCTTCGATCTCGCCGGCAAGATCAAGGCGGAGTGATGTCGCCCGCGGCCTCCCCGGCGAGCCCGGGCGGCGAGGCCGGGGCGCCGCGAGATCACGCCGAGGCCGCGCCGTCGCGCGACCCCCGCGCCTCGGCGCCGGCGATGCTGCTCCCGTCCGGCGCTCCCGGCGGCGCCGAGGCGCCGCTCGCGAGCCGGCTCACCTGGCTCATCGCGCTGCGCCTCGCGGTGCTCACCGTCTTCCTCGTCGTGACCGCGGCGGTGTACCTCGGCGGCTTCACCCCCGGGAGCTTCTCCAGCAACGTCGCGCTGGTCACGGTCGCCGCCGCATACGGCGTCTCCGGCATCTACGCCGTGTTCCTGCGCATGAACCGCGCCCTCCGGGCGATCGCGCGCGCGCAGCTCGTGACCGATCAGATCACCTGGACCGCGCTCGTGTACATCACCGGCGGGGCCTCGAGCGGCGCGACGTCGCTCTACGGCCTCACCTGCCTCACGGGGGCGATCCTCCTCGGGCTCCCCGGCGCCATCGTCGCCGCGGCGTCGGGGGCGGCGGCGTACCTCGTCCTGTGCGCGGCGCTCGGGCTGCACCTCCTCGGGGTGCCGCCGGATCAGCCGGCCGGGGCGTACGCGACGCAGTGGGGCGAGCTGCGGTACCCCATGTTCGTCAACCTGCTCGCGATCGTGGTGGTCACGCTGCTCGCGAGCTACCTGGCGGAGCGGCTGCGCGCGACGGGCGGCCGGCTCGTGCAGGCCACCGCGCGGGCGGAGCAGGCCGAGCGGCTCGCGGCGCTGGGCCGCCTCGCCGCCGGGCTGGCCCACGAGATCAGGAACCCGCTCGGCTCGATCGCGGGATCCATCGAGCTCCTCCGCACGGGCGGGACGCTCTCCGACGAGGACCGCAAGCTCTGCGAGATCATCGAGCGCGAGACCGCGCGCCTGAACGACCTCGTGGGCGACATGCTCGATCTGTCGCGCCCGCGGGTGCCCACGCTCGAGGGCGTGGACCTCTCGGCGACGGCCCGCGACGTCGTCGTGCTCGCGGGGCGCTCGGGCCGCGGCAGCGACGTCGAGGTGCGCTTCGACGGGCCGGCGTCCGCGCCGGTGACCGCCGACGCGGCCCAGATGCGCCAGGTCGTCTGGAACCTCGTGCGGAACGCGATCCAGGCGAGCTCCGCGGGCGCGGTCGTGACCGTGCGCCTCTGGCGCGACCCGGGCGCCTGGCTCCTGGAGATCCGCGACCAGGGGCGAGGCATCCCCGCGGGCGCCCGCGATCGCCTCTTCGACGCGTTCTTCACGACCCGCACGCACGGCATGGGCATCGGCCTGGCCGTGGTGAAGCGGATCCTCGACGATCACGGCTTCGCGATCGAGGTGGACAGCCGCGAGGGCGAGGGCACCGCGTTCCGGGTGAGGGTCCCGGACCGGCCGACGGAGTCCGGCGGCGCGGAGCGCCTCGCCGTCGCCGCGGAGCTCTCCCCACGATCGCGCCCGGCGGGCTGACGCGGAGCCCGCGCGGCCGCGGTCGATGCATCGTCACATCGGACGCGTGGCGCTCCGTTCACGCCCCGCTGCGCCGCGCACGAGCTTCTCCGGGCGCCCAGCCGAGAGATTGCGGCCGAGCCCGCCGCCGCGCGTGAATAGGCCGCCGAGGCGGTCGTCTGCCCCTGGGGAGCGGGCCAGTGCAGCCGGATTGCTGTCTCTTTTCGCGGTGTTCATGGAGAGCAGGGGCCGGACGTCGCCGGGCCGCCGGGCCCTGCGTCCGACCTGGCAGGCCGTTTGCGTAGGGCCAGGGTGAGCAGTAGAAGCCTCCCCAGGCGCGCTCGCTGCCCGCAGGCACAGAAGGAGAACCATACGTGACACGCAGGATGAACCATCTCTTCGCGGCGACGTTCTCGCTGCTCGCGCTCACGCTCGGCCCGGTGGGCCTCGCCAGCGCCGGGACGGCGACGGACGTCGTCAAGGCCAAGCAGACGGCCCTGTTCGACCTCCTGAAGAAGGGGGGAGGCGAGAACCAGAAGAAGGTGGGCGCGGTCTTCGACGAGATGCTCGATTACTCGGCGCTGGCGGAGGCCTCGCTGGGCAGCGAGTGGGCCGCGCGGACGGACGCCGAGAAGCAGCAGTTCAGCGAGCTCCTCAAGCAGCTCGTGCGCAAGGCCTACGAGCGCAACCTGAGGAAGACGCTCGACTTCAACGTCGAGTACCTCAGCGAGACGGCGAGCGGCAGCGCCGTCACGGTCAAGACCAAGGCCGTCTCCAGGAAGGACGCGCGCGAGGAGCCGGTCGAGATCGCCTTCAAGCTCTCCGAGAAGGGCGGCGTCTGGCGCGTGCAGGACATCGTCACCGAGGGCGTCAGCCTGGTGGGGAGCTACCGCGCCCAGTTCACGAAGATCATCAAGAAGGATGGGTTCCCGGCGCTCCTCCAGAAAATGAAGGACAAGCTCGCCAAGGGCGACGTCTGACCCGCCCCGCCGCGCCTCGTCCGGCGCGATCGCCGTGAACTCGCCTGAAATGCCGCCGGGTTGATACCCTTGGCGGGTATGGCTGCTGGACAGAGGCGCGGCCGGCCGGCGCGCGCGCTGGGCCTTGCGCCGTCGATCCGCGCGCTCGCGCCCGGCGGCGGCGCGGCCCCGCGCCCGCCCGACGACCGTCCTGTCCTCCGGCTCGCCGTCAGCAAGGGCGCGCTCGCCATCGAGCTCGGGGAGCCGTTCGCGCTCGGTCCGCTCCGCGTCACCGAGCTCGTGGTGCGGCTCGCCGGGATCCGGTTCCCCGTCGACCTCTCCGGCGGCGTGGCGCGCTTCCGGCACCGGCGTGGCCAGCTCGTCCGGCTCTCCGTAGAGGCGCAGGGGACCGAGCTCGCCGGCTGGGCCGCGCCGCGGCTCCGCGGCCTCCTCGGCGACGGCGCGCCGCAGCTCATCATCGCGCCCATCGAGGACGGCGCGCTGGTGGCGCTGCGATCCGGCGAGACGGCGCTCGCGTTCGACGTCGCCGTGGCCCCGGGGGAGCGCGCGCTGAGGCTCCTGCCGGAGCGCGCCCGCGGCATCGGGCTCGCCGCCCCGCCGCACGCGCTCGCGCTGCAGGCGCTCTCGATGATGGCGGGCGCGCACGGGCGCCTCGTCGAGGGCGCGATCGTTCTGGACGCCGCGGTCGAGCGGATCGTCCGCCTGCTGCTGCCCGCGGCGGGCGCGAGGGCGCCCGCGGTGGAGGGGGTGCAGTGGGCCGTGGTCACCGCGGAGGCGGGCCGCTTCCGCGCCGAGGGCGCGCTCGGCGCGGCGCCTCCCGCGCTGGGCGACCGCGCGCTCAGGGCGCTCGAGGCGGCCGAGCTCGCGGGCGCCGCCGACGAGCTCGCGTTCGCGGGCGGGCTCGACGAGGCGCGGCGCGCCTACCTCGCCGCGCTGGAGCGCGCCCCGAGGCACCCCGAGATCTCCTCGCGCCTCGCCTGGCTCGACCTCGTGATCGGCGAGCGCGCCGAGGGGGCGCTCTCGACCGTCGTCGACGCCATGCCCGCCGTGGACGCCGGCCTCCTCGGCGGCGCGCTCCTCGAGGCGGTCGGCGATCACGACGGCGCGTTCTCCGCGCTCGCGCGCGCCGCGCACGCGGAGCCCTACGGCCCGCTCGCCGCGCTCGCGTGGCTGCGCGCGGCGGCGCTCGCGGACGCCGTCGACGTGCGCCTCGACGCGCTGAACCTCGGCGTGGCGCGCGCGCCCGGGATCGAGGCGCTGCGGTGGGCGCGATTCCACGCGCGGCTCGACGTCGCCGACGTGCGCGGCGCGCTCGCGGACGCCGAGCACCTCGAGGCCTCCGCGCGCGGCCCCGAGGCGCGCCACGCCGTGTCTCGCAGGGCCGCGGAGGCGTTCCTCGCGCGGGGCGACGTCGCCGACGCGCGGGTGCTCTTCGAGCGGGCGCTCCGCTACGCGCCGGAGAGCCCCGACGTGGTCGCGGGCCTCGCGCGCTCGCTGCGGGCGGCGGGGGAGGGGAGGCGCGCGCTCGACCTCCTCGCCCGGGCGCGCGCCCTCGCCGCGCGCAGCGGCGCGCCCGCCTGCGCGCTCGATCTGGAGCTCGGCCGCGGCCTCGCGGAGATCGCGGGGGATCTCCCGGCGGCGATCGCGCGCGTGCGGAGCGTCCCGCCCGGCGTGCCGGAGGCGCTGGAGGCGCGGCTGCTCGAGGGCCGCTGGTGCGCCGCGCTCGGCGATCTCGGGGGAGCGTCGGTCGCGCTCGGGCGGCTGCGCGACGCGGTGGAGCTCGCCCTCCAGGGCCGCGCGGACGACGCGGGCCCCGCTCGCGCGAGGGGAGCGCCGTTCGGCGACGGCGCCGCCGCCGTCGCGGCCCTGCTCGCCGAGGCCGCCGAGATCGAGGAGCGAACCCGGGGGGATCTCCTCGCGGCGCAGCGACAGCTGGGCCTCGCGCTGCGCCTCCGGCCGCGCGATCCGGGCATCACCGCCGCGTTCCGCCGCGTCTCGGGCGAGATCGCGCCGCCGGTCGCGCCTGCCCCGGCGGCGCCGCCTGGCCCGGTCCAGCGGCCCCGCGCCGAGCAGCGGATCGAGGTCCACGTCGCCGCCCCGCGCCGGCGCACGATCCCGCCCGAGCCCGTGGTGATCGCGCCGGCGCCGAACAAGCCTCCCCCTGTCCCCCGCGCGCCGGCCTCCCCGCCCAAGGCCGCGCCGATCGACCCCGGGACCATCGACGAGATGCCCACGCTCGATGGGACCGACACGTCGACCGACCTCACGGCGCCCATCCCCAGCAGCGTCACGCTGGCGGAGGGGCAGGTGCCGCTGGCCCGCGTGTTCGGCGTCGACGACGAGCTCCTGGCCGAGCGGCTGGCCGATCGGCTCCGCGCCGATCCCGCCGACCAGGGGGTGGCGATGGCGCTCGCCGACGTGCTCGATCGGCTCGGTCGCGATCTCGATCTCCTCGCCCTGCTCTCGGCGCGGATGGAGGAGGGGGACGACGCCGTCCGCCTGGAGGTCGCGCCGCGCCGGCGCGACGTGCTCGCGCGGCTCGCTGCTCGGGCGCGGGCCGAGGGGCGCGACTCGGAGGCGGAGCTCTACGAGATGCTGCTCCAGAGCGAGCTCGCCTGAGCGCTTCCTCGCTTCCCGCGCGTCGCCGCGCGCTTGGCCCGCGTACTGCGCCCGTGATAGCCCGAGCTCTTGCGCAGCGCGCGCAGCGCTTGGAGGTGCAGCATGGCCGAGCAGCCGTCGAACCGCGCCCAGCAGGAGGGCTCGCCGTGCGAGCCGGGCGCGTCGCCCGCGAAGGCGGGCCGTCCGATCATCGTGCAGAAGTACGGCGGCTCATCGGTCGCCGACGTCGACAGGATCGGCAAGGTCGCCGAGCGCGTCGTCGCCGCGAGGCGCGCCGGTAACGACGTCGTCGTCGTGGTCAGCGCGATGGGCAAGACCACCGACGGCCTGCTCGCGCTCGCCCGGCAGGCGGCGAGCGCGGCCGCGGATCCTCCCCGGCGCGAGCTCGACATGCTGCTCTCGACCGGCGAGCGCGTCTCGATGGCGCTCCTCTCGATCGCCATCCAGGCCCGGGGCTTCGAGGCGATCTCGTTCACGGGCTCCCAGTCCGGCATCCTCACGAACGATCGCCATTTCGACGCGCGCATCATCGAGGTCCGCCCGTTCCGCATCGAGGACGAGCTCGCGCGCGGCCGCATCGTGATCGTCGCCGGCTACCAGGGGATGAGCTACCGCCGCGAGATCACGACGCTCGGCCGCGGGGGCTCCGACACCACGGCCGTGGCGCTCGCGGCGGCGCTGGGCGCCGAGCGCTGCGAGATCTACAGCGACGTCGACGGCGTGTACTCGGCCGACCCGCGGGTCGTCCCGGACGCCCGTCACCTGCCCGAGCTCGACTGCGCGGTCCTCCAGGAGATGGCCGAGTGCGGCGCGAAGGTCGTCTGCGCTCAGGCGGTCGAGTGGGCGCGGCGCTCCGGCGTGGCCCTGGTCGCGCGGTCGACCTTCGATACCGGCCCCGGCGCGCGGGAGACGGTGGTGCGCCGGTTCGCGCCGGGCTCGGCGCCGAAGGAGCTCGCGGCGCGCGCGATCGTCGCCGAGGGCAACGTCGTGCTCGCGCGGGCGGACGGCGGGCTCCGGCTCGACGAGGTCCTCCGCGTGGCGGGCGAGCTCGGGCTGGGCTTCCGGGATCTCTCCTTCGGTCACGGCGGCGGCGCGTTCGTGATCCCGCTCCTCAACGTGCCCGAGTGGCAGGGGGCCAGGCGAAAGCTCGCCGCGCTGCTGCCGTCGCTCGAGCTCGTCGAGGGGCTCGCGGCGGTGAGCGTCGTCGGCGACGGGCTCTCCGCGACGGCGGAGCCGCTCGCGCGCTTCGTGGAGGTCCTCGGGCGCGCCGGCATCGCGCCTCGGTTCACGGTCGCGGGCCCCCTGCGCCTCGGCGCCCTCGTCGACGCCGCGGACGTCGCGGCCGCGCAGCGCCTGCTGCACGCGTCGTTCGTCGGCGGCTGAGCGCGCCGCGCGCGAGGCGGAGGACGACCGTCAGTGCTTTCTCTGTCGCGTGAGCGCGACGAGCCCCGCCCAGCACGCGACCCACACGATCTCGCGCGACGCGTCCCAGGCGATCGCCGCCGGTCCGATCGACGCGGCCTCCTCCTCGGGGGCGCCGGGGCGCGTCGCCCCGAGCTCGGCGACGAGCGTCGGGGCGGCGTTCGACGGCACGTGGACCAGCTGCGCACGGCGCTCGCCCTCGCGCGCGACGAGCGCGAGCAGCGGCGAGGTCTTGTGGTCGCCCGCGAAGGCGAGGGCGACGACCACCGCGAGCCCCTCCAGCACGCGGAAGGTCTCGCCGCCGTTGCGCGACACGCAGAGGAGCCCGGCGCCGGAGATCGCGATCGAGCGCCCGCCGGCCGCCGCTGCGAGCCTGCAGTCGTCGGCCTCGGCCGCGCGCCGCGCCGCCCCCGACAGCGGCACGACCGGCGAGCCTTCGTCGTCGCCGCGGAGCCGCTCGAGCTGCGGTCCTTCGCCCGCACTCGTGAGCGCGACGATCACCCCCTCGCTCGCGCTCATCCGGAGCACGCCGTCCCGCAGCGCGGGCCCGGGCGACAGGGAGAGCGCGCCCTTCGATGGAGACGGCGCGCCGTCGCGGCGGGGCGAGCCCGCGGTCACGGCGGAGCCGGTCTCCGGCGGCGACACGACCGCGCCCGCCGCGGGCGACCACAGCGTCTTGCCGGCCAGCACCCACAGGCGCCCCGGCGTCGTCGCGAGCGTCACCGGCGCGCCGCCCGAGCCCCACGCGCCGAGCGTGCTCGCGCTCTTCCCCCGGTCGTCGCTCAGCAGCAGGTTGCCGCGGCGCGTGGCGATGAGGATCGCGCTGTCCGACAGCGCGATCGAGGACGCCGACGTGTCGATGCCGGCGCGGCGCGCGGAGAGCGCCCCCGCGTCGACGACGAGCATGGCGCCGCGCTCGCCGCTCGCCCGCTCCGCGCGGCGCGGGCGACCTCCCGATCGCGCGGCGGGCTCGCTCGTCAGCCCGGGCTCTGCGCCGGCGCTGCCCGCGACGACGTAGCCGCCGGCCACCGCGAGCGTGCTGCACGGGACGGCGGCGCCTGCGTCCTCGACGACGACCCAGGGCAGCGCATCCCAGACGGGGGCCTGGTCGTCGGGGAGATCGGGCAGCTCAGCGAGCAGATCTTCGCCCTCGTACGCGCCCTCCTGGTCCGCGTCGAGCGCCGGCAGCTCCCCCTCGTCCACGTCGTCCGCCGGGTCCTCTCCCGTCCCTTCCGCGCCGCCGTCGTCGCCGTGCGCCCCGCCGTGATCGTCGAGATCGTCCTGCTCGGCGTCGCTCTGCTCGACGGCCTCATCGGACAGCCACGTGCTCGCGTCGGCCTCCGCGATCCCCTCGTGGAGCGCCCCGACGTCGACGCCTTCTTCCGCGGGCTCGTCCTCCCCGGTCCCGCCGTCGTCCACGGCGAGCTCGACGCCGATCTCGAGGTCGCTCGCGTTCGCGTCGTCGAGCCCTTGCTCCGCGTCGTCGAGCGTCTGCAGGAGGTCGTCGAAGCCCTCGTCGCCCCCTTCTTCCTCGTCGTGCCCGAGCGGCGGCAGGTCGATCAGCTTGCCGTCGTTCTCGTCGTGCTCGTCGTGCTCGTCGTGCTCGCGCTCGTCGTCGTCGACGGCGGTCTTCGGCTGCGGCGCCGGGCACGTCTCGCGGCGCTCCTCCATTCGCTCGCTGCAGGCTCGTGAGGCTGACATCGGCGGGAGTGTAGCGCCCCTCGCGGCGCTTTCGCCCCGCGCGGCGATCCTCGAGCGCTCCGTGGGCCCCAGAGCCCGCCTGCCCCGGCTCGCGGCGGTGGCTCTCGTCGGCTCCCGTCGGCTCTCGTCTTGTTCGGGCCCGCGGCCTGTCGCCTCCCGACGACGCCGCCGGCGAGCCGCCCGTGCGAATCAAGAGGGGTGAAGGTGAGCGGCCCGACGATCTCGCGCCGCTTTGGCGGGATCGAGAACGCCACGGGGCCCGCGGATCGAGGGAGGGACGCGGCATCTTGACGCGGCGAGGGGGCTGGCCATCCCCGCCGGGTGTGCCCGCTGGATCCCTCCGGCGAGCGGTGCTTAGCTCCGCCGTCCATGGGCCGGAACGACAGCAATTCCAGGCGAGTCGCGTCTGCGTCTCCGGCCGGCGGGCAGCCCTCGGGGGCCGCGGAGCAGCTCGGGCCCGCGCGCGGCCCCCTCTCCATCGCGGATGCGAGCGCCGGGATGCTGGTGCAGCACGTCCTGGTCCATCCAGCGGACGTCGTGTTCGTGAAGAGCATCGTCGAGGCGAGCGACGGCGTCGCGCTCCTGTTCGCGGATCGCGGCGGAGAGATCACGCTCGCGGCGCCGCTCGGACGGGGCGACGAGTTCGCCGAGCTCCTGTGCGATCTGGAGCGCGACGTCGGGGCGCGTCGCCGCGACGCGCTGCGCTGAGGGTGGCATGACGGAGCGCCGCGACCCGAGCTCGGTCGATCTCGTCCAGGAGCCCTCGCTGGACGCCGCCGCGCCCGACGGCGCGGCGCAGGGCCTGCCCGCGTCGTCGGGCGCGCTGCTCGACCCGCGCATCCTCGCTGCCTGGCGGGAGTGGCTCGCCGCGCTCGCGACCGACGCCGAGGCGGCCATCGCCGCGGCCCACGTGTACGGGGAGCTCGGCCCCGAGGCGCGCGAGGCGTGGCTCGACGTCCTCGCGGAAGACGCGCCCAAGCTGCAGGTGCCTGCGGTGGCGATCTATGCGCCGCTCCTTTCGGTCGAGAGCGACGCCGGGCGCCGCGAGCGGATCGAGGTCGCGATCGAGGGGGGGGAGCACGCACCGCGCCCGGCGGGCGGCTTCGCGCTGCGCGGCGTCGCCGCGGGGGGTGATCGCGTGGTGGCGCTGGTGACGCCGCTCTACCTGCGCTTCGTGCGGGTGCTCTGGTGTCGCTATCTCCCCGAGGATGGCATCGCCTGGGCGCGGCACGATCCCATCGTCCGCGCGGAGGACGCCCCGGGTCCGGGGATCCTGCTCGACGGCGCGCAGCTCGAGGCCACGCCGATCAAGCTGGTCATCGAGGAGCTGTGCCATGCCGTCCTGGCGCAGCGGCGCAAGGGCGCCGAGCTCCCACCCTCGCTGCAGCTCTGCGCTGATCTCTTCGACGCCCACCTGGAGGGTGATCCGCTGCCATGAGGCCGCTCGCGCCGGTCTGCACGCCTCTCTTGCTGCTCGCGATCGGCTGCGGTGGGGGCGGCGACGCCGTCCGGGAGCCAGCGGCGGGGCCGCCGGTCGCCGCGGCGGCCCCGGCGCCCGGCCCGGTGCGGAGCTTCTCGTACGAGACCCTCGACGGGCGCGAGCTCTCGACCGGGTCGCTCTCGGGCAGGTTCAGCGTGATCGGCTTCGTCGCGACCTACGATGTGGCGTCTCAGGCGGAGGCGCGGTTCCTCGCGGGGCTGTTCCGCGATCACACGCCGCGCGTCAACGCGGCGCTCCTGGTCCTCGAGGCGAGCGAGAACCGGCCGCTCGTCGAGGCCTTCGTCGCGACGCTCAAGCTCCCGTACCCGGTGGCGCTCGCGGACGCCCCGACGATCGCCGGAGAGGGGCCCTTCGCCGGGCTGCACCACGTGCCGAGCGTCGTCGTCCTCGACGGAGGGGGCCGGGAGGTCTTCCGGCACGTGGGTCTCATCACCCAGGAAGCGCTCGAGGAGGTCCTCCGCGGCCTCGAGCGCGCGAGCGCGCGGCCCGCGCGGTAGGCCAGGCAGCGCCGCCCGCCGAACACCGCGGCGCCGGGCAGAAGCCTGCGTGTGGATGGATGGTGCGTTTGGCGCGCGAGCGGCCGTGGTGCGCAGTGCCGAGTTCCTGCTGAAGATGGCAATTCCGTGTCGCCCATAGGAATGCTGTGTACAGCCGTGCCTGGTGCGCCTCGCTGCGAGGAGAGGCGCAGTCCTTTTCTTCAGCTGGCGCGCGTCTGTCTGGGCGATGATGGCGCGCATGATGATCGACCACATCGGTTTTCCAGTCTCGGATTATGAGCGGAGCAAGGCCTTCTATCTGGCGGCCCTGGCCCCCCTTGGCTACGGGCTCGTGATGGAGATCACGCCGGAGATGACCGGGGGGGCGGGCAGCCACGCCGGATTGGGGCCCAAGGGGAAGCCGGACTTCTGGATCGGCACGGGAACCCCGCTTCAGGGCGGCTTGCATGTCGCCTTCGTCGCGAAGACGCGGGCCGACGTCGATGCGTTTTACCGGGCCGCGCTCGCTGCTGGAGGCGTCGACAACGGTCCGCCGGGGCTACGGCCGCAGTACCACCCGGGCTACTACGGCGCGTTCGTGCGTGATCCCGATGGGCACAACATCGAAGCGGTCTGTCACGGCGGGTGACGGCTGACGGAGCACGGCGAGCGCTCCTCTCCGGCGCTCGCCGCCCGCTCCTCCTCGCCCTCGGCGACAGTCCTTTGCTCGTGCTCAGAGCCTGCCGAGGAGCTCTGTCTTCTTCGCGGCGAACTCCTGCTCGGTGATGAACCCCTTTTGCCGCAGATCGGCGAGTCGCTCGATGGCGGCGAAGATATCCCCTTCCTGCGCCGGAGCAGGGCGGGGGAGGGCGGCGTCCGCCTGCGCCGGCGCGGCCGCTTGCGCCGGAGCGGGCGGGGCGATCGGCGCCTGCTTCACGGCGAGGTCGCCGGAGATGATTGGCAAGCTCAGCACGCTCACGACGCCGTACTGGCTGGTGAACGTCACCGACGCCCCCGACCCCTGCTGCTGCGACACACCGCCGATCTGGTGATCGAGCGTGTCATAGACGCTGACGCGCCCGTTGACCTCGACGGCCAGGCGCCGCGCGCCGGGGAAGTAGGCATATCGGACGTTGTTCTGCGATCCGCTGGAGCTCGGCACGCCGAGCTCCCCGGGCCACCAGCTGCCCGAGCCCCCTCCCGATCCAGGGACGAACAGGCTGACCGGCGATCCCCCAAAACCTCCACTGCCACCCTGCTGCTGCTGCTGACCGCCCTGCGATGGATAGCTCGGGGGCGCTGGAACGAACGGCTGGTTGGCCAGCAGGCTGGACAGCTCGGAGCACAGGCCGTCCACCTTGGCCTTGAGACCGTTGTTGAACATGTCCCCGACCATGGTCATGCCGCCCTGCATCCACTGCCCGCCGCCGCCCAGCTCGGGGTGGTAGAACTGCGCCATCGTTCCATGGCCGTTCACGAGCGCCTGCAACAGCGTCATCACCGCGTCGGTGCTGACGAAATAGCGCTGTGACAGGTCGGAAACTCTCTGCTGACCTTCGAGGGTGAGTTGCTGCATGGTGAGGCGCTCCGAGAGGGAGCGCCCACCCTTGCACTGCGGTGCGTCGATCGCAATGCGGGCGAGCGACGACGTACAGCGGTTTCCGCCCACCTCTACGTGCGGAGCAGAGCGGCGGTCTCCCGCACAGGAGACGGGCCCAGATCGGCGTTTTCGGCGCGGAAGCGCACTCCGGTGCGCTGAGCACCGAAAACGTCGAGGTGGGCCCGTATCCGAAGCGGGTGACCGTCGCTCTAGCCAGCGAGCTTGCGGACGCTCGCGAGCTGGACACAGACCGCTACGACGTCCATGGCGACGCGGATCTGCTCCAGCGGCGGCATCGAGGGCGCGACCCGGATGTTGCGGTCGCGAGGATCGCGGCCGTACGGGTACGTCGCGCCGGCGCCGGTCAGCTTCACGCCCGCCTTGTTGGCCAGGCGCACCACCTCCTTCGCACAGCCGTCGAGGGTGTCGAGGCTGACGAAGTAGCCGCCGCGCGGCGAGGTCCAGGTGGCGATGCCCTTTCCGCCGAGCTCGCGCTCGAACGTGGTCGTCACCGCCTCGAACTTGGGCCGCATGAGCTCGGCGTGCCGCTGCATGTGGCTCAGCAGGCCCTTGTAATCCTTGTAGAACCGCACGTGCCGCAGCTGGTTCACCTTGTCCGGACCGATGGTCTGGATGCCGAGGTGCTTCTTCGCGTCCGCCACGTTCGCGGGGCTCGACGCCATGGCGGCGACGCCGCTGCCGGCGAACGAGATCTTCGACGTGGAGGCGAAGACAATCGGCCGGTTCGGGTGGCCCGCGGACTGGCACGCCGGCACGATGTTCGCGAGCTTGTCGCCCTCGGCGTAGAGGTCGTGGACCGCGTAGGCGTTGTCCCAGAAGAGGCGGAAGTCCGGGGCCGCCGTCTTCATCGCCGCGAGCCGGCGCACGACCTCGGCGCTGTACGTGGTGCCGGTGGGGTTGGAGTACTTCGGCACGCTCCACATGCCCTTGATGGCCGCGTCCTCGGCGACGAGCTTCTCGACCTGATCCATGTCCGGACCGTCGTCGCGCAGGTCGACCGTGATCATCTCGATGCCGTGGTGCTCGCAGATCGCGAAGTGACGATCGTAGCCGGGGCTCGGGCACAGGAACTTCACCTTGGGCTGCTTGACCCAGGGGCCGCTGCCGTCGGGCACGCCGTGGACGAGCGCGCGGACCACCGCGTCGTGCATCATCGTCAGGCTGCTGTTCCCGCCGACGATGACCTGCTCCGAGGGGACCTCGAGCATCTCGGCGAAGATGGCTTTCATCTCGGGCAGACCGTCGAGGCCGCCGTAGTTGCGGGTATCCGAGCCGTCCGAGGCGATGAGGTCGCCCGCGCCGGGCAGCGCGAGCATGCCGTTCGCGAGATCGAGCTGCTCGGACGACGGCTTGCCGCGCGTCATGTCGAGCTTCAGGCCGCGGGCTTCAAAGGCCGCAAAACGCGCCTCGAGCTCACGGGTGAGCGAGGCAAGAGCATCGGGAGACAACGAGCGCAGTTCGGTCATGGCGCGCGATATCTAGCAGAATTTCGCGCGTGCGTCGCGGCCGGACGGCGCGCGGCGGGCGGGGCGGGGCGGCGCAGCGCGCCGATCGCGGAGAGGCGCGGAGAGTTTGAGGGGGCCGCCGGGCGCAGCTCGCCCGGCGGCGTCCGCCTCGTCCGCGTTACTCGGCGGCGATGGGCTCCACGCTGTTCGCCCCGTGGCTCACGTGGCTCACCTCGGGGTTGTTCTCGAAGTACGCCTTGCCGGCCAGGCGCTTGACCAGCGGGCTGAACCGCTCCGCGGCCTTGCCGCCGACGATGTCGCGGATCAGCGCGACGTCCTCGCGGGCCCGGGCGAGCGTCTCCGGGTCCGTGAGGAACTCCTTGGCCGCCTTCGCCTTGGCCGGGGCGGCCATCACGGCGTCGCGGAGCGCGCCCGCCGCCGCCCTGGCCTTGCCCACGGCGCGCTCGGCGGCCGTCTGCTTGATGAGCGGCGCCACCTCGTAGACAAGGTTGGCGGCCGAGCCGGCGACGCGGTGCGGCGGGTGGTGGAGCGGGCTCGCGTACTTCGGGTTCCTCGCGAGGAACGCGCGGACCTCGGCCTCCGTGACGCCGGCCTCCTCGTAGGCGCGGGTGAGCTCCTGCTCGGCCAGGATGCGCGCCTTGAACATGTACATCTGGATGCGCGAGTAGAAGTTCGTCGCGCCGTCGCCGCTCGTCTCCACCGCGCAGAAGATCGTCCCGGGGTAGCGCGACGTGATCAGCGACTGGACGCCGTCGGAGACGCCCGAGGAGGGCATGCAGCCGAACGGCTTCACGCTCACCGTCACGTGCGCCTTCGACTTCACGGCGTTCACGATGAGCTTGCCGACCTCCATGTGCCCCTCGCCGCCGCGGAGGTCGTTCGAGTAGTAGTCCTTCGCCACCTCCGCCACGAGCTCCATGTCCGGAAGGTGGTAGTCGAGCAGGCCGAGCGGCAGCGCGAACGCCTGGAAGCCGACGCGCAGCGCGCCCTCGGCGAGGCGCATCGTCGCGAGGCGCTTCGCCACGCCGAACTCGTCCAGGCTGGCGAGGCCGTAATTGCCCTCATCGGCGCCGCGCAGGTCGCGCCGCTCGCGGGTGTCTCGGGCGCACTCCCAGATGTTGTAGAGCAGCCACGCCGTCGTGAGCTGGATGTCGTTCTCGCCGCCCTCGCTCTCGAGGAACTTCTGCAGGGCGTAGTTGCCGTCGCCCTCGGTCGTCATCGCCCAGAACTCGCCGATGATCGACGTCTTCGCCTTGGGCCGGAGCTTGTCCACCTGGACGCTCTCGAACTCCTTGCGCGCCTCGTAGAGCGCCTTGAACACGTTCGTCTGCTCGAAAAGCGCCTTGTAGAGGATGCGCTTCGCGTTCTCCATCGCGCGGTTCGTCGCGCCCGGCTCGACCTCGTAAGGCCGGATCCGGTAGCCCAGCGCGTTCAGCGTGTCGCCGCAGACGATGGCCTTGATGATCGCGATGAAGAACGCGGGGTTCATCTCGAGCCCGACGTCGTCGCCCGTCGCCTGCGAGAGCCCGCCGGTCTGCTGGAACAGCATGACCCGGAAGCCGTCGAAGCCGGCGTCGCGGAGCGCCTTCCTGTACTCGGTCACGTACATGCCGAACCGACAGGGCCCGCACGCGCCCGCCGTCAGGAAGACGTAGTTCTTGATGATGTCCTCGGTCGACATCCCCTGCTTGTCGCGCAGGTCGATGAGGTACTTCACGAGGCCGCCGACCGTGAAGTACGTCGGGTTGCACTGGCCGCGGTTGCCGAACTCCTTGCCCGTCTGCAGGCCCGCGCTGTCGCTCATCCCGAAGTAGTGGACGTTGTAGCCGAGGCCCTTCAGCGCGCCCTCGCACAGGAAGTCCTGCGCGGCGGTGAGGCCGCTGATGAGGAGCGTCACGTTCTCGCGCTCCTTCTTGGTCATCTTCGGCTTGAGCATGTTGTCGACCCACTGGCGCCGCTCGGCCTTGAGGCCGAGCCGCTCCCGCTCGGCCTCCTCGAACGCCCTGAGCTCCGCCTCGATGTCGACGTCGGTCTTGTTGGATCGCGCCTCGCCCACCAGAGGAAGGCGCGTCTTCTGCGTGGTGGTCGTGCTCGTCGTGCTCGTATGTTGCATGGCGTGGCTTCCCTTCGCTTGGATGCTGGAAGGGGCGGCCCCGCCGTCCCCCCCTCGACCTTCGACGTGGTTCAGGCTTCCAGGGGGACGACGGTCCCGTCGGACTGCTTCTTCTTGAGCTGCACGAGGCCCGTCTTCTGCGCCTCGGGCGGCGAGACCGGCGCGACGTAGCTCCGGACCTTCTCGGCGAGCGCCGCGATCTCCCGCTCGAGCGCGGGATCCGTGATCTTGCGCGCCGCCTGCTGGTCGCGCTTCAGCTGGAGCAGCTCGAGCCGCTTCTCCTCGATGCGCTGGACCAGCTGCGCCTTCTTCTTCGCCGCGTCCTCGAGCGCCTCCTCGTGCAGCTTGAGGCTGTGCGCGTAGGTCTTCACGCGGATCTTGATCGAGCCGCCCGGCTTGTTGGCGTCGATGTCGTGCAGCGCCGCGTACGGCGTCGCGCTCGAGCTCACGATGCTGTCGATGATCCCGTACGTCGGCGCGTCGTGGCCGCACTTGAAGCTCGAGAGATCGAGCAGGACGACGTTCGGGTGCCGGGCGGCGAACTTGGCCGCCCAGACCTTCTGCGCGCTGTTGGCCGAGTAGTTCTCCGGCCAGACGTCGTTGATGTCGAGCGGGTGCTGGCCCGTCGCGATCTCGTCCTTGAAGTACCGCGCGAGGTACTCCATGTCGCGCGGGATCGACCGCACCGAGAGGATCGGATAGCCGAGCACCTGGAACTCCTCCGGAATGCCGTGGTTCAGGCCCGGGTCGGAGTGGTACGGCCGCCCGATCATCAGGATGGCCACCCGGTTCTCGGACTCGACCGTCTCGAGGATGGCCCGCCCCTTGTCCTGGAGGTCGCGCTCGAACTGCGAGAGCGCCCGCATCCCCTCGCGGTGCGCGTGATCGCTCTCGTCCTCGGTGATGCCGAGCCGCGGGCCCCAGGTCTCGAACATCCGGCGCGCCGTCAGCGTCATCTCGGAGAACGTGAGCGCGGGGTCGAGGTACTCGATGCCGCGCGTCTTGAAGAAGTCGACCTCCTTCGTGAAGGCCGCCTTCATGACGTCCGGCACGCCCGCGACGATGGGGCAGCTCGTCTTGTCCATCACCCCTTCGCCGAAGCTCGGCACATGGGTGAGGATGGGGAAGAAGATGTAATTGAGCTTCTTCTCGTCGCTGTGGTGGTGGAAGAGCAGGTTGTGGACGTGGGCCTGCGCCACCTTGGACGGGAAGCACGGATCGATGGAGCCGTACTTGCCGCCCTCGACCCACATCTCCTCGCTCGTCGCGTCGCTGAAGACGACGTTCTGCTTGGGGACGCCGAGCGCCTCGAAGTAGGCGCGGTAATACGGGCCGGTCGAGTAGATGTTGAGGACGCGCGGGATGCCGATGCGGACGCGGCGGAGGCGCTCCCGCACCTCGATGCCGCTCCGCCGGAACGGGCGCGTCGTCTCCACCCGGCGGATGCCGAGGAAGCCCTTCTTGACGACCGTGTCCTTCACCGGCGCGCCTTCCTCCGGGAGCGGCGCCGTGCCGTAGAAGTGCCGGAAGGCGAGCTTCGACTCGTAGTCGACGAGGTTCGGGAACTGCTTCGCGATCTTCTTCCGCTCGGCGACGAGCGCGAGCATCGCCTGCTCGCTCTCGACGGTGCCCTTCTCGCACGAGAAGCCCGAGATGTAGCGGCTCGTCGTCCCGTCAGGCCGCTTCGTGTCGATGAAGGTCCGCTTGCACTCGTTCGGGCAGAAGTGGCAGACCGTCTCCTCGTCGTTCTTCGTGGTGTATTCGAGGGCGATCGCCGCGTCGATCCCGATGAACGTCGACCGGCCCTTGCGCTTCACCACCCGGAGCGTCTCGAACGCGGCGCCGAGCGCGCCGGCCTCGCCGGTGTGCGGGTGGACGAACACCTCGGCGCCGGGGACGCGCTCCTTGATGTAATCGACCTGCGCCTTGACCGCCGCGAGGTTGTACTGCGTGCCGCCCTGCAGCACGTAGCGCGTGCCGAGCGCCGCGAGCCGCGGGATCTGCACGACGTACTGCCACACGTTCTTCGGCAGCACCTGGGCGAGCCCGGCGAGCAGCTCCTCCTTCGAGAAGCCCTCCTTCTGGAAGTTCACGCGGTCCGTGTCGAGGAAGACGGCGCAGCCGTAGCTGAACTTCGGCGCGAGCTCGGCGCCGAACGCCGTGTCGGCGTACTCGGTCACCTTCAGGCCGAACTGGTCGGCCATCGCCTGGAGCAACATGCCGTTGCCCGCAGAGCACGAGTTGGAGAGGCGGAAGTTCGCGATATCGCCGTTCTTCATGAACAGGACCTTGATGTCCTGTCCGCCGATATCGCAGATGACGTCGACGTCGCCGAAGAACTTCACCGCGCTCATCATGTGGGCGACGGTCTCGACGATGTTGACGTCGGCGCGCATGCACTCCTGGAGCACGTCGGCCGCGTACCCGGTGCCGCCGAAGCCGAGCACCTCGAGCGTCGCGCCCTGATCGAGCACGTACTGCCGGAGCTGGGCGAGCAGCTCCTTCGCGTCCTGGATCGGGTTGCCCTTGGAGAGCTGGTAGGCCTTGCAGACGATGTTCCCGTCCTCGTCGATGAGCACCGCCTTCGACGAGGTGGAGCCGCCGTCGAGGCCGATGACCCCGCGCACCACCTGGCCGGGCTCGAGCTTCATCGGCGTGAACCGCGGGATGCTGTAGAGCTTCCGGAACTCGTCGACCTCGTCCCGGGTCTTCACGAGCGGCGGGCCCGCGCTCTCGCCGAGCCGGGCCTTCCTGCCGTTCGTCATGTACTCGATGAGCCCCGACTTGCCGGCGTAGCGGCCGACCTCCGGCGCCTCCTTGAGCCCGTAGACGCACGCGCCGAACGCCGCGTAGTACTGCGCGTTCTCCGGGACGAAGATCGTCTCCTCGACCGGCTGGTCCTTCGGCCAGTCGTAGCCGCGCTCGTCCCAGGTCTCGGGGATCCGCTTGCGCCAGCACTCCTGGAGGAAGGGGAGGTAGGTGTTGGGGCCGCCGAGCAGGATCACCTTGTGCTTCAGCGTCGAGCCGCGCGTCAGCACCGACAGGTTCTGGAGGACGATCGCGTCGGCGAGAGAGCAGAGGATCTCCGTCGAGGGGATGCCGCTCTTCACGAGGTTCACGATGTCCGTCTCGGCGAAGACGCCGCACTTCGCGGCGACGTGGTGGAGCTTCGAGTCGTCGAAGTGGATCTTCACCACCTCCGTCGAAGGGAGGCCCACCTTGATCATGCACTTGTCGATGGTGGCGCCCGTGCCGGAGGCGCACTTGTCGTTCATCGACGGCGCGGCGGTCTTGTCGCCCGTCTTCTCATCCCGCTGGAAGATGATGATCTTGGCGTCCTGCCCGCCGAGCTCGATGACGCTGCCCACGTCCGGGTGCAGGTTCTCGACAGCGAGCGTGACCGCGTTGACCTCCTGGACGAACTTCGCGCCCAGGCCAGCGCAGAGGGGCGCGGCGCCGGAGCCCGTCATGAACACCCGCCAGCTGTCCCTCGGCGAAGCGGGGAACGACGCCTCGATGGTCTCGAGGAGCTCGAGCACCTTCTCCGGCTGCTTCGTCTGATGCCGCTGGTAGTCGCTCCAGAGAATCTCGAGCGTCTGCGGATCGAGCACGACGGCCTTCACCGTCGTCGAGCCGACGTCGATGCCGACCACGACCGGTTCCTGGATCTGCCTTCCCATCGGGGCTCCTCCCACCGCCGTCGCCGGTCCCCAGCGTCCGACTGACTGGCTGGTCAGTCGTGATGGCTACAACGGGATGTATGGGAAATCAAGCAATCCGGTGCGTCTTGGTCGCCGCGCCACGTCGTTTACCGGCCATCTCGGGCCATCGCTGCGTCCAGGGTGCAAGGTTCCGACGCCGCGCTCGGTTGCGTCTGGTTGCGTCTGATGGCGCGTGGTGCCCCCCGGCGTCCGCGTGTCGTGCGCTGTGCCGCGAACTTTCCGGATCTTTTCGGGCGGCGGGCCTGCTCGACGCCGGAGGGGAGACATCGGTCCCCAGATGGCGGGCCGGTGATGGTAAAGCGACCGGCCCATGGACAAGGCCGAGCGCCGCCAGGCGCTCCTCCGCGCCGCGCGAACCGTGTTTTCCGAGAAGGGGTATCACGAGGCGAAGGTCGACGACATCGTCGCGCTCGCGAAGGTCGCGAAGGGGACGTTCTACCTGTACTTCCCCGACAAGCGCTCGGTGTTCGGCGAGCTCGTGCGCGGCCTCTTCTCGCGGCTCGGCGGCGCCATCCTGCGCGTGGACCCGTCGGCGGACGTCGAGGCGCAGGTCAAGCACAACATCCGCGCGATCGTGGCCGTCCTGCTCGACGATCCGGCGCTGACGAGCATCCTCCTGTCGCACGCGGCCGGGCTCGACCCGGCGTTCGTCAAGGAGCTGCGGGCGTTCCGCCAGGAGGTGAAGCTCCTGCTGCAGCAGAGCCTCGCGGAGGGGCAGCGGCTCGGCGTCATCGAGCCGGGGGACACCGAGCTCTACGCGACGTTCACGATCGGCGCGCTGAAGGAGGTGCTGTTCGAGAACGCCCTCGAGGAGCAGGCCCGCCCGCGCGAGCGGATCGTGACGGCGCTGCACGATTTCCTGCGGCGCGGCTACCTCCGGATGGACCCCGCGGCCGGGCTCGCGGCGAGGGGCCCGGAGGCCGAGCGCGCCGCGCCCGCGGCGGGGGACGCCCCCGGCGAGGCGCCGGAGCGGGTGAGCCCGCCGCGCGGCCGGCGGGCCAGGTCGAGAGGCGACTGACCGGCGCGTCAGTCAGGGCGGGGACTACCCAGGTCAGGCCGGCGGCGTAGGGATCAGGCGCCGCGCACGACCACGTGCCGGATGAAATTGTGCAGCGTCCGTGTGCCGAGCTGATCCGGCGCGATGGGGGCGAGGAGCGCCGGGACGTCGCGGCCCTCGGCCTGCAAGATCTCGCTCCGCCACGCGATGTAGCCGGCGATGACGTCGTGGTCCATCTCGGGGTGGAACTGCACGCCGTAACACGTGCTCGTGAAGCGGATGACCTGGTGGTCGTCGAGCTCGGTGAACGCGAGGCTCGTGGCGCCCTCGGGCAGCGTGCCGACCGTGTCGACGTGGGTCGCGTGTGTCTCGAAGCTCGACGGCAGGCCGTCGAAGAGGGGGTCGTCGGCGCGGCGCTGGACGCGGATCCTGCCGATCTCGCGGCCGCGCGGGTTGCGGACGACCTCGCCGCCGAGGGCCTGGGCGAGGATCTGGTGGCCGAAGCAGATGCCGAACGTGGGGGTGCCGGCGTGCACGACGCCGCGCAGCCACGCCTCGCAGCGGAGCATCCAGGGCTCGCGGTGGGGGACGTTGGCCGACGAGCCGGTGACGACGAAGGCGGCGGTCTCGGGGGCGCCGTGAGCGGGGAGCTCGTCCGTGCGGGCGTCGACGGTGGCGTATCCGCCGCTCCAGCCGGCGCCGATCGTCTGCTCGATCAGGTCGGCGAACTGGCCGCGTCGCTCGAGGACCGGGGGGACGGGCTCACCGGTCTTCACGATGACGATCTTCTTGCGATGTCGCACCCTTCCAACATAGCGCAGCGCCGCCGCCGGGCGAGGGCGGGGCTTGGCAGCGGGGGGCCGGGGCGCGAAGATGCGCCCCGATGTCCGCATACGTCGTGTCTCGCCCCATCTGGCGCCGGTTTCGCCCGCGTTTCCTGAGCCGCGCAGCGGCGCACGTGAGGGCCGGCGGGCACGCGGCCATCGTGCTGCCGGACGAGCGGGTCGACCTCCTGCTCTCCATCGGCGAGGACGGGAAGCTCACGGAGCTCGGGCTGTGGTCGCTCCTGTCGATCGAGCAGCAGCGCTTTCGCCGCGTGGGCGAGGGGCCGGCCAAGGGGCTCGCGACGGCGCGGGTGAAGCGGCAGTACGAGGGCTCGGTCCTCGACTGGTGCGAGCGCGACAGCACGCACCCGGGGGCGATCCGCGAGGTGGCGCTCGACTGCCTTTCGTGCGGCGCCTGCTGCCACGACGCCAACGTGCTGCTCGACGAGGTGGACCTCGCGCGCTTCCGGGGCGCCGGGCGCGGCGACCTCACGGGGCGCGCCTACGTGCGGCGGGCGCGGGACGGCAAGATCACGCTGCGCTTCGCGGCGAGCGGGCGATGCCAGCACCTCTGCGAGGACCTGCGCTGCGCCATCTACGAGATCAGGCCGGACAACTGCCGCGCGTTCGTCGTGGGGAGCGAGGCGTGCCTGTCGGCGCGCGAGGAGACGCTCGGGATACGGGACGGGGCGCCCGCGGAGCCGTGAGCGCGCTTCAAAACAGGAGCCGGACGCTTCCGCCGAGCGGACCGAGCTGCAGCTCGGCCTGGGTCGTTGTGCGATCGATCTTCATCTGACCCGTGATCCAGAGCGGTACACCCGTGAGGGTCATCGCGCCTCCGACGCTCATGAGCACGGTGGGAAACACCCATGCGCGGGACGCGCAACCGCAGGAATCTTCGCCGCGCGGTCGGGTGAGGAAGTACATGCCCGCTCCGACGGAACCGAGGACCAGTCCGCCCACGGAGAGGCCGGTGCCCACGTCGCGCCGGGTGGTGTCGACGGCGGGCGCCGGCGCCGTCGACTCGGCGTGCGCGTCGCCCACGAGCAACAGGATCACCCCGAACGCGGCGAGACGCATGCCGGCGAGGATCCCTGGTCGCGGCGCGCCCGTCAAGACGAGGAGAAGCTCCTCTATCGGTCGCGGAGGTGGCGCCGAGGACACGCGGGGACGCGAGGCTCGGTGCCACGATGTCCTGGGCCGGGAGCTCACGTCCGAACGCTCGTGAGCTGGCCCGCCACCGCGGCCTCATGGAACGCCGAGAGGTCGTGATGGGCGGCCGCCCCGTCCGGCAGGCCGTGGGTGGCCAGCCAGGCGACGCCTTCCTCGATGCTGGCGAAGACACGATGTGGAAACTGCTGGCGTCCCAGGGCGTTGAGCCCCGTGACGATGCTGCGCACGAGGGACGCGCGAAAGCCCGACCCGATGTGGATCACCGCCGAGTGGGACACGATGCCATCCACCGAACCCAACATCGCGGCGAGGGCGCTGCGGCTGCGCGTGTCGGGTACGATGGCCTCAGGGGTCACGATCTGCAGCAGCCACACCTTGCGGGACGGGGAGCTTGCCTGCGCCCCCATGATCGCCGCCTTCAGGGAGGCGGCGTGGTGCGGGTGGGTCGTCTTTATCCAGACCGCGGTGGCCAGGGAGCTCCAGTAGCCTACCGCGACATCCGCTGTCGCCTCGACGACCTGACAGCTCGCGCGCAACGGGTGCTGCTCACCCGCCTGGGTGAGCGACCGCTGCGGTGCGTCGCTGAGAGGTCTCCGTGCCATCGACGATCTGTCCACTCCGCTCGATTCTACGCGAACCTGGCGAAGAACACGGCGAAGAGTGGCCACGAGGGAGCCGCTCGACCGATGGGAACACACGGGGGCACATGAACGAAAGAACATGTTGTGAGGTTCCGGAGGGTCGGTACGATGCCAGGTGATGCGGCTTGGGTACTGGCTCGTCGTTGGAATGGCGATGTTCGCGGCGTCCTCGGCCAGGGCAGATGCGCCGAAGACCGACGCCGCGATCCGGAAGGCTCTCATCGCCGAGTCACGAGCGGCGTACAGCGGGAGCTGCCCGTGTCCTTACGATACCGATCGAGCGGGCAGACAATGCGGCAAGCGCAGCGCTTACTCGCGGCCGGGAGGCGCGGCGCCTCTCTGTTATGATCGCGACGTGACGAAGGAGATGATCGCCGAGTACCGCGCCCGCGACGCGGGGCGCACCCGCCAGGACTCCGCTTGTTCCGGCACGAGCAGCGGGGTACCCGTGCACGACGCGACCGGAATCAGGGGTCTCCGGTCCCTGCTTCATCACGGTCCTTCCCTTCCGTGATGGTCTTCGCCTGAATCGAAGGCTTCCTCGCCGTCGCCCCGCGGAATCGCATACACTGCACACATGAGCCACGTCGTGATGCAGGCAGCGGAGTTCTCGACGGCCGCCGCGGCGGAGCAGGCCGCGGCGGAGCTGCGGCGGCTCGTCGCGGACTACGTCACCTACGAGAAGACCGCCGACGCGCCGTGGAGCGAGGGCGCCGTGCCCGCGCCGCTTGTCGAGTTTGGCCGGCGGCACGGCGTGCCGTGGCCGGGCGACGCGACGTCGCGGTTCCTGCTCAAGGGCCTGTTCGGCGACGAGGCGAACGTGCTCAGCGTCGATCGCCTGGTGTTCTTCTGGGGCGGCGGCTTCGATCTCGGCGGCGCGTGGCTGCGTGCGGTGCTGCTGCGCGGGCTCGGCGCGGTGCACTGCACCGACCTGCCGCAGCTGGTGGTGCGCGTGGACGATCCGCAGGCTCGCGCGGCGGCGTCGGGCGAGTTCCTCGTCGAGGAGGACTTCGAGGAGCAGTTCACGATGACGTCGGACGACGCCGTGCTCGACGGTGCGCTGTTCATCATCACGTTCGAGCGCGACGGCGACCGCGTTCACCTGACGTTCGACGACTCGGGTGTGCAGGAGTGGGCGTTCGTCGCGATGCTGCCCCAGCTCTCGGGCGACGATCCCGCGCTGCGCGCCCCCGCGCGGGGCCTGCACGGTACGGGCAATCACGGCGTCTGAGCCGCTCACAGCGCTAAGGTCCGCCGTCCTCCTCGCCCGGCCCGAGGAACACGCTCACGCTCCGGAGATCGCGGTGCGCATAATGCACCTTCACGGTCTCCGCGTGCGCGCGCCGCCCGAGCTTCTCATACGCCATCACCAGCAGCTCGAGCGCGGCGTCGCGGTGCTCGTCCGTACCGAGCCAGTGCAGGTCGAGCCCGAACGTCAGCGCCGCCGCGGGCCGCCCCTCGGCGCAATCGCGCTTCGCCGACTCGATCCACGTCTGCACGCGCGGCGGCTGCGTCTTCCACGCCTTCACGCGCTCATCGGGCGAGCCCACGCGGATGCTCCCGGCGCCGGGCGGCAGCGCGGGCCCGAACGTGCCGAGGGTCGGGATGCGGTCCGCATCGAGCCAGCGTTGCGCGGGCGGATCCTCGGCGAGGGCCTCGCGGTCGGCCTCCTCGAACCATTCGATGGCGGCGAGCGCGGCGTACACCTGCAGCGGCGCCGGCTCCTCCTCGTAAGGGCCCGAGATGCGCTCGCGCTCGCGCGCGCGGGCAGCGAGCACCGCGAGGGGCGTGGGCTCGCTGTCTCTCCAGGTCTCCGCGGAGTCGCGGGCGTAATTGTGCGCGATGCACGTCGGTGGATCCGCGGGGTCGTCGTACCACAGGCCATGGTGCAGCCCGTCGGTGTCGCCCCACATCACGGTGACCAGCTCGGGCGGGTCGGCGCGGAACCGGCACTCGAGGCGCGGGTCGAGCCCGCCGCGCGTCTTCCGCTCGAGCCCGCCGTCCTCGAACCAGATCATGATCCCACCCGGCGATCGCCCGAGATCGCTCATCCCCTGCCGCTCCATCGCGTCGAGGCTGCGCCAGAACGCCGCGAAGGTCGCGAGGTAGCGCGGCAGCCGCAGGCCATAGACCTCGTTCATTCGCGCGGCCACGGCCTCGAAGCGGGCGTTCATCGACGCGAGCGCCTCGGCGCGGCGGCGCGCCCCGAGCTCGTCGGTCGCGAACATGTCCGCGCTGTAGCGCGCCGGCGCGAGGCCCACCGTCGCCTCGAGCGGCGCGTCGAGCTGCGAGGAGACGCCGCGGGACCTGAGCCCGTCGAGCGTCGCGGCGAGCTCGTCGAGCGCCGCCGCGGGCTCGCCCATCCGCGCGAGCGGCACGACGATCAGCTCGCCGGACGGCCCTCGGTTCGTGCGCGCCTCGAAGAGGCTGAACTCCGCGACGAGGCCGAGCCCCGGCGCGAAGTACGGCGGGTCCCAGCTCGCGAGCCTGGCGCGCTCGTCCTCGACGGGGAACATCTTCTCCCAGCGCTCGTGCGCGAGCGCGAGCGCTGCCTCGATCTCGGGGTTGCTCATGGCGTTCGCCGGCCTACGCGAAGCCACGCGCGGGCGGTGCCGGCGCGCCCTCCGTCGTGGTCGGTCAGCAGGAGCGGCGGCACGCTTCAGAATTGAACTCTCGGATCCGCCATCCTCGATACCGAACCCCACGATCTCGTGGTGGCGAGCGCGTTTTTTACAGCCTGGTGGCGAGGAAGGCCGGACGTGAGTGGCGACCGGCAAGCCGCCGCAGCAGCCCCGGCACTCCGGCTATGGCATTGAGGCGGAAGCCCGCGCTTTCGATCATCCGACCCACCGTGCTGGGCAGGAACGTGTGCGGGTGGGCCTCGACCAGGATGCTGCCCTTGTGGATCTGCCGCGTCAGCAGCTCGAAGCGCCAGCGCCCGACCAGCGATAGACAGTCGACGCCGACCAGCAGCTTGCCGCCCGGACGCAGCGCCCGCGCCGCGTTGCGCAGGATGGTCAGCGGCTCGCGAACATGGTCGAGCACGTTGTAGGTGACCACCGTGTCGAAACAGGCCTCGAAGCCCAGATCTTCGCCCGGCGTCTGGACGTACTCGCCCTCGGCCGCAAGACCCTCGACCCAGGTCAGGAAAGGGGCAGCCCAGGTGTCCACGACCAGCCGAGTCTCGCGCATAGGCAGGCGGGGCAGGGGATCGACCTTGACCAGCCGGCGCACCCCGGTCTTGTGACGACTGAACGACACCACACTCACGCCCAGGGGGCCGCAGCCCACCTCCAGCACATCCTTGCCGTACAGAAGGTCGCGCTGCGTCGCGTCGTCGAACAGCGACAGGAATTCCGGCTTTTCCGCGCAGATGCGCAGGATCTCGCGCAGATCGAGCTCGCGCCAATAGCTAAGCTCGGCGGTCTGGGCGGCGGTCCACCGGTCGAGGGTCACGGCCGAAGTCAAGATGCGTCTCCTGACAGGATGTTCGCCTGCTCGACGGAACCGGGGCAGGAGGAGTTGTTATAGGAACACGGGCTTCCCCCGCCGCCCCACGCAAGCACGGTGCTCGCCACGGCGACGCCGCCGGCCTGCAAGAATGGCCGGTGATTCGGCGTGCCGCGCCGGTTCTTCCACGGGTATCGCCGTACGGGAAACGTGATCAAAGGACGTTCGACCGGGACAATGAGCCCCACACCCATCGAAGCCATGGTTTGCCCCCCAAGCGACGGATGATACGGCGGGCAGCCCGCACGCACGCTCCAGTCACTCGGGAGCGTATGTGGCTTTTACATTCCTGTCAAGTTGCGGAGATTCGAATGAATAAGCTCCCTATGTGTCCTCGACGCCACTGGCACGCGAACACGCTTTAAGAGAAGCGCGCTCCGCGCGCGACGTCGCCCAGTTCTTTCAGCCCAAGCTCGCGCCGCTTGTGCATGAAGAGCTCTGGCTCGCGGCGCTAGGAGCGCATGGGACGGTCCGCGGCGCGCGCCCGAGAGAACACCACGTTGCGGCCGTGGGCTTCGGCGCGAGCGTGACCGCAAGGTGTACGTTCGTTGATACCTATCAGGGGTCCCGCCGACCAGCGCCGCGTCCACTCCTCAGCGTCCTGGCCCGCAGACAAGTGCACGAAAACGTGGATGCTCACTTCCCACGATCGACACGGGCCACGTCGGTAACGATGCGGTCCACGCCCGCGAGCATGGCCTGTGGCGAGAAGCGCGTCATGGCGGCGGCACGCGCCCGCGCCCCCATTGCGTCGCGCACGCCGGCGTCCGACAGCGACGCGAGCGCCGCCGCCAGCGCGCCGGCATCGTCGGGCGGCACCAGCAGGCCGGTCTCGCCGTGGTCGACGATCTCCTTCACCCCGCCTGCCGCCGTGGCCACCACGGGCCGTGCGGCCAGCATGCCCTCCACCACCACGCGGCCAAATGGCTCGGCGCACACAGAGGCGTGCACCACCACGTCCATGCAGTGCATCAGCTCCGCCACGTCGGCGCGGAAGCCGAGGAAATGCACGCGGCCAGCGAGATCGGGCTGCGCCGCGCGCGTGCGCAGCGCGGCTTCATAGGCGTGCTCGCCGAACAGCGGGGCGCCCACCAGCACCAGCGTCGCGCCGGGCATGCGCGCGATGGCATCCATCAGCACGCGCTGCCCCTTCCACGGCGTCAGCCTGCCGAACAGCCCCACCACGAGGCCGTCCGCCGGCAGGCCGTTGGCCACGCGCAGTGCCAGGCGGTCGCGCTGCAACGCGGCGTCGAACGGCCCCGGCTCGATGCCGTTGTGCTCCACGTCCACGGGCACGGCGGAGCCGGCCAGCGCGCGAAATGCGTCGGCGCTCGCGTGGGAGTTGGCCACCACGCGCGTGAGGCCGCGCGACAGCCAGCGGATGGCCAGCCGCTGCGACCGGCCGAAGAAGCTCGCATCGACGATATCGTGCAGATGCCAGACCACGGGCCGGCGGTGCAGCCATTTGCCCAGCACGCAGACGGCCATGGCCTTCTGCGTGTTGGCGTAGACCACGTCGGCCCGGGCCGCGCGCCGGGCCACCCGGCACACCAGCGAGGGCAGCGCCAGCAGGCCGCGCAGCGCGCCCGTACCCAGCCCGCGCTGCCGCAGCCCGCGCACGGCGGCGCTTGCCTCCACGCTGACCCGCACGCCCTGCGCGGCCAGCCGCTCGCGGAACGGGCCATCGTCGAACAGCAGCACTTCGCTGTCATGGCGCCGATGACGCGCGATATCGAGCAAGCACAGCTCCGCGCCGCCGAGCTGTCCGCTCTGATCGACAAACAGCACGCGCTGGGCGCCGGTCAGGGGCGCGCTCGCCGGGCTGGCCTCATGCGCCGTCGAGTCCACGCGCATCATGCCGGGAGGGTCCTGCTCAGCCATGGCGCACCAGCTCCTTCGCGGCATCGGCCACATCGACGGTGCAGGCGCGCGCCGGCCGGCGTGCGCCGGACAGCAATGCGCCGTAGACCTCGGCATACTCGCGCTGCACCCGGTCCACGCGCAGCCAGGCGGTGCCCGTGGCGGCGCGCGCGCGCCAGCGGTCCAGCAGGGCCCGGTCACGCAGCAGGGCCGTCAGGGCCTCGCCCATCAGGCGCGGACGCCGCGCAGGCACGAGCATGCCGGCCGCGCCGTATTCGAGGGCCTCGGGCACGCCGCCCACCGCCGTGGCCACGATCGCGCAACCGGCTTCGCGCGCCTCGCTGAGCACCAGCGGGAATGCGTCCGAATGCGATGCCAGCGCGAACACGTCGGCGGCCCGCATCCACTGGCGCTGGTCGCGCACGAAGCCGGGCAGGTGCACGGCATCGGCCAGGCCGAGGTCGCGCGCCAGTCGCTCGCAAGCGGCACGGTCCGGGCCATTGCCCACGAGGTAGAGCTGCGCCGCCGGCACCGCGCGGCGCACATCGGCGAACGCGGCGATCAGGTCCAGCACGCCCTTGCGTGCGTACAGCCCGCACACCGTGACGATCGACGGCCCGGCCAGCGACATGTCGGTCACCGGCCACCGCGCGAGCCGCGCCGAGCCAATGGTGCCGTTGCGCACCACGCTGATCTTGTCCGCCGGAATGCCGCGCCGGACCATCGACGTCGCCACGGCGCCGCTGACGACCACCACGCGGTCACCGACCCGCATCAGGTCCGAGCTGCGCTGGAATTCGTTGTAGACCGCGGTCACCAGCCCGTAGCGCGCGCCGCCCATACGCCGCGCCAGCCAGGCGATCAGCGCGCCCGACACCATGTGCGCATGGACGATCTCCGGCCCCATCGCGCGCGTCAGCCGGCGCAGTCCGCGCACGGCCAGCGGCAACGCAAGCGGCTTGCGCTGCGGCAGCGTGACGTGGCGCACGCCGGTGCCAGCCAGCCAGTCGCCAAACCCGCATTCGGCGGACGCGATGACCACCTCGTGCCCGGCGGCGGCCTGCGCGACCGCGAGGTCCACCATGGTGTTGACGATGCCGTTGCCGACGTCGAGCGCGTGGTTGGCCAGGTGAAGAATCCTCATGTCTTGCCTCCGTGGTTCGCCTGCGTGGCAACGTCCTGCGGGGCGGCATCCCGCGCGCGTCGCGTCAGCCGCTGCCAGGCCGATTGCGCCACGTCGCGGAACGTGGCCGAGCTGTGCAGCGACCATCCCATGTTGCCCAGGGCGAGGGCCGTGCCCACCGCCAGGCAAGGTATCCAGCCCTCCACGTGCGAGGCCACCACCAGCGCCACCAGGACGAACGCCAGGTGCGGCGCCATCTCGCGCAACAGCGGCCGCGCGCGCATGCCGCAGTACCGCAGCAGCGCCGCATACTCGACCACGCCGCGCACCAGCGCCGCCATCACCGCGCCCAGGATGCCGAACAGGTAGACCCCGCCCCACAGCAACAGCGCGAAGGCCGGCAGCAGCAGCATCGACACATGCGCCACGCCTGCCTCCTTGCCTTGTGCCAGCATGAGGTTGCGCGCCACGGTGGTCTGTCCGGCAAACCACACACCGACGATCATGATCCGGCCGATATCGCCCGAGCTGGTGGACAGCTCCTGACCCACCCACAGGTGCAGGAACGGCTCGAGCACGAACAGCGCGCCAACGGTGACCGGCGTGAGCAGCGTCTGCAGGAAACCCAGGGAGTGGTGGGCGATCTCCACCGCTTCCTCGCGCGGCGCGGCCGCGAGGCGCGGGAACAGCGTGCGCGAGAGCGCTTCGGAGAGCAGGCTCAGCCGCGACACCAGGTTCTGCGGCACCGCGTAGTACGTGACGAAGCGCGGCGGTTGCAGCGCGCCCACCACCACGCGGTCGAGCGATTCGCCGATCATGTTCGCGGCCATCGTGAGCTGCATCCAGCGGCCGTAGCCGAAGAGCCCGCGCACGCTGGACCGCTGCGCGGGCTGCACGGTGCGGATCTCCAGCACGCGCAGCGCCGCCACGCCGAGCATCAGCGCAAGGATCGCGCGCGCGATGACCGCGGCGCCCAGCGCCACCTGCAGCGTCGGCGCGAACACGAAGGCGGCCGCCACCGGCAGCACCTGGAACAGCACCGTGCCGATGGTCTGGTTGATGTTGAACACCGAGAAGCGCTCGGCCGCGCTGATGGCGCCGGCAAACACCACGCCCACGTTGCCCACCGGGATCACCAGCGCGATCCACGGTAACGCCTGCGCCACCTCGGCCAGCAGCGCCTCCGACGCATGCGTGACCCAGTGGAAGTACGCGCCGGCCACCGCCCACAGGATGGCCGCGCCGAGCAGCCCGGTGGCCAGGTTGGTCCAGAGCGCGCTCCAGAAGGTGCGCCCGACGTCCTCGCGATCGGCCGCGGCCAGCGCACGCGCGATGTGCTTCTGGCCGGCCAGGCTGATGCCGAAGTCGCACAGCGTGAAGTACCCCACCAGCACCCACACCAGCGCCATCACGCCGAAGCGTTCCACGCCCAGCACCTTGATGTACAGCGGCACCGTGACCAGCGACACCAGCGTCGGCAGGGCCGATCCGGTCAGGTTGATCAGCAGGTTGCGCCGCAGCGTCACGTCCATCATGGCCGCGTCGCTTCCGCGGCCAGCGCGGGCCGCCACCGGTACATCAGGTTCTTGCCGCGCGCGTCTTCCTCGACGCGCGCCGGGCCGCCTTCGGGCTGGTCCGGCTGGCGGCCCGAGGCCGCGATGGCCTGCGCACGCGCCACGAAGCCCAGCAGCGCCTCGCGGAAATTGTCGGCGGAGAACTGCTCGGCGTTGAGCCGGCAGGATTCAGGGCGGAACAGCGCGGCATTGCGCTCGAACCGCTCCACCGCATCGACGATGGAGGGCGCGCTCTGCTCGGCGAAGAACACTCCGGTCGGCATCGCGCTGGTCTCGTCACGCACGGTCTCCAGCGCGCCGCCCCGGCCATAGGCGATGACCGGGGTGCCGCACGCCTGGGCCTCCACCACGGAGATGCCGAAATCCTCCTCGGCCGCGAACACGAACGCGCGCGCGTGCTGCATGATGCGGCGCATCGCCTCGAACGGCTGATGGCCGAGCACCTGCACATTGGGGCCGGCGGCGGCGCGCACCTTGTCCAGCTCGGGTCCCGCGCCGACGATCACGAGCTTGCGGTCCGGCATGGCGCGGAACGCCTCCGCGATCAGCGGCATGCGCTTGTAAGGCACCAGCCGCGACACCGTGACGTAGTAGTCCTCGTGCGGGCCGCCCGGCACGAAGGCGTCCACGTCCACGGGCGGGTGGATCACGCTGGCGTGCCGCCCGTAGATCTTGCGGATGCGCCGCGCCACGAACGCCGAGTTGGCGATGTAGTGATCCACGCCATCGCGCGTGCGCGTATCCCAGTTGCGGATGTAGTGCAGCAGCATGCGCGCCAGCGCCGAGCGCAGACCGCACTGCAGGTTGCTCTCGCGCAGGTACTGGTGCTGCAGGTCCCACGCGTAGCGGATGGGGGTGTGGACGTAGCTCACGTGGAGCTGGTCCGGGCCGGTCAGTATGCCCTTGGCCACCGCGTGCGAGCTGGAGATCACGAGGTCGTAGCCGGACACATCGAGCTGCTCGATCGCCAGCGGCATCAGCGGCAGGTAGCCGCGATAGCGCTCGCGCGCGAACGGCAGCCGCTGGATGAACGACGTGGTGACCGGTCGGCCCTGCAGGAAGGCGCGCTCCTCGGCAAAGTCGATCAGGCTGAAGACGTCGGCGTCCGGATAGCAGCGCAGGATCTGCTCCAGCACCCGTTCCGCACCGGCGTAGGCCACCAGCCAGTCATGCACTACTGCGACTTTCATCTCGGCTCCCCCCAATCACTTCTCACGTCATCGGCGCATCCGCTCATTCGCAACGATTGGCCGCCTCGCTGTAGGCCTGGGCCGTCTTGGCGGCGATCACCGGGATAAGGCAGTCAGCGACGTGCGCGCGGCCTCGGCCATCTGCGCGGCCAGCGATTCCGGCCTGTCGGGCGCGCCGGAATCCGTGCGCAATGCCCCGGGCGGACGCAGCGCTGAGGTTTCGGCAAGCGCCCAAGGTGCGGTCATCTGGATTCTCCCTCCAGCGTCATGTCAGTGGCTGGCACGCGCGCCGCTGCGGGCCGCCGTGCCAGACGGCGGTACAACTGCAGATAGCGTTCGCCCATCGCGCCCCAGCCCTGGCCCAGCATGGCGGCGCGGCCGGCCTGGCCCATGCGCCGCAGCGCAGCGGGGTCCGCCGTGAGCTGGCGGATCGCGGCGGCCAGCGCGGACGCGTCGTTCGGGTCGTCCAGCACCACGCCTGCATCGGGCGGCACGAATCCCGCCGCGCCCGTCGAGCGCGCCGCCAGCACCGCGATGCCGCTGGCCATCGCCTCCAGCACCACGAGCGACATCGCCTCGTAGCGCGAGGGGAACACCAGCGCGTCGCAGCTGCGCATCAGCGCGGGCATGTCGGCCACGTGACCGATGAAGTGCACCCGCTCGGCCACGCCGAGGTCGCGCGCGAGCTGCGGGTAGACGCTGCCCTCGGTGGTGCCGGCAACGGCCAGCGCCACCGGTTCCGGCACATCGGCCAGCGCGGCCAGCACCGTGTCCAGGTTCTTGCGCGACGTGCGCAGGTCGCCGGCAAACAGCAGCAGCGGCACGCCGGCGGGCAGCCCGAAGCGCTCACGGCAGACCTTGCCCGGCGCGAACTCGCTGGTGTCCACGCCGTTCGGAATCACCTCGATGCCGTCGGCAGGCACGCCCGTGGCGTGCAGCTCGGCGACGATGCGCGGCGTCAGCGCGACCACGACCCGCGCCTGCCGGAACGCGCGGCGCTCGAGCGGCACGTTGACGTGCGTGTACAGCCATCGGTACGCGGCGCGCCAGCCATCGCGCAGCCGGTATGGGTAGTACCCCGAATGCAGCCAGCCATGGTGGACGAAGTGCGCGGTATTGACGTCGGCGCGCGCCCACGTGATGAATCCGTTCACGTGGACGATGTCGAACCGGTGCCGGTTGCGCGCGAGCCACCAGCCACTGGCGATGGCAAATACCTGGTCGCGCAGCAGCGCGGCGGGCAGGCGCACCTCGGGCACGCACTGCCAGTGAACGCGCGGGTGCTTGCGCCAGACCTCGGCCACGCGGTTGGCCACGAGCGTGACCTCGCAGCCAGCGGCCAGCGCGGCGGCGACGATCTCGTGATTGACACGCCCCTGGCCGTCGTTGTGGTCGACCACATACGTGACGATGGCCACCTTCAACGGCGCCGGCATGGTCGATTGCGGACTCATGCGCTGGGTCCTCCCTGCGCGGCCAGCATGCGGGCATAGCGGGGGCCGATCACGGGCAGCGTCACGCCGATCTGGAACAGAGGTGCGGTCATCTGGACTCTCCCTTCAGCGTCATGTCAGTGTCTGGCGCGCCCGCCGCTGCGGGCCACGGTGCCAGACGGTGGTACAACTGCAGATAGCGTTGGACTCATGCGCTGGGTCCTCCCTGCGCGGCCAGCATGCGGGCATAGCGATGGCCGATCACGGGCAGCGTCACGCCGAGCTGGAACAGGATGCCGTCGAGCCCGTTCAGCGTATTGCAGAACACGAGCATCGACACCAGCGCGATCGACGTGCCCACGGCCGCGGCCAGCAGGCGGTTCGACTTCATCGCCAGCCCGCGCTTGATCGCCCGGCCCATCATCCACAGCAGCCCGGTGATGTACAGCAACGTGCCGGGCAAGCCCATCACATACGGAATCTCCATCAGGCCGCTGTCGAACACGCCGAACTTGCCGAGCTGGTTCGTGGCGGAGTCGAGCTTGGTGCCGATGCCGACCGACCCCATGCCCTGCCCGCCGATGTCGCTGGTGGCCACCGACAGGAACGATTCATAGAACTGCAGCCGCTCCTGGAAGCTGTGGTCGTCCTGGATCGACGTGAAGCTCTCCATGCGGTCCAGCACCCGCTTGGCGAATTCATCGATCGCGAACATCGGCACCGACAGCGCGGCCACGAGCAGGATGGCCAGGATCACGCGCGAGCGCGTGCGCCCGTCGATGCAGGCCAGCGCATAGAGTCCGCCGATGATCAGCCCGCCCCATGCGGAGCGCACCGCCGTCAGCAGCAGCGCCGCCAGCCCCGACAACGCGCCCACCCAGACCACCTTGTCGCGCCCGGCCACCATGAACAGCAGCCCGCTCATCAGCACCGTGGCGAGCGGCCCCGGCGAATTGAGCGTGCTGAACACGCGGAAGCTGAACGGGAACGGCTCGCCCACCGAGTTCATGCCCGAGCGAACCAGCCACATGGCATCCCACGGCGGCATCAGCACGTACTGAATCACCCCGTAGACGCCAATCACGAACATGCCCCAGCTGAACGTGGTGACCAGCACACGCGCATAGATCGGGTAATGCTTCCACGTGGAGAGGATATGGAAGCCCATGAAAACCGGGATGATGTTGTAGCCGAACGAGTACAACGCAGACGGGATGCTGTTGCGGATGCAGCCCACCACCAGCGCATAGGTCAGCGCCAGCACCAGCAGCAGCGACGGGAACGCGCGCTTGGTGGCCACGACGCGGTAGTGCGTGAGCACGGTCAGCCCGCTCATCACGGCCACCAGGACCGGGGTAATCATGATCGGGCTGATCGGGTTGAAGGCGCCGTTGGAGAAATCCGCGAGGCGGCGCACCTCGGGCGAGAGGAAGTACAGCCAGCACATGAACGACACGTAATGGGTCGGGCAGCGCTGATAGCACAGCAGCCCCACGAGCACCGCGCCCGCCGGATAGAACAGCTCCACCACGCGCCCCAGCCGCAGCAGGATCATCAACAGCACGAACGCGAAGAACAGCCCCGGCACCAGCGCGGGATGCAGCTGCCGCTGGTTGCGTCGCGCGGGGGCGTCGAGGGCGAGGTCCATTGCCGGGGTTGCTCCGTCGGGCGTCATGCTGCCTGGCCCGTGGCGCGGGCCAGCACGTCGTCCGTGCTGTCGGCCGGCTGGTGGCCGCCGTTGCTCCTCACGGTGTTGAGGATGCCGCCCACCACGTTGCCGCCGGCACGCTTGAGCCGCTTCACCGCCTCCACGATCTGCTGCTCGGTATGCGCGCCCGTGCGCAGCACCACCACCGTGGCGCCGGCCAGCGCGGCCACCTGCATGGCGTCGTTGTGGTCGAGCACCGGCGGCGTGTCGATGATGACGAGGTCGTAGGCGCGCGCATAGCTCTCCAGCGCCTGGCGCAAGCGCGTGTTCATCAGCAGCTCGGCCGGCGTGGCGCCGAAGTTGCCGGCCGGCACCAGCCAGAGGTTCGGCACGCCGGTGGGCACCACGGCCTGATTGGCATCGAGCCGGCCGCCAAGCAGCTCGGACAGGCCCGTGCCCGCGGCACGGTTGAAGTTGCCGGACAGGCGCCGGCGGCGCAGGTCGGCATCGATCAGCAGCACGCGCCGGTTCGACTTGGCCAGCAGCGTGGCGAGGTTCTGCGCCACGAAGCTCTTGCCCACGCCCGACGTGGCGCCCACCATCGCCACCACGCGATGGTCCATCTGTTTGAGCGTGAACTGGAACTGCGCGCAGATGCCGCACAGCGCCTCCATGGCCTCGTCATGCGGGCGGCTCTCCGCCAGCGCCGGCCGCGTGGCGGCGGGCAGCCATTCCTCGGCGTGTTCGGGCGCCACCGGGACGCGCTCCGCGCCGGCCAGCTCCACCGGCATTGGCAGCTCGGGCGGCTCGCTGGCCTCGAGCCGCGGGTGGTCCTCGCGCCAGCTCTGCGCGGGGCTGAACGGAATCTCGCCGAACATCGGCAGCGCCAGGCGGTGCTCGATCTCCTCGAGCTCGCCCATGCGCCCGAACACGGCGCGGCGCATGAACACCGTGAGCACCGCCAGCACGAAGCCCAGGATCAGGCCAGCCGCGATGATCAGCGCGCGCTTGGGCTTGACCGGCGACGACGGGATCAACGCCTCATCGAGGATATGCACGTTGCCCACCATGCCGGCGCGGTTGATCATCAGCTCCTGCGCCTTGTTCTGCAGGGAGATGTAGATCTCCTGCGCGATCTTGACGTCGCGCTCCATGCGCACGCCCGCCTTCTCGGACGCGGGCATGTCGCGAAAGCGCGCTTCCAGCTTCTGCTGCATGGCGCGCAGCTGGCCCAGCTGGGTGTCGATGGTCTGCACGTCCGGGTGCCCCGGCATGAAGCGCTGCAGCAGCTGCGTGCGCTGCAAAGTCAGCATCGCGATCTGGCGGTCGATCTCGAGCCCGCTCTCCAGGTACGACTGCGCCTCGGACGCGGGCCGCACCGCGCCCTGCCGCTGTTGCAGCGTGGCCAGCGCGTCCTCGGCCTTCTCCAGGTCGGCGCGCACGCGCGGCACCTCGGCGTTCACGAAGTCCAGCGTGCGCGCGGTCTCCTCCTGGTGGCGCTCGAGGTTCTGCCGCACATACGACTGCGCCACCGCGTTGGCGATCTGCATGGCCGCCACGCGGTCACTGCTCTCCATCGATATCTGCACGATGCCGGTCTGCTTGCCCTGCTCGATCACCAGCAGCGACTTGCCCAGCTCCTCGATGGCCGCGAGCTGGTTGGCGCGCGTCACGGTGAACTCGGTGCCCGGCCGCGCCACGAGCTTGGCGACGCGGATCTGCAGCGGGCCCTCGTCGACGGTGGCTCCGGCCCGTCCGGTCAGCAGCTGCATGCCATCGGGATCGAACAGCGCGAACGCGCCGTCATCGAGCACGCGCAGCGTCAGCGGCACGTCTTCCAGCGCCGGCGGCACGCCGAGCAGCTCCACGTCGATCTGCTCGCCACCCCACGCATAGCTCTTCAGACCGAACCACGCCGACGCCGGCTCGCCCGTCGTGGCAAAGCGACGCACGAGGCCGCCGATGAACGGCATGGTCACGGGCGCCACCGACACATTGAGCCGGAACGCGTCGAGCACCGGCTCCAGCACCGAGCGGCTGCGGATGATCTCGATCTCGGTCTCGGTGGGCAGCGGCTTGTCACCGCCCATCATCTGCGAGGCGCGCGCCAGCAGCGCGCTTTCCGGGTTGCTCGCCTGCACCTGCAGCAGCGCGTCGGCCGAATAGATCGCCGGCATCGAGTAGGCGTACAGCGTGGCGGCGGCGGCCACGACGGCCGTGATGCCGATCACCCAGCCAAGCTGCCGGCGCACCATCCGCGCCAGATCGCGCAGGATGAACTCGTCGTCCTCCAGGGGTAGCGGCGTACCGTGGGGGCGCTGGACAGGGGGGTTCATGTCGGCTCCGTACTGACTGGGCTAGCGAGCCAGTTCTTTGCTGAAGAACAGTGTCTGGATGGCGGGCGTGATCTGGTCCAGCACGCGGTTGAAGCGCACGGCGTCGGACGTGCCCACGTAGACCACGTCGAGCGGCTCCAGCTGGAACTGCGTGGAGAGCAGCATGGCGTCCACCTGCGTCATGTCGAGCCGGTACACGTCGGGCGTCTGCGGCTTGTCGCGCATGCCGCGCACAACGAAGATCTGGCGCGGATCGGCGGTGCGGATGTCGATGCTGCTGACGCCGGCCAGGGCGTCGGCCAGCGACAGCCGCCCCTTGTTCATCAGCAGCGACTGCGGCCGCACCACCTCGCCGAGCACGAACACGCGGCTCGACAGGCGGTCCGGCACATAGACGACGTCGCCGCCGTTGAGCAGGAAGTCGTGCGCGCCGTTGCGGCGCTCGATCAGCGCCTCGAGGTCGAACTCGTAGAGCCGGCTGTCACGCATCAGGCGCACCTTCTGCACGTCGGCGTCCGGCGCAAACCCGCCGGCCCGCGTGATGGCGTTGACGAGCGTCATCGGCACGTCGGTCACCGGCAGCATGCCTGGCGCGCGCACCTGGCCGGTCACGTCCACGTGCTTGCTGCGGTAGGCAATCACGCGCACGTCCACGCGCGGGTCGCGCACGGTGTTGCGGAGAGCCCGGATGATCATCCCGCGCAGGTCGTCGACGGTCTTGCCGCGCACCCGCAGCTTGCCCACGGGCGGGTAGTACAGCTCGCCATCGCGGTTCACGCGATAGCCGCTCTGGTCGGCCTGCGGGTTGGTCGGCGTGATCTGCAGCACGCCCGGCAGCGGCACGGTGGGGGCGGTCACCGGGGTGGTGATCAGGCCCGAGCTCAGCTCCGGGTGATCGAGCACGGTCACGCCGACGAGGTCCTGCGGGCCGAGCTCGTATTCGTATTCGCTCAGCGACTGGGCCAGGTCGCCCGCGCGCGCCGGCGAATCGGGCACGGCGGCGGCCAGCGCGATGGAGTCAGTCTGCGCGCGCACGAGGTCGGCGGTGATCAGCTTGACCGGATAGACGTCGGCGCCGGTCTTGGTCGACAGGTCGTCCTGCAGGCGGCTGGCGTCGAGCGCGGGCCCCGGTGCCAAGGTGCAACCACCCAGCGCGGACAGGGCGGCCGCGACGGCCAGCGTGGGGAGGATCTTGTTTACCATGGCAGCTTCTCCTGATCGAAGCTGGTGCACCCTTGTTGCTGTGTACCGATGGGGGCTATTGAAGCGCTCACGGCACCAGGACGCGCGTCTGTCTCCGCACGTTCAGATTCTGCACGTTCAAACACTCGATGGTGGGCGGACACCACGTGTCGCGCCTACCGGAGGGCGTGGAGCGCATCGGCCCGCGCGTTGCGTCAGCGACGATCGCCGCCGGGCCCACCCGCCCTCGCCGCCCATGCGCAGCGCGAATGCGCGCAGCCAGCCCGGATCGTCGTGCGAGCCCGCCAGCGCCTGGTACGCCTGGACCAGCGCGCGGCGGTCCCAGGATCATGGCGCGAGGTGCTCCGGATCGACGCCGCTCACCCCAGCGCGAAGGCCGTGCCCGGGATGTGCTGAGATGCCTCGACCTGCGGCGTCCGAGTCTCCTCGAGCACGGTGACCATGCACTCGGCGAGCAGCTCGTGCTTGAATGGCCGCTTGAGGAATGCGTTCGCTCCCGCCTCCTCGGCGTAGGCAATGACCTCAGGAGAGTGCCTGTCGCTGATCACGATGATCTTCAAGCGATGCAGCGCTGGGCTCCTGCGGATCAGCTCGCAGAGGTGGTACCCCGATTCGCGAGGAAGGTTCAGGCTGACGCAGACGACGTCGGGCGGGTCCTGCAGGATGCTCCGGATCGCCGCCTCGCAGTCGATCGCCGCATCGGCGAGGAACCCAAGTGTCTTCAAAGCGATCGTCAACCTGGCGGTAAATACTGGCTCATCATCGACGATGAGGACCCGCCATTGCTTCTTGTCAGTCATCGCTTTTCCCCCCGTGACACCAAAAAATCGACAGTGCGTATATAGCGGCAAACGAGACCGCCGCAAGAAAAAAGGCTCCGAGTTGGAATAGCGGCAAGTCGTCGGCGAGCCGTTCAGAGCAGAACCCGCGGCGCCGTGGGCGCCGCTCCCAGAGCGCGCATCTCACGGGACGACGAGCCGGCATCGTACGCGCTGGCACGCGCTGGCACGCGCTCGCCCGCGCGCGGTGCGCGCGCGGTGCGCGCGCGGTGCGCGCGCGGTGCGCGCGCCGTCAGCCCGGGTTCACCGGCTCGACGGGCGCGGAGAAGAGCGGTTTCATTGACGAACACCGTGTCTCCGGCCGAAGCGCGAACGAGCCGCCAGAGGACCTTCGGTGCGACGTTCGCCGCTTCGAGCTTGCGCGCCGCGCGGCGCGGCGCGGCCAGGGTTCAGCTGGCGCCGCGGCCGGCGATCACGACCGGGACAGTCTTCAGGAGCAGCTTGATGTCTTCCGCTATGCTCCAGTGGTCGATGTACCGCATATCGAGGTACATCCACTCATCGAACGAGATGTCGCTGCGGCCGCTCACCTGCCACACGCACGTCAGGCCGGGACGCACCGAGAGGCGCCGGCGCTGCCAGGCCTCGTATTTTTCAACCTCGCTGGGGAGCGGCGGGCGCGGCCCGACAAGGGCCATATCGCCGCGCAGCACGTTGACGAGCTGCGGAAGCTCGTCGATGCTGTACTTGCGAAGGACGCCGCCGACGCGGGTCACCCGCGGGTCCTTCTTGATCTTGAACACTGGCCCGGCTTGCTCGTTCCTCGTCATCAAGCTCGACCTCAGCGCCTCTGCGTTGACAACCATCGAGCGAAACTTGAGCATCCGGAATGTGCGCCCATAGCGCCCTACCCGTTCTTGCCGGAACAGGATCGGACCTGGCGAGGTCAGCGCGATGAGCGCCGCGACGACGAGGAGCAACGGCGAGAGCAGGACGAGCAAGCAGCCCGATACCAGGATGTCGAGGACGCGCTTGGCGGCCATCTGGTAGGGCTTGTATTCCACGCTGAGGTAATGCACGTAGCCATCGGAGATGGCGCGGGCGTCCGCCGGGCGCGCCCGATCGAACCGGAAATGACTGGCCGGAAGCGCGAAGGGTATCCCGAACCGCTCGCACACCCGGATGCTGGCCTGCATCGCGCTTCCGTGCCGGAGCGAGTTGCCCGCGATGTACACCTCGCCGAACACGCGCTCCCGCAGGATGCGCTCGAGGTCGTCGCTCGTCCCGAGGATTCGACCATCGACTCGACCGCTATCCACCTCGTCGACGAAGGAGAGGTGACAGATCGCCCCGCGTGACGATCTCTGAGCGCGGATCTGACGGGCGGTGTGGCGGCCGAGCGGGCCGACGCCGATGACGAGGGTATCGTCGGGCTCGTGCCTGGCTAGCCCCCGCCCCCCGGGGAGCGTGACGCGGAGCAGGAGCGTGCCGGACCAGAGTACGGCGAGGAAGTGCTTCAGCGTCGCATCCGCAGCGTACCCGTCTACTGTCGCCCTGAAGAGAGCGAGCGTAGACGCGACGGCGAGCACCAAGACGGATGTCAGGACCAGATCGCCCGCGAGGCCCTGCGCCTTGAAGACGTCGTACTGGTGCAAGATGCGGCTGCCGAGCAGCCATCCCGCCAGCGCTATCGGTGCCATCGTGACGACAGAGCCCCAGTGAATGACACCTCCGGTCGACGCCGACGAAGCGATCGATGCAAGGACCAGGACCGCGCAGTCTGCTGCGAGGCTGAGCCCCGGCGCCATTCCCGGAGCCGCTGTCTGCTTGCGAAAAGCCATCGAATACCTCGGACCAGAGTCATGTTGAGTCTTTGGATAGTCGGGCAAATGACCCGACGCGTATTGCCAGGTATAGCAGGAAAGTCGACCCGCACCCTTGGACGAAGCAGGATTGCGGGGTCAGGCCTCGCCGGATGCGCGGCAGAGCTCTCGCGATTGCAGCCGTGATCGACAAGCGTCGAGGTCGAAAGGCGAGTGAATGCGTGAATCGCGGCTCGCCCGCGCCGGATCGATTGACGCTCGTGACGTCTCGAGCCGGAGGGCCTGCGGTTCGTCGAGGTCAAACTGTCTCTCAGGCGCCATTCAAGGCGAGCTCTGATTGCGGGCTGCGCTGCGGCGGCTTCTCGCGGCTCCGGCGCGAGATCCGTCTGGTCGCCTTCAGCGGTGAGGGACGCGGTTTCTGTCCGTCGTGCCTGAGCGAAGGTTGCGGCCGCCCGGCGCATGTTGTGGCCATCGTCGGCGCCCCCTGGAGCAGGCGCACGCGGGATGCGGCGTATCGACGACGAGGGCTACGCGTCTTTGGCAAAGGACTTTCCCTCTGCTTCGAGGGCAGCCTTGATGACCGCGATCGCCTTGGGGCCCACGCCATGAAGCGCCATGAGCTGGGCTTCCGTGAGCCGGGCGACCTGGTCCAGGCGAGAGACGCCGGCCGAAGCGAGCGCCCGCAGCGCCGGCTTCCCGATGCCCTTCGGAAGTGGAGATTCCTGTCGTTCTTTCGTTTTGCTCGGCATGTGCCTTGTTCCATGTCGGTCGTCGCCTGGGTCGCTGGCGCTCAGCGTCGCCGGCGAGCCCCGGCGTCATGAACACGTACAGCATGTCGAGGACGGCGACCGTGGTACAACATCGCAGCATTCCCGGGCCGGGGTAGCAGCGGCCGGGGCCGTGCCGCGGCGCTGGCGCGCGACCTCGGGACCCGCATGCCGCTCGCCCGCACCCCGCCGCCGCCGCGGAAGGGCGGGGCGCCGCTGCGGCCCCTGCTGACCGAGGCCATCGCGCCGGAGATCCTCTATGGCTATGGCGATCCGTGCGTTGTGCGGGTGGGCGAGCGCGCGTGGCGCTTGCTGGCCCCGCCAGCTGGCGGCCTTGCTTCACCGGGAGCCCGCCCTTGTGCGCGAGCTGTTCGTGGCCCGCAAAGACCAGCGCACCGCGGTCCTGGCGCTGACGCTGTGGCCGTGGGCGGCGACCCTCGAGCCCATGGAGCAATTCTTCGTCTTGCAGCCGCTGATCGAGGCGGCGACCGCGGAATTCACGGGGTTCGCGGGGCGGCTGGAGGAGCTGCGGGCGCGGGCGTGCGGCGCGGAAGCGGAGGAGATCGCCGGGATATCGCGGGCGCTCAAGACCCGCATCTACGCCCAGCGGCTGTCGGCCGACGGCCGCGGGCTGGAGGGGGAGCCCGCCGTCATTCTCGAGAACGACCAGCCCTGGGAGGCGCACCTCATCGAGGGCGTCTGGATCACCCAGGAGGGCGGGCGCTATCATCTGCTTTACGCCGGCAACGACTTCTCGACAGCGCACTACGGCATTGGCGTGGCCGTGGCGGACGCCCCCACGGGCCCGTACCGCAAGTCGTCCGAGGTCTTCCTGAGCTCCAGTGAAGAATGGTGGGGGCCAGGGCACCCGTCCGTGGCCGTGGGCGCCGACGGGCGCCACCACGTGTTCCTGCACGCCTTCCGCCCCGGGGGGGCAGGGTACAAGGCGTTCCGGGCGCTGCTTGCCGCGCCGATCCGCTTCGAGGGCGGCGTCGTCTCGCTGGACACGTCGGTCTGGCCGGCGGCGCGACCCGACCCGGGTTGAGGTGACCGTCTGCCACGTGTGCGGCGCGTGAGATCACGCCGAGGTCGCGCGGCGCGTAGTCGGCCCCTTCGCCGCGCGTCTCCACTCGCCGGGCGACTGTCCGGTCTTCTGCCGGAAGAGCTTCGAGAAGTGCTGCGGGTGCTCGAATCCGAGCGCGTAAGCCACCGCGCTCGCGCTCGCGTCCGACGCGAGGAGCCGCGCCTTGGCGGCCTCGATGAGGGCTCGGTGGATGTGGTCGCGCGCGCTCGTTCCCGTCTCCGCGCGGAGGAGATCGCTCAGGTAGTCGGGCGAGTACCCGAGCGCGCGCGCGCAGGATCGAACCGTGGGGAGCCCGCCTTCGACCTGCGCGGCCGACGCGAAGCACGCGTCGAGGTGGCGGTCGAGCCGCTCCGCCACGCCGCCCGCCCGCGCTCGGACCTCGATCTGGCGCGCGTACGCGCGCTGGCAGTACGTGAAGAGGAGCTGGAGCTGCGCCGAGAGCACGTCCGGCGCGAACGCGTCGGGAGGGACCGAGGACTCGCGCTCGATCTGCCGGACGAGGCCCGTGAACGTCTCTCGCTCCGGCCGTGTGAGGTGGAGCGCCTCGTGCGTCGCGTAGCCGAAGAACCGGTACTGGTGCATCGCGTCCGAGAGCGGCGTGTCGCGCAGCACGTCGGGGTGGAAGACGACGGTCCAGCCCTCCCCCTCGTGGGCGAGCTCGCTCTCACCGCCGATCGGCGTGATCACCTGGCCCGGTGACGCGAAGACGATGATGCCGGCCTGCCCGTCGTGCACCTGTCGCCCGAACTCGGCGTGGCATTCGTCCCCGCGCTTCAGGCTGATCACGTAGAGCCCGGACTCGATGGGTCGCCCGATGATCGGGATCTCGATGCGCAGCGGCTCCTGCCACGACGCGGCGATCACGGAGACCAGCGGATGCGCGGGCGGCGGGCGCCCGATGAGCCCGTGGATCTGCCCGATGGACTCGAGCCTCAGCGCGTCGCGTGTGCCCACGCGAGTCGGGGTATCACGCGCCTACCTCGATCACAACGTTGCCCCGCTTGCGCCCCGTCTCGACGTACCTGTGCGCGTCCGCGATGGCCTCGAGCGTGTAGCGCCTGTCGATGACCGGCCGGAGCGCTCCGCGCGCGACGAGCTCCGAGACCTCGGGGAGCGCGGTCTTCTTGTCGACGGACATTCCGAAGACGAGCTTCTTGCTCCCGAACATCCGGCTCCATGCGTCGCGCAGGTAGAGCTCGGCGCCCCCGACCGTGATCAGGTATCGGCCTCCGCGGGAGAGGCAGCGCCGCGCGCGCGCGAACGAGCTCGCGCCGACCGTGTCGAACACGACGTCGAACGCGTCGGCGCGCGCCGCGTAGTCGTCTCGCGTGTAATCGACGACGTGGTGCGCGCCGAGCGAGCGCACGAGGTCGGCGTTTCGCCCGCTGCAGACCGCCGTCACCTCCGCGCCGAGGTGCCGCGCGACCTGGACGGCCGCCGTGCCGATGCTCCCGGAGGCGCCGACGATCGCGATCCGCTCGGCGGTCCGGAGCCGCGCCCGGTCGCGGAGGAAGTAGAGCGCGGTGGTCGGTCCGTCGACGAGCGAGCACGCTTCTTCGTGGCTCAGGCCGGCGGGGGCGTGCGCGATCGACGCGTCCTCGGACAGGCACACGTACTGCGCGTATCCGCCGGATCCGAACCCGGTGAAGCCGAACACGCGATCGCCGGGGCGGAACCGCGTGACGCGCCGGCCGACGCGCTCCACGGTGCCGGCGACCTCGATCCCGAGCACCCGGAAGCGCCGCCGCGGCCGGAAGAAGCCGAGCACGACCCGCGCCATGAGCGTGTCGCCTCGCCGCATCATCTGGCACGCCGCCGTCGCCGTTGTCGCGTGCACCCGGATGCGCACCTGATCGTCCCGCGGCTCCGGCGCGGGCATCTCGCGCAGCTCGAGGACCAAGGGAGAACCGTATCGCTCGTAGACGGCTGCCTTCATCTGCATAAGCAGCAGACTAAGGACGCGGCGGGTGTGCCCGAAAGCATCGGATCCGGGAAAGGTGGATCTCTTTCCGGGATGTGCTCGGCGCGGGCGCGCCGGCGCGGGATCTCACGGGGCGATGCGCCACGCCCGAACCGCCCGGCGGGCCTGTCAGTCCGTCTCGGGGCGCACCGACGCGGAGATGATGCCGTCCGTCTCTGCGGGCGAGCCGTCGGCGTTCCTGGGATCGTGGATCTCGATGGTCGTGTAAATCGCCTTCAGCCGGGCGGACGAGCGGTCCTCTGCGGGCTCGCTCGGCTCCTCGGCCAGCAGCGGCTCGACCCGGGCCCTCGATGTGTCGAAGACGCGGAAGAGCGGGAGTCGATGATCCGGGATGAAGTAAAGCTCGCCGTCCGCGCCGCGAAAGAGCGTGCCCGGTACGTTCTCCTTGCCGACGCGCGCCCGCGGGCGCGCGTCGGATACCGGCTCTGCGGCATCCGCATCCACGGAGAGCAACTCTGCTGCTTGTCGTTCCGCCATGACTCAGGTCCTCCTTGGGCAGCCCGTCGACGCCGCCGAGCGGAGGCCGTCACGACGTTCGCCGCTCACAATCGACGGATCCTAGAGCGACAAACGGGTTGAAACCACGAGAAAAAACAAAAAATCACAGGGAGCAGCCGTGATGTTCGGGTCGCGCTGCCGCACGTACTGGCTCGGGTAGCGGTCATCACGCGAACCGGCGATCTGGGTGAGCCGGCTCTGGGCCGCCTCGGTCAACGCGCGCAGCAGCGCGATCTCGCGCACGGGATGACAGCCCATTCCCTCGTTGACGCCGAGCCTCCGCAGGGCGTTGTCGCGTCGGTCGCAGATCTTGCACAGGAACGCGGGGATGCCGATGTCCGACGTGATCTCCCACACGCCGACCCGACTCCATGAGGCCGGAGGCCTGGGCCGTCCGGAGATCCAGCCCCTTGCCCTGCGATACGGACAGCGAGCGGGAGTTCGGCCGACACACCATCACGACCGGGACACCGATGCTGTCGAGGCCAGTCACGTTGGCGATGCGGGTGATGCCCATGACGGGCATCAGGCGACGCACGCGGCGCAGCGTCTCGTCGGGATCTATCTCGCGGTGGGTGCCGGCGAAGTAGCCTTTCGGGGGCGGGCTGTCCAGCGTGCTCGGATCGAACCGGAGATGCATGTCGCCTCCGGAGGAGACCCGGAACGCCTCGGGGGTGTCAAGCGCCCCCGCAGGGCGGCGCGTAGGAGGCCAACAGCGACGACTTCGCGGAGCTCGACGCGATCGAGGCGAGCTTCGGCCTGTGGCAGGGCGTTCGACCGCGAGCCCCTGGGCTGCTCGGCGGCGGTCCCGGCCAGACGTCTGGCCGTACCAGGCGAGCGGACACATTTCGGACGGGATCGAGCGCTTCGGCGCTCACCAGAGCTGATTGAAGGAGCCCAGAACTTCCTCCGGTGTTTCATCGACGACATGCGAATGGGTGCTCGTCGTGATCGCTGTTCCATGGCCTCTCGCTTCCATGGTCAGAATGGCTTCCGGACGATAGTAGGCCCACGGATGCTGGCTGTTGTAGTCTGATGGAACGTTCGTGCCGCGTCCGTCCGACCTGCGAGTCAGTCGAATGAATGACGTCAAGTCGAGCTGAGCTATGAGCTTGTCGATCGGATCGACCGTGTCGAGACCTGAAAATGGGGTGCCGATGTAGGTGTCCAGGCCTAACCCCGGATTTCTCGGGACAATCGCATGGACCGTGTCCCGATCCAGCACCCAGTCGTATCTATATTCCGATCCGCCTTGTCCGGCGGCGCATTGCGCGAAGGACACCGGACGCGCGATCGGGCATGCTTTCAGTACAGCCTCGGCCGGTACGCCTGCGAGCTTGACTGCGCCGTGTAATTCAATGATTCCGCTCTGGTCCGTCCGGAGGCCTTTTATCCGGTTCGCCCGGAAAAATACTCGACCGTCTTTGGTCTGAGCGACTGTCATGTTCATTGTCCAGTTCGGCTCGAGCTGGTCGCTGTGTACGCTCTCCCGGCTGTCAAAGGTGTAAGCGTAGGTGGATGAGTCTTCGAGGGGAGACGCTCCGAGCAGTCGCTCGCGACGAAAGTAGATGACCTGTCCCTCGTTGCTGTGCATGCAATCGAACGTCTCGTCGGGAAACCTGGCCATGAACTCGATCGGTGACTCTGCGGCCATGTAATCTCGGCCGCTCGACGTGTGGACCGCCGTTGCGTCGTTGATGCTCGTGACGTACTCGATTGCGCTGAGGCGAATGTATCCCCATGCGTGTGTCGAGCTCTTTGAGAATGGAATCTTTGTGAATGGGTCATCCCCTTGGATGGCGCTTAACAAGGATTCGATCGGGCGACTTTCCAGGTGGCGTCGTCCATGAAGTTCATTGAGGAGCGTTCCCTTCTCCTCTTGCAGTAGAAATTCGATGGCGAGAGGTCGAATGTGAAGAGGCGGGCGGTTGCCCGAGGAATGTGCCAGCGTGATGAATGTCATGGATGGCCCTCCTGAAATTTCAGGGGCCAGGCATCATAGGAACCTGGCGTCCGCAAGGTCAATCCTGCTGCGGGTTGACGCTGGCTGAGCACCACGCCGGGAAGATCGGTTCGCTCCCTCGATCCGGCGGCGAGCGGGCCCGACGCCCGTCCGATCGCGCCGCCGTCCTCGAAGCGTTGATCCGGGGTCCGCCTCCACGGGTTTCCGTCCCCGACCGGTGAGGGCGCTCCCGGCGTTCGCGAGCCCCGGGGGCGGCCGGCGTCGGCGATGCCCGGACGCCGGCGAGTTGGACTCTTGCGGTGTGCTGGACACGGACGGGATGCGCGCCGATCCTCGCGAGCCGTGGGAGCCGAGCAGCGACGACGATGGATACCGCTTGCCCTCGCCGCCTGCAGCAGCGACCACGGTGACGGCCCGGATGTCAGCGAATACCGGAGCCAGCTCGTCCTCGTGGCGGATCTCATGCGGCTGCCATCGAGTCCTTGAATCCAGGCATGGCTTGAGGAGATGGATGATGCGTTGGAACCACATCGCGACCTATGTGCTGCTGTGCTCTTCGCTCGCGGCGTGCATCGGCCCCATGCAGGGCTGGAGCGACGGCGGCGGTGACGGCGGCAGCGGCGGTGACGGCGGCAGCGGCGGTGACGGCGGCAGCGGCGGAGCCGGCGGCAGCGGCGGAGCCGGCGGCAGCGGCGGAGCCGGCGGCAGCGGCGGAGCCGGCGGCAGCGGCGGAGCCGGCGGCAGCGGCGGAGCCGGCGGCAGCGGCGGAGCCGGCGGCAGCGGCGGAGCCGGCGGCAGCGGTGGTGCCGGTGCTCAGGGCGGCAGCGACGATGACGGAGATGGCGGCGGCGGCGGCGGCGCGCCCGACCCGAGCGACACGGACCGCGACGGCGACGGATACGACGACGACATCGACAACTGCCCCGAGGCCCCGAACCACGGTCAGAGCGACGTCGATGGAGACGGCAGGGGCGACGCCTGTGACGACGACGTCGACGGCGACGGGGTGTCCAACACGCTGGACAACTGCCCCCACGTGGCGAACGCGGATCTGGCGGACATCGACGCCGATGCCCTCGGAGACGCGTGCGACGAGGACGACGACGGCGACGGCGTGGCCGACCTGGAGGACAACTGCCCGTTCGACGTGAACCCGGACCAGCTCGACATGAACGGCAATCGAATCGGCGACGCCTGCGACCTGGGCATCGACGAGCGCGGCGGGGCATGCCTGGCCGTCGGGGTCGTCGATCCCGACCACGACACGAGCTGGCCGGACCCTGCCAGCCCTCCGAGCCCCGAGACCATCGATACGGCGAGCTTCGGCCCGTACTACGGCGGGAGCGCCTCGGGGACGTCGATGCCGATCATGGGCATTCACGCGGAGTACCAGCTCAGCGACGGCGGCGCGTGGGATGGCGGCGCCGGGAGCACCTCCCAGGGTCGGATGAGCCTCGGCTGGGTCGAGGTCGAGGGCTCGACGATCCGCTATCACATGGTGCCGGATGGCGCCATCGTCGCTTGTTCGGTGGGCTGTACCGGACGCGGGATAGCGGCCTGATGTGGCAGCGCATCAACGAGGTGGTCCGCGTCCGCCGGGCTCGCACGCCGAGGCTGGTGTCCTTGCCTCACCCATGGTATCGGTCTCTGCGCAGCGCTTCATCATGGTGTGTCTCATCGAGTGGGCGCTGTGAGAAGGGTCATCGATGCGAAGAATTCACATTGCTCTGGGCGTGCGTTCACTGACGGATTCCATTGCGGATTACACGCAGCGCCTGGCGGCCCAGCCGCACGTGATCGTGCCGGACCAGTACGCGCTCTGGCGCACCGACACGGTGAACTTCTCCATCCGTCAGATCCCCGCCGGCGAAGCTCCGGCGTTGCGTCACCTGGGCTGGGAGGACGACGCCGCCAGCGCCTTCTCCGAGACGCGGGATTGCAATGGGATCGTCTGGGAGGAGTTCGGTCCCGAGCAGCAGTTGCAAGAGATCCTCGGGCTCTGGCCTGACGCCCAGATCAAGCGCTGACTCCGAGCTGACAACGAATCTTCCGGAAGGACCTCGACGGCTGGCGTCCCGAGGGACCCGCCTCGGCGGCTTGCGTAGCGGACGAGAGCCGCCCGCCCGACCGCAATGGCTTCCTCACCGCGCTCGGCGCGTCGACCGACGTTTCAGGCCGCTCACCCAGCGGCGCGATCGTGAGCCCGGCGCCCGGCGATCGCCTGGAGATCCCCTGAGCGGCGCGCTCCTCGCTGGCCCCCTCGCGCTGACACGCGGAGATGACGCCTGTCATGGGAGCGTGACAGCGAGGGTGTCATGAGCGCGTGACGGCGACGCGCAGCAACCCGGTCGCCGGTCGCGGCCGGCGTGTCGCGATCACGGCCTGAACACGCCCGATCCGGCGTCTCGCCCCGGAACAGGAGGCAGCGCCATCGCTGGACGCGCCGGGTGGCCGCGCGCGGCATGTGCGTTGCAATCGCCTTGTCATCGCCTTGTCGCGGTCGCGCCGGGGCAGCGATGGCCGTTATCCAACATCGAACTCGTGGAAAGGAAGCATGTCATGAAGAGCAAGGCACTGCTGCTGGGATCGCTCGTCGTCGGCATCATGGGCGCAGGTTGCGCCGTGGCGTACGAGGCCGAGGAGGGCGAGGTGGGCGACGCCCAGCAAGCGTTCGTGTCCCGTGCGTGGGCGTATGCGTGGGCGCACCAGGCGACGGGCTCGTTCACCGCGAGCTCGAGCTACTCGCGGAACTCCTCCGGAGACGTATTCGGGCAGGGCGTGAACAACACCGTCACGCAGCTCGGTGCGGGCCGATATCGCGTGCGGTTTCCGGACGTGGGCGCGGCGCCGGGCGGTCATGTCCAGGTCACGGCCTACGGCGCGGGCGCCGAGCGCTGCAAGGTCAATTCCTGGGTCAGGAGCGGCGATGACGTGGATGTTCATGTCAACTGCTTCACTGCCGGCGGCGCGCCGGTCGACACCCTGTTCAGCGTCGCCTATGTCCACAAGTCGGGCACCGGATCCTCGGACGAGGCGTACGTCTGGGCGAACGACCCGACGGCGTCGGCGTACACGCCCGCCGCGACGTACCAGTTCAACTCGAGCGGCGCGAGCAACACGATCGCGCGCGAGGGGGTGGGCTACTATGCGGTGACCCTGCCGGGGCAGACCGCGGGCGGCGCGACGGTCGAGGTGACGGCGTACGGCCCGGGCAGCGATCACTGCAAGGTCGGCAGCTGGGGGCAGTCCGGAGACGACGCGGTGGTCCGCGTGCGCTGCTTCGACAGCTCGGGCGCCCCGTCGGATAGCCAGTTCACCCTCAACTTCGCGCATTCGAGGCCGGTGAACGGCGGGCTCTCCTACAGCTACGTTTGGGCGAACAACGCCACGGCGGCGGCATACACGCCGAGCCTCTCTTATCAGGAAGGCTACATCGCGGGGGACCTGGGCGAGGTGGAGGCCGACATCACCGCAGGGCGCACGTCCGCAGGCCGCTACTCCGTCAGCCTGCCCGGCATGTCGGCGTCGGGCTCGAACGTGCAGATCACGGCGTACGGCACCGGGCCGGAGTACTGCAAGGTCGTCGGCTGGTCCGGCACCGAGACGAACACGAACGTCAACGTCGCCTGCTTCGATGCCAGCGGCGCGCCGGCGGACACGCGCTTCGTCCTCGTGTACACGGACGACAAGTTCATCGTCCTGTGAGCTGCAGGGCGGGGGGGCCTGCTCCGGCCCGCAGGCGATGGGGGCGGCGCCCAGCACGGGCGGTGAATTCTCTTCGGAGATTCGTCAGCAGCCTCGGTGAACTTGCAGGCTGTAGCTCGTTGCGCCGCGGGGTTGCCGTTCGGCCACGGTGCAGTCGCGTCCTTCGAGGCGATCGAGCTCGACCTCTCGGTCCTCTGGGCGAAGTAGTAGCTCTTCGAGCGAAACGACCCGCCCGGGCCCTGTCGGCTCGGTGATCCGTCGACGCACGGCACCGGATCTGGCCATGCCGCGCGGGAGGACGAGGGGCTCAGCGCTTCAGCTCAGGGCGCCGCCGCTCCCTGCTCGGCCGGCGCAGCCTGCGGCGCGGGGGCGGGCGGCTGCGCGGCGGCGCCCTCCTGCGCCGGCGCATCCATGGCACAGCGGAAGCCGATCCACGCGTGCGCGGTCACGGGCGCCGCGGCGGTGCGGTACGTGGCGGAGAGCTTCTCGGCGCCGTCCAGGAAGCTGCCGCCGCGCACGACCTTGAGCGGGAAGGACGGGTCGCCCTGCGGGTTCTCGCCGCCGGGCGGCGGGAAGACGAGGCCGTCCGAGACCCACTCGGACACGTTGCCGGCGAGATCGTAGACCCCCTCCGGGGTGCGATCGCTCGGGTGGGCGCCGGACGCGCAGGTCGAGACGTCGGCGCCGCGCGCGAGGCAGCCCTCGTTGCGATCGTAGCAGGCGCGCTCGCAGGCCGGCGCCTCGTCGCCCCAGACGAAGGCCCGGCCGGCCGCGCCGCGCGCGGCGACCTCCCACTCCGCCTCGGTGGGCAGCCGCCGGCCGCGGAAGCGGCAGTAGCTCTCGGCCTGGGAGTAATCGACGCAGTTGATCGGGTGCCCGGTCGCGCCGCGAGGCTCGTTGCAGCGCCGCGTCCAGAGCTCTACCTCCCGCTGCTCCTCGGGCGTCGTCGGCGCCTTCGCGCCGGGCAGGAGCTCGGGCGTCAGCGAGACGTGATCCGCCGTGGAGCACATGCGCTGCTGCATGCAGGCCCGGTAGGCGCGGACGGTCACCTCGTTGCGATCGATGTAGAACCCGCGGGTGAGCGTCACCTGGCGCGCCTCGCCCGCGGCGCCGATCGTGGTCGAGATGGGCCCGATGAAGACCATGTCCGCCGGCGGCGCCGCGGGCGCGGCGGGCTCGGCGGAAGGCGCCGCGGCCGAGGCGCTCGTGGTCGGCGCGGCGCTGGCGGGCGCCGGCACGCCCGCCGCGGTCGTCGCGGGGCGCCCGGCGGACGACCCCGCGGTGGAGCGTGCGGCCGGCGCCTTGGCCGGCTTCTTGTCGGGCGCCTGCGTCAGGACATACGCCGTCGCACCGGCGCCGCCGAGCACGAGCGCCGCCACGAACCAGGGAAGCGCCGCGCGCGCGGCGCTGCGGCGCTGCGGCGGCGCTGCGACCGGCGGCGCGGCGTGCGGCGGTCCGCCCGCCGCGGCCTGGGGGTGCGAGGCCGCGCCGGGGTGCGGGGCCGCGCCGGGATACGGGGCCGCGCCGGCCGCAGGGGGGCTGGCGGGCGCGACCGTCTCGATCATGGAGTCCTCGACCTGCGCGGTCCTGGAGCCCCCCGTCGCCAGAGCGCCGCCCCCGTCTCTCGCCCGAGGCGCCGCGCCGCCCGTCGCGCCGGCGGCCGGCAGCCCGCTCGCGCCGGCGGCCGGCGGCCCGCTCGCGCCGTGGCTCACCTTGACGATGGCAGGCCGCGCCGGGGCGGGCGCGTGCGCGTCGGCGAGCATCGTCGGCTCGCTCGGCCCGACGGCCACGCCGAGCCCCTGCGCGGCCGCGTACTCCGCGGTCGACTGCCCCGCCGCGTGCTCCGGGGAGGAACCGCCGCGACCCGCGAAGGACCCCGCGCGCTCGCCGTGCGCCGCGGCCGAGAGCGCGTCCCAGAACTCGCCTGCGCTCGTGAAGCGGTGCTTGGGCTCGATCGCGAGCGCCTTGTCGAGCACGCGCTCGATCGCCTCGGGCGCGTCCGGGAGCCCGCGCGCGCGCAGCGTCGGGCGCACCGCCGGGTCGGCCGACGCGACGTAGAGCTGCGTGGGGTCGTCCCCCTCGAGCGCGCGCCTGCCGCTCACGAGCTCGACGAAGATGAGCCCGAGCGCGAACACGTCGGTCCACGGGCCCGTCGCGCCGCGCGCCTTGTTGAACTGCTCGGGCGCGCCGTAGCGCGGCGTGAACGCGCTCGGCCCCTGCCGGGTCGCGGCGAGCGCCTCGGTGAACGTCGGGTGGTCGGACAGCACCTTGGCGATGCCGAAATCGAGCACCTTCAGCGTCCGCGCCCCGCCGACCTGGGTGAGGAACAGGTTCGCCGGCTTCACGTCCCGGTGCGCGACCTTGTGCGCGTGCGCGACGGCGAGCGCGCGCGCGGCCGGGGTGAGCAGCTGGATCGCCTCGGCGATCGACATGCCGGCCTCGCCCCGCTCGCGCCGCTCCCGGAGGTATTGCCCGAGCGTCTGGCCCTCCAGCCACTCCAGCACCAGGTAGGGCACCCACACGCCGGCTTGGGTGGTGAACGCGCCGACGTCGAGCGCCTGCACGATGCCCGAGGTAGCCCGCGACAGCCGGTGCAGGATCCGCCCCTCGCCCCGCAGCGTCTCGAGCAGCGCGTCGCGCTCCGCGGCGTCGAGCGAGGCCGGCAGCTTCAGGCACTTGATCGCGATGAGCTCGCCGAAGCCCTCGTGCATCCCCCGGTAGACGACGCCGAACCCACCGTCGCCGATGACGGCGGCGACGCGGTACTTCCCCTCGATGGTCTGCCCCGAGAGGCCAAACGGATCGTCGGACGGCTCCGCCATGCCCCGCTCCTAGCGCGTCGCCGTGCCCAGGCAAAGGGGCTTCCGCGCCGCTCGCCTCCGCAAGCTCGCGCGCGCTTGCATCGGCTGGCACCTGCTTGCACCTGCTTGCACGCGCTCGCTCAGCCTGCGTCCGCGCAGCGGGCGATTTGTAGTTGGTCTGCGTCCGGCTTGCGTCCGGCTTGCATCCGGCGGCCCGCGGCCCCATGCCGGCGCTGATGAAGACGCCGCGAGCGCTCGTGATCCTTGCCGAGGGAGCCGAGGAGATGGAAACGACGATCATCGTCGATGTCCTGCGCCGCGCCGAGGTCGAGGTCGTCCTCGCCGGGCTCGATGGGCCGGGCCCGGTGCGCTGCAGCCGAGGCGTGCGCCTCGTGCCGGACGCGGATCTCTCGGCGGTGACGGGCGACTTCGACGTGGTGGTCCTCCCGGGCGGCAAGGGCGGGGCCGACCGGCTGGCCAGCTCGCCGGCCGTCGGGGAGCGCCTTCATGCGCAGGCGCAGGCGGGCCGGGTCGTCGCGGCGATCTGCGCCGCGCCGATCGCGCTCGCGGCGCACGGGCTCTTCCAGGGCCGCAGGATGGCGTGCCACCCGTCCGTGAACGACGTGGTGTCGGCGCACGGCGAGCTCCTCGCGAGCCCGGTCGTCGAGGACGGGCTGCTCGTCACGAGCCAGGGGCCGGGCACCGCGATGGCGTTCGCGCTCGCGCTCGTCGCGCGGCTCCGGGGCGAGGAGATCGCCGCGAAGGTGCGCGCGCCGATGATGCTGCCGGCCTGAGCGAGATCGGCGCTCGGCCGGCCGGAGTTCCTCTAGGCAATCAAGGCCGTTGGATTTGCTTTCCGCATTCAGGGAGATCGAGATGAAGCTTGTTTCCAAGAGCGCAATTGTCACCGGGGGTGGTCAGGGGATCGGTCTCGGGATCGCGAGAGACCTCATGAGCCGCGGCAGCAACGTGCTGCTCTTCGGCCGGACGGCGGCGAAGGTCGAGGCGGCGGCCGAGGAGCTGAACCGCGCGGCCGACGGGAAGGCGCGCGCGCTGCCCTTCCTGGGCGACGCGTCCCGCGCCGAAGACGTGTCACGCGCCGTCGAGGCGGCGACGTCGGCGTTCGGATTGCCGGGGATCCTCGTGAACAACGCGGGGATCGCCACGCTCGCGCTGCTGACGGACCTGCCGGAGGAGGAGTTCGACCGCGTCCTCGACATCAACCTGAAGGGCCCCTTCCTCTTCATGAAGGCGGTCGCCCGCGGCCTCATCGCCGCGAAGCAGCCGGGCGCCTTCGTCAACATCAGCTCCATCAACCAGGTGCTGGCGACCGACGGCATGTCGCATTACTGCGCCTCCAAGGCGGCCCTCGCGCAGCTCACCAAGGTGGCCGCGTCCGAGCTCGGGCGCCACGGCATCCGGGTGAACGTGGTGGCGCCGGGGCTCATCCGGACGCCGCTCGTCGACGGCATCGGGTTCACGGAGGGGCTCAGCGCCCAGAGGTTCCTCGAGCGCACGCCGCTCGGGCGGATCGGGGAGACGGCCGACGTGGCGCCCGTGGTCTCGTTCCTCTGCAGCGAGGAGGCGCGCTGGATCACCGGCGATACGGTGTTCGTCGACGGAGGGAACAACCTCCGCGGCCTGCACAGCTACTGGGACACGATGAACGCCAGCCTCTGAGAGCCCCGCGTCCCCGAGGGGGGCTCCTCCCGACGGCACCCTCGGGCTCTGGCGCCGTGAAGGGCGGGGGCCTGCGCCCGTCCGGTGACCCACCGCCGCCCTTCCCCTTCGTTTGCCGGATCACTGTCGCCCGCGGATGGTCTTATACTCCGCCGCGTGCTGCCGCTGCTCGCCCTGACCGTCATCGTCGTGCTGTGCCTTGGCTACCGCTTCTACGGGCGGATCGTCGCGCGCAACTACGCGCTCGACGACGGCGCCGTGACGCCCGCGGTGAAGGTGAACGACGGCGAGGACTACGTCCCCACGAAGCCGTTCTACCTCTTCGGGCAGCACTTCAGCGCCATCGCCGCCGCCGGGCCGATCGCGGGCCCCATCCTCGCCGGCCAGGCGTTCGGGTGGCTCCCGTGCATTCTCTGGATCGCGATCGGCGTCGTGTTCATCGGCGCGGTGCACGACTTCTCCGCGCTCATCGCGAGCGTCCGCCACGAGGCCGAGAGCGTCGCCGAGATTGCGAAGCGGCACATCGGCCGGCGCGCCTGGCTGTCGATGATGATCTTCATCTGGCTCGCGCTCGCCTACGTGATCGTCGCCTTCACGGACATCACGGCGAGCACCTTCGTCGGCAAGACCGAGGAGTTCGAGGGCGGTACGTTCCAGTTCAACCCCGGCGGCGCCGTCGCCGCGGCGAGCGCTGCCTACCTCGGCCTCTCCATCGTCATGGGCGTGGTCGAGAAATACCTCAAGCCGCCGCTCTGGCTCACCACGCTCATCTTCGTGCCCGCGACGCTCGGCGTCGTCTGGCTCGGTACCAAGATCTCGACAGCGTTCGTCCTGCCGCTCGACAACCCGCAGCGCGCGTTCGGCCTCATCATCCTCGTCTACTGCCTCATCGCCTCGCTCCTGCCGGTCTGGCTGCTCCTCCAGCCGCGCGGCTACCTGGGCGGGTTCGTCCTCTACATCGCGCTCGCGGTCGGCGTGATCGGCATCTTCTTTGGAAACCTCCGTTACCCGGGGGAGTTCGAGCTGCGGCAGCCCGCGTTCACCACGTTCAACGCCGGCGGCGCGACCGGCATGCTCTTCCCGTTCCTGTTCGTCACCATCGCCTGCGGCGCCTGCTCCGGCTTCCACGGGCTCGTCTGCTCGGGGACGACGTCGAAGCAGATCTCGAAGGAGACGCACACCCACCCGGTGGGCTACGGCGCGATGCTGGCCGAGGCGTTCGTCGCGCTGATCGCGCTCGCGACGCTCGTCATCGTGGCGCAGGGGACGAAGCTGCCCGGGCCGGGCAAGATCTACGGCGACGGGATCGGCAAGTTCCTCACCGTCATCATCGGCAAGGAGCACTTCCTGTTCGCCGCGACGTTCGGCGCCATGGCGTTCTCCACCTTCGTGTTCGACACGCTCGACGTCTCGACGCGCCTCAGCCGCTACATCCTCCAGGAGCTCTTCAACTGGAAGGGGCGCGCGGTGTCCGCGGCCGCGACCGCGATCTCGCTGGCGCCGCCCACGCTGTTCATCATGACCGCGCGCCCGCCCGCGCCCGGCGTGCGGCCCGCGTACCTCGACTTCTGGACGCTGTTCGGCACGAGCAACCAGCTGCTCGCGGCGCTGACGCTCCTCGCGGTCACCGTCTGGCTGCACCGCGAGAAGCGGCGCATCTGGTACACGGCGATCCCGATGGTGTTCGTCATGACGATCACGGTGTGGGCCCTCATCCTCCAGGTGCGGACCGCGTTCGCCGCCGTGCGGACCGAGGGGCTCGCGCTGAACGCGACGACGATGAACGGCGTCGTGGGGCTGGCGCTGATCGGGCTCGCGGTGTCGCTGATGGTCGAGTCGGTGAAGGCGCTCAAGAACGGCCCGGCCGCCGAGCCGGCGCAGGGGCCAGGGGCGCTGACGCGGTAGCGATCACCCGGCCGCGGCGCGCTCCCGCAGGCGCGCCTCGGCCAGCCGCTCGGCGGCGAGCTGCGGCGACACGCCGTCGCTCGCCGCGATCTCGAGGACCCTGAGGACCGTGTCGTAGATCGCCTGGACGCGCCGGTGGACCTCGGCGCGGGGCCAGCCGAAGAGATCCGCGCCGCCGCTCAGCACGCCGCCTGCGTTGGCCACGACATCGGGGATGTAGAGGACGCCGCGCGCGGCGAGCGCGTCGCCGTGGCGCGGCTCGAGGAGCTGGTTGTTGGCCGCGCCCGCGACGATCTCGGCCTTCAGCTCCTGCACGGCGCGGTCGTCGAGGACGCCGCCGAGCGCGCACGGGGCGAAGATGTCGGCCTGGGCCGAGGTGATCGCGTCCGGCGGCACGATCGTGGCGCCGAGCTCGGCGGCGACGTGGCGGGCGCGCTCCGGGTCGACGTCCGCGACGAGCAGCCGCGCGCCCAGCCGGTGGAGCTCCGCCGCGAGCCGGCCGCCGACGCTGCCGCAGCCCTGGAGCGCGACGGTCCGGCCCGCGAGCTCGTCGCTGCCCCACCGCTGGCGGGCCCCGGCCTGGATCGCGCGGAGCACGCCCCGCGCGGTCCACGGCGACGGGTCGCCGCCCTCGCCGGCGAGGCCCTTCACGTGGCGCGTCTCGCGCCGGATGAGCTCCATGTCCGCGGGGGTGGTGCCCACGTCCTCGCCCGTGATGAACCTGCCGCCGAGGCGCTCGATGAAGCGCCCGTGCGCGCGGAACAGCCGCTCCCGGTCGAGCGGCTCCGCGCCGCTGCGGAGGACGACCGCCTTGCCGCCGCCGACGTCCATCCCGGCGAGCGCGTTCTTGTAGGTCATGCCGCGCGACAGGCGCAGCGCGTCCGCGAGCGCCTCCTCGTCGCTCGCGTACCCGAGGAGCCGCGTCCCGCCGAGCGCCGGGCCCAGCGCCGTGCTGTGGATCGCGATGATCGCGCGGTAGCCCGCGGGCTCGTCCGCGCAGAACAGCACCTGCTCGTGCCCCATGGCGGCAAGGGTGTCGAACACGCTCTTCATGCCGCGCCGAGCGTACCATTCCGCGGCGAGACCACCCGGGCCGGCGCGCTCGGCGGGCGTCCCGCGCACGGGCCCGGCAGCCAATGCTGCGGGCCAGAAATCCTGCCAGGGCTCTGCCTCGCAAGCGGCGAGAGGTTGAACGCAAAGCCGCAAAGCCGCAAAAAGGCATGAAAATTTGTTCTTTTTTGCGCCTTTGCGCCTTTGCGCCTTTGCGTTGAATTCTCTCCGGATCCCTGGTGGGGCGATCAGGGCGGCGGGACCCGTCCGCCCTCACAGGTCCGAAAAGCGCCAGAGCCGCGGCGGCACCCGCGCTACGACGCCTGCATGCGGATCGACGAGGACGCGTGCTACCGCGCGCTCGAGACCCGCGATCGTCGCTTCGACGGTCGCTTCTTCACGGGCGTGCGCTCGACCGGAATCTACTGCCGCCCCATCTGCCCCGCGCGGACGCCGAAGCGGGAGCGCTGCGTGTTCTTCCCCTCGGCGGCCGCCGCGCAGGAGGCCGGCTACCGCCCGTGCCTGCGCTGCCGCCCCGAGGCCTCGCCCGGGACGCCCGCGTGGCTGGGCACGTCGGCCCTCGTCTCGCGGGCGCTCCGGCTCATCGCGGAGGGCGCGCTCGACGACGCCGACGCCCCGGCGCTGGCGGCGCGGCTCGGCGTGGGCGAGCGCCACCTGAGGCGGCTCTTCCTGCGGCACGTCGGCGCCTCCCCGCTCGCGGTGGCGCAGACGCGGCGCCTGCTCTTCGCGAAGAAGCTCCTCGACGAGACAGCGCTCTCCATGACCGAGGTGGCGCTCTCGTCGGGGTTCTCGAGCGTCCGCCGCTTCAACGACGCGATCCGCGCCGCCTACGAGCGCTCGCCGCGCGAGCTGCGAAAGGCCGTGTCGAAGCGGGGCGGGGGAGGGGAGGGTGGGGGCGGCGAGGGCGGCGCACCGGACATCGCGCTCCGCCTCCCGTTCCGGCCGCCGCTCGACTGGGGCGCGCTCGCGGGCTTCCTCGGGGCGCGCGCGATCCCCGGCGTGGAGTCGGCGGACCCCGGCGCGTACCGCCGCACGGTGCGCGTCGCCGGCGGCCACGGCGTCGTCGAGGTGCGCCCGGCGCCCGGCGAGCCGTACCTCCTCGCGCGGCTGCGGCTGCCCGGCACGGAGGGGCTGATCCACTGCGCGGAGCGGCTGCGGCGGCTCTTCGACCTCGGCGCCGATCCCGACGCGATCGCCGCGCACCTCGGGGCCGATCCGCGGCTCGCCCCGAGGGTCCTCGCGATGCCGGGCGTGCGCGTGCCGGGCGCGTGGGACGGCTTCGAGCTCGCGGTGCGGGCGATCCTGGGCCAGCAGGTGAGCGTCCGCGCCGCGACGCAGCTCGCGGGCCGCCTCGTCGAGCGGCACGGCGAGCCGCTGGCGGTCCGCGGCGGCCTGCCCGAGGGCGCCGAGGGGCTCCGCTTCGTCTTCCCGGCGCCCGAGGCGCTCGCCGCGGCCGATCTGACGGACCTCGGCCTGCCGCGCGCCCGCGCCGCGACGATTGTGGCGCTCGCGGCGCGCGTGGCCTCCGGCGAGGTCGCGCTCGACGCCTCGCGCGGCCTGGAGGAGACGGTGCGCGCGCTCTGCGCGGTCCCCGGCGTCGGCGCGTGGACCGCGCACTACATCGCGATGCGCGCGCTGCGCGAGCCGGACGCGTTCCCGGCCACGGATCTCGGCCTGCGGCGCGCGCTCGGCGGCGTCTCCGGCGCGGATCTCGCGGCCATGGCGGAGGCGTGGCGCCCGTGGCGCGCCTACGCCGCGGTGCTGTTGTGGACGGCGGACGCGCAGGGCGCGCGGCCTGCAGAGAGGGAGGTGTCGAATGGATCTCTTGCTGGATGAGGTCGAGTCGCCGGTCGGGGTCATGCTCCTCGCGGCCGGCGGCGGCGCGGTCCACGGGCTCGATTTCTCGGACTGTGCGCCCCGCCTTCGCACCTTGCTGGAGGCGCGCTACGGCGCGGTCACGCTGCGCAGCGCCGCGGATCCTCACGGCCTGTCCGGCCGACTGAGGGCCTACTGGCGCGGCGATCTCGGCGCGCTCTCAGGCATCCCGGTCGAGCCCGGCGGCACGCCGTTCCAGCGCCGCGTCTGGGCGGAGGTCCAGCGCATTCCTCCCGGCGCGACGCGCTCCTACGGCGAGGTCGCGGCGTCCCTCGGCCAGCCGTCCGCGTCCCGCGCGGTGGGCCTGGCGAACGGCCGGAACCCGGTCTGCCTGATCATCCCCTGCCACCGCGTCGTCGGCGCCCGCGGCGACCTCACGGGCTACGCGGGCGGCATCGAGCGGAAGCGGTGGTTGCTCGCGCACGAGGGCGCCTCAGGGGAAGCAGGAGCGCGGCTCTTCGGCCACTAGGAAGAAGCCGCAGTCCGTCGCGTCGGAGCAGCTATAAAACGCGTCGAGCTCCTCGCCGCATTCGGCCTCGCACACCTTGTCGATGACCCCGCGGCAGCGCTCGACGACGCAGCAAGAGGCCACGGACAGGCTCCGCTGGCATATCCGCGACGTGCAGGCCTGGATCTGAACGTCGACGCAGCCGGCGCAGTCGAACGACACCCCGCGGTACGAGCGGGGAGCCGTGGTGTCCGCCGCGAAGCAGTCGTCGACACAGGAGCTCACCGTGCACGCGTCGATGCACGGCTCCGTGTCGGCCGAGCACCGCGGGAGGTGGGTGTCCGGCAGCGCCTCGATCGGCTCCGCGCACGCCTTCACGGCGCACGTTCCGTCGTCCCCGCACTCGCTGAGGACGTCCCGGCAGCTCGCGCCGTCGCAGCAGGGCTCGCCGACCCCGCCGCACGCCGTGCAGACGCCCTCGATGCAGTCCCGCTCGCCGCACGCCTCGCCGCACGCGCCGCAGTTGCGCTCGTCCTCGGAGAGGTCGACGCACGTGGATCCGCACAGCGCGAGGCCATCCGCACACGTGCACTGCCCGCCCACGCAGGTCGTGTCCGCGGGGCAGGACGCCCCGCACGCGCCGCAGTTCTCCGGATCGGACTGAACGTCGATGCAGTGAAACCCCGAGGCGGACCCGAGCGGACAGTACCCCTGCCCGGCCGGGCACTCGCAGCGCCCGCTCACGCAGCGCGCATCGTCGGCGCCGCAGAGGGCGCTGTCCTCGCCCTCGTCGGCCGCGCCGTCGCAGTTGTTGTCGGCGCCGTCGCACAGCTCGGCGAGTGCCGGGGCGTTCCGCGGATCGGCATCGTCGCAGTCCGTGCCGCCGCAGATCACGGGCAGCGCGTCGTCCCCATCGCCGTCCAGCCCCTCGAAGACGCACTGCCGGAGCGACTCGTTGCAGCGCTCTGCCTGGGTGCACGGATCCGCGTCCGCGCAGTCGGCCGGCGTCGCGCACGCCTTGCCGCTGACGCAGACGCCCTTCGCCCGATCACAGCGCCCGCCCGGACAGCGGGTGTCGTCCGCCTCCGACTCGCACCGCCCGCCGACGCAGCGATCGACCGTACAGGGGACGCCGTCCGCGCAGTCCTGCGCGCTCTCGCAGGGATCGCCTGACCCTTGCTGCGGGGCGCTGCCGTTGCTGCCGTTGCAGCTCGCGAAGAGGAGCGCCGTCGACGCCACCAGCGACGACAGACGAAAGAGGAAGGCGAACCGGTGTCTCAGCGGGGAGGTTTTCACGAGGGCGCTCCCTCGACGATAGGTTCGGCCGCGACCTCCACTCAAGCCGAGCGCCGCTTTGCGACGGCGCGCCTCGAGGAGCGCCCCCGCCTACTGCTTTTTCGACCCCAGGAGCGCCGCGATCGTCGGATAGTCGCTGTCCTCGACGGCCCCCTGGATCACGCACGTCACCTGCCCGCTCGGCGCAGCGAGCGCGTGGATCGGCAGCTCGGTCGTCTCCTTCACGCCGAGCGCCCGCAGCCACGCCGCCCGCTGGGGCCCGTCGGGCAGCCAGTACGAGGCGCGCACCCCCGTGCCCGGCTGCGCCTCGAGGAACCGCGACAGCTGCCGCTCGTCGTCGTCGATCGAGATGAACGCGAGGTCGACGAGCACGCCGGCCGCCCGCAGCTTCTGCTGCCACCCGAGCAGCCGCGGCATCTCCTCCAGGCACGGCTTGCACCACGCCGCCCAGAAGTTCACCCACACCCACTTGCCGACGCCGAACCCGATGTTCGCCGGCAGCTTCTCCGCGCCGCCGGCGGCGACCGCCGTGAGCCCGCCCGCCGAGGGCGCAGGCCGAGGAGACTGCCCCGCGCACAGGAGCCGCGGGGCGGCCGGCGCCGCACCCGCCGTGGCGCTCGCCGGCGCCGTGGCGCTCGCCGGCGCCGCGGCCCCCGGCGCCGTCACCGCGTTGCTCCGCCCCTGGCCGGGCATCGGGGGCGGCGGGAGATCGGCCTTGTCCGTGTCGCACCCGCCCGCGAGCCCCGCGGCCAGGGCGAAAGCCACGAAGGCGCTCCGGAGGGCGCCGCTCCTGCTCGCGGGGCTCACAGCTGACAGTCCACCCACGAGACGAACGCGCTCCGGTTGATGGCCTCCGCCGTACATGCCTTGTTCTTGCGCGAGACGTTCCATTGGCAGTATTCCGCGCCGAGCTGCGCGAACTCGTTCCCGAGCCACAGCATCCCGACCTTCTTGTCCAGGTCCTGCTCCTTGAACTTGTCGGAGATGTCGAAGAACGCGCTGTTCGCGCGCTTGTGCGACAGCGTCCGGTTGAACTCCGGCCCACCCGTCTTCGACGCGCGAGCGACGATGAAGAAATAGCGGGCGCCGCGCCGATCGAGCCACATCTCCTCGATCATCTTCTTGCCGTCGTCGTCGAGCTTCTCCGAGGCGTCGTCGAACATCACGACCCCGCCGCGCTGCTTCAGCGGCGTGAAGAGCGCGTTGAAGTCGTCGTCGCTGATCGACGCGAGCGTCTTCACGTCGGCCGGCTGGCACCCGCGCCGCGCCTCCGCCCCGACAAGGCCGCACGCGTTGAGCACCCGCTGCAGCACCGTCTTGAACGCGGGCGTGCAATACGGCGCCTCGGCGTCGTTGGCGATGGCCACGGCCGGCTTCACCGCCGCCGCCACACCCGTCTTCAGGCGCTGCGACGCGGCCTGCACCTCGCTGTGCACCGTCACCCCGGACGCGACAAGAAGCGCGCACCCGGCCACGATCCCGATGATCCCTGCGCCTCTCATGATCTCCTCACTTCGTCCGGAGCGCCGGCGCGAGCTGCCTTATCGCGTACGACATCCCGATGTCCGTATCTTCGTCGCAGAGCCGCGTCGTGCCCAGGAACATCTGCGGCGTCGAGACAGGGAGCTTGTTGTCCACGATGTAGCGGAGCATACGGTTCAGCCGCAGCGCCGTCTCCTTCGAGTCCATGCATGCGTCGAGCCCCGGCCAGCGCTGCCGGATCGCCGCCTGCACGTTGGCGATGCCCGCGCCCGCCTTCGCGCCCTCGAGCAGGGTCTCCTGGTTCTCGTAGGCCCACTCGAGCACATCCATCGCCCGGTGATCGCTGCACAGGATGGCCTTCGAGAGGAGGCACGAGCCCGGGTGCACCGGCCGGTCGAGCATCCAGTTGCATTCGCTGTCCAGCGGGAAGAGCACCAGCGTCGTGTCGAGCTTGTCGAACACCCCCTCGGACACGAGCCGCTGGTGGAACGCCTTGCAGGTCGGGCAGAGCGGATCGACGAAGAGGGTCGCCGGCTGCACCGCGCCCGGGCGCGTCACGTGGAGCAGCGCGCCGTTGGGCTCGGTCGGCTTCTCCAGCTTGCCGCAGCCGGTCATGTAGCTCGCGTAGCTCGGCAGGGCGCTCGCGTAGAGCAGCGCCGGCGTCACCGTGCACACGGCGAGCGCGACGAGCCACCCCGGCAGGAGCAGCAGCGAGCCCACGCGGCGCGGGGGGCCGGCGGGCGCTGCGGCGGCGCCGCCCGGCCCGTCGACCCCGAGGGGCGCCCCGGGGACCGTGGGCCCCACCCCGGCCGCGCCTGCCGACGAGGGCGCGCGCGGCGCCGCGCTGGACCAGGCCGCGGCGCGGGCCGCCCTGCGGTCCTCGAGGAACGCCCAGACGCCCCCGGCCGCGAGCAGCGCCGACGAGATGTACATGCCGACGCACGTCTTGCAGAACACCCCGAGGCGCACCGCCGAGATGGTCGCCATCAGGAGCGACACGGCGAGCGGCGTGAGGCCCGCGACGAACAGGAAGTGCGCCGCGCGCCGCGGCGCGTGCTGGGCCGAGAGCAGCACATAGAGCGCGAACGCCGCGAAGAACGCGAACGCGCCCAGGGCGAACAGCGAGATGGGGATACCGCCCCAGAAGCTCTCGCGGAACAGGGCGGAGTAGGGGCTGTACATGGCCACGCGGCACGCGGTGTCGGCGCCCGCCTGCGCGCCGAGGCCCGGGACGAAGCTGCAGTGCAGGTCGTGGACCTGCCGGTCGAGGTGCCGGATGTAATCGAACGTCGATGAGGCGCTGAACGCGAGTCCCAGGAGCGACCCGCTGAGCGCGAGCGCCGCAGGCCCGCGAGGTCCACGACTGCCTGACATGGTCGAGTGGATTACGCGACGTCGGGCAACGCGTCAAATAAGGACGCCTGTGCGCGCGTGCGTCGCGCGCGCGACGCACGCGCATGCGCAGCGCACGGCCCAGGGGGCGATCGCGCCGCGCCGCGCCGCGCGCGCCGCGACCGCTCCGCGAGGCGCTGAGCCCGCCGGCAGGCTTCGCCGAGCCCGCCGGCCCCGCGCCTCGCGGCGCGCGCCGCTGGTCGGCGTTGCCCACGCGATCGGCCGCTGCTAGGAGCCGGCCCGGGGGGATTCGGGATCCCAGAGCCAACCGATGACGACCTCTGCACCCGGCGCGGCGAGCGGCGCGCCCCTTCCTGTGAAGCTCGGTCCGTTCGATGCCGAGTTCCTCGCGGACCTCCCTTACGACCCCTCGGTGCTCTTCTTCGACGAGCTCCTCGAGGTCGACGCCGAGAAGGGCCTCGTGCGCTGTCGCATGCCGACCGACAGGCCGATGCCGCTCGTCGACGCGCAGCGGGCGCATCCGCTGCTGCACCCGCGCCACGTCGCCGGCGCCATCATGGTGCACGCGACGGGCATGCTCGGCTTCGTGCACGCCTACCACCTGCTCGGGTTGCGCCACCGCGAGGGCTGGATCGGTTATGGCACCAACATCCACCGGGTGGTCTTTCGCAAGCTGGTCCAGCCGGGCGCGCCCATCGAGGCGACGTGCGTGGCGACGCGCTCCCGGCTCGGCGTCAAGCGGCACATGATCCGCTATTCGTTCGAGTTCCGTCACGAAGGCAGCGTCTGCTACGAGGGCGATCAGACCGCCGTGTGGATGCGCGTGCAGGACGTTCCAGCCACGGATTCCCGACCCGCGCTCGAGGACCCGGAGCGATCCCTCGCTTGACCCGCGCGTTCGTCTCGTCTACCGGCCCTCCCCATGCAGGATTTCGATGCAGGATCGATCGTCCCGTCCACACGCGATCTTCTCCAGGTGATCTCCACCCGCAGGAAGAACATGGCTCTTGTCGGGCTCGTCGGCTCGGAGGCGCCCGCGGAGGATGCGGCGCGGCTGCATGAGCTCAACATCTCCGCGCTCGCGTTCGCCGAGGCAGGGCCCGCCATGCAGGGGGCCGCGCGGGCGACGAGGACGGTGCCGTCGCTCTGCCTGTCGCGGGTGAGCGATCGCGACGGCGCCCTCGCGGCGCGCTACCACGGGGCGGACGGGGTCTGCATCGACGCGACGCTGCCGCTCGACGACTGGGACCGCCTCGCGAAGGGGGCGAGGACGATGCGCATGCTCCCGCTCGCGCTGGCGGAGAGCAAGGAGGGGGCCGAGGCCGCCGCGAAGGTCGGCGCGCGCGCGGTCCTGCTCCGGTGCGCGTCGGCGGACGCGGTGATCGAGGCTGTCGCGTCGCTCCCGAGGGCGCTCATCGTCGTCGCCGAGGTGCTCTCGGCCGACGCCGACGCGCTCCGCCGCCTCGTCGGCCACGTCGACGCGGCGATCGTCCCGCCGGGCGTCCACAAGTCGGCTCAGTTCCCGGCGCTCGTCGCCGAGGTCGATCCCTGAGCGCTGAAAGTTCGGGCCGCCCCTCGACGGCGCGGGCTCCCTCCTCCACGATCCGGCCTCGATGAGCAACGCTCACGGACTGGAAGAGCGGCGGCGCGCGCTCCGCGAAGGGGCGCTCGTGCAGGCCATGCCCGAGCTCGGGACGCTGGTCGTCACCGGCTCGGACCGGCAGACCTGGTTGAACGGCCTGGTCACCTGCGATCTCGCGCCGCAGAAGCCGCTGCCCGCCGGGGCGAAGGCCGCGCCTCCCGCGGGCGGCGCGTACGGGCTCAACGTGGGGAAGACCGGGAAGATCTTCGCCGAGGTGTGGATCGTGATCGCGGCCGATCGCATCTACGTCGGCGCGCTGCGGGAGCGCGTCGAGCAGCTCCGCGAGCTCTTCGACCGCCACCTCATCATGGAGGACGCCGAGGTCCAGGACGCCTCCGGCGAGCACGCCTGGGTCTTCGTCCACGGCCCGCGGTCCCCCGATCTCGCGGCGGCCGGGCGCGCGGCCGGAGCCGAGGCCGCGATCGTCGACTGGACCGGCCTCGGGGGCGCGCTGCTCGTGGCGCCCCGGCAGGCCGAGGGCGCCGTCCTCGAGGCGCTCCTCGCCGAGGGCGAGGCCCGCGCGGTCCTGCCGGTGGCGGCGGCGGCGTGGGAGGCGCTCCGGGTCGAGAACAACGTCCCGCGGTTCGGCGTCGACTTCGACGACCAGAACTTCCCGCAGGAGGCCTCGATCGAGGAGCGCGCCGTCTCGTTCAGCAAGGGGTGCTACCTGGGGCAGGAGACGGTGTTCATGCTCCAGGCGCGCGGTCACGCCAAGAAGCGGCTCGTGCAGCTCGCCGTCGAGGGGGAGGGCGGCGTGCCCCCGGGCGCGGAGATCGCGCTGCCCGACGGCGCGGCCGTCGGCGCCGTCACGAGCCAGGTCGAGGATCCGCGCGGGACAGGGCTGCTCGCGCTCGGCTACGTCAAGTACAAGCACGCTGTGCAGGGCACCGCGCTCCGGGTCGCCGGCCGGGCGGCCGAGATCACGCGCGCGCCGAAGGCGGGAGACGGACCGGGACGGGCCAAGCTCTAGCGCCCCGCCGTCGCGGACGGACGGCGGGCCAGAGGAGCGCGGACAAGCGATCTCAGGGGAAGATCTCGCGCTCTCCATACACCGCCGCGAGCCGCTGCAGCGCCACGGCATAGGCGGCGAGGCGCAGCGTGCACTTCTTCTGCCGCGCCATCTCGGTCACCTCGCGGTAGGCCCGCTTCATCGCCTTCTCGAGCCGGGAGTCGACCTCCTCGAGCGTCCATGTCTCCGAGCGCTTGTTCTGCACCCACTCGTAGTAGCTCACCGTGACGCCGCCCGAGTTGGCGAGGATGTCGGGCAGGATATGGATCCCGCGCTCCAGGAGGATCTTCTCCCCCTCGGGCGTGCACGGCCCGTTCGCGCCCTCGGCCACCAGGCGGACCTGCAGCCAGCTCGCCTCCTCCACGCCGACCTGGTTCTCCAGGGCCGCCGGGATGAAGATGTCCGCCTTGAGCCGGAAGAACTCCTCTCGGCTGATCGGCTTGCCGGCAGGGTAGCCCGCGATCGAGCGGTTCTTCTTCACGTAGTCCTGCAGCTTGTGCGGATTGAACCCTTCCGGATTGTAGAGATACCCGGTGTGATCGCCGACCGCGACGGTCGAGGCGCCGAGCTTCGACAGGAGCACGGCCGTGTTCGAGCCGACGTTGCCGAAGCCCTGCACGAGCAGCGTCGCGCCGCCGAGGTTCACGTCGTTGTCCTCGGCCCACTCGGTGATGCAGTGGACGACCCCCTGGCCCGTCGCCTTCTCGCGACCGTACGTGCCGCCCGACGCCACCGGCTTGCCCGTCACGACCCCCTTCACAGCCTGCTTGAAGAGCTGGCCGACGGTGTTCATGTACGTGTCCATGGCCCAGGCCATGGTCTTCGCGTCGGTGCCCATGTCGGGAGCCGGGATGTCCGTCTCCGGGCCGATGTTTCCGCCGAGCGCATGGAAGAAGCGGCGGGTGATCCGCTGGAGCTCGGCGCGCGACACCTCGTTCGGGTTGAACTTGATTCCTCCCTTTCCGCCGCCGAGCGGCAGGTTCATGAGCGCGCACTTCCACGTCATCATCGCGGCCAGCGCCTTGAGGTCGTCGAGCGACACCGTCTCGTGATATCGAATGCCCCCCTTGAACGGCCCGAGGAGGTTGTTGTGCTGGATCCTGTAGCCCTTGAAGAGCCGGATGCTGCCGTCATCCATCCGTACAGGGAAATTGACGATGATCTCGTTCTTCGGCTGGCTCAGGATCGTGGTGATGTAACCCGGCAGCTCGATCAGTCGGGCAGCCTCGTCGAGATAACCCTGGACGACTTTGAAGAACTCGTATTTGTGCCTGTGGCTCGGAGCAGCAGGGACGCTCACAGGCGAAGTCGTGGTCTTGGTACTGAGCTGTTCTTCCATGGCTATGTAACTTTCTAGTGCGCTGAGCCCTTCCGTTCAACGTCGGGCGCAACCATGCGATGCGTCATCGCGGTTCCGGACGGGCGGGGCGATGCGTCAGGCCGCCAGTGTTCGAGGAGGCGCCGCGTTGACGGCAGGAAAGCCGCGTCGGGGGGCGAGGCGGCGGGTGCGTGCGATGTGGGTGTCGCGCATCGATGGATGCGCGGTCTCCGGGGGGCGTGCGGCGCGCGGCGCCCTTCAGGGCCTCAACCACAGGACATACAGATACGTGATGGTCCCGGTGACGAGCAGGGCATCGACGCGGTCGAGGATGCCGCCGTGGCCGGGCACGATCCCGCCAGAGTCCTTGATCCCGAAGGAGCGCTTGAACAGGGACTCCCCGAGATCTCCCGCCTGACCGAGGCCGCCCGCGACGATCGCGAGCGCGAGCGCGTCCACGAGCGGCAGCGACCGGAGGAACCAGAAGTGAGCAAGGAGCGCGCCGATCACGGCGAAGAGCAGGCCGCCGAGCGCGCCCTCGACGGTCTTCTTCGGGCTCACGGCCTCGTAGAGCTTGCGCCGGCCGAGGAAGCGGCCGGCGAAATAGGCGCCGGTGTCGGAGAACCAGGAGAGCAGCATCGCCAGCACGACGAACGAGGGGCCGTCGGCGCCCCCGTCGCGGCGGAGGAGCGCCAGCGCGCCGAGCCCGCCGCCCACGTAGAGCGGGCCGAACGTCATCGCCAGCACGCGCAGCGCCGCGGTGCGCATCTCGCCGAGGCGCACGAGCGTGATGAGCATCGCGACGAACGGGAGCAGGAAGATCAGCGCGAGGAGCGCGCCCGGCGAGCCGCTGAATCGCCAGATCACGCCGAGGACGGCGAGCGTGAGCGCGACGCCGATGGCCCGCGCGACGCGGTCGTCCGCGTGTGTCATCGCGAAGAGCTCGAGCGCGCCGATGGCCGAGGCGACCGCGACGAGCGCCGCCCAGCCCCAGCTCGGGCCGAGGTAGAGCAGCGAGAGGAGCAGGGGAGCGGCCACGAGCGCGGTCATGACCCGCATCGTGAGGTTGGAAGCAGCCAATCTCAGACCCCCGTCCGTGAGCCGTCGTGGGACCCGTGCGAGGCGGGCGCGGCGATCTCGCGCGCGCGCCACGGCCGCTCCGCGTCGAGCGCGCCCCGGGCGCTGGCCGGCTCCCCCCCGGCGCCGCCCTCCGCGTCGCGCGCGGGCGGCGCCGCGCCGTCGCGTCGCTGGTAGGCCGCGATGGCGGCGAACAGGTCGTCCTCGGTGAAGTCGGGCCACAGCCGCTCGGTGAACGACAGCTCGGCGTACGCGGCCCCGTAGAGCAGGAAGTTGGAGAGCCGCTGCTCGCCGCCGGTGCGGATGATGAGATCCGGCTCGCCGACGCTCAGGCTCGGCAGCCGCGCGGCGAGCAGCGCCCCGTCGATCGACTCCGGATCGAGCCTGCCGGCGACCGCCTCCATCGCGAGCTCGCGCGCCGCGGCGGCGATCTCCTCGCGCGCGCCGTAGGACAGCGCCAGCGCGAGCGTCATCTGGCGGTTCGTCGCGGACGCCTTCCGGAGCGGGTCGAGCACGTCGCGCACGGCCTCGGGGAGCCGGCTGATGTCGCCGATCGCGACCAGGCGGATGTCGTTCTCGAGGATCTCGCAGCGCTCGCTCATCAGGTACTCGCGCAGCAGCCCCATCAGCGCGTCGACCTCGTTCCGAGGCCGCGCCCAGTTCTGCTCGCTGAACGCATACAGCGTCAGCGCCTCGACGCCGAGCCTCCGGCAGACGCGCACGATCCGCCGCACGGCGGCGCTGCCGGCCTTGTGCCCGGCCTCGCGCGGCTCGCCGCGCAGCTCCGCCCAGCGACCGTTGCCATCCATGATGATTCCGACGTGGCGCGGGAGATTTCTGGCTTCTACGAGGTTCATCGGCGGGGGCAGTTTCCTCTGTTGACTACCGACTGTCGACTGTTGAGTCTTCACGCCCATGAGCACAGGGGTTGGTCTCACGGTCACGCTGCGCGTCAGGATGGGCGCGCACGACGCACATTACGCGGGCGAGCTGTGCGATGGAGCGCGTATTCTCGCGCTCTTCGGCGACGTCGCAACCGAGCTCCTGATCCGTCTCGACGGCGACGAGGGGCTCTTCCGTGCGTACGAGGCGGTCGAGTTCCTCGCCCCTGTCCGAGCAGGCGATTTCATCGAGGCGACCGGGGTGGTCACCAAGGTCGGCGCCACGTCGCGCGCGATGGCGTTCGAGGCGCGCAAGGTCGTCGCCAGCGTCCGCGAAGCCGGGGTGGCGCCCTCGGCGGCCGACGCGCTGGCCGAGCCGGTCATCGTCTGCCGGGCGCTCGGCACCTGTGTCGTCCCGAAGGAGCTCCAGCGTCGGCCGCGCCTCGTCCTGCCGGCGCTGTCGGCGCCGCCCCCGGACCACGCGCAGCTCCCGGAGCCGCGGCCGATCATCACGCCGCCCCCCCGGATCCTTGTCACGCCGCCGCAGAGCGCCCTCATCCTGACGGCCGCGATCGTCGGCGCGGAGACGACCCGGGCGCAGACGCCGCACCTCCCCATCACGGCGCGCGAGCTCGCCGACGAGGCCGCCCGCTGCCGGGACGCGGGCGCCTCGGTGGTCCACCTGCACGTCAGGAACCCGGACGGGTCGCCGAGCCAGTCGCGCGCGCTGTTCGCCGAGGCGATCGCCGCGATCAACGAGAAGACGGACGTCATCGTCCAGACGTCGACCGGGGGCGCCGTCGGGATGGGCGTCGACGAGCGCGCCCAGCCGCTGCTCTGCAGCCCCGAGATGGCCACCCTGAACTGCGGCACGATCAACTTCGGCGAAGGGATCTTCGACAATACCCGGCCCCTCATCCGGGACATGGCCGCCCGGATCCGCGCCGGGGGGAGCGTCGCCGAGCTCGAGTGCTATGAGGTCGGCCATATCCATGAGGCGCTCAGCCTTTTCTCCGAGGGGCTCCTCGCGGAGCCGCTCCACTTCCAGTTCGTCCTGGGGGTGCCCGGCGGCATCGCGGCGCGCGAGGACGTGCTCCGGTTCATGATCACCCAGATCCCGCAAGGCGCCACCTGGGGCGTCGCCGCCGTCGGCCGCCACCAGCGCCCGATGACCGAGCTCGCCATGCAGCTCGGCGGGCACGCGCGGGTCGGGCTGGAGGACAACATCTACCTGGACAAGGGCGTGCTCGCCGAGGGGAGCGCGCCGCTCGTCGCGCGCGCCGCCGCCTTCGCGCGGAGCGTCGGCCGCGAGGTGGTCGAGCCGGACCGCGCGCGCCAGCTCCTCGGGATCCGCCCGCGCGCCGCGGCGGCCCAGGCCGGCCCCGCCTCCGGAGGGAGCGCGCGCGCGCAGGGATGACGGACCGACCGCTCTCGCCGTGGATCGATCACCTGCGCGGTCGGCTCCCGATCGCGCTCGGCGTCGCTCTTCTCGGGGCCGTCGCGCGGCTCTCGACCCCGCCCCCGCCGGCGCGGACCGCGGACGCCATCGCCGGGATGCTCGGGGAGGCGATCGGCGGCGCCGTCAACCCGGACGACTTCGTCTGGGAGGAGCGCGGCGGGTTCTTCTCCGACGCGCTCCTGGGCCGCCGGGTGCTGTTCCTCGGTGTCGCGGGCGTCCCGGGTCCGCGCGCCGCGGAGCGTGGGGCCGACGCGGAGCGCGCGCCCGACGGGCGCGGCGCCGCCGACCTGTACCGGGCGCGCGTGCGGCTCACCCGCTCCGGCCGGCCGGTGAGCCTGGACGGCGTGCGCAACCTGACCGGGACGCCCCTCGGCGACGATCGCGGCCTCGTCGCCCGCGGCAGCCGCGTCGCGGTGACCACCACCGCCTTCGGCGTCGTGCAGGGGATCACGCAGCTCGATCTGGGCGGCGATGGGCGCGCGGGAGCGCGGCCCGTCGGCGAGCGGCTCCGCGCGGCGATCGACGGCTGGCTCGAGACCGGGAGCGTGGACGGCGCGTCGCGCACCGAGATCTCGTTCGACAACCCGCCCGCGTCCGCGCGGCTCGACCTCGTGGACGAGGGCCTGGTGATGGCGCTCGGGCCGGAGGCGGTCCCGGCGGCGCTCAACGCCGGCACCGGCGAGGTCGACACGGGCGGGCGCGATCCGTTCGTCGCCCGCGCGCACCACCTCCCGCGGCGCGTGCCCTCGCTCGGCGAGCTCGCCGGGCCGTCCGCCGAGCGCCTGCTCGGCCCGACGGCGGCGGCCGCGGTCGAGCGGCTCGCGCTCGCCGTGGACCGCGCGGGGGCGAGGCTCCGCGCCGCGCCGGCCGCCGCGTACGTGACCCGCGGCCCCGCGTCTGCCGAGCCCGCGCCGGAGGGGTGGCCTTCGCTCTGGCCGCCGCCGCCGGTCGCGCCGGCGGTCGATCCCCCGCTCCCGGGGGAGGGCGCCTGGGTGCTGGTGGCTCCCTCGCTCCCGCGCGCGCTCCCCGGCGTCGAGGAGGATCCGCAGCGCCCCTCCAGCCCGTTCGCCGCGACGACCCTCCGGCCCGATCCGCGGCGGCCAGAGCTGCGCGTCCACCTGCTCGCGATCGACACGCGGCACATCCGGTTCACCTTGCAGGCGGGATACGAGGCCCCCAGGCCGACCGTCGGCCCGCGCGGCACGGGGCAGATCCCCAACCCGTCGACGCTCCGCGGCGCCATCGGCCTCGGCGCCTCCACGCGCGCGCCGGGCGCGCCCCACGCCGGGACGGAGGCGCTCGGCATGGTCGTCGGCGGCCGCGCGCTCGTGCCCCCGCGCGACGGCGCGGCGACGCTCGGGGTCGACCTCTCGGGCCGGCCGTACTTCGGCGCGTGGCCGTCCGGCGGGGACGTCGAGCGCGTCCCCTGGGCCCTCTGGCAGCGCCCGGCGGCGAGCCCCGGCGCGCCCCGCGCGGAGGGATCCACGCGCTTCCCCTGGGCGCTCTGGCAGGGCCCTTCGCTCTTCGAGGCAGGGAGCGCCGCGGCCCCGCTCGCCATCCTCCCCGGCCCTCCGGCGGAGCGCGCCCCGACCAGCGCGGCGCCCTCGCCCGGCGACGGCGACGACCTCGTGGTCGAGCGCGCGGCGCTGTGCATGACCGACCGCGGCTTCGTGGTCCACGCGTGGGGCGGCGCCCTCGACGCGGCCGCGCTCCGGGCGGCGCTCGACCGCGCCGGGTGCCTCGCCGGCGTCTCGCTGGGCAGGGCGCCGGACCCCCTCGGCGTCGCCTTCCTGAGCCCCCAGCAGGACGGCATCCTGACCGCCGAGCGCCTCTCGCCCGCGATGTCGATCGCGCCGCCGGAGCACGCCGCGGCCGCGTCGCCGCGCCCCTTTCTCTTCTTCGAGTCGCGCTGGACACACGGCCCCCCGGCGCCGGACCTGTCGCTGCCGGGCGAGAGCGCCGGCTGGGCCGCGGACGGCGGCGCGCAGCCGCCCCCGGCGTGGAGCCCGGCCGTGTACGCCGCCGACACCGTGCACCTCGGCGCGCAGGTCCGCGTCCACGCCTTCGCACCGGACCGGTTCCTGTTCCGCCTCCGCGCCGGCTCGCGCGAGATCTCGCCGCGGAGCGCGCCGAAGCTCGACGCCGAGGTGCCGGCCGACGAGCGGCGGCAGGTCCTCGCGGCGATCGGCGTCGGCACCGGCCGGCGGCGGGGCCCGCGCGGGCTCGCCGTGGGCGGCACCGTCGGCCTTCGCTTCCGCGGCGAGGGAGGCTTGCTGCTGGTCCGGAAGGGCCGCGTCGAGATCCGCCCGGCGGGCGGCGCCCCGCTGGCGCCGGACGCGGACGCGACCGAGCTGCCGCTCACCGCCGACGACGGCAGGCTGCGGCCGGAGGCGCGCGAGATCGGGACCATGCGCCGGCGCAGCGCTGCCTGCGTGCTCGACGATGGCACGCTGCTCGTGGCCACGACCACCTTCGACAGCGACGAGGCGACGACCGAGGCGCTGCTCGACCTCGGCTGCGCCCGCGTTGTCGCGCTCGATCGCGGCGCGCACCGCAACGCGTTCGTGCACCGGGCCTCCGGGGACCCCGCCCTCCAGCAGGCCTACGAGGAGACCGCGCTCTTCGCGGTCGGCGTCGCGATGCCCGGCCGGGCGCGCCGGCTCGCCCCCTGAGCGCGGCCCTGCCGCGCGAAGCGGCGCAGGCGTCCGGGCCTCCGTGGCCGGCCTTCCGGGGACGGAGCTGGGCGGCGGTCAGGCGTGGGACAGCATGCCTCGCAGCATGCCAAGCGCGCGCGTGTGCAGCTGCGAGACGCGCGGCTCGCCGATCCCGAGCTCTGCGCCGATGTCCTTCAGCTTCGCCCCTTCGAAGTAGTACATGCCGATCACGCGCCGCTCCCGCTCCGGGAGCTGCGCGATCGCGAAGGACAGCGCCCGCCGGGTCGCCTGCGCCGAGATCGCCTCGATCGGGTCGTCTTCGCCGGACATGTGCACCGACTCCTCGGTCGGGGTCACCTCGCTCAGGCTCACGAAGACCGTCGCGCCGCCGACCCTGCTGGCGGCTTCCGCCTCGACCGCCTCGCGCGCTCGCCGCGAGAGCCAGTCCTGCGCGCGGAGCTCATCGACGATCGCGCCGCGGATCCGGAGCTTCGCGTAGCCGGCGAACGTCTCGCCGTCGCTCCCGCCGTTCTTGCGGAGCGAGTCGACGAGCCCGAGCATCCCTGCGCTGAGCAGGTCGTCGCGCTGCACGTTGGGCGGCAGGTGGCGCGACACCTGCCGCACCAGCTTGCGGACGAGCGGGAAGTACCCCTGCAGCACCTCCGGGCGGAGCGGCGCGCACGTCGGCTCGTGGTCGCGCGGCCCGCCCGTGCAGGCCGCCTCGGTACAGCGCGGCGGGCTACACGGGCCGCCGTCCGGCTCGATGTCCGGCTCGCTGCTTGGCTCCAGCAGCTGCCACGGACCCTCGTAGGTGCAGGCCGACGTGACCTCCACGGATTCCCAAATTTCATGCGTGCATCTTGACGCGGCCTCCGCCGACTCCCAAAGCTCGCGGGAGAGCGACGCCCCCGGCTCCTGCACCGCGACGCTCGGCGCTCCATCGAGGCCGAGCGCAGAAGGCGCATCGGTCAGCGCGCGCTCACACGGAACGACCGGACACGTCGGGCCAAAGGCGACCGGCTGGACGAACCCGCCCCCGTCGCAGCACGCGGAGAGCGACATGGGAGGAGCGAGCCCCTCCCGCTGCAGTCGGGTCGATTGCTGCACGTGAGGTGGATTGGTGCCACAACTCTCGCAGCGTGCAAGGCAGAGCCGTGCAATTGTGTCTGGTGCGGATGTTCAGTGTGTGGATTATCGCCAGCGGCCGGGACAGCTCACCTTTTCGCGGGCGAAGTTTCAGGAGCAGGGGTGGGTGAACCTGACCCCAGGACCTTCTCCGCCTCGCCGCCTCCGCGCAACGTGTCCGAGTTTGTCCCTGTAGTATTCATGGATTGCGGCTGAGTGGCACGGGTCTCGCCTGACCCATATACCTCTTCTTCTGCGGACACGGGGACATCGCGCGCCGCTTCATCGGCCGCGACGGAACCCTTCGCTCCCTCGTAGCGCGGCGCCTCTCCAGGCCCCGAGTAATCCACCCAGTACACTTTATCTGATCTGACGTCCAGGTGAACGAACGTAGAGTTGGGATAATATCCGACACCTGCGTTGCGGAAACCTCGACAGAAATCGCGGACCACGGTGTTGGGCACGCCTTCGACCATGAAATCGACGGCGCGACCGTGGTTGTGGTTGGAGTGTGGGGTGTACTGGGTGGGTGAGTAGGGGCGATAACCGCTGACGACGCGGAGGGGCCTGCCGCCGAAGTGGTCGCTCACCAGGCCAATCAGCGTGGCGAGCCGCGGATCGATGGCAATCGAGGCGGTGGGGGATGCGCGCATCAGCCGGCTGAGCTTGGGGAGGGCCTTGGGCACGAGCCGCCCCTTCGGCGTGAGCAGCTGGACGTCCAGCCGCTCGGCGCCTCGCACCAGGCGGACCCATCCGGGGCGCTTGGGTCGCTGCACATAGCGCTTGTTCGGCGGCATCGCCGCGTCCCTCTTCGCCGACCCCTTCCCCGGGGGACGGGCCTCGGCGTCGCGCTCCTTCGCGCTGGCGCCGCGGCTCCGCTCCCGCTCGTCGCGCAGCGCGGCGGCCCGGCCAGGCGCGGCGCGCGTGGACCGCGCGCGCGCGCCGGGCTCACCCCGCTCCGGGATCACGAGGACGAGGCCCGGATGGATCCGCTGGCCAGGCTTGAGCCCGTTCGCCTCGCGGAGCGCGTCGACCGTGATGCGGTACCGCTTCGCGATCTTGCCGAGCGTCTGGCCGGCGTAGACCGTGTGCTGGCCGTCCTCGGCGACCGCCGCGCCGGGCGCGGCGCTCAGGAGAAAGGCCGCCGCGAGGGCGGCGAGCGCACATCGCAGCCGCGATGACCGCGGTGGCCGCGATGACGAAGAGGTGGGCTCCATCGCGGCCCCGGCGCGGGGGCCGATGCCGCAGAAACGGGAGAACTCCGGATGCATGAGGGGACTCTGACCTGACGTCATCCGTGCCCGACGACCGAGCCCCGGACGGTGCTACCCTGGGCTGGCGCGCGCTCGCCGGCCCGACCGGCGGCGCCGCACCGCATATCGAACTTCGATAGGCGGGCGGGAGGCGAGCGTAAAGCGGTTTTTTGCCCAGCGATCGTCGGTGGTGCGAAGCTTCGCCAGAAGCGACCAGAGGCGATCACAGGGGATCGGGCGCCCGGGAGCCGGGCAACGCAGCCCGGGCTTCCCTTGCTTCACCACGGCGGGCGCGGAGCAGGACGGACGGGATGTCGGAAGGCAAGAACTTGATCGGGGTCGATATCGGATCGAGCGCGATCAAGATCGCTCAGATCAAGGAAGGCCGCAGGGGCTATGGCCTCGTGCGGCTCGGTTACGCGCCGCTCGCGCCGCAGGCCATCGTCGACGGCCACGTCATGAACGCGCAGGCCATCGTCGAGGCGCTCGGCCGGGCCTTCTCCGAGGCCAAGATCCGCCAGCGCGAGATAGCGCTCAGCATCAGCGGCCAGGCGGTCATCATCCGCAAGATCACGGTGCCGCTCATGACCGCCGCCGAGCTGGACGAGCAGATCCAGTGGGAGGCCGAGCAGCACATCCCCTTCGACATCAAGGACGTCCACGTCGACTACGAGGTGCTGCGCCGGCGCCCCGAGGCCGGGCAGATGGACCTCCTGCTCGTCGCCGCGAAGCGCGACGAGATCAACGACTACACCCAGATCGCCAGGACGGCGAAGCTCAAGCCCATGGTGGTCGACATCGACGCGTTCACCGTCCAGAACCTGTTCGAGGTGAACCGCGGCATCCCGCCGGACCAGACGTTCGCCATCATCAACGTCGGCGCCAGCCTCGCGTCGATCAACATCGTGTCGCGCGGCGCGAGCGCGTTCACCCGCGACATCGGCAACGGCGGCAACTACATCACCGAGCAGATCCAGCGGAAGCTCGGCATCAGCTTCGAGCAGGCCGAGGAGTTCAAGTGCGCCAGCGTGACCTCGGGGCCGGGCGGCGTGCCCGCGCAGGTCATCGAGACCATCGAGCAGGTGTGCGACTCGATCGCCGGGGAGATCCAGCGCTCGCTCGACTTCTTCCTGGCGACGAGCGGTGAGGGCGACATGCACCGCATCTACCTGACCGGCGGCTCGTCCAACCTGCCGGCGCTGCCCGCCGCGATCGGGCGGCGCGCCCGGGTGGCCGTCGAGCTGATCCAGCCGATGGAGCGCATCACCGTGGAAGCGAAGGAAGTCAACCAGGAGCTGCTCCGGCTCCGGGCGGCGCAGTTCTGCGTCTCGCTCGGGCTGGCGATGCGCAAGGACCGGGAGAAGCGCTCGTGATTCGCGTCAACCTTCTCCCGCAGCGGCGCGGCACGCGCGGGGCCGCGCCCCAGGCGAGCCAGCGGTGGCTGCTCGTCACGCTCGGCGTCGTGATCCTCGAGATCGTCGCCCTCTTCCTCTTCCACCAGACGAAGGTCGAGGAGCTCGACGAGCAGAACCGGAAGAACTCGCTGCTGCAGAGCCAGATCCAGGACATCCGCACGCTCGTGGCGAACCACGAGGAGATCAAGAAGGCGCTCGAGGTGCTGCGCGCGCGCGAGGACGCGATCGCGAAGCTCCAGGCCGCGCGCAGCGGGCCGACCGCGGTGCTCCTCGAGCTCGCGCAGCTGCTCACGAACGGCAAGGGGCCGACCGCCGATCCGGACAAGCTCGCGCAGCTCCGCAAGGAGAACCCGCTCGCCGTCTACAACCCGTCCTGGGACAGCCGCCGGCTGTGGCTCACGAGCTACGTCGAGTCCGAGCGGACCGTGCGCGTCGAGGGGCTCGCGCGCGACGGCACCGACGTCTACGAGCTCGCCCAGCGGCTGAAGCTGTCCTCGTACTTCTACGACGTGCAGCTGCTCCCGGGGAAGAAGGAGAACGAGAAGGAGTCGCGGCTCGAGCTCGTCTCGTTCGCGCTGCAGCTGAAGGTGAGGTACTGATGGCCACGAAGCCCATGCCCGTGCAGGCCGGCTCGGCGCTCGACCGGCTGCCGCCGCTCGCCAAGCTCGGCGTCGGCGCGCTCTTCGCGGCGCTCGTCGGCATCCTGTACTTCGTCGGCTTCTACGCCGACGTCGACTCGCAGATCGAGGGCGCCGTGCAGAAGCAGGGCGTGCTCCAGGCGGAGCTCACCAAGGCGCAGGCGTCCAAGGCCGCCTACCAGAAGGACCTCGACGAGAAGACCCGCCGCGAGCAGATGAGCCGCGAGCAGAAGAAGATCCTCCCGGACGAGTCCGAGACGCCGGCCTTCCTCTCCGCCATCCAGGGCGTCGCGACCGTCTCCGGCGTCAACCTGACGTCATGGAGCCCCACCGAGGAGATCCCGCAGGAGTTCTTCTCCAAGGTGCCGATGCAGCTCACGCTCTCCGGCAAGTTCCACCAGGTGGCGAAGTTCTTCCACGGCGTGGGGCAGCTCGATCGCATCATCAACCTCGAGGAGGTCGAGATCAAGGAGCCGAAGGTCGTGGGGAGCGACGTGGAGGTCAAGGTGGAGTGCCTCGCGACCGCGTTCCGCGCCGTGCGCGCCGGGGAGACCGCGACGAGCGGCGTGAAGCGTCGCAGCGGCGGAGGTGTCCGGTGAAGGCCGGCCGGATGATGCTGCTCGCCCTCGGGGCGACCACCGCCGCGGCCCTCGCGCTCGCGGGGTGCGAGGAGGAAGAGCCGCTGACCTCCTCCACCCAGCCGCGCCCGCCCGGGGCGCAGGCCTCCGCCTCGCCGCCGCGCGCGCCCGCGGCCGGCGCCGCGTCCGCGGCCGCGGACGCCGGCGCGCCAGAGCTGCCGCCGCTGCCGCTCCGGGAGTTCCAGGAGGCCGACTTCTCCGAGAGCGACCGGAGCCGCGACCCGTTCCGGAGCTTCGAGTCGCTGTTCGCGACGCAGGCCCGGGGTCGGGTGACGATCCAGCGCCAGGTCCTCGTGGATCGCTTCGCGCTCGACGAGCTCAGGCTGGTCGGCGTCGTCTCGCGCGCGCCGGCCCGCGCGCTGCTCACCGATCCCACGGGGCTCGGGTGGGTGGTGAAGGTGGGCGATTTCGTCGGCAAGGCCGAGATCGTCCATGCGGGCGGCCCCACGGGCGTCGACGTGGCCGTGAACTGGCGCATCGATCGGATCCGCGACTCGGACGTCGTCTTCATCCGCGAGGACCCGTCGCACCCGGAGATCCCGCCGACCACGCGCGTGATCGCGCTGAGGCCGCTCGGCGAGGAGAACGAGGCGGCCCTCGGCGGCCCGTGACCGCCACGAATTGGGCCCGCGCCGGGCACCCGAAGTAGCCTCCCGGCAGCGTGACGCAGATCTCGCGTCACCGCGAAGCGGGAGTGCAATGAAGAGCAATCGAGACTATCGCCCGAGGCGGGGCGCGCTTCGCCGTGCTGCGGCACTCGGGGTGATGTTGATCCTCGGCGCTCCTGCGGGAGACGCAGACGCCGCCGCCCCGATCAAGGTCAGCGACGTCAGGCTCACGGCACCGGACGAGGGCAAGGCCGAGATCGTCGTCGCGACGACCGGCGAGCCGCGCTTCTCGGCGCGGGTCGCGGACGGCGGCAAGCGGCTCCTCATCGACCTCGAGGGCGCCGAGGCAGGCGGGGCTTCCGGCGCGATCACGAGCGGCAACGCGATCGTGGCCGGGGTGATGACGCAGGGGTTCGGCAAGGCGACCCAGCGGACGACGCGGGTGCTCGTGCAGCTCGCGCGCCCCGCTGCCTACCGGATCCGCGCCGAGCAGGGCGCGCTCGTGATCGAGCTCGCCGCCGCCGACGCGACGGCGCCCATGGCGGCGCGGGCCCCGGCCGGCCCCGCGGCGGCGGCGCCGGAGCGCGAGCCGGCGGCGATCACCGACGTGCGCTTCGAGCACCAGGCGACGCTCGATCGGGTCGTCATCGAGCTCTCGTCGATCCCGGGCTACCGCGAGTCGACAGGCAAGGGGGGGCGCCGCGTCATCGAGCTCAGCGGCGTCCGGCTCCCCGACGCCCTCCAGCGCAAGCTCGACGTCGGCGCCTTCGGCGGCCCGGTGCGGGCCATCTCGACGTACCGGCGCAACAGCGACGGCTCCAGGGTCGTCGTCGAGGTCGAGCAGGCCGAGGGCGCCTCGGGCGTGGTCGCGCGCGAGGGCAACGCGCTCGTGCTGAGCGTCGCGAAGGGCGCGCTGCCCACGGCGCTCTCGGGGATCGCCGCCGACGGCGGCGCGGCGAGGCGGACCCGCACGGTGGCGCGCGAGGCGGTCCTCGACGACGGGGCGCCGAAGGTGGAGACCTCGTTCGATGGCGCGGCGAGCAGCCAGGAGTCGCTCGTCGAGCCCGACCAGGCCGGCGCGTTCATGCCCGCGATCGCCGGGCAGCAGCGGCGGTTCACGGGGCGGCGCATCGACCTCGACCTGAAGGACGCGGACATCCACAACGTCCTCCGGCTGATCTCCGACGTGGGGCGGGTCAACATCGTGACCGCCGACAACGTGACCGGGACGGTCACCATCCGGATGCGCAACGTCCCGTGGGACCAGGCGCTCGAGACGGTGCTCCAGGCCAAGGGCCTCGGCGTGGTCCGGCAGGGCAACATGATCCGCGTCGCCCCGATCGCCGATCTCAACAAGGAGCGGGAGCTCGCGATCGCGCGGCGCAAGAGCGAGCTCCAGCTCGCGCCGCTCGAGACGCGGCTCATCCCGATCAACTACGCGGACGCGAAGGACCTCCAGGACCGCTCGAAGGACATGCTCTCGCCGCGCGGCTCGCTGGCGGTCGACGAGCGGACCAACGTGCTCATCGCGCGCGACGTCGCGGGGAACCTGAACCAGATCGAGGAGCTCGTCCGCTCGCTCGACACGCAGACGCCGCAGGTGCTGATCGAGGCGCGCGTGGTGGAGGCGACGAGCCGCTACGTGCGCGACATCGGCATCCAGTGGGGCGGCGACGGGACGTTCAGCGCGGCGACCGGCAACCCGACGGGGCTCGTCTTCCCGTCGGCGATCGGCATCGCCGGCGGCGCGACCGACTCGAACAGCCCGACCGGCGGCCTCTCGCCGTTCTCGAGCACGGTCTCGAACCCGAACTTCGCGGTGAACCTGCCGGCCATCGTCGGCGCCGGGCAGGGCGGCGCGCTCGGCTTCACGCTCGGCTCGATCAACAACACCGTCAACCTCGGCGTCCGGCTCTCCGCGGCCGAGGCGAGCGGCATGCTGCGGGTCGTCTCGAGCCCGCGCATCCTCACGCTCGACAACCGGGAGGCGCGGATCAGCCAGGGGACGCTGATCCCGTTCTCGCAGATCAGCGCCCAGGGCGTGCAGACGACCTTCCAGGAGGCCAAGCTCCAGCTGCTCGTCAAGCCGCACGTCACGTCGGACGGCAGCGTCGCGATGCACGTGAAGATCAACCGCGACGAGCCCGACTTCAACCAGACGTCGGCCCGCGGCGACCCGACCATCCTGAAGCGCGAGGCGGAGACCGACCTCCTGATCATGGACGGGCACACGGCGGTGATCGGCGGGATCTTCACCCGCAACACCGGCCGGAACCTCGATCAGGTGCCGTTCTTCGGGGACATCCCGGTCCTCGGCCTCCTCTTCCAGCGGCGCCGCGCGAGCGACGTACGGAACGAGCTCGTCATCTTCCTCACGCCCCGCATCGTGAACCGCGCCGAGGCGCTCGGCCGGTAGCCCCCGGGCGCGGCGCGCCTCGCCGCGCCCCGAACCCCCTCAGGCGCGCTTGCGCCGGGCCGCCTCCCGCGGGCTCGGGGCGGTGTCCGTCACGACGCCGCGCAGCCACGCCCGCGCGGGATCGCCCTCGGTCCGGCTGTTCCACGCCATCGCGATCTCGATGGGCGGCAGCTCGAACGGCAGGTCGAAGGTGCGGAGCGGCACCAGGCTGGAGAACGCCCTGCCCAGGCGCGTGGCCACAGTGGCCACGAGATCCGACGCGGTGATGGCGTGCGGCACGAGGAGCACGTGCGGCACCGTCATCGCCTCATGGCGCGCGATCCCGCGCGCCGCGATGAGATCGTCCGCGACCCCGTCGTGGGCGCCGCGCCTGGGGACGACGACGTGCGGGAGGGCCGCGTAGGTCTGGAGATCGACCTGCCCGCGCGCCGTGGGGTGGCTCATGCGCGCGAGCCCCGCGAAGCGATCGTCGAAGAGGGGCGCGCGGCGCAGGTCGGAGGGGAGGCTCTCCAGCGGGAAGACGCCGATCGCGAGATCGATCTCGCCGCTCCGGAGCGCGTCGACGGCGCGGCCGTCGAGCGGGAGCAGGTGGAGCGCGAGCCTCGGTCCGCCCTGCGCGAGCGCCGCGTTGAGCCGCGGCAGGAGGACGAGCTCCACGTACTCCGTGGCGGCGATCCGGAAGGTGCGATCGCTCGTCGCCGGGTCGAACGCCGGCGTCGTCTCGCCGAAGAGGCCCGCGAGATCGTGGACGATCGCGGCGACCTGCGGCGTCATCGCCTCGGCGCGCGAGGTGAGCGCCATCTGCCGGCCGACCCGGATGAGCAGCGGGTCGGAGAAGAGCTCACGCAGCCGCGTCAGCGCGTGGCTCATGGCGGGCTGGCTGAGGCCCACCCGGCGGGCCGCGAGCGTCACGCTGCGCTCCTGCAGCAAGGCGTCGAGCGCGATCACCAGGTTGACGTCGATCGCCGAAAGATTCACTCCGAGAATATACGATGAGCCATGTATCCACAGCGTGGATACTTTCGTTTTCTTGCGCGGGCGCGCGGCGTGCGCGGCGAGGATGGGTGATCCCGCGCCTGCGGGCGCTGTCGTGCGGCCCGCGTGGCTGCTAGGGTCGCGCGCGGCTCCCCCTGATCGGCGGTGCCTCGCGGAGACCATGACATCGCCCGTTCTGCTCGGGGGGATCGACTTCTTCCACCTCATGAACGATCGCGCCATGCGATCGCGCGGCCAGGCGGGCAACCACTGCCTGTTCGTGATCGAGCTCGACGGTCGCCTCGATCTGGCGCGGCTCGCGGTGCGGATCGAGCGCGCGACCCGGGCGCTCCCCGAGCTCCGGTTCCGGCTGGACAACAGCGTGCTCGGGCGGGCGGGGCGGCCCCGCTGGGTCGTCGATCACCACCGGCGCGCCCCCGGGCTGCGCCTCCACGAGGTGGCGGGCGAGCGCGAGCGCGCGGCGCGCCTCGAGGCGCTGCTCGCGGACCGGACCTCCGCGGAGCGGCCGTGGGCGCTCGACGTCGTGCGCGACGTGGGCGACGGCGATACGGTCGTGCTCCGCCACCACCATGCGCTGACGGATGGCAGGGGCGCGGATCGGCTCGCCGCCTGGCTGGGCTCCGGGAGCGGCGACGCGCCCGACGACCCGCCGCCGCGGCAGGAGCGGCATGACGCGCCGGAGCGCCTGCTGGCTGCCATGGATCGCGACGAGCGGGTCGCGCTGGCGCGCGCGTACAAGGCCCACGTGCTGTCGCTCGGCCGCGCGCCCATCCTGTCGCTCGCGCGCGCCTGTCCTCAGGTGCGGCCCTCGGCCTCGCGCGTCCTCCGGCTCACGCTCTCGGCGGAGGAGACCCGCGCCTTCGATCTCCGGGTGCGCCAGCGCGCGCGGCTCGCCGAGACGAGCCTCATGCTGATCGCGGCGACGCGGCTCGCCGACCGGGCGCTCGCGGGCCGCGGCTTCGCCCCGCCGCACCACGTGATCCCGCTGCCCCTCTCGCTCGACCCCAAGGGGGGGGCGCGGCGGCTCTTCGGCAATCACCTCACGATGGCCCTGCTCTCGCTCGGCCGCGACGAGCTCCACGACGACGCGCGCGCGGTGGCCCGCCTCGCCGAGCAGCAGCGCGCCGTGGTGCGCGACAGGCTCGATCTCGCCATGATCGCCGCGCTCGATCTGGCCCGCTGGCTCCCCGGCCCGATCTACCGCTGGCTGGGGGACCAGCCCTTCCAGGGTGAGCTCGCCTCGCTGATCGTCTCGAACCCCGGCGCGGTGACGGTGGAGCGGTTCGCGGGGCTCCCGGTGCGCTCGGCGTACCCGCTGCCCGCGGTCGTCGCGCCGCCGGGCTTCCAGGTGATCTTCAGCCGCTTCGGCGGTCGCCTCTCGGCGTCGATCATCCACGGCGACGGGCTGCTCCGTCCGGACGAGGTGGAGGCGATGCCGGGCGCGCTCCGCGCCGAGCTGCTCGGAGAGCCCGCGCCGCCGGGCGGCGGCGCGGTATAAGGGCTCTCGTCATGCGCACGTTCGATATCGTCATCATCGGCAGCGGCATCGCCGGCGGCTTCCTCGCGCGGCAGCTCCGCCTCGCGTGCCCCGACCTCGGGGTCCTCGTGCTCGAGGCCGCCGAGGCGATGGAGGATTACAAGGTCGGCGAGAGCACGGTGGAGGTCGCGGCGAACTACATGGTTCGCCGGCTGAACCTCGGCACGTACCTCTACCAGCACCAGCTGCCCAAGAACGGGCTCCGCTTCTTCTTCGACTCTCCGGACAAGGATCTCCCGCTGCCCCGGATGAGCGAGATCGGCTCCGACCACATGCCGTTCCACCCGAGCTTCCAGCTCGAGCGCGCGCGGCTGGAGCGCGATCTCGTGACCATGAACCGCGCCGCGGGCGCCGAGGTCGAGCTCGGCGCCAAGGTGGTCGACGTCGCGATCGACGGGCGCGGCCGGCACACGGTCGTCTACGAGCAGGGCGGCGAGCGGCGCGAGGTCGCCTGCCGCTGGGTCTGCGACGCCTCCGGGCGGCGGCACGTGCTCTTCCGCAAGCTCGGCGTGAAGGTGCACAAGGAGGCGCGGCTCAACACGGCGGCCGCGTGGGGGCGCTACCGCGGCGTCGCGGGGCTCGATGGGGTCACCGACGCGGCGTGGCGGTCGCGCGCGCGGTACACGTCGCGCCACCTGTCGACGAACCACTTCATGTACGACGGGTACTGGATCTGGTTCATCCCGCTCGCCGGTGATCTGGAGGGGACCGCGAACGCGGATCCCCGACCCGCGTTGATGAGCGTGGGCGTCGTGTTCGACAAGGACCGGATCGGCGCAGGCAACGTGCCGGCCGGGGCGCTGCCCGGGCCGCGCACGCGCGCGGAGTTCGAGCGCTTCCTCGGCGCCCACCGCGCCGCGCGCGAGCTGCTCGAGGGGGCGGAGCTCGAGGATTTCCAGAGCTATGCCCACCTGCCGTACCACGCGGAGCAGTATTTCTCGACCGACCGTTACGCCGTCACCGGCGAGGCCGGCGCGTTCACCGATCCCTTCTACAGCCCCGGCTCCGATTTCATCGCGACCGCGAACGAGTTCATCACGCAGATGATCCTCTCCGACGTCCGCGGCGACCGCGCCGGGTTCGAGGAGAAGGTCGCGGCCTACGACGCGTACTACCGGTTCAAGTACGACAGCACGCTCCGGCTCTATGAGCGCATGTATCCGGTGTTCGGCAGCTTCGAGCTCTATCGGCTGAAGTACCTCCTCGACTTCAACAACTACTACAACCTCGTCGTCTGGCCGTTCATGGCCGACCGGGTGACGGACGTCGGTTGGATCCGGGAGGAGCTCAGGTTCACCGATCTCGTGCTGCGCGCCCTGTCGACGATGGGCGAGCACTTCGCGTCGCTGGCGAGCGACCTGCGCGCGCGCGGGGAGTACTTCGCGCAGAACGAGGGGCGCTTCGCCAACGGGCTGAACGGCGTCGCGCAGCTGGAGACGCGGCTCGGACCGGCCATCGACGAGCGCTTCCGGCGGGAGCAGGTCGACCGGGCCTACGGCAGCGTGTTCGCGGCGCTCGTCGAGAGGCGGCTCGGAGAGCAGGGCCTCTCCGACCGCGCTCGCCTCGTCTCGGAGCTCACGCTCCCCCAGGTGCTCGTGTTCCGGGACATCGCGCCTGAGCGGCTCGCGCGCCTCCTCCAGCGCATCGGCGAGCGGATGACGAAGGAGCTCCGCGAAGAGCTCCCGGACGCGGGCATCGAGCGGATCGAGCTCGGGGCGAGCGGCGTGATCTCCGTGACAGGGCCCGCCGAGGGGACCAAGGCGCATGCGGACGCCCTGTCCCGGGCGCGGGCGCTCTGGGACGTCTCGGCGGGATCGCTCGCCCACATCGCCCTCTGAGCCCGCTCTCGCGGGCTCCGGGACCGCGGTCGTCGCCGTCGGCGAGCGCCTCGCGGCTGCGTCGACGGGCTGCCCGCGGTTTCTCCTGTACGCGCGCCCGTTCCGCAGTATCACAACGGCCGATGCGGTGGAGAGCAGCAGGTGGGCGTCTGGGTCAGTGGGCGATCTCTGTGGCGCTGTCGATGGGCGCTGTCGGCGCCTGCGTCGGCGCGGTCGCCGAGGGCGGCGCGCCGCCGCGGCAGGAGCCGCCGGAGCAGGGGTGGATCACGGCGTCGGCGCCTGACGCTGGCGGCGCTCCGCGCTGTCCGCACGGAGCGCTGGAGGATCCGCACCGTGGCTTCGTGCGTTGCCTCGAGCCGGGCGAGGCGGATGCCGGCTGGCTCCCGCCGTCGCCGCAGCCCGAGCCGCCCCCTCCCGACGGCGGCGCCCCCCCGTCTGACGGCGGTGTTCCCGGCGACGCCGGCCCCATCGACGGCGGCGTGCCTGACGCATCGATCGTGTCGGCGCCGCTCCCTCTCGTGGAGATCAAGGAGCCCGAGTTCATGAACGGTGACGTCCCGAACGTGGCCAAGCGGCTAGAAAAGGTCGCCCCCGACCTGGCGAAGTGTGTTGCCGACAATGGCGGCCTCTCTGGCGCGTCGGGCAGCATCAAGGTCCAGTTCCTCGTCCGGGTGCGCGGCCGCGCCGAGGGTGTCGAGATCCTCGACTCACGTGGCGTCACCCCCGACGCGCAGCGCTGCATCCGTCAGCTCCTCAAGAACAAGCCCATCGGCACGCCCAGCGCCGACCCCGTAGGCGTGACCGTCTCCCTCTCCCTTCGCGCCCCGAAATAACGAGCCCCTTACAAAGACCCCCTTACAAAGAGCCAGGGCGGGCGGGGGTGGTGCGCGAGCGGGCGGCGGGGGTGGGCCCCACGAACCCGAGGGCCGGCCCGCCTCGCAGCGCCCCCTCTCTGACCGAGTCCCCCGTCCAGCGCGGCACCAGCCCCCCAAAAGGCCCGAGTTCGTGGGGGGACCCCCGCCGCCCGCTCGCGCACCACCCCCGTCCGCCCTGGCTCCGTCGCCCCTTGGGTTGACGCAGCCCCCACGGACTCTATCCTGCCGCGCCGCTGTGCCCGACCCGATGCTCACCCGCGAGATCGCCCGTCGAAAGACGTTCGCGATCATCTCCCACCCCGACGCTGGCAAGACCACCCTAACCGAAAAGCTCCTGCTCTACGGAGGTGCCATCCAGCTCGCCGGCGCCGTGAAGGCCAAGAAGGCGCGCGCCCACGCCGTCAGCGACTGGATGGAGATGGAGCGCGAGCGCGGCATCTCCATCTCCACCAGCGTTCTCCAGTTCCCGTACAAGGGCCGGCTCCTGAGCCTGGTCGACACCCCTGGCCACGCCGACTTCAGCGAGGACACCTACCGCGCGCTGATGGCGACCGACGCCGCCATCATGATCCTCGACTGCGCGAAGGGCGTCGAGACGCAGACGAAGAAGCTCTTCCGCGTCTGCAAGCTCCGGCAGATGCCGATCTTCACCTTCGTGAACAAGCTCGACCGCCCCGGGCGCGACCCGTTCGAGCTGATCGGCGAGGTCGAGGAGGTCCTCGGCATCGGCGTCTATCCGGTCACCTGGCCCATCTCGGCGGGCGGCAAGTTCCGCGGCGTCTACCACCGCGAGCGCAAGCAGGTCTTCCTCTTCGAGCTCGTCGCGCACGGCGCCGAGATCGCCCCGATGGAGGTCGTGTCGCTCGACGCGCCCGAGCTCGTCGAGGCGCTCGACGAGGAGGGCGCCCGCCAGCTGCGCGAGGACATCGAGCTCATCGACGCCGCCGGCGACGCGCTCGATCGCGACAAGCTCGCCCGCGGCGAGGTCACGCCCATGTTCTTCGGCAGCGCCATCACCAACTTCGGCCTGCCGCAGTTCCTGGACGCGTTCATCGAGCTCATGCCCCCGCCCGCGCCGCGCGGCAGCGACAAGGGCCCCATCGCCCCGGACGACGACCGCTTCACCGCGTTCGTCTTCAAGATCCAGGCGAACATGGACCGGGCCCACCGCGACAGGATCGCGTTCCTCCGCGTCTGCTCCGGCCGCTACGAGCGCGGCATGAAGGTGCACCACGTGCGCCTCGGCCGCGACATCCGGCTCACCAACCCGGTGCAGTTCATGGCCCAGGAGCGCACGCTCGTGGAGGACGGCTTCGCGGGCGACATCATCGGCGTCTTCGATCCGGGGCTCTTCCTCATCGGCGACTCGCTCTGCAGCGGCTCGCCCGTGAAGTACGCCGCGCTGCCGCAGTTCCCGCCGGAGCAGTTCGCCCGCGTCGTCATGATCGATCCCATGAAGCGCAAGCAGCTCAAGAAGGGGCTCGAGCAGCTCGCGCAGGAGGGCTCGGTCCAGCTCTTCCGGCCGCCCGAGGGGCGGGAGGGCGAGGCGATCCTGGGGGTCGTGGGCGAGCTCCAGTTCGACGTCGTGAAGCACCGCCTCGCGGCCGAGTACGGCGTCGACGCCCGGATCGAGCGGCTCTCGTTCAGCCTGGCCCGCTGGGTCGAGGGCGAGCCGGTGCCCCTCGCCGAGCTCGAGTCGAACCTCTACGGCTACGGCGCCCTCGACGTGCACGGGAACGCGGTCGTGCTCTTCAAGGGCGACTGGCAGCTCGATGCCTGCCAGAAGGCGTTCCCCAAGGCGCGCTTCGTCGAGCTCGGTGGCTCGATCAGCCCCGTCTGACCGAGCGACGCGCACCCGCTTCGGAGACGGGCCCACCTCGGCGTTTTCGGTGCTCAGCGCAGTGGAGTGCGCTTGCGCGCCGAAAACGCCGATCTGGACCCGTCTCCTGTGCGGGTGAGCGTCGCTCTGCTTCGTGGGGGGCCCGGGGGGGCTACTCCGCGAGCAGCGCCGGGAGGTGCCGCACGGAGGGCGAGCCGTGGCTGAGCAGCCGGTCGTGGTAGGCGCGCTCGGTGAAGCCCGGCTTGCGCTCGTGCTCGGCGCGCAGGCGCATCATCTCGGTGAAGCCGTGGAAGTACGTGGTGAGCTGCGCGCTCGTGAGCCGGGCGCGCCGCCACTTGCCGACGGCCTCGCCTTCCTCCTGGAAGGCGTCCTTCGTCATGAGCGCAAGCGCCTCCTCCTCGCCCATCGCGCCCGCGTGCACCCCGTGGTCGAGGAGGGCGTTCACCGACATGCGCAGCACCATCTTCTGGCGCTGCATCCGCACCTTCGGGCCGCCGAAGCCGTGGTGCGCCATCAGCCACTCGGTGTAGACAGCCCAGCCCTCGACGAACGGGCCGCTCGAGAAGACCGCGCGGACCTTCGAGGGGAACCTGTTGTTGTGCATGAGCTGCAGGAAGTGGCCCGGCATCGCCTCGTGGACGGTGAGGTCGGCGAGCATGCTCGAGTTGTACTCGCGGTAGAACGAGTCCACGCGCGCCTTCGGCCAGTCCTTCGGCGTCGGCGCGATCGCGAAGAACGTCTCCTGCTTCGCCTCGAGCGGGCCGGACGCGTCGCAGTAGGCGATCGCGACCCCGCGGCGGTACTCGGGCATCTCGATCACCCGGCAGGGCTCCTCCGGGATGCGCACGAGGTCGCGCGCGCGGACGAAGTCGGTCGCCTCCGCGAGGAGCTTCTCGGACGCCTTCACGATGGTCGCGTTCGTCGGGTGATCGGCCGCGAGCGCGTCGAGCACCTTCCTGATCGCGGCCATCTTCTCGTCCTGCGCCTCGACCCTCGGGAAGGGCTGCTTCCCGAAGAGCGTCGGCCAGAGCTCCCTCGAGGTCTCGAGCATCTCGGCGTGCGTCGCCGCGAGCAGGGCGCGGGCGCTCGCGACCACGCCGTCGACGTCGATGGCCGCGTCGTCCAGCGTGAACCGGAGCTTCTTCTCGAAGCGCGCGCGGCCCAGCCGGAAGTCGCCGTTGCTCCTCGGGAGCAGGTCCTTCTCGAGGAACACCTGGAAGCCCTCGAGCGCCGCCGCCGCCGCGCTCGCGGCCGCGTCGAGCTCGGCCTGCTGCGCCGGGGCCGACGCGAACAGCGCCGGCAGCTCGGACTTGCAGAGCGCGATGAGCCCCTTGTTCTGCGCGATCGCCGTCTCGGTGTGGATGCGCGGCGGCGGCGCCGTGAGGCGCTGCTCCGCCGCACGCACGAGCGCGGGGATGCCCGAGAGGCGACCCCCGAGGCTCCGCAGGCGCTCCTCGAGCGGCGCGAAGCTCCTCGTGATCAGGGGATCGAGCCCGTCGCCGACGAGGCCCGTGTACACCATCGGGTTCCACGTCGCCTCGCGGAGCTCGTCGATCGCGAACAGCGAGGAGCGCAGCTGGTTCTCGATCATCGCCGCGTCGACGCGGCTCTGGACGCCGAGGCGCGCCGCGGGCAGCGCCCCGAGCTCGGCCAGCGCCGCCTCGATCGTGCGCCGGCGCGCGGCCTCGCCCTGCGCGGTGACGTCCGGCCACACGGCGTCGTACCGGTGGTCCCCCGCCTCGGTGGCGCGGACCGGCTCGTCGCGCAGGTACTCCTCGAGCACGCGCGCCGACAAGGCCGCGAGCGCCTGCTCGGCGCCGGCCTCTGCGCCGGCCTCCGCGTCGGATCGAGCGTCGGCCGGGCTCACCACGGCCGCCTTCGTGACGGATTGCGCGGGCGGCGCGGCGCGCTCGGCCGGCCCGCACGCGCAGAGCAGCGCGACGAGCAGGGAGAGGTGGCCGCGGAGCGATCTGCGGGAGAAAGAGAGCTCATGGGAGAGATCATGGTGTCGCACCTGCGCCTCCTAGCGCCAGCCCGCCGAGAAGGGAACGCGCCGAGCGGTGGCATCGGCCTCAGTGCGCGCTGCCGAGCGAGGCCTTCGCGAGGCGGGAGATGCCGTCCACGTCGCCGTGCACCGCGTCGAGCAGCGGGCCGAGCGCGAGGCGGAGCGGCTTCGAGTTCGGGTGCCGGAGGATGCGCGCCACGCTCTCGGCCGCCAGCTCGTTCAGATCCTGCTCCGCGTAGCGATCGATGTGCGCGCTCGACAGCGCGAGGCCCGGGAAGGCGGTGCGGCAGAGCGCGTCGATCAGCTCCCCCGCGACGCCCGCCGCGATGTTCGCGGCGCCCAGCGCGACCCGGGCCTTCTGCGCGCTGATCGCGCACGACTCCGTGCGCAGCTGGCTGATCACGGGCGAGCCGAGCACCGTGTGCCAGCGGGAGAGCTCGGCGGCCCGGCTCGCCTCGAACTCACCCGGCGGCGCCTCCGAGACGGGCAGCAGCGTGGCCAGCTGATCGGCGGCGCCAGGATCGATCGCGACGCGGCGCACGATGATCAGATCGTGCGCCCGCAGGCATCCGAGGAGCAGCCGCGTGGACGCGTCGCGCAGGAGCGGCGAGAGCGCGGCCGCGATCACGGTGGGGGGCGAGCCGATGAGCCCCGGGCTCGACGCCCGCGCGGCGCCCGCTCCGGCGGCGCGGGCGCGTTGCGCGCCGGAGCTCGGCGGCGAGCGCACGCTGATGGGCGGCGGGATGCTCGACGGCGTGTTGCGACCGACGGTCGGCAGCGCGCCGGGAGCCTGCGCCAAGGCGCGGCTGCTGGCCGGCGGCACGCTGGTGGTCCGGCTCACGCCGCCCGGCGAGGGCTTGTTCGACGGCGTGCGCGCGCCCGCGAGCCGCGTGGGATCCTGGACGGGCGGCGTCGGTTCGCCGCGCCGCGACTGCGTGGTGCGCTCGGTCACGACGTGCAGCGACGCGAGCTCGATCGCGCGGAGCCCCGGGAGGCCGCGCGGCGCGCGGGCCGCGATGGCCGCGGCGAGCTCCGCCTCCTTGCCGAGGAGCGCCTCGCGCTCTGCGGTCTCGCGCAGCAGGTCACCGGCGATCTGCGCGCACCGCTCCGCGGCCCTGTCCGCGGCGCTCCGCGTCTGCGGCTCCTTGAAATAGAGCGTTAACTTTCCCCGCAGGGTCTCCCGATGCGTGCCCGCCGTGACAACCTGCGACGCGCTCTCGACGTTGGCAGGTTCACGCCCCCCGAAAGGCCAGAATCCCATGAGCCCATTGTCGCGCGATCCCGGGGCCGGGCGCGAGCGCTTCGAGCGCTCGCGCCCTCACGTCCGCTCAATGGCGAGGCGGAACGGAGACATAGCGATTGCCGCGTTCGTAGAATCGCCACGGCTTCTTCGCCCACGCACCTGCATAGTCGACGTTGATGCGAGGCGACCTGCCGATGGGCCCAGCAGCGCCGGGCAGCAGCGAGAGCTGCGCTCCGCAGACATCCATCCCGTACGCGGAGCGGTCGAGCCCCAGCGCCTTGCACAGCTTCCCCGGCCCGTTGGTGAGCTCGATCCGCCCAGACGCGACGCCCCGCCGGCGGCTCATGAGCGGGAGGCCGACCATCGGCTCGATGGCGCGGATGAGGACAGCGTGCGGCTCTCCCTCGGAGGCCACGACGATGTTGAACGCCCAGTGCATGCCGTAGAGCTGGAACACATACGCATAGCCCGCCGGGCCAAACATGACCTCCGTCCGCACGGTCCGTCGCCCGCCCGCGCTGTGCGCGGCGAGGTCTTCCGGGCCGCGGTACGCCTCGGTCTCGACGATGCGTCCGGCGGCGGTGCCCTCGGGCGTCGTGTGGACGAGCACCTTGCCGATGCACGCCCGCGCGACGACGAGCGCGGGGCGAGCGTAGAAGTCACGCGGCAGCGGCGCCGCTCCTTCGAGGAGCGCGGCGCCTTCGCCGGGCGCGCGGGGCTCGGGGGCGGGACGCACGGCGGGCACCGCGCTCACTCACTCCGCGCGGGGGCGCGCCGCCCGGAAGCGCCTGTCGATGAACGAGAGCACGTCGTCGCGGTGCTTCCGGGCCTGGAACTCGTGGTGGAAGACCGCCGCGATCTCCAGGGCGGGCGTGACGACGTAGGTGATCCGCCGGGCGAGGCCGATGAGCGGCCAGAGGACGCCGTAGGCGCGGCACACGCTGCGATCGCGGTCGGCGATCATCGGGTAAGGGACCTTCTGCGCCTCGGCGAACCGGCACTGCGTCCTGTGGTCGTCGGTGCTGACGCCGACGATGCTGGCGCCCGCGAGCGCGATCTCGGCGTGGTTGTCGCGGAAGAGCTGGGCCTCGACGGTGCAGTCGGGCGTGAAGGCCTTCGGGAAGAAGTACACGACCGTGCAGAGCCCACCCTGCGCCGACAGCACGAAGCGCTGGCCGTCGATGGCCAGCGTGTCGATCTCCGGCGCGCGCTCGCCGACCTTCAGCATGCCGACGCAATCTGCCGCAAGTCGCCCCCGGCGTCGACCGTGGCCACGCGCCGCGGCGTCGCGGCGGGGCCGTCGTCGACCGTCGTCGACCCTCTTCAACCTTCGATTCCGAGCCGCTTCAGCCTGTAATAGAGGGTCGTGCGCTGCATGCCGAACTGCCGCGCGACCTCCGCCTTGTTCCCTCCGCAGCGGTCCAGGGCGGCGAGGAGCTCCCGCCGCTCGATGTCGTCGAGCTGGGAGCTCAGGTCGAGCCTTGGCCGCGCGCACGCGGGCGCGGCGGGCTCTCTTCCGGCCGGGTCCGCCTCCGGTTCCGCCGGCGCGGCGGCCCTGGGCGCGCGCGCGGGCGGTTCGGCCGGCTGCGCGCGCGCCGTGAACGCGAGGTGCTCGGGCAGGATCACGTCGCCGCGCGACAGGATGGCGGCGCGCTCGACCACGTTCTCCAGCTCCCGCGTGTTCCCCGGCCACGTGTACGCCGCGAGCTTCGCGATCGCCTCCTCCGACAGCGCGGTGGCCGCGCGGGCGTTGCGCCGCGCGACCTTGCGCAGGAAGTGCTCGGCGAGCGCGCGGATGTCCTCGCGCCGCTCCCTGAGCGGGGGCAGCCTGAGCGGGAACACCGAGAGCCGGGAGACGAGCTCGGGCAGCACGCCCGCGCGCGCCCAGGCCTCGTCGATGCCGGGCGTGAGCGACAGCACGACGCGCACGTCGACGCGCGTCGTCTCCGTCGACCCGAGCCGCTCGACCTCGCCGTCGGTGAGCACGCGGAGCAGCCTCGCCTGGAGCGAGGGCGTGAGCGGCGCCGGCTCGTCGAGGTAGATCGTCCCCCGGTGGGCGAGCTCGAGCCGGCCTGCGCGCTCGGCGAACGCGCCGTCGAAGGCGCCTCGCCGCCAGCCGAACAGCTCCCGCTCGAGCGTGTCGCCCCGGAACGCGGCGCAGGTCACCTTGACGAACGGCTGCTCTTCCCGGGGGGAGCCCACGTGGATCGCCCGGGCGACGACCTCCTTCTCCGCCCCTTCCTCGCCCTCGATCAGCACGTGCGTCGCCGCCTTCGCCACCTCGCCGATCCGGGCGGCGACCTCGCGCATGGCCTCGCTCTCGCCGGCGATCTCGCCGAAATCGATCGGGTCCCGCTGCTCGCGCTCGAGGTAGCCCGCGTACTGCGCGAGCTGCTCGCGCAGCCGCCGGTTCTCCCGGAGGGTGGCGACCCCGACGATCGCCTGCCGGAGGATGACGGCGAGCTCCTTCGAGTTCCAGGGCTTCTGGACGTACCGGTCGACCGCGCCCGAGTTGACCGCGTCGATGAGCACCGTCATGTCCGCGTAGGCGGTGAGCAGCACGCCCGCCGCGTCGGGCCGCCGCTCCTTCGCCTGCTTGAGGAACTCGATACCGCTCATCCCCGGCATTCGCTGGTCCGCCACGATCACCGCGGGATCGAGGCGATCGAGGAGCGAGAGGGCCTCGGCGCCGCCCAGCGCATAATGGATCTTGAACGACTTCCTGAAGGCGAACCGGAACGCGTCGAGGTTGTCCTGCTCGTCGTCGACGACGAGGACGTCGAAGCTGTTCCAGTCCAGATCGCGCATCGGGTCGCCCTGCCTCCCAGAGTTACTACAGCTCGGCACGATCGCGACAGTGGGGGTGGCGCGCTCGGCGGGGGGACGGCGCGGCGGCGCTCGGGCGCGTGCGCGTCCGCATGCGCCCAGGCGGAGGCGAGCGCTCTTCCGACCGCGACGCCGGCGATGTCAGGCGGATCGATTTCTCCGCCGGCCCGGAAATACGCGGTAAGCTCCGCCCCCGCCCGCGAAGAGGGCGGGCTGGGCGAGCCCCACACGGAGGAAGCCGGATCATGCTCGAGGACGTCATCAAGGAGCTGCGCGAAGGGATCGAGAAGGCCATCGAAGCTCTCCGGCGAGACCTGGCGAAGGTGCGCACCGGGCGCGCGAACGCGGCCATGCTCGACGGCATCCGCATCGACTACTACGGCGTGCCGACGCCGATCGTGCAGATGGCCACGGTGTCCGTGCCGGAGCCGCGGCTCATCAGCGTCAAGCCCTGGGAGAAGAACCAGGTGAAAGCGATCGAGAAGGCGATCCGGGAGAGCGATCTCGGCCTGAATCCCCAGGTGGACGCGGATCTCATCCGACTCCCGATCCCGCCGCTCACGGAGGAGCGGCGCAGGGAGATGGTGAAGCTGACGAAGAAGAACGGAGAGGACGCTAAAGTCGCCATCCGGAAGCACCGCCGGGACGCGAACGAGATGATCGACTCGCTCGAGAAGGACGGTGACGTCAGCGGCGACGAGGCCGACCGGGCCAAGAAGAAGGTCGACGACGTGGTGGCCGAGGGGACGAAGCAGGTCGACACGGTGATCGCCGGCAAGGAAAAGGACATCCTGGACGTGTGAGCGGGCCCTTGGCCGCGCGGCGCGGGGGTCGGCGACCGAGCTTGGCAGACCGGAGCGCCGTGCGGTCGCCCCTCCCCGCGGCCCGCGATGGGGCCGGGCCCTTCGCGGAGGGGGGCGCGGCGGCGTGGCGGCGTGTGATGCGCGACATCGCCCGCCGGCAGCGCCCCGGCGTGTCGTGACGCCGCGCGCGCCGAGCCCGGCCCGGCCTGGCGACGCCTCGCAGCCTTCTTGTCCTGCCCTCGCGCGACCCGCGGCCGTGCCCGCGCCGGCGCTTGCGTCCGAGCGCCACGGGGCGAGGCGTGCCCGGGACCAGCCCAGCTCACAATGAACCGTCCCGTGAAGCGAAGAAGTGAAAAAGAGGCTTGCGGTCCCCCCGGTCGGAGTCGGTAGCATCAGGAAGGTCGGCGGTTGGGCGTGCACAGGCGTGAACGGCGTGAACGGCGTGAACGGCGTGACGTGAGAAGGCGTGAGAAGGCGTGAGAAGACGCGCGAAGGCTCTGAAGAAGGCTCTGAAGACGCCCATTAGGGGGCGAGAGGCCCTGCTTGACAGGTTTTCGCTAGCGTGAAATGGTTGGTGTTCGAAGCCGAAGGCCCGGAGCCGTCTCAAGGATTCCCGAGGTTATGCGAGCGATCGCTTCAGGAATGACGGACGTTGGTCTCCAACGCGACCACAACGAGGACAGCTACGCCGTCCTGTCGGAGTACGACCTGTTCATCGTCGCGGACGGCATGGGGGGCCACCGCGCGGGGGACGTAGCCAGCAAGCTGGCGACCGAGTCGATCGCGGACTTCTTCCGGTCCACGTCGCGGGAGGACGCCACCTGGCCATTCCACTTCGACACAAGCCTGTCGGAGGAGGAGAACCGGCTCCAGGCGGGCATCCGGGTCGCGAACCGCCAGATCTTCGAGCGCAGCATCCGGTCGCGCGACTGCGCCGGGATGGGCACGACGGTCGTGGGGGCGCTCTTCTCGAAGAAGAAGAACCGGATCTACGTCGGCCACGTCGGCGACAGCCGCGCGTACCGTGTCCGCAAGGGCTCGATCAGCCAGCTGACGCGCGATCACTCGCTGTTCAACGACTACATCATGGCGATGCCCGAGCTGACCGAGGAGCAGCGGGCCGAGCTTCCGCGCAACGTCATCACCCGCGCGCTCGGGATGCACGACAGCGTCTCCGTGGATCTGCTCAGCGATGAGCCGCAGCCCGGCGATGTCTACCTGCTCTGCTCCGACGGCCTGAGCGGGATGCTCTCGGACGACCAGATCCTCCACATCGTGAGCTCGACCGAGGAGGTCCCGGAGATGTGCCGCCGCCTCATCGCCAAGGCGAACGAGAACGGCGGAGAGGACAACATCACGGCGCTCGTGATCCGGATCGACGAGCAGGACGAGGTCGAGCTCCCGAACAGCGCGACGATCGGTCCGCCCGCCGACTCGCAGCAGGTCAGCATGGGCGATCGGTCGACGGTCCCGGCGGTGTCGGCCTCGCGCTCCGAGAAGAGCTGACGCGCGGGGCGCCCCCCCGCGCGCCCGCCTGTCAGCTGCCAGCGCGGCTCAGCCTCCGCAGCTGTCGAAGGCCAGGACGCCCAGCCTGATCTGGCATATCTCGCCTTCGTTCAGCATCGCCGGGCACTCGAAGCCGACCCAGATCTTGCCCGCGTCGACCCCCTGCTTGCCCTCGAACCAGAACTTACACGGGGTCGCCTTATCGGAGTAGAAGGTCTGCTCTGCCGTCTTCGCGGAGGAGAAGCTGATGTCGCCGGTGGCCGGCGCGTCTTGGGTCGCCGCGGGGGAGATGGCGTCGATCTTGACCTGGATCTTCGACAAATCGGCGGGGTTCCTGGCCACCGCCGAGACGGAGAAGGTGCCCGAGCCGGACACGGAGCAGTCGACCGAGGCGCCGTCCTCGCCGTCGGTGACCAGCTGGACCTTCTGGACATCGGTCACCTCGCCGAGGGTCGCGATATGCCCCTGTTGGGAGCAGTCGATGCCCGGGTCGGCGAAGTTCATCTTGTATGCGCCGCGCGGGGTCGGCGGCTCCGCGCCGCTGCAGCCGAGGCCGAGGAGGGGGAGGAGGCCGAGCACGGGCACGAAGCTGAGGCGAGCGAGACGCATGGAAAGCTCCGGTGGTAGGTGGCGGCCCCAAGGCCGCTCCTCGCTTCTATCGTACTCGGGGGTCCGCGATCAAACGGCGGCAGCGCGCGCTCACGTGCCCGTCGCGCGCGCGTGAGCGTCGTCCAGCGCCTGGGCGACGTCGTTCCAGAGGTCCTCGGTGGCCTCCAGGCCCACCGAGAGCCGGAGGAGGCCGTCGGCGATGCCGAGCGCCTCCCGCGCCGCGGCGGGCACGGAGGCGTGGGTCATGAGGGCGGGGTGCTCGGCGAGCGACTCGACGCCGCCGAGGCTCTCGGCGCAGGCGAAGATCGCGAGCCGCTCGAGGAACCTGGAGGCGACGGGGAGGCCGCCGCGCACCACGAACGAGATCATCGCCCCGGGCGCGCGCATCTGCCGCGCGGCGAGCGCGTGGCCGGCGTGCGTGGGGAGGCCGGGGTAGTGCACCGCCTGGACAGCGGGGTGCCCGGCGAGCCTCCCGGCGATGAGCGCGGCCGACGCGCACTGCTGGCGCACGCGCACGCCGAGCGTCTTGATCCCGCGGAGCACGAGGTAGCAATCGAACGGGCTCGGGACGGCGCCGATCGCGTTCTGCAGGAACCCGACCCGCTCGGCGAGCGCGTCCTCGGACGTGACCAGCGCGCCGCTGACGACGTCCGAGTGCCCGTTCAGGTACTTCGTGCTCGAGTGCGCCACGACGTGAGCGCCGAGGTCGAGCGGCCGCTGGAGCACCGGCGTGGCGAAGGTGTTGTCGACGACGAGCAGCGCCCCGTGCGCGCGCGCGATCTCGGCGAGCCCTGCGATGTCGAAGATCTTGAGCATCGGGTTCGTCGGGGTCTCGATCCAGATCATCCGCGTGGCCGGGGTGAGCGCCTTGCGGACGACGTCGAGGTCGCTCATGTCGACCGAGGTCGAGGCGAGGCCCATCGGCCGCATGACCTTGTCGAAGAGCCGGAAGGTGCCGCCGTAGACGTCATCGCCCGAGAGCACGTGATCTCCGGGACGGAGCGTGTGGAGCAGGGTGGCGGTCGCCGCGGAGCCGCTGCCGAAGGCGAAGCCATGGCGCCCCCCCTCGAGCGCGGCGATGCACTCTTCGAGCGCCTTGCGGGTGGGGTTGCCGCTGCGGGAGTACTCGAACCCCTTGTGGTGGCCCGGCCGCTCCTGAGCGAAGGTGCTCGAGAGGACGATCGGCGTCATGACCGCGCCGCTCGTCGGATCCGGCGGCTGTCCGGCGTGGATCGCGAGCGTGTCGAGGCCGAGCTTGTCGTGACCTAGGTGGGGCTTCATGCGGGCGAGACTTATCTCATGGGCCGCGTGCGTCCACGGTTTTGGCGTGCAAGAGAGCCGAGTCAGCGCGCTGACTCGGCGCCGCCCTCGGCCCGCGGAGCGGCCGCGTCGAACGCGTCGAGCAGCGCCCGCGCCGTACCGACGCGGCGCTCCGGATCGCGATCGAGCGCGCGAGCGAGCGCTCGGCGCTGCCCCGGCGAGAGCGCGTCCGTGACGGAGAGCGGGTCGAGGCAGAGGCCAGATTCGCTGATCTCGACGAGCGCCGCTGCGTGCTCGCGCGCGCGCGTCAGGCTCGCGCCGGTGGCGAAGGAGACGAGGGTCGCCGCCATGGAGTAGACGTCGCCGCGCTGGGTCGGCGGGGATTCGCCGCGGGCGATCTCGGGGGCGACGAAGGGAACCGTGCCCCGGTCGGCGGTCTCGAGGTCCGGCTCCATGCCGCGGAACCGCGCGGCGCCGAGGTCGACGAGGCCGATGTCACCGAGCGGACCCAGCAGCACGTGATCAGGGCCGAGATCGCCGTGAACGAAGCGGATCGGGCCTCCGGCGTACTCGATCTCCTGGAGCTCGGCGAGCGTCTCGATCGCGGTCCTGACGACGTGGGTGATGAGCGACGCGGGCGGCGGCCGGCCGCGGCCGCGCCATCCCTCGAGCGCGTCGCGGAGGGAGGTGCCCTCGCGCCGGCTCTCGAGGAGGAATGGGCCGTGGCGATCGGCGCCGACGCGCGCGAGCGCGGGCAGGGCGGGGTGGCGAACGAGGGAGAGGACCTTTGCCTCGCGGACCATGGCGGCCCGCCCCGCGTGCTCGTGGAGGACGCCGGGGACGAGGCGCTTGCACACAAGCGTGGGGCCGGGCGGCGGGCCTCCGAGCCGGACCAGCGCGACGTCGAACGTGGCGCCGGCGCCGAGGTGCTCGATCAGCTGGGTGCCGTCGGGAGCGGGGTAGGGCATGCCGGCCGCCTGTGGCCTCTCACGCGTCCGCGCGCTGCGCAGCGACCAGCGCGTCGCACGCGCGAAGCCACGCCTGCGCCTCCGCTGCGCCGGCGCCGCCGCGCAGGGCGAGCGGCCACCGCGCGTCGCGCCAGCGCGCCGCAAACTCGGCCCAGCGCGCCGGCGCCTCGCGGCGCCCGGCGAGGGCGGCGACCCTGTCATCGATGCTCTGGAACGGAAACACCGGCTTGCCGAGCCCGAATCGCGCCTGCACCCAGTGGACCACGCCGATGCGGAGCCCGTACCGGCAGCGGCGGCGCTCCTCGTCGACGCCCACCACCGGCGACCTCCAGTCGAGGTGAATGTCGTCGAGCTCCGGCGGCCGCGGTTCGTGCTTGCCGACGCAGAGGTGAACCGCCTCCTGGTCCGGCCGGTGCACCTCGCGCCAGCTGTCCGCGTCGAGCGGCTCGCCGCCCCGGAAGAGCTCCGCCATGCTCGCCGCGAGCGAGCCGAGCAGCGCGCCCCGCTGGTGCTCGATCCCTCCGAGGATCGTGTCGCGCGCCACGCGGGGGCCGCCCGCTCCCGCGAAGTGGCGGTCGAGGTGCTCGCGCATGGCCGCCGGCTCCACGTAGACCACTTTGAATCCGGCGCTCCCGCCGCACCAGACGTTGCGCAGATACCTGATCTGCATCCACAGGCCGAGCGTCGGGTCGATGCCGCGGAGTCGCTCGAAGATGCGCACAACGACGTTGACGCACGTCGGCCCGAACCGGGTGAGCGCCTCGCCGAGGTCGCGCGGCTCGGGGGCGCCCCAGAACGCGTTGTCCAGGTTGAGCTCCGCCCCGGGGCAGCGCGCGAGCCGGTCGGCGAGGCTCCTCCCCAGCGCCTCGCGCAGCGGGCCCGCGAGCCCATCGAGGTGCGGGCCGGCCCCGGCGTCGAGTGAACCGGTCATGCGGACATCCTATCACGCCTGCCCGCGCGGCTCCGAGCGCGGCCACGGCCGCCTGTGGGATGACGGCGCACCTGCACGGGAGGAGGGCGGCGGCCAACTTTTCTCCGCGATCTGCGGCAACTCACTGCGTTCAGCGCGAACGTGATAGAAGTCGTGGGCACCGGCATGGATCCCAAGATCTTGGAGATGCTCTTCATCGCCGTCAGCAACGGCGTCGCCCTCTTCATCGGCGCTTACCTGGCGCGGAGATCGGCGGATCTCAGCGCGGAGCGGCGGGCCGAGCACGAGGAGAGAGCGGAGCTCCAGAGACAGCGGCGAGAAGCGCTCTTGGAGCGACTGGCCCTCCAGCGGCGCGCGCTCGACGACTACGCGCGGATGATCGTCCGGTGGTCGTCGGTGCCCCCGTCCGGAGCGCCGCGGACGAAGGAGGAGGACCTCGCGGCGGACCAGGAGTCCATCGCGATGTACGCGCAGATGGCCAACGCGTACGGGAGTCGCCAGTTCGCCGAGCAGGCCGCCGCGACGCTGCACGCCGTGCGCGCCGGCCGGGGCAACGTCCAGGTGTTCCCGTTCGCCGTGCAGATCGCCTCCGCCTGCTACCAGGAGATGATCCGGGCGATCTCCGAGCTCGAGAAGGAGATCGGCCTGCCGGCGCCGCGGTCGCCCGCGCGGCCGTTCCTCCCGGACGAGGAGCTCGCGAAGGAGGCGACTCGGCTGTTCTCCAGGAACGTCGTGGAGCAGCGCTCCGGGATCGATCTCGGCATGGTCGACCAGATCCTGGAGCGCGTCAGGGTGAACCCGTCGCCCGAGGAGACGGACAGCCCCAGGTAGCGCTCACGCCGCCGGCCTCACTGGCTCCATCCCGCCCGGATGAGCGCGTAGAAGAGGAGGAGCCGGGGCACCCGGAACAGCACCATGGTCAAGAAGTAGCGCAGCGGGATCCGGTACAGCCCGGACAGGTAGCAGAGCATCGAGAAGGGGATCGGCGAGATGCTCCCGATCGCGATCGCCCAGTATCCGTAACGCTCGAAGAGCCGGTCTATCCTGGGTCGCGTCCGCTCGATGCGCGCCGCGAAGAGGCGGATCCGCGCGAGGCGGCCGGCGAGGCGGTAACCCGTGCAGCCGCCGACGAGCGAGGCGGTCGAGATGGCGATCAGGGGCGCGACCTGCGAGCCACCCGAGGTGATCGCGGTCAGCATGTAGAACTGCGGCGGGATCGGGAACGAGAACGCGTCGGCGAGGAAGGTGCCGACGAACATCCCGGCGAGGCCGAAGCGGTCCACGAACCCGCGGCCGAGCGCGTCCAGCTGCTCGCGGGCGAGGTGCGCCGCGAGCGCGATCCCGGCGAAGAGGGCGGACAGGCTCAGCGCCAGCTGGACCAGCGTGCGCCAGAGATCTCGCCGATCGCCGCGCGGGCGCGGCTCGCCCTGCCGAGGCGTCAGACCGCCTCCTGCCGGCGGCGCTGCAGCCGCTCGATGATCCGTCGGCTGCGGAGGGTGCTTTGAAATATCCGCGTCGCCTTCTCGAGGGCGTCGAGGAGCTTTTGCTCCGCGCCGTGCTTGTCGACATAGGCGAAAGGCCGGTGCGCGTTGATGACCTCGAACGAGTCCTTCTCGTCGTGATGAGCCGAATAGAAGATCACGGGCACTTCCGGCTGCATCTTGCGGATCTGATCGCAAACCCAGAATCCCTCCAGCCCTGACATCCGCACATCGACGATCACCGCGCACGTGTCCTCGGTGAAGGCGGCGACCCCGTCCACGGCCGAGGAGCATACGACGAGGCGATATCGCTTCGAGAGGAGGGCGCCGAGCGGCTGCCAGATGCTCCTGTCCCCGTCGACCAAGAGCACGAGAGGGAGCCGCGTGGACTCGGGCTTCTCGCGATCCGGTCGCTCGGCTGGATCGGCTTCGAGCAGGGTGTCGGATTCCTTGGAGGGCATTCGTCGTCGATCGTGGAGGGCGCGTCAGGACGCGCGATGACGCAATGTACCACGCCCGGCGCATCGAGCCAGCGCGGGGGGGTGCGGCAGCGGGAACCGAGATGACGTCGGCGCGGGGCCGAGGTCTTCGCGTGTCGTGTGCCGCCGTGCCGCCGTGCCGCCGCGCGGTGGGCGGCGGCCAGGGATTCGTCTATGCTCTGCGCGGAGGCGCGGCCTCATGGTGAGGCGCGCTGGCCTTCTGCAAAGCGCTGCTACCGTGCCGGGTCGCGCGCTCGCCTTCTTCTCGTGCGCTGACGCGGGCTGCCGGTCGGCAGCGGGTCGCTCGCCGGGGAGAGTCTCCGTTCCACAACCGAGGTGAGCTGCCCATGAAGAACGCAGAACTCCGATCGATCCCGCTCGTCATCGCCGCCGTTCTCGGCCTCTTTGCCGCGGGGGCCGCAGGGTGCAAAGACGAAGAGATCCTGAACGCATGCAGTGAGCTCTGCAAGCACCGCATCCTCTGCGCGGAGGAGAACGACGCTCCGCCGCCGAGCAAGACCAGCTGCGAGACCGCGTGCCTTGGCCTCGAGGGGAATGACCTCGTGGAGCGAACCGAGGAGTGCGTGAACGAGGCGTCCTGTGATTACGTCGCGTGCGCGGACCCTTGAGCGCGGCGCCCGCGCCTCCCGCGCGCGGGAAGGCGCGGGCGCCTCGCCTCCCGGACGGATGGCGCGATGAGGGGCGAGGCGATCAGGGCTCCGCGTCGCACTCGGGCGCGTCGCGGAGCGGGCCCGAGGCGCGCGGTCCGTCGAAGTGGAGGAGCTCGAGATCGACGAGCTCGAGGCGCTTGAGCGTCAGATCCAGCGGGCCGACCGACACGCCTGCCACCGCCTCGGCGTAAGCCCGCACGCCGCCGTCGACCCGCGCGTCGTACGAGCAGTAGGGCGGCGCGGTCTCCGCCGTGACGCGCGCGTACGCCTGGACTCCGACGTTCGGGCCGACGATGCCGTACAGGCGCGCCCGGAGCTCGGCGCCGGCGCTCACCTTGCCGGACGCCGTGATCGGGCCGGGCGCGCCGATCGAGGCCGAGCCCGAGGCCGAGCCGGAGGGCTCCCAGATCGTGCTCCACGTGCCGTTGCTGTAGTCGACCCCGGCCTCGATCTCGGCGGTCGCCTGCGCCACGGCGTCCACCTCGGCGGCCGTGAAGGACAGCCCCAGATCCGCCTTCGCCCTCGGCACGACGTCCGTCGTGACGATGACGGGGACGGGGCCCACCCAGAACGTCAGCGTCGGCAGCGGCAGGCTCGGGACGCCCCCGGCGAGCTCCAGGAGATCGACCGAGCAGGTCCCCGTGACCGTGCCGGTGCCCTGGAGCCTGGCGCTCACGTCGAGCTGGCCCGACGCGACGAGGCGGAGCTGCTTCAGCTCCGGCACCGGGTTGAGCTTGCCCCTCGGGCCGATGTGGACCTCGAGATCGAGCGCCGGCGAGAGCTCGGCCGTGACGTCGAGCGCCGCCGCCCCGTGCGCGGTGACCCCGCACGACGCCGGCAGGGAGGCCGAGGAGAGATCGAGGAGCTTCATGGAGGCGCCGGACGAGATCTTCAGGGCCTCCGCCGCGCTCGCGATCTGCTCGCCGTCCTCCACGCCGAGCTCGCGGGTGCGCGCGACGTGATCGTCGATGGCGCGCGCGTACTCGCGCGCGTCGTAGTGGACGTGGAAATGGCCCTCGGTGATGAACTCCGTCAGAGGAGCGGGCGTCGTCGCGAGCGCCACCCGCGTCGCGTCGATCGTGCGTACGCTCACGACGCGGGCGAGGTAGCCGCCTCCTTGCGTGCCGCCGAGCACGTCGCCCGCGGCGAAGGGCGCCATGCTGCCGTCATGGGTGATGACGAGCTCGTTGTCGCCGAGCGCCGCGGCGACGAACCCCGGCTCCTTCTCGGGCACACGAGCGCGCTCCGAGAGCGTGAGCGGGCGGACGACATCGACGGCGCCGGGGGCCGGCAACTCGGTAGGATCCGCGGCATCGCTCGAATCCGCGGCGCACGCCGCGAGCTGAGGTGCGCTGATCGCGATGAAAGCAGCGGAGATGAGGCGCGCCGTCGACGCGCGGCTCCCGGGGAGAGTGGTCTTCATGCGCGCGGACGCTACGCGGGTAGTGTGGCGAGTTGGTTACAAAAATGAGACTTGCTGTCTCCGGGAGAATGGATAACGGCCCACCATGGTGGGTGGATATCCATGAATCGATATCTCCGAGGCGCGCGAAGCGTGCTTATCGAAGCGTGCTTATCGAAGCGAGCGATTCGCGACGCCGCGCGAGCTCGTCCATGGCTCGATGTGCGGGCGCGCTCGTCCCTGCTCCTCACCGCCTCGCCTCGCCGCGCGCCCCCGGACAGGCTTCGCCCATGGGCCAGCCGACCCCATCCAGCGGACGCCGGAGGTGTACGTGCTCGGCGCGGATCACCGCCGGGGGCCGGCGGTCGTCCACCGCGACGCCGCCCGCGTCCGGGTCGAGCCCTTCGACGCCATCGAGATCGAGCTCGCCGTGCTCTGGGCAAGGTCGCCGGCAACCCTCGCCAGCGGACCCAAGCCCCCCCGGCTTCGTCCACCCGTCCAGCCCTCGGGTCGCCGCTTTCGCCAACGATTTCGGGCTGTTCTACCTGGGGTGAGTAACGGGATTCGAACCCGCGACAACTGGAGCCACAATCCAGTGCTCTACCAACTGAGCTATACCCACCGTTCTTCGCGGCCCGTTGGGCTGCGAAGGCCTGGCAGAATACTCAGCTCCGCGCAGAGTGCAATCAGGGAAACGCACCGCGTGTCGCTCTTCGATCCCCGCCCCGGCTTCCCGGCCCGACCCCACTCTAAGGAGGCGCCGGCCTCCTCCAGCAGGCAGAGGACCCGGCGGGCCCGCTCACGCCTCGACCCTGGTCCCCCTGCGCGCGCCGCTGGTCGCCTCGCTCAGAGCGTCGTCCACCGGCGCAGCGCCGCCCGGCGCGCCCGGTCCAGGTCCGCGCGGTGGCGGGTCGAGATCGGCGCGCGCTGCGCGGGCTGCGCCGGCGGCACCGACCCTCCAGCCGGGTCGTCTGCTGCCTCGCAGCCGGACGCCGCGAGCAGCGCCGCCGTGAGCGAGCTCTCGAGCGCGGTCAGGTCGTAGCCGCCCTCCAGGAAGATGGCGAGCCGCCCCCCCGCCTTCGCGGTCGCCATCGCCGCGAGCCGGCGGCCCATCGCCGCGTACGCGGCGCGCGACAGCTTCATCGCCGCCATCGGATCGCGCTCGTGCGCGTCGAACCCCGCCGAGACCAGGATCAGCTCGGGCGCATACTCGTCGAGCACCGGAAGGAGGAGCTCGTCGAACGCAGCCTCGTAGACCGCGTCCGTCGCGCCGTCGGACAGCGGCACGTTCACCGTGTAACCCGCGCCGTCACCTCCGCCGAGCTCGTCGGCGGCGCCGGTGCCGGGGTAGAATGGCCACTGGTGCAGCGAGCAGAAGAGCACGCGCGGATCGTCCCAGAAGATGTCCTGCGTGCCGTTGCCGTGGTGCACGTCGAAATCGACCACCGCCACCCGCGAGAGCCCGCTGCTCAGCGCCGCCCGCGCCGCCACGGCGACGTTGTTCAGGAGACAGAAGCCCATGCCGGCGTCGCGCGTGGCGTGGTGGCCGGGCGGACGGAGCAGCGCGACCCCGAGCCGGCCGGGGCCGGCGAGCACCGCGTCGACCAGCGCCACCGCGGCGCCCGCGCCGCGCCGCGCCGCCTCGACCGAGCGCGGGACCACGTACGTGTCGGGGTCGAGCGCCGCATAGTGGCCGCTGAGCCGGCCGAGCGACTCCAGGTACCGCGGGGCGTGCACCCGGGCGAGCTCTTCCTCCGTGGCGTCGCGCGACGCCACGTGCTCCAGCGAGAGGCCGGCCGCGGCGCAGCGCTCGATGGCGCGGCGGGCGGCTTCGAGGCGCTCCGGGCGCTCGGGGTGCGCGCCTCGCGAGCGATGTTGCTCGAACAGCGCGTCGTCGACGACGTAGAGGCGCGGGGCTTCGGAGTGCGGCTGATTCAAGTGCACCATGAGCTGGGTGGAGAGTTGTAGCAGCGCCGCAGCGGATGGTAGCTTGCCCTGAGCCCCGGAAAGAAGGAGTGGAGACGCAGGATGCGCGGAAAGATCATCGCAGTCTTCGCCGTGATTGTCCTCATGGTCGGAGGGCTTTTTTACGCCCTCACGCGCGCCTCCCTCGCGGAGATGGGGCGCCCCGGCGAGGCGCCGCGCGCGCTCGCGGCCGCCATGGCGCAGCTCCAGGTGGACGGCCTCGTGCTGGAGCGGTGGCTCGACTCGCACGCGAGCGACCCGAAGCTGCGCGAGCCGTTCAACGCCGGCACCGCCCCGGCGCGCGCCGAGGCGGCCACCAGCGCCGCCAACGCCATCCGGGAGGCGGTCGCCGCCTCGCCCGAGCTGGCCAGGACCCCGCCCTCCCTCGTGGTCCTGGTGGACACCAAGGGCGTGGTGCTCGGGCGGAACGCCTCCGCGCTCATGCGCGGAGATGACCTCGGCGCGGTCTACCCGTCGCTGAAGCTCGCCATCGAGCAGGGGGTGACCGGCTCGGACGTGTGGGTCAGCCGGGCGCGCAACGAGCAGCTTCTCGCGTCCTACGCGCCCATCCGCAGCGACGCCGGGCAGATCATCGGCGCCGTCGCGGTGGGCACCGCGCTGAACGACGAGCGGCTGACCAACGCGAGCGAGCGCACGAGCGGGCGTGTCCTCGTCGTCGCGATGCAGTCGGGCGACGGGCTCGACGTGGTGGCGAAATCGCGCGACGCCTCCCCGCAGCTGGTCGCGGCGCTCACGGCGTCGCCGGCGAAGGACGGCGCCCTGAAGGCGCTGCGCTCCGGCCAGACGGTCGACATCGGCGGGCTGTCCGGCGAGTACAGCGCCGTCGGGCACGCGCTCGACGGCTACGGCGACGGGCGGCGGGCGGTGCTGCTCAGCATCGCGCAGCTCCGGACGCCGGGGCTCGCGAGCGCGCTGCTCTGGCCGCTCCTCGGCGTCACCGCGCTCGGGCTCGTGCTCGTCGTGATCGCCGCGTATTTCCTGGACGCGTACATCTCGCAGCCGGTCTCCGAGATCGAGGACGGCCTGCTCGCGATCATGAACGGCCGGACCGACCTCCGGTTCCAGATCGAGCACGCCGAGCTCGGCGGGCTCGTGTTCCGCCTGAACTCGCTCCTGAACCAGCTGCTCGGGGTGCAGGAGGACGAGACCGACGCCGAGGGGCGCCCGTCGCGCGCGCCGACCTCGGCGTCCTTCCGGGACGCCCTCGAGGTCGATGAGCGGATGGCCGCGCTGTCCGCGGGGGAGATCCCGGCCGACGCCAAGGCGCTCCTCGAGGAGCCGGAGGACGCCTACTACGCGCGCATCTTCGCCGAGTACATCGCCGCGAAGAAGTCGCTCGGCGATCCGGTGGACCACATCACCCGCGACGCGTTCGTCGCCCGCCTGAAGGCGAGCGAGCAGGAGCTCGGGCGCAAGCACGGAAAGCCCATGCGCTACAAGATCGAGGTCCGCGGCAAGGAGATCGTGCTCCTCGCCGTGCCGCTCGCCTGACGCGCGCGGCGCAGGAGCCCGGGAGCGGAGGGAGGCGCGGCGCCGCCCGCCGCTCGGCGGCACGCCGCGCGCGCCGCGCCGCGTGTTTCAGTGCAGCACGGCGTCCGGGCCCTCGTGCAGCTCGACGCGCCCCGACGAGGGCTCGCGGCGGAGCGCGATCACGTCGGAGAGCTCGCAGCCCAGCGCGATCGCCGGCGATGAGGTCGTGACGATCCACTGCACGTTGGGCAGCGCGGCGCGCAGGCGCGCGGCGAGCGATCGCTGGCGGTGCACCGGCTGCTGCGCCTCGATGTCGTCGATCAGCACGACGCCCTCGGCGAGGCGAGGATCGCCGCCCGGGTGCGCGGACGCGAGCGCGCGGAGCGCGAGCGCGCCGAACGCGACGGTGTGCCGCGCGCTCCGCCCGAGATCGTCGAAGTCGACGCGCTGGCCGTCCGCGCGCTCGAAGATCGGCTCGAGCCGGAGCGGGTCGACGTCGGCGTACGTCACGCCGTGGCCGTCGAGCAGCGCCTCGAGCACCTCCTTGAGCGCGCGATCGAGCGCGCCGAGCCGCTCTGCCTGGGCGCCCGGCCGGGCGTCCGGCTGCGCGTCGGAGAGCACCTCCGGCCGGCTCTTCCGGCTGTCGCGCGCGAGCGCCGCCGCGATCGGGACGAACGAGAGCACCTGCTTCGTCTCGCGGGCGAGGTCGGTGCGCGTCGCGTCGTCGAAGCTCGCGGCCGCGCGCACGTCGTAGCGGAGGATGCTGCGCTCGGGCGCCGTCAGCACGATCGCGCTGCGGGAGAACCAGCGCGCTCCCGAGAGCGCGACAAGGACGAAGCCCCCCTCGGCAGCGCGCCGCTCGAACAGCGACTGCTCCCTCCGCCGCAAGATCGCGGCGTCCTCGGGCTCGTCGAGGCGCGCGTTCGGGCTCGTGACCCGCAGCGGGTGTGCGCGCGCCGGGTCGTCCGTGCCGAGCATCCAGTCGGCGACGACCAGCGGCTGCGAGCCGTCGTCTCCGCGCGGCCTCGGCTGCGCGACCGCGTACCCGGGCCGGGTGGACGCGATCGCCGACAGGATCGATGTCTTGCCCACGCCGTCGCCGCCGAAGAGGACCACGAGCCGGCGCGGCGCGCCGGCGGCGTCCTCGAGCGAGAGCGAGAGGTCCTCGAACGGGCCGACATGGACGAGGCGGACGCGGGAGAGCAGCACCGCCCGCGAAGCTACCACCGCACGCGTGGAACGCCGCCATCGGCGTGGGGCGCGCGGGCGCCCGGCGCACCCGGTGGCGCGCGGTGGCGCGGCAGCCTAGATTGGTCGTCCGGGGTCGTCACCGTGCTGCGCAAGCTGCCTCCGCCGGATTTCCGCTACGTGTGGCTCCACCCGGAGCCCGGCTCGACCGGCGCGCCGCTCGCGGCGGCCGGGACCGCGGGGCTCGCGGGCGCCTCCGCGGCCGTCTGGAGCGCCGGGAGCCACGCGCTCTCGCTGGGGCTCATCGCGGTGGGGAGCGCGCTCGGCTTGCTCGCGCTGGTCCGCGCCGAGCACCGCCCCCCGATCCAGCGCGGCGCGCGGGAGGTGACGATGGCCGTCGTGCCCTGGGGGATCGTCGTCGACCCGGACACGGAGCCGCGGGTGCTGCGGTGGCCCGCCGTCCAGCGGGTGAGCGTGGACGTGTCGCACACGATGCGCGGCGGGACGCCGGCCATCGTGTCGAGCCTCGTGACCGTGCACACCGAGCGCGAGGTGCTGGCGGGCCGCGCCGCGGGCGCTGTGGACCTGGAGCGGCTCCTCGCCAACCTCGAGGGGTATGCGCAGGAGGCGTCGCGGCCCGTGGCCGCGGACATCGAGGGGTTGACGGTGCTCGGCGACGGCGTGACCGAGCCGATCGCCGCGGAGTTGCTGCAAGCGGCGGACGGCATCTGCGCGACGAGCCGCGGCGACGCGCAGCTCGCGCTGCCGGGGGGCGGCTACCGCACGGCGGCGGCGCGCGCGGCGGCGCCCGAGACGATCGCGGTGCTGCGCTCGGCGCTGTCGTGGAGCTACGACTGCCCCGCCGATCCGCGGCCGCTGGCGGCGATCCTCGCGGGCGCGTTCGGGGCGGAGGAGCTCGTCCCCGAGCTCCTGCGGCTCGCGAGCTCGCCGCACCCGGTGGTCGCCGCGTTCGGCAAGGCCGCCGCGCTCCGTCTGGGTGCGCCGCCGAACCGCGCTGGGTCGCTCGACGAGGTCGCGGCCTTCCTGTTCGAGGAGGATGTGGAGATCGGGAAGCGGTGGATCGCGTCGGGCCCGACACTTTGTTTGCGACCTCGGGCCCAGGCTTGCTAGCTAAAGGGGTCGGCAGCGCGTGCGCTGCGGTTCGAGCGGCCTGCGCGCGGAGGCCGTCGTTCCGCGGCGCTCCGTCCTCAGGACGCGCTGCCGGCGGGTCGTCCAACGCGCCGGGTCGGCTATGAAACGGGCTCCGTCGCCACCGAAGCCGTCTTCAAGGGGAGCGCGCCGCCGGCTGGCCGTCGCGTGGCTCCTCGGCCTCTCGCTCGCCGCGTGCGCGGAGCACCACGCGGCCGGGCCGCCCCCGTCGCAGAGCACCGCGCGCGCCGCGCCGTCCGCGGCGCCGCCCGCCCTCGTGCCGCCCGCGGGTCTCGCCCTCGCGCTGTCCGCGCCGCCCATGGTGGACGGCGCCTGGGTCGAGTCGGTGCGGCTCGAGCGCTGGGCCGAGGCGGCGGAGCGGCTCGACGCCCTGCCCATGGAGCAGCGCGCGCTGCCCTCGATGAAGTACGCGCGGGCGCGCGTCGCGTTCGAGCTCGGGGATCACGGCAAGGCGGTGGAGCTGCTGCATGGCCTGGAGCAGGGGCTGCCGCTCCTCTCGCGCGAGGTGGCGCGCTACCGGGCGGAGGCGGCGTTCGTGGCGGGGCCGTTCCTCGAGGCGGCGGCGTACTTCGAGCGCTCGGGCAGCGCGACCGGCCTCGCGCGCGCCGCGCTCGCCACCCTGAAGGGCGGCGATCTCAAGCAGGCTCGCGCGCTCGCCGATCGGGCCGTGGCCGCGGCCCAGCGCGCGCGCAGATCGCGCGACGAGGCCGCGGCGCGGATGGCGCGTGCGCGCGTCCAGCTCGGCGTGCGCGACGCCGCCGAGCGCCCTGGGGAGAAGGCCGCCGCGGCGGCGCTCGCGCAGGCCGACCTCCGGTGGATCGTGAAGAGCGCGCCGTCGTCGCCCGACGGGCGCGAGGCAGCGGCGCTCCTCGCCGCCTTGCCGGGGCAGCTCTCGCAGGAGGAGCGGCTCCAGAAGGTCGACGCCATGGTCGCCGGGGGCAGCGCGGCGGAGGCGATCGCCGAGCTCGACAAGATGTCGGGCGTGCCGGCGTCGGAGCTCCACCACCGCAGGGCCACGGCGCTCTACCAGGCGCGCGACTACGAGGCCGCGGCCGCGGCGTTCCTCAAGGTCGCCGCCGCGCCGTCGGCGCGCCAGGCCGAGCAGCTGCACCTGGCGGCCCGCTCGCTCTCGCGGCTCCGGCGCGAGGCGGAGGCGATCGAGCGGCACCTCGCCGTCGCGCGCAGGTTCCGGAAGACCCGCTGGGGTGAGCTCTCGAGCCTGCTCGCCGCGCGGCTCCTCATGCAGGTCGGGCGCTACGCGGAGGCCGTCGCGCAGTACGGCCGGTTCCTCGACGCCTACCCGCGGAGCGATCGGCGCGACGACGCGGTCTACGAGCGGGCGCTCGCTACGCTGTCGACGGGCGGCGCCGCGCGCGTGCGGCGGCCGCTGGAGCAGCTCGCGCGCGACGCGAAGCCGGCCGACGCGGCGCGGCTGCGCGAGCTCGCCGGGCTCGCGGCGCTGCGCGGCGGCGACCGTGACGGCGCGGTGCGGCTCTGGACGCAGGTGATGCGGGAGCAGCCGCTCTCGTGGGGCGCGCTGCTCTCGCGCTCGCGCCTCGCGGCGGTGGGCGCGCCCATGCCGCCGCTGCTCGTCCCGGCGTCTCTCGGGGACGCCCCTGCGGTCGAGGTGAAGCTGCCGCCCGCCGCGGCGCTGCTCGCGTCGATGGGGCTCGACGGCGACGCGGAGAGCTACCTCGCCGAGAACGAGCGCGAGGCGACCGCGGCCTATGCGGGGCAGGAGAGCGAGGCGCTCTGCCGGATGTACGGCATGCTCTCGCCCGCGAAGCGCCGCTACCGCGTGGGCACGCAGGCGGTCTCCGCCGCGGCGCTCCAGCGCGCGCCCTCGCAGGCCGATCGCTGGACGTGGGAGTGCGTGTATCCGGAGCCGTACGTCGGCGAGGTGCGCGCGCTCGAGGCGCAGCACGGGCTGCCGAGGGGCCTCGTTCACGCGCTGATGCGCCAGGAGAGCGCGTTCGATCCTGTCGTGGTGAGCCCCGCGAGCGCGGTCGGGCTGATGCAGCTCATGCCGTCGACGGCCCAGAAGGCGGCGAGCGAGCTCTCGCTCGGCTTCGACCTCGGGCAGCTCAAGAGCGCGCCGCTCAACCTGCGCCTCGGCGGCTTCTACATCGGCAAGCTGCTCCGGACATTCGAGGGCAGCCTGCCGCTCGCGACGGCGGCGTACAACGCCGGTCCGAAGGCCGTGTCGCACTGGCTCGGTGGGGGCATCGACCGGGACACCGACGTGTGGGTAGCGCGGATCCCGTACGACGAGACGCGCACCTATGTGGGCCGCGTCCTCTCGAACCTGGCGCGGTATCAGTGGCTGGCCGGCGGGGACGCGGCCGTGGAGATGCTCCCGCTCACGCTCCCTGCGGACGCGCGCGCCCCGGCGGACGCGTACTGAGCGCGGTCGCCGGGGACGGCAGCGCAGGGGTTCCTCCTGCGCTGAAATTGCGCTGTGCGCTTGAACTCGCAGGCGGGGGCCTTCACCGTGATGGGGTGGCAGGGACCGCTGGAAGTGACGGCGTGTTCAAGCGGTGTGGGGTCCTCATCCAGCCCTACGCCGACGCTCGATCCATCGGCCGGCTGCTCTCTTCGGCGCTGGCGTGGCTCCTCGTCGTCTTCTCCGTCGCGTCGCTCGTGGAGCCGATCGCGGGCCCGATCGTGGCGGCCGTCATGGTGCCTTTCGCGCTGCTCGGGTCGTTGCTCGCGCTGCTCTGCCTGGCGTGCCTGCTCTACACGCCGATCGCCTGGCTCTGGGCGGCGGTGGGCTCGTCCGGCGCGGCGGTCGTCCGGGTGAGCAACGCGCTGTGGATCGAGCGCCCCGGCGATCGGCGCGCGTTCCCGCTCCTCTCGCTCACGCGCGCGCGGCTCTCGAGCTCCGGCGGCGAGGTCGCGCTGAAGACCGACGACGGCGATGTCATCCGGGTGCGCGTCGACGATCCGGTCGACGCGGAGCGGCTGCTCGGCGTGATCGCCGCCGGGCGAGCGCGGGGCACGTGGAGCGCTCGGCTCTACGACGACGCGCCGTCGCTGCCGGGGCGCCGCCTGTTCGTCGGGGTCGCGGCGCTCATGTCGCTGCTCTGCTGGTCGGTGCTCGATTTCGACGTGGCGCTCTCGCTCGGCGTCGTCACGGGCGCCTCGGCGTGGGTGCTGGCGGCGCTGCTCAGGGAGGGCTCTGCGCGCCGCGTGCTGGTGGTGGGCAGCGACGGGCTCTCGCTCCGGGACGACGCCGGCGAGCGCTTCATCTCCTTCGCCAGCATCGAGCGGGTCGAGGAGACGGCGCTCGGGGTCGAGCTCGCGCTCGCCGGGGGCGAGGAGCTCTCGCTCACCCTCGTGCCGCCGCAGCTGCTGCGCGATCCCAGCGAGACCGGGCTCAGCATGGTGCTCGCGGAGCGGCGCCGCGAGCACCTGCTCGCGCTGCTGCGGGAGCGGAGCGGGCGAGGCGCCCACGAGGCGGGGCGCGCTGTGGCGCTCCTCGGGCGCCGCGGCCTGCCTGCGCCCGCCTGGCGGGCGGCGCTGCGCCGCCTCGTGGGCGAGGCCGGCGCCGACTACCGGACGGCGAAGCTCACGCGGGAGCAGGCGTTCACGGTGCTCGAGGACGGCGGGGCGCCGGCCGAGCTCCGCATCGGGGCCGCGCTGGCGCTCGCGGGCTCGCGCGACGGCCAGACCGAGGAGCGGTTGCGGATCGCGGCCGAGGGCTGCGCGAACCGAGACGTGCGGCTCGCCTTGGAGCATGCGGCCGAGGGCGACGTCGACGACTGGATGCTCGAGCAGGCGCTCTCGTCCTCGGGGGCGGAGCAGGCGGCGGCGCCGCCGCGGTCTGCGGCGCGCGCGGCGTGAGGGGGGTCGCGGCGTCCTAGCCGTCGGTGCGCCGGGCGGGCGGGCGCGGCGGGTGGGCTGGGCTGGGCCGGGTTGGTCGATTCTTCTCGCCCTCGGGCCTTCCAGTTCTGGGTACTCTCTGCGGAGGACGCGCGGCTCCTCGGGTCGGCGTCCAGCCGAGCCGCCGCGGGCGCCTGCTGCGCGCCCGTGGTCCTCCAAGGTAGACCCCTCCGATGGAAGGCCCGCTCCAGGACCCCTACGCTTCGGCCGCAGTTCACGCGCCGCGCCCCCGCGCGCAGGCGGGCCGCGCTGCGCGGATCGCGCTGCTCGTCGTGGCGCTCTTCGCGTCGGTCGGGTTCGGCGCGCTCGTGGTGGCGCCGCGCCTCGGCGGTCCCGCGCCCGCGCCCTCGAGCGTCGTGGTCGCGCGGCCGTCTCCTGCGCTCGTCATCGCGATCCGCGACCTGTCACGGCTCGAGACCACGGAGGTGCACGTCGAGAAGGTCGTGGATCTGGCCGACCGGCAGAACCGCCTGTTCGGTCTGGTGCAGGCCACCGACGCCCTCCTGCTCGTCGCGGTCGGCCACGTCACGATCGGCGTCGATCTCGCGCGGATCGGCGAGGGCGACATCGCGATGGATCCGGAGACCGGGGTCGCGCGGCTCACGCTGCCGGCGCCCGAGGTCTTCTCGACCCGGCTCGACGAGGACGAGACGTACGTCTACACGCGGTCGACCAGCCTGCTCGCGCGGCGCAACGAGCAGCTCGAGGGGCGGGCCCGGAAGGAGGCGACGGCGGCGATCGAGAAGGCCGCCCTCGAGGGGAACGTGATGGCGCGCGCGAAGGCGCAGGCCGAGCGGCAGATCACGGCGCTCGCGACGCAGCTCGGCGCGAAGCGGGTGGAGATCCGCTGGCGCGAGGTCGGCGGCGGCGGGGGCTGACGCGGGGCGGGCGCACGGCTCGCGCCATCACGCCGCGGGAGAGCCGTTTGCGCTTGTCGTGGGGCCGTCGAGCGTGGCGGCGCTTCGCGCTCGTGAGGCGAGGAGCAGCTCCTCGAGAGCGCCCCGCGTGATTTCGAGGTGACGAGCAGCCTGCCGGGGTAGGGCGCGTCGACGATCGTCAGGTACGAGCCGCCGATCGCGGACCGTGTGGTCCTGCGATGCGCCGTTCGTGAAGTCGATGAGGACGGCCTTCTCCGCGCTGCCGATGGAGGGCGTCGACGACCAGGAGACGTCGGACGGCGTCGCCGGGAAGGCCTCGAGATCGATCGCCGGCCCGGACCGCCGATCATCGATTGACATCATGGCATCGACCGCCACGCCCCAGTTGCCGACGCCGCTGCGCGTCTCCTACGGCTGCTGTGCAGGACGCGCAGTGGAGCATTCGGCGCGGCGCTTGAGCAATGTCAGCTACTCTGTCTTCGCCTGGCCATTGCTAGGGACGCGATCGCGCTCGGTTCGAGGAGCTAAGCGCTGCGCGCTCCCAACGCTGCTGCGCGGCGATGGCATCGTCGGCGGCCCGGACGCCCTCAACGAAGAGCTCCGCGTCCGCTGGATTGTTCAGGTCGAGGCCGAACCGAAGCAGCAGCGCGCGGTCGCGCGGTGGCACCATGCGGACGATCTCAGCGGCAAGGCGACGCGTGGACGGCATGGGAGGACAGTAGCAGCCCGGAGCAGGGTCGAGGCGCATCCGCGAATGCGATGGCGTTGCGGCCCTGGAGCTGCTCGGCCGAGCGCGCCGTGGGAGCAGCGACAGTGTCATGGAGATGGTCGCCCGTTTCCATGGCGAAAGAAGCGCAGCGTTTGAACCGTTGCGTTCATCACGTTCGCCGGGATTCCAAGGGGTGTGATGCCGGATGGCGGATCACACGTCCTCGAAGTTAGGCTCAAGCGGCCCCACCCTGAAGCCCTGCGCCTCGAAGAGCCGCGCCGACCAGCCCATCGTCACGGGCCGCCGTCGTCGCATCGCTCGACAGCGCCCTGAGCTGCGGCCTCGCCCTCGGGGATGAGGTCGCGGAGCTCGTCGGCGGTCCTCGGCAGAGGGTCGGCTGGGGGCGTCGCCGGTTGCGTCGGAAGCGAGCGCGTGAAGCGGGAGGGGCCGGAGGGGCCGAGGCGAGCGCTACGGCATCCACGTCCAGTTCGGCCTCGACGACCTCCTCGACGGCGAGCACGTCGCGCACGAGCTCGGCGGGTCGTGCCCCGGAGGGATCCGAGCCCTGCGCACCTACTTCTCGTCCCTGAGCCCGCGTGCGCGCCGCTCGCGGGCACGACCTTCGGCGAGCCAGCACTGGCCGAAGATGTACAGGTAGACGGGTAGGCCGGCGCGGAGCCAGCCGAGGGGCGGGAAGGTCCCCTCAGGAACCGGCGCGTCGAGCCACGCCGCGGCGACGATCGCCACGCCGGAGGCCAGGATGCCGATGGTCCTCAGCTCTTTGCTCATGGCTCAGATGAAGCTGCAGAGGACTCCCAGGGTGCCGAGCGCCGCACCTGAGTAGTTGGAGCAGCGCTGAGCATCCCGCGGATCCCTCGCCCTGGGGCACACCGCGGAAGTTGCGATCATGCCGGCCCCGAACATGAAGATGCTGCACCCCAAGCCGATGGGGCTCCACGGCTGCTGAGCCGCTCCGATGGGCTCGCCGCTCTCATCCTGGGTCGGCGCGCCACCGCTCTCGCCGTCGCAGACCATCGAGGCGCAGGGCACGTCAGCGAAGGCGCGGGGGTATAACGGGTTGAAGATGCGGAGCGCCGCGTCCGGGCGATCGGCGCAGGCCGCGGCGAGCTCGAGCCGACCGGCTTGGACGATCTGCGGGAGCGCGCTCTCCGCCGTCGTGTCCTGACTCAGCTCCACGTAGAAGCTCCGCGGCGGCACCTCGACGTTACCATCGGGGTCCGGCAGTGCCTCGGTCGCCTCGTCCGCTGTGCCGCAGGCCGACGCTCCGACGAGCGCCGCCATGGTCAGGCCGATCCCAGTGTGCATGCGCCACCTCCACGCGACGCGATCCGTCACTCGCGGAATTTCGATGCGAGGGATATGCCAGCGCGCGTCACATCGGCGGACCGCAGCCGGGCCATGGCGCGGCCCGCTCCTCGGTTGTCGCTTCGCGGGTCCCTCACTCCGGTTTCGCCGCCATTGCGCCGAGATCCAGGCCTCCCCGTCGGAGAGGTACATCGCGGAGAGCCGCCTCTGCTTCGAAAGCCAGCGGCGCTCAGGTTGTGGTGACGACGGTGATCTCGCCGGTCGTGTACAGCGCGGAAGTGTCCCAGGCGAGCCCTGGGGCGAGCGGCAAGGCGATGTTCACGGCGGCGAACGTCCCCGTGAGGTCACCGCTCCAGCCGAGCAGAGCGATGGTGTCCCCGGCCTGGAACGACACGGACCCGGCGGCCGGCAGGACCTCCAGCGCCCCATCGAGGTGGACGTCCCCATCCACCTCGAGGAGCGGCGAGGAGCTCGAGCCTGCGACCGTGATGCGGAGGGCTGCGCCCGGCCCCTGGCTGTAGGTGCCGGCGATGCCCGTCGAAGGGTAGACCTCTCCGACGGAGAGCTGGCCGGCCTGCGTGTTGGCGAGATCGCCCAGGAAGCTGCCGGTCTCGAGGCGCCCGCCGGCGAAGTCGAGGTCGCCCGCATCGACGTCGATCGCGCCTGCGACGAGGTCGCCCTTCGCGAGCCGCACGGAGGGCCCCAGATAGGGATAGCCGCCGAACAACAGCCCTGTCCGGAGGAGGCCGCCGATCCTCACGGAGGCGCCCTTGTCGATCAGGAGCGACGGAGACTGCGACAGAGAGGCGAAGATTGAAACATCGCCGCTGTTCAGCCACGACGCATAGACGTCGTTCACCTTGACGAAGCCACCTCCGAGCTCCGAGCGGATCTCGGTATCTTCTGTGGTCAGGGTCCCATAAGCGCCGACGGTGAGCGTGCCATATCCGTAGTTCGATCCCACCTGGAGGAGCCCCTGGTTGGTCCAGGTGCCGCCCCAGCCTCTGACGCTCGCGCTGCTGTTCATGAAGCCATCGCCGCCGATGCGCGCGTCCACGGTGGAGAGCTGGCCGCTGCGAATGTCCAGCAAGCCGCGGCTCCTCATGCCCAGGACGAACGCTCCCGTGCTCACCCACCTCGTCGCGGTGCCCGCAATGATGGCTTCGCCGGTGCAGGTCCCGCAGCTGCGGCCGATGATGCCGCCGAAGTAGACGTCGTGTGAGAAGAAGCTCGCTCCTTGTTTGAGCTCCAGGGTTCCATGCCCCTGCGTGCCGATGTAGGTCGTCGTCCTGCTCGTCAGGGTGGCGTCGTACCCCTCGACGAGCGCGCGGCCATATTTCGTGTCGCCTCCGATGCCCAACACGAGATCATCGGTGATCGCCTCGGCGCCGTGACGGATGACGATCCGACTCTCGAGATCGTCGCCGACCTCGATGGATCCGTTGTTGATCCAGGTCGAGCCATACCCGTCGACCAGGATGATGCCGGGATCGTAGCTCGCCCGCACGGTTGCGCCGGGGCTGATCAACGTCCCGCCATCGGTCACCTCGACCGCGCCGGTTCCCACGCGGAGCCGGTTCGGTCCGAGGTCCCATGGGTCCGCTGGGTTCTGAGGCGATACGTTTCCCGAGATGGTCACGTCGGCAGAGGCTGGGCCTCCGACGCTCATCGATGCTGCCGCGATCAGCGCCGAAAGGGTATATCGAGCTCGGTGGTTCATGATCCTTGTCCCTTCCCAAGAAGACTTGGTTCCTTGAGAGCCCACGGTCGCCTGGATACCGCCCGCGATCGCCGGATACCTCCGCAGCACCAGAGCGCTGGGCGCGCATGGTCTCCCATGGTGCATCGATATGCGAATCCGTTTGCAATTGCAATACATTCGTCGCATCACCCGTGGCCTGGGCTCAGATACGAGCGTTCAGGCGGCGCTCCGCGAGCTGCCGCCGGTCTCGCCGGCGTACCGCAGGACGATGGCCTCCTCGAGGCGCGGCTTCTCACGCGAGGACACCACCTGGCCGAGCAGGCGGCGGGCATGTCGCGACATGGGCCGGTGCCCGCTGCGCAGCAGCCCGACCACCTTGTCGCTCTTCCGCAACGACGCCGGTCGGCTCTACGTTCGCGCTTCCCGTGCCGCCTCGTCGCGACGAACCCGCTCCCCCGCGGCTTCCTCCCGATGCTCGGCCCTGCGAAGGCGAAAGCCTGCCTCTACCCCGACGAGGACGCGCGCCTGCTGGCCAGCACCGCGATCCCGCTGTGCTGGCGTGTCCTCCGGGGCGTCCTCCAGAGAACCCGCCGAGCCGCCAGGACGTTTGCAGAGCCGGGCCTAGGCGAGCTAGCTTCCCTCGCCCAGGCGATCCCCGAGCTCGCCGGAAACGGCACAGACGAAGGCGAGCGTGGGCCCCCAACAGTAAAAATCAAAGTAATATCAGCATCTTGGCCCCGTGGCGAAATGGCAGACGCGGTGGATTTAAAATCCGCGGCCCTCGCGGGCGTCCCGGTTCGAGTCCGGGCGGGGCTACCACTTGAATTCATTAGACTTTTTGAGCGTTGTCGCCACGGCGCCTTCGCCCATGATGAGCCGGTCCCGCCCTTTCCCCCCGCCTTTTCGGCGCGGAGCTCCGGGATCGCGGTGTCGAGCGGGGCGAGCTCCCCAAGCCCAAGCTCGGCCGCCGTCCTGGCCGCGCGCCGGTAGCGGTTGATCATCTGGCTCGACTTGTGGCCCGTGCGATCGGCGATCCAGGTCTCGGAGCGGCCGTTGGCCAGGTTCACGGTGATGAAGGTCGCCCGGAGGTCGTGCGCCCGGATCGGCTGCCGCGTCTTGCTCGCCTCGAAGAGCTCCGCACGGTCGACGCCTGCGGCTTGCAGGTGCCCGCGGAAGCGCGCCGCCATGTGGTCGTCACGGCTGTTCAGCGCGGCGCCGTCCTCGCCCACGAACACTGGCGCGCCAGCCGGCGGGTCGCCGCGGAGGGCACGCCAGGCGCGGAGCGCGCGCGCGACGTCAGGGCGGAGCGCCCAGGCGCGCGGGTCGTCCGTCTTGTTCTCGTCCAGCGTGAGGACCCCCCGCTCGAGGTCCACGTCGCCGAACGTGAGCCCGGCGGCCTCGCTTGACCTGCATCCCTCGCGGTCCAGGAAGCCGTACAGCACGCGCCAGCAGGGCGGAACGGCAGGGGAGGTGAGGAGGCGGGCGTCCTCGTCGGGATAGAGCCAGCTCTTCGCCTTGCCGGTGCCCACCTTGGGCAGGAATCCCTTGGGCAGCGGATTCGCGGCGATGAGGCGGGCCGGGAAAACGGCCATCGCCAGCAGCCGGTGCATGAGCTGCGCGACGTGGCGCCGCGTCGCCGCAGAGCGCGGAGGGAGCGCGCGCATCACCCGTTGTGCGTCGTCCAGAGAGAAGGCGGGGAGGGGGACCGAACCGACGAGCGGATAGACGTAGAGCTCGAGCCGGGAGACATCTCCGCCCGCGCTCCGCTTCTCCCTCACGTGATCGGGGTAGAGTCTCGCGAGCTCGCCCGACGTCCACTGCTTCCCGAACGCCTCGACGGTGCGCCCGAGCAGACCGGCGCCAGCGGCAGGCTCCTGCGGGCGCGCCTCGTCCTTGCAGAGCGTGTCGACGGCGTCGACCACCGCGGTGAGCGCCTTCCCGTCGCGCTGCGCGGCGCGCTCGAGCAGCCCCCGGGCGATGTCCGGAGCGACGTGCGGCGCGGCCCGCAGCTTCGTCGCGAGCCCCGCCAGCACGTCTTTGCGCGCGACGGCCTGGTCCTCGCTCGTGCACGTGGGGAGGGCGATGTTCGGGCGGAGCTTCTCCCCGAGCTTAACCCGCGCGTACCAGCGCCCTGCGCTGAAGTAGACGTTGCCCGTCGCGCGTCGCGGCATGGCTCAAGCCCCCCGCTGGCGGCGAGGGCGCGTGGGCTCGCACGGATTGCAGATCGAGCCCCGAGGCACAGCGGCCGAGCAGCATGAGGCGTAGGGCATGCTCGTCTGGCGGGCCTTCTCGGCCGTGCTGCGCCGGCTCCGAGGCGGAGCCATGCACAGAGAGAGGAGCTCGTCAACGGTTCGCGGCGCTGTCGGAGCGTATGCGTCCGGGATGCCTAGCGCTCGCGCGGGGGTGCTGAGCGCGCGGAGTGCGACACTCTCCGGGGTGGAAGGGGCGAGGGGGTGCGACTTGGCGCAGGGTGCGTAAGCTGATACGTGCGTCATGGGTGATCTCCCGGGATGTCGGGGGGTCGGCCAAGGGCTCGCGCGGTGCGACCAACACCGCGCGGGCCCGCTCTACTCTTTGGGATCGCCGCCGGCTTGCCGGCCGGCCATCTCTCTCCCTTCGGGAGCAACGATGGCTCCGTCACGGGAGCCAGGGCAACACCTCTCTCCCGTTCTAGGCGCCCGCGCTCCCGCTCGGAGGCGCCACGCCGTGCCGCTCACCCGTACCGAGAGCAACCGCTTCGGCGAACGAACTCCCCACGCTCGCAGACGCAGCGTGGCCGTCCGTAAGCTCCGATACCTGGCGAACCGCCGAGCCTACGCGCCCCGCGGGCCGGGAGGCTGGAGGTAGAACGGGCTTACCTCCTCATCGAGCGCCTCGTACTCCTCCGAACTCGACTTGTGATTTAGGTACATGAGGACCGCCCGCGCGGCCTCCTGCAATGGCATGGGTGGCGCTGTGGTGCCGTCCCATGCTTCGCAGAGCGCCCGGAAGCTCTCGAGGCGCTCGAGCAGCGCTAGCCACCATGCCCGCGTCTCCGGCTGATTCCGGCGGACTGGCCGGAAGGTGGCGAGCAAGCTGTCGATGTGGCCGAGCGCTGGACGGCGCAGATCCGCGGGGGGGATCTTCGCGACCATCTTGGGTGACGCGAGATAGCCGCACCACACGAGGGCTGCGGCGAAGGTGGCCGTATCCGGGATCGCTGCCAGCTCCGCCTCCGTAGGCGGCGGGCGCGGGTCCTGGTCTTCTGGCTCGGGCGGTGCTTCAGGCGGCGCGCCTTCCCAGTCATCCCACCCTCCGGACGGCTCCGGGATGGCGAACGCAACGAGCACGTCACGCGCGGCACGCAGGATCTCGGCCGGGATGTCTGGGGATGGCGACCAGTCCCGGCACAGCGCGAGCAGTCTCTCTACCTCCGACGCTGCGTCTAGCGGCCGCGCACCCGCGCTGAGCCCTGCGTCGGGGCCTTCGCCGAGCACAGTCAAGAGGTCGGTCAGGTGCTCGACGGCGTGCTCGCGAGACGGCATCACCCCGAGTTTGCGCGCTGCGCGCGGCGACGCGAGCAAACCCGCAAGGTTCAGGGCTCCAGAGATACATTGCGCGAGCCGGGCGGCGCGCTTCGAAGCTTCGTCAGAGTCCATGGCGAGTCCCTCTATCACTTCGGCCTACAGAGCTGAATCCAGGGGACCAGTTGGCTTCCGATTGCCGGTTTTAACGTGATGGCAGCGCCCACGATATCGAGATCGTTGTAGCAGGTGTAGGTGCACCACCCTCCAATAATCAGATTGCCAAGATCCCAGATATTAGGGCACGTCCTACAACGACCATCGCCGCAATCGTTGAGCACGCATCTCTTGGCGAATGGACACTTCACGCTCGACTGGCACAGAAGGGGTGGGTCCATGCACTCGACTTTGATCGGATATCCGACGGACAGCGTTGTCGGATCGAGCGTTGCGATCCACTCCTCGGCTAGCTGCCAGGCAAGCTCCGTGTTCTGGTCGATAATCTGGCGAAGTGTCTGCTCGTCAACGATGGTCGGATCAATGACCTGGGTCTCGGTGAGCCCGGAGAGCGCATAGGCTGCATAGGTCGCCTTAGCGTTCATCAAGGCGAGTTCCCTCGGGTCTGCGTTGTACGCTGCATCGATCGCAGCTTCCTCTTCCGGGGTAAACGTCGTGCTATCCTCTGCGCCGTCGTCTGTCGGTGTGGGCTGCGTCTCGTCGGGCGCTGGCTGCATCCCGTCCGGGGTGGGTGTCTCGTCAGGTGTGGGCTTGCTGTCCTCCGTTTCTCCGCCTTTCCCGATTCGGATCGTACATGCCGGTATCATTATCGCGCCGACGGACCCGATGACAAGCAGAGCTCCGAGCCTGCCGAGAAGACTGCGCTTCGACATGAGCTGCCTCCCAGCCCGGAATACTAAGTAAAGCTGGAATGATTTTCTACATGGAAAGTAATGCGGGTAACTCTCGCGGACACCGCGACCGGGCCGTGGGGCGGCATCTGGACGTTCGCGACCGCTGAAGTTGGACGACGCGGTTCGCTGGGCGAGCTTCAGTCCGGCTATTCAGGAAACCGGAGCGTCTCGGCGGCGATGCCCTCCTCGCCCGTGACCTCGTCGCCGGTCCAAATATCCCAGCTCACGCCGCCCTTGCCCGGCAGTCCGAGCTCATAGGTGACGCCCTCCAGCGTGAGCTTGTCCTCGTCGAGGTAGGCGATGCCGATCGAGTCGCCGCCGCGCCCGGGGCCGCCGTAGCCGCCGGCGCCGCCCTCGCCTCCGTTGGCGCCGTGACAGGACCACATGCCGTCCCCCAAGGCGCCTCCCGGCGCGCCGCGGCCGCCTAGACCGCCTAGCTCGGGGGGCCCGCCGTCGCCGCCCTGCCCGCCGTCGCGTGCCTCGATCTTGCTATCCCGCACGGTCAGCTTGGCGTGAAGCGCGACGATGCCGATCGACGGCCAGGCGTTGCCGCCCCCCACGCCGCCTCGACCACCGCAGCCGCCGGCGCCGCCGGAACCGCCGCCGGCGCCTCCCTTCGACGCCGCACTGCACACGGAGAGCCCTCCCCGACGGCCGCCACCCCCGCCGCCCCCCTGGCCGGGCATGCCCCTGCTCCCGTCGCCGGCTCCGTCCCCTTCCCACCCTGTCTCGGTGATGCGCCCCATGCCCTTGCCGGCTGCGCCGACGAAACCGTGTGCGCCCTGGAGCGCGACCTCTCCATCTTCGCACCCGGTGCTCGGCAGGTCCCCGTTCCCCCCCCGCCCGTACGTCGGCTTGGACGCCTCGAACGGCTGCCCGTCCTCGCCATCGCCGGCGCCGTCGGGGAGCCCGTCCCCTCCCTTCCCGCCGACGCTCGGGATCCCTCCTTCGCACGGGTTCACCGCCGCAGGGGCGCCGGGGACGACGGCGGCCGAGCAAGCGTCACCCCCGTACTGCCCATCGGGCCCCTCCGCTGCCTGGTTCGGATAGGGCCATTCCTCGCCATCGCGGCCCGCCCAGCCCCAGGAGGCGTGAACCCGGCTCCGGATGAGCTCCACCGCCGTGCCGGACTGGACGAGCATCGCGATCGCGCCGCTCGCGGTGAACTGCATGTCGACGATCGTCGATACCCCGTCAGCGGCTCCCGTGTCTCCGGAGCTCGCGGGCACGACGGTCAGGGGGATGTCGTAGTCTCCTACGAGCTGAAGCGTCGGGCGCCCGCCGGGCTCACGCGCAAAACTCAAGCAGTGGTATCCGCCGATGAGATCGACGCCGGACGGCAGCTCGAGGGCGCCGTAGAACCCGTCGTCGCACGCGAAGACGCGCCCTCGTCCGGTGCGCGCGAGCTCGACACCGCGCTGCAGCGTGCGCACCGGCTTGTCCTTCGTGCCGGGGTTCGCGTCGTCCCCGTCGCCGAACATCCCCGCGACGAACACCCCGCATCCATCCTCCAGCACGCCGGCGGCGAGGCGCTCCAGACAGACCGACTCCGGCGGGGCGTCGCCTGGACACGACGACGCCCCGTCGCACGCCGCTCCGCCAGCGTCGCTCGGGCCCGGCGCGGTGCCGCAGCCAGCCGCGACGAGCAGCAGCACGGGGGACAGGTGGATCGCTGCTGTGATGCGCATGGTTCTCCCTCGGTGTGACCCGGCGTGCTCCCGACCCTTCAGTGGGGCGGTTCAGGCTCGGGCGCTTCGAACTGAACGTAGGGCAACGAGTGGCCCCACTCTCCCTTGCCCACCGGGTCACCGGGAGCCGCATTGCCCCCGGGACCGCCATCGCCGGCGCCTCCAGGCCTGAGCGAAGCATCCGGGGCGATGCCCACATAGGCGCCGATGGAGGCGACGCCGTAGGAGGAGCCCCCGAGGCCGCCGCCGGCATCGCCCCCGCGACCGCCGTTGCCGCCCTTGCCACCCGGGCACGCATCCCACAGGCCATCCATGCCCTTTCCAGCGTCCCCGCCCGGTCGCCCGACCCCGCCTGGCTGGCCCGTTCCGCCAACCCCACCGGCGCCGCCGTTGCCCGCGGTCACGGTGGTCGCCTCGAGCGTCACCGAGCTCCCCTGCAACGCGACGACGCCGATGCTCGCCCCGCCATAGCCGCCGCCGTAGCCTCCCAGGCCACCGCAGCCGCCGCTCCCGCCCGAGCCGCCGGCCGCGCCGCCCTCGGGTCTGCCCGCTCGACACGCGACCATCTCTCCTCGCCCCTTGCTGCCGCCACCGCCGCCACCGCCATGGCCGACGCCGCCCCGCTTCCCGTTATCCCCGCGCGTACCGACCCAGCCGTCCTCGGTGAGGTAGCCCATGCCGACCGCACCGTCAGCGCGATCGGCGTTGGCGCCGTTGGGGCCGGGCTTCCCTTCGCCGCATCTCGCGAGGACATCCGCGCCGGCGCCTCCGAGACCCGTCTTCTCCTGGTCCTGGTTCGCCGCCGGCTCCGGCTGCCCCGGCGCGCCGTCGCCCCCCGACTCGAGCCCGCCGTCGCCCCCGTAGCCGCCCGTGGACTCGATGCCGTCGCCGCACACGGTCACGACCGGGAGGGCGCCCGTCGGGGAGTCGTCCGTGCAGGCGCTCGCGCCGTCGTTCCCCTCCACTCCGTCGGCCGCCCGCTCGCTGTCCGCGTCCTTCCCCGGCTCCCCGTCCTTGCCGTCGCCCGCGACGATCGCGCTCGATCGCACGCTCGCCCCGGCCCCCGCGCTCAAGAGCATGGCGATCGACGACTTGCCATCGCTCGCGGAGGCGTCCGCCGCCACGACGCGCACGCCGTAGATCACCGACGTCGCGCCGTCGTCCCCCACGACCCGCAGCGGGATCCCCGAAGGCGGGGCGATGACGGTCGGCCCATTCGGCCCGCCGAAAGACCAGTCGACCGACCAGTCGCCATCCTCACAGCGACGAGCGCCCCAGAGGTGGATCCCCGAGGTCAGGGTGACCTCTTCCTGGAACGTCTCGCCACAGGCATAGACGTGGCGCAGGCCCCGCGCTTGCGCCTCCACGATCGCGTCTTGCAGCGACGTGAACGGCTCAGCCCGCGTGCCAGCGCGCGGGGCGTCCCCGGGCGCGCTCGCCCTGGCGAACACCCCGCATTCATCCATCACGGGCCCCACGCCCGGTTCGTTCACCTCGCACGGCGACGGCGGGGGGGCGACGCACATCCGCTCCTCGCTGCAGTCCTCCGTGTATGTGCAGCCGGAGAGCCCTCCCGCGCCGCTCGTCGAGAGTGCGGCGGCGGCGCACAGCCGCCGCAGGTGTCGGGCCTGGAGAAAGTGCATGTCCCTGGCTCCTCGCATCACCACACCCCGTGCGCCACGAGGCCGATCTGCCCTGGCGTTGCGGTCGGCGAGAACGCGACGCGGGCTCCCGTGGGCTCGGCCTGAAGAAAGGAGAAATCCGTAAAGAACGAGGCGACGGTCGCGGCTCCGAGCACGCCGCTCGCCACCACCATCGCCGTGCCGAGGGCGGCGAACTGATCTCGCTCTCGCCGGAGGACCGCCAGCTCGTTGCACGCCGAAGGTGGCGACGGTTCGCGGCACGCCCACGGCGTGAACCCGAGCGCGTCCAGCTTGCTGTTGCGCTCCTTGAGATCGCCGTTGGATGCGCTCGCGCGGACCATGAACAGGGCGCCGAGGGAGGCCGTCGCCGTGGTCAGACCGATGCCGGCGATACGCGCCGGCCCGAGCCACGATGCCACCCGCCCGGGGGCCTGCGCGCGCGCGGCTGGCGCCGTGCTCACAGGCGCCGGCGCCGCCGGTGCATCTGCCTCGGCGCTGCTCTCGGCCGCACACAGCAACGGCATCGTGAACTCGTGCTCCGCGCCCGCCACGGCGCGCAAGTGATGAAGCGCGTCCTTACAGCCCGGTGCACGGCCCCGCACCATGTGGTTTCCCGGCTCGAAGAACAGTTTGTACGTCCGCGCGGTCCGGCCGATGCCCTTGCCGTCGACGAGCACCTCGGCGTCCGGGGGATCCACCGCTAGAAAGAGCGTGGCGACGAATGGCCGGGCTTTACGCAGTCCCTCCGAGAACCGTTGTTGCTGCGCGAGAGGTGGCGCCTCGCCCTGCTCAAGGCTCCACGCCAGGTGCTCCGCCGCGTCACGGTACTTGCGAAGCGCGAGCTCACAGAGCCCGAGCTCACCCGCGATCTCGGTGCGTTCCTTCTCTGTGGTAGACGCCGGATCGGCTGCCTCGAAGGCCGCTTTGTAGGCGGCAACTGCTTCGGTCCACTGTCCTTGTGCGCGAGCGCGCTTGGCGCGGCGAAGGTGGTCCTTTACCGTCGAGTCGCCGCCTTTTCCGGGTGCGGGATAGGGGTCCTCCGCGCGGACTGAACCCGCAGAGCCCGTCACGACGCCAAACACCAGGCATATCCACAGCGATTTCGCGACGAAACGCACCGCTGGACGGTACTTTCGCCAGCCGGACGGCGTCAAGGGCACGAAATCGACAGCGATCGGCGCTTTGACTGAGAAATATTGGCCCGCTGGCGTAACGCATTCGTCCGTCCCCGGTGGCCAAGGCTTGGGCGCGCCACGAGGCGCCTCCTCCGACGCGCCTTTTCGCTTGACACAGCGCCAGGCCCGTGAGCCGCGCGTGCTTCGAGCGGATTCCTCCGGGCCTGCAACCGCGGCGTACAGGTGGCGCGCCCTTGGGATCGCTGCGCTGGCGAGGGGCTTCGGCCGCTACGGTGTAGGACCTGAGCAGGCGAAGGAGACGGCCAGCAGCGGGGAGCCGCGGGCGTGTTTTCAGCTCGCGCGGCGCCCCATGTTTGGCGCGACGATACCCCCGACGCGCGGCAGGTAGTCACCCACGATCTCGGCCATAGTGCGGGGAACGGGAGGGAGCTCGTCGATCGTCTGGCCGTTCGTGCGCCACGCGGCTTGAGCTGCTCTGTCCTGCTCCTTCCTCGCTGCCCTGCGGTCCGCTTCGCCTTGCTGCGCCGCGTTCACGCTAGGGTAACTCAGGTATCGATCGATGTCCCCAGGCGCGATGTGATGCGTGGAGTCCCGATCGATCTCGCGAAGAGGCGGATACCGAAGCACGAGCTGGTACGAGCTGAACATCTCCGGCCGCTTCATGTCGTCGGGCCGCATCGCGCCGCTGAGGACGCCGAGCATCACGCCGTGTTGCTTGACGTTCTTGTGTTCGTCCGGGGTCGCCCTGAACTGCGCTTCAAGGATGTTCATGATCCCGTGGTGCTCGTTGATGGGCTCCACGTCTGCCCCGAGCTCGCGAGCGCGGAGCGCGTCGGCGCGGGCGCGGCCCATAGTCCCCTCGATGCGTGCGACGTGCTCCCTGATGATCTGCTCGGCGGCGATGATGGCCTCGACGCTCGGGGCGAGCTCCCGCCGGACCGCGGCGAGGCTCGCGCCGGCGACGAGCTCCTCGAGCGCGCGCGAGGCGCGGGCCTTCCGCCGGCCGGCGATCTCGCTCTCCCGCTCCGGCGCCAGTTCCAGCAGCTTCGCCTCGAGCTGCTCCAGCGTCGCGACGCTCGCTTCCCGCGCGCTCCTCGCCCGCTCGTGCGCCGCGCAGGCATCCCGCTCGCGCGTGCAGTTGAAGCCCATGAGCTGCCGCAGCGCCGGAGCGGGGTTCGCGTGCTCCACGTCGCCGCGCGCCTCGCTCTCGGCCTTGCTGGCGCTCTCGAGGGCGCGCTCTGCGGCCGCGATGTCCGCCGCGAGGCCCGCGACAGCGGCCGCATGCTCTGCGGCGGCACACCCCGCGGCCGCCTCTTCGGCCCGGCACCGGGCCCGCTTCGCGCGGAGCTCGGCCAGGTCGCGGGTCCGCCGGGCTGCGATGACCTTCTCCCCGAGCTCCTCGGACGGCTCCGCGTCATAGGCCGCCTCTGCGGCAGCGAGGGCCGCTTCCGCCTCCCCGAGGCACTCCGCGGTGTCGCGTTTCTCCTGCTCCGCCGCAGCGTGCGTGGAGCGTGCGATCTCCAGCGTTGAGGGCGTGCCACTCGTGTCGTTCTTGCCGATCTTCATCTTCTTCGCCTTCTCTAGGATGCTCACGATCACTGCCTTCCTCGCGGACCCTGAGCGGCCAGCGCGTTGCATGCGTCCTCGCGCGTCATGACGCCGAACACCACGGCGTTCCCCTCCCGCCGGATCCCCTGCGTCGGCTTGCTGAGACCCATGCGGACGTCGAGCGCCTGCTTCTCCTTCGGGGGGAGCCGGCTTGCCGGCTCGCGGGGCCAGTTCTTCACCGCGTCGCGAACCGTTGCGATCGGAGCCTTATTGAGCACCGCGACGACCTCGGGAATGAGGTCCGGACGCGACGCGAGGAGGCGATCGCGTTCCTTACGCTCGTCGACCTTATCGACCATCGCGGCGAGCTGGGCGACCTTCGCGGCGAGCGCGCCGAGGCGCGCCTTCGCTGCGGCATCGCTCGGCCCGCTGCTCGACCCTGCGGCCGCGCGGTTCCCCCGCTTGCCGACGGGTTTCGCGTTCTTCCCCGGCACGGTGCACACGCGCACGGCTCGGGGGAGCGATGAGGCCGGGAAGGGGCTTGGGGCGGCTGCCTTGGGTGCGGGCAGTGCGATAAAGCGGTTCGGCGGCCCGCCGTGGGGGACGGCGGGAAACTCGCGCCCCCATGCCGACGAGACGATGGCCAGCGGCCCCGGCCGATCATAGCGATAGTGGTTCACGCTCTCACTGAGCGTCGGTGTCTCGGACATTGCCTCACGCGCACTCGGGCGCGCCTCCGTTGTTGTCGTTCGTGCCGCTCGCGGCGGCGAGGAAGGTGGGCGTGCTCGCGATTTGCGCCGAAAGCTGCTCGCGGTCGATCACGTCGAGGCCCCTGATCAATGCCTCGCGCGTGACGTCGGAGAACGAACGGATCCGGTCGCGGCTGACGCGTCGCCGGTGAAGGCGCGCCTCCACCTCGTCATCGAGCAACACAGTAACAGGTCGCTTGCTCATGGGTTCACAACTTGAGCTCTTGAGTGCCTCTGGTCTAGAGATAATCACAGGGCATGTGTCGATTGCGCATTATGAAGCATCATGTTGCGCAACGATGGATTGAGCGTTCTCGGCGACACGACGAGGTGTCCCTCATGCTCGTCGACGGCGGCTTCCACCCCGAGTTCACGGGCTACAGCGCGCATGCCACGGCGCGCAGTCGCCCCAAGCCTCGAGATCCATGGCCCCGCGGGAACGCATCCGGCCGACCTCCGCCGTTCCCGAGGCAGGCCACCGCCCTCTCGCCTTGTGTTTCCGATTTTCCAGCCCGAACCCGTCCCATACGAGGACGCAGCCCCCAGGGCATCGAACCCCCGCATAACTGTTCGACGGGGGGCGCGGCGTCAGCTGAGCTCCGCCTCGCGTCGGAGCTCCTCCGCGATGAGCTCGTCGGCCACGCGCACGCCCTCGACGAAGAGCGCCGCGGCCGCTGGGTCGTCTAAGTCGAGGCCGAAGCGGAGCAGCACGGCGCGATCTCGCAGTGGAACCGAGCGGAGGATCTGGGCGGCGCAGCGGCGGCGGGGCACGCGCGCGAGCCTATCACGCCACTCGCCCAGATCTCCGCGTCTGCTAGTCGACGAGTCGGCGCAGGGTGGCCAACATGTAGACGTGATAGTTAGGCGGATCCTTGTCGTTCGGGCGAACGGGAGCCATTGCGAGCTTCACGTCAACGTACTCCCAGCCGTCTCGCTCCGCCCTCTGCACTCGCGTGGTCAGCGTCTTCGCATCTGCCCCTGAAACGAACTTCGTCTCGTACGCCATGATCCCTCTTTCGCCGCGCTGCGCGGCTCGTGTTGCCTGAGCACCTGAACCTGCGCTCGCTGACCTCGTCCGTGGGATCTCGACACGCCTTGACGACTACGCGTGCAGTCGTACCATGCCACCGTCTCCACCACGGGACGGTTGCACGCAGGCGCTCGAAGCTCCCGCGCAACGCAACAGGAAGGGCCCCCCGGTTGCCGCCGGGAGGCCCTTCGCTTTTGCGCTCGCTCAGTCGAGCAACGCGAGTAGACGCTCACTTCCAAGCGTCACGGCAGCAAGCCGTGCACGCGAGGCGTAACTACCGCACAAGCGACCGCGCGTCAACAACAAAAATAAGAATCGCCTAAGACGAGCTTAATAGTTCTTGCGCAGAACCGCAAGTATTTTTTTTTGGCTCTGATTCCGAGGGCTTACGTCCTTGCCCCGTGGGTGCAGCCCCCGTCGCTCTTCGCCTTCGGTCACCCTCCCCAGAGGTGGCGATGGTGGCGATGGTCCTTAGACGCCGTGGGCGAGATCAGAAATTTTCCCGTGTGCTGGATCACGTGCCATCGAAACAAAGTCGATCGCATCCGGAGGGGCGGGGGGAGATGGCCACCATCGCCACCCAACCCCATCAACCATGCGCATGGTTCTGGTCGGCCCCCGCAGAGCTCCTTCAAGCTCGAGCTCACCGGCCCGGCGGTCCTGCTGGTAGCGGGCAGCGTCGCCGCGTTGCACTACGGCCTCGCCGAGCGTCTGGGCAGCGGAGGGTAGCCGGGCGCAAGCCGGAGGCGCAGGCGAACGCCGACGCCTCCGGCCTGCCATGCCGATCTACCGAGCCAGCTCGAGCATCTCTTCGAGGAGCCTGCGCCCGCGGAGGACGTCGGCTGCCAGCGCGCGAGCTTCTGCGACGGCTGCTGCGTAGGCGCGCTCGTCCTGCGGCCTGCTCTCGTAGTCGGCGCGCGGCCCGGGCTCCGGCCACGGCCTATCCTCCACGCCGGCAGCCGCGTACATTGCGTCTCGGGCGTGGAAGTATCCGAGGCAGATCGGATCGCTGACATCGCGGCAGACCTCGTGCCGCGTATCGATGAGTTCATCGATCGTCGTCGCGGCATGCAGGGCCCCGCGTGACACGCAGCCGATCTGGCCGGGGGCGTTCGCCATCGAGCGCGCGAGCCAGAGCATGCAGGCGCCGTCGGTGGAGTGCTCCCACGCCTCGGGGAGACTGTCGAACTGCCGAAGATGTTGGACGACGTCGGGTGGGAACTGGAAGCTGTTGGAGTAGTAATTGGCCATCGTGCCACCCATCTAGCCCGGCCGGTGGCCAAGCGGGAGGCCAAAGCGGACACCACCCTGCCTCGAAGCTCGCAACGGTGCGGCCCGACGCGCGCGGACCCTTCTCGGCCAGCTCCGGGAGCTCGCGCGCGGCGGTGGCAGCGGCAACGTCGGGGGGCGTGGACGACGTGCGCGCCGAGCTCAACGCGACGGCGGCGGACTTCACCGGGATCGCGGTCCTCCGGCTGGCAGCCGGGAACGTGCGCATGCGTGATCTTGGGCCAGGCGAGCCACTGCGGCGACGCGGCGGCGCTTCTGCGCGATGCCGAGAAGGAGCTACGGGAGCCGCAGCGCCCCTACTGCGCGCTGAAGTAGCCCAGCACGATCGCTGGGTGCCCGGGCCCCTCGGCGCCCCGTCACGGCCGCTGCACGGGAACGACGGTCCAGAGGCGTTCGCCGCGCACGATGTTCGTCTGAACGAGCTTGCGCCCGCCTACGTTGCGGTTCCTGTACCGGCGCAGCAGGTAGCCGACCTGTTTGACGTTCGGCAGCTTGCCCGCCGGGACACCTGACACGAGCTCGGCCAGGCCGGCGCGGAGCACCGGCCACTTCGCCGGCTTCGGCGTGTGCTGCATGCGTACGGCGGCGCGATCCGCATCGTCCTGCTGAAGAGCATCGAGCACCTGAGCGACGGTGCATGCGTTCCGCTCCGGGGAGATGTCCGCGCAGACCTTGGCCCAGCCGTCGACGAGCTGATCGAGCGCCGTCGCCTCCGGGTCGTCCTCATCGTCCGCAGAGCCGCGCGCCTCGCCGGGGTCCGGATAGCCGAGCCAGACGATCGCACCGCAGACCACCCTCGACCATTCGTTGAACGAGCCCCACGACCTCATGCGCGGCTCCAACGTGTGCAGATCCATCCCTGTAGCAGTCCACGCGCGGAGGATGGTCAGGGCGGCCGCGACGAGCTTCGCGCGATGCTCCCGGACGTGGCCGAGCAGATGCGGCTGGCGCATGTCGTCGCGTGTCTCGGGTTTCTCGTGCGGGCTGTCGAGCCGTATCACGCAGCACCGCCGCGCCGTGTCGCCTCGGAAGGCAACGTTGTTCCCGGTGCCGTACCACGTGGCGAGCATGGGGAGCTGCGGGCGGTTGTTGCTGCCGAGGAGCCGCTCCCCCCAGAAGACATCCGTCAGCGCCTTGTCCAGCGTGCCGCTGCCGAGGGGGCGGCTGATGTTGTCGATGAGCACCAGCGGATCGCCCTCCAGCGCGATGCACGTGATCCGCTTGCGTTCCTCTTCCTCGCTCTCGACCTGCGTCATCGTCGCCATCGACCGGCCCGTGACGATCTCCCCGACGACCTTCGCGAGCAGGGTCTTGCCCGCGCCGCGCACGTTCCCCGAGTAGACGAACATCGGCGCCGACCCCTCGAAGGCGAACCGCGCGAGGGGCGTCAGGACCGACGCGAGCCACGCCGCGCGATGCACATCGCTCTCGAAGGGGAAGTCCTCGACGACTTTAAGGAGCTCGCGCGCCGCCGCACGCGCCTCATCCATCGTCGGCGCGTGTGGGATCGCCGGGAAGTTGAGGACGGGCGCATAGAGGATGCCCGTTCGTGCGTCGTAGCCGGGCACGAGCAGCATGCTCCCATCGGGTCGTAGAACCGGGCACTCTGCGATCGCGGTGAGCCGTGGGATGCCTTCCCACTGGCCGCGCGCTTCAACGGCGCGGACACTCCAATCCGGCGGATGCGCCGTCCGCATGGTGATCTCGCCGGTCTGCGGATCGGTCCGCTGTACGACCCACCGCGCAGCGACCGTGAGGAGCTCACGCAGCCGGGGCAGGGGGATCGTGCGGATGCGGCGCGTCCCCTCGGCGCGTGCGAGCCCTGGGACGCTCGCCGTCTCCCGCACGATGTCGACCAGCATCCACCCGCGCTGGTAGACGCCCGGAACCGATGCAAGCGCCTGGACCGCGCCGTCGTTGACCTCGTGCTCCGCCGTCGTCACGACGATCACGGGGCGCTCGTCGGTCTCGCCCGGGTGGGCATCACTAGAGCTCGCGCTGTGACCGCGCCCCCTGAAGGCGCGGACCGCGCGCTTCCAAGGGAGCACGCCCACACCGAGCACCTTCAGCCCCTCGTAGAGGTCGGTCCAATCCGGCGAGTCCTCGGACAGCGTCGCAGCGAGGCGCAGGATGCCAGGCGCACGTGCGGCACCGCTTCGCTTCTCCCTGGGAAGTCCCCGAAGCTCGTTCAAGACGGCCGCGATGCTCTGCGGTTCGTTCACGATCGCATCGCGCTCGAGCTCCTCGCAGCCTTCATCTCGCGCCGGGTCGATCGCCAGCGCAGCAGAGGTCCGCAAGCGGTCCGCATGCCCCGCCTCGTGCAGCAGGTACCCACGAGGCACCCCGGCGTGGCCTGCATCCTCGACCTTGTGGCGGAGCTCTGCCTCGGACCACGGCGGCAGGCAGCGCGGGTTGTACTCGGTGCGCAGCAGATCGAGCGCGACGTCGTGGGCGAGATCGAATCCGCAGACCATCGCCAAGGCGGCGCGCCAGAGCGCGTCATGACCTCGCTGTCCCGAGATCGCGGGATCCATCGTCCGGAGGTACGCCGCTGCGCGCGTCCTAGCGTCCGTGCTGCGCGGCGCCGCCTCTTGCATGGCGGGCGTGAGCTGCGGTCTGGCGGGGGGCGCCTTCGGCGTGGTCAGCCGCTCGAGCAGCCATCGGGGGGCGCTCGCGATCGGGGCGACGTGCGCCACGGCGTAGAGCCGTCCCGTGTGGTGGAGCGACGGCGGGGCAACGATCTGCCCGCCTTGCGCGCGCACATCGATCCCGGGCAGCTTGGCGACGCTGTTCGCGAGCTCTGCGCCGAGATCGGCCAGCTCGGGCGGGACGGCGAAGAGAAGGTGACCGCCGCCGTCGCGGCCCGACGCCATGCGGAGCGTTTCCGGCAGCGGGCCGTGCTCCCGCTCAAGCGCCTCGAGCGTGCTGCGCCCTTCTGGCCCATCGACATCGACGGCGAACAGGGCAGCCGGGCCGCCCATCGCCAGCCCGACGTTCGCCTTCGGCCATCGTTCCCACCATGCCCGGACCTTGGCGACGTCGCTCGATGCCTCCCGCTCCCAGTCCCGAATCCGGGGATGCTTCCCGGCATGCCTCCCGTGCGCTGCTCCTTGCGGGCAGCTACAGCCGCCGCCGGCTGGCAGGACGCTGTGCAGAGGGATCACGCGGAAGCCGCGCCGCGCGTACTCCGCGGCAGCTTCCGCGAGAGACAGAGCGCTCACGGCCTCGATCCCGGCGACGTCAGGCGGATGCGTGCACGCGGGGCGTGCCACCGTCCCCGAGAGCGCGGCGCGCGACGCGTCGTTGCCCAGATGCGGAGCTGCGGCCGTCACGCGCATCCCCCGGAGGCGTTGATGCGCTCCGCCGTCGATGGCCACCACGCCAGCGCGGTGCGGTAGCTACCATCGCTCCCCACGGCGACCACACGAACGGCCCCCGCCGGCACCGGCGCATCAAGAGCCTGCGCGGTCCCGTCGTCGCCTTGCCGCCGCAGGTGCGCCACGAGAGCAGACCTGGAGGTGAGCGCGAACTCAGGGCCGCGCGGACGAACGCAGCCGAGCACGAGCAGAGAGCGCACGTCTTCCGGGGGCGGCCCCAGCTCCGAGAGGAATGCCCGCAGGCCAGCGAGGATGCGTCCGATCTCGTCTGCACTACCGTCGGCCGCGGCGCGATGTGCTGTGCATGCGCGGCTCATCGTCGCCCCCTACGGGCGGGCAGACCCATCTCTGCCAAGACGCCTGCAACATCCGTCGGGAGGCCCTCCGCGTCATTCGCGGGCTCCGGCGCCGGCCAGCGGCGCTTCGCCTCGAGGTACGCCAGCAGATCGGACCGGCGGAAGCGCCAGCCGAGCCGAGAGCCAAGCTTCATCGCCGCGATCTCGCCCTTCCTGGCCATCCGGTTCGCCGTCTCCTTCGAGACGCCGAGGAACGCCGCGGCGCTGCCAGCGTCGAGCACGGGGTCGTCCTCGGCTTGCTCGGCGTGCTGCACCTCCTGGACGACCACCTGCACGACCTTGACCAGCATCGGGACCAGATCCGCGGCAGGCCCGTCTGGGCTCGCGAGCGTGGCCAGCACGCGCGCCGTGATGTCGCTGCCGCTCTTCCGCCCGGGCAGCGCCTTCCCCCTGATGTCAGCGGCCTTGCTCGGCACGGCCGCTGCGTTCATCCTCTCCATACACGTCTCCTCACGGCGCGGCCTCGGCTTGCACCCGGCGCCCGCCAGCTTCCTTGTTGAGCCTGTCCGCCGGTCCCCGCTCGGCGCCGTCAACGGCTCGGTTTCAGCCCTTCACCACCGGCGCCAGAGAGCTCTGCAGCTGCGCCAACTGGCGCTGTGCGAGCTCGATCCGCTCCTTCAATGCCCCGCGGACCTTCCCCGTTTCGAGGTAGTTCCGCACCGTGCGCGGGTCTGCTCCTGAAAGCCCCGCGAGCACCAGAACCGTCTGCGTCTTCGTCAACTGCTGCATACGGGGACAGCATGGCGCGTATTGAAACCGCAGGGCGACGACTTGGATTATGGAAACGCAAGTCGCTCATCTTGGGTTCTCCAAGAACCCAAGTCAGACGGCTGGGCTTTTCGTCAGCAGCGGCGCCCCCTCAGCCTGAGTTGAGCATCACGGAACGCTTGAGCCGCGACGCTTTTCTCCGTGTCGCCGAAAGCGCCGACGGAGGCGCTCAGGCGTCCAGCTAGCCCGGGCAGCCCAACGTTGCCCCTGCCGCCTTTCTTGCGCCCTGCCGCACTCGCTAGTTCGTCGTAGAGCGTCGCGGGATCCAGCCGGCCGAAGCGCGCGTCGATGGCAGTTAGGTCCTCTCGCAGTTCGTAGACGGCGACAATACGGCGCATCGCTTGAAGACCATCGTTGACGCTCGGGTCTTCCTTGGCGAGCTCTTCGCCCCGTGCAATCCAGAAGTAGAGCCGATCGATCGCCCTGGTCGCGGCGAGCTCCGGAGCCGGAGCGGGCCCCGGAGGCCGGCCACGCTCGGCCGCCAGACGATCGTCCGGCTCAACCACCGGGAAGCGCTCAAATCCTTCCTTGACGGCGCGCTCTGTCGGCCCGGGCCACTCTGCGAAGGACTTGGCGCCACGCACGATGCAGCGAACCACGCTCGCTCGGCGGACATGATCGCTGTCGAGTTCAGCGGCCCAACCGCGAAGGACCTCCAGGTCAGCCGGAGACCCCATAATCGAAGCTTTGACGAGGAACCGAAACACCTTCACCGCATCGTCGATGAAAGCGTCTCCACGCGGACCGTCGGGCCGCCCGATGAGATCCAGGAACGCTTGCTCTGCCGGCTCGGTCTGAACGGAAAAGACGCTCTCACGCGGAGTCGATGCGCTCGCGGGCGTCGAATCGAGGCGCATGCGCGGCCCGTGCTCCGACTCTTCCCGGAGATGTACAGGGCAGGGATCGAGCTTCGGCCAGCTTCCCTTGTAGACCCACTCAAGGCGCGACCGGCGGCGTGCTGTCCACCATGCGAGCCATCGGGCGTCCGCGCCGGTCAGCCACGCGCGCGCCGCTGCGCGCAGGCGCGCCGCCTCATTGTTCGCCTCGCCCGCCTGGCCTCCCACGTGAACCTCGCTTCGCATCTCAAGCCGGGAGGGTTGCCGCCCTCGCCGGCCGTTCTCTTACCACCACCGCGGCGAGGAGCAGGACGAGTGCGACGAGCACCGCTTGACAATTCGCGATCGTTGTTAGCCTCGTCTCCCGCGTCCGCGAAGCGGGATAACCCGCGCGCCGCTCGCCTCGCCCGTCGGATGTGTCACCCCGAGCGCGCCGGCGAGTGCGGCGTGGAGCGCGCGAGCGGTATCAAGGTCTCCGCGCGCCGCTGCCGTGCGGAGGGCGCTGGCGATCTGCTCCAGCAGGTCGGCCTGAGAACCGACCGGAGCGCCGCTCGGCCCTGGCGAGGCGAGATCCAGCTGCCGCGGCGGGGCGACCGCGTTCCGCTCGGTCCGGCTCTGGTCGTCCGGCATGTGCAGCGAGGGGAGGGAGGGCGGCGATGGCGGTCCGGGGTCTGGCGAAAGGGCGGACGGGTCGCCGGAACGGGCGGGCGGGTGCTCCACCGGCGCCATTAGGACGGGAGGCCCCCCTAGATTCCCGGCCGAAACCGGGGCATCGGCGCCCATGGCGTCCGTCTGGTCGGTTTTAAAATCCGCGGCCCTCGCGGGCGTCCCGGTTCGAGTCCGGGCGGGGCTACCTCCTACGTGCGGCGCGCCGAGCTGGCGCGCCTCGTGGCGCCGACGTGCCCGGGACGCCCCATGCCCGTCACGGTCTGATGGGAGCCTGCCACGGTCCGGCGGGAACCCGATGGGAAACGGCGCGCAGCCACGCTCGTGTCCTCTGGGCTCGACAAGCCGAGTGGATTCGAGTAATGGGAGCGCCACTCCATGGATCTGGACATCGACTGTTTGCGTGAGGCGAAGGTAGAGAACGTAGAACGTCTCGCACACGCTCTGGGCGTCAAGCTGCCCGAGCACAAGCGCCACGACAGGCGCGCCTACAACCGTGAGCTCATCCGCGTGGTGATGCAGGGCATCCGGCGCGACGCCGAGCGGTCGCGTGGCCGCAGGTTCTTCGGTCGCAGCTGACGATTCCAGCCCTACAGCAGGCCACCGAGGGGGCTGGCCGCCTACCGCCTACCGCCCCTGCGGCTTGCTCCTCAGGGTCAGCCGGCTCCCAGTGACCCGGCTCCGGGCCGCCATCAGGAGCGGCGCCGCCGGTGTGAGCGGATCCACCAGGTCGTTCACCTGGAGCATCGCCCTGTCCGCCACCTTCCAGGCCGCCGACAGCCCCGACGCCCCCTGCTGGGGCGACCCGGCCAGATCCAGCGCCCGGCTCAGCTCCTTGCCCACCTGCGCGATGCGAGCGAGCTCCTCCCGCGACGACCCCCCCTCCTTCGCCGCCGCGTAGATCGTCCGCACCACCCCGAGCAGATCCCGCACGGCATCGAAGGGAAACGGCGGGACGCTGACCGGAATCGGCACTGAGCCAATGTACAGCAACTCGCCCCGCAATGGACCGATCGCATTCCCTTATCTCGCGTAAGATTTCCTCTAAATCGTCTCAGATGTAACTTCAGTAACAGAAATAATCAGTTGAGCGGCCCCACCGCCTCCTCCACCGCGGCGATGAGCGCACCGCTCTGGATGAGCTCCGCGGCCGCCGCGATGTCGCGGTAGAGGGGGCGGTCCTCGGTGAGCCCGGGGACCACGCGGCGGATGGCGGCGTGGGCGGCGGCGACGCCCGCGCTGGGGCGGAGCGGGAGCCGCTGGTCCACGCCCTGGGCCGCCGTGATGAGCTCGATCGCCAGCGAGCTCCGGACGTTCTCGATCACCTGCGCGAGCTTTCGGGCGCTGATGCTGCCCATGCTCACGTGGTCCTCTCGGCCGGCGCTCGAGGGGATCGAGTCGACGCTCGCCGGGTGGCAGAGCACCTTGTTCTCGCTCACCAGCGAGGCGCTCGCCACCTGGGCGATCATGAACCCCGAGTGCAGGCCGCTGTGCGGCGCCAGGAACGGCGTGAGCCCCGTCGAGAGCGCGGGGTTGACCAGCTGCTCGACCCGCCGCTCGCTGATGTTCGCGAGCTCCGCCGCCGCCATCGCGGCGAGATCCAGGGCGAGCGCGACCGGCTGCCCGTGGAAGTTGCCGCCCGAGATCAGCTCGGCGACGCCATCCGCCCCGTCCCCGAGGAACACCGTGGGGTTGTCCGTGACGCTGTTGACCTCGCGGGTCAGCACCTCGGCGGCCCAGGCGACAGCGTCGCGCGTCGCGCCGTGGACCTGGGGCATGCAGCGGAGCGAGTAGGCGTCCTGCACCCTGGGGCAGTCCGCGTGGCTCTGCATGATCTCGCTGCCCCCGAGCAGCGCGCGCAGGTTCCCGGCCGTGCCGGCCTGACCCGGGTGCGGGCGGACGCGCATCAGCCGCTCGTCGAACGGGCGCTTCGAGCCCATCAGCGCCTCGAGGCTCACCGCGCCGGCGATGTCCGCGACCGTGCAGAGCGCGGCCGCGTCCCGCAGCGCCAGCGCGCCGAGCGCGGTCATGTACTGGGTCCCGTTGATCAGCGCGAGCCCCTCCTTCGCCGCGAGCTCGATCGGCGCGAGGCCGGCCTTCGCGAGCGCCACCGCGCTCGGCATGAGCTGCCCCTCGAAGCGCGCCTCGCCCTCGCCGATCAGCGTCAGCGCGAGGTGCGCGAGCGGCGCCAGATCGCCCGACGCGCCGACCGATCCCTGCGCCGGGATGCGCGGGCTCACGCGGCGCTCGATCAGGGCGGCGAGCAGATCGAGCACCTCCGTGCGCACCCCCGAGTGCCCCAGCGCGATCACCTGCGCGCGCAGGACGATCATGGCGCGCACCTCGGCCTCGCCGAGCTCCGGCCCGACCCCGCAGGCGTGGCTCCGCACGAGGTTGCGCTGGAGCGCCCGGATGTCGTGATCCGCGATGCGCGTCTCCGCGAGCGCGCCGAAGCCGGTGTTGATCCCGTACACCGCCGGCGCGGCGTCGCCCGCCGCCGCGATCGCGTCGATCGCCCGGCGCGAAGCCGCCGCCCGCTCGCGCGCCTCGGCGCAGATCGCCACCGGACGACCGCGCCGCGCGACCTCCTCGAGATCCGCGAGCGAGAGCGATCGGCCGAGGAGCAACGGACGTGACGGATCTGACGGATCTGACGGAGGCGGAGGAGGCGGTGAAGAAGGAGAACCAGCGGCGGCGCTCGGCGTGGAAAGGGTCACGAAGGCGCACGCTAGAGCGGCGGATGCCCCGCGAAAAGCCAGCTGCTCGCCGTTGGCGGAAGAATCCAGTGCCCCGCGGGGATCGATCCGCCTATCCTTCGGGCGCGCGTTCCCGGCCGGGCGCTGGTGAGCGGCTGCTTGCTTCCGATGCGCTTCACCTTCGTCACCCTCGCCCCCCTTGCGTTTGCTGTCGCGCTCGCCTCGCCGAGCGCCGCTCAGCCCGTTGAAGGAGCGAGCACCGAGCAAGCCTCGCCGAGCGGCGCTCAGCCCGCCGAAGGCGCGAGCTCCGAGCAAGGCTCTCCGCCGGCCGCGCCGGCCGTCGACGACTTCGAGGAGCGGCTCGTGCTCGACACCGGCCGCAAGCCGCCGCCCCCGCCGGACCCCACCCGGTCGACGTTCTCGCTGCAGGGCGAGTACCAGCTCCGCTACCGCGCCATGAGCGATCTGCCGCTCCGGGCGCCGCCCCTGTCGGCTCCGGGCGCGACGACGCTCGGGCAGAGCCAGTACATCGCCCACTGGCTGCGCCTCTCGCCGCGCTTCCACTTCAAGGACAAGGCCTCGATCGTGGCGCAGATCGACGTCGTCCGGGGGCTCATCGCCGGGGACACCACGCGTGACGTCGAGCAGGTGCGCGACGCGCGCGCCGCCCTCGCGTGGTACGAGGTGCACCCGCGCACCCTCTACCTGGAGCTGCCGTGGGCGCTCGGCGTCGTCCGGGTGGGCCAGCAGAGCGCGCACTGGGGGATGGGGCTCGTCGTCAACGACGGCGAGCGCGCGAGCGTCTTCGGCGACTACGAGCGCGGATCGCTCATGGAACGCGTCCTCTTCGCGGCCACGCCGATGGGGAAGGGCGGGCCGCTCCACGTGACCGTCGCGGCCGACCTCGTGTTCGAGGACAACGCGGCCGACCTGCTCGGAAACGACGTCGAGGGGCAGGACGAAGGCGAGGGCGATCGCGCTTTCCAGGCGGTCGTGTCCGCGCTCTGGCGAGAGCGGCGCGGCGAGATCGGGATCTACGGCGCCATGCGGCGGCAGGCGCGCGAGCGCCGCGCGAAGACGAGCGCGGCCCGGTTCAACGAGGTGCTCACAGCCGGCATCCTCGACGTGGCAGGCAAATTCAACGCGCCGGTGCCGGGGGGGCGCGCTCACGTCTACGGCGAGCTCGAGGCCGCGGTGATCCTCGGGTCGGCGTCGTTCGCCCCGAGCGGGCCCCCGCCGCCGTCCGGTCCTGGGTTCGGGCGCTCGCCCGTGGTGGTGCGCTCGGTCGGCGGCGCGGCGACGCTCGGCGCGGTGCACGTCGCGGGCCGCGGGGGGCGGCCTGCCGGGCGGTGGGGGCGCGTCGTCACCGAGATCGAGGCCGGCTACGCCTCGGGCGACGACGACCCGACGGACGGCGTCTCGCGGCGCTTCACCTTCGACCCGAGCCACAACGTCGGGCTCCTCCTGTTCGACGAGGTGCTCGCCTGGAAGACCGCGCGCGCCGCCACGATCGCCGAGCGGGAGCTCTTCGCCGCGTCCCCCGAGCCAGGCATCAGGTCGCTGCCGTCCAAGGGAGGCGTGCCCGGCGCCGCCTACGTGAACCCGCGCATCCTCGTGCGGCCGGCGCGCTGGCTCGACCTCAAGGCGGGCGCGGTCATCGCCGAGGCGACCTCGGATCTGGTCGATCCCTACGGCGCCCCGCGGGCGGGCGGCAGCCTGGCCAACTACGACGGCGGCGACAGCCGCCGCCGCGATCTCGGCGTCGAGCTGGACCTCGGCGTCGACGCGCGCATCGCGATGGGCAGGCTCGTCACCCTCCAGTTCGGCACCGAGGCCGGGGTCCTGTTCCCGGGCGGCGCCTTCGACGACGCCGCGGGCGCCGAGCTCCCCGATCAGTACCTGCTCACGCTCAAGCTGGGCGTGATTCACTGAGCTGGCCAGGGCGCGCCGGGCCCTCGGTCGAGCTCGCGCGGGACACAGCAGACGAGGGCCGCCCAGGGTGCTAGAGGGCGGTTGCGAGGGCCGCCCGCCCGCGCGCAGCAGCGGGCGCCCCTGGCAGACAGAGGGGAGAAACGATGCGCAAACGACTCGCGCTGAGCCACCTTCCGACACCGATCCAGCGCCCGCAGCGGCTCGCCGAGGCGCTCGGCGTCGACCTCCACGTGAAGCGCGACGACATGACGGCGGGCGCGGAGGCCGGCAACAAGATCCGCAAGCTCGAGTACCTGCTCGCCGCCGCGCGGGAGGAGGGCGCAGGCTGCGTGATCACCTGCGGCGGCCTCCAGTCGAACCACGCGCGCGCGACCGCGCTGGTGAGCGCCTCGCTCGGCCTGCGCTCGGTGCTGTTCCTGCGCACGAGCGATCCGACGGCCCTCGCGCCGCTCGAGGGCAACGTGCTGCTCGACCGGCTCGCCGGCGCGGAGATCCGGCTGATCTCGCCCGAGGCGTACAGGGAACGCGGCGCCCTGATGGCCGAGGCGGCCGCCGAGATCCGCGCGGCGGGCGGCCGGCCGTACGTGATCCCCGAGGGCGGCTCGAACGGCCTCGGCGCGCTCGGCTACGTGCGCGCGATGGAGGAGATCCGGAAGCAGCTCGATCTCGGCCTCGCGGGGGGCAAGCCGTTCGACGTCATCGTGCACGCGTGCGGCTCCGGCGGGACGGCGGCGGGCACGGCGCTCGGCGCGGCCCGCTACGAGGTCGCCGGCGAGGTGCGCTCGATGGCGGTCTGCGAGGACAGGGCGACGTTCGCGCGGATCGTGGTCGGGATCATGGACGACGCGCGCGCGCTCGAGCCGCGCCTCGGCTCGCCCGCCCACCTCGTGATCGACGACTCGGCGAAGGGCCCTGCCTACGGGGTGTCCACGCCGGAGCAGCGAGCGCGGATCCTCCAGGTGGCGCGGCTGTCAGGCCTCGTCCTCGACCCCGTGTACACGGGCAAGGCGTTCTCCGGGCTCTGGGACCTGGCCGAGCGAGGCGAGCTCTCGGGCAAGCGGGTGCTGTTCCTGCACACCGGCGGTCTCCCCGGCCTCCTCGCCCAAGGCGCGACCTTCGCCGACGCGTTCTAGAACAGATCAGAGCCTCAGGGCGCGCCGCGCCACCACGCGTCGGCCATCGACGCGTCTTCCAGGGTGTCGATCTCCATGTAGCCGCCGTGGGTGTCGAGCTTGTGGAGGTCGGCGCCGGACTCGATCATGTGCTGGAGCAGATCGATGAGGTAGGCCCGCTGGAACGTGCGGCCCTCGCGGAACTCCGGCCGCCCCGAGAAGGCGCCGCGCGCGGCGTCGAAGGCGGCCAGGAACTGCCCGGCGCCCCGCGCCGAGAGCTTCATCACCCCGATGAACTCGCCGGTCGCGGACTCCGGAGGGATGCGGCGCGAGATCTGAAGGACGCGATCCCCGCCGGCGCGGAGCTTCTCGGCGTCGGTCTCGGGGTGCTGCGAGCGGCCCACGTAGCGGCGCCGCCAGTCCGTGTCGCAGGCGAGCGCGATGTCGTGCGGAGAGCGGACCAGCCCCGCCACGATCTCGGGCCGGTAGACGATGTCGGCGTACGTCGAGACGAAGCCGCCCTCGAGGTGCTCGCGCGCGCAGAGGAGCGAGAGAAGGATGTTGTTCTGCTCCCAGTCGCGGTTCTCGACGTACGTCAGATCCGGGTAGGCGGCCCGGATGACGTCGGCCTTGTAGCCGCAGACGAACACGATATCCGACCGCCGGAAGCCGCCCGCGGCGAGCGCCTCGAGGATGCCGTCGAGCATCGGGCGCCCGAGGATCGGGACCAGCGTCTTCGGCAGCTCTTCGGTCAGATGACGCAGCCGGCTGCCCCGGCCCGCCCCGATGATCACGGCCTTCACGACACCGCTGTTACCATGAACGGACTCGATCAATCACGGACAATCACGGGGATTCCCGCGGAATCTCGCGAAGATAGAGGCGACCAGAGGCCGCGCGGACCCGGGGCCCGTTACGGAATCGTGACCGTGAGCTGACCCCCTGCCGCGCGTCACCGGGTTAGGACGCGAACATGGAGATCGCGATCGTCCTCATCGCCCACTCTACGCTCTCGGTCTTTTTCCAGACCTTCTTCCTGCACCGGTACGCCTCGCATCGGATGTTCACGATGTCGAAGCCATGGGAGCGGATCTTCCACTTCCTCACGTACCTCACGCAGGGCTCGTCGTACCTCGTGCCCTGGGTTTACGCGATCTTGCACCGCATGCACCACGCGTACAGCGACACGCCGAAGGATCCGCACTCGCCGCGGTACTACTCGAATGTCGTCCGCATGATGCTGGACACCGCGCACCGCTACGACGCGATCTACGACGGCACGGCCGACGTGGAGCCGCGCTTTCTCGGCGGCTACCCCGAGTGGCCCGCGCTCGACCGCATCGGCAACGCGTGGATCGGCCGGCTCGCGTGGGGCACCGGCTACGTGCTCTTCTACGTGGCCTTCGCCTCGCACTGGTGGCAGTTCCTGTTCCTCCCGCTCCACTGGACCATGGGCCCGCTGCACGGGGCGATCGTGAACTGGTGCGGCCACCGCTACGGCTACCGCAACTTCAACAGCGACGACGACTCCCGCAACACGCTGGTCCTCGACTTCGTGACGCTCGGCGAGCTCTTCCAGAACAACCACCACAAGTACGCGATGAGCCCGAACTTCGCGGTGCGGTGGTTCGAGATCGACCCGGCGTATCAGGTCATCCGCGTGCTCGCCTGGGTGGGGATCATCCGCCTGTCCGACAAGGTCCAAGTCGCCCGGCTCGAGCCCGAGGTCGCGCGGGCTGAAGGGTAGAGCGGGGCGGTCCGCCGGCCGCGCGTGCAGCGCGGCCGGCCGTGGAGCGCGGCGCGCGGAGCCGAGGCCCCGCGCGCAACGGCTCACCCGAACAGCTGCCGGAACGCGCCGGGGACGTCCTTCGGACCGATCTGCTCCTTGCGCTTGTTGAACTCCGGCAGACACGCCTGGTAGGCCGCGTCCACCCGCAGATCGCTGCCGTCCCAGCTCGGACGCCAGATCTCCATCGTCTCGCCCGCGAGATCGATGACGTCCTTGAACTGCCCGCGCTCCTTCAAGATCTGCGTGCTGAGCCCGTACATCAGCAGCCCGCCGGGGATCGCCCCGAGCGCCGTCGTGGCCAGGGCCGGATAGCAGATGCGCGCCGTCTTCGCCCCGAACCGCTCCCGGATCTCCGCCATCGTCTTGCGCTGGAGGATCTTCGCGCCGGCGAGCGGGCCCATCGCGTAGACCGGATCGTCGCTCGGGTAGTCGTAGTCGCAGAAGGACACCACGCTCTCGCCCTTCGCGATGAGCCCCGCCGCGGCGAGCGGCTCGACCCACAGGAGCGACGACGTGCCCATGAACTTGTTGGTCCGCTCGATGTCCGCGTCGTTCGCGACGTCCACCTCGACGAGCCCGAGCTTGCGGATGTTCTCCGGGCGCGAGAAATCAGGGATCTGGAGCACCGGATCGAACGCGACGTCGAGGTCCTTCACCTTCGTCGGCCCGTGCTCCGCGTACCGCTTCATCGCGCCGGCCGCGATGCCGTTCACGAGGTGCACCGCCCGATACCGCTCCTTCAGCGCGGCGACGACCTCGTCGATCACCTGCGGCCTCGTGGCGTCGTTGTTCCAGAAGCGCGCGGTGAGCCCCTCGGCCGCCGCCGCGTCCGAGATCGCCTTCACGTGGTGCGGGCCGATCTGCATCTTCTCGCTGTCGAAGTGCACGGCGAAGACGGCGGCCCGCTCCCCGAAGAGCAGCTGCAGGGCGAGCGCCCGGGTCATGCCGTTCGAGCCGCCCAGGATCAGCACCGCCGTGTCCGGGGCGATGCGCGCGCCCGCCGGGCGGATACGGGCGCGGTGCGCCGCGAGCTGCTCGGTCGCCACGCGCGCGCCGTGCTCGGCCAGCGAGCCCACGAGCGAGCGGCGATCGAGGCCGCCGAGAGGAAGCTTCTTGAAGGTCTCTAGGTCATCCATCACATCCCGCGTCTTACCGTCTCCAGCGCTCGGCGTCACGACTGGACAGCTGCAGGCCGTCCGAGCGCTCCGAGGGCGGCGCTCGAAGGGAAGCCCCGCCTCCGTCCGAGCCGTGATAGATAGATCGCGTGAAGACGGTTCTTGTCACTGGCGGCAGCGGGTTTATCGGGCGCGGTCTCGTGAAGGATCTGCTCGCGCGGGGTGATCGGGTGACGGTGCTGACGCGCGACGTGGCGCGGACGCAGGCGGCGCTGCCCGGGGCGCGCGTCGTGACGTGGAGCTCGGACGCCCCGGGGCCGTGGTTCGAGGAGGTCGACGGCGTGGACGCGGTCATCCACCTCGCGGGCGAGACCATCGTCAAGCGGTGGACCGAGGAGGCGCGGCGCGAGATCCTGAGGAGCCGCGTCGACACGACCCGCCTCATGGGCGAGGCGATCGGCAAGGCCAAGCGCAAGCCGAGCGCGTTCCTCTGCGCGTCCGCCGTGGGCTACTACGGCCCGCAGCCGGGCGACAAGGTGCTCGACGAGGACGCGGCGCCCGGCGAGGGCTTCCTCGCCGACGTCGTCGTCCGCTGGGAAGAGGCGGCCCGCGCCGTCGAGGAGCAGCACGGCGTCCGCTCGGTGCAGCTGCGCATCGGCGTCGTGATCGGCGAGGGCGGCGGCGCGCTCGACAAGATGATCGCCCCCTTCCGGTTCTTTTTGGGCGGGCCCGTCGGCGACGGCAAGCAGGTCATCTCGTGGATCCACCGCGACGACGTCGTGGGGATGACCCTGCTCGCCCTGGACAACGACGCGGTGCGCGGCCCCTTCAACATGACCGCGCCGAACGCGCAGACCGGCGACGAGGTCGCGCAGGCGATCGGCGCGGTGCTCCACCGGCCGTCGTGGCTCCGCGTGCCCGAGGCCGTGGTGAAGCTGGGGATGGGCGACGCGGCCGAGATCGTCACCACCGGGCAGCGCGTCTATCCCAGGCGGGCGGAAGAGCTCGGATACAAGTTCCGCTACGCCCGCATCGTGCCCGCGCTCGAGTCGATCCTCCGCGGCTGAGCGCCCTCGCGCGAACCGAGCTCCGGCCGCCCTGCACCAGCGCGGCCGCGCTCCAGCCGCCGCGCCGCCGCCGGAGCGGCGCGCGCTGGAGGCGGGCAGCTGGGCGCCGCGATACGGCGCCCAGCTGCTGCCCACACGAGACAAGAGCCGCCGGTGGCGCGCTGAGAAGTCGACCTGTGTCGAGCAGCGCACCATCGGGAGCCCGGACGGCGGTTTCCCAGCGCTCCCCCAAGCGCTCCGTCCGCTTCCATGCTTACGTCATCGCGCTCCGAGAATCTCTCGGGATGAGTTGGATTGGCGCGTGCAGGGTATCCCGACTGGATGTCGACGTGCACCCTCCAGAAGCGCTGCGAGAACCAAACTCGTTAGGGGAATCCCTTTGCCGCAGCGCGCAATCGCGGGGTTACTCGTCTTCTCCGTCTGAGGCTCGTCTGAGGCTGGTCCGAGGCACGGTTTCTGGTGCGTGAGAGAGGGGAGGAGCCAGGCGCAGTCTGCGCTCGCTGCCCGGACAGCGGATCACCCCCGCGCTGTGCCGTTGTGGTTCGTCGTGGAGCCCCGGCGCGGCTAGCGGGCGTGTGGTCGTACGGGCGCGCGGTCGTGCAGGCGCGCTCAGGGGCTGAGGCCACGACTCTGGAGGATCTCTCGCACCACCGCCTGCGCGGAGCCTGTCAGCTCGGAGAGCGACCCGCGGGCGAGCTCCACGAACTTCATGCCGCGCACGCGCTTGAGCGCCTCGACGGCCACGGCGCGCTCCTCGGCGCCCTCGTGCTGGAGGATGCCGAGGAGCATCTCGCCGGCCTCGAGGGTGTCGATCTTCGCGATCGCCCGCACCGCGCTGGCGCGCACGGCGGCGGCCTGCGACTCGCGGTAGATGCGGGCGAGCGGATCGAAGGCGTGGGCGAAGCGGAGCTCTTCCAGCGCGCGGGCGGCCTCGTGGACGACGGTGGGGTCGGGATCCACGAGCGCATCGCGGAGGGTGATGAACGTGCGCTTGTAGAGGAAGTGGGAGAGCGCGCGGACGACGGCCACCCGGATCTTCGGCTCGGCGCGGCGGAACAGGCGCTCGAGCGGCGAGAGGATCGTGTAGAGCTCGACCGTCGCGAGCTGCTCCGCGAGGCTGATGAGCTGCTGCGCGGGGGTGGCCTCGGGCGTAGCGCCCTCGACGGCGAGCGCGGTGAGCCGGGCGAGCATGGCGCGGCGGCGGGTGACCTCGGACCACTGCGCCGGGTCGAGCACGATGTCGCCGCACGCCTGGGCGGCGCTGCCGGCTTGCTCCCACTCGACGAGGTCGATGTGCCAGACGTCGGGGAAGCCGAGCTCGTGGCGGAGGTGCGCCGGCAGCGGCGCGGCGTCGATCGGCAGGTCCTGCGCGTTCACGTAGCGGCGGCCGGCGCGGGCGTAGTGCTTCTTCCGGGTCTCCTCGAGCGGCAGCTGCGTGAGCGCGCGGTAGACGCCGCCCACCTTGCTGTACTGCCCCGCCTCGCCGAGCGCGATGACGGCGGCGAGCAGCGCGTTCTCGGCGATCTCGGGCGGGGCGGCGCGCTTCTGCGAGACGGCGGACACCTCTTGCCAGAGGCGGGCCTGCGTGAGCACGGCGAAGTTGGCGACGGCGGCGAGCCCCTCTTTCCGGGCGTACGCGGCCATCTCGCGGGCGAGCGTTGCGGCGGCGGAGACCTCGCCCTGCTTCTCGGCCGCGGCGACGGCCTCCTCGTAGGACTGGAGCGCGTAGTAACGCAGGTGGTCCTCGCGCAGGATGCGGATGACGTTCACGTAGCCCTCGAGGACGTGCTCGAAGGCGCGGCTCTCGCGCCCGACGGCGATGAGGACCTGGTAGCAGTCGAAGGCGCGCTCGCGCTGGCCGATGGTCTCGTACCTGTCGGCGGCCTCCTCGAGCAGGTGGACGGAGGCGAAGACGGCCTCGCGCGCCGCCGCGGCGTCGCCCGTGCGGAGCGAGGTGCGGGCGAGGTTGAAGCGGGCGAGGCCGGCGGCGTAGAGGTCGCTGCCCGACGAGGAGAGCAGCTGGGCGAGGCGCGACCAGAGGGCGCGGGCGCGGGCGAAGTCCTGGCCGCGCTCGCGGGCGATGGCGGCCTGCGCGACGAGGCCGGCGGCCTCGTACTCGTCGGCGGCGCGGCCGTAGAGCCGCTTCTGCCGCTCCGGGTCCTGCTCGCGCTCGGCCCAGGCGAGCACGGTGCGCGCGCGGTCGATGGGCGGGACCTTGGCGATGAGCGGGCGCTGGCTCTGCTCGTTGCCGCCGTACCAGGAGACGGTGAGCGCGCTCCGCGCGTCGCCCAGCCGGACCAGCACGTCGCGGAGCTCGTCCGTCATGGCGACGTACTCCTCCTCGCGGGCGATGGTGTGCTGGAGGGCGCTGAAGAGCGCGTCGCGCGCGCGCGTGAGATCGCTCCTGGCCAGCGCGGAGCGGGCCTCGTCGCGGAGCTCGTGCAGGGGGCGGACGCCTTGGGTCATGCCGGCAGCGAGCGTAGTACACCGGCCCTGGCCGAGGGAGCGGCGGGCGCGTGCGCAGGCGACGTCGCCGGCCCGGCCGCCGGTGGAGGGAGGCGCGAGGGCGGGTGGGGGAATTCCCCCATCCTGCCGGAATGATGGAACCGCCAAGACGCCAAGAACGCCAAGAAAAACACAAAAATCTTGGCGTCTTCTGGCGTCTTGGCGGTTCAAAAGACCCCGCCTTCGGCCGAAATACCCCACCACCTGAAGGGTGAGGGGCAGGGATGGAGTAGGCGTCAAACGGCGCATCGCGGGCTCGGCGTGAGGCGGCCCGCGGAAGCGTGAGAACCGGGCTGTCGATGCGGCGGCGGGCTGCTAGAGCGCGGCCGATATGAAGCTGTTTCACCAGACTCTGATGCTCGCCTGCTCCGCCGCGTTCTCCATCTCTTGCGGTGGCGTGGCCGAGCGCGCGCCGTCGCTCGACGAGGTGGGGAGCGCCGAGCTCTCGGCGTCGGCCGCGCCCGGCGCGCAGCGCGCGAGCCAGGCGACGCGCGCGCCGGGCGATCACCGCTTCTGCGGGTGGCTGCACGAGTTCCTCGGAGATCCCGAGTCGACGGAGCTCGGATACGACACCTTCGCGGCCCACGCCGGGGCGTTCGACGCCGTGCACCCGAAGTGGTGGCGCGTCGCCTCGCCGACCGCGTTCGAGAACCACCCGCGCGGCCGGGAGGCCCCGTTCGCCGGCTTTCACGACCGGCGCGTCCTCGACGGCACGACGGCCGGCGGCGCGCGGACCCGGCTCATCCCCCTCATCGCCGCCATCGACCGGCCCGACGTCGTCGCGGTGCACGCCATGCTCCACGATCCAGCGCTCCGGGCGAGGCACGTGGGGGGGATCGTCGCGCTCGTGATGGAGAACGGTTACGACGGGATCGACATCGATTACGAGCACCTCTCATCGGTCCTCGGGCCGGGCGAGACCGTCCGGGCCGAGCGGGCCGCCTTCTCGGCGTTCATCGACGAGCTCGCGCGCGCCCTCCACGCGCGTGGAAAGGAGCTCTCGCTCGCGGTGCCGGCGGTCGTGTCCGCGAAGGGCGTGTTCGACTACGAGGCGCTGAGCGCCTCGGCGGATCACGTGCACGTGATGGGGTACGACTACCACTGGCACGACGGACCGCACGTGGGCCCTGTCGCGCCGCTCGGATGGCTCCAGGAGACCGTCTCGTACATCGGGGCGCTCGACGGCGGCGCGCGCCGGGAGAAGTTCCTCCTCGGGCTGCCGAACTACGGACTCCTCGGGCCGGAGGCGCCGGGAAGCGGGGGCGCCGTGGTGGGGTGCGAGCCGCTCAGCAAGTGCCTGGAGCTCGCGGGCGACAGCTACGAGACGAGCACCGAGCACATGAGCCTGTGCCCGGACGACGAGGGCGGGCGGCTCGCGGCGGGGAGATCGCCGAACCGGCTTCTCTCGAGCGGGGAGCGCCTCTTCTTCGAGGACCTCGCGTCGCTCGAGGAGAAGGTCGTTGTCGCCAGGCAGGGCGGGCTCGGCGGGGTGACGTACTGGAGCATCGGCGGCGAGCCGGGCGGGGCGGCGTTCTTCTCGATGATCGAGCGCCACTTCCCGCGGTGACCGCCGCGCCCTGCGGCCGCCTCGGCCCCCTGCCGGTACAGGCGCTCAGACCTCGAGGGAGGCGCCTCGGCGCTGGAGAGGGCAGGGGAGCGCGCGCCAGAGGACGGCCGCCGCGGCCGCGAAGGCGGGGAGGTGTTCAGCGGCGAGGGCCGCGGCGTGGTAGGGTGCGCGCCGTCACAGCGAGAGGAGAACCCTGTCATGGCACGCACCCCGTCCACGATGCTTGAGCTGGGCACCCCGGCGCCCGACTTCAGGCTGCCCGACTTCACAGGAAAGCAGGTCGCGCTGTCGGATTTCAAAAGGCAGCAGGCGCTCCTCGTGATGTTCATCTGCAATCATTGTCCGTTCGTCAAGCACATCCGCCACGAGCTCGCCCGGCTGGGGCGCGATTATGGTGCAGACGACGTGGCCATCGTGGCCATCAACTCGAACGACATCGTCGCGTATCCAGCGGACAACGCCGAGGCGATGGCCAGAGAGGCGCGCGAGGTCGGCTACACGTTCCCGTACCTCCTCGACGAGGCGCAGCAGGTCGCCAGGGCTTACAGGGCCGCTTGCACGCCGGACTTCTACCTCTTCGGCCCGGATCGTCGGCTGGTCTATCGCGGTCAGCTCGACGACAGCCGTCCTGGCAACGACGTCCCCGTGACGGGCCGCGATCTCCGCGCCGCCATCGACGCGGTGCTCTCCTCGGCGCCTGTCGCCTCGGAGCAGCGCCCGAGCATCGGTTGCAACATCAAGTGGAAGCCCGGCAATGAGCCGGCGTATCACGGCAGAACTCCGTAACGATCCCTGGAAGTACGCGGCTGACCGGACCCGGCGGAAGCGCACGCTTCACGCTGGAAACGTGGTGCCGGGTGCGCGTTCAGGCGACATGGGCGTGCTGGAGCCGGTCGGCGGCAGGCCCAGGAGCGGCGAGGCGCGGGCCACACCTTGTGCGGTGGTCACGCCGCTGCAGGCTGCTTTTGTCATGGAACATAGACAGTCAGGACACTGATACGATAGATTCACAGCGCGGGGGCGTGAGACCGCATCTCGGGGGCGCGTTCCTCGCGAACGCCACACATTCGCCTGCATGGTGAGTGGATTGCGGCATGAGGCCGAGGTCCACTCCAGTCTGGACTCAGATCAACAAGCGCGATCCGAGGGCGGCCTGTTCTCCCACTTTGTGGGCGCCCATACGACATGGAACGGCCAAGGCCAAGGAAGGGGACCTCCTATGCAGAGCTGGATCGGCCCGGAGCGCCAGGCGCTGGCGAAGAGCGCGGCGAAGGTGCTCAAGGACAACGCCCTACACAACCGCAGCGGTCTCCCACCCTTTCGATTGCCGCAGGTCGCGCAGCAGATCCTCGACGAGCTGTTCCAATTCTCCTCTGCCGGCGACACGGCGCCCGTCATGTCGCTCGGGCAAAAGCTCGGGCAGCAGGGGCTCGGGCTGCGGGCGCTCCTCGGACTGAGCCGCGTCCTCTTGCGCGAGGTGCTGGCGCGTCTGCCCGGAAGTACGCCCGAGGCGCGCGAGGCTGTGACGCTCGTGAACGACTACCTGACGCTGCTCGTGGACGGGGTGGCAGAGCAGGAGAAGCGCGAGGTCGGCGTCCAGCGCGACGAGATGCAGCTCGCGCTCGAGCGCGCCATCCATAACCGCGAGCGCGAGCTGCGCCGGGTGATCATCGAGCTCTCGACGCCGATCATGCCCGTGTACGATCATATCTTGGTGCTGCCGCTCATTGGAAAGCTCGATACCGAGCGAGCGGGGAGGATCACCGAGTGCCTGTTGCGGGAGGTGGTGGACCGGCAAGCGCGCACCGCGATCATCGATGTGACCGGCGTGCCGGCGATGGACGCGGAGGCGGTCGACGCGCTCGTGCGCACCGCGCGCGCGCTCGACCTCCTCGGCACCCACCCGGTGCTGGTCGGCATCCGCCCCGAGGCAGCCCGCGCGCTGAGCGATCAGGACGCCCACCTCGCGGGCATCGTGGTCCTGGCCAATCTTCAGAGCGGTATCCTCTATGCGCTGCGGCGGGAAGGGCTCGATGTGTGTGGCAGTTCGCGCCCGCAGCGAGGGCCTTCTGGGTTGTATCGCGGCCGTTGACGAGCGCGCAGTGAGCTCACTCTGGGGAGGAGACCATGGAGATTGACACGACCAAGCCGCACGTCGGTCGGGTGTACGACTACGTTCTCGGAGGACACCACAACTACGAGGTGGATCGCGTCGCTGCCACGGCGATCATGAAGCTCGTACCCACGTATCCGAAATACGCGAAGCTCAACCGCTGGTTCATCCAGCTCGTGGGGCAGCAATGGTCCGAGGCGGGTATCACGAACGTGCTTGATCTCGCCTCGGGGCTACCGACGCAGGGCCATCTCAACGACTACCTGCCTGATGCGCGCATCCTGTTTTCGGACGTCGACCCGGTGAGCGTGATCTACGGCGAGCAGATCCTGGCTGACAAGCCGAACATGCGCTACATCCAGGCCGACGTGCGAGACCCATCGCCGTTGATCGCGGCGGCGGCGCAGTTCTTCGGCGCAGAGCGCCGCATCGCGGTTGGCGGCATCGGCATCCTCTACATGATGGACGATGAGAGCTCGCGCGACATCCTGCGGAAGCTGCACGCGTTCTGCGCTCCTGGCAGCGTGCTGGCGCTCAGCTTCATCATGTCGCGCGGCGCCGCGGCGGCGGGCCAGCTGAGCAGCGCCGGCTCCCTCGCCGGGGTCAAGGTCTACCCGCGCACGCCCGAGGAGATCGCGGCGCTCGTGGCCCCATGGAAGGCGGATGAATGCCGGCCTCTGGCGGAGTGGCTCGGCATCGACGACTTCATTACCGAGGAGGAGTACCAGGTGAACCCGTTCGAGATGCGGGGCTTGATAGCGCATCACTGAAGGAAAGGCCGCTCCCCTCTCGCCATCTCCCCATCTCCCCATCCATCCCCGTAGGCCCGAGGAGGGAGGTTCTGCCGCACGGCGCCTGGGGGATGGGCCGATGTTTGAGCACGTGGCCTGAGCCTTGCCCAGCGGGCAAGGCTCAGGCCACGTGCGAGTTCGGCGGGGCCCCCAGGCGCCGTGCGGCAGAACCTCCCTCCTCGGGCCGGTCCTGCCGGTCCTGCCGGTCTTTCTCCCCGAGGATCGCCTTCGCCGCGCTGGCCCGAGCCGCCCCACTCGCCACCGTCGCGTGGTCCACCACCCAGTGCGCGTCCAGCAGATCCAGGTAGTCGAGGTCCAGCTCCCCCCCGGATGGCAGCATGAACACCGCCGAGATGTGCGCGTGGCTCTGCACCGCCTGCACCATCTCCCGCGGGATGTAGAGCGCCGCGTGCGTGAAGAGGTGCACCACCGGCGTGCGCGGATCGTGGTGCCGCGTCAGATCCAGATCCGTGGCGAGCTCCGCGAACACGCGCGCCGGGTTCCTGCCCCGCTCCCCCTTGAACGACAAGAGGTGCGCCGTCGGCAGCTGCCCGTTCTTCGCCCGGTAGAGCTCGTACAGCCGCGCGTCGAAGAAGCGGAACGCCACGTCCTCGCCCTCCAGCAAGAGCCGCTTGCCCGTCGCGATCGCCATCCCCCGGGCGAACGTCTGGCGATCGCCGCGCATCGACGCCGACGCGTCGACGAGCAGGTAGTGGATGCGCCGCTGCTCGTCCCGGCTCTGCTCGCGCGCGAAATACAGCACCTCGTTGTCCGCGATGCGGCGCGCCAGCTCCAGATCGTCCCACGCGAGCTCCGTCAGCACCATGCTGTCGATCGACCCGCGCGTGCCCAGCCCCGAGTAGCCGTGCGCCGCCGTCGTGCCCGCGGCCGGGCGCGTCTTCGTCTCGAGCACGCTCGGCAGGATCTCCAGCGAGAAATTCACGATGTCGTTCGCCTCGGGCGACGAGAGCGCCGCGAGCAGATCGACCTGGGCGAGCGCCCCGGCCGACGCCTCCGAGCCCAGCATGCCGAACAGGCGCAGCGTCTCGATGTCGAGCGCGTCGGACATCGTGAGCACGTACAGCCGGGAGACGTCGAGCGCCTCCAGCGCCCGCTGCTCGAACTCGCGCCGCGCCGACAGGAACAGCCCGCGGAGCTGCGGCTCGATCCCCTCGAAGAGCGCCGCGTCCGCCGGGAGCATCGCGCGGTAGGCCGGCGGCGTGTGGGTCCGCGCCGCGACCGCGCCGAAGAGGCGCGACAGCACGACCGTGACCAGGTCGTCGCTCATCCGGAGCTGCGCCGCGCACCGCGCGGCCTCGCTCTCGGCGAGCTCCCGGAGCACCGCCCGGTACCCCTCCACGATGCGCTCCGCGTCCCGGAGCCGGCCCGCGAGCTCCCTCGCGTCGCAGCGCGGCCCGAGCTCCAGCTGCTCGCGCGGCGTCGAGAAGAGCAGGCCCGCGTCGTGCACCAGCGCGAACGGCAGGACCACCCCGAGCCGCTCCAGGCTCTGGTGCCACCGGATCGCGCGCAGCGCGAGCGACGAGCTCAGCGGGCGCACCTGCGAGAACGCCAGCGTGCCGAGCGGGCCGGCGATGGAGGGGTTCGCGAGCTGCGAGGTGGGGACCGGCACGGCTACAGGCGCGCGGCGCAGCGGAAGCCGATGCCCGGCGCGCTCGCCGTCGCGAGCTGGTGGTAGCGGAACGCCGGGTTGAGCCAGAGCGCGAAGCCGCCGTTGTAGGCGCCGCCCCGGATCGCCTTGCGATCGCCGGCCGGCGCCCCCTTCGGGTTCACCTGCTCCTCGTCCTTGTAGGTCTCGAACCAGTCCGCGGTCCACTCCCACACGTTGCCGACCACGTCGTCGGCCCCGAACCTCGTCTTGCCGTTCGGGAACGAGCCGACCGGCGCCGTGCCGGAGAAGCCGTCGTCGGCATCGTACATGCGCTCGCTCGGCTTGAGCCCCCGCGCCTTCTCCCACGCCGTGCACTCGGTGCCGCACGCGTTCATGAAGGTGTGGTCGCCGGGCTTGTCGCCCCAGGGGAACTTGCGCCCGTCGGAGCCGCGCGCCGCGTACTCCCACTCCGCCTCGGTCGGCAGGCGCTTGCCGTGGACCTGGCAGTAGGCGTTCGCGAGGCTCCACGGCAAGCAGTTGATCGGGTGCTTCGCGAGCTCGGGCTTGCCGAAGGTGCACTGCTCGGCGAGGGCCGTCAGCGTCTTCTGGTGCGCGGCGGCGGGCGACCCGTCCGTGTTCGGGAAGTCAGGCGCGGCCGGGGGCCGCTTGCACTCTCCCTTGTCCGAGCACGCCATGTAGTCGCCCGCGGTCACCTCGTGGACGTCGATGCAGAACGTGTCGATCGTCACCTTGTGCGCGGGCTGCCACAGCTTGAACTCCGGTTCGTCGGAGCCCATGAAGAACTTGCCGCCCGGGACGAGCACCATGCCTGCAGGGCACTCCGTCCGCCGCTCGGGGAGCGCAGCCGCCGCGGCCGTGGCGCTCGCCGTCGGCGCCGCCGCGGTGGCGGACGCGGTGGCGACCGGCGCGCTCCGCGACGCCTCTTCCGAAGGCGGCGCGGAGCGCAGCAAGCTCCATGTGATCGCGCCGCCGGCCGCGAGCGCGAGCGCGACGCCGCCGAAGAGCAGCGGGCCCTTCGCCCTCGGCGCCGCCGCGTCGCTCGCGGCGCTCGAGCCGGCCACGGATACCGGCTGCGACGTCAGCGCGGGCGGCGGCCCCGGGGCCGTGGAGGGCGCCGCCATCGTCGGCGCGGTCTGCGCCTGCAGCGAGATCCGCGGCGAGGACGGGAGCCGCGGCGCCGACGCGCGGGGCGACGGCGCGCCGGGCGGGGGCGCGAGCGAGCCGCCGCCCGTGGAGAGCGCCCAGGCCGGGTCCTCGGGGAAGACCGCCCGGTGCAGCGCCGACCAGAAGCGGCCCATGGTGGGGAAGCGGTCGGCCGGCGCGACGGCGAGCGCCTTCGCGAAGACCGCCTCGACCTCGTCGCTGACCGTGAGGCCGAGCGTCCGCGGGGTCGGCCGGCGCGACGGATCGCGGCTCGCGACCGCGAGCTGGAGGTAGTCGTCGCCTTGCAGCGCCGGCGCTCCGCCGAGCATCACCTCGATCATGATGAGCGCCATCGCGAAGACGTCGGTCCAGGGCCCGGTCGCGCCGTGGGTGCGGCTGAACTGCTCGGGGGCGCCGTAGCTCGGCGTGAACGCGGTGATGTCCTTGCCGGTCTGAGCGAGCGCCGTCGCCGCCGCCGCGTGATCGGCCATCACCTTGGCGATGCCGAAATCGAGCACCTTCACGAACATCGAGGCGTCGCGCGGCTGGCCGACGACGAACAGGTTCGCCGGCTTGATGTCGCGGTGCGCGATGTTCCGCGAGTGCACGAGATCGAGCGCGATCGCGGCCGACTCGAGCAGCGCCATCGTCGCGCGCAGGTCGCGCGCCGGCGCGCCGTCGGTCGTCTCGTCGTAGAGGACCCGATCGAGCGGCCTGCCGTCGAGCCACTCGAGGACCATGTAGGGCAGCCACTGCCCGTCCGGCGCGTTGAACGTGCCGATGTCGCGGGCCTGGACGATCGCGGCCGAGCGGCTGGACAGCTCGGTCATGAGCTTGCCCTCCTGGATGAACGCCTGGAGCAGCTGCTCCCGCTGCTCGGCCGGCGCGCCCGCGAGGAGGGTGAAGCACTTGACGGCGACGGGCTGCTTCCAGATGACGTGCTCGGCCCTGTAGACGACGCTGAAGCCGCCTTCGCCCACGGCGTGATCGATCCTGTACTTGTCGGCGATCAGGCTGCCGGCGATGTTGAGCGGATCGCTGCGGTCCGGGTTCTGGCTCATGAGATCCCTACGCACCGCGGCGGGGCGCCGATCGGAGCGCCTCGTGCGTGCGTCGGGGCCATCTTAGTTGCCTCGCGGTCGGTTGGAACCCTTTCGCGCGATCCGGCGCCCTCCCCGAGCCGGAGGCGCCGCCCGCACCGGGTGTCCTATATGACGGATGTTCCAAGGCCCGTTGGATGGTGAGGGAGCCCGCATTCAGGGATTTTTTGTGGGCGCGATCCATCTCTTGACAGAGATCTTCGTCCGTTATATTGGATGACACGTTCGGTGGTTCCCTGCTGGCGTCGCTGCTGCCCAGCCGGGTGCTCCTGACCGCGGCCTCTCGTCTGCGCGTCGTGCGTGGGACGCGGAGCGCAGGCCGGGGAGTGATGGTCCGCCGACTGCGAGGGCGTGGTGCGCCTTCGCGCCGGCGGCCGGCGTCGGCCGTGCGCGCCGCGCGTAGAGCGCTGTGCGCCGTGCGTCGTGCGTCGTGCGTCGTCAGCAGCTGGTTTGATCCGAGGAACAACGCGCTTGAAATCGATCAACGGAAAGAAGTCGCACACGGTCCGCGCGGCAGCGGCGCTCTCGCTCGTCGCCGCCGCGCTCCCCTTCCAGGCGTCCGCTCAGCAGCCCGCGGCGCCGCCCCAGGCCTCAGCGCCGCTTCCGGCCCCGGCGCCGCAGGAGACGGGGGCGGCCGCCGGCGTCGAGCCGTTGAGTCGCCGTGTCGCGGAGCTCGAGCAGCAGCAGCGCGCGCTCCTCGAGCGCCTCGAGGCCGAGCGCAAGGCGGCCGCCGAGGAGCGGGCCAGCGCGGAGAAGGACAAGGGCAGCGGCGTCAAGGTGACGGCGGCTCCTGGAAAGGGCTTCACCGTCAAGACGGCGGACGACAAGTTCTCGTCCACGATCCGGGCCCGCGTGCAGCTCCGCGAGACCATCACGCACACGGCAGAGGACGACACGAACGAGATCAACGTGAAGACGGTGCGCCTCACGACGAGCGGCCATGTCCTCTCGCCCGATCTCAAGTACACCGTGCAGCTCGCCTTCGGCGGCAACGACTTCGAGAAGGACAGCCCCTCTCCCGTCTTCGACGCCTTCATCGAGTACACAGGGATCCGCGATCTCAACGTGCGTGTCGGCCAGTTCTTCGTCCCGTTCGACCGGGCGCGGACCACGCGCGAGTTCACCCTCCAGCTGGTGGATCGCCAGATCGCCGTCCGCGAGTTCACGCTCGATCGCGACGTCGGCCTGATGCTCTCGTCACCCGATCTCTTCGGCCTGGGAGGCAAGCTGTCGTACAACCTCTTCGTGGGCGGCGGCGAGGGGCGCAATCGCTTCGGCGGCCAGAAGCACGGCCCGCTCGCGGTGGCGCGGCTCGCGGTCCGCCCGTTCGGCGCGTTCGACGACGACCAGGAGGGCGACCTCTCCCGCGAGGCGAAGCCCCGGCTCGCGGTGGGCGTCGCGGGCGCCTACAACCACCAGACCAACCGCCAGAACAGCACCTATGGCACGACGCTCGCGCACGGCGCGGCCGACTACCTGCACGGCGCGGCGGATCTCGTCTTCAAGTATGCCGGCTTCTCGCTCTCGGCCGAGGCCGTGGTGCGCCACGCCGAGCGGGATTCCTTCGAGGGCGAGATCGACGGCGCGCCCGTGCGGGAGTGGACGCGTTCGGGTTACGGCTACTTCGTCCAGTCGGGCTTCCTGCTGACCGAGCGGCTCGAGGTCGCCGCGCGCTGGGACCAGATCTTCGCGGAGCGCGGCACCGATCCGAAGCTCGTCGACCTCGTCGACACGCAGGGAAAGCAGGTCGGCGGCGGGCTCAATTACTATGTGAACGGGTATGCCCTGAAGATCCAGGGCGATTATTTCTACATCTTCGGCAAGGACACCGCCGAGGCCCGCCACGTCGGTCGCCTCCAGCTCGACGCCACGTTCTGAAGGGGACGCGCGGCCATGGGGAAGTCATGATCACTTCTCGGACTTCCGTCGCCAGGCGTCCATCTGCGCTCGGTCACGACGCCTGATGGCCTCGAGCTCGTGGCGGGTCAGGCCTGGCCATCGAAGGCTCCATCCTCGAGCAATCGGTCAAGCTCCGACCACAGCGGATCGCATTGTCCGCTGCGGAAGGCCGCGTTCTTGAATGCCTGCTGTTCGCTCTGATAGAGCCGCCACAGGCTCGCCTTGCGGTCAGCGATGCACGCGCGCACGTTGGCGAGGCGGTCCGCGGCTTTCACGATGAGCGCGAGCTCGGTTTCGCCCCTGGCCTGTGCCAGCTTGGCGTAGGTTCTTGCTTTACGCTCCTTGCGATTCGCACCGGGTTCGTCGGTGAGCAGGCCCACGCATGTGGCCACGCGCGATCCGAACTCCGCTTCAATGCTCGCGAGCGTAACGTCGGTGTCCTCCGCCACGTCGTGCAGGTAGGCGACCACCACCGCCTCTTCTCCATACGGCTCTGCCAGCGCCGCGACTGCATCCAGGTGAAAGGAGTACGGCCGGTCGCCGTACCGCTGGTCCCCGTGCGCAGCGACCGCGTAAAGCCGTGCCTTTTCTCTCGTGGTACTCATAAGGCCTAACCATCCGTCAATGGGTCAACCGAAGCCGGCGGACGAGGTCTGTCCAGATCGTTGCCTTTTATGAACCCCCGCGGACATCGGTTACGACACGAAGCGTGGACGCGTCCTCGTGCCCCATGTGATGGTGGACACGGTCGACGTCTGCGAGCTGAGGTAGTCTGTGAACGAAAGACCCTTCGCGATGGAAAAGGCCTCCTCGAGGCGACGATGGACGGCTGACGCTTCGCAGGCGTCGAGCTGTTCACCTCCTCAGCTCTCGGTGCGCCATCGCGCCACGAGGTCGCGCGCCGCCGCCGACCACTCGGTGAAGGCGAACGTGAACCCGGCCCCGCTCCCGCCCGGAAGGACGATCTTCATGCCGCGAGCCTACCCGCCGCGCCGCGCGCCGAACAGACGCCGCCTGCCGCGGAGGTAAATTTCGTCCAATACCTGGCCAGCGCGAGCCCTCAGAATGGCGGACGACCCGGAACGCCAAGGCGGCGCCTCCACGAGCAGCGCAGCTTCCCCTGCCGCCCGCGGCGACCTCTCCCTGCGAAGCCCGCTGCGGGGGCTCCGGGCTGCGCATTCCCGGACAGGCGAGGCGCGCTAATCCCCGCCGGTGCCCCGGGAAAGGCCATGATCCAAGACGAGCACGAAGGAGCGCGACGATGACGAAGAGCAAGGTCCACCCCGTCCCGGAAGGTCAGACGTGCTTCCCCTACCTGAGCGCGCGGAGCGCCGCGGGAGCCATCGAGTTCTACAAGCGCGCGTTCGGCGCGCGCGAGGACTCGCGCATCCCGATGCCCGACGGGCGGATCGGCCACGCCGAGCTGTCCATCGGCCGAGCCCGGTTCTTCCTGTCGGACGAGTATCCCGAGCTCGGCGCCATCAGCCCCGAGACGCTGGGAGGCAGCAGCCCGGCCGTCGTCGTCTACGTGGAGGACGTGGACGCGCTCGTCGCGCAGGCCGCTGCGGCAGGCGCGACCATCGATCGCCCGCCGCAGGACAAGCCGTTCGGAGACCGGACGGCCTGGCTCCGCGATCCGTTCGGCCATCGCTGGTCCTTCGCGAGCCGGATCGAGGACGTCTCTCCCGAAGAGCTGCAGAGGCGCCTCTCGGCGGTGTAGCGACCCGCCACAAGGGCGGCCCCGGAGCGGGCGGGGAGGGCGAGCGCGAGAATTGCGGCGCTTCACGAGGGAGAGCTTGCTAGGGTGCGCGGACGTCCATGCCCCCTGACGAACGCGCTCCTCTCCCGCTGCCGGCTCCCGCTCCGCTCACGCCTCCGGAGGGCTTCGCGGAGCGCCTCGCGGCGATCGGCGTCACCCTCGACGCCGCGACGATCGCCAAGCTCGGCGATTACCTCGCGCGCCTGCTCGCGATGAACGAGCTGATGAACCTCACCTCGATCACGGATCCGGTCGAGGTCTGGGAGAAACACGTCCTCGATTCGCTCACGCTCCTGCCCCTCCTCGAGGAGCTGAGCGCGGGGGCGCGCCTCGCCGACATCGGCTCGGGCGGGGGCCTCCCCGGCCTTCCGGTCGCCATCGCTCGGCCCGATCTGAGGGTGACGCTGGTGGAGGCGACGCAGAAGAAGGCTTCGTTCCTCGTCGCGGTGGCCGAGGGCCTCGGCCTCACCAACGTGTCGGTGCGCGCCGAGCGCGCCGAGCAGCTCGGCAAGGGCGATCTCCAGGGCGCGTTCGACGCGGTGACGGCGCGCGCGGTGGGGCGCCTGGTCATGCTGATCCCCCTGACGGTGCCCTTCGTGCGGCCGAGCGGGCTCGTGCTGCTGGTGAAGGGCCAGCGCGCCGAGGAGGAGCTCGCCGAGGCGAGCTGGGTCCTCGGGCGACAGCGGGCCGCCTTCGTGAAGACCGTGGCGACGCCGACGGGGAAGATCGTGATGCTGCGGAAGTCGGGGGAGGAGCCGAAGCGCCATCCCGGGCGGTGATCCACGGCGGTGTCCGGTTCTCGCCGGGTCGGCGCGAGCACACGCCTGTTGAGCTCAATCCGATATCATCGCCTGGCTTCAGTTCGACGACCCGTCCATTCATCAGAACAATGGTCCGCGTCGGCGACGTCGCTCGCCCCGCCTAGCGGTCCGGCAGGGCCACGATCCCGACATAGGTAGGCTCGGGGACCTCGGTGACACGGCCTGTCGGCTCGAGGGCGCCTGTCGCCTCGTCCACGCGAAACGCGACGATGTTGCTCGAATCCTGGTTCGCGACGAGCATCAGCTTGCCTGTCGGCGAGATCTGGAAATGGCGCGGCGTCATGCCCTGCGTCGAGGCATGGCCGGCGGGCGTGAGCGTGCCCCGCTCGGGATCGACCGCGAAGATGGCGATGCTGTCGTGGCCGCGGTTCGACCCGTACACGAACTTGCCCGACGGGGACACCTGGACCTCGGCGGCGTTGTTTCCCTCGGCGCTCGCGCCGTCGGGCAAGGTCGAGACGGTGGCCAGGGCGGTGAACGTCCCGCGCGACGGATCGTAGCTCAGGGTGGTGATCGAGCCGGCAGACTCGTTGATCACATAGGCGAACCGGCCGTTCGGGTGGAACTCGAGGTGTCGAGGCGTCGTGTCCTCGGGGAGCGAGAGGGCTTTCGGGTCGTTCGGCTCCATCTGGCCCGTGTCCGCGTCGAAGGTGAGCTGCGCTATCTCGTCGAGCCCGAGGTTGGTGACGAACGCAAACCGGTTCGCCGGATCGGTCATGGCGTGGTGCGGCCTCGTCCGGCGACCGAAGGCCACGTCGAAGGCCGCCTGGCCGAGGGCGCCGTCCTGGCCCACGGGGAGCACCGCCGCCGTCCCGCCGGCGTAGTTGGCGACGAGGACGAAGCGCCCGGAGCGATCCGTGGACAGGTGGGCGGGGCCCGCGCCCTTCGAGGACGCCCTGTTGATGAGCTCGAGCGTCCCGCCCTGGGGATCGATCCGGAACGCGCTGACCGCCCCCGACAGCTCCCCGTCCACCTCGTTCAGCTCGTTCGCCGCGAAGAGGCGCTGGCGCGCGGGGTCGACGGCGAGGAAGGTCGGGTTCATCTCGGCGTCGAGCGGGCCCTGCACGGCCGAGAGCGCGCCGTCGGCGCCGTCCAGGCGGAAGACGAAGAGCCCCTCGTGACCACCGACATAGACAACGAACGCGCGTTCGGCCTGCGAGCCGCCGCCGCCCGCTCCACCGGTGCCGCCCACTCCACCGGTGCCGCCCGCGCCGCCGCCGCTCGCGCTGCCGGCGCTCGTGCTGCCGACGCTCGTGCTGCCGGCGCTCGCGCCGTCACCGCCGCCGGCGGTCACGCCCGTCGTGGCGCCGCTGTTCGCGGCCCCGGCGCCGGAACTGCCGCATCCGAGCCACAGTCCTGCCGCCAGAAAGAGGAGCGCGCGCTGCATCGACCCGTTTCTCCTGCCTCCTGCGTTAGACCTGGCCAGCGCCGCGGCGCAAGCGCCACGGGGCGTCCTCCTCGCGGCGCGCTGCGGCAGGTCCGCGGCGGTCGCGCCGCCTCGCAGCGAAGGCCGGGGAGGACGCGCGACGCGGCGCGGCGCCTCAGGCTCGCCCGCGCAGCGCCCCGGCGGCGGCGCCGAGGAGCGCGCCGGCCGCGATGGGCACGCCGTGGGCGAAGGCGACGTGGAGGACCTCGTCGAGCGAGCAGTGCGCGTGGATGCCGATCGCCGCCCCGAGCCCGCACAGGGCCCCGATCGCGGCGCCCCGCCACGCCGGGGCCGAGAGGAACGAGCGGCGCAGCACGAGCGCCGCCAGCGCGAACGGCACGAGCGCCATGCTGAGCGCGACCGCGCTGCACTCGAGGTGCACCCTCAGGGGCGCCAGCACGTCGTCCCCACGCGACGTGAGGACCGCCGCGCCCAGGAACCCGACCGCCACCGCGGCGACGAGCCCCTGGAGCGCCCGCACGCCGGCCGGCAGGCCCCGGGCGCGCGGCAAGAGCGCGAGCAGCAGGCCGAGGCCGGAGAGCGCCGCCAGGAGGACGAGCGGGAGGGCGACCCGGGGCGATCCGAGGTCGTCGCGGAAGCCCTCCGCCCACGTCCGGAGCAGGATCCACGCGAGCCCCGCCAGGATCGCGCCCACGACGAGGCGCTCGCGCGCCGAGCGCGTCGGCGACGGCTCGGCCGGCGCGTCGACCCGGGCCGGCGGCGGGCGGGCGGCGAGGTGGGCCGCGGGATCGGGGATGTCCTTCAGCCCGCTCAGCAAGTCGCGCTCATTCGACATTGGCACCTCCCCGGACGCTCCCCTGGCCCTTGCCCCGGCGGCGCTCTTCCGCGCCTCCTGGTTCCGCCTCGGGCCGCCGCTTGAGATCGTCGAGCGCCGCCCGCAGCGCCTCGTAGGCGCGGAACGCGCGGAGCTTCACCGCGCTCGTGGTCGTCCCCAGGATCGCCGCGGCGTCCTGCACGCTGAGGCCCTCGTACCGGATCAGGATGAACGCCTCGCGCTGCGACGCCGGCAGGTCCGCCAGCGTCCGCTCCACCGCCCGCGCCGTCTCGGAGGCGATCGCCACCGCCTCGGCGTCCGCGCCGCGCGCGTCCGGCGGCTCCGCGCCCGGATCGCTCGGGAGGCGCTCGGTGCCGCGGTGCTTCTGGGCGCGCGCGTGATCCAGGTAGACGTTGCGCGCGATGGCGTAGGCCCACGGCGCGACGGCGCCGCCGCGGGCGAAGCTCGATCGGGCGCGGTGCATCCGCAGGAACGTCTCCTGCGTCAGGTCGCCCGCGAGCGTCTCCGAGCCGCTCATGCGGGTGAGGTACGCGAGGAGGCGCGCCGCGAGCGCGCGGTGCAGCTCCGGAAACGCGCGCGCGTCGCCGCACGCGTACCGGTCCATCGCTTCGTTCAGGGCGAGCTCATCCATGGCGGTCCTGACGGCATACACCGTCTGCGCCCCGGCGATCATCGCGACGGCCCGAGGAGCGCCCCGCGCTCGGCGAGATCGCTCAGCAGGGCCGCGGTGCTCTCCAGCACCGGCCCGTCGACCGGGTGTCCCAGCGCGGCGCAGCCCGCGACAACGGCGTCCCCGAGCGCGGCGCCCGCGAGGAGGCGGCCCAGGATCTCGGCCGCGAGCGGCGTGAGCTCGAGGAAGCGCACGTCGTGCGCGGCGTCGCGGTACACGAGCAGGCGGGTGGGCTCGCGGGCCGGCACGTCGCGCGCCGACGCGTCGCCCTGCAGCCTGTGGACCGCGTGCTCGTAGCGCACGAGCGCCGCGGCCCGCTGGAAGCGCGCCCCCCGGTCGAGCGACAGCGCTTCGCCCAGGGGCCCCGGCGCCTCGTCGCCCGGTGTCCCCGGCGCCTCGTCGCCCGGTGTCCCCGGCGCCTCGTCGTCCGGTGTTGCCGGCGCCTCGTCGCCGAGCGGCCCTGACGCCCCGCCCGCGCTGGCCTCCTCGTCCTGCTCGGCGCACGCCGCCGCGAAGGCGGCCAGCTCGTGGCGCGCGAGATCCGCGAGGTACGCGGGGACCTCCGGGTCCCCGGCCCAGCGCAGCGCCGCGAAGCCCACGAACTCGAACGCGACGTCGCGGAGGTAGCGCGACCGGGGCGGCTCCGCCTCGATGAAGCGCGCCACGTCCGCCTCGAACCGCGCGCCCAGCCGCGCCGCGGTCCGCGGGATCCCGGCGCGGATCGCGCCCGTCAGCCCGCGGCGGATGAGGCTCCGGTAGAGCAGCAGCCGCTTCGGCGGGAGCGCCGCCATCGCCTCGAGGTCCGGCCCCTCGAGCCCGGCGCGGGCGAGCCAAGCGCGGGGATCGGCCGCGAGCGCCTCGCCGTCCGGCGCGGTCACGCTCCGCTGGAGCGCCCGCTCCAGCGCCGCGAGCTCCGGCGGCGGCGTGTTCGCCGCCTCGCCCTCCTCGCAGGTCTCGCCCGCCTCGCGCGCCCCGCTCACGCTCGTGCCTCCCGCGCGGCGAGCCCGCGCCGGTACGCCGCGTCGACCTCGGCGAGCTCGGCGAGCAGCGCGCCGAGCGGCGGCACGTCGTTGTCCCGCTCGAGCACGACCGGCACCGGCCCGGTCCGCGCGACCGCGCGGGCGAGCAGGTCGAGCACGGGGGCGATGGCCGGCGCGCCGTGCGTGTCGACGAGGACCCCCGCGTCGTCGCGCCACTCGTGCCCCGCGACGTGCATCGCGGCCACGCGCTCGGGAGGGATCTTCTCCAGGAACGCGACCGGGTCGAAGCCGTGGTTCCGGGCGTTGACGTAGACGTTGTTCACGTCGAGCAGGAGCCTGCAGCCGGCGCGCTCGAGCACCTCGACGAGGAAGTCGGCCTCGTCGAGCGAGGCGCGGCCCGGGACCAGGTAGTAGGTGATGTTCTCGATCGCCATCGGGCGCTCGAGCCGCTCCTCCGCCTCGCGGATGCGGGCCGCGGCGTGCGCGGCGGCCGCGGACGTGTGCGGGAGCGGCAGCAGGTCGTGGAGGAACGCGCCGTCGACCCCGGAGAAGCAGAGGTGGTCGCTGTGGAAGGGGGGATCGAGCCGCTCCAGGAACCCCCCGAGCGCGCGCAGGTAGCCGGCGTCGAGCGGATCGAGCCCGCCGACGGACAGGGTGAGCCCGTGCGTCAGGATCGGGCGGTGCTCCCGGACGCGCTCGATCGCGGCGGGGAAGAAGCCGCCGCGCCGCATGTAGTTCTCGGGGGAGAGCTCGAAGAAGGGGACGGGCAGCGCCGCGTCGCGCGCGTCGCGATCGGGCGCATCGGGCGCGTCGAGCGCCGCGAGCACCTCGTCGAGGAACTCCCATCGGAGCCCGAGGCCGACGCCGGTGAGCGCGCTGCCGGTCATGGGGGTAGGGGGAGGGTGCGGGAGGCCGCGATCAGCCGCAGGTGCCCTGGCCGCAGCCCGCGTGGCCGGGCTTCTTCGCGGCGGCGCCCGTCTTCTTGGCGGCGGGCTTGGCCGGGGCGCCGGTGGGCGGCGTGGGCGGCGCGGCCGTGGCCGCCGGGGTGGCCGTGGGGGCGACCTGCGGCGAGGTCGCGGCGGACTGCGCGTCGCTCGGCGGCGCGGGCTCGGCCGGGGCGGCGGGGACGTTCGCGCCCGCGGCGGCGTCGCCCGAGGCGGCCTCGGTCGGCGCCGCTGCGGGCGCGGTCTCGGCCGGCGCCGCGGGGGCGGTCTGCTCCGCGGGGACCTCGCTCGCGTTGACCGGCGCCTGCGCGCCGGCGCAGCCGCTCATCACCATGGCGCCGGCGCTCAGCGCGGCGAGGGTCTCGTAAATGCTCTTCTTCGACAGCATCGTGTGGCTCCTCTGGTTCTCGTCTCGACGGGCCTGCGCCCACCGTTGTCGTCTCGACGGGCTGCGCCCTACGGCGGGCGAGGCGTCATCCGGCCTCCGGCGGCTTCCGGACCGCCGTGTCATCTCAGAGCCGCTGCGTCGCCGCAACGGCCCACGTTCGGGCGGCGCGCCGCGCTCACCGCGCGCCGCCGTCCGCTGCCGCCGCCGGCGCTGTGGGGGCCGCGCCGGCGGTCGCGGTCAGCTCGAGCGTCACCATCGCCTCCTTGGCGACCTTCGGCGAGAGCACCTCGAGCGTCTTCTGGGCGAGCTTGCCGAACGCCTCGCGCGGGCGGACGTCGTGCTCGGCGAGCCCCACCGGGAACGGCTTCGCCGTCTTGACGGTGACGCTCGCGGGCCTTTCGCCCTCGTACCTGAACGTGGCGATGAGCTCCACGGTCCTCGGGGACTGCCGCTGGTGCAGCAGCAGGTCGCCCGACGCCGTGACGGTGACCGTCCTCTCCGCGCCCGACAGCTTCGAGAGGTCCTTCTCGCCGGAGGTCGAGAGCGACCGGATCGCGAACTGGGCCTTCTCGTTCTTCGCGCGGACGTCGTCGGGCGTGTCCTTCGAGATCTCGAGCCAGGTGCGCGCGTGCTGGTTCTGCAGGTCGCTCTTCTTCTCCTCGCCGGGCTTGCCGTCGTCGCCCACGGCGGTCTGGAAGAGCTCGATCGTGGAGAGGTCGACCGTGATGAGGCCCGTCGTCCTCGTGATGTCGGCGGGGTCGACCTGGAGCGTCCCCGCGGCGGCGCCCGCGATCCGCCCGCGGATCTTCTCCTGCGGCGCATCCATCACGAGCTCGACCTTGCTGCCCGCGCGGTCGATCGCGAAGGTCGCCGCGGCGGGCGCCTTCGGCTCCGGCGCCTTGAGCTCGGTCGCGGCGGGCGCGAGGCTCGGCTGCTCCCCCTGGCACGCGGCCGTGCCCAGGCCGGCGGCCGCGAGCGCGAGGAGGAGCAAGGCCCTTGTCCGGATCGTCTTCACGCTCGCCTCCTGCATCTCTCGGGTTGTTGCGCGCCCGCGCGCGAGGGCGCGGGGCGGTCCCCACTTGAACAGGAAGGAAGGCGCCCGGGAAGGGAGATCGGGGTCCCCGTCCTCGCTCGCCCGCCCGCTCGGCGTCGCGGTTCCATGAGTTCCATGTCCGAGCTACGTGCGAGCGGCGCCGTGGTTTCGGTCGTGGCCGCCGGCGCGGCGCAGGGCGCAGCCCGCCGGACCTGCGCTGCACAGCCGCGTGTGGCCTGGGGTGTGCACGAGGCGGTCGTCGAAGACGGAACGAGCCAACCGGAGACAACTGCAATGAGCACGCGACGACTCGCGGCGGCTGCCATGACCGCCGCCGGAATGATGGCGCTCGCCGGCGCGGCGGAGGCGCAGGGCGCGGCGGGCCGGGATCAGCACGTCCGGCCGACAGGCAACATCCCTCCGGCGGATCAACCGCTCATCCGGCGCATCCCGGAGCCCACTGTCGCGGTCGAGGGCGGCTTTGGCGTGCTGGGCTACGTGGGCGGCGCCGCGGGCGTCGGGCCGAGCTGGAACGTGCGGGTGACCGGGACCATGTCGCCGCGCGTGGCCGTTGAGGCCAACTACACAGGCTCGGTGAACCAGCGAACGATCGCGGGGAAGTCGCTGGTGATGACCGCGCTCGACGCGGGCCTGCGTTACAACATCCTGCGCGCTGACGAGGCGATCGTGCAGCCGTTCGTGGTCGCGGGCGTGGGCTATGTGGGCTGGGCGGGCCGCGGCGGAGACCCGTTCGCGGTGTCGGTTCCGCTCACCGCGGGCGTGGAGCGGCTCGTCACGCGCAACGTCAAGCTGGGCGCTCGGTTCAACTTCCGCCCTGCGTTCTTTGATGACCTGACCATCGGCGGCGTGACGAACCGGACGGGCGGCGACAGCTGGTCGCTGCTCGCGCACGGCGGCGGCGCGTTTTGACCGCGGCCATCGGGTCTCGACCTCGGCCGCGCCTGCGGGACGAGGCGGGCGTGCGCGGGGCCCCTGTCGTCCCGTGGAGTGAAGTAGGCTGCCGGCCGCTCGGGCGGCGACCCGCCTTCGGGGCTCAGCGGCCGGGCTTCATCCACGGAGAACGACGGTATGAACACGCGCTGCCACTCGCCTCGTCGGGGCCTGAGCCTCTTCTTCACGGGGCTCTTCTTCACGGGGCTCGCGCTCGCCTCGAGCGCTGCCTGCTCCAGCCGGCAGCAGGCGACCGAGGGGACGTCGACGGCGGCCGGCGAGCGGCGGGAGAACGACTGTTCGACCGGGCCGCTCCTCGAGTGCCCCGAGGGCCAGCTCGACGGCTGCGCCAACGGGACGACCACGGAGCACCGATGTGTGGCGGCGGGGCGGGGGAGGTGCCTCGATATCCGGGCGGCGCTCGTGAAGTGCCTGGACGGCGAGATCCTGACGCACGACGGCTGCCCCGAGCCGGCCTACATGCAGCGGTGCGCGCCTCGGCCCGCGCAGCGGCAGTGAGGTGTGAGGCAGAGGTGCGGCCGTGAGGTCTGAGGCAGACACACGGAGAGGAAGGGGTGAGACGACCAGAACAGAGAGTGATGCCCACCCCCGGTCGGTGCTCGGCGCTTCGCGCCTGCGCGCCGCCCGCCCCTCCCAAAGCCCGCGCTCCGCGCGGGCAGGGAGGGGCCCCAGTCCACGCCCATCTTCGCGCCGCCCTCGCCGCGCGCTCGTGAAACGCCGGCGGACGGCGTGTGTGCCCGCCGGCGTTCTACGCCAGAAACTTGGGCCGCATCCCGGAGGGCGGCGCGATGTCCTCCACGTCTTCCCCTTGAGCGGCGCGCTCCGCTCTGCAGTCCTCGCAATAGCGCGCCGCGTCCCACGCGATGTCCTCGAGACCCAGCTTCCGCAACCACGCGAGCTCCCACATCTCCCGCGCGCTCACGTGGATCGCGTTTCCCGAGCGGGACATGCCGGTGGTGTTGATCGGCCGACGTTTGGACATGGGCGCTCCTTCTCGGATGAGGCCGCCCATTCTGCCGTCGACGAAGCTGCTCGCCCAGGGGTCTCTCGCGAAAATCGTTGACATTGCGCTTACTTGCCTGTGGCCGTCTGAGATTCTCACGGGATGACATGATTCCCTCACTCTCCGCAGCGCTCGCCGGTCGCGACGTTCCAGCAGCTCCCACCGCTTCCCGGCGCGCCTCTCCCGGCGCTGACGAGCATGCGAGCGCCCCGCCAGCGAGCGAATCGTACGGAAATTGTCAAGAGAACAAGGCGAGGAGGGAGTCGCTGTTCCTGGACTGCGCGCCGAGCGCGGGGTGTGAAGACGATCCAGCCGTCCCTCGGCCAACCCACCGGCGTGATGGACCCCCTCCGCGCTGCGGGGGTGGTCCACCGGTCGCCCTGCCGAGCCGTCTCCGGCCTCCTCTATGCTCTAGTTCCGTCGAGCGGCCCCGGTTCGCTGCACAATCGTCCGCAGGCCTCATTTTTTTCTGCGACTCCGGTGACGCTGTGCGTTGGATGACGCGGTGACGTGGTTGCGGGGGGCGGGAGGGGAGGGGGCGCCTCGCTCGCCCCGTTGCTGCTCATCGTTCCGCGCCGGTCCGTCGCGTGGCCCGAGTGCGATGCTCGGCTGCGCTCACCCATGGCGCCCTACTCCCGGGAGCGTCGTGTTCAGGGGAGAGCGCTCTGCTTCCTCCCAATCGGACGCACTGGCAGAGCTCGCCCCGTCTCCGTCGGGCTGCAGCGGGAAGCTCGTCAGGGGGGCAGCGCGACGGGCGAGCTCTTCCCCCGCGACGGCGCGGACAGGGCGCGGTGGCCGGAGCTGCGGCAGGGGAGGCGGCGGGAGCTTCGCCTGCGGGCTTCTGGGTGCGAGTTCGGGAGACGGCACCACGGGAGGTGGAACGTCGAGCGTGCGGGGAGGTATCGGCGGCGACGCCGAGCTCTCACGCTTGGTGACGGGCTCGCCGACCTGGACCACCACGGTATCCTCAGCGTCCGTTCGGCGGTCGTCGTGCAACCGCCAGAGGCGCTCCCAGTACCGCGCCGGCGTGCCGGTGAAGGTCTCCAGCTGCCGCGCGAGGCCGGGCGTCATGGGCAGGTCGCTCCTCAGCAGCCGCTCCACCTCCCTCGGTGAAAGCCCCGTGCACTCGGCCAGCTTTCTCCTCCACGAAGGCGTCGTCGCACAGAACGACTCGAGGACCCTTCCCGGCCACGGGACGGGGCGTCCTCGGGCGTCTCTCCGCTCGGCGAGCGCCGCATCGACGTGACAGTCCAGGAGGCGCCGGTAACGGTCCCGCTCCCCCGCTGCCTGCGCCTTCGCATCGGTGAGGGCTGCTTCCTCTTCATCGTGCGCGTGCTCGCGCGCCTCACGAAGCCCGCGCTCCCGTCCCAGCGCTTCGCGCGCGGTGACCGCGAAGCCGATCGCGACGCATGCGATCATCGCGAGCCCGAGCGGCGAGACGAGCCACATTGCACCCAGCATGTCCTCCATGTTCCCTCCTGAACCGTGAGCCTTCTTGTCCGGTGCACCGCGGAGCCCGGCCTTGTGCTGCCCGACCGAAGGCATCCCCTCGAGTCCGCCGTTCGTCGCGCCTGCCACAGCGCCTACGTCACCCGCCTCCGAGGCGCGCCAATACACACGTTACGTTGTCCGGCCCGCCGTGCTCGTTGGCGATGTCGACCAGCAGGCTCGCGGCGAGGCTCAGGTCTTGGTGGCGCCCCAGGATCCCCTCGATGCGCGCCTCCGGCACGGGTCCCCACAGGCCGTCCGAGCACACGAGGAACAGATCGCCGGGCTGGGTTGGCTCCACGCGCGACTCGATCTCCACGCTCTTGTCGCACCCCAGCGCGCGTGTGACGGCGTCCACCCGGCCGCTCAGTGCTTCGAGCGCCGCCAGCGCACCGTCTCCCGCGCTCAGGAGCTCTTCCAGCAGCGTGTGGTCTCGGGTGAGCCGCTCCAGCTTTCCGCCGCGCATGCGGTAGACCCGCGAGTCGCCCACGTGCGCGATATACGCCATTCCCGCGCCGAGCAGCACGCCCGCGAAGGTCGTCGCCATGCCGCGCTGCAGCGCTTGCCGCTGGCTCGCGTCGTAGATCGCCCTGTTGGCGCGCCGCACGCTCAGCACGAGCCTCACCTCGTCCCGGTCGTGCGCGCTGCCGGAGCCGTGCGGCCATGTCTCCTCGAGGTCCTCGTCCACGTCGAAGCAGCCCTTGACCACCTCGATGGCCATCCGCGACGCGACCTCTCCGGCCGCGTTGCCGCCGAGGCCGTCGGCGACCATGAAGAGGCCGAGGCACGGCAGCGCCGCGAAGCTGTCCTCGTTGTGGCTGCGGCGCCGGCCCACGTCCGAGTGCGCCGCTGCCTCGATGGCGAGCTGTGGATACACCGTCGTCCTCCTCGCACGCTCGTCGTCAAGACGAGCCGAGCCATGGCACGCCGCAGACGGCGGCGCGCTCCATCTCTTCACGATCCCCTCAGCGCACGAGGCGCTGCATCCTGCTCAGGGCGCGCGGGCTACCTCGGCGCACGCGCGGTGCGCGCCCGTGCCTGTCACGGCGGCAAGGTCGCCAAAGGAGCCGCTTCTCCCGGGCTGCTGCCAATGGCCATTGGATAGATATCCGGACTATAGGCCTGGCGAAGCAGTGGAGGATTTCAGCAGCCCATCGGCCCACCCGCCCGACGCTCACGCTTTCTCAGCAGTGTTGTAGCCCCGAGCAACCCACCGACCCGCGTAGCCGCGGCACGCTGGAATCTACTGCTCGGTCCCTGCGCACGTCCAACCTCCTCAAGCGACGTTGCCGGTCATCAATCCTGCGAAGCTCATTCCCTCCAGAGCGATTCAATTCTCACATGATCGACCTGATTCGAAGTCCCAGCAGCTGCCGGCGCTCCCCGGCGCGCCGGCGCTCTCGGGCGGGCCGCCGGGCGCGGCGCTGCCGCCGTTGCCGGCGGTGCCGGGGATGAACTGCACCGCCGGCACGGCGCTCGGCGCAGCGGCATAGGCAATGCCGACCGCGTGACCGCCTCGGCCGCCGGCGCCGGGGCCGCCGGTCCCGCCTTGGCCGCCTCGACCGCCATCGCAGCCGATGGATCCACCGAGGGGCGAGGCCGTCCCCCCAGTCCCGCCGCTGCCCCCGGCGGCGCCGCCGCGACCGCCAGCGCCATCGCCGCCCTTGCCGGCCTTGCCGACCGAGACGGTGACGTCGGTCAGCACCAGCTTCGTGCCCAGGCTGAGGATCCCGACGCTCGACCCGCCGGCCTTGCCGCCGCCTCCTCCTCTACCGCCGCAGCCGCCGGCGCCCCCACCGCCGCCGCTGGCGCCGGGGCCCTCCACCGGGGCCGCAGCGGTCCCGCAGAACAGCCCGGCCTTGGCGCCGCCGCCGCCACCTCCGCCTTGACCCCGCTTGCCCGAGGTGCCGGTGCCGCCGTCGCCGCCGGCGATGCCCGTCAGCGTCAGGGTCGTGTCGCTGCCGGCGAGGCCGGCGACGCCGGCTCCGCCTGGCTCGCCATCCTCGCCGCGTCTGCAATTGCCTGCTGCATTGGTTTGCCCAGCGCCGCCCAGCCCGTACTCGTCGGGGTTCTCCTCCGGTAGCGGCGCGCCGTCCTCTCCGCGTTGGCCGTTGCCGTCATCCATCGCCGGGCTTCCTCCGGGCCCTCCTTTGCCGCCGCGTGTCTCGCCGTCCTCGCACGTCGTCACGCCGGCCTCGCCGCCTCGCACGGCAGCGGGGAGCTCGCACGCGTTCGTTGCGCCCATCGCCGGTGCGCTCGCGCCCGCGAGCGGCGCGTCCGCGAGCGTCTCGCGCTTCGCACCGTCCATCCCATCGCCCGCGGTCACGTCCACCAGCGCGAGCTCTGCGTCGACGTCGGCAACCGCGACGCCGATCGCCGAGCCGCCCGGCTCGGTGGCGCTGGCGGCGCGGACGGTGAAGCTGCGCACCTTGGAGCCGTTCGCGGCGTTCGTCAGGGTGAGCGCGATTTGGCCGGCGGGCGCCTCGATTGCGCTGCGTGCCTCGGCGCTCCAGGTCCACTCCGCGTCGCAGTCGAAGCCGCCGATCAGCTCGACCTCGGCCTCGAGCGTGACGCTTTCGGCGAAGGCGGAGCTCGCGCAGGCGAGCACGCGCTTTCCGTGGGCGTTGGCGACGGCCTCGGCGAGCGAGGCGAAGGGCATGGCCTTGGAGCCGTCGCCGCCGGGCGGAGCGGTCGCGCTCGCGAACACCGCGCACTCGTCCGTCACCGTGCTCGCATCCTCGGCGGGGTCCGCTTTGCACACGGCGTTGCTGCCGCCTCCTCCGTCCCCGTCGGGCAGGAAGTGCTCGCACGTCAGCATCCGCTCGCAGTCGTCGGTGATGTCGCTCCAGAAGCTCTCACAAGCAGAGGTCGTGAGTAGCAGCGCTGCGCAGCCTATCGCCCATCGCGTCCGTCTCTTCGTCATCGCGTCGCCTTTCGCGTTCACCACACCCCCACCGCGCCGACACCGAGGCCGTCGCTCCGCACGTCGAGCCACGCGCCCACGTGCGCCGACTGGCTCGGCTTACTCGATGGCCACAGCACGTACCCCACCGTCGCGACTGCCAGCGCGCCAGCAGCGATGTAGGCCACGCGCGCCGCATTGCCTAATGCGTCGGCGCGCGTGCCGGTGCGGCGGATTTCGGAGCATCGCGCGACGAACGCATCTGTCGGCTTGGCGCACTGGCCCCCTTCACCGAGGATCTCCCTCATCTGCCGGTCGACGTTCGCGCTGGCCGCGTTCGACGCCACCGTCATGCCCGCCCCCACGCCGAGCCCGACCACGCTCGCCGCTCCGAGCGCGATCACTGGCACCCAGCTCCGCAGCGCACCCGGCTCGACCTTGACCTGCCGTGCGGGAGTCGCGTGGGGCGGCGTTGGCGCGTTGCTCGCGGGCGTCGCCGCCGGTAGCTCCGCGAGCGCCAGCGCCGCCTCATGCGAGCCGCCCGCCGCCACCGTCACGACCTGCTCCGCCTCGGCGTACCCCGCTCGCCGCGCCGCCAACCGGTGCGTCCCCGGCTCCAGGTAGATCTCGTACGCGGCCTCTTCCTCCAACAGCGGCTTTCCGTCGACGAGCAACTCGGCCTCTGGCGGCGTGACCCAGACCCGCAGCGTGCCGACGAGCTGGCGCGCCTCGGCCAGTCGTTTCGTGAGCAGCGTCCGCAGCGCGGGCGCCTCGTCCGCGGGGAGCTCGCGCAGCGCATAGGCCAGGTGGACTGCGGCGCTGCGTGCGTCGCCGACGATCAGCTCGACGTCGCCGAGGTTGGTGGCCACGGCATAGCTCTTCTTCAGCGCCCATGCCTCGAGGAACACGGCGCGTGCCTCGGCCCATCTGCTCTGGTCGTAGAGGCGGACGCCCTTGTCGAAGAGGGCGCGCTGTCTCGCGGAGACGTCGGCGGGCGTGTCCGCCGCCAACGCGCTTGGGCTCCACGAGATCGGCGCCGCGAGCGCCGAGCACAATACCAGGATGCTGGATCTTCTCATGACGCTACTCTTCACCTCCGGCGTGCCGTCGGGCCAGGTCTCCTCGAGATCTTCGTCCACGTCGAAGCAGCTCTTGACGACCTCGATGGCCATGCGAGAAGCGACCTCTCCAGCGGCGTTGCCGCCGAGGCCGTCGGCGACCATGAAGAGGCCGAGGCATGGCAGCGCCGCGAAGCTGTCCTCGTTGTGGCTGCGGCGGCGGCCCACGTCCGACTGCGCCACCGCCTCGATGGCGAGCTGTGGATACACCTTCGTCCTCCTCGCATGCTCGTCGTCGAGACGAGCCGAGCCATGGCGCGCCGCGGAAGGCGGCGCGCTCAATCTTCCTCACGATCACCTCAGCGCACGAGGCGCTGCTTCCTGCTCAGGGCGCGCGAGCCATGTCGGCGCACGCGCGCGCCTGTCCCCGTCAGGCGCCTGGCGAAAAAGGGGGCCGCTTCTCCCGGGCTGCTGCCAATGGCCATTGGATAGATATCCGGACTATAGGCCTGGCGAAGCAGTGGAGGATTTCAGCAGCCCATCGGCCCACCCGCCCGACGCTCACGCTTTCTCAGCAGTGTTGTTAGCCCCGAGCAGCCCACCGATCCGCGTTGCCGCAGCACGCCGGAAGGTACTGCCTGGGCGCTTTCTACGTCCAGCCTCCTGAAGCGATGTTGCCGTTCATAACCCCTGCGAAGCTCATCCCCCCCAGAGCGATTCAATTCTCACACGATCGACCTGAACCGAAATTCCAGCAGCTTCCAGCGCTCCCCGGTGCCCCGGCGCTCTCGGGCGGGCCGCCGGGCGCGGCGGCGCCGCTGTCGCCCGCCGTGCCGGGGGTGAACTGCACGGCCGGCGCTGCGTGTGGGGCCGCCGCATAGGCGATGCCCACGGCGTGGCCGCCTCGGCCGCCAGCGCCGGGGCCGCCGGCGCCGCCTCGGCCGCCATCGCAGCCGGGGATGGAGTCCACATGGTCCGAGGCGGTACCTCCAGTCGCGCCCATGCCTCCATCAGCGCCGCGTCGTCCGCTGGCGCCCTGTCCACCGTTGCCCGCCTTGCCCACTGCGACGGTCACGTCGGTCAACACCAACTTCGTCCCGAGGCTGAGGATCCCGATGCTCGACCCTCCGGCTCTGCCACCGCCACCGCCTTTCCCGCCGCACCCGCCGGCCCCGCCCCCGCCGCCGCTGGCGCCCACGCCATCGACAAGGGTCGTGTCGAGCGAGCAGAACATCCCCGATTTGGCGCCGCCGCCGCCGCCACCCCCTTGACCACGGCCGCCCGTCATGCCTTGGCCGCCGTCGCCGCCGCTGATCCCGGCGAGCGTCAGCGCAGCTCCGCTGCCGGCCGACCCGGGACTGCCAGGCGCACCCGGCGCGCCCTCCACGCCGCTTCGGCAGTTGCCTGAAGGATCTGTCTGCCCGCGCCCCCCGAGCCCATATTCCTCCGGATTCGGCTCCGGCATCGGCTCTCCATCGCGCCCCGCCTGCCCGTTGCCCTCCTCCGTCCCCGTGATGCCCCCGGTCCCGCCGTCGCCGCCGCGCGTCTCGCCGTCCTCGCAGGTCGTCGCGCCCGCGGTCCCGCCGATGACCAGGTTGGTCGCCACGCACGCGTTCGACGCGCTCATCGCCGGTGCGCTCGCTCCCGCTTGCGGCACCTCCGCCGGCGTCTCGCCCTTCGTGCCGTCCATCCCGTCGCCCGCCGTCACGTCCACCTGCGCGAGCTCCGCCTCGACGTCGGCGACCGCGACGCCGATCGACGACCCGCCCGGCAGCGTCGCGCTCGCCGCGCGCACCGCCAAGCTGCGCACCTTCGCCCCGCTCGCGCCCTCCGTCAGCGTCAGCGCGATCCGATCCGCGGGCGCATCGATCGCGCTTCGCGCCTCGGCGCTCCACGACCACTCCGCCCCGCAGTCGAAGCCGCCGATCACCTCGACGCCGGCCTCGATCGTCACGCTCTCAGCGAACGCTCCGCTTGCGCACACAAGCACCCGCTTGCCGTTCGCGTTCGACACCGCCTCCGCGAGCGACGTGTACGGCTTCGCCTTGGTGCCATCGCCGCCCGGCATCGCGCTCGCGTTCGCGAACACCGCACACTCCTCCGTCACCGCGTCGGCGTCTTGCGTGGGATCGGCGTTGCATGCTGGGTTGCCGCTACCGCCGCCACCGCCGCTCCCTGTTGGCACAGCGTCGAGACACATACCCAGCAGGCACTCCGGCGGCTGGACGAAGCATCCTGCTCCGCCGGCGGCGAGTACCACGCCGAACATCACCATCGTTTCGCTCATCCACCGCGCGCGTTGCACCGCAGCTTTCCCCGGCGAAGGTCGAACGCCGTGACCTGCCTTCAGGAACGTTGCCATCGGCGTCACGTGAGCCTCGCCCGTCGGCCTTTCCTTCCCAGTCCCGCAATCTCGCGTGTTCGTGCGCATCATGTACCGCCTCTTTCGCTGCGCTACCACGTGCTCGTCACCACGAGACCGCCGCCGTGTGCCGCGAACATCGGACTCACCGTCAGGCTGCCCGCCTGGTGGGGAGGCTTCTTTGCCAGCCAGGCATATGCTGCCGTTCCAATGCCCACCGTCCCCGCACCGATCCAGCTCCAGATTGCCCCATTCCATAGGGCGGACGCGTTGTCGTACCGCTCCACCGCATCACGGCAGGTTGTCGTGCGCTGCGACGCGGCGCACGCGTAGGCGCCATCTTCGGCTGTCAACTTGCTTCGTTGGTCGTTGGCCGCGGACCACTTGTTTGCGGCGACCACCGCCAATACGGTTCCGATACCGGCTGCAACGCCAGCCGCAACCACGCCGCCGGTGATCACCGCCGTCCTCGGTCCACGCTCTTGCTCTCGCGCGTTGTGTACCGGCAGCGCCACGGCCGGCTCCGGCAGCTTCTCAGGCTTCGCGGCGCCTACTGCCGGTAGCTCCGCCAGCGCCAGCGTCAAGTTCTGCGCCGTCCCCGCCGCCACCGTCACGACCTTCTCCGCATCGGCGTACCCGTCCCGCCGCGCCGTCACCCGGTGCGTCCCCGGATCCACGAAGATCTCCTCCGGGGTCTCTTCGACCAGGAGCGGCGTTCCGTCGATCAGCAGCTCGGCCCCTGGTGGCGTGACCCTGACCCGCAGGGACCCGACGAGCTGCCGTGCCTCGGCCAGCCGCTTTGTGAGCAGCGTCCGCAGCGCCGGCGGCTCGTCCGCCGGGAGCTCGCGAAGCGCATAGGCCAGGTGCTCGGCCGCGCTGCGCGGGTCGCCAAGCATCAGTTCGACGTCGCCGAGGTTGGCGGCGACGGCATAGCTCTTCTTCAGCGCCCATGCCTCGAGGAACACCGCGCGCGCCTCGGCCCACCTGCTCTGGTCGTAGAGGCGGACGCCCTTGTCGAAGAGGGCGCGCTGCCTTGCCGAGACGTCGGCGGGCGGGTCCGCCGCGCGCACGTCCGGGCTCCACGCGAGCGGAGCAGCGAGCGCGGAGCACAGCATCAACACGTGCGATCTCCTCATGACGTCCTCCCGAGCACCCGCGTCCGGCAGAGGCTCATCGTTCACGATCGTGTCTGCGGCTGTACCCATCGCGTTACCCGCCTCCCAGGCGTGCCAGCACGCACGTCACGTTGTCCGGCCCGCCGTGCTCGTTGGCGAGGTCGGTCAGCAGCTCCGCGGCGAAGCTCAGGTCCCGGTGCGCCCCGAGGATCCCCTCGATCCGCCCTTCGGGTACCGGGCCCCACAGCCCGTCGGAGCAGACGAGGAAGACGTCGCCCGGCAGGGTGGGTTCCACGCGCGACTCGATGTCGACGCTCTCGTTGGCGCCCAGCGCCCGCGTAATCGCGTTCGCCCGGTCGCTCAGCGCCTCGAGCGCCGCCAGCGCGCCGTCGCCCTCGCGCAGCAGGTCCTCCAGCAGCGTGTGGTCTCGGGTGAGCCGCTCCAGCTTGCCGCCGCGCATGCGGTAGACCCGCGAGTCGCCCACGTGCGCGATGTACGCCATGCCGGGCGCGAGCAGCACGCCGGCGAAGGTGGTCGCCATGCCGCGCTGCAGCGCCTGCCGCTGGCTCGCGTGGTAGATCGCCCGGTTCGCTCGGCGCACGCTCATCACCAGCCGCACCTCGTCTCGGTCGTGCGCGCTTCCCGTGCCGCACGGCCATGTCTCCTCGATGTCCTCATCCGCTTCGAAGCAGCCCTTGACCACCTCGATGGCCATCCGCGACGCGACCTCCCCGGCCGCGTTGCCGCCCAAGCCGTCGGCCACCATGAAGAGCCCGAGACACGGCTGCGCCGCGAAGCTGTCCTCGTTGTGGCTGCGGCGCCGGCCCACGTCCGAGTGCGCCGCCGCCTCGATGGCGAGCTGTGGATACACCTTCGTCCTCCTCGCGTGCTCGTCGTCAAGACGAGCCGAGCCATGGCGCGCCGCAGACGGCGGCGCGCTCAATCTTCCTCACGATCACCTCAGCGCACGAGGCGCTGCGTCCTGCTTAGGGTGCGCGATCCACGTGGGCGCACGCGCGGTGCGCGCCCGTGCCTGTCACGGCGACAGGGTCCCCAAAGAAGCCGCTTCTCCCGGGCTGCTGCCAATGGCCATTGGATAGATATCCGGACTCTAGGCCTGGCGAAGCAGTGGAGGATTTCAGCAGCTCATCGGCCCACCCGCCCGACGCTCACGCTTTCTCAGCAGTGTTGTTAGCCCCGAGCAGCCCACCGATCCGCGTTGCCGCGGCACGCTGGAATCTACTGCTCGGTTCCTGCGCACGTCCAGCCTTCTGAAGCGATGTTGCCGTTCATAACTTTTGCGAAGCTCATTCCCTCCAGAGCGATTCAATTCTCACATGATCGACCTGATTCGAAGTCCCAGCAGCTGCCGGCGCTCCCCGGCGCGCCGGCGCTCTCGGGCGGGCCGCCGGGCGCGGCGCTGCCGCCGTTGCCGGCCGTGCCCGGCGCGAATGTCTTCAGCTCAGGGGCCGCGGCCGGGGTCGACGCAAAGGCGATCCCGATCGCGTGGCCGCCTCGGCCGCCGCCGCCGGAGCCACCGAGGCCGCCATCGCCGCCATTTCCCCCTTGACAGCCGCGCTTCGAGTCACCGAACCCCGACCGCTCGCCACCAGCAGCACCTTCACCTCCGAGAGCGCCCGGTTGCCCGTGCGCTCCGTCCCCGCCCTTCCCCGCCTTGCCGACAGTCACGGTGACCTCGGTCAGCACCAGCTTTGTGCCCAGGCTGAGGATGCCGATGCTCGACCCGCCGGCCTTGCCGCCGCCGCCGCCTTTCCCGCCGCACCCGCCGGCCCCGCCCCCGCCGCCGCTCGCGCCCACGCCGTCGACGAGCGTCGAGTTGAGCGAGCAGAACGTCCCCGCCTTGGCGCCGCCGCCGCCACCGCCCCCTTGACCACGGCCGCCCGTCATGCCTGGGCCGCCGTCTCCGCCACTGATCCCGGCGAGCGTCAGCGCAGCGCCGCTGCCGGCCGACCCGGGACCGCCAGGCGCACCCGGCGCGCCCTCCACACCGCTTCGGCAGTTGCCTGAAGGATCGCTCTGGCCGCGCCCCCCGAGCCCGTACTCCTCCGGATTCGGCACCGGCATCGGCTCTCCATCGCTCCCCGCCAGCCCGTTGCCCTCCTCTGTCCCCGTGATCCCCCCGGTCCCGCCGTCTCCGCCGCGCGTCTCGCCGTCCTCGCACGTCGTCGCGCCCGCGGTCCCGCCGATGACCTGGTTCGGCGCCACGCACGCGTTCGACGCTTTCATCGCCTCTGCGCTCGCGCCTGCGAGCGGCGCGTCCGCGGGCGTCTCGCCGTTGGGGCCGTCCATCCCATCGCCCGCGGTCACATCAACCCGCTCGAGCTTTGCCTCGACGTCGGCGACCGCGACGCCGATCGACGAGCCGCCCGGCTCGGTGGCGCTGGCGGCGCGCACGGCGAAGCTTCGCACCTTGGCCCCGCTCGCGGCGTTCGTCAGGGTGAGCGCGATCTGCCCAGCGGGCGCATCGATGGCGCTGCGTGCCTCGGCGCTCCAGGTCCACTCCGCGTCGCAGTCGAAGCCGCCGATCAGCTCGATCTCGGCGTCGAGCGTGAGGCTTTCGGCGAAGGCGGAGCTCGAGCAGGCGAGCACGCGCTTTCCGTGGGCGTTGGCGACCGCCTCGGCGAGCGAGGCGAAGGGCATGGCTTTGGAGCCGTCGCCGCCGGGCGGAGCGTTCGGGTTCGCGAACACCGCGCACTCGTCCGTCACCGTGCTCGCATCCTCGGTGGGGTCTGCGTCGCATACGGCGTTGGTGCCGCCGCCACCGGTTGCGCTGCTCGTCGGTCGGAAGTGCTCGCAAGTGAGCATCAACTCGCAGTCATCGTCGATGTGGTACCAGAGCCCATCGCAGCCGCCGGCGGCTACGGCGACCGCAGTGGTTGCCGTAAGCGCCCACATTCTTCGAAGCCTCATGACGTGACCTCTTCGGCTCATCACCACGTTCCAACTGCGACGATGCCACCGCCGCTCAGATGGATATCGGTTCGGACCGACACTCCCGTCGAGCTGGTGCCTGCCAGGCTTGGCCAAAGCACATACGTCACTGCAGCTACAGCGAGCACGCCTGATGCGATGTAGCTGCCGAACGCGACGTCGCCGAGGTCATGGGCTTTAGATCCGAGCCGATGCAGCTCTCGGCACCGCTCCGTGAACAGGCTCGACGACTCGATGCATTGCTCGCCAGCATTCTGGATCGACCGACTCTGCGCGCGCGCCTCGTCGTTCGCGCTGTTCGAGGCGACCGTCATCCCCACCCCCACGCCGAGCCCGACGACGCTCGCCGCGCCCAGCGCGATCACCGGCACCCAGCTTCGTTTCGCCTCGGGAGCGGCATCCGTACGTGCCGCGGGCGTCTCGTCGATCGGCGCGGGCGACGTGGTCGCGCGTGGCATCGCCGGCGGGTCCGCCTTCCGTTCCACCAGCGCCAGCGTCAAGTTCTGCGCCGTCCCCGCCGCCACCGTCACGACCTTCTCCGCATCGGCGTATCCGTCGCGCCGCGCCGTCAGCCGGTGCGTCCCCGGCTCGAGGTAGATCTCCTCCGGCGCTTCTTCCTCCGGCAGCGGCTTGCCATCGACGAGCAGCTCGGCTCCCGGCGGCGCGACCCTGACCCGCAGGATCCCGACGAGTCGCTGTGCCTCCTCCAGTCGCGTCGTGAGGAGCGTCCGCAGCGCGGGCGCCTCGTCGGCGGGGAGCTCGCGCAGCGCATAGGCCAGGTGCACCGCGGCGCTGCGTGGGTCGCCGACGATGAGCTCGACGTCCCCGAGGTTGGCGGCCACGGCATAGCTCTTCTTCAGCGCCCACGCCTCGAGGAACACGGCGCGAGCCTCTGCCCACCTGCTCTGGTCGAACAGCCTGACGCCCTTGTCGAAGAGGGCGCGTTGCCTCGCGGAGACGTCGGCGGGCGGATCCGCCGCGCCGGCGCTCGGGCTCCACGCGAGCGGCCCCGCGAGCGCGGAGCACAACACCCAGACACGCAATCTCCTCATGACTTCACTCCGAGCACCCCCGTCCGCTGCGGTCTCGTCATCCATGTCCACCTCCTCGCCGGCGTTCATCGGGTCACCCGCCTCCGAGGCGCGCCAGCACGCACGTCACGTTGTCCGGCCCGCCGTGCTCGTTGGCGAGGTCGATGAGCAGCTCGGCCGCAAAGCCCAGGTCGCGATGCGCCCCGAGGATCCCGGCGATGCGCCCCTCGGGCACCGGGCCCCACAGCCCGTCGGAGCAGACGAGGAAGAGGTCGCCCGGCTGGGTCGGCTCGACGCGCGTCTCGATGTCGACGCTCTCGTCGGCCCCCAACGCGCGGGTGATCGTCCTCGCCCGGTTGCTCAGCGCCTCGACCGCCTCCCGCGCTCCGTCGCCGTCACCGAGCAGCTCTTCCAGCAGCGAGTGGTCCCGCGTCAGCCGCTGCAGCGTACCGCCGCGCATGCGGTAGACGCGCGAGTCGCCGACGTGCGCGATGTACGTCATGCCGGGCCCGAGCAGCACGCCCGCGAAGGTGGTGGCCATGCCGCGCACCGCCTCCTGCTGCTGGCTGGCCTCGTAGATGGCCCTGTTGGCGCGGCGGACGCTCATGACCAGGCGCACTTCGTCGCGGTCGTGCGCGCAGCCGGTGCCGTAGGGCCATGTTTCCTCGAGGTCTTCGTCGACTTCGAAGCAGCCCTTGACGACCTCGATGGCCATGCGGGACGCGACCTCGCCGGCCGCGTTGCCTCCCAGGCCGTCGGCCACCATGAAGAGCCCGAGGCGCGGCAGCGCGGCGAAGCTGTCCTCGTTGTGGCTGCGCCGCCGGCCCACGTCCGAGTGCGCTGCTGCCTCGATGGCGAGCTGTGGATACACCTTCGTCCTCCTCGCGCGCTCGTCGTCAAGACGAGCCGAGCCATGGCGTGCCGCAGACGGCGGCGCGCTCAATCCTTCTCACGATCACCTCAGCGCACGAGGCGCTGCTTTCTGCTCGGCGCGCGTGAGTCACGTCGGCGCGCACTCGTCGCCGTCAGGCGCCTGGCCAAAAAGGGGTCCGCCTCTCCCGGGCTGCTGCCAATGGCCATTGGATAGATATCCAGGCTATAGGCCTGACGAAGCAGTGGAGGATTTCAGCAGACCATCGGCCCACCCGCCCGACACCCACGCTTTCTCAGCAGTATTGTTAGCCCCGAGCAGCCCACCGACCTGCGTTGCCGCAGCACGCCGGAAGGTACCTGGGCGCTCTCTGCGTCCAGCCTCCTGAAGCGATGTTGCCCATGAATTTTCCGGAGAAGCTCATTCCCTCCAGAGCGCTTCAATTCTCACACGATCGACCTGACCCGAAGTTCCGCCATCAGAACGCCTGCACCTCGGCCTTCACGCCCGCAGCTCCCTCGCCTTCCGCGCTCGCTCCGAGGCCGCCGATGCCCGCTTCGCCAAGCTCCACCGTCGCTCCTTGCACCGGCGGCGCCGCTCCCTTGTACGCGATCCCCAGCGCGTGACCGCCGCGACCCCCGCCACCGCCACCGCCTGGGCCTCCCTTGCCACCAGAACCGCCAGCGCACGCATCGTTGAGCGACGTCGCTCCGTCGATCTTCTTGCCGCCGGGACCGCCAGCTCCGCCTTCGCCGCCTTCCTGCCCGGCTCCGCCCTTGCCTCCCGCTCCGCCGCGCCCCGTCTTCAGCGTCACGTCCTCGAAGCTCAGCGCCGCGTTCAGGCTGATCAGCGCGATGCTCGATCCTCCCGCGCCGCCGCCTCTCCCACCGGCTCCGCCGCAACCACCCGCGCCTCCAGAGCCGCCGCTCGCGCCACCAGCCGACGCTTCGTTCGGGCACTTGTCTGCGCCCGTGCCGCCCTTTGCTCCGCCGCCGCCGCCTCCGCCCTGCGCGGTGCCGCCCTTCATGCCGTCGCGGCCGGCGGCGCCGACGTAACCCGAAGCGCTGAGCTCTCCGAGGCCGCTCGCACCCGCGCCGGGCATGCCGTCGGTGCCGTTCTCTCCCGACATCCCTTCGCTGCACACCGTCGGCGCTTCCTCTTCTCCCGCGCCACCGTTCAGCTTCGCACCTGGCGTGCCTTTCGACCCGGCCCCGCCGACGTCCGCTGCCCCTACGCCGCCCAAACCGCCCGACGAATCATCGCTCGCGTCCTCCGGCGTGCCGCAGTCGTTCTTGGGGCTCGCACCGGGAACGACGATTGGTGCCGAGCAGGCCTCGTTGCCGCTGTTCCCTATCGCGCCCCCCATCGCGCTCATCTCGTAGGGCGCGCCTTCCGCCCCCGCCGCCGCGTCCCCGGCTTCGACCACGCACCGCACGAGCTCCACGCTCGCCTCGTCCGCCACCGCCGCGATCGACGACGCCCCCGCGAGCGCCGCATCCTCAGGGCCGATCCCGCGCGCTTGGACGTGCACGTCCTCCACGCGCACCGTCGCCTCGGCGCTGCCTCCGCGCATCACGAGCGGGATCTTTCCTGCCACTGCGGTCAGCGTCGTCTTCTTCTCCCGGCCGACCCAGCCCCAGCCGTTCGCGCAGTCGAGGCCGCCGTAGATCGTCACGGTCCCGGCGACCTCCACCGCCTCGTCGAACGTCTCCGCGCACGCGTACACCCGCCGCGTCTCGTTCTTCTCCGCCAGCGAAAGCGCTGCCGAAAGCGTCTTCACCGGCGCCTCCTTCGTGGCGGCGTTCACGTCATCCCCGGTCGCCGACACGAACACCCCGCACTCGTCGGCGACCGCGTCTCTGCCCTCGCTCGGCACGCAGTCCGTGGGCGTACCATCCCCCCCTTGGAGCAAATACCCGCAGGTAAGCATCAATTCACAGTCGTCGGTCCAGTGAGTCCAGAAGTCGCCGCAGCTCGCGCCGCCGAGGACAAGCGCCGCTGTCACCACCGTCCAGCACCTTTTGTGCATCCTCATCGCGTCCTCTCCTTCGCGAGCCTCACCAGATCCCCCGCACGCCGACAATGCCGCCGCCCGATCGCACCTCGGCGGACGGGCGCACGCTCAGCGAGGTCGCGGCATCGCGAGGCCAGAGCGCATAGGTGATAGCGCCGAGCGCCAACACGCCTGACGCGATGTATGTCACCCGCGCGACGTCGCCCAACGTCTCTCCATGCGACACCGTGTGTTCCAGCTCCGCGCACGGCCCGATGGACGCGCTGGGCGCCTTGATGCAGCGCCCCCCTGCCGCTCGAATTGCGTCGCTCTGCGCCTGCGCATCAACATGTACCCCATTCGACGCCACCGTGAACCCCACACCGAGGCCGAGCCCAACGGCGCTCGCCGCTCCCAGCGCGATCACCGGCACCCAGCTCCGCTTCGGCTCCGGCGTCCATCCGGCGTCTGCCGGGGCTATCGGCCGCGTCGGCGCGGGTGTGCGCATCGCCGATTCTGCCGGCGGCGCCGCCTTCCGCTCCACCAGCGCCAGCGTCAAATTCTGCGCCGTCCCCGCCGCCACCGTCACGACCTGCTCTGCATCGGCGTACCCGTCGCGCCGCGCGGTCACCCGATGCGTCCCCGGATCCACGAAGATCTCCTCCGGGGTCTCTTCGATCAGCAGCGGCTTGCCGTCGATCAGCACCGTCGCCTGCGCGACGTTGACGCGCACGCGCAGCACGCCGAGCTGCTTCGCCGCTTGTTCGATCAGCTGCGTCGTCCGCGCCAGGTTCGGCGCCTTCGTCGACGGCGGCGCCGCGCGCAGGCTGAACGCCAGGTGCGTCGCGGCCAGGCGCGGCTTGCCGAGCTTCAGCTCGACGACGCCGAGGTTGGCGGCGATGTCGTACGTCTTCGCGATGGCCCACGCCTTCAGGTAGGCGACCTCGGCATCGGCCCAGCGCCCCTCGTCGGCTGCCGTCAGACCTTGCTGAAAGAACGGCGCGGCTCGTTGTCCCTCGGTCGTCGCGAGCTGTTCTCGTGTCGTATCGCTCTGCGCATGCGCGAGCGGCGGCACCGCCAGGGCGGCGAGCGTGCACCATGTCAGTCCTGCGAGACGCATTCCCGTCTTCATCGTCGCTCCTGCTGCGCTCTCCGAGCACCGCGGCTCATCGGTAGATGGCCCCCTCCAGCGGATCGGCTGGCGGCGCTTTGACGGCCGGCAGCGCGACCTCTTTCGCAGGCTCGCTGTCCGGTCCGTCCTTCGTCGCTTGGGCGGCTTTGCGTGGCGCCGGCGGCCGTCTCATCGATGGCGCCAGCGCCGTCGACACGGCGCCGCGCGCCGTCGTGGCTGCGCCCGCGTCGGCGCTCTCCGCAGCGGGGGCGCCTGTGCTCCCCGCAGCGGCTTCGCCCGCGTTCTTCTCCACGCCGCGCGCGCTCACCCCTGCCGCCGTCTCCGCCACGCGCGCGCTCACCCCGTCGCGCGCCCACGCCGCGGTCTTCCCGTCGCTGCACCGCCCCACCATCGCCATCGCGCCGGCAACGCCGAGGCCCACCACGCCGAGCGCCAGCGCCGCCCGCAGCCGCGTCCGCTTCCTCGCCTCCGCGGCACCCGCCTCCGCGCCGGGCAGCGCCATCGGCGCCACGTACACCCGCACGTTCCCGATCCCCCGCTCTGCCGCGAGCGCACCCCTCCGCTCGGCCGGCTCGGCGTCGACCTCATAGAACAGCGGATCCCTCGCCTCCGTCTCCACCCGCCCGCCGAGCTCCCGCAGCTGCGTCACCGCCCTGTCCAGCGACGCGTCGTCGCCCGGCCGCTTCACGGGGTTCTCGATCTTGCGCGCGAACGGCCGCAGCTCCCGTGGCACCCCCTTCAGGGCCGGGTCGGTGTTCGTGCGCCTGCGCCCGTCCTCGCTCATCTGCCGCCCGCGCGCTCCGCGCTCGCCTCTCGGCTCGTCTCCTCGAACAGCTCGCCGTGCTCGCCGCGGAACCACTCCGGCATCGCGGTGACCCCCTCGGCGGCGAGGCGCGACCGGAGCAGCTCCACCAGCTCCTTCATCCGCCGCCGCATCGTCCGCGAGCTCATGCCGACCCGCGACGCGATGGCGTCGAGCTCCGCGTCCTCCTGGAACCGCATCGCCAGCATCGTCCGCTGCGTCTCGGTCAGCCCGGCCATCGCCTCCTGCAGCACGCGCACCGCCGTCGCCGCCTGCTCGCGCCGCGCCACGGCGCCCTCGCCGGCGCCCTGCCACGTCGCCCGCAGCGCCTCGTCCACGAGGTCGTTGCAGAAGCCGGCGACCTTCTTGTGGATCGGATCCTCGCCCATGCTGAAGACCTCGAGCAGGTGCTCCTCGTCCAGCGCGCCGTGCCCGCGCGCGCGCCCCTCCGTGAGCCGGCCGAGCATCGCCGCTCGCGCCTTCCTCCGGAGCGCCTCGTGCTTGCCGCCGACCTTCGCCGCGTCGAGGATCGCGTGGCACGCCTTGTAGAACGCCCACCGCCCGAACGGCCCCAGCGCCGGGTCGTACGACTGCGCCGCCAGCACCACCGCCAGCGCCGCCTCCTGGAGCATCTCGTCCGGCGCCATGACCATCCCGTACCGCTTGACGATCGCGCCCACCGCGCGCCGCCCGAGCTCCGGGTCGCTCTCCACCAGCCGCCGCTGCTCCGCGCTCAGCGGGCGCTCGCGCGGCAGCGCCACCACCGTCGCGGTCACCGCCGCCTCCGCGGCTCGCCGCCCTTCTTGACCGCGGCCGGGCCGGGCTCCGGGCGCTCGCCGCGGAGCGCGCGGACGTCCACCTTGTCGCTCTCCTTCACCGCGGGCCTCTCGACGCTCGCCTGCAGCAGCCGCTGCATCTCCGGGTCGGTGTCGAGCGCCACCCGCAGCAGCCGCCGGATCTCCTCCTCCACCTCCGGCGGGCACAGCCCGGAGACACGCTTCATCGCCTGCCTCACATGGGCCTCGATCATGTCGTCCAGCGTCGGCGTCTCTGCCATCGTTGCCACCCTCTCAGGAGATATCGGCGGAAGGGCCGCCGAGCGGCCAAAGAAAACGCATCCCCCGTCCGTTCACGAGCTAGTAGATCTCCTCCGGCAGCTGGCGCACCGGCGCGCGCCTCCGCGGCGGCGGTGACGAGGCGCCACCGGTCACGGCGCGCGGGGTGGCCCTGGCGGTCGGGGTGGCCGTGGCGCTCGGGGCGGCCGCCGGGCTCTCCACCGTGGCCGCCGCGCTCGTCGGCCGGGCGATCGTGTCTTCCGTGGCCGCGGCGCTCGGGGTGGCTGCCGGGCTCTCCGCGGCGGCCGTCGCGCTCGTCGGTTCCGCGGCGGTGTCCTCCCTGGCCGCCGTCGCGGGGGCCGGCGCCGGCGTCGAGGCGAGCCCGCCGGAGGGCGCCGCGACGCGCGCCTCGCCGGCGGACCCGTCGCCGGCGGCGGGGCCGGGCCTGGCGCGAAGATAGACGTACACCGCGCTTCCCACCCAGCCCACGATCCAGACCAGGAGGACCACGCCGACCCACGGCGGCGGATCCGCCAGGAACTGGCGGATCCGCCCCGCGGGGCGCGGCGGCTCGGCGGTGGCGGCCTCGGTGTCCGCGCCGGCCGCGTCGCCGGTCGTGAGCACCAGCCGCTGGATGGGGGCCGTCTCGGCGTGGCGCGCTCGGAACTCGGCCACGAGCTCCTCCGTGTCGAGCCGCGGCTCCTTCGACACGTCGCGCACGGCGGGTGGCGACGGGCGCCACGCCCGGTCCCCGGCGCGCCTGCCGCCGGTGCCCCGCCCACCGGCCGGCGCCTTCCCCGCCTGGTCTTCCGCCACCCCCTGGTCGGCCGCGATGGAAGCCAGCGACGGCATCCGCTCGGTGTACCCGCGCCCGCGCGGCGGCGCGCTCTCCGGCCTCGCGGGCGGCAGCGACGGCATCGGCTCCGTGTGCCCGCGCCCGCGCGCCGCCGGGAGGGGTTCGGTCTCGCCCCGGCCCTGCGCCGCCGCCTCGCCGCGCGCCCCCTCCTGCGGCCGGCACGCCGCCGGCAACGGCACCCGCGTGCCGATCGTCCGGAGGGGCGGCAGCTCCCCCATCTCGTGCTCCATGCGCCGCAGCGCGGCGTCGAGCGCGATCGCGAGCTGCTCCGCGTCGTCCTGGCGGTCCGCAGGGTCCTTCTCGAGCGCCTGCGCCACGATCTCCCCCACGGCGGCGGGCACCCACGGCGCGACGCTGAGCAGCGGGCGCGGTGTGTCGTGCGCGATCGCGAGCCCGATCTTGTTCTTGTGGACCACGTCGCCGTCCGCGGCGAAAGGGTGCCGGCCGCTCAGCAGCTCGTAGAGCACGATCCCCGTCGAGAAGAGGTCGCTCCGCGCGTCGACCGCGTCGGGCGTCATGATCTGCTCGGGCGACATGTAGGCGACCGTCCCGATCGAGAACCCCCCGGTCGTGATCACGCCGAGCCGCTTGAACTTCCCCGCGCCCAGGTCGAGCACGCGCACGTGGCCCTGCTCGTCGATGTGGATGTTGTCCGGCTTGATGTCGCGGTGGACCGCGAACGGGTGGACGGCCTGGAGCCCCAGGCACACGTCGCGCGCGATCGTGAGCGCCCATGGCACCGGCAGCTTCCCCAGGCCGTCGAGGAGCTGCCCCGCCGTCCAGCCGACGAGCAGCTCCATGAGCATCCAGACGAGCCCGTCGCTCCGCAGGCCCATCGCGTGGACGGGGACCAGGTGCGCGTGCCGCAGGCTCCGGAGCACGATGGCTTCCTGCTGGGTCCTCCGCACGATCTTCGGATCGTCCGCCCGGCCCATGCGCATGCACTTCAGCGCGAACCGCTCGCCGGTGCCCGCGCGCTCCGCTTCGTACACCTCGCCCATGCCGCCGCGGCCGATCAGGCGCACGATCCGGTACTTTCCGCCGCCGTCCTCCTCGTCGGCGAGCGTCTCGCCCACCTCGAGCGCGCACTGTCCCCAGGGCCACGCGCTGACCCGCTCGGTCGGCATCCACGCCGCGAGCGCGTCGGTCCCCGGCGCGTCGGCTCCGTTCCTCGACGAGGTGGTCGCGCTCCACGTGCCGGAAGGCGGCGGATCGTCGCTGGTAGGGTCACGGTGGGTCATGGCGTCCACGGACGGCCGGCAGGAGCGGCTGCGGCGGTCGCCAAGATATTCCGAAAACGGCCTCGCCAGCGGCCAGAAAATCGGCGGTCAGTGGGCTTCGGGAGCGGCGGTTCGGTCGGCGATCGGCGCCGCCGGAGCCGCCGGCTTGGGCGCTTGCTGCGCCTTCGCGCGCCGGGCCGCCGCGCGGCGCCGGCGTTCGTACGTGCTCGTCACCTCGCGGAGGATCTCCGGATGGCGCTGGAACACCCGCGCGGCCGCCTTTCGCACGAGGCCCATCTTGCTCATCAGGAGCACGAGCATCCCGTTGCGGATCCTCGTCGCCTCTTTCACCTCGGAATCGGCGGGCGGCGGCGCCGCCGGCGCTGCCGCCAGCGCCCTGGCGAGCTCTCTGGCCTCCTTGATCAGCGCCACGTCGAACGCCTCGTCGATCTCCATGAGCCGGTCCTTGAGCGACTCCGCCAGGCCGGCATAATCGCTGAGCGCCTGGTGGAGCGCGCTGGAGCGCTGCGCGCTGTCGGCGTGGAATGCCTGGATCGTCGCGAGCTGCGTATCGGCGGGCTCGTCGACGCCGTCGTCCAGGAGGAACTCGATGGCCGACTCGAGCTCTTCAATCAGGAAGCGCGCGCGCTCGCCATGGTCGATGACGACCGGATCCACGAGGAGGAGGAGCGTGGTTTGCGCGGTCTGCGCGGCATGGACGAGCGAGAGGATGTCGTCCGCGGTGCTCGCCGGCAGCCGCGCCTTGACGCGCTGGAGGCCGGGGAGCGACGCCGTCGGCTCCCAGCGCGCCGCCACGAAGCCCGCGACCTGGCCAGCCTCCTTGAGGAAGACGTCATAAGGCATCCGGAGCGGATTCTCTGCCTGCGCGACCGCTTTTGCCTGATCGAGCCAGCGCTCGTACGGTGATTGGGACGGTTTTTTCGCCATGATGCGACCTTATCGACACAAGCGCTCGCGGGCGAGCCGCTAGCAAGAATGCGTCGTGCTCGTTGCACGCATTGCGCATGATGACGCCTATTCGGTACGTTGCGCCCCTATCCTGGACAGCCGGCGGCGCGACACGGTCCGGCCGTGCTTCGGTCCGGAGGCCGGCGAAGCTCCCGGCGCGGCCGTGCGAGCGGCCGCCATGTCCGTGTCGCCGGGCGGCGTGTCCGTGCAGGCCTCGGCATGTCCGTGTCGCTTGGCGGCGTGTCCGTGCAGGCCTCGGAGTGTCCGTGTCGCCGAGTGGCGTGTCCGTGCAGGCCTCGGAGTGTCCGTGTCGCCGGGCGGCGTGTCCGTGCAGGCCTCGGAGTGTCCGTGTCGCCGGGCGGCGTGTCCGTGCAGGCCTCGGAGTGTCCGTGTCGCCGGCCGGGCGGTTCGGCAATGCCTCATGCGCAACCAGGAACGAGCCTGGGCGACGAGATCGTAGCGCTCCCTTGGCCGGACCAGCCCAGGGACATGCGCGCTGCGCCGCTATTTAGGTTTGCCCCTCGACCTCCCCGCGGGGAGCGTCGTGTCCGAGATGATCGGCCCCCCCGCGTACGAGCCGGCGCCGCCTTCGCTGCCCCAGCTATCGACCTCGTCGGGGGCAGTGTCCTCGAGCTCGCCAGGCGGCGTGATCGGCCCGCGAACGCCCGGGACATCCGCCTGCGGAAGAGGCCGCTTCTCCTCGCTGACCTCGTGCGCGAGGCGCGGGTCGCCCGGCGGATCGTGCGTCGTATCGACTCCCATGTCTCCTCCTTCCCGAGGACTCCTGGGACCGGCGCGCTCGATCGTCCACTCCTCCCCTGCGGCGGCTGTCCCGTCTGCCCGCCGCCCCCGGCTCACCCCTCGTCCATGACGGGGATCGTGAACCTGAACGTCGTCCCCACGCCCACGCGGCTCTCCACGTGGATCGTCCCCCCGTGCGCCGCCACGAGCTCCCGGGCGATGGCCAGCCCGAGCCCGGTGCCCTTGTAGCCGTTCCGCTGGCCGCGCCAGAACCGCTCGAAGAGGTGGGGCAGCTCGCTCTCCGGGATCCCCGGCCCCGTGTCGGCCACCGAGAAGACGACGTGCTCCTCCCCGCGCTCGCACCGCAGCGTGATCGCCCCCTGGGCGCCCGTCACCTGGAGCGCGTTGCTCAGGAGGTTGGTGAGCACCTGGAGCACCCGATCGCGATCACACGTGACGAGCGGGACGTCGTCGGCCGCCACGACCCCCAGCTGGACCCCCTTCTCCTGGGCCTGCGACTCGAACGTCTCCACCGCCTCCCGGCCGATCTCCCGCGGATCCTGCGGCTGCCGGCGCAGCGCCAGCCGGCCGGCGCGCAGGCTCGCGAAGTCGAGCAGGTCGTGGAGCAGCCGATCCATCCGGTGCGCCGAGCGCTGGATCGCCTGGATCGCCTTCGTGTCGCCCTTCTCCCCCCGCGTCGCCGCGCGCTTCGTCATCACGGCGGCCGCCGTGAGGATCGCGCTCAGGGGGTTCCTGAGGTCGTGGGACACCGTGGCGAGCACGTTGTCCCGGAGCTCGATCGCGCGCTGCGCCGCCTCGTACAGGCGGGCGTTGTCCGCCGCGAGCGCCGCCCGCTGCGCCAGGTCGTGCGCCACAGCGAGGTCCGCCTCGTCGTAGACCCGGCCGGACCCCGCCGTCGCCAGCGTGATGCAGCCGAAGGTGCGGCCCCGCGCGACCATCGGGACCACCAGGGCCGACGTGATCCCGAGCGCCCGGGCGAACCGGCGGAAGGCGCCGTTCTCGTCGAGCGAGGCGACCAGCGGGTGCGACAGATCCCCGATGAGCTCCGGGCGCTCGCTGCAGAGGGCCCGCTCCAGCAGCGCCATCAGCGGCGGCGGGGGATCCAGCTCGCGGAAGAGCGCCCGCGCCCTCTGGAGCTCCTCCGGGCGCGCGTGCGTCACCGTGATCCCGCGCGACTGCTCGAGGTCCGGGAGCGTCTGGATGACGCACCAGTCTGCCAGCTCGGGGACCGTCAGGTGCCCCACCCGGTCGAGCGTGCCCTGGAAGTCGAGGGTGTCGCTGAGGGCGGCGCTCGCGGCGGCCAGGAAGCGCTCCCCCCGCTCGGCGCGCGTCCGCTCCGTGATGTCGAAGAAGGTCACGACGGCCGCCATCACGCGCCCGACCGGATCCCGGACCGGCGCCGAGCGCACGAGGATCCGCCCCTGCGCGCCGTCGTCGCGGACGATGTCGATCTCCTCGTCGATCACGACCTCGCCGGTCGTGATCGTCCGCGCGAGAGGCCAATCCCGGGCCTCGTACGGCCTGCCCGACCGAGGGTCGAAGCCCCGGCCGACGGCGTATCCATCGATGTCGCTGATCTCCAGGAGCGGCAGCCCGAAGATCGTCCCGGCCTGGGGGTTCGAGAGGAGGACGCGCCCCGTCGGCGGCTCGGCGATGACGAGCCCCGTCGGCATCTGCTCGACGACGGTCGCGAGCAGGGCGCGGGCGTCGTCCGCCTGGCGCCGCGCCGCGCGCTCCTTCGCGACGAGCTGCGCCTGCACGATGATGCCGGTCGCCCGGCTGGTCATCGTGCGCAGCATCAGCGCGTCGTCCTCGGAGAACTCCTCGGCGTTGCGGGAGCCGAGGATCGCGACGCCGATGGAGTGCCCCTCGTGGATCAGCGGCACGCCGTAGACGGCGCGCAGCCCCCTCGCCCGGATTTCCCGCGCGGTCACGGGCAAGCCGCCGGCGGCGGCGTCGAGCGACGTGGGCCCGCGCAGCGCGAGGACCGCGCGGGCGAACTCCCGCGCCGCCTCGAGCGGGGGCCCGGGCAGCGGCCCGTCGTCGATGCCCGCTGTCGCGTGGACCTCGAGGGCGTCCCCGTCCCCGAGCAGGACGATCGCCACGTCCACGGCGGCCGCCGCCTCCCGGGTGGCGCGGAGGAGCGCCTTCAGGAAGGTGTCCAGATCGCTGCTGCCGAGCGCGGCCGTGGAGATGGCGTCGAGCGCCTGGAGCAGGCGCACGCGCGCCGCCTGGTAACGGGACACCGCGTCGGCGATCGCCTCGTCGATCGTCCCGTTCAGCTGGATGATCTCACGCCCCCCGTCGCCGCCGTCCCGCTCCCAGAGCTCCAGGATCACCGCGCGGAGCGCCGCGTACTCCATCACGACGTCGGCGAGATCGTACCCGTGGGCGAGCCGGCTCAACGCATGGAGCCCAGGGAGCCCCCGGTGCTTCCGGTCGATCGCGGCCGCCGTGCCCGCGCTGCGCGTGCCCTCGGCGATGTAGGCGAGGATGTCCGGCAGGTGATCGGTCGGCCTCGGCGCCGGCAGCCGCCGCGCCGGGCTGAGCGCCTGGACTCGGTACTTCCAGGCATCCAGGAGCGCGTCGTGGTGGCGCTGGATGAAGTCGGAGAGCCGCTTTGGGTTCGGTCTACCGAGCAGATCCATCGGGGACCTCACGATAGCGCGAATCCTTGAGCGCGTGTTCACCTAGCGCCGACTCGAATCGACGAAATCGACGAGAGAGCGCCGCTCCCGGGCGGAGCTTGCTCGCCGCGCGCGGCGCGCTCCACGCGCATCACGCGCCACACGCCGCGAGCGCCACGTCGGCGCGGGTCAGCTCCGGATGCCTGGCGCCTCGTGTCCGCTCTGGGCGACATACTCCAGGTATCCCCCGCCATACACGCGCGGCCCGTCGGGCAGGAGCTCCAGGACGCGGTTGGACAGCGCGGCGAGGAAGCGGCGATCGTGCGAGACGAAAAGCATGGTGCCCTCGAACGAGGAGAGCGCCCCGACGAGCATCTCCTTGGTCGCCATGTCGAGGTGGTTCGTCGGCTCGTCGAGCACGAGGAAGTTCGGCGGATCATAGAGCATGATCGCGAGCACGAGGCGCGCCTTCTCGCCGCCGGACAGGATGCGACAGGGCTTGTCGATGTCGTCGCCCGAGAAGCCGAACGCGCCGGCGAGCGTGCGGAGCGAGCCGATCGAGGCCTGCGGGAAGGCCGCCACGATGGATTCCCAGACGGAGCGGGTCGGGTCGAGGAGCTCCATCGCGTGCTGCGCGAAATACCCCAGCTTCACGCTCGCGCCGACGTTCACCCCGCCTGCGTCCGGGGCGGAGGTCCCCGCGACGAGCTTGAGGAGGGTGGATTTGCCGGCGCCGTTTACGCCCATCACACACCAGCGCTCGCGGCGGCGGATCAGGAGGTCGAATCCGTCGTAGATGGAGCGCCCTCCGTACGACTTCTTCACCCCGCTGAGCCGCGCCACGTCGTCGCCCGAGCGCGGCGCGGGCTTGAACTCGAAGCGGATCGTCCTCCTGCGCTTCGGCGGCTCGACCTTGTCGATCTTCTCCAGCTTCTTCACGCGCGACTGGACCTGCGCCGCCTTGGCGGCCTGGGCCTTGAAGCGCTCGATGAAGCGCATCTCCTTCGCGAGCATCGCCTGCTGGCGCTCGTACTGCGCCTCGGCCTGCTGCTCGTTGATGGCGCGCTGCTGCTCGTAGAACTCGTAGTTGCCGGAGTAGCTGGTGAGCTCGCCGCCGTCGATCTCGATGATCTTGGTGACGATGCGGTTCATGAACTCTCGATCGTGCGAGGTCATGACGAGCGCCCCTGCATACTGCTTCAGGTACCCTTCGAGCCAGATGATCGACTCGATGTCGAGGTGGTTGGTCGGCTCGTCGAGCAGGAGCGCGTCGGGCCTCATGAGGAGGATGCGGGCGAGCGCGACGCGCATCTTCCACCCCCCCGAGAGGGCGCCCACGTCGCCGTCCATCATGGCCTGGCTGAAGCCGAGCCCCGCGAGGATCTCGCGCGCCTTGGCGTCGAGCGCGTAGCCGCCGAGCTCTTCGTAGCGGGCCTGGGCCTGCCCGAAGCGCTCGATCAAGCTCTCCATCTCATCCATCCGCTCGGGGTCGGCGAGCGCGGCCTCGAGCTCGCGGAGCTCCGCGGCGACGTCGGAGACCGGGCCGGCGCCGTCCATGGTCTCGGCGACGGCGCTCCTGCCCTTCATCTCGCCGACGTCCTGGCTGAAGTAGCCGACGGTCACGCCGCGATCGATGGCGACCTGGCCGCCGTCGGGCGCCTCCTCCTTGGTGATCATCCGGAAGATGGTCGTCTTGCCCGAGCCGTTGGGCCCCACCAGGCCGACCTTCTCGCCGCGGTTCACCGCCGCGGAGGCCTCGAGGAAGAGGATCTGCTTGCCGTGCTGCTTGCTGATGGAATCGAGACGGATCACGAGGGGCGCTGCCGCTGGGGGCGGCTCCTTTCCGCGCCCCCTATACCAGACGGCCCGTCGCGCGATGCGGCATTTCGTCCTCCGTCGGCGCCGGCGCGCGCCATGAACCGCCCGCGGGCAATCGGTTCATTGCTCGTCTTCTGGCGCATTCCCGGCGCATTCCGGGCGCATTGCACAGGAGCCCTTTTTTTTCTCTCCTGCTATGCGCGCGCTTTCCATCTCTTTTTTCACGCTCGTCCGCGCTTGATGTCGCGCGGCCGAGGGGGCAGAAGGCCCGGCATGAGCAAGGTCCAGATCCTCTCTTATGCCGGCTGCAGCACCTGCAAGCGAGCGCTGAAGTGGCTCGGCGAGCGCGGCATCGACGTCGCCGTGCGCCCCATCGTCGATGAGCCGCCGACGGCGGCAGAGCTCGCCCGGTGGGTCCCGGCGAGCGGGCTCTCGGTGCGCCGGTGGCTCAACACGAGCGGGCAGAGCTACCGCGCGCTCGGCAAGGCGCGGGTGGACGCCGCGAGCGACGACGAGGTCACGCGGTGGCTCACCGAGGACGGGAAGCTCGTGAAGCGGCCTGTGCTGGTGAAGGGAAACCGGGTGCTCGTGGGCTTCCGCGAGGACGACTACGCCGCGCTGTTCGCCTGAGCCTCAGGGGGCCGAGGTGAAGCGGCCTCCCCGGACCTGGCTCAGCTCGAACGAGCTCTCCGGGTCCAGGTTGTTGTCCGTCGTGCCGTTGCGCGAGCGGCGGATCACGACGTCCACGTCGCAGCTCTCGGGCTCCTGCGAGCTGGTCGCCTCCAGCTCGTCCGCGTCGATGGTGAACGTCCCCGGGTCGCCCCCCACATCGAACGTCTTGGAGAAGATGCAGTGGCCCTTCACGTCGATCACCATGTCGTCCCCGGACGCGCTCGGCGCCCAGGCGATCGTGAGGTCCTCGCCGCGCGGGACTGGCTCTCTGGGCAGCGCCTCGAGGTCGAACGGATCGGGGAGCGTCCCCACGTTGTTCGTCGCGTCGTCGTCGCCCTCGTCGTCGCGGTCCAGCAGCACCTTGATCTCGGTGCCTCCGGCGCCGACATTGACGTCGGCCTCATAGACCCCGGAGCTCTCGGCGGACATCGCGACCGCCTCGCCGTCCACGGTCGCCGAGATCCGATCTCCCGCGCTCAGGATGACGTACGTGTTGCTCTCGTCGCCGCCGGCCTTGAGGGTGGCCCGCAGGGTCGTCGACGACGCGCTCTCGGCGATCGCCTCCAGGGTCGCCGAGATCCCTCCGGTCTTGATCTGCTGCGAGTCGAGCGTCTCCGTGCAGCCTGCGAGCAGACCGGAGACTGCGACCCCGAACATGGCCATCGTGGTCTTCGTGATCATGAGTTCCCTTTCCTCACCGCCTCACCCGCCAGGGCGCGTCGGCCTGTAGTTTTCCACGGGATACTACGCTCGGCCGCGCGCCACGACGAGGCGCAAGGTTCCGACGGTGCGCGGCGCGGCCGTCGTGGATTTCCCTTGGACATCGCATCGCGACGCGGCTTCGAGGCGGCGTGAGCGCGCGCGTCGTCGTGGCGCGCGCGCGGCGCGCCGTGGTGGCGCGTGCGCCGCGCTACCGTGCGTGCGCGAAGGCGGCGACAGGCGCGGGCTGGTTCACCACTGGCTGCGCACCACGACGCCGCCGCCGGTCGGTCCCGCGAGCAGCGACCAGCTCACCGCGCCTGCTTGGCGGTAGGGCGCGGCGCTGGCCTGCGAGCCGGACGAGGAGGGCTCCGTCAGGAGGAGCACGAGCGCCGTCCCGGCCAGCGCCGCCCCGGCGCCGAAGCCGATCGTGCTCACAAGCCCCAGGTCCTTCGCGCGCTTTCCAGCGGCCTGCCCTTCGGCGGTCTTGCATACCGCCCTGCCGGAGCCGACGTCGTCGCAGTCCTCCTCCGCGTGGCGGCTCTCGCTGAGCGCCATCGCTCCCGTCACGCCCCCGGCGATCAGCCCGCCCAGGGCGAGCCCGCCCGTCACGTACGTCAGCACGCGCCGGCCGCTGGTCCCGGTCGGCGCCGGCGTCCGCGACGCGCCCTCGTCGCGCTGCGACGGCGACAAGGCGGGCTGATGAGGAAGCGGCTGATCCGCCGGCGGCGCGGGCGGCGGCGCCTCGGGGAGCTTCACCTCGAGCTCGATCGTCTTCTGCTCCGACTTCTCGATCGTGAACCGCACCTCGTGCGCGGGCCCGCCCGGCGCCTTCGTCGTCACGACGTGCTCGCCCGGGTTGACGGGGAGCGCGATCCCGAGCGAAGGCCCCTCCAGCGTGATGCCATCGCGCTGCACCTGCGTCCCGGCGGGCGCGTCGGCCGGCAGCGACAGCGTGAGCTGTGGTACGAGCGGCACGAGCGCGTCGCGCTGCTCGAGCACGAGCTTGTAGCGATCGTACTGCTTGAGCTGCTCGGACTCGGACAGGCGGGAGTAGAACGAAAGGAAGTCGTTGTAGCGCGCGACCGCGGTCGCGGTGCGCCCCCACTTGGCCTCGCACTCGGCGAGCGTGAACAGCCGCCCTGCGCGAGGATCGAGCCGGTAGCTCTCGGTGAGGGCAGGGCAGCCGGTCTGGAACTTCCCCGCCAGCATGTCCGCGAGGCCGCGGTTGAAGAGCGACTCGGCCACGGCCACGGCGTCAGGCTGCGCGTTCGCCGGCGCGGCGATAGCAATGCACAGGAGTCCGCTCAAGACGGACCCGGGCCAGAAGGTTCGCATCGGAGATAACAGGAGATACCTTCTTTGGGACCGCCCCAGGCAAAAAATCAGCGCGTTGTAGGGCCGCGCTCAGTCTGCCCCGTAGAGCGACTCCCGGGGCTTCGCTGCGTTCGCTGCGGGGGAGGCGGTCGGCGCGATCTTGCGCCAGGCGCCGGGCGGCGGCGCCGGGGTGCGCGCCGCCGGGGTGCGCGTCGCCGGCGAGGCCTTTGCGTTCGCCAGCACTTCGGGAGCGATGGCCAGGCCGCCGTCCGAGGGCAGCGCGGCGGCGGAGGTCGCTGGCGCCGCGGGATCGGTCGACGTGGGCATGGCGGCCGCCTTGCCAGCCGCCTCGGGCGTGCCGGCCGCCTCAGGCGTGCCGGCCGCCTCAGGCGTGCCGGCCGCCTCGGGGCGGGCGGCGCCGGGGGCGGCCTCGGGCGGCGTGGAGGGGGGCGCGACGGCCGCAGCCTGCGCCGCCTGCGCGTGCTCGGTGGGGCCGGGGGCGGGGGACCGGCCCTTGCTGAACGCGGCGAAGGCGATGGCGCTGCCGCCGACAAGGGCGATGGCCGCGACGGCGAGCGCGGATCGGCTCCGCGGTGCCGCCGTCGTGCCGGTTCCGGTGCCGACCCTGGTCTCCACGCCGGTGGACGACTGGGCGGCCACCGGCATCGACGACGCGGGCCCCTGGTTCAGCTGGCTCATCCGCGGGACCGGCGTCTCCAGCCCGAGGAGGCGCGACGACCTGATCGTCATGGGGGCGATGTCGAAGACCTCGGCGAGCGCCTCCACCGCGGACGAAGCGGTCGGGAAGCGCGCCTCGGGCTCGCGCGCCGTCGCCTTCGCGAACCACGCGTCGAAGCCGGGGGGCAGCTTCACCCCCTCCGTCTCCGCGCGCGTGGACGCGGGCTCCTGCGGGCCGTGCATCGCGATCACCGCGAACGCGAGCGAGTTGCTGTACTCGCGCATGTCGTTCAGCCAGTAGGCCTTGCCGACGAGGGTGGTGTACGCGATCATGCCGAGCGCGAAGAGGTCCACCGCCCGCGTGATCGTCTCGCCGCTGAACTGCTCGGGCGCCATGTAGAGAGGCGTCCCGAGGGCGGCGGTGTTCGCCCCTTCGACCGCCGTCTCGGCGACCAGCTTGGCGATGCCGAAATCAAGCACCTTGATCCGGATCTCGTCGTCGTCGTCGCTCGCCGCGAGGAAGAGGTTCGCGGGCTTCAGATCGCGGTGGACCACGCCGGCCGCGTGCGTTTTGTCCAGGGCGTGCGCGGTCTGGCGCAGGTAGGCGATGGCGTTCTCAGGTGGTAGACGCCCGCCGCGGCGGATGCGCTTGCTGAGCTCCTCGCCGCGGAGCAGCTCCATCACGAGGAACGGCATGCCGGTGTCCAGGTCGATCCCGGCGTCGAACACCTCGACGATGTGCTCGGTCGCTATGCGCGCGGCGATGCGCGCCTCGAGCTTGAACCGCGCGTGGAACTCGGGGTTCTCGGCGAGGTGCGGGTGCATGACCTTGAGCGCCCGCCGCCGATCCGTCTCGACGTGGACGACCTCGTAGACCGCCCCCATCGCACCCGTCGCGATGCTGCGCACGACGCGGTACCTACCAGCGAACAGCATCCCCTCGTTGAAGTTCAGCGACATAGTCTCACCCGCGTCGAACGAGGTTACACCACCTGGTCGGACGGCCGCACTCGTTAACTTGCAGACCTTACAAACTTGTAGACCGTAAGACTCCCCACATGAAACTCCCGATGTAGGGCGCGTTCGTTGGATCTGCGCGCACCAGGCAACAGGTAAGCGCTCTGCGCTGATTGGCGCCGCTCGCGCGGAGCACCGACCGTCGTCGCGCGTCGTCGCGCGTCGTCGCTCGTGGTCGCTCGTCGTCGCGAGAAGATCCCGTGATTCCGTGGCTTACGGGGCCCTTCAGCGGTGATGTGGCGCCCGTCCGTTCTGATCGTTTTTCACGACAGACACATCGACATCGTCAGATGCACCGGCGGAGCGCCGGTGCCGCCTGTCCCGTCAGAGTACCAGCACTGCCAGCAGCCGGGGCCCGTGGAACACGTCGAACCCGCCGATATCGAGCTTGCGACCGATCGTGTAGATCGTCTCGTCTCCGCGTCTGGTCGCGCGGATACTCGATAGGATACCCTGGCCGATCGCCTCCACGTTGTAGGACAGCTCGGTGAGCAGGCGGAGCCGGCTCAGGTATGAAGTCAAGCGGAGCCGGAGCCCCACCGACACGTTGCCGGAGAGCGCGATCATCGTCGCCTCGTCGACCTCGCGCGGGGCGCCGGGGACCGCGGGATCCGCGGAGAAGGCGTAGCGCACCGGGCCGGCGCCGCCGTAGAGGCCGAGATCGCCGAACGGCGCGAGCCGCGGCCACTCGCCGTTGCCCATCCGCACGCTGAAGCCGCCCTGGTAGAACCGCGACGTCACGCTCTGGGCGGGGCTTTGCCGCTCGAAGACGTAGACGTCGCCCTCGCCCGGGTCCCGCTCGCGGAGCGCATAGAAGATGCGCGGGAGCTTGTAGTCCATGTACCTGAAGCCCGCGAGCAGCTCCTCGAGGTAGAGGTCGTCCGCGGCCTCCGGGAAGAGCTTCGTCAGGTCGAAGCCGACGTCGATCTGGCGGAGCAAGAGCTGGAAGGGCGCGCTGGCGACGGGGCCGGCGTCGCGGTCGGTCGCCGGATCGACGGCCAGCTCGGTCACGTTCCCGGCGGTGAACCGCGCGATCTTGAGGCTCGTGCTCACGCCGGCGAGGTCGGCGCCGATGTCGAAGACGTCGCTCGCGAAGCCGTTCAGCCCGACGAGCCTGCCGAGCGAGCCGTCGTACTGGATGTCGCCGCCCGACGAGAACAGCCGGTCGGTCGTGAAGCCGGCGTTGAGCCGCGCGGCGTCGCGCGCGTGGTCGAAGTCGTACGTGAGCAGCGCCCGGCCGCCGACCATGAACACCGGATCGACGTCGTAGGCGAGCCGCCGCGTCCTGCCCCGGTAATCGTTGACGCCGCCGGAGGAGCCCGCGCTCGCGAGCTGGTGGAAGAACAGGAGCTCGACGTCGCCCTTCAGCTTCAGGTGGACGGCGTCGAGGCTGATCGCCCGGCCCTGCTCGAGAAAGCCCTCCTGCGCCTCGAAGCCCGCCGTGTCCTCGAGCGGCGTCCGCGCCGGCGCGGAGAGCGCCTCGGCGCAGGCGGAGAGCGCCGCGCGCTGCTCCTCGAGCACCCTGGAGATCGCCTCCGCGCGCGCCACGGCGGCCCTGTAGCCGGGCTCGTCCCGCGCCACCCGCCGGGCCTGCTTCACGACGTACGGCGCCGCGGCGAGCGCCTCGATGTGCATTCGCAGGACGAACGACAGCGCCTGGAGGGCGTCGCGCGCGATCGTCCGGGCGGGCTCCTGCCCCGCGCTCGCCGCGCGGAGCGCGGCGGCGGCGAGAGCGACGTCCCGGTGCGCTCCGGCGAGCGCCCGCCGCCGCGCTGCGGCCCTCGCCTTCGCGGCGGCGAGCTCGGGCGTGTCGGGGGCGCCGAGGGGCCTCCCGGCCGAGAGCCGCTCGACGCTCCGCTCCTCGGCGGCGAGCGCCCGCGCGTGCTCGGCGAGCGCCTGCCACGCGGCCGGCAGGCGGCTCGCGGCGCTCGCCTCGCCCGACGGCGCGGCGAGCGCCGCGAGCGCGTCGAAGAGGCGCGCGAACGCGGGCGGCGCGCCGCGCTCACCGCGCGCGCGTTGTTGAAGAGGCGCGCGGGCGAGCGCCTCGTCGAGCTTCGCGCGGTAGAGCTTGGCGAGCGGGACCTCGTGCTCTCCGTCGTAGGGGGGCGTCTTCTCGAGGCGCGCGCGGAGCCGCTCGCCCTCGTCGTCGTCGAGGCGGAGCGCCGCGATCCACGCGTCTCCCGGGGAGTACGGGGTGCTCGAGAGGACCTCGTCGGCGAGCCAGGCCGCTCGCTCCAGGTCCGCGGCGCGGTCGTCGATGATGGCGCGGCGGGCGTCCTCGTTCGCGAACGCGCGGGCGGCGCGGACGTTGTACGTGGCGGGCCCGCAGGCCGAGGCCGCCGCGGAGGCGAGGAGCAGGAGGCCTGCGAGCGCCGGGCCCGGTCGCATCGGCGAGAGCCTACCATGGCGTGCGAGCGCACTGGACGCCGCGCCGCCGGCCTGCTCAGAATGCGCGCCCGTGGCTCCCAGCCGACCCAGCGAGATCGACGGCGCGCGGGCCTGCGGCCTGCGATTCGCGGCTCGCGGCTTGCTGACCCGTCATCTTGGCCGTGCAGCACAGCGGTCGCTGGCGGCGAAAGAGCCACGTGTGAAGGAGAAGAACCGGGATGAATGATGCCACATCCAGCTGCGACATCGGCATGATCGGGCTGGCCGTCATGGGCGAGAACGTCGCGCTCAACATGGCCGACCACGGCTTCAAGGTGGCCGTGTACAACCGCACGGTGCAGGTCGCGAAGGACTTCGTCGCGAGGAACCCGAGCACGCCCGGCGGCCTGGTCTGCTGCGAGACGCTGAAGGACTTCGTCCGCGCGCTGAAGAAGCCGCGCAAGGCGGTGATCCTGGTCAAGGCCGGTCCGCCGGTGGACATGGTGGTCAAGCAGCTCATCGAGGCGGGCGTCGAGCCGGACGATATCGTCGTCGATCTGGGCAACTCGCTCTGGACCGACACGATCCGCCGGGAGCAGGAGTACGCGAAGCAGTGCAAGTTCTTCGGCTCGGGCGTCTCCGGCGGCGAGGTGGGGGCGCGCTTCGGCCCCTCGCTGATGCCCGGCGGCGATCCCGCGTCCTGGCAGCACCTGGAGCCGATCTGGCGCGCGATCGCCGCCAAGGTCGATCCGGCGACCGGCAAGCCGATCGAGGGCGCGTCCCCCGGCAAGCCGGTGGAGGGCGGGGTCCCTTGCACGGCGTACATCGGGCCGAACGGCGCGGGCCATTACGTGAAGATGGTCCACAACGGCATCGAGTACATCGACATGCAGCTCATCTGCGAGGCGTACACGCTCCTCGACGGGCTGCTCGGGATGTCGAAGGACGAGATGTCCCGGGTCTTCTCCGAGTGGAACAGCGGAGATCTCGACTCGTACCTCATCCAGATCACCGCCGATATCCTCCAGCAGAAGGACCCTGTCCAGAAGGACAAGCCGTTCGTCGATTTCGTCCTCGACACGGCGGGGCAGAAGGGCACGGGCAAGTGGACGAGCAGCAACGCGCTCGACATGGGCATCCCCGCGAACGCGATTGCTGAGGCGGTGTTCGCCCGCTGCCTCTCTGCGCTGAAGGACGAGCGCGTCGAGGCCTCGAAGCAGCTCTCTGGCCCGACCCCGACCCCGGTCGCGGACCGGCAGGGGACGATCACGGCGATCCGCGACGCGCTGTATTGCTCGAAGATCTGCGCCTACGCGCAGGGCTTCCAGCTCATGGCGGCGGCGCAGGCGGAGTACAAGTGGACGCTTGATTTCGGCACGATCGCGAGCATCTGGCGCGGCGGCTGCATCATCCGCGCCCGCTTCCTCCAGAAGATCACGGAGGCGTACACGCGCAATCCCGGCCTGACGAACCTGCTGCTCGATCCGTACTTCAACGATCAGATCAAGCAGGGGCAGTCGAACTGGCGCAAGGTGGTGTCGATCGCGGCGCAGAACGGCGTCTGGGCGCCTGCGTTCATGTCGGCCCTGTCGTATTACGACGGGTACCGCGCGGCCCACCTGCCTGCGAATCTCCTGCAGGCGCAGCGGGACTACTTCGGGGCGCACACCTACGAGCGCACGGATCAGCCGCGCGGCAAGTTCTTCCACCTCGACTGGCCGCACCCCTCCCGTCCTCAGCTGGACATCAAGGGCACCGGCGGCGGTCACTGAAGCCCGGCGGCCGCCGAGGCCTCGTCTCAGGTGAGGCTGATCCGCGGCCGCAGGTTCTGCTCGCGCAGGAACGGCTCGATATCGTCCACGATGTCGAGCTGCACCCCCGCCAGGCTCATCGCCGCCCCGATCGTCTGGATCCCCATGCGCCCGAGCTTGTTCATCTCCGGGGGCGGGCGGACGACGATGTGCTCGATCTTGTCGCGCACGTTGAGTCCCCACTGGGTCAGGATCACGCGCGCCTCGCTCTCGTACCGCACCATGAGCCCCATGTCGTAGATGAAGAACGCCCGCTCCCCCGGGCGCATGACGCCCACGAGCTTCTGGTACGCGTCGACCGAGATGAAGCGCGCGGCCTCACCGGTCGCCACCGTCTCCCGCAAGAGCTGGACGACCATGCCCGCCGGCTGCGTGATCCACACGCCGACGCTCCCGGTGTCGTCGAGCAGGTGCGGCTGCCTGCGGAACGCGAGTCTGCGGTTCGACGGGAGCATCTCTCTAAAGACAATAGCCATTCCGGCCACCGGGGCCCGCCCGCGACGACCGGAAGCGCCCCACCCGCCCGACCGGTCCGGTCGAGCCGATGCGCGCTGTTGTTTCACACATCACCGGACGAGCTCCTCCCATGGGGTCAATGCTGCGTCATGGTGGTCGCAAAAAACGGATTCGGCCAGAAATGTGTGATCCTGCCGCCTCGGACCCGTTCAGGCGAACAGCGCGGCGCAGGCCGACCCGATGAGGTTGACGTGCTCGAGCCGGGCGACCCGGGGCTCGATGCGCGAGCCGACGAGGGCGCGCAGCGTCTCCTGCACCCGCGGCGCATAGCGGGGATCGCCCCAGAAGAGGCTGCCCTCCGCGAGGATGCCGACCCCGGGAGGGGTGTCGAGCACGTCGGTGACGGCCGCGAGCCCCGCCGCCACGAGGTCGGCCGAGCGCTGGAGCAGGTCGCCAGCAACCTGCCGCTCCTCGTCGGCGCCCTCGTCGCGGAGCCGCACGAGATCCGCGGAGCTCGTCAGCGGGGCATGGTCCGGACACAGCCGCCCGAAGAGCCGGGGCAGGTAGGCCCCCGACACCGCCTTCTCGAACCGCTGCGCGCCGGGGTTCTCCGAGGTCGCGTCGAGCTCCGCGTCGAACGGCTGGAGGTGCGGAGGGTTGAAGTTTCCGTTCTCGAGGTTGACCGCCATCGGCGCGACGAAGTGGCCCGTCTTGAGCTTCGGGATCCGGCCGGCGGGGAGGAACGTGGCCATGTTGGTCCCCGTCCCCACGATGAGCCCGATGAACGCCGCGGGCTGCGACCCGCCGTGCGCGAAGGCACCGCCGAGCAGGCTCGCCACCGTGTCGTTCAGCACCCGGACCGGACCGGGCCGGAGCCTCCGCGCGCCGAGCGCCCGGCCGAGCCGCTCGCCCACGCTGGTGCCCTCGACCCCGGCGACCTGGACGCCCTTGGTCCAGCGGAGCAGCCGCGCGTCGAGCGACGGCAGCGTCTCCGACGGATACGAGAAGCAGTACCCCACCGGCAAGCCGTGCACGGCGCCCAGGCGCTCGACCAGCTCCGCCTGCACGTCGAAGAAGGCGTCGCCCGTGATCTCCGGTCCGCCCGGGAACTTCGCAGGCACGGGCCCGGCGACGATGCGCGACTCGCCGCCCGGCAAGAGCTCCACGATGGCGGCGCGCAGGTTCGTGCCGCCCGCGTCGACCACCACGGCGCGGCCCATCATCCCTCCCGGCGGCGGCGCGAGATAGGCAGGGAGCGCGGCGATCTCGGTGCCGGGCGTGGAGAGGCCGAAGACGATGCGCGCCGCGAGCGTGCGGCGGATGTCCTGGAGCTCGGTGAGCGAGAGCTTCATCGGCGGAATGCTTACCCTCAGGCCCCTGAGAAGGAAATAACTTTGCAAGTGGCGCAAGTGAGGCTGAGCGTGCTTGGCGTCGGCCTCGCCCGGACGGCAAGGGGCCAGCGCCTCGCTGCCGCGGTTGCGCTGTGCGTCACCTGGAGGAGGTCGCTGGAGAGCGGTTGTCGTCCACACCGAAGACGACCGGATAGACCACCGTCGCAACGCTCTTGCGGTCTGCGGCGGAGGGGAATCGGAGGCCGCGGAAGACCTCGAGGACGCAGCCGACGACCTTGGCGTCGCGGAGCGGGGGAGCGGGCGACGACGGCGGCGTCGCGCCGGGCGAGGGCAGCGCAATCAGGAGCGGCGCGTCCTCGGGCGGGCGGTCGGCGTCACCCGCGTAGGTGACCTTCCCTTCGCCGTCGACGACGAGGTGTACGGGCAGGCGCCCTTGGAGCTTGGGGTTCTGGCGAAGGCCCTTTTCAAAGCAAGCGCGCATCTCGCCGAAGCGCTCCTGGACGACGCTCCGCACGACGTGAGGCGGGATATGGGCTTTGCCCTTCATCGGGTCATAGGGGTTGCTCTTGCAACGGGCGGCAATGCCCCTCACGGCCTTGGCGTCCTGGTCGAGCTCCCTCTCCAGGGCGGCGCGGGCGACACCGGCCTTCTTGCTGTCGTGAGCGCCGAGCGACGCCTGGAGCTTGCGGGCCGCGGCGCCGGTCCGGGCGAAGCTCTCCCGGATGCCCTTGGCGCCCTGGGCGAGCTCCGGATCGGAGGCCTGGACCGCGGCCGCGCGGGCCCAGAGGTCGAGCCGATCCGCGATCCTCCCGAGCACGTCGGGCGGCGTGTTCAGGTCGGATTGCCGGAGCACCTCGATCATCCTCGAGGCTTTCTGGACCTCCGGGCCGAGCGCCTTGCAGTCGGCCTCGATCGAGCGCGCGGCGCCGCCTTTCCCGGGGAGGGAGATCGGGGCGCGCTCCTTCACGGGCGAGCGGGCGGGCGGGCGGTTGTTTCCGGTATTTCCGGCGGAGCGGACAGGCGTGCTCGTCTTGTCGGACACCGGGATCGGGGCGCGTGGCTTCGGGACCTCGGGCGCGGTGTCGCGGGCGCGCGTGCTCCTGGGCGGGCGCAGGGCGGAGCGCTGCTTCTCCTCGGGCGAGCGCAGGGCGGCGCGCGCCTCGCGGGTCGAGCCCTCCGGGACGGCGCGCGGGGCGGAGACCCCGGCGTGCGTGGGGTCGGCGTCGGCGGCCGGCTCTCTCCGCGGCGCAGCTCCGCAGCCCAGCAGGGCATGAACTCCGACGAGGACGAGCCACGCGCTTCGCATCCGTTCCTCCGAGGTGCGTCCGACGTACGAGCCGTCGTTTTGATACAGTACACCGGTCCAAACATCGCCAGCAGGCGAAACGGCGGGGCCTCCCAGGAGGTGGGACAGGCAGCGCAGGGAGTGTGACGTGAACAAGCGCGAGAAGAACGGCCGCGGGGGTGGGAAGGACGATCACGGCAAGGGCGGGGGCGAGCTCGCGGAAGCGGCGCATGCGCTCGAGCGCGAGCTCGTCCGCTTCGAGGAGCTCGCGGAGTCGGCGCGGCGGCTTTCCCTCGACACCCGCAAGGGGATCGAGCGCGCGGCGAAGTCGACGACCGAGGCGGCCGAGGCGCAGCAGCGCGTGAGCCTGGCGCTCGGGTCGCTCATCGCGGCGATCGCGGCGGCGCGGGATCGCCACGAGGCGACCGCCACGGCGCTCGCGGCGCGCGGCGAGGAGATCAAGCGGAGGGCGGAGCAGCTCGGGGAGCTGTTCCAGCGCTTCGCGGCGCTCGGGGAGGAGGGGAGGAGCATCAACCAGCTGGTGCAGGAGACCGCGGCGCGCCAGCGGGACGCGACGACGCCGGAGCAGATCCACGAGGTGGTGGCGGCGATGGACGAGGTGGAAGGGCGAATGGGGCGCCTCGCCGACGAGGCGCGAGCCCTCGCCCAGGCGGCGACGGCCGCGGGGATCGTCGACCTCGCGGAGCAGGCGGACGGCATGCGGCAACAGGTGACCGCGATGCGGAACAAGGTGGGGCTCCTGCGAAAGGGGATGCTGTCGCGGCTGGGAGGGGGGAGCCCTCCAAACTAGGGGGCGTAGGCGTTCACCAAGCCTCGCGCCGCGTTCTCCCACCTCCGAACGTTTACGTGGTCGTGGTCGTGGTCGTTCACGACCTATCGTTGACGACCACGACCACGACCACGACCACGTAAACGTTCACGTTCACGTTCGCATTGGTGACGGCTACGCGGACGGCGAGCGGCAGAGCGTGAAGTAATGGTCGAGCGAACGCTCGCCCTTGAACGCCGCGCCGATGGACACGTCCTTCGAGACCCGACGCATGAAATCACGGGTTCCGTTGTAGACGAAGAACTGGAGTCCTTTGCTGTTGGGGACGACCCGGGGCCAGCCGTCAGGTACAGGCCCATCAGGCACCTGGAAGTAGTCGATCACGATGGCGCCACGCTCCTGCCACGCAGGGTTGCCGGCAGTCGGGACCGCGACGAAGAAGCCCGGGCCAATCCAGGGACGCGTGGAACCCTCGTTGTAGCCGAAGAGCCGAGCGCTGCCGTCCTCGGGCAAGGCAAAACGCTTCTCGAAGAAGCGGAATGTGGACGGGAGAGGAAGGCTGTTCCTGCCCTCGTGACGAACCGCCACGCGGCGCGGGGTGCCGTCCGGGACGAAGAAGTCGAGCGTGATCGGGGGGGCGTGGCTCGCGGCGGCATAGAGCGCCCGCTGATCCGCGCGCGTCGTGGTCGACAGGGCGCTGCGGCGCTCCTCGTGCGTCAGGCCATCGAGGTGCTCGGCGATGCGAGCTATCGGGGCGTTCTGGCGAAGAAGTTGGACGAGCTCCGACATGGGCAGCGGAGCATAGCAGCGTTCGGCTGCGGCGCAGAGGGCCGGCCTCGCCCTGGAGCGAGGCCGGCGGCGGGAGGTGCGAGATGCGATGTCGCGGCGAGCGCGCGTCAGAGGCAATGGACGGGAGAGCGCAGCAGATCGGCGGTGGTGTCCGTCACGTCGGCGCCCTCGATCCCCGCGGCGAAGCGGCGGAAAGCCTGCTCGTCACCCCTCGTCAGCGCGACCGCCGCGCAGACGGCGGCGGGGTGGGCCGAGCGGGCCGCGGGCGAGCGGAGCACCCGGGCGAGGCCGTCCAGCGCTCCCTGGTTGCCGGCCGCCGTGGGCGCGGCGGAGGCCACCACGGCGCGGAGATCCGCGGCGAGGACGTCGGACACATCGGTCGCGCCGAGCACGCCGGCGAAGAAGGCGCGAAAGCCCGAGAGTGCAGCCGGGTCGAGCCCGTCCACGTACGTCGCGAGGTGCCGGATCGCGAGCACGCGCGCGCGCACCGAGCTCGCCCTCTGCGCGACCCTGCCCCACGTGCGGAGCGCCGCCTCGTGCGGCAGCTTGAACTTGGACAGGTACTGGAGCCGCACGTCGGAGACTCCGCCCGAGGCGAGCCCGGTCTCGAGCGCGGACCAGTCCTCGGCGAACAGCGCTTCGGGGGACACGACGGCGCTGCACGACGCGTAGCTTCCGACGTAGTCGAGGCCGTAGCTGTAAGGCGCTCCAGCGAAGAGGCCGGTGAGAACGCTCGACCACGCGCCGCGGACGTCGGCGTCGAGGCCCGGCGCGCACGCGACGTCGCACGCCGCGGCGAGCGATACCGCCCGGGCCGCCTCGCCGTCGAGGCCCTCGACGAACGCCTCGAACTCCTCGGGCGCGAGCCCCTCGGGCAGGCCGTCCTGGAGCGCGGCGAGCTGGTGCGCGCCGCCCACGTCGAGGAAGCACGAGACGCCCTCGGGATCCGCGGGGACGCGGCGCGGGGCGAGCGTCGCGGCGTAGGCCTCGAGATCGCGATCGGTTGTCAGGAAGGCCCACTCGGGGTGGCGGTCCTGCGGATCGACGACGAGGAGCTCGCCCGGGCGCGCGGGCGCGACCTCGACGCGCTCGCCGGGCGTGAGCGTCTGCACGCGGGTCGGGCCGTCGCCGGCCACCCACGCGAGCTCCAGGGGCGCGACGAGCGCGCCCTCCGGGTCGTGCACCGTCACGAACGCCCCGCCGGAGGGCGCGGGGTCGACCGTGAGCCACGGGAGCGCCTTGGCCACGACCGCGCGCCGCGCGCGCGCGGCCGCCTCCGGGCCGAGCGCCGGCGCGAAGGCGTCGAGGAACGCGTCCGTGCCGATGGTCCCGAACCGGCGCTCCTCGAGCACCCCGCGGAGCGCCGACCAGAACGCCTCCTCGCCGGCGAGGCTGCGGATCTGGGTGAGCAGCCAGGCGGCGCGGCCGTAGGGGCCGCTCGTGTACTTCTCGCCCGGAGCGAGCGACGGATCGCGGACGGCGTCGCCCTCCCGGGGGCCGAGCTCGTCGCCGTTCAGCGTCCCCGCGCCGCTCTCGTCCGTGTAGACACGGACGCCCTCCTGCGCGAGCAACGTCGCCATCCCCTCCTTGATCCAGAGGTCGTCCCAGGTCTCCACCGTCACGAGGTCGCCGAACCACTGGTGCGCGAGCTCGTGCGTCGTGAGCTCGAGATCGGAGGCGAGCGCGGGCTGCGTGCTCCGCTCCTCGCGCTGGAAGCTGATGCTCGCGTGCTCGATCCCGCCCACGGAGAAGTCCGGCAGGAGCACGAGCGCGTACTTCTCGAAGGGGTACGGCACGAGCAGCTCCTCGAAGCGGCCGATGGCGCGCGCGAGCTCGTCCGCCATCCTGCCGTGATCGCCGGGCAACCCGCGGCGGTGCCAGACCGCGATGGGGAGATCGCCCTTCGTCCCGCGCTCGACCTCGAAGTCGCCGATCGCGAACGCCATGAGGTAGGGCGGCAGCGTGTAGGCCGTCTCGTACCGGACGAGGTGGCCCGACGCCCCGAGATCCTCGTCGCCGACGAGATCGCCGTTGGCGATCAGCGCCTCGCCGCCGTCGACGCGCATCGCGACCGAGAAGATGGCCCGGTCCGAGGGCGCGTTGTGGCACGGCATCCACCGCGACGCGCCGAGCGGCTCCGACACCGTGTAGACGGCGCGCACGGCGACCGGATCACCCATGCGCGCCGGCACCGCGCGGAGGGCGTCGCCGGAGAGCGCCTCGTAGTCGATCTCGAGCGCGATCGGCGCGCCGCTCATCGCCTCGGGCTCGCTCGAGAGGTCGATCGCGAGCGCCTGGCGCTGCGGATCGAGCGCGTGCGGGAGCGCCCCGCCGCCCTTCCGCCGGACCTCCTTCACCTCGGCGACGGCGCTGTCGAGGACCACCGCCCTCGGGCCGTCTCCGGTGAGCGACAGCGTGACGCCCAGCGTCGCCACGAGGCGGCTCCGCTCCCAGTCGAACTCGCCCCGGAGGTCGTAACGCTCGACGTCGAACGCGCTCCCCTCGAGCGGCGCCGGACCCTCGTCCGAGCACGCGGCGGCGAGCGACCCGAGCAGCAGGCAAGCCACGCGGAGCGCTCCGGGGCGGTGTTTCTGGAGTGTGCAGTGCATCGCGGTTCCTTCGATCGGAAGAGGGATTCATGTCGCGAGGCCAGGCGCCAGCGCTCGGACCCCCCGAGCCCACGGCGGCGCAGCGACGCGTAACTGACCGCGGGACAGTTACAGAACCCGGGCGCGTGGCCAAGCCATGTGATCGCGCCGGAGCCCCCGGCGAGCCGCTTGTTGATGAAAAGAAGGGGCGCTCGGTCGCCCGCGTCACGGTCGCTCGGCGCTCCGGGCCGCCGCGCGTGGAGGCCGCGCCTCCGGCGCGCGCGGATCGCCCTCTGCCGTGCTCTCCGCGCTTCGCTCGTGCGTGCGGGGAGGAGCGATGATCAGCTGCCCAATCGGCAAGGAGGGTGAGCGCGTCGACATCGCATCGACATCGCATCGACGGTGAGCGCCTCTCACGCCTCCCGCTCGCGCGCGAACGGAGGTGTGGATGCATGGTATTGCAGGCGCGCACCCTTGCGCACTCTGGGCGCGAATCGCCTTTCATTTGTAAGGGTTGCGGCGACCTGTGCGAGGATGCTCCCCGCCATGGCACAACACAAAGATGGGTGCGCGCGGGGGCGCTCGTGGGTCGCGCCGCTGGCTGTGGGCGCGGCGCTCGGCGTCGCGCTCCTTCCGAGGAGCTCGTCCGCTCAGACGTGGACGGGCGGGCGGACGACGCCGGTGCTCGACGAGATCGTCGCGATCGACAGGACCGGGGAGCCGCGGTGGCCCTACGGCGACGAGGACGTCGCGGGCGACGGCGGGACCTTCGACACGCCGGAGCGATCGATCGACTTCCGCTCCGCGTACGCGGTCGCCGCCGACGGGCGGTTCTGGGTGCGCGGGTATGTGTCGGAGACGGCCGCGATCAGCGCGGAGGCGACGCTCTTCGTGTTCATCGACACCGACAGGAACCGGCAGACCGGCGGCACCGCCGCGACGGCGGGGATCGACGACCGGTTCACGATCGACGAGTCGCCGGGCGGCTACGAGGTCGTGCTCGGCGTGAAGGGCGACGGCACGCTCGTGAGGGTCTGGTCCTTCTCCGGGGCGTCGGGGCGGTACGAGCCCGTCGACGTGACGGACGCGCAGGTCGCAACCGAGGCAGGGACGGACCTCGACCCGCTGCTGATCAACGACCCGACGCGGGGGTACGCGCAGGCATCCATCGCGCTCGACCTCGTGGGCGTCGGCGTGGCGTGCGAGGCGAACCTGTACTTCCGGTCGGTGAACGACGCGGCGGCGCTCGGGCCGGGCGATCTCGACATCGGCCTCTCCGCCCCGTGCGTGGCCGGCGATGCGGACGGCGATCGCGTGCCCGACGTGATCGTCCCCCCCTCCGGCTGCACGCGCGACGCGGACTGCGCCGGCAGGGGCATCTGCGTGGACGGCGACTGCATCCTGCCGGTGTCGTGCGTCGACGACGTCGACTGCGACGCGGACGAGGACTGCTCCGCGGACCACCGGTGCGTCCCCACGCCCGGGGACACCTGCACGTCGAACGCCCAGTGCGGCGACCTCGTGTGTGTCAGCGGGCAGTGCGGCCCGTGCTCGCCGAGCGCGTCCGAGTGCGGCGCGGACCTGCGCTGCGCGCCGACCGGGCGCTGCGTCGACGGCGGGGCGTCGAGCGGCGCGGGCGGCCCGGGCGAACCGGAGCTCATGCCGGGGGATGCGGTCCAGGGCGGCGCCTGCGCCTGCGCGGCGGGGCCCGCGCCGTACGGAGGGGGAGCCCTGTCGCTGCTCGCCGCCGGCGGGCTCGCGCTCCGGTTGCGGAGGCGCCCGCGCCGCGGACCCGGAGCCGCCCGATGAACCCGATGAAGAGGAGATCCATGCGCGCACCGATCCTCGCCGCCACCACCTGCGCTGCCTGCGCGGTCCTCGCCGCCGCGACGCCCGCGTCGGCGCAGAGCACGGACATCGACGTCGAGCGCTTCAAGCCGGCCGTCACCCACGACGCCTTCGTCGTCACGGAGGGCTCCGGCGTCCGCGAGCCCGGCGACCCATGGGCGTTCGGGCTGTTCCTGAACTACGCCCGCAACCCGCTGATCGTCGCGACGGGCGACGGCGAGGTGCGGAGCCAGATCGTGAGCGGCCGTCTGGGCGCCGATCTCATGGCGTCGGTCACGATCGCCGAGCCGTTCGCGCTCGGCCTCGACATCCCGTTCTTCCTCGCGCAGTCGGGCGAGGGCTCCCCGTCGTTCGCGGGCCTCGGCGACATCCGGCTCGTGCCGAAGCTGCGCCTGCTCGACGACCGCGACTCCATCGGCCTCGGCCTCGTGGCCGAGCTGCGCGTCCCGACGCACACAGGAGATTTCGCGGGCGGTGCGCGCAACGTCGTGTTCTGGCCGCGCATCGTGCTCGACCACCGGTTCGCGCCCGGCCTCCGGTTCGGCGTCAACGCGGGCGTCGCGATCCGCGAGGGGACGACGTACGCGAACGTCGAGGCGGCGAGCGAGCTGACGTACGCCGCGGCGCTCGGCTACCGCTTCGGCGGCATCGACGGGAAGGTCGAGATCGGCGCCGAGGCGAACGGCGGCATCGGCATCGCCGCGGACAGCCTCGACGAGGAGGAGACGCCGCTCGAGGCGCTCGGCTACGTGAAGATCAACCCGAGCGAGGAGTGGGAGATCACGGCGGGCCCGGGGATCGGCGCGCTGGCCGGCTACGGCGTGCCGATCTTCCGCGTGTTCGCGGGCGTGAAGTACACGCCGACCTCGCACGACAGGGACCACGACGGCGTCGACGACGAGCGCGACCAGTGCCCCGACGTCCCGGAGGATCGCGACGCCGATTACGACAGCGACGGCTGCCCCGAGGAGGATGCCGACGACGATCACGACGGCGTGCCGAACGCGGACGACGAGTGCCCGGACGAGAAGGAGACGATCAACGGCGTCGAGGACGACGACGGCTGCCCCGACAAGGGTGAGCCGCGGGTCGCGTACGAGCAGGGTGAGTTCGTGATCCGGGACACCATCCGCTTCCGGACCGGCTCGGCCGAGCTCGAGCAGGACTCGTACAGGACCCTGGACCAGGTGGCGCTCGTCATGAAGGCGAACCCCGAGATCGAGCGGCTGCGGGTGGAGGGGCACACCGACGAGACCGGCACGCCCGAGCTGAACCAGGAGCTGAGCGAGCAGCGCGCCGAGGCGGTCCGGAAGTACCTGATCCAGAAGGGCGTCAGCCCGGGCCGGCTCACGGCCGAGGGCTTCGGGTCGGACAGGCCGGTGGCCGAGGGCACCGACCCGGCGAGCCTGGCGAAGAACCGCCGCGTGGAGTTCGTGATCGACGAGTGAGGCGCGCTCGCCCGGGAGCGGCGCGTCGCGCCCTCCCGGGCACGGCGGCTGGCCCGCAGCGGGGCCGGCCGCCGCGGCGCGCCGTGGCGCTGGGCGCGGCCGGGGGGTCAGAAGCGGCCGTGGATCGCCAGCCCGCCGCCGGTCGTGCCGACGGCAGGCGCGACCACGATCCGCGCCGCCGCGGGCTCCGTGTCGCCGAGCGACGTCACGAACAGCGCGACGCCGGCCGCGAGCCCGACCCCGCCGACGATGAAGCCGGCGGTGGACAGCTTCGCGGCGCTCTTGGCGTCCTCGACGAGCGTCACGCCGCGGGCGTCGCAGAGCGTCTCGGTCCGGCAGTGATCGTCCTGGGCCTGGTTCCACCGCGAGCTGGCGAGGAGCCCGAAGATCGAGCCGGTCACGACGCCGGCGACGCCGACGCCGCCTGCGACGAAGGCGAGGGTGCGGCGGGTGCCCGCGCCGCTGTCTCCATCGCCGCCCGCGGCCGGCCGGAGCGGCGCGGAGAGCGGCCCGGGCTGCGCGCCGGGCGGCAGGGTCGCCGCGGTCGCCGCGGGGTCGTCCTCGAGCGGCGGGACCTCCACGGTGACAACCTGGCCGGGGCCGGCGGTCTGCGCCTCGACCGAGAACGGCTTCTTGCCGGGCGCGGTCGCCTCGACGCGGTGCTTGCCCGGATCGACCGGGAGCGGCGCGCCCCACGCGCCGGCGTCGAGGACCGCGCCGTTGCGCCTCACGACGAGGCCGTCCGCCGGCGTGGCCACCGTGATCGCGAGGCGCTCGAGCTTCTTCTCCAGATCGGCCGCGCGGCGGGTCGCCTTCGCCTCGCGGTCCGCCTGGCCGGCCCGGCTCGCCATGTCCGCCGCCTCGCGGAACGCCGCCCAGGCGCTCGCGCTGCGGCCGAGCCGCTCGAGGCAGTCCGCCAGGTTCCACTGGGTGCCATAACCCGGGTCCAGCCGCTGGCTCGCCGCGAACTTGGGGCACGCCTCGGCGAGCTTGCCCTGCGCGACGAGATCGCGCCCCTCGCGGAAGAGCGCCTCGGCCGCGGCCGCCTGGTCCGCGGACGGCTCCGCGCGGGCGACACCCGCGGAGAGCGACAGGAGCGCGGCGACACACCACGCGACGCGGAGGCTATTTCCTCGATGTCTCGTCATCGTCATTCCTCGGGGGCCTCTGGGGCGGCCTGGGCGCAGACGGCCTCGGCGCGGGCGGTCGAGCGACGCCGCTCGCCGGCGCCGACGCGGCGGCGCGGGCGGTCGTCGCAGCGGAGGGCTGCGCCGCGGGCATCGACGAGGCCGCGGCCGGCGGATCCACGGGCGTGTCGGCGCGCGGCGGCTCGGCGCTGGCGGACGGCGTCGGCATGGGCTCGACGCGGGCGGACGGAGGCGGCTCGGCCTCGGCGCGCGCAGGCGGCGCCGGCTCGGCCGAGGGCGCGGGCGCGGTCGGCGGCGCGCTGCGCACGGCGAAGTAGACGCCCGCCCCGCCCGCGAGCGCGGCGGCCAGCACGCCGCCGACGATCAGGGCGACGGGCGGGCGCGACGCCGGACGCTCGGGGCGGTTCGATAGCCGCACGCTCGTGGCGGGCGCCGTGGCCGACAGCGCAAACGGTCCGGAGGGCCCGCCCGACGGGCGCCCCGCGGCCTCGAAGGGCGCGGCCGACCCGCGCGGCGGGGTCAGCGCAGCGCCGAACGGCGCGCTCGAGGCGTGCGCGGAGGCCGAGATGGCGCCGAACGACGCGCGCGACGCGCGTGTGACGGGGTCGAGCGGCACCAGCATCGCCTCGACGATCGCCTCGCCGCCGGGCAGGAACGCGCGCAGCGCCGCCGCGAGCTCGCCGGCGCTCGCTGTGCGGCCCGCCGGATCGATCACCAGCGCCCGGTGCACCACGCGGGCGACCTCCGGCGGCACCCAGGGCGCGATCTCCTGGATCCAGCGCACCGGGGTCGTGCAGATGGCCAGGACGAGCTCTCCGAGGCCGGTCAGGTGCTCGTTGGGCCGATGGCCCGAGAGGGCGTGGTACAGGCTGACGCCGAGCGACCAGACGTCCGAGCGCGCGTCGATGGCGCCGTTGCCGCGCGCCTGCTCGGGCGACATGTAGAGGGGAGAGCCGAGGAGCGCGCCGCTCTTCGTCATCCCGCCGTTGCCGAGGCTGTTGTCCGTCACCTTGGCGACGCCGAAGTCGAGCACCTTGACCACGCGCTGGCCGCCCTGCTTCTTCGCGAGGAACAGGTTGGCCGGCTTGATGTCGCGGTGGACGATGCCGGCCTCGTGCGCGCGCTCGAGCCCCAGGCACGCCTGCAGCCCGATGCGGAGCGCGAGATCGACCGGGAGCGGGCCGAGCCGCTCGATGAGGGCCTGCACGTCCTCGCCCTCGAGGAACTCCATCGCGATGTACGGCGCGCCGGTCTCGCGGTCGCGCCCGGTGTCGAACACCTGCGCGATGTGCTCCGACTCGACCGCGCCGACAGCGCGCGCCTCGCGCTGGAAGCGGCGGACGAGCTCGTCGTCCGCGGCCTGGCCGAGGATGACCTTCACCGCAACGCGGCGGCCGGTGCCCGCGTGCCGGGCCTCGTAGACGGCGCCCATCCCGCCCTGGCCGAGCAGCCGGAGCATCGTGTAGCGGTCGTCGAGGGTTCGACCGATCATCGCGCGAGGCCCGGGCCATGGGCGCCGGCGGCGGGCGCGCCGGCGATGCGGGAGGCGGCTGGAAGGGGAGGCCTCTTCACGGCCGCAGGCTAGAGCACCTCCAGCCCCGCGTCATCCCTCGCCGCACACCCTGCACCAGGGCAACCTCACGAGCGTGTGGTGCGATGTCTCGAGCGTCGCGAGGTCCTGGATCAGGAACCTGCCCCCGAGCCTGGAGGGCGTGTACGCCGAGAGCACCTTGAGGGCCTCCATCGCCACGAGGTGGCCGAGCAGCTGACCCATCGTGCCGGCGTGCGGCGCGGGCTCGGCCAGGGAGCGCGCCGCGGGCGAGGGGCTCAGCGCCTCGGTCGTCGCGCAGATCCGGCACGCCGTCTTCCCCGGGAAGACGAGGGGGCCCAGGACGGCCGTCGTCCCCGCGAGGTGCGAGAAGAGCGAGGCGAGCCCTGCGCGATGGCCGAACCGCGCGACGCGCTCCAGGAGCTCCGCGTCGTCGCCGCGCACCGCCGCGACGAGGAGGTGAGGGCGCCCCTCCGGCGAGAGGAGGTCGTCCCCCTCCAGCGCGGCGGAGGAGCTCTCGTCCACCCGGCAGAGCGGCGCGTGCTCGCGGATCAGCGCGGCCACGGCGCCGCGGCGGGGCGCGCCGAGCGCCGCCTCCCCCCGCGCGCGGACCACCGCGACGTCGCGCGTGCCGACGGCGCCGCCGTCGATCAGGCGGAGCGCCGAGACGCCCGCCCCCGCGAGCGCCAGGGCGGCCGAGGCCCCCCAGGGCTCGAGGCCCACCACGAGCACGCGCGCGTTCGCGATCCGCTGCGCCGCCTGCTCCGGGGCCGACGACCACTTGCGGAGGAACTCGCGCTGCCCGCGCAGGCGCTCGCCGTCGCCGGACGGCGCCCCTCTGGGCACCGGCTCGACCAGCCCGCGCGCCTCGAGCAGGTCGAGGAACGCCGTCACGCTCTGCCGCGAGTAGTCCGCGAGCGCCTCGACGAGCGCCTCCCGGTCGCGCGACCCGTCGAGCAGCGGCACCATCCGCTCGACGAACGCGCTCACGTCCAGGCCGGTGAGCTGGAAGGTGCCGAGATCGGAGCGGAGGATGACGCCCACGTCGGTGGGCGTGATGCTGGCCGAGCGGCTGAGTCGAATGCTGGGCATGGTGCTCTCCGACGCTTCTGGTTCAGGCTCGCTGAGGCCCGTTCCGGCCCCCGGCCGGCGCGGGCTGACCGACGCAGACGATGTACAGGGTGTCTTCCTCGGCCGGGAGCGCCAGGAAGGCCTTGAGCTCCTCATCATAAAATCCGCCGATCGCCACCGGGCCGAGGCCCATGGCCGTCGCGACGAGATAGAGGTTCTGGCCCAGGTGCCCTGCGTCCAGCCACAGGAATCGATATCCGCGCTGGCCGTATTTCCACATCGTGCGGAACGGCACCGCCGTGATGATGACCACGACATTGGTGTTCAGGATCATGTCCTGACCCGCCGTGAGATCCACGAGCGTGCCGTGCGCGAGGCCTTCCCGGCGGAGCTCGAGCTCGTGCGCACGGGGGTCGTAGTGGTACAGGCCGTCCGGGACCCCATCGACGGCCTGCGTCGCGACATAGATCTCGAGCGGATACCGGCCGCCGGCCGAGGGCGCCGGGCGATCGCAGGTCCATGCCCCTTCGACGTTTCGCGTGCCACGGACGCCGTAGCTCGCGTGAAGGAGCCGCCCGAGCGCCTCGATGGACATCGGCTCGAGGGCGAATTCGCGCTGCGACCGCCGCTGCTCCAGCACCGCGCCGAGCGGGGCGTCGATCGCGAAATCGCGCCCGGGCAGCGGCGTGCGCGCCGCGCCGACGTAGGTGCGGAAGTTGAGCGGCTGGAGATCCCCGTCGAACGGCGGCTCCAGCGGCCGCGACCTCACGTGGGAGGACTGGAGATGATAGAGCCGCGCAACGTCCGCCTCTTTGCTCCTTGCCATGGTGTCCTCTCTCAGGCCATCGGGTGAGGGTCAGGGTTGATGCCGTGGGGGGTCATCGAACGGAGACGCGGATTGCCGAGCCGCACGAGCTCGTGGCCGAAATGGATCTGCTGGAAATCGGGCCCGAGGGCCCGGGCGACACGGAACGGGGTCGCCGCGAGGTCGGGCGACGTCACGTCCACGATCGCGATGCGCAGCCCCGCGGCCTGCACGCGCCGGGTGAGCTCGGGCAGCGACACCTCCTCGGGCTCCTCGAGCTCGGCGGCGGTCACCGTGCTCCCCCGGCGGAGGAAGGCGAAGGCCGCGGCGCGGCTCGGGGGGAGGTAGTAGACCGCGTGATCCTCGAGCGTGAGCACGTCCTCCGGCCGCTCGGGGATGGCGACGTGTTCGCCCGTCATCAGGCGGAAGGCGTAATTGCCTATCTGGCCCTGCTCGAGGATGGCTTTCCGGATCGCGGTGAGGGGGCTCAGGTGGGCGGAGATCGAGACCACCGCGCCGGGCCACCGCTTGCCGTCGCCGTAACCGACGCACATCACCACGGGGACCGAGACGCCCGCGTCGAGCAGGTACAGCTCGATCCGGGCGCCGCGCTCCTCGAGCTGCCTCGCTATCTCGTGCAGCTCGGGGTCGAGCGAGTCGTCGGGCAAGATCCGCCGCCCGGGCCGGCGGGCGAGCCACGAGATCATGAACGCGTCGCGCTCGATGAGCTCGAGCGCGGCCCCCATCGACGCGCCCTCGAGCGTCGCGCCCGCGGCGAGCCCGTTCGAGGTCACCTGGCAGAAGTGGTGGGCGTGGTGTCCTGCGCAGAAGCCGAAGTAGGTCGGGAGCGCCGGAACGTACACGGGCGCGCCGGTGTCCATCCAGCGCCCGAGGGCCCAGTCGATGGGCGCGGCCGGATCGACCCGCGCGTAGGGGAATCCGGGCTTTGCATACTGCTCCTCGCTGTAGAGACAGAGCTGCTCCGGCGCGATGAAGTCGCCCTTCATGCCGGCGACCGAGGAGCGAAGGAGCTGCTCTCGGTCGACGAGCTCGGCAGAGTAGCGCTCGACCGCCTCGCCGGTCGCTCCGATCAGGGCCTCGACGGCCGTGAGGCCCTTTCCGATGCCGGCCTGCGGCTCGCGCGAGCGGCGGGCGTGCGGCGAGCCGTCGGTGTACTCGCCGAGGAACGCCGTGGCCGTGACGCACGCCTCAGGGGCGAGCGCCGGGCTCGCCGCGTCCAGCGTGAGGCGGTGGACGATGCCTGCCCGCGCGTCGACGACGCCGGCGAGCATCCGCCGGAGCGCCGCGGGGTCGGGCGCGTCGCGCAGGTGTGCGCTCGAGCCCCGACGTGCGCTTCCGGCGCGGAGGGCCTCGGCGGCGCCGCCGCAGACCGCGCACCAGGGCATCTGCAGGACGGCGTGGAGCGACGCCTCCGGGTCGACGAGGCCCTGGACCATGAACCGTCCCGCGAGCCGCGACGCGGCTCGGTTCACCAGCAGATCGACGGCCGCGAGCGCAACGGCGTGGCCCAGGAACGCCGGCATCGGGGCGAGGTAGGTGCGCGCGCGGCGCTCCGGGCGCGCGGCGAGGAGCGACGCGTGGAGCGCGAGATCCGCCTCTGGCTGATCGCTGAGAGCGAGCCTCCGCAGGCGGCAGCAGTCCCAGCATGCTGTCTCGCCCGGCACGACGGCCGGTCCGATCACCGCCTCGAGCCCCTCGAGGTGCGCGCTGAGCGACAGCACGGACGCCGCGTGAGCGAAGCGGGCGACGCCCTGAAGGACGAGGAGATCATCGCCGGAGACGCAGGCGAGGATCAGGTCCCAGCCGGTGTCCTCCTGGACGATCGGGCGCTCCGCGGCGGCGAGCAGCGTCCCGGGCGTGACGGCGCAGCCGGGGGCGAGCCGCGACAGCGCTGCGGAGAGCGCGCGCGCTCGATCCTCTCCGAGATCCGCCTCGGCGAAGGGGCCGAGATCGTCGGCCGTGACCTCCCTGTCGTCGAGGACGTGGAGCGCGCCGACGCCCAGACACGCGAGCTCGGTGGCCGCGATGACGCCCCACGGTTCGAGCCCGACGATGAGGACGCGTGATCGCGCGAGCTTCTCGCGCGCCTCGGCCGGCGCAGGCGGGGCGGTCCCCTCGAGCGCGGGAGCGGTGGTCGCTGAGCTGGGCAGTTGAGTGGCCACGCGAGAACTCCAGGAAAGCGCAGCGCGGCGGCGCCTCGACGAGCGCCGTCCTGCACTTTCGGTAAAGAGGTTCAGTTCTGGTGCTCGGGGAGCGGCGCTCCGACAAGCAAAGGAGAGAAGAAGCTCGCAAGCTCACCACGATCGCGCACCGTCGCGCGATCGTGGTGAGCCGGGGAAGACGGGAAGGTGCCTTTCTCGAACTCTCGCGCTCCTCGTCTCCCTCCAGGGCTCTATCGCTCGGCCTCGTCGGCCTCAGGGCTAGCTACAGCGGCAACGACAACCGCCGCAACCGCCGCAACCGCCGCAACGACATCCGCCGCAACGACATCCGCCGCAACCGCCGCAACCGCCGCAACCGCCGCAGCCGCCGCAGTGGTAGTTGGCCGGAGTCGCTGTTGCCATGTCGTCCAGCCTGGCCGACAAGTCGTTGATGGCGTTGCGCAGCTCCTTCACGGTCACTTCCAGATCTTTCGGAGAATTGTTTTCGATCTTCGGATCACTCATCGCAGAGCCTCCCACAGGTAGGTGAGGCACGCAAAGGGTCTTCGTCAATACGGTGGTTCGTCTCCGCGCGACGGAAGCTCGGTTGGACTCCCTATCATTCCAGGGCGCACCCGATCGGTGGATAGTGCGAGAGACGCCGCCGCCAAAGGAGGGCGTCCGCCGGCTCCTTTCTCATGCTCGCCCCACATCGGTGGCTCTTCCGGGTAACCCGGATCGCCGCCGGAGCAGCAGAGAAGGCCGGAACAACATCGCGCGTGACTCCCTGCGTTCCCTCCGTGTGCCCGGGCGGCTGGACTTCCGGTATAGGCACGTCTGTCAAGCTCGCCTGCGATCTGGAGCCGTCCTCCGCTCGGGCCGGAGATGCCCAGGGGCCGTCGGGGACAAAGCGCCTCGCTCGAGCCGCCCGCCTCGATACGAACAATCCTGGATAACGCGGCACGCTGCGGGCGCGCGTGCACCGCGCCGTGCGCGCCGCTTCATTCGATTGCTTTCGTGCGCCGTGTCCGGTACGCGGTCTGCCGCTTCTCGGGTGCTCCTGGCGCCCATCGATAACGGAGTGTCATGCGTCGTACTTCGCTCGGACTGGCGATGGGTCGTCTCGCTTTGTGGTTCGTCGCTGGGTCAACGTGGCTCGCAGGCTGCGGCGTCGCGGAGAGCCCCTCGACGCCCAGCGCGGCCGAGGTGGGGTGTGCGGGCTGCACCGTGCTGAAGGGAGGCATGGTGTTCGACGGCACGCGCGCGGCCAGGGCAACGGTGGTGATCGAGGGAGACAGGGTGAAGCAGGTCGTCTTCGGCGACGCCGAGCCCCGCGTCGAGGCCGGGGGCGGCGAGGTCGTGGACGTCGCTGGCAAGACGGTCCTCCCCGGGCTCATCGATCTCCACGTCCACTCGCTGAGCGTCGCCGGGCCCTATGCTTATTATGACGGCGACCTCCACCTCGAGGACCACACGAAGGCGATGCTCCGGGCGGGCGTGACCTCGTACCTCGACCTCGGCTCATCCCAGCACGTCATCTTCGAGCAGCGAGCGCGCATCGACGCCGGCGACCTCCTCGCGCCGCAGCTCTTCGCCGCCGGGCCGCTGCTCACGCCGACCGGAGGGCACCCCTGCTATCAAGGCAGCCCGCCCGGCGACTACTGCGTCTTCATCGACTCGCCCGCCGACGTCGACAAGGCCTTCGAGGCGCTCCTCCCGAGGGCGCCCGATTTCATCAAGATCGTGCTCGAGGGGGGCGGATCGCTGCCGCTCCCGCGCCTGACGCGCCCGTCCGTGGCGGCGATCCAGGAGGCCGCCGCGGCCGCGGACGTCCGGGTGATCGCCCACGCGACGGCGGCCTCGGACATCGAGGCCGCGCTCGACGGCGGCGTGACGCTCTTCGCGCACGTCCCGGACGAGGACCGGATCTCACCCGACCTCGCGCGGAGGATGGCCGCCGCCGGGGCCGTCGTCGTCCCCACGCTCGCGGTGGCCGACGGCCTGTACCGCACGGCCCACGGAGCGCTGACCGAGCTCGACGACCCCGCCCTCGTCGATGACGTGCCGGCCGGCGTCATCGCGGCCCTGCGCGATCCCTCCTTGCTCGCGGAGCTCAGGACGGCGCCTTTCCTGGAGCTCGTGAAGCGGCGGCGCGACCAGGCGATCGCGAACCTCGTCGCCTGCTACCGGGCCGGGGTCACGATCGCCGCCGGCACCGACGCCGGCAACCCGGGCGTCTTTCATGGGCTGAGCCTGCGCCGCGAGGTCGCGCTCCTCGTCGAGGTCGGGGTGCCGCCCCTCGAGGCGCTCGCCGCCGCCACGCGCCGCGCCGCCGACGTGCTCGGGCGGGCTGATCTGGGGCGCCTCGAGCGAGGCGCGCTCGCGGACGTGCTCGTTGTCGACGGCGATCCGCTCGCCGACGTCCGCGCGCTCGAGCGCGTGTCGCGCGTCTACAAGTCGGGCGTCCTCCTCGATCGCGAGGCGCTCGCGTTGCCGCGCAAGACGAGCCTCGCGCGGGAGCCCAGGACGGGCGCCGGCCCCGGCGAGACGTGCCTCGCCGCGTCGGAGTGCGCGCCCGCGCAGTCGTGCAACCCGGCCCAGGTCTGCGCCGCGACCTGCAGCGCCGCCTCGGACTGCGCGCCGGGGAGCGCGTGTTTCCTCGATGGCGGCTCGTTCACGAGGGGGGCCTGCATCGACGGCGACGGCTGCGATCTCTTCGCGCAGGACTGCGACAACGGCGCTGCCTGCGTGTTCTGGGGCAACGGCTCGACGTCGTGCTGGAACGCGGGCGCGGGCTCGGACGGGCAGCCGTGCGACGCGTCGTTCGCGTGCGCGCCCGGCAGCATCTGCGACCCCTCGAACACCTGCAGAGCGCTCTGCGATCCGCGCGGCGAGCGCGCCGCGCCGTGCCCGATCGGCGAGCGGTGCGCGGATCACACCGCGCTCGCGGGGCTCCCCGTGGGGACCTGCGAGCCGGCCGGGCGCCGCTGAGCGCGCGACGACGTCGAGCGCCGCTGAGCGCGCGCGCGATGGCGCCGCGCGCTCAGCGCGACGCGAGCAGCCAGGCGATCACGCTCCCGATCGCGAAGAACACGATGCCCGCGCCGGCGATCACGGCCCGCGACGTCCGCCGCTCGATGAAGCTGGCCGCGGCCCGGAGGCTGGACGGGGCGGCGAGGGCGATGCCGCTTTCGGGCGCGCTCATCTTCTGGATGGCGGCGTCGAGCGCCACGAGCACGGCGCGCGCGTGGGGGAAGCGGTCGTCCGGGTCCTTGGCGAGCAGGCGCATCACGACCGCCTCCAGCGCGGGCGGGACGACGACGCCGGGGGAGCGCTCGGCGATCGGCGGCGGCACGGCCGACCGGTGCTGCGCGAACAGCGCCGACGGCTCGACCGCCGTGAAGGGGTGCTTGCCCGCGAGCATCTCGTAGAGGATGACCCCGAGCGCGTAGAGGTCGGCCCGCCGGTCGACAGAGCGCATGCCGAGCGCCGCCTCGGGCGCCATGTACGCCACCGTGCCGAGCAGCACGCCGGCGTTCGTCAGCGAGCGGCGCGAGCCGTCGTCGGTGATGGAGAACTGCTCGATCGGCACCTTGGCGAGGCCGAAGTCGATGAGCAGGACGCGCTCCTCCGGCCCGTCGAGGACCATGACGTTGAGCGGCTTCACGTCCCTGTGCACGATCCCGAAGTCGTGCGCCGCGTTGAGCGCGCTCGCGAGCTGGCGCGCGATGTTCGCCGCGCGCAGCGGCGGGACGGGGCCCTGGTCGATGAGCTTCCGCAGCGTGATGCCGCGGATGAACTCCATCACCATGAACCACGCGCCGTCGTCGAGCTGGTTGATCTCGTAGACCGCCGCGACGTTCGGGTGGAAGATGTGGCGACCGGCGAGCGCCTCGCGCTCGAAGCGCTCGATGAGCTCCGGCAGCTCCTCGGCGTCCGGGTGGAGCACCTTGACGGCCACGTCCTCGCCGGTCGCGAGCTTCTTTGCCCTGAAGACGGCGGCGATGCCGCCCATCGCGACGAGCTCCTCGAGGCGATAGCGGTGGACGAGCGTGCGCCCGACGAACGTCATCGCGCGCTCTCGCGCCGCGGAGCTCGCCTGGCCTCCCGCGATGAACACGGACTCGCTCATGCGCTGGCGCCTCCAGGCCGAGCCCCGCGCGCGGCGTCGTCGTCGACGAGGCCGCAGCGCAGGGCACGCACAGCCGCGCCGCGCGCTCCCCCGTGACCGCGCGCCACGCGGCGGAACAGCGGATCCACCCTGGATGACATCGTACGTTCACACACGCGGCGTCCGGAGGGTAGCGCCCCTGCGCGCCCAGCGCCATCTTCCCGGTTGGGCGCGGGGCGAGGCGCTTGCGGGGGAGCGAGCGGGCGGCGCTGAGGCTGGAGCTCACGGAGCGCGCGTGCGCCGGGCCTCCCGAGCGGCCTTCGGGAGATCGCACCCACCGCCGCGGCCGCGCGCTCGACGCTCGACGCTCGACGCTCGACGCTCGAGATTCCACCGCTCCGCCGTGATCGTGAGTCGCCGGGCTGCGCCGTCTCCTGCCCTGATGGCGCTGCCTCATCGTGTCTCCGGCCAGGGCGTCCGGAGACCCCTCCTGCCTGTGTCTCACGGCCGCGCGACGGGGAGCGCCGGCGGCACGAGATGCGGAGTCGCGCCCGCGGCCCCGACGTGGCGAGAGCCCGTTGCGCGCTGGGCGGCGCTCGCCCGTCGCCGGCGGAGCGCGACCACTTGTCGGTAGATCCAGCGACATTGCCGGAGCTCCTGCCGCGCGCGCCCGCGCGGGGCGGCCGAACCAGCGCACCTGCACACCCGCGCGCGTCGGGGTCGAGCCCGCTGTCCTGCCACGAGCGCCCTCGCCCGCTGCATCGGCGTCATCCTCCTCCGGATCCGCACGAGGCGTGCCCGGTCGTGCGCGGACGAATTAGGTTTCAAAACACATCAAGTTCACAGATGCGTTTTCTCGACAGGCTCGTGTAGCCTGTATGGGTGGAGGTTTCCATGCACAGCACAATGCGTCGCACCGTTCTCCTCGGGCTCGTTTCCGGACTCGCCGTAGCAGCTTGCTCCACGCCTGAGGCGTCGAACCTCTTCACTACCGGCGGGTCCGGTCCGGGAACCACGGCTTCCGCGGGAGGAGGCGAGGGCGGCGCGACGGGCACGGGGGGCGCGGCGGGCGTGGGCGGCCAGGGCACCGGGGGCGAGCCGGGCGTGGGAGGAGCGACCGCGGGGACCGGGGGGAGCGGGGGCGTGGGGCCCATCGTCGACGAGCCGCCGGTCTGCGGGGACGTTTACGTCGATTGCGACGCGGATGCAGAGAACAGCTGTGAGGTCAACGTGACCAACGACGCCCTCCATTGCGGCACCTGCCCCGTCGAGTGCGATGGCACCTGCCGGGACGGCACGTGCATTCGCACCTCGCTCCACGTCTCGGGCCAGCAGGATCCGCTGTACCTCGCTGTCGCCAACGGCGTCGTGTTCTGGACCAACGGGGAGCAGGGCGTGGTCAGGCAGTGGACGCAGGGCGAAGCTGTCGCGGTCTACATCGCCACCGCGCAGGTCCAGCCGGCCGATATCAAGGCCGACGCCACCCACGTCTTCTGGGCCAACCAGGGCGTGGCCGGCGAGAGCGACGGTCAGGTGATGCGGGCGCGGGTCGGCGGCCAGGAGGCGCCGGTGGCGATCGCCGCAGGGCAGCCGGCTCCGTTCGGCGTGGCGATCGACGAGGAGTTCGTCTACTGGACGAACCGCGAGGAAGGCGGCTCCGTGGTCCGCGCGCGGAAGGACTCGAACGGCAACGGGCCGTTCACCGTCATCTCGGACGGGGGCGGGACGACGCACGCCCTCGCGGTCGACGAGACGCACGTCTACTGGACCGTGCGCGACGAGCGCGGCATGGTGATGTCCGCGCCCAAAGACTCCATGGGCGAAGGCCCGTTCACCACGCTGGCGGCGGATCAAGGCCAGGTGCGCGAGATCGCCGTCGACGCGACGCACGTCTACTGGACGACCAGCAGGACCGGCAACGTGATGCGGGTGGCCAAGACCGGCGGAGAGCCCACGGTGATCGCGAGCGGGCAGGGGAACCCGAGGGGTATCGCCGCCGACGCGACGGGCGTTTACTGGACGGACCCTACCTCACCGAACGTCATGCGGATGCTGCCGAACGGCATCATCGGGGCCGTTGCGGCCGGCGAGCCCTCGCCCTACGGCATCGCCCTCGACGCGACCCGCGTCTACTGGACCAACGGACTCGGCACGGGCGGCACCATCGTGAGCGCCCCGAAGTAGCGGTCGCGGGCGGCCAGCGCGCGCGGGATCGAGCGCCCGAGGTCCGCGAGGACCCGACGTCTCCGCGCGTCCTTCAGCGCCGCGCGCTCCGGGCGGTGCTCGATCGGAGCTCGCGGCGCCGCCTCGCCGACGATGTCGCGCGTGGAGGTCGGGGCTCCGCGTGCTACAAGCTCGCCCTGTGCTGCTCGAGACGTTCTCCGTCGGTCCGCTGGGGTGCAACTGCTCGATCCTCGTCGACCCGGTGAGCAAGGGCGCCGTGGTCATCGACCCCGGCGGCGATTTCGACAAGATCCGCGGGCGCGTCGAGCAGGCCGGGGCGACGGTCGCTGCCATCGTGCACACGCACACGCATATCGATCACGTGGGCGCCACGGCGCCACTCCAGCGCTGGTCCGGCGCCGCGGCCCGCATTCACGAGGCCGACCGCTTCCTCTACGACATGCTCCCCGTCCAGGCGGCGATGCTCGGCATTGCGCTGCCGGAGCGGTGCGAGGTCGACGGCGACCTGAACGACGGCGCGGTCGTGAAGGCGGGCGGGCTCGATCTGCACGTGCTCCACACGCCGGGGCACACGCCGGGCAGCGTCTCGTTCCTGGTGCTCGCGGCGTCGGGCGCCGTCGCGTTCACGGGGGACACCCTGTTCCGGCGCAGCATCGGCCGGACCGATCTGTGGGGTGGCGACTCGCGGGCGATCGTCTCATCCATCCGGGGCAAGCTGCTCACGCTCGATCCGTCGACCCGGGTCGTCACCGGACACGGCCCCTCCACGACGATCGGCGAGGAGCGCGACAGAAATCCCTTTCTTCGGTCGTGACGCGCCGCCCGCTTGCGCGCTCGCTTCTGCACGCCGCCGAGGTGCTTTCTCGCGAGAAAGTGCTTGCATCCCGGCAGGATTCTTTCGAAAAATGCCGCGCGACGATGACGCGCGTCGGCCCACTCGAGCCGGGTCGACCGCTGTCCGCCGCGGAAGTCGAGCACGATGAGCACCGAAAGCGCGCCTGCCACGAAGGTCGATCTCGAGATCCTAGCCACGCCGCATCCCCTCGGCGACGCGGAGCGCGCGCAGCGCATGCAGAACCCTGGCTTCGGGCGCGTGTTCACGGAGCACATGGTCGTGATCCCGTACGCGGCGGACAGGGGCTGGCTCCGGGGGCAGCTCCGGCCGTACGCGCCGATCACGCTCGATCCTGCGGCGATGGTGCTGCATTACGGTCAGGCGATCTTCGAGGGCTTCAAGGCCTATCGACAGCCGGACGGGCGCATCAAGACGTTCCGGCCGGAGGCGAACGCGCGCCGCTTCAATAGCTCTGCCCGCCGGCTGGCGATGCCGGAGATGCCGGTTGATCTGTTCGTCGGCGCGGTCGACGCCCTGATCCGCCAGGATCGCGCATGGGTCCCCTCGCCCGTGGGCGAGAGCCTGTATGTCCGACCGTTGATGTTCGCCACCGAGGTGGCGCTCGGGGTGAGGGCGTCGCGCGACTACGATTTCCTGGTGATCGCGTCGCCTGCAGGCGCGTATTTCCCTCAGGGCGTGAAGCCGGTGACGGTCTGGATCTCCGAGGATTTCGTCCGGGCGGCGCCGGGCGGCACGGGCGCGGCCAAGTTCGCGGGCAACTACGCCGCGAGCCTGCTCGCGCAGATGAACGCCGCGGCCGAGGGCTGCGCGCAGGTGGTCTGGCTCGATGCCGTCCAGCGCAGCGTCGTGGAGGAGATGGGGGGAATGAACATCTTCTTCGTCTACGAGGAGGGGGGGCGCCCCGTGATCGTGACCCCCGAGCTGACAGGCACGCTCCTGCCGGGCATCACCCGCGACAGCATCATCCAGCTCGCCCGGGATTTCGGTTATTCCGCGGAGGAGCGCAGGGTCACCTTCGACGAGTGGCGCGCGGCGGTGCGCGAGGGCCGCATGACCGAGGCGTTCGCGTGCGGAACGGCCGCGGTCATCACGCCCATCGGCGCCGTGAAGTCCCGCGAGGGGACCTTCTCCATCCACAACAACGAGACGGGCCCCGTGGCGGCGCGCTTCCGCGAGGCGCTTCTCGACATCCAGCACGGCCTCGCGCAAGATCGCCACGGCTGGATGCACGACGTGGTCTGACCGCCGCTCTGCTCGGCATGGTGCAGAGGGGGCGAAAACCGCTCTACTACGCCGCCGGCGGGCGCTTGGACTTCGCCGTCAGCCCGTATTCGTGCAGGCGGTACTGGATGGTGCGTATGCTGATGTCCAGGAGCTCGGCCGCGCGCGTCGTGGAGCCGTTCGTCGCCTCGAGCGTCGACAGGATGGCATAGCGCTCGATCTCCGCCATGGTGGCGCCCGGGATCCTCAGGGCCCCCTTGGCGACCGGCGCCGCGTCGATCGGGAGGTGCTCCGCGTCGATGCGCGCGTCGTCGCACAGGACGACCGCCCGCTCGATCGCGTTCTCGAGCTCTCGCACGTTCCCCGGCCAACGGTGCGCGATGAGCTTCGCCCGGGCCTCGTCGGTGAACCCCTCGATCTTGCGGTGGTTCTCCGCCGCGAACCGGCGCAGGAAGTGGTTCGCCAGGAGCAGCACGTCGGTGTCGCGGATGCGCAGCGGCGGCATGTCGATGTGGACGACGTTGAGCCGGTAGTAGAGGTCCTCCCGGAAGTGGCCCTCCTGCACCGCCGCCGCGAGATCGCGGTTCGTCGCCGCGATGAGCCGCACGTCGACGGTCACGGAGTCGTTCCCGCCGACGCGCTCGAACGTCCTCTCCTGGAGGACGCGGAGCAGCTTCACCTGCGTCGAGGGGGCGATCTCGCCGACCTCGTCGAGGAAGAGCGTCCCGCCGTGCGCCTGCTCGAACCGCCCGATGCGCCGCTTGTCGGCGCCGGTGAACGCGCCGCGCTCGTGGCCGAACAGCTCGCTCTCGAGCAGGGACTCCGCGAGCGCCGCGCAGTGCAGGGTCACGAAGGGCCCCTTGGCGCGCGAGCCCTTCGCGTGGATCGCGCGCGCGAGCTCGCCCTTGCCCGTGCCGCTCTCGCCGGTGATGAGCACCGTCGCCCGCGCGCCGGCCACCTGCCGGGCCATCCGGTAGACCTTCTGCATCGCCGGGCTCGTCCCGATGAGCCCCTCCACGCCCTCGCCCTGGCGCTCTCGGAGCTGCCGGCGGAGGTTCTCCGCCTCGACCCGGAGCGCGCTCCGCTCGAGGGAGCGCTCCAGCGTGAGGAGGAGCGCGTCGAAGTCGACAGGCTTCGTCAGGTAATCCTCGGCCCCCGCCCGCATCGCCAGCACCGCCGAGGTCACGTCCCCGAACGCGGTGACGACGATCACCGGCAGCGCCGGATCCTGCTCGCGCAGCTTCCCGAGCAGCGCCACCCCATCCATCCTCGGCATCTTCAGATCCGTGATGACGACGTCCGGCGGCCGCTCCGCCGCGACCTCGACCGCCTCGACGCCGTCCGCCGCCGCGTCGACGGTATAACCCTCCTGGCGCAGCAGCTTCTCCAGCCCCGAGCGCGCGCTCGCCTCGTCGTCCACGACGAGCACCCTCGAGCTCTGCCTCTTCTCAGCGTTCATATCGTTCCTGCCGAACATACCGTGTCCGCGAGGCGCTGCGACACTCGTTCAGCGGCGGCGCGGCGGCGCGGCTCGACGATGCCGGCGGGACGGCCGCGCCGGGGCAGGCGGCGGGCGCCGCAGCCGTTGCACGCGGGCGCAAGCCGTTCGCCGGGCCTGGCGCCCCCTGCTCAGGCCGGGGAAGGGAAGGGGGAGCTCGGCCGCGTGGCGCGCGAGGCGCCTCCGAGCGCCGCGTCCGCGGTGGCGCGGAGCTCGTCGCTCAGGGCGATGTAGTCGATCGGCTTCGTGTGCACAACCGCCGCGGGCTCCAGCCCTCGCCCGAGGCGCGCCACGAGGTCGGGATACCCGGTGAAGAAGAACAGCGGGAGATCCGGCCGGAGCGATCTCGCGTAGCGCGCGACCGCGATTCCATCGGCGTGGGGCATCCGGAAATCGGTCACCAGGATGTCCGGGATCGGACGCCGGGACAGCCGCGCGATGGCGAGCGCGCCGTTCGTGGCCAGCTCCACCCGGAAGCCGTCCTCTTCGAGCAGGCGCTCGAGGAGGCGAGCGCTCTGTACGTCGTCGTCCACGAGCAGGATCAGCGGTTGTTCGGTGCTGCGCGGTTCCACGCCCGGATCTCTACCAAGTTGCGTGCCAGCCCTGGGGCGGCCGTCGCGCGCGGCCAGGAGAGCGGCGGAGGTCAGCCGGAGCGGCGCAGCGGGAGCGTCACGCGGAAGAGCGTCTTCCCCGGGCGGCTCTGGAACTCGATGGTCCCCTCGTGATCGGTGACGATGCGGTGCGCGATCGCCAGCCCGAGCCCGGTGCCGTTCGGCTTCGTCGAGAAGAACGGATCGAAGATCGGCGCGTCCGGGCTCGCGATCCCGGGGCCGTCGTCCTCCACCTCGACGACGGCGTGGCGCGGCTGCCGCCGCGCGCGGAGGGTGACCGTGCCGCCTCCGGACGCGTCCACCGCCTCGATCGCGTTGCGGAGCAGGTTCAAGAGGACCTGCTCGATCTTCGCGGGATCGAGGTCGAGCACGATGTCGGTCGAGGGCAGGTCGACCTTCACAGCGGCCTGCGCGCCGGCGCCGTCCGACGACGCCGCGACGCGCGCCGCCCGCTCGCAGAGCGGGACGACGGGCGTCGGCCGGAGGTACAGCGGCTGCGGCCGGGCGAAGTCCAGGAACTCGCTGACGAGCGCCGAGAGGCGGCGGATCTCGTCGCGGACGACCTGGATCGCCTCCTGCGTGTCCGGGTCCTTCAGGCCGGCGCGCGCGAGCCCCCGCTCGAGGAAGGTCACGTGGAGCTGCGCGCCGTTCAGCGGGTTCCTGATCTCGTGCGCGAGGCCCGCCGCGAGGGTCCCCACCGCGGCGAGCTTCTCGCTCTGGCGCACGCGCGCGGCGAGCGCGTTCTCGTCGGTCGTGTCCTGCCCGATCGCGAACAGCACCACCTCGTCGTCGGCCGCGGAAGGGGCGTACGCGAGCTGCCAGCGCAGATCGCGGATCTTGCCGGCGCGCGTGCGCACGATGCTCTCCAGCAGATCGACGCTGGGGCGCCGGCCCGCGGCGACGTCCTCCACGAGCGCGCCGTGATCCGCGCGGATCTCCTCGGGGAGGAGCGCCTCGACGAACGGCACCCCGAGCACGTCCTCGCGCGCGAGCCCCGTGATCCGCTCCGCTTCCCGGTTGAAGAGCCGCACGACCGCGTGCGCGTCGAGGCCCACGACGAGGACGCGGGCCAGCTCGACCGCGCTCTTGTACCGGTGCTCCGTGCGCGCGAGCGTGCGGCCGACCTCCTCGCGGTCCAGGCGCTCGGCGCGCTGCGCGCGCGCGAGGAAGTCGTCGCGGTACGTCTCGAGCATGATGGCGAGCTCGAGATCGAGCACCTTGCTCACCGCCGCCCTGACCGGGATCACCTCCGCGCCGAGCGCGCCCTGGGCGATCTCGTGGAACGCGAGCCGGATGAGCGTCATCGCCGTGAACATGTACCGCTGGGGGAGGCCCACCCGGACGTGGATCCGCCCGATCTTGGCGCTCTCGTCGAAGTACGCGCCGTCGTAGGGCCCCGTGCAGATGCGCGTCATCCAGCGGACGAGCGATCGCTTGAGCCGCTCCACCTGCTCCTCGCCGGTGAAGACGTCGTGCGCGCCCTCGTGCTCGCGGATGCGATCGTAGAACTCGTCGGCGATGCGGGGGAAGTGCGGCTCCGCGTGCGCGCGGAGCACGGCGAGCCAGCGCTCGTCCTGCTCGCTGAAGCGGACGTACCGCTTGATCTCGTCGAAGAGCGTCTCCTGCGCGGGCACGGTGACCGTGTCTATCACGGCCCCGCCCCCGCCGAGGCGGACCAGGCTCTCGCGCGCTCGAGCAGCGCCGCGAGCGCCGCCTCGTCCTCGCCGCCGCGCGCGACGAGCTCCGGCGCGAGCGGCGCCTCGTAGTCGGCGCCCGCGCCCGGGAGCGCGCCGATCTCCCCGGCGCCGGCCGCGTGGTAGAGGCCCTTCGGGTCGCGCTCCCTGCAGGTCGCCGGCGCGACGTCCACGTGGACCTCGATGAGCCGCGGCGCGAGCGCGCGGGCGCGCTCCCGGTAGGCGCGGCGGTGCGCCGTCGCCGCCACGATCACGATCGGCCCCTGGCGCGCGAGCAGCGCCGCGAGGCGCGCGAGCGTCTCGTAGAAATCGTCGCGGGCGCGCGGGTCGTAGCCGGGCCGCGGGACCAGGGCGTCGCGCACCTCGTCCCCGTCGAGGAGGCAGCTCGCCCGCCCCTCGCCGAGCAGCGCCCGGTGCGCCCGCGCGGCCAGCGTGGATTTGCCCGACGACGGGAGCCCCGTGATCCAGACGACCCCGCCGCTCACGCGAAGAGCCTCTCGGCGTCGTCCGGATCGAAGCGCGGGGCGTCGAGGGCGCGCTCCACGAAGGAGAGCAGCGCGTCCCTCGCCCGCGCCGTGACCGCGGGGTACCACCCGGGGTTGGCCAGCACGAGCGCGCGCCACGCGAGGAACGGCGCCGCCACGTCGAGCAGCCCCGCGGCGCCGCCCGAGCCGAGGTAGACCTCCCAGAGCCGCCGCCACAGCGCGCGGAAGCCGCCCTCCCACGCACCGGGCGCGTCCAGCGCGAAGAAGACGTAATTGATGGCGAGGCAGGTGACGTCGTCCGCGGGATCGCCCTGGGACCCGCGGCTCGTGTCGAGCAGCGTGAGCCGCGACGCCTCGTCGAACACGATGTTGAACGGGTGGAAATCGCCGTGCGTGCGGGCCAGCCGATGATCCCGGCCGCGGAGCTTCCATCGCCACGCCACGCAGCGCCGCTCGATCGCCTGGAGCCGCTCGGGCGGCGCGCCGGGCACGTCGTCCGGATAGCCGTCGATGATGCCGAAGATGCCTTCACCGTGGCCCACGAGATCGCGCGCCGCGCGGCGGTAGCTGCCCGGCTGCGCGCCCTTCGCGCCGTGGAGGGTGATGAGGTACCTGGCGAGCGCCTCGCAGCGCGCGAGATCCCCGGGGCCCGCGCGCCGCTCCCTCGCGATCCGGCGCAGATCCGCGGCGTAGACGTCTCCCTCCGCGTACGTGGTCAGGAGATAGAACTCGCCCGCATCCCGCAGGGACAGGAAGTGACCGTCGCGCGTCAGCGAGCCGACGTCCACGACCTCGACGTGCGCCGGGATCGACCCGAAGGTGTCGAAGGCGAGCAGCGCCGCCGCCGCGCGATCCGCCCGCCTGTCGTGGCCGAACGCGTCCGCCGTCGACGTGTGCAGCACCAGCTTCTGCCTGGAGCCATCGGGCCTCACCACCGTGATCCGGCGGGGTACGCCGTAGCCGGCGGCCTTCTCGGTCTGGTCGTGGCCCGACGGGTTGTCGGGTCCGAGGGCGGTGATCTCCTCGACGCGCGCCTCAGGAAACGCCGCATCGATGAGCTCGCGGACCGGGCGTGCGGGATCGAATTCAGGCAGGACCGACGGGGCGCTCATGGTCTCCTCGGATGTGGCGACGTGCTCGAGTGAGGGTGCGCGGAGCAAGAAGCAGACCGCATCGCTGACGAGCCTGCTCCAGCAGCACCTCGGGGAGCGGTCGGATCCTGGACCTCGCGGAGCCTTCGGCGGGCTGATGAGCGCGGGCACGGCGGCCGGGACCGGGCCTGGCGCTCGCAGGACCTGCGCCGCCGCGCGAGGCGTGCGCGGGGTCGCGCAACGTCGCGCGGCGTCAGGCCGGGCGGGAGATCAGCGAGTCGGGATCCCGGGCGGCGTGGGACCGATCTGGTAAGGCCGCATCATCTCGTTGTCTTCATGCTCGAGGATGTGGCAGTGCCACACGAACCGGCCGGGGCTCTCGAACACCATCTTGATGCGCGTGATCTCGAACGGCAGCGCGACGACGGTGTCCTTGCGGCCCTCCTCCCCGGCCTCCGGCGGGCGAGGGGCGCCGTCGAACGGCTGGCGATCGACGATCGCGAAGTGGACCTCGTGGACGTGGATCGGGTGTGCGTCCACGGTGAAGTTGTAGATCTCCCACACCTCGGTCGATCCCAGGGCCGGGTTCTCGGTGATGGGATCGTGCCAGAAGAGCGGCCTCGCCGCGCGGGAGCCCGGAGGAGGCTCCAGCGTGCCCAGCGCGGCCACGCTCAGGCCGGCGTCGGGCCGGAGCGCGGAGCTCAGGTCGTTCAGGGACACCTGGCGCACGAGCGCCGCATCTCCGAGGGGGGCGAGCCGCGGCAGCGCGAGCCGGTGCGGTGGCGTGCTCGAGTCCGCGCCGGTCGCCGGCACGACGCGGAACTGCATCACCTGCCCTGTCGTCGCCGGATCGGCGGCGGCCTGCGGGCCGCCGGTGAACGGCGCGTCCGGACCGAGGTTGAGGAGGACGGGCTCGGCGCCGGCGCGGACGCCGCTGAAATCCACGATCACGTCCGCGCGCTCGGCCGGAGCGAGCAGGAGGGTCCCGCGCTCCACGGGGGAAGGGAGGAATCCGCCGTCCGAGCCGATCTGCCAGAACGGGAGGCCGTTATCCATCTTCAGGATCAAGAACCGCGAGGCGCTGCCGTTCAGGATGCGGAAGCGGTACCGCCGCTGCTCGACCTCGAGATAGGGCCATGCCTGGCCGTTGACGACGAGGACGTCGCCGAAGAACTCCGGGACCCAGATCGGCGGGATATCGCCCTTCGGGATGTAGATGTCCGCGAGCTCGGGGGCGAGCCCGCGCGACGCTGGATAGAAGAGCGACCCGTCGTCGTTGAAGGAGCGGTCCTGGATCAAGAGCGGGATCTCGTACACCCTCGCTCCTGGGCGGTCTCCCGGTCGCGGGGCGGGTCCGGGCAGGACGCCCTGCGGCAGATCGTCCGGCCCGCCGCGGATCAGGTAGAAGCCGGCCGGCCCCGCGTAGACGTTGAGCCGGGTGATGCCGAGCGTGTGGTCGTGGTACCAGAGCGTCGCGGCCCGCTGGTCGTTCGGGTACTGGAACACGGCCGCGCCCGGCTCCCACAGGCCCCCGAGCGGCGACGTGCGCTGGTAGTAGTCGTAGAAGGTGCCTGTCGCCGCGTACCCCTCGGGGATGTCGGTCGCCGCGGGGAGATACCAGGCCTCGGGATAACCGTCGCTCTCTTGCCCCATCCTGGCCATCCCGTGGAGGTGCGTGACGATCGGCACGGGGCCCCGGTACGGTCCTGGCGGGCAATCGCCAGGGAACGCGGGCCGGCTGTCGCGGCCCTGCGCCCCGCCGGGCGGGTTGGCCCAGTGCAGGGTGGGGTCGACGGGGAGCAAATGAGGGAGGAAGCGGCCGGTCTCAGGGTCCCTGAGATCGTTGATCCACTTCACCCGCACCGGCCTGCGGTACCTCGCCTCGACGGTGAGCGCCGGATAGGCGAACGTCTCCGGATGATGGATGGAGCCGTAGCTCCAGACGGTCGTCGGGGGCAAACCCATCTCGGGTGGCAGGATGTGCTGCTCGAACTGCCGGACAGCGATCTCGTAGGCATCGTGGCCCGCGCTGCCCGCGCCGAGCCCCGTGGCCAGGGGCATGACCTGTGGGATGAGCAACGGGCGCGTGTACCTGGGGATGGCGGCGCCGGAGAGGGTCGGGGCCGAGCCCGGGACGGCCGGACACATGGACACGGCCACCTTCACCACGCCACCTCGCCGGAGCGCCGTGACACCGTCGCGGTCGGACCGTGCTTCCGTGGCTCTCGTCGCTTCATGGAGGACATCGCGTCTCCTTGCCTCGCGCGGCGCTGCGAGGGCGCAGCATCATGACCAGCGCACGGCTCCGGTCCACGCAGGAAGCACCGGATTCGAGGAGCCCCTGGATCACGGAGGATCGCCATGATCGCAAGGCCCCCGGCGACGCGCGGCGTTCCGCCGTGCGGAGCGGGGTCGCCTCGGACGATGCGCCGCCCACGGGCCGCGGGCGAGAGGGGATGTTGCGCGCCGGTGGCTCTCCGGGCGAAGAGCCTCATTCAGGATCGCGGCCGTCGAGACGGTCGCAGAGGGGGAGGGGCGGACCTGACCCGGCGGCTGGTCGCCTCGCGGCGGCCGGGGCGCTCGCCGGGCCCTGGATGTCCAGCTAGGGGCCTACTTGGCCGGCCACTGGTCCTTGGGGAGGTCCTTGTAGACGTCCTCGACCTTGTGGAAGCCGTCCGCGATCACCGTCGCGGCGAGGTTGTCCTTGTCCACGGCGACCGGCGTGATGAGCACGCTCTGGACGTCCTTCTTGCCGTTGTTGACCGTCTGCGTCTTCTCGCCGACGGGCTCCTTCTTCGCCAGCTTGACGGCGAGCTCGGCGGCCTTCTCGGCGAGCAGCTTGAGCGGCTTGTAGACGGTCATGCTCTGGGTGCCGGCCGCGATCCGCTGGCAGGCGGCGAGCTCGGCGTCCTGGCCCGAGACGCCGACCTTGCCGGCGAGCTTCTGCTCGCCGAGGGCCTGGACGGCCGCGCCCGCGAGCCCGTCGTTCGACGCGACGACCGCCGTGACGTTGTTGTTGTTCTTGGTGAGGGCGTTCTCGGTGATCTTGAGGCCCTCGACCGGCTGCCAGTCCTTGGCCCACTGGTCCGCCACCGTCTTGATGTCGCCCTTGTCGATGAGCGGCTTCAGGATGTTCATCTGCCCTTCGCGGAAGAGCTTCGCGTTGTTGTCGGTCGGGGAGCCGCCGATGAGGATGTAGTTCCCCTTCGGGAACTTCTTCACGAGGGCCTCGGCCTGGAGCTCGCCCACCTTGACGTTGTCGAAGGACACGTAGAGGTCCACGTCGGAGTCGAGGATCAGCCGGTCGTACGCGATGACGGGCACGCCCTGCTTGTGCGCCGACTCGACGATGGTGGCCGTCGTCTTGGCGTTGTGGGGCACGACAACGAGCACGTCGACGCCCTGCGTGAGCAGGTTCTCCGCCTGCGAGTTCTGGAGGGCGTCGTCGCTGTTCGCGGACTGCACGAGCACCTGGGCGCCGAGCGTCTCGGCCTTCGCCTTGAACAGGTCGCGGTCGCGCTGCCACCGCTCCTCCTTGAGGGTGTCCATGGAGAAGCCGATCGTGATCTTGTCTTTCTTCTTCTCCGGACCCTTGGTTTCCGCACCCTTGGCGGCTGTTGCCTCGGGCTTGTTCGCGCTTGCTCCGCCTTCAGCCTCCGGCTTCGAGCAACCGGCCGAGAACGCGAGCGAGAACAACGCCATGAGAAAGGTGGAGCGACGAATCAAGGTGACCTCCGCATGAGATGAATTGGATAGGGGCTCTGTTATGGCCGCCGGCGCTACTGCGTCGAGTTGAGCTGGTCGGCGTAGCTCATGATAAGATTCAAGGTTTCCGTGTCGTCATCGTACACCGAGTACCACCCCTGGAGCTCATGGGGCGGATCGCCGATGTAGTCGTTGCCGAGGAGCCAGTAGTCGTTGCCGTCGTCCGACGGCCTCCCGATCCCGGCCCAGGCCCAGAAGTTGACGCCGGCGAGCTCCGGGTTCTCGACGACGGCGTCGAACATGGAAGCGTAATACTCGTTCCGCTTGGCGACGGGCGACGAGACCGGCTCGGACTTGTCGTCCCGGGCGAGCCCGAACTCCTCCACGACGATCGGCTTGTCCAGCGCCCTCGCGTGCGCGAGCTGCGCGTCGATGTACCCGTTGCTCTTGGTGATCGCGGCCAGGAGCCCCTTGTCGGCGGCGCTGTCCATCGGCAGCGACGGGTCGTACCACTCCCAGTTCTCGGGCCACACGTGGAAGGTGAGGTAATCGACGCCGGGCACGTCGTGGAACGCCCTGTAATCGCTGTTGGCGTAGTCGCCCCAGTTATAGGACAGGTCGCCCTCCGAGCCGATGGAGACGAGGTGGTTCGGGTCGATGTCCTTGATGAACTTCGCGTTCCTCTCGACCCAGAGCTTGAAGAGCGGGCCCCAGCCCTTGAACGATCGCGGCTCGTTCCCGAGCTGCCACGCCATGATCCCCGGATGGTCCTTGAGCTTCTCGATCAGGACCTTGGCCCGGCTGAAGTAGAACTCCTGGGCCTTCTTGTTGCAGAAGAACAGCGACGAGAGATCCATCTGGTCGGGCCACGGGTTCGTGTTCGGATCGAGCGTGCCCGAGTGAGGGATGGCCCACTCGCCGATGGCCACGGCCTGGCAGTCCTGGCCTGTGCCCTGCTGGAACCGGATCGAGCCGGTGAACGGCACGTGGTGGTCCGCCGCGAGCAGGGCAGCGCCCGTCGTGGGGTGGGTCAGGCCGACCTGGTACGCGCTGAAGTCCTCTCCGCAGGAGAGGGTCGGCTGCTCGTGCGCCCACTTCATGTACTGGGGCATACCGCCGGACCAGTGCCAGAAGTCGTTCAGGGTCATCACCGCCTTCATCCCGCGGCTGTGCATCTCGTCGAGCACCGTCGCCAGGTTGTCGGCGAACGCCTCGAGCTGCGCATCGGCGCACGGTTTGTCGGACGACGCCGGAAAGATCCGTTGTGGGCCGTACGTCTGATCGTTCTGCTGCGCCGCGGGGATGTCGCCCTCGCTGAGCGCCATGATCCTGAGGTTCAGGGCGCCGTGGGCCTCGAGGATGTCGAGCTCGGTGCGCAGGCGCTCGCGGCTGATGTAGGGAGCCGACCAGAAGTTCGTGCCCATATACCTGTACGGTTTCCCGTCGAGCGTGAGCTTACTACCTTCGGCGCGGACGTAGCACTTTTCCGGTTGCTGGGCGCAGTCGAGCTCCTGGCCGCCGCCGGTTCCGTCCCCGCCGCCGCCGGTGGCGTCGCTTCCTCCGGTCGCGCCGCTTCCCCCGCCGCCGGTGGCGTCGCTTCCGCCGGTCGCGCCGCTTCCGCCGCCGCCGGTGTTGCCGGACCCGCCCGTGCCGCCGGAGGGCGCGGGGTCCGCCGGGTCGGAGGAGGAGCACGCGGCGAGGGAGAGCAAACCCAAAGCGAGCAAGACGGTCTTCTTCATGGTCGGTTCCTCATGTGGTTCGAGTGTCGTTCCTCACGGATCGCTGAGCCCTGCCGCCCGGAGCGCGCGTCCGGTTCGCAGGGATCTGCCGAGCTGCTGCGCCACCGTCGCGGGGTGGCATCGCCGGCGCCGGCGGTGAGCTCCCCCTGAATCCGCGACGAACCAAATCTCCGCTCCGGGGGGTCGCTCGCGCGCCGGCGTGGCCCGTGGCAGACCACTTAAACGGTTCAGCGTCAACAGGGAAGAGGTCGGCTGGTGTGGCGCCTCTCGCGTGGTGCGTCTCCGGGCGCGCCGGCGGCGTTCCAGGCTAGACTGGGCGGACGCGAGCCGATCCGCAGCGCGGCGGCTCCATGGAGGACAGGGGATGTCGCCGAGCTTGATCCTGTTCGCGGTGCCGGCCTTCTTCGCGCTCATCGGCGTCGAGCTCTGGCTCTGTCGCCGCCGCGGGCGCCGCGACTACCGCTTCTCCGACGCGCTCGCCAACCTCTCGTGCGGGGTCGGGCAGCAGGTCATCGTCTCCGTCGTGAGCGGCGGAGTCCTCGTCTATCTCTTCCTGTACGAGCGCGCCGCGCTCGCGCGGCTGCCGGAGGGCGCGTTGTGGAGCTGGGCGGCCTGCTTCGTCGCGGTCGACTTCTGCTACTACTGGGCGCACCGCGCGAGCCATCGGGTGAACTTCATGTGGGCCGCGCACGCGGTCCACCACCAGAGCGAGGACTACAACCTCTCGGTCGCGCTGCGCCAGAGCTGGCTCCAGCGGGCCTTGTACTGGCCGTTCTTCTGGCCGCTCGCCGTGCTCGGCTTCCCCACGGGGATGGTCGTCACGACCTATACGCTGAACGTCCTCTATCAGTTCTGGATTCACACGCGGCTCGTCGGCCGCCTCGGTCCGCTGGAGTGGGTGCTGAACACGCCATCTCATCACCGCGTGCACCACGGCGTCGACGCCGCGTATCTCGACAGGAACCACGGCGGCGTGCTCATCGTCTGGGATCGGCTGTTCGGCACCTTCCGCGCCGAGGGGGCGCCCCCGCGGTACGGCGTCGTCCAGCCGCTGGCCAGCTTCAGCGCGCTGCGCGCCAACGTCGACCCGTGGCGGAGGCTCGCGCGCATGGCGGCGGCGGAGCCGCGCCTCTCCGGCAAGCTGCTTGTCTGGTTCCGGCCGCCGGAGTGGCGGTCCACCGCGACTTCGCCCGACGAGGGCCCGCTGCGCACCGACCCGGATTACGTCCTTCACGACGTGGCGCGCCCCCGCCGGGCGCGCGCGCTCGCCGCGGCGCTCTTCCTCGCGGCGCTGCTCGGCGCGATCGCGTTCCTCTACGCGTCACCGAACATGGCCGCGGGCCCGCTGTGGGCGGGGGCGGCCGTCCTCCTCGCGGCGCTCGCGGCGGTCGGAGCGCTGCTCGACGGGCCGAGCCTGCCGGCGCCGGCGCAGGGCGCGGCGGCCGCGAGCTCTCCGAGGGGACTGCCGATCTCGCCGGCCTGAGCGGCCTGTGTACCTTCGCCGTGAAGAGCGACAGACGCTAGACGCCTCGCCGTCCCGTGGAGCCCGCCTCGTCGACCCACGCGCGCGCCAGCTCGAGCGTGCGTGCGTTCTCCTCGACGCGCTGGAGGAACTGCTCGCGCCGCGCGGCATCGTCGAGCTGGGCGGCGACGTCGAGGAGCCTCGCCCGGGCGTGCGCGATGGCGGTCCGGGCCGCCGGGAGGTCGCCCGCCGCGAACAGCGCCTCGGCGTGGACCAGGCGGGCGAACGCCGAGCCCTCCTCGACCATGCCCAGCCGCTCGAGCAACGCGACCGCCGCGCGCGCCTCGGCCAGCGCCTCGGAGGTCTCGCCGCGCGCGAGCAGGATGGCCGCCAGCGTCGCCCGCGCCAGCACGACGAGCGGGCCTATCCTCTCCAGCTGCGCCACGGCGCGCCGGGCCTCGGCCTCGGCGCCGGCGAGATCGCCCGCGCGCATCAGGCACCCGGCGAGGTAGGTGCGCGACGCGCCCGCGAGCCGGCGATCCCCCTGCGCCTCCAGGAACGCGATGGCCTTCCTCAGGGCCTCGCGCGCCTCGTCGAGCGCGCCCAGGCGGCAGAGGGGCGCGCCGAGGGTGCTCCACGCGACCGCCATGCAGCCGTCGAGGCCCATGCGCTCGGCGTCCGCCAGCGCGCCGCGCAGGATGGCCTCCGCCTCGCCGTACGCGCCGAGCTGGTGCTCCTGGAAGCCGAGATCGAGCCGGCAGAAGCAGGCCAGGCGCAGGTTCCCCGCGCGCTCGTGGGAGGCGACCGAGCGCGCGAACAGCGCCCGGCCCGAGCCGTGCCGACCCGCGTACAGCTCGCGCCAGCCGCGCTCGCGGAGGACGACCCCGCTCACGGCCGGGTCGTCGCAGAAGCGCTCGGCCGCGGCGTCGATGAGCGCCTGGAGCGGCGTGGCGTGCGCGTAGAGGCCGCTGATCGTCAGGTAGAGCGCCGTCCCCGCGGACGCCGCCAGGAGCGGGCCCGTCGCGCCCTCTCCCGTCCAGGCGTCCGCGAGATCGCCGCTGAGGCTGGCGAGGCGATCGTGCTGCCCCAGCCGGGCCAGCACGATCGCGGCCTCGCGCACGGCGGCGTACCAGGGCGCGCTGCGCCGGGGCAGCTCCTCCACCGCCATGGTCGCCCAGCGCGCGGCCTCGACGAGCTCGCCGCGCCAGTGGTGCGCCTCGGCCCGGTGCAGGAGGACCTCGCCCCGCGCCTCGCCGCTGATGCCGAGCTCGATGGCGCGCCCGGTCGACGAGAGCACCACGACGAGGTCGTTCGCGGCGAGCGCCTGCGCCGCGGCCTGACGATAGAACGCGGCGGCGCGCAGCGGCTCGCCGCCCCGATCGAAGTGCTCGGCGATCACCGCGGCCGAGGGCTCGGCCGCGCGCTGGAGCCACTCGCCGGCGAGCCGGTGGCCGAGCGTGCGATCCTGGTCGGTGAGCATCCCGTAAGCCGCCTCGCGCACGAGCGCGTGCCGGAAGACGAGCTCCCGCTCCCCCTCGAACCTCGCCTCGTCGCGCGCGCCGATCCATTCCAGCCGCTCGAGGCGATCGAGGTGTTCCGCGAGCCCGGAGACGCCGCCGGGGCCGCCGAGCAGCGCCTCCACCGCGCCCCGCCAGAACACCCGCCCGAAGATGCTCGCCGCGCGCAGCACCTGCCGCGCCGCGCTGTCGAGGCGCTCCAGCCGGGATTGCACCATCGCCAGCACGGTCTCCGGGAGCGCGCCCTGGCTCCCCTCGGAGGTCGCCCGGATGAGCTCCTCCAGGTAAAACGCGTTGCCGTCCGCCTGCGCCACGAGCTGCGCCACGGTCTCGGCGCTCACCCCGTCGCCGAGGACCTGCCGCACGAGCCGCGCGCCGGCCCGGGAGCTCAGCTCCTTGAGCCGGAGCTCCTGGAGATCCCTGTGGGCCCAGAGCCCGGGGAACAGCGTGTACACCTCGGGGCGCGCCAGGGCGAGCACCAGGAGGGGCTGGTCCACGAGCCGGCGCAGGGCGTCGTTGATGAACTGGACGGTGGGCAGGTCGCCCCAGTGCAGGTCCTCCAGCACGAGGAGGAGCGGCTGCGCGGCGCACGCGGCCGAGGCGAAATCGAGCCAGGCCCTGCGCATCTGATCGCCCATCAGCGGGGCGTCCTTGCGGGCGACGCGGAGGGGCGCGCTGTCCTCGTCGGGGAACGGCGCGCCCAGGAGCTCGCCGAGGAACTCCGCCACGCGCTGCGCGTCGGCCGCGCGGACGCGCTCGGTCACCCGCGCGAGCAGCTTCTCCCGGCGCGCCTCGATCGGCTCTCGGTCGCGGATCCCGCACGCGCCCTGGAGGGCTTGCCGCAGCATCCCGAACGGGGCGCCCTTGCGGAGCGGGTCGCCGCGGCCGATCCAGACAGCGACGGGCTCGTCGCGCTGCCGGACGCGGCGGATGATCTCGTAGGCGAGGCGCGACTTGCCGAGGCCCGCCGGCGCGGTGACGAGCACGGCGCGCGCCCGAGACTCCTCGATGCACCCGGCCAGGAGGGCCTCGAGGGTGGCCACCTCCCAGTCGCGCCCGACGCAGGCCGTGGGCTTGCCGAGGAGCATGCGCGCGCCGCGGGCGAGCGGCTCCTCTCCCCGGAGCCACAGGCCCGCCTCGGTCTCGACGACCTCGAAGCGGGCGTCGAGCAGCGCGGCGGTCACCTCGTCGATGGCGATGGGCGTCCCGCGTCCTGCCGCCGGCGCGCCCGGGAGCGCCGCCGTGGGCTGCGCCAGCATCCGGACGGCGCGGTCGATGACGTCGCCGACGGGCCGGCCGCCCGTGACCTCCACGCGGCCGGTCGTGAGGACCACCGGTCGGTCCCCGCCGGCGGCGCGGAGCAGGAGCGCGCAGCGGGCCGCCTGCGCGGCCTGATCCGTCGCCACGCCCGCTCCGAGGAGGATCACCAGGATCGACCCGTCCGCCAGGAGCTCCAGGCACGCGCCGAGCGCCTCGATCTCCCGGCGCAGCTCCGGCGACACGACGGCGACCACCGTCTCGGAGTCGGCCCGCCCCGGGGAAGCGGCGAGCCGCGGCCCGGGTCCCATCAGCGCCACCGAGAGCACCCGCCGCTCCTTGTGGGTCAGCGAGGACTGGCGGCGCCGGTTCGAAGGCGGCGGCTCCGACGGCGCGCGCGACAGCGGGGAGACGCCCATGGCCTCGAGCGCCGCGGCGATCTCCGCGCCGTCGCGGGGGCGGTCGTCCGGGTTCTTGGCGAGCATCCGGGCGCAGAGCGCGTCGAGGGCGGGGGGGACGCCTGGGCAGAGGGCGCTTATCCGCGGCACCTCGTCGAGGAGGATCTTCGCGAGGACGGCCATCAGGTGAGCCCCGCAGAAGGCCGGCTGGCCGGTGAGGCACTCGAACATCACGCAGCCGAGCGCGAAGACGTCGGCGCGGGCATCGACGTCCTGCCCGCTCCGGGCCTGCTCTGGCGCCATGTACGCCGGGGTCCCGAGGAAGGCGCCCGTCCGCGTGAGCTGCGTGGCGTCGGGGATCCCGGCGATGCCGAAGTCGAGCAGCTTCACGCGTGCGGCGTCGCCGTTCACCAGGAACAGGTTGCTCGGCTTGAGATCGCGGTGAACGACGCCGCGCGCGTGGACCGCCGCGAGCGCGGCGGCGGCGCCCACCAGGAGCGCGATCGCCTCGTCCACGGTGAGCACCTCGCGCTGGAGCCGCTGCTCGAGATCCTCGCCATCGAGCCACTCCATGGCGAGCCACGGCGCGCCCGAGGCGCCGAGCCCGTGCGCGACGTAGCGCACGATACCTGGGCAGGAGAGCTCTGCGAGCACCCTGGACTCGCGAGAGAGGCGCGATTCGTCGCCGGATTTCTGCTCGTCGAGGCACACCTTGACGGCCACGACCTCGCCCGAGCGCCGATCGACCGCCTGGAAGACCTCCCCCATGCCGCCGGCGCACGCCCGGCTCACGATCTCGAAGCGGCCTCCGAGCACTTCCCCTGGTTGCATCCCCTCGAGTATCGGCGTCATCGGCCGTGAAAGTCCACGGCGAGCGCCGGGGCTGGCCGCGGAGGCCGACGTCTGGGCAGGCGCGGAGCGTCGCCCCGTGTCCGTGGCCAGCTTCACCGCAGTCCGTCCAGCATGGGCGAGGAGCCATTGGACGATTTCTTGTGAAGGATCCTGAGTCCTCTCTCCCCTCAAGGCCTGTCTCTGTTCCCCGAGACCGGTGTTCTGATCCTCCGTGAGAGGTCCAGATCGGGTGACGGCTTCTCTGACATGGGGGGGACGACGTGCGCCAGCGTGCGCCGGCGCGCCGCGCGGCGCTTGGCTCTGCGGCATCGCCCCGCCGGGGGCGAAGCCGGGCCGACGTGGACGAGCGTCCGCAGGCTGCGGAGTATGTATAAGGAGGCCCCTTCGAGGGGTGCTTGAGTTGTTGATTGGCTGTCACTTTCCAAGGAGAACGGAACACATGGTTCCACAGAATGCTCTCCCACCCCGGGGGCAGGCCTCCGCTGACCGTCGGTTGGCCGAAGCGCCTTGAACGACGCGGGCCCGCCCCGGGCAGCGGCCACCTCGACGAGCGTGCCCGCCGCGCATCGCTGGGCGGCTGGGCACCGCGCACCGCGCACCGCGCACCGCGCAACGCCCCGTGCCGGATGGACAGGAGCGACGCCGCCCCGCCCCCGGCGATACCAGCTAACTATTCAAAAAATTCGAACATCAACTTGCCACCGAACCCCGACTTGCTATATCTTACATGAAGTATGATGCGCCTAGCTCTCGCATATTCTTCATCTTTGTAGGAGAGCAACTGCGTTCGAGGCGCGCATCTTCTGTCTCTGTGTCACCTGCTTGGCTGGTAAAAAGCCACGAAGAATCTTCTGCTCAAGGCCGCTGTACATCCTAGCTAAATTGGCTCTCGACGAACCGTCGAGATGGTGCGAGCCAGTTGGTTCGCTGGACGGGTTGGTATTGTCATTGTCACGGGTTGGCGATTCGTCCTCGACGACGGGCGCCATCACATGGCCTTGATCGAACGGATCTCGACGATTCCATGCCTCGTCGAGCTCTGGTCCGCTGTGCTCGTGTGACTCGAGCTCGAGGTTTCGAATCGGCACCCGACGGCGGAGGTTCATCCGGCATAGGGTCGATATCCTGAAGTGAGAGGGAGCAGTCCATCGTGAACAAGAACATTCTTCCTGGCGCTGCCTTGGTAGCAGCCATTTTCGTTGGTATTGCCGCAGGGGCCCCCAGCACCGCCTATGGTGTGACCGCCTCGGTTGGCGTTCCCGCTATCGACATATCTGAGCTCACGATCTCGAAGGTGCAGTGGGCGTACCTGATGCGCCGTTATACGGCGGAGGCGCTGACGAACGCCTATCTCTCGAGGATCGCGCAGTACGAGTCGTCCTACAACGCGTTCACCTCGATGAACCCGAACGCCGTCGCGCAGGCGCGCGAGATCGACAGGAAGCGGAGGAACGGCGTGGCCCTCGGCCCCCTGGCCGGGATCCCCGTCGTCATCAAGGAGTCGATGGATCACGTCGGCTTGCCGTCGACGGCGGGCTGGGCTCCGCTCAGCTCGCAGGTCGCCGGCGGTGTCGATCTGCTCCCCATCAAGAACTCCGTCGTCGTCGATCGGTTGATCGCCGCCGGGGCCATCATCCTTGGGAAGACGAACATCCCGGCCTTCAGCGACGACGGCACCCGAGCGAACAGCAGCTGGGCGGGGCCCACCTACAACGCCGTGGACCCGACCCTGGTGCCCGGGGCGAGCAGCAGCGGCACGGCCACGGCGGTGGCCGGCAACTTCGCCGTGCTCGGCCTCGCGGAGGAGACGGGGGGATCCATCCAGAACCCTGCGGCCGCGCAGAGCCTCGTCGGCATCAAGCCGACGTTCGCCCTCGTCCCCACGGCCGGCGTCGTGCCCCTGGCCGGCAGCACGAGGGACGTGGTGGGCCCCATCGCGCGGACTGTCCGCGACGCCGCCATGGTGATGGATATCCTCGCGGGCTACTCCCCGGAGGACCCCAAGACGAGCCTGTCCAATGGACACCTGCCCGTGGGGGGCTACACGAGCCAGCTGAGCAAGACCGCCCTCTGCGGAAAGCGAATCGGCCTGTACGGCTCAGGGTGGCGCAACGGCGGCCTGTCTCCCGAGACGCAGGCGCTGTACGAGCAAGCGATCGAGGAGCTGGAGGACGAGGGCGCGATCGTCGTCGAAGATCCCTTCGCCGGGAGCGGCTTCGCCAATCTGGCCTTGCCCGGTGAGCCCTATGACATGCGAGGGACGGAGTCTGTGGCCTACGACTTCCAGCGCTACCTCAAGGGGGTCAAGATCGGCGGGACCGTCGTCGGCTCGATCGACGGACTGGCGGCCTTCACGGGGATATCTCCGTTCGATCCCGTCGGCGGGCCGCTGTCCTGGTACGTCGACGAGCTCCCCGTGCTGGCCGCCTCGCTGCTCTTCCCCGAGGACGCGCCCGATCTGTCGGGCTTCTGGGCCCTGCGGGACCAGTACGTGAACGTCTTCAATTCCGTGATGGCGACGCACGATCTGGACGGCCTCGCGTTTCCGCAGACCTATGACACGGTGCCGGAGCTGTCTGGCTCGGACACCTATCCCGCGACGACGGAGTCCGCGATCAACATCTCGGGCTTGCCCGGGGTGGTCGTCCCCGCTGGTCAATACAGCGACGGGGCTCCCTTCAGCCTGATCTTCGTCGGCCCTCACTGGAGCGAGGCTGAGCTGCTGGGGTTCGCCTACGATTACGAGCAGGCGACTCTGCACAGGATCGAAGCTCAGCTGACCACGTGGTGAGCTCGCGCCTCGCACCCCCGACGCTGCCGGGGGTGCGACGGGCGAGTGCGGTCGCTCAGCGCTCATCGTGGTGACGAAGCCCCCCAGAAACGCCAGGAAGCCGGCGGCACAACCGGAGGACGGGGCCAGGGCGTCAAGGCGCACGCTGGCACACCCGCGGCACAGGTCGCGTGTTGCACCGTCGTTTTGCCGTGGTTTTGGTCTGTCGTCAGGTTGGCGCTGGTCGTGCAATGGTGGACGCCATGACGACGAAGAACGCTTCCATGCTGTGGGTCCTGGCGCCCCTCCTGCTGGCCGCCTGTGACGTGAGCTTCATCGAGGGCGCGATGCACGACGGCGGGGCGAACGACCCCGCCGATCCGTCGGACGAGAGCGGTTCGAACGATCCCGCCAATCCGCCGGTCGAGAGCGGCTCGATCGACCCTGCGGGCAGCGGCAGCTCCGGGGGCGACGCCGAGCCAGGTGATGCGTTGCCGGCTGTCGCCTTGACGCGGGCTCAGATGGAGGTGCTCTGGGACCGGTACTGGGAGAGCCAGGGTGACGTCGGGGGCAGCAGCGGGTCGGGCGGCGGCGGCCCGGCGCTCGATCCCAATGACCTCTTCCTTCGTGCATCGGATCTCGGTGTCTCGTGCGGCTCCCCGACCACGCATCTCACCTGCGGCGGGCACTGGGCGCTGAGCATCGTGCTGCCCAGCGCCTACCAGCAGGTCGGCGTCTACGATCTCGAGGATCCAGCGCTCGTCAGCTATAGCCACATGAGCGAGACGGGTGAGCCCTACTCTCCCCAGCCGGACGACTGCCCGTGGGGCGGTGGGTCGTTTGGACCGGGCACGCTCGAGATCCTCTCCATCGACGAGGCCGAGGTGCGCTTCCGTGTCAGCGTGGGCTCGCTCTGGGAGACCGATCCCAGCGGCGAGTACACAGCTCCGCGCTGCCCCTGAGGCGCAGGCGTCCTGGAGGGCGGGCTCGGCGATGGCCGCTTCGCTGAGCTCGCCGTCGGTGCTCGGAGCACATTGGAGCTGGCAGGCTCGAGCGCTCGAGTGACCGGGGTGATCTGATGACAGCGTGCGAGCGGGGGCGAAGCCGCTTCCGTTCGCGCTCGCGTTGCTCCAAGGAGCCGCGCGCGCTGCCCCTGGCGAGGGATGCCGTGAACACGGCGCCACGGGGCAGCATCCAAGTGTTCATCAAGTGGAGGTCCCATGCGCGATTGTCGTACGCTGATCAGCATCGCCGCCGCATCGTTCCTGTCGCTCACGGCCGCGGCTGCGCTGGCCCAGGAGGCGCCGCTTCTGTACCTCTCGAGCCCGCGCCCGCACAGTGTCATCTCGGGGAACGTGCCGCTCGACGTGAGGTGTTTCGCGACATCGACTCAGGCGTGCCAGCGCCTTTGCGTGGAGGTCCGAGGCCGGACGCAGACGGCGAGCGCTTGCATCGACCGCACCCCGAGCTCGCCTCCGGGGACGCTGATGCTCCTCACTCGCCCCTTCCCGGCGTTCGAATCGGGGGAAGAGCTCACCGTGACGCTCTCGGGCAATGCGGGCGCCGGCTCCGAGGCCACGGCGACCTTCGGGCCCCTCCTTATCGAGCGGAGCCCGAAGCTCGTCGCCGTGCATCGCGCCCCGGGGGCGATCCTCGATTTCGACGCTGCCCGTGTCCTGTTCCTGCATCAGTTCCAGTCGCTCGGCGTCCTCGACCGCGCCTCGCAGCAGGTGAGCTGGCTCGCGACGCTGCCGCAGGATCCACCCGGGAGCACCCCCACCTACGGCGCGCTCACGCCGTCGGGCGCCGCGATCCAGTCAGGGTACGGCCGCATCTTCACGTCGGTCGACGGCGTGTGGACCAGGATCACGACGGGCCGGCTGGACGCGGTGAACGGCGACTCGCTGGTGTGGGTCACGGAGGACGGGGGCAGGGCCTACGCGCACACGATGTCGACGGGGCACAGCCGGGGCATCTGGAGCCGGACAGGCAGCGACTCGCCGTTCCAGTCCGACATCGCGGCCACAGGTGATATCTATTACGCGACGCACGAAGAGCCGTTCATCCGCCATCTGCTCGTGGGCACCCTTGGAGACCACCCTGGCAACCTGGAGCGGCCCGTCACCGACGGGACGAACGTCGCTGGCCGGTGGTCGGACGGGAGCACGAGCTCGAGCTTCCTGTACACGGCGGATGGCGAAGAGGTGGCTCTCGGCGACTCGATCGCGGGCGACCCCGCGGGGTTGCTCCTGCACGCGGGGCAAGCCGGGTTCCTGAGGAGCGACGGGGACGTGAACCAGGTGTGGCTGCGGACCCCTGACGGCGAGCTGCACCAGCTCAGCTCCTTCGAGACCTCGAGCCAGCTCGATCAGCAGAAGCTCCGCATCGGCCACGACGGCATCAGCGATTCTGGCGAGGTGGTGTTCCTCAACGAGGGCAAGCGTTACATCGGCCGCCCGGGCGCCGCGCCCGAGGAGATCAGCAGCGCGCTCGGCCACGCGCGCTGGTTCGACGGGCGCTGGTATGTGACGCTCGGCAACACGCTGTTCCGGGTCGAGGCGACCGGCGCCGCAGCGCCGCCGGTCGCGGCGCTGCGAGCCGGCTCGAAGGGCCTGGAGGGCTACTTCAAGGAGGTCGTCGTCCGGCCGATCGCCGACGACGCGCTGGAGGACGAGCCGGCGCTGCTGAGGAGCCACGAGTCCGACGCTTTGCCGGATCTGTCCGACGTCGAAGAGGCGACCGATCTCGCCGGCGACGCGCCCGAAGGTGCGCAGGCGGCGGCCGGCTGCAGCGCTGGCGGCTCGGCGGGCCCGGGCGGAGGCGCCGCTGCGTTCGCCGCCCTCGCGGGCCTCGCGCTCGCGCGGCGGCGCCGGCGGGCGTAGCCAGCCACGCGGGCGGAGCGCCGAAGGAGCCGAGAAGGGCCTGGTTCCGGAGCTGGTTACCGGGGCTCTCGCGACACGGTGTCGATCCGCCTGTCGAGGGACTGCCATCCTGGCGAGCCGCCACCCTGGCCAGGGCGGGTGAAAGCGCGGATCTCCGCTGCGCTCTCCGGGCACGGAACGTGAAACACGTGCTCGCATGTCCATCGAGACGATACCCATCGATCGCGAGGACCGCCTCGCCGGCGTCCTCCTTGGGACGGCGGTCGGCGACGCGCTCGGCCTGCCCAGAGAGGGCCTGTCGCGCCGCCGCGCCGCTCGCCTCTTCGGCGCGTCGCCGATCGAGCACCGCTTCGTGCTCGGCCGCGGGATGATCAGCGACGACGCCGAGCACGCGTGCATGACGGCCCAGGCGCTCCTGGCCGCGCCGGGGGACGCGGCGCGGTTCGCGCGCGCTCTCGCGTGGCAGCTCCGCGGCTGGCTCGCCTCGCTGCCGGCGGGCGTCGGTTACGCCACCTTGCGGGCGATCCTCAAGCTGTGGCTCGGGTTCTCTCCGGAGCGGAGCGGCGTCTTCTCCGCGGGCAACGGCGCCGCGATGCGCGCGCCGATCCTGGGCGCGGCCCTCGCGCTCACGCCCTCGCGCATCGATTCCGTGGTGCGCGCGTCCACGCGCATCACGCACACCGATCCACGCGCCGAGGAGGGCGCGCGGATCATCGCGCTCGCGGCCGCGTATGCCGCGGTGCGCACGCCCGAGCAGGTGAGTCCGGCCGAGCTGCTCGCGCTGCTCCGCGAGCGTGTCGCGGACGAGGAGCTCCGCCGCAGGCTCGACCGCGCGGCGGAGCTGCTCGGCCGGCGCGCCTCGGCGGAGGACTTCGCCGCGGCGACAGGCCTCCATCAGGGCGTGAGCGGCTTCATCGTGGACACCGTTCCAGCGGCCCTGTTCTGCTGGCTCGCGCACCCGGGCGATTTCCGCCGCGCGGTGGAGGACGTGATCCTGCTCGGCGGCGACGCCGACAGCACGGGAGCGATCGTCGGCGGCCTCGCGGGCGCGACGCTGGGGGCGCGCGGGATCCCTGGAGCGTGGCTCGACGGGATCGCCGATTTCCCGCGTTCGGTCGCGTGGATGCGGCGGCTCGGCGCGCGACTCGCGCGGCGTTTCCGGGGCGAGCACGACGAGGGCGCCGCGGCTGGGGCGGAGCGAACCGCCCGAGCGGAAGGGCCTCTCAGCCTCTTCTGGCCGGTATTGCCGCTGCGCAACCTGATCTTCCTGGCGCTGGCGCTGGGCCACGGATTCCGGAGGATGCTGCCGCCTTACTGAGGTGGGGCGACGGTCGTGGTAGCATTTGCGCTCCAGGTGCCTTCGAGCACAGGCGACGCTGAGCGGGCGCCCTGGCTTATTGAAGACACGCCGGTAAGCGCGCTCTCTGCGGTGCTTCTGGCTATAGTCGGCGGGTGACGAAGCGTCGCAAGCAGAGCAAGTCGTCGCCCGTGCCCCCGATGGGGGCGGGCACCGTGGATGGATCACGGCTCGTCCTCGAGAACGTTCGCTGCTTCGTGCACAGCGAGGTGCCGCTCGGGGCGCAGGTCACGGTCATCATCGGGCAGAACGGCTCCGGCAAGACGAGCATCGTCGAGGCGCTCGCCTCGCTCGCGCCCGGCGACGGCGAGGGGCTCGACCGGTTTCCGCTGCGCCACGGCGGGTCGGCCGGGTCGATCGCGCTCTACGGTGCTGGCCCTGAGCCGATCGCGCGCTGGACCGATGGGGCAGGGCGCTCCGAGCGCGCGCGGCTGCCGCGCGCGCACCACATCTTTGCTTATGGACAGTATCGCGCCCTGCGCCCGCCGGTCAGGCCGCGCCAGGCGACCGGGCCCGCGCTCCTCGGTCCGGAGTGGGAGCCGGCGCTCGTCCGGCCGCTTCCGACGCACCTCGAAGACGCGCTGCGCCGGCCGGCCACGCGCACGCTCGTCGATTTCGACGAGTACCTCTTCCGGGACCTCGCCGCGTACGTCGCGCTCCTAGAGGAGCGAGGAGAGTACGACCCCGCAGCGCGGGCGGTCTGGAAGCGGCTCCGCGAGTGGCTCGTGGGGCTCGACACGCGCATCGAAGACGTGGAGATCGTCGAGCAGGGAGGGCGCCGGGTGGTGGCGTTCCGTCGCGGGGGCGTCTCGCTCTCGATCATCGAACTCTCCGACGGGTACCGCGCGATGCTCTCCGTCGTGCTGGATCTCGCGATCCGTTACGCGCAGACCTTCTCCGCGCTCGACGATCCGCTCGCCGGCGAGGCGATGGTGGCCATCGACGAGGTCGACCTCAACCTCCACCCGCGCTGGCAGCGGCGGATCATCGACCAGCTCACGAGCTTGTTTCCGGGCACGCGCTTCGTGCTGACCACGCACTCGCCCGCGGTGGTGCAGGCCGCCATCGACGACAAGGAGCGCACGATCGCGGTCCTCGTGCTGGACGAGAAGCCGGGCGAGGGCTCGAGGGTGCGGCGGTTGACGAAGGGCGATCTGGAGCGGCTCGACGGTGCCGAGGTCGACTCGGTGATGGTCGACGATGCTGTCTTCGATGTTCCGTCACGCCTCTCGCCGACGTACGAGGCGCTGGAGAAGAAGGCCGCCGAGCTGACACGGAAGGTGGAGGACGGCACGGCGACGGCGCGCGACCGGCAGACGCTGCTCAAGCACCTGGATGATCTCCAAGGCGTGCTTGCGCGGGAGGAGGAGCGTGAGGGCAATGGACCGCTTCTGTCCGGGATCGCGCGGACGCAGATCGCGTTGCTGAAGCAACTGGACTCACAGCTCTCCGAGAAGGGAAAAAGACGGGATGATCCGGCTCCGGCGAGAAGGCGTCGAAGCGCCCGCTGACTGGCGAGAGACGGTCGACGCGGCGTTCCCGGATGCGGCGGCGTTCTGGAAGAAGGCGAAGGCCTTCGAGAAGCTCGCCGAGCAAGGGGCGAAGCGCAAGAAGGGGTTCACGTCCTACGCGCCGGGCGTGCTGCCAGCCAACCGGAAGGGGAAGCGGGACTTCCCTGCTGTGTGGCGCGCCGAGGCCTGCGTCCGGATGGCTATCGCGGCGATGTCGCACGGCTTCTGCGCGTACTGCCAGTCACCGGTCAGCTCGACGCACCCCGGGACAAGAGGCAAGGAAAGGCCGCCCGGGCAGGTCGATCACTTTCGCCCCAAGGCGCGCTTCCCCGCGCAGGCATACGACTGGAACAACTACTTTCTTGCCTGCATGGGGTGCAACGTAGCCAAGGGTGACGCGTGGCCGAGCGGGGGATACGTCCGGCCCGACGACGGCGAGCCGGGAAACCGTTTCGTGTTTATGAGGAGCGGCGCGATCAGGGCCCGTAAGGGAGATGAGCAGGCGAAGCGCACGATCAAGGATCTCGGTTTAAGGCGGGACTGGCTGACCTGGCACCGGGGAAAGGCGATCGAGAGATACCTCAAGTACATTGTTCCGTTGATAGGCCGCCCTGGCTTTCAGCTCGAGAGGCTACTCATCGACGGCCCCGATGAGTTCTCCGAGGCGATCAACCAGAACGTGCGGCGCGTCTGGGCGGGCGGGCAGCGGAAGCGGAGGAAACCTTCGCGTGCGCGGCATCGGCGCGGGCGATGAGCGCTTCGAGCTTGGCGATCTCCTGAGGGTTATCCTCGCTATTCCGGAAACCTCGCAGAAGCTGGGTGGCGCTCGGGTCGGCCGAGGCGATGGCGTCGAGGGACGCAGAGAATACTGCCTCCGAGGACTCGCTCATGTACTTGACGAACATGCCAGCGCACATCGCGAGGGTGTAGCGTCGATGGTTCATTCCTCCCAAGTCGGCAAACGGATGACTCGTCCGACTGGGATCCTTCAGGAATTTGAGGACAGCCCTCGTCGCTGGTTCATACAGTATATAGGTAAGCGCCAGGATGATCGACGCCTTCCCTTCCGTGCTCGCCTTGTCGAGCGAGCGGAGGAGCACCGGTCCAGCCACCTCGCCGAGATGGAAAAGCGTCCTAAACTCCACCGCGCTCGCCGGCGGAACCAGCCGTGCGACGCGTCTCTCGATCTCCTTCCGGAGCGTCTGCCTGACCTCGATGGCGGTCTCTGTACATTGGGCCGCGAGCATCGTCCCTACAGCTACGCCCTCGCCGTCCCTGTCGAGCAGCCCGCGAATGATCCGGTCCGCGTGCGCCCCCGGGAACCCGGCGGAAAGGACGATGACCTCGTGCCACCACTTGTCCCGGTAATTGCGCAGCAGCTCGTTGTAGGCGTGCGCGTTCACGAGCTCCATCGCGGCGAGATATTCCTGGAACGTCAGGTGCGAGAACGCGAACGATCCCGGCGCCCGCTCCACGAGCACGCCGTTGCGGTCGCGGATCTCGGCCACGATCGCCTCCGCCTCCTCCTCCGGGCGGCCGAGATCCGGCAGGTGCGCCGCGAGCCTCTTGACGACCTCCTCCGCGGGCAGCTCCGCCACGCGCGCTCTGTGCATCGAGAGCGCGAGCCGGGCGAGCAGGGCACGCTTCGCGTGGGCGTCGAGCTTGCCGATGGCGGCGCCGTCCGCGAACTTGGCCCGGTCCCATTCATAGAGCAGCACGTTGGTGATCGCCTCGTACAGGGCGACCCGTCGCTCCGGGATCCGCTGACCCAGGAAGCGGTGGACGACGCAGATGACGGAGCAGAGGAGGGGAGTCTGTGCGAGCTTCTCGATCGCCCGGCTCGCCCGCACCCGCTCTTTCAGGTCGTCTGCGGCGGCGCGCGCGTCGACCTCGGCCTGTCCGCGAGGTTTGTTGAGGCTCAGCTCGGCGGCGAGACACCAGCGATCGATGAAGACGGCGACCTCGTCGCGCGTCATCGGCACGAGGCGCGCGCGCGCAAAGCCCCTGGGCGCGGCCTCGTCCTTCCCGGGCGTGGCGGCCGGCCTCGTCGTGACGACGACCGGGATCCCCGGATACGCATCCAGCATCGCCGTGAGGGTCGGGAGCACCTTCCCCGCCACGTGCGTCCGGGCTTCATCCAGGCCATCGACGAGGAGCAGCGCACGGCCGCGCTGGAGCGCTGCTCCCACGAACCAGGCCTCGGCGCCGGCGGCGCGAGCGATCTCCTCCGGGGTCGCAGCGGCTTCTTGAAGTGCCCTCACCGGCACGACGAACGGAATCGATGCCCGATCGCGTCCTTGGGTCGAGGTGGTCAGCTCGTTCCGAGCGGCGCGCGTGGCCAGGTAGGCGAGGAGCGTCGACTTGCCGCTCCCCGGCTCACCGATGATCAGAAGCCGTGGGTGGCTCACGAGCGCGTCTGTGGCGAGCACCCGTGGCCGCTCGAGGGCGTGCAGCATGGCGCTCGCTGCCTCCGCTTCGGCCGCCGTTGCGCCTCTCTTGGGTCGCTTGCCCGCCCCTTTCCTGGGTTTCGCCGCGCGCGGCTCCTCGGACGGCTCTTCGACGTGCAACGGTATATAGGCGATCTCGAGATCCTGCGGGACGCGCATGCTGAGCTGGAGTCCGCGGATCTCGATCTGCCCGTACCTCGCCTCGATCTCCCGCCGGTAGGCCCGCTCCGCGGCAGCGAAGCGCGCCTCTTCGTCGCCCCTGGCTGCCGCCTCGAGCACCGCGCGCTCTTCAGCGCACCGGATCTCGAACACGTCTGCATCCGGAAAGGCATCCTCGAAGCCCTTTTGCCCCCACCGCTCCACCAGCGCGCGCAGCTCGCCGCGCAGCCCCTCCGGAACGGGATAAGGCCCTCGCGCCTCGAGCGCATCGAGCAGCCGCCGCCTTGCCCGCTCACGCCGGTTCTTGCGGACCATCTCGGGCAGGTCGCCGCTCGCCCGAGGGGCCGCCGGCGCGTCGGCGAAGACCGTGTCGAGCACCGCTTCCTTGGACTCCGTCGCCGTGTGTTCCATCTTGGAGCGGCGCTTCGCCCCGACGGTCTTGCCTCGCCCCGCCCGGGTCTTCGCCTCTCGTACGGCCGTCGTCACGAGCCGGCATCCTAGAGATCGCCCTCCTCACCGTCCAGCCGCCGAGCGTCGCGCTCCTTCCGGGACGCGCCTCCCTGGCTACGCCACGCGTCTGGAACGGCTTCCTCACGCCTCTGTCCATGGCATGCTGCCCCTCACGGGCCTCCCCATGCGCTTCGTCACGTACACCCCGCCTCCCCCCCTCGGCCGCTTCGTCCGCCTGCTCTGGTACTACGCCGCCCCCGAGCTCCCCGACCTGCTGGAGCGCGTGCTCCCCAGCGGCGCCATGAGCCTGCTCATCAACCTCGCCGAGGACGAGCTGCGCTGGTACGACGGCGCTGCCGAGCACGGCGCTGCCGACGGCGATCCCCCCGCCCCCGCTCGCTGCCACCGCCTCTCCGGCATCGCCGTCTGCGGCGCCCACGCCGAGCACTTCGCGATCGACACGGCGGAGCAGCGCGCGATCGTGGGCGCGGAGCTCTCCCCGGGCGGCGCGGCCCCGTTCTTCGGCCCGGACGCCGCCGCGCTCGGTGGCGCCCACGTCTCGCTCGACGCGCTGTGGGGGCGCGAGGCCGCCCTCGTGCGCGAGCGCGTGCTCGAGGCGAAGACCCCCGAGGAGAGGCTCCGCGCGCTCGAGTCCGCCCTCGCGTCGCGGCTCCTCCGCCCGCGCGCGCCGCTCGAGCGCGATCCCTCGGTCGATTTCGCGCTCGCCGCGTTCGCGGACCCGTCCCGCGCGTGGACCGTGGCTGACGTGACAGGGCAGCTCGGGATGAGCTCGAAGCGGTTCATCCGGAGCTTCACCGAGCGGGTCGGGCTCACCCCGAAGCGTTATTGCCGTGTGCAGCGCTTCCAGCAGGCGGTCTCCGCGATCGAGCGCGGCGAGCGCGTCTCCTGGGCGGGCGTCGCGGCCGCGTGTGGCTATTACGACCAGGCGCACTTCATCCACGACTTCCGCGCGTTCGCCGGCCTCACGCCCACCGAGTACGTGACCAGGCGCCGCGAGCGGAACCATGTCCCGCTCGACGGCTGACCACCGGGGATGGCTGAGCCGGCGCTGTCGGCTCATCCGGCTCGGCAGGCCGGCATGTTTTTACAATACCCGGTCCGGCCGCGTGGGCATCCTTCGCCCATGACCCAGCGACCCCACCCTATCGCCCCGCCCCCGTACCACGCCGTCGTGCCGCACCTCGTCGTCGCCGGCGCGCCCGACGCCATCGCGTTCTACAAGAAGGTGTTCGGCGCGACCGAGAAGCTGCGCCTCGCCGACCCGAAGCTCGGCGGCGCCATCGTCTGCGCCGAGCTCGTGATCGGCGACTCCGTCATCAGCGTCGCCGACGAGGCCCCCCAGTGGAACGCGCGCGGCCCGAAGGCGCTCGGCGGCTCACCGATCGTCCTCACGCTGAACGTCGAGGACCCCGACGCGGTCGCCGCGCGCGCCATCGAGGCGGGGGCCAAGACCATCTACCCGATCGCGGACCAGTTCTACGGCCGGCGCGAGGGCAGGATCGAGGACCCGTTCGGGCACCAGTGGATCCTGTCGGCCGTCATCGAGGACGTCTCGGTCGATGAGATGCAGGTGCGCATGGCGAGGTGGTGGGAGGAGCAGGGCCCGAGCGGCGCCTGACCCGCGCGTCGGCCGCGCCGTCGCGCCGCCGCCCGCGACGCGGCGGCGCGGCCGCAGGCTCACCGGGCCCATCGCTTCCGGGCGCGGAGCGCGGACGCGGCGGCCCTCGCCGGCTCCGGCTCGTGCGGCAGATCGTGCGGGGTGGCGCCGCACGTCACGCAGGCCTCCAGCCTCGTGGATCTCGGCGCGTGCGACGACTCCGGCGCCATCCCGGCGTCGGGCCAGCCGCACGACACGAGCTCGCTCCCGGCGTCCGTCGGCGTGAGCGAGTCCGCCATCGAGTGGACCGAGCGCTTCATCTCGGTGAGGCGCGCCAGCTGAAGGACGAGCGCCGTGAGCCGGGCCGGATTGAACGGCTTGAGCAGGACGTGGTGATACACGGCCTCCTTCGAGCGCGTGTACTCCTCGGCGCCGGTGATGAGGAGACAGCTCGTGTACACGGGCATGTTCGCCACCCTCCGGAGCAGCTCGTCCCCTTTCATCCCAGGCATCACCACGTCGGAGCAGACCAGGTGAAACTCCCTGGTTTCGAGCAATGCGAGCGCCTGCTCAGCCGACGTACATTCCACGACGTCGACGTCCCCGGAGAGGACTGCAGAAATGGACCTCAGGGCCCTTTCGTCGTCGTCGACGACGAGGACGCAATACTTTCGTCGGGAAGACGAGATCGTGGCGTCCCTGTGCTGACCCTGTGAAGAGGTGCGATGGGCTCTTACGATCGATGACACAGTGCTGCCTCCCTCCGACGATCGCGGGCCCGCATCTCCTGCCGCTGTGCCGCGGAAGTGCGCGAGCGCGCTTGCGTGGTGTCGATGGCCTGCACGGCGGCACCCCCCGGCGCCGACGGCCTCTTCCATCGAGGTGTACACGACGATGTTTGTTCGAGTCAACAGCGCAACATGCCCTCTCGACAGGCCAGCACGAAGATCTAGAGTTCCGTTCGACCTGCTTGGACGGTGTCGTGGAGGCACTCGGGACGTCGAAGATGCAACGCGAACGGCCCAGTTCAGTGCGGCTGCGGGCGCCCGCCTTGGTTCACGGTCGCGATGCACGCCGGAAACAAATGTAACTTGTTCGAATCTTCACATGGCTCTTGTGTGAGCTTCGGTACTTGCGGTGCCCTTCTTCTCTTCTTCGCACGGCTTCGCACGGCTGGCGCCTACGGGCTGATCGGGACTTCCCTGTTTCTGTCGGGACTTCCCCTGTCCCAGGTGCCCTGTTCGTGGGGAGCTGGCGTTTTCGTGCTCTGCAGCTTGCGTCGGTCCGTGCGATCGCCCGCGTCGAGCCGTGGGGCGAACTGCGGTAGCGATGGGCAGGTGCCTGGAGCACTCCTGTTGAGTTCGCCAAGCGATGGCTCGTGAAACGGCTCGTGATCGAGGTAAACGGGGGCTGCGGCGATTACCGCTGTGCTGCTGGCGCCCTCTCCGCTCGTTGGCCCAGGTGAGCGCCGACTACGACGCTCTCTTCCGCGTCCTCCATGCGCGGCCGCGAACACGGCGGCGCGCGGCTCCGGGACGCGCCGCTCTTCGCGCCTTGCGCGGCCATCGCCGGTGAGATCGCCCCCGCCAGGACGACGCGCGCGTCGCGGTCGAGCGTGCCCCCGCGGGCGGTCGAGCGTGTCCCCGCGGACAGCGCCCTGGCGCCGGCGCCGATCGCCCGCGTGGCTGGCGGCGCGGGGCTCGGAGGCCCAGCCTCCACGGGAGCTCGCGCCGACGGCCGGCGCTCTCCACCGCGCCGCCGCGGCCGCGCCGCGATCCCGCCACGCAGGTCGATCCCGTGCGCGCGCTCGCGCACCTCTGGCCCGCGTGAGGGTAGACTCGGCGCAATGTTCTGGTTCGATGCCGTCCTGCTCGGGATCCTCGAGGGTCTGACCGAGTTCCTTCCCGTCTCGTCCACCGGTCATCTCATCCTGCTCGGCGCGTGGCTCGGCCACCAGAGCGAGGCGGCGAAGACGCTCGATATCGTGATCCAGCTCGGCGCGGTGCTCGCCGTCGTCGTCTATTTCCGCGAGCGCCTCTCGACCACCGTCCGCGGGATGGTCCGGCGGGATCCGGACAGCCTCCGCCTCGCGCTCGCCCTCGCCCTCGCGTTTCTCCCCGCCGCCGTGGTCGGCCTGCTCTTCCACAAGGCCATCAAGGCGCACCTGTTCGGCCCGGGGCCCGTCGCGGCCGCGCTCATCATCGGCGGCTTCCTGATGATCGGCGTCGAGTCGGTCCGCCGCCGCCGGCCGGATCAGGGCGCTCCGCGCGTCGAGGACGTCACGCTCCAGCGCGCGCTCGCGATCGGCTTCGCGCAGTGCTTCTCGCTCTGGCCCGGCGCGTCGCGCTCGATGACCACCATCGTCGGCGGGCAGCTCTCCGGCCTCAGCACCGCCGCGGCCGCCGAGTTCTCGTTCCTCCTCGCCATCCCCACGCTCGGCGCCGCGACCGTCTTCGATCTCGTCAAGAACGGCCGCGCCTTGCTCGACGCCCCCGGCGGGATCGTGGCGCTCGTGGTCGGGCTCGCCGTCTCGTTCGCCGTCGCCCTGCTCGTGATCGCGGTCTTCCTGCGTTACCTGAAGCGTTATGGCCTCGCGCCGTTCGGCTGGTACCGCGTCGCGCTCGGCGCCCTCGTCCTCTGGCTCTGGATCGCGAGCCGCTCCGCCCCCGCCGAGGCCGGCGCCGCCGCGGCCTCACCCGCGCCGCGGGGGGACGTCGCGGCCGCAGCGGACGGCCTCGCCCGTACCGGCGATCACCCGAGCCGCCCGTAAGCGCACAGCCAGCTGGCGCGGCGAGGCGAACAGGAGGCCGCGTGGAGCTGGCGCGCCCGCGCGAGGCGCGAGGTGGCGCGCGGTGAGGTGGCGCGAGGTGGCGACGCGCAGTGGCCTCGACCACGGACGGCCCGCTTGCGAAAGACGGCGCATCGGGCTAGGATGCTTCTTCTCACGAACGTCCCTGGCCCTCGATACGACGCTTTCCTGTTTCCCTCTCGTGAGGGAGCCTGCAGCTCGCTCGGACGACTGGACGACGCACCGTGTGACCGCGCGGGAGTTCCGCGCGGCACGTCTCCGTTCGATCCGTACGGCTTCGTCGGATGGCAGGCCGAGAGCGCCGCAGTGGCGCACCAGAAAGCCGTAAAAAAAGCAGGATGGCATGGGAAATCGTCTCTACGTAGGAAACCTTTCGTTCAGCACCACCCGCGAGACCCTCGAGTCCGCGTTCGCCGCAGCCGGCGAGGTCCGTGAGATCGCGATGCCGACCGACCGCGAGACGGGGCAGCCGCGCGGCTTCGCGTTCGTGACCATGGGCTCGGCCCAGGCCGCGAACAGCGCGATCTCGCAGCTGAACGGCGCGGTCCTCGATGGCCGCGCGCTCAAGGTCAACGAAGCGCAGGAGCGCCCGGCGCGCGGCTTCGGCGGCGGCGGTGGTGGTGGCGGCTTCGGCGGCGGCGGCGGTGGTGGTGGCTTCGGCGGCGGCGGTGGCGGCTTCGGCGGCGGCGGCTTCGGCGGCGGCGGTGGTGGTGGCCGCGGCGGTCGCGGCGGCTCCGGCGGCCGCGGCGGTCGCGGCGACCGGTACTGATCGCGGGCGCGGCGCGGCGCCGCTCGTGCGCCGCGCCTGCGCCTTCAGGACGCACCGCGAGGTGCTGAAGAACGCGCCGCCCGGAGGCGCTGAAAGGCCTGGCTCCCTATGCAGCAGAAACAGGCAGCAATGAAGCGGCAAAAAGAACGCGCCCGGCAGGAGAAGCAGCGCGAGAAAGACGCGAACCGTCTCGCGCGCCGCAAGGACAAGGGCCCCGGGGATGGCGGGGCACCGGGGGAGGATCCGGACATCGCAGGGATCGTCCCGGGGCCACAGCCTCCCATCACCGAGTGAAGCGTGGAGCGCGAGCCGAGGCGCGGACAGCGCCCCGGCCGCCGCTCGCGGCGTACGCCGTCCCGGGCGATAAGCGCCCGCCCTACGCCTCGGGGCTCCGGTACGTGGCCGTGGCGACGTACCGGAGGACCCGGGAGCAGCACTCGGCACCACAGCTCCCTCGACAGGCGCATTCCCCCTCGAACCGCGCCGTGCGCGAAGCGAGGCCGCTCAGGATCTCCTGCGTCACGTCGTAGCCGCCGTTGTCACAGGAAGAGTACGAGCACGGCATTTCGAACAGCGCATGCGCATGCTCGACAACGACGCGACGGATGTACTGCGTGTCATTCGTGGACGAATTGGGCCGGCTCTCTCGAATTTCCAGGTTCAGGCTCGTGAGCTGCGGCACCTTTTGAAGGAGCTTGCCGGCCGCATGCTCCCGCTTCTCGCGGAGCAGCATGCGCTCCTCCCGCTCGATATTCCGGCGACGATTCGCTGAGTACATCGATCACCTCTGTCCTGCCGGGCAGGAATATATCAATCCCCCTGGCCCCTATTCAGTATAGCGCAGGCGACCGGTCCGCGCATGCACAATCTGGGCTCTCCACGCTGTCGGCGCTCTGCATTCGCGGCTTCAACCGCGGAGAAAGAGGGTGACGGAAGACCGCCTGGATCAGGATCTGGCAATCCGGGAGCTCGTCGAGCGAGCGGGAGCGTACGCGCACGACCAGCGTATGCGCACGACTGGAGAGAGGACCTTCGTGAGATGCAATGAGCGCCTGCCGCCGTATCTCCGGGCGCGCGGTTCCATCGCCGGAAAGAGGCCTTAGGTTGCTCCCGATATGCACGAAGAAGCCCTGCGCGACCCGCCGCGGTCGCCTTCAGAGGAGGCTCCACTCCAGCAGGAGCAGCGGCTCGCGCGGGCCGCGGCGCTCGCGGCGTGCGCGCCTGTGCCCGCCCGCATCGGCAACGCCCTCGCCGGGACCGCCGGGTGGACGGACCCGACCCTGGTGAAGAGCCATCGATTCTACCCGAAGGGCGTGTCGAGCCCGGCACAACGGCTGAAGTTCTACGCCTCCCAGTTCCCCGTGGTCGAGGTCAACTCGAGCTATTACGCCCTCCCGGGTCCGGGGATGGTGGCGCAGTGGGTCGAGCGGACTCCGCCTGATTTCGTGTTCAACATGAAGGCGTTCGCGCCGCTCACCCAGCACCCCGTGGAGCCCGCCCGCCTCCCCCCGGACGTCCAGGGCGCGCTGCCAGCCTCGCTCTTCGACCGGCGGCGCCTCTACCCGGCAGACCTGCCGGCCGAGGTCAGAGACGCGCTCTGGGAACGCTTCCGGCTGGCGCTCGATCCGCTGCGCCAGGCGGGCAAGCTGGGGTATGTGCTCTTCCAGTTCCCTCCGTGGTTCACGGCGACGCGCGGCAACGTGCGTGTGATCGAGGATTGCCGGAGACGGATGGACGGGCTCCCGTTCGCCGTCGAGCTCCGGCACGGGTCATGGGGCATGCCCGGACGCATCGAGCGCGTCGCGGACCTCCTCCGGGACCTCGGCGCATTCTACGTCATCGTCGATGAGCCGCAGGGCAAGGACAACAGCATGCCTCCCACCCCCCTCGTCGCCGATCCTCGCCTCGCCGTTGTGCGCTTCCACGGCCGGCGCGAGGAGACCTGGGACGCGCCCGTCGGCGTGAACGAGAAGTTCAGGTACGTCTACGATCCTGTGGAGCTCGCTCCCTGGGCGGAGACCGTCGCGCGGCTCTCCCAGGAGGCAGAGCAGGTGCACGCGATCTTCAACAACTGCGTGTCCGACCATGCCGTGGTCGGCGCCAGGGGGCTCATGGCCCTCCTCGCCCGCAGGGCAGCCGCGCTGGCAGACGAGACCGCCCCGGTCCCGGCAGGCTCGGCCGTCCACTGAGCCTCGCTGTCGCGGTCGCTGCGTCCCTGTCGCGGGCGCTGCCTCCGTGTACCGCCCCATGGACACCGCACCTCTGGCGGGCGCATGCCGGCCGCAGGGCGCTGCCCGCGGGCCCGTCACGGCGCCGCGGCGGCCAGCGAATCACGGTAGTCTCAGCCCCGATGATGCAGTCCAGAGCGGCGGGCGCTCCCCGCCTCGCAGCGCCACCGCGCAGGTCGCGGCGCGCGGCCGCGCTCCTCGCTGCGCTCGCGCTCGCCCGCTGCGGCGGCGCGCCGCCCCGACCCGCGCCGCAAGAGCGCGGCGCGCCCGCGGCGGAGCGCCCCCCGCCGCCCGCGCCCGTGCCCGCCCGCTGGGTCGACGCGAGCGGCGCGACAGCGATCGGGCCCCGGGTCGCCGGCGGCACGCTCGCGCTCGTCGGCGGCCAGCGCGTCCTCGTCGGGGCCGACGGCGCGGCACGGCCGGAGACCGCGGCGTGCCCCGAACCCCTGATCGAGCTCGTGCTGGTTCCGTCCGCCACCGGCCCGCGGCTCGTCGGGCGCGGAGTCCACGGTGTCTACCGGTTCGATGACCCGCTCGGCGCGCCCGCGGTCCTCGCCCGGTCCGAGGCGGACCTCCAGCGCATCGGCGGAGGGCCCGCCGTCGTCGCCGTCTGGGACGCCATCGCCGACTCCCCGATCTTCCTCGACATCGAGACGGGACAGCCGCGCACGCTGCCGGGCTTGCCCGCCCTGCCGCTGCGCGCCCTCGCGTTCCGCGACGCGCGGCACGGCGCCGGGCTCTTCGAGGCGGCAGGGCTCGCGGTCACGGCCGACGGCGGCGCGTCGTGGCGCCCCGTCGCGCCGGCGCCGGGCGGCGACGGAGAGGGCGCCGACCCCGCCGCGCTGCTCCGCGTCGCCGACGTCCGTCTGCGAGACGGCGAGCTGATCGCCGTGACGCAGGGCAGGGCCTCGTCGTCCGGGCAGCGCGAGGCGCGGATCCTGGTCGCCGAGGCGCGGCTCGGGCCCGCGCCCGCGCCCGTCGACGACGCGTCCGATCCCGGCCCAGGAGCGCCCCTGCTCCGCTGGATCCGCGCGACGGGGCGCCACCCGCTCGAGGCGGCGATCTCGAGCGGCGCGGCGTGGACGTCCGCCGCGATCACGGCGAGCCACGGCGTCCTCGCCCGTGTGGATCTCGCCACCGGCGCGCTCCACGAGGTCGCCCCCTTCGGCCGCGGCGACTGGCTGAACGTCTGCGGCGTCGGCCGCGCGGGGCGAGCGGCGTGGGTGGCCTGCGCGCTCGGCGAGGGCGGGCCGGACGGCCGCCACGATCCGTTCGGCGTGCTCCAGGTCAAGCCCGACCGCCCTCTCGGCAGCGAGCCCCCGGTCCTCGTGCGGAGCGGCGAGGCCGAGCTCCGCGTGTCCCCGAGCGGCGGCGCCCTGCTGCTCGCGCCGTGCGACGCGGAGGACGAGGGCAGCGTGTGCGTGCGCCAGCCGAGCGGCCGGTGGAGCACGGTCCGCCCGGGCACGGACGTCCGCTGGCGCGGCGCCGGCGCGCTCGCCGATGGCCGGATCGCGATCCTGCGCGGGCTCTGGGACAGCGACGTCGCGCCCCGCGACGAGCCCGCGCCGCGCGGTGACGGCCACGAGGGCGCGTCGCCCGGCGCCCATGTCGCGGTGATCGACGCCGGCGGCAGGGAGGCTCCGCTGCTCCCGCTCGGCTGGCTGCGCGGCGGGGGCGACGACGTCAACGTGGTCAGCCCGATCGAGGAGGGGCAGGACGGCGCGCTGTCGTTCGTGGTGGCCGACGAGGCCGGAGAGCTCACCGCCGTCGTGCTTTCCTCCGGCGGCGAGGCCTCGCGGGCTCGCCTCGCCGGGGCCGCGCACGCCGTGGTCCACGCCGGCCGCGGGATCGCCGTCGGGGAAGGGAAGGTGCTCGCGTCGGATGACGCCGGCCGCACGTGGTCGCCCATCGAGGTCCCACCCCAGGCCGCGGCGGAGATCGCCCGGAGTGGCGACCTGCTCGCCGAGCCCGGGATGCTGGCCGTGAACGAGGCCGGCCTGAGGATCTCGACCCACCTCCGCGTCGGCTGGGGGCCGCCGCTGCCCGCGCAGGGAGCGCCGTCCGGCGGTCCCGCGCTCGGGGCCGCGCCGCTCCTGCCGCTCCGCCCGCCGCCGGCCCCTGCGCTGCCGGAGCGCGCGCTGGCCTGCACGACACAGCCGGGGCCGCCGCTCTCGCCGGCGGGCGTGCCGCCGCCGCGCAGCACCCAGGAGGCGCTCGCGCTGCTCGTCCGCGACATGAAGCCCGGACCGGACGGCCAGCGGCGCGTCTCGTCGGTGAGCGACAGGCGCTGGGGCCAGCTCTCCACCGTCGCCGCGCTCGAGGTGCGCTCGCCCGACGGCGCCGCTGCCAGAGGCGCCGGCGCCGATCTCCAGGCGCGCGGCGCCTCCGCCGCGCCGCGGGCGACGTGGACGCTGCGCTGGCTCGACCCGACCGAGCTCCAGGCCAGGGTCCGCTCGTGGACGGGCCCGGCGCCCGAGGGCGTCGGCCGGGACGCGATCCTCGCCCGGTTCGCGGCGTCCGGGGGCCGGATCCTGTTCGGCGTGCGCGCGTCGGGCCGCGACGTGCTGATCCAGGTGAGGCCGGGCCGCGGCGCCGAGGTCGCCGAGGTGCCGCTGGAGCTGATGCCCGAGGCGGAGGTCGCCTTCAGCGAGGCGCCGGATGGCCCCGTCGCGTGGCTCCGCGGGGCGTCGCTCGTCGCGTGGTCCTCCGGCGAGGCCCCGCGGCCGATCGCCTCGCTCGCGAACCTCGGCGAGCCCGCGCTGGGGCAGCCGACGAGCGCCGGCGTGCCCCTCTTGCTCAGCTTCCACGGCCTGACGCTCGGCCGGACGGTGCCGATCGTGCCTGCCGCGGCGACGGGGCAAGGAGCGACCGCGAAGGCCCCGCCGCTCCTGCCGCTCGACGGCTGGGAGATCGTCCCGAATGTCCGCACCGAGCTCACCCGCATGCCGGCGTGCGCCGCGCGCCCGCCCGGCGCGCGTTTCCTGCTCGATCGCGCGAGCGCGTTCGCGACGGTCGATGGCCGCCGCGCGCCCGCGAGCACGGCTGTCTATGACGTCCGTGTGTCAGGTCGTGACGTTTGCGTGGCGAAGATCGCCGCGCTGATCGATCTGGAGCGGCGGACCGACGGCCAGCCCAGCGATGGCCCGCTCGTGTTCGTTCGCGCCGATCTCGCGGCCCGGCGCGCCGAAGGCGGCGATCGCGGGATCGGCCAGGGCGCCGGGAAGCTCGGCGGAACCGGCGGAACGGAGGGCACGGCAGCGGGCAGACCAGCGGGCGGACCCGCGGACAGATCCGCGCGCCGCCTCGCGTGCTCGCTGCCCGTCCGGCCCTGAGTTCGCCGCTCTCGCGGGGAGCTTCGCGCTCGACGGCCCACCCCCCGCGCGGGTATATGTTCGCGCCCTATGTCCTCTCCGAAGCATCCTCGTTCCTCGCACCGCCAGCTCGGCGACGGCGTCGAAGACCAGCTCGTCCCGCTCGCCGCGCTCGACCCGCTGAAGATTGACTCGTTCGACGATCTGCTCCGCGCGATGAGCAGGACCGCGTTCAGCGGCCGCGCGCTCGGCGAGGCGTGCGACGTGCTCGAGGCGATGGTGCGCGATGAGGACTGCCTCGTCGTGGCGACGTTCTCCGGCGCGATGACGGTCGCCAAGATGGGCGTCGTCATCGTCAGGATGATCGAGGCCGGCATGATCGACTGCATCATCAGCACGGGAGCGCTCATGGCGCACGGGCTGAGCGAGGCGGTCGGCCTGACCCATTACAAGGCGAACCCGGGCATCTCCGACGAGACGTACTTCGAGAAGGGGTACAACCGCGTCTACGACACGCTCGAGATGGAGAAGAACCTCAACGCGATCGAGGTCTTCGTCCGGAAAGAGCTCGACAAGCTGGACCCGGGCTCTCCCTGGTCGAGCGAGATCATCTGCCGCCAGCTCGGCAAGGCGCTGGCCGAGATGGGCGACTCGCCGGGCGTGCTCCGGAGCGCGTACCTCCGCGACGTGCCCGTCTATGTGCCGGCCTTCACCGACAGCGAGATGGGCCTCGACGTGGCGACGTGGATGCTGCGCAAGGTGAAGGCGCAGCACGGCGACAAGCCGGGCTTCGACCTGTGGCGCGAGGCCGTGCCGCCGCCGTACAATCCGTTCCTCGATCTGCTGAGCTACGCCCGCCTGGTCCGCAAGAAGAAGCGCCTCGGCATCTTCACCATCGGCGGCGGCGTGCCGCGCAACTGGGCCCAGCAGGTCGCGCCGTTCTACGACATCGTCGGCGATCGCCTGGACATCGAGGTCGATCACCCGCGGTTCCAGTACGGCGTCCGCATCTGCCCCGAGCCCGTTCACTGGGGCGGCCTGTCCGGCTGCACGTACTCCGAGGGCGTGAGCTGGGGGAAGTTCACCCCGCCGCAGGAGGGCGGGCGCTTCTCCGAGGTGTACGCGGACGCCACGGTCGCGTGGCCGCTCCTCGTGCGTGCGCTGCTCGAGCGGCTCGGCAAGATGCCGAAATGAAATAGAGTAGGGGGAGGAGGTCACCGTGCTCGCCCCCAAGCGCCGCCCGCCGCTCACCCACCGGCTGCTCCTCTCCCTGGCCGCCGCCGCTGGCGCGCTCGTGTCCGCTGGCTGCCCCTCGCCCGAGGAGCGCGCCTGCGACCGCATCTGCGATTGCTCCGGCTGCAGCGAGGCGAGGTACCTCGAGTGCGTCGACAAGGCGGAGACCGCGCGGGCGGCCGCCGTGAAGGCGAGCTGCACCGGCTCCTTCGACGAGTACGTGACCTGCGTCGAGGAGGAGCTCGAATGCAAGGACGAGAATTACCTGTTCGACAGCTGCGACGGCCATCGAGACAGCCTCCGTGGCTGCGGCATCTCGATCTTCCGCACCGTCTGCGAGGACGCCAACGACGTCTTCATGGCGTGCGGGCTGGGATTCCCGTTCTCGACCAACCCCGACGACTGCGTCGGGTCGATCGTGTGCAACGCCCGCTGCATCCTCGGCATGTCCTGCAATGGGCTGAACGGGATCGATTTCGAGGAGTCGCAGCGCTTCAACGAGTGCACGACCGCCTGCTTCAACTCGCCCCTGCCCCCGCGATGAAGCTGTCCTGGTAGCCCGGGTCCTCCACCGCGAGCGCGGCCGCGGTGGCCGAGAGCGGGCGGGTCGTGTCGAGCATGACCGCGAGCTCGCTCGTCTCGCGGGCCCCGAGGCTCGCCTCGTACGCGCCCGGGTGCGGCCCGTGCGGGACGCCGGCCGGATGGTGCGAGATGCTGCCGGGGCCGACGCCGCGGCGCGAGGTGAAGTTGCCGCGGCAGTAGAACAGGAACTCGTCGCAATCGACCGACGCGTGGGGGTACGGGCAGGGGATCGCCTCCGGGTGGAAGTCGGTCGGGCGCGGCACGAAGCTGCAGACGAGGGCGCCGCGCGCGGCGAACGTCCCGTGCCAGTCCGGAGGCAGGTGGACGAGCCCGACGCGCGCCTGGAAGCGCTGGATCGGGAACACGAACGGGTACACCGCCCCGTCCCAGCCGACGACGTCGAGCGGCGAGCGCTCGAGGGTGAAGCCGTGGAAGGCGCCGCCGCGCTTCACGACCAGGGACCGAATGCCCTCGTCGAGGGGGCCGACGAACGTGGGCCGCCGGAAATCACGGTGCGAGTACGGCGCGTCCATCCGCAGCTGACCGACGTCGTTGCGCCACTTGCCCGGGAGGTGGATGTCCGCGGCCTCGATCGAGAGCCACCGCTGGGGCGCGGCGTCCGGGAGGAAGCGGTAAAAGAGCCCCTTCGGGATGACGACGTAGTCGTCCTGCTCGAAGCGGAGATCGCCGAGCATCGTGCGCAGCACGCCGCCCCCGTGGAAGACGAAGAACAGCTCGTCGGCGTCCGCGTTCGCGAAGTACACAGGATCGGCCACGTCCGGCTGGGCGAGCCCGATCACCACGTCGTCGTTGAAGAGCAGCGGCACGCGGCAGTCGACGGCGGGCCCGCCCCGCCGCGGCAGATCCTGCGACCGGTAGTGCCGCTTCGCCAGCGGGCGCGCCGGCGCGGCGACCGGCAGCGTGAAGCCGTGCGCGGCCTCCGCGACCCGGTGCTCGTGCGGCCGGCGCTCGTGGTAGGCGATCGTGTAGGGGCCGTCGAAGCCCGCCCGCGTCAGGCACTCCTCGTAGCGGAGATCCCCCGCCTCGCTCCGCAGGGCGATGTGGTGCTTGGGCGGGACGATCCCGGCGACGACGCGATCGAGCATCAGCCGTGCCCCGCCTTCTGCTGCCGCTCGATGCTCTCGAACAGCGCCCGGAAGTTGCCGGCGCCGAAGCCGCGGTCCCCCTTGCGCTGGATGAGCTCGAAGAAGAACGGCCCGGCGTCGGGATCGCGGTGCGTGCCCGACGACTCCTTGAGGAAGATCTGGAGGAGGTAGGACCTCGCGCCGTCGCCGTCGACGAGCACCTCGAGCTCGCGCAGCTCCGCCACGTCCTCGTCGATCTGCCCGATGCCGAGCCGCTGCAGGCGCTCGGGCAGCATGTCGTAATAGGCGGCCGGGGTCGGCATGAACTCCACGCCGCGGCCGCGCATCGCGCGCACGGCGGCGAGGATGTCCTCCACGGCGAGCGCCACGTGCTGCACCCCGTCGCCGCGGTGCTCCTCGTTGAAGACGTTGATCTGCGAGCTCTTGAAGTGCGGCCGGTAAGGCTCGTTGTTCGCGAACTTCACGCCCGAGGCCGGGTCCCACATCACGGCCGAGCGCAGGCCCGAGCCGTGGTCCGCGTCCTTCGCCACGTCGTTCGTGTGGAACGCGATCTGCCAGAACGGCTCGAGCCCCAGCACGTGCTCCATCCACAGCAGAGCGGGCGCCATCGTCTGGAAGTTCGAGGTGATGTGATCGAACCGGGCGATCCCGAAGCGGTTCTCGCCGCCGCGCGGCGCGTCGTAGGCCACGCAGCCGGGGAACAGCGCGGGGTAGCCGCGCCGCTCCACGAAGCGGAAGGTGGTGTCTCCGAACGGCGTCGTGATCGAGAACGAGGCGAAGGTGCCGCCTGCCTCCGTCACCCGGTGGATCTCGTCGATCGGCGTGCCCCCGCGGCCGTCGAGCAGCCGGAAGGCGCGGTCGATGTCCTCCACCTCGAAGATGACCGTGCCCACGCCGTCGGGGTGCTTGCGCAGGTACCGCCACGCCCGCCCCCCCTCGCCGGCGGGCTGCGAGCAGACGACGACGCACTCGCCGGCCTGGAAGACGACCGAGCGCTGCGCCGCCGCCGCCGTGAGCTCCGGCGAGCTCGCGGCGATCTCCGCGAAGTCGAGCCGCTCCGTGTAGAACCTGCGGCTCCGCTCCAGGTCGCGCACGTAGTAGTGCAGCGCCTCCACGCGCTTGATGCCGATCGACTCCACCTTGGCCATCCGGGTCCTCCGTCGCGAGGGGTAACGCAGGGGGCGAGCTAGGCGACCGCGTCGACCTGGCGGTCGGCGTGGGCGGCCTGGAACGCGGGCAGATCCATGCACGCGGCCTCGATGCGCGTGAGGGTCGAGAGCGGCGCGAGGTCGACCTCGTAGCGCCGCGCGTTGTAGAGCTGGGGCACGAGGAACACGTCCGCCACGCTGACCTCGTCGCCGACGCAGAACCGCCCGGAGAGCTCGCTCGCCGCCGCCTGGAACGCGGCGAGGCCAGAGGCGATGAAGCGCCGGCCGAAGGCCTTCTCGTCGCCGCCGAGCTCGTCCCTCACGTACTTCAGCGTGGCGGTGTTCTGCATCGGCTGCGTGCCGGAGTTGATCATCTCCACGAGCTGCCGCGCCCTGGCGCGCAGGTACGGATCCGCGGGCAGGAGCGGCGGCGCGGGGAAGAGGTCCTCGAGCAGCTCGATGATGGCCACCGACTGGGACACACGCCGGACGGCGCCGCCCTGCTCGAACTCGAGCAGGGGCACCTGCGCCATCGGGTTCTTGGCCCGGTACTCGTCGCGGAGCTGCTCGCCGCCGTCCCGGACGAGGTTCACCGGCCGGTACGCGTGCTCGATGCCCTTGTGGGCCAGGGCGATGCGCACGCGCCAGCTGCACGAGCTGCGCCAGTAGCCGTAGAGCGCGAGCCCCTTCACCGTGGCGCTCATCGGGTCACCACCCGCTGCGCGATGCGCCCGAACAGGCTCTCTCCCGCGCGATTCAGCATCTCGATCATGATCGTGTCTCCTGGCTTCATGAACGGCGTCCTGGCCGCCCCGTCCGAGAGGATCTCGAGCATGCGCCGCTCGGCGAGGCAAGACACGCCGCGCGCCGGGTCCTCGTTGGAGACGGTGCCGCTGCCGAGGAGGGTCCCCGCCGTGAAGCCGCGCGTCCTGGCGATGTGCTCGATGAGCTCGAAGAACGAGAAGTGCATCTCCGGGCCGGCCTCGGGATCGCCGATGAGCGCGCCGTTGTACGTCGAGCGGAGCCGCAGGTGGACGCGCCCGTCGCGGAGCGCGTCGCCGAGCTCGTCGGGCGTGATCGCGAACGGCGAGAACGCGGTGGCGGGCTTGGAGCAGAAGAACCCGAACCCCTTCGCGAGCTCGGCGGGCACGAGGTTGCGCAGCGTCACGTCGTTGGCCAGCAGGAAGAGGCGGATGTGCCGGTGGGCCTCTTCGCGGTGCGTGCCCTGCGGGGTGTCGCCGAGGATGACGCAGACCTCGGCCTCGAAATCGAGGCCCCAGGCCTCGTCGCGCAAGACGATGTCGTCGGTCGGGCCGAGGAGAACACCGGAGCCGCCCTGGTACACGAGCGGATCGGTCGTCAGCGTCTCGGGAGGCTCGGCGCCGCGCGCCTTGCGCACGAGCACGATGTGGTGGATGTACGCCGAGCCGTCGATCCACTCGTAGGCGCGCGGAAGCGGCGCAGCGAGCTCTTCCGCGACCAGCGGCGTCACGGCCGCCTCGCCGGACTCGACGTCGGCCGCGATGCGGCGGAGCGCGGGCTCGGCGCGCTCCCAGTCGTCCAGCGCGGCCTGGAGCGTGGGGAAGGCCTCGCCTGCAGGCGTGTAGGCGAGGCCGTCGCGGCGGACGACGACGAGCGTGCCGTCGCGGCCTGGGCCGCGGAGAGAGGCGAGCTTCATGCGGGTGCGAGCTCCTCGTGGTCCTACGGTGGTCCCATCGTCTCCGCTTGACAAGCACGAGCCCGCTCACGCCTGCTACGGGATGCGCCCGCACGCGCGCCGCGCAGCGAGCGAGCGAGCGGCTGAACGGATCTGCATGACCACCGGACTGGACGTTTTCTCGACTCTCCACGACCTTGTGCGGCGAGCCATGGAGGGCCTCCCGGGCGCGCGGCGCGGGAGCCTGCTGATACGCACCGGCCGGCGCCTCTCGTACAGGGCGGTCGTCGGGCTCGACGGCCTCCTGCCGGGCCGGGTGAACATGCCGTCCGACGGCGGGGCGCTCAGCGCGTCGGCTCCGTTCGGCCCCGCCGCGGCGCCCGAGGCGGCGAACGGCCCGTGCCTCGTCCCCGCGACCGCGTGGTACCGGGCGCACCTGCCCGAGCTCGCGGAAGCGCCTGGCTGGCTGCCCGACGGCGTCCACGTCCACGTCATCGCGGTGCCCATGTTCGGCGCGCCGGGCGCCTACCTCGCCCTGGAGCAGCCGGACGCGACGCCGCTCTCGGGCCCGCGCCGCGCGCTCGTGGAGTCGGTCGCGGCGAGCGTGGGCGCCGCGCTCGAGCGGCGCCGCCTCTTCGAGGAGAAGGCGCAGAGCGCCCAGGAGCTGCGCCTGCTCGAGGAGGTGCTGAGCTCCGTCGCCGAGTCGGTCGATCCCCTCGAGCTCATCGAGACGCTCGCGGACGGGATCCGGAGCGTTCAGACCGGCCCGCGCTGGAGCGCGATCGACCTCGCCGTCCTGGAGGATGCCGGCGGCGAGGGGCGCGTCGCCGATGGGGGGCGCGGATCGTACGCCGCGAGCCGCGCGCCAGGCCAGCCGATGATCCGCGTCTACAAGGCTCCCCGCCGGCCGATGACGGCGTACTGGAACAACCTGCGGGACGGCGCGCTGGCGGCGGGGCGCGATCTCCGGGTCGGGGTCGAGTTCAGGAGCGTCATGTCCGCCGGCGCCGCGGCTCAGGAGGCGCTCCTCGAAGAAGGGATCCGCCGGCGGGTGGGCGGGATCGCGATCGCGCCCATCGACCCCGTGGCGCTCGAGCCGGCCATCGGCCGCGCGATGGCGGCGGGCATCCCGGTCATCACGATCGACACGCCGGCCGCGCCGGGCAGCCGGTCGTTGCTCTACGTCGGGACCGACAACCGGGCCGCCGGGAGGATCGCAGGCGAGGCGATGCTGCGGTTATTGCCGCAGGGAGGCGAGATCACCATCCAGGCGGAGTCCTTCGCCGTGCCGAACGCCCAGGGGCGCATCGAGGGCTTCCGCGAGGCGATCGCCGGCTCGGCGGTCCGCGTGGACTCGCTCTCGGAGAACCAGTTCGACGTGGAGCGCTCGATCGTGCTCGCCGTCGACGCGGTGCGTTCGAACCCCGGCCTCGCCGGCGCCCTGGGTGTGTGCAGCGAGAACGGCCCCAGCCTGGGGCTGGCGTCGATGAAGCTCGGGCGGTCCGGCGATCTCAAGGTGGTCGCCTTCGATCTCGTCACCTCGACGGTCGCGATGCTCCAGGACGGCGTGATCCACGCGGCGATCGTGCAGCGCGAGTACGACATGGGGTACCGCGGCGTGCAGGCGCTCTACGAGATGGCCACGCGCGGCGTCCCGGAGGCCCTCGCGGATCTGCCGGCGTCGCGCTGCATCGACACGGGGGTCGACCTCGTGACCCTCGAGCGCACGCCGTTCTCGAGCGCCCTCTCGGATCACCTCGCCTCGAGCTCCGCGCGCAGGATCGCGAACCGCAGGCTGGGCGCGGGGGGGCACGAGCGCGCGCTCGACTTCCTGGTGATCGGCATGGCCCAGCGCGAGAGCCTCGTCGACGACCAGCGCGCGCCCGTCGCGGACGACTCGTTCGTGGGCCGGGTGATGCGCTCGTGCAGCTCGCTCGTCATCGACACCGCGTCGAGCGAGCACGAGCACTTCCGCGACGTCGCCGAGGCGCGCCGGAGCGGCGCGCGCACGCTGGTCGGCGTGCCGCTGCTCTCCCGGGAGGCGGTCCTCGGGGTCCTCGTCCTGGCCAGCCCGCAGCCCGACGCGTGCTCGGCGACCGACCTGGCGCTCATCGAGCGCGTGGCCGCGGTGGCCGCCGTCGTGATCGAGAACGCGCGGCTCCTGTCGCGGATCAAGGAGCGGACGAGGGCGCTCGAGTCGCTGAGCAGCCGCCAGGAGGCGCTCCTCGAGACGATCGCCGCGATGTCGAGCCCGGTGGTGCCGATCGCGCGCGGCGTCCTCGTCATGCCGATCGTGGGCGCGCTGGACACGCACCGCTCCGGCCGCTTCATCGAGGCGATGCTGAAGGAGATCTCCGAGCACCAGGCGCGCGTCGTGATCATCGACGTCACCGGCATGGCGGTGGTCGACGCGAGCGCGGCGAACCACCTCGCGCAGGCGGCGCGCGCCGCCGGGCTGCTCGGGGCCGAGGTGGTGCTCGTCGGGATCGCGCCCGAGGCCGCGCGGCTCATGGTGGAGCAGGGGCTCGATCTCGGGGCGATCGTCACCCGCTCCACGCTGGAGCTCGGGTTCTCGTACGCGCTCGGCAAGACGGGCGGGCGGGTCGTCCACGGGCGCCGCTGAGCCGCGGGCGCGGCCGTCGCGCAGCGGCGCTCCGCGCGATCCTCACCGGTCCCGGTGGAGCGCGACGGCGGCCGCGACAAGCGTGGCGATCGCGGCGACGTCCACGTCCTTGGCAGCGCGGATATGGAGGTTCCTGGCCTGCTTGGCTTCGCCGGTGAGCAGGCGGTTCGGATCCGGCAGCTCGGCGCCGCGCTCGAAGCCGAGGGTCACGCCGACGCGCTGCGGGGCGAGCCAGCAGATCGTGTGCTGGTCGCCGCTGCCCATCCGGAAGCTGACGAGCCGCCAGCCTGGATAGACGTGCTCGTGGACGTCGGGAATGATGCGGAGGAGCAGCTTGCGCACGCGCAAGGTCAGCTGTTGCGCTGCAGGGGGGTACTCGCTCAGCAGAGCGGCCACGGCCGGATCGTCCGACACAATCAATAACGGTAAGTCGACGTTCACGGAGACGCAACCGGCGGTGCCTCGTCGCGTGGTTTCGTGATCGCGTCGCGTCGCGTCGCGTTCCGGCTTGGGCGCGGCTTCCGTTGTGGGCGGTCAGGGGTGGAGTCGCTCGCGGAAGAAGGCGAGGACGCGCGAGAGCGCCTCGCGCGTCGGGTGGCCCTCGCGGTCGACAAGATCGCGCGTCAGGACCGAATGGGCGGTGCGCGGGATCCCGTGGGGGTTGCCCGGGGACGAGTCGATCTCGATCCTCCTCGGATCACTCGGATGCAGGCAGGCCCCTCGGCCGTTCGTCCTTGGCGATCCAGACGGTCTTGACGTTCACGAACTCGCGCAGGCCGTACGAGGAGAGCTCGCGGCCGTAGCCGGACATCTTGATGCCGCCGAACGGCAGCCGGGGGTCGGACACGACCATCCCGTTGATGAACACCTGGCCGGCATCGAGCTCGTTGATGAGCCGCTCGCGCTCGTCGGCGTCGCGGGTCCAGGCGCTCGCCCCGAGGCCGAACCGGGTGGAGTTCGCCATGTGGATGGCCTCGTCGAGGTCGGTGACGCGGAAGACCGCCGCGACCGGGCCGAAGAGCTCGTCGTCGGCGGCGGGGGAGGGGCGCTGGACGTCGGTGAGCACGGTCGGCGGGAAGTAGTTGCCCGGCCCCTTCAGCCGCTTGCCTCCGGTGAGGAGGAGCGCGCCCGCGGCCACCGACGCCCGCACCTGCTCCTCGAGCTCCGCGGCGATCTGCGGCGTGGCGAGCGGCCCGACGTCGACCGACGGATCCATCGGATCACCGACCCGCAGGCGCCGCATGGTCGCGACGAAGCGCTGCTCGAACTCGGGCGCGATCGACTCGTGCACGATGAAGCGCTTCGCCGCGATGCAGGACTGGCCGTTGTTGATGATGCGCGCCCGGATCGCGGTCCCCACGGCGGCGTTGAGGTCGGCGCTCGGCATGACGATGAACGGATCGCTGCCGCCGAGCTCGAGCACCACCTTCTTGAGGTGCTTCCCGGCGTGGGCGCCGACGCTGCGCCCCGCGTTCTCGCTGCCGGTGAGCGTCGCGGCCGCGATGCGCGGGTCGGCGAGGAGGCGCGGCACGACGTCGGTCCCGGCGAGCAGCGCCTGGAAGACCCCTTCCGGGAAGCCGGCCCGGCGGAGGATGTCCTCGATCGCGAGCGCGCAGCGGGGGACGTTCGAGGCGTGCTTGAGGAGGCCGACGTTGCCGGCGACGAGCGCCGGCGCGGCGAAGCGGAAGACCTGCCAGAACGGGAAGTTCCACGGCATGATGGCGAGCACCACGCCGAGCGGGTGGAAGGCCACGTAGCTCTTGCCCGCGTCGGTGGCGACCTCTTCGGGGGCGAGCAGGCGCTCGGCGTTGTCGGCGTAGTAGCGGCACGCGGTCGCGCACTTCTGGGCCTCGGCGATGGCGGAGCCGATGGTCTTCCCCATCTCGAGCGTCATGAGCTGCCCGAGCTGCTCCTTCTCGCCGTCCAGGATGTCGGCTGCCCGGCGCAGCTTCTGGGCCCGCTCGGCGACCGGGGTCTGCCGGAAGCTGCGGAACGCGGCGTGCGCGCGCGCCACCTTCTGCTCCAGCGCCGCTGAGGAGAGGGGTTCGAACGTCTCGATCGTCTCTCCGGTCGCTGGATTGATCGTCGCGATGGCGGTGTTCACGGATGTGCCTCCTCTTCGAGCGTCGGGGGCCGCGGCTCGTTGCCAGCCAGCTCGGAGCGCGCCGAGCGGTCCCGGCAGGCGAGCTTGAGCCAGACCCGCCACGTCGTGCAATGGTCAGCGAGGACGAGACCGCTTCTCTTCCTTCGTTCGCGTCGTTCCGGCGTCTTCCGGCGTGGTCCACGGCGTCCACGCAGTCCTCGCATGTTCCGGGCGCGTGAGGGGGGAGGGGGGTCGCCATCGCACGTCCTGTTCATTACGCAGAGGGGGATGGTCCGCAGCGGATCCCTTGTCGCAGGCGACGCGGAGCACGCGCTTTCAGCCCGGGCGACGCGCGCCGGCGAGCGCGCGGCGCTCGCTCCTCCGGCCTTCGACGACCCCGCCGGTCAGCTCTCCCGCGCGGGCGAGCTGGAGGTGAGGGTGAGGGCGATGGACGCCCTCCTCTGCGCCGGTGTGCCGTTCATGGTGGCGGGGGCGTATGCCTTCTTCGCGTACACGGGCATTTTCCGGGACACGAAGGATCTCGATGTGATGCTGGACGAGCGGGAGGTGCCGGCGGCGTTCAGGGCGCTGGAGCGGGCCGGCTTCGAGACGGAGCTCGTCGATCCGCGGTGGATCGGGAAGGCCTACGCGGGCGACCGATTCATCGATCTCATCTTCTCGTCGAGCAACGGCCTGGCCGTGGTGGATGGCGGCTGGTTCGAGCACGCGCGTCCGGCCACGATCCTGGGGCACTCCTGCCTGATCGCGCCGGTCGAGGAGATCATCTTCACGAAGGCGTTCGTGGACGAGCGGGAGCGGTACGACGGCGCCGACGTGAACCACCTGATCTACGCGTGTGGGGACGAGATGGACTGGGAGAGGCTCCTCGCCCGGTTCGGTCCCTACTGGGAGGTCCTGTTCGCGCACCTGACCCTGTACCGCTTCGTCTATCCGGGCGCGCGGAGCCGGGTGCCTGGGTGGATCATCGACGAGCTCTGCCGGCGTACGCTGGAGCAGACGCGGGCCGGTGACGCGCCGCTCCGGGTATGCCGGGGCAACCTGATCAGCAGGCAGCAGTACGTGCACGATTACGAGAAGCTCGGGCTCGTCGTGGGGTCCGCTGCGTCCGCGCCCGAGGCGGCGCGGGGGGCGCTGTGCAGGAAGCGCCGGCCGTCTGCGGCGGGGCGGCCTCGCCTCGGCAAGGGCAAGCCGCGCCGTGACGGGGCTCCGGGCGGCGCGGAGGGGCCGGGGGTGGAGGTCGAGGCGGCGCGGGTCCGCAAGCCGGGATCATGAGCGCCGCCGCCGCCACAGGGAACGGGGAGCCGGGCAAGCGCCGTATCGCGGCGTCCTCGGATCTGCACTGCCGGCCGGAGCACGGCGCCAGGATGCGCGAGCTCGTGAAGGCGGTGAACGCGGAGGCGGAGCTGCTCGTGCTGTGCGGCGATCTCACCGATCGTGGCCATCCCGAGGAGGCGAAGGTGCTGGCCGACGCGCTCGCCGGGCTCTCGATGCCGTGCGCCGCCGTGCTCGGCAACCACGATCTCGACCGGGGGGCGGGCGCCGAGATAGCGAAGCTCCTGGGCGACGCGGGCGTCGAGGTGCTCGACGGGGATCACCTGATCTTGCGCGACGACATCGGGGTTGCCGGCGTGAAGGGCTTCATGGGCGGTTTCGGGAGCGCGACGCTGCAGGCGTTCGGCGAGGGTCCGCTCAAGGCGTTCGTGCAGGAGGCCGTGACCGAGGCGCTGAAGCTCGAGGCGGCGCTGTCGCAGCTCGACAGCGAGAAGAAGATCGTGATCATGCATTACACGCCGATCCTCGAGACGACCGTCGGCGAGAACGTGGAGATAAGGCCGTTCCTTGGGACGAGCCGCCTTGCGGCGCCGATCGATCTGTACGGCGCCGACGTGGTCTTCCACGGCCACGCGCACCACGGGGCGCTCGAGGGGCACACGTCGAACGGGACTCCGGTGTACAACGTGGCGATGCCGCTGCTGAGGAAGCTCACCGGCAAGCCGTTTCTGCTGTTCGAGGTGTAAAGCGAGCTCCGTTCGGCGGTCCTGCGCGGCGCTTCTCTCAGTGCTTCTGCAGGAAGGCCCGTATCGCTCCGAAATAGGCGGACGCGAAGAGGAGGATATCGTTGTGCCCGGCGCCGTCGATGAGGTGCAGGGCTTTCCTCTCGTGGGGGACGGCCGCGTGGTTCTCGCGGGCGTGGTCCGGCGGGAGCAGCCTGTCGCGCGCGCCGTGCAGGACGAGGACCGGGATCTCGACGTTCCTCAGGAGCTCCGGGTTCGAGAAGCTGCGGTGCGCCTCGTCTCGCAGATCGCCGAGGTCGATCTCGAAGAGGGCGAGCAGTTGCCGCACGTCGCTGAACCCGCTCTCGAGGAGGAGCGCGCGGTACGCGTCGCCGCGGTGCGCGGCGATGCGCGACGCCGGGGAGCTGCCGAGAGAGCGGCCGAAGAGCAGCGGCTTCGGCGGCTGATCGAGGCCTGCGGCGCGGCTCTTGTCGGCGAGCTCGCGCAGGAAGAAGTCGGAGACCTTCAAGGGATCTTCACGGAGAGAGCGCAGCGACGGCTGCCCGCTGCTCCAGCCATAGCCACGGTAATCGACCATGAAGAGGTTGAGCCCGATGTCATGCCAGCCTTCGGCGATGTCGTCGTAGTCGGGGATGGTCTCGCCATTGCCGTGGAACGCGAGCACGGTCGGATTGCGTGGGTCGGACAGGTGCCAGCGCGCGCCGAGCGTCACCCCGGGGGCGACGGGGATGTCGTAGTCCGTCGCGCCGGCGGGTGGGCTCGTCTTCACCTGCCTGGGATAGAAGACGTCGGCGGCGCGAGGGTTTGCGTCGAGCGCGCGAAGGAGCTCGTCGAGCTGACTGTCGGGGTCGTTCGTCGGCATGGCTCACCGTTCTGCCGAGGTCGGCGGAGGTCGTGGACGCGCAGGATACGTCGTGCCGGAGGAGGTGGGTACCTGGGATGGATGCCCGCGAGGGCAGTGGTCCGGTGGGGAGCCGGGGCGCGCGGCGCGATGGTGGCCTACGCGGTCGTGATGACGCCTTGCACCGCGGGCTCGTAGTATTCGGCGCCGCCGGTGCGCACAACGAGGTTCGGGAGGATCTCCGCCACGCCGGCGCCGTGCGTATGGCCGCAGAGCACCTCGATCTGCCGCTCCGGGTACCGCACGGCGGCCCCGCGGATCACCTCGCCTGTGGCCTTGCAGGTGAAATGGGGGAGCCAATCGTCGTTGGAGATCTGGCCTTCGTGCCAGCAGGCCTCCTTGAACGGGGGGACGTGGGTGGCGACGATGACGCGCCGGTACCGCTCGAGGGCCACGGGCAGGACGCGGCGCAGGTACTCCGCGGCCTCGTCGCCGAGGCGGTGGAGGGCCTCTCTCCGGCGGCGCCGGTCGAGGGAGGTGAGCTCCTGGATGAGCACGTAATCGTTGAGCATGACGGGCGATCTCTCGTAATTGCCGAGGCGGGCGTCGGCCCAGCCGTCGTGCCCGACGAGGGCGGTGTCCGGGCCGAGCTCGACGTGGGGGATCGACGGGAGCCACCGGAGCCACGGGGAGGTGACCGAGAGCTCGGCGGCCATCGTGCGCACGGCGGCGATGCTCCCGCGGTAGAAATCGTGGTTGCCGAGGACGAAGTAGAGCGGGCGCTCGATGGCCTGGGCGACGGTCTCGAGGAGGGGGCGGAGGCTCGTGGCTTCCGCGATGTCGCCGGTGAAGAGGACGGCATCGGAGGCGGTGGCCGCGAGGGTGGAGCAGAAGGCGGCGAGGTCCTCGCGGGAGAGGAAGTTGAGGTGGACGTCGGTCGCCCAGGCGAGGCGGAGAGGGGTCGGCGCGGCCATGAGATCAGGATAGGCGGGGAGGGGAGGGCGAGCCAGCGAGGTGGCGCCAGAGCGGGAGGTGCTCGCCACCCGGCGAAGTGAGGGCGCCTCTCGTTAGCGGCGGCGAGGGCGGTGGGGGCGATGGGGGCCGCCGCGGTTCTGGGGCGGTGAGCCCGTGGGAGGATCGTCACCAGGGCGTGCTCTCTCGAGCTTCGATAGGCCGCCGCCTTTCCGTGACGGAGAGCTTCTTCGCAGGTCCGCCATGGCGCCGCCACCCCGGAGTCGGCTCTCTCCTCGCGAGTTCCCGTCGTTTCGTCTCGGCACGGTGCGTGCTCGAGACCCCTCGTCATGCCGACGCTCGAGCACAACGCCCTCGTCGAGATCTTCCGTGAGCACCCGGAGCTCGCGCCCCGCTTTCTCGCGACGCTCTTCCACGTCGAGGTACCGCCGCACACCTCGGTTGCGGTGGTCGAGTCGTCGCTCGACCAGCTCATCCCAGTCGAGTTCCGCGCCGACCTGGTGCTCGAGCTTCGAGACGCGAGCGGCGCGCTCGCGCTGGCGATCGTCCTCGAGGTCCAGCGCGACGAGGATCCCGACAAGAAGTTCTCGTGGCCGACGTACGTCACGGTCGTGCGCGCCAGGAAGCGCTGCGGCACGGTCGTCCTTGTCGTGGCGCCGGACGCGGGCGTGGCCACCTGGGCGGCGGAGAACATCGACCTCGGCCTGGGGCTGGGCCACGTCGAGCCGCTGGTGCTCGGTCCAGCCGTGGTCCCCGAGATCACCGACCCGAACGAGGCGGAGAATGAGATCGAACTCGCCGTGCTCTCGGCCGTGGTGCACGGCAACGGGCCGAGCGGGCTCAACGTGGTCCAGGCCGCGCTCGCCGCCCTCGGCCGGCTCGACCAGGAGCACGCGGCGGTCTATTTTCAGGTCATCTGGAACGCGTTGCGTGAGCCCATGCGGCGGGCTCTGGAGGCGTTGGTCATGGAACGGCAGATCGAAGGCGAGGCAAATTTCCCCCCGTTCGTGCAGAAGCTCATCGATCGCGGCAAGCTCGAGGGCCTGCGTGAGGGCGAGCTCAAGGCCAAGAGGGGCACGCTGCTCCGGCTTCTCGCGCGCGCAGGGATCGTGCTCGCCGAGTGCGAGAGCGCGCGCATCCAGGCATGCATGGACATCACGACCCTCGACCGCTGGATCGATAACGTTTTCGCGGCGAAGGATGCCACGGAAGTGCTCTCCTGACGGCGGACGAAAGCGGCCCGGCGAGCCGATGAGACACGGTCTCCAGATGTCTTCGTGAGAGCGTGAGCGGCCAGCGGTGGAGAGCTGGAGCAGCGCATCAAAGCCGTGATCACGTCCCGAGATGCCTCAATGGGACCGCCTCATGGCGATAGCCCGCCTGTCCCGTCCGCCTCCAGCGAGTCCGCGAGCGCGCAGCGCGCGAGTCCTGCCTTCTTGGCCTCTTCGCGCAACATCGCGCCCTGCTCTGCGGCCCCTTTCACGCTGAGCATCGTGCGGAGCTCGATTCCATCGGGGCTCTCCACGTGCTCTGTGATCCAAGCCGACCGCATCTGCCCGACGCTGATCGGATCGGCCTCCGGGTCGAGCCCGGCTCTCCTGTCGACGTCGCACATCATCGCGACCGCCTCGGGGAACGTCTGCCCGCCGGGCGCCGGGGCCTTGGCCTCCGGAGCTGAGCTGCAAGCGGAGAGGAAGGCGGGAAGAAGCAGGGGAAAGAGCAGTTGGGGGCGCATGCTGCCTTCGACAGGAGAGCGCGCCTGGGCTTGGCAGCGATCACATCGCCCCGGTCCGCCGCCCTCCGGCTACCGGCTACTCGCCCGTGCCCCCGTCCACCGCCGGGACGAGCTCGATATCGACGTTCTGAGGCAGGAAGCTCTCGCACTCGTCGTTCATGACGGGCGCGAGCGTCTGCTCGAAGTCGTCGTAGCCTGTCCCCGAGATCTTCACCCACGTCACCCCGGCCGTCCACAGCTCGCAGACGAGCGTCTCCAGCGCTTCGGGAGGCGGCTGTGCGCGATCGACGGCGCACACCAGGTTGGCCTCGTCGAGCGTCTTCCATGTGGTCGGATCGCTCAGGACGAAGATCGGCTCGTCCGCGGCGCTCCACGCGATGTGAACGGTGGTGTCCGGCGGGACGGTGGCGCCTCTCGCGCGCACGGTGATGGTGAACAGCGCCTGTCTTGGCCCCATCGGACAGCCGCTGGCGTCGCCCGTACTCGAGCCGACGGACCCGCCGCCCCCGGCGCCTTTACAGGCGCCCACCACGGAAGCGCTCGCGATCGCCGCCGCGGCGATCACCGCGAAGATCGTGAGCGATACGATTCGACCGCGAGCGAAAGGAGGGCGTGGTGCCACAAGGGCGACAGGGTAGGGGCGACATGCCAGCAAATCCAGCGTGAGCAAGTTTTTGCGCGGGCGGAGCGCCCTCCTCCGTGCGCCCTGCCCTCGCAGGCGGTCGCGGCGTTCAGGCCTGGGCCTTGAGCTCCGCGATGTCCTTGAGGAGGGCCTGCTCGTGCCCGTCGGGCTTCACCTTCAGGTAGGTTTTTCGCAGCACGCCCGACGGATCGATGACGAATGTCGTCCGGTCCCAGTACAGGGTGCCTTTCCACTCGCTCTGCCCGACGCCCGCGGCCTTGAGCAGCTCGTGGCGCGTGTCGGCGAGCAGGTCGATGGTGAACGAGAACTTGTCGCAGAAGCTCTTGTGCGACGTGACGTCGTCCTCGCTGACGCCGACCACGGCGATGTTGGCGTCGTCGAAATCGGCCTTGGAGGCCGTGAACGACTTGCCCTGGATCGTGCATCCCGGCGTGTCGTCCTTTGGATAGACGTAGAGGACGAGCCATTTGCCCGCGAAATCCTCGAGCTTCACGGTCTTGCCGTCCTGGTTCGGCAGGGCGAAGCGCGGAAACGGCTTACCAATCTCGACGCTCATCTTCTCTTTGCCTTTGCTGTGGGCCGGAGGAACGCTCCCCTGGCCGGTGACCGGTCATGGGGGACAGCGCGGCGGCGCGGACGTCACGTCGCTGGCCTCCCTGCACGGGATCTAGCGCGGAATGAGCCCCCGGAACCAGGCCGTCACCGAGGACGAGGACTCGTCCTGGTGGAGCGAGTCCGGGCCTTCCAGCTCGTCGGCGAGCCCCCCGAGCGGCCCCTCGCTGCGCGGGGGCGGCGAGCTCGGGTGCTCGTTCCCGTGCGTCAGGATCGCGGCGCCCTCCAGGGTGGGCAGCAGGCTCAGCCCGCTGCCGCCGGCGGTCGGCTCCTTCGTGAGCGACTTGAACTCGAGGAGCATCATGTCGATGAGCTCGGCGATCTTCTGCGTCCCGTCGACCGCCCGCGCCGGCCCGCCCTTGGCGCGCTCCACGAGCGAGGCGACGTCGTCCTCGCTCACCGGGCGGCCGTAGCGGTAGAGGAAGCGGGTCAGGTCGCGGCCGAGCTCGCGCGCCGACAGGTAGCGCGCCGCCGGGTCGCGGGCGAGCGCCCGGCGGATGATCTGCTCCAGCTCGCGCGGCACATCGCTGTTGATCTGCTGGAGCGAGGGGATCACCGCGTCGCGCACCAGCCGCACCGTGATGTAGTCGGAGTCGCCGAGGAACAGCCGGCGCCCTGCGAGCATCTCCCAGAGGATGATCCCGAGCGCGAAGATGTCGACGCGCTGGTCGACGCCCTGCTCGAGCACCGTCTCGGGCGCCAGGTAGCCGAACTTCCCCTTGATGATGCCCGCGTCGCTCTCGGCGAGCTGGCTCGACGCCTTCGCGAGCCCGAAGTCCACGATCTTCACCTCGCCGTAGCGGGTGATGAGCACGTTGGCCGGCGTGATGTCCCGGTGCACGATCTGGAGCGGCTTCCCGTCCCCGGTCGCGAGATCGTGCGCGTAGGCGAGGCCCTGGCACATCTTCGCGGCCATGAAGGCGGCGACCTCGACGGTCATCGGCCGGCCGACCTTCTTCTGGTGATCGAGGAGGGCCCTCAGGTCGGCGCCGTCCACGTACTCCATGACGATGAAGTAGGTGCCGTCGCCGACGCCGATGTCGAACACCGACACGACGTTCGAGTGCGAGAGGTGCGCCGAGAGGCGCGCCTCGTCGAGGAACATCGCGATGAACTGCTCTTTCTTGCTGAGCTGCGGCAGGACGCGCTTGATCGCGACCTGCTTCTTGAACCCTTCGATCCCCGCGCTCTCCGCGACGAAGACCTCCGCCATGCCTCCGGAGGCGAGGCGCTTGATGACCCGGTACCGCTGCTGCTCGGACATGCCCTGTCTGTCGTCCTCCCGCCCCGTGCCGCCTGGCCGTCCAGTCTAGCGGCTCGGGACCCGTCGCGGATCAAATCCACGAGGCGGCACGCGCCCTCGGGTCATCGGAACGTGGCGAGCGCCGCGACCGCCGCGAAGGAGAGCCCGACGAGCGCGGCGAGGGCGAGCGCCGACAGCAGCGGCTCCGCCCGCACGGCGGCGAGCAGCCGGTCGCGATCCTCCCTGGACAGCGGCGCGCCATGGGTCCCGTCCTTGCCCTCGCCGCCCGAGGCGGCGGCGACGTGCGCCTCCAGGCGGCGCCGTGCGGTCCTGGATCGCAGCGCCAGCAGCAGCACCTGCGCCACCGCGGAGGCGGTGAGGACCCCGAGGCCAGCGCGCCGCGCATGCGAGGCGCGGGCCCGCTCGCGCGCCTCGGCCGCCGGCATCCCGTCCGCGAGCAGCTCCACGCGCCGCGGCGAGGCGGACGCCGCCGCGGACGTGATCGGCCAGGCCACCGTGCCCGCGCCCTGCTCGTAGGGGTCGCTCGCGACAACGGCCCAGTCCGCCTCCCCGGACGCGGCGCCGTCCGGGAGCATCACCCTCCCCGAGAAGAAGCCCGCCCCGTCCGCCGCGAGCGGGACGATCGTCCCGAGCGCACGGCCGCGCACACCTCCGATCGAGACGTAGGCGCGTGGCCTCGGCGTCGGGGAGATCAACCGGAGCTCGGGCCGTTCGCCATCGAGACCGCCCGGATCGAGCCAGATGGCTCCTGGGATCACGGGCAGCTTCCCTTCCCAGGTGCCGCTCGCGATCCGTGTCCCTGGCGGTGCGCTCCCCGGGTGGGTCGCGCGGAGCGTGAGCTCGACCGTGTGCGCCAGCGGCTTGAGCGTGAGCTCCGCGGCGCCGCGCGCATCGGTCGTGATCTGCGCCGGATCGCTGCCGCGCCCCGCGATCTCTGCCCCGACGGCGCTCGCCTCGAGGCGAGCCCCTGCCGCGGGCGTTCCGTCCTGCGTCTCGATCGCGACCCGCACCCGCTCCGGAAACGGAGCTGCAAGGGCTCCCCGCGCCGCCGTGACCTGCAGGCGGAGCTCCCCGTGCGCCGCGCCTGGCAGCGCGGTCGCGTGCGCCGCGCCTGGCAGCGCGCCCGTGTCCGCCCCTGAGAGCGGAGGCAGCAGCGGGAGCTGCCGCTCCAGGAGCGTGTCGCCACCCAGCGCGATCCGCGCGGTCACCGGCTCCCGCAGCCCCGCTGGCGCGCGCAGCAGCGCCTCGCCGATGCCGTCCTTGTCGAGCGAGCCGGTCCATCGCTCGAGCGGCGACCCTGCGGACGTGGCGCTCACCTCGATCTGCGGGATCGCCGCCGGATCGTCGGCGCCGTGGAGGCGGCGCACCCCTTCGACGCGGAGCGCCAGCGCCTCGCTTCCGGCGACTGGCGCCCCCCACACCCGCACGCCGGTGGCCACGCGTGGCGCGCCTGGCCCCAGGATCGCGAGGGCTGCGATCCCGATGCCCAGCGCGGGCAGGACGTACGTCGCTGCGTTGGGCATCGAGAGCATCACTGTCCCAGCATACCTCTCCGTCCTTGCCGCGCGGGGCGCGGGCGGGGCGGGGCGCGGCTCCCGTCTGGCTGCCCGCGCGAAGCGCTGGCCTGGGCTGAGCCCCTTTGCGTCCGGGCGTCTCCTCCGATAGGAAGCCGCCAATGGCAGCCGACAGACCGGTGAAGCGCAAGCGCAAGGGTTCGGGGACCACGGGGCAGGGCGGTGAGGTCGTGTTGCGGCAGCGGACCGATCCGCGGAGCGAGCGACGCTTCGAGCCGAAGGCGTCGCTCGAGCTCGGCCTCACGATGCTCGGCATGTCCGTCGCGGCGCTGCTGGCCGGGGCGGGTGTTTACGGCCAGTGGTTCCGGGGTGAGGACGCGGGCGCGCACCCGGCAGCCACGTACCTGCTCCTCGGCGCCTTGCTCCTCGGGGCGGCGGTGGGGCTCTTCGGTCAATGGTCGATGAAGTCGCTTCGCGTCGGTGATGCCGGGGTGGGGCTGGAGAGCGGACCTGGCGAGATCGAGCGCATCGGCTGGCACGATGTCACGGGCCTCTTGCTCACGGAGACCGCGCTCACGGTCCAGGGCAGCGGCACGGCGATCGCCATCCCGCTGCGAGCGCACCTCCCGGCGGCCGCGCGCGTGCTGGCCGAGGCGAGGGTGCGTATCCCCGCGCGAGCGGCGGACATCAAGGAAGGCGCGCTGCCTCCGCCCGACGATGCCGCCGGCGAGGTGCGCCCGCTGGAGCCGCCGCAGGTCGCCGGCCTCCGCTGCAAGGCGACCGACAAGCTGATCGCCTTCGAGGCCGACGCTCGTCTCTGCGGTCGTTGCGGCGAGCACTACCACAAGGAAGGCGTCCCCCAGCGCTGCCTCACCTGCGAAGCGCCCCTGCGCTGAGCGTCCTGGTTCATGGGGGGCCGGGCAGCCGGCACCCCCTCCCGGGCCCCCTGCTCTACGCCCTCAGATCCCGAATCGCGCCGCGTGCTCGCGGAGGAACGCGATGTAGACGTCCGCCTCCTGGTGCGACGCCACCTCGCCCGTCTCGACCGCCTCCTCCAGCGCGCGCTTGATCTCGCCGATCCGCCGCGACGGCGGCAGCCCGAACGCATGCATGATGACGTCGCCGATGCCGCTCGGCAGCGGCGGCACCACCGCGTCCTCCGCCTGGACATGGAGCACCCGCTCGGCGAGCTCGCTGATCTGCTTCAGCCCCTTCCGCTTCTTCTCGGGCCGCTTCGTGGTGATGTCCGCCCGCGACAGGTCGAGCACGTCCTTCAGGCAGCCGCCCATCTCCTTGGCGAACCGGCGCACCGCGCTGTCGGTCCACGACGCGTCGTACTGGCTCGCCCGGAGGTGGTGCAGGATCAGGAAGCGGATGCTGTTCTTCAGCGCATCCTCCTTCGTGAAGAGCGGCAGCCGCCGGTCGATCTTGTCGAACATGCGCGCGCCGACCTCGGCGTGACCGAAGAAGTGGACCTCGCCCGTCGGCGAGATGGATCGCGTCCTCGTCTTGCCGATGTCGTGGAGCAGGGCCGCCCAGCGGACCTCGAGCCTCGGGACGGCCTGACGCACCACCTGCTTCGTGTGCTTCCAGACGTCCTTGTGGCGCCACTCCCCGTCGCCGAAGCCCACCATCGCCTCGACCTCGGGCAGCATCGCGGCGAGGGCGCCCGACTCGAGCAGGGCGTCGAGCCCGGCCTCGGCGTCGTCGCTCATCATGACCCGGTCGAGCAGCTTGCGGACATCGGGCAGGTAGGCGGCGGCCGCGGCCTTGAAGTCGGCGGGCCGCCCGGAGATCACCCTGGACGAGGCGCGTGGCTCGGTGCCCGCTTCGGGCTGCTCGGCCTCGGCCTTCTCTGCTCGCTGGACGGCCCACTCGAGGGCCTCCATCGCCCGCTTGGGGCTCGCTTCCTGGGTGAGAATCTCCTGCACGCTGGCCTTCCACACTTTCGAGGTTACGGGGTCGCCCACGGGGCGCCGGCTGGCGCGGCCCGAACGGGGGTTCGCCGGTTTAGAGCCAGCCGCACCTTCGCGCAATGGTTCGTCGCGTTCGTTGCGTTGGTCGCGTTCGTCGCTCGACACGCCGCCGGATGACGTGCGTCCGCAGGCGATGGATGCGTCAGGTGCGGAGGAGCCGCCCCACGTGGTCCTGCTCCCAGGCGAGGGAGCGCTCGTAGTCGCGGAAGAGCCGCTCGCGGGCGAGGAACTGGGGCGGATGGAGCATCCGGCGCCCGTTGCCGTGGCTCGCCGGCATCACGTGGTGGAGCATCTCGTGGTAGATGACGTAACAGATGAAGTAGCGGGGGACCCAGGGCCGGTCGAGCACGGGGTGGATGCGGATCAGCCGCTCGACCGCCGAGTAGCTCCCGAGCTTGATGGTGCGCCGCGGCTTCCGCGCCTTGGTCCGCTTGCCCCAGGTGATCAGCGCGTCGACCCCGCCGCCGAAGTACCCGTGGTTCAGCTTCTGGAACAGGATCAGCAGGTCGTGCGTCCGCCCCTGCGTCGAGAGCGGCGTGCTCACCGGCCGGCTCGCCCGGATGCGGTGGCCGTTCTCGTCGATGTACTGGCCGACCACGAGCGAGGCGGCGCGGTCCTGCGTCACGACGTACCGGACGAGCGCCTCCTGCACGACCGCCGGCGCATCCAGGAACATGTGGTGGACGCGCGCCTGCAGGATGCCCTCCCGGAGCGAGGAGGAGATCATCTGCCGGTAGTTGTCGGTCACCGAGAGGAGGACCGGCCGCTTCTGGGCCAGCTCCAGCCGCCGGATGAGCGCCTGGCGCGCCCCCTCGTGCACGTAGATGTGCGGCTGGCCCGGCGGCAGATCGATGTCGATCGGATGATGACGGGGGTCCGGCACCCGGACGACCGCCCGGGCGACACGCGGCAGCAGGGAAGTACGCGCCGCGCCCTTCCCACCGCTGCGCGACAGACGGCCTGGAGGGGGTTGAGCGAAGGGGAAGGCCATCTGTCCCGCCATCTCAATCCTCCTTATTTGGGCGTATTCTCGGGTGGGATCCTTGTCAAGCGAGCGGCCGAGAACATCGAAATCATTCGGATTTGTGACTATGTAAGCGGGTGGCCGGCCCCACCGGAGGGAGACGGACGGCGTCCCGGCCGCCGCTCGCCGGTGATCTGGATTTCCACTGCAAATTCATGTGTTTGTGGTGAAGGCCACGAGCGCCTGCCCCGGTCGGGCCGCCTTCCGCCTCGGACGCGCGTCTTCTGCTCCTGCTCTCTCTCCCGCCATGACACGGCGTGTGCGTACCGCCTCGCTCATCGCGAGGCGAGCGCCCGGGGATCGAGGATCTGCGTCGTGCGCCAGCGGCCCTGCGCGTGCCGGGAAGGCTCCGGCTCGAGGGCGACGACCAGGGCAGTACAGAAGCCGGCGAGGAGCAGCGCTGTCGCGCCCCGGCCGGGCGTGTCGACGAGCGTACGGACGAGGTGCTCCACGTTCGGCTGGTGCCCGACGAGCAGCGCGTCGGCGCCGCCTCGGGCGAGCGCGGCGACCAGCGAGATCGGGAGCCCGGCGTCGAGCGCGAGCTCGTCCCGGAGCTCGACCTCCGGCGCGCCGCAGATCGGCGCCGCGATCTCGGCGGTCTCTCTCGCGCGCGCGAGGGGGCTCGCGAGCACCAGCGGCAGCGGGGCGCCGCCCCGGAGGCGGTGGAGCTCGAGCGAGACCCGCGCCACGCGCTCGCGGCCCTCGGGGGTGAGCCTCCGGTCCGCGTCGCGCCCGCTGGTCGCCCGCTCCTCCGCCGGGCCGTGCCGCATCACGTAGAGGTGCATGGCGTCGGTGGCGGCCGGCGTCAGTTCGTCTTGCCCGGGGGACGGCGGGCGTCCTGGCCGGACGAGGCTGCCTCGCCGCGACCCTTCGCCTGCGCGGGGGCCTCCGCCGCAGCCGCTCCGCCCTTCGGGCCGGGGCTCGCGGCGCCGTTCGTCGGGGCGGCCCCGCCGACGCGCGAGATCCCGTGCTTCGCGAGGACCATCGACTCGATCTTGTCGAGCACCGCCGGGTGCTGCTCGAGGTAGGTGCGGGCGTTCTCCCGGCCCTGACCGATGCGCTCGCCCTGGAACGAGAACCAGGAGCCGCTCTTCTCGATGATGCTCGCCTCGGTCGCGAGGTCGATGACGTCCCCGCTGTGGCTGATGCCCTGGCCGTACAGGATGTCGAACTCCACCTCGCGGAACGGGGGAGCCATCTTGTTCTTCACGACCTTCACGCGGGTCCGGTTGCCGACGACCGCCGGCTCCTTGCCGCCCGCGGCGGCCTCCTTGATGGCGCCGATGCGGCGGATGTCGAGCCGGACCGAGGCGTAGAACTTGAGGGCGTTGCCGCCGCTCGTCGTCTCGGGGCTGCCGAACATGACGCCGATCTTCATCCGGATCTGGTTGATGAACATCAGCAGGCACTGCGAGCGCGAGGTCGTGCCGGTCAGCTTGCGGAGCGCCTGGCTCATCAGCCGGGCCTGGAGGCCGACGTGGCTGTCGCCCATGTCGCCCTCGATCTCGGCCTTGGGGACGAGCGCGGCGACCGAGTCGACGACGATGATGTCGACGGCGTTCGAGCGGACCAGCATGTCGGCGATCTCGAGCGCCTGCTCGCCGTAGTCGGGCTGGGAGATGAGCAGCTCGTCGGTCTTCACGCCGAGCTTCTTGGCGTAGTTCACGTCGAGGGCGTGCTCGGCGTCGATGAAGGCCGCCGTCCCGCCCGCCCGCTGGACGGCCGCGATGGCGTGGAGGGTGAGGGTCGTCTTGCCGCTCGACTCCGGCCCGTAGACCTCGACGATGCGGCCGCGCGGGTAGCCGCCGATGCCGAGGGCGATGTCCAGGCCGAGCGAGCCGGTCGCCACGGCCGCGACCTCGTCGTGCAGCGTCTGCCCGTCCTTGAGGCGCATGATCGCCCCCTTGCCGTACTCCTTCTCGACGCTGGCGATCGCGAGCTCGAGGGCGGCAGACTTCTGCTTGGTGTTCTTCTCGTCACTCATGCGTACCTCGGGAGGGAGCGATAGGAGGGGGGCGACGGCGGGGGGACCGCGGGGGTGGACCCACGACGCGCGGGGCAACAGTTTCCGGCAGCTTTACTGTCCGGTTGTTCAGGAAGCAAGACCCCCGCATCCGGGATAGGACCGAAAACGTCCGAGCAGCGGGCTGGCCCGGCGGGCGCTCCGGAGGGCGGTGATGTCGCGGTCGGAAGCGGTTCCTTGTTGAGGTCGAGTCTCACAACCAGGGCAACAATCGTGATCGTCGCACACAGGGAGCACTGGCGGGCTCTTCAACTGTGGGCCACATCTTCCGCGTGGGGGGCGGGGGGCGCTTTTTCCCGGGGTTTTCCCTGGGCCGGTACGAGCTCGTCCTGCGGGTGGCCGCAGGCGACGTGGGCGAGGTCTGGGCGGCGCGTCTGAGGCGGGAGCACGGGTTTCAACGGCTCTTCGCCATCAAGGTGCTTCGCCCGGAGCTCTCGCCCGATCCCGATGCCGTCCGGACATTCCTCGACGAAGCCGCGCTGGCCGCGCGCATCAGGCACCCGAACGTGGTGCCCGTCGTGGATCTGGGCGAGACGGATGGCACGTTCTTCTATGTCATGGAGTGGGTGAGCGGGGAGCCGCTCTCGTCGGTGCTGCGCGCCGCGCGCGGGCGCCCGGCGCCGGTGCTCGTCGCGGCGAGGCTCGCCTACCAGATCTGCGCGGCCCTCGACGCCGCGCACGAGCTGCGGGACGAGGGCGGCAACCCCCGGGAGCTCCTGCACTACGACGTCTCGCCGGACAACGTCCTCATCACGTCCGAGGGGCTCGTCCGCATGGTCGATTTCGGCATCGCGAAGCTCGAGGAAGGGGGGATGTCCGAGCGACGGCCGCAGGCGCTGCGCGGGGACGGCGGGCGCGGTTCAACGGTGGGCGCGGCGGGCGGCGAGGGGGGCGCGTTCCTGTTCCGGAGCAGCGCGCCGTACATGGCGCCGGAGCACATCCGGGGGCAGCCGTGCGATCGGCGGTCCGATCTCTTCGGGGTCGGGGTGCTCCTCTACGAGCTCCTGTCGGGCGCTCATCCGTTCCAGGCCGACGACAGCGAGAGCACGATGACCCACATCGCGAGCGAGCGGCCTGCCGCGCCGCTGTCGTCGCGGGCGGTCCCGTCCCGGCGCGGGTTCGCGGAGCGCCTGAGCGCGCCGCCGCCGCCCGAGCCGATCCCCCCCGCGCTCGATCGCCTCGTCTCCGAGGCGCTCGCCAAGTCGCCCACCGCGCGCACGGCGACGGCCGCGAAGCTCATGCGCGCGCTCGAGGAGGCGATCCCGGGCGCCGCGAACCCGGGCAACGACGCGCTCGTCGCCGGCTGGCTCGCGCAGATCCTGGGCGACGCGTCCCACCTCCGCACGCAGCAGCTGCGCGCCGCGCTCGAGTCGCTCGATCCCGGGGACCGCTCGGCCGACGACGAGGTGGAGCCTCCGCCCGCCCCGCGGCGCTGGCTGCAGGCGCTGCTGGTGTTCGGGGCCGCCGTCCTCGGGGTCGCGCTCGCCGGGACCGCGGCGGTGAGGGACAGCCCGCTCCCTCCCGCCGCCGTCTCCGCGCCGGCCGGGCCGCGCCCCCAGGGCGCCGCGGCGAGCGTCAGCTCGCCCCCACGTCGCCGAGGAGCGGCGACCACGCCGCCCCGGAGATGAGCCAGAGCTGGTGCGACGTCCGCGTCACCGCGACGTGGAGCCGACGGCGGGCCTCGTGGTTCATCGGGTACGCCGCCGCGGTCGCGTCGGGCACGACGACGTAGTCGAACTCGAGCCCCTTCGCGCTGTCCACGTCGGTGACGTCGATGCCCGGCTCGAACGAGAACGCTCCCTCCAGCACGAGCCTCGCCTCCGGCAGGTCCGCGATCAGCGCGTGGAGATCCCGCGCGGCGCCTGCGTCCCGCGCGATGACGGCCACCGAGGCGCGGGGCTCCCGTCCGACGAGATCGCGGAGCGCGCCGGCGAGGAACAGGTGCGCCTGCGCCTCGCTCGGGAAGCGGAAGAGCCCGACCGGCGCGCCGTCCCGGGCCGCGCGCGCGGGCGCCTCGGGCGCGAGCTCGCCGAGGAGCCGCCGCGCGAGCTCCGTCACCGGCTGCGGGCACCGGTACGACACCGCGAGGCGGCAGGTCGCCGCGTCGCCCACGCCGAGCGCCGCTCGCGCCGCGTCCCACCCGGCGAAGCTCGAGGAGGTCTGCTGCGCCTCGTCGCCGGCGAGCGTGACGCTGCGCGTCTCGCCAAGGAGCTTCCCCAGGACGAACAGCTCGAACAGCGAGAAGTCCTCGGCCTCGTCGAGCACGAGGTGCGACCACCCCGCCCCGTCCAGGCCGCGGCGAGCGGCGCGAAGGAAGAGCAGGATCGGCAGATCGTCGATGTCGAGCGTCCCCGCGAGCTCGTCCGGCGTCCCTTCGGCGATGGCGCGGCCGTCGAGCGCCCGCTTCATCGAGGCCACGGTGATCGAGGCGAGCTGCCGGTCGAGCGGCTCGGCGATCTGCAGCAGGGTGTGCCGGACGGTCTCCTCGACCGCGCTCCTGGGGAGGTCCCCGCCCGAGGCGGCGACGACGCCCTCGAGGAACCCTCGATCCGTGAAGAGGTCGGCGAGGCGGCGGCGCAGCCGCGGGAGCGTCGTGTTCGCCGGGGCGAGCCTGGCGAACCGCTCGCGCAACGCGCGGTAAAGCGCCGGGTGGCGCTTGAGGCTGGAGACGAGCGCCGGGGGATCGTCGCACAGGGCGATCGGCTTGCCGAAGACCTCGCGCGCGGTCGCCGACGACCAGGCGTCGAGCGTCTTCACCTGGGCTTCCCCCGCGCCGAGCGGCGAGAGCAGGCGGCGCGACAGGCGCGCGAGGCCCTCCTCGGGGACGACGACGTTCATGGCCGGGAGCGGGCACCGCGCCGGATCGAGCGCGGCGATCCGGGCGAGGCGGTGCAGCGCCACGGTCGTCTTTCCGCTCCCGGCGCTGCCGAGCACGAGGAGCGGCTGCTCGGGGGGCGCGCACACGGCGGCGTACTGGTCGGCGTCGAGCAGGGCGGTGACCTCCGCGGCCTTCGCGTGGTCCGCGGCGCCGGCGCCGACGCCGAGGCTCCCGGGTCGGGCGGCCGTGCCCGCGCCGCCCGGCTGCATGGCGAGCGCCGCGCGCTCCGCGAGGGTCCATCGCCCGTCGCGTCGCCGCGTCAGGACGAGGCCGTCGCCCACGATTTGGGTGAGGGCGCCGCGCTCCACGACGACGATGCGGCGCGCCTTCACCACGCCCTCGGCCACGCGCCCCGGGAAGGCCTCCTCGTACTCGTCGCCCTCGCGGTACCGGTAGAAGATCTGCGCCACCGGCGCGACGCGCCAGTCGAGGATGCGCACGTCGGCCGACGGATCCAGGAACGTCGCGTGGCCGAGCAGGTAGTCCTTCGCCCCTTTGCCCTCGTCGACTCGGAGGTGGGCGAGGTACGGGCAGAGCGGGTCGGGCAGCGTCTCCCTGGGCTCCTGCTCGATAAGGCGCTGCCGCACGCTCATCTCGAGGAGCACCGCCGGCAGATCGTCGGCCGAGGCCGCGGCGGCCTCGTCGCGGAGCTCCCGGAGCGCCGCGACGGACCTGAGCTCGCGCGGTGCGCGCCCGAAGGCGCGCGCGGCGCGCTCCTGGGCCCTGGCCAGCGCGGCGCGCACGCGCTCGAGGAGCGTGGCCTCTTCCTCGAGGACGGCGCGCGCCTCGACGGGCAGATCAAGCGTGCTCTCCAGCATGATGGGCCTCCTTGCGCCCCTCGCCTCCGCGAGGGGTCGAGCTCGATGGGTGAATGATGAATGGTTCGTTCACTTTTGAGGCGAGGCGAAGCGAAGCTTACACGAAGAAGCTCCTGAGTCCGGCAAGGTGGTATTTCGAATAACAGTGGACCGCTTCTCGGATGGCGTCCTCGTCCTCGAAGCGGGCGAGGGTGTTCACCATCGTCCTGACGAAGCCCTGGTAGATCTGGTCCAGGTTGAACCGCATCGCCTCGGTCACCGAGAGGCATGGGTCGAGGGCGCGGAAGTGCTCGATCGCCAGCGCGATGAGGCGTTCCACGGTCTCCTCGGAGAACCGCTCGTACCTGGAGCCGCCGGCCCGCCCCAGGAGGATCACGACGCGTAGCCTGTTCTCGATGCAGAAGCGGAGGAGCTCCTCGGAGATCAGGTGGTAGGTGGCCGTCGGCGGGAGCGCCCGGACGTCCTCCACGCCGTCGAGCGCCTTCACGCGGCGGCGCAGCAGGATCGTGAAGGCGCGGGCGAAGCCGTCGTCGACGATCCCGTAGAAGAGCGCGTCCTTGTTCGCGAAGTACCTGTAGATGTTGCCCGTCGAGACGCCGGCCGCCCGGGCGATCTCGGCCATGGTCGCGCTCTCGTACCCCTTCCGCGCGAAGATCGTCAGCGCGGCGGAGGTGATGCTCTCCTGGACGTTGTCTTTGAGGTACTGCGCCATGGCGAATAGTGAACGTGGCGTTCGCTTATAGCGATGGGCGCCGGCCCGTCAAGCGAGCGGGCGGATCACGGCCTCAGGGGTCGACGGTGCCTTCGAGGATCGCGCGCGGGCCGTCGATGAGCATGAAGCTCGCCTCCTCCTCGCCGACCCTGGCGAAGAGGGCCTTGATGCCGTCGCGCACGTCGGGGACGTCCTTTGCGGCGTGGGCGTCGCTGCACGCGGCGTAGTAGTAGCCGGCCTCGATCAGCTGCTCGGCGGCCCGGCGGGGGGTGCGCCCGTACTTGCCGGTGAGCGCCGCGACGTCGAGGAGGAGCACCGCGCCCGCGTCGAGCAGCGGATCGAGCGAGGAGATGTCGTCGAAGACGGGCTCGTAGCGCTCCGGGTGGGCGATGACGGGGCGGAGCTTGCGGCGGCTGAGATCGAAGATCCGCTCCGCGGCCCGGGCGGGGAAGCTCCGGGTCGGGAACTCGACGAGCGCGGCGCGGCCGCCCGGGAAGGGGAGGGCGCTGCCGTCGAGGAGGCGCTGGAAGACGATGTCGTCGAAGAAGTGCTCCGACGACAGATCGAGCGCGGGCAGGTCACGCGCGCCGGCCGCGGCCCGCAGCGCGGCGCAGGTCGCGTCGTAGGCGGCCTGGAGGCCGTGCCGGGTGTTGTCGAACATCCCGGGGCGCATGTGCGGCGTCGCCACGACGGTGTCGAACCCGGCGCCGCGGAGCGCGGTGAGGAGGGCGAGGCTCTCCTCGACGGTGCGGGCGCCGTCGTCGACGCCGGCGACCCAGTGGGAGTGCAGATCGATGAAGCCGCGCATCGTCGATCAGAACTTAGCAAAGTTGGCCGCCCTCGTGCGCTGCGACCATCCTTCGCGTCGAGGAGGTGTTCGTGTCGCTCTCGTTATCGAACCAGCAGCTTGTGCCTCAGCTCGCGTCGGACGGCTGCGCTGGCGGCCAGCGCGGCGGCAGGCCGGGAGGCCGCGCCGAGCGCCCGGTCGATCCCGGCGCGCCCTCGGTCGAGCAGGGCATACCGGCCCTGGATGAGGGGATCCCCGCCTCCGAGCGGCGGCGCCGCCGCAGCGACGATCCGGTCACCGCGCTGCACTACCAGCTCTCGACGACCCGCGCCGAGGCGAACCTGGACGTCGTGGTCCTCGTGGACGACAGCGGCTGCCTCGTCGCCGGGGCGGGCGCGTGGCCGGCGTGTGAGGAGCTCGCCGCCTACGCCCCGCTCCTCGCCAACCCGGACGCGGTGCAGAGCGCGGCGGTCGGCTCGCGCATCGCCACGCTCACCGCCGACGTCGAGGTCCAGAGCCTCTCGGTGTCGGGCGGCGAGGTGCTGCTCTGCGGCCGTGGCGGCACGGCGGAGCGTGGCGCCTCCATTGCCCGGGCCGCTGCGGGGTGCTTGCGCATCCTCCGCGCCGCCTGAGCGGCCGCGCCGACGCAGGCTGAGCGGTCGCTGCGCCGCAGCTGGCCGCTCGCGACGCCGCAGGCTGGGCGCTCGCGCCCCCCCGGTTCGTGCTACAAGGGGCCGCGGCCTCAGGTCGCGCGCAATGCCCGGCTCGCTCGCACCCCCCCGGAACAGCCCGCCCGCCGACGCCTCCCTTCAGGCAGACCACGCCGGTCTGGCCCCGCTGCTCGCCTCGCGCAGGGTGATCCTCTGCGTCGGCTGCGGCGGCGTCGGCAAGACGACCACGACTGCAGCGCTCGGCCTGGCCGCTGCCCGCCGCGGCAAGCGCGTCCTTTGCCTGACGATCGATCCGGCGCGGCGGCTGTCCCAGAGCCTCGGGCTCGAGGAGATGACGACCGAGGCGCAGACGATCGAGCCCGTCCGCTTCGCCAGGGCGGGGGTCGACGTGCCCGGCTCGATGACGGTCATGATGCTCGACACGAAGTCGACCTTCGACGGCCTCGTCGCGTCGCTCGCCCCCACGCCCGAGCAGCGCGACCGGATCCTCGGCAACGTCCTCTACAAGTACATCTCCACGTCGCTCGCGGGCACGCAGGAGTACATGGCGATGGAGAAGCTCTACGCCGTCAGGAGCGACCCGAGCTACGACCTCGTCCTGCTCGACACCCCGCCCACGGCGAACGCGCTGGATTTCCTCGACGCGCCGGAGCGCCTCGTCGGCGCCATCGACGGCGCGGCGACGCGGTGGTTCGTGCAGGCCTTCCAGAGCTCCGGCAAGCTCTCGCTCAACCTGCTGGCGCGCTCGACCGCCGCGGTGCTGCGGGGCATCGGCAAGCTGACCGGCAGCGGCTTCCTCGAGCAGATCGCGGGGTTCATCAGCGAGATGAACGCGGTCTTCGGCGGCTGGAAGCAGCGGGCCGACGCGGTGGCGTCGGCGCTCCGCGGCCCCGACGTGGCCTACGTGCTCGTCACGACGCCCGATCCGCTCTGCGTGCGCGAGGTGCTGTACTTCGCCGATCGCCTGCGCGAGCAGCAGATGCACCGCGACGCGTTCGTCGTGAACCGCGTCCACCCGGTGTACGGCGCGCTCCCCGGCGTCGGCGAGATCGCCGCCGCGCTCGACGGGAGCAGCCTTGCGCTCGCCTCCGGCGCCGCGGCGCGCCTGCTTCAGGCCGCCAAGGACGAGAGCCGCATGGGCAAGCTCGATCAGCTGAACCTGATCGCCCTCGAGGCGGCGCTCGAAGACGAGCAGAGCGCCGGCAGCGTCCGCGTCGACGTCCCGGCGTTCCCGTACGACATCCACGACGTGGCCGGCCTCGCGAGGATCGCCGACGTGCTGGCGCCGCTGCCCGGGGCGGCGGGGTAGCCCGGGGCAGCTCGTCGGTTCTTCTGGCTGCCCTGGGGTAACTCGGAACGGTCTGTGAGGAGGCAGCTGGGCTGCCCCCGGCTTGTCCCCGCTATCCCCGCCGTCTGCGCTCCTTGTACTTCACGCGGACCGGCACGCCCTCCAGCCCGAACGCCTGCCGGAGCTGGTTCGCCACGTAGCGCCGGTAGCTGAAGTGGAGCTTGTCGGGATCGCTCGCGACGACGACGAACAGCGGCGGCGACGTCTCGGCTTGCGTGACGAAGAACAGGCGGGGCGCGCGCCCGCCGTGCGTCGGCGGCGGGTGCGTGAGCAGGATCTGCTCGAAGAAGCGGTTGAGCTCCCCGGTGGGCACGCGCTTGCGGTAGGCGTCGGCCACCTCGGCGACGGTCTCGATGAGCTTCGCCACGCCGCGCCCGCTGCGCGCGCTCACGTGCGCGATCGGCGCCCACGGCACGAACGAGAGCTTGTCGCGGGCGTCCTGCTCCGCCTTGGCGAGCGCCTTGCGATCGAGGAGATCGATCTTGTTGAGGCCGATCACGACGCCGCACCCGCGATCGACCGCGAGGCCGAGGATCTTCGCGTCCTGCTCGGCCACGCCCTCGGCCGCGTCGCAGAGCAGGAGCACGACCTCCGCCCGCTCCATGGCGCGGATCGCGTGGATCACGCTGACCGCCTCGACGGCGCTGTCCTCCTTCGTCACCTTCGCCTTGCGCCGGATGCCGGCCGTGTCGATCAGCAAGAACCGCTTCCCGTCGCGCTCGGCCAGCGTGTCGATCGGATCGCGCGTCGTGCCGGGCGTCGCGTCGACCAGCATGCGCTCCTCGCCCGCGATGCGGTTGACGAGCGACGACTTCCCCGCGTTGGGCCGCCCGATGATGGCGATGCGGAGCGCCCCCTCGGCCGACTCCTCGGGCGCCGCGGGCTCCTTGGGGAGCGCCGCCTCGATGGCCATCTCCAGATCCGAGATGCCGCGGCCATGGAGGGCGCTGATCGGGATGAGCCGATCCATCCCGAGGCGGTACAGCTCCGTCGCCTCCACCTCGGCCTTCTGCGAGTCCGCCTTGTTGGCGACGTAGATCACGGGCTTGCCCGCGCGGCGCAGCAAGCCGAGCTCGGCGTGCTCGGACGGCGTGACCGGCGTCACGGCGTCGAGGACGCACACGATGACGTCAGCCTCGGCGATGGCGAGGTCGATCTGCCGCTTGATCCCCTGCCGCATGGGATCATCGCTCTCGGGGTCGAACCCGCCCGTGTCGACGAGCGTGAAGCGCCGTCCCCGCGAGGTGACGTCGCCGTAGTGGCGATCGCGGGTCACGCCGGGCTCGTCGTGCACGATCGCGACGCGCTTGCCGATCAGCCGGTTGAACAGCGTGCTCTTGCCGGTGTTGGGCCGCCCGACCAGCGCCACGATCCCGGCCGACGGGGGCGGCGCAGGCGCATCGGCCGCGGCGTCCTCGGCGGCCGCGATGACTTCCTCGGCCAGGTCCGCCGCGAGCTCCTCCCTGTCCTGCTCCGCCTCGTGGCCGATCGGCCCGGCGAGCGCGCGGCCCTTGCTCGAGCCTGATCGGCCGCCCTTCTTCGAGCCGGCGGCGCTCTTGCCGGGCGCCACCGCGTTCTTTCCGCGAGCGGCAGCGCTCTTTCCGGAGGCCGCTGCGCTCTTTCCGGGAGCGGCGGCGCTGTTTCCAGAGGCCGCTGCGCTCTTTCCGGGAGCGGCAGCGCCCTTGCCGGAGGCGGCAGCGCCCTTCCTGGGAGCGACGCCGCCCCTCTTCTTCTCGGGGGCGTCGCCCTTCTTCGCCGTCCGCCCGCCTCCGGCGGCTCCCTGGCTGCGCTTGTTCGATCTGGAAAGGGCTGGCTTTGCCGCGCTCACGAGGTTTCTCCCTTGTTGTAACCGAGCTCGTCCAGCCGCTCTCGCGACTCACGCCACTCCGGCGTCACCCGGACCCAGAGCTTGAGGTTCACCTGCCGGCCGACGAGCTCCTCTATCCGGAGCCGAGCCTCCGTGCCGATGCGCTTCAGCTGCTCCGCGCCGGCGCCGATCAGGATCTTCTTCTGCCCGGGCCGCTCCACGTGGATGGTCGCGTCGATGTGCAGCGCGCCCTCGCCCGTCGGCTCGACGTAGCGCTCGATCTGCACGGCGCTCGCGTGGGGCACCTCCGCCTTCGTCGCGCGCAGGATCTGCTCGCGCACGTACTCGGCGGCGAAGAAGCGCGTCGGCCTGTCGGTGAGCTCATCGGGCGCGAAGCCCCAGTCCCCCTCGGGGCAGAGCTTCGCCACCTCGTCGAGCACGCGCTGGACGCCGTCCTCGCGCAGCGCCGAGATGGGGACGATCGCCGCGAACTCCCGGAGCTTGGCGAACGCGTCGAGGAGCGGCAAGAGCAGCGCCTTGTCCCGCATCCGGTCGACCTTGTTGAGCACGAACACCACCGGCGCCTCGCTCCCCAGGTCCGCGAGCAGCGTCAGATCGCTCGGGTGCGGCGCGAGCGGCGGGCCGTCCTCATCCTCCTTCACGCGCCGCGGCAGGCGCGCGGGATCCGGCGCTTCGGTCACGAACACGATCACGTCGGCGCCCCGCGCCGCCTCGCGCGCCGCCTGGTTCATCACGCGCCCGAGCTCCGTGCGCGGCCGGTGAAGGCCGGGCGTGTCGAGCAGCGCGATCTCCGCCGGGCCGTGGTGCACGACCCCGAGGATCGCGTCGCGCGTCGTCTGAGGCGTCGGCGAGACGATCGCGAGCGGATGGCCGAGCGCCGCGTTCAGCAGCGTCGATTTGCCCACGTTGGGGCGCCCGACCAGCGCCACGCGCCCGGATCGTTTCGGCAGCGATGCGTCGGTCTCCTCCGTCCGCCTCGGCTCGGCCGCCTTCCTGCGCTGCTGCTGCGCGGCGCCTCGGCTGGCAGGCCTCCCGTCCGGGAGCCGTCGCTTCTCCTCGCCGCCTCCCGCGCGGGGCCCGCGCCCTGCCCGGCCGCGGGCCGCGCCGGAGGAGCGCGCCGCGGAGCCCCTCTGCTTGGCCGTCTTCTCCCCCTCGCCCGGCTCGGTAGCGCGGGCCGCGCCGGCTCGCCGCTCCTTCTCCTTGCCCGGCTCGGTAGCGCGGGCCGCGCCGGCCCGCCGCTCCTTCTCCTTGCCCGGCTCGGCAGCGCGCGTCGCGCCGCCCTGCTCGCTCGCGCGTCGCGATCTATCGTCGGCGTGCGCCTCATTTTCGCGCCGGGGAGGGCGACCTCGCGGGATCGCCGCGTCGCTCGCCCGGGGGGCTTCGCTGGATTGCGCTCCCCGGCGGCTGCCTCGGCTGTCTTTCTTGGCAGGACGGGGGCCGCGGGAAGCCGGGGCGGGCTTCGGCGCCTGCGGGCGCGCTTTCGCGCCCTGGGGCGCGCTCTGGGGACGGGCTTTCACCACGCCGCGCGCGATAGCAGACGCCCAGGGGGGCTACAAACGCTTCCCCACGATCCGTGGTCACGCGCGCGCGAAGGCGGTAAGGGGATGCCCTGCATGTCGAGCGTCCACCGAGGGGACCCACAGGGCGGAGCCCCGCCCGCCGCCCCCGACCCGCACGCGAACGGAGCCCCACCCCGCGCCGAGGTGCCCCCTCCCGAGGCGCGCTCGGCTGAGATCGGTGACGCGCCGGCCCTGGACCGCGGCCTCGTGGCCGCCGGGAGCGGGCGCGCCGGCCTCGCGAGGCTCGCGGCCCTCGCGCTCGCGGCCCTCACGCTGCTGCCGCTCATCGGCAAGAGCGGCATCTGGGACCCCTACGAGCTCGACCGTGCCGATCTGGCCCGCCGCATCGCCATCCACGTCTTCGGCGCGCGCGGCGTGGATCTCCCGGATGCTCCGGGGCAGCTGCCGACCCTGACCGACCTCGGCATGGGCGAGCTCGGGTTCACCTCGATGGCGCTCGGCTTCCGCGTGTTCGGTCTGCACGACTGGGCCGGGCGCCTCCCGCTCGCGCTGTGGGGTCTCGCCGGCGCGCTCGTGCTCTACGAGTTCCTCGCCCGCCTCGTCGATCGAAGGGCCGGCCTGTACGGCGTCGCGGTGCTCGTGACGATGCCGCTCTACGTGATGCAGGCGCGCACCCTGCTCGGCGACATCGTCACGATGGCCGCGCTCACGATGGCGTTCTGCGGGCTGACCGGCGCGCTGCTCGAGGGCGGGCGAGGGGCGCAGCGCGGCGCCCTGCCCGCGTCGGCCGCGTGGCTCGCCGTGGGGCTCCTCGGCGTCGTGGCCGGATACCTCAGCCGCGGCCTGCTGATCGGGGTCGCCGTCCCCGCGCTCGGCGCCGGCCTGACCTGGCTCCTGCTCCGGACGTCCGGCGCCTGGCCCGAGCCGGAAGGCCGGGGGCCCACGCTGGGCGACCTCGTGGGCGCCGCCGCGCTGGTGCTCGGCGTCGCGGCGGCGGCGCAGGGCGCCCTCGTGCTCGCGAGCTCCAGCGCCGGCGAGCCGCTCCCCCGCGCCCTCGGCGTGGTGCTCCTCAAGAAGCCGCCTGTCGAGTCCACGTTCGATCTCACGCTGCGCCAGTTCGGCCACGCCCTCTTTCCGTGGAGCGCCTTCCTGCCGTTCGCCGTCGGCCGGCTCTTCCGGGCCCCCGCCGCGGACCGAGCGGGCGAGGTCGTCGCCCCTCTCCTCGATCGCGAGGCCGGCGTCCGGATCGCCTTGATCGTCACGTCTGCGCTCGCCTACGGCGCCTTCGCGGTCCTCGCGCCGCACGCCGGGGCGCTCCCGTTCAGCGGCCCCGCGCTCCTCGCCGCCATCGCCGCGCTCGCCATCCGCGATCTCGAGCGCGGCGCCCCCTCCTCGCGAGCGCTCGCCGTCGGCTGCGCCGTGCTCGCCTTCGTCCTCTACCGCGATCTCGTCACCTCACCGGACAGGGCGCTCAGCGTCTTCTCGGTCGACAAGCCCGTCTTCCCGAAGAGCTTCGAGGTCGAAGCGGCCTCGGCGATGCGCTTCGTCCTGCTCGCGTTCGCCGGCCTCGTCGCGCTCACCTGGTTCGAAGAGCAGCCCCGCGAGCTCGATCGCAGCTTCAGCGCTTGGGCGCGGCGCGTCCTCGACGAGGTGCACGCCGGCGCCGCGGAGCTCGCTCGCATCTGGAACGGCAACCTGCTCTTCCTGCTGATCGTCATCGAGGCGGCGCTCGTCGGCGTCGGCGCGATGCTCTTCGTCGGCAAGCGCATCGGGTGGGGCACCGTGGCGACGATGCCGAACCACCTCGCCGCGTACGGGATGAACGCCTGGTGGGCGCTGCCCATGGTGATGGCGGCGAGCCCCGTGCTGCTCCTCGTGGCGCGCGACGCGTTCCGCCACGCCGTCGCGCGCGCCTCCATCCCGCGCGCCGTCGGCACGCCGCTCGCCGGCCTCGTCGCCGGCTTCGCGCTGAGCTTCTGGTACTATCCGGCGCTCGCGGCCCAGCTCTCGCCGAAGGAGGTCTTCGCGTCCTACGAGTCCCTTCGCAAGCCCGGCGAGCCGCTCGCGACGCTCGGCGTCCGGAGCCGCACGGCGGCCTACTACCAGGGCGGCGAGGTCACCTCGTTCACCGATGTCCCGCAGGCGTTCGACTGGCTCACCGCGGGGAGCTCGGTGGACGGCGTCGCCGCTCCGATCGTCCCCGCCGCTCGCCGCTGGCTCGTCGTGAAGTCCGACGATCTGCCCCGGTTGAACAGCCTCTTTCGCAAGCGCTACCGGCGCAACCTGCCCGTCCTCGACGGCCGCTCCAGCCAGATCCTCCTTGCGTCGAACGAGCTCGGGGGCAGGCCGAACGAGAGCTGGCTCGGCCGTATCGTCCTCGACGAGCCCGCCGCTCCCGAGAACCCGCTCGACGCGATGCTCGAGGATCAGCTGGAGGTGCTCGGCTGGGAGCTCACCGACGACGACGGCCAGAAGGTCTCGAGCGTCGTCCCTCAGAAGAGCTACCATCTGCGGACGTACTTCCGGGTCCACCGGCCGATCACCGGCAACTGGAAGATGTTCGTTCACATCGACGGGTTCCAGCGTCGATACAACGGCGACCATCCCGTGCTCGAGGGGCGCTACCCGCTGAGCCTGTGGCAGCCGGGCGACGTCGTCGTGGACGACCACGAGCTCCAGCTCGAGCCCAACTTCACCCCGGGCGACTACACGCTCTACTTCGGCCTCTTCGCCGGTGAGACGCGCTTTCAGGTGACGCGCGGGCCGGAGCACGAGGACCGCATCCGCGGCGGCGTCATCCGCGTGCGGTGAGCTGCCCTCGTGGGCTTCCCGACGCATGCCGCGCTGCGCGGCTCGTCTTGCGCGGCCCGGCGACGCACGCGTGCTTCTCGTCGTCGAGCGCCCTCGACGCGCGTGCGGAAAGCGGCTAGTCGCAGACTCATGACCGGGGGCCGCGGGGACTCGAACCATCCGCCCGACGCGCCTGGCGGTACGTCGCCGTCCTGCGCGCAAGCCGGCGCCTACGGCGACGCGCATCGCCCCGGCGAGGACGCCGAGCACGAGATCCCCGCCCCGGATTCGCTCGACCGGCGCTCGTCCGAGCGCCTCGACGTCACCTGGCTCGTGGACTGCGAGACCGATGACACGTTCCTCTACGCGTCCATCACCAACATCTCGGAGATGGGCATCTTCGTCCGCACGACGCAGCCTCTCTCGATCGGCACGCGGCTCACGCTCCGCTTCTCGCCGCCGGGGACCGACGGCTCGTACGTGCTCGAGGGGACGGTGCAGTGGATCAACGAGGTGCGCCCCCTCCACGACAACCCGAACCCGGGCATGGGGATCCGCTTCGTCGATCTCACGCCGGACGAGCGCGAGCGCATCGTCGGCACGATCAGGACGATCGCCTACATCCGCGACGCGCCGGTGAGGCCGAATTGACGCTGGCGCCACCGCGGCGCGCGCGGTGAGGTCGAGGCGCGGCGCCGGGGACGGCGGAGGCGCGGGCCGCGCCGACGCCCGGAATCTGTCAGCGGGACATCGCGGTGTCGGCGGGCGCCGCCTGTGAGGGGCTCGCGGCACCTTGCTCCTCGGCGTTGCGCGGCGGCGCCGCCGGCATCGCCGCCTTGGCCGCAGCGCGCCGCGCCGCAGCGGCGGGGGCGGCGGCCGCCGGCGCCGAGTTCTGCGCCTGCGCGCCGGCGGCGCTCGCCTCGAGGCCCGCGAGCTGCTGCTCGGCGCGGTCGCCGTAGCCCTTCGCGGAGCGCAGCGCGAGCAGCAGCTCGCGCGCCTTCGCTGTGTCGCCGGAGGCCTGGTAGCACCGGGCCGCCTCCCACATCGCGGCGTGCGCGGACGGCGTGCCCGGGTACTGCGCGCCGACCTCGTCGAGCTTGCCGACGGCGGCCGCGCAGCCCGACTTACGTTGCAGCGCTTGCGCCTCGTGGAGCGCGGCGCTCGCGCCGTCGTCCGGGGACGCGGACGCACGCGCGCTCTTCTCCTTCGCCGCCTCCGCCCTGGGCGCCTCGTTCGCCTTGGCCTCGGCCGAGCGCCGGCCGTCGCCTTCCTCCATCGCGACGGCCGTGGGGGTAGGCGCGACGCTGCGGGGCGCCTCGTGTTGATCCGACGACGCGGGCTGGCCCCACTCGGTGACCCGCACCGGCGCCACGCCCGTCTTCGGCCGCAGCAGCAGCAGGCTCGATCCGATGACGAGCACGAACAGCGCCGCCATCGCCAGCTGCGGCCGCATCGCGTGGCTGCCGGCCCAGGCCAGCGCGCGGAGCGCCTTGCGCCGGAACGGCGTCTTCTTCTGCGCGACCTCGACGGCGTCGAGGATCCGCGCCTCGAGCTCCTCGCTTGGCTCCTCGAACGGCAAGGCGCCGACGTCGCGGGCCGCGCGCAGCCCCGCGAAGGCCGACGCGCACCGGGCGCAGCCGTCCATGTGCCGCTTCATGGCCGCATACGTCAGCTCGTCGAGCTCGTCGTAGAGCGCGTCCATCACGTGCTGGTCGAACTTCTCGCAGTCCATAGACAGCTCTTCCGGAGCGCTAGCGCAGCGCCCTCGCGTAATCCTCGTACTCCGAGAGGGCCTCCTGGAGCCGCTCCAGGGCGTAGCGCATCCGGCTCTTCACCGTGTTCTCGGGCACGCCCACGATGTGGGCGATGTCCTTGAAGGGCACGTGCCCGATCTCCCGGAGCAGGAAGACCTCCCGCTGCTCGTGCGGGAGACCCTCGACGGCGCGGACGATGCGCTGCCCCATCTCGGTCCCGATCGCGACCCGGTCCACCGCGGCCTGGGGCGCCGGGTCCGCGGTCCGTTCGCCGAGCGTCGGGCCGTCGCCGCCCTCCCCGGAGCCCTGGTCGAGCGACGGGTGGCGCCGGAGCGACATCTTGCGCAGGTGATCGATGCAGACGTTGCGCGCGATGGCGAACGCCCAGGTGGTGAACCTGGCCTCGTGCTTGAAGTCGGAGGCGCTCTGCACGATCTTCACGAACACATCCTGCACCAGATCCTCGGCGATCGCAGGCCCGCGGACCTGTCGCAGGATGAAGTTGTAGATGGACGTTTTGTGCCGCCGGACGAGCCCGGCGAACGCCGCGCGGTCGCCGCCCTGGAAGCGCATCATCAGGGCTTCGTCCGTGACCTCCTCTCGAGAAATCGGGACCATCCTAGCTCCCGGAGCGGCCGAGCCTCTGCGGCGCTCCTTCGGCGGCCCGGACAGCGGGGTGTTCGCGGCGGCGGCCGCGGCGTCGGATCGGACGCGCGGCGCGGCTCGAAGATCTGAGGAGCACTCCTTCCCCTGACACAAGCGCACCTTAGCGGATCCGCCCCCGAGCGAGCGAGCCCCCTTCGCCCGCAGCGCCCGCGGCCGGGGAAGGGCAGGGGGACGGGCGTGCGCGGACCTTTACGCACGCCGCACGCCGCCGGTGGGGAGAGCCGGTCGCGCTCGCGTGACGTTCCCGGGGCAGCGCCCTGCGGAACGGCCGAGGACGCGGTCCGCGCCCGCCGCGGGGGGGCCCTCACACGATTTCGGCTGCGCCGTGCTGTCCTCGCGCGGTGAGCGACGGGAGCCTGCGCCGGAGGAGGAGGCAGGTGTCCAGGTCGTTGCGCTCGGAAGCCCGCCGCCACTAGACTCCCCGGCACCGGGCGTGAGGTCGCCCCCCTCTGCTGACGAGGGTTCAACCACGAGGTTACCTTTCGATGCGACTTATCAGGATGCTGGCAGTGGGGGTGGGAGCCTCGTTCTTGATGTCGATGCCCGCCTTCGCGCAAGCCCCGGGCGGCGCGACCGGCAAGGCCGCTGCTCCCGCCGCCTCTGTGGCGCCGGCGGCCTCCACAGCACCCGCTGTCCCCGCAGCGCCTGCGCCTGTCAACGGAGCGAAAGCGGCTCCTGCGCCTGCTTCCGCGACGGTCGCACCGGCTGCGGGGGCGGCGGCGCCTGCCGCGACGGTCGCCCCCGCTGCCGGCGCGGCGGCCGCCCCGGCGGCGCCTCCTGCCCCGACGAGCGCGCCGGCTGCCGGCGCGGCCGCCGCTCCGGCGATGGATGGTCCGACCTATGCGGTGCGGCTGCGCGATCTGGAGCAACGCATCGACGAGCTCAAGGAGCAGATCCGCCGCAGCCACACGCGGCTCTCGCTCCTCAGCGACACGATCCTCTCCGGCGGCGGCGCCGGCTCGCGCGCCGCGATCCGGTTCAACAACGAGCTGTCGTCCGCGTTCCGCGTCACGCGCGTGCTGATCGTCCTGGATGGCGCCGTCCAGTACAACAAGACCGATCAGTCGGGCGCCCTTGCCGAGCAGAGCGAGATCCCGATCTTCAACGGCTCCGTTCCGCCGGGGGATCACACGCTCCAGGTGCTCGTGAACCTGCAGGGCAACGGCTACGGGGTGTTCTCCTACCTCAGGGGCTACCGCTTCGAGGTGCGCTCCAGCCATTCCTTCACGGCGGTCGAGGGCAAGACCATCAACCTTCAGGCGGTCGCGTTCGAGAAGGGCGGCGTCACGACCCCGCTCGAAGAGCGGCCAGCCATCCGCTTCGTCGAGAAGATCGTGAGCGGCCTCTCGGATGCTCCCGGGCAGCCGTCCGCCGCCGCGGGTGGGAAGTAGGTTCGAGCTCGTTAGGACAAGCCACCATGACCTGGGACACCGGATCGCGGGTACTCCCTGCCTTGCTTGGCGTGCTCGCGCTCGGCGCGGCGACGACCGCGGCCCCCGCCGAAGCGTGGGCCCTGGACGCTGAGCGCGCCTACACGAGCGCCTCTCAGCAGATCGGCAGCGTCACCTCCGGGCTGGGCGCCATCCAGGCGGCGATCCACAAATCCCGCGGCGAGCAGCGCACGCCGGCCCAGCGCATCGCAGATGCCCAGCTCCTGATGGGCTCCAGGGATTACGAGCGGGCGGCGAACGTGCTGAACCAGGTGGTCGAGAAGTACCCCGACCATCCGACGGCGTTCCCGGACGCGCTCACGCTGCTCGGGGAGACGTACTTCCGCTCGAAGCAGTACCTCTCGGCCCGCCGGGTCTTCCTGCGGATCGTCGCGAGCGGCGCCGAGCCGCGCTTCGCCGCCTACCAGGCGAAGGCGCTCGGCCGGCTCGTGGACATCTGCCTCCGGATCAAGGACTACGACGCGCTCGACGCCGTCTTCGCGTCGATGAACAGCGTCCCGGCCTCCACGGCGGGGAGCGCCCTCGCGTACGCGCGCGGCAAGGGCCTCTACGTGAAGAAGGACTTCGGCGGCGCGAAGGCCTCGCTCGGCGCGGTCGACCCGCAGAGCGAGTACTTCCACCAGGCGAGGTACCTGCTCGGCCTGATCGCGGTGAAGGAGGCGACGCCCCCGCCCGAGCCGCTCAAGGAGGGCGAGGCGCCGCCGGCGGTGCCCAAGACCCGCTACGTCGCAGCGATCGATCTGTTCCAGAAGGTGACGCAGCTGCCGGCCGACACCCCGGAGCACCGGCGCGTCATCGACCTCGCGTGGCTCGCGATCGGGCGGCTCTTCTACGAGGCCGATCAGTGGTCCCAGGCCGTGCAGGCCTACGGCCACATCGACCGCGTCTCGCCCGAGTTCGGGGCGATGCTCTACGAGCTCGCGTGGGTGTATGTCCGCCTGGGCGACGTGGATCGCGCCCAGCGGTCGCTCGAGATCCTCGCGATCGCCGAGCCGGACAGCCAGAACATCGCGGACGGCTCGCTGCTCCGCGGCGATCTGATGCTGCGCGCCGGCCGCTTCGAGAAGGCGCTGAAGGTGTACGAGGGGGTCCGCGCCACCTACGACCCGATGCGCGCGCGCGTCGACGCCTTCCTCGGCTCGACGAGCGATCCCGCGGTCTACTACGACAAGCTGAGCCAGGAGCAGCTCGAGGCGCTCGACACGACCACCTCGCTCCCGCCGCTGGCGGTGCAGTGGGCGCGCGAGGCCGAGGACGGCCCGGCCGCGTTCGCGGTGATCGACGACATCAACCACTGCCGCGAGCTGATCAAGCAGTCGAACGAGCTCATCGAGAAGCTGAACGCCGTTCTCAGCTCGCCCAACCGGGTGCGCGCGTTCCCGGAGCTCAAGGCCGGCGAGGAGCAGGCGCTCTCGCTGCTCAACCGGGTCGCGCTGGCGCGCCTCGCGCTCGGCCAGGGCATGGATGACGTGGAGGACGACTCGCTCTCGGGCGAGATCGGCGGCGCGCGCGCGAGGCGCAGGGCGCTGGAGAAGCGCCTCGCGCGGGTGCCCGTCACGGACGCCGACTTCCAGGATCGCGAGGCGCAGGCGCTCAAGCAGTGGAACACCCAGTCGCAGCGCCTGCAGCAGCTCACGCTGCAGATGGACTCGCTGCAGGCGACGGTCAACGGCCTCCGGCGGCTCCTCCGCGATGGCCCGCACGCCGGGGTCGTCCGGGATCCCGCGAGCATCGCCCGGTTCGAGATCGAGCTCGCCCAGAACGAGCGCGACCTCGCGCTCTACCGCCAGCAGGCCGACGTGCTCCGCAAGCAGGTCAGCGCGGGCCGGGTCCAGGTCGGCTTCGGCGATCAGCGCTTCATCGAGGACGCGCAGGTGCGCAAGGCCCACCGCGACGCGTTGACGCGCGAGGTGGAGCTGGCCGCGGCGGGCGCCGGCGGTGCGGAGCTCGCGGCGTACGCGCAGCGCATCACGCCGGTGCTCCGGGCCGGCGACGCGGCGGACGCGAGGGTCGAGGCGGCGCTCCGCGACATCGAGGGGGAGGTCGCCCAGAAGTCCTCGGGGCTCCGGCAGATCGTCGGTCGTGAGACGGCGAACGTCGTTCACTACTCGGTGCAGCTCGATGGGCTCGACAGGGAGGCGCGCCTCGTCGTCGGCGAGGTCGCGATGCGAAACTTCGGCCTCGTCCGCGACCGGCTGAAGAACATCATCCTGCGCGCCGACGTCGGCATCACCGAGGAGGCGTGGGAGGTCCGCGAGGAGCAGATGACGCGCGTTCGCAGCCTGCAGGTCGAACGCGCCCGTGAGGATCGGGTCCTCAAGGAGGAGCTCAACGAGGTCCTCGACGACAGCGGCGATCCGGAGGACGAGAAGTGAGCAAGGAGCGTGGTGGCGCGAGCGCGCCGCAGATCTCTGGCGCGCCGCGAACAGGGGCAGGGGCGCAGATCCTCGGACCGTCGGTCGCGCGCGCGCCGCTCGGCGCTGTGCGAACGGGACGCCGTCGCCCGCGCGGCGCGCTCGGGTTTGCCAGCCTTGCCCTGGTGCTGGCGGTCGCGCCGCTCGCGCTCTCCCAGCCGGGTGGCCAGCCAGCGCCGGCGGCGTCTGCCGTCCCCGCGGCTGCGCCGACCACGGCTGCACCGACCACGGCTGCGCCTGGCGCCACGGCTGCGCCGACCACGCCTGCGCCTGGCGCCACGGCGCCGGCTGTGCCAGCGGTGCAACCCTTCGCGCCGCCGATGTCGGTCGGGCGCAAGCAGGCGCCGCCTCCTCCTCCTCCGACGCCGGCCCAGCTGGCGGCGCTCGCCGCGCTCGAGAAGGAGGCGGCCGCCTACGAGAAGGCGGCGCGCGACTACCGGAGCGCCATCACCCGCATCGTGCAGCACCACTACGAGGACCGGCGCCGCCGCATCCTCTCGTCGCTCGACCGCGAGATCGAGATCGAGAGGAAGGGGCTCCGCGACGCCCGGGAAGAGGCGATCCGCAGGCTCGAGGTGTTCGTCGAGCGCTACAGCGGCCCCAACGCCCACCCCGAGAACACGCCCGACGCGATGTTCCGCCTGGCCGCGCTCTACGAGGAGCGCGCGCGCACCGACACGGACGCGAGCGAGGATCTCAGCGTCGCGCTGCTCCCGGCCATCGCGCTCTACAAGCGCGTCATCCGCGAGTTTCCCCAGTACCGCGAGCTCGCCGGGATCTATTACTACCTCGGCCATGCGCTGAACGATTCGGTCCGGTTCCCCGAGGCGCAGCAGGTGTGGCGCTCGCTCGTGTGCCACACCAAGTATCCCTACCCGGTTGAAGTCGACCCGAAGGATCCGACGCGCGACACCGTCGGCAAGCTCCCGCAGGACCACGACAACGATTACTGGACCGGCTGGGAGGCGCGTCACCCGACGCCCATCGGGTCCACGCCGGGCGGCCGGGCGCTCCAGGCCACGCGGAAGGGCGCGCGGGGGCGCGCGCCCGTCACCGAGGACGAGACGGCGTACGTCGATCCGTATCCGGACGATTGCCAGCCGATCCCGCAGAAGACCGCGCTCGGCGCGGAGCCCCGTTACATCGCCGAGGTCTGGTGGCAGATCGGCGACTACCATTTCAACGAGATCGACCGCGCCGGCGGCCCGTTCAACTACAACAGGGCGGAGTCGGCGTACCGGCAGTCCATCAAGTACAAGAAGCCCCCTGTCCACGGCGTCGCGATGTACAAGCTCGCCTGGACGTACTTCAAGCAGCAGCGTTACGAGACCTCGGTACGCCAGTTCATCGAGCTGCTCCGCTACACCGACGAACAGGAGAAGCTGACGGGCGATCCTGGCGCGGATTTTCGCGCGGAGGCGTACACCTACATCGCCGGCTCGCTCACGTACCTCGACTTCGTCGGCCCCGGACCGGACGAGCCCTACGTCCCGCGGAACGACGTCCTCGACGTCGAGACCGACCCGCGCATGGCCGAGCAGAAGATGCGGATCGCCATCGAGCGCGTCCAGGATCCCAAGCTGATCCCGCAGGATCAGAAGTGGACGGTCGAGATCTACAAGGCGCTCGCGCTGGAGTTCAAGGAGCTCAATCAGTATCGGAACACGATCGAGGTGAGCGAGATCCTCCTCAAGAAGTGGCCGATGCACCGCGACGCGCCCGTCGTCCAGAACCAGATCGCGGACATTTACGACACGCTCACCTCGCAGTCGCGCGAGGGGACGGCCGAGCGGGCGATGAACTCGGCGAAGGCGCTCGAGGCGCGCACGAAGCTCGCCCAGTACGTCGGGACGACCCCGTGGGTCGAGGCGAACAAGGACGATCCCGAGGCCATCCAGACCGCCGAGCGGCTCGTGCGCGGCGGGCTGCGCCGTGCTGCCGCCGATCACACCAACGCCGGAAGCGCGCTCGTGCAGCAGGCGCTGACCGTCGACGACAAGGAGACGCGCGACCCGATCTTCGAGCGGGCGCTCGGCGAGTACCGCCTCGCCGCGCAGGGCTGGGCCGGCTACCTGGCCCAGGACGAGAACGCCCCGGACGCGTACGAGAGCCGGTACTGGCTCGCCGACGCGAACCACATGGTCGTGGTCATCACGGTGGCGATGGATCGCTCGCCCGCGACGCACGAGATCGAGCAGGCGAGGAGCTCGGCGGTCGGCGTGCGGGACTCCAATGAGGACGACAAGTACCTGCAGCCCGCGGCGTACATGGTCGTCGACACCGCGCACCAGGCGCTCCTGGATCGAAACAAGCTCTTCCAGCGAACGAGCGGCGCCGAGGGCATCGAGCCGCGCGAGAAGGTCAAGATCGTCGGCGAGGGCGACCAGCAGCGCGTCGTCGCCGAGCCGCTGCCCCCCCAGGTCCAGGCGGCCGTCACCGCGCGGGACGAGTACATCCAGCGGGTCCCTCCCGCGCTCGACGCCCCGAAGAACATCGACCTCTACGCGTTCCAGGCGGCCGACTACTACTTCCTCTACGGCCAGTTCGCCGAGGCGCGCAAGCGGATGGAGCCCATCTACGAAGCGCAGTGCGGCAAGACGGAGTTCGGCTACAAGGCGTGGGAGCGGCTCACGACGATGTCGAACCTCGAGAACAACGTCGAGCAGAGCCGCAAGCTCGCCGAGGCGGCGCTCACGCGGAGCTGCGCCGTCAGCGAGGAGCAGAAGCTGAAGGAGGGCGACATCGCCCGCCCGACGATCTCTCGCGGCTATTACATCGACGCCGCCCGCGCCTTCGAGAAGGCCGAGAAGATGCCGGACGGCCCCGCGCGCGTCGCCGCCTGGCGCGAGGCCGCGGCGCTCTACAAGGTCGCGCTCGAGAAGGCGCCGGCCCGCGACGAGGCGCCGGAGGCCGCCATGAACGGCGCTTACTGCTACAAGCAGGTGGGCGACTACGACCAGGCCATCGCGATGTACTCCCTGTTCATCAAGGAGTACGGCAGCGAGGAGAACCTGTCGAAGCTCGAGAAGGGCGATCCGGGCGCGAGCCCCCCGAAGAACCCCGATCCGAAGCGCTACGCCGAGCGGGTGAAGTACCTGAAGCAGGCCTACGACGCGCTCTCCGCCGCGTACGTCCTCTTCTTCAACTACCGCAGCGCGGCCGAGACCTACGACACCATCGCTCGCAACGTCCGGTTCGAGCAGGCGGCGCGCCGGGACGCCGCCAGGAACTCGGTGTTGCTCTACGCGAACATCGGGGAGCGCGACAAGATGACCGCCTCGCGCGCCACCTTCATGAGCCTGAACCCGCCGCCCGAGCAGAAGGCCGACATCGATTTCCTCGTCGCCTCGGCGGACCTGAAGGCCTGGGACGAGCGCGGGGCCGACGAGGGCCCGAACCGCGCCGCCCGGACCAAGGCCACGCAGTCGATGGAGGCCTATTACGCGGCCAACAAGAACAACCCGGCCGCGAGCGGGTATGTCGTCCAGGCGGCGTACCATGCATCCAAGATGCGCTCCGCCGGCGGCGATCCGAAGGCGCGGGACTGGTGCAAGAACACCATGACGGCGTTCACGTCCTTCCGGAGCTCGGCGACCGGCGACAAGGTGAAGGCCCTCGGCTCGGTGCAGGCCGACATGGCGGCGGAGTGCGCCTACAAGGCCATCGACGATCGCATCAAGGCCGAGTTCGATTACGACACCGGCCATCACCGCTACGAGGGGGTCATCGATCAGGTGAAGCGGGCCTTCGAGGCGGATATCACCAAGGCCAATGACAGGTACTGGAAGGAGCTCCAGGAGGTCATCACCGCCTACGAGTCGCGCCCGTGGTCGGTGGCCGCGCGCGCGCGTCAGGGCTCGCTCTACGATTCCTGCCGCACCGGCCTCTACAACGCCCGCCCGCCGGGGCTGAGGCTGTACACGGACAAGGAAGAGAAGCTGCTCAAGCTCGCCGAGACGAGCGATCGCGAGGATCTCCAGGAGACGGCCGACGCGCTCCGGCAGAACCGGCGCGAGCAGTGGCGCGCGGCGCGCGAGCGGCTCCTCAACGATGCCGACAAGGCGATGGTCAAGTTCTACGTCGAGTCCGTCGTCTGGGCGAAGGCGTGGAAGGTCCGGAATCCAGCGGTCGACCTCGCGATCCAGCGGCTCGCGTTCTTCACGGACATCCTCGGCGACGCCAAGCTCCGCGAGTGGAGCCAGGGGGTCATCGATCCCGAGACGAAGCGCCCGTTCGAGTACAAGGATGGCCTCTTCCTCCGGACGCGGCCCGGCATGACCCCGCCGCTCGCGCCCGACGGCCTCCCCCTGCCCCTGCCGGTCGTCCCATGATGCGCCGCCTCCCTGTCACCCTCTTCGCCAGCCTGCTCGCGGTCATGTCGCCGTTCGCCCTCGCGTCCTGCGGCGAGGAGGCGACGCCGCCGCCCAAGGTGCCCACGGTTCCGGCGGGGCCCGCGGCGACCGCGCCCGTCCAGGCGCCGTACGGCATGAACGACATGCCGAGCTCGGCGGGCCCTTACGATCTGCCCGCCCAGACGGCTGCGCCGGCCATGAACGCCCGGGCGGCGGCGTTCTACCAGAGCGGCCTGCAGGCGTTCGCGACCGGCGATCTCGTCAACGCGAGGGCCCAGTTCGGGCAGGCGACGCAGGCCGATCCGCGCGCGCACCAGGCCTTCTATTCGCTCGGCGTGGTGCAGGAGCGGCTCCGCGACGCGGGCGCCGGCGCGAGCTACCGCCAGGCCTTCACGCTCGTGCCGGACTACGAGCCCGCCATCATCGCGTACGCGATGCTCCTCGCCAGGAAGAACCAGCTCGGCGAGGCCGAGCGGCTCCTGAGCGAGAAGCGCGGCCAGATGCCGAAGTCGGCGGCCGTCGCGGCGACGCTCGCGGAGGTCAAGTCGCTCCAGCGGGATACCGGCGCTGCCCAGCGGATCGCGCAGGAGGCGCTGAAGATCAACCCCGACTACCGGCCGGCGATGGTGATCATCGCCCGCGATCACTACAGGAACCGGCGCCTCGATCTCGCGCTGTACGCGCTCCAGGCGATCCTGGACGGGTTCGAGCCGGTCAGCGAGAACCCGCCGCGCGACAGGGACAACGCCGAGGCGCTGCTGCTCCGCGGCCTGATTTACCGGGAGCAGGGGCAGCGCGCCGCGGCGCTGGAGGAGTTCCGCAAGGCGGTGACGCGCCGCCCCGATCTCGTCGAGGCGCGGGTGCAGCTCGCGACCTACCTGCTCGAGGCGGGCAACGCGCAGGAGGCGCTGCCGCTCCTCGAGGGCGCCGTCCGCTTCGATTCCGAGCACGTCGCCGCGCACCTCAACCTCGGGGACGCGTACCGCCTGCTCGAGCGCTACGCCGACGCGAAGCGCGAGTTCGACTGGGTGCTCGGCCGCGACCCGAACCTGGCTCAGGTCCACTACGACCTCGGCCTGCTCTACCTGTTCGCCCCGGCCGTCCCTGGCATGACGCCGAAGCAGCAGGTGGCGGAGGCGATCAAATCGCTGACGAGGTTCCAGGAGCTGCGCAACAAGGGCCAGCGCGACGACTCGGAGGAGCTCCTGAACCGCGCCAAGCTGAAGGAAGGGGAGCTCAACGCGGCTGCCGCCGCGGCTCAGCCCGCGGCTCCTCCTCCTGCCGCCGCGCCGGATGGAGGCGTCGCCGACGCCGCGACCGACACGTGAGGGAGACCATGAGCATGTACAAGGCACTTGCGCTGGGTTCGGTCCTGCTCGCGATCCTCGGCCACGGCGCGCCGGCGAGCGCGCAGGAGAAGGGCAAGCAGCGCGGGGTCATCACGCTCGCGGAGGTGACGATCACGGGCCGCATCCAGAAGCCCATCGCGGCCGTCGACGTCAGCCGGATCCAGCCCAAGCTCACGCTCGCCGAGCTGCGTCAGCCGTTCCTGGACCGCATCGAGCAGGCGATCTTCAAGGAGCCGTTCTAGGCGGCCGGTGTGTCCGCCGTCGCCGTGCTCTTGAGCGCGCTGTCGATCGCGTCGAGCGCCGCCTGCGCCGCGGTCTCGTGGAAGCACCCCGCGCAGGTCGCGCGCGCGACCGGCGGCGACCTGATGTCGCTCGCGCGCTCGCTCCGCGCGCTGCCCGGCGAGGCGCGGCTGGCGGAGCTCGCGAGGCGGTCGCCGCCGGACAGCTGGGAGCGCCGCCTCGCGCTCGAGGTCATGGCCGCCGCCGACCCGCGCGCGAAGATCGCGGTGGCGAACGAGCTCCTCGCCGAGATCGAGCAGCGGCTCGACGCCGGCGCGGGGTGGCCGCGCGCGGCGGCGCGCCTGTCGGCGCTCGCCGCGCTGCTCCTGGCCACGCTCTCGTACCTCGCGCACGCCGGGCCCTCGGTCATCGCGCTCGTCCTGGGCGCGGGGGGCGCCGGCGCGATCGCGTCCGCGGCCGCTGGGCGGGCCAGCCGCGCCGCTGCCGCACGAGGGCGCGAGGCGATCGACGCGCTCGTGCGGGTCGCCCTGGAACCACTCGATAGCGCCGATAGCGCCGATGGCGTCGGGGGCCCCGTGCGCCCTTCCGGATCGCCTCGACGCTCTCGCCGGGCGCCCCGTTGAGCGCCGCGCGCTCTCCTGGACCGCCCCGAGCTGTCCGTGTACCCTCGCAAATTATGGTGCCCTCCGCTGCGCGGCGCGTCGCTCGCGGATCCGGGCCCGGGGCCTGCCGGGCCCCGGGGCGCGGCTCCGCAAGCCGCGCGCGATCGCGATCGGCGCCCGCTTCGTCCCCCCTCTCCCGGAGTCCTTTGGAATGACCCAGCAGCCCCCGCACCCCACCCCGTCGCGCCCCGGGCAGCCCGGGCAGATGACCGCGGTCATGCGGGCGGTCGCACCGGTGACCGGCCCGAAGGTGCTCAGGATCGGCCTGGTTCAGGGGGGAAAGGTGATCGAGGAGCGCGTCATCAAGCAGCGCACCCACGTCACCATCGGCCCCAGCGAAAAGAGCATGTTCGTCATCCCGAGCAAGAGCATCCCGCCGAATTTTCGGGTGTTCGAGCTCGTGGGGGGCGAGTACTTCCTCAATTTCCTGGACGGGATGACCGGTCGGGTCGCCTTCAAGGGCGGCGTCTCCGAGCTCTCCGCGCTCAAGTCGTCGGCCAAGCGCGTGGCGGTCGGCAATGTCCAGGCCTACCAGGTCCAGCTCAGCGAGGAGGCGCGCGGCAAGCTCGTCGTGGGGGAGACGACGTTCCTCTTCCAGTTCGTCGCGCCGCCGCCGGTGCAGCCCAAGCCGCAGCTGCCCGTCTCGGTGCGGTCGGGGATCGCGAACGACATCGACTGGACGACCACGATCATCGCCGCGTTCTCGTTCCTGTTCCACTTCGGCGCCGTGGGCTCGATCTACTCCGACTGGATGGACCCGGTGGTCGACGATGAGATCGACGTCGCGCAACTGCTTGAGTCCGTGAAGCAGCTGCCCCCGCCGCCGGTGGAGCAGCCGAAGGAGGACGTCGAGGCGCCGGCCGCGACAGCGGCGCCTGCTGCCGAAGCGCCCAAGGCCGCTGGCGGTGGGAACAAGGGGGCGGGGGCTGCCAGCCCGGGGAAGGGCTCTGGCGGGATGAACGACGCCCGCGCGTCGGCGCTCACCAACGAGCTCGCGCAGCTCGACATGCAGATGCTGGGCGCGCTCAACTCGAGCGGGAACGCGACCGCCAGCGTCCTGAGCTCGGGCGACGTGCCCACCGGCTTGCTCGAAAACGCGGCCGCGTCAGGGGCCGGCGTCGGCAAGGGCGGTGTGGCGGGATTGAACATGGGCGGCGCCGGGGGTGGCACCGTGCGACCTGGCGCGGCCGGCGGCGGCGGGCTCGCCACGATTGGCAACACCGGGACCAGCGGCCCTGCGACGGCCGGCTCGGCACAGACGGTCAAGGGGCCGGTGGGCAACGCCCAGGTGGGCGGCGCCGCGGTCTCCGGCGGGAGCGTCTCGAACGCGCCCTCCGTCGTGGCCGGTATGACCGCCGGCTTCCGCCGTTGCTACAACAAAGGTCTTCAAGAGGACCCGAGCATGAAGGGGTCGGTCCGGATCACCGCGAAGATCGGCCCCAACGGCGAGGTGCTCTCGGCGACCCCCTCCGGCGGCGGCGGGCTGTCCGGCACGGTGGTCTCGTGCGTCGTCGCGCGCGTCCAGAGCGCGCAGTTCGCGCCGCCTGAGGGCGGCGGCGCGACGGTTGTGATTCCTGTCACGTTCGTGAGCCAATAGCCCCCGAGGCTTTCCGGGTCCGTGAACAAGACGCAATTCTCTCTCCTCGCTTGCACGTGAATGGCGTGCTGACGTCGCGCATCGAACGGAGAGAGCGCCGTACGGGGGCTCCCGACGGACGCGCGCAGCTGGCTGCTCGGCATGTTCATTGCGTTTTGACAATTACGTCTACCCGCACCTATACTGCGCGGGTCTGATTTCCGGAGGCTTCGATGAAGCGTGAACAGATCCCTGGCTTCGCCGCTGTGGCGCTGATCTCGGTCGTTGTCGGCCACGGGATCGCCGCTGCGCAGGCGCAGACGGCGCCTCCGCCGGACGCCTCCGCCGGCCTCGCGCGGCAGGTGACGCTCTCGCCCGCAGAGCAGCTCGCGCAGAGCGAGACCTACCTCGCCCGGATGGACGGAGCCCGCACGTCGGTTCGTCGCCAGCTGGAGACGGCCCGGTCGCAGCGCGACGTCGTGAAGACGCTCTGTCTTGACGACAAGCTGAATCAGATCGATGTCGCCATCCGCTCCGCCCGCGAGCGGCGGCAGGGCCTGGAGCTCGCCGTGAATCGGCGTGACGTCGATCTCTCCAACCATGAGTTCACTATCTTGACGGTGCTGCGGCAGCGGACTGAGCAGCTGACGGCCGAGGCCAACCAGTGCATCGGACAGGAAGCGGGCTTTATCGGCGATAGCGCCGTGACGGCGACGATCGATCCGAACCTCCCCAAGGACGATCCTTCCGAGTATCCCGTCAGCCAGATCATCATCGAGCCGCCTGCGTGCAGTAGCTGTTTTCGGTAGGCGACCGCCTCTCTCGGATTGCCACTGCCCAATAGGCGATGAAACTTCGTGAAACCATAGCCGCTGCCGCAGTCACACTCACTCTGTCCCCGGCGTTGGCCCTGGCGCAGGATCAGCCGTGGCTCAAGGATCGGCGCTACACCGAGGGCATCGGGATACGCACCGGCGATCTCGAGCTGCATCCCGGAGTCGCCGCGGAGTTCGGCTATGACTCCAACTTCTTCCGCCGAGACGAAGACGATTATGCAGGCCTCGATGATCTCGGGCCTGTTGGCTCGTTGCGGCTCCGTATCACGCCGTCGTTTTCGCTCTCGACGCTGAGCCAGCAGCGCTACGAGGTGACGCCCGACGCGCCGCCGCCAGACGTCGAGTTTCGCGCCGGCATCGCGGCGACCTATGAAGAGTTCTTCCCTGTATCCGGCAGCGAGGTAGGGAAGGACCGGCTGAGTGAGCAGCGGAACATCGGCGGCCTGCTCGACGCCAAGCTGACGATCCTGCCCCGGCGCCCCTGGTCCGGGATCCTCGATGCGTCGCTCGGCCGGACCATCGCCTCTTCGGATCTGGGGATTTCCAACCAGAGCTTTCGGCGCGTCCACGCCGACGCGGGGGCGGAGCTCGTGTGGACGCCGGGCGGGGGGCTGCTCGACTGGCGGCTAGGCTATCGCTTCCTGGGCACGTTCTTCGAGGTCGACGAGTTCGACAGCCTGACGAACTTGCACCACACGATCCGGACGCGGGGTCGCTGGCGCTTCTTGCCCCGCACAGCGCTCATCTACGACGCGTCGCTCGGGTTCGTGAATTACCCGAACCCGGCTGCCCAGCTCTCCTCTCATCCCCTGCGCGCGCAGCTCGGCATCAACGGCCTCGTGACGTCGTCGTTTGGCCTCCTCGCGATGGCTGGCTGGGGCGCGAGCTTCTACACGTCAGACAGCCAGGCCGAGGTGCACGACTTCGACAGCGTCATCGGCCAGCTCGAGCTGAAGTGGTACCTGACGCCGAACCCTTCGGCCGATCCCGAGGCGGCCACGCTCGCGCTGTCGTCGCTGTCGGCCGGCTTCACGCGCGATTTCCACGACAGCTATCTCTCGACCTACTACGAGCGCGATCGCGGTTACCTCAAGCTCACCTACTTCTTCGGCGGGCGTTTTCTGCTGATCGCCGACGGCGGAGTGGCTGCCCACGTGTATCCCGCGATTCCGGGGAACGGAGCCGCCTCCACATCTGCGGATCCCTGGACAGACGTCCGCGTCGACGCGTCCCTGTTCGGCGAGTACCGGATAGGGGACTCGCTGGGCATCAACTCGACGCTGCGTTACGGCAACAACATCAGCAGCACATCGCTGACGCCCGCCGGCGAGACGACGCCGAACTACCTCGGATGGCAGCAGTTCGAAGCCTACCTGGGCGTGCGCTGGTTCATGTGATGCGGCGCGCTGGTCGGTGGACCGCCGCCGTGCTCGCGCTGGCGCTCGCTGCGTGCTCATCGCGAGCGCCCCAGCCAGCGAACCTGCCTCCGCCGGTGGAGGCGACGACCATCGGGGTCGGCGACGTGTTCGAGCTCCGCATCGTCGGAGAAGACAAGCTGCCCTCGACGTTCACCGTCGCGCCGGACGGCACGGTCGACTTCCCTTACGTGAAGCGGCTCAAGGTGTCGGGCCTCGAGCCTCAGGAGGTCGCGGAGCTCGTGCGCGCGAAGCTCATGGAGGGGCAGGTCCTCACCGATCCCAGCGTGAGCGTGAGCATCAAGGAGTACAACTCGAAGCGGGTCGAGGTGCTCGGCGAGGTGCAGAAGCCCGGGTCCCTGCCGCTCCAGCCCGGCATGACGCTGCTCCGCGCCATCTCGATGGCGGGAGGGTTCAACAGCATCGCGGACAAGGATCGGGTCACGATCCGCAGGAAGTCTCAGGGCAAGACGGTGTTCACCACCGTCTCGGTCGAGGACATCATCGACAACAAGATCCCCGATGTGCCGCTCCAGGCAGGGGACTCGATCCACATCGCCCAGCGCGTCTTCTGAGCGCGCAGGCGCCGTCCGCCACCTCTCGACGAGGTGGCGCGGTCGCTCTCAGTTCTTCCGCGCGAGGCGGAACTGCTTCCTGCCTGTCGCCGCGTCGACGGTGGGAGGCTCGATGCGGAGCATCGTCAGCGAGACCTCGCGCACGCGGCCGTCGCGCTCCTGGCGGAGGCGGATCCGCTCGCCATCCGAGCTGATCACGGTGCAGTCGCCGAAGTGAAAGTGGGTCACGCTGTCGCCCACTTCCGGATAGAGCTCGTCGTCCTGGCGAGGACGGGTCGGGCGCTGCGGTAGCGGCGCGGCGGCGAGCTCCGCGGAGCCCGCTGAGGCCGCGCGCGGCGGCTCGATGGCGGGCGCCGGAGGCGTCGCGCGCGGCGGCTCGATGGCGGGCGCCGGAGGCGTCGCGCGCGGCGGCTCGATGGCGGGCGCCGGGGGCGTCGCGCGCGGCAGCTCCGCGGCCTGCACCGGAGGCGCCAGGCGGGGCGGTTCGCCCGCGAGCGCGGGGATGGCGGACGACTGGGTCGCGAGCTGCATCGCGCCCGTTCGATCGTCGAACACCCGCACCAGGGGCAGATCGTCGAACGCCGTGACGCGGAGCTCGAGCCCGTAGACGCGCGCCCACACGAGCTCGCCGGCGGCGAGCTGGAGGCCGACGCCCGACTCGCGGGCCAGCGTGGCCGACAGCCGAAGCGAGGTCTCTCCCTGCTGGAGCGCGATGTTCCCCGAGAGCGCCACCACGTCGCACGGGCCATCGAGGACGCGCGTCTTCGCGTAGGTGCGGGAAGCTTGATCGAACAGCGCGACCTCGGCCTTCTCCAGCGAGCCTACCCCCTCGATCCAGCCGGCGCGCGCCTCGGCCTCATCGAGGGCGCGCACCAGCGCTGCAGGGAGCTCCTCGCCCCGGTCCAGGCGGATGATCAAATGGCGGGCACGGCGTGCCTCGAGGACATTCATCGCTGTTTCTTCTCTCCGGTCGTCGAGGTGGCTGCGCCCGGAGCACCCGGAGCTCCTTCAGAGCGCCGAGCGCGGGTCGCCGTCACCTCGATCTGGGGTGCGCCTGGTGCGCGCTTGGCTGATGGGTCGCCAGCGGCGGCCGTGATCCGCTCTGCCGGCAAGCCCGCGGTTGCAAGGAGCTCCTTGACGGCGCTCGCGCGCGCGCCCGCGAGGTCGAGGGCGCGCGCGGACTGATCGCCCTGACGATCGGCGTAGGCCTCCACGATGACGATGTCGAGGGGCATGCGCCCGCGCATGAGCTGAGCGATCATGCCGAGCTGCGCCGCGAGGGCCGGCGGCACGCGGGCGCTCGCTGCTGGGAAGCGGGCCAGGCCGTCGAGGACGACCTGATCGCCGGACCACCGCGGCAACGACCTGCCGGCCGGCTCAGGGCAGCCGTCGGCGTCGTTCGTGCCGTCGATCGTCTCGGCGGTCATGGGGCATGCGTCGGCCGCGTCGGCCACGCCGTCCTCGTCGTTGTCGCGCTCGGGGCAGCCGTCGTCGTCCTGGAAGCCGTCGCGATCCTCGGCGTTGTCCGGGCACTGGTCGCTGGCGTCAGGGACCTGGTCGATGTCGTTGTCGGGATCGGGGCAGCCGTCGTCGTCCTTGAAGCCGTCGACGTCCTCCGCGCCCATGGGGCACGTGTCGCGCGCATCCAGGATCCCGTCGCCGTCGTTGTCGGGATCGGGGCATCCGTCGCTGTCCTGGAAGCCGTCGCGGTCCTCGGCGTCGTTCCGGCAGGCGTCGGCGTCGTCCGGGACGCCGTCGCTGTCGTCGTCCGCGTCCGGGCAGCCATCGCCGTCCTGGAAGCCGTCGATCGTCTCGGGCTCGTCCCGGCACCTGTCGCGACCGTCGGGGATCCGATCGCCGTCGTTGTCGGGATCGGGGCATCCGTCGCCGTCCCGGAAGCCGTCGCGATCCTCCGCGACGAGCGGGCACTCGTCGTCGCGATCGAGGACGCCGTCGGCGTCCGCATCGCGCCCCGTCGGCGCATAGCGGAGCCCCAGGTTGAACCGGAAGCGCGGCACGGTGAGCGCGCCGTCGGAGGCGAACGGGATGGCGCCGCCGCCGCCCGCGGACAGCGAGACGTCGCCTGCGAGCAGCGGTGCGCTCGTGGCCGAGAGGATCCACTCCGCCGGCACCAGCGCCGGGGCTCCGGCGGGCTGCTCGGCGAGCGTGTAGAGGGCGAACGCCTCCGCGGACGCCGTGAGCCAGCGGTCCGGGAGCACGTCGACCGAGGCGCCGAGGGCGCCGAGGAGCTGTGGGCCGACCTCGGCGTCGATCAGGATGCTCGAGCCACGGAGCCGGGCCCCGACCTCGGTCGCGAGCAGGAGCTTGCCGAGCCGGTACGCTGCGGTGACGCTCGGCGCGAGCGTCACGGTCCCGGCGCTGGCGAACACCGACCCGTCGCCGGTGGGCACGCCCAGATCGAGGCGCGCTGCCAGCGAGAAGCCGTCGAGCGGACCACGCTGGGCCGGCGGCAAGATCGCGAACGTGGCGCCCAGGCGAGCGTCGCGCACCACGCTGCGCTGGAGCTCCGTGTCGGTGCCGAGGACGTCGGAGAAGCCTGCCCCGTCCTGGTACAGGGTGACGGGAGCGGCGACCGTGACCTCCAGGCGATCGGTGAGCCCGAACGACGCCAGGAAGGTCGCGTCGACCATGTTGTCCAGCGCATGGATGACCGTCCCCTCGGGGTCGGGCGAGTCGGTGCGCAGGCCCACTGGCCGCGACAGGTAGCTCGCCACGAGGCCGAACGAGGCCTTCGAGCTCGGAGCCGTCCCTGTGCTCCCCACGGCGAAGAAAGGGCCGCCGCCTGCGTGAGGCCAGAGGTTGTCGGCATCGATACAGCCCGACAGCCTGCTGGCCGGCGCGCACTCGTCCGCGCGCACCGGCGCCGGAAGGAGGGCCACCATCAAGACCCCGGACGCCACCAGCAGCGGGAGGCTCGATCGTGCAGGCTCCCTCCGGTTGGCGCGCATCGCGCCCGACCCTCTACTACTGCCGGGGGGAGAGTCAAAAGAGCAATCGACGCGTCGCGATCCGCTGGCGTCCGGGTGGCGTCCGAGGCTCGGTTTGCGTCGGATTGCGTCGTGCCCCGCGGTCGCGCTGGCGCCGTGCTAGGACCACGCCCGGCCGGGGCCGGCGCCGCCGGCGTCAGCACGACCATGATCGACGACTCACACCCGCTCCTGCTCGGCTCCGGCTCGCCGCGCCGGCGAGAGATCCTGACCACGCTTGGCCTGCCTCTCCGCGTCGCGGCAGCCGAGGTCGACGAGGCGGGGCGCGCCGCCGAGGACGCCGCTGCCTACCTGGAGCGCGTCACCCTGGCGAAGCTCGCGGCCGCGCGGCGCCTGCGCCAGGCGGCCGGGGCGGGCGCGATCCTCGTCGCCGACACGTCGGTCATCCTCGGCGATTCCATCCTCGGCAAGCCGCGTGACGAGGTCGACGCGCGCGCCATGCTCCGCGCCCTCTCGGGCCGCGAGCACCAGGTATGGACGCGGTTCGCGATCGCCGGCGGCGATCGGGCCGAGGCCGCGACGGCGTCCGCCCCGGGCCTCGCCGAGGCGCTCCACGCCGAGACGGTCGTCACGCGGGTGCGCTTCCGCGAGCTCGACGACGACGAGGTGGCGTCGTACGCGGCGACCGGCGAGGGGCTCGACAAGGCCGGCGCCTACGCGATTCAGGGCATCGGCGCGTTCGCCGTCGCGCGCATCGACGGCTCCTATTCGAACGTCGTCGGTCTGCCCGCGTGCGAGGTCGTCGCTGCGCTGCGGGCCACCGGCTTGCTTGCGCGCTTCCCGCTGTCGCTCGCGCGCTCGTCATGAGCGACGGCGCCTCGGTCGTCGCGCGTCGGCGCGACGCGGGCGCGATCTTCGCGCTCGCCCTCGCCGCGCGGCTCGCCACGGTCGTCTGGGCGGCCGGGCGCTTCCCGCCTACCGCCGACGGGACGTACTACCAGCGCATCGCCGAGCGGATCGCGGCGGGGCTCGGCTACACGTGGCTATGGCCGGACGGCGTCGTCACGTACGCCGCGCACTACCCGGTGGGCTATCCGGGCGCGGTCGGCGCGCTGTACGCGCTGCTCGGCGCGCACCCCGCGGTCGCGATGCTGCTGAACGCCGTGCTCGGCGCGCTCGCGGCGCTCGCCGTCCATCGCCTGGCGGCCCGCGCCGCGCCGCGCTCGCGCGCCGTGCCGGCGCTCTCCGGCGGGCTCGTCGCCCTCCACCCCGGGCTCGTGGCGTACACCCCGGCGCTCATGACCGAGGGCGTCACCGGTTCGCTCGTCGCCTGCGCTGCGTGGGCGTCCGCGAGGGCGCGCGAGCGCCGCCCCGCGCTGGCCCCGTTCGCCGCCATCGGGCTGCTCATCGGCGCCGCCACCCTCGTCCGCCCGCAGGCGCTCCTGCTCGCGCCCCTGTTCGCCGGCCTCGCACTCTCGGGCTCTCCGCCTGCTGGCGGTCCCCGGCTCCTCCCCCCGTTCGCCGCGCGCGCGGCGCCCGTCCTGCTGGCCGTCATCGCGGCGCTCCTCGTGTGCGCGCCCTGGACCGCGCGCAACTGCCTGCGGATGAACCAGTGCGCCCTGGTGAGCGTGAACGGCGGATGGAATCTCCTCATCGGGGCGGATCCGGCGTCCACCGGAGCCTGGGCGCCGGTCCAGGTCCCCGAGGCGTGCCGCGAGGTCTTCGATGAAGCCGGCAAGGACGCCTGCTTCGGCCGCGAGGCGCGCCGGTACATCGCGGAGCACCCGGGCGAATGGCTCGGGCTCGTGCCCAGGAAGCTCGCGGCGACGTTCGACTACTGCGGCGCGGCCGGGTGGTACCTCCACGCCTCGAACCCGTCGGCGTTCAGCGATGCCCACAAGGTCGCGCTCGGCGCCGTCGAGACCGTCTTCGAGCGCGTCGTCCTCCTCGCCGCGCTCGTGTGGGCGGCGCGCAGGCCCGCGCAGGCGCCCGGCGCAGCTCGCCGCCCCTCGCTCGCGCACCGCGCGCTCGACATCGCTCGGCTCGCGCTGTTCGCGCTGGGGGTCGTCGCCGCGCTGCACGTCCATGCATGGGTTGGCTACCTCGCGCTCCTCGGCCTCGCGCTGCTCAAGGGCCGCGCGCTCCTCCGGGCGCCGGTGCTCGTAGGCGCCGCGCTCGCCGTCCTCGCTGCGACCGCGGCGACGCACGCCGTGTTCTTCGGTGCCGGGCGTTACGCGCTGGTCGCGTTCCCGCTCCTCTCGGGGCTCGCCGCCCTCGCCGCGGCGCGCCAGGATGCGGATCGGCCTGCCGCCGGCGCGCCCCGCGCGACCACCCCCATGCCCGCCGCGCCCCTCGCGCCGCCGCGCGGGTGCGGGGTCGGGTCGTCGGACGACGAGCTACTTTGACAGCGCCGCCTGGGCTGCTGCATCCTAGGCCCCCGTCGGCTCGGGAGCGCGTGCCCCCGGCTGGCGAACCTGGAGGAGAGACGGATGCCCTTGATTGAAACGGAAGAGGCGGCGCGCCGCCTCGCGCGCGCCATCGCGAGCGATCTCTCGCTCTACAACGAGGAGAAGATCGTGCAGGGCATCCAGCAGGATGACCTCTTCACGGTCTTGTCCGAAGAGATCGAGGAAGGGCGCGCCCTCTACAAGAGCCGCGTCGCGCCGGACCTCTACCAGAAGAATTTCTACGACCGCGCCCTCGTCGACATCCTCATCAAGTCCAAGGGCCACATCAAATCGAAGATCTGGTAGCGAGCGCCCGCAGCTGGTCGAGCGCCTTGCGCATGTCCGCTGGCAGCGCGCTCTCCCAGCGGACGGGCTTTTGCGTGGCGGGGTGGATGAACCCGAGCACGCGCGCGTGGAGGGCTTGCCGGCCCAGCTCCTCCGCGATCGCCCGTACCGCCGGCTTCTTCGGCGGCTTGCCGTAGAGGGGGTCTCCGAGGACGGGTGTCCTGCCGCGCTCGGCGAGGTGCACCCGGATCTGGTGGGTGCGGCCCGTCTCCAGCGAGCACGCGACGACGGTCGCGGCGTCGCCGAGCCTCTCGAGCACGCGGACGTGCGTCACGGCGCGGCGCGGTGTGGCGACGCGTGAACCGGGCGCGCCGGCTCCAGCGCTGGGTGCGCCGGCGCCGCCGCGGATCCATGACGTGAACCGGAGCCTGTCGGTCGGGTGCCGGCCGTGGAGCGTTTCGTAGGTGGCGTCTCGCGCCTCGCCGGCGACGATCGCGGCGTACTCGCGCTCGATCTCGTGCCTGGCGAACCGATCTTTCAGCGCCTCGCGGGTGGGCTCGTCCTTCGCCACGACGAGCAGGCCGCTCGTCCCTCGATCGAGCCTGTGCACGATCCCCGGGCGGACATGGCCCATGGGATCGCGCGGATCGGCGGGCGCCAGGGCGAACCCGGGCAGGGCCAGCAGCCCGTTGACCAGCGTGCCGGACGCGTGGCCGCGGGCCGGATGCACGACGAGCCCGGCAGGTTTGTCGATGACGAGCAGGTGCTCATCCTCGTACACCACCGGGATGGCCACGTCGGGATCGGCCGCGGTGGGCGAGGGCGACGGCTCTTCGGGGCGGACCTCGACCAGCGCGCTTGCGCGCACCGCCACCGACGCGCGCGCGGGCTCCCCATCGACGAGGACCCGACCGGCGGCGATCCACCGCTGCACCGCCGCGCGGGAGGCCGCATGGCCGGCGCGGTCGAGCAGGTGGACGACGAGCTTGTCGAGCCGGTCACGAGGGTCGCCGTCGTCCACCCGGAACCGGAAGTGGAGCGCTCCTGCACCGGCAGCCATCGCGTTCGTCACCGACGTCGTCCACGGCCGAGCGGCGCCGGGGTGAGGGCGTCGCGGCCGAGCGATCAATACTCCGTGTCGCCCTCGTCGTCCTCTTCGGCGGACCCGAGCTCGGGGTTGAGCGCCACGTGCGACTCGAGGTCCTCGAGCCGATGCGACTCGCGCAGCTTGATGAGGCCGCACTGCTCGGCAAGGTACAGGTCGAACGCGGTGTAGCGCGGGAAGACCCGGACGTTCGTGTCCTCGTTGTCGAGGCCGAGGATGACGAGCTCGCCGTCCCGCCTGGCCTCCCCGAGGTAGAGCGCGTTCCACGGCTGACCGGGGAGGTTGGGCAGCCTCACGACCTTGGCCCGGAGCCGCGATTCGGTCCAGCCGAGGTCGGTCTTCGCCTCGGCCAGCTTGCGAACCGAGGTGAGCTTCGGTCGAGGCGCCGCCGGATCCTGGCCGAAGCGATGCCGCCCCTTGAACCGCGGGCCCAGGCTATCGAGCCTGAAATCGAACTCGAGGAACGCCCGCAGCGTGGGCGGCAGCTCGACCATCAGCCTGGACTCGAGCGCATCGAGAGCCGCCTGGCTCGCTCCCTCGGCGGTATGGCTGGAAGGGCGCTTCTTCAGTTGCGCGATCACGCGATGCACAAGCTCAACGCCACGTTCGATCGGTGCCATGTATCCACGGGCCGCGGTTGCGCGGTGTTCTTCAGGACCCAAAGGGCCTCACTGGGGCCGCGTCTCTGGGCCCCGGCTGTTGCAGGCTCGTCGCGCGCTCGGTCGGCTCTCTACATCGGCCGACCGGGTGCGCATCCCTCTATGGTGCCTACCGGTCCGGTCCGCTCGGTGTCAACCTGCGATCGCACTGCGGTTGATCATTCCTCCTCCCCCTGAAGTGCTCGCCTGGCTCCTCGTTTCCCGTCACCCTCGTCTCGAGGAGCGGGGTCCGCCTCTCCCGCGTGCGCTGAAGGCGCGCCGCGCTCGCCAGGTCAGGACGGCGGCTGCGATGAGCACCACCGCGGCGCCGATCCCCAGGATGACCCATTGTGGCGCAGGGTAACGCCCGCGCTGAAGGCCAGGAGGCGGCCGCTCGTACTCGATCTGGAGCTGCGCGCCCACCGGCCCTCGTTACACGCGGATGCTCCGACCCGCAACTGATCCCGTGGCGCGGGCTGGCCGGATCGGCGTGCAGGCCAGCTCGTGAGCAGCCCTCGCAGCTGCTCGCGCCAGCCGCGCAGAGCGAGGCAGCGCGCTCCAGAGCAACGCCTCGCCGACCGGCCAGCGCCAACGGATCAGAACTTGCTTTCCTGGAAACTCGGGGTTGTAAAGTAGACCGAAGCGCGGGCAGCGTGCGGCCGGTGCGAGAGGGTGAGAGATGAAGCCGGGCTCTTCAGCGTGGGTCGAGGGGGCGCTTCCGCGGCCTTCCCGGATTCGACGGTACCTCATGGCGCTCGGCGCATGGGTGGCGCTCGGCGCCCTGGCGGGAGCGTGCGGCCGGACGAGCCTCCCCGACCTCTCGAACGCCAGCGCTGGAGGGGGCGGCTTTGGTGGAGCGACGAGCGGCAGCATGTCGACCTCATCGAACGGAGGCGAGGGCGTCGGAGGCTTCGACGCGTGCGGCGGCCCCACGGACTGTGACGATGGCGACGACTGCACGAGCGACGACTGCGCAGACGGGCGCTGCGACCATCGTCCCCGCGACGACGATCGGGACGGCGTCGGCCCGACGTTCTGCGGCGGGAGCGACTGCAACGACCTCAACCCGTCCGTCTTCCCGGGCGCGCCGGAGATCTGCACGGACGCCGCGGACAACGACTGCAACGGCGTCAGCGACTGCTTCGATCCCGCCTGCGCAGCGGGGGAGATCTGCGGCTGTACCCCGAGCCCTGCCGGCGAGCGCTGTCAGAACGGCGCCGACGACGACTGCGACACGATCGTCGACTGCTTCGACGCGGACTGCTCGGGGACGCCGGTCTGCGGCTGCTCCACCTCGGAGGCCGGGAAGTGCGGCAACGGCGTCGATGACGACTGCGATCTCGCCTTCGACTGCGACGACGCCGACTGCGGCTCCGAGCCGCTCTGCGCCTGCAGCTCCCGGCGCGAGCGCTGCGACAACCGCGAGGATGACGACTGCGATCTCCTGGTCGACTGCGGCGATCCCGACTGCCGCGGCATCTTCCCGTGCGCGTGCGAGCCGCCCGGCTCGCCGGAGCGGTGCGAGGACGGCGCAGACAACGACTGCGACGGGCGCGTCGACTGCGCGGATCCGCAGTGCGTCTCCGCGCCGGCCTGCAAGCGCTGCGTGCCGGAGATCTGCGACGACGGCGTCGACAACAACTGCGATGAGCGCGTCGACTGCGCGGACAGCGCCTGCGCCTTCGCGCCGAGCTGCGAGCCGACGCCCGAGCGGTGCAACAACGACGTCGACGACGACGGCGACGCCCTGGTCGACTGCCAGGACCCGGACTGCGCGAGCAGCCCGGTGTGCGTGCTCGAGCAGGCCAACTGCCTGTCGCCGAGGCGCATCCCCGGGACTGGCACCTACACGGGGGACACCACCGGGCACGTGAGCGAGACCCGGGGTGAGTGCGGCGGCGACGCCGGCGAGGCGGTCTTCTTCTTCGTGCTCACCGCGCCGTCGCGCGTGCGCGTCGACTCGCGCGGGTCGGCCTTCGACACGGCGCTCTACGTCCGCACGGGCGTCTGCAACTCCGGCCGGGAGATCGGCTGCGACGACGACAGCGGCGGGTCGCGGGCCTCCCTGCTCGATTTCAGCATCCTGTACCCCGGCACCTATTTCGTCTTCCTCGACGGCTTCACGATCGATCCCGCGAGCGGACCGAACGAGGGCCCCTTCGTGCTCAACGTCGAGATCGCCCCGAACCCGCGCGAGATCTGTGACGACGACCTCGACAACGACGGCGATCACTACGTCGACTGCGCTGATCCCGGCTGCGCCACCTTCGGCTCATGCCGGAGCTGCGCGAACGGCGCCGCGCCTGGCCCCGAGTTCGGGACCGCCGCGTGCACCGACGGGATCGACAACGACTGCGACGGCGCGCTGGACTGCGCGGACGAGGACTGCAGCGCGAGCGACGTCTACGTGACCGAGTGCTGCAACGGCCTTGATGAAAACGGGAACGGGTTCCCTGACGATTTCAACTGCCGATGCGCCTCCGACGCCGATTGCGACGAGGGGCAGAGCTGCTACACGCACACTTCATTCACGTGCGGCTTCCCGTGCGAGAGCTTCCGCGGGAGCATCTGTCCCTTCGTGGCGCCGGGCTCGCACTGCAACGATGCGACCCATCAGTGCGAGTTCTGATGGGCGTCGAGGCGGCGCCGCCGCCTCTTTCGCGCGCACGGCGCTCCCCGGCTGGCGCTCGTCCGGGCTAAGGTCAGGTCATGGAGATCCTGATCATCCGCCATGGCCATGCCGTGGATGACGCGCCGGACCTCGGCGACGCAGGTCGCTGGTTGACGGGCAAGGGGCGCAAGCTGACCCGGCGCGTCGCCAAATGGCTCGCGAAGCAGAAGGACCGCTGTCCTGGGGTGATCTGGACGAGCCCCCTCGTGCGCGCGGTGCAGACCGCGGAGATCATCGCCGAGGCCGCCCGGCTGACCGACGAGGTGTCGGTGGTCGCCGAGCTCTCTCCCTCGCGCGACACGGCCGAGATCCTTCGCCGGCTCTCGCAGCACCAGGGGGCTCAGCCGCTGGCGCTGGTGGGGCACGAGCCTTCGTTGTCGGCGCTGGTGACGTCGCTGCTCGGCGATGGCGGCTGGGCCGGCCTGAGCCTGAAGAAGAGCGGCGTCGTCGCGGTGAGCTGGGACGGGCGCGGGCCGGGGACGCTGCGCTTCGCGCTGGATCTGAAGGCCATGAAGGCGGTCACGCCGGTGAAGGAAGCGCAGCAACAGGCGCCTCGCGCCCGGTGATGGGCGTCCGCGCCGCGGCGCCGCTCAGCGCACCGATCTCTCCACGGCGCTCAGCACGTCGACGTCGCGGACGCCGTCCGCCTCGGCGCGGTACGACAGCACGATCCGGTGCCGCAGCGCCGGGATCAGCAGCGCCCTCACGTCGTCCACGTCTGCGGCTGCTTCGCCGCGGAGCGCAGCGCGCGCCTTGGCCGCGATCACCAGCGCCTGGCTCCCGCGCGGCCCCGCGCCGTAGCGCACGTAGTCCCGGACCTCCTGCGCCGCGCGCTCCGCCCCCGGCCGCGTCGCCCTGGCGAGGCGCACCGCGAGGTCCACGGCCTCGTCGGTCACCGGGATCCTCGGGACGAGGCGCCCGATCGCCAGCACCTCTCTCGCCTTGAGCACCGCCGCGATCGCCGGCGGCTTCCCCGAGGTCGTCCGTCGCGCCACCTCGCGCTCCTCGGCCTCGCTCGGGTAGGTGACGTGAATCTCCAGCAAGAAGCGGTCGAGCTGCGCCTCTGGCAGCGGGTAAGTCCCTTCCTGCTCGATCGGGTTTCGCGTCGCGAACACCTGGAACGGGTCGGGGAGGGCGTGCGTGGTGGTCCCGACGGTCACCTTGCGCTCCTGCATCGCCTCGAGCAGGGCGGCCTGCGTCTTCGGCGGCGTCCGGTTCACCTCGTCCGCGAGGACGAGGTTGTGGAAGATGGGGCCGGGCTGGAAGCGCAGGCTCCGCGACCCGTGTTGCTCGTGCAGCACATCGGTCCCCGTGATGTCGGCGGGCAGCAGGTCAGGCGTGAACTGGACGCGCCCGAAGCTGAGGTCGAGCGCCCTCGCGAGGGACGACACGAGCAGCGTCTTGGCGAGCCCCGGGACGCCGACGAGCAGCGCATGCCCGCGCGCGGCGAGCGTGATCAGCATGGCCTCGACGACATCGTCCTGCCCTACCACCGCCGCCGCGATCGCCGAGCGGAGCCGCCTGGCCCCCTCCGCCGTGCGCTCGAGGAGCGCGGCATCCGAGAGGGCGGTCGATTCCTCCTCGGCGGTCGTCTCGGCGTCATTCCTGTGCTCGGGATCGCTCATACGGGCAGGGCTCGTACCCCGAGGCGGCGATGCCGACAAGGATCCGGCGAAGCCGGCTCTCCCCGCGGCGCTTGTCCTGGCCCGTGGAGGTTTGCTCGGACAGGTGAGCCAGTGTTAGCAATCGATCGCAATGGCGCAGAGCTCTGAGGCCCGGGAGAGGAGGGGGGCGCACGCAGCGGACGTGGAGGCGCAGCGCGAGCTCAAGGTGAGCGAGCCAGCCGACGAGCCGAGCAGCGGCAGCGCTGGCGCGGCGGAGGACGGCGCGGGAGCGGCGGAGGCCGGCGGCCAGGGCGGCCCTGGGGAAGGCGGTGCGGAGAGCGGTGAAGCGCCGTCGGCGCCGCTCGAGTCCCTGAGCTTGCACGACGGACCGATCCCGCACGCGCCGCTCCCGCCGGTCGCGGGGCCGTGGCGTTCCTACAAGGAGATCCTCGCGACGCTGGCCCAGCGCGTGCTCGATGCGCAGCGGCCGATCCGCATCCTCCAGGCGCTCCGCTGGGAGGCGGACGTCGAAGAGCAATTTCTCCGCTCGAAGCAGCGCGAGCTGCCGCAGGTCGCCTACTCGGACGATCTGGGGTTCGACCCGGAGGCCAAGCAGCGCGAGCTCGAGGAGATCCTGCGCGACGCCGAGCGGGAGCTCGGCAAGCGCGATCGGCTCGGGCAGATCCTCCGCGCGACGGCGGACGAGTACCGGAAGGTCGTGAGCATGCTCATCGGACGGGGAACGAAGGCGTTCTACGCGCTGTCCCGCGAGCTCTACGGATCTCCGAAGGACAAGCTGCCAGACGGAAAGACGAGCGTGCGGGACATGGGGGTCGTGCTCTACGACCTCCTGACGGCGATCGGCGGTGAGCGCCTCGGCCCGTCGCAGCAGCGGGAGATCACGGCGGAGATGGCGGCGCTCGATCTGAACGCCCGCTTCGACCGCTTCTTCGGCGGCGCGTCGATCCGCGTGCAGGTGGACGACTCGCTCCTCGCGGACGCCGCCGCCGGCAGCGACTACGTGAAGATCCGGAGCGGCGCGATGTTCGCCAAGAGCGATGTCGACATCCTCGAGGCGCACGAGGGGTGGGTGCACGTGGCGACCAGCTTGAACGGGCAAGCTCAGCCGGTGGCGCGCTGGCTCGCGAAAGGGCCTCCGCGCACCACGGCGGTTCAGGAAGGGCTCGCCGTTCTCGTGGAGATCCTCACCTTCAGGAGCACGCCGCGTCGCGCGAAGAAGCTGAACGACCGCATCCTCGCGGTGGACAAGGCGGAGGACGGGGCGTCGTTCCTCGACGTGTTCGAGTGGTACCGCACCGAAGGTTACGAAGAAGACGAGTGCTTCCAGAATGCCAGGCGCGTCTTCCGCGGCGGCGTGCTTGCGGGAGGGGCGCCGTTCACGAAGGACGCCTGCTACTGCAAGGGGATCGTCCTCAACTACGCCTTCATGCGCGCGGCCATTCAGCACGATCGGGCGATGCTGATTCCCTTCTTGTTCGTGGGGAAGGTCGCGCACGAGGACGTCCCTGTCCTCCACGCGCACGTGACCGACGGGATCATCCGCCCGCCTCCGTATCTCCCGCCGATCTTCGACGACATGAACGGGCTGGCGATCTGGATATGCTATTCCTCCTTCTTCTCCCGCCTGGGAGGGACGGCGCTCGCCGAGCACTACGGCAGGATGCTGGAGCGCTGAGAGCGGCCGATCCCGGGCCCTCGGTTGCGCCGGCCTCCTTTCGGTGCGTGCGACGGTCGCCTACGGAGCTGGCGCGGCGCAAGCCGTGGGGTTCGGGCCCACCGCGTGCGCCTCGGCGATCGCGCGCGTGACGGCGAGCCAGATCCTGCGCCGGAGTGCGTCCGGCACCTCGGGGATGAGCCTGGCGGTGCTCATGAGCGGCTCTTCGTCCGCCCCGCGGGAGCGCTCGGCGACCTGGAGGCTCAACGGATCGTGGAGTGCGCGTCGGTCCTCGGCGTTCATGCGCTTCACCGCCACGCGGAAGTCTTCGCGGGCCAGCCGGAGGCGGTTGCGCACCGTGTTCTCCTTCACGTCCAGGTCGCGCGCGATGTCGGCGGTCGTCACATCGAGCAGATCGTGCATGATCAAGACCACGCGTCGCTCGGCGTCGATCCCGCCGAGCAGCCTGCCGACGAGCCGGCCGCTTTGCTCGCGTGCGAGCAGCTGTTCCGAGGTCAAGCCGGGGTCGGCCGGCTCGAACGGCCAGCTCGCCCCGGCGCCGACCGCGATCTCTCGGCGGCGGTGGGCGCGCCCGCGATAGTGGCCGACCTGTCGCCAGGCGATGCCGAACAGCCAGCGCCTGAGGGGCTCGCCGAGCGGGCTCGCCGTTTGTGGCGCCCCGCGTTCCAGGCTCGAGGCGTGGCCGCAGGGGGGATGTCTGGTGCGCGCCTCGTCTGAGCAGCGCCTCGGATCGAAGCGATCCAGCGCGTGATACGCAGCGATCATGACCTCTTGCACGACGTCGTCGACGTCGCGCTCTGCCACGCCGAGCCAGCGAAGCGCTTGTCGGAGGAATGACAGCCCGACAGTGTACACGGTCTCGAAGCTGGGCCGCTCCAGAAGGGGCGCATGCTCAACACGCTGTTGCATGCCTGAACTTACGTGCAGCAGCCCCCTCTGATTTGAAAATCGTCCAACCCTCCGACGCTACCAGCAATAAGTGATTTTTGTTACATTCAAGGCGGCGTCAGCGTGATCCGGCTGCCCACGGAGAAGAACGGCGAGGCAGCGCATTGCTCGACGTGCGGCGTACGCTCATTTGCCGCGGCGTGCGCCCATTTGCCGCGGCGTGCGCCCATTTGCCGCGGCGTGCGCCCATTTGCCGCGGCGTGCGCCCATTTGCCGCGGCATGCGCTCATTTGCCTTGGAACACCGGCTTCCGCTTCTCCATGTACGCAGCGAGCCCCTCGCGGGCGTCCTCCGACGTGAACAGCTCGGCCTGGAGCTCTCGTTCGAGGGCGAGCCCCTGTTCAAGCCCTACCTCGAAGCCCGTCTGAACGGCGCGCTTGATGCGCCCGACCGCCAGCGCCGCGCGGTCCGGCAGCGTGAACGTGTGGCTGTACGCGAGGATCCGGTCCATGAACTCGTCATGGGAGGCCGTCTCCCAGACGTCATTGATCAGGCCAACCGCGAGCGCTGTCTCGAAATCGAACGTCTGCCCCTCGCACATCAGCTGGATCGCCCGTGACTTGCCGATGAGCCTGGCCAGGCGCTGGGTGCCTCCGGTGCCTGGAAGGACGCCCAGCGTGACCTCGGGGAGGCCGACCTTGCCGGCGCCTTTGCGGGCGATGCGGAGGTCACAGGCCATCGCGATCTCGAGACCACCGCCTACCGTGTGGCCGTTCAGCGCGGCGATGCAGAGCTTCGGCGTGTGCTCGAGGCGGCTCAACGTCTCGTTCGCGTGGAGACAGAAGTAGTATTTGAACGTCGGGTCCGACTCGCGGAGCATGTTGATGTTCGCTCCTGCGCAGAAGAACTTTTCGCCGTGCCCGGTGATGACGATGACATGGACATCGTTGTCGAAGCGGGCCTCGAGGATGGCCGCGTCGAGGTCCTTCATCATCTCGTGGGTGTAGCCGTTGACGGGCGGATCATTGAGCGTAAGCAGCGCGACGCCTGCAGAGGTGGCGTAGTCGACGAGGGCCATGGGCGCTCTTTACCAAACCGTCAGAAAAAGCGCTGCCCCCTGGTGGAAAGGCGCGGAATTGTGCTACCCCGCTGGGACGTGCTCATGAACGCGCAGGACGTGCGGCAGAAGTTAAAAGAACTCATGGTCGAGGAGCTGAACCTCGAGGGGAAGACGCCGGCCGACATCGACGACGCCGCGCCGCTGTTCGGCGCGGGGCTGGGCCTCGATTCGCTGGACGCGCTCCAGCTCGCCATGAGCGTGGAGGAGCGCTTCGGCGTCCGCATCCCGGAGGGCGACGAAGCCAGGCCGATCTTCGCATCGGTGGACGCGCTCGTGGCCCACATCGTCAAGTCGACCGCGGCGGCGTGAACGCGCCGCAGAGAGCCGTTCGGGCGTGCGAATCTGGGTGACGGGCATCGGGGTCGTCTCGCCCCTGGCGCGCGGGGCGAGCGAGACGATGGACCGGCTCATCGCAGGAGAACGGGCCTTCGCGCCGCTCTCCTTGTTCGAGATCCCCGGGACGCGCGGGCGCATCGCCGCGGAGGTCCGCGACCTCTCCCCCGAGGAGATCGCGCCGCCGGGCGAGGCGGAAGGGTGGTCTCGAACCGACGCCATGGCCGTGCTCTCGGCCCGCGAGGCGCTCGGACACGCGGGCATCGACCCGAGGGCCGTTCCAGTCGACCTGGTGGTCGGCGGGACGACCGCCGGGATGTTCGAGACGGAGGACTTGCTCGCCTGGCTGTCGCACGACCCCAGCGCGATCGCCCCCCTGAAGCGGATGCTCTCGCATCCCCTCTCCTCGACGGCCGACCACGTCCGCGCCGCCGTCGGTCCGTTCCGTCGGGTGAGGAGCGTCTGCAGCGCCTGCTCGAGCGGCGCGAACGCCGTGTTGCTGGGCGCGGCCTGGCTCCGCGCCGGCCTCTCCACCCGCGTGCTCGCGGGGGGCGCCGACGGCCTGTGCCGGCTGACGTACACCGGCTTCGGCGCGCTCGCGGCCGTCGATCCGGAGCCGTGCCGCCCGTTCGATCGGCGGCGCGCCGGTCTGAACCTCGGCGAAGCGGCGGCGTTCCTGCTCCTCGAGTCCGAGGACGCCGCGCGCGCGCGCGGGGCGGAGCCGATCGTCGAGCTCCGCGGATGGGCGACCGGCGCCGAGGCGCATCACATCACCAACCCCGAGCGCGAGGGGCGCACCGCCGCGCGCGTCATGCGCGACGCTCTCCGGTGCGCGGCGCTCACGCCCTCGGATCTCGATTACGTCAACGCGCACGGCACCGCGACGCCGCTGAACGACGTCATGGAGAGCGCCGCCCTGCGCGCCTGCCTCGGCCCCGAGGTGAACCGCATCGCCGTCTCCTCATCGAAGGGGCAGATCGGGCACACGCTCGGCGCAGCGGGCGCGGTCGAGGCGGCGATCACCGCCCTCGCCATCGCGCGCGGCGTGATGCCCCCGACCGGCGGCCTCGAAGAGGTCGATCCGGACTGCCAGCTCGTGCACCTCAAGGAGGCGCGCGAGGCGCCGATCCGGTCGGCGATGTCGAACTCGTTCGGCTTCGGCGGCACGGACAGCGTGCTCGTGCTCGCGCAGCCCGGCCGTTTCCCACCTCCGCTCGACGCCGGCAGCGCGCCCCGGCGGCGCTCGGTCGTCGTGACCGCGGCCGCGACGATCGGCCCGCTCGGCGTCCTGGCGTCCCGCGGCGGCGCCGCATATCTCGAGCCTGGCCCTCCGCCAGCGGAAGGGGCCATCCCCTTCAACACGGCCGCGCACCTCGATCTCGCGCGGGCGAGGCGGCTCGACCGAGCTGGCCGGCTGACGACGGCCGCGATCCTCACGGCCCTCTCTGAGGCCGGGCTCGGAGGCGCGGTACAGGCCAAGGCCGGCGCGGGCGATCCGGCGGCCGACGTCGCGCCGAGCCGCACCCTGCCCGGCGCCATCGTCGGCGCGTCCTTTGGCAGCGTCGACGCCTCGACCGCCTACATGCGGCGCATCTACGACAAGGGCGCGAAGTACGCGAGCCCCGCCGATTTTCCGAACCTGGTCCCCTCGTCGCCGGTCGGGCATGCCTCCATCTACCTGGGCCTCCGTGGCCCGGTGTTCGCGATGGCCGATCTCGGAGCGACCGCGGAAGCGGCCATGGTCACGGCCATCGAGCTCATCACGGCCGGGGAGGGGGAGGCGCTCGCCGCGGGCAGCGTCGAGGAGACGAGCCCGATGATCGAGCGGTGCCTCGGTCCGATCTGCTCGCAGGTCGTCAGCAGCGGTGTCCGCAGCGAGGGCGCTGCCGTGCTGCTCTTCGAGAGCGCCGAGCGTGTGCGTGAGCGAGGGGCGCGCCCGGTGGCGATGGTGTCCTGGTGGAACTCCTGGCGGGGTGACGGCGTGGGGATGCTCGCGGGAGCGCCAGCGCCGGCGCGCCTCGGCGCTCCGGGAGAGGTCGCCCTGCGAGCACAGGCCACCGTCCCGTCGCCAGCCGCCGTGTTCGTCGGACGGGAGGAGGAGCGCCTCGTCGCCTGTCTGCAGGGCTCACCGTGGGCCGAGGTGCGGCGCTCCACGCTCGCGTCGCGCTCAGGCGATCACGAGGGCGCCGGCGGGTTCGCCGCCGCTGCGGCGGTCGCGGCGCTCGCCTGCCGCGACCTCGCGAGCGTGCTCGTCGTGGGCGGCGCACCCGACCGGGGATACGCCATCCTGCTGGTCGCTCCCGGCGACGCGTGAGGACATCGCTGCCCGCTCCCCGCCGTCGTGCGCGGCACCTCGTCAGCGCCGGGCGCCTCCTGCTCTTGCTCGCGAGCCTCCCTGCCTGCGCCGCGAGCGCCCCGCGGCGCGGCGGCGCGCTCGACGCCGAGCTGGCGCGCCTCCTGCCTGGCCCATCGGCGGGCACGTCCGCCGCGCGGCTCGACCCCTCCGCGTGGCGGGAGGGGCGCGAGCGCCTCGCAGGTCTCCGCCGCGAGGTCGAGGGGGCTGGCCCGCGCACGCTCCGCGTCCGCCTGGCATTGCGGGAGCCACGCACAGGCCACGTGCTCGAGGCGCGCGGCGCGATAGCGGTCGCCCCGCCGGCGATCGAAGGGCGAGCACGCGCGGCGGGGAGCGACATTCTCGCGCCCGAGGGCGCGCTGCGGATGATCCTCCTCGGCCCGGGCGGCACCACCGCGCTCGACCTGTGGGCCCGCGGCGATCGCTTCCGTTTCGCCGTTCCCGCGCTCGATCTGCTGAGGCGCGGCGATGCCTCGACGCCACGGACTGCGCTCCGCGGTCTGCCGGTAGATTTCCTGCGCTGGTGGATGCTCCACCCGGCGGCGGGGACGCTGCTCTGGTACTCGCGCGCCGACAGCACGGATTCCTTCGTCCTGCGCGACGGCGACGCCGTGATCGATCTGCGGGTCAACGACCGAGGCGTGATCGGCGCGCGCCGCACCACGTGGTCGACGGCGGAGGGCGCCCGCCGGCGCCGGCTCGACGAGGAGGTCGTGATCGCCGAGGGCATGGGCTGCGGCAACGTCCGTTACGCGCAGGCCTCGACCGGGCTGCTCATCACGGTGATCTGCGAGGCCGAGGAGCGGGATCGCGCGCCGGATCCGCGCGCGTTCGTCGATCCCGACGCGCTCCGGCCGGGGGGCGGCTCATGAGCGACGCCTGCGTCATCGCCTCGGGCGCTGTCTCGGCGCTCGGCCTCGGCCCTCTCGCCTACCGCGTCCCTCGGGCTGGCGAGCCTGCGCCTGTCGCGATCGCGCGCGACGCGGAGCTTGCTCGCGCCGGCCTGCTGCGGCCGTTCGCCGCGCGCGCGCCGGCGGAGCTCGGCGTCGCTCCAGGCGCCGATCGCGCCACGGACCTGCTGAAGGCGGCGCTCTCACAGACGCTCGCGGCGCTGGAGGGCGTGCGTCCGGGCTTTCGTGGCGAGCGCATCGGCATCGCCCTCGGCACCTCCAGCGGCGGCATGCTCACCGCGGAGCGGTTCTTCGCCGCCCGCGCCGAGGGCGCCGACGCCGGATCGCTCGCCGCGCTGGCCTCGCGCGCGACGTATTTCGCGCCGTTCAACGACGCGCTCGCGGCGTTCGGGCTCGAGCGGACCCCGCTGCGCACACACCTGCTCGCGGCGTGCGCGGCGAGCACCCTGGCGATCGGCCTCGGTCTCCGCTGGCTCGATCGCGACGCCTGCGATCTCGTGCTCGCCGGTGGCTACGACGCCCTCAGCATCTTCGTGGCCGCCGGCTTCGAGGCGCTCCGCGCGACAACGGCGTCCAGGTCGCGCCCGTTTCGTGTCGGCCGTGACGGCATGGCGCTCGGCGAGGGCGCCGCCGTCGTCGCCCTCGTCCGCGAGGACCGTCTCCGCGGCGCCCCGGTGATCGTCCGCGTCGCCGGCTTCGGCGCCTCCACGGACGCGGTGCACATCACCGCCCCGGATCGAACCGGCTCGGGGCTCGCGCGCGCTGGCGCCGCGGCGCTCGCCGACGCCGGGTGGCCTGCGTCGCGCGTCGGTCTGATCAGCGCCCACGCCACGGCGACGCCTTACAACGACGCGATGGAGTCGCGCGCGATCGCCGCGCTGCTCTCGCCGCGCGGCGCCGTGGAGGGCTCGGGCGCGCTGCTGGGCGCGGATGCGCCTCCGCCGGTGGTCCACCCGTTCAAGGCTCAGATAGGGCACACGCTCGGGGCCGCAGGCGTGCTCGAGGCGCTCGCCGCAGCGGCCGCCCTCCAGGCGTCCATCGCTCCGCCGGCGGCCTCCGAAGGCGAGCTCGACCCCGACGCGCCGGCTCACCTGCTCGACCGCGCCGAGCCCCGCCCGCTCTCTTCGGCGCTCAAGCTCTCGGCAGCGTTCGGCGGCGCCAACGCCGCCCTCTTGCTCACGTCCTCCGCCAGCGGGCGCCGCCCGCCGCGCCCTCGCGCCGTGGTTCTCCGCGCGCACGCGCACGTGACGGGCTCCGATCTCGGGCGCCTCGCCGAGGCGACAGGCATCGCGCGCGACCGCCTCGCGCGCCTCGACCCGCTCTGCCGGCTCGGGCTGACCGCGGTGGCAGCCCTCGCCGCCATCGTCGGCGCCGATCGCTTGCGGGGGGCCGGCATCGTCGCGGGCCACGCGTTCGCCACGATCGACACCAACGATGTGTACGACGCCCGCCGCCGCGCCCGCGGAGCCCGCTTCGTCGAGCCGCGCCTCTTCCCTGCGACGTCGCCGAACGCGATCGCGGGCGAGTGCGCCATCGCGTACCAGCTCACCGGGCCGAGCTTCGCGGTCGGCGCCGGGCTCGGCGGCGCGCTGGAGGCGCTCCGCGCCGCGGCCGAGCTCGTCGCGTCCTCCGACGCCGACCGCATGGTCGTCCTCGCGGCCGACGACGCGGGGCCGGTCGCGCGCGAGCTGCTCGGACTCACCGGCGCCCAGCACCGCGCGCTCGCCAGCGGCGCGGTCGCGCTCCTGCTGCAGGCGGATCCCGGCGACGAAGAGCGCCTGCGCAAGGTCGATCCGGACCTTCCTGTCGACCACGAGGGTCCGGTTGGCCATCTCGCCCTGCTCCGCTGGCTCGAGGAGCACGCGTAGCGGCTGCCCGTCCCCGTCATCCTTGGTGGTCGTGATCGCTTCGCTTGCCGATCCGCGCCTCGATCTGGCAAGGTTCCCAGCTGGAATCAGCTGCTTCCCCCGAGCGTTGTCCTGCCCGCGTATGTTCTGCCGCCAAACAAAAGCTGTCGCTTCGCTCCTCGTCGTTGCTTCGGCCGTCCTCGCCGGGTGCGCGACCCACTACATCCCGAACACAGACGTGGAGGACAACGACGACAACCGCAAGATCATCTCGTTCTGCGAGAAGTATCGCAACGCGGTGGAGAGCAAGAACGTGGGCGAGCTGCTCAAGCTCGCGTCGCCCAAGTACTACGAGGACGGCGGCAACATCGATGCGGCGGACGACCTCGATTACGCTGGCCTGCGCGCGTACCTCGCCGGCAAGTTCCAGGACGCTCGCGCCATCCGCTACGAGATCCGCTACCGGCGCGTCCTGAAGGGGGATGACGTCATCTACGTCGACTACACCTTCAGCGCGAGCTACCGCATCCCGGGGGGCAAGGGCGAAGAGTGGCGCCGCAAGGTCGACGACAACCGGCTGGAGCTGGTGGAGTACCAGGACGGGTACCGCATCGTCGCGGGGATGTAGCGGTCGGTCGCTGCGCGACGAGACCGCCGCTCTAGTTCAGCGCGCTCTTGGAGGAGGGGGCATCGAAGACGCCCTTCTCCTTCGCGGCGGCGAGTATGCGGAGCGCGGTGCGGTAGCCGCGCAGGACGAGCGGCTTGGCGGCGAACCGGTTCATGTAGCTGTACCGGCCGATCGCGGGCGCCACGTCCAGGAAGGTGACGTTCGGGTAGAGCTTGGAGAGGAGCTCGACGCCCCGGCGCTCCTTCTCGGCCAGAAGGATGCTGAGCGACTGCCGGACGACGCTGGGCGCGCCGCTCCTCGCGATCGAGCGCTGCGACTCGTCGCGCTCCTCGGGGCGGTAGATGTTGGAGATGATCACGATGTTCGCGCCGGCATTCACGGCCACATCGGCGGAGAGCGTCCGGATCACCTCGCCGCTCAAGTGATAGCGGCCGTTGATGCGGTAGGGCCGGAACAGGCCGGGCACGCAGCAGCTGGCGGCCACCGCCTGGCTGATCGGCGTGGCCTCGTCGTAGCCCGGGCCGAACACGACGCGCTTGGCGCTGTCCACGTCCACCGCCGTCACGTAGACGGCGTGCGGCAGCTGCCGGAAGTCGTTGATCGGCAGCGTCCGGCGCACGTAGCGCTCGAGCTTGTCGATCGAGAACACCCCCGAGCAGAGGTATCCCGGGTCGAGCAGATCGCGCAGGGCGGGAGCTCCGAAGAAGCTCGACACGTGGAGGCGAGGCCCGCGGTGACGCCGTCTCCAGGGGAGGCGGTAGGCGTCGAGCAGCACATCGAGCGGGATGTCTTGCCCGTACGTCGCGCTGACCAGCGCGCCCGCTCCCGCGCCCACGTAGATCTCTGGATGGATGCCCAGCTCCTCGCAAGCCTTCAGCACGCCGAGGTGCGCAAGGCCTCGCGCCGCTCCCCCGGAGCCCACGAACGCGATCTTGAGGCGGCTCATCGAGCCCCGATCTTGTCGGAGATATGGCACAAGCGCAAAGCCTACTGTAACTGGAAGTCCTCGAGCAGCCGATAGATCCTGAATCGCGGGCCGTCGCGGCGCAGCCAGACGACGATCTCGTCGCCGAGCAGGCGATCCGTTGCGACCCGCGCGGTCGCGATCGGCACGCGGATCACGACGTCCTGGTCATCGAGCGTCTCCGGCTGGATCGCGGGGTGTTGCGGCGTCGCGAGCGCGTCCTCGGCCCGGAAGATCTGGAGCTCCGACTCCCGATAGACCGGCTCTCCGGCGAGCTTTCCGTACTCGAGTCGCCGGAACCGCTGCTCCCACCAGAGCCCGGCGCTCGGCGGCTGCCCCGAACCGCCCGAGCCGGTGTGGATCGCGAGGGCATCGCGCGTCAGCAACTCGCTCAAGGCTTCGCTGTCCTCGGCGACCACCCGCCGGAAGAACTCGTCCACGACGTCCAGCGCGGCGCCGATGCCGAGAGGCGTCCGGAGGGTCACGACGCTGTCCTCGACGTCTGCCTGGTTCGTCGGTGGCGGCGGGGTGCTCGCCGGATCGAGCGCCACGCCGTCGGGGCGGCGGCGCTCGTCAGAGAGCTCGGCGGCGGTGGGAAAGGAGGCCGGTCCTCCGCGGCCGCACCCCAGGAGCGACCCGCCCGCGATCACGGCGACGAGCAGCGATGGACACGCTCGCGACGGCCGAGAGGCGTCCGGAGCGCCGGCCGGCGGCGCATGGGCCCTGGCCTCCTGCGGGCCCTCCGGGCGTTCAGATCGGCTCGATCGCGGGAGCATCGGCGCGGGTGAACGTCACGATCGCACGCTCGCCGACGTGGGTCCACCCCGCGGGGGCCTGGTCGTCATCGAAGTCCGACGCGACGAGCGTCAACCGGCTCGCGGCATAGTCCGGCATGCGCATTCGGCCCAACCCGCCGTCGCTGAGGAGCCGCTCCATGTCCTCGCTGCCCTGGTAGATGCGGTACGCCATCGACGTGCCGCCGTGGGCGGCGAGCAGGTACTCGGGGTTCGTGACCACGATGTTCATCGCGCTCGGCCCCGCCCCTTCCTCCGCGCAGAGCCGGTCCACGAGCGCGATGGAGGACCGGAGGGCCGTCCGCGCGCTCGCCGCGTCCACGTTGGGTCGATCGAGCTGGCCGCTGTCGTGGAGGAAGGACAGGAACAGGTGGAAGAGGAGCTCGCTGTCCGTCTCGCCGCGAACGTCGCGCTGGAGAAACTGCGGCAGCGAGTCGCTCAGCTGGTTCCGCAGGCGGGCGAACCCTTCGACCGTGCCCGTGTGGGCGAACAGCCACTGCCGATAACGGAAGGGGTGCGTGTTCTCGGTGCGCAGGCTGCCGACGGTCGCAGCCCGGACATGCGCCACGAGGATGTCGGCGCGCACGTCCTTGGTCATGTCGACCAGGCTGATCTCGGGTCGATCGTCGATCGGCCGGCGCTTGAGGAGAATCTCTCCTCCCTGGTAGAAACCGACCCCCCAGCCAGGGATCACGCCCTCCCTTCGGCGAACCGTGAGGGCACGTTCTTCGAGCTCGATCGCACGCGCGCCGAGATCCGGACGGTTACCGATAAAGCCGACGAGACGAGCCATAGCTTTGTCCTCGCGAGTTGGGTCGGGGAGGCGGGGGCAGGGTCCGGCTCGCCGGTAGAGCGCTCCCTCATCTGCAAGCAGGGGTGGCTCCGTCGGTCGGCCGAGTGAGCGTGGGTCGCGGGTTGCGCCCTATGCTTTCTTGATACGACAGAGTCGCCCTGCAAGCGGAGCAAAAACGGATCCCCAGCGGCGAGGCGGGGCACGGGCACGGCCTGACCACACTGCCCGCCGTTGTCGCGCGTCGCGTGGGCTTGCCGCTCGCGTTACCTCTTACTCACGCTCCTCGCACAGCGTCGCGATTCCGACGCGTGGGTGCGCGCGAGGAGCGGCTAGCCTCGTCTGCTCCCACGCTTTCACGCTTCCACGCTCCCCCGCGTCGGCCCGCTGCGTCGGCGTCGTGGCGCATCGCGCCGTGAACGAGGCGCTGCCAAGCGGCGCCCAGAATTTCCGGCAGGATCTCTGACGCGCGGCACTAAGGCGAGAGCCGATTCAGCATGCGCGGGAACGGGATCGTCTCGCGCACGTGCGGTAGACCGCAGATCCAGGCGACGCTCCGCTCGACGCCGAGCCCGAAGCCCGCATGCGGGAAGGTGCCATACCGGCGCAGATCCAGGTACCAGCCGAACGCCTCGGGGGGCAGCTGATGCGCCTCGATTGCCCGCTCGAGGGTGGCGAGATCATCCTCGCGCTGCCCGCCCCCGATCACCTCTCCATAACCTTCCGGCGCCAGGACATCGACGCAGAGCGCGACCCGGTCGTCCGTCGGATCGCGCTTCATGTAGAAGGCTTTCACCTGAGCCGGATAGCGGTGAATCATGACGGGGCGATCGTACCGGCCGGAGATGATCGTCTCGTCCTCGCCGCCGAAGTCTTCTCCCCAGGGAAAATCCGGAATTTCGGCTTCTCCGGCCATTTTGCGTTTTTCCGCGCGCGCCTCGTTCAGGATGGCGACGGCCTCGTCGTAGCGGATGCGCGGGAACGGCTTCTTGACGGCCTCGAGCTTCGCGACGTCGCGCTCGAGCACCGCGAGCTCGGGGCGGCGCCGCTCGAGAACCCGCTCGACGATGAAGCAGAGGAAGTCTTCCGCGAGGTCCATGTCGCCCGCGAGGTCCATGAACGCCACCTCGGGCTCGACCATCCAGAACTCGGCCAGGTGGCGTCGGGTCTTCGACTTTTCCGCGCGGAACGTGGGCCCGAAGCAGTACGCTTTTCCGAACGCGGCCGCTGCCGCCTCCATGTAAAGCTGCCCCGACTGGGTGAGGTACGCCTTCTCGCCGTGGTAGTCGGTCTGGAACAGCGTGCTCGTCCCCTCGCACGCGTTCGGCGTGAAGACCGGCGCATCGACGAGCGTGAACCCGCGCCCGTCGAAGAAGTCGCGGATGGCCTGGATGATGGTGTGACGGACGCGCAAGATCGCGTGCTGCCGCTTCGATCGCAGCCAGAGGTGGCGGTGATCCATGAGGAAGTCGGTCCCGTGCTCCTTCGGGGAGATCGGGTACTCGCCGGCGGTGGGGCCGAGCACACGGAAGCCGGACGCGGCGATCTCGTAGACCCCCGCGCGCTTCGGGTGCGCCTTCACCTCGCCGACGACATCGATCACGCTCTCCTGGGTGACCTTGTCGGCGGCCGCGAAGACCTCGTCGCCGACGTCGCTCTTCGCCATCACGCACTGGACGGTGCCGAAGCCGTCGCGCAGCTCGAGGAAGTGGAGCTTGCCGCTCGATCGCTTGTTGTAGAGCCATCCGCGGAGCACGACAGTGCTGCCGACGTGCGCGCTGAGGTCGCTGGTAGCAATGACGGGCTGATCCTGCATGGGAGCCCGAAATAGCACGGTTTAGTTGCGGCTGACGCCGGCTCCGGCCAAAAATGGCGCCATCTTGGTCCTCCAACGGCATCGCGCGCTATCGCTCTGCTTGCCCGCGTTCATCCTGCTGCTCGCTGCAGGTGGCACACCGCTCGCCGCGGGCGGCTGCTCGGCGCTCTATCCCGAGCTTTCGACCCGCCTGCACGAGCCTCCTTCAGACCAGGAGCTGCATCCTCCGCCGCCCGAGGATGTCCGATGGCTAAGGGTCGTCCGGGCGAGAATCCCGGAGCGCACTCGGGACGGCCGCGCCTGGGATTCCGGCGCCGGCGACCTCCCGGACCCCTATGTCCGCGTCTTCGTCAACGGCGCGGAGATCTTTCGGACGGCGGAGCAAGCGAACACGCTGGAGCCGACCTGGCCCGAAGGACCCAGCGGAAACTTCCAGATCTTGCCCGAGGACCGGCTCCGGGTGGAGGTCTGGGAAGCGAATCCGCTCATCGACAAGCCGATCGGGGTGCGCGACATCGGCCGTCCGAGCGATACGCACCGAGCCGCAGGCGAGATCGAGGTCGAGCTCGACGCGGGCGGCTCGCTCACGCTCGCGTTCCAGCCGGCGCACGCCAAGTTCGGCCTCGGCCTCTGGTACCAGCTGCATTCCGGCTCCGCATTCATCTCGCGGACGATGGAGGGCGGGCCTGCAGAGCGCGCCGGGCTCCGCAAGGACGACGAGGTGCTGGAGATCGCCGGGCAGCCAGTGCGGCGCATGTCCGTCGCGGCGATCCGGGGCGCGCTCGACGCCGTGCCGCGCGCGGGGCTCGTGCTCCTGGTCAAGCACGCCACGGGCACGACCGAGCGGATCAGGGTCCACGAGGGGCCCATCTATCCGCTGTTCGATCGCTTCGCCGCCGCCGAGTAGGGGAGCCAGCGCGCCGTGAAGATCCCGCCCTTCGGGCTCACCACCCGGGAGATCCGCGAAGAGCTCGCCCCCTTGCGGAGCGACTTCTCCATCGCCGTCTGCCGCGCGAAGAACCCGTTCAACATCGGCGCCATCATCCGCGTCGCGCACTCGTTCCTGGTGCGGGAGATCTTCCTGATCGGGACCGAGCCCTACTACGAGCGCGCTTCGATGGGCATGCAGAAGTACGAGACCATCGTCGAGTGCCCCGACGAGGCGAGCTTCCTCGAAGCGGCGCGCGGCCGCCCGCTCATCGGCGTGGAGCGCGATCACGCGCGGCGCACCCTCTGGGAGGCGCCGTTCCCCAGCGGGCTCGTGTTCCTCTTCGGCAGCGAGGATGACGGGCTGCCGCAGGCGCTGCTCGACGCGTGCGAGGACGTGATCGCGATCCCCATGTACGGGATCAACCACTCGTACCCCGTGGCGATCGCGGCGGGCATGACCCTGTGCGAGTGGGCCCGGCGGCGCGACCCGCGCGGCGGCGTGAGCCGCGCAGGAGGGTGAGCGGCGCCGAGGCGGGCCCCTGTCCGTGGACGGAGGGGCGCTACTCGGGGTAGCGCTCGAAGACGAGGAGCTCGCCCAGGAGGTCGTGATCGAGCGTTCCGGCAGGGCGCATCCCGAGCTTCTCGATCACCCGGAGCGACGCGCGGTGCCAGGCCGGCGTGGTCGCGATGACGCGCCTCACGCCCGGCTGCTGCAGCGTCCAGTGCAGGACGGCGCGCGACCCCTCCGTCGCGTAGCCTTGGCCCTGGGACTTGCCCTCGACGCCGTAGCCGATCTCCACCGTGCCGGTCTCGTCGGGCCGGCCGTTCAGCACCACGCTGCCGACGACGACGCGCTCCTCCTGCGCGCGCGTCACCATCAGCCGCGTGCCCCACAGGAACGCCTCTGGATCGTCGCGCAGCCGGTCGAGCGGCGAGCTGAAGGCGCGCTCGACGAGGGCGCGCCCGGGCCAGGCGCCAGGGAAGCGCGCGCCGGACAGGGCCTCGGCCTCGGCGCGATCTCCGCGGATGACCGCCTCGAGCAGGGGCAGCGAGACCGGGGTGAGCGCCAGGCGCTCTGTAGTCAGGGTGCTCATCGCGAACCTGCGCCGGATCAGATCATGCGCCGCGGCCCGCCGGAAGTCGAAATGGCGAAGGGCCGGCTTCCTGAGGAGGAAGTCGGCCCTCGCCCGCCGGGCTTAACGGTCAGCGCGGCGCGTCGCGATCAGAAGTCGTGGCCGTGGCCCGCGTGGCCGCCACCAGCCGCCGGCTTCTCCTCCTTCGGCCGCTCGGCGATGAGCGCCTCGGTGGTGAGCATCAGGCTGGCGACGCTGGCCGCGTTCTGGAGCGCCGACCGGACGACCTTGACCGGATCGATGACGCCCATCTCGAGCAGGTTGCCGTAGTCGCCCGACGCGGCGTTGTAGCCGTACGAGTCCTTGCCGTCGCGCACCTTCTGCACGACGATCGAGCCCTCTTCCCCGGCGTTGGCCGAGATCTGGCGGAGGGGCTCCTCGATGGCGCGGCGGATGATGTTCACGCCGAACCGCTGCTCGTCGTTGACCTTGAGCTTCTCGAGCGAGCTCTGCGCGCGGATGAGCGCCACGCCGCCGCCCGGGACGATGCCCTCCTCGACGGCCGCGCGGGTCGCGTGGAGCGCGTCCTCGACGCGGGCCTTCTTCTCCTTCATCTCGGTCTCGGTCGCAGCGCCGACCTTGACGACCGCGACGCCGCCCACGAGCTTCGCGAGACGCTCCTGGAGCTTCTCGCGGTCGTAGTCGCTCGTCGTGTTCTCGATCTGAGCGCGGATCTCCTGCTGCCGGGCCTTGATCTTGTCCTTCTTGCCCTGGCCGCCGACGATCGTGGTGTTGTCCTTGTCGATGAGGACCGTCTTCGCGCGGCCGAGATCGCTGATCGTGACGTTCTCGAGCTTGAGGCCGAGCTCCTCCGCGATCACCTGGCCGTCCGTCAGGGTGGCGATGTCCTTCAGCATCTCCTTGCGGCGGTCACCGAAGCCGGGCGCCTTGACGGCCGCGCAGTGCAGCGTGCCGCGGAGCTTGTTCACGACGAGGGTCGCGAGCGCCTCGCCCTCGACGTCCTCGGCGATGATGAGGAGCTGCTTCTGGCTCTTGGCGATCGCCTCGAGCACCGGGAGCAGGTCCTTCATGTTGGAGATCTTCTTCTCCGAGATGAGGATGTAGCAGTCCTCGAGGTTCGCCTTCATGGCCTCGGGATCGGTCACGAAGTACGGCGAGAGGTAGCCGCGGTCGAACTGCATGCCCTCGACAACGTCGAGGGTCGTGTCGGCGCTCTTGGCCTCCTCGACCGTGATCACGCCCTCCTTGCCGACCTTCTCCATGGCGTCGGCGAGGAGCTTGCCGATCGTCTCGTCGCCGTTCGCGCTGATCGTGCCGACCTGCGCGATCTCCTTCGCGTCCTTGGTCTGCTTGGCGGAGCTGCGGAGGTGCTCGACGATCGCCTCGACCGCCTTGTCGATGCCGCGCTTGATCTCCATCGGGTTGTGCCCGGCCGCGACGAGCTTGGAGCCCTCGCGGTAGATCGCCTGGGCGAGCACCGTCGCGGTGGTCGTCCCGTCGCCGGCGATGTCGCTCGTCTTCGAGGCGACCTCGCGGACCATCTGGGCGCCCATGTTCTCGAAGCGGTTCTCGAGCTCGATCTCCTTGGCGACCGTGACGCCGTCCTTGGTGACCGTCGGCGAGCCGAAGCTCTTCTCGATGACGACGTTGCGCCCCTTCGGGCCGAGGGTGACCTTGACCGCGTCGGCGAGGGCGTTGACCCCCGCGAGGATCATGCTGCGGGCGGACTCGTTGTAGATGATTTCCTTGGCTGCCATGGTGTCTCTCCTAAGTTCCTTCTGTCGCCCGCGTCACTTCTCGATCACGCCGAGGATGTCGTCCTCGCGGAGGATGAGGTGCTCCTCGCCGTCGATCTTGACCTCGGTGCCCGAGTACTTGCCGAAGAGGACGCGATCGCCCTCCTTGACGTCGAGCTTCCGCACGGTACCGTCCTCGGCGACCTTGCCGTTGCCGACGGCGACGACGGTCCCCTCGATCGGCTTCTCTTTCGCGGTGTCCGGAATGTAGAGACCTCCCTTGGTCTTCTCTTCTTCCTTCACGCGCTGAACGATCACGCGGTCCTGGAGCGGTCGAATCTTCATCTTTGCAAGTCCTCCGGGGACGAGCGCCGCGTCCCACGAACGGCGGACCCAGCCGGCGCGATGGAGCGCGCCGGAAGGCCCCCTACGATTGCAGTCTGGGCACTTTGCTAGCACTCACCTGTGGCGAGTGCTAGCGAGCGCGCGGAAGATAGCCACCCCCTGGAGGGTGTCAAGAGTGGCCCCTGGCCGGCACTTTGCGCGTTGGCAGCCAGGCGCAGAGGTGGCTGTAAGTCCTGGAGATCGCAGGGGAAGGTGCGTGGCGCAAGGCTGGGCTCGGCGGAGCCCGTCGGCTAAAATGCACTTATGAGGGCAAAGCTGCGGCAGCACAGTGACGCGATGCCCTCAGGGCCTCCAGCCCGAGGGAGGCCGTCAGGACGTGTCTGGTTGACCTGAGCGCGCGGTGGCCCGGGTTACGTCGGTATCCAGGGCACCCGCATAAGTGAGGTGCCGCTGTGAGCCAAGCGATCTCTCTCTCCCCGAGCATGACCCGCTATTTCCAGGAGGTTGTGGACGAGGCGCTCCGAGTTCGGAACGTCGCCGTCACCGAGGCGGCGTCGAGTTACCTCGTCGGTCTGCTCTGTGCTTTTGCTCACCCGGACGAGCATGCCGAGTCTGCCTTCAACCAGCCCCTGACCTTTCTTCTGCGCGACGCGCTGGAGGCCTCCGGAGCCGAGCGCTTCCAGCGGCTGCGCAACCTGGGAGACAGCGTCCTCTACGTGGTCGGCTTCTTCGGCGGCCACATCGAGCTCAAGGGGGTCGATCGCGGCTACGTGGTCGGGGTCGGGTCGACCGCCTACCACCATGCCGCCGCTATGCTGCGCCTCAATGCGCGCGTCGGCCAGGGGCCCGATGTTCTTTCGGAGATGGCCGAGAAATTCGAGCGGTTCGTGAGCGTCCTGAACGATGTGGCCGACGGTACGCTCGCGTCGGGGGCTCGGGATGAGCGCTCGGTGCTCCGGCTGTACGAGCGCTGGGTTCGTACGGGATCGAGCCGCCTCGCGGATGAGCTCGGGGCACGAGGGCTCGTGCCGAGCCGTGGTACGGGCGGGCTCAACTGATGCTGGGGGCGACCTTTCCGTCCCGGATCCAGCAGCATCTGGCGCGCACCTATGCGCTCGATGACGCGCCCGCGGTCGACGATTTCATCCGGCTGACGGACGGCAGCGCACGCGAAGCGCTGCTGATCCGGCACGCCGACGGGGATATCGAGATCGCGCTGCACCTGCCCCGCCGGGCGATCACGCGGGGGCGAGAGCGGACGTTCGACGAGATCTGCCAGATCGTCGAGGGCGTGAGCCACTTCCTCTATGTGGCCGAGCGGGCCCGCAGGGAGCTGCCGGCGACCCAGCTCGAGCTCGAGCTCCAGGCCGAGGTCGACAAATACGTGCTGCTTGTTTACGGCGATCTGGCTGACGAGGTCGAGCCGCCTGGCCCGCCGCTCGGACGCCGCCACGAGGCGGCCCCATCGGGGGCGGGGCGCTTCGAGCCCGAGCGCGCCGCGCGGATCCGCGCCCATCTCTTCGAGCGGGTCACCTTCATGGATCCACCGGGCACGGAGACCGGCGATCGCTACCGGATCGCGAACGATCTGGCGGCGCGGTTCGCGGGCCGACTCGAGGCCGAGTTTGCCCGCCATGGGCGTCATGCCGAGCTTCTCGCGGCGCTGCGACGCTTCTATGCGGCGGGGCAGACGGAAAAGATCGCCCTCGCGCGCGCCGCGTGAGCGCATCCTCCCGGGCGCTCGGGGTCGCTCGGGAGGGCGGCGACGGGCGGCGACGGTGAAGAGCGCTCGCCGCGGCCGCGCGCTCTCGTTCTCTCTTGACCGGTTCGCGCGCACGTACTCTCATCCGCATCCACGATGCCTTTCGCGAGCACGATGCCGCCCCGTGTGCTGGTGGCCGAAGACGAACCGGCGATGTTGAGCCTCGTTGCGCGTCACCTGAGGAACCTGGGTTTCTCTGTGATCGAGGCTTCCGAGGGCGATGCCGCCTGGGAGCTCGCGCGCGAGCACCAGCCGGATCTGGTGATCCTGGACGTGATGATGCCCGGCATGAGCGGCTGGGAGATCTGCAAGCGGCTGAAGAGCGACACGTCCGACGGACGGCCGTTCGCGAGCACCGGCGTCATCATGCTCACCGGGATCGGCGAGAACCTGAACGAGATGACCTCGCCGCTCTTCGCCGCGGACGCCTGGTTGAACAAGCCGTTCGATTTCTCGGATCTGGACGCGCGGGTGCGCGAGACGCTCGCGCGTTATGCGAAGCAGGTCCCTGATGCGAACGGCGCCAGGGCTCAGGCGAGCGCGGTTGGCGAGGAGCGTGAAGCCGCGGCGCAGCCGTCTTCCAGAGAGCGGGCGACGGGGGCGAAGAAGTCGGGGGCAAACGGCGCCACGGCGAGCAGGGCGGCTGCGAAGCGGTCGGCCGCGACGAAGAAGCCGGCCACCAAGGCCGCGAAGAAGCCGGCCGTGGCGAAGAAGCCGGCCACCAAGGCTGCGAAGAAGCCGGCCGTGGCGAAGAAGCCGGCCGCCAAGGCTGCGAAGAAGCCGGCCGTGGCGAAGAAGCCGGCCGCCAAGGCTGCGAAGAAGCCGGCCGCGGCGAAGAAGCCGGCCACCAAGGCTGCGCAGAAGCCGGCCGCCAAGGCTGCGAAGAAGCCGGTCGCGGCGAAGAAGCCGGCCGCCACGAAGGCGGCGTCCAAGAAGAAGTCGATGAAGTGATCCAATCCGAGGCGGGCGCCGCGCGCAGTGGCCCGTCACCTTGTTCCCACGCAACGTACGCGTGTCGCCGCCGAGCCGGGCGCAGAAGAGCCGCCCGATCAGCGCCCCGAGGGAAGACCCCCACCCACCACCGTCAACGCGCATCCATGCGGGCGGCGCGTTGAGCGCAGAGGCTGCCCTGCACGGGAATCATCAGGGCTCGCCGCGCGTCATTCCCTCGTACGTCGCGCGCAGCCTCCCACGTACGTCGCGCGGAGCCTCCCAGGAACTTTCGGGCGCCTGACCCGTCAGCAGGTACAATGCTGCGACGTTTCCCCTTCGAGGGCCCCCGCGGGGGGCGCCCGGAGCGCTGAGCACCGTGAGCGACTCTCGCACGAAGCAACTGGACCGCATTCGCAGCGCCGCGCTCGCGGTCGAGCTGAGGCTCCGGTTCGGGCGCGCGCTGCGCGCGCTGCCGAGCGCGCTGACCCTCGCGCTCGCGCTCGCCGCCGGGACGCTCGCGGTGCACAAGGCGCTCCCGGCGTACCTCGGCGAGCCGCGCGCGCGCCAGCTCCTCCTCGGCGCCGGGCTGCTCGTGCTGGCCACCCTCGTCGTGGCGATGCTGCGCCGCTTGCCTCCCCGCGCCGGCACCATCGCCCTCGATCGGCACCACGGCCTCCACGATCGGCTGACGATCGCGCTCGCCTTCGACGCGCTGCCCGCAGCGCAGCGCACCCCCCTGATGGAAGCGGCGATCGACGACGCCTGCGAACACGCCGCAGGGCTGCGCCCCGCTGGCGCCGCGCCGCTCGCGCTCCCTCGCGAGCTGTGGACCTCCGCCGCGGTGGGCCTCGGCGTGCTGGCGGTGGCGCTGCTGGAGGTGCGCACCCCGCGGAAGCAGGCGCCCGTGGCGGCGACCATCGACGCGCTCGCCATGTCGCCCGATGACATCGAGCTCTTCAAGGACGCGGCGAAGGCGCTCGATCGGCAGGACCAGAGCCCGGAGATGAAGTCCGCGGTCGAGCGGTTCAACCAGCTCATCGAGGACATCGCCAACAAGCGCCTCGATCGCACCGAGGCGTTCCGCCGCATGGAGGCGCTCGAGCGAGAGCTCCTGAAGGGCGCGGAGGCCGATCTGAAGGCGCTCGAAGAGGCGCTCAAGGAGACGGGGCTCGACCTCAAGAAGAGCGACCTGGCGAAGGGCGTGGGGGAGTCCCTCGAGAAGAAGGATCTCGAGAAGGCGAAGAAGGACCTGAAGGAGCTCGCCGAGAAGCTCCGCGACAAGAAGCAGAAGTTCGACAAGGCAGAGGTCGAGCGGCTGCGCAAGGCGCTCTCCGAGGCGGCGTCGCGCCGCAAGGAGGCCCTCGCCGCGATCAACGAGAAGCGCGCCGAGGCGCGCGAGCAGCTCCTCAAGCAGAAGCAGAAGGCCTCCGCGAACGATCAGCAGAGATCCGAGCAGGAGAGGCTGCTCAAGAAGAAGGAGCGCGAGCTGGAGCGGCTCGACCGCGAGGCCGAGCAGAAGGAGCGGACCGGGCGCCAGCTCGACCGGCTCGATCGCGAGCTCGCCAAGGCTGCCGAGGATCTGATGCGCGACCTCGGGATGTCAGCGGACGATCTCGAGCAGGCGGCCGAGGACATCAACCGGATGCAGCAGGAGGAGATGTCCGAGCAGGAGAAGGAAGAGCTGCGCCAGCGGCTCGAGGAGCTCCGGGAGCTCGTGCGCCAGCAAGGGCAGGGGGGCAAGCAGCGGATGGCCAGGATGCTCCGCTTCGGAAAGCGCGCGCGCGGCAGTCAGGGCAGCGGTGAGGAGCAGCAGGGGCAGGGCCAGCAGGGGCAGGGCGACGGCGAGCAGGAAGGGCAGGAGGGCCAGCAAGGCCAGGGCGGTCAGGGCAAGGGCGGGCAAGGCCAGGGGCAAGAGCTGGTGATCGGGCCCGGCGGCAAGAAGATCCTGATACCCGGCGGCGGGCAGGGGCAGGGGCAGGAGGGGCCGGGGAGCGGCCAGGGCAACAGCAACGGCGGCAACCAGCCCGGGGGTGACGGCGTCGGCTCCGGCCGCGGCGGCGAGGTCGCGGGCAAGCGCACCGACCCGAAGATGGGGACCCAGGACGTCCAGGCGCAGGGGCTCGACACGCAGCAAGGGCCCTCGAACAGCGAGGTGATCCTCAGCGCGGCCGAGCGGGGCTTCAAGGGGACCGGCTACAAGAAGGTCTTCACCGACTATCACACGGTCGCAGAGCAGCAGATCAACAAGGATCAGATCCCTGATGGATACCGGTTCTACGTGAACCGGTATTTCCAGCTCATCAGGCCGCGCGAGTGAGTCGAGCCGGCGGCTCGAACGCGACCGCGCCTCACCAGGCGCTCCGCGACAGCGGGCGCGAAGCAGGAAGTCATGGCCGAGAAGACGAAGGAAGCAGCGCGGGCCGAGGTGGACGAGTTCCGCGCGAGCATCGGAGAGCTGCGCGAGGAGGTGGGGAAGGTCATCGTCGGCAACCGCGAGGTGGTCGACGGCGTGCTCACGTGCATGCTCGCCGGCTCGCACGCGCTGCTCGAGGGCGTGCCGGGGCTCGGCAAGACGATGCTCGTCCGCACCATGGCCGAGGCGCTGGACCTCCAGTTCTCGCGCATCCAGTTCACGCCCGACATGATGCCCGCGGACATCATCGGCACCACGGTCATCGATGAGAACGCGGGCGGGCAGCGGTCGTTCTCGTTCCGCAAGGGGCCGATCTTCGCGAACATCGTCCTCGCCGACGAGATCAACCGGGCCACGCCGAAGACGCAGAGCGCGCTCCTCGAGGCCATGCAGGAGCACCGGGTCACGGTCTCGCGGCAGAGCTACACGCTCGAAGAGCCGTTCTTCGTCCTGGCGACGCAGAACCCCCTCGAGAGCGAGGGGACGTACCCGCTGCCCGAGGCGCAGCTCGATCGGTTCTTCTTCAAGCTGCACGTGCCGTTCCCCAGCCGCGACGAGCTGAACTCGATCCTCGAGCGGACGACCGGCACCGACGCGATCGAGGTGCGGCCGGTCCTGAACAAGGAGCGGATCATCGCCATGCAGCGGCTCGTCCGCGAGGTGCCCGTGGCGAAGCACGTCCAGGACTACGCGGTGCGGCTCCTCCAGGCCACCCACCCCGCCGAGGGAGGCAGCCTCGACGAGGTGAAGCGGTTCGTGAAGTTCGGCGGGTCGCCGCGCGGGGCGCAGGCGCTGCTGCTCGCCGCGAAGATCCGCGCCCTCTTCGAAGGGCGGTTCGCGGCGTCGGTCGACGACGTGCGCGCGTGCGCGCTCCCCGCCCTCCGGCACCGCGTGCTGCTCAACTTCGAGGGCGAGGCGGAGGGCGTGAAGACCGACGAGGTGCTGCAGGCGATCCTCAAGCACCTTCCGGAGAGCAAATGAGGCGCCGTCGAAGGTAGCATGGGGCTCTTCGACGCGTTCAAGAGGGCCGCCGCGCCGCTGCGCCGCATCTCCGCGCTCTCCGCGAGCGCCCCCGACGAGGAGCTCTTCGACGACGAGTTCCAGCGCAAGCTCGACTATCTCGCGATGGTGAGCCGCCGCGTCTTCTCGGGGGCGATGCGCGCGGAGCGGCGGACCAAGAAGACCGGCTCCGGGGTCGAGTTCGCCGACCACCGCGACTACGCGCCCGGCGACGATTTCCGGTACCTCGACTGGGCCGCGTACCAGCGCTTCGACCGGCTCCTCATCCGGCTCTACGAGGAGGAGGAGGACCTCTCGATCTACTTCATCGTCGACACCTCGGCGTCGATGGCGTTCGGCGACGGCGAGAAGCTGCGGCACGCAAAGCGCCTCGCTGCAGCGCTGGCGTACGTCGGGCTCGCCAACCTCGACCGCATCGCGATCGTCACCGCGACCGACGAGATCAGCGGGCGCATGCAGTCGACCCGCGGCAAGGCGCGCATCTTCAGGATCTTCCGCTTCCTCGGGCAGGCGCGCGCCGAGGGCCCGACCGACCTCGGCGAGGCGATGAAGACCTTCGTGGCGCAGCACAAGCGGCGCGGCCTCGCCGTGATCCTCAGCGATCTCTATGATCCGGCGGGCTTCGAGCGCGGCATCAACGTCCTCCGGTACAACCGGTTCGAGCCGTTCGTGCTCCACGTCGTCGACGCGCGCGAGGCCCGGCCTGCGCTGCGCGGGGACGTGCGCGTCTACGACTGCGAGACCGGAGACGAGCGCGAGGTCACGGTGACCCCCAAGGTGCTCGAGCGCTACGCCGAGGCCTACGAGCAGTACCTCGACGAGATCCGCCGCTTCTGCACGTCGCGGCAGGTGAGCTACTTCCGCGCGGACGTGTCCGTCCCCTTCGATGAGCTGATCCTTCGCGTGTTCCGCAGAGGCGGCTTCCTCCGGTAGCGATGCTGCACTTCACCGGCGTTCCGCTGCAGACACTGCTCCAGATCGGCGCCCTCGCCGGGGCCGTGGTCGTCGTCTTCTACATCCTCAAGCTGCGCCGGCGGCCCGTCGCGGTCCCCTTCTCGAGGATCTGGGAGCGCATCCTCCGGGACAAGGAGGCGACGAGCCTGTTCTCGCAGCTGAAGCGGCTCCTGTCGCTGCTGCTGCAGCTCGCGCTCCTCGCGCTGCTCCTGCTCGCGCTGGGGGATCCGCGCCCGCAGGCGAACCTCGTCGAGGGGCGCAACATCGTCGTCCTCATCGACGCGAGCGCGAGCATGCAGGCCATCGACGTCGCGCCCTCGCGCATCGAGCTCGCGAAGGAAGAGGTCAGGAAGATGGTCCGCGGCCTCTCCGGCAGCGACCGCATGCTGCTGGCCCAGATGGACGCGGCCATCACGCCCCTGTCGACGCTCACCGGAGAGATCTCGGAGCTCGAGGCGGCCGTCGCGGCGGTGAGGCCGACCGACGCCACCGCCGACTTCGCGCGCGCGCTCCGCTTCGCGAGCGACACCCTGAGCGGGCTCCCGTCGCCGGAGGTCATCGTCGTGAGCGACGGCGCGCTCGGCGAGCCGACCGACGCCGGCGGACAGGTGCGCCTCGGCGACATCAAGCTCTCGTACCTGCCGATCGGCAAGGGATCGAGGAACGCCGCCATCACCGAGTTCTCGGTGCGGCGCTACCCGCTCGACAAGAGCCGCTACGAGGTGATGCTCGAGGTCACCAACACGAGCGACGAGCCCCTCGATCTCGAGCTGTCGCTGCTCGGCGACGGCCAGCTCACGGATCTGACGCGCATCCGGCTCAAACCCAAGGAGAAGCTGCCCCGCTTCTACCCGAACCTCTCCGGCGCGTCGAAGACGCTCGAGGCGAAGCTCGCGCTGGCCGACGGCAGCTCGGACGACCTCCCCGCGGACAACCGCGCCTACGCGCTCCTCCCCGAGCGGCGCCGCGCGCGCGTCCAGGTCGTCTCCGCGGGGAACATGTTCCTCGAGGCGGCGCTGCTCCTCGACGAGTACCTCGACGTGACCTTCGTCGACCCGCAGCGGTACCCGGCGGCCTCGTCGTTCGACGTGACCATCTTCGACGGCGTGGCGCCGAGCGTCGCGCCGGGGAGCGGGAGCCTGCTCTACCTCAACCCGACCGGGACCAGCGTCCCGTTCGAGGTGGGCAAGGAGGTCCTCGATGACGACCCGAACTACCGCCTGGGCTTCGACGAGCTCGACGCGAAGCACCCGCTCCTGCGCTACACGGCGCTCAGCGACGTGAACGTCGCGCGCGCCCACGTGCTCAAGGGCAACAAGGAAGACAGGGTCGTCGGCCGGAGCTACAAGGGCCCGCTGCTGCTGGAGGGGCGGCGCAGCGGCGTGAAATTCGTCGCGCTCGGCTTCGACGTGCGCGAGAGCGATTTCCCGCTCCGCATCGCCTGGCCGCTCTTCCTGCTCAACGCGATCAACAACTTCGTCGAGGAGGACACGAGCTACATCTCCTCGTTCCGCACGGGCTCCGTCTGGCACATCCCGGCGTCCTCGTCCGCGGAGGTGGCCAGCCTGGAGCAGCCCGACGGGACGACGCGCGCGGTCCCCATCCAGGAGGGGCGCGCCGTGTTCCTCGGGCAGCACGCCGGCTTCTACACGCTGCGCGTCGGCGCCGCGGGCGCGCAGGAGGAGAGCATGTTCGCCGCGAACCTCTCGGCGCCGGAGGAGAGCGCGATCGCCCCCGCCGTCGAGCTCAAGGTCGACGGCCGCGGCGCGGGCGCGGTGAGCGAGTTCAAGATCGGCGTTCGCCGTGAGCTCTGGGTCTACCTGCTCGCGGCGGTGCTCCTCGTGACCGCGATCGAGTGGTTCACGTACCACAGGAGGGTGACGGTGTGAGCGCGTTCCGTGGTCGCAGGCTGCGCATCGCCGCGTGGGCCATCACATGCGTCGCCCTCGGCGGGATCCTGTTCTGGGCGTACCGGAGGTATGTCCTCCTGCACCCGGATCCGACGCTGACGTGGGTGCGCGAGGGGGTGAAGTACGAGCTCCTCAACCCGAAGATGCTCGGCGCGATCCTGCTCGCGCCCTGGTTCGTCGGGGTGCTCGCGGGCTCCCTCGCCGACCTTCCCCTGCCGCAGCGCGTGCTCTCGGTGCTGCTGCGGGTCGCGTTCGTCGCGCTGATCGCGCTCGGGCTGTCGCGGCTCGCGAGGTCCGCGACCACGGAGAAGGTCGCCACCATCTACCTCATCGACGTCTCCGAGTCGGTCACGGACGAGGCGCTCGACGACGCGCGAGCGACGCTCGACAAGGCGTTCGCCGAGAAGCCCGAGGACGGCGTCATCAAGGTGATCACCTTCGCGCGGCGACCGCGGCTCGCCGAGCGCGCGGCCGGCGAGGCGGCCGGTCGAGAGGCGGAGCGGCGCGCGCCGCCCATCGGGCGCCACGTCGACGCGAACGGACAGCGCGGCGATCTCGGCGCGGGCTCGAACCTCCAGGCCGCGCTGCAGCTCGCGTACGGGCTGTATCCGCCCGGCTACCTCAAGCGCGCCGTGCTGATGTCGGACGGCGTCCAGACGGACGGCGACGTGCTCGCCGAGGCCAACCGGGCGCGCGACGTCGGCGTGCGGCTGTTCTCCATCCCGTACCGGCGGCCCGCGCCCCCCGAGGTCGCGGTGCGAGAGCTCAGGATGCCCGACCGGGTCAAGGTCGGGGAGACGTTCGAGATCCACGCCGACATCTACGCCAGCCGCGCCACCAAGGCGCGCGCGCGGCTCTTCCAGGGGGAGGCGCTGAACGGCCTCGAGGGCATCCGGGACCTCGAGCTCAAGGCAGGGCCGAACGACGTCGTGTTCAAGAGCGTCGTGCGCATCGCGGGGCAGGTGACCTACGCGCTCGAGCTCGACCAGATCGCGGACGATAAGTTCAAGGAGAACAACCGGTACGCGACCACCATCGACGTGCCTGGGCGCCCGTCGGTGCTCTACATCGAGGGGACGCCGCAGCACGCCGGCCCGCTCTCGAGCGCGCTCACCGCGCAGCAGCTCGACGTCGACGTCAGGCCGCCGGCAGGATTCCCGGGCTCCCTCAAGGAGATGGAGCGCTACGACTTCCTGATCGTGTCCGATACCCCGAAGGAAGCGCTCAGCCTGCAGGGGCAGGAGATCATCGAGAGCTACGTGCGGGATCTCGGCGGGGGGTTCCTCTTCGCCGGCGGCGAGTCGGGGTACGGCCTCGGCGGCTGGTACCGCACCACCATCGAGCGGATCCTGCCCGTTCGGATGGACAACGAGCGAAAGAAGGACATGCCGAGCGTCGCGATGGCGCTCGTCATGGATCGCTCGGGATCGATGACCGGGCTGCCCCTCGAGATGGCCAAGGCCGCGGCGAAGGCGACCGCGGGGGTGCTGTCGTCGGACGATCTGATCGAGGTGATCGCGTTCGACTCGGCGCCGACGCGCTACGTGAAGATGCAGCCCGCGCGCAACCGGTCGCGGATCGCGGGTGAGATCGCGCGCATCCAGCCGGGCGGCGGGACCGAGATCTTCTCCGCGCTCGACGCCGCCTACCAGGACATGACCGTCACGCAGGCGCGCAAGAAGCACGTCATCCTCCTCACGGACGGCAAGGCGTCGACGGGCGGCATCCGGGACCTCGTGTCCGCCATGATCGCCGAGTCGATCACCGTGACCACGGTGGGCCTCGGGAACGACCTCGACGAGCAGCTGCTCAAGATGATCGCCGACGTGGGCGGGGGGCGCTTCCACGCGGTCCCGGATCCGAACAACCTGCCGCGGATCTTCACCAAGGAGACCGAGATGGTGGCGCGCGCCGCCGCCGTCGAGGAGTGGTTCCCGGTGACCCAGGTCGGCGACGCGGCGTTCCTCCGCGGCGTCGACGTCCGCACGGCGCCCAACCTGCACGGCTACGTCTCGACGAAGCTGAAGCCGCCGCCCGCCCAGGAGCTGCTCACGAGCGACACCGAGGAGCCGATCCTCGCGCGCTGGCGCGTCGGCCTCGGGTGGACGCTGGCCTGGACGACCGACGTCAAGGCGCGCTGGGCCGTCGAGTGGCTGAGGTGGCCAGGCTTCGAGAAATTCTGGGGGCAGCTCGTCCACGAGCACATGCGCCAGAAGCACCGGCGCGAGCTCGACATGAGGGCCGAGATCGTCGACGGCGAGCTGCGCGCGTCCGTCGACGCGTTCGGGGCCGACGACCGGTTCGAGAACAACCTGACCTCCCGGCTCAGCATCATCGGGCCCGAGCCGGGCGGCGCGACGCGGGTCGTCGACATGCGTCAGACCGCGCCGGGGCGCTACGAGACGGCGCTTGCGCTGGATCGGTACGGCTCGTTCCTCTTGCGGGCGGAGCACCTGCGCGAGGCCGAGGACGGCTCGCTCCGGCCCGTCGCCGTCAGCTACGGCCACGTCTCGAACCCGTACCCGCGCGAGTACGCGAGCTTCGAGCCCGAGCTCGCGATCCTCGAGAAGGCCGCGACGTCGACCGGCGGGGCGGTCGATCCGAACGGCGTGGCGGCCATCTTCGACCCGGCAGGGGAGAAGGTGACGTTCCACGAGGAGCTCTGGCAGCAGTTCATCTACGCTGCGATGGTCGTGTTCCTGCTCGATCTGTTCGTCCGCCGGGTGCGGCTCTTCGACCGGAAGTTCGTCGCGCGCCGGGGCCGAGGGGTAGGGGGCCGGCGCCTCCCGGCCACATGACGGACCATGGCAAAGCGGAGCCCCTCATGAAGGCCGATCCCCCGTTCCTCCCCGGCGCCGCGCCGAGCGCCGGTGTGCGTCCGTCAGGTTGTCCCCGACTCCGCTGCGTGGAACGCTGTGCTCCAGCCCGCTGGGCTGCACCATTTCGCGACGCGGAAGGGCCGTCTTGGGCTAGTTTCCCCTTATAGACCGGTGGTAGAGGAGCCCTGGAAAGCAGCGAAGGACGTGAATGCGCTCGAGGCCTCCACCTCTCGGCCTCCCGTGGGTCGTCCGCTCATCATCAGCGGCGATCCGCTCGCTTCGCTCCGTGGACGAGGCACCGCGGTCTCCTCCACCACCGCCCTTGGCCGGCTGCTCCGCGAGTCGCCGCGGGCGGTCGCTGAGCTGCACGAGCAGGAGATCGCGCTGGGGATCGACGTGGTCCGGGCGCTCACGTCCGCGACGACGACGCGCGCTCTGGCGCCCATCGGCATGGCGTTCCGCGCCGCCGCGCTGACCGGAACCGCGGTCGAGCTCGCTACAGAGGCGGCGGGCGCGGCCGCGCGCCGCGTGGCGGTGGCGGGTATCCTGGGCCACACTGCTGCCGCGCCCATGGCCGACCGGATCGCGGAGGATTACGCCGTCCATGCGGCCAGGCTGGCGGCGGCCGGCTGCGAGATCCTCGTCGCGTGCGGCTTCGATCCAGCTCAGGCAGCGTGCGTCGGCCCCACGGTCGCGCGGCTCGCGCGCCGCGCGGCGGTGGTCAGCGCCAGCACGACGCAGCTGGCGACGTGGGCGCTCGTGGAGCTCGACGGCGCAGGGCGCACCGCCGATGGCGAGGGCTTCGAGGAGGTCGCCCGCTCGGCCCTCGACAGCGGCGCGGACGCGTTGCTCTTCGAGGTGCCGTCGGTCGAGCTCGGGCTCAACGTGCTCCGGCGCCTCGAGGGCGTGGCGCATGAGGTTCAGGTCGGCGTGCTGCTCGGCGCGGAATCTGCGCAGGCGGACGGTGCCGATCGCATCACGCCCGCCGAGATCTGCGATGCTTGGGCGGTGTCGGCGGCGCGGCTCATCGAGGCGGGCGCGCGAATGCTCGGGGGAGGGACGGGGACAACGCTGGCGCACCTGGGCGCGCTCGCGAAGATGCTCCGTACGACGCAGCGCGCGCCCCTTCTCAGGCGCGCGCTCTAAGCGAGAACGAAACCCAACCGGAAACGTGATGATGGCCGATGCAAGCCACGGGAGTGATTCGAAGTCTCAACCGCTGGAGACGTTCGACGATCTGCTGTTTCCCTTCCACGAAGCCACGAAGCCCGAGGCCCTTCACCGGATCGGCGCCGAGGCGGAGAAGTTCGGGGTCGACGCCAGGACGGGCGCTGCCATCCCGTACGAGGGCGAGCGGAGCGTCCTCAACATCCTCCAGGCGCTCGTCGAGCGGCACGGGTGGACGCCCGAGCACGAGACCCCCGGCGGTCCGCTGATCGCGCTCGCCCGGGCTGGCGCCTCGGTGACCCTCGAGCCAGGCGGGCAGCTCGAGCTGTCCGGAGCGCCCCTCGAGAACATCCACCAGATCTGTATGGAGATGAGCGGGCACCTCGCGGAGCTGCGAGACATCTCCGCCGAGCTCAAGCTGGCCTGGCTCGGCATCGGGTTCCACCCCTTCGCGAGGCAAGCCGATCTCTCCTGGGTGCCCAAGGCGCGCTACGCGATCATGCGGCGCTACCTGCCGACGCGCGGCGCGCACGGCCTCGACATGATGCGCCGCACCGCCACCGTGCAGGCGAACTTCGACTACGCCAGCGAGGAGGCGGCGATGCGCGCGCTCCGCGTGTCGCTCCGGCTCTCCCCGCTCGTGACGGCGATCTTCGCGAACTCCCCGTTCTACGAGGGGGCGCTGTTCGGCGGGCGGAGCTACCGCGCCAAGGTCTGGCTCGACGTCGACGCCGCGCGGCAGGGGCTGATCCGCAACGTGCTCGAGCGCGGGCGCCGCTTCTCGGACTACGTCGCGTGGGCGGTCGACGCGCCGATGTTCCTCATCAAGCGCGACGGCGAGGTGATCGAGAACACGGGGCAGACCTTCCGCGAGTTCCTGGAGCGCGGCTTCGAGGGGCACCGGGCCACCCGCGGCGACTGGGAGATGCACCTCAACACCCTCTTCCCGGAGGTCAGGCTGAAGCGGACCCTCGAGGTCCGCGGCGCGGACTCGCTGCCGGCCAACCTCGTCTGCGCGCTCCCGGCGCTCTGGGCGGGCATCCTCTACGACGCGCGCGCGCTCGACGAGGCCGACGCCCTGTCCGAGAGCTTCAGGTTCGACGAGCTCGAGGCCGTGCGCCCGAAGATCGCCGAGCGCGCGCTCCGCGCCACGTTCCGCGGCAAGCCGCTCGCGGCGCTGGCCGAGCGGCTCGTCTCGATCTCCTCGGGCGGCCTCGAGCGGCGCGCGCGCCTGAACAAGAACGGCAAGGACGAGCGCGTCCACCTCGATCGGCTCAGCGCGCTCATCGCCAAGGGGCAATCCCCGGCCGATGCTCTGGTCGATGGACTCAGCAACGACGACCCGGACCTGCGAAGCAAGATCCTCGAACGTGCGAGGATCTAGCCGCGGCTCGTCGCCGAGGAGGCGCGGGGCGGCGGGCGCACCGGGAGGAGGACGTCGACCGGCATGACGTTGGTCTACCTCCTGGGCACCTTGCTTCTGGTGCTCCTCAACGCGTTCTTCGTCGCGTCCGAGTTCGCCATCGTCAAGATGCGGCCGACGCGGCTGGAGCAGCTCGTGCGCGAGGGCGACGCGCGGGCCCGGCTCGCGCTGCAGATGTCGCAGCGGCTCGACGCGTACCTGTCCGCCAACCAGCTGGGCATCACGCTCGCGTCCCTCGGGCTCGGCTGGATCGGCGAGCCGGCCATCGCCCAGCTGATCGAGCCGTTGCTCGCGCCGCTCGACGCCTGGTCGGGGATCGGCGCGCACGCCATCTCCGTCGGCATCGCGTTCATCCTGATCACGTCGCTCCACACCGTGATCGGAGAGCTCGCGCCGAAGTCGCTCGCGATCCAGCGGACCGAGAAGGTTACGCTCTGGGCGGCGCGGCCGCTGCACGGGTTCTTCGTCCTGATGTGGCCGGTCATCTGGGTGCTCAACTCGATGGCGAACGGGTTCGTCCGGCTCTTCGGGCTCCGGCCCGTGGGCGAGGAGGAGATCGCGCACACGTCGGAGGAGCTCCGGCTGCTCTTGACCAAGAGCCCCGCGGGGCTCGATCCGGCGCTGCGCAGCATGCTCGTGCGCATCTTCGACCTGCGCCGCCGCACGGCGAGGCACGTGATGTCGCTCCGCTCCGACGCGGCGACCCTGCGCGCGAACATGACGATCGACGAGGCGGTGCGGATCGTGGCCGACGCCGGGTACTCCCGGTACCCGGTGCTCGACGAGCAGGGCAAGAACGTGCTCGGCTACCTGCACCTGCGCGACCTGTTCGACGTCCTGAGCCACCGCCGCCGCGCGGCGCGCGTCGCCGAGCTGCTCCGCAAGCCGATCTTCGCGCGCGAGAACACCTCGGTCGAGCGCCTCCGCCTCGAGATGCAGGCGCGCCAGGTGCCGGTGGCGATCATCACGTCGGCCTCGGGCGAGTTCATGGGGCTCGTGACGATGGAGGACCTCATCGAGGAGATCGTCGGGGAGATCCGCGACGAGAACGACGAGGAGGTGCCGCCGATCCACCGCCGTGGCGGGGGCATCGTCGACGTCGACGGCCGCGTCCTGCTGACGGACCTGGAGCGCGACGCGCACATCGTGCTGCTGCCCGAGGTGAAGACCGTCGAGACGGTCGGCGGCTACATGCTCGGCCGGCTCGAGCACCCACCCGAGGCGGGCGAGCGCGTCGAGTGCGAGGGCTACACGCTCGTGGCGATGGATGTCGCCGGCCGGCGGGTACGGCGCGTTCGCATCGTCCCGACCGACGCGGCCGGGGGCGAGCGGTCATGACGAGCGCGGCTCCCCGCGCCGCGGATCGGCGCGCCAGCGCCGTCCGTCAGGGGCGCCGCCTCCGAGCGTACACGGCGAGGCGCGCACCCTGGAATCGGTCGCCCCGGGGACGAACGGCGCGCGGATCCAGGTACAAACTTCGGCGGACCGGTACTACCCTGGCTTCGTAAGTGGAAACGCTTGCAACTCGGATCTTGCGCGATGGCCCGGTGAACGAGCTCGACGCCGTCGGCTGGGCCATTCGTCTTGCGAAGCGGATCGAGGCGCTTCACGCCCTCGGCGTCGCGCACGGCGCCATCTCGCCGGAGTGCGTGCTCACGACCGCTGTCGATCGCACGTCGAAGGCGATCCTGGCCGACCTGCGCCAGACGCCGAGCCGCATCGCGTACCAGTCGCCCGAGCGGGTGGGGGGCGGGACGCTCTCGGCCGGCGACGACGTGTGGGCCATCGCGGCGACGCTCTACGAGGTGCTGACCGGGGCGAGCGCCTTCGGCGGCGGGAGCGACGCCGAGACGCGGCAACGGATCGCGAGCTCCTCGCCGGCGCCGCTCGCCGTCTTCGACGTGGGCGACGACGATCTCCAGCGGGTCCTCGACGATGCGTTCCAGCGCGATCGCTCCGCGCGGACGACGAACGCCGCCGCGTTCCGGCGCGCGCTCGAGGAATGGCACCCCGATCCCGCGGTGCGCACGCTGCTCCCGCTCGACGACGAGGACGCGACGAACGACGAGGACGACGACGAGGTGCGCACGCTGATGCGGGTCTCGCCGTTCAGCTCGAGCCAGCTCGACGAGGTCATCGCGCAGCGCGCGGCGGCAGTGGCCGCGGGTCAACCGGCGCCGCCCCTCCCGGCCGAGCGCGCGCGGCCTCCGGCGGCGCAACTCGGCGCGTCGGCCTCCAGGCCGGGCGCCGCCCCGATCCCCAGGGCGCCCGCCGCGGCTCCGGCCACGCAAGGGCGCCCCCCGGTCGCGCGAGCGCGCGTTCCGGGCGTGGGGGCGGTCCCGGTGACCCAGACGTCCGGCGACGCCCGTGAGGGCTCGGAGCCCAGGATGGCCACGCGGGAGGCGACGCCCCTGAACCTCCGCGGGCCCGCTGGGCCAGCGGCCGCAGCGCTTGCGCGCTCCGGAGGAGCGGCGCCCGCCGCGCATCGCGCGCCCGACGCGGGGCGGCCCGCGCCTGGCGCGGCGCCGCCGGCTGGAGGGCCTCGAGAGCAGGTCGCGGTCGGGGCGCCAGCGCCGGCGTTCCCGGGGCGCGAGCGCCCGGACGCAGAGCCCGAAGCTGTCGCGAGACCTCAGCCGCGGAGCGGGGAGCTGCCTTTCCTCGGCGATCTCGACGGGGACATGCTCGACGAGCCCACGCTCGATGCGCCCACGGTCGTCGACGACCGCGACGATGACGATGACGACGACGTCCCCACGCGGACGCGGGAAGCTCCCACGCCGGTCGTGCCGCCCCTGGTCGACGCGACGCCGACGCTGGGCGCGTCCCAGGCGCTCGCTGATGCGGCGACAGGTCGCTCCGCTGCGGCGCCGCTCGAACGAGCCGCGGGGGCGCCCGCGGCCGCGTCGTCCAGGAGGGCCGACGGTGGGGGCGGCGCGCCCTTCGGGCCGACCTCCGGCGCAGCCGGCGCGCTCAGCCCATCGCAGCAAGCCTCGTCGGTCACGCACAGCGCCGGTGCCGCGCAGCAGAGCGCAGCGCCCGCTCAGCGCGCAGCGCAGGGCTCAGCCGCGCCGGGGCCGTCGCCCCTCGGCGCGGCCGACGGTTTCGGTCTGATCACCGACGCGCCGCCTGACCGCTCGGGGCGGCTCGGGATCATCATCGCGGTGGTGGTGGCGCTGCTCCTGGCGGGGGGGGCGATGCTGTTCGCCGCTCAGCTCGGCCTGCTGGGGGCCGCGCCCACCGCGCCCGGCAGGGGGGTGGTCGAGCCGGTCCCCGCGCCGGCCGTCGCGTCGATCGTGGCTCGCGGCCGGCCGGAGCGCCTCCTTGTGGAAGCTCTGGATCTGCGCGTCGAAGCCGCCCATGTCCACGCGCAGGAGCGTCTCGGGCCGGAGGCCTGAGCGGCGCGCGACGGCCTCGGTCCGCTCGGGGAACGGCGAGATCCACACCATCCTGCCGCCCGGCGCGAGCGCGCGCGCGGCGCCCTCGACGAAGCGATCGAGCATGGCGTCGAGGTCTCCCGTGCGCTCGACGCGCCGCCCGAGGGGCGGGTTCGTCAGGATCAGCGTGGGCGCCTCGCCCGGGGGCGGCGCGCCGCCCGCGTCGCGCTGGAGGAGCTCCGCGCCCCGCGCGCCCGCGGCGTCGAGGTTCTCGCGCGCGATCTGCAGGGCTCGAGGATCGCGATCCGAGCCCACGAGCCGCCGGTACGGTCCGAGCAGGGCGCGCTCGCAGAGCTCGAGGCCCGAGCCGACGAACGGATCCCAGACGACGTCGTCGCCGCGCGCCCCCGCGATGCGCGCGAGCGCGGCCGCGATCGTCGGGTGCGACGCCGCGGGCACGTCGCCCCGGCGATACGCGAACCGTGGGTCGGGCAGGCGCGGCGCGAGCTCGATCCGGACACGGCCAGCGCCCTCGTAGACGACAACGTCCCACGTGCTCTGGGTCGGATCGTTCACGAGCTCCGGGGCCTCCGCCTCGACGGCGGCCGCGGCGCGGAACACCGCTGCCCGGCGCTTGCCGCCGCCGGCCCAGTCGATGCGGTAGCGGATCGCGCCCTGGGTGAAGCGGCGCAGGATCTCGCGCGCCTCCCGCGAGAGCAGCCGCTCCGCGACCGCCGCGGCGAGGTCGGCGCCCTGGTCGAGCTTCCGCAGCGGCAGCGGGAACGCGAACGACAGCATCGTGCGCGCCCCGAACAGGGCGTCGAGGCGGCCGCTCAGCACCGCCTCGACTCGCGCGCCGCCGCACGGATCGCTCCGGAGCTCGGGGACGAGCGCCCCGCCGGGAGAGCCCGCGTCGAGCGCCGCGAGCTCCTCGGCGAGGATCGCCTCGAGCCCGCGCCGGCAGCGCACCGCCACCCGGAGGGGGCGCTCCGGCGCGCGATCGCCGGCGATCTCGGACAGCTCGCCGCGCGTGAGGGTCCTCCTGGCCAGGAGCTCGGCGCGCGCGCGCACGCCGGCGATGTCGTCGCCGTCGAGCTCGGCCAGCGCCTCGAGCGCGGCGCCGCCGCCGACCTTGCCGAGCGCGTCGATCAGCGCGCGGCGGACGTCGGGCGAGCGCTCGCTGCGCGCCGCCTCGGCGAGCGCCTGCTCGACGAGCGCCCGCCCGGCGTCCGCCGCGCGCGGCTTGCCGAGCGCCACCGCCGCCATGCGGCGCGTGCGGCGATCGTCGTCGCCGAGGCAGGCGAGCAGGTAGTCGCGCGCCCGCTCCGAGACCTCGGGATCGATCGGCCCCGAGGCCATCAGCTTGCCGACGAGCCGGGTGAGCGGCGCGCGCAGCGCCGGCGCCGCGCCGGCCGCGCGCTCGAGCGCTGCGGGCAGCGCCGCGGCGCCGGCGCGCCGCAGCGCCCGCTCCGCCAGCTCGGCGGGCTCATCGGCCGTCTCGAGCAGATCCATCAGGGCGGCGAAGTGGCGGCGGCCCGGCGTGAAGCCCGGATCGGAGAGGGCGCGCTGGAGGTCGGCGTCGAGCGTGGCGGGGGAGGTCATCGTGGCTTGTAACTCCGCGTTTTTATTTGGATCCCGGCGGTCACAGCGGGGCGGGATCTCGGGGGACGCCTGCGCCGCTCTCCGAGCGCGCTCGACTTTCGCGACAAGCGCGGCCTTCCAGCAAGCTCTTTCGGCGCCGGGGCTCTCGGCGCTCTCGTTTTCGGTCGCCGGGTCGCTAGAGTCTCAACCATGCCGGATCTGAGCCAGGTCATCCCGAGGACGGCGTTCCCGCACGACGTGCTTCGGGCGGCCCTGGACGCGCTCGAGGCGGGGCGGCGGGTGGTGCTCGCCTCGGTGGTGGCGCGGCACGGCTCGGCGCCGTCGACGCCGGGGCAGAAGCTCTGCCTCTTCGACGATCTCACCGCGATCGGCACGATCGGCGGCGGCGCCGTCGAGCGGGCGGCGCTCGGCATCATGGGGCGCGCGCTCGACGAGCTCGCCAGCGCGCCGAAGCTCGAGACGTTCCGCCTGGGCCCGACGCTGGGCATGTGCTGCGGCGGCTCGGTCGAGGTCCTCATCGAGCCGATGCTGCCCGCTGTGCACGTCCTCGTGATCGGCGCCGGGCACGTGGGCGCGTTCGCCGGGCCGCTCCTCGCGTCGCTTGGCTTCCGCGTGACCCTCTGCGACACGCGCGCCGCCGCCGCCGACCCCGCCCGCGTGCCGACGGCGGCGCTCGCCCGCGCGCCGTCGGCGTACGACGATGCGCCGCGGGATCTGGCGCCGGCGCCGGGGGAGCAGGTGCGGCTCGTCCTTGCCGAGCACGACGACCCGGAGGTGCTGACGGGCCTGCCGAGGGAGCTCGGCGAGGCGGCGGCGCTCGTGATGACGCACGACCACGCCCTCGATCAGGAGGCGCTCGCGTGGGCGCTCGCGCGCGGCTTCGGGTACGTGGGCGGCGTCGGGAGCCGCGCGAAGGCAGCGCGAACGCGCGCGCGGCTCGAGGCGAAGGGGGTGGCGGAGGGCGACGTCGCGCGGGTGAGGATGCCGGTCGGCCTCGACATCGGGGCGCGCACGCCGGCCGAGATCGGCGTCGCCCTGGCCGCGGAGCTCGTCGCGTGGCGCGCGGGGCGGCAGCGCGCTCGATGGTCATCGGCCGGCACGACGTCCGCCGGAGAGGAGCAGGCTGGATGAATCGAGTGACCACGATCGTGCTCGCCGCGGGCGCGGGCAAGCGGCTCGGGGGGCCGAAGGCGCTCCTGGCCTGGCCGTCATCGACGAAGGGCGGGGCCGAGCGGCCGCTGGCGATCGCGCACGCGGAGGCTCGCCTCTCGGCCGAGAGCGCGCGGGTGCTCGTGGTGGTGCGCAGCTCCGTCTTTCACGCGCTGCTGGCCCATGTGCAGCCGGGCATCGACCTGGTCTCGTGGTCCGCGCCGGACGACCTCGGGCCGGCGGGCTCGCTGGCCGTCGCCGCGCCGCGCATCGGCGACGCCGACGCCGTCATCGTGACGCCGGTCGACGTGCCGCCCGCGCGCGCCGCGACGGTGGCGCGGCTGCTCGCCCGCCTCGAGGCGGGCGCCTGCTTGACGACGCCGACGCCGCCGCTCGCGGTGCGGCCGCGGCACCTCGGCCGCGGCGGGCACCCGGTGGTGCTGCGCACCGAGGCGCTCCAGCGCTACCTGGAGGCCGATCCACCCCCGCTCCGGGATCACCTGAGGGCGCTCGGCGACAGGTGCGTCGACGAGGAGGTGGACGATCCAGGGGTGCTGCACGACCTGAATGTGCCGGTCGACGTGATCCGCGTGCTCGGGGGCCCACCGCGTTTTCTCGCCTGAAGGCGGCCGGCGATCGTCCCTCTGCGCGGGTCACGCCGCGCGGCGCGCTCGGGTCGACGCGTCCCCGGGGACCGGGCTATCGTCGGTGAGGAGGAGCATACGAATGGCGACGAGCCCTCCAGCGTCAGCGAGCACCGTGGGGAGCAGCGTGCCCCGTACCGACGGCCCTCACAAGGTCACGGGGGCGTCGCGCTACGTCGACGACATCCCGGCGATGCCGGGGGAGATCTTCGGGCGCACCGTGCGGAGCCCCGTGCCCCGCGGGATTTTGCGGGGAGTGCGGCTCGACCCCGCGTTCGACTGGAGCGACGTCACCGTCGTGCTCGCCGAGGATGTCCCGGTCAACGTGGTCGCGCTGATCCTGGACGATCAGCCGATCCTCGCGACCGGAAAGGTGAACCACGCCTACGAGCCGATCGTCCTGCTCGGCTGCGCGGACCGGCTGAAGCTCGCGCGGGCGGTCCAGGCCGTCGCGCTCGACATCGACCCGCTGCCGCCGGTGCTCGACGCGCGCGCCGCGCTCGATGGCGGGGAGATCCTCTGGGGCGCCGACAACGTCATCAAGCGGTACCTCATCACGCATGGGCGCGCCGACGCCGCGCGGGAGCGGGGCGAGGCGAGCGAGGCCGCGATCGACGCGGCGCTCGCGCGCTGCGAGGTGGTCGTCACCGGGACGTACGCCTCGCACCACCAGGAGCAGCTCTACATCGAGCCGCAGGGGGTCATCGCCTGGTGGGACGAGGCCGGCGCGCACGCGACGGGCTCGATCCAGTGCCCGTTCTACGTCCACAAGGCGTTCCTGAAGGCGTTCGGGCTCCCTCCCGATCGGATCCACATCACCCAGTCGGTGACGGGGGGCGGCTTCGGGGGCAAGGAGGAGTACCCGTCGATCATCGCGCTCCACGCGGCGCTGCTCGCGAGGAAGAGCGGCCGCCCGGTGCGCATGATCTACGACCGGACGGAGGACATCGAGGCGACGACGAAGCGCCACCCGGCGTCCTGCGAGATCACGAGCGGCTGCGATCGCGACGGCGCGCTGCGCGCGCTGAAGATCCGGATCCTCATGGACGGCGGCGCGTACGCGACGCTGACGCAGGTGGTCCTGTCGCGCGGCGCCCTCCACGCCGCGGGCGCCTACCGCTGGGACGACGTGTGGATCGAGGCGACCGCCGTGGCCACGAACACGCCGCCGAACGGCGCCTTCCGCGGCTTCGGCGCGCCGCAGACGATCTGGGCGATCGAGCGGCACCTCGACCGCGTCGCGCGGGAGCTCGGCTGCGATCCGCTCGATCTGAAGGCGAAGAACGTGCTTCGCCCCGGCGACTCGACAGCGACGGGGCAGGTGCTCCGCGTGAGCGTCGCGGGCGAGGAGTGCATCACGCGGGCGATCGCGGCGAGCGGTTACCGGCAGAAGCGCGCGGCCGGGCCGGTCGTCCGCGGGCGCGTGGCGCGCGGGATCGGGCTCTCTGTGTTCATGCACGGCGCGGGCTTCACCGGGTCGGGGGAGCGCTACTACAAGGGAAAGGTCGCGCTGGATCTCGCGCCCGGCGGGCGGCTCCGCATCCGCACGGCGTCGACGGACATCGGCCAGGGCACGGAGACGGTGTTCCGGCAGATCGCCGCGGACGCGGCGGGGCTGCCGCTCGATCGGGTCGAGTTCGCGGTGCCGTCCACGACGACGGTGCCCGACTCGGGCCCCACGGTGGCGTCGCGTACGGTGATGGTGGTCGGCTCGATCGTCGAGGCCGCAGCGCGGGAGCTGGCGAGCCGCGTGCGCGCGGAGCAGGCGTCGGCGCCGGCGGCGCTGAGCTTCGAGGAGGCGGCCGACCGGCTGCTCGCGCGCGAGGGCCAGGTGACGTCGCTCAAGCAGTACGAGCCGCCGGGCTACGTGCGCTGGGACGACGAGGCGTACAAGGGAGACGCGTACCCGTGCTTCGGCTGGGCGTGCGACGTGGCCGAGGTCGAGGTGGACCTCGACACCTTCGAGGTGACGGTCGTCGACTTCTGGTCGGCCACCGACGTGGGCAAGGCGATCCACCCGGTGATGTGCAAGGGGCAGATCGAGGGCGGCAGCCTCCAGGCGATCGGCTGGGCGCTCTCCGAGGAGATCGTCTGGCAGGGCGGCAAGATCAAGAACCCGCGGATGACCAACTACATCATCCCGACGTCGCTCGACGCGCCGCCGTTCCATGTCGTGCTCGTCGAGGAGCCGTTCCCGTTCGGCCCGGGCGGCGGGGCCAAGGGCATCGGCGAGATGCCGATGGATGGCGGCGCGCCTGCGGTGGCCGCGGCGATCGAGCACGCGACGGGGATCGCCGTTGGCGCGCTGCCGCTCACGCCGGAGCGCCTGCTCGAGGCGGCTCGGGGCGCCGCGGCGTCACGCCCTTTGGCGGGGAGAGGAGAGCGTCTATGAAGGTATCGCTCGTCGTCAACGGCTCGCCGCGCGAGGTCGATCTGCCGCCGCTCTCGCGGCTGCTCGACGCGCTCCGGGGGCCGCTCGGGCTCACGGGCACGAAGGAGGGGTGCGCGGAGGGCGAGTGCGGCGCGTGCACGGTGCTGCTCGACGGCGACCCCGTGAACGCTTGCCTCGTCGCGATCGGGCAGTGCGAGGGGCGGCACGTGACGACCGTCGAGGGCCTCGCCTGCGCCGGACACCTGTCGCCGCTGCAGCGCTGCTTCGTCGAGGAGGGGGGCGCGCAGTGCGGGATCTGCACGCCGGGCATGCTGCTCTCGGCGGAGGCGCTGCTCGCGCGGAGCCCGGATCCTTCGGAGCTCGAGGTGCGCGAGGCGCTCGCTGGCAACCTGTGCCGCTGCACCGGGTACCAGCGGATCGTCGAGAGCGTCCGCGCCGCCGCCGCGCTGCGCCGCGGCGGGGGAGGGGCGGCGCAGTGAGCCTCGCGGATCTGCGCCTGTTCGAGATGCGGCGCGTGGCCGGGCTCGGTCCGCTCTGCGAGATCGTGGCGGAGCGGGCCGCGCTCGGCGCGCCGGTCACGCTCCTGGCCGGCGGCACCGACTGGGTCGTCGAGCAGGAGCTCAGGCCTCCGCTCGAGGTCGCGGCAGGGAGCCCGGCGGCGCCGCTCGTCGTCGACGTGTCCCGGCTCTCGGAGCTGCGAGGCATCTCGCTCTCCGGCGACACGCTCCGGGTCGGCGCCGCGACGACGTACCTGGAGATGCTCCGGAGCGACGCCATCGCCGCGCGTGCGCCGCTCCTCGCGCGGATGAGCCGCGACGTGGGCGCGGTGCAGATCCAGGCGCGCGGCACGCTCGGCGGCAACCTGGCCACGGCGTCGCCGGCCGCCGACGGCGTGGCCGCGCTCGCCGCCTACGACGCGACCGTCGTGGTGCAGAGCGTCCGCGGGGAGCGGCGCATCCCGATGGGCGCCCTGCAGACGGGCTACAAGCGCACGTCGCGCGCGCCGGACGAGGTGATCGTCGCCGTGGAGATCGCGCTGCCGGCGCCCGGGTCGCCCTGGTACTGGCGGAAGATCGGCGCGCGACGGGCGCAGGCGATCTCGAAGGTCGCGCTCGCGGGCGTGGCCGAGGTGCGATCCGGGCGCGCCGCGCGGCTCGGGCTGGGGATGGCGTCGGTCGCGCCGACGACGGCGCTCCTGCCGAGCGTGCGCGCGCTCTGCATGTCCCGTCCGCTCGCCGAGCTCACCGCGGCGGAGATCGACGCGGCGGTCGCGCAGGACATCTCGCCCATCGACGACGTGCGCTCGACGCGCGCCTACCGGGAGCACTGCGCTTGCGGGGTGGTGCGGGAGCTCCTTCGGCAGCTCGGCGCGCCGGTCTGATCATTCCATCCAGTCGCGCTGAGCGGCATCGGGCCTTCGGCTGCGCCCGCCGGCGAATGTCGGCCGCTCGTACGCTGGCGGCGGGAGCGGCGTATCCGCGTCCATGTCGTGGCAGCGCGCGCATCGCCGCGGGGTGGTGGTGCCGGCCTGGAAGATGGTGACGCAGCCGCAGGCTGGGCAGATCATGCCGATGTCGTAATTCATGAGCACTCCTCGACGACGAACGCTCCGGGGCGGTCCGAGCGGCGGGAAGATGCGCTGAAGGGGCGACGTGGTTGCGACGGCGCGGCAACATCGCGTGGAAGCTTCGGCCCTGCGGGGCAGCCCATCGGAGGCGCGTCGTCGAGACGCCCGTCCTCTTCCATTCCCATTCCGAACGCGCTCCTGCGCCTGAGAACGAGGCGGCCTCCCCCGGACCGGCGGAGACCTTCTGTGGCTGCGCGGGCGGCGGTGCACGCTCCTTGTCGTCTGCGCTGCCGTCTCGCGTGAGCGCACGTCGGCCTGCGCTGTTCAAGGGCTACTCGATGTTGACTTTCATTTGTAGTAGGCCCCTGATGACCGCGAGTTCGACACGCCGCGAGCCCACCGAGCTCGCGATGCTGTGGGATTCGGTAGATTAGTAATATATATTACATGTCAACGCAGACCCGTCCCTTACGGGCCCGTCTTGGGCTCGCTGTTCCCGTGCTTCTGATCACCGTGGCCGGGGTCGCTCATGCGCAGTCTCCTGAACCGAGCGCGGAGGCCCCGGGGGATCCAGCGATGCCGGCAGCGCCTCCGGGCACGGGAGCGCCGGCGGCGAGCCAGGAAGGCGCTGCACCGGCGCCGGCGGCGCCTGCAGGCGATGCGCCGGTGGAGGTGACGGTCGCGGGCACGCGCGTGACGCGGACCGCGGGCTCGGCTCATGTGATCAAGAGCCGCCAGCTCGAGCGCTTCGAGTACGACGATCCCCACGCCGTGCTGGTCAGCGTTCCCGGCGTGTACGTGAGGGGCGAAGACGGGCTGGGCCTGCGGCCGAACATCGGTGTTCGCGGCGTCAACCCCGATCGCAGCAAGAAGGTGACGCTCATGGAGGATGGCGTCCCCATCTCTCCTGCGCCGTACTCCGCGCCGGCCGCTTATTACTTCCCGCTCATCACCCGCATGTCGAACGTGCGCGTGATCAAGGGGCCAGGGGCCATCGCCTATGGCCCGCAGACCGTGGGTGGCACCGTGGATCTCGTCACCCGCTCCGCCCCGTCGCTCGCGTCGGGCGCGCTCGATCTCGCGCTGGGCCAGTACGGCTATGGCAAGGCGCACGCCTATCTCGGGACGAGCGACGGGCAGATGGACTTCCTCGTCGAGGGCGTGCACCTGCGGAGCGACGGCTTCAAGGAGCTCCCGAGCGGCGCGGACACAGGGTTTTACCGCAACGAGGTGATGGTCAAGGGCAGTTACCTCGTCGACCCGGCCGCCCGCATCAAGAACGAGCTCCGCCTCAAGCTCACCTACTCGGAAGAGCTCTCCAACGAGACGTACCTCGGCATCACGGACGGGGACTTCAAGGAGAACCCGCTCCGCCGTTACGGGGTGACCGCGCTCGACCGCATGCGCAACCACCGCACCGCGGTCGCCGTGACCCACGTGCTCGAGCCGTCGCGCGACCTTTCGGTGACGACGACCGTGTACCGGAACGACTTCTCGCGCGTGTGGCGCAAGGTGAACGGCTTCCGCGGGGCCAACCTCTTCGACGTGCTCGCCGCCCCGGAGACGCCGCAGAACGCGGTGTATTACGCCGTGCTGACCGGGCAGCTCGACAGCTCGACGCCGGGCGAGGCGCTGCTCATCGGCCCCAACGAGCGCGACTTCGTCTCGCAAGGCGTCGAGACCCGCGTCCGCTGGAACGTCACCACGGGGCCCGTCTCGCACCGCGTCGAGTACGGCCTGCGCCTGCACCACGATCGGGTCGAGCGCCGCCACAGCGAGAACGGGTTTCTCGTGCTCGGCGGCGCGCTCGTGCCGGACGGCGGACCGACCGTCGTGACCCAGTTCAACGAGGCGTGGACCGAGGCGGTCGCGCTCCACGCGAGCGACGCGATCACGTGGAGAGCGCTCACGGTGACGCCCGGCGTCCGGGTCGAGCTCATGCGCTCTGCCCTCGTGGATCGCGCGGCCGGGCGCGAGCAAACGCGGCTCGCGCAGGCGCTCCTGCCCGGCGCCGGCGCCTACCTTGCGATCACCGATGCCCTCGGCCTCCTGACCGGCGCTTACCGAGGGTTCAGCCCCCCGGCCCCGGGGAGCGACGAGCACGTCGAGCCGGAGCTCAGCGTGAACTACGAGGGCGGCGCTCGCTTCGCCGACGGGCCGCTGCGCGCGGAGATCATCGGCTACTTCAACGATTACTCGAACATCACGGATGTCTGCACGCTCTCCAGCGGCTGTCTCGACGCGGATCTCGATCGCCAGTACGACGCGGGCGAGGCCCGGATCTACGGAGTCGAGGCGTATGCGGAGCACGAGGTCGCGCTCGGCCAGCTCAAGCTGCCGATCACCGCGGCCTACACGCTCACCCGGACCGAGTTCCTCTCGAGCTTCGCCTCGGACGACCCCATCTTCGGCCGCGTCGTGAAGGGGGACGAGATGCCCTATGTCCCGCGGCACCAGGCGAGCCTCTCGGTCGGGGTCGAGCACGAGCGCGCCGGCGTCGCCGTGGGCGCCACCTACATGTCCGCCATGCGGGAGAAGGCCGGCAGCGAGCCCATGTCTCGAGCGCTCGCCACCGACGAGCAGCTCCTCTTCGACGCGAGCGCCAGGGTGCGTGTCGTCGGGCCGCTCGTGCTCTACGCGAACGCGCGGAACATCCTCGGCTCCCAGTACATCGTGTCGCGCCGGCCCTTCGGCGCCCGGCCGAACGCGCCGCGCTGGATCCAGATCGGGGCCAAGGCGTCGTTCTAGAGCCGCGGTCACCCGCTTCGATCAGAGGGGCCGGATGTGGGGAGGAGGCCCGTCTGGACCTGGAAGGATGTAGGGCGCCGGGCCGAGGCCGTCGCGGACCGCGGCGAGATCGACGCCGGGATCGATGAGCCGCGCGATGCGGCGGCCGTTGAGCGAGACGAGGGCGTCGACGCGCACCTCCACCGGCCCTCGGCCGCGGCGCTCGAAGTCCTCGCGGATGTGATGGGAGAGCTGCAGGATGAGATCGGGCTGGCCCGCCATCTCGCGCTCCTGCAGGCGCGTGAGGTACTCCCGCGGGCTCACATGCCATGTCCGGCCGGTCTGCCTGCTGCGGACGATGAAGGTGACGCTCCCGTTCTTCTCGCGCACCATCACGCGCCAGGAGAAGCGCATCCCCTGCTCGTGCCAGCGCACGTTGCCGCCATACGCCAGGAAACGGAGCGGCATCGCGAGCTGAACCGCGCAGTACGCGGCGCCCAGCGCGAGCCCGAGGGCGCGCAGCGATCGCGAGGGCGGCGCCGCCGGGAGGAGGGCAGGTTCGTCTGTAGGCGCTAGCGGGGCGTGCGGCGCGCCGGCGCCGCCGCGGGCGGGGAGCGCGCGCGCTCGGAGCCGGGAGAGGAACCGCCGGGGCCACTCCGGGGGGAAGAACACGAGCGCGGAGAGGACCATGATCACCGGGAACATCCCGATCGGAAACAGCGCGCGCGTGACGACGTGGAACAGGATCACCGCGGCGTACGCGAAGGGGCGGAGCCTCCGGCAGAGGAGGAGCCAGACGATGCTGGTGTCGAACAGGAAGCCCGCCCAGCTCATGAGCGGCGCGGCCCACGGGTGCGTGAAGAGCGGGCCGATGACCGGCATGTCCGTGCGCGAGCCGAGCCAGATGCGGAGCGGCTGCGCGTGCAGGAGCCAGTCGGCGTGGGCCTTGGCGAGCCCCGCGAACGTGTACACGACGCCGACCTGGAAGCGCAGCAGGTAGAGCCACGCAGCGGAGACGGAGCGCTCGCTGCGCCGCGAGAGCAGCGCGTCGATGGACCAGGCGCGGTGCGCGGGCGACGCCGCGAGCAAGAGGCCCAGCAGGCTCGCCAGGTAGTAGTGGTTGAGGTACGTCGTGACGTCGATGACCTGCAGGTAGGTGAAGCCGACGACGAACAGGGGCGCCGCGACGCGGAACATGAAGCCGAGGGCGAGCGCCAGGGCGAGCGCCGCGAGCGCCCAGAACAGGGCGTGCATCCCGGCCAGCGGGAGCGGCTCGACCCAGGCGAGGCCCCAGTACTTGAAGTGAAAGCCCGGCTTGACGAAGAACTCGTCGATCCAACCATACGCGATGAAGCGCGCCATGCTCACGCACATCGTGAGCCCGAACAGGGCGCGGAACGCCGCGAGCCAGGCGATGTCGATCGGGCGAAACAGCGCTCGATGCAGCGCCGCGGACGCGCGCGACCACGCCGCCGCGAGCCCAAGGGGGCCCGCGCGGCCAGGGGGCTCAGTCGTTGTCACCTTCCGACGACTGGGGCAGCTCGAGGTTCAGCGCGCTGACGAACTCCGTCTTGAGCAAGTCAGTCAGGGCCTTCACGGCGGTGTAGACCGACTCGACCTTCGCCCGGTCGGTCGAGAGCGCCTGCTCCAGCGGCAGGTCGAGCGCGTCCACGGCCGACTGGGCTCCCGAGAGCGCCGCCAGCATGCGATCGGCGAGATCGGCGGAGTCGACCGCGCGCAGCCAGTCGTCGAACCCGACGCCCTCGCCGCCCTCGCCGCAGCCCTGGAACAGGCGCCGGAAGCCGCGCAGGTTGGCCCGGATGTGCGCCGCCGAGGCCAGGGCGAAGCGGGACTCCAGCGCCTCCGGGCAGGTGGGCGTGACGCAGTCCTCGGTGAAGCCGAGCGGGCGCCCGAGCTTCCAGTCCTTCAGCTCTCGCTCGACATAGAACATCGCGTCGCTCACCGCGTTGAGCGCGTCCTGCTCGGTCGCGAAGACGGGGCTCCCCTGGCCGGCCTGGGTGAGCTTCTCCCGGAAGCTCCCCGCCTCGGGCGCCCATGCGCGCGCGAGCGCGCCCGCCTGGGCGAGCACGTCCGCGGCCGCTGCGGCGGCGTAATCGGCCTTGCGCTGCGCGAGCTCTCCCGCGGCGAGCGCCGCCCAGGTGCGGTTCGCGTTGATGGGCGAGTACTGCGAGCAGGCGTTGTCGCCGCCGCCGTAGAAGACGAGGTACTCGAGCGCCGCGAGGCCGCGCCCGTTGATGAGCGACGAGGAGAAGCTCGGCTGCGCATAGGCGCGGCTCACGATCTGCTCCTCGACCTTGCACCGGCTCACGAGGGGCCAGGAGTAGATCTGATCCCGGAGGTCCAGTCCTCCGGGCTGCGTGGAACTCGCCGCGGGGCCGAAGCGGAAGAGCTCCACCTCCTGCCAGACCGCCATGGCGGCGAGCCAGGCGCCGCGCGCGGCGGCGGCGCTCGGCTCGCCCGGGCCGCGGGCGAGGGCCGCGGCGCTCTCGTGCAGCGCGCGCGCCTGCGCCTCGAACTCGCAGGCGCGGTTCAGCGCGCAGTCCGCCGCTGCGGTGATCAGCTTGGCCTTGCTGAAGGGGCCTTCGGCGACGGGGACCGGGGGGCACACGTCGCCGGGGGCCGGCTCGCCGCCGCCGGCGCCCCCTGCGCCGCCGGCGCTCGCGGCGCCCCCCGCGCCAGCGGTCGTGGTGATCGCGGAGGAGGCCGCCGAGGTGCTCGTGGCGCCGCTCCCGGTCGAAGGCACGGGCGCAGACCCGCCGCTGCCTGACGGCTGCGCGGCGCCGGGCCCCGCGCCCTGGCCCGTATAGACCACCTCGTCCGGGGGCGGCTTGCGGCACCCGGCGGCCGCGGCGACGCCGACGAGCGACAGCAGGAGCGCTGTCGAGAGGCGGTGGCCCGCCCTCTCGCTCCGGGCGCGGTTCATTGTCGGCCTCACGCTGTTCATGCAGCCTCTCCGAGATACGGGCGCGCGCCCGGGGCCCGCCGGCGTCGCGGCGGCCCCGAGCTCGTTTCGCGCGAGAATCGTCCGTCGTACCCTGCCCGTCAACACGGAGGGAGCGCTCCCCCGCCTGTCAGCACGACGCGGCGGGGGGCGCCTCCCGGCGCGCGTCGGTCGTGTGAGCGTCAGTCCCTCTGCGCCGGGACCGGCAGCAGGACGAGCGTCGCGTCGTCGTCCTCGGGCCCGTCGCCGTCGGACCGGTACCCGGCGGCCGCGAGCCATGCGCCGTTCGGCGACAGCGCGACGCCGTAGAGCGAGTCATCGGGGCGATCGAAGCTGTAGCGCCGGTATCCGCTGGGATCGAAGCGCGTGTCCAGGGCGCCGTTCTTGTCGAACAGGGCGATCATCCCGTCGACGTTGCCCGTCGCGGGGGTGGCGCTCCCGACCATCACGACGCGATCGCCGGGCAGGGCGAGGAGGTTGCGCCCGCGGTCGTTGTCGCCGGCCACGTCGAGGAGGACGCCGCCGCCCACGCCCCACGAGGGGTCGAATCCGCCCGTGGCCGTGACGCGGAAGGACACGAGATCCACGGCGCCGCTCTCCTCGGAGCGCCCGTATCCGGTGGTCACGTACTTGCCGTCCGACTGGCGAGCCGCGCCGTAGGCCTCGGCCATGCCGAGCGGGAACGGCGCGAGCCTCACGACGCCGTCCGACGAGAAGGTCGTATCCGGGGTGCCGTCCTGGTTCAGCCGCAGCAGCACGATCTGGTTCCTCCCGCCCACGCTCGTGTAGCCGGAAGAGAAGATCTTGCCGTCGGCCTGCACGAACCCGTTGCGCGGGTTGTCGCCGAGGTTCAGCCCGTCGACGTCGAGCGTGTGGACGCCCTCCGTCGCGAACGTGGTGTCCAGGGCGCCGTTCGCGGTGAGCCGCACGATCGCGCGATCCCGATCGGCGCGAGCCGCCGGCTTCCTGCTGGCGAAGAGCACCAGCCGATCGCTCGCGTCGCGGTCGGCGCCCCAGAGCAGATCGCCCGTGTTGCCCTCGCCGGCGCCGAGATCGTGGATGGCGATGCCCTCCGTGCCGAAGGTCGTATCGAGCGTGCCGTCGGTGTTGAACCGCACGACCGCGAGATCCGCGTCCGACGGCGTGGCGCTCGGGTCGTGCTCGACCTGGCCGGCGAGCACGACCTTCCCGTCGGACTGCAGGACGATGCCGCGCGCTGTCTCCGTGGTCTTGCCTGCGACCACGTTGACCCTCGCGACCCCGTTCGTGCCGAAGGTCGTGTCGAACGAGCCATCGGTCTTGAAGCGCGCCACCGCCATGTACGTGTCGCCCGCCACGGCCACGTGCCCGGCAGCGTAAGCTCTGGACTCGGCGTCGAACGCGACGGCCCAGAAGCGGTCGTCCGTGGCTTCGTCGAGCGCCACGACCCCCGCGAATCCGGTCGACCAGGGCTCCTCGCCGGTGTCGCCGCCGCCGGTACCGCCGCCCTCGCCAGCGCCGCCGGTGCCGCCAGCGCCGCCGCCCTCGCCAGCGCCGCCGGTGCCGCCAGCGCCGCCGCCCTCGCCAGCGCCGCCGGTGCCGCCAGCGCCGCCGGTGCCGCCGCCCTCGCCAGCGCCGCCGCCGCCGGTGTCGCTACCGCCAGCACCGCCGGTGCCGCCAGCGCCGCCGGTGCCGCCGCCCTCGCCGGCGCCGCCGCCGCCGGTGTCGTTGCCGCCGCCTTCGCCTGCTCCGCCGCCGCCGCTGCTGGTCGTCGAGGGAGCGCCGCCAGCGCCGCCGCCCCCGGAGTTCGCTGCGTCGCCGGAGTCGTCTCCGCACGCAGCCACTCCGCCGAGCAGCACGCACCAGGAAAGTCCGAACGTCGCGAGCACGGTCCGCTGCGCGGACAACCAGGTTCTCTTCACAGGCATGGTCGGCGATCCCTTCATGAATATGAAAATGAAAGTCGTTATCTTTGTTGGATATAGTCTTGCATGCCGTCCACGCTGTCAAGAGATTCTGCTGTCGCTATCCGGCCAAGGCCTTTCCTTGCTGGAAATGCCGCCTGGAGCTGAAGGTGTGGGGATGGCGCTTGGGGTGGGGGAGCGCGGCGTGTGGAGCGCCTTTGACGATGCCCGCCTTGCGCTGCGCGACGCTGTCTGGGGCGCCTCGCGCGCGGGCAGCCTGCTCGGCGATCCATGACCGCGCGGCGCGTAGCGGCGAAGCGACTCGGCCTGGGGGGTCGGTTTCCTTGCGGAGCACGGCGGATCGCGGTCGGCCGGAGAGGGCGGCCGGCCGCGGTCGCAGCGGGAGTCCCGGCGGCGGCCGGGCGAGCGGCGTTCGGGCGCCGCGCAGGCTGCGTCAGAGCAAGGTCAGGAGGCGTCGGGCGCGGGCCTCGGCCGCCTGGATGATCTCCGCGGACTCCGGCTCGGAGAGCTCGAGCTTCCTTGTCAGCGCGGCGATGTACTGCTTCTCCGCGTCATGCTGCTCGCCGTCGACGAACGTGAGCAGCACGGCGTGCTGCAGCAGCGCGCGGCGGTCGTCGCCGCCGAGCTCACCGAGCGGCACGTCGTCCAGGGTCCTTCGCTGGGAGGCGTAGGCGCGGATCTCCTTCGCCTGGTCCTCGTTCGCCTCGAACGCCGCGATCAGCCCCTCCACCATCTCGCGCTCGGCCTCGTGGAACTCGCCGTCCGCCCACGCCACGCTCACGAGCGACTTCACGATCGCCATGCTCTGCTCTTGCATGGCGACGAGTGTCGTCGCTCCCCCGGGGCAACGTCAATCGTGAGGGGAGGGCGTCCTCGCCTCGGCGCGCGGGACGATCTGGAGCGCTCCCCCTGCGAGCGGCTCCGCCAGCGAGGCGAAGACCTCCGGCCGCAGCGTTCCAGCGAGCCCGGCGCAGAGCAGGGCGAGCGCGAGGAGCGCAAGCCACAAGGACAGACCTCGCCGGCGCGGGGCCACCAGCGGCACAGGGGGCCTGCTGCCGTCGTCCGTCGGGGCGACCGGAGCGGATCCGGGCGTCGCGCGCCCGGATGCAGCGGGGCTCAGCGCCCCGGCGAGCGGCGGGCGCGCGCCGGGGATGGCGCGCGCGGAGGTGCCGCCGGAGACCGCAGCGACCGGCGGCGGCGTGAGGGTGAGGTCGAGGCCAGCGAGCGCCTTCATGCTGCGCGCCGCGCGGCGCTGCGCGCTGTGCTCGGACTGCGCGACGAAGCGCGCGACGAGCTCGTCGACCCGGGAAGCGCCTGCACCGACGCCATCCGCGGGCGGGCGCGCGCTCCGCGATCGCCGCGAGGCGTTCCACACGATCGCGTCGATGGGGCCGAGCTCCGCCGGGCACGGCGTCTCTTCCGGCTCTGCGTCGGCGGGAGGCTGCGCCGATGCTGCATCCGGGGGCGCGAGGTCGGCGGGCGGCAGCTCGGGAGCTGCTGCGTCGGCGGGCGGTTCCTCGGGAGCGAGATCAGCAGGCGGCAGCTCGGGAGCTGCGTTCGCGGGCAGTTCCTCGGGAGCGAGATCGGCGGGCGGCAGCTCGGGAGCTGCGTCCGCGGGCAGTTCCTCGGGAGCGAGATCGGCGGGCGGCAGCTCGGGAGCTGCTGCGTCCGTGGGCAGTTCCTCGGGAGCGAGAACAGCTGGCGGCAACTCGGGAGCTGCGTCCGCGGGCGGCTCCTCCGGAGCCAGATCAGCGGGCGGCAGCTCGGGAGCTGCGTCTGCGGGCGGTTCCTCCGGAGCCAGAACAGCAGGCGGCAGCTCGGGAGCTGCGTTCGCGGATGGCAGCTCGGGAGCCAGATCGGCGCGCGGTTCCTCGGGAGCTGCTGCGTCCGCGGACAGTTCCTGGGGTGCTGCGTCCGCGGGCGGCGTGCCGGCGTGCGCGGTTTCCGGACCGTCGGCCTCCGCAGCCAGCAACGCCTCGATCGGCGCGGCCGGAGCCGTCGGGTGCGGCGCAGCCGGAGCGTCGTCGCGCTGCGCCGGAAGGGGCCAGGGCAGCGTGTGACGCGCTGCTGGCGTCTCGTCGAACGGCGCGACGGCCGCTCGAGGAACCGCGGGCACGGCGAGGTCCGCCCGACGAACGAGCGGCCAGGTGCCATAGGCCGGTGTGACCTGGAGCGCCGCGTCCGCCGCCATGAACTGGATGGCGGGCGCGCGCGACGTCTCGATGGACTCCTGGACCTCGGTCGCGCTGGCAGGCGCGTCTGCCACGGGGGAGAGCGCGGCCCCGTCGGCCGCCTCTCTCTCCTCCCAGACGGCCGTGGCCACGGTCGGCGTCGGCTCCTGCGAGAGCGGCGCGACGTCGGCGGGCTCCGGGGAGAACTCGACGAGGATCGACTGGGTCGGCGTCGGCTCCCGGGAAGACAGCGCGACGCCGGGAGGAGCCGGGGAAAAGTCGACGAGGAACACCTCGATCCCCTCGGGGCTCGTGAGCGCTTCGCTGCAGGCAGAGGGGCCGCAGACGACGAGCGATGGCGCGGGCACGGGCCGCGCTTCTTCAGGAGCGATCCCCGCCGCCGTGCGCGCGAGCGGCGCCACCGGCGCGATCGTCCGAGCAGGCTCGATGAGCTCCGGGATGGCCGGGATCTCGGCCGGCGCTGCGGCCTCATGGAGCTCAACGACCGCCTGCACGACGGTCGGGGTGGGCTCCGGCAGCGCCTCGACCTGCTCGCCGGTGTGCGCAGGCGCCGATGGGTTCTCGGGACACGGCTCGACAGCTACCGCCCCGGCAGCATCGCCTGCGCTCGCGGGCGCCGGGTGCGCCACCCCGGCGATTGCACACGCGACGAGCCCGGGGCTGAGCGTGAGCTCCACGACCGCAGGTGCGACCGGGCCGGGGCTGAGCGTGAGCTCCACGATGGGATTCGGCAGCGGGGCAGCAGGGGCTTCGCTGCGCGCGGCCGCGGGGGCGTCGCTGCGCGGAGCAGCCGGGGCGTCGCTGCGCGCGGCAGCCGGGGCGTCGCTGCGCGGGGGAGCGGCGGTCGCATCGCGCCGCGCGTGCTCCGCTGGCGGCGGCGGCCGCACCTCGTCCGCTTCCGGCGCCGCAGCCTTCGCCTGGACCTCCGGGCGCGGGCGCCTCAGCCGGCCGGCCTCCTTGGCGCGCAGCGTCTCACGGGCGAGCCGCGCCAGCGCTCGCCGGGCGGCGTTGCGGTTCACCGGGATCAGCGCGGCCTCGAGCTCCCGCGCGACGGCTTCCGGGTCCTGCTCGTGCGCGGGGCGCGGGCGCGCCGTCGCCGTGAGGTTGGGCATGCTGCCGGCGGACGCGGCGAGGAGCCGGGCGAGCAGGTCGCGCAGCAGCCGCGCCGCCTCGGCCGGCGCCACCGCGTCGCCGCGCGTGCGCACCGTGACGGTGCCCTCGGTCGTGAGCAACACCGCGCGATCGTCGAGCCTGAGGGGGAGGCGCGACGTCGCGTCGCTGACGGCGAGCGCGAGGTAACCCGAGGTCTCCGGCACCAGCGAGGCGCTCCGCGCGTGCGCCGCCGCGACGACCTCCTCCAGGGTGACGCAAGCGCTCACGAGCGCCCCCGGTCCGCCGCGTCGCCCGGCCCGCCCGCGCGCGCCGGCCTGACCGGCACCCCCGCCGCCTCGAGGTACGCCTTCGCTTCGCCGATCGTGTACTCGGCGTCGTGGAAGATCGACGCGGCGAGCGCGGCGTCGGCGCCGCCCTCGACGAGGCCGGCGCGCAGGTGATCCAGCGTCCCGACGCCGCCCGAGGCGATCACCGGGACCGGCACGGCCCGCGCGATGGCGGCGGTCAGCAGGAGGTCGTAGCCGTCCCGCGTGCCGTCGCGGTCCATGCTCGTGACGAGCAGCTCGCCCGCGCCCGCCCGCGCGATCTCCTCGGCCCACGCGACCGCGTCGCGCCCCGTGTCCCGACGGCCGCCGTGGGTCACCACCGTCCAGGCCACGCGCGAGGGATCCGCGATCCGGCGCGCGTCGATGGCCACGACGATCGCCTGCGCACCCCAGCGGTCCGCGGCGCGCCGCACGAGGTCGGGATCGTTGACGGCGGCCGTGTTGATCGCGACCTTGTCCGCACCCGCGTCGAGGAGCGCCTTGATGTCCTGCTCGGACTTGACGCCGCCTCCGACCGTCAGCGGCGTGAACAGCACCTCCGCCGTGCGCGCCACGACGTCGAGGATGATGCCGCGCTTCTCGTGCGACGCGGTGATGTCGAGGAACGTGATCTCGTCCGCGCCCTCGGCGTCGTAACGGCGGGCGGCCTCGACGGGATCGCCGGCGTCCCGCAGCCCCACAAAGCGGACGCCCTTCACGACGCGGCCGTCCTTGACGTCGAGGCACGGGATGATGCGCTTCGCGAGCATACGTCCCGCGTTAGCCCACCTGCCACGCCAGGGCCAACTGTTGCGCTGTGCGCCCGCTCCGGCGCCGCGGGGGGCGTCCTCGCGCGCCTCTCGCACGTTTTGCCGCGATTTCCGGCCGCCGGGGAGGCGCCGCGCGCCGGCCGCAGCGCCCGGAGCCTGACCGCGCCGCGGTTCCTCGCTACCATGGCGCCATGCACTGCCCGCACTGCGGGAGACCCGTACCCGAGGGCTCGATCGCGTGCCCGCACTGCGGCGCCGCGCTCGCGCCGCCGGGCGGAGCGGCCGGCTACTACGGCATGAAGCCCGCGGCCCGCACCATGGTCGGCGTCACGCTCCCCGACCTGCTCCGACAGACGCCGTCCGCCCCCGCCGCGCCGGCCGGCGCGGGCCCCGCCCAGGCCGCGCCGCCGCCCATGGCCGGCGGGCCGGCCGCCGCCTCGCGCACGATCGTCGGCATGCCCGCCGCGATCTTCGGGGCGGCGCCACCGCAAGCGCAGGCCGATCCGCGCCTGGCCGGGGGCACGCTCGTCGTCGGGACCCCGGCTGCAGTGGCCCCGGGAGCGCGCCTCGACGCGCCCGCGGCGCCGGCCTCACCGCTCCACGCGGCGCCGGCCTCACCGCTCCACGCGGCGCCGGGCGAGCTGCGCCTCGACCACACCGTGCCGATCGGCCCGGGCCTCGCGGCGCCGCGCGCTCCGGCGCCGATGCCCGCCGTATCGCGGACGCTGGTCGGCGTCGCCCGGCCGGGCATCGCGCCGCTCGCGCCCGGCGCCCCGCCCGACCCCGAGCCCGATCCCGAGCTCGACGCGCGCTACCAGCCGGCCGGCGAGCTCGGCGCCACGATCGCGCCGGCGCGCTTCCGCGCCCCTCCGCTGCAGAACCCGGCGCTCATGCGCCCCCACCGCATGAAGCAGCGGCTCCCGGCGCCGAAGGGCGAGAGGCGCCCGCGCACGTCGCGCCGGGCCGTCGCCGTCGTCGTCGCGGGCGGCGTGCTCGCGCTCGGCGCGGTCCTGTTCGCGCTCCTCTGGCCGAGCGCGCCCCCGGTGACCGCGCGCGCCCGCGCCGACGCCGGGGGCCGCGAGGTCATCGAGCTCCGGTGCGACAGCTGTCCCGACGGCACCGCGGTCTCCATCGGCGATGGGCGCGCGACGACCGCCGGCCGCGTCGCGCAGATCCCGCTCGCGAGCCCGCTCTCCGTCGGCGAAAACCGGATGAAGGTCGCCATCGACCGCCCCGGCAGCGGGCGCGACGAGACGGTCGGCGTCTCCATCCACGTCGCCTACCGGATCCGGCCCGACCTCGGCACGCTGCAAGGGGAGCGGCCCTCGATCCAGGTCGTCGTCGAGGCGAGCAAGGGCACGCAGGTGATCCTCGACGGCAAGGAGGTCGCGCTCACGAGCGGCCGGGCCATCGAGTCGATCGACGTCACCGACGCCGTCGCGGGGCCCTCGGACGAGACGAAGACGCTGAGCCGGCAGGTGCCGTACACCGTCGATCCGCCCGACGGCCCGCGCGAGCAGGGCATGGTGAGCGTCGCGGTCGGCATCGTCCCGCTCACCATCGAGTCGCCCGGCCCGAGCGTGGTCATCGACAAGGAGAGCTTCGTGCTCGCCGGGCGCACGGCCCGCGGCGCGCAGATCTTCGCCGGCGCGCACCCGATCGCGGTCCGCCCCGACGGCACCTTCGCGCACGTGATGAACGTCTCGTCCGTGGGCGCGACCCAGTTCGAGGTGCGCGCGAAGATGCAGGGGATGGCGCCGCGCATCGCGAAGCTCGCGGTGCGCCGCGTCGACCGGCTCGACACCGCCGCGAAGGAGTTCGCCGGCCGCGGCCCGATCGGGTACGCCGAGCTCGCCGCCGGCGGGAAGGACGCCATCGGCAAGCCGATCGCGCTGACCGGCGAGGTCCTCGAGGTGCGCCGGCAGGGATACGCGACGCTGATCCTGCTCTCGATCCCGCCCGCGTCCGGCTGCGCGGGCGGGAAGGAGAGCGGCGCGGCCGCCGCGAGCGCGGGCGCCGCGCCGCGCTCTCCGGAGGCGTGCAAGGTCCGCCTCGTCCATGGCGCCGACAACCCCGCCCAGCGCGGGGACATGCTCACCGCCTACGGCAGCGTCGCGCCGCCGTTCGTCGCGCCGGGCGGCGCCGAGATCCCCGAGGTGCAGGTCGAGTTCACCGTGAAGGGCGGCCGATGAGCGCCGCGCGCACCTCGCCGCCCGGCCCGCGAAGGCCGCGTCGCGCCCGGACGGCGGGCCTCGCCGCGGCCGCGCTCCTGCTCTCCGCCGCGGCGCCGCTCGCCCTCGCCGACGCCGTCGACACGAGCCGGCCGCACACGATCGTGGTCGGCGCGCCCCGCGGCTTCGCCCCGAGCGAGCGGCTCGACGCGCGCCGCACGGGCCGCTCCGCCGCGCGGCTGCCCTTCCCGGCGCGCGAGGCGTGGCGAAAGCAGCTCCGCGGCGGGATCGACGCTGCGCCGCTCGTGGACGCCGCGGGCGATCTCCTCCTCACGCTGACGGTCCCCGAGGTCGTCAAGCTCGGCGCGGACGGCCGGGAGCGCTGGCGCGTGCGCATCGGCGACAGCGCGCCGCTCGCGCCCGCCGTGCTCACGAGCGACGGCACCCTCGCGCTGATCACCTCGTCCGGCGTCGCCGTCGGGCTCACGCCTGCGGGGAGCGTGCGCTTCGCCGTCCCCCTCGGCCTCCGGGGGCGCGACGCCGACGTGACGCCCCTTGCGCTCGACGACGGCGGGCTCGTGGCGGCCCTGGGGCGCTCCCTTGTCGAGCTCGCCGCGGACGGGACCGTGCGCGCCCGCGCCGACATTGCGGATCGCGCGACGGGCGCCTTGCTCGCGGGCCCTGAAGGCACGCTCGTGACCACCGAGTCGGGCGCGGTGCTGACCTGGCGTCCGCCCGGCGCGCCGAGGCGGCTCGGCTCTCTCGGAGGCGTGCCTCGCCGCGGCGCGGCCCTCGCCGACGCCCGCACGCTGCTCGCTGTCGTCGATGCCCGCCGCCTCGTCGCGCTGGATCTGCCGACAGGGACCGCCGGGGTCCGCGCCGGCGCGGCCTTCAGCGCGCTCGACGGGCCACCCGCCATCGGCGCCGGGGGCCTGGCCGTGGTCCTCTCCACGACCGGCCTGCTCCTCGGGGTCAACGCGTCGGGCGACCTGGCGTTCCGGGTCGCGGTCGACAGGCCTCCGGGGTCCCCACCCGCCGACGCCGGGCTCTCCGGCTTCTTCGGCCCGGTGGACGCGAAGCCGAGCCCGCCGGTGGTGATCGATCGCACCGGCCGCGTCGGCTTCGTGCGCGCGGGCGGGCGCGCCGGCGTCGTCGAGGCGGACGGCAATGTCTCCATCGCGGCCGAGCGCGTCTGCTCCGCGCCGGTCGCCGTCATCCCTGCCGGCGAGGAGCGGATGGCGATCGCCTGCCGTGACGGCACCGTGGTGATGCTGGCGCGCTAGAGCGAGGCGGCAGCGCTGGCCGCCCAGCTCGGTCGATCGATCCTGCGTCCTAGCTTGCGGTGCGCGGGATCCACTGCGTCCAGGTGCCCTGGTCCTCCAAGTACAGCTCGGACTCGGCCGCCTTCGTCTTGTACCGCGCGATCGTGATCTGCTCGTCGAGCGCCGCCGAGCCGGTCTCGTCGTACAGGGGGGCGGCGAGCGCGTCTTCGGGGATCATGTGCATGCTCACGACGAACTCGTCAGCATTCGCCTCGACGACACAGAACCCGTTGCTCTTGGCGTTGCTGAAGGCGAGGTACGGATTGGCCTTCTGCATGCTGTCGTCGATGTCCTCCCCCTGCAGGACGTCTTTCAGCGTCGGATGGCTCGCCAGCTGCTTCGTCAGCACCGAGCGGTACGTGGCCGACGAGATCGCGGCGCCGCCGAACTCCACGATCTTGGCCGTGGCGCCCTCCACAGCCGCCGTCCCTGCGAGGAAGGCGCCGAGATCGCCGGTGATCGACACCACGTTGCCCTCGACCGTGGCGAGCATCTCGATGAGCTCGTCCCGTTCCCTGCGGAAGCCGTCCCAGCCGTCACAGCTCAGGTAGAAGTGCCGGGTGAGCGGCTCCTGCTCGGGCTCCGCGGGTTGCGTTGTGTGGGCGAGGACGAGCTGTGAAAGGCGGTATTCGTTCCCCCATACCTTCCAGGTGCTCTGGGACTCCTCCATCGTCTTCTGGAACCAGGCTCTCTGCGCGTCTCCCATGACGACCCCGCGCGCCTCGTCGGCCTTGAGAGCGATCCTCGAGATCGGGTCGAAGGATTCTTTCACGACGAAGTAACGAGATCCGAACGCGCTGTAATAGTCCGTCTTTCCGAGATCGGCGTAGGCGAACCCGACGTCCATGAAGCTCATCTCGCTTTCGCTGATGAGGGGCACCGGGGCGGTGTCGGGCCTCTGCTCGTTCAGCTTCGCGACGATCTCGTTGACGACGCTGGCGCTGACGGGGCGCGGCGTCTCGTCGTGAGCGAACCCGAGGCGCGGGTCGAAGCCGAACAGGGGAGCGGCGAGCACCAGCGCATCCTTGTATCGACCCATCGCGTCGATGTCCTCGATGTAGTGGCTCCTGTAGGGGGCCAACGCCTCGAGCTCCTCTGCCTCGATGAACTCGGCCTCGATGTCCGCCTTCCGCGCGATGACCTTCCCCGGGAAGGCCTCCTCCGGGATCAGGTGATCCGCGCGGTAGGAGCGGAGATCCGTCATCACGAGGTGGACGTGCTTCCCGAACGGGAAGTCCCGGTAGATGGTGATATCGTCCGGGTACGCGACCGCTCTGTCGTAGCGGAACTCGTCGCCCTTCGGATCATTCGGGTATTCGGCCGGCATGTACTCGAACCAGGCCTGGTTCGCCGACTTGCGCCGGTACTCGTCCGTCTCCGGCTCTCGGCCGTCCAGATAGGCCGCCGTCGCGCCGTGGCAATCGTCGGAGAACTCGTGATCGCCCCAGACAGCGATCATGGGAAAGAGCTCGTGGACCCGCTGCAGCGCCCGGTCGGACCGGTACGTCTTGTAGAGCTCCCGGTAATTGCTCAGCGACTTGGCGGCGTGGTAGGCCGCGCCCTCCGCCGGCTGGAAGGCGAGGGCGCCGTCCACGTCGGAGAAGGAGATGCCGCGCTGCCCCGGGGGGGCCTGGAGGCTCGGGTTCCCGGTCGTCTCGTGGATGTAGCCCCCGAGGTGGACGACGAAGTCGAGCTCCTCTTTCGCCAGGGCCACATAAGCGTTGTAGTAGCGACCGATGTAGTCCTGGCCGGACACGAAGGCGAAGCGCACCGGCACGTCCGCGCCCGGCGCGGGCGCCGTCCGCGTCCGCCCGACGCGCGAGCTGACGCAGCCTTCTCCTGTCATGTAGTAGAAGCGGTAATAGTACGTGGTGCCGGGGCTCAGGCCGTTCACCTTGACCTTGACGCAGTGATCGAACTCCGACCGGGCGGTCACGCGGAGCTGCGTACTGCCCGACCCCACCGTGGCCACGTTGTCGGAGCCCGGTGTGAGCACCACGAGCTGCGTGAACCCCTCGTCGAGCGCGATCACGATCGCCAGGTTGAGATCCGACTGCGGCTGCTTCCTATCGATGAGCCGGGTCCACAGCACGACGCTATCGTGCCGCGGATCGCCGGAGGCCACCGACTGCGGGAAGAACGCGTCATCCTGGTGCACGTCGCATGCGCCGATGGCGTCCCCATCATCGGAGCAGGCAGTCGGCACGACCACCGAACCAGCGGTCACCAGGGTGGCGCGAAGAAAGTCTCGGCGTCTCATCATCGATTCAAGTCCTCCAACGACGGATACACCCCGAGCGCTGCGCGCGCAACGGCGGCGCCGGTGCCCCCGTTGCGCGCGCAGCGCCGCCGCCGCGCGCGGCGCTCCTCGCGCTCGCTCGAGCGGCGCGGGTCGCAGCATGGCGCCTCCTCGCGAGGAGCGCGAGCGCCACTTGACGTGCCGAGTCAGGCGGCATCTCGTGTACGCCCTACCCGCTGAAGGCACACCATGTTCCAGACGAGCCTCTCCTCCGAAGCGCTGCGCGGCGCGCTCTCGCGCCTCCGCAGCGGGCGTTCTGTCTTCGACCACACCGGCGCGCGCCAGCCGGTCCACACCGTCTACGGCGGCGCCCACCTGTTCAAGGCCGACACGGCCCGGAAGCTCGGGGCGGTGGCCCTCCGCGCCGTCGAGGAGCACGCGCCCGACTTCGCCTCCTTCGCGCGGGCGATCGGCCTGCCGGGGGCCGAGGGGCTCCCGGAGGGGCGCGCCGACGCCCTCGCGCTCGCCGCCGCGATCGAGGCGGGCGGAGGCGCGGCCGAGGGCGCCTCCGGGGCTGCGCGGCTCGCGCACGCGGTGCACGCGCGCGTGCTCGACAAGCTCCGCCGCGAGCCCGTGGAGGACCTGCGCATCGATTTCGAGGACGGGTACGGCGTGCGCCCCGGAAACGAGGAGGACGCGCACGCCGCCGCCGCCGCGCGCGAGGTCGCCCTGGGCATGGCGGCGAGCAGCCTGCCTCCGTTCCTCGGGATCAGGATCAAGCCGCTCGGCGACGGGTGCGCCGAGCGGAGCCTGAGGACGCTCGACGTCTTCTTTTCGGCGCTCATCGCCGCGTCGGGCGGCGGGCTCCCGCCCGCCTTCGCGGTGACGCTGCCGAAGGTGATCGCGCCCGAGCAGGTCGCCGCCCTGGCCGACGCCCTCGACGCGCTCGAGGGCGCGCTGCGGCTGCCGGCCGGCTCGATCCGGATCGAGCTGATGGTCGAGACGCCGGCGTCGATCATCGGCCCGCGCGGGGAGATCGCGCTGCCCGGGCTGGTCGAGGCGGCCCGCGGGCGGTGCGTGGCGGCGCACTTCGGGGCCTATGACTACACGGCGAGCTGCGAGATCACGGCCGCCCATCAGCACCTCGCCCACCCGGCGTGCGACTTCGCGCGGCACGTGATGCAGGTCGCGCTGGCCGGCTCGGGGCTCTGGCTCTCCGACGGCGCGAGCAACCTCCTGCCCGTCGGCCCGCACCGCGCGCGCCCCGGCGGCGCGCCGCTCACGCCGCAGCAGAGCGAGGAGAACCGTCGCGCGGTCGTGGGCGCGTGGCGGCTGAAGTACGGGCAGGTTCGCCGCGCGCTCGAGAGCGGCTACTACCAGGGCTGGGACCTCCACCCCGCGGAGCTGCCGGTCCGCTACGCGGCCACGTACGCGTTCTTCCTGGAGGGCGTCGACGCGGCCGCCGCGCGGCTGCGGAGCTTCGTCGAGCGGGCCGCCCAGGCGACCGTCGCCGGGACGGTGTTCGACGACGCCGCGACGGGGCAGGGGCTGCTGGGCTTCTTCCTGCGCGCGATCGGCGCGGGGGCGATGACGGAGGGCGAGGCGGCGGAGAGGACCGGCCTGACGCCGGACGAGCTCAGGGGCCGATCCTTTCAAGCCATCGTGGCGCGCCGGAGCGCGTGATAGGAGAGCACTGGAATGGCCCGGTTCGCGAAGGGCCCGAGCGGCGAGGAGGACCGATGAGCGCGATCACGACGCACGTGCTGGACACGTCACGGGGCTGCCCGGCGAGCGGCGTGCTGGTGGTGCTGGAGGTCGGCGACGACGGCGGCTACAGGGAGGTCGGACGGGGCACGACCGACGGCGACGGCCGGCAGAAGGGGCTGCTGCCGCCCGGCGAACGGCCCCTCCAGGGCCGCTACCGCCTCACCTTCCACACTGGCGCCTATTACGCGGCGCTCGGGTGCGAGAGCTTCTATCCCACGGTGTCGATCCTCTTCGAGATCCGGGACCCGGCGCAGCACCATCACGTCCCGCTGCTGCTCAGCCCTCACGGCTACACCACGTACCGAGGCAGCTGAGCGCGCATCCGCGCGAGAGCGCCGTCCCGCGCGGCGAGCGCGACGCGTGCGCCTGCCGTCCGTGGTGCGCCCGGAGGCGCCGTGAGCTCGACGGTCGGGCGGGGTGAAGGAGGTGTCCCACATGATACGATGGCAGGTGCCCGTCGGTGGGCGACTGTGAGGGTGAACGGTGGGCGCTCTACGGATTCGTTCGGGTGAAGCTCGGGATCGCCGGCGCGGTGCTGGCTGGATGGCCGTCGCGATGGCCGCGCTCGGGTCGGGCTGCGAGCAGAGGGTGCGGAGCTTCGTCGATGGCGACGGCGGCGCTGGCGCTGCTGGCGGCGGAGCAGGTGGTGGGTCGGGCACGGCGGTCGGTGGCGGCGGGGCTGGCAGCAGCGCGACCGGCGGCGGAGCGACCGGCGGTGGCGCGGCGGGTGGCGGAGCGACCGGCGGTGGCGCGGCGGGTGGTGGGGCGACGGGCGGCGGCGAGGCCGGCGGCGCAGCGGCTGGCGGCGGCGGGGGCGGTGACGCAGGCGGGGGCGGGGGGACCCCTGTCGAGTGCTCTCCCGACGAGGTGCGGTGCGCCGGCGATCGCATCGAGGTGTGCGGCAGCGACGGGCGGTGGGGTCTTGCCGGTTGCGCTGGGTGGTGCGGCGCGGGCCGGTGCATCCTGCCGCCGAGCTGCCGCCTGGGCGAGACCGGGGCGGGCGAGACCTGCGGGCCGGATCGGAACCAGCCCTGCTGCGCGAGCCCGCGCGTTCCGGGTGGCCTGTACGACCGGAGCAACGACGAGGCGTATCCTGCGGAGGTGAGCGATCTGCGCCTGGATCGCTACGAGGTCACCGTCGGACGGTTCCGCAAGTTCGTCGAGGCGTATCCCGCGAGCCGACCCGCGGCCGGCGCCGGAGCTCACCCGGCGATCGTGCGGAGCGGCTGGGACGCGGCGTGGGACTCCCGTCTGCCCGCGAGCCAGGCGGCGCTCAGGGAGGGCTTGAAGTGCAACCCGGGATTGCACTCGTGGACCGACGAGGCGGGCGGGAACGAGCTCAAGCCGATCAGCTGCGTGAGCTGGTTCGTCGCGTTCGCCTTCTGCGCCTGGGACGGCGGGCGGCTCCCGACAGAGGCGGAGTGGGACTACGCGTCGGCTGGCGGGAGCGAGCAGCGGGCGTATCCGTGGGGCAACGCGCTTCCGAACTCGACCTACGCCGTGTTCGACATGACGGGCAGCGCCGTCGTCGGATCGAGATCGCCGAGGGGTGATGGCCGGTGGGGGCAGGCCGACCTCGCCGGGAACATGTGGGAGTGGACCCTGGACTTCGAGGGGACGTACCCCCAGCCGTGCCGTGATTGCGCGAACGTCGAGCGCGGCGCCGCGCGGGTGATCCGCGGCGGCAGCTGGTGGCAGCCTAGACCGCAGGACCTCTCCGCTCGCTTGCGGACCGGCTGGGACCCGACCGATGTGACGGACGCGCTCGGCGTGCGCTGCGCAAGGAAGCTGTAGCGCGCGCCGCCCTTCGTGGGGCCGGCGCGCGCCGGGAAACGGGCGAACGCGCGCCGTTCAGGGAGAGATGAGGTAGATGACCGAGAAGGCCACGAGGAGCGTCGTGAACGCGAGCGCGATGAGCTTGGGCATGGTCCAGTCGTCGTTGTCGGTCTTCGAGATCTCTGTGCTCATCGTGTGCCTCCGCCGTGCTCTCCGCGCGCCTCGCGCGCGTCCGTCTCCTGGCAGAAGGCGGACTCGTCGTCAACCCTGAGCCCCCGCCCGCGACGGACCGGGCGTGCTCATGCAGCTGCCTCCACCGCTGCTCTGGCCGCGCCCGCGGCCTGTCCGCCCGTGTGGAGCACGGGCCGCCTCGCCACCTCGCGCGGGCGATGCCGATTCCCCGCGTCGTGTGCTGATCCGGGTCCGCTGTCCGCCTCTATCTCTCTCCAGCGCGCCTCGGCGATCGGGGCGAGTCGCCGTGTCCGTCGCGGCCTCCTCGCCGCCCCCGCGATCGACCGACGTGCGGGGCGGCTCGCGGCGCGTGGGCGGCGTCGTCTTTGCTCTTCGTGGCGCCCTCGAACCGCACATCCCCGTGATGTGCAGGAGGGAGACATGCAACACCTCACGATGCTCGCGCTGGGCGCCGTCCTCCTCGCGACGGCGCTGGCGCGCGCGGCGTTGCCCGAGCGCCCGATCCGCTCGCTCACGGCGGCGCTCACGGGGCAAGACGAAGTGCCCGGCCCCGGCGACCCGAAGGGGAGCGGCACGGCGCGCGTCACGCTCGATCTCGAGCGTGGCGAGGTCTGCTTCGACCTCGCGGTGGCCGGCATCGCGCCGGCCACCGCGGCGCGCATCCACGAGGGCTCCGCCGGCCGCGCGGGCCGCGGGATCATCACGCTGATGCCGCCGACCGGCGGCAGCTCCCGCGGCTGCGTGAGCGCGGCCCGCGACGATCTGAGCGCGTTGCTCGGTGATCCAGAGAGATATTACGTCGCCGTGCGCACCGCCGATTTCCCCGACGGCGCGCTGCGAGGCCAGCTCTCGCGCTGAGCGCCCCACGCTCGGACACCCGATCGCCCGGACACCCGATGCGCCGGCGCTCCCTTCGCCCGACGGGCTCCCTCCTCGGGGGCCGCGCCCCGGGGCGCTATCCGCCCCACAGGAGCTTCTTCAGCCTGATCGCCGTGATCTTCCGCTGCTCGTCCGCGGCGATGGGCAGCTCCTGCTCCGGCGTGTGCTCGATCCGCGCGCGCAGCGCCTCCAGCATCTCGTCCGCGCTCTTCCCTGTGGCGCAGACGATGTAGATGAACCCGAACTTCTCGTCATAGACGCGGTTCAAGCGCGCGAGCGCCTCCCGCGTATCCACCGCCGCGGCGCTCATCCCCGCCTGTTCCTGGCTCGAGAAGCGCCTCGCCGTCGCGCTCGCCTCCGCGGCCTCCGCCTGCGGCCTGGTCTCTCCGATGCGGGGGTGCGCGCGGAACGCCTCGAGCCAGTCCTCCGGCGCGAGCCGCGCAAAGGCCTGCGCCGCCGCCGCGGAGAGGTGCTCCTCGTCGCGGAACGGCCGCGCCGCCGCCACCTGCGACGCCCACGCCGGCGAGCCGCACGCCACGCGGAGCTCCGCCTCGGCCTCCGGCCCCGTGAGCGCGTTGAGCCAGCGGAGCCGCTGCTCGGCCGCCCCGCTCCGGGTCGCCTTGCCGAAGATGCGGAGCCGGCTCACGCCGCCGTCAGGATAGATGTTCAGGCGCACGTGCGTGAACGGCCCCGCCGCGCGGAGCTCCTCCTCGAAGAGATGACGCGTGTGCGCCTGGAGCTTCGTCCGCGGCACGATCTCCCGCCACTCGCCCGCGCCGGCGAGCTCCGCCGCGGAGCGCCCCGCCGCGTCGATCCCCTCGATCATGCAGCTGTCGGGGTAATTGCCCTTGAAGTGGTTCGTATCGACCTCGATCCGCGCGATCTCGCCCTGAACCGCGAGCTCCACGAGCGCCCAGTCGTACCCGGGCCCCCTCCGGCGCCGCGTCTCCCAGCCGTCTCCCATGTTCGCCGCCCGGCCGGGCATGATGAGGTTGTGGCGCACCCCGAAGAACATGTCGCTGCACGAGAGCACGCGCCCGCCGTTCTCCGCGGCCGCGAGGTCGATCTCCGCGCCCGGGCGGCCCTGCCGGCGGACGTCGGGGAGGGCGTCGCCGTGCACCCGGAGCCGCGCCACGCCGCCATCCGGGTAGATGTTCAGGCGGAGGTGCGTGAACCGCGAAGCGCTGCTCAGCTCGAACGCGTTCTGCGAGTCGCCGGCCAGCGGCGAGCGCGGCAAGATCTCGACCCAGTGTGTCCGTGGGTCGAGCAAGTCCTCGACCCGCGCGTCGGGCCGCGCCGCGCACGCCTCGATGGAGCAGTGCTCGGGGTAATTGCCCCGGAAGAACGCCGTATCGACGATGACCCCGCGGAGGATCCCTGGCAGCCCCAGCCGGACGAGGCACCAGTCGAAGCCGGGAGTCCGGCGCCTGCGCGTCTCCCAGCCATCCATCCACTTCCCGCGATCGGTGTACTCGTGCTCGAGGAACACCGCTTTCCCTGCCTTGAGCAGGTTCTCCTTCGGCGCGAAGAACTCGTCGTTCGCCGCGAGCACCGCGCCGCCCAGGCGCTCCGAGGCCAGATCGAGCGCCTCCGCGAACGCCGGCCCCGTCACCCCTCTCGCTTCAGCCATCGCCCTCTCGCCTCCGCGGGGAAGCTCCCGCGCTCATGGACCTTCTCGCCGCGAAGGTAGGTGGCCTCCACGACGCCGTGGAGCTCCTCTCCGGCGTACGGCGTCACCTTGTGCCGGTGCTGGAGGGTCGGCGGCTCGACCCGGAAGCTCGCGTCGGGATCCCAGAGCACCAGATCGGCGTCGAACCCGCGCGCGATCTCCCCCTTGCGGCGCAGTCCGGCGAGCCTCGCGGGCCCGCGGCACAGCCAGTCCGCGAGCCGCTCGAGCGGGATGCCCCGGCGGCGGGCGTCGGTCCAGACGATCGACAGGCCGAGCTGCAGGCTCGAGATCCCGCCCCAGGCGGCGTCGAAGTCGCCGGCTTCGAGCCGCTTGAGCTCGGGGGTGCACGGGGAGTGATCGGAGACGACGAAATCGATGAGGCCGCCCGCGAGCGCGGCCCAGAGCTCCTCGCGGTTCTGCCGCTCGCGGATCGGCGGAGCGCACTTGAAGGGCGTCGCGCCGTCCGGGATCTCCTCGGCGGCGAAGTGCAGGTAGTGCGGCGTCGTCTCGGCGGACAGCGCGGCGCCGCCGTCGCGCGCCCGCCGCAGGATGTCGAGCGCCGTGGCCGACGAGAGGTGGACCACGTGCGCCGCCGCGCCCGTCGCCTGGCAGAGCGACGCGAGCAGGGCGATCGCCTGGTCCTCCGCCTCCCGCGGGCGCGAGCGCAGGTAGGCGGCGTACGTGCGCGGATCCAGGCCGGCGATCGCCGCGCGCGCCGCGTCGATGGGGCCGGGGAGCTCGGCGTGCACGAGCAGCGGCGCCCCCGTGCCGGCGAGCACCTCGAGCGCGGCCCTGAGGTCCGCCTCGGCGACGTGGCCGAACTCCGCCACGCCCGAGTCGACCATGAAGCACTTGAAGCCGAGCGCGCCGGCCTGGAGCAGCGGGACCAGCTCCCCCGCGTTGCCCGGGACGGCGCCGCCCCAGAAGCCCACGTCGACGAGGCACCGGCCCTCCGCCGCGCGCGCCTTCTTCTCGAGGTGCGCGACCGTGGTCGTCGGCGGGATGCTGTTGAGGGGCATGTCGACGAGCGACGTGACGCCGCCCGCGGCCGCGGCGCGCGTCGCCGTCTCGAAGCCCTCCCATTCGGTCCGCCCGGGCTCGTTGATGTGCACGTGCGCATCGACCAGCCCGGGCATCACCACCGCGCCCCGAGCGTCCACGACGGGGCAGCCCTCCGGCAACTCGTCGTAGCCGGCGACGGAGACGATGGTGCCGCCCTGGATATGCACCGAGGCCGGCCGCATGGCGCCCCCGGTGACCACCCGCAACCCGCGAACGATGAGGTCCGGCGTCATCAGGGACGCGATCGTACCACGGCGCCCGGCGGACCGAGGCGGGCCCCTCGCCGAAGCGCGCGCACGTCACCGCGCATGGGCCTGTGCGCGCGTCACGCCCTCTTCATGCGATCGATGAGCTCGTCGAGCTCGGCGCGCATGGCGTCCTCGGAGGGAGCGCGGTACCGGCGGAGGTGGCCGGGCAGGACCCACGTGAACCGGTGCTGGAGGAGGCGCTCCATCGAGCGGATCTGCTCCGCCCAGGAATACCAGCAGACGTCGCGCGACGCGTCGAGTCGCCCGAGCTCACCGGAGAAGAAGAGATGGTCCCCGGTGAAGAGGTACCGGTCCCGGAAGAGGAGCGCGACGCTGCCCCGCGTGTGGCCCGGGACGGGGATCAACGTGAGATCGGGCGCGAGGGGCACGGGGTCGAGCCCCTTGATCTTCACCTCGGCGAGCGCTGTTCCGTCGTCGATGTCGTCCTCGTGGATCACGCGATGGCACCCGAAGTTGTCGCGGAAGATCCGGTGATCGGCGACGTCGTCGCGGTGGGTGAGCACCAGGGCCCGGACGCCGCCGAGCTCGCGGATGCGCTTCATGAGGGGCCTGGCGGCGCGGGGCGAGTCGACGAGCACATTGCCCTCGGGTCGCACGAGGAGGTAACTCGCCGCGCCGAAGGAGGACGACGAGGTATAGCCGCAATAATAGACATCCTCATCGATCGGCTCGGGGAAGGAGAAGGTCGCGGCGGCCATCCCTGCCGCCGGCGCGGCGGTGCCGATGGAGGCGGTCGGACACGACACCAGCGCCATGGCCGCGCGGAGGTGCTCGTCCGGCGTCGCGGGCTGGCGAGCGACGATGCTCTGCTCGACGGCGGGCGCACGCGCGAACACCGAGGGAGCGAGCTGCCGGCATACGTCGCAGTCGATGCACGACCGGTCGACGAAGTAATCGCCGGGGGCGTTCTCTGGCAGGCTGTCCTCGAGGCGAGCCATCTCGTTATCTCAGGATGACACGCGGGCGGCGGGCGTGGGGGCAGATCCGGTGCGGCGACGTCCGTGGCGAACGGCCATCACTCCAGGCTTGGCGCGAGCTCTCGTTGCGTGATGGCTGCATGAGGGCGAGCATGGATATCCAGGGAGACTGGGTGAGTTGAGACAGGGAGTCTCGGACACCGGCGCCCTGCTGACCCGCTCCGTGCGCTCGGTTCACCGCGGGCCTGCCGGGCGGCCGGCGGGGCTGATCGCTCGCCGGGCGGCCGGCGGGGCTGATCCCGGCGCGTGGCCGGCGCCTCGTGCTCAGCGCGTCCCGGCGCCGCCTCGCGCGCGGCTTGAGCTCTCGCCGCGCTGCTCCTACGCTGCGCCGCGTGAGCGCCGCCGGCCGAGCTGCGCCGCACCCGAGCGGCGCGCCAGGGAGCACCTCCGTTCCCTGGGAGCCGCTCTTCTACGAGAAGAGCCGGCTCTACTGGCCCATCCGCCCCCCGGCCGAGGCGTTCGCGGGGTGTGCCGGCTGGCCGCCGGTCGAGGACTACAACCGGGCGCTCGGCGAGGGGTTCCCCGTGCGCTTCGCGGAGCAAAAGCCGCGGCCTCGCCGGCGCGGGCGGCGCGGGCCCGTCGACCCCTCGGCGCTCTACGACGCGCGCATCCACGTCGAGGGCTGCGTGCCCACGCGACCGAGCAACTGGCACGACTTCCTCAACATGCTGGTGTGGGCCGCCTTCCCGCGCGCGAAGGCGGAGCTCCACGCGCGCCAGCACCGGGCGATCGCCGCGCGCATCCACCCCGGCGCCGAGGCGCTCCCCCCGGCGCGCACGCGCGAGCTGGACGGGCTCGCGCTCCTCGACGAGGGCGGGCTCCTGCTGCTCTACGACAACGCGCGCGAGGCGCCCCTCCTCGGCGATGCCTCCGATCTGGAGCGCTGCGCCGGCGAGGTGCGGGACGCCGTGCAGCGGGGCGAGGCCGCGGCGCTCGTCTTCGGCCACGCGCTGTACGAGAGCCTCCTCCGGCCCGGTCCGATGGTCCACGCAATGGTGCAGCCCATCCCGTGCGACGGACCGCTGCCCGCCGCGCCTGCCGCGCTCGTGGCGCTGGCCGACGCGCGCCTCGGCGGCGTGCTGCGGTCGCCCGACAGCTTCGCGCGCCCGGAGTGCAGCCCGCGCCTCCCCCTGGACGAGCGCGTCCTGTGTCCGTGATGGCAAGTGCTGGCCGCGGCCGGGGGATGACGGCGCACTGAGCGTGCGAGGGGCTTGCGGCGGCGCGCAGCTCGACCGGAAGATGGCCGCCGCCATGACAGCGATCCGACTCTACGATCTCCAGGTGCGGGACGACCGCCGGCCGAGCCCGTTTTGCTGGCGGATCAAGTACGCGCTGGCCCACAAGGGCCTCCCGTTCGACACCGTGCCGATCGGGCTCACGGACATCCCGGCGATCGAGGGCGGCGCGCACAAGACCGTGCCGATCATCGACGATAACGGAAAGACCGTCTCCGACTCCTGGGCGATCGCGGACCACCTCGACAAGGCGTATCCGGACCGGCCGCCCCTCTTCGCCTCGCCGGCCGAGCGTGAGCTCTGTCGCTTCGTCGAGGCCAGCCTGTTCGTGAGCGCCGGCCGGTCGCTGCTGATGAGTTATGTGAAGGACGTCCACGACCATGCCCACGAGCGAGATCGCGCGTACTTCCGGCAGACCCGCGAGAAGCTGCTCGGCTTCACGCTGGAGGAGCTGGCCAGCGGGCGCGCGGAGCGGCTCGACGCGGCGCGTGCCGGCTTCGATTCGGTCCGGTTCACGCTCAAGGGGGGCGCGCCGTTCCTCGCGGGGGCGGACCCTGGCTATGCGGACTACATCGTCGCGGGCTTCCTGCTCTGGGTGGGGTCCATCGCCACCGCCCCCTTCCTCAAAGCCGACGATCCTCTCCTCGTGTGGCTCGGCCGCGTCCAGGACCTCTACGGCGGCCTCGGCCGGGTGAGCCCGCTGAACGCGATCGCCGCCTGAAGGCGCCCCGCTCTTCGAGCGGGACGCAGCTTCGTGCGCTACGGGCTCAGGGACGCCGCCGCGCCGCGAGCGCATAGACGAGCGGCAGTCGGCGCTCGAACTTCTTCATGCGGAACTGCCCTGGCGGTCCTTCCACCATGTCCGGAAAGATGTCGTAGGGCGACCAGTCGAGCTCGCGCAGGCGCTCCAGCGTGAGGCCCGCGTCGAGCAGCGCCGTCACCACCGTCCCGATCCCGTGGTTGAAGCCGACCTCTTTCAGCGTCACGGGCGCGCTCCTGTCGGCATACGTGCCTGTCTCCTCGGTGAGGATCGGCTCCCCGTGTCCGTCGTATGCATAGGTGATCTGCTCGAATGCATTGTCGAAGGTCCACACGAGAGGGTGGAACTCGACGAGGTGCAGGACGCCCCCGGGCTTCAGGCACGCTGCGGCCGTGCGCGCCCAGCGCGTCATGTCCGGGAGCCACCCGAGGACGCCGTACGAGGTGAAGACGATATCGAACGTCTCGCCGCCGAGGGCCTCGGGGGCGTCGTAGACGTTGGCCTCGACGAAGCGGGCGTCCACCGAGAGCTCCTGCGCCAGCGCTCGCGCCGCCGTGACGGCCTCGTCGGAGAGGTCCAGCCCGGTGACGCGGGCGCCCAGCCGCGCCCAGGAGAGCGTGTCCTGCCCGAAATGGCATTGCAGGTGGAGGAGCGTCTTTCCGCGCACATCGCCGACCTGATCGAGCTCGATCGGCTTGAGAGAGCTCGCGCCGGCCCGGAACGAGTCCAGATCGTAGAATTTCGATGCCAGGTGCACGCGGGTGCGCGCGTTCCAGGCGGCGCGGTTCAGCGCAAACCAGTCGGCTTCGGACATGGGGAACTTGTTATCACAACGTTCGTCGCGCGGGCCGCGTCGGATCGCCGCCGCGCTCCGACGCCGTCCCTGGGCCGGAACGTGCGCCCCTGGGCTCCTCGCCGCTTCTGCCCGTCGTCAAGCCGCCACGACGGCGCTCTCCCCCTCGACAGCCGCCTTCGGGTCATACCCCAGGTTCGGCGACAGCCACCGTTCCACCTCCTCGACCGTCATCCCCTTGCGCTTCGCGTAGTCCGCGACCTGATCCCTGCCGAGGCGCCCCACCATGAAATACCGCGCTTTCGGGTGCGCCAGGTAGATGCCGCTGACGCTCGCCGCCGGCGTCATCGCGCAGCTCTCCGTCAGCTCGATGCCGACCGACGGCGCGTCGAGCAGCGCGAACAGCTTGCGCTTCTCGGTGTGATCCGGGCAGGCCGGGTACCCGAACGCCGGCCGGATCCCCCGGTACTTCTCCTCGATGAGCTCCTCGCTCGTCAGCGCCTCTCCCGCGCCGTACCCCCAGTCCTTGCGCGCTCGCTCGTGGAGCAGCTCGGCGAACGCCTCCGCGAGCCGGTCCGCCAGCGCCTTTGCGATGATCGCGCTGTAGTCGTCCTTGTCCTTCTCGTACGCGCGCACGATCTCGTCGAGCCCGAGCCCCGCCGTCACCGCGAACGCGCCGACGTGATCGGCGAGCCCGCGCTCCCGCGGCGCCACGAAGTCGGCCAGCGACAGGTGCGGCCTCACCCCGCCCGCGGCCTTGTCGCCGCCATCTCCGTCCTCCTCGGCGCCGCTTTGCCCCTTCACCTGCTGCTGGCGCAGCATGTTGAACCGGACGAGCTCCCGCTCCCTCGCCTCGTCCGCGTAGAGCACGATGTCCCGCTGCTCGCCGCTCGCCGGCCAGAAGCCGTAGACGCCCCGCGCTTGGAGCAACCTGCCGTCGATGATCCGCTGCAGCACCTTCTGCGCGTGATCGAACAGCTCGCGCGCCGCCTCGCCGTACTGCGGGTGCTCCAGGATCTGCGGGAACGGCCCCCGGAGCTCCCACGCGGTGAAGAAGAACGTCCAGTCGATGTACCTCGCGACCTCCGCGAGCGGCACCTCCACAACGCGGCGCCCGGTGAACGACGGCCTCGCGATGTCCTCGGGCCGCCACGCGATCTCGAGCCGCCCCTCGTCCGCCGCGGCGAGCGTCACGAGCGGCTTCGCCCGCTTCCTCGCGAAGAGCTCGCGCAGCTTGGCCTGCTCCTGCCGGTTCTGCGCGTCGAAGGCCGGCCGGTTCGCCCGATCGAGCAGGCTCGACACCACGCCCACGGCCCGCGACGCGTCGAGCACGTGCACCACCGTCCCGCTGAACTCCGGCGCGATCTTCACCGCCGTGTGCTGCCGGCTCGTCGTCGCCCCGCCGATGAGCAGCGGCAGCCGGATCCCGCGCCGCTCCATCTCGCGCGCCACGCTGACCATCTCGTCGAGCGACGGCGTGATGAGGCCGCTCAGCCCGATCATGTCGGCCTCCTCGCGCAGCGCCGCCTCCAGGATCCTGTCCTGGTGCACCATCACGCCGAGGTCGATCACCTCGTAGTTGTTGCACCCGAGCACCACGCCCACGATGTTCTTGCCGATGTCGTGCACGTCGCCCTTCACGGTCGCCATCACGACCTTCCCCTGCGACGACGAGCCCCCGGCGGCCTTCTCGGCCTCCATGAACGGCAGCAGGTGCGCGACGGCGCGCTTCATCACGCGGGCGCTCTTCACCACCTGCGGCAGGAACATCTTCCCGGCGCCGAACAGCTCGCCGACGATCTTCATCCCGTCCATCAGCGGCCCCTCGATGATGGAGAGCGGCCTCTCGTACTTCCTCCGCGCCTCCTCCACGTCCGCCTCGATGAAGTCGACGAGCCCCCTCACGAGCGCGTGCGAGAGCCGCTCCTCGACCGGGCCGTCGCGCCAGGCGAGGTCGAGCTCCTTCTTCTTGCCCTTGCCCTTCACCTGCTCGGCGAGCTCGACGAGCCGCTCGGTCGCGTCCGGGCGCCGGTTGAAGAGGACGTCCTCCACCCGCTCGAGCAGGTCCCTCGGGATGTCCTCGTAGACCGCGAGCTGCCCCGCGTTCACGATGCCCATGTCCATTCCGGCCCGGATCGCGTGGAACAGGAAGGCCGAGTGCATCGCCTCGCGGACGACGTTGTTCCCGCGGAACGAGAACGACAGGTTCGACACGCCGCCGCTCACGCGCGCCCCCGGGCAGGTCGCCTTGATGATCCGCGTCGCCTCGATGAAGCTCTTCGCGAAGTCGCCGTGCTCCTCGATGCCGGTCGCGATCGCGAGGATGTTCGGGTCGAAGACGATGTCCTGCGGATCGAAGCCCGCCTCCTCGGTGAGCAGCCTGTACGCGCGCTGGCAGATCGCGACCTTGCGCTCCACCGTCTCGGCCTGGCCGATCTCGTCGAAGGCCATCACCACGACCCCCGCCCCGTAGCGCCGCACGGCGCGCGCCTTCTCGAGGAAGTCCTCGGGCCCCTCCTTGAGGCTTATCGAGTTGACGATCCCCTTGCCCTGGATGCACTTGAGCCCCGCCTCGATGACCGACCACCTCGAGCTGTCGACCATGATCGGGATGCGGGCGATCTCGGGCTCGGTGGCGACGAGGTTCAGGAAGGTCGTCATCGCCTGCTCGGAGTCGAGCATGCCCTCGTCCATGTTCACGTCGAGGAGGTTCGCCCCGCCGCGCACCTGATCGAGCGCCACCTCCAGCGCGGTCGTGAAGTCGCCCTTCTTGATGAGCTCCATGAACCGGGCCGAGCCGGTCACGTTCGTCCGCTCGCCGATCATCAGGAAGTTCGTGTCGGGCCGGATGACGAGCGTCTCCAGGCCGGCGAAGCGCCCGAAGCCGTCGCGCTCCGCGGGCACGGGCCGCGGCCGCAGCTCCGCCGTCGCCCGGGCGATCGCGCGGATGTGATCCGGCGTCGTCCCGCAGCAGCCGCCGACGATGTTCACGAGCCCGCTCTCCGCGAACTCCGCGAGCAGCCGTGACGTCGTCTCCGGGAGCTCGTCGTACTCGCCGAACGCGTTGGGGAGGCCCGCGTTCGGGTAGCAGCTCACCCGCGCCCGCGCGAGCTTCGCGAGATCCACGAGGTACGGCCGCATGTCGCTCGCGCCGAGGGCGCAGTTGAGGCCGACGCTGAGCGGGCTCGCGTGCTCCACGCTCGTCCAGAAGGCGTCGATCGTCTGGCCGGAGAGCGTCCTGCCGCTCCTGTCGGTGATCGTCACGCTGAGCAGGATCGGCAGGCGCCGCCCCTTCTCCGCGAAGACCTCCTCCATCGCGACGAGGCACGCCTTCATGTTCAGCGTGTCGAGGAACGTCTCGGCGAGGATCACGTCGACCCCCCCGTCGACGAGCCCGCGCACCTGCTCGGCGAACGCCCGCCGCAGCTCGTCGAAGCCGACGGCGCGGAACGACGGGTCGTTCACGCTCGGCGAGATCGACAGCGTCTTCGGCGTCGGCCCCATCGCGCCCGCGACGAAGCGCGGCTTGCCGGGCGTGCGCGCCGTCCACGCGTCGGCCGCCTTCCGGGCGATCTGGGCCGCGGTCAGGTTGAGCTCGTAGGCGAGCGACTCGAGCCGGTAGTCGGCCTGGGCGATCGAGGTGCCCGTGAAGGTGTTCGTCTCGATGATGTCGGCGCCGGCGTCCAGGTACGCTCCGTGGATCTCGGAGATGACGTCCGGCCTCGTCAGCACGAGGAGATCGCTGTTGCCCTTGAGGTCGATCGCGTGATCGCGGAAGCGCTCGCCGCGGTAGTCGGCCTCGTCCAGGCGGTAGCGCTGGATCATCGTGCCCATCGCGCCGTCGAGGCACAGGATCCGGTGTTCGAGGATCTCCTCGAGGCGCGCGGGGCGTTCGCTTCCGTTCATGGCTCTGCTCATCTCCTGGGCTTCTTTCCCGTGAGTGCTGCGGCTGCAGGGCAGCCGTTCTGCTCCGAAGGCCGGGCGGCCCGGGGCCCGCCGTCGCCCGGCTTGCGGTCCGGGGGGACGGTCGAGCCCGGTCCCACGCGGCAGGACCGAGACGTTAAATCTCTCAATCCGGATTAACAGATTGAATGCTGCGGGGCCTGCCTGCCGGCGTCAAGCGTCGGCTGCGAGCGGGCGATGGCGGTGGTCCCTGCCGCGGGCTCATCCGTGGGCGCTGCGCGATGCTGCTGGATGAGCGGCCGGGGGTGGCCTCTGGGCGCACTGGAAGCAGGGCGCGCGCGGGACGAACGGCGAGCTCGTGGTCATCCCCTGGACGAACGGCCGGCCCGGGCGCCGCCTGACGCCGCTCCGGCTGAGGCACTGGCGGACATCGCTGAAGGTGCGTATCTTTGACGAGCCCTGAGCACCCCACCCCAGGGCACGGCCGGCCGGGCTCACCGCACGGTTCGCCTTCCGGCGGGGCGAGCGCGCCCCGTCAGAGACAGGACCTGCCGTCCCCCGCCGACAAAGCACGCAGAGGAGATTCCAGGATGATCACGATCACGCAGAAGGCAGCCGAGAAGGTGATGGAGATCGCGACAGCGGAGGAGCTGCTGGGGCAGGGGTTGCGCCTGCGCGTCGTGGGCGGCGGGTGCGCCGGCTTCTCGTACGACCTGTACTTCGAGGACAAGCCGACGGAGTTCGACGAGGAGTTCGAGGACAGGGGCATCAAGCTCTTCATCGACCCGCTGAGCTTCCAGTACCTGGACGGCACGGAGATTGACTACGTGGAAGGCCTCCACGGCTCGGGCTTCAAGTTCAGCAACCCGTCGGTGAAGAGCACCTGCGGCTGCGGCTCCTCGTTCTCCGTCTGATTCGTCAGATTCCGTCAGTTTCCGTCAGTTTCCGTCAGATTCCGTCTGAATACGCGCCCGCTCTCTTCGCGGGCGTCGCTTCCGTCCTGGCTCGCGCCGCTCGTCTCTGGAGCGGCCGACGCGAGATGCACACGGGCCGCGTGAGCGCGTCTGCCCGGAGCATCGCGGCCTTCCTGGCTCTCTAGCGCCTTCGGTTTGGCTCGTCCCTCGTTCGGGCGCGCCAGAGGCGCGTGCGCCAGCGCTTCGCAGCCATGGTGTACAAGCTGCCCGCCCGGGGCGGCATGCCAGCTGCATCGCAGCCTGGGTGGGCTGCTCTCTTCGGAATCTCGAACCAACCACTTCGGCGGCAAGTGCCGGCGGAGCGTTCAACGCGATCGAGGTCCGGCCCCGGCCGACCTCGACAGCAGGAGACGGGGTCCGGCGTCGGCCGGCCTCACCAACCGAACCGGGGTCTTCGGACCTCGAAGGAAACCCTGTGCAAACGTCCCGAGATCAGGCCAGCGCTGTTTCGCGCTACATCACGCATGTTCGGCAGATCCCGGAGCTGTCGCGCGAGGAAGAAGTCGAGCTCGCTCGACGGTGGCGGGACCACGGCGACGAGCAGGCCGCAGCCGCGCTCGCGCTCGCAAACCTGAGGCATGTTGTCTCGATAGCGATCAGCTACCGGCGGTACGGGATCCCGCTCGCCGACCTCATCGCCGAGGGAAACTTCGGGATCGTCCACGCGATCCGCAAGTATGACCCGGACCGCGGAAACCGCTTCGTGACCTACGCGGCCTACTGGATCCGGGCGTACATTCTGAACCACGTCATCCACTCCTGGAGCCTGGTCGGCGTGGGCTCGGGCCCGCTCCGCTCGAAGATGTTCTTCCGGTTGCGCCGGGAGCGGGCGCGCATCGCGGGCCTCGTGGGCGAGGGGGAGGAGGGGGATCGTCTGCTGGCCGAGAAGTTCGGCGCGCCCGCGGAGAAGGTGCTGGAGATGGCTCACCGGCTGGAGGCCCGGGACGTCTCGCTCGACACGAAGGTGTTCGAGGACGGCGCCCGGTCGCTTGTCGACACGCTGCCCGCGGACGATCAGGACCAGGAGGAGCGCTTCTCGCGCGCGGAGGAGGGGGCCCTGCTCCGGGAGCGGCTGACGCAGGCGGTGGAGAACCTGGACCCGCGCGAGCGGTACATCGTCGAGACCCGGATGATGGCGGATCCCGAGGAGGAGCTGTCGCTCGCCGAGATCGGGCGTCGCCTGGGCGTGTCGCGCGAGCGGGCTCGGCAGCTCGAGGCGCGCGCCAAGAAGAAGCTGCGCGACCGCCTCCAGCCGCTGGCGGCGTAGCGACTTGCCACAGGTGAGCGGCGAGCGAGCACAAAAGCACGAAGCCCCGCCGGGGCGGAGCTTCGTGGTCGCAGGAGACGTAAGCCGAGTTCTGTTGCGCGGGGAGTCGCCCCCCTCGCGCCGACGATCATTCCTCTAGGACGCGCGTCGCCGCGCGTCTCAAGCAGCCAACCCGGAGGCCTGGGGCGGGCAGCCCTTGCCGCGCCGGCTGTCGCCGTCGCGGACGCCTCCCTACGCGGCCTTGCTCCAGGTGGGGTTTGCCGTGCCGCCCTTGTTGCCAAGGGCGCGGTGGGCTCTTACCCCGCCGTTTCACCCTTGCCGCGCGGCGAGCCAGCGGAGGCTCGGAGCCCGGCCCATCCGGGCGGGAGGCTCGTTGCCCTCGCGGAGCGCGCGGCGCGGCGGTCTGTTCTCTGTTGCACTTTCCTCGAGATCGCTCTCACCGGGCGTTACCCGGCACCCTGCCCTGCGGAGCTCGGACTTTCCTCCCGCGGCCGGGTTTCCCCGTCCGCCGGCGATCGCCTGTCCCGCTGCGACGCGGCGAACATAGTCAAGAGCCGGCCGAACGCCAACACCTGAGGTCGGAGAACGGGCGCGGCTGCATGCCATGGAGTGTCTTGTACTTTCAAAGCCAAGCTCCGGCGGTGACACCGTGCGTGGCGCGGCTGCTCCCCTGCTCGTGGTCAGCATTCGGGGACAGGCTCGCTCCTTGTCAGGCTCAGGTGCGGCGGAGCTTCTGCGCCATCTGGGCGCCCAGCTCGGCCGAGCGGTTGGACGCCGCCTCGACCGCGTCGATCAAGGTGCGGCGGAGGCCGCCTGCCTCCAGCGTGTGGAGCCCCGCGATGGCCGTGCCGCCGGGGCTCGTCACCATGTCCTTCAGGCGGCCCGGGTGCTCGCCGGTCTCGAGCTGGAGCTTGGCGGCGCCGTACACCGTCTGCGCCGCGAGCAGCAGCGCCGCGTCCCGGCCGAGGCCGACCTTCACGCCGCCGTCCGCGAGCGCCTCGATCATCACCATGACGTAGGCGGGGCCGCTGCCCGACAGGCCGGTCACCGCGTCGAGCAGCGACTCGTCGAGCACGACGACGCGGCCGACCGCCTGGAACAGGGTCCGCGCGATCTCGACGTCCTCGCTCGTGGCGTGGCTCCCGGCGGCGATCGCCGTGGCGCCGGCGAGCGCGATCGCCGCGGTGTTCGGCATGCTGCGGATGACGCGCGCTCCCTCGGGCAGGCGCGCCTCGATGGCGTCGATCGGCACGCCGGCCGCCACCGAGATCACGACGTCCGAGCGGCCGAGCCCCGACGAGATGGGGGCGAGGATGCGATCGACGATCTGCGGCTTGACGGCGATGACGAGGACGTCAGCCCACTGGCAGAGCGCCTCGTTGTCCTCGGTGGTCTCGATGCCGTAGCGCCCGCGGAGAAAGGAGAGCCGCTCGCTCTTGAGATCGCTCGCGCGGATCTGCTCCGCGCCCACGGCGCCCCCCTGGACGAGGCCGCGGATGAGCGCCTCGGCCATGTTTCCGCCGCCAAGAAACCCGATCTTGCGCCCTCGCAGCAGACCCTCATCGCTCGCCATCGCTCGCCTCCACAGGAGCGCGCACCCTAGCAGCCTTGCCGAGCGCGCGGCTCAAATCTCGACGGACACCGCCGCGCGGCTACGTGCCGCGCGTGCCGCGCGTGCCGCGCGTGCCGCCATGGACGGGCAGGCAGGCGCGGCACGTAGCCGCGCGGGCCGAGGAGAGCGCTCTTGTCAGCCGATGCCGCGGCGTTCTTGGTGCGGCGGAATGAACGCAGTCGATCCCATGTTCGTCGATCGCAGGACCCTTCGACTGCCCGACGGAGATTTCATGATTCAAGCGGTTTCCCATCGCCCTCGCGCTTCGGCCCTCGCGCTGCTCACGGCAGCGGCGCTGGCCATCGGCGGCTGCGGTCAACAGGCCCACGCCACGCCTCCTTCCACCCAGGCCGCCGCCTCGCCGCAGGCCGCGACGCCGCCGGTCGCGACCGTGACGCTCCCGCCGTCGACGGCGCCGGTGCCGGCCACCTTCGATGTCGCTGCCCTGTCAGACCGGGTCAAGCCGATGGTCGTCAACATCACGACGACGCATGAGGTCCAGGGGCCCGAAGGGCTCGACCCCTTCCAGTTCTTCTTCGGCCCGCAAGGCGGCGGACGGCTCAACCCGCGGGGCCAGCAGCCGACGCAGACGGCGCTCGGGACCGGCTTCATCATCGACCCGAGCGGCTACGTCGTGACGAACGAGCACGTCATCCACGATGCGTCCGGCGTCCGCGTGCGGCTCGCCGACGAGCGGGAGTTCGATGCCGAGGTCGTCGGCCGCGATCCCAAGCTCGATCTCGCGCTCCTCCGCCTGAAGGGCGCGAGCGGCCTGCCTGTGGCGCCGCTCGGGGCGAGCGAGCAGCTGCGGGTCGGTGAGCACGTGCTCGCGGTCGGCAACCCCTTCGGGCTCGGCCACACGGTCACGCTCGGCATCGTCAGCGCGAAGGCGCGCGCGATCGGCGCGGGGCCGTACGACGACTTCATCCAGACCGACGCGTCGATCAACCCGGGCAACAGCGGCGGCCCGCTGTTCAACTGGCGGGGCGAGGTCGTGGGCATCAACACCGCGATCCGGGCCGGCGCGAACGGGATCGGCTTCGCGATCCCGATCGACGCGCTGAAGGACGTGCTCCCGCAGCTCCGCGAGAAGGGCTTCGTCGAGCGCGGCAAGCTCGGCCTCCTGTTCCAGCCCGTCACGCGCGATCTCGCCGCGGCGCTCCAGCTGGACGGGCCTCGGGGCGCGCTCGTCGCCGAGGTCGAGCCGGGCGGCGCGGCCGCGCGCGCCGGCATCAAGCCGGGCGACGTGATCGTGAACGTGAACGGCGTCCCCATCCAGCACGCCGAGGAGCTGCGGCGCAACGTGGCGCGCAACGCGCCCGGCTCCGAGATCGCGGTGACGCTGGTGCGCGCCCAGAAGCAGCAGCAGGTCGTGGCCAAGCTGGACGCGCTCCAGGACGAGGAGGGCGACGCGGCGGGCCGCGCGCGGCCGAGCCAGGGCGCCCGGCCCGAGCGCCAGCTGAGCGCCGAGAAGCTCGGCATCCAGGTCTCCGAGGCCCCGGGCGGCGGCGTGCGGGTCGACGGGTTCGCCTCGGGCAGCAAGGTCCAGGAGATCGAGGTGGGCGACGTGATCCTCGAGGTGAACGGCGCCCCGGTGAAGGACGTCGCCGGCCTCCGGGCGGCCATCGCCAAGCTCAAGGACGGGTCGGTCGCCCTCCTCAAGGTGCGGCGCGGGAAGCTCGTCCAGTTCGCGGCCGTGCCGATCTCCGCGCGCTGATCCTCCGCCGGGCGTGGCTGGCGCGGCTTTCGCGAGCCGGCCTGCGCCAGCCGCGCCGACCGCGCCACCCCCGTTCCCGCGTCACCCCACGCCTTGCTGCCGGTCGGTGGTGTCCTCTCCACCCAGCGGCGCCTTCGCGGCGCGCGCCGCCTCCGCGAGCGCGCGCTTCTCCGCCTCCGTCTGCTTCACGCGCTCCTCGAGCACGTCGGTGCCGAGGTAGCGGAAGACGTAGACCCCCCCGACGAACATGCAGAGGAACAGGGTGAGCACCCGCCAGAGGACGACGTACGGCACCACGAACGCGCCGTGGACCCAGGGCGACATGAGCGCGTTCGAGCCGAGCTCGGCGACGCCGCTCGCGCCGGGCGTGGGGGTCATGTAGAGCGCGAAGTTGAGCAGCGTCTGGATCAGGACGACCTGCACGATCGGCGGGCCCACCGAGACGAACGTCGAGGGCGAGGTCGGAATGCCGAGCCCGAGCAGGATGAAGTAGGCGACGGCGAACCGCGAGCAGAAGAAGCCGAACGTGAGCAGCAGCGCGGCGGCGTAGGCGCGCTTTCCGCGGCGCATGTAGATGCGGAAGCCGTGGTGGAACTCGTCCACGCCCAGCAGCAGGCGCGCGGTCGTGGCGCCGGGGGAGGCGAGCGCGGCCTCGGCGCGGGCCCGCAGCCGGGGCACGCGCCGGACGCCCAGCAGGATGGCGCGCAGGAGCTTTCCGAGCGGCACAGACAGCGCGCGGACGATCCCCTTGAGGAGGGGCGGGTACGCCGCCGCGGCGATGAGCGCGACGAGGCCCGAGCCGAACATCGCGACGGTGAAGAGGAGCAGCCACTCGATCTGCGGGCCCGCCGGCACGACCAGCATCCCGCCCTGCTGCAGCACGAAGATGACCACGGCAGACAGGAGGAAGAAGGTGATCGTGCACGAGGCGGTGAGCAGCTCCGCCGTGGCCACGTCGACGAGCCGCATGCCGCCGTGCACGAGCACGGCGGCCTGCGACGGCGCCGCGCCGGCCTGGCCGGGGGTCACCCCGGCGCAGAACATCAGCACGAACTCCGAGGTCACCGCGGTACGGACGCGGAGCTCGGGCCAGAGGACGCGCCCGAGGGTCCAGATCCTGAGGCCTCCGAACACGCCCTCCTGCAGCGCCAGCACGGCGCCGACGAGCAGCCAGCCCGGGCGCACGTGCGCGAACGCGGCGGCGAGGCTCGCCTGCTTGTCGTGGATCTCGCTGTAGAGGACGTAAGCGAACGACGCGAGCGTGAGCGTGACGATGACCTGGATGCCTCGGATCAGGGTGGCGCGGTTCATACAGGGGCACGCAGCCGGGGTGATCGCATGCGCACGCCCCTATACCCTGTCGCCGGCGCTCGCGACCGTCATGCCTGCGCGCCTCCGGATCGACACCCCTCCCGTGGCGGCCCCGACCACACGGCGCACGCGCGCCGGGTGCGAAGGTCGCTTCGCGCAGGCGCTCCTCGCTCGCCTCGCTCCCCGGGCTCGTCCAGCGCGCCGCGTTCGCCGCTGTCCGCCGCCGTCGCTCCGTCGAATCGCCACGCGTATCCGTGCCTTTCGAGGCCAGGTGGAGGAGATGTCTATTGCGTCGCCGGGGGCGGCTCGCGATGCTGCGAGCCTCATGGCGGCACGAAAGATCGCTATCAGTACCGGCGGAGGCGACGCGCCGGGGCTCAACGCTGTGATCCGCGCGGCCACGCTCGGCGCGCTCGAGCGTGGCTGGGAGGTCTGGGGGATCCGGCAAGGGTACCGCGGCCTGCTCGACGACGCTCCGGACGGGCTCATCCGCCTGGATCGCGAGCGGGTCCGGGGCATCGCGCACCTCGGGGGCACCATCCTGGGCACCGCGAACCGGGGCGATCCGTTCCACTACCCGACGCCTGGCGAGCACGGGCTCGTCCCCCGGGATCGATCCGAGGATCTCGTGCGGCGGTTCCGCGCGGAGGGGTTCGACGCGCTCATCTCGGTGGGCGGCGACGGCTCCATGCGGATCGCGCACGAGCTGCTCCAGCGCGGGCTGCCCCTCGTCATCGGCGTACCGAAGACGATCGACAACGACGTCTGCTGCACGGACCTCACGTTCGGCTTCGACACGGCGGTCTCCATCGCGACCGAGGCGCTCGACCGGCTCCACACCACGACCGAGGCGCACGAGCGGATCATGGTCGTGGAGGTGATGGGGCGGCACGCGGGCTGGATCGCGCTCAACGCCGGGATCGCCGGCGGAGCCGACGCCATCCTGATGCCGGAGATCCCGTTCCGGTTCGAGGCGATCGCCGAGAAGATCCGCCTGCGGGAGTCGCGCGGGCGCCGCTTCTCCATCGTCGTGGCGGCCGAGGGGGCGTACGCGCAAGGCGGTGAGCTGATCATCAAGGACGCGGGCGACGCGTTCCGCCGGACCGCCGTGCTCGGGGGCGTGGCCGAGCGCGTGGCCAAGGAGCTCGCGGCCCGCACCGGCAAGGAAGCGCGCTCGATGGTGCTCGGCCACCTCCAGCGGGGCGGCGGACCCACGACGGCGGATCGCTTGCTCGCCCTCCGCTTCGGCGCGGCCGCGGCGCGCTGCCTCGTCGAGGACTGCGGCAGCGGGATGGTGGCGCTGCGCTCGAACCGGATCGAGCTCGTCCCCCTCGAGGAGGTCGCCGGCAAGACGAAGACGGTGCCGCTCGACTCGGACACGGTCGTCACGGCCCGTGAGATGGGGCTGTGCTTCGGAGACGAGGCGCCCGGCCACTTCGTCGCGCCCTGATCGGCGAGCGCGCGGGTCTTCCGCTGTCTCCCTGCTCCTCGGCAAGAGCTATGTAGGATTGTGCGGTATCGCCCCCTGGCCGGGTGATTTCCGCTCGGCGCCCCGTCGGCGGGATTGGCAGGCGGACGGCGGCCGCGCGATCTGAGCTGGGCCGCCAGCCTCGTGTTTGACACTCGTTGAAGGGGGCCGATATCTTGGTTTCCCCTCCGAACCCGCGCACACCCCGGAACATGACGAAAGTCCTCGTATTTGAGAGCGATCCGGCGTTTGCCGGGGAGCTCCGCACGGAATTGGGCCGCCTCGGCTGCACCGTTCAGGTGGTCGACGACGGCAACGTCGGCCTGCAGGCGGCCGCGGCCGAGCGCCCCGACCTCATCCTGCTGTCGATCGAGCTGCCGCGCATGAACGGCTTCTCGGTCTGCAACAAGCTCAAGAAGGACGTGCAGCTCAAGGACGTCCCGCTCGTCATCATGTCGAGCGAGTCGAGCGAAGAGACGTTCGAGCAGCACCGCAAGCTCAGGACGCGCGCGGAAGACTACATCCACAAGCCGATCGCGTTCGGCGAGCTCCTCGAGCACATCCGCACCTACGTCCCGATCGACGGGGATGACGCGGAGGCCGATCCGATCATGATCGACGAGGCCGAGGTGCTCGAGGCCGAGATCGACGAGGACTCCGGCGATCCCACGATCATCACGGCCGCCGTGGGCTCGGACGGCACGCCCGGGAGCGTCGCGCCTCCGCCCGCCGTTGCGCCGTCGGTCCCGCCGCCAGTGCCGAGGCCGCCGTCCGCGGCGCCGCCGCCGCCTGCCGCCGCCACGCTGTCCGCGGTGCCGCCGCCCCCCGCGCCGAGGCCGCCGTCCGCGGTGCCGCCGCCCCCCGCGCCGAGGCCGACGTCCGCGGCGCCGCCGCCTGCCGCCACACCGTCTGCCGTGCCGCCGGCGCCCCCTGTCGCCGCTGCGCACGATCGCGCCCGGGCGTCAGCTCCGCCGAGGCCCCCGCAGGGCGCCGCCGCGCGGTCGGACGCCCGCAAGTCGGACGAGGACATCGAGGAGTTCATCGGCGGCGCGTTCACCCGGCTGATCCGCGATGAGGAGGAGGAGCGCACCGACGTCAGGCCCTCGGTCGCGCCGTCGTCCCGGACGCTGGCGCCCACGAAGACGCCGGTGCCGGCCTCGGCGCCGCCGCCCGTGAGCTCGTCGCCGGTGGCCGCGTACCGGGCGCCGGTCTCCGAGCGCGGGGCGGCGTACCGGGCTCCGATCTCCGAGCGCGGGGCGGCGTACCGGGCTCCGATCTCCGAGCGCGGGCGGCTGACCCCCGCGCCGCCCGCGCCGCCTCGCTCCGACGCCGATACGGCCGAGATCGAGCGTCTGCGTGGCGAGCTGGACAGGTCCAAGGGAGAGATCGTCCGCCTCACCAAGGAAGTCGCGGCTGCGCGCGCGACCTCGCTCCGCCTCGAGGGCGAGCTCTCCTCGACGAACGACGGCAGCCAGGAGGCGGCCCGCCTGCGGCGCGAGCTCGACGAGCTCAAGGTGAAGCTCGCGTCCGGCGCCGGCGCCGGCGCCGGCTCCAGGCCCGGCGGCGTGTCGAGCCGCGAGTTCCTGGATCTGCGCGAGGCGCTGAACAAGAAGGACAAGGAGATCCTCGCGCTCCGCGACCAGATGTCGCGCAAGGACAAGGAGCTGCTGGAGCTCCGGGATCAGTCGCTGTCGCTCGAGCGGGAGAAGGCCGATCAGGTCGACAGGATCCTGGAGCTCGAGCGCGCGAGCGAGGACCTCGACGGACAGGTCGCGTCGCTCCGCGCGGACAAGGAGCTCGCCGCGAAGCGCGCGGACGACTTCAAGGCGCGCGCGGAGAAGCTGCAGGGGCAGATCGCGGCCCGCGACGCCGATCTCTCGTCGGCCCGGCAGGCGCTGATGGACGCGGAGGCGGCGCACACGGAGGCGCTGCGCGCGGCGGCGGACGAGAAGACGCAAGCGATCGCCGCCCTCGAGGCCTCGGCGCAGCGCGAGCTCGAGGAGAGCGCGCAGGCGGAGCGCGAGCGCTTCGAGCAGGCGGCCGCGGAGCACCGGGCGGAGGTGGAGCGGCTCAACGCCGAGCACGCCGCCCGGCGCGAGCAGCAGGCCGCCGAGCACCGCGCCGCCATCGAGAAGCTGACCGGCGAGCACGCTGGCGCCATCGAGAAGCTGACCGGCGAGCACGCCGGCGCCGTCGAGAAGCTGACCGGCGAGCACGCCATGGCGCTTGACCGCCTCCGGGCCGAGCATGCGGCGGCGGCGGAGGGGGCGAAATCCGAGCACGCCGCCGCCATGGAGGGGCTGCGGGCAGAGCACGCCGGGGCGCTCGACGCGTCGAGGCGCGAGCACGAGGCCGCCGTCGAGGCGCTGCGGCGCGAGCACGAAGCCGCGACGGAGCGGCGCGACCGGGAGCACGCCGCTGCGCTGGATACGGCGCGGAGCGAGCACGCCGCCGCCCTGGAGCGCGCCCAGGCGGAGCACGCCGCCGCGCTCCAGGGGGCGCGCGACGAGCACGCCGCCGCGATCGAGAAGCAGCAGGCCGCGCACGCGTCCGCGCTGGAGTCGCTGCGGGGCGAGCACGCGTCCGCGCTGGAGTCGCTGCGGGGCGAGCACGCGTCCGCGCTGGAGTCGCTGCGGGGCGAGCACGCGAGCGCCGTCGAGGGGCTCCGGAGCGAGCACGCGGACGAGATCGGACGGCGGGATCGCGAGCACGCGGGCGCGCTGCAACACCTCCAGACCGAGCACGCGCGCGCCCTCGAGGGGCAGGCCGAGGAGCATGCGCGGGCGATCGCGCAGCAGACGGAGGAGCACGCGAGGGCGCTCGCGGCCGCGCGGGAGAGCTTCGCAACGCAGCTCGCGGCGCGGGAGCGCGAGCTCATCGAGGAGCGCGAGCAGGCCGTCCGCGAGGCCGAGCAGGCCCACGCGAAGCGGGTGGCCGAGATCGAGGCGCGCGCCGCCGAGCAGCAGGCCCAGATCGAGGCCGCGCACGCGCAGGCGCTCGCCGACACGCGCGCGGCGCACCAGACCGAGACCGCCGAGCGGGAGGCCGCCTGGGCGGCGCAGCGGCGTGAGCTGGACGAGGTCGCCCGCGGGCTCTCCACGGAGCTCGGGCAAGCGCGCAACCAGATCGCGGACCTCGAGGCCCGGAAGCAGGAGCTCGATCGGCAGCTGGAGCAGCGCGCGGGCGAGCTCTCCGCGGCCGCCGGAGAGCGCGAGCGCCTGCTGGGTGAGCTCGCCGAGCGGGCGCGCTCCATCGAGGCGCTCCAGGGCCAGCTCGCCGAGGCCGAGCGGCGCGGGAGCGAGCTCGGCGCTCAGCTCTCGCAGCGGACCGAGGAGCGCGACACCCTGCGGGCGCACGGCGAGCAGCTCACCGAGCACCTGGCCGTCGAGCGCACTCGCCTGCAGAAGGCACGCTCGAAGTGGGGTGAGGATCGCGTCTCGCTCGAGCGCGCGCGGGAGGCGCTCGCCGCGGCGCTGTCGCAGATCGATCAAGCCGAGGCGCTCTCTATCGAGTGAGCCCTCGGCGCTCCCTGGAGGGCGCTCGGGGCGATCAGCGCGAGAGCGCGGCCGCCCCGAACGCCTCGGGGAGCAGCGCCGCCAGCGAGGTGGTCCGCGGCGCCACGCCGTCGGCCTCGGCGGCGATGAGGCGGATCGGGAAATCGACGGCGAACTCGGCGAGGGTTTGCCTGCACATCCCGCACGGGCTGCCGAGCACGGGCCCGCTGGTGGCGACGGTGAGCGCGATCGGATCGCGCTCGCCGGCCGCGACCATCTGCACGATGGCGGAGCGCTCTGCGCAGATGGTGAGCCCGTACGAGGCGTTCTCGACGTTGCAGCCGGTGAACACGCGGCCGGATCGCACGAGGATCGCCGCGCCCACCCGGTAGCTGGAGTACGGCGCGTGCGCCCGCGTCCGGACGGCGAGGGCGGCCTGGTCGAGCGCGTCCCAGTCGATCGCCTGCGCCGCTTCAGTCGAGGCGAGCGCGTCGCCGGCGTCGCGCGGAGGGGGGCTCACGACGCCGAGCTCCCGGCCGCGACGTCGGCGCCGACGCGGCGGACCCACGCCGAGAGCAGCGCCGTGAACCGGGCGCGCGCCTCCCGCGCGGTCTCCTCGACCTCCTTGTGGTCGAGCTCGCGCTTGGTCAGCCCCGCGGCGAGGTTCGTGACGCACGAGATGGCCGCGGCCGGCACGCCCATGTGCCGGAGCGCGATGATCTCCGGGACCGTGCTCATCCCGACCGCATCGGCCCCGAGCGTGCGCAGCATCCGGATCTCGGCGGGCGTCTCGTACGTCGGCCCGAGCAGCGCGGCGTAGACCCCCTCGCGCAGGGCGACGCCCGCGTCGCTCGCCGCTGTCTTCGCGAGCTCGATCAGCCTGGGATCGTGCGCGTAGGTCATGTCGGGGAAGCGCTTGCCGAGCGCCTCGTCGTTCGGCCCGACCAGCGGGTTCGCCCCCATCAGGTTCAGGTGATCGGTGAGCAGCATGAGGTCGCCGGCGGCGAACCCTGGGTTGATGCCTCCGGCCGCGTTGGTCAGGAGCACCGCGCGACAGCCGAGCCGGGCGAGCACCCGCACGCCGAACACCACCTTCGCCAGCGGGTGCCCCTCGTAGAGGTGCGCGCGCCCCTGCAGGCAGGCGACCTGCACGTCCCCGACGCGGCCGGCGCAGAGGAAGCCGGGGTGCCCGGCGACGGCTGGCCGGGGCATGCCGGGGATGTCCGCGTAGGGCACCTTCACGAGCTCGGCGAGCTCGTCGCCCCAGCCGCCGAGCCCTGATCCGAGCACCACACCGACGCGCGGAGGCGCTGGAATTCGTTCGTGAATGACGCGCGCGGCTTCGTCGAGCTCAGGCAGGGAGGTCACCCCGACAAGCTACCCCAGCGCGGCGCAGGGGGTAAACGTCGCAGATGCACGGCGGCGCCGCGCGTGATAGGGTCGCCGCCCTTTCGGGGCAAGTGACGACGATGGCTACCAAGATCGAAGATTTCTTGAAGGAAAAGAAGATCGACCCCCGCCGCATCATCGCGGCGTCGGTGAAGATCGAACGGCTGCAGCCGGAGGATCGGGCGATTCGCCTGACCAAGCGGCTGGCGCGTGGCAGCGAGGACGCCGCCAAGAAGAAGGAGGCGGCCAGCACCAAGAAGCCGCGCAGCGGTCGTCCCGTGACCGACCGCACGCTGAGCGCCGCGCTTCAGGGCAAGCCGATCAGCGGCCCCGCGAAGACGCGCGTGCTTCGCGCGGTCAACCGGCTCCTCGAGCAGAAGAAGCAGGAGAAGGTCGAGCTGTCGGCGCTCTTCGAGCTGCCCAAGAAGGGCGGCGCGGCGGGGGCCGAGGCCGCGGGCTGAAGCCGACGGGGACCACCCGGACGGCACCGCGATCTTCTCGACTCGCCCGGCTGGAGCGCGCGTCGGCCTAGAGGCCGGCGCGGGCTCCAGCCGGGCCCCTTTTTGTCAGGGGCTGAAGGCGCTCGCTAGACGCGATCGCGGCGGCGGGAGCCCAGATCGAGCAGGTCGGCGGCGACGAGGGCCACGGTCAGCGATACGGCGATGAAGATCATGCGCCGGAAGGTCGCGCCAATGTGGCTCAAGGAACAACTTTTCTGCGTTCGGCGTAACCGCCGCTCCGGGAGAGCAGCCGTGCGGCGCCATGAATGATCCGGCGGCTCGGCGCACCAGAGCTCTCCGTGCATACCGTGGCGGTCGAGACGGGGTCGCTGTGGGCGCACCTCTCGCGGTCGTTCTTCCCTGCTGACGCGGCTGCGCCGGACGGCCGTGGCGACGATCTGCCCGAGTGCGTTGCAAGAGACGCCCACGCGCCGCTCGATGGCGCGTTCGCGGGTGGCGACCGCTCTCGTCGTCCGGCGCTCCTCGTCTCTCCGTCGAGCTCCATGAGCGCCGAGGGGGCGGGTAGGCTTCCGCAGGTGACCGAGCCCGACGACGTGGGCGAGTGGATCCGCCGCTTCCAGAGCGGTGACCCGACGGCGTTCGCGGAGATCTTCCGCCGCTACCGCCGCGACGTCGCGCGCCTCGTCTTCAGGATGCTCGGGCCGACCGCCGACGTCGAGGACGTCATCCAGGAGGTGTTCATCCAGGTGCACCGGAGCCTGGGCGACTTCCGCGGGCAATCGAAGTTCACGACGTGGCTCCACCGGGTGACGGTCAATGCCGTGCTGATGGCGCGGCGCGCTGCGCGCTGCCGGCCGGTGTTCGTGGGCGAGCTCGGCGCCGATATGGAGGTGGACCGCGGCATGCTCCCGGACGAGGACGCGGCTCGCGCTCGCAGGATCGACGCGTTTCGGCGGGTGCTGGAGCGCCTCCCCGAGAAGAAGCGGGTCGTCTACGTCCTGCACGAGCTCGAGGGGATCCCGCCGACCGAGATCGCGGAGATCGTCGGCGCGCCGGTCCTGACGGTGCGGACGCGCCTGTTCTATGCGCGCCGCGAGATCGAGGCGATGATGCGCGCCGAGCCCGCGCTCGCCCAGCTCGCCGCCGAGCTGGCCGAGGGCGGCGCGGACAAGGCGGACGGCGCAGGGCCGGCAGCGGCGCGCACGCGCGTTTCCGTGGGGGGCGCCGCCGTGGGATACCCCGCGGCGGATCCATCGGCTGTCGACGCGGAGGACGCATGAGCGGCGCAAAGCATTACGACCGGGCACGCGAGCACATGGAGCGGGTGCTCCGCGCCGAGCAGCCGCCCGAGCCGCGCTGGGAGACCATCGAGCGCGAGCTGTTCGCGCGGATCGAGCGGGCCGCTCCGGTCCACCGCGCCGCGCCGCCGCAGCGCTCGCCGCTCGGGCGCGCGCTCGGGTTCGCGGCGGCGGCGGCGGCCATCGCGTTCGCGGTCCTCGCGGCCGGGCGCTCCGCCCCGCCCGTCACGGCGACGTCGACGCCGCCGCGCGCCCGCGATCTCGCCGAGGTCCCCGCGGCAGCCGGCGGCGACCGGGCGTCCGGCGAGCTGGACTTCCGCGCCCTCCGGCCCGGCGACTCGGTCGAGGCCGCGGACCACGCGGTCTCTTTCGTCGATGTCGGCTCGGTGCGCTGGACGCTCCTGCCGGACAGCCGCGCCGTCGTGCGCGCCGTGGGCGCGGCAGGGGTCGGCCACGTGATCTCGCTCGAGCGGGGCTCGGTGCGCGCCGACGTCGTCACGCGAGCGCCCGAGGAGGGGCTCGTCGAGGCGTTCGCCGTCGAGGTGGACGGCACCCGCGTCGCGGTGCACGGCACGCTGTTCACCGTGACCCGGCTGGAGGGCCGCGTGGAGGTCGACGTGGAGCACGGCACCGTCGCGGTCGGCCCTGCGGCGTACCGCGGCGCGACCACCGCCCACCTCCTCGTCGGCCCGTCGCGCGGCACCTTCTCGCTCGACGGCGGCCGCGAGGCGCGCCTCCTCGATCGCCCCGCGCCGCAGGAGGGCGCCGCCGCGGTCGCGTCGCCGGAGCCGGCGCCTGCACCCGCTCCGCCCCCGCCGGCTGCCGGCGCGCGTCCGCCGGGCGGATCCGCTCCGGCCCCGGCGGTCGTGGCTCGCGCGGAGGAGCCCGCCGCCTCTGCGGTCGCCGAGCCCACTGCGCTGCTCTCGCCGCTGACGACCGAGCCCTCGCCCGCCGCCGCGCCGCCGGCCCCGGAGGCGCAGGAGGCGTCTGGCCCGCCGGCGCTGACGCCGGCCTCCGTGCAGTCGCTGCTGTCGAGCTGTTTCGCGCGGGAGAGCGCGGGCGGCAGGTCCTCGGTCCGCCGATCGATCGTCTCGACGCTGCACGTCTCCGTGCGCCCCGACGGCAGCGTCGCCGCCCTGCGCTTCAACCCGCCGCTCCGGCCCGCGCTGCAGGCTTGCGCCGAGGGCCTCTACCGAGGGCGCTTCGCGGGAGGATCGATGCAGCTCGACATCCCCCTGACCATCGACGACTGAGCCCGAGCGGCGGTCACCCGCTTCGGAGACGGGCCCATCTCGGCGTTTTCGGTGCTCAGCGCACCGGAGTGCGCCTGCGCGCCGAAAACGCCGATCTGGACCCGTCTCCTGTGCGGGTGACCGCCGCTCTTTCCTGTGCGGGTGATCGCCGCTCTAGAGGGAGCCGAGGAGCTGGGTTAGCGCGTAGGTCTCCCGCGCGCCCATCATGCCGAACTGCACCCCCATCCCCTCAGGGGTGGTCCATCGCACCACCGACGGGATCACGGCGACCTGCTTCAGTCCTTGCAGGGACAGCAGCACCTCGACGGTCGCGCCGAAGGGAGCCGACGAGCTCGTCTCGATGAACATCCCGCCGAGGCTGAGGTCGCGGCATATCGCGTCGACGCGTGGGCCGTCACCGATCCGGAACGCGATCGAGAGCTCGATTTGCTTGCGCGGGTGCTTCCGGTGATCTCGCACGTTCCTCGCTGGCTAGCTGCGCGGCGCTGAGGCGCGCCGCGTGGGGTATTCTGGAGCGTAGAGGAGACGATCAATGTCGCGAGCCGAGAGCGTCGCTGTCAAGCGCCGGGAGCCGCGCTCGAGTTCTTCTTCGAGTCGCCCGAGTCGCTCGACCCGATCGAACAGCAGCGGCAGCAGCACCCCCGCGGTCGCGGTCGCGTCGTCCACGAGGGCCGACGCGGGGGCGCGCCGCGGCTGGAAGCGGCACCTCGAGGGCTGGGAGCCGGGGCTCGTGGCCGTGTTCATCGCGGGCTCCGCGGCGATCCTCGCCGTGCCGCGGTCGGTCGAGCCAGCCGAGCTGCCGCTGCCGCTCGCCGACGCACGAGCCCTCGCGCGCGTGCGAGACGCGGACACCACCCGCGCCCGCGAGGCCGAGGAGCTCGGGCTCGACGCCGAGGTGCGCGAGCTCGGCTCCGCCATCCGCGCGTTCGGGCTCGTGGACGCCGACGCGGATCACACCGAGGCCGAGCTCCTCGCCGCGCGCGCGCGGGTGAGCGACGCCGTGGGCCGCGCGCTCGCCCAGGGGGACGAGGCGGTGCTCCGGTTGCGCGCCTACCAGCTGAGGGCGTTCGTCCGCGAGGTGCGCCGCTTCGAGGCGACCGGCGAGGAGTCCGACGAGCTCCGCGAGGTCGGCGGCGACTTCCTCGGGCTGCTCCGCCGGAATGCCTGGCTGGGGCAGGGGGGCGCGGCGCAGCGAAGCGGCGGGGAGGGGGCCCGCCGCGTCGCCATGGATGGCGTCGTGCTCGGTGTGCTCTTCAAGAAGCGCTGGAACGCCATCGTCGGCGTCCAGCGAGATCCGTTCGCCCCGACGCTCGACGAGGAGCGCGCGCTGTTCAAGTTCTTGCTCGCGTATCCGCTCGCCGCCGCGAGGAGCGCGCAGACCCTTCCGGCTCCTCCCGACGAGGAGACGGCGGCGCGCCTTGCGCAGGTGGGCGGGTCGGGGCCGCCCGCGGCGGCGCTCCGCGCCGCGGAGGCGCGGCGCGCCGAGGAGCAGTATCGCCTGAAGAAGATCGACGAGCTCGCCGCGCTCGACCCCTCCTATCCCAGGCAGCTCGCCCGCGGCGTCAGCCTCTATCGGCTGGGGAGCTTCATGCAATCGGCGGAGGCGTTCCGCAGCCACCTGGACCAGCACCCCGACGGGGCGCACACGCTTCGAGCGCAGAACTACCTGCGCGCCGCGCTCGAGCGCGCGCGCGAGGAGCAATTCTAGGAACGGTCTCCCATCGACAACGCCGAGCGGTCGCGGCCGAGGCGTGTCCTCCGGGGCGGTCCTACGGGCCCCTGCGGATCCCGCCGGGGCGGTATGGGCGCCCGCTGATGCCCTTGGCCGGGTTGCCTTGCCCGCCGCGCCCTCGGCGCGTCTCCATCTCGTTCCAGATCCCTTGCTTGGCCGAGGCCTGCAGGAACCGGCGAGCGGCCGGAAATACCTCCTGCTCCTCGCTCTCCACATGGCGCTGGTGCGCAGCGCGCAGGTCCTCGATGAGCTGGGGGATCGTCTCCACGGCCTCGGGGCCGCCGTCCCTTTCGATCGCGGCGCGCAGCGCGTCGATCGCGCGCTGTTGCGTTTTGTTCTCCTGCCGGAGGCGCTCGAGGGTGGGCGCGATCGCCTCGAGCACCGCGAGCCGCGGGTACAGCGAGCGCTCCTCGTCCTCGCGATGCCGGCTCATCGACCGCTCGAAGTAGGCCACCACGCTGGAGAGACCCTCGAGCGCGGCGGCGCGCCCGCGCGGATCGCTGAGCGCGCGCGCGGCGCGCGCGAGATCGTTCAGGTTCTCTTCCAGGCTCCGGTGAGCGGCGGCGAGCTTCTCGAGCGGATCGATCCGGTCATCGGACATTCATCGATGATCGAACGACAAGGCGCACGCGTGGAAGCCCTTTGTTCCTTCCGCGCGCTCTTATCGCGCGGCGTCGCGCGCCATGAGCGCTCCGCGCTATGCGCTGGTCATCCGACCAACTCGCCACCTGACCAGCGGAGACCATATCGCACCTCGGGCGCCGGTCATCCATACCCGCGCGCGATCGCTGGCCCGTTCTACGGAAGGCCCGCGTTGCGGGGCAGATCGAGGTGCAGCGCGGGCGCCAGCATCTCGCGCGCGAGGTGCACCTCGAGCAGGTCGATCACGGGGCTCTTCGACACCGCGCGGAGCCGCTCGTCCGCGCCGGCATCACCCGCCGCCTTCCTGGCCATCGCCGTGTAAAATTGCGCCTCCACGCGCTGCGCCGCGCTCCGGGCGAGCCTGCCGAGATCCGCGTCGCTGAGCCCACCGTTCGCCCAGGCCGCGAGCTTTCCCGTCCAGGACGCGCGGCTCGTCGCGCTGTCCAGCGCGCGGCCCGCGGTGCCGTCGGTCGCGACGTCGAGGGCGCGCTCCAGCAGCAGGACCCAGAGCCCGCCGTAGATGAGATCGTCCTCGTCCACGTTCGCCTCGAGGCCGCGCTTCAGCGCCCGCCGCGCGGCGGGGAGATCGCGCTCCACGAGCGCGCGCCCCACGGCGTCGAGCATCGTGGCGCCGAGCTGCGGCGGCTCGGCCGCCACCAGGGCGAACGCCCGATCGTACGCCCGGGTCGCGCCCTTCTCGTCGCCATAGCCGTCGAGGATGCGCCCGAGCAGCCGCTCCGTCCGCGCCTTGGCGCCGGGATCCCGGGCGCGCTGCCGGGTGTCGAGCGCGGCGGCGAGCGCGGCGTCGAGCGACTCCTTCGCCCGGTCCTGCGTGCCAGCGTCGCGGTGGAGCTCGAAGGCGAGCAGGTGCGCCTGGATGATCTCGAGCGGCGCGCTGCGCGCGTCCGGAGCTCCCAGCGCCCGCCGCACGTCCTCGAGCGCCGCCTGGTGCTCGCCGGCCTGCCGCTCGGCCATCGCGAGCACGGTGAGCCCGTTGACCGTCGGCTCGGCCGCCGTCGCTGCGCGGAGCAGCGGCAGCGCGGCCACGAGGTTGCCGGCGCGCAGCTCGAGCGACGCCATGAGAGAACGGACGCGGGCGCCCGACGGATCGAGCGCGCCGCCGCCGCGCGCCGCCCGATCGGCGAGCACGAGCAGCGGCCCCGCCGCGTTGTAGGTGCGCCGGGCCGCGTCGAAATCGTCGTTTGACGCCTCCTCCGAGAGCGCGCTCAGCACGAGCCCGAGCGCGGCCCCGAGCGCGCCCGGGCTCGGCCGGTCGCCGAGCGCGCCGGCGATCACGAGCGGCGTCGCCTCGGACATGCCGAGGCGGATCATCACCTGGGAGAGGAGCGTTGCGCTGTCGTAGTTCAGCGGGTCGCGCCGGTAGGCCTCGAGGGCGGCGCCCCAGATCGCCCCGTCGAGCAGATCCTGCCGCATCCCGGTCTCGGCGTCGCGCTCCTGCGCCTCGTGCTGCGCGAAGGCGGCGGCGAGCGCCTGCCACGAGACCGCGTCGTCGTCGGAGGCGGCGGCCTTGAGCCGCTGGTACAGGCCGGGCGGGATCACCCGGCGCACGCTCGTGCGGTCGATCTGATCGATCGCGCCCTTCGCGTCCCCGAAGCGGAGGAACAGCGCCGCCAGGCTCGCGCCGCCCGACTCGAGCGCGCGCGCCGCCTCGACGGCCTCTTCGCGCTCCGGCCTCGCGCCGCCCTGCCGGTACTCGATGTTGAACTCGATCGCCCGATCGATCCACGCCACGGTGGCGGCGGCCGCGCGCTGGATCGACTCCGCGCGGCCGTCGACGAGGGCGCGCGAGACGGCCGCGCGCTGGTCCGCGCCGAGCTGCTCGAGCGGCCCTCCGGTGCGCGTCTCCTTCATCCATTGCTCGAGCGCGGCGAGGTGCTCGTCGCTCTCGGCGCGGGCCCGGCTCCCGCTCGGCAGCGCGGCGGAGCGGAGCTCCATGAGGGCCCGCACCCGGCCCTCGTCGCCGCGCGGGCTGAGCCGCTCGATCGCGCCGGCGATGGCGCGCTCGCCCACGGCGTCGATCATCTCGGCGCGCCCCTCGCCGGGACGGACGAGGGCCAGCGCGCCCAGGACGCTCTCGACGGCCCGGTCGGGCTGCCCTGCGTTGAAGCGCCCGGCGGCGTGCGCGAGCTGCCTGCGGACCACGCCGATGAGCAGGCCCGTGCGCTGCGGGCTCTGCTTGCCGTCGCGCACGATGGAGAACAGGCTGGCGGAGAAATCGGCGTCGCGGACCTCGACGGCGGCGACGCGGCCCTCGGCGCCTGGCGGCCCCTTCGCCCCCGGCGAGCCAGAGGCCCCGCAGGCGACGGGAGAGAGCGCGAGGGCAAGCGCGGCGAGACCCCGAGCGAGACGGCGCCGAGGGAACAGGGGCGGCAGCGACATTGCGAGCCAGTGTACACGGGGGGAGCGTGAGCGCACCCCTCGGAGGCGCTACCGCGGGCCGTCGCCGAGCTTGCGGCCGAGCAGCTTGGAGGCGAGCGTCTCGCCGAGCTCGCTCATCATCAGCTGCTCGACCACCGCCTCGGTGGCGGCGCGCTCCGCCTCGCTCGCGTACTGGAACTCGATCCCCATCCCCGCCGGAGCCGACTCCGTCGCCTCGGCGGTCGTGACGATCCACTTCACCCGCCCGCGAAGGCGGAGCGGCTCGGCCAGGTTCCGGATCGAGAGGGCGAACACGAACTCGGTGCCGATCGCGAGCGGGCGATCCGTCCGGATGAACGTCCCGCCTTTCGAGATGTTTCGTGTGTAGTCGGCGAAGAACGTGTTGAGCCGTTTGTACTCTACGCTCAGCTCGATCGCGGCACGCTGGGCTGAGCGGCGGTCAGCTTCCGTCACGGGACCCACCCTACCACGGCGCATGCGGGCCAATGCGGGTGAGAGTAAAGTCGCCGGCCATGCGACTCGGAGGGGTCAGGGCCGCGCTGGCGAGCGGGCGAGGCACGATCGACGCGACGCTCGCCGCCGGGCGGGCAGTGACGCAGGCGGGGTTGCTCGCCGCGCTGCGTTGGCCGGGGCTCAAGGTGCTCGCGCGCGAGCTCGCGAGAGGCAAGGCGAACCCGTCGCTCTTGTTCCGTTTCCACGCCGAGAACAACCCGCACCGGATCGCGGTGATCGAGCCGCTGAGCCTCGCGCCCCGCGCGGCGGAGCGAGGCGCGGGGCCCGCGGCCGAGGATCGGGTCTACTCCTTCTTCGCGCTGAACGAGGCCATCGATCGGGTGGGCTCCGCGCTCGACCGGCGCGGCGTCGGCCCGGGCGTCACCGTGCTGCTCGCGCTCAAGAACCGCCCCGAGTTCCTGATGTGCCAGGTCGCGCTGGCCCGCGTCGGCGCGTCCGTGGTGGCGGCCTCGTGGCGATCGACCCCCGCGGAGCTCGCCTACCTCGCCGGCCACTCCGGGGCGCGCCTGCTCCTGTTCGACTCCGACATCGCCGGCGTGATCCGCGAGGCCGCGCCGCGGCTCGAGGGCATCCCGCCCGAGGAGATGATCGCGATCGGCGAGCGCGCCCCGGGCTTCTCGCACCTCGACGACCTCCTCGCCGCGTTCGACGATCTCGCCGCCGAGCGGGGCGCCTCGCCGGATCGGAGCGAGCGCGCCGCGGTGGTGATGTACACGTCCGGCACCACCGGCAAGCCGAAGGGCGCGGTGCGCGGCTTCGGCGGCGGCATCGTCCTGCCGGCGCTCGGGGCCATCGGCGCGACCCCGATGCGCGCGGGGGACGTGCACCTCGCCGTGTGCCCGCTCTACCACCTCACGGCGCTCGGCTTCGTCAACCTGTCGCTCATCGTCGGCGCCACGATCGTCATCCTCCCGGAGTTCCAGCCCGAGCTCTTCCTCGAGGCGATCCAGCGGTACCGCGTGACCACCACGGCGGTCGTCCCGACGATGCTCCACCGCGTCCTCGAGCTCGGCGAGGCGCGGCTCAGCGCCTACGACACGTCGTCGCTCACCGCGATCTTCGTGGGCGGTGCGCCGCTCTCGCCGGCGCTCGCGGCGGAGGTGATGGCGGCGTTCGGCGACCGGCTCTTCAACTTCTACGGCGCGACCGAGACGGGCATCGTGACGATCGCGGGCCCCGGGGATCTGCGCGCCTCGCCGGGCACCATCGGGCGCCCCGTCGCCGGCAGCGAGCTGATGCTCCTGCGCGAGGACGGGACGCCGTGCCAGGACGGCGAGGTGGGTGAGCTTTACGTGAGGAGCTCGTTGCTGGTCTCCGGCTACCACAGGGACCCAGGCGCCACGCGCGAGTCGACGCGCGACGGCTACTTCTCGGTCGGCGACCTCGCCCGCCGCGACGCGCGCGGCTGCTACCACCTCGAGGGCCGCAAGCGGGAGCTCATCATCTCGGGGGGCGTGAACGTGTACCCCGCCGAGGTGGAGTCGATCCTCCACGAGCACCCGGCGGTCGCCGAGGCCGCGGTGGTGGGCGTCCCGGACCGCGCCTTCGGGGAGCGCGTGCGCGCGGTCGTCGCCCTGCGCCCCGGCGCGGCCGCGAGCGAGGACGACATCCGGACCCACTGCCGCGCGCGGCTCGCGGGCCCGAAGGTCCCGCGCGAGGTCGTCTTCGTCGACGCGCTGCCGCGCAACCCGACGGGCAAGGTGATGAAGCGCGAACTCGCGGGGCCCGAAGGGAAATCCGCGGATTAGGCGGCCCGGTAGCCGCTGTCCCGGGAGGGCGATCGATGCTATTTCGCACGTCGTGCGGGATCCGTACGAAGTATTGGGCGTCGAGCGTTCCTCGACGCAGGATGAAATCAAGAGCGCCTTCCGGCGGCTCGCCGGCCAGCACCATCCCGACAAGAACCCGGGGGATCAGGGCGCGCACGTCCGCTTCAAGGAGCTGAACGCGGCCTACCAGATCCTGAGCGATCCGCAGAAGCGCGCGGCGTTCGATCGGTTCGGCCCCGCCGCCGTCGGCGCCTCCGCCGGCTCGGGGGTCCCGGGCGTGCCCTTCGACATGCAGGACCTCAACCTGGACGCCATCTTCGGCGATCTCCTCGGCGCCCTGGGTATCCGGGTCGGCGACCGCGGGACGCTGCAGAAGGAGGTGCGGATCACCTTCGAGGAGGCGGCGTTCGGCTGCACGAAGGAGATCACCTACGATCGCGTCGAGCCGTGCGGCGACTGCGCCGGCTCGGGCTCCGCGCCCGGCGCGTCGACCGAGCGCTGCTCGGCGTGCTCGGGCCGCGGCCGCGTCCGGATGCAGCAGGGGATGTTCCCCATCGCGATCGAGCGCCCCTGCGGGCGGTGCCGCGGCACGGGGCGGATCGTGACCGACCCGTGCCGGACGTGCCGCGGCGCCGGCCTCGCGGCGAAGCAGAAGACCATCGAGGTGACGATCCCTCCGGGCGTGGAGAACGGCGCGACCCGGCTCGTGGAGCGCGGCGGCAACGCCGTCCGCTCCGACCGGGGGCCGGGCGATCTTGAGCTCACCATCCGCGTCTCGCCGCACGAGCTCTTCCGCCGCGTCGGCGACGACGTGGTGTGCTCCGTGCCGATCTCGTTCGCACGCGCGGCGCTCGGCGGTGAGCTGGAGATCCCGACCCTGGAGGGGAAGGGCCGGCTCCGCATCCCCCCGGGCACGCAGCCCGGCGCGGTGCTCCGGATCAAGGGCAGAGGCATACCACGCCGCGTCGTGGGCGGGCGCGGCGACCAGCTCGTCGAGGTGAGCGTCGAGGTGCCGACGCAGCTCACCGCGACGCAGCGGGAGCTCATCGCGCAGCTGGCGAAGGATCTCGGCGAGAACGTGCAGCCTCAGCAGGCCACGTTCATGGAGAAGCTGAAGGGGCTGTTTGGTTGACGTGGCGCGCGGCCGCGCGCGATCCTCCGCGCTCTGCTGAACGCCGAGGCACGAGCCCTGCCTCGAGCGCCTGAGCCGAAATGGCGACGGAGGGATCGGACATGGACAAGGCGAAGTTCATCGACGTCCTGAGCGACTCCACCGGAGAGACGGCGGAGAAGGCCGTGCGCGCCGCGCTCCTCCAGTACCCGGACGCGGGGGTGCAGATCCGCCTCCACACCCGGGTGCGCACGCCGGAGGTCGCGCGGCCGGTGCTCGAGCGCGCGGCACGGGAGGGCGCGCTCGTCGTGTTCACCGTGGTGAGCCCCGAGCTGCGCGAGTTCCTGCACGCGTCCACCGCCGAGCTGAACATCGAGGCGATCGATCTGATCGGCTCGCTCATCGTCCGGCTCGGCACCTTCCTCGACCGGGAGCCGATCAACCTGCCGAGCGCGATGCTCCCGCTGAGCGAGGAGTACTTCCGGCGCATCGAGGCGGTGGAGTTCGCGGTGAAGAGCGACGACGGCAAGGAGCCGCGGAACTTCAAGAGGGCCGACATCGTCCTCGTCGGCGTCTCGCGCACGTCGAAGACGCCGCTGTCGACGCTGCTCGCGCAGCGCGGCCTCAAGGTCGCGAACCTGCCCCTGGTGCTCGGCGTCCCGCCGCCGCTCGAGCTGATGGAGGCCCACCAGGATCGGGTCGTCGGGCTGACCATCGGGATCGATCAGCTCTGCGAGATCCGGCAGGCGCGGCTGCGCCAGCTCGGGATGCCCTCCGAGACCAACTACGCGATGCGCGAGCACGTCCGCCAGGAGCTCGACTTCGCGAACCGCCTCTTCGCCGCGCACCCCGAGTGGCCGGTGGTCGACGTCACCAAGCGCGCCATCGAGGAGACGGCGGTGATCATCCTCGAGCACCTGAAGGAACGCGACGAGCGCGCCAAGGTCGTGCGCTCCTCGCTCGTCTGAGGCCGCGCGGCTCCAGCGAGATCAGCTCACGATCTTGAGGGCGCGGCCGACGAGGACCTCGTTGTGGCTTCCGGTCCTGTACCCGCCGAGATCGAGCGTCACGTACCGGAAGCCGTGCCGCTTGCCGGCGGCCACGATCTCGGCGCGCACGGGCGGCTCGGCGGCGCGCGCGAGCTCGCCCGCGTCGAGCTCGATGCGCGCGAGCTCGTCGTGGTAGCGGACGCGGACCTGACGGAACCCGAGGCCGCGCAGCGCCGCCTCGAAGCCGCCGATCTGCGCGAGCCGCTCGCGCGTGACGCTGGTCCCGTAAGGGATCCGGCTGGAGAGGCAGGCCGCGGCCGGCTTGTCCCAGATGGGCAGGCCGACGCGCGCCGCGCCGGCGCGGACGTCGGCCTTGCTGAAGCCGAGCTCGACGAGGGGGCTCAGCACGCCCGCCTCCCGCGCCGCCTCCAGCCCGGGGCGGTAGTCGCCGAGGTCGTCGGTGTTGGTGCCGTTCACGATCGCCGCGAGCGCCCACTCGGACCGCTTTCGCGCGGCGATCCGGTAGAGCTCGCTCTTGCAGTGGAAGCAGCGATCCGGGTTGTTCGCGACGTAGCTCGGATCGTCGATCTCGGACGACTCGACGAGCCGGTGGTCGGCGCCGATCAGCCGGGCGATCGAGGTGGCCTCTTCCTTCTCGGCCGGCGCGAGGCTCGGCGAGACCGCGGTCATCCCGACGGCCCTCGGGCCGAGCTCCTGGTGCGCGACCGCGAGGACGAAGGCGCTGTCGACCCCGCCGGAGTAGCAGACGAGGACCGATCCGAGCTCCCGGAGCCGGGCGCGCAGCCCGGTGAGCTTGGGATCGATGGGCGAGCCCTCGGGCGTGGACGACAGCGCGGACATGGCGATCCTCTTACCATAAGCCGCGTTCCGCGCCGGTCGGCCCGGCGTCCGCCAGGTTACTTGCGGTCCGAGCGCCGGTTCTGACACGCTGCAGGGCGACATGGACCCGAAGAGGAAGCAGGCCGCCCGCACCTCCCTGCCGTTCGCGCTCGCGGCGGCGCTCGCGGCCGCCGCGTTTGCTGGACAGGGGTGCAGCGACAACCGGCTGCCGCCGCGGGAGCTGCCGCGCGCCGAGGAGCAGCAGGCGCTCCCGCGATGGTACCCGGAGAAGCCCTGGTCGGAGCAGGGCGGGGAGAGCCAGGTCTACATCGAGGGCAAGATCGTCTTCGACACGAGCAAGGCGACGATCCGGCCGGGCAGCGAGAAGACGCTGGAGACGCTGCTCCAGTTCATCAAGGAGCACCCCGAGGTGACGCGGCTGCGGATCGAGGGGCACACGGACGCGCAGTCGAGCGAGGAGCACAACCAGGCGCTCAGCGCCCGGCGCGCCCTCGCGGTCGCCGACTGGCTGGTCGATCACGAGGTCGAGAGCGACCGGCTGATCGCCGTGGGCTTCGGCGAGTCGCGCCCGCTCGGGCCGAACGAGATGGCGGCAGGCCGCAGCGAGAACCGCCGGGTCGAGTTCCACGTGGCCGAGGTGAACGGGCGCCCCTTCCTGGGGCAGGATCCGTACAGGGGCGGCCTGGCGCTGGAGGTGCTGAGCCTCGAGCAGCGCAAGCAGCGCGCGGAGCAGGCCGCGCAGCTCAAGGCGCCGCCGCCCCGCAAGGGCTTCGTGGCGACGGGCGACGAGATCAAGCCGGTGCAGGTCAAGCCGCGGGCCACGTCGGAAGCGCAGGAGGGCGAGCCCCCCGCGCCGAGCGCGCCGGCCAAGGAGAGCGCGCCGCCACGTGACGGCGGGGGCGCGGCGCCCGCGGGCGGGGGCTGAGCGACCTCAGGGCGCGAGGTGCCGCGTGCGCGGCGCCCGCGTCCGGTACCGCTCGAGGAGCGCGAGCGTCGCGTCGAGCGACGCGCCGTACGGGAGCACGTTCCCCTTCGGCGTGGCGTACTCGAGGTAGAGGTTGTCGTCCGTGGACAGGATCGGGCCGCCGTCCTCGGCCGCGTCGGCGACGAAGCGGTCGAGATCGTCGCCCGAGGTGACGAGGGCGTCGAGGAGGTCCTCGAGCCGCGCGCCGGCGAGCGTCGCCTGGAGCGACGGGCGCGCGTCGAGCCTGGCGAGGCGCGCCTCCGAGGCGACGAGCGGCGCGCCGCTCGCGACGAGGATGCCCTGCGCGCCGCCCACGAACAGCGCGACGTGCGGGAACGCGCTGCGCATCGTCCGCACCACGACGGCGAGCTCGCGCCGCCGGATGTGGTGAAGCTGCACCCATTGCTGCAGGACGCCGCCCTCGGCGAGCCGGGACCGGGCGAGCTCGTAGAACTCGCGGCTGTAGAGGCTCGCGGCGCCCGCGAACCAGACGCTGGAGAGCTCGATCGTGATGAGGCCGTAGCGGCGCTGCGCGACGAGCAGCTCGTTCCTGCCATCGTTGAGCGAGAGGCGCACGCGGGGATCGTCGAGCGCCTGGAGGCTCGGGCCCGCGAAGAAGCGGCGAGAGGCCTCGACGATGGCGGGCGAGATCTCGACGACGTCGATGCGCTCGAAGGGGTAGGCGGCGATGGTGCCGGTCGTCGTGCCGGTGCCGAGGCCGATGACGAGCGCGGCGCGCTCGTCGCGGACGAAGAGCGAGGGGAAGTGCGCGAACCGCCGCTGCGCCGTCATCTCGGGGCCGTCGTCGCCCTGGAACTTGCCGTTCGTGTACATGGTCGAGACGCTGGCGCGGTGCGCGACGGTGGTGACGCCGCCGTGCACGTCCTCGCGCACGAAGTCGATGCGCTCGGGGCGCGGACCCATGGCGAAGTAGACGTTCGCGCCGCTCGTGAGGCGCGCCATGTCCCAGCGGGGCGCGAGGGCGGCGAGGGCGGCCGCGGCGGCGGCGAGGGCGAGGGCGCGGGGGAGCTCGGCGCGGGCGCGCGCGGCGGCGAGGACGGCGGTCAGGGCGAAGGCGAGCGCGATCGCGAGGAGCGCGCGCTCCGAGCCGAGCGCGGGCAGGAGCAGGTAGCCGGTGACGATGGATCCGGCGATCGTGCCGAGGGTGTTGGCGGAGGTGAGCCTGCCGACGCGCGCGGCCACGTCGGCGTGCGCGGCGGCGCGCGCGAGGAGGAGGGGGAAGGTGGTGCCCATGCACAGCGTGGGCAGCGCGAGGATCGCGAGCGCGGCGAGCGCGCGGCACGCCTCGCGGCCGGCCCAGCTGTCGACGTGCTTGCCCGCGAAGGCGAAGATCCGCGGGAGCTGGTCCCAGAGCGGGATGGTGGCCGCGAGCGAGAGGGCCGCGGAGACGAGCCCGCGCCAGAGCGCGCCCTCGCCGTGGCGGCGCGCGAGGACATGCGAGCGCGCGGCGCCGGCCGCGAGGCAGACGAGGAAGACGGCGAGCATCAGCCCGAAGGCGTAGGCGCTGTTGCCGATGAGCAGCGCGAGCAGGTGCGTCTGGACGACCTCGGCGGCGAAGACAAGGAAGCCCGAGGCGAACGCGAGCGGGAGCAGGAACGCCGGCTCGCCGCGGTCGGCGGGGGCGGGGAGGGGGGCGTCCAGGGAGCGGGCCTCGGGGGAGCGGGCCCCGGCAGCGCGAGCCGCCGCCGCGGCGTCGAGCGCGGGCGCCGGGCCGCGGAGCCCGGCGGAGATCGCGACGGCGCCGAGGGCGAGGTTGGCGATCGCCGCGGACCAGAGCGCGCCTCGGACGCCCAGGTGCGGGAGGACGACGTAGGCGCCGGAGAGCGCGCCGGCCGCGCCGCCCGCCGTGTTGATGGCGTACAGCGAGGCGAGGCGGCGCGCGGCGTCGTGGTCCGCGGCGGGGGGCGCGCCGCCGTCGGGCGCGGCGCCGGCGCGGAGGATGCGCGAGAGCACCGGGAGCGTGGCGCCCATCGCGACCGTGGGGACGACGACCACGAGGGCGGTCAGCGCGGCGCGCGCCGCGGTGAGCAGCGCGAGCGAGTCGGGCGCCGCGCGGGCGACGGCGACGTAGGCCGAGGTCAGCGCCTCGAACAGGAACGGCGAGACGGCGCAGATCGCGCCGACGATCGCCTCGAGCGCGCCGTAGACGACGAGCGGGCGGCGCGCGGACGCGGCGTGGCGGCCGCCGAGGTGCGCGCCGAGGGCGAGGCCGCCCATGAAGGCGGCGAGGACCGTGCTCACGGCATACGCGGTGGCGCCGAAGACGTAGGCGAGCAGCTTGGAGAAGGCGACCTCGTAGAGGAGGCCGGTCGCGCCAGAGACGAAGAACAGGGCGGCCACGAGCGGGAAGCGGGAGCGCACGGGCGCGCACGCTAGTACAGGCGCCCGGCGAGCAGGCACCTCAGAGCGCCGAGGACAACATTGCCCGGCAGGCGGCCGAGGACGGGCGCGGCGCGCCGCCCCGTCACCAGCCGAGCCGCTGCAGCCGCTCTCTGGCCCCCTTCACCCCGAAGATCGTCTCTTCGCCGGGCGGCACCACGGGCGCGAGCAGCACCGCCGCGAGCACCGCGGTGACGACCAGGGGCGCTCGCCCGTCGTCGCCGACGATCGCCGGCTCTTGTACCTGCCAGACCCGCCGTGCCCGCGCGAGCAGCGCGTCGAACCCGCGCCCGCCGATCGCCTGCACCCCCGCCGCGGCCGCCGCGCGCACGAGCGGCGCGCGATCCAGCGGCACCGTCGCGACGAGCACGCGGCTCGACGTGCGCGGCGTAGAAGAAGAGGCGGTGCGCGCGATGTCCACTTCGACGGCGTCGGCCATCGGCGTGGTCCCCGACGGGTACGCCTTCTTCTGTACGAGCGTGAGCTCCGCTCCGAAGAAGACGCGCGCCTGATGTGCCCAGCGGTGCTCGTCGATCCGCGCCTCGGGCTCCGGCGACAGCAGCGACCACCCCTGGCTCGGAGGCAGCAGCTCGATACGTCCTTCCGCCCACCCGTTGCCGTCGAATTCCATACGCGCGCCCGCTGCCACGGTAATCCCTGGTTTGACCTGGTCCGGATCGCACGAACGCGCGGCCGGTGGTCTATAGTTCGTGCCATCTAGGGTAAAGGTGAGCCCTGCATGCCGAAGTCCGATCAGGCGTCGGAAGAGCAAGGCCGGGCTGCCCTGAGGGCGGCCCTCTTTGTACACCGACGCGCGCCGCTGTCCCGTCTGCTCGCTCGCCGCGGGCTCGGTCCCTACCGCGGGTACGGCGAGCTCCTGGAGGCGATCGAGCGGCTCGCCGACCGCGGGGCGCAGGTCACGCTGATCGGGCGCTCGATCCGGGGCGAACCGCTGCTCGCCGTTCACCTCGGCGCAGCCGGCCTGGCCGCTGCACGCGGCGAGAAGCAAGCCGCGGGCCTCCTGGCGCCGAGCGCCCACGGAGGACGGAGCGTTGCGAACGGCGTCTCGTTCCATGGCGTCCCTTTCCACGGCACGCTGGATGCAGACCCGGATGCAAATGCGGATGCCGATGGCAGCCGCGCGCCGGGCGGCGCGGACGACCCGGCGCCGAGCGACGCCGCGCTCGCTCCGTTGAGCGAGCGCGCCGAGCGCGCCAGCCTGCGCTCCTCGACGGGAGCCGGGTCGCGCGAGCGCGTGCGGACGACGGTGATCCTGTCCGGGATCCACCCCCTCGAGTGGATCGGCATCGAGGCCCACCTCGCGCTGCTCGATCGCCTCGCGACCCAGGATCTCGGCGGCCGGTCGATCCTCGCCGTCCCGATCGTGAACCCGGATGGGCTCCTCCGCGTCGAGATGAACCTCCGCGCGGGGCGACACCGGTACGTGCGCGGCAATGCCCGGGGCGTCGACCTGAACCGGAACTTCGACGCGGGATGGTACGAGCGCGGCCTCATCCAGCGCTTCATCGGGCTCCTCTTCTCGCCCGGCAGCCGCCCCGCCAGCGAGCCGGAGGTGGAGGCCATCGCGCACGCGCTGTCGTCGCGCCGGATCGACCGCGCCCTGTCGCTGCACAGCGCCGGCGGCGCCGTGCTGTACCCGCCGGCGCACAGCCTCTGGCCTGTGGCCGACGCCGCCGAGCACCGCGCCTTCGCGCTGCGCGTCGCGCGCGCCGCGGACCGTAGGCCGTACCGCGCCATGTCCCACGTCCGCTTCGCCTGGGGCGTCCGCAAGGCGGGCCTGGAGATCGACTGGCTCCACGATCGCCACGGGGCGCTGTCGCTCCTCGTGGAGTGCTCGCGCGGCAAGCTCGGCCTCCGGCCGTCGCGCCTCGTCGAGCCGTTCGCGTGGCACAACCCCCGGCGTCTCGACGACGCCACGCCGGCGCTCGTCGACGCCCTCCTACCCTTTGTGAAGGGGGCGCGCGCCTGAGCAGGCCGCTCAGAGCTCGATCGGCTCGCTGACGGGGATCTTCTGCAGGCCGAGGAGGACGCCGAGGGCGGCGAAGGTCGCCGCCATCAGGCCGTACGCCGCGAGCGCCCGGTGCTCGATCAGCCAGCCGGCGCCGATGGGGCCGATGATCTGCGAGATGCTCGCCAGCGACTGGCTCACGCCGAGCGCCGCGCCCTGCTCGTCGCGGCCGACGCTCTTCGTGAGGAGCGTGGTGACGGCCGGCCGCACCACCGCCGCGCCGAACGCCGCGATCCCCACGAGCGCGAGCAGCACGGGCAGGGTGTACGCGACGCCGAGCAGGCCGTAGCCGACCACCATCGTGGCGAAGCCGATCAGCGCGAGCCGCTCCTCGCCGTACCGCTTCGCCAGCCGGCCGATCAGGCCGCCCTGGATGCTGCCGCCGATGAGGCCGGAGAAGGCGTAGAGGTAGCCCGTCTCCTTGACGCCGAACGCGAAGCGCCGCTCGAGGAAGAGCGCAAGGCCGCCGATGAGCGTCGAGAAGGAGAGGGAGAAGGCGAAGAACTCGAGCAGCCGGCGGCGCGGGAGCGGCCGGTCGAAGTAGCGGCGGAAGGCGTCCCCGCGGCCGAGCGACGCCGGCCGGGCGGCCGCGGAGGTCGCCCCGTCCTGGGCCGCCGGCAAGGGCGGCTTCGCCGGGAGCAGCGTGGCCGTGAGGAGGACGGACAGGAGCGAGAGCGCCGCCGCGCCGTACGCCGGCGCGCCGTAGCCGAAGCGGCTCGCGAGCTCCCCCGTGATGGCCGGGCCGAGCAGGAACCCGGAGCCGAAGGCGATGCCGATCAGGCCGAACGCCTTGGTGCGCTCCTCGGGCCGGGTCACGTCGCTGATGTACGCCTGCGCGATCGTCAGGTTCCCGGCCGTGAGCCCGTCGATGATCCTCCCGAGGAAGAGCATCCAGAGCGAGCCCGCCGAGCCGATCACCAGGAACCCGATGAACGTGCCGGTCTGGCTCGCGAGCAGCGTCGGCTTGCGGCCCACCCGGTCCGAGATCCGGCCGAGGATCGGCCCGGAGACGAGCTGACAGACCGCGTAGCTCGCCGCGAGCACGCCGACCACGAGCTCGCTGGCGCCGAAGTGCTCGGCGTAGAACGGCAGGAGGGGGAGGACGAGCGTGAGGCCGAGGACGTCGACGAAGACGGTAAGGAAGATCGGCAGGAGCGGCGAGCGGAGCATGGTGGCTTTCGGTGGCGATGGACTGCGGTGACGACCGCCGGCGACCGGGCCGGCGATGGCCGGGCCTCCGGACGGGCGCCTGAACGGCGCTGTCCTCATGACGCATCTGCGCCGCGGCGGGTACCCTCCAGCGCGCGTCCGGCGCTCGTGCGGGGCCCGGGCCGGCCGCGGGCGGGCCCGGGGACGCCCGCGCCGCGGCTCAGCGCTCCGACGGGGCGACCGCGCGCGGGTCGGGAGAGCGGAGCGCGAGGGTCATCTGGATGTCATCCAGGATGGCGCCGTCGACCCGGAACGCGTCCTCCCGGGTGCCGATCGGGACGAACCCCATCCCCGCGTAGAGCCGCCTGGCGCGCTCGTTGTTGGCGAAGACGCCGAGGTCCAGGTACTCGAGGCCCGCCTCGTCGCGGGCCCACGCGATAGCGGTCTCGAGCAGGCGCCGGCCGTGGCCCTGCCCGGTGTGGGGGCCGAGGATGCCCATCGCGACGACGGCGCGGTGGCCCTCGGACCAGACGCGGCCGCCGCGGAGCTCGATGTGCCCGATGATGCGCGCCCGCGGCTCGCTCGACCGGAGCAGCCAGGCCCGTCCCCAGAGCGGCTCGTCGAGCCGCTTGCCCCAGCGGTCGCGCGCGCCGTGCTCGACCTCATCGGGGGCGAGCGACGTCGCGATGGCGAAATGGGGCACTCCGCGCCGGCCGGACTCGGCGACGTGCTCGATGAGGTAGGCCGCGAAGGCCCGCGCGTCCGAGCGGTGGGCCGGGGCGATGGCGTGGAGGGCGGGGGAAGGGATCATGCCGCAGCGCGCGCAGCGCCACGGCGAGCGTAGTGCCGCCCTGGCGCCCGCGCGACCTCCAACGGCAGCAGGCGGGCTCGGCCAGGTGATCTCGGGCCGGATGTCCCCGGACGGCCGGACGCCGCGCAGGGCGTCAACAACGTGAACGTTTACGTGGTCGTGGTCGTCAACGATAGGTCGTGAACGACCACGTAAACGTTCGGATGTAGGAGAACGCGGCGTGAAGCTTGGTTAACCGCTTATGAGGGGGGAGCGCGGGGCCCCGGCGCGGGGCCCCGGCGTGAGGAGGCGCGGCTCAGTCGGGGAAGATGCCCAGCTGCTCCGGGTCGGCGAGGCCGAACTGGGCCATCATCTTGAGCAGGTAGTCAGGCACCGACTTGTAGCCCCTCAGCTCGTACGCGTAGTGGTTCTTGTAGATCGTGAGCTGGGTGCAGTTCTCGTTGATGTTCTGATCGCACGCCGGCACCTCCTTGAGCGGGCCGACCGCGGGCACGTCCTTGATCGCCGGATCCGGGATGATGATCGCGGCGCCGTCCGGGTGGTACGTGATCATCGCGCGACCGTACTTGTTGAAGCCGGGGCCGTAGTCGGCGACGTACGCGGGATCCGCGGGGATGCTGTCCGTCGGGTTGCCCGGCTGCGCCTCGTGCCTCGCGTCGAGCTGGTAGCCCTTCGCGGTGAGGGCGTTGGCGTACTCGAGCACGCGGGCCGCGATGCCCTTCTGCACCCACTTGCCGCCGGAGTCCTCGCAGGCCGCCCTGTTCTTGCCGGCCCCGAAGAGGCACTCCATGCCGTACGTGCGGGCGTAGTAGACCTGCCCGGACGTCGGGTCCTGCCACTCGATGCGCTGCTCGAAGCCCGGGTCCGCGTCGCTGCCGAGCCGGTAGACGCGCATCATGTCGAGCCAGTTCGTCTTGCCGTTCGCGGGGATGTTCGCGAGCGTCCACGCGATCAGGAACTTCTGCACCTCCCAGCCGATCTGCGGATCGACCGCGACGGTCCGGTCCACGACGGCCGGGTCGAAGTCGCCGCCGATGTAGTTCGTGCAGAGGTTCTTCCCGTCGGTCGGGAAGCAGACCTTCGGCCCCTCGTTCGGCCACCAGCTGACCCAGCCCATCGGGCGCGCCGGGAACTCCTTCGCCAGCGGGTCGGGATCCTTGCTCGCCGTGTCGAGCACCGGGAAGCCGTCCTCGCCGGCCTCGAGGCGAGGCGCGAGGAGCGAGCGATCGCCGGTGAGGGCGTTGGCGAGCACGCGGCGGTAGCCCTCGGGCAGCACGTCGGCCATGCCGACCGCGCGGAAGCGGGCGTCGTAGAAGTCGCGGCGGGACTGGCTCACGAACCGGTCCTCCGACTCGGAGAGCAGGATGGCCGTGTGGATCTTGTCGTAGTAGCTGCCCGCGTTGAACGAGTAGTCGGTGTCGAAGTCGCCGTTGGTCTCCGAGTTCCTGTTCTCGAGCGGGTGACCGCCGAACCCGATGTCCTTCAGGTAGCCGGTCGAGCCGTTCGGGATCTGCACAAGCACCGGGCTGTTGGTCGTGCCGCCGAAGGAGCCGAAGTCCTCGCCGGCGCCGTAGTCGTCGCCGTCGAGGTTCGAGCGGAGGACCGGGTCGTTGAACAGCGGATCGCGCAGGTAGTGCGGCCCCTCCTCCGGGCGGGCGAGCTGCCTCGTGAAGTGATCGAACGCCACCGTCGCGGCCACGACGTTCTCCTGCAGGCTGCCCTCGACGAGGAGCGGCCACAGCGTGTCGAACGACAGGCCCTGGTTCGTCGCGAGATCCTGGTAGATCGTCCCGTAGAACCCGATGCCGCCGGCGATGCCGAGCATCTTCTCGTTGTAGCGGCTGTAGGACCTGTCCGCCGCGGCGCGGACGCTGAACGTCGTCCGGTTGCGCCGGAAGTTGTCGAGGATGTGCCTGTTCTCCTGGGTGGTGAGCAGGAACATCAGCTGCTCGTACGGGTCGGCGCCGTTGTCGTGACGGAAGACCGAGACGTTGCCGGTGTCGGCCCAGTTGTCGGTCGCGAACCCGTACGGCACGCGGACGCGGTTCTGGGCGTCGACCGCCGGACCGCCGCGGAAGGCGCCGATCGCGGTCTCGCTGTCCTGCGGCTTGCGCAGCTCCTTCCAGCCGACGTAGTCCACCGGCTGCTGGCGGCAGCGCTTCGTCTCCTGGCCGACCTTGACGATGCCGCCGTCGAGGAGCGGGTGCCACTTGCCGTCGAGCTGCTCGTTCCACGTCGCGGGCGGGGTCGCCTCCACGTCGTAGCAGTCGCGGATGACCTCGTACTGCGATTGCAGCTGGGAGTAGTGGAAGTCGTTGACGCTGGGCGCGCTCGTGGCGTTGCCCTTCGCGAACATGCCGTACTTGATGCCGGCCAGCCCGCCGAAGTTGTCCGTCGCGGCGAGGAGCCCGCCGCCGACCCTGCCGCCGGCGAGGTAGTTGCGGTCGCCGTTGTCGTAGACGCTCACGTTGTCGCCGTAGAAGAAGCGCGCGGCGGCGAAGTCGTAGACGCCCAGGCCCACCAGGTCCTGCGAGACGTCGCCCGGGTAGTCCATGACCGTGGAGTGCTGGAACATCCAGATCATGTTCTTCTGCTCTTCGTCCGTGATCCCGTCGTAGTAGCGGGGCCCGACGCACTCCTCCGGGCTCTCGCCCGCCTCACCGGTGCACTCCGCCTTGACCTTCCCGTTCTTCGTCCTGAGCTGCCAGTACTGGGGCCGGAAGAAGAGCGAGGCGTAGCTGCTCACGAAGTTGTGCCGGAGGCCGATGGAGTGCCCCATCTCGTGCGCGATGACCGCGTACTGGTAGCGGCGCTGGATGTACTTGAACATCTTCTCGTAGCGCCCCCGCTTCTCGTCGGCCGTCTCGCCGTCGCCGACGGGGAACTTCTCGCGGAGCGCCTCCGCGAGGCCCGTCATCGCCGAGGCCTCGGGGGCCTCGTGCAGGATGCAGGCGCCGCGCTCGGCGAGCGCGTTGTCGTGCATGCGGCGGAGCTGCGAGTGCATCTTCGGGTTGTTCATCGCGAACGGCGACGCCGCGTCCGCGAGCGGGCCCTCGATGGGCAGGCCGGCGGGGACGCCCGCCCGCTTCAGCATCGCCGGGTTCAGGAGCTCCGACTCGGCGAGGCTGCCCCGGGCGGCCTTCATGCGGGCGCCCACGACCGCCTGCTGCGGGGAGGGGAGGTCGCCCCGCACCGCGATGTCGGCGACCTTCGCCTTCATCGGCTCGATGAGCGACTTGAGCTGGGGGGAGACGCCCTGCGCGACGAGGCCCGCGTACGCCTCGGCGTCGAGCTTCGTGGCGCTCGCGAGCCGCGACGTGACCTCCTGCTTCGTCATCGTGGGCCCCTGGCCGCCGCCGGACATCCGGCTCGCCTGCGCCCAGTCGCGGATGTACTTGCCGTCGGTGATCTCGGAGGTCGGGATCTCGCCGTTGATGTAGCGGACGATGTCGACGAGCTGCTGCGCCGCGGAGTCGGTGACGTGGCTCCAGATGTTGATGCTGGCGGCCACCTTCTCGCCCGTGATCGGGTCGTCGGCGTCGACCATGATGCCCCAGGGCGACGGGGTCTGCGGCTTCTCGACGATGAGCACGCTGTTGTAGCGAAGGTCGCCGAGCCGCGGGGCGACGCGCTCCTCGAGGGGAACGCTCGTGTCGCCGCAGGCGGGGTGATCGCCCTCGATGATGGGGTTGTGGCAGAGCACGATCACCGAAGGCTGCGTGACGACGCTCCCGATCGCGAGCGTCGCCGGGTCGCCGCCGCGCCGCTGAGAGAGCTGCTCCACGGCCTGCTTGGCCTGGTCGTCGCACACCGACGCGTCCCAGCCCTGCTCGCGGCGGCACGCGTTCAGCGCGCGCGAGAGCGCGACGGCCTCGTCGATGTCGTCCTGCTGGCCCTTCCACATCGGGAACTTCGCGTCGCAGTCCTGGCCGCCCGTCTTCCGGCACTCGACGAGGCGCGACGTCTGGATCGCGGTCTTCATCGCGAGATCCCACTCCTCGGTCGCCCACTGGGTCGCCTCGAAGATGTCCTCCGACGTGTTGCCGCCGACGTACCAGGGGATGACGACCGCCTCGCGCTCCGTGTAAGGCAGCGTGCACTTCTGCTTGTACACGTCGCACTGCGAGCCGGCGCCGGCCGCCGCGCACGCGTCCGCGGTGCCGTCCTTGTTGTCATCGAGGTTCGGATCGGCGTTCACGTCGCCGCCCGGGGCCGTCTCCCGGGTCGCGCAGGCGATCGCGCCCTCCATCGCCTCGGGATCCGCGTAGAAATGGCTGCGCTTCCAGAGGTTGTAGCGGGCCGCGAAGCGCCGCCACTGGTTGTCCACGATGCCGTAGTTGCGCTCGTAGCCGTAGCGGTAATCGAAGTTGAAGATGCCGAAGGCCTGGAACCTCACGCCGTCGAAGTCGACCGGCTCGTAGTCGTTGTCGACCACCTTCTTGAACGACTGCCGGATCGTGATCTCGACCGGGTTGCAGTTGCCGTACGGGTCGGTGCCGCCGGCGAAGTCGCCAGGGAGCATGCAGGCCGGGTACTTGTCGATGCCCCAGCCGAGGCTCGAGAGGTCGAGCATCGCGGGCGTGGCGAACGCCTTCGTCGTGACGTCGAAGTAGCCGTTCTTGCCGTCGAACCGCGGGGCGTCGGCGGAGGCAGGGTCGCTGACGTAATAGGCGAGCGGCTCGTACTCGACACCTCCGTAGAGGCCGATCTGCGACAGGGTGTCGAAGTTGTAGGCGTCGGTCGCGAGGTTGCGGGACCAGTCGACGCGGATGTACTCGCGCTCGTACCAGAGCCGGTCGCTCGTGTTCTCGACGATGACGTTCGACTCCTCGCCGGTCGACGGGTTGTAGTCGCGCACGATGTCGAAATGCGACTCGATCGCGTAGCTCGCGACGATCTGGCCGTCGTTCGTCGACTTCTTGGTGAGCCCGTTGTAGTTGTTGCCCTTGCCGTCGGTCCCCTCGATGCGCTCGTAGGCGAGCCGGGCGTTGAGCTGGCGCTCGGTGATCTCCCACTTGATCCGGGAGACGGGCTGGGCGTAGGTCGACGTGAAGAGGCCATCTTGGGCGGCGCCGTACCCGACGTCGACGACCGTACCCCGCATGTAGAACTCGGGGTCATCGACGATGTCTTTCAGGTCCCCTCCAACGAAGAAGGACTTGGCGAGCGCATCGCTCTGCACCCTTCTGATGGACGGCCGCTCCTCGGCGCAGCCCGCCCCCACGACGGTCAGCGCGACGGTGCCGAGGAGCACCGCACGCCTAAAAATTCGATTCATCAACGATCCTCCGGAAGCTGCCTGTCGAGATCGACGCACAAGCTGACCCTTCACGGCGCACAGGGCGCAGCGCGAGGTAGTCCCCCCAAGGCAAGAACGTTGCCAACGCTCGCCGACGCTCGAACGCGAGCTCTTTCGATAAGTTAAGCACCTGTCGCACATGCGCATCGGGGGTGGCGTTAAAGAGTTAACTGTTGCCGGACGAGCTCGCGACCGGCGCCCGTCTCCGGGGTGACGGCGGACGCAGCGGTGCTCGGGACGGTCGATGGCGCGCGGCGCGCCCGCGCGCACGCGCGCACGCGCGCCGCCGGGGGCCGACAAGTCGTCGGCTGTCGAGTTCTTTGGTATGGTCGCCGCGTGCACTCTCCCTCGCATCGGACGCGCGGGTCGCGCGGGCGCGCGGACAGCCGTGGGCGCAGCGCTCTCCTGCGCGAGGGGCACGGCCGCCCTGGGGCGGGCATGCGGCGCGGCCGCCCGGAAGCGGGCGAGCGGGGCAGACGCCGGCAGGTGCCTGGCGCATGAGGCATGAGGCGCTCCTCGGCCGCAAGGTGGCCGGGCGGTTCACGATCACCCGCTTCCTCGGCGAGGGCGGCATGGCCAGCGTCTTCATCGCGGAGCGCGACGCCGAGCCCCGCCGGGTGGCGATCAAGATCATGAACCCGGAGTTCACCGCGGACCGCGCGTTCATCCGGCGCTTCCAGCGCGAGGCGAAGGCCGCGGCGCGGGTGAAGCACCCGAACTCCGTCAAGATCTTCGAGTACGGGGTCGAGGGCGCCCTCAGCTACATCGTGATGGAGCTGCTCTCGGGGGACGACCTCTACGTCCTCCTCGAGCGCCACGGCGCGATCGGCCAGGCGCGGGCGGTCCGCATCCTCTCGGAGGTGTGTGAGGCGCTCGCGGTCGCCCACGAGATGGGCGTCGTGCACCGTGATCTGAAGCCCGAGAACGTCATGGTGGTCCCCGATCCCATGCACCCTCACGGCGAGCGGGTGAAGGTGCTCGATTTCGGGATCGCCAAGATCCTCGACACGGGCTCGTCCGGCGAGGAGCCCGAGCTCCTCGCCGACCCGCTGTCCGTCGTGACGCGCGCGGGCACGTTCGTCGGCACGCCGGCCTACATGGCTCCGGAGCAGTGCGGGCTGCTGCCGGTGGATCAGCGGGCCGACCTGTACACCTGCGGGGTCCTCCTGTTCCAGCTCGTCACGGGGCGGCTGCCGTTCGAGGGCGAGACGCCGCTCCACACGGCGACGCTCCACATCCATGCGCCGGTGCCGGCGCCGAGCAGCTGCGCGCCCGGGATCCATCCGCGCCTCGAGGCGCTGATCGTGAAGGCGCTCGCCAAGGAGCCGGCGGACAGGTACCAGACGGCGCGTGAGCTCGGGTACACGCTGCACTGCCTGCTGGCCGAGCTGCCCGACACGGCCGTGGGGCTCGGGCCGATCTCGCGCCGGCAGCCGAGCTCGCTGTTCTCGCGGGACGCGTCGCTGCAGCGGGGGCCGATGTCGCTCCCGCCGTTGACGTCGCTGCCGAGCTCGACGTCGGCGCCGCTCTCCGGCCAGGCCCCGAGGGCGGAGCTCTCGATCGAGTCGGCCCGGACGCTCGTCTCCGGGGGGGCCGGCGGGAGGGCTGGCGCCGAGGCCGCGCGTCCGCCGCCGGTGGTGCTTCACCACGGGTCGCCTCCCTCGGAGCTCCCGCAGACGCTCGATCCGCAGGCGGTCGCGCCGGGGGCGGGCGCCGAGCCGCAGCGCTGGGCCGGGGAGTCGGTGCCGGAGATCTCGCTGCAGCTTCCGTCCTGGTCCCACGGCCCCAGCGAGGCGCTGCTCTCGGGGAACGGCCTGGACGAGCCGGGCGCGGACGACGGCGCGAGCGGGGACGACGACAGCACGCTCACCATGGTCCGTCGCGACGAGCTGCTCGGTCCGGCGAAGGTGCGAGTCCACACGGCGGCCTATGACGACGGCGACGAGCTCGACATCACGCCTCCTGGCCGCGAGGTGAAGGCGACGCTCCGCTCCGCCGAGGACTTCGGGCTGGGCACACCCGAGAAGCGGGCCGAGGTCGGCCTGGTGCGCGTCGATTCCGTGCCTGTCCCGGCGACGCCGCAGAGCCCGCTCGACGGCGGGGCGGCGGGGGCGTGGGACAGGAGATCGCCGCGCGCCGCTAACACGCTCCGGCTGGTCTCGTCCCACCCCCCGGCCGAGAGCCAGATGCCCACGGTGACACCCGGCGAGCTCCAGGCGGCGAGCCCGCAGGGGTTCGGGGCGATGGGGTTCGGCGCGGCGAGCGCGGAGACCGTCGGGGACTCCGCGGCGGTCGTGCGGAGAGCGCCGGCCGCGGCCGACAGCGCCTCGCCGGCAGCCCCGGCGGCGGCCCCGGCGGCGTCGGTGCCGTTCGAGCTCGCCGCGACCATCGCAGAGCAGCGCACGGTGCTGGAGCGCCGCGCGACGATGCCCGATCACGTCGTCGTGCCCCAGGCGCCGCCCGCGGCTGCGCCGGCGCCTCCGCAGGCGCGGGAGCCGAGCTGGCTCGCCGGCAAGCGGGGGCTCATCATCGGCTTCGTCGCCGGGATGCTCCTGACGGCGCTGGCGATGTTCCTTGTGATGCGCCTGCTCTCCTGACGTCTCGCACGTCTCGCACGTCTCGCACGTCTCGCACGCGCCCTCCCGCGCGGCGCGCCCTCTCCGACGCCGCGCGCCGCTTCAGGGGATGTCGTACGTCAGCAGCCGGCACTCGATCGGGCCGTTGAACACGACGAGCGACCGCTCCGGCCTCCGGCGCATGGCGTGCTCGATGTCCTCGGTGCCGGCGAGGATGGCGACGCGGTGGCCCGCGAGCCGCGACAGCGCCGCCGCCATGTCGCGGTAGAGGGCCAGCGTCCCCGGCAGGCGCTCGCCGTACGGCGGGTTGGTCAGGACGTGGCCCGGCGGCGCGGTCGGGGCGAGCGCGGTGATGGACTGACAGCGGACCTCGATCTGCACGCCGGCCATCCGGGCGTTGCCGCGGGTGATCTCGGCGGCGCGGGGGTCGATGTCGGCGGCGACGATCGCGGGGCCATCCGGCCGGATCCGCGCGCGGGCGGCGTCGCGGAGCTCGGTCGTGCGCCGCGCGGCGGCCTGATCGTGGCACGCCCACCGCTCGAAGCCGAAGCGCTGCGCGCGCAGGCCGGGGGCGATGTCCCGCGCCCAGAGCGCGGCCTCGAGGGCGATGGTGCCGGCGCCGCACATCGGGTCGACGAACGGGCGGGCGCGGTCCCAGCCGGAGAGGCGGAGCAGCGCGGCGGCGAGCGTCTCCTTGAGCGGCGCGCCGCCGATGTGCGTGCGGTAGCCGCGGCGGTGGAGCGCGGCGCCGCCGAGGTCGGCGTAGAGCGTCGCGCGGTCGCGGACGAGGTGGAGGAAGAGGGCGAGATCCGGGTCGTCGAGGTCGACCGACGGGCGGGCGCCGACGCGGCGCCGGATCTGGTCGACGATGGCGTCCTTGGTCCGCTGCGCGATGAACTGGGTGTGGGTCAGCGCGCTCGAGCGGCAGGAGGCGCGGACGGCGAGCGTGTGGACCGGGCTCAGGTAAGGGGCCCAGTCGACGCGCGAGACGCCCTCGTAGAGCGCGTCCCCGCTGGGCGCGTCGAACGAGGCGAGCTCGACGAGCACGCGCACGGCGGTGCGGAGCTCGATGCACGCGCGGAAGCCCTCGTCCGGCGGGCCGGAGAAGTGGACGCCGCCGCGATCCGCGCGGACGCCGCGGAACCGGTGCTCGCGGAGCTCGTCGCGGAGGGCGGGCTCGGTTCCTTTGGCGGCGGTCGCGAAGAAGTCCATGGCGACGGGGCTTCTAGCCGAACCGCCGCGCGGCGGCCCTCATGAACGCGGCCTCTGGCCGCGCGGCCGCTCCCGGGGCGAGGCGCATGGCACTGGATTCGCACGGCGTTCGCTGGGCTCTCGGGTGTGTGGACCGGGCGCAGGGACGCCGGCGCTCGGCGGGTGGGGTGAGCGGGCTCCGCGATCGGCGGGCCGAGGCCGCTCGGGGCAGGACGCCTGCGGCGAGCGGGCAGAGCGAGGGAGCCAGGGCGTCGCGCGGCGGAGGCGCCGGCACGGCGATCCGCGAGGGAGGGAGGCCAATGGAGCATCGGATGGCGGCTTTGCGTGGCATCAACATCGCGCTCGGGATCTGGCTCTTGATCTCCGCGTTCCTCTGGCGCCACGGCCGGGAGGAGTTCACCAACACCTGGGTGGTGGGCGCGCTGTGCGTCGTCTTCGCCCTGATCGCGCTCTGGGCGCCCAGGGCGCGTTACGCCACCGCGATCCTGGCGGTGTGGCTCTTCGTCAGCGCCTGGACGATACCGGCGCTGCTGATGGCGACGGTGTGGAACAACGCGCTCGTCGCCGTCGGCATCCTCGTCGTGTCGCTCCTCGCGACCGACGTCGCGGTGCGGGGCTCGCGGGCCGCGCGGCGCGTGTAGGCGCCGAACGGCCGCGCCGCGCGGGGAGCGCCGCCGCGGCCGGAGGGCCGGCCCGGGAGCGCAACGGCGCTCCCCCAGTTGCGCGCCGACGGCGCTCCCCAGCTGCGCGCTGGCGGCGCGCTCCCGGCTGCGCTGGCGGCGCGCCGCGTGTTCGCCTCGCGGCGTCGATCGTGTATAGCGGCGTCGCGAGCGCCGCGCACGAGCCGGCGAGAGGATGTCCCATGAAGCTCAGCGTCAACGTGAACAAGATCGCGCTCCTGCGGAACTCGCGGGGACACGACGCCCCGAATGTCCTCTCCTTCGCCCGGAAGATCGTGGACTACGGAGCCCACGGCATCACCATCCATCCGAGGGCGGACCGGCGGCACATCACGCCCGACGACGCGCGGGCGGTGACTCGCCACATCACCACGGTGGAGACGAACTTCGAGGGTGATCTCCGCGAGGAGTTCCTGGATCTCACGCTCGAGCTCAGGCCGACCCAGTGCACGCTGGTCCCGGTCACTCCGGGCGAGCTCACCTCGCATCGCGGCTGGGACGTCGCGAAATGGCGCTTCGTCCTCCAGCCCGTGGTGAAGCGGCTCAAGGAGGAGGGGATCCGGACAAGCCTCTTCGTCGAGGCCGACCCGGCGGTGGTGCCCGTGGTCGCGGAGATCGGGGCCGATCGCATCGAGATCTACACGGGTCCTTACGCGCAGGCGTTCGATCGCGGCGAACACCGCGCGGAGCTCGACAAGATCGTCGCGACCGTGAGGGCCGCCGTGGCGGCCGGGGTCGGGATCAACGCGGGGCACGACCTCACCGTGGAGAACCTCGCGCCGCTCGTCCGCGAGGCGCCGCAGATTCAAGAGGTGTCGATCGGTCACCACCTCGTGGCGCACGCGCTCGAGGTCGGGATGAAGCAGTCCGTGCGCGACTACCTCGCGGCGGTCGAGGGGCGCCCCGCGCCGGCTCCGTAGCGGGGGCCCGGCCGGCCGCGCCGGCCAGCGCCGCGCTCGCCCCGCCGGCGGCGCCGGCCCTGGTCAGCTCCGGTGTTTGCTCAGCGGATTGACCGCGACGTCAGCCACCGGCGCGGCCGCGGACGGGCGGGACGCGGGGCCACGCACCGGCAGCTCCACGATGAACTCCGCGTGGCGCCCCTTCTCGGTGTTCCCGAGGCGGATCACGCCTCCATGGCCGTGACGCACGATCTCATAGCAGATGGAGAGCCCTAGCCCTGTGCCCTGCCCGTTGGGCTTGGTCGTGAAGAACGGGTCGAAGATCCTCTCACGGATGGGCTCCGGTATCCCGGTGCCGTTGTCCCAGACCCGGATCTCGGCGATCGACCCGACCCGGCGCGTCGACACCCGGATGCGAGGTGGCTCCGCCGCGGCGCCCCTCTCCGCCCGCGCCCGCTCACCCACGGAGTAGAGCGCGTTGTTGACCAGGTTGATGATCACGCGAGCGAGCTCCTGATCCATCACCTCGATCGGCGGGAGCGAAGCGTCGAACTCCTTCTCGACCACCACGTCCAGGGCGGGCGCCGCGGCGAGCTTGCCGACCATCGCGAGCTCGACCGACTTCTCGACAAGCGCGTTCAAATTCACCGGCTCTCGGACGCCCGACAGGACACGGGAGTGCAGCAGCATGTTGTTCACGATGGCGTTCGCGCGCTTGCCGTGCTCCGCGATCTTGTTCGCGTTGATCCTCAGCATCGGGAGCACCTCCCTGATCTTCGCCATGACCTCGCCGGTGTGCGGGTCGTCGAGATGGATCTCGGTCGAGAGACCGATGAGCTCATCCGCGAATCGAACGGACAGCTCGGCGAAGTTGTTGACGAAATTCAGCGGGTTCTTGAGCTCGTGAGCGACTCCCGCGGTGAGGTTGCCGAGCGACGCCATCTTCTCCGCCTGGATCAGCTGCTGCTGGGTCTGCTGGAGGTGCTCGAGCGTCGACGCCAGCGCGACGTTCTTGCGCTTGAGCTCCTCGGTCCGCTCGTCGACCTTCCGCTCGAGATCGTTGTAGAGCCGCGCGTTCTCGATCGAGATCGCGACCTGCGACGAGAGCAGTCGGAGCACCTTCAGCCGATCCGAGGTGAAGGTGTCGGTGATGAGGTTGTTCTCGAGATACAGCACACCGACGAGCTGCCCCTGATGAACGAGCGGGGCACAGAGCACCGACCTCGGCTGGCAACGCACGACGTAGGGGTCGCTGACCAGCCGCTCATCCCGGGCCGCGTCGCGCAGCACGACGCTCTCCCGCGTCCTGGCGACGTAGTTCACCAGCGCGTGCGGGAGATCCGGGCTCTGATCCATCGGGATCGACTGCAGCACGGTGACCTCGCCGGACGCGATCGTCCCCTTGGCCTCGATCACCAGGTGGCCGTCTTCCTTGATGAGGAGGACTCCCTTCTCTGCGCCTGCGTTCTCGAGCATGATCTGCATGATCCTGTCCAGGAGCCGGCCGAGCATGATCTCGCTGGAGAGCACCTGGGACGCCTTGACGACCGTGGTCAAGTCGAGATCCTGGGGCGTCGGCGACGCCGTCACGGCGGTGCCGCTCTGATGCTTGACCTGCGCCGGAGACGACCGCATGAGGAGCACCGGATACTGCTCGTCGAGCGCGCGGACCTTGGTGTGCGCGCCCCAGGTGAGATAGCAGCCGCGCGCCTCCTGGAGGTACGAGCCGGCCAGCTGCGGTTTGCCCCTGTTCAGATGGAACAGCGCCGCGCGCTCGCACGCCAAAGCCACCTCGTGGAGGTACTCGCTCTTCCGCGCGGCGGAGATCGCGTCGTCGTAGAGCCTCGCCGCCTGCCTGGATCGGCCCTCCACGCGCGCCTCCTCGGCCAGCACAAGCGCAATTTTGTGGCGGGCGTTCACCGTGCTGTGCTCGGCCCACTTGTGCAAGATCCGCTTTGCCTTGTCGATCGCGCCGCGCAGGCGGCTCCTGTCCGCGCCGTCCGCGTCCGGAAGCAGCGAGAGCGCCGCGAGCGCCCGGTAAAACGCGTGGTGCGGAACGAACGCCGAGCTCGGGTCCAGCATGTCCTTGTAGGCCTCGAGCCGCGACGCGATCTCCACCACCTCGTCATAACGCTCGAACAGGTAGCCGATCTGGAGCGCCAGCAGCAGGTGCTGCGCGCGCTCCATGTCGTCGGTGACGTACGCGTCCGGCTCGAGCGAGTGCTCGTTCGAGCGCAGCGCGGAGGGGTCGGCGTCCTGTAGCTCTCGCGTCCAGCGCAGGGTGATTTGCATGCACTGGACGACCTTCTGGGCGTCCGTCCGTCGTCCGAACTCGAGATACCGGCGAGCCTGCGCGGCGACCTCGGCGATCGGGGTGTCGACCAGAGAGGTCCAGTAGATGTTCAGGCACATGCAGTACGATGCCTGCACCAGGTTGCCGGAGTCGACGGCGCACTGGATCGCCTCCACGAGCAGATCGAGCGCCTCGCGCAGGTGCGATGAGAACACCTCCAGGAAGCTCGCGATGACGAACAGCGTCCTGCACGTCACCGATGGATCATTGAATTTGCGCGCCAGGACCAGGGCGAGCTTGCCGTACGCCGCGCCCGTCTCGGGATCGCGGAGCACCGAGCTGTTGAACATGCCGAAGCAGGCGAACGCGAACGAGGAGGCCTCGGTGTTGCCGTAGGTGAGCGACAGCTGCACGAGCTTGAGGATGATGAGCCCGATGAACTGCTCGCGCTGCAGCAGGTAGGCAGGGAACCAGAGGGTGATGAGCAGACCCATCGCCGCCCGGATCTCCGGCGTCATGCGGTCCGGCAGCTCGCTGAGCTCGCTGATCTGCCTGCCCCGCAGCTTCCATCGAACCTGGGCGAGCTCGAGCAGCACCTCACCGATGTGCGGCTTGGACGACAGCCGTATGCCGAGCAGCTGCAGCGCGAGCAAGCCGGTCTCCACGGCCTGCTCGTACTGGCGCAGGTGCAGGAGCTGGGTCACACGGGCGGTATGCACGGCGACCCGCTCGTCGTCGGCGCGGGCGTTGCGGAGCAGGAGCGCGAACCTCTCATCGGCGTCCGCGAAGCGGGTCATGAGATAGTCGCACTCGGCCCGCTCGAGGTGCAGCGCGAACGTCAGCTCATGACAGCGGCTCCACCCCTCCGCCCCGACGAGCTCGGTGCCGGCGGCGAGGTAGCGCAGCGCCGGTTCGTAGGCGGCGGACGCCTTTGCCCTGCGACCGGCGGTGAGATCGAGCTGCGCGATCTCTTGGCGCTCCGTCGTGTCGCGCACCACCTCGGCGCCGGCGTTCAGGTGATTGACCACCTCGAAGAGCCGCTCCGCGACGCGCTCGGCCGGGAGGCGCCGCCGGAGGAGGCGGCCGATGTCGAGGTGGGTCTTCTTCCGGTCCTGGTCGGGGATGAGCGAATAGGCCGCCTGCTGCACGCGGTCGTGCAGGAACTCGTACGGGACGGCGAGCTCCTCCAGCGACTCATCGAAGGGATCTCCCGGCTCGGCGCCGAGGAGCAGCTTGTACGACTGATCCGTGGGCAGGATGAGGCCCGCTTGCACGGCCTCCCACAGGGCGTCGGCCGTCTCCCGCGGCGAGCGCTCGAACACGATGGACAGGATGTTCGAGTCGAAGCGGCTCCCGATGCAGGCCGCCAGCTTCACCGCGCTCTGCGCCGCGAGCGGGAGCCTCTGCAGCTTGCCGACCAGGAGGTCGACCACGTTGTCCGTGACCCCGACGGACCTGAGCTGATCCATGTCCCAGCGCCACGCGCCCACGCCGCGCTCGTCCGAGAGCGCCGGGTCGAACACGAGCAGCCGCTCTTGATGGAGCGTCTTCAAGAACTCCATGACGAAGAACGGATTGCCGTGCGTCTTGCTGGCCAGGAGCGACGCGAGCGGCCCCGCGCGCTCTTTCGTGCACGAGAGGACGTCGACGAGCCACCCCGTGAGATCGTCCTGGGAGAGCGGCGCCAGCGCGAGGTGGGTGACCCTCGTCGCCTCCACCTGGAGGCGCTCGAACGCGCGGCCCAGCGGGTGGCCGTCCGTGACCTCGTTGTCTCGGTACGCGCCGATCAGCAGCAGGTAGCCGCCGGCGGGGTTGTCGCTCAGGTACCGGAGCAGATCCAGGGACGCGGCGTCCGCCCACTGCAGGTCGTCGAGGAAGAGCACGAGGAGGTGCTCCCTCTGGGCGAAGGCCTGAATGAAGCTCTGGAAGACCTGACGAAACCGGTTCTGAGACTCCGCTGGACCGAGCTGGGGCACGGCCGGCTGCTGGCCGAGGACCAGCTCGAGCTCCGGGATCACATCGACGATGATCTGGCCGTTGGGGCCCAGCGCGCGTCCGAGCCGCGTCCTCCAGACAGAGAGCCGCGCCTCGTCCTCGGTGAGCAGCTGGCGGATGCTCTGCCGGAACGCCTCGATGAGGGAGCTGTAAGGTAGACCCCGATTGAACTGATCGAACTTGCCGGAGAGGAAGCTGCCGGTCTGGCCGACGACGAGCCTGTGGAGCTCGTTGACCAGCGTCGATTTACCGACGCCGGAATAGCCATGGACGAGCACGATCTCGGTGGCGCCTCGGGCGACGCGCTCGAAGGCGCCCGTGAGGGCGGCGACCTCCGCGTCGCGCCCGTAGAGCTTCTGCGGGAACTGCAGCCTCTCCGAGCGATCCTGCCTGCCTGTCGGAAACGGCGCTATCTCGCCGGCGGCGCTCCACCCGGCGAGGCAGGTCTCGAGGTCGATGCGCAGCCCGCGCGCGCTCTGGTAACGGTCCTCGGCCGCCTTGGCCAAGAGGCGCATGACGACGCTCGACAGCGGGGCAGGCACTCCCGGCCGCAGCTCCTCCGGCGGCGTGGGCCGCCGGGCGATGTGACAGTGCACGAGCTCGAGCAGATCGGTGGCCAGGAACGGCGGCCGGCCGGTGAGCATCTGGTACAGCGTCGCCCCGAGCGAGTAGAAATCCGTGCGGTGGTCCAGGGCCCGGTTCATCCGGCCGGTCTGCTCGGGGGACATGTAGGCCAGGGGCCCCTCGATCCGGGCGACGCTCTCGATCGTCTGGCTCTCGCGAGGCAGCCGGGAAGCGATGCTGAAATCCGTGAGCTTGGCGCGGCCGGTCTCCCGCTCGAACAGGATGCTTCCCGGATGGATGTTCTTGTGCGTGATCTCCCGTTCATTCAACGCTTCGAGCGCTCGGCAGAGCTGGATCGCGACGCGGAGGAGCAGCTCGATGTCCAGCCCTTCGGCAGGGATGGCGGAGTGCAGCGGCTCACCCGCGAAATCCTCGAGGACGAGCACCGGCACGCCCTGGTGCTTCTCCAGCCGCTGTACCTTCAGGATGTACGGGCTGTCGAGCATCTGGGCGAGCTGGTGCTCGTGCTTGATGCGCGTGACGTCGAGCAGGGTCGGGTAAGCGACGTGGAGCGCCTTGAGCAGCGCTGGCTGCCCGTCGGCGGATCGGATGGCCCGATAGGTGGCAGTCCGCGCCTCTTCGACGACGGTCGCGGTCACATCGTAGCCCGGGAGGATCTGCATGAGCTCGCCCTTCGCGTGCAGCTACTTCCGCTGCTTCGGCTGAGCGTCGGCCGCGGCCGCGCTCGTCATTCCATAGGCCTGCCTGTCGCCCGCCGGGGCGGCCTTCGGGCTGGCCTTCGTCGCATAGCTCCACAAGAAATCACCGCTGCCGCGCTCTCCCCACGTGATTTTATCCTGCGACCTTCCCCTGGCGATCCTCGCGCCGGAGTGGCAGCCCATGCAGCTCGACGTGTGGAATATCCGGGTCGTCTCGGGGCGTAGCGCGCCGTTCACCTCGGCAGCGACCGCGTTGCCTTTCTGCATGTAGGTCTCCAGGACAGTGTTCACGAGGTAAGATCGGTACGGCCGGCCGCCGGACTCGTTCGCGATGGCATCGGGGAGCTTGTCCGACGGCGACGGCTCGCCCCCGCCGTCCGTCGGCCACTGCGTGCCGACGAGCTCGTAGAACTGCAGGGCAGAGCGGTTCTTCTTGAGCTGCGCCTGGACCTGGCTGTTCAGGGCGGCTGTGTCCTCCGGGATCGGCTGCTGCCGGTGCACCTGCGTGCGGCCGATCCACGGACCCTCCGAGGGCGGCCAGACGCCCTTCTCCGGCGGCTCATTGATCGGGCACAGCGGGCAATCCGGATTGTTGAACGAGGGCTTGAGCGGCTTGCCATTGTGCGTCTCGAGCCGGTTGACATCGACGTTGTCGATGTGCTCGAACGCAGCCCAGATCCATTGCTTCTTGGCCGAGAGCGTCTTGATCATGACGTTCGCGCCCACGAGACCGAACGTCTGCAGCGACGGGCGTGCGCCCGTGCGGACGTACGCCTTCCGGAGGATGAAGCGCCCCTCGAGGTGACTCTCGCTCTCGTCCAGCAGCTTCCACGCGAGCTTGAGCGCGATCGCTGGCGTCTGATCCTCGTGCTGCGTGTTGCCCCAGGGCGCGTCGGGGTTGGCGCAGTCCTCCTCGGGGATGGCGCAGTATTCCGCGCTGTAGGCGATCTGTCCGTCGATGCTGTACAGCGCGTTGTCGTTGAGGTATTTGAACAGACGCTCGCTGTACAGCACCTCGTAATACACCTTGTTGCCGTTCTGGTCCCAGAGGATGCGCGAATCGGCCTGTCTGTCGTCCTGTAGCGTGCGGGAGGCATTGATCGGGAAGCTCGCGTCCGGAGCGCTCCGCTTGGCCTGCTGCTCGGCAGGGTTCCATGCATCGGGTGGGCTGCCGTCCGGCTTGAAGATGTCGTAACTGCTCTTCCAGGTGTCCCACCCATGGGCGCCATCATCCGCGAGGCGAGGCCGCGCGCGGCCGTCCTCGGTCACCGGCCATGCCATCGCGATGAAGGACTGCCATGCCAGGATGTCGTATAGACGGTTGCCTTCCGCGAATTTCCCCCTCTCTATGGTTTTTTTTTGCAGCTCGGGATCGATGTCTCGGGGGAGGGCCGAGCACAGCTTGTCGGTGAAGCCCGGGAACTTGCTCCACAGCTCCGTTCGGCATGTCTCGTCGTCAACCGGCGAGGACGCGCTCGTGTTCTTGAGAGGGGAGGGCGGGGGAGAGGGCCTCTGCTGGTGGTCCGCCGCGGTGCACGACAGGTGTGCCGCGCCCGCCAGGATCATCAAAGCCGATCTGTAGATGGAGGACGAAGGGCGTTTCATGGTGCGACGCTCCAGAATACAGCGTGTATGTCGGTTCTCAGGCGAGGGAGAAGCAGCGTAAGACACCAAGGTAGGCTTTGGCCGACAGTGCTCGATCTGGGCCGAGGACGATCTTCAGGTCGATCCAGCGGCGCACGCGGGACGGCCATTCGTCCTCCCGGCAGCGCTCGCGCGAGGAGCCGGGCCATGCGGTGAGCGCGTCGCGCTGCGAGGGCGTGCAGAGGTCGAGCGACGAGAGCCGCTCGAGCGTCGCGCTCCGGCCCGGGTCCAGCTTCCGGGTCGCGAGATCGAAGAGCTCGATCCCGAGCCGAGGAGCGACGCTGTCTCCGAGGGTGACGTCGATCGTGACGCGCTCGTCCTCGACGCGCAGCGTTTCCAGCAGCTCCTCGACCTCACCGGGGTTGCCCGGCCAGCCCACCCCGAGCAGGTAGCCGGTGAGCCGGTCGCGCGGTAGCGAGACGTTGAGCTTGAGTGTCGCAGGCTGCCTGGCGCTCATGACGGACAGATGAACGACGTGGCCGCCGTCCGGCAACAGGGTGAAGCAGCGAAGCAGCGCGGCCTGGGTCGCCGCCGGGACTGGCCCATCGAGGAGCACGGAGAGGGCCGCCTCGACGAGCCGGAGCCTGCCGCTCGGGCTGAAATCGCGCTCTGCCTCCGGGGCCTCCAGGTTCGTGAGGGGCCTCGGATCCAGGCAGAGGAGCACGGACGGCTCGATCGGACCACGGCGAGCGGCCGGCTGATCGAACTCGAACCAGAGCAGGGGAACCTGCTCGAACAGGAGGGTGCCGGGCGTGGTCCACGCGGCGAGGAGACGCCCTGGAGGGCCCCGGAGCAGATCGGCGTCTTCCGCCGGCGGAAGGCCGCCGGGGGCGACCGGACCTTCGCGGCGCGAGCGCGGGAGCCGAGACGCGAGGAGCTCTCTCCCTTCCGCCAGGACACAGGCAAGAAAGTCGATCCGCGAAGCGGTCGCCCCCAGATGACATTCGAGGGTCAGGACCGAGGCGGCGTCCAGCAGGGCCGGGGCGCAGCGGGCGAAGGCGCGCCAATCTCGCGGTGATACGAGCGTCGGCGGGACATGAGGCTCGACGAGCTCCAGCGTCTTCTCCATCGACCGAACGATCATGCAGCGACCTCTCGTCCTGCCGGGCCGTGCCCGCGTGATGACCACCGACTGCCGCGGTCGGCCTTCGAGCAGCGCTCGAGGCTACCCGCTCACCAGGCCTTGTACCAGGCGTCGCCGTTGAGCTCGGGAACGGCGAGATCCAGCAGGGCCTCGAGCGAACCGTCGTCGGTCGGGCCCCTTGCGATGTGGTTGTCGAGCTTCTTCTTCTGCCGCTCGCTCAGCTCGAACTCGCTCATCAGCGAGCTCCTGGATTCGTTCTTGTGCGCTTCATCGTCGGGGTGGAAGCGATTGTAGACCTCCGCGGTGTGCACAAGATGATAAAGAAAGGACAGGAGACCCGGCTTGCGTACCACGCCGCCCGCCGACGGGGCGGGCGCCTCGTTGCTCGTGATCTTGAAGAGTCTCCCGTTGACCTCATCCTTCGTGAGGTAGAGGACGTTCGCGACGCAGCCGTCGTCGGGGTGCCCCATGTCGCCGCACTTGCTGAACACCTTCTTCTCGGTAGCGCTCAGGCGAAAGTCTTTCAGCACCTTGTTCTTGTCCGCGTTCACGCTGAGGCCCGTGTACCTCAGGTGATAGAGCAATGACAGGACGCCGGGCGGAGTTGTCGTTCTCTCTATGGTCATCGTCATTATTCCCTCACGTGCTGGTCTTGAAGGGCACTTCGCGCGTCGCAGCAGGCGCGCGCGGTCCGGTGAATCGCGTGCTCTGCGAGCTCTCCGGGGCCGTCGCTCGCTGGAGAGAGCCGCCTGCTCCGAGCCGCTCGATCCGGTCAAGAATGATCCGGGATCGAACCGAACCGTCTGCGAATAGGAACTGCACGGCGCGTACCAGCCGTGCGTGCATGTCCGCTGCCCGGCCGACATGCGGGGATGCGGGCGTTTCCAGACCGGGATGTGACGGCGGCCGCGGGCGTTCCGTCGAGCGCGCGCGGCAACCTGTCGGCCGACGTGTCGGCCGACGTGTCGGCGGGCGTGCCGGCCGAGGTCTCGGCGCCGTGCCGGTGCCGTGCGGGCGGACATGTCGGCGCCGTGCGGCGCCCTGCCGGCCGACATGATGTCGGCGCGGCGCCTACGCCGGCCTGGGCTCCAGGGAGATCTGGACCGTCTGCTCCCCCTCGAGCAGCGGCCGCGCCACGTCGCGCCCCGCCACCCTGTAGACGGTCGTCGATTCACCCCTGGGCCAGATGCTCCGCGCGCCGGCGCTCTCGAACTTGAACTCCTGCCGGGCGGCCCGGCAGACCGACTCGTCGACGAGGATCTCCCCGGACAGCGCTGCGCGCGCGAGGTGGGAGGCGGCGTTCACGGCCTGCCCGAGCACCGTGTAGCCGAGCCGGGCGCACGCGTGCGAGCCGACCTCCGCCGCCAGGACGCTGCCGGTCGAGACGCCCGCGCATACCCCCTGAGCGTACGGTGAATCGTTCCCCGTACGCCGGGCGACCGTCTCGAGCTGCTCGCGTACGGCGACGCATGCCGAGAGCGCCCGGTCGAGGTGCTCCGGCCCGTGGAACACCGCCATGACGGCGTCGCCCACGAATTTGTCCACGATGCCTCCCTGCGCCAGGAGCTCCGGGACGATCACCTCGAAGTTGGCGTTGAGCAGCCGCGTGGCCTCAGCGGGCGGCTTCTCCTGCGCCACGCGGGTGAACCGGAAGACATCGACGAACGCGACGGTCGCCTCCAGCGCCTCGCTCGCGGCTGCGCCCGCGGGCCCGAGCGCCCGGAGCCGCTCCACCAGGGCCGAGTTCGTGAACTTCCGCAGGATATCGTTCTCCTCGTTCGCCTGGGCTTTCTGTCGCTGCTGCTCCGCGGAGCGGAGGGACTTCTCCAGCGTGGTCTCGAGGTCGGCGAAATCGAGCGGCTTGAAGAGGAAGTCGAACGCCCCCCGGTTCATGGCGCGACGGATGTTGGTCATGTCGCCGTACGCGGACACGATCACCGTCCTCGCGAGCGGGTTCACCTCGGGGATGTGCTCGAGCAGGGTGAGCCCATCCATGACGGGCATGTTGATGTCGGCGACGACGACATCGATGTCCGGGTGTCGCCGGAGCTCCTCGATGGCGTGCTGGCCGTTGTCGGCGAAGATGAGCTCGTAGGCGGAGCCCTTCTTGTTGTGCCGAAAATGCATCTTCAGCAGGAGCTGCATGTCGGGCTCGTCATCGACGATGAGGATCTTGGCGGGCTTGCTCCCCGCGTCGCACACCGCGGCGAACGCCGTGATGAGCTCGCGGGACGACTGGAATCTCCGGGTCCGGTCCTTTGCCAGGGCGCGCTCGAAGAATCGATCGAACCCGGGGAGCAAGGCGGCGTCGAGCGACGAGGGCGGCGGGAACGGATCGGTGCAGATGCTGACGATGAGCCCTGGCAGGTTTTCTGTTGAGAACGGAAAGTGGCCAGTGAGCGCGCGGTAGGCGATGACGCCGAGCGACCAGAGGTCGGTCAGGGGGTGGGGAACAGCGCCGCGGACCTGCTCCGGGCTCATGTACGCGGGAGTTCCAATGCGCGTGCCGCTCCAGTCACGCGCATCGAACAGCCGCCACCCCACGCCGAAATCGAGGATCTTCACGGACTCGCCGGACGCACCCCGGGCGAGGAAGATGTTCGCGGGCTTGAGATCACAGTGGACAATGCCTGCCGCGCTCGCTGCCTCGAGGCCCGAGCTGAGCTGCCGGAGCAAGGACAGCACAGCCGCCGGCGGGAGCTGGCGCGTGCGGCGGAGCCGGCTCTCGAGGTCTTCGCCCTCGAGCAGCTCCATGACGATATAGGGAGAACCCTCATCGATTCCGTAGTCGTGGACTTGGACGATGTGCTCGTTACGGAGACGGGCGACGGTCGTCGCCTCCTGCTCGAAGCTGCTCCTTGCGTCGAAGGAGACGACGTTCTCGGGCATCATCCGCTTCAGCGCCACCGGCCGGCGGAGCATCTGATCGAAGGCCTCCCAGACGATGCCCATGCCGCCGCGGCCGATCTCACGCCGCAGCGCGTATCTCCCGCCGACCGTTTGGCCCTTCACAAAGGAAAACTACTACGCTCGAGCGCACATCGTGTCAACTGGCGTTACGGTATCCGCGCCCAGGCGACGACGGCGCCAAAGCGGCTCGGTGTGCTCGAATGTGCGCGTCGCGCAAGACGTGGAGGAGCGTGGAGGAACCGAACGCCGGCTCCGCTGAGCTTGCAAGTCTTTTCGGTGGGCGCGTATCCTCCCGCCCCATGGTGACCGAGCGAACAGGGCTCACCACGATCGCGAACGCGACGACGCTGCACCCCGACACGAGCCCCTCGCGGCGGGCATGCACACGCCTCGCTCCGTCCCTGTCCGTCCTCTACCATCCTCGTCTCGAGCGCATCGGTGAGCGCGCCGTCCTCGCCGACCTCGCGCTTCGCGATGCGGTCGCGCTGTCGCGCATGGAGCCGTACTTCGGTCCACCGGGTGCGATCGGCGATGCGCCGCTCGGGGATACCCACCTGAGCCGCAAACCCCTGCGCATCATCGCGCTGCCCGACGACCGGATCCGGCTGGACGCGGCGGAGCGCGGCTCCCACGTCGCGGTGGACGGCGCCCCGCTGGAGGGGAGCCGCGATTTCTCGCTCGGCGAGGTGACGCGGGGGGTCGTTATCGAGCTCGCCAGTCGCGTTGTCCTGCTGCTCCACATGGTCGATCCGTCCCCGCGCGAGCCGGGGGAGCGCCTTGGCCTGGTTGGTGATAGCGACCTTCTGGAGCGGACGCGGTGGCATATCCGCCGCGTCGCCGACCTAGGAGCTGCGGTGCTCCTCCGCGGCGAGACGGGCACGGGAAAGGAGCTCGTCGCGAGGGCGATCCACGAGGCCGGCAGCCGGCGCAATCAGCCCTTCGTGGCCGTCAACATGGCGGCGATCCCTCCGTTGCTGGCGGCGGCGGAGCTCTTCGGCGCCGAGCGCGGATCGTATACCGGCGCCCTGCGCGACCGTCCCGGTTACTTCGGCTCGGCCGAGGGAGGGACGCTCTTCCTCGACGAGATCGGCGAAGCGCCGCCCGACGTGCAGGCGATGCTCCTCAGGGCGCTCGAGACGGGCGAGATCCAGGCGGTGGGCGCCCAGCAGCCGAAGAAGACGCGCATTCGACTCATCACCGCCACGGACGCCGATCTGGAGGCCAAGGTGGCCGAGGGGGCTTTTCGCGCTCCGCTGCTCCACCGCCTGGCCGGTTACGAGATCTCGCTCCCTCCGCTCCGCGATCGCCGGGACGATCTCGGGCGCCTGCTCCTCCACTTCCTGCGCGAGGAGCTGGCGGCCTCGGGCGATGCGCATCGGCTCGACGCGCCGCGGCCCGACGGCGCCCCGTGGTTGCCGGCGTCCGTGGTGGCCCGGCTCGCGCGGTACGACTGGCCGGGGAACGTCCGTCAGCTCCGGAACGTGGCGCGGCAGCTGGTCGTGGGGAGCCAGGGCGCGGCGCGTCTGGAGGGGGCGCCGGCGCTCGATCACCTGCTCCAGCGGGCAGCCCCGGAGCAGCGGAGCCACGCCGACGGCGATCGCGCGGCTGCGGCGAGAGCGGCGCGGCCGGAGAGCGCCACGGCGGCGCGGGCGAGCTCGGGCTCGGGGAAGGGCGCCGGCTGGCGCAAGCCCTCCGACGTGCGGGAAGAGGAGCTGATCGACGCGCTCCGCCGGAGCCGGTGGGATTTCAAGGCCGCCGCCGAGCAGCTCGGGGTCTCGCGGACGTCGCTCTATGCGCTCGTGGAGAGCTGCCCGCAGGTCCGCCAGGCGAGTCATCTCGCGCCGGACGAGGTCGCCCGCTGCTACGCGGAGTGTGGTGGACACATCGACGCGATGGTGGAGCGCCTCATGGTCTCCAAGCGGGCGCTTCAGCGCAGGATCCGTGAGTTGCGTCTGGGATAGTCGGTCCTGCCGGAACGGAGCCGGTCTGTCTGACGCATTGGGGGGAACATGGGAATTCGTTGCTTCCGTCGACGTGTGGCGTCCGGGGTCGTCCCCGGTTGCCTGGTGACCACGCTTGTCCTCGTGGGCGCGCGGGGCGACGGCGCCCGGCTGACGTTCACCTGCGCGCCGCCGGGCTCCGGGGAGCGCGTCGCGCTCGACCGCGACGCCGATGGCTCCCTCGACGGCGACGAGCGCGACGCGTGCAGCGATCCCGCGGATCCTGCCAGCACGCCGTGATGGGGACTCGCGGTGTCATGAGCCCGCTCGTGCGCTGCTCGTGCAGGATAACCAGCATCGCTTCATCTGGCGATATGGAATTCTCAGATCGATTTTGATGTGCCCTGTCGCACAGATTGGCAATTGTCGATTGCCATCGATGAATCGATTCCTGTAGGGTCATCACAGTACGGCTTGCGGTGAAGAGCGCCGCTCAAGACCTCCTGCGCCAGGCAGCCGAGGGCGGGCCCATCGCGTCGCTGCTCCGCGTCGCCCTGCTTCATCAGGGCACATCGTCGCGCCCAGCGCCGCGCCCACCCTGGGCTTCCTTGCTCGATCCGGTCTTGTTCGGCGCCTGATACGTACGAAAGGGGAACGAGACACATGGCATTCCTTCCTACTTGCTCTTCCATCGGCGCACAGGGTCTCCGCCGCTTCGGCTGCGCGATCGCCGCGGTCTCTGCGCTCACGGCGATATCGGCTCCAGCCAGCGCGCTCCCGTCGTTTCCGGGGGCAGAGGGCTTTGGCGCCGTCGCGACCGGCGGGCGCGGCGGGCGCGTCATCAAGGTCACCAACCTGCGCACGAGCGGGTCGGGGAGCCTCCAGGCGGCCCTCGACGCCAGCGGGCCGCGCATCATCGTCTTCGACGTGAGCGGCGTGATCGAAGGGGATGTCGTCATCCGGAACGGCGACGTGACGATCGCGGGCCAGACGGCCCCCGGCGCGGGCATCACCATCCGCGGTCGCTTGACCGCCAGGTACTCCACCGCGGTCAACAACATCATTGCACGGTTCTTGCGGGTCCGGCCCGTGTACGACGGCTCGGCCGGAGAGCAGTTCGACGCGACGCAGATCTCGCGGAACTCGAAGGTGATGCTCGATCACATGTCGATCGCCTGGGGCGTCGACGAGACCGTGGACCTCTATGAGGCAGATGACGTCACGGTCCAGTGGTCCACCATCGAGTCGTCGGCGACCACGGGGCATCCAGAGGGGATGCATAATTACGGTCTCATCAACGGCCCTGATGGCCACCGGATCACGCTCCACCACAACCTGTTCGCCCACCACAAGGCGCGTTGCCCCGCGGTCGCGAACGGCCCGGCCGACATCCGCAACAACGTGGCCTACAACGTGAGGCACGGGTTCGTGCACCACAACCGGGCGAGCGGCCAGTTCAACATCGTTGGCAACACCTACATCAAGGGGCCGAGCGATCAGCTGATCCCGTTCTACTTCGACGGCAGCGCCGGCGCGGGGCTCAAGTACTTCCTCGGCGACAACTACATCGACGATCCCGGGAAGTTCACGGGCACCGTCGAGAACCCCTGGAAGCAGCCGTACCTCCACCCGAGCTTCAGCAAGCTCAACAAGCCCGAGTCGTACCGCTCGGCGACGCAGTTCGATTTCACGCGGGATGTCCCGGGGTACATCCCGGTGACGACGCAACGCGCGCAGGACGCGGCTCGGCTCGTCGCCGCGCAGGCGGGCTCGCTGCCGCGCGACGTGGTGACGAAGGGCGTCTTCAAGAACATGGAGCGCCGCGACGGCTCGTGGGGCGCCCGCTACGTGAGCAACCTGATGGAGGGGCTCAGCCCGGGGACGGCCCCCGCGGACGCCGACCGCGACGGCATGGCGGACGCGTGGGAGCAGGCGCGCGGCCTCAGCTCGTCGAACGCGAGCGACCACACCAAGGTGATGCCGTCCGGATACACCGCGATCGAGGAGTACATCAACGAGCTCGCCGCCGCGCTGATCCGCCAGGCGGGGGGCAGCTTCTCGATGCTCCCGGACGAGGGGGGAATCGAGGAGCAAATCGAGGAGTAGATCGAGTAGCGAGCTCCAGGAGAGCGCGATCGAGGCGCCGCGGCGCGGTCCAGCGCACCGCGCCGCTCCGCCCAGCGGAGCGGGAGCGGCGGCGACGGTGCGGCCTCGAGGCGCGGCGCGGCGCCGGCTGGCCTGCCTGTTGCGCAGGCCGTCGCCGCTGCTAGGTTCCCCGCGGCGCTCCTTCAGACAGAGCGTCCCGGACGAGACGCGCCGTACCCGGTCAGGATAAGACGACGCAGCCGCATCACGAGGAGAGTCGTCATGTCCTGGCTGGCGTTGCTCCTGGCAGGCCTGCTCGAGGTCTGCTGGGCTATCGGTCTCAAGTACACACACGGCTTCACGCGCCCGCTGCCAACGGCGCTCACGGTCGGCGCGATCATCACGAGCATCGCGCTCCTCGAGAGCGCCTCGCGGACCTTGCCCATCGGCACGGCGTACGCCGTCTGGGTCGGCATCGGCGCGTTCGGGGCGGCGGTCGCGGGCATCCTCCTGTTCGGCGAGCCCGCCACGGCCGCGAGGCTCGGTTTCCTCGCGCTGCTCGTTGTGTCCATCCTCGGCCTCAAGCTGGCGAGCCCCTGAGCCCTCGTCGCCCGGCGCGCGACCGGCCGCCTCGGGTCGACTAGCCTTCCCTCCATGCACGGAACACCCGAAGCCCGCGCCCTGCACGCGCAGTACCCCGCCATCGATCTCCACGCCGACAGCCTCATGTGGGCGCGCTGGGTCGGTTACGATCTGCAGGAGCGGCACGAGCCGCCGCTGCCGCTCGCGGCCCTCGGCGGGCACGTCGACGTCCCGCGGCTCCGCGAGGGCGGCGTCGGCGCGCAGTTCTTCGGGCTGGTCTCGCTGCCCATCGGACAGCGGCGCGGGCTCGCCGCCGTCGTCGAGGAGCAGATCGATCTCCTGGAGCAGGCCGTCCGCGCGCGGCCCGGCCGCCTCGTGAAGGCGCTCACGGCCGAGGACATCGAGGCGGCGAGGGCCAGCGGCGCCGTCGCGGCGCTGCTCGGCGTCGAGGGGGCGCACGCGCTCGAAGGCGATCTCGACACCCTCGCTCGCTTCGCGCGGCGCGGCGTGCGCTACCTCGGCCTCTGTCATTTCAGCGCCAACGAGGCGTGTTATCCCGCCTACGGCAGCGGCCGCAGGGATGGTGAAGGCCTCACCGCCTTCGGCCGCGACGTCGTGCGCCTCGCCGAGGATCTCGGCGTCATCGTCGATCTCGCGCACATCAACCGGGCAGGCTTCCTCGATGCATGCGCGCTCGCCCGCCGCCCACCCATGGTCAGCCACACGGGGATCGCCGGCGCGTTCGATCACTGGCGCAACATCGATGACGATCAGCTCCGCGCGCTCGCCGATCGCGGCGGGTGCGCCGGGATCATCTTCTGTCCGATCTATCTCGGAGGAAACGGGCTCGCGCCCGTCGTCAAGCACCTCGTGCACATCATCAACGTTGCCGGCGAGGACACGCCGGCGCTCGGATCCGATTGGGACGGTTTCATCATTCCCACTCGTGAGCTGCGTGATGCGGCCCATCTTCCGCTCTTGACGGATGCGCTGCTGCGAGCTGGCTTGAGCGAGCGTGTGATCGCCAAGGTGCTTCGAGAGAACGTGATGCGCATTTTGAGCGACAACCCGCTTCCAACGCGGCTCCCGGTTGCGTAGCCTCTCTCGACGGGCCGTCGGGGTGGGTGGTCCCTCCGGCGCTGCGCGAGATCCTCCTTAACGCGGAGCGGGTGCAGACCATGACTCTCCATCGCCTCGCTGCACAGGGCTACGCGACTGCAGCGGATGCTTACGAGAAGGGGCGCCCGGACTACCCGCGCGGCGCGATCGAGCTCCTGCGCGACACGCTCCGCATCGACGCGACGAGCACGGTGCTCGATCTCGGCGCCGGCACCGGCAAGCTCACGCGCCTCCTGGTGCCCACGGGCGCGCGGTTGCTCGCGCTCGAGCCGGTCGAGGGGATGCGCCGCAAGCTGGGCCAGATGGTCCCGTCCGCCATCCCGCTCGATGGGGTCGCCGAGGCCATCCCCTTGCCCGAGACATCGATCGACGCCGCGGTCGCCGCGCAGTCGTTCCACTGGTTTCACGGTGATCTCGCGCTCGCCGAGATCCACCGCGTGCTCCGGCCGAGAGGGCGCCTCTCCCTGCTCTTCAACCTGCGCGACGAGCGCGTCGACTGGGTCGCCCGCATCTCCCACATCCTCGACCGCCACGGCCGGGATGCTCCGATACACAGGTTCGGCGCCTGGCGCCGGACGTTCTCCGACTCCCGCCTGTTCGCGCCGCTCGGAGAGCACGAGTTCACCCATACGCAGGAGCTCGACCTCGATGGGCTCCTCGAGCGGGTCGCGTCGATCAGCTACATCTCGGCGCTCCCCTTGCAAGAGCGTTATGCGGTGCTGAACGAGATCCGCGAGCTGGCCGCGAGCCACCCGGACCTCGCGGGCAAGAGCGTGTACCTCTTCCCCTACCGGACGCTGGTGCCCCTGTACGAGCGGCGGTGAGCCCGCCGGCGGGGGCGCCGTGCTAGAGCGGCCCCCGCATGGCGGCGCATGAAGTCGTGATCGTCGGAGGCGGGCCGGCGGGCGTGAGCACGGCGCTCTTCCTCGCCCACCATCGCCCGGCCCTCGCCGACAGGATCGTGGTGCTCGAAAAGGAGCGCTACCCGCGGGACAAGTCCTGCGCGGGCGGCCTCGGCGAGCGAGCGGACAGGGCGCTCTCGTCGATCGGGGTGACGATCGACGTGCCCTCGGTCGTTGTGCACGGCATCAGCGCGGCGTTCCAGGCCGGCGAGGTCGCGCTCCGCGAGGGCCACATCGGCCGCGTCGTCCGGCGCGCCGAGTTCGATCGCGCGCTCGCGCTCGCCGCGCTGGCGCGGGGCGTCCGGATCGTGGAGGGGGCGCGGGTGACGGGCGCCGCGCTGAGCGAGGACGGCGCCCGCGTCGAGAGCTCGGCCGGGGTGTTCGACGGCCGCGTCGTCGTCGGCGCGGACGGCGTCGGCAGCGTCGTTCGCCGCGCGATGGGGCTGCCGTTCGGCAGGCTGCGCGCGCAGGCCGTCGAGGTCGACACCGAGCCCGTCGCGGGGGACCGGGCGCGCGACCTCCTGCACTTCGAGATGCGGGACCGCTCGTTCGCCGGCTACCTGTGGGACTTCCCCACGATCGTCGACGGGCGGGAGCTCGTCTGCCGGGGGGCCTACGTGCTGCACGAGGGCGCGCTCGGCATGGCGCGCCCCGCGCCCGACGCCGAGCGCGTGCTCCGGAGCCGGCTCGAGGCGCTCGGCCTCGACCCGGACCGGTACCGGCGAAAGCGCTTCGCCGAGCGAGGCCTCGACCGGCGGGCCGTGATCGCGCGGCCTGCCGCCCTGCTCGTCGGCGAGGCCGCGGGCATCGATCCGATGCTGGGCGAGGGGATCGCCCAGGCGATCGCGTACGGGGCCCTCGCGGGCGAGTACCTCGCCGAGAAGCTCGACGCCCGCGATCTCGGGTTCCACGACTGGGGCCGGCGCGTCGAGCGATCGCTGCTGGGCCTCGACCTGCGCTTCCGGCGCCGGGTGATGCGCGCCTTCTACGGCGCGCCGCGGGAGCGCGTCGAGCGTTACCTCCTCGGGGAGCCGTCGTTCCTGCGCTTCGGCGTCCGGCACTTCGCCGGCAGAGCCCAGCCGGCGGGCGACGTGCTCCGCGCCGCGGCGACGGGCGCGCTCGTCGCGGGCCGGATCGGGATCGAGCGCCTCGTCGCGTCGCTCCCGCCGCGCGCGCGCAGCGCGGGCAGCGCCGACAGCGCGCACGCCTGACGAGGCGGCGAGGCGGCGAGGCGCGCCCGTGAGCCCCGACATCCCGCGATGGCCACCATGCTAGCATCGCCCGCCATGGTCGCGCCGTTCCAGCCGGCGGTCGGGATGCTCTTCGGAGAGTTCCGGATCGTTCGGCCCCTCAGCGCCGGGGGCATGGGCGCCGTGTACATCGCCGAGCAGGCGAGCACTGGCAAGCTGCGGGCCCTCAAGCTCATGCACCCACAGCTCTGCGCGGACGCCCGGCTGCGCGAGCGCTTCGAGCAGGAGGCGCGCGTCGGCGCGCTGGTGGAGAGCGATCACGTCGTGCAGGTGATCGGCGCCGGCGTGGACGCCGCCAGCGGCGTGCCCTGGCTCGCGATGGAGCTGCTCGAGGGGGAGGATCTCTCGCAGCGGATGAGGCGCAGCGGGCTGCTCTCGGCGCAGGACGTGTACGAGATCTTCCGGCAGGTCTGCCACGCGCTCGGCGCCGCCCACCGGGCGGGCGTGGTCCACCGGGACATGAAGCCGCAGAACGTCTTCCTCGCGAAGACGCAGAGCGCGACGGCGCGCTGGTCGGTCAAGGTCCTCGACTTCGGCATCGCCAAGATCGCCGCGGAGGCGAGCACGATGGCGACCGCGTCGCTCGGCACGCCCCTCTGGATGGCGCCCGAGCAGTCCGATCCGCGCGGGCAGATCTCGCCGGCGACCGACGTGTGGGCGCTCGGGCTGATCGCGTTCGCGCTGCTCACCGGGCGCATGTACTGGCGCGCCGCGAACGACCCGATGGGCACCGCGATGCCGGTGCTGCTCCGCGAGATCCTCTTCGAGGCGATCGACCCGGCGTCGGTGCGCGCGACGGCGCTCGGGCGCGCCGGCTGTATCGTGCACCCGTTCGACGCCTGGTTCGCGCGCTGCGTCGCGCGGGAGCCGTCGCAGCGCTTCCAGACGGCGCAGGACGCGTTCGACGCGCTCGGCCCGGCGCTCTTCGTCGACCCGCGCAGCGTGCGCGCCGCCGGCGGCGCGATCTCGGTGGTGCCGTTCAGCGCCGCGGCGGCGCTCACCCCGGCGGGGCCTGCCTCGCGCCTGTCGATGACCGGACCGACCGAGATGGCCTCGGACGCGCGGCGCTCGCCGTCGTCGCCCGCCGGCGCGGGCGCATCGTCGTCGCCCGTCAGCGCGCGCCCCCCGGTGACGCCCGCGCCCGTCCTGGCGAGCAGCGCGCCGCCGGAGGCCCCTCCGAGGCCCGCGCGGCGGGGGCCGCTGCTCCTCGCGTGCAGCCTGGCCGGCGGCTTCGCGATGGCGGTGATCGCCTTTTACGCCGGCCGCGCGCAGAGCGACGTCCGGCTTGTGCAGCGCCTGCCGGTGCCGGCGCACCCGACGGTGGTCAGCCCGGGCCGCGGCGGCGACGCGCGCTCGCCGGCGCCGGCGGGCGACGCGGACGGCGCGGGCGAGCGGCAGCCGTCGCCTGGCCCTCGCGACGCTCCGGCGCCGGCGCCCGCGCCGAGGTCGCCGCGCCCCACGCGCGAAGGCACCGCGCCGGCGGCGACGGCGCAGCCGAGCGCGGCGAGACCGTTCGATCGCGGCGCGGCCCACGCGGCGCTGCAAGCGAAGGGCGCCACCGCGCGGATCCACTGCAAGGGCAAGGCGGGTCCGAAGGCGGTGACGGCGCGGGTGTTCTTCAACCCCGCGGGCACCGTGCAGCGCATCGCGATCGAGCCGCAGGTCGCGATGACCCCGGCCGGGAGCTGCGTGCAGATGCTGCTCGGCTCCGCGCGGGTCCCGGCGTTCGACGGGGGCGAGCTCCAGGACGTCACGACGGCGGTCGGGATCGAGTGATCGCCGCGGGCGAGCCCGCGGCCGGCCCCGTCAGGGATCGACGGAGACGCACTCGCCCTCGCCGCGGTAGTGCCCGATCGTGCGCGAGAGCGCCGCGACGAACGCCCCGAGATCATTGATGTTTCCGGCGCTGCCCGTCCCGTAGGTGCCCTCCTCGATCTCGACGAGGCGCACCGCGGCGAGCTCCTCCAGGGTGACGGCCCCGTCGTCGTCGGCGTCCGCGGCGGCGATGGGCGCGAACCGGCGCGCGGCTGTCGCGGCCTGGAGGTCGTCGTAGAAGAAGTGGTCGCCGTGGATGGTGAGCTCCACGTCGTCGGTGCCGCCGTTCGTGACGAGGACGCCCTCGGTCTCCTTGCCGGCCTTGTCGCCCTTGCAGTCGGCGTAGCGCGTCGCGAGCGAGAAGGTCCAGTCGAGGCGCTTCTCGACCTCGCCGCCGTCGCCGCTCTTCCGCGCGATCGCCTCGATGTGCACGGACGCTCCCGCCGCGAGCATGAGCGCCTTGTCCTCCTCCGTCGCGCCCTCGAGCGCTGTGTCCGCGTCCACCGGGCCGATCTCGTAGGAGACGGCCTCCCAGGGCTTCGCCTCGAGGTCGTCGAAGGTCACCACCGGCTTGGCGCCGGCCTTCGTGTGGTCGAACAGGATCGAGCCCTGCATGCGCGCTCCGACGTTCCCCTCGCGATCGGCGACGGTGACGTTCCGGACGACGAACAGGAACTTCTCGTACTGGATGCTCCAGCCGTCCGCGAGATCGGCGGCCGGGATCTCCTGCTCGATGTAGTCCTCTCCCCACGTCGAGAACGCCACGCTCCCGGCCCCTGGCTCGCCTTCGCCGCAGCCGGCGAGCGCCGCCGCGGCGAGCGCCGCCGCCATCCACAGTCCCTTCGTGGTCCTCATCGTCATTCTTTCTCCTCCGGGGAGCCGGGCGCAAACGAGAGCGCGTAGGCCGTCCCCTTCTTGAGGCCCCGCGTGAAGCCGCGCTGGGCCTGGCTCTCGGGCTCGAGGTCGACCGGCGCGCCGTCCTCGCTCGCGGCGACGGCCTCGAAGTCGACCTGATCGAGCCAGACCGCCGGCTTCACGACGAGCGTGACGACGCCGGGCCCGTCGAGGAAGACCTCCTCGAAGACGCACCCCTCCACCGACGGCTCGCCGGTCGCGTCGTCGAGCACGTCGGCGGCCAGCGCGCGCGCGCGGAACACCCGAGCGAGCTCCCCCTTCTCGGCGCGGCCTTCCACGCCGACGACGTGCCCTTCGAGCGCCGCGGCGAGCGGGCCCGAGGGAGGCGCGCCGAACGTGAAGCGCGCGGATCGCGCGACGCCGCTCACGGCGTCCGCGTCCGCGAGCGCCGTCGTCCCCAGCAGCAGGTCGACCGAGGTCGCCTGCGTCATCTGGCCCCTCGCCTCGCCGGCCTGGTAGTGGCCCGGGTGCGCGTGCGCCTCGGGCACGGCCCACCGGGCGAGCCGCTCCAGCAGCGAGGGGCCGCCGCCCGGCGAAGGCCGCCGCGCCGTGAACGGGGCGCCTTCGAAGTAGTGGAGCGATCCGATCGCCAGGTGCGCCTTCGACAGCGTGATGGTCCAGCCGAGCGCGTTCGTGAACGGCGCGACCGACGCCGCGTCGGGCGCGATCTGCGTCGCCAGGGTCAGGCGCTTGCCAGAGGTCGCGTCGTCGCCTCCGGCGCCGCACCCGGCGGCGAGCGCGCCCGCGGCGAGCGCCGCGGCGAGGGCGGCGCGCCGGCGGCACAGGGTCTGTGCGGTGGTGGATGTCATCGAGGTCCTCAGCCGATGTAGAGGGAGAGCGAAGCGAGGAAGCTGCGCGGGGCGCCGACCGTCACGTGCCGCGCGGGGAGGAGGTCGGGCGCCGCGCCGCGGGTGAAGCTCGAGGGGTAGACGAACTCGCCGTCGAACCACGCCGCGTCGAGGAGGTTGTAGACGTCGAGCCCGAGCTCGACGCGGTGGTAGCGGACGTGCGCCGTCACGTCGGTGACCAGCGCGTCGTGGCCGAGCTCTCCGTACGGCAGGGGGCGGCCGTGGAGCAGCGTCACGCCGGCGCCGGCGCGGGCCTCGAGGCGCCGGCCGAAGAGCGCGCCGAGGCGCGGCGTCACCGCGAGATCGGCGCGGGCGACGACCTGGGGCACGAAGGGGAGGAGATCGCCCGCCGCGTAGCGCCCGCCGGAGGCCGTGAAGGCGGCCCGGGTGTACGTCAGGCCGACGCTCGACACGAGCCACGGCGCGGGGTGCGCCACCGCGTCGAGGGCCACCCCGGTGCGGGCCGTGGCGGGCACGGGCTCGTTGCGGGCGGTCGCCTCGTCGAAGACGAGATCCTCGCTGAGGCGCGTGTGGAACAGCGCCGCCGACGCCCGCACGAGCTCGTCGGCGTAGCGGAGCCCGGCCTCGGCGGAGAGCACCCGCGTGAAGGGGGTCCGCTCGCCGTCGCCCAGGCTGCGCGCCTGGGGCGAGCGGAACCCCTGGCCCACGCTGGCGAGCGCGCGGAGCCCGGGGAACAGCGCCACGTCGACCGTGCCCTTGCCGCCCACGTGGACGCCCTGCGCGCTGCGCGCCTGCGCCCCCTGGCCGACGTTGTCGGCGACCTGGTACGCGAGGCCGTCGGCGCGCAGCCCGCCGCGCAGCGTGATCCGCCGCGCCGGCCGGATCGACGCGTCGAGGTAGCCGGCGATGTCGGTCGCGCGGATCTTCGCGTCGATGAGCGTGGCGGTCGGCCTGTCGTCGACGGCCGCGAGGCGCCGCTGCGACTGCTCGATCCAGTCGGTGCGCGCGACGACGCCCGCCTCGAACGTGTCGCGGTCGGAGAGCAGCGGAAAGGTGAGCCGGTAGGACGCGGTGGCGCCCGCCGTGATCGCCTCGTTGAGCTGCTGGGTGGCGTCGCCGTTCGTGGGGTCCGCGAGGTACCCGGTGAAGTTCGAGCGCAGCCGGAGCGCGCGCAGCACGACGAACGGCGTCAGCGAGAGGCCCTCCCCGCGGGCGGCGCCGTCGCCCGAGCCGCGCAGATCGACGACGAGCTGCGCGCGCGACGAGTCGCCGCCCTGATCGGGATCGTACGAGGCGAAGCGGTCGACCTTGCCCGACTCGATGTCGCAGAGGCGCAGGACGCCGGCGGAGCCGCAGCGGGCGGCGAACGCCGACGCCATCACCCGGGCGGAGACGCCGGCGAGCGGCCGGTAGACGGCCTGCGCGACGAGCGAGGCCCGGCCGGCGGCGCGGGCGGGCCCGAAGCCGTCGGTCCCGTACGCCTCGAAGGCCGCGAACGTGGCGTCGTCCGCGTTCTCGGGGTGGTAAGCGAGGAAGAGCCGGCGCGCGCCAAACGAGCCCGCGGAGGCGGTGGCGGTGATCCCCGGCTCGCCGTAGGCGAGATCGAAGCGCATCGTGCCGGCGACCGCGAAGTCGCCCTGGCGCGGGTCGTACGACCCCGGCTGCGCGCGGAGCTCGCCGATCACCTCCGGCATCACGAAATGCAGGTCGGTATAGCCCTGGCCGTGGACGTTGGAGACCTCGTTGACCGGCGCGCCAGCGACCCAGATCTCGAGGTCCTGTCCATGGACCGCGTCGAAGCCGCGGAAGAAGATCTGGTGCGCCTTGCACTCGCCGCTGTGCTGGGAGGTGAACACGCCCGGCACGAGCTGCAGCACGTCGCTCGCCGTCCGGTGGGGCGCCGCCCGGATCTCCGCCTGCCCGCGCACCGACTCCGAGGCGCTGCGCGGCGGCGCCGCGCCCTGCACGACGACCGTGATGGGCGCGGCGTCGGACGCGGGTGCCGCTCCGCCCGCGGCGCCGGATGCGGGCGCCGCTGCGTTGGCGCCGCCGGAGGCATCGCCGCCCGCCGACGTTGCCGCTCCGGGCCCGGCCGCGGGCGGAGGCGAGGCGCCGGCGCGTGCAGGCGCCGCGCTGTCGCCGGCGCGCGCAGGCGCGGCGGACGCGATGACAAGAAGCAGCGGGAGCGCCGTGCTCAGGGAGCGGATCACAGGTGGGCTGCCCAGTAGCACGATTTTATCGATTCGTGTTATCACGCGGACGAGCACGCTCGCCCGGCGGGCGCGCCGGCGGTTTGGTCGACGTCGCAGTCGGCGAGTGCGTTCGTCGGTGGCGTCGCTGTCTGCTGGCCGCCGAAGGCTGCACCGAGGCCGTCCGCGAGCCCTCTTTCGACGCTGGATCGACTCGCGCTCTCGGGCGGATCGCGATAGCGACAACATGTCGCATTCAGGCGAGGGGCGACGCGGCCTACCGTGGCGCGCATCGTTCTTGGGAGGACGCTCATGGAATCCGGTCTTCGTGCATCACGGCTCTGGTTCCCGCTGGTCGGGGCGGTGCTCGCGCTCATGGCGTGCGGCGACGATGAGGGGGTGAACCCTATCGATGGCGCGTCGACCTCGACGGGCGTCGGTGGCGGCGGGGGGAGCGGCGGGGTTGGCGGTGGCGGCGGGGGGAGCGGCGGGGCTGAGACGATCGCTGTCGACCTGCAGTTCGAAGGCCGCGTCCGCGACGAGGTGTTCTCCTGCAGCGAGACGTACGCTGTCGGCAGCGCCTCGACGGACGTGGGGCTGAACGATTTCCGCCTCTACATCCACGACGTGCGCCTGCGCCGCGCGGACGGCGAGGAGGTGCCGCTCTCGCTCGAACAGGACGAGCTGTGGCAGTACCAGGACGTCGTGCTCCTCGATTTCGAGGACCGATCGGGCACCTGCGCCAACGGGACGCAGGAGACGAACGGCGTGGTGCGCGGGACCGTCCCGGTCGGGGACTACGACGGGCTGTCGTTCAAGCTGGGCGTGCCGTTCGACCTGAACCACGGAGACGCGTCGAGCGCGCCGTCGCCGCTCAACCTGACGGGGCTGTTCTGGAGCTGGAACGACGGGTACAAGTTCCTGCGCCTCGACAGCGTTTCCACGGCAGACGACAAGCCGTTCCTCGTGCACATCGGGAGCACTGGCTGCATGCCCGGCGCGGACGGCGGGGTGACCGCGTGCGATCGCCCCAACATCGCCGAGATCGTCTTCGAGGGCATCGACCCGCTCACGACGAAGGTGCTCGTCGACTATGCGGCGCTCGTCGCGGACAGCGACCTGTCGGCGAGCGCCGACGACATCCCCGGCTGTATGTCGGATCCGTCGGATTCCGAGTGTCTGCCGCTCTTCACCCATCTCGGCATCGACAGCGCCGACGGCTCGCCGCGCCCCGATCAGCAGTCGTTCTTCAGGATAGACTAGGCGCCATGGCGATGTTCGCTTCGATGACCGCTCTCCGCCGCTCGGCGATCTCCTCCGCCCTCGCCGCGCTCGCGGCCCTCTGCTGTGCCTGCGGCGACGACGATGGGCCACAAGGCCCGGGTGGATCGACGGGGGAGGGCGCCGGGGGCCAGGGCGGCGGCGGCCAGGGCGGCGGCGGCCAGGGCGGCGGTGGCGATGGGGGAGGCGGCGCGGCCGCCTATGCGTGGGGGCTGCCGACGGGCTTTCCGGTGCCCAAGGTCCCCGAGGACAACCCGATGTCGTCGGTGAAGGTCGAGCTCGGCAGGCGGCTGTTCTACGACGTGCGCCTGTCCGGCAACGGCACGTACTCGTGCGGCTCGTGCCATCGCCAGGAGCTCGCGTTCACCGACGGCCTCGCGAACGCCAGGGGCTCCACCGACCAGCTGCACTCGCGCAGCTCGATGAGCCTGGCCAACGTCGCTTACCTCACGACGCTGACCTGGGCGAATCCGCTCGTCGAAGCGCTCGAGGAGCAAGCGCTCCTCCCCATGTTCGGCGAGACGCCGGTCGAGCTCGGGCTCGCCGGCATGGAGGACGAGCTCCTGGAGCGGCTCCAGGGCGAGCCGCTCTACCAGGACCTCTTTCCCGAGGCGTTCCCCGGCGACGACGAGCCCATCCGCCTCGCGAACATCACGAAGGCGATCGCGGCGTTCGAGCGGTCGCTGCTCTCCTACCGCGCGCCCTACGACCGTTACCGATACGGCGGCGACCCCTCCGGGATGTCCGATGCGGCGCTGCGGGGAATGGATCTCTTCTTCTCCGAGAAGCTGGAGTGCTTCCATTGCCACGGCGGCTTCAACCTGTCGGACTCGGTGGAGCACGACGGCACCACCTTCACGGAGGTGATGTTCCACAACACGGGGCTCTACAACATCGACGGGAACGGCGCTTACCCGGAGGGCAACGGGGGAGTCTACGAGATCTCCCACAAAGAGGCGGACATGGGCCGGTTCCGCGCGCCCACGCTGCGGAACATCGCCGTCACGGCGCCGTACATGCATGACGGCAGCATCGAGACGCTCGAGGGGGTGCTCGACCATTACGCCGCCGGAGGGCGCACGATCGAGGATGGCCCCAACGCCGGTGTGGGCAGCGAGAACAAGTTCAAGAGCGAGCTCATCAGCGGGTTCGATCTCACAGAAGAGGAGAGAGCGGACGTGATCGCCTTCTTGCAAACCCTGACGGACGACGAGTTTCTGAAGGACCCGCGCTTCGCGGATCCCTGGGCGGAGGCGCCGTGAGCCGAAGGCCTTTCCTGAGCCGGGCGCTCCTCGTGCCCGCGCTGGCGGCGCTCGCGTCGGCCGCGATGTACACCGGGGCGTGTGGTCACAGCCACGACCACACGTCGAGCGGGGCGTCGTCCGACCCGAGCCTGGCTGACGTCATCTTCGAGGGCGGCGCGACCGACGAGGCCCTGGAGGCGCTGCTCGCCGTGGAGCCGAAGGACGAGCCCTCGCAGGGCACCGTGTTCGACGCGCCCGAGGAGGGCGCGATGCTCCCCGGCGACGCCGCGCCGGAGCTGACCTACCACGTCGCGGGGGCGGCGCAGCGGACGGCGCCCCGGGCCGCGCCGGAGCTGCGGCTGGCGGCCGCCACGGCGCCGGGCGTGCGGGAGCTCGCCGCGCCGGGGGCGTCGATCGTCGCGGAGCTCGGGGCGCTCCTTGGGCCGGCGCGCGCCGCCTGGGCTCACGGGACGCCCATCAACGGGCGCGCTTACTTCCTGGTCTTCACGACCGCGGAGCGCGAGCCGCTGCTCCGGGTGTTCACGACCAAGCTGAGCTACACGCCGGACGCGGCGGCCTGGGACAAGCTCCGCGCTGCCGGTGCGCCGATCACGGTCAGCGTGATCAGCGCGCTGTTCGAGAACAACCGCATCGTGCAGGGCGGCGGTCCCTTCACGGGCGCGCCGGTCACGTTCACCATCCTGCCCTGAGGCACCATCCTGCCCTGAGGCACCCTCCTGCCCTGAAGCCGCCGGGCGGCGCTCGGCGCGGCGGTGCCGGCTCAGGACGAGCGCGGGAAGATGAGCGTGTACGAGCCCGGCGCGGGGTTGAAGAGCACCGCCTTGTCCGGGTGCTCCTCCCTGTCGAAATGGGGATACCACGGGAGCGCCCGCCAGGACTCCGACTCCTTGATGAACTCGCGGACGATGAGATCGAGCTCCACGTATTTCCCGCCGGTGATCGCGGAGAGCTCCGGTCCGAAGCTCCAGCGCTCGCGACCAGGGCGCGGGGCGACGTCGTTGTGCAGCGCCCCGCCGTAGGCGATCACCACCTTTCCCGCGGCGTCCTCGCGGTTGAGCAGCGCCTTCACCTCGGCGGCCGTCAGGCGCGTGATCATCTCGAGCATGGCCGTCACCGCGTCCGGCCCCGCGCGTACGATGGCGTCGACCTCCTGGCAGGAGGGCGTGAGCTGGCGGGGCCGGATGCCGAGCCGCTTCGCCGCGTGGCCGAGCGCGAGGAACTCGTCCTGGTTCTGCGCCGCCTGGCCCTGCGTGACCGTCCGCTGCTCCGTCTCGACCCGCGCGACCTGCTCCTTCTTGCAGCGCGGGTCCACGGCCCAGAGCTCGATGATCAGATCGGAGGCGCGGCCGGCGAGCGCGGGCAGGAAGAGCTCCGTGAAGCGTCGGGTCGTCGAGGGGACGCCCTCCGAGCCCTGCTGTGCGTGCGCCTCGCCCACCGCGAGCACGCGCGGGCCGCTCTCCAGGACGTGGGCGAAGGCCTGGGCCGGCGTATCGAAGGCGAGGCAGCCCAGCGCGCCGCAGGGCGCCGGCGCAGGGGAGGCCGAGGCTGCGGGGGCGGCGGCCTGCGGGGCCGGCGGCTGCGGGGCGGCCGGGGGAGAGCTGGAACCCGAGGCGGCGGCGCTCGCGGAAGGAGCGCTCGCGGAAGGAGCGGTCGCAGAAGGAGCGCCGCCGGCCGGAGCGCCGCAGGCCGCGAGAAAGGCCGCGGCCACCAGGGAGGTTCGCGGAGTTCGCATGGCACCATCTTACCGGGCTCCGAGAGCTCCTGTTCAGCGCGGCGCCTCGGAGCGGCCGAGCGGTTCTCCGGCCGAGCCGCGGCCGCCCCCGCGACCATCCAAGGGCTACCCGTACCCGGGGTGCTGACCCATGTTGCGCAGCGCGTGACGTGCTGAGCGAGGGGCATCGTGTCCAGACGGAAGAGAAAACCTGGGGGAGCGAGCTCGGTGAGGCGTCGCGAGCGCGACGAAGCGATACGGGAGCGCGATGACGAGCGAGCTCGGCTGGCCGAGCGCGACACGCACGGAGAGGGGGCCTTGATCATGACCATGAGGGCGAGCGGGCGGGCGGAGCATGAAGCCACCGCAGGACACGCAGAGTCCGCGATCACCAACAGCCTGGAGCAGGTGCGCGACATCCTGTGCGGCGCCCAGTTCCGCGAGTTCGCTCGCCGGCTCTCGCACACCGACGCTCAGGTCGCCGCCCAGGCGGAGGAGCTGCGGAGTGAAGCGTGGCGGCGTCTGGACATGCTGGAGGCGCACATGCGCAGGGAGATCGAGGCGCTCGGCGCGTCGCTCGAGGCCCAGCGCGCGGCCGCCGACGGCGCGCTCGGCAGCGTCGCGCGCGAGTCGCGGGAGGCGATCGAGCTGGTCGCGCAGCGGGTCCAGCGGCTGGAGGAGCTCGTGGCGCGCACGCAGCGCGAGCTCCGGCAGCAGATGCTCGATCAGTCCAAAGCGTTCGTCGACGAGACGCGGCGTACGCGGAGCGAGCTGAGCGCGATGCTCGAGCGTGAGCTGGCCGCCGTGTGGGCCGACGGCGCCGACGCGACCGCGCCGGACGCGCCGGCGCGCGAGGCGGCCGCGGCGTCGGAGCGGTACCAGAAGACGGAGCGCCGCTCGGACGAGGCGGCGTGAGGCGGCCGCGCCGCTCCGCCCAGCGGAGCGGGCGCGGCGGTCCGGAGAAGTACGATGCGAGAGCCGAGAGCGCGCCGCGGGGCGCCTCCGCCGAGAAGGACGCTCGAAGACCTCCGCCCCCTGCTCGTGGGCCCTGAGCAGCATCGGATCCAGCGGATCGAGGAGCGGCTGGACCAGTCCATGGTCGAGATGGTCGCGGGGGCGCTGCCCGAGGCGGTGATCGAGAGCCGCAAGAAGGGGGAGGCGCTCTCGTGGGCGCTGGAGCCGCTCATCTCGAGCGCGATCCAGGAGCGCGTGCGCCAGGACCCGGGGGCGTTCGCGGACGCGATCTCCCCCGCCATGGGGCCGGCCATCCGCAAGGCCGTGCGCTGCGCTCTCCGGGCGATGATCCAGCGCCTCAACGAGGCGGCCGCCCTCGGCCTGTCCTGGCAGAGCGTGCGCTGGCGCGTCGAGGCGCGCCGCACGGGGCGTCCTTTCGCGGAGGTGGTGCTGCTCCGCTCGATGGTCTACCGGACCGAGCAGCTCTTCCTCGTCCACCGCGGGACGGGGCTCGTCCTCGAGCACCTCAGCGCCGACGAGATCCCCTACAGGGATCCCGATCAGGTCACGGCGATGCTCACCGCCATCGACGCGTTCGCCCACGACGCGTTCCGGACCGACGCGCGGCTGGAGCGCTTCCGCGTGGGCGATCTGACAGGGTGGGTCGAGCACGGCCCGTCGGCGCTCCTCGTGTCCATCGTTCGCGGCGTGGCGCCGCCCGCGTACGGGCTCGTCCTGTCCGAGACGCTGGAGCGCGTCCACCTCTCGTACGGCGGTGAGCTCGCCGGCTTCCGCGGCGATCGGACGCCGTTCTCGGGCGCCCGTGAGCTGCTCTCGCGCTGCCTCCAGCAGCAACGCCAGCCGGTCCCGCGCCGAGCTCGGGCCGTGCCGATAGCGGCCGCCCTGCTGGCCGCGGCCGTCGCGACCGCGCTCGTCTTCTCGGTGCGCGCCTCGCGGGAGGAACAGCGCCGCATCGACGGCTGGGGCGAGGCGCTGCGGCGCGAGCCCGGCCTGCTGGTCACCGCGGCGGAGCGGCGCGGCGGCCAGGCCGTGTTCACGGGCCTCCGCGATCCGCTCGCCGCGGACCCGAGGGCCGTGCTCGAGCGCGGCGGCCCCGTGCGCCAGGAGGTCATCCTGCGCTTCGAGCCCTTCTATTCGCTCGATCCGCAGATCGTCGAGCGCCGGGTGGGGCGCGCTCTGGAGCCGCCGCCCGGGGTCACCCTGGCGCTGCGCGGCGGCGCCGTCGTGGCCAGCGGGGTCGCGCCCGAGCGCTGGATCGAGCGCGCGCGCTGGTCGGCGGCGGTGCTCCCCGGCGTCTCGGGGTTCGACGGTGAGGGCCTGAGGGCGCAGGAGTCGATCGACCGCGCGCGCGCGGCGGCGCGATCCCTCGAGGCGATGGAGCTCTTCTTCCGCCGCGGCGCCGCGCGGCTCTCCGGCGAGCAGGCTGCACGTCTCGACGAGGTCGCGGCCGCTGCCGAGCGGCTGATCGCCCGCGGGCGCGAGGCCGGCATGACCGCCGAGATCCGCGAGATCGGCTATGCGGATCCCGTCGGATTGGAGGCGTCGAATCGAGCGCTCAGCCAGGCCCGCGCGGAGCACGTCGCGGCCGAGCTCGTTGCGCGGGGGATCCCGGCCGATCGCCTGCGGGCGAGCGGCGGGGGGACGCGGCGTGAGGTCGTGCCCCCGTCCTGCGCCGGGGGCGCGGCGCGGCCCGAGTGCCTCGCCAGCGCGCTCGAGCGCCGCGCGCGCAGCGTGATCTTCCTTGTGGACCTGCGCGCGGAGAGCAAGGACTGAGTCATGGCGGAGAAACGCAAGGTCTGCGTGCTGGGCGCGACGGGGGTCGGCAAGACAAGCCTCGTCGCCCGCTTCGTGCGCAGCATCTTCTCCGAGTCCTACCGGACGACCATCGGCGTGACGATCGAGACACGGCGCGTGAGGTGCGATGAAGGCGAGCTCGACCTCATCCTCTGGGACCTGAGCGGAGAGGACGAGTTCCAGGCCGTCCAGACATCGTACCTGCGCGGCTCCGCGGGCTGGCTCCTCGTCATCGACGGCACGCGGCGCCTCACGGCGGAGACCGGGCTCCACCTCTACACCGCTGCGCGGACGATCGTCGGAGAGGTCCCGGCCGTCGTCGTCCTGAACAAGGCCGATCTCACCGCGGCGTGGGACATCGACGACGCCACCGAGGCCAGGCTGAGGAGGGCGGGCCTCTGGATCACCAGGACGAGCGCCAAGACCGGCGCCGGGGTCGAAGGCGCGTTCAACTCGCTGGCGCGCGCCATGCTGGCGAGCGAAGCGCCTTCGTTGCGGGGTTGATGGACGTGGACACGTGGCTCCTCGCGGCGCTGGACAAGCTCGTCCTCGAGCGTTTGCGCGACGGGACCTTCGTCATCCGCGGCGAGCCGCCGCCGTGGTTCCGGAGGCTCGGGTTCGCGCCGCCGTGGCGCGACGCGCCGCTCCCGATCGATCGCGCGCTGCCCTTCCTGGAGGTGTTCCTCCCCGAGGCGGAGCGGGCCTGGTCCGTGGAAGGCGCGCCGGGCGTGCAATCCGACTTCTGGACGCAGATGATCGGCGACGAGGCGCTTCACCTCGAGGCGACGGCGCTCCGCGTGGGCTCGTCGCGGCTGCTCGTGATCACCCGGAACGACGCGCTGTTCCAGGAGCGCCGCCGCGTCCTCCAGCGGGCGCGCGAGCTTCGCCTCGTCCACGAGGCGCTGTCGCGCGAGGTCGAGCGGAAGGATGTCCTCGTCCACTGCATCGTTCACGACCTCTCCGGCCCGCTGAACAGCCTCCTCGGCGCGCTGTCCCTGCTGGGAGAGCAGCCGCTGCCGGAGAAGAGCGGCGCGCTCGCCGTGGTCGCGTTGAAGGCCGCCCTGCGGCAGCGCGAGCTGATCCGGGAGATCCTCGACGTGTTCACCGCCGAGGGCATGGCGTCCGACGCCTCCGGCGGCGACCTCGCCGCGGTTGTCGATGTGTGCGGCACCGTCGCTCGGGTCGTCGAGGCGCTCCTGCCCATGGCGCGCAGCCGGGGGGTGTGCCTGGAGGCGCCGCCGGAGATCGGCTGCGCGCGGCCGTGCACCGTCGTCGGTGAGGAGCGCAGGCTCGCGCGCGTGGTCTCCAACCTCGTCGAGAACGCTCTCCGGTTCACGCCTCCGCGCAGGTCGGTGCGCGTCGCCGTGCACGATGAGCCCCGGTGGGCTCGCGTGACGGTGGAGGACGATGGGCCTGGCGTCTCCCCTGCCGTCGCGCCGCGCCTGTTCCAGAAGTTCGCGCACGGCCACGACCCTGGCGCGGGCAGCGGCCTCGGGCTCTACGGCGCCCGGATCGCGGTGGAGCGGTGGGGCGGGGCGATCGGGTACGAGGCGCGGCCGGAAGGTGGGGCGAGGTTCTGGCTCCGGCTGCGGCGTGTCGGCGAGTCGGGTGGCGCCGAGGCGCAAGGGGGGTGATGCCATGGCCAAGCTCTTGCTGGTCGACGATGACTCGGGGACGCTCGCGTGGATGGCCGAGGCGCTGCAAGGCGCGGCGTACGACGTCCGGACCGTGCGCGGCGGGAGCGCGGCGCTGGAGCTCCTCCGGACGTGGACGCCGGATCTCGTCCTGGCGGACTTCCTGATGCCCGAGATGGATGGCTTCGCCTTCAACCGGCTTGTGCAGTCGCGCGAGCGGGTGCCCGTGATGCTCGTCTCCGTCGTGAACAAGCCGGCAGAGGCGATCCTGCGAGGGGTCGCCGGCTACGTGCGCAAGCCCGTCACCGCGGGGGAGCTCCGCGCCGCCGTCGAGCGCGTGCTCGGCGCCGTCGAGGGGGTAACCATCCTCGTCGTGGACGACGACGCGGACATCCGGGAGTGCTACCGGCTGATCCTCGAGCCGCGCTTCAGCGTGCTCGAGGCTGAGAACGGGCGCGACGCCCTGGAGCTGCTCGCGCGCGAGCCCGTCGCGCTGGCCATCGTGGACGTCCACATGCCCGTCATGAACGGGGTGGAGTTCATCCGCGCGATGCGCGACGACGCGAGGTTCTGCACGATCCCGGTCGTGGTGCAGACGAGCGACCGGGCCGCCGCGCGCGCGCCCGTCTGGACCGATCTGCACGTGGCGCAAACGATCCTGAAGGACGAGTTCCTCGACTGGCTCATGACCCAGATCGACGCGCACCTCGCGCCGGCGTCGCCGCGCGAGGCCGAGCGTGCCTGGTCGACCGCGAGCCGGTGAGCGCCGAGCGTCGCTCCTTCGACGCGCGCGCGATCGCGGCCCGCCCGGGCGCCGTCAGCCTGGCGTCCACTGCGGGGTCGCGGTGAACAGCCCGGATCCGAAGCTGATGTCGTAGGCCAGGAACAGGCCGAACCCCACGCTGAGGAGGCTGGCGACGGCGCCGAAGGCGTAGTGTATCCCGCTGGTGCGCGCGCGGGCGTAGGCGAACGGCAGCGCGAGCACCCCGGTGATGAGCGTCATCCCGGCGATCGTGCCCACGCCGAACAGCGCGATGTAGCCGATGCCCCACCGCGGGTCGCGCACCGTGGTGAGCACGAGGAGCGCCACCGCGGCCGAGCCCGCGAGGCCGTGGACCACGCCGATGAGCAGCGGCCGGAGGCTCGCATAGACGCGCGAACCGCCGAACACGCGGTCCGCCCAGCCGAGGTCGTGCCGGTGGCCGTCGTGGTCAGCAACATGCGCAACATGCGCACCAGGCGAAGCGTGCTTGACCGGAGCGACGTCGGGCGCCGGCGGCTCGCCCCGCCGGACCGCCCGGTAGAGCCGCGCCAGGTGGTACACCCCGAGGCCGATCAGCATCAGGGCGACCGAGAGCTCCATGGCCAGGCCGACGTGCGGCGGCACCACGAGCCCGAAGAGCACGATGGCACCGCCGATCACCATCAGCGTGAGTGTGTGGCCGACGCCCCACATCGCGCCGATCAGCAGCGCCGTCCCGAGGCTCCGCACCCGGCTCACGACGGTCGCCACCGCGATCACATGGTCCGCGTCGGTGGCGTGGCGCATCCCGAGAGAGAAGCCGAGGAGCAGCAGCGGAAACGCCGAGGCGAACATGTCCCTTCTCGTAGCACGGACGGCGCGCGTCGTGTCACGCTGTGCGCGGCCGCCTGCTCCCGCCTCCGGCCGGCTCGCTTTCACCCTGTCGCGGCGAGCCGTCGTCTGCGCGTGGGCGACGAGCGCTGTTTCAGCTCAGCATGTCAGTTCGCGCGGTCTCGACTGAGCGCGTCGATGGCCTGCTGCATCCAGACAGCGTCTTCTTCAGCCTGCTTCAGGCCGTGCATCATCTGCTGGCGCAGCACACCCGTGGTCTGACGGATACCCCGCCGAAAGACATCGGCCGCGCGCTCGTGGACGACCTTGAGCCACGGGGCGAGATCGCGTTTGTCAAGCGGCCCTGGTGCGTCCAGGACGGTGATGCAGGCATCGATGGCCTCGCGCATGGAACGGGACTCGAGCGCGTCGGCGAAAGCGGAGAACTGGAGCAGCGACTCTCGCAGCGCAGCGCGTCCGGTCGATGAGACTCTGTCTGTCATGGCCGCGCTCAGCCTACCACCTGGGCGACGCCTCCGCCCGTGCGCGCGCTGCGATTGCGCGTCAGCGCAGGCGGGATCGCCCCGCCGTCTCCAGCAACATCGCGAGCACGAGCGGATCGCCGAGGCCTTGCTCTGCGCCCATGTGCGCGCGGAGGCGCGACAGGCGCGTCGCGTCCTCCAGGAACAGCGGTTCGTTCAGCCGGGTCGCGGCCTCGTGCAGGATGCCCTCGCGCTCGGAGAGGAGCGCGGCGGCGCCGGCGCGATCGCCGCGCGCCACGCGGGCAGCGGCCTCCGCGAGCGACTCGCCCGCGGCGAAGCCCTGAAGCGTGCGCGTCATCGATGCGTCGACGGACGCCGCGCTGGCGGCGTCGCTGTCCGCATAGCGCACCTCGATGGGGATCTCCTCGATCACGTTCTTCTTGGAGAGCCGATCTTTGTACCTGAGCTCGACGGTCGCTACGGCTCGCTTCCCCGCGCCGGGGCCGGCGCTCAGCTTGAGCAGCAGCGCGTGCCGATCATCGCGGGCGAACACGGGCATGAAGAAGCGCATGCCGCCGTCGGCGTCGTCGCGTCGGTCGGCCGCGATCCGGTCCCGCGACTGGGCGGCGACGTCGGCCGCGATCTCCTGGGCGCGGACGCGGGAGGCCTCGGCGCCGTCCAGCCGGCGCGAACCGTAGGCGCGGAGCAGATCGACGCCCGCCTTCAGCCGTACGCGCACCTCGACCGCGGTCGCGACCGGGTCGAGGCGCTTGTCGAGCTCGGTCGACAGCGCGGGCGCGATCTGCTCCGGGTGGCGCAGGTAGTAGTAGCCGCCGGCCCCGTCGCTCGCGATCGAGCTCATGAGCTGGCCGTCGAAGTCGTCGCCGAGCCCGAGCGCGCTCGTCTGGATGCCGCGCTGGAAGGCGTCGAGGGCGAGCCACGCCAGGCGCTCGCTGTGGGTGAGGCCGCTCGTCGCCCGGCCGTCGGAGACGAGCAGCACCACGCGCACGGCGTCCTCGGGGATGCCCGGCCGGCTCGCCTGCGCGTAGCCCAGCGAGAGCCCCGCGCCGATGTTGGTGCCGCCGCCCTCGCGGAGCCCCTCGATGGCGCGGCGGATCGCCGCGCGGCGCGGGCCGACCGGGCCGTCCTCGATCACCACCTCGGCGTCGCTGGAGAAGGCGGTGAGCGAGAAGTCGTCGGCCGGCGCGAGCCGATCGACGAGCGCCTGCGCGGCGCGGCGGGCGCTGTCGATCGGCGCGCCGGCCATCGAGCCGCTCGTGTCGAGGACGAGGTGCACCGAGAGGTGCGGCCGCGCGGGCGCCGCCGCCGCCGCGGAGCGGAGCGCGAGGCGCAGGTGGAAGGCGCCGCCGCGCGGGCCGAGCGCGGCGCGCTCCAGGTCGGTGCGCAGGCCGAGCGCCTTGTCGGGGGCGAGCGGGACCTCCGGGGCGTAGCGGGCGCCGACGTCGCCGACGAGCTCGCGCTCCGCCGCGGGCACGACGCCGCGCGCGAGGGCGGCCTCGAACGCGGCGAGGTGGCCGCCCCCGGGCCGGTACGTGGTGGCGAAGCGGCCGTTCGGATCGAGGGCGACCTCGGGCTCCGGAGCGTAGGCGGCCGCGCTCCGCGCCGAGACCGGCGGCGAGGAGGCGCCGGCGCGCCCGTGGCCGCTCCCGAACCCCTGGCCCGACCCGGCGCCCGCGCCGTGCCCGATCGTCCCGATGGATCCGAGCCCGGACGCCGCGCGCTCGCCGGCGAGGCCCCCGTAACCGGCGAGGGGGAGGCCCGCGCCGCCTGCGGACGACGCGGCGCCGTCGAGCCCCCACGGCGCCGTGGGGGCGTTCGGATCGCCGCCGCCCCCGGCGTTGAGCAGCCCGATCATCCCGAACTCGGCCGAGTCGCGCAGCGCCTGCTGCCGCGCCACGTGCGGATCGGGGCTGTCGCTCGGGCCCTTGACCCCCCACCTGTTCCCCGTCGCGAGCGCGCGTGGCGTGGACGACGATGGGTGGCCCATCGACCCTTCCTCGCCCTTGGCTCGCGTCCCTGCGCCGCCCTCCTTCGCGTCGGCGGCGGGCTCGCCCTCGCGCTCGATCGCCGCGCGCAGCTCGCGCTCGTCCGCGGACGCGAGGTACTGCTGCACGAGCGCGATCCGATCCGCGCTCATGCCCGTGGACGGGTCGACGAGGGGCGGCGCCCAGCGAGCGAGGGCGCCGAGGAGCCCGAGGTGCAGGGCCGCGGAGACGGCGTGGAGGGCGAGGCTCTTCCGGCTCACGAGCGAGCGGCGCACGCGCTCGCCCGCGGCGACGTCCGCGTGGATCTGGATCCGCACGCCCGCGATCTCGACGTCCACGCGGCCCTGCGCGGGCAGGGGCACGAGCGTGGCCCCGGGGATCGCCGCGCGCGCCGCGCGCTCCACGCCGACATGCAGCTCCCGCGCCGCGGCCGCGGACAGCGGCGCGCCGCCGGGGGCGAGCGTGAGCGTCCCCGTCGCGGCGCCCGGCAGGACGAAGCCGACGCGCCCGGCGCCGTCGACCTCGAGGAGCGGCGCGCGGCGCGCGCCGAGCACGCGTCCCGGGAGGAAGCAGTCGCACGGGCGCCCGTCGTCGCGCCCCTCACCGACGTCGAACGCGCGCGGCGGCGTCAGGTGCTGGACGAAGAGCACGGTCGTGCCCCAGGAGATGACGATCTCCACGGAGCGCACCGGCCCTTCGGCCTCGCCGGTGCTCGCCGCGTCGGGCTGGCTCGCGGCGGTGAGGTTCGGATGGGTGGCGGCGCCGCCATCCCCGGCGTCCGTCGTGTTCGCGCTGGGCATAGATCTCCCCTGTGCGCCGCGCGGAGCGGCGCGCTCACGTCCTCTGGAACCGCGCGGAGGACGCGCGGATCCGCGTCCTTCAGGCGGGCGCTCGGCCGCGCTGGCCGGCTGTCCGTCGTGCCTGCGGAATGACAGCGGCGGCGCGGGGAGGTTCCGGGGGCGAGGGGGTTGCGCTGAAGCGGGAGCGCTGCCCCCGCGATGGCCTGCTCGAGGACGGCGTGGTACCGCCCGCTGGGCGTGACGATATCGTCGCGGTTGGCCATGCCGCCGCCGCGCCCAGCCCGGCGGAGCGCAGGGTCGGAAGCAAGGTCACGAGGTGGATTCGATGAAGGACGCACCCAGGGTGGATCTCTCTCCCCACGTCGAGCTACCGCCCGTCCCGCAGCTCCCTGGCGGCCCCGACCCGGCGCAGCCGGTGCCGCGATCGCCGGTCGAGGGCGTCGATCTCCCCACCTACGCGCGCATCTCCGCCGAGCTCGCCGAGGCGCCTGCCGAGCGGGCCAGGGTCCTCTCCTCGTACGGGCTCGACGAGATCCGCTGGATGGACGTCGAGAGGACGTGGCTGCTCCGCGTCGCGACCGCCGCGCTCAAGGCGGATCTGTCGCTCGGGCAGGATCTCGACCTCGCCTACGCCGCGGCGCAGGCGGCGCTCGGCCCGCCTGCGCCCGCGATGCCGCTCGAGGACTACGCCCGCCTAGCCGCGCGCATCGAGGCGGGCGAGCCTCCGGGCGTCGTGCTCGCGGGCGCCGGGCTCTCGCTCGCCGCCTACACCCGGCTCCAGCGCGCCTGGACGGCGCGGCTCGCGGCCGACCCGGCGCTCGCGCGGACCTACCGCGCGATGGTGGCCGCGGCGCGGCCCGGGCCGGACGCGCCCCGGTGAGCTGCCGGCGCGGCGGCGGCTCACCTCGCCGCGCCCGTCAGACCTCGACCTCCTCCGCCGGCGGCGAGAGCGCTTGCAGCACCTCGAAGAACCGCCTGGCCTGCTCCGGGTCCGCCGCCATCGCGCGCGCGAAGTGGCGCGAGAGCCGGAGGTAATCGGCGATCGACAGCCCGCGCGCCGCGAGCGGCTGCGCCGGCGAGCCGGCCGCCTGGATTGCGGCGACCAGCGCCGCATACCCCTCGACGTCCATCGCCGGCAGCGGCCTGAGCGCGTCCTGCGCCTTCGAGAAGGCGTCCGAGTAGACGAGGGGGATGCGCGCGCGCTCCGCGTGGTCCATCACGTCGTCGCCCATGCGTTGCGTCCAGTACAGCGTCGCCTCGTTCCACTGCGCTTCCGTGAGCCCGCGCGCCTCGATCACCCGCGCGAGCGCGCGGTCGCCCTCGGCGATCTCGGCGGAGATCTGCGCGTGATCGAACAGCGTCACGCCGTGCGGCGCGCCGCGGGCCGCCGTCTCCTCGTCGTCCTCGTCCCTGCCTCCCGCCGGCACCCGGGCATCGTCGCCGCCCCCACGGCCCGTGTCCAGCCCGCGCCAGCGCGCTGTCCGCGTGGGCCCGCTCAGGGCGCCATCGTGAACCGCAGGTCGGGCAGCATGGCGTTGAGCTCGTCGAGGACGACCTGGATATGGCGGCTGCGCACCTGACGGCCGATGTTCATCAGGCTGTCGGTATCGGCGAGGTGCGCGTGCCCGGCGCTGTATTCGTCGTCCACCGGCAGCGCGCTGCCGGCCGCCGTCGGCAGCGTGTGCCCGAACTCGTGCGGTAGCGTGTAGAACCGGCTCCTCGTTTGATTCGCGGCGTTCCCGACCGCGTGCGGGATCCCGTCGAGGTGATCGAGCTGGATCCGGCGCGCGCCGAAATCGACCCAGCTCCGCGGCGAGGGGGTCCCCGGCGCGAGCTTCTTCACGTTGACCGTCCAGTGGCCCCCGGAGAGGACCCACCGAACGTCGAACTCGACGGGGAGGTCGCGCGCTGGATTGCACAGCGGGTGCGCGCCCGTCGGCCGGACCCGGAGGCGGCGGCTCCACGTGCCCCATACGTGCCTGTCGACGGTGCCGTGGAACTGCCGCCGTTCCCTCAGGGTCCACGGCCGGGCGCCGGGGTCGATTTGCCAGACATAGCGCCACTCTTCCTGCACGAAGATGTGCCCGGTTCGAGTATCGAGATCGATGACTCCCCAGGTCGCGCGGCGGACGATGTGGCCCATGGCGACATCGATGGTAGCGCCGGCCCCGCCTCCGGGTCGATCGCCTCGCTGCGCGCCCTGCGCCCGGGGCCTGGCCGGGGTTGAACGGCGCGGGGCGACGCGGGAAGCATGGCGTCATGCAGGCACGCTGACGTCCCGCCGCTCTGGAAATATCCCTGGATGAAACCTGCCGTTGCCCGTGTCGTGCGCGCCTTTCGACGGGTGTGTGGCGGCGCGCCTCGTGTATCCTCGGGTGGATAGAGCGAGGCGCGAGGCTTCTTCAGGAACACAGGAGGACCGCATGACGGTGCGAGCGAAGCGGGCTGCGGCGGTGCGAGCGATCGACGTTCCTCCCCGCCCGGCGGGCGCGCCGGCCGCGGATGCGCCGCCCGCGTCGCAGGAGCAACCGGCGCCCGCCGGGCTCCTCGCCGCGCGGCTCGTCGCCTTCGACGCGCAGGCCCGCACGGCCCGGCTGTCGCTCGGCGGCGCCGAGATCGACGCGGCGCTCGACGAGGCGCTCTCGCCGGCCGTGCTCGCCACGGCGCTCGTCCGCGGCGAGCGGCTCGTCGTCCAGCGCGAGGGCGAGGGCTGGGTCGTGCTCGGCGCCCTGCGCACCGCGCCGACGCCCGGCGTCGACGAGGGGGACGAGTTCCTCATCAAGGCGCGCCGCGTGCTCGTCGCCGCGGAGCACGAGTTCGCGATCGCGAGCGGCGCGGCGAGCCTGGTCGTCCGCGCCCATGGGCTCATCGAGACCCTCGCGCACGACATCACCGCGCGGGCCTCGGGCATCCACAAGATCGTCGGCCGCATCATCCGGCTCAACTGAGGCCGACGGTGGAGCAACTCCTCTCGCTCTCTCTCGAGTGCGGCGCGATCCCGGGCGGCCTCGCCGCGACCTCCGCGGTCGTCGTGGAGGCCATCTCGCAGCCGACCCACGCCACGGTCGAGCTCGTCGGCCCCGACGACCTCGACCTCGAGCGGCCCGTCGGCGAGAAGGCCCACCTCTCCCTCGCCATCGACGGCGCGTCGGTGCGCCATTTCCACCTTGTCGTGTCCGCTGTGCGGTTCGACGGGGTGCAGCACGGCCACCAGCGCCGCTATGTCGTCGAGCTCGTCCACGAGCTCTCGCTCCTGTCCCTGCGCAGCGACGTGCGCATGTTCCAGGAGAAGGACGCCAAGACAATCGTGTCCGAGGTGCTCGAGGGCGCCGGCGTCCCCGCCAGCGACGTGGCGTGGTCGCTGCAGCGCGCGCTCGGCAAGCGCACGTACTGCGTCCAGTACCGCGAGACGGACCTGAACTTCGCCTCGCGGCTGCTGGAGCACGAGGGCATTCATTACTTCATCCACGACGACAGCGGCGGGACGCACGTCACCTTCGCCGACGCGCAATCGAGCTTCCCGCCCATCGAGGGCGTCGCGCAATGGTCCATCGTCGAAGGGCGCGAGCACGGCGCGGGCGTGCTCGATTTCGAGCTGGAGACGATCGCGACGCCCGAATCGGCGGCCGTCGGCGATTACAACTTCGAGACGCCGCAGATCGACCTCACGTCGTCCCACGCCGGCGCGGCGTCGCCGCGCGGCGAGCGCTTCGAGTACGCCGCCGGCCACAGGACGCCGGACGAGGGCGCGGCGCTCGCGAAGATCCGCTGCGAGGAGCTCCTCGCCCGGGCCCGCGTCGGCACCGGCCACAGCGATCGCTGGACTTTCCGCGCCGGCTCGTGGTTCGAGCTCGAGAACACGGCCGCCGCGCACCTGTCGCAGAAATACCTGCTCACCTCGGTGCGGCACGAGATCGTGAGCCGCGGGCTCGACGGCGACGACAGGCGCTCTTACGTCAACCGCTTCACCGCCACCCCGCACGCGGCCACCTTCCGCCCGCCGCGGGCCGCCGCGCGCCCGCGGCTCCGGGGCGCGCATGCCGCGGTCGTCACGGGGCCCGGCGGCGAGATCCACACCGACAAGCTCGGCCGCATGAAGGGCAAGTTCTTCTGGGACCGCCTCGGGAAGGACGACGACACGAGCTCGTGCTGGATGCGCGTCGTCCAGCTCCCCATCGGCGGATCCATGGCCCTCGCGCGGATGACCTGGGAGATGTCGATCGCCTATTTCGACGGCGATCCCGACCGGCCCATCGCCGTGAGCCGGATGTACAACGCCGAGAAGGCGTCGCCCTACGCCTATCCGGCCGCGAAGACGCGGATGGCGCTCCAGACCGCGTCGAGCCCGGCGAGCGGCAAATCCAACGAGATCCGGATGGAGGACGGCGGCGGCGGGCAGGAGCTCTTCGTCAACGCGTCGAAGGACTTCGACGGCCAGACGAACAACAACAAGACCGAGAAGGTGGGCGTCGACGAGAAGGTGGAGGTGGGCGTCGACGAGGAGATCACGATCGGCGCGAGCCAGACCGTGTCGATCGGAGCGAACCAGACCGCCACCGTGGGCGCCGACCAGGGCGTCCAGATCAAGAGCGATCGCACCGTGTCGATCGGGGCGTCCGAGACCGTGACGGTGAGCGGCAACATCAGCCAGCTCATCGCGGGCAGCGACACCGAGACGACCGGGGGCAGCCACACGACGCTCGCGGCGCTCGGCATCGACAAGACGGCCACGTCGAGCTACGCGCTCACGGTCGGCGGGTCGATGATCTCGGCGGCCGGCATGGGCGTCTCGGTCGCGGTGGCGGGCGCCAAGTCCGAGACGGTCGGCGGCGCGAAGATCACCGCGTCGGGCGCCTCCGTCACCGAGTCCGTCGTCGGCGCCTACGCCGCGACGGTCGGCGGCGCGTGCGTGCACGCCGCGGCCGCGAACCGGGTCGGCGGCACGAAGGGCCCCGCGGCGGTGACGGTCGGCGGCCTCATGTCGATGAACGCCGCGGGCAAGATCGCGATCAACGGGGAGAAGATCAACATCCTCGTCGGCGGGGTGGCGAACCTGCTCGGCGGCGGCGGCGTGCTCACGCTCACGCCCGCCTCCGCGAGCTTCGCGGGCCTCATCACCCTCGACGCCTCGGGGAGCATCAAGATCTCCGGCAACCCGAACCTGGTGGGCTGATGGCGCGCGTCGTCGAGCTCTCCGTGGACGGCGCCGCGCTCGAGGTCTCGCGGCTGACGGGCACCCTCGCGCTGTCCTGCCCCTTCGAGCTCTCGGCCGACGTGTTCACGCAGGGCGGCGCGCTGCGCCCCGGCGATCTCCTGGGCAAGCCCTACGAGCTCGTGCTCACCGACGGCTTCGGCGCGGCGCTGCCCGTCCGCGGCGTGGTCCTCTCGGCCGTCCGCCACGTCGGCGACGTCGTGGAGGGCGCGCGGCTCGAGCTCACGCTGGGCTCGCCCGTCGCGGCGCTCACGATCGGGCGCGACAGCCGCGTGTTCCAGGAGATGACGGTCGTCGATATCGTCAAGAAGGTCCTCGAGCGCGGCGAGGTGACCGACGTCGAGTGGCGCACGAGCGCGCCGTACGCGAAGCGGCCGTACACCGCGCAGTACCGGGAGAGCGACTGGGACTTCGTCCAGCGGCTCCTCGACGAGGAGGGCATCTATTACTGGTTCGAGCACGAGGGCGGCGCGACGAAGCTCGTCCTCGGCGACGACTCGACCGCGGCGGCGCCGATCGACGGCGGCGCGGAGCTCGCGTACAGGGACGACGCGCTGCTGCTCGAGGCGGAGGGCGCCGTGTACCGGGTGACGAAGCGCGCCGCCGTGGCCCACGAGGCGGTCCGCCTCCGCGATTGCAACCACGAGAAGCCGCGCCTCCGCCTCGACGAGAAGGCCGGCAGCGGCGCGCGCGAGCTCTACGACTTCCCGGGGCGGTTCGCGGTGCCGGCCGACGGGAAGCGCCGGGCGCAGGTCCGGCTGGAGGCGCTGCGCGCGCGCCGCGTCGTCGTCGCGGGCGAGACGACCACGACGCGGCTGCGCGTCGGCCGCACCTTCGATCTGGCGGAGCACCCGGTGGAGGGGCTCGACGGCAGCTACCTCGTCGAGCGCGTCACGTACATCGTCTCGGACCAGCGCGGCGCGTCGGCCGGCGAGAGCGAGCCGGTCCGCCTCGCGTGGGTCGCGATCCCGAAGGCGACGTCGTACCGCGCGCCGCGCCGCGGGCCGGTCACGCGCGATCCGGCCGGCCCGGAGACAGGCGTCGTCGCGGGCGCGCCGGGCGAGGAGATCCACCCCGACAAATCTGGCCGCGTGCGCGTGCAGTTCTACTGGGATCGCGAGGGCCAGCGCGACGACAAGGCGTCGACGTGGATGCGCGTCGGCCAGTTCGCGCTCGGCGGCTCGATGGTCCTGCCGCGCGTCGGCTGGGACGTGCTCGCGCACCACGCCGAGGGCGACATCGATTCCCCCCACGTGAGCGCGCACCTCTACGACGGGCGGTTCCCCGTCCCGTACGGCCTGCCCGGCAACAAGACGCGAACCGCGTGGCAGACCGCGACGACGCCGGGCGGCGGCTCGTCGAACGAGATCCGGTTCGAGGACAAGAAGGGCAGCGAGGAGATCTTCATCAACGCGTCGAAGGACATGAACGTCGTCGTCGGCGATAACAAGATGGAGAAGGTCGGCGTCGACCTGGAGGAGACGATCGGCGCGAACCTCGACGCGAAGGTCGGCTCGAACCGCAAGGTCGGCGTCAAGTCGAACCAGGACGTGACCATCGGCGCCGCGGAGTCGCTCACCGTGTCGGGCGGCCGGTCGGTGGTCGTCGGCGGTGCCGAGACGACGACGGTGGGCGCCTCGCGCAGCGTCACCGCGATCAGGGGGTCGAGCCTCGACGCCAAGGGGGGCCGCACGGTGACGATCGGCGGGACGATGATGGCGATCTCGGCGCTCGGCGTGAACCGCCTCGTGCTCGGCACCGCGAACGTCACCGTGGGCGGCGCGTGGGTCAGCGCCGCGGCGACCGGGCTCGCGACCCTGACGGGCGGCGCGTGCGCCGAGACGGTCGGCGGCGCCAAGATCAACGCGGGCGCCGCCGGCTGCGCCGTCTCGGTGAAGGGCGCGGCCGCCGAGACGGTCGGCGGCGCCTACGTCATCGCCGCCGGATCGAACGTGGGCGAGAGCGCGACGTCGCGGCTCGCCTTCACGGTCGGCGGCGCGATGCTGGCGAACGCGCCGACGATCGAGATCGAGGCCGAGAGCGAGATCTCGCTCCGCGTCGGGGGAGCGTCGCTCACCGTCAAGCCGTCGAGCGTCGAGGTGAAGGCGCCCGCGATCGCCGCGCCCGGCGCGACGATCACGAAGAAGGCCTCGAAGATAGAGCACAACGGATGAGCGACGCGACCTCCCTCCACCAGGCGTTCTTCGCGGCCGAGGGGCTGCCGCCGGAGCTCGCGCGCGTGCGCAGCATCGTCGCCCACGAGGGGCTGAGCTTCTCGTACCAGGTCGAGGTCGAGCTCGAGCTCTCCGCGCCCGACGTCGACCCCGGCGGCTGGATCGGCGCGGGCGCGACGGCGATCGTCGCGCCCGGCGAGGGCGGGGCGCCGCGGCTCTTCTGCGGCATCGTCACGCGCGCGCGCGAGCGCGCGAGCCGCAGCGAGGCGCGCCGGATCGCGGTCACGCTCGAGTCGCCGCTCGCGGTCCTCCGGTGGACCACGGATCACCGCATCTTCCAGGAGCAGACGACGCAGGAGATCGTGACGGCGCTGCTCGAGGAGCGGGGCCTCGACGCGTCGCGCTGCCGCTGGCGGCTCTCGGGCAGCTACCCGAAGCGCGAGGTGTGCACGCAGTTCGGCGAGGACACGTTCACCTTCGTCTCCCGCATCCTCGAGGAGGACGGCATCTTCTATTTCCACGAGCACGGCGACGACGGCGCGATCGTCGTCTTCGGCGACTCAAGCGCGGCGTACACGGAGCCGCAGCCGCCCGCGGAGGTCCCGTTCCGGCCCGAGAGCGGGCTCACCTCGGGCCACGCCGTCACCGCGCTCGCGCTGTTCGAGCGCGCCCGCCCGGCCAAGGTCACGCTCCGGGATCACGACTTCAAGAAGCCCGCGCTCGATCTCGAGGCCACGGCGAGCGGCGAGGCGCCGCTCGGCCGCGAGCACTACGATTACCCCGGCCGCTACGTCGACCCCGCGGAGGGCGCGCGGCGCGCGCGGATCCGCCTCGAGGCGCTCGACGCCGCGTCGCAGGGCGCGCGGGGCGCGGGCACCGTGACCTCGCTCGCGCCGGGCCACACCGTGACGCTCGCGGACGTGCCGGAGCAGGCGCTCGAGGGCGAGTGGGTCGTCCGCGAGATCGAGCACGTGTGGGAGGACGCGCCTGCGGCGGGCCCCTCGCCCGGGGCGGGCTCCTACAGGAACCGCTTCCACCTCCTGCCGAAGGACCTCCCGTTCCGGCCGCCCGCGTCGGCGCCGGAGTGCGACGTGCCGGGGCCGCAGCTCGCGACCGTGACCGGCCCCGCGGGCGAGGAGATCCACACCGACGCGTACGGGCGGGTGAAGGTGCAGTTCCCCTGGGACCGGCGCGGCGAAGGCGACGAGAAGAGCTCGTGCTGGGTGCGCGTCGCGCAGATGCACTCGAGCGGCGCGGTGGCGATCCCGCGCGTCGGCTGGGAGGTCGTCGTCGATTTCGAGGGGGGCGACCCGGACCGGCCGATCGTCCTCGGCCGCGTCTACAACGGCAAGTACGGCCCGCCGTACAAGCTTCCCGACAGCAAGACGCAGTCGGCGCTGCAGTCGTCCTCGAGCCCCGGCGGCGGGGGCCACAACGAGATCCGCATGGAGGACGGCGGGGGCAGCGAGCATGTCCACGTCCACGCGGAGAAGGACCTCAACGTCGTCGTCGCGAACAACAAGACGGAGAAGGTCACGAACGTCGCGACGCTCGGCGTCGGCTCGAACCACAAGCAGACGGTGGGCGCGAACGCCACGCTGGACGTCGGCGCGCAGGAGGAGACGGAGATCGGCGGATCGCAGACGATCTCGATCGGCGCGTCGCGGACCGAGACCGTGAGCGGCGATGAGAAGGTCGACGTCAAAGGCTCGCGCTCGCTCACGATCGGCGGCAGCCACACGACGATGACGCCCATGTCGGTCAGCGCGAGCACGCCGGCGTCGTTCAGCGAGACGGTCGGTGGCAGCGCCGTCGAGGCGGCCGCGCTCGGCGTCGGGATGGCCGTCGCCGGCGTCACCAGCATCACCGTGGGCGGCGCCGAGATCGCGGCGTGCGCGACCGGCGCGAGCTCGTTCACGCTCGGCGCGCACGCGACGACCGTGGGCGGCGCCTTCATCTCGGCGAGCGGCAAGGACGTCGCGATCAACGTCGGCGGCGCCAAGGCCACGACCGTCGGCGGCGTCTGGGCGGCGCAGGCCGGCGGCGACATCGCCATCTCGAGCGGCTCGACGCTCAACATCACCGTCGGCGGCGCGCTCTCGATGAACGCCGCGTCGATCGCGCTCAAGGTCGGCGGATCCAACGTGACGATCTCCGCCGGCTCCGTCGTCATCAAGTCATCCACGATCAAGCTCACCGCGACCGGACCTCAGCCCGAGCTTGCCCCCATGGTGGCGGACAAGTAGCGGAGGCCTCCGCCGCGCACTGCGATGGACCTCGAACGAAGATGCCTCTCTTGAACCAGAACAAGATGTGCGCGAGCGTCGCGTCGGTCCACACCTCGGTCGCGTCGGGGCCGCTCGACGTCTGCAAGACGCCGACCCCCGGCGGCCCCGTCCCCATGCCGTACCCCAACGTGGCCGTCTCCTCGACGATGGGTCCGGGGTACACGACGAAGACGCTCAGCATCGCGACGCCGATGTGGACCAAGAAGGGGAAGAGCGCGCTCTCGAACGGGGATCAGCCGGGCGTCGCGCTGGGCGTCGTCAGCAACAAGATCATGGGGATGGTCGCCATCCTCATGGCGTCGACCGACGTGGAGGCCGAGGGCGGCGGCGTCGTGCGGACCGGCGACAAGTCGAACGGGAACATCTGAGATGGCCGTTCAGACCCCTGAGCAGCTCGTCCACGGCGGAGGCGGGCTCGCGGCGTCCGGCCTGAAGGACGTGATATGCCAGGCGTTCCGCGAGGCCGTCGACGAGCATTGCTCGAAGCCGAAGGGGCAGCGCGGGTCGTTCAACAACAAGTTTTACGACAAGCTCCGGCGCCACAACCCCGATCTGGCAGGCCGCATCCAGCGCGAGGTGCCCGTCGTCTTCGGCGGGGCCGCCGGATCGGCGGGCCAGCTCGCGGCGAACCTGACGAACGCGCCCGGACCGGCCGGGGCCGCGGCGAACGCGGTCCTCGCCGCGCACCAGGCGGGCGTGCGCGCCCTGGCGGGGCCGGGCGCGACCGCCGTGACCGGCGCGCTGGCGAACCCCCGCATCCCGGGCGGCCCCTGGGGGGTCGTCGGCCTCGCCGCGATGGAGGGCCTGCGCCGGGGCGCGCCGCTGTTCGATCGCCTCAAGTTCGCGCTCTTCCGCCTGATGAACCGGGGCGTCCGGGTGAAGTTCCCGGACGGGCTCATCGGCCGGCAGGTGATCGAGATCAAGGGCCCTGGCGACACGATGAGCAAGGGGCAAGCGAAGGATTATCAGGCGTTCAGCAAGCCGGACCCGCCGATCGTGCCCAGCTGCGAGTCGTGCGCTCCGGCCAACTGCGTCAACAAGAAGACCGCCAACGGGGGATGCAAGTGACGCGGCCGCCGCGCCCGGGGCCAGGAGGGCGGCCTGGCCGGCCCTCGACGGGGTGAGCGCCGCGGTCGAGATCCGCCACGTGAGAGGGACCGGTGCCAGTTCTCTATGACATGGAGTTTGCCGCGGGCGGGTTGCTCGTCGCGTACCGCGCGAGCCCCGAGCCGCAGGAGCTCGACATCGAGGTGGCGACGGAGGGCACGGCCGAGTTCCCGATGTCGCTCGCCTCGCTGCGCGCGCTCATCGAGGCGATCAACCGTGGCGCCGCGGGCGGGGCCGTCTTCGACCCCCTCCTCGGCGCGGCCGAGCGCCTCTCCTGGCCCCCGGACGACGGCGGCGTCCTCGGCCCGTCGTACCGCTGGACGCTGCGCGTCGCCGGCGTCGCGCCGCTCTTCGTCCGCAACATCGTCGAGGAGCTCCGGCGCGTGGGCGCGGACCGCCCGGTGACGCGGATGAGCCTCGTCGGGTCGCTGCCGCTCGACGGCAGCGCGATGTCGGTCCGCGAGGGCCTCGTGCGCTCGTGGCTCGACGACCGCGCGGCGTACCTCGAGGCGTGGCCGCACCGCGAGTTCCCGGTGCACGCCGAGCCGGCCGATCATGTCGCCGACCTGCGCATCGAGCTCGCCACCTCGATCACCCCCGAGATCCGCGGCGAGCTCGAGGCGACGAGCCTGTGGTGGCTCAACTGCATCCGGAACTACGTCTCGGAGGACGGGCTCGAGGTCGTCATGAATCCCTCGAAGACGTTGCCCACGTTCGGGTCGAGCCGCACCGAGTTCCGGGCGCATTACGCCGAGTTCCTCTACAAGCGCGCTCCGTCGCGCGCGGCGCTCGAGAACCTCCTTTACCGGTTCCACCGGACCGTCGCGCCCATCGCGCGCGTCGGGCTGACCCTATGATCCACGACCCCGCGCCGGAGCCGCTCGCGCGGCTCGCCGACAGGACGCCCATCGTCTACGGGGCGCTCGGCGCGATCTTCCACCTCGAGCGGCTCGCCGCGGAGGACGAGGCGCGGCTCGACGAGGTCAACGAGCTGGTGTGGGGCTGGATCGGCCCCGCGCTGGCGCACGTGTCGCTGTCGTGCGCCGATCGCCCCGAGCCCGTCCGGCGCGCGCACCTCGATTACATCGCCACCCACGCCGCGAACCTCGGTGTCGCCCCGGTGCCCGGCGGCGGGCCGGACGATCAGAAGATCTCCGCCCACCTCGTGCGGCTCGGGCGGGACGAGATGTCGGTCGTGTGCAGCGGGGCGCGCGACCCGTTCGAGGCGTCCCCCACCTCGTACCGCTTCTGGGCGGAGATCGGCGACCTGCGAGAGGGCTCGGACGCGCTGAGCCTGCCGGTCCACGCCGTGCTGCACCTGACCGTCCCGGAGACATGGCCGCTCGCGGACTTCCACGCGCGGATCTGCGCGATCGCGGCGAAGCTCCGGCTCCGCTGGGGGGCCGCGGGGTACACGTTCTCCGACTGCGAGGCGCAGAACTCCCAGGCGCCCGCGGCCGCGATCTACGCGCACGCGCGCAGGTACTGGGGATATGACGTCGCGGAGTACGTCAGGCTCACCGAGGCGTTTTATCGCCGCATTCGCACCGTAAACTGGCTCACCTGGCTCGGGCCGTCGATGCTCGACGAGCTCGGGACCCGGGGCGGCCTCGGCGCGTCGCGCCTGTCGACCCAGGCGGCGTCGGGCGACGGGGTGGTGATCCAGGCGGGCGGCGCGCCCGAGCGCGGCGACGTGAACCGGCGGCAGGTGCCGCCGGCTTACCGGGAGGTCGACGCGCTGGTGCGCCCGCTCCGCGCGGCGAGCGGCGTCGATCTGCCGTTCTTCGCGCCCTGGGACGAGGGCTCGATCGAGCGCTGGCTCCGGCGCTTCGAGGTCGCGTCCGGGCCATGATCCGCATCATCAACCAGACCCCAGGCAAGCACCTCGCGGTCCCGGTCAAGACGAAGGACGGGCGCGATCGGCTCGCGGTGATCATCAAGATCACGTTCCGCGTGGACGCGCGCGGCGGCGTCGCGATCGATCCGGAGGGGCCCGCGCCGTACCTGGCCGACGAGTTCAACGGCCCGGACGCGGCGAAGGCGAGCATCCGCAAGCCCTCCGATCTCTTCGACGAGAAGCCCGGGACCGACGTGCTCCTGATCGGGCACGCCCACGCGCGCTCGCCGGGGCAGGCCAGGCACGTCGACGTGTCGCTGCGGATGGGCCCCATCGCGAAGACGGTCCGGGCGTTCGGCGAGCGCGCGTGGACCCACGGCGTGATGGGCGGGCTCGCGCCGGGGCCGGCGCAGCCCATCGTCGAGCCGGTCCCGCTCCTGTACGAGCTCGCGTGGGGCGGCCTCGATCTCTCCGACCCGGAGCGGCCGTTCGGGGAGCCGAGGAACACCGTCGGACGCGGCGCCGTACGCGACGCGCGCTCGCTCGTCGATCAGCCGGCCGCGCAGATCGAGGATCCGGCTCACCCGATCGGGGGCTGCCACAACGTGCCTGCCGGCCTCGGCGCCATCCACCGTCACTGGCAGCCTCGCGCCTCGTATGCGGGCACGTACGGCCCGGAATGGATGGAGACGAAGATGCCCCTCTTGCCGGACGACTTCGACGATCGATTCCACGTCTGCGTGCCCGAGGACCAGTGGTCGCCGGCGCCGCTGCGGGGCGACGAGCCGATCGAGATCACCGGCGCGACCCCGGGCGGCCGGTGGGCCTTCGCGCTGCCGCGCGTGCACCTCGGGTTCACGAGCTTCGCGCTCGGCACCCGCGCCGAGCACCGCACGCACCTCGATACGGTGCTGATCGACGCGGACGCGATGCGCGTCGAGCTCACGTGGCGCGCGGCGATTCCTTTGCCCAGGAAGTACGAGATGTTAGAGTGGGTCCACGCGGTCCATAAGCGGGTGGTGTGACCGCCGCGGGCCGCGGGGATGCCGTCGGGACCCGGACGAGGGGCGAGGAGGAGGAGCGTGGGATGGCGCTCGTGAACACGGCGGACGCTGCGGGCGTCGAGGCCGCCTGGCGCGATTTTCTGGCGAACGACGTCACCGTGCAGGCGTTCGGCGCCGCGACGAGCCGCCGCCGGCTGCTCGGTGAAGCGCCGCTCTCGCGCACGGTGCACGTGGCGCTCTCCGGGGAGGGCAAGGACGCGCGCGCGGCGGCCGATACGCTCGCGGAGACGATCTCGGGGTGGGGTTCGTTCGCGCTCCTGCAGGGCCTCGTCGGGACGGCGTTTACGCGGCAGGGCCGGTACGACGACGCGCTCCGCGTGCACCTGACCGCGTTGCGCCTCACGCCGCGGTGGCACCCCACCTCGGTCTACCGCGTGCTCGACGCGGTGGCCGACGACCTCGTGCACCTCGGCCGCTGCGAGGAGGCCGCGCGCTTCGCCGAGCGCGCGCTCGAGTGGGATCCCACCAACCCGGAGGCGCTCGTGACGCTCGGCGTGGCGCTGGCCGGCGCGGGCGATCGCGGCCGCGCGGGCGGCGTCCTCGCGTACCTCGCGTCCTCGGGCTACTCGGAGGGGTTCCTCCGCGGGCTGACGGGCGCGCTCGGCGGGGAGGGGGCCACGGCGCCGCCGTACGCGCCGGACCTCGCGAAGGTCCCCGCGCTGTCGGACGACGCGTGGCTGCGCTTCTGCGCGGTGAACGCCCTGAACCCGTTCACCGAGGGCGAGGAGCAGCGGCGGGCGCACGCGGTCGCCTGCCTCGCCCGCGGCCGCCTCGACTACGCGCTCTTCGCCACGCGCCAGGCGCCGAAATGGGTCACGGACGACTCGCCGATCGACGGGCGCGTCTCCCGCGCCTGGGCCAAGGCGCGCGAGGCGGCCATCGCGTCGCTGGGCGCGGGGCGCGCCGCCGCGCTGGAGCTCGAGCGCAAGCAGGACGGGCAGTTCGGGGAGGAGTCGGAGGAGCGGTTCGGGTTCGCCGACGCGTGCGTCGAGCGCGGCGACGCCGAGCCGCTCGCCGCGATGCTCCTCGACCCGAGCCGGGAGGTCGTGCTCTACGCGGCGCGCGCCCTCGTCAAGCTCGGCCGGACCGACCACGCGCCGCTCATCGAGGCGATGGCCGCCGGGGAGGCGGCGCTCGGGTGGGACGACCTGCCGTCGGCCACGAAGGTGCTCTCGGCGATGAAGCGCGCCGGCGGCGGCGCGAAGAAGAAGCCCGCCGCGAAAGGGCAAGCCGCGCGGCTCCGCGGGCGCGCGCTCATCGAGAAGGTGACGGAGGCGATCGCGGGCACGGGCGCGATCCCGGACCCGCGGCCGGTCCCTGCGGCGAAGCTCAAGAAGCTCGCGTTCCCCAACAAGAAGAAGCTGTCGCCCGGCCTCGCGGCGTTCCTCGAATTCGACGCGGGCTTCCTCCGGCTGTTCGAGGATCCGGCGTCGCCCCGGTTCGCGCCGAGGACGCTCCGGCAGATCGCGGCGGACGAGCTCGACCCGATGCTCGCGGGCATGTTCGAGGGCGTCGAGAAGGCGCTGCCCGGCGAGGCGTACGTCCTCGGCGCGCAGGACGGCGAGTCGCGGGACGTCCTCTACGTCGGCGAGCCCGACGCGGCCGGCGAGTACCCGGTGCTCGAGATGCGCACCGATCCGCCCGAGATCCGCCTCGCGTACCCCGGCGTGGACGTCTATCTCGCGCACCTCTTCGAGGTCGTCCCGTTCGACCCGGACAAGAACCCCGAGGACGCGCGCCTCCTCGAGGGCCATCGCAAGCTCGACCTGGGCCGGTGGTCCGCGGCGCTCGAGTGACGCGGGGGCGCGCGCGCCGGGACGAGCCGCGGGAGGGAGCGAGCCATGACCTCGAACACGCCTGACGCGCAGCCCACGGCGGCGCCGGCGCGCGCGCCGCTCCCGCCGCTGCCGGCGGCCGAGGCGGTGATCGTCGGCGCCGGCGCGCGCGCGCCGAACGGGCTCACCGCGCTCCAGGTGACGATGAGCGTGCGCGCGCTGAAGATGGATCCGCGCGCCTCTCACCTCATCGATCGCGCTGGCGAGCCGATGGTGACCTGCCGCCTGCCGTCCATCGGCGACCACGTGATGGGCCTCGATCGGCTCGTCGCCCTCGGCGGCCCCGCGCTCACGCAGGCCGCCTTCCCGTGGCTGTCGGCCGAGCGGCAGCGGCGGCGGGCGGCGCGCCCGTTGCCGGTCGTCGTGGCGTTGCCGCCGAGGAGCCGCCCCGGCTTCGATCCGCGCCTCGAGTCGCAGATCCTCGCCGGCCTCGAGGCGCGCTCGCAGGTGCCGATCGACCACGCGCGCTCGGCCCTGGTGCTCGGGTGCCGCGGCGGCGCGGCGCAGGCGTTCGAGATCGCGCTCCAGCGCCTCGGCTCCGGCGAGCACGACGCGGTGGCGGTGGGCGGGGTCGACAGCTTCTTCGATCCCGACGCGCTGGAGTGGCTCGATCGCGAGCTGCGCTTGCACTCGATGCGCACGGAGAATGGCTTCATTCCGGGCGAGGGCGCGGCCTTCGTCGTCCTCGCGGCCCGCGGGCGCGCGGGCTCCCTGCCGCGCCTCGGGCAGGTGCTCGGCGTCGCGGTCGCCGCCGAGCCGCGGCCGTACGGGTCGGACGAGCCGTGCCTCGCGGCCGGCATCACGTCGGCCGTCAAGCGGGCGGCGGCGGCCGTCGGCGCGAAGGCCCGGCGGATCCCGTGGGTGATGAACGACGTCGTGAACGAGCGGCACCGCGTCGACGAGTGGAGCTACGTCATGGCGCGGGCCTTCGAGTCCTTCACGCCCGACGTGATCTGCGAGCAGCCGCTCCTCAAGACCGGCGATCTCGGCGCCGCGAGCGCGCCGTTGATGCTCGCGATGGCCACGGTTCGGTGGGGGACGCGCTGCGCGCCGGGTGACTGCGTCCTCATCGGCGCCCACGCCGAGGGCCCCGAGCGCGGCGCGCTCCTCGCCAGCCTCGATCCGGTCCGATGAGCTCCTCGAGCGCGCCCCCGCCCCCCTCGCCCGGGAAGAATGCGGCCGTGCTGGCCCAGCGGTCCATCGAGGACGCGCTCGCCCTCGTGCCCGAGATCCCGTTCCAGATGGACCGCGCCGGCATCGGCGATCGGCTGCGCCGGGCCGTGCAGTGCGCCTACGCGGTGCTCGACAGCGACGTGCTCGCGCCGGTCCACCACGACGGGCTCACCGAAGCGGCGGCGCTGGTGCGCGAGGCGCGCGCGCTGCTCGCGCAGGCCGGCGATCCCCGCGAGGCGTCGGCGCTCGACCGGGCGATCGGCGGGCTCGACCTGGCGACGTCGGCGCTCGCGATGGGCGCGACGGCCGTGGCGCAGATCCAGCTCGCGCGCCGGAGCGAGCTCACGGGCGGCGGTGCCCGGTCGAGCGAGCCGCCGCGCGAGCGGCCCTTCCGCGCGAGCCAGGGCACGCCGTCGCTGCACGCGTTCGCGCGGCGCCCGCTCGTCCCGGAGCTCGCGCTCGATCCGGTCGTCCCGCTGCGCGAGGCGCAGCCGCCGCCGCGTAAGCTGAAGCAGCCCGCGACGCTCGACGCGCTGAAGGCGTTCGCGGCGGCGGCCGCGACGGGCGAGATCGAGAAGAAGCTCGGCGAGGACGGCGGCGGCGCGGCCTCCGGCGCGGACCACGCGCCGGAGGCCGCCGCCGAGGAGCCGCCGCGCTTCGTCTACGAGCCCGCGATCGAGGAGGCGGAGATGCTCCGGCGCCTCGGGCGCGACTGCCTCGACGACATCGCCATCCACCGCGATCTGCGCACGCCGAACGCCATCGAGACGTGGCTGGATCAGGAGCCGTTCGAGCAGCGCCTGCTCGACAACCTCGACTGCTTCGCCAGCGTCGGCGCCGCGGCGCTGCCGCTCGTGTCGCTCTACTTCGCGGAGGCGAAGGCGCCGGATCCGGGGCGCGCGTTCGCCGTCGCGCTGGCGCTCGGCGCGATCGAGGGTCGCGACACGGTCGACGCGGCGGTGGCCACGCTGAAGCACAGCGCGCCGGAGACGTACCCCGGGTGGATCGAGGGCCTCTGGCTCGCGCCGAACCCCGAGATCGACGCGGCGATGGTCGATCTCGCGGCCGGCCCGCGCGCGCCGCTCGCCGCCCTGGCGCTCGAGGTGCTCACGCTCCGGCAGGCGGTGCCGTTCGAGCTGGCGTCGCGGCTCGCGTGGTCGGCGCGGCCCGAGCTCGCGGAGCGCGCGGTCCGCTCGCTCGCGGCGGCGGGCCCGCGCGACGAGGCGATCGCGGTGATCGAGGGCGTGCTCGCGTGCACGGCGAGCGACGCCGTGTTCCTCGCCGGCGCCGAGGCGGCGATGCGGCGAGGGCACGGCCCGACGCGCTCGCTCCTGCGCGCGACGCTGGCGGATCGGGCAAGCCCGGCGCGCGCCGCGGGCGTGGCGTGGCTCCTGTGCCTCGGCGGGAACGCGGGCGACCTCGGGCCGCTGCTCTCCTTCACCGGCGCGGCGCCGAGCGCGCGGCTCGCGCGCGGCCTCGGGCGCTTCGGGCATGTCGAGGCGCTCGGCTTCCTGGTGAGCCTGCTCGGCTCCGGCGACGAGCCGCTCGTGGAGGCGGCGGCCGAGGCGCTCGAGCGGATCACGGGCGCGGGGCTGCGCGAGACGGTCGAGGAGCCGTGGGAGGTGGAGCTGCCCCCCGAGGTCGAGGCGGCGGTCCTGGGCGAGGCGCTGCCGATCCCCGTGCGCAAGGTCGAGAAGATCGTCGCCGACCCCGCTCGCTGGGAGGTTTACCTGCGGCGGAGCGCGCGCCGGCTCGATCCGGAGGTGCGCATGCGCGGCGGGAGGCCGTTCGCGGTGATGTCGATCGTCGACGAGCTCGAGGCGAGGTCGACGCCCCCGCCGCGCCGCCACGAGGCCGCGCTCGAGCTCTGGATCGCGACGGGGATGGCCTCTGCGTTCTCGCCCGACGACTGGGTCGCGCGGCAGCGCGCCCACCTGGCGGAGCTCCGCGAGCGCGTGAGCGACGAGGGCTTCCCTGCGGGCAGGTGGGCGTTCGGGCTGACGCGCAGCCGCCCGGCCCCGCGCCCTCCCGCGAACGTGCCGAGGGCGTCGTTCGCCTCGACGATCGCGTTCTCCAGACCGGCGGATCCGGCGGGCGCGCTCCCGTTCGCCCCGCCGCCGGGCACGGCGCCGCCGGCCGCGCGGCCGGCCGCGTGGCCGACCGGCGACCGGGCGCTGCCGTTCGTGCCGCCTCTGCCTGTGCCGCCCGCGTTCTCCCCGCCCGCGCCACCTTCATCGCGGGCGCCGTTTCCCTCGGCGCACGCCGCGCCGCCTCCCGTGGCGCCCGCCGCCCCGCCTCCGGTGGCGCCGGCGGAAGGGGCGCCCTCGCCGGGGCCTGCGTCGGTGTCCCGCGCTGGCTCCTCGGTTCCTCCTGCCGGCGACGCGCCGTCCTTCGCCACGACGCAGATCGGGGTCCTGCGGCCGAAGGAGGAAGCGCCTGCGCCGCCGGTATCGGGCGGCCCGCCGCACGTGCCGCGCGACGTCCTGCCGTTCAAGAGAGTCGTCGCCGCGGAACCGGCGCCTGCGGGCGCGGACGCGAGGCAGTCCCTCGGCGGGCTGCCGTTCAAGCCGGCGGCGCCCGCAGGAGCCGGGAGCGCGGATGCGCGGCAGTCCCTCGGCGGGTTGCCCTTCAGGGCGCCGGCGGACGCTGGCGCAGCGGCCGCCGCGCCGGCCCTCACGCTCGAGCAGCACGCGTGGATCTCGGCCCGGCGCCTCGTTGAGCCGGCGAGGGGCGCCGAGATCCTCGCGGCGCAAGGCATCGCGGGCGAGGACGCCTGGCTCGCGGCCGACCGTGCGTGGCAGCAGCGCCTGCGCTCCGACCGGCCGCTCTATGAGCGCTGGCTCCAGCTGGTGGCCTATTACCGGGGACCGGGGCCCCGGTGACGTTCTGCGCCTGTCTCGGCGTTCGAACGACCCCAGGGCCGAGGCGCCAAGTACGCCGGCCGGCCCTCTGAGCAGGAGGTTCGGTGAGGCGGGTGCACCGAGGCGGGTGCACCGCCTCCGCGATGGCTTACTCGAGCACGGGGTGGTACCGCCCGCTTGGCGTGACGACGACGTGGGCCTGGAGCGGGACGTTCAGCGCGTAGGAGAGATCGCGAAGCTCCTCGGTCATCGCGTGGTCCTCCGCGGTCGGCGTCGGATCGCCGCTCGGGTGGTTGTGGGCCAGGACGAAGCTGACGGCCGCCATGTCCAGCGCCGTGCGCAGGATGGTCGAGCGACCTGCGTGGAGAGCGTCGTCGACGCCGCGGGCGAGCATGCGCGTCTCGCGCACGCGGCCGTGGCTGTCGAGCGCTGCGATCCAGAGCTCCTCGTGGACGAGGGGCGCGAGCCTCGGGCCGAAGTACCGCGCCACGCGTGCGGCGTCGGTGAGGAGCGCGCCTCGGCGAGCCCGCGCGGCGTGGGCGCGACGGCCGAGCTCGAAGGCCGCGGCGAGCCGCGTCGCGTCCACGAGCGCGATCTGGGTTCGCTCGGCGATGGCCGCCGGAGAGAGGCGACCAAGGGACGGGAGGGCGGCCGTGCCGAGGACGCGCGGCCCCACGGCCGGGACGCCGAGCACCATCTCGATCAGGCCGGCCTCGGTCGCGGTCGGGATCTCGGCCGCCGTCTCGGCGGGGGCGTCGACGGGTGCGCCGCTCATCGGGGCCACCTCCGTCGGCGGGTGAGGGAACGGGCGAAGAGGCGGCGAGCGAGGCGGAGCCGCGTGGCCACCGTCGGCCTCGGGATCGCGAGCTCCGCCGCGATCTCGCGCATCGTCAGGCCGGCGGCGGTGAGCGCCAGGACCTCGCGGAGCTCCGCGCGGAGACGGTGGAAGGCGCGGAGCAGCCCGCGCGCGACGATGCGCTCCTCCGGCGAGGGAGCTGCGAGGGCAGAGAGCCGGTCGGGATCGACAGCGGGCACCTCGTGCCGGCGGTAGGCCTTGTCGCGGTGGTGCGACGCCTGCCGCGACGCGACCGCGGCCAGCCAGGCGCGCAAGGCGTCGCCCGGCGGCTGATCGGGGGACGGCCGGAAGCGCCCGGCGCGCATGCTGCAAAAGGCGCCGAGCACGGTGTCCTGCGTGACGTCGTCGAGATCCGCGGCGCGGACGCCGCGGGCGCGCAGCGCGCTGCGGATGAACGGGCCCTGTTCGAGGAGCGCGGCGGCGTCGAGGTAGACGGCGGGGTGAAGCGGCTGGTGATGGGGCTGGGGCGGGCGGGCGAGCCGGCCGCGCGCCGTGGAGCGCGGCCGGCGGCGTGAGGGCGGATCGATCTCTTGGCCCTGTTCGGGGCGTGGACGTACTCTTTCCATGTCGGACCTCGTTGCTGCGGGGTTCGGCCACGCTGCCCGGACGGTTGGCGCCGTCGCGGGCAGCACTTGCTTGTACGGAGATTACGGTGGTGAAAGGGGACCGGGCAATCGAAATGTGCCCCAGCGGGCACTATTCCAGCTCGCACGAGAGCCGACGACCTCCCCATGGATGATCCCCGGCTGCAGGAGGTGCTCAACTTCATCGGGGCCAATGTCCGAAGGATCCGCCTCAAGCGCGGGATGACGCAGCAAGAGCTCGCCGACGCGGCCGGGGTCGGCCTCCGCAACCTCAAGAAGGTAGAGCACGCCCAGACCAACGTCGGGGTGGCCGTCCTCGTGAAGCTGGCCGACGTGCTCGGCGTCCGGCCTGGCGCGCTGTTCCGCCAGCAGGAGCTACCGCCGGTGAAGCGGGGCCGGCCGCGCAAGGCACGACCCCGCGAGCTGTGATCCCGAACGTTGGGCAAGCGCTTCGAGGCCGCTGCGGAACGAGGCGGCGCCCACGTCACGTGCCTGGCGCGCGGCATAGCCCATGGCACGCTGGCGCCCAGATCCTGGGCCGCCCGCCTGCTTCGGGACGGAGCTGCCCCGGTGGGCGTGACGATGACGGGATCGGCGAGGGGGGCCCATCGCGAGCGCGCGACGTGGACGCCCCCGGCCGAGCTCGAATCGTCCAGTGTGAAGCCCGCACGAACACGCGCTGGTCTCCTTGACAAGGCGGGGCAGCCGTCAGCTACGCTACCTTTCCACGATGAGTGGGGCCGGCACGACGGGGTGGGATCGGAGCTCAAGGCGCTCCCCGCTGACGCGGCGGTCAGCGGTCAAGGGGGCTGATGACGCCGAGAGCGCCACGGTCGACGACGTAGGTGTCGATCATCGTGATCCGCCCATCTTTGTGGCCGAGCAGCGTCTGGATCGTCCGGATGTCGATGCTCGCCTCGAGCAGGTGGGTCGCGAAGCTGTGGCGGAGGGGTTGGCATGTCGCGCGCTTGGCGAGCTCCGCCGCGCGTCCGGCATCGTGCACGGCCCTTTGCACTGCCGACATTTGTCGTCGATCGAGGTCGACGTCTTTGACGCGAATCGAAAGCGCTTCGAGGAGCCAGAGGCCGTTTCCGTAGAGGAGCTCGCCGATGAGCCGAAGAGGCGGGACGAGGTGTTCGAGCAAGGTGAGCGTCTCCTGCCGCGAGAGGACCGAGGGGGGGTGCTTCGGCCGGCGTGCGCGTTCGAGCGCTTCGAGCCGGGGTATCTGCAGGTCGAGAACCCGCTTGTAAAGGAAGAGGCGGGCGCACAGCGCTTGGTTCTGCGTGAATGCCGCGGTGCGGCGTGCGACTGCAAGCTCGTCGAGGATGGCCGTGACCTCTTCCGCGCCCATCTGCCGTGGGGGCTTGCCCCTGTGGAAGCGGATGGGTACCCAGCCGTCGGCACGAATCTTACGCGACGACACGCCGTCGCCGTCCGAGACCTAGCAACGGGAATACGCAGGTACGCAGCGGCGGCCTATCTCCGCGATCCCGCAGATAGGCTCCGGAAGGTCGCGGCCTATCATCTGAAAATGCGTAGATATGTCGCACGTTACAGCTGATTGCGACGTTCGGCGGACGGGCCTTGGGCGCTCGGGCTACCGTTCCCGTCCGCAGCACCGGTCCTACGCGCAACGCGAGCCCCATTGGTTGATCTCGCCGCTTGACGCCACTCGCGCCCTCTGAAACTGTTCAAGGGCGTAGAAGGTGGAACCTATGCCCTGTATCTACTGTTACGCACGGTCCCACGCGAGCCCGCATTGCCCCAGAAAGAAGAGCGCACCCAGCGTTTCCATCGCAAAGCCCCGCGCGACGACGACGACGACGACGACGCCCGTGCGCGCGCCAACGGCAGCGCGGGGGGGAGCCAGTTCGAGCAGTTCGAGCAGTTCGAGCAGTTCGAGCAGTTCGAGCAGTTCGAGCAGTTCGTCATCGACGAGGCCGATGACGCCCGTGCGCGCGCCAACGGCAACGCGAGGGGGAGCCAGTTCGAGCAGTTCGAGCAGTTCGTCATCGGTCGCCCGCGTCACCCCCCCCGATGTCTCCCTCATGGACACGAGAGACGTCATCCAGTCTTGGGTCGACCGCTACAAGGGCAGTGCCGAACTTCTCCATCAAGGCAAGCTGGACGAATATTATCGCCTCACGCAGAAGATGGCGGCACTTGGGATCGGCGTGACCGAGCTCGCGGCGATGACCCCGGCCCAGGTTTCAACGCTCGCGCGCGAAGTGGGCTACACCAACTATATCAATGCCAGCGCGTTGCGAGGATATGTCGAGGCCGTTCAGCACGCGGTCGATGTGCTGAACCGTGCCCACACGCTCGTTCCGAGCGACGGCAGGCTCAGCCTCGCCGTGTGCGGCTTCCTGAACAGTTTTCGCAACGAGTGCACCGCTGGGACGAGCGGCAAGCTGGAGATGTATCTCCAGAACGAGCATTTTCAGGCGATGAGAACCGTCGGGAGCTCCACCGTAGCCACGGTCGACTCGTCCAGCATCGACGACTTCACGTCCTCGCCCGATTCCCGCAACAAGAAGGAACTCGGGACTGAGTATATGCGGCTCTTCGGAAGGGCGGGTGGCGGAGACTTAGAGGCTTTCAATAGTTTCCTCCAGGGGCTGCAGAGCCGGGCCCATGCGGTTCGCATCCCGCAAATCCAATTCGTCCGGACGCACCGTGCGCAATTAATCGCAGAGATGGAGGGTAATTGGGAAGGGCCGCCGGAGTGGATGTAGCCGACGCCCACGGTCACGCGCGGCGACTCGCCGCCGAACAAGGCGCTGGTGCTGACCGCGCCTGCGGCGCGGCAGCACACCGCCGAGTCGTTCGGCCTGCGCCCGCCACGGGCGACTGCGCGCCTCGTGATCCGAGCGCGGCGGCCGCACAAGGAGGCCGCCGCGGCGCGGCGCGCGTGGCTCGCCGGCCGCCCGCCGTCGCGCGGAGTCGCGAGCCCTCGCGCAGCGGCGCGCCGCTTTCACCGAGCGCGCTCGCGGCGCGCGCCCTCGGCGCAGGCGCGGTCTCCCACCGCTTCCGCCCGCGCCGCGCCCAGGCCGAAGACCCGCGCCGCAGCCCCTCGCAGGCACTCCCGAAACGGCCAGCGCGCGCCGATGAGACCTGGCGCGGCTCGCCGACTTCGTGCGGTGCCTGGCGCGGGGCGCGAAGCTGGTCAGCCTGGTCTTCCCGGAGGAGAGCCCGGCTCTGGCGGAGCGCGACCGGCTGAGCGAGGCGCTCCTGCCGGAATAATGGAGGGATTGCGGCGGGGCCGCAGCGCTAGCCCGCCGCGTTCTCGATCCGGCGCGGTGTCAGACCGGCGCGCCCGTCGGCTCGACCGGCGCAGGCTCGGCCGACGCCGGCTCGTCCGGCGCGGCGGCGCTGCCGCGGCGCTTCGGGCGGAGCCGCCGCAGGGCGTTGCGGAACGAGGTGGCGCCGAAGCGGCGCTTGACCTCGGGCATGTCCCAGCAGGCGTTGACGCCGGCGGCGCGCGCCTCGTTCCCGAGCAGCGTGGCGTAGGTCACGATGGAGTTGCGGAGCACCATCGCCTCTTCCCGGTTGCGCAACCCGAGGATGCCGAGCAGGTCGCGGCCGCTCACCTCGTCGAGCAGCGCGCTGCCTTCGCGCAGGAAGTCTTCGGTGAGGCCGACGGGCGCAAGGCGGGCCTGGTGCTGTTGGGCGAGCCGGAGCAGCATGGCGAGATCGCTGGTCTCCTCGGTGAGCGTGCCGCTCGTGTTCACGTCGGCGAACTGCTCGGCGACGTCCGGCTCGAACGCGAACGCTTGGTCGGCGAACGCCTTGAGGCGCGCGCGCCACGGCCGGCTCGCCTTGATCACCTGGTCGATCGGCCGCACCTGATAGGCGCCGGTGCGCTTGCCCTCGCCGAACCAGAGGTTCGCCGTATCGAGGAGCTGGATGGCGCCGCGGAGCAGCGCGCGACGCTCGGGCCCATAGGCCTTGCTCGCGAGCGGCGCCTCGTGCTGGACGACGGCCAGATACAGATCCCGGAGCTCCGTGAGGGTGGTCGAGACGGGTTGGCTCGGCTCCATCACCTCGCGGACGATGCGGTCCATCTCGGGCCGCGCGGTATCAAGAAGGGCCTGGAACTCCGCGGGGGTCGCGACGGCGCGGGTCTCCTTCAGGACGGCGTGTTGTTCTTGTGAGAGTTCGATTCCCATAACCTACCTCCAGTGGGGGTGGCGAGCGGGCGAGCGTAACACCACGGTGGAGCTCGTCATGACCCGGACGGGCTCGGCCGTCCGGAGAGCACGTTGTCAACGCCGGGAGACTGCGCCGGCGCGCCCGGGGTGCTTCCCAGCTGGCCGGGGCGCGAACCCAGCAGACCGTGGAGCGCACCCAGCGAGCCGGAGAGCGCGTCCAGCGCCGCCGAGACGGCCGGGAATCGTGCCAGGCGATCCGAGGAGGCGTACCAGCAGATCCGGAGAGCCGTACCAGCAGGTCCGGGGAGGCGTACCAGCAGGTCCGGGGAGGCGTACCAGCAGCTCCGAGGAAGCGCACCACCAGGTCCGAGGAAGCCTAGCAGCAGGTCCGAGGAAGCGTACCAGCAGCTCCGAGGAGCCGTACCATCAGGTCCGAGGAAGCGTACCAGCAGGTCCGAGGAGCCGTACCAGCGAGTGCTGGCACGCGTCCCGGGGTTGCTGGGGGAGCCGCCGGGAGGTGCCGGCACGGCGCCAGGCGACGCGGCGCGGACAGGGTAGATTCAACTGGCTAGTTTGTGGTCACCGGATCGCCCTTGGTCCGGCCGCGCGTTCGCGCGTCAGCGCGCCGGAGTCACGGCTCGGTGAGCTTGATCTCTGGGAACCCGAGCCACTCCGCACCGAGCCACGAGAGCCGGCCCAAGTCCTCATAAATGCCGAGCATCGGCGGGATCAGTTGAAGCGCGCAGTACAACGCCTGGAAGGCATCGATGCCGACGCCGCTGGTCTTATGGGTCTTTCCCGCTCCAGCGACTTCCACGTCAGCTTCCCAGAACGGAGCGGATGGCCTTGGCCTGTACTCGGGTGCCCACACTCGAACTCGGATGCTTCCTTGCGTCCCGCTCGGAAGTGTCAGCTCGATGGTACGTTGCGCGATCACGTCCGCCATGCCCCACCAGCTAGCGCGCTCGTCGGTGATGTCAAGCGCCCTGGCTCAACAGGAGCTCAGGCACTTCCTCTGCCCGTTTTGTCGCGCCTGTTCACAGTAGCTCTTCAGGAGCACGGGCGCGCGCTCTTCACAATAAAGCTCCCATCGCGTCGACAGCGCGAAGCATGCAGTGGGGCAACTGGAACGACACTTCTTGTAGCCCGCGACTCGCCCTTCGTTGCCCTCCGACATGCAGTGAGCCACTTCCGGGCGTGTTAAGAATATATCCATCGCTGCCCCGCACATGAGGCGCCAGATATCGACCCCCTCGTCTATTGCGTCTTGGCACCTCTCTTCTGCTCCTGTGAGCAGTTCGCCCGACTCTAGGGTCTCCTCGTTCAATACGGTCTCTGGTTCTGTTGATGTGTCAACAGTGCACGAAGGGGCGGAACAGTAGATGGCGGCCACGGTGATAGCGTTGAATGTTCGCATGCCGCGTCTATTGCGATCTGCGTGCCGGGCTCATGTGTGCTTCCCTGAGGCGTGTTGCATCTCTTCCGAACTAGAAACCAAAGGCTTTAGGGCATGAACAGGTCACGTCGGGAACCGTCCTCTCGGTTCTCACAGCGGCTCCCACCAGCCTCTTTCCACGTCGACCGCCCTTCCTCTTTCTGCTCCTCTGCGTAGGTGACGACGTGCGATGTCCGGGAGGGAGCTGTGGGCCGATCCGGAGCAGCTCCGCGCCCGAGGCGTCGAGAGGTGCGTCGGCGAGCGCGGGTCCGTCGCTGGCGTCGAGGCGTGCGCCGGGGCCGTTGCCGGCGGGCGGAAGTCGGCCCGCTCAGCGCTGGCGTCTGCGGCGTGCATGGCGCCCGTGCAGGTAAGGCGGCCGCGGCGTCGAGGTCACCTCGCGGTCAGCAGCCCCTCCGCCGCCTCCCCCACAGCGCCATCGCCCCGACCAGCGCCGCGCCCAGCGCCGCGCCTGCGCCACGAGCGCCGGACCCGCGCCGCGGCTCGGCGCCCGCGGCCTCGCACGCGCAGCCTCCGCCCAGCTGGAGGATGAGCGGGGCCTGCTGCGGGCCTTCACACAGGTCCACCGTGAGCGGCCGCGGCGCCGTCCGCGTGACCCCTTGCCTGAGCGGCGTCTCGAGGTTGCCCGTGTTCTGGTTGTCGTGATGGAGGCTCTCCCAGGCGATGAGCGCGCCCGTCGTCGCGTCGGTGTGCCAGGCGAAGAGCCAGCCGTCGCGCGTGCCCACGGCGATCTCCAGCGTGCCGTCGCCGTCGATGTCGCCCACGGCGGGCGTCGTGGTGATCGACTGGCCGGTGAACTTCGGGAACCCGCGCGGCTCCCGGCCGCACCCGTCGAAGGCATGAAGGAAGTAGCCGCTCGATCCGCTCAGCACCTCGGGGTAGCCGTCGCCGTTCAGATCGACGACCGCCTGGCTGCCCGAGATCGCGTAGTCCTCGAGCACGAACGGGGCGCGAGGCAGCATCGCGCCCGACCTGCCGCTCCAGACGGCGAGCAGGTGAGGCCCCGGCTGCGTCGCCCCCTGCGCGCCCGCGAGGGCGAGCGCGGCCGCCTTCGAGGCGCCCGCGGCGATGACGTCGGGGGTGCCGTCCTGATCGATGTCGCCGAGCGCAGGTTGCGACAGCAGCGGGATCATCGTCCGGGCGCCGGCGGCGGGCGAGAGGGGGCCGAACGTCGGGTCGAGCCCGGCCGGGGAGCCGTCGCTCGCCCGCGGCAGCGCGCCCGCCGGCGTCGCCAGGAGCTCGCGCTGCTCGCCGGGTGAGGCCGGGAGGACGAGCGGCGGCGCGCCGTTGCCCTGGACGACGCCCGCCAGCGCGCCGTCGAACCGCCCGACGACGCCCGAGGCCATGAGCCCCTCCGCGGCGAGCGGGTCGAACGAGAGAGACGGCACCGTGATGGGCCACCCAGCGAGCACGGGCCCGGAGGGCGCGGTCGTGCCCCGCCCATCGATCACGTAGACCGCCCCGGCCTCGCCGTCCTCGCCGAGCCGCTCGCTCGACGCGACAAGCAGATCCGGCAGCGCGTCGCCGTTGAAGTCGGCCACGGCGGGCGTCGCGAGGAGGCGGCTCCGCGCCGGCTCCTCGGCGAGCGGACCCGCGTAGTGCACCTCGACGGGAAAGCCGCGCAGCGCGTTGCCATCCCTGTCGAACGCGTGGACCGTGCCGTCGAACGCCGCCTGGATCACGTCGAGCCGCCCGTCGCCGTCGAGATCCGCGAGGACCGGCGAGGCGAAGGCCCCGCGCGCGATCCGCGCGGCCGCCGACATGCACGGCGCGCTCGCCGGAGCCCCGGGATCGAGGGGGCAGGAGGGGATCTCGGGCAGGCGTTTCGGCCACCCCCGTCGGTCGCCGCCGTCCGCGCCGATGACGTAGATCGTGCCCGGCCAGGTGGAGATCGCGATCTCCTGCCTGCCGTCGCCGTCGAGGTCCGCGATGGCGGGCGCGCTCAGGATCGGCTCGCGGCCGAGCTCGCTGTTCACCTTGCTGTACGCGGGGGCGCCGAGGTAAGCGGGCGTGGCCGGGGACGCCGGCGGATCGAGCAGGCCGTCGGTGACGCGGGTCATGTACGGGAACCGCGGCAGCGGCTGCGGCCCCTTCGGCGTCATCTTCAGCACGTGCAGCGCGCCGCCGGCCGTCGGGTAGACGAGATCGAGGACGCCGTCGCCGTCGATGTCGGCCATCTTCGGGCTACCCTCGCCGCTGTCGCCGACGTGGACGGGGAAGCCCTGGACCAGCGTCGGATCGCTGTCGACGTGGACCGTGCGCCGCGCCTCGCTCTCCACCTTGCCGGTGGCGTAGTGGGCCCTCGCTCGGACGCGCACCGTGATCGCGCGATCGTCCTCGCCGTGGGGACTGTCGGGGTCGCGGAGGTGGGACGTGTCGATCGTGCGCACGTCGAGCGAGGCGATCGGGCCCTCGGCGCCGGTGACGACCGTCGGCGCGACGTTCGTCTCCTTGTGGATCACCTTGAAATCCGCCGCGAGCGGCTGCGCGCCTGCCGCCCACTCGACCCAGTAGTCGTACGCCATCGCCCGCTTCGCGGAGATGGTGCCCTCGATTGGCACCGGGCCCTGGACCTGATCCTTGTAGACGACCTCGAACCACCGAGGCGACGTGATGTCGACGGCGGGCGGCACGCGCCCCTCGCGGAGCGCCTCCACGGCGCGGTTCGCGTTGACGCGGCCGTGGCCGAACCGCTGCTCGAACCCCGCCTGCGAGAAGCGGTACAGCGACCCGGGCTCCTGCGACTCCGGCACGGCGATGTCGTCGGCGGTCGCGACGAGCAGGCCCTGCACCTCCCCCGGGGACAGGGACACGCCGCGGTCGAGGGCGACGGCGTAGAGCAGCCCCGCGACGCCGGCGAGCTCGGCGGTCGCGTCGCTGGCGCAGCCGGGGCTCGACACGGCGAGCACGTTGTTGCCGCCGAAGCTCGAGCACGGCGACGCGTCGACGAACGTGGTCGACGTCGCGACGCTCTGGCCGTCGTGGCGGACGGCGCTCACGGGCAGCGCGTGGTTGCTCGTCGCGGGCACGCTGTGGTGGCGCGAGCCCTCGTTGCCCATCGACGCGACGACGAGCGTCCCCTGGGCGTGGGCGTAGTCGAGCGCCGCCTGGACGAAGCCGGTGTTGTCGACAGCGGTCACCGGGCACTGCACGACGTTCGCCCGGCTGTCGGCCGCGTAGAGGAGCGCCTTCGCGAGGTCCTGCGCGTCGGCGACGTGGCTCTCGCCGACGCGCAGCGGGATGAACCTGCACTGCGGGCACACGCCCGCCCCGCCCAGCTGGTTGTTCGTCTGCGCGGCCGACGTCTTCGCGCCCTCGGTGCCGTGGCCGTTGCTGGCGTCGTCGAACGGATCGTTGTCGTTCTTGAAGAAGTCCCAGCCCGCGATGTCGTCGACGTAGCCGTTCCGATCGTCGTCGATCCCGTCCGAGAAGTTGAGGATGAGGTCGCCGGCGTCGAGCTGGCCGTTCCCGTTCCGATCGCCCTGCGGCCGCCCCTCCGACGCCGCGGGCGTGAGCTCCGGCGTGTCCCTGTAGTCCGCGACGGAGAGGACCCCATCGCCGTTGCAGTCGAAGCCCGCGAGCGCGCCGTCACCGCCGCACGCCGCGCCGTCCGCGCGCCGCGGCATGTGGGCCGCGAGCTCGCCCTGGTTGAGCCACACCTTCTCCAGCAGGTCCCCCTCTCCCCAGAAGATCCCGGAGTCGGCGACGGCGATCCTGACGCGCGGGTCCCCCTGGGTGAAGCGCCAGGCGAGATCGATCGCCATGCCGGCCGCGGACTCCTCCGGCCGGACGTAACCGCTCGGGGCCGGGATGAACGAGTAGAAGCCCCACTGTCCGCTCTGCGTGACCGACGTGCCGTAGTCCGGGTCGTTCGGCCAGTGCTCGGGCTCGGCCATGTCCGCTGCGCTGGCCGACGCGGGCGGCGGCCAGCCGCCGGACGCGTCGGATGGAACGAGCGCGCCCGCCGCGGCGCCGCCGAGCGCCCCCAGAAGAGCAAGCGAGGGAAAGCAAGTGCAGCGCATGCCGAGACCCTACCATCGGTTCGCGCGCGCGAGGCAACCGCCGCCTCCAGCAGGAAACCGGCGCTTTCACCGCGCCCGGGCCCGGATCGCGTCGGCCTTCGCGCCGCGCGCGACCCGCGCGCCGCGCGCCGCGCGCGACCCGACGCTGCCGCGGCGTTGCGGCGTTTACCGCGCGCAGGCCGCCGGCGTCGGATGCTCGGCGCAGTACGCGCTGTCGTCCGGCGGGCCGATGCGCAGCACGACGCTCTGCGACGCGAGGCGCGGCCGCGCGCCGCAGACGTCGGCCATCTCGGCCTCCGACGGCGCGCACACGCCGGCCTCGTTGGGCACGGTCCAGGCCTGACCGGTGCCGTAGATGAGGTTGAGCGCATAGCTCCCCTCGGGCAGGCAGCCGAACGCGACCTCGATGGTGCGCCCGAACTGCCGGCTCAGCGCCTCCTCGACCTGGGCCACGTCCCGCTCCGCGATGATGTCGTTGCCTTCCTTGTCGGTCTTGTGGCTGAGCACGAGCACGCCCCCCCGCTCCGGCTCGGTCGGGTGCATGCACAGCGCGGCGGGCCGGACGCCGATGAGCGCGCTGTCTCGCGGCTCGTTCAGCGGCTCCGGGCCGAGCGTGGCCGTGGTCACGAGATCGTCGTAGATCGTGAGCCCCTGGAGGATCACAGCGGGCGCGGCCTGGCTGGTCAGCGGCTCCTCGTCGTCCTGCTTCGCGAACACCGAGATCGGGAAGAGCGCCGGGATCAGGGCCGAGTCGGGGACATGATCGTCGCCGTCGATCGCCCCGTCGCCGTTCACGTCCTGCCGCGCGTAGAGGAGGGTCGGCGCGGGCTCGCCGCCCACCGGCAGCGAGAGCGGGGGCTTCGCCGCGCGCGCGACCTCGCTGTCCGGCACCCCCGCGGCGAGCCGCAGGCGCAGCAGCGACGCCTCGGTGCCGGCGGGGTTGGCCGGGCTGAACGTCTCCAGCTGGAAGTCCGAGGCCATGACCACCTCGCTCGGGCTCTGCGTGACGCCGGACGCCGGCGCGAGCACCTCGGCGAGGTGGAAGAGCGGCCGCTCCAGCGGGAGCGGGAGGCCGAGGGTGACGGCGATGCCGCTGATGCGTGTGCCCGTCTCGGGGATGGGGGCGGCGATCGTGATCGCGCGGTACCGCGGGGCGGCGCCATCGAGCACCTCGGTCGCGTTCTCGATCGCACCTCCGGCCACGTCGCCCCGGGTCGGCAGGTTGGCGATGCTGAAGGTGGGGTCAAAATTGCCGTCGTGGTCGTAAAAACCGCGGACCTGGTAGGTGCCGGCGGCCAGGGGCGAAAGCCTCCAGGTAGCGCTCACGGTGACGGGCGGCTCGTCCGGCTCGGGGCAGTGGAGCGCGCCGTCCTCCGAGCGATCGAGCGCGGCGCCCAGGCCTCCGAAGAGCTCGTCGCCGGGGATCACGTCGATGCTCGCGGCCGAGGTGCCGAGCCCCTCGGGCGGCGGCAGCAGGCGCGTGTCGAAGCCGAGCACGATCGCGGCGCCGACGACGTGGCCGTCCTTCGTGCAGGGCCGGGGTCCGGAGTACGTCACCGTGCCGTCGAGCACCCCGGCGGGGCCGCTCTGGTCCGGCAGCGGGACGAAGACCTCCACGTCGTCGCAGCCCGGGAGGGCCGCGAGGAGCGCGCCGAGCAGGAGGAGACCGGTGCGGGGGCTGGGTCGGAGCATGGCCTTGCCTAGAGCGAGTAGCTGAAGAATCCCATGAAGCGCCGGCCGATGCGGTTGCCGAACGGGTGCATCTGCAGCGCGTTGTCGCCGAGCCCGTCGAGCGCGTTGAACACGGTCGCGGAGATCTCGGCGCGGTCCAGGAAGCGGTAGCCGACGCGCGCGTTGAGCAGCGTGTACGCGGGCAGCTCGTACTGTTTCGTGGCGATGACCGTCCCCGTCGGGACCTGCTCGGCCCACACCTGCGAGGACTGGTAGTGGAGCGTGATCTCGCCGTCGACGCCGATCGGCGTGCGGACCTGGACCCCGGCGTTCACCTTGTGCCGGCTGGTGCGCGCGTCCTCGAGCGCGTCGCGCCCGTCCGGGCGCTGGTGCACCGAGCGGTTGAGCGCGTAGTTGGCGAAGATGTCGAGCCCCTCGATGGGGTAGACGCGGCCGCCGAGCTCGCCGCCGAAGACGTGGTAGACGTCGCTCTGGTTCTCGAAGCCGCCGAAGCCGGAGGTGTATCTCCCCGTCTCCGGGTTCAGCCCCCCGGACCCGTGCGCACGCTGCGAGAGGGTCGTGCGCTGCGGCTCGGCGAGCACGATGAGATCGCTCACGCGGTTGTAATACGCGGTGACCTCGAACTCGAAGTAATCGCTCTGCTGGTTCAGGTAGCTCGCCTCGGCGGTGATGATCTGCTCGGGGTCGATGGGGCGCTCGGAGCTGCCCGGCGTCCTCGAGGTCGAGAGGAGCTCGAGGCCGGGCAGCGCGAGCTGGATGGGCAGGTCGACGTAGGCCTCGAGCGACGTGGGCGAGCGGAACGCCGTCGAGCCGGAGAGGCGGATCGCCTGGCGCTCGGTCGGCTTGACGATGACGGAGCCGCGCGGCGACGGGATGAGCCGCTCCAGGTAGGGCACGTAGTCGAGCCTCCCGGACGCGACCACCGTGACGCGCTCGCCGAGCTTCATCGAGTCCTGGAGGAACACCGAGCCCTGGTGCTCGAGCGGCATGTCGTCCTCGAGGTAGCTCCACGACGTCGCCTTGAGCCGGTAGCCGAGGCCAATGTGGAAGTCGTGCACGACGGGGGCGGGCGCGCGGAGCGTCTTCACGAACTCGAGCTCGGCGTTCACGACGTGCTGCTGCGGCCGCCCTGCGAACAGGGTGTGCCCGAGGTAGGCGGCGTTGAGCAGCGAGTACCCGTCGAGGTTCGAGTAGTACGTCCGCGCGTTGACGTTCTCGCTGCGGTACGCGACCGCGACGTCGGCGTTGGCGACCTCCAGGTTGTAGTCGTTGAAGGGGCCGATGCCGTAGATGTCGAGCTCGCTCCGGGCGTAGCCGGCGCCCACCGTGAGCTCGCGCTGCGGCCCGAGCCGCTGCGAGGTCCGGAGGTCGATGCGGACGTTCTGCGCGCCGAGATCCTGGCTCTGGCCGCTCGTCTCGAGGTCGATGCGGTCGTCCGCGACCTCGCGCGACCACCGGGGGTAGCGGGTGTAGCCCGCGGAGAGGCGGTACGCGAAATCGCCCTCGCGCGCGGAGGCCCACACCGACGCGTAGCCCTGCCGGTGATCGCCGTAGCCCGCGCGGAAGCCGCTCTTCCCGACGCCCGGCTCGATCGTGATGATGTTGACGATGCCGGCGAACGCGTCGGCGCCGTAGAGCGCGGAGCCCGGGCCGCGCACCACCTCGATGCGCTCGATCTGATCCACGTCGATCGAGAGCGCCTCCCAGAAGGTCGAGCCGAGCACGTCGTTCTTGACCGTGCGCCCGTTCACGAGGACGAGGATCTTGTTGGCGAGGCGGCTGTTGAAGCCGCGCATCGACACGTTCTCGTCGCCGCCCGTGATTTGCATGACGTCCATGCCGGCGACGCGCCGGAGCAGCTCGGGGATGCGCGTGATCCCGGAGAGCCGGATGTCCTGCCGGGTCACGATGGTCGTCGAGTTCGGGGAGTCGAGCGGGCTCTGGGCGCCGCGCGAGGCGGTGACGACCGTCTCCTGGTAGACGTCCTCGGTCCGCGCCGCGCCGACGATCCTCGCGGCGTCGCCGGGGGCCGCCTTCGATCCCGCCCCTGGCGCCTTCGTCGCGGCCGTCGCGGGCGCGCCCTGCGCGGCGGGCTCCCCGGCGGGGGGCGGCGGGGCGGGCGCCTCGCCCGGGGCGGGCTGCTGCGGCGACGGCTGCTGCGGCGGCGCGGGCGCCGGCGGCTGCTTCGGCTCGGGGATCGCCGCGGCGCGCTGCGCGGCGAGGCGCTGCTCCAGCTGCTCGACGATCCGCGTCACCTGCTCGCGGTCCGCGGGATCGCTCGCGATGTACTCGCGGTAGGCGGCGAGCGCCTGCTCGATGTGGCCGGCCTCGGCGTGCGCGCGCGCGATGTTGAAGGTGACGTTCGGGTGCGGGAGGATCTCGTTGGCCTTCTGGAGCTGCCGGATGCCCTCGTCGAACTGCTTCTGGGCGATGAGATCCATGCCTGCCCGGAAGTGGAGGCGCGCCTCGGTGCGGGCGTCGGCGAGCGCGCCGCGCGCGGCGGTCATGGCGCCGAAGGCGACGGCGCAGGCGAGGAGCTTCCGCCGGAGCGCCGTCGCGCCGCGCGGCCGCGCCGCGCGGGCGTCGTCGGTCGGGTCGAGCGCCGCGACGTCGTCGCGGCGGCGGTGCGAGCAGGAATCGGAAGACGACATGAGTTCGCCCTGTCCTCAGCGGGGCCGGGGAGCGAAGGCGATCCCGGCGAGAGCTCGGGAGCGCTGACGGCGCTGCTCCCCACGTCACACCGAACACTTCATCGACGGGTCCACGCGGGGAGCGTCCGGTGAGCTCCTCGCGCGAACGCGAAGCCGCTGCGGCCATGGTAAGAGGTCGCAGCCGCGAAAGCGCGGCGACTCTACCAGAAGAGCGGCCGGGGCGCGTCCGCGCCCTCGTCAGTAGGGGTTGCTCTTGTACGGCTCGGGCTTCTGGATGTTCGCCCTGGGCTTGCTCGGGGTCGCGGGCGCCGGGAACGCGGCCGGGTCGAGCTTCGCGCGCACCTTCTCCTCGGCGCCGGAGACGCGCACCGTGGCGGGCTTGTAGCCCGGCTTCTCGAACACGAGCTCGTGCTCCAGCGCGAGCGCGGCCGCGGCCCCTCGCCAGACGATCTCGCACGGCGTCTCGGCGCAGAGCTCCTTGTTGCCTTCCCTGACGGCCGCGCCGGGCGGCGTGCTCTCGATGTGCAGCCCGCGCGCCGCGGGCGCCGGCGCTGCCGGGGCTGCCGCTGCGAGCGGAGGAGGGCTCACCGCGCCCTGCTCGTGTGCCGCCGCGCTCGTGTGGGCGACCGGCCCGCGCGCCAGCATGGCGGCGGCGACGCCGACCCCGACCGAGGCGAGCGCCCAGGGGATGACCTTTCGGCCTGGGCTTACGCCGGTCTGGGCGGAGGAGTGCCCCTCCGCGGGCGGCGCAGGGCGCGACCCCATCGCGTCGGTGATCGACGGGGGGACGAAGACGGGCGCCGCCGGCGGCTTGAGGGCGCTGTCCGTGGCGAGGGGGCCCGTATAGGTCGCGGGTGAGCTCGCGGGGGGCGACGAGTACGGCGTGGAGAGGCCCGGAAAATCGCTCGTCGTCGAGAGCGGAGCGGCCGACGGGTACGGCGTGGCCGACGGACGCGAAGGCGCCGATGGGTACGGCGTGGCCGACGTAGACGAAGGCGCCGACGGAGACGGATACGAAGGCGCCGACGGGTACGCCGTGGCCGACGTATACGAGGGCAGCGACGCGCGGTAGCCCGTCGTGCCGGACAGCATGGGCGGGTTCTCGCCCGTGTCTCGCGTGGAGATGCCGCCTGCGGTGAACTTGAGCGCGTTGACGAGCTCGTTCATCGACGAGAAGCGATGCGCCGGGTCCTTCTCCAGGCAGCGATAGACGATCCCCTCCATCGTCTGCGAGATGGAGAGCTGCGGGTTGTGGGCCTGCATCGGCGGGATCTGGTCGTGGACGTGCGACATGAGCGTCCCGACGCCCGCGCCCTTGTCGAAGGGCACCTGGCCCGACAGCATCTCGTACATCATCACGCCGAGCGCGTAGATATCGGTGCGCGCCGAGACCTCGCTGTCGGTGATCTGCTCGGGCGCCATGTACTTGGGCGAGCCCATGAACAGGCCCTGTTGCGTCAGGTCCTCGCCGCTCTGGGTGTCCTTGACGAGCCCGAAATCGAGCACCTTCACGTGATCGTGCTCGTCCTCGTGATCGACGAGCAGCACGTTGCCCGGCTTGAGGTCGCGGTGCACGACGCCGAGCCCGTGCGCCTCGCGGAGCGACCGGCAGATCTGGCGCGCGATGTGGGCCGCGCGCGCCTCGGAGAACGGCCCTTCCTCGCGGAGCACGCGGTGCAGGGTCTTCCCCTCGATGTACTCCATCGCGATGTAGTAGATATCGTCGTCGCTCTGGCCGTAGTCGAACACGGTGACCGTGTTCGGGTGCGTGAGCTTCGCCGCGATCGACGCTTCGAGGAAGAAGCGCCTGTGGAACTCGGGATCGTGGTCGCCCTCGTACTTGGGGCTCAGCACCTTGAGCGCGCAGATGCGGCCGAGCGGCGCCTGCTCGGCCCTGTACACCTTCCCCATGCCGCCGCGGGCGATGACGCTGACGATCTTGAAGCGGCCGTTGATGACACGCCCCAGCAGCGGGTCTGTCGCGGCAGCCCTCGAGACCTTCGAGCTGCCGGTTACCTCTCGCTGTCGGCTATCAGGCATGTCGCGCCTCTCCTCGGGCAGCGGGAGGAGGTGAAGATTGGACACACAGCAGCCGCCTCGCGAGCAGTGTGACTGAGGCGACTCTGAGGTGTCAATCTGCAGTGCCACGATACAAGCAGGAAATGCGTGGAGCGTGGTGCGCTGCCGTCCGTGCGGTCGGTGAGGCGTGGCGGGCCGCGCGAGGCTGAACGTCGGTGACGCTGGCGCGTCGCTGTGCGGTGAAGAACGTAGACGGATCGCGCGCAGGAGCGGGACGTTTGCACGGCCTGCGCATCGCCTCGGTCTGCGCGGATCGCTCCATCGCGAGCGCTGCGCGGCGCGCGGGTTGAAGGGGGTCGATCTGCGGCGGACCGCGACCATGAGCAGGAAGCCGCGTTCTGCGCGAGGCCGCCGATCCAGATGCGGTTCGCGTCGTCGGCGAGTCGTCGATGAAGAGAGAGGGAGAGCGACGTGCCTCCGATCGAGAGGCCCATCCGCGGAGCCAGGGAGCTGTCGGCGCGCACGCGACCGCCCTCGCCGCTCCAGTTCACGCCCTCGGACAGCGTCAGTCGGACGATTTCCTTTGCGTCCTCTGCGCCGTCTGCATCGTCCCGGACGAACATCGGTCCGCTTGGCCGTCCCCTGGGCATCGCGGAGGAGCCACTCTTCTCGCCCGTCCGGCAGATGGGGCGTGGCTTCAACCGCTCGCTGGCCCGGCGCACGTCACGCCAGCGCAGGCGCGCGCGGCGGTCGCGCCGGGCTGGCCGAGCCGCGTAAACAAATCAGCCGTCATCGTCAAGAGATCCCGGCGGCCGGGACGTTCGGAGGGGCGATCTCGGCCCAAATCAGCGGGTAGGCGGCCGCCGCCGCGCTGGGTTTGACCTCTCCCTCCGAACGACCGTTGCGCTCGACGTTCAGATGGACGACGCTGTGCGCCGCAGCCGGTGTCGGGCACGCTCCGGTTCGCGCTCCTTTTATCCACCGCGGGCCGTGACCAAGACACCCCCTCCTCCCATCACTGCCGGAACGGTCATCAATGACCGTTACGACATCCGTCAGAGCCTCGGTAAGGGCGGCATGGGCGAGGTCTTCCTGGCCTTCGATCGCTCGACGCAGCAGACCGTGGCCCTCAAGGTGGTTCGCGAAGAGTCGCGCATGCCAGGCGACGACGAGGCGCTCCGCCAGGAGCTCCTCCTCGCGCGCTCGGTGGGCCACCCGAACGTCTGTCGCGTGCACGACCTCGCGCCGAGCCCGTGGGGCCCCATCCTCGTGATGGAGCAGATCCCCGGGCAGACGCTCCACACGCACATCCGCAAGCGCAAGGCCCAGGGCGGCTACTCGGCGGACGAGTTCCGCAAGATCGCGAGCGAGGTCTGCAACGGGCTCGCGGCCATCCACGCGCAGGGCCTCGTGCACGGCGATCTGAAGCCGGGCAACGTGATGGTCTCCGAGGGCCGCGCGGTGATCCTCGACTTCGGCTTCGCCCAGGAGCGCGCGCGCGCCTCGGCGCGCCGCCCTGGCGCCCCGCCCGACGGCGGCACGCCGAACTACATGTCTCCCGAGCGGCTGCGCAACGGCGGCGCGAGCCCCGAGGACGACGTGTACGCCATGGCGTTGACCCTCTGGGAGATGTGGACCTGCCGCGTCCCGGAGCCCGGCTACAAGCCGCGGCTCAAGACGATGAAGCAGCAGATCATGTTCGACGTGCCGGCGGGCCTGTCGATCGACGAGGTGCGGCAGATCTTCCGCGGCCTCAACGAGGACCCGTCGATGCGGCCGCAGGCGCGGCACATGCGCTTCTTCAACCCGTCGCAGCTCACGACGAGCCCGATCCAGCTGCCGCGCGAGCGCCTCGATCCGGGCCCGCCGCCGGGCGGCGCGCTCAAGCTGAACTTCACCCCCGGGGCGCAGTCGCTGCTCGTGACGTACGCGACGAACGCGCCCGAGATCGTGGGCTCCCTGCTGCCGCTGCACGACACGAAGCTCGCGCTCGGCCGTCGCAGCGATCAGAGCCTGTGCGTGCCCGAGGCCACCGTCTCGGGGGCGCACGCGATCCTGAAGTGGCAGACGGGCTCGTGGTTCATCGAGGACCAGGGCAGCACGAACGGCAGCTACGCGGACTTCAACTACGAGCGCAAGTCGCAGGTCTCGCTGCTGCACGGCGGCGAGGTGCAGGTCGGCGAGTGCCGGATGAAGCTCGTGACGTTCGGCCCGGACTCCCCGCAGCACCGGCGCGCGAAGCAGTACCTCGCGAAGCGCGACGGCCTCACCGGCCTGCTCGTGCGCGAGCACCTGATGAAGGCGATCGACGAGGACGGCCTGTTCGCCGACTGGGCCGAGGTGCCGATGCAGGTCGCGCGGTACGAGCTGCGCGGGCCGAACCGCCAGGTCAGCGAGCGCCCGACCATCCTCGAGATGCTCGCCCTGCGGAAGGCGGCGCAGCGGGTGATCGATCTGACCGAGATGCTCCTGCTCAGCCTCACGCCGGCCGTCGCGGGCCGGACGGGGCCGCTCAAGTTCGTGGTCTCGATCGTGGGTCCGAGCATCGACGAGGCCCGTCACGTGGTCGAGCAGGTGGTCGCGCAGGTTCAGGGGATGCTCCCGGAGACGCTCGAGCTCGGCGCGACGCTGGTGAAGGGCGAGCCTGGGCGCCCTGCGCGGACGCTCATCGATTGAGCCTGAGCGCGTCCGATGAACAGCCGGCCTCCGTTCCCGTCCACCTCCAGTCCGCCGTCTCAGCCCTCGCCGTACCGCTACCTCGGTCGCGGCGGCAGCGAGCGCCCCGTGCGGCTCCAGATCATCATCGCGCTCGTCGCGGGCCTCATCGTGGTGGCGGTGCCGCTCTACCTGTGGCGGCGCCCGAAGCCCGAGTCGATCCCCTCCGCGGACGCCGCGACGGCTGACGCCGGCGCCTACGCCTGGGACGCGGGCGCGCTCGCCGACGCGGGCGCCGAGCTGTCGGAGGGCGTCAAGCTCTCGCCGTTCACCACGATCAAGTGCGAGAACCCGGGCCCGGGCACCACCCCGCCCGAGCGCTGCGATCACGTCACGTTCTTCGAGGACGGCCTGTCGCGCGCGATCCGCGACAACGTCCAGTGCGCCCCTTCCGGCAAGGCGGGCGTCACGGTGAGCTTCGTCCTCGAGATGGACTTCCGGCGCAAGCGGACCAACCTCTACGTGGGCAAGTCGACGACGGTGAGCCGCGCGAAGACGAAGGAGCTGCTCCGCTGCGTGAAGCGGGCCATGCCGACGCCCGACTGGGGGACGATCCCGCACCAGTACGTGAAGTACAAGATCAACGTCATGGCGACGTACCCTGCCAACGAGTCCTTCTGAGGCGAGCGGCTCGTGCGTAGCGCATCGATCGTCCTGATGCGCTTCGCGCTCCCGGCCCTCGGGGCGCTCGTTGCGATCGAAGCGCAAGCCCAGCAGGGCGGGACGGCAGCGACCGCCGCGCCGGGCCGGCGCGAGGGCTATTCGAGCTACGAGAGCGCCACCATCGAGCGTGTCCTGTCGCGCCTCGGCGCGACGCTCGAGCCTGCCCCCGAGGGCAAGATCGTCGAGGGGATCGACGTGGTCCCGCTCGAGGTGATCGAGGACCGCGATCCTGCGCCCGCCTTCCTGAACTGGTTCCACGCCCTCTCGCGGCCGTACGTCATCCGGCGCGAGGTGCTGCTCGCGGCCGGGCGCCCTTACGAGCAGGCGCTCGCCGACGAGTCGGCGCGCCACCTGCGCGAGCTGATCCAGCTGTCGCTCGTCCTCGTCTTCGCCGTGCGAGGCGGCGCTCCGGATCGGGTGCGCGTCGCCGTCGTCACCAAGGACGTCTGGAGCCTGCGCCTCAACTCGGACTACCGCATCGCCGGCGGGCAGCTCGAGTACCTGTTCCTGCAGCCCAGCGAGCAGAACCTGCTCGGTATCCACCACTCCGTCGCGGCGCAGCTCGCGCTCGATCCCGGCGCGCTCTCGCTCGGCGTCACCTACGCGATGCCGCGCATCGGGGGCAGCCACGTGCGGCTGCGGACCCAGGCGAACGCGATCACCGACCGGGAGACCGGCAAGCTCGAGGGATCGAGCGGCGAGTTCATCTACGGGCAGCCGCTCTACGCCACGCAGGCGGAGTGGGCCTGGGAACTCGAGATCTCCTGGCGCGACGAGGTGACCCGCCGCTTCATCGGCACGAAGCTCGCCACCTTCGACGCGGAGGCCACGCCGGGGGACGATCGCGTCCCGTACCGCTACCGGAGCGATCTCCTGGTGGGCAGCTACGCCGTCACGCGCAGCTTCGGCGGCGGCGCATCGAGGTCTTCGGCCGTGAAGCACGACGTCTCGGTGGGCATCGAGGCGAGCCGCAAGGCCTATCGCCTTGACGCGCCCGGGGGCCTCGCTCCTGCCGCGATCGCCGAGTTCGAAAAGCGCGTGATGCCTGTGAGCGACACCCGTGTCGCGCCGACGTTCAAGTACGCGACGTACTCGACCCGCTTCTTGCGCGTCCTCGACTTCAACACGCTCGCGCTGCAGGAGGACTACCGGCTGGGGCACGAGCTCGCGATCCTGATCTATCCGGTCACGACCGCGCTCAACTCCAGCCGGAGCTTCCTCGGGATCTCCGCCGCGGCCGCGTACACCGTCGCGCTCGGCGACGGCCTCGCGCGCGGCGTGGTCGAGACGGTCACCGAGCTCGACGGCTCGCAGATCTTCGACGCCTCCATCGAGGCGCGCGCGCGGGTTCACACGCCGAGCTTCGGCGTCGGGCGGCTCGTGTTCGACGTGCGCCTGTTCGACCGGTACAGGAACTACCTGAACCGGAAGCTGGTCCTCGGCGGCGACACACGGCTCCGCGGGTACCCGACGGCGGCGTTCATCGGCGAGGACGTGCTCTCCGCGAACCTGGAGCTCCGCACGCGGCCCCTCGAGATCTGGTCGTGCCAGGTCGCGGGCGCGGCCTTCTTCGACGCCGGCGACGCCTTCGACGGCTTCGATGATCTGCGCCTCAAGCAGTCGGCTGGCTTCGGGGTACGGGCCCTCTTCCCGCAGCTCAGCCGCGTCGTCATGCGCGCCGACTGGGGGGTGCCGCTGACGCGGGGCTACAAGGAGCCTGACGCGCTCCCTGGCGACATCCTCGTCACCTTCGAGCAGGCGTTTCCGATGCTCCCTGCGGACGAGTAGGGACGCCGCCCGCGCCGGGCGGCGCCGGTGGACCGCTCGCGGCCGCCGCGCTCGCGCCCGCGACGCGCGCGCGGTGCGCCGAGAACGCGCCTCGGAGCGCCGGCGTCACCGGCTCTCGGTCGAGCGTCGCGAGCGCCTCGGCCGCCGGCCTGCCCGCGAGCACCGCGTGCCAGGCCCGCTCGAGCGCTCCCCGCAGGCGCGCGGCGTCGTCCTTCGGCGGCTCCTGTCGCTTGCCCTGGCCGGCCTTCTCCGCGCCGGGGCCTTCCGCGCGCTTTCGATGGAACGCTCGAGCGACGCTGCCGCGGTGCGTGTAGCGATCTCCCTCGAACCCCGCGACGTCGAGGAGATCCGGCGCGATGGGATCCCCCTCGTCCAGCGGGATCCGGCCGGCGAGCTCCAGGATGCCATCCTGGTCGACGTCGAGCGCGAACCGCGGCGGCGCCGCGAGCTCGACGGCGTACCGGGCCGCGCCGAGCGGCTGCACGGCCCAGATCTCCAGCTCGCCTCCCTCGTTTCTGAGCACGACGTCCGGAGAGCCGTCTCGGTTGAGATCGGTCCCGGAGCGGAACACCCCGAGCTGCTCCGTCGCCTCCGGCTCGTGGCCGGGGAGGAGCGACGGTATCAGCTGGGTCGCCTGTCTGCGGTCCACGCGCCCGCTGTCGAGGGGCCCCGCGGCGATGACCACGCCGTGCGGCGTCGCCACGCGGACCGCCGAGGTGCGGCGCCCGAGCGCGTCGGTCCCGCTGTAGCCGCGCACCACCACCTCGCCGACGCGCCGTAGCGCGCCGCGGAGCTCGACCTCGAGCTTCAGCCCGAGCTCGGCGGCCTCCACGTCGATGGCGTGCAGCCGAGCGTCGAGGTCCGGGGGCGCGACGAACGCGCCGAGCGTCGGTCTGCCCGCTGCACCCCAGGGAGAAACCTGATGATCGCTGGCGCATGAGCTGGCGCAACTGACGCAGACGACGCAGACGAGGCGTAGAACGCCCATCGTCAGCGAGAGCTTTTCTGTTACGGTTCCCGTCCGCATGCGCCTGCTAGTAGCCGACAAAATGGACCTCTCGGCTCTGGAAGAGCTCAAGGTGCTCGGGATCGAGATCGAGTCCCGGCCGGAGCTCACCAGAGACACGCTGCCAGCGGCCCTCGACGGGATCGGCATTCTCGTCGTTCGTTCCACGGAGGTCACGGCGAAGGCGATCGCGTCTGGGCGGCAGCTCAACCTGATCGTGAGGGCAGGGGTCGGCGTGGGCACGATCGACGTCGCGGCCGCGAGCGCGCGCGGCATCTACGTGGCGAACTGTCCCGGCAAGAACGCGACCGCGGTGGCAGAGCTGACGATGGCGTTCATCCTCGCGCTGGACCGCCGCCTGGTCGATGCGACGTCGGAGCTCCGCGCCGGCCGCTGGGAGAAGGCGAAGTACTCGGTGGCCCGTGGCCTGTTCGGTCGGCGGATCGGGATCGCGGGGCTCGGCGCGATCGGTCGTGACGTGCTCCTGCGCGCCCGCGCGTTCGGGCTCGAGCCGCACGCCTGGTCGCGCTCGTTGACGCCGGGCCGCGCCGCCAAGCTGGACGTCAGCTATGCGCGGACCTTGGAGGATCTGGCTGCCCGCTCTGACATCTTCACCGTCCACCTGACGGCCACCCCGCAGACGCGCGGCATCGTCAGCCGGAGCGTCCTCGAGGCGCTCCCCGACGGCGCCATCGTCGTGAACGCCGCGCGCCCCGAGGTGATGGACTACGCCGCGCTCGAGGAGCTCATCCCGCGCAAGGGGCTGCGGGTCGGCCTTGACGTGTTCGCCACCGAGCCTGACAAGAGCTCGGCGCCGTTCGAGTCGCACCTCCTTGCTCGAGGGCTCGTCTACGGCACCCCGCACGTCGGCGCGCAGACGGAGCAGGCCCAGCGCGCGGTAGCCCTCGAGACAGCCCGGATCATCCGGGCCTTCATGACGGAGGAGGAGCTGCCCAACGTGGTCAACATCTGCGCCACGTCGCCCGCCCGCTACGCGGTCGTCGTCCGGATGATGGACAAGGTCGGCGTCCTCGCGAACACCCTCAGCGTCATGAAACGCCACGGGATCAACATCGAGGAGATTTCAAACACCGTCTTCGAGGGGGCCACTGCGACCTGCACGAAGATGCGCGTCTCCGGCCGGCCGAGCGAGGCCTGTCTGAAGGAAATCGCGGCGTTCGAGGAGGTCCTGCACGTCGATATCGTCGCGCTGCCGAATCTGGCATAACGCTGACGGACCCGGCGGGCGCGTCGCGTGACCGCCGCGCGGCGGGGAGCGCTCCAGCGCTGACGCGCCGCAGGCCGCCGTGAGGAGGAACCGGCGGGAGATCTCCGTCCGCGCAGGGGCGGTTTGCCCGTATCCCCCCTTGCATGAAGGCCCGCATTCGACTAGGTTGTCCGCCGACAACTAGGCGGATCCGCGAGCCGGGTTCCCAGTTCGGGGAATCGGCTCTTTTTTTTTGGCGCAGAGGCACCGGGCGCCCTCGCTCGGGGCCGATCGCGCTGGGAGGACCTGGATCCGCCGAAAGTGACGTCTCTCACATGCAGCAACCCATAGAGCCTTCGACCAGAGCCGTGTTCGACCTCGGGCGCGTTCGTGACGCCGTCGCGCCGGTGCTGGCCTCGCTTGGGGTCACGCTCGTCGATCTGGAGTGGATCACGGAGCGGGCGGGCTGGACGCTGCGGTTCACGATCGAGCGCCAGGACGCGGACCACGCGGACGACGTGGGCGGCGGGGTCACACTCGAGGACTGCGCGGACGTGTCGCGCGAGGTCTCATCGGTCCTCGACGCCGAGGATCTCATACCCAACCATTACAACCTCGAGGTCAGCTCGCCTGGCCTCGACCGGCGGCTGCGTACAGCGGCCGAGTTCGCTCGTTTCCTCGGCAGGACAGCGAAGGTGAAGCTGGCGCGCCCCGCGCAGGACGGTCAGCGGTTGCTCCGGGGCGAGCTCCTCGAGGCTCCGGAGGGGCAGGTCGCCGTGCTGGTCGACGGCAAGCGGATCGCGGTCCCGTTCGCGGATGTCGTGGAGGCGCGCCTCGTCTTCGAGCTCACGGCGCAGCCCAAGAAGGGGCAGCGGCAGGGCAAGGAGCCCGCTAAGGAGTCGGGGCAGAAGAAGCAGCTCGCGGAGGCGGCTCCGCGGTCGGGCTCAAAGCGGAGCGAGCGCGGCTCCGAGAAGCGCAAGTAGAGAGAAGAAAGATCAGGAGACAGGGACGTCATGGCAACGATGGCAGCGATGCCGACCTCGGAGACGAGCCTCGGCAGCATCCTCGATCAGGTCGCGAAGGAGAAGGGGATCGACAAGAAGATCCTCGTCGAGACGATCGAGGCCGCGATCTTGAAGGCCGCGCAGAGCGTCTTCGGCCCCACCCGCGAGCTCGAGGCGCGCTTCAACGAGGACACCGGGCAGATCGACCTCTTCCAGTACATGACCGTGGTCGAGGCCGTGACGGAGCCGGAGCGCGAGATCTCCATCACTGACGTGGACAAGCTGAAGCTGGATGCGACGCTGGGCGAGGAGCTCGGCTTCCAGGTCTTCTGGCGGCCCGAGGACGCGGAGAAGGCGCGCGATCAGGACAAGGAATACGGCGACATCCTGAAGCTCAAGCACGGCCGCACGACCTTCGGGCGCATCGCCGCGCAGACGGCGAAGCAGGTCCTGCTGCAGCGCGTGCGCGACGCCGAGCGTGATCTCATCTTCAACGAGTACAAGGATCGCAAGGGCGAGCTCATCCGCGGCATCGTGCGGCGGTTCGAGAAGGGCAACAACATCATCGTCGACATCGGCCGCACCGAGGGCGTGCTCACGTTCCGCGAGCAGACGCCGCGCGAGACGTACCGGCCCGGGGACCGCATCGTGGCGTACGTGAAGGACATCGATCGCGAGGCCCGCGGCCCGCAGGTCATCCTCTCTCGCTCCGATCCCCGGCTCGTCGAGAAGCTCTTCGAGGCCGAGGTCCCCGAGATCTACGAGGGCATCGTGCGGATCGTGTCGGTCGCCCGGGAGCCGGGCGCCCGCTCGAAGATCGCGGTGACCAGCCGCGACGCGGACGTCGACCCGGTGGGCGCGTGCGTGGGCATGAAGGGCTCGCGCGTGCAGGCGGTCGTCCAGGAGCTCCGCGGCGAGAAGATCGACATCGTGCCGTTCGATCGCGATCCGGCGCGCTACGTCATCGCCGCGATCCAGCCGGCCGAGGTGCACAAGGTGATCGTCGACGAGGCCGACGGGCGCATGGAGCTCGTGGTGCCGGACGAGAAGCTGTCGCTCGCGATCGGGCGCAAGGGCCAGAACGTGCGGCTCGCCGCGCAGCTGACGAACTGGAAGCTCGACATCATCAGCGAGACCAAGTTCAAGCAGATGGAAGAAGAGGCGATCTCCGCCTTGCAGCAGATGGACGTGGTGACGGAGCAGATCGCCAAGTCCATGTACCGGCTCGGCTTCCGCGCGCTCGAGGAGGTCAGCGAGGCCTCGGTCGAGGAGCTCGCGGCCATCCCGGGTCTCGGCGGCGTCGAGGCCGCCGATCGCATCAAGTCGCAGGCGGACACCACGATGGAGCGGCTGCGGCAGGAGCGCATCCGCTCCGCGAGCTCGCGCACCGAGCCGCTCACCGACCGCGAACGGCTGATGTTCATCCGTGGCGTCGGCGATCGGACGGTGGTGTTGCTCGAAGAGGCCGGGTACCGCAGCGTCGAGGACGTGCTGCGGGAGGACGAGGATCGGCTGGCGATCCGCACCGGCCTCGGCATCAAGAAGGCGCGCGCCATCAAGCAGGGGGCGCGGGATTTCGTTGAAAGCGAGCAGAAGGTGCTCGATGCGGCGCGGGCGGACGTTCGTCGCGCCGCAGAAGTGAGGCACGCGTAGGCTGCGAGGAGAAGTAGAGGACCGAGGATGGGATCAGCAGTGAGCAGACAGAGCGACGCGGGTGAGCGTGAGCCCTTCGAGAAGGGGCGAGTGCGCACGTGCGTCGGCTGCGGGGAGCGCGTCGGCGTCGACGACGTCCGCGGCGCTCGTCCGCTCGTCCGGCTCATCCTTGGTCCCGGCGGTGTGCTCGCGGTCGATCCGGGCGACGGCGGGTTCGGGCGGGGCGCACACGTCCACCCGCAGCAGGGCTGCCTCTCGGCGGCGGTCGCCCGGGGGCTCGCCCGCGCCGCGAAGGGACGTGTCCACGCGATCGTGGGGGCCGCTGGAGGAGGCGCCGAGGGCGCCGGCGATCAGGCGCAGGGCGTCGAGCCGCTCACGACCGTCTCGCTGGCGCGGGCGATCCGAGGGGCTACCGAGCGCCGGCTCCACGGGCTCGTCCGTGCCGCCGTCCGCTCCCAGAGCGCGGCGATCGGCGCCGATGCGGTCGTTGGGTCGTGCGTGCGGGGTGAGGCCGCGCTCGTCCTGGTCGCGTGCGACGCCGCGGCAGGCGCGGATCTGCCGGAGGTCCGGCGCGCCGTCGCCGAAGGGCGCGCCGTCGCGTGGGGCAGCACGCAGGGGCTCGGCGCCCTGGCGGGCGGCCCGCGCGAGCGCGGCGTGGCCGTGATGGCGATCTCTGCGACGTCGATCGCCGCTGCCATCGCGAACGCCGCGCACGTCGTGGACACGTGCGCGCGCGTCGAGCGGGGCGAGGAAGCCGCGGAGGGCGGGCGCCGCGGCGCCGGTCGCAGGGGGCGGCCTTCGCGCAGCGCGGCCGCCCGATCAGAAGAGGGTGGGAGCCCCGAGCAACGGAAGGCGCCGCCTGGCCATGCTGGCCTCTCGCGTCGCCGCGGGCCGGGGACGTCGGGCGTGGAGCTCGAGAACTCCGGGGCCGGGGTTCTCTCGGTGTCCGAGGATGTCGGGGGAAGACCCGGCAGCCTGGAGGGCGCGCTTACCAGCCGCGACGAGCGGCGGGTGCCGGAGAGTGGGTCCGGTCGGCTTCTTGCTACTGCGCCGGGCATGGGGGGAGGCGGCGCGGTCGGGGGCAGGGCGGCGGTGTCCGGTCCTACCGGACGCGCCTCGACGGTGGACAGAGTGGCCGCAAATCGTCGCCCGCGCGGATGGGTGAGGCGGATTGGTTAACGTGGAGCGAGGTGCATGAGCAAAGTCCGGGTCTACGAGGTCGCCAAGCAGCTGAACATGGACCAGAAGACGCTGGTCGCGCTCTTCCAGTCCATGGGTATAGGCGACGTGCGCAATCACATGAGCGCCGTCGAGTCCGACGTCGTCGAGCGGGTGAAGCGGCACCTCGAGCGGCAAAAGTCGCCTGAGGTGGTGGAGGAGAGGATCCGCCCCACGGTCGTCAAGCGCCGCGCTCGGCCCGGGGCCGAGCCCGAGCCGTCCTCGCCGGGCCGCGGGCCTGACCTGTCGGAGGCGCCCGTTCGCGCTGCTCCGGAGCCTGCGCCCTCTCGGCCTGCGGCTGAGCCCGCTCTGGCTTCGCCGCCGCTCGAGCGCGCCGCTCAGGAAGAAGCGCCCCGCCGCCCCGTTGCGCCGCCCGCCGCTCCCGTCGCAGCGCCCTCGGCGCCGGCCCCCGAGCCGGTCGTCGCCGTGAGCCCGCGCGAGCCTGCTCCCGCACCCGCGCCCAATGCGCCTGCCCCGGCGATGCCGCCTGTTGCGGCTGCGCCCCCTGCGCCGCCGCCCCCGGCGGCTCCCGCTCCCGCAGCAACCGCGCCTGCCGCGGCGTCCGCGGCCGCGGAGGAGACGAAGGTGACCTCGCCCGAGCCGAAGCCTGCGCCGCCTGTCGCGGCGCCGCCTGCCACCGCCGCCGCGCCGGCGCCCGTCCCCGCTGCGGCTGCGCCCGAGGCGCCAGCTGCCGCCCCCGCGCAGGCGGCTGCGCCCGCGCCGATCCCTGCGCCTGCCGCAGCGCCCGCAGCGGCGGCGCCTGCCGCAGCGCCTGCGCCTGCCGCAGCGCCTGCGCCTGCCGCAGCGCCTGCGCCTGCCGCAGCAGCCGCAGCGCCCGGAGCAGCCGCGGCGCAGACGCCGACCCGGCCGCAAGCCGCGCCCTCGGCGCCTGCTCCAGCGCAGGGGGCGTCGCGGCCGACGTCGCCGCCGCCCGCGCCGCAGCGGCCTGCAGCTCCGGCCGCCGCCCGCCCGGGCGCTCGGCCGACCACGCCGCCTGCGCCCGCGGCCAAGCCGGAAGAGCCGGCCGGCGCGCCGGGACAGGCGCCGCGTCGCCCGTCCTCGCCGCCGAAGACCGGCATCGAGGTCTGGCAGGGGCGCCCCGGCGTCACGATGCCGGCTGCACGCACCGGCACACCGCCGGCGCGCCGCACGACCTACGATCCGCGCGCCAACGCCCAGCAAGCGCGCCCTGGCGGTCCTAGCTTCGGTCCGGGCGGTCGGCCCATGGGCGGTCGGAACACTCGCCCGGGGATGTTCGGGCGGCAGCGCCCGGGAGGCGGCGGGCTCCCGCGCAAGCCGGTCCAGGTCTCCACGCAGGAGATGGCCTCGCACAAGAAGGTCATCAAGATCGAGGAGCAGGTCACGCTTCAGCAGCTCGCCGCGAAGATGAGCCTGAAGGCGACGGACGTGCTCATGCGGCTCCTGTCGATGGGCATGACGGGCGTGAACATCAACAGCACGCTCGACGCGGAGACGGCGAAGATCCTCGCCAGCGAGTTCGGCTGGAGCGTCGAGGACGTGGCCGTCAGCGAGCAGGACACGCTGACCGCGGCCATGCAGGCCGGGGCCGACACCGACGAGGAGGTCGAGATCCGGCCGCCCATCGTCACCGTCATGGGCCACGTCGACCACGGCAAGACCTCGCTCCTCGACAGGATCAGGAAGGCCACGGTCGCCGAGGGAGAGGCCGGCGGGATCACCCAGCACATCGGCGCTTACCGCGTCGAGACGCCGCGCGGCACGATCGCGTTCCTCGACACGCCGGGCCACGAGGCGTTCACGGCGATGCGCGCCCGCGGCGCCTCGCTCACCGACATCGTGATCCTGGTGGTCGCGGCCGACGACGGCGTGATGCCTCAGACCAAGGAGGCGATCTCGCACGCCCAGGCCGCGAAGGTGCCGATCCTCGTCGCGGTGAACAAGATCGACAAGCCGGGCGCCGACGCCGACAAGATCAAGCGCGACCTCGCCGCGCTCGGGTTGCAGCCCGAGGAGTGGGGCGGCGAGACGATGTTCTGCAGCGTGTCGGCGAAGATGGGGCAGGGCATCGACCAGCTCCTCGAGTCGGTCCTGCTCCTCGCCGAGGTCCAGGACCTCCGCGCCAACCCGAAGAAGCGCGCCAGCGGCACCGTCATCGAGGCGCTGCTCGATCGTGGCCGCGGCCCGGTCGCGCGCGTCATGGTCCAGGACGGCACGCTCCGCACGGGCGACATCCTCCTGGCCGGCGCCGCGTGGGGCAAGGTCCGGGCGATGACCGACGAGCTCGGGCGCTCCGTCGCCGAGGCCGGCCCCGCGACGCCCGTCGAGGTCCTCGGCCTCAACGAGGTGCCGAGCGCGGGTGATCCCGTCCACGCCGTCAAGGACGGGAAGACCGCGGAGGAGATCGCCGAGACCCGCCGCAAGAAGGCGTCGAAGACGCTCATTCCGCAGGATTCGCGCGTCTCGCTCGAGTCCATCACGAAGAACCTGCAGGAGGCCGATCAGCTCGAGCTCAAGCTGATCATCAAGGGCGACGTGCAGGGCTCGGTCGAGGCGATCGTCCACGCGCTGGCGAAGCTCTCGACCCAGAAGGTGAAGGTCACGATCGTGAACGGCGCCGTCGGCGGCATCACCGAGGGCGACGTCAACCTGGCGGTCGCGTCGAAGGCGATCATCGTCGGCTTCAACGTCAGGCCGGCCGGCAAGGCGGGCGCTCTGGCCGAGAACGAAGGCGTCGAGATCCGGCTCTACAACATCATCTACAACGCCGTCGACGACATCCGAAGCGCGATGGAGGGGCTCCTCCCCGCGACCAAGGTGGAGAAGGTCCTCGGCCGCGCCGAGGTCCGCCAGGTCTTCAAGATCACGAAGGCGGGCACGGTCGCCGGCTGCATGGCCATCAGCGGCTCGGTCAAGCGCACCGGCGAGGCGCGCCTCATCCGGGACAACGCCGTGGTCTGGACGGGTCGCCTGTCGGGGCTGCGCCGGTTCAAGGATGACGTGAAAGAGGTGGTCGAGGGGTTCGAGTGCGGTATCTCGCTCGAGGGCTACTCGGACATCAAGGAGCGCGACATCATCGAGAGCTTCGAGATCGAAGAGGTCAAGACGAAGCTCTGAGCCTCATCCGATGTTCGTGGGTGTACTCCGTCTCCGTCTCGATATCGTCGGGGCCCGCTCCCTCAAGGACAAGCGCAGCGTGGTGCGCTCCTTGAAGGAGCGGGCGCAGGGCCGGATGCGCGTTTCGATCGCCGAGGTCGGCGTGCTCGACGATCCGAGGCGGGCGACGCTCGGCGTCGCGGTCGTCTCGAACTCGTCGGTCATGTGCGACAAGGTCCTCGCGGACGTGGCGGCGATGGCGGGGTCGCTGCCGCACGCCGTCCTCACGGATCGGGCGACCGAGATCGTGCCGTTCGGCGATGGAGGCGCTGGGGTGCAGGGCGGCATCGAGCAGGCGCTCGGCCGTGACGATGGAGATCTGGGAGCGTCCTCGGACATGTTCGAGGACGCAGAGGACGACGAATGAGCGGCGTGGTGAAGCGGGCGACGCGGGTCGCCGAGCGGCTCCGTGAGGACCTGTCCAACCTGCTCCGGGATCTGCGTGACCCGCGGATCGCCGGCGTGCTCGTGTCGCGCGTGGAGATCACCGACGACCTGCAGAGCGCGAAGGTCCACGTGCGCCACGAGTTCGGCGCGGAGGACGCAGCGGCGCGCCGCGCCCTGCTCAAGGGGCTGGAGGCGGCGTCGGGCCGGCTGCGCAGGGACGTCGCCCGCACGATGGGGCTTCGCGTGGTGCCGACGCTGCGCTTCTTCTACGACGAGGGTCCCGACGCCGAGCGGCGGATCGAGGAGCTGCTCCGAGAGATCAAGGACGCCTCGGGCGGCGAGCGCTAGCGCGGGGTCGAGCGGCGCGCGGCCGAAGCTCGGCGGCGATCAACGCGAGATGAGCCGCTCGATCGCCTGCGCGGGCTCGAGGTCGAAGCGCCACGGTCCCAACCTCGTCGGGGCGTCGAGCGCCACCTTCAGCGCGCCGAGGAACTCGCGCCGCGGCCACTCCACGGCGCCGAATCGCTCCAGGTGGTCGGTGTACACCTGGCAGTCCACCAGCGCGAAGTCCCAGGCGACGAGGTTCCCGAGGAGCGTCGCGAACGCGACCTTCGAGGCGTCGGGCGCGCGCGCGAACATCGACTCGCCGAAGAACATCCGCCCCAGCGACACGCCGTAGAGGCCGCCGACGAGCTCGCCGTTCGACCACGCCTCGATGCTGTGCGCGACCCCGGCGGCGTGCAGCGCCGTGTAGCCGGCGATGAGCTCCTCGGTGATCCACGTGCCGTTCTGCCCAGGGCGCGGCGCGGCGCTGCAGGCCTGCATGACCCGCTCGAACGCCGTATCGGTCCGCACCTCGAGCTCGCCCCGGCGCACCCGCTTGCGCAGCGAGTGCGGGACGTGCGCCTCGCGCGGCGGCAGGACGAAGCGCGGATCCGGGGAGAACCAGAGCAGCGGCAGCCCCTCGTGAGGCCAGGGGAAGATGCCCCGCCGGTAGCCGGCCAGCAGCCGCTCCGGCGAGGCCTCGCCGCCCACGGCCACGATCCCCTCCGGGGTCGCGCGCTCTGGCGGAGGGAAGTCGAGCTTGCTCGTGAGCACCGGGACCCGCATCGCTGTGGGATCGAATCCTCCCAAAAGAGCGCGCCGTTGCAAAGCGTCGCCCGCCGCGCGCTCAGGAGGCGCACAGGTAGTCGGAGCCCTCGACGAAGCCGCGCGCCGCGAGGTGGCCGCGGATGAGCGCGCGCGCCCCCCGCGCCCCCACGGCGACGACGAGGGTCTCTGCGCCGCGCTCCAGCCGCGACGGGTCGACGATCGGCGCGCCCTGCGCGATCCGGCCGATCTTGCGCGGATCGATGTCCACGAACCGCGCGGGCGCCACGCCGTTCCGGGCGAGCGCCCTCGCCAGCCGCCGGCCTGTCTTTCCCGCGCCCCACACGGCCACCGGGCGCGCTGGGCCGAGCTTCCTCGCGAGGTAGTGCGCCTTTGCCTCGAGGAACCGCGCGATCGCGTACCGCGGATCGGCGAAGGTGGCGCGCCCCTCGCGGTGCCGCCAGCGCAGGCCGAGCTCCGGGAGCTTCGCCATCCGCGCGCCCGCGGCGTCGAGGCGCAGCCACAGGTCGTAGTCCTCGGCCCACGGGACCTCCCGGAACCCGCCGACCTGCTCCAGCGCGCTCCGCCGCAGCATCACCGAGGGGTGGCACAGCGGGGACTCCACGAACATCTCCCGCGCGTGGTCCTCCGGGGTGAGGATCGAGTTCAGCCAGTCGACGTAGCGCAGCATGCCCTCGCCGATCGGCCCGGCAGCGAACGCCTCGACGCGGGCCCCGACGACGCCGAGCCGCGGATCCCGGAGGAGCGTCTCCGCTTGTCGCGCGAGCCGCTCGCCGACCGAGATATCGTCGCCATCCATGCGGGCGAGGAGCTCGCCGCGCGCTGCCTCCGCCGCGCGCGAGAGCGCCTGCGCGATCCCCACGCCGCCCGTCGCGATCTGGAGGACGCGGCGATCGCGCTGCGCGACGCGCGCGACCCTGGCTGGGCCGCCGTCCGTCGACCCGTCGTCCACGGCGACCACCTCCAGGTCGACCGCGCGCTCGGCGAGCACGCTCTCCAGCGCCTCCTCGATCGTCGCTTCCGCCTGCCGGTACGGGAGCAAGACGGAGACGAGCGGCGCCACGCGGAGACCATGGCGGCGCGCCCGCGCAGCGTCCACAAGAACGGGCGCGGACGCCTAGCGCTTCTTGAAGTCGCCGAGGTGCGTGATGTACCAGCGGCCCTGCCACGAGATGATCGTGTGGACGTCCAGGCTCGCCGGCTTCCCGTCGATCTCGTAGTTCAGCTTGCCGTGAAAAGAGCGGTAATAGCCGATCTTGTTGACCTCGTCCCCCGGAGGCACCCACGTCGGCTTGGAGCCCACCACGAAGCCGACGAACCGCGCCCCCTCCCAGCTCTTGCGCTTCCGATGCATCGACTTCACGTCGTTCACGTAAGCGGCGTGGAGGTTGTCCCAGTACTTGCCGGGGTCCTTCACGTCCTTGAGCGGGATGAACGGCTCCTTGGGGAACCAGAAGGACTCGGCCAGCGCCGGCTCCTTCTTCACGATGGCGTCGAACAACGCCCTGGCTCGCGCCGTGAGCTCCTCGCTCTCGAGCGCCGGCAGGATCTTGTTGTCCACGCGGGCAGATGTCGTGGCGCTGGGGTCGGCGCCTGCGCTGGGCTCCGCTCCTGGGCCGGGCGATGCGTCGGCCGCGGGTGCGTCGGCGGCCGCGCGATCGCCCCCGTCCTGCCGCGGCTCCGGCGCGCTTGCGTCTTCCGGGCGAGGCGCTGATGCCACCTCAGCCGCGCTGGCGCCTGCCATCGCTGCTGCCGTCGTCGGCGCGGCGCCGACCGAGGAGGGCCGGGCGCTCTCGGCTGGCCGGGCATCGGGCGCCGGGGTGGGCGCCGCGCAACCCGCCACGACGGCCAGCGCGGTCGCGATGACCTGCTTGATCATGCGCGTGCCCTATCGCAGCGCCCCGGCGCCGACAAGCGACGCCGAGGCGCGGACGGATGCGGGCCCGCCCGGCGGCGGACCTGGCTCACTTCTCCACGATGATGAACTGAACGCGCCTGTTCTTGGCCTTGTTCGCGGGCGTGACGTTCGGCGCGACGGGGCGATCCTGTCCGTAGCCCTTCGCGAGCAGCCGCGAGCCGTCCACGCCGGCCCGGATCAGCCAGGCGCGCACCGCGTTCGCCCGGGCCTCGCTGAGCGTCTGGTTGTGCTCACGCCCGCCCGTGTTGTCGGTGTGCCCCTGGATCTCGACCTTGCGGATGTTCGGATTCCGCTGGAGCACGTCCGCGATCTCCTCCATCAGCGCGTTCGAGTCGCCGAGGATCTTCGCCGAGTCGGTCTCGAAGTGGATCTGCCGCGAGATCTTGATCTCGTTGCCCAGCACCTTCACGAGCGAGATCTTCGGCCGCTTGTTCACCGTGAGGGCGGCGCGCGTGTCCTCGCTCGTCCGGACGTCGGCCTGGTTGACGTGGTTCATGTAGCCCTGCGCCTCGACCTTGAGCGTCACCGCGCCGGCCGGCAGGTCGGGGAAACGGAAGGCGCCGCTGCCGTCGGCCGTCGCCGTCTGCTCGCGGCCCGCAGCGTCGACCAGCCGGATCGTCGCGCCAGCGACCGCGTCCCCGCTCTCCGCGTCCTTCACCGTCCCGACGATGTTGCCCGTCTTGGGCAGCGCCTCGAGCGAGCAGTCGACGTCCACGAACGTCGGCCCCTGCGGCTGCGTCGGGCTCGGCGCAGCGCCAAGCCCTCCCGGCTGCGGACCGAAGGGACCCGGCTGTCCGGGCTGCGGGCCGAAGGGCCCAGGCTGTCCAGGTTGCGGGCCGAAGGCGCCGGGCTGCGGACCGAAAGGCCCAGGCTGTCCAGGTTGCGGGCCGAAGGCGCCGGGCTGCCCGGGTTGCGGTCCGAAAGGCCCAGGCTGTCCAGGTTGCGGGCCGAAGGCGCCGGGCTGCCCGGGTTGCGGACCGAAAGGCTCAGGCTGCCCGGGTTGCAGGCCGAAGGCGCCGGGCTGCCCGGGTTGCGGACCGAAAGGCCCAGGCTGTCCGAGTTGCGGACCGAAGGCGCCGGGCTGCCCGGGCTGCGGACCGAAAGGCCCAGGCTGCGCGCCGAACGCTCCGGGTTGCCCCGGCGCTGCCCCGCCAGGGAGGATCGTCGCCTGGCAGGTGCCGGGCTTGTACCCGTTCGCCCGGATGTTGAAGGTGTACGTCCCCGGATCGAGGTGCCGTGTGAGGAAGCGGCCGTCCGGCCCAGTCGCGTACGGCGGCTGAGCCGCGCCCTCGATCGTCACGATGGCGTCCGCCACCGCCGCGTCGGGCTTGTTCTGCTCGTGCACGAAGCCGCGCGCGAAGGTCTGCGGCGCCGGCACGAGCTGCGGCGGCTCCTTGATGATCTGCGGCGCGGGGGCCGGCGGCGGCTCCTTCTGCTTCGTATCGTACGCATAGCCAATCCCGAGATAGAGCGTCCACGGCGCCTGAGGCGCGACCTCCTCGATGAACACGGAGGTCGCCGACAGGCCGAGGTCGAACGCCGCGTGTCCTGAGAGCCCGCGGAACGCCTTCTCGAACGGCGTCACCCGCACGCCGAGCGACAGCCGCGACGGCGCCGCGGCATAACCCGGTCCGCCCTGGTTCTGCGGGTCAGGAGACGCGAAGTCGTCGAGCCCGAGGCAGACGTCGCCGCGCGACACGGTCTTCGTGTGGCACTCGTAACCCTGCCGGTTCACCGGGATGTCGAGGGTGTACTCGAGGTAAGGCTGCACCTTCGGCAGCGGCACCTCGACGCCGAGGTGGGTCTGGAAGAAGTCGACGCGGTTGATGCCGAGCCCGAACCGCTCGATCCGCGAGATCGGCTGCCGCTCGCGATCGTCCGTGAACGCCTTCGCGCGCGCCTTCTCGACCTCCTCCACGAGGACGCCGGAGTTGTCGAGCTTGTAGCCGAGGTTCACGTTCACCCGCAGCGGGAACCCCTTGCCCTGCGGCTTGCGCAGATCGAGCGACGCGAGCCCGCGGAAGACCGCGCTCGTGCCGCCGCCGGCGAGGCCGACGCTGCCGGTCCCGTTGAGCAGGAGCAGCTGCGCCTCGCCGCCGAAGGAGAACGGCTTGCCGATCTTCGTGGGGGTGAACGCCTTCACGCCGAACGTCGTGTCGCCGAGCACCTGCAGCAGCCGCGGGCGACCCTGGTCGTTCGCGTTCGCGAACGTGCGGATCGACGCGTACCCCTCGAGGAAGGGCAGGGGGGTCGCGTTCAGCGCGAAGAACGCTCCGACGTGGCTCGCCGAGTCCTCCTTCGCGTCAGGACCGCACGTGATCGGGTGACCGGCGAGCGTCGACTCCGCCGGATCGCAGAGGAAGCCGCTCGTGGAGAACCAGTCGAGCAGGAACGACACCCGGAAGGTGCCCGGCGCGCCCGAGCCCGCGTACGACGTCCTGAGGAGGCCGGTCGAGCCCCACAGGTTCGGCTGCGCGGTGAGGGAGAGCGCCCGCTCCTCCTCGTCCCACGCGGTGGATGTCGGCGCCGTCGCGCTGGCCTGGAGGCCCTGATCACCGACCGACGCCTGCGCGCCGAAAGAGACGCTCCCGTCCGGCGGCGGTTGGCCCGGCTGCGGCCCGAACTGCGGCGGAGCGTCGCCCGGAAACCCCGGTTGCGGCCCGAACTGCGGCGGAGCATCGCCAGGAAAGCCCGGCTGCGGCCCGAAGGGGCCGGGCTGACCGGGCTGCGGCCCGAAGGGACCGGGCTGACCGGGCTGCGGCCCGAAGGGGCCGGGCTGCGCGGGAGGTTGCTCGGGCCCGAAAGCGCCGGGCGGCTGCGCGGGCTGGCCTGGAATCGGCTGCGGTCCGAAGGGCGGCTGCGCGGGCTGGCCTGGAATCGGCTGCGGTCCGAAGGGCGGCTGCGGCTGCTGCGCCTCGGCAGCGCCCGCGAGCGTGAGCGAGCCGACGAGCGGCAGCGCCGTGAGCGCAGCGCGCCGGGGCCTGTCGGCAAACACCTTCCGAAGCGTATGCATCGAGCCTCACCCGCGAGGTCGAACAAGGAAACGCCCGCCAATCGGGACGGTGGAGACCTCGCGCGCGGCCCGTTGTATCACTCCGGGCGGCGCGTGAAACAGCGGTTTTCGCTGGCAGCAGCTCCGCGACAGGCGCGCCGCACGGCTCGATAAGTACGGCATCCCCGCGCGGTGACGCCGAGCCTTTCGGCCTTCTCCGCGCGAGGCACGGCGCCGCGCCGCCGCGCGGGCGCCTCGGTCGCAAACGTGCTCGACCAGAGCGCCCGCGGTCCGCGCCGCCGCTCGGCCGGGGCCGAGCAGCCGTCCAATTCCGCGGACGCGCATGCTAGGAAAGCCATCACCATGGCATCCCGCGGGCGCATCCTGATCGTCGACGACGAGGCCAACGCGCGCGCGGCGCTCTCGGAGATCCTCCGCGAGGAGGGGTACACGACCGAGACAGCGGCCGACGGCTTCAAGGCGCTCGGCAAGCTCGAGGAGTTCGCGCCCGACGTGGTCCTGACCGATCTGAAGATGCCTGGGCTCGACGGCATCCGGATGATGGAGAAGGCGCAGCTCGCGCTGCCGGACGCGACCTTCGTCGTCATGACGGCGTTCGGCACCATCTCGAGCGCGGTCGAGGCGGTGAAGAAGGGCGCGTACAACTACCTGACGAAGCCGCTCGATTTCTCGGTGCTCGCGGTCGTTGTCGAGCGCGCGGTGGAGCGGGCGCGGCTCCTCCAGGAGAACTCGCGGCTGCGCGAGCGGCTCCGCGAGCGCAACGCGTTCGGGCACGTGATCGCGAGCCACCCGAGCATGGCGAAGGTCCTCCGGCTGGTCGAGCAGGTGGCGCCGAGCCGCGCGAGCGTGCTGATCGTGGGCGAGACGGGCACGGGCAAGGAGCTCATCGCCGAGATGATCCACCGCGCCAGCCCGCGGGCGAAGGCGCCGCTCGTCCGGCTGAACTGCGCCGCGCTGAGCGAGTCGCTCCTCGAGAGCGAGCTGTTCGGCCACGAGCGCGGCGCCTTCACCGGCGCCATCGGACGCCGCGAGGGCCGCTTCGAGCAGGCGAGCGGCGGCACCCTGTTCCTGGACGAGGTGAGCGAGATCCCGCTCGCCACGCAGGTGAAGCTCCTGCGCTTCCTGCAGGAGCGGACGTTCGAGCGGGTGGGCGGCAATGAGACGCTCAAGATCGACGTGCGGATCCTCGCCGCGTCGAACCGCGATCTGCGCCAGCGCATCGCCGAGGGGGTGTTCCGCGAGGACCTCTATTACCGGCTCAACGTCGTTACCCTGGAGATCCCGCCGCTCCGCGAGCGCCGGAGCGACATCCCCGAGCTCGCGACGTTCTTCCTCGGCCGCTACGCGCAGGAGAACGGCAAGCGGATCGAGGGCTTCACCGACGAGGCGCTGTCGGCGCTGACGTCCTACTCGTTCCCCGGCAACGTGCGCGAGCTGGAGAACGCGATCGAGCGGGCCGCGGTGCTCTGCGACGGCGCGCGCATCGAGCTCCGGCACCTGCCGGCGCAGATGTCGTCCGAGCCGGCCGAGTCCGTCGACGCGATGCCGCGCGTCCCCGGGAGCACCATCTACGACCTGGAGCGCTACGCGATCCTGCGCACGCTCGAGGCGTGCAAGGGCTCGACCTCGAAGGCCGCGACGATCCTCGGGATCAGCCCGCGCAAGATCCAGTACAAGCTGCACGAGTACAGCGCGGCCAACGCGCGCGGCCGGGCGCGGCCGGCAGACGGCGCGCCGGGCGAGAGCCCCGAGGGGGAGGAGGGCGCATGAGCAACGCAGCCGAGCGCATCGTCGAGCCGCGGGACCGGGGTGCCGCGCCGGCCAGCTCCGTCGAGGAAGGGGCGCCGGAGGGCGAGCTGCTGATCGACGTCCGCGGCCTCCTGAAGACGTTCCGGGTGGGCTTCTTGCGCCGGAGGGCGGTCGAGGCGGTCAAGGGGGTGAGCTTCGACGTCCGGCGCGGCGAGATCTTCGGCTTTCTCGGGCCGAACGGGGCCGGCAAGACGACGACGATCAAGATGCTGACGGGCCTCATCGCCCCGACCGGCGGCGAGGCGTACCTGTTCGGCGCGCGCGTGCCGTCGCCCGAGGCGCGCCGGAAGATCGGCTTTCTGCCGGAGAACCCGTACGTCTACCCCTACCTCACCCCGCGCGAGTTCGTGGAGCTCTGCGGTCGCCTCTCCGGGATGCGCGGCGCGGCGCTGCGCAGGCGGGCGATGGAGGTGCTCGATCAGGTGAAGATCGCGTACGCGGCGGATCGGCAGGTGCGCCGGCTGTCGAAGGGGATGCTGCAGCGCACGGGGCTGGCGGCCGCGCTGGTCGCCGATCCGGAGATGCTGATCCTCGACGAGCCCATGAGCGGCCTCGATCCGGTCGGCCGCAAGGAGGTGCGCGATCTCATCTTCGCGGAGCGCGATCAGGGCCGGACGATCTTCTTCTCGACGCACATCCTGAGCGACGTCGAGGCGATGTGCGATCGCGTGGCGATCCTGCGCGAGGGCCAGGTGGTGGTGAGCGGCGCGATCCGCCAGCTGCTGCGGGGCGACGTGCTGCGCACCGAGGTCACGCTGGCGGGCGCGAGCGAAGGCCTCCTCGCCGATCTCGTCGCGAAGGGCTTCGCGACCACGCGCCGAGGCGACGTCGTCGTGGTCGACGTGGAGGGCGAGGCGCGCGTGCGCGACGTGCTGCGCGCGTCGCTCGCGGCGGGCGCGCAGGTCGTCGAGGTCGCGCCGCGCCGCGAGACGCTGGAGGACCTCTTCATGCGCCGCGCCCTGTAGCCAGCCCCGGGGCCTCCCTAAGACAGCGGTAGGCCCCCGGAGAGGGTGTCCTCTGCGCGGGGTGGGGGATGGGCCGATGTTTGAGGCGCCCCCATGGATCATCCGGCATCGCCGGATGATCCATGGGGGCGCCGAGTTCGGCGGGGCCCCCACCCCGCGCAGAGGACACCCTCTCCGGGGGCCGGGCAGCCCTGGCTACGCCGATGCCCCAGCGACGTCCTGCTTGGCCGCCTCGATGATCTCGAGCGCGTACGCCCCGATGGTCGACGCGTCCTCGCCCTCGACCATGACGCGGAGCTTCGGCTCCGTCCCGCTCCAGCGCACGAGGATGCGCCCCTTGTCGCCCAGCGTCTTCTCGATGCGATCCACGGTGACCCGCGTCCGCTGCATGCTGTCGAGCGGCAGCCGCGTCGCGAACGTCGCGTTCTCCAGGACCTGAGGCACCCGCTGCATCGCCTTCGAGGCGAGCTCGCTCAGCGGCTTGTCCTCCTCCATCATGATGGCGAGCACCTGCAGCGCCGCCACGATGCCGTCGCCCGTCGTCGCGTGGTCCAGGAAGATGAGGTGCCCCGACTGCTCGCCGCCGAACGAGTAGCCCCCGTTCCGCATCGCCTCGACGACGTAGCGATCCCCGACCGCCGTGCGGACGACGTGCCCGCTCTGGGCCTTGAGCGCCCGCTCGAGCCCGAGGTTCGACATCACCGTCGTCACGATCGTGTTCCGCGGCAGCTTGCCGGTGCGCAGCATCCGGAGCGCGCAGAGCGCCATGATCGCGTCGCCGTCCACGACCTCGCCGCGCTCGTCGACCATGATCACCCGGTCCGCGTCGCCGTCGAGCGCGATGCCGATGGCCGCGCCGCGCTTGAGCACCTCGGCCTTCACGTGCTCCGGGTGCAGGGCGCCGGTCTCGCGGTTGATGTTGCGGCCGTTCGGCTTCACGCCGAGCGACGTCACGTTCGCGCCGAGCTCGGTGAACACCGAGGGGGCCACGCGGTACGCCGCCCCGTGCGCCGCGTCGACGACGATCTTCACGCCGTCCAGCGAGAGCGCCGCGGGGAACGTGTTCTTGCAGAACACGACGTACCGCCCGCGCGCGTCGTCGAGCTTCACCGCGCTGCCGATCGCCGCCCCGACCACCCGCGCCTCGTCGAGCTCGTGGCTCTCCATGAGCCGCTCGATCTCCTCCTCCGCGGTGTCGGGCAGCTTGTAGCCGTCGGGCCCGAAGATCTTGATGCCGTTGTCCTGATACGGGTTATGGCTCGCGCTGATCACGACCCCGGCGTCGGCCCGCATGCTCTGCGTGATTTGCGCGACCGCCGGCGTGGGGATCGGCCCGCTCAGCATCACGCGCCCGCCCATGGCGCACACGCCGGACGCGATCGCGGTCTCGAGCATGTAGCCGGACAGGCGCGTGTCCTTCCCGATCACCACCCGCACCTGCCGCGACTTCCCGTGGCTCGCGACGAACGCGATCGCGCGCCCGAGCCGCAGCGCCATCTCGGGCGTCATCGGCGGCTGGTTCGCCACGCCGCGCACCCCGTCGGTGCCGAAGAGCTTGCGGCCTGAGGCCTGCTTCTGCGGTGCGCCCGTCGCCGACGGAGCGCCCTCCCTAGGATCCTTCTTGGTGTGCTTCGGCACGGTCCCTCTCTGTGGTGTGGGGCTGAGGAGACCACCCTTAGCAACCTTTGCCAAGACGGCCTACGGCCAATCGCCGCCGCGGCGACGGTGACGCGGCCTCCATCGACGCTGCTTTTGTGGCGTGGCCGCTATCGTGCCGCATCTGCGCCGTTTTGCAGCGCGGTAGCGACCGCACCGTGGTTACAGCGCGGTCGCTAACGCGCCGTGGTTACAGCGCGGTCGCTAACGCGCCGTGGTTACAGCGCGGTCGCTAACGCGCCGTGGTTACAGCGCGGTCGCTAATGCGCCGTGGTTACAGCGCGGTCGCTAACGCGCCGCTGCCGGCGGCGCCTCGTTGTTGCGCCGAGCTGCCTCGTTGCTCAGGCGCAGCAAGATCGATCCCTGCGCCGGCGTGCGCAGGTCTCGGCCCTTCGTCGTGCCCTCGCCGCCGCCTGGCGGCGGAAGGAGCGCGTTGATGAGGCCCATCAGCCTCACCGTCACCTGCGGCGCGATGCCGTGCGCCCAGCTCAGCAGGTGCGACGACAGCCCGAGCTTCACCTCGGAGCGCCCCTCGCGCGCCGCCGCCACCACCCGCCGCGCCGCGCGCCGCGCGTCGATCGTCGCGATCGGGAGCGACGAGGCAAGGCCGAACCAGCCGAACTCGTGCTGCGGGCTGCCGCCGAACGCGGCGTTGTAGATCGACCCCGTGCGCATCGGCCCCGGGATCACCGTCGTGACGCGCGGGCCCCTCGCGCCGCCGTGCGTGAGCTCCGCCTGCACGCTCTCCGAGAAGCCCATCATCGCGAACTTCGACGCGTTGTACCCGAGCAGGTGCGGTATGGCGACGCGCCCGCCGATGGACACCACGTTCACGATGCGCGCCGCGCGCCCATGCCGCCTCAGGTGCGGCAGCGCGCGCAGCGTCGCGTGGACCGCGCTCCAGAAGTTCGAGCGCATCGCCTCGTCGAGCTCCTCCACCCGGAGGTCCTGCATGGGCGCCACCTGGATCACGCCGGCGTTGTTGACGAGCACGTCGATCCGACCGAACGCCCTCGCCACGCCGTCGATGAACGCCTCGGCCGCGGCGCGGTCGCCGAGATCGCACGCCGCCGCGTGCACCTCGACGCCGAGCGCCTGCAGCCGCTGCTCCGCCCGGTAGAGCGCCTCCGCGTCGCGGCCGGCGATCGCCACCCGGGCGCCGTGCCGGCCGAACTCCTCGGCCAGCAGCAACCCCAGGCCGCGAGAGCCGCCCGTGATCACCACGACCCGGCCGCGCAGATCGAGCTGCCGCAGGGCGCGGAGCGCCGTCCGCGCGAGCGCGGCCGCCAGGAGGGCCGCCGCAGAGAAGAGCACCGGAGAACGCCGTTTCCTGAACGCCATGCCGCGGAGGACGGCATCGCCCGTGCCACCCGCCGCGCGCGGCCGGACAGCGACGCGCCTGCACATCGCGCTGCTCGCGCCCGCTTCAGAGCGTGATGACCGGATCCGCCTCGATGCCGAGCAGCGCCGAGCGCACCTCGCCGACCAGGTAGATCGAGCCGGCCACGACCACGAGCCCGCCCGGCGCGGCGGCCTCGATCGCGCGCGCCACCGCGGCGCGCGGATCGCCGATCATCTCGCCCGGCGCGACCCCGCGCAGCGCGTCGAGCGGGGCGGCCGCGCGGCCCTTCGGCGTCACATAGAGCCGACGGTGCGCTCGTGGCGCGAGCACCTGTAGCATTTCGCCCCACCCCTTGTCGGCCATCGCCCCGAACACGAGCGTGGTGATCGCCGCCCCCGGACCCTCCTGGTCGAGCCATGCCGCGAGCGCCTGCGCGCCGTGCGGGTTGTGCGCACAGTCGAGCAGGACACGGGCGCCGCCCGCGTCGATCCGCTCCAGGCGACCGGGCCAGCGGGCCGCGGCGAGCCCACCCGCGAGCGCCCGCTCGACCTCGGGCCACCGCCCGGCGAGCTGCCACGCGATGCCGCACGCCACGCCCGCGTTCTCGACCTGGTGCGCGCCGCGGAGGCCGAGCTCCACCTCGATCTCGCGGCGCCCCGGCCCGGCGACGCGCGCCGCGCCCGCCCCGCGCCCGCCGCGCCCCACCGCGATCTCGCCCGCGCTCCCGCCGCGCTCCGTCGCCGCGACGCGGAGGCGAGGCCCGGCGCCGATCGCCTGCGCTGCCGCCTCGATCGCGGCGTCGGCCTCCGGATCGAGGGGGCCGAGCACCGCGGGCGCGCCCGCCTTGAGGATGCCCGCCTTCTCCCGGGCGATGTCCGTCAGCGTCGGGCCGAGCACGGCCTGGTGGTCGAGCGCGATCGACGTGATCGCGGTGCAGAGCGGCGCCGAGATCACGTTCGTCGCGTCGAGCCGCCCGCCGAGGCCCACCTCGAGGATCGCGAGGTCGACGTCCGCCTCGCGGAAGGCCACGAACGCGGCGACCGTCAGCGCCTCGAAGAACGTGAGCGGCGAGGGGACACGCTCGAGCGCCGCGGCGAGCGCGCGCTCGAGCGCCGCGTCGCCGATCATCTCTCCCCCCACGCGGATGCGCTCGGCGAAGCGAGACAGGTGCGGCGACGTGTACAGGCCGGTCCGGAGCCCGGCCTCGCGCGCGATCGACTCGACCATCGCGCACACGCTGCCCTTGCCGTTCGTGCCGGCGACGTGCACCGCCGGGAGGCCTTCGTGGGGATCGCCGAGCGCGGCGAGCGCCTCGCGGACCCGGCCGAGCCCGAGCTCCATCCCCCGCGGCGCCCGCTGCCCGAGCGCCTCGAGCAGCGCGGGCAGCCGCGGCGCCGCCGAGGTCATCGCCGCGCCCGGCGGCTGGCCGTGAGGTGCTGGAGCAGCGTCCCGATGTACGCCTTCATCTCGGGGCGCGGGACGATGGCGTCGACCATCCCGTGGTCGAGCAGGAACTCGGACCGCTGGAAGCCCGCAGGCAGCGTCTGCCGGATCGTGTTCTCGATGACCCGCGGGCCGGCGAAGCCGATGAGCGCCTTGGGCTCGGCGATGTTCGCGTCGCCCAGGAAGGCGAAGCTCGCCGCGACGCCGCCCGTCGTCGGGTGGAGCAGCACCGACAGGAACGGCAGCCGCGCCTTGCGGTACCGCTCGAGCGCCGCCACGCTCTTCGCCATCTGCATCAGCGAGAGGATGCCCTCCTGCATCCGCGCGCCGCCCGACGCCTGGAGGAGCACCACCGGGAGCTCCTCGCGCGTCGCGCGCTCGAACAGGCGGGTGATCTTCTCGCCGACGACCGAGCCCATGCTCCCGCCCATGAAGGCGAAGACGAACGCGCCGTAGGCGATGTCGCGGCCGCCCAGCCTGCCGCGGCCGATCTCGATCGCCTCCTTCGCGCGGCCCTTCTTGTGGAGCGCCGCGACGCGGTCCCGGTAGCTCTTGCCGTCGCTGAACCGGAGCGGATCGTTCGGGACGAGGTGCTCGTCCCACGCGGCGAGCTCGCCGTCGTCGAGCAGGAGCCTCCGCCACCCGTCGGCGTCGAGCTTGTGGTGGTGGCCGCACTGCGAGCACACCTCGAAGGTGCGCGCGAGCTCGGCGGCGTCGTGCGTGTGCGAGCAGCCGTCGCAGCGACGGAACACGCCCGCTCCCAGCGAGCGCTTCTCGCTCGCGTCGGTCGTCGGCAGGGTCTTTTCAGGCCAGGTCATCGGCGAGCCCTCAGGCGCTCCGCAGGTCCATCTCGTTCACGTCGGAGGGGACCCGGAGCGTTGGTTGTGTCTTCTCCTGCACCTCTCGGGCGCTCACGCCGGGCGCGAGCTCGCGCAGCACGAGCCCCTCGGGCGTCACATCGAGCACGGCGAGATCGGTGATGATCCGGTGGACGACGCCCCGCCCGGTGAGGGGCAGCGCGCACTCGTTCAGGATCTTCGGCGCGCCGTTCTTCGCCGCGTGATCCATGATCACGACGACGCGCTTCGCGCTCACCACGAGATCCATCGCCCCGCCCATCCCCTTCACCATCTTGCCGGGGATCATCCAGTTGGCGAGATCGCCCTTCTCGGAGACCTCCATGGCCCCGAGGATCGCGAGGTCGATGTGGCCGCCCCGGATCTGCGCGAACGACTCGGCGCTCGAGAAGATCGCGGAGCCGGCGAGCATCGTCACGGTCTCCTTGCCGGCGTTGATGAGATCCGGATCCTCCGCGCCCTCGGCCGGGTAAGGCCCGATGCCGAGCAGCCCGTTCTCGCTCTGGAGCACCACCTCGACCCCGGCCGGGATGTAGTTGGCGACGAGCGTCGGCATCCCGATGCCGAGGTTGACGTAGTAGCCGTCCTTGAGCTCCAGCGCGGCGCGCTGCGCGATCTGTTCCCGCGTGAGTCCCATCGTGTCCCCTGTCCCCGCGCCTAGGCGGCCGACGCCTTGCGCACCGTCCGCCGCTCGATCCGCTTCTCGAAGCGCTCGCCCTGGAAGATCCGGTGCACGAAGATCCCGGGCGTGTGGATGTGGTCCGGGTCGAGCGAGCCGACGTCGACGAGCTCCTCCACCTCGGCGATCGTCACCTTCGCGGCCATCGCCATCATCGGGTTGAAGTTCATGGCGGTGTGGCGGTAGACGAGGTTGCCGAACCGGTCGCCCTTCCAGGCCTTCACGAGCGCGTAGTCGCCCCGGATGGCGGGCTCGAGCACGTAGTCGCGGCCGTCGAACTTTCGCACTTCCTTCTTCTCGGAGTACCTCTTCACCGCGCCGTCCGGGCCATAGAGCACGGGCAGCCCGCCCTCGCTGATGGCCGTGCCCGCACCGGTCGGGGTGTAGAACGCAGGGATCCCGGCGCCTCCGGCGCGGATGCGCTCGGCCAGCGTGCCCTGCGGCGTGAGCTCGACCTCGAGTTCGCCGCTCAGGTACTGGCGCTCGAACTCCTTGTTCTCGCCGACGTACGACGAGATCATCTTCCGGATCTGCCGGTTCTGAAGGAGGATCCCGAGGCCGAAGGCGTCGACTCCGCAGTTGTTGGACACGACCACGAGATCCTTCGTGCCGAGCTGCCGGAGCGCCGCGATGCAGTTCTCCGGGATGCCGCAGAGGCCGAAGCCGCCCGAGAGGATCGTGGCGCCGCCAGGGATGTCCCTCACGGCGTCCAGCGCGCTCTTGTAGACCTTGTCCATGGCCGACCGAGAGGTAGCCCAACTGGCCGCGAGGCAAAAGCCTCCGCTGCCGCCGCGAGATGCCGTGGCGCCGGCGCCGCAGCGCGGCACAGGGGCCGGGCGGCGCCGGCCGCGGCGCGGCGTCACGAGGTGATCCGCGCTCCTCGGCCGCGCTTCCGGCGGGCCACGGGAACCTCTCGTGTGTCCGGGGTGCATGAGGCGCGCGTGGCGTCCGCCAGCGCTCGTTCACCGCACTTGCCAGCGCACATTCGGCGCGCGCTCGGCGCACGTCTCGGGAGCGGCCCGCGGAGGGCGCGGCCAGGCGGCGCCGGCTTCTTGGCCCGGCCCGCCGAAACCCCGTAACGCACCGGTGTGCCTCGACCGCTCTCCGTGCTGTTCACGATCCTGGCGCTCTCCCTGTCCGGCTCCCAGACGGCCGCCGCGGCGCCGGATGCGCCGGCGCGCTCACACGCGCGCCCCACCGCGGAAGCAAAGCCGCGGGACGCCGCTGCCGCCAAGGCGCGCGGGGCGACGAAGCGCGCGCCGCGCGCGCGGCTCGCGAAGGACGACAGCAAGGGCCACCGCCCCCGCGCCGGCGACGCGGGCCCGCGATCGTCCGGGCCGGCCAGGGAGAAGGCCGCGCCCCAGGCGCCCGCCTCGTCGGTCGGCCATCCCAACGAAGGGCGCCTCGAGGGCGGCGTGCGGCTCGACACCTCGCGCAAGGACATCCGCGTCGTGCCCGCCTACGCCGGCGCCGACGTCCGCTGGGGGCTACCGGCGCTCGTCGGCATGATCGAGCGCGCGGCGCGCGGCGTGGCCAAGCGCTTCCCGGGCGCCGTGCTCGACGTCGGGGACCTCTCGCGCCAGCGCGGCGGCGAGGTCCACCGCCACAATTCCCACGAGAGCGGCCGCGACGTCGACCTCGGCCTCTACGCGCTCGACGCGCGCGGCAAGCAGGTCCACGCGCCGATCTTCCTCCGGTTCGACGCCCGGCTCGCCTCGACGAACGTGCCCGGGGCGCGCTTCGACCTGCCGCGCAACTGGCTGCTCGTCCAGCACCTGCTCACCGATCCTCGCGCCCGCGTGAGCCACATCTTCATCGCCGATCCGCTCCGGTCCGCGCTGATCGCCCACGCCAAGCGGATCGGCGTCTCCCGCGCGCTGATCGTCCGCGCGCAGCTCGCGATGATGCAGCCCACGGGCGCCGAGTCGCACGACGACCACATGCACGTGCGCATCTCCTGCCCCTCGGCCATGCGCGGCAGCTGCATCGAGCTCGCGAAGAACGCCCCTTCCCGCGCCCGCGCGCGCATGGCGAGGAAGACGGACAGGGCGCTCCGGACGCCGTCACCGTCCGCGCGCCCGGAGGCCGCGCGCCCGCCGAAGGCCGCCGCGGCGCCCGCGCCGGAGCGGCCCCGCGAGGCCGGCGCCGGCCGGCGCGACCCGGCGCAGCCCTCGCGCCGCGACGACAAGCGACCTGAACGGGAAGCGCGCCGCGCCGCCCCGCACGCCGCTGCGGACGCCGAGGCGCTGCCGCTCGCCGCCACGCGCGCGGCGGCGCAGCAGCCCATGGGCGGCCTCGATCTGTCGTTCCTGCGTCCCGCTGCGTCCGAGGCGGAGATCGAGGCCGATTCGGACGGCGCCGACGCGAGCGGCGCGCTCGACGACAGCGGAGCGCTCAAGATCACGGACTGAGATCCTCCGCGCGCCGTTCACCACAAAAGCGGCAAAGAGCCGGTAACGCGACGCATTGCAGGAAGTTCCGCAATCTCCGACCGGGGCACCGTCGCGCCTGGACCCCGAGAGAAGACCTCGGGCAGACTGGGGCGGAACAAAGGGGTGTTCATGCCGCAAGAGGACTCCCACACCTCGATTCCCACGCTGCCGTCCGCGGCGTCGCTCGTCGCCAGCGATCACGAGCGCCGCGCGCTGCTCGCGGCGCTCACGTTCGTCGGCAGGCCTCCCCGGAGCGCGGCGGCGCTCGCGATCTGGTTCGAGAAGCACCTCGTGGCAGCCGGGAGGATGCAGCGACCAGCCTACGTGACCGAGGGCTTCTCCAAGCAGGTGGCGCTCGGCCATCAGGCCCCGGCGGCCCCGGATGCGTCCGAGATCGAGCAGCTCGTCGACGCGGCGCGGTTCCGGGTGCTCGCCTCGCTGCGCGCCTTCATGCCGCCCGCCGCGGACGATCGCTTCCTCGCGGCGGCCATCGACAGCGGGCGCGTCCTCCGCGCCACGGGCCTCGGGCCGTGGGAGCCGTGCCCGCGCGAGGAAGACCTGCTCAGCGACATCGTCCTCAGCCTCTTCGCCGCGGACATCCTCAACTTCCGCGAGTTCCACGACGCCTATCTCTGCGTCTGCAAGACCTGCTTTCGCATCGACTTCGATCCAAGCCAGGCCGGTCGCACCGGCTGCCCCGAGCACGAGCCGACCGTCACGGTCAACGTGATGCGCCGCAGCCGGCCGTCGCTCTGACGCGTCGCCCTGAGGCTCAGAGGCAGCCGAGGCGGCACTTGGACGCCTGCTCGAGACAATCCGACAGGCAGCCCTGGTAACGCTGGTACTGCGTGCTCTGCGTGGGCTCTTTACCGCACTGCGTCGCCCTGCACGCCTTGTGTCGCCGCTCGCACGCCCCCACGCACCCGGCGTTGCCGCCGGCGGGCGCAAGGCCGGTCGCGGCCGCCGCACGGGGCCCCGCCCCTGGAGACGCCGGCAGCGCGCCCGGCGCCTGCGCGGCAGGCGGATCGCTCCGCTGCGCCGGCGTCGTCCGGTGCCCCGCCGAGGCGGGCGACGGCCCGCAGCGCTCGAAGGCGCGGCGCATCACGTCCTCCGCCGAGCCGGGCGGGATCTCGCACGCCCGCGCCAGGCTCTCGATCCGATGGTCGATCGCGGCGGCAGCGCGCGACGCGACCCCGTCCGGCCGCGCCGCTGGCGGTGGGGCGCCCTGCTGCGCGGCGCTCGCGGACGCGGCGCTCCCGCGCGCCGCGTCGTCACCCGGCGCGCTCGACGCCCTGCCGATGAGGAAGGCCACGATGAGGCTTGCCGCCACGAGCCCCAGGGCGGCGAGCGCGAGCCGCGAATCGATGCGGCGCGGCCGGCGCGCCGGCGCGCCGGCGCGCGGAGAGCCGGCCGGGAGCAGCGCCGGCCCCGCGGCGCCGGGCGGCCGCGCATTCGCGGGCTGAGGCCCGGTGACGTTCGGTGTCCGCGGGGTAGGCGCCATCGACGGCGGCACCAGCGTCGCGACCTCCAGGGGAGGTGATGGGGCCACCATCGGCGAGAGGTTCGGCAGCGGCGCCGGCCGGGGGATGTCGGTGTGCGCCGGTTCGCTCGACGCGGCGGACGGCACCGTCGGCGTGTCGGGCCACTCCACGAGCGGCCTCGCCGCGCGGAGGCGCTCGACGAGCGGCCCGAGCTCGCGCCGCTGCTCGAAGCGGCGGACGAGCTCGTACGCCGCTCCCTGGATCCCCCGCTCCCAGGGGATGTCCGGCACACCGAGCTCCTCCGCGAAGCGGCGCAGCTCGGCCAGGCTGAAGCAAGCCGTGATGCGCCCGCGGATCTCCGAGGCGCTGCGCGCCGTGCTCCCCGACGTCCCCGTGCCCTCGCCGTCCACGCTCGGCAGCTTACCGCACACGCCACCGAAGCCGAACCTGGTATAGGCTCCGGACATCGTGTCCGGCGCTGCGGCACCCGGGGACGTGGAGGCCAGGAGATGAGCCGAGAGGACAGTGCAATTGGCGCGGCGCCGCCCGCCCTCGCGCCGCTGATCGGGCGCGAGGCGGAGCTGTCCGCCCTGGCCCGCGCGCTCGACGCGGTCGAGCGGGAGCGCTCCACGCGGACCGTGACGCTCGTCGGCCCGCCGGGCATTGGCAAGAGCAGGCTCGTGCGCGAGTTCCTCGAGCGGCGGCGCCAGGGCTCCGCCGCGCTGCGCGTCACCTCGGGCAGCACCGGCGACATGGCGTCCGCGTACGGCGTCTTCACGCGGCTCCTGCGCGCCCGCTTCGGCCTCTCCGACGGCATGGACAAGGACGCGGCCCGCGCCGAGGTCCGCTCGCAGGTCGCGCACGTGATGGGCGACCGCAAGGTCGGCGACGTCATCTACTTCCTCGGCCAGTTCATCGGGCTCGCGTTCGGCGACAGCCCGCTCACCCGCGCGGTGCAGGACGATCCCGCGCAGGCTGACCTCATCCGCCGCGCCGTCCTGAAGGCGTTCCTCGAGGCGGACGCCGTCCACGGCCCCCTGTGCCTCATCTTCGAGGACCTCCACGCGGCCCACGACGACTCCCTCGCGCTCCTGCGCTACCTCATCGAGTACCTCACGGGCCCGGTCCTGATCGTCTGCGCCGCCCGCCCGGAGCTGCTCACCCGCCAGGACGACTGGGGCAAGGTCGGCGACCGGCGCCACGTGCTCCTCGAGCTCACGCCGCTCGGCGAGGCCGCAGCGGCGGAGATGGCGAGGGCGCTGCTCGCGCCCTGCGCGCCGCGCGGGAGCGACGATGTCGTCATCATCGACGTCGTCGACGATGTGAGGCGCGCCGAGCCGCAGTCCCAGCCGGGCGTGCCGTCGGAGCTCGTCGAGGCGGCCTGCTCCTTCGCGAACGGCAACCCGGCGCTGCTTGAGCAGATGGTCCGCATCTGCCACGAGCAGGGCGTGATCGAGGAGCTCTCGCCCGACTCCGCGGGCGGGCCGCGCTGGCGCGTGCACCTCGGGAAGCTGTCGACGGCGCGCCTGCCGATGACGGTCGAGGACGCCGTGAACGTCCGCCTCGCCGCGCTCGATCACGACGGCCGGCAGCTGCTCGAGCAGGCCGCGACGATCGGCCCGGTGTTCTGGAGCGGCGCGCTGTTCGTCCTCGGCAGGGCCGGCAGTCAGGCCCCCGACCTGTGGGGGGAGGAGCAGAGCGACAAGGATCTCGACCGGACCAACGCCGCGCTGCGCTCGCTGTGCGACCGCGGCTACCTGCGCAAGCAGAGCGAGTCGAGCTTCGCGGGATCGGACGAGTACGTGTTCGTGCACGCCAAGGAGCGCGAGGCGCTCCAGAAGCGGATGAGCGCCGCGGCCCAGCGGCGGTACCACCACGCGATCGCCGAGTGGCTGGAGCAGCAGGTGGCGGTGCGCGCGAGCGAGGAGCTCCTCGCCGAGCTCGCGACGCACCGCGAGCGCATCGGCGACGCGGTGCGGGCGGGGCTCTCGCTGCTCGACGCCGGGGACGTGGCGCGCGGGCGCTACTCGAACGCGAAGGCGGCGGAGTACTACGCGCGCGGGCTCTCGCTGCTCGGCGACGCGCACGTGGCGCGGCGCATCGACGCGCTCCACGACTACGGCGACGTCCTCCAGCTCGCCGGGCGCATCGACGACGCGCTCGCCGCGTTCCGCGAGATGCTGACGCTCGCCTACCGGCTCGACAACCGGCGCAAGGGCGGGGCCGCGCACAACCGCATCGGGCGGCTCTACCGCGACAGCGGCTCGCTCGACGAGGCCGGCAAGCACCTCACGACCGCGCTCCGCCTCTTCGAGGGCGCGCGGGACGAGCGGGGGATCGCCTCGACGATCGACGACATCGGCAAGCTGCACTGGCTCCGGGGCGAGTACCAGGAGGCGCTGAAATGGCTGCGCGACGCGCTCGCCCGCCGCGAGCGGATGGGGGATCGCCGCTCGATCGCGCTGTCGCTGAACAACCTCGGCCTCGCCCTGCAGGACTCGGGCGAGTTCAAGCAGGCGCTCAACACGTTCGAGCGGTCGCTCGCGATCCGGCGCGAGATCTCGGACCTGCTCGGCGTCGTGATGAGCCTGAACAACCTCGGCATGATCGCGCAGGACCAGCGCGATCACCGCCACGCCCTCGAGCTCTTCGAGGAGGCGCTGGAGGTCGCGCGGCAGGTCGGCGATCGCAACCGGACGGCGCTGATCCTGACGAACATCGGCGGGACGCTCTACCGGAGCGGCGATCCCGACGAGGCGGTGCGCGTGCTGCAGCAGGCCGAGGAGCTCTGCGACGAGCTCGGCGACCGGCTCGGCCTGGCCGAGGCGCGGCGCGCCCTCGGGAAGGCCTACATGCTCCGGGGCGATCTGGAGAAGGCGCGCGACTCGATCAGCCGGGCGGTGGACCTGTTCGCCTCGGTCCGGAGCAAGGTGCACCTCGGCATCGCGCTCCGGACGCTCGGCGAGATCACGGCGGCGGGCGGCTGGGGCAGCGCGCACACGAAGAGCGCGCGCGCCTATTTCGCGCGCTCGGTGAGCATCTTCGAGGAGACGGGGAACGAGCTCGAGCTCGCGCGCACGTTCCAGGCCTACGCGCGGTTCCTGACGACCGATCGCAGCTTCGTGGCGAACATGGCGGCGCGGCGCGAGGCGGTGGCGATGAACGAGAAGGCCGAGGCGATCTTCGCGCGGCTGAAGGTCACGTCGGTGCGCCTGGAGGACGAGCCCACGCTCCCGACGGGCCCGCCGGGCCAGCCGGTCCCCACGAAGTCGTCGGTCAGCGCGAGCCCTGGCCGCTCGCCGGCCCCCGAAGAGCCGTCGTTCCCGAGCCCGGGCAGGGCCTCGACCTCCAGCTGAGGCCGGGCGGCCCGGGCGGGCCGGCGTGCTCTGGCGCGGGGGGGCGCCCGTGATACGCATGCCGGGTGAAGGCCCTGCACGAGAAGCGCGTCTCCGAGTCGGTCACGACGATGACCGAGTACGTCCTGCCGACGCACACGAACGCGCTCGGCTCGATCTTCGGCGGGCAGGTGCTCGCGTGGATCGACCTGTGCGCTGCCATCTGCGCGCAGCGGCACACCGGCAGCGCGGTCGTCACCGCAGGCATCGACGACCTCTCGTTCGATCATGGGATCAAGGTCGGTCAGGTCGTCCGTCTGGCTGCGCGGGTGACGGCGACCTTCCGCACGTCGCTCGAGATCCTGGTGTCGGTCGAGGGGGAGGACGCGATGACGGGCGCCATCTGGCCCATGGTCACGGCCTTCGTGACGTTCGTGGCCGTCGACGCGTCGCTCAGGCCGACCTCGGTGCCGCCGATCCGCCTCGAGACGGACGACGATCGCCGCCTCGCCGAGGCCGCGGCGGAGCGGCGCGCGCGGCGGCTCTCGCGGCGCGGGGGCGGCCGCGGCGCGTGATCGCCGCGCGCTACTTCTTCTTGATCCGGTCGGGATCCCCGAGGAACTCGAAGTGCATCGTGTCCTCGAGGTCGTCGTGGCCGAGCCAGTCGAAGCCGTAGCGCTCGAACGCCTTGATCCAGCAGCGGGACAGCGCCGTGCGCTCGTAGGCAGAGCGCTTCTTCTCCTGGCACAGCGGGCTCGTGGGCCACGGGTCGACGCAGCCGCAGCACGGGTTCCGGTCGGGATCGATGTCGATGGCGATGCCGAAGAGGTGGTTCGAGATCTCGGCGCCGCGGTAGCTGTTCGCCGTGCGGAACCCGCCGACCGCGCGCGGCGTGTAGCGGCGGGACTTGCGGGTGCACGTCGAGCGGATCCGCTTCTCGACGCAGTGGAGCGCGGGCGCGATCTTCTCGTGGACGGAGATCGGTAGGCCCATGAACTGCACGGTCGTCGCCTGGGAGTGGGCGCTCTCGGCGTTGTGGCGCCGCGTCTCCTCGGTCTCGACGTGGCCGTAGTGCTCGGCGAGGTAGCGGACCGCTTTGGCGTGCTTCTTCGGGTTGAGCATCCCCTTCTGGACGAAGGTGCGCCGCTTCAGGAACTTCTGCGGGCTCTGGACGCGGCACTCGTAGCTCTTCGCCTTCTTTCCCCGGGCGGGCTCCTTGGCCTCCGCGACGGGCCCGCCGCCGAGCCCCGAGGGGCCGGCCGCGAGCAGGGCGATCGCTGCTGCCACGAGCAGGTGCACCCGTGTCCGTCCGTTCGCGTTCACGGCCGGAGGTTAAGCAGGCCGCGTCAGGCGCGGCAAGGACTTGCCGTAAAAGCCTGTCAGGAGAAGCACCGTCAGGGGCACGAGCGCATGCTCGCGGCGGGCGGCGCGCCGCACCGCTCGCGATCGCACGGTCGGCGTCAGCTCATGAGGTGAGCTGCGGCGAGCTCATGAGGTGAGCTGCGGCGAGCTCATGAGGTGAGCTGCGGCGAGCTCATGAGGTGAGCTGCGGCGAGCTCATGGAGAGGTCCAGGGCGAGCAGATCTCCACGAGGACGCCGTTCAGGTCGCGCACGTAGGAGACGCGCTGGCCCCACGGCTTGTCGTGGGGCTCCGACACGGGGGCCGCGCCGGCCTTCACGGCGCGCGCGAACGCCGCGTCGACGTCTTCGCTGGTGACGATGATCTCGAACCCGGCGGGGCGCTCGCCCGACCTGTTCTTCGCGAGCTCCGGGAGGCCCTTCTGGGCGAAGTCCTCCTGCACGAACCCGAGCGGCACCCTGCCCTTCAGCTCGCAGTAGTCGTTGCCGCTGGAGACGAAGCTGCGCTCGAAGCCGAACGCGCGCTCGTAGAACGCCGCGGCTTCCACCGCGTCGGGCACATAGACGATCACGCCACCCAGTCCTGTGTTCATGAGGTCCTCCTCGGGGTCCTGACCCACGCGCCGGCATCCTAGGGCGCCCCTGCTGACAGCGTCCGGTCAGCAGCCTCGCTCGATGGACGGCGCGAGCGGGGCGCGGAGCTCTCGCGCATGAACCCCCCTCACCACGTCTCGCTCGATGGCAGAGCATGACGCCTGGTCAACCAGAGGCTCCCCACGCTCGACGCGGAAGTGCGGCTTCTGCGCGGCGAGGTGCGGCTTCTGCGCGGCGAGGTGCGGCTTCTGCGCGCCGAAGTGCGGCTTCTGCACGCGCGCCACGTCCAGGTCGAGCGCGTGGGGAGCGCGCATGTCCACCTCGTCGCCCACCAGATTCATCGTGGGCAGGCGCACGCGATGCTCGCCGGTGCCCGCGTGAAACCGCCGCCGCTCGACGGTCCTTCAGGGCCGAGGAGCGTCCGAGGCGCGAGCCAGGCTCCGCCAGCTCGGCACTCCCGGTGCGTCAACGCGAGCCTCACGGCGCGTCGAGAGGAGTCTTGTGGCGTAGTGACGCGAACTTCAAGGCACATCGAGGCGAGCCTCGAGGCAACTTGACGCGGGCCTCACGGTGCGTTGACGCGGTGTTCCTTCGGTTCGGGGCGCTGGCGGGTGTGTGCCGCCGCAGACGCGTGGGCCGGCCAGAGCGGAGATGAACGCCGTCCCGGTCATCTCCGCGCGGTTGCACCGCTGAACCAGCGTTTCATCCATGCAAGGGAAATCTGGCATGAACCCCGTGTTCACGCGGTGACTCGTTCATTGAGTGGTCGGCATGGCCGTTGCTAGGTGGATCGCGTGCCCTTCGCTGCGGTGGTTGCCGCAAGCGGCCTTTGTGTTGAGTCTTTTTTTTGCGGCGAGCTCCCTATGAAAGAGGTCCGTAGCGACCAGCGCCGGCAAGCGAACGAGACGCCCATCCCCAAGAGCGGTGTCATGCGCGCCGTGCCCCGAAGCGTCGCGCCGCCGAGCGCACCGTCCACAGAGGGGCAGCTTGTCGGGCCGAACGGAGCTTCGTTCGAGGTGCGTCCTTCCGATCCGCTCCTCGGCAACATCGACATCGACGCCGTGGTGGCGGGGGTCCCCGAGTCCTACGCGATGAAGGGGATGTTCTTCAACGCGCTGGCGGCGACGCTCGGGGAGCGCTTCGCGCAGGTGGTGTCGACGTTGTCGAGCCCGCCGAGGGGTGGGCTCTACCTGCCGTTCTCGGACTATCCGACGCGCGACTTCCTGCGCCTCTACGACGCGGCTGCGCGGCTCTCGCACCCGAACCGGAGCTCGCGGGAAGGCTACCGTCGCCTCGCGCGGCAGCAGGTCGGGGCCTTCAGGGAAAGCGCGCTCGGCCGGATCACGATGCACCTGGCCACCGACCCGGGCGCCGCGCTGATGCGCTACACGGGCAGCCTGGGCGCGCTCGTGAAGGGGCCGCTGGCCAGGGCGCGGCAGCTGGGGCCGTCGGAGGTGCAGATCGACATCAGCTGCCACCGCGGCACGCTGGAGTACCCGCTGGGGAACTTCGAGGCGCTCGTCATGGGGTACGGCGCCAAGCCGACCATCTCGGTCGAGGTGCGGGGGGCGGAGACGCTTCAGTTCCTGGTCAGCTGGTAGCCCGTAAGCCCGCGCCGGCGGGAGGGTCCACGCGGCGGGGGCGGGTGGGCGCTCGGCCATCCGCCAAGACCGGGGCCGATGCGCTTGCGCTGAGAACACCACCCGGCATGTCTCCCTTCGGGCCATGCCTGCTGGGACGTTATGTTGCGCGCCACACAAGGCGCGCCTGGGACGTGGAGCCCCCTGCGACCTGATGGCACCTCGGTCGGTGCTCGCCGCGCCCACCCGCCCCCGCCGCGTGGACCCTCCCGCCGGCGCTACGGTGGTGGGGGGAGGGGGATCCGGGGGCGGAGCGGCCCCGACGTCGATGCGCGTCTTCCGAGTGCGCTCGCGGTAAGGCCGGTGCATCAGGGCGGGCAATTCAAGATCTATCGAATCGCGACGAGCGGAGTCGGCTTGTGGCCGCTTCAACGAAATCGGCGACCATAAAGAACATCGTTTCTACACGAGTTGGTCGAGAATCGCTGTTGATGGATCGAGGTCGCCTCCCGAGAAGGTGAATGCTCGGCTGGATGAATGCCGCATTCGCGCCGGACAGGAGAAATATCGGGCTGCTGCGCATCATTGCGCTCGAATGATTACGAACGCGAGCGTCAAGCGAGCATGGGACACTGGTGGTGGATGCGCCCTGGAATCGGGGGGTCCTCCACAAGAACGGCAGCTCTTCAGAGGTGCGCAGGTGCAACATTCCTCTGGGGCTACAGTTTCGCCGCGGCTCGCCAGCGTCGCTCCGAGCAGCCTTGCGCTCGCGCCCTCGCTTTGCGAGCGTCGGAGCCGGGCCGCAGAGCCCGTCCCGAGGACCACGCCAATGACGACCCATGAGATGGTGCTCTTCGTTTACGACAACCTCATGAAGGGCGAGGAGCAGCACGAATGGCTCGCGACAGCTCGGCCGCTCGGAGAGGCGACAACGACCCCCGAGTACGCGCTCGTCGATCTGGGCACGACCGGCGCTCTCGTCCAAGGCGGGCTCGTCGCCGTGACCGGCGAGCTCTACGCCATCGCGCCGGCCGCGCTCGCCGCGCTCGACGTCCACCGGGGACACCCGATCTTGCACAGGCGAGCCCCCATCCGCCTCGCCGGCGGGCGGGAAGCCCAGGCATACCTCCTCTCGATGGAGCAGGCGGCCGGGTGCCGGCGCGTCCGCGAGGGGGACTGGCGGAAGCGCCGCGGCGCGCCCGGCGCCGTGCGGGCCCGGGACAACAGCCCGCTCGTGAGCTGGGCAAAGCGCCGCTTCGACCCGCCCCCCCGATGAGAGCCGCACACGTGAGCCTCCGCCCGCTCGACCGTTCCGTTCGACCGGTACGTCACCCCATCCGCTCGAGCGGCACCTCCCCCAGCAGGTGCTAGGCCAAGGCTTCGAGGGACGCGTGACGACGATCTCGGCGAACGACCAGCTCTCCGCCGCGAACGGAGAGCTCGCGCCCGCGGCCCAGCTGGCGGAGGCGGTCGTCGAGGCGTGCGCTGCGCTCGCCGGGACGCTCGACCCACAGCAGATCCACACCACCATCGTCCAGCAGGCGATCCGGCTGCTCGGCGCCGACATCGCGCTCCTCCACGGGGCGCGCTCGCCGGCCGAGGGGGCGCTCCACGTCCGCCTGCTCGCCTCTTCCGGCCTGCCCGGCGCGCTCGACGGCGCGCTCGACGATCTCACGAGCACCCCGTCCCTCGTCCTGCGCGCCGCAGAGAGCTGCCGCATCGAGCACACCGCGGCGGATGCGGCGGTCATCGAGCGCCTCTCCGACGTCCGCGCCCTCGATGCCTGCCTGAGGCCGTGCTGGGTGCTGGCCGCTCCCCTGCTCGGCGCCGGGCGGCCGCTGGGCGTCCTCACCTGCGCCTTCGGCGAACGCAGCCCGACACCGCACGAGCTCATCCCGCGCGTCCAGGCGCTCGGCGCCCTCTTCGCCCTCGCGCTCGGGTCCGCCGAGCGCGAGGGCGACAAGCGAACCGAGCTCCACCACCGCGGGCCCGACGACGCAGGCGGCGCGAGCTCGCCGGCGCAGCAGCGCGCCGAGGCCCTCCTCCGGGACGCCCAGACCGCGCGCAGGGAGGCAGAGGACCGGCTCGCGGCGGAGCAGCAGTGGCTGCGCAGCATCATCGAGGACTTCCCCGTTGCCATCGCCGTCTTCGATGAGCGCGGAAGACGCTCGCTCGTCGCGAGCCGCCGCTGCGAGCAGCTCTGCGCCGGCCCTCACCCCCTCATGACGTTCGGGGCTCCCCAGCACGCGCGCCTGTGCGCGCCGACCGGACGGCCGCTCTCGCACCACGAGATGCCCCTCGTCCGCGCGGCGCGCGGCGAGGGGACGATCTGCGCCGAGCTGTATCTCCAGAGGCCCGACGGGACCAACATCCCCGTCGTGGTGAGCGCAGGCCCCATCCGCGACGACCAGGGGGTGATCCTGGGCGCCATCGCCAGCTACGAAGACATCACCCATTTCATGGAGCGCGAGCGGCTCCGCGAGGAATGGCTCTCCATCGTGGCGCACGATCTCAAGCAGCCGCTCACCGCGATCGCCGCGTGCGCGGGCATGCTGTCGCGCCGATCCGGAGACGCCGGAATCCAGGCGTGGAGCGGGAAGATCCTTGCCAGCGTCCAGCGCCTCGAGCGGATGGCCGAGGACCTGCTCGACGCCTCCAAGCTCGAGGCGCGGCGCTTCTCCCTCGAGCGGCGGCCGACCGACCTGCGCGCCCTCCTCCACGCCGCCGTCGAGCTCGCAGCTGCGGAGCGGCCGGAGCACGCCGTCGTGCTCACCGCCGACGACGACGTGCCGCCCGTCCACGCGGACGCGGCGCGCATGGACCAGGTGCTCGGAAACCTCCTTCTCAACGCCGCCAAGTACGGCGACGCCGACGCGCCGATCCGCGTGACGCTCTCTCTCCGCGACGCCGAGCTCGAGGTCGCCATCGAGAACCGCGGGCCGGGGATCTCCCCGGACGAGCTGCCGAGGCTGTTCCAGCGCTTCCAGCGGCTCTCGTCGGATCCATCCAGGAGCCGCCCGCCCGGCACGGGCCTCGGGCTCTACATCTGCAAGGGCATCGTCGAGGCGCACGGAGGCAGGATCTGGGCGCAGAGCGAGCCGGACGAGACGACGTCCTTCCACTTCACGCTCCCGCTCTCGCGCGGCGGCTGACCCCGCGGGCCACCGCGGCCTGCGTCGCGGCGAGGGCGCGAGAACAGCCGTGATGACGTCGCCCGCTCAGCCGTTCTTGATGCGCGCCACGATGGCGTCGGTGAGCGTCTTCGTGTCCGCCTTGCCGCCGAGATCGCGGGTGCGGACCCCGTCCAGGTTCAGCGCCCCGTCGATCCCGGCGCGCAGGCGGACGGCGAGCTCCCGGTGGCCCACGTGGTCGAGCATCATCGCGGCGGCGAGCATGAGCGCGATCGGGTTCGCCACGCCCTTGCCGGCGATGTCCGGCGCCGAGCCGTGCACCGCCTCGAAGATCGCGGCGTGCTGGCCGATGTTCGCCCCCGGCGCCATGCCGAGGCCGCCGATGAGGCCCGCGATCTCGTCCGAGAGGATGTCCCCGAAGAGGTTCGTCGTGACGATGACGTCGAACTGCCACGGGTTCAGCACGAGCTGCATCGCGCACGCGTCCACGATCCGCTCGTCGGTCGCCACGCGGCCCTCGTAGCCCTTGCTCACCTCGCGCGACGTCTCCAGGAAGATGCCCGTGAGCGCCTTCATGATGTTCGCCTTGTGGACGATGGTGACCTTCTTGCGGCCGTTCTTCTCTGCGTAGTCGTAGGCGAACTCGGCGATGCGGCGCGAGCCGACCCGGGTGTTGATGCCGGAGCCGATCGCCACCGCGTGCTCGTCGCTGCCGATCGGGATGTAGTGCTCGAAGCCCACGTAGAGTCCCTCGAGGTTCTCCCGCACGAGCACGATGTCGATGTTCTCGTAACGGCCACCCGGGATCAGCGTCCGCGCGGGGCGCACGTTGGCGAACAGCTTGAACTCCTGCCGCAGGCGCACGTTGGACGAGCGGTACCCGCCGCCGATCGGCGTCTCGAGCGGCCCCTTGAGCGCGAGCTGCGTGCGGTGGATGCTGTCGAGCGTGGCCCGCGGCAGCGGGTCGCCCGCGTCCTTGACGCCGGCCATGCCGGCCACGCACGTCTCCCATTCAAAAGGCGCGCCGAGCGCGTCGAGGGCGCGCAGCGTCGCGTCCACGATCTCGGGGCCGATGCCGTCGCCGGGGATGAGGGTCGCAGGGTGCTTCTGTGAGGTCACGGGCTGTCTCTCGATCTCGGGGTGAATCGTCGCGTCGACGAGGAAAGGCGCACGCATAGCCGAGGTGCGCGCCGCGATCCACCTCGCCGGGAGCGGCGCCGCGCGCCGCCCGCCCGCAAGTCCCTTGAGGATCCCCGCCCCCGCCGCCATCATGACCCGGGTCCCATGATTTGCCCGCGCTGCCACCGCGCGTACACCGATCGCTCGTACGGCTTCTGCCCCGACGACGGCGCGCGCCTCGTCCAGTCGCTGTCGGCCGCGCCGCCGCCGGCGCAGCCGACGCGGCAGTTCGGTGCCATCCTCGAGGATCGCTATGTGATCCAGGGCTTCATCGGCGCCGGCGGCATGTCGCGCGTGTACCTCGCGGCGGACAGCCGCACGAAGGAGCAGGTCGCGATCAAGATCCTGAACCGCAGCTTCGCCGCCGATCGGGCCCAGCGCGAGCGGTTCCTCCGCGAGCTCGAGGCGGCGGCCGAGCTCGGGCACCCCAACATCATCCGGGTCCTCGACGCGGGCGAGCGCAAGGACGGGTCCCCGTTCATCGTGCTCGAGCTGCTCACCGGCGAGTCGCTCGGCGTCCTGCTCCGCCGCGAGGTGGCCGTGAGCGAGGCCGTCGCGCTCCCGCTGATACGGCAGGCGGCGTCGGCGCTCGCCTCGGCGCACGCGGCCGGCGTCATCCACCGCGACGTGAAGCCGGACAACCTGTTCCTCGTCCGCTCCCAGGGCGGCGCGCGCGTGCTCAAGATGATGGATTTCGGCTTCGCGAAGCTGAAGACGGGCCCCACCACCGCCGCCGGTCTCGTACTGGGCACGGTCCCTTACATGGCCCCGGAGCAGGCCCTCGCCGATCCCATCGACAGCCGCACCGACGTCTATGCCCTCGGCGTCACCATGTTCCGCATGCTCGCCGGCCAGCTGCCGTTCTCCTCACCGGACGACGTGGTGGTCGTCGCCCAGCACGCCTGCACCCCGGCCCCCCGGCTCAGCTCGATCCGGCCCGGCATCGATCGGCGGATCGAGGCGCTGGTCGCCACCGCGCTCCGCAAGGCCCCCGGGAACCGCTACGACTCGATGCAATCGCTCCTGGAGGACGTCGAGCGCATCCTCGGCGTCCGCCGGGGCGAGCCGATCGGCGCCCCGCTCAGGACGACCCCGGACGCCTACGAGCCGGTGAACCGCGCTGCCCGGGAGGCGCTCAAGTTCCTGCGGCGCCAGCTGCCCTGAGCCGGCAGGCAGCATGTTCATCAGCGTCTCGACCTGCTTCCAGTAATGGTAGGCCGCGAGCTTCTCCTTTTCGAGCAGCGCGCGCCAGGCGAAGCGCTCGTTTCAGCGGATGGGCTCGAAGATGAACGTCGACAGCGTGTACAGGTACTCGTCGTTCGGGATGGCGTAACGCCCGTGCTGCCGGTTCATGCGCCGCAGCGCCGCCCGGCCGCGCTCGCTGTCGTATCCGTTCTCCAGCATCTCGGAGAGGATAAGGACGGTGTCGTCGTAGCGCTTCTGGGGGCGCTGGAGGAACTCCCCTGTCTGCACCAGGAGAGGTGTGCCCTTGGCGATCCCGAACACACGGAACAGCGCGAGCTCGAGGGCGTGCTGCGTGTCCCACGGGAAATCATAGCACGTCGAGAGAAATGCGATCTCCTGATGATCCGTGACCGGATCCGGGTTTGCTTCGAAATGGTCGCGGATCGCATAGCGCGATCGCGATTCGGGAGGGGCCCAGCGCATGGAAGATCTCCTGATGTGTATCCGCCCGATGACGCGTCCATTTCTGTCATGCATCGCGCATCCTGGCGGAAGCATCGCTGAACAGATGAAGACGTCGATCGTGGCGAGCGTGGCGACACGAGGTGAGGTGCGGTCCACCGTGGAGCGCCGTGATGAGGAGCTGTGATGCGGCGGCGGGCCCGCGCCGGGCGAGCCGGCTGGCCAGGCTCCGCGCGGCGAGGCCGCGGGGAGGGCCGGGATGCGCGGCGCCGAGCCGCTCGATCAGCTCGGTCTCGCGCTCGGCTTTCGGGCCCGCTTTCGCCCGCGCGGGCGCGTGCGCGGCCTGCGCGAAGGTGGCACGCTAGCGCCGTGCCGCCTGTCATCGACGACATGATCCAGGAGCTCCTTACACGCCATCGGTCGACCGGTCGGGTGGACCTCAACGACATCGCCGAAGTCGTCGACCGCCGGGCGGTCTCGTACGAGGAGGTCGAGTACATCATCGACCGGCTCGAGTCCGAGGGTCTCCGCGTCGCCGAGCCGCTCGATCGGGGCGATGTCGAGGTGCTCCGCGCCGTCGTCGCGAGCGCGAGGCGGCTCGCGGCCGAGCTCGGACGCACACCCACGATCGGCGAGATCGCGCTGGCCTCGGGCCACGCCCCGCACACGGTGCGCCGGGCGCTGGAACAAGCGGGGCGTGCCAAGGCTTGTTGAAGAGGAGGAGCGCTGGCCGCGCAGGACGCAGCGCGGCAAACCACGGTGACGCGCGGGCACGACGAGGTGCGCGAGAGGTGGCAAGCTGCGGCAGGCTGGCGCAAGACGCGGCAACCCGCGGCAAGACACGCAGAAGCGGAACGACGCCAAACAAAACGAAAGCGCTGCGCCGTTGAGTGCAGACCAGAGCTCTACATCAGTGTTACGATGCAGATGGAGGGGTGCTCTGTAGCCGTAGTCGATTGTTTCATCTACGCATCAGGGAAGGAAGGCTGGACCCGATGAACATCACGATCACGTTCCGCCATATGGTGGGTACCGACGCCGTGAAGAATTACGCTCATGAGAAGGTGGCCAAGCTTCAGAAGTTCCTTAGGCAGGCGATGACGGCGCAGGTCACCCTCTCCGTCGAGGGTCTGACGCACGTCGCCGACGTTCGCCTCTCCTCCGGCAGTCTAGCCTTCCATGCGACCGAGCGGGGTGAGGACATGTACGCGTCGATCGACATGGTCCACGACAAGCTCGAGCGGCAGATCCGGGATGGGAAGGGTCACACCATCGCGCGGAAGCGCGGCGGCACGAGCGCCGGCGAGTACGCCGTCGAGGTGGAGCGCGAAGCGGTGGCCGCGACGGGACGCACCCGCTCGTGAGCCGCCGCGCGCGTCGCCGAGGCGCGACGCGCGAACCGGAGCGAGGGCCGCCGCGCGCCTCAGCGACGCGCGCGGCGCGCTCCCCTCCTGTGAGCCGCCGCTCGCGGGCGAGGCGGCGCGTTCCCTCCGGGTGAGCCGCCGCGCTCGCCGCGGCGGGCGCGGCGGCGACACGCGCTCGTCTCCATCAGCTTACCCCTGCGCATGCCCGACCTGCCCGGGGGGGCCTGCCTGGAGCGGCGCGGCGGTCGCCCAGCGATCGCGACGCGAAGAACGCGAAGAACGCTCCCTCCGGGGCCGCTCGCCGCGATAGCGTCCTTGAGTCGCGTGCCCGAAGTCCCCAGGGTACGATGGCCACATCGGCTCGCTTGGCCCTGGCCGAGCGCCGCGCCGACCGTGCCACGTGCGCCGTTCCTGAGCCCTCTCACCTCGCCCGAGCGCCGAAATCAGCATGCAAGTCCGCGACATCTTGACCGCGCACCAGGTATCCGTCGCCAGCGAGAAGGAGGGGGTCGTCCGCTCCAAGGCGGACGCGCTCCGCCGGCTCGCCGCCCTGCTCGCGGCAGGACAGCCGGGGGTCAAGGCCGATGACATCGAGCGGGTGCTCGGCGAGCGCGAGCGCCTGCAGTCCACCGGCGTCGGGAGCGGCGTGGCCATCCCCCACGGCGCGATGGAGGGCGTCGATCGGCTGATCGGCGCGGTCCTGATCTGCCCGAAGCCGATCGACTTCGACGCGATCGACGGGGCGCCGGTGGCCATCCTCGTCGCCGTGATCGGGCCGAAGCGCGCCACGGGCGAGCACCTCAAGACGCTGGCGCGCATCTCCCGCCTCCTGCGCGACGAGAGCTTCAGGCGGCGGCTGCTCGGCGCCTCGACCGGGCGCGCGGCGTTCGAGCTCATCGCCGCCGAGGAAGGGAGGTCGGTGTCATGAGCGGCCCGCGCAGCGGCGGACAGGAAGGGGAAGGGGGCGGCCGGATGCCCCCCTCGACCCGCGGAGGCCGGGCGGACCGCCCCGCCATCGCGGTGCGGAGCCTGATGGCCGACGAGGGGCTCGGCATCGACCTCACGCTCATCGCCGGCGCCGCGGGCCTCGACCGGCCCATCATGAACACCCGCATCCAGAAGTCCGGGCTCGCGCTCGTCGGCCACTTCCACGGCATCGTCCCGACGCGGGTGCAGATCCTCGGGCAGACCGAGCTCTCGTTCCTCCACAAGCTCTCCCGCGAGGACCGGCTCCTATCGCTGCGCGGCTTCTTCGAGCTCGGCCTGTGCTGCGTCATCCTCACGCAGGGCGACCAGCCGTTCGAGGCGAACGGCTCCGGCATCGGGTTCGTCCCTGTGCCGGAGCTCGCGCAGTGCGCCGAGGAGACGGGGACGCCGCTCCTCGTCTCGGCGGTGCGGTCGAGCGCCACGATCACCGCGCTGCACGCGCTGCTCGACGATCGCCTGGCGCCGCGCCTGCGGCTGCACGGCGTGCTCGTCGACGTCTTCGGCGTGGGCCTCCTCCTCATGGGGTCGAGCGCGATCGGCAAGAGCGAGTGCGCGCTCGATCTCGTGATGCGCGGCCACCGGCTCGTGGCCGACGACGCCGTGGAGTGCGATTACCGCCCTCCCGGCATGGTCTTCGGGGCCCCGGCGGAGCTCCTCCGGTACCACCTCGAGGTGCGTGGCCTCGGCATCCTCAACGTGAAGGACCTCTTCGGCGTCACGTCGATCCGCGAGCGCAAGCGGATCGACGTGGTGGTCAAGCTCGTCGAGTGGTCGAAGGACACCGAGTACGACCGGCTCGGGCTGGACGAGCGGTACCACACCATCCTCGGCGTGAAGATCCGGGAGCTCGTCATCCCGGTGCGCCCGGGTCGCGACATGGCGTCGATCCTCGAGGTCGCCGCCCGCAACGAGCTCCTGAAGAACGCCGGGTTCCACGCGGCCCGCGAGTTCTTCGGCAATGTGGAGGGCGAGCTGCTCCGCGAGCGCTCGCCGGAGGAGTCGTCGATCCCGCCGCCGGCGAGGCTCGCCGAGGAAGGCGCCCCGCGGAGCGCCGCGCCGCCCGGCCCGCCCCGGCCGCAGCCGCCCGGGCGCGGCGTGGACGCGCCGAACCCCCCGAGCAGCGCCTTCCGGCCGCCCGTGGATCGGGGCAGGCCGCCCCCCGATCGCCCGAGCTCCGGGTTCAGCCCCACGGAGTCGTCCGTGAGCCTGCCGCGGCCGAGGAGGCCAGGGTGAGCAACGGAGGCGATCAGCAGCAGCACGGCCTGCACGGGCCTGAGGGCGCGCCGGGGCGCGTCGTCGTCGTCACGGGCCTCTCGGGCGCGGGCAAGTCGACGGCGCTCCACGCCCTGGAGGACCTCGGCTTCTTCTGCGTGGACAACCTGCCCACGTCGCTCGTGCAGCCGGCGGTCGAGGCGTGCGAGTCGGGCGGGATCACCCGGATCGGGCTCGGCATCGACGTCCGGGTGGGCTCCTTCCTGGCGGGCGCCACGGCGGCGCTCGACTCGATACGGACCGGACGGGACGTGGTGATCCTCTTCCTCGACGCCTCGGACGAGACGCTGCTCCGGCGCTTCAGCGAGACGCGGCGCCCGCACCCGCTGACGACCGGCGGCAGCGGCGCCATCGCGATGCTCGACGGCGTCCTCCTCGAGCGCGAGCGGCTCGCGTCGCTGCGGGCCAGGGCGACCATCGAGCTCGACACGACCCGGCTGTCGACGCACGACCTGCGCCGCGTCGTCATCGAGCGGCTGCGCCCCGCGAAGGTCGAGGTGCCCCGGATGTCCACCCGGTTCGTCTCGTTCGGTTACAAGTACGGCATCCCGCTCGACGCCGATCTGCTCTTCGACGTCCGCTTCCTCGACAACCCGTATTTCGTCCACGGCCTCCGCGAGCTCACGGGGAACGACGAGCCCGTGCGGGAGTACATCCTGAAGAACCCGGATGCCCTCGAGTTCATCTGCAGGACAGAGCAGCTCCTCTCGTTCTGCATGCCGCGCTACGCCAGCGAGGGAAAGAGCTACCTCACCGTCGGCATCGGATGCACCGGCGGCCGGCACCGCTCCGTGGTGCTCACCAACGCGCTCAGCGACAGCCTGCGGCGGAAGACGGGGCTGCCCATCACGGTCGTGCACCGGGACGTCGCCCGGGTGAGCACGAGTGGTGTACCCTCGGGGGTGGGAGAGGGCATGGCCGGGGCGCCCGGCGTGGATCTCCGGCTGGCGCAGCCGGGAGCGACCCCGTCGGAGCCTCGCCCGGCGTCGGACACGAGCGTGACGGGGGGCGAGCGGTGACGACCGAGGCGGTAACGAGACGATTCACCATCATCAATGTGCGCGGGCTCCACGCGCGCGCCGCGACGAAGCTGGTGCAGCTCGCGGGGCGTTACGACTGCGAGATCTCGCTGAGCGGGCCGGACGGGCAGTCGGCCAACGCGAAGAGCGTGATGGGCGTGCTCCTGCTCTGCGGGTCGATGGGCACCCAGATCGAGGTGAGCGCGACGGGCGATCAGGCCGCCGACGCGGTCTCCGCCATCGGCGAGCTGATCGCCGGGCGCTTCGGAGAGCACGAGTGACGCGCGGCCCGAGCGCGCTCTCGTCGGACGCCCCGGACGAGCATCCCGCCCCGGCGGACGCCGTCCGGAGCGGCTCGGCGGCGCCCGGCGCCCGGCTCGACTCGATGCCGCCCGGCGCCCGGACGGAGACGCTGCGGGGCATCGCCGGGTCCCCCGGGGTCGCCATCGGCGCGGCCGTCGTGATGGGCGGGCACCGGACGAACCACCCGCGCCGCCGCGTCGGCTCCAGCGAGATCGCGGCCGAGCTCGAGCGCTTCGAGGCCGCGGTCGAGCGCGCGCAGGACGAGCTGCGCGACATGGCGAAGCGCATCGGCGACCACCGCGCCGAGGCGTCGATCCTCGAAGCCTACCTGCTGATGCTCGGCGACGAGGCGCTCGCCGACGCCGTGAAGCGCCAGGTCACCGAGGAGCGCCGCTGCGCCGAGTGGGCGGTGGCGACCGCGTGCGAGGCGATCGCCGGCCGCTTCGCCGCGCTCGACGACCCGTACCTGCGCGAGCGCAGCCACGACGTCCTGTTCGTCGGCGAGCGCCTCGTGCGCGCGTTCAGCCTCCCGCCCCAGGAGCCGCCGTCCTCGCGCGACACCTCGCCGCTCTCCACGCGCAGCCTGATCGAGCTGCAGAACTCGATCGCCATGCCGGCGACGTTCGGCGCGGCGCTCCCGCGCTTCTCCGGGCCGACGATCCTCATCGCGCACGACCTGTCGCCGGCCGACACCGCGGCGATGGTCGACGAGCCGGTCGTCGGCTTCGTCACCGAGGTCGGCACCCGCACGAGCCACACCTCCATCATGGCGCGCGCGCTGGAGATCCCGGCCGTGGTCGGCGTCAGCGACGTCCTGCAGCGCGTGATCACGGGCGACCTCGTGGTGATCGACGGGCTGCGCGGCACGGTCGTCGTTCGCCCCGGCCCGGCCGAGCTCGCGGACGCGCGCGCCCGCGCCGAGCGCTACGTCGCGCTCGGCAAGGAGCTCTCGGAGTCCAGGCACCGGGCCGCCCAGTCGAAGGACGGCGTCAAGGTGTCGCTCCGGGCGAACGTCGAGCTCCCGGCCGAGGCGATCCTCGCGCGCGACCAGGGCGCCGACGGCATCGGCCTCTACCGGACCGAGTTCCTCTACATCGACCGCACGTCCCCGCCCTCGGAGGACCAGCAGTTCGAGATCTTCCGCGCCGTCGTCGAGGCGCTCCGCCCGAAGCCGGTCACGCTGCGCACGTTCGACATCGGCGGCGACAAGTTCGTCTCCACGTTCCAGGTGCCGCCCGAGATGAACCCGATGCTCGGCCTCCGCGCGGTCCGGCTCGCGCTCTCGCGCCCCGACGTCTTCCTCGAGCACCTCCGCGCCATGGTGCGCGCCTCCGCCTACGGCGACGTGCGGATCATGATCCCCATGGTCGCGGGCCTCGGCGAGCTCCGGCAGGTGCGCGCGCTGCTGCACCGCGCGCAGGAGCAGGTGCGCGCCCGCGGCCAGCCGTGCGCCGACGAGATCCCGCTCGGCGTGATGATCGAGGTGCCCTCGGCGGCGGTCATGGTCGACCATTTCGCGCGCGAGGCCGCGTTCCTGAGCCTCGGGACGAACGATCTGATCCAGTACGCGCTCGCGGTCGACCGGACCAGCCGCTCGCTCGCCTACCTGGCCTCGCCCTTCGATCCGTCGATCCTGCGGCTGATCACGAAAGTGATCCAGGCAGGCCAGGATTTCGGCAGGCCGGTCTCCCTTTGCGGCGCGATGGCGAGCGATCCGCTCGCCGCCCTGCTCCTGCTCGGCCTCGGCCTCCGCGACTTCTCGATGGAGGCGGCGGCGATCCCGGAGATCAAGGAGACGCTCCGGCGCGTGACGGTCGCCGAGGCCGAGGCGGTCGCGGCGGAGGCGCTCGCCTGCGCGACGGCGGAGGAGGTCGAGTGCTGCGTCGCCGCCTCGTTCGCGCCGGACCTCTACGACCTGCTCACGGGAGAGCGCGCCACGCGGTGAGCGGCGCGCTCGATGCGGTGGGGCCGACGCCTGCGGTGCCGGTCGCGTCCGGGGCGGCGCGCGCGCTGGCCGCCTGCGCGGTGGCGCTCGGCCTGTGCGCGGCGGGCTGCGAGGAGGAGGCGCCGCCGACGCGGCTCGTCGGGCAGGTGCACCTGACGCTGCTCCACACGTCGGACATCCACTCGCGGCTCTTCCCGTACAGCCTGCAGCTCGGCCAGGTGGACGCGGGGCTCGGCCTCGGCGCGGCGGCCTCGATCGCGAACGTCGGCGGCGCCGCGCGCATGTCCCATCTCCTCGGCCGCGAGCGCGCCCGGTCGTCGCGCGCGCTTCACCTCGACGGCGGCGACTGCTTCCAGGGGGCGCCGATCTTCAATTTCTACTCGGGAGAGGCGGAGATCCGGGCCCTCGGCGCCATGGGCGTCGACGCCATGATCGTCGCCAACCACGAGTTCGACCGCGGCGCGCTGAACCTCGGTATCCAGCTCCAGCAGAACGCCGGCTTCCCCATCCTCGCGGCGAACTACCAGCTCGAGGACCCCGCGCAGCCCGGCGCCTCTCCGCTGGGCGCCCTCCTGCAGCCGTTCACGGTCTTCGACCTCGAGGGCCTCAAGGTCGGCGTCGTCGGGATGGGCAACCTCTCCAGCCTGACGTCGATCTTCGAGGCGCCGAACCGGCTCGGCGTCACCCCGCTGAACACGACCGAGGTCGCCCAGTTCTACGTCGACCTGCTCCGCCCCACGGTCGATGTCATCGTCTTCGTCACCCACCTCGGCCTCGACGGCGACGAGCGGATGATCGAGACCACGACGGGCATCGACGTCGTGCTCGGCGGGCACAACCACATCGTCCTCCAGCCGCCGAAGCGCGTCCGCGACTGCTCGCGGTACTACGACGACGAGGAGCAGCGCCACTACATCCTCCTGAACGACGAGCGCTCGCCCGGGGATGGCGCGAAGCGCCGGCGCTACTGCGCGCCGCGCGACGTGGTGCTCGCTCACTCCGGTGCGTTCGCGAAGTTCGTCGGGCGGCTCGACCTCGTGCTGTCCAGGGACGCCTCCGAGCTCGCGGGCGGCTACGACCCGCTGAACGGCTTCGAGGTGCTCTCGGACCGGTACGAGCTCTTCCCGGTGACCGAGGACGTGCCCGCCGATCCGATCGTCGCCTCGGCGCTCGAGCCCTACGCGCAGGGGCTCGACGCGCTCGCGAACCTCGATCTCCTGGTCGGCTACGCGCCGGGCGGCTCCCGCCGCGCCTCGGCGAGCGGCGGCGACTCGCCGCTGGGCAACCTCATCGCCGGGGCGATGTGGCTGCGCCTCGGCATCCAGACCGATTTCGCGCTCACGAACACGACGGGCATCCGCGCCGACCTCGTGCCCGGCCCGGTGACGGTCGAGCAGATGTTCAACGTCTTCCCCTTCGACAACTCGATCTCGAAGCTGCAGCTCTCCGGACTCGAGGTGCAGGAGCTCTTCGACTTCGTGGCGCGCCGATCGAGCGGCCGCGGGTGCGTCTCGCAGGCCCAGATCGCGGGCGCGCGGGTCGTCATCGACTGCGCCGCGCGCCCGGCCGACGGCGCCGCGTCCGGCGTCGCGACCCACGTGTACATCGGCGCGCGCCAGCCGGCGATCGCGTGCCCGAACGGCGACGCCGACTGTCCGGGCGGCGAGGAGGGCAGCTGCGACGTCGAGGCGAGGCGCTGCTGGCAGCCGCTCGATCCGCTCGCGACCTACGAGCTCGCGACGTCGAGCTACCTCGCCCAGGGCGGCAGCGGGTTCCGCGTGCTCCAGCGCAACACGACGCAGCTCGACACCCAGGTGCAGCAGCGCGACGCGCTGATCGACGCCATCCGCGCGGGCAGCCCGTGCGGCGCGGACGAGCGCGGCGAGCTCGCGCCGTGCCAGCGGGACGCCGATTGCGCGGGCGTGGGCGAGGGGTTCGTCTGCGCGTGCCCCGAGTCGGTGGTCGAGGGGCGGGCGTGCACGACCGGCGAGGCGCCGTGCTCCCGGGGCGCGTGTGTGCTCGCGCGCTGCCGCGACGATGTCGCCGCCTACCAGCGCGACGTCTGCGCCGAGGCGCCGACCGACTGGGTGCGGGAGCAGTGCGAGAGCGCGCTCGCCCCGTGCAGCGCCGCGGGCGAGCAGTGCAAGTACCTTGCGTGCGTCGACCGGCGGCTCGGCAACTTCTCCGACGGCCGCTTGCGGATGGTGGGCCAGTGACGCCGCGGGCGAGACGCCGAGCGGCGCTCGCGGCCGCCGCGCTCGCCGGGTGCGGCGGCGAAGGCGGGCCGCCCCCGGACGTCTCGAGCTTCTGGGTCCAGGTCGTGCAGGTGAACGGGGAAGCGCCCCCCTCCGCCGAGGCGCCGCTGCCGGCCAACCGCGGCGACGCGGTGGACACCTGGTCGTTCAGGATCGAGGCGCGCGACGCTGCCGGCCGCCGGACCCCCTTCGACGCCATGGTCAGGCTGAGCGTCGATCCCGGTGCGGTGCTCGACGTCGAGGCGGACGACGAGGGCGTCGCGGTCGGCCGCAACATCCGCCTGCGGGACGGCGTCGCCGAGGGGATCGCCCACGTGACGGCCGTCTACGGGCCCGTCCGGCTGTGGGTCGAGGACCTCGGCTACCGGCCCGCGTCCCGGGGCGACCGCCCTGCGTGCGCCAACGGCGTCAACGACGACGCGCCGGGCGACGTGCTCGTCGATTTCCCCGCCGATCCCGGGTGCGCCTTCGCGGACGACGACACCGAGGAGGGCGGCTCCTTCAGCGCCGGCGTCTCGAAGCCGGTCGCCTATGCGTTGCCGCGCATCGCCGACGTGCAGGGCGGCGGCTCGGCGACGCCCTACCCGTCCGAAGCGATGCGGATCGACACCGCGGCGCCCCAGCAGGTCGTCGTCACGCGTGTCTCGAGCGACGGCTTCTACGTCACCGATCTGGCCGGCCAGGGCAGCGGCTTCAACCACCTCTTCGCGTACAATTTCAGCACACCTGCCAACCTGCGAGTCTGCGATCGGCTCGAGTACCTCGCGGGCACCGTCGACGAGTTCTTCGGCTTCACCCAGCTCTCGTTCCCTTCGTACGAGATCGCGCGCGCGCAGGGAGGAGCGGAGTGCCTGGTCCCGGAGCCGACGGTGCTCGACGGGCCGACGATCGCCGGCGCCCTGGCCATGGAGCGCCTCGAGAGCGGGCTCGTGCGCGTCGAGGGGTTCCACATCGGCGAGCGCTTCGGTCCGAGGCCCGCGAGGGACAACGTCTTCGCCGCGGAGCAGTCGAACTGCGATCTGAACGGCGACGGGCAGGTCGATTTCGACAGCCAGGCCGAGAGGAGCTGCGCGAACGCGTGCTCGGACGACCCCGAGTGCAGCGAGTGGACGAGCTACTTCGCGCGCGGCAACTACAAGATCACGGACGGGTCGAGCAGGATCCAGATCCAGACGGGCACGGTGAGCGCCTTCGATCCGACGTCCCACCGGGGCGAGGTGATCGACGCGGTGACTGGCACGCTCCGACACTTCTCGGGCGGCTCGCTGAACTGGACGATAGAAGCCCGCTGTCCGGACGACCTCGTCTGCCGGGCGCCCGGCTGCGCGCCCGCCACGAAGCCCTCGAAGGAGGCCTGCGTCCGGACGCGCAGCCTCGACGACGACGACGCGGAGACCGACTAGCCACCTCCTCGCCTTCGCCGCGGCCGCGCCGCGCCCGCCGGTTCACCCAGGCCCAGGAAAGCCACCGCCCGTCATGCACCGAAGCGCGCTCCTCGCCCCTGCTGCCTCCGCGGCCTTGCTGTTCACGCTCGCGCTGCCGGCGCTGGGCCAGCCGCAGCCGCCGCCGGCGCCGGCGGTGCCGAGCCCGCACCAGGCCGCGCCGGCCCCGGCGCCCGAGGCGCCAGGCTCGGACCAGGCCGCGCCGGCCCCGGCAGCCGCCGCGCCGCCTCCGATCTCGCAGCCCGCCCCCGCGCCCGCCGTCCCAGCCCTCCCGCGGATCGAACCCTACCTCCCGCCAGCGGCCACCGAGCCGCCCGTCCGCGCGGGGGACGCGATGGACACGCGCCTCACGTGGACGCTCGGCGACGACGACCTGCTCCACGACACGGGCCAGGCGCAGCCGCTCTCGCCCAACCTCAGCGTCGGCGATCGGAAGCAATACCGGCTCTTCTTCGACAACCTCAACTCCCGCTTCACCGGGCGCGAGAACCTGACGCACCTCGCGCTCTACAAGAGAATGCCGGGGTTCATCGAGCGGCTGGACACCGAGGCTTCGCTCATCCTGCGCATCGATCTCGCCGCGCTGTCCAGGAACAACAACAACCTCAATCAGGCGTTTTACGACGCCGGATCGTTCATTGGCGCCTTCTATCACATAGGCGGCAAGGCAGACGGGAAGACCGGCGTCGGTGTCACGCTCTGGCCCATCGACACGGACCGGTTTCGTCTCGGCTACCTCTACGAGATCTCGTGGGGCGGGACGAACGCCTCCATCAACCAGTCCATCTTCCCGCGCATCATCGGACCCGCGCCCGGCGCGAAGGTCCAGCTCGATGCCGACCGGTTCAGCGTGTACGCGGGGTTCAAGATCGCGAGCCTCACCCAGGTCCAGAAGGTGCTCACCCCCGGCACGAGCGAGACCGAGGAGGTCCGGATCGCTCAGACCAACTACGGATTTCTCCTTGGCGGGGAAGCGGATCTCCACCCCTGCGTTCACGTCGACCTAGGCGCCGGCTACTTCCAGCAGGGCCGCTTCGACTTGCCCGACGTCGCCGGCGACCCGGTCTACACCTACGGCGCCTCGGCCCGGATCGTCGCGCACGCCAGGAACGAGCCCATCCCGCAGTCGATCGACTTCCTCCTCTATCGCAACGATCCCGACAAGCCGCAGATCCTCTTCAAGCCCGAGGTGTACGCGCCGGGCAAGACGACATGGGCGGTGATCCTCGAGGCGACGAACCTCTTTCAGAACCTCAAGGACTTCGAATCTGCCGGTGCCACCACCCACCAGCCGGCACGCGCCGGCGCCCTTCAGGCGGTCGTCAAGTCCGGATATGCGCGCGCGAGCGTCACGGGTGTCTACCGGGACCTGCCGTTCGTGCTGCGCAACCAGCCGAGCTTCATCCCCTTCCAGACGATCCCGAAGACCGCCCAGACCTCGACGGCCGACGAGCTGTTCTTCGCGCTCGCGGCCGACTACCACCTCGCGTCCGCGCGGCTCACGCCCGGCCTCGGCGTCGGCCTGCAGTTCCCTGCCGCGTTCAGGACGATGTCCGTCGACGCCATGAGCGCAGTGATCGCGCGCACGTCCGTCGTCCGGGAGCAGGGCAATGTGTCGATCCTCCCCTTCAACACCTCCGCCGTCCCCATCTTCCAGCTCCGCGCGAGCCTCAGGTGGGATATCAGCACGATCCTCTCCGCCGTCGCGTGGGCTCAGTACGTGCGTGACAACAACGGCACGTTCATGGAGCGCGATCCCTCCGAGGGCACCGTGGCCCTGCGCACCTTCGTGAACCCCGACTTCTTCGGCCTCGGCACGAGCTTCCAGGCCCGCTTCTGATCCGGCGACCGCGCCGCGCGTTCACCGCGCGCCGGCGATGTGCGCTCGTCGCGCTCCGCTCGCCGCGCTTCCCGCCGCTCGCCGCGCCGCGGCTGCCCGCGCTCATCGCGGCTGGAAGTCCTTGAACGCCGCCACGGCCCGCGGCGACGTGCTCACGGTCTCCACGATGCGGAAGCCGCCGCGCAGGTAGAAGCCCTCGAAGTGCAGCACGCTCTCGCCCTCGGCGGGCTCGATCTCCCAGTAGCGCGAGCGGTCCTTCGACGTGCCGAGCACCGCGATCCGGCGCCACCCCGCCGGGATCATCCCCGTCCACTCGGGGCCGCGCTTCTCCGACAGCTCGAAGTCGTCGCGGCTGTGCTTCACCCGGAAGCTCGCGTCCGGCCCCGAGCCGATGCGCGCGTCGAGCGTGGCCCCGGGCGGTCCCTTCGCCATCTGGTCCTGGCGCCGCGGCCCCCGCTTGCTCACCCGGTAGCCCGCCACCGACTGCGGATCGAGGTAGTAGGTGCCCCCCTCCTTGCTCGCGCGCAGCCGCCCCGCGTAGATCGCCTGGCGCACCGCGCTCTCCGAGATGCCGAGCTGGTGCGCGGCGTCCGGGACCGTCATCGTGAACCGCGTCCGCGGCGTGACGACCGCCGAATCGGGCGGCAGCCGCTTCCGCGCCACGCAGTCGAGCATCACGTGGAAGGCCGGGTCGCGGTACACGTCGGCGGTCGCGACGCTCCGGCCGGCGACGGCGGTCCTGTCCAGCAACGGGTTCTCCGGGCCGAGCACGAGATCGAGCAGCTCAGCATCGGACACCGACGGCTCCTTGCCCGCCGCCAGGACCCGGGACAGAAAGGCGCCCAGCTCGCCCGTCGGCGTCGGGAACTCGACCGTCTCGCCGGACAGCAGCGTGTATTGCGTCTTCATCTCGCCTCTTCGCAGCTCGCAGCTCGCAGCTCGTCGTGTGCGCTCGCCCACGCCGCGCGCCGCACGCGTGCCCGGGGCCACGCGAGCCCGATCCGTCCAGGAGGCGGACGAAGTCCCACGCACGCGCCGGAGGCGCGCGCAGGCGGATCTCACCCCACCGGGGTCGCCGCGCCGGCGGAGCCCGCCTCGATGGACGGGTCCGCCCGCACGTCGCCCGCGTCGGGCACGCGTTCAGCGCCGCAGCTACGTATTACTGTAAGCCCGTTCAGGTTGTCCCGTCTAGTGCCTTCGCAGACCGCTAGGACAAATGCCGTCCGCTTCCAGGACGGCCGTGCGTTCACAACCATCCGAAATCAAACGTTAATTCTGTATGATCAGAACGCGATGCGACCACGGAAAAATCGTCGAGGGTCGCGAACGGGGCGCGGATCGCGGCGCCGCGCCCGTCTCGCGCTGTCGCCGCACCCGGGTTGCCGGAGGGATCTGTTCAGTGGGTAGGCCCCACCTTTTGTTCAGGTGTCGGGCCGCTGTCGCGTCTCGGCGAGGGCCTCGATCGTGTCGCGATCGTGGTCCCGGATGCAGTCGACGCCGTTGCGCTCGAACTGGATGGCGGCGGCCAGCGCGGTCCGGCTTCGCTCGCGGTCCATGGCCCACGCGGCGTGTCGCACGAGCAGGGCGAGCTGCAGCGCCCGGCCAAGGGTGATCGCGACCCGGCGGGCGCCCGCCTCGAGGCCGGGGCGGTCGGCGGCGGCCATCTCCTTGATCCACGCGCGGGCGTGCGACACCGCGCGCGACGCGGACGTCTCGGCCTCGGCGAGCTTCGGCTCGACGACGCCGGTCAGGAGGCGCGCCACCTCGGCCGCGAGGATGTCGAGCGAGCCGTCCTTCAGGATCACCCGAAGCGCGTCGAGGGCGAGCACGTTCGTCGTGCCCTCCCAGATCGTGAGGACCTGCGCGTCCCGGAGCAGGCGCGGCAGCCCCGTGTCCTCGACGTAGCCGGCCCCGCCGAACGCCTCGAGCACCTCGCTCAGCACCGACACCGCCTGCTTGGCGGTCGTGAGCTTCGCGAGCGGGATGATCAGCCGCAGCAGCTTCGCCTCCGAGTCGGTGAGCGAGCCCGTCTCCTCGCGCCCGAGCAGCTCGATCGCGCGGAAGGTCAGGTGGAAGGCGCCCTCGAACTCGGCCTGGAGCTCGGCCAGCGTGTCCATGTGCAGCGGCTTCTCCGCCAGCGTCGTGCCGAACTGGACTCGGCTCTGGGCGTACGAGCGCGCCAGCGCGAGCCCCCGGCGCATCCCGGCGATGGCGCCGATCGCGTTCCAGGTGCGGGTCACGTTGAGCATCGGCGCGATCGCCCGGACGCCGTTCGACAGGCCCGCGACCGGCGTGGCGAGGACGCCGTCGAGCGTGAGCTCGGCGGTCGGCACCTTGCGGGTGCCGAGCTTGTCCTTCAGCCGGTTGATCAGCACGCCCTCGCGGCGCCCCGCCTCGCCCGCGAGCTCCACGTAGAAGAGCGCGAGCCCGCGGCTGCCCTCCGGGTTGCCCTCGGGGCGCGCGAGCGTGAGCGCCATCTCCGACGTGGTCGACGAGGCGAACCACTTCGTCCCGTGGAGCCGGTAGGCCCCGTCGGGGCCGAGGCGCGCCGCCGTCTCGCTCCGCCCCACGTCCGAGCCGCCGGTGCGCTCGGTCATCCACTGGCCCGAGGTCCACGCGGCGGCGGGGTCGCGGCTCGTGAGCCGGGGCACCGCCCGGTCGATGAGCGCGCGGTTGTCGCTCGCGAGGAGCGTCCGCGCGGCGCCGTCGGTCATCGCGAGCGGGCACGTGTACACATCGCTCGACGCGTCGAAGAGGTACGCCAGCGCGAACTGATGGACGCGCGAGAAGGCGCCGTGCGCCCGCTCGTAGGCCGTCGCGACGACCCCGCGCTCGCACGCGATCCGGGCCGCCTCCTTCCAGAGCTCGGTCACCTCGACGTGGTCGATGCGCCTTCCCCAGGCGTCCCATGACGTGAGCTTCGGCTCGTTCGCGCGATCGGTGAGCTGCAGCTGGTACAGGCGGCCGCCGGCGAGCTCGCCCATCTCCCGCAGCGAAGGCGTTATCGACGCGGCCACCTCGCGCGGCAGGGCCCGCGCGAGGTAGGACCGCAGCACGCGGTCGTCGTCGTACTGGTTCCCGAGTGTGGGGGGGTCTTGATAGAAAGCCACCGGCCGACTCCTAGGTTGGTGCGCCGCAACCCGAACCGTGCGACGCCCGCGCGCCGATCACGTTCCGCGCGCCCCTCCATGCACGCGCGGCGACTCGCAGCCTCGATAGAGCTCGAAGCTACTGAACCCGTCCCACCCGGTTCAACAGGAAGCCGGAGGCTGCGTCGCGCCGACGCGGCGAACGGTGAACCTCTGCTGGTAATTTCGCCGCGATGCCTGGTTTTTGTGGGCTGTTCGGGTGCTGTGTCGCACGGAAAGAAGCGGAAGTCGCTGAATGTGCAGTTCTTGACTTCTCCGATGCACCAATGCATATGGCTGGCGGTGAAGCTCTCGAACAAGGGTCGCTACGGTGTGCGCGCATTGTTCGATATCGCATTCCACAACGACGGGCGGCCGACCCAGATCCGCGAGATCTCCGAGCGGGAGCTCATCCCCGCGCGCTTCCTGGAGCAGATCTTCCAGGACCTGAAGAAGGCCGGGCTCATCAGCTCGAAGCGGGGGCCGCGCGGCGGCTATCACCTCGCGCGGCCCGCGAGCGAGATCAGCCTGGGCGACGTCGTCCGCGCCCTGGAGGGGCCGGTCGCCGTGATCGCGCCGGATGACGACGGCCGGCCGGGGGGCTCGCCGCTCGACCCGCCCACGGCCGTGTTCCACGATCTGGCGCTCGCCATCGAGCGCTGCTTCGACTCGGTGTCGATCGCCGACGTCTGCGAGCGCGGCGTCGAGCTCGGCGTGCACCGCAAGGGGCGGCCGGAGCGCTCGACCTACGTGATCTGAGCCGACACCATGAGCAGCCCCGAACGATCCGCACAGTCCACCGGCGCCCCCCGCACACCCGCGGACGGCGCAGCGCAGCTCCCGCCGCTCCCGTCGCACCCGCGCGTGGTCGACAGCCTCCTCGACCTCGTGGGCGACACGCCGCTCTTCGAGATCCGCCGCGTCGACGCGGCGACGCCCCGGGGGCGCGTGTTCGGGAAGGCCGAGCAGCAGAACCCGGGCGGCTCGCTGAAGGACCGGATCTGCCTCGCGATGATCGAGGGCGCCGAGGCGCGCGGGCTGCTCGGCGCGGGCGGCGTGGTCATCGAGCCCACGTCGGGGAACACAGGGATCGGGCTCGCGATCGCGTGCGCGGCGAAGGGGTACCGCTGCATCCTGACGATGCCGGCGAGCATGAGCCTGGAGCGGCGCCAGCTGCTCGAGGCCTACGGCGCGGAGGTCGTCCTGACCGAGGCCGAGGCGCAGATGGAGGGGGCCATCGCCCGGGCGCGCGAGCTCGCGGCGGACATCCCGGGGGCGCTCATCCTCAGCCAGTTCGACAACCCCGACAACCCGCGCGTCCACGCGGAGACGACCGCGCGGGAGATCCTGCACGCGATGGCCGGCCTCGACGCGCCGGGGCGGCCCGGTCCCCGGCAGTCGCTGACGATCGACGCGTTCGTCGCCGGCGTGGGGACGGGCGGGTCGGTGAGCGGCGTCGGGCGGGTGCTCAAGCGGATGCGGGCGGCGACGCGCGTCATCGCGGTCGAGCCCGAGTCGTGCGCGACGATCTCGCGCGGCGAGCGCGGGCCCACCAAGATCCAGGGGCTCGCCGCCGGGTTCGTCCCCGCGAACTACGATGCGAGCGTTGTGGACGAGGTGCGGACGGTCAGCGATCGCGCCGCGTACGAGACGAAGGTGGCGCTGGCCCGGCAGGAGGGGCTGCTCGTCGGCATCAGCGCCGGCGCGGCCGTGCGCGTCGCGCTCGACGTCGCCCGCGAGCTCGGCCCCGACGCCAACGTGGTGACCGTCCTCTGCGACACAGGCGAGCGCTACTTCAGCCTGGACGAGTATTTCCGATGAGCGGCGGCGGCGAGGCGATCCGCGGGTGCGTCCTCCTCGTCGGGGCGGGGGGGATCGCGGCGCCCGCCGCGCTCGCGCTCGCCGCCGCCGGGGTGCGGGAGCTCCGGGTCGCGGACGACGACGAGGTCGAGCTGACGAACCTGCATCGTCAGATCCTGTTCGACGGCGACGACGTCGGGCGGCCGAAGCTCGATGCGTTCACGGAGGCGCTGCGCCGCCGCTCCCCCGGGCTCCGCGTCGACCGCCGTTACGGCCGCTTCACGCCGAGCGCGGCGGCGGGGCTGATGCCGGGCGTCTCCGTGGTGGTCGACGCGACCGACAACTTCGCGTCGCGGTTCCTGATCGCCGACGTGTGTCGCCTCACGAGGACGCCGGTGGTCCATGCCGCTGCGATCCGCTGGCGCGCGACGGTGATGGCGGTCGCGGGGGAGGGGGCGCCCTGCTACCGCTGCCTGTTCGAGGACCTGCCGACCGGGGACGCGCCGGATTGCGCCACGGCCGGGGTGGCTGGTCCGGTGTGCGGCGTGGCCGGCGCGATCGCGGCGGATCGCGCGCTGGCGATCCTGGCGGGCGACGCGTCGATCTTCGGCCGGATCGCGACGTACGACGGCCTCACGGACACGCTGCGCAGCGTCCCTGTCTCCGCGCGGCCCGCCTGCGACCTGTGCGGAGCGCGCGCCGCGATCGCGACGATCGACGCGTCCCGCTACGTCGTCGCGTGCCCGGCCGAGAGCGGATCCCCGACCCACGTTGAAGGGGACCGCGAGAGCGGATCCCCGACCCACGTTGAAAAGGACCGCGAAGGCGGATCCCCGACCCACGTTGAAGGGGACCGCGAAGGCGGATCCCCGACCCACGTTGAAGGGGACCGCGAAGGCGGATCCCCGACCCACGTTGAAGGGGACCGCGAAGGCGGCTCCTCGACCCACCTGAAGACTGGAGAGCAAGACCATGGCTGACACCGCGACCGTCCGCATCCCGACCCCGCTCCGCACGCTCACCGGCGGTCAGGACGAGGTCAAAGCCGCCGGCGGCACCGTCGGCGAGCTGATCGAGAACCTCGAGAAGAGCTACCCCGGCATCCGCGACCGACTCCTCGACGACAAGGGCGTGCGGCGCTTCGTGAACATCTTCGTGGGCGACGAGGACATCCGCTTCCTCGACGGGCTGAAGACGCCCGTGAAGGGCGGTGACCAGGTGGCGATCGTGCCCGCGATCGCCGGGGGCTGAGGTGGACGACCCGCGCTATCTCCGTCAGGTGTTGCTCGCGGAGATCGGTCCAGAGGGACAGGCGAGGCTCGGGGCGGCGACGGCGCGCGTGCTCGGCGGCGGCAGCGACGCGCCGCCGCTCGCGCACGAGGTGGCGGAGCGCTACGCGCGCGGCGCCGGCTTCGGCGCGCTCGCGGACGGCGCGATCGACCTCGCCGCGCTCGCGCCCGCGGACCTCGTCGCCTCGCCCGCCGCGCGCGCCGTGCTCGCCGGCGCGCGCGCGGCGCTCGCCGAGATGCGTGCCGCGCTGGCGCTGGGCAGCGCCGCGAGGAGCGCGGGGCAGGGGAGCGCGGGGGAGGTCGACCCGTCATGAGGCACTCGCTCGCCCGCTCCCGACGCCTGGGATCGGTCGTCGACGCCGTGGGCGACACGCCGCTCTTGCGCCTCTCGCGCGTCGGCCGCGACACGCCGTCGGTCGAGGTCTACGCCAAGCTCGAGTTCGCGAACCCCGGCGGCTCGGTGAAGGATCGCGCCGCGCTGCGGATGATGACCCGCGCCGCCGCGGACGGGCGCCTCACCAGCCAGAAGACGCTCATCGACTCGACGAGCGGCAACACCGGGGTCGCCTACTCGCTCTTCGGCGCGGCGATGGGCTTCAAGGTGGCGCTCGTCATGCCGTCGAACGTGTCGAAGGCGCGCAAGGACATCGCGCGCGCGTTCGGCACGGAGCTCATCTTCAGCGACCCGATGGAGGGCTCCGACGGCGCGATCCGCCTCGTGCGCTCGCTGGTCGAGAAGGATCCGGAGCGGTATTTCTACCCGGATCAGTACTCGAACGAGGACAACCCGCTCGCCCACTACCACGGCACGGCGCGCGAGATCCTGGAGGCGGTCGGCGACAGGATCTCGCACTTCGTGGCCGGCATCGGCACGAGCGGCACCATCGTCGGGACGAGCCGGCGGCTGCGCGAGCACCACCGCCCGATCCGCTGCATCGCCGTGGAGCCCACGGAGGCGCTCCACGGGCTGGAGGGGCTCAAGCACCTGCCGAGCTCGCTCGTCCCCGCCATCCACGACGAGGGCGCGTACCACGAGACGATGCGCATCACGACGGAGGACGGCTGGGACATGTCCGATCGCCTCGCGCGCGAGGAGGCGCTGCACGTGGGGCACTCGGGCGGCGCGGCCGTCTTCGCGGCCTTCGAGATCGCGAAGCGCCTGCACCGCGAACAGCAGGGAGGGTGCGTCGTGGCGATTGTCCCCGACCGGGGCGACCGCTATTTTGCGCCGATGAAATGGGAGAAGCGTTACGTATGGTGATGTCTCCACAGCCGTGGACCGCCGGTGGGGTCGTCCTCAAGGCGAGCGTGCTCAAGGCGGTCGAGGACGAGGCGCTGGCGGGCTACACGCGCGACGAGGAGGCCTGCGGGTACCTGAAGGGGCCCGCGGACGAGCCGCTGCTCTGCGACGAGCACGTCCGGATGGACAACATCGCGAACAAGCTCCACGCCATCGATCCGGAGCGGTACTTCCGGACGGCGCGCACGTTCTTCGATTTCAACGGCAAGCGCTTCTCCGACGCCGTCGAGAAGGGCGCCTCGGCGGGGCGCCCGGTGAAGGTGCTCTATCACTCGCACCTCGACGCCGGCGCTTACTTCAGCCCGACGGACGCCGCCATGATGAGCGGCGGCGAGCCGCCGGCCGACGAAGGGGGCCAGATCGTGATGGGGCCCGGGCCGGCGTTCCCGCTCGCGTTCCTCGTGACCAGCGTGCGCGGCGGCTCCGGCGAAGGGCGTCCGGAGGAGGCGCCCCGCATCGCCGAGCACCGCCTCTTCGTGTGGGACGGCGCCGCGTTCGTCGCGTCGACGTTCTCCGTCGTCGATTGAGCTCATTGCGCCGGGGCGCGCGTCCGCGCACTCTCGCGCAGCCCTCCTCCGCTCGTTGAGGGGTCTGCACCCGAGGCCCGGAGCGGCCGAGTCCGTAGTCGTCACTTGATCATCGAAGGAGTTGCCTAAATGTCAGGTTTTGTTGTCTGGTTCACCGGTTTGAGCGGCGCCGGCAAGAGCACGCTCGCGGCGATGCTCTCGGCCGAGCTCCGCGCCCGCTCCGTCCACGTGGAGGTGCTCGACGGCGACGAGGTGCGCACCAACCTCTCGAAGGGCCTCGGGTTCTCGAAGGAGGACCGCGATACGAACATCCGGCGAATCGGATACGTGGCGAAGCTCATCGCGCGGTCGGGCGCGTGCGCGATGACGGCCGCCATCAGCCCTTACAAGGCGATCCGTGACGAGCAGCGGGCCCAGATCCCCCACTTCGTCGAGGTGTTCTGCTCCTGCGAGATCCCCGTGCTCGCCGAGCGCGACGCGAAGGGGCTCTACAAGAAGGCGCTCGCGGGCGAGATCAAGAACTTCACGGGCATCGACGATCCGTACGAGGCGCCCGAGAGCCCCGAGGTGCTCGTCGACACCGGCAAGGAGACGAAGGAGGAGAGCCTCGCCAAGATCCTCGCCAAGCTCGAGGAGCTCGGCTACGTACCGCGCCGCGGCGCCGCGGTCGCCGTGTCCGGCGCGGCCGTCGCGGGGGCGGCCGCGGGCGGAGCGCGCGGGCTCATCGCGCCGCACGGCGGCGAGCTCGTGAACCGGTGGGTCGAGGGCGCGGCGAAGGCGTCGCTCGCGGAGCGAGCGAAGGGGCTGCCGGTCATCGAGCTCGACGAGCGGACCGAGAGCGACGTCGAGATGATCGCGATCGGGGCGTTCTCCCCGCTGCGCGGCTTCATGAACTCGAAGGACTACCTGCGCGTCGTGCGCGAGATGCGGCTCGAGAGCGGCCTGCCGTGGTCGATGCCGATCACGCTCGCCGTCTCCGAGCAGGCGGCCGAGGGGCTCCGCGTGGGCTCCGAGGCGGCGCTCCGCGCGCGCGACGGCCGTATCGTCGCGGTCATCGAGCTGAGCGACAAGTGGCGGCCGAACAAGGAGATCGAGGCGCAGGAGGTGTTCCGGACGACCGAGACGAAGCACCCGGGCGTCGCGTACCTGATGAGCACGGGCCCCGTGTACGTCGGCGGCGAGATCCGGGTGCTGGAGCGGCCCGTCGACTCGGCGTTCCCGGCGTACGACCGGAGCCCGGCGACGACGCGGGCGTACTTCGCCGAGAAGGGCTGGCGCCGCATCGTCGGGTTCCAGACGCGGAACCCGATCCACAGGGCGCACGAGTTCATCACCAAGACGGCGCTGGAGATCTGCGACGGCCTGATGATCCACCCGCTCGTCGGCGCGACCAAGTCGGACGACATCCCGGCGGACGTGCGGATGCGTTGCTACGAGGAGCTCATCGCGAAGTACTATGTGAAGGACCGCGTGCTCCTCTCGATCTACCCGGCGGCGATGCGCTACGCGGGGCCGCGCGAGGCGATCTTCCACGCGCTGGCGCGCAAGAACTACGGCTGCTCCCACTTCATCGTGGGGCGCGATCACGCCGGCGTCGGCAGCTACTACGGCACGTACGACGCGCAGGAGATCTTCAATGCCTTCAGCCCCGGAGAGCTCGGCATCACCACGCTCAACTTCGAGAACGCGTTCTACTCGACGGTGGTCGGCGCGATGGCCACGGCGAAGACGGCGCCTGGTGATGCGTCGACGCAGGTCAACCTGTCCGGGACGAAGGTGCGCGAGCTGCTCCAGCGCGGCGAGCTGCCGCCGCCGGAGTTCTCCCGTCCGGAGGTCGCGCGCATCCTCATCGAGTCGATGCGCAGCTCGTCGTAGTCGCGGGCGCCTGAGGGCCGCGGCGGGCGGCGCCGCCGAGCGGGGCCGCGCGGTATCACGGGTGGCGCGCGTGGCGCGCGCCGCGGCCCTCTCGCTCCTCGCCGCGCTCGCCGGCGTCTCCGCGGGGACGCCGGCGCGCGCGGATCTCAGCGACGACGCCGCGCGCGTCGCGCGGATGTGGTCGCTCTCGGGCGCGCGCGTGGCGCGCCTCCCCCCCATCTTCCTCGAGCACGGCCGCGCCCGGGTCGTGGCGGTCGATCCGCCCGCCGGCCCGGCCCGCGCGGCCGGCGCGGCGGCGGACGAGTGCCTCACCGCCGCGTTCCTCGCGCCGCGCACGGCGGAGTTCACGCTCTCTCCCGAAGGGCCGTCGGGCGGCGTCCCCGCCCTCGAGGGCCTCCTCCAGCAGCTGCGCGGCGCGGAGCCCGAGGACGACCGCCGCGTCCCTAGCGTCGCCGGGGTCGCGGCCATCACGCGGTGCGGGGCCGAGCGCGAAGGGCTGCGCCGCGTGGCCATCGAGGTGCTGTCGACGCGCAGCGCGTTCGATGTCGTCGTCGCCGCGTCGAGCGGGCCGCTGGAGCGCGTCGAGGCCATCCTGCCGGAGCGCGCGTCCGGGCCCGTCGCGCCCCGCGGCGACCCCGGGCGGCCCTCCGAGCCGGGGCCGCTCGACGCCCGGGTCGCGCGGGCCGCGCGGCGCGCGCTCGCGGAAGGGGCGCCGCGCGTCGCTCCGACCGACATGCGCGCCTCGTCGATCGGGACGGGGCAGTTCTCGGTCAAGCTCCCCGAGGGCTGCCACCGCCTCGACCTGATGGCCGAGGTCCCGAGCGCCACGTTGCGCCGCGCGACCGACCTCGACGCCGAGGCGCGCGAGGGGACCACGGGCAGGCTGCTCGATCGCGACAGGTCCGACGCGCCCGACGCGCGGCTCGATTTCTGTCTGGGCGAGCAGGGGGTCGTCGAGGTGCCCTTCCTCGGGGCCGCGGGGCCGGTGAAGGTCGTGCTGTCCGACGCGCAGTGGCCGATGTCCGCGTTCGTGCCGGGGCACTTCGGCGCGCGCGCCCGGGGCAACCTGGCCGCCGCGCTGCGCCGCCGCCACGCGCCCGCGCCGCGCGCGCAGGCGATCGCCGAGGCGATCGGCGCGCAGGGCGACACGCTCGTCCCGGTCCAGGTCGAGCCGGGCCGCTGCTACTTCGCGGCGGCGGCGCTGGCCCGGGGCGAGCTGCGCGCGCTCCGGATCTCCGTCGAGCTCGGCGACCGCGCCGGGCGCGACGACGCCGGCGAGAACGGGGAGAGCGCCGGCGTGGCGTTCTGCTCCGAGATCGAGGAGAGCGCCGCGCTCCGCGTGTCCGCGCGCGGCGGCTCGCCGGTCTGGGTCGTCGCGGTCTGGCCGATGGACTGACCCCGCTCACCCCGCGGCGTGGGGGCGCCTCGGGCGGCGGCGCGGGGCCTGCTCCAGGCCTGGGCTGGCCGCGGCGCCGGGCTGGGCCCGCTCCGGCAGCAGCTGGCGGAGCTGCCAGGCCTGCAGGAACGCGCGTCGCTCCGCGGCGCGCAGCGCGTGCTGGTGCTGGCCCATCATGAACGCCGGTACGACCAGCATGAACAGGGTCGTCAGCGTCAGCGCCGTCATCGTCGCGATCTTCGAGTGCTCGACGGCCTGGGGCAGGATGACCATCGCGCCGCCCGCGAACTCGTACGAGCGGGGCAGGACGCCCGAGTACTCGATCCACGCGGCGGCCAGCACCGCGATGCAGCTGGTCACGACGACGGCGACGCGGTAGGCCGTCCGGTACGTGAACGAGTTGCCGTACGTGAGGATGACGAGCAGCATCGGCATGAAGAGCAGCGGGCCGAAGCCGCGCCCGATGCACAGGAAGCTGAGCACGTTGAAGACGAAGCCGGCGTAGGCGTACCACTCCGCGGATGGGCGGTGGACGACGCGCGCGGCGAGGAACTTCATCAGCGCCGCCAGGGCGGTGAAGCCCAGGATGAAGGCGAAGACCTGCCACTCCCGGATGCCCAGCCACACGGCGGCGACCAGCGTCGCGATCGCCGTCGCGAGCAGCTCGGCGCGCATGCCCGCGCGCAGCTGGAGCCGGTGCCGCGCCGCCGCGGCCGCGTCCAGGTCGGCCAGCACCTCCGCCGGCATCTCGCGCGGCGGCTCGGTCAGGACGCGCCGGAGCGTCTCCAGGGCGCGCTCGTTCGACGGATCGAAGGCGAGCGCCTGGCCGACCTCGCTGAGCAGCGTCTTCCTCGCGCCCTCGGCTTCCTTGCCGCCGGCGAGCGCCTCCGTCACGCGCTCCTCGGCCAGCCCCGCGTGCCGCGCCGCGAGGTCGCGGCGGAGCTCCACGTCCTTGTCGCCGTCGAGGAACCGCTCGACCGCCTCGTAGAGCGCGCGGGCGGACGGGTAGCGCTCGGAGGGCTCGCGCCGCGTCGCCGTCACGCAGATCGCGTCGAGCTCCGGCGGCACCTCGCGCTCGGGCGCGCGCACCGACGCCCGCGCGTCGGCGCCGTGGATGAGCGAGTCGAGCATCTCGGTGCGGTCCTTCTTCGGGTGCAGCGGCTTGAGCGTGAGGAGCTCGAAGAGGATCGCGCCGAGCGAGTAGATGTCGCTGCGCACGTCGAGCGTGTCGACGCACCCCTGCGCCTGCTCCGGCGACATGTACCCGAGGGTCCCGAGCACGTCGCCCGGGATGGTCCGCGTGCTCATGGGATCTTCGCCCATGTCGATCGTCTGGAGCGGCGTATCGATGAGCTTCGCGACGCCCCAGTCGAGCAGGTACACCTCGCCGAAGTCGCCGAGCATGATGTTGGCGGGCTTGAGGTCGCGGTGGAGCACGCCGCGCGAGTGCGCGAAGTCGACGGCGATGCAGACCGACGAGAAGGCGGTGAGCAGCCTGCGGCGCGAGAAGCTCTGGAGCGCCGTCGGGTCGCCCTCGCGGAGCTCGTTCAGGATCCTCGCCAGCGTGAGGCCCCGGAGGCGCTTCATCGTGAAGTACGCCGAGCCCTTGCTGTCCACGCCGAGGTCGTAGACGGGCACGATCGACGGGTGCTCGAGCTGGCCCTGCACCCGGGCCTCGCGGAGGAACCGGTGGCGCAGCGTCGTGTCGCCCTGGTGCTCGGCGCGGATGACCTTCATGGCCACGTCGCGGCCGATGCGGCGGTCCCTGCAGAAGTGGACCTCGCCCATCCCCCCGACGCCGAGCAGCGACCGCATCTCGTAGCGGGGGCCGTCGCTGGACAGATCCGTGAGCTCCGCGCGGGCGCGGCCGAGGCTCACGGGGGTGGGGCTCTGGCCGTGCGAATCTCCGCCCTTTCCGCGAGATTTTCGCATCTCGGGGAGCTGCTCGAGCGTCTCGAAGTCGTCGTCGAACAGGGCCATGGCGTCCGGGAAGCCAGGCTCGGTCGCGCCGTGCCAGAAATACCCACACCGGCAGGGCTCCGCGTGGCGGCCCTCGACCGCCTCGACGGACGGCAGCGAGCGGCGTTGCGGAGTGCTGGGCTTCCTCGGGCGAGAAAATCTCGTATCGGGTGGTCATGTCAACGGGATGCTGCGTCCGTAGAAGACGGCCGACGCGCAATGCGATGGCGGCGCGTCGCGCACATCCCGTGCGGTCGGGGTGAAGGCGGGAGCCGCTAACGTAATGCAGGTCCGTGTCGGGGTTTCAGCGGTCCTGGCGCGCGCTGTGGTTGCGTCTCCGTCGCGCAGGGGGCGCGATGTGTGGGGCACGTCACGGCGCGGACGATCGCCGGCGGAGGCTCGATGCGCTCGGCGCGCTCGAGGTGCTCAGCTCGGTCAACGTCCGAGGAGCGCGAGCAGCGTCTTCTTGTTCGTGAGGCCGACGTGCCGCCCGATGGGCTCGCCCTTCTGGAAGGCGACAACCGTCGGCAGGCCGCGGATGCCGAAGCGCTGCGCGGCCTCGGGCGACGCGTCGACGTCGAGCTTGACGACCTTGACCTGGCCGGCCGTCTCGGCGGCGATCTCATCGACGATCGGCGCGAGCCGCTTGCAGGGGGCGCACCAGGATGCCGAGAAGTCCACGAGCACCGGCGTGTCCGTCTGCAGGACCTCCTGCGCGAAATTCAGGTCGTTGACTTCGATGACTTGGCTGCTGCCCATGGCGCTGTCCTTTCGGTTCTCTCGGGATTGAGCGGGCCCTGGCTGCGATGCGCCGGCGCGATGCCGGCCGATCCTCGACAGCCACGCTCGCTCCAACTGTTATATGCACGGTTTCAGTTTCTGCCAGGGGAGCGGCTCGGCCGCCCGCAGGGATGGCGGCTTCGCGTGTGTCCGGGGCAGGTGGCCGGGTGCGGCGTCGCCGCGCGGCCAGGCGCCTCCGCGATCAGCTGGCCTTGACCGGCGCAGGCGCCGGGCGGCCGAGGTGCTGCGCCCGGAGCGCGATGTCCGCGACGGTCTTCTGCGCGAGGCCGCGCAGCAGCCCTGCGTTGGCCGCCTCCGCGACCTCATCGAACGCCCGCTGGATCCCCGACCCGATCGGGCACCTCGCGTTCGGCTCGCACGGGCTCGGCGCGATGGCGCCTTCCGGCTCGACGGCGGCGTACACCTCGCTCAGCCGGATCTTCTTCGCCGGCCTCGCCAGGCGATAGCCGCCCGAGCGGCCCTCCCGCGCCTCGATGAGCCCGGCCTGCGACAGCCGCGCGAGGATCCGCCGCAGGAAGGCCGGGTTCGTGTTGATGCTCGCCGACAGCGCGTCGCTCGCGCAGCTCTCGTCGGACTGGGCGAGCAGCGCGAGGGCGTGCGTGGCGATGGCGAAGCGACCCGAGGACATCGATCGACCCCTCGGCCATTATCTGAGGGCTCGGGGGGTTCCGCTGTCAAGGCGCGGCGGGTGGTCGAGCGCTCGCGCCTCGGCGCCTGCTCGCTCAGCGCGACCTGGGCGAGGTGCGGATCAGCACGAGCGCGTCTCCCTTGCCGTCCGCGAGGCGCAGCTCGATCGACGCGGGGACGGCCGCCGGGCCGGCGCAGCGGCTGTCGGACACGACGTGCCGCGCCCTGGCGAGCGAGCTCTCGCCCGTCGAGGTGTCGACGAGCCGCAGATCGACGCCCGCGCCGTCGGCGTCGAGCGCCGCGATCACCTCGGCGCACGTGTTGGCCGGGATCGGGAGCGGGAGGATCTTGAGGCGCGCGGCGTCGAGCGCCACCGCCTGCGCGCCGGCCGCCCCCGCGGCGTCGGCGGGGCCGGCGGCGCTCATGCGCCCGAGCAGCCTCGCGGCGGCGAGCGGATGGGCGACGAGCGTCGGCGGGGCCTCGGGCTCCTTGCGGACCTCCACGGCGAACGGGCCAGGCTGCGCCATCGACTCGACGTCGACGCGGGCGGGGCCGCCGCGACCGCAGGTGAAGAGCGTCGCGCGCGCGCCGCCCCGGGCGCGGCCGAGGAGGGCGTGGCCCTCGCTCCAGAGCTCCGCGAGCACGTCGGCGAGCGGCTTGCCGGCCAGCACGTCGATCCGCGCGCAGCCGGCCGGCAGCTCGATCGGCAGCGTCGTCCGGCTGCCGAGCCGCGCGGCCCCGGTCGACACGCGCGGCGCGCCGTAGCCGCGGCCGGCGAGCGCCCGGGCGTGGTCCGCCCGCGCCTCGACGAGGTCGCGGCCCTCGGTCACGCGCTCGATCGGCGTGGCGCCGGAGATCTCCGCCTCGGCGCCCGGCTGCGAGCGGCTCACGACCACGGCCACGAGGCCCTGCGTGCCGCGCGAGCGGATCGCGATCGAGAGCTCGACGGAGACCGCCGAGCAGAGGAGCAGCGAGCGATCCTGGCCCCGCTCGCGCGCGCGCGCGACGACCCTGCCGGTCTCGTCCTCCGCGACCACCTCGAGCGAGGCGACCTCGTCGCTCGGGGAGACGAGCACGTCGAGGCAGCGGCCGCCGTCGAGCGTGGCGCCGATCCGGCTCGCGGTCCTCGATCCGACGGGCAGCGCGACGCGCCGGACGTCGTCCCAGCGCGCGCCGACCGCGGCGCGGCGCGCCCTGACCTTCGCCTCCAGGCCGGGCCACGACTCGAGGCGCCCGCTCTCGTCGCCGGACCTGCCGCGCGCGCCGACGGCGCGGGCGACCGCGTCGGCCGCCTTGACCGGGACGCTCTGCACGCCGACGCTCACCGCCCCGGCGCCCGACATGACGCGCGCCATGACATAGAGCCTCCGCGGGTGCGGCGGGCAGACGAGGATGGACGCGCGCGCGTCGGCGGCCTCGTCCGTCGAGAAGGCGCTGCCGTCGTCCTCGAAGGCGAACAGGTCGACGTCGCTGATCGTCGGCGAGACCCGCGCCATCGCGAGCATGCACTCGCCGGCGGGCACCTCGACGAAGGCGCCGAGCCGATCGCCGTCGGACGCCATGTCCGCGCCGATCACCCGGAGCGCGCTCGCGCCCGCCTGCGCTGCGCGCTGCGCGTCCCCGCCGAGGAGGGTGCTGCCGTCGATGCGATCCGGCAGCGCGCGCAGCGTCTCCGGCGGCGGCGCGCCCAGGGCGGCGATCGCCCCGGCGCCGCACGCGGGCAGGACGGCGAGCGAGGCCGCGAGCGCCCAGGCCGCGGCCGTGCGGGGGAGCGATGGCGCCGCGGCGCGGGCGGGCTCGGACGGGCGGTGCGCAGGCAGGATCGGGAGCGCAGGCCGCAGCGCGGGCGTCGGCGAGGGCGAAGGAAGGGACGCGGGATGTCGGGGGCGCAAGGGCGTGGGCTCGTCGGGGCGGGCGCTCGATCGAGAGGGAAGGTTCTACTTCAGCGCGGGTACGGCATCCAGGGCGCGCCGGCCGCCGCCGGGGCCGCGGCCGTCCATCGCGTCATCCCTCGGCGGTCTCGGCGCAGATCCGTCCGAGCGTCCGGACCGCGTGCTCGCTGAGCTCCGTGAACGGGTAGCCGCAGTTCACCCGGATGTAGTTCGAGAAGCGGTGCTTGGCCGAGAAGATCGGCCCGGGCGCGACGCTGATGCCGTGCTCGAGCGCGCGGTCGTGCACGTCGAGCGCGCTCGTGCCGGGCGGCAGCTCGACCCAGAGCACGAAGCCGCCGGCGGGGCGCGAGACGCGGGTGCCGGGCGGGAAGTGCTCGGCGATCGCCTCGCTCATGCGCGCGACCTGGGCGGCGAGCCGGCGCCGGAGCGTCCGCAGGTGGTGGTCGTACCCGCCGATCTCGAGGAACTCGGCGATCGCCATCTGCGGCAGCGTCGCGGTCGCCACGCTCTGCGCGAACTTGAGCTGCTCGACCTCGTCGAGGAAGCGGCCGGGCGCCGTCCAGCCGACCCGGTAGCCCGGCGCCACCGTCTTCGTGAACGACGAGCAGAGCATCACGAGGCCCTTCTTGTCGAACGCCTTGGCGGGGCGGGGGCGGACGTCGCCGAAGTGCAGGTCGCCGTAGATGTCGTCCTCGATGAGCGGCACCTCGCGGCGCGCGAGCATCGCGACGAGGCGCTCCTTCGCCTCGTCGGGCATGGCGCTGCCGAGGGGGTTGTTGAAGTTCGGGATCGCGAGGCACGCCTTGATGCGGTGGCGGCCCAGCATCTCCTCGAGGACGTCGAGGTCCATGCCGGTGCGGGGGTGCGACGGGACCTCGATCGCCTTGATGCCGAGGCTCTCGATGAGCTGGAGGAGCCCGTAGTACGCCGGCGATTCCAGCGCGACCGTGTCGCCCCGGCGGGCGACCGCGCGCAGGCAGAGGTGGAGCGCCTCCATGGCGCCGACCGTCGTCACGATGTCGTCGGGGGAGAGCGCGACGCCCGACTCGACCGAGCGCCGGGCGATCTGCCGCCGCAACGCCGGCAGGCCGGGCGGCGGATCGTACGAGACGCCGGCGCCGCCCGCGCTCCGCGCGATCGCGCTGAGGATCCGGTTCAGCTTGTCGGTCGGCAGGAGCTCCGGGCTCGGGCACGCCGCGCCGAACGGGACGATGTGCGGGTCCCGGCACGCCCGGTAGACCTTGGAGACGAGGCTCTTCACGCTGACCCGCGTGGCGGTCGTGCAGGGGCGCGCGGCCCGGGGCTCGGGCAGCGCCGTGCCCCGGCGGGCGCGGACGTAGTGCCCCGACTGCGGGCGCGCCTCGATGAGCCCGCGGTTCTCGAGCTGCATGTACGCCTGCAGCACCGTCGCGACGCTGACCCCCTGCTGCCGGCTGAGCCGCCGCACCGACGGGATCCGGTCGCCCGGCCGCAGCGCGCCGCGCGCGATCAGATCCGCGATGTGCGCGGCGACGCGGTCGTAGAGGTGGGCCTCGTCCTCGGCTTCGATGGGCGCCTGCACCTGCACGAGACGAAGTGTACAGCCGGGCGGGCCCTGCGGTACCGGTACAGCTGCCGGGTGTGAGGACCAGCACAGTCGCCTGTTCCGGAAACTGTACCGGCCTCAATTACCAGCCGACTGCCTCTGTACCGGTCGCTCGCTTGGCCCCACCCTTCGGGGCATGAAATTGACCTCACTTGTTTCGGAGCCGCCATCGCGCCGCCGGGAGGCGTCGCGGATCGAGCTCGGGAAGGGGCGCCTGTGGACGCACCGCCTGCGGGGCGGCCCGCTGCTCCTGAGCTGTACCGCCGGCGCGGTCTGGATCACCCGCGAAGGGGAGCCGGAGGACGTGGTGCTGGAGGCCGGCTCCAGCTATGGAGGCGAGGGGCGCGGGCTCCTCGTGGTGGAGGCGCTCGAGCCGGCGCAGATCGCGGTGGCGAGAGGCGAGGCTGGGAAGACGGCGCGCGCGGCGCTGGCGAAGGCGCGGGGGAGCTGGCTGGTGCTGCTCTCGCTCCTCGCGCTGTACGTGATCTGGGGCTCGACGTACCTGGCGGTCTCGGTCGCGCTCGAGACGATGCCGCCCTTCTTGCTGGCCGGGACGCGCTTCATGACGGCCGGCGCGCTGCTCTACGGCGTGCTCCGGCTGCGCGGCGCACCGCGGCCGACGCTGCGGCAGTGGGGCGCGGCGGCGCGGGTCGGGGTGCTGCTGCTCGTCTTCGGCAACGGGTTCGTCGTCGTCTCGCAGCAGTGGGTGAGCTCGGGCGTCGCCGCGGTCGTGGTGTCCACGATGCCGCTCTGGCTGGCGCTCTTCGCCACCGCGCGAGGCCGGGGCGCCGCGCGCGCGGTCCACGCGCCCGCCGGCGCCCCGGAGGTCTCCCGGCGCGAGTGGATCGGGCTCCTCGTCGGGTTCGCGGGCGCGGCGCTGCTCCACCTCGGCGGTGATCTCCACGCGGCGCACGCCGGGGCCCTGCTCATCTTGCTGGCCCCCGTGTCGTGGGCGCTCGGCTCGCTGTACAGCCGCTCGCTGCCGCTCCCGGAAGGGCCGATGGCGGTCGCGGCGGAGATGCTCGCGGGCGGCGCGGTGATGCTCGCGGTGAGCGCGCTCTCGGGTGAGCACCTCGCGGCGGCGCCCTCGTCGCGGTCGCTCCTCGCGCTCGCCTATCTGGCTGTGTTCGGATCGATCATCGCCCTCAGCGCGTACACGTACCTGCTCCGGAGCACGCGCCCGGCGATCGCGACGAGCTACGCGTACGTGAACCCGATCGTCGCCATCGCGCTCGGCGTCCTGGTCGCCGGCGAGCGGGCCTCCGCGACGACCTGGGCCGCGGCGGCCATCGTCGGCGCCGGCGTCGTCATCGTCTCGCGGCGCTAGACGCGCTGCGCTGCGCTCGCGGGCCACCACCCCACCCCGCTCCGACGGCGCGTCGCGCCGGCCGCCTTTGCGCCCCGGGCGCGCGCCGTCGACCGTAGGCAATGCGGTGGGCGGCGTGTAGTGTGCGCAGCGAGGAGGCCAGGTAGATGAAGAGAGGGTACCGGCTGCTCGGCCGGGCGCTGCTCCTGTTCGGGGCGCCGTCGGCGTGCAGCGGCGGCCACGTCGGCGCTGCATCGAGCAGCGGGGCGAGCGCGACGTCGGCCGCGGGCGCCGGCGAAGGCGGCGGCGGCGGCGGCGCGGCCACGGGCACCGGAGAGGGCGGCGGCGCGGCGGTGGGCGCCGGAGAAGGCGGCGGGGCGGCTGTCGGCGCTGGCGCGGGGCCGAGCGGCGAGTGCGCGGCGCTCGCGTCCGGGCCCTTCGAGCCGGCGCTGGTCACGGCCGTGTTCAGCGGCAGCGAGGACTTCGCGTTCGACGGCCGCGGCTACCTCGTCGCCAAGCAGGGGCCGAACCTCGTTCGCTTCGACGCCACGGGCCGGACCTCGAACTTCGCGTCACTGCCGGGCCCCGTGCCAGGGCTCCGGTACCGGCCCGACGGGACCCTCGTGGCGGCGCTGCCGGACCAGGGCGCCGTCGTCCAGATCTCGGCGACCGGAAGGGTCGACGACTACGTGACAGGCCTCACGGACCCGAACGGCCTCGCTCCGGACGCGCTGGGCAACGTCTGGGCGACCGACCTCGCGGGCGATCGGGTGGTGCGCCTCAACCCCGATGCCACGATCGACGAGATCGCGAGCGGCGCCCCCGAGGTGAGCGAGCCGAACGGAATCGTCTTCGACCCGGCGCGATGGGCGGTTTTCTACACCAACTCCTCTGCCGGCGAGATCCGCAAGATCGACCTGAACAACCCTGGCGAACCTCCCTCGCTCGTGGTCACGGTCGCCTCGTCCGTGCTCGACGGACTCGTTCTCGATACGTGTGGTCACCTCTACACGGTCGATAACGGCAACCGGAGGCTCTATCGCGTGAGGCTCGACGCGGGCGGCGCCGCTCTGGGGGAGGCCGAGCTGCTGGCGCGCTTCCCGACCGGGGTGGCCAATGCGCAGTTCGGCGCGGGCCCGGGGTTCGATGCGAGGACCCTTTACGTCGGAGGCGCAGCCGGCTCGATCTACGCTGTTGCCGTCGGCATCGCCGGCGCGCCGGTCCCCGCGCCGCCAGAAGCGCCGTGATGGACGCTCCTCGGCGGCGCGCTGGAGGGGAGGCTCAGCGGGCGCCTTCCGCGGCCACTTCGCCCTTCTTGAGCTTCTCTTGAAGCTCGCCGAGCTTCCCCGCCGATCGTTCGAGGGCGCGCGCGGCGCCCTCGAGCGCGATCCGCCCGTAACCGATGGCCACCCCTGCCCAGGAGGTGCCCAGCTCGCGCAGCGTCTCGACGAACGGCGGCTTGACCGGCGCCCCGGCGCCGGCGTCCACCGCCTGCGCGGGCCCGGCGCTCCCGTTCACGCTGTTCTCGGCCTTCGGCTCCGTGATGCTCTGGGTCTCACTCATGGTCTGCCTCCCACTTCGGTATGTCCCCCCGCGACGACCGCGGGCGTACAGAAATGATGAATCCAGCGTTGGCCCCCGTGCCCCGCGCGTCGCCCGCTCTCGCGGGCTCGCAAGACGCGATGTGCACTGGAGCGAGGGGAGCCCCGCCGCACGGCCGTGCCCGCGAACAGAGCCACCTTGTGGCTTCGTCGGAGGCACAATCGCGACGCCACGACACTGCGACGCGACGCGTTAACTGTCAAGGCCTCATGTCGATTTTGTTGCCGTCGTTTTTCCCTAGGTTGTTTGATGAGGACGCTGCGGCGGCCATCGCGTTCGCTCGGCAGGTCAAGGAAGGGAGTCACCCTATGTCGCTCGCGCGCTGGAACAAGGCCACGCCACCAACGCTGTTGTGGCTTCTCGTGGTGCTGTCGCTGCTCGTCGTTCCGTCGCTCTCGATGGGGCAGGCGCCTGACGCGCCGACGGCGGCGCCTGCCGCGGGCGCGGCGCCAGCGACGCCCGCGGCGAAGGGCGCCGCGGCTCAGGCGCAGGCGCACGGGCCTCCGCCGGACTCGTGGGCTGGACAGCTGGAGATGCTCTCTCGCTGGGTCGACCAGCGCGGCGGCTCCGGGGGCTGCGAGGAGCGCTGTTACGCGCTCGATCGGCTGCGCATCACGGGCGCGGTGGGCGAGGGGCCGCTCCAGTTCGAGCTCTCGGGCGGCGTGCTCACGGACCGCCCCGTGGCCGTGCCGCTCTTCGGGCCGCCGGCGCACCTCCGCATCGAGGCCACGCTCGACGATGGACGGCCCGCGTCGCGCCGCGAGGCCGCGCCGATCAGCTTCGAGGACGACCACTACTACCTCTGGACGGCCGCGCGCCGCTTCGTGCTCCGGGGCAGCCTGTGGCTCGAGGGCGACCTCACGCTCCTGGTCGCCGGTCCGCTCAACACGTTCGAGGCCGACATCACCGGCGGGTCCGTCGCCGAGGGCGCGCAGCTCTCGGGGCTCCGCGGGGCGACGCTCCACTTCACCCCCGACGGCGGCGCGGGGTCGCAGAGCGCGGGCCCCACGGTCTTCCAGCTGTCGCGCGCGGTGCGGGTCGGTCGGGAGATCGGCTTCGAGTACCGGCTCGTCATGCGGTCGGGCAGCGACCTCGGCGTCGTGCGCCTGCCGCTCGCGTTCGGGGAGAAGGTGCTCGACGTCGCGGGCGCGAGCGGCTTCCGGGTCGAGGGCGGCGAGCTCGTGCTGCCCACCTCGGGCCGCGCCGCGGAGATGAAGATCTCGGGCACGCTCCCGGAGGTCGGCGCCTTCTCGCCCGATCCGCGCTCCGCCTACGAGTGGTGGCTGTTCGAGTCCGACGCGGAGCACCGCCTCACGGTGAAGGGCGACGCGCGCCAGGTCGACGCCGCCGAGTCGCCGATCCCGCGGACCCAGGCGACGTCGCGGCTCCTGCTCGTGCAGCGAGGGCAGCGCGTCGAGGTCGCTGTCGAGCCGCTCTCGGGGGTCGAGGTCCTCGCGGCGGTGGTGCGCGATCACCGCCGCAAGCTGGTCCTGACCGAGCGCGGAGACCTCGTGGCCGACGACGCGCTCACCTACGAGAACAACGGCATCGATTACCTGACCTACGCGCCGGGCGGGCGGCCGATCTACCTCGCCACCGACGGGAAGGCGCAGCGGATCATGCACCAGGGCAAGGCCGCGGAGGAGGTCCTCGTGCCGCTGCAGACGGGGAGCCACACGATCCAGGTGCAGTCGCTGGCGCAGGCGGCGGTGCACTCGCTCGGAGGGACCCTGGAGCTGCCGATGCCGAGCTACCCGCTCACCGCGAGCGAGGTGGCGCTGACGGTCGGGCTGCCCGATCGCGTGGTGCCGCTCGCGCTGCTCGGCGGCGACCGGCCGGTGTGGTTCGCGGACGCCGGCGACGCCTTCGCGGTGGCGATCGGCTTCGTGGCCGCGTGGATCGCCGTCCGCCCCGGCGGGGCGACGAGCCGCGGGCGCGTGCGCGCGCTGCGCGCGCTGGGCGGGGTGCTCATGGCGGGCCTGTGGTTCCTGGCGCCCGCGACGTTCGTGGCGCTCCTGGTCGGCATCGCGACGGCGGTGGCGGCGTGGCTCGCTGGGCGGCTCCTCGGAGGCCGTGGACGCGCCGCCGCGATGGTGGTGCTGCTCGGCCTGGGCGGCCTGGCGCTCCTGGTCGGGCTCTTCGCCGTCTCGGCGAGGAGCTACAGGGCGGAGCGCTGGAACTCGACGTACAGCGAGTCGGCGGCGCCGGCGCCCGCCGCCGTGCGCAGGGCCAAGGACGACGATCTGGCCAAGGGCGGCGGCGCGCTCGCCCCTGGAGGCGCGGTGCTGGAGGGGGTGACGCCGGTCGCGCTGTCGCTCCCGGACTACGAGCGGGCCGTTCAAGCGCGCCGCGAGCTCGTCACGCGCGAGCGCGCCTTCCGCCCCGTGCTCGTTTACACGACCTCCTCGGCGCTCGTGCCGCTCGTGCTGCTGTGGCTGGCCGGGGTCACGGCGCTCCTCGCCGCGCACCGCGCGCCGCTCACGGAGCTCTACCGGCGCGCGGCCGCGCGCCTCGCGCGCAGGCCCGAGGACGACGTCGCCCAGGGGGAGCCTCCGGCGCCTGTGCGCTGAGGCCGACGGACCGTCATGGCGTGGTCTCCTCGCCTCGCCGCGGCCCTCTCGCTGGTCGCCTTGGTCGCGCTCCGCATCGCACAGCTGAGCCCTCCCGACGTCATCCCGGCGAGCGCGCCGCCCGAGGTGTTCTCCGCCGAGCGGGCCAGGGCGCACCTCGTGCAGATCGCGGCCGAGCCGCGCCCCACCGGCTCGGCGGGCCACCAACGGGCGCGCGACTACCTGCTCGGGGAGCTCTCGAAGCTCGGCGTGCAGCCCCAGGTCCAGCGCGCCTCGGTCCTCAGCCGGCAGTGGGGCCTGCCGTACGACGCGGCGCACGTCGAGAACATCGTGGCGCGGCTGCCGGGCGCGGACAGCACCCGGGCGGTCGCGCTCGTCGCGCACTACGACTCGGTGCCCGGCAGCCCGGGCGCCGCCGACGACGGCAGCGGGGTGGCGGCGCTCCTCGAGGCGCTGCGCGCCCTGAAGAGCGGCCCCCCGCTGCGCAACGACGTTCTGCTCCTGTTCACCGACGCGGAGGAGGGGGGCGTCCTCGGCGGCAAGGCGTTCATGGACGAGCACCCGCTGCGCGGCGAGGTGGGGATCGCGCTCAACTTCGACGCCCGCGGGGCCGGCGGCGTTGTCGCGATGTTCGACACCGGGCCCGGCGACGCCTTCCCCGTCCGCGAGCTCGCCAGCGCCGCGGCCTACCCGGTGGCGTCGTCGCTCTTCCCCGAGGTCGCGCGGCGCATGGGCCACAGCACCGATCTCAGCGTCTTCAAGCGGGCCGGGATCCCCGGGCTGAACTTCGCCTTCACCGACGACGCCGCGCACTACCATGCCCCGTCCGACACCGTGGACAACCTCGACCTCCGGAGCGTGCAGCACGCCGGCGACTACGCGCTCTCGCTCGCGCGGCGCTTCGGCGCGCTCGACCTGCGCGATCCCGGGCGCGGAGACGCGGTGTACTTCAACACGTGGGGCGCCCACCTCGTCTCGCACCCGATCGGCTGGACGCTCCCGATCGCCGCGCTGGTCACCTGCCTGTTCGCGGGCGTGGTGCTCCACGCGGCGCGGCGGCGGGCCGCTTCGCCGGGCAGGATCGCCGCGGGGCTCCTCGCCTTCCTGGCGCTGCTCCTCGGCGTCGCCGCGGCCGTGGGCGGGCTCGCGTGGATCCTCCGCAGCGTGCACCCGGCCCTCCGGGTGATGCCGTTCGAGCCGTACAACGCGCCCGCGTACCGGCTCGCGCTCGCGCTCGCCGCGCTCGCGGCCTCCGCGGCGGGCTACCGGTTCTTCCGGCGGCGGCTCGGCGCGCGCGAGCTCGCCCTGGGCGCGCTGCTCCTGTGGCTGTTGCTCCTCGCCGCGGCCAGCCTGCTCATGCCGGGCGCGAGCTTCTACTTCGCCTGGCCGCTCGCGTTCGCCCTGCTCGGGCTCGCGGCGGTGACGATCCGGCGCGGCGACGCCCCGCTCACGCTCGCGGACGCCGCGATCCTCGTCGCGACCGCGGTGCCGGCGGTCGCGCTCGCCGTGCCCGGCCCGTACCTGTTCTTCGTCGCGCTGGGCCTGCCGAAGGCGGCGGTGCCGGCCCTCGCCGTCGCGCTCGTCTTCGGGCTCTTCCTGCCGCACGCCGAGCTGCTCGGCGGCGGCGTCTCGACGCGGCTCTCGCTCGCGTTCGGCGTCTCCGGCCTCACGGCGCTCCTCGTCGCCTGCGCCACCACGGGCTTCACCGAGGCGCGGCCCCGACCGGCGAGCCTCGCCTACGCGGTCGACGCCGCCGCCGGGAAGGCCCACTGGCTCTCGGCCGACCGAGACCTCGACCCGTGGACCGCCGCGTACTTTCCGGACGATCGCGGGCAGGCGCCCTCGTTCGCCGTGCCGTTCGTGCGCGTGACGCGCCAGGGCGAGGCGCCGGCCCTCGCCCTCCCGGCGCCATCGCTCACGGTGCTCGGTGACGTCCGGCGCGACGGCGTGCGGGCGCTCCGGCTCCGCATCGCCTCATCCCGGGGAGCCCCCTGGCTGTTCGCCGAGGTGACGTCCCCGAACCGGGTGATCCGAGCCGAGGTGGACGGAAAGGGCGTGGAGGAGCGGGGTCGCGCGGCCGACGCGAAGCGCGATGTCCGCTGGGGGTTCACCTACATGGGTTTGCCGCCGGGAGGTATCGAGTGGTCGCTGGAGGTCGAGGACTCCGGGCCGATCGAGATCCGGCTGATGGACCAGACCTACGAGCTCCCGCGCGAGCTCGTGCGCGGGCCGCGGCCCAGGGAGATCATGGGCGTGCCGTACCGCCTCGCCGATTCGACGTTCGTCAGCGGGTCGTTCCGGCCTTAGCCCCGGCGGGCTCGCGGAAGCGGGCCCGCCGCCCTCGCCGGGCAGGAGAGGTGGAGCGGGATCAGTCGAGCGGGTCAGTCGAGCGGATCAGTCGACGAAGATGGGTTCGCAGTTCGTGAACGCGAGCGTCGACTGGATGGTGAAGTTCGATTCGCTCGTGTGCCGCTCGGCGTGGAAGAAGTCGAGCGCGTACTCCTGCCCGGGCGTGATCCCCAGCTCGTTCGCCATCGCGTCGAGATCGAGCCTGTCGTCCTGCGGGCCGTGGAGGCCGCCCAGATCGATGGCGAGCCGGTTGTTGATGAACACCCAGAGATCGTCGTCGCCGGAGAACCTGAACTCCTCGCCGCCGTTGTACACGAACGTCATGTGGAGCTCGAACGTGAAGTGGTAGTTGTGCTGCCTTCCTTCGTTCCCGAAGCCCTGCTCGTCGATGGGAAAGAAGGCCCGGTTCTCGTAGGTGGCAATGCCGTCCGCGCCGACGACGGGCGTGATCGTGAACTGGATCGGCATGTTCACGCCGTCGACGTCGCGGTACCACTGGTTGAACTCCTCGGGCCCGGTCGTGTGCGCGGTACCGCCGTCATGCGCATAGACGGGCTTCTGATCCGGGCCCAGCTCGCGCTCGACGATGCCTTTCAGGCCCTGACCCGTGAACGTCTCGAAGTCGGGGTGCCCCTCGCCGTCGTCGTAGGCGCGGAAGTCGCGCACGATGCCCGTGAGGCTCGCGTTGCACCCGTTGCCGCTGCCGCTGCTGCCGTTCCCGTTGCCCGCGCCCGCCGACACACCGGACCCGAAGTCGCTGCCGCCCGTGCCCGAGCCGTACCCGGCGCCGGCGCTGTTGCTGGAGTCGCTCGCACCATCGGTGCCGCCCCCACACGCGACCCCGGCCAACACCAGCATGGTTGCGAGCGGAGCACACCAGATCGACTGTAGCGGCCTAAGCATGTGAAGACTCCTTCTTTAGGGGATACCGCGCGTGGTCCGCGCGTCCGTTGTGCGTGGTTTGCGCATGTTTCCCGCGTTGTGTGCGCGCGGGCCGCGGCATTACGAGCGCCGCGATGGACGGTCGCCGAGGGCGCAAGCGAGGCAGCAATTCTATCTCGTTGGAATGGCGGTGCGATCCAGAAAATTGCCGCCGCGCGCTGGCAGCACGAGGCCGAAGCGGAGAAAAGTGCAGCCGAGCGCCAGCGCACGAGCGCCGGGCAGGCGCCGAGATGTAGGTCGTTTATCGAGATCCGCCGCCGCAGTGGGCGCCGAGGCGCCGCGACAGCGCGGCCGGGAGTCGCTCGCAGAAACCGTCGTGCCGGGGCAGGGGCTCGCGCCGCGCGGTTTGCCAGAACAGCACCGGGCCGAGCCGGCGCTCCCGCGCGTGCGCCATGAGCGCGGCCATGGCCTTGCCGGTGTAGACCGGCTCCAGCGAGATCCCCTCGCCGGCGAGGGCGTCGCAGGCGGCGAGCGACGCGGGCGTGGGCGAGCCATAGCCGCGGCCCAGGTAGCCGTGCACGACGTCGATCGGCGCCGCGGGGGGGACGGGCGCGACGCCCCGCCGCGCGAGCGCTGCGCGGAGCTCGGCGGTGAGGGCGCGGAGGCGGAAGCGCGAGGCGAGGAGGCGCTCGACCACGGCGACGGCCACGACCCGCGAGCGCAGGCCGCCCAGCGCGAGCCCGACGGCGAGCCCCGCGGCGGTGCCGCCGGAGCCGAGCGGCACGTAGACGCGCGCGGGCTCGGGGAGCTCACCGGCCCGGATCTGCGCGCCGAGCTCGAGCGCCGCGCGCACGGCGCCCACCATGCCGAGCGCCGACGTGGCGCCGAGCGGCACGATCGCCGCGCCGTCGTCGTCCCGGGCGCGGAGCGGCAGGAAGAGCGACGGGCGCGCGAGCGCGAGCTCGATGCGCGACGGGTAGAAGCGGATCGAGGCCGGGCCCGAGGCGGTGAACGCGAGGTTGTCGAGCACGCCCCTGGAGAGGTCGGTCCAGAAGAGGTGCGCGTGCACCCTCCGGCCGAGCCGCTGCGCCGCGGCGACGAGCGCGGCCACGTTGCCCGAGCCGATGCCGCCCGCCGCGGACCACGCCGCCGCGGTCGAGAAGGGGGGCGCGGCGAGCACGTAGTCGAGCTTCCGCATCTTCATCCCGCCGTGGAGGGGCTCGCAGAGGTCGTCTCGCTTGACGCCGAGGAACTCGATGCCGAGCGCGGAGGCGAGCCGCGGCAGCGCCGTGACCGGCGAGGGCGCGTCGACCCAGCCGAGCCGGGGAATGGAGTCGATCATCCGAAGGGCGGCTGCGTCGCGCAACGGGGGCACCTCGCGAAGGGTGTAAGGCGCTCAGGCGAGCGGGCAATCGGGCGAGCGGGCAATCCGGGGGTCAGGCGAGCCGGCGATCGGGCAATCAGGGGTCAGGGGGAGCTGGCGGTCAGGCGCGCGCGCGGTCGGCAATCACCCGGGCGTGCCGGCGCGCTGCCCCGCGAGTGTCGCGTCCGGCTCCAGGACGAGGAGGCGCACGCGCCCCGAGGCGCAGAGCCGGCCCTCCTCGTCGTAGACCGAGCCCTCCCAGACCTGGGTGCGCCGCCCTCGGTCGAGCGGGCGCGCGGTGGCGCGCAGCCGCCCCGACCGGACCGCGCGCAGGAAGCTCGTGTGGTTCTCGAGCCCGACGACCGAGCGGCCGTCCGGCAGGGCATGGAGCGCGGCGCCGATCGACGCCAGCGTCTCCACGATGCCGGCGTGGACGCCGCCGTGGACGATGCCATAGGCCTGCCGGTGCTGCGGCCCGATGTCGAGCTCGGCCTCCACCTCGTCGCGCGTGGCGCGGATCAGCCGGAGACCCATGGCGCTGATCCAGCCGTCGATGGCCGCGGTGTTCAGCGCGGCGGCGAAATCCTCGGGTTCCCCTTCGGCCATGGCGGCAGCGTAGTACACGCCTTGCCGGGAGCTTCCGGCGATTTCTCCCCGGGCGCGCGGGCGCGTCAGCGCGTCATCCGGATGCCTTCTTCTCCAGGAGATCGGCGAATTCCTCGCGCAGCTTCGATTTGAGGAACTTGCCGGTCGATGTGCGCGGGATCCGCTCGAGGAAGAGGTACTCGTCCGGGAGCCAGAACTTCGCGAAGCGCGGCTCGAGGAGGGCGTGGAGCTGCTCCTTCGAGGCGCTCTGGCCCTGCCGCAGGACGATCGCGGCGAGCGGGCGCTCGCCCCAGAGGGGGTGGCGCGCCGCGAACACAGCGGCCTCCAGGACGGCCGGGTGGCTCATGAGCGCGTTCTCGAGCGCGACCGAGCTGATCCACTCGCCGCCCGACTTGATCACGTCCTTCGTTCGATCCGCGATGCGCATGTAGCCCTCGCCGTCGATCGTCACGACGTCGCCGGTCTTGAACCAGCCGTCCTTCGTGAAGCGGTCCTCGCCCTCGCCGCCGAAGTACGACGAGGCGACCCAGGGGCCCCGCACCTCGAGCTCGCCCATCGTCCTGCCGTCCCAGGGCAGCGGCCGTTCGTTCGCGTCGACGTGGCGCTGATCGATGAACGGGACCGGGTAACCCTGCGACGCGCGCGTTTGCAGCGAGGCGGCCGGGTCCTCGTGGAGGCGGCCAAGGCTGCTCCGGACGTGGGCGACGGTGCCGAGCGGGTTGGTCTCGGTCATCCCCCAGGCGTGGAGGACCACGAGCCCGTGGCGCGCGCGGAAGCCGTCGATGAGCGCGGGGGGCGCCGCCGAGCCGCCGATCACCATGGCGCGCATCGACGAGAGATCCCAGCGCTTCGGGTGCTCGTCGAGGAGCGCGAGGATCCCGAGCCAGATCGTGGGGACGCCCGCGGCGAACGTGACGCGCTCCCTGGCCATGAGATCGAGCAGCGACGCGGCGTCGAGGTGCGGGCCGGGGAGCACGAGCCGCGCGCCGGTCGCGATCGCCGCGTACGGCAGCCCCCAGGCCATCGCGTGGAACATGGGCACCACGGGAAGGACGATGTCGCGGTCGCGGAAGCCGAGCGCGTCGTGCATGCAGGAGACCAGCGTGTGGAGCACGATCGAACGGTGGCTGTAGGCCACGCCCTTGGGGTTGCCGGTCGTCCCCGACGTGTAACAGAGCATGGCGGCGGCGCGCTCATCCAGGCTCGGGAAGTCGAAGTGATCCGGCTCGGGCGCGAGCAGCGCCTCGTAGTCGAGCCCGTCGCCCGCCGCCGGATCCACGGGCCCGTCGTCGTCGAGGACCAGGACGCGCTGGATGCTGCGGACCTCCGGCGCGAACTTGCGGAAGAGCGGGAGGAGCGAGCGGTCGACGACGACGACCTTGTCCTCGGCGTGCGAGGCGATGTACCCGAGCTCGCTCGGGTGGAGGCGCAGGTTCAGGGTGTGGAGGACCGCGCCCATGGCCGGGACGCCGAGGTAGAGCTCCAGGTGCCGGGCGTGGTTCCAGCAGAGCGTCGCGACGCGGTCGCCCGCGCGGACGCCGAGCCGCGTGAGCGCGTGCGCGAGCTTCGACGCGCGGCGGTGGAGATCGGCATACGTGGAGCGGGAGACGGTCCTGTCCGGGTTCTGGGTCACGATCTCGCAGCGCGCGTGGTACGTCCGCGCCCGGTCGAGTAAGTGGGTCAACGTGAGCGGGTAATCCATCATGCGGCCGGCGAGCATGGGCGGTGCCTCCTCGTCCCGCGCGAGGCGCGGGGACCTGTCGAGTCAGGAGGGCTCTTCAAGGGCGCCGCGAGACCGCGGCGCCGCCCCCCGAAGCGGAGGCTAGCGGCTCGCGGGCGGCGCCGCGCAGCGAATGCGGCGCGCGCGGGCGATGCGGGGCGCGCGGCGCCCGGGCAAGCGGCGTCTGGGTCCGCGCCGGCGGACTGATCCGGCGCCCCGGGGCTCTCGAGAGGGGGCGGGGGATCGCAAGATCTCCCAAGAACGGCGCGGGTCGCCCTCATTAGATTCGACAGCGAACGCCGACCCGAAGAGGTCGCCAGCGCACGAGGTCGTCCATGGCTGAGCTCATCCTGCACCACTATCCGTTATCGCTCTTCGCGGAGAAGATCCGCCGGATCCTCGCGTACAAGAAGATCGCGTGGAGATCGGTCGAGCAGCCGATGATGGCGCCGAAGCCGGAGCTGACGCCGCTCACGGGGGGATACCGGCGGATCCCGGTCTTGCAGATCGGCGCGGACATCTACTGTGACACGGCCTGCATCGCGCGGCGCCTGGAGCAGATACGACCGGAGCCTTCCTGCGTCCCGCCGGGCCAGGCCGGGCTGGTCGAGCTGATCGAGGACTGGGCGGATCATCGGTTGATGTCCCAGGCCGTGCCGCCGGTGGTCGTGGAGATGTTCGCCGTCCTGCCGCCCGGCATCCTGGCCGATCGCGCGGCGATGTCGCCGGCGCTCAGCAAGGACGCGATCTTCCAGGCGGCGCCGCACGCCCTGAGCCAGGCGCTGCTGTCGCTCGATCGGCTGGAGCGCCAGCTCCGTGGCCGGCCTTTTCTGCTGGGTGATGCGTTCTCGATCGCGGACGCGGCGTGCTTTCACCCGGTCTGGTTCCTGAATCGGAGCGCCAGGCTGTCCGCCGCGATCGAGGCGCGGCCCGCGCTCGCGGCGTGGTTCGCGCGCATCGAGGCGTTCGGCCCCGGCGACGTCCGAGCGATGACCGCCGCCGAGGCGCTCGCGGCGGCCCGCGCGTCCGAGCCGGCCGACGTCGCCGGCGGGGAGACCGCGACCGGAGAGGGCCTGTCGCCGGGAGACACTGTGACGATCACGGCTGACGATTACGGTCCAGAGGAGACCCGGGGCGTGGTCGTGCGGCTCTCGGCCGCCGAGATCACGATACGACGCAGCGATCCGGATGTGGGGGAGATCGCGGTGCACTTCCCGCGCGCCGGATATCGCATCAGGAAGGAGTGAGCCGCGCCGTGCGTCCGGCCAGCGCGCTCTCCGCGCCGCCGTGGTTCTCGCTAGCTGCCCGTGCTCGACATCGCGCGCCGGAACGCGCGCATGTGGAACTCGCGCTGCTCGTCGGGATAGATGTGCTCCTGCCCGATCGGGCAGGCGCGGCGCGACAGGCACCCTCCGGTCATGCACGTTGCGCCCGGCCCGGCGTCGAGGTGGCCGACGCACGCGCCGACATCGTAGCTGCCAGGGGAGAACGCGGACACGGGGCAGGCGCTCAGGCAGGGCTGGCCGGCGCACGAGACGCAGGGGCTCGCCAGGTCCTCGCGGGGCGGGAGCGACAGCCGCTCCGCGAAGACGAGGGCGGCGCGGTACCCGTGCCAGAGGCCGAATCGCGGGTGGATGAGGATGGCGAGGGGCGACGGGGACAGCGCCTCGGCCTGCTGCGCCCAGCGCTGGAACGGCCAGTAGGGAGGGCCGGTGAAGGGAAACAGGGCCGTCGCGCCGAGCTCGGCCGCGAGCGGGGAGACGACCGCGACGGTCCAGTCGTCGAGCGCGAGATCAGGGGCGTCCTTGCGGGCCCGCGAGAACGCGCGCCACATCGACGGGCCGGCGTTGCCGAGCAGGACCAGCGTCCCCGCGGGGAGGTCACCCGCCGCCGGCGCGCCGTCGCCCTCGCGCGGGTGGAAGCCGCCGCGGAGCGGGAGGCCAGCGCGCTCGCAGCGCGAGGAGAGATCCGGCCAGCTGATCGGCATCCCCGCGCGATAGGGCGCCTGGGCCTGCGCGGCAAGCGAGCGGTGGCGCTCAGTTCACGTCGACGTAGAAGTCGAGGCTCTTCAGGTTCGCGTCGCTCCGGCGACCTCGGTGCTTTGCGTGTTCGCGTGGGAGCGCCGCTCGACATCGTCTTTTCGCCCATCGAGGGTCGGAGTCGCCAGAGAACGCTCGAACCGTGTCTCTCTGATCTTCATCGATGCTTCGAGTCGCTCGATGACGGATGAGGCTGTTGGGGGCGGAGATGAGTGCGTTCCGGGAAAGCGTGGAGCTGGGTGATCGAGTGCGCGTGCTCCTCCCCGGTTGCCACGTTCTGGTCTAGAGTGCCGTCGTGCCCCGGAGGCTCCACTGTCGGCTCGGGACCGCGGCAAAGTCCCCTCTCCCCCGCGCGTTCGCTCGCGCCGGACGCGCACCCGCGAGCGTGCCATGAGCCTGCCGCGCCCGCGGGTCACGCTCCACTTCGCCCAGACGCTCGACGGCCGGATCGCGGCCCGGGACCAGCGCGTCATGCTCAGCACGCCCGCCGGGCTGGTGTGCGCCCACCGGGCGCGCGCGGAGCACGACGCGGTGCTCGTGGGGATCCGCACCGTCGTGATCGACGATCCTCGGCTGACCCTGCGCGGGTGCGAGGGGCGCCAGCCGATGCGCGTGGTGCTGGCGAGCGCCCTCGGCATGCCGGAAGGGGCGCGCCTGCTGCAGCCGCCCGGCAGCGGGCAGCCGGCCGGCGGGCGCGTTGTCGTCTTCGGCGCGGCGGGGCGCGCGTCGCGCGCGGCGCAGGCGTGGATCGAGGAGCGCGGCGCAGAGGTGATCGTCGTGCCCGCGGACGACAGCGGCCTCGTCTCGCTGCCGCATGCGCTGGCCGAGCTCCACGCGCGCGGCGTGCGGCGGTTGCTCGTCGAGGGGGGCGGCGCCGTGCTCACCTCGTTCCTGCGCGCGCGCCTCGCCGACCGCGCGGAGGTCGAGATCGCGCCGCGCTTCCTCGGCGACACGGCGATCCCCGCGGTCGGCGCGCTGGGAGAGGCGCCGCTCGCGTCGGCGATCGACCTGCGCGAGCCGGCGGTCGAGCTCCTCGGGGGCAACGTGCTGCTGCGAGGGGAGGTGCGTTATCCCGACTGACGCGCCCGCGCCGCCCGGGGCCGTCACGCCGAGCGACGCCGCCCCGCCCCCCGCCCGGGAGCTCTGGTTCGTCCGGCCAGGGCTCGTCGAGGTGCGCCCGGGGGCCGCGCCGCGCGCGCCCGGGCCCGGCGAGGTCGTGGCGCGCGCGCTCGCGTCGGGCGTGAGCCAGGGGACGGAGCTGCTGCTCTTCCGCGGCGAGGGGCCGACGCCGTTCGACCCTTCGCTCGACGCGCCCGACGCTGAAGGCGCGCCGACCTACCCGCGCCGCTACGGCTACGCGTGGGTCGGCGAGGTCGTCGCCCGCGGCGAGGGCGCGGCGCTCGGGCCGGGCGACCGCGTCTTCGCGCTCGCGCCCCACGGCGATCTCCACCTGCTCGGGCCGGGCGCGGCGCGCGGCCTGCCGCGCTCGATCCCGGCCGAGCGCGCGGTGCTGGCCGCGAACCTCGAGACGGCGATCACGTGCGTGTGGGACGCGGGGGTGGGGCTCGGAGACGCCGTGGTGGTGCTCGGCGGCGGGGTCGTCGGGCTGCTCATCGTGGCGCTCGCGCGGCGCGCCGGGGCCGTGGTCCGGCTCGTCGAGCCGAGCGAGCGGCGGCGCCAGGTCGGCCTCGCGCTCGGCGCCGCGGCGGCGCTCCGGCCCGAGGACGACCGGCCGCGCGGCGACACGGACGTCGTGATCGCCGCGACCGGCCATCCGGAGGAGCTCGACCGCGCGATCGCGCACGCGGCGCGCGAGGCGACGGTGACGGTCGCGTCGTTCTACGGGGCGCGGACGAGCCCGGTCGCGCTCGGCGCGGAGTTCCACCGCCGGCGCCTGCGCCTGCGGGCGAGCCAGGTCTCGACGATCCCGCCGGAGCGCGCGCCCCGCTGGGACCACGCGCGGCGCTTCGCGCTCGTCCGCGCCCTCCTCGAAGACCCGGCGCTCGACGCGCTGCTGGACCCGTCCGTCCCGCTCGACGCGGCGCCGTCCGTGTACGCGGAGCTCGCGGCCGAGCCCGGGGCGCGGCTGCAGACGGTCTTCCGGTACGGCGCACGATCGGCTACGCGAGAGGCACCCTAGAAGTCAGAGGCCAGCCACCGCCATGTTCCTCCTCGGCGTCAGCGATCACGTGATGATCGCGCACAGCTTCTCCGATCCGTTCTTCGGCCCGGCGACCCGGATGCACGGCGCGACGTACTCCGTCGAGATCGAGATCCGCGCGAAGGCGCTCGGCCCGCACCACGTGGTCATGGACATCGGCGCGCTGCACGCGTCGCTGCGCCGGGTGCTCGACACGATCGACTACACGAACCTCGACGAGCACCCGGCCTTCCCCGGGCGCACCTCCACGACCGAGCGCGTGGCCGAGCACGTGGCCGGCCTGCTCGCCGAGGAGATCGCGAGGCTGCCCGCGGGAGAGGCGCCTTGCTCGGGCGCAACCCTGCGGGTGCTCGTCCGCGAGTCGCCCACGGCATACGCGGGCTTCGAGCGCGACCTCTAGGCTCCGTCTGACGAGCTGCTGCGTCGTCCGAACGGTCGGCCGAGCCCGCTTCATTAACTGCAGGCCTTCTCGCGTGCTCTCTCCGGCCTCAGGCCGCTAGCGACGCTCGTCCGGCAGAGCCGAGCGCCCCTGAGCCCGGTGAGGCGCGCCTGTCCGTCCGAGGCCGAGCGACCATTGGCTCGGCGCCTGCTCCGGCGCTCGCGCGGGAACAGGGCAGTCGAATTCGCCGCATAACAAGGCGGAGACCCCCTTATTCCTCTGACGAAGCGATCTTCACAGAGACGCCATGTAGCCCGTCCGGGGGCGCCCGGAGGAGACCCGTGGTGCCTCGCGGTATGCGATCGGAACCTCATAATTCGTCACGACGTCCGGAACCCGGTACCCCCCCGTTCCGTCTTCTGGGCCACAAAGGCGCCGCACATCAAGGCGACCCGCGCGGGGCTGGATCGATTTTTGTATTCATGTTGCATCAGCAACTCGATGCGAGAACGCGACCGAGCCTGCTCCGCCGCGTCCTCGTGACGTCGAGGGCCGCTGTACTGGATGACCCGACGAGCGCTCGCGTGGGACCGCGGGCGATAGCGCTCGGGGACGCGCGCAGCGCGCGTCGGACGGTTGCCTGGGCAAGGAGGACTGGATCTCATGAGCGATGAACCTGGATCTGCCGTCGTCGAGGGAGGCACAACCGGCAGGAGGGGGCAGGCGGTCCTGAAACGGGAGAGGGAGCGCCTCGTGGTGATCGGCAATGGGATGGCCGGCGCGCGGTTCGTGGAGGAGCTCGTCGCGCGGGGGGGCAGAAACCGCTTCGAAATCGTGATGTTCGGCGATGAGCCGTACGGCAATTACAACCGTATCCTGCTGTCGAACGTTCTCGCGGGAATCCAGGATCCGAAGGAGATCTTCATTAACCCTCTGTCCTGGTACGAGGACAACGGCGTCCGCCTCCACGCCGGGGTCCGGGTCGCCTCGATCGACCGCAGGAGCAAGATTGTCCGCGGCGCCTCGGGCGTCGCCGAGGCCTACGACAAGCTCGTCATCGCCACGGGGAGCCGCGCCTTCGTGCCGAGGATCGAGGGGCTGGAGCGGGAGGGGGGAGGGTACAAGAGCGGGGTCTTCGTGTTCAGGACGCTCGATGACTGCAGCGGCATCCTCGAGCACGCGAAGCGGTCGCGGCGGGCCGCCGTGATCGGCGGCGGGCTCCTCGGCCTCGAGGCCGCGCGGGGCCTGCTCGGGCTCGGCCTGGAGGTGCACGTGGTGCACCTGATGAAGCACCTCATGGAGGTCCAGCTCGACGCGGCCGGCGGAGCCGTGCTCCGGCGCGCGCTGGAGGACATGGGGCTCGCCGTCCACCTCGAGAAATCCACCCGGGAGATCCTCGGAGACGAGTGGGTCGAGGGGCTCCGCTTCGAGGACGGGAGCGAGCTCGCGTGCGATCTCGTGGTGATCTCCGCCGGCATCCGCCCGAACGCAGAGCTCGCGCGCGACGCGGGGCTCACCGTCGAGCGGGGGATCGTCGTGGGAGACGACCTCTGCTCGCCCGACGATCCGGACATCCATGCGCTCGGCGAGTGCGTCCAGCACCGCGGGCGCACCTACGGGCTCGTGGCTCCCCTGTGGGAACAGGCGCAGATCCTGGCCGATCGGCTCACGGAGCGCCGGCCCGACGCGGCGTATGCGGGCTCGAAGGTCTCCACCAAGCTCAAGGTGATGGGCGTCGATCTCCTGGTGATGGGGGAGCAGCGCGCCGCGAGCGACGCGGAAGAAGAGGTCGCCTACGCCGAGCCGTCGCGCGGGATTTACCGGAAGCTCGTGATCCGGGACGGGACCCTCGCGGGCGCCATCCTGCTCGGCGGCGGGGCGCCGGGCGGGAGGCTGCTCCAGGCGTTCGAGCGGGGCCTCAAGATCCCCGAGGATCGCGCGGCTCTCCTCTCCGCAGGGGCCCACGCCGGCGCGGGCGAGCCCAGCGTGGGGGACATGCCGGACGAGGCGCAGATATGCAACTGCAACGGCGTCTCGAAGGGTCAGATCGCCGCGGCGGCGCGGGGCGGGTGCCGCACCCTCCGGCAGGCGTGCGCCGCGACGCGCGCCGGGTCGGGCTGCGGGGCGTGCAAGCCGCAGGTGCAGGCCGTCCTCGAGCTGGTCCTCGGGAGCGGCGCGGCGGAGGACCCCTCGGCCCATTACTACGTGCCCGGCGTGCCCTACGCGAAGCCGGAGCTCGTCCGGCTCATCAAGGAGCGCGGGCTGCGCAGCGTCTCGTCCGTGTTCCGGGAGCTCGCGGGCGGGCAGGAGGACCTGGCGAGCAAGCCGGGGCTCGCCTCGCTGCTCAAGGGCATCTGGGGGAGAGAGTACGAGGACGAGCGCGACGCGCGCTTCATCAACGATCGGGTGCACGCGAACATCCAGCGCGACGGGACGTTCAGCGTCATCCCGCGCATCTATGGAGGCGTCACGACGCCCGCCCAGCTCCGGAAGATCGCCGACGTGGCCGAGCGCTACGAGGCGAGGATGGTGAAGATCACGGGCGGCCAGCGGATCGACCTCCTCGGCATCGAGAAGGAGCGGCTGCCGGACGTGTGGCGCGACCTGGGCATGCCGTCCGGTCACGCTTACACCAAGGGATTCCGCACATGCAAGACGTGCGTCGGCAGCGAGTTCTGCCGTTACGGGGTCGGAGACAGCACGGCGCTCGGCATCGCGATCGAGCGCCGATTCCAGGGGTTCGAGGCGCCCCATAAGCTGAAGCTCGCCACCGCCGGCTGCCCTCGCAACTGCTCGGAGGCGACGACCAAGGACGTGGGCGCCGTCGCCATCGAGGGAGGCCGGTGGGAGATCTACGTGGGCGGCGGGGCCGGCTCGCGCGTCAGGAAGGGAGATCTGCTTTGCGTGGTTGATACGCAGGAGGAGGTCATCAGGTACGCGGGCCGCTTCATGCAGTATTACCGAGAGCAGGCCAGGTACATGGAGCGCTCGTACGATTTCGTCGAGCGGGTCGGGATCGAGAGAGTGCGGCGGGTGATCGTGGACGACGCCGAAGGGGTCGCGGCGCGCCTCGACGCGGAGGTCCAGGCTTCGGTCGACGCCTACGCGGACCCCTGGAGCGAGGCCGACAGCCCGATCCATCCGTCCCAGTTCACGACCCTGCTCCCGCCGCCGAGCGGCGCGCCCGCGCAGGCGGAATAGGCGGTGGATCGGCGGAGAGGAGCGCCGGGCCAGCGCCCGGCGCCCGCGGAGGCGAGGGGGGCATCCGGCCGGCACACGCGCCGGCAGGGGAGGAGCTCGGGTGATGAGTGAGGTCGCGCTGAAGGAGATGGCTGTCTTCAACCTTGGCCCCCTGGGCCAGATACCCGAAGGAGAAGGGAAGGCGTTTCATGTCGACGGCTACGAGGTGGCCGTGTTCCGGACGCGGGCAGGGGAGCTGTTCGCCGTGCAGGCGCGCTGCCCTCACCGGGGAGGGCAGCTCGCGGACGGGCTCCTCGGGGGCAACGTCGTCCAGTGCCCTCTTCACGGGCTCGCCTTCGACCTGTCGACCGGTCACCCGATCGGCGCCGAGTGCAGCGCGCTCGCGTGCTTCGAGGTGGAGCTGAGCGCGTCGGGGGAGATCCTCGTCCGCCTCTCGCGCCCCGAGGCGGGCTGCTCCCCCTTTCCGCGCGAGGAGCGACCCGCGCTGGCGCTGCTGCGGAGCGAGCGCGGAGCTTGCGGCGCATGATGGACGGCACCGTACAAGCCATCCTCGCGCCGCAGCGCGCCCCGCTCGCGCACTGGGGCGCGGTCCGCAACGGGACCGTCGCCGCCGCCGCGCTCGCGGCGCTCATCGTCCTCGGAAGCCGCGATCTCGCCGACTTCGACTCCGCGCTCGTGGGCTACACCTTCGCGTGCCTCTTCATGACCTTCGGGGTCGTTTACCGGTACTCCGTCTGGCTCAGCAAGCCGCCGACCCGCAAGTTCTGGGTCCGCGGCGTAGAGGTGCTCTTCTCGCCGCGCCGCTGGCCGCGCATTCGCCGCCCGACGCTCGTCGTCAAGGCGCTGTGGTCGAAGATCATCGCGCAGGATTTCATCCTGCGCCGCGGCCTGACCCGGTGGATCGCGCACATGCTCATCGCGTGGGGCTGCGCGCTCGCCGCGGCCGTGACGTTCCCGCTCGTGTTCGGCTGGCTTCACTTCGAGTCCGGCGCGGGCGCGGTCTATCGCGTGGTGCTCTTCGGATACCCCGTTTCGGAGATCCCGGTCCACGGCATCGTGGGGTGGGCGGTCTTTCACGCGCTCGTCGTCAGCGGCCTCATGGTCATGCCGGGGGTGATGCTCGCCATGCTCCGCCGCATGCGGGAGGGCGGCGCGGTGGCGGCACAGCGCTTCGAGCGCGACCTCCTGCCGCTCCTCCTGCTCTTCGCCGTGAGCGCGAGCGGGCTGTTGCTCTGGGTGAGCTACGAGTGGCTGCACGGGTATTTCTACGGCGCGCTCGCCCAGCTCCACGCGCTGACCGTGATCGTGACGCTCGTTTACCTGCCGTTCGGCAAGCTCTTCCACGTGTTCCAGCGCCCCGCGTCGGTGGGCGTCACGTTCTACAAGGAGGCGGGCGACCGGGGCGAGAAGGCGGTCTGTCCGGTCACGCGCGAGGCGTTCGCGGCGAAGCTCCAGACCGACGATCTCAAAGGGGTGCTCGAGGAGGTGGGGTTCGACTACGCGGCGCGGACGGGGACCGGACCTGCGTGGAGCGAGATCTCCCCGCGGGGCCGGCGGATGCTCATCGGCCGCGCGCACCACCGCGCGCGCTGCGGCCGCTTCTCGTGAGTAACGGAGCCGAGGAGACGACATATGGCTCACCTGAGATTGCCTATTTCCGACTACATTCGTGAGTACGGACCGCACGTCTCGGACTCGCCCGTGACCGGGTGGGGGCCGAAGCCCGAGCCCGACAGGCTGGTCGAGACGCACTGCTGCTTCTGCGGGATGCAGTGCGGCGTGAAGCTGCAGGTCAAGAGCGGCCGTGTCATCGGCATCGAGCCGTGGGAGGAGTTCCCGTTCAACGAGGGGCGGCTCTGTCCGAAGGGGGTCAAGCGGTACATGCAGACGCACCACCCCGACCGCCTGACCGACCCGCTGATCCGCGAGGGGGCCGGGTTCAGGAAGGCGGGCTGGGACGAGGCGCTCGATCTCGTCGCGTCGAAGGCGCGCGCGATCCAGGCGAAGCGGGGCAAGGACGCGTTCGCGATGCTGAGCGGGGTCTCGCTGAGCAACGAGAAGAGCTACCTCGTGGGCAAGTTCGCGCGCCTCGCGCTCGGCACCGCCAACCTGGACTATAACGGCCGGTTCTGCATGGTCTCCGCGGGCGCGGGGAACAAGAAGGCGTTCGGGATCGACCGCGTCGCGAACCCGTGGGACGACATCCCCGAGGCCGGCGTCGTGCTGCTCGCGGGCACCAACGTGAGCGAATGCTTCCCGACGCTGACGCACTACATCTGGAAGGCGCGCGACCGGGGAGCGAAGCTCATCGTGATCGATCCGCGCGAGACGCCCATCGCCCGCACCGCCGACCACCACGTCGCGCTTCGCCCGGGGACCGACAGCGCGCTCAACCAGGCGCTGCTCCATGAGCTCGTCGCCAACGGCTGGTTCGACCGGGAGTTCGTCGAGCAGCGCTGCACGGGCTGGGCCGAGCTCCGCGCCTCGGTGGAGCGCTGCACGCCCGAGTGGGCCGGCGAGATCTGCGGCGTCCCGGCGGCGCTCATCCGCGAGGTCGCCGCGGCGTGGGGGCAGGCGAAGACGAGCTTCCTCCTGCACGCGCGCGGCGTGGAGCAGCACACGAAGGGTGTCGAGAACGTCCTCGGCCTGATCAACCTCGTGCTCGCCACCGGCAGGATCGGCCGCAGGGGCTGCGGCTACGGGACCATCACGGGGCAGGGCAACGGGCAGGGCGGGCGCGAGCACGGGCACAAGTGCGATCAGCTCCCCGGCAACCGCGACATCGAGAACCCGGAGCACCGCAAGCACATCTGCGATGTCTGGCGGATCTCCGACGCCGAGCTGCCGCGCAAGGGCAAGACGACGGTGGAGATCGTCGAGGCGATCCACGCGGGCGGGATCCGCGGGCTCCTCAACATCTGCTTCAACCCGATGGTCAGCCACCCCGACACGGGCTTCGCCCGCGAGGCGCTCGAGAGGCTCGAGTTCTTCTGCGTCATCGACTTCTTCATGAGCGAGACGGCCCGCTACGCCGATGTCGTGCTGCCGGGCTCGCTGCACGAGGAGGAAGAGGGCACCTCGACGACGGCGGAGGCCCGCGTGGTGCGCGTCCGCGCCGCCGTGGAGCCGCCCGGCAACGCGCGGCGGGACACGTGGATCCTCCTCGAGCTCGCGAGGCGGCTCGGGAAGGAGGAGCACTTCCGCTTCTCGAGCAGCGAGGACGTCTTCAACGAGCTGCGCCGCGCGAGCGCGGGAGGGACCGCCGATTACGCGGGCATCACCTACGAGCGCGTGGAGCGGGAGATGGGGGTGTTCTGGCCCTGCCCGTCGGAAGGGCACCCGGGCACCCCGAGGCTCTTCGAGGACGGGAGGAGCTACCACCCCGACGGCAAGTTCAAGCTGCTCCCCACGCCTTACCGCCCGAGCGCGGAGGTGCCCGACGCGGAGTTTCCGCTGTACATGACCTCGGGCCGGAGCGTGTTTCATTACCTCAGCGGGACGCAGACGCGGCGGATCAAGTTCCTTGTCGAGAAGAGCCCCGGGCCGATCTGCGAGATGCACCCCGCGCTCGCGACGCGGCTCGGCCTCGTAGATCGGCAGCTGGTCACGGTCGAGACCCGGCGCGGCGGGATAACGGTCCCGCTCCGGATCGTCGAGACGATCCGCCAGGATACGGTGTTCCTCCCGTACCACTGGCCCGAGAAGCTCGCCGCCAACCAGCTCACGGTCCGCGCGCTGGATCCCGTGAGCAAGATGCCGGAGTTCAAGGTCGCGGCGTGCAGGGTGCGCGCCGCCACGCGCGGCGAAGCCGAGCTGGCGCGGTCGCTGTTCGCCGAGCTCAAGCTGGAGGCCTCATGAGCGCTGTGGTGCGTGATTTCTTCATCGATTTTCAGCGGTGCATCGGCTGCCAGGCGTGCGCCGCGGCGTGCTCGGAGTGCCACACGCACCGCGGGTTGCCGATGGTGCACGTGGACCTGGTCGCGCCGGGCGTGTCGCTCCAGACCGCGCCGATGGTCTGCATGCATTGCGCCGATCCGACCTGCGCGTCGGTCTGTCCCGCGGACGCCATCAAGGTCGACGAGCACGGGATCGTGCACTCGAGCCTCAAGCCCCGGTGCATCTCGTGCGGCAATTGCGAGCTCGCGTGTCCGTTCGGAGTCCCGATCATCAAGATGGAGATCCAGCAAATGCAGAAGTGCGACATGTGCTTCGACCGGACGAGCGCAGGGAAGAAGCCGATGTGCGCGACGGTCTGCCCTACGGGCGCGCTCTTCTACGGGACGCGCGAGGAAATCGCGCAGCAGCGGCCTGCGAGCAAGCCGATCAACCGCTGGCGCTTCGGCAAGCAGCGGATCGCGACGCGCGTGCACGTGATGGTGCCGCACGACGTGGACGAGATGGCGGTCGACCTGCCCGCCTTCGACGAGGGCGGCGGCCCCGCGGCGCTCGCGACCGCGCTGGCGGCGGGCGCGCGCGACGGGCGCGCGCCGGAGGAGGCGGGGCCGGAGGCGGAGTTTCTGTGATGGGCGCGGAGGATCTGCCCAAGTGGCGAGAAGACTTCCCCTACGAGTCCGAGGGCGATGACCACGTGACCCGCCGCGACTTCGCCCGCTTCCTCGTGCTGCTGAGCGGCGGGCTCGCGACCGGCAACGCCGTGGTGTACCTCCGCTCGCGCCGCCCGCCCGCGGAGCCGTCCGGCCGCATGGAGATCGCGCGGGTCGGCGATCTCGCGCCCGGGAGCGCCGTGATCTTTCGCTACCCGGACGAGACGACGCCGGCGCTGCTGATCCGCCGCGAGAACGGCGAGCTCCTGGCGTTCGAGCAGAAGTGCTCCCACCTCGGATGTCCGGTCTCCTATGCGCGGGAGGGCGGGGAAGAGTGCCTCCGGTGCTACTGCCACAACGGCCGCTTCGACGTGGCCTCGGGCGAGGGCACGTCCGGTCCGCCGCGCGACCTGCGTCCGCTCGGGCGCATCGCGCTGGAGGTCGAGGGCGGCAAGGTGTTCGCGGTAGGCCTCTCGCGGCGGCGTGCGACGTGAGGTGAGCGATGCCGATCCCTGGACCGAAACACGATCTGCGCCCTGGAGCGAAGGGCGCGATGGGCGCGAGGCTGCTCGCCGTGGCGATGCTCTGCGCGTTCCAGTACTGGCTGCTGACGTCCACGGTCGAGGCGTACAACGGCGGCGATCGCGACATCCCGCTGCCCGCGCTCGCGACCTCGCTGGTGTGCTTCGCGCTGGGCGCCGGCCTCGTCGCGGCGGGGGAGCTGTCGGCGTGGAGGGCGCGCCGGTAGCCGCCGCGCGACGCGTGACGCCCGGGCGCGGCGCCTGGCCGCCCGCGCGGGGCTGGCCAGGTCCCGTGGTACTGGGTTGACGCATGCGCATCGCCTGGATCGTCTACGGCGCCCTCGACCAGACAACGGGCGGCTACATCTACGATCGGCTCGTCGTCGAGCGGCTGCGCGCCCGGGGCGACGCCGTGGAGGTCGTGTCCCTCGATCCGGCGCCGCGGTCGCGGGCGCTCGCCGGCCTCGCCCTCGCGCGGCGCCTCGCGCGGATCGACCCCGCCGTGGTGGTCGGCGACGAGCTCTGCTTCCGGGAGCTCGGGCCGGCGTTCGCGGCGCTGCCGCGGCGGATCGCGCGCGCGCTCCTCGTGCACCACCTGAGCGCGTGGGAGCTCCCGCCCGGCCCGCGGCGCGCGGCGCTCTCGCTCGCGGAGGCGGCGGTGATCCGCCTGTGCGACGCGCACCTCGCGACGAGCGCGACGACCGCGGCGCGGCTCCGGCGCGAGCTCGGGCTCGCCCGGGTCGACGTGGCGACGCCGGGCGCGGACCGGCTCCCCTTGCTCCCCCGCGCCCGGCGGGACGGCGGCCCGCTGCGGCTCCTGTTCGTGGGGAGCTTCATCCCGCGCAAGCGGCTGCTGGAGCTCCTCGCGGCGTTCGAGCGGGTCGGGAGCGCGCATGCCACGCTCGTGCTCATCGGGGACGCGGCGCGCGACCCGGCCTACGCCGGGCGGGTGCGCCGCGCGATCGCCGGCTCCGCGTTCCTGCGGGCGCGCGTCTCGACGCCCGGCGTGCTCGGGGACGAGGCGCTCGCGGCCGAGCTCGCGGCGGCGGACGCGCTCGTCCTGCCCTCGTCGCTGGAGGGCTACGGCATGGTGCTCACGGAGGCGGTCCGGGCCGGCGTTCCGGTGCTCGCCGCCCGCGCCGGCGCGATCGCGGAGGCGGTCCAGGACGGCGCGGAGGCGCTGCTCTGGGACGACGTCGAGGGCCCCGCGCCGGCGCTCGCCCGCTTCCTCGAGGACGGCGCTCTCCGGGCGAGCATGAGCCGCGCGGCGGCCGTCCGGGCCGCGACGCTGCCCACCTGGGACGGCACCGCGGCCGCGGTGCGCGCGGCGCTCGCGCGCGCGGATGAGCGGGTGAGCGGATGACCGGCTCGGCCAAGAGCGGGCAGGATCGCGCCGCGCCGGGGCGCCGGGCCGTCACGCCCCCGCGAGCAGCGCCGCCGCATCGTCCTTCAGCCGCCGCGTGAGCGCCGCGTCGTCGCGGGCCCCGCGCGCCACCTCCGCCGCGTCCCGCGCCTCGCCCAGGCGGACCCGCACCTCGACGTCGTCGAAGCCCGGCAGCGCCGCCTGCAGGAGCGGCGCCAGCGTGGTGATCCCGCGGCGCTCGGCCCACCGCGTGATGGCCAGCCGCTTCGCCCGCGGCGAGTGCACCCCCGAGACGATCGCCACGGCGGCGCGCCCTCCCGCCGCCGCGGCCGCGCGCAGCAGCGCCCCGGCGCTCGGCTGCCACGCCGCGAGCAGCGCGTCGCCCTGCCCCGCGAACGCCGGATCCGCCTCGATGCGCCCCGCGGGGAAGTGCAGCAGCGCGCCCCCGCGGCGCAGGTGCCGCAGCGCGCGGCGCACGCCGGCCGACCGCGCCGCGAGCGCGATCGCGCCGCCCTCGTCGATCGGCACGAAGAGCAGCCGCCGGCTCACGTGGGGCAGCGCCCGCAGGAACCGCCGCTCGGCCGCGACGATCATGAGGTCTTCCCGGCCGAGCGCTGCCATGAGCGCGAGCGCGTCGTAGGCGCCGGGGTGATTCGACACGACGAGCAGCGCCCCGCGCGACGGCGGCGCCGCGTCGGCCGTCCAGCGCGCCCCGAAGCCGGCGAGCGCCTCCCGCGCCGCGACGTGGAGCCCCGCCTCGCCGGTGCGCCGATCGAAGCGCGCGAGCACGCGCCCGAGCGGCCACGAAGGGACGGCGAAGGCCGCGCGCCCGGCCCGGCGCACCCACGCCGGCGCCCCGTCGAGGCCGAGCGCCGCCACCATCTCCGCGCCGGACAGGTTCGCGAGCTCTCGCTCCAGCGGCTCCGTCATGTCCGCGTCTTACTCCGTGTCGATGCCACCTCGCCAGCACAGGCGCTCCGCCCGCCCGACATCGTCCAGCGCGATGGGGCGCGTCCTCTCTCGCCTCTCTGGCGCCTGTCGGGTTTGCGTCGGGGCGCACCGCCTCTGTATGAAGGGGGCATGAACGCCACGCTCCCTGCCCTGGAGGACGCGATCGGCCGCGGCGACGCGGCTGCGCGCCCTCGGCGGACGCTCGCGGATCTCCCGGGGCCGCCGGGCTTGCCTGTGCTTGGCCATCTGCTCGCGCTCCACCCCGACCGCTGGCACCTCGAGTTCGAGCGGTGGTGGCGCGCCCATGGAGACCTGTTCGTCGTGCGGATGGGCCGGCAGCCGGTCCTCGTCGTCGTGGACGGCGAGCTCGTGCGCGACGTGCTCCAGCGCCGCCCCGCGGTGTTCCGGCGGGTGCGCGCCATCGAGGCCGTGTCGCGCGAGGCGGACATGGTCGGGCTGTTCTCGGCGGACGGCGACGTGTGGCGGAAGCAGCGGCAGCTCATCCACCCGACGTTCCATCCGAGGCATGTCGAGGGCTTCTTCCCGAGCATCCGCGACATCACGGGCCGGCTGCGCGAGCTCTGGGCGCGGGCGGCCGACGAGCGCGCCGCCCGCGACGTGCTCGGCGATCTCATGCGTTACTCGGTCGACGTCACCTCGTCGGTCGCCTTCGGCCGCGATCTCAACACGCTCGAGCGCGGGGCGGACGCGCTCCAGGAGCACCTCCAGCGCGTGTTCCTCGGGCTCAACCGGCGGATGCTCGCGCCGCTGCCCTACTGGCGCTACCTGGGCCTGCCCGCCGACCGCGCCTACGACCGCGCCCTGGTCGCGGTGAAGCGGCTCATCCTCGAGCTCGTGACCGCCGCGCGGCGCGAGATCGAGGGCGGCGCGGAGCGGCCCGCGCGCCCGCGGACGCTGCTGGAGCTGATGATCGCCGCGCGGGACGGCGAGGACCCGAGGGCGCGCCTCTCGGACGCCGAGGTCTACGCGAACGTGCTCACGATGCTGCTCGCGGGCGAGGACACCACCGCGAACACCCTCGCGTGGATCCTCTATTACCTGGGCTCGCGCCCCGACGTGCAGGCGCGCGCCCGCGAGGAGGTCGATCGCGTGCTCGGCGGCGGGCTGATCCCGACGCTGGAGCAGTGCAAGCGCCTCGAGTACACGGCCGCCGTCACGCAGGAGACGCTGCGCCTGCGCTCCGCCGCGCCGCTGCTCTTCCTCGAGGCGAACCACGACACCGCGGTGGGCGACGTGGCCGTGCCCGCCGGCGCCGGCGTCGTGGCGCTCACGCGCGCGACGGGGAGGAAGCCCGAGTATTTCGGCGATCCGGAGTCGTTTCGCCCCGAGCGCTGGCTCGGGGGCGCGCCGTCGACGCTGCCCCACGAGCCGAGGATGGCGCTCGCGTTCGGCGGCGGGCCGCGCGTCTGCCCGGGGCGCGCGATGGCGCTCCTGGAGTGCGCGGTGACGGTCGGCATGGTGCTCCGGAGCTTCACGGTGCACCTCGCGGATCACACAGCGCCGGTGCGGGAGCGGATGGCGTTCGCGATGCAGCCGGAGGGGCTGCGCATCCGTTTCACGAGGCGCGCCAGCGCGTGAGATCACGAGGCGCGCAAGCGCGTGAGATCACGAGGCGCGCAAGCGCGTGAGATCGCGAGGCGCCCGCGCGCGTGGCGGGCGTGCGCGGGCGCTCCGGCTCACTGCACCTTGGCGAGGGCCGCGTCGTAATCGGGCTCCTGCGCGATCTCCGGGACGAGCTCGACGTGGAGCACCTTGTTCTGCTCGTCGAGCACGAGGACCGAGCGCGCGAGCAGGCCGGCGAGCGGCCCGTCGACGAGCGTGACGCCGTACTTCTGGCCGAAATCTCCCCGGAACGTCGACAGGCCTTCCGCGTTCGAGATGCCCTCGGACGCGCAGAAGCGGGCGTGCGCGAACGGCAGGTCCGCCGAGATGTTGAGCACCGTCACGCCCGGGAGCTTCTCGGCGCGCTCGTGGAACGTGCGCACGGATCTCGCGCAGACCGAGGTGTCGACGCTCGGGAAGATGTTGAGGATCTTCTTGCCGGCGTACGACGAGAGCTTTCGCTCGGAGAGGTCGGTCTTCACGAGCGTGAAGTCGGGGGCGGTCGCGCCGACGGACGGCAGCTCGCCGGTGGTGTGGATGGGGCTTCCCTTGAACTTGGTCTCAGCCATGGTCGCGTCCTCCTCTGTGCTCTGTGCAGCTGTGCGGCAGCGCCTCTCGTAGGCGCGCCGAGGGCGGACGCCAAGCAGAACCAGCCAGGCTGCCCCGGCCGGAGCTCCGCTCGGCTGGCGCGCGGCGCTGCGCTGGCCGGGCGGTCTTGCCCGGGCGAGCGTCGCGCGATCGTCGCGCGATCGTCGATCGTTTGCGCGCGGACGAGCGCGCGATCAGCGGAGGGGCGAGCGATGGACCAGAGGAAACGGCTCCACCTCGCCGTCATCGGGGTTCGTGGAGTCCCTGCTGTACCCGATCTCCTGTTCGGCCGTCGTGATGACGAAGGGGCCCCCGATCTCCTCTGGCTCCACCCTGTCTTCGTAGTCCTCGGTGGTGTCGCCCCTGCCCGAAGTCGCCGAGGCGACGTACTGCTCGGCGATCTGCTCGGCGAGCTCGTCGACCACCTCCGTGGGGCCGTCGCCCGGGTCGGGGATGAACGCATCTCGGCTCTCCGCGCGACCGGCGCTCCTGCGCGCCGCCTCCATGAAATCATGGCTGTGGTTCCTGCCCATGGCCCGCAGGGAGCTGTCTCGCTTGGTCTGCATGGATGATCTCCTCGCTCGGCGGCGCGCTCTCACGCGCTCTCACGCGCTCTCGGCGCCGCCGCCCTTCCGCTGTTCTGATGGCGAGAGATGCACCGCGTGTACCATGACGCTGGATGGCCGATCCGCGCGCGCCACGGCGAGCGGATGGGACCGGCGCTCGCTCCCTGCGAGGTGCGCGCTGCGCTGGGGCCTAGAATGCGTGGTGCGTCGTGCCACAGCGGTCGCGATGGGCCGGTGGCACGATGCCCCGGCCCCGCGCCGCCCTTACCAGTCGAGCTCTTCGCGGATGGCCTCCGCGAGCTGCTGGGCCATGAGCGCGTTCGTCTTGACGCTCGGGTGGTAGTCGCAGCCGAGTCCGTTCGTCGCGCCGTCCTGCGCAGGGAACTCGAGGACGCGCACCTTGTCGTCGCCGCTCTCGTTCCGGTCCTCCACCACCTGGCCGATGTAGGAGCGCGCCCTGGTGAGCGCCTGGGCGCCTTCCGGGTACGAGTCGCTCAGCATGGGCCCGATGGTGCAGAAGATGAACGCGTCCGGATAGTTCGTCCTGACCGTCTCGACGAGGCCCGCGTAGGCCTCCGTGAACGGCCCGCGGAAATGGGCGTCGCCCGGGACGTTGATGCTGAAGTCGTTCGTGCCCAGGTTGATCACCACGACCTGCGGCACCCAGGACGAGAAGTCCCATGCGGGCTGCGCCTCGTCGGCGATCGTCCGGCCGTAGATCTCGGGCATCGTGGGCGCGACTTCACCGTCGTAGTTCCGGTACACGCCTCTGCCGGACCAGGCGACGATCGTGGTGTCGGCCCCGACCAGCCGGCCTGTCAGGGCGCTGTAGGCGAGGTAGTTGTTCTCCGTATCGCTCGTGAACGGGCAAGTCTCGTTGGCGCCGTCGACGCCGTAGCCGGCGGAGATCGAGTCGCCGATCACCTCGATCCGGCGCGCGGGCGCCGCCGGGACCGGCAGGAGCGCCTCGCCCTGCTCCGGGACGAACTCCAGGAACTGCGACACGCCGACCAGCGGCTCGGTGCGGCGGTGGAGCACGAGGTCGTGCTCGCCGTCGGGCAGCCCTTCTGCGACCGTGTAGAGATCCTCCTCGCTGTTGACCTTGATGAAGCCCTTCGCCTCGCCGTCGATCACCACCTGGAAGAAGTTGGATTGCGCCGCGGTCGACTCGTCGTTGAAGCGGACGCCGATCGACGTCCCCGAGAACCGCGTGACGATCGCGCTGCCGGCCCAGGAGAAGCGGGGGCCCTCCGCCTTCGTCGTATCGAAGCGCCCGATGAAGCGGATGGTGTCGCCGGAGGGGTCTGCGCCGCCCGCGCCGCTCGCGCTCGACGAGGCCGTGCCGGGGTCCGCGCCACCGCCGCCGTCGCCGCCTCCGCCGCCGTCGCCCGTGCCGCCGTCGCCGCCCGTGCCGGAGGCGCTGCTCGAGGTGGGTGAGCCACCGCCCGAGCCCGTCGTTCCAGTTGTTGCATTCGAGTCGTCGTCACCGCAGCCGGCCAGCGCCGACCAGGCGATGCAGCAGATGGAAGCGAGCCTGGGGAGATTGGAGTAAGCTTGTCGTTTCATGCGCGCGAGGATGCTCTAGGTCCGTGGCGCGGACAACTCGAATCTCCTCCTGCGCGCAGGGGCAGACACCGCAGCGCGGGCGTCGAGCTGCGGAGATCGGTTGATCTCAGTTCCAGGTCCTGTCCTGGCTCTGGTACCTGGACCGCCTGCTGTCCTCGGCGGGGGAGCGCTCGTGGCCCTGGCCTTGCGAGGCGCGCACGTCGTCGCGCTCGTGGACGCGGGTCGAGTACCCCTGCGGGAGCTCGTCGCCCATGAAGCGGCCGAACCCGGGCCGGCGCTCCGGGCGATTGTAGATGTCGCCGTATCCGCTGCGTTCCTCGCTGCGGCCGCGGCCCTCGCGCTCCTCGCCGCGGCCCAGGTAGCCGCGACCGTGGTCGCCTCGGCCGTCCTGGTGGCGAGGGGCGTTTCTCACGTCGCCGCCTCGATATCGATCCTGGTCCTCGCCGCGCCCGTAGCCTTGGCCACGATACTGATCCTCGCGGCCCTGGTTGTCGCCTCGGGTGTAGCCGCGGCCCTGGTAGCGCTCTCGGTCCTGGTAATCGTCTCGCCCGTAGTCGCGGCCCTGGTAGCGCTCGCGGCCCTGGTAGTCGTCTCGCGCATGGCCGCGGCCCTGATAGTCGTCTCGCGCATGGCCGCGGCCCCGGTCGTCGTCTCGCCCGTGGTTGTCGCCCTGGTAGCGCCGGCTCTGGCCCTCCTCGTCGCGGCCGTGGTCGTGGCGCCCGTAGGCGCCGCGGCCCTGGTCCTCGTCCGGTCCGGAGAATCCGCGGCCCGCGTCGCGGCCGTAATAGCCGCGGTTCTCATCGCGCCAGCCGCGGTTCTCGTCGCGCCAGCCGCGGTTCTCGTCGCGCCCTCGCTGCACGGAGCCGAACCCTCTTCGCTCGTCCTCGGCACCCCGCCCGCTGAAGTGATCGTCGCGCCCGCCGATCCCCTCCCACGAGGGGCTGTCCTGTCCGTAGGCGCGGCGCTCCTCGGGCTCACGGTAGCCGCGCGCGCCGGCGCCCCCCTGCTCCTGCCAGCGCCTCTCGGAGCCGCCGCGCTCGTCCCGCGCCTGCTGGCCGCCCGCCCTCCACGGGTCTCTCCCATCTCCCCGCCCTTGCTGACCGTACGGCCGCGGCAGCTGGCCCAGCTCTCCCTGCCGGCTGCCGCCGCTCTGGTTCGCGTAGTTGCCGCGGCTGTACGACCCTCGCTCGAACGCGTCGCGGTCCCCCTCGTGACCGCGGAATCCGCGCTGATCGTCGTCCCGCGGCGCGCGCCACCGCTCGTCCCGGGGACGCCAGTCGTCGCGCGGCCCCTCGTCCCGGAAATCCCGGCCCTCGTAGCGATCTCGTGCCATCTCGCTCTCCCTCTGGGTGCTGGTGAACAACTCGCGAGCCGCACGGAGGCGGTCACCTCCGCGAGCAGCGGGCCCACCCGTTTCCACCTGTTCAGCTTCAGCAGCTTCAACAACTTCAGCAACCGACGTGCCCAGTTGAAACCCTGTCGAGGGGAGAGGCGCGCCAGCGCCCCGACAGACGGCTTCTCGGCCGGATCGCGCCGCCGCGTGACAATGCGCCACACGCTGGGGCAAGCTGTCACGCAGGCGCGGCTCGTGTCATCGAGGACGAGCTCGCCGGGCCGGCTCAGCGGCCCAGTTCGGAGCCGGGGCAGGGAAGCAGGGAAGATGAGCGCCGCCGGCAGCGGCGCTCACCCAGCGCTCAGTAGCGCGTCTCGCAGGGGTGCTGATCGGCGAACGCCTTCACGGCGGTCTTGTTGGACGACCACGAGAAGTCCCGATCGGTGATCGACCACGAGAGCGCGCCCGCATACCCCATGTTGTAGAGGTCGCCAACGAACTTGTCGTAGCGCACGTCCATCTCCGCCATGTTGATCGGGAACTCCCCCATGACGACCGGCTTGTCCGTGAGGCCGTACTCGGAGAGGGGCTTGTTGTACGGGAAGTAGTCGTTGACCCAGCCGTACATGTGGACCTGGTAGAAGTCGACGTCCGAGCGCGTCCACGCCTGACCCCACTTGATGGCGGCGCTGCCGACGCTCACGGGCGCGCCGGTCTCTCCCCTCAGCACGGCGGCCGATTCCTTGGCGAGCGCCTCCATCTGCTGGTGTGTGACGAGATCGAACTTGCTGGAGTCCCCCTCGAACGCCGGGTCGCCGCCGTAGAGGCTCGGCCCGGTCATCGCCCACTCGGGCTCGTTGATGACATCCCAGGCCAGCATCCGGTCGCGGTGCGGGCTCGACGCCACCGTCCGGGCGATGGGGCGGACGACGTTCTCGATGAGCTTGGCGCGCCGGCCCGCGTCCGCGACGAGGGGCCCCATGCTCGCGACCGACAGGCCGTTCGGCGGGTTGTGCGATGTCTTGTAGAAGCCATCGAAGGAGAACAGCGTGAACATCACGTTGACCTGCGCCTGGTCCGCGAGCTCGAGCGCCGCCAGGATGTCCTGCGTCGAGGTGCCGCCGAGCCCGGTCGGGTTGCCCTGTCCGTCGAAGTTGATCTGGTCCCCGTAGAAGCGGGGGTAGATCCACCAGCGGACCACGTCCACGCCGTTGGCGCGCATGTCCTGCAGGTCGGCGAGCACCTGGCTCTTCTTGCCCGAGATGCCCGTCTGGCTCCACTTGGACTGACCGCCGAAATCGGCGCCGAAGTCGCGCCAGGCGTAGTTCACGCCGTACATGAAGCGAAGGCGGCAGGCGATCTCGACCCCTGCCTCGAACGGACATTCGTCCTCGCCGGCGCCGGCGCATTCGCCGGGCTCTCCCCCGCTGCCGGTGCTGCTGCCGGCCACGGGATCGCCGCTGCCCGTGCTCGCGGGCCCGCCGGTGGGCTCGCCGGAGCCCGTGGATGAGCCCGCGCCCGCGCCGGAGCTCGCGGGTGTTCCGGCGCCCGCGCCCGAGCTCGCAGGTGTCCCGGCGCCCGAGGAGTTGCTCCCGGCGGGGCCGCTGTCCCCCGCTTCGCCGCCGGCGCCGCCCTCGCCGCCGCCGTCCGATCCGTCGCCACAGCCGAATCCAGCCACGGAGAGCTGGAGAACCCCGACAAGAAGAAGCCAGTTGCGCATGCCCGATTATCACCAGAAACACGCGCCGGACCAGCCCGAACTCTTAATCGGTTCAGTGACTCACTGCGCAACGTTCTGCTCTTGCTACAAGATCGTGGTCTCAGCGGCCCTGATGAATATCACGTGAGCTTCGAAGGGCACCCGCGGTATCGCCGCTTACCTGGACGGCCCGCGGGGCCTCGGGTGGATCCCCATGTACGCGGCCGCGCTCTTCGCCGAGGGATCGTCCGGGTAGCGCTCGATGAGGTCTTCCGCGAGGCTGCGGGCCTGGCCGATCCGGTCCAGGCGCACGAGCGCCCGCACGCGGAGCAGGCCGCGCTCGGCGGCGCGGGGGCTGTCGCCGAAGTCGCGCGACGCCTCGTCGTCGAGCCGGAGCACCTCCTCGGGGTTGGTCGTCAAGGCGGCGCGCATGCGGTCGATGATGCTGGCCTCGGGGTCGGTGTCCGGCGCCGGCTCCGACTCCTGTGCCGCGGCGCTCACGGTGGCAGCGGCCGGCGGGGGAGCGGGAGGGACGACGGGCGCCTCGTCGCGGCGCTGCGGCTCACGGGCCACGCGGGACTCGGCGCTCGGCGGGCGCGCGTTCGGCGCGGGGCGCTCGTCGCGACCCACGAAGAGGAAGGCTGCCGCGGCGAGCGCGGCGACGGGGAGGCCGATGAGCAGCGCGCGGCGAGCGCCGGACGGTCGGGGGGCGTCCACGGCGGCGAACGTAGCGCGGAGGAGCGGCCGGCGGTAGCGCTCGGAGCCAGCGGCGAGCGAAGGAAGGGGAGAGCCGCAGAGGTGCGATGGCAGCCGCTGTCAGCGCGACCTCGGGCTGGCCCACGTCGAGGCGTTTCTCGCGCGACTGGCGACCGACCAGCACGTCAGCGCCTCGACGCAGAGCCAGGCCCTCGCCGCCATCACAGCATTGGGGCGTTGCAGCGCAGCGCCGGTGCGTGGGATTTCTCGTGAGGGAAGGCACAGAAAGCGACGAGCTGGACAGACCTGGCCTAACGGCTTCGGTTGGCCGATCGATGGATAGTTAGCCAAACTAACCGTATGGACGCTTGGTCAAGGCGCGGATCCCCACTCTACCTGCTCCTTCTGCACGCGAACTTCCTCGACGAGCCGCCGGAGCGGCGGCATGCGTTCGCGCGGCAGTTCCTGGATGCGGTGACGTCTCTCCCCGATCGCGAGCTTGGCTACTGGCTCAACGGATCGTGGCGCGAGCAGCTGACGGCGGCATGGATCATCGCGGCCCGTCGGCTCGCGACGTTTCGAGGCGTGATCGGAGAGAGACTGCTCGCCAGCGCGACCTGCTATGCGGGACAGGGCTTCTCTGTCGCGACCGCGCGCTACGAGGATCACCCTGCATCCGATGCGCTGGCGCTCTATCTCCAGTCGTACTTGCCGGTCGGTGATCGCGAGTACGATCAAGAGTGGGCTGTGGGATCCTTGGTATGGCTCGACGCTCGCCTGGCCGCGAATCGCGCGGTGCCCTTTCTGAAGGCTCCTGAGCTCTGGAAAGTATCCGAGCACGGCCGGGAGTTGGGTGCCCTGGATCCATCAGCCGTCAGTACACGGCCGTGAGCATGGGCAGCGCCTCGTACCGGAGGCCAATGTTTGACGTGATCGCGGGATCCTCGCTCTGGAACGTACGGAGCTCGGCCTCGTCGCGGACGGCAACGATGCCGACGCCCCATCCGCCCGCCGGATCGGCGACGGGTCCGAAGGCGATCACGTGGCCCTCGGCGAGCTTGCCGCGCCAGTATTTGCCGTGCGCCTGCATGACCGCGCGCTCATCCGCCGTCATGTCCTGCATGAAGGTCGGGCGCGACGGGAGCAGCCGACAGAGAAAGAACCGCGGCTCCGGTTGCGGCGCGACGTGGTTCGTGAGCCAACCCAGGACACGCTCCCAACCTGCCGCGTGGCTCTCGCACGATGCCACACGGGCGCCGAATCCAGCGTGCCGGACCGTGAGGCGCGTACCCGTCTCGATGGCGTCGAGGAGATAGGAGACCGTCGTCGGCGGCGCGTCCGCATCCCATGACGGTTCCCATGTCTGGACGAGCCTTCGAGGCGGATCGAGCTCGAGAACCCTGCCGCCGACATGGAACGGTTTCCCGTCTGCCCCCACGCCATCGGTCCGCCAGGCCCCTCCGGCGCGAAGGTCGATCGTGAAGGCGGTCGTGCGATACAGCTCCGCAGAACCCCACCACTTCGTCAGCTCGTCGGTCGTCAGCGCGCGGAAGACGCGCTCCGGCGGCGCGGCGATCTCGATGCGAGCGAGGATCGTCCCTTGCGCGACATCGGCGATCGAACGGGCTCGGATGCTCTTGGCTGTCATGTATCCTCCAGGTAACGCTTCAGCGACTCGAGATTGCGGCCCCAGAACGCGCGGTAGCCCTCGAGCCATGCCATCGCCTTCTGCAGCGGCGCGGGTCGCAGCGTGTACAAGCGCTCGCGCCCGACCTTCTCCTCGGTCACCAGCCGCGATGCCTTGAGCACGCGGAGGTGCTTCGAGATCGCGGGGCGGCTCTGAGAGAAGTCGGCCGCGATCTCGTTCACCGGGGCAGGACCCGCGCGCAGACGATCGAGGATCGCGCGACGGGTTGGATCGGCGATGACAAAGAACACATCGATGTCGGCTTTCGCGGGGGCCATATAGGTAACCGTTGGGTTACCAGTATCGCGGTGGTCTGGGCTTGTCAAGCGCGTCGAAGAGCCCCCGCATGCCGGTCGTGCGCTGCGCAACGTCGGCAGAGCTGCCCGCTGCGCTCGCACCCCCCGCGCCCGTGGACGGCCGTGGGCAGCGCCGCCGCGCGCCGCAGGCCGTTGGACGGGCGGCGACCACTCCTCTACTCTATCGATCGCAGCGACTCATGCCGGAAGACCTGGACGTTCAGTACGTGGAGGGATTCGTCGCGGATCCAGCGGCCATGTTCGACATGGCGGAGCGGAATCTCTCGTGGGATGACCGGATGCATTCACGTCGAACCGCCTCGTGCGGGGTGGCGTACAACTACTCGGGCATCTCTTACCCGGACTGCGAGATGCCGCCCTTCGTGCAGGACCCCGCGGCCCGCCTCGCCGGCGTGGTGGGGCATTTGATCAACAACTGCCTCGCCAACTTCTATGCCGACGGGACGGCGAAGATTGGTTTCCACTCGGATTCCAGCGCCGGCGTCGTGGCTGGGACGACGACCTCGATCCTGTCGCTGGGCGCCCCTCGCGTCCTCACCTTCCGCCGGAGCCGTCGCCGGGACGAGAGGCACGACATGGCCCTGGCGCCCGGCTCGCTCCTGATCATGCGCGCCAGCGTTCAGGAGGGGTGGCAACATGCGGTCCTCGCCGTCGAGGCCGCGGGCCCGCGGATCAGCCTCACATTCCGATTCCTGTCTCGGTGAACGTGGCGAGCTTCCCTGGTAAGCTCGTGGCCGTTGCCCGGACGAGAGTGAGCGATGGCGTCAGCCGCGGGGGCGCGCCCCCGAAGGAGGGAGAGGTGGCGAGAGGACGAACGCAGCGAACCGCGACCGTCGGCGTCGCCGAGCACGGCAACTCGGCGGTGCTCGTCACTCTCGCGCCCGGCGGCGAGCTCCTCGATCGCCGGCGCATCGACCTCACCGAGGGCTTGCCGACGCACCCGCATCACCACGAAGGGTCGTGGGCGGTGGGCCGCTACCTCAACACGCCGGGAGCGCGAGCGCTCTCGCTCGCCGACGCCGTGGCGCTCGTCGAACGCGTGCGAGCGTCCGCCGCGCGCGGCGCGCGCGAGGGCCTCGAGGCGCTGGCCGCGGCGGTGCCCGTGCCGATCGCGAGCATCGCGATCCGCGTGTGCCCCGAACTCCCGCCGACGACCGAGGAGCGGATCGCCGACAATCGCGCGCAGACCGTCGCCGACTCCGTCATGTATCGCCAGGCCCTCGCGGCCGCGGCCGAAGCGCGCGGCTGGTCCGTGCGCTGGTACGACCGCGAGCGCGTGCTTCGCGACGCTGCAACGGCGCTCGGCCGCGACGACGTGAGCGATCTTCTGTCCGCGATGGGCCGATCGGTCGGTCCGCCCTGGCAGGCCAACCACAAGCTGGCGGCAGCCGCGGCGCTCGCGGCCACAGGGCATCCAGCGCCGCGGGAAGCCACCGGATAGTTTCGGAGCCGTTCCCAGAGCTTGCGATGCAAGCGCTGACCCGGCTGATCACCGCTCAGAAAGAGCAGGTCGACCGGTGACGACCAAGAAGGCCAACCCGCCGCCGAGCAACAGGGGAATCGATGCCGCGAATGTGTTACACGCTCCCTCTGGCCGGACACGCCAGATGATCGAGACGGAATGGTTGGTATGTACTCGGACCCATCCCATGCTCCGCTTCCTGCTCGGACTCGGTCCGAAAGAGCTGCGGATTGCGGACATCAAGACGTTTCCGGCGTGCAGGGGGAGCGACCGCAAGATGCGGCTGTTCGCCTGTGAATGTTATCACCGCGTGCGCGCCCTGCTCCCCGATGAGCTCGCAGAAGCGGCAGTGGAAACTGCGAGCCGCCACGCCGATGGCCTGGCCACGCTGGAGGAGCTTCAGGCAGCCGAGGCTCTGGTCCGGCAGGCGCTCGACTCTCTGGAGGGTAGGTGGCGGGCGTCCCATGGGGCCGAACGTATCTCGCTCCAACCGACGCACGACGCACTGGCCCTGAGCTTTCAGGTGGTTCGGCCGCAGGCTCCGAAGGCCGCGTACTACGCCTCGTCCAACGCTCATCTGGCAGCTGCTGCCATGGCCAATCCTGGCGCCGCGTCTGGGGATGCTTCATTCACCGCCAGCAGCGCCGCGGAAGAGCACGCCCAGGCCGAGCTGCTCCGCGACATCTTTGGCAACCCGCTCCGCGCGGTGGCGTTCGACCCGGGCTGGCGGACCTCGACGGCCGTCGCGCTGGCCCGACAGATGTACGAGAGCCGCGTTTTCGGGCCGATGCCGATCCTGGCCGACGCCCTGCTGGAGGCCGGGTGCGAGGACGCCGACGTGCTCGGCCACTGCCGTGGCGAGGCGCCGCACGTCCGCGGCTGCTGGGTGATCGATCTGCTGCTGGGGAAGGAATAGGCTGAGCCTGACTCATGGCTGCTGCCGATGGTCGGGCTCTGCCCGGCCGCGGCAGGTCCGCCCGGCCAGCGGGCCGAGTGGGGGCGTTGCGCGGCGGCGAGGATCTGCGTACCGTTGCGCGAAGGAGGAGCATGACGGTCTCGCTGGGCATCAAGCACCACGACAGCGGCGCCTTCGACGTCGTGCCCATCGCCACGAACGACTACTTCAAGCGTCGCTGGCTGCCCGCGTGCGCTCATCTCGGCCTGCGATACGTCTCGCACTTCCACGACGGGGCGCTCTCCACGGTTTCCCCCGACGATCTCCCGGACATCGTCGCGGAGCTCGAGATTTTGCGGACGTGGGCGACAGCGAACGACGCGTTCATGGTCGAGAGGATCGACGGCGTGCTTCGGGCGCTGCACGCGTTGGACCCAACGTCCTGCGAAATTGACTTCGGCTGATGAGACGGCGCGCGCCATCATCGTCGACGACGACGAGCTGAAGATGGAACACGATTTCGCCGTGTATCCCGATGGCAAGCCTGAATCCTACGTGGACTGTGGCCGATCGCAGGGAGCGGCGCGAACGTAGAAGCTCCGCCCGATTCCATCTTGTTTGGCCGCCAACAATCAGAAACCAGGAGAGAGTACGTCATGCAGGATGAACAAGCGGCGGCTCCAGACGACACGGCGGTTCGGGTCGCCTTGTGGCGGGCGCTGCACGTGGAAGCCGACGCGCCGCCGTACGTGTTCGAAGACGACGTCGGCTTGAAGCTGGCGGCTCCGGACGACGGCTGGCGCGGCCGTCCGGACATGAGCCCATTCACGCGGCCCTTCCGCGCATCCATCCTGGCCCGCGCCCGCTTCGTCGAAGATCTCGTCGCGGAACAGGCTGCCCGTGGCGTCGGGCAGTACGTCATCCTGGGCGCGGGCCTCGACACCTTCGCCCAGCGTCGGCCGGAGCTTGCCTCCCGCCTGCTCGTGTTCGAGATCGATCGGCCCAGCCCCCAGGCATGGAAGCGCCAGCGCCTCATCGACCTCGGCCTCGGCGTCCCATCGTTCCTGCGGCTCGTTCCGGTCGACTTCGAGGCAGGGGACGCGTGGTGGGAGCGGCTGGCGGCGTCGGGCTTCGACTCGGGGCGGCCGGCGGTGGTGGCGTCCACCGGTGTCAGCATGTACCTGACCAGGGACGCCATCGCGGCGACGCTGCGCCAGGTCGCGGCGCTCGCACCGGGCTCCACGCTCGCCGTGTCGTTCATGCTCCCGATCGAGCTGGCGGATCCCGAGGTGCGCCCCGGGATCGAGCGCGCGGCAGCGGGGGCCAGAGCCAACGGCACGCCGTTCATCAGCTTCTTCACCCCGGCAGAGATGCTGGCGCTGGCCCGAGATGCGGGCTTCAGAGAGGTCCAGCACGTATCGGCCGCCGCGCTTGCCCAGCGCTACTTCGCGGGCAGGACGGATGGCCTTCGTCCGCCGAACAATTCAGAGGAGCTGCTGGTGGCGACGACCTGAATCAGGCCGTCGAACCAGTCGTTGGACCGATCCGAGTTGCATCTACTTCACCATCCGGAAGCTCGCGTGCCGTAGCCAGGAGCGCGCGAGCGCCGCGTCTCCGTAGTGGGAGCGCGCCGTAACGAACAGCACGCCCGTGACCCCACCTGGATTCTCGACCCTGACGGGCTTGTCGTCTTCAAGGCCGTCCAGCTGTGGACCGATCGCCAGCGGCCCACCGAAGTCGATAACTCCACCTTCCGCCTCGACCAGGTCGATGCACAACCTGGCAAGCAATCGATGGTCCTGGTCGTCGTTGCACATCGCGGCGAATGAAACGACGTCTTCTGGCGACCATCCGAGCACCTCCGGGAGGCCCGCCTCGAGGACCTCGGAGATCGCCTCGGGATATTCGGGCCCAACGGTCAGGATGAACCGGCGTCGGTCAACCCAGAAGTCGTCCCCACGAACCTCATCGGCGATGCGCGAGATTCCACTTCGAAGCGCGGCGACTCGCTCCACGCTCATCTTCGACGGCAGCAACACGGACGCCACGGGACCGGCCATTCCCGGAGCGTACGCTCTCGCTCCATGGCGGTCCACCGAGGCGTCGCATCCGCCGAGCTTCGAGGCTTCGTCCGTCGTCCTGAGGAGTGCTATCTTGGTCGAACATGGGCAGGTGGCGCCGGACGGCCTCCGGTGAACGGAGGACCCCTCGTGTCGCGGGCGCCGCCGTCGTGGCGCTCGCCGCGCTGCTGTTCGCGCCCGCGGCCGGCGTGCGCGGCGATCCGCTGCCGCCGCTACCGGGACCCGCGCCGCAGGGGAGACCGCAGGGCTTCTCCGCGCGCATCGAGAACCAGCGTTGCGAGGCCTGCCACGAGGACATCGCGGCCGAGTGGCGCGCCTCGCTGCACCGGCAGGCGTTCACGGATCGCGTCTTCCAGAGGTCCTACGCGATCGAGCCGCTGCCCTTCTGCCGTGGCTGCCATGCGCCCGAGGCCGATCCGGCCCACCACCCCGGCGCGGACGCACAAGCGGTGGGCGTGGGGTGCGTCACCTGCCACCTCGTGGCCGGCGAGGTCGTCGCCGCGCGCGGCCGGGACGCGCGCGGCGGCGCGCACGCGGTCCGTGGGGACGCGCGGCTCTCGACCGATGAGGGCTGCGCCCGCTGCCATCAGTTCGATTTTCCGCGAGCGCCCGGCGTCGCCATGCAGGACACCGTGGCCGAGCACCGCTCCGGGCGCTTCGCTGAGCGACCGTGCCGCGATTGCCACATGCCGCTCGCTCAGGGCATCTCGGGGAGACCGCACCGCGATCATCGCTTCTCCGTGGTCGGGGATCCGGCCGTGCTGCGCTCCGCGATCGACGCGAGCGCGTCGCGGAGCGGCGCGAACGCCATCGAGGTGAGCGCGCGCGTTGTCGCGGCGGGGCACGCCGTCCCCACGGGCGATATGTTCCGCCGGCTCGAGGTCCGCGCCTCGGCCGTCGATGCGAAGGGCGCGACCGTGGCCACCGCCGCGCCTGTGATCCTCGAGCGGGGGTTCTCCGTGCGCCCGATCGAAGGAGGCATCGAGCGCGTCCCGGCCGGCGATACGCGCCTTCCCGCCTCGGGGGCGCCGCGCGTCCTGCGGCTCGTGTTTCCGGCCGCCATCGACGGGCTCGCGGTGCGCTGGGAGGTGGTCTATCAGCGCATGGGCGCCGCGATGGGCGCGGCCTTCGGCGTCGACCCGGCCGCGGACGAGGTGGTCCTCGCCGCGGGCACGCTGGGCAAGCTGGGCGCGCGCCCGGTCGTCATCGGCCGACCAGCGCCCGCTCCGGTACCATGAGCGCCCGCATGCGAACCCATCGCCTTCCCGCCCTCCTGCTGCTTGCGCCTTTCTTCGCCGCTGCTTGCCGGCCCGCGCCGCCTCCCGCGACGGCGCGCGCCGAGATCGCCGTGCTGCCGAAGCCCCCCGTCGTGGCCACGCCCCCGGCGGCCGCGCCCGGGCCTTCGCCGCTCGTCAGCGTGAAGACCCAGGCGCGCGTGCCTGAAGGGTTCGTGCTCGACGGCGACGTGGCGGAGTGGGGCTCGCTGGTCCCGCCGCCGCCACGTCCTGCGCGGCCCGCGCGAGGGGAGGGCGCGCTTCCGCCGCCCTCGACCAGCGCGATGGATGCGCCTTCGCACGTCGCCCTGGTGCTCTCCAGCGCGGGCGTCACCCTCGCGGCCGAGCTCGACGAGGGGTCACGGGACGGGATCTGGCTGGGGCTCGGCTTCGGCGCGCCGGAGCTGCCGCCCATCGGCTATTTCCAGCGCGGGGGCGGGGTGATGCCGCTCAACTGCGAGACCGACATGGGCGGCGAGCCGCTCCCGGCCGACGTGCAGAAGGCCTGCCAGGAAACGCTGGCCCGGCATGACGCGTTCATCGCCGGCTACGAGGCGCGCTTCGTGCGGTTCTTCCGGCTGGATCGCGGCGGCCTCTCGGGGATGGGCGAGGACGGGAAGGGACGCCCGATCGAGGGCGCGAAGGCGGCGGTGAAGGCCGGCGACGGGAGGCTCACCATCGAGGCCACGCTGCCGACCTCGGCGCTGCCCCGCGCCTCGTCGGCGCCCATCGACAGCATGCGGCTCTTCGCGCGGGCGGCGGACGCGCCGCGCCCGCCGGCGCCGGCGGACGAGGAGTGGGTCTGGCGGGAGATCCCGGAGCCGGTGAGCTACGAGCCCTTCGCAAACCTCCGCGCCCTGGCGTTCCAGTCGCCGGAGCCGCTCGGCCCCATCCCCATGTCGTACCGGCCGGGAGATCCGTTCGAGCTCGAGATCATCCGCTATGCGTCGGGCTCGGACGGTACCGCGCTGGAGCCCGAGCGCCAGGGACTCTACACCCCGATATCCACGATAGGAGATGTCGAGATCGGCGAGCTCTTCATGCGGCAGCCTGCCCTCGCCATCCTGCGCAAGGGCGAGATCGTCGACACCATCCAGACCTACGGTGCGCCGACGGGCATCGTGAGGCGCAACAAGGAGCTTCACCTGTTCTTCTACGAACAGTACACGTCGACGGACATCTGGGCCGAGAGCGCGGACTGGCAGGTCATCGGCGTCAAGCCGAGCGGCGAGTACACCGAGCTCCTCGAAGGGGCCGCGGACAATGGTCCCTGGGCCAAGGACGTCGAGGAGTTCCATTCGACGCGCTTCGACCGCTTCGGGATCCGCGGTACGCCGTGGCGCCAGGACGCCGAGGGCGAAGCGCCGCGCGCCGTGGAGATCACGTGGCGCTACGACGCGACGACGGGGATGTACCGGCCGAGCTCGCGCGCGCTGCCCGCGACGAAGTCGAAGAAGGCGCGGTGAGGCGGAGAGCGCGCGCGACCGGCTGGAACGGCGGCGACTGCCGTCAGGGTTGGAAGGGTCTACCCGATGGCGCCGCACAGCATGTGGGCCTTGTCGCGCAGGACCGATCCGTGCGACTTTCATGGGGGAGGTCATCCAGGACGACGATCTAGACAGACCTGGTCCCGCCGCTTCGGTTGACCAATCGACCGATACTGGAACGACGACCCCGGGCGTCACGTGGTCGTGCTGGTGGCTAGGAATGGAGTGCCTCGGTGAAGATCGCGAAGCCCTTACGGGTTCTGATGTCCGCGCTGCTCGCAGGCGGCACCGCAGGGGCCGTCGGAGGGGGTCTCTATTCGCGCATCGCGGTCTTGTCGGCCGTTGCGGCCGTGGTCGCGTTCGTGCCCGCATGGTTTCTATGGGGCGGTGTCGTCGACCACCTCGATCTATGGCTTCGCCGCCGAACGCGCGACGCAATGTGGCTGCTCACGCGCGAAGGGCAGGCGTGGTTGTCATCGACGGAAGGAACCGCATGGTGTAACAGGCGTGACAAGACGGAACGCCAGGAGGGGCAGCGCGATGACCACGATGCCGGCTAACTCTACTGCGGGAAGTTGCCCCGGATCAGCAGAAAAACCGCCAAGCCGCCAAGGACGCCAAGGGGAGAGGGGAAAGCTGGCCGTCCGGGCATCCCCCCCCCCTGTTCCCCGGTTTTCTTGGCGTCTTATGGCGTCTTGGCGGTTCGCTTCTCAGGGCGACCTCCCGCAGTAGTGTTAGGGTCTCATATGGCGCTTGTCGCGATGGATGGCTCGAGCCGCCGTATACCGAGCACAGCTCAGAAGAGCTGTTCGAAGTGCTGGAGTCACTCATACGACGCCTTCACCTCGAGGCGCCGCACGGGCCCGCGAGGGGAGAAGGTGTCTGACCCCTTCGTCGAGCGGACGCCTGACGGCGCCGGTGATGTCCAAGGTTCGGCCACAGAGGGCGTCGCGGGGGGACGCTTGAACTACAGATCGGTGACCGCATGGTGTTCGCACACCACCTGTTCGCGGACGCCGGCCCGAACAACGGCGGCTACCTTCGGCGGGTATATCCTGACGTAGAGGACCGGGGGGCGCGTGTTGCCCCTGCGGCGCGACGCGCCGGCGCGTCGTGTACCCTGACCTCGCGCCGACCGAGGGCTCAGGCGGCTACCAGGGCTTTCTTCCCGGTGTCACGCCGACGCCGGCGCGCTTGCCGGTCGGCCACCTCCGGGAGCCAGTTCGCGCCCGATTTCCGCGGGTCTGCATGCGCGCTCACGGACGGGCGACGCCCGGCGCGGCCGCCGGCGGTGGAGAGCACGACCCATCGCCGGCGCGCGGTGGGAGCGCCGGTGCGATCCTCGCCCCGATGGATCGACGCCGCGTCGCGGCGTTGGCACACAAGGACGAAGCTCGTCGACGGGTGTGCCAGGCTCTGACCCTCGTGTCATGAGGGGCTCCGGCGGCGCGTCCACGCACCGCGGCACGGACGGCGCGAGCTCCTCGACAAACCCGCCGGACCCGCAAGGGCCGACCTGTCTCCAGGGCACCGACACCGACGCGTTACAATTTCGCCTTGAACGGTACGTTATTTGCAATGGGCGTGAAGCGGAAAGGTTGCGCTTCATGTCCAATCAGCTGCCGTCGTCTTCCTCTGCTCGATCATGGTCGTCCCGCACGCGAGCCGTCTCGCTGCTCGCCCTGCTTGCCCTCCCGTCTGCCGTCCTCTCGGCGGGGTGCGCTGACAAGCCGGACAACATCTACAACTACTATTACACGAACGGGGAGGGCGGCGCTGGCGGCGCGGGCGACGCCGGTGCTGGTGGCGGGGGCGCCGGCGGCGCGCCCGTGCCGTACCCGGGGGCGCCGGTCGTGGACACCGAGGTGGCCGAGCATGCGCTCGACGTCTTCGGCACCGTCGGCAACCGCTACTGGTTCGCCGTCTCGGAAGAGCAGCTCGAGATGATGAACGAAGGGCTCGGCGGCATCGGGGGCCCCATCAAGAGGGACGCATTCGGGGACATCTACTCACCGAGCGGGGAGGACACCACCTTCGCGGAACATCTGTGGGTGACGACGGCCGGCGACGAGGGCAAGACGGCCGACTACGGCAAGGTCCAGGTGGGGGTCGCCGGCCAGTCGACGCAGCGGCCCTGGACGAAGCGCACCATCCCCAACCTCAACATCGACGCCGACGAGTTCGTCGAGAAGCAACGGCTCGGCGGCTTCGAGCACGTGCGCTTCAACAACGGCCAGGTCGGCAGCATCTTCCGCGAGCGCCTCACGCTCGATCTCTATACCCGCCTCGATTATCCGGCTCCCCTGACCAACTACGCCTGGCTGTCGAGCAACGTCTGGGGCGCGGAGGTGGCGATCCCCTACATCGTTGTCGAGCGCTACAAGAAGTCGTTCTGCACCCGCCTCGAGAGCAAGTTCGGCGGCGGCTGCGTCAACATGTGGGAGTTCGCCGGAGACTTCGCCGGCAACATTCCGGGAGGCGGCGGGATCCCGCTCCCCGTCGACGTGGTGCCGTTCGGCGGGAGCGCCTTCGACGATTCAGAGAACTGCCAGCTCAAGGAGTGTGACAACACCCGCGCGAAGGAGCTCGAGGAGCTGATCGCCGCGACGCCCCCTGGCGAGGGCTTCAAGGCCGCGCTCGAGGGCTGGATCGACTGGCCGGCGTTCCACCGGTTCCAGTGCCTGTCGTGGGTGCTCGCCACCGGCGACGACGCGCTCCACAACAGCAACAACGTCGTGCTGGTCGAGCGGGCCGATGGTCTGTTCCAGTACCTGCCGTACTCGGTCGACATCAGCCTGGGGCAGAGCTGGTATCCGGTGGTGCCGCTGGCCGGCACGAACACGCTGGCGCGCGGGTGCCAGAGCGAGCCGGCCTGCTGGGCCGACACGATCGCGGCGTGCGAGGAGGTGATCGAGGAGTTCGCGGCGCTGGACCCGAACGCGGTGCTGAAGGGTCTCTACGAGCAGCTGTCGGACGAGGGCATGCTCCGCTCGGGCGACGAGCAGCGATACAAGGAGCTGGACGCCTGGCTCACCCAGCAGCTCGAGGTCCTGCCGGTGGAGCTGGAGAGGAACCGCGAGCAGCCGCAGCTCTGCATGCCTCCCCAGATCGATTGCGGCGGCTACTGCGGCTTTCCCCAGGAGTGCGGCTTCTGCCCTCCTCCCCTGGTCGATTGCGGCGGCTACTGCGACTATCCCAAGGCGTGCGGCGGCGGCGTCGGAGCGGGCGGCGGAGACGCGGGCGCCGGAGCGGGCGGCGGCGAAGCGCCTGTCGGAGCGGGCGGCGGCGACGCAGGCGCCGGAGCGGGTGGCGGCGAAGCGCCTGTCGGAGCGGGCGGCGGCGCCGCGGGTGCGGGCGGCGCCGGCGGTAAAGCAGCGGACTGACGCCGGCTGAACCCCGAGGGAGGGGGCTCCGCCGTGGAGCTCCCTCTCAGGGCGAAGCCTCGAACAGGCACCGCGTGATCGGGATGCCGACGTCCTCCCAGACGTACAGGTAGTATTTCGTGCCCGGGACGAGCTCCTCCGGGCTCCCCTCCGCAGGATAGCCCTGCTTCGTGCCCGGTGGGACCTCGCCGTAGGTGATACCGCTCTTGACGGGCGCGGCGCTCGAGGGCACGTCGAGCCGCCAGATCGTCCCCTCGGGCAGGTCGAGGTTGGGCGGAGCGCCCGGGTTCTCGGCGTTCGCCGACAGGACGTAGACGTAGCGGGCGTCGCCGCCGCTCCACGTGATCTTGCCTGCGGCGTCCACGCCTTCCCCTGCCGCGCAGTCGCCTGGCACGTAGAGGCTCTGTTCATGGAGCGGCCCGCCGAACGGCGTCTCGTCCGCGAAATCCTCCTTCGTGAATCCGCGTCGCAGGAGCTCGCCCTCGAAGAACGCGACCATGCGCGCCGGGTCCGTGGAGGGCAGCCCGCTGACGTCACGGGAGAAGCCGTTGTTCTGGTCCTGCGGGTACGCGCCGAGCGCCGCCGAGGAGACCCATCCAGCCGCCAGCGCGAGGCCCGTTGGATAGAAGCTGTCGGTCCAGACCGGTCCGGCCTCGATGTACCAGTTCGACGGCCCCGAGGCCGGCGCGGCCTTCTCCGAGTGGCAGCACACGCACCCGCACGCCTCGGTCTGCTCCGTGACCCAGGCGAGCTCGCCGAGCCATTCTGGATCGGAGAGGCGTGGATCGTCGCTCGGCGTCTTGTAATCGGAGGGGGGCGCCGGCCAGTACGGGCGCTGCGTGAGGACCGGCTCGCACGAGGCGTAGTCGGTGAACACGCGGCCGGGCTCGGTGCAGCCCGAGATCGCGCCGAACGTGCAGACCTTCCCGCCGCTCTGCCCTGCCGGCTCGCCGGCCTTCGGGTCGACGCAGACCTGCTCGGGCCACTGGAAGACGGCGCCGCCCGTGCCCACGCCGCCGCCGGGCTCCTCGCCCGCGCCCTCGCAGGCGTCGGGCTCGAACCGGCCCCCGCCGAACATCTCGCAGCCGCGCTGGGTCGAGGCGCACTGGCTCGTGTCGCCGCCGGGGAGGACGAGGCTGACCTCGTCGTCGGTCCCGCCGCCGAGCACGCATCGGCCGAGCGTCTCTGGATAGACGCAGCTCTCGCCCCCGGTGAACGTGGAGCCCTGGAGCGCCTTGCAGTCGGCCTCCGCGGCCTCGGCGGTCCAGCCTGCGCCTGTGTACTCACGGCACTCCTCGGCCTGGCTGAAGGCGCTCGTGTAGACGCAACGACCGGGCGACCCGGAGGCCCCTGGAGCCCCCGATGCGGCGTCTTCCTCGGTCCCCTGGCAGGCGCCCAGCCCTCCCAGGGCCGAGACGAGGAGCGCTGCGCCCAGCATCACGTGCGGTGAACGGAGGAGCTCTTGCTTCACGGTCGAATCTCCTGAACGTCGCCTTCGGACGACGTTGATTGTGATCTGTCCCACATATCTTCCCGGCGAGCGTTCGTCGGTATACCGTTTGTTCATGGTTGTTCAACTGTCGTCCAATCTTTTTGTGTGAACTATGTGTGCAAGAGCACGTTATTGCTCATGGCGCCATTCGCTTGGAGGAGGCGGAGGCGTGTCCAGGGGCGCTGGACCGCGCCCGTGCGGGGATCAGGCGGCGACGAGGCTCCTCACCGGAGCGCGCCGAGGCCGAGCGAGATGCAGGGCTCCCCGTCGCGCAGCGAGATCCCCGCCAGCTGCTTCTCGGGCGGGTACATGTACCCGAACAGCATGCACATCTCGTTGTCCCCGTAGCCGAACGTGAGATCGTGGTCCGACGTGTTCCGGAACTTGCACGCGTACCGGAGGGAGTCGCCTTCGCCGAGCGCGAGCGCCGGCCGGTAGACCTCGATGTCGCTCTCCAGATCGAACGCCCCGCCCTCGTACACGCGCGCCTCGCCGCCGTCCGCGCGCACGACGTCGACGTCGAAGGCATCGGCGTAACGGTGTGTGTGCGGCATCAGAGAGACGATGTTCCCGCCGAACGTCGAGCACGTCGTGCCGATGCTCCGCGTGGCGCGCGGCGGGACGAGGAAGTCGTTGACGCTCAAGACGAACGGCGCGAGCTCTTCCGTCCGCTCCGAGAGAGGCATGGTGAAGAAGTCGTAGGCGATCTCGACGACCGCGGGCTCGGGCGACGTGTTGAGCAGGTGGACGTTCGCCGCGATCTCGCGGGACGTATTGAGTGTGAAGCCCATCCCCTCCGGGAAGACGAGCGTCTCCTCGCCGACGACCTGCGTGGAGCTCGCGAAGAGGACGTCCGGGATGGCCGCCGGCAGCGTACCGAAGGGATCGTCGGCGCCGGGATGACAGCCCGGGTAGGGGTTCGGCCCGAACGATGGATTGACCGGCTTGGCGATCACGTTGCTGTGATGCAGCCCGGCCGTCGCATAGACGCGCGCCGCGTGGACGGTCGTGCTCTCGATCGCGGGGAAAGGCCATGACACGCAGAAGGTCGCCTCCTCGCCGGGCGCCATGAGCCGCGGCGGGGCGATGATCCTGAAGCCGCTGCGCGGCGGCTCCGGCAGCGCGAGCCGGGTGAGCTCGGCGCCGAAGGCGACCACGTTGTCCCGGTCAACCCGCTCTTCAGGCTCGTAGCGGGCGGCGGGCTGGACGCACCGCCCGCGAAAGCGCTCCTCGCCAGGAGAGCACGCCTCCGGCGACGACGGCTCGACGCCCGCGCAGGCAGGGAGAAGCAGAATCCACAGGAGACCCGTCGAACGTGCGCTGTCCCTCGGGACATAGCGAGTTTTGGGATGTTGCATCACAAAGCATCTGCGGCCGACAGCCTCTCACCGGAAGCCTCGACTGTGGATCTCCCCTTCAGAGGGAGGGCGCCCTCGCGCGGCCAGGGCGGAGCCCGCGGCGAAGAGGACGCTCCCGGCACAACCGAGGACGGCGCGGGCTGATGCGGTCCATCCGCGGCTGCCGTCGACGGGCGGCGGTCGGCGCGGCGGCTGGTCCGCCACCACCGGCGCTCGCTCCGCCAGCAGCAGCGGCCGCTCGCCGGCACGCGGCCGCTTCGCCCAGCGCAGAGCCCACCGGAGCGTCCCGCCCACCTGTCCTCCGGCCGTGGCCGAAGGGCCGCCTACGTGGACACCCTGTTCACCCGGCTCAACGCTGTGCGCAACAAGGGGGTGACGTGGTCGTCGCGGATCGTCTAGCATCCCCGTGCCGAGGGGCAGCGCGCCCCACGATCCCCCGCATCGCCCGACCACCACGCAGCGTGGTCCCAGCTCGTGGAGAAGACAGCATTGAGCGAGCAAGCAATCGAGCCGGCCCTCCCCGTCACCGCTTTCGAGAGGCGCTTCAAGCACCCGCCGGGGCTCGTGATCCTCTTCTTCGCGGAGATGTGGGAGCGCTTTTCCTATTACGGCATGCGCGGCCTGCTCAAGCTGTATATGGCGAACTACCTGTTCGTCACCGCGCGAGAGGCCTATCAGGGGTGCCGGCAGCACGCGCAGCCATGCGATCTCGTCGCCGGTGATCCGACCACGGTGTTCGCCTGGCAGTTCATCAAGGGCCTCCTCCCGAGCGCGCCCAACGAGCAGGCGTCCATGCTCTACGGGCTGTACACGGGCCTCGTGTACCTCACGCCGTTCTTCGGCGGCATCCTCGCCGACAAGGTGTGGGGGCAGCGCAAGACGGTGGTGATCGGCGGTGTCTTGATGGCCGCCGGGCACTTCGTGATGGCGCTCGAGAACTCGTTCTTCATCGCGCTGCTCCTGCTCATCCTCGGCAACGGCGCGTTCAAGCCCAACATCTCGACCCAGGTCGGCAGCCTGTACCCGAAGGGTGATCCGCGCCGCGACGGCGCCTTCACCATCTTCTACATGGGCATCAACCTCGGCGCCTTCATCTGCAACTTCGTGTGCGGCACCCTGGCCGCCGTCTACGGGTGGCACTACGGCTTCGCCGCCGCGGGCGTCGGGATGTGCCTTGGGCTCGTCGTCTACCTGGCGGGGCAGAAGTACCTCGCCAAGGACAACCTGATGAAGACGGCGGAGGGCGCCGGCGAGCAGAAGCAGCCGCTCTCCAGCGACGAGTGGAAGCGCGTCGGCGCGCTCGTGGCGCTCTGCGCCCTCAACATCGTCTTCTGGGCGGTCTACGAGCAGCAGGGCAACACGATGCAGACCTGGGCCGACGAGAAGACGGTGTGGCCGAGCGTCCTCGGCTTCCAGATCCCGTCGACGTGGTTCCAGTCGGTGAACCCGCTCTGCATCATCCTGTTCGCCCCCCTGCTCGACGTCTTCTGGCGCTGGCAGGCGAAGCGGGGCTCCGAGCCGACGAGCGTCTCGAAGATGGCGATCGGCTGCACCATCCTCGGGCTGTCGTTCATCGTGATGATCCTCGGCGCGCAGGCCGTCGGCGACGGCAAGGGCAGCCTGTTCTGGCCGGTCTTCTGCACGCTGCTGCTCACGATCGGCGAGCTCTACCTGTCGCCCATCGGCCTGTCGCTCGTGACCAAGGTCTCGCCGGTGCGGATCGTGTCGATGATGATGGGCATGTGGTTCGTCTCGAGCTTCCTCGGCAACACGCTGAGCGGCTACATCGGCATCTTCTACACGCGCTGGTCGAAGGACATGTTCTTCCTGATGCTCACCGTGCTCGGCGTGGGCGCGGGCGCCGCGATGTTCGCGTTCAACAAGCCGCTCCGCCGCGTGCTCGGCCACCACTGAGCCACACCGCGCCCGGCGCGGCCGCGCGCCCTCTCCGCGAGGGCGCGGCGCCGCGTCAGGGCGCTCGCGCGCCGCCGGGGTCGACGATGCGCTCGTCGAGGGTCGCGAGCCGCCCCTCGGGCAGCGCGCTCCCGATGGCGGCGACGGCGCGGCGGACGCTCTCCAGCGTGCTGCACGAGGCGACGTCGACGAAGAGCCGCCCCGACTCGGGCCAGGAGTGCAGGGCGACGTGCGACTCGCCGACGACGGCGCACGCGGTGATGCCTTGCGGAGAGAACGGGACCACCGCCATCTCGAGCAGCGTGAACGGCCCGGCGGCGACCGCCGCCTCCAGCGCGCCGCGCAGCGCGGCCGGGCTGTTCAGGAAGTCGAAGGGGCAGCCCTCGAAGAGTGCGAGCGCGATGAACAGCTGCATCGATCGGGCAGGCGCGCGCGGCTATCCGCGCCGCGCAGGCCGCGTAGCGTAGCCGAGGCCGGGCGCCGCGGCGCCGGAAAGGGAAGGGCCGCGCCTACCAGCGGTGGAAGGCCGGGTGCCCTTCCTTCACCGCCACGAACGTCCCGCGGCACGTCGCCGTGACCCGCCCGCCCGCCTCCAGGGTCGCCTCGACGACGACGCGGTCGCCCTCCGCCTCGGCGACCTGCGCCCGCAGGTGCACCGGGCCGCCGAGCGGCGTCGGCTTCTTCAGCTTCACGTGGAAGTCCGCCGTCACCGTGCACGGCGGCGCGTCGGCCCCCCGCACCTTCATCAGGTGGTGGGCCGCGGTCCAGTTGGAGTGGCAGTCGAGCAGCGCCCCGATGATGCCGCCGTTGAGCATCCCGGGGAACGCCTCGTGGTGCGGCTCCGGCGTGAAGTCGCAGACCACCGCGTCGCCCTCGACGCGGCTCTTCAGCCGGAGCCCCCTGTCGTTCGCCGGCCCGCAGCCGAAGCAGCGGCCCTGCGGCGAGTACCTGTCCTGCAGGCTCGCCGCGTCGCCGCTCACCGGGTGCCCCCGACGAACGCCTCGTCCATCAGCATCTTCTGCTCGAGGAGGTGGCTCGCGCGCGAGCCGGTCGCCGGGCTCGCGCTCGGCGCGCGGCTCACGCACGAGAGCGGCAGCCGGTCGCCGATGCGCTGCCGGAGCACCGCGAGGATGTAGTACCAGGCGCCGTAGTTGCGCGGCTCCTCCTGCACCCACACGAGCGGCGTGCCGTCCTTGTAGGGCGCGAGCGCGTTCACGATCTCGTCGTTCAGCGGGAACAGCTGCTCCAGCCGCAGGATCGCCACGTCCTTGAGCCCGCGCGTCTCCCGCGCCAGCGCGAGGTCGTAGTACACCTTGCCCGAGCAGAGCAGCACCCGCTTCACGTCCGCCGGATCGACCCCGCTCGTGTCGGGCAGCACGCGGTGGAACTGGCCCTCGGAGAGATCCTTGATCGTCGACACGGGCCGGTGCGGGCCCTTCGACGTCGCCGGGACGCGCAGCAGGCTCTTCGGCGTCGCGATGATGAGCGGCTTGCGCCACGGCCTGTGCACCTGCCGCCGCAGCACGTGGAACAGCTGCGCCGGCGTCGTCAGGTTGCACACCTGGATGTTGTCCTCTGCGCTGTTCTGGAGGCAGCGCTCGATGCGCGCGCTCGAGTGCTCCGGCCCCTGGCCCTCGTAGCCGTGCGGCAGGAGGAGCACGATGCCGCTCAGCCGGTGCCACTTGTCCTCGCTCGACGTGAGGAACTGATCGACGATGACCTGCGCGCCGTTCAGGAAGTCGCCGAACTGCGCCTCCCAGATGACGAGCCCGTCCGGGTAGTCGAGGCTGTAGCCGAAGTCGAAGCCGAGCACGCCCGCCTCGCTGAGCGGGCTGTTGAACGCCTCGAAGCGCGCCGGCCCCTCGGCCACGCGCGACAGCGGCGCGTAGCGCGCGCTCGTCTCGACGTCGCGCAGCACCGCGTGCCGGTGGCTGAAGGTGCCGCGCTGCACGTCCTGACCGGAGAGCCGCACCGGCGTCTTCTCGGCGAGCAGCGACGCGTAGGCGAGCATCTCGCCCGTGCCCCAGTCGAACGGCTCGCCGGCGACGAGCTTGTCGTGCCGCTGCTGGAGCGTCGGCAGCACCTTCGGGTGCGCCTTGAAGCCCTCGGGCAGCTCGAGGAGCTTCTCCGACAGCGCGATGAGCCTCTCGGCCGGCACGCTCGTCGGCACCTCCGGCGTCGCGTTGTCGGCGCCGCCGCGGTAGTGCGACCACACGCCGCCCATCGAGTACAGCACCGGCGCGAAGCCCTTCTGCTTCACCTCGTCGAGCGCGGCGGCGAGCGCCTCGCGGCGCCGCACGACGATCTCGTCGGCCTTCTCCTCGGTGACCTGCCCGAGCTCCATGAGGCGCCGGACGTACACCTGCCGGACCGTCGGCTTCTTGTCGATCGCGGCGTACATCCGCGGCTGCGTGTAGCGCGGCTCGTCGCCCTCGTTGTGGCCGTACCGCCGGTAGCAGTACATGTCGATGATCACGTCGGAGCCGAAGCGCGTGCGGTAGTCGATCGCGAGCTGCGCGACGTGCGCGACCGCCTCCGGGTCCTCGCCGTTCACGTGGAAGACCGGGACCTTCAGCATCCGGGTGATGTCGGACGCGTAGCGGGTCGAGCGCCCTTCCATCGGATCGGTCGTGAACCCGACCTGGTTGTTCACGATGACGTGGACCGTGCCGGCCGTCGTGTAGCCCTGCAGGTTCATCATGTTGAGCGTCTCGGCGACGACGCCCTGCCCGATGAACGCCGCGTCGCCGTGGATGAGCAGCGGCATCACGCGGCGGCGCGCGTCGGTCGTGCCGTCGGCGAGCCGGCGGTCCTGCTTCGCGCGGACGCGCCCCTGCACGACGGGGTTCACGAACTCGAGGTGGCTCGGGTTGAACGTGAGCGTGAGGTGGACGTTGCGCCCGTTCTCGAGCGTGCGATCGGTCGAGTAGCCGAGGTGGTACTTGACGTCGCCGCTGCCGAGGTGGCGCTCCGCGTTCTTGTCCTCGAAGGCCGCGAAGATCTCGCGCAGGCTCTTGTCCATGATGTTCGCGAGGACGTTCAGCCGGCCGCGGTGCGCCATGCCGACCACGATCTCGTCGACCTCGTGCGCCCCCGCGCGCTCGATGATGAGGTCGAGCAGCGGGATGAGGCTCTCGGCGCCCTCGAGCGAGAAGCGCTTCGTCCCCGCCTCGTAGGACTTGTGGATGAACTGCTCGAAGATCTCGGCGTCGGAGAGCTTCGTGAGGATCCGGAGCTGCTTCTGGCGGTCGAGCGTGAGCCGGTTGCGCGTCGACTCCATCTGCTGCTGGAGCCACTGGCGCGCCTCGGGCTCCTCGATGAACGTGAACTCGACGCCGATCGAGCGACAGTACGTCTCCTCGAGCCGGCGGATGATCTCGCGCAGCGTGAGGACGGGCGGCACGCCGGCGAGGTCGGTCGTCGGGAAGGGCAGCTCGAGGTCCTCGACCCGGAGCCCGAAGTTCGTGAGGTCGAGCTCGGGCGGCGTGGCGGGCGGCAGGCCGAGCGGGTCGACGTGCGCGAAGAGGTGGCCGCGCACGCGGTAGGCGTTCACGAGGGCGTAGACGCGCGCCTTGATCGCGGCCTCCGCGAGCACCTTGAGATCGCGCGAGGACTCGGGCGAGCTCGGGTGCTCGCTGAGCGTCCGCGCGAACGCGGCCTCCAGCGTCTTCGCGGCCTCGCCGTTCGTGTTCGTCTTGCCGTTCCCGTTCCCGTAGCCGTGCCCGTTCCCGGGCCGCAGGACCTGGTGCGGGAGGGTCGGCGGCGCCGCCGGAGCGGGCAGCCTGCTCGGCGTCGCTCCGCCGTTCTTTCCCTCGAAGAACGAGCGCCAGCCGGGGTCTACCGACTCCGGGTTCTCGAGGTACTGGGCATAGAGCTCCTCGACGAGCCCTGCATTGATTCCGAAATCAAGCTGCATCGTGGTCGGGCTGCAAATAACGCGTGTCGGGCCGGCACGCTAGAGTCGTTTTCCGATGACTCCGCCTCGTGGGCCGGAACATCGTCCGGGCAAGGGGTTCGAGCGCCTGGAGAAACGGTAGGGAGAAGCGGTAGAAGGGGGCCATGGATCAAGATCGCAGAACCCCGGGTCGAGGACCGGCGCCCGCCGTCCTCCCCTTCGATCGCTTCCGGGACCACCTCTTCCACGATCCCAGCCTCGGTCTCTGGCTGGACGTGAGCCGGATCCGCTTCGGGAGCGACTTTTTTACCACGATGGAACCGCGGATTCAGGCGGCGCTCGCGGAGATGGCGGCGCTCGAGGGCGGGAGCATCGCGAATCCCGACGAGGGCCGCCGGGTCGGCCACTACTGGCTGCGCGCGCCGGAGCTCGCGCCCGAGGCGGCGCTGCGCGCGGCGATCGAGGAGACGAACGCGCGCATCCTGAGCTTCGCCGCGGACGTTCACGCGGCGCGGGTCCGGCCGGAGCGGGCGGCCCGGTTCAGCAGGGTGCTCGTCGTCGGGATCGGCGGCTCGGCGCTCGGGCCTCAGTTCGTCGCCTCGGCGCTGGGGACGCCGGCCGATCGGATGCAGATCCATTTCTTCGACAACACGGATCCTGACGGGATCGATCGCACGCTGGACGCCATCGGGGACGATCTCGGCGCGACGCTCGCGGTGATCATCTCGAAGTCGGGCGGGACGAAGGAGACGCGCAACGGGATGCTCGAGCTCGAGGCGGCGTACCGTCGGCTCGGCCTCTCGCTCGGCGCGCATGCGGTCGCGGTGACGGGGGAGGGCAGCGAGCTCGACCGGTATGCGACGAAGCACGGCTTCCTGGCCCGCTTCCCGATGTGGGACTGGGTCGGCGGTCGCACGAGCGAGCTGTCGGCGGTCGGCCTGCTGCCCGCGGCGCTCCAGGGGCTGTCGATCGTCGAGATGCTGCAGGGCGCGCGCGAGACGGACGAGGTCACGCGCTCGAAGGAGGTCCCCCGGAACCCCGCGGCGCTGCTCGCGCTCGCCTGGTACTCGGCGACGGGCGGCGTGGGCCGGAAGGACATGGTGCTCTTGCCGTACAAGGACAGGCTCGAGCTCTTCTCGCGCTACCTCCAGCAGCTCGTGATGGAGTCGCTCGGCAAGCGGCTCGATCGGCAGGGCAAGGAGGTCTTCCAGGGCATCGCCGTGTACGGCAACAAGGGCTCGACGGATCAGCACGCGTACGTGCAGCAGCTCCGTGACGGGCTCGACAACTTCTTCGTCACGTTCATCGAGGTGCTGCGGGATCGCGCGCCGTCGCGCGGCGTGCTCGAGGTCGACCCCGGCGTCACGACCGGCGACTACCTCGACGGCTTCCTCCAGGGGACGCGCAAGGCGCTGACGGAGAGCGGGCGCGAGTCGATCACGCTCACGATCGACACGGTCGACGCGCGCGCCGTCGGCATGCTGATCGCGCTCTACGAGCGCGCGGTGGGCCTGTACGCGTCGCTCGTGGGCATCAACGCGTACCACCAGCCCGGCGTCGAGGCCGGCAAGAAGGCGGCGCAGGAGGTGCTCGACCTGCAGGCCAAGGTGCTCGCGGCGCTCGGCGCGAGCGCGGGCCGCGCGCAGTCGCTCGCCGAGGTCGCGAAGGCGGCGGGCGCGGACGACGTGGAGACGGTCTTCTGGATCCTGCGCCACCTGGCGGCGAACCCGGAGCGCGGCGTCGCGCGGGAGGTTCCGCAGGGCGGCTCGCCGTTCGACGCGACCTACCGCCTGGCGCGCTGAGCGTCGCGGAGCAGGCGGCGGGCATGTCGCGACATGGGCGGGGGCGTCGCGGAGCAGGCGGCGGGCATGTCGCGACATGGGCGGGGGCGTCGCGGAGCAAGCGGCGGGCACGTCGCGACATGGGCCGGGACCTCGCAGAGGGGTAGAGGTCGCGCTTGCCCCCTCTGCGTGGTTGAGATGATCGCAGCCAGCTCCTGGGCTGTAGGCCTTGGCCGGAAGTCGACCGTAGTCTGCCTGCCGTCCGCGAGCTCGTCGGCCTCATCAACTGCCACCGCTGGCTGCGCCAGGCCTCGGCGGCGGCGAGCGGGCCCAGTCGGCAGTGACAACGAGGGCGGCGACCGGCCACAGAGCCCAATCGCGCACGGACTCGGCGGTCGAGGCGGTGGGGTGTTCCCCGAAGAAGACCTCAGCGCATCACCGAGGACATGCGGGCTTTGGAGCGATTTCCGGGGATGCGGCCATGACATCGACGCACGTCAGCAGAGTATCTTGCATGGAGGCATCGGTAGGTCCGTGGTAGGGTCGCGAATGGCATCCCGGAAAGGTGGCGGCGGCACAAAATTTGCTGGTGGGCTCGGCCCCGTCTATCAGCAGCTCCTCCTTTTCCCTGAGCGCGCAGAATATCTAACTCAGGCACAGTACCGGGACTATCGCACTCGTCTCGATCACTGGCGAGAGCTGTCGAGAGAGTTTCGAAGCGCCTTCCAGGCCGTATACGAGCGCAAGAGCGGGTCGGTCTTACTTGTCCACGGTCCCCAGGGCACCGGCAAGACGTTGTTTACCCGTGAGCTCGAGGATGGTTTCAACGCAGCATCCACGAAGCTGACGAGCTCTGATCCGCACAACCTCTGGCATTTGCTCTCGGGCGGTGATCCGATCGATTTTTCGAAGGTCCGCGAGGTGACGGCGCGTACCGTCGTCCGGCGCATCTCAGCAGAGAGCGATTGGCTGAAGAAAGAAACTGCATTTGCGTCGTCGGACGTGCATGCCATGCGCGTGTTCATCATCGACGATGCTCATAAAGATGTCTTCATCCGCGAGCTCGCAGAGCTCACTCAGGGGGAGTACCTGCGGCTCAAAGCGGAAGGAAAATCAGATGTCGCGCTGGAGTCGGTCGCGCAACGGATCGTTGAGAATGTACGAGGCCGATTCGCGCGCTCTCTCTTCGTGCTGCTCTCGAACAATCGATCCTTTCTCGAACAGATCCATGGCCACCTGGAGCAGTCTCATGCAGGTCTCGCCAGGGTCATCGACCTGCCCCTTCCAGATGCGCCGCTCAAGGAAGAGATCGTGCGTACTAACACCAATAGCCTCAATCCGAGGAGCTACTGGTATTGCCTTGATCAAGGCGGTCCGGACGAAAAGGTGGACGCGTACAAGATCCTCACCGGCCCTGGAGGGTTCATCGATTCTTTTCAGGCGATCGATCGGGCGCTCAGCGCCGGCGCAGCGCGTCGGTCGGGGCGACCTGCCAACAAGAACCTGCTGACGCTGGTGACTTTGGGGGCAGAGCCGCTGGTGGTGGACAGCTTCATTGCGGACAATGAATTTACGGCGAGCGAGAGTTTGCGTTGCAGGCATGTGGGTTCGTGGCTGTTTCGAGAATCGTGGGCATCCGTCTTGGGCGATGATCGCAACGATGGCTATGCACGCAAGGCCAGCCTCGTCGAGTCGGAATTTGCGCTCCGATGGGTGGCGCTCGACGCGCGAGCCACATGGTGTCTTTGTAATGACTCACTCTCTCCGTCACTGGAGGACTTCATCCAGCTCGCGCCGAGAATCGGGGATCCCAGGGATGCGAAGCGAGCCGCGGAGGCAGCGGCCAGCAAACTCGATGACAATCTCGACGCGCTAGCCAACATCGACGAGATCGACAGGTTCATCGCCGCGTTCAAGGACGCCGGTCAAGGGAGGAGTCGAAGCTATGAGAGCGCCATCGCGAAGAGGTTCAAGAGCATCGCATTCGGTCAAGGACTCGCTGCGTACGGTAGTGTAAAGCCGGATCTTACCGTTGGTGACTACAAGGCATGCGCGGTGACCAGGTCTAAGTCTGGCAATCTGAAAGCAATCGAGGAAGCGATCCGCCGGACCTGTCATGTGATCGAGTTCACGGCGCACCTTCAGGCGGATATGCGAGGTCTACGGGATTATTTGCGGGGCAAAGTGGAGACGTACGCATCGCTCCTTGAGGCGCTCTGAGCTGACCACGACGCCGAACGAGAGCGCCCGTTTCGCTAGCTCACGCGAGCGGGATCCTCAGAAGCTCATGCGCAGGGTCGCGCCCGTCGGGCCGACGGTGAGCTCGGGGGCCTGGACCGACACCTTGCTCGGGATGTCGTCGCGCACCCAGACCCGCTGGTTGCCGACGAGGCCCGCGACGAGCAGCGCGAAGCCGGTCACCTGCGTGGCCCCGTCGAAGAGGAGGAGGGCGGCGGCGAGCCGGCCGTCGTCGCGGTCGACGTCGACGTCCTCGCCCGTGCCGAGCGTGATGAACGGGCCGCCCACGGGCACGAGCATCGGCGAGTAGCTGACGGCGTCGCTGCCTCCCTCGCTGAGGATGCTCCCCGCCGTCAGCGCCGAGAGCGCCCACGCGCTGGCGAGGACGATCGACCCCGCGACCACCAGCCGGCGGTTCATCTGCGTCTCGACGCGATAGCCCGCCGGCCGGATCCCGCCTTCCGTGAAGGTCAACGTTCGCGGCATGCCGAGGATGACGGACGGCGCATACGGCACGTAGCCGGGCGGCACGTGGTCAGGTGGCGGTGGGTATCCAGGCGGCAGCGCGTAGCCGGGCGGCGCATGGCCGGGCGGCCCATGGCCGGGCGGCGCATAGCCGGGCGGCGCATAGCCGGGCGGCACGCCGGCAGGGGACGGCGCGTAGCCAGACGGCGCCGTGCTCTGCGCGGACGGGGGGGCGTCGCTCTCCGCCGTGGCCGGCGTTGCGAGCGCGAGCGCGCCAAGCAGCGCGGCCATCGAGAGGACGGTGCGGATCGCGGTCACGTGCGTCTCCCTTCGGGGTGAGGGCTGTCGGCGCAGGGGCACCAGCTCAGAATCTCCATCGGAGGCTGGCGGAGGACCCGCCGATCGAGACCTCGGGCCAGCGGAACGCAGCGTGCCCAGGGTCGCGTGAGCTCACCGTGAACTGGCGCTCGAGGTAGACGTCCTCGTTCGCGAGACCGGCGGCGTACAGGATGAGCCCGCCCACCTGGGTCACGGCGTCCATCGTGAGCCAGAAGATGCCGGCGCCCTCCGCTTCCAGGGTCCCGATCGCGATCATCGGGCCGGCGAACGGGATGAGCAGCGGCCCGAACTCATCGAAATCGTCGTCGTCGAACGACGCGATGCCTGCGACCGTGAACGTGAGCGCGTACGGGATGCCGAACGTGAGCAGCCCCGCCGTGGCGAGCTTGCGGTCCGCCCTGGTCCGGAGCGCGTAGCCGCGCGGGATCGGGTCCCCCTCTTCGTACTCGATGGTCCGTGGGTTGGCCCACGGCGGGAGCGGCGGCGCCGGCAGATAGTAACCCTGCGGGATGGGCACCAGCGCGCCGCCCGCCGGAGCGATCGGGGCGGGTGCCGGAGCGACAGGGGCGAGCGCCGGAGCGACAGGGGCGGGTGCCGGAGCGACAGGGGCGGGCACTGGAGCGATCGGGGCGGGTGCCGGAGCGACAGGGGCGGGCGCCGGAGCGATCGGGGCACCCACTCCCGCGGGCGCCGTGCCTGGCGCGGCGGGCCTCGCCGCGTCGCCGCGCGCCGGCTTCGGCGGCGCGGCCTGCGCCTGCGCGGCCGCCGGCGCGGTGAGCTCCAGCAGCGCCGCGAGCACCGCGGCGGCCTGCACGCCGCGAACGCGCGGCGCTGCGTCGCGGCGCAGCGGTACGATACTCCCTTTCGTTTGCCCGATCGGCATGCTGGCTCCCGTCGCGCTCGCGCGACGACTCCGAGGAACTGCGGGTGGCTTCGGTGCAGCGAGGCCAGGATACGCAGACTGTTCACGAACTCAATCCGCCCGCACAGTGCGGGCGGGCGCCGCGCTGCTAGCCCCGACGCTGGCGAGCCGGTCGCCCGCTCCGGCCGCACGATGGGCCACCTCTCGGCCATGTGCTGCACGCCCGAGGAGGCGCTCGTCGTCGCGAAGCCCGCGATGCCCCGCCCCTCGGGGCATGCTGGGCTGCCGCTCCCCGGGCGCCGTGCCCTCGCGCCCTCGCTCACCAGCGCGATACCCGCCCTCGCCGAGCGTTGTCTGCGCGCCCGCGCGGCGCCGTCCCCCCGCCGCCACGAGTCATGAGCCGCCGGCGACGCGCGGTCGAGCCGTGCACCTGGGACAACCCTGACGGGTAAGGACTGTAAAGAGTGGCCCCCTGGGACAACCACGATGCGTAAGGGGCATGGTGAATGGACGCTTGGGATAACCCTGACAGGCAAAGACCGTATGTCTCTCACCTGCTCTGGCTCAGCTCGCCACCGCCCCATCGGGCGCTACGCTGTTGTCTGATCAAGGGTGATGTCGCGGCCGCCCCCATGGCGAGCTCGGCAGAACCATGGCCTTCCATGACATGGCGGCGACGACCGCCCGCGGAGGAGCGAAACGATGACAAGGACCTTATTCGTGGTGTTGGCGTGCGCGGCTGCCGCGCTGAGCAGCGCGTCGTGCGGAGGGACGGACAAGGGCAATCGGGCCACGGGCGGCGGCGATTCGGGCAGCGGCGCTACCGGCGGCGGCGATACGGGCAGCGGCACCACCGGCAGCGGCGATGCGAGCGGCGGCGATACGGGCGGAGGCGCCACGCCAGGGACCGGCCCGCAGCCAGGGGCCGGCGAGCAGTTCTCCGTCGACGCGCAGGGCGGGACCTTCACCGCGGACGACGGCTTCACCATCGAGGTGCCGCCAGGCGCGGTGAGCGAAAACACGGTGATCACCATCGAGCGCGTCAAGGAGGCCCCCGAGGGCGCGGTGGGGCCCATGTACGTCCTCGGCCCGGAGGGCCTGACGTTCGAGAGGCCGATCACGCTCACGCTGCCGATCACGGTCGAGCTCAGGGCGGAGCTGGGCGAAAGCACGGTCCTCGGCGCCTATGGCTTCACCGCGCAGGAGGGCTCGGACGATTTCGCGCCGCTCGCACGGCACGACGTCTCGAGGGACAGCGTCGTCACGGAGACCGACCGCCTCTCGAGGATCTATCCAGGCATGATCCTGGCGACCCCGATGGCGAGCCTGCACCGCTATCCGAGCGCGCTGGCCGCCGACGAGTCCTTCCTCTACTTCGCGAGCGGCGGCACCGAGGACGTCGCGACCGGGGACAACAACGACGGATTCATCTACCGCGTGAGGCTGGGCACCGCCGAGGCAGAGGCGATGATCCCCGCCGATCCCGATCCCAAGGCGCTGTGGGTCAACGACTCGCACGTGTACTGGGCGAGCGGCGGTGATGATGACCCGGTGATCCCCTCGGCGCTCCGGCGCGTCGACAAGGCGACCCTGGAGGTGGAGACGCTGGCCCAGATCGGCTATGTCGTGAGCGTCATCGGCGACGCGTCGGCCATCTACTTCGGCGACGGCGATGGAGAGAACATCTACACGATGCAGCTCGACGGCGGCGAGCCGGTCGTCCTCGCGTCCGGCGCCGGGAGGCCCGCGTACCTCGCGCAGGACGCGCAGAACCTCTACTGGACCGGCGGCGCGGCGACCAACAAGGTCTACAAGGTGGCGAAGGCGGGCGGGGAGGTCACCGTCATCGCCGACAACGAGGTCGAGCCGGCCGGGATCGCGGTGGACGCGGCGTTCGTCTACTGGGCCAACGCCGGCGACGGCGGCGTGTTCAAGGCGCCCATCACCGGAGGACAGAAGACCTTGATCTTCAGGGGGGGCTCGATGGCGGGGCTGGCCCTCCGGGGCTCGACGCTGTTCTCGACGGACACACGGGGGAACCGCAGCGTCAACGCGCACGATCTCGAGAGCAGCAGGACCGTCCTGCTGGCGTTCGAACAGCCCGTCCCCTGGCGCGTCATCGCCCCCGAAGGGCAGGGCGTGTTCTGGTCCAACGCCGGCGACTACCGCTACCAGGGGCAAGTCGCGTCCTACAACGCTCCTTGATCCTCCGTGGCCCGGCTGTGACCGCGAGGGCGCGCCCGCCTGGCTCGCCCTCGTGGTCGCCGTGGGTCAGGGGCCGAACGCCGCGACGAAGACGTCCTCGTCCCCTGTCAGCGGGCCGGAGCCGAGGTCGAGGGTGCCCGTGAACCAGTGCCCTCGAACGAGCCGAGGACGACCACGTTGTCCTCGCCGTCGACCGACAGGCCATAGACGTCTTGATAGGCCGGATCGCCGAAATGGCGAACCCAAGCGGGGTCCCCTGCCGGGTCCGTCCTCATGAGGTAGATGTCGCTCAGCCCGGCGCTGGGGATCGGCCCCGAGCCGACATCCAGCGAGTCGACATAGCCTCCGCCCCCGTCGCTCACCAGCCGGGATCGAGCGCCGCGGGCACGAACTGACCGACCTCATCAAGGCTCCAGCCGCCGTGGCGGAAACAGGCGGCCGAGCCGTCGGTGCGCACGCCGCAAAGGACGCTGTTCCCGCCTTCGATGAACGTGAAGCGACCGGCGTCGATCGGCATGTCGGCGCCATCATAGCGCCTGCACGTGAGGGCCCCCTCGGCGTCGATCGCGCACACCGCTCCGTCAGTGGCGGTGATGGAACGGTACGGTCCGCCCGAAAACTCGGGATACTCCGGCCCGGCGCAGTCAATGATGCCGGTGTGGCCGCAAGCGAAGTTCGGCTCGAAGCACTGGATGCCGCCGGCCTTCGTGAGCGCGCAGAAGACGCGGTTGCTGAACGCCACCTGGGTGAACTCACCGGGGGGCGTCTCCGTGCGGTGGGACTGCCACAGGCTGCCGTCGGAGCGCACGCCGACGGCGAGCCCCTCGAAGACGCAGAACGCTTGCGTGAACGAGCCCTCCATCCTTCTCACCGCATCCTCGTCCGGGTCGTGAGGGCGGTTGGTCGACGTGCGATCGAGCACCACCGCGAACGACCCGTCCACGAACAGCGGGCACACGCCCTTGTAGTCCCACATGTTCGTCGCTCGAAAGGTGGAGGCAGGTGGCAGCCCGTCTGGCAGGACCGTGCCCGCCGCGAGCAGCCGACCGTCCTCGGTGAGCCCGATCAGCCCCTGTCGCGCGAGCTGGACACGCCGGTAGCGCTCGGCGGGCAGCGCGCCGCCCGGATCGTCGCCCCAGCAACGATAGCTGCCGTCGGTCTTCGTCACACAGGTGCTGCCGACCTCGTCGTCGACCGCGACGTTTCGCGCGCACACGAAATCCGAGACGCTCCAGGCGCCGTCGCTCGTGCACGTCTCGCGCAGGCCGCTCGCGTTGCAGCGCGCCTCCCCGGCCGCGCAGGCCTCCGCGCTCCCCGGATCGCCGCCCTGCGCCGTGCCGGCGCTCCCGCCCGCGCCGCCGGCCATCTCTGCGCCGCTCTCCTGCGCCGTCCATATCCCGCTGCAGCCCATGGCGAGCATCGTGGCGCCCGCTGCCACGAGCCGCGCCGCCCTCCGTTCAAGCGCCATGACACAAAGGATACCCAGGTGCTCCGTGTTCCCCATGCACAACCGATCGTCGAGCGTTGGCCGCGATTCAAGGAGTGAGCATCTTCGCGTCCGCCGCCTGCGCAAGTGGCCAGACCGCGGGCCACGCTCCGTCGCTTCGCGCTCGATATTTGTGCGCCAGGTGGACGCCACGACGGCCGCGTCGCGAGCTCCGGGGGGCGGCTTCAGCTCGTGGGCCTTCATCAGCTCGCGGGTCGAGGTGGAGGCGCGAACCTCCATCGGCCCGGCGATGGAGGAGGCTGCCGCCTCCATTGCCGGGTCGAGCGGCGCTCTGCCCCACGATCTGCCTCGCGATCCTGCGCTGCGAGCTCATCGAGGGCACAGGAGCGCTCGGGGGATCGTCGCAGGCACGCTCCGTGCTCTCCGGCTGGGGGCGGGGGCGGGGGCGGGGGCGGGCGTGGGCGCGGCCTGAGAGGCCGGCATACCAAGGGGAGTCACACCATGAAGATTGCTGCATATCATCTCGGTCTCGGTCTCATCACCTTCTCGATGGTCACGGGCTGCGTGGCGGCCGATGACGGCAGCTTCGATGAGGAAGACACGGCGGAGAGCGCCGAGGCGCTCGGGGGAAACCCCGATCCCTGCGCGATGGGGACCGACCCGAACTTCACCACCCCGCAGCTCACCACGGTCGGAGCAACCGAGACCTACGTCCGCGCCTACCAGTGGATCGACGGCATCTGTCCGGACATCGGGCAGGATCGAGCGACGACGATCGTGGATTTCCCCGTGCCCGGCTATTACCAGCACCAGACCCCGGAGACCTACCGCTTCGACGTGCAGCCTACCTTCTGGGGCTCCTCGTCCACCTCGTGGAGCGACGCGTCGCAGGCGATGAGCGACTGCGCGAACACCAAGATGGCCACGCGCGTCCAGCGCTGGGACGCGGCCACGAGCCAGTTCGTGCAGCTCACGTACAAGGAGCAGGCGGGCACGTGGCTCTGGGACAACCCGCTGGCCGGCCGCGGGCACTGCTCGACGCCGGCGTTCGTCTACTTCCACGAGAACTACGGGACCGCGCAGCAGGTCGCCACGAGCAAGTACCGCGTCCGCACCTGGGCCACGCAGCCCGACGGCTCCCACGCGACCGTCTGGATCACGGGGGCGCACACGGGCCTGTAGCCCCCTGCCCATCGCTCCATCCGGGCGGGCTGGCGCGAGCAGCGATCAGCTGTTCGCGCGAAGCACCTTGAATTCCCTCGGATCCTCATCGCAGCTGGAGGGCCGGCGACGGAGCGAATGCTACTCTGGCGGTCGAGGAGCGCCCATGCCCGATCCGTACGACCTGAAGCGATTCGTGGACGCGCAGGCTCCGGTCTATGCCCGCGTCCTGGCCGAGCTGCGCCGAGGAGAGAAGACCAGCCACTGGATGTGGTTCATCTTTCCGCAGCTGAAGGGCCTGGGCCACAGCGCCATGGCGCAGAGGTACGGCATCGCTTCGAAGGCCGAAGCCGAAGCGTATCTGCAGCACCCGACGCTCGGTCCGAGGCTGCTGGAGTGCACTCGCCTCGTGAACCAGATCGAGGGGCGCTCGCTGGTCGACATCTTCGATAGCCCCGATGACATGAAGTTTTGCTCGTCGATGACCCTGTTCTCCCGCGCGGCCCCCGGCGAGGGGGCGTTCCTCGCGGCGCTCGACAAGCACTGCGACGGCGAGCCCGATCCGCGGACCCTCGCGCTGCTCGAGTAGCGCCGGCCGTCGCCGGACGCGCCGCTGGATCGCCCCCGTGGGTGGATCGTCGATGCGCTCGTTCGCGTCGCACGCGCCCTTCTTGCCTGTAACATTCCGATGTCACGGTTGCTGTTGGCTCGCGCGGGGACCAGCACGACCGACGTTGCGGACGCCACGTCCCTGGCGCCAGGTCAAGATTTCGCCCTGGGCGGCCGCCTGGAACCGAGGCAACGCAATTTCCTACTTGATCCGCCGTCGTGGACGGACGAGTGAGCCGGCGCTCGCTCCGGCCGGGGGCGGGCGAGAGGACCATCACCCGTGGATGCATTGTCGTACCAGTCGCTCTTAACGGGCGCCGTCGCGCTCTTGGTCGCACGCACCTTCTACGTGCGTGTCAAGAAGGCCCCTGAAGGCAATGAGACGATGGCGCGCATCGCGCGCTACGTCCGCGAGGGGGCGATGGCCTTCCTCGCGCGCGAGTACAAGGTGCTCGCCGTCTACGCCGCCGCCGTCTTTGCGCTCCTGGCCGCGACGCTCGGGCTCCTGTCCGCGGGCGCCTTCGCCGCCGGCGCGTTCCTGTCGCTCATCGCCGGCTTCTTCGGCATGAAGGCCGCGACGTACGCCAACGTTCGCACGGCCGAGGCCGCGCGCGCGCACGGCAAGCCCACCGCGCTCGTCACCGCGCTCGACGGCGGCGCCGTCATGGGCCTCTGCGTCGCGGGGCTCGGCCTCATCGGCCTGGGCGGCATCTACGCCCTGTTCCGCAGCCACGAGCACCTCGCGACGATCGTCCACTCGTTCGCCGTCGGCGCGAGCTCGATCGCGCTCTTCGCCCGCATCGGCGGCGGCATCTACACGAAGGCCGCGGACGTCGGCGCCGACATCGTCGGCAAGGTCGAGGCGAACATCCCCGAGGACGACCCGCGCAACCCGGGCGTCATCGCAGACAACGTCGGCGACAACGTCGGCGACATCGCGGGCATGGGCGCCGACATCTACGAGAGCTACGTGGCCGCGGTCGTCGCCGCGATCGCGCTCGGCCTCACGCTGCCGATCGCCAAGCTGCAGCAGCTCGCGCCGTCGGTGAGCGAGCAGGAGCTCCGCGCGATGGCCGTGTCGCTGCCGCTGCTCCTCGCGACGATCGGCCTCGCGGTCTCGGTCGTCGGCATCTTCATCACGCGCGCGCTCAAGAACCTGCCGCCGGCCCGGGTGCTGCGCCTCGCGCTCATCGTCCCGCCGTTCCTCGTCGTGCTCGCGGCGGCCGGCATCCTCCCGGGGCTCGGCTTCAGCTCCGGCACCGTCATCACCCTCGCGGCCGGCGCCGCGGGCGGCGCCATCGTCGGCCTCGTGACCGACTACTACACGTCGATGGGCCCCATCCACAAGGTGGCCCAGAGCTCGCTCACCGGCCCCGGCACCAACGTCATCCGCGGCATCGCGGTCGGCCTCGAGAGCGTCGCCATCCCCCTCATGACCCTCGTCGCCGTGGGCTGGATCTCGAACCACTACCTCGGCCTCTATGGCATCGCGCTCGCCGCGGTCGGCATGCTCGCCGGCACCGCGATCGTCATGACCGTCGACGCGTACGGCCCGATCGCCGACAACGGCGGCGGCATCTCCGAGATGGCCGGCCTCGGCAAGGAGGTCCGCGCGATCACCGACGAGCTCGACGCGGTCGGCAACACCACCGCGGCCGTCGGCAAGGGCTTCGCGATCGGCTCGGCGGTGCTCACCGTCGTCGCGCTGTTCGCCGCCTTCAACATGGAGGTCGACGCGGTCCGCCGCGCGAAGGGCCTCCCGGAGCTCGTGCTGTACCTGACCGACGCGAAGGTCCTCATGGGGCTGCTCTTCGGCGCGCTCCTCCCGTGCCTCGTCGGCGCGCTCACGATGACCGCCGTCGGCCGCGCGGCCGGCGCGATCGTCGAGGAGATCCGCCGTCAGTTCCGCGAGATCCCCGGCCTGCTCGAGGGCAAGCCGGGCGTCGAGCCGCAGCCGAAGGTCATCGTCGACATCGCCACGGCGGCCGCCATCCGAGAGATGATCGCGCCCGGCGCCATCGCGGTGCTCGCGCCGGTCGTCGTCGGCTTCGTGGCAGGCCCCGAGGTCCTCGCGGGCACGCTGGCCGGCGCGCTCGTCGTCGGCGCGGTGCTCTCGCTGATGATGGCGAACGGCGGCGGCGCCTGGGACAACGCCAAGAAGCACATCGAGAAGGGCGGCCTCGACGGCCACGCGAAGGGCTCCGACGCCCACAAGGCCGCCGTCGTCGGCGACACCGTCGGCGATCCCTTCAAGGACACGTCGGGCCCCGGCATCTCGATCCTCATCAAGGTGATGGGCGTCGTGTCGCTCCTCATCGCCCCGCTCATCGCCTGAGCGGACGCGCCGTCGCGGCGAGCAACACGGAGAACGCGGCCCTCACCGGCCGCGTTCTCGCTTTTGTGGGTCCACGCACGGCGCTCGTCCTGCCGCAGCCATCGGATTTCCTCTGCTGACAGCGGAGCTTTCGTGCTGTAAATGGCCTGTCTTCGGCGGGGGAGAAGGATGGCCGGGTGAGGATCAGCCGCCGCTCGCAGGTGCCGCCGTTCGCGGTCATGGAGGTGCTCGCCGCCGCCAACGCGCGGCGCGCGGCGGGGGAGCCGGTCATCAGCCTGTGCGCGGGCCAGCCGGGCTCAGGGGCGCCCGCCGTTGTGCGCGCGCGGGCGGCCGCGCTCCTCGCGGAGGGCGACCTCGGGTACACCGAGGCGCTCGGCATCCCGGCGCTGCGCCGCGCGCTCGCGGAGCACTACGGCCGCTGGTACGGCGTGGACCTCGACCCGTCGCGCGTCGCGCTCACCACGGGGTCGTCGGGCGGGTTCCTGCTCGCGTTCCTCGCGGCGTTCGAGGCGGGTGACCGCGTGGCGCTCGCTCGCCCGGGCTACCCGGCGTACCGGAACATCCTTCGCTCCCTCGGGGTCGAGGTGGTCGAGCTGCCGTGCGGCCCGGAGAGCCGCTTCCAGCTGACAACGGCGCAGCTCATGGCCGCGCGCGACGGTGGAAAGCTCGACGGCGTGATCCTGGCGAGCCCGGCGAACCCGACGGGCACGATGGTCGACGCCGCGGAGCTCGACGCGATGGCGCGCTGGTGCGCGGAGCACGGCGTCCGGCTGGTGAGCGACGAGATCTATCACGGCCTCACGTACGGCCCGTGGGCCGGGCGCCAGGCGACGGCGGCGCGCCACGTCGACGCGGGCGCCGTCGTCGTGTCGAGCTTCTCGAAGTACTGGGCCATGACGGGCTGGCGCCTGGGGTGGCTCGTGCTCCCGCCGGAGCTCGTCCCGACGGTCGACGCGCTGGCGGGGAACCTCGCGCTGTGCCCGCCCGCCCTGGCGCAACACGCGGCGCTCGCGGCCCTGACCCCGGAGGCGTACGCCGAGGCGGACCGGCTGGTGGAGGGCTACGCGGCCGCGCGCGATCTGCTGCTGCGGCGGCTGCCCGAGCTCGGCTGGAAGGTCGCCCCGCCCGACGGCGCCTTCTATCTGTATGCCGACGTCGGCACGGACGACTCGGTCGCGTGGTGTGAGCGGCTGCTCGCCGACACGGGCGTGGCGCTCACGCCGGGCACGGACTTCGACGGCGAAGGCGGCGCGCGGTACGTCCGGCTGTCCTTCGCGGCCCCGGTCGATCAGGTCGACGAGGCGGTCACGCGGATCGTCGCCTGGCAGCGCCAGCGCGCGCGGTGACCGGCGGGTGGTCGCTGGAGGCGCCCGGGGAGCTCACGAGGCGGCGCGCGTCTCCTTCGGGTTCCGCGGGCCCTCTGGCATGAGCACGGCGAGCGCCGTGTCGATGAACGCGCGCAGCTTCGCCTGCGCCTGCGCGCGGGCGGGGAAGTAGAGGAAGAAGCCGGGCCCCGTCGGCGCATGGCGCTCGAGCGCCGTCGCGAGCGCCCCGCTCGCCAGATCCTCGGCGACGGCCAGATCGAACATGTACGCGAGCCCGAGCCCATCGCGCGCGAGGGACACCGCCAGATCGGCGTCGTTCACCGTGAGCGTGCCGGGGGCGTGCACGGTGATCTCGCGGTGATCGCGCACGAACTCCCAGCGATAGAGCGCGGCGCTCTGGAATCGGTACCGGATGCACGTGTGGGCGAGCAGATCTTCGGGCTCCTCCGGGCGGCCGTGGGCGGCGAAGTACGCCGGCGCGCCGACCACGAGCCAGCGGAGATCCGGCGTGAGGCGCACGGCGGTCATGTCCTGGGCGAGGTCCTCGCCGAGCCGCACACCGGCGTCGAAGCCGGTCCCGGCGAGATCGACCAGGGTGTCGTCCACCGAGATCTCGACGGCCACGTCGGGGTAAGCGCGGCGGAAGCGTGGGAGCACCGGCTCGATCACGAAGGGCACGGCGGTCCGGGCGACGGTGAGGCGGAGCAGCCCCGCCGGCTGGCCGCGGAGCTCGTCGAGCGCCTCGAGCGCGGCGCTGATCTCACCGGCCGCGGGCGCGAGGCGCTCGTGCAGCCGCTCGCCGGCCTCGGTGAGCCCCACGCGGCGCGTCGTGCGCGAGAGGAGCGGGAGGCCGACGCGGCGCTCGAGGGCGCGGATCGCCTGGCTCACGGCGCCCGTGGTCACGCCGAGCTCCGCGGCGGCGGCGCGGAAGCTCCGGTGCCTCGCCACGGTGAGGAAGACGGTCAGACCCTCGAAGCGGTCCGTCGCGCGGTTCATGGCGCGATTGTATAGCAGCGCTTATCGGCTCGTTTCGCGCCGTGGGTCTACCGGTCGCGGCGGGGAGGGCGCATCTAACCAGCGCGCGGCGGGGCATGCCGCCCTGCGCGCAGGGAGAGGACGGAGGAGACAGCATGGCCATCACCCTGGTGAACCCCGGCGGGTTGCCGAAGATCGAGGCGTACCGACAGGTGTCGATCGCCACCGGGTCGAAGCTCGTGTTCATCGCAGGCCAGGTCGCCTGGGATGCCGATGGGAGGACGATCGGCAAGGGCGACTTCGCCGCTCAGGTCGAGCAGTGTTACCTCAACGTGGCCACCGCCCTGGCCGGGGTCGGCGGCTCCTTCAACGACGTTGCGAAGCTGACCATCTACGCTGTCGACTGGACTCCCGACAAGATGCCCCTGCTGCTGGAGGGGATCGGTCGGGCGGCCGCGAAGCTGGGAGTCACCCCGGTCCCGCCGGGCACGCTGCTGGGCATCAGCGCGCTCTCCGACCCCGATCACCTGGTCGAGGTCGAGGCCACCGCGGTCATCGACTGAGCGCGGCAGCGTGGCCCTCGAGCTTCGCGCCGCTCCCGCCGTTGCCGGCGAGCTGGGTCTGGTACAACGCGTGATAGGCGCCGCCCGCGGCGAGGAGCTCCGCGTGCGTGCCGCGCTCGACGATGCGGCCCGCGTTCATCACGAGGAGCATGTCGGCGTCGCGGATCGTCGAGAGGCGATGCGCAATGACGAAGCTCGTGCGCTGGGCGCGCAAGGCGGCCATCGCGCGCTGGACGAGCACCTCGGTCCGGGTGTCGACCGAGGAGGTCGCCTCGTCGAGGATCAGGATCGCCGGGTTCGCGAGGAACGCGCGGGCGATCGTGATGAGCTGCTTCTCTCCGGCGCTCAGGTTGCCCGAGTCCTCGTTGATCACCGTGTCGTAACCGGCGGGCAGCGCGCGCACGAAGCGGTCGACGTGCGCCGCGCGCGCGGCCTCCTGGATATCGGCCTCGGTCGCGGCCGCGTTGCCGAACGCGATGTTGTCGCGGATCGTGCCGGAGAACAGCCATGTATCCTGCAGCACGATACCGAGCTTCGCGCGCAGCTCGTGGCGAGGCAAACGCGCGATATCGACGCCGTCGATCAGGATCCGACCGCCGTCGAGCTCGTAAAATCGCATCAGGAGGTTCACGAGCGTTGTCTTGCCGGCGCCTGTCGGGCCGACGATCGCGACCGTCTGGCCTGGCCGGATCGTGAGGTCGAGGTCCTCGATGAGTGGCTCGTCGGGCTTGTAGCGGAACGTGACGTGCTCGAACCGGACCTCGCCGCTCACCTTCGGCAGGGCCGCGGGCGGGGTGGCGTCGGGTGACTGGCCTTGTTCGTCGAGCAGCTCGAACACCCGCTCTGCGGAGGCAACACCCGATTGCAGGACGTTCGTGACGGAGGCGAGCTGGCCGAGCTGCTGAGAGAACTGGCGCGAGTACTGGATGAACGCTTGTACGCTGCCGAGCAGCATCGCGCCCGACGCGACGCGCAGGCCGCCGAGTACGGCGATCGCGACGTAGGTCAGGTTCCCGACGAAATTGACCGCCGGCATGATGGTGCTGGACATGAACTGCGCGCGGAAGCTGGTCTCGAACAGCTCCTGGTTCGTGGACTGGAAGCGCGCCTCGACGTCGCGGCGCCGCCCGAGCACGTTGACGAGCGCGTGCCCGGTGAACGCCTCCTCGATCTGGCCGTTGAGCACGCCGACCTGCGCCCACTGCGCGACGAATTTCGCCTGCGCGCGCTTCGCGACCGCCGCGGTCGTGAGCACCGAGAGCGGCACGGTGAAGAGCGTGATCACCGCGAGCACCGGCGAGATCACGACGAGCATGACGACGATGCCGAGGAGCGTCAGCGCGCCGTTCATGATCTGCGTCAGCGTCTGCTGCAGGCCCTGCCCGACGTTGTCGATGTCGTTCGTGACGCGGCTCAAGAGCTCGCCGTGCGGGCGGCCGTCGAAGTAGGCGAGCGGCAAGCGGGCGAGCTTGTCCTGCGCCTCGGCGCGGAGCTGTCGCACGGTGCTCTGCACGACGTCGTTGAGCAGGTAGCCCTGCAGCCAGGCGAACAGCGACGCGCCGGCGTAGAGCGCCATCACGAGCAGGAGCAGCTCGGCGAGCTCGCGGAGCTGGATGCCGCGGCCGGGAACGACGTCCATGTGGCCCACGAGCTCGGCGAGCCGCGCCTGGCCGGAGCGCTGGAGCTCCGCGACGGCCTCGGCCTTCGTGGAGGCCGCCGGGAGGCGAGCGCCCATCACGCCGGAGAAGATGATGTCCGTCGCGCGGCCGAGCAGCTTCGGACCGGCCAGGCCGAGCCCCACGCTGAGCAGCGAGCAAGCGAGCACGACCGCGAGGCGCGCGCGCTCGGGGGCGAGGCGGCCGAGGAGGCGCCGCGCGGAGGGGGCGAACTGCTTCGCCTTCTGCGGCGGCGCGGCGCCCATGCCGAAGGGGCCGCGCGGCGCGATCGGGGAGCGCGCCCCCGCGGGGGCGGCGGGCGGGGGACCAGCGTGACGCCCGCTCATGCGGCCACCGCCGCGTCGCGCTGCGAGGCCACGATCTCGGCGTACGTCGGGCACGACGCGAGCAGCTCGCCATGCTTGCCCTGGCCGACGATCTCGCCGTTGTCGAGCACGAGGATCTGGTCCGCGTCGACGATGCTCGACACGCGCTGCGCGACGACGATCACCGTGGCGGCGCGCGTGCGCTCGGCGAGCGCGGCCCGGAGCCGGGCCTCGGTCGCGACGTCGAGCGCGGAGAAGGCGTCGTCGAACAGGAACACGCGCGGCCGGCGCAGCAGGGCGCGGGCGATCGACAGCCGCTGGCGCTGGCCGCCGGAGACGTTCGTGCCGCCCTGCCCGATCGGCGTGTCGAGCTTCCGCGGCATCGCCTCGACGAAGTCGCGCGCTTGCGCGGCGGCGAGCGCCGCCCAGAGCTGCTCGTCGGTCGCCGCGGGGTCGCCGTAGCGCAGGTTTGACGCCACCGTGCCGGAGAACAGGAAGGCTCGCTGCTGGACGAGCCCGATGCACGACCACACCGCGTCGAGGGCGAGCATGCGCGCGTCGACGCCGTCGAGCCGGACCTCGCCCTTCGTCGGATCGATGAGCCGCGCGATCAGGTCGAGCAGCGTTGTCTTGCCCGAGCCGGTGCTGCCGATGATCGCGGTGACCTGCCCGGGGCGCGCCACGAACGAGATGCCGCGCAGGACGGGCAGCTCGGCGCCCGGGTAGCGGTATTCGACGTCTCGCAGCTCGACGAGGCCGGCCGGCTCGACGAGCGTCACGGGCTGGTCGGGGGCGCGCACGGACGGCTCGGTGTCCAGCACCTCGACGATGCGCTCCGAGCACGCGGCCGCGCGCGGCAGCATGACGGCCACGAACGTCACCATCATCACGGCCATCAGGATCTGCACCAGGTAGGCGAGGAACGCCGTCATCGAGCCGATCGCGAGCGTGCCGTCCGCGATCCGGTGCGCGCCGAACCACAGGACGGCGACGCTCGAAGCGTTGAAGACGAACATCACGGTCGGGAACATCAGCGCCTGCAGGCGCCCGATGCGCAGCGCGGTCTCGGTGAGATCGCCGTTCGCGTGCTCGAAGCGCGCCGCCTCGGCGCGCTCGCGCACGAAGGCGCGGATCACGCGCACGCCGGTGATCTGCTCGCGCAGCACGCGGTTCACCGTGTCGATGAGGGGCTGCATCCGCCGGAACTGCGGCACCATCCGCGACATGATCGCGACGACGGCGCCCGCGAGCAGCGGCACCGCGATCGCGAGCAGCCAGGCGAGCGACCCGTCCTCGCGCAGCGCCATCACGATGCCGCCGACGCACATGATCGGCGAGAGGACGAGCATCGTACAGCCCATCATCACCACCGTCTGCACCTGCTGGACGTCGTTGGTCGTGCGCGTGATGAGCGACGGCGCTCCGAACCGCGACAGCTCGCGCGCGGAGAACTCGCCGACGCGGTGGAACACCGCCGCGCGCAGGTCGCGACCGAAGCTCATCGCGACGCGCGCGCCGGCGTAGTTCGCGGCGACCGAACACACGATCTGGACGCCGGTGATCGCGAGCATGATGGCGCCGAGCTCCAGGATCCGCGGCGTGTCACCGAGCGCGATGCCCTGATCGATGATGTCGGCGTTCAGGCTCGGCAGGTACAGCGAAGCGAGCGTCGCCACGAGCTGGAGCGCGACGACGAGCGCGAGCAAGCGCGCCTGTGGGCGCAGGAAACGGCCCAATAGCTGCCTCAGCAAGGCTCCTCCTCTTCGGAGCGGCGGATACCATCGAGCAGGACCGCCACGACCTCCGCGGCGGTCAGGGGCATGCCGTCGGTGATCCGCGGGTGGGTGCCCGCGAACGTCATCATGCGCAGCAGCCGCGCTCCATACGCCGGATCGCAGCGCAGCTCGTCGCGCGACGCCTCGAACAGGCGCTCGAGCTGCGCGTGAACCTGCTCATCCTGGCGCGGCGTCTGAGCGCACCCGGACTCGGGGCGCATGGGGGGCGGCATCGTCATGCCGAGCATCGAGATGAGCTGCCAGATGCCCTCGACGCGGCGCTGCAGGATCTCGACCGCGTGGATCAAGCGATCGCGCAGCGGCGCCGCGAGATCGATGCGCTCCAGCTCTCGCAGCGTCGGCGTCGGATCGAACAGGGTCGCGATCGCGGCCTGGATCAGCGACTCCTTGTCGGGGAACACGCGGAACAACGTCCCTTCCGCGGTACCGGCGGCCATCGCGATCTGCGCCGTCGTCACGTTGCGGCCGTACAAACGCAGCAGCGGGATCGTCGCCGCGATGATGCTCGCGCGACGCTCCTCCGGACGCAGGGGAGGAGCTCGCCGGCTAGGTGGTGCCATGCGTCCCGTGTACCGGAGTGAGCGCTCACTCGTCAAGAGTGAGCGCTCACTCACTCGGTCTGAGGGCGGCCGGTTGGGCCCGCGCCGGAGAGCCTCGCGATGAACCCGCGGGACTCGTTATCGCTCTCGCTCCCGAGCGGCGCGGCGAGGCCGTCGAGGCGGAGCGCGCCCGTCACGGCGCCGGCGACGTAGACGGGCCCGCCGAGCGCCCCGTCCACCGCGACGACGCGGAGGGCGACGGTGCCGGCGCCTTCGACCTTGGTTGCGGAGATCAGGTTGCCCTGCGCGTCGAGCCGCATCAGAAACCCCGCCCGCTTCCGGGACGTCGTGAGGCTCCCGGCGCTCCCCAGCGGGATCGTGCCCGTGAACTCCCCGGTGACGTAGATCGCGCCGGCGCCGTCCACCGCCACGCCGGCCGCGACCTGGCTCTCCTTGTCGTTGCCGAACCCGCGGCTCCACACGACGCCCTTCCTCGAGACGCGCGCGACGAAGAAGCTCTCCGTGTCCCCCGCGTCGGGCAACGCCGGGCAGCCGCCGCCGAAGTCGACGACCCCCCGGTACGAGCCGGCGATCACGACGTCGCCGCCCGGGAGCAGCGCGGCGCCGTGCTGCGCCACCTGCTGATCTCCCTCGAGGTTCAGCGGGGTCAAGTCCACCAGAGCGCCGTCGATCGCCGTGTAGCGCGCGACGAAGACGTCGCGCTGCTCCGAGGCGAAGGGGGTCTGCCCGCCGAACGTGACCGCTCCGCCGAGCGACTCGTAGTCGCCCACGACGGTCACGAGGTTGCCGCTCGCCTTCGGGTTGACGGGGAGCGCCTTGACGGTCACGGCCGCCCGCGGCCCGAGGCGGCGTTGCCACTTGCACGCGCCGTCCGCCGGGTAAAGCGCGGCGAGCAGCGCCGACTCCGCCGGGACGCTCTTCAGCTCGCACGGGCCGAAGCTCCGGCCGGCGTCCGTCACGTCGACGGCGAAGACGACCGCCTCGGAGCTCGCCGCCATGGCGCGCGCCGTCGTGTTGTGCTGCGCGTCGAGGCTCCATGCCCACCCGCAACGGCCGTTCGCGTCGAGCGCCGCGACGAAGCTCGTCGTGTAGCTGGTGGCGACAAGCGCAGGGCCGACGCGGCACGCGTCGAGGAGCCCGCCGGGGAGATTGGTCGCCCCCGCGGCCTCCCCGGCGACGTAGGTGGCGCCGCCGCCCGCAGCCAGGTGCAAGCCCCAGACATCGTTCGCCGACAGCCCGTACCGCGAATCGTTTGCCCCGCCGGAGGTCCACTTCGCGACCGAGAAGCGAAACGCCCCGCTGTCGAGGACCTCCGTGGTGACCGCCGTCAGCGCGCCGTCCGACGCCGCGAGGTCGCCGACGTCGAAGCCGAGCGTCGCTCCCCAGCTGGCCGACGGCTCGACGAGGATCCCCTCGGCGTCGCTGCACAGCGGACCCCCGCCGCCGCTGCCCCCGCCGCCGCTGCCCCCGCCGCCGCTGCCTCCACCGCCGCTGCCCCCGCCGCCGCTGCCTCCACCGCCGCTGCCCCCGCCGCCGCTGCCTCCACCGCCGCCGTCGCCGCTGCCTCCTCCACCGCCTGGACCACCGGTGCCTGCACCACCGGCGCCCGAGCCTCCGGTGCCAGGACCTCCCGAGGAGGAGGCCGCATCCGCGCCGGACTGAGACGAATCCAGCTCACCGACCTCCAGCCCGATGAGCGCGTTGCAGCCCCCCGCCGCCGCGGCGATCAGGAAGGCGCAGGACACGACGGAGCGGATGGCACGAGGTTCGGGTCTCATCGGGGCGGCTCTCCGTTGCGTGGCATCCTCGATGGCGCCACCGGGGCGGCGCGGGCTCAATGGCATTCCCTCATGTAATTGGGAAAGGTGATTGTCGACTTGCAGGTGAGGTCGCAGGAGCCGAAAGGGCCCCGGCTTCCACACGGGACGTCGCTCAGAAACACGCTGCTCGTCGCGGCACAGACGAGCAGGCCAGTGCATTTGACCGATCCGAACTCCGTCTCCTCCACGCCGCTGCAGTCGTAATCGAAGCTGCGTCCCGGAGGGATCGGCGTGTCATAGAAGGTGCTGGGCTGGTTGGGGTGGACCGAGGGGTTGTCGTCGTTGCAATCGTCGCCGCCCTCGCACGCGATCGACAGATAGCCGTCCTTGTCGGCGTCGCAGTCGACGGTGCCGCCGCCGGAGCTGGAGGTCGCCGGGCCAGCGCTCGTGCTGGAGGTCGTCGAGCCGCCGCCGGCGCCGGAGGTCGCCGCGCTGGCGCTCGCACCGGAGATCGCCGAACCGCCGCCGGCGCCCGCGCTGGAGGTCGTCGAGCCGCCGCCGGAGCCGGCGGAGCCGCCGCCGGAGCCGACGGAGCCGGCGGAGCCGCCGGAGCCCGTCGCGCCCTCGCCGCTCCCGCCGGCGCTGGAGGCCTCCGCGCCGCCGCCGGAGCCCGCCGCGCCCGAGGACGCGGCGCCTGAGCTCGCCGACTCCGTGGCGCCGCTCGCGCCGCCCACGCCCGTGCTGGAGCGTTCCGTGAAGGTGGCGTCGGGGAATCCACAGTTGAGTCCGGCAGGGAGGACCAGGCAGAGACAGAAGAGGCGGTGAAGCGAGCGCATCCTCTCATGGAAGCTGCCAGTCCCCCCTTCGTCAACCCGGGCTGGAATGCGCGCCGCTGCGGTCCGGTCGCAGGCTGCGTGTCGTCGTGCGGAAATGTCATGGACTGCTCTCGTGGTGCGCTGGCGTCCGCGCGCGGCGCTCACGGCAACCCCTTCACCCGGGCGATGAACCCTTCGCCCGGCGCCCCGCTGGGATGGTCGCTGGGGACGAGAGAGAACGTCTCCGTCAGCTCACCGCCGATGGTGAAGGGATCGCCGATCGTCGCGCCCGGCGCGACCGCCCACACGCCGACGGTGCCTGTGCCCGCGAACGCGGTCGCCGAGAGGACGTTGCCGCTGGGATTGAGCACGATCAGGAAGCTCTGCAATTCGTCCGTCCGGGCCGTGAGGCTCTCGCCGTTCCCCAGGGCGATCTCGCCCTCGAGCGTCCCGGCCATGTAGATCGCGCCTGCTCCGTCCACCGCCAGACTGACGACCATCTGATCTCGCTTCTCGTCGCCGAACCCGCGGCTCCAGACCACTCCCTGCTTCGAGACGCGCGCGACGAACGAGTTCTCCGTGTCTCCCGTGGGAGGCAGGAGCGGACAATCGTCCTCGAAGCTGAAGGACGGCCCGGTGTAGGTCCCGGCGACCACGATGTCGCCGTCCGGGAGCAGCGCGGACCCGTGCCGCGCCGCCGCCTGGCTCCCGGCGGCGGTGAGCGGGATGAGGCCCGTCAGGGCGCCGTCATCGAGCCGGAAGCGCGCCACGAACAGATCGCGATCCGGCGCGCGGGGGAGCGTTCTCCCCTGGATGTCGAGCGGCCCGTCCGGCGCATCGTAGTCGCCGACGACGAGCACCTCGCCGGCCTCTGGCGCGGCGATGACCTCCGCGACGTGCACGGCCGCGGAGGATCCGAGCGCGCGGCTCCACCGGCACTTGCCGCCCGCGTTGAAGATCACGAGATCCGTCACCCCGCGCTGGTCGGCGGCCCCGAGGACGCACTCGTCGGTGGTCGCGCTCTTCGCCCGTGCTCGCGAGACGGCGAAGGCGACCCGGTCGGTCGTCGCCGCGAGCCCGAGCGGGTAGGCGTTGGACTCGGCGTCCACGCTCCAGGCCCACCTGCACTTGCCCAGCTGGTCGAGCGCCAGCAGGAAGCTCGGCTTGAGGCCGGTGTCCGCGCCCGCGCTGGCGGTGCACCTGCCGCTGCCGCCCGACGCGAGCAAGGTGAGGGGAGCTTCCGACCAGCCGGCCACATAAGCGAGGTCCGAGACGACGGCCAGGTGCTCGGCCGAGATGCTGCCGAGCATGTCGCCGGTCGTCATCCCGTACGCGCTCTCGCGGACCCCGGACGGGCTCCACCTCGCGACAGAGAACCCCGTCCTGGGCTTGGTGGGCTCGCTGACGAGCACCCGGCTCTCCTTGACCAGGGCCGTCACCTCGCCGTCTCGCGCCGCGAGGCCGACGACCGCCAGGCCGGACAGCGTGCCCCACACTCCCGACGGCGGCCGGACGGCTCCCTCGCGGGCGGAGCTGCAGAGCGCCTCGTTCCCGCCACCGGTGCCGCCCTCGCCGGTGCCGCCTTCGCCTCCTGCGCCGCCGGCCGACACGCTCGAAGCGGTGGCGCTCCCGCCGCCGGCCGACACGCTCGAAGCGGTGGCGCCCCCGCCGCCGGCCGACACGCTCGAAGCGGTCGCGCCCGCGCCGCCCGCCGAGGCGTCGAGCTCGCCGACCTCGAGCCCGATGATCGCGTTGCAACCCGCCGCGGCCGCCGTGATGAGCAGCCCGGCGCAGAACATGGGTCGAGTGCTCCTGAGATCGCGCTTCATCTCCCGTCTCCTGGTGGCGCGGCGCCGCCGCGGCCGCCAGCGAGAGCTCTCGCCTCGCTCGCCACCATCGACTTCATGGCGAGCGTCGCTCCAGGAGTCGAGAGGGTTCCGGCGCGTCCCCCGCCGAAAGGCGCGCTCTCCGCCGTCCGCCGGAGCGCGGCCCGCCGCGATCCGGTCGCAGCGGCCGATGCGGGGGCGGGGCGTCGCTCGCTCACGGCCCGGCGCGCCGGACCGCGGGGATCACCGCACGCCCGGGAGCTCGGCGATGAACCCGCGCCCCATCGCGTCGGTGAGCGGCGGATCGCGCCCGATATCGAGGGTGCTGCCCAGCTCCCCGCCGAGATAGAGCGCGTCGTCAGGCGCCGGGCCGGGCGCGGCGGCCCACACGTACGCGTCGCCCTTCCCCTTCAGCTCGGAGGCGGAGACGACATTGCCGCGGGCGTCGAGCACGATCAGAAACCCGACCATCGGATCGGCGTCCGTCGCGGGAGCGACGAGCTTCCCGCCGTTCCCGAGGTCGATCTCGCCCTGGTAGCTCCCCGTCACGTAGATCAGCCCATCGGGCGCCGCCGCCACGCTGGTGACCCACTGCCGGTGCCCCGCGTCGCCGAACCCGCGGCCCCAGACCACGGACGGGCCGGAGACGCGCATGACGAAGAAGTTCTCCATGTCCGGCGCGTCCTCTTCGGGCGCCGGCGGGCAGCCCTCGCCGAAATCGAGCGAGCCGGCGTAGGAGCCGACGATCACGATGTCGCCGTCCGGGAGCAGCGCGGCCCCGCGCTGGTCCACCTCCTGACGCCCGGGGAGGGGGAACGGGTCGATGCCCTTGAGCGACCCCCCGGTCAGCGCGAAGCGCGCCACGAACACATCGCGATCCTGCGAGGGAGGGAGCAGCGCTCCCCCGACGACGTAGCCCTCCTCGCCCTCGTAGCGGCCGACCGCCAGCACCTCGCCGCGCGCCTCGTCGACGAGGAGATCTCCCACGGTCACGGCCGGCGACGGGCCGATGGGCATCCCCCACAGGCAACCGCCTGCCGCCGGATCGAGCGCGGCCACCCCCACGGACGTCTCCGCGCCGCCCGTCGCGAGGGTGCACGCGCCGTCGTTCACGCTCGGCCCCTTCACCGAGGCGGCGATCACCACCGCGCCGGGCGCCGCCGCGAGGCCGAGCGGGGTGGAGGTGGCGCCGCCGTCCGGCGACCACGCCCACCGGCACTGGCCCTTCTCGTCGAGCGCGGCGAGGAAGCTCGGGTGAGCGAGCGCGCGCCCGGTGATCACGCACCCGGTGGTGGACGAGCCGGGCAGCTGGGGGCCGCTGTCCGACCACCCGGCCACATAGGCGAGCCCCTGGCCGATGGAGAGGTGCGTGGCCTTGATGTCGCCTTCCAGCAGATCGGTCGCCGTCAGCCCATACCCGGCATCGCGGGTGCCGCCGCGCGTCCACCGCGCGACGGAGATGGTGCCCTTCTCGTTGACGATGGCGGTCACCCCGTCGCCGTGCGCCGCGACGTCGGCGACGTCGAGCCCGACGGTCGTGCCCCAGCGCGCCTGCGGCCCGCGGATGGCGTCCTTGCGATCCTCGCCGCAGAACGGCGCCTCGCCGCCGCCCCCGCCGCTGCCGCCGGTGCCAGCGCCGCCGCCGTCGCCTCCGCCGCTGCCGCCGGTGCCAGCGCCGCCGCTGTCGCTGCCACCGCCGCCCTCGGCCCCTCCGCCCGTGCCCGTGCCCGCGCCGCCCGTGCCGCCCGTCGATGCGTCCAGCTGGCCGACCTCGAGGCCGATGAGCGCATTACAGCCTCCCACGCCCGCGGCGACGAGCAGGACGCCGGAGACCACCGCTCGGATGCTCCTCTTCTGATCGCGCTTCACCACCAGGGCCCCTCCCTCGCGGCGACGCCGCGCAGCTCCCGTCAAAACACGACAGTCGCCACGGCGCCTCCCGGCACCACGCCGATCGTAGCTCGGGGCGCCGGCGACCCTTGCCCCGAGGAGGGCGCCGTGAAGACGAGCACCGCGCCCGTGCCCAGCGCCGCCGCCCCGACGAGGAACGCGACCGTCGAGATCGTCCCCGCGGTCACGCCCTGCTTCTGCAGCTTGATCCCCTGATCCAGGCAGACGTTGTCCTCGTCGCAGTACGCCTCGGCGTCGCCCTTCTTCCCGATCGCGCGCGCGCCGAACACGGCGCCGACGCCGATCCCGACCGCGCCGACGCCGGCGCTGATCCAGCCGGCCGTTCGCCGGGGCGAGCCCCCCGCCTCCTGCGGGGCGGTCTTCGGGGGGAGCGCAGGCCCCGCGCCCGCGGCGGCCGCGGCCTCCTCCGGCGCCACGAGCAGCTCGACCTGCGCGCCCTCCGCGAGCTGCACCGTGAAGACCTTCTGCTTCCGGCCCGGCGCCGCCGCCGTCACCTGGACCTCGCCCGGGTCCACCGGGAGCGGCGAGCCCAGCGAGCCCGCGCCGACCGGGACCCCCGCGCGCTGCACCGCCGTGTCCGCGGGCGCCCCCGGCGCGAGCCGGATCGTGAGCCTCGGCACGCGGGCCTCGAGCGCCGCCGCGCGCGACTGGGCGATGGGGCGGCGGTCGTCGTTCGCGGGCAGATCGCGCGCGAGCTGCCGGAAGATCGACCACGCGGTCGCGACCCTGCCGCGCTTCTCCTCGCAGTCGCCGAGGTTGAGCAGCGCCCCGGGCGCCGGATCGAGCTCGTAGCTCTCCCGGAATTTCGGGCACGCGGCGTCGTAGTCCTTCGCCTGCAGCGCCGCCCTGCCGGCGTCGAACAGCGCCTCCGCGGCCGCAGGATCGCGCCCCTGCGCGGAGGCGTCGGGGCAGGCGAGGAGCACGGCTCCTCCCAGGGCGAGCACCTCCGCCGGGAATCGTCTACGCGAGCTCGATCTACGCATCCGTGCGGCCTCAACGTCTCCGGTTGTACGGGTCCTCCGCCGGCGTCGGCGCGGGGGCCGGCGTCGTGGCGGCGGGCGCCTTCGTCGCGGTCGCGGGGGATCGCGCCCTGCCCCCGGCGGCGGGCCTCGGCGTGGACGCGCTCGCGCTCGACGGCGCGGCGTTCGCGGACGCGCTCGCGGCGCCGATGAGCGCTGGCGCGGCCTCGGGCGCCGGCGTTGTCGCGGGCGCGGACGGCGCGATCGCGGGGACCGCATCGCCGGACGGCGCAGGCTGCACGCCGGCCCCGGGCGAGCCTGCGCTGTCGGGCGGCGCCGTCGCCGCCCCGGCGCCCGCGGTGGGGCGCGGCTCGGCCTCCACCGTGGAGCCGTGCGACGGATCCGCCGCGCCCCTTTCGCCCGCGCGTTGCCACCACACGAGCGCGACCAGGGCACCCACGGCCATCATGCCGGCGCCGGCGAGGAGCGCGCCCGTGGCCGCCGCGCGCGGCGCGGAGCGCTCCGCGCTGGCCGAGCGCTCCACGACCGGCGAGACCGTGCCGGTGCTGGCCGCGCCGCCGCCGGCCGCGACGCCGCTGGCCGTGCCCGCCGCGGCGAACTCCGTTCCGCGCGGCCCGCTCCCGGGACCTCGCGCCTGCGCCGACGGGCGTCCGGGAGGATCCGAGTGCGGGAGCCTGCGCCCGTGCTCCGAGTGCAAGGGCGCGCGTCCGGTATCCGGGGGCGCGCCCGGGGCCAGCTCGAGCGCCGCGCCGCCCCGCGCCTGGCGGAGCGCGCGCTGCATCGCGCGGGCGTTCGGCCAGCGGCGGTCGGGGTCGAACGCGAGCGCCACGTCCATCGCGCCGGCGATCGGCGGGGGCAGGGCCGGCAGGACGCTGCCCACCGGCGGCGCCGGCTGCGTCATCGCCGCGAGGAGCAGCAGCGGGAGCGTCTCGGCCTGGTGCACGTACCGCCCCGAGAGGAGCTGGTACATCGTGCTCCCGACGGCCCATAGATCACTGCGCGCGTCGACCCTGTCCCACTGCCCCCGCGCCTGCTCCGGCGGCATGAACTGCGGCGTCCCCATCAGCGTGCCGGCGCGCGTGGAGGCGTTCGTCGGGGAGGAGAGCTCGCGCAGCCGCGCGATGCCGAAGTCGAGCACCTTCAGCTGCCCCTGGCGCGTGAGGAACAGGTTGTCCGGCTTGAGGTCGCGGTGCACGATCCCGCGCTCGTGCGCGACGGCGAGCACGTCGAGCAGGTCGTCGGCGATGGCGAGCACCTCGTTCACGCCGAGCACGCCGCCCGGCTCGCGCGCGCGGCGCGCCTCGACGGTCTCGCCCTCGAGCAGCTCCATCACCAGGAACACCGAGCCGTCGTCGGTGGCGTCGTCGTCGAGCACCCGGACGATGCCCGGGTGCTCGACGCGGTTGGCGACGTAGCCCTCGCGCAGGAAGCGCGAGCGCGCCTCCTCGTCCTCGGACAGCTCGCGGCGGAGGATCTTCACCGCGCCGCGCATCCCGTTGCGGTGCGTGGCCGCGTAGACCATGGCCATCCCGCCGAAGCCCAGCAGGCGCTCCAGCCGCCACTTGCCGCGCAGGACCTGGCCTACGAGCGCTTCGGGCCGGAAGCCTTCAGGGGGGACGCGGGTCATCGGCGAGCATCACCCCCGGCGCGGGCCACGTCGGGCGTCGCCTCGCCGGCGAGGCCAGCGGAGCCAGCGAGGCCGGCGCGGCTGGAGCGACGGGGACGGCTGGCGGGCGCGCGAGGCATGACAGGCGCATGTTACCCCGGTCTGACGCCGCGGTGCGTGAAACCGTCCAGGGTACGCCCGCGCGCTCGCCGGATCGGGCGGATCCCGGGCGTCGCGGGCAGCGGCGCGGGGCCCGGCGCCCTTGACGTCGCGCGCGAACGGGGACACTCCGCCGGCCTCCCAGGCAGGGGCCTCCCAGCGGATCGAGCGATCATGCGCAAGACGATGAGCCAGGCGGCGTTGATCCTCCTCGCCGCCATTTCCTCGATCCGGTGCGGCGGCGCGGGCGCCCATCCGCCCGAGGGCCCGGCGCAGGCGACCGCCGGCCGGCCGCATGCGCCTGCCCATCAGGGCCGCGGGCACCGGCACGCGGCCCACCACCACGGCCACCCGCCCGCGCAGGGCCGCCCGGCCGCGGAGGCCCCGGACGACGAGCTCCGCGCCGTCGCCGCGATCCACGGCGGGGCGGGGCCGTGGGCCGTCGCCGGCTACCGCATGGGGCGCTTTGCGCTCGCGAGGCTCGGGCTGCCCGCGAGGAGCTTCGACCTCGAGGTGATCCACCACAGCCCACGGAACGTGCAGTTCTCCTGCATCGCCGACGGCGCCGCCGCCGCGACGGGGGCCAGCCTCGGGAAGCTGAATCTCAGCCTGATCGAGGCGAGCGAGGATGGCGTGGAGACCACGTACAGGCGCAGGTCGACCGGGCAGGCCGTGACCCTCCGCCCGTCTGCGGCCTTCCGCGCGCGCTTCCGCGATGTGCCGAGAGAGAAGCTGGAATCGGCCGGCAGGGAGGTCCTCTCCTTGCCAGACGCCCAGGTATTCGAGGAGGCGCCGGCGCGCGTCGCCAGCCCGCCGCGCCGAGGTGACGCGCCGAGGTGACGCGCCTGCCCCGGGGGGCGCGCTGCCTCCGGAATTCACCGGAACCGCAGGCGCACACGTGCTACGCCCGGCGCCGCTGAGATGATCACGCTCGAAAAGCTCACCAAGCGGTACGGTCCCAAAATTCTCTTCGAGAACGTCACGATGCGCTTCGACCCCGGCAAGCGCTACGTGCTCGTCGGCGCGAACGGAGCGGGGAAATCGACGCTCCTCAAGGTCATCTCCGGCGAGGAGGAGTCGGATCAGGGCTCGGTCGAGATCCCGAGGCAGCTCCGCGTCGGGGTGCTCAAGCAGGACCATTTCGCCTACGAGTCCTCCCGCATCCTCGACACGGTCCTGATGGGGAACCGGGCGCTCTGGGACGCGATGCAGGAGCGCGATCGGCTGTACGAGGTCGAGATGACCGACGAGGTCGGCATGCGGCTGGCCGAGCTCGAGGGGACGATCGGCGAGGAGGACGGCTACACCGCCGAGTCGCGCGCCGCCGAGATGCTCGAGGGGCTCGGGATCGCGACCGCCCGGCACACGAGCACGGTGAGCACGCTCGCGGGCGGGTACAAACTCCGCGTCCTCATCGCCCAGACGCTCTTCGGGGGCGCGGACGTCCTGCTCCTCGACGAGCCGACGAACCACCTCGACCTCGACTCGATCCGCTGGCTCGAGGCGTACCTGACCGACACCTTCCGCGGCACGCTCCTCGTCGTCAGCCACGACCGGCACTTCATGAACGCGATCGCGACGCACGTCGCCGACGTCGACTACCAGACGGTCACGCTCTACACGGGCGACTACGACGACTTCATCGAGCAGAAGACGACCGGCAAGCGCCAGTCGGAGGCCGACGCCGCGCAGAAGAAGAAGAAGATCGCCGAGCTCAAGGACTTCGTGGCCCGCTTCGGCGCGAGCGCGAGCCGGTCGAGCCAGGCGCAGTCGCGCGTGAAGGAGATCGAGAAGCTCGAGGCGGGCATCCAGGTGCGGCGCTCGAGCGTCGTGCGCCCGTACATCAAGTTCGAGATCGAGAAGCCCTCCGGCCGCGACGTGCTGCGCGTCGAGGGCCTCTCCAAGGGCTTCGGCGACAAGCGCGTGATCCAGAAGCTCGATTTCAACCTGAACCGCGGCGACAAGCTCGCGGTGATCGGGCCGAGCGGCATCGGCAAGTCGACGCTGCTCAAGCTCCTCGTCGGCGAGTACACGCCCGACGCCGGGGCCGTCACGTGGGGCCACGACACGAACGTCGGCTACTTCGCGCAGGATCACCACGAGGCGATCGAGGCGGGGTTCACGGCCTACGACTGGCTGTACCGCTTCGACCCGAGCGCCCCGAAGGAGCATGTGCGCTCGGTGCTCGGGAAGCTGCTCTTCAGCGGCGAGGCCGGGCTCAAGAAGACGGAGAACCTCTCCGGCGGCGAGGCGGCGCGCCTGTTCCTCGCGAAGCTCATCCTGGTGAAGAACAACATCGTGGTGCTCGACGAGCCGACGAACCACCTCGACGTCGAGAGCATCGACGCGCTCCTCCAGGCGCTCGTCGAGTACAAGGGGACGGTCGTCGTGACGAGCCACGACCGGCACTTCGTGGGCAAGCTCGGCACCCGCGTGCTCGATCTGTCGTCGAAGGATCCGCGCATCTTCAACGGCACGTACGACGAGTACCTCGAGGGGCCCGGGAACCCGGAAGCGCTGAAGAACGCCAAGGCCTCGTAGCGCGCCCGCCGGAGCCCCCCGGGGCGCGCGAGCTCACGGCTGCTGGCCGTCGCTTGCAGGCTAAGGAATCGCACGCTGCATCAGGATCACGTCGAGCCAGCGGTCGAACTTGTGCCCGACGTCGCGGAGCAGCCCGGCGTCCTCGAACCCGAGCGCGCGGTGCAGCGCGACGCTCGCCGCCTGGTCTCCCGCGATCTGCGCGATGATCGTGCGGTGGCCGAGCGAGATCGCGCGGCTCACGAGATCGGCGAGGAGGCGGCGCCCGAGCCCCCGCCGGTGGAGGCCGTCGCGCACGTAGACCGAGTTCTCGACGGAGCGGGCGTAGGCCTCGCGCGGGTTCCACAGGGAGAGCGAGCCCCAGCCGACCACGGCCCCGTCGCCCTCGACGGCCACGGTGGCGGGGTGCAGGGGGCCGTGCGCCGCGAGCCAGGCGCGGCGCTCCGCCGGGGTCGGGACGGTGGTGGCGAAGGTGCAGGTCGAGCGCTCGACGTAGAACGCATAGATCTCCTCGATCGCCGGGAGATCGGCCTCGGTCGCCAGGCGGATGCGCACGCCGTCGCCGGGCGCCGGGAGCGGCGCGAGGTCGGGCGCGACGAACGCGGCGCGGGCGTCGTCGGAGAGCAGCCGCGCGCGAGAGTAGTGGGCGAAGAGGGCCTTGCTGCTGCGGTGGCGGTCGAGGAGGCCCTCCGCGAGCTCGTGGACCGCGGCGCCTCGGTGCTCGGCGGCGTGGTGGGCCACGAGCGTGAGCCAGGCGACCGTGATCGTCTCGTGGTAACCGTTGGTCGGCGGGTGCCGCGCGTTGAAGGCCTGCAGGGCCGAGCGCATGCGCGCGAGCGCCCCCTCGGGCCCGTGGGCGCGCACATAGTGCAGGGCGAGGAGCAGGTGGCGCGCGTGCGAGAAATCGCGCTGCGGGAACGCTGCGTCCTCGACGGCGGCCGCGAGCGCCGCGAGGTCGCGTTCGTCGATCTGACGTTCGCGACGTTCGCGACGTTCGCGACGTTCGCGACGTTCGCGACGTTCGCGGCGATCGCCGAAAGGCGGCAGTCCGTCGGCGCCGCTCACGGCGCCTCCTTCCGGGCGGCTCCGCGGCCGGGCGCCTTGCGGGGGCGCGCTTCGCCGTCGCGCGTCTCGTCGGACGGCAGCGGCAGGGGCGGGAGCGCTGTCTCCTTGGCGGTGGACAGGACGATCGTCGTGCGCGTGCGCACCACGCCGTCGTGGGCCTTGAGCTCCTGCGTGAGCAGGCGCTCGAGCGCCTCGGTGTCGCGGCAGCGCACCTTGAGCAGGTAGTCCTCGTCGCCGGCGACGTGGTGGCACTCCTGGATCTCGGCCGCGCGCTCGACGGCGCGCAGGAACTCGCCGCGACCGCGCCGGTTCGCGATCGAGACCGAGATGAACGCCGTGAGCCCGGCGCCCACGGCCCGGGCGTCCAGGCGCGCCTCCCACCCCGTGATGACGCCGCGCTCCTCGAGCCGCCGCACCCGCTCGGCCACGGCGGGCGCGGAGAGGCCGACCGCCTCGCCGAGGTCCGCCCACGACCGGCGGGCGTCGCGGGAGAGGAGGTGGATCGCTTTCAGATCGATGGCATCCATGGTTGTTGTCATTGGAAGTGAATGCAGAATTGAATGAAAATTTTCGATTTGCAAGTGAGGCGCAACGAAGCGTCGCGTCGCCGAGGAGGGGCGATGGCCCGCGGGGCGCTGCGGCCCTGGGCCGGGAGGCATGCTTCGCCGGTCTTCGCGTCGTCGGTCGGGGGTAGAGCCGGTCTCGACAGCGGGTGACGGCGCGGCGGGTCGGCAGCGGAGCCGTGTGAGCTGCGGCGTCGCTGCGCGCGGGCCGGGCGAGCGGGTCGCCTCAGCGGACCCTGTAGTGGGCTCGGTAATGGGCGATGAGCTGCTGCCAGCGTGCCTCGAGGACGGCGTCGCTGCGCATCCGGGCCTGCCACGCGGCGTCCGTGGCCTGCCACGCGGCCGCGTCGCGGAGGCCGTAGCGCGGGTAGAGCGCCGCGGCGCTCCGCGGGTGCAGCGAGAGCTCCGCGCAGAGCGCGGCGTACTGCTCCAGCGAGAGGGCGGGCGCCGTGTGGGCCGTGGCGCTGGGCGGGGGCGGGGGCGCGGGGGCGCCCCGCTTTTCCGATGCGGGGGTGAAGGGCAGGGCGGTGATGAGCGCAGCCATGTCTGGGAGCGGGGCTGTGCCGGCGGGCGCGGCCAGCGCCGTGGGTGTGGCCGGTGCCGCGGGCGTGGCCGGCGCCACGGGCGTGGCCGGCGCCGCGGGGCGCGGCGCTGGCGCGGCGGGCGGCCGTGCGGCCGGCGCTCGACCGGGCGGCGCGTTCGGCACGAAGGGCAGGGCGGCGACGAGCGCAGGCATGTCTGGGAGCGGGGCTGTGCCGGCGGGCGCGGCAAGCGCTGCGGGCGCGGCCCGCGCTGCGGGCGCGGCCAGCGCTGCGGGCGCGGCCGGCGCCGCGGGGCGCGGCGCTGGCGCGGCGGGGCGCGGCGCTGGCGCGGCGGGGCGCGGCGCTGGCGCGGCGGGCAGCGGCGCGGCCGGCGCTCGACCGGATGGCGCGCTCACCGGCGGCGAGGCCGCGACGAACACCCGCAGGTGATCGAGGAAGGCTTGCGTGTAGCGGTTGGTCAGCTCGAAGCAGCCGCGCTCGAGCTCCGCGCCCATCCGCTCGAGCCATTCGCGCTGCGCGGCCGTCCACTCGTCCGCCGTGAGCCCGGCGCGCGCGAGCACCTCGTCGCGGAGCCTCCCGGCTTCCATCTGCGCGCGCATCTCCGCGTAGCGCTCCACCGTCAGCGCGGTACCCATCGCGCGCATCCTAGCCTGAAGCATCGCTCCTGCGCTGCGCCGCATCGAGCCGCGGGATCGAGCCCGCCTGCTCGCTGCAGGCTCAGGTCCTGCAAGCCGCTCCCGCCTGCACATGTCCGCTGGCGATCTCGGCGCCTCGATCGGTGATCGCCCTGGCGAGCGGGGGTTGCTCCGCGCTGCGCCGAGGCGATATCTTCGCGTCGTTCTGCGCCGCGATCCGGCGAATCACGCGACCGAAGCACCCGCCTGGAGGGCACGCTGAGCCATGTCGACCGCACCGGCGCCCGATGCCGCTGCTCCCCCGGGGATGTGTCCTGGCGTCGCCGTGCTGGGGGGCGGCGGTGGATCCGGCGGCAGCGGCGGCGGCGGCAGCGGCGACGGCGGCGGCAACGGCGGTGGGGGCAGCGGGAGCGGAGAGGGCGGGGGCGGCGATCAGAAACACGCGCCCTCCGGGCAGGGGAGGCAGCGGTCCGAAGGCGAGCCGGTCGATGTCGTCACCGGACGCGTGTACACCGTGCCGCGGACCGATCTCTCGCTGCCCGGCCCGCTCCCGTTCTCCTTCGTCCGCCGTTACTCCTCGGCCGTGGCCGAGCGCGACGTCGGCCTCGGCCACGGCTGGACGCACAGCCTCGGCTGGCGTGTCACCCTCACCCGGCGCGCGACGCGCGTCTGGACCGACGAGGGCATCTCGGTCGACTTCCCCGTGCTGCCCGAGGGCGGCGAGGCGCTCGGGCCCTGGGGCTGGCTGCTGCGGCGCGAGCGCGGCGGCTACCGTCTCGACAGGGGCGACGGCCTCTACCACGCCTTTGCGCTGCCGCTCGAGGGTGAGCGGGAGTGGCTGCTCACGGCGATCGAGGACCGCTCCGGGAACCGGATCTCGATCTCCTACGAGGGGTCGAGGATCGCGGAGGTGCTGGACAGCGCCGGCCGGCGCGTCCGCTTGGGGTCGAGCCCCGAGGGGCGGATCGCCTCCATCAGCGTCTACAACGCAACCTCCCAGGGGCGCTGGATCACCTTCGCGCGCTACGAGCACGACGAGATCGGCCGCCTCGTCGCCGCGGTCGATGCCGAGGGCTTCACCTCGCGTTACGCCTACGACGAGCGCAACCTCCTCACCGAGCACACCGATCGCGCCGGGCTCACGTTCCACTACCGCTACGACGGCGAGCGGCGCTGCGTCGAGACCTGGGGCGATCGTGACGGCCGGCCTGATCCGGGCCTCGCCGACGGGCTGCCGCCGCTGCTCGCCGACGGCACGACGCGGGCCAGAGGCATCTACCATTGCCGCTTCGCGTACCTGCCGGACGGCTACCGCGAGGTCGCCAATTCCCGGCAGGTGAAGCGCTTCTTCGGCAACCGCCATGGCCTGCTCGATCTCGAGGTGGACGGCGGGCACGCGGTGTCGGCGACCTACGACGACGCCGGACACCTGCTCTCGGAGACGGATCAGCTCCAGGCCGTCACGCGTTACGAGCGTGACGCCCGCGGCCGGCTGCTGGCCCAGACCGATCCCCTCGGCCGCGTCGTGCGCTACGAGCGCGACGCGCGGGGCGATGTCGTGCGCGTGATCGATCCCGCGGGGCTCGCGACGACGATCGAGCGCGACGCCGCCGGCCTGCCGGTGCGGACGACGGATCCCACCGGCGCGGCGCGGCGCTTCGCGTACGACCGGCGGGGCCAGATGGTCGAGGCCGAGGACGCGACCGGCGGCGTCGTGCGCATCGGCCACGACGCGCACGGCAACGTGGTCTCCCTCCTCGATCGGCGCGGCGGAAGGTGGCAGTGGACCTACGATTTCTTCGGCCGGACGCTGTCGATGACCGACCCGACAGGCGCGGTGAGCCGCTTCCATTACTCGCCGCGCGGGGACCTCGCGGCGACCACGGATCCTGCGGGCGCCACGGCGCGCTACTCCTACGATGGCGAGGGCCGGCTTGTCTCCGTCGCCGACCGCGCAGGGCGCGTGTCGCGCATCGCGTGGTGCGGCTATCACTGGCTTCACGAGGTCACCGACGCGACAGGCCGATCCGCGCGGATGCGCTACGGGCGCGAGGGGGAGGTGCTGGAGGCCGAGAACGCGCGCGGTGAAAAGCACGCGTTCGAGTACGACGTCGCCCTGCGCCGGGTGAAGGAGCGCACCTTCGACGGGCGCGTGCTGCGCTACCGGTATGATCCGGCCGGGCAGCAGACGCGGGTCGAGCCGGGGATCGGCGCGCCCACCCATTTCGTCTACGATCTCGCCGGCCAGCTCGTGGCCCGCGAGGTGGAGGGCAAGCGCGAAGCGTATGCGTACGACGCGCGCGGCTTCCTGGCATCGGTGTCGGGCCCGGACGGGACCGTCGCGTTCGAGCGCGACGCGATGGGGCGGATCGTGCGCGAGACGCAGCAGGCTCCGGGGGGCCCGGCGTTCACCGTCGAGGTGAACCACGACGCCGAGGGGCGCCCGATCGGGCGGAGGACGTCGCTCGGCCACGCGCTGTCGTGGGAGCGCGCGCCGGACGGCCGCGCGGCCCGGGTGACGCTCGACGGCCGGCAGGTGGTGCGCCGGCACTTCGATCCGCTCGGCCGGGAGATCGCGCGCGTGTTGCCCGGTGGGGGCGAGGTGCACAGCGCCTTCGATGCGGTCGGGCGCCTCTCGCGCCGCGTCGTGCGCCGCGCCGCGATGGGCCCGGGCGTCGGCGCGGGCGAGCCCGACTGGGTGGGCTCGCGCCCGGCGGGGACGGTCGTGGACGCACGCTACAGCTACGACCCCACGGGGCGCCTCGAGGCCGTCGAGGATCTCACCCGCGGTCGGACGGTCTACCATCGTGATCCGGCCGCGCGGCTGCTGGAGGTTGTCGCGGAGGCGGGCCTGTCCGAGGTCTTCGCCTTCGATCCGACGGGGAACCTGGTCGACGCGGGCCCCGGAGCGCCGGCGCGCGAGCACGGGCCCGGCGACCGGCTGATCCGGCGCGGCGACGTGGCGTACCGCTACGACGACCTGGGTCGGCTCGTGGAGAAGCGCGAGGGCGCTGCGCGGGTCACGCGCTACGCGTGGGACGGGCGCGGGCTCCTGCGCCGGGTGGAGACGCCGGAGGGGCGCCGGGTGGAGTTCTCGTACGACGCCTTCGCGCGGCGGATCGAGAAGCGCGTCTCGACGCTGGACGGCGCGGGGGCGCGGCTCGTGTCGCGCACGCGCTTCTACTGGGATCGGCACGTGCCGGTGCACGAGGTGCGCACGCGCGAGGGCGACGCGGTCGTCGAGGAACGGACCTATGTCTTCGACGGCGGGAGCGCTGTCCCGCTCGCCCATGGCGAGACGCGCCGGGTGGGCGGCGACGTGGTGTCGCGCTGGTACCACTACGTGAACGATCCCCTGGGGACGCCCGAGCGTCTCCTGGACGAGCGCGGCGACGTGGCGGGGGAGCTGCGGTTATCGGCCTGGGGCAAGAGGATCGAGGGGAGCGGGGAGGGAAGCGTCACGACGCCGATCCGCTTCCTGGGGCAATACGCGGACGAGGAGACGGGGCTCGTCTACAACCGGCACCGGTACTACGACCCGGAGGTGGGGAGGTTCATCAGCCCGGATCCGATCGGGCTGGAAGGGGGGATGAACCTCTATGCGAGAGGGGTGGACCCGACGGCGGAGGCCGACGTTTATGGCAAGTTCGTCAGCTGGATAGAGCCCCAGCCGATCAGCGCCGCCGAGAAGAAGGCGATGCGCGACGCGGCGCGGGCGAGGTTCGACGCCGATCCGGAGCTGAAGGCGCGACAGGCGGCGATCGAGGTAAAGAAGAACGCAAGCCGATGTGCCGAGGTCGCCAAGGATGCGAGGCGTCTCGGCGCCGGCCACCAGACTCAGATCATGGGCCCAGAACGAGACGAACACCGCAACGACCCGCTCCAGACATGGGACGACAGTACGGACAAACCCAAGCAGTGGGAGGACCACTGGGTGAACCAGGATCCCGACGGAAGGATCGTCGACTACGATCAAGGAATGGTCTTCGACAATCGCCAGCAGTATGCGACAGCGATGTTCGAGAACCCCCGAGTCAGCTATCAAACGGACTACGGCGAATGGTAACTTTCCAATTGTCGCAAATCCCATTGGAGGTGGTCTACTACAAGTCCACCATGGGCGATCCCGAAAAGCTCCTCCGACACGTCGGCTCGTATGGCAGCGATAGCGTCGTGATCGACGAGCCAGGGGGTCCGAGGGAGGGCCGCGTGCTCTGGACACGCGGCGACGTTGTGTACTCGCTCCACCTGTTCTTCGTCTGGGTGCGTGGCAGCTCGTGGGCGCATGCCATCGAGAATTTGGTGGCCACGGAGGCTGCCGAGCATCACGGGAGTACCACCTTCGCCCGCGAGCTCGCCGCGCTGAAACGCGCTCAGACCATCATTCTCCTGGTGGATGATCAGACGCATCGCATCTGGCGCGGCCGGCACTTCACCAAGATGCTCCGCGCCGACCTCATCGCCGCAGGGAGGAACCCGGACGACATCCCGGTGGTGTTCCAGATCAATCATCCGTGTCAGGAAGGCGTGCCCACGACGCCGGCATCCGACATCATCCCCGGACTCACCTGGGCGCGCTGCGATCACGTCGAAGCCTTCCCCAAGGAGAAGCGCGGCGCGAAGGAAGCGCTCGACCGTGCCATCGCGCTCTACGAGGAGATGAGGGCCGACCATGAAGCCAAGTAACCTCCTCTGCCGCCAGCTCGCCGCCAGCGCGGCCGCGAAGGGCGGCGGCACGCCGCTCGTCATCGCGGCCTACGGGTCTGACGGCTCGCCCGAGCCGCTTCGCACCTGCGACGACGCCACGGGCGAGCCGGTGCTCTGGGGCGTCCACTGCGTCAACGAGGAGCCCGGCGGCCGCATCGTGGACTACGCCCAGGGCCTCGTCTTCGACGATCGCCGGCAGCTCGTCGCAGCGCTGTTCGACAACGCGCGTGTGGTCGTCGAGCAGGAGGATCTCGACTGGTGAGCACCCCCGCCCAGCCACAGCCGCTTCACGTCGTCTACTACGCAGGCCCCACCGGGAGCCCCTACCGGCTCCTCCGACACCTGGCCGGCCTCGCCCGCTCGGCGTCGATCGAGGCCGGCCCGACGCCGGCGGGCGCCCAGCTGCTCTGGCCGCGCGGCGCCGCCGCCCTCCCGTTGCGCCTCTCGTTGGTCGTGACGCGCGGAGTCGCCTGGCACGAGCCCATCGAGGGCCTCGCGGCCGAGAGCGACGAGGTGCGCGCCGAGCTCGAGGCCCTGAAGCGCGCACACGTCGTCGTGCTCCCGGTGGACGGCCGGGCGCGCTGGCTCGCCCTCGGCGCGCACCGCGCGAGGACGCTGCGCGCCGACCTGATCGCGGCGGGACGGCAGCCGGAGCAGGTGCCGGTGCTCTTTCAGGTGCACCGCCATGTCGACCCGAACGAGCCGGCGGCGGCGCTGTCGGACATCGCACGAGCGCTGGTGTGGACTCGTTGTGATCACGTGGAGGCATTCCCCCGGGAGAAGCGAGGGGCGAGGGAGGCGCTCGATCGCGCCATCGTGCTGCACGAGGAGGGCCGGGGCACCTCGGGCCGCGACTCCGCTCCTTGAGCGCCCTTGCGCCGGAATCCGTCGCTTTTCGTTCTGGAACAGCACATCCGCATCGCCTACGCTCGACCCGCTCAATCATGGTGCTCGATCTGGAGACGTACGTGACCGTCATGGCCCAGCTTGCAGCATCCGGCGACGCGCAGGCGGAGGTGCTCGCTCGACACGGGCTCGACGAGGCGCGATGGAACGCCGCCGACGCGCACTGGCAGGCGCTCCTCTCGGGCGCTCTGGCGAACGAAGATGAAGGCATCTCGTCGCTGCTCTCAACGTGTGCTGCGGCCTACCAGGCGGTATCACGTCCGGCGGCACCGCCGATCTCGCTGGAGCAGTTCGCTCAGGTGACATCGCTGCTGCACGAGACGGGGGACGTGCAGGCGGCGCTCGCCAGGGTGGGCGTGACCCTGGCCGACTATGTCCGCGGGAGCGAGCACTGGAGCCCGCGGATGGCCGAGGATCCCGGTGCGGAGAGGCGGTTTCACGCGGCGCTCCGCGGCGAGCCAGGGGGGAACCCGGGCCGTCAAGGAGAGGGTTGAGCGATGTCGACAGCACCCGCGCCGGACGCAGCTGCTCCGCCGGGCATGTGCCCGGGAATCGCCGTGAAGGGCGGAGGAGGGGGCGCGGGCGGAAGTGGTGGCGGCGGCAGCGGCGGTGGTGACGGTGGCGGCGACGGTCGTGGCGGCGAAGGCGCGGGCGCGCGCGGTGATCAGAAGTGCGCGCCGAGCGGTACATCCGATACCGAGAGCGCCAGTGACCCGGTCGACGTCGTCACCGGGCGAGTCTTCACGCCCCCGGTCACCGATCTGCGCCTCCCCGGGCCCATCCCGCTCGAGTTCACGCGCTCTTACAGCTCGCACGCGGCCGCGCGCGACTTCGGGCTCGGTTGGGGTTGGGGGCACAGCTGGGGATGGACGATCGAGGTGCGGCGGCGCTCCATCGTGGTGTGGACCGAGGAGGGTATCTCCGTCGATTTCGATCAACCGCTCGCCGTTGGAGAGGAGACGATCGGGCCCTGGGGCTACCTGCTGCGCCGCGATGCAAAAAGCTTCGTGCTCGACATCGGCGACGGGCTCGATCGCGTCTTTGCGAGCGCTGGCCCCGAGGAGCGCCTGCTCCGGTTGAGCTCGATCGAGGATGGAAACGGAAACCGGATCGAGCTCACGTATCATGACGGCGCGCTCGTTCGCGTCGTCGACAGCGTGGGGAGGGTGCTGCGCGTCACGCAGAACGCCGGCGGCAGGATCGCCGCGATCGACGTGCTGACCTCACCCACGCACGATCGTTCCCTGCGGATCGCGAGCTACACCCATGGCGATGAAGGTGACCTCGTCCGCGTGACCGACGCCGAGGGCCACGCGTCTCGTTACACGTACGAGGGGGGTCATCTCCTCGTGTCGTCCACCGATCGCGTCGGGCTCACGTCTCACTACGTTTACGATTCGCAGCGCCGCTGTGTGGAGGTCTGGCTCGACCACGCCGGCAAGGCGGATCCCTGCCTCGCCGAGGGGTTGCCCCCGCGGCTCCGTGACGGGACCACGGTGGCCAAGGGCATCTATCATTGCAGGTTCGTCTACGGCTCCGGCGGCTACAGCGAGGTGACCGACTCCACCACCATCCGCCGGTTCTTCGGCAACCGGATGGGGACGCTCGACAGGAGCGTCGACGGGCGCGGGGTCGTCACGCGGACGTATGATGAGCACGGACATCTCCTGTCGCGGACCGACGGCCTGGGGGCGACGACCACGTTCGAGCGCGACGAGCGCGGCCGACTCCTCGCGATCACCGACCCGCTGGGCCGCGTCACGCGAATCGAGCGGGACGCTCGCGGCAATCCGGTGCGCATCACGGACCGGCGGGGAGACACGGTCGAGCTCGATCGGGACGGGCGCGGGAACGTGGTCGTCCACCGCGACGGTGTTGGCGCGGCGACGCTCTACCGGCGCGACGGCCGAGGTCAGGTCGTGGAGGTCGCGTCTCCGGGAGGAGGCTCATGGCGCGTCGAGCGGGACGTACATGGCAATCAGGTCGGCGCCGTCGCCCCTGACGGCGCGCGCTGGTCGTGGCGCTATGACGCTCTCGGGCGAATGGTCGCAAGGACCGACCCGATGGGGCGGACCGTCCGCCACGAGTACTCGCCGCTCGGGAACTTGCTCGCGACGCAAGCTCCCGAGGGCGTCACGCGGTATGCGTACGACGCGGAGGGCTATCTCGTGCGCGTCGAGGATCCGGCTGGCAACGTGCGCGAGCTCGTGTGGGGTGGCTACAGGCAGCTCTGCGCGGCGAAGGACCAGAACGGCAATACCGTGCGGCTCGCGTACGATCGGGACGGCGAGCTCGTCGAGGTGCACAACGAAATGGGCGAGGTGCACCGGCTCGACTACGACGCGTGGCACCGCCTCGTGAAGGAGACGACGTTCGACGGGCGGACGTTCAGGTACCGCTTCGACGAGGCCGGGAGGCTCCAGTCGATCGAGAACGGGGAGCGCGGGCGAATGCAGCTCTCCTACGATCTCACCGGCAACATCATCTCCATCGCGCGACCGGGCGGCGGAACCGAGACGTACGAGCACGACGCGAACGGGGCGGTGATCGCGGCGTCGAGCGGGGCGGGGCGCTTCACGTTCGAGCGCGACGCGCGCGGGAGGATCACGCGCGAGGAGCAGACGGTCGGGGGTGTATCGTACGCGATCGAGACGACATGGGGCGCGATCGGGGGCGCGGTCGCGCGCCGGACATCGTGGGGCCACGAGGAGGCCATCGTCCGGGATGCTCGCGGCCTGCGGACGCGTACGAGTGCGGCGGCAGGGCTCCTGATCGACCACGCGAACGATCCCCTGGGCCGCGAGGTGCGGCGTGTGTTCTCGCCCGACGGCGGCGCTGTCACGACCGCGTACACGCCTGCCGGTCAGATCGCCGCACGGTGGCTCACGTCCCCTGCTCGTGCGCCGAGGATCGGGCGAGGAGAGCCGGACTGGGTCGGGCCGCTGCCCGACGCGGTGTGGGGCCGGGCATACCGGTACGACGCGCGGCAGGAGCTCCTCGAGATCTGGGATCGCGACGCCGGGGTGACGCGGTACGATCACGACGCGCGAGGCCAGGTCATCGCGGCGTGGGGGGCGGTGGAGCGGGAGGAGCGCTTCCGTTACGATCCTTCCGGCAACATCGCCGAGGCGAGCGGCAGCGGCGCCTGGTCCTACGGACCGGGTGGGCGGCTGGCTCGCCGCGGAGATATCGATTACGTGTGGGACGCCCTCGGGCGCCTGAGCGAGCGGCGCGTCCGTGCGCCGTCGGGCGGGGAGCTCGTGACGCGCTTCCAGTGGAGCGATCGGGATCTGCTCGAATGCGTCCTGACGCCCGAGGGCCTTCGCGTGGAGTTCACGTACGACCCGCTGGCGAGGCGGATCGGTAAACGTGTATCGAGGAGAGGCCAGGGTGAGCGGTGGATCGAGGCAGCGACGACGCGCTACGTCTGGGATCGGCACAGGCTCGTCCACGAGGTGACGCGCGCGGGGGATTCCGAGCGAGCCCGGACCTACGTGTACGAGGATGACGAGTTCGTCCCGATGGCGCACTATCAGCGCGACGGCGATGGACGCTGGCGCTGCTACCTGACCGACCCGGCGGGCGCGCCGGACGCGCTCGCGGACCTGGACGGGACGATCGCGGGGAGCATCGAGCGGAGCGTCTGGGGTCGTGTGAGGCCGCGCGGCAGCGCGGAAGCGGAGACCCCGATCCGGTTTCAGGGGCAGTACGAAGATCTGGAGACGGGGCTCTTCTACAACCGGTTCCGGTATTACGATCCGGACACGGGGCGCTACATCAGCCCCGACCCGACGGGGCTCCTCGGCGGGTTGAATGCGTATCGATATGCGCGCAACCCCTTCCGATGGGTGGACCCCTTCGGACTGGTCATCATCTTGGCTGGTGTGAGAGAGGTTGATTTTCCTGACAATCCCGACGAATTCATCCTGCGAGGGCACGGCAACGCGAGTGGCATGAACAGGCCGTTCGATAATAGTGCTCGTCAAGACGCAAGGTATTACATGCTCTCCGACGAGAAGGAGCTCGCCGACTATATCCGAAATCACCCGGATTACAGGCCTGGAATGACGATCCGGCTGGCGAGCTGCAAGACGGCCAAAGGGGAGAACAGCATCGCTGACCGCCTCGCCAGAGAGATGGCGAAAGATGGCAGCAAGGTGTATGCTCCTACGGAGAACCTACGTGTTCGGGGGAGCCACAATACTGTGTTTACTCAGAACGCGCGGAATGATTGGCGCTATGAGCCTGGTTTCTGGCGTGAGGGTGGGACGTCGAACGTGGCCCCGAGTCCGGCGGGCTACCGCCCCTCGACCAGGGAGCTGGACGATGAATTTTTCGAAGGCAAGGGCCGCGGTAGCAAGAAGAAGCGTAGATCGTCGAAATAGCAAAGGAGTTTTGTGTCATGTCGTACTACCCTGATGGGAGCCACCGGTGGGAGAGTGTCAGGCACTCCAAGCTGAGCACGATCGGCTGGATGGATGCGCCCCACCCGATTCCTCAGGGAACTGTGGATCCGGAGGACTTCGCCAGGTTGGAGCAGCTCATCGTCCACGGCTGGACGCCCGAGGAGATGGAGGGCGCCCACGCGTGCACCTTCTGCTTCGGCGATCCGGACGTGGAACCTCCCGAGCGTATCGTCGCTGGGCAGTACAGGCGCCTGGGGGGAGCGCAAGTATGCGTGCCCGGTAAATCTCGAATTTATATATTCCCGGATGCGATTCTCCATTACATCGATACACACGGTTACCAGCCGCCGAAGAATTTTCTCATCGCCATGCGGAAGGTCGACCCCAAGGATCCGGCCTATCGTAAGAGGTGCGACGAGCTCTGGAGACTGGTCGCCCCTAATTATTACTAGCGTGCCGAGTAGCCTGACCGAACCGATGCGTTCGCGTACATCACGACCAAGGATCAGTCTGGCGAGGGGGCTCCGCTCGGCTCCGGCGCCGCTCGCTGCAAGGTCGTCTTGGAGAGCCATCTCGCACATCGAGGTCGCTGCGGTCGAATGATGCCGTCGCGTGAGGTAGAGGTATCGGAGGCATGATGGGCATTCACGACAAGAGCGCCGACACTCTCGACAGCGCGACCCTCGAGCTGGAGGACGCGGACTCCGCTCCGGTCGCAGAGGCGGCCTCGGGACTCTCGATCGACGATCTCCTGCCGCAATCCACCTCCCCGGAGCCGGCGCCGCGCAGCGCGGATAGCGCGCCAGCTCGCGCACCGGCGGCCGGCACCCGCACCGCGCGCGTCCTCGACGTGGCGGGCCGCTGCGCGACGATCGTGCTCCGCGGCGCGACCGCGCCGCTCGAGGCGGAGCTCGCGCTCGAGGTGGATCCCGAGGTGATCGCCGACGCTCAGGCCAACGGCGACCTGGTGCTGGTCGAGTGCTGCGAAGGGGAAGCGCCTCTCGTCGTCGCGGCGCTCACGACGCGCAAGCCTCGCGAGATCCGGCTGCAGGCGACCTCGATCAGCATCGAGGCGGAGGAGGAAGTGCTCCTGCGCTCGGGGCACGGCGCGGTCCGCATCCGTCAGGACGGGGACATCGAGGTGATCGGCAGCCGCATCAGCGCCGCCTCTCGAGGGCTCTTCCGCCTCGTGGGGCGCATCTTGAGGCTCAATTGATCCCGCGCTGTCGCCCCCTGCGCTCTCAGGGAGTCCCGCCGGCCGCGCGTGAGGTGCGTTGCCTGCGACCGCGAGTCAGGGTACACATGGGGGTTCCGGGAGCTGGAGGGCGCGTTTGATGGAGGGGACGCTCGGCCACATCATTCTCAGGAGCGGCGGTCTGCCCGGCGACGTCCGGGTCCTCTCCTACGAAGCGCACGAGGCGATCTCGCTGCCGTACGCCGTCCGCGTCGAGATCTCGACAAGCGATCCATCGTTTCGTGTCGATGCGTGCCTCCAGCGCCGGATGCTGCTCGAGGTCGATGATGGTCACGGGGGCGTCCGGTATTACGACGGCCTGCCGGACCGGGTCGGCTTCCTCCAGTACCAGGCTGGCGAGTACCGCTTTCACCTCCGGCTCCGGCCCGCCCTTGCCGCGCTCGAGCACCGCGAGGGCTCGCGCATCTTCCAGGACATGAGCCCGATCGATGTCGTCAAGACCGTTTTCGCCGACGCCGGCGTCGACAGCGGCGTCGAATGGCGGCTCCGGCAGAGCTACGCGCCTCGCGAGTTCCTGTGCCAGTACCGCGAGACAGAGCTGGACTTCGTTCACCGGCTCCTCGAAGAGGAGGGCGTATTCTACTTCTTCCTCCACGGCCCGGACGGGCACAGGCTCGTCCTCGGTGACGACCCGGCGGCCTTCGCGCCGCAGGACGGGGTGCCCGAGGTGCTGCTCTCCGTCCGGCAGGGCGCGCGCGCGCAGGCCCGGCCGGTGCTCGATCTGCGCCGGAGAAAGGCCCTGAGGACAACGGGCGTCGCGCTGCGCGACTACGATTTCGAGAAGCCTGACGTCTTTCCCGCTGCCTCGGCAGCGGCGCCCGGCAACCGAGCCATTCACCACGTCGAGTACCCCGGCGGGTTCACCACAGGCACCGAAGGCGCACGGAAGGCGGCGCGGCGGCTGAGCTCTCTCCGGGGCGACATGGACGTTTCCCGCGGCAAGACACACGCAGCGGGGCTCCTGTGTGGTACACCGATGGCGATCGAGGGGGCGGCGGAGCCGTTCCTGGACGGAGAGTTCGTCGTCGCCGAGCTCCGATCGCGAGGCCGCCTCGGCGCAGAGGCGTGCGAGAACGAGTTCGCCGCCATACCGAAGGACGCGCCGTTCGCCCCGGCTCGCCGCACGAAGAAGCCGCGGGTCGGCGGCGTCCAGACAGCGATCGTCACCGGGCCGTCGAGCGAGCCCCAGGCCGTCCACGTCGACACGTACGGCCGCGTCAAGGTGCGCTTCCTGTGGGATCGCTCGGGCAAGCAGGACGATACGTCGAGCGCCTGGCTGCGCGTATCGCAGCTCGGCCTCGGCGGCTCGATGATCCTGCCTCGCGTCGGCTGGGAGGTCTCGGTGGGCTTTCTCGACGGCGACCCGGATCGCCCCCTCGTGCTCGGGCGCACGTTCAACGCGGAGGACACGCCGCCCTACGCCCTGCCCGGCGCGGCCGCCAGGAGCGCGCTGAAGAGCATGTCCACGCCGGGCGGCGCCGGGCACAACGAGATCACGATGAGCGACACCGCCGGGAGCCAGGGGCTCTCCATCTCCGCCAAGAAGGACCTCGCCATCGCCACCGGCCACGACAAGGACGAGACCGTGGGGGGCGACGAGGAGCACAGCGTCGGGAGCAACTACGCGGTATCCATCGGCGCGAACGAGTCCGTCACGGTGGGCGCGAACCAGTCGATCGACGTCGGCAATGCGCTCCAGATCAAGGTGGCCGGCGCGCAGACGGTCTCCGTGAGCGGCGACGACCAGGTCCACGCGAGCGCCGATCTCGTCGAGAAGGTCGGCGGGGCGCGCGACTACGCCGTGGGCGGGGACCACATCACCCTCTCGTGCGGCGTCCGCCAGCAGATCACCGGCGCCTTCACCCGCGACGTCGGCTCGGTCCAGACCAGCGTCTCGCTCGCCTCGATCGATGACAACATGCTCTCGACCTACGATGAGACGGCAGGGGCGCTCATCGCGCAGCTCGTCGCCGGCACGAGCGTCGAGAGCGTCGCGACGAGCAAGGATCAGACGTCGTCCGCGGGAGAGATACACAGCGTGGGCGCGCTCTCGACGCAGGCCGGCTCCGTGAAGCAGCTGATTGGAGGGCTCCACCTGCGCGACGCGGGCGGCGACTACATCGTCGAGGCGCCGCAGATCGTCCTCGCGGGTGGCGTGGGGAGGTTCCACGGCGGCGGGAGCGCGATCAAGCTCGACGGGGGCCCGATGACGCTCCAGGGCGCGAAGATCGCCATCAACGCGGCGCTCATCGTCCGGCAGGCGGCGAGCCTCAAGATCGGGTGAGGGACGGACACCGTGGCAGACACCATCGACATCGAGCACGAGCTCACGATAGACGGCGTCCGGTTCCCCCTCCTCTGGCTCGAAGCGCACGAGGCGCTCGATGACGTCGGCTCGCTCCGGTGCGAGATCACCGACCGCGCCGGGGGGCCTGAGCCGGCCACCTTGCTGGGGAAGCCGCTCCTGATCACGCTGTCGCGCCGCGAGGGCCGGGAGGAGCACAAGCTGGCCGGCTATGTCGTCGAGGCAGAGCGCGCCACGGCGCGGGGCACGGAGGAGACCGGGACGCGGCTCGTCGCGCGTCCCAGGCTCTTCCGGCTCACCCAGCGCGCCGACTGCCGGATCTTCCAGCACATGTCGGCTCCCGACATCGTGAAGGAGGTCCTCGCTGGCGCGGGCATCCCCGCGTCGGCGCAGCGCTGGCAGCTCACGCAGAGCTACCCGGACCGACGGACGACGGCGCAGTACCGTGAGACGGATCTCGACTTTGCAAGGCGGCTGCTCGCGGAAGAGGGGATCTCCTTTCTCGTCGATTCGAGCACCGGGGCCGACACGGTCACCTTCCTCGACACCGAGCCCGAGCACATCGATGGGGGGAATCAGCTGGTGTTCCGTCCGGCAGACGGGCTCGATACGACGCGCGATGCGATAACCACCATCGCCTGCGACAGGACGATGGCGCCGGGGCGCGTGCACCTGCGAGACCATGATTTCGAGCGACCCAGGGTCAAGCTGGACGCCACGGCCGAAGGGGACGACGACCAGGAGAGAGCGCTGGAAGTGTACGTGCACCCTGGCAGGTTCACCGAGCCGGCTGTGGGCGACCGTCGTGCCAGGGTGCTCCTGGAGTCGCTCCGCGCCCGGCGCGTCCTCGCGAGCGGCACGACGAACACCCTTCGGGTGCGCCCCGGGCGCAGGTTCTCGCTGACGGACCATCCTTACGAGCCACTCAATCAGGAGTACCTGCTCGTGGAGGTCGATATCGCCCTGGAGGCGCGCCCCACTACCCACGCGCACGGAGGCGCGAGCCGGCGCGGGGGACGCATCGCGTTCCGCGCGATCCCTACGTCGAAGATCGCTTATCGTCCCCCGCGAGCCCCGCGGGCGGCAAGGGTCCCTGGCGCGCAGTCGGCCGTGACGACGGGACCGCCGGGCCGGGAGATCCACCCCGATCAGCACGGTCGGGTGAAGGTCTTGATGCCTTGGGATCGGCGTGGCAAGCCCGACGATTCATCGAGCGCGTGGATCCGGACGAGCCAGCTCCCGCTCGGTGGCGGCATGCTGACGCCGCGCGTGGGCTGGGAGGTGTGCCTCGATTTCATCGACGGCGACCCCGATCAGCCGCTCGTGGGAGGGCGGTTGTACAACGCCGCGTCTCCGCCCCCGTATCCGCTGCCGGCTCACAAGACCCGGATGGCCTTGCAGACCGCCACCTCCCCGGGCGGCGGGTCGGCCAACGAGATCCGCATGGACGACCGGGCGGGCGCCGAGGAGATGTTCATGAACGCGTCCCGGGACGGCTCGGTCCATGCGGGAAATAACGTGATGGAGAGCATCGGGAACAGCGAGTCGCGTTCCATCGCTGCCAACCATTCGCTGGCGGTGACCGACTGCATGTCCGCCGCTGTCGGAGCGAACCAGGAGCTCGCGATCGGCGGCGATCAGAAGGTGCGCGCCTCGACGTTCATGGTGGATGACGTCGGCAGCCATTCGCTCACCGTCGGTGGCAGCCGCGATGTCAAGGCGGGCGGGGATCACAAGCGCACCGTCACGGGGAGCTCGACGCTGGCCATCGGCGGGGCGCAGATCGATCTCGCGGCTGGCTCTGTCGACGAGGCGACCATGGCCACGATGGAGGACACGGTCGGCGCGGCGCTGATCGAGATGACCGCCTCGGACCGGACCGTGACGGTGAAGGGGAGCCGGACCGAGGCCGCGGGAGCGGCCAAGGTGATCCTCGCCGGCGGCGGCCGCGCCGTCGAGATCGGGACCAGCTTGAGCCAGAAGGCCGCCGGCGCGATCCTGAACGTCGTCGCCGGGGACCGTCAGGACGTGAGCGAGGCGGATCTCCTCGAAGTCGCGGGAGGCGCGCAGATCGTCAAGGCGGCGAACGTCGTGTTCGAGGCCCAGACCTCGCTCAGCGTCGTCATGGGGGCGTCCACGATCACCCTGACCCCAGCGTCGGTGTCGCTCGCCGGTGTCACGATCACGTTCGACGGCGACTGCGACGAGCTGGGCGTCATCAAGGAGAACTGAGCCATGGCACCGCGGACGCTGATCACGCTCTTCCGGGCCGAGGCGATCGAGTCGCGGGACGTCATCGGGTTCCGGGTCGAGCGCCGGCTCGGCCTCGTCACCACGGCGGAGGTCGAGCTTCGCTCCGCGATCTACGTCGATCCGGACGAGCTGCTCGGCAGCCCCGCGTACCTCGCCTTCGGTCGGGGAGGCCCGGAGCACGAGATGCACGGGGTGGTGACCGATGTCGAGATCGCCGCGACGCCCGCGAACGACGGCGTTCGGGGCACCTCGTACCGGATCCACCTCACCTCGTGGATGGGGCTGCTCGAGCGCGAGGTGGACTGCCGCATCTTCCAGGACCAGGACGTGAAGGAGATCGTCTCTGCGGTGCTGCGAGGCGCTGGTATCGACGAACAGCGCCAGTCGTGGCGCCTCGTGAGCAGCTATCCGAAGCGCGCGTACTGCGTGCAGTACAACGAGAGCTCGCTGGCGTTCGTCTCGCGGCTCCTCGAGGAGGAGGGCATCACCTTTCACGCTGAAGCCGGCGACGCTGGCGAGATCGTCGTCTTCGAGGACGACAGCACGGCGAGCGACCCGATCGACGGGAACAAGGAGGTACCCTACCGCCTCGACGCTGGGCTCGACGGCGTCGAGGACGCGATCTGCGTCCTCGTCCGGCGATGCCGCACGGCGACGGGCAAGGTGGTCCTGCGTGACTACGACTTCGAGGCGCCGGACATCGACCAGACGGTGACCGCGGCGGCGGACACGGACGCCGAGCTCGAGGTGTACGATGTTCCGGGGCGGTACACCGAGCGACGCGAGGGGGAGCGGCTCGCCCGGGTTCGGCTGGAGGCGCTCCAGGCCGAGCGCGCCTGCTTCACGCTGGATTCCGACTGCGCGCGGCTCACCGCGGGCCGGTGGTTCACGCTCGTCGACGCCCCCGACGAGCTCGACGGTGACCATTTCATCACCGCGGCTGTGCACGAGCTGCGCGACGGGATGTACCTCGTCCGCGCCACGAGCGTTCCGAGGAACGTCCGTTATCGCAGCCCGCAGCGGACGCCGGCGCCGATCATCGAGGGCCCGCAGACGGCCGTCGTCGTCGCGCCGAAAGGCGCGCCTGTCGAGGACATCCACACGGACGCGCACGGCCGGTGCAAGGTCAAATTTCACTGGGATCGCCACGGCGAGAGCGATGATACGGCGTCGTGCTGGATCCGCGTGGCGCAGCCGCAGGCGAGCGGGGCGATCCTCCTGCCACGGGTGGGGTGGGAGGTCATCGTCGAGTTTCTCGAAGGAAACCCCGACAGACCCGTCGTGACGGGGCGCGTCTTCAACGGCCGATTCAGGCCCCCCTACGCGCTGCCCGACGCGAAGTCGCGCAGCGCGCTGCGGACGAGCTCGTCGCCGGGCGGTTCGGGCGCGAACGAGATCCGCCTGGAGGACAGGGCTGGACACGAGGAGATCAGCATCAGGTCCCAGCGCAACACGACGCTCGCGACGGCGAACAACAAGACGCGCTCCACCGGCGTCAACGAGTCGAAGAGCGTCAAGGTCGACGCGCGGCTCACCGTGGGCGCAGATCAGAAGATCCAGGTGACCAACGGCTACCTGGCCACCGTCGACGGCGCGCAGACGACGAGCGTGGCCGGCAATCGGTCGGTGCAGGTGAACGCCGTCTATGGGCTAACCGCGGCGGGGGCGAGCGTGACGACGGTGGGCGGCGCGCAGAAGGAGATGACCGGCAATCCGGTGAGCGCGCTCCTGGCTCTCGCCGCGAACGCGCCGACCGAGGCGGCAAAGGCGGAGGCGCGCCGCGCGCTCGCGGCGCTCGACCGGACCGCCGTGGCGAAGGTCAACCAGATGATGGTGCCAGTACACGCGCTGGAGAGACAGCTCGGGGAGCTGGGAGCTGCGATGGACGCCATGAACGTCGGGGACATGGCCGCCACGACGAAGGCGCTCGACGCGGTGGCGAGCCTGCCCTCGCCCGCTGCGTTCGGCGCGTCCCTCGGGGCAGCCGCCGGCGGGCCAGCGGCTTCGGGCGACGGATCCGGCTGGTTCGACGCGCTGCTCGGAGGGGCGATGAGCGCCGGTTCGGCGCGTCCTGGCAATGCGTCGGGCGCTGGCGCGGACGGCGGCGCTGGCCCCTCGGGCACCCCCGGGGCGACGGATGCGGGCGCATCGGCGAGCAGCTCGGCATCGGACAGCGCTGCCGGACCGGGGCACTCCGTGAACGTGTGCGCTTCGACGCACGACGAGACCGTCGGGGGCATGAAGGCCACGATCGCGGCAGCCGGCATTCACACGACGGTCGGGGGCGCGCGGTCGCAGCGGATCGGCGCTGCGCGGATCGAGCTCGTCGCCGGTACGCGGGCCGAGACGTGCCTGGCCGACAAGACGGAGCAGGCGGCCGGCCTTGTCGTCGTGAGCGGCGCGGCGGAGGCGGAGACGGTCGGCGGTAGTCGGACCACGATGGTGGGCGGCGCCGTGGTCGACAGGATCGGCGGCTCCCACGCCGTGATGGCGGGCGGCAAGGGCATGTTCATCGGGGCTTTTCACAAGGTGGACGCCGCGGGGGCCATCGTGTTCAAATGCGGCCCGAGCGAGGTGGTCATCGACGGCGGAGGGGTCACAATCAAGGCTGGGCTCGTCACGATCACGGCGCCGAACGTGAGGTTGAAGCGCAACGTATCGTTGCTGTGAGGCAGCCATGGATGCGCCGCGTGTGGACAACAGGACCGATTTCGTCGCCGCGCCGTTCCTGCTCGTCGGCAAGGAAGGCGAGCGCCTCGTCGTCGTGGTGAAGGCGACGTTCGTCTCGGCCGAGGGGCAGCGCGAGCTCGAGATCTCGGACAGAGCGGAGCAGCGCCGGATCCGCAGCGCCGACGTGCCGTGGGGTGATCCGGAGAAGAGCAGCATCAAGTATCCTGCGGATCTGTGCGTCGCCAAGCCGGGCACGGACGTCCTCGTGGTGGCGGCGGCGCACGCGCCCGACGGACGGGCCGTTCCCTTCTTCGACGCCGGCGTGCGGCTCGGCAGCCTGGAGAAGGTCGTCCGGATCTTCGGATTACGTGTCTGGGAGGCGAACGGCGCCGGGCTCTCGAAGCCGCGCCCCACGACCGGTATCGAGGTGCGGTACGACTACGCGTGGGGCGGGCTCGATCGGAGCGATCCGTCGCGCCCTGTGGAGGAGCCCAGGAATCCGGTGGGGATGGGGATCGCGCGCGACCCGGAAGCGCTCACGCACAAGCCCGCACCGTTCATCGAGGACCCGGCCGATCTCATCCGCTCGGTGAGCACGCGCCCGGCGCCTGCAGGGCTCGGCGCGATTGGTCGTCACTGGCAGCCACGGCGGCGATATCTGGGGACCTATGATGCTGCCTGGCAAAGGCAGCGCGCGCCTCTCTTGCCCCTGGACCACGACGATCGCGCCAATTCGTGCGCCTCACCGGGGCTCGTCGCGACGCCGGCGGTGCGTGGTGGAGAAGAGGTGGTCCTGCTCAACCTTATGCCGGGTCAGGGAACGATGGTATTTCGACTGCCCAGGACCGCCGTGGCGGTCGCCATGAAGACCAGGGGGCGCGCGCCTGAGATGCTTTTACCTGAGCTCGATACGGTCCTGATCGACGCGCTCGCTCCTCCAGGCGTGGTCGTCGAGCTCGTGTGGCGCGCGTCGTTCCAGGCGCCGCGGCGCATGAGGGACGTCGAGATCGTCGTGACCGAGATGGAGGCCGAGTGAGCGCGGTCGGGGTCGTCGCGGTCGGGGCACGCACGCCGATCGGGCTGAACGCCCGGCAGACGGGGTTCTTGCTGCGCGCGGGCTTCCCGGCCGTCGCCGAGGCGCCGCTCGCGAGCTCGGCGGGCGAGGCGATCACGATGGGATTCGTGCCGGCGATCGATCCACGCATCGTGGGGCCGGAGCGGCTCGTCCTGCTCGCGGCGCCCGCGTTCGACGAGGTCGCCTCGCGGATCGGCGACGGCAAGATCATGGTCCGGCTCGCGCTGGATGAAGGAGTTCCGGACGCGCCCACGGCGACGAAGCTCCTCGCGGCGGCGGTGAAGCGCTTGACGCCGGCGACGGTGGAGATCGTCGCAGGCGGGGAGGCGGCGCAGGGGCCGCTCCTGCTCGAGGCGCTGAACGCGCTCTCCTCGACGCAGGTCGACGCGGTGATCCTGGGCGGCGTCCACAGCGATTACGACCCGCGTGCGATTGCAGCGCTCGAGGAGAGCGGGCGGCTCTTCTCTCCCGACAACCTGGACGCGCGCATCCCGGGGGAGGGGGCGGCGTTCTTCGCGCTGATGCGCGACGCGGACGCGGACCGGCGGAGGCTCCGCACCGTCGCGCGCGTGGTCGGCGTGGGGACCGGGCATGAGCGCGCCGGGCCCCACGACGACGCGCCCGCCTACGAGGCGTTCGGGCTGACCAGCGCGACGCGGCAGGCGGCCGAGCCGCTGGCGCGGGCTGGGCAGACGGCGGGGTGGATGTTGACCGATCTCACGGGCGAGATGCGGCGGCTCCGCGAGTGGCAGGCGGCGTTCGTGAGGCTACAGGATGTGCTCGGCCGCCCGTATGTCATCGAGTCTCCAGCGCAGCGGATCGGTTATCTGGGCGCCGCGGCGATGCCGCTGTTCGTCGCGATCGCAGCCACCGCGTGGGAGCACGGGGTTGCGCCGTCGCCTGTGGCGATCGCGGCTGCCGGGAACGACGGCGGGGCGCGGGCCGCGGTGGTGCTCGCGAGCGCAGCGCGAACATCGGAGGGAGAGGGGGCAGCATGAGCATCACAGCTTGCATGATGGATTGCATCACGGCCAAATCAGGGCACCAGATGGTCCCGCTGGCGGTCAGCGTGTGCACGACGCCGGCCGCGCCGAGCCCGATCCCGGTGCCCTATCCGGTGTTCGCGAGCTCGGCCGAAGGCATCAAGAACGCGCCGGTACGAACGAAGATGGGCGGAGCGAAGATCCTGACGGTGGGCTCGAGCTTCAAGGCATGTCACGGCAACGAGCCAGGGACGATGAAGGAGGTGGTCAGCCTCAACACGGGCGGACCGTCGTTCATCGTGATGGGGGCGCCGATCGTGCTCGTGGAGCTCGGGATGGTGGGGACCACCGGGAGCCCAGGATTCTTGAACAAGGGAGGACTTTGACCATGTCGATCCGCGGCAGACGCGCCGCTCTCGCAGGGAACGTGAGCAGGGAACGGTTCAGGTAAGGCGGCCGCGCATGTCCGACGATCTCGCCGCCTGCGACGCCGATGCGCCCTGGGTCATGCATTGGGAGCGCGCGCATTCACTGATTCACGCGGTCGCGCGCTTCATCGAAGGACAGCGTGAGCCGAGCGCCCACCTCACGCCGGCCGCGCGCAAGCTCGAGAGCGGCCTCGGCGCGCTGTACGATGCGTTTGACGGTCGTGCTGATCGTGGAACGGCCGTGGGGCGCGCGCACGGGCATGTATGGGCGGCGGCTGTTCTCCTGGCGCAGGCGGGTCTGCCTCGGATGCTCGCTTCGCTCCGGGACGCCTGCGCGGCGCTCGTCGCCGCCGAGGAGCGGCTCTCCACTGCGTCGCTCGCCGGACCGAGCGCTCCCTTGCTTCGCGCGGGCGTCGATCGTCCGCCGCTGCACGTCGTCGGGCGGGCTTCGCTCGTGCCGTCGTTTCGCGCGCCGAAGGTGCCTGAGCCTGCGGCTGAAGAGCCCGAGCCCGCGCCGGCGGAGCCGAGGACCTTCGAGGAGCTCGCGACCATGGCCGAGGCGATGCGCCGCCTGGCGACGGAGCGGAGGATGGCGCTCGTTCGTCCTGCCAGGCCAGCACCGAGGCCGGTCAAGCCGGTCTCGGCTGGAGAAGCGGCTCCTCCCGGGTTCGCGTTCGCGCCGCCGGCCGCGGAGTCGGAGGGGGACTTCGTTCGCCGCTGGTCGCGGGTGTGCTTCGAGGAGATCGGGATGCTCGGAATCCAGCGGGCGCCGCTCCCTGGGGACGACTGGCGTTCATGCCGAGCTCTGGAGCAACGCATGGTTGCTGCCATCGACGCGCTGGCCGCGCTCGGTCCGACGGCGATCGCGCATATCGAGCCGTTGGCGATGGATGCGCCGACCGCCGATCCGATGCGCGTCTTTGCCGCCGCGATGATCGGAGGGTGCATCGAGGGGCGTGACACGCTCGCCTGTGCCGAGCGGGTGCTCTTCCGGTTCGGCCCAGGTGATCCGGTCGTCGCCGGGGCGTTCGTATCGGCCATGAAGCTCGCGCGGAGCCCGTGCCTGCCGAGCAGCCTGCGGGCGTTGACCGCGTCGTCCGAGCGCGGGTGCCGGGCGATCGCCGTGGAGCTGCTGGCCTACCGCGGCTGGCTCACGCCCACGGAGCTCGAAGCGCTGAGCGATGAAGAGGACACCCGCATCTTCGCGCACGGGTTGTCTGCGCTCGCTGCGGTGAGACATCCGGGCTTCGACCGGGCGCTGGAGCGGGCGCTTGCGCACGCGAGCCTCGACGTCCAGGAGACGGGGCTCGATGCCATGTTGATCGCGGCGCACGGGCGAGCGGCCGAGGCCGCGCGCAGGGCTGCCCAAGGAGCGCTCGGGGACCGGGCGCTGGTGCCGCTGGCGCTGGTCGCCGGCGAGGAGGACGCCTGGTGGCTGCTCGAGCGAATGCAGCGCTCTCCAACGCCATCGGCGGTCGAGGCGGTCGGGTGGGCTGGGCTCGTGGAGGCGATCCCGAGCCTGCTGGATCTGCTGGAGTGCGCAGCGAAGGAGGTCGCGCTCGCCGCCGGCGCCGCGCTCGATCGGCTGCTCGGCGCGGACCTCGTCGAGGAGACGGAGGTCGACGCGGCGGAGCTGCAGGACGTGGTGGTGGTCGATCCGGATCCGTTTCGTGGACGTCGGCCGCTCGGAGAGCTGGTGGGTGATCCGCGCGATCGCGCGCCGGTCGGATCGAAGGAGACGCTGGGTGTGCCGTCCACGGATCCTGCGCGCTGGCGGGCGTACTGGTCGGAGCACCGGGCGAGCTTTGACCTGAAACATCGGTTGCGGCGCGGGCAGAAGTACGCGCCATCGGTGTCGCTTCAAGAGCTGTCGAGGCTCGCGCTCCCGGTCGAGGATCGGAGGCGGTTGTCGCGGGAGCTGGCGGTGCAGACAGGGAGATGGTCACACTTCGATCCGCACGATTTCGTGGCGGATCAGGAGCGGTGCTTGGGTTTGTGGCAGGCGATCCTCCAGGCTGCGAACGAAGCTCCGGGGACCTGGGGGCAGCAACATAGAAGATAGATACGAGGTCAGCCCGGCGCACCGCCAAGCTCCGTCTTCGCGTCGCGTCGATGTCCGACCGATGCGCCATCGGGTGCTCCGCCGGCGCGCCGGACCCGCCGCCGTCCCTGCCCGCCGCCTTTCTCCGCGCGGCCACGCTGCTCGCGGCGCAGCACCAGAGCAGCATCCCTGCTGGCCCGCGGGCAGCGGCGAGCGCCATCTGCCGCGCCCGGGTCCTCGCCGGCGGCGCGGCGCTCCGGCGCGCGGGCCCTGCCAGCGCGGCGCCGGGCGTCGGCACGGGCCCTGCTCGGGCGGCCAGCATGACCACCATCAGCCTTTCTCTCGACACCCCTGAGCTCGCCCAGGCCTACGAGCACGGCAGCGACCGGCAGTTCAACCACGGCAAGCTCCTCATCGAAACGCTGGGCGTGCGGCGCGGCCAGCGTGTGCTCGACGTCGGCGCGGGCACCGGCCGGCTCGCCGCTCACGTGGCAGAGATCGTCGGCCCCGAGGGCAGCGTGACGGCCATCGATCCCCTGCCGCTCCGCGTCGACATCGCCCGGCAGAAGGCCCGCGCGAACCTCGCGACCGCGGTCGGCCGCGCCGAGGACCTCTCCGCCTTCGCCTCCAAGAGCTTTGACGTCGTGTACCTGAACAGCGTCCTTCACTGGCTGAACGAAGCCCAGAAGGAGCGCGCCATCGCCGAGGCGACGCGCGTGTTGAAGCCCGGCGGCAAGCTCGGGTTCAGCACGGGATCGCGGGAGAAGCCGCACCAGCTCGAGCCGATCCAGCGCAAGGTGCTGGCCGAGCTCGGGAGAGACGCCCAGGACAATCGCCCGCACAAGCTGACGGTCGACGAGGTCCGGGCGCTGCTCGAGCGCGCCGGCTTCATCGCCGACACGGTGGAGATCCTCACCTTCGTCGACCACGCCGCCGACGTCGACGAGATCTTGAGGCACAGCGGGTCGAGCTCGTTCGGCAACCACCTCTCGCACCTGAGCCCCGAGGAGAAGCGCGAGGTACGAGCGCGGCTCGCGAAGGAGATCGAGGCGTTCCGCACGCCGCAGGGGATCCGGCTCGAGCGCAACCTCATCTTCGCGATCGCTCACACGGCGGGCAACTAGCCCGCCCGCCGGCGCCGCCTCGGTCCAGCGTGCCTCGCGCGTGAGAGCTCTGTTAGAATCGAGCGACCATGCGAGGGGAAGAGGGGAAAGGCATATGCTGCGGCGCGGGCTGAGCGGTGCAGTGGGGTTGCTGCTCCTCGGTGCTACGGCCTGTGGCACCACCCCCGACGGCCCGAGCGGAGCGACAGGCGGCGCTTCCGCGGGAGCTTCGAGCGCCGCCGCGGGCGGCGGAGGAGGCGCGACAGCTGGCAGCGGCGGCTCCGGGGCCGCCGGGCCATCCGGGGGCGGGCAAGCGGGATCTCCCGAGGGGCATGACTGCGGGACGGCGGGGGAGGTGATCGCGGTGGGCGCGAACGTCCTTGACGAGGCGACCGGGCCCGCGCCCGAGCTGGAGCGCTTGCGTGGCTGTACGCGCTTCCTCGGCACGCTTCATCTGCTGGCCTTGGACGGGCCCGAGGCGATCGACGCGCTCACGGATCTCAGGGAAATAGCGGGGTCCTTGCTGCTCTATTCGCCTCCTGAAGATCTCGGACCCCTGTCCAACCTGACGCGGATCGAAGGCCGGTTGCTGGTCGTGGGAGCGCCGGAATCCTTGCGCGGCCTGGCGTCGATCCAGTACGTCTCCGGGCTGTGGCTCTACCAGAGCGGCTTTGCCGACTTCTCATGGCTTCCTGCTCTCGCGGAGATCGGCGCCTCCATGATCGCTCGGCGCAACGCGCAGCTGACCGCTGAAGCGCTGGAGTCCTTCGCGACGTCGCACGTGCGCAGCGGCGCGCTGGTGTCCCTCACGAACGCCGTTCCCAAGGAGCCGCCGGACCCCGATGCCGAGGCGGTCGTGTGTGGTCAGCCGGACGATCTGGTGATCGAGCCCTACACGAGCGTGGCCGGATGCACCCGCTTCCGGGGCTCGATCCACCTGAGCGACACGACGGCAGGCGTTTTGGAGCCGCTCTCCTCCCTCGTCCACATCGACGGCTCGCTGACCCTCTTCCGCAACCACACGGACGATTTCACCGCGCTGCGCAACCTGCGCCGCGTCGGCGCGAATTTTCAGATGCATCTGCTGGAAGGCCCGGGCCTCGACGGGTTCGACGCCCTCGCGGAGGTGGGTGAGCTCAGACTCCTGAGCTTGCGTCAGCTCACGAGCTTCGACTGGCTCCCGGCGCTCACCAGCGTTCGTGAATCTGCGTTGGCGGTGAGGGGGCCCCCCCTGTCCATGGAGGCTGTAGAATCTTTTCTTTCGCGCCTGGACATCGGGGGCGAGACCGCGGTGATGAGCCTCGATTGACGCGTCCTCGTTGCGTTCAAGTTCATCCCGCCGCCCGCACGCGGCTGACGAGCGCCGCTGCGCCCGCGAGCCCGGCGAGGCCAGCCACCCAGGGCCAAGGGGACGTCTTCGTCGCCGAAGGGAGGGTGACCTTGCCGAGGTCCGTCTCTTCGACCACCTCCTTGATGTGCGGGTACACGCGGATGAAGGCGAGCGCTCCAGCGACCATCCCGAGCAGCCCGAACATCGCGTCGCGCCGGCCTTCGCCGACGGCGGCGAGGGTCGTGCCGGGGCAATACCCGAGGATGGCCATCCCAGCGCCGAAGGCCACACCGCCCAGGATCACCGAACGTACCTGGAACGGCTTCACGTCGAGCTCGGTCGCGCCGGCCGCGCGCAGGCCGTGCGTGCCCATCGAGCCGGCGGCCGCCGCGGTCGACATGATCCGCGCAATGCTGCTGTCGCGCAGCAGGAGCTGCTTCATGATGAGGTCGGCATCCGAGGCCCCTCCTCGCTGGAGAAAGGCCCCGAACGCGGTCCCGGTCGCGAGGCCGAGCACCAGTCTTCCGAGCGGATCCCGCTTCATCGCGCACCTCCTCGAAACAGGAGCTTCGCCGTCAAGACGGAGCTCACGCTGATCGCGACGTCGAACGCGAGGCTCGCCGCCGCGAGCTGCATCGTGCCGCTGATGCCGTGCCCGCTCGTGCATCCCTTGCCGAGCCGCGCGCCGAACATCATCAGGGCACCCCCGCAAAACGCGGCGGCGTAGCGCTTTCCGCGGCTCTCCCCGAACCGCGCCCGCCACGCGTCCGGCAGCGTGGTGCCTCGCGTGCCCGAGGCGCGCGAGGCCAGGAACGCGCCAAGGACGATGCCCGGGGCCAGCAGCACCTCCCAGTCGATCTTCGGCGTCGTCTCCCGCCTGGCCACGAACTCGTTCACCCGGCTGGCCTGCGGCGCGAGCCGCCGCGCCAGCGCGCTCGCCGCCGTCTCGAACGCGGACGTCACGCCGAGAGGCCGCTTCGCGGTCCCCATCGCGAACGTCTCCAGCGCTCCGATCGCGAGTCCGGCGAGCTCCGGTGCCCAGCGCGTGCCTCCCTGCGAGCTCATCGTCGCGCTCCTTCGATATCCAGGGTGGTCACCGTGCGCTCGGGGCCCTGCTTCCTCGGCAAACCGAGCTTCTCCCACGCCGTCATCCCGCCGAGGACGTTGGTGACCTCCGTGAAGCCGCGACGACGGAGGATGCTCGTCGCGAGCCCGGCGCGGTGCCCGACGCTGCAGACGAGCGCGATGCGGCCATGACGCGGCAGCGCGGGCTGGATCTTCTCGAAGTGCTCGTCGAGATATCCCACGTACATGTGCCGCGCGCCTTCGATGTGCCCCTCCGCCTCGAACTCCTGATCATCGCGGACGTCGAGCACGGTGACGTCGTCGCCCGCGTCGTGGAGCTCGCGCGGGGTCGTCGTGCCCGTCTTCTCGATGGGCATGCCGGCGTCCCGCCATGCGTCGAACCCTCCGGCGAGCACGCCGGACACGTGATCGACGCCGACGCGCGCGAGGTGCAGGACCGCCGCCTCCACGTCCGCGGCGCGCGAGACGACAAGGTACACCCGGGTCGTCTCGTCCGCGACCCACCCGCCGAACACCGGGAGCCCGGCGAACCAGAGGTTCAGCGAGCCGGGCAGATGGCCCGACGCGAACGCCTCGGGGTCGCGCGCGTCGAGCACCAGCCCCTGCTTGGACTCCGACGCGAACTTGTTTGGGGGCAGGAAGGGCACTTCGCCGGGCTTCACGGAGAGCGGCTTGCCCCCTTCGAGGTTCAGCTTCTCCATCAAGCTGAAATAGGGTGGGCGCGGGATGCGCTCCGCGACCTTGGCGCGGGCGAAGTCGTCGGCCGACCTCACGAAGACGGGATTGTAGGCGCGCTCGAGGCCGAGCGTGGAATCATCGCGCTCCGCGATGTTGCCCCCGCAGACCGAGCCGGAGCCGTGGGCGGGCCAGACGAGCGCCTGATCCCCGAGCGGGAGGAGCTTCTCGTGCACCGAGGCGTAGAGGAGTCGCGCGTTGTCGCTTGTCTTCTCGCGGTCGGGCAGGTCGGTCCGGCCCGCCTCCCCGATGAACAGCGTATCGCCGGTGAAGACGCCAAAGGCGCGCCCGGGCGCGTCCGGGAGGAACACCGCATAGCAGGTGCTCTCCGGCGTGTGTCCCGGCGTATGGAGCGCGCGGATGCGCAGCCCGATCAGGTCGAGCTCCTCGCCGTCCCGCATCCGGATGTCGCTCTGTCCGAAGAGCGGATGATCTCCGCTCACTATCTTCGCGCCCGTCGCCTTCGCGAGGGCGCCAGATCCGATGACGAAGTCCTCGTGGCGGTGCGTCTCTAGGATGAACTTGATCACGAGGTCTCTCTCCCGGGCCGCCGCGAGGACCTCGTCGATGTCCCTCCGCGGGTCCACGACGATCGCCTCACCCTTGTTGCCGAGCAGGTAGGCGATGTGAGCGAGACCTGGAGTCTTCATCCGGTGTAGATGCATGCGTGGGAGCCGATGCAAGCGAGGCGCCAGGCCTACCGTTGAGAGCGATCGGCGCGACGCGAGCTCAAGGGGGCACCGTCGCGCGCAGGACCGCCACGCCTCGACCTGTCGGCTGTGGCGAGATGGTGCCTGACTCGGCGCTCACTCCGCGCGGATATCGCTCTGGAACGGGGAGACGTTCTCCCGGAACATGAGCCACACGAAGAGGCAGCGCACCTCGAAGTACTCGTCGGCCGCGATGCCCGCGAGCGTGGGGTCGAGCCCTCCGATGTCGTGCCCTTCCCAGAGGAAGCCCGGTACGCCGCGCACCCGGCTGACGAGCCCGCCGGTCTGCAGCTGGTCGCGCGCGCGAAACCAGCGGGTGAGCGACATGTTGACCGCCGCCGTGAAGTCGGGCCGGTGCGCGATGCGCTCCGGCAACGCGACCTGGTCGAGGCCGGCCGACCAGCAAAGCCAGCAGAGGGCGGCCCACTCGGCTCGGGCCCTGCGCATCAGGAGAGCGATGGACAGGGCTCCCGGGTCGAGCGCCTCGTCCACGGTGAGCTCGACGGTCTCGACGCCATTCTCGGTCTCCTCGGTCAAGGTCGTCTCTGTCCGCGCGAGCTCCACCGGCCCGTCCGGCAAGAGGTGCGACAGGTCGGGCGGGAGCCACGGACAGGGCTCCGTGCCCGGCAGGCCGCGCTGCACGGCTTCGCGCAGGCGCAGGAGGCGGGTGGCGTAGAGCCGGACCTTCTGCTGAACCTGCTCGATCGGCTGATCGAGCTCGACCGTGACCGATGCGTCGCCGGGCACCGGATCGATGGCCTGGCGCGCCGGCCAGAAAGCAAACTCCGGGTACAGCAGCCGCACGAAGGTCCTGAGGTGCTCGGCCACGGCGGGGGCCTCGGCCTCGACGCGGTCGGCGTCCTCGAGCGCCCCGCGCGTGTCGCCGAGATCGAGCCGCAGGAGCGCGCGCGTGATGCAGGTCGAGCGGCACTCGGGCACGAGCAGCAGCGCCGCCTCGACGAGCGAGAGCGCAACGCGACGCGAGCCCCGGAAGACGGCGGCGAACATGCGATACGCCGCGCTCGGCTCGGCGCCGAGCAAGAGCTCGTCCAGGACGCCGAGCGCGGTCGCGTCGGACGCCTCGAGCAGCGCTCGCCCGCGTTGCTCCACGACCTCGGGTTTCGGCTGCAGCGTCGCGCCGCGCAGGAACTCGGCGAGCCGCTCTCGCTCGCCCCCGCGGGCCGCCGCGCGGGCCGCCGCGCAGCAGGCCTCGCGCGCGCGGCCCTCCTGCAAGAGCTCTCGCGCGAGCGCCCAGACGCGCTCGGCGTCCCACGCCGCGACCTCTTCGGCGAGCGCGGGCGACGCGCCGAGGCTCGCCTCGTCGAGGGCCGCGCCGAGCTCGCGTCGAACCACCGGCGCCCCGTCCGCGTCGAGCCCCGTGAACGCTCCGACCGGGTGACCGTGGGCATACTGGCCGCGCTCCTCGCGCACGCGCCGGTCGAGGTAAGGGCTCGTGTCCGCATCGGGGAACCAGCGGACGGACGGGCCGTGGAAGCGCCCCTGGGGATCGAAGTGCCGCTCCTCGGAAGGGCGGCCCAGCGCGTCGTACCCTAGCTCGCGATGACGCGCGCCGGCCCGAATCTCGATCTCCTGAGAGGGCTTGCCCTCGCGCGTGAAGTAACGGTCGATGAGCGAGGCCGAAGCTTCGTCCTCCTCGCGGACCAGCCATCGTTGCGAGCCGTGGTCGTAGTCGGCCTCTCCGGCGACGCCGGCGGGTTGGTCGGGCCAGCGGGAGCCGTCCGAGGAGATCGGGTACCCGTCGCGGTCATGAAAGACCTGGCGCAGGATGCTCCCTTGCCGATAGCGCGTTCGCAGCTCCCAGGCGCCGGGCGGCACACAGCACGGTCGTAGCCTGAGCTCCGTCGGGGCGTCGCTGCCGTACACCACCACCTCGCCGTCGAGCTCGCCGCCCCTGTAGCGCCCGCGCTGCCCGGGTTGACCGTTCGGGTGGAACAAGGTGAACGGTCCGTCCTTCACCCCGCCCGCGTACCAGCACCGCGAGAGCAACGAGCCGTCGCTCGCGCGGTAGACGTGGCACTCGCCCGAGCGACGGCCTTCGGCGTCGGTCTCCACGAGCTCGAACGTGCCGTGCTCGGGGTCGTACCTGGCTGAAGGAGGAATCGACGGAGGCCGCTCCGCGCCCGGGTGTGCCGTGGAGTCCACGCATCGCAGTCTATCGGCTTTCGCGCCGAGAAGGCGGCCCTTCGCGCTGATTGCAAAGATCCACGAAGCGGGGTTCGGGGCGAGCGGCGCCTGCCCGAGCGCCGCTCCGGACCACGGAAGCTCGACCCTCTCGACGACCGCGGCCAGCGCAGCGGATCGCTGCAGTCTGCGCCGCGCTACTGGTTGGCGGTGTCGCCGGTGCAGATGACGAACTGCGTCGCGCCGTCCAGGGCTGCGCCGTCGCCGGTGAACCGGACCTGGCGGCGCTCTGTGGACGGGCACTTGGCGACGACTTCGTCTCGGCCGAAGCCGAGCCGCGGGTCGACATAACACCACCCGTGCACCTTCTCGCCGCCGACCTCGACAGGCGCAGGAGGCACCGTGTTCTGGCACGCCGCGAGCTCGTCCTGCGTTTTCAGCTGCTCGACCTCGCAGACGCAGTTCCAGCCGTTCACCGCCGCCACCGGATCCTCGAGCACCATCCGCTTCGCGGCGAGGTTCTCGTCGAGCACCTCCCGCCGCGCCGTGAGCCCGTCGCAGCCGCACTTCCCCTCGGCTGTGCTCCGCGCCTCGAGGACGAGACAGCTGACCTGTCCGCTCTCGTTCGGCTGGAGCGCGCGGGGCAGGCACTGCCCGCCGAGCTTCGTCTTCAGGCGATCGACGATCGCGCCGATCGCCGGCCGATAGCCGAAGTCGAGCCGGTCCTCTTCCGTGAACTCGAGCTGCGCCGGGCACACGGAGCCGACGATGCCCTGCTCCCCGAGGTTCCGGATGAGCTCGAGCTGCCGCAGGCCCGGATAGGCCTTCGCGCTGACCTGGAGGTTGCTGTCGGTGCCGTCGGGGTTGTCCTTGCACAGGGGGCTGTTTCGGTCTTCCGTGCCCTTGCAGTCATCGCCCGTCACGGACTCGAGCAACCGAAACGTGCAAGCGTACTGGAGGTCGCCGAAACCCGGGTTGGGGTTCCATTCATGGCCGTTGATGGTGTTGGCGTCGTCCGGCGAGTCCGGGCCGGCGATGCGCGTCCCGGTGATCGGGTTCTGGCCCTCGCGGGGGACCGGCGACTCGATCATGTGGGGATCGCCGGGGCTCCGGCGCGACTCCGGGTCTCCGAGGATGATGTCCCAGGTGCTCGCGAAGCTCGCGTTTGGGGCGCTCAGCTCCTTGGCGCTCTTGAAGCCGCCGACGCGGTTGCCCTCCTGGTCCCTGCCTTCCCGGAGATCGGGCTGGCCCGCGTCGTCCTGGCGCGCGATGTCCTGCCACGGGACGCCCACGAGGCCCGCGAAGAACACGTACTCCGGCGGACGGACCGCGCTGTTCTCGTCCTCCGGGTCGAGATCCGAGAAGAGCGGGTTGTCGACGAGATTGCCCTGGTGATCCTCGATCCGCGCCAGCGTGAGCGCGTCCGTGTAGCGGTCGATCGGGTAGAGCAGATCGATGCCGAACCGGCGCTTCTGATCGAAGCAGCGCAGGTTGTGCGGGTCCTCCTTCGGGGAGAGCGTCTTGGGCTGTCCATCCGGTCCGCAGGTCTCCTCGTCCAGCGGGCACTCGCCCCTGTCCGACCCGCAGGACTTGCAGCACGGGTCGTCCACGCCCTTCTCCGCGCACTCCCTGCGCGGCGCGAACATCCGAAAAACGTCGCCGTCGTCGTCCTTCTGCCTCGCGACCCAGAAGGCGTTCCCTCCCTCCTTGATGGAACAGTCATTCTCGTCCGACAGCATGACGATCGCGAGGAGCGAGTCGGGCCGCAGGAACGCCTTGCGCTGATCCAGGAGCTTCTTGTCCACGCCGCGCCGCTCCGCCTTGCCGTTCACCACCTCGAGGGTCTCGTAGGGCGCGGGGTCCACGAGGAAGCGGTACCAGCTCTCCAGCTGCGACTCGAAGCCGCAGCCGTTGTCGGCCACCCCTCGGACCATGTTCGTCAGCGCCGGCACCAGGCCGCGCCCCGCGCCGTCGTCGAGGATCGGCTCGCCCGCGGGGCTGAGCTTCTGCTCTGGATCCCAGGCGAGGAACCCCAGGTTCTGGTAGGTCGGCGGGTCGTTGTCCGCGTCGTCGTGGTCGTCCCTGTCGCTCCGGGCGATGAGGTGTCCCTTGTCGTTGTTGAAGACGAGCGGTCCCGCGGGGCACGAGTCCGCGCCATGGCTACCGAGGCTCGTGCTGATGATCCCGATGTGGATGTCGACGACGGGCTCGAACTCGCGCTCCTTGCCGCCCGGGCAGCGGCCGTTCACCCCCGGCGGGGACGAATCCAGGGGGTTCAGCGGATCGATGCACCGGGGGTCGACCAGGCGCCTCACGAGGTCGGGAACGGCCAGCGCGAGGATGTCCTGCTTGTCCTTCATCGACGACGAGTTGTCGATGGTCAACAGGAGATCGATCTTGTCGACGCGCCGCGGGAGCCGCTCGACGACGGTGCCAGTCGTGCGCGTGTCCTGATGGGCTATCGGGCGGCTCAGGCACCCCGGGAGGAGCGATGTGCCGCCGACGACGAGGGAGCACAAAAGCGACGCTGCAGCGCGGGCAGCGCGGGACGGAGGACGAGTGAGCATGGATCCTTCCTTGCGCGAGAGATGGAGTGGCCCTTTCGCGCGCCATGCGCGCGCGGAGCCGGCGCGCCCGTCTCGCGCGGAGTGGGTGACAGGCCGCCTGGCTATCGCGTATCAGACGCCGAGAGGGGGTGTTCTCTTGGCTACGTGGCGAGATGAGCGCGACCCCATCACGAAAATCCACGAACCATGGAGAGACAGCGGCGCGGCGGCTGCGTCGCACAGTGGCGGCACAGCCGCCATCGCGGGCGGAGGCGCCGCCGTCACGGCACGGGCGTCACCGCGGCGATCGCGGGCGGAGGCGCCGCCGCCTCGTCGGAAGCGGAGGCGGCCTGCGCCGGTATGCAATGTTATTGAAAAATTACGTTTAGGAAGGAATCGTGAAGGCCGGGCGCCATGGCATCCTCGGCCAGCGGCCGGAGCTCAGCTCTCGGCGGAGGCGGCCGTCTCGGCGCCGGCGACGAGCGGCGCGTACTGCGCGAGGAACTTGCTCCAGCGCTTGTGCTTGCGGCCGGGCTTCCGGGAGCTCTGGGTGCTCCGCTCCTGCTTCTGGGTGACCTTGAGGGTGAGGTGCTGGTGCTGGCGCGTAGGGCGTTGCATGGCGGCGGATGCTGCTCGAACGCGCCCCGCTCCGCAAGCCTCAACGCGACGGAGCCCGCGCCTGCTCGCTCTGTCCGTCCCGCTCCGTCCCCAGCCGGCCGAAGCTGTGGATGCCGTAGATGAGCACCAGGAGCGCGAGCACCGTGAGCCCCATGCCCGCGTCCGACGGCCCGACGCCGACCAGCGCGAGCCCGGCGACGAGGAGCAACCCCCCGCCGCCGAGCGCGCGTCGCGCGCGCTCCTCGGCGTCTCGCTCTCTCCTGTGCCCCCGGCGGCGCGCCGGCCCGCCCTCCTCGCGCGCGCTCACTGGAACTTCTGCGTCCGCGCGTAGGTGATGAAGTCCTGCACGTCGCGCGTGAGCTCGCGCTCGGCGGTGATCGTCGTGCGCTCGTGCGACTCGCCGACGAGGTCGTCGTAGAGGTAGTTCTGCTGGTAGAGGAGCACGAGGCGGACGGCCCCGTCCGGCCCGCCGCGGACGATGCGCAGCTTCTCGTCCCGGCCGTTCGGCGGCGGGATCGCGGCGCCGAGCGCCTGGGCGTCCTCCTCGGTCACGTAGACGACGCCGTACGCGCGGCTCTGCACGCCGACATCGACGCGCACCTTCTTCCCGCTCGTCAGCTCGATCTCGCGCCCGCGCGCCGGCTGCGCGCCCTCGTGCGCCATCGCCCGGCGGATCACCTCGATCGCCCTGCGCTCGTCGAGGGCGCGCATCGGGTTCGGCGCGCGCGCCTCGCCGCCGCTGCACGCCGCCAGCGCGAGCGCGGCGGTCGCGATCCCCAGCGCGAGGCGCGCCGCCCCTCGCGCGCCGCCGAGGAGACGGCGCGCGTCCCGAGCCTGCCCGGGCGCGGGCGCGAGCGCTGAAGGCCGATGCGGAAGGGGACAGAGATGGGGAGCCCCCGAGCCTTGATGAAGCTTCCTCGACATGAGCGGCATGAGAGTAGCCAACCGCCGGGAGCTTCGCTACTTCTCCCGACATGGCGCGGCTCGCTGCGATCGACATCGGATCCAACGCCATCCGGCTTCGCATCGTCGACGTGGATCCGCCGGCGCTCGGGGCGTTCGGGGCCGGCTGGGATCCGGCGCTCGCCGGGGCCGCGACCGGGGCGCCCGACGCGCCGCGCTTCCACCCGTTCCGCGATGTCCATGCGGATCGCGCGTCGGTGCGTCTCGGGCACGACGTGTTCACGAAGGGCCGGCTCGAGTCGGGGGTCATCGGCGCCGCCTGCGAGGCGCTCCGGCGCTTCCGCACGGCGATGGATGCGGCCAAGGTCGACCGCTACCGCGCCGTGGCGACGAGCGCCGCGCGCGAGGCCCAGAACGGCGACCTCTTCGTCGAGCGCGCCGCGCGGGAGGCCGGCGTCCACATCGAGGTCATCGAGGGGATCGAGGAGGCGCGCCTCGTCCAGCTCGCCGTCCGCGAGCGCGTCGCGCTCGGCGAGCGGACCGCGCTCCTCGTCGACATCGGCGGCGGCTCCACCGAGCTCACGCTGCTCCGCGGCCGCGGGGCCGTCTTCTCGCGCTCGCTCCCCGTGGGGACGGTGCGGATGGTCGAGGCCTTCCTCGAGGATCGCCGCCCGGTCGACGCCGGGCACCGGCGGCTCGTCGAGGAGTACATCGATCGCGTCATGGTCGAGGCCACGCGCGAGATCGTGGAGCTGCTCGGCGAGGGGTCGGGCTCGGGGATCGATCTGCTCGTCGGCACGGGCGGCAACATCGAGACGCTCGCGGAGCTCTGCCCCGCGCCGGCCGGGTCCCCGGAGGGGCGGGCGATCGACGTGGCCGCGATGTCCCGCCTGCTCGACGAGATGGCGTCGAAGACGCCCGAGGAGCGCGCGCAGATCTACGGCCTGCGCCCGGACCGCGCCGACACCATCGTCCCCGCGGCGACGATCCTGGGCCGCATCGCCCGGGCGTTCGTGCAGCGGGTCATCGTCGCTCCCGGGGTCGGGCTCAAGGAGGGCGTGCTCGTCGATCTCGCCCACGCCCACTTCCTCGGCCCCGACTTCCGGGGAGAGGCCGCCGCGGTCAGCGACGCCTGCGTCCGGCTCGGCCGCCGCTACCACTTCGACGAGAAGCACGGCGCGCTCGTGGCCCGCTTCGCCGAGCGGCTGTTCGACGACCTCGCGCCGCGCCATCGCCTCGGCCAGCGCGACCGGATCCTCCTGCGCGCGGCGGCCCTGCTCCACGACATCGGCGACTTCGTCCGCTACGAGGGGCACCACAAGCACAGCTATTACGTGATCGCCCACAGCGACCTCATGGGCCTGACCCCGGAGGAGCGCGCGATCGTCGCGAACATCGCGCGCTACCACAGGAAGTCGCCGCCCAGCATGGACCACGACAACTTCCGCGCGCTCTCGCGCGACGCGCGCGCCAAGGTGAAGGCCATGGCGTCGATCCTCCGCATCGCCGACGCGCTCGATCGCGAGCACCGGGCCAAGGTCGCGGAGGTGAGCGGCCGCATCGAGGGCGACACGCTGGTGATCGAGGTGCAGGGCGCGGAGGACCGGGCGCTCGAGGAGTGGACGGTCGTCGCGAAGGCGGGGATGCTGCGCGACGCGCTCGGCCTGGAGGTGCGGATGGTCGACGCCACGCCGAGATCGCGCCCGCCTCCGGCCGCGAGCGCGGGCGGATGACGCGAGGCACCGCCGGGCTCACGGGGGCTGACGCGCGGCGCCGCTGCGCGCGCGGGCGGGATCGACGCCCGAAAAAGGCGCCGTGGCCTTTGCGTGGAGCCCTGCGGGCCACCATGAAGCTCGGCACGGGGGAGGTTCTGCCCCCGTGGAGGAGCGCGGCGATGCCGTACCGACGGGCGCGGCCGCGCCGCCGCGGAACAGGGGCGAGCGACCGTTGACGCTGAAATCTCCGAAGCTGATGGAGGCCCGCCGCGCCGCCGGCATCCTGAGGTCCGCCCTGCGCGGGCACACGGGCGATCTGACGCTCGCCGACGCGTCGGCGAAGAGCGGCCTGCCGCTGCGCGACGCGGAGAGCGGCCTGCACCTGCTCGTCAGCGAGCACCGCGGGCACCTCAAGGCGACGTCCGAAGGTGAGCTGCTCTTCCGCTTCCCGTACGGCTTCACCAAGCCGTGGGAGACCCGCACGCGCCTCGCGCGCGCGCTAGAGGCCGTCCTCCGGGCCGCCGCCGGCGTGGCTCGCTTCGTCGTGCGGGCGTGGATCGCGATCGTGCTGATCGCGTACGTCGTGATCTTCGTCGGGATCCTGATCGCCCAGCTGTTCGCCCGCTCGAGCAGCGACTCGCGCAACCACGACGACGTCCCCGGATCGTTCGCCGGCTACTTCCTCTTCCGGCTGGTCCTCGACGCGATCTTCTGGACGTTCCACCCGTTCTCGCCGTTCGTGTGGACGGCCGAGCCGGCGTGGTCCTCGTCGCATGGCCGCCGCGGGGCGTTCGGGCAGCGACGCGACGAGACGCCCTTCTACGAGAAGGTGAACCGGTTCTTCTTCGGCCCGACGCCGGCGCCGCGGGATCCGCTCGAGGCCGAAAAGCTCATCCTGGCCGAGATCCGCGCGCAGCGGGGCCGGATCGGGCTCGCCGACGTGATGCGCGTGACGGGGCTCCCGCGCGACGAGGCGGACCCGTTGATGGCGCGGCTGATGCTCGACTACGACGGCACGGTCGACGTCTCCGAGGAGGGGGGCATCGTCTACCGGTTCGAGGCGATCCGGCGGACGGCGGCGGAGGCGCCGGCGCGGGCGCCCGCGCCGGTCTGGGCCAAGCGCGAGGAGCTGCCTCCGCTGACCGGGAACGGGCCGGGGATGAACGCGCTCATCGTGGCGCTCAACGGGTTCAACCTGCTGATGAGCCTCTACGCGCTCGGGGCCCACCTGACGGTGGAGAACCTCGGGCTCCTGGCGCGGGGCGTCCCGATGGCGGAGCTGCCCCCCACGGGGACGGCGGTCGCGCTCGGGGTGGTGCCGCTCGTCTTCTCGCTCGCGCTCTTCGCGCTGCCGCTCGGCCGGGCGATCCTGCGCCCGCTGAAGCAGCGGAGGCTCGCCCGGCGGAACGGCCGGCGGGCCGTGCTACGGGCGATCCTTACCCGCGTCGGCGCGCGGCAGGGACGGGAGCCGATCACGGAGGCGGTGCTCCAGCGGGCGTGGCAGGAGGCGGCGGGGGAGCCGCCGCGCTCGGAGGAGATCACCCGCGAGGTCGTCGCCCTCGGGGGCGACGTCGACCTCGAGGCAGGCGAGGGGATCCGGTACCGCTTTCCCGATCTGGAGACCGAGGCGAAGGCCCTCGAGGCCGAGCGGGAGGCGGCCTCCGAGGAAGAGGCGCGCGCCGGGAAGGTGATCTTCTCTTCCGACGCGTGAGCGCCGTCGCAGACGGTTTTTTCTGTGGTGCTTGATGAGGGCGCTGACAAAAACCGTCGATGGCGTGTGCGCGCGCACGGAGCCGCACCGCATGGAAGCGCCGTTCATTGACGCGCTCTGGTCCGGACGTCTACGTTAGGGTGAATTTCACTCATGTACTCCGTTGACAACAGGGCCGGTCGTCTCATCGAGGTGAGGCTCGCATCACCGCTCCCGGCTGGCGAGGTCGACGCGTGCATCGCCCGGATCCAGGGCGTCGTGACCCAGAACCGGCATGGCGCTGTTGTCTGCATCGAGCTGCTCCAGGTCGACGTGCTCGCGCCCGAGAGCGCGGAGAAGTTCCTGGAGATGATGCGGGTCCAGAACGCCACGGTGCACCGGACGGCCTACCTGCTGCCGGTGTCGAACGCGATCCTGGGGCTCCAGGTCGAGCGCCTCATCCGGGACGCGCATAACTCGAGCCGAAAGGCATTTCGCGACACCACCTCGCTCGAGGCCTGGCTCGTCCCGGTGATGACGATGGTGGAGGCGCAGCAGCTCCGGAAGTTCCTGTCCCAGCTCGGCTGAGGTGGAGCGCGCCGCCCGCGGCCCGCGCCGCGGGCGCCCCACCGCGCCAGGCGCTAGCCGCGGACGAACGGCAGGTACTTCGGCTGCCAGAACCGCGCCTTCACATAGGCCTCGACGTTCCCGGGGTCGACCTTCTCGCTCCTCGCGACGCCGTCCTCGAGCGCCGCCCGGATGACCGCGATGGCGACGCGCGTGGAGACCTCCTGGAGCTCCTCCACGGGCGGGTAGATGAGCCCGTTGTCGAGGTGCTTCTCCGCCGTGTAGTCGACGAGCGCATACGCCGCCGCGAGCACCATGCCGTCCGTGATCTCGCGCGCGTCGGACAGGATGGACCCGAACCCGAGCCCCGGGAAGATGAAGGCGTTGTTCCCCTGGCCGATGGGGATGGTCTTGCCGTCGCGCTCCACGGGCGGGAACGGGCTGCCGGTCGCGACGAGCGCGCGGCCCTCGGTCAGGGCGAGGATCTCCTCGGGGAGCGCCTCGCAGGCGCTCGTCGGGTTGGAGAGGGCGAAGATGACCGGCCGCGGGGTGTTGGCGGCCATCGCCTTGATCACGGGCTCGCTGAACGAGCGCGGCTGCCCGGACAGCCCGAGGAGCACGGTCGCGCGCGTGTTCTCGAGGGTCTCGACCAGCGTCGGCACGGCCCCGGCCTTCTTCCATGCGGCGATCTTCCCCGGATCCTGCGCGAACTTGCGCTTGTATTCCTCCATCGGGCGGTCCTTCGCGAGCAGGCCCTTGGAGTCGAGGACGAAGATGCGGGCGAGCGCCTCGTCCTCGGTGAGCCCCTCGCGGAGCATCCCCTGGCAGATGGCCCAGGCGACGCCGACGCCGCCCGCGCCCGCGCCGTGGATGACCACCGATTGATCCCTGAGCCGCTCGCCGCGCAGCCTGCACGCGGCGACCACGCCCGCGAGGGTGACCGCCCCTGTCCCCTGGATGTCGTCGTTGAAGGAGGGGATCACCTTCCGGTACCGATCCAGCACGGAGAAGGCGGCCTCCTTGGAGAGGTCCTCCCACTGGATGACGGCGCGGGGGCAGCTGCTCTTCACGGCGTCGACGAACCTGTCGAAGAAGTCGAAGTAGGCGTCGCCGCGCAGGCGGCGCTGGCGAACACCGAGGTAGAACGGATCCTCGATGAGATCGGTCCGGTCGGTCCCCACGTCGAGGACCACGGGCATCGTGTGGAACGGGCTCACGCCGCCGCCCGCTGTGTAGAGCGCGAGCTTGCCGATCGGGATGGCGAGCCCGCCGTAACCCTGGTCGCCGATGCCGAGGATCGCGGAGGAGTCGGTCGCCACGATCATGCGCACGTCCTCCCACGGGAAGCTCGCGAGCACGCGCTGGGCGCGATCGATGTTCACGGGAGAGAACGAGACGCCGCGCGCGCTCTGATAGAGGAAGTTGAACTGCTGCACGGCCTCGCCCACGGTCGGCGTGTAGACGATGGGCAGCATCTCGCCGAGGTGGCGATTGAGCAGCGCATAGTAGAGGATCTCGTTGCGCTCCTGGAGCGCCCGCAGATACTGATACTTGGCGATCGGCGTCGGCTCGCGGCGAAACCCGCCATAGACGCGGGCGAGCTGCTGTTCCATGGTGTTGACCTGCGGCGGGAGCAGCCCGTCGAGCCCGAGGTTCACGCGCTCTTCCGGCGTGAAGGCCGTCCCCTTGTTGGTCATGACGAGCCTGAGGAGGGCGATTCCGTCGAAGTACACCTCCATGTACTCGCGGCCATAGGCGTCTCTCTTGACGTCGAAATACTTTGAGATCCTCACCATGGAGGCATCGTAGACCGACGCGCGCGCGCCGGCGAGCATTCCTTGAGCTCGCGAGCGGGCGAACTCGGGTTGTTCCCGGTCGGTGAATGGAGTGTTTCTCACAGGGGTATCGCCGGCGGGCGAGCCCGGGCGGATCCTGCTCGCCGGATGCAGTGTTTCTCACATTGTTATCGCCTCGTGGTATAGAGGCGCGATGCGACGCATTGCCGTCATTGGAGGCGGTCTGGCCGGGTGCATCGTTGCGTTCCGGCGGGCGACGGCGGGCGATCAGGTGACGCTCGTCGAGGCGGCTCCGCGGGTCGGCGGACAGCTCTGGACGGAGCGGGCCTCGGGCTTCGTCGTCGAGCTCGGCGCCGAGGGGTTCATCGCGCGGAGCGAGGCCGTCCCTGGGCTGGCGAGCGCGCTCGGGATCGCCGGCGATCTCGTCGGTCAGGAGACGCACCGGTCGTTCGGCTTCGACGGCGTCGCGCTGCGGGAGCTCGCGCCGGGCGAGGCGGCGGAGTTCCTCGGCTTCCAGGTGCCGCGCGACGAGCTCGGCAAGGGGATCCGGACCTTCCGCCTCGGGATGGCGCAGCTGACCGAGACGCTCGCGCTCGCGATCGCCGGGCGCGTCGAGGTGCGCTCCTCCGCGGCGGTCGCCTCGCTCGCGAAGGGGGCCGGCGGCTTCCGCCTCGCGCTCGCCGGAGGGGCCGAGATCGACGCCGACGCGGTCGTCCTCGCCACCCACGCCGCCGGCGCGGCCGCGCTGCTCGGCGAGGCGGGGCGGGCGCTCCGCGACGCCGAGACGCTCTCCAGCGTGACGGTCTCGCTGGCGTACCCGCGCGCCGCGATCGAGCACCCGCTCGACGGCACCGGCTTCGTCGTCGCCGCGGGGCACCAGGCGCACGGCTTCCGCGCGTGCACGTTCACGACCTCGAAGTTCGCCGAGCGCGCCCCCGCCGGCCACGTCACGCTTCGCCTCTTTTTCCGCCCGGATCCGGCGGATCTCGAGCAGATGGGCGACGACGCCTGGACGGCGCGCGCCGAGGCCTCGCTCGCCCGCGTGCTGCGCGTGCACGGGCCCTCCGAGCGCGCGTGGGTCTCGCGCTGGTCGAGCGCGCTCCCGGTCTCCACCCCTGCGCACGCGGCGCGGGTCAGAGAGGTCGAGCAGGCGCTCGCCGGCAGCGGCGTGCTCCTCGCCGGATCGGCGTTCCACGGCTCCGGGATCGACGCCGCCGTGCGCTCCGCCGAGGCGGCCTCGGAGCGCGTCGGGGCCCTGTAGCGCGCTGTCGCGCTCCGGCGCTGCGAGCAGCGCGGCCTGCCGGCATCGATCTGCAGTGACAGGCTCGACCCGGACGGGCGAGGATGCACACCATGACCACGGAAGTCACCGGCCGTCGCTGCGCGCGCGACGTCGAAGGGCGCCTTGCGATCGGCTTCATCGCGGTGTGCGTGGCCGCGGGCTGCCGTGATCAGCCGCCGCGGCCGACCGCCGAGAGCGCGCCGCCCGTCTCGGCGAGCTCACCTGCCGCCGTCGCGTCGGCGAGCAGCGGTGCGCCGCCGGCGCCGTCGGCGTTGCCCGCGTCGCCGGCCCTGCCCGCGCCGAGCGCGCGCCCGCTCACCGAGAAGGAGAAGCAGGCCCTCGCCACGTACAAGGCCGCGCTGGCGAGAGGCCGGCTCGCGACGAAGAAGCAGGACTTCAACGCGGCCATCCAGGCGTTCTCCGAGGCGATCGCCGCGGACCCGAGCGACGCGCGGGCGCTCGCGGAGCGAGGCTTCGCGTACCTGACCGCGGGCGACAGCGAAGCGGCGGACAACGATTTCGACGCGGCGCTCGCGGGAGCGGGCGATCCCGAGCTGCGCTCCCAGATCTGGTTCAACCTCGGGCTCCTCCGCGACAGGGCGGGTGACGCCGAGGCGGCCCGGGTCGCTTATGCCAACGCGCACCTGCTCAAGCCCTCGGCGGCGACGCGCGGCAAGCTCGCCGGCAGATCGACGTGCACTGTGGAGGTCCGCAAGGCCGATCTCGAGGGCGCCGGGCTCGTGAAGGGGTGGACCGAGCTCCTCGCGCGGATCGGCACCGCCGAGCAGTCGTCCGGCGAGGCGACGAGCGAGGCCGCGGCGCGAGAGCGCCTGTGCAGGCCCGACTCGAGGTGGGCCGACAGCCCGTGCACCGGCGATCCGCCGTGGGTCTTCCCTCGCGACTACATGATGTACGTGCATCACAGCAACCACGTGGTCTTCCCCCGCAGGCCGGACGGGTTCCTGGTCGTGAACGGCGGTCATTCGGGGGGCTGGCCCGCGCACTGCCATGGGACACGCAGCGTGAGCGGCTCGGTCGAGGGGGGGCTGCTCGTGGTCGAGAGCACCTTCGACGGCGGGGGCGCCGTCTATGACGGAGAGGTCGATGGCGAGATGCGCTGTCGGGACGGCGCGAGCTACCGCGAGCGGACGTTCTATGACGTGCACACCGGCCGGGCGATCGTGGCGCTGCGCTGGCCGGCTGGGAGCGAGGCTGACGTGAAGGTGCAGGGCGGTCAGCTGGTCGTCTCCGGCGGCGGCTGCGACGAGCGAGTCCGGCTCGACGCCAGCGCCAGCGCGAACGCCAACGTCGGCACGAAATAGGCCACGAGGTGCGCTGCGCGCGGTCGCCTGCTGCTGTCGCCCCGTGCTCAGGGGGCCTGAGCGTCGTCGCGGGTCGCGCCTGACGCCCGCGGCATATCAGGTCCAGGGCGGGCGCCGGCAAAGGGAAGATGGCGCGGTTCTTCGATTGCACCGACCGCGCTCGGACCGGCGAGCGCCCAGGGAGAGCGCCAATGTTGAAGGCGTTGAAGGCGTTGAAGGCGCCGAAAAAAGAATCGACTCGAGGAACTTTTCTGTTGCGCAACCCGTCCAAGGGGAGTACTTAATCCGAACACGAGGATTCGCCATGTTTAGCCGCCGCGACAACCTGCAGTTCGTCACCATCCTGTCCAAATCGGGAACGCCCGATGCGGCCATGGCATGGGATCGCCTGCTGGGCGGTGGCGGTGAACATTGGGCGCATAATCCAGGCTACCCTTGCAGCCTCCGTTTGTCGCGGAAGCTCGGTAACCCGGAGAATAGCGCCTAGAGGCAGCTAAGCACGCGTCGATCGACGACGTTCGCGAAGGCCGCCTCGGGAAACCCAGGCGGCCTTCGGCGTTCTGGGGGGTTGGGGGCTGTCGGCTCGTTGCGGCTATCGGTCCGCTCGTGGGCTTTCGATCTGCCGTGGGCTGTCGGCCTGCCGGTGGGCTTTCGATCTGTTGTGGGCTGTCGGCCTGCTGTGGATCGCCGGCTGCCGGCGAGTCGAGGAGATGAGTTGTCTTGCGTCCAGCGCGCGACGTCGTCGCGCGCCGCGGTGGGGGAGTTGCGCCCGGAGAAAGGAGGCGCGGCAGAGAATGCGTTGGGAGCATTCGATTCGAGGATGAGCGCCGCGGCGCGCGTTCACGGCGCCGGGTGATGTTTTCGCGGAATGGTCGACGTGGTTTGGCTTGCTGACATGGCAGGCCATGCGGAGGTGTGCCCTCCGCGCGGACCCGTAGCTCAGCTGGATAGAGCAGCCGCCTCTTAAGCGGACGGTTGGAGGTTCGATTCCTCTCGGGTCCACCTGTCCTCGCCGGCGCAGCCGCGCCGGCGGTGAGGGACACCTGATCTGTGACATTCCAGGATGATGTAGATGGAGGCGCGCTGCGCCTCCATGTTCCGGTGTAGCTCAATGGTAGAGCGCCCGCCTGTTAAGCGGGTGGTTGGAGGTTCGATTCCTCCCGCCGGAGCCGCGCCCCCATCGCGGGAGGCAGGCCCGTTTCGCTCACGCGGGGCGCCGGCTCGCCGCCGGCCGGGGGCGCGTCGGCGCCTCGTTCGAGCGGGCGCTGCGGGATGTAGCCTAGTGGAAAGGCGCCTCATCTGGGGTGAGGAGATCCGCCGGTTCGATTCCGGCCATCCCGACGATGGTTTGCGTGGGTGTTTCTCTTCTGGTGAAGAGGGCAGGTTGTGACCCTGCGGAGGCGGGTTCGATCCCCGTACGCCCACCCAGGACGGGTCGAACGGGCTCGGTTATCTTTGGGAGATCAACCCGAGCACGCTCTTTTATCCGTCCTCTATTGCCCGGGGCCCGGGCCGGAGGTGGTGTGATGGCCGATTATCTGAAGCACTTCGCCGCGCTGGTCACCCCGCAGCGGCAGAAGGCCCGCGCCGATCAGGCGAGGAACAGCGCCGGCGGCTTCGCCTTCGCCCTCGACGAGTGGGCGAGGCTCGACCGCTGGCTGATCCTCGGCGCCGAGGGGGGTACCTACTACGCGACCGAGCGGAAGCTCACGGTGGAGAACGCCCGCGCCGTCGAGGCGTGCCTCGCCGCGGACGGGCCCCGCGCCGTGCAGCGCATCGTCGACATCAGCGGCTCGGGGCGAGCGCCGAAGAACGCGCCCGCGATCTTCGCGCTCGCGATCGCCGCCGCCGACGCGAAGATCGAGACCCGGCAGGCCGCCCTCGCGGCCTTGCCCGAGGTGTGCCGCACGGGGACGGATCTCTTCCACTTCGTCCGCGATGTGCAGGGGTTCCGCAAGTGGGGGCGCGGGCTGCGGTCCGCCGTCGCCGCCTGGTACAACGGCAAGCCCGTCGACAGGGTCGCGTACCAGGCGATGAAGTACCAGCAGCGCGACGGCTTCAGCCACCGCGATCTCCTGCGTCTCGCGCACCCCGTCGCGCCGACCCCGCAGCACGACGCCCTGTACCGCTGGATCGTCGGCGGCATCGAGGCGCTCGGCAAGGAGTCGGCGCGCGGCAAGGCGCTGCCCATGACCGATCTGCCGGACGCGGTGCGCGCGTTCGAGTCGCTCCGCGCGGCGACCAACCGCAAGCAGGTCACCGCGCTGATCAGGCAGCATCGCTTCACGCACGAGATGCTCCTGACCGAGTGGAAGAACGACCCCGCGGTCTGGGAAGCGCTGCTCGAGCACATGCCTCAGACAGCGCTCCTCCGGAACCTGGGGAAGATGACCGCGATCGGCCTGCTCTCGCCGATGAGCGACGCGTCCCGCAGGGTGGCGCGACAGCTCACCGACGCCGAGCGCCTGCGCGCGGCCCGGGTCCACCCCATCGCCGTGCTCTCGGCCCTCAAGGTCTACGGGCAGGGCCAAGGCGAGCGCGCTCGCCGGCGCGCCAACGCGCTCTCGTGGACCCCGGTCCGCGAGGTCGTCGACGCGCTGAACGAGGCGTTCTACCTGGCGTTCCGGGCGGTCGAGCCGACGGGGAAGAAGCACCTCCTGGCGCTCGACATCTCCGGGTCCATGACCAGCGGCTCCATCGCCGGCGTCCCCGGCTTGACGCCGCGCGTGGCGAGCGCAGCCATGGCCATGGCGACGGCGAGGATCGAGCGCGAGTACGGCATCGTCGGCTTCTCGGCGGCGCCGGGCGGGTACGGCGGCAAGTGGGGCGGGGGCGTCTCCGGCCTCACGCCGCTGTCGATATCGCCGGAGCAGCGCCTCGACGACGTGCTGCGCGCGGTGAATGGCCTGCCCTTCGGCGGCACCGACTGCGCGTTGCCGATGGTCTGGGCGAAGCGGAACCGGGTAGAGGTCGACGCGTTCGTCATCTACACGGACAACGAGACCTGGGCGGGCGGCGTTCACCCGTTCCAGGCGCTCAGGGAATACAGGCAGGCGATGGGCCGACCGGCCCGGCTGCTCGTCGTCGGCATGACGTCGACCGGCTTCTCGATCGCCGATCCCACGGACCCCGGCATGCTCGATGTCGTGGGGTTCGACGGGGCGGCCCCCCAGGTGATGGCGGATTTCACCCGGGGTGTCTCGTGACAGGCAGCGTGACGGACGGGCTCCGCCGGCCCGTCCGTCCGACGAGGGCGCCTCACGAGCGCCCTCCTTTTGCGGGGCGCCGCCATGATGGATGGCACCTGTCCTTCACCCTTTGCCCGGGATCTCCCGGGCCTCCGAGGGACAGTTCTCGTGGTTCGACTCCAGCGTCCCGCTCTCAGCAAAAGCCCCCGAGCCCGAATGGATAGGGGCCGGCCTACGAAGCCGGTCGATGCGGGTTCGAGTCCCGCCGGGGGCGCCGGGATCCCCTCTCCGTCGCCCGCTCTCTCGCCCGATCCGGGCCGAAGGACGACGGTTCTCGGATCCCGACCATGCCGCCGTAGCTCAGCCTGGTAGAGCACCTGACATTCCGCTCTCCATCCATTGCCCGATCCGGGCCGAAGGAGGACGGTTACCGTTAATCTGGATGACGCGGGTTCGAATCCCGTCGGCGGCGCTGGTTTGCCCTTGTATGCATCTGGTGAGGCAGCCTGATTGTCGATCAGGTGAGGGGAGTTCGATCCTCCTCGGGGGCGCCTTGGGGTGTGCGTCATGGAGACGGCGGAGCCTCCAAAACTCCTGCGAGAAGGTTCGATTCCTTCACGCCCCGCCGCAAAAAAAGAGCGCGATGATCCCAATAAGATCGATGCGTGATCGTCCAATGGGCAAGGAGGTAAAGAAGGCAAATGAGGTAAAGAAGGTAAAGGACGTGGGGAGACAAGGAGATGGATGTTCGATGATGAAGATCTGACGCCAGGACCGCTGGCTCGGGGTGATAGTTCAACCGGGAGAACACTGCCTTCGCACGGCAGGGATCGAGGTTCGACCCCTCGTCGCTCCACCGGACGGGCCAATGCTCGTGGGTTACCATGCCGCTTGGCAGTTCCCCCTTGGGGCCTCCCCACGGCGCCCTTTGCCCGTTCGTTCGTCTCGTTGCCGAGGCGGGCCGCCGTCCGGCGGCCCACACGATGTGCGGGCGCGCGGCGCCCGGCGGCCCGCCTCTTTTTTCGATGAAACCGCGGTGGTAGCTCAACGGTAGAGTGCGAGCGTGCCAGGCTCGCGATAGGAGTTCGATTCTCCTCCACCGCTCCTGTCAGGGGGCCGCGCCTCGCGGCGCTCTGCGCCAGCGACGTCGCGGCGCCGGGGCCGCAGGTCGGCTCTCCTGATCATGTGTTTATCATGTGTCCCTGTCCCCATCTCGCTAGAGGCTCAGGCGGCCGGATTTTCGCTCCGGAGGCGCGGGTTCGAATCCCGCTGGGGACACCGGGCCGCTCCGCTCGCCAGCGTGCTCCGTAGGGAGCCCGCGCCCGAGCGGGCGAGCCTGCCAATTCCATCTTGATGAGAGTTTTCTGGGTGTGGCTCAACCTGGTAGAGCACCGGCTTCGGGAGCCGGGGACTGGGGGTTCGAATCCCCCCACCCAGACCGCGGAGGAGCGACAGCTCCGCCGCGACGCGCGACGAAGACCCTCTGGGTGTGGCTCAACCTGGTAGAGCACCGGCTGGGGGAGCCGGGGGCTGGAGGTTCGAATCCTCCCACTCAGACCGCGTCGCGCAGACGTCACCGTGACGGAACGGCATACGTGGCAGGCTGAGATCCTGCGCCCTTCGGGGTATGTGGGTTCGAGTCCCACCGGTGACACCCTGCCCGGGTGGCGAAACGGCAAACGCTGCTGGCTTAGACCCAGCCATCTGGGGGTTCGACTCCCTCCCCGGGCACCGATTGCGTCTAACCTGGAGTGACGTCATGAAGAGAAAGAGACGATAGAGAGGTGGGCCATGACCGCGCAGACGCTGCTTTTGACGCCATGGATGGTGCCCCATAAGGTCATCCCCTGGCAGACCGCCGTCACGATGAGCTTCCTGGGCAAGGTGGAGGTCATCGAGGTGTACGACGACGTCATCCGGTCGCCGTCGCTCTCCATCAACGCGCCCGCGGTGGTGCGGCTGAAGCGGCCGACGCTGGGGATGAAGCGCGGCGTGAAGTTCTCGCGGCTCAACGTCCTGCTGCGCGACGGATTCCGCTGCCAGTACTGCGGCGTGCAGAAGGTGGCCCGTGAGCTCAACTACGATCACGTCATCCCGCGTGTGCAGGGTGGCAAGACCGTCTGGGACAACATCGTCGCTTCCTGCTACGCGTGCAACTCGACGAAGCGGGGGCGTACGCCGGAGCAGGCCGGCATGAAGCTGCTCCGCGCCCCGGTGAAGCCGAAGTGGCTGCCGCCTGCGCCCGTCATGGGCCTGAGCGAGCGGCGCATCCCGGAGCTGTGGGCAGGCTACTGCGCGAGCTCGGGGTGAGCTGAGCCCCTCGCGCCGGCGCGCCCGGGGCCCGTCGTGCAGACGGCGGGTCGGGCGCGCCAGCGCGCGTCGGGGCTTCCGCCGGCGGCCTCGCGGGTGCAGGATGGGCAGGCATGGAGACGCGTCAGGCCGGAGGCCGCGCGGAGGACGAGGACGCGCCGTTCCCCGCGATCCTGCGGGGCTGGCTCATCGAGGGAGAGCTCGGCCGCGGCGGGATGGGGCGCGTCTTCCGGGCGCGGCACCCGAAGACGCGGGCGCGGGCGGCGATCAAGGTGCTGCTCGGCGACTACGCCCGCCGGCCGGACGTCGTGGCGCGCTTCCGGCAGGAGGCGATCGCCGTCAACATCATCAACCACCCCGGCATCGTCCGTGTCTTCGACTCCGGTGAGCTCGACGACGGCTCTCCCTACATCGTGATGGAGTACCTGGACGGGCGGGGGCTGCGCGACTGGGTGCAGGCCGTGCCGGTCGCGGATCGGCCGCGGCAGGTCGTGCGGCTCGGCTACCAGATCGCGTCGGCCATGGCCGCGGCCCACGCGTCCAAGGTCGTCCATCGCGATCTGAAGCCGGAGAACATCATGGTGATCGACGACGAGCTCGCCCCCGGGGGCAGCCGCGTCAAGATCCTCGATTTCGGCATCGCGAAGGTCCTCTGGGGCGGGCTCCCCGAGGTGCTGGAGCTGGACGCGAGGGGCTCCCTCGCGCCTGCGTCCGCGCCCACGCTCCGCACCGAGCTCTCGGCGCCGACCGCGCCGACGGTGGGGATGGCGCCCGACCCCGAGAGCGCCGCCGGCTGGGCGGGGATCGCGAGCGGCCCTGCGAGCGACGCGCGCACGACGGCGGACAGCGAAGGGAGCTCGACAGCGGAGAGCGACCCGCGCGAGGACGACGCGCTCCGGAGCCTTCCTCGCGTGAGCCTCGAGAGGCCTGCGATCCAGATCTTCCCCGCGCCGGTCGAGATCGCGCCCGGGGTGGTCTCCTCTGCTGCGGGGCGCGTGTCCATCGAGCCCGCCGGGCCCGCGTCGAGCGGCGGGGGCGCGGGACAGCCCACGATGCCGTTCACGCAGGAAGGCGCGTGGGGCCTCGGGACGAGGAGCTACATGGCGCCGGAGCAGGAGCGCCACTCCGGGAGCGTCGACGTCAAGGCGGACGTCTATTCCCTCGGCGTCATCCTCTACGAGCTGCTCGAGGGGCAGACGCCCGACGCGCCGCGCGGCGCGTGGCCGCCCCCGATGAGCGCGGCCACGCCGCCCGATCTCGTCGCCCTCGTCCACCGGGTGCTGTCGTTCGACCCCGATGCGCGGCCGCGCATGGCGGAGGTGGCGACGGCGCTGCACCGGCTCGGCCGGGCGAAGAAGGAGCTCGACGAGGCGCTCTCGAGGTGGGTCGCGAGCGGCAGGGCGCCGAGGCTCCTGCCGCGCGGCAAGGCGCTGCACGAGCTGTCCGCGTGGGCCCGGGACATCGACGACCTCTCGGGCCTGGAGCGCAGCTTCCTCGACGCGGCCCTCGGCGCGGAGGCCCGCCGCGAGCGGCTCACAAGGGTGCTCCTTGGGCTCGGCGTTGTCTTCCTGATGGGCATGGTCGCGACGACCACGGTGTTCTGGGTGCACGCGACGCGGGCGCGGGCGACGGCCGAGGCCGCCGAGCGCGCCGCGCGGGAGCACAGCCGCCTCGAGGCGGCCGCGAACTCCTCCGCGCAGGAGGCCCTCGCGAAGATGACCGAGGCGCAGCGCGCCACCGAGGAGGCGCTCGCATTTGCGATGAAGGCGAGCGACGACGCGAAGAGCGCCAACTCCGCCAGGGACTCGATGACCGAGGCGAAGCGCCTGGCCGAGGGCGCCGAGCTCCGCGCGAGGCGCGCGGCCCAGGCCGCGGCCGCCGCGAAGGCGGAGGCCGACGAGCGCTACGAGCAGTCGAGGAGCGCCATGGAGCGCGAGATCGCCGGGCTCGAGGGCGACCGCGAGCGCCTGTCGGCGCGGCTCGGACAGGCCGAGGACGAGCGCGAGAGGGTGAGGACCGCCCTCCGCTCGAGAGAGCAAGAGCTCAGGGCGGTCCTGTCGGAGCTAAGGCGCGAGTCCACGCGCGCGGGCTTGCTCGAGCGCAGGCTCGACGAGGCCTCCGCGCAGATCGACGCGCTGGAGAGGCAGAACGAGGAGTGCGCCCTGCGGCAGCGCAGGGCGCAGCCGCAGCCGGAGCCTCCCGCGGACGGGGACATGCCCCCTGCGAAGGAAGAGAGAGAGGAGATCGCGACGCCGCCGGCAGAGCCGCCGGTGGACTCGAGGCCTCGGCCGGCGCCCCGCTGGCGGTGGCGACGCGATACGACGATATAGCCTCGGCGGACAGCGGGGAAGCGGGGCTCGCGCCGCGCGCTCGATCCCCGCGCGCCCTGCGCATCCCAGCTAGCTGAGCGTAGGTGTCTCCTCGCGGCCACGGTTGCCGCCGCGCGCGTCCACGACGCGCACGCTGCTCGCCTGAGGCCCCTCGTTGCCGTCCTCCTCGGTGTAGGCGACGCCCATGCCGACCCTCAGATCGGAGAACGGAGCCGATACGATGCTTCGCTCGTGGAAATAGATCTCCCGACCATCGATCGTCGTGATGAACCCGTAGTCGTTGAACAGCTTCGCGATGACGCCGGCCGTGTCCTGCGCCGGGTGTGCCTTCACCTCGCTCCGTTGCTCGTCAGAGAGCCTCTTGAGCTGGCGACCGGCGCGCTGGAACACGTCGCGCACCGCCGCCGGCAGCAGGTTCCTCGCGGCCCGCTCCTCGCTCACGATCTCGTGCTTGCCGGCCACGTGGAGGTCGACGCGCACGCGGTACTCTCCGCCCGTGCCCATGCTCGCGTGGTCGCGCTCGACCACCACCGCGCAGCTGTTGATGTGGTCGTTGAAGCGCTCGATCTTGTTCGCTTGCTCCTGGATCAGCTCCTCGAGCGAGGGGCTTTTGCCGATGTGTCGGAAGGTGAGCTCCACTTGCATGCTCTCTCCTTTCATCGCTTCAAATCACGCTGTAGCATCGTCGGTATGCGTCTGCTTCGCCGGAGGCGCAGGCTCGGGATCGGCGCTGCGACCGTGAACACCTCGCGTGTGCTCTGCGTGATCAGGTAGCAAGTTCGCTGCCATGGCCGCTCAACCGCGCACCGGCCGCGCGGCGCGTTCCTTCACGGTCGAGCGCGCCAGGCGCGCGCGCGCGGGCGCAGGCTCTGCGCGGGGTGAGCCATTTCTTGCGTCCCTCGTGGATCTCCAGGGTGGCGCGGCGGTGTGGCACGAAGCGACGGGGCGCCCTCTCCTGGGGCAGTTTGCGACGCGAGGCGCGCTTCACGTCGTTCCAGGGCGTCTCGTCGGTGCTCGAGGCGTGTCGAGTCCGGGAGCGGTGCCGCCCGGCCCTGACGAGCTCTGCCATCAGAGGGCGCCGCGAGGGGGCGGCGGCCACGGCGGGCCCTCACGGTGCGCGGAGCGACGCGAAGGCCCGCCCGCCGTGCCGATCGGGAGCACGTGCGCACGGCGCGTCGTCGTGTCGTCGTGTCGTCGTGCGGCGCAGGAGCAGCGACAGGACGGCGTGCACGAGGGCGAGCGCCCGCGCCGCGAACGTCGCCGCGCCGCCGGATCGCGCTCCTCCGCTCGACCTGCCCTCCGCGCTGCGCCGTGCGCCCGAGCTCGCCCCCGTGCTCGCCGTGGCCCTTGGATCGATCTCGCTCCTCGGCGCGCCGGCGCGCCGCTTCAGCGGATCTCGAAGACGTAATCCGTGTCGTAGGTGCGGACGAAGAGCTTGCCGTCCTTCTCGACGAGGAACTCGGGGCCGCTCTTCAGCGGCAGCCTGGAGACCACCTTGCCGGTGGCGCGCTCGAGGACATAGAGGAAATCCGGCTCGGCCGTGAAGCCGTATCCGCAGAGGAGGTGATCTCCATGCAAGACGAAGTTCTCGGCGTTGCAGACGAGCGGCGCGCTCTGCCAGAGCAGCTGTCCCGAGGCGAGCTCGATGGCCGACAGGTAGGCGTTCTTGCCCTTCGACGAGGCCGCATACGTCCTGTGCCCCGACGAGACGTAGAGGACGCCGTCCTCGACCGCGGCCCAGCCGATGCTGCCCTTCACGAAGCCGGCTTCCTTGGGCTCGAACGCAGGCGGCATGAGGAAGCTCTCGAAGTCGAAGAAGGCGACGATCGTGTACGCCGCGTCGAGGATCGCGACGAAGCGCGCCTCGGCGAAGTTCGGGCCGTAGAGCAGCGCGCTGTGGTCCCCGTGGCCGATCACCTTGACGAGCGCTCGATTGCGGTAGCGCTCGGGAGCGAAGGAGGGCGAGGTGTAGCTCGCCCCGTCCGCGTCCGCGCCAGGCGCCGGCGTGATCATCGGCACCGCGAGGCCGTTCGTGGTGAACCATGCCGCCTCGTCCGTGATCTGGTTCTTCTTCTCGGCGATCTTCACGAGGCGCGGCGCGGCGGAGCTTCCGGCCGGCGCGCGCCGGACGAGCGCCGCGCCGAACGGCGGCGGCGGGAGCCTCACCGGAGACCGGCTATCGAGCGCCGCGCCGTCGCTCGCGGCCACCAGCGCCGGCTTCCCGTTGCCGCCGCGGGGGGGCGGCGCGGGCTGCGGCGGCGGGGCGCCGTCGTGAGGCGCCGGCGTCGCGGCGCCGGTCGCGCCGGGGGGCGTCGCGGCGTCCTGGGAGGCGCGGGCCGGCGGCGCCGAAGCCGGCTGGCACGCGCATACGGCGAGCAACGCGGCGGCGAGCCAGCGCGCGGGGCGAAGTGGCTGAGGGGGAGGCGGGGCGGAGAGCACGCGGGCAGCGTACCGCATCCGCCCCGGCGAGAGGGCGCTCCGAGGCGCGGGAGCTCAGCCCGAGGGCGTGAAGGAGAGGTTGAGCGTGTAGGGGCCGGCGTCCTGCGTGTTGTACGGCTCGACGAAGATGAAGGCGGCCGTCGCCGCGCGCGCAGGCGCCCCGCGCGCGAGCGGGGCGCCGGGACGGCGTTCGACTTCTTCGGCTGATCGCGGCCGCTACGGCGTCCTCGCGCACCGCACGCCGAGGCTGTAGTAGGGCGCCGACGGCGCGACGCTGACTCGCTCGGACGTCCGCAGATAGCTCGGCGTGCCGAAGCTGCTCCCGCTGCGGACCACGCGGTTCGAGGTGTCCGCCAGGTTGGCGCAGTCGACGCATTCCGCCGGATAGGTCCCGTACCCATCCAGCATCCACTCCCGCATGCTCCCGCCGAGATCCGCCTGCGTCCACCGCCCGTCGCCCTTCGGCGAGCGGGACCCGACGTGCACGATGTCGCTGAAGTCGCTCTGGAACGTGCAGCCGGGCGCCGTGCTCTCCCTGCAATCGTAGGAGGCGTAGCTCGCGTCGATGGTCGTCGACTCCGGCGGATTCGACCACGGATACTGCCGCTGCTCGTCCCCGCCGGCCGCCGCGTAGTTCCACTCGGCTTCTGTCGGGAGCCGGCCACCGTCCCACGCGCAGAACGCAAAGGCGACATACCAGCTCACGCAGTTCATCGGCAGGTGCTCCTGGGCGCCCGCCTCGTCCGTCCACGTCCGCATGTCGGCGTTGTCCGGATTGCACATCACCGCTGCTCGCAGCGCCGCCGCGTCCGGGGGCAGCTCGCTGTTCCAGGCCGGGTTCCACCCGCTCCCCTGGATGCCCGGGTGCGCTCCCGTGTCGGCCGCGGGCTGGCTGCCGGGGTACGCCTCGAAGAACCTCCGGAACCTCCCCACCGTCACCTCGAAGCGATCCAGCCGGAAGTCGCTCACCGTCGCTGGATATGCAGCATCGTTGCCGCGGTCGAAGGTCCCCCCGGGCACCACCGCGCTCGCGCAGCAGCTCTCGCTCTCGCCCGGCCCGCACGTCGATGGCAGCCCTTCGCAGCTCGGGGGCGTCGTGCACGCGCTTCCGCTGCACACGGGCGCCTCCGCAGGACACGGCTCCGGGGCGTCCCACTGACCGCGGTCGTTGCACCGCTCTAGCCGGTTGTCCGAGCACCGCGCGTCGCCGCGCGTGCACTCGCCGACGTCGGCGCCGGCGCCGCCGCCATTGCCGGCGCCGCTGCCATTGCCGGCTCCGCCGCGGCCCGAGCTCGCGTCGCCTCCGCCGGATACGGTGTCGCCGCCTGCGCCTTCGAACGGGTGATAGTCCTTGTCCAGCCCCAGTATCGCCGTGCAGCCGCTTGCCATGAAGGCCGATGCCGCCCACCACCACCGACGCGTGCGCTTGCTCTTCATATCTCCTCTTTGCCCACTCTCCCCGCGCTGTCCACCGCGGCACGCGCCCGCGATCTTACCCGGCGACGCGCGCGGTTGCGCCGCCTCCAGCGGGATGGCCGGGCCTACGGGCACGACGACATCCCGACGATGCGAGAAGAGCGGCTGCGTCCACTCCTGACCTCACCCAGCACATAGCGCGTCGCGCCGCACCACGGTGCCCGCCGGTGCTCCCGCCGGCAGCGAGAGCGTGAGCCTCCCGAGCCTTCCGGTTGTAGCGCTCGACCCCATGGGCATCGTCGACCGAGCCCGTCGCCCCCGATGAAGCCCGGGAAAACACTGCTCCTTGCAGCGGTGCGGGCGCGCCGTCTCGGTGGAGGAGGGCTCCGGCTGGCGACCTCAGTAGCGCCCGAACAGCGTGCTGGAGGCCGGCTTGATCGGTGTTGGCGCCTTGCCGCTCGCGACCGCCTTGGGCGCGGTCGTCGTCGGTTTGTTCGGGCGCACCGGCGCAGTCGCGCTCCTGGGGGGCGCCGTCTGGACGCGTGCCTCGGCGGACGGCGTCACCGTCGGAGGGGGCGCCGAGGCCGGCGCGGGCGCCACCACTGCGCTCGGCTCGGGCGTCGCTGCGGCCGGCTCCGGCGCCGCAGCGCTCGGCTGGGGCGCTGCCGCGCTCGGCTCGAGCGCCGTCGCGTTGCCCGCGGGCGGCGCCGTGCCCTGGCTCGGGCTCAGCGGGCTCGCGGCGACCACGTCCGGCACCGCCGGTTCCCCCTCGCTCTCCGCGCGCTGCGCGATCCAGAGGGCTGCGACCACGAGCATCGCGACCCCCAGCAAGGCCATCCCGGCGGCGATTGGCGCCCGGCGCGGCTTCGGCGGCAGCGAGGCGGTGGCCGCGCCGGCCGAGGCGTCTGTCAGGCGCACGCGGTGCGAGCCGGAGAGGTGCTCCGGGGACGGGGTCGTCCCCAGCGCGGATTCCGTTCTCATGAGGGCCGGCGATAGCTCGGGTGACGACGGCGAGCTCGGGCGCGCTCCGGGTGACGACGGCGAGCTCGGGCGCGCTCCGGGCGAGGACGGCGGGCTCGAGAGCCGCGCCGGTGACGACGACGGGCCCTGGAGCATGCCGGCGTAGGACGGCGCGCTCGGGAAGCTCGGGCGGCGGCCACCGCCCACCGGCATGCCGAACACCTCGCCCAGGGCGTGCACCGCCTCCGTGGCCTTGCGGAACCGCGCCGCGGGGTCGACCGCCGTGGCCCGGGCGAACCACGCATCGAAGCCCGGCGGCAACATCACGCCGGCGGAGCGCGCACGCTGCACCGGCGGCTCCTGCGGGCCGCGGACGGCCAGCATCGCGAAGGCGATCACATCACCTGCCTCGTTGGCCTCGGGGTCCCAGTACGGGAGACCCACCAGCAGCGCGTACGCCATCATGCCCAGCGCGTAGATGTCTGCAGCGCCGGTGAGCTTCTTGCCGACATGGAACTGCTCGGGCGCCATGTAGAGCGGCGTGCCGAGGCTGCGGGTGGCGCCGGCCGCGGTGGCGCCGTCGGCGACCAGCTTCGCGACGCCGAAATCCAGGATCTTCACGCGGATCGAGCCGTCCTCGCACTGCGACAGGAAGAGGTTCGCGGGCTTGAGGTCCCGGTGGACGATGTTCGCCGCGTGGGTGCGGTCGAGGGCCAGCGCGGCCTGGTAGAGGTAGGTCACGGCCTCGTCGGGCTGCAGGCGGCCGACGCGCTTGAGGCGCTCGCCGAGCTCCTCGCCGCGCAGCAGCTCCATGACCAGGAAGGGCATGCCGGTCGCCTCGTCGACGCCCGCGTCGAACACATCGACGATGTGCTCGCTCTCGATGTTCGCCGCGATACGCGCCTCTCGCTTGAAGCGCTCGCGCATCTCCTCGCTCTCGAAGAGGTGCGCGTGCATCACCTTGAGAGCTCGGTGTCGCTCGGTCTCGAGGTGGACGACCTCGTGGACGGCGCCCATGGCGCCCGAGGCGATGAGGCGGACCACACGGTAGCGGCGCGCAAAGACAGACCCGTCCGCGAGTGCAGTCGACACGAGCCAAGAGGATCCCGTCGGGCGCCCCCGGCGTCAAGGCCTCCTCGGGGCTTGCCGCGACGGCCCCTGCTGGCGGCGCGCCCGTCCTGTCATGATGTTGCGCAGTTGCGCAGTTACGTAGTTACGTAGTTACGTAGTTACGTAGTTGCACAGTTGCACAGTTGCACAGTTGCGCGGTTGCAAAGGGTCGCTCGTCCTCCGGAATCCTCCGGAAGGCGCCGCCGCGGGTCAGAAGGTGCCCTGGGCGCCGAGGACCGCGCCCGTCGGCCCGGCCTGCAGCACGCTCGCGCGGAGCCATCGCGGGGCGGCGCCCGTCGCCGGGCCGGCCGGCTTCGGCTCCGTCCAGTACAGCACCGCGGCTGCGCCTAGCCCGGCCAGCCCCACCCCGAAGCCAAGGGTGCTCATCAGCGCCATCGTGCCCCCGCTCTGCGCGGCTTTGTTCCCTGTCGCATCACAGGCCTTCTCGTCGCTGGCCTGGATCCGGCTGCCGCAGTGCTCGTCGACGACCGACTTCTTGTCGAGCGCGAGCGCGCCCAGGATCCCGCCCGCCAGGAGCCCTGCGGCGCCCACCCCGCCGGCCACGTAGACCAGCGCCCGCCGGCCTCCCGGGGCTGCCGCCTCGTCCGGGACTGCGAGCGGCCGCGGGGCGTCGCGCGGCGGCCGCGCCTCGGCGGCCGGGGGCTGCGCGGGGGCGGGCGCCGGCGGCGCGGGGACGCTGGGAGCCGTCGCTTCCTTGACCTCGAGCGTCAGCGCCTTGGTCTCGCCCTCGGCGATCGCGACGGTCTCTTCCCACAGCGGTCCTCCCGGCGCCTGGGTCGACACTAGGTGTACCCCGGGGTTCACCGGGAGCGCGACGCCGAGCGCGGCCGGTCCCATCGCGCTGCCGTCGCGCTTCACCACCGTGCCAGGCGGGGCGCCGTCCTGCAGCGAGAGCGAGAGCCGCGGCACGCGCGGCGCGAGCCGATCGCGCTCCTCCCGCGCCGCCTTCGGCCGGTCCCCTTGACGGGCCCGCACCGCCGGCGTCATCCGCTCCACCCAGGCCAGGTAGTTCCCGAGCTGCGTCACGGCCGTGGCGATCCGGCCCCACTGCGACTCGCACATGGCGAGCGTGAAGAGCGTACCCGGCTGAGGATCGAGCTGCTCGCTCTCCGCGAGCATCTTGCAGCCCGGCTCGTAGCGGCCTGCCTGCATGTCGGCGAGCCCTCGATTGAAGAGCTCCTCCGCGGCCGCGGCGTCCTGCGCCGCGGCGGGCGCGGCGAGCGAGAGCGAGGCGAGGGCGACGAGCACGTGTGCGGACCGGCGGAACCAAGGCGTCATGTTCTGTCACACCCGGCAGGAGAGGGGACCTCGGAGAGCGTGGCCGCCAGGGCGCGAGGCGCGCGCACCCGGCGGGAGAGGGGACCTCGGAGAGCGTGGTCAGGGCGCGAGGCGCGCACACCCGGCAGGAGAGGGGACCTCGGAGAGCGTGGCCGCCAGGGCAGCCAGGGCGCGACACGCGCGTGGCCCGCGAGCATCTACAGCGACCTCACGCAGCGGATGCCGGTCGACCGGGTGAAGTCATTCTCGGGATGATGGCCGCGGTTCTGCGTTCGCAGCCTGGAGGAATCCTCGTTCCATCCCCCGCCCCGGAGGGACCGGTCCGCGGCCGTCGCCAGCTGGGCGCAGTTGACGCAGGGGTTCAGGTAGTCGCCCAGGAACGAGTCCAGCGTCCACTCCCCCATGCTCCCTGCCAGATCGGCGTGCCCCCACCGCCCGTCTCCTCTCGGGGATCTCGACCCGACGGGCACCATGTCATCGAACTCGCAGGCGGCGGGCGAGCCGAGGAGACAAGCGTAGGTCGTGTAGGTGGTATTGAGCGTCGTCGAGGTCGGGGGTTGCGACCACGGATAGTGACGCTGTTCGTCCCCTCCGGCGGCTGCGTAGTTCCACTCTGCTTCTGTGGGCAGCCTTCCCCCGTCCCACGCGCAGAACGCGAAGGCGATGGGCCAGCGGACGCAGTTCATCGCGAGGTGCTCGTTGGCGCCGGGCGTGTCGGTCCACGTGCTGTAGCTCCCGCTGCACCGGATCATCGTCCTCAGCGCCGCTGCGTCGAGAGGGAGGGCCGAGTCCCAGTCCGGGCTCCACCCGCTCCCCTCGATGTCCGGGTGGGCTCCCGCGTCGCGCGGCGGGCGGCTGCCTGGATAGGCGTCCACGAACCTCCGGAACCTGCCCACCGTCACCTCGAACCGATCCATCTCGAAGTCGTCCACCGTGGCGGGGAACGCGGGATTGTTGTCCCGGTTGAAGGTGCCTCCGAGGACCGGCCATGCCGTGCAGCAGCTCTCGTCGCCTCCCGGACCGCACGTCACGGACAGCCCGCCGCAGCTCGGGCGGTTCACGCACGTCCCCGCGACGCACACGGGCGTCGTCCCTCCGCACGGCGGGCTGCTCTCCCATCCGCCGTTGAAGCACTGCTGCGGCGTGTTGTTCAGACACCGCCTCTCCTCCGTCGCGCAATCGCCGCCTCCGCCGGTGCTGGCGGTGGTCGTCGAGGTGGTCGCCGCGGTCGTGGAGGCGGTCGTCGTTGTGGTGGAGCTCGTCGTTGTGGTGCTGCTGGTGGAGGTCGGGCCGCCGCCGCTGGCGTCGCCGCCGGAGCCTGCGCTCGTCGAGGCGGGGTCGCCGCCGCTGGCGTCGCCGCCGGAGCCTGCGCTCGTCGAGGCGGGGCCGCCGCCGCTGGCGTCGCCGCCGGAGCCTGCGCTCGTCGAGGCGGGGCCGCCGCTGCCGCCCTCCCCGCCGGCGCCCGTCGTCGCCGTGCTGGCGCCCGAGCCGTCGCCGCCTGCTCCGCCGCTGCTCGTCGTGCCGGTGGCCGAGCCGCCGCTGCCGCCTTGCCCGCCGGTGCCGGCGGCGCTTCGGTCGTCGAGGTAGTAGCCGTCGAAATCGGCGATCAGGCCGCACCCGCTGGCGACGAAGACCGAGGTAGCCCACCACCATCCCGTGCGCCTGCCAACCATGCCTACTCCTCTACAGCCGCTGCGCGGGTGCTGTCCATAGCGCCGGTACCGGCGCTGCGTGGGCGCTGGCCTGTGGACGAAGAGGCCGTCCAGCCCCCGGGAACTGCTCTTACGAAGGCGCTGTAGTCCGCGTCAGAAGCGCCCTCGCGCGCCCAACACGGCTCCTTTGGGCCCTGCCTCCAGCACGCCTGCGCTGATCCACCTCGGGCTCGCGGTGACCGCCGGTGCCGCCGTCTTCGGCTCGGTGAAGTACAGGACGAGCGCCGCCCCGGCCCCGGCCAGGGCCACCGCGAACCCGATCGTGCTCACCGTGGCCAGCATGTTCGCGCTGTCCCCGGCGTCGCGCCCTGTCGTGTCGCATGCCTTCGGGTCCGTGGCCTGGATCCCGCTGCCGCAGTGCTCGTCGATGGTGCCCTTCTCGTCGAGCACGAGCGCGCCGGTGATGCTGCCCAGCACGAGGCCCGCCGCGCCGAGCCCGCCCGTCAGATAGAGAGCCGTTCGGCGGCCTGCGGGAACCTCCGGCGCGTCCGGTGGGGCCGGCGCGGGCGCCGGCACGATCGCGGGGGCCGGGGACGTCGGAGGGGGCGCGGGGGCCTCGGCGGCCGGCGCGTCCTTCAGCGCCAGCGTGAGCTCTTTCGTCTCGCCCGCCGCGATCGTGACGTGTTGTTCCCGGACGGGCGCTCCCGGCGCCTGGATCGACACCCGGTGATCTCCGGGGTCGACGGGCAGCGCGACGCCCAGCGCGGCCTCGCCCAGCACGGAGCCGTCGCGCCGGACCACGGTGCCTGCCGGCGCATCCGGCGGCAGGGAGAGCGCGAGCCTCGGAATCTGGGGCGAGAGCCGGTCGCGCTCCTCCCCCGCGAGCTTCGGCCGCTGGCCTTGGCGGGCCTGCTCGGCCGGCGTCATCCGATCGAAACGGGCCAGGTAGTCCTTGAAGCGCGCGACCGCCGTGGCGATGCGGCCCCATCGGGCCTCGCACGACGCCAGCGTGAAGAGCGTGCCGGGCTGAGGGTCCATGCGCTCGCTCTCGGCGAGGGCCTTGCAGCCCGTCTCGTAACGGCCTGCCTGCATGTCGGCGAGCCCCCGCTCGAAGAGCGCCTCGGCGGCGGCGACGTCCTGCGCCGCCGCAGGAGCCGAGAGGGAGAGCACGCCGAGGGCGGCGAGGAGAGGGGCGGAGCGGCGGAGACGAGGGGGCATGCGCTGGCACTCGGCAGGTGAGGTGAGAGCGGGAGACGCGCCATCACGAGCACGGCGGGCGGGCGGATTGGAGCACGATGGCGGAGAGGTGGGAAGGAGGGGAAGGGGAGGGGAACGGGGCGCTGAGCCGTGCCTTCATGACGGCGCTTCAACCGCTCGGAGGCAGACGAGGACACGCTCGGCGCGCAGGGGGCGAGCCGGCGCTGCCACCGAGGTGCAGCTCAATACCGGCCGTACGGGGAGGGGGAGGTGGACGTCGTTTGCTGCGGCGCGGGCGGCTTCTTGTTGCCCGGGGGCGGCCTGGAGCCCGATGCCGATGGCTTGGCCGCGGGCTCCCGTGGCGGCGCGCCCGCGCGGAGCGTTGTCGGCGCGGGGGCCGTGGAGGCTTGCGCCACCGCCCTGGACGGCGCGTGCAGCGCCGTCGCCGAGGGGGGAGGAGGCGTCGCTGCGGCGGTCGGTTCCGGCGCCGTGGGGGCCGGCACGGGCGCCTGCGCGAGGGTCGGCTCGGGCGCTGCCGACGTCGTCTCCGGCGTCGAAGCGGCCGTCGTGACGGCAGCCGCCGCTGGCTCGCCGCCGCGGCTGGCGCGCAGCGCGAGCCAGCCGCCGCCCAGCAGCACGAGGAGCCCCAGCCCCGAAAGCCCGACGGCGAGCGGGGCGCGGCTCGGTCTCGACGGCATGGACAGCATGCCGGACACCGCGGCGCCGGTCGAGCTCCCCACGTGCGCCGGACCGGACGAGCTCGCGTCGCGCTCCGGGCCCGCGCTCCTCGCCGCCGCCGGGGCCGGCTCGGCCGTGAAGAGGGCGGGGGCCACCACCGCGGTGGCGGGGGCGGTTCCGGGCCAGGACGGCGCGCTCGGGAACGTCGCCCGGCTGCCGACCGCCGGGACGCCGAGCGCCTCGCCGAGGGCCCGCACCGCCTCCGTGGCCCGCTGGAACCGCGCCGCGGGATCGACGGCCGTGGCCCGGGCGAACCACGCGTCGAAGGCCGGCGGCAGCGTCACGCCCATCGAGCGCGCCCGCTGCACCGGCGGCTCTTGCGGGCCAAAGACGGCGATCATCGCGAACGCGAACACGCCGTCGACGCTGCTCGCCTCGGGATCCCAGTACGAGGTGCCCACGAGCAGCGTATAGGCCATCATGCCGAGCGCGAAGACGTCCGCGGCGCCGGTGAGCCTCGCGCGGCCGTGGAACTGCTCGGGGGGCATGTAGAGCGGCGTGCCGAGGCTGCTCGTGGTGCCCGCCGCGGTCGCGCCGTCGGCGACGAGCTTGGCGATGCCGAAGTCGAGGATCTTCACGCGGACCGAGCCGTCCTCGCGCTGCGACAGGAAGAGGTTCGCGGGCTTGAGGTCGCGGTGCACGATGTTCGCCGCGTGGGTACGGTCGAGGGCCAGCGCGGTCTGGTGGAGGTAGGTGACGGCCTCGGCGGGCTGCAGGCGGCCGGCGCGCTTGATGCGCTCGCCGAGCTCCTCGCCGCGGAGCAGCTCCATGACCAGGAAGGGCATGCCGGTCGCCTCGTCGATGCCCGCGTCGAACACATCGACGATGTGCTCGCTCTCGATCTTCGCCGCGATGCGCGCCTCTTGCTTGAAGCGGGCGCGCATCTGCTCGCTCTGGAAGAGGTGAGCGTGCATGACCTTGAGCGCGCGGCGGCGCTCGGTCTCGAGGTGAATCACCTCGTGGACGGCCCCCATCGCGCCGGCGGCGATGAGGCGCTCGACGCGGTAGCGGCGCGCGAAGACCGTCCCCTCCGCAAGGATGACCGACACGAGCCGAGGCTCACGCGCCGGGCGGGCGGCGTCAAGGGGACGGGAGCCGGTACGAGGCCTCGACGAGGTGCTCGGTGACGTCGACGCAGGCATGGAGGAGGCGGTCGCCGACCGTGAAGCGGTGCTCGCGGGGGAACCTGGCGACCCGCTCGGCGACCCAGGCGAGCAGCGCTTCCATGCGGACGGCGATCACCGGCGCTGCGGCGGGGCCGGGGGCTCCGTCCCCGGACCCCCGGCTCCCTGCGTTGCGGCTGCTATCGCCCGACATCGGTGGGGAGCCTTGTTTGAACAAGGGTTCAAGGATCAAGTTTCAAGGGAAATGATACATGTAAGCGATACTTGTGCCATGTTGCTACGGTGTCCTCGTGCACCTGACCCCGACGCCGCCGCCGCGGCCCGACGGGACGTCGTAGCCGCGGCGGGAAGAGAGCAGGTACGACGCACCGTAGCCCCAGCTCCCGCCCCGGAGCACCCGGGACGAGGTAGATGCTAAATTGGCACAATCGTCGCATTGCGAGTCGTACGGGTCCTTGTACCAATCCAAGACCCACTCCCACAGGCTCCCGGACAGGTCCGCCTGACCCCACTTGCCATCCCCTTTCGGCGACTTCGACCCCACCGCTTGGATGTCGCTGAATGCGCACGAGCCGTCAGGCCCGCACTCATACCCCGCGTACATGCTGTCGATCGTCGTCGAGCTCGGCGGCTTCGACCACGGATACTCCCGCTGACCGTCTGCTCCTCCGCCTCCCGCTGCCGCGTAGTTCCACTCCGCCTCCGTCGGCAGTCGGCCTCCGTCCCACGCGCAGAACGCGAACGCCACGTACCAGCTCAGGCAGTTCATCGGAAGATGCTCGTTCTCCGCTGCTACATCCGTCCAGGTCCGGTAGGTCGAGTTGCACTTCACCGCGGCCTTCAATGCCGCAGCATCCGCGGGCAGGCTGCTGTCCCACGCCGCGTCCCACCCGCTCCCTGCGATGTTCTTCGGGTGCGCTCCCGCTCCCGCCCCAGGCTTGCTCCCGGGATACGCCTCCACGAACTTCCGGAAGCGACCCACCGTCACCTCGAACCGATCCAGGAGGAATCCGCTAACCGTCGCTGGATACGCGGTGTCGTTGCTCCGGTTGAACTTGCCCGTGGGCACCGCCTCCCCCGTCGCGCAACAGCTCTCGTCGCTGTCACGACCGCACGTCTGGGCCAGGCCGACACAGCTCGGCGGCGTCACGCATGCCCCTCGACTGCAGACGGGCGCCGCCGCACCACACGGCTCGGCGTCCTCCCACGCCCCGCGCTCTCCGCACCGCTGCGGGCGATTCTCCTCCGAGCAACGCACGTCCTCCGGGCCGCACTCCCCAACGCACTTCCCGTCGACGCAGGTCTGCCTGACGCACTCCTTCCCGGCCGGCGTACACTGGTCCCCGCCTCCAGTTCCCCCGGCGCCTCCCATCCCGCCTCCAGCTCCCCCGGCGCCTCCAGTTCCCCCGGCGCCTCCAGTTCCCCCGGCGCCTCCCATCCCGCTTCCAGCTCCCCCGGCGCCTCCCATCCCGCCTCCAGCCTCCCCTCCGGCGCCGGCTTCGCCTCCGGTTCCGCTCCCGCCACTGCCTTCTTTCTGGATGTAATATCCGTCCTCCAGCCCCGCCACCAGCGCACAGCCGCCCGCCGTCGCCGCCCACGCCGCCCAAAGCCATGTCGCGCCCGTCCGCTTCGCCATGCCTCGTCCTACTGCTGACACGCTTCCGCTGTCCACCCACGCGCGTCCTCCCCCTCTTGCCCTGCTGCGCCGCCGCACGCTCGACCCGCGCACGCCCGTGCTGGGGCGGCAGGCGGTTTCGAGCGTGACGGACACCGACGCGGCGGCACGACGCCCCGAGTTCGCTGTCCTATCCGCCCTCGCGCACGGCGCTGGCGAGCAGGGCGCTGCGATCGCCGCAGCCGTGCCGCCCGCCCTCCGCGGCCTCGATGAGAGGGGGCAGCAGGGCGCGCAGACTCACGGCATTACGCGCAGGTCGCCATCATGATGTCTCTATTTCTTCTGCTCAACGTCGATATTTCGAGTGCGCTCCTCCCGGAGCGCTGATATCAACTCCTCCGCGCGCCATCGGGATGCGGTTTGCGAAGCGAGACCTTCGCCGGCGAGGCCCCGCGCGCTCCCGGAACTCAAGCACCTGCGAGCCACCGCACGATGCCGTCCATGGACCACGAGATCCTCGTCGATCTCTTCAAGAACCGCCCGTCGCTCGCCGCTGAGCTCCTCGTCGAGGTGCTGGGCGTCCCGCTGCCGCCACATTCCGGAGCGCGCACCACCTCGATCGATCTCACCCAGATCCAGCCTGCCGAGTACCGCGCCGACGTCGTCGTCCTCTTGCTCGGCGACGAACTCCCCGTCTCGGTGCTCGTCGTCGAGGTCCAGCTCGCCATCGATCCTCGAAAGCGCTTCACCTGGCCCGAGTACACCATGGGCGCCCGCGCCATTCACCGATGCCCGGCCGGCCTGCTCGTCGTCGCTCCCGACCCCGACGTCGCCGCCTGGTGCGCACAGCCCATCGAGACCGGCATCCCGGGCTTCGTCCTGCGACCGCCCGTGCTCGGGCATGAGGCGGTTCCGATCGTGACGGACACGGCCGAGGCGGCCCGACGCCCCGAGCTGGGCGTGCTCTCCGCCCTCGCGCACGGCGCGGGCGAGCAGGGCGCGAACATCGCCGCCGCCGTCCTGCCCGCCATCCGAGAGCTCGACGAGGACAGGGCCAGGTTCTACGGCGATCTCGTGCTAAATTCCCTGGACGATGCGGCCCGGCGGGCCCTGGAGGCGATGGTGAAGGGCTACGAATACCAGAGCGATTTCGCCAAGAAGTACGTCGCGCAGGGACGCCACGAAGGAGAGCGTGCCATCCTGCTGCGGCAGCTGCGGGCTCGCTTCGGTGAGCTGCCGGAAGCCGCCGTCGCCCGAGTCGAGGGGGCCGAGATCGCCGTGCTCGAGCAGTGGGCCGAGCGGGTGCTCAGCGCGAAGACCCTCGCCGACGTGCTCGACGTGCCGAGCTGAGGATCGCTGCTGGGAATATCGCCCGACAAGGCGATGGGGCCGGCGCGCCGTCTCGGTCCAGGGGAGCGAGCGGCGCGCCGCGAGGGCCGAGCGTGTCGCGCGTAGCGATCGCCCTGTCGGGTGGCGCCGGCGTCCTCGCGCACCGGACCCCGACGCCGTTTGCATGATCCGATGGGATCCCGCAGCTGAGAACGGACGAGAGCAGGGACGGCACACCCAGGCTGCTGCGCAGTGCCTTGGCCGGCTCGACGGCGCGCGCCTCATCGAGGCCTACCGTCGCGCTGCGCTCGGGCGCTGTCGCTCCGCGGCCGCTCCGACCGAGCGTGACGTGTCGTCCGCGGCGCCGGGGTCGGGGCACCCTCTCTCACGCTCTTGCGCACAGGGGTGCGAATTCATCTCTCTTTATCTGCCGTGCAGATCGCTTATTTGAAGTGCGTCGCCGTCGGTGAGTTGATATCAAGACCGCCGTGGGCAAGCTTGACGGGTTCGCGAAGCTGACCTTCGCCGAGGACACCCCGCGCGTCACCGCCGGCTCCGCCGCATGGCACCGGCCGCCCGGTGCTCGTCGAGATCAAGATGGCCGGCGACCACGTCGGCATCGGGGAGATCAAGCGCGCGACGCTGCGCAGGCTGGCGCGCGAGATCGAGCGCATCGAGGAGCGCGAGCCGCCCTGGATGGCGAGGAGCCGATCTGGGTCGTCGCTCCCCACCTGCCGTCGTGCAGCACTCCGTCCGGACGCTGGAGAAGTTCGCCCCGGGCTGTTACCGGGTCGGACCCTCGCCGTTTTCAGTTCCTCTGGATCGCGGCCAACGAGCTGCCGCTGCGCGACGAGCTGGTGCCGTTCCTGATCGCTCGCTCAGGACAGGCCCTCGACGAGCTCGCCCGGTGGGTGGCACCGCGGCGGGATGTGAAATGGGTGATCCGCACGTACAACATATGCCGATATCAGCGGGGGTGAGCGACGACTTGCTTCGGCGGTTCGCTCGCTCCGACGACCCGGAGATCGAGGCGCGCAGGCGGTGGATTCTCCGGTTCCTGCTCGCCCACAGCCCGGAGGGCAAGAAGTTGCTCATCGAGCATGCGATCGAGAGGGGCCAGCTTATCGGAGCGCGCGCGGCGCTGCGCAGGGTCTTGGCGCGGCGTGGGCTTGCGCTCAGCGCGCCGCTCGAGGCTCAGATTGACGCCTGTTCCGAGCTGGCCACGCTCGAGCGATGGCTCGACCAGGCGGTGACGGCGACGAGGGCAGACGACGCATTGGTGTAGATCTGGGTGCGCCCCGCCGCGAACTCCCTCTCCCTGGGCCGGGCCGTTTGGCAATCCCGTCACACCGCCAAAAACTCCCTCGCGATCTCGTCGTCGAACTCCGCCACGCTCCCCCGCCGCACGATCCCCCCGTTATCCATGATGAGGTACTCGCTCGCCGTCGAGAGCGCGAAGTCCAGGAACTGCTCCACGAGCAAGATCGCCATATCCCCCTTCTTCCCGAGCCCCTTGATCACCTCCCCGATCTCCTGCATGATCGACGGCTGGATCCCCTCCGTCGGCTCGTCGAGCAAGAGCAGCTTCGGCTTCCTCAGCAGCACGCGCGCGAGGGAGAGCTGCTGTTGCTGCCCGCCGCTCAGCGTCCCGGCCGCCCGCGCGTGAAACTTCTTGAGGATGGGGAACATCTCCATCATCTCTTCCAGCGCCGCCGGGCTAGGCGTCGAATCGCTCTTCGCCTCGAAGCCCATGAGCAGGTTCTCTCGCACCGTCAGGTAGGGGAAGATCCCTCGCCCCTGCGGCACATAACCTATCCCCGCGCGCGCCCTGTCGCTCGGCGACCTCGCCGTGAGGTCCGCCCCGTCGAGCGTCACCTTGCCGCGCCGCGGCTTCAGCACGCCCATGATCGCCTTGAGCAACGTCGTCTTGCCGACCCCGTTGCGGCCCAGCAGGCACGACACCCGCCCTGGCGCGACGTCCAGGCTGACCTGCGACAGGATGCAGCTCTCCTCGTAATAGACCGCGAGATCCTCGACAACCAGCATGCTGCTACCGCTCCTCCGCCCGAGCCTCGGCCGGCGCCTTGGCCCCGCCGCGCGCGTGCCCCGCGTCGTGCGCCCGCCCGAGATAGACCTCGATCACCTTTGAATTCCCCTGGACCTCCTCGACCGGCCCCTCGCACAGCCGCCTGCCGGCGTGCAGCACCGTCACCGTGCTCGCGTAGCGCCGCACGAACTCCATGTCGTGCTCCACCACCAGCACCGACCGCTGCTTCGCGATCTCCTGGACGAGCTCCCCCGTGCGGTCGCGCTCGCGCCGGGTCATCCCCGCCACCGGTTCGTCGAGCAGGAGCAGCTTCGGCTGCTGCACGAGCAGCATACCGATCTCCAGCCATTGCCGCTCCCCGTGCGCGAGCACCGCGGCCCGCACGTCCGCGCGCCGCCGGAGCCCGACCCGATCGAGCGTGTCGGCGATCTCCCTCTCTTGCGGCGCTGACAGCCCGCGGAGCAGCCCCGGCGCGCTCTCCCGGAAGCCCATCGCCGCCTCCAGGTTCTCGAGCACCGTGAGGCTCCCGAACACCGCCGGCGTCTGGAACTTCCGCCCGATCCCGAGCCGCACGAGGGCGTGCTCCGGCAGGCGATTCACCTCGACGGCCTCCTGTCCGGACTCCCCACCTCCGTGGAACACCACTCGTCCGCTCGACGGCTTCGTCTTGCCGGTCAGGATGTCGAGCAGCGTCGTCTTCCCCGCGCCGTTCGGCCCGATCAGGAACCGGAGCTCCCCGCGCTGGATGGAAAAGTCGAGCTCGTCCAGCACCTTGAAGCCGTCGAAGCTCACCGTCACCCGCTGGACCTCGACGATGTTGCCGCGGCTCATCGCGCTGCTCCTCTCCTCGTCTCCGCGTTCGTTTCCGCGCTCGTTTCCGTGCTCGCTCCCGCTCATCTCCGCGCCTCCCCCTCAGCGACCGGTCGTCGCCGGCGCCTCTGGGCCCGCCGCCGGATCGACCTCATCCCCGCTCGCCGGCCCCGCCGCGCCGCCCGTGGCGCGGCGCGAGAGCTTCGCGGCGTGCCGCTGCAGGAAGCCCGACACGCCCTTCGGGAGCAGCATGACGGACGCCGCGAAGAGCGCGCCGAAGCCGAGCTGCCACACCTCGGGGTACGACTCGCTCAGCGCGCTCTTGCCCAGGCTGACAAGGATCGCCCCGACGGCCGCGCCGATCAGCGTGCCGCGCCCGCCGACAGCCACCCAGGTCACCATCTCGACCGACGGGATCACGCCCATCGAGGAGGGCGAGATGAGGCCGACCTGGCAGACGAACAGCGCGCCCGCGATGCCCGCCATGCCCGCCGACAGCGCGAACACCAGCGTCTTCAGCGTGACCGGGTTGTAGCCGAGGAAGCGCACCCGGTTCTCGTCGTCCCGCATCGCCACGAGCAGGCGCCCGAAGCGCGACTGGGTGAGCTTCCGGCACAGGAGATAGAGCGCCCCGAGGCAGAAGAGCGTCACGAAATAGAGCACCGTCTGCGTCCCGGCCGCCCCCCGCGCGAAGCCGAAGATCGTCTTCAGGTTCGTGATCCCGTTCGTGCCGCCCGTCACCGCCTGCTGGCCGATGAAGAGGATCGACGCGATCAGCGTGAGCCCCTGGGTGATCAGCGAGAAATAGACCCCCTGGACGCGGCTCCGGAAGACGAGATAACCCACCGCGGACGCGATCGCCATCGGCAGGAGGACGACGGCGCAGAGGGCCACGACCGGCGAGCGGAACGGCTCCCAGAAGATCGGCAGCGCCTCGAGGCCGCTCCAGCTCATGAAATCGGGCAGGCGCGAGCCGGACGTCTCCAGCTTCAGGTACATCGCCATCGCGTAGCCGCCGAGGCCGAAGAAGAGCCCCTGCCCGAGGCTCAGCATCCCGCCGTAGCCCCAGATGAGATCGAGCCCCAGGGCGACGATGGCGTACGTGAGGAACTTGCCGAGCAGGTTCAGGCGGAAATCGGAGAGCACGAGCGGCGCGACGAGGAGCGGCAACGCCACGGCGAGCGGCGCTCCCCAGGTCCAGACGAAATTGCGAAGGGCAGAGTCTCGAGGGGCCATGTCCGTGTCCTCTCCTATCGTGTGCGCAGGGCGAGCAGGCCTGTCGGACGCCACTGCAAGAAGGCGATCACCAGCGCGAACACGAGCGCCTTGCCGAGCGACGCCGTCGTCGAGAGCTCGAGCAGCGTGTTCGCGACGCCGATCACGAGCGCGGCCACCACCGTGCCAGGCAGCCGCCCGAGGCCCCCGAGGATGACCACCATGAAGGCGTCGACGATGTAGTTCGTCCCGAGCGACGGCCCGATCGAGCCGAGCTGCGTCAGCGCGCACCCCGCGATCCCGGCGAGCCCGGCGCCGAGCGCGAACGTCGCGGCGTCGACCCGGCGCGCGCGGACGCCGAGGCACGAGGCCATCTCGCGGTTCTGCATGACGGCCCGCAGCCGCCTGCCGCCCGCGGAGCGGTGGAGGTACGTGTAGACCGCGGCGATGCACGCGACCACGAGCGCGATGAGGAAGACCCGCTTGTAAGGCAGCTGCACGCCGCCCGACAGCGCCACGCCGCCGCTCAGCCACGAGGGGCTCGAGACCTGCACGTTGGACGCGCCGAACAGGCTCCGCGCGGCCTGCTGCAGCACGAGCCCGACCCCCCACGTGGCGAGCAGCGTGTCGAGCGGCCTGCCGTAGAGGAAGCGAACGATCGTGAGCTCGAGCACGAGCCCGAGCACGCCGGCCACGAGGAACGAGGCCGGCAGCGCGAGCAGGAACCAGAGCCCGGCCTCGGTCCCCCCGACGAGCGGCGCGACGTGGTGCCCGACGACGTACGTCGTGTAGGCCCCCGCCATGATGAACTCGCCGTGGGCCATGTTGATCACGTTCATGAGCCCGAAGGAGAACGCGAGGCCCATCGAGATGAGCAGGAGGATCGAGCCCAGGCTCAGGCCATTGAAGGCATGGAGGAGAACTTCGTTCATTCTAGAGCACCCAACCGATCGAGACGCCGCGCACAGAGAGGTTCGAGCCGCGGAGGCGCGGAGGGCATCCTGACGAGCCCCCGCGCCCTCCGTGGCTCTGTAATCCGGGCTTCGGGCTTCGCGCTCGCGCTCCGCTACTTCGCGGCCAGCTCCTTCGCCCAGGGGTACGCGCTCAGGTACGGATCCGGCTGGACCGGCTTGCCCGAGCTCCACACCTCGTCGATGAGGCCGTCCTTCCGGACCGCGCCGATGCGGACCGTCTTCCAGGTGTGCTGGTTCTTCCCGTCGAGCCGGACCAGGCCCTCGGGCGCGTTGTACTCGATGCCTCCGGCCTTCACGGCCTCCTTCACCTTGGCGACCTCGGTCGACTTCGCCTTCTCGACGGCCATCTTCCACAGGTAGACCCCGAAGTAGCCCGCCTCGATGGGGTCGTCCGTGACGCGCGTGGCGCCGTACTTGGCCTTGTACGCGTCGACGAACTTCTTGTTCTCGGGGGTGTCCGTTGTCTGGTAGTAGTTCCACGAGACGAGGTGTCCGGCGATGTTCTCGGCGCCGATGCCGCGCACCTCCTCCTCGGCGACGCTCACCGAGAGGACCGGCAGCTTGTCGGCGGTGTAGCCGGCGTCCTTGAACTGCTTGAAGAACGCCACGTTGCTGTCGCCGTTCAGCGTGTTGAAGATCGCGTCGGGCTTGGCCGCGCTGATCTTGCTGATGATCGTGCTGACCTCGGTCCCGCCGAGGGGCAGGTACTCCTCGCCGGCGAGCTCTCCGCCCTTCGCCGCGAGCTGGGCCTTGATGATCTTGTTGGCCGTGCGCGGAAAGACGTAGTCGGAGCCGAGCAGGTAAATGCGCTTCTTGCCCTTCTCGAGAAGGTAGTCGACCGCGGGGACGATCTGCTGGCTCGGCTCGGCGCCGGTGTAGAAGATGTTGGGCGACTGCTCCAGCCCCTCGTACTGGACCGGGTAGAAGAGCAGGCCGTTCAGCTCCTCGAACGAGGGCAGCATCGCCTTGCGGCTGGCGCTGGTCCAGCCGCCGAACACGACCGCCACGGCGTCCTGCTGCACGAGCTTCCTGGCCTTCTCGTTGAACGTGGGCCAGTCGCTGGCGCCGTCCTCGACCACGGGCACGAGCTGCTTGCCGAGCACGCCGCCCGCCTTGTTGATCTCCTCGATGGCGAGCAGCGTCGCGTCCTTCACGGCCACCTCGCTGATCGACATGGTGCCGCTCAGCGAGTGGAGCACGCCGACCTTGATGGAGCCGCTGTCCGAGGCGGGCGCCCCGGGCGCCGCAGCCCCGGGCGCGGGAGCCTCGTCGTTCGCCTTGCCGCAGCCAGAGAGCAGGGCCGCGCCGGCGAGCGCCGCCATCGCGACGCAGAGCGTACGACGCCGAGAGGTGCCCGCCGCCGGCCGATCCTCAACGTCCAACCCAGACGTGTACATATTCAACGCATCCTCCTTGGGTGCCGAGGGCGCGTCCAATGCCCTGCATCGACGCGGCGCGGCGATTCGACTGCACAAGAGCCGTTGGGAGTTCGGGAGCCGGCCAGTGAAGACTCCCGGCTGGACACACCGGATGGCCGCCCTGCGCAGCAGAACGCGGTCCCCGGACAAGGGCCAGCCACACGACGTCGTGGTGAAAGGCCTTATGCCGAGTGCCATGTTTCGTCGAGGTTTCGTCGACGTGAAATGTCGCCCGGCCGGCAGGCGCCGTGCATTTTCCGCAGGCCGTCTGGATTTCTGACCACAAAGCGCGTCGAGCGATCCATCGTTGTTCTCGTTCGGCTCGAGTTTTCGCCCCGGTTACGGCTCCGGTGTGATGCACCGCACGCGGGGCGCCGGGCGCGGGGCGAGGCGTCGAGCGCGGGGCGCCGTTGGGCGCGCGCGCACGCGCGACCTCGCCCGGGGTCGTCACGCCCGATGTCGCTTGAGCCGACACGGTGTGGGGCGCCCTGGCCGCTGCGCGCACGAGAGCTGAGAGCTCCGGCGCTGTGGCGAGCAGTTGGGAGCAGTAGGGACCAGGTGCGCTCTCCAGTGCAGTAAAAAACTTGTATCAAGAGCGGTAGATGGCGGGTACACTGATAGATGCTGTCTGCGCCCTGTGCTCGGTCGACACGGAGGGCAGGCGGGGTGGAGCCTATGAGAAGCACGAATCACTTGCCCGGCGAGACGGATGGCCGATCCACGAGCGGCGGAGCGGCACCGGACGGCGTCGCGGCCGGGCCGCGGGACGAGAACTCGGTGGTGATCTCCCTGAGCGCGCTGCTCGCGGTGGAGAAGGACGCCTCCATCAAGAGCGGCGCGCGGGCCGATCGCGGCGCGAGGAGCTCCGGGATGGAGGATGGCCGCGGGTCTGCCGCAAGCGACGGAGAGCGCAGCAGCTACCTCGAGATCTTTCCGTTCGGCGTGCCCTCCGAGCTGCCGGCGTTCAGGCCGCCGGATCTCACGCCCGTGCCCTCCGAGGTCCCGATCGACCTGCGCCCGCCGCGCGCGCGGCGGGTGGCGGGCGTGCGCTACAAAATCGCGGGCGTCCTCGGGGCGGCGGTCGTCGCCGGCGCGGTGTGGCTCGGCGCCCCGCGCGAGACGCTCCAGGCGGCTGCGCAGCCCGGCGTGCGGCACGCGGCGAGCGCGGCGCTGGCGCAGCTGCCGAAGGTCGAGGCAAAGGCCGCGGCCGCGCCCGCCGAGGCGCCTCCGGCCAAGAAGAAGAAGGGCGACAAGACGCGCGAGCGCGGGGCGAAGGCCCCAGCCGCCGCCCCCGCAGCCGGGGGAAAGGCGTCGGCGAGGCGCGCCGCGGAGAGCAGTGGACCGGCGACCGCCGCGCCGCCGGCGAGCCCGGGCGGGGCGCGAACAGCGGGCGACCCCTGCAAAGGCGACCTCGACTGCGCCATGCGGCGCGCCGCGGGCGGCTCGTGACACCGCCCCCGCAAGCAAAAGGGCCGAGAGCTCACCGCTGATCCATCGAGATCTCGATCGTTCGGAGTGCGACAGGCCACCAGCGAGCTCTGGTGGGCGCCTCCTGTCTCACTTCTGCCGTTGAGGTCGCCCGCGTGCCCAGCGCGTTCCCCTGGAGCAGGTTATCCACGCGGAGCCGCTTGATCTCCCGCACCTGCCCTGTGCTAGGGTCTGCTCCTGTTGCACAAAACTGCTGACAACCGATCTGTCCCGGTGGATTGCGCGCACATTGTGCAGAGACATGCGTGCTCCTCGCGCGACCGCTCGGGGCGCAGAGGCGCAGCTGTAGTCACGAAGCAGATACCATCACGTAAAATTCTGGTGTAGGAACAGCGCCCGGCGCCGACGGTGGCGTTGAAGTGCACAGGAAGCGTGGCCCGGCGACGTCGCTCGACGTGTAGTGCCGAGTTACGAGCCGCGCGGCGCGACCCTACTCGTCTGGAGGTGGATTCATGAAAGCTTTCGGTTTCGCAGCGATCCTGATCAGCGTGGGTATGATGGCGGCCTGTACGGTCACGAGCGGTAATAGCGACACGAGCGGCGACGGCGGCTCGGGCGGCACGGGCTCCACGACCACCACGTCGTCGACCTCCACGGGCGAGGGCGGATCAGGCGGCACGGGCGAGGGCGGCTCGGGCACGGGCGGGGCCGAGGAGTGCTCCGACGCCGGGACCGCGAACGAGTGCTTCACCTGCTGTGATGAGACGTACGAGGACGGGCTGGCGGCCCTCACGATTCACGGGTTCGAGGCGTGCGGTTGCACGGCTGACGCCACGTGCGCCAGCGTGTGCGATACCACCGATGCCACGACCGACGTCTGCAATGATGACGGCAGCATCAACGATACGGCGAACAACGCGGACTGCATCGCGTGCCTGCAAGAGCTCGCCGACGACGATGCCTGCATCGAGGTCGCCGCGGCCGCCTGCGAAGACGATGAGACGTGCCTCCCGTACCTCGAGTGCCTGGACACCTGCCCGTGATGGCTCTCAGGCGCCGAGCCGGCGTCGTGCGCCATCGATCCTGAGGTGATCCGAGCCGGCCGGGCGGGACAGGCGATCTCGACGAGATCGCCTGTCCTGTTTTGTCGCATACCGTCCTGCCGGCGACCATCGAGGGGCGCGCGTCGAGCGGCCCCCTGCGATGAGCGGTCCTGGCGGATGCGAACCTGCCAGGGATCGCCGGCGCCCTACGGCGAGAGCCGCACCACCAGGATGTCGGACCAGGTCGACTGCGCCGTGGCGCCGTCGAGGTCCACGCTGCCCTCCACGGTCCCGGCGAGCAGGACGTGGCCGCGGTCCACGAACGACGCGACCCCCGCCGCGGACCGGCGCCCGCCGCTGCTCCCGGCGCCCGGGCCGAGCCGCTTGCTCCAGACGTGGCGCCCCCCGGCGTCGAACCGCGCCACGACGATGTCGCCGCCGCCGCCGGCGCCGTAGAGCGGCTCCCCGCCGAGGTGGGTCGGGCCATCGACGTCGCCCGCCAGGACGAGCCCGCCGTCCGCCTCGAGCGCGAGGCGCGGCGGACGCTCCGCGGGGTAAGCCCGGCTGAAGCGGTGCTCTCGCGCAGGCCCGAGCTCGGCCACGAACGCCGACATCCCCTCCGAGAACAGATCGGGGCCGCCCAGATCGAGGATCCCGTCGAAGGTCCCGCTCAGCGCGATCTCGCCGCCCGGCCCGATCTCGATGTCGCCGCCGCGCTGCTGGCGGCCGTCTCCGAAGGCCAGCGACGCGATGTGCTCGCCGCCCTCGTCGAGCTTGGCCAGGAACACGTCGCTCATCCCCCTGGACAGGAGCCGGGGCGCGTTGTCGCCGAGCTGGAGCTCGCCCTCGAAGCTCCCTGTCATGACCACTTCCCCGCGCGGGTCCACCGCCACACCGGTCGGCTCCTGGTTCCCCGCGCCGCGGAACTCCCGCCTCCAGAGCAGCTCGCCCGACGTGTCGAGCTTGGCCACCGCCACGTCGGTCCCGCCGGGATCCATCAGCGTCGACACGACCACGAACTCGCCCCGCGCCGAGACCGCGATGTCCTGCGGCCTGCCAGGGAGCACCGCGCTCCACTGCGGCTCGCCCCAGTCGTCCAGCTTGATCACGAACCCGAGCGGCGCGTCGGTCGCGAGCCCCACGTCGTTCATCTTCCCCACGAGCTCGCCCGTGATCGCGACGTTGCCCTCGGTATCCACCGCGAGCGCCTGCAGCGAGCCTCGCCCCTCGGTGACGAGCTGGTGCATCCACGTCACCCTGCCGTCCGGATCGAGCCGCGCGACGAAGACGTCCTGCTCGGCGTTGGTCGAGAACTGCCCCGCGCCGAGATCGAGGGAGCCCGCGAACTCGCCGCCCAGGATCGCGGAGCCGCCGGGGCCCGCCGCGAGCGCGCGCGCCCGCTCCTGGCCCGCGCCGCCGAGGAGGGCGCCGAGCGGTCCGCCGGGGAGCACCGCGCCGCAGTCCCATCCGCCGTTGCAGTCCTCGTCGGCCGGCGTCGTGCAGTCCTCGATCCGCGGCGTGACCTCGCCGGCGCAGGCGCCCCACCGGCTGTCGAGCCCGCACGTCCGCCGGCCGGCGCTGCAGGCGCCGACGCCCACGGTGCCCGGCGGTCCTCCGTACGGGCAGGGCTCGACGGTCCCGGGGGCGCAGGCGCAGACGGCGCTGCCGCCGTCGGCCGCGGGATCCTCGGGCCGGCCGCCGTCGCCGGCCGCCTCGTCGATGGCGCCGTCGCAGTCGTCGTCGGCCGCGTTGCCGCAGCGCTCCGGCGCAGGCGTCACCTCGCCCTCGCAGGGGCCGTAGCCGTCGCCGGCGGCGTTGCACCGCATGAGGCCGGTCTGGCAGGCGCCGACCCCCTCGGTCGCCGGCGGCCCGCTGTAGCAGGCGATGGTCGAGAGCGGCGGGCAGCCATCCTTCACGAGGATGCCGTCCTCGAGCCCGAGCAGCGCGTTGCAGCCGGCGCAGCCGAGCGCCACGAGGGTGAACCGCAGGCCGAGCCCGGCCGAGCCGCGCGCGCCCACGTCAGTACCTCCCGCCCACGACGAGGGAGAAGCCGCCGGGGCCGACGGCGGCCGCCGCCGTGGCGCGGCGCGAGGGCGGGCCGGCGGCGCTGGGCGGGGCCGTCCAGAGGAGCAGGCCGGCCGCGAGCAGCGCGGCGGTGCCGGTCGAGAACGCGATCGTCGAGGCGGTGCCGGCCTTCTGCGCGTCCTCTCGCAGCGAGACCCCGACGGCGTCGCAGCGGCTCCGCGCGTCGCAGTGGCCGCGGTTCGAGGCGTCCCTGCGGGCGATCGCCTCGGCGCCGAACACGGTGCCAAGGCCGAGCCCGACGAGGCCGGCGCCGCCGGTCACGAGCGCGATCACGCGCTGCGCGCGCCCTGCGCCGGCGCCGCCTGCGCGGTCGTCGAGCGGCGGGACGGGAGGCGCCTGCGTCCTCTGGCCTTTCGGCGCGGCGGCGAGCGCGCGCGGAGGCGGCTCTTGCGCCGGGAGGAGGGGCACGTCGATGACGACGCCCGCGCCGTCGGGCGGGACGACGCGCTCGACCGACCAGCGCTTCCTGCCGGGCGCCTGCGCCTCGATCGTGTGCGTCCCCGGGTCGACCGGGAGCGCCTGTCCCCACTGGGAAGGCAGGAGCAGCACGCCGTTGCGGCGGATCTCGAGCCCCGGCGCGGCGCTCCCGGGGGGCACGGTGATCGCCATCCGCGAGAGCCGCGGCTCGAGCGCCGCCGCGAGCGCGGCCGCGCGCGCGGCGCGGGGGTCTCCCGCGCTCTTCGCGATGGCCGCGGTCTCGCTGAAGACGTTCCAGGCGCCCGCGGTCCTGCCCGTGCGCGCGAGGCACTCGCCGAGCCGCAGGAGGAGGTTGAGGGCGGTCGGATCGAGCGTCCGGCCCTGCTCGAGCATGGCACACGCCTCGGCGATGCGGCCCGCCTCGAGCAGGCGCGCCGCGGCCTGATAGAGCGCGAGCACCTGCTCCTTGTTTCCGCCCGGCGGTCCCGGGTTGGGTCCGGGCTGCTCCAGGGTGCGCTGCGCCGGACCGGGCTCGCCGGCCTGGCCGCTCGCCGGCGCGAGCGACAGCGACAGGGCCGCGAGGGCGGAAGCGAGCCCGCGCGGGCGCGAGCAGCAGGGGATCTTCGGCAGGGCTCCTCGGGGCATGGCGATCACCACGGGCTGTCCGGCGCGCCCGCCGGCGTCGCGGCTTCAGCGCCGCTGCCGGGCGTCGCCCCGAGGGACGGCGCGCCTGCCGCCGCGCCCCGGATGGGCGCCGGCGCATCCGCCGCCGTCCGCACCGCGGCGCCAGCGGCGGGCGCCGCCGAGGACCCGGACGCGTGCACCCCGCGCGCCGCCGCGCGCTGCGGACTCCCCACGTTCGCCCGCGCGGGCGGCGCGGTCCTCGTGGACAGGACGGCGCCGGCTCCGCTGCGCGCGGCCGAGCGCGCGCCTCTGGCGTCGACCTGAGGCGCGTCGCACGCGCTGGCAGCGCCGTCGTGCAGCGCACCTTCGTCCCCGTCATCGGGGCCCTGGAACGACCTGGCCGCCACCGCGTTCCCCTTCGGCTCCGCGGCGAGCCCCTGCGGCACCCCCGCGAGGTGCTGTGCACCGGCGCCGTCGGCCCAGGTCAATCCCGCTGCCCGCGGCCACCCGGGCGAAAGGAGGATCGCCGCCAGCGTGGCGCTCGCGGAGACCGCGCCCGCCGTGGCCGCCAGCCAGGTTCGCCTGGGGCGGCGGCCCTCGCGCCTCGTCTCGGCCGGCCCGGAGGCCGTCGTGGGCGGCCGAACGGAGGTCGCGGCCGGCCGAGCGGAGGTCGCGGGCGGCCGCGCGGCGGTCGTGGGCGGCCCGTCGTCCAGCCACGTGAACGTCGGCTGGCTCCGGTGCACCCCCGTGGGCAGCGTCGCGTCGGGCGCTCCGCGCAGCGCGAACGGCGCGAGCGCGGCGGCGAGCTCGCGGGCCGAGGCCGGGCGGCGCGTCCGGTCCTTCTCGAGGCAGCGCATCACGATCTCCTCGAACCCCTCGGGCAGATCGGCGCACACGCTCCGGAGCGGCCGGGGCGCCTTCTCCGACACGACCAGCACGAACTGCTCCAGCGTCTCCGCGCCGAACGGCAGCGTGCCGCTCACGAGCTGGTAGAGCACGACCCCGAGCGCCCACAGATCCGCGCGCAGATCGATGTCCTTGGGCGTCAGCATCTGCTCCGGCGCCATGTAGCGGCGGGACCCCATGACCGACCGCGCCGTCGTCATCTCGAGCCCGTCGTGCTCCGGCTTCGAGCTCATGAACTTCGCGACGCCGAAGTCGAGCACCTTGAGGAGCGGCGTGCCGTCGGTCCGGTACGTCAGGAACAGGTTCGCGGGCTTGAGGTCCCGGTGCACCATCCCGAGCGCGTGCGCCTCCGTCAGGGCAACGCAGGCCTGACGGACGTACTCCGCCGCCTCGTCGACCGGCAGCCGCCCGCGGCGCTCGAGGATCGAGCGGAGATCGTTGCCCGACAGGTGCTCCATCACGATGTACGGCACCGGCAGCGCGATCCCCGGCCTCGGCGCGAGCGCGCCCAGGTCGTAGATCCGCGGCACGTGCTCCGTCTTCATCCGGAACATCCCGCGCGCCTCGCGCTGGAACCGCCTCAGCAGCGCCGCGTTGCCGCAGTGCTCCGGCCGCATGAATTTGACGGCCACCAGCTCGCCCAGCGACAGGTGCCGCGCCGCGACGACAGCCCCCATCCCGCCGATGCCGAGAGGCCGCTCGACCCGGTAGCGGTCTGCGATGACCTCGCCGCAGTGCACGGGCACCACTCCTTCTTCATCGCTCACCACGCGCCCCCCCCCACTCCGTCGCTCTGAGATTGCAGACCGGCCAGCCACGATCTCGGACCGGATGGTTCCTTGCAGGGCCGCGCTCGACGCGCTCGCCGCAGGTCTCTGGGGAGATTCGATTCTCCGGAGAGGCGATACGTCGCGTCGTCTGTCGAATTTTCCGGCGCTCCTGTGGGCGCGTGGAGGTGTGCTTCATCTGCTGAGGGCGATCCGAGGGCGCCTCCGCCCTGCACGCGTCGCCGCGCCGGAGGGCGCCGGAGGCCGTGATGGGCCGCGCAAGGCCGCGCTGGATTCAAGTGTCCCGGTTCCTTTCTGCGGTCCTCTGCGATACAGACCTGCCGTGTCTGCCTCTCCCGCCCTGGTCTGTCGCGGCCTGGTCAAGCGTTATGGGGACGTCGTGGCCGTGAACGGGCTCGACCTCGAGGTGCGGCGCGGCGAGTGCTTCGGCCTGCTCGGCCCGAACGGCGCGGGCAAGACGACCACGGTGGAGATCCTCGAGGGGCTGACCCGCCCCGACGCCGGCGAGGTCGAGGTGCTGGGCGAGCGCTGGGTGGGGGACGGCATCGCGCTGCGCGCCCGGCTCGGCATCCAGCTCCAGGAGACGCGCTTCCCGTCGTGGAGGTCGAGGTGGACGCGGAGATCGCCGAGGAGGAGCTCATGGGGCTGCCGGGCGTGGAGGCCGTGCGCTCCGCGCAGGGGGCGCTCCGGCTGACGGTGCGCGACGTCGCGCGCGTGCTCCCGCCGCTGCTCGCGCTCTGCGCGGCGCGCGGGGCCACGCCGAAGCGGCTCGCGACGCACCACGCGAGCCTGGAAGACGTGTTCATGGCGCTCGCCGGGCGGACGCTGCGGACGCTAGCGGACGACGAGGCCGCGTGATGGCGGGGTGGCTCCGCTCCCTGCGCGCCTCGTCGCTGGCGCTCCTCATCCGGGCGCGGGTCGCGGAGTTCCTGCGCGAGCCCGAGGCGATCTTCTGGATGTTCGTGTTCCCGATCCTGCTCTCGTCGGCGCTGGCCGTCGCGTTCAGGGACCAGCCCGCGGAGCCCGTGCGGGTGAGCGTCGAGGAGGGCGCCGGGGCCGAGCCGCGGCGCGCGGCGCTCGAGGCGTCGGGGCAGGTCGTCCCGCGGGTGGTCCCGCGGGCGCAGGCGCAGCAGGAGCTCCGGACGGGCAAGGTCGCGCTCGTCGTGCTCGCCACCGATCCGCCCACGTACTGGTTCGATCCGGCGCGGCCGGAGAGTCGCCTCGCCCGGCTCGAGGTGGACCAGGCGCTCCAGCGCGCCGCGGGGCGCGCCGACGCCTTCCGCCCGGCCGCGCTCGAGGTGACCGAGGCCGAGAGGGGCTCCCGTTACGTCGACTTCCTTGTGCCCGGGCTGCTCGGCATGAACGTGATGCTGACCGGGATCTGGGGGATCGGCGTCGCGATCGTGCAGCAGCGCATCGGCAAGCTCCTGAAGCTGTTCGTCGCGGCGCCCATGCCGCGGTGGCAGCTCCTCGCGTCGCACCTCGGCGCGCGGCTCGTGTTCCTGGCGCTCGAGGTCGCGGCCCTGCTCCTGTTCGCGGCCCTCGTGCTCGGCGTGCCGATCGCCGGCTCGCTCGCGGCGCTTGCGGTGGTCGCCGTGGTCGGCGCGCTGGCGTTCGCCGGGGTCGGCCTGCTCATCGCGGCGCGGCCGCGGACCCTCGAGGGCATCTCGGGCCTGGGCAACCTCATCACGTTCCCGATGTGGATCTGCTCCGGTGTCTTCTTCTCGGCCGATCGCTTCCCCGACGCGATCCAGCCGTTCGTCCAGGCCTTGCCCCTCACCGCCCTGAACGACGCGCTCCGCGGCGTGATGCTCGAGGGGGCGCCGCTCGCCGTGATCGCGCCCGAGCTCGCGCTGCTCGCCGTCTGGGGCGTCGCCACCTTCGCGCTCGCCCTCAAGCTCTTCCGCTGGGAGTAGCCCCCGCGCCGCGGCCAGCGCCAGAGGGCCGCGGTGCGTGAGCTCACCGGCGCACGCTGTGCGCCAATCGATCCTCGCTCCGGGAGCATGTCAGTCAATCTGCGTCGAGGTGGCGGCGCAGTCCTCGTGAGGCTCGCATGATCCTACCGTGTGTCCATATTTTCTGTTCAGGACATTGACCTTCCAAAGTGGCGCGGTCCTGTATTCGTGTACGATGACCGCATGAATGAACGGGGGGAGCGGAGCCGCCGACGCCCTCGCACCGCGCCGAGTCTGTCCTTCTGGGTCGCGGGGCCGCTGGCCGTCGCGCTGCTCGTGTTCGTGGGGCCGGGGCTGTGGATCGCGGCGTGGGCCATCGAGGGCGCGATCCTGAAGAATGAGCTGGGCGTCCTCGCGCGGACCCATGACGAGTGGACCCGCCGCATGAACGACCGCCTGATCCAGGCGGAGGCGAGCGTCGCGCGGTACGGCCGCATGCTCACCTCGGCATTGCATGAGGTCGAGGGAGAGACCCCGCAGAAGTTCGACGCCCTCGTCGGGCCGTCGCGCGACGGCGGCATGGTGTCGCGCAACGCGGGCTTCGAGCCCAGGCGCGACGCCGTCGTGTGGCTGCCCGCGGGGTACCCGCTCGACGACCGGGAGAAGGTCTTTCTCCTGCAGCTGAAGCGCATGACCGAGCTGTACTCGGCGGGGGCGCCGGGGGAGCCCATCAACACCTGGCTCATCCCCAGGCGGAACGGGCTCGTGATGTACTGGCCCAGCTACACGAGCTACATCGAACAGGTCGACACGACCGTCGATTTCGTCAACTCGGAGTGGACGACGCTCGCGCTCCCGGCGAACAACCCGGAAGGAAAGCCGCGCTGGACGCCGACGAGCTACGACCCGGGGGCGCGCGAGTGGATGGTGAGCGTCGTGGTGCCGTTCTTCCGCGACGGGGTGTTCGCGGGGAGCGCCGGGCACGATGTCACGGTCAACGCGGTGATGAACAGCTTCGAGGAGCTCTCGCTGTATCCGGGGACGGAGCACGCCCTCGTGAGGGGCGATGGGACGGTGCTCGTCTCGAGCGTGAACCAGGACAAGATCCACGGGAGCAAAGGCACGCTGACGGTCGACTCCATCGGCGACGACGATCTCAAGCGCGCGTTCGAGGCCGCGAAGCGCGACGACGCCGCGGCGGCGCGCGTGGTCGGCCGCACGGATCAGCGCGTGATCGTGGCGGCGCGCATCGCGGCGCCGGACTGGTACCTGCTCACCGACGTCCCCCGCGCGGCGCTGCTCTCGTCGGTGAAGGGGCTGTACTGGGATTACTGGCTGATCGCGGCGTTCTCGATCCTGGCGCTCGTGGCGCTGCCCGTGCTCGTGATCATGCGCGTGACCTTGCCGTCCGTGCGGCAGCTCGTCACGGCGGCCGAGCGGATCCGGGGCGGTGATCTCGAGCAGCGCTTCGAGGCGTCAGGCACCCGGGAGTTCGTGCACATCGGCGACGCGCTGAACGGCATGGCCCAGCAGCTCCGCGAGACGTTCGCCGCGCTGGCGAAGACGAACGAGGACCTCGAGCAGCGTGTCGAGCAGCGCACCGCCGAGCTCAAGGAGGCCACGGCGGCCGCGGACGCGGCCAACAGGGCGAAGAGCGACTTCCTCGCCAACATGAGCCACGAGCTGCGGACACCGCTCAACGGCATCCTCGGGTACGCCCAGATCCTGAGGCGCTCGAGGAGCCTGGGCGAGCAGGATCTGCGCGGCGTCGAGGTCATCGCCGAGTCCGGCTCTCACCTGTTGACCCTCATCAACGACGTCCTCGATCTGGCGAAGATCGAGTCGCGGACGATGGAGATTCACCCCAACGATTTCCATTTCCCGTCGTTCTTGAACGCGACGGCCGAGATCTGCCGGATCCGCGCGGAGCAGAAGAAGATCGCGTTCGTGTTCAAGCCCGGCCCCGCGCTGCCCGAGGGGGTGCGCGTCGACCAGCGGCGCCTGCGTCAGATCCTGCTCAATCTGCTCGGCAACGCCATCAAGTTCACCGAGAACGGCAGCGTCACCTTCACGGTCGTCGAGGTGCCCGGCGGGTCACAGGGCGCGCGCAAGGACCTCCCGGAGGACGGCGCGAGCCCCGCATCGCGGACCAGGACGCACAGGATACGCTTCGAGATCGAGGACACGGGGACTGGCATCGACGCCGAGCACCTGGACCAGATATTCCTGCCCTTCAAGCAGGTCGGAGACAAGAGTCGCCACCGCGAGGGCACCGGGCTCGGGCTGGCGATCAGCCAGCGCATCGTCACGCTGATGGGCAGCTCCATCCAGGTCAGGAGCGAGCTCGGGAAGGGCAGCGTCTTCTGGATGGACCTGACGCTCGCCGAGGCGCCCGACTGGACGGACACCGTGAGGCGCACCGAGCAGGGGCAGATCGTCGGCTACAAGGGCGCGCGACGGAGGCTCCTCGTGGTGGACGACAAGCCGGAGAACCGCGCCGTGGTCATCAGCATGCTCTCGACCCTCGGGTTCGAGCTGGCGGAGGCGAACGACGGCCAGGAGGGCCTGGACAGGACGGCGAGCGAGAGGTTCGATCTGATCATCACCGACCTCGCGATGCCCGTGCTCGACGGCTGGGAGATGATGCGCCGCATGCGAAAGGCGCCGGAGCTCGCGGGGACGGTCATCATCGCGTCCTCCGCCAGCGCGTTCATCACCGACCAGGACAAGAGCCTGGAGGCGGGCGCGGACGATTTCGTGGCCAAGCCGCTGCAGATGGATGAGCTGCTCGAGAAGCTCCAGCGACACCTCGAGCTGGAGTGGATCTACGAGCGGCAGGACGGCGCCAGCCAGGAGACGGAGCCGAGCCCCAGCTCGGGTGTGACCAGCATCCGCGATGTCGTCCTGCCCCCGGACGAGGACCTCAAGGCCCTGCGCGATCTCGCGCGCAAGGGGCTCGTCAATCACATCCAGAAATACGCGGACAAGCTCGAGCTGGGCGACGCCCGGCTCGCGCCTTTCGCGAAGCACCTGCGCGAGCTCTCCGAGGACTTCCGGCTGGAGTCGATAGAAGAGCTCGCCGGCGAGCGTATCGACGGTGGCGCCCGATGAGCGCGCCGGGTTGAGATCTGTTGTGAGCGCAGTCATCCTCATGCAGCGTCGCTGGCGCGAAGGGTGAGGTCATCCGCTGGAGAGGGCAGTGTGACGAACGTGAGTGATACCGGAACGGTCCTGATCGTCGACGACGAGCCGCGAAACCTGAGGTTGCTCCGCGACAACCTCTCGGGTTGGGGGTTCGAGATCGCGGCCGCGACGAACGGCCTGCGAGCCATCCAGCTCGCGAAGGAGGTGGCGCCGGATCTCATCTTGCTGGACGTGAAGATGGAAGGGATCGACGGCTTCGAGACGTGCCGGCGGCTCAAGACGGACCCGGTCACGAGCGACATCCCTGTCATCTTCATGACGGCGAGCACGGAGATGAACGCGGACAAGGTGAAGGGGCTGAACCTCGGCGCCGTGGAGTTCCTCCTCAAGCCGTTCCAGAGCGAGGAGCTGCTCGCGCGCGTCCGGGTGCAAACGAAGCTCAGGCAGCTGATGAAGAGCCTCGCGGCGCAGGTCGAGGAGCGCGTCGCCGCCGAGGCGGCGCTGCAGGAGCTCACGCACGAGCTGGAGCGACGCGTGGCGGAGCGGACGGCCGAGCTCGAGCGGGCCCTTTCGGAGCTCACGCAGGCGCAAGCCGCCCTCCGCGGGTCGAACGAGCAGCTGGAGACCGAGGTCGCGCGCCAGACCGAGGAGCTCCGCAGGACGAACGAGCGGCTGACGCTGGAGCTCACCGAGCGCGAGCGCGCGGAGCTGGCGCGCGCGGCGCTGCAGGAGGAGATCATCCGGGCGCAGAAGGAGCGGCTGGCGGAGCTCTCCACGCCGCTCATTCCGATCACCGAGCGGATCATGGTGATGCCGCTGATCGGGACGATCGACGCCAGCCGGGCGCAGCAGGCGCTCGAAGCGGCGCTGAGCTGCGTGCACATGAACCGGACGGACGTCGTGATCATCGACGTCACGGGCGTGAGGCTCATCGACACCGCGGTCGCGACCACGCTGATGCGCACGGCGGCGGCGCTCCGGCTGCTCGGCGCGACGACGGTGATCACCGGCCTGCGCCCCGACCTGGCGCAAACGCTCGTCTCGCTCGAGATCGATCTCAGCACCGTGGTCACCCGGGGGACGCTCCGGAGCGGCATCGACTACGCGCTGCGACAGGTCCGCTGACGCCGTGATGCCAGCGCGCCTGCGGGGCCGCGCGGGTGAGGCGGCACACGGCGGGCGACGGTGGCGCACGATGACACGATGACTCGATATCATGACAGTCACCCTGTGCGACCACGTAGCCCAGAACACCGCCAGCGAGCTGGCCATGACGTTGAGACGTCGAGACCGCCCGTCCGCTTTTTTGTTGTTAAACGTATTTGTTTTACATAGCTTGAAAGCATGCTGCCATCATGCTGTCTGCGCCGTTTCCTGGCTGTCAGCGTAGGTGCTACGGCCATGTCCCTCGCCGCCGCTCTCCCCGCGGCGGCCGCCACGTCGTTCACGACATTCGAATCGGGCCAGGTCCGCCCCCTGGCCCTGTCGGCGAACGGCAAGCTGCTCTTCGCGGTGAACACGCCCGACAACCGGCTGGAGATCTTCCGCGTCGAAGCCCATCGTCTGCAGCTCAAGGCGTCTGTGCCCGTGGGGCTCGAGCCGGTCGCCGTGGCTGCCCGGGGCGACGATGAAGTCTGGGTGGTGAACCACCTCTCCGATAGCGTGAGCGTCGTCGACGTTCGAGACCCCGCCAAAGCGCGCGTCGTCCGCACGCTGCTGGTGGGTGATGAGCCGCGCGACATCGTGTTCGCCGGGCCGCAGCGCTCGCGGGCCTTCATCACCACGGCCCACCGCGGGCAGAACGCCCCCTTCGATCCGCAGCTCCTGACGCCCGGCATAGGGCGCGCCGACGTCTGGGTGTTCGACGCGAGGCGGCCCGGGACGTCGCTCGGCGGGACGCCGCTCTCCATCGTGACGCTCTTCAGCGATACGCCGCGCGCGCTCGCGGTGACGCCGGACGGCAGCCGGGTCTACGCCGCCGCCTTCCACTCGGGCAACCGCACGACCGTCATCGACGAGAGCCTCGTGCCGGACGGCGGGGAGGCCGCGGGCGGACTGCCCGGGCCCGACACCAACTTCGAGGGAGTCCCCCGGCCGGAGGTCGGGCTCATTCTCAAGTTCGACGGGGCCCACTGGGTCGACGAGCTGGGACGCCCCTTCGACGACGCGGTGCGCCTCTCGCTGCCCGACAAGGACGTCTTCGTCATCGACGCGCTCGCCAACCCGCCGCGCCAGGTGGCCGGGCCAGGCGGCTTCTTCACGGGCGTCGGGACCATCCTGTTCAACATGGTCGTGAACCCGGTGAACGGGAAGGTCTATGTGTCCAACACCGACGCCCGGAACGAGGAGCGCTTCGAGGGGCCGGGCATCTTCGCCGGCCACAGCGTGCGCGGCCACCTGCACGAGAGCAGGATCACCGTCCTCGGTCCAAGCGGCGTCGCACCGAGGCACCTCAACAAACACATCGATTACAGCAGCTGCTGCGCGCCGGTCCCGAACGACGAGAGCGAGAAGAGCCTCGCGCAACCGACGCAGATGGCCGTGACGCGCAACGGAGCGACCCTGTATGTCGCGGCGCTCGGCTCGGACAAGATCGGCGTCTTCGACACAGCGAAGCTCGAGAACGACACGTTCGTGCCCAGCGCCGCGAACCAGATCCGCGTCCCTGGAGGCGGGCCGACCGGCCTCGTCCTCGATGAAGACAGGCATCGGCTCTACGTGCTCGCGCGCTTCGACAACGCGATCTCGGTCATCGACACCCGGACCCGCCGCGAGGTCGCGCACGTGCCGATGCACAACCCGGAGCCTCCGAGCGTCGTCCGTGGGCGCCGCGTCCTCTACGACGCGTCGCGGAGCTCGAGCCACGGCGACTCGTCCTGCGCGAGCTGCCATATCTTCGGCGACTTCGACAGCCTCTCGTGGGACCTCGGGAACCCGGACGGCACCGCGGTGGAGAACCCGGGACCGTTCTGCACCGATCTCTTCGGCCAGGACACGAGCTTGCACCCGATGAAGGGGCCGATGACGACCCAGAGCCTGCGCGGCATGGCGAACCACGGGCCGATGCACTGGCGCGGCGACCGCACGGGCGGCCATGATGCGCCCACGTCGCAGCCGGACAGCGGGGTGTTCGATGAGCGGGCGGCGTTCAAGAAATTCAGCGTGGCGTTCGTCGATCTGCTCGGGCGAGACGAGACGATCCCGGAGGAGGAGATGGACGATTTCACGGACTTCATCCTCCAGGTCACGTATCCACCCAACCCCATCCGCGCGCTCGACGACTCGCTCACGCCCGATCAGAGCGCGGGGCGCGACTTCTTCGGGGGGCCCGTGTCGAGCATCCTCGGCGCCTCGTGCATCGGGTGCCACACCGTCGATCCCGACGCCAACCCCGACGACTTCGCGCCGGGCTTCTTCGGCAGCGACGGCGGATCGGCCAACGCCAACGAGACCCAGCTCTTCAAGGTCCCGCACCTGCGCAATCAGTACCAGAAGGTCGGGATGTTCGGCATGGCAGAGTCGTTCGTGTTCCCGTTCGGCGGCTCCAACGCGCACATGGGCGACCAGGTCCGCGGCTTTGGCTTTCTCCACGACGGCGCCGTCGATACGCTCGTCCGCTTCAACGCGTTCTCCGATTTCGTCCAGACGCCGGAGAACCCCGGCGGCTTCCCCGTCGACCCCGAGGGGGAGCTCCTGAAGCGCCAGGTGGCGGAGTACATGCTGGCGCTGGAGTCGAACCTGAAGCCCATCGTGGGCCAGCAGATCACGCTCACGCCGTCGAACGCGGCGGTGGCCGGCCCGCGCGTCGATCTGCTCGTGGCGCGCGCCGACGCCGGCGACTGCGATCTCGTGGTCAAGGGCTGGTCCCATGGGGACGAGCTGGGCTTTCTGTACACCGGCGATGGCCGTTTCGACGCCGACCGCGCGCGCGCGCAGTGGCGGTCGGACAGCGAGCTCCGCTGGCTGGCCACGAGAGGCGGGAGCGAGCTGACGTATACCTGCGTGCCGCCCGGGTCGGGCGAGCGCATCGGCGTCGACCGCGACGGCGACGGCTTCCTCGACGGTGACGAGCGGGACGCCGGCAGCGACCCGGCCGACCCGGAGAGCGTTCCGCGGCGGGGACCGCACGGGCCGCCCCCGTGGCCGCACCCGCATCACTGAGCGGAACGATCGCGCCTGCGCGCCCACCCGCCCATCGACCGGTGAGTTGCCGCGGACGGGTGCTTCCCTGACAGCAATACTTCCGCAGCGCTGGTGGTCCGTTGCTGCCCTCGCAGCACATCGCGGGGGCAGGGGAGGGGCGGCGCTTCGATCTCCGCCGCTGCGCCTGTGGCTCCGGCGCCGGGCACGGCGCTTGCGCTCTGGCCGTGGTGAGCGCGTGCGGTGGTCGTGCGGCGACGTGCCCGCGCGCGCACGTGAAGGACCGAGACCGAGGACACCCCATGAGCGACAATCAGCGGAAGATCCGTTTGGGCGCCTTTTTGCCTGGCGCAGGCCACCACGTGGCGGCCTGGCGGCACCCGCAGGCGCAGGCGGACGGAGGCATCAACTTCGCGCATTACAAGCGCATTGCGCAGGCGGCGGAGCGGGCCAAGTTCGACGCCGTGTTCCTGGCGGACGGGCTCGCCTTGCAGAACCGGCCCGGAGCGCAGGGCCGCACCGCCTATGGGGCCAGCTTCGAGCCGGTCACGTTGTTCTCCGCGCTCGCGGTCGTCACCGAGCGCATCGGCTTCATCGCCACCGCGTCCACCACGTACGAGGAGCCTTATCTGCTGGCCCGCAAGTTCGCCTCGCTCGATCATATCAGCCAGGGGCGGGCAGGCTGGAACGTGGTCACCACCGGCGGGGGCGAGGCGGCGGGGAACTTCGGGCTCGACGCCCACCCCGACCACGCGCAGCGCTATGTCCGGGCGCGCGAGTTCGTCGATGTGGTCACCGGCCTCTGGGACAGCTGGGAGGACGACGCGTTCCTCCGCGACAAGGCGTCGGGGGCTTACTACGACCCGGCAAAGCTGCACACGCTCGATCACAAGGGGAAGTTCTTCTCCGTTCGAGGGCCGCTCAACATCCCGCGTCCACCCCAGGGACACCCGGTGATCGTGCAGGCGGGATCGTCGGAGGCGGGCAGGGAGCTCGCGGCCGAGACCGCCGAGGTGATCTTCACCGCGCAGCAAACGCTGGAAGACGCGCAGGCCTTCTACGCCGACGTCAAAGGCCGGATGGCCAAGTATGGGCGGCACCCCGACCAGCTGAAGATCATGCCGGGGGTGTTCCCCGTCGTCGCCAGGACGGAGTCGGAGGCCAGGGCGAAGTACCAGGAGCTGCAGGACCTCATCTTGCCGGAGGTCGGGCTGTCGCTGCTCTCGGGCCTGTCGGGCGGGGTCGATCTGTCCGCGTATCCGGTGGACGGGCCGCTCCCCGAGCTGCCCGAGACCAACAACAACAAGAGCCGGCAAGCGCTGATGTTCGACATCGCGCGCAAGCGCAATCTCTCCATCCGGGAGCTCTACCTCTGGGTGGCTGGGGCGCGCGGGCACTGGACGATCGTGGGCTCGGTGGAGCAGGTCGCGGATCAGCTGGAGGCGTGGTTCACGCAGGGCGGCGCCGACGGGTTCAACGTGATGCCGCCGTGGCTCCCGGGCGGGCTGGACGACTTCATCGAGCTGGTGATCCCGGAGCTGCGCCGACGCGGGTTGTTCCGAACGGAGTACGAGGGGCGCACGCTGCGCGAGAACCTCGGGCTGGCGCGACCGGCAAACCGCCACGCGGCCGGCGCGAAGCCGCGGGCGTCGGCGGCCTGAAGGCGCCGGTCCGGTGCGAGGGGCGCCTGGCCGCGCGCGCCGGCGCGCCTCATCGCGTCACGCGCTCTCCCCCGGCCGGAACGGCGGCTCGATGTACGGCGCGAGGTAGCGACAGACTGCCTTCTTCGCCTCCTCGACATAGAGCGCGCCCTGCTGCTCGTCCTGCTGTGTGGCGAGGGCGAGCAGCGTCGAGGTCATGTACAGCGTGCTCCGCGCGACGACGCGCCGCTCGGCGGGCGCGAGCGCCGGCGTCAGCGGCGAGAGGAGCGCTTCGACCCGCCCAGAGAACTCGTCTCCCCACGCCGCGGCCGTCGAGAGCAGCGCGCCGGACAGCTGCACGCCGAACCATAGCTCCCGGTAGCCGGGCTCCATCCGGTAGAACGCCGCGAGCGCGTCCATCCAGCGCTCGGTCAGCGCGCGCCACGAGCCCGGCGGCGACTCCGCGAGCGCCGCCTCGGTCCGCGCCCGCAGCCGCTCCAGGTAGCGCCCCGTCAGCGCGTGGAGCACGGCCTCCTTGTTCGGGAAGAACTCGTAGACCGAGCCGATGGACGTCCGCGCCCGCGCCGCGATGGCGTTCGTGGTGACCGCGTCGAGCCCGCGCGACGCGAGCAGCGCCGCCGTCGCGTCGAGGATCCGCTCCTTGCGCCGCTGGCTCCTCGCCTGCAGCGGCACCCGGCGGGGCGCGGTCGACGGCGGCTTCTTGCGCTTCGTGGCCATGCGCCGAGCGTACTTGACAACCTGAGCAAAAGCTCGACTATATCCGAGTGAAAGCTCAACTTCTGGAGCGGCTCGGTCAGTTGGGGCAGATCGAACCGTCTGGCGCCGCGCCGGCCGGCGCCACGCCGGTCGGCGAGGCTGCCGGGCGGGTGGGGGTGCCTCGCCTTGGCTGGCCGGGGCTCTGCGCTGTCTCTGCCGCGACGCTCGCCTACGCCGCGTACCCGTCTGCCGCGGAGGAGCGCGCCATCGGCGTCGCCTGCTTCGGCGTCGCGCTCGCCTCCCTGCTCGCCGTGGCGCGCGCGCCGGACCGGGCGGCGCTCCAGGCGCCTCTCCTGGCGGTGCTCACGCTCGCGCCTGCCGCGGTGGGGCTCGCCGCGCCCTGGCCGCTCTCCCTGGCCGCGCCGCTCGTCGTGCTCGCGCTGCTCGCGCGCGCCGTGCCAGCCCTGCGGTCGTCGATGCCGCCGCTGCGGCGTGGGGCGTTCGGGCCCGCGGTCCTCGGTTGGATCGCGGCGGTCGTCCTCGTCTCCGCGCTCGCGCTCGTGCTCTGGGTCCGGCTGATGCGGCCCGATCTGTCGCAGATGCGGGCCCTGCTCCCGCCCGTCTCGCTGCCGCTGTTGCTCCTCGGCGGCCTGGGGTTCGCGCTCTTCAACGCGCTCCTCGAGGAGGCGGTCTTCCGCCTGGTGTTCCTCGGCTCGCTGGACGCCGTGACGACCTCCGGCTGGACCGCGGTGCTCGTCCAGGCGGCCGCCTTCGGGCTCCTCCACCTGAGCGGCTTCCCGAGCGGGGCCGTCGGCGTCGGCCTGGCGGCGATTTACGCCGTGATGCTCGGCGTGCTCCGGCGCCGCGCGGGCGGCCTCCTCGCGCCGTACGTGGCGCACGTCGCCGCCGATCTCACCATCTTCGCCCTGCTCCTGACCTGGACGCGGTGACCCGCGGCTCCGCCGCTCCGCCGGCGGGTGCGGCGGAGAAGCAGGACGCCTGGGTGCCTGCTCAGGCCGTTCGGAGCCCTTGCCGCTGACCGGCGGCGGAGTAGCGTCCGTGAGGGCACGCCGCCCCGCCCGAGGCACCATGAGCATCCAGGTCCCCATCGGCATCGACGACTTCCGCCGGCTCCGCGAGCTGGGGCTCGAATACGTCGACAAGTCGCACCTGATCCAGGAGCTCGTCGACAGGCCGGGCACCGAGGTCGTCCTGCTCCCGCGCCCGCGGCGCTTCGGCAAGACGCTCAACCTCTCGATGCTGCGCTGCTTCTTCGAGCGGCGCGCACAGGATCTCTCACCGCTGTTTCGTGATCTTCGGATCTGGCAGGCCGGCGAACAGTACCGCGCGCACTTCCAGCGCTACCCGGTGCTCCACCTGACCTTCAAGGGTGTGAAGGCCGAGAGCTTCGATGCGTTCTGGGAGGGTGTGCAGGACAGGATCGCGCGCCTCTTCGACGAGCACCGTGACCTGCTCGAGAGCGGCGTGCTGAGCGAGCGTGAGGCCCGGCGGTACCGCGAAGTCCTCGAGGGCACGGCCGGCAGGATCGCGTACGAGACAGCGCTGCTCGACCTGTCGAGCTATCTCCACCGCTTCCACGGCGAGCGTGTTGTCATCCTCCTCGACGAGTATGACGAGCCCCTCCACGCCGGGTATCTCCACGGCTACGCCGCGCAGGTCATCGGCTTCTTCCGCGCGTTCCTTACCGAGGGCCTAAAGGGCAATCCGCACCTGTTCAAGGCGGTGCTCACGGGCGTCCTGCGCGTGGCCCGGGAGAGCATCTTTTCAGGTCTCAACAACGTGGCTGTCTACTCGCTGCTCGCGCCGGAGTTCGACACCTGCTTCGGGTTCACCGAGCCCGAGGTCGAGTCTCTCCTCGCGAGGTTCGGCCGGCCCGAGCGGCTCCCGTCCCTGCGCGCCTGGTACAACGGGTATCTCTTCGGCGGCACCGTCGTCTACAACCCGTGGAGCGTCCTGAACTTCCTCTCCCGCGAAGACGGCGCGCCGCAGCCCTACTGGGTGAACACGAGCTCGAACGATCTGGTGCGGGAGCAGATCGAGCGGCGCGCGCTCGCGCTCGAGCCGGCGTTCGCGACGCTGCTAGACGGCGGCAGCATCGAGCGCGTGCTCGACGAGAGCGTGTCGCTCGAGGATCTAAACCGGAGCGACGAGGTGCTGTGGAGCCTCCTCGTCTTCACGGGGTATCTCAGGGCCGAGAAGCGCTCGCGCGGGCCGATGGAGCAGCCTTCACACCTGCTCTCGATCCCGAACCGCGAGGTACGTGGCGTGTACTCGACGATCTTTCGGCGGTGCGTTGAGCCGGGTGCAGCGAGCGTCCCTGTAGCGGTCTCGCCGTGAAGCTCAGGTCCGCGGGAGCGGGACGCACCTTCGTGCGCCCCAGGGGTGTACCGCTCAGCCGCAGCCGCTCGCGCCGGCCGGCTCTCCCGCCGCCGCGCGCAGGCGCTCCTTGATCTCATCGGACAGGCACATCCGCGAGACCATGTCCTCGAACGTGTCGCGCCGCCGGATCAGCCGGCTCTTCCCGCCGTCGACGAGCACCTCGGCCGGCCGCAGCCGGCCGTTGTAGTCGTAGCTCATCACGTGGCCATACGCGCCCGCGTCCATCAGGACGACAACGTCCCCCTCGGCGACGTCCGCGGGGAACTCGCGCTCCGCGATCCACATGTCCGTGTTCTCACAGACCTGGCCCGTCATCGCCATCGGGGCCGTCTGGCCGCGGCGGCCGTTGATCCGCACCTCGTGGTAAGCGCCGTACATCACCGGGCGCGCCATCGTGTTCATCGAGATGTCCGTGCCGATGATCGTCTTGTATCCCTGCTTGATCGAGATCACCCGACCGAGCACGTAGCCCGCGTCCCCGACGAAGTAACGCCCCGGCTCCATGACGAGGCGCGGCTCCTTCAGGCCGTGCTCCGCGCACTTCTTCCGGACCATCGCGGCGATCCCGCGGGCGACGGCCTCCACGTCGAGCGGCGGCTGCTCCCGCCGGTAGGGGATGCCGAGCCCGCCGCCGATGTCCACGAACGCGAGGTCGAAGCCGAGCTTCCGGGCCACCGGGCCGATCAGATCGAGCAGCTTGCCCGTGACGTGCGCGAAGTTCTCCGGCTTGTTCGCCTGCGAGTGAGGCATCATGTGCACCCCGAGCCGCTCGACCCCGTTCTCGAGCGCGGTGCGATAGGCCTCCTCCACGTGGCGCGGATGGATCCCGAACTTCGCGGACGGGCCCGCGAACGGCTTCAGATCGGGGGTCGCGATGTCCTCGCCGCTCGGGTTGATCCGGAACGACATACAGCGCGGCTTCCCGAGCGAGAACAGGCGCTTCAGGATGCCGTGATCATCCACGTTGAAGTTCACCCCGGCGCGCAGCCCCGCGGCCAGGTCCTCGTCCGACAGGCTGTTGCCCGTGTAGATGATCCGCTCGCCCGACAGCCCGAGCGCCTGCGCCAGGCGGATCTCGTTGGGGCTCGCGGCGTCCACGCCCGAGCCCTCGTCGACCAGGAGCTTCGCTATCTCCAGGTTGTTGCACGCCTTGATGGCATAGAAGACGGACACCTCCGGGTAATTGCCGCGCAGCGCCCGCGTGAGTCGACGGAAGTTCTCCCGGATGCGCTCGGCATCGTAGGCATAGAGCGGTGTTCCGTATTGCTCCGCGAGGTCGCGGACCGAAATGCCCCCGATCTTGATCTCTGCCTCTTGCATACTCCTCGTGGCGTCAACGCTTCAACTTTGAGAGACAACCTGAAGAAACCGTTCGCAATTCCGCGGCACAGCCTACCATGCGCCCCTGGCGGCCGGAAGGGGCGCGCCCTGCCTCCGGGTCCAGGGAGGCCGGCGGTCCCCGCGCCGGCGCCGGCGCCGCGCCTCCCAGGCGCGCTCGCCCGGAGCGCCTCGCGCGCGGCTACTTCGCCGGGTCCCGGCTGATGAACAGGTGCCGCCAGAGCGCGCCGAGCCCGCCCACGAAGAGCGAGCCCTGGCGCTGGTCGATGTCCTCGGCCGCGGCGGGGTCGAACGGCAGCTGCTGCGGGTCGATCACCGCGAGCAGGGCGCGCTCGTCCGCCGTGGGCGAGGGGTGGAGCCGGAGCCGGCACGAGCTCCCGGGCGTGCGCGGCCCGGTCGCCGGGCTCGCCAGCCCGTCGAGGCAGGCGACGAGGTCGTCCACCCGATCGAAGTCGGCGTCCCCCAGGTGCTCGCCGATGAGCGACGCGCGCACCGCGCGGATCGACCGGCCCAGCGCGTCGTCGGGGTCGTCGGTCTCGACCGAGGCGTTGATCTCCGTGTCGATCGAGAGGCTGCGGTTCGTCAGGTTGGCGGAGCCCACGGTGAGGAAGCGGTCGTCGACGATCATCACCTTCGAGTGGATGTACGTGGCGCGCTCGGCGGTCTCGTCCTCGCCGCACGCCGGCAGGGTGTAGTAGACGCCGAGGCGATGGCCGGTCTCGGCCGCCACGTCGCGCAGCCCGCCGAGCACCTTGGCCTGGGAGAGGCCGACGGCGATCTGCTCCTTCATCGTCTCGGCCTCCATGTTGAGCAGGAGCACCACGTCGAGGAGCGGCCGGCCCTCGGCGCGCATCCGCTGCGCGATCGCCTCGGCGATGACGTGAGAGCTGAAGTACTGGGTCTCGATGTAGATGAAGCGCTCGGCGGCGTCGATGGCGTCGAGGAAGAGGTCGCGTATCTCCGTGCGGTGCGGGGCGCCGGTGGGCGCGCCGTGCGGATCGGTGCGGCTCAGCGTGACGCGCGCCGCCGCGAGCGGGATGCCGCCCTCGGGCCGGTAGTCGGGGAACGTCGGATCGGCCTCGTCGAGGTCCGGCAGCGTCATGTCCACGCCGCCCGCGCGCCGCCAGCGATCCGTGAAGATCTCGGTCAGCGCCCGCGCGACCGAGCGGCTGCGCAGATAGGCCTGCACGTCGTGAAACGGCTTGTGCGGCTCTCCTCGGCTGACGCGGAGCGGGTTCTTGTTCGCGTGGCTGCGGTCGTCCCAGCGGTGATCGCAGAGGTCGAGGCCGCCGAGGAACGAGAGCTCGCCGTCCACCACCACGAACTTCTGGTGGTGCGAGGCGCGCTCGACGTGGGTGGCGTCGAAGAGGAAGCGCAGGCGATGGTTCGTCCACTCGAAGACGAGCTGCTGGAGCCACTCGCGCTCGAGCGCGAACACGAGGTGGAAGTCCCACGCGAGGATGAAGATCTGGAGATCGGGGCTCGCCTCGCAGAGGTGGTTCAGGAACTTGAGCAGCGTGATCGGGCTCGACACCTGCTCCTCCCTCCCGCCCCGGAGCAGGGCGACGTCGCTGTCGAACTGCCAGCCGGCGAGGAGCAGGTACCGCCGCGCCCTGGACGCGACCCGGTAGAACTCGGGGTAATACTCGTCGGCGTCGACAAGCAGGCCGATGTCGTCCACCGGGGTGTCGCACCACGTGTGGCGGCGAGGATCGATGATCGTCCGTGCGCTCCTCATCGCGATCGCGCGCCTACGGCTTCAGGTGCTCCTCGATGAGCCGCTTCAGGCCCGCCAGGTCGGGCCGGGTCCCGCTCGCTTCGCCGATGACGGCGAGCCGCTCCGCCTCGTCGCGCGAGAGATCGGGGCATATCCACTCCAGCAACGCTGCCCAGTCCGGCGCACCGTCGCAGCTATAGCAGTCATCGGGGATGGGTGTATTGTCGGGGAAATTCCGGAAAACCAGGTACGGCATTGCATCTACCTTCGTGCCGGGATCGCGGTCGCGTCGCCATCGCGTCGTCACCGCGGCTCGCGCTCGCGCGCGTAAGCGGAGCGCTCGCCACCTCGGCTATGGCGCCGGCGGAGCCAGGGAGCAAGCGTGTCCGGGGCCGCTTCGCCGGCGGGCCGTGCTCGGGGTGGGGGGGGCGGTGCGCGTTCAGGGGAGAAGCAGGAGGGAGGCCGCGTGGCGCGCGCGACGGCGATCAGGCGATCGCGCTGGCATCACCTGCGCGCCGGCGTTCGGCCGCGCATCAGGGGGCGCAGCCGATCCGCTCGGGCGCGACCGCCACGTCGTCGTACCACATCGTCCGCGCGGGGCCGTGGAAGCCGAGGTAGCCGAAGCTGAACGTCTTGTAGTTGAGCGTCTTCACGCCGGTCTTGTCGATGATCTTGGTGCCGTTGGCGTAGACCTGGACGCCGCCCTTGGCGCCGTCGAAGTAGGCCTCCATGCAGTGCCACTGGTCCTTGGGGAGCTTCACACCGTTGCTCCCGCACCGGGCCTCGCCGCCCGTGGACAGGGTGACGTCGTCGTGCAGGTTCAGCACGATCTGGCAGTACTGCTCGGCGATTTCCATGTTGTCGCCCAGGTTCGGCTCGCCGTCGCCCGTCATGGCCTGGAAGTAGGCGTTGTGGTCGGACTGGCCGAGATCGACGCTGCTGCGCACGTAGAGCCGGACCCAGAACGTCGAGCCGGGCGACGGGACGGAGAGCATCCTCCAGTCGTAGCCGCTGGCCCCCGGGTTCACGCGCAGCGCGCGCGTGCCGGCGTGGAAGATCGAGGAGTCGATCGCCATGTTCTTCAGCGCATCTGCCGCCTGGTACGAGGGACGGTACGTCGCGCCGTCGGGGAGCCCGGCGCCCTCGAAGTCGGAGCAGAACGTTGCGCTCGCCGGGCACCCGCCGGTCGGCGTCCCGCTGCCGGTGCTCGCCGTGGCGCTCGTCTCGGGCGTCCCGGTGCTCGTGGTGCTGGTGCTGCCGCTGGTGTCGCCGCCGCCGCCGCTGCTGCTGCTGGTGCTGCCGTTGCTGGTGGTGCTGCCGTTGCTGGTGCTGCCGTTGCTGGTGCTGCCGTTGCTGCTGCTCGCGGCGGGATTGCCCGTGCCCGAGCTCACGCTCGAGGCGCCGCCGGTCCCCGCGCCGCTGCCGCCCGCGCCCCCCGTCTCCGAGGCGTCAATTGCGCTGCCTGAGCAGCCCGCCGCCGCGGCGGACAGGGCCAGACAGGAGATCCCAACCCAGGTGAAGCGTGCGATTTCGCGATCGAAAGTCATGTTGATGCCCGAAGGGTGATAGGCCCGTTCGCCGGAGCTGCGCGCTGCCGCAGCGCGGCACGTCTGCCGGTGATCTTAAGAAACTGCCGCAGCGCCGAGGCGCGACCAGCGCTCGACGCGGCTCACAGCTCTAGCAGAATTCGCCGCAGCTCGGGAGGTGTTCTTCCGGGTCCAGATGGACCGTAAACTTCTCAGCGGAGCGGCGGGCGCGGACGGCGTGGCGCGGACCGCGTGAGCCTGGGCGTGACCCAGCTGCTCGGCCGCCAGCACCGCGGCGAGCGTCTCGCCGGCGCAGCCCTGGCGCACGGCGCTCGCGGCGACAGCGGCGCTCACCGCGACCGCGCCGGTCACAGCCGGAGACAGCGTGGATTCACGGAGCGCACAAACTCGTCGGCGTCGCCGGTGATCTGAACGACGGCGCTCCCCGTCGGGCATTTGACCCCGAAACCCGTGCTGTGCACGTTGCCGATGCTGGGGCCGACATTGACGTTGCCGTCGCCCGTCTTCCACGCCTCGACCGTCTGGCACAGCAGCTCGACCCGGTAAACGTAAGTGTCGACCCAGATGTTGATCCCGACCAGGACCTGGCTCGCAGGGCAGATCACGCTGCCCGGCCCACCGCCGTTGCCGCCGGCGGTCACGGTCTGGAAGGCGGTGCCCAGGGTGCCGTCGCCGGCGAGCGGCGCGCAGATCAGGCCGATCTGATCGATCGAGCCGCCGCTCCGGCCGTGGACGCCGACAGCCACGTTGCCGTTCCCACAGGCGATGTCGTAAGAGATGTCGCTGCCCGTGCCGCCAGCGCCGCCAGCGCCGCCGGCTCCGCCCATGCCGCCAGCGCCGCCGCTGCCGCCAGCGCCGCCCACGCCGCCGGTGCCGCCCACGCCGCCGGTGCCGCCCGCGCCGCCGGTGCCGCCCATGCCGCCGTCGCCCGCGTCACCGCCGGCTGCGCCACCGCCGCTGCCACCGGCGCCGCCGCCCGTCGCGCCGGCGGTGCCCGAGAAGTCGAGAGCGTCGACCCCGGAGATCGCGTTGCATGCCGCGCTCCAGCAGACGAAGGCGAGCGCCGCGGCCGTGACCGTCGCGAGAGGCTTCGTCGTCCGGACTGCTGCGTGTTCTCTCATCAGAAGCTCCCGTGGCGGATGAAGACATCCGGCGTGACCATACCCGCGAGAATGGCCGGAAGGAACCTGAACCTCGCCTCGAAGGCCTTCGCGAAAGCGTTGCCGGCGAGCGGCAGGCCGTTGCCGGGCAGGCAAGGGGCCGGGGCGTGCGCGGGCGACGCCCCTCTCGCCGCAGATGCATGGCAACGCCATGGCGGAGCTGCGACGCCGCGGGGAGGGGCCCTTGCGTGCCTCCGCATCTCGCTCGGGTGACGCGGGGTGTCCGGCTCTCGCTGCCGCACAGCTCGCCCGGCGCGCCCGCGAGCCTCGCCGGGAGCGCTGCGTTCTCGTCGCGCCGCGGGACGCAGCCCGAGCGCCGGCTCGATCCGCGCCGGAAGCTGCCGGGCGCCCGCCCGCTGATCGAGCGTGCGCCGCGTGTCTGTCAGAGGGGTGGGGAGTCGTGCCTGGGGCAGAAGAAGCCCGGGCACGTGGCGCGCGGGATGATCATCCCGCGCGCGTCATCATGCGATGCTCAGGGCCGAGCGCTCACTTCATCGACACGTTCACGCTGGCGCTCCCGCTGCTCTGATAGCCCTCCACGAGCATCGAGACCTCGTACAGGTTCCCCAGCTTCATCCCCAGGCGATCCCACGCGTTGAAGTGGTTGGCGACGCTGATGGTCCCGCTCGTGCGCTTCTGCTGCCGGACGCTCCAGAACTGATAGAAGGTCGTGTTGCCTTCGATCGACGGCTGGTTGACCCGCTGGGTCCGATAGATGTCATAGGTGCCCCCGTCGCTGGTGACGGTGCCCATGAACCCCTGGCCGCCCGGCGGACGCCAGGTGCCCCAGCTGTCGATGATGTAATACTCGATGAGCGGGCCCTTCGTCCACCCGTAGACGCCGAGGTACGAGTTGCCGTTCGGCCTGTAGTCGGCCGAGTAGGTCACGACCTGGTTCTTCGACCCGGGCCTCAGGCCTTTACGGCCCAGCAGGTTGTTGATGTTGCTCCACTCGACGTTGAAGCCAGTCGCCGTGTTGGTCTGGCATCCGCTCCCGGTGTCCTTCCAGTACTCGAAGGTGTAGCCGCAGTGGGTGCCCGTCTGGTTGCCGCAGACCTGCTGGTTGGGTGACGTGCACGTGCTGCCGCCGCCGGAGCCGCCGGAGCCGCCCGTCCCGCCGGAGCCGCCCGACCCGCCGCCGCCGCCGGCACCTCCCGCGCCCGAGCTGCTGCTCGACGAGCTCGAGCTGCTGCTCGACGAGCTCGAGCTGCTGGCCGAGCTCGAGCTGCTGCTCGACGACGAGGCCGAGTTCGAGTCGGTGAGCGTGCCGCCGGAGCCGGTGACCGAGGCGATCGTGGGCCGCCCGCTGCCGTTCGCGCAGAACCCCCACTCCGTCGAGGAGCCCTTGGCGATCGCGCCGTTATGGCTCACGTTCGTGGCGCTGAACTGGCCGTTCGACTCCGCGACGTTCACGTTCCACGAGTTGCTCCTCGTCGAGCCGTTGAGCGCGACGACGACGTTCCAGCCGGTGGTCGCCGGGCCGCGGGAGTTGTTGTTCACCTTCACGTTCGCGCAGTAGCCGTTTCCCCAGTCCGAGGTGACGGCAACGCTCGCCGACATCGAGCGGTCCGCGCTGTCCAGCGCGCCCTCCTGAGCCTCGATGTCCTCGTCGACGATGTTCTCGACGCTGCACGCCAGCAGGCCGCACGCGATCGAAGCGGATAGGTAGCCAAGTAAGGGAACGATGCGCATTTAAGATTCTCCATGATCGGATCGGCGGAGTCGCGGGACTCTGTTCGAGATGGATCTATGAACCATCGAGACAGACGCGAGCCCTCCGAGCCATTGGTTTAAAGTTCAAAATTTCCGGCCAACGTGCTCGTGATCCGGAGATCACGGATGCGCCCGCGGGCCTGCGCCGACCACATGCCTGGCAATCACGATGTTTGTCGGACAGATGCTCACATGCGAACACCCGGTGTGACGGGGGCCGGGCATCAACTCGGAAAAAGCAAGAACTGCTCGAACGCGTAGCCGAAAGAAGCAAGTAGCCCCGGCAGATTCACCCGGAGTAAGCCCCTGTACGATCCTGCAACCGTCTGCGGCCCCCGGCCGAGAGCGGTCCGGATCGCCAAGGGAGATTGGCATCTTCACACAAACAGGGGGTCAAAGTCAAGACTCTTTTCTAAGTCGCATTTGCTTTTGCACGGCTTGCCCGGCAGCGCCTTGGCGCGCTGTTTGTATTGTCTTGTTTTGTTTTTGTAAGAGCAAGATCCAGCCACGTTGCGCGTGGAGGTCCGAGGATAGAACCTCGATTTGTTCATCTCTCCTGGAAAAGCGACGAACTCTCGAGAAAAAAACGACCTCCGGCCGAGCTTGGTCATCCGGTCTTGCGGTGAAACTCCACGAGGAACGGTGTCTGACCGTCAGCGTCGAACTGATGCAGCGTCTTTGATACGACGTTCCCGGGGCGCCCCGGATCGCGCGGCGATCTCTCGATCGCCGGGCCTGTCGGTGCGATAGCGGAGCCGCCCGGAGACCATGTGGATCACGCCCCACACACCGGGGCTGGTCGCATGGTTTGACGAGCCTCTCGGCCGTCAGCCCTTCTCTCCGTCCTTCCGGATCCCGAGCTTCCGCATCTTGCTTTGCAGCGTCGTCGGCTTCAGCCCCAGCGCCGCCGCGGCCCCGTCCTCTCCGTAGATCTTCCCGCCCGCGGCCCGCAGCGCGTCCTCGATGCAGCGCTGAGCCGCCTCTCGGTACGTCATCACGCGCCCTGTCGCGCCGGGCGTCGCGGAGAGCGGCGCTGACAGGATGAGCTCGTCTCCTGTCGACATCACCATCGACCGCTCGATGACGTTCTCCAGCTCCCGCACGTTGCCCGGCCAGCCGTGCGCCCGCAGCCGCGCCATCGACTCGGCGCTCACCCGCGGCGGCGTCCGGCCGAAGCTCGCCGCCACCTTCTCCACGATGACGCGCGTGAGCGGCTCCAGGTCCTCTGGCCGCTCCCGGAGCGGGGGGACGATGATGGGGAATACCTGCAGTCGATAATAGAGGTCGTCGCGGAACGCCCCGCTCGCCACCATGTCCTCGAGCGGCCGGTGCGTCGCGGCGATCACGCGCACCGAGACGCGCACCGCGCCCTCGCCGCCGACGCGCTCGATCTCGCCCTCCTGGAGCACGCGCAGGAGCTTCGCCTGCGCCGCCCTGGGCAGCTCGCCGACCTCGTCGAGCAGCAGCGTCCCGCCGCTCGCGCGCTCGAACAGCCCGAGGTGCCGCGCCGCGGCGCCCGTGAACGCGCCGCGCTCGTGGCCGAACAGGGCGCTCTCGACGAGCCCCTCGGGCAGCGCTCCGCAGTTGACCGCGAGGAACGGCCGCTCCGCGCGGCGCGACAGCGCGTGGATGCGGCGCGCGATCACCTCCTTGCCCGTGCCCGTCTCGCCGCGCACCAGCACGGTCGTGTCCTGCCGCGCGACGAGCGGCACCATCTGCTGGAAGATCGCCCGCATCGCCGGGCCCACCGCGACCACCTCCCTCGGCAGGGCGACGCGGTCGAGCTCCTCCCTGAGCGTCCGCTTCTCCCCCTGCGCGCGGCGCGCGATGGCCGCGACGCGCCCGAGGACCTGCACCTGCCGCAGCGCCACGGCGAGCAGGCGACCTGCCGCCTCGAGCAGGGCGGGCGAGACGTCGAGCGCCGCGCCGCCGCCGAGCGCCATGGTGGCGCAGCCGACGGCGCCCTCCGCGTCGCGGAGCGCGAAGACGGCGATCGTCTCGCCGCCCGCGCCGCGCCGGACCTCCGGCGCGCCCGGCGCGGCCGCGCCGCGGCGCAGATCGAGCCGCAGCAGCGGCAGGTGGCGCGAGAGCGCGGCGCTCACCGCGGGGACGAGCGTCGCCTCGGTGTGCGCGCGGGCCGAGGCCTCGCCGAGGTCGGCGAGCAGGAGGAGGGCGTGATCGGCGGAGGCGGTCATCGTGCGCGGAGCGAGGCCGACGAAATGGCGTTGCGCGGCACCGTAGGGGCGTTGCCTGGACCGCACAAGGCCGGCGAAAAGCCCGGGAAAAGCCGCTCGGGCCGCGGGCACGCGCCCTGCTCCCTGCCGGAGGAGGGAGAGGAGAGCGCGCGGACGACCGCGCGCCACGGAGAAGGAAAGGAACCCTCATGGCCTACGTCATCGCCGAGCCCTGCGTCGCCACGTGTGACACCGCCTGTGTCCCTGTCTGCCCCGTGGACTGCATCCACGGCCCGCTCGCGGCGGACGAGATCTCGCGCATCCCCGAGGGAGAGCGGAAGACACGCCTCGCCGGTCTCCAGCTCTACATCGATCCCGAGTCGTGCATCTGCTGCGGCGCCTGCGAGAACGAGTGCCCGGTGGGCGCCATCTTCGATGAAGACGAGCTGCCGCCCGAGTGGCAGGGCTACCGGGAGATCAACGCGCGCTTCTTCGACGATCGCGCGAAGGAGCGCGCTCCGGAGGGGACCTGAGCGCGGCCCGGGAGCGGCCGATATCGAGGATCGACGCAAGGAGAGGCGGAGGTGGCCGCGGGGCGTTGACAGCCCGGAGTCGCCGCGATGTCATGAGCCTCTCTTCCACGTGCTCCGCCCACCGGTCAGCTTCCAGGCGCGCGCGATGTGCATCGGGCTCTGCTGTGCGGCGCTCGCGTGCATGGCGCCGCCCGGCCCGAAGGGCGTGCTTCCCTTCCTCGCGTCTCCGGCGGGGCTGGGCGTCGCCGCGCTGGCGCTCATGGCGCTGGGGACGTCGATCGAGGACCTCGGCAGGATCCGGCGCATCCGCGCCGGCGTGGGCCTCTGTATCGCGGCCGGCGCGCTCGTCGCGGCCGGCGCGCTGTGGGGCGCTGCGCTGCCCGCGCTCGAGCCGTCGCTCGCCTGGTTCGCCTGGCTTCTTTATGGCGCCGGCGCGATCGGCGTCGCCCTCGCGCTCCGGCGCGACATCGCCGTCTTCCGCGATCCGCGTCACGGTCAATCCGTCCGCCTGGAGTCGATCTCGGCCGACGCCGTTCGTCTCACCGCCAACGGGGCTCCGGTCACCGTCCCCGCCGCCCAGATCCGCGGCGTGAGCCTCGGCGCCAGCCTTGAAGGGCGATGCGTCTTCGTCCTCGTCGGCAGCCGGGACAAGGTGATCGGCGACGCGCGCGCGCTGCCCTGGGTCGCCGCCCATCGGGACGGCGATACCTTCGTTTTGACCGAGCACCAGGCGGGGCTCGACGCGGAGGTCCTGGCCGTGCGGCTGCACGAGGCGGCTTCCGCCAGCGGAGGGGACTATCGATGAAGGCGAGCGAACACGCGGCGGACGACGCTCTCGAGATCCCGCTCCGCCGTCCCTACCTGGAGCTCCTCCTGAGCGCCTTCTTCTTTGCGGTCTGCGCGGCGGTCCTCTCCTACCGGGCCCAGACGAACGACCGCGGCCTGATCCTGAACGGGATCCTCCATTTCGAGGCCGGAGGCGCCGACGTGTTCTACGCGGTGCTGGCGACCCTGTCAGGGGCCTTCTGCGCGCTCGGCGTCCTCGCCGCCGCGCGGTTCGCGGCGCTCAAGGAGTTCCGGATCGTCCTTGGCCCTCGATCGATCACCTTGCCGTCGATGCATCCGCTCCGTGGCGCGCGGGAGGTCACCGTGCCGCTCGATCGCGTCGAGTCCGTGGAGCTGCAGCCGCCGGCCAAGCCGATCACGCTGGTGATCCGCGAGGACGATCGCTCCCATAATATTCCGCAGCGCTGGCTTCCCAGGGGCAGGTCGGCCGAGGAGGTCGCCGGCGCGATCATCGCGCGGGTGCGGGGGTCGCAAGCGGGGCAGCGCGCCCGCGGGTAGCGCGCCGCAGGTCGTCGGATCTCTGCCGCGAGGCGGTAGTAGGATGGCGCGCGATCACGAGGAGGCACTCATGAAGGCCGCGGCCGCGCTGGTGAAGGACATTCACGAAGAGCTCCGGAGCATCGACGATCAGCTGAGGGCTCACCCCTATCCGGACGCCATCGAACGGGGAGAGGTCACGGTGGAAGGATTGAAGGCCTTCCCGGGCCACCAGCACCACGTGGTGCTCAGCGACCTGCGCTCGATGGCGATGATGCTCCAGCGCTTCGGGGACACGCCCTGGCGCGATTTCTGGAGCGGTGTCCTCCAGGGCGAGCTCGTGGCGCCGGACGGGATCGCCGCCATGGGCCGGAAGCTCGGCATGACGAAGGACGACCTGGATCGGTACGAGGTCACCGCGGAGGGGTTCGCGTATGCCGTCCAGATGGCCTGGGCGGCGGCCAACGCCTCGGCGGCCGAGATCGCGTGCGCCCTGCTCATCAACTTCCCTGCCTGGGGGTTCAACTGCGGCAGGATGGGGAAGGCGCTCCGCGACCGGTACGGCTTCGGCCCGGAGCAGACCGCCTTCCTGGACGCGTTCGCGGCCCTGCCATCGTTCGAGGACACCGCGGTCGCCATCGTGCAGGACGGGCTCGACCGCGGCGTGGAGCCCCGGGCGATCCGCCGCACGACCAGGCTATTTCAGGCGTATGAGAAGATGTTCTGGGACGCGATGATGGCGCTGGGAGCGCAGAAGGCGCGCGGCTAGCCAGCGCCGCCCTTCCTCGCCGTGGAACGCGGGCTTGTCCATCAGACCCTCCGCGAACCAGTCCTTGATCGTGCCGGTGCTCACACCGACGGCGCGGTCGCGTCGACAAGGGCGGCCGGCGCGGGCAGTGGTACACACTGCCGTCATGACGACGACGGCCGCGCCGCGATCCATCTATCTCCCCAGAGCCTTCGAGGCACCCGACCTCGCGGACCTCCACGATCTCATCGACGCGCATCCCTTCGGCATGCTCATCGCGCCCGGGGAGGACGGGGTGCCCATGATCGCGCACCTGCCGTTCCTTCTGGAGCGCGACAGCGGCCCTCACGGCGCCTTGCTCGCGCACGTCGCGCGGGCCAACCCGATCCGGCGCGCGCTCGACGGGAGCACGCCGGTCCTGGCCGTCTTCCGCGGGCCGCACGGGTACATCTCGCCCGGGTGGTACGCCTCGCGCGACGACGTGCCGACCTGGAACTACGCCGTCGTCCACGCGCACGGCGCGCCGCGGGCCATCGAGGACCACGAGGCGCTCCTCGCGCTGCTCGCGCGCCTCTCCGACGTCAACGAGCGCGGGCAGCCCGAGCCCTGGAGCGTCGCGGAGCTCTCGCCGGAGAAGGGAGCCGCGCTGCTCCCCGCGATCGTCGGCTTCTCGATGGAGATCACGCGGACCGAGGCGAAGCTCAAGCTCTCGCAGAACCGCCGCCCCGAGGATCGCGACGGCGCCATCGCCGGGCTGCGCGCGCGGGGCACGCCCGACGACCTCGCGCTCGCGGAGGCGATGGAGCGCGCCCGCCCCCGCTGAGCCGTCAGGCTTCGCGCGCTAGCGATCTCCTCCCGGAGACGCTCCGCGCCGCCCTTCCAGCCCGCCGGGCTCACGGCGGAGCGGCGTTCGACGTGAGGCGGCGCTTCCTCGACGCGCGCCCGGGCAGCCCCCACGCCGGCCGCATCGAAGCGGGCGCCGGGATCTGCGCGCGACGAATTTGTGATCGCGGAGACGGAACCCGGAGATAGTGCGGCGGGAGGCCTTGTCATGAGGCGCTTCATTCCTTGCCCCTGGAGCTTGCGTCCCGGCAGCGCGATCGGGCTTCGCAGCTCATCGGATTCAGGGAATTTCTAACCTGCTCGGCGCTCCGGGTGGCGGTCGTGGAGGGGCGGTTCCTCTCCAGGTACGGGAGATACGAATGTTCAGAAGGTTTAGAGTGAACAAGGTGTTGGCAGGGATGGGCTTGTTGTCGGTCGGACTTACGTCCTGCGGCGACCACGTCGCAGGTGATGAACCGGCCGTCGTCGGGATGGATCTCGATGAAGCGGAACAAGGGCTGGCGAATGGAACGCTCGTCTCGAATCGCTGGGCAGGCGGCATCGTCGATGTGGGTTTCTGGGACGGGAGTCAGTGGATCATGTCCGGCTGCAGCGGGCAGGTCGTGTCTCGTGATGCGATAGTGCTCGCCGCCCACTGTGTTCGTCGCTGGCTGACGCCGGATACGGCCAATCCGCCGAACCTCAACTACAATCCGCCGGATACCGGGAGCACGTGGTTCGCGGCCTACCGAATGAACGAAGACGGCACCTGGACGTGCATCACGGATCCTGCCGGGGGTTGTCAGCTGCAGGCAAGCTGGGCGGTGCCGTCGACGTACCTGGGCGTGTACCACACGGCGACGCAAGCATGGACCGGTGACAACGCGGATCGCGATGTCGCCACGCTGAACTTTGGCACGAACTTCGCGAACGTCGTGCAGAAGGACGCAGCCTATCTGAACTCGGGCGGTGACTCGACCGTCGCGACCGCCTACGGCTACGCAGACTCGCCGGCGAGCGACGGCAGGCTTCGCGGGGGAAATTTCTCTGGTATTGCCTTGAGCGGCGGAGCCTACACAAAGACTGTCCCGCAGGCCGACCCGCACCTGTGCGGCGGCGATTCGGGCGGGCCGCTGCGCTTCCTGACCAGCGCAGCGACCACTCCAGAAAGCACCGTTCGTTCGGGGGTCCTCCTGGGAGTCAACTCCAAGGGAGGGTGCAGCGGCGCCAATGTGGGTAACCTCTGGGCGCCCATCAACAGCAACCGTACCTTCATCGAGAACAACATCGGTCGGGCATGTACGACCGTGGTTCAGAACGGTTGGAGCACCCGCGACTGCTGGTGAGCTTCCGCCGCCGCCCGCCGGGAGCGCCCTGTCGGGTCCGCCTCGGCGCGGGCGCCGAAGGCTGCGCCCGCTGCTAAGGGTCCAGCACCCGGAGCAGCGCGCTCGACCCCGGCGAGACGGGCGCGGGGTGCGCTGTGACGCCGAGCCCGTCGAGCAGGGCGGGCGACGCGAAGAGCCCCTCCGCCGCTCCCTCGGGCACCCACCCGGAGAGCTCCAGCAAGTCGCCGCCCGTCAGCGTGCCTTCGCCGCTCGCCTGGAGCTCGCCGACGTGCACGCAGAGGCGGACGTGCACCCGCCGGTCGCGCCCCGCGCGCACCTCGATCCGCCGCTTCAGCGACAGCGCCGCGCCGAGCGCATCGCGGCGCGCGGCCTCGTCACGCGCCGGATCGAGGGGCCGGTCGGCCGTGACCAGCGCGGTCGTGCCCGTCTCGACCGCGGTCGAGAACCCCGCGTTCGTGAGCTCGGACAGCGCGAAGGGCACGACGGACTCGAAGTCGTCGAGCAGCTCCGGCGTCGGCTCATCGAGCGCGCCCGGGTCGGCCTGCACCTCCACGTGGATGCCGATGGCCGATCGCCGCGGCGCCGCGGCCGCCCCGCCCGCCGCCCACGGCGCCGCGACGGCCGCGCGCAGCTCGGTGAGCAGCTGCCCCGCCGACGGCTGGCGCTCTGCCGGGTCCTTGCTGAGCGCCCGCAGCACCACGTCGTCGAGCGACGGGCTCACGCGCGCCTGCGCGCTCGGGCGGGGCGGGCTCGCGAAGAGGTGGAGCTGGCGCAGGACCGGGAACGACGCGCCGGCGAACGGCGGCTCTCCCGTGAGCATCGCGTACGCCAGCGCGCCGAGCGCGTAGACGTCCGTCCGCGCGTCGACGGGGCGGCCCGTGAGCTGCTCGGGCGACATGCTGGAGGGCGAGCCCAGGACGTGCCGCGACGTGGTCAGCGCGGGCCCCGGCGCGTCGAGCAGCTTCGCCACGCCGAAATCGAGCAGGACCACGCGGGGGCCGCGTCGCTGCATGTCGCCCGAGCACAAAAAGACGTTGGACGGCTTCACGTCGCGGTGCACGATCGCCTGCGCGTGGGCCGCGTCGAGCGCGCTGCAGAGCGGCTCCAGGAGGGCGAGCGCCTCCTCCAGCGGGAGCCGGCCGCGGGCCTCGAGGTGACTCTCCAGGCTGACGCCGTCGAGCAGCTCCATGACGAAGTAGGGGCGGCCATCCTCGAGCCTGCCGACGTCGAGCACCTCGACCACGTTCGGGTGCCGCACCCGCTGCATCACCACGACCTCGCGCTCGAAGCGGAGGCACACGTCAGGGTGCAGCGCGAGCTCGGCGTGCAGGACCTTGATCGCCGCCTTCGTGCCGCGCGTCACGTGCTCGCCGCGGTAGACGACGCCGAAGCCGCCCTCGCCGAGGACGCCCTGGAGCACATAGTCGCCGGCGCGCGAGGGCACCTCGGCGCTGCGCCGGCCACCCGCGGTGGATTCCTCCCCGGCCGAGAGGGTGACCGTCTCGTCGGTGGAGCTCACCACCCCGCGCGGCGCGCTGGGGATGGTGTCGTCATCGACGTGTACCATGCTAGTCCGCGACGATAGCATAGGCGTGATGCGCGCTCGCAGGCGCGCAGGCGCGCCTGCGTCAGAGAGAGGCCGAGTGCATCGCTGTCCTTTGTGTCACCGGCGTCGCGAGGGCGTGGCGCCGTGCCCCTTCGACGGATGGACGCCGCCGCCCGGCGAGCCCTCCGCGCCCGCTCCGCCGCGCGTCCCCGGTGTCTCGCTCGGCGAGCGCCTGGGGCAGGGCGGCTTCGCCATCGTGTGGGCGGGGATCTCGGACGAGGACGGCGCCCCGGTCGCCGTCAAGGTCGGCATGTCCACCACGCCGATGCTGGACGAGCGCTTCCGCCGGGAGGCCGACGCGCTCGAGCGCATCGGCCCGCCGCACGTGGCGCGATTCCACAGGTGCGGCCTGCTCGACGATGGTCGCCCCTACCTCGTGATGGAGCGGCTCTGCGGCCGCACCCTCGCCTCGGAGCTCGCCGCCCTCGCCGCACCGCCCGATCCGGGCTGGGTCGCGGCGCGGGCCGACGCCGTGCTCGCCGCGCTCGAGGCCGCTCACGCCAGGGGGGCGATCCACAGGGATCTGAAGCCGGAGAACCTCTTCATCGAGCGCCGCTCCGGGGCGGCGGACGAGCGGGTCGTGCTGCTCGACTTCGGGCTCACGAAGCGCGCCGAGCGCACGCCCGGCGACGCGGCGCGCGAGGCGCTGCTCACCCGCAGCGGCGTGGTCCTGGGGACGCCCGAGTACATGGCGCCGGAGCAGTTCCGCGGCGAGGCGGTCGACGTGCGCGCCGACGTCTACGCGTTCGGCGTCATCCTCTTCGAGCTGCTCACCCTGCGGCTGCCCTTCGCGGGCGACGGCGCCTCGCTCGAGCATGCGCACCTCACGCTGCGCCCCGAGCGCCCGGGCGAGCTCGCGCCGGTGCCCGCCGCGCTCGAGGAGCTCACGCTGGCGTGCCTCGCCAAGGATCGCGAGCGCCGCCCGGCGGACGCGCCCTCGCTGCGGCGCGCCCTCGCCGCGGCGCGCGCCACCTTCGCGCCGGCCGAGCCGGGCGCGCCGCGCAACCGCGCCGCTGCGCCGGCCGAGCCGGGCGCGCCGCCCGCGCGCGCCGCGGCGCCGGCGGACTCGACGAGCGCCAGGCTGATCGCCGGGGGGCGGAGCTCGGTCGTGCTGCTCGTCGCCGACACGACGGCCGCGGCGTCGCCCGTCATCGCCTCCGTGACCGGCCGCAAGGGGTTCATCACACGGCAGCGCGGCAGCCGCTACGTGGCGGTCTTCTCCGGCAAGGACAGCGATCATCCGGCGCAGTCCGCGCTCGCCGCCGCGCGCGAGCTCGCCGGGAAGCACGGGGCGCGGGCGGCGCTGCACCTCGCGTCGGTCACCCTCCGCCGCAGGGCGCGCGGCGCCGTCTCGGCGTACGGCGCCGCCGTCGAGCGACCCGAGACCTGGCTGCCGCCGGAGCCGTGGTCGGGCGTCGCCCTCTCCGCCGAGATCGAGCGCGCCCTGCCGGCGCGCGAGGACAGCGACGGCCGGCCCGCCTCGGCCGAGGCCGAGCCGTCCGTCGAGATCGAGGTCCCGCTCGCCGGCCGCGACGACGTCCTCGCGGCGATCGCGGAGAGCGCGCGCGCGGCCTTCGACGGCACGTGCCCGGGGCTGTTCACGCTGATCGGCGATACCGGGCTCGGGAAGAGCCGACTCGCGGCGGAGGCCGCCTCGGCGGCCCTCCGCTGCGACGCCGGAGCGCTCGTTGTCTCGCTCCGCGCGGCGCAGCCGCTGCTCGGCGACGCGGCGCGCGGCGCGGCCGAGCTCCTCGGCCGTGTCCTCGACGCGCCCGCGGAGGCGCCGCCGGACGTCGCCGCGTTCTGCCGCGAGCGGCTCGGCGCCGCGCTCGGCGAGGCGACGTGGCCGTCGGTCGCCGCGGCGCTCGGCTGGTCGCCGCTGCCCGCGCGCGGCGCGCCCGCTTCGCTCCACCACGGCGTGGTCCAGGCGCTCGGCGAGGCGCTGCGCCGGCGCGCCCAGCGCGGGCCGGTCGCGGTGATCGTCGACGACGCGCACTGGGCCGACGACGCGCTTGTCGACGCGCTCGAGTACGCCACGCTCGACGGCTCCGGCGTCGCGCTGTGGGTGCTCGTCGCCGCGCACCCCCGCTTCGAGCAGGTGCGCCGCGCCTGGGGCGCGCGCACCCAGCGCCACGACCGCGCGGCGCTCGCGCCGCTCGACGACGGGGCGGCGATGGCGCTCGCCGCCGAGCTGCTGCGGCCGGCGGAGTACCCCCCTGCCGAGACGCTGCGCCGGCTCGCGCGCTGGGCGGGCAACAACCCGGCGTGCCTCGTGGAGCTCGTGCGCTCGCTCAAGCGGGCCGGCGTCGTGAAGCGCCGCGTGAACGCCGGCAGCCACTACGTCGCCACGGCCGAGCTCGACAACCTCCCCCCGTCGCCCGCGTGGCAATGGCTCGCGGAGCGGCGGCTCGACGCGCTCTCGCCGGAGCTCGCGGCGTGCGTCCGGCTCTGCGGGGTGCTCGGCGACTCGTTCGCCCGCGCGGAGCTCGAGCAGATCCTCGACTCGATCGCCCGGGCGGGGGAGGCCGGCACGCCCATCGACGCGGGCTACGGCCTGAGCGCCCTCGTCGAGCACAGGATCCTGGAGCGCGGCGCTGGCGAGCGATATTCGTTCCTGAGCGCCGTCTTCCAGGACGCGGTGGTCGAGCTGCTCGACCCGGCGGAGCGCGCGCAGATCCACCGGCGCGCGCTCGCCTACTTCACCGCCAGGGTGGAGGCGGAGGGGCCTCGCCCGGAGCTCCTCGCGCCGCTCGCGCGGCACGCCGGCGGGTGCGGGGCGCGGGAGGCGGCGGCGGACGCGTGCCTCACGCTCGCCGATCTCGCGTTCGCGCGGCACCGCCACGTCGAGGCGGACCGGCACTACACGGCGGCGCTCTCGTTCGCGGCGGCGGACGACGCCCGCCGGCGGGCGCGCGCGCTGGCGGGGCGGGGCAAGAGCCGCTACCGCGTCGACCGGACGCGCGAGGCCACGGACGACCTCGCGGCCGCGCGGGCGCTGGCCGCGGAGCTCGGCGACGACGCCTCCCTCGCGGACGTGCTGCTCGAGGAGGCGGCCGCGCTCGACTGGGCGGGCGAGTTCGATCGCTCGGCCGAGCGCGTCGAGGAGGCGCGCGCGCTCGTCGACCGGCTCGGCGCGCGCTCTTTCTCTCTCGAGGGCCGCATGCTCGTCGCCGAGGGGCGCACCTGCTTCCGGCGCGGCCGGGTCGCCGAGGCCGTCGAGCTGCTCACGCGAGGCGCCGCCAGCGCGGAGGCCGAGGGCGATTACGGGACCAGGATCGTCGCCCTCCTCCTGCTGTCGCCGGCCTTGATGTGGCTGGGAGAGCTCGACCTCTCGAACGCCCGCTTCGACGAGACGTTCGCCCTGGCGTCGTCCGCCGAGGACTGGCCTCACCTCTGCGCCGCCTGCACGTGCCGCATCCCGCTGAGGGCCATGCGGCGCGAGCTCGACCTCGCCATGGCGGACATGCGCCACGCCATCGCGCTGGCGCGCGAGCTCGGAAACCCCGTCCTGGAGCGCCACGTGACGCTGAACGCGGCGGAGCTGCTCCACGCGAGCGACCACGGGGACGAGGCGCTGGAGCTGGCCCGCCGCGCGCACGTGCTCGAGCGGCGGTTCTTCGAGCACGCCGCGCCCGAGTGCTCCCTGCTCCTTGCGCGCATCCTCGTCTCGAGGCGCTGCCACGACGAGGCGAGCCGCCACCTCTCGTGGATCGAGCGGAGCTGCCCGCCCGACCCCTCGGCGCCCTCCCTGTGGGCGTTCTACCGCGCGCTCCACCTGGTGCTCTGCGAGCAGGGCCTCCGCGCACGCGAGCCCTCCGCGAGCGCCGAACCATGGGAGGACGTGCTGTCGCGGTGCCAGGGCGGGCTCCTGGCTATCGAGCTCGTCGAGCTGCTCTCGATGCGCGCCGAGATGGCGATCGCCGGCGGGCGGCCACGGGAGGCGGCCTGCGCTCTCCAGGAAGCGGAGGCGCGGCTCGACGAGGCGCCGGGCTTCCGTGCGCGGCTCGCGCGGCTCGCGGCTCAGCTGGATCGGATGGCGGCTCCGGGCATCAGCGGGTGAGGGGCAGAGCCTCCATCCGATGCCCCCTGGCGCCCGCCTTCGCGCCGGATCCGGATTGTAAGTATCGGATATTATTTGAAATTATTCGTGAACGAGCGCGCCGGCGTCCCGTGCGGGAGGGGGCCGGCCGCCTGGCACGAAACCTGGAGATAGCCGGTCAGAGCGCGTCGCACGCGTCGCCTCAGGAGAAAATTATGTCGAGCTTTGGAGCCCCGGTTGCAGCGCTTCTCGGTACGTGCCTGTTCGCCCTTGGATGCGTGGTGACGCCGGCGCCGGCCGACGACAACGAGGAGGACATCGCGGCCGAGGAGGATGTGGCGTCGGTCGAGCAGGCGTATGTCTTTCCCAACGGCGACGATCCGGAGTTCTTCTGGGAGCCGCGGACGATACAGATGCTCCAGCGGCTCGCCCTGGCGCCGCTCGCGGACGGCGCTGGCAAGCTCGCGAACACGCCGCTCCTGGAGACAGCGCAGGGCCGCAAGCTCCTCCACTATGTCGTGGGCTGCGCGCTCCGCCCGGACATGACGGTGACGGGCGTGGTGGGCGCGTCCTCCTATGTGTACAAGGGGGCGCTCGGCCTCGCGGCGCCGTGGCGGAGTCAGGCGCTGTCCCTCTCCTCCCCGCAGCGCTGGGTGACGGCGTGTCTCCTCCAGACCTTGAACGCCTTCCTGGAGGAGGTGCCGATCCGCATGGTGGGCAAGCACCCGGGCCTCGCGGACGCGCCGTGGATGAACCCGGCGCAGTACACGTTCCCGGACGCGACGATGTTCGGCAACATCTTCGTCCCGGGCCAGGAAGTCGCTTATGCCTGCGCGGATGAGGGTGCGCAGCTCGCGTGCGGCGATGTGTGGAGCACGTTCGCGAAGCTGCGGATCTGCGACTCGTCGCCGACGTGCAAGCTCACCCCCCTCGGACCGTGCAAGGGCTCGCTCCCGAACGAGACGGACTGCGTAACGAACGCCGCTGGTCATCCGACGTGCCACGCGGACGGTGTGTCGTACCTGGAGTCGATCTCGTCGAAGCTCGACGCGGAGGGGGTCTTCAACCTCTACCCGAGCTGCCAGCCATGAGGCCCGGCGCCCCTCGTCGACCAAGGGCATCGCCGCGGCCCGAGCCGCCGGTGCAGCGCTGTCGACGCAGGGGCGTCTCTCTAGGGAACGGGGCTCCACGACGCGCTGCCGCCGTAGGCGATGAACGCGGGCACGGCCTTGGCGTCCCGGGTGTCGACGACGACGACGCTCCGAATCGTCGGCTCGCAGCCGTAATAAGGGCATAGCGAGAGCGTGAAGGCGAGGTGGTGATCGTCGGGCGCCCAGGCAGGCCCGTAGGCGCTGTAGAAGGGGCGCGGAAACGCGCTGGTGAGCGGGCGGTCGGCGCCGCCGTTCGCGTCGAGCAGCGTGATCTCGTTCCAGTAATCCGCGCCGAACCCTCCCACGCGGACGGACCACGCGACGGCGATCTTCGAGCCCTTCGGCGAGACCTCCGGGTGCATCGAGCCCGAGACCCAGAACGAGCCGAGCCCCTTGATCCCGGTGCCGTCGAGGGCCGTCGTGTAGAGCTGCGACCGCTGGCAGCACAAGGCCTCCGTCTCGCTCGCCGAGAAGAGCAGGCGATCGCCGAGAAAGCGGGCGGCGCTGAACATGTGGTTGCCCGCGTCCGGCAAGCGCCTGACGCGCCTCGTGGCGATGTCCACCGAGAGGAGGTGCTCCGCGTCGAACTCGCCTGCGACGCAATGAATCGCGTCGCCGCCCGGCGAGAACGTGCATTCGCCCAGCGCCCCCGGCTGGCCGATGCGCTGGTCGTCGCCGCTCGCGACCTCGACGAGGTGGAGCTCTTCCAGGCCTTCGTCCGCAGGCGGTCGCGCCCTGGCGACGTAGGCGACGCGGGCGCCGTCCGGCGAGACGGCGAACGAGGGCTCGCCGTACCATGCGGCGAATTTGCCGGTGATCGGCCGCTGCTCCGTGCCGTCCGCGTTCATGAGGAAGACGCGCCAGGCCATCCCGTCGCGGTTGCTGAGAAAGGCGATCCGCCGGCCGTCGCCGAGGAAGGTGGGCGCGATGTTGCGTTGCGTCTTTTGCGTGAGCTGCGCCTCGACGCCCGTCGCGAGGTCCATCGTGAAGACATCGCCCGAGCGCACGAAGATGATGCGCCCGGACGCCAGGGCGAGCTCCTTGGCGCGGCGGAGCCGCGGAGGCCTCTTCTCCGCCTCGGGCACGCCGAGCCCCTCGTAGGCCTTCACCCAGTCGTCGAAGGTGCCGATCGTCTTGCGCGGGGCAGGGTCCGTCGATTCCGCGGTTGGGTCGGGGGGCGGCTGGTAGGGAGCCGTCGGAGGCTCCGCGCTCGGCGCCGGCGACGCCGCGAGGGCAGGGGGGGCGGGCGGAGGCGTGTCGTCGCACTGGAGCGAGGCCGCCGCGCTCGGGGCGCTGGGCGGGGGAGGGGAGTCGCTGTCGCCCGCCGGTCTGGGCGTGCAGGCGGCGAGCAGGAGCCACGCGATCGCGGTGCGCGGCGTTCGTTCGTGCATGATCATGGGAGAACGCCGCGGCAGGGGGCGCTCATCCCGTTCTCGGAGCGCTGCGCCGCGCGCCGCTCGAAGGGCAGGGCTCCTTCTGGCGCCCGCGCGAGCGGTGATAGGCTCGCGCGATGAGCGCCGCCGCGCCGCCCACCCTGGACGAGGCCCTCCCGCGCCCCCTCGTCCGCGCGCGCTCGCCCGCGGGGCGCGCGCTCGGCGCCGCGACCATGGCCGCCGCGCTCGCGTTTCCGGCCGCGGCGAGCGCCTCGGACTCGGCGCCCGCGTTCACCGGCATGGGCTCCGCCGTCGTCGAGGCGCTCAACGAGCTCCGCTTCTGGGGCCAGGCACAGATAGGCGCCACTGGCGCGATCAGCGATTGGGAGGAGCCGGGCGGGGTGAGCCTGCGCGCCTCGATGAGCGTGCGCGGAATCGGGCTCGCCGGCGCGCTCCGCTATGAGCAGGTGGAGGGCCGCGGCGGCGGCGTGCTCGCGCTCGGCGGGCAGCTCCGGCCGCTCGCCTTCGCCCAGATGACGGCCTATGAGCGGATCGATCCCTTTCTGAGCCTGGGCGGCGAGGTCGGCGGCGAGCAAGACGCGCTTCGCGCCGACCTCTACGTGGGCGCTGGCCTCGATTTCGTCCTCTTCCCCGAGGAGGACGCCCAGCCTGCGCTCGTCCTCGAATACCAGCTCCGCCCCCTCCGCACGCCCTCGGACACGCCGCTCCAGATCCTGCACCTCGGCGCCGCCATGCGCGGCGTCTTCTAGCGCGGGCGCGCGTCCGCGCTGGTATCAGGGGCGTCATGACGACGATGCGTGCCAAGCGAACGGTGTCGGCCCCGCGCAGAGCTCCCAGAGCGGCCCCTCCAGCGGCCCCCGCTCCGCGTGCGGCGCCGGAGCGAGCCCATGTGCTCGACGTCCCGTTCGCGATGCGCGCGGTCGCGTCGGCGAGCGGCGCGCGCTGGGACGCGGAGCACGGCGTGTTCGTCGTTCGCGCAGAGACGCTCCCGCCGGCCCTCGCGCCGTTCCGCGCCGCGCCGTACTCGTGGGAGCGACGCATCGAGCACGAGCTCAACGACGACCCTGCGCCCGCGCCGGCCGCCCCCGCCGGGGCGATGATCCTCCGCCCGCACCAGCTGGACGGCGTGCGGGCCATCGCCGCCGCGAAGGCCGCCAGGCGCGCCGGGTTCCTCCTTGCCGACGACGTCGGCCTCGGCAAGACGATCACCGCCTGGGCAGCGGTCCTCCAGATGCCGGACGTCACGACGGTGCTGATCGTCTGTCCGCTCGCCGTCGTCGCGCACTGGCGCCGCACGGTCCAGGCCATGGGCGACGCAGGCAAAGAGATCGTGATCATCAACTATGATCGGCTGGGCAAGCTCTTCGAGGTGACCCCGGAGGCGCGGCGAAGGATCCGATCGAAGAAGGGCCTCGCGCGCGCCGGCAGCGCCGCGGAGTTCGACGTGGTGATCTGGGACGAGAGCCATCGCTGCAAGAACCCGGCGGCGGCGCGCTCCAAGCTCGCGGTCAAGCTCAACGCACGCGCACGGTTCGCGCTGTGGCTCTCGGCCACCGCGGGCCAGAACCCGCTGGAGCTGTCGTATCTCGCGCCGCTCCTGGCGAGCGCAACCGGGAGCCGCTCCGCGGATCTGAAGGACTTCGAGCAGTGGTGCGAAGGCCAGGGGCTCGGGGTTGCGCGCGGCGCGTTCGGCAGGTGGGACTGGCGCGGCGATCCGGCGGACTGCGAGAAGGTGCGTGCCCTCCTGTTCGACGGCCGTCCCGCGGTCGGGATGCGGCGTCGCCCGGAGGACGTGGCCGGCTGGCCCGAGATCAACCGCATCCTCACCCCGCTCGAGCTCGACGCCTCCGCGCGCGAGCTCTACGCGCAGGCGTGGACCGCGTTCCGCCGGGAGATGGATCTCCTGCCCAAGGGCGCGAACCCGAGGTCGGCGCTCGCCGCGATGCTGCGCCTGCGACAGAAGAGCTCGCTCATCCGCGTGGGCAGCACCGTGGAGCTGGTGCATGAGCTGCTCGACAACGGGCATCAGGTCGCGGTCTCCGTCGCCTTCATGGAGACGCTCGAGGCTGTGGAGGCCGCGCTGGCCCGGGAGCGCGTCCCGTGCGCGCTGATCCACGGCGCGCTGCCGGCCGGCGAGAAGGAGGCCGAGCGCCTCCGCTTCCAGCGCGGCGAGCCGCGCGTGGTGCTCTTCACCGTGGAAGAGGGGATCTCGCTCCACCAGGGCGAGCACAACGAGGTGCCGCGCTCGGCGGTGATCCACGATCTGCGGTGGTCGGCGATCCAGATGGCGCAGATCGAGGGCCGCTGCCACCGCGATGGACGCTTTGCGCAGGTCTACTGGGCGTATGCCGACGATACCGTTGAAGACAAGATCGCCGCGATCGTGAGCCGCAGGATCCGGTCGATGAAGGCCATGGTCGGCGATGACGTCGAGACGATGCACGAGATCGAGCGCTTGCTCGCCGGAGCCGCGTGAGAGACGCGGGGGTGCACGAGGCCGAGCGTCATGCCGACGCTCGAGCACAACGCCCGCGTCGAGATGTTCCGCGAGGACCTCTCCGGCGCCGAGACGTCAGCGCTCGCGGGGCATCCCGCGCTAACCACGCGCACATCATCCGATGACGATGACCGTCACGTGTCAACGGATGGGAGCGTTGTCGACGTGGTCGATCCGCTCCCAGCGGCTGCCCTCGAGGCGCACGATGTCCTTCGAGCCGACGACCCAGAGCGCGCCGCCGACGCTGTCGACCGTGTGCGCGTCCTCGATCTCGGGCACGAGCCCGGTCGAGACTCGCCGGAGGCTGCCGCGCTCGTAGGTGAAGAGGCCGCGCGGATTGGCGCCGCTTGCCAGGTAGATCCGGCCGTCGTGCCTGGTGATCGACGTGAACATCTGGCGCCGGCCCGAGACCGCGACCGCGCGGAAGCCTTCGCGCCGGTTGCCGCGGAGGAGCGTGCCTTCGCGCCCGCAGATCCAGATGCGCTTCTCGTCCTCGACGAAGATGCTCACCAGCGCCGCGGCCGTGACGGGCGGGAGAGCGGTGAACGTGGCGCCGTCCCAGACGAGGATCGTGCCGCGCGTCCCGGTGACGTAGATCTCGTCCTCGCGTGGACCGTCGACGCAGTAAAAGACCTTGTGCTCCGCGGCCGGCGAGCTCGGCGCGCGCAGGAGCGCCCGGGCCCGCTCCTCGGGATCTTGCAAGAGCGAGCGATCGAGGTGCTCCCAGCGGCCGGCGCCGAAGTCTCCGCCGACACGGCGATAGACCTGCCCCCCGTCGCCGCAGGCGTAGAGGTGGTCGCCGACAGGGCGGAGGCGCGCGAGGCGCCCCCAGCGCTCGGCGTCGGGCGAGGTGATGCCGGCGCCGGGGATCTTCTCGCGCGGGAACGGTGGCCGCACGAGCACGACGTCTCCCTCGGCGGAGAGCACGCAGAACGAGGTCGGCGCGCCGGGCGCGGGGGTGAAGCGGGCGATCGAGGTGACCGCGACCTGGAGGTCGCCGTAGAACCACTTCACCGGCCCCGGATCGCCGGCATCGTAACGGCAGAGCCGGGTGAACGGCGTGAAGGGCTCCTGGCCGTCTGGCACGCCGGCGACACAGAGGAAGTCCGCGGCAGCGGCCTTGGCGCGGGTGAAGGTGAGCGGCGTCGTCATGGTGATGTCTCCCTCGACCTCAGTAGCGACCGCCCGGGCGCATGCCGGTGCTGAGCGCCTCGTACTGCGGGCTCCCGGCCACGGTCGGCATGAGGGTGGTGCGGCCGAGCTGCGCGCGGTCAACCCCGGCGAAGCCCGCCTGCACCGCGGCGCGGATCTGCGCCTCGCACTCCCGGCGGAGGTTGACGACCTGATTCTCCGAGACGTCGATGATGTTGCCGATGGCGGTCGTCCCCGGCGGCGTGCCGTTCACGCCCAGCTGGGCGATGCTCGCGTCCACGCCGTGCGCCTCCCAGTGCTCCGAGCCGTCGTCGCCGGCGTTGCCCTGGAGGCAGATGGCGGGCCCGTCGCCGAATGACGGGAAGTTGGGGATGCGCTTCATCCCCGCCTCGCCCTCGGCCCTCGTGCCATAACGAAGGGTGTAGTCGGGCACGATGTGGTGCGCCTGGTAGCCGGGTTCGCACGTGCCGCGGATAGCCCTGTATGGGCCGACGTTGCAAGGCCGGTCTCGCTCGCGCGTCACGCGCACGTTGCCCGCTGCGGCGGCGAGCCGCGCATTTTCCTCCTGTCGCGCGCGCTGCGCCCGCAGGCGCTCGGCGTTCTGCCGGATCTTCTCGGCCGAGGGCCACGGCTGCCTCACGAGCTGCTCGAGCTGCTCGGGCGTCATCTGGCGGAAGTCGACGAGGTTGCCCGCCTTGAGCGAGAGCTGATTGTTGGTGCTATCTACCTGGTTCCAGTACCAGCCGCTCGATCCATAGGCGGCACTCCGCTGGTCGGCGCTCATCTGGCCATAAAGGTGCTGATCGATGCTCCGGGCGAACATGCCTTCATCGCCGATGTAATACTGACCGGCCATCTCCCCGAGGCCTGCTCCCAGCGCACCGAGGCCGAGCAGCGCGTTGAGCCTGGCGGCCGCCCCCATGGGCCCCGCGGCGGGCGCGCTCCCCGGCGTCGTGGCCGTGCCCGTGCCCGTGTAGGCCCCCGTCGTGTCGAGAAAGGCGACCTGGACCGGGCGGTCGCCGGCGCTCATCACCCGCGTGTCCCGCACGAAGATGAGCTTCCCCTCGGTGTTGCGGTCGTTCATCCACCAGGCGTCGTCGTGGCGGATCGCGTTTCTGCCCTCGATGCGCACGGTGGGCGAGTAGGTCTTGGGCTCGCAGACGCTGCCCACCGTGCCCGATTTGACCCCGAGCCCGCTGCCCGGCTCATCACCCTGGCACGTCGTCACCTTCGATCCCATGTTGTGCGACCGATCGCCGGTCTGCAGCACGGTGGTCGCGGTGTCCACGGCCGCCTGGTTCTGCCTTGCGTAGATCGAATAAGGGATGGGGACGAGCGCCGGGCCGACCGGCGTCTTGCAGACATCCGGGCAGGTCGAGACGATGATGCCTTCGCCTATGTCGCGGCTGCCCTCGCGCGGGATGCTCATGCGTCGCTCCCCGGGCTCACGAGCCCTCGCTCGTCACACCACGGCAGCGCCGCGGCCTCTTCGAGGCTCGCGGTAGCGAGATCGATACGATCGAAGCCCTGCGACATGGCCACCCAGGCGCGCCAGGTGAGCTGGACAGACCAAGGCGGCTCGCCGCGGACATCGATGTGCATGCCATCGAGGTGGAGGCGCACCGGGACGCGGCGCCCCCGCTCCCACTTGAACCAGGCCCAGAGCGAGTGGCCGGGCAGCGTGAACGCGAGCGCGCCGCCCCCCGGCGTGAGGCCCTGGAGCTCGACGCGCTCGTCGCCGCGGAGATGGCCGGGCAAGACGAGGCCGGGGTGCGCGGTCTGGTAGAAGCGATAGTCGAAATCCGAGGGGAGCTGAGGGTGGCGAGTCGCCAGCCAGGCGTCGTCGTAGGTGCCGGCGAAGCGGCTGCGAAACTGCCACCAGGGCGGCACGGGCCCGAAGCCCTGCGGTTCTGGCCGCGCCGCCGGGTCGCCCACAGGCTCGGCCTCGCTGTCGATGGTGGGCGCGGGGTAGGCGCGATCGGCCGGCGTGTGGCGGCGATCGAGGACGCCCCGGCCGATGGGGTTGCGCGCGTCGACGTTGCCCTCGGGATCGCCGATGACGACGCCGCCGGCGGCCGATCGGTAGTCGATGGACGCGCGGGCCGCCGGCTCTCCCGTGGAAAGCCGAAACCCGCCGGCGTTCGGCTCGAACGCGCGCGGCGCATACGCCCTCAGGAAGCGCGTGTATTCCCCGACGCGCGCGCCCACCTGCCAGACGTGCGCGGCCACGCCCCCGGGGGCGTGGCCATCAGCGAGGAGGGTGACGTCGGCCGCGGGCTTGAAAGGGATGAGCAGGCCGACCCGGAGCATCGGTGTCGCATGCGGATCACCCTCGTACTCGTCGACGAGGATCAAGGATTGATCGGGGGCGATCGACAGCCGGCCTTCGGGCGAGAGTAGAAGCGTGCCCCTTGCCGCGACGACGGCCATGGCTGCGCCGTCACGGTGCTTCTGCTCGAACCCTAGCGCGGCGAAGGGGGTCGCGTTGGCGGCCAACATGGCTAGCGGCGGTGGACGGCGACGCGGGGGCCGTCGATGAGGTGCGTCGCAGCAAAGGCGGTTCGATTCACGGCCTTTCTGCGACCGCATTCAGGGCTAGTTGAGATCGATCGGATCGCCGAAGACCTGGACATGCTCGCTCCCATCGACCAGGATCCTAACGCCCTTGAGCGTGATATTGCCGTCCTTGTCCATCACGAACTTCGATTTGCCGCACGTGATTTCGATCTTCTCCCCGACGTCGATGGTCTGATTCCGGCCAATCTGCACTACCTCGTCGACACCCACGGCGCGGGCGCGGATCATCCCCACCGCTTCGCGCAGGCTATTCAGCACGCTCTTCGTGGCGTTGTTGCCGACCGTGACGTCCTCGTTGTGGCCGATCCCCGTCGTCCGGTCGCGGCCGATCGTCGTCTCCTGATCGTTCTTGACCAGCTTGTGGAGGTCCTTCTCGGCTTGCATCCTGACGAGCTCGCTACCGGCCTTGTCCTCGAACATGATCTCGTTGTAGCCGTACGTGGACGGGCTCGAGTTGCTCTTCCAGCCGCTCTGCGTCTTGTTCATGGGCAGCGAGTAGGGCGTCTTCTGGAGGTTGGTGTACACGCGGCCGACGATGATGGGCCGGTCGGGATCGCCGCCGAGGAAGTCCACGATGACCTCCTGTCCGATGCGCGGCAGGTTGGTCCCGCCGAAGCCGGCGCCGCCCCAGGGCTGGCTGACGTGGATCCAGCACGACGAGTCGTTGTTCATCTTGCTCTCGCGGTCCCAGTGGAAGTGGGCGCGCACGCGGCCGAACTCGTCGACGTGGATCTCCTCGCCGGGCGGACCGACGACCGTGGCGCTCTCGACGCCCTGCGCGCGGGGCTTGCGCGTGCGCAGCGGCGGTCGGTAGGGCGCGTCGGCGCTCACGGCGACGCAGGAGTGCTCCCACTCGGCCGGTACCTCGCCGGAGAGCCGGGACTCGAGGACGAGCAGCTTCTTGTCGGGACCGAGCTCGCTCTTCGGGTGCTCGAGGAACGAGAGGACGGCGCCCGGTGCGGGATCGATGACATTGGTCTTGAACACGATCTCCCGTGCCGAGGCGCGCTTCGCCTCCAGCCGACGCTGAGCGAGCGCCTCGCCCTCGGACTCGTCCGCGCGGTACTTGCCCTGATCGTCGGCTGTCGGCGAGCTCTCGCCCTTTTGACTTTCGAACAGGAACGCGCCAGGCACATAATGGAAGCGCTCCAGCTGATCTTCCACGGGGCCGGCGCCGGAGGCGGTGGCCAGGAGCTTGTAGTTCGCGGGCCTCCGGTGGTCGTGGTCGCGCACCGTGTACTTGCCGGGTCGCAGGCGGCGGCCGACGACGACCTTGGTGACGTGCTCGCGGTCGGCGTCGGTCGGGTGATCGCGGTACGTGATGGGCACGCGGGCGACGTTCGCCTGGGGGCGGTCGTCGAGGACGAGCCGGCTCTCTCCGCCGTTGTCGAAGTAGAAGCTCACCCCGGCGTCCTCCAGCATGCGGCTGATGAAGGTGTAGTCGCTCTCGCCGTACTGGACGCGGTACTTGCGCTTCTTGTACTCGCCGGCAAGCCGCCGCGTGGGGGAGATGCCCCACTCGCCGAGGAGCTGCAGCACGATGTCGACCTCCGACTTGTGCTGGAACATGCGGTAGTTGCGGCGCTGGGTGGCGAGCCAGAGCCGCGGGACCAGGGTCAGCTCGTAGGTGGAGAGGTCGCGCTCCTCGACGGCCACCTGCTGGAGGTGACTGCACAGTCCGGACCAGACGCGGGTCTGATTCGCGTGCGCGGTGAAGGTCATGGGCTGGCCGATGACGGCTTCGAAGTCGATATCCGGGTTGTCCGATACGGCGACGATCTGGACCTCGAAGAGCGAGGACATCCGCTCGGTGACATGGAAGCGACGCACATCGAGCATGTCGCCCGACGCGATCTCCGCCTCGACTCGGTAGACCCCCGAGCTCAGTCCGGTTCCCTTGTTTCGCATGCTCGGGTGCGTGTCGGCCATGGGCATTCCTAGCCCGGTCTACCCTGCGCTTGTAGAGCGGACAGCCGATGCTATCCGGCAGCCATCCCTGTCCGCAAGAGGGGCCCGCGCGCGTTGTACGCTCAGGGCTCCGCCAGTGCGGCCGTTCAGACGGTCGAACGCCCACACATTGACGCCTCGTGTTGATGGTTGCAGTATCGCCGGCGGAGTGAAGGTCGTCTCCCTTTCGCAGCTCCCCGTTGGCCTGGTCGTGTGGCAACCCCATCCAGGCGCCTGGATGCAGACGTTCGTCTGTAAAAGCACGTTCAAGCTGTACCCCGGTGTGTGTGCCCTCGCGGCCGAGCAGGAGCCGCTCCACCTATCCGACCGCCACTGGCGCGACGACGCGTGCTGGAGTCTCTATGCGGCCTCCGACGTCGTCCCCCACCGCGCCCGGGCGGACGTCGTCCTCGTTGGCCACGCCTTCTCGCCCAACGGCACGGCAGTCCGATCCCTCACTGCCCGCGTGATCGTGAATGACATCGACAAGGCCATCGAGGTCTATGGAGCTCGCAGCTTCACGCAGCACGGCGTCCTCGATCAGAGCTCGCGCTTCACCAGGATGCCGCTGCTCTGGGAGTACGCGGGCGGCGGCCCCGGCACCTCCAACCCCGTCGGCATGCCCCCCCATGCTCGCGACATCCACGGGCGACGCAACCTCCCCAACCTCCAGCGTCCAGGCGTTGTCGTCATCGGGCCGGACGACGTCATCGAGCCCGTGGGATTTGGACCCGTTGCCTCCGGATGGCCCACCCGCCGGCAGAAGCTGGGGCGCTACGCGGCCACGTTCCCCGGCAACGACTGGCACCGCCAGCCCCTGCCCCCGGACCTCGACGTCAGCTACTTCAACGCCGCGCCGGTCGACCAGCAGACCACCGCGCTCCGCAATGACGAGCGGCTCATCCTCGAGCATCTCCACCCCGAGCACCCGCACCTCGTCACGAGCCTCCCGGGGCTCCACCCCCGCGCCTACGTCGACCGCCCCGGCGAGCCCTTGCAGGGCGTCGCCATGTGGCCCGATCTGCTCTGGATCAACACCGACCGCTGCATCTGCACGGTGACCTGGCGCGGCCAGGTCCCGCTCCGAGAGCCGGAAGAGGCCGGGCAGATCCTGGTCGCGCTGGAGGAGCCTTATCAGACCCTCGTAAGTAACGACAGCGAGGGCGTGCCCAGCAGTTCTGGAGTGGGGCTCGCGAGCGGCCGGGCCGGCGGCGGCGCGATGAGCGAGATCGGGCTCCAAGCGCCCTACGACCAGGCGCACGATGGCGATAGCGCCGTGCACAACGAGGATGACCCTGAGGCCTGCACCCTGCCGTTGGACGTGAATCAGGATCTCGCCGTCTCCGGGCCGGCCCTACCGTTCCCCACAGTGCCCGCGGGCCAACCTGCTCCCCCGTCGAGCCCGGCGCAGCGCCTCGCAGTCCCCCCCTTCGTGCTGTCCGCGCCGCCGGCGGCCGCGGTACCCCCGTCGAGTCGGGCACAGCACCTCGAGGCCGGGGCCGCTGCGTTCGTTCAGGCCGCGCCACGAGCAGCCGCGGTACCCACTCCGGCAGCCGCGGCGCAGCCGCCCGCCGATGCGCCCACTGCCACCAGCGCGGCTTCACTGGTCGCCGCGAAACCCGCGTTGCCATTCGTGCAGGGCGAGCGAGCTGAGCCTGCGCTACGTCACCAAGCAGAGTCTTCGCCGCGAGGGGCGGAGCCAGCAGAGGCTCCTGACGAGGTGCTGCGTCCGCCGCTTGTCGCGATCCCTCCAGCGCTGTCGCCTGCGCTGCACGCGCCGCCTGCGCCTGAGCGCGATGCGAGGTCTCCGCCCCTGACGGCAAAGGAGCCCGCCCCTCCTGCCATGCTCGGCCCACTGGCGAGGCCAGACATGGGGGTGATGGAGCCCTCGGCAGAGGAGGCGCCCGAGCCTGACACCCAGGCGAAAAAGCCTGATCCGCTCCCCGCGCCGGAGGAGCCCGCACCGCCTCTCGCGGCCTACCCCATCGAGCGTTGCGCAGTCATTGCGGCCAAGCTCGCGCAGCGGCCGGCGGACTGCGACACCATCCTCAAAGCGGAGGAGCTCACGCCGAAGAATTGGCAGTCGCTGCACGAACAGTGGCTTGACGAGATCCAGGACGAGATCGCGCGCCGGAAGAAGAAGCTCCTGTCAGCTTACGACGCGGCCTACGTGGCGGCACTCGAGAAGGAGCGCGGGCCGATCACAGCGGGCGAGTACGCACAGCTTGTGATCTCGGCCGAGCAGGGGCAGGGCCAGGCGGCACTGGCCGAGCTGGGCCTGCCGGATGAGTCGATGATGCGGATCCGGCGGGTGTGGCTGGAGAGGATCGTGAAAGACAAGAAGGCGGCGGCAGCGGTGCGGGCTGCCATGCGGAAGGCGGACGAAGCTTGAAGGCGGGCGCGCTGAGCGGCGGGAGCTTCTAAGATAGGCACAACCGCATGGGCCTGGGTCCTCCGGCTCGACCGGAGCCCATCGTACCCATCAAGAGCACGTTATGCCTCTCCGCGGAGGGGTGCGATCCGTCGTCACGCTCCCCCGAAATCTCGACGAAAGTGACGGAACGCGACGGTTCGCCACCGCAAATTGCGCTTGGCCGCCTCGACCAGGAGCACGCGATGGTCTACTTTCAGGTCATCTGGAGCGGGTTGCGTGAGCCCATGCGGCCGGCTCTGGAGGCGTTGGTCATGGAACGGCAGATCGAAGGGCGAAACGGTCCGATGAGCGCTGCTATACAATCGCGCCATCGACCGCGCGACAGACCGCTTGTCACGATGTCGCACGACGCGGCGCTTCAGCCGTCGAATCGGACGCGCGTGCTCCCCGAGGGGCGGAGCACCGGGAGGTAGCGCGAGGCGGGGAATCCGCCCTGGAGCCTGGGACCCGAGGCCGGGAGCTCCCGCCCGAGCGCGACGAGGAACTGGACGATCTCCATCCAGGCGAGGTGATAGCCGAGGCAGAAGTGCGCGCCGCCGCCGAACTGGGCGATCTCGAGCGGCGAGAGCGCCTCGTTGCGGCCGAGCCAGCGCTCGGGGCGGTAGCTGTCCGGATCCGGGTAGAGCTCAGGATCGCGGGAGAGCAGGATCAGCGGGATCGCCACGTGGGTCCCCGCGGGGATGGCGCGGCCGTCGAGCTCGAAATCGGCGACGGCGCGGCGGGCGTCGTGCGGCACCGGCGGATGGAGGCGGAGCGCCTCGCGGAACACGGCCTCGGCGTAGGGGAAGCGGCGGAGATCCGCGGGCGAGCGCGGGAGATCCGCCGCGCTCGACGCCTCCTCGCGGAGCGCGCGCCAGACCGCGGGGCTCTCGGCGAGGTGGGCGACGCACCAGGCCATGACCGAGGCCGAGGTCTCGTGGCCGGCGAGGAGGAGCAGGCGCAGGTTGCCCACGAGATCCTGCTCCGAGAGCGGCTCGCCCTGCTCGTCGCGGGCGTCCAGCAGCGCCGGCAGGAGGCCCTTCGCGTCGCCCCGGGCGCGCACGCCGGCGAGGATCCGGCCGATGCGCTCGTCGAGCCAGGCGCGGGCGCGGAGGCCGCGGCGCCGCGGCGAGCCCGGCACGTCGAAGGGCAGGCTGAGGATCACGAGCATCAGATCCTCGTAATAGTGGCGCCACTCGGGCAGCTCGTCGTCCTCGACGCCGGTGATCTTGAACATCACCTCCAGGGCCAGCTCGCGGGTCTCGCGCAGCAGCTGGACGTCGCGACGGCCGAGCCACGAGCGGACCTTGCGCTCGACGCTGGTCGCGACGATCGCGCCGACCTCCGCGGCGTCGAGGCCCTTCGGCGAGAAGGGCCCGTTCATCGCTGTCCGGAGGCGGCGGTGCGAGGCGCCGTCGTGGGCCATCAGCGTCTGACCGAAGAGGTAGCCGACGCCGCCCTCGGTCAGGTACGAGGAGTCGACGGCCTTGCTCTTGAAGAGCGAGAAGGCCTCGTTCGATGCGTAGATGAGCTGCCAGGCGTCGACGCCGGGAGCCCAGAAGAAGAGGGAGCCGAAGCGGCGCTGGCCCTCGCGGAGCAGGCCGAGCTCGTCGACGGCGATCGCCGGCATGTGGCCCACGACCGGGAAGCGGCCGGGGAGGATGGGGAATCCATGCCGGGTCTCGATGCGGCGGGCGAGGGGGTTGCGGCCCTGAAGGAGCGGGAGATCGGCGAAGGAAGCGGGGAGGGCGGTGGTCATGGCGGGTGCGTTCCCCTCTTGTACCATCTACCATCGCTCCGGCGCGGCCTGGGCGCCGGGATCGTGAGGTCCTTCCCGGAGCGACCGGGGCGCCCGCGAGGCGCCGCGGCGAGACGCGCGCTGTCATCTCCGGATCTGGGCCACGAGGACGAGCCGTTCGTCGTCATGGCGGGCGCACGACATGGTCGTCGGGGTCGGTCCCGGGGCCCTGATCGAACGCGCTCGCGATCATGCCGAGCAGGTTCGGCAACGTGCCGGCGGCAGCAATCAAGTACAGGCCAGCCAGCCTCCTTGAACCAGGCCGATGTGCTGTTCGAGAGCTATCCGCCGGAGTCAGCGGGCAGCTGCCATGACGGCTTGCGTGGGACCAGCACGCGCCGCGGGTTGCCCACGCTCCGTGTCTACGCTCGGGCTACTCGAGCTTGTCGGCCTTCCAGTCATACACGCCGAGCTTCCCGTCATCGACCTTGTCGTCGTCGCGCACGTCGAGCCGCACGTACGTGGGGTGGAAGATCTGCCGGAGCCGATTGTCCGCCCCGTGCATGGGGCCATCGATCGTCCCGTCCTCGGTGTCGAAGTTGTTGGCCTTCACGTCCTCGGCGAACTTCAAGATGGTGGCGAGCGCGCCGACGTCGTCGTCCGGCAGCACCGGGAACCGGAGGAGGTTCGCCCAGGTCCCGGAGTTGAGGTACACAGCGCCTTCGTTCGGCAGGTCCTGGCGCTTCGCGTGGTGCGTGTGCCCGAAGACGACGAAACGATAGCCGCGACGGTTGCCCGAACTCCTGGCGAGCTCGCAGGCGGCGTCCTGGTACCGTTTGCCCGACTCGACGTCCGTGCGCCACGTGGGGTCGCCTTCCAGCGCGCGGAACGCCCTCCGCAGCGCCGGGAGCCGCTCTGGCAGCGAGGCCTCGCCGCGCTCTACGAAGGAGCGCCAGAAGCCGATCTTCGAGTCCATCCACGACGCGAACGAGACGTCGGTGAGCGTCACACCCGCGTGCGGCGCAGCGGCGGCGGGCACGGCAGCCCCAGGCGGCACCGCCTTGGCCATGAGCGCGTCGAGCGCGCCCTCCTCGGCCGCCTCCTTTGCCATAGCTTCCGCCGCGGACGCGCTGACGTTCGCGAGGTGGACCGGAAAACCGGGCTTCGGGATGAGGTTCTGCGCCACGCCCCGGATGAGCTTCGCCAGCTTGTCGAGCTCACCCCGCGCGTCGGGCTCGATCGCGACGAGCAGCGAGAACAGCGCCTCGGACTCGGGCTTGAGCAGGTCGATGAACGCATACCGCTCCTTGAGCGGGTTCATGACGCTCGCGACGAGCTCGCTGCCCGGAGGCGCCCGGAACGCGCGCCGCTGCATGTCCGGATCGAGGTGCCCCCGGCTCCGGATCGCGCGCAGGTAGCGCAGGCCGTTGAAGTCGACGGCGTTCGACGGATCGTGGGCGTTTCCGTGCTCGATGAGGGCGTCACCCACCTCGAGCGCCTCGCCGTCGTACTGGAACCGGACATTGGCCGAAGGCGCGTCACCGAGCTTCTTCAGGAGCGCCTCGCGCACCTCGGGCAGCGACAGCTCCAGGTCGTGGTTGCCGAGCATCACGGTGAGCCGGCACGTCTTCGTGAGCTCGGCCAAGGCCTCGAAGACAGGCTTGTCGGCGCCGCCCGCGATCGCCTCGAAGGCGCGTAGAGCCTCGCCCTTCTCATACGCGAATGCCTTCCACGGCTTGGCTCCGCCGTGGTCGTGCGCAAGGAAGTCGACGAAGTCGCCGTTGATGACGAGCTCGACCGCCGTCGTCGCCGTTCGTTTGGCCGGGAGCCCGCGGATGAAGGCGGCGAGCTCGTCCGGGTGCTTCATCATGCGAAAGCCGCGGTCCTGCGCCGTCGCGGGGCGGCCGCCGAGGTGCAGATCGGAGATAACGTAAACCTTTCGGGTGATGGCCATTCAGCGCCTCCTGTCAGCGTCTCCTCAGATCGTCGATCGCGTCCTCGATGAGAGCGATGTCCTCGTCGCTCACCCAGTTGCGGGACCAAGGTTCATCGCGCAGGAAGTACAGGTATTTCTCGTCAAGGAGATCCCCGAGCCGCGCGCGCAGGTCGAGTACCGGCTCGCGGCCGACCTCGACGCTCACATCGCAGTCGCCCGGCACGACGACCTCGATCGGGAACCCGCGCTGGCGATCCACGCTGAACGACGGCATGTCCTCCATCAACGGGGTGTCCAGCGTGTAGGTGGCCGACGAGGCCGCCGGGTGCGAGCTCAGGTCCACGATGGAGAGCCGGATCGCCAACTCCGCCGTGCTGCCCGCCGAACGGAGCTTCTCGATATCGAGCTCGGCGCGTATCCACGGGCTCGGCTCGCGGGGCGGCACGCCCGCTTCGAGGCGCCGGATGGATTGATCGAGCGCGAACTGAAGGAGGTCGCGCGAGCCGGATCGCCGGATCGCGGCGAGCACCGCGTGGGGCTGGGTGAGGTCGCCGGTTACGTCGTCCGCCAAGCGATCCTCGCGGAGCCTCCTCGCGAGGCGCGTCCAGTCGCGTGGCTGCAGGAGGCGGACGGCGAGGTCGCTCACGACGTCGAATATCGTGCGAAGGGGCACGAATTCGGGCACGTCGAGCGGCTCCTGCGCTTGCTGGGCGAGCCTCCGCTGGGGTGGGAAGTGTCCGGGCAGCGTCACACCCACCAGATGGCCATTCACGAAGACTGGCAGCCCGGCGTCGATGCGTCGCATATCGACATTGATGACCTGCGGCGCTTCGCCGTCCCGTTGCAGAAGGGGGTAGGGCAGGAGCTCGAACCCCTCGCCATCGGCTGGAACGCACACGAACGCCGGGCGATAGCTCGTTCTCAAGAAGTCAACGAACACATGGGGCGTTCTCGCGCCAGGCGCGGCCTCGACGTCCGGGCGGGAACTGCCGGCCCAGAGGTCCACGGCCGGGCCGAACCCGATGAACCGGCCAGCCCGCGCATCCTCTGTGATGGATACCGCGAGCCATGTGTGTTCGCCGAACGAATGGCAGCGTGCCTGGCGGAAATACTGCCACCGCGGCCTCACCACGGTCTCGTCCGGAAGCACATCCGCGAAGAGGAAGGTCCGCCGTCCCACCGCGATGCCCGGAGCGGGCTCGTCTCGGCTGTCCTGTGCCGCCGCCAGGCGCTGCTCGACCCCCGGAACGCTCGTGATCCGCGACGCCGCCCACCCCGCCCGCAGCGCGCTCGAAGGACACACCACGATCCCCTGCCCGTCGCCGGGAGGATCCACGAACGCCACGTGCCCCGCGACGTGGCCCCCGACGAACACCGGCGCGCCCCGCATGGCCTCTGCCTTCGCGTGATCCGTGATCGGCTGCGCGATGGGCAGCCGCATGCCCACGTCATTTCGAAGAAGCACGCTGCCGCGGCCGTGCATCCGCAGGGACGCCGAGGCCGCGATCTCCCACGCGTCGTCCGGCCGCAGGTCGGCGCCGAGCACGAGCGGCGCCAGCGTGACCGGAGCGTCGAGCCGGATCATCGCCCAGTGGATCGCCGGCTTGCCCCGCGCGACCACGCGCCCCCGCACCTTCCCCCACGGGAACTGCAGATGAACCTCATCGGTGTCGACCGCGTAGATCGCCGTCATGCAGAGGTCGGCGTCGACGAGGTACGCGATCCCTTGCCTTTCGCGGCCGCGCACGACGGCGACGGCGTGCGAGCGATCGTCCGGCGACGCGAGCTCCCACCGCTTTCCCGAGATGTCGCGGATCCTCGTGATGGGCTCACCCTCCGGCGCGGAGAGATCGACCTCCACAGGCTCGGAGCCGACAGAGATCGGTCTGTCGTCGACCCACACCACGAGCGGATCGCACTTCGTCACGTGAAGAACGTGCCACGCATCGCCGGCGCGCCCGGTCTCCGGGAAGCGCACGAGATCGAGTACGGTCCTCGACCTGGCCGTTCGCCACCGCACACCGATCGCCACCTCCCGCTCCTTCGGCAGGAGCGCCGCGGCCCGCCGGAGCGCGCCCTCGCTCGGCAGCGCCTTCACCGCCGCAGCCCCTGGCACGTGCGACGCCGCGACGAAGCCGAGCAGCCGCCCCACGTCGGAGCTCACCACGGCCGGCGGCAGGCGGGCGACCGTGCGCGCGAACCACCCAGCGAGGTTCTTCGTCCGGGCCGACGACCGCTCCATCGCGGCGAGCACGGGCTCCAGCTCGCTCTGGATGCGCTGCTCCATGAGCTGGCCCGAGGGGCCGAGCGAGAGTGCGATCAGCCGCTCTTCGAGCTGCAAGAGCGGGGGAGCACCGGCGTGGAGCCGCTTCACGATGGCGAGCACTGAGGCCATCTTTCCGCTGGCGGCCGCCTCTCGGCGGAGCCGATCGAGGACGCGCGGGGACAGCGTGAAGCCGTCGCGGGTCTTCGAGGAAGCGACATCGCTCGTCCACAGGTCGAGCTCGGCGGCCGGCGTCGCGTCCGGCAGCAGCCGATGGCGCAACTCGCGGAGCAGCGCCGGCTCGACGTGGGCCGCGAGCGACGCGTAGCGCGCCAGCCTCGCGGCGTCGCGGTTCCTTCGCCAGAGGCGGTCGAGCGGATCCGTGTCGTGTCGCTCCGCGCCGGGCCGCTTCACGGCCGCCATCGCAGGCCGCGCTGGCTTCGAGCGGCGAGCGCTCCGCGCGGTCGTGGCCCGATCCCACAGGACGACGCGCGCCGCGGCCGCGACTCTCGGCGGAACGCGCTCCGCCCCGTGCGGAACCAGGAACGTCACGTATCGCTGCTCGCGAGCCCAGCGCGCCACCAGCGCCTCCCAGGCCCGCGCGCTCACCGTCGAGAACGCGGTCACGACCACGATGGGCACGAACGGCGCAGGCGCGCGGTACCGCGTCCACGTGTCCGATGGGCCCGGTCCCGCGGTCGAAGGGAACTCGTGAAACTGCAGCGTCTCGACGCTCGCCCCGCCGAGGAGCGAGACGAACCGCGCCTTGATCTGCCGCATGTCGAACGCGAAGCCGTCCAGCCGCGCGCTCCGATCGACCAGGAACTGCACGCCTCTCCGCGTCGTCGACTCGTCGAGGAACGGGACGACGAGGGGGAGATCGAGCTTCGCCATGGATTCGACGAGCCGATCGACGTCGATCCTCGCTGACGGCAGAAGGGCTGCCGCAATCTCGCGCAGGATCGAGCGCTCCACCGGGGTGCGGAAGAGGGGCTCGGGCGCCTTCCGCCACTCCACGGCGGTCTCCAGAGCGAGCGCCGTCACCGATCCGCTGCGAGCCGCGCCGGTCTCCTCGTCCGCCGGCGGACGATGGATCTCGACGAGCTGCGACGGCACGCCGATCGCCGCGCCGGACGCCTCCGGGATCACCCCGACACCGTTTACCTCCACCTTCGGAAGGGGGACCGGAGGCGCGAGACGTTCGATCGACGAAGGGGGCGCCGCGTCCCGCCGCTCCGCCGCCGCGGTGTCCGTGCCGAGCACCAGCGCGCAGATGGAGCGCGCCTCCTCCGGGTCGTGGACCCCGAGCGCGCGGATCGCCCTCAAGGCGTCGCCCAGCCAGAGCTGCGGCCGGTCACCGCGCGCCGGGCTCGAAGGATCAGGCCTGCTGCTCACCGTGTTTCCAGAGCGCCGCTTCCACGACGAGCTCGAATTCCGGGTGGTCGCTGCGCTCGATGTGCAGCTCCTCGCACGCACGGAGCGCGTCGAGCAGCTCGGCCGTCCCGGGAGCGCGGAGGTCCTGCGACTTCGCCCTATCGCCCGCGGCGAGGTACGCCTGCACCGTCGCGTCGAAGACGCCCGGGATCTTGGCGAAGTGCTTGCCCACGATCTGCTTCAGTCGCGCAGGATCCACGGGCCGCTCCAGCTTCACCACAATCGCGCGGCGCAAGAACGCCTGAGGAAGATCGCGCTCCTCGTTCGTCGACACCACGACGAACACCGGGCGCATCGCCACCACCTCGCGCCCGAGGGGCTCGGCCCAGAAGCGCTGCGCTTCGAGCGGGACGAGCAGATCGTTGGGCAAGTCGGGATCGGCCTTGTCGATCTCGTCGATGAGCACGACCGCGCCGGTGCGAGGAACCGTGGGGCTCGCTGGAGGCCGCAGCTCAGCCGCGAGCGCCGGATGGAACGCCCACCACAGCGCCTGGGGCTCGACGTAGTTCCTCTTCTCGCGGACGCGGTTCGAGCGATCGACGGCGCTGTCGTATGCGTCGTTCAGCCGCTCGACCTGATCGAAGGTCCACAAGAGATCGCGCGCCTGGCTTCGCGATGTGATGACGGACTCGAAGTAATCCCAGCCGAGCGCGTTCGCGACATTCCGCGCGAGCGTGGACTTGCCCGTCCCGGGATCGCCGCGCAGGAGCAGTACGCGTCCGATGGCACCCGCCACCTTCACGGCGCGGAGGACGTGCGGCTCGTAGACATAGGGTGGAAGCTTGTCGTTCTTCGCGACGCGCGCCTCCAGCGTCCGAAACGGCGACTCGGCCTTGTCCTCGTTCTGCATGATCACCTCAGGTCATCCAGGATCGTCTGGAAGTCGCTTTCGAGCTCTGCGGGGGCACACTCGGGAATGGTGATGACGTCGGACGGCAGAGCTTCCGTGCTCTCGATCGGCGGCGGGCCCCGCAAGACGACCCTCACCCGCGGGTAGATCTCCTTCAGGATCTCCGCGAGGTTCGGAGGAGAGCCGATCTCGGCCAGCACGTAGATGTCGCGGTTGCGCTTCACCCAACGCGCTCGCGTCGCCTCGAACCCAGCCTCCTCGCACGCCATCCGTCCCATGAGCTCGCTCTTGAAGACCTTCTTTGCTTCGGCCTCGCCATCCTCGGCGCCGGCGAGGGCGCCGAGATCCGCGAGCGCCTCGTGGACCTCGCCGAGCCCGGCTTGGACCGCGAAGCGGAAGGCGAGCGATCGTGCGGTCGCCGCCTCCCTGGCCCCGACCCAGACCGATTTCCCGGGCGGCTGATCTCCATCGAGCGCGGGCGCCGCGGTCTCCGCGACGTGCACCGGGAGGCGCGACGAGCAGAGCATGAGCCCGAACACCTCGCGCGGCGGCTTCGTGGGGAGGAACGTCCCGAGGGTGCCCTTGAGCGCGTTGAGCGCGTCCATGAGCGGACACGTGAGCAGGCCGATCGTCGTCCGCTCGTCCAGCCCGTCGAGCTCTGTCGACAGCCGGAGCTTCTTTGCCGCGAGGACGAGCTGCGCTGCCTTGAGCTCGCTGAGCGTCGCCAGCAGGTGGGCCTGTTCGGGGAGTGGCTGCGCCTTCCACGGCAGCTTCTTCGGGGGCGAGCCGTTCGGCGTAGGGCTGCTCGGCGTGAGGGCCGAAGCGAAGGTCGCGACGTGGACCCCGAACAGCGAGTTCTGGGTGACCACGCCGTCCTTCGTGAGCGTCTGCTGCACCACGCCAACGACCACCCCGCCCACGAGGATCGGCGCGCCCGAGATCCCGCGCAGGTCCATCGCCCCGACCTGGTTCAGCGCGAGCGCGATCCGCGTCGACATCGACGTGATGCGGCCGTCCAAGGGCTGTCCGTTCACTTCCCGCGACCCGTCCGCGACCGCGCCCGACGCTTCTGGAAAGCCGAACGTCGACCAGCGCGCGACGCCGAACGGGCTGGGAGCGAGCACGAGCGGCTCGACGTCCGGTGTCTCGTTGCATTCGAGGAGCGCGATGTCGTGCTCCACCGAGTGCTGGACGACCGTCGCCGTGGTGGCGAACAGCTTGCCGTCCGCACCGGGAGGCCCGACTGCCGGGTCGAGGGGATCGCCGAACCGGACCTTGATGATGCCCGGAAGGAACTCGGGCTTGCCGGTCTTGAACGAGTCCGCGAATGCCACGCAGTGAAGCGCCGTGAGGACGAGCCCTTCCCGGCTGACGAGGAACCCCGTCCCGCGCTCGCCGCCCACGAGGATGCGCGCGATCGATGCCTTCTGCTTTGGTTCCATCACCGATCTGGATGTCCGCCGTTTGAGCACGCGGAGAATACCAGGATCGGGGAGCCGTCGGCACAGCGTCTTTCGCGTTGTTGAACGCGATGTGGACCTCGCGGTTGGGAGGAACGAGCCGGTTCCCCGATGCCATGACGGAGGGATCGCCGCCGACGACGACGCTCTGGCGCCCGAAGACGCACGTGCCGCGGTCCTCGGTGAGGAGGCAGCCCTCGTGGGTGCCGCCGTCGGGCGCGGCAGGCCCGCGAAGTCAATGGGTCGAAGGAGGCGACCCTCGCGGGCCTCAACCCCTGGTGGTATCCTGATTAGGGCACTCGACGGTCTCCGGACCCGAGTAGTTTCGCGAGGTTGCGCATGGCGAATTGGAAGAGAAAGGGGCCAATTGGGGCACCGCCCAACCCCTTGGCGAACAGGGCCTGCGTGCGCTTGGGCGGTGGGGTCATTTGAACGTGAAGGCGGGAAGAAAACCTGAATGATTTCCTGCCTTCATGTGGGACCTCTCCAAGCAAATGACCTCACCACCCCGCTGTCATCTGCGGATCTCGGACACGAGGACGAGCCGCCCGTCTTCGTAGCTGGCGCACACATGGTAGTCGGGGTCGGTCCCGGGGCCCTGCTCGAGCACACTTGCGATCACGCCGAGCAGGTTTGGCCATGTGCCGGCGGCGGCGATCAGATAGGCAGACCAGCCTGCCTCCTCGAACGCGGTGACGACCTTCTTCCGGTCGTCGAAGCCCTTCCCCGGATCGCCGACCGCCGCGCGGAGCGCCGGCAAGAGCTCCGTGACCGCCGCATCGCCGGCGGCGCATCGCTCGGCGGCGAACGCCCTCTCGACGCCGGCGCGCGAGGCGTCCGTCAGGGCCCACGACGCGACGAAGCGGCTCCGCTTGCCCTGCACGGTGACCCCGAGGGTGCCGTCGCCGGCGAGCCTGCGCGCCGGCGCGGCGAGCCAGAGGTTCTGCCGGGCCTCGGCGAAGCCCTGGGCGGCGATCGTCGGGATCACCCTTGGATCGACGTGGCCTCCGGAGAGCGCCCTCGCGATCTTGCCGTAGCCGTCCGTCGCGCCCAGCTCGCCCATCCGCTCGGGATCGAGGCACACCGACACAACGGGGCTCGCGTCGAACCTGGAGCACCGGCCCTCCGGGCCCCCGACCTCTTCGCCGAACGCGACGAGCTCCTTCAGGGCGGCCGGATCGGCGCCGGACCCGAAGAGCGACATCACGACGTCGAGCCGGAGGTCGGCGCCGTCCGCGTAGATCGCGACGGCGGCGATCCCGCCCTGCGCCACGCCGAGCGGCGCGCGGGCGCCGAAGCCGGCGCAGCGCGCTGCGCCCGGGCACGCCTCCAGCGGGGCGCCGCCCGCGAGGACGTCCACCACGCCCGCCAGGGCGCGCCGCGGGTCCGCCCCGCTCACGAGCGGAACGAGGAGCCGCACCCGCGTCACGTCCCCCGCGTGCCCGAGGACGACCTTCTCGAGCGCCTTGCCCGAGGCCCCCTTGGCCATGGCGTCGACGACCGCGCGCGCGCTCTTCTCGGACGCGGGGACCACGGCGCCCAGGATCGGCCGTCGCGGATCGACGCCGGCCTTCGCGAGCGTCACGTCCGGCGGGTCCTGGCTGCCGAGCGCGCGGTTCGCCTCGATCAGGACCTCGGCGATCTGGGGCACGTACTGGACGGCGACGTCGAGGGCGCTGTTGCGAAGCGAGGCGTAGATCGCGGCGCCCGGCGGGAGGCGCGCGATCTGCTCGGCCGACGCGGATGGCGGCTCGGGCGTAGCTCCCCCGGGCGCGGCCGGGTCGCCCGCCGCCGCTTGCGCCGGTGCCGCTGTGGAGGCGCCCGCCGGTGCGCCTGGCCGCGCCGGCTGCGCGGCGGCGCTCGACGGGCTCGCGCCGGTCGAGCCTTGTCGCGCGGCGCAGGCCGCGCTCCCCGCCCCGAGCGCGATTCCTGCGCCGAGGAGGACGATGGGGAGGAGCTCTCGAAGGGGCATGAGCGGGCTTCATGCCCTCGTGGTCGCCGCGCCACAAGCCATGAGGTCATGCGCCCGGCGCGAGGACGACTGGAGCTCGTCGCTTGTCGTCCGCCGGAGCCGATGACGAGCGCGCGCCGGGGTCCTTCCTGACAGGCCCTTGTCCTCTGCCAGGCGACAGTCCCGTCGCCGCGTGTGACGCCCAGACCACCGGCGGCCCCCTTCTCCACGAGAGAACCCTCGAAGATCCGCTGCAGCTCGCGCGCCCGGCGTCTGGCCCGCGCGCTGCAATGAGCCCCCCGCGCCGCCACGAGGCTGCGCGCCGCCAGAGAGGGCGCGCACTCCAGTCCCTATTTCACCCCGAGAGGTCTCCCCATGTCGACGCTCAAGAACGGCATCTTGGCTGTGCTCGTGTCCTCCTTCGCCTCGCTCGCCGTCACGGTCGGGGCCGGCTGTGTCGCGGACACGCAGGATCCCGAGGTCGCGGACCTCTCCGGAGAGGACACCGGCAGCGCCGAGGCGGCGATGCTCTCCAGCTCGTCCACCCAGGGCTTCGGCTGGGTATGGTCGACCCTGCTCGGCGCGGGCACCCTCAACGCCAACAGCTCGTATTCCTACAATTCGGCGGGCGGCACCAACACGATCACCAGCACGAGCACGGGCGTCTATTCCGTCGATTTCCCGAACCTCGCCGGCGCCGGCGGCAACGTGCAAGTCACGAGCTACGGCAGCGGCAGCGACCGCTGCAAGGTGGCGTCGTGGGGCACCGGCGCCCTCGCCACCACGCTCCGCGTGAACGTCCGCTGCCACACGGCGGGCGGCGCCCCGGTGAACACGTATTTCGTCGCCCTCTATTCGCGCGAGAACAACAGCCATGGCGGCGCGTACCTCTGGAACGACCAGGCGTCCGCCCCGCTCAACGCGCCGTACACGCCCTCGACGACGTACCAGTACACGAGCGGCAGCCAGTACAGCACCGTCACCCACGTGAACACGGGCCGGTACACCGTCCGCGTCCCGGGCATGTCCGCCACCGGCGGCACCGTGCATGTCACCGCGTACGGCGGCGGGATGGAGTACTGCAACGTCTCGGGCTGGAACCAGAGCGGCGCCGACACCGTCATCGACGTGGGCTGCTGGGGCGCGGCGGGCGCGTCCGCCGACAGCCTGTTCAGCCTCAGCTATCACCTCGGCATGCCGAGCACCGGCCGCGTGGGCGGCTTCGCTTGGGCGAGCGACCCGGTGTCGTCGTCGTACACCCCGCCCGCGAGCTACACGGGTCTGTACAACACGCTGCATCCTTGCTACTTCGGCCCGGGCATCAGCGCGGGGCACAACGCGCCCGTCGGCTCGCATTTCGTCCGGTACCCGAACCTGCTGTCGTACAACTCGACCACGATGGTGACGGCGTACGGCTACAGCAATCAGTATTGCAAGGTCTCGTACTGGACCGGCGTCGGCGCGGACACCCAGGTGAACGTGCAGTGCTACGACTATCTCGGCAACCCGGTCAACAGCCAGTTCACGAGTACGTATCTCGGCGCCGAGATGTTCACGCCCTGCTGAGCGAGCGCTGATACCGGGGGGCCGAGATCACTCGCCCGTGTCGAACTCGCACGCGGCGACCTCCGGCGCACACTCGCCCTCCACCTCGGCGGCCGCAGAGGCGAGGCAGTCGTTGCACTCCAAGTCTGTTGCAATCGTAGTAATCGCATGTTCATGGACGCCGGCACGCATGACCGCCGCGCGTGAACTCGGCCTGATCGCCCTGCCGTGCGCTGCGACGTCGTGGCTCGCCATGGCACAGAAAACCAGCGTGTTTCTCTCGTGCCGGAGCGGGCATGTCCCGTGCTCGACGCGGCGGCGATGACACACAAGTGCTTTCTCTGGTTGGCTCGTGGTTCTTTCCTTGCGTGGGCGACGCTGGGCGGCGCGGCGTGCGGCGAAGAGGACCATGGACCTGCGAGCGCGGAATCCACCAGCACCAGCGGAGCGGGCGCGAGCGGCAGCGCCGGCGCTGGCGGCTCCGGGGGCGGGGGCGGCAGCGCCGTGAGCGGTGGAGCCGGCGGCTCCGGGGGCGGGGGCGGCGGCGCCGCGAGCGCCGGCGGCTCCGGGGGCGGCGGCGGCAGCGCCGCCAGCGGCGGGGCCGGCGGCTCCGAGGGCGGGAGCAGCCATGGCCTGACGTGCCGCGAGTCGAGCTTTCCGGCGTTCAGCAAGGCCTGCGAACAGGCGAGCGACTGCGTCGTGCTGCCGCACGTCACGACCTGCTGCGGAGACATCCTGTTCGTCGGCGTCGACGCGGACGACAAGGAAGCGTTCGAGGCCGCCGAGGCGGCGTGCCTCGCAGGCTCGCCGCTGTGCGATTGCCCGTCGCGTCCGTCTCTCGCGGAGGACGGCCGGCGGCTCGAGAGAGAGAGCGAGCAGGCGGTCGCGGTGCGCTGCGATGAGGGCGCCTGCATGTCGGAGATCAGAGATCTGCCCTAGCTCGACCTTCGTTCGCGGGGACACGAGGTGCTGGCGTCACTCCAGAGCCCGGGTGTCGCGCGGTACATCGCGACCGCCGCGACCGCCGCGGGGTGCCCCTGCCTCGCGATGGAGTGGCTCGACGGCGAGACGCTTGGTGCGCGTTCGCCCGCGCGCCGCTACGCCGTGCGTTCCACCGAGCCGTCGGCCGCGCTCGCGGACCGCTTCAGGCCGAGGCGCGAGAGCCGGGCCGGGGCGTCCCCGGGCGCGGGGTGCCGGATCGTCCCTTCCGGCTCGAGCGGAGGCGCGGCCGGCTCGTTGCCGGTGATCTGCTTGAGGCCGTAAAAGCCGTTCATCGCCGCCGAGAGCATCATGGCGCCGCGGCTCAGCGACCGCGCGCCGCGCGCGAGGCGCTCGAGCACCGCCGCGGGGCCGAAGGCGCGATTCCACATCTGGCGGTGGGCGGCGAGGAGCTGCTCGGGGGACATGCGCGCCGGCCGGAAGGCGACGCCGTAGCCGCTGTAATGGGGCCAGTCACGCTCCTCCAGGATGCGCCCGTCTCGCCGGTGCTCGTCGTACAGCGGCGTGCCCCGGAACGGCGTGAGGATGCTCAGGAACGGGACGTCGACGCCGATCTCGTTCAGCCGATCGGCCGTGGAGGCGATGACCTCCGGCGTCTGATCGTCGAAGCCCGAGATGAAGCCCGCCATCACGCAGATCCCGCGATCGTGCAGCTTGCGGATGGCCTCGCGGTACTCGCGCGCGCGGTTCTGGCGCTTGTCGACGCTCTTGAGATCGGCCTCGTCGAGGCTCTCGATGCCGAGGAAGATGCCGATACAGCCGGACCGCTCCATCGCGTCGAGGAGCTCCCGGTCCTTGACGATATCGATGGATGCCTGCGTGAGCCACCAGCGATCGAGCCCGGCGAGCTCGCGCAGGAGCTCCTTGGCCCAGCGGCGCTGGACGAGCAGGTTGTCGTCCCAGAACCACGCGATCTTCTCCTGCCAGAAGCGGGGGAAATGCGTGGTGGCGATGTCGCGGATCACCTCGTCGACGGGGCGCACGCGGAAGCCGGGGTTGAGGTCGGGCACCGTGCAGAAGCTGCACGTGAACGGGCAGCCGCGCGTCGCCTGGAGCACGCGGGGGACCAGGAAGCGCTCTTCGAGCAGATCGTAGCGAGGGGTCGGCAGCCCGGAGAGCGACGCCGGTTCGCCGTGATAGACGCGGCGCTGCGTGCCTCGCGCGAGATCGCGCAGGACCGAGGGCCAGACCGCCTCGGCCTCCCCGGTGACCACCACGTCCACGTGCTGGAGCGCCTCCTCGATCCAGTACGAGACATGCGGACCGCCGGCGACGACGCGCACGCCGAGGGCGCGGTAGCGATCGGCGAGCGCGTAGGCGCGGCGCGCGAAGCCGGAGAAGAACGAGAGCGCGACGACGTCCGGCGAGGCGTCGATGGGGACGGGGCGCACCTGCTCGTGGAAGAGCTCGACCTCGTGCTCCGGCGGGGTGATCGCCGCGAGGTGGATCCCGGTGACCGGCGGGACGAAATGGAAGCGGTGGCCCCGGCGATAGCGGGGGACGTAACTCACGACGATCCTCACCTTCATCAGCGCCTCCTCGGGATCATGGGTCTCATCGGATCGGACCCGCGATGACGGCGCGGATCCGAGGGCGGAAGGCGATCCGATGAGAGACGCCGAGAATAACGGAAGGCGGCCGGCGTCGATTCCAGAAGGGAGAGGAGCTACCGTGGAGGGACGGTGGTGGATGCGTGCGGGGGTGGAGGAAGCGAGAGCCTCATGGGGCCCGCTGCCGGCCGCGCCGCCGCCGCCGCTTCCGCATTTGCTCCCGGTTGAGCCTCAGATCAGATCCCGCTTGATCTTCTCCCGCCATTCACGGCTTGCGAAGCGGATGTCGTCCTCGAAGGCGTCGAGCTCGCCGCTGATATAGAAATGGTCGCGGTCGGCGTGGAGCCTGGTCGTCACCTCGATGCGGATGTCCCACCCCGGGCGCGACTGCACATACGTCTGCCGGCAGGTGAAGGAAGCGCGGAGCGGATCGTCCGGCGCGATGCGGAGCTCGCGGCGGAGTTGGTGCAGCACCTCGGTGCCGATCTCGTCGAGGCGCTGGCGCCCTTCTCCGAAGACGCCCACTGTATCCGTCACGGTCGTGACCGCACCCGAGGTGACGTCGAAGGTCACCGAGCGCGTGACGCTGCCCCCGTTCACCCGGGTGATCGGCGTCGCTCGCGCCGCTTCCGGCTGCAGGAACGGTTCGCCGCCGTCGGTCGCTTGCGGCCTTCGGTGCGGCAGCATGAGGCGGCTGGTGCCGGTGACGACGCCGAGCGTCGCCCGCTCGGGAGCCGGCCAGATCAGCGGCCAGTAGGCGCTGGAGAGCGATATCCGCAGGCGATGGCCGGCTGCAAAGCGATGCGCGCAGGCATTCAATACCAGTTTCAGCTTGTAGCGCTTGCCGGGCTCGAGCGGGGTCGGCTCCGCGTGGCTGTCGCGGTGGGTGAGGTTGATGACCTGGAAGCTGACCCGCAGCGCCTCGCCATCGGGCGCCACGTCGCACAGCCTGGCACAGAGCTGCGCCACCGGCTTATCGCTGGTGAACTCCAGCTCCAGCTCCGGGGCGCCGACGACCTGCATCGCCTCCTCGAGCGGCGCGGTGTCGAAGGTGAGCGAGCCGAGATCGTCGATCCGCTGGTCGCCCGGCAGCTCCCCGACGCAGCCGGCCGCCATCCACTCCCCGCCCTGAAGGCCGACATGCTGGGGCGAGCGCAGCGCCAAGATCTCCTCGGCGCCGCTCACCGGGGCGAGGCCGTCCCTGTCGAGATAGAGAATACAGGGTTGGATGTCCGGCGACGGCCAGCTCTGCTCGGCCACCCAGCGTCCCGGATGGTGACTTCGTGTCGTCTCCGGCGCCGTGTAGTCCTGCAGCCAGGCGCGCAGCATCGGCTCCTCGTCGACGCCGTTCTCGACGCCGTTCAGCCAGCGATCCCACCAGGCGATGGCATCCTGCAGAAAGCCGATCGCCGGGCCCGGCGTTCCGTCGTGCGGGTAGACGTGGGCCCAGGGCCCGATGATGCCCTTCCGCGGCACCTTGAGGTGCTCCAGCATCCTCGGCACCGTGTTGGTATAGGCATCGACCCAGCCGCCGATCAGGCAGACCGGCACCTGGACAGCGCTCCAATCCTCGCAGATCGACCCGTGCCGCCAGTAATCGTCGCGCCGCGGATGGGCCATCGCAAGCGCCGGCCAGAACGGCATCCGCTCCAGCCTTTCCCGCCAGTTGTCGCGCCAGCTCTCGCCGAAGAGCTCCGGGTCGGCGGGGCGGGACTGATAAACCAGCATGATGGTGCCCCACCACAGGTTGTCGTTGAGCAGGCACCCGCCCATGTAATGGATGTCGTCGACGTAGCGGTCGTCGGTCGAGCAAACCGAGAGCACCGCCTTCAAGGCCGGCGGCCTGAGCGCCGCCACCTGCAGGCAGTTGAACCCGCCCCAGGACTTGCCCATCATGCCGACATGGCCGTTGCACCAGGGTTGTGCCGCCATCCAGGCGATCACCTCGAGGGCATCGTCCTGCTCCTGCTTCAGGTACTCGTCCCGCAGCAGCCCGTCGCTCTCGCCGGATCCGCGCATGTCGACCCGCAGCACGGCATAACCGTGGCCGGCGAAATATCCATGCATCGGCTCGTCACGGGCGCGGGTTCCGTCCCGCTTGCGATAGGGGATGTACTCCAGGATGGCCGGCGCCGGCTTTCTTTGCGCTTCTTCTGGCAGCCATAGGCGCGCCGCGAGACGGCAGCCATCCCTCAAGGTGATCCAGAGATGCTCGGTCATCTCGACCTTCAGGGGCGTTTCGACCGCGGTCGCCATGTGTCACTCACTGGTTCGCGACCCTCCTCTTGGCAAGGAGGTTCATCCGCCAGTCGGGATCCAACTCCGGACCGACAACAACAGGAGTTCAGGATAGGCGGGATACGGGGGCGCAGCTAGCCGCTCACCCCATCCCCCGGACGCGGCGCAGCAGCGCCTCCGCCGGCTCGTAGCCGCGCCCCTCCGCGCGGGCCAGCGCCGCCTCGGTGGGGACGAGCTCTCCGGCGAACGCCCTGGCGAGGATCGTGTGTGGGAGCCTGTCGGCCCGGGCCGCGGCGCGGGCCACGCGCTCCTCGACCTCGCTGGCGAGCGCGAAGAGCGCCTGTGCGCGGCGGACGATCTCCGCCTGCTCCTCCGCCGGCGGCACCGGCACGGGGATGCCGTTGAGCGCCGCCTGCGTGAGCTTCGGCTGGGCCGAGCCGGTCACGTGGTGCTGCAGATCGAGCGAGTTCAGGAGCAGCTCGAGGTACCCGAGGACCACGCCGGCCTTCGGCTGGACCACATGCGCATGGTTGTTCACCCAGAACCTCCCGCTCGCGGCGAACGCCACCCGGGTATTCCTCGACAGGAGGTTCGCGCCGTCCTCGGCGATCAGCAGGTAGTCGCCGTCGAACAGGTAGCCATCGATCGAGTCGATGACCCCCGACGCGCCGTAATACGGATACGGCCCCCGGCGCCTCGCTCGAACCGCGGAGCTCACGGGGACGCGTCGGCCATCGTGGTTGTCCACCAGGGCGCCGAACGGGCAGCGGACCCAGGACGGCGGCAGGGGACGCTCCGGACCCTCGCTGCTCGCCGCGGGCGCGGCCGGCGCCGACGTCGAGCAGCGCGGCGGGGGCTCCGCCGGTCCCGCGGCCGGCGCGGCGGCGCCCGGCGCGCGCAGGTCCTCGGTGAGCCTCCCCGAGCACGCCGCCGCCAGCACGGCCTGCCGGAGCCGCCGGAGGAGCAGCGACGACCTCGCCAGCCGGGCCTTCGCCGCGTCCACCTCGCCGAGCAGGGCCTCGGCCTTCGCGACGATGCGGCGCTGCTCGGGGAGGGGAGGCAGCGCGAAGGGCCGCTCGAGCGTCTCGCGCACCTTCACGAACGGCTGCGCGGAGCCGCCCTTCACCCAGAATCCCTCGTCGTTGAGGTGGAGGAACAGGTAACCGACGTCGATGGCCCGCTCATCCGGCCAGACCACATGGGTGTTCGCGATCGCCGACCACCGCCCGCGGGCCTTGAACGCCTTCCCGCACCGCGTGCCCACGGCGGAGACCACGATCGCCTCGCCCTCGTGCTCCCAGCCGTCGCACCACACGTCGGGGCCGGCCGCGCTGAACCCCTGGTAGCGCCCTGGCCGCTGCTCGGCGTGGAGCTTCCCCTTGATGAGCTTCGAGCTCCCGCTCCGGTGCGAGCAGATCGACGCGAGCGTCGTCTCGGCCCACCCCTCGGGCAGCGGCCCGCTCACCCCTCCGCCGCCTTCGCCCCGCCCTCGAGCAGCGCGAGCACGCGGTTCAGCGCGGCGACCGCCTCCGTCAGCTCCTGGAGGGCGTCGGTCGCCAGCTCCTCCGGCTCGGGCATCTCGCCGGCCTCGTCGAGCGACTCTTCCTTGAGCCACCTCAGCCCGTCGAGCTTGAACTCTCGCTCCTTCACCTCGCGGAGCTCGAAGCCGCGGAATCGCCCCTCGCCGGAGCTCGCCGCCTCGCGCGCGCCGCGCCCGTCGGGGTCGTCGCCGTAGCACCGCTCGAACTCCGCGAAGTGCGCCGGGGAGAGCGGCCGGCCCTTCTTGGTGATCGACGGGACGCCCGTCCGGGCGTCGTAGATCCAGACCCTCTCCGTCGCGCGGCCCTTCGTGAAGAAGACGACGTTGGCCTTCACCCCGGCGCTGTACGGCGTGAAGGTCCCGTGCGGCAGGCGGAGCACCGTGTGCAGGTCGCAGCCCCTGGCGAGGATCTCGAGCACCGCGCCTGCCTGGTCGGCGAACAGGCAATGGTCCGGCAGGACCATCGCCGCCCGGCCGCCCGGCCTCAGGATCGTCAGCACGTGCTGGATGAAGTTGAGCTGCTTGTTCGCTGTCGCGATCGCGAAATCCTCGCGGCGCGGCGTCTCGTAGGCCCCCTTCGTGCCGAACGGCGGGTTCGTCAGGATCACGTCGAACCGCTCGTCCGGCGGCGGGGCGTCGAGCGAGTCGCCGAGGGTGATCCTCGGCTCGATCCCGTGGAGGTACAGGTTCATCAGGGCGAGCCGGCGGGGGCGCGCGACGAGCTCCTGGCCGAAGAACGCCCCGGCCTTGATCCGGCGCGCCGCCTCCCGGTCGAGCGCTCCCCGCGCCTCGGCCTCGATCCACTCCCAGGCGGCGACGAGGAAGCCGCCGGTGCCGCACGCCGGGTCGCACAGGGCGAAGCCCGGCTTCCCCTGCGGATCGGGCCTGATGCACCGCACGATCGACTGGATCAGGGCGCGGGGCGTGAAGTACTGCCCCGCGCCCTTCTTCCCCTCGGCGGCGGCCTTCTCCAGGAGGCCCTCGTACGCCGCGGCCTGGATGTCCACGCCGAGGCGCGTCCACGCGATCTCGTCGATGAGGTCGACGAGCTTCCCGAGGCTCGCGGGGCTCTTGAAGCGCGGCTGCGAGCCCGCGTAGATCTCCCCGAGGACGCCGGCGGCCCCGTCGAGGGATCGGAGGACATCGGCGTAGCGGTCGAGCAGCGCCTGCCCGCTGCGCGCGCGCAGCGCGGGCCAGGAGCAGTCGGTCGCGTCGACCTCGCCGCGGGGCGTCCTGTGCTCGACGCGCGAGAGATCGATGCCTCGCTCGGCGGCCATCTTCAGGAAGAGCAGGTAGGTGATCTGCTCGATGTAGTCCCCGTGATCGATGCCGTCGTGGCGGAGCGTGTGGCAGAACCCCCAGAGCTTTCCAACAACGTCGATCATGCGGCGGCGGCTTCGTTCGGGTCGTGGAGCGGGAAGGCGAGGCGCGGGAGGAGCCGGCTTACCACGGCCGGGCGCCTCACGGCGGCCGCCGCGCTCGTCCATGGCGCTGGGACGCGCCGCCGCCGATGTACTAGGCTCGTCCCGTGCCGCGCGCCCTCACCTCGCTGCTCGCGCTGTTCTTGCCGCGATCGCCCCGATCGTCGCTGCCGTCGCTGCCGCCGCGGCTGCCGCTGCCGCTCCTGTCGCTCTTGCCGCTGTCCGGCCTCGCCTGCGCGTCGTCCTCGCTCCCCGATCCCAAGGAGGCGGTGCAGGTCTACGCCGACGCGGCGGCGCGCGGCGACGCCGACGCCATCTACGGCATGCTGAGCGACAAGAGCCGCACCGCGATGTCGCGCGACGAGGTGCGGCGGCGCGTCGCCGAGGCGCGCGCCGAGCTCGCGGAGCAGGCGCGGAGCGTCACGGCGCCCGGGGTCGTGGTCAAGACCCGCGCCCGCGTCCGCTACCCGGACGGCGAGATCGCGACCCTCGAGCTCGACGAGCGCGAGCGCGCCTTCCGGATCTCGGCCGCCGACGCGCTTCCCGCGGGCGGCCGCACCCCCGAGCAGGCCCTCGAGCAGCTCCGCCGCGTCCTCGCGCGCCGCAGCTACGCCGGCCTGCTGCGCGTCCTCACGCCGGCCACGCGCGCCGCCATCGAGAGCGACCTCCGCTCGCTCGTCGAGGGGCTCGCTCAGCCCGAGGGGCTCGAGGTCCGGATTGCCGGCGACTCCGCGACGGTGCAGATCCCGGGTGGGCACGAGGTGAAGCTCCGGCGCGAGGCGGGCGTATGGCGGGTCGAGGACTTCGATTGAGACGATGGCTCGGCCGGCTCGGCGCTCGCCGGCCGCGCGGCCGGGGCGGTGAGGCGGCGCCGCCGCCCTCGCGCCCCACGGCCCCGGCGCGGCCGCGGCGCCTCGCGGTCTTGGCGCTGGTGCTCGTCTCCGCGCTGCTCCTCCTCGCGGTGCCGCGCCCGGTGCGCGCCTTCGGCGAGGAGGGGGCGTGGAACCCGCGGCCGCTGCTGACGGGCGACGCCCGATGGGAGGGGGTGCGCGCCACCGCCCCCGCGCGCTGGTCGTTCGAGCTGGAGCGGCGGACGAGCGCGCCGGCGCGCCGCAACCCGACCACGGTCCGCGCCGACGACCCGGCGCTGCTCGCCGAGCCGTTCGCGCTCTGGGGCGGCGAGGCCGACCTCCCGCCGCTCACCGAGCGCGAGGTCTTCGGCCTGCGCCGCTTCCTCGCGCTCGGCGGCGTGCTCCTCGTCGACGACTTCGCCCCGGGCAGCGGCGCGTTCGGCCGCGCCGCGCGGCGCGAGCTCGCCCGCGTCCTGCCGGAGGGCTCTCCCATCCCGATCGGCACGGAGAACGTCGTCTTCCGCTCCTTCTATCTCCTCCCGCGCGCCGTCGGCCGCGTCGAGGGCCCGCCGAAGCTCTCGGCGATCGTGCGCGGCGGCATGCCGCAGGTGATCTTCTCCGACCACGACCTCGCCGGCGCCCTGGCGCGCTCGGAGGGCGGAGGGCCGAGCGTCGAGGTCACGCCCGGGGGCGAGGCGCAGCGGGAGCGCGCGTTCCGCCTGGCCGTGAACATCGCGATGTACGTGCTCTGCTCGAACTACAAGGACGATCAGGTGCACGCGCCGTTCCTGATGCGCCGCCGCGCCGTCGACGACAATCGACCCCGCTCCGCGCCTGCGCGGCCGTGAGGCGCGATGACCTCGGGTCGCCTCGCCGTTGCGCCGAAGCTGGTCTGGCAGGACGACCACTTCACCGTGCTGTTCGACGCGTCCCTGCGCGTCGTCTGGACCGTCCGCAGCTCCAGGCCGTTCGTGTCGCCGGAGGAGATCGAGGCCGTGATGGGAGAGCTCATCCGCGTCCTCGACCGGCTGGGCCGCTCCCATCACGCCCTCTTCGTCGACGTCCGCGCCGTCCCCGGCAGGAACGATCCGTCGTTCGAGGCGACGATGAAGCGCCTCCGGCCGCACTGGCTGCGGGGCTTCCGGCGGGTCGGCGTGCTCGTGCAGAGCGTCGTCGGCGCGCTCCAGATCCAGCGCTTCGCGCGGGAGGACGGCATCGAGCGGCTGATCTCGAGCGATGAGGCCGCGCTCCTCCAGTACCTCACGCAGGAGGGCTGAGCGGCCAGGAGCTCCGGTGTCTGGCCGCGCGCCGCTACCGTCTGGCGTGGCGGAGGGCGTGCGCGATGCCGCTCTGCAGCGTGCTCAGCGTCGTGATCCCGGAGAGATCCACGCCGAGTGTGACGAGCGTCTGCGCCACCTCCGGGCGGACGCCGGTGAGCACCACGCGGGTGCCGAGCAGCTGGGCGGCGCGCGCGGTGCGCGTCAGCGCGTCCGCGACGTGCGTGTCGACGGCGCGCACGCCGGTGATGTCCAGGATCGCCGTGTGGGCGCCCTGGCTGCTGATGCCGGAGAGCAACGTCTCCATGATCTGCTCCGCGCGCCCGCTGTCGATCGTCCCGACGAGCGGCATCGCGACCACCCGGTCGGCGAGCGGGATGAGCGGCGTCGACAGCTCCCGGAGGGCGGTCTGCTGCGCGAAGATGATCTCCTCCTGCAGCGAGGCCCGCTCCGCCTCCGCGCGCTTCAGCGACGTGATCTCGGTCACGATGCCGCCCATGCCTATCGGCGTCCCGCGCTCGTCGTGGATCGGGAATTTGACCGTGAAGAAATGGTGTTGAGCGCCGTCTATCGGCACCACCTCCTCGAACTGCATGACCTGCCCGCCGGTCATCACCTCGCGCTCCTTACCCACGATCATCTCGGTGGCCGCGGGGTCCACGGCGGCCAGCTCGAACTCATCCCGGCCGATGACCTCGAGGACGTGCCTCTGCATCATTTGCGCATGCAGACGGTTGGCGAGGACGTAGCGCCCCGCGGTGTCCTTGACGAAGATGGAGCTGCGCGCGTTGTCCACCAGCTGCAGGAGCAGCTGGTACCGCCCCTGCACCGTCTTCTCCCTCCGCTGCCGGTCGCCGATGTCGTCGACGAGCGCCGCGATCTCGTGCGCGTCGCCTTGGCCGTCGCGCAGCACGGCGTAGGTCCACCGGCAGAGGAGCGCGTGACCTCCCTTCGTCGTGCACTCGCTCGTGGTCGCGGCGAAGCGGCTCTCCTCCCGGGCGAAGTTGAACGCCTGCGCCGCGCCGGCGGACACGGGGGCCACGCCCACGAGGTCGGTCAGCTGGCGGCCGATGGCCTCGCTCGCGCTCCAGCCGAAGAGGCGCTCGGCGCTGTCGTTCCAGTGCGTCACCGCGCCGTCCAGGCGCCAGTGGATCACCGCCGGCACCGCCGTGGGCAGCCCCTCGAGCGCGTCGAGGGCCTCCACGTCTGCCGTGCCTTCCGGCGCGGCTCCGTTCTGTGCATGACCGTTGGAGCGCTCCGCCTGCGCCTTCTCCAGCGCCTCGACCCGCGCGCGCAGCGCTGCGTTCTCTGCCCTGAGCCGCCCGGCCTCGTCCAGCTCTTCGCGCATCGTCACGAGGGTTCGAGCCTACGCGCGGCGTACCCGGCGTTTCAAGGTGGCTCACCGTTGTTCGAGGTCGCCCGAGAGGTCGCAGCAACGGCGCCGGGCTGGGACACTCCGCTCCGATGTACTAGGCTCCGCGCGTGCCACGCGCCCTCGACTCGCTGCCCGCGCTGTCGCTCTCCCACGCCGGCGCTGCGAGCGGGACCCCCTCTTCTCGCGCGCTTCCCGCGCTCCTCTCGCTCCCGGAGCGGCCGTGACCCGGAGCTTCGCGCCCTCGGGCGACCTCTCGTCGCCGGTCGTCGCCGTCGCCTGCGTCATCGCGGCCCTGAGCTTCGGCCTGCTCGTGCTCGAGCTCGTCCGCGCGCGCGGACGCGCCGCCGTGCCGAGCGCCGCGCCCGCGCGCGCGGCGCTCGGCACGGCGCTCACGGGCGCGCTCGCCGTGCTCGGCCTGCTCGCCGCCATCCTCCGCCCGGTCGCGGTCACGTCGCGCGGGAGCCTCGTCGGCCCCAAGGTCGTGGTGCTCGTCGACGGCTCCCGATCCATGGACCTGCCGGGCGTCGCGGGGACCCGCCGCGAGAGCGCCGAGCGCGCGCTCGCGGAGCTCGGGAAGCGCGCCGACGTCCGGCTCTCCCGCTACGTGTTCGGCGAAGGGGCGCCGCTGCCGGCCGACGGGCAGGCAGGCGAAGGCGGCGGCGCCGCGCCGGGCGCGAGCGCTGGCGCCGCGACGGCGCCCGACAGGGACGCGGGGGCGCCGGCCGCAGCGCCCGGTTCGGCCGCGGCGCCCGCGTCGCCCGCGCGAGGCCGGCCGCAGCGCCGCTCGGATCTCAGCGCCGCGCTCGAGGCGCTCGCCCGCGCCGCCGACGAGCGGCCGTCGGCGTTCGTCGTCGTCTCCGATGGCCGGCTCGACCGCCCGGGCCCCGACGACACCGCCGCGGCGACGCGGGCCGCGCTGGAGGGGCTCGACGTCCCGGTGCACACGGTCGCGGTGGCGACCGAGTCCGTGCGCGACGCCGGCGTCCGCGCGGTCCGGACCTCCGGCGCCGCGGTCGCCCACCAGCCGCTCTCGCTCCGCATCGACATCGGCTGCAGCGGCGGCCTCGCGTGCGACGCCGTCCCTGTCGTGGCCCGCGAGCTGCGCGAGCAGGGCGCGCCCACGACGCTCGCCACGGGCACGGCGCACGTCGAGGGCGGCGTCGGCACGGTCGAGCTCGGCGTGACGCTCGACCGCGCCGGCACCCGCATCCTGGAGGTGTCGATCAAGGCGCCGGACGGCGACGAGCTCCCCGAGAACGACGTCCGGTACATCACGCTCGACGTCGCGCGCGACCGCATCCGGGTGCTCCACGTGGCGGGCCGACCGACGTACGACGTGCGCGCGCTCCGGATGTGGCTCAAGGCCGACGCCTCGGTCGACGTCGTGGCCTTCTTCATCCTGCGCACCCCCGGCGACGAGGTGAACGCGTCGTCGGACGAGCTCGCGCTGATCCCGTTCCCGGTCGACGAGCTCTTCAGCGTCCACCTCTCGAGCTTCGATGCGGTCGTCCTGCAGGACTTCGACGCCGCGCCGTACGGCCTGACCAAGCACCTCCCGGCGCTGGCCCAGTATGTCGACAAGGGCGGCGGGCTCATCATGGTGGGCGGCCCGAACGCCTTCGTGTCGGGCAACTATGCGCGCACGCGGCTCGCCCGCGTCCTGCCGGTGGATCTCGACATCGGCCGCGCGCCCAAGGTGGATCTCGGCGCCTTCGTGCCGCGCATCACCGCCGCCGGCCGCGCGGCGCCGGTGCTCGCGCCGCTGCTCGCGCTGATCGGCGACGAGATGCCGGAGATGCCGGGGACCAACGTCGTCGGCGATCCGCTCCCCGGGGCGACGGTGCTCATGACGCACCCGACCCGCACGACGGCCTCGGGCGCGCCGATGCCGGTGCTCTCGCTGGGCGAGCACGAGAGCGGCCGGACGATCGCGCTGACGCTCGACGGCAGCCACCGCCTGCTCTTCAGCGCGTTCGCCTCGAGCTCCGCGGGCCGCGCGCACGGCGCGTTCTGGGACGCCCTGCTCGGCTGGCTCATGCGCGATCCGCGCTTCGAGCCTGCCGCGATCGAGCCGCGCGGCGGGTGCCTCGCGGGCGAGGAGACGGCGCTCGTGCTGCGCCCCCTCGCCGGGCAGCGCGGCGAGGCCAGGGTGACCATCGCGCGCCTCGGCAGCGGCGCGGTCGTGAAGACGTTGACCGCGCCGATCGGCGAGGGCGGCGAGCCGGTCGAGCTCGCCGCCGGTCGCCTCGAGCCCGGGGGGTATTCGGCCACGGTGGAGATCGTCCCGGAAGGCGCCGCCGGCGACGGAGGCGACCAGAAGCGGGCGACGACGCGGCGCGACTTCGCGTGCGAGCGCGGCGGCGACGAGTGGGCCGATCCCCGCCCCGACGTCGCCCGCCTGGAGGAGATCGCCCGCGCGACGGGCGGCGCGTCGGTGCTCCCGTCGGGCGCCGGCTCGCTGTCGCTGCCTGCCGCGACGCAGGTGGCGGCCGAGCGCCACGTCGCGCCGCTCCTGCCCCCCTGGGCCTGGACGCTGGCGGCGGCCGCGGCGCTCGGCGCGCACTGGATCGTGCGCCGGCGCGGGGGCCTCGCCTGAGGCGAGGGCGCCGGCCGGAGCCCTCGCCTCATCTCAAGGGAGCGACGGCTTCTCGAGCGGATCGGCCTTGTCGCCGACCCAGACCCTCAGCACCCCGAAGTGCGCGGCGTTCCTGGTGAAGCTCGCGTGATTCACGATGAGCAGCGTCTGCGCCGGGTCGTTGAACGCCACGTTGGCGGGGGCGTCGAGGGGAATGTCGTCCCCTGGTGCGCTCTCGATGCGCGATTCCTCGACCCCGTCCTCGTCGAGCACCGAGATCGCGTTGGCCGCCGCGAGCGTGACATAGAGCTTCCCCGACTTGCCGAACGCGAACCCGTCGGGCGCCTCGCCAGCATCGTAGTCGTGGACCAGCTCCAGATCGGCCTCTTCGGGGGCGTCGACGAGGGGGAGCCGGTAGATGGACCCCAGGCTCGGGTCCGACGGGGAGAACGACACCGAGAAATAGACGTGCTCCCGCTCCGGATCGAGCCGGATGCCGTTCACGCCGATCGGCAGGTCGCCGCTGCCGACGAGCGCGGCGCTCTGGAACCAGATCTCCGGCGCGCCGCCCCCGGGCGGGTAGCGGAAGATCGTCGCCTGCAGCGAGTCGGTCACATACGCGTAACCCTCCTCGTCGAAGGCGATATCGTTCGGTATCGGCGGCGTCGGGAAGGGCGTCGGCGAGCACGCCTCTCCCGGCGCGGCCATCACGCACGCCGGCAGATCCGGCAGCGGGTCGCCGTAGCTCTCCTGGACATATCCGTGTCCAGTCTTCGTGAAGCGCAGAAGGCCGAGCTGCGTGCTGAGCGCGTAGACGCGGCCGTCATCGTCGACGGCGATGCAGCTCAGCGCATGCTCGGCGGCGAGCGTTTCGCCCGCCACCACGATCGTGTTCTTCAGGATTTTGGTGTCCCTGTCGAATACGACGATCTTCGACGGGCCTTGACCTGCGGTGCCGAACGTCGCCGGGCCGGAGACGTAGACCCGATTCCCATGGACCGCGATGCCTTCGGGGAACCCCGGAGCCGCCGGAACCGTCGCGAACGTCTTGATCTCGCCGTAGCATCCCCCCTGCGCCAGCGCCGGACCCGGGATCAGCGGCGACACCGCGGAGAGGAGCGCCAGCGCGCCGCAAGCCAACCATTTTCCGTTGGAATGCGATGATTTTGACGTGACGGGATGCGGCATGTGCCCTCCAGGGGTCCATGGTTGCGGGACCGGAGTTGTCGAAATAGGCCGCGTCGAGAAGCCAAAGTGAAAATTGCCTGGCTTCGTCAGGCTGACGATGCGGCCAAGATAGCTGGAGTATATGCGGTTGACCTGATTGGCTGTCGAGTCGAAATTCTTCGGTTCATGAAATATCGGGGAGGCTGCTGAGCTGCGTTGCGTCGCCCGCGTCTCCCGCGTCGCCCGTGTCGCGCGCGTCATGTTTCACATGTGTGTCCGCGTGGTTGCGCGCTTGCGCCCTGACTGCACAGCGCGGTCACGTCAGTCCACGTCAGTCCACGTCAGTCCACGTCAATCCACGTCAGTCCACGTTAGTTACGTAGTGCACGTGGCGACGAATGTGTGCAACGGGCGGAGATCGCGTCCTGGTGGCGTGTTGGTGAATGCTGCCGAATGTTCCCGAAGGCCGTTGATGCGCGTCGGGCGATGCCCTGCCGGCCCGCCGCGGGGGCACCGGCGGGAACGCGCGCGTCGGTTCGTCCGCGAGACGGCGGCGCGAGGGCGTCGCCGTCGACTCGACGGCTCGGTGGGACTGCGCAGCATCTGGCGCGCGGGGGGGGGCCGCGCGGTCGAGGCGTCGCGCTAGAGCGACAAACGGGTTGAAACCCCGGAAAAGAACAGGAATTTGAACCGCCAAGCGCGCCAAGGACGCCAAGATTCTGTTTTGTTCTTGGCGTCCTTGGCGCCTTGGCGGCTAATTTCTTGCTCGATCAACGTGATCGGCGTCCTAGGGCTGCGTCGGCCAGGCGACGCGCGTCGGCACGAGCCGGGGCTCGACGGTCCCGTCGCCCAGCTCCCCGTTCCTGTTGTCACCCCAGCAGAGCATCTCGCCCGTGCGCTTGAGCGCGCAGCTGTGGTCATCGCCGAGGGCCAGCTCGACCACGTCGGTCAGCCCGATCGTCTCCGGAAGGAGCCCCGGATCCTGCGTGCCGTTGCCGAGCTGACCCTTCGCGTTGTCGCCCCACAGGAGCACCTCGCCGCCCGCCAGCACCGCGCCGGAGTGCCTCGCGCCGAGCGAGATCCGGGTCACGTCCACGAGGTCCGGGATCTTCCGGGGAACCGCCTCAGGGTTCACGAGGCCAGTCCCCAGGCGGAACTGCTCCCCCTTGCCCCAGCAGGAGGCCACGCCGCGCGCCGGCGCGGCGCACGTGTGCAAGGCGCCCGCGGCCGTGAGCGCGACGCTGGTGAGGCCCGCGACGGGCTGCGGGGTGTTCTGCTGGTTGAAGTTGCCGAGGCCGAGCTGGCCGCTCTCGTTGTGGCCCCAGCAGTTCATCGTGCGCTCGCCCATCCGCTCCATCATGCCCGCGCAGGTGTGCGAGAGTCCGGCGCTCACCGAGTCCACGCCGTCCAGCATCACGGTGGGCTCGACCCGATCGACCTCGTCGCCGTAGCCCAGCTGGCCGGAGCTGCCCTCGCCCCAGCAATAGAGCTCGTGCGACGCCGTCACCGCGCAGGTATGGGTCCCGCCGACGGCGACCTGGGTCGCGCCCGCGAGCTCCTTCGCGCGCACGGGGGAAGGGGAGTTCGTCGCCTCGCCGTCGCCGAGCTGCCCGCTGTTGCCCGCGCCCCAGCACGCCACAGCGCCGTCGGTCAGCACCGCGCAGGTGTGCGCGCGCCCCGACGAGACGCTCGCCGCGACCCTGGTGGCGCCGCTGAGGCCCGTGACCGGCCTCGGGATCGGTCGATCCTGCTGCAGCGTCCCGTCGCCGAGGTTGCCCCAGGTGTTCCTGCCCCAGCACCAGACCGAGCTGTCGCTGAGCACCGCGCACGTGTAATCCGTGCCGGCCGCGATGTGCGTGGGCACGACGCAGGCGCCCCGCACGCACTGGCCGCCGCAGGGCTTGTCGCACCTGCCGCAGTGCGCGGTGCTCGTGAGGAGGTCCACCTCGCAGGCGTTCTCGGGGTCCTTGTCGCAGTTGCCGCGGTTCTCCTCGCACGCCGGCGACTGGCAGACCCCGTCCAGGCAGGTCGGCTCGCCGCCGAAGGCCGGGCAGGCGACGTCGCACTCGCCGCAGTGCTGCGCGTCCGTCATCGGGTCGACGCATGCGTCGCCGCAGACCATGCCGCCCCCAGGACACCCGCCGCCGCTCCCGCCGCTCCCGCCGCTCCCGCCGCCGGTGCTCGAGCTCGTCGACGCGTCGGGCGGGCGCGCCGTGAACTCGTCGCCGCACGCGGCAAAAGCGATGGCGGCGGCGGCGACGGCGGCAGGCACGTACGCCGCCGCGAGGGGCAGCGAGGCGAACGGGAGCCGGCTGGCCCGAGGTCGATGCGTGGAAGCCATGGAGGGCGTTCTTCCCTTGCGTTGAGGCGCGGCTGCGCCACGAGGCGCGGCGTGCGACATTCTAGACGAAGTCGCGGGCCGGGATCTCTCGCCGCGCGCCGCGCCTGTCGCGCCGCGCGCCTGTCGCGCCGATCAGCGCGTCGCGACGAGCACCTCGTCGATCGGCGGCGCCTTCTCGAGCACGCCGAGGTCCACGAGCTGCTTCGCGAGCGTCTCCCAGCGCTCGCTGGTCATCACGCCGAGGCCCTTCTCCTTGGTCTCGGTGGTCTCGATCAGCGGCCGCTGCGCCTCGGCCGCGGAGACGAAGGTCTCCGCGTCCATCGAGGTGTTGAGCTTGGCCATGATCTCGTTGGACCGCGTCGGATCCTGGAGGTATGTGCGCCAGCCCTCGCGCGTCGCGCGGACGAACGCGCGGACGCGCTCCGGGTTCTCCTTCCAGAGGGCTGCGCGCGTGATCACGACCACGACGTACGGGTTGAACCCCTCGCTGGCCACCAGGAACGCGGCGGGATCGCTCCCCTTGCGCTTGGCCGCGATCGGCTCGGCGGTGATGAAGCACTGCTGGGAGAAGTCCTTGTCGGCGACGAAGCGGGCGACGCCGCCGTCGTACGGCACGACCTTCACCTTGTTGAACCCGTACTTCTTCTTGAGGTACGCGGCGTAAGGCAGCCCCGGCTCGATCGCGAGCGTGCCCGACTTGAGGATGTCGGCGATGCTCTTCGCGCCGCGGCTCTCGTGGGTCATGATGGCCTGCGGCGAGGTCTGGAACACGGCGAAGAGGGGGAGCACGTCCGCGCCGCGGGCGCGGGCGGTGAGCACCTCGTCGGCGCCGGAGATGCCGAAATCCACCTGCCCGCCGGCCACCATCTGGACGACCGGCACGCCGGCGCCGCCGCCGAGGATCTCGACATCGAGCCCCTCCTTGGCGAACGCGCCCGACTCGCGCGCGGCGTAGAACCCGCCGAACTCGGGCTCCGGGACCCAGTTGAGGGCGAGCTTCACCTTCGCGGCCGGCGCAGCGGGGGCAGCCGCGCCGGCCGCGCCCGGCGCGCTCTGCGAAGGCGCGGCCGGCGCGCTTCCTTGCGGGGACGCGGACGAGGCGCGCCCGTCGCCTTCCGTCGACTGCGAGCGCGAGCAGGCGGGGGCGAGGAGGGGGACGGCGGCGAGGGAGGCGAGCTGTCGAAGGAACGACCGGCGGCTGTCGGGGAAGTCCATCAGCGATTGATCTCCGAAGGATGCCAGCGCCGCAAGAGCCGCCTGCCGGCGAGGTCGACGGCGCCGAACAGCGCGAGGCCGAGCCCGGAGGCGAGCAGCACGGCGGCGAAGAGCAGATCCGTGCGCAGCTGGCGGTAGGCGGAGAGGACCAGGATGCCCAGGCCGGCGGCGTCCTCCGAGAAGCCGGCGACGAACTCCCCGACGATCGCGCCGATGACGGCGAGGCCCGCCGCGATCCGGAGCCCCGTCACGAGGTGGGGGAGCGCCGAGGGCAGCTCGAGCTTGCGGAGCGTGGCGAAGCGGCCCGCCCCGTAGAGCCGGAAGAGATCCCGCAGCGCGGGCTCGACGGAGCGCAGGCCCGTGAGCGTGTTCGCGATGACAGGGAACACCGAGACGATGAACGCCGAGACCGCGACCGCGCGCAGGCCGGGGCCGCACCAGAGCACGAGCAGCGGGGCGATGGCGACGATCGGGACGGTCTGCAGGAAGACGGTATAGGGATAGAGCGCCCTCTCGAGCGGGCGCGACGAGGCGAGCGCGATGGCGGCGAGCACGCCGACCGCGGCGCTGAGGAAGAAGCCGGCGAGCGCGGCCTTCGCCGTCGTGACGGCGCCGGCGAGCAGGGTGGCGGCGTTCACCGCGCCCGCCCGCGCCACGTCCGAAGGGGGCGGCAGGAGGTAGGCGGGGATGCTGAGCGCTCGGGCGAGCGCCTCCCAGAGCGCCAGCAGGATCACGAGCGCGGCGAGCGGCGGCGCGACGGCTTGGAGCGGGGTGAGTCGCACGGCTCGGCCCTCTCTAGCGCGAGGCCGCCGCGCCAGGAAGATGCGGTGGAAGAAATCAGGCTCGTCCGTGGCCCGGCGCCGAGCGACGCGCGCGCCGAGCCCCGGGAGAGGCGAGGTGGGGTGGAGAGCTCTGTCGAAGCGGGGTATGCACCGCGCCGAGCGCGGCCCCGCTCGGTCCGGCTACTTGCCCTTCTTGGCGGGCGCGGCCGGAGCAGGCGACGCCTTGGCGGTCGCGGCTGCCTTCTTCTGGTTCTTCTCCGCCGTGTCCTGCTTCTTCTGTCGCTCTTTGGCCTTCGGAGATTTGTCACCCATGGGAGCACCGCCTCGGTGGATGTGTTGGTGTTATCCGCCTTGGCCGAGGCTAGCACCATCTCTCGTGGCGCAGTCACGAACTTTGTACTTCGCGAGCGCTTATGTCTCGGCTTCTCCGCGTCTCGTCTCGCCCCGTCTCGCCGCCTTGTCGGTGTGTCTCTGGGTTGCCTCGCCCACCGTCAGGCGGCAGGGAAACCGTCGATGCGTTCGGCTGGGACCCTTGCTGGTTCCGGCGGATGGGTGGCCGCCGCGGGCGTCCACGACGTGAATCGCGCCGGCCTGGCGCTCGCGTGCGCGCGTCCTTCCGAACGGTGAGAGGCCGAGGCGTGGCGCCCGCTGCCGCCGGGCTCGCTTGCCGGCATCGAGGAGCGGCGCTACGAAGGCCCCGCGTGTTCAAGGCCATCCTCTGGGACAACGATGGAGTCCTCGTCGACACCGAAGGGCTTTACTTCCAGGCAACGCGCGAGACGATTGCGTCGGTCGGCGTCGATCTCACCCTCGACGACTATCGCCAGCTGTTCCTCGTCGAGGCGCGCGGCGCCTGGCACCTCGCCAGCGCTCGCGGGGTCGACGAGGCGGGCGTGCGGCGGCTGGCCGACGAGCGGGATCGGCGGTACCTCGAGCTCGTCGCGGGCGGAGACACGCTGTTGCCGGGCGTGCGGGAGGTCGTCACGGAGCTCGCCGCGCGCTTCCGCATGGCGATCGTCACGAGCAGCAAGCCCGAGCCGTTCCACCGAGCGCACGCGGCGACGGGCCTCCTGCGGTGGTTCGAGTTCGCGCTCACGCGGGATCAGTACGCGCGCGCCAAGCCGGATCCCGAGCCGTACCGGATCGCCTGCGAGCGGCTGGGGCTCGCCGCGCGCGATGTCCTCGTGATCGAGGACTCCGAGCGCGGCCTCCGGTCGGCCAGGGCCGCGGGCCTGACGTGCTGGGTCGTCCCGTCGCCGCTCACGGCGTCGTCGGACTTCACCGGCGCGGACGCGGAGCTCGGATCGCTGCGCGAGGTGCTCGCTCGCCTCCGAGGAGCGTGAGCGCGACCTCACGCTCGCGCGATGAGGTAGCTCACAGCGCCTGTGTGTGCGCGCCGCCGCCGCGCCGCGTCGCCCCCTGGATTTTTGCACGCTGCACATCGGCTGGGTGCATGACCATCTGGCGGTTCGCGAACAGTTCGTGGCACCTTCGGGCCCGTGGCTTCCGGTGACGGCATCTCGCTCATCGAGCTCGTCGTCCTCGGTTGGTCCTCGGCCACCGCGGCGCCGGCGCCGATCCCTATTCGCATCGACTTCGATGCCCCGGCGGACTGCTCGACCGCCGACCAGTTCTACGAGGGCCTCCGTGCCCGGTCGGACCGCGTGCGCCTCGCGGCGGACGGAGAGGACGGCTGGGGGGTCCGCGTCCGGCTGAGCCGCGGCGGGGCCGGGGTCCACGGCGAGCTGCGCGTCGTTCACGCAGGCGGCGAGACCGACACGCGGATCGTCGATGCCACATCGTGCGACGTCGTGGTCCAGGCGCTCTCGCTCACCGCGGCGCTCTCGCTCGACGAGGTGGTCGAGGTGACCGCGCCCCTCGCTCCCCCTGCGCCGCCGCCGCCCGCTGCCCCCCCGGCGCCACCGGTCGCCCCGCGAGAGGCGCCGCCGCTCAAGTTCGCGCTCGGCGCGCACGTGGTGGTGACCCAGGTCGTCGCACCTCATGCGAGCCTGGGCGGCGCCGTCGGTGCCCGGGTGACCCCGCACGTCGAGGGCCCGTTGAGCCCCTCGTTCGGCCTCTCGCTGATGTACGCGCGGAACGACCTGCTGTCGGGCGGCGACAGCGTCCTCATCCAGTGGGCGGCCGCGGCCCTCTCCGCGTGCCCGGTGCGCTGGCAGCTCGGCCCTGTCGTCAGCGCAGAGCCGTGCGTCGTGGCCGCCGGCGGCTGGCTCGCGGCGGCGGGACGAGGTATCTCGAACCCGGAGTCCGTCGTGCGATCGTGGTGGAGCGTGGGAGGCTTCGCGCGCGCCGCTGCGCTCCTCGGCGGGGGGACCGCCCTCGAGCTCGAGGCCGGCGTCCTCGTGCCGCTCGTTCACCGGCGGTTCACGATGGGGTGGTCTGCAGAAACGGTCGGCGAGACGCCGGTGATCTCGCCGCTCGTTGGCGTTGGAATCGTGCACAACTTCTAAGCCAGGATTCTGTGATCACTCCGACTCGCGCTGGGAATTATGACCCATGCACGGCATCCGGAAGCTGGGCCGCAGGCGCGCTGCCCCCCCCGACCCGAGGACAATGTTCCGCTCTGGCTGTCGCCCGTTGCTTCCGGGTAGAGTCCGTTCTTCACTGGTCTCATGCCTCGCCTCGCGGTGAGCATGGTTGCCGACGTCATGACATCGCCTGCTTTGCCTGACAGCGAGCCGGCGAGCGTTGCTCCATCGGCGGCAAACGTGAAGCAGCGGGACGCGCGCCTGCGACGGATGGTGGACGCTCATCTTGACTTCATCGGGCGGGTGCTCCGCAACGCGGGGACCCCTGCTGCCGAGATCGACGATGCGGTGCAGCGCACCTTCATCGCCGCCGCGCAGCGGCTGGACGACGTCCGGCCGGGCGCCGAGAAGAGTTTTCTTCTCCAGACCGCGCTTCACGTAGCCGCCCACGCGCGCCGCAGCGCCGCGCGCCGGCGAGAGTTCCCCGCGGCCGAGCCGCCGGAGGTAGTGGACGCTGCGACACCCGAGCAGCTCACCAGCCAGAAACACGCGCGACAGATGCTCGATCAGGTCCTCGACCAGATGGAGTCCGATCTGCGGACCGTGTTCGTGCTGTACGAGTTCGAGGAGATGAGCATGGTGGAGATCGCCGGCGTGCTGGGGATCCCGCAGGGCACCGTGGCCTCTCGGCTGCGAAGGGCCAGGGCCGATTTTCGTGAGCGCGTCCGCGCGCTGGAGCTCGTTTCGACGAGCGAGGTGAGACGATGATGGAACCACGTCGCCTACTGGAGGAGAGCGACAACCCGCTCGAACGCGCGCTGCTGAGCGCAGGCGCGTCGTATCCCACGTCACCGGAGACGCGCGCGAAGACGCTGGCCGCGCTGGGACTCGCCGGCGCTGCAGCCCTGTCGGCCAGCGTGGCGGCGCCTGCGGCGCTCTCTGCGGCAGGGGTGTCCGCGACGTCCTCGTCGCTCGCCGTGAAGCTCGGCTGGACCAAGATCCTCGTCGCGCTCTCGACGGTGGGCATGCTCGCCGGCATCCCGGCGGGCTACCTCGCCTGGCGCGGGCAAGACGCGCCGGACGTCGCCGCGGCGCACCGCTTCGGCCCCGCGCTCGCCGATCCTGCCGCGCAGACGGGGGCGCGGCCGCCTGCACAGGCGCCGGCGCCGGAGGAGGCTCTCGCGGAGGACACGATGGCCCCGGCGCTCGCGGGTGGCAGCAGCGCTGCGGCCACGAAGCTCGATCCGAAGCCGTCCGGTCCCCGCGCCCTGGAGGCGGAGCTCGGCGCGCTGGACGCGGCGCGCACGATGCTCGCGAGCGGGAACGCGCGAGGCGCGCTCTCGCTCCTGGACGCCTACTCCAGGGCGCATCCGCGCGGGCGGCTGAGCCTCGAGGCCGAGGTCCTGCGGATCGACGCGCTCGCGAAGAGCGGCCGCTCCGACGCTGCCTCGCAGCGCGCCGCGGCGTTTCTTCGCCGGCATCCGAACAGCGTGCTTGCTTCCCGGGTACGGCGCTATGTAAACAACTAAACTCTGGGTCATGCGTCGCCCTGCCCTCCTCCGTTCGTTCCGCGCAGCTTCCGGCGTCGCCGGTGCCTGGATGGCGGTGTGTGTGCTGCCTGGGTGTGTGACCACGGTGGATTCGCTCGGCTACGACCGGATGAGCAGCGATGAGCTCGGTCCGCTGACGGGCCCCTCCGAGTACCCCAACGCGTTCCGCGACGTGCTCGGCAAGACGGACGAGGAGATCGCGGCCAAGATCGAGGACAGCTTCGATCAGCTCTTCTACGGCGATCGCGACGAAGAGACCGTCTACTACCCGGTGCCCGGCACCGAACAGGCCTACATCTGGGACGACTACCACAATAGCGTGCGCTCCGAGGGCATCGGCCTCGGGATGATCATCACCGTCGAGCTCGACAAGCGAGACGAGTTCGACCGGATCTGGAGATACGCCAAGTCCACTCTCCAGCTCAAGTCCGGTCCCGGCCAGGGATATCTCGTGTCCTGGTGCGACGTCCCGGGGGGCATGGCGGTGGCGTGCTTCGATCCCTTTGGCCTCCAGCAGGTCGCGATGGCGCTGTTCTTCGCCCACGGCCGCTGGGGGAGCGACACCGGGACCATCGACTACGGGCTGGACGCGATCGGCCTGCTCGAGGTGATGCGCCACAAGGAGGCCCTGAACGGGGGGGTCGTCTCGGGGTTTACCAACACGTTCGATTCGACGACGAAGCTCGTCTACGACTACCCGCACGTCTCGGTGGCGGACGTCACCCGTCCCTCCATCGAGATGCCCGCCTATTACGAGCTCTGGGCGCAGGCCATGCGCGACCCCTTCTGGTCCGAGGCCGCCGCCAGCGCGCGCATCCACTGGCAGGGGGCCGCGCACCCGAGCACCGGGCTCATCCCGGTGCGCGCCCACTTCGACGGCACGCCGGTGCTCAACTGGGACTACTTCGGCTCCGAGGCCTACCGCACGCAGCTGAGCCTCGCGCTCGACCACGTCTGGTTCGGCGTCGACCCGTGGCAAGTGGAGGAGGCGGACCGGCTGCTCGGGTTCTTCTCGAAGCTGGGCATCGACAAGTACGGCGCGGTCTTCAAGATCAACGGCGCGATGCTCAACGCCACGCCGGAGTCGGCGCTCATCTTCATGAACGGGGTCACCGGGCTGATCGCGACGAACGACGATCGCGCCGACTACATCGAGGCGGTGTGGACGACGCCGCCGGCGACCGGGGAGACCCGCTACTTCTCGAGGTTGCTCCACATGCTCTCGCTGCTGGTGCTGAGCGGGCAGTTTCGCGTGTACTGAGCCGGCGCGCGGGCGTCTCCGCGCGGCGCGCGGGGGCTCTTCTCGATGGAGCGGGCGGACGACAGAAGGCGGCGTGCGAGAGCGCACGAGGCTTCTCCCTGGCGAGCGTCGGCCAGAGGAAAGCGGCGAGCGCTGCGCATCGGTACAGGCTCGGGGCAGGAGGCGTCTCTCGGATCATGTTGGCTCCGTTGTCAAATTTGAAAATGATATTCAAATTCTATATGTGGTCTGTCGGAAGGGGAGGTTGATGCTGGGGGGGCGGATCGGGCTCAGCGCCCGTCGTGGCGGTGGTTCCGGCCGGGCCGCGGCGCGGATACCGTGTTGACGCCTGTGTCCGGTCTGGGTGGAAGCGCTTGCGTGCTCGGGGCTGCTGGCGCGCCGGGGCGAACAAAGCTTTGGGCGGGTGATCCTCGGAGACCGGCGTTGGTTACAATGAGCGCCAGATGAAGCCTCTCCGCGCAGCTCGTCCTCTCGCGATCTCCACGAAGTCCGTTGTTGCCCTCGTCCTCTCCGCGTCGCCGGCCGTCGCGGTCGGCGCGGGCTGCGGCGTGGCGGACAGCGTGCCGATCCCGATCGCCGGAGCGCACGACGGGACAGGCGATGAGCTGACCAGCACGGGCGCCGCGAGCATCGGCGCCGGGCCGAGCGGCGGGAGCGCCGGGGACCCCGGAGCGGGCTCGGGCGCGGGGCGCGAACAGGCCATCGGGACCGTCGTCTCTCGCCATGATGTCGTCAGGATCCTCGCGATCGGCGACACCGGCGAGGGAAACCTCGCGCAGAACCAGGTCGCCGATCGGATGAGCGAGAAGTGCATCGAGGTCGGGGGCTGTCACGCCGTCATGATGAACGGCGACAATTTCTACGATCACGGCGTGGTCGACACGATCGATACGCAGTGGGGCCCCAAGTTCGAGCAGCCCTACGACAGACCGGGGCTGAACGGCCTCCCGTTCTACGCGGTGCTGGGGAACCACGACTACGGCCCCAGCAGCAGCGGCGTGCGGCAAGCGCAGATCGACTACTCGCGGCTGCCCGTGGGCGACGGGTCCGGCATGCGGCTGACCGACAAGTGGCACATGCCCGCCTCGTATTACGACGTTCGCGTCGGCGACGTCCATCTCTTCGGGATCGATACCGTCGACTTCACCTCCGATGACCAGGCGCGCTACATGAGCGCGCGGGTCGCCGCCTCGGACGCCACGTGGAAGATCGCCTTTGGCCATCACCCCCGCTACACGTCCGGAGCTCACGCCTCGGACAACCCGTCGCTCGGGATGAGCGGGATGTTCGCCATGCAGCAGGCCATCTACTGCGGGACCGACATGTACATGGCCGGCCACGACCACAACCTCGAGTTCATCGACAAGGGGCGAGACGAGGGCTGCCCGAACACCTATTTCGCCGTCAGCGGGGCCGGCTCGAAGATCCGCCCGGTCTCCTCCTCGATCCCGACCGAGCCGGGGCAGCTCTTCTTCACGGACAAGACCGAGGGCTTCGCCTACCTGCGGTTCGAGGGGAGGAACCTGCTGTTCGAGTTCATCGACAAACAAGGCGTGGTGATCTTCACGAAGACCATGACCAAGTGAGCGAGCGCCGCGCTCGGCGGCCGAGCGACGCCGCGGCCGTCAGCGGCGCTCGCCGTCGCGCGGCGGGCCGTCGTGCTCGTCGTGGCGCCGCCTCCCGAACGAGATCGTGCTCTCGGTGCCCGCGAGCATCCGCCGGATGTTCGGGATGTGCTTGAGCCAGACGAGCGCGGCGAGGAGCAGCGAGAGGGAGAGGGCCGGGGCGCCCCGCTCGCCGAGGAGCCAGAGGAAGAGGGGCAGGGCGAGGGCCCCGGCGAGGGAGCCCGCCGAGACCATGCGGGTCACCCGCACGATGACCGCGAAGACGGCCAGCGTGGCGAGCGTGGACCGCGGCGCCAGCACCAGCAGGACACCGCAGGACGTCGCGACGCCCTTGCCGCCCCGCATCCCGAGGAAGACCGTGTAGTCGTGGCCCAGCACCGCGGTGAGGCCGCCCGCCGCGGCGACCCACCCGCCCGGCGCGACGGAGAGCCACGACGCGAGGGGCCCGGCGACGAGCGCGCCCTTCGCCACATCCGCGGCGAGGACGGCCAGGCCAGGCCCCCAGCCGAAGGCGCGCAGGACGTTCGTCGCGCCGATGTTCCCCGAGCCGACCTCGCGGAGGTCGACCCCTTTGACGAACCGGCCGAAGAGGTAGCCTGTCGGGATCGCTCCGAGGAGGTAGGCAAGGGCCAGGTAGATTGCCGTCATCTGCCGTCACCGCGCGCCTCCATGCCCGCGCTCACGGCGGGTGTAGCACGCGCGCCGGCACGCGCGCCGGGCTTGAGCGCGCGCCAAAGAGACCATGTCACGGTGGCGATCATGGTATTCTGCGAACATGGCTGACCTGGCGCCCGTCTCGACCCGGAGTGGCCGCGCCCCCAAGATCGCGCTCGTCCTGGCCGGCGGCGCCGCGCGCGGCGCTTACGAGGTCGGCGTGGTGCAGCACATCCTCGAGGACGTCTCTCGCGATCTCGGCCGCGAGGCGCCGCTCGATATCCTGTGCGGCACCTCGGTCGGCGCCATCAACGTCTGTGGGCTCGCCGCGTTCGCGGACGAGGCGCGGAGCCGCGCGCGGCGGCTCGCCGGGGTGTGGACGCGCCTGCGCATCGACGATCTCGTGCGCCTCGACGTGCGCGGCGTGCTCGCGGTCGGGCACGATCTGCTCCGCGGGGGCGCCGCGAGCGCGCCCGCGAGCGGCGGACGCGCCGCGCTCCTCGACACGTCGGGCCTCGAGCGGCAGATCGCGGAGGCCGTGCCCTTCGAGCGGATCGACGGCCACCTCGAGAGGGGGCTCCTGTCGGCGCTGACCGTGTCGACGACGCTGGTCAAGAGCGGCCGCACCGTCGTCTTCGTCCACCGCCGCGAGCCCGGCCTGCCGCCCTGGAGCCACGACCCGACGATCTCCCCCCGCGCCACCGCGATCCGCGCGCAGCACGCGCTCGCCTCGTCCGCGCTCCCCATCCTGTTCCGCCCGGTGAACATCGACGGAGAGCTCTACTGCGATGGCGGGCTGCGCCAGAACGTCCCGCTGTCGCCCGCGCGGCGCCTCGGGGCCGACGGCGTGATCGTGGTCAATCCGCGGTACATCGAGCCCGCGTCGAGCGCGGCCGAGCGCGACGCGCCGGGCTTCCCCGGGCCCCTCTTCCTGCTCGGCAAGACGCTGAACGCGCTGATGCTCGACCGGATCGACAACGACCTGGCGCGCCTCGAGAGCATCAACGGGATCCTGGAGGCGGGGCGGCGGCGCTATGGCGAGGGCTTCATCGGCGAGCTCAACGACGAGCTCGGGCTGCCGCCGGGGCGCGCGCTCCGGCCGATGCGGTCGCTGCTCATCCGCGCCTCCAAGGACATCGGCAGCCTGGCGGCGGAGTTCGTGCGATCCCCGGCGTTCCGCGCGCGGGCCACGAGCGTGCTCGGCCGCGTGATGCGGCGCCTCGCCGAGGGAGACGAGCAGCGCGAGGCCGACTTCCTGTCCTACCTGCTGTTCGAGGGGGAGTTCGCGGGGCGGCTCATCGAGATAGGCCGCGCGGACGCGCGCGCGCGGCACGAGGAGCTGTGCGCGTTCTTCGAGCGGGCGCTGAGGCCGGGCGGGTTCGAGGAGCGGGCGCCCTGAGGGGGCCTGGAGACACAGGCACGCTCTGGATCCGTCCGGATCCTCTCGGGCGCTGGGGCTCAGACGGCGTCGGGGCGCTCGGCGCCACTCTCGGCGCGAGCTCCGCGCGGCCGCGGCGCCCGGTGTAGACTCGCGCCGCGAGATGGCACCTTCGGATCCCTTCGGCTGGGTGGGCGCGACGATCGGCGGCAAGTACCGGCTCGACGCCGTGGTCGGCGAGGGCGGGTTCGGCGTCGTCTACCGCGGCCAGCACCTCGGGTTCGACGAGCCGGTCGCGGTCAAGTGCCTGAAGCTGCTCGGATCGCTGGCCCCGGCGGAGCGCGCGTCGTTCCAGCGGATGCTCCTCGACGAGGGGCGGCTCCTCCACCGCCTCTCCCGGGCGAGCGCCGGCATCGTGCAGGCCCTCGACACCGGCGCCGCGGTCTCGCCGTCGGGCGAGTGGACGCCTTATCTCGTGCTCGAGTGGCTCCATGGCGTGCCGCTCGACCGCGAGATCGCCGAGCGGCGCGCTCGCGGCGAGGCGGCGCGCCCGCTCGCCGAGGCGGTCGCCCTGCTCGCGCCCGCGGCGTACGCGCTCGATGTCGCGCACGCGCAGGGCGTCGCCCACCGCGACGTCAAGCCGGCCAACCTGTTCCTCGCGGAGATCGGCGGCCGGCGCACGCTGAAGGTGCTGGACTTCGGCATCGCCAAGGTGCTCGGCGAGCTCTCGAGCATGACGCAGGCGATGGCCGAGACAGGGAGCGCGCTCCGGGCCTTCACCGTCCATTACGGCGCGCCGGAGCAGTTTCACCACCGCTTCGGCGCGACCGGGCCGTGGACCGACGTCTTCGCGCTCGCCCTGGTGCTCATCGAGGTGGCCTCGGGCAACCGCGCCCTCCTCGGCAGCGACGTCACGCAGCTGTACATCGCCGCGACCGATCCGGCGTTCCGCCCGAGCCTGGGCGGCGCGGGCGTGAGCGCGCCCGACGCCGTCGAGGCGGTGGTGCGCCGCGCGCTCGCGATCGACCCGCGGGAGCGCTACCGCACGGCAGGCGAGCTCTGGGGAGCGCTCGAGGCCGCGATGGCGACGGCCGCGCCCGCCGGCGCGCCGCCCGAGCCATCCCTCACGACGATGCGTGGCCTGGCGACGAGCGCGCCGCCGCAGGCAGCCCCGCAACCGGCGTCGCCCCCTCCCACGCCCCAGGCCACCAGGGCCGCTCCGCGGCGGCGCCTGTTGCCCGCGCTGGTCTCGGCGGCCGCGCTGGCCGTGGCCGGCGCAGGGGCCGTCGCGTTCGTCCGCCACCGCGCCCCCGACGGCGCGCGACCGGCACGTGCGCTCGGCGGCCTGACCGCGCCCCCGATGAAGGCGCCGCCCGCGCCGGACATGGTCCGGATGCCGGCAGGCCGCTTCACGATGGGCAGCGCGAAGGGCGGCAAATCCGAGCGCCCGCCCCACGAGGTGACGCTGACCCGCGCGTTCGACGTCGATCGCACCGAGGTGACGGTCGCGGCCTACCAGCGCTGCGTCGAGGCGGGCCGGTGCACGCCCAGCGGCCTGCACGGCCCCCGCACGACCGACGCCGACGTCGAGCAGCGCGGCGCGCTCTGCACCGCGGCGGATCCCGCGAAGTCGCAACACCCGATCTCGTGCGTCGACCAGGCGCAGGCGGCCGCGTACTGCGCCTTCGCTGGCAAGCGGCTCCCGACCGAGGCCGAGTGGGAATACGCCGCGCGCGGCGCCGACGGGCGCGAGTATCCGTGGGGCAACGAGCCTCCGGGGTGCGCGCACGCGGTCGTGTCTCGGCCTCCCGGGCAGGGCTGCGGCGGGCGCGGCCGGGGCACCCAGGAGGTCGGCTCGGCCAAGGCCGGAGCGAGCTCATCGGGCGCGCTCGACATGGCGGGCAACGTCTGGGAGTGGGTGGCTGACGGCTGGGACCCAGGTGTGTATGCCAGAGGCGCCCAGACAGATCCCCAGGTGCCGGCGACCGGGAGCAGGGGCGTGCTCCGGGGGGGATCGTGGGACTTCTCCGCCAGCACGGCAAAAGCGACCTTCCGGCTCGCGTATGATCGTGAGGCAGGTGACGTCTCCACCGGGTTTCGTTGCGTTCGCTCGGTCGATTGAACACGAGGTCCCGAGAGCGGGCAGCGGGGAAGCGCGCATCAGCCGGCCAGGCTCATTTCAGCCGCGCCGGGGATAGGCTATCTATCCCATCTTGGTCGAACGTCGGTTCACATGCCCGAACGCGAGGTAGGATGTTGGGACACGTAGAGCCGTGCGATCGGGCGCACAAGACCAGGTCACCGCCAGCACGTCCTCCCATGCGGGCCGGCGAGGTCCACCCCGCGCATGAGCCCGGTGACCCCGCTTCCTCACCGATCCATCCCTGCTGCGCCCACAGGAGCCCATGCAAGAATCCGAGAAGTTGATCTCCATCGAGGAAAGCCGGATGCAACGCGTCATCGATGCGGTTGCGCTCGCGTCCACGGGAGAGGTCGAGCTCGCGCTGAAGCAGCTGGCGGCGGTCGAACACGACGCCTTCGGGGTGATCGAGGAGGCTCTGCGCGTCTTTCTCTCCGAGCTCTCCGCGACCACGCAGCAGAAGAGCCAGGCGCTCGCCGCGCTCGCCGCCTCGAAGCGCGAGCTCGAGCATCAGCTGGACACCATCCAGCGCCAGGAGTGCGCGATCCGGGAGCTCTCGGTGCCGATCATCGACATATGGCACGGCATCCTCACGCTCCCGCTCGTCGGGCTGTTCGACTCGGTGCGCGCGGTCGAGGTGACCGAGCGGCTCCTCGTGCGCGTGGCGGAAGACAGCGACGTCGAGTGGGTGATCCTCGATCTGACCGGCGTCACGCTCATCGACTCCATGACCGCCCAGCACCTCATCAAGCTGGCTCAGGCGGTGCAGCTCCTCGGCGCGCGCTGCGTCCTCACCGGCCTGGGCGGTCATGTCGCGGAGACGCTCGTCGCGATCGGCGTCGCGTTCGATGAGCTGAACCCGATGCGCAGCCTGCGGGAGGGGCTCAGGTTCTGCCTTGCGCAGCGGGGGCGCGCGATCTCACCGCGGTGATCCGCGGAGCTCCGCTTCGTGCGGCGTCGCCTTTGCGGAGCGCGGCCGATGTGCCAAGGGGTATCCTGTTGCAGCCCATGGAGAACGCGACGATCCCCGCTCGCTTCCAGGACACCGCAGACGCCCGCCGTCGCTTCGGCGACCAGCTCGATCGCCTGGGGCCCTTCCTGCTCCGCGTCGATCCGGTCGCCGACGCCCTCGTGGACGCGTTCGCGTCGATGCCGCCGGGCCAGGGCTTTCGCCTCCTGGAGGCTGCCCTCGCGCGCGGCATGCGCGGCATGGACGATGACCGCACGGCGAAAGAGGCCCCGGCCGAGCTGCGGGCGCTCTTCGCGTCGGTCGATCACGTGCCCCTCTGGGTCGACTGGGAGGCGGTGAACCGCGGCGGGGCGGCGTTCCTGCGAACGGGCGTCCTCGGCGGGATCTTGCTCGCGATGCAGTCGCTCATCCTCGGGTACGCGTCGCCCGGCGGGAACAAGCCGCTCGTCTTCTCGGGGAGGCTCCGCGAGCAGGCCGAGCGCCGCCTCGCCGAGACGAGCCGGTTCGTCTATGCGGTGAGCCAGGCGAACGGAATGCGCCGCTCCGGCGAGGGCTTCGCGATCACCGTCAAGGTGCGTGTCATGCACGCGCAGGTGCGGCGCCTCATCCGCGCGAGCGGCCGGTGGCAGGCGGCCCTCTGGGGCGAGCCGATCAACCAGCACGACATGGTGGCGACGGCGCTGCTCTTCTCGGTCGCGGTCATCGACGGCCTCGACAAGCTCGCTTACCGCTTCGCGCCCGACCAGAGGGAGGACCTCGTCCACCTCTGGCGCTACGTGGCCCACGTCATCGGCGTCGAGCCGGAGCTCATCCCCGGCTCCTATGTCCAGGCGCGACGGCTGGCCGAGATGATCTTCGCGACGCAGGGCGCGCCGGACCACGACTCGCGCATGCTCGTGGACGCGCTGCTCACCCGCAGGGTGCGCAGCGCGCGGACCGACGGCGAGCGCCGGAGCGCCGAGCGGTTCATGGCCATCTCCTGCGGCCTCTCCCGGGCCGTGCTGGGCGACGAGCTTGCCGAGCAGCTCGGCGTGCCCCGGCAGCGCTCGCACCTCGTCGTGCCGCTGCTCCGCGCCGTCGCCGCCGCGTCGAGCCGCGCGCACGCGCTGCCGCACCTGCAGGATCTCGCGCTCGACCTCGGCGACCTCCGCTGGCGGCGCGTCATCTCGATGGGCCTCGGCGGCCGCCCGGCCGACTTCGCGCCTCCGGAGCGCCTCGCCGGCAGCGGCACCTGAGCGGTCGCGGGGCCAGGCGGCCCCGGCGCCGGATGTCCAGGGCGATGGCGCGGGAGCGGGCGCGGCAGTCGGGGTTGAACCGCCCTCCGGTTCTGCGGTACGAGACCGCCGGCATGGAGATCATCCCTTACGGTGGTTGGAAGCGTGCCGCGCGCCTCGTCTGCGGCGACACGGAGCTCATCGTCACGCTCGACATCGGCCCGCGCATCATCCGGTACGGCGTCATCGGCGGTCCGAACGAGTTCTCCGAGATCCCCGAGGACCAGGGCGCGACAGGCGGGACCAAGTACAGGTTCTACGGCGGTCACCGGCTCTGGATCGGCCCCGAGGACGAGCAGCGGACGTTGCAGCCCGACAACGATCCGGTCGACCACCGGGAGGAGAACGGCGCGCTCGTGCTCCGGACCGCGCCGGACAGGTACGGAATGCAGAAGGAGGTCCGCATCGCGGCGGACGCGGCGGCGGGCAGGTTCGTCATCGATCATGCGATCGAGAACCACAGCGCCTATGCGGTCGAGTTCGCCCCGTGGTCGCTCTCCGTGATGGCGGGCGGCGGCGAGTGCCTGTTCCCGCAGGCGCCGTTCGTCCCGCACCCCGATCGCGTCCTGCCGGCGCGGCCGCTCGTGCTGTGGTCGTACACCGACATGGCCGAGCCCCGGTGGACCTGGGGCAAGCGCGTGATCCGCCTGCGGCAGGTCGCGGGCAAGGGGCCGCAGAAGGTGGGTGCGCTCGTGACCCAGGGCTACGCGGCGTACGCGAACCACGGGAACGTGTTCCTGAAGCGGTTCCCGTTCGTCGAGGGCGCCACGTACCCGGACATGGGGTGCAACTTCGAGACGTTCACGAACGCGGACATGCTCGAGATCGAGTCGCTCGGCCCGCTGCAGCGCGTTTCGCCCGGCGCCCGCGCGGAGCACCGGGAGGCGTGGTATCTCCTCAAGGGCGCTCAGCCGCCCGCCGAGGAAGGCGCGTGCGCGGACTGGCTCGAGGCGACGGCGAAGGACAGGCCGCTGTGAACCGCCGATCCTGAGCGCGAGGGGGGCGGGGCCCTCCTCGCCACCGCCACGGCCTCCCGCGGGGGACGGCGAGGCGGGCGGCGCTCAGGTCTCCACCTTGTCGGCCGCGCGCCTCAGGAAGCCCTCGATCGCGCGCGCCGACGCCTCCGGCGCGAGCTGCAGCACGAGGTGCGGAGCGTCGACCGTGACGTACTCCAGGTCGGGCCGCATGCGGCGGAGCTCGCGCAGCACGCGCGGTGGCACCAGCGCGTCGCCCGCGGCGCCCAGGTAGAGCAGCGGCGCGGCGCAGCCCTGGAGCGCCGCGCGCGCGTCCACCGAGAGCACCTCGCGCACGCGCGCCGCCATCACCGCGGGATCGACGGTCTCGACGTTCGCGGCCACGCGCTCCAGCCACGCGGCGGAGGCGCGCGCGCCGACGAGGTAGCGGCGCGACACGAGCTCCGGCGCGCGGCGCCGGAAGAGCCACGGGCCGACGAGGTGCCGCGCCAGCGACGGCACGAGCCACACCGGGTTCGTGACGAAGGTGGCCACGAGCACCACGCCGACGAGCTGGCCGGCGCTCCGGCAGGCCAGGCGGAGCGCGAGCGGCCCCGAGAACGACTCGCCGAGCAGCGCATACGGCCCGTCCGCGGGCAGGCGCGCCGCGACCAGCTCCTCGAGCGCGCCGTAATCGAGCGCCCTGTCCGCGGGGTAGGAGACGACCTCCGGCGCGATGTCGGCGGACAGCGTCGAGAGAAAGGGCTCGAAGAGCGCGCCAGTGCCGTCGAGACCGGGGAGGAGCAGCAGCCGGAGCGGCGCGTCGCGGGTCGCCATGGGCCGTCAGTCGGGGGGCCGCTCGGCGCGCACGGGCTCGCTGGAGACGACGATGGGCGCGCGCCAGAGGACCCTGTCGAGGAACGCCAGCACGCGCCGGTCGATCTCGGCGCCGCGGAAGCCGTGCCCCCACGCGGCGACGGGGACGAGCACGCTCGGCACGTCCGCGCTCAAGAGCGCGCCGTGCATGGCGACGGAGAGGCGGAACGGGACCACCTCGTCGCGCGTGCCGTGCATCAACAGGAACGGGGGATCCTGCGCGTCGACGTGGTGGATCGCGGAGGCCGAGCGCACGAGGTCCGCGCGCTCCGGCGGAGGGCCGTCGAAGAGCGGATCGAGCCGGCCGTGCATCTCGGCGATCGCGTCGGGCGTCGTCGCCGAGGCGAAGAAAGCCGCCATGTCCGTCGGTCCGCAGAAGTTGATGACGGCCTCGACACGGCTCGTCGGCGGCCGGGGGCCGCCCGGAGGAGGCTCTCCCTCGATCGCAGCATCGCCGGCCGTCGTGCCGAGCACGCTCGCGATCTGGCCGCCGGAGGACTCTCCCCAGACGGCGATTCGCTCCGGATCGATGCCATAGCGGTCCGCCGCCGCGCGCGCCCAGCGGACGGCGGCCTCCGCGTCGCGGAGCTGCGCGGGCCAGGGGAAGGCCGGCGTGAAGCGGTAGTCGATGGTGATCCCGACGTACCGGCCCGTCGCGACGAGCTGCGGGAGGAGCTCGTGGCCTTGCTCCCGCGAGCCCCGCCTCCAGCTCCCGCCGTGGAGGTACACGACGGCCGGCAGGCGGGCCGCGCGCGGCGGATCGGGCCGGAGGACGTCGGCCAGGAGCCGCTGGCCGCCGGCGAGGCTGTACTCGACGCCGCGCTCGACGACGACGGAGCTCCGGCGCGCAGCGGTCGAGGCGGGCTTCCGCGGGGCCGGCGCGCCGGCGGCGGCCTGCGCGCCGGCGCAGCCGGAGAGCGACGCGAGGAGCACCAGCGCGGCAGCGACGGCGCGGCCGCGCAGGCGCATCGTGCGGTCTCCGTTACCCCGTGTCATCGGCTGTCCCCCGTCATCTGCCAGGCGAGCATACCGTGGCACAGGAGGCGCAGCAGCAGGAAGGAAGGGACTCCGAGGCGCCGCGCACCCGCGAGCGGAAAGGCGCGGAGCACCCGCCGCGCGCTGCGGAGGGCTTTGTTCGTCCCGCGCGCTCGACTATGCGGAGGCTCATGCCGCTCCACCCGCTCGCAGGCCGCAAGGCCCCTCCCGATGTGCTGATCGATCCCGACGCGCTGCGCGCGCAGTACTACAGCGAGCGCCCCGACATGGGCGATCCGCAGCAGCGCGTCGCCTTCGGCACCTCCGGCCACCGCGGCTCGGCCGCGCGGCGCAGCTTCAACGAGGCGCACGTCCTCGCGGTCGCGCAGGCCATCTGCGACTACCGCGCGAAGGAGGGAACGACGGGCTCGCTCTACCTCGGCATGGACACGCACGCGCTCTCGGAGCCGGCGCAGCGCAGCGTGATCGAGGTCTTCGCGGCCAACGGCGTCGACGTCCTCATCGCCGAGCGGAACGGCGTCACGCCGACGCCGGCCATCTCGCACGCGATCCTCACCGCCAACCGCGGGCGCACCTCGGGGCTCGCGGACGGCGTGGTGATCACGCCGTCGCACAACCCGCCCGACGACGGCGGCATCAAGTACAACCCGCCGAACGGCGGGCCGGCCGACACCGCCGTCACCGGCTGGATCGAGGCGCGCGCCAACGAGCTGCTCCGCGCCGACAACGCGGGCGTGAAGCGCACGCCCTACGAGGCCGCGCTGCGCGCGCCGACGACCCACCCGTACGATTTCATCGGCCCCTACGTCGCCGATCTCGGCAACGTCGTCGATCTCGAGGCCGTCCGCGGCGCGAAGCTGCGCATCGGCGTCGACCCGCTCGGCGGCTCGAACATCGCGTACTGGGCGCCGATCGCCGAGAAATTCGGGCTGGATATCACGGTGGTGAACCAGGCCGTCGACCCCACCTTCAGCTTCATGCCCCTCGATCACGACGGCAAGATCCGCATGGATTGCTCGTCGCCGCACGCGATGGCGAACCTCATCGCGCTCAAGGACGACTACGATCTCGCGTTCGGCAACGACGCCGACTCGGATCGCCACGGCATCGTCACCCGCAGCGCCGGGCTGATGAACCCGAACCATTACCTCGCCGTGGCGGTGTCCTACCTCTTCCGGAACCGCCCGCTCTGGCGGTCCGACGCGGCCGTGGGCAAGACGCTCGTCTCGAGCAGCATGATCGATCGGGTGGCGAAGGACCTCGGCCGCCCGCTCCGCGAGGTGCCGGTCGGCTTCAAGTGGTTCGTCGACGGGCTGCTCGACGGCTCGCTCGGCTTCGGCGGCGAGGAGAGCGCGGGCGCCTCGTTCCTGCGGAAGAACGGGCAGGTGTGGTCGACGGACAAGGACGGTATCCTCCTCGACCTGCTCGCCGCCGAGATCCTCGCCCGCACCGGGCGCGACCCGGCCGAGCACTACCGCGACCTCACCGCGCGGTTCGGCGCGCCGATCTACACGCGCATCGACGCGCCGGCCACGCCGAGCCAGAAGAGCGTGCTCAAGAAGCTCTCCCCCGACGCGGTGCGCGCCGAGACCCTCGCGGGCGAGCCGATCACCGCCAAGCTCACGCGCGCGCCCGGCAACGGCGGCGAGATCGGCGGGCTCAAGGTCGTCGCGGAGAACGGCTGGTTCGCCGCGCGGCCCTCGGGCACCGAGGACGTCTACAAGATCTACGCGGAGAGCTTCAAGGACCAGGCGCACCTCGATCGCGTGCTCGACGAGGCGCGCGCGATGGTCTCCGACGCGCTGTCGGCCAAGTGAGCTTTCCGGGCGCGCCCGAGAGCTCTTGATCTCCCGGGGCGCCCCCGGGACCTCGCGGCCGCCCGCCCCCGGGTTCGCCTCGCGCGACAAGCGCCGGGTCAGAACAGCGAGAGCTGCCGCCGCGCGCCCGTCATCTCATCGAAATCGGCCCCGCCCAGCCACCGCAGCACCGAGTCCGCGATCGGCTTGAGCTGCTGCGACACGTAATGATCGTAGTCCGGCGGCGCCGTCGTCCGGCCCGCCGGCTCGGGGCCAGCGCGCGTGATCACATAGGCCACGATCCGCCCCGCGTCCCCGCCCAGCTTGCGGGCCGCCTTCACGTGCGGCGGCGTCGTCTTCGTGTAAGCGCCGAGCGGCTTCCTCAGCGCCTTCTTGTAGACGAGCTCCGCGTCGAACCGCCCCGCGCGGAGGTCCGTCACGAAGCTCCGCACGAAGCCCTCCACCGGGCGATCGTGGAAGACCAGCTCGAGCAGCTCCCGCTGGAAGCGCCGCGCGACCGCGCTCGCGTCCCGCCGGACCGCCTCGAGCCCGACGATCTCGAGCTTGTCGCCGCCCTCCCCGGCGACGAGGCCGGCATAGCGCTTCTTGCTGCCCTGCGCGGCGCCGCGCAGCTCGGGCAGGAGGAAGCGGGCATAGACCTTCTCGAACTCGAGCTCCAGCCGGCTCTCGCAGCCGAACGTCCTCGCGATCTCGGCGGCGACCGACCCGGAGATGGCGTCGCGGAGCTCCTCGGCCCGGGCGACGGCGCGCGCCGCGTCCGGCTCGCCGATGTCGACGAAGAGAGAGTCGGTGTCCCCGTAAAGCACCCTGTGCCCGGCCCTCCGCACCGCCTCGGCCGTGAGCCTGATGACGTGCTGCCCGGCGCGCGTGATGGCGTTCGCGACCTCCGGGGAGAACAGGCGCGACGCGGGGGAGCCGAGCACGCCGAAGAGCGAGTTCATGAGGATCTTGATGGCCATCGCGCCCCGCTCGTCGCCCGCCCGCCGCGCCTCGGTCCGCTCGTCCCAGAGGCGCGCGACGAGCTCGGGCAAGATGCCCGGCTCTCCGCGCCGGAAGGCCGCGCCGCCCGGCGTCACGATGAGCGCCTCGGGCGGCCCGGCGCCCCCGGCGACGAACGTCAGCGGGTCGATGTTGAAGGTGCGAATGAGGCTCGGATAGAGGCTCTTGTAATCGTACACAACGATGTTGCGGTAGAGCCCCGGGAGCGAATCGAGCACCAGGCCGCCGGCGATCTCCGTCTCTCCCTCCGGCCCCTCCCTCGACACCGAGGGCGCGACCTTGCCGCGGGCGCGGAGCGCGGGAAGGTAGAGCGAGTCGATCGCGGCGATCTGCGCCCCCACCCGGTCGACCTGCATGCCGGTGAGCAGGCTCCTCCGCACCGAGAGCTCGATGAGCCCCGTCTTCTCCAGCAGATCCCGGACGAGGCGCGCGTCCTCGAGGTTGTACTCCGCGAGCCGCGCCGGGTCGTCGCGGTACGACGCCTCGATCTGCTCGCCCCGGTCGTCTGGCCCGAACAGCTTGCCGCGCCCGAGGATCGTCCGAGCGGCGGTCTCCAGACGGTAATCGTCGAGCCGCAGGAAGGCGCCGCGGAGGAGCGCGAGGCCGTCGAGCACCACCCGCCCCGGCAGGACGGCGCGCGCCTCGCGCGAGAAGCCCGGATCGCGCAGGATCGCGATCTCGTCATCGCCCCTCCCGAGCGCGCACAGGAGCCCGGCGCGCCGGCAATAACGCTGGAGCGCGGGCAGATCGAAATCCGGGATGTTCCAGCCGGTGAGGACGTCGGGGTCCGCCTGCGCGACGAGCTCGAGGAAGCGCTCGAGGAGCGTCCGCTCGTCAGGGAAGCGCTCGACGAAGGCGGGGAGCCCGCCGGGCACCGGCTCGTCGCGGACGAGGAGGCAGCGCTCGCCGCCCGCGCCCGCCACGGCGCCCGCCCCCGCGAGGCTGATCGCATAGAGGTGCTCGCCGTCGAGGCTCGTCTCGATATCGAGCGAGAGCACGCGGAGGCGGGGGACGAAGCTCGCGGGGACGAGCGTGGGATTGCGGTACACGCGCCCGACGCCCGGGTGGAGCTCGAAAGGCCCGGAGACCGCGAACGCCCCGCGGATGCCGCGATCGATGAGAAAGCGGTAGGGAAAGCGCACGTCCGCCTCGAGGGCGTCGGCGCCGGCCTCGGCCAGCCTGTCGCGCAGCGCCGCGACGTCCCGCGGGAGCGCGGCCTCGACGCGCAGGACCGGCTCTCCGTCGAGCGTCTCGAGCGCTTGCGGAGAGACGCGGCGGTCCGCGAGCCGCCGCGCGACGTCCTCGTCGCGGGCGCGCACGAAGAAGTAGGGCCTGAACCTGTCCTCGATGAGGAGCGCCGGCGCGCCGTCCTCCATCACCGCGTGGAGATGGATCTCCGGGCACCCGGCGACGACCCGGGTCGTGGGCGTGAGGATGAAGCCGCGGTCAGGCATGTGCGAATTCGCGGAGGCCCCCCGGGCGAGCTCTTCGCCAGCGCGCGAGGCGGCCCGGGGGCCGCTCCACGCTTCACTTGACCACCGGGACCGGCGCCCCGCAAGCCCCTCTCACCCCGGGCGCAGGGGATTTCCCGGAGGAGCGCGATTGCCGAGGAAGCCGGGCCTACGCCGGAGAGGGCGCCTTTCGAGGAGGCGAGCGCCTTTGTGGGGTTGCACGCTCGATTCGACGGGGGATGGCCAGCTTGATGGGTTTGACGTGGAATCCCGAGATGCGGCGAGGACGACTCCCCGGGTGTGCGTCGATCGCCCCGCGAGCGCGCCCGCGCGCAGCGCCATGAGCAGGGCAGTCCCTCGGATTACGTCGAGAGCGGGTCCGCCGCTTGCTTGACGTTCGAGACGTCGTGAGCCGCGGGCATCCACGGATCGGCCGGTGAAGCGCGCCGCGGAAATCCAGGAAGGGAATCCACCATGATGCGCCATCATTTCAAGCATCGCGTCGCGGTGATCGCCGCGCTCGCCGCGAGCGTCATCGGCAGCTCCGCGCACGCGGGGGGGCGAGGCGGTTACGTCCATCAGGGCGCGCAGATCTCCCAGCAGCAGCAGGGGCTGGAGGAGGTGAGCCCGCGGTCCGAGGAGACACAGGTCTCGGACGGCGCCCTCGTCAAGGTGATCTCCGTGGCCAACCACGTTGAGATCTCCCTTGCGATGATCGCCCGCAAACAGGCGCGGTCGCGCGAGGTGAAGGATTTCGCTGGGGAGATGCTCGAGGCCCACACCCAGGGGGACATCCGCCTGAGCGCGCTCCTCCGGCGTCTCCGGATCAAGGCGGAGCCGACGCGGGCGAGCGCGATGATCGCCGGGCACTCGGCCATCATCGCGGCGTACCTCCAGAAGCTGCCGGCCGAGAAGTTCGACCAGACGTACATCGCCGTCCAGGTGAGGATGCATGCCCATGCCCTGCGGATGCTGGACGAGAAGGCCATCCCGAGGGTGAAGAGCCAGGAGCTGAAGCAGGAGCTCCAGCGCATTCGCGACGAGACGGCGAGCCACCTGAAGCGGGCGCAGGCCATCCAGGCGACGCTGGAGAAGGGGCAGGAGCGCTAGCGCTCGCGGTCGGGGGCGGCGGCCTCGCCCGGGTCAGGGGGCGAACACCGCGCGCACGCACGCCTCCGCGCGCGCCTCGAAGAGGCGGTATCCGCGCGGCCCGTCGTCGAGGCACATCCGGTGCGTCAGGAGGTACGACGGATCGATGTCGCCGCGCTGGATGTGATCGAGCAGCCGCGGGATGTACCGCTGTCCGTGCTGCTGGCCGGTCCTGACGATGAGCGCCTTGTTCATGAGCGCGCCGAGCGGGATCTTGTCGGCGAACCCGGAATAGACGCCCACGATGGACACCGTGCCGCCCTTGCGGCAGGCCAGCATCGCCTCGCGCAGCACGAGCGGGCGGTCGCTCTGCATCCGGAACGCCTGCTTCACCCGATCGACCGCGTGCTGCAGGCCCGTCCCGTCGGCTTCCATGCCCACCGCGTCGATGCAGGCGTCGGGGCCGCGCCCGCCCGTCATCTCGCGGAGCGCCTCCTGGACGTCGACCTCGGCGTAGTTCACGGCGTCGGCGCCCCCGTGCGCCTTCGCCATCGCCAGGCGGTCCGCGATCCGGTCGATCGCGATGACGCGCTCAGCGCCGAGGAGATAGGCGCTCTTGATCGCCATCTGACCGACGCCCCCGCACCCCCAGACGGCGACGACCTGGCCCGGGCGGATGTCGCAGAGCTCGGCCGCCATGTAGCCCGTCGAGAGCGCGTCGGAGGCGAACAGGGCGCTCTCGTCCCGCACGCCGTCGGGGACCTTGAACGCGCCGTGATCCGCGAACGGCACGCGCACGTACTCGGCGTGGCTCCCCGCGAAGCCCCCGAATGCATGCGAGTAGCCGAAGATCGCGGCCGTCGTGTCCCCGAACACCCTGTCCGTCACCACGTGATGAGGATTCGAGTTCTCGCAGAGCGACCACAGCTCGCGCTGGCAATACGCGCACCGCCCACACCCGATGATGGAGGACACGACGACGCGATCGCCCCGCTGCACCCGCTTCACCTCGGCGCCCGTCTCCACGACCTCGCCGAGGAACTCGTGCCCGAGGATGTCGCCCTGCTTCATCGTCGGGACGTACCCGTGGAGCAGGTGCAGATCCGAGCCGCAGACCGACGACAGCGAGACGCGGACGATGGCGTCGTGCGGGCTGATGAGCTTCGGCTCGGGCACCGACTCCACGACGATGTCATCCACCCCATTCCAGCAGATCGCGCGCATGGTCACTCCCTCTCACGGTCTGCCCGGCCGGACGGCTGCCCCGCCGTCGTCGGGATCTCGCCGATCTCGATCCATTGCCTCAGGCGCCGCAGCTCGCCCCGCAGCTGCCGCCTGGGCAGCTCCGCCAGCAGCTCGCCCGCCGCGCGCGCGAGCCGCCCCCGCGGCCGGGCGCCCGGCAGCACCACCTTGATCTCCGTGCCCCTGTCGCCCGGCGCGGTCGCGAGCGAAACGACCCCTGCCGGCGTGCGCTCCGGGCCACCCGCGCCGGCCGCCCGGATCGTCGAGGCTTGCCTCTTCGCGCCGGCCTCGACGCGCCCGATGCTCGGCAGGAGGCGCCGCACGCCCGCCGCGTCCTGCAGCGCGTGGAGGACCGCCGCCCGCGCGTGGCTCACCGTGACGCTGCTCACGACCCGCGGGGTGCGGGCCCCGAGCGCCCGCAGCGCCGACGCCGCGATCTCGACCCCGAGCGCCGGCCGCTCCTCGGACAGCCCGGCGACCCGCTCGTGGATGCGGTATGCCGCCGTCTCCAGCCGGCTCAGGAGCAGCCCCGCGATTCCCCTCCTCCCCGGCAGCCGCGCGCAGCTCGCGCGCTGCGCCGCCGCGCTCTGCCGCTCTCTCCGCGGGGCTCTCTGCTGCTCCGTCGGGGGCGCGCCTTCACCGCCGCTCTGCTCCCGGTCCGCGCTCTGCGCGCTCCTCTGCGCCGCGGCGCGCGCTCGCCGGCCAGCCTTCGCCCGTGCCATCTTTCCTCCTCCGAGCCTCGCCGAGAGAGCCCGCGAAGGCGCCTTGCAAGCAGGCGGCCACTCGCGCTGATCCAGGCGCTCACGTCTCAACGACGCTCCGAACATGCCACCGCCGTTGCGAGCGGCCCCAACTAGGACATTCGCGCGAGCCTCGCCTCCATGGCGAACGAGGGCGAATGATGGCGAACGATGGCGAACGATGGCGAACGATGGCGAACGATGACAAAGATGGATTGCAGCGAGCAAAGAAGAAGGTTGCAGGGCCTGAGCTTCCAGGCGATACTCGCCGCGCCAGGACGCTCCTCGATTCAATTGACGTCCGGCCCAGAGCGAGCGCTGATTAGAATAACGTAGATACGGAGATGTGAACGTATGACAACTAGAATTTTCCTGCGTGCTTTTAACTTGGCGGTCTGTGGACTGGCTGTCGCGGCGTTCGCGGCGTGCGGCGGGGACGACGGCGGCGGCGGCGGGAGCGGGGGCGCTGGCGGCGCCGGCAGCGCCGGCAGCACGACCTCCGCGGGCACCGTGGACCCGACGACCACGACGGCGAGCACGGGGACCACCGACACCTCCACGGCCTCGACGGCCGCGAGCACCTCGGCGTCGACGGGCGCGGGCGCCGGCCCCCAGACGATCGAGATGATCGATGACATGGAGGACAACGACAACGCCATCCTGGCCGACGGCGGGCGGGTCGGTTACTGGTACACCTTCAATGACGCGACGGAGGGGGCCATGCAGACCCCGCCGCCCGATCCGGAGGGGACCGGGGCAGAGCCTTTCACGATGACGGCGCTCGAGCCGGCGCGCGCGCAGAGCATGTACGCGGCGCGCTCGTGGGGGGAGGGCTTCACGGAGTGGGGCGCTGGCTTCGGCTTCGATCTGAACAGCCCCGAGGGGGTCAAGGCCTCCTATGACGCCTCGGCGTACACCGGAATCACTTTCTGGGCGAAGCTCGGCGCGGGCTCCGGCACGAGCGCGACCGTCATGATCTCGGACCCGGGGACGGATCCTGCCGGCGGTGCCTGTTCAGACAAGTGCGACGCGTGGCAGAAGACGTTCGCCGCCACCGAGGAGTGGCAGCAGTTCACCATTCCCTTCGCGGAGCTGAAGCAGGGCGGCTGGGGCGATCCGGCGGGCACCGAGCAGATCGACGCGGCGAAGCTCTACTCGCTCCAGTTCCAGATCGGCAAGGCACCCAAGTTCGACCTCTACATCGACGACCTCGGCTTCTACAACTGAGCGCCGTCGCCCGGGCCGCTCCGGGCTCCCTCGCCGGGGGCTCTCATACATTCTTCGCCCCCCGCACCTCCCAGGAAACATGCGTGACGCGTGACGCGTGACGCTGACGACCTGCGCGCCTGGATCCTCTGCGCGCTTCCAACAAAGTGCTTGCATCGCAGGCCCCTCCCAGGCGAACGTGGCCGCGCGCTGACGCCCCCTTGCGCCCAGGACAATGCCTCTCCTCGAGCTCGCATCGATCACGAAGCAGTTCCCCGGTGTGAAAGCCCTCGATGGCGTCTCGTTCGACCTCCAGGAAGGCGAGATTCACGCCCTCTGCGGCGAGAACGGCGCGGGTAAGAGCACCCTCATCAAGATCCTGTGCGGCTACTACCCCGCAGGCACCTACGGCGGCGAGATCCGCTTGAACGGCGGCGTCGTGCAGTTCAGCAGCATGCGCAGCGCCGAGGAGCACCGCATCGCGCTGATCGCGCAGGAGCTCGCGCTCGTGCCCGATCTCAGCGTCGCCGAGAACCTCGTGCTCGGGCGGGAGCCCGTCCGCGGTGGGCTCATCGACTGGGACGCGGTGCGGGCCCTGGCGCGGGAGGCGCTCGCGCGCGTCGGGCTCGACATCGATCCCGAGCGCCCGATCAAGGAGCTGGGCATCGGCCAGCAGCAGATGGTCGAGATCGCGAAGGCGCTGCTCAAGGACGCGAAGATCCTCGTCCTCGACGAGCCCACGGCGGCGCTCACCGAGTCCGGCGTGAAGACGTTGCTCGGCCTGCTCCGCGATCTGCGCGCCCGCGGCGTCTCCTGCATCTACATCAGCCACCGGCTCGAGGAGGTCTTCGAGATCGCCGACCGCATCACGGTCCTCCGTGACGGGAAGTCGATCACGACCCAGCCGCGGACAGCGCTCTCGCCCGACAACGTCATCTCGTACATGGTCGGCCGCGAGGTGACGAACCTCTACCCCTGCCCCCCGCCGCCGGAGGGCCCCGTGGCGATGTCGGTCCAGGGCTGGTCGGTCGAGGACGGCGGGCACCCCGGGCGGTTCGTGCTGCGCGACGTGAGCTTCGAGGTGCGCGCCGGCGAGGTGCTGGGCATCGGCGGCCTCATGGGCGCCGGCCGCACCGCGCTCCTCTCGACGATCTTCGGCGCTGCGACGAGCCGCGTCACCGGCGCGATCTCGGTCCGAGGCGGGCCCGCGACGCCGCCGTACAGGGCGCCCGAGCAGGCGATCGACGCGGGCATCGCGCTCGTCAGCGAGGATCGCAAGCGCTACGGGCTCGTGCTCGAGGCGACCCTCCTCGACAACATCACGCTCGCGACCCTGCGGCGGTTCGTGAAGGGGCTCTTCCTCGATCACGCCGAGCGAGAGGTCACGGCGGTCGAGCAGATGAAGGCGCTCAGGACGAAGGCGTCTGGGCCGCTCGCGCTCGCGAACCAGCTCTCGGGCGGCAACCAGCAGAAGATCGTGATCGGCAAATGGCTGATGACGGGGCCGCGGGTGCTGCTGCTCGACGAGCCGACCCGAGGAATCGACGTCGGGGCGAAGGCGGAGATCTACCAGCTCATCCACAAGCTCGCTTCGGATGGGCTCGCCGTTGTGCTCGTGTCCTCCGATCTGCCGGAGCTGCTCGGCATGAGCCACCGTGTGCTGGTCCTCAACCAGGGCAGGCCGACGGCCTGCCTCGACCGGAAGGACGCGACCGCGGAGCGCGTGATGGCTGCTGCAACGAGGAAGGTGACGGAATGAGCGAGGCCAAGCTTCGCGTGCGTATCCCCTGGCGCGCCCTCTCGATGGTGGGCTCGCTCATCGCGATCTGGATTGCCTTCTCCATCACGACCGATGGGACGTTCGTGACGCCGCGCAACCTGACGCTCCTCGCGCGGCAGATGTCGGTGACGTCGATCCTGGCCATCGGCATGGTGATGGTCATCGTCGCGGGGCAGATCGATCTCTCGGTGGGCGCGCTCGCCGGTCTGCTCGGCGCCTCATCGGCGATGATCTACGTGAGCCTCGGCTGGCCGCTGCCGGCCGCCTTCATCCTGCCGCTCCTGCTCGGGGCCGTCCTTGGCTTCGTGCAGGGGACCCTCGTGGCGCGGCTGCGGATTCCCCCCTTCATCGTCACGCTCGGCGGGATGCTCATCTTCCAGGGCTCCATCCTCGGCTTGACAGGTGGTGTGTCCATCTCGCCGGCGCGTCCTTACCTGTTCGTGGGCCAGGCGTACGTGCCGCACACCCTCGGCTGGGCGGGCGCTGGCATCCTCTGCGTCGGGCTGCTGTACAAGGCGGCGCGCGCGACCGGCACGGCGCGCTACCCGTGGATCGGGCTCGCCGTGTTCTCCCTCGCGTTCGCCGCCCTGATGAACTCCTACGAGGGTGTCCCGTTCCCCGTGCTGGTCGTGCTCGTGCTCGCGACCGCGTTCACGGTGCTCGCGAAGCACACGACGTTCGGGCGGCACCTCTACGCGATCGGCGGCAACCGCGAGGCGTCCTTCTACTCCGGCATCAACATCGATCGTCACCTCATCGCCGTGTTCACGCTGATGGGCGTGATGGCGGGCATCGCGGGCGTGGTGCTCACCGCCCGCGTCGGCTCCGCGACCTCGGACGCCGGCCGGATGATGGAGCTCGACGCGATCGCGGCCGCCGTGATCGGCGGCACGTCGCTCCTCGGCGGGCAGGGCACCATCTGGGGCGCGCTGCTCGGCGCGCTCGTCATGGCCTCGCTCGACAACGGGATGAGCCTGATGAACACGGAGAGCTTCTGGCAGCCGATCATCAAGGGCATCATCCTCATCCTGGCCGTCGGCATCGACATGGCCAGCCGCAAGACAAGAGGGCATTAGGCGAGCCGCCGCTCGCGCGGCGGACCCCCTCTCCCGGGGCCGGGCAGCCCGGCACGATCTCACTGCGGCAGGACCGCCCCGAGCTCCGCGATCTCCTGCTCCAGCTGCTCCCACTCCGCCATGAGCGCGTCGATGCGCGGGCCGAGCGCCTCGTCCTCGGCCTGGAGCGCCGCGATCTCGGCCTGTCCGGTGCGCTCGAAGAAGCCGTCGCTGCAGTAGAGGTCGTGGATCGCCTTCTTCCGCGCCTCGGCCGCCTCGATGGACGCGAGCACCTTGTCGCGCCGCGCGGGCAGCTCCTTCTGCCGGTTGCGACGCCGCTTCTGCTCCTCCCAGGAGCCGCCCGCCTCCGCAGGCGCGGACGCCTTCTGGTGCTCGCGCTTCGCCTTCAGCACCACCGTGTCGGCGTCGAGGTGATCGTCGCCGCAGCCGGCCAGGTACTCCTCGTAGGTGCCGGGGAAATCGCGCGGCCCGCTCGGCGTCACCTCGAGGATGCGCGTCGCCAGCTCGGAGACGAAGTAGCGATCGTGCGAGACGAAGAGCACCGTCCCCTCGAACGCCTTGAGCCCCTCGACGAGCCCCTCGATCGCCTCGAGGTCGAGGTGGTTGGTCGGCTCGTCGAGCACGAGCACGTTGGGCCGCTCGACGATGATGCGGCAGAAGATGAGCCGCGCCGCCTCGCCGCCGGAGAGCGAGCCGACGCTCTTCTCGACGTCGTCGCCCGAGAACAGCGCCCTGCCGAGCTGGCCGCGGACGTAGCTCGGCGACTCGTCGGGGCACGCCTCCCACAGGAAGGAGAGCGGCGTCATCGACCCGTCGACGAGCAGCTCGCGGTGATCCTGGGCGAAGTAGCCGACGCGGGCCTCGTGCCCCCACGACGCGCCGCCGGCGTCGGCCGCGAGCCGGCCCACGAGGATCTTGAGCAGCGTCGATTTGCCTAGCCCGTTCGGCCCGATCACCGCGACCCGCTCGCCGCGCCGCACCGACAGCGAGACGTCGCGCAGCACCTGCTTCGCGCCGTACGACTTCGAGATCCCCTTCGCCTCGAGCACGTCGCGCCCGCTCGGCCTCTGGATCGCGAACCGGAACAGCGGCGAACGCCGCGACGTGTCGGCGAGCTCCTCGACCTCGATCTTCTCGATCTGCTTGAGCCGGCTCTGCGCCTGGCGCGCCTTGGTCGCCTTCGCGCCGAACCGCTCCACGAACGCGCGCTTGTCGGCGATGATCTTCTCGGCGCGGGCGATCTCGGCCTGCTTGCGCTCCCGGATCGACCGCTTCTCGACGACGAAGGCGGCGTAGTTGCCCGTGTAGAGCGTGATCGTCTCGTAGTCGACGTCGAGGATGTGCGTCGCGACGTTGTCGAGGAAGCGCTGGTCGTGGGAGATGACGACCGCGCAGCCCTTGTAGCCGGCCAGGAACCTCTCGAGCCAGCGGATGGAGAGGATGTCGAGGTGGTTCGTGGGCTCGTCGAGCAGCAGCACGTCCGCGCCGCCCAGGAGCACTTGCGCGAGCAGCACGCGCAGCTTGAAGCCGCCCGAGAGCGTGGAGAGCGGCCTCCGGTGCGCCTCCACGGGGATGCCGAGCCCCTCGAGGACGGCGCTCGCGCGCGCCTCCAGCGTGTAGCCGTCGTGGGCGCGGATGCGATCCTCCAGGTCCGCCACCCGGCCGGCGTCGCCGCCGTCCTCCGCGAGGCGGCGCGTCTCGACGAGCGCCTCCCACACGACGCGATCACCCATCATCGCGAGATCCAGGATGATCTGGTCGTCGCTGAGGAACCGGTCCTGCCGGAGCACACCCACGCGCGCGTCCTTCGGGATGCTGACGCTCCCGTCGCTCGCGGGCTCGTCGCCGGCCACGATCTTCAGGAAGGTGGTCTTCCCCGAGCCGTTCGCGCCCACCAGGCCGTAGCGGGATCCGGCGTTCAGCTTGAGCGAGACGCCCTCGAAGAGGGTCCGATCACCGAATGATTTCGAAAGGTTCGAGGTTCCGAGCATGGCGCTGTGGGGGCTTGGGTCGCGGGGCGCGGGGGGCAGCGCGCCGGGGCGGCGCGCCTCGCGGGCCGCCATCCGCGGCGCGGCGGGGCGCACAGGCATAGCACCGCGCCCCGGGCGGGAGCCGGCGATCGTGCGTCGGCGCGCGTCAGCGCGCGTCAGCGCGCGCCAGCGCGGCGCGCGGCGCCAGCGCGGCGCGCGGCGCCGGCGTGGCGCGCGTCCGGCTGGCGGGGAGGCCCGCCGGCCGGACGACGGTGCGTCAGTTGATCTCCGGGCACAGGAGCTTGTCCGAGGCGGCGTCCTTGTTGTTCCCGTCGTTGCACTCGTCGATCGCCCCGTCCGGATCGACGACGGCGTAGATCAGGATCGACAGGTTCGACGGGAACTTCTCGATGGTGGCGGTGAGGTTCACGCTCACCCCGGGCGCGATCGGCCCCGGGATGACCTCCTCGTGGAGCGCCGTCCCGCCCTGGCCGGGATCACCCGCGTAGTACCGGATCCGCACGTCGCTGGCCGGCGCGGAGCCGGCGTTGGTGACGGTCGTCGGGACGTCGACCTGCTTCACGGCGCACTTGTTGGTGTTCACCCGGCCGATCTCGATCTGGAGGTCCGGGCGCGCGCTGCCGGCGTCGAGGGGCGCGGTGAGCGCGTTGTTGTCCTCGTGGCACTCGCGCTCGACGGCGTTCTCGTCGACGACCGCGCGCACGCGGGCGGGCAGCGTCTGCTGCGCGTTGTGCGCGGCGTTGTAGTGCACCGTGAGGAGCAACGAGCTGTGCGGCTCGATGCTGCTCTGGAGGACGAACTGCAGCGGGGCGAGGTCGTCACCATAGAGCGGCTCATCAACGTCCGGCGTGTCCCACACGCCGTAGAAGTTGATGGCGACGCCGGGGCCCACGCGGAGATCGCCGAGGTTCTCGACGCGCACGGTGATGGCGACCTCGTTGGTGAGCTCGCCGCAGGTCGCGTTCGGGGACGAGACCTGGATGCCGCTCAGCGCGAGATCCGGCGCGATGCCGTACGACCGCGGGTTCGAGCGGTACGTGTTGTAGACGCGGCCGCCGTACGGCTTCCAGCTCTCGGGCTCCTTCAGGGGGATGCCGCCGCTCTCGAGCACGTTCGTCACGTGGTAGCTGTGCTGGTTCCAGATGCGGCGCGCCGAGACCCAGAGGTCGTTCTGCGCGCCCCAGACCTCGAGGCCGTTGTTGTAGTCGGTGCCTTGCGAGCAATGGGTCGATTCGTTCGAGGTGCCGAACACGATCTCCGCGTTGCCGTCGTTGTCGACGTCGGCGACGATCGGGTACTCGGACCGGGTGCGGCTCGGCGAGGGCACCTTGAACAGGACGTCGGCCGTCACGCCGTCGTAGATGCGGAAGTAGCACTCGTCGTTGTAGATGACCTCGGCGGCGCCGTCGCCGTTGAAGTCGAACACGCTCGACCCGGTGGTGCGGCTCGAGTCGTCCTCGGTCAAGCGCTGCCAGCCGTTGTGGTAGCAGACGCAGGTGCCCCGCTGCTGGTTGCACGTCGCCGCGCCCGGGGCGCCGCATTCCTCGTCCGTGGTGCACGGCTTCCCGTTCGGGGTCCGCTCCGGGTTGCCCTGCAATCCCGCGACCCCGTCGGTGAACGCGTTGGGCCACGCCGGGCACTCGGCCGTCGGCGCCTGGAGATCGAACATCATGTAGCGGAGGCCGAACGCCGTGCCGACCTCGGGGAAGCCGTCGCCGTCGAAGTCGTCCACGTTCGGGGCGCCGCCGTCGAAGGTGGTGCCCATGGCCTTCATCTCCTCGTGGCGCTGGATGGTGCCGTTCTGCCCGTTGAGCACGAAGAAGTGCCCGTTGTTGAACAGGATCACCTCCGGGCGCTGATCGAGCGGGTTGTTCGGCCCGGGCGCGGTGGCCTGGTTGCGCCCGAGGATGTCGGCCACGGCGCAGAGGCCGTCGCGCTGTTCGTTCGGGATCCCGGCGGTGCCGTTGACGGTCTGCCCGTCCCAGACCTCGATGAGCTTCCCCTCGCAGTACGCCGTCGCCTCCCTGTCGGCGTAGGGCGGCGCGCACTCGGCCCTGCTCTTCACGCCGGGCGGCGGGCGGGGCAGCCCATAGGCGGTGCTGCCCGCGACGATCTCCAGCCGGGGGTCGTCGTTGAGGTTCGCGACGCACGCGATGGGCCCGAGCCGGTTCTGCTGGTTCGTCAGAGACCCCTGTATCCCTTGAGCCTTGTCGCCCTTGAAGTGGTCGACGATGGAGAGCTCGCGGGTCGCCTCGTCGACGCGCAACGTGAACACGTTCGGCCCGACCACGATCTCCGGGAGCCCCTGTCCGTCGACGTTGGCGAGCGCGGGCGACGGCTCGTTGTAGCCCGTCCAGATCTCGTTCACGAGGACCCTGGTCTCGCCCGTGTTGCTGAAGATCTGGAGCCCTGTCTTCGTCACCTCCGTGGCCCCAGACCCCGTCACGACGGCGGTGATCGCGACGATCTCGGGGACGCCGTCGCCGTCGAGATCGCCGACGGCCAGCCCGGCGGTCGGCATCAGCGTCGCGTCGGCGCAGGCGTAGGGCGCGTCGATGGGGTCGCCCTCGTGCCAGACCTGCGCGCCGAGCACCGCGAAGTAGTTCTCTCCCTTGCGGGGCCCGCCGCCGTGGATCGCCCGGAGGACGCCCTGCTTGCCGAAATTCGAGCCGCAGAACGTCGTGAAGATGATCTCGGGGAAGTCGAGCTCGTTGATGAGCCCGTCGCCGTTGTCGTCGTCGAGGTTGGCGACGAGCGGCGTCATGACGGTCTGCGCCGAGGTCTTGAACGGGCTGTTGGCGGCGTCGGAGTTGGCGCGGTTCTGCCCTCCCCACTGGATCTCGTTCTGCGGCAGGGCACCCGCGAACGGCTCCGGCGGCAAGAGGCACGTGGGCGCGGCGCCCGTGCCGGAGCAGGAGCCGACCTCGCAGGAGGCGTAGGTGGGGCAGTCCCAGTCGTCCTCGCAGGGGCAGCTGGCGGTCCCGGCGCCGTCGTCGGTGCACGTGCTCTCGAAGTAGGCCGCTCCGCCGCACGTGAAGAGCTCGCTCGTGGTGCTGCCGTTCGACACGCACAGCTGGAGGCTGTTGCCGTCGCACGTCCGCGCGCCGGCCGTGCACGCATCGACGACGCAGATGGTGCCGTTGCAGAACTGGTTGAAGGCGCACTGGAGGTCGCTCTGGCAGGCGATATCGACGCAGCGCGCGCCTGCGTCCGGGGGCGTCTCGCACACCTCGGTCGCGTCGCAGGTGAGGTCGTCGCACGTGTTGTTGACGCAGGTGCCTTGTCCGTCCTCCTCCTCGCAGTGCTGGTCCGCCCGGCAGCTCACGTCCTCACAGCCACTTTCGCCGCCCGCGCCGCCCGAGGCGGCCATCGACCCGACGAACCCGCCGCCTTCGCTCGAGCTGCTGCTCGTGCCGCCGTCGCCCCCGCCGCCGTCGCCGGGTGGCAGGGCGGGATCCGGATCACCGCCGCAGGCCGCTGCAGCGAGCAAAAACCAAGGAAGAGCGCGGGGAAGCAACCGCCGGGGGCACGTGGGCATGAGGCGATTGTACGAGCGCGCTGTCGGCATGGAAGCGCGTTCGCGCGCGGGATCGTGCGGCGAGTGGGAGCTCTGCCCACGATGGGCGTCGCGCGCGGCAGCCGTCAGCGGCAAGCGGGGGCAGAGGGGGAGCGGGCCACGCGAGCCGTGGGGACGGCCGCGGTGGGGGCCGAGAGCTCCGGCGCACGGAGGGTGTTGGAGGTAACCTGGGTGCGAGTGCCGATCGCGCTGCCCACGCTCGATAGCGGGAGTGTCGTGCAGCGCCGGAGTCCGACAGCGCGCCTGTTCTACCCGCGGGGCCTCACGCCCCGCCGCTCTCCAGCGCCTCCTGCAGCGCGCGCACCTCGCGCGCGAACGCGGGCTCGGTGCGCAGCGCGGCCGTCCGCCTGTCCGGCAGCGAAAGCGTGCGGTCGGCGACGACGCGCGCCGGCCGCGGGGAAAGGACGACGGCGCGCTCGGCGAGGTAGGCCGCCTCGGTGATCGAGTGGGTCACGAAGAGCACCGTCATGCCGAGCTCGGCCCAGAGGGCGCGGAGCTCGTCGTCGAGCCGGCTCCTCGTGAGCTCGTCGAGCGCGGCGAACGGCTCGTCGAGCAGGAGCAGCCGAGGGCGCGTGACCAGCGCGCGGGCCAGCGATACCCGCATGCGCATGCCGCCGGAGAGCTCGGCCGGGTACCGCGCGCCCGCGTCGGCCAGGCCGACCTGGACGAGCGCGGCCCGCGCCGCCGCGCGGCGCTCGTCGAGCGGCGCGCCGGCGAGCTCGAGCGGCAGGGCGGCGTTCTCGAGGACGCTCCGCCAGGGCAGGAGGTGGGCGTCCTGGAAGACGTACGCGAGGGGCGCGCGCGCGCCGCCTGCGCCGCCCGGCGCCTCCTCGGCCTCCACGACGGCCGCGCCGGCGTCGGCGCGGTCCAGCCCGGCGACGAGCCGCAGCAGCGTGGATTTGCCGCACCCGGAGGGCCCGAGCAGCGCGACGAACGCGCCAGGCGCGATGTCGAGATCGATGCCGTCGATCGCGATCACGCCGGGGGCGCCGTCCCCCGGCGCGCGGCCCGCGTCGTCCAGCACCGGGAAGACGCGCCGGACGCCGGTCAGCCGCACGCGGACGCCGCCGCTCGCCCTGGCCCTGTTCGTCTGCATCTGCGCCCGGCGTTCTATCCGCGCCGCCGCCGGTTGACCAGGCGCTCGTGCGCCGCGCGCCCCCGCCGAGCAGCCGAGCCCGCGCCGAACAGCCGAGCCCGCGCAGCAGCCGCCGCCCGCGCTTTCAGCTCGACGAGGCCGTTCGCACGCAGCGGAAGCCGCCGCCGGCGAAGCGGTAGTGCGCCTCGAAGCTCGTGCGCGCCCAGGTGCGGAGCGACTGCGCGCCGTACATCCACGAGCCGCCGCGCATCACGAGCAGCGGCCGATCCGAGGGCCGCGTGTTGCGCGGGTTGTGGGAGGGGCCGTCCGCATAGAAGTGCGGATCGTCGTAGTCCTCGCACCACTCCCACACGTTGCCGGCGAGGTCGAGGATGCCATAAGGAGAGGCGCCCCCCGGCAGCGAGCCGACGGGCACCGTCCCGCCCTCGCGGTTGTCGTAGTTCGCGCGCGTGGGTCCGGGCTCGGCGCGCCCCCACGGGTATTTGCGGCCGTCGGTGCCGCGCGCGGCCTTCTCCCACTCGGCCTCGGTCGGCAGGCGCTTGCCGGCCCAGTTGGCGTAGGCCCGCGCGTCGTCCCACGACACGTACACGACGGGGTGGTCCTCGAAGCCCGCGGGGATCTCGCCGCGCCTGAAATGGGCGAGGAGCCGGCTCGCGTCGTCGTCGTCGGGGCGGTACCCGGTCACGTCGAGGAACGCCTTGAACTGGCGGTTCGTGACCGGCGTGCGATCCATGTAGAACGCGTCGACATGGACCTTCCTGCGCTGCTGCCCGCTCAGGAACGGCCCGCCGGGGACGAGGATCATCTGCTCGCCGGTCTTCTCGCGGACCGTCGGCGCGAGCTCGCGCCCGTCGGACGAGGGCCGCGACGGGGCGGGCGAGAACTCCGAGAGCGCCTCGTCGAGCCGCGCCCGGAACTCCGCGCACGACCCCGGCCTCCCCGCCGGGTCCTTCGAGAGCGCGTCGAGCACGAGCCGGTCGAGGGCCGGCGGGAGGTCGGGGCGCAGCGACGAGGGGGGCGCCGGGGCGTCGGCGACGTGGGCCATCATCACGGCGAAATGGTTGGGGCTGTCGAACGGCACCTGCCCTGTCGTCAGCTTGTAGAGCGTCACGCCGAGAGAGTAGATGTCCGAGCGCCGATCCGCGGCGTGGGGGCTCTTCACCTGCTCGGGCGACATGTAACAGCACGTCCCGAGGAACGCGCCGCTCAGCGTGTACGTCGTCCCCTCCAGGATCTTGGCGATGCCGAAGTCGACGATCTTGGGGGAGAGGCCGTCTTTCCCGGTCGTGACGAGGATGTTGTCGGGCTTGAGATCGCGGTGGATGATGCCCATGCGGTGCCCCTCGTCCATCGCGTCGAGGACGCCGCCGAACAGCGCGCGGATCTCCTGGAAGGGGATGCGCCCGCGCCACCGCTCGAGGTGCCGCACCAGCGTCGACCCGTCGACGTACTCCATGACGATCGCGAGCAGGTGATCGCGCTCGACGAAATCGTAGACGGCGACCACGTTGTCGTGGCTCCAGGAGCGGAGCACCCGCGCTTCCCGCGCGAACCGCCGCCGGATCTCGGGGTTGCCGCAGAGGTTCGAGTGCAGGCACTTGACGGCCACGACGCGCTCGCGCGCCCGGTCGTAAGCGCGGTAGACGACGCCCATGCCGCCCTCGCCGAGCGTCGACTCGATGCGATAGACGCTGATCTCCGTCCCGGGCAAGAGCCGCACCGGCGGCAGCGGCAGGGAGGTTGGCGGCAGCCCGACGGCGCCGAGGTGCGTCGCGGGGAACGCCGTCGCGGCGAGGGCGGGGCCGGGATCCGGCGCGGTGACGAGCTGCCCGCACGAGGGGCAGAAGCGGGCGTTCTCCGGGAGCGGAGCGTTGCAGCCGGCGCACCGGGGAGGGGAGTCCTGGCCCATCGGTGGCCAGGGAGTCTCGCACAGGTCGGGGCGGCCGTGGGCGGCGAATGTGTGGCGCGCCGGGGCCGGTGACATCGACGGAGGTGATGTAAGATCCGCCGCATGGACGACTGGCTCCACCGCGCGCCGACCGCGTTTCGCGGCAAGCGCATCTTCCGGCTCGGGCTCGCGGCGAACTACGGCATCGACGAGGGCGGGGTGCGCGCGGCGATGGACCGCGGCGTCAACCTCTTCCTCTGGACGATGCGCTCGGGCGGGCTCGGCAACCCGCTGCGCGAGGCGCTGAAGGGGCGCCGCGACAGCGTCGCGGTGGTCGGTTACGCGCAGCTCGGCTGGTTCGGATGGGGTGTGCGCCGGGGCGCCGAGAAGCTGCTCCGGGAGCTCGGGACCGATCACCTCGATGTCTATCTGCTCAGCTGGCTCGGCGTCGGATCTGCCTGGACGAGCGCGACCGAGCGCGAGCTCGTGCACCTGCGCGAGAGCGGCAAGGTGCGGGCGCTCGGGGTGAGCATCCACGACCGCCCGCGGGCGGGCGGCCTGGCCGAGTCGTCGCCGCTCGACCTGCTCATGATCCGCTACAACGCCGCGCACCCCGGCGCGGAGCGTGACATCTTCCCGCACGTGCGCGACGCGAAGCCGAGCATCCTCGCCTACACGGCGACGGCGTGGCGCCGGCTGCTGAAGCAGCCGAAGGGCTGGGATCGCCCGGCGATGACGGCCGGCGACTGCTATCGATTCCAGCTCTCCAGCCCGCACGTGGATCTCGCGCTGACGGGGCCGAAGAGCCGGGCCGAGGTGGAGGAGAACCTCGACGCGCTCGCGAAGGGGCCGCTCACCGCGGACGAGCAGGCCTGGATGCGGGAGTTCGGGCGCGCGGTGCACGGGTGAGGGGGGAGGCGCCGGTGGATCGGCTGATCATCGCGAGCACCGTTGTTCTGCCGGCGGAGGCGGCGCGCTCGCTCACGGAGGGCGTCGCGCCGCACGCGCTCGAGCTGGCCGCGGCGCGCTCCGCGAAGAACCTCGCCGTCGTCGCGCCGGATCCGCTCGTCCTCGGCGCCGAGGTCGTCTTTGGCCAGCCGCACCCGGACGACGTGTGCGCGGCCCCGCGGCTCCGCTGGGTGCACCTCAGCACCGCGGGGTACGCCCGCTACGACGTGGCGGCCGTGCGCGCCGCGCTCGCCGCCCGCGGCGCCGCCCTGACGACGAGCAGCGGTGTCTACGCCGATCCCTGCGCGGAGCACGCGCTCGCGTTCCTGCTCTCGGCCTCGCGGCGGCTGCCGGAGTGCCTCGAGAACCAGCTCGGCCCGCGCGGCTGGCCCGACGCCTCCGTGCGGTCGAGGAGCGCGCTCCTGCGCCGCCGGCGGGTGCTCCTGCTCGGCTTCGGCGCCATCGGCCGCCGCCTCGCCGAGCTGCTCGCCCCGTTCGAGGTGGAGCTCTGCGTCCTGCGCGCCCGCTCCCGCGGCGATGAGCCTTTCCGCGTGGTCGCGAGGGAGGAGCTCGGCGACGCCTTCGCCTGGGCGGATCACGTGGTCTCGAGCCTGCCCGAGGCCGAGGGCACGCGGCGGCTGGTCTCGGCCGCGCTGCTCGCGCGGATGCGGCCGGACGCGTGGTTCTACAACGTCGGCCGGGGCGTCACGGTGGACCAGGCCGCGCTGCTCGAGGCGCTCGAGGCGCGCCGGATCGCGGGCGCGTACCTCGACGTGACGGATCCCGAGCCGCTCCCGCCGGAACACCCGCTCTGGCGCGCCCCGGGTTGCGTCATCACGCCGCACACGGCCGGCGGGCGGCGCGAGGAGCCGATGGCGCAGGTGGAGCATTTCCTGGCGAACCTGCGGCGGTTCGAGCGGGGGGAGCCGCTCGCGGACAGGGTGATCTGAGGCGGCGGCGCGTGCCGGACAGTGGGCGGATCGCTTGCCAACGAAACTGTTGCGAGCGGTGCGCGGCGGGGTAGGTTGAGCCCATGCAGAGCAAGGCGAAGCTCGTCCGGGAGGTGGGGAACTGGGTGAGCGGCGAGCGGTTCTGGAACCGCGAGCAGGAAGTCTGGGATCTCAAGGAACTCCTGGACGAGGGGGCGAACGTCCTCATCGCTGCACCACGGCGCGTGGGCAAGACGAGCTTGATGCGCAAGCTCAGCGAAGAGCTCGAGCAGGGTAACTACAAGTGCTTGTTCCTCGATCTGCAGAGGTCCCAGAGCGGCGAGGACGCGATCGTCGAGCTGGGTGTGGCCACAAGGCCTCACCAGACGCTCTGGGACAGGGCGAAGGAGCTCGTGCGGGACAAGGCCGAGCGGATCGAATCGCTCGGCACCGAGGAGTTCAAGCTCACGTTTCGTGAGCACCTGAAGCAGAACTGGCAGGCCAAGGGCGAGCGACTCTTCGATGCGCTCGCCGACGCCGACAAGCCTGTCGTCATCTTCATGGACGAGCTGCCGATCCTCGTCAACAGGCTCCTCAAGGGGGATGACTACAACATCACGCCGGAGCGGAGGAAGCTCACGGACGAGTTCCTGTCGTTCCTGCGAGCGCAGACCATCAAGCATCGATCGAAGATCCGGCTGGTCGTCGCTGGCTCGATCGGGCTTGAGCCTGTGCTGCGCCAGGCCGGTCTGAGCGCCACGATCAACACGTTCACCCCGTACGAGCTGCGCCCGTGGGACGAGGAGACGGCGATGGGGTGCCTGGAGGCGCTCGCGAACAACTACCTCGTGGTGCTGCGCGAGGGCGCGCCGCGGCGCATGGTGGAGAAGCTCGGCTCCTGCATTCCTCATCATGTGCAGATGTTCTTCAACCACGTGTTCAACGATACGAAGCGCCGCGGCCAGCACGAGGTGTCCCTCGAGGACGTCGAGCGCGTTTACGTGCACAGCATGCTCAGCACGCGCGGGCACGCCGAGCTGAGCCACATGGAGGAGCGGCTCAAGCTGGTGCTCGGGCAGAAGGACCTGCCGCTCACGCTGGATCTCCTGACCGAGGCCGCGATCGTCGGGGTCCTGACGTCGGAGGCGGCGATGACGCTCGCGCGGGACAACGCGGCGATCGCGGAGCCAGGGGCGTCGGGGGAGAAGCCTCAGGATGTGTTGCGGCGGGTCATGGACGTGCTGAGGCACGACGGGTACCTCGTGGACAACGACGCCGGCGCGTTCGTCTTTGCATCGCTCCTGCTGCGCGATTGGTGGAAGGGGCGGTTCGCGGCCCAGTTCACCCCGGCGGCAGCGCGAGGCGCGCCATGAACGCGCCGCTCATGAAGCACAACCCGGCGTTCCTCACGCCGGAGCAGCTGCGGTCGTCGTTTGTGGTGAGAAAGCGCGATCTAGACATCGTGCTCCAGTACATCCGCGACAGCACGGGTCCTTCGAACCAGCACGTGCTCGTGTTCGGATCGCGCGGCATGGGCAAGACGACCCTGGTGCGCATGCTGGCCGATACCGTGACGCAGGATCCGGAGCTCGGCGCGCGCTGGTATCCGCTGGTGTTCGGCGAGGAGAGCTACACGGTCTCGACGATCGGCGAGCTCTGGCTTGAAGCGATCATGCACCTCGCCGACCAGACCGGGGACGCGCACTGGCAGGCGCTCTACGACGAGCTCCGGGCCGAGCGGGACGACGACAGATTGTGCGCGCGGGCGCTCGCGCGGCTCGTTGGGTTCGCGGAGGAGCAGAGCAAACGCATCCTGCTCGTCGTCGAGAACCTGCACATGCTGCTCGACGAGCAGATGTCGAAGAAGGACGCGTGGTCGTTGCGGCACACCTTGCAGAACGAGCCGCGCATCTTGCTGCTCGCCACGGCGACGTCTCGGTTCGGCGCCATCGTCGACGAGGAGCAGGCGCTGTACGAGATGTTCGCGATATATGGGCTGGAGCCGCTCGACCTGGCCGAGTGCCGGGCGCTATGGGAGGCGGTGGGCGGCGTGGAGTCGAGCGAGCGCCGGGTGCGGCCGATGCAGATCTTGACGGGGGGCAACCCGCGGCTGCTCGGGATCCTGGCGTCGTTTGCGGCGAAGACATCGCTGCGCCACCTGATGGAGAACCTGACGCAGCTCGTCGACGACAACACCGATTACTTCAAGAGCCACCTGGAGAGCCTGCCGCCGACGGAGCGCAAGGCCTATGTGACACTGGCGGATCTCTGGACACCGTCCACGGCACGGGAGGTGGCGGAAGCGGCGCGGATGGAGGTCAACCACGCGAGCGCGCTGCTGCACCGGCTCGTGGGGCGCGGGGCCGTGGTCGAGGAGGGGCAGGGGCGGAGGCTCAGGTACCGGCTGAGCGAGCGGCTGTACAACATCTATCACCTGCTCCGTCGCCGCGGGGCGGGCGCCGCGCGCGTGCGGGCGGTGGTGGACTTCATGGTGCACCTCTACGAGGGTGATGGCCTCGTGGGGCTGCTCGGGCGGATCGCGGAGGAGGCGAAGGGGCTCGGGCCGGAGGAGCGGAGGGACCACTTCGATGTGATGGAGGGAATCGTGCAGCGCGTGCGCGACCCAGAGCTGCGGCGCGAGCTTGTCCTGTCGCTAATTTCGCGGTTTGACGTCTTGAGCTGGCCGGATATCAGCGCGTCTCTCAAAGGGACGCTCGATCATTTGGTGCTCACAGAAATCACGCGTTTCGAGACGGCGCGGGATTTGCTGCAGGAAGCAAGCGGATATGCACATGTGGATCGTTTTGCCGAGGCAGGGGCAGTTCTCGAACGTCTGGCAGAGACCGAGGCACGTTGGGGCATGGACGGGTGTCCTTCTGCCGTGATAGCAGCGGAGGCTTATCTGAAAGCCGGTCGGCCATCCGACGCGGAGCATTGTGTGAGGAAATGGCTTGCTATCAGCGCGCAGAACCCAAGGCTCGCTGAGCAGCTAGTCAAGGCCTTGCAAGTACTGAGCCCGAGCGACCAAGCCCGACTCCTGCGCGAGTACGAGCAAGCGGCAGTTGCGAGGGAGAGCTGGGCGTGGATCGCCGTCGCCGCTGCGCAGTATGTTCAGAAGAGCTGGAGCGGTGTTCTTCAAGCGTACGACAAGGCGAAGCGCCACTGTATCACGAATCCGATCTTGACGATGCTGGCATGGCTCAGCTCAGTGAATCCTCAATCCGGAGTCGACAGCGATAGGTGGCAGGACGAGCATCAGAGGGAGCTGGAGCTTGCTTACCCCTGGACCGGACGAGTGTTCGCGGCCTCAGGCAATCATCTAATGACGAGGATCAGTGGCGCAGTGTTGCTCGGAGAAGGGGCCGGGCTGTGGGACGAGGCGTTCCCGGTGGTCGAGCAAATCCTTTCCTCGGAAGACGACGCCCGGGAAGTGGCGGACAGCCTGCGTGATCTCCTCATCGCGGCCGCTGTTGCGGGCCAGGTCGACAGAGCGTTAGCCCTCCTTGAGGCACTCCCGGCCAGGCTCTTGTTCGAGCCGCTCGTCGTTGCGCTCCGTCAGATCGCCGGGAAGCCTGTCCATGCACCTCCTGAGGTGCTGGAAGTCGCCTCCGATCTGGTCCGGCTTGTCGAGCAGCAGCGTCAGAAGCGGCAAGAGGACAGGTCCGGGGAAGCGCACGCCTCCGGCAGCCGCTCACGCGCCATGGCCCGGGGTCGTCGCGCCCGCAAGGGTCGCGCTGCCGCGGAGAGCTGACCCGCAACGAGCCTGTCCGGCACCTCCAGCGTGCAGGTCATTGGGCATTCTGGCGGAGCCGTAGCACTACTGCGGGAGGTCGCCCTGAGAAGCGAACCGCCAAGCCGCCAAGGGCGCCAAGAAACCACGGAAATAAGAGGGGGAATGCCGGGACGGCCCTCCCCTTCTTCTCTTGGCGACCTCGGCGCCTTGGCGGTTTTTCTGCTCATCCGGGGCAACTTCCCGCAGTAGAGGTAGCGGGACGCGCTCGCAGGCGCATTGCGAACTTCTCGATGCCGGTGATCGAGCCGGCGCCGCGCTGGCGCGGCGGTGCCCGCTCTGCTGCGCTTGAAATCCCGATCCAACCGCCTCGCCGTCCACCTCAACGCTTGAAACGCCCCACTCGGTCGCCGAGTCGGCCGTCTCAAGCCTTGAAACGGCCCGCTGGGCCGCCGGGTCGGCCGTCTCAAGCCTTGAAACGGCCCACTCGGTCGCCGAGTCGGCCGTTTCAAGCCTTGAAACGGCCAACTCGGCGACCGGGTCGCCCGCTGCAAGACTTGCATCAAGCCTTGCAGCGGGTCGCGGGCTCACGCGTCCGGCGAGGCCCCCGGCTGGGCGGACGGCGCGGCTGCCGGCGTGTCCGGCGCGGCCGGCTGGCCGGGCGGGAGGGCGTCGCTCACGCCGGTCGTGCGGTGGACCTCGGCGAGGTCGTCGAAGATGAGCGGCAGGAGCTCGGGCTTGCCCAGGTGGGCGAGCAGCCCGCGCACGAGGCTCTTGTTCGCGTTGTAGACACCCAGCCAGGCCTCGCGCGCGGTCGACACCTCGGGGCCGAGCTCGATCCGCTCGACGCGCGAGGCGCGCTGCTGCCGCTCGATGATCCCGAGCTTCTCGTGCGCCTCCCTGAGCTCGGCCAGCCATGCGTCCGCGCCCCGGACCTTCTCGCGCTGCCTCTCGAGCTCGTCGGCGATGTGCCCGACGGCGGCGGTGAGCTTGGTGATCCGCCGGCGCGCGAGGACGCTCGGCATCTCGCCGCGGAAGAACAGCCTTGGATCGACCGGCCTCCCCTTGAGCGAGTCGAGGTACGAACCGAACCGCACGATGACGTCCCGCGCCTCGTCGAGCACCTCGGCGGTGTCGAGCTCCGGCGCCGGCCTGGGCTGGCGATCGAGGACGTCGGACATCGCCTGATCGGCGAGGAGCTGCTTGCCCATCGCGAACTCGACCATGCCGTCGAGGGCAGCGACCTTGCCCATCAGGACCGCGGCCATCTGCTCGCGCGCGAACTTGCCATAAATCTTCGTCTCGAAAGGATCGATATAGGGGTCTGCCATAGGCGCCTCCTTGGGTTGAGCAAAACGCGCTGATGTTGGCAGAGCCCGAGGGGCCATGGCAACGCCTGACGGGCTCAACGGGACGGGTTGGCACGAATCGGACGCTCTCCGCGGCTGACCGGGCCGAGGGGGCTCCTGCTCCTATCCTGCATGGTGCCGGGGGCGCGGCGGGTCCTGTCGAGCAGCCTCCGCAGGCGGCCTCAGTGGAGCGGCCCCCGAGGCGGGGGGGGCGACGGCGCCGAAGGCGACGGCGAGCGGCACGAACCGTGTTTCTGCAAGTCGCCGGGAGCCGATGCCAGGCACTTGTGTCCGTCCACAAGGGCCGCGCGTGTAGCGATCGCCTCGTCGGCAAGTCAGGCACGATTACGTGACAGCAAAAAGTGAGCGGATGTAAGTCCGACGGGGTGTCGGCGGCATCCGGGCGAGGATCCGGCTTCCATCGGTCTCCCCGCCCCGCTCTCTGCTCCAGACGAGCAGCTCCGCAAGTTGACCTTGCGCAGGGACGCGCGGTACAAATTCGCCCTGCCTAGCACCACGGCAGCACCTTCCGGACCGGTGGTTTATGGGACGAGATAAGAAGCAAAGCGACGAGGATGCGCAACAACCGACCGTTTTTACCGCGGCGCCAAGATTCCGAAAGGGTGAAGGCAGCGGCGAGGAGGTCCGTCGCGAAGGTGTCCTCAATCGCGACCTGACCAGCGAGCGCCGAACCGCTACGCCCGAGGAGCGAAGGCTCCCACCTTCCGACGACGCGCTTGCCGGTACCTCAAAATGGCCGAGCCGAGACGGCCTGGGTCGAGGCCGTCTGTCTATTCAGCGATTCATGCAGCACATGAACTTCGAAACGCTGCCGATGAGAGAATCGTCCCTCGCCCGTGGCAAATTCTTGTGCGCCGGTGCTATTCTTCTATTCTGCAACATGGCGCTCTGGACGGCCTCGGGCTGCACCATAAAGATCGGACCCGGAACCGAGGACAAAGCGGCCAATTCCGAAACGGGCGAGGACGACAAGACCCTCCCCGACGACGTCAAGACCCTCCCCGACGACGTCAAGACGCCGGAGGAGCGAGCCAACGAGGCTTACGAACAAATCGATCCGAGCGAACTTGCCCTGGCTTCGCAGAAGGCAGGGTTCGTGACCACCTACCTCGTGGGCGCCACCGAGGCACTGGGCCTTGATCCTATGACGCTTGACGAAGCGGCTCTCGCTGATCTCCTTCAGCAGGCCATGCCACTCGCTGCCGAGGAGGCAGACATATGGCTCGCTACCCTTGATCCAGCCGCCGCCGAGCTTTCATTTTCCATAAAATGGGAGTGTGGTCGAGAGGGCTGCAAGAACCCGACGCCATGCGGGTACTTTCCTCCTCCCGTTGATCACTATTGCTATGTAGATGATTGCGGAAGCGCAGCGTGTCGCAACTGCCCGGAGTGGGTCGCCGAACGTCTGAAGGGACTCGTGTGGAAGACATGGTGCTCTTATGTCTGCATTGAGATCAATACGTCACCGCCCAAGGTTGTCGCCGTAGGAGCTGGCGCCGTGTCGGCGTTCAAGGGAAATTTTGTGGGGCCCCTCTGTTTTTCACAATGAGGAGCAGTGGTCGTGGAGGATGAGAAAGACGAACGGGATTGCGCGGTGCTCCGCGATGTCGTGGTCGACGAAGCAGCTCGAGACAGACAGCGCCGGCTCATGTCTGCGTTTGGTGGCGTACTCAACTTAATGACCGCGTTCGCGGCGCCACGGTACCTCGCGCGAGCAACCACCGTAGAGCCGCTGCCGGAAGCGGAGATCCTGTCTCTTCTCGACGATCTTGTTGAAATGATGAAAGGGCAGACATGCGGAGAGAAGGAGTTGAAGATCCTCGATATCATACGGAGGATGCGGGCGTTGCTCGTTGGTTGGCGCTTCAGCACCGTGGCTTCTCCGCCGATCGTGCAGACGGCACGCGAGTTCATGGATGCGTTCGGCATCTTCGCGCCGGACGAGGGGTGGGACGCGTGGGAACCACCCCCCGAAGAGGAGCCTGGGCCGGGGGAGGCGTCCTCAGCTTAGGACCGCGGCCATCTGCGCGGGCGAACTTGCGATAGATCTTCGTCTCGAAAGGATCGATGGGGGGGGCTGCCATAGGCGCCTCCTTGGGTTGAGCAAAACGGCCTGATGCTGGCAGAGCCCGAGGGGCCATGGCAACGCCTGACGGGCTCAACGGGACGGAATGGCGCGAATCGGACGCTCTCCGCGGCTGACCGGGCCGAGGCCGCGTATCAGTCGCGGCGCGCCTTTGCCGGCAGCCGTCGCAGGAGCTCCTCGCGGTCTCTCGCGTAAGCGCCTCGCGGGAAGTCGCGCCGGTGCTGCTCGAGCAGGAGCCGCACGGCGTCGTGGCGACCGGCGGCGAGCCCCGCGAAGGCCTGCCGGATCAGCCGGACCTCGGAGGAGGGCAGTTGGATGCCTTCGCCCCGATGAGGGCTGGGCGGGTATCGCGGGCTCGCCGGGGCACGGCGCGCGGTCGTGAGGGCGCCGCTCACGTCGCTTTCGGCCCGCTCCTCCGAGGGCACCTCGAGGCCGGAGGGGACGGCCCTGCCGCGCTGAGCGGGCCATGCGGCCTGCGGGGAGCGAAGCGCGACCGCATGGGCGTTCGGCGGAGGGATCTCGCCGCGCCCGCCGGCGGCCAGCAGCACGAGCGCGCCCGCCACGACGCCGCTTGCGGTGCTGGCCATCGATCGGCGGACGGCACGTGGGGGGGCCAGCGACGCGTTCCACGAGCTCGCCGGCAGGCTGGCCGCGCCGTGAGACGGCGCGCGCCGGAGGGCGCGGCGAGCCAGGTCGAGCAGCCGCCGCAGCCGGCCTCCGTGGAGCGGCCCCGAGGAGGCGCGCGCTTCGGTCGCGCCGAACGCGAAGGCGAGCGGCGCAATCAGGGCGCCACGGCCGCGTCTCCGCGCTCGCCAGCGCCGCGCGGCGGCGTCGAGGCTCAGCCGCGCGAGCCGGAGGTCGTTCCACACGGTATTGCGCGGCATCGCGAGCTCCTCGGCGATGTCCTGGACCGCCTCCTCCTCGAGGTCGTGCGCGACCAGGATCACGCGGCGCCGCGGAGGGACCTCCTGGAGCAGATCTGCGAGGATGTCGCTCTGTTGCGCCTCGATGAGCCGTGTCTCGGAGTCCGGCGCTGCGCTGGAGAGGCCTTCCTGCGCCTCCTCCGGCCACAGCTCTTCGTGCCGGCGATGGGCGCGCTTGCGCTCATTGGACGTCAGGTTGAACGCGATCCGCCGGAGCCAGGTGCGCACGGTGGCGATGCGGGGATCGAACCGGGGCAGAGACCGCGAGGCGCCGTGGAAGATCTCCTGGACCAGGTCGTCCCGATCCGCGCCGCGGAAGCCCTGGCGCTCCACGTAGCGGCGGACCGTTTCCAGGTGCTCGGCCATGATCGCCTCGATGGTGAGCGGTGCTTCCTCGGCGGTGCTGTCGGTTTTGCGAGACGATTTCCCCATGCCTGCGTAGTTACCTGGCGAGCTCGTTCGACATTTGAAAATCGGCATGTCGGGTTGAGCCGAGGCCGGCTCGTGGTGTTCGCGCTCAGCGCACGCCGCGCAGCAGGGCGAGCGTTCACGCTGCGTGATCAAATTTAACTGACGATCGAGTCGGTACCGTCGCTTTCTCCGGACCAAGGCGGCTTGACCGAAAAGAGACCCGCCAGGTAGTATGCCGCGGACCCTCGGAAGATCTTCTCGGACAAGCTGGGGGTGTTCTACGTGAACCTGGAGACCACGCCGGGTTGCTCGCCGTGCGCCTGCGAGGCGCCGGCGACGAGCCGGTGCGAGGCGCTCGTGGTCGCCTGGGAGGATGCCGCTTGCAGTGACATCCTCGTCGGCGCCGATGTGGCCGAGCGTGGGATCTGCCTGGTTCCTGAGCCGACCTCCAGCTTGGCCAGCGTGAGCGCGACGTGGCTCTCGAACGAGCCGGGGACGTGCAAGCCGAGGGGCGGTGAATCCAGGAACGACAGGGTGATCGGCGAGGCCAAGACGGTCTGCTGTCTGCCGAAGGCGCTGGTGGCGCCGTGACGGCCCGGTCGAGAACACCGGCGGGCGGTTGGGCGCGCCGCCCGCGGCAGGAGCCAAGCGAAGGTTCAGGGGGTAGGGGCTCCTCGGGAGCGCGTGGGAAGGCGGTGAGGTCGCGATGATTTGGAACAGAAGGCGGTGGCTCCTGCGCGCGTTGATCTCCCTGTCGCTGGGGGGCCTGGGCGGCGTGCTGGTCATGGGCGGCTGCGGCAGCGCGGAGCCGCCGTGCGGCCTGCCGGGGAATCTCTGCCACATCACCAACGAGGACGGCACCAGCAACGGCGTCTGCGCCGGGAGGTGCGTGATACGACCGATGGTCGGTTTTTACGATCCGGTGCTGCTGTGGATCGGAGACCCTGACGAGCCCGAGCCGTCGTGCGGAGACCTCACCGGATACGACCTTCAGCGTCGCGACACGCAGAAGATCGCTCCGACGGTATTCTCCCGGCTGCGGTCGTTGCGGCCGGGCGAGGAGCCCTGTCCCAAGTGCGGATGCAGCGTTCCGCTCTGCTACATGCCGGAGCTGGTTGCGGCGCACTCGCACGCCTCGTGCGAGAACACCCCGGCGGAGACGCTCCGGCCGTTCAATCCGCCCCGGAACTGGCGAGGCGAGTGCACGTCTCCAGGGACCGTGCCTGCAGACGAGTTCAGCGCGATCTGGATCGCGCCGGGGCCGGACGGTTCGTGCACGCCGTTCACCGTGGACGAGCCCTCTCCGCCAGCGGGCCCTGCCAAGATCGCGATCGCGTGCAGTGGCGGGGTGGCAAACTTCGAGTGTCCAGTGGGCGGGGATGTCTGCCTGCTCAACCAGCAAGAGGCCAACGTGCCCCCCGGGTGGCGCTACTGCATGATCGGGTTGGAGGGGGATCGCGGATGCTACCCGCCCGCCGCTCCGGGGGAGCGGCCCGTGTTCTCGGAAAAGTTCATCTTCTATAACCGGGACCTCACGCGGAGCTGCGAGCCGTGCGTCTGCGTGCCCAGCCGCACGCCGAGGGAGTGCGTCGCGCGGGTGAGCGCCTACTCGGATCGCGCGTGCAGCGAAGACGCGCTCCTCGGGACGACGACGGTGACTGCCGGCGAGGTCGATCGCTGCCTGCTTCCCGAGGAGGATGGTGCGGCGCTCGGCAGCATCCGCGCCGAATTGGAGGTCAATCATGTGGGGTTCTGCGACCCGGCCGGCGGCGAGGCGCGCCCGACCACCGTCTGCTGCCTGCCGGAGCCCGAAGAATGACGCGGCCGTGAACGGCGACGGCCACGCGGACGCGGTCCTCTTCAATCTTCTTGATGGGAGGAGCCCTGCCCGGCGAAGCTGGCCATCATGGAGCGTGCTCGCTTCGCACGGGCTGCGAGCCGTCGCGAGGGCCTGGCCTGGTGTACCGCGCGTCCAGGTACGAACTTCGGGAACGCTGTACGAATACATGGTCTTCGCGCCTGTCGCGATGCTCGGGTTCGATGACGCGGCCCGCAAGGGTGCGGCTGGGCATCGCCGATGCCCAGGCAGAGGCCGCTGGGATCCCCGGGGCGCGCAGGCAAAAGAAGCCGGATCGCGCGCGAAGAAGTGTGGCGCGGCAAACCGAAGTGGCGGGACCGCGAGCGTCGTGACGCCTCGTTCATGGGTCGAAAGAGCGGGCCCCGGCCGGCGCAGAGCGAGACAAGGGGAGCGTCGGCGTGCCGCGGGCACACGTCGCCCTCCGGGCGTTGATCTGGCCCGGGATGTTGTCGCGATGCGCTATGCGGCGTCGCCGAGCGCCTTATCGCGCAGGACTGTGCTCTTCCAGTACGGCGGTCCCCGGTCGGGTGAGCGACCAGGAACGTCGGTCGGCTCGCCGAGCGCGGAGAGGAAGCGGGCGGTGCTGCTTAACTCGTTCACCATGGCGGCTCTCGTCTCGCGCACCCCGCCGTAAATTACCAGCGGTAGTGCTGCTCTCACGGTGGCCTCACAGTGGAAAGATGCCGACAGCCTGCAGCGATCTCCGGTGTAGGTTGCTTGATTTCGAGAATGGGTGCTTGCCTTGTTGCAAGATCGACCTTTCTCGCCCTATTCTGCGACGATGATTCAATCAAGCCGACGCCACTTTGGTCACCAAGTGTTGATGAGCGCGCTGCTGCTCGCGATAGCCGGTGTCGAGGGGAGCGCCCGGGCGGACGCGGTGGAACCCCTGGAAGTGACGGCAAAGCTCGTTGAAATTCCCTCCAAGATGCCCCCCGACGACCTGTACGATTACGCCTACGTGATGCGCTACCAGGTCGAGGGCGGGCCGCTCGACAAGCAGTTCATCCTTGTCGCGCACTACAAGCCGCTCGTGCCGCGCTCCAAGATCAAGGACAAAATGAAGGAGCAGGTCGGCGGAAAGCTGCGCAGCTTCAACCAGGGCGACGTTCACAAGCTTAAATTGAAGGCTGATCTGAAGGCCATCTGGAAAGGTGCACTCGTGGACGAATATGCCGCCACGGATCGCGGGAGCGTTCGCTACTGGTGCCTCCAGGTCGACCCGGCTTGACCGTGCGCTTGGGAGAGACTCGCTTGAACTTCAGACGACTACGTGCCCCGGGCGCCTGGCTGGTAACATGTGGTTTGGCCGTGGTCGCCTGCTTTCCGTTCATTGCGGCCGAGCGCGCGGCTCGGCAAAACGATGTGCGAGTGGCCCGCCTGGAGGCGACCCTCGGCGAGCGAGGCGACGCGCTCGCCGAGCTCGGACCAGCGCTGTCTTTACGAGTTTCACGGCTGGAAGGCCTGCTCTCGAGCTGGGAGACGATCGGCGGCTGCGGAGCCGGCAGCTCCACGGGCGCGGGGGGCGGAATCAAGTGGATCGGCCACAGCGTGACCGGGGGGCTCTTCGAGCTGCAGACGCTCGGCACGTACACGCATCTGGACGACGGCTACAACCTCAGCCTCAGCCCTCAAGTCTCGCGCAACTTGAACGAGAAATGGAATGTGGGGCTCGCGGTTCCGCTGCTCTACAAGTACTACCGCGACTACTACGGCCTGCCCGTGGACGTCTCGAACTCCGGCGTGGGTGACATCGCGGGGTTCGTCACGCGGCGCTTCGGCGAGATCAACTCCACCAGCCTGACGTTGCAGGTCGGTGTCCCGACCGGCGTGCACGACGCCCAGTACAAGAACGACTATCTCACGCAGGAAAAGCAGCTTGGCCTTGGCAAGGTGAGCGGCAGCCTGACGCTCGACCATACGATCGACAAGACGTGGGGGCTGATCGTGCTGGGCGGTTCGTTCGGCTACCGCGGCGGAGAAAACGAGCTGGGCAACTACCGCGCACCGGCGGCCGCGATCTACGGCTACTCGGGCTATTTCTGGGGGCCGCTCGTGCCGTCGCTCGGCCTGTCGCTGTCGCATTTCTTCGGTGCGGATCGTGACCGTGGGCTTGACCAGGAGGTGCAGCTGTGGGCAGTCACCGGCACGCTGGCCGTGGAGTGGTCGAACGCCTGGCTGGCGATCCTGGGGGGCGTGTCGCTGCCGCTCGGCTGGGACAAGCGCGGAGTCGTCGACGGCGCCGAGGGCAGCAGCCAGGGCGCGAGCCTGCAGCCGTGGACGGCAGGCATCGGCTTCACCGTCTCGCCGTTCTGAGACGCAGTCATGTCGCCCGTCGCCGCCCTGCTCCGCCATCGCACGCCGCTCGTGGCGGCGTTGCTCGGCCTGGGTGCGGCCTCGACGGGGCTCGCGCCTTCGGCCGACGGTGACATCTGGTGGCACCTCGCGGCAGGTCGCGAGATGGTCGCTCGGGGTGGGCTCCTGTTCACCGATCCCTTCTCGGTCAGCGCGCAAGGGCGTGCCTGGGTCGACGTACACTGGCTTTTTCAGCTCGCGGTGTACGCGGTGCACCAGGCGGTCGGCCTCGTCGGGCTTGTCTTGGTCAAGTGCGCGCTGATCGGCCTGGGCGCGGGCTTGCTCTACTTCGCGCTCGAAGCGCGGCGCGGCTCGTGGGCGAGGGGGCTCCTCGTGACGTCGCTGGTCGGCGGGCTCCTGGCGGCTCGCTCGCTCTTGCTCGTCCGGCCAGTGATAGGCACGCTCGTCCTGCTCGCGTTCTTCTGGTTCTCGCTCGAGCGCTTTCGGCGCGACGGCCGGGTCCGGCACCTGCTGCCATTGCCCTTGGCGCAGCTGGTCTGGGCGAATTTCCAGGGCCTTTCGGCGCTTGGCCCCGCGGTGATCGCGGCGTACGCGATGGCGGCGCTCGGCTGGGCGAGCTTTGGCCAGACGCGTGCGTGGCCATTTGCGCCCGAACACGCTTGTGCGCTGGCGCCGTGGGCGCGGGTACAGCAGCTGTTCGCGACGCTGGCGGGGTGTTTGCTGGCGACGTGTCTCACGCCGTTTGGCTTGCGCGGCGCCGCGTTGCCGGCGCTGCTGCTCGGGCGCTTGTTGCCCGGCGAGCACCAGGTCTTCGCCCACGACGTGGCCGAGAACCTGCCGCCCTTCGAGCTCGAACGCCTGTCAGACGGCGAGTTCTGGCACGTCAAATGGTGTTTGGCCCTGCTCGCTCTGTCCGTGCTCCTGGCCGGGCGCCGCTTGAGGCTGAGCCATGCGCTGCTGCTGCTCGGCTTCGCGGGGCTGGCCTTGATGAGCAACCGCAACGTGCTCCTGCTGTACTGGGTCGGGGCGCCGATCTTCGCGGTCAATCTGGCCCCGGCGCTCCGGCGGCTTTGTGTCTCGAGCTTTCGCCGCGCGGGCGTGCGCGCGGCGGTGGGCCTCAACGCGGCGCTCCTGAGCGCGCTGCTGCTCGTCTCGGCGTCGGCGGCGGCGCGCGAGCCGCCGCTGGCGGATCCGAGCCCGTTCCGGGTGCCGGCCGAGAGCGCTGCGCGCCTCGACGCGCTGCCCGGGGGCGACGTCTTCGCGGCCGATCATCACGGAGGCTACCTGATCTGGCGGCTCTATCCGCGGTTTCGGCCGTACATCGACACCCGGCTCGTGCTGCGCACCGCCGACGAGTTTGCCGAGTACCTGAGGCTCGCGGACGAGCCAGAGCGTTTCGAAGCGTTTCAGGCGCGTCATTCCTTCGGCTACGTGGTCTTGCCGGTGATGTTCCCCGAGCGCTACCAGCGCTTGATTGGCCACCTCTACGCGAGCCCTGACTGGAAGCTGCTCTACACGGACGGCTCGGAGGTGCTGTTTGCTCGCCGCGACCTCACGCCCGGCGTCGCGGAGCAGCCGTTCCGTGAAGCCAGCGAGACGGACCGCACCCTGGTCGAGCTGGGGCAGCGCTTCGGGGATTCCCCGAAGGTGCACGCCGCGGCACGTCTGAGCCTGGCCACGTTGCACGGCGTGCTCGGTCAGCTCGAGCAAGCGGAGCGTACGCTCGCGAGCCTCGACACGCCGCAAGCCCGGGCCCTCGAAGCGCGTCTTCGCTTCGCGGCGGGTGAGCTCGATGCCGCCGAGCGGCTCGCCCGGCAGAGCCTGGTTTCCCAGGACGACGACGTCGGGAGCCTGAATCTCATGGCGTTGATCGCCCTGCGAAGGGGCGAATCGGCGCAAGGCCTGGGCTTTCTACGGCGTGCCTTGCGCGTCCGGCCTTTCGACCCCGAAGCGACGAGGATCTTGGTTAACTTGGAGGAGAGTCGACGATGAAACCACTTCTCAACGTGAGCCTGTCCAGGTCTCGGTGGGCGCTCGTTTCCTTGTTCGCGCTGGTCGGCGGGCTCGCCTGCGGGGTCGCCGAGCACCCGCACGACACGCAGTCCGTCGGGGCGGGGGACGACTTCGGGCCTTCGAGCGGCGCTGGAGGGGCGACCACAACGGGTGGAGCTTCGGTTGGCGGTGCGATGACCGCGGCGAGCGGGAGCGGCGGCGGGAGCAGCGGGACCGGCGACGCGGGGGCCGGCGGTGGGCCGGCGCCTTCGGGCGTGACCATCAACCTTGGAGGCGTCGACGTCCCGCGGGAGCGCGCGATCGCCTTCATTCACATCGGTCACTCCAACATGGCCGGTCGCGCCACGAGGCCGCAGAGCTCACGCCCGTACCATTTCACGGAGACCCATCCGCACGCCTTCATGTACCACCCCGGCTCGGCGCCGGAGCTCGCGATCGAGCCGAAGACCGCGGGCGACACCGCCGCCGGCGGGCCGGGTACGGCGCTGGTCAAGGAAGCCGCGATGCTCGCGCCCGACAACTATTTCATCTCGCTCGGGTTCGGGTGGCCCTCGGCCTACTGCTCCCAGTTCATTCCGGGCGGCCTCTACTACGACAAGCTGATCGCCGCGCCGAAGGCTATCAAGGGGCGGGTGACCTTCGGCGGTATCTTCATCTATCTCGGGATCACCGAGCGACACGGAACTGCCGCCGACCGCACCGGTTTTCCCGACTGCATCAATACTCTCGTGACCGCCATTCGCAACGACGTCGGCGAGCCCACGCTGCCTGCGTTGATGAACGACTACGAGGTGGAAGGCTCGGGCGAGTTCGCGGTCGGCGGCGCCGTGGCGACCGCCATCCGTCCCGAGATCGAGAGGTGCCCGAGCGTTGTGTCGAACTTCGCGCTCGTCTCGGCCGAGGGGGTGGGCATGCAAGACGACCATCACTTCAATCTGGACGGCCATCGCACCTGGGTGCAACGAGCGCTCGCGACGATGAAGGACAAGGGCTGGCGCCCGTGGGCCCCGTGAGCCGCTGAGATGGTCTTCTCCAGCCATATCTTCCTGTTCTACTTCTTGCCGCTGGTACTGGCCGCGTACTACGCCCTGCCGGGCCGGGCCCGCACGGCCCTCATCGCCGTGTCGAGCTACGTATTCTACGGCTGGGCGAACCCGAGCTGGGCCGTGATCATGTTCTTCGGCTCGAGCGTCGACTACGTGTGCGGCCTCTTGCTCCTGAAGATGTCACGGCTGCCCGACGTCGACGGCCTGCCGCCCGTGATTGGCCCCGAGGTCGTGCGGACCCGCCAGATGAAGCTGGTGCTGGCGATCTCCATCGTCACCAACCTCGGGCTGCTCGCGGCGTTCAAATACACGGGCTTCGTCGCCGAGAACATCAACGCGCTTGGCGCGCTCTTCGGCAGCTCGACGCAGATCGTGCCGGTCTTGCACGTCGTTTTGCCGGTGGGCATCTCCTTTTACACGTTCAAGGCGATGAGCTACGCCATCGACGTGTACCGCGGTGACGCCCGGCCGATGCGGCGCTTCACCGACTACATGTGCTTCGAGGCCTTCTTCCCCGACCTGGTGGCGGGCCCCATCATCCGTTATGCGGCGATCGAGGAGCAGATGCGCGTGCGCCAGCACACGCTCGAGAAGTTCGCGCGCGGCGTCGCGTTCTTCTCGCTGGGGATGGGGAAGAAGATCCTGCTCGCCAACCCGATGGGGCACATCGCCGATACGGCGTTCGCCGGCGGCGCCAAGCACTTCTACGACGCGTGGTTCGGGCTGGTCGCCTACGCGTTCCAGATTTACTTCGATTTCTCCGGCTACTCGGACATGGCCGTGGGCTTGGCGCTGATGCTCGGCTTCGTGCTGATCCAGAACTTCGACTCCCCCTACAAGTCGCGCAGCATCACGGAGTTCTGGCGGCGCTGGCATATCAGCCTGTCCACGTGGCTGCGCGACTATTTGTACATCCCGCTCGGCGGCAACCGCAAAGGCCCCCTGCGCACGTACGCCAACTTGATGGCTGTCATGTTGCTCGGCGGGCTCTGGCACGGCGCCAGCTGGAACTTCGTCATCTGGGGCGGCATCCACGGTGGCATGCTCGGGGTGGAGCGCAGGCTCGGTAAAGCTCACCCGCTGCGCCGCCTGCCACCTGCTGTCGGCGTCGCCTTCACCTTCTTGATCGTGTGCTTGTCGTGGGTGTTCTTCCGCGCCAAGACGCTCGAGCAGGCGGTGACCTACCTGGGCTCGCTGTTCGGGCTCGCCGCCGTTTCGCCGGCGGCGGACGTCGTGGCGGGCGCATTCCACCCGCGGTACTACGTGGGGCTATTCGCCTTGGCCGCGGTCGTCATCTTCGGCATGCCCAACAGCTGGGAGCTCACGCGGCGCTTGTCCTTGCCACGTACCGCGTTCGTGACGGCCACGATGGCGCTCGCGACGTTGATGATGTGGACGCAGACCATCAACCCGTTTCTGTACTTCCAGTTCTGAGGCCGCGCGATGCAAAAGACCTTGCCTCCCTCGTCCTCCGCCATCGAGCGCAGCGGCGGTCCGACCGACCCGACTGGCGACGAGCAGCTGCGCCGCGGTATCATCGAGACCGACGTGAGTCGCGGCGCGGCCTGGCTGCTCACGCTGCTGTTTCTGGGGGCGATCTACGCTGTTCCGCTCGCGCAGGCCTACCTCGAGAAGAGCGAGGGTGAGGAATCGCCTCTCGCGGATCTGGTGCGCCGCCCACCGACGGCCGAGAACCTGCGTCAGCTCGAGAAGGGCATCGAGGACGCTTCGTACGTCAAGGCCTGGGTCCAGCCCCGCGTGCAGCTGCTGCTCACTCGTCGAGGCCGTGTGGGCAACAAGCTCGCGGTCGTCGGACACGGCGGCTGGCTCTATTACACGCCCGGTGTGCTGCACGTCGGCGGGCCCGGATTCCTGGAGCCCGAGGTGCTGCGGGGCCGCGCCAGGGAAGCGCTCGACGCAGGCCAGGAGCCCATCCACCCGGATCCGCGACCCGCCATCTTCGCGTTCCAGCAAGCGCTCGCGCAACGCGGGATCCGCCTCGTGCTCCTGCCGATGCCGGACAAGGCCGGGATCGAGCCCGGTCCACTTCTTGGGCGTGATGGGCGCGTCGAGATGGCGCAGAATGTCGACTACGACCGCTTCCTGAGCGAGCTTCGAGCCGCCGGGGTGGCCGTGCTCGACGCGCGCCGCAGCGTGCCTGAGCCCCGTACCGAGCCGCTCTTCCTCGCTCAAGATACGCATTATACGCCCGGCTACATGGAGCGCATCGCCGCCGACCTCGGCCAGCTCGTGATCGGGCTCGGGGTACTGCCACAGCTGGCGGAGAAGCCCGTGATGCGCGGCGTTCCGCAGCCGGCTTCGCGCGTCGGTGATCTTGTCGACATGCTCAAGCTGCCCGACGATCAGAGCCTGTTTCAAGCGGAGAGCGTCGTCGTGCACCAGGTGCAGGACGCGGCCGGCACCCCCTGGGAGCCTGACGAGGGCGCCGACGTGCTCCTGCTCGGCGACAGCTTCACCAACATCTTCACGCTCGAGGGGATGGGCTGGGGCAATGCGTCCGGCCTGGCCCCGCACCTGGCCCTGGCGCTTGGTCGCCCCATCGACGTGATCGCGCAGAACGACTCCGGCGCCTTCGCCACGCGCCAGGCGCTCGCGCGCGAGCTGAAGGCCGGCCAGGATCGCCTGGCGGGCAAGCGCGTGGTGGTCTGGGAGTTCGCTGCGCGCGAGCTGTCGGTCGGAGATTGGATTCCGCTGGATCTCCCGACTCCCGAGCCTGCGGGGGCTCCGTAGGATGCCGACAGCCCTGGTGACCGGCGCCGCCGGCGTGATGGGCGCCCGCTTGACGGCGCGGCTGCGCAAAGCGGGCTGGCAAGTGCGAGCGCTCGTGCTGCCCGGTGATCCGTCGCGAGCGCGCATGGATGCGCTGGGCTGCGACGTGCGCGAAGGCGATATCAGCGATGCGAGCACACTGGCCGGCGTGTGTCGCGGCGTCGACCTCGTCTACCACCTGGCCGCCATCATCATTACCCACGACCCCACGCTGTTTCAGCGCGTCAACCGCGACGGCACGGCGCACCTTGTCGCGGAGGCGCGAAGAGCGGGGGTGCCGCACTTCGTCTACGTCTCGTCGGCCTCGGTCGTTTACCCCCGTCGGACGCGCTATGCCGAGTCCAAGCTCGAGGCCGAGCGTATCGTCCAGGGCTCAGGGCTCGCCTACACGATCGTGCGGCCCACGCTGGTTTACGACCAGGGCGGCGGTCAGGAGCTCCTGATGTTCCTCGACTACTTGCGGCGGTTTCCGGTGGTGCCGTTCATCGGCGCCGGGAGCGCGCTCAAGAGGCCCGTTTGGGCCGAGGATATCGTCGACGGCCTCGTGCGGCTCGCCAATGCGCCGATCGCGCACGGCAAGACTTACAACTTCAGCGGCGCGGAGGTGATTTCGATGCGCGAGCTCGCTGAGCTGCTGCTGCTTCATCGCGATCGGCCTCGGCCCTTCTTGCACCTGCCGGTGTGGGCGTGCCGGGCGCTGGCGGCCGTGCTCCCCGTGTTCATGAAGCGGCCCCCGCTCACGTCGAGCGCGATAGCCGGCATCGTCAACGACGCCGATCTCGACCCGACCGAAGCCATGAACGACCTCGGCTATGCGCCGCTCGGCGTGCGCGCCGGGTTGCGTCGCTGTTTTCCTTCACCCGCCGTCGAGGCGGCCAGCCTCGCACACCGCGCGGGTGAAGCTCTTGAAAGGACAAATTAGATGAGCCTGCGTTTCCCACTGCAGCAAATTGGTACTCTGTGCTGCTCGGCTGTGCTCGGATGCTCGGCCTTCTCGGGCGAGCCCCCGAAGGGTGCCGACGAAGCCCCGCCCGCGGAGGACGTCGCGCTGATGCGCGAGGTCGGCGAGAAGGCCAACGGCACCATCGTCTGGTCCAGCTCCCGCGTGGGCAATCACGACCTGTTCACGATGAAGACCGACGGCTCGGACGTCAAGCAGATCACCAAGGGCGACGAGGTCGACTGGTTCCCGAGGTTCTCTCCGAGCGGCGAGCAAATCCTGTTTTGCCGCAGCAAACAAGGCTGGGTGAGCGAACGCGACGCCAACGCCAGCGACAAATGGGACATCTACACGGTCAAGCCGGACGGCTCCGAGCCGAAGAAGGTCGTCGAGGGCGCGAGCTGGGGTAGCTGGATCTCGGAGGATGAGATCCTGTTCGTACGGGGCACGAAGGTCTTTCGCAGCAAGGTCGGCAGCGGCGAAGAGACGCAGTTGATGGACAGCGAGGGCGTCTCCGATCTGGACGGCGCCTTGCTGCAGCAGCCGGAGCTCTCGAGTGACGGCAAGTACCTCGCCATCACGCTGCGCGGTTCGAAGCGCGAAACCGGCATCTGGAACATCGCCAAGAAGGCCTGGACCCAGACCGGGCTGGGCTGCCAGGTGAACTGGACGCCGGATCACACGGCCATCTACTGGGTTCACCCGACCGGGAATGGCGATAGCCGGGTGCTGCGCATGCCGCTCGATAATGGCGCGCCGCCGAAGGACGTCGACCTGGACAAGCTCCAGTTCATGGACTTGCCGGGGCGCCGCTCGCACGAGTACTTCCCGCAGCTGTCGCGCGACGGCAAATGGATGGTCTGGGGCATCACCCAGCGCGGTCACGACCACGACACCGCCGACTACGAGATCTACCTGTGGGAGGTGGGCACGCCGCCCGAAAAGGCCGCGCGCCTCACCTTCAACTCGGCCAATGATCGCTGGCCCGACATCTTCCTTCCGTCCGCCGGGAGCGGCTCGCCGTGAGGGAAACGCGCATCGCCGTGGTCGGCGCGGGCGGCTTCATCGGCTCGCACCTGGTGCCGGCTTTGCTTGAACGCTTCGCCTGCCAGGTCGACGCCGTCGACGTGGATCTGACCAAGCTCGAGTGCTGGGACGCGCGCGTACGGCGCATCGAGGCGCGCGTCGAGGCGCCGGGGCTCGTCGAGGACGTGACCGAGCGCTGTCAGGTCGTGATCTCGCTCACGGCGCTCTGCAACCCAGCCCAGTACTCGACCATCCCGCTGGAGGTCATCGACGCCAGCTTCACGCACCTGTTGCCGCTCGTGAAGCGCTGCGCGGAGCGCGCCGTGCGCTTGATTCACTTCTCGACCGCCGAGGTTTACGGGCGCGCCGCGCTGGACGCGCAGGGGCTGCCGACCGCGCGTATGCACGAGGACGACTCGTGCTTCTTGCTCGGCCCGGTGGGGCGCGAGCGCTGGACGTATTCGTGCGCCAAGCAGCTGCTCGAGCGGGTGATCTGGGCGCACGGCCAGCACGGCGCGTTGCCGTTCACGATCATCCGACCCTTCAACACCATCGGCGCGCGCATGGACTTCCTGCCCGGCATCGACGGGGAGGGGACACCCCGCGTACTGGCCAGCTTCATGAGCGCGCTGCTGCGAGGGGAGCCTTTGCCGCTCGTGGGCGGCGGCGCGCAACGGCGGGCGTTCATGGACGTGAGCGACATGGTCGAAGCCGTGTGCCGCGTGCTCGAGCGGCCGAAGCAGAGTAGAGGTCAGATCTTCAACATCGGCAACCCGGACAACAACGTCAGCATCGCGGAGCTCGCTCGGCTGCTGGCCGACGCTTTCGCTGAGCGGTTGCCCGAGCGCGCGCCTGCCCAGTTTCGCGTGGTGTCGGCCGCCGAGTTCTATGGCCCCGGCTACGACGACACGCAGGAGCGCGTCCCCGACGTTCAGAAGGCGCAGCAGCTGCTCGGTTGGAAGCCCCAGCGACGCCTGGCGGCCTCCTTGCCGCCGATCGTGCACGACTACGTCGAGCGCTACGGCGGTCGCGTCGCAGCGGCGTCCTCGCTCTCCCAGCTCGCGAGCTCCGCATGAAGGTGACGGTCGTCATCCCTGCGTACAACGCTGCCCGGCACATCGAGTCGGTGCTGGAGCGCGTCGGCGGCCTGGCTTCGTCGGGGCCCACCCACGTGGTGGTCGTCGACGACGGCAGTCGCGACGACACGGCCCGTCGGGTCGAGCGCTACAGCTCGCCGGCGTTTCGCCTTAGCTTGCTCCGGCGGCGCAACAACGGCGGTTACGGCGCGGCGATGAAGGACGGTCTGGCCAGGGCTCGCGCCGATGCGCCGGATCTGGTCGCCTGTATCCACGCCGACGGTCAGTATGCGCCCGAGGCCTTGCCTGGGCTGATCGGGGAGCTTTCGCGTCGCGGGCTCGATCTGCTGCAGGGCTCGCGCATCGCCGCGGGCACGGCGTTGCAGGGGGGTATGCCCCTCTACAAGTACGTCGGCAATGCGCTGCTGAACCGCATCGAGAACCGGACGCTGGCACTTTCGATGACCGACTACCACAGCGGCTACCTTCTCTATGGGCCGCGCGCGCTGGCGCTGCCGTTTCACGCCCTGTCCGACAGCTTCGATTTCGATCTGGAAGTCATCGCCTCGGCGCGGGCACGTGGGCTTTCGGTCGGCGAGGCGCCGGTGCCCACGCACTACGGGGACGAGGTCTCGCACCTGAACCCGCTGACGTACGGGCTCCGGGTGCTTCGAGTGATGTGGAACTACCGTCGAGGTCGCTATGACGCAGCGTAAGCGCGCGCTTGGGGTTTGGGGCTTGCTCGCCGCCGCATCGGCGCCTGGCATTGTTTCTTGTCACGCCGGGTCTGCGAAATTTCCCTGGGGTGATGCGACACCGGGCACGCGCGTCGAACACGCTCACGTCCGTACGCTGAACGAAGGCTATGCGCGGACGCGCTCGCAGGTCTGGGTGCGCGAGGTGGCACGCCCGACGCGCGCCGCGCTGGACTACGCCGCCTATCACAGCAACTTCATGATCGCCGACCCGGAGCCAGAGACGCCCATGTCGGCCGCGGGCACGCCCGATACCTCGCGCGCGTTCGCGGGGCAGCTCGACCAGGGCAGCCTGACGAGCGATCTCGCGAAGACGCCGCTCTCGCCGGTCGAGCAGCAGCAAGCGCTGGCCTTCGCGCCGCTGTCTGAGTTTTTGCAAGCGCGCAAGGTGGCGGGGGCCGAAGCGCTAGCCGAGGTCGGCTCAGCCGTGCGCAGCGAGCGGTGGGGCCTTCAGTTGCCGCCCGGCACCTCCGGCCAGCTCCTGAGCGAGGTGTTTGTTCATCAGCCCGCGTCGGGCGCGGTGGAGCTGTGGGCCAAGGTGGAGTTTCAGCCTTGGTTCAAGCCTTTTGCGGGCTCCGCCGATCAGGACGGGGACGGCTTTCCCGAGCTGTATGGCCGAGTGGCGCCTGGCGTCGTCACTCCCGTGCTCGTGGCTGCGATTCAGAAGGACTACGTGGATCCAGTGCTGTCGCCGGGCGAGGTGAAGGCCTGGGCGAACCAGCTCTCGTCGTACTGGTACCCGTCCTTCAACACCGATCTCATGCCGGTGGGACCGAGCTTTCCGGACGCGCAGACCGAGCCCTACATCAAGCAAGAGCTGGGCGGGCGCGCTTTTCCGGCGCCGACCATCGTGCTGCGCGGCAAGCCGCAAGGCAAGGCCACGTACAACGTCTTTCTGGTGCGTGGCGAAGGCGCGGCGCTCGCGGCCGCTGCGCCCGCGAAGCCGGCGCTTCGGCTGAGCAAGACACGTCCGTCGCCGAACCCCGCGCCGGGGCTCGAGACGGTGCAGCGCGAGCTGGCCCAGGCGGGCGGCTCCTGGCCGACGTGGATGGCCAAGCTCAGGCCGACCCATGACGCCCTGAAGAAACGGCTCAAGGGCATGCCGCCGAAGGTCAAGGCGCTGGCTGGGCGAGATGGCTTTCTGTTCTACCGCAACGACCTCGAATACGTCAGCGGGGGTGATCTCGAGCAGCAACGGAAGGGAAAGAACCCGCTGCCGGTGATCCTCGAGTTCAAGAAGCTGCTCGACGAGCAGGGGGTCGACTTCTTGTTCGTGCCGGTCCCGACGAAGCTCGAGGTGTATCCGGAGAAGCTGGACCCCGCTTTCACAGCGCTCTCGGGTCAGGTCATCAATCCGGCCTTCCGCAAGCTGATCGAGAGTCTCAGCAGGGAAGGCGTGGAGATCGTGGACCTGCTGCCGGCGTTCCTGCAGGCGAAGGCCACGAGCGCAGCGGAGCCGTTCCTGTTCCAGCGCCAGGACACGCACTGGACCGACCGTGGGCTGCGCTTGGCCGCAGACCTCCTGGCCACCCGCGTGAAGAAGTACCCCTGGTACGCCGAGCTCGCCAAGCAGAAGCGCGCTTACGACCTGCGCGAAGCCAGCTTCACCCGCTTCGGCGATCTGCATTCGCGGCTGCCGGAAGCCGAGCAGAAAAAGTACGCGCCTGAGACGCTCGTGGCGCACCAGGTCGTCGCCGACGGCAAGCCGTACGACGACGAGCCGGAGAGCCCGGTCGTGCTCCTGGGCGACAGCTTCACCGCCGTCTATGAGCTGACGGACGCCGAGCACGCTGGCGTCTCGGCGCACCTCGCGCGTGGCATCGCGTATCCGCTCGACCTGGTCATGAGCTACGGCGGCGGCCCCAACGTGCGGCAAAAGCTGCTGCGCCGCAGCGTCGAGGCGCTCGGCACGAAGAAGCTGGTCATCTGGATGATGACGGCGCGTGATCTCTACAACTACTGGGAAGACTGGGAGCCGCTGAAGAAGCCATGAAGCGCCGCTCGCTCCTGCTCTTGCTCGCGGGCAGCGGCTGCTGGCGTGTTCCGCGTCGAGAGCTCGCGTTCGGCCGCGCCCTGATCGGCCTGGCCCGTGACATTGCGTTTGTCGACGAGAGCCAGGTGACCTGGAGCCTGACGGAGCTCTCGCGTCTCGTCGACGAGGCGGAGAGCGCGCTCGCTTCGTCGCCCCGGCGCTCACCTGCTACGGTGCTGAGTGAGCTCTTGTTCGGCCGCTGGGGCTTCGTGCGCGAAGTGGCCGACACGAATCTGGCCTTCGTGTGCCTGCCCGGCGTGCTGGAGCGCCGCCGCGGGAGCTGCGTAGGCCTTGGTACCTTGTTTCTCGCGCTGGCTGACGCGCTCGGCCATTCGGCGTCCGGGGTGATGATGCCTGGGCACTTCTACGTGCGGGTGCAGGAGCAGGGCGGCGCGCGCAACGTGGAGCTGCTGCGCGCCGGTGAGGCGATGCCGGACGCGTGGTACGGCCAGCGCTTTCCGGTGCCGGGCGGCTCGGCGCGCGAATACGCGCGTCCGCTCAGCCAGTCCGAGGTGCTGGGCGTCGTCGAATACAACGTCGGCAACGAACGGCGCCGGCAGCTACGGCTGGCCGAGGCGCGCGCAGCCTACATCCGCGCCACTGGCTTGTTTCCGGAGCTGTCCGAGGCCCACGCCAGCCTCGGCGCCGTCGAACAGCTGCTCGGTAATCTCGAGAGCGCGGAGGCAAGCTACCGTCGCGCTTGCAACGCCAATCCGCATTTGCCCGGCATCGAGCAGAACCTTTCGCTCCTGGCAGCGGAGCGCACGACCGCGACGACTCCGCGGGCGTGCCCGCTGCCGCCGAGCTACTGATTGGCAAGGGAATGGCAACGGCGACGCGACCGTCCAGCCGGAGCTCTGCACCACGGGGGGCACGACGTCCTCGGGGGGCGTCCGCCCGATGACCGGCAACGGCAAAGGGACCTTCAGCGCGGGCGCGGTCGTTCCGGCCGGCAGCTCGCCCGGCGCCAACGCCATCGCCGCCGCGGACCTGGATGCCGATGGGTACGACGATCTCGTCCTGACCAACAGGGGATCCGGCACCCTCACCGTGGTCCCCAACGGACTCTGACCCGCCTTTTCGCCCTTTTTTGTTTATGTGGCTCGCCTGGCTGGAGCACCCTACGTGAGCTGAAAACTCCCCATCGACGGCGGATCGTACGCAGTCGCACGATGAGGGGCGCGCTCTGCAGCTGAGGCAGCAGCAGCGGAGCGCGCCTGGACCCGGGGGGGCTGCTCGTGCTTGAACCCGTGATGTGCGCGGTACCGGGCGAACGGGCCCGATGCGGTGGTGTACACTGATTTTCGCGCGAGCTCAGCGCGGGATCCGGTGGCTCGCGCGGCACCCCCCCGGGGCTTCAACAAAATAACAGAGGACAAACCATGAGCTATCGCAAGAGCTCTCTTTTCAGCTGTCTGGCGATCCCCGCGTTCTCCAGCCTGCTGTTCGCGAGCTGCACCAGCGCCGGCCCCTCCGTGGCCGACGGCGATGACAACGAGGACGCGGGCGGCCACGGCTGCCTGGCCGTGAACGCGCCGTGCGACGCCACGGTGCCGTGCTGCGACGGCCTCACCTGCCAGAGCGGCACATGCGCCGATGTGAACGAGTGCGCCCTGGGCACCGACAACTGCGACGCGAACGCGGCCTGCACCGACACGGCGGGCTCCTTCACCTGCGCTTGCAACGCAGGGTACTCGGGCGACGGCGTGAGGTGCACCGATGTGAACGAGTGCGCCGTGGGCACCGACAACTGCGACGCGAACGCTGCGTGCACCAACACGGCGGGCTCCTTCACCTGCGCTTGCAACGCGGGGTACTCCGGCGACGGCGTGACCTGCACCAACATCGACGAGTGCGCCGAAAGCCCGTGCCAGAACGGCGGGACCTGCATCGACGGCATCAACAGCACCACCTGCGCGTGCTTGCCCGGTTTCACCGGCGACAACTGCGAGACCGACATCGACGAGTGCGCCGAAAGCCCGTGCCAGAACGGCGGGACCTGCGTCGACGGCATCAACAGCACCACCTGCGAGTGCTTGCCCACCTACGAGGGCACCAGCTGCGAGGCGTGCGAAGGCAGCCTCGCGGACTGCAACGGGCGCACGTCCGACGGCTGCGAGGTGAACCTCCAGAGCGACGCCTCCCACTGCAACGCCTGCGGCAGCGCGTGCGCTGCGGGTCAGATCTGCTCGAACGGTGGCTGCCAGGACCCGCCCTCGGGCCAGGTCCCCGGCACACCGAGCAGCGTCTCCGTGCCCCACAACCCGCTGGCTCCCGCGGTCGCCGATGTGAATAACGACGGTGAGCTCGACCTCCTCGTGGCCAACGCCGAATCCGGGTCATCGACGACCCCCTCCGGGTCGCTCTCCGTGTTTCACGGCAACGGCGACGCGACCGTCCAGCCGGAGCTCTACACAACGGGCGCCCCGCTCTCCAGCAACGCGGTCGTGGCGGTGGACGTGGACGGCGACGGGTGGCTCGACGCCGTCACCGTCGACGGCCAGACCAACCTGCCCACCAGCAACGGGAGCATCAGCGTCTACCGAAACCGGGGCGCGAGCGCGCCCGGAACCTTCGGCGCGCCGACGAGCTTCACCACCGGTACCCCGGGCTCCGTCCACCTCTGCGCCGCGGACTTCGATCACGACGGGGCGGCCGACATCGCCACCACCAGCGTGGCCCTGAATCAGGTGAGCGTGATCATGGGCACCGGCGGGGGCAGCTTCGGCGCGCCCACGCTCATCTCCATCGCGGGCACCGGGGGCGTGCAGTCGAGCATCGCGTGCCGCGATCTGAACGGCGACGGCTCCTCGGATATCGTGGTGACGAGCCCCGGCTCCGCACGCCTGTCGATCCTCCTCAACCAGGGCAACGGCTCGTTCGCCGCTCCGGTCGCCTACACCAACTCCGCCAACGGCCAGACGGCGGGCATCGCCTTCGGCGACGCCGATGGGGACGGCAAGCTCGACATCCTCTCGAACGGCGCGGCCGGCCGGTACCTCTTCTTCTTCAGAGGGAACGGCGACGGCACGTTCGCGAGCGGCGTTCAGTCCACCGCGTCGTCGAGCGCGATCGCCAACTCGGCGCTGGGGGTCGTGGCCAGTGATTTCAACGGCGATGGCAAGCTCGACGCCTACATCCTGGTCACCACGTCCTCGGGCGGCGTCCGCCCGATGACCGGCAATGGCAATGGGACCTTCAGCGCGGGCCCGGTCGTCCCGACCGGCACGTCGCCCGGCGCCAACGCCATCGCCGCCGCGGACATGGATGGCGATGGATACGACGATCTCGTCCTCACCAACAGAGAGTCCGGCACCCTCACCGTGATCCCCAACGGGCTCTGACCCGCCGAATCGCCCTTATGCCGTCAGGGGCTCGGCTTCGCGCGGCGGCCGGTGAAGGTGTCGGAGGCGATGGGCTCGCCGGTGTCTGTCGAAGGATCGAGCGGGTCTTCCCCGTCCTCGAAGGTGCGCACGACGAGGGAGCCGGCGATGTCGTCGCAGCCCTGGCCGACCGTGTCGAGGACGATATCGATCCGGGCCGTCGTCATCAGGGTGTTGTCCTCGTCGTAGACGAACGCGAACAGGGCGCCTCGAGCGCCGTCGTGACCGACCTTCTCCCAGCTCCCCTGCTGGTTGGAGAAGTTGTAGAGGGGCTGCGTCGAGGTGGTCCCGAAGAAGGACCCGTCGGCCGCGAACGTCCAGAAATCCCTGGCGCCGCCCGCTTCCGAGATCAGGTAGGTCCCGGCGCATCTGGAAGGGAAGCCCCCGGCCAGCGTCGGCTCCGGCCGGAGCGCGAGCCCGAGGGCCGCGAGCGGGAGCAACGAGAGAGCAAATACAAGCTTTTTGCGCATACGTTTCGATCCTTTCCACGGATCGGTGCGCGTGCTCTCGGCGCGTCCTCGCGCCAGGGCGCCGCGACAGGTCCGTTCAAACGAGCGTGGAGAAACTCTCTCTTATCTCACGGAAGCGACGCCGCCGGAAGCTCTTTCGGTGCGGAGAGCTAGGGCGCGGACGACCGATGGTAGAGATGCCCATTCAGGTACGCGCAATCGAACGTTGTGACCGGCGTGGCGCCGGGAGCGAGCGGGTCGACCCCCGTGGCGAAGATCTTGCCCTGGCAGCTCGCCGTGAACGTCTCCTTGTTGGGAGCGAACACCAGGAGGTAGTCGACGACGGCGATCCCGGAGAACGCGGGCGCTGCGCCGGTCAGATCGAAATTGAGGTTGAGCATGCGCATGGAGATCGTGTGGTTCCCCGCGCGCCTCCAGGAGCCCTGGCTGTCGCTGAACGTGAACCCGCCGGCGCCGAACGTGACCTGATCCGAGAGGGTCATCCCGGCCGTGCCGTCCCGGTGAAGGTGCATGATCTCCGCGCGATCCGGGAGGCTCGCCACGTAGGTCCCGGCGAAGTCCGTGCCCTCCGCGAGGGCGCCCCCGGCGCCGGCGAAGAGCCCCCCGGCCGCTGCTGCGAGCGCCGTGGCCGCAAGATGAATTCGAGAGATACCCATCGATGAAAGCTCCTTTGGTTTGAACTGTTCATTCAATCACGTCCGTACATCGGCTGTCGACGGGCAGTGAAGGAGCACGCACCCCGGGATCTCGGGATCAGGGCCTGGCCGAGCAGCGAAGGGGAGGCCCGGCTTGCGTCTCGCGGCGCGCGGCATCGAAGAGCGCGACCGGAGCGACGCTCCAGAGGGGCAGATCCCGGCCGATGCCCCGGAACGTCGCGACGGCCGCCTGGCGAACCTCGGCCATCGACTCGCACGGGAGCGCGTCCCCGCCGGGCGTTCGGAGCGCGGGCGAGGCCAGCCCCGTGTGCCGGCGCTCGTCGCGCTCGATCTAGTCGTGGCCCTCTTGACGGGGCGGAGGCTCGTATGCCGTGGCTACACACCGTACACGTCAGCTGGGTGGCCTCTCAGGTTGTTTCACTGTGAATTCTCTGCGAATCGCATCGCCAGGTCGGCGCCTCGCGTCGCTCCTCGCGCGCTTCGCGGCAGAACGGCCGGGCGTGCGGGCGAGGTGGCCCCCGCTGCCCTCCGGGGCGTGAACTCGGTCCGATTCACGCTGTTGCGTCTACAAGGGCCACGGGTGAGGATGCGCACGCGAATGAAGCGTTCTCCGCAGAGCGCCCAGCGCGCCGCCGTCGCGGCCGAACTGGAGCGGATGGTGGCGAGTCCGGTGTTCGGTGGGTCGGCGCGGCAGATCCGGCTGCTCCGTTTCGTGGTCTGCGAGGCGCTCGCGGGGCGCGGCGCCGATCTGCGCGCACCTCTCCTCGCCACCCGCGTCTTCGATCGGCCGGAGGGCTTCGACTCCGTCGAGGACTCGATCGTACGTGTCGAGATGAGCAAGCTCCGGCGGGCCCTGGAGCGTTACTACGCCGCGAGCCCCGCGGCCTCGGTGCGCATCGAGCTGCCACGCGGCCGCTATGCTCCCGTCTTCGCCACGGGGCCGGCCGCGGCCGAGCCCGCCCAGTCCGGCGCCTCCCCGCGCCCCCCGATGGATTCGCAGCCTGCGGATTGGTCGGGACCGCTGTCCCCCCGATCGGGCTGTATCCCGGGCAGCGCCGACGGGCCCGTCGACGCGATCCTCAAGTTCGAGGATCTGCCCGGCTGCATGGACACCTTCCGGGCCCGGCTCGGCATCACGGAGCCCCTGCCCCACGTGAACGAGACCAGGTACCCGACCGTGAAGCGCACGCCCACGGCGGCGTACTACGACGCCGAGTCGGTGGACATCGTCCTCCGCGTCTACGCCGACGATTTCCGGCTGTTCGGCTACAGCCCGGCGCCGCCGCAGAGCTCGAGCGGCGCGCCGGCCCCGTCGCCGGCGGTCCCGCCGTGACCGCCGCGCCCACGCCGGGGGATGCTCGGGGGCGAGCTCATCGCAGCACCGCCGCGCCCGCGTGGCGCCGGGCTCCAGGATGCTGTCGGCCCAGGGCAAAGGCCAGCGCGGCCCCGAGCGCGGCCAGCGGCGCGACCTGCAGGGCGCCGAGGAGGCCGATCCGGTCGGCGAGGACGCCGGTCACGAGCGGCGCCAGGGCCAGGCCGAGCAGGTTGTTGGCCAGCGCCAGCGTCGCGAACGCGGTCGCGCGGATCGACGCCCCGGTCATGCCGGCGACCATGGCGCTGGCCGGGCCGGCCGTGCCCCCGGCGAACAGCGTCCCGGCCCCGATGAGCACGAGCTGCATGGGGCCTGCTTCGAGCCGGAAAGCCACGCTCAGCAAGGTGCAACAGGTCATGCTGTAGGCGAGCGCCATCCGCCACGGGCGAGCCGGCTGTCCGCGACTCAGCCGATCGGTCAACACACCGCAGGCGATCATGCCGGCGCCGCCGACCAGGACGAAGACGGCCGCGGCGGCGCCCGCCCGATCGACCGTCATGCCGTAGTAACGATTCAGGTAGCTGGGCATCCAGGTCAGCACGGCCCCCATGACGAACAGGTGCAGACCGCTGCCCACATAGACACAGACGATCGAGCGCGTCGGAAACAGCCCCTTCAGCACGGAGCGGAGCGACATCGGCCGGCGCGCGGAGGGTCTCGCGACGGCGGCGCGCTGGCCCTCCTCCGGCGCTGGTCGCAACCGCTGTTCGGTGACGGCAAAGCGGTAGATCACGGCGAGGACGAGGCCGAACAGGGCCATGACGCCGAACGACCAGCGCCAGCCCAGCCTCGCCGCCACGTGGCCGCCGAGCGCCATGCCCAGCACGGCGCCGAAGGCGCCGCCGGCCGTGAAGGCGCCGCTCAGGCTGGCCCACTGGTGCCGCGGGAACACCGACAGCACCACGGCGATACCGACGCTGCCATAGGCGGCTTCCCCGACGCCGATGATGAAACGAGCGACGAGCATCTGGCCGAAGTCGGCCGACAGCGCGCACCCCAGCGTCGCCACGCTCCACAGCGTCGCCATGAGGGTCAGGCTCCGGACGCGGCCCAGGCGATCCGCCAGCAACGACAGCGGAATGGCGAGCAGACCGACCGTCAGCGCCACGGCGCCGCTCAGGGCCCCCATCTCGGTATCGGTCAGTCCCCACTCCAGCTTCAGCGACGGGAAGACCGCGTTCAGGACCTGCCGCGACATGTAATCGGACAGCAGCAGGCCAAAGCTCAGAGCAAAGACCAGCCAGGCGTAAGCGCGCGGCACGGCGGGCGTCTCGGGTAGATCGTCCGCCTCGGATTCATGGGAATGAGGTGCCAAGAGGGGCTCCTTTCGTGTCCAGGCGCAGCGGTCCCCTGATGCGCGGAGCGTAGGCGGGGGCGACGCGGATGGCGATGAAGTGAGCGTCGAGGCCATCGGCGAACCCGGCCGGCCGATGTATGCGGGTGCTGACTGGGGGAGGTTCCATGCCGGATCGTGCGCCTCGTCGTGCCTCAGCCTTCGTGCGCGGCTCCCGATATATCGCGCGGCGCCCGACGAGGAGCTGCGGCAGAACGCCCGCAGGTTCCATTCCCGTGGAGATCCTCGGGACGCCGGTCCCCTTCGAGGGCGGGCACGCCGTGCAGATCGTGTTCCGGGACATCGCCGATCGGAACCAGGCGGAGAAGATCCGCGAGCTCACCCTGCTGCAGCAGCAGACCATCTGGGTGCAGGAGCAGGCCTTGCGCAAGCTGTCGACGCCGCTCATTCCGCTCGGCGACGGCGTCGTCGTCGTGCCGCTCGTCGGCGCGATCGACGAGGTCCGCGCCGAGCAGCTGCGCTTGGTGCTCCTCGACGGCATCATCGCCCATGACGCGCAGGTGGCCATCCTCGACGTGACCGGGGTTCCGAGCGTCGACCACTGGGTCGCCGAGGCGCTGCTCGGCGCCGCGAAGGCGGCGAGGCTGCTCGGGGTCGACGTGATCTTCTCCGGGATCAAGCCCAGAGCGGAGCAGGCCTTCGTCGAGAGCGGCGCCCGCTTCCACGGCGTGGTGACGAAAGCGACGCTGAAGGACGCGCTCGCCTGCGCGTTGAAGGGGGCACGGGAGCTCCGGAGTTAGAGCGCTTGCCGGCCGGCTCGCCCGCGCCGGGACGCTGGCGGCGGAGCGCCCGCGCTCCGCTCGGCGCGCGACAGGCAACGTGCAGGCGCGCGGCTTCTAGCACTGCTGCGGGAAGTCGCCCCGAACGGCAAAAAAGCCGCCATGGCGCCAAGGCCGCCAAGAGGAGAAGGGAAGGGCCGCCCCGGCATTTTTACCTCCTGTTCCTCTGGTTTCTTGGCGCCCTTGGCGTCATGGCGGTTCGCTCCGCAGCCCGACTTCCCGCAGTCGTGCTGGTTGCCTTGAGATCGCCTTCTCTGGCGACCGGACTGCAGTCCCGTTTCAGTTGCGGCGCGCCATCGCTCGCAGGCGCCGCAGGAGCACCTCGCGATCTCCTGCGTAGGAGCCCTTCGGGAAGTCGCGCCGGTGTCGCTCGAGCAGGAGCCGCACAGCGTCGTATTCACCGGAGGTGAGCGCCGCGAAGGCCTGCCGCATCAACCGGTCCTCCGGCATCGAGACGGCGGCGTCGCGTCGAGGAAGGCCGTGCGGAGCGCGCGGGGGCGTCGCATCGGGGCGGGCCGCTTTGAGGGCGCCGCTGACGGCGCCCGTGGGCGGTTCCTCGGGGCGCAGCTCGGGGCCCGAGGGCAGGGCGCCGCGGTGCACTGTCGCGGCCACCGGGGAGCGCAGCGCGACGGCGTGAGCTAGCGGCAGCGGGCTCCCGCTGCGCGGGCCGGGGACCAGCAGGACGAGCGCTCCCGCCACGGCGGCCGCGGCGCCGGCTGCGGCGCTGGCCACGCTGCGTCTGCCGGCCCTCGTGGCCAGGAGCGGCCTCCGCTGCGAGCTCGCCACAGGGCCGGCCTCGCGGCGAGCCGGCGCGCGCCGGAGGGCCCGGCTGGCCCAGTCGAGAAGCCGCCGCAGACGGCCTTCGTGCAGAGGCCGCGAGGCGGCGCGCGCCTCGATCGCGCCGAACGCGAGAGCGAGCGGCGCGATCAGGGCGCCGCGGCCGCGGTTCCGGGCCCGCCAGCGGCGCGCGGCGGCGACGAGGCTCTGCCGCGCGAGCCGGAGGTGGTTCCATGCGGTGTTGTGCGGCATCGCGCGCTCCTCGGCGATGTCCTGGACCGCCTCCTCCTCCAGGTCATGCGCGACAAGGATCTCCCGGCGCATCGGGGGCACCTCCAGGAGCAGGTCCGCGAGGAGCTCGTGCTGTTGCGCCTCGATGAGCTGTGTCTCGGAGTCCGGCGCTGCGCTGGAGAACCCGTCCAGCGCCTCCTCCGGCCAGGGCTCCTCGTGCCGGCGATGAGCGCGCCTGCGCTCGTTGGAGATGTGGTTGAACGCGATCCGGAGGAGCCAGGTGCGCACGCTGGCAACGTGAGGATCGTACCGGGGCAGCGACCGCGAGGCGCCGAGGAAGATCTCCTGGAGCAGGTCGTCCCGATCCGCGCCCCGGAAACCCTGCCGCTCGACGTAGCGGCGGACGAGATCCAGGTGCTCGGCCATGATCGCCTCGATGGTGAGCGGTGATTGCTCGGCGGGGGTGTCCGTCGTGCGAGACGATTTCCTCATGCGAGCGTACTTACCTGGTGACCTCGTCGGCCATTTGAGAATCGACATACCGCGCTGAGCCGAGCCAGGCGCGCGGCGTTCGAGCGAGCGCGGCCCCCCTCGGCGCGCCGCGTAGCAGGGCCATCATTCTCGCGGCGCGACCAGAATTGTCTGACGGTAGAGCCGATTCCGTCGTTTTCTCCGGACCAAGGTGGCTTGACCGAAACGAGACTCGCCACGTAGTATGCCGCGGAGATGGCGTCCACAGGACGGTTGCTCCTCGCGGTGGCCGCCGCGTCTGCCGTGTGGAGTCGCGTGGCGGTGGCCGCCGGGGAAGTTCCTTCTGCTGGACCGTCCGCAGCGGCCACGATGCGCTCCGAGTCCGAGGAGGCGTTCGCACGGGGCGATAGGGCGCGGCGCGCGGGGCGGTGGCAGGACGCGGAGGCGGCGTATCGCGCGGCGTGGAAGGCGGATCCGCGGCCGGAGTTCGCGGGGGAGCTCGGGCTTGCGGAGCTCGCGCTCGGGCGGCCCCGGGACGCGGCGGAGCACCTGCGGGAGTCGCTGGTGTATCCGGAGACGCTCCAGCCGGCGGCGCAGCGGCGCTTCCGGGCGGGGCTCCAGAAGGCGGAGCGCGATATCTCGTCCGCAACCGTCGCGGTGAGCCGACCCGAGGCCGAGGTGTTCATCGACGGCCGGCGGATCGGCCGCGGACAGGGCATGTATTTCGTCTATCTCGAGCCGGGGCGGCACGAGGCGCGTGGCAAGCTCGATGGGTATGTCGACGACGTTTATCCGTTCGAGGCGCAGCGGGGACGGGAGTCGATGGTCGGCCTTCACCTGGAGCCCAAGCCTCCGCCGCCTACTGCGCGTGCGCCGGTCGCGGCGCCGGTTGCGCCTGCGCCGGCGCAGGCGCCCGGGGGGCCGCCGGCCGGCACGGTGTTCCGCATCGGTGGGTTCGCGCTCGCGTCGGCCGGGGTTGCGGTCGGCGCGGGCTTCTCCCTCGCAGCGACGGTGCGCGGCGGCGAGGCGGAGGCTCAGGCAGATCGGATCCGCCAGCGCGGCGGGCCTTTTGCGTGCGCGAACACGGACTACGTCGTGCAGTGCGCCGTCCTGCACGATCTGAACCACAGCCGCGACATGCTCGAGGCTGCCGCGGTAGCGGGCTTCCTCAGCGCAGGCATCGTCGCCGCGATCGCGCTCTCGTCCTTCTGGTGGGCCCCGGCGCCTGGCAAGAACATCCTGCGCGTGGGGCCGATTGCGACGGCGCAGCACCATGGTGTGCTTCTCTCAGGTACATGGTAGGGGAGCGAAGTCGACCGAAAGAAATGGTAGCCTCCATGCGGATCGTGCGGAGCATACTGACGGGGGCGCCGCTTCTCGTTACAGGCGGCGTAGCGGTAGCGGGCGGTTGCGGCAGCGAGCGCGACTGCGCCGAGGACGTCATGTGCGAGGTCGTGAACGAGGATGGCACGAGCAACGGGCATTGCTGGGGTCAGTGTGTTCGCGTGCCGCCGGGCTCGTTCGGCGCGCCAGTGCTTGTCTGGACAGGGCCAGAGACGCTCGCTCCGTCATCGTGTGACGAACTCGCGTGGGTCGTCCCCGAGACGGGCGAACGGGTCCCTCTCGTCGGTGCTTTGCCGGAGTTCGTTGGACGAGCCGTACCGATCGCTGCCCACGACTGCCCAGCGTGTGACTGCATGCCCCCGGCGTGCACGTTCCCGTCTGCCGTGACGACGGGCGCGCTTGGGATGTGCGGCACGCTCCCCGAGGACACGATGACACCGTTCCCTCCGCCGCCGGGCTGGGACGGGTCGTGCGTATCGCCAGGTTTCCTGGCGCCGGAGGAGTTCACATCGATCACCATAGGGTCCGTGCAGATGTGTATGCCCTTCGTGGCCGGCGAGCCTTCGCGACCGCTGGCGGCGGGCACGGGCAATGTCGCGATCGCATGCAGCGGTGACCTGGAGCTGAAGCTGTGCCCGGACCCCTCGGAGCTCTGCATGATCCAACAGCAGCAGGCGCATTTGCCAGACGGCTGGCGCCACTGCGTCGTCGCGGAGGACGATGGCACGCAGGAGTGCCCGCAGCCTGGGGAGACGGCGGACCCGCGAAAGGTGTTCTCCGAGAAGCTTTCGGTATTCTACGACGACCTGGTGACCAAGCCCGCATGCACGCCGTGCGCATGCGACGCGCCGGCTACGAGCCGATGCGAAGCGCTCGTGTATGCATACGAGGATCGCGCGTGCAGCGACTTGTTCTTCGTCGTCAATGCGACCACGAGCGGTGGGGAGACCTGCGCGGTCCCGCCGCCGAGCACCAGTGTGGGCAGCCTGAGCGCCACGTGGCTCGCCAACGAGCCTGGGCGCTGTACGCCAAGCGGAGGCGAGCCGTTTCCCGAGGTGACGCGCGGCCAGCCCAAGCTGCTGTGCTGTCTGCCGAGGGAGTCGTGAGGCTGCAGGCGGGCGAACCGCCGGGCGGTGCGCGCTCTGCCGGTCGGAGCCAACCCGAGGCGCAACGGAGCGTGGTCTCATCGAGGGCGCGCGGAACAGAGCGGTGAGGTCGAGATGAGGCGGAACGGAACGCGGCGGCTTCTGCGCTCGCTGAGCGCACTCTCATTGGCTGGCCTGAGCTGGGCGCTCGCCGCGGGGGCGTGCACGCCGCGCGAGGAGGCGTGTGGCGACCCGTGGAACCTCTGCCCGGTCGTCAACGACGATGGCACCAGCAACGGAGTCTGCTCGGGCAAATGCGTTCTGCAAGAGCTGGCCTTCTTTACCGAGCCGTTGCTCTTCTGGACGGGACCCGAGGAGTCCGAGCCGGCGTGCGAGGAGCTCGTGTTCGTCGATCCCAGATCGGGCAAAGGCGAGACCATCGCCCCGACTACGGCGTTCCTGCTCCAGTCGAGCCGGCCCGGTGGGGAGACCTGCCCAGAATGTGCGTGCAGCGGGCCGGATTGCGTGTTGCCGCGGATGGTCGCGGCGAACTCCCTTGCGTCCTGCGAGCAGACGCCGCCGGCGACCTACATGCCATTCAATCCGCCTGCGGATTGGCGAGGCGCCTGCGTTTCCCCGGGCGTCGTGCCGTCAGAGCAGGTCAGATCGATCTGGACGGGGCCGGCCACGGAGGCGTCGTGTACGCCCACCACCTTCGAGCGGCCGCCTCCCGAGGGACCTCAGCAGATTGCGGTTGCATGTCGGGGCATCGTGGCCGAGGGCCGGTGCCCAGCGTTCAGGGACCTGTGCATGGTCAACCAGGGAGAGGCGAATGTGCCCCCAGGATGGCGCTACTGCATCGTCGGGAACGGCGGTGACCAGAGCTGTTACGCGCCTTCCGAGCCTGGAGAGGCCCCGAGGTTTTCGGACAAACTGACCTTCTACCGTCGAGGAGAAGACGAGCTGGAGTGCGCGCCCTGCGCCTGCCTGCCCAGCGCGCCGAGCCGGTGCGAGGCGCGGGTGAGCGCCTACACGGACCGTACCTGCAGCGACAGTGCGCTCATCGGCGCGGAGGACGTGGTTACGGGCGAGGGAGACGGTTGCCTGCAATTCGATGCCGGGCCGGCGCTCGGCAGCATCCGCGCAGAATGGATGGTGAACGAGCCGGGGAGCTGCATCCCAACCGGCGGCGGGCCACGGGCCATCACCGTCTGCTGTCTGCCGGAGCCGGAAAAATGACGGAGCGATGTGAGTCTACATCAAGGGAGCAGTCTGAGCGCGACGTGGGTCGTCAACGAGCCCGGGCGCAGCTCTGCTCCCCGGAGGACGGGCGCCGATGGGCGCGCTGAAACGCAAGGGGGCGGAGACGAGCTGCGGCCTCGCGGTGGTCATCATGGTCCGCGACGCGAGGCACTCTTGTCCTCGGGGCGCTCGCCATCATGCCCGCTGTGTGCATACCTGATCAACACCTCGTCGACGTTGAGCCTAACGGGAGCAGCTGCGACGGCGAGCGGGACGCGCAAGATCTGCGTGGACGACGGCCGAGCTTCGCGTCTCGGCGCTCGGTTCCGCGCGAGTGGACCACCCCCTCGGCGTCGCTTCTGGTTTGGCACGCGGGCTGCAATGCAAAAATAAAGAAGAGCACGTGAGAGATGGGATCGGCTGCAGACGACCCGACGACGGGTGGGTTCAGCAGGCGATTCCGGGAAAGAGGCACGTCATGCGGCTCGGATTGGCCCTCCTGATCGCGCTCCACGGCGCGATTCACCTCGTCGGATACCGCGAGTGGTCGAAGCTCGCAGCTACCGGTCAGCCGGGCGATCGCACGCTCGTGCCCCTCTCTCCCACGGGCGCTCGGATCTTCGCCCTGCTCTGGCTCACGGCGCTGATCCTTCTGCTCGCGGCGGCAGCGCTCCAGGTCCTGCGGCGCGACGCGTGGTGGGCGCCGGCGCTCTTCGGCGTGCTCCTGTCCCAGGGCCTCATCGTCCTCGCGTGGCCCCAGGCGAAGTTCGGCACGCTCGTCAACGTGCTCCTCCTCTTGCCGATCGTGGCTGCTGCCGCACACGCACGCTTCCGCCATGAGGTCGATTCGGAGGTCCGAGCGCTGCTCGCGCGCCCTACGGAGCCGCGCGCTTCCAGCGTCGACCCCTCCGAGCTCGAGCGCCTGCCCGCGCCGGTGCGCACCTGGCTGGAGGCCTCGGGCGTCGTCGGCCGGGAAAGGGCTCAGACGGTCCGGCTGAAGCAGCGCGGCGAGCTCCGGACCAGCCCCGACGCCGCCTGGATGCCCGCGGAGGCCGAGCAGTACTTCTCCGTCGACGAGCCCGCTTTCGTCTGGAACGTCACGACGAAGATGATGGGCATCCTCCCGATCGAGGGCCGCGACAAGTACGCCGCCGGCAAGGGCCAGATGCTCATCAAGGCGGCGTCGCTCGTCAACATCGTCGACGCGGCCGACGAGAAGATCGACCAGGGCGCCATGCTGCGCTTTCTGGGCGAGATCGTCTGGTTCCCTTCAGCGGCGCTGAGCCCCTACATCGCATGGGAGTCGCTCGACGCGACCAGCGCGAAGGCGACGATGCGCCACGCAGGGAAGGTGGCATCGGCGGTGTTCACGTTCGATCCTCAGGGGCGCGTGGTCGGGCTGCAGGCAGAGCGTTATCTCGGCGGCGGCGCGGACGCGAAGCTCACGCCCTGGTCCGTGTCGTGCTCGGACTGGCGTACGTTCCGGGGTATCGGGGTTCCGAGCCGAGGGGAGGTCCTGTGGAAGCTCGAGAGCGGGAATTTCAGCTACTACCGCTGGGAGATCCTCGACGTGGAGCACAACCCCGCGGGGCCATATCGCCGGGAGAGCGGCGATGGGCGCGGTCAGTCAGGCACGACTCGCGCCCGCGGCGAACACCTCGGCATATTTCTTTCGCAGCGGGTCCGTCACGAGCGACCGGATGCGCTCCTCGTCGAGCAGCTCGACGAGCGGGACCCGCTGGGCGTGCCACCGGCCTCCCTTGCCGAACTTCCCGGACTCGGAAAACTCGCCCTCAACCCACCTGCCCGGGAGCACCGAGGACGTATCGAGCTTGTACCAGACTCCATACCGAGCCGCGCTCCATGAGTCCTTGAATTTGCTCCCGACGCCGGGGTGGGCGACGCCGAACCAGCATTCAGGCGTGGAAAAGCCGGGCGCCTCTTCGTCCGGCGCATAGGCGGCGATCCAGACGAACGCGACGTTCAACTCGCCTTCGTCCGCATCTTTGCCCTGCGTTGCCTTCGCCGCGTCGTCCTCGTCGTCTCCGCTCTCTTCGCTGGCATCTTCCTCTCATGCCAGACATGGGGAGAGCGGGTGCGCGGCGTCGTCGTGCGGACGGATTGCCAGCCGGCGATTCACCGGTGATGCGCGGGATCCGGCCTAGAGCGGGCGGCCGATCCGGGCGCGGATCTGCGCCCGGACATCCTCTGGAAGCGAGCGCAGGTAGTCGTCGGGCAGCAGCCGCAACGTCTCGTCAGGCACGAGGAGGAGCCGCTCCTCGGGGGTGAGCCCTGCGACGCGCTGCTCGGGCGGAAGGCCGGCGAGCCGCTGCTCGGGCGGAAGGCCGGCGAGCCGCTGCTCAGGCGGAAGGCCGGCGAGCCGCTGCTCAGGGGTCAGCCCCGCGGCCCGCTGCTCGGGGGTCAGCCCCGCGGCCCGTTGCTCGGGCGGCAGCGCCGCCAGCAGCTCGTCCACCGGCAGCGCTGGCAGCAGCGTCTCGATCGGCAGCTTCTTCAGCAGCGTCCGCAGCACTTCGTCAAAGCCTTCCAGCTCGCGCATCGCCATCGCGATCTCCTCCGCACCGACCTGCTCGGCCAGCCAGCGGCGCGCCTCAACAGTCCGCGCCGTGCCGTGACCGAGCAAGTGTAGCAGATCATCGCCCTCCTCCTCGGCCACCCTGGCGAGCTCGACCACGTACAGCGCGAACGCTCCTCCCTGGAGCTGCCAGTAGCCGCCGGCGAGGTCGCGCCAGAGCAGCCCGAGCGCCGCGGCATCGGCGTCAAGGGGGCGGCTGCGCGACGGCAGCAGCAACACGCCGGCCAGGTCGCGGCGCGGTCCGAGCCGCTTCCCAGCGCCCGCGTAGTGCAGCGACAGGTAGCCCCAGAGCCGGTCGAGATCGCGGCCGCGGTAGGTGCGCCGGACACTCTTGAACTCGACGATCGTCTCCCTGGGCAAGAGCGACCAGAGCCTTCGCAAGGTGCCGGCCGGCCCGTGGGTTTCGCCCGGAGCCTCGTTGCGCAGCAGGAGAACATCGGCCCGGGGCGGCTCTGTTGACAAGGGCACCTCGCTTTGGATCTGAAAATGGCGCGGGCGGCGCTGGCGCAGCAATGCGGCGAGCAGCACGTGCCACGCGGTCCGGGTCGAGCCCATGGCACCCTGTACTGGCAACTCCGGCGCAGGACAAGCAAGCATGAGCGCGAGAGGCGTCTCAAGGTCCTTGTCTCATCGGCCTCATCGCTTTACGAGGACAGGGTACCTTTCATCATGCTTTCTTCAGGAGCAGGCGAATCGTGGTGATACCCGGGCACCATGCGGCCCCGCGCCAGCGGGCTCGGCGCGTGCCCTGCCCCCTCCGAGAAGGCGTCATTCCGGCGTGACCACCTCCAGCAAATGCCCCAGCCCCTGCGCGCGGAGCGTCTCGGCCTGGAGCCGCTCCGCGATCGCGTTGAGCTCGCCGAGCGCCTGCCCGGAGCCGCCGCCCACGATCGTGCGCAGCGGTCGCTTGCCGGCCGGCGCCTCGACGAGCGCCACGACGGCGTCGGCGACCTCGCGCGGGTCGGGCGCGCCCGCCGCCTCGAACATGGCGGCGAGGCCGGCGTTCATGCGCGCGGGCAGCTCGGCGAGCTCGCCGTAGCCGGCGAGGCGCGCGGGCTCCGCGGGCGCCAGCATGTTCTTGCCGAGCGCGGTCGGGTACGGCCCGGGCTCCACGATCGCCGACTCGATGCCGAGGGGCGCGCGACGCGCGTCGCGCGCCGCGCCGCCCTCTTCCCGCCTACTTGGCGAAGATCGACCCGTTCCAGACGTACCGCGCCGGCTGCGCTCCCCCCCACGGCAGCAGCAGCGGCTCGAAGCCGCCGACGGGCGCCTTGTCCTGGTTGAAGGGGTACGTCTGCTCCGTCCACTCGACGGCCTTCCCCGGGGCGAGCTCGATCCCCATCTTGTCGCCCACGCGCACGAACTTCAGCTCGCCGGCGATCTTCTTGCCGCCGACGCTGCGCGCGACCTCGGCCGCGAAGATCCGCTGGATGCTCTCGCCCTCGACCCGGAAGATCTGCACGACGTCGCGGTCCACGGTCCCGCCGCCCGCCTCCTTGGGCGCCGCCGCGCGGACGGTGCCGTGGACGATGATCTCCGCCTTGCCGTCGCCGGTGAGATCGAGCGCGCGCACCGAGCGGATGTCGGCCGGAGACGCGAACTGCGCGAGCGTCATGAACGCGTACCCCGCGCCGCCCCGGAACCCCTTGCCGAACACCACGATGTCGCGGTCGTGCAGGAGCACCCGCTCGGGCTCCTTGCCGCCGGCCACGTCGGCGCCGAGGTCGAACTGCGGCTTGCTCGACGAGGCGCTCCTGTCGCGCCGGTAGAGGGCGTACACCTTGTCGAGCATCTCGGCCGGCGAGAGGCCGGCCGGCTTCGGCGCGACCCGCGCCTCCTCGGCCCTCGCCGGCGCCGGGCGCGGCCCCGCGGCGCCCGCCTGCCGCTGCTCGCTCGCCTTGGTGAACACCCCGCCGTTCAGCTTGTAGAGCTGCGACTTGATCGACCCCCACGGCAAGAGCAGCGGGTCGTACGTCGTCTCGACCCCCTCCGCGTAGTTGCTCGCGTCGTACTTGGTCGCCTTGCCCGGCTCCACGCGGATCGCCACCTTGTCCCCGTCCGCCACGAAGTCGACGTCGTTGACGACAGAGCCCTTGTCCGTCGCGATCGCGATCTCGTGCTGGAAGATCGGCTTCGGCGTGTCGCCGGCGCCGAACTGGAGCACGTGGATCACCTCGCGGTACTTCGTGCTGCTGCCGGAGCGCTTCCGCACGATGAGCTCGGCCTGGCCATCGCCCGTCAGGTCACGCGCCGTGAGCGACGGCACCATCCCGTCCTTGGCGTCGACCCCGAGGTCCTCGAAGTAGTACTGCGCGCCCTTCCGGAACCCGGGGCCGAGGACGACAAGGAACCGCTCGTGGACGAGCACCCGCTCCCGCATCGCGTCGCCGGCCACGTCGGCGACGAGGTCGTAGCTCGCGCGGCCCTGGATACCCTTGCTCCGGAGGAGGCCGTCGGTGAGCGCGAGCTCCGGCTCGGTCGCGAGCGGCGACAGCGACCCGTACGCCTCCGAGGCGGCGCTGCCGACGACGGCGTCGACCCCTCCGCCGTCGTCGTCGTGGACGAAGAGCCCCGCCCGCAGCCCGACCCGCGTCGTCGCCGCCTCGGGGAACGCCTTCCAGGGGATGCTCGCCTCCAGGGTGTACCCGCCGCTCCGCGGGGCCTCGATGACCCTCGCCCCGGCCACCGCCTTGCCGCCCGGGACCTTGACGCTGCCCGCGGTCTTGCCCGGCTGTCCCGGGTAGAGAGCGACCTCCTGGACCTTTCCGCCCGGGAACCCGATCACGACCTTCACGTGATCGGCGCCGCCTCGCAGCGTGTCGTCGGTCACGTCGGCCGCCACGTAGATCTGCGCGTCGTCGTAGGCGATGGCCACCTGCGCGGCCAGATCGGGCTTGCTGGGCTTGCCCTTGACCTTGAGGCCGAGGGAGGTGAACGCCACCGGCCACTCCTTCGGGATCCCGTCGAGCTTGAGCCATTTCGACTCGACGAGCGGCGCCGCGATCGGCGTGCCGGCGGCGAGGGCAGGGGAGGGGGCGGCGGCAGCCAGCGCCGCCAGCGCGACCGGCGCGAGCGCGGCGAGGCGGGAGCCGGAGGCATGAGCCCCCGGCGCACGGAGGTGGTGTGATTTACGTCTCATAAGCTCGGGTTTGGACGCCTCTCCGCGCCCGCTTGTTCTTACCACGAGCACTTTCTTTCCGGATCGCTCCGTGTCGCCCACGTCGCCTACCCGACGCGGCACCCTGGACGCCGCGAGGTGGCCGTCTCGATGTGGCAGGCGAGGGGGCTCGGCCGTGCCGAGGCCCTCACCCGGCGGTCATCCGTGGGGCTTGGAGGCGGGCGTGAGGCGGGCGGGGCCGGCGCTCTCGGGGCGGATCCGGCGGTACACGAGCTTTGCGATCTCGACGGCCGGGACGATGAGCGCCGAGAGGACGAGCAGGAGCATCCACTCGTCCGACGACATCGCGTACGTGCGGAAGATCGGGCGCAGCGCGGGCACGAGCAGCGCGATCAGGTGGATCGCCGCGCTCGCCGCGACCGCCAGGAGGAGCGGGAGGCTGATGAGCGGCTTCGACGCGAAGAGCGAGATGACCGGGCTACGGCAGCTCCAGGCGTGGAAGAGCGGCGACAGCGCCAGCAGCGAGAAGGCGACGGCGCGCGTGCGTAGCAGCGCCTCCTCGGTCTGGTCCGACGTCGCGTAGAGCGCGACGGCGGCGAGCCCCATGATCGCGCCCACGTACAGGATCCCGAGGTAGTCGCGCTTGACGAGCAGGCCCTCGTCGCGCGGCCGCGGGGCCTCCGACATGAGCTGCGGATCCGGCGGATCGATGCCGAGCGCGAGCGCGGGCAGGCCGTTCGTGACGAGGTTGATCCAGAGGATCATGAGCGGCGTCAGCGGCGGCCACTTGCCGAAGAACGAGACGACGAACACGGCCACGAGCAGGCCCATGTTCGACGAGAGGAGGAAGAAGATGAACTTCTGGATGTTGCGGTAGATGGCGCGCCCCTCGCGCACCGCCTCGACGATGGTCGCGAAGTTGTCGTCCGCCAGCACGAGGTCCGCCGCCTGCCGCGCCACGTCGGTGCCCCCGCGCCCCATCGCCACGCCGATGTGCGCCTCCCGGAGCGCGGGCGCGTCGTTCACGCCGTCGCCCGTCATCGCCACGATGTGGCCGTGCGCCTTGAACGCCCGCACGAGCCGGAGCTTCTGCTCCGCCGTCGTCCGGGCGAAGACGCGCAGGTGCATGATCCGCCGCCCGAGCTCCTCGTCGCTCATCGCCGCGAGCTCCGCGCCGCTGAGCGCCTCGTCGCCCTCGTCCCAGAGCCCGATCTCCTTGGCGATCGCCGTCGCGGTGAGCCGGTGGTCGCCGGTGATCATGACGGCGCGGATGCCGGCGCGGCGGCACTCGGCCACCGCCTCCTTCACCCCCTGCCGCGGCGGGTCCATCATCCCGACGAGGCCGAGGAACGTGAGCTCGCGCTCGATGTCGTCCTCGTCGTGGCTGACCCGCACCCGGCGGCAGATCGCGAGCACGCGCAGCGCGGCCGCGCTCATGCGATCGGCCTCGGCGACGATCGCGACGCGGTCGCCCTCGGACAGCGCCCGGACGCCCTTGTCGTCGGCGAACTTCACGCAGAGCGGAAGGAGCACGTCGACGCTCCCCTTCACGTGCGCGATCTCACGGCCGCGCTCGTCCCGCGTGATCACCGTCATCCGCTTGCGGTCGCTGTCGAACGGCAGCTCGTGCACGAACGCGTGGGACGGCGCCACCGACTCGCGCGAGTAGTTGCCCTTCGCGGCCAGCGTCAGCAGCGCCCCCTCGGTCGGATCGCCGACGATGTTCCAGCGGCCCGTCGCGCGGTCCTCGTCGAGCGACGCGTTGTTGCAGAGCGCGACGGTCGCGAACAGGTACGTGAGGGGCGCCGAGTGCTCCACGACCTCCGCGCCGCCCTCGTCCCGCAGCGCGCCCGCCGGGTTGTACCCCTCGCCGGTCACCGTGTAGCGGCGGCCGCCCGCGTACACGTTGCGCACGGTCATCTCGTTCTGGGTGAGCGTGCCCGTCTTGTCCGACGCGATGATCGTCGCGGCGCCGAGCGTCTCGACCGCGGGCAGCTTGCGCACGATCGCCCCGCGCCGCGCCATGCGCTGCATCCCCAGCGCGAGCGTGATCGTCGTGATCGCGGGCAGCCCCTCGGGGATGGCGGCCACGGCGAGGCTCACGCCCTCGAGCAGGAGCTCGTGCCACGGCCGTCCGCCCCGGATGAACCCCCAGCCGAGCAGCACCGCGGAGAGCGCCAGGCACACCCGCAGGATCACCGAGCCGAAGCGATCGAGCCGCTCCTCGAGGGGCGTCTTCTGCTCGCCGACCGAGCGGATCATCTCGCCGATCCGGCCGAGCTCGGTGCTCACGCCGGTCGCGGTCACCACCGCGCGCCCCTTGCCGCGCACGACGCTCGTGCCCGTGAAGACCATCGTGACCCGGTCGCCGAGCGGCGCGTCGCGCGCGACCGGGGCGAGCGCGTCCTTGACCGCGGCCGCGCTCTCGCCCGTCAGCGCCGCCTCCTCGGTCGCGAAGCTGATCGTCTGCACGAGCCGCGCGTCGGCCGGGATCGAGTCGCCCGCCTCGAGCTCGAGGATGTCGCCGGGCGCGACGTCCTCGGCCGCGATGATCACGGTCTTGCCGCCGCGGCGCACGCGCGCGTTCGGCGCGCTGAGCTTCTGGAGGGCCTCCAGGGCCGCCTCCGCGCGCCGCTCCTGGTAGTAACCGAGGAAGGCGTTCAGGATCACGATGAGCAGGATCGCGATCGCGTCGCCGAACCTGTGGAGGAAGCTCGCGTCCTTGTCGGCCGTGAAGCCGACGACCACGGCGATCGCCGCCGCGGCGAGGAGCGTGAGCACGAGCGGGTTCGCGAACTGCTCGAGGATGCGGACGAGCGCGCTCTTCTTCTTCGTCTCGGGCAGGCGGTTCTTGCCGTGCTCCTCGAGGCGCCTCTGCGCCTCGGCGTCGGAGAGCCCGCCGGACGAGCTGACCCCGACGCGCTCGAGGAAGGCGCCGACCTCTTCGGCGTGGACAGGGATGGGTGCGGCGGGAGAGGCGTTCGGTCCGGCCGGGCGGAGCGCCGTGGCGGCTTGGCTCATGGGCAGGCGTGCTCTAGCGCTTCATCCTGGCTTGTTCACGTTGTTCTTCGGCCTCGAGCTCCGCGATCGCCGCCGCGAGCTCGTCCTGCTCGGCCTGGGGCGCGGCGGCCGGCGCGCCGCCCGCGCCGGCCACGCGCACCTGCGGCGGCGGCGCCGCGGCGGGCGGCGGCTCGGGCGGGAGCACGCCCATCTTCCGCTTGAGCGCGAGCAGCTCGTCGTCCGCGCCCGCCGTCGCCTCGAGCTGCCCGAACTTGTGCGCCAGCGTGTCGCCCGTGTACTGCTCGGCGATCTCCCCGGCGGCCTCGGCCTCGGCCTCGATCTGGTCGATCTTGTTCGCCATCCGGTCGAACGTCTCGAAGGCGGAGGCGTTGTTCAGGCCGCTCATCGTCTCCTGGATGGCCTTCTGCGCCTCGGCCCGCTTCTTCCGGGCGATGAGCACGTTCTTCTTGCGCTTCGCCTCCTCGATCTTGTTGTTCAGGAGGCGCAGCGCCGTCTTCAGCTGGTCGACGGCCTGCTTCTGCTTCTGCCACTGGTCCTTGTAGGAGGTGGCGAGCTGGTCGTGCTCCTTCTTGCGGTTCAGCGCCTCCTTGGCCAGCGCGTCGTCGCCCGCCTTGATCGCGAGCATCGCCCTGCGCTCCCACTCAGCGGCGTTGGCGGCCTCCTGCTCGGCCTGCTTGGCCAGCCGCTTCTCGTCGGCGATCGAGACGGCGACCTGCTTCTTCGCCTCGATCAGCTGGTTTGCCATGTCGATGACGACCTGGTTCAGCATCTTCTCGGGGTCCTCCGAGCGGCTGATGAGGTCGTTCAGGTTCGACTTGATGAGGGTCGCAAGGCGCGCGAAAATTCCCATAGATCAGCTCCAACTCTCGGGGTGCGCAGGGTCGAAAGGCGCGGCGGGTCTGCTCAGCTGAGCGCGAGATCGTGCAGCACGGGGACGTGGCGGGCGAGCGCGAGATCGATGTCGCTCAGGATCGCCTCGAGCTCGTTCATGTCGAGGTTCTCGAGCTCCAGCGCCGCCGACAGGACGACGGTGCCCGCCTCGATCCCGTACGAAGCGTGCATCAGATCCGTCGCGTTGTACTCGAGCAGGCGGCGGAAGAGCCTGGTCTGGTGTGCGTCGTCCCCGGGGACGGGGCCGATCGAGACCCGCACCGCCACGATCGGCGGGTCGATGCGGATCGCGATCGGCGGCGCGTCCGGGCCCCCCGAGACGAGGTAGGTACCGGCGTCGTTCTCGAACCGGCGATCGAGCTGCAGGAGGTAGGTTTCGACGTCCTCGGCTGTACGCGGCATGGCGCGGCGAGCCTACAGAATCATGTCGCCTCGGGCTAGTGCCGCGTCCCTCGGATTCTTTCCGGGATTCCGCGCGCCGCGGGCTGCGGCCCACGGCCACCACGATCGAGGGCGCGCGGCTCGCCGTGGTCCTCCGAGTGATCCTCGTCGTGGTCCTTCGAGTGGTCCTCCTCGTGGTCCTCCGAGTGGTCTTCCGAGTGGTCTTCCGAGTGGTCTTCCGAACCATTGCGCCCCCTTCGTTGGGTTCGTGCTCCGATCGCCTCGGCGCGCTGTCACGCCGTGAGCCCGCAACACGCGCCGTGAGCCGCAATGCGCGCCGCGAGCCGCGCTCCGTGATCGGTTCCGGTCGCTCCCGGAATCACCGCGTTTCCCCGGACGCTCGCTTTTTTCTCACCCGTTCGAGAATCGCGGTGGTACGGTCCCGATCCAGGTTACGTGGCGATCCACCCGGGCGACGTCGTTGCTGGCTACCGTGTCTCCCGCCTGCTCGGGCGGGGCGGCATGGGCGAAGTCTGGGCAGCAACACGGGAATCGGACAATCAGCAGGTCGCCATCAAGGTCCTGCTCGCGCGCGCCGCGATGAAGCCGGATCTCGTGCGGCGCTTCGACCGCGAGGCGAAGATCGCCTCGGCCATCCAGAGCCCGTACGTCTGTCAGCTGCTCGAGGTCGGCCAGACGGACGAGGGCGAGCACCTGCTCGTGTTCGAGCAGCTCGACGGCGAGTCGCTGGCAGATCGGCTGAAGCGCGAGCAGTACCTGCCGTTCAGCGAGGTCGGCCCGATCATCGATGACGTGCTCCAGGGGCTCGTGGCGGCGCACGCCGCGGGCGTCATCCACCGCGATCTGAAGCCGGGCAACATCTACCTCGAGCACCTCGGCCTGCCGGACCGGCGCGAGCGCGCGAAGATCCTCGATTTCGGCATCTCGAAGCTCACGCGGCGCGAGAAGGAAGAGCCGACGCTCACCGCCTTCGACGCGACGCTGGGATCGTTCGCGTACATGGCGCCGGAGCAGGTGCGGGGCGCCGCGCGGGCCGACGAGCGGGCGGACATCTACGCGGTCGGCGCGGTGGCCTTCCGGGCCCTGTCCGGGCGGCTGCCGTTCGAGGGGGCGAACGCCGCGGTGCTCGTCGCGATGAAGCTCGACCGCCCGGCGCCGTCGCTCGCCGAGGCGACCGGCGAGAAATGGCCGGTGGGCATCGAGCGCTTCCTCGAGCGGGCGCTCGATCGCCGGCGCGAAGGGCGCTTCGGCTCCGCGGCAGATGCGCTGTCGAGCTGGCGCGCCATCCAGCCGGCGAACATCACGCGCGCGACGCGCCGCACGCAGCGGAGCAAGTATCCTTCCGAGCTGCCCGACGCGTTCCTGGAAGACAACCCCACGGTCGTCGACGGCCCCCCGACGATGACGGAGAACGGCGGCTTCAGCGACGCCGGCCACAGCTCGCCGCCCCCTGCCTCGCTCGCCCCTCCCAGGGCCAGCACCGTGCCCCCGCCGCCGCCGAGCCGGGCCGCTGCGCCGCCGGCGCCGCCGAGCAGGACCGGCGTGGGCGCGCCGCCGGCGTCGCCGAGCAGGACCGGCGTGGGCGCGCCGCCGGCGCCGCCGAGCAGGACCGGCGTGGGCGCGCCGCCGGCACCGCCGAGCAGGGCGGGCGCGCCGCCGCCACCGCCGAGCAGGGCGGGCGCGCCGCCGCCCCCACCGAGCAGGGCGGGCGCGGGCGCGCCGCCGCCCCCACCGAGCAGGGCGGGCGCGGGCGCGCCGCCGCCCCCACCGAGCAGAGCGGGCGCGGGCGCGCCGCCGCCCCCGCCGAGCAGGGCGGGCGCGCCGCCGCCACCACCGAGCAGGGCGGGAGCGGGCGCGCCGCCGCCGCCGCCGAGCAGGGCGGGCGCGCCGCCGCCACCGCCGAGCAGGGGCGGGGGCCCAGAGATTCCCCGGCCGGAGGGTCCGCCTTCGCGCCGCAAGACAGAGAGGAACTGAGTTGCTCGACGCGACGGTAGGCACGAAGAACCGGGTCGAGGTGCGCGGCGGGCGCATCCGCCTCACGAAATCGTCGGCCGCGCGCGGTGGCGGATGGATCGAGATCGGCACCGATCCCGTCATCGTGGGCCGCAACGCGGCCTGCCAGCTGGTCCTCGACGACGCCAAGGTCAGCGCGGTCCACGCGGAGTTCGTCGCCACGGAGCAGGGCGTCCGCGTGCGCGATCTCGACAGCAGGAACGGCACCTTCGTCGGCGGCGTGCGGGTCGGCGACATCTACCTGCTCACGAGCACGAAGCTGCGGCTCGGCGAGACCGAGATCCAGTTCGAGCCCCTGCGGCCCGAGCGCATCACGGTCTCGGCGATCCCGTCGTTCGGCCCGCTCGTGGCGAGCAGCCCCGGGATGCGGGCCATCTTCGAGCGCCTCTCCAAGATGGCGCCGACCGACCTCACGGTGCTCATCACGGGCGAGACCGGCACGGGCAAGGAGCTCGTCGCCCAGGCGCTGCACCTGGCGAGCGCCCGCTCGAAGAAGCCGTTCGTCGTCGTGGACTGCGGCTCGATCCCGCCGACCCTGGCCGAGGCGACGCTGTTCGGCCACGAGCGCGGCGCGTTCACGGGCGCGGTCGACAAGCGCCTCTCGCCGTTCATCGAGGCGGACGGCGGCACGATCTTCCTCGACGAGCTCGGCGAGCTGCCGCTCGAGGTGCAGCCGAAGCTCCTCCGCGCGCTCGCCGAGCGCCGCATCAAGAGCGTCGGCGGGTCGAGCTACCGCGAGGTCGACGTGCGCGTGCTCGCGGCGACGCGCCGCGACCTCGTGCGGGCCGTGAACGGCGGCAACTTCCGGAGCGACCTCTACTTCCGCGTCGCGCAGATCAAGATCGAGCTGCCGGCGCTCCGGCAGCGCGTGGAGGACATCCCCGTGCTCGTCCGCCGGATGCTGAAGGATCTCGGCGACGAGAGCGCCTACGAGCGCGTCTCGAACATGACGCTGGAGCGGCTGATGCGGCACGACTGGCCGGGCAACGTCCGCGAGCTGCGGAACGCGGTCGCCGTCGCCTTCGCGCTCGCCGCCGAGGGCGAGGAGATCGACATCGCGGCCCACCTCGGCGCCCTCACCGAGACCCCGGTGCACCCGAGCTCCTCGCCGTCGATCCCCCCGGGCGCCGGCGGCGGCGCGGCCAGCAGCTCGTTCGCGTCGATGAAGGGCCGCCAGTTCCAGGAGGCGAAGCGCGACGTCCTCGCGCGGTTCGAGCGCGACTACTTCGCCGCCCTGTCCGAGGACGCGAAGGGCAACGTGAGCGAGATGGCGCGGCGCGCGGGCATGGAGCGGGCGCACGTGCGGGCTTACCTCCGCCGCCACGGCATCGGCGCGAAGCAGGAACAGGAGTGAAGGCGTGAGCGGGCCGGCGGCGGCCCGCTCGCTTCGCGTCACACCGCCGCGGCCTTGTCGTCCCTGCCGGACGGCGCGATCTCGTCGGACTCGAACAGGCCTTCGAGCTCCTGCGCCGCCTGCTTCGCCGCCTCGATGAGCTTGACCTCGTCGTTGTGCACAGCGTGCCCGCGGAGGAGCACCTTCTCGTCGTGGGCCCTGAACCGCTCGATGGTCGCGCGGGCGTCCCGCTCCCGCATCCCGAGGCCCTCGAGCACGCGCCCCGCCACCTCGAGCGACGACAGGAACGTCTCCCGCTCCAGCACCGTCACGCCGATATCCATCAGCTGATACGCGTGCTGGCGGTTCCTGGCGCGCGCGTAGATCAGGAGGTCCGGGAAGTGCCGCTTCACCACCTCCGCCGTCTTCACCGACGACGCGACGTCGTCGATGGCCAGCACGAAGATCTTCGCCTTGTCGGCGCGCGCCGCGCGGAGCAGGTCGAGCCGGGAGGCGTCCCCATAGTAGATCTTGTTGCCGTACTTGCGGACGAAGTCGACCTGCGTCGGGCTCGCGTCGAGCGCGGTGAAGGGGATCTTCCTCGTGCGGAGGACGCGAGAGACGATCTGGCCGAAGCGGCCGTATCCGGCGATGATGACCCTCGGGTCGTCGTCGTCGATCGCGTCGAACTCACGCTCTGGCCCGCCCCCCTGCCATCGCTTGACGAGCGCGTCGCCGAGCGCGATGACGAGCGGCGTGACCGCCATGGACAGGGTGACCACGACGACGAGGAGGTCGGCGAGGAGCCTGTCCATGAGGCCCTGTCCCGCGGCCATCCCGAAGAGGACGAAGGCGAACTCGCCCCCCTGCGGGAGCGCGAGCGCGAGGTCGCGCGCGGAGCCCTTCGCGTGCCCGGCCGCCCTGCCCAGGATGAACAGGACGGCCGCCTTGAGCGCCATCACGCCAAGGACGAGCCCGAGGACGAGCAGCGGCCGCTCGATGACGAGGCCGATGTTCGCCGACATGCCGACGGCGATGAAGAAGAGCCCCATGAGCAGGCCCTTGAACGGCTCGATGTCCGCCTCGAGCTCGTGGCGGTACTCCGAGTCGGCGAGCAGCACGCCCGCCATGAAGGCGCCGAGCGACATGGAGAGGCCCACCTGCACCATGAGGAGCGCCGTGCCGAGCACGACGAGCAGGGCCGCCGCGGTGAAGATCTCGTGGGCGTGGGTGGCGGCGATGGCCCGGAAGACGGGGCGCACGAGGTAGCGGCCGCCGGCGACGACCGCGAGCAGCACGGCCACCGCCTTGAGCGACGAGGCGACGGCGCTCCCCTCGGCGGGGGCCGCGCCCGCGGTGCCGAGCAGGGGGAGCACCGCGATCAGCGGGATCACGGCGAGGTCCTGGAAGAGCAGGATGGCGAACGCGGAGCGGCCGTGCTGCGACTGCATCTGGCCCTTCTCGGCCAGGATCTGCAGGACGAACGCCGTCGACGAGAGCGAGAGCCCGACGCCCGCGATGGCCGCCGTGTCGGCGCGCAGGCCGAGCGCGGCGCCGATGAGCGCGATGAGCGCGCCCGTGATCGCGACCTGCGCGCCGCCGAGGCCGAACACGGCGCGGCGGAGCACCCAGAGCCGCGACGGCTGGAGCTCGAGGCCGATGAGGAAGAGGAGGAGCACGACGCCGAGCTCCGAGAAGTGGAGGGTGTCTTCGACGTTGGCGATGATCCGCAGCCCCCACGGGCCGAGCAGCGCGCCCGCGACGAGGTAGCCGAGCACCGCGCCGAGGCCGATCCGCTTGAACAGCGGCACGGCGACAACGGCCGCGCCGAGAAAGACTGCGGCGTCAGAGAGCAAGCTCATTCGTCGTGGGTCTCCTTGGGGCTCCGTGATAAGCACGATCCGCCATGCAGATCGAGCTCATCGCCACGGCAAGCGAAGATTCCGCGTACCTGCCCCGTGTGGGGCTCGGCACCCTCGCGGCGCTCACGCCCCCCGAGGATGAGATCATCTACACCGATGACGTCGTACAGCCCTTCGATCTCCAGCGCGACGTGAAGGACGTCGACCTCGTCGGGATCAGCGTCGACAGCAAGACCGCCCGCCGCAGCTACGATATCGCCGCCGCTTACCGCAGGCGCGGCGTGAAGGTGGTGCTCGGCGGCATCCACCCGACGGCCTGCCCCGACGAGGCCCTGCAGCACGCGGATGCCGTCGTGGTCGGCGAGGCAGAGGACGCCTGGCCGGTCCTGCTCGCGGACGTGAAGCGCGGCGAGCTCAAGCCGTTCTACCGCCCGGAGCTGCCGGACCTCGCGGGCAGGCCTGCGCCGCGGCGCGACCTGTTCACCTCCAAGAAATACATCCCGTTCCAGGTCGTGCAGACGATGCGCGGCTGCCCGTATCCGTGCGAGTTCTGCAGCGTGTCGACGGCGAACGGCACCACGATGCGGTTCCGCCCGACCGACGAGGTGCTGCGCGAGCTCCGGTCACTCGGCAAGCTCATCATGTTCGCGGACGACAACGTGATGATCCACCGGGCGTACTCGAAAGAGCTCTTCACCCGGATGATCCCGCTGAAGAAGCACTGGATAGGCCAGTGCTCGCTCGCCGCGGTCAAGCGCCTCGAGAACGTGAAGCTCATGGCCGAGAGCGGGTGCAAGGCGCTCTTCATCGGCTTCGAGAGCATCGACGAGGAGACGGTGAAGTTCACCGGAAAGCGGCAGAACCGTCCCTCCCAGTACAAGGACACGATGGCGATGCTCCACGATCACGGCATCTCGGTCTGGGGGAGCTTCGTCTTCGGGTTCGACACGGACGATCCCGAGGTGTTCGATCGCACCGTGGAGTTCGGCATCGACATGAAGCTGACGATGGCGCTGTATGCCATCCTCACCCCGTACCCCGCGACGCAGCTGTACCGCCGCCTCAAGGCGGAGGGGCGCCTCACCGACGAGCGCTGGTGGCTGCGCCGCGACCACGACGCCGGCTCGCCCTATTTCGTTCCCAAGCAGATGTCGCGGGAGCGACTCCGGGAGGGGTGGGTGTCCGCGTGGACGAAATTCTACTCGCCGTCCTCGATTTTGCGCAGGTTCACCCTCACACGGCAGTCGAGCTGGATCCAGCTGGCGGGCTTCTTTCCGCTTAATTTCATGCAGCACACGCTGGCGCACCGCAAGATCGCGGGCGGCGAGCAGCGCTTCCGCTCCGGCGTGCACATCGAGGAGACGGCGGCTTCGTCCGTAACGCAGCCGCAGCCGGAGCCGCAGCCTGCGAGGGCCAAGGGCGCTCGGCAGCTCCCGATCATCGGATAGGCGATCTCCTGGCGCCAGCTTCGCGTCCTGTGCGTGCGTGGGCGCCGTCCTGCACGCTGCGGGGCAATGGTACGCCGCGGCGCAAGGGTGCCGCGCTCCGCTCGTCGGCAATGAGGCGGCGCTTGGCGCGGCGCCGCAGGACGCCGCGCCTCGGGCGCTCGCGGCAAGCCAGGCGCGCCGCGGCTCGCGGAGCGCCCGCGGCGCATCGGTAGATGTGGGCAATCGACCGCTCGTGGATTGACAGCAGCGCACGGTGAGAGAGCGACGTTCTCCTGTTGCTCTTGCAGTGCGATTGTCGCTTGCTGATTTTGCTACACTCGCGTGAGCTCCTGGAATGCCGGGGTGTCGAGCGGGGTGTGAGCCCGCTTTGTCGCGGCATCGAGGATCCCCAAGCGGAGGTGTCATGGGTCGACGTCGGTTCTCCTTCTCGCTCCTCATCGTGGTTGGTGCCGCCGTGTCCAGCGCTGGCTTCGCGGCCAGCTGCAGCGCGACGGGTTCGTCCAACGTGCTCGACTCGAGCGGAGGTGGCGAACCAGGCGTGGGGGCAGGCGGCACGACCGGCGAAGTCGACGGGCAGGGTGGGTTCCTCGACATCGATGGAGGGCGGGAGCCGCACAGCGACGTGACGGTGAACTCTTGTGGGAGCGCGTGCGGCGACAGGGAGCTATGTACCGGCGCGACCCTCGGCCTGGACGACGACTGCGATGGTTCGATCGACGAGACGTGCGCCTGCGTCCCCGGTCAGGCGCACTCCTGCTTCCGCGGCGATCCGTCGTTCCGGAACAGCGAGGGCTGCTTTCCTGGCACCCAGCTCTGCGACGAGACCGGCACCTGGGGCCCGTGCGTCGGCGGCGTGCACGCCGACGAGAACTGCCATAAGGATAGCGGCGCTCCGTGCCGCCCGATGCAGGCGTCGCCCTTCGCGAACCTCGACCTCAAGGCGGGCACTGGCGCGTTCCGCGCGGACGCGGTGGCGGGATCCGAGGTGTGGACGGTGGACTGCCCCGATGGCGTCGACCCCTGCCCCGGCGTCACCGGCGCCGATCCAGCGGACGATTTCAAGCCTCTGCAGTCGGGCGAGTACACTGTCACGTACACGAAGCGCGTCGCGGGCGGCGCTACCCAGAGCTGCCAGTACCCGCTCTTCGTCAGCGCGGGGGGCCTGCGCGTCGAGCTCGAGTGGGAGCACGACGTCGATGTCGTCGATCTCGAGTCGGAGCACGCCGTCTCTGTCGTCGATCTCGATCTGCACCTCCACAAGCCGAACGACACGCAACCCTGGAGTATGTCGGGCTCGGCGGCGGACTGCGGCTATTACAACTGCACCATCGACCACTTCTCGTCAAAATCCTCGGATATCCGCTGGTTCTTGAACAGCGCGAGGCTGCCGGATCCCGTGAACTGGTATCTCGACCCGGTGCCGGGCAACAATGGCTGCTTCTACGCCCCTCGGGGCGTGGGGAAAAAATGGGAGGCCCACGGTCTTGGCTGCCACAACCCGCGGCTCGACCTCGACAACTATAAATGCAAACCCGGCGTGAAGGACCCCGACGACGAAGACTTCTGCGCGCCGGAGAACATCAACCTCGACTATCCGCCGAAGCGCCAGTGGATGCGCATCGGCGTATATTACTACGGTCATGGCGGGGTGACCCAGGATATCCACCCCCGGATCAAGATCTTCTGCAACAGCGCCCTCGGGGCCGATCTCGGGCCAGCAGGGTTCTATAGCCCGGAGCGGCCCGTCGCGTTCGCGCCCGCGGACCAACGCAAGCGGTTCTGGCTCGTCGCCGACGTGCTCTTCCCCGAGCCGGACGAGTGCGGCCAGGCGGCCTGCATCGTGCAGCCACTCTACGAGAACGCCAGCGCGAAGACGCCGCTGCTCACCACGCGGGACGACGCCGAGGCGAGCTTCGGTCCCGCCTACCCCAAGCTGCCGTGAAGGGCGCGCGCCGCGCGCCCTGATCCGTATCCCGTCCAGCTCACCAGCCAGGCCTCGCGACGTCAGCGCGCGTGCGCGCGCCGGCGCGAGCGCGCGAGCTCTGCCGGCGCCGCCTCGCCCCATGCGCAGAGGCCGTGAGGCGCAACGCCACACAGGCCAGCAAGGCAAGCTTCGCGGTGATCTGTCAAAGGATGATTTCTCTGGCTCCTCGGGTGAGCCGGTGGTTCGCCTGACTCCGCATCTGGCGAGAGCGCGCCTCGCCGGCTGGAGGCCGCTCATTGTGGCCATCGCCGGCCGGCGTCCGTGCTAGGGAGTCCTCCTCCAGCGACTCACCCTGCTGAGTTTGCATGGCAGGTGTCCTTGTTACTCGATGAGGGTCGCGGCTTCGTGATCTGCCGTCCCGAGCCGCGCTTTCGCGCGCGCTGGGGACACCGGTATCCGCTTTGCTTCACGCCGTAGTGCCTGGTGCACGGCGCGCTTCGCCGTCGCGCGGAGCGGGCGCAGGCCGCCGCGACACCGCGTCTAGGTCTCAAGTGGAGGTATCATGTCTCGTCTTCGTGTCTCCTCCGTGCTCCCCGCCGTGATCGCGATCGCGGCGTCGGGCGCCGGTTTCGCGGCCGGCTGCAGCGCGGAAGGCAAGCGGCTCACGTTCGATCTGACGACGGGCGGCAGCTCGCACGCCGACGAGGCGGGCAGCGCCGGCGGGGCGGGGGGCGCCGACGTGGCGCCCGCCCAGCCTGGCGACTCGGAAGGCTACGGCGGATTCCTCGGCGATGTCGGGGCAGGGCCGCACGAGGGCTTGCCGGTGACGATCAACCCGTGCGGGAGCGCCTGCGGTCCGACGGAGCTGTGCGGCGTGGATGAGCTCGGCGTGGATCACGCCGGGCTGGACGACGACTGCAACGGGATGATCGACGAGGGCTGCGGGTGCATCGCCGGGCAGGCGCACTCCTGCTTTCGCGGCGATCCGTCGTTCCGGCGCAGCCCGGGGTGCTTCCCCGGCACCCAGATCTGCGACGAGACGGGCACGTGGGGCCCCTGCGTCGGCGGCGTGCACGCGGACCAGGACTGCCACCGGAACGACGTGGCGGGCTGCCACCCGCTCCAGGCGGCGCCGTTCGCCACCGTCGATCTGAAGGAGGGCACCGGCTCGTTCAGCGAGGACGCGCGTCCGGACTCCGAGGTATGGACGGTGACGTGCCCGCCGGGCGTGAACCCGTGCCCCTCGGTGGCCGGGCAGGGGCCGGCGGACGATTTCAAGCCGCTCCAGTCGGGCGAGTACACGGTCACGTACACGAAGACCCTGGAGAGCGGTGAGACCGCGAGCTGCGTTTACCCGCTGTTCGTCGGCGCCCGTGGCCTCCGCGTCGAGCTCGAGTGGGAGCACGAGCCGAGCAGCGTGGATATGGACCTCTACCTCCACAAGCCGGACAACATGCAGCCCTGGACGGTCGGCGGCTCCAGCGCCGCGTGCGGGTACGGGAACTGCACGCTCGACAGCCTCTCGGGCGGCTCGGCCATCACGTGGTTCAGCGACACGGCGACGCCCCCCGAGCCGGTGAACTGGTACCTGGATCCGGAGGAGACCAACAACAGCTGCTTTTACGCGCCTCGCGGGGTGGGGGACGACTGGCGCGACCACGGCAAGGGGTGCCACAGCCCGCGGCTCGATCTCGACAACATCTCCTGCGCCCACCGCACCACGGACCCGGACGACCCGACCTTCTGCGCGCCCGAGAACATCAACGTCGATTTCCCGCCCAAGGCCAGCTGGATGCGCATCGCCGTGCACTACTTCGGCGGCAGCGTGTCGTTCGACGTGCACCCGCGGGTGAAGATCTACTGCAACGGCGAGCTCGGGGCCGACCTCGGGCCCACCGGTTTCTACGACCCCGAGGTGCCCGTCGCGTTCGTTCCGGAGGACTCGGGTGACAGGTTCTGGCTCGTCGCCGACGTGATCTTCCCCGAAGCGGGGGAGTGCGGAGGTGATACGTGCGTCGTCAGGCCGCTCTACCGGGACGAGACCGTGAAGACGCCGTATCTCTCGACGGTCCGCGACGTCCGCAACGACTTCGGTCCGGCCTACCCCAGCCTGTCGCGGCCCTGACGGCGCGGCGCTGGCCGGCGGCGGGCGCGCCCCTCACGCCTCGACGCCGGCCCGCCTGAGGAAGGCGAGCGCGGGTCCGAGCGCGTACGCGGGCGCCCTGCCCAGGCGCAGCTGCTCCCCGGTCGACAGGTGGAGGAGCAGCCAGCGCGGCGCGAGGCCCGGCTCGTCGACGTCCGTGTCCGAGGCCGGCGGGGTCGAGACGCCGACGATCGCCTGGATCGGCAGGATCCGCCGGAAGCCACGGCCGTCCTGGATGAGCTCGTCGCGCTCGAAATCGAGGCGGAACAGCCCGTGGAGCCGGCGGCGCCGGCGGACGGCGAGCAGCGCGGCGGCGGCTCCGGCGGTCCACGTCCCCGCGATGAAGAGGATGGGAAAGGGGGCCGCGCGCGCCGCCACGATGCCTGCCACGATGAGCGAGGCGACGAGCGCGAACGCGGCGACGCGACGGACGGCGAGGTCGAGGCCGTCGCCACGGCACTCGCAGATGAGCACGGTGGGGCCTTGCGCCAGGATGGTGCCGTCGGTGTTCGAGAGCAGGACGTCTCCGTCAGGCACGGGGTTCCTCCCGAGCGGGTGAGGTGCTCGAATACCCCAGCCTCGCGAGCGAGGCGAGGGGGCGACGGGAGCGAAGCTCGCGCCGCGCCTCCGGGGGCCTACGGCGAACGACTGGAACAGCCGAGCCGCTGGCCGATTGGAACAGGCCATTTCCGTCCCCGTCCGGCGAGGCTCGGTAAAGGCGGCCGCGGCCGTCAATCCCCTAACGCCCGGCGGCGCAGCGCGGCCGCGCGGGGAGCCGGGCGCGAGGCCGAAAAGGCATTGAATGCCCGCGCATTGGCCAGGAATGGCGAGGGGGTGGCGCGCGTGGTACGTGGTATGCCGCGGTGCCGGCGAGGGCGAGCAGGCACGCCCCCCGCGCGACCGGGGCGGTCGTCGCGGCGACTCGGGTCGAGGTTCTCATGGGGGCATGCGCGCTCGGGACCGAGCTGCCAGAGGAGGACTCTGCGATGAGGTGGATTGTGAGACAGGCATTGCTCGCGGCAGCGGTGTGCTCGATCGCGGGCTGCGCCGAGGAGCGGCCGGCCATCAGCCAGGTTCAGGCGAACGCGCTGGCGAAATCGTTCTTCGTCGGCGCCGATCTGCAGAGCAGGGAGGACGATCCCGAGTTCTGGGCGCGGACCACGGTGGTCGACGTGGGCTACGGCGCCTCGCAGGACGGGCTCTTCTCCTCCTCGTACGCTCAGGCCGACGTCGCGCGCATCAAGTGGATCATCCAGGAAGACCTCCTGCTCGGGCGCCTCACCTACGAGCGCGTGAACGACAGCGACGGCAAGGGCGCCGGCGCCGCCACGGACGATGGCGTCGTGGTCGTCGCCTACAAGATCCTCTCCCACTTCGACGTCCAGCGCGATTACAACCGAGCGACGGGGGAAGAGAGCAACGTCGTCGTCGAAAATACGACCGACCGTCCATGGTATCAGCGCGAGTACATGCGGGTCGACTGGTCGAAGAACCTGAACGTCGACTCCTACGACTTCGACACGCTGTCGCTCATCGGCGTCTACGGCGGCGTGCAGTACGAGCCGCTCTCCTACTACGTCAGCGACCCGAGCCACCCCGACGCGCCCCATTTCGACGCCGAGGAGGGGTATTTCGACGTCACCAACAAGGCCTTCGCGGTGCCTCAGCTCGTCGATCTCAGCCACCTCGGGTGGGGCATCGACAGCTTCCCGGCCTGCATGCTCGACACGGACTTCGCGGGCGGCACCGCGCCGGTCGGATCGTGCAACCCCGTCGAGATCACCCTCCGGCAGTCGTTCCGGCGCGTCGTCGATCGGGACTACGAGCCGGCCGAGTGGGACGGCTACCGGTTCCGGGCGTTCGGCGCCTTCGTGCGAGAGCGCTTCGGCTACGCCCGCAACTACGGCATGAGCGACGCCAAGTGGCACCGCATGATCTCCCGTTACAACATCTGGGAACGCAGCCACTACTACGACGATCCGGAGAGCATGACGGGCGAGATCCCGTGCTTCACGCCCGAGACCACCCCCGCCGGCGCAGATCCGCACCGCGACCAGGACCGGAACGGGACCGAGGACGAGTGCGAGGCCGTCACCGGGGCCTCGATGGCACGGGATGGGGGGATGGAGGCGGTGGGGCCCGGGTCGCGGTGCGACACCTTCAAGCAACGGTGCACCCTGCCCTACCAGCGGCGCGAGGCCGTGCCGCAGGCGTGGTACGTGACCTCGGACAGCAACCCCGACTATTTCGTCGCCACGGACATGGCGGCCCACGAGTGGGACGTCGCCCTGCGCAGCGCCGTCGTCACCGCCAAGTACGCCGAGTGCGTCCGCACGCAAGGGGACGCGGCGCGCTGCGGCGAGGTGTTCCCTGTCTACGACGGACAGATGGACGATGACGCCGACGCCATCGCGCTCTCGCGCGAGGTCGACGCGTGCCGGCGCGGCGCGGCGCGCGAGGGGCAAGCCTGCGAGGCCCTCGCCGACGAGATCGGCGCGCGGCGCGGGTACTCCAGGGGCGTCATCGCGCTCGCGAAGATGCCCGAGATGATCGTGCTCTGTCACAGCCCCGTCGAGGCGGACGACCCCGAGGCGTGCGGCGGTCCGCGGCTCCCGGAGGGCGTGACCGCCAGGATGTGCAGCGACGAGCGCCGCAAGGAAGCAGGGCGGGACCCCGCGCTGATGAGGGCGTGCCGCGAGGCGCTGAACGCGCGGATCGGCGACCTGCGCTATCACCAGATCAACAACTTCGAGGCGCCGCAATCGCCCTCCGCCTGGGGCATCTACAGCGACTCGGAAGACCCGCTCACCGGCGAGAAGGTCGCGGCGAGCATCAATGTCTGGACGCACGTCAGCGACATCTGGAGCCAGGGCGTCGTGGACACGGCCCGCTACATCAAGGGAGAGCTCAAGACCGAAGACGTGACCGACGGCGATTACGTGCGGGACTGGGCGCAGGCGAGCGAGGGCGCGTCGAGGGGCGGCGCGCTGCCGCGGCTGACGCGGGAGGAGCTCGGGCGGCGGATCGCCCGGTCCGCCGGGGTGGACGGGGCGTCCGTCTCCGAGGGCACGGGCCAGATGGCGCAGAACCCGGCGCTGCGCGAGAGCCTCCGGCGGCTCTCGAAGGAGGTGCGCGGCATCGCGGCCGACGCCACGGCGCCCGACAGCATGCGCGGGGTCTACGAGGCGCGCCGCAGGGCCGCGGCGGGCTCCGAGCTCGAGGCCGAGCTCACGACGAAGGCGATCCAGCAGCTCACCGGCGTCGAGGGGCTGCCGCTCACGGACGAGGTGATGCGCTTCGCCTCGCCGCTCCGAGGGGCGAACCCGAGCGTGCGGCGCGAGCTCGCGAACCTGAAGGAGATCGCGCTCGCCGAGCGCGGCGCGTGCGTGATGCACGAGGCGCCGGCGCCGCTCGCGACCGCCGACCTGGCGGACCTCCTCGAGGAGAAATTCGCGAGCAAGCACGGGCGGTTCGGCGAGGGGGACGCCGCGCAGAAGGCGCGGCGCGCCGAGGCCATGCGGCGCTACCTCGCGCAGCGGGCGCACACCTCGGTGATCCTCCACGAGATGGGCCACTCCGTCGGGCTGCGGCACAATTTCGTGAGCTCCTCCGACGCCTGGGGCTACCGGCCGCAGTACTGGCAGCTTCGCACGAGCAATGGACGGGTGAAGACGCGGTGCGAGACGCTCTCGGAGGACGGCGAGGCCTGCGTCGGGCCGAGGTATTACGACCCCGTCACCGAGAACGAGCGCAAGAACCTGATCTGGATGTTCATGCAGTCGTCGACGATGGATTATGCCGGCGAGCCCACGCAGGACCTCATCGGGCTCGGCGCCTATGATTTCGCCGCGACCCGCCTGTTCTACGGCGATGCCGTCGCCGTGCACGCCGACCCGAGCTACAAGGCGACCACCCCGCGCGGCAAGGGCGTGCTCGCGAAGATCGACGATTTCGGCGGCATCCTCGGCATCCAGCCCGAGTACGACGACGACGACATCCATTACTCCGAGCTGCAGAGCAAGTACGAGCTGATCGCGCCGCGCAGCTGCGTCGAGGTCGACCCGAGCGCGTTCGTGCCCTCGGACTGGGACGAGGAGCTGGACGGCGCCTGGCACCCCTTGCTCGACGGCCTGCTCGTGTCGATCGGCGGCAAGACCACGCGGTGCCGGCAGCAGAAGGTCGATTATGTCACCTGGCGCGCGCTGGAGACGCCGAAGGACGTGAAGGGGCCCGCGGTGGACCCGGCGGGGCGGACCCGCCTGCCCTACGGCTTCGCGACCGACCGGTGGGCCGACCTCGGCAACCTGAGCGTGTACCGGCACGACAACGGCGCGGACGCCTACGAGCTCTTCAATTTCTTCGTCACGCAGCAGGAGGTGAACCACATCTTCGACAACTACCGCCGCGGCCGGCAGGCCTTCAGCGTGCGCGCGGCGTCGGAGCGCACCCTGAACCGGTACAACGCGAAGATGCGCGACGGCGCGAAGGGCCTCGGGCTCATCATGAACATCTACCGCGAGTTCGCGCTGGACCACGGCTACGATTTCGACACGTTCTGGGTCCAGGCCGCGAACAGCCTCTTCAAGGAGAACACCCTGGCGGCCGGGATCGCGTTCGATCACTTCTCGCTCCAGATGGCGCGCCCGCAGCCGGGTGACCACTTCCTGCCGGACGGGGACAACGTCCTCCGGTCAGCGAGCGACGTCTTCGGCGATCCAGGCGAACCGCTGGTGGTCGTCCCGAACGGCGCGACAGGCTATTTCGGTGACATCGCCGTCGGGGGCAAGCCGCTCGAGAACGCGCTCGCGGAGGACAAGGGCGAGTACGACTCGTCGTACACGATGAACGCCGGTGCCTATTACGACAAGGCCTGGGTGTCGATGCTGATGACCGAGTCGGTCGACAACTTCATCAGCGACTCGCGGCACGACTTCCTCGACGCGCGCTACCGGGCGGTCTCGCTCGCCGACGTCTTCCCGGAGGGATACCGCCGCTGGCTCGCCAACAACCTCACGGGCGACGACGCCCTCAAGGGCGTGCGCGTCGAGGCGGACCAGCGCGGCCGGCCGGTCCGGGACGCGAGCGGGTATCCGGCCGGCGCGCTCGGCTGGACCTCGTGGTGGGCCGAGAGCGGGCCGGAGAGCTGCTTCCCCGCGGCCGGGAGCATCGTCTGCAGCTCCTATGGCGCGCCCGACAGCGCGCCGTGGAACCCGCGGGCCCCGGCCAAGGTCGCCATCCTCGACCCGCAGATCGGCTGGGAGCAGCAGAAGTTCCTCATCGCGTGGACCCTGCTCTACCTGCCCGAGAACCAGAAGCAGAAGTGGCTGGACATGATGCACGTCTGGGAGGCCGGGTCAGACACCGATCCCGGCTTCCCGGACCGGATCGAGCTCCACCACCCGTCCGGGAAGGTGTTCGTGGCGAAGGCCTACGGGACCGAGACCGTCTTTGGCAAGGTCGTGCAGAAGGGCATCGGCGCGCGCGTCCTGGAGTACGGCAATGAGCTCCTGGCGAAGGCGTATGTCACCGAGCCGGGGCCCGACCTCGACGGCGACGGCAAGGCGGACTGGCACAAGGTGAAGCCGAACCCGGAGACCGGGCAGCCGATCGTGCGGTGGGATCCGACGATCGCCGCCATCGCGGACGACGGCGAGGTCCTGCGGGAAGGCGTGGACGGCTGCAAGGCGGACGCCGACGCGGACGACGACGATTTCAGCGATTTCTACAGGTGCACGTGCTCCTCGAACCGCGCTTGCGGCGCGCTCGAGAGCTACCTCTCGGTGCCCACCTTCATCCGGCAAGCGCTGGCGGCGTTCAAGCTGGGTGACCCGACGATGAAGGGCCTCCACTGAGCCCACGCCCTCGCGAGCGGGCCCGGCGCAGAGGACAGGAGGCCACGTCCGAGCACATCCGTTCCTGTCCGATTGCGGCCCCATGATTCCGAGCACATCCGATCACATTCGAAGGCGGCCTCATGAGGATGAAGCGGAGGCCGGGCGAGGCCACGAGGGTCGGGGCATCTTGCCGCAGGGGGGCGATTCGCCCCACGCGGCCGCGCGTTCACCGCGGCGCTCCAGGTGCGCCGGCGTGGCTCGGGTTTTGCTGAACTTTTCCATGAAATGACGTGTTGCTGGATACCGCCCACCCCATGCGGCTCCTCTGTCGGTGGCGCAGGACGGCCGGGCGGATCGCGGTGCCGACGCGCTGCAACCCGGGCCTGCCGTCGTGGAGCGCGGATTCGATCGTAGCGCCGCCGCCGGGACACGGGAAACGCAGAGCAGAGTGGCTCTCTCGCGCCGCGAGCGCCGGGAGAGCCGTTGGCTCGAGGTACGGAGAGGACCAGCGATGGAGTTCGAGAATGTCACGCGCGTCCAGAGAGCGCAGGCGCTGGTGGGAACGTCGCTCAACGGCGCGTGGCGGCTGGACGCGCTGATCGGCCTCGGCGGGATGGCGGCCGTGTATGCCGCGACGCACCGGAAAGGCCAGCGGGTCGCGATCAAGCTGCTGCACCCCGAGCGGGCGAGGGATCGTGGCGATCGCGCGCGGTTTCTCCGCGAGAAGGCCATCGCGCAGACCGTCGATCACCCTGGGGTCGCCGCGGTGATCGCGGACGACGTGACCGAGGATGGGTCGCCGTTCCTCGTGATGGAGCTCCTCGAGGGAGAGAGCCTCCTCCAGCGCTGGAAGGCGCAGAGGGGCGCGCTCCCGCCGGCCGAGGTCCTCTGGGTGAGCGAGCAGATCCTGGAGGTGCTCGCGGCCGCGCACGCGCGGGGCGTCGTTCACCGGGATCTGAAGCCCGACAACATCTTCCTCACGCGAGAGCGCGGGGTGAAGATCCTCGATTTTGGCATCGCGCGGCTGCGGGCCCCCTCGGGGCAAACCTCCCTCGTGGGGCTCCGCGCGATGGGCACGCCGGCGTACATGCCGCCCGAGCAGGCCCGCGCGCGCTGGGATCTCGTCGATGCGCGGACGGACCTCTGGGCGCTGGGCGCGACGATGTTCTCGCTGCTGACGGACCGCTACGTGCAGGAGGCGCCGACCGTCAACGAGCTCTTCTTTCTGAGGATGACCTGCCCGATTCCGTCGCTCGCGCGGATCGCGCCGTCGATGCTTCCGGCCGTGGTGCGGGTGGTGGACCGCGCGCTCGAGTTCGCGCAGGCGGATCGCTGGCCGGATGCGCGGTCGATGCTGGCCGCCGTGCGCGAGGCGCATGCCGCGCTCGCGCTCGCGCCATCCCGGAGCACGCTGGCGCCGCCGCCCCGGAGCACGCTGGTGCCGCCGCCCCGGAGCACGCTGGCGCCGGCGACGGACCTGCGCGACCTCGGCGCGCTGGACGAACGGCCGCCTTCGGCTCGTCCCGACGCGCGGCTTTCCCGGGCGGCGGCGCTCTCGTCGCCGCCGTCGCTCGCGACGAACGCGCGCGCGCGCTCGACGATCCCTCGCGCTCCGTGAAGCGAGCCGGAGGCAGCGACGGCCTGCCCCCGGCGGCGGGCGGCGCGCTTGCCGCGCCGTTTGCGTCTCGATCTGGCTGTGTGGATCGTGGGGCGAGCCTGCGAGCAGCTCGCCGGGTGATGGGGGGCGAGCCTGCGAGCAGCTCGCCGGGTTATGCGTTCAGGCCTGCGAGCAGCTCGCTCGGCCGCAGCACGCCTCGCCGCTCCGACTCGCGCCGGGCGAGCAGGGTCTCGTAGATATCCATGTAGCTCGCCATCATGCGTTCGGCCGAGTAGCGCCGCAGCGCGAGCTTCCTTCCGCGCTTGCCCATCGCCGCGGACTGCAGGGGATCCCCCTTGAGCGCGGCGAGCTTCTCGGCGAGCGCGCCCTCGTCGTCCGACGGCACGAGGAAGCCCGTCTCCCCGTCGGCGATCAGGGCAGGGATGCCACCCACGGCGGTCGAGACCACCGGCAACCCCGTGGCCATGGCCTCCACCATGGAGAGCGGCAGACCCTCGGACTTCGACGACAGGACGAAGACGTCGCTCGCGGCGAGCAGCCCCGGCACGTCGTGCCGTTCGCCTGCGAAGACGACGCGTTCGCTGATGCCGAGCTCTTCGGCGAGGGCGCGCAGCGAGGCGGCTTCCGGCCCGTCTCCGACAAGGAGGAGGCGCGCGTTGTCCGCGTCGCCCGACAGGATCCCCGCGGCGGCGGCGGCGCGGAGCAGGAGCGCGTGGTTCTTGACCTGCGACAGGCGCCCGACGGCCCCGGCGACCCACGCGTCCTGGGGGATCCCGAGCTCGGCCCGGATGCGGTGCCGGGCCGCGGCGTCCGGCCTGAAACGGGAGAGGTCGATTCCATTCAAGACCACATGAAGCTTCGAGCTCGGCACCTCTTTGTGCTTCAGCATGAAGTCGGCCGTGGACTGCGACACGGCCACGTGCGCGTCGGCGAGCCTGGCGGCCATGTGCCGCAGCCACGCCCTGCGCCCCTGATCGAACATGGCGCCGTGCAGCGTGTGGCACACAGGCACACGGTGCAGCCGGCCCGCGGCCGTGGCGTAGATGAGCGGCAGCTGATTGTGCGAGTGCACGATCGAGACACCGTGCTTGGCGAAGAACGCCGCGAGCTTCCCGGGGAGCTTGAGGTCGAAGCCGGAGCGCTTCGGCAGCATGTGCACCGCGACGCCGCGCTCCCGGAGCTGCGCCGCGCGCGGCCCGTCGGGGTTCGTCTCGATGCCCACGACCATGACCTCATGTCCCGCGGCGCGCTGCAGCCCGGCCAGATCCACCACGACCTGCTCGGCGCCGCCCACCTGGAAGGAGTTCAGTACGTGTGCGATCACGAGGCGGTTGTGGCGTGCTCCGGTCATCGTCGCATGCTCGGTGGTCTTCATATCGTAATCGATGCTCATGGTTCCCCTCTGGGGTGCGCTTCGGGCGCATGTGGTCCGACCTGAGAGAAACCCCTCCTTCGTGTCCGCGTCCCGAGGGGGGCAAATTACCACAGCATCTACGGAGTGAGGAGAATTCTCGGTGTGTCTCCTCGATATGCTGGGTACCGCTGGATTGACGTGAGGGGATGTCTTCATCGGCCCGTCCGCTGACTACGTGCAATCGCGCCTGTGGCAGATGGCAACAGCTGTGACAAAGAGCGTCGCGGCGGCTTCACGTGCGTGCCATGGCGGCTCTCCCTGATGCAGGACAGCAGCGATGCCGCGCCGACATTCCGGCAGGAATGCCGGAAACCGCGCACTTTTTTCGGAGCATGGAAGAGTCCGATGTTCACGCAGGCCACCGGCCAGGAATTCATGCGAAAAGCGTGCAAGCTGCCTCACGCGTGCCGGCGGGACATCTGCACCCCCGATGCCGCGCCGGCGAGGGGTGTCGTCTCTTGTGGGCAAATGTGCGTTTGATGGTGTCCCTGGTGAACACGGGCTGCTGATCCGGCGGTGTGAGGGATTCAGGGGAGGGCTGCGACTGGGCCCGGCGGCGTCGCTTGCCCTGCTCCCGGGGACCACGGGCGGACCTCGGTGGTCTGTGCAGGCGTGGCGGGAGGTCGGGGGCTGTGCGGCGATTGCACGGTGCGCTGCGGTGCGGCGTGCGGCGTGCGGCGTGCGGCGTGTGGGGAGCACCGGTGAGGTGAGGAGCCAGCTGTCCCCCGCCCTCGCGGTCACGGTGGACGGGCGGGGGACAGCTGCTCGGGAGATGGGCTCGTGCTCACGCGAGCACGGCCTGCCGGTCTTTCGGGATCAGCGCTCGGACAGCTCGGCGCACACGGCGAAGGTGGTCAGCGACACCGTCTGCGCCTTCTTGCCGTAGCCGCTCTCGAACACGGCGGTCGACGTCCAGCCCGCGCGGCCTTCGGTGGGGTCGAACGGCGAGTTCTCGACCACCCTGCTCGTCGCCTGGGCGCCGCCCGAGACCGAGAATCCGCCGCTGATCACGACTTCACCCGCGTCGCAGAGCGCCTTGACGTTGACGAACGCGCTCGTGGGCGACGCCTCGCGCGTCACGGAGACCACGTGGATCTTCACGAGCCCAGGCGTTCCGGCCGGCCCCTGGGGGCCACGCTCGCCCTTGGGTCCAGCGAGGCCCTGAGGACCGCGCGCGCCGTCGGCGCCCTTGAGGCCGTGAGAGCCGTCGACGCCCTTGAGGCCCTGGAGGCCCTGGAGACCCTGAGGACCGACGATGCCCGCGGGGCCGCGCTCGCCGCGCTCGCCCTTGGGTCCGGCCGGCCCCTGGGGACCGACCTCGCCCTTGGGTCCAGCGGGACCCTGCGGACCGCGCGCGCCGTCGGCGCCCTTGAGGCCCTGAGCGCCGTCGGCGCCCTTGAGGCCGTGAGCACCGTCGACGCCCTTGAGGCCCTGGAGGCCCTGGAGGCCCTGGAGGCCCTGAGGACCGACGATGCCCGCGGGGCCGCGCTCGCCGCGCTCGCCCTTGGGTCCGGCCGGCCCCTGGGGACCGACCTCGCCCTTGGGTCCAGCGGGACCCTGCGGACCGCGCGCGCCGTCGGCGCCCTTGAGGCCCTGAGCGCCGTCGGCGCCCTTGAGGCCGTGAGCGCCGTCAGCGCCCTTGAGGCCCTGGAGGCCCTGAGGACCGACGATGCCCGCGGGGCCGCGCTCGCCGCGCTCGCCCTTGGGTCCGGCCGGCCCCTGGGGACCGACCTCGCCCTTGGGTCCGACCGGTCCCTGGAGACCGATCTCGCCCTTGGGTCCAGCGGGACCCTGAGGACCACGCGCGCCGTCAGCGCCCTTGAGGCCCTGAGCGCCGTCGACGCCCTTGAAGCCCTGGAGGCCCTGAGGACCGACGTGCCCTGCGAGGCCCTGGGGGCCAGGCTCGCCACGCTCGCCCTTGGGCCCCGCCGGCCCCTGCGGACCGCGCGCGCCGTCGACGCCCTTGAGGCCCTGAGGACCGATCTCGCCCTTGGGTCCCATGGGCCCCTGAGGACCGATCTCGCCCTTGGGTCCCATGGGCCCCTGCGGACCCATCTCGCCCTTGGGCCCTACCTGCCCCTGCGGACCACGCGCGCCGTCAGCGCCCTTGAGGCCCTGAGGACCGATGTGCCCCGCCAGCCCCTGAGGGCCCATCTCGCCCTTGGGCCCTGCCTGCCCCTGCGGACCACGCGCGCCGTCAGCGCCCTTGAAGCCCTGAGAACCGATCTGCCCCGCCGGTCCCTGAGGACCCATCTCGCCCTTGGGCCCCATGGGTCCCGCGGGTCCCTGCGGACCGCGCGCGCCGTCGACGCCCTTGAAGCCCTGGAGGCCCTGGGGACCGATGAGCCCCGCGGTGCCTGCCTGCCCCTGCGGGCCGGGCTCGCCGCGCTCGCCCTTGGGCCCCTGCGGACCCTGCGGACCGCGCGCGCCGTCGACGCCCTTGAGGCCCTGGAGGCCGGTGTGCCCCGCCGGCCCCTGAGGACCCATCTCGCCCTTGGGTCCCATGGGTCCCTGCGGACCGCGCGCGCCGTCGACGCCCTTGAAGCCCTGGAGGCCCTGGGGGCCGATGAGCCCCGCGGTGCCTGCCTGCCCCTGCGGACCGGGCTCGCCGCGCTCGCCCTTGGGCCCCTGCGGACCCTGCGGACCGCGCGCGCCGTCGACGCCCTTGAGGCCCTGGAAACCCTGGGGGCCGATGAGCCCCGCGGTGCCTGCCTGCCCCTGCGGGCCGGGCTCGCCGCGCTCGCCCTTGGGCCCCTGCGGACCCTGCGGACCGCGCGCGCCGTCGACGCCCTTGAGGCCCTGGAAGCCCTGGGGGCCGATGAGACCCGCGGTGCCTGCCTGCCCCTGCGGACCGGGCTCGCCGCGCTCGCCCTTGGGCCCCTGCGGACCCTGCGGACCGCGCTCGCCCTGCGGCCCAGCGGGCCCCCGCTGCCCCATGGGCCCCTGGGGACCACGCTCCCCCTTCTGATACTGCTGATACTGCTGTCCCACGAACCCCTTGCCCTTGCCGGGCACGTGATGCCCGACCTCGTCGGACGCCCCGGCCTCCGCCTTGACGTCCCGCGAATCGCCGGCCCAGCTCGCGCCTGCGGTGGCCATCACCCCGGCAAACCCGGCGAGGATTCCAGCAGAAACCGCACTCGCTCGATACTTTCGCATGTGACTCCGCCTTTCTATCGATTCCGAGCTTCAATGCGCTCGATCCCGCAGACAGCCGCGTTCAGATGAGGTGGAGCCCAGCAGGCGAATGAATCGGGCGAAGGCCGACTCCGGGACGGATCTCCGCCCGTGCCCCGCACCGACTTCTCGATGAGAGTCCCACCAATTGCCGGCACGAAAAGTCAGGGCGATTCGTCGATGCGGCACCCGACAGGCCACGCCACGACGCGGGTGTGGCCAGGTGCAGCCAGCGCTCGAAGGCTCCAGTCGCCAACCCGCTGTGTCTGGAGCGATCCTAAGTTGATGGGGGCGGTTCACCAAGCCCCTGAAGAGGGGTTGACGGCCGCGACCCCTGTCGAGCGATCGGCGTTCATTCGCGCTCGCGCCGGGGGAGGGCCGCGCCCGCATGCGAAGCCGGGGTATTGCGGGCATCGAGCGCAGAGCAGGGCGAACGCGTGGAAAGACAGCAGCTGGCGCATGGGAGCACGCAATGGCGCGAACGGAGCACCGACGCGAGAATCAGGAGACGACCGCGCACGGGACAGGAAATGGCGAACACCTGGCGGACCGGGTAGGATCGCCCGGTGCCCGGCCTCGACACCGACGAAGACGCCCTCCTCTTGACGGACCGCCTGCGCCTCCGCCCCCACCGGCGGTCGGACGTCCCGTTCATGATGGAGCTGAACTCGGATCCCGAAGTGGTCCGCTACACCGGCGATACCGCGCTCGCGTGCGAGGACGAAGCGCGCGCGATCATCGCGCGGCTCGCGCGCCAGTTCGAGGACTTCCGCATGGGCCGGTTCATCGTCTCGGACCGGACGACGGCGGAAAAGCTGGGCTGGTGCGGCCTCAGGTGGCACGACGACCTCGAGGTCGCGGACCTCGGGTACCGCTTCTTCCGCAAGCACTGGGGCAAAGGCTACGCGACGGAGGCGGCCGCCGCGTGCATCCGGTACGCGGTCGAGGAGCTCCGGCTCTCACGCCTCGTCGCGCACGCGATGCTCGAGAACGTCGCGTCGGTCAGGGTGCTGGAGAAGCTAGGATTCCGCCGGACGGGACCGACCGTGTTCAAGGGGCTCGTGGCCGAAGGGTTCGAGCTCCCCCTCTGCCCGCCCGCGTCCCCGGAGGGATCCGACGGAGCGCCGACATGGCGATGACGCCGGCACAGGCGACCAGCCCGGCGGCCGTCAATGACGGAAAACGCGGCGTCGTCGATCGAGCCCGCCGACCCGAAGGCCCCTGAAATAGGTGAGACCCGGGACTGTAGCCTAGTCCCGGGCCTCGGTTTGCCGCCATCTGCGCACACCCACACGTTTAAGGTCGAAGGTCAGTCCTTACACCGCCGTGTTCTGCCATTGAACTACCGGCCATCATGGACCGCGCGCCGGGGCGGGAGCGCCCCGGCGCCGCGCGAGGAGAGGCGACGCCTCACCGCGGCGCGGGCTGGCCAGGCTGGAATTGAACCAGCATCCGACGATTCAAGCCTCCTCCCGTTCGATTGGGTGATCGGCGGCGAATGCTCGAGCCTGGAGTGAGAGCTTGAGACCATTGAACGGGCCAGCGCTGCCTCTTCCAAATTGGGCTACCCCGCCGCGAGAGAAAATGAGGTGGCGGGGGCAGGATTCGAACCTGCGCTTGGGCGCCGAGCCCATCAAGCTGAGCTTGAGCTTCAACTTGCACTCCGCGGCCACGATATCGCTCCGGCGGCCGCGGCGCAAGCGCGGGGGCGCGCGTCAGGCGCGCGTCAGGTACCGAAGAGGAACCCGAGGACGGCGGCGCCGACCTTCTGCTCCTCGACCGTCTGGTTGTTCGCCTCCTCGCGGGCGAACTTGACCGCCTTTTGCAGCTTCTCCACGCGATCGAGCAGCTCGTTGATGCGCCGCGCCGGCAGCGCGCCCGAGAACTTGACCGTCTTCCAGTAACCGACGACCACGTCCTCGTGATAGACCTCCACCTGCGCCGGGTGTTTGTCCGTCGCCTCGGCCTTGACGTGGTTGCGCGGGATCTTCTTGGTCCGCGCCGTCTGCACCGGCTCCGTCGCCCAGGAGTCCGCGGAGGGATCGAACGTCCAGCTCTCCGACGCGTCGAGCACCGGCAGCTTCCTGATGAAGGTGTTCATGTCGACGAGCTGCTTCTCCAGGAAGAGCAGGTAAGTCACGGGCGCCCCCGCGAGGAGCACCTTGCCGTCGACGACCACGTCCGCGCGGGCCTTGCAGTTCGCATAGTCCTTGGTGGCCGTGACGTCGAAGAGCTCGCCCAGGATGTCGGCGGTGCTCCGGATGATGTCCTCGGCCTTGGCCTGCACCCTCGTCGCCTCGGGCGGGAGCTGCTCGCCCTCCTCGTCCTTCGACCGGTAGGTGCGCGAGATCCCGGAGAGCAACGCCGGCTTCTGCAGCGCGTGGTGCGCCTCGGTGAGGCGCTGGTGGGAGCGGGCCTTGACGCCCTTCTCGATGGCGATGATCTGGTTCAAGCGAGGCATGGCGGTCTCCTAGGACGACCACCCTATCAGAGGAGCAAAGCGCCTGTCAGCGCCGTCGCGTGAGCCTGCAATGGGCCCGGGAAGCGCTGTCGTGATCCGGTGAGCGCCTAGGCCGATGGGAGCAGGGCGCCTTCTCCTTGGCCTGCGCCCTCGGCCGCCGTCTCCGCCTCGGCCGGGCGCAAGGGGAGCTCGACGATGAACGCGGCGCCCGCGCCCGGCTTGCTCTCGACGCGGATGGTGCCGCCGTGGGAGGTGACGATCCACCGCACGATGTAGAGGCCGAGGCCGAGGCCGCCGAAGTTGCGGACGGAGACGGCGCGCTCGAAGCGCTCGAAGATCCTGGCCTGGTCGGCCTGCGCGATGCCGATGCCGTGGTCGCGGACGACGAGCCGCGCGCGATCGCCCTCGCCGCGCACGACGACGTGAATGGGGGCCCCCGCGCCGTACTTGATCGCGTTGGACAGGAGGTTGATGAGGACCTGCTCCATGCGAGAAGCATCCCAGTCGCCCACCACGGGCCCTTCCAGCTCGAGCTGGGTGCGGCAGCGGGCGTCGGTGAGCTGCTGGTGCATCCGCTCGACGACCTCGCGCGTCAGGGCCGCCAGGTCGAGGGGGGCGCGCGCGAGGGTGAGCCGGCCGGCGTTGAGGCGGGTGACGTCGAGCAGCTCGTTGACCAGGTGGGCGAGGCGCGCGATCTGGCGGCTCAGGACCTGGATCGCGGCGTCGATGCGCTCCGGAGCGACCTCGGCGCGCTGGAAGCGGGGCAGGAGCCGGGCGAGGAGGTGGGCCTGCATCTTGAGCGAGGTGAGCGGGGTCTTGAGCTCGTGCGAGGCGACGAGGAGGAACTCGTCGCGGCGCTCGATCGCCTCCTGGGCCTCGGTGAACAGGCGGCTGTTGTCGAGGGTGAGGGCGGCGCGGCTCGCCAGCTCCTCGGCCAGCCACAGGTCGGCGGGGCCGTAGCGGCGCCGTGGCGCGGTCGCCAGCAGGGTCATGACGCCGAAGCACCGGTCGCGCGCGAGGAGCGGAGCCCGGAGGAAGGAGTGAACGCCGAGCCGCTCGAGGAGGGGCACGGCGCGGACGTCGCCCACCTCGGGGCGTTGCAGCGACGCCGCCGAGAGCGGCTGCAGCGCGTCGATCACCGCCCCTGCGAGCTCGGCGGGCACGCCCGCGGTGGCCGTGCGCTCCGGAGCGTCCGGGTCGAGGCGCACGTCGACCACGCACCGGTCGGCCAGCTCGGGCACGGCGAGCTGCGCGACGCTGTCGAGGGTGGCGCCGTAGCCGAGGGCCATGAGCTTGCGGCTCGCCTCGGCGAGGAAGCGCTCGGCCAGCTCGGCCCGCTTGCGCTGGGTGATGTCGGTGGAGACGCCGCAGATCACGCCGGGCATCACGTCCTCGCCGAGCGGGAACTTGAGCGAGAGGAAGGTGTGCGGCCCGTCCTCCGTGATTATCTCCTCCTCGAACTCGAGCGGCTCGCCCCTCTCGAGCACCTGCAGGTCGTGCGCGTCCAGCGCCGCGGCGCGCGCGGCAGGCAGGAGCTCGGCGCTTGTCTTTCCGATGATCTGATCGAGCGGCCTGCCGAGGGCGCGGCTCACCCCGCGGTTGGCGAGCAGGTGCCGGCCGTCGCGGTCCTTGAGGAAGATGCACGCGGCGGAGTTGTCGATGATGGCCTGCAGCGTGGCCTGGCTCTCGCGGAGCTCGCGCTCCGCCCGGCGCCGCTCGGCGTTCTCCTGCTCGATATCGGCGTAGAGCATGGCGTTCTCGAGCGAGATGGCCGACTGCGACGCGAGCAGCTCGAGCACGGCGAGCCGCCCCGGGGTGAACGCCCCCGCCACGAGCCGGTTCTCCAGGTAGAGCACGCCGAGCAGCCGCGCCTGGCGCACGATGGGCAGGCACAGCACCGATCTCGGCTTCTTCCGCGTGAAATACTCCTCTTCGAGGAAAGGGTGCCTCCCGGCGGCGTCGTCGAGCAGCACGCGCTCGTGGCTGCGGCGAACGTAGTTGAGGATGGATTGCGGCAGCGGGGCCGCCGCGGCCTCGCCCGCGTCGAGCAGCCGCGCGGCGCCCCCGGACGCGGCGATCGCCGCCGCGGTCGACAGGCGATCTTCTCGGGCCAGGAGCACGTAGCCTTCCTCGGCGCCCGCGTGCTCGATCACCGTGCGCAGCAGCATCTCGAGCAGGCGCGGGAGCTTGAGCTCACCGGAGATGCCCTGAGAGGCCTTGACGACGGAGAGGACGTCGAACTGCTCGGCGCGCACGGCGAAGGTGACGGTGGGGGCGAGCGGCTTTCGCTCGACGAGGAAGGGATACCGCTGGTCGAGCTGCTCGACCTTGGCGTGGGCGCCCCAGCGGAAGTAGGCGGCGCGCGCCTTCTGGAGGTGGGCATCGGCGGCCGTGAAGAGGCCGCACGCGCGGTAGAACCCCGCGGCGAGCTCGCAGGCGATGGCCTCGTGCTGGACGAAGCCGCCCTCCCGCGCGGCCGACGCGGCCTGCTCGTAGAGCCGGGCCGCCTCCGGTTCCTGCCCGCGGAGCCGGGCGATCTCGGCGCGGACCAGGGCGTGCTTGTGGAGGTAGTTGTCGGGGCCGTTCCTGGCCCACTCGCCGAGCTGCCGCTCGCAGTCGAGCAGCCCGTCCGGCAGCTCCCGCTCCGGGGACGGCGGCGCCTTGTCCGGGCCGCGCGCGTCGTGCGCATCGCCGTCGCCGACGAGCGCCGCGAGCGCGAGCGCGTGATAATAGAAGTCCTCCGCCACGAGCGCGTGCGGTTCGCTCCTCCAGGGCCTGTCGACGATCACCCGGCGCGTCGCCTCGCACGCCTCCCCGGGGGAGCCGAGCAGGAACAGCCCCTGGGCCTTCAGGCTGCAGTGGAAGCTGAGCACGCCGCCCATGTCCCCGGGAGGCAGCCGCGCCTCGAACGCGCGGGGATCCAGCTCGGATCCATCCATCATCGGGAGCCGGGCCGGCCTGCCTCGCAGCGCCTGGACAAGCGCGTGGGCGCTCAGGAGGATGTTGTAGACGAACTCGTATCCGGTCTTGCGCACGAAGCGGAGGTGCTCCTCGATCTCGCGGAGGACGTCCTCCAGCGGCTCGCCCGCGAGCAGCGGGAACAGCGGGGCCCAGATGCAGAGGAAGCACGCGTCGTTCAGGTTGCCGGTCTCGATCGCGGCGCTCAAGCCGGCGCGCGTGTACGGAGTCGTCTCTCGGTAATGGCGCTTCCAGAAGATGATCAGATTGCCGAACAAGGAAGAGACCATGGCCTTCATGGCGAGGAGGTTGTCCCTCTCCACCAGGTCATGACCGAGCTTGCCGAACAGATATCCCTCCTGGTATCGGCCGTATCTCGGGCCGATCACCTTCGCGAAGGCCGCATACGCGTGAGGCGAGCTCGCGGCGTTGCCGTGCTGCAGGCTGAGCTTCACCATGCGCGCGACGACGAGGTAGTTCAGGTTCGGGTGCACGAAGTACGCGGGGACAGACACGCTCGCCAGGACGTTCATCGCGATCTTGCACGTCGGGTGCGTCATGGGAGGCAGGTGGCTCAGGCCCTCGATCGCCCGGTCGCCCAGGGCCTGCCAGACGCCCTCGGTCTCCTCCGCGAGCCGCGCTTCGGTGAGCGGGATCGACAGGTCGATGTCGCAGGAGCGGAGGAACGAGAGCCCGATCTCCACCGCGCGGGCGGACTGCCCGCGGGTCACGCTGAGGGCGATGGCCAGCTCGACGGCCGCGGCGCGCTCGGCCTCGGTCCTCGCGTGGTCGGTCAGCGCTCGCAGTAGCCGCTCGGCCTCGTCGAAGCCGCCGGTGATGTACGCGGCGTGCGCGCGCTCGAAGGTCAGATCGTAGGTCAGCTCGTGCCGCGCCTCCCAGCAGCCCGGCGCGAGCAGGGAGAGGCCCGCGGCGAAGAGCGCGGCGGCGGACTGGAAGGCCGCTGCGGCCTTGGCCTTCCTGCCGGCGCGGAGGTTCAGCGCGGCGAGATCGTCGCGCTCGGCCTGGGAACGGAGGAGCGCGGCGCCGCGGTTGAGGTGCCCCACGACGTCGAAGAGCGCCTCCTCGCGCTGGCCCTTCAGGAGCAGCCGGCCGATGCAGAGGTGCACCTCGGCGAGCTGTCCGGCCGGGATGAGCGCGTGGGCGGCCTGCTGCACCCGGTCATGGAGGAAGCGATAACCAGCGCCCCGGCGGAGCAGCAGCCCCTCCCGCACGGCCTCGGCGAGGGCCTCGTCGAGCTCGGCTGCAGGGCGGCTCGCGACCAGGGCGAGGATGTCGAGGTCCAGGCTGGCGCCGAGGCACGCGGCGAGCTTGAGCGCGTCCTGCGTCGGGACGGGGAGCCGCTTCAGCTTGCCCACCATCAGATCGACGACGTTGTCGGTGAAGCCCTTGCCGCGGATCGCGGCGATGTCCCAGCGAAAGGCGCCCGCCTTCGCGTCGAAGGTGATGAGCCCTTCCTGGTGCAGCTCGAAGAGGAACTGGATCGCGAAGAAGGGGTTGCCGCCGGTCTTCTCGTGGACGAGCCGCGAGAGCGGCTCGGCGCGCTCGGCCGCGGCGTGGACCGCCCCCGCGACGAGCGCCCCGACGTCGGAGGCGGAGAGCGGCGCGAGCACGAGGTCGCTGAAGGTCGCGCCGCGCTTCCGCGCGTCGGCCAGCATGAGCGGCAGCGGGTGCGCCGGGCCGACCTCGTTGTCGCGGTAAGCGCCGAGGAGCAGGAGGTGCTCGGTCTCGGTGTAGGTGATGAGCTGCTCGAGCAGCTGGAGGCTGCCGGCGTCGGCCCACTGGAGATCGTCGAGGAAGAGCACCACGGGGTGCTCCTTCTGGACGCACGCCGCGACGAAGCGCTGGAGCGCCGCGTGGAAGCGGTGCCGGGCCTCGGCGCCCGGGAGCTCCGGCGCGGGCGGCTGCGGGCCGAGGAGCAGCGCGAGCTCGGGGAGCACGCCCGCGAGCAGCGCGCCGGTCGCGCCGACGGCCTCCCGGAGGCGCTCTCGCCAGCGCTCGAGCTCCTCGTCGCTCACGCACAGGATCTCCCGCAGGAGCGCCCGGAACGCCTGGAGGAAGGCGTGGTAAGGGACGTCGCGCCTGAGCTGCTCGAACTTGCCGGAGAGGAAGAAGCCCCGCTCGCGCACCACCGGCCCGCGTAGCTCGGCCACGAGCGACGACTTGCCGACACCCGAGTAGCCCGACACGAGCACGAGCTCGGGGCGGCCGCTCGCGACCACGCGCTCGAACGCGGCGAGCAGGGCCCCTAGCTCGCGCTCGCGGCCGTAGAGCCGCTGCGGGATCTGGAACCGATCGGAGAGATCGCGCTCACCGAGCGGGAAGGGCGGAATCGCCCCGCTCGCCTGCCACCTGGCGAAGCACTCGTCGAGGTCGCGCTGCAGGCCGAGCGCGCTCTGGTAGCGATCCTCGGCGGACTTGGAGAGCAGCTTGAGGACGACCGCCGACAGCTGCGGGGGAATCGAGGGGACGAGCGCGTGGGGCGGGGATGGGCGGAGGGCGACGTGGCAATACACCCATTCCACGGGATCGCTCGCCTGGAAGGGCAAGGCGCCGGTCAGCAGCTCGTAGAAGGTGACGCCGAGCGAGTACAGGTCGGTCCGCTCATCGGTGGAGCGGTTCATCCGGCCCGTCTGCTCGGGCGCCATGTACGCCAGCGTCCCCGCGATGAGCCCGTCGTGGGAGACGTCGTGGCATTCGCGCGGCGAGAGGCAGGCGATCCCGAGATCGGTGATCTTCACCTCTCCAGTGTCGGGGTTGTAGAGCAGGTTCTGGGGCTTGATGTCCCTGTGGATGACGCGGTGTCGATGCAGCTCGGCGAGCGCGCCGGAGAGGCGGAGGGCGAGGGGGAAGAAGCGATCGAGCGGCGTCGGCCCCTGGATGAGCCGGTCGAGCGAGCGGCCGCCGAAGTCCTCCAGGACCAGCGTCATCTGATCCCGGAACGCCTCGATCCCGTGGGCCTTGACGATGGCCGTCGAGTCGAGCGCCCTGGCGACGTCGTATTCGTGGCGCAGCCGCCCGAGGGCGCGCGGGCTCGCGTGGTCGCGCCGCAGGACCTTGAGCACCACCGGCCGGCCGTCCTCCTCGCGCCGGGCTCGGTAGAGGATCGTCTCGGGCCCGTCGTGCAGGACCTCGATCACGAGGTAGCGTGGACTATCGGCCATAGGCGGGTCTTCGAAGGCCAGTGCGGCGGCCTCCGAGGCGTCGAGCGTCGGTCCATGTTGCCAAAACCGGCGCGCTCCGCCATGGAAAATGGCGGGGCGTCCTCGCGCCGGCTCGCCCGCGACGACGAGGAGGAAGCGCGGGAGTTCGCCGAGGATCCTCCGACGCGTGCCGCGCGGGCGCGCTGTGCTGTTTCTGCCGGAGCCCGGCGGCCAGCCGTCGTGCGACCGTGGAGCTATGTGCCGCAGCGCTGGACCGTGTGATCGCCGTCGACCGGCCAATTCTCGTCGCCCGCGCCGCGCACCTTCACGAACAGCGAGGTCTCGTCGCTGCTGACGATCTCGAGCGTGCCCTGATGGCCGGGGCCCACGCCGCTCCCTCCACCGCAATCGGAGAGGATCACAGATTTGGAAAAGAAGATGGTGTTGAGATTGATGAGGCCTGGCTTGTTGAGCTCGGGCGGAATCGTGAGGATGAATTGCCAGATCCCTGCCTTGTCACAGTTGACGCCGATCTCGAGATCGATCACGGGCTGGGCGCATTGCTCGACAGCGTTGCTGAAGTACAGGACGAGCCCGTCCGGGGTCTCCTGCGCGATGGCGTGGACGCCCGAGGCGCCGTCGTCCGTGACGTCCACCTCCTCGTCGTCCACCTCCTCGCCGTCGTCGGGCACCATGGGGGCCGGGGAGCTCCCCCAACCCCCATTTTGAATGGGATTGAAGACGATCTCCTCACATCCGCTGTTCATCACCGCCATCGCTCCGAGGACCATCATCCATCGTTTCATTCGAACGACCTCCAGGCCAGGCTCCAGAGGTGAAGTCCTTCCGGCGCGTGACGGCGGCTCATAAAAACAGATCGATCTCGATGCCGGCTGAAGAGAGGATGAACGGTCTGCCCCAGGTAGCTGTCTCCTGCTCGACGAACCGGACGGAGACACCCTCGATGAGCACGCTGGCGAGGGCGTCGGCGCGCAGCCGGAACGTGGGGGTCAGGGCGAAGGAGAGGCCGACGCCCGCGAAGGGGCTGGCGGTCACCGCGGCGGATGCGCTCGAGCGGAAGCCTTTGCTGGCCACCCCCGTGCTCCAGAGCAACACGGCCGAGAAGCCGAGATCCGCCGAGGCCGCCCACGGGCTGTCGCGCGGGGCCAGCTGGAATCGCGCGCCCCCGCTGGCGAGCAGGACGGAGAGCTCGGCGGTGCCTTGCGATCGCTCGATCTGGTGGGAGCTCACCGGAATCGCGGCGAACGCGATCGCGCCGACGTTCTCGCTCGGCAGCCAGGAGAGGCCGACGTCGATGCTGACCGCCGCGCCGAAGCCGCCTGGGCTCAGCAGCACACCGGGAGCGAGCGAGAGGCGGAGCGCCGGCGATGGACTCTGGGCCGGCGCGGGCAGCGTCTCCGGCGCGCGGACCCGCAGCTTGTCGCGGATCTCGGGCGTCGCGGGCACCTCTCCGGGCGGGGGCGCGGGCAGGCCGGCCTCGAGGAGGCTGGCGCGCAGGAGCTCGACGGCGCGGAGCGCGAGCGCCGCGTCGCGGTCGGGCGCGTCGCCGTCGTCCGCCATCTCGCGGAGGACGGTCTTGCCGGTCACCCGGTCGGCGATCCAGATCTCGACGCCGCGCTCGGAGGGGACGGCGCGGATCGCGGCGATGGCGCCCACCTCGCGCGCCGAGGCCTCGAGGGACGCGCGCGACGCCGGCTCGGCCGCGGGGTCGAGCCGCTCCGCCCGGAAGCCCAGCGACTCGAGCTCGGCCACGATCCGCAGGCCGAAGCGATCGCCCGGGGCGCAGAGGACAGCGATGGTCGACGGGGCTTCGGTCCGGGTCTCGCCGGCGCGCGCGCCCTCCGCGAGCGCGGCCCCTGCCGCGAGCGTGGCCCCGGCGAGGAAGGCGATGAAGAGGAGCGTCGCGGCGCGGCGTCTCACGGCGAGGGAGGCTCGGCGGCAGGGCCCGGCTCGCCGGGCGAGCCTCCGGAGGGGACGGGCCTGGCAGGAGAGCCTCCGGGGGGGACCGCCTTCGATCCGCGCGCGAGCACGTGCTTCGCGTACCCCGCGTGCGAGCCGCTCGGATGAGCGGCGAGGTACTGCTCGGCCGCCCTCCGGGCGCCCGCCTCGTCGCCCCGCCTGTCCTCGGCCTCGACGAGGCGCCCCGCGGCATCGGCGGCGAACGCGCCAGCCGGCTGCTCGCGCAGGTACCGGGCGAACCAGCGCGCGGCGGCCGCGTGGTCCTTGCTCTGGTCCTGGGCGATCCTCCCCAGCATGAACGCCGCCGACCCGGCCTCGGGCGAGCTGGGGAACCGGGCGCGGAGGGAGGTGAAGGCCTGGACGGCGCGCGCCGGGCTCCCGCCGAGCCGGGCCGCGTCGCCGAGCGCGTGCAGATCGCTCGCGCCCGCGGCGTCGCAGAGCGCGTCGAAGCCGTCGCTCTCCGCGGCGGCCAGGGCGTCCCTGTACCTGGCCTCGAGGGCCAGGGCGCGCCACGACGGCGTCTCTCCGTGCGCGGGCAGGGGAGCGACCGGACCCTCGCCGCCAGCTCGCCCTTGCTGCGAGGCCGTCCCGGCGTCAGGGGCGCGGGCGGCCGCCGGCGGCCCGCTCGTCGAGGGCGCAGCCGCACCTGGCGCGGCTGCGCTCGTGCTCGGGGCAGCTGCGCTCGGAGCGGCCGTGATCGAGGCACCTGGGCCGGGATCAGCTGCGGTCGGAGAAGCCGCGCCGGGATCGGCCGCGTTCAGGGCGCCCGCGAGAGGGGCGGTTGCTGTCGACGTGGGGCTCGAGGCGGCGTCGAGCGCGCCCACCTCGAGGGTGTTCGTCGCGGGCGAGATGGTGAGCCGCTCGCCGGCGCGGACGGCGCGCGATTCGCCCACGACCGGCCCGGAGACCGTGATCGCCCCCTCGCGCAGCGCGACAACGAGCTGCTCGGTCACCGGGTCCCATCGGGTCTCGAAGCGCGTCCCGATCACGCGGACCTGGAACGGCCCGACCCGCACCGTCCAGCGCGCGCCCTCGCGGTGGACGACCGAGAGATCGAGCGCGCCTCGCTCGAGGGAGAGCTCCGCGCCGTCTGCGTCCACCGAGGCGACGCGGGCGCGCCCCCCCGGCGCGAGGCGGAGCAGCGAGCCGTCGGAGAACCGGATCGGCAGCTCCGCCGTGGCCGGCGCGGCGATCCACGCGCCGACGACCCCTGGCTCGGCCGCCCCGAGCGCGAAGCGCATCGGAGCGCGGGGGCGCGCCACGAGCGCGACCACGAGCGCGGCGGCGAGCAGGGCCACCGCCGCCAGCGAGGCGGCGAGCCGCACAGCGAACGGCCTTCCAGGCCTCGTCCGCCGCCAGGAAGACTCACGGCGGGGCCGCTCTCCGCGCCCGGCCGTCTCCGGTTCGGGCACCGGCGCCGCCGCGAGCAGCCGCGCTCGCCCGCGCTCGCGGTCGAGCCGCGCCGCCGGCATCCGGTCCTGAAGCTCGGCCACGCGCCGCCCCAGGGTGGTCAGCGGGCGCTCGGATTGCCCCACCGGGTACCTCCGTCGAGCCACGCCTCGAGCGCGGGTTGCTTGCGGGCTTCGGCCTCGAAGCGGGCGCTGGCGCGGGCGAGCCGCCGCTTGATCGTCGCGAGCGAGGTGCCGCACGCCGCGGCGACCTCGGTGAGCTCCATGCCGTCGATGAACCGGAGCGCGAAGGCGATCCGCTCGTCCACCGGGAGCGCGTCGAGGACGGCGTAGGTCGCGCGCAACGCGTCCAGCACGTCGCCCGACGCCGCGCCGGACTCGACCTCGGGCAGCTCCTCGCTCGGCAGGAACCAGAGCCAGCTGCGCCGCTTCCTGCGGGTGATCGACGTGCGCGCCACGTGCACCGCGATCATCGTGAGCCAGCCCTTGAGGGCGCTCGGGTCCTCGAGGCCCGGCAGCGAGCCGAGCGCGCGGACGAAGACGTCGTGGTGCAGGTCGGCCAGGTCGTGGCTGAAGCCGAGGAGCCGGTAGAGCACCCGGTGGACGTGATCCGCGAACCGGTCGTAGAGGGCGGCGCGCGCCCCGGGGTCGCCCCGCCGGAACGCGTGCACGAGGGCCGCGTCGTCGCCCGCGAAGCCCTGCTTCGGGGTGGGCGGCGGCGGTCGGACGAGCTTCAACGGGCGGGTCAAGCGAGGTTCCTCTGCTGAAGTCCCCCGAGGGGAGGCCCACGGCTCACGGGGTCGCACGATTTTCCCCGGAGGCCCGATGAGCGACGCAGAGGCCGCTGAGCTCCACGAAGGGCCGTTCCTGCAGCGACGGGCCGAGCCTTCAGACGATCGTTGCGGTGCGAGCGGCCCAGGCGGCGAACGCTTACGTGCTCGTCGCCGGTCGGTTCCTGTTGCTCGCGTACTTCTGGCACAGCACACCCCAGAGCTCTTCCTCTGTCGGGTGGTCTGAGATGAGCTCCTCGGCGTCTTGAATGCCTGCCTGCATCGCAGCGCTGATGAACTCGGGCTCGAACAGGATGTAGCTCAGCACATCGGGACGGCTGTACGGGCTCATGGCGGTTAGCTGGTAGAGAAGGCTGAGATCGATGTGATTCAACATTCGCGTGCCACGAAGGAGATCTTCCAGGACTCTTGCTGCCACGGAGCCGACGTCGTCTTGCCCTGCTGGACACCCGACGATGAGTGGGATTCTCTCCTTTGTCGGATTATCCTCATTCTGTTCGGCCAGCACGCGAACCTCCTCGACCATGCGATCGGACGTTATCATGCGCATGAGCTGCAGGACGTGATCTTGCATCGTCGGTACCCGGCGGATGTTCATAGCTGCGGATGCGCCATACCACCGGGAATCTGTCGAGATCACGACGAGGCCCTTGGCGCCGAACGCTAGCGCGGGCGCCAGCGGTGCGTTGAGGCGCAACCCACCGTCGAGGTAGAAGGGGCCGTGATCCTGCGCGCCGATCCGGGTCGGACGGAACAGTACCGGGATCGAGGCCGACGCCAGCACATGCTCCGCCGACAGCAGGGTCTTGACGTAGTCGATGGCTCGCGCCTCGTCGTTTCTTATCGTCGTAGTTTGGTGTGATTGGTAAAATATCTTGGTTCGACCCGAGTTGCTCTCGGTGGTGGCGACCGCGAGCGTCTTGATTGTTCCGTTATTGATGTTGCTGTTGATGGCGTTCCAATCGATCAGGGTGGGACTCTTGAGGCTGGCTAGCAGGGGCCGCGTGTCGAGCAGGCTCATGGGGCTGCGGCTAACGATGCCGAGCAAGCCGGCGATGTATTGTGCACCCGCGCGCAGCAAGGAGAGCCAGACGGGACCCAAGACCATCTCTTTGTGGATACGTTGCCAGCGTTCCACGAGCTCGCGGCTAGCGTCCTCCGCGGACATGTGGGCCAGCGACGCGAGCAGGGCTGCGTTGATGGAGCCAGCGCTGGTGCCGACGATGATCGTAGGTCGCCTCTTCGAGAGCTTGGGCAGCAGCCTGGAAGCGAAGCCGGCCTCGTATGCGCCGCGGGCGCCAGCGCCGGTCAACACCAGGGCGACCGGATCTTCAGGCAGGATGTCGCAGGCCCTCGCAAATCGGGCCCTATCGTCGTGGTCTGACATGATGTTCTCCCTCCCCCTTTAGCATTCTATGCAATCGCTCTACGCCGAGCGGCAACCAGAGCGCTGCGCGCCTTTGCGCCGCGGCGTGCGATAATGAAGTTGTACCACGGCGTAGGTGGTTGCGGGAGCCAGGCTGCGATTCCGTCGCGTCCTCACCTCTGGTCCGTGTCGGGCAGGTTTTCTTGGCGAGATGCACGCGGGCTGGCCCATAGGAGTTTGATGTGAGGTACGGAGGGAACGCGGTCCCTTCGATGCGTGGATAAGCTGGTAATTGGAAGGCATTCGAATACGGAGATCTGAGGCGAGTCCTCCAGCCTTGCCCTCATCGCCATCTCCTGCGCTCTGCTGGTCAGACTTTCGGTCTAAGGAATCGGCACCTTCCCTGACATGTTGACCTCGTCCCCGGAGTGCAAATGGAGCTCCTCGTGCAGGGGTGCGGGCTGATCGCGATTCTCGATATCGTGGCCTTCGCCGTCGCGGCGCTCGCGCCGCTGCCCCTGCGGACCGCGGCGGTCACGCTCCAGCGCTAGTAGCCGGCCCGGGGATCGGCGACTGCGAGAGCTCAGCCCCCGTATCCGGCGCCCACGGCACCCTCTTTGCTTGTGGAGTGGAGCCGTCGCGCCCCGGCCGAGGGGCACGCTTTGAAAGGGGAGCACGATGCGCAACCTGCTTCTTCGCCTTCACGTCGTCCCGATCCTCGTCGCCCTCGCCGCCGGCTGTTCGGGCGAGGGGAGCCAGCCCCCGCCCGGCGCCGACGGCACCCAGCTGCCCTCCACGGAGCTCGGGCCCGAGCAGCAGGCGGAGCTCACCGCGTTGCTCGCCGAGCGGGATGCCTCGGCGAGCATGAGCGCCGCGGATTTCGCCTCGCGGTACCCCGTCCCCTTCGCGTCGGGCCTGTCCTATGCGCCGGCGGACGCCGCGGGCCTCTCGCTCCTCCAGGGCACAGCGCTCGCCCTCGACGAGGACGAGCTCGCGAAGCTCTCCGCGAACGGCTTCGTCATCTCGAGCAAGAAGTCCTTCCCGACCTTCGTCTACGGCTACGAGAGCATCTACTCGCTCGACCTGCCGCTCTATGTGTCCGCGGACTCGGTCCTTTTCGCGGTCCACCGCTCGTACGACGCGATCCTGAAGGCGGTGGAGCTGGCCTCGCTCGCGCCCGAGCTCGGGACGATGCTGAAGCAGATGCGCGCGCGGCTCGCCTCGGGCGCCGGAGCGGAGCTCGGCGCGGAGGCGCGCGCGGACGCGGATCTCTTCACGGCCGTCGCGCTCGCGCTGCTCGACGGCGCGCCGGTCGCCCCCGTCGCGGGCGCCAGCGCCGCGGCGATCGACGAGCTCGTCGCGGGCGCGGAGGCCCACGACGGCATGGGGGAGGTCCGCCTCTTCGGCACGGACCGGCTCATGGACTTCTCGCAGTTCGAGCCCCGGGGCCACTACCTCGACGAGGAGCGCCCCGAGCTCGCGCGCTACTTCCGCAGCATGATGTGGCTCGGCCGCGTGGATTTCCGCTTCCTCGAGACCCAGCAGGACGGCACCCAGCGCTTCCAGCGGCGGCACCTCGAGGGCGCGTACGTGCTGCGCGCCCTGGCCGACGCGGAGACGGTCGCCCGCTACAAGCGCATCGACGACGCGATCCAGGCCTTCGTCGGCGAGAGCGACACCATGACCCTGCCGGAGCTCGACGACCTGCTCGCCGACCTCGGCCTCAGCGACGCCGCCGGCCTCGCCGGCGTCCCGGACGCGCGGATCGCCGAGGTCATCGTGAAGGAGGGCCACGGCACGCAGCGGATCTCGAGCCACATCATGATCAACGGGCTCGGCAAGGGCACGATGCCCCTCTCGTCGAGCTTCGCGCTGCTCGGCCAGCGGTACGTCGTCGACTCGCACGTCTTCTCGAACGTGGTCTTCGACCGGGTGAAGGGCGGCGCCGTCAAGCGCATGATGCCGGACCCGCTCGACGTGGGCTTCGCCGCGCTCGGCAACGATCAGGCGGGCCAGCTGCTCGCGCCGGAGCTCGGGCGGTTCGACTACGCGTCCGACCTGCACATGATGCGCGTGCTGGTCGACGCGCACCCCGGGGATTTCTGGGGCAAGAACCTTTACAATCGTTGGCTCGGCGCGCTGCGGGAGCTGTCGCCGGCGCGGGCGATCGGCGACGGCGAGGGGCTGCCCGGCGTGGCGAAGACCGAGGCGTGGGGCCGGCGCCTGCTGAGCACCCAGCTCGCCTCGTGGGCCGAGCTCCGCCACGACACCCTGCTCTACGCCAAGCAGTCGTACACGGGCGGGGACACGTGCGAGTTCCCGGACGCGTACGTCGACCCGTACCCGGCGTTCTTCACGCGCATCGCCGAGCTGGCCGAGCACGGCGTCGAGATCGTCGGCGCGCTCGATCTGTCGAGCGCGCCGCAGCTCGGGCAGAGGGTGTCGGCGTACTTCTCGCAGCTCCACGACGTCGCGCGGACGCTCGGCGAGATGGCCGCGAACGAGCGCGCCGGCCTGCCCCTCACCCAGGAGCACCTCGATTTCATCAACCAGGCCGTGAAGGTTCAGTCGGTAGGGTGCGGTGGACCCTATGTCGAGGGGTGGTACATGCAGCTCTTCTTCGACCAGATGAAGAGCCTGGAGCAGGATCCGACGATCGCCGACGTGCACACCCAGCCGACCGAGGGCGGCGTGCCGGTCGGCCGCGTGCTGCACGTGGGCACCGGCCTGCCGCGCCTCATGGTCGTGACGGCCGACCCCTGCGGCGGCGCGCCCCGCGCGTTCGTGGGGCTCGCCTCGTCGTACTTCGAGGCCGTCACAGAGGACTTCGAGCGGATGGACGACCGGCAGTGGGCCGGCACGGTCCTGAGAACGACCCCCGACGTGCCCTGGATGACGGACCTCGTCTCCCGCTGATTCCGCTGCTCCGGCGACGCAGCGCTCGGCGCTGGCCGTCCCGTGAATTCGTGCCGAACTGTGTCGACTTGCGCCGAACCGACGCTGCCGTGCGCCGGCGGGATCATGGTGCTCGATCGATCCCGTCAGCCGCCGGAACACACCGCTGTCGAGGCGCTCGGGACCGCGGCGACACGCACCGGGGCAGCGCGTCAGCGCGGCGTCCAGGTGCCGTTCGTCGCTTCGCAGAGCGGCTTGACGATATCCGCCGTGAGGAGCTCTGTTTCATAATGGTACGTCGTCATGGTCTCGCCGTCGCCGGTGAGGACGCAGGTGCCGAGCACGTCGCCGGTCGAGCATCGATCGACGAGCTCGGCCTCGAGGTTTGACCTGTCCGTGCACTCGCTCTCGTGCCTGTCCGGGTCGTCGGTCTCGAGCTCGGCGCAGCTACGGACCGTCACGCCGCCCGGGGTGCTGCCGGTGAACTCGCAGGCCACCCAGCGCGCGGCCGGAGCCTCCCCGCCACATCCCACGATGAGCACGAACACGACGATGAGAACGTTGCGCATGGCCAATCCTCCTTGATGAGCGCTCGAAGGAGCGCGAAACGATGACAATCACTGCTGTGTCCCCGAGCTCCTCCAGAGGTCGACCCAGGAGACACGACCGCGATGGCGGGCCACGACAGGCCCTGCCGGTTCGACTCCTCGCTGTTCGCGTGTGGCTTCAGCCCGTCTGTCGCTCTAGAACTTGCCAGAGACCGTGAGACCCATGTCGCCGCCGGGTCCTGAAGGCGCGACCTGCAGGCCGGCCCTGCGCAGGTCCCGCTGGTAGGACTGCGCTGGATGTTCGGGATCGAACATGGCGGCGAGCGACCACACGGAGGCGAGGAGACCGGACGTCAAGCTCAACATCCGCCTCTCTGCCGGCAGATCGCCGTCCCACGCGGGCGCGGTAGCGGCGATCCCGCCGAGCGCGACCGGGAGGTAGATGGCCCAGCTCGGGATCGCAGGCGCGGTGGCCAGGAGATCCCGCTCGATGCTCGCGATCTGCGCGCCTGACAGCCGCGCGCGCCATTCGGGCGTCGCCACCAGCGCATGGTCGGCGCGGAGGCGGGAAGCAGGAGTGTAGTCGGACAGCGCCAGGTTCAGCCCGGAGAGCAAGCCGGACACGTAATATCCCGACGACAGCGCGATCGGCGTCGCCCTCGCGAGGCCGCTGTCCGTGAAGAGCGCGAGCCCGAGCCAGAAGCTGCCTTGTGAGAGCTGCGCGGCGGCCCCCAGCGTGTCGCGCCGGTACGCCTCCGGCGCGGCGAGCGCGGCGATGCCTCCCGCGAGCAACGTCGCGGAGCCGGCGGTCCAGGCGAGGAAGCGAGGCTCGGCCGGGGCTACGGTCAGGCTCAAGGCGAGGCTCGCCCCGCCGATACCGCTGACGAGGACGGGCACCGCTTTCCCGGCGGAGTGCAGCCTGATCACGTCGTGGAGGTGCGTCGCGAGGAGCGCGGCGCGCTCGCGCCGCTGGACGATGTCTTCCCGACGCTCGGTCTCGTCCCACGCCGGGGCGACCGCCTCCTGCGCCGCGGCGCTCCCCGGCAGCGAGAGGCGCGCCATCGCCGCTCCCACCAGGACCGCCTTCCGCGCGTGGCGTTTGCTCCGTGACGACCAGACCATACGAGACCTCTCTGTTGAACTATCTTGCGCTGACAGCGCTCGAACCCTTCGACGAACCGGACACGACAGGCACGCTCTCCGGCGCCCTCGAAAGCACGTTTGCGCAGGCGGGCGAGCAGGCCGCGCGAGGCGCGCGTGCGCGCCGCTCGATCAAGGCTCCTTCGCCCAAGGCTCCTTCGCCGCGCCGAGGAGTGCGCGCACGCCCGAGGCATGCGCGCTCGTCGGGCGCGAGGCGAGGAAGCGCTGGCCCAGCTCGGCGGCGCGGGCCCGATCGCCGAGGCGGATCAGCGCCTCGACGCGGAGCACGGTGGCCTCCTCTCCCATCGCGCTCCGAGGAAACTTGCTGTCGTGGGCGTCGAGCGCCGCGAGGCACCCCGTCGCGTCGCCGGCGGCGAGCGCGTCGCGCGCGCGATCGATCATGGCGACCTGCTCGCCGAGCGCGTCGATGGCGGCCTGCTTGCCGAGCGCGTCGCTCGGCGCGCCGGGAGCGGATCCCGCGCGCGGCGCGGCGCTCTTCGGGCGCGGCGGGCTCGCGGCGGGCGCCGGGATCGGCGGGGCGCTCGCCTGGAGCGGCGGGGCGCTCGCCTGGAGCGGCGTTTGCGTCACGGGCCCGGAGGCAGCCGGCGCGGGCGCGACCGGCGCCGCGCTCGCCGCCGGCGGCTCGATGGCGGTGGGCGGCGTGAGCGTGGCCTGCGGCTCGCTCGACGTTCCCGCCGCGGAGGGAGGCGCCGACGGCCGGAGGAGCGCGACGCCCGCGCCGAGGAGGCCGACGCCGATCACCGCCCCGAGGCCCCACTTCGCGAGCGCCAGCAGCTTGCCGGCGCCCGCCTTCGGCGCGGGCGCGGCGGACGGAGCGGGCGCAGCGGTTGTCTGCCCTGCGGCCCCGCCCCCTGCGGCCCCGTCCGCGGCGAGCCCGGCGATGGCGAGCGCGCGCGCGCGCGCCGACGAGGACGGAGACTCCTGCTTCCACGAGCGGAGCAGCGCGCGCTCGAACTCGGTCGCCTCCTCGTCTCCAAGCGGCTTCGGATCGATCATCGCTCGCCTCCCCGGTGCGGCGCCCTCGCCTGGACGCGCCTCGCGATCGCGCGAAAGTCCTCTCGCGCGCGGCGGAGGCGGGAAGCGACGGTGCCCCTCGCGAGGCCGAGCATCGCGGCGATCTCCTCGGTCGGGACGCCCTCGAGCTCGAAGAGGACGAAGACGACGCGGAGGTCCTCCTCCATCGCGTCGAGCACGTCGTCGAGCAGCGCGCGCGCCTGCTTCATCTCGATGAGCTGCTCCGGGTTCGGCGCGTCGTCGGCCGCGGCCGCCATCGCGCCGTCGTCGCAGAGCTCGCGCCGCCGCGCGCCGGCGCGGCGCGCGTTCGCCGCGACCCCCAGCGCCGTCCCGAAGAGGAAGGAGCGCTCGCGATCGGGCGCGATCTCGGCGAGCTTCTGGTAGGCGATCAGGAAGACGTGCTGCGCGGCGTCGTCGGCCGAGCCGGCGGGCACGCCGAGCCCGCGCAACGAGCGCCAGATGAAGTCGAAATGCGCATCGACCAGCGCGCGGTAGCGCTCCGCGGAGGGCGACGGCGCGCGCTGCACGGCGCGCTCCGCGGGCGCCGTCCTGGCCGCGTCGCGCACCACCTCTGCGCGCGCAGGGGGTCGGGATCGAGTCGCGCTGATCATCGTCTCCTGCCGCTGCTATGTTCGGAGGCGAGCGCCGGGATCACGGAATCGTCAACCCGAGCCCGAGCGCCGCGACGCTCTCGATCGGCGGCGGGCGGGCGCCGGCGTCGGCGCCGTCGGGGAAGAAGCCGTCGCGCAGCAGCGGCAGGCGTACCCCGGCGTCGGCGTCGAGCACGAACGGGCCCCAGAGCGGCAGCCGCGCGCGCACCGGCAGGCCGAGCGCCAGCCATCCGTGCGTCACGCTGCGCGCGGGGGTGATGCCTCGGCGGCTCGCCGAGACGAGGCCGCCCTCGACGCGCGCGCAGGGGGAAAGGCGCAGGACGCCGAGCGATGCGCCGAGCGGGCACGCGTCGACTGCGAGGGCCGCGCGCAGAAACGATGCAGAGCCACCCGTCACGGGGACGTCGGAGGACACCTCGAGGTCCGCGTCGAAGCGCGCCGGGCCGACGCCGCGGGTCGTGATGGCGAGGGGAGGCTCCGCGGAGATGCGCGCGCCGAAGGAGGGGAGGCCGATCATCTGGCCGACGAGGAGCTGCGCGCCGAGCACCAGGTGCGTCGTGGCGTCGGGCTCCGGCGCCGGCGGCCGCGCCGGCGCGTCACCGGCCCGCGGGGCGCCAGCGGGCGGGGCGCTGGCGGGCGGGGCGCTGGCGGGCGGCGCACCGACCGGCGGGGGTGGCGCGGCGACGGCGCTCGGGGACGTGGAAACCGCGGGTGTGGCGGCCGTTACGGGGGCGTCTCCGGCCTGGGTATCGACGGCGAGCGCGGTCACGACCGCGAGCGCGGCGACGACATCGTCGCAGGTATCCCCCGCGACATCGCGGTCGGACGCCGTCCCGTCCGCCGCGCGGACGCCGAGGCGCCCGATGAAGCGGCGATCGCGCTGCTCGATGATCACGACGTACGCGCTCGCTGCGTCCGTCTCCGCGATGTTCCGCCGGAGGCGCGCGCCGACGCGCGCACGAAACTCCGCCTCTGCCGGGCATCCAGCCTCCGCGCGGTACTCGATACGCAAGGGCGCCGCGGTCGGCTGGGCGTGCGCGACCGCGCTGCCGCCGAGCGCCGCGGAGATCACGAAGAGCGGCGCTGCCGAGGAGCGTGACCTCACCGTGGGGCCAATGTGGCGTCCCAGAGCCCGGAGCGCCACTCCACATCGTCGCGCTCGCTCTCCCCGGAATCGTCGGCGCTGCGCCCCCTGGCCGCCCCACCTCCCACGCGACGAGGGGAGAACCCGGGGGACGCGGAGCTAGAACAGCGATCCGCTTGGAAACGCGAGAAATGAGACGCCAGGACGCCAGAAGACGCCAGAAGACGCCAAAAAAACAATAAATCTTGGCGTCTCTTGGCGTCTTCTGGCGTCCCAACTTCTCGCTGCTTGCGTGCGGCTTCAACCCGCTTGTCGCTCTAGGCCTGTGGGAGCAGGTCCCCTCGGCCGTCCGCCGCCGTCTCCGACTCCGCCTCGGCCGGGTGCAAAGGCAGCTCGACGACGAACGCGGCGCCGGCGCCTGGCTTGCTCTCGACGCGGATGGTGCCGCCGTGGGAGGTGACGATCCACCGCACGATGTAGAGGCCGAGTCCCAAACCACCGAAGTTGCGGACGGAGACGGCGCGCTCGAAGCGCTCGAAGATCCTGGCCTGATCGGCCTCGGCGATGCCCATGCCGTGATCGCGGACGACGAGCCGCGCGCGGCCTTCCAGGCCGCGCACGACGACGTGAATGGGCGCCCCCGCGCCGTACTTGAGCGCGTTCGACAGCAGGTTGATGAGGACCTGCTCCACGCGCGTCGCATCCCAGCTGCCCACCACGGGGCCTTCCAGGTCGAGCTCGGTGCGGCAGCGGGCGTCGTCGAGCTGCTGGTGCATCCGCTCGACGACCTCGCGCGTCAGGGCGGCCAGGTCGACGGGCGCGCGCGTGAGGGTGAGCCGGCCGGCGTTGAGGCGGGTGACGTCGAGCAGCTCGTTGATCAGGTGGGCAAGGCGCCCGATCTGGCGGCTCAGGACCTGGATAGCGGCGTCGATGCGCTCGGGAGCGACCTCGGCGCGCTGCAAGCGAGGCAGGAGCCGGGCGAGGAGGTGAGCCTGCATCTTGAGCGACGTGAGCGGGGTCTTGAGCTCGTGGGATGCGACGAGGAGGAACTCGTCGCGGCGCTCGATCGCCTGCTGGGCCTCGGCGAACAGGCGGCTGTTGTCGAGGGCGAGCGCGGCGCGGCTCGCCAGCTCCTGGGCCAGCCACAGGTCCGCGGGGCGGTAATGGCGTCGCGGCGCGGCCGCCAGCAGGGTCATGACGCCGAAGCGCCGGTCGCGCGCGACGAGCGGGACGCGGAGGAAGGAGTGAACGCCGAGCGGCTCGAGGAGCGGCGCGGCGCGGACGTCACCCACCTCGGGGCGCTCCGGCGAGGTCGCTGCGAGGGGCCGCAGCGCGTCCATCACCGCGTCTGCCAGCTCGGCCGGCACGCCCGCGGTGACCGCGGTGACCGTCCGCCCCGGAGCGTCCTGGGCGAGGTCCACGTCGATGACGCACCGGTCGGCGAGCTCGGGCACGGCGAGCTGCGCGACGCTCTCGAGGGTGGCGCCGTAGCCGAGGGCCATGAGCTTGCGGCTCGCGTCGGCCAGGAAGCGCTCGGCGAGCTCGGCGCGCTTGCGCTCGGTGATGTCGGTGGAGATGCCGCACAGCACGCCGGGCATGACGTCATCCCCGAGAGGGAACTTGAGCGACAGGTAGGTGTGCGGCCCGTCCTCCATCATCAGCTCTTCCTCGAACTCGAGCGGCTCGCCCGAGTCGAGCACCCGCCGGTCGTTGTCCGCGATGATCTCGAGGTTCGTGGAAGGGAAGAGCTCGGTGCTCGTCTTGCCGATGATCTGCTCGGTCGGCATGCCCAGGAGGCGGCCCACCTCGCGGTTGACGAGCAGGTGCCGGCCGTCGCGATCCTTGAGGTAGATGGTCGCAGCGGAGTTGTCGACGATGGCCTGAAGCGTGGCCTGGCTTCCGCGGAGCTCGCGCTCCGCCCGGCGCCGCTCGGCGTTCTCCTGCTCGATATCGGTGTAGAGCATGGCGTTCTCGAGCGAGATGGCCGACTGCGACGCGAGCAGCTCGAGCACGGTGAGCCGCCCCGGGGTGAACGCGCCGGCCACCAGCTTGTTCTCCAGGTAGAGCACGCCGAGCAGCCGCGCCTGGCGCACGATCGGGAGGCACAGCACCGATCTCGGCCGCTTCCGGGTGAAATACGCGTCCTCCGAGAACGGGTGTCTGGCGGAGGCGTCGTCGAGCAGCACGCGCTCGTGGCTCCGGCGAACGTAGTTGAGGATCGACTGCGGCAGCGCGTCGGCCGCGGCCTCGCCCGCGTCGAGCAGCCGCGTAACGCCTCCGGACGCGGCGATCGCCGCCGCCGTCGACAGGCGATCTTCCCGGAGCAGGAGCACGTACCCCTCTCCGGCGCCCGCGTGCTCGACCACGATGCGCAGGAGCATCTCGAGCAGGCGCGGGAGCTTGAGCTCACCGGAGATGCTCTGAGAGGCCTTGACGACGGAGAGGACGTCGAACTGCTCGGCGCGCACGGCGAAGGTGACCGTGGGGGCGATCGGCTTTCGCTCGACGAGGAAGGGATACCGCTGGTCGAGCTGATCGACCTTGGCGTGGGCGCCCCAGCGGAAGTAGGCGGCGCGGGCCTTCTGCAGGTAAGCGTCGGCGGGCGTGGACAGGCCGCGATCGCGGTAGAGCCGGGCGGCGAGCTCGCAGGCGATGGCCTCGTGCTGGACGAAGCCGCCCTCGCGCGCCGAGGAGATGGCCTGTTCGTAGAGCCCGATGGCGTCCAGATCCTGCCCGCGGAGCCGGGCGATCTCGGCGCGGACCAGGGCGTGTTTGTGGAGGAAGTTGTCGGGGCCGCTCGCGGCCCACTCGCCGAGCTGCCGCTCGCAGTCGAGCAGCCCGTCCGGGAGCTCCGGCCGGGGTGACGGCGCCGCGGCGCGGTCCTCGTCGTCGTCGACGAGCGCGGCCAGGGCGAGCGCGCGATAATAGAAGCACTCGGCGTACAGCGCGTTCGTGTCCATCTTCCAGTCGTAATCGACGACCACATGGGCCGTCGCCGCGACCGTCTCCCGGGGCGCGCCGAGGACGAACGTCGACTGCGCCTTCATGCTGAAGTGGAAGCATGAAGGGACGACCCCGCCCTCCCGGCCGAGCCGTGCCTCGAAGGCCGCCTGATCCAGCGCGGCGCCGTCGAGCATCGCGTAATGGACCGGCCGCCCGCGCAACGTCTGGATGAGGTGCCGTGCGCCGAGGAGGACGTCATGGACGAACGCGTAACCGGCCTTGCGCACGAAGCCGAGGCGGTCTTCGGTCAGGTGGAGGGCGTCCTCCAGCGGCTCGCCGGAGAGCAGCGGGAACATCGCGGCCCAGATGCAGTTGTAACATGCGTTGTTCCAGTCGCCGCCCTCCAGCGCGGCGTTGAAGCCGCGGCGCGCATAGAGGGCGGTCTCCCGGTAGTGGCGCGTCCAGAACACGACCTGCTGCCCGAACAGGGTGAACACCGCGCCCTTCGTGGCGAGGGCGTGGCCCCTGTCCGCGAGGTCGTAACCTAGCTTCCCGAACAGGTACGCCTCGCGATAACGCCCGAACAGCGGACCGAACATCCGCGCGAAGGCGGTGTACGCCTGGGCGGAGCTCCCGGCGTTGCCGTGGCGCAGGCTGAGCTTGACCATCCGCACGAGGAGCAGATAGTGCAGCTTCAGATCCACGAAATAGGCAGGGATCATCACGCCGAGCAGGATGCGCATCGCGACCTTGATCTCGGGGTGATCCATGGGCGGCAGGTCGACCAGCGCCTCGATCTGCCGGTCGCCCAGCGCCTGCCAGACGCCCTCGGTCTCTTCCTTGACCTGCGCGTCGGTGACGGGGAGAGACAGCTCGATGTCCCAGGCGCGGAGGCACGAGAGCCCGAGCTCGACGGCGCGGGCGCACTGACCGCGGGTGACGCTCTGCGCGACGGCGAGCTCGACGACCGCGGCGCGCTCGATCTTGGTCCTCGCGCGCTCCATGAGCTCGTCGAGGAGCCGCTCGGCCTCGTCGAAGCTGCCCGTGGCGTAGGCGGCGTGCGCGCGCTCGATGCTCAGCTCGTAGGTCAGATCGTACCGAGTCTCCCAGCGCTCGCGTGGATCTTGCGCGAGGAGGGCCATGCCCGCGGCGAAGAGGGCGTCGGCGGACTGGTAGGCGGCGGCGGCCTTGGCCTTCCTGCCGGCGCGGAGGTTGAGGGCGGCGAGCTCGTCGCGCTCGGCCTGGGAACGGAGGACCGCGGCGCCGCGGTTGAGGTGGCCGACGACATCGAAGAGCGTCTCATCGGGCTCCTCCGCGCGCCGTGCCTTCAAGAGCAGCCGGCCGATCCGGAGGTGCATCTCGGCGAGCTGTCCAGGCGGGATGAGCGAAGTTGCGGCCTGCTGCACCCGGTCGTGGAGGAAGCGATAGGTGCTGTCCCGGCGGAGCAGCAGCCCCTCCCGGACGGCCTCCTCGAGCGCCGCGCGGAGCTCCTCCGCCGGCCTTCGCGCGACGATCGCGAGGGTGTCGAGGTCCACGCTGCCGCCGAGGCAGGCGGCGAGCTTGAGGGCGTCGCGCGTCGGGACCGAGAGCCGCTCCAGCTTGCCGGCCATCAGCTCGACGACGTTGTCGGTGAAGCCCTTGTCGCGGATGGCGGCGATGTCCCACCGCCATGCGCCCTCATCCGCATCAAAGGTGATGAGCCCCTCGTCGTGCAGGGTGATGAGGAACTGGAGCACGAAGAAGGGGTTGCCGCCGGTCTTCTCGTGGACGAGCTGCGAGAGCGGCTCGACCTCTGCTTCGGCCGCGTGGACCGTCTCGGCGACGAGCGCCCCGACGTGGGCGGCGGAGAGCGGCTCGAGGACGATGTCGCCGACGGTCGCGCCGCGCTTCTGCACCTCGGCGAGCGTGAGCCGGAGCGGGTGCGCGGGGCCGACCTCGTTGTCGCGATAAGCGCCGATGAGCAGGAGGTGCGCGTCGCCGGCGAGGGTGGCGAGCTGCTCGAGGAGCAGGAGGCTACCGGGGTCGGCCCATTGCAAGTCGTCGAGGAAGAGGGCGACGGGGTGCTCCTTCGGTGCGCAGGCGGCGACGAAGCGCTGGAGCGCGGCGAGTAACCGGCTCTGGGCCTCGGCGGGCGGGAGCTCGGGCACGGGCGGCTGCGGGCCGAGGAGCAGGGCGAGCTCGGGGAGCATGTCGGTGAGCAGCGCGCCGCTCGCGCCGAGGGCCTCGCGGAGGCGCTCTCGCCAGCGCTCGAGCTGCTGCTCGCTGGCGCCGAGGATCTCCTGCATGAGGCCCCGGAAGGCCTGAAGGAAGGCGCGGTAGGGGACGTCGCGCTTGAGCTGATCGAACTTGCCGGAGAGGAAGGAGCCGCGCTCGCGCACGACGGGCCCGTGCAGCTCGGCGACGAGCGAGGACTTGCCGATCCCCGAATAGCCCGAGACGAGGAGGAGCTCTGGCCGGCCGTTCGCGACGACGCGCTCGAACGCGGCGCGCAGGGCCTCGATCTCGCGCTCGCGGCCATAGAGCCGCTGCGGGACCTGGAACCGATCGGAGACGTCGCGTAGTCCGAGCGGGAAGGCCTCGATGGCGCCGCGCCGGCGCAGCTGGGAAAAGCACGTGTCGAGGTCGTGGCGCAGGCCGAGGGCGCTCTGGTAACGCTCCTCGGCGGCCTTGGAGAGCAGCTTGAGGACGACGGCGGAGAGCTGGGGTGGAATCGAGGGGATGAGCGTGTGGGGCGGCCGCGGCGCCTGGGCGATGTGGCAATAGACCCACGCGACGGGGTCGCTGGCGTGAAAGGGCAGGGTGCCAGTCAGCAACTCGTAGAAGGTGACGCCGAGGGAGTACAGGTCGGTCCGCTCGTCGACCCAGCGGTTCATGCGGCCGGTCTGCTCCGGCGCCATGTAGGCGAGCGTGCCCTCGATGAGCCCGTCGTGCGCGAGCTCCTGGGCCTCGCGTGGCGAGAGGGAGGCGATGCCGAGATCGGTGATCTTCACCTCGCCGGTGTCGGGGTTGCAGAGCAGGTTCTGAGGCTTGATGTCCTTGTGGATGACGTGGTGTCGGTGGAGCTCGGCGAGCGCGGCGGCGAGGCGGACGGCGAGGGGGAAGAAGCGCTCGATCGACATCGGGCGCATCGGCCCGTCGTCATCGAGCAACCGGTCGAGCGAGCGGCCGCCGAAGTCCTCGAGGACCAGGGTCATCTGGTCGCGGAACGGCTCGATGCCGTAGGCCCGGACGACGACGGGCGACGTCAGTGCCCTGGCGACCTCGAGCTCGTGCTGGAGCCTGCCGAGGGCGCGGGGACTCGCGTGGTCGCGCCGCAGGACCTTGAGCACCACCGGCCGGCCATCCTCCTCGCGCCGCGCGCGGTAGAGGATCGTGTCCGCACCCTGGTGCAGCACCCCCAGCACGCGGTAACGTGGACTATCGAGCATAGGAGGATCTTTGAAAGCCGGGGCGCCGGCGGCGTGTTGCCCTTCAACCCGGTACACTGCCAAAAGCGCCGCGCCTCGTCACGGGCAAACGGCGGCGTGTCAGCGCCGGCTGAGGCTGCAGTCGGGTAGTGAGCACACAGCGCCCTCTTACGCTTCCGGGAGCGGGGCGCCCTGGCTGTCCGTCTCTGCCTCCACCGCATCCAAAGGCAGCTCGACGATGAAGGCAGCGCCCGCGCCCGGCGCGCTCTCGACGCGGATGGTGCCGCCGTGGGAGGTGACGATCCACCGCACGATGTAGAGGCCGAGGCCGAGGCCGCCGAAGTTGCGGACGGAGACGGCGCGCTCGAAGCGCTCGAAGATCCTGGCCTGATCGGCCTCGGCGATGCCGATGCCGTGATCGCGGACGACGAGCCGCGCGCGATCGCCCTCGCCGCGCACGACGACGTGAATGGGGGCGCCTGCGCCGTACTTCATCGCGTTGGACAGGAGGTTGATGACGACTTGCTCCACGCGAGAAGCATCCCAGTTGCCCACCACGGGCTCGTCCAGATCGGGCTGGATGCGGCAGCGGGCGTCCGCGAATTGCTGCCTCATTCGCTCGACAGCCTCACGCGTCAGGGCGGCCAGATCGACGGGCGCGCGCGAGAGGGTGAGCCGGCCGGCGTTGAGGCGGGTGACGTCGAGCAGCTCGTTGACCAGGTGGGCGAGGCGCGCGATCTGGCGGCTCAGGACCTGGATCGCGGCGTCGATGCGCTCCGGAGCGACCTCGGCGCGCTGGACGCGGGGCAGGAGCCGGGCGAGGAGGTGGACCTGCATCGTGAGCGAGGTGAGCGGTGTCTTGAGCTCGTGCGAGGCGACGAGGAGGAACTCGTTCCGGCGCTCGATCGCCTCCTGGGCCTCGGCGAACAGGCGGCTGTTGTCGAGGGCGAGCGCGGCGCGGAGCCCGAGCTCCTCGGCGACCCACAGGTCGGCGGGGCCGTAGGGGCGCCGTGGCGCGGCCGCCAGCAGGGTCATGACGCCGAAGCGCCGGTCGCGCGCGAGGAGCGGGACGCGGAGGAAGGAGTGAACGCCGAGCGGCTCGAGAAGCGGCGCGGCGCGGACGTCGCCCACCTCGGGGCGGTCCGGCGAGGTCGCTGCCAGGGCCCGCAGCGCGTCCACAACGGCGCCCGCGAGCTCGGCCGGCACGCCCGCTGTGACCGTCCGCCCCGGGGCGTCCTGGGTGAGGTCCACGTCGATGACGCACCGGTCGGCGAGCTCGGGCACGGCGAGCTGCGCGACGCTCTCGAGGGTGGCGCCGTAGCCGAGGGCCATGAGCTTGCGGCTCGCGTCGGCCAGGAAGCGCTCGGCGAGCTCGGCGCGCTTGCGCTCGGTGATGTCGGTGGAGATGCCGCACAGCACGCCGGGCATGACGTCATCCCCGAGAGGGAACTTGAGCGACAGGAAGATGTGCGGCCCGTCCTCCATCATCACCTCTTCCTCGAACTCGAGCGGCTCGCCCGACTCGATCACTCGCCGATCGTGATCGCCGATGATCTCGGCGAGCGCAGCAGGCAAGAGCTCGGCGTCGGTCTTTCCGAGGAGCCGATGGCTCGGCAGGCCGGCGACGTCGCTACCCTGGCGGTTGACGAGCAGATACCGACCCTCGCGATCCTTGAGGAAGATGGCCGCGGCGGAGTTGTCGACGATGGCCTGCAGCGTGGCCTGGCTCTCGCGGAGCTCGCGCTCCGCCCGGCGCCGCTCGGCGTTCTCCTGCTCGATGTCGGAATAGAGCATGGCGTTCTCGAGCGAGATGGCCGACTGCGAGGCGAGCAGCTCGAGCACGGTGAGCCGCCCTGCGGTGAACGCGCCGGTGACCAGGTTGTTCTCGAGGTAGAGCAGCCCGAGCAGCCGCGTTTGCCGCACGATCGGGAGGCACAGCACCGATCTCGGCCGTTTCCGGGTGAAATACTCGTCCTCCGAGAACGGGTGTCTGGCGGAGGCGTCGTCGAGCAGCACGCGCTCGTGGCTGCGGCGAACGTAGTTGAGGATGGATTGCGGCAGGGCGGCCGAAGGCGCCTCGCCCGCGTCGCGCATCCGGACCGCGCCCCTCGGCGCTTCGATCGCCGCGCTGGAGAGGCGTTCACCCCGGACAAGGAGGACGCACCCCTGCTCGGCGCCCGCGTGCTCGACCATGGTGCGCAGGAGCATCTCGAGCAGGCGCGGGAGCTGGAGCTCACCGGAGATGCCCTGAGAGGCCTTGACGACGGAGAGGACGTCGAACTGCTCGGCGCGGACGGCGAAGGTGACGGTGGGGGCGATCGGCTTTCGCTCGACGAGGAAGGGATACCGCTGGTCGAGCTGCTCGACCTTGGCGTGGGCGCCCCAGCGGAAATAGGCGGCGCGGGCCTTCTGCAGGTAAGCGTCGGCTGGCGTGGACAGGCCGCGATCGCGGTAGAGCCGGGCGGCGAGCTCGCAGGTGATGGCCTCGTGCTGGACGAAGCCGCCCTCGCGCGCCGAGGAGATGGCCTGCTCGTAGAGCCCGATGGCGTCCAGGTCCTGCCCGCGGAGCCGGGCGATCTCGGCGCGGATCAAAGCGTGTTTGTGGAGGAAGTTGTCGGGGCCGCTCCTGGCCCACGCGCCGAGCTGCCGCTCGCACTCGAGCAGCTGCTCGGGCAGCTCACGCGCCGGGGAACCCCGCTCCGCGTGCGGTGCGTGCGGTGCGTGCGGTACGTCGACGAGGGCCGCGAGCGAGAGCGCGAGGTAATAGAAGCTCTCGGCCATGAGCGCGTGCGGCTGGTTCCAGAAGGGTTGCTCGGTGACGACGCGGGTCGCCGCCTCGAGCGCCTCCCTGGGCGCGCCGAGCACGAAGAGCGCTTGCGCCTTCAAGCTGTAATAGAACTCGCGCGTCGTCTCCAGCGCTCCCTCCTGCAGCCGCGCCTCGAAGGCCGGACGATCCAGCTCGGAGCCGTCGAGCATCGCGAAGCGGACCGGCCGCCCGCGCAGCGCCTGGATCGTGGCGCGGGCGCTGAGGAGGGCGCCGTGCGCGAACGCGAAACCCGCGCTGCGCACGAAGCCGAGGCGCTCGTCGACCTCGCGGAGCACGTCCTCGAGCGCCTCGCCGGAGAGCAGGTGGAACAGCGCGTCCCATACGCAGTTGAAGCACGCCATGCTCATCGCGCCGGACTCGACCGCGGCGCCGAAGCCGGCGCGCCCGTACGGGGTCGTCTCCCGGTAGTGGCGTGTCCAGAAGACGACATGGTGTCCGAAGGTGGTGAACACCATCGATTTCGTGGTGAGGCGGCCGCTCCGCTGCGCCAGGTCGTGGCCGAGCTTGCCGAACCGATAGGCCTCCTTGTATCGCCCGAACCTCGGGCCGAACATCCTCGCGAACGACGTGTACGCGACAGCGGAGCTCTCGGCGTTGCCGTGGCGCAGGCTGAGCTGGACCATGCGCAGGAAGATGAGAAAGTACAGGTTCGGGGTCATGAAGGACGCCGCGATGCCCGCGCCCTCCAGCACACCCATCGTCAGCTTGACCTCCCGGTCGGTCATGGGGGGCAGATGGAGCAGGTCCTCGATCGCCCGGTCGCCCAGGGCCTGCCAGACGCTCTTCGTCTCCTCTTCGAGCTGCGCGTCGGTGGGGAGGCGCGGAAGATCGATGTCGCAGGTGCGGAGCCACGAGAGCCCGATCTCCACGGCGCGGGCCGATTGCCCGCGGATCATGCGGAGCGTGACGATGAGCTCGACGGCGGCGGCCGTCTCGGTCCTGGTCCTCGCGCGCTCCATGAGCTCTTGAAGGAGCCGCTCGGCCTCGTCGAAGCCGCCGGTGATGTACGCGGCGTGCGCGCGCTCGAGCGTCAGATCGTAGGTCAGCGCGTGCTGCGTGTCCCAGGAGGCCAGCCCGAGCACGGAGAGGCCCGCGGCGAAGAGCGCGGCGGCGGACTGGAAGGCCGCTGCGGCCTTGGCCTTCCTGCCGGCGCGGAGGTTCAGCGCTGCGAGCTCGTCGCGCTCGGCCTGAGAACGGAGGAGCGCGGCGCCGCGGTTGAGGTGGCTCACGACGTCGAAGAGCGCGTCCTCGCGCTCTCCGGCGCGCTGCTCCTTCAAGAGCAGCTGGCCGATCCGGAGGTGCACCTCGGCGAGCTGCTCCGCCGGGATGAGCGAATACGCGGCCTGCTGCACGCGGTCATGGAGGAAGCGATACCCAGAGCCCCGGCGGAGCAGCAGCCCCTCCCGCACGGCCTCGTCGAGCGCCTCGCGGAGCTCCTCCGCCGGACGGCCCGCGACCACCGCGAGGGGTTCGAGGTCGAGGCTGCTGCCGAGGCACGCGGCGAGCTTGAGCGCGTCGCGCGCAGGGGCCGAGAGCCGGTTCAGCTTGCCGGCCATCAGCTCGACGACGTTGTCGGTGAACCCCTTGTCGCGGATGGCGGCGATGTCCCAGCGCCATGCGCGCTGCTCGGCGTCGAAGGTGATGAGCCTCTCTTCGTGAAGGGTGATGAGGAACTGGAGCGTGAAGAAGGGGTTGCCGCCGGTCTTCTCGTGGACGAGCTGCGCTATCGGCTCGACCTCTGCTCCGGGCGCGTGGACCGCCTCGGCGACGAGCGCCCCGACGTGGGCGGCGGAGAGCGGCGCGAGGACGAGCTCGGAGACGGCGGCGCCGCGCTGCTGCACCTCGGCGAGCGTGAGCCGGAGCGGGTGCGCGGGGCCGACCTCGTTGTCGCGGTAGGCGCCTATCAGCAGGAGGTGCTCGGAGCCGGAATAGGTGGCGAGCTGCTCGAGCAAGAGCAGGCTGGCCGCGTCGGCCCACTGGAGATCATCGAGGAAGAGCGCCATGGGGTGCTCCTTCCGGGCGCAGGCGGCGACGAAGCGCTGGAGCGCGGCGAGCAGCCGGCTCTGGGCCTCGGCGGGCGGGAGCTCGGGCACGGGGGGTTGCGGGCCGAGGAGCAGGGCGAGCTCGGGGAGCACGTCGGCGAGCAGCCTGCCGTCCTGGCCGAGGGCCTCGCGCAGGCGCTCTCGCCAGCGCTCGAGCTGCTCCTCGCTCGCGCCAAGGAGCTCCCGCAAGAGCGCCCGGAACGCCTGGAGAAAGGCGTGGTAAGGGACGTCGCGCTTGAATTGCTCGAACTTGCCGGCGAGGAAGCAGCCGCGCTCGCGCACGACGGGCCTGTGCAGCTCGGCGACGAGCGAGGACTTGCCGATGCCCGAGTAGCCCGAGACGAGCACGAGCTCTGGCCGGCCGTTCGCGACCACGCGCTCGAACGCGGCGAGCAGCGCCTCGATCTCGCGCTCGCGGCCGTAGAGCCGCTGCGGGACCTGGAACCGGTCGGAGAGATCGCGCTGTCCGAGCGGGAAGCGCTGAATGGAGCCGCTCGCCTGCCACCGTGAGAAGCACGTGTCGAGGTCGTGGCGCAGGCCGAGGGCGCTCTGGTAACGCTCCTCGGCGGCCTTGGAGAGCAGCTTGAGCACGACCTCGGACAGGACCGGTGGGATCGAGGGGACGAGCGCGTGAGGCGGCCGCGGCGTCTGGGCGATGTGGCAATAGACCCACTCGACGGGATCGCTGGCCTGGAAGGGCAGGGCGCCAGTCAGCATCTCGTAGAAGGTGACGCCGAGGGAGTAGAGGTCGGTCCGCTCGTCGACGCGGCGGTTCATGCGGCCCGTCTGCTCTGGCGCCATGTAAGCGAGCGTGCCCTCGATGAGCCCGTCGTGCGCGAGCTCCTGGGCCTCGCGTGCCGAGAGGGAGGCGATGCCGAGATCGGTGATCTTCACCTCGCCTGTGTCGGGGTTGTAGAGAAGGTTCTGGGGCTTGATGTCCTTGTGGATGACGTGGTGTCGGTGGAGCTCGGCGAGCGCGGCGGCGAGGCGGAGCGCGAGCGAGAAGAAGCGCTCGATCGGAATCGGGCGCATCGCGCGCATCGGCCCGTCGTCATCGAGCAGCCGGTCGAGCGAGCGGCCGCCGAAGTCCTCGAGGATCAGGGTCATCTGATCGCGGAACGGCTCGATGCCGTAGGCCTTGATGACGACGGGTGAATCGAGCGTTCTGGCGATCTCGAGCTCGTGCTGGAGCCTGCCGAGCGCGCGGGGGCTCGCGTGGTCGCGCCGCAAGGCCTTGAGCACGACCAACCGGCCGTCCTCCTCGCGCCGCGCGCGGTAAAGGACGGTATCCGCACCTTGGTGCAGCACCTCCAGCACGCGGTAGCGTGGACTATCGGGCATAGGAAGAGCTTTGAAAACCGAGGCGCCAGCGACGCGTTGCGGCTCAACTCGCTACACTGGCAAAAGCGGTGCGCCTCGTCACGAGCAAACGGCGCCGCGCTCTCGCGCCGGTTCGCCGGCGGCGCCGCCGTCGTTCATGGCCGGCGATAGCGGGGACGGAAAGGGATCTGCCGAGGCGCAGTCGGGTAGCGAGCACGCAGCGCGGAGCGCGCGCTCACGCCTGCGGGAGCAGGGCATCCTGGCCGTCCGTCTCTGCCTCCGCCGCATGCAAAGGCAGCTCGACGACGAACGTGGCGCCCGCGCCCGGCTTGCTCTCGACGCGGATGGTGCCGCCGTGGGAGGTGACGATCCACCGCACGATGTAAAGGCCGAGTCCGAGACCGCCGAAGTTGCGGACGGAGACGGCGCGCTCGAAGCGCTCGAAGATCCTGGCCTGATCGGCCTCGGCGATGCCCATGCCGTGATCGCGGACGACGAGCCGCGCGCGATCGCCCTCGCCGCGCACGACGACGTGAACGGGGGCCCCCGCGCCGTACTTGATCGCGTTGGAGAGCAGGTTGATGAGGACCTGCTCCATCCGAGAAGCATCCCAGTCCCCGACCACGGGCCCTTCCAGATCGAGCTCGGCGCGGCAGCGCGCGCTCGCGAGCTGCTGTCTCATCCGCTCGACGACCTCGCGCGTCAGGGCCGCCAGATCGAACGGCGCGCGCGAGAGGGTGAGCCGTCCGGCGTTGAGGCGGGTGACGTCGAGCAGCTCGTTGACCAGGTGGGCGAGGCGCGCGATCTGTCGGCTCAGGACCTGGAGCGCGGCGTCGATGCGCTCCGGCGAGATCTCAGCGCGCCGGTAGCGGGGCAGCAGCCGCTCGAGCAGGTGGGCCTGCATCTTCAGCGAGGTGAGCGGCGTCTTGAGCTCGTGCGAGGCGACGAGGAGGAACTCGTTCCGGCGCTCGATCGCCTGCTGGGCCTCGGCGAACAGGCGGCTGTTGTCGAGGGCGAGCGCCGCGCGGAACCCGAGCTCCTCGGCGAGCCGCAGGTCGGAAGAGCCATAGCGGGGTCGGGGCGCGGTCGCCAGCAAGGTCATGACCCCGAAGCGCCGGTCGCGCGCGAGGAGCGGAACGCGGAGGAAGGAGTGAATGCCGAGCCGCTCGAGGAGGGGCGCGGCGCGGACATCGCCCACCTCGGGGTGGTCCGGCGAGCTCGCCGCCAGGGGCCGCAGCGCCTCCATCACCGCGCCTGCGAGGTCGTCCGGCACGCCCGCGGTGACCGCCGTGACCGCGTGTCCCGCGTCGCCGTCAGCGACGCCCACGTCGATGACGCACTGATCGGCCAGCTCGGGCACGGCGAGCTGCGCGATGCTGTCGAGCGTGGTGCCGTAGCCGAGGGCCATGAGCTTGCGGCTCGCCTCGGCGAGGAAGCGCTCGGCGAGCTCGGCGCGCTTGCGCTCCGTGATGTCGGTGGAGATGCCGCAGAGCGCGCCGGGCATGACCTCCTCGCCGAGAGGGAACTTGAGCGACAGGAAGGTGTGCAGCCCGTCCTCCAGCGGCAGCTCCTCCTCCCACTCCATCGGCGCGCCCGCCTCGCGCACCTTCCTGTCGTGGTCGTTCAGGGGGTCCGCGACCGGAGAACGCAAGAGCTCGGCGAGCGTCTTGCCGACGATCGCCTCGATCGGCATGCGCATGATGGCGCCCACGTGCCGGTTGGCGAGCAGGAGCCGGCCTTCGTGATCCTTGACGTAGATGGCCGTGGCCGAGTTGTCGACGATGGCCCGCAAAGTCGCCTGGTTGGTCTTCAGCGCCTGTTCTGCGCGCCGCCGCTCGGCGTTCTCCCGCTCGACCTCGGCATACAGCATGGCGTTCTCCAGCGAGATGGCCGATTGCGACGCGAGCAGCTCGAGCACGCTGAGCCGCCCGGGGGTGAACGCCCCGGTGATGAGCCTGTTCTCCAGGTAGAGCAGGCCGAGCAGCCGGGCCCGGTGCACGATCGGGATGCACAGCACCGATCGCGGCTGCTTGCGCGCGAAATACGCGTCCTCCGAGAACGCGTGTCTGGCGGAGGCGTCGGCGAGCAGCACGCGCTCGTGGCTCCGCCGAACGTAATTGAGGATGGACTGCGGCAGCTCGGTGGTTGGCGCCTCGCCCGCGTCGAGCAGCCGAGCCGCGCCGCCGGACGCGGCGATCGCCGCCGCGGCCGACACGCGATCTTGCCGGACCAGGAGCACGTGGCCCTCCTCGGCGCCGGCGTGTTCGACCACGATGCGCAAGAGCGTCTCGAGGAGGCGCGAGAGCTTGAGCTCTCCGGAGATGCTCTGAGAGGCCTTGACGACGGAGAGGACGTCGAACTGCTCGGCCCGGACGGCGAACGTGACGGTGGGCGCGATCGGCTTGCGCGGGGCGAGGTGGGGATAGCGCTGGTCGAGCTGATCTACCTTGGCGTGCGCCCCCCAGCGAAAATAGGCGGCGCGGGCCTTCTCCAGGTAAGCGTCGGCCGGCGTGGCGAGGCCGCGCGCGTTGTAGAACTGGGCTGCGAGCTCGCAGGCGATGGCCTCGTGCTGGACGAAGCCGCCCTCTTGCGCCGACGCGATGGCCTGCTCGTACAGCCGGATGGCCTCCGGCTCGTGCCCGCGGAGCCGGGCGATCTCGGCGCGGATCAGCGTGTGTTTGTGGAGGAAGTTGTCGGGGCCGTTCCTGGCCCACTCGCCGAGCCGCCGCTCGCAGTCGAGCAGCTGCTCGGGCAGCTCCTGCAGCGGGGATTCCCGCTCCGCGTGCGCCGCGTGCGGTGCGTCGACAAGCGCCGCGACGGCGAGCGCGGAATAATAGAAGTTCTCGGCGACGAGGGCGGTCGGCACGATCCCATGTCCATGCTCGAGCGTCGCGCGGGCCGCCATCTCGATCGCCTCTCCGGGAGAGCCGAGCACGAAGAGCGCCTGGGTCTTCAGCTGGTGATAGAAGCTTTGAACATTTTGCAGCACCCCCTCGCCGAGCCGCGCCTCGAAGGCCGGCGGATCCAGCTCGGATCCATCGAGCATCGAGAAGCGAACCGGCCTCCCTCGCAGCATCTGGACCATGCCGTGTGCGCCGAGGAGGATGCCGTAGGCGAACGCGTGACCGGCCTTGCGCACGAAGCCGAGGCGCTCGTCGACCTGATGGATCACGTCCTCCAGCGGCTCTCCAGAGAGCAGCCGGAACAGCGCGTCCCACGTGCAGTTGAAGCACGCGTGGTTCAGATCGCCCGACTCGACCGCGGCGCTGAAGCCGGCGCGCGAGTACGGAGTCGTCTCTCGGTAGTGGCGTGTCCAGAAGACGACGTGCTGTCCGAAGGTCGTGAACGTCGTCGATTTCGTGGTGAGAAGGCCGCTCCTCTCCGCGAGATCGCAGCCGAGCTTGCCGAACCGATAGGCCTCCTGGTATCGCCCGAGCGTCGGGCCGAACATCCTCGCGAAGAAGGTGTACGCGTGAGGGGAGCTCTCGGCGTTGCCGTGCCGCAGGCTGAGCTGGACCATGCGCAGGACGATGAGAAAGGGCAGGCTCGGGTTCACGAAGGATGCGGGGATGCCAGCGCCCAGCAGCACGCTCATCGTGGCCTTGATCTCAGGGTGCGTCATGGGGGGCAGGTGGATCAGGTCCTCGATCGCCCGGTCGCCCAGGGCCTGCCAGACGCTCTTCGTCTCCTCTTCGAGCTGCGCGTCGGTGGGCAGGAAGGGAAGATCGATGTCGTAGGTGCGGAGCCACGCGAGCCCGATCTCCGCCGCGCGGGCGTATTGCCCGCGGGTGACCTTCAGCGTGATGACGAGCTGGACGACGGCGGCCGTCTCGCTCCTGGTCCTCGCGCGATCCTCGAGCTCTCCGAGGATCCGCTCGGCGTCGTCGATGGCGCCGGTGATGTACGCGACGTGCGCGCGCTCGAAGGTCAGGCCGTAGGTCAGCTCGTGCTGCGTCTCCCAGGAGTCCGGCGAGAGCAAGGAGAGGCCCGCGGCGAAGAGCGCGGCGGCGGACTGGAAGGCCGCCGCGGCCTTGGCCTTCCTGCCGGCGCGGAGGTTCAGCGCGGCGACCTCGTCGCGCTCGGCCCGGGAACGGAGGAGCGCGGCGCCACGGTTGAGGTGGCCGACGGCGTCGAAGAGCGCCTCGTCGCCCTCCTCCGGGCGCCCCCCCTGGCAGAGGAGCTGGCCAATCCGGAGATGCACCTCGGCCAGCTGCTCTGCCGGGATGAGCGAATACGCGGCCTGCTGCACCCGGTCGTGGAGAAATCGATAGCCGTTGCCCTGGCGGAGGATCAGCCCCTCCCGGACGGCCTCCTCGAGCGCGTCGCGGAGCTCCGCCGGGCCACGGTGCGCCAGCAGCGCGAGGGTGTCGAGGTCGAGGGGGGGGCCGAGGCACGCGGCGAGCTTGAGGGCGTCGCGCGTGGGGACCGAGAGCCGGTTCAGCTTGCCCGCCATCAGCTCGACGACGTTGTCGGTGAACCCTTTGTCGCGGATCGCGGCGATATCCCACCGCCACATGCGCCGCTCTGCGTCGACGGCGATGAGCCCCTCTTCGTGCAGGGCGATGAGGAACTGGAGCACGAAGAAGGGGTTGCCGCCGGTCTTCTCGTGGACGAGCTGCGAGAGCGGCTCGACCTCTGCTTCGGGCGCGTGGACCGCCTCGGCGACGAGCGCCCCGACGTGGGCGGCGGAGAGCGGCCCGAGGACGAGCTCGGAGACGGCGGCGCCGCGTCGTCGGGCCTCGGCGAGCGTGAGCCGGAGCGGGTGCGCTGGGCCCACTTCATTGTCCCGGTAGGCGCCTATCAGCAGGAGGTGCGCGCCACCGGCATGGGTGGCGAGGTGCTCGAGCAAGAGGAGGCTGGCCGCGTCGGCCCACTGGAGATCATCGAGGAAGAGCGCCATGGGGTGCTCCTTCCGGGCGCACGCGGCGACGAAGCGCTGGAGCGCCGCGTGCAGCCGGGCCTGGGCCTCGGCGGGCGGGAGCTCGGGCACAGGCGGCTGCGGGCCGAGGAGCCGCTCGATCTCGGGGAGCACGTCGGCGAGCAGCCTGCCGTCCTGGTCGAGGGCCTCCCGGAGGCGCTCTCTCCAGCGCTCGAGCTGCTCCTCGCTCGCGCGGAGGATCTCCTGAAACAGCGCCCGGAACGCCTGAAGGAAAGCACGGTAGGGGACATCCCTCGCGGTCTGATCGAACTTGCCGCAGAGGAAGAAGCCGCGCTCGCGAATGACGGGCCTGTGCAGCTCGGCGACGAGCGACGACTTGCCGATACCCGAGTACCCGCACACGAGCACGAGCTCAGGCCGACCCTGCGCCACCACCCGCTCGAACGCGGCGAGCAGCGCCTCGATCTCGCGCTCGCGGCCGTAGAGCCGCTGCGGGACGCGGAACCGGTCCGAGAGATCGCGCTCACCGAGCGCGAAGGGCTGAATATCGCCGCTCGCCCGCCACCTCGCGAGGCACGCGTCGAGGTCGTGGCGCAGGCCGAGCGCGCTCTGGTAGCGCTCCTCGGCGGCCTTGGAGAGCAGCTTGAGCACGACCTCGGACAGGACCGGTGGAATCGAGGGGACGAGCGCGTGAGGCGGCCGCGGCGCCTGGGCGATGTGGCAATAGACCCACGCGACGGGGTCGCTGGCCTGGAAGGGCAGAGCGCCAGTCAGCATCTCGTAGAAGGTGACGCCGAGGGAGTACAGGTCGGTCCGCTCGTCGATCCATCGGTTCATCCGGCCCGTTTGCTCCGGCGCCATGTAGGCCAGCGTCCCCTCGATGAGGCTGTTGTGGACGAGGTCCTGGGATTCGCGTGGCGAGAGGGAGGCGATGCCGAGATCGGTGATCTTCACCTCGCCGGTGTCGGGGTTGTAGAGAAGGTTCTGGGGCTTGATGTCCTTGTGGATGACGTGCCGCCGGTGGAGCTCGGCGAGCGCGCCGGTGAGGCGGAGGGCGAGGGGGAGGAAGCGCTCGATCGACATCGGGCGCATCGGCCCGTCGCCATCGAGCAGCCGGTCGAGCGAGCGGCCGCCGAAGTCCTCCAGGACCAGCGCGGCCTGGTCGCCCAGCGATTCCATCGCGTAGGGCCTGACGACGACCGCCGTATCGAGCGCTCTGGCGACCTCGTGCTCGTGCTGGAGCCTGCCGAGGGCGTGAGGGCTCGCGTGGTCGCGCCGCAGGACCTTGAGCACCACCGGTCGGCCGTCCTCCTCGCGCCGCGCGCGGTAGAGGATGGTATCCGCACCTTGGTGCAGCACCTCCAGCACGCGGTAACGTGGACTATGGGGCATAGGAGGATCTTTGAACCCGGGGCGTCAGCGGCGTGCTGCGGTTCAATTCGGTACACTGCCAAAAGCACTGCGACCCGTCACGGGCAAACGGCGGCGCGTCAGCGCCCGCTGAGGCCGAAGCCGGGGTGTGGGCACGCAGCGCGCGCCTACGCCTGCGGGAGGAAGGCGCCCTGGACGTCCGTCTCCGCGTCCGGCGAGCGCAAAGGCAGCTCGACGATGAACGCGGCGCCGGCGCCTGGCTTGCTCTCGACGCGGATGGTGCCGCCGTGGGAGGTGACGATCCACCGCACGATGTAGAGGCCGAGGCCGAGGCCGCCGAAGTTGCGGACGGAGACGGCGCGCTCGAAGCGCTCGAAGATCCTGGCCTGGTCGGTCTCCGCGATGCCCATGCCATGATCGCGGACGATGAGCACCGCGCGGCCTTCCAGGCTGCGCACGACGACGTGAATGGGCGCCCCCGCGCCATATTTGAGCGCGTTGGACAGGAGGTTGATGAGGATCTGCTCCATGCGGAAAGCGTCCCAGTCGCCCACCACGGGCCCTTCCAGCTCGAGCTGGGTCCGGCAGCGGGCGTCGGTGAGCTGCTCTTGCATCCGCTCGACGACATCGCGCGCCAGGGCCGCCAGATCGACGGGCGCGCGCGCGAGGGTGAGCTGGCCGGCGCTGAGGCGGGTGACGTCGAGCAGCTCGTTGACCAGGTGGCCGAGGCGCGCGATCTGGCGGTTGAGGAGCTGGATGGCGGCGTCGATGCGCTCCGGAGCGACCTCGGCGCGCTGGAGGCGGGGCAGGAGCCGGGCGAGCAGGTGGGCTTGCATCGTGAGCGAGGTGAGCGGTGTCTTGAGCTCGTGGGATGCGACGAGGAGGAACTCGTCGCGGCGCTCGATCGCCTGCTGGGCCTCGGCGAACAGGCGGCTGTTGTCGAGGGCGAGCGCCGCGCGGCTCGCCAGCTCCTGGGCCAGCCACAGGTCGGCAGGGCCGTAGCGGCGCCGGGGCGCGGCCGCCAGCAGGGTCATGACGCCGAAGCGCCGGTCGCGCGCGAGGAGCGGGACGCGGAGGAAGGAGTGAACGCCGAGCGGATCGAGGAGGGGCGCGACGCGGAGGTCGCCCTCCTCGGCGTGATCCAGAGAGCTCGCCGAAAGGGGCCGCAGGGCGTCCGTCACCGCGCCTGCGAGCTCGGCCGGCACGCCCGCGGTGACCGCCCGCCCCGGGGCGTCCTGGGCGAGGTCCACGTCGATGACACACCGGTCGGCGAGCTCGGGCACGACGAGCTGCGCGACGCTCTCGAGGGTGGCGCCGTAGCCGAGGGCCATGAGCTTGCGGCTCGCCTCGGCGAGGAAGCGCTCGGCCAGCTCGGCCCGCTTGCGCTCGGTGATGTCGGTGGAGATGCCGCACAGCACGCCGGGCATGACGCTCTCGCCGAGCGGGAACTTGAGGGACAGGTAGGTGCGCGGCTCGCCCTCTCTCATCATCACCTCCTCCTCGAACTCCAGCGGCACGCCCGCGTCGAGCACCCGCCGGTCGTGTTCGTCGATGGTCGCGGTGGCAGTGGCAGGCAAGAGCTCGGCGCTCGTCTTTCCGAGGATCTGCTCTGTCGGGATGCCGAGGCCGCGGCACACCTGACGGTTGACGAGCAGGTACCGGCCGTCGCGATCCTTGAGGTAGATGGCGGCAGCGGAGTTGTCGACGATGGCCTGCAGCGTGGCCTGGCTCTCGCGGAGCTCGCGCTCCGCCCGGCGCCGCTCGGCGTTCTCCTGCTCGATGTCGGTATAGAGCATGGCGTTCTCGAGCGAGATGGCCGACTGCGAGGCGAGCAGCTCGAGCACGGTGAGCCGCCCTGAGGTGAACGCGCCGGTGACCAGGTTGTTCTCCAGATAGAGCAGGCCGAGCAGCCGCGTTTGCCGCACGATCGGGAGGCACAGCACCGATCTCGGCCGTTTCCGGGTGAAATACCCGTCCTCCGAGAACGGGTGCCGCCCGGAAGCGTCGTCGAGCAGCACGCGCTCGTGGCTGCGGAGGACATAGTTGAGAATGGATTGCGGCAGCGCCGCCAGGGCCTCGCCCGCGTCGAGCAGCCGCGCGGCGCTCCCCGACGCGGTGATCGCCGCCGCGGTCGACACGCGATCTTCCCGGACCAGGAGCGCAACCCCCTCTCCGGCGCCCGCGTGCTCGACCACGATGCGCAGCAGCGTCTCGAGCAGGCGGGGGAGCTTGAGCTCTCCGGAGATGCTCTGAGAGGCCTTGACGACAGAGAGGACGTCGAACTGCTCGGCGCGCACGGCGAAGGTGACGGTGGGGGCGATCGGCTTTCGCTCGACGAGGAAGGGATACCGCTGGTCGAGCTGCTCGACCTTGGCGTGGGCGCCCCAGCGGAAGTAGGCGGCGCGCGCCCGCTGCAGGTGGGCGACGGCGGGCGTGGACAGGCCGCGGTCGAGGTAGAAGCGGGCGGCGAGCTCGCTGGCGATGGCCTCGTGCTGGACGAAGCCCCCCTCTTGCGCCGACGAGATGGCTTGCTCGTAGAGCCGGATGGCCTCGATCTCGCGCCCGAGGAGCCGGGCGATCTCGGCGCGGACCAGCGTGTGTTTGTGGAGGTAGTTGTCGGGGCAGCTCGCGGCCCACTCGCCGAGCTGCCGCTCGCACGCGAGGAGCCCTCCGGGGAGCTCCCGCTCTGGCGAGGTCGCCTCGTGCGCGTCGTCGGCCGCCGCGGCGAGCGCGAGCGCGTGAACATAGAAGGTCTCGGGGATCTCGGCGCCCGCGTCCATCCTCCAGTCGTAATCGACGACGACACGGGTCGACGCCGCGAGCGCCTCCCTGGGAGAGCCGAGGAGGAACAGCGCCTGCGCCTTCAGGCTGTAGTACAAGCTATGAGCCCCGTACGAGGATCCCGGAGGAAGCCGCGCCTCGAAGGCCTCCTGATCCAGCTCGGAGCCGTCCAGCATCGCGTAATGGACAGGCCTGCCGCGCAGCGTCTGGATGAGGTACCGGCCGCTGAGGAGGATGCCATGGATGAACGCGTAGCCGGCCTTGCGCACGAAGCCGAGGCGCTCCTCGGTCAGGCGGAGGACGTCCTCCAGCGGCTCCCCGCACAGCAGGGGGAACACCGACGCCCAGACGCAATGGTAACACGCGTTGTTCAGATCGCCGCATTCCACGGCGGCGTTGAAGCCGAGGCGGTTGTAGGGGTAGGTCTCTCTGTAATGGCGCGTCCAGAAGACGGTCAGCTGCCCGAACAGGAAGATCACGGTGGGCTTCGCGGCCAGGTCCTCGCTTTTCTCCGCGAGGTCGTAGCCGAGCTTGCCGAACAGGTAAGCCTCCTTGTATCTCCCGAACCGCGGGCCGAGCACCCGCGCGAAGGCGGTGTACGCATGGGCGGAGCTCTCGGCGTTGCCATGGAGGAGGCTGAGCGTGACCATGCGCTCGAGGATCAGGTGATGCAGGTTCTGGTCCACGAAATACGCAGCGACGGACACGCTCTTCAAGATGCTCATCGCGATCTTGATCTCCGGGTGCGTCATGGGGGGCAGGTGGACGAGGCCCTCGATCGCCCGGTCGCCCAGGGCCTTCCATACGCTCTCGGTCTCTTCGTCGATGCGCGCGTCGGTGAGGTGGGTTGGCAGATGGATGTCGTAAGAGCGCAGGAAGGAGAGACCGATCTCCACAGCGCGGGCGCTCTGCCCGCGGGTCACGTGCAAGGCGACGGCGAGCTCGACGACGGCGGCCCTCTCGATCTTGGTCATCGAGCGATCCGTGAGCTCCTCGAGCAGCCGCTCGGCTTCATTGAAGTTGCCGAGGATGTACGCGCAGCGCGCTCGCTCGAAGCTCAGGGCGTGGGTCAGCGCGTACTGCGTCTCCCACCGTTCCCGGGGCTCATCCGCGAGGAGGGCCATGCCCGCGGCGAAGAGGGCGTCGGCGGACTGGTAGGCGGCGGCGGCCTTGGCCTTCCTGCCGGCGCGGAGGTTGAGGGCGGCGAGCTCGTCGCGCTCGGCCTGGGAACGGAGGAGCGCGGCGCCGCGGTTGAGGTGGCCGACGACATCGAAGAGCGCCTCTTCGCGCTCTTCGGCGCGCTGCGCCTTCAAGAGCAGCTGACCGATCCGGAGGTGCACCTCGGCGAGCTGTCCGGGCGGGATGAGCGAATAAGCGGCCTGCTGCACCCGGTCGTGGAGGAAGCGATAGGCGCTGTCCCGGCGGAGCAGCAGCCCCTCCCGGACGGCCTCCTCGAGCGCCGCGCGGAGCTCTTCCGCCGGCCTTCGCGCGACGATCGCGAGGGTGTCGAGGTCCACGCTGCCGCCGAGGCAGGCGGCGAGCTTGAGGGCGTCGCGCGTCGGGACCGAGAGCCGCTCCAGCTTGCCGGCCATCAGCTCGACGACGTTGTCGGTGAAGCCCTTGTCGCGGATGGCGGCGATGTCCCACCGCCATGCGCCCTCATCCGCATCAAAGGTGATGAGCCCCTCGTTGTGCAGGGTGATGAGGAACTGGAGCACGAAGAAGGGGTTGCCGCCGGTCTTCTCGTGGACGAGCTGCGAGAGCGGCTCGACCTCTGCTTCGGCCGCGTGGACCGCCTCGGCGACGAGCGCACCGACATGGGCGGCGGAGAGCGGCTCGAGGACGATGTCGCCGACGGTCGCGCCGCGCTTCTGCACCTCGGCGAGCGTGAGCCGGAGCGGGTGCGCGGGGCCGACCTCGTTGTCGCGATAAGCGCCGATGAGCAGGAGGTGCGCGTCGCCGGCGAGGGTGGCGAGCTGCTCGAGCAAGAGGAGGCTACCGGGGTCGGCCCATTGCAGGTCGTCGAGGAAGAGGGCGACGGGGTGCTCCTTCCGTGCGCAGGCGGCGACGAAGCGCTGGAGCGCGGCGAGCAGCCGGCTCTGGGCCTCGGCGGGCGGGAGCTCGGGCACGGGGGGCTGTGGGCCGAGGAGGCGCTCGAGCTCCGGGAGCATGTCGGTGAGCAGCGCGCCGCTCGCGCCGAGGGCCTCGCGGAGGCGCTCTCGCCAGCGCTCGAGCTGCTGCTCGCTGGCGCCGAGGATCTCCTGCACGAGGCCCCGGAAGGCGTGAAGGAAGGGGCGGTAGGGGACGTCGCGCTTGAGCTGATCGAACTTGCCGGAGAGGAAGGAGCCGCGCTCGCGCACGACGGGCCCGTGCAGCTCGGCGACGAGCGAGGACTTGCCGATCCCCGAATAGCCCGAGACGAGGAGGAGCTCTGGCCGGCCGTTCGCGACGACGCGCTCGAACGCGGCGCGCAGGGCCTCGATCTCGCGCTCGCGGCCGTAGAGCCGCTGCGGGATCTGGAACCGATCGGAGACGTCGCGCAGCCCGAGCGGGAAGGGGTCGATGGCGCCGCGCCGGCGCAGCTGGGAAAAGCACGTGTCGAGGTCGTGGCGCAGGCCGAGGGCGCTCTGGTAACGCTCCTCGGCGGCCTTGGAGAGCAGCTTGAGGACGACGGCGGAGAGCTGGGGTGGAATCGAGGGGACGAGCGCGTGAGGCGGCCGCGGCGCCTGGGCGATGTGGCAATAGACCCACGCGACGGGGTCGCTGGCGTGGAAGGGCAGGGTGCCAGTCAGCAACTCGTAGAAGGTGACGCCGAGGGAGTACAGGTCGGTCCGCTCGTCGACGCGGCGGTTCATGCGGCCGGTCTGCTCCGGCGCCATGTAGGCGAGCGTGCCCTCGATGAGCCCGTCGTGCGCGAGCTCCTGTGCCCCGCGGGAGGAGAGGGAGGCGATGCCGAGATCGGTGATCTTCACCTCGCCGGTGTCGGGGTTGTAGAGGAGGTTCTGAGGCTTGATGTCCTTGTGGATGACGTGGTGTCGGTGGAGCTCGGCGAGCGCGGCGGCGAGGCGCAGGGCGAGGGGGAAGAAGCGCTCGATCGACATCGGGCGCATCGGGCGCATCGGCCCGTCGTCATCGAGCAGCCGGTCGAGCGAGCGCCCGCCGAAGTCCTCGAGGACCAGCGTCATCTGGTCGCGGAACGGCTCGATCCCGTAGGCCCGAACGACGACCGGCGAAGCGAGCGCCGTCGCGACCTCGAGCTCGTGCTGGAGCCTGCCGAGTGCGCGGGGGCTGGCGTGGTCGCGCCGCAGTGCCTTGAGCACCACCGGCCGGCCGTCCTCGTCGCGCCGCGCGCGGTAGAGTATCGTGTCCGCACCCTGGTGCAGCACCTCCAGCACGCGGTAACGTGGACTATGGGGCATAGGAGAATCTTTGAACGCCGGACGTCACGGACGTCAGCGCCGTGCTGCGGTTCAACTTGGTACATTGCCAAAAGCGCTGCGACCCGTCACGAGCAAACGGCGCGGAGCTGCGCCCCCCTCGGCCCCCGGTGAACGCTCACGCTGGCGCGAGAAAGGTGCCCTGGCCTTCCGTCTCCGCCTCCGGCGGGCGCAAAGGCAGCTCGACGATGAACGCGGCGCCCGCGCCCGGCCTGCTCTCGACGCGGATGGTGCCACCGTGGGAGGTGACGATCCATCGAACGATGTAGAGGCCGAGGCCGAGACCGCCGAAGTTGCGGACGGAGACGGCGCGCTCGAAGCGCTCGAAGATCCTGGCCTGATCGGCCTCGGCGATGCCCATGCCATGATCGCGGACGACGAGCACGGCGCGAGCGCCCTCGCGGCGCACGATGACGTGAATGAGGCCTCCCGCGCCGTACTTGATCGCGTTGGACAGGAGGTTGATGAGGACCTGCTCCATGCGAGACGGATCCCAGTGTCCCATCACGGGTTCGTCCAGCTCGAGCTGGGTCCGGCAGCGGGCGTCGGTGAGCTGCTGGTGCATCCGCTCGACGACCTCGCGCGTCAGGGCCGCCAGGTCGAGGGGGGCGCGCGCGAGGGTGAGCCGGCCGGCGTTGAGGCGGGTGACGTCGAGCAGCTCGTTGACCAGGTGGCCGAGGCGCGCGATCTGGCGGTTGAGGAGCTGGATGGCGGCGTCGATGCGCTCCGGAGCGACCTCGGCGCGCTGGAGGCGGGGCAGGAGCCGGGCGAGCAGGTGGGCTTGCATCGTGAGCGAGGTGAGCGGTGTCTTGAGCTCGTGGGATGCGACGAGGAGGAACTCGTCGCGGCGCTCGATCGCCTGCTGGGCCTCGGCGAACAGGCGGCTGTTGTCGAGGGCGAGCGCCGCGCGGAACCCGAGCTCCTCGGCGAGCCGCAGGTCGGAAGAGCCATAGCGGGGTCGGGGCGCGGTCGCCAGCAAGGTCATGACCCCGAAGCGCCGGTCGCGCGCGAGGAGCGGAACGCGGAGGAAGGAGTGAACGCCGAGCGGCTCGAGGAGAGGCGCGGCGCGGACGTCGCCTATCTCGGGGCGGTCCGGCGACGTCGCCGCCAGAGGCCGCAGGGCGTCCGTCACCGCGCCTGCGAGCTCGGCCGGCATGCCCGCGGTGACCGCCCGCCCCGGTGCGTCCTGGGCGAGGTCCACGTCGATGACGCACCGGTCGGCCAGCGCCGGCAACGCGAGCTGCGCCACGCTCTCGAGGGTGGCGCCGTAGCCGAGGGCCATGAGCTTGCGGCTCGCCTCGGCGAGGAAGCGCTCGGCGAGCTCGGCGCGCTTGCGCTCCGTGATGTCGGTGCAGATGCCGCAGAGCACGCCGGGCATCACGCTCTCGCCGAGCGGGAACTTGAGGGACAGGTAGATGCGCGGCTCGCCCTCTTTCGTCGTCACCTCCTCCTCGAACTCCATCGGGTCGCCCGCGTCGAGCACCCGCCGGTCGTTGTCTCGGAGGACCTCGACGTCCGCGCCCTGATAGAGCTCGGCGTCGGTCTTTCCGAGGAGCTCATGGCTCGGCACGCCGGCGACGTTCCCTGCGTGGCGGTTGGCGAGCAGATACCGGCCTTCGCGATCCTTGAGGAAGATGGCCGCGGCGGAGTTGTCGACGATGGCCTGCAGCGTCACCTGGTTGGCCTTCAGCGCCTGCTCCGCCCGGCGCCGCTCGGCGTTCTCCTGCTCGATATCGGCATAGAGCATGGCGTTCTCGAGCGAGATGGCCGACTGCGAGGTGAGCAGCTCGAGCACGGTGAGCCGCCCGGGGGTGAACGCCCCGGCCACGAGCCCGTTCTCCAGGTAGAGCACGCCGAGCAGCCGGCCCTGCCGCATGATCGGGAGACACAGCACCGATCTCGGCCTCTTGCGGCCGAAATACTCGTCCTCCGAGAACGGGTGCCGCCCGGAAGCGTCGTCTAGCAGCACGCGCTCGTGGCTGCGGAGGACATAGTTGAGAATGGATTGCGGCAGCGCCGCCGACGCCTCGCCCGCGTCGAGCAGCCGCGCCGCGCTGCCGGACGTCGAGCGCGACGTCGCGATCGCCGCCGCCGTCGACAGGCGCTCCTCCCGGACCAGGAGCACGACCCCCTCTCCGGCGCCCGCGTGCTCGACCACGATGCGCAGGAGCATCTCGAGCAGGCGCGGGAGCTTGAGCTCGCCCGAGATGCCCTGAGAGGCCTTGACGATGGAGAGGACGTCGAACTGCTCGGCGCGTACGGCGAAGGTGACGGTGGGGGCGATCGGCTTTCGCTCGACGAGGAAGGGATACCGCTGGTCGAGCTGCTCGACCTTGGCGTGGGCGCCCCAGCGGAAGTAGGCGGCGCGGGCGTCCCGCAGGTAGGCGCCTTCGGGCGTGGACAGGCCGCGATCGCGGTAGAACCGGGCGGCGAGCTCGCAGGCGATGGCCTCGTGCTGGACGAAGCCGTTCTCCCGCGCCGAGGAGATGGCCTGCTCGTAGAGCCGGATGGCCTCGGGCTCGCGCCCGAGGAGCCGGGCGATCTCGGCGCGGACCAGGGCGTGTTTGTGGAGGAAGTTGTCGGGGCAGCTCGCGGCCCACTCGCCGAGCTGCCGCTCGCTGTCGAGGAGGCCCTCGGGGAGCTCCTGCGCCGGCGACCGCCGCGCTTCGTGCGGCGTGGGCGGCTCGGGCGCGCCACCGCCGGCGCCGACGAGCGCCGCGAGCGATAGCGCGTGAACATAGCGGTTCTCGGCGATGAGCGCGTAGGGCTCTCTCCTGAAGGGGTGATCGACGATCACGCGCGTCGCCGCGGCGAGCGCCTCTCCGTGAGAGCCGAGGACGAAGAGCGCCCGGGCCTTCATGCTGAAATGGAGGCCGCGGGCGCCCCGCATATCCCCCTCGTCGAGCCGCGCCTCGAAGGCCGGCGGGTCCAGCTCGGAGCCGTCGAGCGTGGAGAAGCGGACCGGCCTCCCGCGCAGCGTCTGGATGACGGCGTGGGCGCTGGCCAGGACGCCGTAGGCGAACGCGTAACCGGCCTTGCGCACGAAGCGGCTGCGCTCCTCGACCTCGTGGAGGACGTCCTCCAGCGGCTCGCCGGCGAGCAGCGGGAAGAGCGGGGCCCAGACGCAGTTGAAGCAGGCCATGCGCATATCGCCGGACTCGACAGCGGCGCTGAACCCGGCGCGCGTGAAGGGGTACGTCTCCCGGTAGTGGCGTGTCCAGAAGAGGACTTGCTGTCCGAAGAGGGTGAATACCAGCGACTTCACGGTGAGGAGCTCGCTCCTGTCCGCGAGGTCGTAGCCGAGCTTTCCGAACTTGTAGGCTTCGCGGTATCGCCCGAACCGCGGGCCGAACATCCGCGCGAAGGCCGCGTACGCGTGGGCGGAGCTCTCGGCGTTGCCGTAGCGCAGGCTGAGCTTCACCTGGCGCAGGACGATGAGGTAGTGCAGGTCGTGGTCCACGAAGATCGCGGGGCCGGCCACGCTTTGCAGCACCGCCATGACGACCTTGCACTCCGGATGATCCATGGGGGGCAGGCGGAGCAGGTCCTCGATCGCCCGGTCGCCCAGCGCTTGCCAGAGGCTCTCGGTCTCTTCTTTGACCTGTGCGTCGGTGGGGTGGAGCGGAAGATCGATATCCGAGGCGCGGAGCCACGCGAGCGCGAGGTCGACGGCGTGGTCGGACCGCCCCCGGGTCTGGTAGAAGCTCACGGCAAGCTCGACGACCGCGGCGCGATCGAGCTCGCTCCTCGTGCGCCTCAGGAGCTCCTCGAGCAGCCGCTCGGCCTCGTCGGAGCTGCCCGTGGCGTAGGCGGCGTGGGCGCGCTCGAGGCTCAGGGGATAGGCCAGATCATACCGAGTCTCCCAGCGCTCGCGTGGATCGTGCGCGAGGAGGGCCATGCCCGCGGCGAAGAGGGCGTCGGCGGACTGGTAGGCGGCGGCGGCCTTGGCCTTCCTGCCCGCGCGGAGGTTGAGGGCGGCGAGCTCGTCGCGCTCGGCGCGGGAACGGAGGAGCGCGGCGCCGCGGTTGAGGTGGCTCACGATGTCGAAGAGCGCGTCCTCGCGCTCTTCGGCGCGCTGCGCCTTCAAGAGCAGCTGACCGATGCAGAGGTGCACCTCGGCGAGCTGTTCGGGCGGGATGAGCGAATGAGCGGCCTGCCGCACCCGGTCGTGGAGGAAGCGATAGGCGCTGTCCCGGCGGAGCAGCAGCCCCTCCCGCGCGGCCTCCTCGAGCGCCTCGCGGAGCTCCTCCGCCGGCCTTCGCGCGATGATCGCGAGGGTGTCGAGGTCCACGCTGCCGCCGAGGCAGGCGGCGAGCTTGAGGGCGTCGCGCGTGGCGACGGGGAGCCGCTCCAGCTTGCCCACCATCAGCTCGGCGACGTTGTCGGTGAAGCCCTTGTCGCGGATGGCGGCGATGTCCCACCGCCATGCGCCCTCATCGGTGTCGAAGGTGATGAGTCCCTCGTCGTGCAGGGTGATGAGGAACTGGAGCACGAAGAAGGGGTTGCCGCCGGTCTTCTCGTAAACCAGCCGTGAGAGCGGCTCGACCTCTGCTTCGGCCGCGTGGACCGCCTCGGCGACGAGCGCACCGACATGGGCGGCGGAGAGCGGCTCGAGGACGATGTCGCCGACGGTCGCGCCGCGCTTCTGCACCTCGGCGAGCGTGAGCCGGAGCGGGTGCGCGGGGCCGACCTCGTTGTCCCGGTAGGCGCCGATGAGCAGGAGGTGCGCGTCGCCGGCGAGGGTGGCGAGCTGCTCGAGCAAGAGGAGGCTACCGGGGTCGGCCCATTGCAGGTCGTCGAGGAAGAGGGCGACGGGGTGCTCCTTCCGTGCGCAGGCGGCGACGAAGCGCTGGAGCGTGGCGAGCAACCGGCTCTGGGCCTCGGCGGGCGGGAGCTCGGGCACGGGGGGTTGCGGGCCGAGGAGGCGCTCGATCTCCGGGAGCATGTCGGTGAGCAGCGCGCCGCTCGCGCCGAGGGCCTCGCGGAGGCGCTCTCGCCAGCGCTCGAGCTGCTGCTCGCTGGCGCCGAGGATCTCCTGCATGAGGCCCCGGAAGGCGTGAAGGAAGGGGCGGTAGGGGACGTCGCGCTTGAGCTGATCGAACTTGCCGGAGAGGAAGGAGCCGCGCTCGCGCACGACGGGCCCGTGCAGCTCGGCGACGAGCGAGGACTTGCCGATCCCCGAATAGCCCGAGACGAGGAGGAGCTCTGGCCGGCCGTTCGCGACGACGCGCTCGAACGCGGCGCGCAGGGCCTCGATCTCGCGCTCGCGGCCGTAGAGCCGCTGCGGGATCTGGAACCGATCGGAGACGTCGCGCAGTCCGAGCGGGAAGGGGTCGATGGCGCCGCGCCGGCGCAGCTGGGAAAAGCACGCGTCGAGGTCGTGGCGCAGGCCGAGGGCGCTCTGGTAACGCTCCTCGGCGGCCTTGGAGAGCAGCTTGAGGACGACGGCGGAGAGCTGGGGTGGAATCGAGGGGACGAGCGCGTGAGGCGGCCGCGGCGCCTGGGCGATGTGGCAATAGACCCACGCGACGGGGTCGCTGGCGTGGAAGGGCAGGGTGCCAGTCAGCAACTCGTAGAAGGTGACGCCGAGGGAGTACAGATCGGTCCGCTCGTCGACGCGGCGGTTCATGCGGCCGGTCTGCTCCGGCGCCATGTAGGCGAGCGTGCCCTCGATGAGCCCGTCGTGCGCGAGCTCCTGTGCCCCGCGGGAGGAGAGGGAGGCGATGCCGAGATCGGTGATCTTCACCTCGCCGGTGTCGGGGTTGTAGAGCAGGTTCTGAGGCTTGATGTCCTTGTGGATGACGTGGTGTCGGTGGAGCTCGGCGAGCGCGGCGGCGAGGCGCAGGGCGAGGGGGAAGAAGCGCTCGATCGACATCGGGCGCATCGGCCCGTCGTCATCGAGCAGCCGGTCGAGCGAGCGCCCGCCGAAGTCCTCGAGGACCAGCGTCACCTGGTCGCGGAACGGCTCGATTCCGCAGGCCTTGACGACCGCGGGCGACTTCAGCGTCCTGGCGACCTCGAGCTCGTGCTGGAGCCTGCCGAGGGCGCGGGGGCTGGCGTGGTCGCGCCGCAGTGCCTTGAGCACCACCGGCCGGCCGTCCTCCTCGCGCCGCGCGCGGTAGAGGATCGTGTCCGCACCTTGGTGCAGCACCCCCAGCACGCGGTAACGTGGACTGTCGGTCATAGAGGGAGGGTGTCCAAAGCCGGATCGGCCCCGGAGGCGCCCCGTCGATTCGTGATGTTGCCAAAAGCGCCTCGCTGCGCCACGGGAAACGGCGGCGAGCTCTCGCGCCGGCCCGCCCGCGGCGGTCTCTTGCGTCATGCAGGGCGGGAGCGGCCGGGCGGCCGCTGGACGCCGTGCCTCGACAGCACCTCACGGACGCGATCCAGCGGAATGGCCTCCACGGTGCGACCGCTCCCCGTGGTGGTCTCGGCCGTGAAGAGCGAGCTGTAGATGGCCTCCTCCGTCGCCTCGATCACGGCCTGGAAGAGGGGGGACGTCTCCTGGTTCGAGAGCTCCGTGATCGCGATCCGCTTCGCGCCGGAGCGGCGCCGCACCGAGGCGCTCGTCGAGAAGGCGATCGCGTAGTCGCCGGAGCCGTTCGCGCCGGAGGATCCGGTGCGCGCGAGGCCCAGGATCGCGCGGGCAGCGAGCCGCCCGAGGTTGCGATCCGACAGCGGCGCGTCCGTCGCGACGAGGATGAGGATGGAGCCGTCTCCCGCCGCCGCCTCGACCTGCGACCGGAAAGCGTACCGGCCGAGCTCCTCGCCGACGGGCGCGCCCATCACCTGCAGCACGCCGCCGAAGTTCGACTGGACGAGCACGCCGACGCAGGCCCCGCCGAGCGACGCCGGCAGCACCCGCGAGGCGGTGCCGATCCCCCCCTTCCATCCGAACGCGACGGTGCCCGTGCCCGCGCCGACGCACCCCTCCGGCGTGGGCCCCTCCCGCGCCGAGCCCAGCGCCGCGCGCACGTGCTCGGCGGTGATCGGGCGGAGCCGGACCGCGTTGAGCACGCCGTCGTTGGTCTCGCCGACGACCGGGTTGAGCGAGCGCACCTCCTCCATGCCCGGCTGCGCCAGCATCCATTCGACGAGCGCGTCGGCGGCCCGGAACGCGCAAAGCGTGGTCGTGAGGAGAATGGGAGTCTCCAGCTCACCCAGCTCCCGGACCTGGGTCGCGCCGACGAGCTTGCCAAACCCGTTGCCCACGTGGATCGCCGCGGGGACGCGATCGAGGTAGAGGTTCCCCCCGTGGGGGAATACGGCGGTGACGCCCGTGCGGATCGCGTCTCCCTCGATCACCGTCGCGTGCCCGACGCGCACGCCGCCCACGTCGGTGATCGCGTTCAGCGGGCCCGGATCGAAGATGCCAGGCGCGACGCCGAGATCACGCGCGCGCACGGCGTCTCCCGCGGGCTCCGTGGATCCGGGCGCGAACGGCGCCCTGCCCGCCTCGTCCGGGCAGCGAGCGATCGGGCAGCGGCAGGGCGAGGCGGCCGGGAGCGGCGTGCGGCCCGGTGACGGCAGGCGGCCGAGAGAGGGTTTCGGCATCCACGGGGAGCATCGAACTCATCGAACTCATCATCGATAGAAACGGTATCAACCTCCGTGCCAGGCGCGCCGGATGCCGCCCGATCAGGCCGTGTCCTTGCCGGTGCACCGCGAGCGGCCCGAGCAGGGGTTCGAGCCGAGGCCGCGCGCCTGAACAGGGTTTGATCAACCATCGTTCTTTCGGTGGAGCTACGGCGCTACCTGTACGGAATTGTTAGATATGTCACATGGTGGTGAGCGCATCACGATTCCCGGAGAGCGCGTTGAAAGGTTGGGGTATTCGACGGGTCGTCCGGCCCGGAGAACGCTGGGCCGCTCGTGTCGCGTAGAAGGATCCCGCATGACCCTAGATCTCGATGGGCCCGGCCCGCACGTCGGCGCCGGCCCCCTGCCGCATACCGGCGTCGACCCCCTGCCGCTCCTCTGCGCGCTCCCGGTAGCCGCCGCTGTCTTCGATGCAATGGGAGCGCTCCGGTGCGCCAATCCCCGCCTGGAGCAGATCCTCGCGGAGGGCGCGCTCCCCGTCTGGCCGGTGTCCCTCGCGCTCGCGCCGGCCGTCCTGCCCGCGTCGCCCGAGGGGCTCCCCGGCGAGGCGCGGGAGGTGCTCGCAGCCATCCGCGCCGTGCTCGAAGGCGAGCGCGAGCAGGCCGGCATCGCGCTCCGGGGCGGCGCGCCCGGCGCGCCGTCCTGCGAGATCTCGGTCACGCAGCTTCGCGTCGACGGCGCGCGCGGCGCGCTCGTCTGCGTCCACGACCCGGCTGCGCCGCGCTGCGAGCCAGCGACGGTGCCTATCGAGAGCTTCCTCGACACCATCATCGAGCACGTGCCGGTCTCGGTCTTCATCAAGGAGGTGACGGAGTTTCGCGTCGTCCGGATGAACGGCCACTACGAAAAGGTCTTCGGCGCCCCCCGGAGCGACGTTCTCGGCAAGAACGTCTTCGACCTCTTCCCGCATCGACTCGAAGAGGCCAGGTGGCTCGATCGCATGGATCGCGACGTGATCGAGAAGGGTGAGATCGTGGACATACCCGAGTCGCGCATCGCCACGCCGACCGGGGAGCGGTGGCTTCACATGGTGAAGGTGCCACTCAAAGACGAGCACGGCGTCTGCCGTTATCTCCTTGTCATGATCGAGGACATCACGGAGAAGAAGCGCGCCGCGGAGGCGGTGCAGAAAGAGCTCGCGTGGTTCGCGACGCAGCGGCAGCTCCTCGACGTCATCCAGGAGCTGTCCACGCCGGTCATCCCGGTCCACGAAGGCATCCTCGTGGTGCCCCTCGTGGGGACCATCGACCCCGCCCGCGGCGCCCAGCTCCTGGAGACGCTGCTCCAGGGCATCGAGCGCCACAGGGCCGAGACGGTGCTCATCGACATTACGGGCGTGCCGGTCCTCGACGCCGATGTGGCTGCCCGCCTCCTCCAGGCCACGCGGGCCGCCGCGCTCCTCGGCGCCACGTGTGTCCTCGTCGGGGCGTCACCCGACGTCGCCCAGACGCTGGTCGCGCAGGGGATCGAGCTGGGCAACCTCCTGACGCAGCGCGATCTCCAGGCCGGCATCCGGTATGCTCTCGCCCGTCAGGGAACAGCGATCGTCGAGCGGCGGCGCGAGCGTCGCTGATCTCACGCCGCGGCTCGCCCGGCGCCAAGCTACGCCGGCATCGCTCGAGAGGACTGCAACGCATGAAGGCAATCGGAATCCATCACCATGGCGACGCCTCGCAGCTCGTGCCGCTGGAGCTGCCCGACCCGGCGCCCGGACCTCACCAGGTGAGGGTGCGCGTGATCGCGTCGTCGGTCAACCCGGCGGACATCCGGGCGCGCTCGGCGGCGCCCGGGCCGCGCCGCATCGAGCGGCAGTTTCCGCTGGTGCTCGGTTACGACGTCTCCGGGATCGTCGACGCGGTCGGCCCCGGCGTCGACGATCTCGCGGTCGGAGACGAGGTGTTCGGCTCACCCAGCCTGTTCGGGCAGGGCGCGAACGCGGAGCGGGTGGTGGCCGACAGCCGCACCCTCGCGCGCAAACCGGCGGCCCTCTCCCATGAGCAGGCTGCATGCCTGTCGCTCGCGGGCGTCACGGCCTGGGAATGCCTCTCGCGCGCGCGGCCCGCGCTCGGCGCCGCGGTGCTGGTCACCGCGGGCGCAGGCGGCGTGGGCCATCTGCAGCTGCAGCTCGCGCGTCACCTCGGGCTACGGGTGGTGGCGACCGCCAGCCGACCCGAGTCGACGGCGCTCTGCCGCGACCTCGGCGCGGCGGTCGTGCTCGATCACACGACGCAGGACGTGGGCCAGGCGTGCCGGGATCTGACCGGTGGGGCGGGCGTCGCGGTGGCCTTTGACAACGCCGGTGGCCGCGCGCTGGATCAGGCGCTCGACGCCGTGGCGCCGATGGGCACCGTGGTGAGCATCGTGCCGACGCCCGCGCCTGTCGCGGACCGGCTGTTCATGAAGGCGGCGTCGCTGATCTATCATGTGATGGGGGCCGCCACGATCTGGCGGCTCGACCCGCACGCGCAGGGCCGCGCGCTCGCCGCGGTGGCGGAGCTGGCGGCGCAAGGCCACGTCAGGCCCATCGTCAGCGCGAGCTACCCGGTGCGCGAGCTCTCGCAGGCGCACCGCGCGATCGAGTCGGGCCGCACGATCGGGAAGATCGCGATCCGCGTGGCGGAAGGCTGGTGAAGCTGGGCGGGGATCGCTGGGAGGCCGGGGGGAGATAGGGCGGGCGCTCGAGCGCGCCCGCGCCGCGCTACTTCGTCTGGATCCGGCGCGCGGGCAGGAGGCGCCGGAGCGACGGCGCCTCGAAGGACACGAGCCGCCTGGCGAACGCGCCGATCGCCCGGTACTCCGCGTCCGCGATGAGCGCCAGCTCGACGCTGATCATGAATACCGCGAACGTGCCGAGCCCCATCATGACGGCGATTCCGGCGTGGAACAGGAACGCCGCGGCGAGCGAGAGCCTGCGTGTGTGCCGGTTCAGGGCGAACAGGAACGGGAAGCTGAGCTGGAACCCGACCGTCGCGTAGGTCAGCGCCGTCACCACAGCCACGCTGCGGGAGAGGCTGTCGCTGTGGCCGGGCCACGTGAACTCGCCGACGCGGGTGATGTAATAAAGGGCCGTCCCGTTCTGCCACAGCTCCCCCTGCACCTTGTAGAGCCCCGCGACCCCGTAGACCAGGCACACCTGGACGGCGCAGGCGAGGATCGCCGCGTTGTGGAGCATCCCCTTGATCCGCTGGAGCTCCCCGCCGCGCTCCCGCTGCGCGCGGAGGCGATCGGCGTCGAGCGAGAAGTACGCGCCGAGCTCGGCGAAGATGCCGTACAGCAGCGCGAGCCGGACGAGGTTGTCGCCGCCGTCCAGCAGGACGGGGTTCCGCTGATGCAACGACCAGAGCCCGACATACGTGAGCAGCGACATGAGCCGCGTGCGGAAGCCGATCACCCACAGCGCCGCGAACAGCATGGCGAGGTGGAAGACGACCTCGAAATAGAGCGGCGACCTGCTGAGCAGGTAGATCGAGAACGCGCCGGTGCGGTGGGCCTCCTCGAGCGACCGCGCGAAGGGCCACACCCCCTCGGGGCCGTAGAGGTAATGGCGCTGGAAGTAGTTGGCCAGGTAGAGGTGGAGGATGGTCAGCCCGGCGACGATCCGGAAGAGGCTGGCCCCGATCAGGCAGCGCTCTCGGCTCGCGAGCTCCACGATGCGGTGCCAGCGTGCGTTCAGCTTGCTCAGCATGGCGTCACCTCTCCTCCGCGGCCGCCGCCCGGAGGGCCACGGGCGCCTGGTGTCTGTCCTCGGTCGTCGCGTCCAGCGGCGCCACCGATCGATACGGAGCCCAGTCGAAATCGTAGTACGTCAATTCACCCTTCGAGTCGGGCAGGTCGCGCCTGGAGAAGCGCGGGAATTTCAGCACCGCCAGGCGGAGCCGCACCGCGGCGGTGCGGCCCGGGCCGTACAGGCTGTCACAGTGCGCGGAGCCGGCCCGCTCCAGGACGCTCTTGCCGAGCTGAACGCCGGCGTCCTGCTCCTTCTTCACCTGGTCCCTGAGCGTGTCGACCACCTGAGCGTCGGGCGCCTCGGCGCCGCCCCCGCCCGCCTGCGCGCGCGTGCGCTGCTGATCGAGCTTCTTCGCCATCTGCAGCGACGTCGGATCGACGGTGTAGATCATGCGCGCCGCGCCCGTCACCGATCGTCCGAGGCGCGTCGCGGGGCCGAGCCGGTTCTCCCGGTGGGATTCCCAGTAGGGCGTCGTGATATCGGTCCACCCGGTCTCGGTCGTGCTCCCGTCCGGCTCGTGCAGGCGGCAGGCGACCATCACGAGGCGCGTGTCGGTGATGGGATCGGGGGCGAAGAGGTGCCAGTTCTGCTCGAAGAACGGGTTCATGTACCCGCTGATGAGCCGCGCGAAGCGGAGCTGGAGCGGGTTCTGCGGCGTCAGGTAGGCCAGCGTCATCGCGAAATGAAAGCAGAGCGCCGCCGCGATCAGCGCGGGCGCGGACGTCGAGAGCACACGGAGTAAACGGCGCATGGTTTCGTCCATCCCGGGTTCGGGGGTCGTCGGAGAGAAGGCCGCGCGCGGCAGGAGCGCCGCGCGCGGCCCGTGGAGGCTCCGGCCCCAGCGGGCCGGCCGGGGCGGCCTGTGGCCGCCGGGGTGCGGAGCGGGGCGGAGCCCCGAGGAAACCAGCCAGGTCTGCCCGCGCGAGGCCGCGGTGGAGCGGCGCAGAGGTCCGGCCATTGCTGGCCGGACCTCTGGCGGGCGGGACGCTAGTTGTCGAAGAGGATGTCTGCCTGACCGGACGCCGGCGCGTCGTTCAGCGCGATCCTCCCCCAGCCTCCGTGGCCGTAGCCACGGCCGTGGAAGCCCCCTGCGTTGGCCATCCCGACAGCGACGTTGCCGTTCCCTGCCTGCGCGACCGACGTCTGGGCGACCGACCCCGAGGTCCCGATCGCGATGCCCGCGATGCCGATGTTCGTCGAGGTGGCCACGTTGGCCCCGGGGTACCCGGAGTAGTACGCCACCTTCTCGGGGATCCCAGCGCTCGCGTCGGCGTCGACGACTGAGCGACCCTTCAGGCTCGAGGTGGCGGGCGTCGCCGCCTGCGCCATCGCCACGCCGACGAACAACGACAACCCAGCGACCGCGGTGATGATCTTTCGTGTCATGTTCTTCCTCTTTCGTTCGATCTCGTGATGGTTGATGGTCAGAGAGGCCAGACATGCCAGCTGCGTTTGACGACCGAGCGGAGCCCTTGCGTTAGAGCAGCTCCACAGGACTCGGAGCATCAGGCCAGCTCGCGTGTCATCTGCCCCTGTGTGCTGCCTGACCAAAGAGCACTCGTCGTGCCAGCCGCGTTCTCCGCTGGCCCAGCGCGCGCCGCGCCCTCTCGCCGCGCCAACGTGAGGCCGCGGCCGCTCGGCGGCGCGCTCCGCCCGCGGCGGGCTTGCGTGTTCGAGCAAACCATCGCGCGCAACCCTTTGCTCGGATTGCCGCGTTCGAAATGACGATCTCGCCGGGCGTGATGAGGATGCGGCAGGACAGGCGAGCTCAACCCGCGCAGCCGGGCCGGCTGCGCCGTCCGAACATCGCAGACACACGCGGGGCAGCGCTCCCGTACCTGCCGCGGCGCCGCGAGCTCGGCCGCCGGCCGCGCCATTCGGCACGCCGCGTGCCTCGGCCCCTGCCCATCAAGGATGCCCAGTCATGGAAGCATCGCTGACCAGGAGGAGTGAAGATGCGCGGTACGCTGTTATCGGTGTTCGTGTTGTCGGTGCTGCCCGCTTCCACGGCGCTCTGGAGGAGCGCGGCCGCGGAGGCGGTGGACGGCAGAGCGGGGGCGTTGGTCGAGGCCAGTGAGCCTGATCCTTCGCTGGCCAGCGACGCTGAGGTCGCGGCGGGCGGCGAGGAGGACTCGGTCGCCTCGTGCGTCGCCACCTGCCCGAAGGGCGACAAGGTCGTCACGTGTCCTGATGGAGTGTGTCAGTGCCACTGCGACGACGACGGCCGCCCGGTGTGTAAATGCGGATGAGCGCGCGCCGAAGGCGCGTTCATGGCGAGGTGTAGATTCGCGATACGGGCTCATCCGCCGGGCAGGCGAGCGTGGCGCACGCGGGTACGCCGCAGCGAGTCGAACGACGCGGATGAGCCCGCAGCGCACGAAGGCGAACGCGAGCCGTGGCCGGCGGCGCTCGGCTCCTACGAGCCGCCCCTCTTCTGGTACGTCCCGACGAGCTCGACACGCGCGAGGACGTGCCCCTCCATCGCCTTCTCGAGCTCCACCTTCGTGAGCCCGCCTCGCGGGGGCAGCACCGTGTCGAGCGCATACAGCTTGAAGAAATAACGGTGCTTGCCGATCGGCGGGCACGGGCCGCCGTACCCGGCGCGCTTCCAGTCGTTCCTTCCCTCGAGCGTGCCTGTCGGCAGATCGGCCTTGCGCGCGCCCTCGGGCAGGCCGCCGGCGTCGGGCGGGATATTGTAGAGCACCCAGTGGACCCACGTCGTCTTGGGGGCGCGTGGATCGGGCGCGTCCGGGTCGTCGACGATGAGCGCAAGGCTCCTCGTGCCGCCGGGGATACCCGACCAGGAGAGCGCGGGCGGCACGTCCTTCCCCTCGCAGGTATGCACGATCGGGATCACGTCATTATGGTGGAAATCGGGAGATTGTAACGAGAGCATCGGTTCACCTCGCCTTCAGAGCCTCCCTGAGGGCCCATGCCTGATTTCCGCGCGCCCAGCGGGCTCTGCGCGGCGCGCGCCATGCAGCCGGCGTCACACGCCGGAGGGGTAGGTCTCCGGCGGCTCCTTCTCGGCCCGCGGCGCGAGGTGCAGGGGCCGGACGGCCTGTGACTCGTCCACGAAGAGGAGCGCGTCGTAGCGGCGCGGCAGCACCGTCGGCACGTAGTTCCCGTACCGGTCGTACTCGGGGTGGTAGACGACGCCGACGGCGCGGTGGCCGCGCCAGGCCAGCGACTCCTCCGGCAGCCGCCCCGGCTCGAAGATCAGCAGCTGATCCCGGCCGCCCGCCTCGTGCAGCAGGTCCTCCCAGCTCTCGGGCCGCCCGACCGGCAAGCGCATCACCTCCATCAGCGCGTCCCACGCGCGGGCGGCGATCACCGTGCCGCGGTGGGCGCCGAAGGCGACGAGCGCGACGCGCTCCTCCCCGTGGCGCTCGCGGGCGAGCTGGCCGAGGTTCACCTCGCCCCGCTCCGCCATGTCGGTGAAGCGCGCGTCGCCGACGTGCGTGTTGTGCGCCCAGACGATCGCCCGGCCGCTCGGGCCGTGTTGCTCGAGCAGCCGATCGAGCGTATCGGCCATGTGCCCATCGCGGACGTTCCACGACGCCGCGTCGCTGCGCACCATCGCCCGGTAGTAGGCCTCGGCGTTCTTGACCACGAGGGCGTTCTGCTCGGCGACGAAGTGCCCGTCGCGCCCGTCGGCGCCGAACTCCGGCGCTCTCTTGCGCACCTCCGCGAGCAGCTTGACGGCCTCCGCCTGGCACGACTCCGGCACGAGCACCGTCGCCCGGGCGTACTCGTGGGCGTCGTCGGCGTACGGCTCGAAGCAGCGCAGCGCGCGCCGCGCGGCCGGCAGCGCGTCGGGGGCGGCCCCCTCCAGGTAGCGCATGACCTCGCGGAGCGAGTCCCAGAGGCTGTAGACGTCGAGCCCGTAGAAGCCCACCCGCTGCTCCTCGGGCCGACCCTCGTTGTGCCTGCGCAGCCACTCGACGAGGTCGGCGACCTCCTCGTTGGCCCACATCCAGGTCGGCCAGCGATCGAAGGCGCGCAGCACCGCGCGGGCGCTGCTCCCCGCGTCCGCGTAGCCCTTCACATAGCGGTTGACGCGATAGCAGTCGGGCCAGTCGCCCTCGACGGCGATGAAGGAGGCGCCCGCTTCGACGATCAGCCGCCTGGAGAGCGCCGCGCGCCACGTGGTGAACTCGCGCGTCCCGTGCGTCGCCTCGCCCAGGAGCGCGCAGCGCGCGTCGCCGATGCGCTCGATCAAGGGGTCGAGATCGGCCGTGGCGCGCAGCGGACGAGCCAGCGCGCGCAGCGCGGCCAGGAGGTCGGGCGTCGCGCGCGTCCCCGGCTCGATGAGGCGTCGCAGTCGAGCCATGATGGGATCCACCTGGGGCGCGGCGGCGGAACGGCAAGCTCGCGGGGTAAGGGCGGGGGTGCAGGCCGCCTGGCGGCGGAAGGAGGGCCGCCCGGTGCCGCTGAGCCCGTGCCTCCGCGGGCACATCGCCGCCGGAGTCCGGTTCGTCCTCCGACGTCGAGCAGACGACCAGATTCTGCGTCGACGCGACGCGACGAAAAAATCTCGCTGACGAGTGTCGCCTCCTCGGATGTCCCGCAGGTGCGAGCTCTCGCGAGGTGTTCCCGGAGACGATCCGGATCACATCGACTACAAACCTGTCGAACATTTGCATTCTGGCCAGATGTCGCCCGCTTCGAGCGTACGATTCCCAGCGATAAGCGTGATCGAATTGCCCTTCGCCGGGAATGGGTATCTGGTGATGTCGTCCCGGCCAGCCTTCTCCAGACCTCTCCCCCCAACGGCCCTCCTCCGCCTGTTCGTCGCGCGCCGCTCCAGCGACAGCTCCGAGACCACCCCCGGGCCCCGGGAGCGCCGTTCTCATGGCTCAGCTTGCGGGTCCTCGGCTTGACGGCGAACGAATCGCACCGCGCCCTGAAATCTCTCGTTCACGTGCCATTGGCAACCTCACGGCACATCGTCGCACACGTCACGAAAGCAGCGTCGCCAACGCGTAAAACGCACTGACTTCCCTGTCGTCCGCTACAAGTACGGCGGTTTGCCCGCGTGTCACGTACCACGTGTCATGTACCGCGTGCCGCATTCCGCCACTGCACTCGAAACATGGAGGCCTTCATGTCTGTCCGTTCTCGTGCCTCGCGCAAAATAACCGCCCTCGCGATCCCCGTCCTCGCCCTCTTGAACTTCCCTGGCTGCGCTGCAGAAGTAGGAACCGGCGGTGCCGGGGGAGACGCTTCGGGCTCAGGCGGCGGGACCCCGAGCGGGAGCGGGGGAGTCACCTCGGGTGCAGGCCCCGCGACCAGCGGTGGTTCCACGACCAGCGGAGGCGCCGGTACGGGCGGCGGTGCCGCGACGAGCGGAGCCGGCACGGGCGGCTCCCCGACCGGCGGGGCCAGCACGACCAGCGGGACCGGCGAGGCCAGCGCGACCACCGGGACTGGCGGCGGCCCATTCACGTGTGTCCTGCCCACGTTGCCCGAGCCGAGCGGCCTGACCGAGGTGAACGAGAAGCTCCCGGATCCGTTCACGTTCTTCAACGGAACGAAGGTCACGACCAAGGAGCAGTGGGAGTGCCGCCGCAAGGAGATCCTGGCCATGGCAGCCAAGTACCTTTACGGCCCGGTCCCCGGCGAGCCGGATGAGGTGACCGGTACCGTCTCCGGAGGTACCGTTTCGATCACCGCCAAGGTGGGTGGAAAGTCAGAGACCTTCTCGGCGAGCATCAGCGGATCCGGCAGCGTGATCGCTCTCAAGCTGTCCGGTGGGATTTTCCCGTCAGGCAGCAAGACGCTGTCGTTCGGAAGCGGCTTCGAGGGCAAGATCAGAAATCTCTTCGGCCTGTCCGAGGTCAACACCAACATCGCCAACGGCTGGATGATCGACCGGGTGATGGACGTGCTGGAGAAGAACCCCGGCAGCGGGCACGATCCCACGAAGGTGATGGTGTCGGGATGCTCCGGGTGTGGAAAAGGCGCTTACCTGGCGGGTGTCTTCAGTCGTGCGCCGGTGGTCGTCATCGTGGAGTCGGGCGGCGGTGGTGTAGCCAATTTGCGCCAGGCGGAGTGGTTCAGGCACGGTGATGGTGGTTCTGTCTGGCAGTGCTCGGATGCCAAGCCTCAGAGCATCGACAACCTCGAGGACAGCGGTATCTGCGGACCCTGGGTGACCAGCGCGGCCCGCTGGCTCCGGAGCGACCCCTCGAAGGTGTACAACCTCCCCTTCGATACGCACATGCTCCTGGCGACCATCGCACCGCGGCACCTCGTGCACTTCACGAACGCCAATGGCAAGAACTCGTGGTGTCACCTGGGTGGGACCTGTGAAGCGCTCTCCGCATGGGCGGCAAAGCCGGTGTGGAAAGCGCTCGGCGTTCCGGAGCGCATGGGTTTCACGATGTACAGCGCGAACCACTGCGGCGCCTCGGGCACTCAGACCGCCCTCGCAGGCGAGATGTTCAAGCGCGCGTTCGAGGGCAACACCAGCGCAAACACGGACGTGATGAACATCCTGGACAATGGCGTTCAGCAGCCGGTCAGCGAGTGGAAGAGCATGTGGGTTGACTGGGATATGGATACAGTGCTGCAGTAGTTAGCCTGGTCACGAGGAGGCGCGGCCGGGTCGTCGTGCGAGGCCCTGCCGCGCCGGCGCGGCCACCCCCGATTCCCCTCTCGACGTCGCGGCCGCTGGACTGGCGCTTGCCGCTCCACGGGCGCGCGTGCTCGGCGCGCCCACGAGGCCGGACGCTGGACAGGAATTGCCCGGCCGGCATCTGTGCCCGCGCCCGAGGCGCAAGAGAGGGCGCGTATGAGACGGTCTGCGGCTACAGGGGCGGCGCTGCGCGTTGTCGCCGCGATTCACACCATGGCCGCCTGTTCGTCGGGCGTGGACCTGCGCGAGGAACCTCGGGCGGACGAGCCCGCGGCGTCACCGCTGGGGGTCGCGACGCCGAGGCTGGGCCGCGCTCGGTGGGAGGCAGTCCGCCTGAACGACTTCGATGCCGACAGCATGGGGGACATACTCTGGAGCAGCAAGGAGCAGAACCTGCTCGCGATCTGGCGGATGGAGGGGAACCGGCTCCTGGCGCCGGGGCCGCTCCTCCCGGGACCCATCGGCCAGGGCTGGGAGGTGGCCAATGCGGGCGACTTCAACCGCGACGGCATGGCGGACGTTGTCTGGCTCAACGCAGGCCAGAACCTGATGACGATATGGCTGATGAACGGAAGCCAGCTGCTCGCGCCGGGGCCGGTGCTCCCAGGGCCGCCCGGCGAGGGATGGACGGTCACCTCGGCGACCGATTTCAACATCGATGGGATGTCGGATCTGCTCTGGAACAACGAGCGACAGAACCTGATGACGGTCTGGCTGATGGATGGAGGCCAGCTGCTGTCCCCGGGCCCGGTGTTCCCGGGGCCGCCCGGCGAGGGCTGGACGGCGCCCACCGCGCAGGACGTGAACGCCGACAACATGGGGGACGTGTTCTGGAACAACATCCAGAAGAACCTGATGGCGATCTGGCTGATGGACGGAGCCGAGCTGCTGGCGACGGGGCCGGTGATCCCGGGGCCGCCCGGCCGCGGCTTCCAGATCGTCACCTCGTCGGACTTCAACTTCGACGGCATGGGGGATGTGCTCTGGAACAGCCCCGAGCAGGGCCTGATGGCCGTGTGGCTGATGGCCGGAGCCGAGCTGCTGTCGCCGGGACCGGTGATCCCGGGGCCGCTCGGCCGCGGCTGGGAGTTGCGCCCCGGCACCGACGTCAACTTCGACAGCATGGCGGACGTCCTCTGGTACGCCGTCGGGACGAACCAGGCGGCGGTCTGGCTGATGGACGGCACGCAGCTGCTCGCTCCCGGGCCTGTGATCCTGGGGCCTCACGACGGCGGGTGACGCGGCGCCGTCGCGCGCCCAGGCACGCGACGTCTCGCGCGGTCAATGGCGCCGCTCGTTCTGGACGCGCGACGGCGGCATTTCGGCGCGGACGGAGATAATCGAGGTCGTTGCAGGTCGCCGTTGCCTCGAGCGCCGTTGTGGGCTTGACGCTCCAGGGACATTTCGATCTCCTCCTCTCTCATGAACAGTGTGAATTCCGCTGCCGGAACTGCCGGAGAATGCGCAAGAATCCGACGGTCGGCTCGATCGTGGCTCGACCGGCTGACGTGGATGACCGCTGTGTCGTTGCTCGTCGCGTGCGGTTCGGGCGATGGGAACAGCGCCAGCGCGGGCGACACAACGGTCACGGAGGGCTCGGGCGGCGCAACGAGCGGGACCTCTCATGGTGCGTCGGGAGGGCTGGGCGGAGGCAGCGACGGCGGCTCGGGCGGAGACACCGGCCCTGGCGCGACGTCTGGCGCTTCGGCAGGGGGGGCCGGAGAGGGGGGCGCTGGAGATTGCGAGAGCGGCCCGGAGGCGCTCGAAGGCAGCGTCCATCGAGGCGATCTGCTCATCGCGTCCGACGCGGACGCCCTCGCGGCGCGCGCTTACTCCACGATCGACGGCACGATCTCGGTCAGCTCCGATTTCGCCGGAACGCTCGACTTGCCCAGCTTGCTCGAGGTCGGCGGTATCCGCGCCGAGGGCAGTGCCTCGAGCGGGGAGCTGGTCACGGCGCAGATCAAGGCGATCCGCATGCCGAACCTGGTGCGAGTTCGCGGTACGTTGTGGATCTACCTGGCGTTCGAGCTGCTGGAAGCCGATTTTCGAAAGCTCGAGGCCGTCGACGCGCGGCTCTGGATCCATCGAAACACGGAGCTCGCGACGCTGCGGCTCGATGCCCTGCGCAGCGTGGGCGAGGACGTACAGATCACCGACAACTTCAAGGTCCCGGCATGCGCTCTCGAGAGGATCGAAGCCAACCTGAGGGCGGCCGGCAACACAAGCATTGGCATTTCCGGAGGCTCGCAGGAGACCGGCTGTGAATGCAGGCTCGTCTGCGGACAGGGGCTCTGCTTGTAACGAGCGTCGGTCCGTGGCCGAGTCGAGAACGTGCGCCATCGGACAGGGGAGGTCTCCCTGCCGGCAGCTTCGGGGCGTCGATCCGCGCGGCGCAGCCGGCCATCGCGAGAGCGCCCCCATCGAGGCCTCGTGCGCGGCGTCCATCCGGTCTATGCTGCGACCAGCACGCCAGGTCGTCGTGCTGGTTCGCTCGAACGATGGGTATGGAGTCAACCCGGCTCTTCTCATGAGGCAGGTGCGCGAGTTCTTTCGATCCGTGGGGTCCGAGCCACGAGCGCCGCACCCCCCTCGACGCGTCCGGATGGATTGGGTGCTCCTGGCCGGGTTCGCCGCGCTCGGGTCGCTCGAGGTCGCGATCCGGCGCGACCTGCCGTGGCGGATCGCTTCGCTGGTCCTTTGCCTCGGGCTCTTGCCGACGCTGCTCTGGCGGAGGACCAGGCCGCTGCAGATGGTCGTGATCGCGTTCGGCCTTAGCATCGCGATACAGCTCGCCGTGATGGCGACCGGCAGCGCGTCGCCAGGGCTCTACGCGATGGTCTACATGGTGCTGCTGCCCTATTCGTTGTTCCGCTGGGGTACGGGGCGTGAAGCGATGATCGGGCTGCCGATCATGGTGACCTCGGCGGCGGTCGACATGATCCGTTCTCATGCCAGGACCGGCGATGTCATCGGGGGCTACGCCGTCCTGCTCTCCACGATGGCGCTCGGCGCGGCGGTGCGCTACCGGGATCGCGTGCGCCTGCGAGAGCTCGATGAAGCCAAGCTGGCCGAGCGAGAGCGGATCGCCCGCGACCTGCACGACACCGTGGCCCACCATGTATCGGCGATCGCGATCCGCGCGCAGGCTGGCCTCGTCGCCGCGTCGGCTCGCCCCGAGGCGCCTGTCGACGCGCTCCGCGTGATCGCGGACGAGGCGTCTCGCGCCCTCGGCGAGATGCGCATGATGGTCCGGCTCCTGCGTGGCGGCGAGCCGGCCGAGCTCTCGCCGAGCCCGCGGGTCGCCGACCTCGGACAGCTCGCGGGCGCATCGGCCACAGGGGCTCCTGTCGAGGTGAAGTTGACCGGGAGCTTCGATGACCTGCCATCGCCGGTCTCCGCCGCGATCTTTCGCCTCGCGCAGGAGTCGATCACCAACGCTCGCCGGCACGCTCGCCACGCGACCCGGATCGACGTGGAGGTCACGGCCGACGACACGTCCGTGCGTCTGCGGGTCACCGACGACGGCCAGGGGGCCCACGCCGGCCACCCCACGTCGACGGGATACGGGTTGGTCGGCATGATCGAACGAGCGACGCTGCTCGGCGGTACGTGCCATGCGGGCCCGGGCCCGCGGCGCGGCTGGACGGTGACGGCCGTGTTGCCTCGGAAAGGACAGCCCAGTTGAGCATTCGCGTCCTCGTCGCCGACGATCAAGAGATCGTCCGCACCGGGCTCAGCATCCTCCTCGACGCCCAGCCTGACATCGAGGTCGTGGGCGTCGCCGACGACGGACACAAGGCCGTGGAGCTGGCGCTCGCCCTCCGTCCCGACGTGTGCCTGTTCGACATCCGCATGCCCGGGATCGACGGCATCGAAGCTACCCGACGGCTCGCCGGCCCGGCCGTCGACCGTCCCCTGGCGGTCGTGGTGATCACCACCTTCGATCACGACGACTACGTGGCTTCCGCCCTCAAGGCCGGCGCCCGCGGCTTCTTGCTGAAGGACGCCGGTCCCGAGCTGCTCGCGCAGGCCATCCGCGCCGCCGCGAGCGGCGACGCCTTGATCGCGCCACGTGTCACCGCCCGCCTGCTCTCCTCGTTCGCCGCCTCTCGCCGCCAGCCGCCACGAGCACAGCCCGGGGAGCCCCTCACCGCCCGCGAGGAGGAGGTCCTCCTCATCGTGGCCCGCGGTCGAACCAACGCCGAGATCGCCGACGAGCTCCACATCAGCCTGAGCACCGTCAAGGCGCACATCGCCAGCCTCATGACCAAGCTCGGCGCGCGCAACCGGGTCGAGATCGCCATCTGGGCCTACGAGACCGGCCGCGTCCGCGACTGACCTGTCGGCCCGGGGCCAGGGGGCGGTGCACCTGGCCGAAAGTACGATCGTCCCATCGGCCAATCGGCCGACCCAGATCCGCCATTTGCGCCAATTGCGACGCAGCCAGGGCCGTCCCTAGCTTTTCGGCATGACGAACGAGAGCACCACGACCCCCTCGGCGAGGCGAGACTGGCTCGTCCCCGCGCTTCTGCTTGGCCTCAGCGCGGTCCCCGTGGTGGCCGGCGCCTTCCGCCTGGCCGAGCTGAGCGTCGGCGCCACGGTCACCCCGGACAACGCCCGCTTCTTCGCCGCGCCCGTGCCCATCGTGCTGCACATCCTCAGTGTCAGCGTGTTCTCGGTCCTTGGTGCGTTCCAGTTCTCCCCGGGCTTTCGCCGCCGGATGCCTCGCTGGCATCGCGCGGCGGGGTGGGCCGTGGCCCCGTCGGGGCTCGTGGCCGCCGCCTCGGGTCTGTGGATGCAGGCGTCTTACGAGCTCCCCGAGGGGGACGGCGACACCCTCGCCGTTCTCCGGGTGCTGTTCGGCTCTGCCATGTTCCTGTCGCTCGTGCTCGGTCTCGTCGCCATCTCGCGGCGCGACTTCGTCCGTCACGGCGCGTGGATGCTGCGCGGCTACGCGATCGGCCTGGGCGCGGGGACTCAGGTGCTGACCCACATGCCGTGGGTGCTGCTCTTCGGCGCGCCGGGCGAGGGCGTCAGAGCGGTCCTGATGGGCGCCGGCTGGGTGATCAACGTCGCCGTCGCGGAGTGGATCATCCGCAGGAGAGCGACATCTCCTCGGAAAGCAAAACAGCCGGGCGCGCAACGGCGCCCGGCTGTCGTTCCCCCGATCGCTCGGCTTATCGGATCCAGCGATTGACGATGTTTTCGTACAGCTCTTGCTGACCGCTCGTGAGCTTGACCTCACCGCCGGCGTTGCCGATCTCGGCCAGCTGCTCCAGCGTCAGCTTGCCCTGCTCGAAATCGGCGCCCTTGCCGCCGTCGAAGGACGCATAACGCGCCTTGCGCATCCCCTCGAGCGGCGACTTGCGGATCAGGTCATCGGCGATGAGCAGCGAGCGCGCGAACACGTCCATGCCGCCGATGTGCCCGTGGAAGGTGTCGATGAGATCGCTCGAGTTGCGGCGGCGCTTGGCGTCGAAGTTGACGCCGCCGCCCTGGAACCCACCGCTGCGGAGCAGGATGAGCATCATCTCGACCGTCTCGTTGATGTTGTAGGGGAACTGATCGGTGTCCCACGCGTTCTGGTAGTCGCCCCGGTTGGCGTCGATGCTGCCGAGCATGCCGTTGTCCGCGGCCACCTGCATCTCGTGATCCATGGTGTGGCCGGCGAGCGTCGCGTGGTTCGTCTCGAGGTTGAGCTTGAAGTCCTTGTCCAGGCCGTGCTCACGCAGGAACCCGATCACGGTCTCGGCGTCGAAGTCGTACTGGTGCTTGGAGGGCTCCATCGGCTTGGGCTCGATGAAGAAGACGCCCTTGAAGCCGCGCGCGCGCGCGTAGTCGCGGGCCATGGTCAGGAAGCGAGCGAAGTGCGCCTTCTCGCGCTTCATGTCCGTGTTCAGCAGGCTCATGTACCCTTCGCGGCCGCCCCAGAACACGTAGTTCTCACCGTTCAACGCGATGGTCGCGTCGAGGGCGTCCTTGAGCTGGGCGCCGGCGTAGGCCAGCACGGAGAAATCCGGGTTCGTGGAGGCGCCGTTCATGTAGCGCGGGTTGGAGAACAGGTTCGCCGTGCCCCACAGCAGCTTGACGCCCGACTGCGCCTGCTTCTGCTTGGCGTACTCGACGATGGTCTGGAGGCGACGCGACGTCTCGGCGCGGTTCTCGCCCTCCTCCACGAGGTCGATGTCGTGGAAACAGTAGTGCGTCGCGCCCAGCTTGGTGATGAACTCGAAGTTCGCGTCCATCTTCATCCGAGCGCGGGCCAGCGCGTCCTTGCCCTCGTCCCAGGGGAAGTTGATCGTCCCCGGACCGAACGGATCGTGCCCGCGCCCGCAGAACGTGTGCCAGTAACACACGGCAAACTTGAAGTGATCCTTCATGGCCTTGCCGGCGACGACGCGGTTGGCGTCGTACCACTTGAAGGCGAGGGGGTTGTCGGACTCGGGCCCCTCGTAGGGGATCTTGCCAACACCCGGGAAGTACTCTCTGTCGCCAGTGACAACGGTCATAAACGGATCTCCAGCTCGTGGTTTGCGTGTGCCTAAGTTCAGAGGGCGCTTTCGACAACGGTGTCCGCGGGGGTTGCCCCAGGGCTCTGGTCTCCGGGCCAGGGTGGAGGCGGCGTCTCCACGCCCGCGCTGGGCTTCCAGGCATGTTGCGTTTGTTGTGGCTCCGGCGCTCCTCGAGTCAGATGAACCACCGCCGCGCATCAATTGCGCGCGTGGCGGAATCGGCGGGCTAGCAATAACATGGTGCCGGGTCGGAGGCTAGGGTGGGCCTCCGGCGCCTCGCGCCGCTGACTCTGGCTAGCTGTGCCGCGTCAACCTCCCCGCACGGACGAGCCGCGAGACCTCACCCAGGTTGCCTGCGCTGCCCTCGCCGGATCCGCCAAGGCGCTCGTGCTGCCGCCCCCTGCGACGCCGGCCGTGTTGAGCGAGCCGGTCCACGGCGGCCATGTCTTACAGCGACATGGCATTTGAGCGCCCGGCGGCGGAACTTTCGACGTGGGTGGCGCCCGAGAGGGGCCAAGCTCTGCGCGTCCGCCGCTTCGCGAGGCAAGGACTCACCCGCGCCGTTGGCCGCCAGTCGCGCTCGCGCGGACGCTTCGCTCACCTACCAGGCCAGCGTGTGCATGTCAACGCTCGTCAGGGCCCGTGTGACGGGGGGACGGCCGGTGGTCTGGAGCGGGCGAGACTGCGGCCATCGCTGCGGATCGCGCGCGACGGTTCTGCACCGCAGGCTTGTTGCCCAGGGGCGCCTCGGGTGGCGCTGGAGGCCTTGCTGAGCCGCCGGGCCCCCTCACCGGGGCCTGCGGGAGGAGCCTGGGACTGCTCGCGCGGCGGTGGGTGAGGGGATGTCCGCCATCGATGGCTGTTCTGGTCCAGGGTGCTGGCGTGGTGTCCTGGCCTGCGAGATCTCCGCACAGCGCGCTGAGCGCCAGGGCGCCTTCCTCACGCGCCGCGCGGAGATTCTGCCCCATGAGAGGCCGGCTCGCGCGGTAGCGTGACGAGATGTCGAGACGAACCATGCGAGTCATCTGGTCTTTGGTGCTTATCACCTTGCCCCCGGGCTGCGCTGGCGAGTCGGGCGGTGAGGTGTCGAGCAGTGGTGGAGGCGCGTCGAGCGCGAGCGGGGGAGGGGCGTCGAGCGGTAGCGGCGGCGGAGCGTCGAGCGGGAGCGGGGGAGGGGCGTCGAGCGGTAGCGGAGGCGGGGCATCGAGCGCGAGCGGCGGCGGGGCGTCGAGCGCGAGCGGCGGCGGGGCGGGCGGTGATCCGGGCCCCGGCGCGTGCGGCGTGACCCGCGACCGCATTCGCATCACCCAGGTCGACGTCGGGGGCCGCGTGATCAACAACGAGGATGAGGCCGCGCTGAAGCCGCTCGTCATCTCGCCGATACCGTCCGGCGGGTCGCGGCTGGCATGGATGAGCGACGACGGACAGGTCCACGTCCTCCAGCTCGACGCCGATGACAAGGCCGTGGGGCGCTCGTTCGGCTTGCCGGCGAACGACTTCGCCGACCTCCACGCCGACGACGACGGCGGCGTGCTGCTGCTCACCCGCGATGCCGAGGGGGGCGGGACGCTGAATTGCGGCACGCCCTCGAACCTGTGCGGAACGCCGCCGTCCCCGCCCATCGCCTGTCACGACATGTACATGGTCCGCTTCGACGGAGAGCGCGCGACCTGGGCGACGAAGCTCACGAGCTCGAGCGCCGCGCTGCCGCCCTACTCGACAGGCCCCACCGGGCCCGATGTGACCATGATCTGGTGGTACGCGCACCACGGCCGCATCGCCTTCGACGGCTCGCGTTATGCGGGCTATTTCGGCGCCGCGATCAGCGTCTCGCAAGGCGGGTGCATCAACATCCACCAGGGCGATCGCATGAAGGTCGTCGACGCGAACGGCGCGCTGCAGAGGGACGGCTTCGACTGGGGCTGCAGCCACAGCGGTTACGAGCGCATCGTCTGGGACGACAGCGCCCGGAAGTTCGTGACTGTGTGCAAGACCGACAACAACAACCGCATCGCGTTCGCGCCGGATTACAAGACCATCTATCCTGTCGATCTCGCCTACTCGAACCTTGGGAACCTCGTCACGGCGGCCGGCGGCGGCTACTGGCTCACGGCGAGCAATATCCGCTCGGGCCAGCCGGCGGGCGCGAACGGGCTCGCGGAGGTCCGGCTGCTCCACTTCACCGACGGCGCCGCGGACAAGGACCTCACGATCGCCAGCGACGCGGGCATGAACCACCGCGCTCCGCACCTGGCCGCCTATGGCCGCTCCCGCATGCTCGCAGCCTGGGAGACAACGACGAGGGCCGGCGAGCTCGCCCGCAACGACGCGGCGCGCGCGCTGTACGTACAGACACGCGATCGCGCCACCGGCGAGGCCGAGGGCGAGCCGCTCGAGGTCGACGTGCTCGGCAATCGTTACCAGGACTTCGTCGCGTTTCCCGACGGGAGCGTGGCCTTCGCCGCGCCCGGCAGCTCGAACACCACGATCCAGGTGCTGCGCATCCTGCCCTGCGAGTAGCGCGCGCCGCGCTGTCGACTCGTCCCCTCCCCGGCGAGCTCGGCCGTTGACGGCCTTCGATGGCGGTCGCGAGCCGGCCCACACACATGGGGAGATGGGCAAATCGACCTTGACAGAACTGTGGTTCATCGCGCCTTCTGGGCCCGCGCGTCGCGCGTCGTGACGGCGGATCGAGCGGGACCCGTATGCGCCACGGAGTGGATCTCTTCGCGACATTGCAGCAGATCGTGCGACAGACCATGGCGATCGCGCCGCGCGCGCCGCGCGGCGGCCTGCTCCTCTGCGAAGGGCGCCGCCTCGTTTACAGGGCGCTCGAAGGGTTCGACGCGCTGGCTCCGCAGGGGGTGAAGCTCCCGACCGACGCGGGCCTCGCCACCGAGAGCGGCCCGCGCGCGGCGCCCGAGGCGGCGAGCGGGATGTGTGTTGTCAGTGCACATGACTGGTATGAAGCGCACCTCCCTCTCGCGATCGCGGCAGAGGGCGCGGTGCCCGCCGGCGCGGGGGTGCTTGTCGCGCCCGTCGTCGTCCGGGGAGCGCCGGCAGGCTACCTCGCGCTGGAGCAGGCGACCCTCGAGGCTCCGCAGGGCGAGCGCCGCGAGATGCTCGAGGTGCTCCTGGACGCCGCCGGGGCCGCGCTGGAGCGGCACAGGCTCTATGACGAGAAGGCGAGGTTGGCGCAGGAGATTCGCCTGCTCGAGCAGGTCCTGAACGCGGTGGGCACCACGGTGGAGCCGGACCACCTGCTGGACACGCTCGCCCACGGCATCAAGAGCGTGCAGATCGACCAGCAATGGGGCTCGGTGGAGCTGTGGCTCGTCGAGGACGCCGGCGGCGGACAGGGCGCCGTGGCCGCTTCGGGAGAGCTGGACGCCCGCGTGTTCCGGGCCGGGCGGTCGGCCCCCATGACGTACTTCCACACCCTGCGCGACGGCGCGGTCGACGCCGCGCGGGGCCTCGGTATCTCCGTGGATTTCCGCCTCGGGCCCCCCGCCGGCCCGGGGGGCCAGCGCGAGATCCTCGAGGACGGCATCCGGCGGGGTGTGGACGGCATCATCATCGCTCCGGGCGCCCCCGAGGAGGCGGAGGAGGGGTTCCGGCGCGCGGCGGAGGCGGGGATCCCGGTGATCGTCGTCGACACGCCGCCGGTGCCGGGCAGCCGGGCCCCTCTTTATATCGGCACGGACAACGTGGCGGCGGGCAGGCTGGCGGGCGAGATGATGCGGCGGCTGCTGCCGAGCGGCGGGGTCGTGGCGTCGCAGCGGCCCACGAAGGACGCGATCAACACGCGCGAGCGCATCGAGGGGTCCTGCGCGGCGATGGAAGGGGCCAAGTTCACCGTGCTGCCCCCCCACGAGGACAGCGACCACGACCTGGAGCTCGGGACGGAGCTCGCGCGGGCGGCCCTCCAGCGGCGGCCGGACATCGCCGGCGCCTTCGGGGTGGCGGCCGGCGGCGGGCCGGCATGGGGCCACGCAGCGAGGGAGATCGGCAGGGGCGGAGAGCTCAAGATCGTCGCGTTCGATCTCTTCTCCGCGACGGTCGCGCTGCTCCGCCGGGGCGCGATCCACGCGACGATCGTGCAGCGCGAGTACGACATGGGGTATATCGCCGCCGAGATCGTCCACCGGATGATCACCCGGGGCGTCGAGCCGACGCTCGCGGAGCTGCCGGCCTCGCGCATCATTCATACCGGCGTCGATTGCGTCACCCTCGAGCACACGCCGTGGTCAACGACGCTCAGCGATCACCTCGCGCTCGACGCGGCCCACCGCGTGGCGAGCCGGCGCGTCGAGGGCAACGCCGCCGGCCGGCCGATCGAGGTGCTGTTGATCGGCGTGGCGGCGCGCAGGGAGCCCGTCGTCGAGGAGCGCGTGTCCTTCTCGCCGCGCTCCCTGGTCGGCCGGGTGCTCGACGCCGGCCGCCCGCTCGTGATCGATCCGGCCGGGCACGACGGGCGCGAGGACGCCTCGCCCCTCCGCGGGCACGCCGGCGCGCGGACGCTCGTCGGGGTGCCGCTGCGGGCGCGGGGCAGCGTGGTCGGCGTCCTCGTCCTGAGCAGCGAGCGTGAGGACGCCTGCGGGAGCGACGAGGTGCCGTTCCTCGAGCGCGTGGCCGGCACCGCGGCCGTGGCCATCGAGAACGCCCGGCTGTTCAGCCGGATCTCCGAGCGGACCATCGAGCTGGAGCGGTCCAACGAGCTCCAGGAGTCGATGCTCCGGACGATCCATGAGCTGTCGAGCCCCGTTGTGCCGATCGCCGATGGAATCCTGGTCATGCCCGTGGTGGGCACGATGGATGCCCAGCGCTCGAGCCATTTCATCGCGTCGCTGCTGAAGGAGATCCACGAGCACGACGCGCAGGTGGTGTTGATCGACGTGACGGGGATGGCGGTGGTCGACGCCACGGCGGCGAACCAGCTCGTCCGGGCGGCGCAGGCTGCGGCGCTGCTCGGCGCGGAGGCGGTGCTCGTCGGCGTGACCGCCGGGGCGGCGCAGATGATGGTCGCCCAGGGCCTGGACGTCGGCGCGATGGTCACGCACGTCGACCTGGCGCGCGGCTTCCGGTACGCCCTGGCGAAGACCGGCGGCCGGATCCTGTATCGGCGCTGACGGCGACGGCCGCCGATCGGGCCGGCGCGAACGGGCGGCTCAGGCCGCGCTCTCGACAGGCCGGAGCTTGCTCTGCTCCGCGCCGGCGCTCGCGTCGACGCGCGCGGCGAGCATCGGGCGGAACGCGGCCCGGTACGCGAAGGCGAGGTAGAGCTGGAGGGCGAGGACGAGCGCTGTGACCGGGTTCGCCGGCGCGAGGAACGTGTGGAAGGCGACGATGTTCACGACGACGGGCGCGAGGAGCGCGAGCGCGAGGGGCACGTAGCGGTTCGAGAGCAACAGCGCGCCTGCGACGACCTCGGTCCCCTTGATGAGCGGGAACATGTACCCCGTCGCCGCGAGCGCGCCCGCGAAGCTGGCCGCGGCCTCCGGGGCCGGGGGCTGCGGCAGGAACTGCAGGAAGCCGTTGAGCCCGAACACGAAGAACACGAGCCCTTGCAGGATGCGGGCGGCGGTGGGGGCGAAACGCTTGACGTTGTTCATGGTGAGCCTCGCTGAGGTGTGCCGGGCTCTCCCGATCGGAGCGCCCACGCCTTTCCTGATGCGCCCTCTCGGCGCCCGGTGCTATCGTGCAACGGCTCAACTCAACGTTGCGCTGGCGCAACCTGGCGAGAGCCCCCCGACCGGCGCCGTTTCCCCCTCGTGAGGTCCTACCATGCCCAGCCCCCGCGCGGCAGCGCGAGCGCGCCCTGCCCGGGCGCCCCAGCTCGATGAGATCGCCGCGTTCGCCCGGGTGGCGGAGCTGGGCTCGTTCACCGCGGCGGCGGAGCAGCTCGGGGTCCCGAAGTCGACGGTGAGCCGCGCGGTGACGCGGCTCGAGGACGGCCTCCAGGTGCGTCTCCTCCAGCGGTCGCCGCGCGCCGTGGCGCTGACCGAGGCGGGCCGTCGCTTCTTCGGCGACGTGGCGCCCCACATCGCCGGTCTCCGCGACGCGGCGCAGGCGCTGGACGCCTATCAAGGGCAGCCCCAGGGCACGATACGGCTGAGCGCTCCCCCGGATGGCGGGGAGTCTTTCCTCGGGGAGATGCTCGTCGAGTTCGGGGCGCGTTACCCGCTGCTGTCGCTCGAGGTGGACATGTCCACGCGCCGGGTGGACCTCTTGCGCGAGGGCTTCGACGTGGCGCTCCGGGCGACGCCCGAGCTCCCTGACTCCTCGCTCGTCGTGCGCAAGCTGCTCGACTCCTACGTGCAGCTCTTCGCTGCGCCGGCGTACCTCGCGCGCCGCGGCCTGCCCCGCGCGTTCGACGAGCTCGTCGACCACGAGCGGGTGGTGTTCCTCCCCAATGCCCGGCGCGGACAGCAGCCCGTCGACGGCCCCCGCGCGGTGCGCGACGCGATGGCGACCGGGCGCATCGCGACCGACGATTTCCAGCTCATCCGCTCGCTGCTCCGGGCGGGGGGCGGTATCGGGCCGCTCCCGCGCGTCCTCGCCGCGCCCGAGCTGGCGGCCGGCCGCCTCGTCCACGTGCTGCCGGAGTGGTCGCAGCGCGCGGGGACGCTGTACCTCGTCTATCCCAGCGCGCGGCACGTGCCGCGGAACGTGGCGGTGTTCCGCGACTTCGTCCTCGCCTGGGTGAAGCGCCTCGCCTGCTAGAGCGGCGGTCGCCCGCTTCGGATACGGGCCCATCTCGGCGTTTTCGGTGCTCAGCGCACAGGAGTGCGCTTGCGCGCCGAAAACGCCGATCTGGACCCGTCTCCTGTGCGGGTGACCGCCGCTCTGCGACGCTCGTACTGGGCTCGGCTGAAAACCGCTCTATGGCTGGTTGTCGATCATCTTTTGAAGGGTCGCCGCGATCTCGAGGAGATCGGCGTCCGCGCCGGTCGTGTTCGCGGCGAGGACGGTCTCCCGGGCGGCCGAGAGCGCGCTCGCGCGCTCGAAGGGGCCGAGCTCGGCGAGCTGCTTCAGGGCCTCGGCATACGCGATGATCGCCGCCGCCTTCGTGAGGTTGCCGTCGTCGATCCCGAGCCCTCCGAGCGTGGTTTGCTGCACGGCCTCCCTGGCCTCGCCGGTCGTCGCGTCGCGCCAGGTGACGCGGACCCGATACGGGTCGCTCGCGCTCGGCAGCGACGGGTCGCACGGGCGGAGGATCTGATACAGCATCATCGAGTCGCTCGGGGCGAGGTGCTGCGTGCGCACCTTGGCCGGATCAGGCGAGTACTCCTCTCCATAGAACTTCTGGATGCCGAAGTACGGCGGGAGCGTCAGCTCGATCCTCACGTCGCGCGCGGCGACGAGGACCGTCTCGGCGAACCGGTCGACGAAGACGCGCCGCGCCTCGTCGGCGCTGTCGAGATAGACATACGCGCCGCGGCCGGCGTCGGTGACAACGTCCATGAGCGTGTCGTTCACGCCGTCGCCGACCCCGACGCCGACGAGGTAGATGCCCTCTCCGTCCGCGTCCTCGGCGTTCGCTCCGATGATCTGCTCCTCGGTCACCCCGGCGTTGGCCTGTCCATCGCTGATCAGCACGACGCGGTTGATGCCGCCCACGGCCCTGTGCGCGTTGGCGAGCGCGTACCCCGCGGCGAGGCCGCTGTTCAGGTCGGTGCCTCCGTCGGCCTCGATCGCGCTCGCGACCGCGAGCAGGACGGGGTCGTCGGGGCCCGAGACGACGTGGCCCTCGAGCACGGGGCTCTGCCCCGTATTCCACGTGACCGCGTTCACGACGTCGCCCTCGATGAGCGTCGACGCGATGGCCCGGACAGCCGCCCGCTCGAGCTCGATCGGCTCTCCCGACATCGATCCCGACGTGTCGAGCACGAGCGTGATCGTCATGGGCTCGCGCGCGGCAGGCGCCCGGCTCGACTGCACAGCGATCTGGAGCGCCAGATCGCCCGTGAGCACGCAGGAGCCGAGCTGCGATACGATCGAGAGCTCCCCCGGCTCGGCCGGGGCGAACGAGTACCGGTAGTAATTCAGGAACTCGTGCGTGCGGATGACATAGGGGTCGACCAGCGGCGCGCCGCGCTCGATCTGGCGGCGGACGATGACAGGAGATGCCATCGAGTTGGAGTCGTCGGACGAGAGGTACAGCGTGAGCGGCGTCGAGAGGTTGACCCCCGCGCACGAGCCGCCGCTGGCCTGCGGCGCGAGCCGGGGCCCGGCGTCCCGCGAGCTGCCGGCCCCGCCGGCCGTCGTTGTGCTGCCGCCGCCGCCGGCCGTCGTTGTGCTGCCGCCGCCGGCCGAGCCGCTGCCGCCGCCGGCCGAGCCGCTGCCGCCGCCGGCCGAGCCGCTGCTTCCGCCCTCGTCGCCGCATCCGCCGGCGCCGTCGCCGCCACCGCCGCCGGCCCCGCCTTCGGCGCACCCGCCCCCGGAGCCGCCGCCGCTGTCCCCGGAACCCCCGCTGCCCCCTTCGCCCACGGGCGGCTCACCTGGCGACCCGGTGTTGGGGTCCGTGGAACCGCCGCTCGAGCTCGAGCCCACGCCCGCGCTCGCGCCCGTGCCGGTGCCCGCGCCCGCCACCGGGTCGCGGCCCGAGCCGTCCCCCTCGCGGGTCGCGCCGCCGCCGCAGATCGCCGCCGGCGCCTCGCCCAGCTGGAGCGGCTCGTGCGGAGGCGCGTCGCTCGACGAGGAGCAGGCGATCGACAACGAGGCGGGGATGATGAGAGCAAGCGCTGTACGCTGAAACTGTGCCATGAACACCTCCACGGGCCGTCCGCTCTCGCACGAGCGATGCCAGGGAAATCATCAATCATTCCGTCGATAGATGCCTCGTTTGCGCCACGGTGTTCGGCTCATGTTGGCCTGAATCGATTCGAGGTGTGCCAATGTACGATGGGACGTGTCCGCGACGCGCCGGCGATGGGGATGCACCGAGCGCCCTCGCGGCCCCGAGCCACGCGGAGGGGCGAAATGGCCCGGGATCGAGCCCGAGATGCGCACGGCGATGCCGCAATGCCGCCGCGGACGATGGCTCGGTGTACCCTCCCGCGCCGTGCGTGCGTTCGAGAGTGCCGTGCTCCACCCGCGCTGGCTCGCAGCTGTCGTCGTGCTCGCCGGCGCCCTGACCGGGGGTGACGCCTGGGCGGAGATCCAGCGCCTGCGTATCGCGTACGAGGCGCACGACGGCTGTCCCGACGCCGCGGCGTTCCTGCGCGAGGTGACCGCGCGCACGGACCTCGCCCGCGCCGCCGCGGCGGACGAAGCGGCGCTCGACGTGCGCGTGCGCATCACCTCGAGCGCGGGCAGGAGCCGCGGCCGGATCACGCTCGGCAGAGGCGAGGACGCGCGCGTCCGCGAGGTCGACGGCGCGACGTGCGGCGAGGTCGTCGCGGCCCTGGCGCTCATCACGGCCCTCCGGGTCGACCCCACAGCGTCTCTCGATCCGCAACCGCCGGCCGTCGATCCCGTCGCGGCCCCGCCGCCCGCCGCGGATCCCGCCGCAGCGCCGGGCGCGGGGACCTCGCCGCAGCTGTCCGCGCCGCCGCCCGCCGCCTCGCCGGCCCCACCGGCGACGGCCGCGCGCCCCGCGACCGCGCCCATCCCCCCGCCGTCGCCGGTCGCGGGGGCCTCGCACCACCCTCCGCGGCCGCGACGGCCCGTGGAGCGCCCGTGGACGCTCGGCGTCCAGGGGAGCGCGGCGTCCGGGGTCGCCCCCGAGGCGCTGCTCGGCGGCGGGCCCTTCGTCGAGCTGCGCGCCGATCTGGGCCTCGGCGCGGCGTTCCGCGTGGCCGCCGAGGTGGCCGCCACCGGCGCTGTCGACGCCGGCCCGGGCGGCGCTCGCTTCGTGCGCGGGATCGGCCGGGTCGACGCCTGCGCGGACCTCTTCCGCCCGGCACGCCGGCTCTCGCTCGGGCCCTGCGTGGGCGCGGAGGGCGGCTTCCTTCACGGCACCGGGCTGGTCGGCAAGGCGATCTCCGACGTGGACGAGGGCACCGTCCCCTGGGCCAGCCTCGGGCTCCTCGCGCGCGTGACCGCCTCGCTCGGGGCCCTCGTGCGGATCGACGCGCAAGGTGGACCGGAATTTCCGCTGGTGCGGCGATCGTTCATGTTCGAGCACCCCGCGCAGCTCATCCACGAGGTGCCCGCGGTCACGTGGACGCTCCGCGTCGGCGCCGGCCTCTCGCTCTGATCACCGGCCGCAGGGAGCGACGCGCGACGAAATTGTGATCCCGCGGGAGAGCCTCGGAGATTGCTACGGCGGGAGGCTTTGTCATGAGACCTTTGAAAGCCGTAACTTCACTCGGCTTCTTCTCGGTGCTCTCGCTCCTCGTCGCTGGTTGCGAGATCACGATCGTGGGTGACGACACCGGCGGTGGAGACGGCGGCGGCGGCGTTGGCCAGGGAACCACGGTCAGCGTCGGGGAGGGCCCAGGCAGCGGCGGGGGCGATCCCTGTTTCCCCGGCGTGCCGGTGACGTCCCAGATCCCGCGCCTGCTCAACCGGGAGTACGACGCGGCGGTGCGGGATCTGCTCGGCGTGACGGCGCTGGCGAGCGCCGGCAACGGCCCGCCGTCGACGCTGCTCGCCCCCGACTTCGAGGGGGACATGACGGGTGTCGCATGGAACGCCTACCTCGCCGTCGCCGAGCAGATCGCCGCCGAGGTGATCGCCGGGCCGAACAGGTCCAGGTTCGTCAGCTGCGATCCGGCGGCGTCCGGGTGCTTCGAAGAGACGATCATCGACTTCGGTCGCAGGGCCTTCCGCCGTCCTCTGCTCGAAGAAGAGGTGCAGAGCTTCCTGCGGCTCACCGCGGTGGAGCCCCAGGGCACGCCCGACGAGATCGCCGAGGCCATCCTCTTCACCTTCCTCGCCTCTCCCTCGTTCATCCTGCGCCCCGAGCTGGCGGAGGAGCCGGAGGGAAGCGCCCTCAAGCTCTCCAGCTACGAAGTGGCGGCGAGGCTCTCGTTCCTGCTCTGGGACTCCGTTCCGGATGACATCCTGAACGCCGCGGCCGACGCTGGCCAGCTCGCCACAAGGGAGCAGATCCTGGCGCAGGCGCAGCGGATGATCCGGATCCGCGAGAAGACGGCGCCGGTCGTGGTCGCCTTCCACCGTGATTACGCGGACATTCGCCAGGGCTCGCACTGGGGAGTCCATGATCACGACACGACCGCGTACCCCGACTATTCCCCGGACGCTGTCGCTCCGATGATGTCAGAGATGGACGCCCTCTTCGAGGAGGTGGCGTTCGAAGGGGGGTCGTTCGACGACCTCTTCCTGAGCAACGTCGCCTTCGTCAACGAGGACACCGCGGCGCTCTATGGGCTCGATCCAGCGAATTTCGGCGCGGAGCTGACGCGGGTGGAGCTCGACCCGACCGAGCGGCCGGGGTTCTTGACCCGTGTCGGATTCTTGAGCTCCTACTCGTCCTACGCCGTCACGAGCCCGATCCTCCGGGGCGCGTTCATCTCGAGGCTGATCGGGATCAACGTGCCGCCGCCGCCTGCCGAGGAGCCGTCGCTCGTTCCGGGCGAAACCACAACGCAGCGCCGGCGCGTCGAGGCGCTGACCTCCCCGGCGGTGTGCGCCGGGTGCCACGTCCCTTACATCAATCCGCCGGGCTTCGTGCTCGAGAGGTACAACGCCGTCGGCCAGGTGCAGACCACCGATCCGCTCGGCGGCCCCATCGATGGAACCGCCGACGTCCACTTCGGCATGGATATCACCGAGACGATCGAGACACCGCTCGAGCTGATGAACGAGATCGCCGTCGCCCGGGCGGCCAAGCACCACTATGCCGAGCGGTGGGTCACCTTCGCCACCGGGCGGCCGCCGAACCCGAACGACGTCTGCGACGTCGATGAGCTCGACGCCAGGCTGTCTGCCGACGGTTACTCAATCCTCGACCTGCTCGCCGATCTCACCCAGACAGATTCGTTCCGTCTGCGCGTCCGCGGAAACTGAGGAGGGAATACGCCAGGAACCAGGAAGAAGCGCCTGACCCGGCGCTCCCTCGAAACGCGCCCGAGCAGACCCCACGCTGGCCGCATCGGCGGGGGCGCCGGGTCGACGTGCGCGACGAAACTGTGATCGCGGGGAAGCCCCCCGGGAATTCTACGCCGGGAGGCTTTGACATGAGGCTCTGGCGCGCCGTAACCTCGCTCTGCTGCTTCGCGGCGCTCTCTCTCGTCGCCTCTGGGTGCGGGATCACGATCCTGGGCAAGGGCACCGACCGCGACGATCAGAGCGGCGGCGGGAGCGGCACCGCGGCCGGCGTCGGGGGGGAATCCGGCGTCGGAGGGGGATCCGGCGTCGGAGGGGGGGACTCCTGCTTGCCCAGCATCCCGGTGACGTCCCAGATCCCGCGCCTGCTCAACCGGCAGTACGACGCGGTGGTGAGGGATCTGCTCGGCGTGACGACGCTGGAGAGCGCCGGCAATCTCCCGCCGTCTGCGCTCCTCGTCCCCGACTTCGAGGGGGACATGACAGATCCCGCATGGAGCGGTTATCTCGCGGCCGCCGAGCACATCGCCGCCGAGGTGATGGGCGGGCCGAACAAGCCCAGGTTCCTCGCCTGCGATCCGGCGGCGTCCAGGTGCCTGGAAGAGACGATTGTCGCCTTTGGTCGCAAGGCGTTCCGCCGTCCTCTGCTCGAAGAAGAGGTGCAGAGCTTCCTGCGGCTCACCGCCGTGGAGCCCCAGGGCACGCCCGAAGAGATCGCCGAGGCCATCCTCCTCACCTTCCTCGCTTCGCCCTCGTTCATCATGCGCCCTGAGCTGGCGCAGGAGCCCGAAGGAAGCGCGCTCAAGCTCTCCAGCCACGAGGTGGCGACGAGGCTCTCTGTCCTGCTGTGGGATTCCATTCCAGATGACATCCTGGACGCCGCGGCCGACGCTGGCCAGCTCGCCACCAGGGAGCAGATCCTGGCGCAGGCGCAGCGGATGATCCAGGACCGCGAAAAGACGGCGCCGGTCGTGGTCCGGTTCCATCGTGCTTATGCGGACATTCGCCCGGGGTCGCGCTGGGGAGCGGTCGACCACGACACGACCCGCTTCCCCGACTACTCCCCGGACGTGGTGGCTCCGATGATGGCAGAGATGGACGCCCTCTTCGAGGAGGTGGCGTTCGAGGGGGGGTCGTTCAAGGACCTCTTCCTGAGCAACGTCGGTTACGTCAATCAGGACACCGCTCCGCTCTATGGGCTCGATGCGGCGGACTACGGCGCGGATCTGACGCGGGTGGAGCTCGATCCGAACGAGCGGCCGGGGCTCTTGACCCGCGTCGGGTTCTTGAGCTCCTACGCGCGTCATGACGCCACGAACCCGATCCTTCGGGGCGCGTTCGTCGCCACCAGGCTGCTCGGGATCGACCTGGCACCCGTGCCCGGCGCGAGCGAGACGCCGCTGCCTCCGGGCCCGTTCTCCACGGAGCGTGAGGCCGCCGAGGCGCTGACCTCCACCGCGGAGTGCGCCGGATGCCACGGCACGTACATCAACCCGCCGGGCTTCGTGCTCGAGAGGTACGACGCCGTCGGCAAGGTGCAGACCACCGATCCGCGCGGCGGCGCCATCGACGGGACCGCCGACGTTACGTTTGGCGACGACGATGTCAAGACGATCTCGTCACCCATTGACCTGATGAACGAGCTCGCCGCTGATCCGGCCGCCATGCGCCATTATGCCGAGCGGTGGGTCGCCTTTGCCACGGGACGGGAGCCAGAGGGGAGCGACAGGTGTGACGTCGACGGGCTCAGCGTCAACCTGCTCGTCGACGGCTATACCCTCGTCGATCTGCTCGCCGATCTCACCCAGACCGACTCTTTCCGCCTGCGCGTCGCCGGGAACTGAGGAGGGAATGCGATAGGACGAGGCGTCTGTTCGCTCGCCTTGGCGCGAACAGCCGATCGTCGTTCGCTCCCGCGGCGCCGTGGCGCGGCCCGGCGGCGGGCTCTTCCGGCGGCTTGAGCGGCGGCACCTCCGCGCGTAAGGTTCGCCGATGAAGCTCCCGTTCGACAACACCTACGCCCGCCTTCCCGACCGCTTCCACGCGCGCGTCTCCCCCGCCCGGGTCCGCGCGCCGCGCGTCGTGAAGGTGAACCGCGCGCTCGCGGAGGTGCTCGGGCTCGACGCGGAGCAGCTCGCCTCGCCGGAGGGGGCGGAGGTGCTCGCGGGCAACACGCTGGCCGAGGGCGCGGAGCCGATCGCGCTCGCGTACGCGGGGCACCAGTTCGGCAGCTTCGTCAGCCAGCTCGGGGACGGGCGGGCCATCCTGCTCGGCGAGGTCGTGGGCAGGGACGGCAAGCGGCGCGATCTCCAGCTCAAGGGCGCGGGGCGGACGCCGTTCTCGCGGGGCGGAGACGGGCGAGCGGCGCTCGGGCCGGTGCTGCGCGAGTACGTCGTGAGCGAGGCCATGGCGGCGCTCGGCGTGCCGACGACGCGCGCGCTCGCCGCGGTGACGACGGGCGAGCCGGTCTATCGCGAGGAGGTGCTCCCCGGCGCGGTGCTCACGCGCGTGGCCGCGAGCCACATCCGCGTGGGCACGTTCCAGTTCTTCGCCGTGCGGGACGACCGCGAGGCGCTGGCCACGCTCGCTTCGTATGCGCTCGCCCGGCATTACCCCGAGGCGGTGGGCAGCGGCAACGACGCGCTGGCGCTGCTCGAGCGCGTCGTCGAGGCGCAGGCGTCCCTTGTCGCGCGCTGGCTCGGCGTCGGCTTCGTGCACGGCGTGATGAACACCGACAACACGTCGATCTCCGGGGAGACCATCGATTACGGGCCGTGCGCGTTCCTCGACGAGTATGATCCCGCGAAGAAGTTCAGCTCGATCGATCGGGGCGGCCGGTACGCCTTCGGGAACCAGCCGCGCATCGCGCAGTGGAACATGGCGCGGCTCGCCGAGGCGCTCCTGCCGCTCCTGGCCGAGGGCGAGGAGGAGGCCATCCGCCTGGCGACCGAGCGCGTGGAGCGCTTCTCCGCGCTCTTCGTCGCGGCCCACGCGCGCGTCCTGCGGGCCAAGCTGGGCTTCGCGCGCGAGGAGGAGACAGATCTCGCGCTCGCCGCGGATCTGCTGGAGCGGCTCGCGTCGAACGGCGTCGATTACACGGTCTTCTTTCGCCGGCTCTGCGCTTCAGCGGCCGATTCATCGGCCGACGCGCAGGTGGCCTCCCTGTTCGCCGAGCCCGGCGCCTTCCGCGACTGGGCCGAGTCGTGGCGCCGGCGGCTCGCCCGGGAGGAGGTCACGGCCGAGGCTCGCGCCAGCGCGATGCGGCTCGTCAACCCGGCGTTCATCCCGCGCAATCACCGGATCGAGGCGCTCATCCAGGCGGCCATTCTGCGTGACGACTTCGAGCCGTTCGAGACGCTGGTGCGGGTGCTCGAGCGACCGTACGACGATCAGCCGGAGAACGCTCAGTTGGGCGAGCCCCCGCAGCTGGACGAGCGCGTGCAGTACACGTTCTGCGGGACGTGACGGCGACCGCGGGTCACAAATCCTGCCAGGGATCTGCCTCGCGGGCGGACAGGGAGAGAGAGTTTAACGCAAAGGCGCAAAGACGCAAAGACGCAAAAATGCATGATAGTTGTTCTTTCTTTTGCGCCTTTGCGTCTTTGCGTCTTTGCGCCTTTGCGTCTTTGCGTTGAAATCTCTCCAGATCTCGTGCCGGACTTCTGGCGGTCGGTACTACCCTCCAAGAGTGCAGCATCGCAGGGCGTCGATCGGGCGGGCTGCGATCACTGCTGTCATCAATCGGTCGGGGTCACGCCGCCGGAGGCGCTCGCGATCGCCGATCACCTGAGGTCGACCCTGTCCGACGCGGAGCTCGCGCGCGTGGCTCAGCACGTGTCCGGGTGCCACGAGAGGACACGGAGCCTGCCGTCGACAGAGCGGTTTTCGCCGGACCACCCTTGCCCCTTCCTGAGGTCGGGGCGGTGCTCGATCTACGAGGTTCGACCGCTCTCCTGTCGAGGCATGAACTCGCTCGACGCGGGAGAGTGCGCGACCAGGCTGCGGGACCCGGAGGCGCGCGCCGCGTTCCTGGCGCGCGGCGTGGGGGGCCGCTCGTTCATGGAGCCCATTCGCGGCGTCCACGCCATCAGCGCCGGCCTGCAGCTCAGCCTCTCCGAGCTCTTTCGCCTCGATATGCGCCCCCTGGAGCTGACGGCGGCGATGCACCTGCTCCTGAACGGGCCGGACTCGCTCGCCGACGCGTGGATCCGCGGGGAGCGGCCGTTCGAGTCGGCGCGCAGCGCCGACAAAGCGACGGATCCCGGCCTGGGCGAGCTCATCGCAGCGGTGGGTCTCGCGCCCGGCCGGGAGTCGTGAACGCCCCGCCTCAGGCCTTGAGCTCGGTCAGCTCGCCCGGCTTGGTGATGCAGGCCTGAGCGTCCCTGCTGTCGAGCTTTCCAAACCGGCCCGCGTGGGAGAGGGCCTTCCGCTCAGAGGAGCTTCATGTACGCGACCATGTCCGCCTCTTCCTGGGCGGTCAGGGTCGTGCGCCCCCCGAGGGGGGTGGCCAGGATCGGGGCGGCCTCGAACACCAGCTTGTAGTGGTGAACGACGTCCTCCAGCGTAGGGGCCGAGTTGTCGTGGAAATAGGGAGCCGTCTCGTTGATGCCCCAGAGGGAGGTGGTCTTGCCGTCCCCCAGGCCGTCCAGGCTGCCGAGGACCAGGGCGTAGCCCGGATCGGCGGCGAGCATCGAGAGGACGCCGTTCTCGAGCCTCGGCTGATAGACGGCGATGATCGGGAAGTACGTGTCTGGATCGGAGCAGAGGAAGCTGCTCCCGTCCGACGGGCAGACCATATTGTAGCGACGCATCGGGTTCGGCGTCGGCCGCGTCTCGGTGGTGCCGAGGACCTCTCCCGAGAACCCGGTCAGCACGCCCGTGATCCTGAGGAACGGTCCGAGGACGAACTGGTCGCTGGCCGTGTTCAGCATGGGCCCGCTGTGGCACTGGCCGCAGACGCCGTTCGGGAGAAAGTGCTTGCGCCCGCGCTTCTCGGACCGCGTGTGGCCACGAGGCAGCTCGGGTTCAGGCCCGCCGTGCGCGTAACGGCGCAGCTCTCGCGAGCTGAACAGCGTGCGCTCGTAGTCGGCGATCTTCTCGAGCTGCCGCCGCGTGGGCGTGACCGTCGGCTCGAAGTGCGAAAGGATCGCGTTCGCGGCCTGCGTCTCGAGGTCGGGCTCACGGGTATCGAACGTGATGAGCGGATCGAGCGCAGGCGAGTTCTTGACCGAGGGGACGCCTCGGAAGACGGTCACGCTCGTGGCCGCGGGGTCGTCGTCGAGCCAGATGTTCGGCGGCAGCGGGAACTCGAAGCGGATCGTGGCCTCGTTGAGGAGCCGCGTGTAGCTGTCGCCGACGCCGTCGTCGCTGTCGATCGGGCGGAAGAGAGGATCGTTCGGGTTGGCCGCGTACCGCGCCTGCACGTCCGCCGGGGAGATCGTGCCGGTCTCCTCGCTGTGGCAGGTCACGCAGCGGCGCCCGTTGCCGCCGAAGGTCGCTCTCTCGAAGAGCTGCTCGCCGCTCTGGCCCCGGTGCGCCTGGGCGGCGACCGCGACGAGCTCGTCGGAGCCCCACTCCTCCTCCCCCGCGCAACCCGCGGCCCCCAGCAGCGGGATAAGGAGGAAGAGACAGGCCATGAACACGCCTTGATGGGAATTGAACATGTGATTCATAAACCCTCCCTGATAATGAGCTTTACAGGGGAGCGTCGCCCGGAACGAACACGGTGTCGTGATCGCGCCGGTCGAGGGACGCGCGCCTAAACCGAGCGCGCAGCCATCATGTTGGATCTAGATCGAAGTGATTCGTGCGTCCGCGCGAGGTTGCGGCGCGCCGCGAAGAGGACCCCCGGGTGACCTCGCAAGTGTCCAGAGGAAACGAATCGGTCCCTGGCTGTCAAGGGAGCTCAGCCGTGCTCTCCGTGCTCGACCCGTTCGCCATGGTGTGCGTGTCCGTGGGGTTCAGGTCGCCCATGCGCGGTGAGTGCCGCCGCTGTGTGACACCGCGTCGCCTGCCGGACCGAGGGAGCCTCGAGGGCCTGGCCAGGCCGGTCGTCCAGGATCCTGCCCCATCACCGCGTGTTACCCTGCGGCGGTGGTCATGGAGTCGCAGCTTGCAATCGACGCCCTCGAGACCGGCGTGGTCCACGTCCATGCCTGCCGCGCGCCGGAGGTCCGCCCGATGCGGCGCCCCGCCGTGCACACCTATTCGGTCCTCGCCTTTCACCTCGGCGGCCGGATGCGGGTGGAGCACCGGGGAGAGCTGGAGCTGACGGCTGGCCAGGTCCACCTCATCCCGGCCGGCGATGCCCACCGGTGGCTCACGGCGAGCAAGGTGGATCTGCGCGGCGTGGCCTTCTGTCGCTCGTGCCTCCCTCAGGATCGTTTTCAGGAGCTGCTCGCCCCGCTCGATCGCGTCCGGCGCGGGGCTTTCCCGGTCGTCGAGCTGCCGACCAGCAGGCAGCCCCACGTGCTCGGCCTGCTCGAGGAGCTCGAGCGCGAGCTGTCGCGGTCCTCGGGCATGCTGCCCGTCGTGGCCGAGAGCCTGCTCGGGCTCCTGCTCGCCGAGATCGCGCGCGCCGCCCCGCGCGAGGCGGCTCCCCCCGAGGCCCCCTCGATCGTCGCCGAGGCGCTCGCCGTGATCGAGGCGCGCTGTCTGGGACCGCTGACCCTCGGTGAGGTGGCCCGCGCGGTGCACCGATCTCCCGCCTATGTCACGACCGCGGTGAAGCGGTCGACGGGCCGCTCCGTGGTGGCGTGGATCCTCGAAGGCCGCCTCGCCGAGGCACGGCGCCGCCTGCGCGACACGGATGAGCTCGTCGAGATCATCGCCGAGCGGGTCGGTTATGCCGACGCCAGCCAGTTCAGCCGCCTCTTCCGCCGCCGCCACGGCGTGGCCCCGGCCGCGTGGCGCGCCCGCGCGCGCGCGCTGCCTCGCCCTGGGTGATCGCCCGGCAGGCCTGCCGCGCCGAGCTCGCTTTGCGGCCCGCCCGAGCGCCGTGAGCCATCGCGCGCGGCCGCCAGGCGGCCTTGCTGCGAAGTTGCCTTCGTCGATCGGGTGGGGCATCACCCCGACCCCCGAGCTGGTCGGCGCGCCGCCGCGCGGGTCGCGGCGGCGGTCTGTTTGGCACGGGGCCGAACGAGAGGAGAACAACGATGAGCTACGTCGACGGTTTCGTTGTGCCCGTGCCCGCGGGCAAGAAGCAGGCTTATCGCGATCTGGCCGAGAAGGCCGCGGCGGTGTTCAAGGAGCACGGGGCGATCCGCGTCGTCGAGTGCTGGGGCGACGACGTGCCCGACGGCAAGATCACCGACTTCAAGGGCGCGGTGAAGGCGGAGGAAGGCGAGGTCGTCGTCTTCTCGTGGATCGTCTGGCCCTCGAAGGAGGTGCGGGACGAGGGCAACAAGAAGGTGATGGAGGACCCGCGCATGCAGATGAACAACGAGGACTCGCCCTTCGACGCAAAGCGGATGATCTACGGCGGGTTCGACGTCCTCGTCGACGTCTGATCGGCAGGCTGCGGTCCGCGAGCCCGGCCCCTCCAGGACCGGCTCGGTCAGGCGGCGGAGATCATCAGAACGCCGGTGCCAGCTGGAGAGCGACGAGGCTGGCGATGGCGAACGCGGCGACGAGCTTCTCGACGCGATCGAAATGAATCGTTTGCCGCGCGGGACCGAGGAAGATCCGGCGCCCGCGGGCGACTGCCACGCCGACTCCGCCGACCACCGCGGCGACGAGGGCCCACGGGATCAAGAGAGATCTCGTGGGCAGCAGGAAGAGCTCAGCCCCCTCGAGCAGCGCCTTCATTCCGATCGTCAAGAACAGGGCCGTCGCCACGCCCTGCGCATCGGCCTGGGGCGAGCTCCTGAGGAGCGCCCGGCTCAGCGCCTCGATGAGGACCAGGGACAGCAGGTTGATGGAAGGGACGCGCAACGCGAGCAGCGGAGAACGCGGCGCCGACGACCAGCGCGTGACGGGGAGCAGCTCAGGGAGTCGATCGTAGAGGAGAGCGACCAGGGTCACCACACCGAGCGCGGACGCCCAGGAGAACAGCCGCGTCACGAGGGGCATGGTGCGGATCCTGGTGCTCATGCTCCTGGAGCCGTTTGAGCTCGAATGACCGCATGCCATCGTTCGCTCCCGTGGACGAGGCTCACGGCAAAGTGCTCCTCGTCCAGCTCCACGAGGATGGGGTCGGACTCGTCCCAGCTCGCACCGGCGAGGACCGCGGCCACGCACCCGGCAGCGAGCTCCTTGCGGCCTGCATCCTTGAGCGCAGAGACCCTGGCGCGAACCCAGCCGGTACGAGCATCGAGCAGCAGAGCGACAGTCGCGGACGGGAATGCGCGCTCGAGGTGGGGGAGCGCTCGAGGGGCGGCTGACGGATCACCTCCAGGGGTGGCGATCAGGATGAAGAACTCCGAGGTACGGGGGTCGCCCTGGAGCGCGGCGCTGTAGCGAAAGAACTGAGGGCTGGGCTCGACGCCAGGGACCGGCAGCATGACGAAGCGGCCCGCCGTGACCTCACCCGCTCCCGGATGTCCGGGCGGAACGAGGAACCCGTCCTCGATCGGCTTCACCTCAGCCGACACGGCGTGCTCGCGCGCCGCGCGCGCCATCATCCGGGGCCCCTCAGCGCATCGACGAGCGCCTCGACCAGCGCGCGCACCGGGAGCGAGGACGACCGCTCGCCGAGCAGCTCGAGCACGTCCTCGTCGTCCTCGCCGCACGAGAGCTGTATGGCCGCGACAACGGCCCCGTCGCGCTCGACCGCCAGGTCGAAGATCCCCTCCTCGTCGCTCACCGGCGCGCCGAGCAGCGCCGACAGCCGGCGGCCCAGGAGCTCGGCCAGCGGCTCGTCACCGTCGAGGCCCGCCTCGTCGGGCTCGATGGTGGCCTGGACCGCGCGCGTCGGCGCCCCGCTCACCTCGGCGCCCTCGCGATCGAGCCGGAAACGAAAGCCACGTGCCTCGAAGAACCCCGTTGTCATGGGCTCGATCAAGGCACGCCGCGGGCGCGCCGGCAAGCGGGTCGGGTATCGAGCGATAGCGAACGGCCTTACGCCCGACGTCCACGCGCATACGCGCGTGGCGACTCGCCCATCGTCCTCTTGAACGCGACGATCGGCGGGTCTGACACACCGCAGCTCGACGAAGGAGCAGCCGAGAGAATAACGAACATGCTTCGCCACGACGGCGGATCAGGTCCGCAGAGGGCCACGAACAGCATCAGAGGAAACCGCCTGCTTCTTTCGAGCGCGCTCTTCATGGAAGCTCCTCGTGTCGCGGGCTCTCTGGGGATATCGCGATCCCTACTCGTCCGGCTGATGCTCGAGGCCGAGCTTGGCCGCGAGCCGGTAGAAGTGCTCGGCCTCCTCTCGGTTGCCAAGCAGCTCATGGGAGCGGCCGAGGCTCACATACAGCGAAGGGTAGAAGCTCTGGACACGTTCATCGTCGACCTTCGTTGCGCGAACGAGCGCCTCTCGATTCCACGACATCGCCTCCTCCGGCGTGTCCTGAAACCGTGCGACGTAGTGCGCCGCCACGCAGGCGTCGTAGTCGTCTTTGCAGACAGCCCACGCCTGACGATAGAGCTCCCGGGCATCCTCTTTCCTGCCTTCGAACTCCGCCCGGGTGCCCTCCGCGCAGAGTCGAATCACGGGGTTATCCAGGTCCATGCACCACCGCCGTGCCTACCTCGATCCCGGGGAGCGCCTTGCTGGTGAGGAGGCGTCGACCCCGCCCGCGCCCGGCGCGTCACCCGCCTGGGCACGGAGCCCCGCCTCGGTGACGGCCCGCTCCACGCGGTCGGGCGACCATGCGCCGGCGTGGCGCGTGAAGAGCGTTCGCCCCTTGAACGCGCGGCCCGCGAGCTCCGCGGGCATGTCGGGCCAGCGCGCGACGAAGCTCCCCTTCGGCGCCCCCTTGCGCGCGGCGACCCACGGAGGGGCCCCGCCCTCGATCGTGAACCAGTCGATCACGCGCTCCACGTCCTGGGCCGCCTCGAGCCGCCCGATGAGCTTCGTGCTCGTGTTGCCGAACACGTTGTAATCCACCGATCGAGGGCTCTGGGTGCACAGCAAGCAGCCGACGCCGTACTTCCGGCCCTGGGTGAAGAGCCGGATGAGCGGCTGCTTGGCGGGCGGCTTGCTGCCGCCGGCCGGGATCCAGTCGCGCGCCTCGTCGATGTAGAAGAGCAGGTTCACGCCGCCGGAGGTCGCGTCCACCGTCGTGATCATCCAGCGGTACAGCTCCGTCGCGAGGGCCGCGAGGAAGAAGTGCTTCTCGTCGTCGTTGCTGAGCGCGTTCAGGTAAACGATGTTGAGCGGCACACGCCCCGGCTTCGAGGGCCGGAGCAGCTCGGTGAAGTCGAGGCGCGTCCCCCCCGAGAAGAGCCGCGCGGACGGGCCCTGCACGAACGTGTTGAGCTTTCGCGCGAGCCGCTCGCGCTCGGACTTGCGGATCAGGCTGTCTGCGTCGTCGATGCCCAGGTCCTCGGGCGCGGTGACGGCGGCCACGATGTCCCTCAGCCGGACCGGCGCCGCGCGCGGCAGGTGCCGCAGCACCTGGTAGAGGAACGTGCGCTGCGACTCCTCCTCGCCGCCGCACGCGCACAGGCTGACGAGGTTGGCCGCCACCGCCACGAGCAAGCCCTCCTCCTCCTCGGCGCGGAGCGCGGGGTTCGCGATGTGCGAGAGCTCGCCCGCGCTCGGGAGCCGCAGGGGGTCGAGGCAGAGCCGCAGGCCGTGCGAGGACCCGGGCGTGAGGATGCGCGGCTCCATGCGCTCCCGGAACTCCTCCCACGCGCGGTGCAGCTCTGCCGGCACGTCGGACGGCGGGCGCGCTTCCATCATCTGGACGAGATCGCCCTGGGGGTCGATCGCGACGACCGGGACACCGGCGCGCAGCGCCTCCTCCGCGATGACCTTGGCCATCCAGGTCTTGCCGCTCCCGGCCGCGCCGACGACCGAGACGTGCGTCCGGAGCACCGCGGGGTCCACGCAGACGGGCGAGCCGCCGTCGTCGAAGCCGAGGAGCATGCCGGTGACGCTCGCGGTGCGGGCCTCCGGCGGCCTCGCTCCCGCGTCGAGCGCCACGGGGGGCGGGCGCTCACCGCCCGGCGGCGCCTCCGCCGGCCTGGCACCGCCCGGCGGCGCCTCCGCGGGCGCCTTTCGCCCGCGGCCCCGCGCCGGCGCCGGCGCCGGCTTCGGGCGCTCGACGGCCGGCTTCACGACCGCCAGCGCCTCGTCGAGCTCGGGATCGTCCTCCACCATCGGCTCGTCCGCGGCCGGCTCATCCGCCGGCGCGCTGGCCGCCGCGCGCTCGCTCTCCTCCGGCGCTCCGCCGCCGCGCGTGGCCTCGAGCGCCGTCCAGCGCCTGTCCCATGCGCCCACGTCCTTGTGGCCGAGCTGCGCGACGCACGCCCCGGAGCGCTCGTGCTTGCAGCCGCCGCAGTACGCGCGGTCGCCCGGCGGCGGGAGCCCGCCCGCGCCCGCCGCGTGGTCGGACCAGGCCACCATGCTGGCGATGAGCTCGTAAACCTTGCCGCGCTTCGCCTCGATCTCCTCCCAGCGCGCCTCGCGGACGCTGCGCGTGGGGTGCAGGTAGAACACCGCCACGTCCGGCCGGGTGCCGTGCTGGTGGTGGTGCATCAGCGCGTACGTGAAGATCTGGAAGAGATCGCTGTTCGGGGAGGTCGCGGGCGTGAGCTTGTAGTCCACGATGCGGTGCTTCCCGAGCCGCGGATCGAAGTACACGTAGTCGATCGCCCCGGTCACGTGGACATGGACGTCCTCCCCCACGTGGAACGTCACGTCGACCCGCTTGCGCGAGTCCCCGAAGAGCTGCGCCCGGAGCTCCGCCGCGGGCAGGCCCGCCGCCCTCGCGTGCGCCGCGAGCCGCGCGAGCTCCTCCATGTAGAGCTGGACGGCCGAGATGAAGCCCAGCCGCAGCGGCACCGGGCGCGCCGCGAGCGCGTCGAGGTTCAGGCAGGAGGCGTTGAACCAGCGCATCAGCGCCTGCTGGAGGCCCGGGGCGTCGCCGGCGGCCTCGAGCGCCGCCAGCACCTCGTCCGAGCTCGCCGCGGCGGCGTTGAAGCGCTCCACCGCGGTGTGGAACAGCGCGCCGCAGCCGGGCGCCTCTCCGCCCTTCCGCCAGATGCGGCTCACGACCGTCCGCCCGTCCTGCCGCTCGGCCGTGGCGCGCGCGTCGAACCAGTGGAGCCTCGGGCACGTCGCCGCGACGCGGAGCTGGGTCACGTTGACGTGCACGAGCCTCATTTCTTGCCCCGCAGCTGGACGAAGAGGTCGTCGTCGGTCGCTGTCGCGTGGACGTGGCCCTCGTCATGGAGCGCCTGCGCCGTCTTCTTGATGTGCGACCACACCTCCGGGAAGCGCTTCTCGTGCAGCTTCTTGCGGCTCGCGAAGATCTGCGCGAGCTCCTTCGCCATCAGGCCGAGGCGCCACGACAGCTCGGCCATGATGTGCTCCCGCGTCTGCTGCGGATCCCACGCCGGGGGCGGCGTCGAGTCCCCGCCGCCCTTCACGATCTCCTCGGTGAGCAGCTCGCGCAGCAGCGGGTGCGCGAGCAGGAGGCTCTGGCGCTCGAAGGACGCCAGCACCTCGGCCTCGGTCACCTTGCGGTACTGCCCGCGCGGGTGCTCGATCTCGAGATCATGGCTCCTCGCGGCGCCGAGCAGCCCCACCAGCGAGTCGAGCTCCGCGTGCCCGGCGAAGTCGAGGTGGAGGTGGAGGAAGCGCTGGCGGCCCAGCTTGCAGAGCGCGTCGTACGCGGCCTTGCCGGCGCCGCCGAGCCGCAGCGGCCGGCGCTCCTCGTCGGTGACCAGGATGCGCTTGTCCGTGTGCTTCGTGTCCTCGACCATGCGCTGGAGCGGCAGCCGCGCGCCGTGCCCGCTCGGCGCGCAGAGGAACGTCACGCCGGTGGTCACGATGACGCCGTCCGCGCGCTTCTCCTTGGCCACGAGGTGGTGCGCCGGGGCGGTCTTGCCGCGCTTCTTCGCGGTCGCGTGCTCGACGCTCAGGAGCGTCGAGGCGCCCTTGCCGGCGCACCTGGCGAGCAGGTGGTGCGTCAGGCTCGCGAGGTTGTCCTCGTCGGGCGGCAGCGACGCCTGCTGCAGGCGGCGGCGGGTCGTGCCCTCGACGAGCTTCTTCTTCACCTCGGCGTCGATGGCATCCTCGAGCCTCCCGTCCGGCTCCTTCGTCCCGACCTCGGGGCCGGGCCACTCCTTGAGCCAGCGCTTGCCGCCGACGGCCGCGAGCCGGTCCTGCTGCGCCTCCCAGCGGTCGCGCGCCCAGAGGATCGCGTCCCGCGGCCGGAGCTCCTGCACGCCGTCGAGGCGCCGCTCGAGCCACGCGCTGCCGAGCGGGAAGAGCCGATCGCGCTTGCGCGCGGCGATGACCTCCTCGATCTCCTTCTCCTCGAAGCCGGAGAGCGCGGCGTCGAGCCGCCCCTCGAGGATGGCGCGGGCCTCCTCCGGCGAGACCATGTGCAGCTCGAGGATCCGCTCGGCGATGCGGTCCCACGCGGCCGCCGGGATCACCTCGCCGGTGCGCAGGGAGAGCATCGACTGCTTCACGCCCGAGACGATCACGACGAGGTGCTTCGCCCGGTCGAGCAGCGCGTGCGCGTACGACATCAGCGCGCGCACGGCCTCGGCGTCGAGGTTGTCGATCTGGTCGAGGCAGAGCACGAGCGGGAGCTCGGCGAGGGCGCACAGGTGCGCGAGGACGTGGAGGACGCGCTCCACCGCGGCGTCGTCCGCGAGGGCGAGGCCGTCGTCCCCGGCCGCCTGGTCGAGCAGGCGCGCCTCGTCGGGCCCGAGCGTCTCGCCGGAGAGCCAGAGCACCGCCGCCTGGGCGCGCTTCTCGGCGCTCGCGTCGCCGAGGCTCGCGTGCGACGTCCCGGTGAGGAACGCGTTGAGCACCGGGATGACGGCGTTCTGCGGGTCGATCTTGGCGCCGAGGCGGGCCAGCGCCTCCTTGCGCGCCTCGATCTCTTTGGGCCCCGTCATCATCTTGCGGCCCTTGAGCGCGCCTGTCCGGATGAGGGCGCGGTTGAGGACGGTGTAGAGGCGCGACTGCGTGTAGTCGCTGCCGCGGTGCCCCGCGAGGTCGCTGACGGTCGCGTTGAGCACGTACCGGAGCATCCGCTCGGGCGAGGCGAGGATGTTGTGCAGGTAGACGACCGTCGCCCTGTCTTCCCCGGCCCACTGGAACAGCCGCGCGAGCAGGTGGCTCTTGCCGACCCCGGGCGCGCCGATGAGCAGCGCGCCGATGCTGGTCGGCTCCTTCGCGGCGTCCTGCACGACGCGCACGAGCCTTGTGAAGGCGCTCTTGTGGATCGACTCGACCGTGGCCTCGCCGCCCCCGACGTCGGTGATGCGGTGGCTGCGGAACGGGTTGGTGCCCCGGACCGCCGCCAGGAAGCGCTCGAACGTCGGCTCCTCGCTCATGCGTCGTCCCTCCTCTGCGCCACGTAGACGAGCAGGTTCCCGGCCTCCATGATGCCGGCGTCGCGCTCCGCCTCGGCCATCTGGTGGTGGCGTCCGTCGGACGGGTCGAGCGAGTAGCGCCGCTGCCGCCGGAGCGCGCCGAGCTCCGTGTCGAAGGTGTCGCGCGGGATGTCCGGCAGCGCGGCGCGGAGCGCGTGGAGCGTGACGTAGTTGAGGCGGCCGGAGGCGCGGTCGAGCGAGGAGAAGGCGGCGTCGAAGCGATCGGCGAAGGAGATGGCCGGCGCGCCGGGGCCGCCGGGTGCCGAGGCGCCGGGGCCCCTGGAGGCCGCGTTGCCGGCGCCGTCGGAGGTCCCGTCGACGGCGCCGTCGGCGGCCGTGCGGCGGGCAGCGCCGTCGGTCGCGGCCGCGGCGGGCCGCGCCGACGCGCCGGCGGCCGGGAGGACGGCGTCTTCGAGGAAGAAGAACAGCGGTTTCTTCCCGGGCAAGGCGCCGATGGTGCGGGGGAGCGTGCGCTCGGCGACGCGCTGCTCGAGAGCCTTCGTGAACGCGCTGCTCAGGGCAGGAAGGAGGCCCTCGGAGAGCTTCGCCAGCTCGACCGCCGGAGCATCGGGCTTCCGCGCTGACTGGAGCAGCACCTCCAGGAGCCGATCGGACTGCGCGACCGCCTCCAGGTCCTCCGCGAACAGCACGAGCGTGGTATCGGGCGCTGGCTTCTTCCTGCCCACCGCCTCGCGGGAAAGCAGCGCGCGCGCCGTGGCCTCCTCCAGCGCCTTGAGCGTCTTCGTGGGCTTCTCACCCATCAGCTCCGCGAGCCGCTCGAGCGTGGGTGGGTACGATGCGCCGCCGAGCTGCTTCTGGGACTCGAGGACGCCGAGGAGCTTCGGCACCGGCGAGGGCGGCGGCTCCTTCGTGCGCCCGGCACCCTTCGGCTTCGAGGGAGCCTTCGGCTTCGAGGGAGCCTTCGGCTTCGCGGCAGCCTTCGGCTTCGCGGCAGCCTTCGGCTTCGCGGCAGCCTTCGGCTTCGCGGCAGCCTTCGGCGCGGCAGCCTTCTTCGACTCCTTGGCGCTGCTCTTCTTCGCGGCCGTGGTCTTCGTGGTCGTCGCCCGCCCGCGCGGGCTCGATGCGCTCTTCGAGTTCGTGGCCCACCTCCCGAGGAGCCGAGATTACCCCGGTATCCGGCCATGGGAAGGGGCTCCGTGCCGCCTTGCTCTCTCCGATTGACACCCAGCTCGATTCCGCGTGACGTAGATTCGGGGCCTCGTGCTGCAGAGGCGACGGAACTGGCGTGTCGGGTGGCCGATCGCCGCTCACCTCGATGCCCCGGGAGGAGAACCATGAAGCGCATCTTCTGGGTCCGGTCCGCGATCGGGGCCGCCCTATGTCTTGCCTTGCTCAGTGTCGTCCTGGGGAGCACGGCCATGGGCACGGGCGCCGGGCGCTGGACCGTCTATGGCTACGATCTGGCCAACACGCATTACGCGCGCGACGAGCACCACCTCGGGCCATCGAACGTCGCGTCGCTCGCCGTGAAGTGGGCCTTCACCACGACCGGCATCGTCCCCGCGACGCCGGCCGTCGACCACGGCGCTGTCTACTTTCCGGACGGGGGCGGCAAGCTGTACAAGCTCGACGCCGGGACCGGGCACCCGATCTGGACGCGCACGATCGCCGCCCTCACGGGCACGGCCGGCGCCGTCTCGCGCACGACCCCCGCGCTCCACGGCCACACGCTGTTCCTCGGCACCCTCGCCGGCGCGCACATGATCGCCGTGGACACGCGCACCGGGGCGCTCCTGTGGAAGAGGCAGCTCGACACGCACCCCGCGGCGATCATCACGCAGTCTCCCGTCGTGCATGGCGGCCGCGTGTACGTGGGTGTCTCCTCGCGCGAGGAGCTCTTCGCGGCGGACAACGCCTATGCGTGCTGCAGCTTCCGCGGCAGCGTCGTCGCGCTCGACGCGGGGACCGGGGCGGTGCTGTGGAAGCGCTACACGGTGCCCGCCGGCTACACCGGCGGCGCCGTGTGGGGCGGCGCGCCCGCGCTCGACCTCAAGCGCCGCACGCTGTACGTGACCACCGGCAACAACTACACCGTGCCGCCGTCCGTCTCCGCGTGCGTGGAGGCCGCCGGCGACGATGCGGTCGCCGCCGAGGCCTGCCTTGCGCCGGACGACTATATCGACGCCGTCCTCGCGCTCGACCTCCGCACCGGCGCGCTGAAGTGGGCGCGGCGGCTCCAGGGCTTCGACGCCTGGACGGGAGCCTGCTACTTCGGCGGCGACTGGTGCCCCGATCCGGCGGGCCCGGATTACGACTTCGGCACGGGCGCCACGCTCTTCACGGCCGGCCACGGGGCGGAGCGCCGCGACCTGGTCGGCGCCGGCCAGAAGAGCGGTATCTTCTGGTCGCTCGATCGGGACGACGGGAGCGTTGTGTGGAGCACGCTGGTCGGTCCCGGCGGGGAGCTGGGCGGCATCATGTGGGGAGTCGCCGTCGACGAGAGCAGGATTTACGTGCCGATCGGCAACAACGGCCAGGTCGACTACACGCTGCAGCCCTCCGGGGAGGTCATCAACTGGGGTTCGTGGAGCGCGCTCGACGCCGCCACGGGCGACATCCTGTGGCAGACGCCCGATCCCACGCCGGGCGCGCAGACCAGGGGGCCGCTGACGGTCGCGAACGGCGTCGTCTACGGCGGCTCGATGAGCGGAGACTTCCACGCGCTCGACGCCGCGACGGGCGACGTCCTCTGGAGCCATCCGGCCGACGGCTCCGTCAACGCCGGGCCGGCGGTGGTGCGCGGTACGGTGTTCTGGGGGAGCGGCTACGAGAGCTTCGGCATCGGCACGCCGGGCAACACGCTCTTCGCGTTCGACTTGCCGTAGCGCTTCCCTGTCGTCGGGGCGAGACGTCGAGCCAGAGCCCGAGCATCTCGCCGACATCCCGGTAGTTGGTGGGCCGGAACGTCGCGCTCATGGGGGTCGCCTGCGCCCGCCTACTCGTCGTCTTCGTCGTCCTCGTCTTCGTCGTCCGCGTCCGTGGTCACCGGCGCCTCGCGCTCGAGCTGCTCGGTGATGGTCTGCACCTGGATCTCCGCGGCGTGGATCTTCTGGCGGCAGAGCGTCACCAGATCCGCGGCCTCCTTCACGAGGGCGGAGAGCGCGTCGATGTCGACCTGACCTTCCTCGATGTTCTGCAAGATCTCCTCGAGGCGCGACGACGCCTCGCCATACGAGACCTCTTTCGTGGCGCGCTGCGGGCTTGTCGTGTCCCCGTCGGACAGCTCCTTCGTCCCGCGCTTCGGCTTTGCCATGACCCTATGTCTCCTCCGATCCGTCCGAGCGAAGCCGCAGCACGCCCCGCTTCAGCTCGGCGATGAGCGTCGTCCCCTGGGGCGCGCGCGCCGCGTCGGTGAGCACCGCCCCTTCCGTCGTGCGCAGGATCGCATATCCCCGCTCCACGACGCGCCGTGGATCGAGGAGGCGCAGGCGCCGTTCGCGCGACTCGAGGCGCTCGGACTCGAGCGCGAGCCGCCGGGACGAGCGCGGCCCGAGGAGCGAGGCCACCTCGTCGACCCGATGCGAGGCGGCGTCGAGATCGCGCCTCGCCCCCTGGCGAAGCTGGCGGACGGCCTCCTGGAGCTGGCCCGCGCGGCGCGCGATGAGCAGCGACGCGGAGCGCGGGACCCGGGTCGCCCGGCGGGTGAGATCCGACGAGGCCGACCGGAGGACCCGCCGGCCCTGGTCGAGGATGCTCAGGAGCGACGACTCGACCTCATCCCGCGCGTCCGAGACGCGTTTGACGAGCATCGCGGCCGCGGCGGTCGGGGTCTTCTCGCGAAAGCCCACGAAATCGAGCGCGGAGATGTCTCGCTCGTGGCCGATGCCGACGACCACGGGGAGGGGGAACGTGGCGACGGCGCGGGCGATCGGCTCCGAGTCGAACCAGGCGAGGTCGGTGCGCGAGCCGCCGCCGCGGCATATCAGCAGCACGTCGAGCTCGGCGGCGCGCGCCCGGAAGTAGTCGAGGGCGTTCAGGACCGATGGCTCCGTCTGCCGCCCCTGGACGCGGACCCCGTGCGCCATGACGCGGAACGCGAAGCCTGACTCCCTGAAGGTGCCGAGCACGTCGTTGTAGGCGTCCGAGCCCAGGCTGGTCACGAGGCCCACCCGGAGGGGAAGGGCGGGGAAGGGCAGGGAGCGGTTCCGATCGAGCAGCCCTTCCTCGGCGAGCCGGCGCACGATCTCCTCTCTCCGCCGGGCGGCCTCGCCGAGCGTGTAGCCCACGTCGAGGTCCTCGATAAGGAACCGGTACGAGCCCCAGGGGACGTAGAGCTCCACGCGCCCGCGCACGCGGATCTGGATCTCGTCCTCGATCTGGAACGGGTCGCCCGCTGCGGCGAGGCGCCGCTCGATCTCGGCGCGCGCGCTCTCGAAGAGGGTCGCCTTGACCTGGGCGATCTCCTTTCCGAGGGCGTCGCGCTCGACGAGCTCGAAGCCGACGATGCTCTTGTGGGCGGCCCGGTTGAACCCGCAGACCTCGCCCACCAGCCAGATCGAGGCTGGAAACGCCGCCTCGAGGGCGGCGCGGACCTGTCCGTTGAGCTTCGAGACGGTGAAGTCGGACGCGGCCACCGCTGGCCTCGGCCGCGCGTCCCCGTTGCGCGGCTCATCGGCTCGGGCCGGCTCCACGGTGGGGATCGGCGTGACGCCCCCTTCATCGAGGGCGAGGGCCCCGCCGCGTTCCCGGTAGAGGCGCTGCGTCACCTCGCAGAAGCCGAACCCCTCGGTGTGCAGCACCTCCACCACCGCGACCACGTGCGTCTCCGGGACGCGCCAGGTCTTCTGTTCGGGGTTCCAGCGGCGGGACGGGAGCGACTTCACGACCTCCACCAGCCTGCGATCGAAGGCGAAGTGGATCTGGAGGCTCCCGGCCCCGTCGCTGCTGACGCGGCGGCTCATCGCGCCACTCTATCATCGCGGGCGGGTATCGCGGGTCGCGCACGGGCATCGCGGGGGATCTCCCGGCCGACCTGCCGGGGCGCGCGGCCGCGCTGCGTGGCGGCCGGGCGCGCGCTGCGCCACGGCGGCGAGCAGGCTCTCGGCCTGGAGGGCGAGAGCTCCTCCAGCCACCTGCCCCTCAAGCGTTGAGGCTGGCGAACGCCTGGGCGATACGCGGGGCCGCGTGAGGGCGCGCGTACATCCGGTCCATGTAGGACCGAAGCTGCGGGAAGTCGCCCAGGAGATCGGCCTCGTTGGCCCAGTCGAGGGTGTAGGCCATCACGAGATCGGCGACCGTCACGCGGTCGCCGACGACGAACTGCCGCTGATCCATGTGCTTCTCCAGCACGGCGGCCATGGCCTTGAAGTCGTCGCGGGCCACGGGGATGTCGCCAGGCTGGCGTTTGTCCTCCGGATACAGAAACTTGTGACGCGCGATGCGCCACAGCGGCTGCTCCAGCTCGGTCGCCGCGAACAGAAGCCATTGGTTGACCTTGGCCCGCTCCCTGGGGTCTGCCGGGAGCAGGCCCTTCTCGGGGTACTTCTCGGCCAGGTAGAGCACGATGGCAACGGACTCGGTGAGCACGAGGTCGCCGTCGACGAGCACGGGGAGCTTGCCGGCTGGGTTGAGCTTGAGGAACTCGGGGCGGCGATGCTCGCCGGCCCGGAGGTTGACCTGGACGGTCTCGAAGTCCACGCCCAGCTCCTGGAGCGTCCAGCGCACACGGATCGAGCGGGTAGGAGCGAACTCATAGAGCTTCATCGACGCCTCCCTCAGCCGCGCGCCGCGGCTGGTATCGTTGCTTCTGTTTACTTACGTCCGGACCTGCTGTGTTTCGAGACGAACGGTGTCGGCCAGCAGGCGAATGGCAGAGTGTATAGCCGCACCACGCGACGAGTGTCAACCGACACATTCGCCGTACGCAGACGGCCTCTGCGCCGGTTTTCGGCCGTCTGGAGGCAGGCTCAGCCTGCGTCAGGCGCTCTTGCCATGCCATGCCCGGAAACAGCGTGGGCATTCTTCAGCAGGACGAAGGAGACGATGCAAAGGATCAGCTCCGAGATCGCCTCGGAGGCCCAGATCCCCGTCAGGGAGAACAGGCGGGAGGCCAGCAGCAGCACCGGCAGCTTGACCAGCAGGATGCCCCCGAGGGTGAGCAGCAGCGCCTCCCTGGCACGGCCCACCGACTGAAACGAGGCCGCCGTGACCATGGCCACGCCGGTCAGGGGGTAAGAGAGCGCCAGCAGCCGCAACGCAGTCTGCCCTTCAGCGATGATCGCGCTCTCCCTGGACAGCAAGGCGATCAGCGCGGCCGGCATCACCAGGCAGACGCCGCAGACGAGCGATCCATAGACGACCGCGGCGCCAAGGGAGAGCCGGATGGCCTCCCGCACCCGCTCGAGCTTCTTCTGGCCGAAGTTGTACCCCACCAGCGGCTGCATCCCCTGGACGATGCCGGTCAGCGGCGCGAGCATCCCGGAGTAGAGCCGGCTCACGATCGCGAACACGCTCAGCGCGCTGTCGCCGCCGATCCGCCGGAGCAGGTTGTTGGTGACGATGGCGATCAGGCTGACGCTGGCGTTCTTGATGAGCGAGGGGGACCCGATCTTCACCACCTCGATGATGATGGGCCAGTCCGGCTTGAAATAAGATGCCTTGATCCGATAGGAGCGGTTCTTCCTGAAAAAGAAGAAGTGGAGGCCCATGCCGGCCGAGGTGGCCTGGCAGCAGACCGTCGCCAGGGCGGCGCCGGAGACGCCCATCTGCAAGACGAGGATGAAGAGCCAGCACAGGACGATGTTGACGCAGATCGGGATGATCCACATGGCGGTCGAGTACCCGGCGTTGCCATCCGCCCTGACGATGGCCGAGTAGCCGGTGCCGGCGATGGCGCCGAGGAAGATGATCCGCCCGTACTCGATGGCATAGGGGGCGATGCTGTCGGTCGCCCCGAGCAGATAGACGATCGGCTCGATGAAGACCGAGCCGAGGACCGTGATGGTGACCGCCGCCGTCCAGAAGATCAGGAAGGTGCTTGCCACCGTCCGGGAGGCCTTCTCCATGTCCTGCTCGCCGAGCGCCCTGGAGACCACCGAGGCGCCGCCGGCCCCGACGGTCGTGGCGACGGCGCCGAGGGCGATCTGGACCGGCGAGATGATCGAGGCCGCGGCGGCGGCCAGCGAGTTGACGCCCACGGAGAGAAAATAGATGTCCGTGAGGCTGTAGACGGTAAAGACCAGCAGCGAGAACGTGGTCTGGGAAGACATCTCCAGCAGCAGCTTCCCGACCCGCTCGGTCCCCAGCTTTTCAACCCTGGAGCTCTCGCCCATGAGCGTTCAGTTTGCGCTCAGCCAGGCCATGTGTTCGCCCATCCACTGCCTGGAGAGGTTGAGGACGGAATCGGTGTCGTAGTTGCGGTAGTAACACTCCGTGTTCATGACCAGGGCGAGGTGAAGCGAGTACAGGCGGCATCTTCGCTCTTCCTCGAAGGTGAAGGAGGTCTTGCCATAGCCGCGCATGCAGCTGGTGATGCCCTCGGCGGAGAGCAGCCGGAACTGGGCTTCCATCAAGGGATCGGCCCAGAGCGCCCTCTCGAAGTCGATGATGCCGGCGACCCTGCCTTCCTTGACGAAGACATTGGGGTTCCAGACGTCCCAGTGGACGAGGCAGGGGGTGGTGACCTCGTCGAGCGCGGGGGCGTGCCTGAGGACGGCGGCGCGGATCTCGTCGTAGCCCTGGTCGTACGCAACGCCTTTCCGGGCGCCGTCTTCCAGCACCGACTCCATGATCCTGATGAACGCCTCTCGCCAGGTGCTCGCGCGCAGGTCCGGGTTCCCATCGTAACCAAAATAGGTGCCGGTGAAGCCGTTGATCTCCCGGACGATCTCGCCGATGTGCAGGTCGATGGACGCCTGCGTCTCGGGGGAGAGGCTCGATTTCACGTGCTCGAGGTTGTCCGCGGCGATCTTCTCCATGAAGAAGTAGTCCGAGTCGCACAGGTCGCGGGTGTTATCGAAATGGTAGATCTGGGGCACCGGGATGGCCGGGTTTCGCCGGACCAGGCGCATGGCGGCGACCTCGGTGGCCATGATGTTCTTTTCGTAGAGCATGACCTCCGCGCCTCTCGGCGGCGCGATCTTGAGGATGACCTCCCGGCCATCGGCGAGCCGGACGCTGTACGCCGCATTGAACCAGCCGTCTTTCAGCTCGACCACGGCGCCTTCGCCGTCCGCGAGCGCCATGCCGCCGAAGGCCCTGGCGGCCATGGCGGCGATCTGCGGGCGTGTCTTCGTGTTCTTGGTCTTGCTCTCCACGGTCTTCCTTCGTCGATCAGCGGCCCTTGGGATGAGCGAAATGACGTTCATTGTGCTGGATCCTGGGAAGCTGTCAAGTCGCGACCTGGCGTCGTGCCGGGGCCCGGAGCGAGAGGGGGCCAGAGTCGCCGGCGTGACCGGCGGGGGCCCACGCGGGTTATCGTGTTATCCCGCGCCCCATGCGGACCTACGATCCCGAGGAGAGCTGGAGTCGCGGAGTGCGCGCCATGCGGATCGAGGCGCCCCGCGCTCGGGATGGTCGCAGGCGGGCCGTCTGGAATCGACACGATGCCCTTCAATCCATCTTGCCTGCGCCGGCGATTGGCACGTGGAGCAGCGCGAGCGCATGTCCTGCGGCCCATGCGTCGAGGCGCGCAAGACCGGGGCGATCCGCGCGAGCCGCCGCGCCCCGCGAGCTCGAGGGGGCGGCGCCGACGCTCGATCACATCACCTTCCGCTTCATCCCGGATAGGTCTGCGCGTGCTTCGCGCGCGCGGTCAGGCGATGGCGCTCGAGGACGGTGGCGACGGCATAGCCGCCGCCGCCGGCGATGGCGAGGACCCAGAAGATGCCAGGCGTGCCGAGGAAGAGCGCTGCGGTGGAGATCAGGGCGAGCCAGGTGCCGAGGCCGTAGTGCAGCAGGTTGCGGCGGGCGGCGCCTTCGCTGACGTAGATCAGGCCGACGATGAGGCCGGAGCCGGTGGGCCAGAGCATGGGCTGCAGGTCGGGCATGTCGAGGGTGTACGCCAGGCCGGTGATGGCGAGGAACAGCGCGGTGAAGGCGCTGAGCCAGGAAGCGCCGAGCAACTTGCCGGACAGGGCGTCGGACTCGCTCACGCCGCGCTGGGCGCGGGTGGCGGCGACGGTGGCGTAGACGGTGCCGACCGCGAGCCCCGTTCCCAGGAGCATCATGGGCACCCAGCCGGGCAACGCGAGCAGGGGGCTGTCTCCCTTGGAGATCGCGGCGGCGCCGTGGCCAAGAACGTAGGCGAGCCCGAAGCTGATGTAGGTCGCGCGGTTGTCGACCTCGCCCGAGGGAAGCGCGATGACGACGTCGGCGGTGGCGGTGGCGGTGAACATGGCGGGAAACCTCCGGGTCATGGGTGCGAGCCGAGAACGTGGGGTGTGAAGGAAGCAGGAGACGCCATCGGCGTTGCCTTACGTGTGTAACCTTATGACCGTAACCTAACGATTGTCAACTGACGCCGGCCACAAAAAACGCTCCGGCGCCTGTCGGGCGCCGGAAGCATCGCGGATGCGGACCTGCGGCGCGCGCGGCAGCCTGCTTATATATGTGATCTTTATTACGTTAGATCGATCTTGCGAGGGCTAACGGCGATAAGCTTTGGGGTGTAAGGTGACGCCATGGGAGACAGCGGAACGGCGGCATCGGCCGCACAGAAACCGGCCCGCGGCCGCAACCGCCGCGGAGAGGGCGCCCGCCTGCGCGCCGACATCGTGGCTGCGGCGGTCGAGCTGCTGGACGAGGCCGGCGACGAGCGGGCCATCACGTTGCGATCGGTAGCCCGCCGGGTCGGGATCGCCGCCCCCTCGATCTACCCCCACTTCCCCGACCAGCCGGCGATCATGCTGGCCGTCGTGCAGCAAGCCTTCGCCGAGCTGGAGAGCAGGCTGCGCAGCGCCGTGGAAGAGGCCGGCGATGATCCTCGAGAGCGGCTGTACGCCGCTTGCAACGCCTATCTGGAGTTCTCCCGGAGTCATCCAGAGCGCTACCGCACCATGTTCGGTGGCCTCTGGATGCCCACCCTGGGCGACAGTTCCGTGACCGAGCGGGACCTGACAACGCTCGGCCGGGAAGCCCTGCAAATCCTCGTCGACGCCCTCGGCGGCTGCGTCGCTGCCGGGCATTCCAGAAGCGCCGACCCGGTCGCCGACGCGATCGCGCTGTGGTTCGGCCTGCATGGATTCGCGCACCAGCGTGCCGTGAGCCGCGTCTTTCACTGGCCCGCCGACACCGCCGAACGCATCATCACCGCGCTTGCGCACCTCACCACCTGAGGCGTGCACCGGCAGACGTGAGCGCCACACCTCGATCAGCGGGACATCGCCTCGCCAGCCCCGGTGACGGCACGATCGCGCGGGCCGGTGCGGCCCCGCGCGCGCTCCAGCCGCGACGCGCCCGCCCGTCGGGGAACTGAGCGCGGCTGGCGGGTCAGGCGAAGCACCCCTTCAGGCGCGGATCGGTCCGGAGGATCGCCTCGACCTCGGATACGCAGTCGCGGGAGGAGAGGACGGTGTAGTAGCCGGGCTTGATCTCCGGCGCGACGCGGACCGCCTCGATCCACTCGTCGAGCGAGAACGGGTCTGCCCGGATCGCACCCCAGAAGCCCGTCGCGTCGAGCACGGCGGCGATGAGGTCCGTGTTCCGCCCCTGGAGCTGGCTGACCACGTAGGCGGCCGTGCCGACCTGCAGGCCGTGGAGCCGCGGCCGGCCGGAGGTCTGGTCGAGCGCGTGCGAGATAAGGTGCTCGCTGCCGCTCGCCGGCCGGGACGACCCGGCGATCTCCATGGCGATGCCGTTCAGCATGAGCGCCGTCGCCAGCAGGCGCATGCCCTCGAGGTCGCGCAGGGGGCGCGCCATGAACTGGAATACGGTCGCGTCCGAGAGCAGGGCGGCGAAGTCGTTGACCGGCTCGCCGCGCGCGTGGAACGCGAGCTTCCAGTCGTGGACCGCGGTGACCTTGGCCGCGAGATCGCCCACGCCGGAGAGCCACAGGACCTCCGGCGCGCGCAGGCAGACCTCGGTGTCGACAACCACGCCGAACGGCACCGCGCACGGAAGCGAGCGGCGCCTGCCGCCCGCCGTGAGGCTCGCCGAAGGGCTGCAGAAGCCGTCGTTCGAGAGCGAGGTGGGCACGGCGAGGAACGGCAGCCGGGCGAGGGAAGCGAGGTATTTGGCCGTGTCGAGGGCGCGGCCGCCGCCGAGCCCGACGATCGCGTCGCAGCGCGCGGGCAGCGCGGGCAGGAGCGCCGAGGCCTCCTCGACGCTGGCCGAGGCGACCTCGCGCCGGGCCACAACCTCGATCGCCTGCGCGTCCAGGCCCTCGCGCATCGCCGCCTCGATGGCGTCCGGCGTCCCCGCGCTCGCGAGCAGCAGGACGTGGCGGCGCGCCGCCCGCGCGAGGTAGAGCCCGCTGCGCGGGAGCGCCCCGGGCTTGATGCGCACCAGCGTGGGGATGCCGATCTGGGTGGCTGCGGGCATACGCGGTCTCCTAGGCCCGCCGCCGCGGCGCCGCTAGTCGCCGCGGGCTGCTCTACTTCCGGCCGAGCCTGAGGGGCGCCGAGTCGTCCTGATCCAGGGAACAGTGCGATGCTTGACCCGTGTCCCGCGTCGCTCTCCTCTCCGACCTCAACCGTGCCTTCGATGCCCAGGCCGACCCCCGCAACGTGGCCATGATCCGGCGTCGCCATGCGTTCTGGGCCCAGCTCGCCCGCCTTCATGGCTGGGACCTCGCGGTCTGCGACGTCGCCCAGCTCGACGCGCCGCAGGGGATCAGCGGCAGTGTGTCCTGGATCGATCTGCCGATGCTACCTCGCGCCGCATACCACTCCATCTTCGCTCGAGCGGTTGCTGCCGGCGCCGCGTGTGTGCTCGACCTCCCCGAGCATGTGGAGCGGGTCCTCGGGCTCGATCGATTCTACTCGGTGCTCACGAACGCCGGTGTCCCCACGCCACGCACCGCGCTATTGCCTGTGGACGCCGCCGTCGCTGCCGCGATCGACTCTCCCGCGGCCGTGCGCCGTCTGTTGACCGAGGCGATCTACGGCGCCCTCTTCGATGCCGAGATTGATCCCCACGCCGGGGTCTTCGTCCGCGGCTTCTACTCGTCGGCCAAATCCGCCAACCCCGAGCTCTACTACGGCAGCAACCAGGCGGACATCGAGGCCACTGTCTTCGAGGTAGTCCGCCGCCTGCGTGTCGCTCTCGATGTCGGTGGCCTCGCCTTGCGCGAGCACCTCGACCTCGAGCGCATCGAGCTCGCCGCCCTTCCCGGCGACCGCAACGCCATCCGGGTGCCCTTCGAAGTGCGGCTGACGGTGCTGGGTGGCCGCCTCCTCATGGCCAGCTACCACGGCCCCTTCGAGGTCCTCATCGACGACGCGCGCCGGCTCCTCGCCGATGAGCTCACCGCCAGGAGCTACGTGGTGCAGCGGGCGGTTCGCGACCTTGTCCCTGCGCTCCTCACGGCTGACCTCCCGGCGAACTACGTGGCTGACGTGGCCTTCGTTCGAGACGGCCAGCCAGTGGTCCTTGAGCTCAACCCACTCTATGCCGCGGGGTACAACGTGCCCTCGGCGCACGCCCTGCTTGTCGTTGCGCTCGGCGCCGACCTCGCCCACCGTGCCGGGTACGCAGCGTTGCCGTGGACCCAGATCCTCGACGGCGCTGCGACGCTTGCCGGCGAACGTGTCGAGCAGAGCCCGGCGATCTGGCTGCTCGGGTAGTGGCCGACCCCTCGCATCCTGTTCTGGCGTCGTCGGTGAATGCCTCCAGCCTCACCCCGCCATGGCACGGCGTCGACGCGACGTCCGCCGTCTCGCGAGTCAGTTGCTCTCGAACTCGAGGCAGGCGGAATTGATGCAGAAGCGCTCGCCCGTCGGTGCTGGCCCGTCGTCGAAGACGTGCCCCAGATGTCCGTCACAGCGCGCGCATACGACCTCCACCCGATCGAGGCCATGCTTCCGGTCGGCTCGGCGCTCGATCCGCTTCTCGTCGAGGACTGCGCCGAAGCTGGGCCAGCCCGTCCCAGAGTCGAATTTCGTCTGCGACGAAAAGAGCTGGGTGCCGCAGCCGGCGCATCGATAGACGCCAGTGCCGTGGTGGTTCCAGTACTGCCCCGTGTACGGACGTTCGGTGTTGCCGTAGCGGAGCATTCGGTAGCGGTGTGGCCCGAGCAGCAAGAGCCACTCGGGTTCGGTCTTCGAGATCTTCTTGTCTGCCATCGCTGGATCCCGTCGTCGGGTCCTGGTGTCACGCGCGTTCGGCTCGGCGTCGTTGGCCCACATGGATCTTAAGCTATCCGCCCCCGCATTGCCAGCGCAACGACCATCGCGGATCTCGCGGGTGCGGCGGCGGCGGCGATGGCGACGGAGAGCAGATCTCGCGCAGGCACACGCCTCCCGATCCGGCCCGTCTTGGCACGAGCCCCCGGTGCTGGGTGTAGCCTTCGACGTCGCCATACAGTGAGAAGTAGACATCGTGGACGGCGTATTCGACGGCACCATCGCTTCTCGCATGCCGCATCACACGGGGCTGGTAGTACTTGCCGGAAGCCTCGATGCGCAGCTCGGTCGCACGGCCGCCGCGATAGGGTGCGTCGCCGCCGCTCGCGCTTCGGCCAGCTGTTCATACCATGCAGCGCCCCGCTCCAGCGTGCTTCGTGACGACTGGCGCCAAAGACTCAGCGCCTCTTCGAGCAGCTTCGCGGCAGACTCCAGATCGCCGGCGCTCGACTCGATTTCGGCATGGCGCGCGAGCCGCGCCGCAAGCTCATCCGGTGAGACGTGATTCTCTCGCAGCAGATCGATCAGCCGGCCGTAGAGCATGGACGCCTCTGCCCACCGCTCTCGGCCGTCAAGGTAATCGGCGATCGACTCGAAGGCGCGCACGCGCTCCGCTGCTTCGGTCTCCGCCTCCGCAGAGCGAATGGCCCGTCCAACGAGCTCGTCGGCGCGGGCCGGGTTGTCTCGGTGGTTCCATCGGGCATCATCCAGCAGAGTCTTCCACGCCATGGCTTCACCAAGTCATCGGCAACAGTCCAACGACCTTGCGCTGGTGCCGACGGGCGCGACGCGCCCGTCGGCACCAGCGCCTGATTGGGCAGAGGTCGGCATGATCTAGGTTGCCCGCGGTCCCTATCGAACCCCCTCGCCTGTTCCTCCAAGCGCTCCGCCTACACCCCGATGACATCCTTCTGACCGGCGCCGAGTCGAAACGGCGGTCCGCTCGCGCAGCCGCAACGGGCTTTCTAGCCGGCGGTCACCGTCGTCGCTCGCTGCTGGACTGCGGAGGCGCCCAGGGCGCGGACGAGCGCCTGCGCGATCTTCAAGCCGCCGGCGCCCGACGGCTCGATGGCGTTCGCGAAGTCCCCCACCTCAGAGCAGACAAGGCGGAGGTCGACGACGGCGAGCGCGCGCGAGAAAGCTTGACGGAGGATGACGTCATTGAACGTCATCAAGGCGATGCGAGCTCGCTCCGCCTCGCGTCCTCGTCGATGTGGACGACGCCGCCGTAGAGCTTGTCGGCGCCGTCCTTGCGCGGGCCGGAGACCCAGTACGCCTCCCGGGTCTCCTCATCGACGCAGTTGTACTTGTATCCGCTCCCCGTCCTGGCCAGGTGGCGACCGCGGTAATGGTACGTCCGCCCCGATCGGGAGAGCTCGACCCAGCCGATGCGGCCGTCGCCGTCGAGCCCGCCGCGCTTGTTCTCCACGTACATGACCCGGCGCATCGCGACCCCTCTCGCCTGTTTCTATCACGACTCGAGCTCGAGCTCGTCCGCGAATTCGTGCACCCGGCGCTCCGAGAGCCGCGGCGGCCGGACCGGCCACGGGCCGGGCGGAGCCTCGATCGGCCTCGAGGCTCCCGCCCAGCAGGTTGGCGATCGAGCCGGCCGACGGCCGCACTGTCAACGTTCGTGCAGCACCGCCTCCAGCCGGTGGCCGTCGGGGTCGCGAACGAACGACGCGTAGTAGCCGGGATCGTAGTTCTCGCGAACGCCGGGCGGTCCTTCATCGACACCGCCCTTGCCGAGGGCCTCCGCATGGAAACGATCGACCGCCTCGCGGCTCGGGGCCACGAAGGCGAGGTGGAAGCCTCGACCGGGCGCCTTCGCGTCAGGACCGGACGCCAGGATGGCGAAGGGCGGCTCAGCTTCGTATCCCTCGGGCCCATACGCCACGCTACGGGCGTTCTGCGAGAGCCGGACAAAGCCGAGCGGCGCCAGACAGGCGTCGTAGAACTCCGCGGCACGCTCGAGGTTCTCGACACCGACCGAGACGTGATCGAACACGAAGACTCTGGCGTCCTTGGGCATGGGTACGAGGTACCTCTCGCGGTCGTCCGTGGCAAGCGACAAGGCGCGGGCGGACCTGTACGAACGCGCCGGAGAGAGCGGTGCCGAGCGGACAGCCGAAGACTGCCGAGGACAAGAGTTGCCTGGCGCTGCCGCCGAGCAGCTCGCGCCCGACGAGCGCGCGGCCATCAATCGGAATTGGGCCAGGTGAGAATCCCAGGGCGCGGGTACGGTCCGAACCCAGTGAAAGGGCTCCAATCCGATTCGCCTCCTATCACGGCGTGCACCCACGCTTCGTGCGAGTCCACGAGACGCGCCCGGTCGGTCACGATGCCGACGATGCGACACTCGCGCAGGATGCGGTCGACGACATCCGCGTCCTCCTGGTCGAGTCCGCGCATCGCGCCGCTGCCCATGTACTTCGGTCCTTCGAAGTGCGCCGCGAGGGAGCGCCACCCGTCCTCGGCGTCGAGCGGAACGAATACGCCCTCGATCTCGGGCTGCATGCAAATGTTTCCACAGGTCTGGTTCGAGTAGATGACCCCGCTCGGGCAGGGGATGAGCAGGCCGAGGCCTGCGTCGTACAGCCTGATGATCTTGTTCATCGCTCTCGCCTCCCGAACGTCTGCGGCTCAGCCGCGCCGCGGCGCCGATCGCCGCCGCTCGTTTGGCAGCTCGCGCGATGGTTCGTGAGCAATCCGGCCTACCTGGGTCCGCGATTTTTTGCCGACGAAACAATGGCTCCAGACCGTGGGCCATGGCGCAGGCTCAAGGTGATAATTGGAAGGAGGACTCCACCAGATCGAGGCCAGGCTTCACATTCTCCATGTCATCGTCATAACATTGCTCCACCGCGATGAACGAACGTTTCTCATCCGCGTGAGAGAACACGCGAACCGAGCCGGGGCTCACGCCCAGCAGCTTCCCTTTCAGGAGCATGCCTTGTCCGGCGTACTTGCCCCACGTGGTGAACGGCGTGCGTGCAGGCGCAGAGAGCAGCTTGGGGACGAACCCGTCGATCTGCGCTTGAACGTTGGCTGCGGGATCGGTTGGTACGTCAAGGACGAAGATCATCGTCATGCACGAGCCGGGGCTCTCGACGTTCACGTGGTGATCGGGATCATTGTCCGGCGGGTCCGCCTCGACGCTCCAGTTTCCTGGGTGCTTGAAGGAGAAGCCGGGCCGCACATAGCTCCGGGCGTGCGCCAGATCGGCAGGCGCCTCGCTCGACGCGAGATCTTGGAGGAACGCAGCGCCGGCCTTCGTCGCTCCGATTCCGGCGAAGAACCCCACCACGAGCCCGAGGAACAGGAACAGGAAGGCGACGGCGGTCTTGCTCATTCCGGGTGCTGATTGCGGCGGGCCGTGGGGTGTCATCCTTGGTAGATCCTGCTGTCTTTCAGGCTGGCAATTACAGCAGCTTGATGCCGTACCTGTCCAGCGACTCGCTCAGGCGCGCGTGTGTCGCGCGTCAGTTGAGCCGGCTCCTCAAGGAGACCAACGCGTGATCGCGCGGGCTCCACGCCGGACGACGGCGCGGACGGGCTCAACGCCGGCTGCTGTCCGGCCCGCTCTCCTCGGTCAGCTCCGCCTTCTGCGCGCGCGCCGACGGCACCTCGAGCCCTGCCGCGCGCGCCAGCCCCATCACCCCCTCCACGGCCGCCGCGATGTATCCGAACGGGTTGGCGCCATCGACGGCCGTGACGTGGACCTCTCCCATCCGCTGCTGGAACGCGGCGGCGAGCGCCGGCATCTGCTGCGCGACCGTCAACCGGATGACCTCCGGCGACACGGTGTTCTCGATCTCCCGCAGCGCCCGCGCGCGGTCGATCTCGATCTCCTGCGTGAGGCGCGCCTTTTTCGCCTCGATCTCGGCGATGGCGAGCTCGGCCTCGGCCACGAGGCGGCGCGCGCCCGCGATCGCCGCGCGCTGCCGGAGCAGGTCGATCTCCTGGGCGCTCGCGGCCATCTTCGCCGCGTGGCGCGCCGCCGCCGCCTCCGCCTCGAGCGTCGTCTTCTCGATCTCGGCCCTCAGCGTGAGCGCCGCGATCTGCTGCTCGTGGGCCAGCCGCGTCTCCTTCAGCCGCGCCTCGGAGGCGAGCTCCTCGAGCCGGGTCTTCTCGCTGGTCTCCTGGCGTCGCGTGCGCAGCTCGACCTCGGCGGAGAGCTTGGTCAGCTCGATCGCGCGCTGCGCCTCGGCCTCGCCCTGCCGGACCGCGCGCTCGGTGAGCAGCGACGCCTCCCTGGCCTTCCGCTCCTGCTCCTGGCGATAGTGCGCCTGGAGGTTGCCGAACACCGCCGGAGAGAGGATGCGCACGTCCTGGATCTCGATGGTATCGATGAGGACGCCCCACCCCTTGTCCGTGGCGTCCTCGGCGCTGCCCCGCCCGGAGACGACGGGCACGATCTCTCGTATCAGCTCGCTGGCGAGCCCTTCCTTCCGCCGCGTCAGGCACTCCTCGACGGAGAGGTTCGCGACCAGCCGGCGCGCGGCGCCGGCAAACATGTCCACGAGCAGCGCCTCGAGCTTCTCCTGCGCGCGCTCCGGGAACGAGAAGTTCAGCATCCGGAACGCGATGAGCGGCTCCGCGATGCGGTAGACGGCGAGCCCCGTGATCTCCACGCCGACCTTCTCGAGGGTGACCTGGTCGGCCGTGAACTGGAGCTTCTGGACCGTGGTCGGCACGATGGCGACGCTGTCGCCCGGGAGCTTGAAGCACGAGGCGCCCTGACCGGAGGTGGGCCGGAGGCTACCCCGCCGCATGTGAATCAGGTACTCGCTCGGCTTCGCGCTGACACGGCCCCATCTCTTGAGCTTCTCCGGATCTTCGGCCGGCTTGCCGGCGCGCCAGCCCTGATCGTACCGACCGCGATGGGCCGTCACGGTCCCGTGATCGTCCGCGTGGAGGACCGCCGCGGCGCCGCCCGGCACGCCGTTCTCGTGGATGATGACCTTGCGTTGCTCGATGTGCGTCATGACCTCTACCTCGCGAGAACGGCTTTCGCAGGAAGCGGGCCAGGCAGGAGACACGGCGAAGGAGGCGTCCCGGGGCCGCGCCGCGCGCCGGCGACCCGCGACACGCGAGACGCCGATCCGGAATGGAGCGCAGCGCCGATCCGGAATGGAGCGCAGCGCCGGTCCAGGATGGAGCGCTGTCGCCCGGCCGCGGCGGTGGCCGCGTCAGTACTTGCGGGAAAAGGCACGCTCGACCCACGCCTCGATCTCTTCGTGGGTGCTCCCCGGGCCTGGCTCCTCCGTGCCCGCGATGCGGCTGCGGATGTCGGCCATCGGCTTCGAGCAGTCGGTGACGCGCGAGATGCGTCCCGCCTCGAGCTCCACCTCGAGGACGTGAGCGTATTTCCACGCCGGGTGGAAGCCCATGTGAACATACAGCTCGAGCGAGAAGTCGCGCGCGAGAAGCAGGCCGCCGCTGAACGGGACGTGGAGCCCGATGCCTTCGTAGGCTGCCGTGAATCCGAGGGGCGTCTTCGGCTTCTCTGGCATCTTGTCCAGCAGGGGAGGAGCGTCGCCTTCGAGCGCGACGTCCAGGCCGTCGAGGTACAGGGCGTTGTCGCGAAGCTCATAGCGACAGACGAAGCCACGCCAGCACGCGGTGCTCGCCGGGCGAACACGAAGTCCGTGGCTCGCCGGGTCGAACAGCTCGCCGCCGTTCACGCCCGCCAGGCTCCAGTCAGCGCCCGCATAGGCGACGTCGTCCCCGATTTGCGCAGTCATACACCTGCTCCCTCGAACCCTTCTGTCGTGGAGAGCCAGCGTAGCTGACGCTTCCCCCGCCCTGTCAAGGAGACCCACGCGAGAGCACCGCGGCGCTTCCGCTCTCGAGCCCCGCGCTTCCGTGCGATCAGCGCAGCGCGTGGGAGCGGGTCATCCGGTTCGCGAATGTCGACAGCGTGTAGGTACCGATGCCGACGATCACCTCCAGGGCCTGCTCGGCGGTGAAGCCCGCGCGGAGGAAGGCGTCGAGATCGGCGTCCGGCACCTGGCCCCGCTCGCGCAGCGTCGCCTCGGTGAACGCCGCGAGCGCCTGGAGGCGCGCGTCGGGCGCCGGCCTTCGCTCGAACAGCGCCGCGGCGACCTCGGGGGAAGCCCCCGCGCGGAGGAGCAGCCCGCGGTGCATCGTGCGGCAGAGATCGCAGCCGTTCTCGCCGGCGACGACCATCACAACGACCTCGCGCTCCACCGGCGAGAGCGTCGCCCCCTCGAAGACCGCGAGGAGCTCATCGAAGGCGCGCACCAGGAGCGGCGAGGTCGCGAAGCGCGCCAGCGGCAGCGGCAGGAAGCCGAACTTCTGCGAGGCCTGCTCCAGCGCGGGGCGGGCCGTCGCGGGCGCCGTGTCGAGCGTGTGCGCAGGAAAGTGAGGGGAAGCAGCGGTCTGGCTCATGCGGGTCTCTCCTGAATTGGTTGTCTATGCAATCAATTGATGATGAAGAAGACGGCGTGGAGGGCGGGGGCTACCTTCAGCCCTCGGGCTCGAGGTTCGCGAGGATGCGCTGGAGCGTGCGCCGGGTCGTGAGCAGATCGTCCTCCGGGATGCCGGCGCGCGACGTGTCCACGAGGGCCTTGGCCTCGCCCGACAGGGCCTTGCGCAGCGCTCGCCCGCGCGCGGTGAGGTAGACGAGCCGGGCGCGCCGGTCCGTCGGATCGTGCCGGCGCTCGACAAGCCCGTCCCGCTCCATGAGCGCGAGGATCCGGCTCATCGTGGGCACGTCCCGGAAGGTGCGCTCGGCCAGGTGCGTCTGCGTGACGCCCTCCTGCTCCCACAGGCGGACGAGGACCATCCATTGCTCGGGCGTGATCTCGACGCCGTGCGCGCGGAAGCGCCGGTACATCTCGGCGCGGGAAGCGAGGTAGACGCGCGCCACCCAGAAGCCGAGCGCGTTGTCGAGGACGATCCCCCCGTCGGCCGTGAACTGGTCGCGCATGAGGGCCGATCCTACCGCACAGAATTTAGTTGTCAATGCAATCAATAAGGTGATGTGCCGCACGGCCTCGCCTGGTCCTGTCGAGCGGCATGGCGCTCAGCGCGCCGCGAGCTGGGCCTCGAGCAGGTGCGCGAGCGCGCTCCGCCGCTCGTACATCGACGCGTGCGAGGGAAAGGATCTCCCCGACCGGGCCAGAGGACGAAGCTCCGCGTAGAGGGCGTCCCTGGCGATCGGCTCGGCCTGGAACGCGGAGCTCGTGGCCGGCAACAGGTAGCGCGGCACCGCGGTCGGCCCCGCATCCCTGGAGATGAGCAGATCGCGCATCACGTCGTCGCGCGTGATGAACTCCGCCCACGCGGCGGCCGCGGCATTGCAGGCTGGGTCGCCGGAGCATCCCTTGCGCCGCACGAAGGCGTCGGTGAACAGGAGGGGCGTGGCGCTGGTGCCGAGCGGGATCGTCGACACACGCAGCCCCTCGACGGGCGCGCCCTGCGCCTTCATGAGGGTGACAGTCCGATGCAGGCGCTCGCTGTATCCCCAGTAGCCGATCGCGTTGCCCTTCACGAACTCCTCGACCGGACCCTCCAGTGTCTCGTCGTACGTGCCGTCGATGCAAGGGTTCCTGTCACCCTGTCGACAGAGCGAGGCGAGCTGCTTGAGCGCCGCTGTGCTGCCCGCGTGAAGGGGCGGCTTCACGGCGTTGCTCAGGGTCAGCGGGTTCGTGGCATCGAGGCCGTTGTCGACACGTGCGTCCAGGTAGAGGGCGGGTAGATCCCAGCTGCTCGCGAAATTCCCGAGGAGGGGCTTCCCGCTCTCGCGCGCGGCCTTCACGAGGCCGGCGATGCTGGGAGCGGCGTCGAGCTCCTCGGATCTCGTGACAAGGAAGAACCCGCAGCTGAGGTGGGGTACACCCCACCAGACGGACTTGCCACTCCGGTCGATCTCGGTGCTGGCTGACCTGGCTGCGGCGAGGTAGTCGCGCTCCGGCACGGAAGGCCACGGCTCGAGGACGTCGGCGTCGATCAGATCTCCGAGCACCACGGTGTCGATCTCGACGAGATCGTAGCGACCGGACGCGAGCCATCCGGCGAGGCGCGTCGGATTGTGGTAGCTGTCATCGGACTTGACGAGGCGCAGGTCGAGATCGATCTCCGCATGCTGCGATTCGAACCCGTCCTCGATCATCGCTCGCAGGGACGCGAAGCCATCGCCGGCGGCGTCGGGGATCCAGGGGACGAGGGCCACGCCGAGCTTCGTGCGGCCAGGCTTGCCGGCGGAATCGACCGGCGAGGCCGCCGGAGGCGGCGTGGGGGGTGGGCAGGGCATGCTGGAGGCGGAGGGGCTCGCCGCGCCTCCGCAACCGGCAGCGGAGAGCGCGAGCACTGCGGTCCGCAGACAGGGGCTCGGTCGTCGGCTCATGGTCATGTCGTCCATGGACGGAGGCGCTGGCATGGCCTCGCGTGTGCGGGAGATGAACGCGTTCAGGGATCACCCTGGGTCGCACGAAGCTCCCGTACGAGTTGCTCGATCGTGAATCTCGATGGGTGCCACGAAGCGTCACTCCGGCTGAGCGAGGAGATCCGGTCCAGGAGCTCGCTTATCTCGGGCAACAGCGCGGATGCATCCCGTCCAAGCGCGGCGACCGCCCGCAGCCAGTCCTCGAGCCGATATTCAGCGAACCGAGCGTCGAGCCGCGGACGCGACGCCGCGAGGACCGGCGCCAGCGGGTGGTCATCGCCGCTGCGCGCGAGCGCCTCCACCGCCAGCCAGCGCACGGTGAAGACCTCGTCGGAGAGCGCGCGACGGAGCGCCGGAGCCTGCTCGGGACACGGCGCAGCGCGCGTGAGCACGCGGGCCGCGGCGAGCCGCACGAGGGGCTCCTTGCTCGTCAGGGCATCGGCGACCGTGCTCAGGACAGGCCGCGCAGCCACGCCGGCTCTCTCGAGGGCGGCGAGGGCGGCTCGCTGGACGTGTGGATTGGATGCATGTACCCAGCGGGCCGCGCTCTTCACGCCACGCTCGGTCGGGGCGACCGGCGGCAGCGGCCTTCCGATCGGCGCCCGACATGGAACCGGGCGGCCCCACGCCCCGGCGAGCGCGAGCAGGAACCGCTCGGGCTTCGGCGCTTCCCCCGAGAGACGCTCGATCGCCGCATCGATTCGCGCCCGATCCTGGGTGATTGCCGTCTTGAAGACGTCCTCCGGGTCACCGTGGTGAGGCATTCATCGTCCTCCAGAGAAACCGCGCTCGTCCAGCGTCGCTGCCTCGGTGAAGTCGACCTGTCCCACGAGGCGCACCCGCTCGCTACCGCCTGAAGAACGATACCTGCTGGAAGCGCAGGCCGGCCAGGATCTGATCCACCCGAGCGTCGGACAGCGACCCGATCCGCTCGCCCAGGCGGGCCTTCTCGACCGAGGAGATCTGCGACACGACCACGACGCTCTGCCTGGGAAGGTTGCCCTCGCCCACGTCGAGCAGGACGTTCCCAGGCTCGTTCGCCCGGCCCAGGTTCGACGTCAGCGCGCACACGACCACGGTCGTGATGCGCGAGTGGTTGAAGACGTCGTCCTGGACCACCACATGGGGATGGGAGTAGCTCGGGACAGGCCCCCGCGAGTCATCGGGCCCTATCCAGAACACGTCGCCGCGATCGATCCGCGCCGAGCGCGTGCCTGTCGGTTCTCCTGCGCCCTCGTCCGTCTTCATGTGCCTCGCACGCCGGCACGAAGGATGGTCCGTGGCGCACCTCGGCGCAACCCGCTCCTGCTGCACGGCCTTCCCAGCCCACCACGGGATCTGGCGAGGAGGCACAGTCGGATCGACCCCGCCGATCCCTCGGTTCCGCCGTCATCGGCGCCTCCCCAGCTCACCCGTGAGCGCCGCGTTCGGCTCATCTTGGCACATTCTGCTCCAGACTTGCCGGCTGTGCGCGTCTTCCCAGGACAGACGTGCGATTTTCGGCGCAAAGGCGCTCTGGCACGCAGTCTGCAAAACCCTGGCATCATGAGAACATCAATTGTCTTGGCGACGCTTGTCATGTCGGCTCTCGTGGGGTGCAGCTCGAACGAGGGAGGCGGCAGCGGCGGCGGTGGCCCGGACCAGGGACAGGGCGGCTCGGGCCAGGGAGGCGGCGGCGGGGCCGTCGAGTGCTTCGAGAAGAAGGCTGGCTGCGTGCTGCCGTCGGACGCGGCGCGGATCGAGAGCCCGGTCGTCTCGGAGGAGGATCAGGTGTTGCTGGCGCGCAACAACGCGAGCTTCGCGCTCGACCTCGGCCGCGTGCTTCCCAGCGCTAACGGGAACGTCGTCTACTCGCCTTACAGCATCTCGACGGCGCTCGCCATGACGTACGCGGGCGCGCGGACCACCACGGAGCAGGCGATGGCCGCGGCGATGCGGTTCGAGCTCCCGCAGGAGCGGCTGCACCCGGCGTTCAACTACGTGGATCTCGAGCTCCACAAGCGGGCCGAGGGCTCGAGCAACGTCGAGGGAGGCGGCTTCCGGCTCCACACGGCCAACGCCATCTGGTCGCAGATCGACCTCCCGCTCGAAGAGCCTTTCTTGAAGGTGCTCGGCGAGAACTACGGTGCGCGCGTGCGGCTCGCCGACTTCGATGCCCCGGACGAGGCCGAGAGCCTCATCAACGCGTGGGTGAAGGACCAGACGGAGGGCATGATTCCGGAGCTCCTCAAGAAGAACGTGAACCCGGAGACGCGCGTCGTGCTCACCAACGCCATTTACTTCGACGCCGCGTGGCACACGCCGTTCAGCGAGGGCGCGACGAAGGCCGGGGAGTTCCAGCGCGGCGACGGCACGGGCGTCAGCGCCCAGATGATGCACGGCACGCAGGAGACGCGCTACGGCGCCGGCGACGGCTGGGAAGCGGTGGAGATCCCTTATGCGGGCACCCCCGTCTCGATGTTCCTCGTCCTGCCTGCCGAGGGGAACGCGGACGCGCTGGCGGAGTCGCTCGACGGCGAGGGGCTCGCGACGATCATCGCCTCGCTGCAATCGCGGTCGGTCGACATCACGATGCCGAAGTTCTCGTTTGGCACCGGGGCCTCTCTCAAGAAGGCGCTCACGGATCTCGGCATGGGCGCCGCCTTTGGCCCCAGCGCCGACTTCTCGGGGATCCTCGCGGGTGGAGGGGTCCAGATCCAGGACGTCATCCACAAGGCAGTCATCGACGTGGACGAGGCCGGGACCGAGGCCGCGGCGGCGACGGCGGTCCTCATCGCCGCCACGGGCGCGGGCTTCTTCCCCGAGCCCGCGGAGATCGTGCTGGATCGGCCGTTCTTCTTCTTCATCAGCGATCTGTACACGGAGGCGCTCCTCTTCGCCGGGCGCGTCAACGATCCGACAGCGCACTGAGGTGAAGCGAGGCCCCTCGGGCGCCGGAAGGGCTCTTTGCCATCCCCACCCCGGGTCTGGCAAGCCGTGGCACAGGCACATCGACCCCTGAGCCATGGATTCGCCGCCAGCCGCATCTCCAGCTCTCTCGCTGGCTCAGCGTGCGGCTCATCGTGGCACCATCTGTCTCTGATTCCCCCGCTGCGCGCAGTCCTTCATGCCAAAATCGCGGTTTTTCGCGCGGAGGCGCTCTGGCATGCTGCCTGCAATCCGCCAGCGCCATGCGAACAACGATTCTCTTGGCGACCATGCTGATGTCAGCTCTGGTGGGGTGCAGCTCGGCCCAGGGTGGGGGCACGGGAGGCGGCGGCCCAGGCCAGGGCCAAGGCGGCTCGGATCAGGGCGGGGGAGGGGGTGACTCGCCCGAGGCTCCCGTCGAGTGCTTCGAGAAGAAGGCTGGCTGCGTGCTGCCGTCGGACGCGGCGCGGATCGAGAACCCGGTCGTCTCGGAGGAGGATCGGGTGTTGCTGGCGCGCAACAACGCGAGCTTCGCGCTCGACCTCGGCCGCGCGATCCACAGCGCGACGGAGAACGTCGTCTACTCGCCTTACAGCATCTCGACGGCGCTCGCCATGGCGTACGCGGGCGCGCGGACCACCACGGAGCAGGCGATGGCCGCGACGATGCGGTTCGAGCTCCCGCAGGAGCGGCTGCACCCGGCGTTCAACTACGTGGATCTCGAGCTCCACAAGCGCGCCGAGGGCTCGAGCGGGATCGAGGGAGGCGGCTTCCGGCTCCACACGGCCAACGCGATCTGGTCGCACGTCGATCTCGCGCTCGAGCAGCCGTTCTTGAAGGTGCTCGGCGAGAGCTACGGGGCGCGCGTGCGGCTCGCCGACTTCGATGCCCCGGAGGAGGCGGAGGGCCTCATCAACGCGTGGGTGAAGGACCAGACGGAGGGGAAGATCCCGAATCTCCTCAACGGCAGCGTGACCCCGGAGACGCGCGTCGTGCTCACCAACGCCATCTACTTCGACGCCGCGTGGCACACGCCGTTCTACGAGGACGCGACGAAGGCCGGGGAGTTCCGGCGCGGCGACGGCACGAGCGTCACCGCCCAGATGATGTACGGCAGACAGGATACGCGCTACGGCGCCGGCGACGGCTGGGAAGCGGTGGAGATCCCCTATGCGGGCACCCCGGTCTCGATGTTCGTCGTCCTGCCGGCCGAGGGGACCGCGGACGCGCTGGCGGAGTCGCTCGACGGCGCGGCGCTCGAGACGATCATCGCCTCGATGCAGTCGCGGTCGGTCGACATCACGATGCCGAAGTTCTCGTTCGGCACCTCGGCCGCTCTCAAGAAGGCGCTCGAGGACCTCGGCATGGGCGTCGCGTTTGGCCCCGGCGCCGACTTCTCGGGCATCATCGAGGACGGAGGGGTCCAGATCCAGGACGTCATCCACAAGGCGGTCATCGACGTGGACGAGGCCGGGACCGAGGCCGCGGCGGCGACGGCGGTCGTCCTCGCCGTATCTTCCGGGGCCTCGGGCGTCTTCAACGAGCCCGCGGCGATCGTCCTGGACCGTCCGTTCTTCTTCTTCATCCGCGATCTGTACACAGGGGCGCTCCTCTTCGCGGGGCGCGTCAACGATCCGACGGCGCACTGAGGATACGTGAGGTAGGCGCGCTGCTGAGAGCGCCCTCGCGCTGCAGATTCTCACACGATGGATTCGACGCGTCGGTAAGCGCAGGTCGGTTCATGCGGCATTGCGCGCATCGCGCGAAGAACGCGTCGAATCTGCCGATTCTCCGATTCGACTCTCCGGGTCGATAGATGGTGGCGCGCGCCGCGATTATGGGCCATAGGGTCGCGCGCCGATGCACAACCGCTCCGACCAGTTCTCCAAGAACTTGCTGCGCGATGGGCTGAGCCTCGTATCGGCGGTGCAAACCGAGGTCGAGGTGCTGGCGGCTACCCAGAAGATCGACGTCTACTGCGTGCCGGATCCAGCTCGGGAGGCGGAGCGTGCCAGGATGGGACTGCTCGGCGAGCTCTCGACAGGGCCGAGCCTGTTCGAGCCGTTCCACGGCACGCCTGGCCTTCGCCTGGTCCGGCGGTGCCTGCGCAAGCAGCTGACATGGCACCACGAACTCGAACGTCGCGCCCGCGCTGCAGCCGGCTCCGTCGCGCCGGACGAGGACACCGAGGCGCCCTCGCAGCCGGCGGTGGACTTCCCTGCGCTGGTCGTCATCAGCCGGGGGCGTCCTGAGACGGTGCTCGACGCTTACGGGTTCAAGCCGGCGCAGGCTGGCGTCTACGAGGCCGTGCCGGGCCTGGTGATGCGCGTCGTGGTGCTCGCGGAGCTGCCCCGGACGCGTGCCACGCTGCTGCTGCGGCTGCTCGGGTCAGGCCGCCGCTTTCGCGAGGCGTTGGCGGATCTGGCAGCCCTGCCGGACGGTGCCTGGGAGAAGAGCGTCGCCACGCCGCTGCTGGTACACTTCCGGTTCGCAAGCCATGAGCCGACGACGGACGAGGAGGACGATGTGAGCGCAGAGATCCGGGCGTGGTTCGAGGAATACGAGCGGAAGCTTCGGGCCGAGGAGCGGAAAGAGGGGCGCGCCGAGGAGGCGGCGCGTGCCGTGCTGACCGCGCTCAGGGTTCGCGGCATCGCCGTGCCGGACGTGGCGCGCGAGCGCATCCTGGCCGAGAAGGATCCGGAGACTCTGGAGCGATGGCATGAGCGGGCCATCGTCGCCGTGTCGCTTGCTGAGGTACTCGATGGTCTGAGCTGAGCGATACCGGCCAACGACGGGCTGTCCAGCTCGCGGGTGTCGGTAGCGGCGTGCTCCTTGAGGAGCGCAGGTCTGCCGCCGCGGATCGCGCACTGCGGCGAGCGGGCGCACTTACTCCCTCGTGAAGGCCGAGAGGCGGCGCAGCAGCCCCGAGAGCTGCGGATACATGTCCCGGTAGATCCCCAGCAGCGCCGCGTAGCGCCCCCGGCGCGCGGCATCGGGATGGAACGTCGCCGTGGCGGTCCCGCGCATCGCCCTCGCGGCCGCCTCGATGCTCCCGGCCAGCTCGGCGCCGGCGGCCGCGCACATGGCGGCGCCCAGGCACGCCGCCTCGACCGTCTCGGACCGCTCGATGACGACGCCCGTCGCATCGGCCATCACGGCACACCAGAGGTCGCTCGCGGCCACGCCGCCGACCGCGGCGAACTCCGCGACCTCGATCCCCGCCGCGCTGCGCATCAGGTCCAGCACGAGCGCCTGCTCCAGCGCCACGCCCTCGATCAGGGCGCGGTAGACGTGGCCGCGCCCGTGCGCGTCCGTGAGGCCCAGGATCGCGCCGCGGGCGTCGGGATCCCAGTGGGGGTTCATGGCGCCCTCCCAGTAGGGCAAGAGCAGCAGGCCGCCGCTTCCGGGCGGGAGCGACGCGGCCTCGGCCTCGAGCGCGGCCATCGCGGCCCCGTCGCGCGGATCGACGCCCAGCTGGCGGCGCAGGTACCAGTCCGAGAGCAGCGCGCCGCTGCGCAGGCTGCTCTCCAGCACGTAGCCGCGGCCGGAGGCGCTGGTCATGGTCCGCCACGCCGGGTCCTGCCGCGGCTCGGCGCAGAAGACGCCGAAGACCACCGCCGTGCCCAGGTTCAGGTAGGCGCGCCGCGGGTCCAGGGCGTCGACGCCGAGCCCGGCCATCTGGCCGTCGCCGCCGCCGGCCAGCACCGGCGTGCCCTCGCGCAGCCCGGTCGCCGCGGCGGCGGCGGCCGACACCGCGCCGAGCGGCGCGCCGGGAGGGAGCGCCTCCGGCAGCCGGTCGGGCGTGATGCCGGCGGCGGCGCAGAGCTCCTCGGACCAGCGGCGCGCGCCGATGTCGAAGAGCGCGAGCGGGTCGGCGCTCGCCCAGCTGGTGCGGGCGTGCCCGGTCAGCGCCTGCACGAGGTAGGCCTGCACGTCGCAGAAGAGGGCCGTGCGGCGGTGGGTCTCCGGCTCCTCGCTGGCCAGCCAGGCGATCTTGGGCAGCGCCGGGCCGAAGTCCGCGGCCTTGCCGGACAGCGCCCGCAGGCGGTCTTGCCCGATGCGGTCGATCACGGCGCCGAGGTGCCCGCGCGCGCGGCCGTCCAGCCAGAGCATGGCGGGGCGGAGCGGCTCGCCGTCGGGACCGAGGCAGGCGAAGGTCTCGCGCTGGTGCGCGATCGCGAGGCCCGCGATGCGGCCCGGGTCCACCGCGGCGGTGACGCCGGCGACCGCCTCGCACAGGGCAGCCCACCAGTCCCGGGGATCCTGCTCGAATCGCTCGGGAGCCGGCCGGGCCAGCGAGAGCGGCGCGCGGCCGGCGGCGTGCAAGCGCCCCTGGACGTCGAAGGCCGCCGCCTTGGCCGCGGTGGTGCTCAGGTCGATGCCGAGGACGAGGTCGGCCGGCATGGCGCCTTCAGCGACCCGGAACGCAGGATTGACAAGCGATCACGGGCGCAGACTACAGTAGGGAATCGCGCCGGCACAATCGTCCAGCGCGGCGCCGCCGGGGAGCCGGCGGAGCCTTGAAAGGGAGACTGGAACAGTGCGCGCAACGTTCATTCACGGCATCCGCGATGTCCGGCTCGGCGAGGTCGAACCTCCGCGGCCTCGCGAGGGCATGGTGACGATCCAGGTCGCGGGCTGCGGGATCTGCGGCAGCGATCTCCACTATTATCTGGAGGGCGGGATCGGCGCGGCGCAGGTCCGGGACCCCTTCGTGCCGGGGCACGAGTTCGCCGGCTGGGTCGTCGACGACCACCCGGCGCTGGGCCTGTCGAGGGGGCAGCTCGTCGCCGTCGACCCCGCGCACGCCTGCGGCCGCTGCGAGTGGTGCCACCGCGGCCACGTGAACCTGTGCCCGCACGTGGAGTTCCTTGGCGCGCCGCCGCTCCACGGCGGCATGGCGGAGCGGATGGCGGTGCGCCCCGATCAGGTCGTGCCGGTCCCCCGCGGCTTCTCGGTGCGAAAGGCCGTGATGCTCGAGCCGCTGGGCGTCGCCGTCCACGCGATCGACCTGGCGCGGCCTCACATACAGGAGACGGTGGTGGTGCTGGGGTGCGGGCCGATCGGCCTGTGCCTGGTCCAGCTCGCGCGCCTGGCCGGCGTCGCGCGGGTCTTCGCGGTCGACCCCGTCGCGTACCGGGCCGAGGCCGCGCGCCGGCTGGGCGCGCACGACGTGGCGCCGAGCTTCACGGCCGTCGCGGAGTGGACGGGCGGCCGGGGCGTCGACCTCGTGCTCGAGGCGACGAACTCGCCCGAGGGCTTCCACCACGCGGCCGAGGCGGCGCGCATCGGCGGTCGGATCCTGCTGGCGGGCATCCCCGACGGCGACCGCTACGCGCTGCCGGCGGCGCTGTGCCGCCGCAAGGGGCTGAAGGTCAAGTTCTCCCGGCGCATGGGGCACGTGTACCCGCGGGCGATCCGCCTGGTCGCCGAGGGGGCGGTGGACGTCGAGTCCATCGTCACCCACCGGTTCGACCTGTCCGAAGCCGAGAAGGGCTTCCGCCTGCAGGCGGATTGCCAGGACGGGGCGCTGAAATCGATCATCGTTCCGGACGAAGGCGACACGCCGTTCTGATCGGGGTCGTCGCGCGGGATCTCCAGGCGAGGCGGCGCGGCTGTCATTTTTCCTTCGCCCCATGTCACACGAGCTAGACCCGGTTCGTCATCGAGGGCGAGCGCGGGGTCACAGGAGCAAGGCGCCGGTCGCTCGCGTGACGGACAAGGGAGAAAGACATGAAGATCGTGGTTATCGGTGGAACCGGCCTGATCGGGGCGAAGCTCGTGCGCAGGCTCCGCCAGAAGGGCCATGAGGTCGTCGCGGCGTCGCCTTCCACGGGCGTCAACAGCCTCACGGGCGAAGGGCTCGCCGGAGCGCTCGCAGGTGCCGAGGTCGTGGTCGACGTGGCGAACGCGCCGTCGTTCGAGGACAAGGCGGTCCTCGACTTCTTCGAGACCTCGGGCCGCAACCTGCTCGCCGCCGAGGCCGCCGCGGGCGTCAAACATCATGTGGCGCTCTCGGTGGTCGGCACCGATCGGATGCTCGGCAGCGGCTATTTTCGCGCGAAGATGGCGCAGGAGGCGCTGATCGAGGCCTCCGGGATCCCCTCTACGATCCTGCGGGCCACGCAGTTCTTCGAGTTCATGGACGGCATCGCGCGCTCCAGCGCCGACGCGGAGCGGGTCCGGCTCTCGTCGGCGCAGCTGCAGCCGATCGCGGCGGAGGACGTCGCCGAGGCCCTGGCCGACGTCACGCTCGGGGCGCCCGTGAACGGCATCGTCGAGGTGGCCGGCCCCGAGAGGCGCCCGCTCGCCGAGTTCGTCGGCAAGTACCTGAGCGCCAAGAAGGACCGCCGCGAGGTGATCGCCGACACGGAGGCGCCCTATTTTGGTCTCCGGATCGACGATCGGTCGCTCACACCCGGCGACGGAGCGCGCGTCATGCCGACGCGCTTCGACGACTGGCTCGCCCTGTCGCTGGCCGGCGCGGCGTGAGGCATCCGATGGGACGCTCGGTACCGGGGGGGCGAGCGCGCTCTTGACACGAGCGTGAGCCGTGCCGTCCCCTGGACGCACGTGCTCCCGACGCCATGTGTCGCGCCACGGATCGAAACACGACCGCGGGCGCGCGGGTCCGTGAGGCTCGATCCCCCGAGGCCATGCGCGATCGAGGATACGCAGGAGGTCCCATGCGCGCGTATAGCAGACGGTTAGCAGCTCTCCCGATGGCCCTCGGCCTCATGCTCGGCAGCGCGGCGCTCGTGGTCGCGCACGCGCAGGCGCCAAAGGCGCAAAAAGCTCAGAAGAAGCCGAAGGCTCAAACGGCGAGCTCGCAGCCCAAGGCCCAATCGGCCGGCATGACGTCGTCGCCGCAGCCCGGGACCCCGCTCGCGCTCTTGCGCAGCAAGCTGCCCCCGGGCTCCGGGGTCTACTTCGTCTACTCCGTGAAGGCTCAGTCGAACGGCTTCGACAAGGCCTTCAGGTACGTAGGCTCGTCGTGGAACCTGCGCGATCGTCTGACGGATCCCAGGCACCCGATCAACGATGTCAGCTCCCATGCTCCGGGCGTTCCCCTGCTCGAAAACGCCAAAAAGCTCGTGGTGCTGATCTGGGAGCTCCGCTTCGCCGACTTCCCGAGCAACAGCGCGTGCATGTGCGTGCGCTACTGGGAGCAGCGCGCCATGGCCGCGACGAGCACGTGGCCGGGGAACGACGGCGTGCTCAACGATCGGCTTCCGGTCTCGGAAGAGGAGGCGGCCAACATGGCGGCCGTGTGCAAGGACCTCAAGCCTTCCCGGGTCCGCGTCATGCTCGGCGACAAGCTGGAGATCCTCGAGACCACCGAGGAATACAACGCTTTCCTCGCCCGGCAGCGGCAGAACAATCCGGAGACCGAGGCGGAGCGCGCGCGGCGCGAGCTGCGGAAGCTCGACAGACCAGGCCCGAACGACCTCCCCTCGAGCCGGAATCTGTGGGGATGGCACTGGGATCTGCGGCCGAGCCAGGACGTGCCGGCGCAGCCGCCAGCCGGCGGCCAGAACGCGATCCGCCGTGGCGTCGACTACGGCCGCGAGCGCTACACGCTCAGGCGCGATCTGCCTCGCACGCTCGGCATCTACCACCTCACCGGCACCTTACCCAACGTCGGACAGCAGTACTATACGGGCTCCGCGTCCAACGTCTTCGACCGCCTCCTCCGCCAGACGCACCACAAGGCCGACCACATCCTGAACCATCACGATGCGTCGGTCATGGTATGGCCCGTCAACCTGCCGAGCGCCTCGGATCCGGAGAAGATGTGCAGCTGCCTGCTCTGGGCCGAGCAGAAGATCATGGGGCTCATGGCCAACACGCCGAACAGCAAGGCGAGCATCGCGCCGAGCTGGCTCGACGCGAACAAGGGGTCGCTCAACAACTACCGGGCCCTCTCGGAAGCGGCGCTCAATGAGCTCGAGCCCATCTGCCGCACCACGCTGGCCGGGACCACGCAGCAGGTCGACGGCCGGCCGGTCCTGACCCCGGCCATGGGCAAGACCGTCTGGCCCGTCCCGTCAGGGGTGTATCCCGCCTGCGTGCCCCAGGATGAAGGCCGGTGCGATTCGGACGTGGAATGCTGCGAGAACGGGGTGGACGACGCGCCCTATACGAAGGCCTTCCCGTGGAGAGCCCGGTGCGTGAAAGACAAGAACACCAACATCGGCACCTGCCGGAAGCCGACGTGCGTGAAGGCGGGCAAGGCGTGCAACTGGACAGCCGAGAGCTCGCAGCAACACTGGCTCGGAAAGTCGTGCTGCCTGGATGGATCGACGGACGGAGGGGCGCCGCAAAACCAGACGTCCTATCATTGCTACCCGACGAACGACCGCACGAAGGACGGCACCTGCGTCCAGTAGGCGCGGTCAGCGCCGTCCGAGCGGCTTCACGACGAGCGCTCCGGTCTTGACATAGCGCTCGTAGACGACACGCAGCTCCGCGTCGTTGAGCCCCTGCTCGTCGTCGATGATGTAGACCCCGCGCTGCGGGTCGCGGTAAACGTTCGCCTGGAACTCCTCCCAGCTCATGATCTCGTCCCCGTTCGGCGTGGACTCGTCGGCCTCGGAGGAAGAGGTGGGCTCCGTGCCGCCGCAACCGGCGAGCGCGAGCGCCACAACGGGCACGCAGAGAAACACAGACAGGGAGCTCCCGACGCGGCTCCTGGACAGACGTCTCGAAGACGATCCTTGATTCATTGAAACACCTTTCACGGTAAGGTCACACGTTGTTTGCAACCAAGAGGATCCTGCCGGCGGAGATTCGATATTCAGCGCCGACAGCATCTGGCATATTTACACATAAATCGAGGGACATGGAAGTCCCATGCGGGAGTAGCAGGGCATTTCATCGCCGCATCGCCGCATCGCCGCATTGCCACCAGCGGGGAGTGTGGTCTCGGCGGTGACTGCGCCTCGCGAGCCACGAGCGCGCGCCACGAGGATGAAGAGAGGCGCGCACGGCGTCTGCCACAGGTCGTGTAAATCGAATGAATCCGGCGCGCCTGGGCTACCTCGGCCCCATCATGGCGCGCGTCGGAGGGGTCGACGTGGCTCCGGGGTCAACGGGGGGTGACGACGTGATTTTCACCCGCTTCCTCTGTACCCTCTTCGTTCGCGGGGAGGTCTTGTCACGATGCTTTCGCTTCTCATCGTCCCTGGCTACAGCGGCTCCGGCCCTCGCCACTGGCAGACGCTCTGGGAGCAGAGGCTCTCCTTCGCGCGCCGCGTGGAGATGCCCGACTGGGATCACCCGGACCGACGCGCGTGGGTCGAGGCGCTCGACCGGGCGGTCGCCGCCAGCGCCGAGCCCCCGGTGCTGGTCGCGCACAGCTGCGGCGTGAGCACGGTCGTCCACTGGGCGGCGCCGGGCGCGCGACCCGTGCGCGCCGCGCTGCTCGTCGCGCCGGCCGACACCGAATCGCCGAGCTACCCGCGCGAGGCGTCGACGTTCCACCCGTTGCCCGGCGTCAGGCTGCCGTTCCCCTCGATGGTCGTCGCGAGCGCGAACGACCCGTACTGCACCCCGGAGCGAGCCGAGGCCTTCGCGCGCGCCTGGGGGAGCCGGCTCATCCATGCGGGGCCGTGTGGGCACATCAACGTCGACGCCGGCTTCGGGCCCTGGCCCGAGGGCGAGCGCCTCCTCGCGGCGCTGATAGGCGAGCCCGTCTCACGAGTGTTTCGCGCTTGAGTTGGCGAGCGCCGTCTCAGCGATTCTCGGCCTGGGCCGGGACCTCGAGGCGCAACGCCCAGGCCTCGTACGCCGGCACGCCCAGCGCGGCGAGCGAGGGGAGGATCACGCGGTCGATCCGCTCGTAGAAGGCGCGCGCCGCGGCCGGGCGCGAGGGGATCCCGAGGTTCGGGCCGGCGGGCGGAGGCGCCTCGGGCAACGGCTCGCCGTCGGCGCGCGAGGCGCCGGCGTGGATTCGGTCGTAGTGCGCGAGCGAGAACGCCAGATCGGCAGCGAGCCAGTCGCGCTCGTCGTCGGTGAGGCGCGGAAAGACGAGGCGCGCGAGCGCCCAGCCAAAGCGGTCGTGGAGGATCTCGTCCCGCAGGAGGGTGCCCACGACCACCTGCAGGCAAGGATCGGTGGTGTGCTGCTGGAGGACGTCGAGGATGCCGACGGACGCGGATTCTCCCACGCAGAACATCGATGCGGTCCACCGGGCAACGAAGAGATGGGCCGGGAGGCCGTCCCGAGGGAGCTGGAGATCCGAGGGGGCGAGCGTCGCGCCGTGGTTGCCACCGAGCGCATCGGCCGCGCGCGCGCACAGCTCGGTGTGGCGAGCCTCGTCCTGGAGGAGGCGCGAGGCCGCGGTCGTGACCTCCAGGGGCAAGCGCATCTCGGCGAAGCGGGCGATGAGCTCGCCGAAGACGATCATGGATCGGTATTCGGCGACCGCGCGCCCCGCCCACGCCTGGCGGGCGATCTCGACGTCGGCCGGCGGGAGCGCCGCCGGGTCGAGGCGGTCCCACGGGGGCGCGGGGTAACGGCGATCGAGGTAGCGGCGGTGGAGCGTCGCGAAGAGCCGCTCGGTCGTGCCGAGAGGGAACGCGGTGTTCATGAGGGGATGGGGCGGGGCCGCCGGCGAGCGAGGAGGGCGGCGGGGGATGCCGCTCGCGTCACGGCTTCGTGCGCGACGGCGTGTTGATGTGCACCGGCGACGTGGGCGGGGGCTGGGGTTTGCCGGGCGGAGGAGGATCCACGGTCGCGGAGGACGACGCAGGGGGCGCCGTCGGCGTCGCAGTCGGGGGCGTGTTCACGTTCATCGCCGCCTTCGACGGGTCGGCGCTCGGATTGGCCTGCGGAGCTTCCGGCGGGGTCGCGGAGGGCGAGGACTCGGTGGGCGCCGCGGTCGGCGTCGGCGGGACGTGGTCGATGGGAGCCCGTTCGTTGATCGTGTGGTCGGGCGCGGAGCTCCCGCCGCAGCCGGTGACGAGCGCGGCAGCCGCCAGGAAATGGGCGCGGACACGGGCGAGGCGCTGCGGGTCGAGGGGCATGCGGCGAGACTAGCGGGGCGCGCGGGGGTTGGCGAGCGATGATCAGAAGCTGACGACGAGCTGGCCGCCCGCCGTGGCGTTGTTGCCCTCGAGGAGCTCGGGGACCCCGCCGTAGGCGTCCACGATGGCCCCGAGCCTGTAGGTATCCACGGGGACGTAGGTATCAGCGGACACGAGGAGGCTCTCGCACTGGCCTACGGCGAGGCTCGGCACCCAGGCGCCTCCGGCGAGGAAGTCGGCCGTCGTGATCGTCGCGTCGGCCGACAGCCGGACCTCCACCAGGGTGCCGTAGCTCGGGGCCGTCCCCTCGTTGCACAGAGTGATCGAGGCGTCGAAGAGGCTGCCCTGCGTGGCGCTCGGCGGGCCGCTCACCGCCGAGACGACGAGATCGGGGCCGTAGCCGATGGCCATCAGCTCGCCGGCGGCGAAGTTGTTGGTCTCGATGAGCTCCTGGACCGGGCCGTTCATGTCCACGATCGCGCCGAGGTGGTAGGCGCCGTCAGGAGCATAGGCGCCGGCCGCCACGGTGATGCTCTCGCACTGGCCAGGGCTCAGCCCGGGGACCCAGCTGTTGCCGATATGGATATCGGAGGGCGTGACCGCCCCGTCGGACGACAGCAGCACATCGACGCTCGTGCCGCCGCTCGGGGTCGTGCCCTGGTTGCACACGGTGACGGTGGCGTCGAAGCCGCTGCCCGGCGCGGCGGTCGATGGACCGCTCACGGACGCAATGAGATCCGGCCGATAGCCGACGCCGAACACGCCGCTTGTGTTGGTGTTGTTGGTCTCGATGAGCTCCTGCATCCAGCCGTAGGGGTCCACCACGGCGGCGAGGTGATAGGCGTCGTCGGGCGCCGCCAGGTAGGCGGGGAGGGTCACGACCGTGCACTGGCCACGATCCAGGTACGGCACCGGCGCGCTTCCGGCGAAGAAGCCGCTGTCGGTCTCCTGGTCGCCGGCCGCCAGGCGCAGCTCCACCTCGCTGCCGTAGCTCGGCTGCGTGCCCTGGTTGCAGACGGTGACCGAAGCGTTGACGCTGCTGCCTGGCAAGGCGCTGGGCGGGCCCTCCACCGCCGAGACGATGAGGTCCGGTCGATGGCCGATGCCGATCACGCTGCCCGCCGCGGCGTTGTTGGTCTCGATGAGCTCAGGAGTCCAGCCGTACGGATCGACGAGCGCGCCCAGGTGGTAGGCGCCTTCCGGCACGTAGCCGTTCGCCGGGAAGGTCACTGTGGCGCACTGGCCCGGCGCCAGGTACGGCGCCGGCCCGTTGCCGGCCAGGAAGTCGGCCGTCGTGATGCTCGCGTCCAAGGAGAGGCGCAGCTCCACGTCGCCGCCGTAGCCTGCCTGGGTGCCCTGGTTGCAGACGGTGACCTCGGCGTTGAAGTGGTCACCCGGGGCGAGGCTCGGCGGCCCGCTCACGGCAGAGACGATGAAATCCGGCGCGTAGCCGACGCCGATCACGCTGCCCGCCGCGGCGTTGTTGCTCTCGATGAGCTCGGTGATCGCGCCGTTCGGGTCCACGATCGCGCCGAGGTGGTAGGCGCCGTCGGGCCCATAGGCGCTCGCGGGGACGAGCACGGAGGTGCACTGTCCAGGGCTCAGGCCGGCCACATAGGCGCTCCCCGCGTGGAGATCCGCGGGCGTGATCGCGTCGTCGCTCGACAGGAACAGCTCGACGTCGACCCCGTAGCTCGGGGACGTGCCCTGGTTGCAGACGGTGACGGAAGCGTCGAATCCGCTGCCCGGCGGGGCGCTGGGCGGGCCGCTGACCGCCGAGACGACGAGGTCAGGCTGGAAGCCCACGCCGATGAGGTCGCCCGAGGCGGCGTTGTTGGACTCGATCAGCTCTTCCTGCCAGTCGTGCACATCGACGATCGCCCCGAGGTGATACGCGCCATCGGGAACATAAGCGCTCGCGAAGACGAGCACGGAGGTGCACTGCCCGGGCGCCAGGAAGGGGACCGCGCCGCCGCCTGCGGGTGTGTCGTCTTCCGTGATCGCGGCGTCGGCGGACAGGTAGAGATCCACGTTGGTGCCGTAGCTCGGCTGCGTGCCCTGATTGCACACGGTGACGGAAGCGTCGAATCCGCTGCCCGGCATGGCGCTGGGCGGGCCGCTGACCGCGGAGACGATGAGGTCGGGCCAGTTGCCGATGCCGATCATGGCGCTCACCTCGGCGTTGTTCGTCTCGATGAGCTCGGGAACCCAGTTGTCCCGGTCGACGATCGCGCCCAGGTAGTAGGCGCCGTCGGGCACGTACGCGCTCGCCGGGAAGGTCACGGTGGCGCACTGGCCCGGATCCAGGTACGGCACCGGACCGTTGCCAGCAGGGGAGTCGGCCATCGTGAGGGTCGCGTCGGCGGAGAGCAGCAGCTCCACCTGGGTGCCGTAGCTCGTCTGTGTGCCCTGGTTGCAGACCGTGACCGACGCGTCGAAGCTCCCGCCAGGGATCATGCTCGGCGGCCCGCTCACGGCGGAGACGACGAGATCCGGCGCGTAACCGACGCCGATCACGCTGCCCGCCGCGGCGTTGTTGGTCTCGATGAGCTCGGCGATCGCGCCGCTCGGATCCACGATCGCGCCGAGGTGATGCGCGCCGTCGGGCACATAGGCGCTTGCGGGCACGACGACGGAGCCGCACTGCCCGGGGTTCAGCCCGGGGACATAGCCGCTCCCGGCGTGGATGTCCGAGGGCGTGATCGCCCCGTCGCTCGACAGCAGCAGCTCGACATTGACGCCGTAGCTCTGGGTCGTGCCCTGATTGCAGACGGTGACGGCGGCGTTGAAGCTGCTGCCGGGCGTCACGCTCGACGGCCCGCTCACTGCCGAGACGACGAGGTCGGGCCAGTGGCCGACGCCGATCAGATCACCCGGCGCCGCGTTGTTGGCCTCGATCAACTCGGGCTGCCAGCCGTACGGATCGACGATCCCGCCGAGGTGATAGGCGCCGTCGGCCAGGTAGACGCTGGCGGGGACCGTCACGGTCGCGCACTGGCCGGGATCCAGGTAAGGCGTCGGTGCGCCGCCCGCGAACGCATCGGCCTCCGTGATCGTGGCGTCGGCGGACAGGCGCAGCTCCACCATGCTGGAGCCCGGGGTCATGCCCTGGTTGCAGACGGTGATCTCCGCCTCGAAGCCGCTGCCCGGCAGGACGCTGGGCGGGCCGCTCACCGAAGCGACGGTGAAGTCAGGCCCGTAGCCGATGCCGATCAGAGCGCCTGAGCCCGCGTTGTTGGTCTCGATGAGCTCGGGGACCCAGCCCTGCGGGTCGACGAGCGCGCCGAGGTGGTAGGCACCCTCGGGCACATAGGCGCTCGCCGGGAAGGTCACGGTGGCGCACTGGCCGGGATCCAGGTACGGCACAGGACCGCCGCCGGCGAGGGGGTCGGCGGTCGTGAGCGTCGCATCCGTGGAGACACGCAGCTCCACGTGGGTGCCGTAGCTCGTCTGCGTGCCCTGGTTGCAGAGGGTGACCGACGCGTCGAAGCCGCCGCCGGGGAACACGCTCGGCGGCCCGCTCACGGCGGAGACGATGAGGTCGGGGCCATGGCCGACGCCGATCAGGCTGCCCGCCGCAGCGTTGTTGGTCTCGATGAGCTCGAGGAGCGAGCCGCCCGGGTCCACGACGGCGCCGAGATGATAGGCGCCGTCGGGCACGTAGGCGTTCGCGGGCACGGCGACGGAGGCGCACTGCCCGGGGCTCAGACCGGGCACATAGCCGCCCCCGGCGGGCGCGTCGAACGGCGTGATCGCCTGATCGGACGAGAGCACCACGGCGACGTCGCTGCCGTAGCTCTGGGTCGTGCCCTGGTTGCAGACGGTGACAAGGGCGCTGAATCCGCTGCCGGGCACGAGGGTCGGAGGCCCGCTCACGGCGGAGACGATGAGATCCGGCCGATGGCCCACGCCGAGCAGCCCGCCCGACGCGGCGTTGTTGGCCTCGTTCAGCTCTTCTTGCCAGTTGTTCGGATCGACGACCGCGCCGAGGTGATAGACGCCGTCTGGCACGTAAGCGCTCGCCGGGATGGTCACGGCGGCGCATTGCCCCGGATCCAGGTACGGCGCCTGGGCGCCGCCGGCGGGCGGGTCGGTCCCCGTGATGTTGTCGTCGGCTGACAGGCGCAGCTCCAGGGCGGCGCTGTAGCTCGGGGTCGTGCCCTGGTTGCAGACGGTGACGGTGGCGCCGAAGCCGCTGCCCGGAAGGGCGCTCGGCGGTCCGCTCACCGAGGAGACGATGAGATCCGGCCGGTAGCCGATGCCGACCACGGAGCCAGCTGCGGCGTTGTTGTTCTCGATGAGCTCGGGAACCCCGCCGTACCGATCGACGATCGCGCCCAGGTGGTAGGCGCCGTCGGGCGCGTAAGCGCCGACGTGGAGCGTTCGCGTTGTGCACTGCCCAGGATCGAGGTACGGAACCATGTCGCCGCCGATGGGCACGTCGTTCGCCGTGATGACCGCGTCCGAGGAGAGGTACAGCTCCACGTTGCTGCCATAACTCGCCTGCGTGCCCTGGTTGCAGACGGTGACCGAGGCGTCGAGGGAGCCGCCGGACGTCGCGCTCGGCGGCCCGCTCACCGAGGACACGATGAGGTCCGGCTGGTGGCCGACGCCGATCGCGCCGCCCGCCGCCGCGTTGTTCGTCTCGATGAGCTCGACGGTCCAATCCGGGACGTCCACGATCGCGCCGAGCGTGTACGCGCCGTCGGGCACGTACGTGTTCGCGGGGATCGTCGCGGAGAAGCACTGTCCGGGGCTCAGGTTCGGCACATAGCCGGCTCCGATGGGGAAATCGGCGGGCGTGATCTCGTCATCGGGCGAGAGCAGGAGGTCGACCTCGGTGCCGTAGCTCGGCTGCGTGCCCTGGTTGCAGACGGTGATCGAGGCGTCGAACCACCCGCCGGGCACCTGGCTCGGCGGCCCGCTCACCGCGGAGACGACGAGGTCTGCCCGGTAGCCGACCCCGAGCAGCCCGCCCGCCCGCGCGTTGTTGGAGGTGGTGAGCTCCGGGTTCCAGCCGTTCTCGTGCGCGATCGCGCCGAGGTGATAGGCACCTTCGGGGACATTGGCGCTGGCGGGCACGGTCACCGACGCGCACTGGCCAGGGTTCAACCAGGGAACCGGGGCGCCGCCGAGGAGGTGATCCGACGGCTCGATCGCGGCGTCCGGCGAGAGGAGCACATCCACGAGCGCGCTCTGGCTCGGCGTCGTGCCCTGGTTGCACACCGTGGCCTGGACCTCGAAGCCGCCGCCGGGGAGCGCGCTCGGGGGGCCGCTCACGGCCGAGACGATGAGATCCGGGCCGAAGCCGATGCCGATCTCGCCTGCGATGGCCGTGTTGTTGGTCTCCGACAGCTCGATCACCTGCTCGAACGAGTCCACCACGACGCCGAGCGTGTACGCGCCATCGGGCACGGCCGCCGCGGTCTGGACGCCGAGCTCGACGCATTGCCCCGCGTCGAGATACCCCAGCGGCGCATAGCCGGTGATGGGATCCGACGGTGTGATGATGTCGTCGTCCGAGAGGCTCACCTCGACCTGGGTGCTGTAGCTGGCCGAGTTGCCCTGGTTGCACACAGTGACCCACGTCGTGAAATAGCCGCCCGGCAGGACGCTGGGCGGCGCGCTCGCGCTCGAGATCACGAGGTCCGGTTCGTCGCCCGTGAGCGCCCCGGTCGCGGCCCCTATCGGCTCGGGATCGTCAGGGGGTCCGCCGCTCCCGCACCCCACGGTCATCGCCAGCATGCCGAACACGAAGCACGCCCGTCGCACCCGAGATACTCTTAGGCTGAGCATAGAGAATCAGGAGAAGCTGGGGGCGCGTCCACGTCAAGGGGGTCGCAGATTCTCGCTGGAGTTTCGCGGGATAGGGACGTTGCGCTGTCACGAGGCGGGGGGCGCCTCCGCTGCCCTGGCGTCTTCCGTAACGTCTGTAACGTCTGTAACGTCTGTTTCCATGCCGCGCGCGCCGTGGGCTTGCGCTTACCGCTGGAACCTGAGAGAGGAGCTCCATGAACGGAAAGGTCTGCATCGTCACCGGCGGCAACACGGGCATTGGCAAGGAGACGGCCCGCGGCCTCGCTCAGCGCGGCGCGAAGGTTGTGCTGGCGTGCCGCGACACGGGCAGAGGGGAGGCGGCGCGCGACGACATCGCGCGCTCCACCGGCCGCAAGGACGTGGAGGTGATCGCGCTGGATCTCGGGAGCAAGGCGAGCATCCGCGCCTTCGGCGAGCGGTTCCGCGCGGCGCACGAGCGCCTGGACGTCCTTGTGAACAACGCCGGGGTATGGCGGAGCGCGCGCGGCACGACCGAGGACGGCATCGAGGCGACGTTCGGGGTGAACCACGTGGGGACGTGGCTGCTCACGCAGGACCTCCTCCCGCTCCTGAAGAAGAGCGCGCCGTCGCGGGTCGTGGTCCTGTCCTCGAAGCTGCACTACCGCGGCCGGATGGACTGGGAGGACCTGCAGTTCGAGCGGCGGAAGTACGGCACGACCGCGGCGTACAGCCAGTCGAAGCTCGCGAACGTGCTCTTCACCAAGGCGCTGGCCCGGCGGCTCGAGGGCACCGGCGTCACGGTCAACGCCGTCCATCCGGGCGTGGTCAGGACTGACCTGATGCGCGATTATCCAAAGCTCCTTACGAAGCTCTTCAACCTGTTCCTGCTCACGGCCGAGCAAGGGGCCGAGTGTTCACTGCACGTGGCCACGGCGCCGGAGCTGGCCGGGGTGACGGGCGAGTACTTCGAGAAGAGCCGCATCAAGCCGGCGGCGGCGGAGGCGCTCGACGAGGCCGCGCAGGAGCGGCTCTGGGCGCTGACCGAGGCGCTGGCGGCGTAGCGACGCGAGGCGGCCTGCGCGAGCGGAGAGAGAGTAACGCAAAGGCGCCAAGGCGCAAAGACGCAAAAATACACGAGATTTGTTCTTTTTTGCGCCCTTGCGTCTTGGCGCCTTTGCGTTGAACTCTCTCTCTCCGGATCCATGGCCAGGGCTCCTGGCGGGCTATGGGCAGCTCGGCCGCCACGCGTCGTCGGCGAAGTACCTGGCGATGAGGTCGTGGAGCGGGCGATCGTAGTCGCGCAGCTCGGCCCGGGTGTCGATGTCGTTGTGGATCCCGTTCGTGGGGATCGCCTCGGTGTTGGCGTCGAACCAGGACTGGACCCCCTCGGCCCAGTACTCGTCCTTGTTCGTCGCCGCGTAGGTATTCTCCCATTTCCCCGCCTGGAGCGCGGCATCGAAGACGTCCTCGAGCTCGCCGTCGAACGACGGCTCGACGAAGGCGATGCCCATGATCGCGATGGCGTGCGAGAACTCGTGCACCAGGATGTCCTCGCCGAGGTACGGATCGCTCGGATAACACAGGACGTTCTCCTCGGCGCAGGAGCTCGCGGGCCGGGCGGGGGTCGCGCCGAGGCCGCGGGCCCGCGTGTCCCAGTCCGTCCCCGGGAACGCCTCGTACAGGTCGCTGTGCTCGGGGATGTCGCTTGTCACCTCCGTCTCCGCCATCACGGCGACGCGCGTGTGGTTCTCGATCATCGCCAGACGCACGTCGTCGCGGTGGCCGAGCATGCGGACGACCACCGAGCAGGCGCGCAGCAGCGCCGCGTCAGGCACCTTCTCGGAGCTGATGACGGGAATCCCCGCGGCGTCGACGTACTTCTCGTAGAACGGGTCGAACCCCAGCTCGGGTGGCACCTCCGAGACGCTCCCGCACCCGCCCTCGGGCTCTCCCCCTCCGCCGCCACCGCTGCCGCCGCCGGCCCCGGCGCCCGTCGCGGCGCTGGAGGTCGCGCCCTCGGCCGCGCTCGAGCTGGCCTCCGCGGCGCCGCCGGCGCCGCCGCTGCCGGCTGGACCCGCGCCGCCGCCGCCTGCGCCGCCCTCGTCGCCCGGCGACTCGGAACATGCCGCCAGGGCGCAGGTGAGGAGAACGATCAAAGCAACTCGTCCATGCACGCTTTCACGCATGCGCGCGAGGCTACAAGAGCTGAAGCCAGCATCCAAGTCGCGCGCCGGCCGAATGGGCAGTTGACCGTGTCAGCCGGCGCGGCCCCCTGGCGGTGAGGGCGCAGGCGCTGGCACAGCCCGGCGCACGGCGGGCCACGCCGTGCGGCCAAAGGACTGGATTCCCGAGCTTTCTGCGCCGCGCCGGGCGCCGGTGCGTGCGGCACGCCGCGTGCTGGCGGAGCGGGCATGACGGTGCAGGAACGACGGGAGCATGCATGATGGAGCGCTCACCCAGCGATCGCGTTCACCCTTGGCCCCAGCCGCGCGTGGGTGCGGCCCTCTTGTCGCTCGCCCTTGGCGCCGGCTGCTCGGGCGAGACCCAGCTCCCGACGGAGGAGCACCCACCGAAGCCGGAGGTGTGCGACTTCGAGCTTCCCGTGGCCGCCGCGCCCGCGCCGAGCGGCGATCTTCGCATCAACGAGGTGATGACCGGCAACGACGGCGCCTGGGTCGACGAGATCGGCGAGACGGACGATTTCATCGAGCTGGTGAACATCGGCCAGCGCCCGCTCGATCTCGGGGAGTACGCGCTGAGCGACAAGTCCGGCAAGGCGACACGGCTGCCGAAGCTGACGCTCGGGCCGGGGCGAACGGCGCTGTTCTGGGCCGACGACACGCCGGAGCAGGGCCCGCTGCACCTGCCGTTCAAGCTCTCGAACTCTGGCGCGCGCGTGGCGCTGTGGTCGTCGTCGTGCCAGCTCGCCGACCTCGTGAATGTGCCGGAGCTGCCGCGGTCGGAGAGCTACGCGCGCTTGCCCGACGGCACGGGCGAGCCGTCGATCTGCCGCTATGCCACGCCCGAGCGAGCGAACGGCGAGACCTGCGGTCCGCCGGATCCGCCGAACCTCGACGACAGCATCCGCTTCGGGCCTTTCCAGTGGCCCGAGCCGTTCCCGGCCATCGCCGGGCCGCTGGTCATCTCCGAGCTCTCGCTGCGGCCCGCGGGGTTCGTCGAGGTGCTGAACGCGAGCGGCGCGCCGGTCGCGCTCGACGGCTTCGCGCTGCGCCTCGCGGCGCTCTCTCCGGGGCAAGCGCCGCCCGGCGCCGACGCGGGCGTGCTGCTCGCGTGGCCCGAGCCGTCCGTCACGCTCGCGCCCGGGGAGCGGGTGAGCGTCCCGGTGGGCGCGAGCGAGACGGCCGAGATCGAGGCCTCGCCCGAGTTCGAGGGCGTGGCGACGCTGTGGCGCGAGGACAGCCCGGAGCCGAGCGATCGCATCGACTTCATGGCCTGGCCCGAGGGCGCGTCGCTGGCCCGCGTGCCCGACGCCACCGGGGCGCCGCGCTTCTGCGGAGCGGCGAGCCCCGGCGCCGCGAACGAGGGCTGCGCCCAGCTCCCGGGGCGCGAGCTCGCGAGCGGGCGCGCGCACCGGCTGGAGACGGCCGCCGACTTCGCCGAGCTGGCCGAGGGCGGCACCGCGGTCGGTGAGCTCGGCGTCAAGTTCGTCGTCGACATGGCCGCGAACGACACGGTGCACCTCCTGAGCACGCGAAAGTGGGCGCTCCACTACACCTTTGTCCGCGAGCAGATCCGGAAGGAGCCCCACCTCGATCGCTGCGATCCCGAGCAAGCCGCGGAGTTCAACGTCGGCTGGGGGTTGTTCAGCCAGACCGAGTACTTCCGGTCCGAGGGCCGTCGCTACCTCCTCGGCACCCTGGTCGAGCACACCAACGGAGCCAAGACCGTCGAGTTCTCGCCCGGCGACCAGATCGTCGGCGAGCAGATGCGGCGCGCGTTCTTCGCGGCGATGAAGGCGGTGCCCGACCCGGAGGCGTGGGCGATACGGCCCACCGAAGGGCGCCAGATCCTCGAGCTGCGGAAGATCGAGGGGACCGCGCCCATCGTGGGGCCGAACGCGCCGTACAAGGGGCTCACGTACCAGTCGCTCAACCCGGCCGAGGGCTTTGGCACGCTGACGTTCGTCCCGGCGCGCGATCTGGAGACGGCCGAGCTCGGGCCGAACGTGATCGTTGTGACCGACGACGTGCCGAACGAGACCGCGTTCATGGGCGGCCTCATCACCGAGGCCTTCCAGACGCCGCTGGCGCACGTGAACGTGCTGGCGCGCGGCCGGGGCACGCCGAACATGGCCCTGCGCGGCGCGCGCGACGACGCGCGCCTGAAGGCCCTGTTCGGCAAGCTGGTGCGGCTCGAGGTGCGCGCGTCGGACTTCGACATCCGCGAGGCCACCGCGCAGGAGGCGGACGCTTACTGGGAGAAGCGCAAGCCGACCGGCGAGCGGCTCTCGCCGGCGCTCGACGTCTCCGTGCGCGGGGTCGTGCCGCTCGACGCCGCGGGCTACGCCATGAGCGACAGCATCGGATCCAAGGCGGCAGGCATGGCCGAGCTGTACCGCGTGAGCGGCGTGGGGCAGTATTGCCCGCTCGACCTGCTGCCGCTGTACGTGCCGCCCGCCGCGTTCGCGATCCCGTTCTCGCACTACATGGATCATTTCGAGGCGAGCGGCGCGGCGGAGCTCCTGGCCGAGCTCGAGCAGGATCCCGAGTTCCGCGCCGATCCGCACGCGCACGCCGAGGGCCTGGCCGAGGTGCGGGCGCGGATGCTGGCGCACCCGGTGGACCCCGCGATCTTGAGCGAGGTCACGGGCGCGATCGAGCAGCGCTTCGGCGGCGACCGCGTGCGCCTGCGCAGCAGCAGCAACACCGAGGATCTCGCGACCTTCAACGGCGCGGGCCTGCACACGTCGACGAGCGGCGACCTGGACGCCGCGTCGAGCTCCATCGAGGACGCGCTGCGCACCGTCTGGTCGAGCCTGTGGAACACGCGCGCTTACGACGAGCGCGAGTTCGGCCACGTCGAGCAGGCGCGCGCGGCCATGGCCGTGCTCGTGCACCAGGCCTGGCAATCGGAGCGCGCGCAGGGCGTGGCGATCAGCCGCAACGCGCTCGACGCCACCCGCGACAGCCAGTACTACATCAACGCGCAGATCGGGGAGGCCTCGGTCACCAACCCCGCGCCCGGCGTGACCAGCGACGAGATCGTGTACACGCCGCCGCCTCGCACGATCAAGGCGGAGTACCACACGCGCTCGAGCCTGTCGCGCGGGCGCGACGTGCTGTCGTTCCCGGAGGTCCAGCGGCTCGGGTGCGTGCTCGAGGCCGTCCACGCTCATTACCGGCCGCTGGTGGACCCGAAGGGGGAGAACCGGCTGTACGCGATGCAGATCGAATGGAAGCTGATCGGTCCGGAGCGCCGGCTGCTGGTCAAGCAGGCGCGGCCCTACAGCTTCGGCACGCTGGAGGCGCCAGGCGACTGCCGCGAATACTAGGCTCGACGCCCCCCTCTCATTCGAGGAAGACCGTGATCGGATGCAAGCTCGTTGTGGCCGAGCGGTTCGCCGGATCCGTGAAACAGGAAGGGTGATAGATGCCGTTCTTGGGGGCGATGGGGTCGCAATAGCTGCCACACGGGCCAAGGAGCTGGATCGCCCCGCACGGCTGGATGGAGCCGGTCGTCTCGTCGATGTGCCCGGCGGCGCAGTCGCGAAGACCCGCGCGTGAGCTCGCAGCGTTCTCTGGAACATGGCAGGCGTAAAGCGCCGGCGAGCTCCCGTAGATGTTGCCCCAGAACGCGCCCTCCTCCCTCGTGAACGTGGACAGCTCCGGCGAGTTTTGTTTGTTGATCGCCTTGGTGGGTCCACGCGAAGAGATCACGACGCGGATCCTGTAGTAGTTGGTGCGCGCCGCGAGGCACGCCGAGACCCAGCGCTGTCCGTCACCATCCAGCGGGAGCCACGCCCAGCTCCTCGCGAGTCCGAGCACGCCTGTGTAGATCTCGTCGTGATAGACGCCAGAGGCGTCGATCCAGCCGAAGCGGAATGACTGCGAGCTTTCGAGGGCGCATTCGACGGCGTACCTCAGGTGCTCGCGTGAGAGGGCGCCGTTCGGCCCGGGGTCGAGGATCGCGGTCAGCGCCTGCGAGCCGAGGGAGATGAGGCTCAAGGCGCCGATTGCCAGCGCGTTGGGGTTCAGCGCGTTGGGATTGAGCGCGTTGGGGTTCAGCGCGTTGGGGTTCAGCGCGTTGGGATTGAGCGCATTGCCGGCCTCCAGCGCGCTCTGCGCTTCGCCCAAGGGCTCTTCCAGCCACTCTCCGTCCTCGCCGCATCCGGTTCCGGCCAGAACGATGAGCGGTATCAGACCTACCACGGTATTTCGAGCCATATCAGTCCCCCACTGAAAGGCTGCAATTCTGGTAATAATGGCAGAGTTTGCTGAGGGTGTCGAGTGAGCGGGGCGAAGTAATAGAGTGATGTCCGACGGACGGACGTCTGGAGCGTGAGGGGGAGTTCGATGGCGTGCTCTGTTTCGCCCGTTTCGCCCGTTCCGCCTGTTCCGCCCCTGGTTGATGTCGGGTACGTCATTGGCGGCGAGGCGCGCTCCGGTGAGGATGCCGCCTGGCGTCGAGGCGCCTCCGATGACGCAGGCCGCGATGGCGTCGAGCGGGACCATGAGGCCATCGTCACGTCCAGCGTTTACAGGCGCGCCGTCGACCGTTAGCTTCGCGAGCAGCGAGGTGCCCATGTCCACATCTGCCCAAGGTCCGACGTCCGACGAATCCCTCACCCCCGTGCGCTGGGGCGTCCTCGGGGCGAGCAACTTCGCGTTGACGGTCAGCCTGCCCGGCATGAAGCGGGGGCCGCTGACCCAGCTCACGGCGCTGGCGTCGCGCGACATCGGCAAGGCGCGCGACGCCGCGCGGTCGCTCGGGATCCCGAAGGCGTACGGCAGCTACGATGAGCTGCTCGAGGATCCCGAGATCGAGGCCGTCTACAACCCGCTGCCCAACCACCTGCACGTGACGTGGACGGCGCGCGCTGCCCGCGCCGGCAAGCACGTCCTGTGCGAGAAGCCGATCGCGCTCAGCGCCGAGGACGCCGAGGCGCTCGTCGACGTCCAGCGCGAGACGGGCAAGCGGATCACCGAAGCGTTCATGATCCGCAACCACCCGCAGTGGCAGCAGGCCAGGGACTGGGTGCGAGGCGGCCAGATCGGCGATCTGGTCGGCGTCCAGGCGGCGTTCTCGTATTTCAACCGCGACGCCACCAACATCCGCAACAAGAAGGAAGTCGGGGGCGGCGCGCTCTACGACATCGGCTGCTACGCGGTGAACACGTCGCGCTTCCTGTTCGGACGCGAGCCCGTGCGGGCGATCGCGCTCGTCGAGCGCGATCCCGAGTTCGGCACCGATCGCTTGACCTCGGGCCTCGTCGACTACGGCGGCGCGCACCTGACGTTCACGTGCAGCACGCAGGCGGTGGCCTACCAGCGCCTGAACGCGCTCGGCACCAAGGGCCGCCTCGAGATCGAGATCCCGTTCAACGCCCCCGCCGACCAGCCGTGCAAGGTCTTCCTCGATGACGGCTCGACGCTGAACTGCAGCTCGGCCAGGGTCACCTCGTTCCCCGTCGTCGACCAGTACCACCTGCAGAGCGAGGCGTTCTCGCGCGCCATCCGCACGGGCAGCCCGGTCGAGAACTCGATCGAGGTCGCGGTCGGCAACATGCGGGTCATCGACGCGCTCTTCCGTTCCGTCGAGAGCGGGCGCTGGGAGAAGGTCTAGCAGTGCGTCAGCGCGTGACGGCGCCGAGCTCCACGAAGGCTCCGTCGGTCATGACCACGAAGGGGCGCTCGTCGAAGGTCAGACCGCCCTTGCCGTCGTGGTCGACGATCTGCAGCTTGCCCATGCCGTAGCCCATCGGGCCGCGCGCGTAGTAGTGCGCCTGCAGGGTGTACCGGCTGGCCCGTTGCTCCCGGGGCGCGCGGATGGTGAAGCACTCGGGCCCGTAGCCGGTGGTCACGTCGGCGTAGAGGCGCCCGCCGCCTGGCAGCGCCGGGTCGCCGTAATAGGCGTGGCCGCCGCGGTCGTCCCGGATGTGGAAGTCGACGTCGTTGGCGTCGGTCTCCCAGTTCAGCACGAAGCGGAGCGAAGGCGCGCTCTCGAGCGCGGCGCCGGCCTTCGCGAGCCGGGCCACGATGGCCGCCCGGCGCGCAGGCTCCACCTTGAGCCACGCCGCGGCGACCAGGCCGAGATCCTCGCGCAGGATGCTCTCCACGCCCGCGAAGCGCCCCGGCGGGTAGCGGCGCGCGATGCCCGCCGCGAGCGCGTCGAAGGCTGCGGCGTGCTCGCCCCGCTTGAGCCGGGCGAACGCGAGCAAGCGGTGGCTCGCGGGGTGGTCGGGGCGCTGCTCCCGCGCCTTCTCGTACGTGTCGACCGCCAGCTCGAGGCCGGCGCCGCCCGCGAGCCGCTCGAGGCGCGCGCCGGCGAAGCGGCGGAGGTCCGCGCGCGCCGGGAACAGATCGATGAGCGATCCGTACGCGCGGGCGGCGCCCGGCGTGTCGCCCGCCGCCTCGAGCGCCTCGCCGAGCGCGACGAGCGCGAGCACGTCGCCGGGGGCCTCCGCGTGCCAGGCGCGGGCGTCGCGCACGGCGGCCGGCGCGTCGCCCCGGGCGAGGGTGTCGTGGATCTGCTTGAAGCGGCCGGCATACGGCTCTGATCGAGGGGGCGCGGGGGCATCGGGGGCGTCGGGGGCGTCGGGGACATCGGGGGCGGCCGGCGCGGGCGCGCCGCTCGGCGGCGGCGAGAACAGGACCGGGTACACCACGTCGACGCTGCCGCCCTCGGGCGCGGGGAAGGTGAGGTCGCGCAAGGCGCGGACCACGCAGGAGACCACGGCCCTGTCGGGCAGATCGGAGCCGCCGTCGCGCGCGTTGATGAGCGCGCCGTGCGGGTCGATGGTGAAGCGCAGGGTGACGCGGCCTTGCAAGCCCTCGTCGCGCAGGAGCCCGCTCTCGTAGCAGAGGCGGAAGCGGCCGAAGTTCTGGCGGACGATGCGCTGGATCACCTCCGGCGGGAGGCGGCCGCTCACCTGAGTGGCGCCCATGCGGACCTGCGGCGCCCTGGTCCTGTGGCTGCCAGCGAGGCGGCCGTGGCCGCTGCCGAAACCCTGGCCGGTGCCCGTGGCGACCAACACGGCGCTCGGCGCGGGCGCCGCGGCCCCGGCCGCGGCCCCGCTGCCGTGGCCAAGGGTGCCGATATTGCCGAGGCCGATGCCCTCGCCGCGGCCGCCGCCGCCCTCGCCGACGCCCGATAGCCCGAGCCCGCCGGCGCTCCCGCTGGCGCCAGACGGCGCGGGCCCTTCCCTGAGGAAGGAGGTTCGGGTGTCCGCGCCGGCAGGAGGCGCCGGCGGCGCGGGGGGAGCGCGCAGGGCGGCGCTCCCGCCAGGGGAAACGTCGGCGCTCTGCTCAGCGGAAACCTCGGCGCGCTTGCCAGGCGAGGCGCCGGCGACCGGGCTTTGGGCCGGCGCGGGGCCCCACGGCTTCCCGGCCTGTGACCGCGAGCGCCTCTGCACGGCGACGCGGCCGCCCTCCACGGTCAGGATGTCGGAGAGCCCTCGCCGGGCGATGTCGAAGCGCGCGTAGTCGTGATCGGTCTCCAGCACGAGCAGCGCGGTGTACGGGCTCAGCACCCGGTGCGCGATCGAGAGATCGATGATCTGCTTGCGGATCGCGCCCTGGTCGCCCTCGGCGCCCTCTCGGGCCAGGAGGCCGTCGATCTTCGCCCGGGCCCAGGAGCGCTCGAGCAGCGGGCGCTCCACGCCGCGGAGGTCGGGCGTCGTGGTGCGGCCGTCGACCGTGAGCCGGACGGGCAGCTCGGCCGGCACCTCGGCGTAGACGAGCGCCTCGTCGCCGGGCTGCACGCCGTTCAGGGTGCGGGGCCAGACCCAGCGCGCGCCCTCGATGTTCACAGCGATCCCCGAGCGCGTGGCCGAGCCGAGGCGCCGCTCGATCTCGGCGGCGCCGCGCGCGCCGTCGACCACGGCCCCGTCACGGGGCAGGCCCGCCGCGACGAGCTGCCGCAGCGCGGACTCGTCGCGGAGGCCGCCGAGCGCGACCGCGTCGAGCCGCTCGACCCCCGCGCCCCGCAGCGCCGCCGCGGCGCCGCGCAGCGCGCCCGGCGCGACCTCGCCCGCCGTGGCGATGCCGTCGGAGAGCAGCACGACGCGCCGCTGCCCGCGGGCGCGCGCGCGTTCGCCGGCCCAGCGGAGCGCGCGCCCGAGATCCGAGGCGCCGAGCGCCTGCCGCTCGCGGATGCGCGCGAGCTCCACCTCGCCGAACGCCGCGGCCGCGCCGTCGAAGACGGGGGTGACGGCCTGGTCGTAGCAGGCGACGGTGAGCGGCGCGCCCGGGCCGCCTGCCTGGGCGACCGCCCGCGCGAGGGCCGCGAGCACGCCGAGCTGCTCCTCGAGCCCGAGCGCGCGTGAGGCGCTCGTGTCCACGAGGATCACCGCGGAGGCGAGCGGATCGGGCCGCGCGTCCACCGGAGCGTTCACGCGGGCGAGCACGAGCTCGCCGCTGCGCAGGCCGCCGCGCGCCTCGATCGACGTGAGCCGCGCGGGATCCACGACGAAATCGGCCTCGGGCGCGGCGTCGTTGCGGCGCAGCGCGTGGACGGGCGCCGCGGCGCCGGCGACCGTGGCCTCGATGTCGAGGCGGCTCACCGTGGGCAGGCCGCGCAACGGGACGGCGAAGGGCGCGTCCGCGCGGAGCTCCTGGGAGTACGACAGGACGATGTGCTTCACGCCGCGCGCCGGGATGGGGAAGACCCGCGCGCTCACCTCGTTGCCCGCCGCCTGCTCGAGCAGCGCAGGGTCCTGCTTTCGGTGGAGGAAATCCTCGTACGCCTCGCGCGCGCGCTGGCGCTCGACGACCTCGCCCTCCTGCCACCGGTCGTCGATCTTCATGGCGAGGCGCCCGACGCTCGCGCCGGGCGGCAGCGTCACGCTGAAGGTGCCCTCGAGCACGCGATCCTCCGGGTTCTCGAAGGTGAGGTGCAGCTCGGCGAGCGCGAGCGGCGCCTCGATCACCGCGCGGCCGGTGAGCGCGACGAGGCGCAGCCCGGTGCCGTCCGCGGCGGTGAGCCGGAACGGCGCGGCCTCGGCGCGGCGCGCCGCGACGGCGACCGCGACGGCCGGCGCGGCGGGCAGCGGGCGCGGCGCGGCAGGCCCGGGCCCGCGCGAGAGCGAGGCGGGGGTGGCGGGCGGCGAGGGGCTGTCGGCGCAGCTGAGGAGGGAAGGGACGAGGGCGGCGATCGCGGCGAGCGCAGCGCGGTTGCGGAGGAGGGCTCTGGGCACAGGGGATCTCCGGTCGTTGCGCGGCGGGCCGAGCCTGGGCGCGGGCCCGCCGGCGGTGGGGCAGGGCGATCGACAGCCCGGGCGGGCCGGAGGTTCCCGCCTCGCGCCGCTCACCCGCCAGTGAAGTGCGCGGGAGCCGCCGAGTCATCCTCCGGCGGGGGCTGCCCAGCCACGTCCAGATCCGCCTGCGCGACGCCGCCGTCACGAACCACCGGCACACCAACGCAGGCTAGCCGTGTACGCCCGCTCTCGTCGCGAGCTCGTACACTTGCGCGGCCCAGGCCAGGACCGCGTGCGCAGCGCGGGCGGCGGGGTCCTTCGCGCCCATCGCGTCGAGGATCGCGAGTACCCGCCGTCTCCCTTCTTCGTCGCCACATGCCCAACGGTTCATCGCTTCCTCGAGCGGTGAGATGCGGCAGATCGGCGCACGGTCTTCGGGAGCTTCAGGCTCGCTCTGCCATCCAGGCGTCGCCTCGTCCACGACCGATCGAGCGAACGAGAGGAGCGCCGCCGCCACCTTACCCGCTGGATCGCTGTGGTAGGCATTGAATCCTTCTTCGATGAGCGCCTGCACGTGCCCCTTGCTCAACGGGACAACACGCCATTCCATTCGTTGAATCAATGGTTCTAGCTTCGATCTTTGGTCCTCGGATTCCACTCATCCCCCGCTTCCTACGCCCGGCAGGGTCGTGTTCAGCGGTGAACGCTCGACATCCTCCCAATCGGAACCGCGTGCAGGGCTTTCGCCGCCCTCTTCGTGCTGTAGCGGGAAGCTCGTCAGGTCGGCAGCGCGACGCGCGGGCTCGGCCCCCGCCCCGGCGCGAGCGGGGAGCGGCGATCGCAGCCGCGGCAGTGGAGGCGGCGGGAGCTTCGCGCGCGGGCTCCTGGCCGCAAGCTCGGGAGACGACACCACGGGCGGAGGAACATCGAGCGCGCGGGGAGGTACCGTCGGCGTTACCGCCGCCGCCGACGACACGGGACGCGCCGAGCTTTCGCGCTCGGTGACGGGCTCACTGACCTGGATCACCACGGTCTCCTCTGCGTCCGTCCGGTAGTCGTCGTGCAGCCGCCACAGGCGCTCCCAGTACCGAGCAGGCGTGCCGGTGAAGGCTTCCAGCTGCCGCGCGAGGCCGGGCGTCATGGGGAGATCGCTCCTCAGCAACCGCTCCACCTCCCTTGGTTCCAGCCCCGTGCTCTCGGCCAGCTTTCTCCTCCACGACGGCATCGTTGCGCAAAACGACTCGAGGACCCTTCCCGGCGAGGGGACGGGGCGCGCGCGGGCGTCTGGCATCTCGGCGAGCACCGCATCGACATGACAGTCCAGAAGGCACCGGTAGCAGTCTCGCTCGCCCGCTGCCTGCTCCTTCGCATCGGCGAGGGCTGCCTCCTCGTCGTCGTGCGCGTGCTCCCGCGCCTCGCGAAGCCCGCGCTCTCGTCCCAGCGCTTCGCGCGCGGTGACCGCGAAGCCGATCGCGACGCACGCGATCATCGCGAGCCCGAGCGGCGACACGAGCCACATCGCACCAAGTAGATCCTCCATCCCATTCATCGCGTCTCGTCTCCTGGGCCTGAACGTCCTTGTCTGGACGCAAGGCAGATCTCGGCCTCGTGCTGTCCGACGACATCACTTGCGTCGCCGCCTGCTGGCCGTCGGAGGGGCGCCGAGGACTCAGCGAATTTGCGCCAGGAGCGCTTCGCGCTCCGCGGCGAGCTGTCCTCGCGGGAACTCCCGCGCATGTGTCTCAAGCAATCGGCGCGCCTCTGCGACCGCGTTGTGGTCCTCGACGGCCCTTCGGGCCTCGTCGATGAGGCTCTGCTCGCGCTCGCTGACAGCTGGGACCACGGCGCGGACGGGGAGCGAGGGACGACGAACCGGCGCGCCTGACGGAGCAGGCGTCCGTGCGTCTCGGTCCTGCGCCGGCTGCGCGATCTGCTGCGCGGCCGGCGTGGCCGGAGCGCGCAGGGGAAGTTGGGCCGGTGGCGGCGCGATCGCCTCCACCGCCGGTGCGGGCGCAGGAGCGCGCGCCACCGCCGCCCGCAACCACGACTCCGGGCTGAACGAGTCGGGCAACGTCGCGATGACGGCGCCGGTCAGCACGACGACCGCTCCCTGCACCAGGATCTTGATGCCCAGGCGGCCTAGCTTGCTCAGCCACCCCGCGCGGCTGCGCAGATCGAAGGCGAACGGGACGCACGCAGCGTCGTCCCATCCGCGGGAGCGCTGCCGCGCCCTCCGGCGTTCCACGGCCGCGTAGAGGTCCTCCAGCGCTCGGAGGTGGTGTGTCCTCACCGTCTTCGGCTTGAGCCCCAGCTCGGAGGCGATCTCGACGAGCGGCACCTCCTCGATCTCGTGCTTGATCAACACGTCGCGGTACTTGGGGTCGACCTGGTCGATCAGCTCGCGGAGGAGCGCCTCCCGCTGCTGCGCGCGGAACATCTCCTCCGGGGTCGGGCACTCCGCCTGAAGCTCGTGATCGTCGAACGAGGTCAGGACCTCCCCCCGACGACGTGCGTTTCGGACGTGGTTCCGCGCCTGGTTCAGGACGATGGTGGCACCGTAGGCCGTCCGGCCCTCCCCGAGATCGAGCCGCTGATCCGCTTCTACTCCCCGCAGCAACGCCTCCTGCGCAACGTCCTCTGCGTCTCGCGCAGGGACACCGGATCGCCTCGCGAGGCGCCGGAAGAACTTGAAGCCGGTGGGGGTGCTGCCTGGCTCGCCCATAACCGGTAGAACACCTGAGCCGCGTGGAGGGCTTCAAAAAAATGCAGGGCGGCCCCAGCATCGGTCGGACAAGGTGCGACACATCGACGTGCGCAGCACGCGACTGAACGAGGTGCGTGCAGCATTCCCCGATCGGGCGGGATTTTCTCATTCGACCGTTCACCTCATGAGATTTTTGTCACCGTTGACGCCCCACGGTTGGCGCAAGTACCGTTCATGCATGCGTTTGGTTGCGCAATCCCTCTGGATGTGCCTGGCGCTCGGCGTCGCGATCGGCATCACGCACCCGGCCCGTGCGGAGGACCGCAATCCGGCATCCGCGCGAAGTGACGGTTCGATCGCAAAGGACCATCTTCGCCGCGCCCGGCGAGCTCGGGCATCGGGAAAGTGGACCGAGGCACACGCCGCCTACAAGGCGGCCTTCGAGGCGATCGACGCGACGTCCGTCACAGAGAGAGAGTCCGCAGAGATCGCTGGAGAGCTGGGCCTCTGCGAGCTCAAGTTGCGCAAGTTCCGTGACGCGGCGGAGCACCTGGCTTTGAGCCTTGAGCGGCGCAAGGCGCTTTCTCCTGCGCAGCAAAGAGCCTTCGCGGACGGACTGGCCGAGGCCGTTCCGTTCCTCGCCGCCCTCTATCTGTCGGTGGATCCGCCGGATGCCGAGGTGTTCGTCGGCGGCAAGTCCATCGGCCGGCCCAGGCGGACCTACACACTGTTCTTCGAGCCTGGCAAGCACATGCTGCGGGCCCTGGCACCGGGCCGCGGGGAAAGCACCCAGACGCTGGACGCGCAGGCGGGGACCGAGCCCATCATGACGTTTCAGTTGCTGCGCTCGGAGGAGAGCAGTACGGCCGAGGGCGAGCCAAGGGGCCCGGCGAAGAAGGCTGCTACCGACGCGCGGGCGGCGAGGACCTCCACGCAGGCTCCGGCGCCGGCGGCTGCCTGGCCGGGGACGGTGCGCATGGGCGGCGTCGTCCTCACGACGGCGACGGCGGCAGTTGGCGCGGTCTTCCTCGTGCGCGCTCATGTGGTGAACAGCGACCTGCGCGAGGCCAATACTGTACGTCGCGAGCAGGGGTGGACGTCCGACGCCTGCCGCAAAGCGAGCGCGCCGGCGGCGTGCGCCGACATTCATGGCCGGATCAAGGAGCGGGACCTGTTCGCCACACTCGGCAAGGTGTCGCTGGCGACAAGTGCGGTGTTCGGGATCGCGACGGCGGCCTCCTTTCTCACGGAGGTTGCGATCTTCGGCGACGCGCGACCAGCCGAACGCCTCCGCGTCGTACCGGTGACGACGAGCGAGCGGGCAGGTGTGATCCTCGAAGGAGCATGGTGAGGGGAAAGAGGGGTATGCGTCGCAACTTGAATTGGCGAGGTCGAGAGGTCCTACGCTCCCTCGCGTCCGTCATGCTCGGCATGGCCGGCGCAACCGGCACGTCTGGGTGTTATTCTGACGACTGCGCGGAGGGCTTCCTGTGCGAGAGCCCTCCTCCCCAACCGGGGCCCTGTGACGGCGCTCCAGCGATGGCGCCGGCGCTGGATGGATGCGGGGTGTTCGTCAGCGAGCAGGGCGACGACACGAGCCCCGGAACGAAGGGCGCGCCGGTGAAGACCCTGCAACACGCGATCGGGCTCGCCGCGCACGGGCGAGGTCACGGCGAGGCAGCGACCCGGCGCGTGTACGCGTGCGGGGGGGAGTTCGCGGAGACGATCACGCTCCCCTCGGGGGTCGACCTCTGGGGCGGACGCCTCTGCGACGGCGGCGACTGGTCGTATGCGGGGTCGTTCGACGGACCGGATCACCCGACGATCATCGCTCCGCCGGTGGGGATCCCGCTGCGGGTCCTCGGGGGGAACGACGCGGTCATCGCAGGGGACGACGCGAGGTCCGTGATCTTCGGCGTGCGCGCCGTGGCGGCCGACGCCTCCGCGAGCGATGGCAAGTCCTCGATCGCGATGATCTTGAGCCAGGGCGCCAAGGCGAAGGTGGTGTCGAGCGATGTCATCGCTGGCGACGGCAAGGATGGGGAGCCGGGAGAGGACGCGCTCAGCATCCGCGCGAAGGACGGCGAGCAGGGGAACCACGGCGCGGACGCATGTACCGCGGACGCCGCCGTGGGCGCCCTGCCGGTTGTCAACTCCTGCGACGACGGCATCGAGTCGACGGGCGGATATGGCGGCGACGGCGGGCTTGACGGCGGCGGCGATGGTGCACCGGGAGAGCCGGAGCCCGGGGAGAATCCGGATGGCAAAGGCCTTGCCGGGGCCGGCGCGGGCAGCCGTCCGTGCACGAGGGGGACAGACGGCGCGCTCGGTGCCAGCCGTGGCCGCGCTGACGGCGCGGTCGGTGAAGGCTACCTCGACATCCACGGATGGGTGGGTGTCCGGGGTGAGGATGGAAAGAAGGGGGGCGCCGGCCAAGGGGGAGGCGGCGGTGGCGGCAGCAAGTCGCGCGGCGACATGGTTGCGTGTCCTGCGGGTCGCCCCCAAAGCGGTGCGGCCGGTGGCTCGGGGGGAAGCGGGGGCTGCGGCGGCGAGGGAGGTAGGGGCGGCGGCTATGGCGGCGCGAGCATCGCCATCGTTGCGCTGGAGGACTCGGAGCTGGAACTCGACGCCACGAAGGTTGTGGCGGGCAACGGCGGCAACGGCGGGGTCGGCGGAACGGGTCAACCAGGCGGCATCGGGCGGTTTGGCGGGCACGGTGGCCAGGGCTTGACTGGAACCAACATGTGGAGCGCGTGCGAGGGCGGCCTCGGCGGGGACGGTGGCAGCGGCGGTGATGCCGGTGGCGGGCTCGGCGGTGCAGCCATAGGCATCGCGTACGTGGTCCCCCATCTGGCGATCCTGCCCGGCACGACCTTCGAGGTTGGAACAGCTGGAGAAGGCGGCCCCGCAGGCAACGCCGCTATCGATGACCAGGAGGGCCGAGGCGCGACTGGCCCATACGGTCATCTCTATCCTTTCGGTGCGCCAAACGAGCCACCCCGTTGAGTCGCTCATCGCGGCGCCGCCGTCGAGGAATGCCGATGACGTCAAAACGCACGATTGTCCCGCTCCTTGCTCTTTCTCTCGCCGCGCTCGGCTGCGAGAGCGCGCCAGGCCCCATCGATGCGGGTGGACCGCCGTGCGCGCTCACATCGTCGTGCCAAGACGACCCACCGCCGGAAGCCGTCTGTCTCGAACACCTCGCGGCCGATCGGTTCGACGACGGCTGTGGCATATTCGTCAACACATTTTTCTATGGCGGCGATGATGCGAATCCAGGCACCAAGACCAAGCCGGTTGGCTCTCTCCGGCGCGCGATTGCGCTTGCACGCATCGGCCGAGGAAGGGTATTCGCGTGCAACGACGCCTTCGAAGGAGCCGTCGTCCTACCGTCAGGTGTGGACCTCTACGGGGGCCTTCATTGCCAAACATTTGAACGCTTCAAGGAGGATATCAAGACCGGCCTCATCGTCCGCGAGAAACCATTCGGCATTGTTCTGACCGTCGAGCCGGCGGGCGCCGGCGACACCGGGGCGGCGGATGGAGTCTCGAGGATCGACCACGTGACCCTCCTGGGCGGAACCTATATCGGGATGCTCGTTCGGTCGGGTACCGCGGTGGAGTTTACCCGGAGCGACATCCGCGCATCCTACGGAAATGGGGGCCGCCCTGGCGAGAGGTGGCCCGGGCTGAATCAGGCACCCGACGGGCCGCACGGCATCTACGGCGGGGATGCCTGCACGGCAGCCACCATCGCCGGCGGGCCCGCGGTGGTGAACCCGTGTGAGGGCGGGATCCCGAGCGTCGGTGGCAAGGGAGGCGACGGGCGCGTCGACGGCGCTGGAGATGGGGAGGATGGCGAGCCCGTACCCGCGCAGGACCCCGGCCACGCTGGACAAGGAGGACGCGGCAACCGCGAAGACGTTGGTTGCGACAGCGGCGTCAGCGGGAACAGCGGCAGCTGGGGCGCCATCGGCGCACCTGGCGAGGGCATCGGGCGGCTCACGGAGACCGGATGGGAGGGCGACAGGGCAGCCGAGGGCATCCGCGGCATGCCGGGCCAGGGCGGCGGCGGAGGCGGCGGGCGTCGCGGCGGACTCGCCGTGTGCGACGTGGCCTCCAAGGGAGGCGCCGGCGGCGGCTCCGGCGGCGCGGGGGGTTGCGGCGGTCGAGGCGGCCGAGGGGGCGGGAACGGCCAGCCCACCATCGGCATCGCCGTGCTTCATGCCAAGCTGACGGTGCGGGACAGCCTGCTCAAGACGCTCGACGCCGGGCCGGGTGGGGACGGAGGGGCGCCAGAGCGAGGCGGCGAAGGAGGCCGAGGCGCACCGGGCGGGGCCGTGGGGGACGGCACATGGTCGTGTGGCGGCGGCGAGGGAGGCCGAGGCGGCGACGGCGGCTACGGCGGACCCGGCCGCGGCGGCGACTCGATCGGCATCGCCTACCTCGACGAGGACCAGCTCACGCTCGAGCGAGTCACCTACGAGCTGGGACCGCCGGGCAAGGGCGGCGTGAGCTGGGATTGGTCTGGTGAAGAGATCCGAGGGGAGGACGGCAGCCGGGTCGAGACGCTGCGTTTCCCTGAATAGGATCACGGCACATCCGGCGAACCCTGCAAACGGTGTGAAGCGCATACGCCTCGGGCGATCCGCCATGGCGTGATCGCGGGAACCATCGCCGCGCTCCAGCCGATTGCGGCGACGGCCACTGCCGACCGGAAGGACAAGGGAGCGGACCCCCTCCGGGGTGCGGGCGGCCTACCGCTTCAGCGACGGCGCCGGAAGCCGAAGACGAGCGCAGCGCCCATGCCGACGAGCACGAGCAGGGCCACGGCGACCCACACCCAATCCCGGGGATCCGAGCTGAAGGAGACAGCCACCACGCCGCACCCGGGAGAACACGCTCTTTTCATCAGGCACCCGTCCTTTTCATCAACCACCGCCGCCGGTCCGCCGGAAGGTGCGGACCACGCCGCGGCATTCCTTGACGCCGCGGCCCCGCTATCTGCTCCGGCGCCATGGTCGACGCCGGCGTCATCGCGCGCCCGCGGGCGTCGACCTCGATGCGCGCAGGCGCTCCGTACACCGTGGCGCCGAATCCGGCCACGAGACGGCGGACGCCAGGGAAGGGCTATACCGGATCGACCCAAGTCCACACCTCCGAGAAGAGGCACATGTATATGGTCGCCTCGCCCATCAACACCACGCTCATCGCCACATCTGGCACCACCTCGTTCCCGATCTCCGGTGGGATCGGCCGGTAACCGGGGTACGTGGCCTCGATCTCCCGGGCGACCTCGCGCGCCACCGGCTCCTCCTCGGGGATGCCGGGCAGGTGGATCCCATAGTAGGGCCCGAGCACGGACACATGGAAGCTGAGCGCCGTTTCGTTGGTGAGCCAGATGCGGGCCGAGTACGCCGGGTCGGTCCCCCCGGAGAATAGGTGGAGCGACTCGTTTTGAAGGCCGTGTCGATCCCCCAGCCTGTCGATCATGGCGTTCCACCTTGGGTACTCCGCTCGCCCGCGGCTCGCGGCTTCCACCAGGCGGCGGTGCTCCTCCGTGTCCTTGTAGACGGGCTCGCCCGGAGGCACGTAGATGCGATCGGTGTTACGCACGCCTCGCGGGTAAAAACGGTAAACGACGTCGAGCAGCCCGGAGCGAGTTATCATCATGGATTCGTCACCCTAGCGCCGAGCCCCTTGTACTTCGACATGAACGTCGCCCGCGTCTGGTCGATGAATCTACTGCAAAATATCCCCGGGGGGAGATCGTAGTCCATGCGGTTTGCAACCTCCTCCGTGATCTCCTCGCTGAGGCTGGCTGCACGGTCTGCATCGATTTGTCCATAGATCTCAGTCCGGAGCGGCATGCCGATGGAAAAGTTACAGTTCCAGCTTCTGACCGGATGCGGGACAGTGAGTCTCCTGAACTCCAGGTTTACCTTGGCCTCTTGCCACCCTCCGCCTTTACCCGTGCCTGGGTCATTGATGATGACAACAAAATTAAACTCCGACGGATCGAAACCACCGAATACCCATGAGGCCATTCCAGGTGGACACTTCGATCTGCATGCATCGCTACAGCTCAAGAAGGTCACTCCGTCTCCGGCGATGTCGCCGATTCCGGGGCACGCGTCTGGCGGGCTCGTCGGGCTAGTTGTCGTTGGGGTCTCCGAGCTGTCGCTCGGCCTCTCCTCTTCTTCTTCAAGCTCCCACTCGTTGCACGCGATCTTGCCCTCGCCGCCGCCTTGGGGGTCGGCCCCGAAGTCACCGGATGCGGAGGAGGTGAAGACGGGGCGTGGCTCGGAGCCCGGACCGGCCCCTGCACCCGAAGTTCTTTCCCCGACAGGATAGCAGTCGCCGAACGTCATGTTGCACGCCGCCAGCGCCCAAGCCGCGATAGTCAAGATCAACAATAGAACTTTTCTCACGTTCATTTCTCACTCCATCGAAGCACAGGACCAGCGACGACGACGACGGACACATAGGCCGGGAGCACCAGACTGCCCCGACCGACCCAATCCACATTGACGCTCGCCGACACCCCCAGCGGTCCGGCGACGTACGCGTTGGTCTGCGCGTGGCCGCCCACGGCCAAGCCACCGACGCGTCCGCACAAGGTGACGCCGCACGCCGGCATGAGGTAGAACGCGACAGACGGCCCCGCGCTGACGTTGCCGTCCTTCCACGCGTACCCGATGTCCACCGAGGTCTGGTTGTAGATCCCGAGCCCGTCCTCCTGGATCGGGGGCAGGATCGTGCACAGGTCGTGCACCGTGAACAGGATGTCTCGCTGGATGGGCCACGATATGCCCGCGTGCGGCCCCACCGCGAGGCGCGGAACGGTACCGGCCTGGAGCCACCCGAGGCTCACACCGGCGCTCAGCTCGGACGCTTCTCCTTGCGCCGGTACGACGACGAGCGCGGGGATGACCAGGATCACCCATGGGATCCGCTGGCTTCGTGTGCCCATCGCCCCCTTCTCCTGTCTCCGCGACGGACGGACAACATGGCGAGGTGAGCCACCCTTCTGCCGACAGGGTTCGGCGTCAAACAGAATCTGGAGCAGAGGACCCACATGGACGCGGATCGCTCCGCCCAGAGCGCGCAGCGCTCCCAGCTGCCTGCGCGGATCGCGTGCTCGTCCACCTGTTGGCGCCGCGCCAGGCGAGCGGCGCCCCCTGCTGGGTACAGCCAGCCTTCCCCGTCAGCGGCGGCGCCGGAAGCCGAGGATGCGCGGCGCGAGCGCACGGACCGAGGGCCCCTGCGCTCTGCGCGGCGCCCCGGGCCGGTCCACGTTGAACCGCCCTGTACCCGCGGCGTAGCATCGGGACAAAAGCATGCGAAGCCTGAACCTTACCTGCTTGTCCTCAGCACTGTTGCTCGTCACGGCCGGCTGCAGCGCCGCGCCGCCGGCGGGCGCGCCGTCGGAGTCCTCCTGTCTCGAACGCCTCGCCGCCGGTGTCCCGGAGGTTGGCTGCGGCGTGTTCGTCGCCGGCTACACCGCTGAGGCGGATGACGAAAACCCAGGCACGAGGTCCAGGCCGGTGCGCAGCCTGGACTTCGGCATCGAGCTCGCGCGTACCGGGCGAGGACGCGTCTTCGTGTGCAACCACCGGTTCGGCGGTCTCACCTCGCTGCCGTCCGGCGTGGATCTCGTCGGGGGATTCAACTGCACGACATGGGAGCGTGAGAACGACGACCCCACGCGGATCACATCGCTGACTTCGTCCTTCCGCCCATTGACCGTCATACCGCCGAGCGCCGGAGATACGGGAGCCGCGGACGGGGTATCGACGATCATGGACGTGCAGCTCTGGTCGGAGGGCTCGACCGCGATGCTCGTCCACTCCAACACCGCCGTGGAGCTCATCCGGGGCCAGATTCACACCGGAGCCGGGGAGGCGGGCGAAGATGGCTATCCGTGGCCCTCGTCGATCCGGGCAAGGCGCGGACATGATGGGGAGGAGGGAGGCGACGCGTGCTCGGCGGTCACCGTTGCTGGCGGCGCGGCGGTGGAGAACCCGTGCTTCGAAGTCATCCCGAGCGCCGTCCCGAGCATCGGTGGCAAAGGAGGGGATGGGCTGCCCGACGCCGCCGGCGACGGCGAGCACGGGGAGCCGCGCGTGGCTGCCGTTTCGGCGGACGGACGGGGAGGAGCGGGGGAGGAGAGGGACGCCCCTTGCGAAGCGGGTCGAGCCGGGCTCGATGGAGAGCCCGGTGCGCTGGGCACCGCCGACGGGGGCATCGGGCACATCACCCCGAGAGGGTGGGAAGGCGGCAGAGCCAGCTACGGAGGCGATGGCACGCCAGGCCAGGGCGGCGGCGGGGGCGGCGGTCGCCGGGGCGGGCTCGCTGTCTGCGACGCGGCGTCCAAGGGAGGCGCCGGCGGCGGCTCCGGGGGCGCTGGCGGCTGCGCTGGTCGAGGCGGCCGAGGGGGCCAGAACGGACGCCCGACGATCGGGATCATCGCGCTTCACGCCAGGCTGACCGTGCGCGACACCTCGATCTGGACAGGCGAGGCCGGTCCGGGCGGCAATGCCGGCGCCCCCGAGAAAGGCGGCCGAGGCGGCCGAGGTGGACCGGGAGGCGCCTTGGGTGACGGCACGCGAGCCTGCGCCGGGGGCGACGGGGGCGACGGCGGCCCCGGCGGCTACGGCGGCCCCGGACGCGGCGGCGACTCGATCGGCATCGCCTATCTCGACGAGGATCGGCTCACGCTGGAGGGGTTCACGGTAGAGCTCGGGCCGCCGGGCAAGGGCGGTATCAGCTGGAACCACGATGGCACGCTGGTGAGGGGGCCGAGCGGCGAGGGCCACGAGACGCTTCGCTTCGCCGAAGCCGAATAGCCGCGGTCACGTCCGGGGAGAGCGGCGCGGAGCTCCATGCCCGCCACGTGGAGCAGCGGATCCCCGAGCCGCACCGACAGCTCTAGCCTCCTTCGGTTCAGCGCGTGACGGGGATCGTGCAGGAGAACGTCGTCCCCGCGCCGAGCTCGCTGTCGACCGAGATCTGCCCCCCGTGCGCCTCGATGATGCCCTTGACGATGTACAGCCCGAGCCCCGCGCCGGCGCAGCGCGCCGCCCGCCCTTGCCAGTAGCGATCGAACAGGCGCGGGATGTCTTCCGGTCGGATCCCCGTGCCCGTGTCGCTGACGGACAGGCGGACATGGGGCCCCCGGCGCTCCGCGCCGATCGTGATCTCCCGTCCTTCGGCGGTGAACTTCAGGGCGTTGCCCACGAGGTTCGACAGCACCTGGAGCATGCGGCCACGGTCGCAGCTGAGCTCCAGGCCGCTCCCCGGAAGGAGGGTGTGGAGCTGGATCCGCTTCTGCTCGGCGAGCGGCGCCAGCATCTCGGTGACCTCGCGCACGAGCGAGCCCACCTCGCACGGCTGGATGTCCAGCTTCAGGCCCTTCGCCTCGATGATCGCGGCGTCGAGCAGCTCGCCGAGCATCTCGACGGTGCGCTCCGCGGCGCGCTTGATCTGCCGCGCCCGGTTGCGGATCGGCTGCCCCGCCGCGTCCGCGGGGGCCGATCGCTCGATCAGGGACGCGGCCAGGATGATCGACGACAGCGGGTTCCGGAGGTCGTGCGCCGCGATGGCCAGCGCCTCTTCGCGAAGCCGCCGCGCCCGCTGCTCGGCCTCGTAGAGGCGCGCGCGCTCCAGGGCCTGCGCGCATTGCAGGGCGAGCGTCGTCATGAAGCGCCGGTCGTCCTCGCTGATCCGGCAGGTGTCGCGGTACGTGACCCCGAGCACCCCGATGGTCACGTCGCCCAGCGTCATGGGGACGCAGATCAGGGTCTTGCCCCAGTCGCCCACCGGCGCGTCGGGATAGGCAGCCTGATACGCCGCGAGCGACTCGAAGATCAGCAGCCGGCCCGTGCGGATGCAGTCGACGACAGCCATGCGCGCGGACATGGGAATGCTGCGCAGGCGCGCGACGACGTCCTCGGGGTAGCCGGGCGCGCGGAGGACCTCGATCACGCCGTCCTCCGCGAGCAGCGCGACATACCCCGCGTCGGCGTAGAGCGCGGCGAGCCCGAGCGAGAGGACCACCTCGGCCACCTGCGCGGGCGTCACCGCGCGCGAGAGCTCGGACGTGAACGTCTGGAGGCGCGCGATGCGGGCCTCCGCCAGCTCGACCCGGATGCGCGCGACGCGCTCGCAGGCGAAGGCCCGCTCCCGCGCCTCCTCGGCCCGCTTGCGGCGCTCGATCTCGTTCACGACCTCGACGACGTACAGCGGCGCCCCCGCGCGATCGCGGGCGAGCGAGCGCGTGACCGCGACCCAGAGCATCGACCCGTCCCGCCGCAGGCAGCGCTCTTCTGTGGTGGAAGAGCGGATCTTCCCATCGCCCAGCGCATGGACGTGCCGGAGCGCTCCCTCCGCGTGGTCCGGGTGCCGGAGATCCTGGGCGCGGAGCGCCATCAGCTCCTCGACGGTGTATCCGAGCAGCTCACAGAGCTTCGGGTTCACGCGGAGCAAGCGGTCGTCGAGGGAGACGTGGGCCATCCCCACCGCCGCCTGGTCGAAGGCCGCGCGGTACCGCTCGTCGCTCTCGGCGCGCGCGACGTTCGCCGCGCGCGCCTCGAGCAGAGCGCGGACGGCCGTCATCAGGAGCCGGCCCTCGGTCGGCCATGCGCGCGAGCCGGCACGACAGCAATCGTACGCGGAACCGTACGTTGAACTGGACGTTGAACTGGACGTTGAACCGTACGTTGAACTGGACGTCGAGCCGCACGTCGAATGGAGCGTCGAACTCGACGTCGATGGCTGACCGACGGCCGCGCTCGGCCGGCTCGCGTGCAGCACCGGCGTGGCCGCCGCGCCCAGCTCCGCCTGGAGGCGCTGGCAGAGCTCGCACCGCGCGCCGTCCGGCAGATCGACGCCGATGAGCACCAGGTCCGGCGGCCGATGGGCTCTTCGCAGGCTCTCCGCGACCGTCGCTGCGAGCTCGACCCGCAGCCCAGCGGCCTCGAGCGTGCGGCGGATCTCCTCTCGTTGGGCCTCGTCATGATCGACGATCAGGACGGTAGGTGCCTGCATACGGTCCGCGCTCTTCCTTGCGAAAATGGAGAGTTGAAATAGCTCACTTCCTCGCGGCTCGCCTCTCGAGGAGGCGTGTCGAGGGTACGAACTGTGCAAGATCCCGGAGCGGAATCGCGGACGGTGGCGGACGCAACCGCGCGCTCGAACGAGGGGTGGGCTCATGGCAGCGTGGCTGGAATCAGCGCTCGAGGCGGGGCGCCTCTACCGCTCGATCGGCGCCCTGGAGGCGGAGCAGCTGCGTCCTCACGTGCACCGCGCCTGGGTGCGCTCTCACGGGGGAGGGGCCGATCCGCGGCGCCCCAAGGCCGAGTTCCTGAGCGCGCTCGACACCGAGCGCCTGCGCGAGCGGCACCAGGACCTCATCCTCGCTTCCGAACCCTACCTTCACGCGCTCAGCCTGGCCTCGGGCGACGAGCGCCATGCGGTCATGGTGGGGGACGCGCGGGCGATCCTCCTGGATGTCCGCGGTGACGAGCAGACGATTCACGGCCCCGAGCGGGTGCCCGGTGCCGGCGCGTTGCTTGATGAGAGCGTCTGTGGCGCGAACGGCGTCGGTACGGCGCTCGCCGAAGATGGTTATACGGAGCTCGTCGGGCCGGAGCATTTCATTCAGGGATTCCACGTCTTCACGTGCCATGGGCTCCCGCTCCGGGACGGCGATGGGGCGGCCATCGGCGTGCTCAGCCTCTCGGTCAGGAGACCCGAGATTGGCTTTCGTCTCCGTGAAATTCTGCTCTGCGCCGCGCGCGCCATCGAGATGGATCTCCTCGCCATGCGGCTCGAGCGGGACATGGATCGCCTGCTCACTGCGCGGGACGTGCCCATGGAGGACCTGCGGCGGTTGCTCCAGGACATCCTCCAGGCGCGGGCCGCCGCGCGGCTCAGGATCGATCTCGCCGCGGATCAGCTCGCCGGGAGCGTCCTCGCCCAGACGCGCGATCTGCTCCACCTCGCCGCCAGCGTGCTGCGCCGCTTCCAGCGCTCCGCCGCGCTGTGGCGGGCGCTCGCGCTGGGCGAGGCGGCGGCGCCGCGCCCGGTGGCGCTCGACGCGCTGATCCGCGATCTCGCGGATCTGCTGGAGGTCGAGTCGGCTGTCTTCAACGTCACGACCAGCATCGAGGAGCTCGAGCCCGTGGTGGTCGAGGCGGACCACGACACCCTGGCGCGCGAGCTCTTTCGCGTGCTGGTGAGCGCCATCCGGGCTGCGCGCCGCGGCGCCGTGCACCTCGCGCTCCGGGCGAGGCCGACGGGCGGAGAGCTGTGCCTCACGCTCTCACCCGGCGCTGGGCCCGCCCCGCGCGCGCCGCTGCCCGTGCGGGTGCTGGTGCCGACACACCCGGGAGCCCCGGAGCGCGCGGCGAGCGATCTCTCCGCGTGCATGGCATGAGCCGGGTCAGCGCGGAATGAGGTTGCGGCAGCCGCTGCCGCAGGCGTCTCCGTCGCGGTTGTTGCCGTCGTCGCACTCCTCCACGGCCTGGACGACGCCATCGCCGCAGTACTCGCCGAGCTTGCAGTCCTGCGCGCACTCGCCGTAGCCGCCGTCGTTCACGCCGTCGTCGCACTCCTCACCCAGGCTGACGACGCTGTCGCCGCAGACGGGCTTGCACTCGCTGCGCGCCGTCGCGAAGCCCTGCAGCGTGAGCTTGAACGTCGACGCCGCGGTCTGGCGCTCGGCGTGGAACACGGCGATCTGGTAGACGCCGCCGTCCGTCAGGCCGAGGTCGATGTTCCGCGCCGGGATGTTGTCGTTCTCCTCCGTGGCGTAGGTGACCCTGCCGGCCCCGTTGGCGCCGATGACGAGGCGCCCGTTGACGGCGCTGTGGATGCCGCCGACGTCGACCGCGAGGCGATCGTTGATGAACACCCACACATCGTCGTCTCCGGTGAAGTCGAGCTCGTACTGCTCGCCCGCGTTGTACTGGAACCAGTAGCGGATCTCGCTCGTGAAATGGAAGTTGTGCTTCGGGCTGCCCTGCTCCTTCAGCCAGTCGCCGCCGCCGTAGCTCGGGAAGATGTCGGCCGCGACGCGCTCGGCCGCCGGGGTGAACGGATCGTCGTCGACCGGGAAGAACAGCGGGTTCCCGTCGTACGTCTCCTCGATATACCTCGCCCAGTAGACCCGGTCGCGCACCTCGCAGCTGTGGAACTCCTCGCTGTGGATGTCGCCGCACTGCGGGGTGGCCTGCGCCGACGAGGTGCACTCCTCGCCGTTCACCTCGTTGCCCACGTTGCCGCAATAGTGCTGGCTCTCGTTGGACAGCAGGGTCCACTGCTGGCCGTCCTCGCCCCAGCGGTTCACGAAGCGGCCGTCGCCGGTGTCCCAGAGCGTGAGGGTGGTGACCGTGGTGCTGTTGGTGCCGGGGACGTCGTGGTACCACTGGGCGAAGCTGGCCGCGCTCGTGACCAGGCTATTGGCGGCGGTCATGTACGTCGGCTTCTTCTCGGCGTCGAGCCGGGGCCCGACCATGTTGAAGATGGGCTTGCTGTTGGCAGGACCTTTCGGCTCGAAGTCGGGGTGGGCCGCCTTGAAGTCGCGGAAGACGACAGGCACGGCCATCGATCCCGAGGGCTGGGGGACGGCGCAGGTGTATCCCGGCTCCTCCGTGCACGCCGCGGAGCAGCCGTCGCCGTCGATGTTGTTGCCGTCGTCGCACTCCTCGCCGAGCACGAGGCCATCGCCGCAGGTCGACGCGCAGGAGCCCGCGGAGCAATCGGGCTCGGCCTGGCAGCTCGAGGAGCAGCCGTCGAAGGGCATCGTGTTGCCGTCTTCGCAGCTCTCCGCGCCCTCTTGCGTCTTGTCGCCGCAGGTCGTCGGCGTGCAGGCGCTCGGGCTGCCGCTGCACTTGAAGCCGACCTCCACCTTGCAGGTCGGCGAGCAGCCGTCGGCCGCCTCGGTGTTGCCGTCGTCGCAGAGCTCCGGGAACACCACGGCGCCGTCACCGCAGCGGGCGATACGCGTGCAAGCGACCCCGGGCAGCGGGCACGACCAGCCGAGCTCGACCGAGCGGCAATCCGCCGCACAGCCGTCATCCCCCACGGCGTTTCCGTCGTCGCACGCCTCGTCCCTGGTCAGGCCCCCGTCGCCGCAACGGAACGCGCTGTCGCCGTCGCCGATGTCCGATCCGCTCCCCGTGGTGTCGCCGTCGCCGAGATCGCCGCCGGTCGTGGTGGTGGGATTGTCCCCGCCGCCGCCGGGGCCGCCGCCTCCGGAAGGGCGGTCGGCGCTCGCAGAGCAGCTCGCCACCAGGGCGGCGCAGCTCGTGATGAAAATGGTTGAACCAAGCCACGAAGATCGAGGACGCATGACCTGCTCCTTCCGGTTGCCCGGGACCTCTCGGGATGCGTGAATTGGCGACAGTCTCCCACGCGGGTGCCCTGAATTCGAGCCCTTCCTGCGCGCGCCGCTGTCTCCAGGGCCGTTGAATAATTGGTCCACGCACATGCCGACTCCCCCTGTGCGTGGACAAATCCTGAACCAGCGTCTCTTTCCCCCGAGGGCGGACCGTGTGAGGGACGTATACTCGCGCGCCGGCCGGCTCGCTCCTCCTCGCGGGGCGGCCGGCCCGTCACCGGACCTGGAGCGCTGCATGTCGCGATCGTCTGACTCGACCCCTCCTCCGGGGAGCGCGCGCCTCCCCGGCGCGACCGGGCGTTCCCGGCGCTCCTGGCCCGGGTGGGCCGGCTTCTCTGGCCTGCTCCTCCTGGTCATCCTCGTGCCGTTCTTCCTCTTCGCCGACAGCTTCGAGGCCGCGGCGCGAAGGCTGCTCGCCGCGCCGCCTTCACCCATTGCGACGGCGCTCGTCCTCGGCGGATTGCTTGCTGGTGATATCGTCCTGCCGGTGCCATCGAGCCTGGTGAGCACGGCGGCGGGCGGGTTGCTCGGCTTCTGGCGCGGGACGGCGGTCTCCTGGGCGGGCATGATGGTGGGCTCGGGGCTGGGTTATCTGGTCGGCGCGCGCGCGGGCGCGCCGGCCTTGCAGCGGATGGTGGGCGAGGCGGAGCTCGCGCGCCTGACGCGGGCCGCCGAGCGGCACGGCCGCTGGTTCCTGCTCCTCTTCCGCGGCGTGCCCGTGCTCGCGGAGGCGTCTCTCGTCTTCGCGGGCGCGGGCCGCATGCCCTGGCGCGCGTTCGTCACGGTGACGGCCCTGGCCAACCTGGGCATCTCGGCGACCTATGCCGCGGTGGGCGCCTCGGCCGCGCGGCTCACGTCATCCCTGCTGCTGCTCGCAGGGATGGTGCTCCTGCCGGGGCTCGCGCTGCTCCTCGCGCGCCTTCCGGAGCGCTGGCGGAGACCGGAAGGGGAGGGCGAGGGCCGCGGAAGAGGAGGGGAGTAGCGTGACCCGCTCAGCTGCCGGCACGCCCGCCGTCAGGATCGATGAAGGCCGGAGCGGCGCGTCGACGCGTCGACGCGCCGCGTGCCCCGTGACAGGCATCGTGGCGAGTCGTGGTCTTTCAGCGTGCCTTTCCCATTGACGAGCTCTGCCGAGGTACCCTTCTGTTGAAATTGACGCTCTGCGCAGGATGGGTGACGCTGCGCGCCTATCGAATGACGCTGCGCGCCCTGCGGGAGCGCCGGGCGCCCGGGTGGTTCAGCAACTCAAGTGCAATTTGAAAGTCAAGCGTCTCGTGAGCTTCTCCCCTCGTGCAGCGCTCCTGCAGGATCCCGTTGAAGGAGAGCGCCTCCGGTGATCCACCGTCGTGGGAAAAACACCGCCATATCGATATTGGGTCCCGGCATCGGAGGGTGCGTCTCGTCTTGACCCTCTGTTTGGTGGCGGGTAACATGCGAGCCCGGTTGGCAACCCGTCGGTGTTGCTTGATTGCGAATTCGGCGCAGGGTCGACTGTAGAGCGCGACCAACCGTTGATCTGGCTGAGATTGTCTTAAGGACGAGCCTTGGGGGTTGTCGCTCGAAGCAGCGCGCCGTGTTCTGAATTTGTGCTTAACGAAAGAACGAACCTATGAGAATCGGAAGAAGCCATATCTTCTTGTGTTCCTTCGCCGCCCTTGCTCTGATGGGCATCGCCTGCGGTGGTGATGGATCAACCGCGACCGGGGGTGGGCCGGGCTCCGGCGGCGCGGGCAGCGGCAACGGCAGCGGCGCGGGCAGCTCGGTGGGCAACGGCAGCGGCGCGGGCAGCTCGGTGGGCAACGGCAGCGGCGCGGGCAGCTCGGTGGGCAACGGCAGCGGCGCGGGCAGCTCGGTGGGCAGCGGCGACACCAGCGGCGCCGGCGCCGGAATCCCGAGCGGCAGCGGCAGCGGCAACCCGACCCTGGAGCCGACGCCGGACACCGACGGCTCTCCGAACGGCAGGTTCCGCGTCAACCTCGACAACGGCCGCCTGACGCAGGACGGCACGGAGATCCAGGTTCGCGGCGGCAACTGGTTCGGGCTCGAGGGACAGGACGATCTCGATCGCCCCGGCGCCATGGAGCTCTTCATCGGGTCGATGTGGTGGGCGGAGAGCAGCGCCCCGCGCACGATCGCGGACACGATGAAGGAGCTCACCAGCTCCAACCTCAAGTTCAACACGATCCGGCTCCCCATCGCGCCGCAGACCCTGGTCACCAACCACCCGGACGGCGACTACAGCATCATGACGCCCCGGATCAAGAACAACGACCCGAAGGTCTACCCGTACGCCAACGCGTACGAGGCGCTCGAGGACTTCCTCAAGCAGGCCAGCGCGAACAATCTGAACGTCATCATCGGCATCCACTCCTGCTCGAACCACCTCGGGTGGCGCGCGGGCAGGCTCGACGACAACAAGCCCTACGTGGACAGCGATCGCGAGAACTACGATTACAAGGCGGACGACTACACCTGCCTTACGGGCGAGGACGCCTACAACTACGACAAGTGGCTCGCGGACATCCGTAAGATCGCGCAGCTGCCCAAGAAGCTCGGGATCAAGAACATCATCGGCATCGATTGCTTCAACGAGCCGTGGAAGTACAGCTGGCCCGAGTGGGCGGACATGGCCAAGGCCTGCTACGACGTCATCGCCGAGGAGAACGACGACATGATCGCGGTCGTCCAGGGCGTGTCCGGCAGCCACCAGCCCGCGGGCGCCAGCGGCCTGACGCTGGAGCCGGAGCCCCACGGCGATCCCGACCTCAACCCGAACTGGGGTGAGAACTTCTACGGACAGACGGCCTACCCGATCCAGGTCCCCAGGAATCGGCTCTGCTTCTCGCCCCACACCTACGGGCCTGCAGTGTTCGTTCAGAAGCAGCACGTCGATCAGTCCAAGCCCGAGTGCGTCGGGCTCGAGGACGAGGCGGCCGCCAAGGCCGGGTGCGGGCTGATTCTGGAGCGCAGCAACGCCGATGCTGTCGCGAAGCTGACAAAGCAGTGGGACGAGCACTTCGGGTTCCTGCACGACCAGAAGTTCTGCGTGATCACCGGCGAGTTCGGCGGCGTGAAGGACTGGCCGAAGAACGAGATGGATCCGGCGCTCGCCAAGCAGTGGGCGCACCTGCCTGCCGGCAAGCGCTACGACTGGGAGTGGCAGAACATGTACGTGGACTACCTCATCAAGAAGAAGATGACGGACTTCACCTACTGGTCCATCAACCCCGAGTCGGGTGATACGGGTGGTATCTACAACCACAAGTACACCGATGCGGACAAGACGGGCTGGGGCACCTGGACGGGTCTGGACACCGAGAAGGTCGAGATGCTGGCCCGCCTCAAGTAGGCCGAGCCGCTGACGAAGAAGACCGCCCGCAGGCCTGGACCTGCGGGCGGTTCTCTTTTGTGACTTCAGCTTCGTGCACCCCGCTCTACAGCGATCTCCGCGGGCGGATCGGGCAGCGCGCTCGCCGATCGGCGGCAGCGTCCCGCTGCCGTGTTCCGCGGCGCTCCCGGCTTGGATACGCTACTTCACGAGCTCGCCCGTCTCGTGTGTGCATCCGGGGCCGAGCGCGCTGTTCTTCGAAGCCCCGCACCCGCCATGTACCGAACCGCCGCTCCTCTGCCTCCCGAGCCGCCCCGCGAGTGGCAGCTCATCGTCGAGGCCTTCCTGTACGAGCACCTCTCCGTGCCCGAGGCATGGCTCGCGCGCGCCGGGGGCACCGTCGCGCTGCTCGTCGGCGCGCGGATGCTCGCGCCCGAGCACCACGGGGAGAACCGCGCCTGGCTGTTCGGCGATCTGCGGCGCATGGAGGGCCAGCGGCCGCCGCTCCTCGCCCCCGCCTCGTTCGGGCTGGAGCGCGTGTGCGCGCCGGGCGAGACGGAGGCCCTCCCGCGGCACGTCGCCGTGTGCCCCTGGCCCGACGCGGCGGGGATGACGCTGGCGGGCATCGCGCGCCACCTTCCGGGCTCGCGCTTCGAGATCGGCGCGGCGGTGGAGGTCGCGGCCCAGCTCGCGCGCGTGCGCCTCGCCGCGCCGCACGCGAGCTTCACGTACGCCCGCGTCATCGTCTTCGAGAGCGGCGAGGTGCGGGTCGCGCCGCCCCTGCCGGAGACGGAGCGATCGGCCGCGCTGAGCGATTCGGGGTTCGAGTACCTCGACGACCTGGGAATCAGGGGTTCCAAGCTCCATCACCCCAATGACCGCGAGGCGGCGGTCGGCGTCGCGTCGGCGCTCTTCGAGCTCGTCGCGGGCTTCGGTGAGGCGGGCGGCGTGGCGAAGCGCCAGTTCCTCCACGCCGCGGTCACGGCGCAGCCCGCGCACCCGCTGCCGTCGGACTTCGGCGTGCGCAGCCGCGAGGTCGACGCCCTCGTCGCGCGGGGCACGTCGGGCGATGCGTCGCTCCCCGAGCTCGCGCAGGCGCTCGCGGCGCTCAGCCAGGCGCTCGACGGCCCAGGCGCGCTCGGGCGCGCGGTGCGCGCGAGCGTCGCCGCGGCCGCGCCCTCGCCGCCCCACCGGCAGACGTGGGATGGAAAGCGTATTTACATGCTCTTCCCCGACGTGCAGGCGCTCCCTGTCGGCGCTGGCTGGCCGGGGATCGAGCCCTGAGGAGACCGCGCCACCGCGGCGTGTCGTGTGTCTCTCGTGCGTCTCTCGTGCGCCGGACGCGGTTAACCGCAGCCCGGCACCTCGTCGAAGCTGAAGAAGACCTGCTTGCCCATGGAGCGGGACAGCTCGACCATCTCGTCGGCTCCCTTGGAGGGGCCGCCGATCCGCAGGCAAGCGTCGCAGCGCGCGACGAGCCGGCGGGCGACGGGATGGAAGATCTCATTGAAGATCTCGTCGCCGATCTGCCGCGACCCGGCGTGCTCGATGAGCGGCAGCGCGAACCATTCGCCGAGGACCGGGAGGTGGCCCGCCCGGAAGAGGCGCACGGCCATGTCGTTCATCGCGCGAACGTTGGCCGCGATCAGGACCGGATCATCCCCCGTGCCGGAGCGATAGGGCCCGGCGACGAGGATCATGAGGGGCTGGGCGGGTTGCATCGTTTGCCGTCAGGGGGCCTGCAGGTCCCGATCGGCGCTCGGGAACCAGCGCGTCGCGGCGCGGACCGCGTTGGTGGCCGCGCCGAGCCGAAGGTTGTCCCCGACCACGGTCAGGCACACGCTCTTCCGGTCGCGGTCCCGGTGATCGGGGCGGATCCGCCCGACCAGCGCGAGGTCTCGGTCCTGCACGCAGTGGAGCGCGCTCAGGCCCTCGCCGGCGGCGCCGGGGAGGTGCTTCACGAAGGGCGACTTCGCCGGATCGCTCAGGATGCTCGCGACCCGCTCGAGATCCACCGGGCGATCGAACGTGACCCACGCGTTCTCGTAGTGGCCGACCGCGACGCCGACCCGACAGCACTGCGCGGAGACGCCGAGCTCCGGCATGCTGAGGATCTTGCGGCTCTCGAAGATGAGCTTCCGCTCTTCCGAGGAGTAACCGCTCTCGTCGGTGCCGCCGTTGTGCGGGACGGTGTTGCCGGCGTAGCCCGACGGCTTGAACGGCAGGCCCAGGCGATCGAGGGCCTGGAAGCCGTCGCGCGCGTCCGCGAGGAACGAGTCCAGGGCGGCGATGCCGGCGCCGCTGACCGCCTGGTACGTGCTCACCGTGACCGCGCTCAGCCCGAACTCCCGGCGCAGGGGCGAGAGCGCGAGCATCAGCGGGATGGTCGTGCAGTTCGGGTTGGCCACGAGCCGGACCGAGTCGTCGACGATGCTCGAGTTCACCCCGGCGACGACGAGCGGCACCTTCGGGTCGGCGCGGTACGTGTTGCTCTTGTCGATCACGCGGTACCCGAGCTCCACGAGCCGCGGGACGTACCGCTTGCTGTGATCGTCATCCAGGGCCACGAACGCGAGGTCTCCGCGGGGGGCGTCCTGCGCCTCGAGGCGCGACGCGCTGAGCACCTCGTACGACTTGCCGTCGAGGGTGAGCTCCTGGTCCCGGCTCGCGAACAGGGCGAGCGTCGCGCCGGGCCAGGCCCGCGCGATGAGGGTGATGGTTTCGCGGCCGACAAGGCCCGTGGCGCCGAGGATGCAGATTCGCATAAGGGCGCTCTTTACCAGACCGGGGCCCAGCCGACGAGGGGCGAGTGGCCGGGCGCCGCGGCGGCGTTCTGCCTGCCTACCGTGGCCTGGCCGCGCGAGCGCGTCCCTTCCGCCTTCCGCCCGCGCGCCCAGCCGCCGTCCCCTCGGCGGCCGGGGCGCGGCCCGCGCTCAGATGACCGTGCCCGGCGGGACGACGGCGTTCTTCGGGACGACCACGATGCCCTCCCGGGCCGCGTAGTACGGGGCGTCGGTGTCCGGCCGGTCAGGGATGTTGCGGATCACCACCCCGTCGCCGATGCGCGCGTTCTTGTCGATGATCGCGCCGTCGATGGTGCACCCCCGGCCGATGCCGATGGGCGGGAGGCCCCTCGTGCTCTCGGGGCCGTGGGCCTGGAACAGCGACTCGTAGTCCGCGCCCATCATGACCGTGTTCGACATGGAGACGTGGGGCCCGATGGAGGAGAGCTGCCCGACGACCGACCGGGAGATCTTCGACTCGATGATCCGGCTCCCCTCGGCGAGGAGCACCTGGTCGAGGACCGAGCCGGCGGTGACGTGGGCCGGGGGGAAGAACTGCGGGCGCGTGTAGATCGGCCGCTGCGGGTCGTAGAACGAGAACGGAGGATCGGAGTCCGTGAGCGCGAGGCTGGCCTCGTAGTAGCTGCGGATCGTGCCGATGTCCTCCCAGTACCCGTCGAACGTGTAGGTCATCATCCGGTGGGTATCGAGCGCCCGGGGGAGGATGTGGCTGCCGAAGTCGGAGGCGTTGTCGTGCTCGAGCATCTCGTAGAGCGCCTTCGCGCTGAAGATGTAGACGCCCATCGAGGCGAGCCACGGGTTCGCCGGATCGGGCAGCTGCCGCACGTGCTCGAGCAGCTTCATGTCCTTCGGCTTCTCGACGAACTTGACCACACGCCCGGTGTCGTCGGTGTCCACGATGCCGAGGCGCGACACCTCGGCCGTCGGGACGGGGCGGACGGCGAGCGTGACGTCGGCCCGGGTCTCGCGGTGGTGCTCGAGGAAGGGCTCGTAGTCCATGCGGTAGAGGTGATCGCCCGAGAGGATCATGACGTCCCGCGGGTTCGGCGATTTCACCTCGACGAGCTGCTTGCGGACGGCGTCGGCGGTGCCCTGGTACCAGTCGCTGTGGGTCGGCGTCTGCTCGGCCGCGAGGATCTGCACCGCGCCGGCGGAGAAGACGTCGAATCGGTACGTCTGCGTGATGTGGTTGTGGAGCGAGACCGAGTTGAACTGCGTGAGGATGTGGATGCGGTTGAAGCCCGAGTTGAGGCAGTTGCTGATCGGGATGTCGACCAGCCGGTACTTGCCGCCGGTCGGGACGGCTGGCTTCGAGCGCAGCTTGGTGAGCGGGTAGAGGCGGCTTCCTACGCCTCCGCCGAGGATCAAAACCACCACGTCGTTGTGCTTCAAGCGGGTCTCCGCGAGGTGAGGGGGGACGGTTCGACGCCCGGGACGATGGGCGCGGTTACACTAGCAGGAGTGGCGAACCCGCCGGGCTGCAGATCGCTCAGCGGCAGCGGGCTGGGCGGTCGCTCGGGCCGGGGGCTTCCCGGGCCGTCGCCCCGGTCTGCTCCTCCACGCTCAGCGACGTGATCCGCGCGTCCGGCGAGGTGTCGACACGCACGGCCAGCGAGAGCGCGCCGCGCTCGCAGCGCAGGCCGAAGCGCGCCGCCGTGGCGCTCTCCACCACGGCGGAGCCGTCGAGCGCGCACGCCCCGACCCGCGCGCCGGCGTCGCGCAGCGCCCTTCGCAGGGAGGCGAGGTGAGCCTCCGGGAACCAGCCGGGCCTGAGCCTGCGATCGAGCGCCCCCGCGCGCGCGCGGCCGATGATCGAGGCGACGGCCTGGGCGGCGCGGCGCACGGGCGGGGAGGGCGGGACGACGCGCGCCTCCATGGCGCCGGTGGCCGCGAGCCGGCCGAGCACGTTCGCGTTGAGCGACTCGAGATCGGCGCCGGCGACGTTGGCGAGCGCGACGACGCCGACGCCCCGCTGCGGGAGGAGCGTCACAGACGCGGAGAAGCCGTCGATCAGGCCGTTGTGGAAGACCATGTGGCCGAGGTCGCAGTCCTCGCGCACGTGCCAGCCGAGCCCGGGGCCGTCGTCGCCGCCGGCGGCCGGGAACGCCGAGCCGTTGCGCGCCATCAGGTGCGACTCGCGCACCGTGCTCCGCCGCAGGGCCCCCGTCTCGGGCGCGTCGCGCGCGGGCCAGGCGGCGAGCTCGAACCCGACGAAGCGACCCATGTCGGCGAGGCTCGCGTAGAGCCCCGCGGTCGCCTCGGAGGCGCCGAGCCGCCAGGGCTGGATCGGCGCCACGGCGCCGCCGTCGACGCCGCGCGCGTGGGGCGAGGCGAGCGCGCCGGGCGGCACCTGCGATGGGTCCCAGGCGGCGTCGCGCATGCCGAGCGGCCCGAGGACCGCGTCGCTCATGTAGCGCCGGTACGGCACGCCGGCGGCGCGCGCGACGACCAGCCCGAGGAGCGAATAGCCGAGGTTCGAGTAGGAGGTCGCGGCGCCCGGCGCGCTCTCGAGCCCGAAGCCGTCGAGCGTGGCCAGGATCTCCCGCTCGGTGACGTCGCGCGACGTCGACGCGGGGGGAAACACGCCGAGCCGCGGCAGGCCGGAGCTGTGCGTGAGCAGGTCGCGGACCGTGATCTGCCGCGCGTCGCGCGTCGGGTAGACGACGCCGGTGAGCGCCGGCAGGTAGCGCGCCGCCGGGGCGTCGATCGACAGCCGCCCTTCGTCGCGGAGCCGCAGTATCGCCGCCGCGGTCAGCGGCTTGGTGACGGAGCCGATGCGGAAGCGCGTGTGCTCGTCGACCGCTCCGCCCGCCGCGGCGTCCCGCACGCCGAGCACCGCCTGGATCGCGAGCTCCTCGTCGATGACGACGCCGAGCGCGAGCGCCGGCAAGCGCTCCCTCTCCGCGGCGCGCCGCGCGAGCGCCTGCACGTCGGCCGCCGCCGCGCGGAGCTTCCGCCCGCGCTCCGGATCGGGGAAGCGCGGCGCCGGCGCGGGCTCGCTGGCGAAGCGCTGGTCGAGCGGCGCCGCGGTCCCCTGCGCGGCGGCCCGCGGCGCGGGCGCGGGCGCGGGCGATGCGCACCCGCAGAGGAGCAGGGGTGACGCGGAGAAGACGGCCGCGGCGAGGAGCGCGGCGAGCCTGTCGTCGATCGTCCTCACGTCGGAGCCATGACTCTCGCTCTTCGATCGCGACCCGACAATTCGAAACGGACCCGTGGAAGGGGTCAGCCCTCGATTGTAGCGGTGGAGGTAGGCGGGGAGCGCGACGTCTGCGCAGCTCTGGGGCGGGGATCCCACGGTGTGATCCGCGCGGGGCCGTGACGGCGCGCCGGGGATCGGAGGCGCCGGCGGAAGTGCGCGCCTACGCCTGCGCGAACCGCTCCTGGAAGGCCCGGTAGTTCGGCCGATCGGCGCCCCGGTCGTACACCGCGAACACCACGCGCGAGAACGCGCCGCGGAAGCGCGGGCGATCGAGGCACCGGGCGAAGACGTCGGCGACCTCGCGCGGATCGTTGCGGAAGACGCCGCACCCCCACGCCCCGAGGACCAGGCACCGGTGCCCGTGCGCGCCCGCCGCGGCGAGCACCATGTCCGCGCGGCGCTCCAGGGCGGCCCGGATCTCCTGGTCCGTGGCGTCGTCGCGCTGGAACGCCTCGCCGGCGTTCGGCGCCGGCGCCGTGATGAGCGACAGCGCGAACGGTCGGTCGAGGAGGGCGTGCTGCTCGTCGCGGAAGAACGGCACGTCCGGCGAGTAGATGATGTGGTCGGTATAGAGAAAGCTCCCGCAGGCCCGGTTCTGGTCGTAATACTCGCGCTGCTCGACAAGCGACGCGTACAGCGCCGAGCACCTGGCGAGGTCCTCCTCCTGGGCCTTGGCCCCGCGCAGGAACCCGCCCCCGGGGTTCTTGGCGGAAGCGAAGTTGAGGGCCATGACGCGGGCCTGGCCCTCCTGCTCGATGAGCCGCCGCCCCGCGGCCCCCGTGGTCTCGCCGGTGACCTCGATCGCCGCCGGGCCATCGAGGCGCTCCTTCGGCTCCCAGGCGTCGAGTGATCCGGGCCGGTAAAGCACGGTCCCCTTCACCGCGGCGAGCACGCGGTCGCGGATGCGAACGGTCGCGCCCGAGGGCGCGATGTACTCGCCACGACTCGCGATCTGCACGGTCTCTGCGGCGATGCCGGTCAGCTTCATGCGCTCAAGGATTGGCGAGCCGCGGCCGCTCGTCCAGCGAAACGCGCCCCGCCCTGCGCCGCGTCAGCGCCGCACGGAGAAGAGGCCACGCCGCGACAGGGCCGGGGACCGGGGCGCCGGAGGGCCTCGTGAGCACCGACCTGCCCACCCAGACGGCGAGCAGGGCGAGCGACGGCGTGAGCGGGAGCAGCCGCTGCTCGCGCGATGGAGCGCACGACGGCGGGACGAAGCCCCATCGATCCACCGCCTCGATCCGGTCCCGGCGGCGGGCGCTGCGCGCTCTGCTTCGATCTCGATACGCAAGTCCTTGCACAGGTGCGCAAGCACCCGCTGCGCAGGTGTGGACTCCATCGCTCCGCGCTTGACCTCTGGCCCGCAAAGTCACGCCATCGCGCATGCGGCACGTCGCTTGCCAATATCGGACACCGAAGCCGGACGCCATCCGCGTCGGTACCAGCAGTCGAGTCGGCCCGAACCGCCGTGGAGGTCCCGCGGCGCCGTCCGGCGGAGCTCACTGCGGCGCTGCGCACCCTCGCCTGACCCGAGAGGGAAAGGCATGAACGAGAGGTACTTGTATGATGAGTCATCTGTCTACGGAATCTCGTGGTCTCCTCCATGGCACGCTTGGCCTCCTCGTCCTGTCGCTCGCGTCGGCCGGGTGCGCCGCCGGCGCGCCTGCGGGAGAGGAGATCTCCGAGCAGGTCGGTGATACGGAGGTGAGCTTCGACGAGTTCGAGGCTCGGACCTACCGTGAGCCGGAGAGCGGCATCTACATCGTCGATGGCGACGTTCCCGTCGAGGGCCTCGACGGGCTCGAGGGGTTCTATGAGCGCCACGTCCAGCGCGGAGCGCTCATCGTCGATCAGAGCCGTGGAAGGGACGTGAGGTGGAGCGACAGGGAGAAGCGGAACCTCAGCTACTGCGTGAGCGAGGCGTTCGGTGACGACCATGGCGCGGTGGTCTCCGCGATGGAGAGCGCCGCCGCGGCGTGGGGGGAGGTGGCGGACGTCCGCTTCGTTCACAGGGCGGACCAGGACGGCGCGTGCGACGCGCGCAACAAGAGGGTCGTCTTCGACGTGCGCCCGGTCGAGGGGCAGCCGTACTACGCGCGCGCGTTCTTCCCTGACAGCTCGCGCCGCGCGCGCAATCTCCTCATCGACTCGACCGCGCTCGGCCCGCTGGATCTCTGGACGCTCACGGGCGTCCTGCGGCACGAGCTCGGCCACGCGCTCGGGTTCCGGCACGAGCACACGCGGCCCGAGGCGGGCGCCTGCTTCGAGGACGACGGCTGGCGCGCCCTGACGCCGTACGACGCGGGCTCGGTGATGCACTACCCGTGGTGCAACGGCACGAACTGGGGCGACCTCGACCTGACGGAGCACGACGCCCGCGGCGCCGCGGCCCTGTACGGCGCGCCCTGCCGGTGAGCTCCGCCCCGCGGCGCGCGCTGCGTCCGTCGCGCCGCGCCGGCCCTCGCGCGCGCGACCGACCTGCTGTCCCGCACCGAGCTCGGGATCGCGGAGATCGCGATCTGCTGCGGCTACGCCGAACCGATCTGCCGACGGCGGAGGCTGAGACAAGACGGCGGCCGGCCGGCGCGCCATGCTCGGCGCCATGTCGGACACGACCCACGGCGCCGCCCTATCGGACGCAGCGATGGCAGCGACGCCAGCGGCGCGCCCCTCGCGGCGAGCCGCCACCCTCGCGGGCGTCGCGGCGATCGGGCTCTGGGGCAGCCTCGCCCTGCTCTCGGCCTCGGTGCGCAGGTTGCCGCCGCTCCAGGTGCTCTCGTCGACCTTCGCAGTCGCGGCGCTCCTCGGCGCGGCGCGGCTCGCCCGGCGCGGCGGGGGCGGCCTCGGCGCGCTCCGCCAGCCGCTCGGCAGCTGGATCCTCGGCGTGGGCGGCCTGTTCGGTTATCACGCCCTCTATTTCTATGCGCTCTCCGCCGCGCCGCCCGTGCAGGTCAGCGTCATCTCGTACCTGTGGCCGCTGCTCATCGTCCTGCTCTCCGCGGCGCTCCCCGGCGGGCGCCTGCGCGGCAGGCACGTGGTCGGGGCGCTGCTCGGGCTCGCGGGCGTCTGGACGCTCGTCGCAGGCGGGGGCACCGTCCGCCTGAGCGCCACACACACGCCCGGTTACCTGGCCGCGCTCGGCTGCGCGCTCCTCTGGTCGACGTACTCGGTGCTCCAGCGCCGCTTCGCCGAGGTCCCTGCCGACGCCATCGCAGGCTCCTGCGCCGCGACGGCCGCCCTGGGCCTGGCCGGGCACCTCGCGTTCGAGCGCACGGTCGTGCCGACGGCCGGAGAGGCGCTCGGCCTGCTCGCGCTCGGGCTCGGCCCCGTGGGGGTCGCCTTCTTCGCGTGGGATCACGCGACGAAGCACGGCGACGTGCCGCAGCTCGGGGTGCTGTCCTACGGCGCGCCCATCCTCTCGACGCTGCTGCTCTGCGTCGCCGGCCACGCCGAGGTGAGCGCCCAGCTGCTCGCCGCCTGCGCCCTCGTGGCTGTCGGCGGCCTCGTGTCGACCGCGCCCGCGGCGAACGTCAGCACCGGGCCCCGCGGCCAGTCGACGTTCGCACGCTGGATCACCCGCCCTCGATCGCGGCGCTGACGCGCCCGCGAGCGAGGGCGCTCTCTCTCGTTGCGGCGCGTGGCTACGCGCGGCGTGTGGGGGTCGGCTCGTCGTCCAGGAGGCCCGCGTTCGCGCTCGGCGTCGCGAACACCCCCTGCACGTCGTCGGCCGGAGCCCAGTGCCCCGCGCACATCAGCGAGCCCCCGGTGATCTCGGGCTGCGTCGAGAGGCGCGCCTGCACGTCGTCCGCGTGCACGCACACGTTGACATGCAGGCGCGGGTCCGCTCCCGGTCGCTGGGCCAGCGCCCGGTGCACGGCGGTGGCGAGCTCGATCGCCGCGCGCCGCTCCCGTAGCTCCTCGTCCGCATTCGCCGGGAGGAGGCGAACGCCGAGCACCTCGTTGCCGGTGATCGACGCGAGGAGGAAGCCCGCGCGCGAGAGCTGCGACTCGGCGATGTCGAGCACCCGACCGATGTCGAAGGTCAGCTCGTCGTCCAGCTCGCCGGCGTCGCCGCGGGTCCGGACCTCCAGGTAGACCGCCACCGCGGGGTGCGTCGGGTCGGGTCCGCTCGGCATGCCCGACGCGGGCCCGCCGATGGCGTCCCTGAGCGCGCGCATCAGCTCCTCGACCGAGCCAAAGCGCCGCTCCCGCCGCTTCTCCATGCACCGCAGCACCACCGCGTCGAGCTCGATGGGCAGCGGGACCCGCAGGCTCGGGGGCAGCGGCTGCTCCTCCAGGTGCTTCCGCACCATCTCATCCATGTCGTGTGTGTGGAACGGCAACCGGCCGACCAGCATGCGATGAAGGAGGACGCCAAGCGCATAGACGTCCACCCGCGCATCGATAGGACCGCCGAGGATCTGCTCTGGGGCCATGATGGATGGCGTCCCGGGCATACGTCCGGCGGTGGTGAGCCATGTCGACCCCTCCTCGGGCGCCATCATCTTCGCGATTCCGAAATCGAGCAGCTTGACGGCACGTGGCGGGCTCGAGCAGATGAAGATGTTGCTCGCTTTCACATCCCTGTGAACGATACCCGCTGTGTGCGCGGCTGCTAACGCTGCGCACACAGGCTCCATCAGCTCCAGGGTCTCGCGCGGCGTGAGCCGCGTCTGGGACCGGATCAGCGCGTCGAGCGTCTGGCCCTCGAGGCGCTCCATGACATAAAATGGCTGATAGTTATTCAGCTCACCAACTCCGTAGATTTCCACGATGTTGGGGTGGGAGATCGACCGCAGCACGTCGATCTCGCGTGCGAACCGGTCGACCACGCGGCGAGAGTGGGCCACCGCCTCGCTCAGCACCTTGACCGCGGCGGGTCTGCCCGATTGGGCGTGCCTCGCCCCGTAGACCACGCCGCAGCCGCCACGCGCGATGAATCCTTCGAGGATGTACTCGCCCGCCAGGGTGCCCGGCGGGAACTCGCCGCGCGCGGCCGACCTCTCGAAATCCGAAAACGGCCTGGTCTCGTCCTCGTCGTCGCTCATCTGCTCCTCCGCGCCGTCCATCGCGGCGCGTTACAGCCCTGCCGTCAGCGCGCTCTCCCGATCGAACGCATCCTTTACTAAAGCGCTATGCAGAAGCATTTCGAAATGGTAACTTAAACTTTGCGGCTACTCGACCTTAAACGCCAAATCGCGGCGACGAAAAGGGGGACCTTCATGGTTCTTTGCTGTGCACGACGTGTCGCGGTCTTCGCATTACCTCTGCTTACCGCTGCCTGCATCGGTGCCGAGATCGACGAGCAGGCGGAGGAGCTCGTCGGGGAAGCCGAGGGCGAGCTCATCACCCAAAACGGCTTCATCCAGAACTCGATGATCCCGAACGCGATCATCCCGAACGCGATCATCCCGAACGCGATCATCCCGAACGCGCTGCCCCCGAACGCGCTGCTCCCGAACAAGCTGGCCGCGAGCGCGCTGACGGCCATCAAGGATCCGGGAACGGCCGGCGCCCTGTCGAGGGAGTTCCTGCGCTACATCGTGAGCTGTTCGCTGCGCCCCGACCAGACGTTCTCGTTCTCATGGACCGACAGCAGCGGCGTCGCCCACCCGGAGGTGTACCGCGGCGACCTCGGCTACGCGCACTGGTGGGCAAGCAGCCCGATTGGTAACGATACATATGTCCAGCATCAGATCTCGGCCTGCGTCGCCGCGCGGGTGAACTGGTACGGCGTTTCGGTGAGCATCTCCATGCGCAACAACGAGATGGCGTCGACTGCGGCGGAGCGCGCGGCCTATCCGGTGCGAGAGGGCGCGTTCTGGGGCAACCTGTTCGCCCCGACGCCCTATGTGGGGGCCTGCTACGATTCGGCGGGCTACGTTCGGGCGCGCCAGTTGCAACGCGACTGCGCGGCCGGCCACATCGAGACCAACCCGACGACCGGGGAGTCCACTTGGCAGCAGTGTGGCTCCATGGTCATCTGGGGCTCATGCAATGCCCTGTGCAACGGGACGGACGCCACGGCCGGCTACTTCAGGGGGTGTGTCACGAACTATCCGGTCAACCCTCATGTGCGCACGGACCAGGTGGTGACCACGTTCTTGCCGGCCGGCCCCTAGGAGCGTGAATGGGCTCGGAAGCCCTGCGAGACGAGGCGCCTGAACGCGCGACCCGGGAAGCGGGGCGCTGTCCAGCCTGTGGGCGGCGGAATCAGGGCGCGTGCCCCGAGTGCGCGCAGTCCGCTCGTCCTCCGTCTGGCCAGTCGTCGATTCCTCCGGAGATCACGGAGGTCGTCCCTGTCGCTTTGCCTCGTTTCCCCGGCTACTGGACCCGCAGGACGCTGGGGCAGGGCGGCTTCGGCCTCGTCTTCGAGGCCGAGCCGGAGGGCGGCGGCGCGCGCGTGGCCATCAAGCTCGCGCGCGCCGATCGCCGCGGCGCCGCCCAGCGCCTCCGGGGTGAGGTCGAGGCGCTCTCGGCCATCGGCGCCCCCCACGTGCCGGCCGTGCACGCGTGGGGGGCGCTGGACGACGGCTCTCCCTACGCGGTGATCGAGCACATCGCCGCGCCCACGCTCGCCTCCCGCCTCGCGGCGCGCCCTGCTCCGCAGCTCGAGGAGGCTGCCCGGCTCGGGCTCGCGACGCTCGCGACCCTCGAGGCCGTGCACGCGCGCGGCTACGTGCACTGCGACCTCAAGCCCGAGAACATCCTCGTCGATGAGGCGAAGGCGACGCTCATCGACCTCGGCATCGCCCGCGTCGTGGGGTGGCGCTACGACGGGCAGGACGAGGACCTCGCCGTGGGGACGGCCGAGTACATGGCGCCGGAGCAGTCGGCCGGGTGGCCCGATCTCGACGCGCGCGCCGACATCTACGCGATGGGCGTCATCCTGTACGAGCTCTTCGCGGGCCGGCCCCCGTTCTGGGGGCCGCGCGCGGCGGTGCTGGAGGACCACCGGAGCCGCAGGCCGCCGCGCCTGTCGGCCAGCGTGGCCGTGCCGCGGGCGGTCGAGGAGGTGGTGCACCGCTGCCTGGCCAAGGAACGGAGCGAGCGGTTCGCGAGCGCGAGCGAGCTGCGCGTGGCGCTGGAGCGCGCGCTCCGGGACGAGGTCGCGGCGAGCGCGCCGGCGGGGGCGCGCTCCGTGGCCGGCATCGAGCGCCGCGTGATGGGGCTCCTGTTCTTCGAGAGCGCGGCCGATCGCATCGCGGTGCAGCGCAGGCTCCTGGCGCTCGGCGGCGAGCTCGCGCACGCCTCCGGCGCTCGCTACGTGGGCGTCTTCGGCCAGGAGGGGACGGCGAGCCCCGCGCGCCGCGCGCAGCGGGCGGCCGACGAGCTCCTGCGACGCGGGCTGTGCACGCGGGTCCTCATCGATCTCGCGCCTGTGTCGAGCCAGGCGCGCCCGGACGGGACGCGGCGGTTCCTGAGCCCGCTCTTCTCGCGCGCCGAGCGGTGGCCGTCCGCCGCCGGTCCGCTGGGGCCTTTCCTTACGCCCGAGGCGTCGGCCGCGCTCCCCGAGCCGTCGCACGCCGCAGCGGGCGACGAGCTCCCGCCGGGCCTCGAGGATCAGTCGCGGGACGCGACGCGCCCCGGCGGGTTCGTCGGCCGTCGCGACCTCCTCGAGCAGCTCACGCAGAGCGCCGAGGAGGCGCTCTGCATGAAGAAGCCCACGGTCGTCTCGGTGACGGGCGGGCCCGGCCACGGGAAGAGCCGCCTCTTCGTCGAGCTCGGCAAGCAGCTCCGGGAGCGCCTGCCGCACGCCCGGATCATCGAGCTGCGCGGGCAGGAGCCCACGAGCGGCGCGTCGGACGCGACGCTCCACGAGCTCGTGCGCAAGGCGCTCTGCGTGCCCGAGCAGCCCCCGGAGAGCGGCGTCCGCGGGGCGCTCCCGGAGTCGCTCGGCGCCGTGCTCGGCGAGGAGCTCCGCTTGGGGCTGGCGATGGCGCTCGGATGGGTGGACGAGCAGACGGGCGTCGACATCTTCCCCGAGCTCGAGGCGCTCCGGGCCGCGCCAGGCGCGCTTCGCTCGGCGCGCGTGCGGGCGGCGGGCGAGTGCCTGCGCCAGTGCGCGGCCGCGTCGCCCGTGATCATCCTCCTCGACGACGCGCACTTCGCCCACGACGCGATGCTCGCTGCGCTCGAGTACGCGGCGCTCGCGGACGAGGCCACGCCGCTGTGGATCTGCGCGATGGGGCGCCCGGCGTTCGCCGAGGCGCACCCCTCCTGGGGAGAGCGCGCCGCACGACACGAGGCCCTGCGGCTCGATCCGCTGGACGACGAGAGCGCGCGGGCGCTGTGCCGGCGGCTGCTCCTGCCCGCGCGGGACGTGCCGGAGCCCGCGATCGATCGCCTGCTCGAGCGCTCGCAGCGGGTGCCGCTCCTGCTCGTGGAGCTCGTGCACGGGCTCAAGCGCGAGGGGATCCTGCGCCGGCACCTGCGAGGCGACGCGTGGTACCTGGCGACCGACGAGCTCGAGCGCCTCCCTGTGCTGCCGTCGCTCGATCCGCTGGCGCAGGCGGAGATCGCGGCGCTCGGGCCGGCGCTCGGGGCGCACGCGCGGCTCGTCTCGCTGCTTGGCGCAGAGGTGTCGATCGACGAGATCGCGGGCGTGCTGCGCCAGCTGGATCTCCGCGGCGACGGCGCGGCCTTCCCGCTCGACGCGCGCGTCGGGACCGAGCGGCTGCTGAAGGTGGGCGTGCTGGTCGGCGATCGGAAGGACCGGCTGCGCTTCCGCCACGCGCTGGTGAGGGAGGCGGTCGCGCAGGACGTCGCCGAGGCCGAGCGGCGGCGGATCCACCTGGCGGCGTACGAGCACCACCGCGAGGCGGCCCACGAGGGCCGGGAGCAGCGTCGGCTCAGGATCGCGCACCACGCGGCGGAGGCGGGGCTCGCGACGGTCGCGGAGGACGCCTACCTGGAGCTCGCCGAGCGGGCGCGGACGCGGCACGCCTACGTGGAGGCGGAGCTCTATTACAGCCGGGCGCTCGCGCAGCCTGTCGAGGCGCCTGGGGTGCGGCGGAGGACGGCGTACCGGGGCCGGGGGCTGATGCGCTACCGGCTGGGCCGCTACCACGACGCGCTCGGCGATCTCGATCGCGCGCGCGCGATGGCGACGCTGGAGGGCGACGTGATCGAGCAGATCGAGCTCCTGCTCGACGAGGCCACGGCGCTCGACTGGATGAACGATTACGGCCGATCGAAGCAGCGCGTGGAGGACGCGAGGGCGCTCGCGCGCGGCGATCTGCCGCCCGCGCTGGCGGCGCGGCTCTCGATGGCGGTGGCGCGCTCGCTGAAGCGTGACAGCCGGGAGGAGGAGTCGGCGCAGCAGTTCGAGCGTGCGGCGGCGCAGGCAGAGGGGCTGGGCGACGAGGGCTACGAGACGCTCGTGGTGTCGCTGCTCGTCCTGGGCTCGATCTACCCGGGGCTGGGAAAGCTGGACGAAGCAGGCGCGGTGCTGGATCGGGCGATCCGCATGTGCGAGGAGCGCGGCGATCGCCTGCACCTCGCATCGGTGATCAACGTCCGGGCGCTCCTGCGGGCCTGTCTCGGGGACAGCGCGGGGATGCTCCTGGACTTCTGTCGACTGCTGACCGTCTCGCGCGAGCTGGGTCTCGGGATGATGGAACTCGTGAGCGAGTTCAACCTGGGAGAGTCACTTTACCTGATGGGCAATCTGGACGCGGCGACACCGCACCTCGAGCGGGCCGTATCGCTGGAACGCCAGCAGCGCGGGGAAGAGGCGCGCCCGTTGGTGCATCTCCTCCTGGCGAGGGTGCTCCTCTACCGCGGCGAGGGGAGCAGGGCGCGGGAGATCATCGAGGCGATCCGGGTGCAGCAGGCGAAGGCCGCCGCAGCGGGGCGCGACGACACGGCGATGGCTCCCGCGGAAGAGGTGCACTGGTCGATGATCGACCTGGCGACGCGGGAGGCGAGCGCCGAGGAGTGGGACGAGCTGGAGGAGCGGTCTGCCCGTTTCTCGGTGGGGCAGGAGCAGATCGAGGTCATCGAGGCGCGCGCACGGGCCCTCTCGCGAGGAGGCCGCCACGCGGAGGCGAAGGCGGCGCTCGAGCGAGCGATCGAGGTGGCCGGGCGGATCCCCAACGTCATGCGGGAGCGGCTAGAGCGGCAGCGAGCCAGCTAGTCCAGACTCCCGGTGAGCCGCATGCGCCGGCTCGTAATCCACGAACCCACCGCTGAGCGTAAAGCTCGGTCCCGCGCAGCCCCGTCCTCACCGCGGGACTGCCGCCGCGGCGCGGCGCGGTGGGTCCTCGCGGTGGGAGACGCCCGTGACGGCGCCCTTGGAATTTAGATGCGCAGCGGGGTCGCCCGTCGCGTCGAACAGGGCGAGCGCCCTCGAATAATCGAGCGCCGCCCCGGCGGTGTCGCCCCGCTCGCAGCGCAGATCGGCGCGCGCGTGGAGCACCGCGGCCTGTCCCGCGCTGTCCCCGAGCTCCTCGAAGAGCCGCAGCGCATCCTCGTAGTCGCGCTGCGCGCCCGGGAGCGCGCCCCGCTGGCGGCGCAGGTCGCCGCGGGCCTTGAGCGCGGCGGCCTCGCCGCGGCGATCTCCGCTGTCCCGGTACAGCAGGATCGCATTGCCATAGTCGCGCGCCGCGAGCGCCGTCTGCCGCTCGCGCAGGCGCAGGTCGCCGCGGGCCTGCCACGTGCGCGCATGCGTCTGCTCGCACCCGAGCGCCCGGAGGAGATCGGGCTGCGGGAGCACCTCGCGCGCGGCGCGGGCGCGTGAGCTCGCCCCGCGACGCTCATCGCGGCTGCTCGGCGGGGGCGAGCGCAGCTGGCTGAGGACCCGCTCCTCCACGCCCTCGAGGATGTAGAGCGCGCGGTCGTAGGCGCGCGCGGCGCCCGCGAGGTCCCCCTCCCTGAAGCACAGATCGCCCTGCGCCTTCAGCACGTTGGCCTCGCCCAGGCGATCGCGGCACGCCCTGAGGAGCGTGAGCGCGCACCCGTAGTCGCTCGCCGCCCCGGCCAGCTCGTCCTGGTCGAGCCGGAGGTTGCCGCGCGCGAGCAACCCCATCGCCTCTCCTGCCCGGTCGGACGCCGCCCTGAACAGCGACAGCGCCCGCTCATGATCGCGCGAGGCGGCCGCGATGTCCCCCTGCCGCCGGTGCACGTCGCCGCGGAGCAGGAGCGCGGTCGCCTGGCCACGCCCGTGCACGGCCGCCTCGAACCCGGCGAGCGCTTCGCCGTAGTCCGCCACGGCGGCCTCGATCGCGCCCTCGGCGAGGCGCCGGTTGCCGCGCGCGAGCAGCTCCTTTGCGTTACAGAAGATCTCGTCGTCGGCCGGCGGCGAGCTCCGCGCCGCCGCGCGCTGCGCGTTCGCGCGCACCGCCTTGCGGAGGACGTCGCGGTGACCCGGGCGGCCGCGCTCGCGGGCGGCCGGCGTCGCGCGGAGCGTCCCGAAGGTGCCGCGCCGCTTGCTCGCGAGCTCGGCGCGGCGCGCGCTCTCGAGCGCCGCGAGCGCGCGCTCGCGCAGCTCGGGGAGCGCGTCGCCCGAGAGCCGCGCCGCCTCGTCGAGCAAGCGCTGCTGGAGCTCGGCCGGGAGCCCGAGATCGACCACCGTGCAGGCGTCGACGAGCGCCCGCGCCAGCACCTCGGCGCCGCGCTCGCCGTCCCGGAACGGCGCGAGGTCGAGGGCCGCGAAGAGCTCGCAGGCGACGCGCCGGCGCGACGCCGCCGCCGGCCGCCCCTCGGCCGCGGCCGTCCAGAAGAGCAGCGCCTGCATCGCGTCCGCCGACCCCCGGTGGAGCGCGTCCCAGCGCCTCGCGTCGGCCGCCGCGTCCTCGCGGGCCGCGGCGCGCACGGGGGGCGTCATCGTGAAGGTCTGCGGGCCCTGCTCGAGCGACACCACCCGCCCATGCACGAGCAGCTGGAGCGGCCGCGCAGCGGAGGGCGCCGGCTTCCCCGCCGCGGCGGCGACCACCTCCAGCGGGATGCCCGCCGCAGGCAGCACGGCGAGCGCATGCACCACCCGGCGCGTCTCCTCGCCGAGCGACTCCAGCGCGTCGCCGAGCACCTGACCCACGATCTCCCCCTCGGGTCCCCCCGGATCCAGCTGCGCCGCGTTCTTCCGCAAATACGCCTCGGCCGACATTCCCGTCCGCCGCAGCGTGGCTGCGGCGATCTCGATCGCGGCGGGCAGATACCCGAGCGCAGCGACGAGCGCATAGGCCCACTGGACCTCCGCAGCGGGCGGCGCGTCCGTCCCCCATGCACCCTGGGAGAGGACGGACATCGCAGCGGATACGGAGAGCGCCGAGACGCTGAGCTCGGCCATCTTCCGATCTCCGGACGTGGAGCGGAACCTCAACATATCGCCTCTGTCATTCCAGAAGAGCTGGTTGTCCGAGCAGGCGCCGTCCGGCTCTCGGCCCGCGGCGACATGCCTGCTGGCCCCAGTCAGCCTGGAGAGTGATGCGTCGAAGCCTGTGTCGAGGAGCTTAGCGCGGCGCGCGACAGGCTCAACGGCCTTCCAGGTTTTCACGCGATCCCCGCGGCGAATTCGCGGCAAACCAGCCCGCGCTGGCACGCGTCCGGCAACGGCTCGCCGATCATGGGAAAGCACATTCGACGAAGCGGAACGACGGGATCCTGCGCCGGACGCTCGCTCCTTGTCGCCGGCTCGTATGTCCTCCGGTCGGGTCGAGGAGAGAAGATCCTGCCCAGCTCCGCGGGCCCCGCGGCGAGGCGGGGGGCTCGGGCGGAAGGCCGTGGGCGTGAGATCCGCGTCGGAGACGAGATCCTTTATGTGACCGAGACGGGCACCGGCAAGCCCGCGGTGCTTCTGCCCAGCATGCTGATCGACGGCGCGACCTACCAGCCAGCGGTCGAGGCGATGGCGCGCCACGCGCGGGTGCTCGTCCTGGAGCTGCCCGGCTCGGGCCGCGCCTCCCGGCTGCGCGCGCCGTGGGCCCTGGAGCGGTATGCGCGCTGCGTCGCCGAGGCCTTGCGGGCTTTGCGCCTCGAGCGCGTCACGCTGATCGGCCACTCGCTGTCTGGCGCCGTGGCGCTGATCGTCGCGGCGCTGCACCCCGAGCGGCTCACCGGGGTCGTGCTCGTCGATTCCATCGGATTCAACCCGCCGGGCTCGGTCCTCTCGCTCGTCCTCGCCCGCGCGGCCGAGGCGCTGCTCGAGCCTCGCTTCGTCGCGCGAGGGACGCCTGCGCTCCTCCACAACCTGCTCTTCCACGCGCGGAGCGCGCTGAGCCTGCTGCGGATCGCCGCGACCGCGGACCTGAGCGGCCATGCGGCGCGGGTGCGCGTGAGGACGCTGCTCGCCTGGGGCGCGCGCGATCTCACGGTGCCGCTCGGCTCGGCCCTCGCCATCCAACGCTTGATCCCCGACTCGACCCTTGTCGTCTCCTCGAAGGGAAGCCACGACTGGATCGTGGAGCGACCAGCCGAGTTCGCGGACGCGGTGGCGAGGTTCATGGCGCGCAGCGGCGGAGCAGCCTGAGCACGGGGGTATCGTGGAGCGCCGCCATGCGCTACCCTTGTCTCGGCGTTCTTCGGCGTGAACCTCAGGGAGCATGGCGCGCGGCGCGAGCCGAGCCGCCATCGCAGGGAGCGGGGCTTGACTGGTTTGTGGCGCCTGCTGGAACAGGCCACGAGGTGGGCGCGGCGCGCGACCCCGCTCCTCGCGCTCCTCGCGACGATGGCGCTGTGCCTCCCCGCCCGCGGCGAGGCGGCGCCCCCTGCGGGCCCGGGCGGCGCGGCCGGAGCCCCGGCGCCGCCGGGCCCGCGAGCGCTCCCGCCGATCCCCGGCGCGGGCAAGGTCACCGTGGTCGCGATCTCCGGGACGATCGATCTCGGCCTCTCGCCGTTCCTGGAGCGCATCGTCGCCGCCCAGGGGGAAGGCGACCTCCTCGTGCTCGACATCAGCACGCTCGGCGGCCGCATCGACGCCGCGCTCGCCATCCGGGACGCGCTGCTCCGGGCGCGCGTCCGCACGGTGTGCTGGGTCAACCCGCGGGCGATCTCGGCCGGAGCGCTCATCTCGCTCGCGTGCGATGTCATCGCGGTCGCCCCCGGCGCCACCCTCGGCGCGGCGACGCCTGTGCAGATCGGCGAGGGCGGCGAGATGAAGCCTGTCGCCGAGAAGGTCGTGTCCTACATGCGGAAGGAGATGCGCGCGACCGCCGAGGCCAAGGGGCGGCGCGGCGACATCGCCGAGGCCATGGTCGACGCCGACGTGGAGGTCCCCGGCCTCGACGAGAAGGGGAAGCTGCTCACGCTGGACGGCGCGCAGGCGCTCGCGTGGGGCGTCGCCGAGGTGCAGGCCGGCAGCGAGGCAGACCTCTTCGGCGCCCTGGGCCGCCCCCAGCCCGCGGAGATCCTCCGCCCGCGCCCCAGCTTCGCCGAGGAGCTCGCGCGCTTCCTCTCGGATCCCACGCTCTCCGGGGTCCTCATGACCCTCGGGATGCTCGGTATCCTCCTCGAGCTGTATGCGCCGGGCCACGGCGTCCCGCTCGCCGTCGGGCTCTCGTGCCTCGCGCTGTTCTTCTTCGGGCACCACGTCGTGAAGCTCGCCGGCTGGGAGGAGCTCGCGCTCTTCGCCGTCGGCGCGATCCTCATCGCGGTGGAGATCTTGGTCCCGGGGCACATCGTCCCCGGGGTCGCGGGCGCCGCGTTCGTGGCGAGCGCCCTCCTCCTGTCGCTCCTCGATCTCGAGCGCGTGCCGGTCGACGTCGCCTGGCACGCAGGCTGGCTGCCGCGCGCCCTCGCCTCGGTGTGCGGCTCGCTCGCGGCGACGGCGGCGCTCGCCGTGGGCGCCGCCCGCGTCGCGCCGAGGACGCGCTTCGGGCGGCGGCTCGTTCTGGACGCGGCGATCCGCGGCGTCGCCGTCGGAGGACCTCCCGAGGGCTCGGCGGCGCCCGCGTCGCTCGTGGACCGGCTCGGCACGGCCGCGACCGATCTGCGCCCCTCGGGCAAGGTCGCGCTCGACGGCCGCCGCCTGGAGGCGCTCTCGGAGCTCGGCTACGTCGAGGCCGGCGCCCGCGTGCGGGTGATCCGCGCGGAGGGGGGCCGGGTCGTCGTGAGGGCGGTCGCGCGCAGCGCGGACGAGGAGCGCGGAGCGTGACGCCCGCGCTGCTCGTCGTCGCGCTGCTCGTGGCGGGGCTCGTGCTGCTCGCCATCGAGGTGCTGGTCATCCCCGGCGTCGGCCTCGTCGGGCTCCTCGGCGGCGCCGCCGTGCTCGGCGCGGTCGCGCTCGCATGGGCGGCCCTCGGGATCGGCTACGGCCTGCTCGCCCTGGGCGCCGGCGTCTGCGTGACGGGGCTCCTGTTCTGGGCTGTCCCGAGGACGCCGGTGGGCCGCAAGATGGTGCTGCTCGAGACCCAGCGGAGCGGGCGTGGCCCGGACGCGCGGCTCGCCGCGCTTGCCGGCAAGGAGGGCAGGGCGCTCACGCCGCTCCGCCCCGCCGGCACGGTCGAGATCGAGGATCGCGCGGTCGATGTCGTGACCGACGGCCTCTACGTGGAGGCTGGCACGCCTGTGCGGGTCGCGAGCGTGGAGGGGAATCGGGTCGTCGTCGAGCCGCTCAAGCCCTAGAGAGCGCGCGAGAGGCGGCCCTTCACGGACAGGGACGGGTGGAGAGGGATATGGAGATCATCTCGGTCATCGTGATCGGCGGGCTCGTGCTCGTCGCCATCGTCGCGACGCTGTACATGGTGCCGCTCCGGCTGTGGGTCGCCGCGCAGGCGTCGGGCGCCGGGGTCTCGATGCTCACGCTCATCGCGATGCGCCTGCGCCGGGTGCCGCCCGATCAGATCGTCAACGCGCGGATCAGCGCCGTGAAGGCGGGTCTCGAGGGGGTGTCCGTCGACATGCTCGAGGCCCACTACCTGGCCCGCGGCCGGGTGGAGGCGGTCGTCAACGCGCTCATCTCGGCCGGCAAGGCGGGGATGGAGCTCGATTTCTCGCGCGCGGCCGCGATCGATCTCGCCGGCCGCAACGTGCTCGAGGCGGTGGCGATGTCGGTGAACCCGCGCGTCATCGAGACCCCGAAGGTCTCGGCCGTGGCCAAGGACGGCATCCAGCTCCTCGCGATCGCGCGCGTGACCGTGCGCGCCAACATCGAGCGCCTCGTCGGCGGCGCGGGCGAGCAGACGGTGCTGGCCCGCGTCGGCGAGGGCGTCGTCTCGACCATCGGCTCGGCCGACGACTACAAACACGTCCTCGAGAACCCGGATACCATCTCGAAGAACGTGCTCAAGAAGGGCCTCGACGCGGGGACGGCGTTCGAGATCCTCTCCATCGACATCGCCGACGTCGACGTCGGCTCCAACATCGGCGCGAAGCTCCAGACGGAGCAGGCCGAGGCGGACAAGCAGGTCGCGCAGGCCAAGGCGGAGTCGCGCCGCGCGCTGGCGGTCGCCCAGGAGCAGGAGATGAAGGCCAAGACGCAGGAGATGCGGGCGAAGCTCGTCGAGGCGGAGTCGACGATCCCGCTCGCCGTCGCGGAGGCGCTCCGCACGGGCAAGCTCGGCGTCATGGACTACTACAACATGCGCAACGTCATCGCCGACACCGAGATGCGCCAGGGCATCGCCGGCACCACGGGGGGCAAGCCCGATCCCGCCGGGGAGTCGTGAGGTGCCGCCGCGCGACCCACCGAGCCCGCTCCTCGCGTGGCTCGGCCGCCGCGACGCGCTCGTGCGGCGCTTCGTCCTGGCCGAGGTGCTCGGCCCGCCCCGCGCGTTATCGCCGCGCTCTGCGCGGCCGGAGAGCCGCGCGGCCGGAGGGCCGCCCCCCGACGACGCTGGACGGGCGCCATGCGTGACATCGACCTCGAGAAATACGTCGGCGCCCTCGTCGGAGTGATCTGGGCGCTCGTCAAGCTCGCGAGCCTGTACAGGAGCCTGCAAGCCAGGCGCGCCGAGCGTGCCGCCGCGCGGCCCGGCGGCGAGGACGCCCCGCGGAGCGAACCAGCGCTCGTCGACGTCGCGCCGGGGAGCGGTACGGGGCCCGTTGATGTCGCGCCGCCGAGCGCTGCGCCATGGGCCGGGATGCCGTTCGGTGCCCCGCGCGCGCCCGACGCCGACCGGCTGCCCGTGGTGCTCCTGCGGCTCGTCGAGCTCGAGCAGAGCGCCGTGGCGCTCGGCGAGGTGGTGCGTCACGAACGGGCGAACCGGCGCTTCACGGACGTGCTCCTCGGGGTCCCGCACGAGATCGGGCGCCTGCGCGCCGCCGTCGACGCGGGCCTCACGGCGCGCGAGGCGGAGGCCGCGGCGGACCGCATCGAGCTCGTCGTGGGCGAGATCGCGGCGCTCGTGGGGCAGCGCCGCGACCCGTCGTTCCTGCCCGATCTCGGCGACGCGGACGCCCTCGCCGACGCCTGCTACGCCCCCGTGATCGCGTTCGCGCGGGCGGAGGGGCTGCCGCTCCGGAGCGGAGCGCCGGCCACGCAGCTCACGGATTTCGATCTCGCGATCTGGACGGGCTTCATCCCGACGTCGATCGCGCCCATCTTCCTCCCTGTCGACTTCTTCTCGACCCCGCTGCGCTGGCCGGCGCTCGCGCACGAGATAGGCCACGATTTCCTGGCCTCGGTCGACGGCCTCGAGCCGGCCCTGCGCCGCGAGCTCGGCCTGGGGGGCGAGCGGGTGCGCCCGCTCGCGCCGGACGGCGCTCGCATCGGGGCTCCCGCGCTCAGGCGGGTGTTCGGCGTGTGGTTCGAGGAGATCTTCTGTGACGTCTTCGGCACGCTCATGTTCGGCCCCGCCTACGTGCTCACGATGAGCGAGCTGTTTTTCCAGGAGGACGAGCCGTACGCGTCCATCGTCGTCCAGACGGACGTGACCGGCGCGCGTTATGACGAGCACCCTCCGCCGCACCTGCGCGTGCTCATCGGGTGCATGGTCCTCGAGCGGGGCGGGCTCAACGAGGACGCGCGCGTCCTGCGGGAGGCGTGGGCGCGCCGCCACGCCGAGGTGAGCCTCGATGACCTGCTCTTGCCCGTGGGGGGCGCCTTTCGCCCCGTCCCGCTGGCGCCCTTCGCCGCCATGGCCGCGTGGATCGTGGAGCGCCTCTATGCCGGCCCGCTCACCGCCCTGTCCGGCTTCGGTCTGCAGGACATCAGCGGGCTCGACTACGGACCGCACGAGCGCCAGGAGGCGTCGCGCGCGCGCGACGCGCTGCTCGCCGGCCGGGTCCCCGCCGTCCTCGACGCCCGGGCCCTCCTCGCGGGCGCTGTCCTGGCGGCGCATCAGGTGCCCGCGCAGTCGCTGTCGATCCTCATCAGGGCGCGCGCCGCGATCCCGGCGCTCGGCACGGCCGAGCGACGGCCCGACGCGTTCGGGTCGCGCCTCGACGCGTCCAGCGTCGCGCTGGACCGCCGCGCCGTGGCGGAGGCGCTGCTCTTCCGAGAGGTCCTGCTGCCACCGCGAGCGCTCCGCACCCGCCGCCGCACCCGCCTTTAGAGCGGCGGTCACCCGCTTCGGATACGGGCCCACCTCGGCGTTTTCGGTGCTCAGCGCACCGGAGTGCGCTTGCGCGCCGAAAACGCCGATCTGGGCCCGTCTCCTGTGCGGGAGACCGCCGCTCTGCTTGGCATGTAGCTGAGGTGGGCGGAAACGCCGTGGAGCGGGTCAGATGGCGTCGAGCTCGGCCGCGCCCTGCGTGGGGTGAACCGTCTGGATCGTGGGCGTCCGCGGCGCGGCGAGGCTGCCCGCCGTGATCAGGGGAAGCGACGCCCGCGGCGGGGGGATGCTCTCCGAGCGGAGCTTCATGAGCTCCTCGCGCTGGTGCTTCCACACGGTCCGGTAGCGGAAGAACGGCACGGCCGGGTAGAGGTGGTGGATCAGGTGATACGTCTGCCCGAAGAGCAGCACGTTGAACAGCACGCTGTCGACCGCGCGCGTCGCGCTGTACCGGTTCTGCGTCGCCGTGATCTCGTGGGGGAAGTGAGGCAGGTAGTCGAAGGCGAACGCGAGGAAGAAGATCGCCAGCCGCGCCGGCAAGATCCAGTAGAGGAGCGCGAGCTGGCCAACGCCGAGACCGAAGGCCAGCACCACGAGCGCGAGCATGGCCGCGAGCGACGCGACCGTCTCGATCCGCTCCGCGCGCTTCTGCGCGTGGTAGGAGCGCAAAAATAGATAGTAGTAGTGGAGATCCTGTGTCGCCCAGCGGAGCGGCAGGAGGTACCACGGGCCGCGCCCACTCCAGTAGTCGGGATCCCGGTCCGCCTCGTTCGTGTGTTTGTGATGCTCGAGGTGGAAGTGACGCACCGCCAGGAACGGCGCCACGAGCAGCAGCCCGGACAGCCGCCCGATCACGCCGTTCAGCAGCGCGGAGCGCGCCAGCGACCGATGCGAGGCCTCGTGCATCGGCGTGAAGGCGGCATACGCGGCGACCGCCGCCGCGAGCACGGCCGGAACGGTCGACACCCAGCCCGCGATGCCCGCGGTGACCGCCGTCGCCCAGAGGGCGCACGACCCCGCGAAGAGCGCCACCGTCGGCCACTCGATCGTCCGGGTCTGCAGCAAGCCGCTGTCGAGCGGCAGGACGCTCCAGAGGGCCGGCCGCCCGGAAGGTCTCCCCGACGGCCTGCCCAAGGGCCGCCCTGACGGCCTGCCCGAGGGCCGCCCCGACGGCCTGCCCGAGGGGCGGCTCGGGCACTTCTCGTCGTTGTTCCTCGTGAAATTCCAGACGGCTGGCCGCCCCGTTGGACGACTGAGTCGATTCTCGTCGTTGTTCATGGCGCTCAAAACTCCCGGGGGAAGCGTCGGATCTTCACGTTGGTGACAGCGAACGGTGGACACCGGATCAAGCGCAAACGAACGATCGACCACTCGGGACCGCGTTCCAGCGATGGCACCGACAGGTCGTCAGGGGTTAGCGACCTCCAGAGCGAGGCCATCCACGTCCATTCCCTCGGATGAACAGAGGAGCGCCATGGGCGGTCCCACTGCGAGAGAAGGCGGGAGACGCTCGCAGACGAGCACGAATCCAATCTAGCAGCCTAGCAACAGGAGCACAACGGGACTTTCGGAGCGTTGCGTTGGGCTTTCTGGTTGGCTGGATTCCAGAAGCAGCGTCGTTTGTTTCGGTTTGCGACGGTTGCGTCGGTTACGACGCTTACGGCCGTTGCGACCGTTGCGACCGTTGCGTCGGTTTACGAGGTTTACGATGACGCCGTCCGCCTGCATCCGCTTGCGTTGGCTCGTGGCGGCGTTCGCGACGGCGTTGGCGCTGGCGCCGCTGCCGTTGTCCGAGGAACAGGCCTGGAGCGCCGCGCTGACGCTGACAGCGTCGCGCGCGTCAAAACAGTGCGCTCGGCACATTCCGCTAGACATGGCCGTGTGTCGACGCGCTGCCGTCCCGCAGCATTGCCCTCACCTCGTGGGCACAACCCCATGCCAGCGTGTATCCCGAGCCGCCGTGGCCGTAGTTGTGGATCACACGGCCTTCACGCTCGACCCGCACGGTGCTCCGATAAGGTCGCAGCCCGGCGCGTGAGCCGAGCAAGCGGCCCGGCTCGAGCCCGGCCGCGCGCACCCGCTGGAGCATTGCGTCAGCAAGCTCGGGATCAGGCGTCAACGGGCGATCATCGGGCGACGGGATGAAACAACCGCCAATCACGATCTCGCGACGCCTTGGGATGACATAAACGAGCGCCGATTCGTCCCTTTCATCACCCAGTGCGACATCTGGGGGGATCTCGCCTGGTTCGACGATCGCCACCTGGCCGTAGACGCCGATGAGCTCGCCGTCGCCGGTGAGCGCGCGCGCTCCGAGCCCGGTGCAATTCACGATGCAGTCGCCCTCGACCTCGGCGAGCGATCGCACGTGCTCGGTGCGCACTGGACAGTCGAGCTGCGCCTCCAGCCAGGGCAGGTGCAGCGATGGCTCGATGCGCGGCGCCGTGAACCGCAGGCTGTACGGCGCGCCCAGCGGGTGGGGTCCAGGCTCGAGCGCGAGGTCCGGGACGCTCGGAGCCCACCACGGCGGGCGCGTGTCGTCCGCCGCCTCGCGCGCGGTCAGGAGATCCACGCCCGCCTCCGGGTGTTCGTTCGCGATGCGCGTGAGTTCATCGAGGCTCGTCGAGGACCACGCGTTGACGCGCTCGGGCGGGTTCGCCAGGAAAGGATGCCACAGCGCGGCCGCGACCGCGGACGTCGTGCGCTCGCCGCGCGCCGCTGCGATCACCTGCACCCGGTGGCCGTCGCGCTGGAGCACGACCGCCGTGGTCAACCCGATCACCCCTGCGCCCACGACGGTGATCTGCTGCCCTTGAGCCTGGCCCCGCGATGACGCCACGATCGCGCGCTCTAGCACGCCGCGCCTCAGCGTCGACATCGCACACCACGCCCGGCGTCGAATCCGGCCTCGTGGACGTCCAGCGACATCCCGTGACGTCCGATCCACAGCGGTTTCCGCCGACCTCAGCTACACGCCGAGCAGAGCGGCGGTCTCCCGCACAGGAGACGGGCCCAGATCGGCGTTTTCGGCGCGCAAGCGCACTCCAGTGCGCTGAGCACCGAAAACGTCGAGATGGGCCCGTCTCCGAAGCGGGTGACCGTCGCTCTAGCGCGCGCAGCGGGCGCCGATGTTGTTGACGCGGTCGATGGGATAACTGAAGTCGCGGTTGCCTGCGCGCAGGTCCGTCGCCGGCGCGCGGTAGCTCCCGCCGCGGGTGACCCGCGTCGCGTCGCGATCGCCGTCCACGCGATGCACGCAGTCGATGCACGGCGTGGGGAGCGCATCCTGCCACCAGTCCATCGTCCACTCCCACAGATTCCCGGCCAGATCCGAGTGCCCCCATCGCCCGTCGCCACGCGGCTTCGACCCGACCGGCAGGATGTCGCTCAGCGCGCAAACCCCGGCGGCGCTTCCATCCCCGGTGCAGTTGTAGGAGGCGCGATCGCCGTCGATCCCGGAGCCCCAGGGGTAAGGTCGATGCTCGTCGCCACCGGCAGCCGCATAGTCCCACTCCGCCTCGGAGGGCAGGCGGCCGCCGTCCCACGCGCAGAACGCGAACGCCTCGAACCAGGTGATGCAATTGATCGGCAGCTCCTCGTTCGACCCGGGGGTGTCGGTCCACGTCCAGAGGCGATCGCCGTTGCACTGCAGCGCCGCCCGGAGCGCCGCGGTGTTCGGCGCGAGCCGCGTGTTCCACCCCGCGATCCACCCGCTGCCGCTGACGTGGGGGTGCCGGCCAGCCCCGATGGCGGGCGGCCTCTCCTGCACGCCCTGCCCGGCATCCACGAACGCCCGGAATCGCCCCACCGTGATCTCGTACTTGTCCAGGCGGAAGTCGCTGACGGCCGCGGGGAACGCGTCGTCTGTGCTCGGCGTCCCGTCGTAGCCCCTCAGGAAAGTGCCACAGGGGACCATCCTGTTGTCGCAGCAGCTCGCGTCGCCCGGCCCGCAGCTGTCCCCGGCGCCCGGCCTGCCCCCCGCGCAGCTCGGAGGCATGACCATCACGTCCGTCGATCCGCACGTGTTCGGGCAACCCGGCTCCCCGCACTCGCACTGCATGCCGCCCGCGCACGTCACGCAGTCCCCGGTTCCATCACACTCCGCGCTGCCGTCTGCCCCGCAGGGGGTCCGCGCCGGCCTCGGCCGCTCCGCACACTCACCCTCGCTGCACACCGCTTCCATGCAGGCGCTCTGCGCTGGCGGGCAGTCCTCCACCGGGTCGATGCAGCCGTCCGTCACACCGCCGCTGCTGCTGCTGCTGCTGCTGCTGGCGCCGCTGCTGCTGCTGGCGCCGCTGCTGGTGGTCGCGTCACTGCTGCTGGCGGTGGCGCTGCTGCCGCCGCCTGCCCCGCTTCCACCGCTCCCCACGTCGTGGTCAGCAGGGAAATCACGCACCTTCGGGCTGCAACCCGAGGCGAGAGAGGTGGCCACGATGAGCGCCAATTTTCTCATGTACGGCATCATACGCGACCGGGCGCACCCCCGTTGTGGTCGATGCTGTACCGGCCCGGAGCGTTGCGGCGCCCGACCTGCGCCGGGCGCCGAGGCGCGTCGGGTGGCCGGGGCGGTGGCCACCCGTTCCAGCGACGGCGGCCGCCGCGCTGCGCGCGTTGTAGCCTCGTCCGCGCCTCGTCCGCGCCTCGTCCGCGCCTCGCCTGCGCGGCTCGGCGGCTGCTGCTCCGTTACTTGCGCTGCGCGGGGGCGGTCGCGGTCGCGCCGTCCCCGGCGCGCCGGCTCGGCTCGATCTGGCCGACATCGCGGACAGCGCCGTTGGCGGCGCTCGTGGCCATCAGCGCGTAAGCCCGCAGGGCAGGGGAGACCTTCCGGTCGCGGTTCGGCCTGAACGCATCGGCGCCGCGCGCCTCGGCGGCGTGGCGGCGGCGATCCAGCTCCGCCTCGCTGACGAGGACATCGATCGTCCGGGCGGGGATGTCGATCCGGATGCGGTCGCCCTCCTCGATGAGCCCGATGGTCCCGCCTTCGGCCGCCTCGGGCGAGACGTGCCCGATGCTCAGGCCCGACGTCCCGCCGCTGAACCGGCCGTCGGTGATGAGGGCGCACGCCTTCCCGAGGCCCTTCCCCTTCAGGAACGACGTCGGATAGAGCATCTCCTGCATGCCGGGGCCGCCCTTCGGCCCCTCGTAGACGATCACGACCACATCGCCCGAGCGGATCTGGTTGTCCCAGATCGCGTCGCACGCCGCCTCCTGCGAGTGGAACACCCGCGCGGGCCCCTCGAACTTCCAGATCTCGGGATCGACGCCGGCGGTCTTCACGATGCAGCCGTCCACCGCGATGTTGCCGTAGAGCACGGCGAGCCCGCCTTCGCGGCTGTACGCGTTGTCGACGTCGCGGATGCAGCCCTTCTGGGCGTCATCGTCGGTGTCGGCGAAGTACTTGTCCTGCGAGAACGCGACCGTGGTCGGCACGCCGCCCGGCGCGGCGAGCGAGCGCTTCTTCGCGGCGGCCGTCGCCGTGGGGCGGCGGATGTCGTTCTCGTCGATGGCCTCGCCCAGCGTGCCCGTGTGGACCGTGCCCACCTGCCGGTGGATGAGCCCCGCGCGGTCGAGCTCGCCGAGGATCGTCAGCACGCCGCCCGCGCGGTGCACGTCCTCGACGTGGTGATGCGACGACGGCGCGACCTTGCAGATGTTGGGCACCTTGCGCGACATCCGGTCGATGTCCGCCATCTTGAAGTCCACCTGCGCCTCGCGGGCCACCGCCAGGATGTGGAGCACCGTGTTCGTCGAGCCGCCCATCGCGATGTCGAGCGCCATCGCGTTCTCGAACGCCTCGAACGTCGCGATGCTCCGCGGCAGCACCGAGGCGTCGCCGTCGACGTAGTGCCGCTGCGCGAGCGCGACGACGCGCTTCGCCGCCGCCTCGAAGAGATCCCAGCGCGCCGCGTGCGTCGCGAGCAGCGTGCCGTTGCCGGGCAGCGCGAGGCCGAGCGCCTCGTTGAGGCAGTTCATGCTGTTGGCCGTGAACATGCCGGAGCACGAGCCGCAGGTCGGGCACGCGGACCGCTCCATCGCGGCGAGATCCGCGTCGGTCACCTTGTCGTCGCTCGCGGCGATCATCGGATCGATGAGGTCGAGCTTCCGGATGAGCGGCTTGCCGTCGCGGTCGTGGGTCCCGACGAGCTTGCCCGCCTCCATCGGGCCGCCCGAGACGAAGACGGTCGGGATGTTGAGCCGCATGGCGGCGAGGAGCATGCCGGGCGTGATCTTGTCGCAGTTCGAGATGCACAAGAGCGCGTCGGCGCAGTGCGCGTTCACCATGTACTCGACGCTGTCGGCGATGAGCTCCCGGCTCGGCAGCGAGTACAGCATGCCGGCGTGGCCCATCGCGATGCCGTCGTCGATGGCGATGGTGTTGAACTCGACGCCCCACCCGCCCGCGGCGTCGATGACCTTCTTCGCCCGCTGCCCGACGTCGTGGAGGTGGACATGCCCCGGAACGAACTGCGTGAAGCTGTTGGCGATGGCGACGATCGGCTTCTCGAAGTCCGCGTCCTTCATGCCGGTGGCGCGCCACAACGCGCGCGCCCCTGCCATGTTGCGCCCCTGGGTGGATGTACGACTGCGGTATCCGGCCATGCCGGGAACCTACTCCGTTCCGGCCTTCGCGCCTAGCCGGCAGACGGGGCCGGCGCCAGGGTACCGCCGCGTCCGCCGCCGCGCGCTGCGTCCACGGGCGGCGACGTCGTTCGAGCGGCCAAGGCGGCGCGCAGGAGGCCTCTCGGGGCATGGGCCGCGACTCCGGGCATCACCGCAGCCCGGGGCCGGCCCTTCGATCATCGGCCTCGTGGCTTGGACCACCGATCCACGGCGACCATCGCGGCGCCCAGCCCGTCGATGTAGCTGCCGTGCCGGAACGTCGCGCGCTTGAGCGCCACGACCAGCGTGGCCAGGAGCTGGCGCGCCTCGTCTCGTTCTCGCCGCAGGTCCTGGACCTCATCCCGCGACGGCCGGTTGACGACCGCAGCTTGCCCCGCGTCGTTCGTGCCTGTCTGACTCGCTCTCTCGGACATGGGTCTGATCCTCCCATATCAAGTTAGCGCCGCGTCGCCCGCATCATCAACCTCCATAGGAGGTATTTGAATGGGTGTTCGTATCCCGGCCCACGTCAGCTCAGGAGCGCGCGGCGAGCGTGACGAGCGTGACGAGGCCGCGCGCGATCTCGCGATGGATGACGCGGAGTCCTGCCGCGTCGAGCCTGTCGCAGACCCAATCGGGGGCGAGGCGCAGCTTGCGATAGAAGCTCGCTGACAGCGTCCACCGGCCGTCTTCTGGGCCGCGCGTGTGAACGAGGTCGTGCACCTTGACGGTCTCGGGTTCGTACTCGAGGAAACAGGTCATGATCACATCTGCCGAGTCGTGTACTGGGATGAACCGGTCGGCGCCTTCGAGCTCGCGGGTGAGGTCGCGGAACGTGAGCGCGAGACGGCCGCCGGGCGCGAGTCTCCGGGCGCAGCCGGCGAACATCCGCTCCACGTCCGACTTGCTGCCGAGGTGGGGGAGCGTGTCGCCCATGCACACGGCGAGCGCGCAGGGGGTGTCCGAGCGCTCCAGCGCGTCCAGGAGATCCCCTCTCACGATCTCGACGGCGAGCTGCCCGCGGCGCGCCTCGAGCTCGGCGAGCAGCCTGTCCGACGTGTCCACGGCGGTCACCCTGAACCCGAGCTGCGCCAGCGCGAGGGACTGAAAGCCGGAGCCGCACCCGAGGTCGATGGCCTCGTGCGGGCCGCCCGACGAGCCTTCAGGGCGCAGGCCGAGGCGCTCGAACAGCGCCCGCTGCTCGGCGACCTTGGCGTCGTAATCCCCGAACATCCTCGAATAGTGCTCGGCGAGGAGCTTGTCGTAGTGATCGGCGACCGTGGGCATGGGCTCTGTTCCTCCGCGGCCATCCTACAGCGGCACGGCCCGCCGGCGCACGCCTGCGCCGGCACGCATGGACAGACCGGCGCACGCCTGCGCCGGCACGCATGGACAGACCGGCGCACGCCTGCGCCGGCACGCATGGACAGACCGGCGCATGCCTGCGCCGGCACGCGTCACACACGCACGCACGGGGGCGCACCAGAATCGACTGCGTCCGAAAATTTCTGCTCTGCTTTGACGAAGACATGATATCTTGGTTGGAACGCGACTCTTACTCCGACATCGATTTTCGGGTCGGCGGTGTTGGATGGCACCGGGAAGGTTCCCGGAGCGAGGTTGGAGAGGGAGAGATCGCGTCGCTGTGCGCAGCTGGTTTCGTCGGACGGGTGAGAATGAGGCACGGCGGGCTTGGACCGAGCCAGCCTGTCGCTCGCGCGGGTGTTTCGCTCTTCGAGAGCGCGCCGCGCGAAGCGCGCTGATGGACCTGTCGGAGAACCAGCGAGGCGAGCCGGAGAGCCCAGGCAGGCGGTCACGCCGGGCGACCAGGCAGCCGGAACGACGGGCGAGCCAGAACGACAGGCAAGCCAGATGACCAGGTGAGCTCAGGCGAGCCGCGACGCACCCCTGCGTGCGCCGCGCAGCCGGAGCCCGGGCGGCCTCGCCGGCGCGGCCAGCACCTGAATCCGAGCGAGGCGCGCCCGATCGCTCAGGGCGGAGAGAAGCTGACGAGCAGCTGACGAGCTGCCGACGATGAAGGTGAAGCTGCGCAGCGCGCGGGAGAGACGCGGGAGAGAGCACAGCCGGGCGCCGGTGATACGGGCCGCGCCGGGGTCACCCGCGACGATGGACGATGACGGATGTGAATGCGAGTGCGAGTGCGAGTGCGAGTGCGAATGTGACGAACGGCTCATGAACGCAAACGCCGTCGAGATCGAGAAATGAGTTGCGGAGGGTGTCAGTCTGCGTCACGATGACAAGTTTTGTGACTGCGGTGTTTGCGGACTTGCGGAGTTCGCGCGGGTCGTGGGAACACGTCGAAGTAGCGAAGGAGCATGGTGCATGAAGACGGTTGGTGATTGGCTCTCCCTCTCCAGGCGCTCGCGATCGCTCGTCGCCGCGGGCGCGGCCGCGCTCCTCTCCGCCACGCCGATCGCGGCCTCGGCAGAGCACCCCCCCACGCCGCGGCAGGCTCCGCCGGCGGCGGCTGCCGGCGCGGAGAGCGCGCCTACGGCAGAGCCCGCCTCGGCCCCCGGCGTGGGCGAGTGGGACACCTTCTCCGTGGAGGTCTATGGCAGGCTGGTCTCGCGCGCGGGGAAGGTCGCGACCCTGCTGCCGCTCGTCTCCACGACCGAGAAGCCGGTCGCCGCGGGGACCAAGGCGGTGCTCTTCCGCAAGGTCGAGGACCCCGCCGGACCGAGATCCACGAAATGGGTCGAGATCGCCAGGGTGACCATGAAGAAGATCGAGTCGACCGGCAACATGCAGCTCACCATCGACTCGGAGCAGCAGGCGCCTCCCGGCGAGAAGGGCAAGACGCCTGGCCACTTCGTGAAGGGCGCCCGGCTCAAGCTCGCGATCCAGTAGCCCGGCGCCGCGTCGCGGCGGAGCACGCCGCGGGCGTGAGCCGGGTCGCACCGCTCCGCGGAGGATCGCGCGGTCGTCGCGAGCGGAGGCGGTGGGAGGGAGTCGGCGTGTGGCCGCGCGGCGCGGGTCGCCGCGGCTGAATGTCGCCGCCGTTGCACCACATTTTGAAACGCGGCGCCTCATCGTTGATAGAGTCGGCTTGCGGAGACGAGCGACGACGATGAACGCCCTTCGATCCTGGCTCTCGCAACTGAACCGCCCCGAGGTGACAGAGTTCGCCGTGGCCACCGGGCGCATGCCCAGCGTCAAGGTCTCGGGCGCCTTCCAGGCCGTCGATCCCGGCGCGCTCTCCACGGAGGACATCCTCATGCTCCTCAGCGCGCTCGGCGGCGGCCGCCACCTGGAGGCCCTCGGCGCGAAGCCGTCGCAGTGGCACATCCGCATCGAGGGCATCGGCGCCATCTCCGTCGTCGCCGCGCGCCAGGGCGACCTCGTGCACGCCCGCATGACGCGGATGCAGTCGGGGACCTCGGCCGCCGCGCCTCCCGCGCGCCCCTCGCAGCAGCTCTCCATGCGGGAGCACCTCGCGCCCGAGGAGGGGCAGCGCCCACCGCCGCGCGAGCAGGACGCGAAGCGCACGAGCTCCTCGGAGGTCGCGCTCGACCTCCGCTCCCCGCCGCCGCCTGCAGAGCCCCGCGCCAGCCGGCCCTCGGTGGCCCGCTTCGAGGCGCGCGCCGACGATGCGCCGGCCGCCGAGCGCGCCGCGCCGGCTGCCCGCCCGTCCTCGCCGTCCCCGGAGCCCCGCGCCGCCGCGCGCGTGGCCGCCGCGGGCGGGCGCGCGCGGCCCTCCTCCGCCGAGGTGCAGGCGGCCGCCCTCGACGGGCTGCTCGCCATGGCGCGTGATCAGGGCGCGAGCGATCTGCACCTCGTCGCCGGCCGCCCGCCGCTCCTGCGCGTGGCGGGCGAGCTGATGCCGCACGGCGAGCCGCTCGACCCGGCGGCCGTCGAGTCCCTCCTCCTGCCGCGCGTCCCGCCGCGCCTCTCGCAGGTGCTCGAGGTCGAGGGCTCCTGCGATTTCGCCCTGGAGCTCGGCGCGATCGGCCGCTTCCGGGTGAACATCTCGCGCCACCGGCAGGGGTACAAGGGCTCGTTCCGGCTGATAGCGCGCACCATCCCGACCCTCGCGTCGCTCGGCCTGCCCGACGCCATCGGGCTCGCCACCCGCCACCACCAGGGCCTCATCGTGATCACCGGGCCGACGGGCCACGGCAAGACCACGACGCTCACCGCGATCGTCGACATCCTGAACCGCGAGACCAGCCATCACATCATCACGGTCGAGGATCCCGTCGAGTTCGTCCACGCGCGCGGCAAGGCGATGATCAGCCAGCGCGAGGTCGGCACGCACACCCGCTCCTTCGAGAACGCCCTCAAGGCCTCGCTGCGCGAGGACCCCGACGTCATCGTCGTCGGCGAGCTCAGGGACACGGCGACGGTCCGCATGGCGCTGGCCGCGAGCGAGACTGGCCACCTCGTCCTCGGCACCATGAACACCCCGAGCGCCGCGAAGACCATCGATCGGCTGATAGACCTCTTCCCGCCCGGCGATCAGCAGCAGGTGCGCGTCACCCTCGCGGGCGGCCTCCGGCTCATCGTCAGCCAGCGGCTCCTGCCGAGCGAGGGCGGCAAGCGCATGGTCGCGGCCGCCGAGGTCCTGCCCGGCTCTGTCCCGCTCTGGAACCTCATCCGCGACTCCAAGACGTTCCAGATCCCGAGCCTCCAGCAGCGGGGGAAGGGCCTCGGGATCATCCGCCTGGACGACTCGCTGGCCGAGCTCGTCCGCGCCGGCAAGACCACGCTCGAGGCCGCGCTCAAGGTGGCGGAGGCCCCCGACGAGCTCGAGGCCGTCCTCGCCGGCAGGCGGCAGCCCATGCTCACGCCGGACAGGCGGCCGCCCGCCCCCGCGCCCGACGCGTCCAAATCAGCGCCCGTCGAGGCGGGCAAGGGCCTCTTCGAGCGCGCGGGCGCGCTCTTCGGAAAGAAGGGAGCGTAACGTGGCCCGCATCGACCGCCTCTTCGACGAGCTGCTCTCCAGGAAGGGCAGCGACCTGCACCTCGGCATCGGCTACCCGCCGCTCGTGCGCGCCCGCGGCGAGCTCATCGCCCTGCGCGACACGCCCCTCGACGCCGCCGAGATGGAGGCGCTGCTCTTCGAGATCACGACCCCCGAGGAGACGCGGCGGATCGTCGACGAGCTCGATTTCGATTTCGCCTATTCCTACGCGGACAGGGCCCGTTTTCGCGCGAACTACTTCTACAAGACCACCGGGCTCGCGGCCGTCTTCCGCACCATCCCGAGCAAGATCCTCTCGCTCGACGATCTCGGCTGCCCCGAGATCGCCCGCCGGCTGTCCGAGCGGACGAGCGGGCTCATCTTGATCACCGGGCCGACCGGCTCCGGCAAGTCCACGACGCTCGCGGCGATGATCGATCACATCAACCGCTCGCGCGCGTGCCATGTCCTCACGATCGAGGATCCGGTCGAGTTCGTGCACAGCCCCATCAAGGCCCAGATCACGCACCGCGAGGTCGGCCCCGACGCGGGCAGCTTCGCGAGCGCGATCCGCAGCGCCGGGCGCGAGGACGCCGACGTGATCCTGATCGGCGAGCTCCGGACCAACGAGACCATGAAGCTCGCCCTGCAGCTCGCGAGCTTCGGTGTCCTCGTCTTCGGCACCGTCCACACGAACAGCGCCGCCGCGACGATCGACCGTATCATCAACGCGTTCCCCGCCGACGAGCAGCTCCAGGTCCGCGGCATGCTCGCCGAGAGCCTCGCCGCGATCATCGCCCAGCAGCTGCTCCGCACGAAGGACGGCGCGGGCCGCGTCGCGGCGCACGAGATCCTCGTCGGATCGAGCGCGCTCTCCGCGATGATCCGCGAGGGCAAGACGTTCCAGATCACGAACCTGATGCAGGCGGGCCGCTCCGCCGGCATGCAGACGATGGACATGGCGCTGGAGCGGCTCGTCAAGAAGGACACCATCTCGGTCCAGGCGGCGCTGGAGAAGGCGATCGACAAGGACAGCTTCCAGAAGCTCTTCCCCGACGCGCAGGGGGCGTGACGCAGAGTCGAGCCGCGGAGACGCGCTCCACCGCCGTCAATGTGCTGGCCGGTGCGTTGACGGTCGAGCGAGGGGCCGCGTATCCTCGCCGCACCGATCCAATGCAACCTTCGACACAGGACAGCGCATCGCTCGACCTCGACGCTTATCTCGCCCGCATCGGCTACCGCGGCGCGCTCGCCGCCACGCGGGAGGTCCTCGACGCGCTTCACGCGGCGCACGTCTACTCCATCCCTTTCGAGAACCTCGACGTCCTGCTCGGCCGACCGATCCGCCTCGACCTGGCCAGCGTCCAGGCGAAGCTCGTCAGGGCGCGCCGCGGCGGCTATTGCTTCGAGCACAACACGCTGTTCGCCGCGGTGCTGCGCCGGCTCGGGTTCAAGCTCACGACGCTCATCGCGCGGGTGCGGTTCCAGCGCAGCGACACGGGCCCTCGATCTCACATGCTGTCGCTTGTCGAGCTGCCCGAGGGGCCGTTCATCGCGGACGTCGGCTTCGGCGGTCCGGGGCTCTTGCAGCCGCTCCCGCTCGTCGAGGGCGAGGGCCACGCGCGGGTGCTCGACGTGATCGGCCTGCGCCGGGAGGGCTCGTCGTGGGTGCTCGCCTCCAGGGCGGGCGAGGCGTGGCAGGACATCTATGCGTTCACGCTCGAGGAGCACCTCCCGATCGACTACGAGGTGGCGAATCATTACACGTCCACGCACCCGAGCTCGCTGTTCGTGAACAACCTCATCGCGGCGCTCCCGTCGCCGGAAGGCCGGGTGACGCTGCGCAACCGCGAGCTGGGGTTCTGGCGGGTGGACGGCGTCGAGCGCGTCTCGGTGCGCGACGACGCGCTCCTCGACGTCCTGAGAGAGCGATTTGGGCTGGAGCTCCCGGCCGGGACGCGGCTCTCCTGCGCGGGCCTCGATAGCTGAAGGGACGGCGCGTCCTCCTCGGGGCCCGCTCGGGAGGCCGGGCGGGCGCGGCTCGCCGGCCGCGCCCGCCGCGCCCGCCGCATCTCGCCGCCGGGGCGCTACCGGATCAGTGGACGCGCCCGATGCCGCGGCGGATGAACGCCGATCGGCTCGCGGCCGCGCCGGCCGCCGCGCCGCCGGTCGGCGCGGCCCTGAGCGCCGCGAAGGTCGGGGCAGGCTCGCAGACCAGCGCCGTCAGATCCTGGTTCCGGCGCTTCAGATCGTTCAAGGTGCGCGGCTCACCGGTCACCGGGTCACCGACGGTGATCCCCGTCATGAAGCGCGATAGCGACGCCTCGTTCCCGGGCGACCTCGGGTTCACGTGCAGGAACCCCGTCCCGGTCTCCGCCGCGCCGTGGCACCCATTGCAGGTGTTGAGCGAGAACTTGTGCCGTGCCTCGTTGTTGAGGATGCCAGGAGCGGTCCAGGCCGTGAGGTTGTTGAACGACGAGCCGCCGAGGAACGGGTTCCCCTGGAACGTGTCGGGCACCGTGTGCTGCTCCGCGATGATCGAGGCCTCGTTCTGGTTCACGAAGTCGGCGAGCGTTGGCGACCCGTCGAAGCCGAGATCCGGCGTCAGCTTGACGGTCTCCGGCCGCAGGAAGCCCGTGTCGGGCGAGAGGACGAACTCGCGCAGCTCCCACGGCCCCGCGAGCGCGATCTCGTTCGTGCGGAGCTGCCCGAGCGAGCTCCCGTTCGGCTTGCCGGGCGCGGCGTTCCGGCCTGCGAACCGCGTGGTGATGTCCTGGAGCGCCGCGTTGTACGCTTCGGACGGGAAGGGCAGGCTGCCGAGGGCGTGCCAGTCGTTCGCCCAGTCGAGCACGTCGGCCTCGGTCGACGCGGGGAGCTTGTACTCCAGGATCACGGTGAACTGCTGCGGGAAGCCCTGGCTGACGACGCCGAACACGAACCTCCCTTCGCCGGCGTTGCCTTCGGCGAGGTTGCGCACGTCGATCCTGTTGACGATGCCGAGCAGCAAGAGCGGCGCCTGCTGCAGGTCGAGCGACCCGTCAGGGCTCCTCGGCCACTCGTCGAGCACGACCTGCTGAATCGCCGTGCGCGCCGGCACGGTGAAGCCGTTCACGGTCTGATCGGTCAGCCAGGTGCTGAAGAGCTCCTCGACCATGGCCGGCGCGTCGGCGGGCGTGGGCGCCATGTCCTCCATCAGGCGCGCGAACGTCCATGCGCCCGTGCGGGGATCGCCCGGCGGTCCAGTGAACGTCGTGCGGAGGGGATCCTCGACCACGCTGAGGTCCTTCACGAAGATCTCCCGGCTCGTCCGGACGAAGCACCCCGTCGGCTCGGCCAGCTCGAAGTCGAGGGCCCCGGAGGCGACGATGAACTCGGGCGAGTTGAAGTCGATCACGGAGAAGGGGATCACGTGGGCGCCGGGATCCGCGTCCTCGGTGCCGGTGACGGTGACGGGGAACGTCGCCGTGCTCCCGGGCAGGACGCCGGGGAAGAACGAGGGATTGGCGGAGACGTCGATGCCCCCCGAGGGGCTGAAGATGTCGAGGAAGTAGTCGCGGCCCGGGCACGAGCCGACATCGTTGTTGGTGACGGCGATCTGGTACGCCACCGGCGTGTTCGGCGCGACCACGCCGCTGCTCTCCGGCGTGACGACGGCCGTCGTGGGGCGCCTGAGGCAGGAGAGCTGGGCGATCTCGAAGGCGGTCGTCGGTGAGGCGGAGAGCCAGACCTCGTCGAGCACGCCGGTGAAGCGCTCCTTCTGCACGTTGTTGCCGATACGGATGGGCGCGTCGATGTCGTGGAGCGTGCCCGCAGCGCTGATCTGGCCGACCTGCTCGCCGTTCAGGAAGAGCCGCACGAATGTGCCGTCGTAGGTCCCCGCGACGTGGGTCCACACGTTGGCCTGGATGGGGGCGCGGGAGGTGACCGTCCGCCCGTTGGTCAAGGTCACGGTGAACCGCGCCTGGCTGTTCCGGATGTCGAGGGAGAAGCTCGTCTCTCCGCCGCCCTTCTCCTGCACGAGGGTCCGCGGCGTCGACCCCGACACCGCGGTCGGCTTGACCCACGCGGCGACGGCGAGGTTCTGTCCGAACGTGAAGCTGGCGTCGTCGTCGACGAGGATCTTGTCGTTGTCCTTGTTGAAGGCGACGCCGAGGCCGCTGAGCCCTTGAGCGCACGCCGCGTTGGCCGAGCGGGTGGCCGTGTTGCCGTTGCCCGACGAGTCGAACAGCGCCGTTGTCGCGGCGTTGCAGTCGTCGAGCTGCCAGAAGCCGACGGCCGGCGGCCCCCCTGGGGGCGGATCGCCGGGGTCGCCGCCGCCGACGCCGGCGCCGCCGCCGACGCCGGTGACCGAGCTGCTGGTGGAGCCGCCGACGCCGACGCCGGTGGAGCTGGCGACCACGCTGCTGCCGAAGCCGCCGGTGCCGCCGCCACCGACGCCGGTGGTGGAGGTGGCGACCGAGCTGCTGCCGAAGCCGCCGGTCCCGGTCGCGCCGACGCCGGTGCCGACGCCGACGCTGGTGCCGACGCCGGAGACGCTGCCGACGACGGCGCCCGGCCCGCTGGCCGCCGCTTCGAGGGCTAGTTCTGCATCGTTGAGTGAACCTTCATCGACGTCATAGCTTCCGCACGCGGCGCCCGAGGCGAGCAGGGCGAGGATCGCGGCCGAGCTGGTTTTGATTGAGAGAGGATGGGCGAAGCCGAAGGAGAGGTTCCGCATCTGCGTTCTCGTTGGGTAAGAGTTGACTGCACGAGCGCCGTCCGACCGCAGCTCGGGCTGCGGCCGGCGACGCGAACAGGCGTCTGTATGACCCGACCGGGCTGTTCGGGTTTGGGCGCCGGTGCGAAGCACCCGATTGGCAATTGATATGCCCGGCCCCAGATCGTGATTTTCGCCCTGTTGCGTCGCACCCAGCGTGCCTGGGCGTGTCGGCGGGCTCCGACACTGGCACATCTGGCACACCCATTTTGCGACCCCAGGCGGGTGCTCGAGATCAAACAAGCACGCTTCCGACGCGTCCGAAGGGTGCGCCGTGGCGAGCGGCAAAGAGGGACAACAAGGTTCCTTCTCGCCGCCGCACGCCCGTCGCACGTCGCCCCGACCGCAGCCCCGCCGTCTCGCGGTCATCCATTGCGCCGCTTCTATATGCCGCGCCGCGCCGCCTCCTCCACGCCTCGCGCCGCGCCGCCGTCGGGCTATGCCATCGTCGCGCTATGCCGACACCTCTCTATAAGGAGGTGGCCGTGACCTATAAGGAGGCGGGCCGCGGACATCCCGTGTTGTGACGGCTGGAGCGCGCCGCCCTTTGGCGCCGCCGCAGCTCCCGTGACCGAATCCCGGGCTGCAGCCGTCTCCAGCCCGCGCCCTCCACCGCGCCGCTCCCCGCCCCGGCAAGTTTCCGCCGCGCGATCCTCTCCGCTCGTTCTCCGACCTCTGATACACCCGTTAGCGGAGCTCTCCCGCACAGGAGACGGGCCCAGATCGGCGTTTTCGGCGCGGAGGCGTACTCCGGTACGCCGAGCACCGAAAACGTCGAGATGGGCCCGTATCCGAAGCGGGAGAGCTCCTCAGAAGGAGAGATCCTCAGGAGGAGGACCAGCGGGGTCCGCGGGGGGTGTCTTCCAGCACGACACCTGCCTCGGTCAGCAGGTTGCGGATGGCGTCCGCCTTGGCGAAGTCCTTCGCCTTCCGGGCCTCCTGGCGCATCGCGATCAGCCGGTCGATCGCGGCGTCACCCCCGCGCCCAGCGGCGCCCTCGGCAGGGGCGAGCGCGTAGTCCGGAACGAGCTCCGGATAGAGCGCCGGCTCGGCGATCTCCACCCCGAACACCGCGAGGTGACGCACGATCGCCCGGTAGACCGCGAGCAGCGAGGGACGGTCCTCACACTGCTCGATCCCCGCCGAATAGAGCGCGCTCACGTAATCGAAAAATGCAGCCACGGCGTTCGGCGTGTTCAGGTCGTCGTCCATCGCCTCGATGAAGCGCGCGATGAACCGCTCGGTGAGCTCCCCGAACTGGCCGTGAACGTAGTGGTGGCGCATCCTCGGGAATCGCTCTTCCTCGGGTCGCTGCGATGCGTACGCGCCCGGGGCGAGGGCAGCCTCCGTCGCGCCGCTCAGCTTCTCGGCGAGGACCGTCGCGAGCTTCTTGATGCGCGCATAGCCCTGAGCGGATTGCTGCAGCAGCTCCCAGCCGAACGGGAGCTTGCAACGGTAATGCTGCGTCACGAAGAACCACCGCGCCTCGTCGTGCCCGTGCCTCGACAGGAGCTCCTCGATGGAGATGACGTTCCCGAGGCTCTTCGACATCTTCATGTCCTTGAGATCGAGGTGCTCCGGGTGCAGCCAGTAGCGCACCCAGGGCCGCCCGCAGAGCGGCTCGCTCTGCGCGATCTCGTTCTCGTGGTGAGGGAACATGTTGTCGATGCCGCCCCCGTGGACGTCGAAATGGTCGCCCAGGAGCGCCGTGCTCATCGCCGAGCACTCGATGTGCCAGCCGGGGCGTCCGGTCGGCCACCCCTCCTCGCCGGTGCGCCAGCTCGGCTGGCCAGCGCCGGTCGGCTTCCAGAGGCTGAAGTCCGCCGGGTGCCTCTTCCGAGCGAAGTCCTCCTCGACGCGGCCGCTCGCCCCGACCTCCTGCTCGTCGACCTTGCGCCCCGAGAGCTCACCGTAGGACCCCCACGTGCCGACCTCGTAGAAGACCTCGCCGTTCACCGTGTAGGCGTGGCCCTTCTCGATCAGGCGCTTCGCCATGTCGACCTGCTCGTCGACGAAGTCGGTGGCGCGCGTGTAGACGGCGTAGTCCTTGATGTGGAGCTTGCGGCAGTCGCGCCGGAACGCCGCGATGTTCCGCTCGGCGACGTCGACGGCGCCCTCGCGCTCGCTCGCGCGCTGCATGATGCGATCGTCGATGTCCGTGTAGTTGATGATGCTCAGCACGTGATAGCCGCGGTACTCGAGGTAGCGGCGGAAGACGTCCCAGAAGCAGTAGGTGCGCGCATGGCCGATGTGCATCGGTGCGTAGACCGTGAGACCGCACGTGTAGATGCGCACGACCTTCGGCCGGGCGGAGACGAAAGGCTCCTTCTTCCTCGTGAGCGTGTTATGAACCTTGAGCGGCATCGGCCACCTGCGTGAGTGTGCGAGCACCCCCCGGGACCGCGTACGCTACCCTGGCCTCGCCGCCCGGTCAACGCGGAACCTCGCCGGTTTTCCCTGTGGTTTCGCTGTGTCTTGCCACGTCTGCCCACGTCTTGCGCCCGTCGTCCCTCCGGTCTACGCAACCGCGCATGCACATCACTTCAAGGACCTTGCTGTTCGTCCTCGCTGGCGCGCTCTCCGCCTGCGCGGGGAGCCCGCCGCCCGTCGAGAGCGCCCCGCCGCCCCCGCCGCCGGCCCCCGCGCAGGCGCCGCCGGCCGCCGCGCCGGTCGCGCAGCCCGAGCCGGCCACGCCCAAGGCGGACCCGGAAGCCGAGAAGAAGCAGGCGGAGCTCGCCAAGCTCGCCGAGGACACGAAGGCCATGGAGGCCAAGGCCGACACGGAGGCGGCGCGGTTCGACGACGCGCTCAAGGCCGAGGTCAAGGCGCTCATCGCGGCCAACTACCCGAGCGCGGGCGCCGCGCTGCGGGCGGCGCTCAAGGGGAAGCACCGCGCCCCGGGCAACGCCGAGCGCGACGCCGCCCGGCACCCGGTCGAGAACCTGGAGTTCTTCGGCCTCAAGCAGACGAGCACGGTCATCGAGCTCGGGGCCGGCGAGGGCTGGTACACCGAGCTGCTCGCGCCGGTGCTCGCGAAGAAGGGCAAGCTCATCATCACGTCGTTCGATCCGAACGGCCCCGCGGACTCGCGCAACACGCTCTACGGCAAGCGCGTGAAGCGCCTGATCGAGAAGTCACCCGAGCTGTTCGGCAAGGTCGATGTCGTCGTGATCGATCGCGACAGCCCGAAGCTCGGGATCGAGGGCAAGGCCGATCTCGTCATCGCCATTCGCGAGGCGCACGGCTGGCACCGGAACGGCAAGTTCGACGCCTACGTCGCCGAGGCGTTCAAGGCGCTCAAGCCGGGCGGCGTCTTCGGTATCGTGGCGCACCGGGCGAAGCCCGACGCCAACCCCGATGAGAGCGCGAAGCAGGGATATCTCCCGGAAGCGTGGGTGATCCAGAAGGTCGAGTCGGCGGGCTTCAAGCTCGGCGGCAAGTCCGAGGTCAACGCGAATCCGAAGGACACGAAAGACTACCCGGAAGGGGTCTGGACCTTGCCGCCGAACTTCCGGCTCGGCGACAAGGACCGCGCGCGCTACGCCGCGATCGGCGAGAGCGACCGCATGACCCTCAAGTTCGTCAAGCCCGCCCGCTGACCCATCCTGCGCCCGGCGCTCGCGGCCCCGCGAGCGCCGGGGCGCTACGCGGGCGCCGCGGCGCGGCCCGGCGGCCGCACGAACACGCGGCGCATCGGGATCGTGGCGCCGGCGGCCCCCGAGACCCGGTGGGACAAGAAGGCGACGCCATCGAGCATCGCCGGCGACGCGTACACGCCCGGCTCCGCCGTCTCCGACAGGCACGAGGAGAGCTCGAGGAGGTTCCCGCCCACCAGGGCGCCGTCCTCGGTGAGCACCACGTCGCCGGCGTGGAGGCAGAAGCGGACGCTGATCCTTGGATCGCGCTGGCCCGGCCCGGCGAGCCGCGTGTGCAGCGCGACGGCGGCCGCGATCGCGCCGTGGCGCGCTTCCTCGGTGCCGCGCTCGCCGCGCCGGAAGGCCGCCGCGAGCAGCACGCTGGTGCTCGTGATCGCGAGCGGCGAGAACCCCGAGGGCGCGAGCGCGGCCACGGCCTCCGGGACCACGGCCTCGAACTCGGCCAGGAAGGCGTCGGTGGGGGCCTCGAGCGCGCGGCCCTCGGCGAGGACCTCGACGAGCAGCCCGATGGCGAGGCGCCGGATGTGCCCCGCCTCCACCGCGCCGGTCCGCGCGATCCGCGACGTCGCGGCCCGCACGTCGCCCAGGAACGCGGCGACGTCCGGGTGGCGGCCGGCGGGATCCTTGCTCATGGCCCGCACGACGATATCGTCGAACGCCGGGTCGACCGGGGCGTGCAGGCTCGGGCGGGGCGGCGCCTGGTGCAGGTGCAGGTGGCGCAGCACCGGGTACGTGGTCGCCAGGAACGGCATGGATCCCGCGATCATCGTGTAGAGCAGCGCGCCGAGCGCGTAGACGTCGGTCCGCATGTCGACAGGCCGGTTGAGCAGCTGCTCGGGCGACATGAACGCCGGGGTCCCCACGACGTGCCGTGACGACGTGAGCGAGAGATCCGTCGCGCCGAGCAGCTTCGCGATGCCGAAGTCGAGCAGCACCACCCTGAGCTCCCCGCCCCGCTCGCACAGGATCACGTTGGAAGGTTTCACGTCGCGGTGGATGATCCCGAGCGCGTGGACCGCGGCGAGCGCGCTGCAGAGCGGATCGAGGATCGCGAGCGCCTCGTCCGCCGGGAGCCGGCCGCGCGCGAACAGGTGCTGCTCGAGGCTCCTGCCCTGAAGGAGCTCCATCGCGTAGTAGGGCCGCCCGTCGTCGAGCCGCCCCACGTCGAGGATCTCCACGACGTTCGGGTGCCGGATCCGCCCGATCGCGTCCACCTCCCGCTGGAAGCGGAGCACCACGTCGGCGCGCGAGATCAGGTCGGCGTGCATGATCTTGACCGCCGCCGGCGCCCTGCTCGCCGCGTGCACCGCGCGGTGGACCACGCCGAACCCACCCTCGGCGATGACGCCGTCGAGGAGGTACTCGCCTGCCCGCAGCGCCTCGGCGCGCGGGGCGCCAGGACCTGCTCCCTCGCGATCGCGTGTGTCGGGCGTGTGTTGTTTCCATGTCCGCGACGTGGCGAGCGGCGGCTCGCCCGCCGCGGGGGCGTCGGCCGGCGGCGCGGTGGGGAAAGGCTCATCGTTCTGGCCAGGGGTCTTCATGGGATATGCGACAGCCGCTTACTTCCTCAATGACAACTGCTGAGCTCGCGCAGTACAGTACGCGTAAGCCGGTATCGAATGCGATCCCGGCTGCCGGCAAGCAACCCGAATCATGCACCGTTGCTCCGTATGTCACGGGCGGCTCGCCGCTGGCGCTCCGTGCGTCAGAGATGGCTTTATCCCGCCGCCCGGTGAGCGTGACATCGTGGAGCGCGCGGCGCCGGTGATCGAGGGCTTCTCGCTGCTCGGTCCGCTCGGACATGGCGGCTTCTCCGACGTCTGGGCCGCGCAGCGGGACTGCGATGGAGCGCCGGTCGCCATCAAGGTAGGAGGGCACGCGGCGTGGAACCTGCGCGAGCGGTTCCGGCGGGAGGCCGCGCTGCTCGAGCGCGTCGGCGTGCCGCACGCTCCGCAGCTCGTCGCCTGCGGCGAGCTCCCCGGGGGGCGGCCCTATCTCGTGATGGAGAGGCTCTTCGGCCAGACCCTCGCCGAGGAGCTGGCGGCGCTGCGCGCGCCGCTCGATCCGGAGCTCGCCGCCGGGCGCGCGGACGCGATCCTCACCGTGATCGAGGCGGCGCACGCGCGCGGCGTCATCCACCGCGATCTCAAGCCGGAGAACCTCTTCCTCCTCGCCTCGAGCGGGCGCGCGGCGCTGCTCGATTTCGGTCTGGCGCGGCTCGCCGAAGGCGGCGAGCCGCCGGCGGTGTCCGCCGGCGTGACGCGCGCCGGCGACATCGTGGGGACGCCGGAGTACATGGCTCCGGAGCAGCTCCGGGGCGACGCCGCGCGGATCGACGCGCGCGCGGACATCTATGCGTTCGGCGTGATCCTGTTCGAGCTGCTCACCCTGCGCCCGCCGTTCGTCGGCGGCGAGACGGCCGTCGAGCACGGCCACCTGGCGCTGCGCCCGCCGCGCCCGAGCGATTTCGCGGACGTCCCCGAGGGGCTGGAGGCGCTGACGCTCGCCTGCCTCGCCAAGGACCCGAGCCGCCGCCCGGACAGCGCCGCCGCGCTCCGGCTCACCCTGCACGCCTTGCGCGCGCGGCCTCGCTCCGACTCGATCCCGCCTCCGTCCGCGCCGCGATCGCAGCGGCAGGACGACGGCGCCGCGGCGGCCGTCGCCGAGGGGCGGCAGCCGGTCGCGCTGCTCTTCGCGGAGGGCGGCGCCGGGCCGGTGATCGCGGCGATCGGCGGCCGCCGGGGGTTCGTCGCGCGGCAGCGGGGGCAGCGCTGCCTCGCCGTGTTCTCCGCGAGGGACATCGACGATCCGGCCCGCGCAGCGCTGGCCGCGGCGCGCGATCTCGCGCTGAGCGGCGGCGTGCGCGTGGCGCTGCACCTCGCCAGCGTGCGCCTGCGCAGGATCGCCGGCGGGCTGCACGCCGCCTACGGGGCGCCGATCGAGCGCCCCGAGGCGTGGTTGCCGGCCGAGCCCTGGGGCGGGCTCGCGATGACCGAGGAGTTCGAGCGCGCGCTGCCCGACGACGAGCTCGCCCCCACGCCGCCGGGCGACCCGGAGGGCCTGCGCGAGCCGGCGCTGCTCGGCCGCGACGACGTGCTCTCGGCGCTCGCGGCCAGCGTGACCGACGCCTTCGACGGGACGTGCCCCGGCCTGTTCACGCTCATCGGCGACGCCGGTCTGGGCAAGACGCGCCTCGCGGCCGAGGCGGCCAGCATCGCCGGCGTGCCGGTCCCGGACGTGCGCGTGGTGGCCGCGCGCGCGCTCCACCCCATCCACGGCGGCGCCGCGCAGGCCGTGCGCGCGCTCCTCTGCGTCGCGCTCGACGCGCCGCGGGAGAGCCCCGGAGACCCGCGGCAGTTCTGCGTGGAGCGGCTCGGCGAGACGCTCGGCGGCGCGACGTGGGAGGCCGTCGCCGCGGCGCTCGGCTGGGCGGGGCCCCGCGGGGGGCGCCTGTCCGGGGAGGCCCGCAACGGCCTGATGCTGGCGCTCGCCGAGGCGCTCCGCCGCGGGGCGCGCCGCGGCCCCCTCGCCGTGATCCTCGACGACGCCGACCAGGCGGACGACGTGCTGCTCGACGCGCTCGAGTACGCCACGCTCGACGGCGAGGGCACCCCCCTCTGGGTGGTCGTGACCGCGCGCCCTCGCTTCGAGCAGGCCCGTCCCAGCTGGGGCCAGCGCAACCAGCGCCACACCCGCGTGACGCTCGCGCCCCTCGCCGAGGAGGCGGCGATGGATCTCGCCTCGCGCCTGCTCTTGCCGGCCGAGTACCCGCCGGCGGAGATCCTCCGCCGGCTCGCCGACTGGGCGGGCGGCAACCCGGATTGCCTGCGGCAGATCGTCCGCTCGCTGAAGCGCGCGGGCGTCGTGCGCCGGCGCGCCGGCGGCGGCTCCTACGTGGCGACCGCGGAGGTCGAGGCGCTGCCGCCAGCGCCGGCGTGGCAATGGCTCGCGGCGCAGAGGCTCGACGATCTGCCGCCGGAGCTCGCGACGTGCGCCCGGGTCTGCTCGGCGCTCGGCATGTCGTTCGATCGCGCCGAGCTCGAGGCGGTGCTCGACGGCCTGGAGCGCGCGGGCGGCGCCGGAGCGATGGTCGACGCGGGCTTCGGGCTCGCGGCCCTGGTCGAGCGGCGGATCCTGCTGCGCGACGGCGACGGCGACGGCCGCGGCGGCGGCGAGGACGGCCGGCACGCGTTCCAGAACGCGGTCCTCCAGGAGGCGGTCTACGGGATGCTCGACCCGGCGCACCGCGCCGCGATCCACCGGAGCGCCCTCGCGTACTGGCGGGCGCAGGTGGCGGCCGGCTCGACCGGCGGCCTCCGCGCGCTCGCGCGCCACGCGGCCGTGTGCGGCGAGCACGCCGAGGCGGCCGACGCCTACCTCGCGCTCGGCGATCTCGCGTCCGCGCGGCACGACGCCGTCGAGGCGGATCGGCGCTACGACGCCGCGCTCCAGATCGCCGAGCAGGGCGACGCGCCCCGGCGCGCGCGCGCGCTCGCGGGCCGTGGCAGGAGCCGGTACCGGATGTGCCGCGTCCGGGAGGCGCGCAGCGATTTCGGCGACGCGCTCGCGCTGGCCGAGGCGCTCGGCGACGCGCAGGCGAGGGCGGGCCTGCTGCTCGAGGACGCGACCGCGCTCGACTGGGCCTTCGAGTTCGAGGCCTCGGCGCGCCGGGTGGAGGAGGCGCGGCCGCTCGTCGACACGTACGCGCAGGCCTCGCCCGAGCTCGCGCTGCGCCTCCGGGTCGCCGAGGCCCGCACCGCGTGGCGGCGGGGGAGGACCGAGGAGGCCATCGCGGAGCTCACAGCGTGCGCCGATCGCGCCGCGGCGTCGGGAGACTACGACGCGCGCGTCCTTGCCCTGATCATGCTGTCGTTCCAGCTCGCGAGCGCGGGTCGCCGCGACGAGGCCGAGCGCGCCTCCGGGGACCTGATCGCCCTGGTCACGGCGGCCGGCGATCGGTTTCACCTCTGCGGGGCGTACATCAACCGCATCGCGCTGTGGGCCTGGCGGTGGTCGCTGCCGGGCGCGGTCGGCGACCTGCGCCGCGCCGTCGATCTCGCGCGCGAGATCGGCAATCCGTGGCTGGAGAAGATGGCGTCGTACAACGTCGCCGTGCTGCTCCACTGGAGCGACAGGCAGCGCGAGGCGCTCGCGCTCCTGCGGCGCGCCCGGTGGCTCGAAGAGCAGGCCTCCGAGCGCCCGATGCCCCAGACGGCGATGCTGCTCGCGCAGATCCACCTCGCGCTCGACGAGTACGAGCAGGCCAGCCAGCTGGTCCAGTGGATCCAGCGATCCTGCGCCCTCGAGCCGGGCGACCTCACGGAGTTCAGCTTGCTCGAGCTCGTGCTCTCCGAGGTCGGGCTCCGGCCGGCGCCTCCGTCGTCCCTCGCGTGGGGAGAAGCGATCCGGCTGGTGAAAGACCAGTCGATCGCCGAGCAGACGCTGATGTTCCTTTACTGGCGTGCTCGCATGGCGCTCCGTCGCGGACACCTGCGTGAAGCGGAGGAGGCGCTCGCGAGCGCGCGGGAGCACCGCGGGGAGAGCCCCCTGTGGCTGTCCCGCTTCGTCGAGCTGGAGCGCGGGTTGGCCGAGCCGTCGCGGGCGCGGGCTCCGGACGCTCATCCAGCCGTGCCGGACTGATGGGAGCCTGTCGCGATAAGGTTTGTTCCGTGTCGTGCTCAGGCGAGTCCGTACTTTCCCACGACCCTTTCACGCAGCCCTTTCACACCACCACCGTGTGTCGATTTTCAGCATTGCGCGCCTTCCTGGAAGATGGGAGACTGCCAATTTAAGAAAGATCGATATTGCTGGTCGATGTCTGAACCTGGCCCTGTGCCTGGCTGCGCGACCACCCCGGAGGAGAGCTGAATGTTATCGACCCGTTTCATCGCCATTGGTCTCCTTGGCGCCTGTGTGTTCACCGCGGGATGCGCCGCCTCGTCGGACACCGGCCCCGACGCCCCGTCCGACACCGACCCCGTCGAGACGGCGGAGCTGCCAATACGGAGCACTGCGGTGCCCATCGGATGCAACGGCCTGCTCCCCAGCGACTTCTGGGCGCCGGAGAACCGCACGGCGCTCCGCGCGCTCGGCCAGCGCGCGCTCGCCGGCGCCAACGACGTCGTGGCCCCGACGGCGCTGCTCGGCACCTCCGGCGGAAAGAGCGTGCTCGACTACACCGTGCGCTGCGCGCTGTCCTCTGACCAGGTCGTCCACGGTCCGGACGGCCGTGCGTTCCACGGCTCCTTCGGGTTCGCGCCCGCATGGACCGAGCGTGCCCTCACCTCCTCGGAGCAGCGCTGGGTCTCGGCGTGCATCTTCCAGCACCTGAACGGCACCGGCGAGCATGTGGAGTTCTTGCCGCAGGGCAGCCACCCGGCGCTCGATGGCCCCTTGAACGAGGAGCCCTACACGGAGTTCGTCGTCCACGACGCCACGATGTACGGGAACGCGTTCCTTTCCGGGGCCATCGCCGGCTATGCCTGCATCGATCCCGATCTCACGGGGGAGCTCTCGGCGCTCTCGCTGAGCTGCCCGCTCGATCTCAGCCTGCTCTCGCTGGAGCGGCTCTGTGGCCACGTGCCGACGTGCGGTATCGCCTTCCTGGGGCTCTGCGACCTGACCTGCCTGGAGGACGTCACCGGCAACCAGACGTGCCACACGCTGCCGCTGCTCGGGCCGCTCCTGGGATCGCTGCTCGGGCCGAGCTACTCGGAGACGATCCGGAGCGAGGTGCGCGACAGCGATCTCCTGCCGCTCTACAACGGCTGCGGCCTGCTCTGAGCGGCGGCACCGCGGCGGGGCCCGGCGGAGAGGAGGCGCGCCGCGCGCGCCGGTCACGTCCCGAGGCGCGTCTTCAGCTGCTGAATCGCGTCGGCGATCGCCTTGTCGTCGCGGAAGCAGCACGGATCGGTCCGCCTGCACCGCGCGCCGTGCAGCACCTGGAGCTCGAAGAGCATGCGCTCGTCCCCCTCGGCCGCGGCGCGGCCGAAGAGCGCCCGCTTGCCGCCGCAGCTGGCCCTGCGGAACGCGAAGAGGACGCGGAGCGCGGGGGTCGCGCGCGCCATCACCTCGGGCCGGGCCAGGATCTCGCTGGCGCGCCGGGCCGCCTTGGTGCCTCCGCGCGCGCGCACGAGGTCGAGCAGCACGTCCAGCCCGCCGCTGCCGAGCCGGTTCGTGAGCAGGTCGAAGACCTCGTCCGCCGCCGGGTTGTCTTCCTCGAACCCGATGCCCGCCACGGTGGAGAGCACCTCTTCGCGCAGGCCCCGGCTCAGGGCGAGCTCCGGATCGGCCTCCGCGAGGGCCAGGAGCGAGCGCGCCCCGAGCACCCAGTTCCTTGTCGCCACCGCCCGGCTGAGCTGCGCGCGCGGGCTCGGGGCGCCGCGGGCGTCGTCCTCGGGCGCCGCGCTCGCCGGAGGGGGCGGCGCTGCCGGCGCCGGCGGGGGCTCGACGGAGGCGACGGCCGGCGCCTCCGTGGTCGCCGCGGGCCGCCGGACGACGAGCCAGAGCGCGACGCCGATCGCGAGCGCCGCCAGGGCCGAGAGCGCCGCCGCGACGGGCACCCAGCGCGCCGAGGCCGTGGGCCCGCGGTGTGCGCGCGCGAGCAAGGTCGCCCGGGGCCCCGGCCAGGCAGACGGCGCCTGAGCCCTGGGCGCCGCCTTCGCAGCCTGATCGGCGGCCCCGCCCGCCGCGATGGTCCCGCCCGGCGGGGCCTGCCCAGCCGCGGCGATCCCGCCCCCTGCCGGCGCCGGCGGCGCCGCCGAGCGAGCGAGCGCCGCGAGCCCCTCATCGAGCGCCGCGATCGCGTCGGCCGCCGTCTGGAAGCGGAACGACGGATCGTGTTCCATGAGCCGCATCACGGCCTGCTGGACCTCGTACGGCACCTCCAGATCCGGAGCGCGCGCGCGGAGGGCCGGCGGCCCTCCCGGCCCCTGCTGCTTGAGCCGCTCCACCACGTTCTTCGTGTCGAAGGGGTGCTGTCCGGTGAGCATCTCGTAGAGCACGAGCCCGAGCGCGTACAGATCCGCGCGCGCGTCCACCGCGTCCATCCCGCGCAGCGCCTCCGGCGCGAGGTACGCGAGCGTGCCGAAGACCTCGCCGGCGCTGGTCAGGGCGGGGCTCGGCGTCGCCGTCTTGCGGCTCTGGCTGGACAGGAGATCGACGTTCACCTTCGCGAGCCCGAAATCGATGAGCCTGACCTGATCGTGCGCGTCGAGCAGGACGTTCTGGGGCTTCACGTCGCGGTGGACGATGCCCTTCTCGTGCGCCGCCGCGAGCGCCGACGCGATCTGACGCGCGATGCGGAGCGCCCGCGCGGGCGGGAGCCGTCCCCCCGAGATCGCCTCCTTGAGCGGCGTGCCCTCGACGTACTCGAGGATCAGGAAGAACGACGCGTCGTCCAGCTGACCGAAATCGATGGCGGCGACGACGTTCGGGTGCCGGATGTGCGCTCCCGCGACGGCCTCGCGCTCGAACCGCACCACGAGCTCCGGCATCCGCCGGGCGAGGGGCCGGAGCAGCTTGATCGCGACCTGCTTGCGGAGGTGCACCTGCTCGCCGCGGTAGACGGCGCCCATCCCGCCCTCCCCGATGAGCTCCTCGACGCGGTAGCGCCCCGAGATCAGGCTCCCGATCAGCGGATCGCCGCCCGCGCTCCCGGCCGCCGCCGCCTCGATCGCCTCGATGTCCTCGGTGAGCGCCGAGCTCGAGAGCTCCTCCATGAGCGGAGCGGCCGGCGCGCCGAGCCTCGGGACCGTGAGGTCCTCGATCAAGGCCGAGCCGAGCGTCTCTTCGGATCGCGGCGTCTCCGGCATGCGGCGCAGGATATCAGGTCGGCCGGCCTCGCGGGGAAGCGGCGAGGAGGCGCTCTACGGGAGGGAGGGGCGCGGGGGCGCGCGACACGGGTGTCCGCGAGCGCGCGAAATTCACAGGAGGAACGAGACGCCCACCGAGAACGCGGGGTATCCGAGCCGCATCGTGAGCGTCACCTTCTCCGTGAAGTGGAAGCGCCCGCCGACGAACAGGGCCGGTGAGACCCCGAAGACCCCGTTGCGGCCCACGTCGCCGAGATACAGCGACAGGCCCGGCTCGCCGAAGACCGACCACCTCCGGTGGAGCCAGAAGTTCCACTGCATCACGACCGAGCCGAACACGTAGTCCGAGGGCCCCCCGTACCGGTCGACCTCGGTGCAGATACGCGTGCCCGCGGGCCCGTTCTCGAAGCGGGTGCACTCCCCGCGGTAGTCCCCGTCTCCTCCGTAGTGGATGCCGTCAAGGCCAAAGCCGAGCCCGACCGAGTCGTTGATGCGCTTGATGAAGCCGTCGGGCGCGATGTCGATGGTGGCGCGGAGCCCGGCGCCAAGGCCGTTCCCGGCGCCGGGGCCGCCGAGCGGCTCGAACGGCGTGAGGAGGAGGTGCGGCTCCAGCTCGACCTTGTAGTCGGGGCGATCGCCGGGGCGCTTGATCGTCATCTGCGCCTCGCCGACCTCGGTCCAACCGATCGTCAGCGCCGCGAACGAGAGCGCGGCGGCCATGAGGCGCGGCGCGCGAAGCTGCGATGTCATCGCTCTCTGCATCGGTCTCGGTCTCCTCAGCATCCGCCGCACGAGCGCGAGCCGTTCGGGCACATGACCGCAGCCTCGCCGCCGGGGCAGGTGACGCGGCACTCGCCGCCCACGTTGTCGCAGAACACCTCGCATGAGCCCCGGCACTCGACCTCGCAGGTCGCCACGTTCCGGCAGGTCACGACGCTGCCCGAGCCGACGCTGACGCCGCACCGGCTCGTGTCGTGACATTCGTACCGGCAGTCGCGATCGCAGATAGCCCCGCACGCCGTCGTGTTATGGCACCGCAGATCGCAGTCGTCTCCACAGGAAGCCGAGCACTCGTCGACGTCGAAGCACTCGAACGAGCACCCGTGCTCGCAGACGGCGCCGCAGCGATTCATCTGGAAGCAGCGCTGGTCGCAATTGTCACCGTCGCAGCCGAGGTAACACTCGTCACCCTGGGAGCACTCGCACGCGTCGCCCTCCACGCAGCCGCCGTTGTTCCAGCAGCTCGCCAGGCAGAGGCTCGCGAAGAGCGTCAAAAAAGTCAGTGCATAGAAGCGCATGGCCGGGGCAGCATACCCGAGCCTCCCGGAATTTGTCACGAAATCCGCGAAGGTACGCGCGGGGGCACGCGCGGAGGTACGCGCGGAGGTACGCCTGAGGGCCCGGCTCACCACCGTGTCCAGCGAGAGATTCGCCGCACCCGGGTATACCGCGTATTGTCGTTCGCGAGCCCGGCCTGATCCGCGATGTGCGTGCCGACGTGGGGACCCCAGCCGCCGTCGTCGAACGGTGCGTCCCCGTCCGCTCCGAGGTTGTATTCCCAGCACTGCGCGTAGTGCTGCGTGACGTTCAGGGCTGCGACGGCGCAGTTATTATCCGGGGCAGTGTCGCCGTCGTGATCGCCCGACGACCACCCCGAGAGGAAATGGGAGAAGAAGACGTCGGCGTCCCCGGAGACGTGCAGGGGGCGGAGGAGCTTCATGGTCGTCGTGTCGATGCCCTCGGCGGTCGCCCGCATGACCTCCGCGACCGTGCCCTTGATATCCGCGATCTCGTCGCGGTACTCCCGGCCGACGAGGTAGAGGGAGCCCCTGTAGAAGTTCCGCTCGAGCGCCGGCTCGCCCTTGGTCCCGAGCCGCTTGGCGTACGGGATGTCCCAGAACGACAGCGTCGTTCCCTCCGCCGAACCGACGCTGTTGTAGACGAGCGCCCACCCTCCTCCGTCCGTCTCCAGATCGCACACCACGGGGAACTCGGGATCTCCGCCGGCTCCGTCCAGATCGAGGGTGTACACGCCGCTCGGCAGGCCGCGGGGGACGTCGGCGCACCGGCGGTAGGCGCACCCCTTGTTGCTCGCGCCGTCGCAGTCCTCGTCCTCGGCGGTGTCGCAGCGCTCGGCGGCGGGCAGCACCTCTCCGGCGCACGGGCCGAACCCGTTCCCTTCCTCGTCGCAGATCTTCACGCCGGCGCGGCAGGCTCCGCGGTTCAACGTGGCGGGCGGACCACCGTAACAGGCCTCCTGGCGACCGGGCTCGCATCCGCTCCCGCCGCTCGACGCAGAGCCGCCGCCGGCGCTCGAGGCAGAGCCGCCCTCACCGGCGCTCCCGCCGCTCGAGGCAGAGCCGCCGCCGGCGCTCGACGCCGAGGCGCTCCCGCCGCCGCCGGCGTCGTCGTCTCCGAACCTCCGCACCCTGGTCGAGCAGGCCGACACGGCGGTGAGCAGCGCGATGGCCGCGCAGCAGGCCCTTGCGACCGAACCTTGGCCGAGCGACATGCGACCTCCGGGGACACGAACGCACACCACGCGGCCTTATACACCAGCCCCCCCGGCGCGCGCACCCGCCCCGCGCGGTCGGCCGCTCCGCCGCCGCGCGCCGGCACGTTTCCGACGCTTTTACTGGGCGAGGGCCCGTGGCGCGCCCTTGTCGCTTTGCAGCGCAAAGGCGATGGCGCTCTGGAGCGTGCTCTTGGTCAGGAGGCCCGCCAGATCGAGCGAGAGCCCGACGAGCGTCTGCGCCACCGCTGGCCGGATGCCGGTCAGGATCGTCCGTGCGCCGAGCAGCTGCAGCGCCTTCGCGGTGTCGACGAGGCCGGCGGCGACCCGCGTGTCGATCTCCTTGAGCCCTGTCACGTCGAGGATGACCGCCTGAGCCTGGGTGGACTGGACTCCAGCGAGCGCGGCCGACATCACCTGATCGATCCGCTCCGAGTCCATCTGGCCCACGAGGGGCATGACCATGATGCGATCGGTGATCGGGATGAGCGGCGTCGACATCGCCTGCATCGTGTCGCGGAGCCGCGCGAGCGTCCGCTCGAGCTTGTCGAGCAGCTCCCTGTACGGCGTGACGTCGTGGGCGGTGCCATAGACGAGGCGGCGCGACGGCTCCTCGGCCGCGTCCAGGTGAGCCGTCCACGCGAGCCACCTGTAGGAGCCGTCCTTGCACGCGTACCGGTTGTCGAACTTGATGGTCGTGTGGCCCTGGAAGAGCGCGGCGGCCTCGGCGAGCGTGGCCTCGCGGTCGTCGGGGTGGACGAACTCGATGAACGGCTTCGCGATCATCTCCGAGGGGGACCAGCCGAGGGTGCGCTCCCAGGCCGGGTTGGCGTGGCGGAAGTACCCCTCTGCGTCCAGGGTCACGAGCAGGCCCACGGACACCCGGAACAGCTTCTCGTAGACCGTGGTCAGCTCCGCCGCCTGCGTGAGCTGCGCGGTCCGCTCCCGGTCGCTCGTCAGGTCGAGCGCCGTGGCGACCATGAGCCGTTCCGAGGGCGCTTCGTCCATGTCCACCCGGGCGGTCCAGCCGAGCCACCGGTACGAGCCGTCCTTGCACACAACACGGTTGTCGAACCGGCCGTTCGCGCGACCCTGGAAGAGGGCGGCGGCCTCGGCGAGCGTGGCCTCGCGGTCGTCGGGGTGGACGAGCTCGATGTAGGGCCTGGCCCTGAGCTCGTCGAGGGACCAGCCGAGGGCATGCTCCCAGGAAGCGCTCAGATCACGGAAGTAGCCACGCGCGTCCGCGGTGGCCAGGAGTCCTGACGAGACCTGGAAAAGTCGTTCATAGCTCAAGCCCATGTCGTCCCCCCTCGCGGGCAGGCAGAGCGCGCCCGCCGTCGAGGCCGCCCGCCATCAGCGATTCTCCTGTCCGAACGCGGGCGAGCGCCTCGCGCGCCGCCTGGCCAGCGCGCGCACGCGCACTCCCCAGGCGGCGCGACGTCGACCTCACCGCGCGTCGAAGCCTGCTTGTCCACGAGAACGGCTTATGTGTCAAGGGTATCGGGAGGCTCGTTAGCGGGCGTACTGGGCCGGCTGCGGCAGAAGCGACGCCCGGGTCTGGCGAACACGCGCGCCCGGAGGTCGCCACTGTCATGCCGCCGAGGTTGCCAGCCCACGATGAGGCAGGTACGGTCCGCGCCCCAAAGGAGTGGACCATGACCGTCTCTGCGATTTTCAACCCGGCGCGATGGCGTGAGGTCGATGGGTTCTCGTTCGAGGATCTCACCTACCACCGCGCCGTGGACCAGGGCACCGTCCGCATCGCGTTCAACCGCCCCGAGGTCCGCAACGCGTTTCGTCCCCGCACCGTCGATGAGCTGTACACCGCGCTCGAGCACGCGCGCACGACGTCGGACGTGGGTTGTGTGCTGATCACCGGCAATGGGCCTTCTCCGAAGGACGGCGGCTGGGCGTTCTGCTCCGGCGGCGATCAGCGCATCCGCGGGAAGGACGGGTACAAGTACGAGGGTGAGAGCGCGGGGCAGGCCGACCCGGCGCGGCTCGGCCGGCTCCACATCCTGGAGGTGCAGCGGCTCATCCGGTTCATGCCCAAGGTCGTCATCGCGGTGGTGCCCGGCTGGGCGGCGGGCGGCGGCCACAGCCTCCACGTGGTCTGCGACATGACGCTGGCGAGCCGCGAGCACGCGATGTTCAAGCAGACGGACCCGGACGTCGCGAGCTTCGACAGCGGGTATGGCTCGGCGCTGCTCGCGCGGCAGGTCGGGCAGAAGAAGGCGCGGGAGATCTTCTTCCTCGGGCTCGATTACACGGCGGAGCAGGCGGCGGCGATGGGGATGGTCAACGCCGTCGTCCCTCACGCGGATCTCGAGGAGGAGGCGCTGCGGTGGGGCGCGATCATCAACTCGAAGAGCCCGACCGCGATGCGGATGCTGAAGTACGGCTTCAACCTGCCTGACGAGGGGCTCGTCGGACAGCAGCTCTTCGCCGGCGAGGCGACGCGGCTCGCCTACGGCACGGAGGAGGCGAAGGAGGGCCGAGACGCCTTCCTGGAGAAGCGCCGCCCGGATTTCACGCGTTATCCCTGGCACTACTGACGACCACACGTCGCCCGTTCCCACGCCCGGAGCCCACAATCGCGCTTGACACCGACATCGACTTCATCGATGGTGGCGGTGCTGTAAGATTCCGTGTGCGGCGTCTGGCCGCGCGGCTTCAACTTTACCTGGAGATACGCATCATGCTTTGTTCTTCTGCTGCGAAGTCGGCTCGTCGGGAGCGTTCTTGGCTGTGTTTGGGTGGATCTCTTCTTCTGGCGCTCGCGGGCGGCCTCACCGCTGTTGGCTGCGGCGACGATAGACCCTCGGACGGCGCGGGTGGCGCGGGGGCTTCCGGTGGCGCGGGCGGCGATGGCGGCGCTGGCGGCGCGGGGGCTTCCGGCGGCGCGGGCGGCGCGGGCGGCACGGGGGGCACGGGGGGCACGGGGGGCGAGGCGCCGATCGAGACGGTGCCGCCGTCGGGCACCGAGCTGATCCGCGTCAACCAGGTCGGGTACCTGCCGGCCGCCGCCAAGGTCGCGACGGTCGTGGCCGCGGCCGACAAGCCGCACGCCTGGGAGCTCGTCGACGCGGCCGGCACCGTGGTCGACAGCGGGGCGACCCGCGTCGTGGGCGACGACGCCGCCTCCGGCGAGCACGTGCACACCATCGACTTCAGCGATTTCACCACCGTCGGCGAGGGCTACGAGCTCCGCGTCGGGACGGTGACGAGCCACCCGTTCGACGTGAGCCCGACCATCTATTCCCAGATGAAGTACGACGCGCTCGCGTACTTCTATCACAACCGCTCCGGCATCGAGATCCTCGAGCAGTACGTCGGCCCGGACCACGCGCGCCCGGCGGGGCACAAGCCGGACGAGGCGCCCTGCGCCGAGGGCATCGGCTGCACGTACACGCTCGACGTCACGGGCGGGTGGTACGACGCCGGCGATCACGGCAAGTACGTGGTCAACGGCGGTATCTCCGCCTGGACGCTGCTGAACCAGTACGAGCGGTTCGTCGCGCTCGGGTCCACGGCGGGGGACTTCGGCGACGGCAAGCTGAAGATCCCCGAGAACGCGAACGAGATCCCCGACCTCCTCGACGAGGCCCGGTGGGAGATCGATTTCATGCTCAAGATGCAGGTGCCCCAGGGCGAGACCAGCGCGGGCATGGTGCACCACAAGATCCACGATCTCGCGTGGACCGGCCTGCCGCTGGCGCCGCACGAGGATACGCAGCCGCGCTACCTGCGCCCGGTCAGCACGGCGGCGACGCTCAACCTGGCCGCGACCGCGGCCCAGGCCGCGCGCATCTGGAAGGAGCTCGACCCCACGTTCTCGGCGAAGTGCCTCGAGGCCGCGACGCGGGCGTGGACCGCGGCGAAGGCGAACCCGAAGGTCACCCTCCCGAACGAAGGCGATGTTCCGGGCGGCGGCGCCTACGGCGACAGCAACCTGGGCGACGAGTTCTACTGGGCGGCCGCCGAGCTGTTCCTCACCACGGGCGACGCCGCGTACAAGGCCGAGCTCGCGGCGTCGGACTACAGCAAGGAGCTCATCGGCGTGGACGGCACGTTCAGCGCCATGACCTGGGGCCAGGTCGACGGGCTGGGCGCCATCTCGCTCGCCGTTGTCGAGGCCCAGCACGCCGCGGCGGAGCGCGAGGCGGCCCGGACCCAGCTGATCGCCATCGCCGACAAGTACCTCGAGGCCGTCGCGACGGAGGGGTACCGGGTGCCCTTCACCGTGGGCAACGGCGGGTATCCCTGGGGCTCCAACTCGTTCGTGCTCAACAACATGCTGGTCCTGGCCCTGGCCCACGACTTCACCGGCGAGCAGAAGTACTTCGACGGCGTGGCGTCGGGCGCGGACTACCTCCTCGGGCGCAACCCGATGGACAAGTCCTATGTCTCCGGCTACGGCGAGAACCCGCTCGAGAACCCGCACCATCGCTTCTGGGCGGCCCAGGTCGACCCCGAGTACCCGTCGGCTCCGCCCGGTGCGGTCTCCGGCGGGCCGAACTCCGGGCTGGAGGATGAGGTGGCGCAAGCGGCGCTCGACGAGACGGCCGAGCGCGCGAAGTGCGCCCCGGAGAAGTGCTACCTCGACGACATCGGGGCGTGGTCGGTCAACGAGATCACCATCAACTGGAACAGCCCGTTCGCGTGGACGGTGGCCTGGCTCGACGAGAAGGCCAAGGCGAGCGCCCAGTGATCCGGAGCGCGGCGGTGAGGCACGCTGACTGAAGGCGGGGGCTTTTGAACCGCCAAGGACGCCAAGGACGCCAAGGACGCCAAGAAAACTAATAATATTGGCGTCTTCTGGCGCTTTGGCGGTTTCATCATCCCGGCAGGGCGGGGGAGCTCCCCCGCCGCGCGGCTGCGACGCGCCGCGCTGCGCTCGATACGCGATTGGCCGCGACAACCGTCCAGCTTCTGCTAGGTTGCGCGGCTTTCATGAATCCAGCCTCATCGCTCGACGCCTTGCCCGCGCCGCTCGCGGGCGCCCTCGCCCGCCGCGGCTTCACCTCCCTCACCCCCGTCCAACAGGCTGTCCTCGCCCCTGAGCTCGCCGGGCGGGACCTTCGTGTCTCGTCGCAGACCGGCTCCGGAAAGACCGTGGCCATCGGCCTCGCGCTCACCCCCCGCCTCGAGCGCGCCCTCGCCGACCGCGCCGCGGCCGCGCCCGACGGCGCGCCGCGCACCGTGGCGGCTCCGGCCGCGGTGATCATCGCGCCGACGCGGGAGCTCGCCGCGCAGATCGCCGGCGAGCTCAGCTGGCTCCTCTCGCCCCTCGGCGCGCGCGTCGCGTGCGTCACCGGCGGCACCAGCTTCGGCGCCGAGGCGCGCTCGCTGCGGCGCGACCCCCATGTCATCGCCGGGACGCCCGGCCGCCTGCTCGATCACCTGGACCGCGGGACCCTCGACCCGCGCGGCGTCCTCGCCCTCGTGCTCGACGAGGCGGACCAGATGCTGGACCTCGGCTTCCGCGACGACCTCGAGGCGATCGTCGGCAAGATGCCCGAGGATCGTCAGACCCACCTCGTGTCGGCCACCTTCTCCCGCGAGGTCCGCGCGCTCGCCGATCGCTTCCAGCGGGACGCGGTGAGCGTCGAGGGCACGCGCCCCGGCGCCGCGAACGGCGACATCGCCCACGTCGCCCACCTCGTGCTGCCGGCCGAGCGCGACGCGGCGGTCGTGAACCTGCTGCTCCTCGCGCCCGGCGAGCGCACGCTCGTCTTCGTGCGCACCCGCGAGGGCGCCGCCGAGCTCGCCGACAAGCTCACCGCGCTCGGCCTGCCCGCGGGCGCCCTGAGCGGCGACCTCGAGCAGCGCGAGCGGACCCGCACGCTCGACGCGTTTCGCTCGGGCGCCATCACGACCCTCGTCGCGACCGACGTGGCCGCGCGCGGCATCGACGTCCCCGAGGTCGGGCGCGTCATCCACGCCGATCCCCCGGGCGATCCCGAGATCTTCACGCACCGGAGCGGCCGCACCGGCCGGGCGGGCCGCAAGGGGACGAGCGTGCTGCTCGTCGCGCCGTTCGCGCGAGAGCACGCGCTGAGGCTGCTCCGGCGCGCGCGCGTCGAGGCCACGTTCCGGCCGGCGCCGTCGCCGGACGACGTGCTCCGCGCCGCCGACGAGCGGCTCGCCGCCGAGCTCGCCCCGGCGCGCCGGGAGGTCGCGGCCGCGGGCGATGCGGCCGCGGTCGACGCGGCTTCGGGCGACGCGGCTTCGGGCGACGCGGCCTCGAGCGACGCGAACGCGCGCGCCCCGCGCGAGGCGTCCGGCCCCGCGCCCGAGGCGCGGCACAGGGAGCTCGCCGCCCGCCTGCTCGCGGACATGGACGCGACCGAGCTCGTCGCGGCCCTCCTCGCGCGGGCGAAGCACACAGGCCCCTGCGCTCCGCGGCCCGTCACCGCCGTCGCGCCGCCCCGCTCCGAGCCGCCTCCGTCGCGCGCCCGGTCCGCTGCGCCGCCCTGGTCCGGGGCGCCGTCGCGCGCCCGGCCGCCGGCGCCGCCCTGGTCCGGGGCGCCGTCGCGCGCCCGGTCCGCTGCGCCGCCCTGGTCCGAGGCGCCGTCGCGCGCTCGCCCCGCCGCTCGTCAAGGCAACGGGGAGCAGCCCCCGCGCCTCCCCTTCGTGCCCTTCCAGGTCAACTGGGGGGAGCGCCACGGCGCGGACCCCCGGCGCCTGCTCGCCCTCGTGTGCCGCCGCGGCGGCGTGTCGAGCCAGCAGATCGGCGCGATCCGCATCGGCTCCACCGCGTCCGTCGTCGAGGTGGCCTCCCCGGCCGCGCCCGAGTTCGCGCGCGCGGTCAACCAGCCCGACGCGCGTGACGCGCGGATCCGCATCGTCCGCGCGAGCTCGATGCGCGTCGAGTAGCGCCTGTCCCGGCGCCGCGGACCGAGGCAGACGGCCGAGATCGCTCGCAATGACAGGGGTTTCCTGATTTGTCGGAGACCTCGGGTGTTGTACAACGGCCGGGTGAACCGAAGCCCGAACAACAAGCCACCCCTACGCCGCCTCGCGAGCCCGGCCGCGGTGCTCGGTCTTGCGCTCGCTGCGTGCGGCGGCACCGTGCCTCCGCCGAATGACCAGCTCGCCTCGTCCCAGGCCGCCATCCGCGCGGCCGACGAGATGGGCGCCGGGTCCGACCCGCAGGCCACCCTCCACCTGAAGCTCGCGCGCGAGCAGCTCGAGAAGGCCAAGCAGCAGATGCAGGCCGAGGACAACGACTCTGCCACGCGCCTCCTCCAGCGCGCCGAGGCCGACGCCGAACTCGCGCTGGCGCTCGCGAAGGCGCGCTCCACGCAGGCCGAGGCGCAGGAGGCGCTGAAGCAGGTCGAGAAAATGAAGCAGACGGGGGTCAAGTGAAGCGAGAGGTGATGCTGATGGCTTCCCTGGTGAAGAACCCGTCCTGGCCTGCCCGGTCGCTCGCCCTGTGCGCCGCGCTCTACGCGGCGTCGGGGTGCGGCGCGGCGGTCCCGCCGAAGGAGCTCGTCGACGCCCGCGCGAGCTACAGGCGCGCGGCGGAAGGCGCCGCCTCGCGCCTCGCGCCCGCCCAGCTCGACACGGCGAAGCAGGCGCTCTCCCGCGCCGAGGGGGCGTTCGGCGAGGACCCCGAGGCCGCGCAGACGCGCGATCTCGCGTACATCGCCGACCGCAAGGCCCAGGAGGCCGAGGCGGCGGCGGCGCTGCTCCAGGCGCAGCGCGACAAGGCCGCGGCCGAGGACGCCTTCAAGGACCTCTCGCAGCAGCAGCTCGCCAGCGCGAGGGAGGCGCTGCACAGCGGCCAGCAGCAGATCGAGCGGGAGCGGCACGCGCGCGCCCAGGCCGAGACCGCGCAGCAGCAGGCCGAGAGCGCGCGGCTGCAGGCCGAGAGCGCGCGCACCGCCGCCGAGAAGGCCCGCCAGGAGGCCGAGGCGGCGCGGCGGGAGGCCGAGCGCGTCGCGAACGCGGCGCTCGCGAGCCTCAAGGAGATCGCCGCGGTGAAGGAGGAGAAGCGCGGCGTGGTCATCACGCTCTCCGGCGCTGTGCTCTTCGCCTCGGGCAAGTCCGATCTCCTGCCGATCGCCAAGGAGAAGCTCAACCAGGTCGCGGCCACCCTGAAGGATCAGGGGTCGCCGCCCATCAGGATCGAGGGGCACACCGACTCGACCGGCTCCGCCCAGGCGAACCGCAAGCTCTCGCTGGAGCGCGCCGACGCCGTGAAGGCCCACCTCATCACGGCGGGGCTGCCCGGGGACAAGATCGCGACCGTCGGCCACGGGCCGGACCGCCCCGTGGCGGAGAACACGAGCACCGAGGGCCGGGCCAACAACCGGCGCGTCGAGATCATCGTCAATCCCACCGGCCAGCAGTAGAAGCGCCTCCCCGGCGCGGTTGTGCCGGGGGCGCCGGCGGTGTTAAGCACGGCGCGTGATCGGACGCTTTTTCCGCCGGATCTGGCAGGAGTACGTCATCGACCTGCGCGATCGGCTCGACGCCGAGGCGGCGCACCACAGGGCCACCACGCCCGCGGGGGAGGTCACCCGCCGGATGGTGTGCGTGTTCCTCACCGTCATCGGGGTGCTCCTCTTCGTCCGGTTCGCGGGCAACGAGAACGACACGCGCTGGATGGTCGATGGCCTGCGCGCCGTGGGCCTCGACGGCGCCGCGGCGAGGCTCCACGACGCGCTGAACACGTCGCCGGATCGCCGCTTTCACCAGCGGATCGTCTGGGCGCTCGGCCGCCTCGTCGGTTATCTGATACCGACCCTCGTCGTCGCGAAGCTCGTGCTGCGGGCGCCGATCCGGAGCTTCGGCCTGCGCGTCCGCGGGACGGCGAGGCACCTGCCCGTCTATGGCTTCCTCTTCGCCGTCATGGCGCCGTTCCTCTTCGCCGCGTCGCTGTCGCCGGCCTTCCAGGCGAAGTATCCGTATTACAAGCTCGCGCCGGGCGAGGGCCCGTGGCCCTGGCTCTGGGCGTGGGAGGCGCTCTATGCGGCGCAATTCGTTGCGCTCGAGTTCTTCTACCGCGGCTTCTTCCTCCACGGGATCCGCCGCGCGCTCGGCTACTCGTCGATCTTCGCCATGATGGTGCCTTACGCGATGATCCATTTCGGCAAGCCGCTGCCCGAGGCGCTCGGCTCGGTGCTCGCCGGGTTCATCCTCGGCACGGTGAGCCTGAAGAGCGACTCCATCTGGGGCGGCTGCGCCATCCACATCGTCGTCGCGACGTCGATGGACCTTCTGTCTTTAGCTCATCGCGGGCTGCTCTAGCGAACGGTGCCAGGGGCTTTCGAGGAGCTCAGGCCAGGGTCCTGCCGCCGTTCACGGACAGCTTCTGGCCCGTGATGAACTCGGCGGCGTCGGACGCGAGGAAGGCGACGGCCTCGGCGATGTCGTCCGGCGTGCCCATGCGCCGGAGCGGGTTGCTCGCCCGGTAGGCCTCGATGGCCTCGGCGCTCGCGCCCTCCTGGAGGTGGCGCTCGACGACGACCCAGCCGGGGGACACCTGGTTGACGGTGATCCCGTGCGGGCCGAGCTCCATCGCCCACGAGCGCGTGAGGCCGAGCTGCGCGCCCTTCGCCGAGACGTAGCTGGAGAACTCGGGGACGCCCTGCTCGAAGACCTCGGACCCGACGTTGATGATCCGCCCCGACCGGCGCTCCTTCATCCCCGGGACCACCGCCTTCGCGAGGAGGACGGGGCTCTTCACGAAGAACTCGAGCTGGTCGAGGCAGTGCTTCCAGGTCAGGTCCTCCAGCTTGACGAACGGCTGCGGGCCCGTCGCGTTGATCACGAGCACCTCGATGGGGCCGAGGCGGGCCTGCACCTCGCCCACGAGGCGGGCGACGTCCTGCTCGTCGCGCACGTCGGCCCGGAACGCCTCGGCCTCGCCGCCGCCCCGGCGGATGTCCTCGACAACACGCGCCGCCTGCTCGCCGCTGCCGAAGTAGTTGACCGCAACCCGCGCGCCCGAGGCCGCGAGCTTGCGGGCGATGGCCGCCCCGAGGCCGCGGGAAGCGCCGGTGACCAGGGCGACTCGTTTGGATAGCTGGTGCGCCATTCAGGCTTCTCCGGGAGATGGGTGACCGCGGTTCGCTCGCCGCCGCGAAGGAGTTCGGCCGCTCAGGCGCGCCTCCAGGGGCCTCCCTGCCGCGCGGGCGCGGACCGCTGGCCGCGCGGCAGAGGGTCGACAGCGGGTCGAGATCGGCCACCCCCAGCTGTAAACGAGCGGGATCCAGCAATACAAGATTTTTCCGCGCTGGAGCTTGATGATGGGTCTTTCCAGCAGCAGAATTGAAGTTTTTCAATTCAATCCGCTGCTGGGTCCACCGGGGATGGTACGCTGGGCCACATGAACAAGCGCGCGATCCGGCAAGCCTTGCGGCTCCTGGTGATGCTCGCCATGGGGCCTGTGTTCTGTGCGGCCGTCGGGATCACGGTGATCCACGCGTGGCTCGACGTGCGGCGCAGGCCGCCGGGGCGGCGTCCCTTCGCGCGCGTCGGGGTGCGCCATCGCCGCCTGCGCCTGCGCGAGCAGGCGCCGCTGTGATCGGCGCGGCGCCCGCTCTGCGTGGCGGCGCGGCGGGGTCGCGCCGTGGCGGCGCGGCTCAGCGTACGAGGAGGAGCCAGGCCAGCGCCGCGGCGGTCGAGGCGAGCGTCACCGGGACACCCACCCTGGCGTAAGCGCGGAAGCCGATCTCGCGCTCGGCGCCCACCGTCTCCACCACGATGATGTTGGCCACCGAGCCCAGCAGCGTGAGGTTGCCCGCGAGCGTGGACACCAGCGCCGTCGTGATCCACGCGAGGTGCGGATCGGGCTGGCTGCGGATGTACGAGTCCGCCAGGAGGATGAAGGGGACGTTCGAGACGATCTGGCACCCGACGATCATCGCGATGCTCAGCCCGAGCAGACCCATCGTCGGCCCGGCGGGGAGGAAGGGGCTGGCCGCGCGCAGCGCCTGCTCGGGCATGCCGGTCTTCTGGAGCCCCGCCACGACGATGAAGAGGGCCCCGAAGAAGACGAGCACGGTCCACGACACCCGCTCGAACAGGGCGTTCGCGTCGCGCCGGTGAAGCAGGATGACCGCGGTCGCGCCGCCGACCGCCGTCCACGCGAGGTTCGCGCCGAGCACGAACATCACGGACACGACAACGATGCAGGCGAGCGGCGCCAGGGCGCTCGGCCGGGCGTCTCCCGCCGGCGCGGGCGCGGGCTCGGGCGCGGGCACGGGCACGGGCGTCCGCACCGAGATGCGGCGCCGGAGCAGCAGGTGCAGCGTCACGGCCGTGACGGCGAGCCCGATCAGCGCGGCGGGGCCCGCCTCCAGCAGGTACGTGCGGTACGAGATGCCGGAGAGGTGGCCCACGAGCATGTTCTGCGGGTTGCCGGCGAGCGTGAGCGCGCTGCCGGCGTTGGCGCCCATCGCGAGCGCGAGGAGGTACGGCGCCCGCTCGAGCCCCGCGCGCCGGGCGGTCCGGTCGACGAGCGGCGCCAGCATCACGCAGACCGAGTCGTTCAGCAGCACCGCGGAGGCGAGCCCGGAGCCCACCGTGACGAGGTAGAGCAGGCGGACCGGCGACAGGTCCCGCTGCGCGACCCACGCGGCGGCGCGCTCGAACACCCCCGCGGCGTCGAGCGACGCCGAGAGCAGCATCATTCCGAGCAGGAGGCCGATGGTGTTCGGCTCGATCGCCGCGAACGCCTCATGCGGATCCAGGCCGGCGCCCGGCTGGATCGCGCTCAGGAAGACCATGGCGCACGCGCCCGCGAGCGCGCCGGCCGGGCGTCCGATGGGCAGGATCGACAGGCGCCGCGCCGCGATGAGCATGTACGTGAAGGCGAATACGAGCAGGACGGACCACACGGCGCGGATCTAGAGTGGTCGGGGGGGATCCTGTCAAACTGGGAATGCGAAGGCATGGGCAGGCAGCTCTCGACCCCCACCGCGATCCTCCTCGGCAGCGCCATGATCGCCGCCGCGGTCTACCTCGGCCTTCGCCACGGCCCAGCCGGCGTCCCCGCGGACCCGCGCCCCGCCCGGGAAGCGCCCGAGCCGCCGGCCGATGCGGCGTCCTCCGCCGGGCCGGCGGCTCGGGCGCCTGGCGCGGGCGCACCGGCGCGCCCGGTCCAGGCGCCCGCGCCGAGCGTTGCGCGCGACGAGGTCGCGATGCAGGCCGCGCGGGCGCTCGAGGCGCACCGGCCCGCCCTGATCGAGCGCTGCTACAAGCCGGCGATCGCGGCGCAGCCGGCGCCGCGCGGGGTGAAGTACGTCTTCAACCTCACGTTCGACGCGCAGGGCCGGCAGCTCGCCCGAGGCATCATCGAGGACCGCGAGGCGTCGCGCCCCGAGGTCACCGCCTGCCTTGTCGACGCGCTGCCGTCGGTCGCCGTCGCGCCGCCAGGGGCGAACGTGCGCGTCGATGTCCCGTTCTCGCTGCCGTGATCGAGGGGAGGGCCGGGCGCGCGGGCTCGCCGGCGGCGGGGGCGAGCGCGGCGCCCTTGACGCACCCGCCTGAACGCCCGATGCCGGAGCGGTGACGCCCGACCAAGCCTTGAAGGAAGCGACCACCGGCGCCCTCCGCCCGGTCTACCTGGTGCTGGGGGAGGAGCGCTGGCTGGTCGATCGCGTGGTGAGCGCGATCAGGGAAGCGGCGGCCAAGGGGGGCGTCGCCGGCTTCAACGAGGACAAGTTCACCGCGGGCGACGCGCCTGTCGAGTCGATCCTCGGCGCCGCCCGCATGCTGCCGATGATGGGCCCGCGCCGCTTCGTGCTCGTCCGCGGCGTCGATCGCTGGGAGAAGAAGGACGAGGGCGACGACGGCGAGGGGGACGACGACCGCGGCGCGAGCGGCGCGAGCGGCAAGCGGGGCGTGTCGAAGCAGCTGAGTCCGCTCGACGCGCTCGCGGAGTACGCCAAGGCGCCGTCGCCGAGCGCGGTCCTCGTGCTCGTCGCGACGAAGCTCCACGGCCAGCGCCGCCTCGTCACCGCCGCCAAGAAGGGCGATTTCCTTGTCGCGTGCGAGCCCCTGAACCGCCGCGCCTTGCCCGGCTTCATCGCGACCATCGCCCGGGAGAAGGGCAACCCGATCGCGCCCGACGTGGCCGATCAGCTCGCCGAGCTCGCCGGGCCCGAGCTCGGCTACGTGGTCGACGCGCTCGAGCGGCTCTCGCTGTACGTCGGGCCGAAGCAGCCGATCACCGAGGACGCGATCGCCCAGATCGTCATCCGCATCCGGCAGAGCACCGTCTGGGAGCTGATCGACGCCCTCGGGAAGCGGCGCCTCGACCGCGCGCTCGCGGCCCTCGCCGACGCCTACGATCCGCGCGACGGCGGGCTGCGGCTGCTCGGGGCGGTCTCCTGGTCGGTGCGGCAGATGGTGAAGTTCGAGTCGGCGCTCGCCGGGGGCGCGAGCCAGGCCGAGGCCGCCCAGCGCGCGGGCGTGGCCCCCTTCAAGGCGAACGACGTGGCGCAGTCGGTCCGCCAGCTCCCGAAGGGCGCGCTCGCCGGCTGGATGCGCGTGCTCGCGGAGACGGATCTCGCGCTGAAGAGCAGCCGCCGCCCGGCGCAGGCGGTGCTGGAGACGATGCTGATGGAGATGTGCGCGCGCTGAGCGGAGCTCGGTGACCGCCTTGCGCTCCGGGGAGCGAAGCCATCACTCCTCGACGCTGCGCCGCACCGCGAAGGCGAGGCCGCAGCCCTCGATCTGCTCGCGATGGAGCACGCCCGTCGGCGAGAGCCCTTGCTGGTCGACCCGCCGGCCCACACGCAACAGGACCCTCTTCGCCGCGAGATCCACGAGAGAGACGCGCGCCGAGCTCGCGGACGTCGTGCTCTCGGCCGGGCTTTCGGCCACGACGATCAGCACCTCCGCGCCGGCGGCCTTCTTCGCCAGCTCGATCGGGGCGTGATCCAGCTCCTTGCGGTGCCTCTTCACCGCCGCGACGTCGCGGGCCGCGCGCACCGAGCCCTCGAACGTGGGGCCGAGCACCGCGAGGCCGAGCCGCGCCTCGGCGAGCCGGCGGACGTTCGCTGTCTCCTCGTCGACCCTGGTCCCGCCGAAATACACGCCTCGCACCTTCGTGAGCAGATCGCGCTCCTCGGACGTGGGCGGAGGCTTCAGGAGGCACAGGAGGAACGCATCCTTGTCGGATCCGCGCGCGGCATCCTCGATCCCGCGTGCGTCGCGCAGCTCGGCGCGAGGGGCGCGCACGTACACCGCGGGCCGGCGGAGCAGGGCGTCGAGGGCCCCTGGGGCGCGGAGCGAAGGGTCGACGACATCGGCGGGGTCCCCGTCGCCCGCGGCCTCGGCGATCCAGCGATCCGTCGCCTCGACGAAGCCCTCGTGGCCCGCCGGGAACTCCGCGCGGCGCTCGTCGAGCACGGCCAGCAGGGCGCGGCGTTCGGCCTCGATGGCGCGGCGATCCTGGACGTACATCGCGATCGCGAGGAGCACGACGGCCGCCGCCGTCAGCAGCGTGAGCAGCCGCGCGCGCCCGAGCCGCTTGTCGCTCGCGAACGTCCCCTTGATCCCGGCTCGAGCCGCGTGATGGCGCGCGCGCGCCCGGTGGCTGGCGGCCCGCTCCACGCGCGCGCGGAGGGCGGGGTTCATTCGATCCGTCGTGAGGAACGTCGCCACGTCAGCTCTCCCGACCCACGACGGACAGCGCTCTGGAGGCGAGCTGATTGCGATCGATGTTGCGATCGATGAGGCCCTCGAGCTCGCCGCGGGTCACGCCGAGCCGGGCCGCGGCCTGGGCCGCGAGCGAGGTCGCGGCCACGCCGTCGACGAACTGGTACGTGGGCTTCTGCGCCGCGTCGAGCTCCACCTGGACGAACCGGAGGTTCCTTATCGCCTTCTCCCGCTCGAGCCGCGCCGCGAACGTCAGGAAATGCGTGGTGATGAACGCCTGCGGGCGGAGCTTCTCGAGCAGCGTGACGACGAGCTCGAAGATCTCCTCGCCCTCGGACGGGTTCGTCCCCGAGCAGAGCTCGTCGAGGATCACCATGGCTCCCGGGCCGAGCTCCTCGAAGAGCGCCCGGATCCGGAGGAGCTCCATGCCGAGCCGCCCCTCGCTCTGATCGAACTTCGTCTCCTGGATGAGCGACACAACGAGCCCCGGGACGCGGGCGACGCTCGCCCTGCGCGCCGGCACGAACATGCCCGCCTGCGCGAGGAGCTGCGTCAGCGCCACCGACTGGAGCAGGCGCGTCTTTCCGCCCGAGTTCGGCCCCGTGACCAGGAGCGTCGTGTCGGCCCGATCGGTCACGACGTCGCACGGCACCGCCTTCCCTCCGCCGGCGACGAGGAGCGGATTGAAGAGGCCGAGGAGCGCGCGCTCGCCCTCCGCGGCGGACCGGAGCTCCGGCAGGCAGACCTCGAGCCCCGCCGCTTCGGCGAGATCCCGGAAGCCGAGCGCTCCCAGGTAGACTTCCATCTCTCCGACGAGCGGGACCAGCTTGACGACCTGATCCTCGATGCCCTCGAACACCGCGTCGACGAGCCTCGCCATGACCTCTCCGTCGCCGAAGCTGTACCCGCGGAAGAACATCTCGAGCTTCGCGAGCCAGCGCCGCACCGGCGACAGCACGAACGGGTTCTCCTGCCGCTCCCGGACGGTCACGACGTCGAAGCCTCGGATGCGGCCGTCGGCGCCGACGCGGATGTCCAGGCGGAGCGTCGCGAGGTGCTCGTCGTAATCGAGGAGATCGGCCATCGATCGATATCCCTCGGTCGCCTGCACCGCCTGGCCGAAGTCGCGCAGCCGGGAGAGGCCCGATCGCGCGCCCTCGAACGACGCGCTCATCAGGTCGAAGACCTCTTTGACGATCGCGAGCACGTCGAGCTGCCGCCGCGTCGGATCGAACTTCTTCCCTGCCACCGCGCCCTCGAGCGCGCCGCGCATGCGGCACGAGGCCGTGTAGAGCCTCTCGAGCTGCGTGCGAAACGTGGGTGAGCCCGAGAGCTCGTGGAGGATCCCCCGCCGGAGCTCGGTCACGCGCGTGTCGCTCGGGGGCCGGGAGAGCACGCGGAGGATGAACCCTCGGTTGACGACGGCCTCGTGCCCTCCGACGCGGACGCGGAAGCACCGGGCCACGAGCTCCTCCAGGAACAGGTCCGGCGCGAAGCTCTTCGGATCCCACGTGGAGGGCCCGATGGGCGCCCGATCGAGCGCCTGGCTGAAGAGCCCACCGGAGACGCCGCTGGTGAACGCGAACGAGAGGGACTGTCGCAGCTCGTCGAGATCGGTCCGCGCGGGCGGGTCCACGAAGAGCAGGCTGGGGATCTTGTCCGTGGACGGGAGGGCGGGTGCGTGCGGCACGTCGGGCGCGTAGGGCCTACCGGGCTCGGGCGGGCGGGCAATGCTCTCGGTGGGGACCTGCGCGCGGATCGGGTGCATGAGCAGACGACCCGCGCCCGCGGGAAAAGTTCCCCGTCTCCCGCGAAAACCCGCGCTTCCCCCGGTGCCGCCGTGGGACCGCCTTCGCGACGGCGCTGATGTACCCTCGGGCGAGCCGCCCATGACGATCGCAGCCCCCTCGCCGCCTGCCCGCCCCGCTTCCGAGATCCCTGTCGCTCCGTCGATCCCGCTGCTCGGCAGTTTGCCGTGGATGGCGGTCGACGCCGCGGGCTTCCTGGAGCGCGTCGCCATCGAGAAGGGGCCGATCGCCCGGATCCCGTTCGGGGCCGCGGGCATGGTGATGCTCACCCACCCGGACGACGCCCGCTACGTGCTCCACGAAGCGGCAAGGAAGTACCTGCGCGGCGAGAAATCGAGGGAGACCGTACAGCCCGTCTTCGGCAACGGCCCGGCGATCAGCGATCCGCCGTTCTGGCTGCGGCAGCGGCGCATCATGCAGCCGAGCTTCTCCCGCGCGCGGATCGCCACGATGACGGCGGCGATGAACGCGGTGGCCGAGCGCCACCTCGCGCGCCTCACCGATGGCCAGGAGCTCAACGCCCACGATCTCATGCTCGGCATCACGCGCGACGTCATCGTGGAGACGATGTTCTCGCAGCAGCTCCCGTCGGACATCGCCACGCTCGACAGCGCGCTCGCGGAGATCGACCGCTACATCAAGATCCGGATGCTGCTCCCCTTCAGGGTGCCGCTGTCCTGGCCGCTGCCCTTCAACGTGCGCATCCGGGAGGCGACAGCGGCGTTCGACCGGGTGGTGTACGGCATCATCGACCGGCGCGAGCAGGGCGGAGAGCGGCCGGGGGACCTGCTCGACGCGCTCCTCGACGCGCGCGACGAGGAGACCGGCGAGCGCATGTCGCGGAAGGAGCTGCGCGACGAGGTGCTTCACATCTTCTTCGCCGGGCACGAGACCACGGCGAACGCGCTGACTCGTGCTGGCGCGGCTCGCGCAGCGGGGGAGGCTCGTCGCGCTGCGGCCGAACGAAGCGCGACCGCGCGGCACGACCGCGCTCGGGCCGTCGGGCCGGGTGCCGGCGCGCTTCGAGGCGCGGAGCGCCGCGGGCGCACGCTGACTGGCTCACCTCGTCTTCACGCACACGGACGCTGGCGGTCGCGGACCGTCACGGCCCCTCACCCGGGATCTGGTGCTTGATGTACGTGTCCCAGAGATCGCCGAAGAAGAACGCGCCAAGGCGCGACACCGCTGCCGCGCGGCCGCCGAGGGTGGGCACGTTGCGCGCCCTGAGGGTGGTGAGCTGCCGCAGGAAATCCGCGAAATGGACGCGCAGGATGCCCTGCGCCACGGGTCTGCCCTCGACGCTGGATCCCTCTCGGATCGTCGTGAACAGCGTCGTCGTGTCGGGCCAGACGTCGAAGCCGGGATGGTCGTGGATCGTCTTGAACCCGTCGAGGAGGTAGCGCTCGCCGTCCTCGCCCGTGAACTCCAGGCGGTAGATCATCCGCTTCGTGCGGGCTTCCGGATCCTCGATGAACAGGTTGAAGCGCCCTCGCTCCACGAGCACGCGCGAGCCGAAGCCCGCGCCGTCCACGTAGCCCTCGCACATCGCCTCGTGCTCGCGCGACTCGATGAACCTGTGGAGATCGTCGATCACGATGGTCAGCCGGAACTCGAAGGCTCTCCCTTCGCTCTTCGCCAGCGCCTCGGCCGCCTCGTATTCCTCCGGCGTGCTCGCGGTCGTGACGGACCGCGTCAGATGCCCGCGCATCTTCTCCGTGAACTCGACACCGGGCGCAGGCTCGGCGAAGGCGGGGACCTGGAGCGAGACGGTGGTCGGCACCTCGATCCGCCCTGTCGCGCGGCCGTGGATCGCGTCGGCGACGCGCTCGGCAAAGGCGGAGATCGTGAGGAAGGGGTTCACGCCCAGGCTCGTGGGGATGATGGCGCCATCGGCGACGAAGAGGCCTGCCTGCGTGTCGCCGCTCTCGCGGAACGCCTGGCCTGCGTGCGTGACGGCGCCGAGCTCCGCGGTCTCCCCCATCGGGCAGCCCCCCAGCGGGTGCACGGTGATCGGGTTCTTGCCGAGCGCCTCGCTCCAGCGAGGGTTTGCGACGTACGTCCCGCCGTGCGTCTTCGTGAGCTCGTACATCGCGCTGGAGATGAGCTTGAAGACGTCCCGGTAGCCGACTGCGCCCCAGATGACGCGAGGGTTGCCCTCGGAGTCGAGCGTGACGCGCCCGTCCGCTCCGTCGTGCCCAATCCCGAGGTGGACGAGCGAGTGGTTCAGCGCGCCGCTCCGCGTCGCCGAGAAGGTGTCGGCCACGATGCGCTTCATCTCACCGGCCTCGTCGAGCCAGCCGCTGTCGGTGTCTCGGCCGGAGAGCGCGGAGATGCTCGCTATCTTCCGCGCTGCGTCCACGAACGCGGATGGAATCGCGCCCTCCATCACGATGAAGTCGGCCGCGCCTGTTCCCCCTGGGCGGCGGAAGTCGACGACGCGCATGATCGCGGGGCCGACGTCCGCGTGGCCTTGCTGGCGGCCGAAGCCGAGCGAGTTCTTCGGTGGACCGTCGGTATTGTAGGCGCAGCCGAACTGGTCGGCGTTCGAGCTGAAGTGGTGACCGATACGCCCGCAGAGGTCCAGCCCGCGCTCGCGGGAGCGGAGGAGGACGCCGGTCGAGCCCAGCGACCCGGCGCCGAGGACCACCGTCCGCGCGAAGACGACGCGATCCACGGGCGGCGAGGACTGGTCCGCGCGGTGGCTCAAGAAGACGTAGTAGCCGTTCTTCGCCGGCGCCTCGACGAGGAAGCGGACCTCCGTCTGCGTGAAGATCCGCGCCCCCGCGGCGCGCGCCATCGGGAGGTAATTCATCATCAGCGTGTTCTTCGCGCCGACATTGCACCCCGAGACGCAGTCCCCGCACTTCGTGCAGATGCGGCGGTGGACGCTGTGCGCGTCGAGACCTTCGTGCGTGGAGTTGATCGCGAGGTTGGGGACCAGGACCGGCCTGCCGAGCTTCTGGCCCGACAGGGCGTGGGCGTCGGCCTTCGCGGTCGAGAACGCAGCGGGCGCGATGCCGAGCGTCTTCTCGGCCTTCTCGTACCAGGTCCAGAGCTTGCCGCTCCGGGCCTCGGCCTGGATCGCAGACGGGAAGCGATCGCTCGCGAACACCTCGACCAGCGGCCGTATGGCCACGTTGGCGTTGATGAGGGACGTGCCGCCGAGGCCGTTCCCCGAGAACACGTCGAGGTCGTGGCCGAACTGGTAGTCATAGAGCCCAAGCGGGTTCGCCGAGGTCCGCAGCTCGAGCGCCGCCTGCGCCGGGTCCTCGGGGAAAGTGCCGACAGGGAACTCCTTTCCCCGCTCGACGATGCACACCGAGTGTCCGTGCGCGGCGAGGCGCGCCGCGACGATCGCTCCCCCGTAGCCGGACCCCACGACGACGACCCCATAGCGATCCTGCAGGTCCAGAATGGACGAAGAGAGACGAGGCCACATCACACACCTCCCGCCCGCCGGTGCCGGAGTCCATCCCCACAGCACTGCGTGTGCACCCGACCCGACTCTACAGCCGTGCAGGTCCCCACGTATACGCCGATGATCGAGGATGGGCGGGAGGCAGCCAGGGGGTGGGGCGCATTGGATGGACGCCGCGGCCGATCTGGCGGCGAACGTTCGTGGAGGTCGTATGTTTCGGTGGGGCGAGGTGAGGCGACCACGACGGACGGGCGGCGGTCGAGCAGAGACGGTCAAGTAGAGAATGGCGGAGAGCGAACCTCGTGGTCCAGGGGAGATCGTGATTGACGCCGGGCACCTCGTCCCTCATGCCACCATGGCGTGCGCCACGAGCCTCCTCGTGGCAACAGCAGCATCCAGCAGCTCAATCCGGGGCGGATCGCCCAGAGAAGCATCCTCCGCATGGGCCGGCGCCGTTTCGCCCTCTTCATCTTCGCGCTCCTCGCCGCCGCCGGCGGCCTTGCAAGGCACGTGGTCCGCGGCCGGGCCGCCGCGCCGCTCGACCGGTTCCTCGCCTTGTCCACGGTGCTCACCGGGGTTGGCGACCTCGCCCGGGACCACGCGCAGATCTACCTCGACTGCCTGCTCGTACGTCCGGAGCAGGCCGCGGCGCTCGAGGACCTCTATGCCAGGGCGGGGCTCGTCGGCGACGCTCCGGCGTGCCCCCTCGATGACCTGACCGCGCGGGGCGTCTTCGCCGACAGGCGCCTACGGGCGCTCGCGGACGAGATCCTCCTGTTCTGGTACACGGGCCAGTACGACGCGGCCGACGGGCGCGCGCTGGCGACCTACGAGGGCTCGCTCGCGTGGAGATCGCTCCCTTACACCAGCGCACCGGGCACCTGCGGCGGGGCGATGGGGTCCTGGGGGGAGCCGCCCGCGGGGTGAGGCGGCGGGGCGCGCTGCCGCCGCCCGGACGGAGCTCGGTTATGGGGGACAGGCTGCAAGCGGATGTGGTCATCGTGGGCGCGGGCATCGCGGGGACGCTGGCCGGCTACCGGCTCGCGAAGGCGGGCGCCAGGGTGCTCGTGCTGGAGTCTGGGCCGCGGGTCGACCGCGACAGGGCCGCCAGCGCCTACCGGAGCGCCGTGGTCAAGACGCTGGATGCCCCCTTTCCTCGCTCCATGGCCGCGCCTGCGCCCAGCGAGAGCGCTCCCCGCGGGTACTACGTGCAGGAGGGCCCGGACCTCTTCAAGAGCACGTACCTCCGCGTCGTCGGCGGGACGACCTGGCACTGGCTCGGGACCGCGCTCCGCTTCCTCCCCGACGATCTCCGGATGAAGACCCTTTATGGAGTCGGCGTCGACTGGCCCATCGGGTACGACGTGCTCGAACCCTGGTATGTCGAGAGCGAGATCGAGATGGGCGTGGCCGGCGATGACAGCCTCGGCTCGCCGCGCAGCGCGCCTTATCCCATGGCGCCCATCCCCCACAGCTACTCGGATCTGCGCATCGCCGAGAGGATCTCGGCCCTCGGCTATCCGGTGACCGCGACGGCACAGGCGCGCAACAGCGCCGCGTACGACGGCCGGCCCGCGTGCTGCGGCAGCAAATCCTGCAGCCCGATCTGCCCGATCGCGGCCCGCTATGACGCCTCGGTGCACGTGAAGAAGGCCGATCTGGCCGGCGTGCGGATCGTGGAAGAGGCCATCGCCACGGCCGTCGGCGTCGGCCCTGACGGACGCGTGTCGCGCATCGTGTTCAAGCGCCCGGACGGCACAGAACACGAGGCCTCGGGCAAGGTCTACATCGTGGCGGCGCACGGGATCGAGACGCCCAAACTGCTCCTGATGTCCAGGACCGACGCGCTGCCGGACGGGGTCGCGAACAGGAGCGGCCAGGTGGGGCGCAACCTCATGGATCACCCCATCCAGCTGAGCTGGGCGCTCGCCGGGGAAGCGCTCGGGCAGCCCCGCGGACCGCTCTCGACGGGGGGTATCGACGCCACGCGGAACAGCGCCTCTCGGGGGGTGCGCGCCGCGTTCCGGGTGGAGCTCGGCAACAGCGGGTGGCAGTGGCCGATCGGCGGGCCCGAGGTCGCCGCGGCCGATCTCGTGCGCAAGGGTGTACGTGGCCAGCAGCTCGCCGCCGAGCTCGCGTGGCATTGCACCCGGCAGCTCTGCGTGTCCAGCTTGATGGAGCAGCTCCCCGATCCCGACAACCGCGTCACGCCTGCCTTCGATCAGCGCGACGCGCTCGGGGTGCCGCGGCCGCGCCTTCATTACCGGATCGACCCCTATACCCGCGACGGCATGACGGCCGCGCGCGCGATCCACGACCGGATCTTCGACGCGCTCGGCGCCACGTTCCGCGAGCACCGGCTCGAGCACGAGGGCGCCGGGCACGTCATGGGCACCTACCGGATGGGCGCCGACCCGAACACCTCGGTGGTCGACCCGAACCTGCGCGCGCACGACCACGACAACCTCTACCTGCTTGGCAGCGGCGTCTTCCCCACCGGCGGCGCCGTGAACCCCACGCTCACCATCGCCGCTCTCGCGCTGCGCGCCGCGCATTCCATCGCGACCGCGCTCGGGCGCTGATCCCGAGCGTCGCGATTCGGGCTCGACCTTGGAGCCCTGATCAGCAGCATCGGCGATGCGGTCGAGCACATGGGTGTGTGCCACGGGCGGCGTAACCGGCCACCGCTACCACCTGATGATGGGCTCGGTCGAGCCCGACGAGCCGGAGGCGCAGGAGCTCGCGGACAAGCTGCTCGCGCCGCTCGCGAGCTGGCGCGCGGGGAGCCGCCCGGAAGAACGGCAAACCCGAGGGCGAGCGCGCGGCGCCTGTCCCGCCCGGCGCGCCCGTTCCGCCCGATGGGCAGGGCGCCGAGCCGGTGCCGGCCGACCTCCGAGCGCGCTCGCGTAACGCACGCTCGCAGCTGGCGCTGTGCTCTCTCGGCTTCGTCCCTTCCCCAGGAGCATGCCTCCGTCCCCCCCGCCGTCGCGCCCTCCGTCCCCCCCGCCGTCGCGCCCTCCGGCGCTCCGGTTCGCGCTCGGCGGGGTCCAGGTCTGGCGCGGCGCGGACGTCGGCGCGATCCCGGAGCCCGCCCCGTCCTTCGAACGCCCCGTGGCCTGTGCTAGCGTCCTGCGCCCGCGAAGGAGGACCCTTGCACGCACCGAAGATTCTCCGGATCCGGATCGAGAAATTCCGGCGCATTCAGGAAGCGCTGGAGGTGGAGCTGACCACGCCGCGGGGAGATTCAGTGCAGCAGGCCGTCTTCGCCGGGCCCAACGGCTGCGGGAAAACCAGCGTGATCGAGGCGGTGCTCCTCGGCCTGGGGATGGGCCCGCTCATCGTGCGTGACCTCGAGCGCTCCCGCAGGGAAGAGCACTGGCGTGTCCTCGTGCCCGAAGGTGCCATCATCGAAGTAGACGTCGCCATCGACGGTGCGAATCCGACCACCTGGATCCGCACGGCGGACAAGCACGTCCACCGTCTTCCTGACGGCGCGGAGGAGCCGATTCCTCCTCAGTGGTTGCAGTCTCTGGCCGTCGAGTACTTCTCTTCATGGCGCGCGCCGGAGCTGGTAGGCCCGATCAAGCCGCTCGTCGGGCGCGGCGGGCGTCCCATCGACAACGAGACCAACCGCCTGTGGCGGCTCAAGCAACGGATCAATGACGAGCGCGCGCGAGGGGGGTACAAGGGGACCCTGCCGGGGTTCGGAAGGGCGGATGCTTGGCTCAACCGGCTCAACGATGCGTGGAGCCGCTTCCACGGGGACGACGGCACCCGCATCGACGCCCAGATCGTCGATCCGGACGATGAAGAGCTGCTCGCCGATCTCTTCGTGGTGACCGACGACGGGAGAAGGATCTGCTCCATCGACCAGATCAGCTCGGGCGAGATCGAGCTCCTCTCCTTTGCGGGCTGGATCATCCTCAACGACTGGAAGGGCGGCCTGCTCGTCATCGATGAGCCCGAGCTGCACCTGCATCCGCAGTGGCAGGCGACGATCCTCCCGGCCCTCCACGCGCTCGCCCCGGACGTGCAGATCCTCGTTGCCTCGCACGCCGATGCGGTCTGGGATCAGACGGCCAGCTACGCGCGCTTCCTCCTCGTGCCGGACACGGATCCCCGCTCGCGCGCATGGCGCGAAGCGCAGCCTCTTCCGCGCACGCAAGAGGCGTCATGAAGCCGTCGTCGGACGTGACGGGCCTGTACCGAAACTTCCCGGCCTATCTCTGGGTCGAGGACGAGGAGACGCGCACGTACCTCCAGACGGCGTGGGAAGGCGAGTTGCACATCAAGGTCCTCGTCGCCGGTGGTCACGGGCACCTCCACGCCGTCGTGAATGCCGCACGAAGTGACTACAATACGCACGTCTTTGGCTTTCGCGATCGAGACTTCGGCGGTTCCAATCGGGCACGGTCGAACGAGGACGCGGTGGTGGTCCTGACGGCGGATGTCGTCGAGATCGAGAACCTACTCCTCGACCCGGATGCCATCGCTGCTTGCCAGGTCAACACCTCGGGCCTCAACGCAGCGCAGGTCGAGCAGGAGCTCACGATGCTCGCGACGCCGCTCACCTGGTGGATGAGCTGCCGCCGTACGATCACCGAGATCCGCGATGCGGTGGTCGATGGTTTTCTCGAACATCCGCGGAGAGATCGCGTCAAATCGCAAGGGGACGCTGAGGCTGCCATCACCGGTAGCCTCTGGTGGGCGCGGGTCCTGCCCACGCTCCAGCCAGACTGGGGCAACGTGGCCACGAACGCGAGGAGGCTCACGGATCACGAGGCCAGCTACCGCGCGATGCTGAGCACCGGCGCCTGGCGGCAGGAGTTCTCCGGGAAGGAGATCCTCCGCGACCTCACGACCAGGATCTGGACCAGAAAGCGTCCGAAAGACCCCGAATGTCGGCTCACGTTCGTCCAGGAGATCGCCAGAGCTCAGCTCGATCTGAATCGGGTACCGCAGGAGATCCGCGAGCTGCGAACCGCAATCCGGCGTCGCATCGGTCACTGAGCACAGGTTCTCGTTCCGCGGACGTACGCGGGTTTGACCTCCACGCACCCGCCGCCCCACGTGTCAGAGGACTCGCCGCGCCATCCGATCCTCTTCTGGAGGATCAGTCGACCATCGGCGTGATCTCGCGGAGCCACCCTGGCGCATCCGAGCCGCAGCGGTCAGCCGGCCGCTCGTCGAGAGATCTCCGATCTCAACCGAGCAGCGCCTCGAGCGCGCCCCTCGCCCGAAGGTCGGTGAAGCTGTGGGTCGGGGCGCATGCGGCGAGCTCTGCGAGGGCGTAGGTGCCGGTGGCCACGGCGATCGACTCGGCGCCGATCGCCCGGGCCGCCGCGATGTCCTTCGGGGTGTCGCCGATGACGACGACGCGGCACGCCTCGAGCGGCGCCTCGAGCATCGCCGCCCCGCGCGCCGCGCCGATGCGCAGGAGCTCGTCGCGGCGCTCGTGATCGCAGCCGAAGCCGCCGAACGCGAACCGCTCGTAGATGCCGACCCGCGTGAGCTTCGCCTGCGCCCCGGCGCGGACGTTCCCCGTGCCGAGGCCGATGGCGCACTTCGCGCGCCGGGCGGCGGCGTCGAGCGCCTCGATGACGCCGGCGTGGACCCGGGTGTCGCCGGCGAGCGACATCTCCTGCGCGAGGATCTCGACGTAGATCGCGAGGAGCGCGTCGATGGCGTCCTCCGTGGCCTCGCGCCCGACCGTCTCGAGCCCTGTCCGGATGATGGCCCGGTCGGTCATGCCGGCAAACGAGAACGCCTCGCACGCGTCGCGCCGGTCGGCGTACCGGGCGAACGCGTGCTCCATGGCGCGCCGGCCTGCGCCGCCGGTGGAGAGCAGGGTGCCGTCGATGTCCCAGAGGAGCACGGTGGGGCGCATGTCCCCATGGTATAGATCGGCGCCGCCTCTGGGCGAGCGCGGAAGGGCGGCGGGCGCGACGGCCCCGTCGCGGTCTCGCCAGGCAGCTGGGCCGGGGGGGTCGTCGAAGTCCTCGTGGGTCGAGCTTGAAGCCAGCGATCCGGCGCGGATCGACCTTGGAACCAGCGCTCCAGCGCTCGTCCTGCGCCACGGGGCCGGAACCTGGCGGCGTCGGCCGGAGACCGGGCGCCCAGCCAGCGGCGCGCCGGTCCGCCCGATCGCGGTGCGGCTGTGGCGCCGGCGCGGGGCTTCGGGCGGCTGGTTGAAGGCTCGCTGCGTCGCCCGCCCCGCGCCAGCCCACCCAGGTTGGGAATTTCTGGAGCGTCGGCTCACCCAGGTTGGGGCGCCGTCTGGGGCGTCGTCCGAGGTTGGGGCGCCGTCCGCTCGTCCCGTCTGCTCACCCAGGTTGAGGCACCAGCTCAGGTTGGGGACAGCTCACCCAGGTTGAGGAGCAGCGTCGCGCCGCTGGCCCAGGTCGAGGAGCAGCGTCGTCGCGTCGGCTGACCCAGGTCGAGAATTTTTGGAGCGTTGGCTCATCAGAGATGAGAAATTTGTTTCTATAAATGCAATGAGATGTGCTCGCTCTGATGTCCACCCTACATAATGAGTGGTTCGAGCGCAGCTACGCCGTGATCTCGGGCCTCAAGCCGACCCGGGTTGAAAACAGAGTGAGAATTTTGGCGTGAAGGTTCACATAATATGAGAATTTTTGTCATATAAACGCAATGCGTGTCGTTGGTCCTGGCGCCTTCTTGAACTGTCGTTCGTCCTCACATCTTCTGTTGGTGCCGACCGTTTCGAGCGCAACCTCGCGGTGATCTCTGGTAGGTTAGGCGCTGGAAATCGAGAGAGCGCGTTGCCCGAGCTCCCGTGTCAGGCCCTCCACCCTGGCCCGAGGCGCACCGCGCGTGCGACGTCCTCGCGAGCTGTGCGGCGTGCCTTCGCCGCGCGGAGGACTCCCGGAAGACAACACCATGCGACGCCCGCCGCTCAGCCTGATCACAGCGGTCCTGCTGCTGCTCACTTGCCCAGTACCGGCGGCGGCAGCCCCGCTCCCGCGGCGGCCGCCGCCGACCGGGCCCGAACGAGAGATGCTCGACGAGGCGAAGCGGCTCTTGGATGAGGGGCGGCTCGCGGACGCGCGCGACATCCACCTGACGCTGTGGGGGCTCACGAAGAGCGCCTCCGACGCGTTCCGCGTGGGGATGCTGTCGTTCAGGCTGCACGACTTCGAGAGGGCGGCGGAGTTCCTCTCGATCTACTTCGAGATGGTCGGCACCCCCGACGCCCCGAAGATCTGGGTGCCGCCGGGCTTCAAGGAGAGCTACGAGCTTGCACGGGCGAATTTCGCGGAAGCGAGGCGGCACGTCGGCGCGCTCGACGTGCGCGTGAGCGAGCCCGGCGCGGCCGTGCTCGTGGACGGGCGGCAGGTCGGTGTGTCCCCGCTCCCACGACCCGTGTACGTCACTCCCGGCCAGCACCGGGTGGGCGGACAGCGCGCCGGGGAGCAGATCGAGACCACGGCCGGCGTCGATGCGGGCGGCGAGAGGACCGTCTGGCTGGTGTTCACGCGCGCTCGACCCGAGGCGCCTGCGTGTCCGCCGGCGAGCAAGGTGGTTACCTACCCCGTGGCGGCGCTTCCTCCTTCCACGGGCGGCACCGCACTCCGGTGGTGGACCGTGGGCGCGCTTGCGGCCTCGTCGGCCGCCCTTGCCGCCGTCGGGGGCGTCTCGGTCCTGGAGGCCAACGACGCTGCCGACGAGCGGGACGCCGCCTTCGTCCGGGCGCAGTGGGAGGTCTCCCATTGCCGGCCGGGGCTCCCTGCCTGCGACGCCTATGCCGATGTCGATGGGCGCACGAAGACGTTCACGGCCCTGTCCGTTGGCGTCTTCGTCGGCGCAGCTCTTGCGGCCGGCGGCGCCGTGGCCTCGGGGTTCCACCTCGCGCCACAGGCAAAGGTCCGCGTGGGGGCCCTGGGGACCGCCCCGGGCGGGGGGCTCTCGTTCTCGTGGTAGCGCCCGACCTCCGCAGAAGCGTGCTCCCTGGCAGAGAGCCGACCTCATTTTATGAATGCGAGTTCATTCTGGATGAAGAAATTGACGACGCTGGTCGCAATTAGCACTACTGCGGGAAGTTGCCCCGGATCGGCAGAAAAACCGCCAAGGCGCCGAGGCCGCCAAGGAGAGAGAGGACGTGCCGTCCCGGCATTTTCCCCTTCCATTTCCCAGGTTTCTTGGCGCCCTCGGCGCCTTGGCGGTTCACTTCCCCGTCCAACTTCCCGCAGTAGTGTTAGAGCAGCGCACGTCATTCGACGCCTGGCTCGGATCTCCGCGCTCCCCTGGACGAGGTGGTCTGATATCATCGCACCAACGTCGAAGCGGTGGCTGTGTGCCTCCGGCACGGTGTTCCTGGGCGGCTTTCTCTGGGCGGCCTGCGGCGGTGACGCCCATGTCGATGTGGAACAGGAGCCTTCGTGCGCTTCAACGGCGGAGTGCCAGCCCGAGGAGACCAAGAAGCAGTGCATCGACGGGCACTGCCAGTGCCCTGATCCCGCGGAGGAGCGCTGCTGCAAGCCAGACGCGAAGGAGGAGGGCGATCGGTGTGAGCGGGCATGCCGGCCCGTCAGCGAGTGCAATGCTACGCCCTGCGAGACACCTCGGGACTGCCCAGGGCCCGTGGACACGCGGTGCGGTGAGGCCGTTTGCGTCGTCGGTGTCTGCAGGCTGGCACTGCGCGAGCAGTTCGAACACCAACTCCCCGGCGACTGTCGTATCGTCAGATGCGGCGATGCGGGGGAGCTCCGGGTCGAGCACTCAGAGAGCGACGTCTTCAATGACGGCAATGAGTGCACAATTGACCGCTGCACAGACGGAACCAGCTTGCACCTGCCTGAACCGACCGGGCCATCGCCGGAGTCGTCGGGATATTGCAAGGACAGCAGGTGGGTTGGTTGCCTACGAGACGAAGACTGTGGAAACCCCTCCTACGCGTGTTCCACGTCCGGCAGGTGCGTCCACGAATGGTGCGAAAATGGCATGCTGGATTCTTCCTCGGGAGAAACAGCGCTTGACTGCGGCGGTCCGTGCGATCCCTGCGAGTTCGGACAGCCGTGCGACAGCGACGACGATTGCGCTGAGCAGATCTGCGCCGAGGACGGGACGTGCGCTCACGCCGGCTGTGGCGATCATGTGCTCAACGGCGCGGAGACGGACGTGGATTGTGGTGCCCCGTCATGCCCCGCCTGTGATCCAGGGAAGATGTGCAACTCCCACGAGTCATGCCAGAGTGGCGTGTGCGAGGATGGCGTGTGCCGCGAGGCAACGTGTAGCGATGGAGTGATGAACGGCGACGAGGCCGGTCTCGACTGCGGCGGCCCGTGCGCCGCATGCCCCCTGTAAATCGCCGAGCCAGACATCTGGCACGAGGGATTCCCTGGTCCGAAGGAGGAGAGATTCGCTGCAATCCAGTCGCGAAGGAGGAGGGGGCTCCCCTGCGCAGAATTGGCGACGCAGACGTCTCTTACCAACACATCGGAGGGTGGAGGAAATCATGCGCGACATCATATGGCTGGCTTTGATCACCGTCCTCGGTCTCTCCGGGGCAGCGTGTGGCCCGGACGAGTACCGGCCCTTGGCGGAGAACGAGGCGGTCGTCGTCCGAGTCTACGGATACAACGTGCCGATCGTCCGCGATGGCGTCGAGTACCTCGGCGAAGCGGAGGCCTTCGTCCGGAAGGTGGACGTCAGCAGCGCGTTCGGCGTCCGGGACCCTGGCGACGGGGAGTACCTCCCCGACAGGTTCGTCGTGAGCAACGGCGCGGAGGAGGCGGAACTCGCCTGCTACTGGTGGCATGACAGCGATCCGGACGACGACCTCATCGCCGCCAAGTGCCGCGGTTATCTCAAGCACGCCGAGCCGGGTCGCGCGATCCGCGCCCGGTTCAACGATCTCGACGGCTGGGAGATCGTGATGCCCGAGCTCTCGGCGCTCACGTCTCCCGAGCCGGAGAGCGCGTTCAGCGTCGGCTCCGGCGAGGATCTCGTGCTCTCGTGGGAGGCGCTGGGCAAGGACGACATGATGAGGTGGTCCATCGGCCCTGTCAGCTTCGATGAGCCGGGTCCCTGTCTGGATGACGTATCCTGGGTCGACTCGTCGGGGGAGGTGGACGACACCGGCTCATTCACCGTTCCCGAAGGCTCGTACCCCACGGGGCTTCCCGCCGAGGGCTGTCAGGCCTTCGTGCGCTTGAGCCGTGGTCGGGACGGGACCATCGATCCTGGCGCCCCGGCTGGCGTGATGTTCGGCATGCAGACTTACAAGATGCGGATGACGCTGACGCCGTAGCTCCGTCCGGCAGGCGCGAGCGCAGGTCGGGCCCGCCAGATCTTCGCTGGCCTTTCGCTTGCGCAGCGAAAGGGAAGAGGTCCTTACTATCCAGCGGCCTGCTCGGCGGAGAGCGTCGGTGCTCGCTTCTCGCTTCCTGCTTCCGCCGATGTCATCATGGCGCTCATGCCCCCCGCGCCGGCGATCCAGCGAGAAGACCTTGTGGGCGGAGGCCGAGCGATCTTTTGCTGCCGGCAACCCTCGCCGGTGCAGCCGGTCATGCGGGCGTCCGTGACCCACGCCTTCGCCGCTCTGGCGTTCTACACGAGCGGCTCTTCTCGCGTCGAGCAGCGCGGTCGATGGAACGTCGAAGCTGGAGACGTCCTCCTCGTGCCGGCCGGACAGCCGCACCGCTCGATCGAGAAGGCGGCCCCGGACTGGATCGGCGTTGGCTTCTGTGTCCCCTGCTTGAGCGCCGAGGAGGCGGGCAGCTTGCTCGAGCCGTTCGAGCGCGTGCGCTCCGGCGCGTCGCCCGTCGTTCGGGTGAGCGCGGATCGGCACGCGCACATCGACATGCTGCTCCGCGAGCTCATGCGCGCGACGGAATCGCGCGATGGCGGCGCTCCTGACATCGTCCAGCGGAGCCTCCTTGTTCTCCTCCTCAACGAGGTTCGGCAGGCCGCGCGCTCGCAACACCCTGCCTCAGCATCGCCGGGAGTCGTCGTCGATGCCCTTCGCTTCATCGAGCGAAACTGCCTTCGGCCGCTCTCGCTGAAGGACGTCGCGCGGTCCGTGGGGCGGAGCCCGGCATACGTGACGACGGCGCTCTCTCGGGCGACGGGCCGGAGCGCGGTCGAGTGGATCGTGGCCGGGAGAATGGCGGAGGCTCGCCGCATCCTCCTCCACTCCGACGAGAGGGTCGAGATCGTCGCCGAGCGCGTCGGCTACGCGGACGCGACGCACTTCATCCGCATGTTCCGTAGAGAGCACGGGGCGACGCCGGCGGCGTGGCGCGCCGAAGCGCAGAGCAAGGGCCGCACGCTCACGCAGGAGACGGTGTCCGGCCGCACACGCTGAAGACGAGGTCGCCGACGAAGGTGGTATTGGCCTTCGTCCGTTCGGCGGCGAGACGTTCTTCCAGGGTGTCCACGTCGACCTCGGCCTCCGACGCCACCCCTTGCTGCACGATGCGCGGGAGCATCGCGCGAACGATGAGCGCGAGCTGATGCTGGATCTTCGGCGTCTGCACGATGGCCTCGGCCCTCACGAGCTGCACGGTCAGGCCCGCCTCTTCAAAGACGCCTGGCATCTGGAACCCCATGTGGAGGCTGGCGCCCTCACGCTCGACGGTCCGCCAGATCCACTGGTGCACCTGGCGGTGCAGATCCATGGGCACGAGGCTGCCCTGGCCCATCGTCGGGTCATTCTCCTGGAGCAGGATCAGGCCGCCGGCGCGCACGGCACCGGCCATGGCACGGACCGCGGCGACAGGATCCGGCTGGTACATGAGCACCCTCCGGCCGACGGCGGCATCGAAGCGCTGGGCGGTGGGGGAGAGCGCGCCGAGGTCCCGCTCTTCGAAGGCGACTCGGCGGAGTCCCAGCTCGGCGGCTCGCCGGCGAGCGACCGCGATGGGCGCCGGATCGCGGTCCACCCCGAGCACAGAACCCCCTTCGCCGACGATGCGGGCGACCATGAAGCTCACGTCGCCTCGGCCGCACCCCACGTCGAGGACGCGCATGCCGGGAGCGATGCCGGCGTCGCGCAGAAATCGTTCGGTCATGTCGTTGACCAGGTCGTTCATCGTCGTCTCCGCCAGTTCGTGTCAGCTCGCCCGTCGTTGCTGGTTTCACGCCGAGCTCGTGGGTCAGCATCCCTGCTGTCTGCAGGACTGTACGGACTGTCTGTCCTGCGCGGCAGTGCGTGGGTTTGTGCTGGATCGGCGGGCTTTGCGATCGGTCACCCCGCTCGGCCCCGCGCACGGCGGCTCGAGTTGCGCTACTCCTCCACCTAGATGGTGCTCCAACCGATTCGCGTGGCCGCGCTCGCCCTGGTGGCGGGGCTTGTCTTCCTCGGATCTCCGGCGTGCAAGAAGGGCGGGGAGGCCTCGCCCGAGCAGGGGCGCAAGCCCGCGAAGCAGGGGCTCAGCTTCCCGGTCGAGGTCGTGCCCGTCGCGGCGGAGCGGGTCGAGTACGCCGTGCCGGCCGTCGGAGCGGTCGAGGCGTTCGAGCAGGTGCAGCTCACCGCGCGCGTCGCCGGCGTCGTCGAGGCGGTGCGGTTCATGGAGGGCGCCGAGGTCAAGGCAGGGCAGGTGCTCGTCGAGATCGACCCGGCCCGGTACAACCTCGCCGTCCGCGCGGCGCGCGCGACGCTCGATCGGATGACCGCCACCCAGGCCGAGGCCGCCGCGGGGCTCGAGCGGCGCGAGGCCGAGGGCGCCGACGGCGTCTTCAGCAAGGAAGACGTCGCGTCCTGGCGCTCGAGGACGGCGACGACCGCCGCGCAGGTCGCCGAGGCGAAGGTCGCCGTCGACCAGGCGCTCCTGAACCTGCGCGACGCCTACGTGCGCGCCCCCATCCAGGGGAAGATCCAGACGCGCACCGTGCAGACCGGCCAGCACGTGCCTGTCGGCACCGTGCTCGCGACGCTCCTGCGCCGCGACCCGCTCCTGCTCCGCTTCCAGATCCCCGCGGCCGACGCCCCGCGGGTCAGGCCCGACATGGAGGCGCGCTTCACCGTGAAGGGCGACGCGCGGACCTACAGCGCCAGGCTGACGCACGTCGCCGACGCGGCGGATCCGGCGACGCGCATGGTCGCCGTGACCGGCGAGGTGCAGGGCGAGGGCAAGGAGCTGCTCCGCCCCGGCACCTTCGCCGAGGTGACCGTGCCCGTGGGCGCGAGCGGCGACGCCCCCGTGATCCCACTCACGTCCGTGCGACCGAGCGAGCGGGGGTTCCTCGCGTACGTGGTCGACGGCACCACCGCGCGCGAGCGCGTGCTCTCGCTGGGGCTGCGGACGCCCGACGGGCGCGTCGAGGTCAAGTCGGGCCTCGCCGTGGGAGAGCTCCTCGTCGCGCGCGGCGCGGAGGCGTTGCGCGAGGGGGCGCAGGTCCGCATCGCGGCGCCCGGCAGCGTGCCGGGAGGCCAGGCCGCGGGGCGCCACCCCGAGGGAGGCGCGGACGCCAGCGCGTCCGCGGCCGGCGCGCCGCCGCCCGCCGCCTCGTCCGGCGCGTCACCGCCCGCCTCGTCCGGCGCGTCGCCGCTGACCGCTCCCGCCAGCTCGTCACGGAGCGTGCCGTGAGCCTCACCGAAGCCTGCCTCAGGAAGCCGGTCTTCGCCTGGATGCTGATGGCCGCGACCATCGTCTTCGGCCTCGTCGCCGTGTCGCGCATCGGCATCAGCCAGTTCCCCGACGTCGACTTCCCCACCATCACCATCTCCGCCACGCTGGAGGGCGCCGCCCCCGAGATCATGGAGCACGACGTGGTCGAGCCGCTCGAGGAGGCGGCCGTCCAGGTCGAGGGGATCCGATCGATCACGTCGACGTCGCGCCAGGGGAGCGCCTCGGTCACCATCGAGCTCGATCTGTCGCGGGACGTCGACGTCGCGCTCCAGGACGTTCAGACGAAGATCTCCCAGGCGCAGCGGCGGCTGCCGCTCGACCTCGACCCGCCCGTCGTCTCCAAGACGAACCCGGAGGACCAGCCGATCATGTGGGTCGGGCTCTCCGGCCCCTTCTCTCCCCAGCTCGTCGCCGACATCGCGCGTTACCGGCTGAAGGAGAAGCTCCAGACGGTGCCCGGCGTCGGAGAGCTCACGCTCGGCGGCTACCTCGAGCGCAACGTCCGCATCTGGATCGACGCCGATCGACTCGCGGCGAACGGGCTCACCGTCGCCGACGTCACCGAGGCCCTGCGCCGCCAGCACATCGAGCTCCCCGCCGGCCGCATCGAGACCGAAGGGCGGGAGCTCAACGTGCGGGTGATGGGTGAGGCGCTCGATCTCGCGACCTTCAAGCGGATCGTCCTCCGACAGGGCAACCCCGGCGCGGCCGCGCAGCCGGGCGCTGCCGCCCAGGCGGCGGGGCCGCCGTCGTCGGCGCGCGCCACGGTGTACCTGGAGGACGTCGCGCTCGTCGAGGACGGCTTCGAGGACGTCCGCCGGCTGGCCCGGGTGAACGGGGAGCCGGCCCAGGGCCTGGGCGTGAGGAAGCAGCGCGGCTCGAACGCTGTCGAGGTCGCCCGGGGGGTCCGGGTCGCGCTTGCCGAGGTCCAGAAGTCCCTGCCCGAGGGGATGGAGGTCGGCGTGAACTTCGACTCGACGAAGTTCATCGAGGAGTCGGTCCACGAGATCGAGCTCGAGCTCGGCATGGCCATCGCGCTCACGGCCCTCGTCTGCTGGATGTTCCTCGGCTCGCTCTCGAGCACGCTCAACGTCGTCCTGGCCATCCCGATGTCGCTGCTCGGCACGGTCGCCGCGATCTACTTCCTCGGCTTCACGCTGAACACCTTCACGCTGCTCGGGCTCTCGCTCGCCGTCGGCATCGTCGTCGACGACGCGATCATGGTGCTCGAGAACATCCACCGGCACGCCGAAGGGGGGAAGGACCGCGTCCGCGCCGCCCGCGAGGGCACGGCCGAGATCACCTTCGCGGCGCTCGCCGCGACGCTCGCCGTCGTCGCGATCTTCCTCCCGATCATCTTCATGGAGGGGGTGGTCGGCCGGTTCTTCCTCCAGTTCGGCGTGACCCTCTGCATCGCCGTGCTGCTCTCGTACCTCGAGGCGATCACCCTCGCGCCCGCCCGCTGCGCGCAGATCCTCGACGTCTCCCGCGAGGGCCGGGGCCGCCTCGGGCGGCTCGTCGATCGCGGCTTCGAGGCGCTCTCCCGCGGCTATGGCTGGCTGCTCGCCCGGGCGCTCCGGTTCCCTGTCGCGGTCGTCCTGCTCGGCGCGATCCTCTTCGCCGGCGCGATCGTCGCCATGCAGCGCCTCCCGACGGAGTTCGTCCCGTCGCAGGATCAGGGGCGGCTCCTTGTCCGCCTCCAGACGGCGGTCGGCTCGGACATCGAGGAGACCGACCGGCTCTTCCGCCGCGCCGAGGCGGCCGTGGGCGCGAACCCGGCGGTGGAGCGGGTCTTCGCCGTCGTCGGCGGCTTCGGCGGAGGGGGCGGCGTGAACACGGGCGTGCTGTTCGTCACGATGAAGCCGGCGGACGAGCGGGCGCTCTCGCAGGCCGATCTCCAGGGCGCGCTCCGCAAGGAGCTGAACGGCTACCCCGGCTTGCGCGCCGTGGTCCAGGACCTCTCGCAGTCGGGCTTCACGGCCCAGCGCGGGTTCCCTGTCGAGTTCTCGATCCGCGGCCCCGACTGGGACGAGCTCACGAAGCACAGCGAGCGCATCCGGGCCGAGCTCGCGCAGAGCGGCGTCGTCGTGGATCTCGACTCCGACTACCAGCTCGGCATGCCCGAGCTCCGCATCGTGCCCGACCGGGCGCGCGCCGCGGATCTCGGCGTGAGCGTCGAGGCCATCGCGACGACGCTGAACACGCTGATCGGCGGCGGGCGCGTCGCCAAGTACAACGACAGCGGGCGCCGCATCGACGTCCGCGCGCGCCTGCTCGCGGAGCAGCGGAGCCGACCCGAGGATCTCGCGCGCATCCAGGTGAGGAGCGCGTCGGGCGCGCTGGTCCCGCTGACGTCGGTCGTCACCTACGAGGAGCGCCCCGCGCTCCAGGCGATCACGCGCCGCGACCGCGAGCGCGCGATCTCGGTCTTCGGCAACGTCGCGCCGGGGCGCTCGCAGGGCGAGGCGGTGGCCCGCGTCGAGGAGCTTGGCCGGGATCTGCCGGCCGGCTACCGCCTGGTGCTGGGCGGCGCGAGCGTGACGTTCCGCGAGTCGATGGGCGGCCTCCTCTTCGCGCTGGTGCTCGGGATCCTCGTCGCCTACATGGTGCTCGCGTCCCAGTTCAACTCGTTCCTGCACCCGGTCACGGTGCTGACGATCCTGCCGCTGTCGATCGCGGGCGCTGCGTTCGCGCTGCTGCTGACGGGGCACACCCTCAACATCTTCAGCATGATCGGGATCCTGCTGCTCATGGGGATCGTGAAGAAGAACTCGATCATCCTCGTGGATCACGCGATCGAAGTGCGCCGCGAGGGCGGGCATGGCGACGGGGCAGGGGAGGTGATGGACGCCCGCGCGGCGATGCTGCGCGCCGGCCCGGTGCGGCTGCGCCCCATCCTGATGACCTCGATTGCGACGCTGATGGCGGCGGTCCCGTCGGCGCTGGCGCTCGGCCCCGGCGCCGAGATCCGGGCCCCGATGGCCGCGGCGGTGATCGGCGGCCTCGTCGTCTCGACGGCGCTCAGCCTCCTCGTCGTGCCGGCGTTCTACGTGGTCGCGGACGACCTGCGGGCGCGCCTTGCCCGGCTCCGGCGCCGGGGCTCCACGGCCCCCACATCGACCAGATCGTCGGCCCTGCCCTGACGGCCGCTCACCGGGCCGCGCAGGCACCGCAACCCGCGTGAGAGCGCCGGCTCACGACCGGTCAAGCCTCGCGTTGTGGGACAATCGGCAGCTGAGCCGGAGGCTGCTCGAGCATGTCGAAACAACATCGCGCCACGTTGGCCATCGTCGTTGCCGCGTCGATCCTCATTGCGTGTGGGGATGACGAGAGTTCCTCGAACCCGCCGTCGGGTGCTTCCTCCGGCGCGGGGGCCAGCGGAGGGGTTGGCGCATCGGGCGGCGACGGTGGCTCGGGTGGGACCGGCGGCGCTGGTGGCGAAGGAAGCGCGGTCTCTTCGGGCGGCGAGGGCGGCGCAGGCGGCACGGGTGGCGCAGGCGGCGCGGGCGGCGAGGGCGGCGAGGGCGGCGCAGGCGGCACGGGTGGCGCAGGCGGCGAGGGCGGCGCAGGCGGCGAGGGCGGCGCAGGCGGCGAGGGCGGTGCAGGCGGCGAGGGCGGCGCAGGCGGCACGGGTGGCGCAGGCGGCGAGGGGGGCGCAGGCGGCGCAGGCGGTGAGGGCGGCGCAGGCGGACAAGGCGGCGCGGGACCTGCGTGTGGTGACGGCGAGCTCGACGGCGCCGAAGCGTGCGACGACGACAACACGACCCCAGGCGACGGTTGCGACGATGGTTGCTTCGTCGAGCCCGGGTTCTCGTGCGCCGGCGAGCCTAGCCTCTGCACGGCGATCTGCGGCGACAGCCTCGCCGTGGGGACCGAGGGCTGCGACGACGGCGGCACCCTCGGGGGCGACGGGTGCAGCGCCGATTGCATGCCCGAGCTCGGCTACAGGTGCTCGGGGCAGCCGAGCGCGTGCGTGACCGTGTGCGGCGACGGCATCATCGCGGGGCTCGAAGCGTGCGACGACGGCAACGCCGTGAGCGGCGACGGGTGCAGCGACGCGTGCACGCCCAACACCGGCGAGAGCTGCGACGACCCGCTCGTCATTTCGCAGGCCGCGCAGGCCGGGCCCGACCACGTGTGGAGCATCGACGCGGGCAGCGTCACGCAGGCCGAAGGCACCTTCGCGTGCGACGTGAACACGCTGGGCCCCGACGTGGTGTTGCGCTTCGTGAAGTCGAGCGACACCGTCGAGAACGGGGGCAAGCTCCTGCACGTGAGAGCCGACACCGCGAGCACGGCGACGGCCGACTACCTGAACGTCGAGGTGGTGGGCGGAGACTGCGCGGTGAACCCGGGGACGTCGCTGAAGTGCCTCTGGTTCAAGCACGACTGGGACGTGTACCTCGACGTGCCCGCGGGCACCTACCACGTGTGGGTGGGAAAGAACTCGCCGGCGACCGCGCCGTTCCCGTTCCCGGCGACGACCGTCACCATCGCGGAGATCGACGCGGGCGACGCCGAAGGCGAAGGGTGCTTCTCGCCGTACACCGAGGCGAGCGCCATCTACGCGCCGCCCGCCGGGCCGGGCATGCCGCACACGTGGAACGTGCCGGCCGAGATCAACTCGTTCGACATGGGTCCCGCCTGGGGCGAGCCGGGCTCGATCTCGTGCGACGACACCGCGCCCTACGGCGACATCCACGGCGTGGACACGGTCATCGAATACGAGAAGGCCTCCGCCGCGAGCGTGCTCAAGGTCGACGTGCAGAACCTCGGCCCCTCGGCCTCCGACCTCGACGTGGAGCTGCTCAGCGTGTGCGATCCGGCGAGCGCCGCGAAGGTGTCGCGCAACTGCCGCGCGAACAAGGACGTCATTTCGTTCACCGCGCCGTCGCCCGCGGGTCCCGTCTGGTTGTGGGTCAGCACGGAGGCCACGGGCGAGGAGTTCGGCGGCGCACAGGTCCAGGTGACGGAGATCTTCCCCGGCCCAGGCGAGAGCTGGCCCACGGCAGAGCCAATCGCGGGCTCGAGGGCGATCGCGCCCTCGTCCGGCCAGCGCCTGGACGCGCCGAGCTGCTTCGCGGCGGCCGGCAACATCCACTGGTACGCATACACGGTCGTCCACGATGCCGTATCGATCCAGGCGAACGCCGCCGGCACCTTCGCGGTCTACGACGAAGGCGGGCAGGAGCTCGCCTGCTCCACGGATGCGTTGGCGTCGCCGTTCGGTAAGGTCGTCCCTTCGGGCACGACGCTCTACCTGGCGGTCCCGGTCGGCGGCGCCATCACGGCGCTCAGCTTCAACGACGTCGTGTACGACGGCGTCGCGGGGAACGTGACGGATCTCGCGGTGACGTTCCCGACGAGCGCCGTCGGTGATCAAGGTATGGCCATCAACGACGGCGAGCTCTTCCTCGGGACGACGACGAAGGTGTTCTCGTTCGCCAGGGCGACCGGCGCGCTCGCCGTCGAGCACGGGGCGGCGGACGGGATCACGGGCACGCACCTCGGCTACGACCTCGTGCACGCGGGCAATCGGCTGTTCAGCGTCGACAACGTGACGACGAACGCAACGCGTCTCTTCTCGATCTACGACGGCGTGACCTGGGCGCCGACCTCGTGGGACCTCGGGCCCACCTACCCCTCGTCGTCGCCGTCACACGCGATCGCGACCGACGGCACACTCCTCTTCCTGTCGACGCGGCGGACCAGCGAGAGCGCCAACTTCTACGCCTTCGATGTGAACGCTCCGGGGGCGCCCGTGCTGCTCGGCACGAACACGGGCGTCTGGTACGTGACCGGCCTCGCCGCCGACGATCAGTTCCTCTACGTCGCGTCGAACGGCGCCTCTGGGGAAGGCATCTATCGACTCTCGCGCGCGTCGATCGCGTCGCCCGCGGTCAAGCTCGCGAGCATCGACGTCCATACGTTGACGACGAGCATCGAAATCGACGCGTTCGTGAGCCCGAACCACCTCTACGTGCGCGATGCGCTCGGCGACGTGCACGCGGTGGCCGCTCCGGCCTCAGGCAGCTTCGCCCACCTCGGGGCGATCAGCACGCTCGGCACGACGAGCGACTTCGCGATGACCTACGACAAGACGACGCGCGTCATCTACTTGTTCGAGACCGAGACGGACGAGGCCGGGCGTGTGGTGATGCTCGACTGAGCGCCGGGCAACGCGACGAAGGCGCTCGATCCTCGACGGCGCTCAGCCTCCTCGTCGTGCCGGCGCTCTACGTGGTCTCGGACGGCGCGGAGGCGCGCCTTGCGCGGCTCCGGCGGCCGGGTCCCACCGGCTCACTTGGGGCCCTGGATCGGTGACCAGTCGGGGGGCGGGTTGAAGGCGAGGTCGATGAGCGATCCGAACGCCTCGCTCGTCAGGACGGTGGCTCCCGCTTCCACCTCTCCGCCTGCGATGAGCGCGGCCTTGGCGATCGCCGCCGCCGAACCGACCTTGGAGGGCATCCACAGGTTCCCCTGCTGATCGAAGGCGATGCTCTCCGGAAGCGCCAGCACCCCCACTTCGAGCTGAACCCCGGGGGTGAGCTCCGCTGATGCTTCGAGATCGCGGGGCTCGAACTTTGCGATGGTGTTCGATCCCCAGTAACCCACCCAGAGCGCGCCCTGCTCGTCGAACGCAAGCCCCGTCGGGTGGCCCAGGGGCCCGATCACCGGCTCGGGGGTGAGCGCCTTCAGCACCACGTCGGCGGGATCCCCGTCGTCCGCGGCGAGCCGCCCGGCCGCGTACATCAGCACCGCGTCCTGCTCGGCGCTCGCCACCCACAGGTTGCCCGATCCGTCGAACGCGAGCGCTTGAACGTTCTCGATCTCCTCTCCGGTGATGGTCACGGAGGGCTCCACCACGCCTGAGCCTTCGAGATCGGCCGCGTCGATCCTCAGCAAATGGTCGCGGATCCCGACCCAGAGGTTGCCGGCGGCGTCGAACGCCAGACCGCCCGCGGCGCAGGGGGTGACGCCCGCGCACGCCTCGGACACGTCGAGCACGCGATCCGGGGCGGCCTCGCTGCTCTCGCCCAGCGTATCGACGAGCCGCACGGTGATCTGGCCCGCGTTGGCCGATACCCACAGGTTGCCGGCCCCGTCGAACGCGATCGCGCCCTGGTTGATGATCTCCGCGCTCCCCTGGAACGCGACGCTCGGCGTGACCTCGCCCGACTCGAGCAGCGCCTCGCCATCGAGCGCGCCGACCAGCTGGTCGCCGTTCTGCGCGGTGAACCAGAGCTTGTGGCTCCCGGGCGTGAGCTCGTAGGTGAAGGTGACCTCGGTGGTCGCGCCGTCGGCGACGCAGGCGCTCTGCTCCGGGTCCTCGGGCCGATACACGAAGCCGACGCGTTCGTCCTCCGGGTACTCGGCCACGCTGCCTGCGCGCAGCGTGTACTCACCCGCCGGCGTGTCGAGGGACGCGCTCGAGACCACGCGCTCGTCCGGCGCTCCCGGCGAGGTCACGGCGACGTCTCCGGCGTCGTTCGGGCTCACGATCTCGACGTCGAGTGTTCCATCACCTTCGGCTTCGCAAGCCGCGCCACCACCTCCGCCGCCGCCACCTCCTTCACCGCCCGAGCCCGCCTCCGACGGGTCGTCGTCGTTGTCCCCACAGCCCACGGAAACCAGCGCCGCGAGCAGAACCCAGGAAAGTCGTTTCATGGGTCACGAGTCTAGGAACCCCGGGTAAGCACGGCAAAGAGCGTGTGGCCCCCGAACGCTCGATTTTGAAAAAAAAGCGTGGATCCATCGCCGCAGGAACTGTTGGCCGGTCGGCCGTGACGCGCGCTTAGCGGCGGTCGAGGGAGGCAGAACGATCCTTGGCCGTCGAGAGATGGCTTCTGGGAGCGATGGGAGAGGGCAACCCTCTCTTAAATGCACGCACTCGCCGATGCATCACCTCGCCGACGCTGGGCCGGAATGGTCCGACGTCGCTCAGTAGAGCCTTAGGTTTCGAAGCTCTCCGCTTCGATATCGTGCGAGCCGGTTCGGTACTGTCTCCCGAGGTTTTGTAACTCCAGAGAGCACGGCAGAGAACCCAATCGTCAGTTGCCCCGCAGGCTGCTGGGGGGAAAGCTGAAGGCAATCTCGACGCCGAGATGACGCGTATCGCCGCACGGTCGGAATCCGGAGTGCGTCGCGCCGACGACAGGGCCACCGCTGGGTCCAGGCGGTACGTTCACCGGAGGCGCTGCGGTCCCGGATCGGCGTGACGGTGCCGCGGTGCACGGCCCACCGTCGGCGCCGCTCGCTCTTGACCGCGTCAACCACGCGCTGCGCCGCCGCGCGCCCCTTGTGGTATCCTGCGGATCTCATGGAACGAGCCATCCAGAACCCGCCGCCTGGCTTCGACGAGCTCACCGTGAACGAGCAGATCGAATACGTCCAAGCGCTCTGGGAGCGGATCGCGGCGAGGGAGGACGAGGTGCCGGTACCCGAGTGGCACAGCGCCGAGCTCGATCGCCGGCTCGCCGAGTACGAAGCAGCGCCAGACGCCGGCCGGTCCTGGGAAGAGGTCGAGGCCGACCTTCGTGCGAGCCTCGCGACCCGTCGATGATCCGGCTCATCGGGCGTCCGCCTGCCGAGCTGGACATCCATAGTCCATCAGCGGCGCAGCCCGCCTGGCCGGAAGAAACGCACTCGGGACGAAGGTAGGACGGGCTAACTCGGCGCTGGTGCCTAAGGGCGTTTCGCACTCGCGGCGCGCCACGCTCGACGGACCGTGGCCGAGACAAGCCCTCGACATCCCGCTTCATCGGCGCCTAGCGTGCGTCAGGCCCGGCGAACGACACATGACCCCTCCCCAGAACCCCCTCCTCAACGACCGCGACGTCGAGTTCCTCCTCTACGAGGTGCTCGACGCGCCGCGCCTCTGCGAGCTCCCCTATTTCGCCGATCACGCGCGCGACACGTTCGATCTCTACCTCCAGAGCTGCCGGCGCTTCGCGCGGGAGGTGCTGTTCCCGACCTACAGGCCGGTCGACGAGGCGCCGCCGCGCTTCGAGGGGGGCGCCATCACGGTGCACCCCGCCATGCAGCGGGTCTTCCGGCCGATGGTCGAGCTCGGGGTGCTCACCGCGGCGCGGCCGGCCGCGGTGGGGGGCCAGCAGCTTCCGCTCGTCGTCGCCACGCTCGCCGGCGCCTACCTGCAGGCGGCGAACCTGAGCGCGTGCGGCTACCTCAGCCTGACGGTCGGCGCGGCGCACCTCATCGAGACGTTCGGCGACGACGCCCTGCGGTCCGCCTTCATGACCCGGATGTACGCCGGCGAGTGGACCGGGACGATGGCGCTCACCGAGCCCCAGGCCGGATCGAGCCTCGCCGACGTGCAGGCGAGCGCGGTGAAGACCGACGCGGGCCACTACCTCGTCCGCGGGTCGAAGATGTTCATCTCGGGCGGCGATCACGACCTCACCGAGAACATCGTCCACCTCACGCTGGCGCGCATCGAGGGCGCGCCTCGGGGCATCAAGGGCGTGAGCCTGTTCGCCGTCCCCAAGCGGCGGATCGAGGGCGGGCAGCTCGTCCCGAACGACGTCGAGGTCGCCGGCATGATCCACAAGCTCGGCTGGCGCGGGCTCCCCAGCCTGTCGCTCAGCTTCGGCGAGAAGGGGGACTGCCACGGCTACCTCGTGGGCAGCCCCCACCAGGGCGTCGCCTGCATGTTCCAGATGATGAACGAGGCCCGCATCCTGGTCGGCGCGAACGCCGTGGCGACCGCCTCCGCGGCCTACCACGAGGCCCTCGGCTACGCGCTCGTCCGGCCGCAGGGCCGGCCGCTCGGCGCGAGGGACCCGGGGGCGCCGCAGGTGCCGATCATCGAGCACGCCGACGTGCGCCGGATGCTGCTCCGGCAGAAGGCCATCGTCGAGGGCGGCCTCGCGCTCGTCTCCACGACCGCCCTGTACGCCGATCTCGCGGCGCACGCCGTCGATGCGGCGGAGCGGGAGCGCGCCCAGCGGCTCCTCGACCTGCTCACCCCCATCGCCAAGACCTTCCCCGCCGAGAAGGGCTTCGAGTCGAACGCGCTCGCGCTCCAGGTCCACGGCGGCTACGGCTACTCGAGCGAGTACCTCCCGGAGGCCTGGCTCCGGGATCAGAAGCTCAACTCGATCCACGAGGGCACGACGGGGATCCAGGGCCTGGACCTGCTCGGCCGCAAGGTCGTGGCCGGGAACGGCGCCGCGCTCATCGCGCTCGGCGGCGAGATCCGGCAGACGATCGTCCGGGCGCAGCGGGCCGGCGTCGAGCCCGCGTGGGGCGAGCGCCTCGGCGCCGCGCTCGCGCTGCTCGGCGAGGTGACGGTGCAGCTCGCCGAGGCGGGGATGCGCGGCGACACCGAGCGGATGCTGCGGCACAGCGCCGATTACATGGAGCTCGTCTCCGTGGTCGTGGTGGCCTGGCAATGGCTCGCGATGGCCGCGGCCGCCCGCGAAGGGCTGGCCAGGGGCGCCGCTCCGGCCGACTTCTACGAAGGCAAGCTCTGCGCGGCGCAGTACTGGCTCTCGACGGAGCTGCCCCGGGTCGAGGCGCTCGCCGCGCTCTGCCGCTCCGGCGACGACTCGTACGCCAGGATGCAACCCGGGTGGTTCTGAGGCGGGCGCGCGGCCCCTGGCCTCCTCGGCACCCTCGGGTGGTCGCGAAGCGGCGCCGGTCCCCCGGCTTCCTCGCCGCTCCGGCGGTCCGCCGGCGTCTCGTTGGTGGGTTAGCTCACGGCTGGAAGTCCCGGCGGATCGTGCGGGGACGAAGCAGATCTGCTGCTTCTCGTAGCTGATCGGCTGCTCCAGGTATGTCCTTGGAGCAACATCTTGGAGAGCTTACCTTGTTCCTGCCGGGTGCTTACGCTACCTGATTGACGCCACCTTCAGGGGTGGCCGGACAAGGGCAGGGCAGCGGGTTACCCAGGCGCGCTCCTTGCTTGACAGGCGACCCAGGATTCCTCCACCAGGAGAGCGAGATGCACGTCCCGACGACGGCGATCCGGCCTCAGCTCGATATTCGTGCCCAGGCGCCCGTGCCCACGAAGCACGGCGTCTTTCAGATGTTGGTGTTCCACTTCGGTGGGACGACGAGCCCCGAGCAGGGGCTCTCTCCCGATCACGTCGCGCTCGTCATGGGCGACGTACGCGGCCGATCGGACGTGACCCTCCGCGTCCACTCCGAGTGCCTCACGAGCGAGGTGTTCGGCTCCCTCAAGTGCGATTGCCGCGAGCAGCTCGAGGCGGCCCAGGCCGAGATCGGGCGCCGCGGGCTCGGCGTGGTGCTCTACCTCCGGCAGGAGGGGCGCGGCATCGGGCTCGCCAACAAGATCCGGGCGTACCAGCTCCAGGCGTTCGGCCACGACACGGTCGACGCGAACCGCATCCTCGGCCTGCCGGATGACGCCCGCGGCTACGAGCCCGCGGCCGCGATGATCGAGCACCTCGGCATCGAGTCGATCCGGCTCCTCACGAACAACCCCGACAAGGTCGACGCGCTCCGCGCGCTCGGCGTCCGGATCGCCTCGCGCTCCGCGGCCATCGTCCCGGCCAACCCGTTCTCCGCGCCCTACCTCGAGGCGAAGCGCCTCCGGATGGGCCACGCCATCCCGTCGCTGCGGGACGGCGAGGGCGCCGCGGTCGGCGACGCCGAGTAGCCGCGGGGCCTGATCTCACCCCCGCCGCAGCGCCACGGCCGCGGCGCGCTCGAGCACGCGGAACGTGAAGCTCTCGGTGAGGAAGAGCTCGACGACCTGTCTGTCGTGCCCCTCGTAGCCGATGGACAGGTCTTCCCCCACGGTCAGCTCGAAGTCGCCGCCTCGCGTGCTCAGGAGCACGCCGCCTTCGAGCGCGGGCGCCCACACGATCGGCCCGTCGATGAGCTGGCGCTCGATGTGCTTGAGGAGCGGGTACCCGTCCTCCGCGGCCGCGGCCAGCTCGTCGTACGCCTTCGGGCCCAGCGCGAGCGCATAAGGTCCGTCGACGCCCGCGGCGCGGAGCACCTCTCTCGCCTCCACGACGGCGCGCGGCCACGCCTCCGGCGCGGGGATCCCCACGGGCTTGTGCGGCGAGACCTCCAGGATCCCTTCGATCCCGGCCGCCGCCAGTCCGTTGAAGATGGCGTCGTCCTCGAAGCGCGCGGCGTGCTCGGCGGCGCGCACGACGTCCTCGATGTTGGGCTCCTGCGCGCCTCGCCCGACGGCGTCCAGCTCGGCGAGCTCGAGGCGGATGGGCGCGCGGAACTCGACGAGCGGCCGCACGAGGCGGACGCCCGCGCTCACCGAGGACGCCTCCTTCCGCTCGATCGCGCGCAGGCGGCCCGTGTTGACGGCGGCGACCTCCCAGCCGAACGGACCGCGGAAGTCGACGACCTTGCGGCCGGCGAGGTGCAGCTTGAGCACGCGCGTCGCCTCGTGATCGATGAGGTCCCACGCGGCGGGGAGGATGGGAGCGAGCTCGCGCTTGAGAAGATCCATGCTCATGCCCCCTTCAGGCTCCCGATGCCGAGCGCGCCCCTCGGCGCCATGGCGCCGGTCTTCGCCGTGGCGCCGAGCTTCGCCGCCTCCTCGGCCGCTTCCACCTCGGTGATCGGCCCCTGGCTGTTGAGGTAGATGTCGATCTTCTCCTGGAAGACGCGATCATTCCGCCGGAGCCACTCGAGGTTCATCATCGCGTGCTCCACCTCCTCCTCGAGGTGGTGGAGCAGCACGGCACGTAGCTCCGCGTCCGAGCACGCCTCGGCGCGCTGCTGGTACCAGTCGATCGCCTCGAGCTCCTCGATCAACGAGACGATCGCGCGGTGCCGTTCCTTGGTCGCCTCCGACAGGAGCTCCGGGAGCTCGTGGTAGTTCTCGCTCGACACGGCGCTTTGTCCTTCTGCCTAGGCGCTCTTTCGCGCCGTTTGCACCTGGAACGCCACGATCTCCGGCTCGACGTTCGAGCGGCCGCAGGCCGTGCACTGGACCGTGCGCTCCCGCTTCAGGCGCTCGAACTCGGAGAGCGACGCGACCACCTCGAACTCGGCGCCGCAGTCGTTGCACTTGAACTCGTACGTCGGCATGGGACTCCTGTCCTGCAAATGTGAACTGAATCACATACGCGGGCACAAGCGAGATCCGTGCCCTCCCAGGATTCGAGCCGACCCAGGTTGCAGCCGGACGAGCACGGGTGTCTTCGGCGTCGCGCGAAAATGACCTGCGCGGTCGCTGCCGGAGGCCGAGCTACAGCCGCGGCCGGAGGCTCGGGCCGGATCGCCGATGCGTTCGCCGCGTGGCTCCGGCGCTGGGACGTGTGATCTCGACGGGTCGGCCGGTCGCCTCGCTGCCGCCCCTCACCGTGCGTGAACAGCACGGGGCTGCGTCGACCTCGCCCGCTTCGGGTCGGTCATCTGCGCTTCTCTGCGACGCCATCCACATGCGTGACGATCCCGAAGAGGTTCGCTCGGGTCGTCCAGCCATTCACGTGGCCCTTGTTGTTGCTGATCTGGAAGCGCCCGTCCGCGCCGACGGCGGAGACCAGGTGCAGCCACTGCTTCCCCTCGACCTTGCAGAGCACCACGTCGCCGACCCGTGGCGGCGTCGAGATCGGCGCCACCGTGACCAGCTGCCGCGACGCGATTCGGCCCTGCATGGAGTTGCCCGTCGGCCGAAACGAGACCGTCTGCCCCTGCCTCAGCTGCTCGATGTACTTGGTCGCCCACGTCATCCGCGCCCGTCCACCTTCTCTACCAGGGGCCTCGACCAGCTCTTGCGCTCGACCAGGAGAAAGGGCGATTCGCTCTGGGCCTACTTCTTCGCCGCGTCCTTCAGCCGCGCCTTGAGCCGCGTCGCGTAGCCCTCCTTGTTCTCCTGCTTCACCCGGCCGATCGCCAGCGCCTCGTCCGGCACGTCGCGGGTCACGGTCGTGCCCGTCGCCACGTAGGCGCCCGCGCCGATCTTCACCGGGGCGACGATCTGCGAATCGCTGCCGATGAAGGCGCCGGCGCCGATCTCGGTCCGGTGCTTCCGGAAGCCGTCGTAGTTGCAGAAGATCGTCCCGGCGCCGACGTTCGCGCCCTCGCCGATGTCGCCGTCGCCGAGGTAGGCGAGGTGGTTCGCCTTCGCGCCCTTCCGGACCACGGTCTTCTTGGTCTCGACGAAGTTGCCGATGTGCGCGTCGGCCTCGATCTGGCTCTCCGGGCGGAGGTGCGAGAACGGCCCGATCTGCGCGCCGGCGCCGATCGACGACTGCGAGGCGACCGTGTACGGCTTCACCGAGGCGCCCGCCTCGACGACGACGTCCGTGAGCACCGAGCCCACGTCGATCCGCGCCCCCGCGCCGACGCGCGTCCGGCCTCGCAGGACCACGGCGTGCTCGATCACGGCGTCCGGCTCGACGGCCACGCCCGCGTCGATGCGGGCGCTCGTGCGGATCGTGACGCCGCTCTTGCGCAGCCGGTCGGCGATGCGGCCGTAGAGCACCTCCTCGGCGGCGGCGAGCTGCGCGCGGTCGTTGATGCCCACGAGCGAGCCGACGTCCCTGGCCACGACCGCGGCGGCGCCGCCGGCCTTCGCCGCCTGCGCGACGATGTCGGTCAGGTAGAGCTCTCCCTGCGCGTTGTCCGTCGTCAGCCCGGCCAGCGCGCGCCCGAGAAACCCGCTGCGGGCGAGGTAGACGCCGGGGTTCACCTCGGTGATCGCGCGCTCCTCGGCCGTCGCGTCCTTGTGCTCCCGGATGCCGATCACGCGGCCCGAGGCGTCGCGAAGGATCCTGCCGTACCCCGTCGGATCGGAGACCTCGGCGGTGAGCATCGCGATCGGCGCGTCGCCGGCGCGGTCGAGCGCCCCGCGGAGCTGCGTGAGCTGCTCCGGATCGAGCAGCGGCGTGTCGCCGCACAGGATCAGGACCGCCTCGGAGGTCGCGTCGATGTGCGGCATGGCGCAGCGCACCGCGTCGCCCGTGCCGCGCTGCTGGGCCTGGAGCGCGGTGCGGACCTTCTTCCCCTGGGCGCCGAACGCCTTGTCCAGGGCCGCAGAGACCTCTTCGCGGCCGTGGCCGACGACGACCACGACGTCCGAGGCGCCGGCGGCCAGCGCCGCGTCGACGACGTAATGGAGCATCGGCCGGCCGCAGAGCTCGTGGAGCACCTTCGGCCGGGCGCTCTTCATCCGAGTCCCTTGTCCAGCAGCGAGAACGACAGCGGTGAGCGGGGTGGGTTGGGTCGCCATCGCTCCGCAGCGTATACCCACGAGCCCGCCGCCGTCCCCGTCGCAGCGCAGTGAGCCTGGAGAACACGCACTCCGGCGTCGCCCACCCCACCCCCGCAGGGGCGCCAAGCCCCTACGCACCTGGGGTGGAATCGTCTACCCTGGGGGCAACTGGGGGAGGTTGTCGTCATGCGCAGGCGCGCGCTGGGTTCCTCGGCCGCTGTCGTACTCCGGCTCGTCGCGCTCATCGCGGCCGGCGGGGCGATCGCTTCGTGTCACGAGCCGCTCGACACGACGCGGGTGGCGCCTCCCAGGGTCAAGGAGGGCGGCGGGCTGGGCGACGACGTCTTCGGCATGCTCTGCGATCGCGTGGGCGCGTCGAGCCTCCACGAGGACCCCACGGGCGCCTCGTACCAGCGCGTCTGCCACTACGACCGCGAGGGCCGGTACGAGGACGAGGTCGACGTCTCGCTGCTCCCGCCGGTCTCGGGCGAGCGGGCGGAGCAGGCCCGCAGGCTCGGCGTGGCCAAGGTGGAGGCCATGGCACGGTGGCGCAACGCCCTCGTGGACGCCGTCAACGCCGCGGTGCCGGACATCGAGATCGACAACGTCGCGCCCGGCGAGGGGGGCGGCAAGATCCGGCTGCACGATGCCGTCCTGAGCCTCTCGCAGACCCTCGCGCCGCTCTACGAGACGAACCCGTTCGACGCGGCGGGGCCGGCGGTCCTGCCCGCGTCGACCCGGGGGATCGCCCGGCTCCTGGACGCGCTCATCCACGGCGGCGAGGAGAGCGCGCGGCCGGCGGAAGAGGAGGGTGACCAGAAGAGGCAGCGGGAGCGGGCGCCGATCGCCTGCGACCGGGCAGAGGGGCAGGAAACGCCCGTCTGCGCGCTCGCGAGCATCTGGGGGCGCCAGGGCTATCGCTCGGCGGAGGTCGGGCTCGGCATGGTCGGCGCGGCGCTCGCGTACCCCGGGCTGCGCCCGATGACCGTGGCGGCGCTCGACGTGCTCGGCCCCGGCGGCCCGGGGGCGCCCGCGCTCCAGGCGCTGCTCGCCGCCGGCGAGCAGGAGCTGGCCGCGCTGCCGCTGCCGGAGCGGGCGCCGCTCGCGGTCGACGCCGCCACCGCGCAGCCGAGCCGCCCGCGCACGACCCTGGAGCTCGCGCAGGCGGCGCTGCTCGCGGAGCACCCAGAGCTCGCCGCGCCGCCGTCGATCTTCATCGCCCGCCGCGATGGGCGCGGGTGGGTCCTCCCCCAGGGCGACGGGGTCCCCGCGCCGTTCGCCGACGCGGACGGCGACGGCCTCGCCGACGTCGACGCGTCCGGCAGGTTCGTGGACCAGAGCGGCGCGCCGCTCGCGATCGAACCGCCGTTCGCCATCCCCGGCGTCACCGAGCCGCCGCGGGACCCGTTCGGGGGGCTCTCGCCGGAGCTCTACGCCTACGTCGACACCTCCCGCACCGTCCTCGGCGCGGCGCTGCGGTCGATCGTGCCGCTCGTCGACGGGACCCGGTACGCGGGCAAGGGTGATCCGGAGCCGTGGAAGACCGAGCACGAAGGGCTCATGTACGCGCTCTCCGGCGCATACCTGCTCCTCGGCGATCGCGAGGAGGCCCGCTACGACGTCCGCCGCGGCAGGGTCGTGCCGGCGGGCGAGCGATGCGACGGCTGCCTGTCGTACCGCCGCTTCCGCGGCGAGGACTCGCCGCTCGCCGACCTCGCGCACGCGGTCGGCCAGGTGCTCGCCGACAAGGACTCGGACGTCCTCCTGCTCACGCTCATCGATCTGCTCGAGAACCGCGAGGCGGAGCTCGCGCGCATGACCGCCGCGGCGCTGCGCATCCGGGATGTCGCCCGCGAGCACGACCGGCTGGCCGCCCAGGGCAAGGAGGCGCCCGCGCGGATCGACGACAAGGCGCCGCTCTGGGACGAGCTCGCGGCGGTGCTCGGCGGGGCCGTGGAGCAGCCGGGGCTCGTGGCGCGCCTGCTCGAGGCGATCGCGGGCGGCGCGCTCCTCACCCCGCACGGCGGCGCGCGGCACGCGGGCGACGCGCTCGCGACGATGCTCACGACCCGCGACCGGTACGCGTACAACCCGGCGGACCTGAACGGCCCGGCCATCAACCTCACGGTCGGGGCGCCGTCGACGGCGGCCCCGAAGACGCCGATCGACCCGAAGAAGCCGAGGGGCGGCGACAACCGCTCGGGCATGGAGCGGCTGATGCAGCTCATGCACGACACCGCCGGCGTCAGGCAGTGCAACAAGGAGGGCGCCGTGGTCAGCGCCTTCGAGGTCACGGTGCCTTTCGTCGAGTTCGCCGAGTGCGAGCTGTTCCAGATCGACGACCTGGCGGCCTTCTACCTCGACTCGCTCCTCCCCGACGGGGACCCGAAGCGGGCCGAGCTCGAGGTGAAGCCCTCGGCCCTGGCGCTGCTCGTGACCGACTCGGTGCTCGTGGACTCCAGCGGCATCGGCGGCCTGACGAGCCACCCCACGCCGGCCGCGCTCAGCCGGCTCATCTACTTCGGGGCGGACTCGGACAGGTTCCCGGGCCTGTCGGACCTGGATCCATTCCGGACCGGCGCGAACCTGGCGACGAACCTGTTCATCTCGGGGACGCTCGAGCCGGCCGGCACCATCCATTGCCCCAGGAACGCGCTGGGCGTGAACGAGTGCAGCTCCCCGGAGAACCTGATCCGGGTGCGCCACCCGGGGACGACCTACCTCCTGGAGCAGCTCGGGCTCGCCGCGTACCTGGGCCCCATCGTGAAGGCGTTCGCCGACGTTGACAACGGCACCACCGGCGAGGCGATCCTGACCGATCTCTTCAGCGCGGCGTACCGCCACTGGCCGGGCAAGGCGCACGGGCCGGAGTGCATCAAGGCCGGCTCGCCCGGGACCAACACCGCGTACTGCTCGGAGGCAGGGGTCAACAGCTTCGAGCCGCTCCTGGCCGACGCGCTCCGGGCCGAGGACGTCCTGGCGTCGTCGGTGGCGTTCGCCCGGATGGCGCGCGACACGTCCGTGACCGTGCGGCGCGGCCCCGCGGCAGATCGGCCGCTGACGAAGGCCCAGGCCATCGAGAAGCTCGCGCGCATCCTCTTCAGCACCCGCTACGCGGCCGGCGTGGGCATGGTCGACCGCTGGGGGAAGAGGAAGGCCACGTGGGCGGATGGTCGGGTCCAGGACCAGCTCACCGTGTTCACCCTCCTCGCCGGCGCTCTGAACGGCGTCGACGCGCGCTTCGCGCAGCGCAACGCGCCCGGCGCCGCCGAGCGAGAGGACCAGTGGAAGCGCGGCGTGGACGAGCTCGTCGATGCGCTGCTCGCGGTCGAGGGGTCGGGGCCCGAGGCCCGGTTCAAGAACCGCGCGCTCCCGAGGATGGGCGCCCTCGTCCTGCGCGTCCTCCGCGAGCAGCTGAACGCCCGCTGCCCCGATCGCGAGACGACGGGGCGGTGCGCCTGGGCGCAGAAGGAGCTCGGCGCCACGGTGAGCGACCTCCTGAGCCACCCGCTGTTCGCCGCCGCCGTCGACGTGATGGAGGCAGTCCGCGCCCACGAGCCGGCGCGGCGGGAGATCGAGCGGTTCCTCACCTACCTGCTCGACGCGGACGCAGCCGGCGCCCCGTTCCAGGTGCTGCCGACGACGCTCGCCGACGGCCTCCAGCTCCTCGCCGACGACGACGCCTTGCGCCGGATCCTGAAGGCCGCGTCGACCGCGCTGACCCCGGCGGGGGCCGCCGGTGGGCCGGGCGCGGCCGACGCGGGGATCGAGGCGCTGAAGGCGCTCAACGACGATCGCTACGACAGGTATCACGCGATGGAGCGCGTGCTCCCGGCGCTCGTGTCGCCGATGGCGGACGGCCGAGCGCCGCTCGACGTGTTCCTCGACGCGTTCGCGGACGTGAACCGCATCGAGGCCGGGAGCGGCGCGCCGCTGACGGCGGAGGACTACCGGCAGCTATTTGTCTCGGCCAGGGACTTCCTGACGGACGAGACCCGCGGGCTCGAGCAGATCTACGCCATCGTCAAGAACCGGCCGCACGAGTGATCCACGTGCAAACGCCCACGATCCGCGCCGTGCTCTCCGTGGCGTCCGCCGCGGGGGCGCTCCTCCTGCCCGCGGGCGACGCCGGCGCCGCCGGGCTGTACTTCACCGACCGCGGCGTCCGCCCGTCGTCCCGGGGCGGGGCGTACATCGCCGGCGGCGACGATCTCGGGGCGATCGCCTACAACCCCGCGGGCGTCTACGAGGCCGGCACCCAGGTCCTGTTCGACGTCGGGCTCTTCGAGTGGCGCAGCCGGCACACGCGCCAGGCGATCGTGCGGCAGGTCGACCCGAACACCGGCGAGCCGACGGGCGCGAGCTTCGTGCAGACGATGGATCCGGTGACCGGCAGCGCGCCGGTGCTGCCGATCCCCACGCTGGCGGCGTCGTTCAAGGTCGATCCGCGATGGGTCGTCTGGGGCGGGATGTGGGCGCCGTACGCGGCCCTCTCCAGCTATCCGGAGCAGGTGAACGGCATGCCGGCGCCCCAGCGCTACGCGCTGCTCACGCTCGAGGGCTCCGCGCTCGCGCTCGTGGGGGTCGGGGCGGCGTACGCGCCGTCGCCCGCATGGCGCTTCGGCGCCGGGGTCGGCGCGCTTGTCGGCGCGTTCAACAGCCGGATGGTGGTCTCCGGGTGCCTCCCGGAGCGGATGTTCTGCGCGCCCGAAGATCCGGAGTGGGACATCCATTCCGAGCTCAGCGTCGCGCCCATCGTGGCGCCCACGGGCCAGCTCGGGGCGCTCTTCGTCCCGACGCCGCGCTGGCGCGTCGGCCTGGCCTTCCAGCTGCCCATCTGGGTGCGCGCGCCGGCCAAATTCAGGGCGCGGCTCCCGGCGGCGCCCGTCTTCGAGCGCGCCGTCCAGGAGGGCGAGGGCGCCGACGTCGCGTTCGACCTGCCGTGGATCCTCCGCGCCGGGGTGGAGGCGCGGGTCGTGGACGACCTGCGCGTGGAGCTCGGGCTCGGGGTCGAGGGCTGGAGCATGCACGACGACATCCTCGTCGAGCCCGACGGCGTGGTGCTCCGGAACGTCGCCGGCTTGCCGGAGGAGTTCCGCGTGCCGGCCGTCTCGTTCCCGCGGCGCTTCCAGAGCTCGCTCTCGGCCAGGCTCGGGGGCGAGTATTCGTTCGATCTCGCGGGCGCGCGGTGGGATCTGCGCGCCGGCGTGAGCCTCGAGCAGAGCGCCGTCCCGCCCGCGTACCTGTCGGTCCTGACGATCGACGCGACGAAGCTGACGACGGCGGCCGGCCTCGGCGTCCACCTCGGCCGGTGGCGCCTCGACGCGAGCTATGCGCACGCCTTCGCCGCGGACGTGAGGGTCGATCCGAGGGAAGCGCGGCTCCCGCAGGTGAGCCCGGTGCGGGCCAATCCGCCGGAGGACCCGAACACCATCAATGGCGGCGCCTACAGCGCCCGGGCGAACGTCGTCGGGCTCGGCGTCGCCTACACGTTCGAGGCAGCCGGGAGCGGCGCTACCCGGCCCGCAGCTCGCGCAGCCGCTCGGTGAGCCGGGGGCCGTCCAGCCAGCTCAGGTCCTTGTCCACGCTCGTCTCGATGTGGTTACTGACCTGCTTGCTCACCTTGCCGCGGAGCAGGCCGAGGAAGTGCGGCGGCGCGATGAGCACCAGCGTCTCGTAGGCGTGCTCGTTCAACCCCTTCTCCAGCACCTCCGCGAGCTCCTGGGCGAACTTCTGCTTCTCGACCTCCTTGGGATCGGTGTCGGGGGCCGCGCCGGGGCGGCCGAGGTACTGGCCCTCCCCGCCGCCGACGGTGCCGTTCCCGCCGGAGGTGCCGTTCGGCTTGCGGCCGTGCGCGTCGGCCATCAGATCCCGCACGCGCGCCCGGCTCTCGTCATGGTTGTAGGACTCGAGCAGGGTAAAGCCCTTGCCAGCAGGCTCTTCACGATAGAGCTGGGCACGGCTTGCGTCGGAGACCAGGATCCACGTCTTCCGTGCTGCCTTCTTTGCCATAAGCCTCCACGGGGGAATCAACCCTTCCCTTGGTTTACGTTAAAGACCGACCCCACGCGGCGCAAGCGGCCGGAGGGCCGAGTCCGGCGTAATTCGGCCGGATCGCACCCCGAGAGGCGGGCCCGAGCAGGCTCGACAACCTGCGCGCGGCCTGAATTGATGGATAGCGAGACGGGGCGAGCGGCGCTCGGGAGGTGGTTGACCGCGAAATACGGTGTTTGGTGTACCGGGCGTGTCCACCGAGCTCGGCCGCGCCGCCGCGGCCGCGGCCGTGCTCGTTGACCGCCGGTCAGCGGAACCGGTCGGTCGCCTCGACCAGCTCGTGCAGGATGCCCGGCTCCATCGCCGAGTGCCCTGCGTCCGCCACGATGCGCAGATCGGACTCGGGGAACGCGCGGTGGAGCGCCCACGCGCTCTCCGGCGGACAGACCACATCGTAGCGGCCCTGCACGATGACGGTCGGGATATGGCGGATCCGGTGCACGTCGTCGAGCAGCTGCGTCTCCGTCGTGAAGAACCCCTTGTTCATGAAATAGTGGCACTCGATCCGGGCGAACGCGAGGGCGAACTCATCACCTGACGTCTTCGCGACGAGCTCATGGTTCGTGAACAGGCAGCTCGTCCGCCCCTCCCAGACGCTCCACGCGCGCGCCGCCCGCTGCTGCAACCCCGGGTCCGGGCTCGTGAGGCGCCGGTGGTACGCCGTGAGCAGGTCGTCCCGCTCGGGCTCGGGGATGAACGCGAGGTACTCCTCCCAGGCGTCGGGGAAGATGGCGCTCGCGCCCCGCTGATAGAACCAGTCGAGCTCCTGCTTCCGCAGGAGGAAGATGCCGCGCAGCACGAGCTCCGTCACCCGCTCCGGGTGCCGCTCGGCGTAGGCCAGCGACAGCGTGCTCCCCCACGAGCCGCCGAACACCTGCCAGCGCTCGATCCCGAGGTGCTCGCGGAGCTTCTCCATGTCCTCGACGAGGTGCCAGGTGGTGTTCTCCTCCAGGCACGCGTACGGCGTGCTCCTGCCGCAGCCCCGCTGGTCGAGGAGCACGATCCGGTAGGCGGCCGGGTCGAAGAAGCGCCGCTGCTTCGGCTCCGTGCCGCCCCCGGGGCCGCCGTGCACGAAGACCACCGGCTTGCCGCGCGGATTGCCCGACTCCTCGAAATAGATCTCGTGAAGATCGGAGACGCGCAGCCTCCCGGCGCGGTACGGCTCGATCTCGGGATACAGCGTTCGCCTCTGGGTGCCTGTTGTCGTCATGCCGCTCCCGTTCGTCGGTCAACGTCGCACGTCGCGCGTCGCACGCCCCCGGCCCGTCCAGCGTACGCGAAGGCGCGCCGGGAGGGGAGAGGGCGTGGACGGGGGGACGGCAGGTGGCGGCGGGGGAGCGGCGAGGGACCGCCGGCAGGGAGGCGCGGGAGGCTCAGCCGGGCTGCGCGGCGTCGCGCGCCGCGGTCTTCTCCGCGCCGCCCGCGCCGCCGTAGAGCGCCTCGAGCGCGGGCCCGTACTTCTGGAGCGCCACGCGCCGCTTCAGCTTCAGGGTCGGCGTGAGCATCCCGTTCTCCGCCGTGAAATCCTCGGCCGCGAGGGCGATCTGCTTGATCTTCTCGAAGGACTTGAAATCGGACGCGTACCTGTCGACCTCCGCCTGGACGTGCGCGACCACCCGCGGGTGCTTCAGCATCGCCTCCGTCGACTCGAACGAGAGCCCCTCGGCCCGCGCCCATTCCGTGAGCGCCGTCATCTCGGGCGCGATCACCGCCACGTTGAAGGGGCGGTTGTCGCCGTAGATCATCGCGCCGTTGATCAGCGGAGACAGCTTGATCTTCTCCTCGAGCGGGGCCGGCGCGACGTACTTGCCGTTCTCCAGCTTGTACTGCTCCTTGATGCGGCCCGTGACGAAGAGGTAGCCGTCGTCGTCGAGGTAGCCCAGATCGCCTGTGCGGAAGCCGCCGTCCTCGGTGAAGACGGCCTTGTTCTCCTCGTCGCGCTTGTAATAGCCCACCATGACGTTCGGGCCGTAGACGACGATCTCTCCCTGCTTCGGGTCGTGCGTCTCCGACCTGTCGATGACGATCTTCACGCCCGGGATCGCCTTGCCCACGCTGCCGAGGCGGCGGGCTCCGGGGTAGTTCACGGTGGCGACGGGCGATGTCTCCGTGAGGCCGTAGCCCTCGAAGACGGTGATGCCGAGCGCGTCGACGAACTCGGCCACCTGATAGGCGAGCGCCGCCCCGCCGCTGATGGCGTACTTCAGCTTGCCGCCGAACTTGGCGCGTATCTTCGAGAAGATGACGCGGTCCGCCACGGCGAGCGCGAGCCGCTCGACGAGGCCGAGGGGCTCGCCCTTCTGCTTCTTCGTCGCGGCGCGCAGCCCGGCGCGGAACAGGGCCTGGATGACGGCGGGCTTCTCGGCCATCTGCTTCTGCACGCCCTCGTAGATGCGGTTGAAGATCCGCGGGACGCTCATCAGCACGGTCGGGTGCACCTCGGCGAGGTTCGCGACGATCTTGTCGACCGACTCGCTCAGCGCCATCGACGCGCCCACCGTGATCATCACGTGGAGCTCGCCCGTGTGGCCGAACGAGTGGGCCCACGGGAGGAACGACAGGCTCCGATCGCCGCCGCCGAAGGGGATGAGATCCAGCACCGCGCAGACGTTGGAGGCGATGTTGGCGTGCGACAGGATCACCCCCTTGGGGTTGCCGGTCGTGCCCGACGTGTAGATGAGGCACGCCGTGTCCTTCGATGTCGGCATAATGGACGGGGCCGGGCTCCCCTCGCCCGCGGCGAGGAGCTCCTTGTACGAGCTGGTCTTCGCGCCGGGGACGCCGTCTCTCGCCACGTCGGGGTCGAACAGACAGACAACGTGCTTCAGCGAGGGCGCCTTCCCGGGGAGATCCTTGCATTTGCCGTAGATCTGCGGCGTGGCGACGATCGCGGCCACGGCCTCGCAATCGTTGATGATGAACGCCCACTCGCTAGGGAGCTGCGCCTCGTACATCGGCACGACGGCGACTCCCATGCTGAAGCAGGCGTACGCCGAGACCGCCCACTCGACGCGGTTGTTGGAGATGAGGGCCACCCGATCGCCCCGCTGGACGCCGAGCGACGCGAGCCCACCGCGGAACCTTGCGACGAGCTGCCCGAACTCCGCATAGGTGATCCAGTCCCAGCGGCCATCGGTCTTCGTGCCGAACAGCGGCCGGTGGCCATGAAGCTTCAGCGCGCGATCGAGCAGATCTACCAGGTTCTCCAGTTTCGCCATCGGTCTCCTCCCGATCCGATTGTTAACATGGTACTGCGCCGCGTCAGTGTCCTTTTGGCGGCCCGTGGCGCCGGCTGTTGTCGAGCCGACGCTGGGGCGGCTATTCCGCCGACCTGGGGCTGCTGTCCCGCCGACGCTGGGGATGCCCCCCCCGCGTCGCTCGGCGCGGGGTCGGCGGTGCCCGCCGCGGGGTTGGCGATGGGGGAGCGCTCGCGCGGCGTGCGGCGTGCGGCGTGGACGACGGGGCTCCTGGCGCGCGAGGTGGCGGCCCCGGGCCCCTTCTGTTAGAGCGTGCATCGCTTCGATGCCCCGGTATTCGATCACGACGTTCGGCTGCCAGATGAACGTGCACGACTCCGAGAGGATGCACGACGTGCTCCGCTGCGCCGGCTACACGGAGGCCGGCAGCGCCGACGAGGCGGACGTGCTGGTGCTCAACACGTGCAGCGTGCGCGAGAAGGCCGAGCAGAAGCTGCGGAGCGAGGTGGGTCGGCTCGCGCGCTGGAAGCGGGAGCGCGCGGACCGGGTGCTCGTCGTGGCGGGCTGCGTGGCGCAGCAGGAGGGGGAGCGCCTCCTCAAGCAGATGCGCGCGATCGACGTCGTGGTGGGGCCCGACAACATCCCGGAGCTGCCCGGCCTGCTCGGCGACCTCGCGATCGGCGGGCTGCCGATCGCGCGCACGGTGTTCGACCTCGACGCGCCCCGGTTCCTCGTCGCGTCGCCGCCGTCGTCCTCCTCCTCGCCGCGTGGTGCGCCGACGGCGTTCGTGACCGTCATGAAGGGCTGCGACGAGCGCTGCTCGTTCTGCATCGTCCCCCACACCCGCGGGCCGGAGCGGTACCGGCCGAGCGACGAGATCGTCGCCGAGATCGCGGCGCTCGTGGCGGCGGGGACGCGCGAGGTCACGCTGCTCGGCCAGACGGTGAACAGCTACCGCGACCCGCTCGGCGCGCTGCCGCGGGCCCCGGGCGCGAGCGCGGACGACCCGGACGAGAGCGAGTTCGCGGCGCTGCTCCGGCGCGTCGCGGCCGACGTCCCCGGCCTCGCGCGCCTGCGCTACACGAGCCCGCACCCGCGGCACCTCACGCCCTCGCTCGTCCTCGCCCACGCCGAGCTCCCGGTGCTGCCGCGCCACGTGCACATGCCGGTGCAGTCGGGCAGCGATCGGGTCCTCCGGCGGATGATCCGCCGCTACACGCGCGCCGAGTACGTCGCGCGGACGCGGGGGCTCGTGGAGGCGGTCCCGGGGCTGACGCTCTCGACCGACATCATCGTCGGCTTCCCGGGCGAGACGGAGGACGACTTCGCGGCGACGCTGTCGCTCGTGCGCGAGGTGGGGTTCAAGGGGCTGTTCGGCTTCAAGTACTCGCGCCGGCCGCACACGCCCGCGCTGAAGCTGGCGGACGACGTGCCCGAGGGCGTGAAGGGCGAGCGGCTCGCGCGCCTGTTCGAGGAGAGCGAGGCGCTGCTCACCGCCCACCTGTCGGCCCTCGTGGGGACGACGCAGGAGGTGCTCGTCGAGGGGCGCGACAAGGAGCGGGGTCACGGCGGTGCCGGCGGCGCGCTCTGGTCCGGCCGGACGGGGCGCCACGAGATCGCGCACATCGACGGCGCCGGGGAGCTCGATCTGCTCGGCGAGGTCGTCGAGGTCTCGATCACGCGCGCGAACAAGCACTCGCTGCAGGCCGAGCTCACCGAGGCGGCGCGCGCCGCGGCCCGGCCGCGGCAGCGGGGCGGCCTGGAGGCGCGGCCTGCCCGGCGCTCGCTGCCGGTGGTCGCCGCCGAGGGCGGCTGAGGTGGCGCTCGTCCTCGACCTCGGCGGGGTGTCCCCGCGGCTCGGGCGCGACGTGTTCCTCGCGCCGAACGCGACGGTGATCGGCGACGTCGAGCTCGGCGACGAGGCGAGCGTGTGGTTCGGCGCGGTGCTGCGCGGGGACATCGGCGCGATCCGCGTCGGCCCGCGGACCAACGTGCAGGATCTCGCGTGCCTGCACCTGACGGGCGGCGTCTCGCAGACGATCGTCGGCGCCGACGTGACCATCGGGCACAGCGCGATCCTGCACGGGTGCCTCGTCGGGGACGGGTGCCTGATCGGGATGGGCAGCATCGTGCTCGACAACGTCGAGATCGGCGAGTGCTCGGTGATCGCGGCGGGCGCGGTGGTGCCGCCGGGGCGGGTGATCCCGCCGCGCTCGATGGTGCGCGGCAACCCGGCCCGCGTGGTGGGCGAGGTGCGGCCGGACCAGGCCGAGCTCGGGAAGCTGGGCGCCGCGGGCTACGTGGAGAACGCGCGGCGCTTCCGGGCGGCGCTCGCCGGGGAGGCCGTCGAGCCGCCGGAGGTCGCGGCGCGCTTGGTGATGCGAGAGGTGAGGAAGCCATGAACATCACGGTGAACGGGGAAGCGCGCGACGTACCGGCGGCGCTCACGGTGCGGAGGCTCGTCGAGCTGCTCGGGCTGACCGAGGGGCCGGTGGCGGTGGAGCGCAACGGCGAGGTGGTGCCGCGCGCCGAGCACACGGCCGCCGAGCTCGCCGAGGGGGACGTGGTCGAGATCGTCCATTTCGTCGGCGGCGGCTGAGGTCGTTCGGCTGGCGGCGGCTCCTAGAGGAAGAGAAGGAACGCAAAGGCGCAAAGGCGCAAAAAGACGCGAGAAAATACAAAATCTCTTTGCGTCCTTGCGCCTTTGCGTCTTTGCGTTTTTTCTTCTCTTTTCTCCTGGCGCCCTTGGCGCCATGGCGGTTTTTTCTCTTCTCGACGGTTTAGCGATCTTCCAGATCGTTCGCGATCCGGCTACCATGGCCAGCTGCCGTGGATACGAGGGCCCTCGTTCTGGTCTTGGCGCTCGGCGGGTCGGCCGGCGTGGGCGCCGCCATCGCGGTTCGCGAGGCGTTGCCGGCCTCTCCGGTGGTCCGCGGCCTCTCGGTCGGCGAGCGCTTCCTGCCGGACGGCGCCGCGCCGGCGGCCTGGCTCGCGGCGCGGCGTGACGCGCTTCGCGAGCGCGTGGTCCGGCTGCGCCACGACGACGTGGAGCTCACCGCCACGCTCGGTGAGGCGGGCGTCGAGGTCGACGTCGACGAGACGCTCGCGGCGGCGAGGCGCGTCGGCCACGAGGGGCCCTGGGCGCGGCGGCTCCGCGAGGCCCGGGGGGCGCGGCGCGGCGAGATCGACGTGCCGCTCGCCTGGGCCGTCGATGAGCGGCGGGCGCGGGCGTTCCTCGAGCGGCTCGCTCCGCAGATCTACCGGGCGCCCGTGGACGCGCGGCTCGATCTCGCGAACCGGCGCAAGATCCCGGAGCAGGCCGGCCGGGCGCTCGACGTCGAGGCATCCATCGCGGCGTTGCGGGCCGGAGAGCACGGTGACGAGGAGCTCATCGAGCTCGCCGTACGGCAGATCTTGCCGCAGGTCGTCGTCGCCGACCTGGTGAGCGTCGACGTCACCCGGGTCGTCGCGGCCTACGAGACGAAGTTCAAGCAGCTCGGCAAGGAGGCGGGGCGCGCCCGCAACATCAGGAACGCGGCGTCCAAGATCGACGGCACCATCCTGGCCCCGGGCGACACCTTCTCGTTCAACGCCCATGTCGGCCCGCGGACGGCCAAGAACGGGTTCACGATCGCCCCGGAGATCCTGGGCGACGAGACCGTCCCCGGCTACGGCGGGGGGACGTGTCAGGTCTCGAGCACGCTCTACGCCGCGTCGCTCTTCGGCGCGCTCGACACGCCGGATCGCCAGAGCCACTCCCGCCCGAGCGCTTACATCCCCATGGGGCTCGACGCGATGGTGACCTACCCGGAGTCGGACCTGAAGATCAAGAACACGCTCCCGTTCCCGATCATGATCCACGCGTATCTCCCCGAGCCGACGGTGCTCCGCGTCGAGATCCTGGGCGGAGACCCCGTGGCGGAGGTCGAACACCGCGTCTCGGCCGAGCACACCGACGATTTCATCCGGCGCATCTACGTGAAGTCCGAGCTCGCCGAGGGCAAGGTGAAGCGCCACCAGAAGGGCTCGTGCGGATACGACGTGAGGTCCTTTGTCACCGTCCGTTACAGGGACGGCAGGGCCTCGGAGCGCAGCTATTCGAGCGAGTACAGGCCCGCGCCAGAGGTCTTCTGGGTCGCGCCCGACTACGACCCGCAGGCGCTTCCGGCGCTCTCCGAGCACGCGAAGGCGGTGGAAGAGCTCCGCGAGGGGGAGTCCCCCGCCGAGGCCCCCGCTGCGGCGGGGCAGGGCGGCGCCTACTCGATGTGAGCCCGGTCGAGGGCACAGGACCCCTCGGCGAGCAGGTCGAGTCAGGGGATGCCTTATCCCGCCACCCCCTTCGCGAGCGCGTAGGCCTGCGTGCCGCGTGTGTAGATCCGATCCTCCGGCAGCACGTCGGCCGGCGCGATGTCCGTCAGCTGGGCGACCTGTTCGTAGAGGGGCGCGAAGTCGGTCTCGAGCGTCTGGCGGAGAAGATCCTCGAAGCTGTCGATCACGAAATAGCTCTGCTGGTAATCGTCGATTCGATAGCGGGTGCGCATCAGCCGCAGCAGATCGAAGCCGACCCGATTGGGCGAGGGATCGTCGAGCGCAAAGATCGATTCGCCGTGCGAGGAGACGATCCCTGCGCCATAGATGCGCAGGCCCTCTGCGCTCTGCATCAGCCCGAACTCGACCGTGTACCAGTAAAGGCGCGCCAGCCGCTGGATCGCGCCGAGCCCGTTCGCCCGCTGGCCGCCCTGGCCATAGGCCTGCATGTAATCGGCGAAGATGGGGTTCGCCAGCAGGGGGACGTGGCCGAACACGTCGTGGAAGACGTCCGGCTCCTGCAGATAGTCGAGCTGCTCGGGCGTGCGGATGAAGTTGCCGGCGACGAAGCGGCGGTTCGCCAGATGTTCGAAGAACACATCGTCGGGAATCAGGCCCGGCACCGCCACCACCTGCCAGCCGGTCGCATTCATCAGGCGTTCGGAGAGCGCGTCGAAGTTCGGGATTCCGCTGTCGCCTAGACGCAACACATCGAGCCCGGCCAGGAACTCGGGCGCGGCGCGGGCCGGGAGTAGCTTGGCCTGCCGATCGAACAGCCGGTCCCACAGCGCGTGCTCGGCCGCGCTGTAGCGCTCCCAACGCTGGGGAATCGTCCAATCCGCTGCCGCGCCTTCGGGCGGGGTGCCGTGTGCATAGCTCATGGTGGGGGAGAATGAAGTCCAGACGCTTCGGGGAGAAGGCATCATAGGAACATGGCGTCCGCAAGGGCAATCCTGCTGGTTCCCGCGCCTGCCGACCGTGGCCGCGCAACCGGACACGTCGGAGGAGCTCCGCCGTCGCCTGGTGAGGGTGGCCACCGTGCTCGCGCGCCTCCAGGCGCTTCGCCGCGCTCCGGCAGGAGCGCGACGCGACGCCATGCGAGATACAGCAGGCGGCGCGCCGAACGCCGGCAGGATGGCAAGGACATTGGCTGTCCGTGCGCCCCAGGCGTCGCTTGACCAGGGATCGTCCTCAGGGGAAACTCTGTGACCATGACGGCGGGCGGCGCCCCTCTGTGCGCGGCCGAGGCGCCGAGGATCGCCTGCTGCCAGGGATGACGACGGGCGTTGTCTTGGCTTAGCTTAACTTCGCTGCTCGCGACGACAGACGCATGATGACCGTCATCTTCTTCTGGCTCGCTCAACGTGGCCGACGCGCGAGCTCGGCCATGAGGCCGAAGAGCTCGACCGGGCCGGGCGAGGGGAGCTTCCCGCCGCTGAACTCGCGGTAGAGCGTGTGCACATTGACCACGATGCGCTCGGCGTCGCTCCAGCTCGCGTAGTCGGCGAGCGCGATGTCGCGGGCGGCCTCCGCCGCGGGCATGCCGGCGTCGTAGCGGCGCCGGGCCTCGTCGCGGATGTACACGAGGTAGTCGCGGACCGCGCGCACACCCGCGCGATCCGTGATGGGGCCGTGTCCCGGCACGATGACGTCGACGTCGGCCGCGAGGAGGATGTCGCAGGCCTTGAGCCAGTTGCCGACCGGCCCTGCCCACATGATCGGCGTCGCGTCGATGAAGAGGACGTCTCCCGTGTAGATCACCCGGTCCGCCGGCACGTGCACGAGCAGATCGCCCTTCGTGTGCGAGGGGCCCACCTCGATGAGGCGGACCTCCTTGCCCCCGACCGCGACGGTCAGCTCCCCGTCGAACACCCGGGTCGGCGGCGTGGGGGCGATCCCGTCGAAGTCGAAGGCGCCGAAGCAGTGGACGAGGTACTCGCCCAGCGCGCCCGCGGCGCCGCTGCGCGCCTGTCGCATCAGCATGGCCAGCATCGGCGCGGGGACCTCGTCCATCTCGGCGGCGCCGGCGCGCGTGGCGATGATCGTCGCGCCCTCGACGAGCGCGTTGCCGTAGCAATGGTCGCCGTTCGCGTGGGTGTTCACGACGGTGCCTATCCGCGCCGCGGCGGGGGCGGCCGCGCGCATGGCGTCGAGCATCTCGCGCGTGCGCTTCAGGTCGAAGAGCGTGTCGACGAGCAGGGCCTCGCCGTCCGAGGTGACGAGCCCCGCGTTGCTGAGGCCCCAGGTGCCAGCCGGCTGGAGATAGGCAAAGCAGCCATTGCCGATGTCCTCCAGCCCTCGTTCATACCGCCATCGGCTCATATCGATCCCCTTGTGCCCGAGCCGTCTCTTGACGCGTCTCGGGACCTCGGAGCGTAGGCCACCCGCTCGACGCCATGGAATCGAAATCGCTCCGCCCCGCGGCGCGATTCGTGAGGAAGGCGCAGGCGTGGCGCCCGGGTGGAGGCGAGCCGGCTCGATGGCGCCGGCGGCGAGCGCCGCGCGCCGCGGCGCCGCGCATGGCGGGGCCGCTACCAGGCGTAGGCCTCCGGCGCCTCGCCGCCGGGGCCGGGGAACATCGCGTCGAGCCGCCCGAGGTGCTCCGGCGTCAGCGTGATCTCGAGGGCGCGCAGGCTCCCGTCGAGCTGCTCGGCGGTGCGCGGGCCGAGGATGGGCGACGTCACGACCGGGTTCCGGAGCAGCCAGGCCACGGCCACGTCGGCGGGCCGCTCTCCGATCTCGGCGCAGAACGCCTCGTACGCCTCCAGCTTGGCGCGGTTCTTGTCGATGCGCGCCTGCGCGTCGGCGGAGGAGCGCCGGCCCTCGCGCGCCTTCTGGAGGGCGCCGCCGAGCAGCCCGCCGGCGAGCGGGCTCCAGGGCAGGACGGCGAGGCCGAGCGCGCGGCACGCGGGCAGGACCTCCAGCTCGACGGTGCGCGCGTTGAGGTTGTACAGGCTCTGCTCCGAGACGAGGCCGAGGAAGTGCCGCTGCGCGGCGAGGCCGTTCGCGTGCGCGATCTGCCATCCGGCGAAGTTGCTGCTGCCGACATAGAGGACCTTCCCCTCGCGGACGAGCTGCTCCATCGCCTGCCAGATCTCGTCCCAGGGCGTCTCGCGGTCGATGTGGTGCATCTGGTAGAGGTCGATATGGTCTGTCTGCAGGCGGCGCAGGCTCGCCTCGCAGGCGCGCCGGATGTGATAGGCCGAGAGCCTCCTGTCGTTGGGCCCTTCGCCCATGAGGCCGTAGACCTTCGTGGCGAGCACGATGCGGTCCCGGCGCCCGTCGCCCTGGGCGAGCCAGCGCCCGACGATCTGCTCGGTGATCCCCTCTCCACGCTTCCGCCCGTAGACGTTGGCTGTGTCGAAGAAGTTGATCCCGTGTCCGAGCGCTCGGTCCATGATGGCGAAGCTGTCGGGCTCGCTGGTCTCCGGGCCGAAGTTCATCGTGCCGAGGCAGAGCGGGCTGACCTTCAGGCCGGTGCGTCCGAGATTGCGGTAGTCCATGGCGCCGGAGGGTAGCAACGCGCTCCGCGGGCCGTCCACGCTCGAAGGCGGAACGCGTCGTAGGGCTTCGCCGGAGTCGCGCCGTCATGAGCCGGCCCGGCGGGCGGCGGCGCGCGGCGCGCGGCGCGCGACAGGCGCCGCCCGCCGCGCCGGAGGTCTTGTCGCGGCGTGGCGGCAGCGCGGATCCAGCGCGGAGGGCCGCTTCCTTGATGCGCAACGGTGCTTCACTTATGCTCGCTCGCCGGGGCGAGGAGACGACCATGTGGCAGCAGGAAGACACGGAGATCGCGCACGCCGAGAGCGTCCACGACGAGGCGCGGGGCATGCGCGGCGTCCGGTTCGTCATCGATATCGGGAACATCGACCCGCTCGACGCCGCCGCCATGTGGTGGGATCAGCAGGGCTGCGCGCGGGAGCTCTTCCCCGGGACCGGGTGCGAGATGCAGTCGGGATCGTGCCGTGAGCCGCGCTTCGTCGTCCGGATGAGCGTGCCTCTCCCGGGCGTCGGGCACTTCACGCAGACGTTGCGCTTCTCCGCGGAGCGCGTCTCGCCCGAGGTCTTCGTCCTCGTCGTCGATGCGTTCGAGGAGAACGTGCTGTGGACGCGAGGGCTCGCGACTTACCGCTTCTCGCCGGGCTCGGGCGGCACGACGCTGATCGAGGTGACGAGCCTGTATGCGCCCAAGGTGCCGATCCTCGTCCTGAATCAGGCGTCGCTGGCGGCGGCCCGCGCGCACCAGCGGCGCTACCTCTCGGGCCGGCGCCCGACGGACGAGGAGAGAGCGCAGTTCCTGTCGGCGATCGGCGCTGGCCCGCGGGCCGACGCCTGAAGCGCGCCGCGCGTCTCGGCAGCGGCTGGCAGCGGCCCCTCCTTGCCCGCCGCGGGGGGGGGCTCCTCAGGCGCGCGGCTTGCCACGCGGCGATGGCGGCGGTGAAGGCGATGACGGCGGCTCCGCGCGGGGCGTCGACGCGGCCAGCACCGCGGCCTCGTGCGCGGCGAAGCGCTGCTGGAGGAAGTCGACGAACAGCCGCGCCCTCGCGGGCAGGAAGCGCCGGCTCGGGTAGATGACGTTCACGGCCGAGCCCGGCGCGGGCAGGTCGGTGAGCAGCGGGACGAGGCGCCCGGCGTCGATGTCGGCGGCGACGTCCCAGATCGACTTGAAGGCGAGGCCATGGCCGGCGACGGCCCAGTCGCGCACCAGGTCGCCGCTGTCGGCCACGAGCCGCGCTGAGGGCCGGACGGTGTGGAGCCCCTGCTCGGTGCGGAAGGTCCACGAGAGGGCGCGCATGCCCGGGCGCTGCAGCACGATGCACTCGTGGTCGGCCAGGTCTGCGATCGTGCGTGGCCGCCCGCGCCGCGACAGGTAGGCCGGCGCGCCGCAGACCACGCGCCGGCTCCGGGCCAGCCGGCGCGAGACGAGGCGGGAGTCGGCCAGCGCGCCGATGCGCACGGCCACGTCGACGCCGGCCTCGAACAGGTCGACCACGCGGTCCGACAGGCTGACGCGCACGCTGAGCCGCGGGTGCGCCGCCGCGAAGTCGGCCGCGGCCGGCCCCACCCACTGGCGGCCGAGATCCACCGGCGCCGACACGCGCAGGACGCCGCGCGCCTCGGCATTTCCGGCGGTCACCGCGAGTTCGGCCTCGCTCACATCGGCGAGGATGGCCACGCAGCGCTCGTGGTAGGTCGCGCCCTCGCTGGTCAGCGTGAGCCGCCGCGAGCTGCGCTGGAGGAGGCGCACGCCGAGCGCCGCCTCCAGCCGCGTCATGCGCTTGCTCGCCACCGCCGGCGAGAACCCGAGCTCGCGCCCCGCCGCCGACAGGCTGCCGCTCCCGACCGCGCACACGAACAGCTGCATGTCCTCGAGCTCGACCATCGCGCGCGCCCTCGGCGAACCCCGGAAGGGTAGGGGCGCCGGCGAACATCTTCAACTTTTTCGAAAAGCTGGTTCGTCCAACGCGCTCGTTCTCCTTCGTGGAGGAAAGGATCAAGGTGTCCGTGTCGCCGCGCCAGGGCGGACCCAGGGCCCGCCGCGCTCGACGCTGCGCCCCGCCGTGCCGGCGGCGCCTCCGGTCGGCTCGTGCGCGCCGACCGGCTGCCCGAGATCGCCGTTCGAAGGAGACACGTCATGAGAAAGCCCTTGTTGATCAGCGCCCTCTCTCTCTCGCTCTTCGCCGCCGCGAGCGCCTGCCATGTGCAGGGCGCCGGCGCGGAGGACCTGCCCGCGCCGCGGTCGATGGTCGTCGACGCGAGCCTGCCCAGGGCGCAGGCGGACGCGGAGATCCTCGCGGCGCGCCGCTTTTACGCGTTCTGGAGCACCGGCGAACCGCGCTACCTCGACGCGGCGATCGCGCCGACGTTCACCGACCGCACCTTGCCCAAGGGGCGCCCGCAAGGCCCCGAGGGCCCGGCGTTCGCGTCGAAGAGCTTCCGCGCCGCGGTGCCGGACCTGAGCTGCGAGGTGGAGCAGCTGATCGTCGCCGGCGATCGCGTTGTGGCGCACCTGCGCTTTCGAGGCCACTTCACCGGCGCCTTCGGCGACAGGAAGGGCGCCGGGCAGGCCGTGGACTTCATCGCCACGGACATCCTGCGCGTGCAGGACGGTCGCATCACCGACAACTGGCACATCGAGGACAACCTGACGCTGTTCCAGCAGCTCGGCGTCGTGGCGCAGTGACCGCCGACGGGGGGCGGAGCGGGCCAGGGGTATCTCGTCACATCGTGGCAGAACCATCGTTGCGACTTCGCCGGGAGCGCGATCGGCGCGCGGCTCACTTGGCCAGCTTGATCACCGACGCTGGCCGCTCGTCGGTTGCCCAGGTCGTCCAGTAGAGAGCGCCGCAGTCCTGGGCGAGATCTCGGATGTCCGCGCTGTCGGCGAGCGGCTCCGGCGCGCCGCCCGAGGTGCGCACCCGCTGGAGCTGCCCCTCGCGGCTGTACCAGTAAACAAAGGTGGAGTCTGCCAGCAGGCGCGTGGGGAAGTCCGTCGCCACGAGCGCCCCTGCGTCGGTACCGTCCTTGTTCACGGCGTAGATGGCGTAGCCGCTGATCCAGAAGATCCGCTCGCCGACTGCGATGTCTCCGGGGAGATCGCCGTCGTGGATGGGGATCGACGCGACGATCTCGGTCTGGCCGGGCTCTCCGAGCGCCATCCGCCGAACGGTGCTGTGTGTCCCGCCCGGCTCCAGATCGGTCCAGTAGAGATGGGTGGCGTCGAGCGCGAGGCCTCCGACGTACGTGTCCCGGTCGAAGACGGAGAGGCCTGTCTGAGCGGTCGCATCGGCCTGCGCCGCCCAGATGCGCTTCGGGACATCGCGCGCGTCGGGATCCTGCTCCGGGTCCTCGATCACGCCGGTGATCCAGTAGACCCAGCCGCCGCCGGCCACGGGCCGCCGGTAGCCCGCCGCTCCCTGGGCGCTGGCGACCGTCGAGACGGTGACGTTCCCCGTGAGCGGCATCCGGTACACGTCCGGCTCGGTCTCGTCGGTGATGAGCAGCGAGCTCTCCGAGCGCGCGAGCAGGGTCGCGAGCGAGTCGAGGACCACCAGCGGCTCGGTCGAGCCGGAAGCGGCCTTCTCGGTCGCGAAGATCGTGTTGCCGTAGCCGCTCGCCCAGAGCACGCGCCCATCGTCCCCGTCCCCATCCACGACGAGGCCGATCGCTTCGTGCTCCTCATCGTTGGCCGTGGCGAGGACGACCGACAGACACCTGCCCTCCTCGCAGGCGCCGCCGAGGCAGCTCCTGCCGGGCACACAGCAGTTCTCAGGATCGGAGAGGTAATCGTTGTCGCCGTCGGCGGCCTGGCACGCGCCCGGCGCGCGCCCTGTGAACGGCTCAAACGGGCATTCCGCGGAGGGCCCGCCGGCCGCGCCGCCCCCACCCCCGCCGGCCCCCGAGCCTGCGCTCGCGGCGGCCCCTGCGCCCCCTGAGCTGCCCGAGCTCCCCGCGCCGCCTGCCGCGGGATCTCCGCTGGCTTCTCCGTCGGGGATCCCCCAGATCGCGTTGCAGCCGAGCGCCGTGCTCAGGGCGGCGCACGCCGCCAGGCCGGTCCAATGGGTTTGTCGCATCGCGGTACTCTAGCGCCGCGTGCTTTCGGCGGAGAAGCCGGACGCGCGCGCGATGTCGGTTTCTGATCGACACGCGTCGACTCCCGTCGGGAGGCAGACGCTCTAGGCGCCAGCCCCGCTGCCACGGTTGGAATTTGGCGACCACCTCGTCCACCATCGCGCGATTGCGTCGCGTGCGGCCGCATGCTTTCTAGTCTCTTCGTGAATCGCCCGCGCGGCGAGCGCCGCGTGACCAACACCATCATGAAGAGGCACCTTGCTTTATCACAACGATTCGCTTCGATTGGTTCTTTGCCTGGCTCTCGGGCTCTCGGACGCGGCTTGCGCCGATGACGATTCCACGGGCACTGGCGGCGGTGCAGCCTCCAGCACGACCAGCAGCGGCGGCGGCTCCAGCCAGGCCAGCAGCGGCGGCGCTGGCGAGGGCGGCAGTGCGGCCGGCGCGGGGGGAGAGGGCGGCGGCGGCGCGGCCGGCACCGGGGGCGAGGGCGGCGGCGGCGGCGCGGCCGGCGCGGGGGGAGAGGGCGGCGGCGCGCCTCCGAGCGATCCCGCCTGCAGCGTGGACACCGCGGCGTTCGCCGATGTGGAGCCCATCCTGACGAGGAGCTGCGCGAACCAGTACTGCCACGGCAGCGCCGGCGCGCCGTCCGGCGGGCTCGACCTCCGCGCGAGCGCGGCCGTCGGCAAGCTCGTCGAGCAGGACAGCGCGTCCTGCTCCCGCGAGCAGGCGCTCGTCGTGCCGTTCAAGCCGAGCAGCAGCTATCTCATGAACAAGCTGAAGGATGTCAGCCTGTGCGACCCTGACGAGAGCAGGATGCCGCCCGGCGGGCCGCTGCCCGAGGCCGATATCAAGACGATCAACGACTGGATCTGCGCGGGCGCCCCCGCCCGCTGAGGGTCACCTCGTCAAGATCGTCGATGCGACCGCGCCCGCCGGCGCACGCCGATCACGGGCAAACCGGGAACTGTGATGAGGTGAGTTGCTCGCCGGTGGGGGTATTCTCCGCTCTGTGCACTCGGGCAACCGATCCTCTCGCCGATTCGCCCTCGGGGGACCCTGTGCTACGGCCCTGGCCGCGGATCCTTGCAGCAGCGAAACCCGATCTCGTAGAACCGGAACATCGGTCCATGCGAGTCGTTGGTCCCTCGGCACCCCGCCCACGGCTTGGACCAGTAGCCTCCCTTCAGCGACGAGCGGTGTGGCCACTCGGGGCGCGAGGTCGACACCCACTCTTCGACGTTGCCGACCAGGTCGACAACGCCATACGGGCTCACGCACCCTGGGTACGAGCCCGACGGCTCCCCCTGCCAGAGCCGCTGCGTCTCGGCGGCCCGCACCGCCGGGTCGTCGGACGCGAGCCGCCGCTCGCTGATCCCACGGTACGGCTTGCTGACGTTGCAGGCGGCCGGATCGTGCGCGTGACCGTAGGGGAAGGGGAGCGCGGACGGCCCCTCGCAGGCGAGCTCCCACTCGAACTCGGTGCAGAGGCGCTTGCCGACGGCGGCGCACTCCCGCTCGGCCTCGATGAAGCGGAGCATCACGACCGGCAGCGCGCCGGCCCGGTTCGGCCATTCGTGGCGGTCCATGCACGTGCGCACCGGCGTGAAGCGCGGCTCGGCGGCGAACAGGCCGGGGAAGAAGCCGAAGCAGTGGCCGCCGCGGTAGCTCGTGCAGATCCGCTGCACGCTCTCGGCGTGGGTGCCCTCGACGAGCACCATGTCGGACGGGCAGGACGCCGCGGGTCCGGGCCGGGGCGGGGCGTCGGCCTGGGCGAGCAGCGGGGCGAGCAGGAGGTCGAGGAGCACGCGGCGGGTCTCTATCCCAAAGCCGCGCGGCGGACGAGAGGCCGCGCGGCGGCTCGCCTGGATCCGCGCCCGTCGCGCCCGTGCCGCGCTCGCGCTCGGGCGCCCACCTGGGGTATTCTCGCGGTCTATGCGAATGGCGCTGCTCAGGATGCGCGCCGCTGCGCTCGCCGCCCTTGCGTGGGGAAGCGCTTGCGGTGGCAACGTGGTGGTCGACGGGATGCCGGATGGGTCAGGAGGCGCCGGGGTGACGAGCTCCAGCGCGATCAGCACGGGCGCGTTCGGCTCCAGCGCGGTCAGCGTGGGCGGTTCCAGCGCGATCAGCACGGGCGTGGGCGGTTCCACCTCGGTGACCGTCGGCGGGGGCGGCTTCACCGCGGTCAGCAGCAGCGCGACCTGGATGGCCACGTCGGGGACAGCGAGCGCCTCCACCGGGGCGGGCGGCGGCGATGCCTGGTCGTCGTGCATGAAGTTCTGCGAGACGTATTCGGATGCCTGCGAGCAGGTGGAGCCGGGGCAGTGCGAGGGGTTCTGCAAGGGGTATGTGAACGAGGCGCCCCAGTGCAACGAGCGGCTCGCGATGTTCTTCGAGTGCGCGACGAACGCCAGCATCGACTGCGACTTCGTTCCGCAACGGTGCCAGCCGTTCCTGGCCGAGTACGACGCGTGCCGGGACAGCAGCGGCTGCACGCCGCTCGAGTGCTTCGCCGATCGCAACCGGACCTGCTCCTGCAAGGGCTCGTGCCGGAACGCGGGGTTCGCGGTCGAGTGCCGCCCCGACATGCGCAACGGGATCGTCTGCTCCTGCTTCGTCAACGGCGAGGAGCTGGCCACGTGCCAGGATGTCGGCCCGGCGTGCGACCTCGCCCACGGCTGTTGCGAGCCGATCTTCGACGATTTTCGCTGAGGGGCGCCCGAGGCGTTCGCCATGGAGGGCGAGCCGGGGAGCGCGGCGCAGGGCGGAGCGATCGTCGAGACGATCGCGCGCTGCGCGGGGGCGCGGATCGACGCTGCGCTCGCGCCCGGGCGCGCTCCTGGGGTACTCTCGCGGCCCATGCGAATGACGCTGCTCGGGATGCGTACGGCTGCGCTCGCCGCCCTGGCGTGGGGGAGCGCGTGCGGTGGCAACGTCGTCGTCGATGGGATGCCCGACGGGTCAGGAGGCGCCGGGGCGACGAGCTCCAGCGCGATCAGCACGGGTACGGTCGCCGCAAGCGCGGTCAGCGTCGGCGTCGGCGGCACCAGCGTGGGCGGCTCCGGCGTGGGCGGTTCCACCGGGGTGACCGTCGGCGGAGGCGGCTTCAGCGCGGTCGGCGCCGGCGTGGGTGGCGCCGGCGGGAACGGCTCCAGCGCGGTCAGCTCCAGCGCGACCTGGATGGCCACGTCGGGGACCGCGAGCGCCTCCACCGGGGCGGGCGGCGGCGAGGCCTGGTCGGCGTGCGTGCGCTTCTGCGAGCGCTACGAGGAGGCGTGCGGGGTGTTGGCGCCGGGCGGCTGCGGGACGATGTGTGACTACGACCTGGCCCAGGCGCCCCAGTGCAACGATCTGCTCATCCCGTACTTCGACTGCCTGACGAACGGCAGGTCCGACTGCGATCTCGTCGGGCCCCGGTGCCAGCGGTCCCTGGACGAGTACGACAGGTGCGCGAACGGCGGCGGCTGCCCGGGGATCGAGTGCGCAGGCGATCCCGGCGGGGCCTGCAGTTGCAAGGGCGCGTGCCGGGGCGTGGTCGTCGCGGCCGAGTGCCGCACCCAGAGCTCGGGCAGGACGCTCTGCTCCTGCTTCGTCAACGGTGAAGAGGTGGCCTCGTGCGAGGACCGCGGCAGGACGTGCGAGCTCGGGCGTCGCTGCTGCGGGCCGTACTTCGAAGCGTTGCGCTGAGGGGCACGAGCGGCGTTCGCCATGGAGGACCACACGGGGGGTGGGGCGCTCGCCGAGGCGCTCGCGCGGTGCGTGGGGGCGCGGATCGACGCGGCGCACGCGAACCCGGCGACGGGGCTCGTCGCGCTCGCCGTCTACGACGGGACGCGGCGCGTGCTCGGCGCCGGCATCGGGCCGCGCGTTTCAGGGGTAGGCATCCTGCCGAGGCTGCCCAGGCTCCGCGCCGGCACGTCGCACCCGCTCGTCGCCGCCATGAGGGCGCACCTGGTCGGCCGCCGCGTGCTGGCGATCGAGGTGCGGGGCGACGGCATCGTGATCGTCGCGGGTGATGATGATGCGGTCATGGTGGAAAATGACCGAGAGGGTGCAGAGGGCGCACCCAGGTTGGGGTTGGCCGCGCCCGAACCCGGGTTGGGGCCGGCGGCAGTTACCCAACCCGGGTCGGGGGCGGCGGCTCCGAGGTCGGGGTTGGCCGAACCCGGGTTGGGGCCGGCGGCGCCCTCACCCAGGTTGGGGTTGGCCGCACCCGAACCCGGGTTGGGGCCGGCGGCGCCCTCACCCAGGTTGGGGTTGGCCGCACCCGAACCCGGGTTGGGGCCGGCGGCGCCCCCACCCAGGTTGGGGTTGGCCGAACCCGGGTTGGGGCCGGCGGCGCCCTCACCCAGGTTGGGGTTGGCCGCACCCGAACCCGGGTTGGGGCCGGCGGCGCCCCCACCCAGGTTGGGGTCGTCCCCGGGGGCGCGGCTGGAGCTCACGCCGGGACGCCGCGGCGAGGCACGGCTGCTCGACGCCGCCGGCCACCTGATCCTCCGCTGGCCGCCTCAGGGGGGCGCCCCGCAGGCGGCGGTCGCTTACCCGGCGGATCCGCTGGCCGCCGGCGCGGCGCTCGTCGAGGCGAGCGACGACGCCGCCGCCGGGCAGGAGAAGGCGGCGCTCGCGCGCGCCGTGAAGGCGCGGCGCGCGTCGCTCGAGCGCAGGGCCGAGGCGGTGCGCGGCGATCTCGGGCGGCTGGGCAGCGTCGCGCGCCTGCAGAAGACGGGGCAGCTCCTGCTCGCGCAGGGCGCCCGTGTGCCGCGAGGCGCCGCGAAGGCGCTCCTCGACGACTGGGAGACCGGCGGCAAGATCGAGGTCGCGCTCGACCCGTCGCGCCCAGCCAAGGCGCAGGCCGAGGCCTTCTTCGCCAGGGCGCGGCGCTACCAGCGCGGCGAGGCGGTGATGCGCGCGCGCCTCGCCGAGACCGAGCGCGCCCTCTCGGCGATCGCCGCGCTCGAGGCGGACGTCGCCGCGGCGGAGGCGCGGCCCGAGTCGCTTGAGCCGCTCGCGCAGCGCGCCCGCTCCCTCGGCGTCTCGCGCGCGGAGCTCGCCGGCGAGCCCGGGACGTCCGGCGCCCGCGCCCTCGGGGCAGGGCGGCCCGCGCCGCGGCGGCCGTTCCACGCCTACCGCAGCGCGTCCGGCGCGGCGATCCTCGTCGGCCGGGGCGCCGAGGACAACGACGCGCTCACGACGAAGCACGCGCGGCCGCACGACCTCTGGCTTCATGCGAAGGGCGTCACAGGCTCGCACGTCGTCGTGCCCCTCGCGAAGGGGGCGAGCTGCCCCGCGGACGTGCTTGTGGACGCCGCGACCCTGGCGGCGCACTTCAGCGACGCGCGCGGCGAGGCGGTGTGCGAGGTGAGCTACGTCCAGCGCCGCTACGTGCGCAAGCCGCGCGGCGCGGCCCCGGGCGCTGTGGTCTTCGACCGGGAGAAGGTCATCGCCGTCCGCATCGAGGACGGCCGCCTCTCGCGGCTGCTCGCGACCAAGGAAGAGGGCTGACGCCGCGCACGCCCGGCGGAGGTCACGCCCGGCGGCGCACGTCTTCGCCCGCCTGCGGAGAGCCCGCACCTCCGGTGGAGGCCGCCGTCAGATCGCGAACGCCGCCCGCACCTGCTCGTTCAGCTGATCGAGCCGGCGCCCGGGGAGCTCGGCCGCGCGGGCGAGCGACTCGATGACCGCGCGCTCCGCGTCGGAGATCCCCTCGCTCGCGTGGGCGACCGCCAGCGCGATGATGATGCCCTCCTCCACCGCGTCGCAATCCATGAGGATCTCCGCGAGCAGGCGCACCCGCGGCTCGACGCCCGCCGCGGCGATCACCTTCAGGCTCGCCTCGATGAGGTAGCGGACGAGCTCGACGTTGAGCTGGGCGCCGAGCATCGGCTCGATGAGCTGGCGCAGGGCGTCGATCTCCTCGGCGTCGACGGTGCCGTCGGCGTTCGCCACGAGCGCGCCGAGGTCGACGATCGGGGTCGGGTTGTACTCGTTGAGATCGAAGCGGGCGCGGAGCAATCCGGCCGCCTGCTGGACCAGCTCGGGAGGCTTCATGTCTGCACCGCCCCGGCGATTCGCCTCATGACTCACCACCTTTCGGGCCGCGGCGCCGCACCGTCTCGGATTCGCTGAGGCCGAGGCAGAGCTGCGCCCGGAGCGCGCGCAGCCGCGCGAGCACCTCGGCCGAGGCCGACTCGGCCTCGGCCCGCTCGATGGTCGCGTCGAGCGTCGCGAGCCTGCCTGTCTGGAGCGCCTTGAGCGAGTAGGTCATCTGCACGAACGTGTCGAACAGGTCCCCGAGCTCATCGCCCTTTCGCAGCCCCTCTCCGATGGTGAGCCGCGTCGTGCCGACCTGGCGGCAGAGGCGCTTCAGCTGGTGGACCGGCCCCACGATGCGCTGGGTGATGAAGACCCCGAGCACGCCGAGGACGGCGAGGAGGAACGCGCCGCCGCCGACTAGGATGCCGAGGAGGCGACCCTGCAGCGCCTCGACGTCGGCGCGCCGCCTGGCGACCTCCGCCAGGTTGCGCTCGTACTCGCGGTTCGTCTTCTCGAGCTCCTCGTCGAGGGTGCTGCCGAGGTCGGCGCCGTCGCCGCCCAGCGCGGCGGTGCTCATCTTGAGGATCTTGGCGCTGTTCGCCGCCTCCTTGAGCGCGAGCTCCGCCTGGGTCGCCGCGTAACGCGCCTGTTCGTTCGCGACGCTCGCGGTCTGCCAGATGACGAGTCCGAGCGCCACCATGACGGCGAGCACCACCGAGACCAGGAGCCCTGTGTATTTGAGCTGGAATCGCGGGTTCAGGAGCAGCTTGCGGCGGGATGCCGGGCGGGCCGTGGCGCGATCCTGGGCAGGTGAGGTCATGAAGGCTCGTCAGCGGGCGCGCGGCATCGCCGCGTGTCCAGGATAGACCAGGAGCGGGCCGCGCCGGTGCGACCCCCCACGAAAACGCACTGCGGTCTCCGTGGTACAGCATTCCGTGCGCCGGTCGCAAGGCCCAATCCGCGGGCGGGGGCTCGCGACGCGCATGGGTGGCCTGTGAGGGCCGTGAAGCCGCGGCGTCGACTATCCAGGGCATCCAGGGCCGGCGCGGCACCGCAACAGAGGCGCGGCGTGATGGCGGCGTACCCGGCCGGGGTATCGTGTGCGCTCCTGTCGGGCCCAGTCGGGGCACAGGAGGTCGTCGGAGTCGCGGGCGGCGCCGTTCGGCTCGAGGCGGCGAGCGTGTCTGACCGGAGCAGCTGGCTCGCAGTAGGTGGCGCGAGGCCTCGGTTGGGCTGGTGTCGCTACCTCGAGCGCTCCGCGGAGCGTCTCGGGCGCGCCGCGGGACGGCACCCGTCGTCACGTCAGCGCGGACGCGTTGTGCGTCTCCTCGAGATCGCGGTCGTCGAGCAGAGCGCCGGAGCGAGGCTGGGCGGTCAGCCCGTCCGCCAAGTGCTGGGCGAGAGCCACCATCGTCATGGTAGGGTTCCACGAGCCTCCGGTGGGCCACAGCGACCCACCGGTAACGTACACATTCTCTACTCCTCGCAGGCGGTAATCGAGGCCGACCGGCGCGCTGTCCTCCTCGCCGATCCACAACGTGGAGCTCTCGTGCACCAGCGCAGGGACGCGGATCTGATCTACCGGCGGTCGCTCGTTGACCCAGCGGCCCGTACGGTCGGGATTCGCATGCCAGTATTCCACCCGGCTGGCGCCGCGCGGTGACAAGATGAGCTCGAGCGCTTCGAACGTGCCCTTGTCCATGGTGTCCCACACGGACGCGTCGTTCTCGTTCTCGAGGACCTGGAGTATCACGTTCGTCGTGGGATCGTCGCCGTCCGCCCTCTTGAACCAGTTGGCTTGGTTGCGGTGGTCGAGTTCGCCCAGGACCGCGCAGACGAAGACGACGTAGTCCTCGGAGGTGCGCAGCTGCTCGGGCGAGGCGGTGGCCACCACGTCGGGCATATGGCGCGCAGCGGTCTCGGCGTTCTTCTGCGGTTGGCGATCCGAGAGCGCCGTCAGCTGGATGTGGTACTGCCCGCCCGTCTCGCTGTCCACGCCCGCAATGTAGATGGCAGCGAGCTCGAGTTCGCCGATCCGAGCGCTGAACGCGTAGTCGGCGCGGGGGACGCGCGCCACGATCGCGCTGATGAAATGAGCCGAGAAGCGTCCTCCCGCATTCGGTACCTGCGGGAACGAGTTCAACACCAGCGTCGTGGGCGGGAGCGTACCCATCGCCAGGATGAGCTTCGCGTCCCCCACGTTCACCACCCCACGGGTGGTCTCCAGCGCGGTGGCGCGCCCGTCCTGCTGGAGCACGCGCGTGACCGCACACTCGGTCGCGATGCGCAGCTTCTCGCCTTTGCCGGCCGCAGCGAGCTCGTTTTGGTGGGTCAGGACGGACAGCAGCGGTCCCGGTGTCGAGTACTTGGTGAAGTCAAGGCCGTGCACGTCGCTGCTGCCGACCGCGAGCGGCGCTGCCATCACCCGTGTGGCGGAGCGGACGCTATTCAGCTGGACCTTCAAGGCGTTCGTGAGCTTCTCCTGGAGGATCCCGTAGATCGGGCGTATCCCCGGGGGCGGGGCGCCGCTGCCCTTGTCGAGATCGCTCGCAGGTACCACGTGCAAGAGCTTCTCGGCGCTTTCGTAATAGCGCTCGGCCGCCTCGATCATCTGTTCTGGCCAGCCGCGCATCTCCTCGCGCGTCGGCCGTGGGCACCATGCGCTCCAGAGGGTAGAGCGCCCGCCGAAGAAGGGCACTATCCCGTGTTGCCACTTGACATAGCGCCCTGCGAGGGTCTTCGTCGAGAGTGTCCACGGGAAGGTCTCCGATAGTCCGCCGAGCGTCATCTGGAATGGGAGCGGCAGGTTCTGAAAGTGCTCGGGCAGGAAGAAGGGCCCGCGCTCCAGGACCAGGATCCGGGCGCGCGGATTCCGCTCCAAGGCGCGCTGCACGAAGCCGAGGGCACAAAACCCGCTTCCGATAACGATGTAGTCGAATCGCTCCTCCTCCCGCACGCGCTTCCACTCGGTGTTGGAAACGAAGAAGACATGGTTCATCACCTCCGTGCCGCTGGGGCTCTGCGGGCCGGGAGTCGGAAATCCGTAATTGAAATTCGGCGCTGACGATGCTGTCCTCATATTGTTTCCTCCGAAAGCACAGGGACGACGTGGCAAACGGGCGCTCTCAGGGCGTGGGGATGCACCCGTCACGAACGAACTCGCTGGTCGGCGTCGACGCGGCTCGTGACGAAACAGACAGGGAAATTCAGGGCGTCCGCCGCGAAGCGGACGAGCCCCACCGCCCCGGGCACGGCCTTGACGCGCTTCAGTTTGCACCACGTCTTCCCGTGCGTCGAAAGAACGTCCCCTCCTGCAGGACACCCGCAGGGCCCTCACCCTAGGCTCGCTCGACGTGCGCAGCGGCGAACATATGAAATCGCCCGCACTCGGTCAATAGGTTTCTCGTGGGCTCGCAGGTCGTGGAGTGAAGGCAGCCCCATGAATGCATAGATGAAATTGATATAACGTCGCTTTCCGGAGGGGCCGGATCGAGTAGGGAACCCTCTGTCACCCGCGATGTGCAGCACTTCGCCCTTGCCCTCGCATCGGTGCCGTTCCGTCAGGCACCGATGCGGGGCGACGCTGCCGCGTCGCCGTGCCGGGGCTGAAGCGTCCGAAGACGGCCGGTTGGGCCGATGTTCGGCCACGCCGGAAGAGGAGCCAGCTGCGCGCGTCCAGTGAAGCCATCGAGGTTGTTGGCCTTTCCGTCGTCCGCTCTCCGCACCAGCGAGAGGACTTGAGTTCGTCCCTGGTGCTGCGCGGCTGAAGCGAGTGCGGAGAGAGGGGCCGTGCGTGAGGTGCTCGTGCAGGCATTGCGTCCACCAGCGCGGCTTTCCCCTTGACTGTGACCGTTCCGTTCTTTCGGAATTTATCGACCCGGGCCGGTCGCAGAGAGATGAATCCCTCTCCTGTGCAGCGCGATTTTAGACTAGAGGCAACCGCAGGCGATCGCGCCTTCACGCAGGGAAAAGCCGTCGTCGTCGGCGTCGTCGGTCCAGAAGAACGGCTTGACGCCGCCGCTGCACTCCGCGTCCGGCGCGAGCGCGATGCCTTCGTTGTTGGAGTCCGGCAGCCCGCTGGGGGGCCTGAAACGCCGCTCCAGCACGAAGCGCCCGAGCGCGTCGTCGATACCGAACACGGCGGATTGGTTGTCGCACGTGTCGTCGCAGTGAGCCCACAAGCTCCCGCTGTCACGGTCGAGCTCGAGCCCCATCACGCCCGCGAGCGGCGTCGAGATGCTGGCCACCAAGGTGGCCGCGCCGCTCCCGTGATTCAGCGCGAAGGCGTACACCTTGCCGGTCTCTTCCACGCCCACCAGAAACAGCCCGGCGCCGTGCTCGCCGTAGTCGCTCGGGGCGTAAGCTCGGGACTTGCTCTCGTCGAAGAAGTGGTGCGCCGTGAGCAAGCTGTCAGCCGCCCAGGTGATCGCTTCCAGACCCGCGTTCGCGCCGACCTCGGGCAAGAGCGCGGTGAGGTTCCACTCGTGAGTCGCGGTCAGCGTCGCTCCGGCGGCTGTCACGTCGTAGCGCAGCATGGACAGCCGGCTCACGGACGGATCGTCCGTGTCGCGCTCGGCGCATACGTAGACGCCCGCGGCGCTCGTGGCGGCGAGCGTCACTCCCTCCGCGTCGGGCGTGCCATTGCCGTTCGGGTAACGTAGCCGTTTGCCGGAGGCCCAGCCACTGGACGTATCCGGCGCGTAGCTCCCTCCGCTCTTCAACAACCGAAACAGCCTGGAGGAGAGGTTGTCGGTCGCCCACAGCACGCCGGGCGCCTCGTAGGTCAGCCCGCTCAGATCGCTCTCGAACGCGTCCTCGCTGTCGAGCGTGTGCACCTCGGCCTTGCCAGGCCACGGCGACAGCTGCGTCGAGCCCGCCGGGCACGCGCCGGCACCGCCCGCCCCCGGGCCCGCCCCTCCGGCGCCGGCGCTGCCGGCGGCTCCGCCAGCGTTCGGGCTGCCGGCCACGCCGGTCGAGCCCGCGACAGCCGCAGCGCCGCCGCTCCCTCCCGCGCCGCCTGCTTGTGCTGCGCTCCCGCTCGAGCCTCCTGCCGCGGGCGAGGCCCCGGTCGCCGACGTACCGCCTGCTCCGCCCGACGGCGCTGGCAGAGGCGACTCGCTCGACCCGCTGCTGCACGCGGCAAGCCATGCCATCGCGACGACAGTCGCGTAAGACCGACGGTTCATCGTCCTCTTACCCTCGGCCTTGAGCTCTCGCCAACCGGTCGCCGGCACCAAGCAACGATAGCATTCAAGCGCGCCACGTCACAACGGCTGATGTTCGAGATCCTCCGCGCGAGCGCCAGCGTGGTGTAATATTGCACAGTCGAGTGAGCTCGTTCGATCTGCTGTGTTTTATGGGCGGCTCAGGGGATCGTCCTTTGTGGGTTATGTCGACGGCTGGTCGTTAACGGGAAATTCTTGGCAGGTCGGAATGGCTTTGCGTGGGCGATCCTCTCCAGGACCCTGACGGCATCGTCGGGCGCAAGCGAATGGCATGGAGCCCATGGTTCACGAATTTCGAGCTCCCGATGCCGCGCCGACCACGGTTCCGGCCGTGGGCCTATCCTTGCCGGGTGGTGTGCCGGCGGTGCGTCACGTTGTGACGGCGCGTTCACTGCGGGCTGCGGCCGGCGGCATTTCTGCGGCTGCGCAGGCCGAGCACGCCCTTTGCTAGGCCGGGTCGGCATGGCATCCTTGAAACTGGTGTGGTTCGGGGCGGCATTGCTCTGGGGGTGTGGCAACAGCCAGCATGGGGCGCACGAGCAGGTGGGGAGCGCGGGCGGCGTAGCGGGCCTGGGCGGGGAAGGGGGAGAGGCGGGCGGCCGGCAAGTCGTGCTCGCGCCGGCGGATGCTGTGCTCCCGGTCTGCGACGCTCCGCTGCTGGAGGTGTCGGGAGCCGACGATGGCACCGAGAATTGGCAGGAGGACCGGCTGCTCTGGCCCACCTCGTGGCAGACGTTTCGCGGCGAAGCCCTGCGCGGTCCCATCGACTTCCTCACCGGAATCTGGTTGAAGGGCTCCGGCAGCGAGCCCTTCGAAGATCGGGAGGTGCGCCCGCTGAGCAATGCCCTCATCGCGAGCCGGGGTCGGCTGCTCTGCGCAGCCGGCGAGGCGCGTGCCGTGCGAAACGGAAGTTATGCCGCCGTCGAGCTTGGCGGTTTGGGCGCGCTCACCTGCAGCGGCGAGGTCGTACCGGGCGAGCTCCGCTACTGCCACGATTGCCGCCAGGGCAGTTACGCCATCACCGGCACGCTCGAAGGCGAGTCCGTCGTCGAGGTGACCGGCGGTCGCTCTCGAGTCGGCGACACGCTCTACCTGCACGTCGGCTGGAGCGTCCTCATCGCCAGGCTCGCCCAGCAGAACACCACCGAAACCCTCGCCGCCGGCGCTTACCTCAGCCGCGACGGCGATCTCTACTGCTTCGACTCCGCGAGCGGCGACGCCCACGACATCGCCACCGCCGACATCACCTTCACCGGCTTCCGCCGCGCCGACCCCTGCCGCGCCGGCGACCCCGGCACCTTCGCCCGCGCCTGCGTCCCCCAGTTCGAAGCCGGAAGCGACTGGTAGCGCTCAGACGGCTGTGCAATGCCAGGACGACGAGGGATCAGCGCAGCGGGGCCATGTCCTGCGTCAGAGTGTCGATGCAGGACTCCCAGGTGGAGGGCTCGAGGAGCTGCGCGAGCTCGTCGGATGAGCCGCCGAGCGCCGCTTCTTCACCCGTGCCCATCGCATCCATGAGCCGCCGCAACCTGGTGCTGTCGCCGCGAACGAAGCAGCGGACCATGCTGGCCGCTTGCACATAGAACATCAGGGCATCGTCCGTGCGGAGCGTGTAGGGGACGGCCTGCTCCATCAGCTGAAGGGGCATCGGAGCCTGCCTCACCTGCTCGAGCCTGGCCGGGGCGAGCCACCATGTCTCTTGCGCAATGTACATGGCAATGCCCTCTTGCGCCCAGGCCGGCCCCAGCATGCCGCGGCTCATCAGCACGTGATGCGTGTACTCGTGCACGACGCTGGTCGGTCGACGTACAGGCGCCCGGCATCTCCCCACGTCTCGTGGCGGAAGCGGGAGATCAACGTCTCTTGCGCGCCGGCTGCCTCGCTGGGGTCCGTGCACAGCCCGGGCTGTAACCTCCGCCGGAAGGCGGACGACTCCCGCCGGCGCGCTTGGAGCGGCGCGGCGACTGGCTTCGTGGGGGCATCGTGGATCGGACGCTCGATCGGCTCCTCATCGAGGGGGGGAGACGGGGGCTCCTGGGGGGCTTGGTCTTCCGGACCGCGCGCCGGCGCCCGCGGCGGTATCGGCTCGGTGGGAGGCTTGCCGGGCGCCGGCTGGCTCGGGACCGAGATGGTGCTGGGCTGCAGCGCGGCAGGGGAGGGTGGCTCGGATGCGGAGGGGCCAGCTCGGACCACCGGCGGTCGCGGCCGCTGCGGGGTGGGGGTGCTCACGATACCCGAGCGCCGCACCATCCACGCGATCACCGCGAGGACCATGACCAGTCCGAGGCCGAGCGCGGGGCGGCGAGCACGTGTCACGGTGCGGTGATAGCAATCATTGCGCCGTGTAGATTCATGTGATTCGAGGTACGGCACGCGGCTCGTGCTGCGTTATGGTGGACGAATCGTCGAACGCAAGCAGCTTTATCGACGATCTGTCGCGACCCACCCAGGTTTGCGCGCCGCCGCTGGGTCGATAGCGGCGGCCGAGCCCGCTCGCCGGCCATCCAGGTGCTCGCGCGCTGCGCCGCTGCGGACAGACACGCTCGGCCCCGGTCGACGGCTGCACCAGCGAAGGGGTCAGATCCATCGGAGCCACGCGCGCAGCACGGACTCCAGCGCCGCCCGCTTCGCCTGGACGTCCTCTGTGTCGCTGAACGTCACGAGGCAACGATCCTTGGCAAGCCACTCCAGGAGGCCAGCCGGATCCGCGATCTCGAGCCCCTTCGCCCCTGTGTCCTTCACCTTGGCTCCGAGGTGAAGGATGAGGCGGACGCGGTCCTTTGCGCGCAAGTTGAACGTGGCGAAATGCTCGGTTGTCCGGAAGCTCGGCGCGTTCCACTTGATCTCCTCGCGGATCGCCGGGCTGACGCCGAGGATGATCTGCCGGAGGGCCACGATCGCCTCCTTCCGCGGATGTTCCAGCTCGCGCAGGAACGCGACGACGGCCGGGCTCTCCTGCGCGCCGGCGGGCGTGGCGGGCGCCGCGGGCGCTCCGGCGGCCTCCCGAGGCTCGCGCCTCTCGGGCGACCCCTTCTGCGCGCTCGCGCGCGGCTTGCTCGGCTTCTCGGTTGTGCGCTTCATGATGTGTTGTACGCCTGACTCGATGGCCCGAGCTCCAGCGCCCTTTCAGGGGATCTCGCGTGACCCGACGATCATGATCGGACGCGCTCAGGGTTAGAAAAGACGAACCCATACGAGGATGTCAAGGCGGTGAGGTCGGCCTGGGAGAGGGGGAGCGGCGTGGCCGCGCGGAGGCGGCCCCACTGCGCGGCGGAGAAGCCCTCGTACGCGGCGGCGGCGTTCCTGCTCGGCCGGGGACGATGATGCGCCTCGAGCGCTCCCCGGCCAGCCGCTTCTCGCCGCGCGGCGGCCCGTGCGATCATCGCGGTATGGACATGTCCTTCGCACCCCGCGCCGCGTTCTCGGTCCTCGCCGCCGCGCTCTCCCTTCCCGCGTGCGGGGCGCGCAGCTCCCTCGAAGGCGACCTCGGTGCCGGCAGCGACATGGGAGGCAGCGGCGGCGCCCCGGCCGCCTCGACCCACGCGGCGTCCTCGGCGTCCTCGGCGTCCGCGGTGTCGACCGGCTCGGCCTCGATGGCCGCCTCCTCGTCCGCCGCGTCCGCCACGTCGTCTTCCACGGGCGGCAGCACGAGCAGCGGCTGCAGCGACGGCACCCGCGAGGGCTTCCTCGACGAGGCGGTCTATCCGCTCATCGCCGCCTGCTCCGGCGGCTGGTCCATCCCCGGGATCCTCACCGCCACCGCGCCGCGATGCGGCCACCTCGCCGGCAACGACAGCGCCAACCCCACGGGGCTCACGTGCGGCGCCGCCGACCTCTGCGCGCCCGGCTTTCACGTGTGCGCAGGGGCCGAGGACGTCGCCCGCCGCTCGCCCACGGGCTGCGAGGGCGCGCAGTTCGGCCCCGACCTCTTCTTCGCCACGCGCCAGGGGAGCACCGGGTGCGCGATCTGCGCGACCGGCTCGCTCGAGGACTCCCCGTCCTGCACGGGCTGCAGCTGCGCCCGGGGCTGCGCGACCTCGCCGCTCACGGCCAACGACCTCTTCGGCTGCGGCTCGAGGGGCGGCCGCCCTATCGCCGCGAGCTGCGGCGTGCTCGATCGCTTCTCGGACGACCTGTGCGGAGCCATCGGGTCGATGTGGAATTGCCGCGGAGATGGCTGCAATGAGGCCAACGTGGTGACGAAGACGTCCGACGAGGGCGGCGGCGTGCTCTGCTGCGCGGATTGACAACGCTGACGCGCCGCGCCCCCGGCGCCACGGGTCCATGCAGCAGGAATCAACGGACGATCACGCGCACCGGAGCGCCGGGCATGCCCTGCAGCCCCACCCGCACCGGCTTCTTGGACGCGAGCTCGAAGCTGTAGCGCCGCAGCAGCGTGCCCAGGATCAGCTTCATCTCATACAGCGCGAAGGCGGCGCCGATGCAGCGCCGATTCCCGCCGCCGAACGGCAGGAATTCGAAGGGGGAATAGGTTCGCTCCAGGAATCGCTCGGGACGAAACACCGCCGACTCCGGAAATACAGCGGGATCGTGGTGGGCCCAGATGATCTGCGCGAACACGCCTGCTCCGGCCGGCAACTCGCAGCCCGCGATCTGCATCGGCGCATTCAGCTTGCGCCCCACCCCCGGGCTGGGCGGGCGCAGGCGCAGTGTCTCGTTACATACCGCTTCCAGATACGGCGCCTTGGCCAGCGCCTCGGGGTCCGGATCCGCGCCCAGCGCCGTCAGCTCGTCCTGCAGCCGGCGCAACACGGCTGGCGCGTTTCCGAGAAAATAGAGCACCCAGGTGAGCGCGCCCGCGGTCGTGGTGTGCCCCGCGAAGAGCAGCGTGTGCAGCTGCTCGAAGATCTCCTGGTCGCTCAGCGCAGTCCCGTCTTCCTGGCGGGCCTCCAGGAGCAGACTCAGGATATCGGTGCGCTCGGCGGGGTCGGCGCGGCGGCGGGCGAGCTCCGGATCGAGGAAGCTGCGCAGGTTCCGGATCGCGTGCTGCCTGCGCGCCCACGGGCCGAAGCCCCGGAACTCCCGGCGCAGCCACGGGATCATGAGGGTGACGGTCAGACCGAGGGAAAAGCTCTTGCGCAGATCCTCGAGCAGCTTCTCGAGGCGCGCCGCTTCCGCAGGCGCAGTGACTCCGAACACGAGGTGGATGATCGTCTGCAGCGAGATCGTCTGCATGAGGTCCTGCGCCACCAGCTCCAGACCCGGCTTGAGGTCCCGGGAGTGCTGCAGGGTCAGGTCGCAGATCTGCTTCCCATACAGGCGCATGTGCTGCCCGTGAAACGGCGGCATGAGCAGCCTGCGCATGGCCGTGTGCCGCGCGCCCGAGAGCGAGAACAGCGACGACTCTCCCATCGCCGCGGTGAAGCTCTTGCTCAGCATCTGGTCCAAGGCCTCCGGCGGCACCGCGAACACGGCGCGCAGACCCTCCACGCTGCCGGTGGCCAGCACCGGTTTGCCGTCCATCTTCGGGAGCGACATCGGATCGCCGTAGCGCTCCCGCATGCGCAGCGTGTAGCCGATCGGGTCCATGAGCCCCTGCATGTTCACCAGGATGCTGTTGGTGGGGCCTTTGGGCAAAGTGGTCATGGAGCGCGCTCCTTCGATTGTACTGCCAGCTCAGGCTCTCTCAACTGGCATGGCTGTGTGGGGACAGGACATCCAAACGGCTTCGCAGCTGTCAAGGCTTTTGTGCCCCGTCCCCTTCGAGTCGACGTGATCGGCGCGCCACGCAGGCGCAGGTGGCCGAGCGGCTACGTTCCATAGAAGCCCGCGCGAAGTCAGAAGCCCGCGCAAAGTCCTTCCGACATGTCAGGAATTTCCCGGCCCTCTGTGGCAACGACCGGCGGTTGACGTGACGCACAGAAAGTACGATCCGCTGATCTGCAGGATCGCCCCAGGCGAAGCTTCCACGAGCCACGATCGGCTGTATGCTCTCGGGCATGAAGGACCCGAAGCACCTGCCCCGAACCGAGGGCCAGGCTCATGGCTGGTGAATCCTGCGGCATCTGCGGCGGCGACGGCCGCATCGCCAACTCGTTCTCCGGCACGACCGCCACCTGTCCGGGCTGCCACGGCACCGGCCGGCGCTCGGACGACACCGGCTTCCGCGACGTCACCAAGACAAAGCCCTCCCACTTCCGGCAGCCGAACAAGGCGGCGGCCGTCGAGAAGCAGCAGGGACCTGCGTCGCTGGAAGGCATCCAGCTCGGCAGGGAGGTGAACGCGGCTGCACATCTCTCCAGCGCGACGAAGGCCAAGCTCACGCTCGAGATCATGGAGCATGAGGCCACCCACGGAAAGTGCACCCAGACGTTCATCAAGAAGGTCCGCAAGCAGCTCCGTCCGCCCGGATCGTGATCGGCGAAGGGCGGCCGCGAGCACCATCTCATGCATCTGGTGCCGCGATCATTCGGTAGGAGTTCTCCTTCTCGGGTGGTGGCCACGTCGCGAAATACCAAGGCGCCGGCGACAGAGAGGATTTCAGCCCTGCCTCCTTGAGGTACCCTCAGGAAATGCACGTTTCCTGCTGGCCGATCTGGATCGCGCTCCTTGGCGTCTCCTTCGCTTTGCCCACGGCGTGTCGCTTGCCGCCGCGGCAGTGCGCAACTCGGGCGCGCGGCCGTGGCGCGCATACCTCAGCACCGACACCGTCGACGCCCGCGATCGGATCGGCGCCGGCCCGTGGTTCAATCGCAACGGCGTCATGATCGCAGCCTCGGTCGAGGCGCTGCACGATCCGGCGCAGAACCTGATCGACAAGATCAACGGTCTCGACGAGAACGGCGCTCAGGTCCCCCACACCACCAGCGGTTGCTCGGCCGAACGCTTCGTCCAGACCGGCGGCGCCGGCCGGATCTACTGCTTCGCGGCGCACTGAGCGCTCAGCAGCGAACCCGCCGGCCAGCACCGCGCTGCTCGTCATGCACGATCACGACGAGCCCGCAGGCTATGGAGTGAGGGCGGCCCCTTGGATGCGTGGATCGCTCGACGTCTCCGGACCGATTCGACTTCCTTCTCCCCTCCCTCGACGCTTCTCGCTCTCGGCCTCAGCCCGAGCCGCCGCCCTTCGCGCGGAGCTCCTCGAGCTCACCGCACAGGAGCGCGGTCTGCGCCTCGAGCTCCCGGAGCGGCGCGCGCGCGAGCTCGAGAGCCCCTTTCTTGCCCTTGCTCTCGAGCTCGGCCGCAGCCTGCGTCACGGACGCGCAGAAGAAGTTGGCGGCCGCTCCCCTGAAGCTGTGCGCGGCGAAGTACAGCGCCGGCGCGTCGCCGCGATCCAGCGCCGCAGCCATGGATCGCAGCATCTCCGGCGCATGAGCGATGAACTCGCGGATCACCTCGTCGAGGAGCCGCGCGTCCTGCCCGAAGAGCGACGAGAGCTCCCTCCGATCGATCATCCCTGGACGCGGCGGACCGGATGCGGCCTCCCGCCCGGACGAAGATGCCTGGATCGCCCTCGCGAAATCGCCGATGTGCACGGGCTTGCTGATGAAGTCGTCCATGCCTGCCGCGAAGCAGCGCGCGCGATCCTCGGGCATGCTGCTCGCCGTCATCGCGACGATCCGCGGGCGCCCGCCGCTCCCCTCCGCGCGGGCGAGGATCCTCGCAGTGGCCTCGAACCCGTCCATCTCCGGCATGTGGCAGTCCATGAAGATCACGTCGTAATCTTTGCGCTCCAGCGCGGCGAGCACCTCGACGCCGCTGGCAGCCACGTCCGCCCGATAGCCGAGCTTCTCCAGGAAGCGACGCGCGACGGTCTGGTTCACCTCATGGTCGTCCGCAACGAGGATCTGGAGCGGCAGGGCCGCCGCCGGGATCACCGCGGCGGCGCCGCCGCTCGGGACCAGCGAGACGCCCGAGACCGCCTCCGCGACGATCGTGAAACGGAAGGTCGATCCCTTCCCCAGGTCGCTCTCGACCCCGATCCTCCCGCCCATCAGCTCGACGAGCCCCTTCGAGATCGACAGCCCGAGGCCTGAGCCGCCGAATCGGCGCGTCGTGGAGGCGTCGAGCTGGGAGAACGGATTGAAGAGCCGCTCCTGCGCGTCGGGCGCGATGCCGATCCCGGTGTCCGCTACCGAGGTCTCGATCTCGCGGCGGCCGTCGTCGAGCAGCCTCGACGCGACACGCACATCGATTCTACCGCTCAGCGTGAACTTGATCGCGTTGTGGACGAGGTTAAGGAGCACCTGCCGGTACCGGGTCGCGTCGCTCCGTACACACTCTTCCAGACCTGGCGCCGCTTGCAGCGTGAGGGGCAGCCCTTTCTCAGATGCCTTGGGGCGCAACAGCTCGATGATCTCGGTGGCGCTCGCCATGACGCTGAACGACGCGTCCTCGAGTCGGATCTTCCCGGCCTCGATCTTCGAGAGGTCGAGGATATCGTTGACGAGCGTCAGCAGCACCTCGCAGCTGCTCTCGATGATCCTGGCCTGCGCGCGCTGGTTCGCGTCGAGATCCGAATCGATCAGGAGGCTCGTCATCCCGATGATGCCGTTCATCGGCGTCCGGATCTCGTGGCTCATGTTCGCGAGGAACTCGGACTTGACCCGCGTCGCGCGCTCCGCCGTCTCGCGGGCCAGGTCGAGGCTCCGGGTCATCTCGGCGGCGATGGCCGTCGCGCGCTGGCCGGTCCGTCGGAGCGCGACGAGCATGCTCGCGATGAGCAGCGTGATGACGACCCCCGCCACCGCGGCCCAGGACGAGCTGGTGGTGTGCGAGGAGACGAACGCTGGCCCCTTGCTCCAGCCAAGCACCAGATCGAGCTGGGCCGCTCCGAGGGAGGTGAGCCTGTCGAAGGGGAAGCGCTCGCCGGCGCGCGGGTCCGATCTGTAGATCACGCCGTCCTTCGACTGCGTACGGCCCTCGAAGACGGTCAGGGAGACCTCCTCGGCCATGCGGCCGAGCGCGCCCTGAAACCACGTCTCCGTGACGAAGGGCGCATAGATCCAGCCCACGAGCGCCTCTCGCCGCGCCGCGACGGTGCCGTGCACGGCGCCGCGCGCGTAGATCGGGCAGAGCAGCAGGAATCCGGGCCTCTTCTGCTCGTCCTGGACCAGCGTGATCCTCGTCGTCATCGCCGGCTGTCCGGTGTCGCGGGCGAGATCGGCCGCGTGTCGCCGGACGGCCTCGGAGCCGATGTCGAGCCCCCTCGCCTCGCGGTTCATGGCGTAGGGCTCGATGAACGTGATGACATAGCGCTCCAGCTGGTCTGCGGCAGGCGGCGTGACCCCGGGCACCTGCTTTATCTCGAGCTCCGTGACGCCGAGCTGCCTTGCTCTCTCGATGTACGCCGCGGTGTCGGCGACAGGCACCCGGAGGATCAGCCCGACGCCGTGGATGCCCGGGTATTCCGCGATGATCCGCGTGGCGTCGAGATAGGCCCTCCAATCGTCGAGCGAGACGTCGTCGGACGCCGCGTGGAGCCCGACACCGCCGAGCAGCGCTCCCACGTACGCTTGCAGCCGGTGCTCGATGTTGACCTGCGCGTCGTGGATGAGCGCGTCGAGGTGACGGGCATCCTCAAGGCGCTCCGCCCGGTGGAACGCGTGGAACGCGAAGCCCGAGAGGAGCCACCCGGCGAGCAGGACCGGCATGGCTGACCGGAGCGCCGCGACCGCCGAGAAGCCGGCGAGCGTGCCCACGGTCACGGCCGTCGCGCCCATGAAGAGCTGCTGGTGGACGAGGCTCTCGTTGAGCGTGCGTCCGACGAACGGTCCGAGCCCCTGGCTCGTCGCGGCGGTGACGACGACGGCGAGGGCGACCCCCGCGAGCTTCACGGCCAACTCCCCCCACCGCGCGGCGCACACGAGCAGCAGCGGGAAGACGATGAACAGGAGCGAGTTCCCCGCGGGGTGCAAGAAGGTGAACCCCAGCGCGGCGGCCGAGACGGCCAAGACCCCGGCGAGGGTCAGGGCGCCGCGGAGGGAGACCGCGCTCGGCCGGAGCTTGCTCGCGCTCAGGGCGAGGAGGGCCGGTGTCAACACGAGCGCCCCCATCATGTCGCCCACCCACCAGGTCAACCAGACGGAGAAGGCGTTGGTCCACGCGACCGAGCCCGCTGCACCCAGGCTCAGGACCCCGATCGTCGCGCTCACCGCGGTCGCGAGGACGCTCGCCGCGACCAGGGCGAGGTTTTCGGCCTGGTGCTCGAGCTGGTCCTCGAGCACCGAGAGCCGCTGCACGATGAGCGCCCCTGCGAGCGCTTCGAGCGCGTTGCCCGTCGCGATCCCCGCCGACAGCGGCGCGGAGCTGCCATTCAGCCAGTTGCTCACGAACGCCCCGGCGGCGATCGCAGGCCATGCCCCTCTTCCGAACACGAGGACGGCCGCGATGGCGAGCCCTGTGGCGGGCCAGACGGGCGAAGCCGATCGGTTGATCGTGGCGAGCAGCAGGCCGAGCTTCGCCGCCGCGACATAGCCCAGGAAAATGGCGGCCTGCAGGGCGATCTGCCGCGGTGCCATTGTCTTCGCGAAGCGGCCCATCGTCCCTCCTCAAGCCTCGATGCGCGCGATAACTCTACGAGACAGCCGGGGCCAGCTGCACGCCAGACCGGACGCCGACGCCTGGCGTCGCGCGAAACGTCCTGGGTGGCAAACCGCAGAGGGCGGTCGGGCCATCGGAGCGACACGCGACCACATCGGCGCTCTGGCTTGGCCGAGTTGAGCCACGCGCGCAATCCCGCCCACACGCAGTTGCGGACCGATGCTACGTTGGTCCATCCCGCGGCGAGGTGGTGCTGCGACAGGGGAGGGGAGATCCATGGAACAGAACCGTCACGTCGCGGTAACCGCTGGCCTCTCTGGACGGCGCGCGCTGATCGTGGACGACGACCCGGTGACCCTCCAGATCGTGGAGCGCCTTCTGCAGCGTCGGGGGGTCAACGTACGCACCGCGGCGAAGTCGTTTGGGTTGCTGAACCTGATCGTGGACTACCGTCCATCCTTTGTGATTCTCGACGTCAAGATGCCAGGGCTCGACGGGCCGACCCTGGTGACGCTCGTCCGCTCCGACCCGGAGATCGCGTCGACCGTCATCCTTCTGCACTCGGCGCTCGACGTGGAGCAGCTCGAGCTCAAGGCGCAGCAGTGCGGCGCCGATGGGCACATCTCGAAGTCGCTCGGCTTGGTCCACTTCGAAAGAAGCCTGATGCGCTGGCTTCGCCGCTGACGTTGGGAGAGGAGCTGGGGAGATTCAACCCATCCCCACGCCCTCGCTCTCCGGCGGGGCGCTGCGTGACGGCGCGGGGCCGGGACGCGGCGCTCTCGCCCATCCAGGCGCGGCGCGCCGCGATCAGTCACGAAGCGAGCGGCCAGCCGACCCGCGTTCGGCATTCCGGAGCTCGCGCGCGGCGCGCGCGAGCTCCTCCTCGATCCGGGCCAGGCACGCTTCTGCCCCGTCCAGGTGACCGCCGCGCGCGAGCTCTTCGAGCTGCGCGCACGCGGCGGCGACCACGAGCGCGCCGATCGCCAGGCTGCTGCCCTTCAGACGATGAGCGCTCCACGCCGCCTCGGCAGCGTCGCCCGCCGAGATCGCCCCCGCCATTGCGGCCACGCAGCGGGCCGCGTCGCGCACGTAGCTCGCGGTGACGTCCTTCAGCAGATCGAGCTCCTGTAGGCCTGCGAGCGCGATGGGATCGAGCGGCGCCCCCGCGTCGCCCTCTGGCGGCGCAGGCGCGATGCCGCGGGGTTGCGCGATGCGCCTCATCATACCGACCAGATCGTCCACCCGGATCGGTTTGATCAGGTAATCGTCCATGCCCGCCTCGATGCACATCGTCCGGTCTCCGGCCGTGGCACTGGCCGTCATGGCGACGATCCAGGGGCGCCGCTCGGGCGGCCACTCCGCGCAGATACGGCGCGTGGCCTCGATGCCGTCCATTTCAGGCATCTGCAGATCCATGAGCACGACGTCGTAGGGTCGGCGGGCCAGCGCGCCGATCACCTCGAGGCCGGTCGCCGCAACGTCGGCGTGATAGCCCAGGCGTGAGAGCATCGCGATGGCGACCTTCTGGTTCACCGAGTTGTCCTCCGCGAGCAGGATCCTGAGGGGCAGCCGCGCTGAGATGCCCTCGTCGAGGCTCGAGAGCGGCGGCACGTGCCCGTCCGGGGGCGAGGGGGTGACGTCCCGGGCGACGCCGACGACGACCGAGAACGAGAAGGTGGAGCCCACCCCGACCGTGCTCTCCACGCCTATCCGCCCGCCCATCCGCTCGCAGAGCTGCTTGCTGATGGCCAGGCCGAGGCCGGCGCCGCCGTACCGGCGCGACGGCGACGCGTCCACCTGGCTGAACGAGCGGAATAGCCGGCCCATCTGCTCGGCGGGAATGCCGATGCCGGTGTCCTTGATCGCGAACCGCAGCTCGACGCGATCGCCAGGGGCGGGGGCCGAGGACGCGAGGATGACAACCTCTCCCGCGTCCGTGAACTTCACCGCGTTGCCGATGAGATTCACGAGGATCTGGCGGACGCGCTTGACGTCTCCGATCACGACGCGCGGCGTTTCCTCCGCGATCGTATAGGCGATCTCGATCCGGTCCTTCTCGGAGCCTCCTGCCACCAGGGCGATGGCCTCCTCGATGCAGTCGTCCACGTCGAAGAGCGCGCTCTCCAGATCCAGCTTGCCGGACTCGATCGTCGAGTAATCGAGGATGTCGTTGATGATCCGGAGGAGCGCGTCGCCGCTCGCGCGGACGGTCTCGACGAACTCGCGCTGGGTCGGGGTGAGCTCGGTGTCGAGGAGGAGCCCGGTCATGCCGATGACCGCGTTCATTGGCGTCCGTATCTCGTGGCTCATGTTCGCCAGGAAGTCGCTCTTGGCGCGGCTCGAGGTCTCCGCGGCCTCCATGGCCAGGCGCAGATCGCGCGTGCGCTTCTCGACGCGCTCCTCGAGCTCCGCGTTTCTGGCCTCGATCCTCCGCTTGTGGCGTACGACGAGCGCGGCGCCGCCCGCGAACAGGAGGAGCTGAAACGCGACGATCGCGCGGTGGTTCCACGTGACCTTGCGCCGCTCCGACTCGAGCGACGCCAGCGTGGCGCGCTGGAAGGACACCGACGCCGAGAGGATCGACGCGAAGAGTGCGTCGAACTCCTGATCCGCCGGCATCCCGATCGCGCCGCCCGCGTCGCGCGTCTCATAGCGCGCCTGGCTCATCCGTCGCCACCGCTCTACCGCGGTCCGGATCTGCAGGAGCTCCGCCCGCCGGGCCAGGTCGTCGATGCGGTCGAGCGCGAGGCCGGTGCCCGCGTCGCCGCCGTCGAGGAGCACGCCGATCAGGCCGACCGCCTCGTCGATGTTCCGGTACACGTCGTGGTTCAGATCGAGCGATTCATCGCCGCCGAGCAGCTCCTCGAACCACAGGTGGGCCAAGGTGAGGCGCTGCTCGACACGATCCGTGAGCGAGCTCCGCGCTTCATGTTGGGCGACCTTATCCACCATGACGCGGTGCGACCAGCCCACCGCGCCGAGGGTCGCGATCCCCAGCGCGATGAGCACCAGAGGAATCGGGTCGAACCTGGAAGCGCGGCGACCGAGGTGGGTCACCGCCGGAAAACGCATCGCAGGTACCTTTACCATGGTCAGCGCTCGCCGTGCGGTGCCCGGGATCCCGCCATGCTTTCGCATGTTCAGAGCTCCAGAGATCACCTGCGTTACGCCGGAATGGATCGGCCTGGGTTGTCAGGGACAAACTTGGAGCGCCTCTCGAAGCGTCCCGTCGTCAGGCAGCCGAGGGCAGGCGCGTCGCGTCTCACGCGCTCCACCCTCACAAATCGAACAGCGTCCCCTGCCGGCTCGGCCGCCTGAACGTCGACTCGCCCTCTCGCTCGATGTACTCGCCGCTGCCGCGCGCCACGTTGAGCCCGAGCCGCTGGCAGTGGACCTCGAAGAGCCGCTGGATCGCCGCCCAGCGCGGGCCCGCTCCCTGGAAGCGCGCCCCGAAGGCGGCCTCGTTCATCTTGCCGCCGCGCATCTCCTGGATGCCGCGGCGGACCTTGGCGGCGCGGTCCGGGAAGGCCTCCTCGAGGCGCTCGTCGAAGACCGGGAGCACCTCGCGCGGCAGGCGCAGCGGCATCATGAACGCGCTCTCCGCGCCGGCGGCCCGGGCGCGCTCCAGGAGCTCCGGGACATCGCTGTCGTTCAGGCCGGGGATCATCGGCGACAGCGAGATCCCCGTCGGCACCCCCGCGTCGGAGAGCGCCCGCATCGCCTCGAAGCGCAGCGACGAGCGGCTCGCATACGGCTCCATCTTGCGCGCCACCGCGTCGTCGGCGAACGGGATGCTGAAGTGGACCCGGGCGCGCGCCCGGCGCGAAAGCTCGCCGAGCAGCGCGGCGTCGCGCCGCACGAGCGCGCCCTTCGTGATGAGCCCGACCGGGTTCCTGAACGCGAGGCACACCTCGAGGCAGCGGCGGGTGAGCTCATAGCTCGCCTCGAGCGGCTGGTAACAATCGACATTGCCCGAGAACACAATCGTGTCTCCCTGCCAGCTCGGCTTGTTGAGCTCCTTCTCGAGCAGCTCGGGCGCATTCGACTTGACCACGATCTTGCGGTCGAAATCCGTCCCGGCGCCCCACCCGAGGTACTGGTGCGACGGCCGGGCATAGCAATACGCGCACGCGTGGAGGCAGCCCCGGTACGGGTTGACGCTGTACCGGAAGGGAAGATCGGGGCTGTCGTTCGCGGTCACGATGGAGCGGGCCTGCTCCTCGAAGATCTGCAGCGTCGCCGGGGGCGCCTCTTCGAGGTACTCGACCTGCGTCGACGACCACGGGTTCGGAGGGTTGTTCACGGGGCGCGGCATGGTGCGGAGTGCTCCGGGCGAAGAGGCGAGCGCTGCGAGCGCAGTGTAGCGCGTCCCGGTCAGGATGGGAGCGTTTGTTCAGTAGAGCCCGGCGGGCTCCGTCGGGGCGCCTGGGACGCATCGGTCGTGCCGGCCGGGAGGCCACGGCGGGAAGAGCGGATTGACGCGGTAGGGGAGCCCTGCTGGCATGGACGCCCTCAGTCGAGACGGGGGAGGGAAAGATGGCCGAGCCGAGAGAGCCTGGGTTCGATCTCCGCAGCACCTACCTGCACCTCGCGGACGCGGGGGATGCGCTGCAGATCGATGTGAAGCCGACGTTCTGGCAAGAGCTCATGTCCGACGAGCCGGCGGGCGCCGAGATCCGGCGGGTCAAGCGCGTGGATGGCTGGCTCGTGACGCGGTTTCACATGGCCGAGGACACGCCCCGGTGGGAGATGCACCCGGCCGGGGACGAGATCCTGTACCTCCTCTCGGGCGCGATCGACGTGGTGCTGCAGGACGAGGGCGGTGAGCGGGTCGTCGCGCTGCGCGCGGGGACGGCGTGCACGGTGCCGCAAGGGGTGTGGCACCGGATGATCGTCCACGAGCCGGGGGATTTCCTGGCGATCACGTTCGGCAAGGGGACGCAGCACCGAGCGGTGTAGTCGCCCCGCGGCGAGCCCGCCGTCCGACATGCCGGGGCCGAGCCGCGCCGCGCCGCGCTGCCGCAGGACGCGGTGGATGGGGGCGGCGCCTGCCGGACTCGCTCACGGCGGGCCGGCCTCAGCACGAGCGGCGAGCAGGTTGAAGAGCCGCGCGGCATGCGCGGAAGCGGCGCGCACCTTGTGCGGGTCGACCAGCCCGATCAGCTCGAACGCATGAGATTTCGCATACTTCCCTTTGGTCTTCGAGTCTCTGGTCGCTCGTTCCATCGCGTCGTAGAGGTCTCGCTTCGCGACCTGCTCGACGTCCTTCTGCTGGGGGAGCGCGTCCCTTCGAAATCCCTTCTTGTAGTATGCCGCGAGCGCGTCGGGGTCAGTGACCAACCAGGCCTCCATCGCCTGGACCATCAAGTGGAGCTGTTCATCGCTCACACCATCCGGCCTGAGCCACTGATCCCCCTCGCGCCTGAGGACGTGATCCCACGTCGAGGTCCCAGGCTTCACGGGCTCCTCACTGTCGACGAGCAGGATACACAGCGCGTCCGGGTGGCTCTTCAGCCCCCGCTTGAAATCGTCGAATGCCGCCTTGCGGCTTCCGCATGTGATGACCTTCGGCCTGGCGCGCTCGCCGAGGACCCTCGCGAACAGCTTGCCGAAGCCTATGCGAAGGGGCTCTTGAGCCCGCCGCGTGTCGCCGCCCCCCTCGACGTAGATGCGTACGGCTACCATCGCGTGCCCCCGAGCTCGCCCTTGCGCCAGAGCTCACCGAGCGAGTACTCCTCCAGCCACGTCGAGAGAGCATCCCGCGTGAGGCGCCGCATGGTCGTCTGCCCTTCGCGGCGCTCGCAGACGATCACGGACTCCGGCGTGTCGGAGAGCGCATCGATGAGGACATCCGAGTGGGTCGTTACCACGATCTGCGTGCGCTGCGACGCGCCTTCCAGGAGGCGCGCCAGCGTGGGCATCAGGTCCGGATGGAGGCCGAGCTCCGGCTCCTCGATGCAGATGAGCGGCGGCGGCGCTGGATCGAGCAGGATGGCGAGCAGCGCGAGCCATCGGATCGTGCCATCGGAGAGGCGCGTCGCGGGGATGGTCCAGCGCTCTTCTTCGAGGAAGATCTGGACCGTCCCCCCCTCGATCTGCACGGAGAAGTCGACGATACCGTCGAATACCTCGCGCAAGGCATCGATCAGAAGCCGCTTGGTCGGGACATCCCGGCGGAATCGATTCAGTATCAACCCGAGGTTCTGTGTATCTTCGCGCAGATGGTCGGTCGGCAGATCGGACGGCTGCGGGCGTCGGGGAGAGGACGCCCGTCCGAAGCCCCAGTCACGGTAGAGCCTGATCTTGCTGTACTGGTCACCGACGAACGAGAGCTCCGGGTACTGGTCGGGATCCTTGCGCTGGGAGAGGATGGACTGCTGGGCGTCGATGTCCTCGCGCCGGAGCTCGCGCTTGCCGGCCTTCACGTTGAGCATCGGGCGCCCATGCTCGTAGCCGAAGTAGAAGTACTGCCTGGTCCTACCGGTCGCCGGCTTCTCATTCTCGATGCGCTCGTCGACGATCTCCAGGCGCGCGCCGACCTCGGTGAAGGCGACCCGGTGGCGCAGGTTCTTGTTCGACTCGGGCCTGTAGGCGAGGACGGCCTCCACCTCGGCCTTCGCGCCCGGCTCGCCCCTCCAGATCCACGCGCTCACACCACCGCCCTGCCGCACGGCGGCGAGCAGATCCGTCGGTGCGGCGCGCAAGAAGTCGATGGCCTCGATGAAGTTCGACTTGCCCGAGCCGTTCGGGCCGATGAGGACGTTGAGCCCGCTGAGCTCGATCGGATCGGTGCCCGGCCCGAACGAGAGGAACCGATCCAGCCGCAGGCTCTTGAGGAACATGCGCCGAACTCTACCCGGATCGCCCTCATGGTCGCCAGCGGAGGAGCCGATGCGGCCTGACCGGACCGCCTGGCGCCTGCGCCGCGCCTCAGCCCCGCCCTGCGTGGCGGCGGTGCTCCACCATCAGGCAGCGGTCCTGCACGACCAGGATGCCTGCCTCGACAAGCCGCTCGGCCACCTGGTCGTTCCGGATGCCGCTCTGCAGCCAGACGGCGCGCGGCCGGGCGGCGAGCAGGTCGTCGAGGTGCCCGGCGACGTCCTGGCCCCGCCGGAAGACATCGACGATGGCGATGGGGCCCGGGACGTCGGCCACCCGGCGATAGACCTGCTGGCCGAGGATGGTCTTCACGTCAGGGTAGTAGACAGGGACCGGGATCACCTCCACTCCCGCGCCCTGCAGATAGCTGGCCACGTAGAACGCCGGCTGATCCGACTGCGCCTCGGTCTTGATGCCGAGCACGGCGACCCGCCGCGCCGAGCGCACCAGCTCCGCCACCCGGGCCTCGTCGTCGCTTATATCGCGAATGTCGTCCATGGAAGGAGTCTACGCCCCCGGGCGCGGCTCGGCGACGGATCCCCGCGCTCGGGCCGCGGCGGAGTTGTGGCAGACTCGGCCGCGTGAACCTCGACCGGCTCCTCGCGCTCTGGGCCGACCTCATCCGCTCTCCCGCCTCGATGCCCGTCGCGCTGGCGATCTCGGCCTCCGTCCTCGCGCTCGGCTTCTTCGTCTACCGCCTGGTCTTCGCCTCGCTCTCGCGCCTCGCGGGCGCCACGCAGACGTCGCTGGACGACCTCCTGGTCCGCCGCATGCGGCTGCCGGCGCGCATGCTCGTCGCGCTGCTCGCGCTGCACGCGTTCATCTCCCTCCGCGGGGGAGAGCTGCCCACGCTCCACAAGGCCGTGCTCCTCCTGGAGCTCACCCTCGCCGCGTACCTCGCCATCGAGATCGCCGAGACCCTGGTCATCGACTACTGGCTCGCCGAGCGCCGGAAGGTGCTGCTCCCGGCGCTGGTGCGGCACCTCCTGCTCACGATCCTCTACCTGGTCGCCGGCCTCTCGATCGTCGGCGCGGTCACCGGGGTCGACCTCGTGCCGCTGCTCGCGACCTCGACCGTCATCACGGTGGTCCTCGGCCTGGCGCTGCAGGACACCCTGGGCAACCTGTTCGCCGGGCTCGCCCTGCACTCCGAGCGCTCGTTCGGCGTCGGGGACTGGATCCTCGTCGACGGGGTCGAGGGGCAGGTGATCTACGTGGGATGGCGCTCCACGCGCCTCCGGACGTTCTCCGGAGACGTGGTGATCCTGCCGAACTCGATCATCGCCAAGGCGCGCGTCCAGAACTTCTGCGCGCCGGACCGGAACTGCGCGCGCAACATCGAGATGCTCGTCGCGCTCGCCGCCCCGACCGAGGCCGTGGAGCGCGCCGCCCAGCGCGCCTGCAGCGAGGTGCCCGAGGTGCTGCGCGAGCCCGCGCCCAGGCTCTGGCTCGCCGCCGTCACGCCGCTCTTCCAGCGCTATGTCATCAAGTTCTGGATCGCCGACTTCGAGCGCCACGATCTGCTGGAGTCCGAGGTCATGAAGGCGTTCTTCCGCGCGTGCCGCGACGAGGGCGTGGCGCTCAGCCCCGCCGCGGCGCAGCCGGCCCTCGCCATCGAGATACGGCCCCCGGCCGGCGCCCCGGGGCTCGCCGAGGGCGCCGCAGGGCCCGCCGGCACCGCAGTGCCCGCCGCCGACCCGAGGGCAGCGCCGGCGGTCGTGCCGGCGATCGTCGTGGCGCCGGCCGCCCCGCCGCCGGACGGCCACGGCTGAGCCAGCGCGGGCTCAGCGGCCCGATTTGCCTTGGTGCAGCCGTACCGCCGCGGTACCCCGGCGGTATGCCTGATCACCAGACCATCTCTTCCAGCAAGGTCGCGATCGTGGGTGCTGGCAGCGTTGGCGCGACGATCGCCTATGCGAGCCTGCTCCGCGGCGTGGCGAAGCAGATCGCCCTGTTCGACACGAACCGGGCCAAGGTCGACGCCGAGGTGCTCGACCTCAACCATGGGCTGCAGTTCGTCCCGGTGGCCACGCTCGACGGCAGCGATGACGTCGAGGTCTGCCGCGGGGCGGACGTTGTCGTGATCACCGCGGGTGCGAAGCAGAAGCCCGGGCAGAGCAGGATGGACCTCGCCACCGCGAACGTCGCGATATGCCGCGAGCTCCTGCCGAGGCTCCAGGCCGTCGCGCCGGACGCGCTCTACCTGCTCGTCACCAACCCGGTCGACGTGATCACGTACGTCACGCTCAAGCTGACAGGCCTCCCGCCCGCCCGGGTGATCGGCAGCGGCACGGTGCTCGACAGCAGCCGGTTCAGGTTCCTCATCGCAAGGCGGCTCGACGTGGCCGTGCAGAACGTCCACGCGTACATCGCGGGAGAGCACGGGGACAGCGAGGTGCCGCTGTGGAGCAGCGCGAACGTGGCGAACATCCCGCTCGACGCGTGGTCCGTGCCCGGCCACGGCCACCTCGGCGCGACCGACCGGGCGGAGATCTTCTCCAACGTGAAGAACGCCGCCGCCCAGGTGATCTCCGGCAAGGGCGCGACGAACTACGCTATCGGCCTCGCGACCGCCAAGATCCTGGAGGCCCTGCTCCGCGACGAGAGCCGCGTGCTGCCCGTCAGCAGCCTGCTGAGCGGCTATCGCGGGATCGACGATGTCTGCCTGAGCGTGCCGTGCATCGTGAACCGGTCCGGCGTCGAGTCACAGCTGCCCCTACCGATGAGCCCCGAGGAGGAGGCCGGCGTCCGGGCCAGCGCGGACACGATCCGCAAGGCGATCCGGACGCTGGGATTCTGAGGCGACCCCGTGCGGCCGTTGCCCCTCTTCAAATAGGCCTTCCTCGAGGTGTGCTGCGTGGCGGCGGCCGCGGCTCACGGCGCGCAGCGCGTCCCTGTCTTGAAGCTCCAGCAGGCGGCGCTGACGCCGGCGCGGCCTGCGCTGGAGGATGACTCGAGTCCTCCCGGACCGCCTTCACCCGGCTCTCCAGGGATGAACTCCTTCAACGAAGGCACGGCAGCAGGGGCGGCGTCGTAGGCGACGCCGATCGCATGTCCGCCGCGCCCGCCGCCTCCGGGGCCGCCATCGCCGCCACGACCGCCCATCCCCCCAGCCCCGTTGTCGGGCGCATTCACATCGTTCCGGGTCGTGCCGCCGGGTGCACCTCGCCCCCCTTCTCCGCCGCTCTGTCCTGCGGCGCCGATTCCTCCTTTGCCGCCATGACCCACCGTGACGGTCACATCGGCCAGAGCCAGCTTCGTCCCGATGCTCACGATTCCAAGGCTGGACCCGCCGGCTCTCCCTCCTGCGCCGCCCTTGCCGCCGCATCCCCCTGCGCCTCCACCCCCACCGCCCGGGGCAGCGCCGTCTGCCGGACGTCCGTCGATGAAGGTACAAACGACGCCCAGCACGCGTGCGCCGGCGCCCCCTCCGCCTCCCTGGCCCGGCTTGCCGGGCTGGCCGGGGGCTCCGTCGCCGTCCGTGATGCCGGCGAGGGTCAGCCTCCCGTCATGGCCGCCTTCGCCAGGCGTCCCGCTGGCGCCAGTGGCACCGGCGATGCCTGCCTGGCGGGTTCCCGAGGCGTCGACCGTGCCTCCAAACCCGTCCGGGGGCGTGCTCGCGAGCGGCTTGCCGCCCTCACCGGGTTCCGCGGGCGTGGAGGGCAGACTCAGGGCAAGGGGCGACGTCTCCCCGGTCCCGCCCGCGCCACCATCGGTGACCACGTCACCGCACGTCATCCGTCCGGACTCACCACCGCGCGCGGGAACCACGCAGGCATTCGTCGGCGCGTGGGCGCCCTCTGCCGGAGCGTCCCCCCCGGCGTCTGCCGCGGTGGCCTGCGGCTCACCGTCGGCGCCGGGCATGCCGTCGCCGGCCCGTACCTCGAGGTGGCTCAGCTCGGCCGCGATGTCCGCCACGGTAACTGCGATGGACGACCCGCCAGGCTCCGTCGCGCTCGCCGCGGAGATCACGAATCCATGCACCTTCGCCCCGTCCGCGTCGCCCGTCAGGGTCAACGCGACCTGTCCCGCCGGCCCCGCGATGGCGCTCTTCGCATCCGAGCTCTGCTTCCACTCTCCATTGCACGTGAAGTCCCCGCGCACCTCGACCCCCGCGCGCAGCGTCACGGCCTCGGCGAAAGGATGGCCGGCGCATGCGCACACCGTCCCGCCCTTCGCGTCGTCGATCGCCTCTTGCAGGCGCGCGTAGGGAGCGTCGCGCGTCCCGGCGCCTCCAGGCGCAGCGCTCGCGCTCGCGAACACGTCGCACCCGACCACCGGCGTCGGTCCTTCAGGCTCCTCGTACATTTGCGCCCGCTGGCACGCGGTCGCGCACAATGCCGCGGCGAGCACGGCGGCGCACCGGAATCGATGCGTTTTCTCCAACGGATTGCATCGCATGAAGTCACTCCTCCGTGTCACTGGTCGAGCACCTTGACGACCCACCCGTCCTGTTCAGCCTCGACATGCGCCCCTCTCGCGGCGGAGCCAGCGCGCCGTGAACGGACCTCATCGGGTAGGCCGCGCTGGACGCAGCTCGACGTCCAGCGGTGTTGCTCCCCTGCAGATGTCTCGCGATCGACGGTGGTCCGGTGCCACGCTCGCCGCGGTGCAAACATGGCGCGTGCCACGAACGCCGTGCACCGACATCGCACCTTCGTGAACGTCGAGGGCGTCTATCGTCCGTCGGCTGACCCGACCCGGCTCGTGCCTCTCCTTGGGCCGGTCAGCTCAGCAAAGCCCCCACACCGCGCAACGATCCGCCCCGCCGCGTCGTCAGCCCAGCAAAGCTCACCCGCCAGCCGTCGCCTGGTCCGACTCCCCCCACGCCACCATGACAGCGCTCGTGTTGTAGAAGCCCTCGACGCTCCCCCCGAACTTCGCGATCTGCCCGTAACACGCCATCCCGAACATCGGGTTCGACGCCGCGTTCGGTGAGAGGAACGCCCGCACTTCCTCGCGGTACCGCTCGCCCAGCATCCGGAACCGCGCAGCGCAGTCGAACACCAGCGAACCGGCCACCCCGGGCAGCGGCCCCAGCACCTTCGTCGACAGGCTCTTCGCCGCCTGGAGCACCGTGTCGGTCGCCGCGTTCACGACGCGCACCACCTGCCCGCGCGCCAGCCCCCCGGTCAGCACCACCGCGCCGTCCCCGCGGATCGCGATCGGCGACCTGATCTTCAGCGCCTCGCCGAACGGCGTCTTCGCCCCGAGCGCGTGCTTCGCCATCGTCTGGAGCAGCCCCTCGCCGCTCGAGCGGAAGCCGAGCCGCGAGAGCTCCTCCTCGTACACACGGGCCGCCGGCTGCCCGTCCAGCGTCCTGAGCACGTTCCGCTCGATGTCCGTGATCGTGAAATCCCGCCCGCCCTCGGCGGCGCGGAACCCGTGCACGACGTCGATGTTCACCCGCTGCCGGTGCGTCAGCCGCACGAGGACCGCCGCGTCCGTCAGCACCTTGCGGCCGAGGAACACCCGCGCCCCCTCGAACGTCCACCCGTCGCCCGCCGTCCCGCCGAAGACGCGCGTGTGCGGCGGCACGCCCTGGCGGAGCGCGGCCACCAGATCGTCGCCGTCGCACGCGAACGCGTCCGCCAGCACCAGGATCGAGCTCGTCGCCCCGCTCCGCCCGCTGCCGCTCGAGACGGCCTCGTCCATGTCGCTCAGCGCCGCCCTGATGCTCTTGCCGTGATCCGAGCGCAGCTCGCGCGCCGCGGTGCACGCCACCTCGACGTTCGCTCCCCCGAGGAAGGCGCACGTCACCCCGCTCCTGCTGAAGCCGCGCTCCGTGAACGACACCCCGCCGGTGGTGGCTCCGACCACCGGAACGCCCGTCGCGTCCTCGACCGCGGCGAGGTACTCCTCGTGCTTCGTCCCGCTCGGCATGGCCACGATCGCGAGCCGCGCCGGCTCCTTCCACTCCGCGACCGTCCGCTCGATCTTCCGGCCGAGCAGCCACGCGTTCCCGTCAAAGGGTCCGAGGGTCATCATCTTCATGCGCTGAAGCTCCTGAGTGCCCGGCGCCGGAGCGCGGGCTTCGGATCCAGGCCATCGCCGACGAACCGCGTCGTGACGGTGATATCACGCACGAGGGAGGCCGCTCCACTCCTCATAGAGGGGTTGCCGCCGCGCGCGGCCGCTCGCTCGGGCGACGAACCTCGCGCAGCATCGGCTCAGCTCGGACGCTGTGCTCGGGCCGCATACCTCCGCGCCGCAGCGCCGCGCCCTGCTCTGCCCTGGGCGCGCGAGCGCGGCGTCGGCGTCGCGTCGGCGTCACCGGGCGAGCACGTGAGCGCCCGCTCTGCGAGCGCGCTCACATGCCGAGCAGCATCGGCTCCCGCTGCCGCACGAACCCCTCCACGAGCTCACGCTGCTCGCCCGAGAGCCGCACGAAGCGCGCCCCGAACCCAGGCGGGCCCTCCTCCTCTGCCTCGCGCGTCCATTCGACCACCCCCACCGCGTCGATCTCGCCGCCCTCCGCGAACGGGATCTTGAGCGCCACCGTCGTCCCGCGCGCCGGCGGCGGCCGGAAGGTCGGCACGAAGATGCCGCCGTGATCGACGACGTCGGCCGCGGGCGCCGTCCGGTAGAAGTTCGCCGGCGACGCCGCCCCGACCCGCGCCTCGAAGCGCGGCGGCGGCGGCTGGCTCTGCGGGCGCGCCGCCGCGCGGACCTTCTCCTCGAGCGACCGGAGCCCCTGCGCGAGCTCCGAGACCTGCGCCTCGATGGCCCGGATGCCGAACGCGCTCTGCGTCGTCGCCTTCGCGAGCGGCGCCACGATCCGCTCCACCAGCGACAGGTGGTGCCCCACGAACTCCGACACCGAGCGATCCGTCTCGACCTTCACGTCGACCCGCGGCTGCGCCACCCCCTTGAGCGCCGCGGAGAGCCGCTCCATCTCGGGCGCGAGCCACTGCTTCATCTCCCGCGCCCGCGCGTCCCCCGCCTGCGCCACCGCGGCCGCCTTCCCGATCGCGCCGCGGATGCCCTCCAGCTGCTCGCCCAGCATCGACAGCGTGCCGGTCACGCGCACGACCGGATCGTCCTCCTTGCCGCCCATGCGCTTGATGCGCACGAAGCCCTTCTTGATGTCGTCCCACCGCGCTGCCTGCTCCGGCGTCATCCGGCCGCGCAGCTCGGCGAGCTTGAGGAGGTTCTGCTCGGCGCCCGTCGTCAGCGTCTGCGACTCGCTCACGTAGTGATCGTCGATGAGCCGGTCGACCTCCTCGGGCGTGTGCGCCGCCACGACCTTCTCGGCCAGCTTGTTCATGTTCCGGTAGCTGCCCTGCAGCTTGAACGGCGGCTCCGTCCGGAAGGCGTCGTCCTGCGACGCGCTCCGGATGTACTCGAGGTTCACGGACAGCAGCACCTTCTGCACCCGGAAGAGCCGCTCGAACACGGCGACAATCTCCGAGACCTCCGCGGCGGAGTAGCCGTGCTCGAGCTCCGTCGCGGCGATGGCCTCGCCCTGCGCCATCCGGATGAGCTTGTGTGTGTCGCCCGGCGCGCGCCCGGAGAGCGGCGCGAGCGTCGGGTTCGACGTGAGCGCGTTCTCCAGGTAGCTCAGCGCGAACAGCGCCTCCTTGCCGTCGAGGACGTCGCCGAGGTTGTACGTGTCGGCGCGGTTCGACAGCATGTCGGGGATCTGGAAGCGCGCGCCCGACTCCGTGTACGGGTTGCCCGCCATCACGACGCAGAACTTCTTGCCGCGCAGGTCGTACGTCCTCGTCCGGCCCCGCCACACGCCCTCGATCCGGCGCTGCCCGTCGCAGAGCGAGATGAACTTCTGGAGCAGCTCCGTGTTCGTGTGCTGGATGTCGTCCAGGTACAGCATCACGTTGTTGCCCATCTCGAACGCCAGGTTGATCTTCTCGACCTCCTGGCGCGCCGTCGCGTTCGGGGCCTCGGCCGGGTCGAGCGACGTCACCTCGTGGCCGAGCGACGGCCCGTTCACCTTCATGAACACGAGGCCGAGCTTGCTCGCGACGTACTCCATGAGCGTCGTCTTGCCGTAGCCCGGCGGCGAGATGAGCAGCAGCATGCCCATCAGGTCGGTGCGCTTCACGTCGCCCGCGGCGCCGAGCTGCTTCGCCAGGTTCCCGCCGACGAGGTGGAGGTACACCTCGTCGATGAGCCGGTTGCGCACGAACGACGTGAGCACCCGCGGGGCGAACTCCTCGAGGCGCAGCCGCTTCCGCTCCCGCTCCGCGATCTCGCTCCGCACCTTCCTGTAGGCGCGGTAGCGCGGCGCCCTCTCGTGCAGGAAGTCCTCGATCCTGCTCAGGAATTCGTCGAGCCGGAGCGCGATCGCGCGCTCCTTGATGCGCGGGTGCTGCCCGAGCAGCCCCTCGACGCGGGCCTCGGTGACGGCCCCACTCGGCTCCCGCTCGATGTGCCGCTCCGTCACGACGACGACCGCCGCCTCGAGCGCGAGGTGGGCAAGCGCGCCCGGGGGTTTGGGGGCAGAGCCCGGCTTGCCGGGCGAGCCCCCATCGTTGGCGACCGCGGCGAACCCCTTTAGCCACGCGAGCGCGAGCTCCAGCCGCTCGGCCGGGTGCTTCTCGAGCTGCCGCAGGTCCTCCTCGAACGCCGCGCGGCCCCCCGCGAGGTCGAGGCGCGCGAGCAGCGCGTCGCGCAGCGCGAGCGCCGCGTCGCTCGTCACGAACCGGGGGCGCTCCGCCGCCAGCTCCTCCACGAGGTACCGCGCCGCCACGCGCACGTCCGCCGCGCTCGCCTCGAGCCTGTGCGCCGCCGCCGCCGCGGCCACGCCCTGCGCGAGCTCGGCCGCGAGCGCCGCCCGCGCCTCGCTCTCGCCGAGCTGCGCCGCGAGCCGGCCGAGGCTCCGCGACCGCCGGTGCGCGAGGTCCCGGGCGCGCGCGTCGAGCCCCGCCCAGGTCAGGCAGGCGAGGGCCCTCGGCGCGCTCCCGAAGCGCAGGAGCCCCGCCGTGGACCGCAGCGCGAGCAGCTTCTCCAGGATCAGCGCCGCGTCCGCGTCGTGGACGCCGCGCTCGTAGCCCTCGTCGTGCCGGCCCTCCGCGTACGCGCGCACCGCGCCGAGCAGCCCGCCCGGGCCGAGCGACGCCTCGCGCAGCCGCTCGATCGACAGCCCGCCCCGCCCCGCCTCCGCGTCCGCGAGCATCGAGCCCGCCAGGAACTCGCCCCTGTAGACCTCGGGGGTCTCGCTCGCGAGCTCCTGGCCCCAGAGATCGCGCGCGCTCTCGAGCGCCGGGTCCTCGATCGGCTCGAAGAAGTCGGTCCCTGTGAGGTGCAGCGCGAGCCCCCCGCCGCGGGGGACCAGCGTGAGCTCCAGGGCCTGCGTGCTCACGTTGAAGCGGTGGCGGCCCAGCTTGATGACGTCGCCGCCGCCCTCGAACAGGTCCTCGCGGTCGCGCAGCGCCCGGAGCGCGTCCTGCCGCGCCGACTTGAGCCGCGCCTCGACCTCGTCCCCCTTCACGCTGTCGCCGAGCGCGTGGAGATCGGCCGCGAGATCGCGGAGCTTCGCGACCATGGCGTCGGACGCGAAGTACGTGTTGAGCTCGTCCACGCCCGCGAAGGTGCGCGCCCGCCGCGCCACCCCCTGGACGATCCGGTCCGCCGCGGCGACGAGGTTCGAGACGCGCCGCTGCCGCTCGTCGAGCAGCGCCTGTCTGCGCGCCGCGATCGCGTCGTTCACCTCCTCGCGCTTGGCCGCGAGCTCGCCCAGGAACTCGTCGAACTCGCCGAACTTCCCCTCGAGCTCCTCGAGCTGGACGAGCAGCTTCGACAGCTCGGCGTCGCAGCGCTCGGGCGTGTCGCACACGGCGATCGCGCTCGAGACGCTCTGGCCGAACACCTTGAACTGCGCGCCGAACTCGGCGCGCCCTTCGGCGCCCCGCAGGTCCTTGCCGCGGGCGCTCAGCGTCGCGCGCGCGCGGTTCAGCTGCGCGTAAACCTCGCTGATCCCCTCCAGGATCCGGGTCCGCGCCGTCGGGTCGTCGACCTTGAGGCTCGCCACGATCTCGGCGAGGATCGAGAGCCCCTCGTTCACGGCGTCGAGATCCGCGGCGAACGGCGCGAGCTCTGGCGACTTCGCGACGGCCTCGATCTTCGCGATGAGGCCCGCGAGCCGGTCGGCCAGCGGGCGGAACGCCTGCTCGCCGAGGAGGAACGTCACGCACGCCTGGCTCACCTCGTCGGCGCGCGCGACGATCTCGGCCTCGAGCGCGTCGACGCGGCCGAGGTCCATGTACTTGAGCTCGCGGAGCGTGATGAGGTGCCCCCGCTGCCGCCGCAGCGCGGTCAGGGCCTTCAGGAACGCGTCGACGCTCGCCGCGTCCTCGGGCCGCACCCCGGAGAGCAGCTGCCGCTGCGCCCCCTCGGCCTCGGCGAGCGCGGCCGCGGCGCGCGCCTTGATGCCCTCGACCTTCTCGAACTCGTCGACGATGCTCTCGGAGACGCCCCGGAGCTCGTTCACGACGGACAGGAGATCGCCCGCCTCGGCGTGGCCGAGCCAGTAGTAGGCGTCGGCCATCCGCTCGGCGGTCCTGATGAGATCCTCGTACGTCTGCCGGGTCGGCGACCCGTCCAGCGCCGCGCGCCGCATGCTGAGCGCGTCGGAGATCCCCCGGACGAGGTCGGCGTTGCCCACCTTCGCGAGGTACGAGCCGTCGGTCGGCGCCGACGCCGCGAACTCCGCGGTCATGAACGGCGTCTGCCAGATCTGCATCGGGTGGACGCGGGTCGCCTCGTCGCTCGACGCCCGGAAGATCACCATCTTGCCGTCGTCGAAGAGGCTGTACCCGTGGCACTGGATCGGCGTCGCGATCTCCTTGCGGATCAGGTTGTACGGGAAGAGCACGTACCGCCCGTCCACGACCTGGTGGAAGACGTAGAGCACGTCTTCCCCGTTCGGAGAGCGGATGACCCGCTCGAAGACGAGGCTCTCGGTGCTGCCCTCGAAGCGCTTCGTCTCACCGGTGATGAGGTAGTAGCCGTTCGGGAAGACGATGCCCTGGTCCTCGGGGAGGCTCAGGCAGGCGAGGCCGATCGCGTCGATGCGCGTGACCTTCCGGGTGCGGCCGTTGTAGACGAGGTAGCGGTACGAGGGCTCCCGGAACGGCTTGATCTTGAGCAGGATGAGCGGCCCGAGCCGGGCGTACTGGATGTCGGCGTCGTCGAGCGCCTGGCCCGCGTCGTCGACCGGCTCGCGGTAGATGCCGAGCCCCGTCGTCGTGTTGTTCTCGACCTTGACCGTGAGATCGCCGCCGACCGTCTCGACGAAGATCTCGCCGAGGATCGCGACGTGCGGGTGCTTGCCCTGCACGTGGTCGTCGCGGGTGGCCTGGGTCCAGGCGAAGTCGTGGGCGCGCGGCCGGACGTTGTCCTCGTCGCCGCGCGCGTCGAGGTACCGGATGCGCCCGGTCGCGTCGAGGCTCCACCGGAACACCTTGGTGTCGCGCTCGGTCGCGCCGACCTGGAAGATGGCGAGCAGCCGCGTGTCGCCGCTGCGGCGCAGCTGGAGCAGCCGGGGCTCCTTGACGTAGCGGTGGAGGTCCTTGAACTCCTTGACGAAGCCCGGGTCTCCGAGGAACGCGTCGCCCTCGTCGAGCGGCACGTGCGTCAGGTCGAACGCGCCGCCGTCCTTCGCGAAGCGGTGGAGGCTGAAGACGTCGCCGACGTTGACCTCCTTCAGCCCCATGAACACGAGGTAGCCGACGAGCAGCTTGCCCCGGATGCTCACGATGTCGCGCGGCACGCAGTTGTTCTCGGTCCTGACGCGGGCGTTCTCGAGGAGCGCGAGGTCCGTGCCGCCGAACACCTCTTTTCGCCGCGCGTTGAGCGCCTCGGCGCGGCGGGCGAGCTCCTCGGCGCGCTCGACGAGCCGCCGCCGGATGACCTCGTAATTGCCCCCATCCAGCGGCTCCGCCGCCTGCGGCGGGGACGCCCCCGCCGCTCGGGCCGCGCCGTCCAAGGCCCCTGTCGACACCATGCATGCTCCGTGTGGTCAGCCGAAAGGCCCGCCCCCGCGTCGAATCCGCGCGGGCCCCGGCCTGCCCGCGGCCAGGTTACAGCCGTTCGCCGCGTCCGGGGGGCGAGATGGCGATCGCGCGGCGGGCGGGGCGCGAGGCGGCGTTCTCGGCGGGAGGTCTTCCAAGGATGTCAAGCCCGAGCGCCGCCGGGTGGTGCGGTACTTACTGCAGGCAGCGCCGCAGAGGATCAAACCGCCAAGACGCCAGAAGACGCCAAAAGAAGCGAAATTATTGAGTTTTCTTGGCGTCTTTTGGCGTCTTGGCGGTTCCCAAAGTCCCGCACTACCTGCCGCCGCCATGCCGCCGCGCCGCCCGCGGATTCCGTCGCGCCCCGGCGGGCGGCGCGTCGGGAACCCGCTATACCGTGAAATACGCTTGCTCCACGAGGGTGGTTGCGTTGCGATGGGCGGGAACGAGGGCGACCCACATGTCGATGTGAGCGCGCGCCTGTGCGACGCGCGCTCACCCCGTCTCCAGCGGTGCACCTCGTCGCTCGAGGCGCCTCGCGGCGTGGCTTGGACAGCGTGACGACCTTCTGAAGCAAGTTGGGATGGTGGCGTCGATGGGCTTGGGAAAGAGACTTACTTCCGTGCTCCTCGTCGTGCTCGCCGGCCCGCTCGTCGCCTGCGGCGGCGATGAGGGTGGTGGCGGCGGCGAGGGCGGTACGGGCAGCGGCGAGGGCGGTGCGGGCGGCGGCGGGGCTTCAGGCACCGGCGGCGAGGACAGCAGCGGGAGCTTCGGCGGGTTCATGACGGTCGGCTCGGGCGGGAGCGGGGGCGCCGGGGGTGATCCCTGCGAATCGCCCGATCCTCCGCCGGAGTGCGACGCCGTGGAGCCGGCGTGCGGCGACGGCGAGATCAACCAGGCGAGCGAGGCGTGCGACGACGGGAACAGCCTCCCCGGGGACTGCTGCTCCGGCGCCTGCAAGGTGGAGCCGTACTGCGTCTGCGAGCCCGGGGAGCTCTGTCACACGACGATCGCCTGCGGCAACGGGGCCCTGGAGCCCGGCGAGAGCTGCGAGGACGGCAACACCGCCTCGGGCGACGGCTGCGACGATCGCTGCCAGAGGGAGCCGGGCGACTGGGTCTGCCGGACGCCGGGGGAGCCGTGTTACCGGCTCCACTCGTGCGGCGACGCGCGCGTCTCGGGCGGGGAGAGCTGCGACGACGGGAACGCGGTGTCCGGAGACGGGTGCTCCGAGGTCTGCGCGCTGGAGGACCCCGGCCGCGTCACGTGCCCTGTCCCCGGGCAGCCTTGCAAGCCGGTCGAGCGCTGCGGCGACGGCCGCCTGCGGCCGACCGAGCGGTGCGACGACGGCAACACCGAGCCGGGCGACGGCTGCTCGCCGAGCTGCCTTGTGGAGGCCGGGTGGAAGTGCCCGGACGGCGTGCACTGCACGTTCACTGTCGTGTGCGGCGACGGCCAGATCGGCGTTGGCGAGGCGTGCGACGACCGCAACACGGTCTCGGGCGACGGCTGCTCGTCGACCTGCGGCCTCGAGGCCGGGTTCGACTGCGCGCGCGCGGGGAGCCGCTGCACGGCGGTCTGCGGCGACGGGCGCGTCGTCGCGGGCGAGGACTGCGACGACGGCGATACGAGGAACGGCGACGGGTGCGACGCCACCTGCAAGTGGGAGCCTGGCCTCGTGTGCCAGCCGGCGACCGGCGGCTACATCTGCCGCGATACGGTCTGCAACGACGGGAAGAGGGAGGGCTCGGAGCCGTGTGACGACGGCAATGCCAACCTCGGCGACGGCTGCACGCCGTTCTGCCAGGTCGAGCCGGATTGCGGCGACAGCGGGTGCTCGTCGGCCTGCGGCGACGGGCTGCGCCTCGGCGACGAGGCGTGCGACGACGGCAACACGAGGAGCGGCGACGGCTGCTCGAGCGGGTGCATGGTCGAGCCGGGGTACAGCTGCAGGAACGATTCGACCCTGGGCGACGAGCTCCGCGTGCCGATCGTGTACCGCGACTTCAAGCACGACGCGCCGAACTTCGAGCCTGATCGCGACCCGCCGAACGTCCTCTTGCGCGGTCTCGTGCAGGCGACGCTCGGCACCGACGGCAAACCGAGGCTGGCCGCGTCACCCCCGGCCGACGCCTTCCTCACGAACGCCACGGATTTCAACCGCTGGTACAACGACTCGTCCCTCTCGAAGACGGTCGTGGACTGGCTCCCGCTCGCGCGGGTCGGGACGTCGGACGTGTTCCTCTTCGAGGATCACCTGTTTTTCCCGCTCGACGGCAAGGGCTGGCAGGACCCGTCGGTGCCGGCGGCGCAGCGCGAGGCGAACCGCGAGGCCCGCGATCCGTTCAACGACTGGGCGGTGGCGGGCAACCACAACTTCTACTTCACGAGCGAGGTCCGCACCTGGTTCGAGTACCACGGCGGGGAGCGGCTCGATTTCTACGGGGACGACGACGTCTGGGTGTTCATCAACAACCGGCTCCGCATCGACCTCGGCGGCATCCACACCCCGATGGGGACCGGCGAGGTCGCCGGCGTCGAGGACGATCGCGGGACGGTGCTCATGGATGACCTGGGCCTCACGGAGGGGCGCGTCTACGAGGTCGTCGTGTTCCAGGCGGAGCGCCACACAACGGCGTCGAGCTACAAGCTGACGCTCGGCGGCTTCAACGCGGCCTCGTCCGTCTGCGAGCCCGTGTGCGGCGACGGCATCGTCACGCCCGACGAGCAGTGCGACGACGAGGACGGGAACGGCCCGGGGTACGGGAAATGCTCGACGAGCTGCACGCTGGGGCTCTACTGCGGCGACGGGGTGACGACCTCGCCGTACGAGATCTGCGACGACGGCACCAACCTGGGCGGCTATGGCTCGGAGGCCTGCGCGCCGGGCTGCGTGGCGGCCCCCCGCTGCGGGGACGAGGAGATCGACAGCCAGTTCGGCGAGGAGTGCGACGACGGCGTGAACGACGGCCGCTACGGCGGGTGCACGTCGGAGTGCCTGATCGGGCCGCGCTGCGGCGACGCGGTCGTCCAGCAGCCGAGCGAGACGTGCGACGACGGCGTGAACGACGGCCGCTACGGCGGGTGCACGGCGGAGTGCGGCGACGCTGCGAAGTGCGGTGACGGGGTCACCCAGGACGCGTGGGGCGAGGAGTGCGACGACGGCGTGAACGACGGCAGCATGGGCTGCCTCGGTTGCCGGATCGGCGCCGTCTGCGGCGACGGGAGCGTGCAGCGGGAGCTCGGCGAGGAGTGCGACGACGGACAGAACGACGGCGGCTACGGCGAGTGCGCCCCGGGCTGCGTGTACGGCCCGCGCTGCGGCGACGGCGTGACCCAGGCGCCGCCCGAGCAGTGCGACGACGGACAGAACGACGGCGGCTACGGCGAGTGCGCTCCGGGCTGCGTGTTCGGCCCGCACTGCGGCGACGGCGTGCGGCAGACGGCGTTCGAGGAGTGCGACGACGGCAACACCGCGAGCGGCGACGACTGCAGCGCCACGTGCCACAACGAGGTCCACTGATCCCGCGCGTGCCCTGACGGGCGACGGGAGCGCGGCGGCTCGCCTGGGGCCGTCGCGCTGCCCTCTCGACGGCTCAGAACACGTAACACGCGGGCCATCGAAGAGGGGTACAATGCGAACTTCGACATCTGGCGCGTTCACGTTGCTCGCGCTCGTTCCGGGGGTTCTCCTCGGGTGCTCCGGCGGGGAAGCGCCGGGCTCCACGGCGGCATCCCCGACGTTCCATCGAGACGTCGAGCCGCTGCTGCAGAAGCACTGCATGAGCTGCCATTCTCCCGGCAACATCGCCCCGTTCAGCCTGACGGCGTACGACTCCGCGCACAGCGTGGCCAGCCTGCTCGCGCGCTCGGCGCGGGAGCGCACGATGCCGCCGTGGGGTGCGATGGAGACGGACGAGTGCCAGCCTCCTCACGGCTGGAAGGACGATCTCCGGTTGACGGAGGAGGAGATAGCGGTCCTCGAGGCGTGGGCCGTCTCGGGCGCTCCCGAGGGGGATCCGGCGGACGCGCCGCCCCCGTTCGTGGCCGAGGCGCCGGGGCTGCGCGGCGTCGAGCTGGAGGTCGCGCCGCAGGAGCCGTTCGTCGCGAGCGGCGATGCCGACCAGTTCCGGTGTTTCGTGATGGATCCTGGGCTCACGGAGACGCGGTACATCAACGGCGTGCACCTCATGCCGGGCAACAGCAAGGTCGTGCACCACGCGCTCGTGTTCCTCGACAGGGATGGCGCGACCGACGCGCTCGTGGATGAGCACGGCGGATACGACTGCTTCGGCGGCCCCGGGTTCTCGGGCGAGCTCGTCGCCGCGTGGGCGCCGGGGGGCGTCCCCATCGAGCTCGAGCCGAACATCGGCGCTGAGCTCCCGGCGGGGGCGCGGCTGGTGATGCAGGTCCACTATCACCCGGCCGGGACGACCGCCGAGCCCGACGCGACGCGCCTCCAGCTGCGCTTCACGCAGGGCGTGCCCGAGTGGCTCATGGGCATCGCGCTGATCGGCAACTTCGAGTCTCCCTTCGCGCAGGGGCGCGGCCTCCTCCCCGGGCCGAACGACGCGGATGGCGCCGAGTTCCTGATCCCTGCCGGCGCGAAGGACCATGTCGAGACGATGCAGTTCAGGCTGCCCGCTGCGGTATCTCTCTCGGAGATGTACCTCTACGGCGCCGGCACGCACATGCACTATGTCGGCACGGACATGAAGGTCACCCTCGCGTCCGAGGAGGGCGCCGCCGACGCGCCTGCGGAGCAGTGCCTTGTGCAGACGCCGAGGTGGGACTTCTCGTGGCAGCGCGGGTTCTACTACGACGCTCCCATCGAGCAGCTCCCGCGCCTCCGCGGCGGCGATCTGCTGACGATGCGCTGCACGTACGACAACTCGAACGGCAATCCGTTCCTCGCGAAGGCGCTCAAGGAGCAGCACCTCCCCGGCCCGGTGGACGTGCACCTCGGCGAGAGCACCCTCGACGAGATGTGCCTCGCCGCCGTGATCCACGTGACGAGGAAGCAGTAGCGATCATGATTCGATGACATCGGGAGATCGGTAGCGGTCGGCGAGAAGCTTGCCCTCGAGGCGGCCGGGAGCGCCGTCCGCTCGGGCGAGCTCTCGCGGATCCCGGAGGCGGCCGTCGGCGACGCGCGCCGGCGCGCAGCGCCGCGTCGCCGACGCGCCCCGGGGAGCCGCCGCCGCGTCGCCGACGCGCTACGGGGAGCCGCCGCCGCGTCGCCGACGCGCTACGGGGACACGGCAACGGCGGGGGGACCGCCGCTGCGTCGTCACGGCGCGGTCGAGCACGCGGAGGAGCTGCGCGCGGGTTGCGATCGGCACTCCTCTCGCCGAGCATGCCCGCATGGCGCGAACGGCCCCGTTTCCGAATGCGGCGGTGATCCCCGGCATGAACCCCGGCGTCTTCATCCTCGGCGGCGGCGGGGGCGGCGGAGGCGGCAACGGTCGCGGCGGAAACGGCCGCGGAGACGGCCAGGGCGGCGACGGGAAGAACGGCGGCAACGGCGCGCGCGGCGGCGGCAAGGACGCGGGGAGCTGCGGGCCCGGCAGCGGCGGCGGCTGCCCTAACCCCACCCACGGAAGCGGCGGCGGTACCCACGCGGGCGATCCAATCGACCCGATCACCGGGCGCGTCTACACGGTGGCGGTCGTCGACCTCGCGCTGCCCGGCCCGATCCCGCTCGTGATCAAGCGCAGCTACAGCTCCGCGCTCGTCGAGGAGGACTGCGGCCTCGGCTTCGGCTGGACGCACTCGCTCGCGTGGCAGGTCGAGGAGCGACGCCGCGGCCTGCGGGTGCTGGAGCCGCACGCGGCGACCTCGTCGCGGCCGAGGACGCCGCGGGGCACGCGCACCGCTTCGCCTACGACGAGGACCATCGCCTGGTGCGGAGGGAAGAGCCCGGCGGGCTCGTGGCGGAGTTTCGCTACAAGGACAGGCGCTGCATCGAGGCGTGGTGTCACCGCGAGGGCGACGACGCGCTCGACGACGGCGTGCGGGGGACCTTGAGCGACGGTTCGCGGGCGAAGGGGTTCCTGCACGTCAAGGTCGACCACCACGACGGCGTGCTCACGGAGGTGATCACCTCGCGCGCCATCCGGCGGGTCGACGGCAACGCGTTCGGCAAGCTCGACCGGATGGTCTGGGGCGCCGGCGGCGGCGTACACATGTTCGGCTACGACGACACCGGCGCCCTGCGCGAGTACCGGGACGCGCTGGGGCAGGTCTTCCGCTGGGAGCGCGACGCGGATGGGCGGCTCCTGGCCGAGGTCGATCCGGCGGCGAACAGGACCGCCTACGAGCACGACGCGCGCGGGCTCGTCTCGGCCATGACCGACGCGCTCGGCGACACCGCGCGCTACGATCGCGACGCGCGGGGCGACGTGGTGGCCGTCTACGACGACATGGGATTCGTCGTCGGATTCACATATGACGCGCGCGGCTTGCTGGTCGGCGCGACCCTGCCGAACGGCGGCGAGACGCGCATGGAGTACGACGCGCTCGCGAACCGCGTCCGCGTCGTCGAGCCCGACGGCGCCGAGCGGCGCATCCGCTACGACTTCCTGGGCCGGGTGATGGGCTTCACCGACGAGCGCGGGCACGAGACCCGCTTCGCGTACGACGCCTGCGGCAGGCTCGCGGCCGTGTTCGGGCCGGGCGGCGCGGTGACGCGCTACGACTTCGACATCGACGGCAACCTGGCGAGGATCAGCGACGCCGACGGGCGCACGACCACGCTGCGCTGGGGCGGCTTCCACGTCGTCACCGAGCTCCTCCGGCCCGACGGGAGCACGGTGCGGTACCGCTACGACCGCGAGCAGGACCTGGTGCGCATCGTCAACGAGGCCGGCGAGGAGCACCGGATCGAGCGCGACGCCGAGGGGCGCATCACCGGCGAGCGGACCTTCGATGGGCGGGAGATCCGGTACAAGCTCGATCTGCTGGGCAGGATCGTCCGGAGGCAGTGCGGCTTCGAGAGCATCGACCTCGAGTACGATCCGCTCGGCAGGCTCGTGAGACGGAGCACCTCCGATGGGCGCGCGGACGTGTTCGAGTACGATCCGCTCGGCCGGATCGAGCGCGCAGTCAGCGGCGACATCGAGTGCGAGTACACCTACGACCGGCGGGGGAGGGTGACGACCGAGGTGACGCGGCGGGGCGCCGAGGTGCTCTCGGCGTTCGCGTGGACCTACGACGCCATGGGCAAGGCCACCTCCGTGCGCGGGCCCGGCGGCGAGATGAGCGTGCAGCGCGACGTCCGTGGGCGACCTGTGGCCGTGCAGATCAGCGGGGAGAGCGCGCCGCTGCGCCTCGCCTACGACGCGCGCGGGTTCGAGATCGAGCGGCTCTTGCCAGGCGGCGGCGCCATCGCGACCGAGGTTAACGCGGAGGGGTGGATGGAGCGGCAGCGCGTGCTCGGCAGACCGATGGCGCCGGGCGTCGGGCCGGGAGAGCCCGCCTGGGTCGGGCCGCTGCCGTCGCGCGACATGTGGCGTAGGACGTACGCTTGGTCGCCTGCGGGGCTGCTTCGCGCCGACGAAGATCGCGGTGGCAACATGGGAGAGTTGCTCCGCGATGCGAATGGCCGCGTCGTCGAGCGGCGCAAGGCGGGCAAGGTCGCGGAGCGGTTCCGCTTTACCGCGTCGGGAGAGATGGAGCGGGCTAGCGAGCAGCGCACGTACGCGCCAGGTGGGCGGTTGACGGCGCGCACGACGGGACAACAGACCGTGCACTACGACTACAGCGAGCGCGGCGATGTGGTGCGGAAGCGCGTGACCGAGCTGGACGGCCAGGGGGAGGTACGGCGCGAGCTCGTGTGGACCTACGACTGGAGCGGCGACGGACGGCTCATGGGGGCGCGGACCCCGGAGGGGAGGACGATCTCGTTCGCTCATGACGCCTTTGGCCACAGGATCGAGAAGCGCGTGGCGCAGGTCGGGCTGGGCGAGAGCGTGACCCGGTATGCCTATCGCGGCGACGTGATGGTGTACGAGCGCACGGAGCGTGCGCGCCACGGGGAGGCGCCCGTTGTGGAGGAGCGGAGCTACGTCACGCTTCCAGAGAGCGCGCTGCCGCTCGCACAACGGGCGGGCGCAGCGGGGGCGCTCAGGTACTTCGTGCATGGCGTGAACGGGTCTCCGGAGGCGCTGATTGAGGGGGACGGCAGCGTCAACGCCGAAATCGAGGCAGGGCTCTACGGCGACGTGCTGGCCAAGCAGGCCTGGATCACGCCGCTCAGGCTTCCGGGGCAGTACGCCGACGAGGAGACAGGGCTCCACTACAATGGGCACAGGTACTACGACCCGGAGACCGGTGAGTACCTCAACCCGGAGCCGATCGGTATCGAGGGGAGTATCAATCCGTACGCGTATGTCGACAACTACCCGGTGGATTGGGTGGACGTCGACGGGCTCCTTCGCTGTGTCCTCACCCGCCGCAACGGCACACAGGTCGTGAGGAGCAGCGGAGGCAGCGAGGAATCAATTCACCCCGCGGTCGCAGCGGCCTTACCGAGGACGAACGCTCGACAGCCAGGTGATCCAAGACCGCCGGAAGGGTGCGCCGAGCCGCAAGCCCTCTCTGAGCACCTCAGAGACTGGGAACGCCGGACCGGACGCTCGTGCGCCCCTGGAGATCCCAACTGGCAGAGGAATCTCAACAGCGCGCTCCGTGAGGTCGACACCATCCGCTCGGAAACCGGATCTAACGACGCAGTGCCGGCGTGCCCGAACTGCTCTCAGCTCATTCCACGACTCTGGACGATGGCAGGGCGACCACCGCCGAGCGGACGCGTGAGCGGTGGTGGCACAAACGCGAGCCAGGGCTACGCATCCCATCCGACCAGCCATCTCAGCCGGCCGAACGCCCACGGATCGATGAATCTTGGCACCTGGAACATAGACGGCGGCCTGTTTTCGAGGCGCCGATGACCTGCCGCAAGTCGTTCCACCGTGGCCTCGACACCGTCAAGCTACCAGCCAGCCTCGCGCTGCGGCTCGACCGGCACGACGAGCACGTCGAGTTGCGCATCGACGGCGCCCGCATCGTGGAGCGGCCGACCGGGCGAGGCCGCCGCGCGCCGTTCGATCGGACCTTTCCCAGAGCGCACCTCGCCGAAATCGTTTTCGAGCAGAGGCTCGCGAAGCTTCGTGCCGACGGATTCACCGCTGGCGCACAACCACTCGCCAGCATCTATCCCCAGGAAGACATGCTCACCGAAGCTCACCTGATCGGCGCACAGCTCGAGCGGCGTGGCGACCCGACGGGTACCCTGATCGCGTTCCAGCTCGAGCGGCTTCGTCATGATGGGGACGATGCGCGCGCCATGGCGCGCGAGCTCCTCGAGTCGGCGAAGGAGATGACCTTCGGCCCGATCCCTGACTTCCGCGAACCACTCTCGTGCGTCGACGACGGTCACGATGGCCTCGTCGGGTGGGTCTACGACGACGATGCCGCCACCATCGATGAGGAGCTCCGGCCGGAGCTAGAGCGCATCGGCCGCGATGCGCTCGGCTTCTCACCGGATGGCGCCGACGTCGCGCTCGGCGTCGTCGGCCTGCACCGCTTACGTCGGCTCCTGGCGAGCTCTGCCGGACGCTCGCTCCGGTCTCTTCGCCTCATGACCTTTGGCGCGCTCGGTCCGTTTGTCGACCTGCTCAACACGTACGGGTGCGCATCAGTGGTCGGATCGCTCGTCGCCCGCGGGCCCAGCGCGGCCATCGGCGCCGCGCTGCCAGGACTCCGGGGGCTAGGCGCACCGGAGCGGACCCTCGCGGCGATGCTCGCTCAGCCCGCGCCGGCGCTGCGCTACCTGACGGTATTTCGCGGCAATGATGACGTGCGGGGAGCCCTCGCGCCGCTCGGCGCCGGAAAACTCCCAGCGCTCGAGCACCTAGGGCTCTGGTATCGCCCCACGCGCCCTGACGGGCTCCGCGTCCTCGCAGCACATCCTCTCATCCAAAGACTTCAATCGCTTGAGATCTGGTCGACAGATGACGCCAAGCGACTTCCATTCGAGGATCTCCTCGCGCTGCGTCCATCTCTCTCCCACCTCGCGCGGATTCTCCTCGGAGGGCACCTCGTCCCCTCGCATGTTCGGGAGCGATTCGCCGATTGGCCCGCCGTCGAATTTGTGAGTCACGATCGCCGTGAGGCAATCGCGCTCGACATCGCCGCCTTCGGCTGGGCACGGGCACTCCGCTGAATCCCGAGAGGATCAATCCTGAGACTCCGGTGCGCCGAGCACCGAAAACGTCGAGGTGGGCCCGTCTCCGAAGCGGGAGAGCGCCGCTCAGGCGCGCGGGGTGCGCAGCTTCACGAGCTCGTCGATGCCGAGCTCACGTGCCTTCTGGGCGAGCGCCTCGATCTTCTTCTTCCCGTCGGCGTCGGCGCTCGGCAAGAGCGATGTCAGGAGCCCGGACAGCGTGCCGTCCGAGGGCTTTCCCCCGGGCGCGACGAGCTGCTTCAGGTCCTCCGTGACGCTCGCGTTGCCGTTCAGGTAGTCGCCGGCCAGGGCGCGCACCGTCGCGCTCTGGTCGACAAGCCCGTCGACCGACTGGCCCAGGGTGACCGCCTTGACGAAGCGATCGAAGAACGCCCCGTCGCCGCCGACGATGTTGATCTTCGCGTGCTCGAACGCCCCGTGCAGGATCTCGGCCTGGGCCTTGGCGATCTCGGCCCGGATGCGCAGCGACTCGAGCTCCACCGCCCGCTCCTTCTCGAGCCGGAGGCGGAACTCCTCGTGCTCGCGCCCGACGCCGTCGAGCGCCTTCATCGCCGCCGCCTTCTCCGCCGTGCCGGCGGCCTCGGCCAGGAGCCGCTGCTTGATCGCGGTCGCCTCGGCGAGGCCCGTCTTCTCCAGGGCGAGCGCCTCGGCCTCGCGCGTCCGCGCGGCCGCGAGCCCCTTCTGCTCGATGCCCGCCGCCTCGGCCAGGAGCCGCTCCTTCGCGACCGTCGCCTCGGCGCGCCCCTGCTTCTCGATCGCCATCGCCTCGGCCTCCTTGACCATCACCCGCGCGAGGCCCTGCTTCTCCTCGCCGGCGGCGGCGGCGTTCATCTTCTCGAGCGTCACGCGCGCCTCGGCGAACCCCTGCTTCTCGATCGCCTGCGCGTCGGCCTCCTTCACCCGGATGCGCGCCAGCCCCTCGGCCGCGGACTCGGCCTGCAGGCCCTCGGCGAGGCGGATCTTCGCGCGCGCGGCCTTGTCGCTCACCTCGAGCTCGGCGTCGGCCGTGATGAGCTTCTCGCGCGCCCGGAACTTCGCGGCCTCCTCGCTCGCCTCCGCGCCCTTGAGCTGCTTGACGAGCTGCTCCTGCGCCTCGGCCTCCGCGTTGATGCGCGTCACGTCCTTGAGGCGCGTCGCCTCGGCCACCGCGCGCACGTCCTTGATGCGCTCCTCCTCCTCGGCCACCGTCTTGTCGACGGCGATCCGCGCCCGGACCACGTCGGCGATGTCCTTCCTCTGGAGCTCGAGCTCCTTCTCGCGCGCGATCTGCTGGAGCGTCACGTCGCGCTCGCGGCTCACGATCTCGAGCTGACGCGCCTTCTCGACGCGCTCGGTCTCGACCGCGACCTCCCGCTCCTTGTTCTTCTGGGCGACCGAGACGCCGCGCTCCTTCGCCTCGCGGGCGACGAAGGCCTCCTCGTCGTTCTTCTCCTGGAGGAGCACCGTCTTCTTGCGCTCGTCGCTCACGATGCGCGCGGCCTCGTTCTGCTCGCGCGCCTGCGCCACCGCGATCTCCTTCGCCTTCTTCGCCTCGGCCTCGGCCCGGCGCTGCTCGAAGCGGAAAATGGCCTCGTCGGAGTTCAGGTTCTGGCTGCCGATCTCCATCCGCTCCTTCTGGCGGAGCTCGTTCGTCAGCACGTTCTGCGCGACCGTGAGCTCGGTGATCTTCCGGATGCCCTCGGCATCCATGATGTTGTCCTTGTCGAGCAGCTCGATGGGCGTCTGCTCCAGGTAGTCGATCGCCGCGTCGGCCAGCACGAACCCGCTCAGGTCCTTGCCGATGACGTCGATGATGTCGTCCTTGAACTTCTGCCGCTCCTTGTAGAGGTCCTCGAAGTTCAGGCGCTTGCCGACCGTCTTGAGCGCCTCGGAGAACTTCGCGGCGAAGAGCTGCTCGAGCGTCTCCGGGTTCGACGCGCGGACGCAGCCGATGGTCCGCGCGACGGTGCGCACGTCGTCCTGCGTCTTGTTCACCTGCACGAAGAAGGTGACCTTGATGTCCGCTCGGATGTTGTCCTTGCAGATGAGGCCTTCCTTGCCGCGCCGGTCGATCTCGATCGTCTTGACCGAGATATCCATGTACTCGGCGCGGTGGATGATCGGCAGCACCAGCGTCCCGGTGAAGGTGACGATGGGGTCTTGACCTCTCGTGTTGATGATCAGCGCCTTGCCCTGATCCACCTGGCGGTAGAACTTGGCGTACATCACCAGCATCCCGAGGGCGACGAAGGCGAGGACGCCGACGAGGACGATGATTAAGGGGACGGTCACAGGGGGCACGCGGAGCTCCTTCGCGTTTCGGTGGAGGGGAGGGCGCCGGCCCCCGCGTTCACGTCGGTGAGGGTCGGACGGCCAGGCCCGCTCAAAGCCGGGTCGGGGGCCGAATGATGCCCCCTAGGGGACGAGCGTACACGAAACCGCCCGCCCGACAGCGGCGTTCGGCGGCGGCGCCCGCGCCGGCGTTCAGCCGCGGCGCTGCCGCTCGTCCGCTGCGCGCGCCGCGGGCGCGTCGTCCTCCTCGACGCCGGCGGGGCGTGCTTCCACGCGGGACGCACCCCGCTCGGCCAGGGGAGGGGGAGGGCCGAGGAGGGCGTCGAGCGGCTCGACGCTGAAGATCTCTCGGTCCGGGTCCCAGCTCACGAGCAGCGCGCGGTCGCCCCGGCGGAGCGCGCCGGGCGTGTCGCACCGGACGTCGAGGATGTGGCTCGCCCCGCCCTCGTCGATCGTCGCCTGACCGAAGCGCTCGTCGACGCGCCCGGTGGAGATGACGCACATGCGGCCCACGAGATCCTTCTTCGACTGGCCGTGCCGGGTCACGAACAGCGGGCCGAGCGGCCGCACCGCGAGGGAGGTCGAGAGCACGGCCGCGACGAGCGAGCCGGCGAGCACCGCGACGCCGAGCGTCCAGCCAGGCAGCCCCCAGCCGAGCCAGAGCGGCTCGAGGAGCACCGTCGACAGGGCGCTCGTGAACCATCCGAACGCCGCGATCAGCGTGAGCGACACGGTCGCCGGCACGCGGTGGAGCTGGAGCGCGGCGAGGAGCGAGCCGGCGTCTTCCGCGCCGTCGACCCCGTCCGCCGTGCCCGTGGCAGCGCTCTCGAGCGAGCCCTTGACGGCGCCTTCGAGGGAGCCCTTGGCGGCACCTTCGAGGGCGCCCTTCGCTGCGCCTTCGATCCCGCCGAGGTCGGGGGCAGCGTGGCCGTGCGCGCCGCCGAGCAGGTCGAGATCGACCGCGCCCAGGAGGACGAACAGCCAGTAGATGAGCGCGAGCGCGAGCGCGACCGTGAAGATCACGGCAGGGAACGCGAGCGATGCGGCGAGCACCTCGGCCATAGGCAAACGCGAGCAGGGCGCAGGATGCGGCGCCCGCGACCAGGGTCGCCGATAGGATCACAAGGAGGGGAGGGATGGGGCCAAATTCGGTCGCCCGGCGTGCGGCCGAAAAGACTTGACAGGCATGGAAAGGCGCATGTCGCGAGCCGCCCTACAGGGCGGCTGCCGGGATCGCACAACCAGGATGCGATCCGGTCCTCAAGGAAAGGTGACGCCGACTCAACAAGTATCCATTCACCGAGCGCCGTGGCTCAGCGAGTTTCCTGGCTTTCGAGGCTCGAGAGCACGCTGAGGTTCTCGGGCCCGCCGAAGACCGGCGCCGGCACGCCGAGGATCCCGAGCTCGAGCAGTTCCCCGAACGACCTCGCCGAGATCGCGAAGTAACCGGTGCACCGGGAAGCTTTCAGATCGGGCCTCGCGCTCGTCAGCGCGTCGAGCCTGCGCGCGCGGTCGCTCACGATCGCGCCGACCTCCCGCGGGCGCGAGGCATGTTCGGTGAGCGCCGCGTACCCGATGCGGACCCGCGGCTCGTCCTTCGGCAGCTTCGCGAAGGCGTCCCGCGCCTCCTTCTGGAAACGCTCGGGCACGACGCAGAGCCCCGCGTGATCCGGCATCAGCCAGCCCTTCGACAGCGAGACGAGGAGGATCGCGCTCTCGTCGTCGAGCAGCGCCCGTGCCTGCTCCGTCGGCGGCGTCGCATAGGCCGAATCGAGGATCAGCATCCGCCGCTCGTCCGCGCGGGCCCAGCGCCGGAGCTGGGCCGCTTCGAGCGGCGACAGGTGCGAGCCCCACGGCTTCAGGGGCTCGCAGATCAACACCGCGTCGAGCCCGTCGAGCGCGGGTAACCCGAGGCGCGCATTCCACGGGACGAGGGTCGCACCTGCCTCGGCCGCGAGCTGCTGATAGACAGGGTAGACGTCGGCGGGGATACCGACGCTCGCGTCCCGCTTCGCGAGGAGCTCGAACAACGCGCGGAGCGAGCGACGGATACCGTGGCTGACCTGCGTGCGCGGCTTGAGCGCCTGCGGGAGCTCGAGGTGCGCGAGGAACCGCTCCGCGAGGTGACAGCGATACGGCGCCTCCGGGTGGGTCGAGGGCGCGATGGCCGGGAAGAGACGCGCGAGGCTCCGGTAAACGTTGAGCTCGGAGAGATCGACGAGCGAAGGGCGCGTGGCCCTGAGCTCGGCGCGGCGCGCGAGGAACGCTTCGTGTTTCATAACGTGGAGCTCGGATCTTCCAGGGAGGCGAGGCAGGACCCGTCGGCCATCACGTTCCACGAGCGGACGAGGCCATGTGTCCGTTCCCAGCCGACCGATGGCTCGGTGTAGGCGGCCACGCGGAGCACGCGGCCTCTCATGGTTCCTTCGAAGACCGGGCTCCCCCACGGGAGCTCCGCGCATCGCTCGAAGCCGAGCTCCGCGAGCGTGTGGAGCACGAGAGAGAGAGGGACCTGGTTTGCCTCGCAATACCGGTTGGCCGCGCTCGGCGCCCACGGGTTCTCCGAGAGGCTCGAGATGTAGAGCTCCTTGAAGCACACCTCCTGAAACCCCTCTCCGGCGCTCCGTTCGAGGTAGGCGCGCACCTTCGCGGCGTCGTCGACGGCGCCGCGCTGGAGCACGCAGATGGCCCGCGTGCGGAGGCCCGGGGCGCTCCCCAGCGCGCCGGAGTCGACCTCGATCCCCATGATGCGCGCATCGTCTTCGCGCGTCACGCCGTGCCGGCTCACCGCGAGGGTGGTGAGCCCTGCGCCCCGGAGCAGTTCGACCTGCGCGAGGTCGAGGCGCGCGCCGTTCGTGATGAGGAGGGTCTTCGGGAAGAGATCGGACAGGCCATGAACGAGCGCGCGGAGCCGTTCGGGTTCGAGCAACGTCGGCTCGCCGCCGCCGGTGATGACGGCGCGCTCGGCGCCGCGCTCCTTCGCGCGCTTCGCCCAGTCGAGGTAGCGCTCCAGCGTGGCGCTCTGCTGGCGCGCGAGATCCGAGACGCTCGCCTTCGAGAAGCAGAATGCGCAACGCGCCTGACAGGCATTCGCGATGGGCAGCACCGAGATGCTCCGCGGTCGGCATTTCGCCCAGTCGACGAGGCCGGCGTCCTCCAGGCGAAAGGCCTCCGCGGTGATCTCCTCGTGGCGGGTGGGCGCGAGGGCGCCATGCGCATCGACCCACGCCACGCCGCTCAAGGGGATCTCGCTCGACGGCCAGCGCCAGCCGATGCCCGTGCCCGTCACGTCGTTCGGGCGCATCGCGTCGGGCCCGACGGGGAGCCGCGCCCGCAGCGCCACGACGCGATCCTCCGGCCGCCCGAGCCTCGTCACGAGCCTCCGCGCCTTCTCGAGCCCGGGCGCAAAGGGCTCGTCTTCCTTCAGCATGTAGAAAGCGTCGGGGAAGGTCGATTCGCGGATCAACGCCTTCGAGTAACGCATCCCGTAGCGATCGAAGCCCCGCAGCCAGTTCGACAGCGGAATGAAGGCAACGAAGGGGACCATGGACGACATGGTCGATGAGTCACCGAGTCGAGTCAACCGGACGCGAGGGGGCGGACGCGAGGCTCACGGCGCTGCGGGCGCACGCCCGAGGTCGGCCATCGCCATGCGCGTGGCTCTTGCGAGGACGAAATGATCCGCGGGAGTGGGGACGAGCCACGGTGCGATGGGCGCACGTGCTCTCGAGAGCTCAGGCGGTGCGGCGGGGCCTTACGAGGCGCCGGCGCAGCCGCGCGGCGACGAGCGCCCCGAGGGCGAGCAGCCAGGCCGGTGTCTCCTGAGGGCCAGTCGCCGTGCGGCAGGCGCAGCCCCCTGATGCGCTCGGGAGCTCACCTCCGCCGCTGCTCTGCGTGCCCGTCGCGCCGGCGCCGGTTGTCGTGGGGTCATCGCCGCCGCCGCTGGTCGTGGTGGATGTGGCGCCTCCTTGATGGCTGGTGTCACCGCCTTGGCCTCCTGTGGCCGTGCCGCCAGCGCCCCCTTCGCCGCCAGCGCCCCCGTCGCCCCCGCCGCTGGTTCCGCCGCCCGGGTTGCCACCGGTGCCACTGCCAACGTCGCCGCCGCCCGCGCCTGGATTGCCACCCACGCCGGCGCTGGCGTCGCCGCCGATGCCGCTGCCGGCGCTGCCACCGATACCACTGCTGGCATCGCCGCCGCCGTCCGGATGACCACCGACACCGCTGCTGGCACCGCCCCCGATACCACCGCTGGTGTCGCCGCCTACGCCGTTGCTGGCGCCGCCGCCGCCGCTGGCGTCGCCGCCTCCGCCATGGCCGTCTGTGGCCGTGCCGCCTGCACCGCCGCTGCCGCTCACGGCCCCGCCGCCTTCGCCCGTGATGCCGCCGCCGGCGCCGTCGCTGCCGCCCCCCGCGCCAGCGCTCTCGCTCCCGCCTCCGCCCGGCACGCAGGCGCCGCTCTGGCACATCCCGGGCGACGCCGGCTGCGCTGGGACATAGAGCCACGCATTGTCGAGACGTTGATAGCTCGTACCGCCGCCGGCGATCAGGATGCGGCCGTCGTGGAGCCGCTCCATCACGGCGCTCTGATCCCTCACGTGCAGCGCCGGCGCGAGCGTCCAGGTGTCGCTGGCCGGGTCGTAGATCTCGGCCGTGAAGGCACCGTCCGTGGCTCTGGATGGGGACGGGAGGCCCATCACCAGGACCCTGCCGTCGGGGAGCAGCGCCGCGCGGGGGGAGTCCCGTGGCTCGACCATCTCTCCGGTCGGAGTCCACGTGTCGCTCGCCGGATCGTAGATCTCGGCCGTCTTCATGTTGGCTCCGGTGTTTCCTACCCGTCCCCCGACGACGAGCACCCGGCCGTCCAGAAGCAGCGTTGCCGCGTGACGGCGGCGCATCCACTGCATCGAGGCGACGCGTGTCCACGTGTTGGTCGCCGCGTCGTAGATCTCCGCGCTCACCTCCTGGGATTGCCTGTCACCGCCGGTGACGAGGACCCTGCCGTCCTGCAGTAACGTCGCCGTGGCGTTGCTTCGCGGGACGTTCATGGGCGCCGCCAGGATCCACGTGTCCGTGACGGAGTCGTAGATCTCGACCTTTTCTCCGCCGCCGTCGACGTTGCCGTCGCCGCTGGCGACGAGCACCCGGCCGTCCGCGAGCGGCGTGACCGTCGCGTCGGCCATATAGCGCGACAGGAGGGTGGGCGCGGCCGGCGTCCACACGCCCGTCGCAGGGTCGAATCGCACCGTCTGCGAGGGGCGCCGGAGCGCGCCATCGGCGATCCCCAGGGCCCTCCCGTCAGGAAGCGATACGAGCCTCATCGGGCGCCTCGCCGCGTTCAACTTCTCGGGGGGCTGCCACGAGCCCGTGCTCGGGTCGTAGCGGAGCCAGACATCGTTCCACCGCGGCGGATTGCCTGTCTCGCCGTATCCGACCATGAGCAGCGTCCCATCCTGGAGCAGCGTGGCCGCAGGCAGGTTGAGGAGGACGCCCACCCGCCCCGTCACCTCCCAACCCTCGGCGGAACCGGCGAAGTCGCAGGGCGCACCGTCCGGCTTCGCGGACGCGGGCGCCGCGCACCCGGCCGCGGGGTCGCACACCGGCGCTTCATGACAGTCATCGACGGGCAGGCACACCGCGAGGCTCGACCCCACGCAGGCCCCGCCCTCGCAAGCGCTCGCCGCGGAGCACACGTCGCCGTCGCTGCACGGGGTCCCGTCCAGCGCGGGCGCGCCGTCGACGCACGCGCCAGCCTCGCAAACACCCCCGACGACACACGCGTCCGTGTCGTCGCAGGCGACGCCGGTGAGGGGGGTGCAGGCGCCGTCCTGCGACGCGCCCGAGGCGGCCGCGCAGGCGTCGCAGGGCCCGGCGCAGGCCGCGTCGCAGCAGACCGCGTCCGCGCAGGAGCCGCTCCCGCAGTCGCTGTCCGTCTCGCAGGCCGCGCCGAGCTGCGAGCGCTCGCGGAAGAGCACGGCCGATGCCGTCGCGGTCGACGCGTCGACGTAGCCGCCGGCGATCAGCACGCTGCCGTCGTTGAGCCGCGTGGAGGAATGGCGGGCGCGCGCCATGGTTTCGGGCGGCTCCAGCTCGAGCCTCGACCAGGAGAGGGGCGCCTCGTCGAAGAGCGCCCGGATCGCGTGGAAGGGAAAGATGGGGTCTCTCGTCCCCTGCGCCAAACAGGGCTCCACACCTCCCGTGAGCAGCACCTTTCCGCTCGGGAGCAGCGATGTGCGCATTCCCTTGATACCCCAGCCGCCCGCAGGGCACGGCGTCGAGGCCGGAGCATACGACCCGGAGGTCGGCGCCCATCGATCGTCCTGGGGGAAATAGACCTGCGAGAAGGCAGGATCAGCCGGGCCCGAACCGGCGTAAATGCCTCCCAGGACCAGGACCCCGCCACCCGGGAGCGTCGTCGCGCTGGGGGCCTCGTGCTCGGTCGTCGGCCTCACGGCCCCGTTCTCCCAGGTCCAGATCCGGGTCTCCAGATCATAGAGGCTGCAGCCGGCTCCTGTCACCATGACCCGGCCGTCCTGGAGCAGCGTTGCGCTCACGGGACTGGGCCCGTACCCTATGTACCGGTCCACGGATTGGCAGAACGGCAATTCCGCCCAGCCGCGCGACTCCGGGTTATAGATGGCCGAATTCATGTAATAACGCAGCTCGGCCGTGCCATCCATGTTGCGATCCGCAAAGTCCCAGCCCAGGCCGACGAGCACCGGCCTGCCGCCGGCGAGCATCATCGAGGGCGCGGGGTGGGGTATCGACAGCGGCCCTGCGGGCGTCCAGGTGTCGGTCATCGGGTCGTAGATCTCGGCCGAAGGCAGGAACGTTCCGAGCGCCGCTGCGTTCCTCATCTTGCCGCCGGCCACGAGGACATGGCCGTCTGGCAGAAGGATGGCCGCGTGTCCGCTGCGGGCCTGGAGGAGCGGCGCCGCGGGCGACCACGTCCTGGTCGCCGGGTCGTAGATCTCGACTGCCTTGAGGCTCATCGCCTCTCTCGTCGTGTAGGGCGGTTCGTCCAGCTCCGGGTATCCACCCGCGACGAGCACCCTGCCGTCCTTCAGCACCGTGGCCGTATGCTCGCCCCGTGGGGTGATCATCGGCGGCACGCTCTCCCAGGACGGCGCGGTGGCCGCCGACGCGACGCCCGCGCACAGTGTCACGAACCCCCAGGCAGCGGCGCTCCCGAGCCTTCCGATCGATCTCATGTCCCGATGGCCTCCGCCGCCTTCTGTTGCGCGCGGTGGCGCGAAGATTCAGGGCGTGGAGGACGCGCTCCTGGAGCGGCACGGCGGGCGGCGAGCCAGCGCCGTCGCCGCCAGCGCCCGAGGAGGTGGAGCCGCCGCCGCCGAGGGGGCGCGCCGCCGGGGGCGCGCTGCGCAAACGAGGGCGAGCTTTGCGACTACGCCTGCTCCCCCTGCAGCGTCACCTGCACCGACGGCGTGTGGGTCGAGCACTGCACCGCGTGTCCCAGTCCAGAGCGGCGGTCACCCGCTTCGGATACGGGCCCATCTCGACGTTTTCGGTGCTCAGCGCACCGGAGTGCGCTTCCGCGCCGAAAACGCCGATCTGGACCCGTCTCCTGTGCGGGTGACCTCCGCTCTGTGACGTTCGTACCAGGCTCAGCTGAAAACCGCTCTAGAGCCTGAGAATGGAACGGACTGCAGTGCCTTACAGCGTGGGGCCGTGCAAGTACAAGCGCGAGTGCGGCACCGTGAGTGCCACTTGGGACGGGCCAACCGGGTTGTGGGTGGTCAGCTGCAGTGATCAGAGCGACGGGAGCGGTGGAGGCAACGAAGGCGGTGGGGGCAATGCAGGCGGCGGCGGAGAGGACACCCACGGCGGCTGCGGTGGCTAGAACGCCGATCGGACTGGCAACCACAAGAATGAGACGCCAAAAGACGTCTAAAGACGCCAAGAGGACAACGAAATTCTGGCGTCTGTTGGCATCTTGGCGTCTTCTGGCGTCCCGACTTCTCGCTGTTTGCGTGCGGCTTCAACCCGTTTGTCGCTCCAGGCGTGGCCGCGGCGGCTCCCGCCGCCACGTGTGCCACGCGCTCGGCCCGCGATCGACCGCCGCGCGGCGGCCCGCCCACCTGGGCCATTCACGCCGGATCTCAGGAGGCGTTCCGGCGCGACTCGTTGTTCTTCGTCTCCGGGGGTGACGTCGCGCCGATGGAGGTCGCGGAGCCCGCCGTGACGCCGCTCGTGCTCGCGGCGGCGCGCTCGCTCGATGACGACCCCGTGCTCGTCCTCGCCTCGCCCTGCTGCTCGCGGTGGAGCCGGATCTCGTTCCGCACGTCGACCACGCCCGAGATCCGCTCGGCGAGCGCCTCCAGCTGGTGCTTGAAGCGACGCTCGCGGACGGTCCCGGAGAGGATGACCTCGCCGCTCTGCACCTTCACCTCGACGTCGCTCGCGTCGAGGTCCGGCTGATCGGAGATCTGGTCGCAGATATCCTCGCGGATCCGCTCGTCCGAGCGCTTGTACCCCTTGGGCGGGCGACCACGCGAGCCGCTGAGCCCGCCGCCCTGTCGAACGGTCTGGAGGAAGCTGCGGCCGCCTGAGACCTGTCCGCCGGATCCCTGTCCGCCGTAGGGCCGAGGGGAAGGGCCTTGATCGCCGCCGAAGGACGACTCGTCGCCTTCGTACCCGCGTTGCTGTCCTGGCCGCTCGTTCCAGCCGCGCTCGTCGTCGGCCCACTGCCGGAGGCCGCCGCGGGCTCCGTACCCTTCGTGCTGGACTCCGCCCAGGCCTCCCTGGCGACCGAAGCCGCCCTGGCCGCCACCAGATCCACCCTGGCCACCGAATCCACCCTGGCCTCCGAGGCCGCCCTCACTGCCCTGGCCGCCGCCGAAGTGGCCCTGTCCGCCGAAGCCGCCCTGGCCAACCTGGCCGCCGACTCCGCCCTGGCCAGCGAAGTGGCCCTGACCGGCGCCATGACCGCCCTGGCTGCCACCGAAGCCACCCTGTCCGCCGAAGTGGCCCTGACCGCCGAAGCGGCCCTGTCCGCCCTCATCGCCATAGACGCCCTGGCCACCAGCGAATCCGCCCTGGCCGCGGCCGGATCGCTCTCCGCCGTAGCCGCCGAAGCGGCCCTGTCCACCGAAGCCGCCCTGGCCGCCACCGAAGCCGCCCTGACCGCCGCCGACTCCGCCCTGGCCGCCGCCGTAACCGCCTTGGCCGCCGCCGTAGCCGCCTTGGCCGCCGTAGCCGCCCTGGCCGCCGCCGAAGTGACCTTGGCCGCCGTGACCGCCCTGGCCGCCACCGAAGCTGCCCTGGCCGCCGCCGAAGCCGCCCTGGCCGCCGCCGAAGCCGCGCCTGGCGCCAAGATCGTCTCGACCTCCTCGCTGGAAGTCATCCCGCTGGCCGCCCCAGGCCTCACGCTGGGCGTCCTCGCGCTGCCCCCAGCCGCGATCCTGTCGGCCCTCGTAGCCGCGTTCGGCGCCGTGGCCGCGCCAGCTCGGGTCGCCCTCGCCGCCGCGCTCGCCCTCGTGGCCGCGTCCGACAGACTCCCGCTGATCGGAGCGACCGCGGAAATCATCGTGACCTCCGCGGGAAGGGCGCCGATCGTCTCGCTGGAGGACTTGCTCATAGTTGCCACGATGCCCGTAACTAGCATCCCCGCTCGCTCCGCGCTCGCCACGATATCGCTCATCGCCTCGCTGACCCTGGGTTGGCCCAAACCGCTCGTCGTCGCGCCCCTGCCCATCGTTATGTTCCTCGTCGATCCATCCCTGACGATTCGGCATGACTCCTCCGCCTTTCTTGCGAGGAGAGCGACACGGCAGCGAAACTGGGCCGCTCCTCTCCCGTGATCCAGCCGACGCTCGATCTACGTTGGTTACGTTGGGGCCACGTTCGGGCGACGCACGAGCGTGCGGGAGGACAGCCGTACCGGGCCGCCTGTCGTGCGTGCCTGTCCGGCGCCGCGTGGGCTGAAGAGCCAGGGCCCCGACGCCCCGGCACGATCCGACATCGCAAGGGGTGTTCCAGGACGGCGAGGGCGGTATTTCGCTCCGTTTTCAGGGAGATTTCGCCCCGTCAGGCCCGCTGCGAGGTGCAATGCGCCCCATGCCGGAGCGACCAAAGCGTCTCACAGAGACGTTGTGCCACAGCCACGACATCATGAATTAGGGCATCCCCTGAGCGTCGCTCAGGAGCCGACGGACGATAACCCACGATTTCCCGTGTCACGCCGCGGCGTTTCTCACCGAGATGTTGATTCTCGGGCATCCGAGCTCGACCATGGCTGCGCGGATGAGGCCGCCTTATAACCGAGCGGATGAGCCCGCCTCATCGAACGCCGATGAGCTTCCGCGAGCGCAGCACGCTCGCGGGCGCCTCACGAAAGTCGCGAGAGACGAAGCGCGAGGATCGAAAAAGCGGAGCGACGAGGGGCGAGCCGCGACACGAGGCGGGAGAAGAAGGAGCAGGGCGGAAGGCGAAAAATGTGACCATCGCGGCATACCGGCCGGACGCTCGGCAGGCCACGGCGAGATCCGCGGTTTGCGTGTTCGTGTGCGGGCGGGAGCCCGGCCCGCTCCTCGCCGAAAAACCATGCGCGCGCCGCGCGGCCGCGATTACCCTCGCGCCTTCCTCGGAGCTCCCATGCCGGCCCAGCGAAGCGTGACGAAATGGCTCGAGCGAGCCCCTGCGCCGGTGTTCACGGCCTTCGCCGTGATCGCCGCGTTCGCGACCTACTTCTGCATGTACGCCTTCCGCAAGCCGTTCGCGGTCGGCTCCTACAAGGGGATGGTCGCGCTGCCGCTGCTCCCCGCGCTCGATCTGAAGAGCCTCTACATCATCGCCCAGGTGCTCGGCTACTGCGCCTCCAAGTTCCTTGGCATCAAGATCGTCTCCGAGATGCCGCCCGAGCGGCGGGCGCTCGCCATCCTCGCGTGCATCGGGGTGAGCGAGGTCGCGCTCGTCCTGTTCGGGCTCGCGCCGGCCCCGTACGCCGCCGTCTTCCTGGTGCTGAACGGCCTGCCCCTCGGCATGGTCTGGGGGCTCGTCTTCGGCTTCCTCGAGGGGCGCCGCGTGAGCGATCTGCTCGGCGCCGGCCTCTGCGCCAGCTTCATCGTCGCGAGCGGCTTCGTGAAGACCATTGGCAAAATCACGCTCGGCTGGGGGGTCCCGGAGGTGTGGATGCCCGCGGTGACGGGGGCCCTCTTCTTCCCGCCGCTGCTCCTCTCGGTGTGGATGCTCGCGCAGATCCCACCGCCCTCGGTGGACGACGAGGCGCTCCGGACCCGGCGCGCGCCGATGGACCGCGCCGCGCGGCGCGCGTTCGTCCTCGCGAACGCGGGCGGGCTCGCGACCCTCGTCCTCGGCTACGTCGTCCTCACCGCCTACCGCGATTTCCGGGACAACTTCGCCCGCGAGATCTGGGACGCCCTCGGCTACACCGACCAGCCGGCCATCCTGACGACGGCCGAGATCCCGGTGGCGATCGGCGCGCTCCTCTCGGTCGCGGTGATGATCGGCATCCGCAACAACCGCGCGGCGCTCGTCGCGATCCATGGCGTCATGGTCGCGGGGGCGGCGCTCGCGGGGCTGAGCACCGCGCTCTACCAGGCGGGCGTCATCGGCCCCGTCGCCTGGATGATCAGCGTCGGGCTCGGGCTCTACGTGGGGTACGTCCCGTACAACTGCGTCCTCTTCGACCGGCTGATCGCGGCCGTGGGCTCGGTGGCGACGGCGGGATTCCTGATCACCGCGGCCGACGCCTTCGGCTACCTCGGGAGCGTGGCGCTCCTGCTCTACAAGAGCTTTGGCCAGGCGAAGCGCTCGTGGCTCGAGTTCTTCCTCGGCTTCAGCTACGCGACCGCGTTCCTCTGCGGGGCCCTGTTCGCCGCGTCCGCGGCGTACTTCTGGCTGCGCACCCGCGGCCCGTCCGCCACGGTGCGACCCGCGGCGCTCGACGCCTGAGCGCGCCGCGCGCCACCAACGGCCGGCCGCGGAGGCGAGCGGGGGGCGCGTGGCGCGGGCGAGCGTGGGGGGAAGGGGCTCAGTTGATCGGCGGGATCTCGGTCTTGCAGCCGACCTGGAGCTGGACCTGCCCGCCCGCCTGGAAGTGGGTGCAGGTCGCGGGGCACATCACGATCTTGGTCGGCGTGCCGCCGGTCGTGGGGTCGACGTCGTAGTACCAGCCGCCGGCGGTCGCGTCGCAGCGCGCCTCGCTGGCCACGTAGAAGATGGTCGACGGGGCGTTGCCCTCCGGCGGCGTGTGCTGGACGTTGAGCGTCCCGTAATCGAGCGTCTGCCCGGCGGACGGCGCCGGGACCTGGTACTCGCACGCGAGGCTCGTCCCGCGGATCTCGCTGAGCGCGTCGAGGAACGCCTGCGTGACGTCGGAGTTCGTGTCGATGAAGTAGGCCGACGTCGTCCCGCCGCCCTCGGCGATGCGGTTCATCGTGGCCTGGGCGCCCATGTCGTCCCCGTTGAAGACGCCGATGACGAAGGTCGAGATGCTCGGCGAGCCGCTCAGCCCCTCGGCCGCGATCTCCGCGATGCCGTCGGCGGACGTGGGATTGCACTCGGTGGGCATCCCGTCGGTGGCGAGCACGGTGACGACCCTGTGGGTCGGGTTCGCCTCGGCGTGGGCCCGAGCCTGGGCGATCGCGCCGGACAGGGCGCCGGCGGTGGGCGTGCCCCCCTCGGGAAATGTCTGGTCGATCGACCCGATGAGCTCGTCGGCCCAGGCGGCGTCGAGCGGCGCGATCGACACGGCGGGCGTCGCGTAGTCCTCGGTGACGCACGAGTACGGGTGCGCGCAGGTGCTCCGGGATACCCGGGAGCACGTGCCCGCGCGGCCGTCGCAGCGCTGGCCGATCAGATCGCAGATCTCGCGGCTCTGGGAGCACACGCCGATGTCGATGCACTCGTCGCCGTCCGAGCAGTCCGCGTCCTCGGCGCAGATCTGGATGCCCGTGGAGGTGGAGAACGAGCTGCGACAGGCCCGGAGCGCGCACGGCCCGCTGGCGCCGCACTGCGCGTTGGTCGTGCAGCTCCTGGGCACGTCGGCGTTCATCAGAGGGAAGTACTGGAGCCCGACGCCGAGCCCCTCCGACTGAGGATCGGTGAAGAAGGCCTCGAGCGCGTCGGTCACCGCGCGCCATTTGGTGCCGCCCGTCGCGAGCTCGTCATCCATCGACCCCGACGCGTCGAGCATGATGTAGAGGTCGAGCGGCACGAGCTCCGCCGTCTTCGTCTCCCCGGCGCACGACGCCTCGCCGCCGGCGCCCTCGCCGGCTCCGCTGCTGGGCCCGGTGGTGATCTCTCCGGGCCCGTCGGTGCCATATCCGGTGCTCGTTGCTCCGCCTGTTCCCGGGCCATTCCCCGAGCCATTCCCCGAGCCATTCCCCGAGCTCGCGTTGGCCCCGGCGCCCGCTCCGCCGGCTCCGCCCGCGGAGACCGAGCCATCGGTCCCCCCGCACGCCGCGAAGATCACGCTGATCCCCGTCGCGGCGAGCGCCACCATCGTTGACCGGTTCCTCATGAGAAGAATCGAAACACCCTGGAAGCGCTTTGTCGAGCGCGTTGACTCGAACCCCCTGTCCCCTGTCCGCGCTCTGGCTCGGTGTGGGATGGGGTGAGACGCTTCAGGGGAGGTCAGGCGATAGCTGAGCTCACCGTGTGCTCGCGGGCACAGGATTGCTCCGAAGCACCGAATTGCTCCGGCCCACAAGGTGCTTTGGAGCACACGGCTGCTTCGGCGCTTAGGGCTTCTCCGGAGCGCAGGTGCTTTGGAGTACAGGGGGCTCCGGCGCGTGGCGCTTTGCCGGAATGCAGGGGTCGGGAGCGCCGGGGGGCCCCGTAGGGCGGCGCGGCGCCGGGCTCAGGGCTGCTTCTTCGGACCGACGAGGCTGCGGAGGACGGCGCGGGCGACCTCGGCCCCCGTCGCGTCGCGCAGGCTCACCGGGATATCGTACTCCCTGCGCTCGCTGCTCTCCGGGAGAGGGCACTCGCAGACGGCGCGGATCGTCCCGCGGGCCTTCTTCAGGTACTCGATCGAGAGGCCCGCGACGATGAACCGGGCGTCATCGGGCAGCGCGTAGGACAGCGCCGTGTTGCCGGCGAGCTCGGCGAGGTTGACGAGCGCGACGGCGTGCACCGAGCGGAGGTGGTTGCGCAGCCCCGGCCGGTCGCGCATCGACACCTCCGCGCGGCCGCGCTCGAGGACCTCGACCTCGGCGCGGATCGTCCCCGTGTACGGGGCCATCGCGCCGATGAGCCGGCTGAACAGGCGCTTGCCCCCTGGCAGGGGGCTCAGCCTGTCCCAGACGTCGCGGATGGTGTTGCGGCGCGAGGTCGCCGCGATCGCTGCGAGAGAGAAGTCGGTGAGCTTCATGCGCTGGATCCGCGGGGCGGGGCGGCAGCCTGCCTCGAATCGCGCGCGGGCGCACCCGGAATCCCCGGCCGGCCCGTGCGTCCAGGCGCCTCCTCGCGCCGCAACCTGGGCGCAGCACGACTCATTCTCAGCATGAATTGTACTTCAGAATGCTATTCGATAATCGGATGGCTCCGGAGCGCCCCGGCGCCCCGTTGTCGCGAGGATTCTGCCGCATTTCCGGCCTCCGGACGCCCCTGAGCAGCCGTCCGGCCCCCTGTCCGTCGCGCGTGGCCTGCTTCGGGCGGCAATCTCCCGTCCGTGCCCGGAACTGGACTTGTGTATGACAAGACCTCGACGTCCGGGCCAAGGTGGGCCCCCCGAGAAAGAGCGCGCTTTCGAGCTTCTCTTTCGTGAGCAAACCTCCGCGCTCGTAGGGCGCTGGTTGACGGGCCTGGGGGTCCCGCTGCGCGATCGCAAGGACCTCGCGCAGGAGGTCCTGTTCGCGGCGTACCTCAGCTTCAACAAATACAACCCCGAGATCTCCCGGCCCGAGCGCTGGCTGAACAGGATCACGGTCCACACGGCCTCGCACTACCTGCAGCGGGCCCAGAACCGCTACGAGGAGCTCGTGCCCGACGAGGAGCTCCCCCCCCTCGTCGACCCCGCCAAGACCTCGGAAGAGCTGCTGATCTCGGATCAGGAGCGGCTCGTCGTGCTGGAGCTCATGCAGCAGCTCGACGCGGACGCGCACTGGATCCTGGTCGGGCACGATCTCCACAGCACCCCGATGGCGGATCTCGCGCAGCAGCGCGGCATCCCGCTGTCCACCGCGTACAAGTGGCGCGCGCGCGCCATCCGCCTGTTCCACGACATCGTCGTGAAGCGCCGGCGCGAGGACCGGAAGAGGGAGGGCTTTCGCCTCGTGATGCCCCTGGATCTGGCGGCGCTCCTCGCCACCGCGCGGATCTCGCCGCGCGTGCCCGACGACGTCCGGGTCTCGATCCTCCGCGGCGTGCAGGAGTCGGTGGGGGCGCTCGAGGCGGGCAGCGCCGGGAAGGCCGCCGGGGGCGTCGGCCAGGCGCTGAGCGACGCCGCGACGTGGCTCAAGGGCCTCGCGAAGCTCGTTCAGCTGCCGACCCTGGGCGTCGCCGCGCCCGTCGCGGCCACGGCGGCGGCGGCCGCGGGGGCGGGCTGGCTCGCGCTCCAGGCCCCGGAGCCGCCGCCTCCGCAGGAGGTGAGGCACGTCGTGCCCGCGCTCGTCGCCGCCATGCCGCCGCGCCGGCCCGCCGAGCCGCCGGCGCCGCCCGCCGAGCCGCCGGCGCCGCCCGCCGCGCCGCCGGCGGCCCCGGCGCCCGTCGAGGCGCCGCGGCGGAGCGCCCCGGCCCAGCGGCGCGCGCTCGTGCCGCCGCGCGACCGGGAGGAGCGCTCGACGGCGCCGGTCGCCGCCGAGACGATCGAGAAGCTCAAGATCGAGATCGACGGGCCCGGCAGCAATCACGACATCGCCCTGTTCGACGCGGTCACCGAGGCGCTGCAGGCGCGCGATCCGGACCGGGCGATCGCGGCGCTCCAGCGCTACGAGCGCGAGATGCCGAACACCCTCTTCGCGTCCGAGCGCAAGGTGCTCTGGATCCGGGCGTTCGTGATCGCGAAGCGTTACCCGGAGGCGCGCGCCCTGCTCGAGGAGGTGCGGCTCGATACCGCGATCCAGCGGCAGGCGATCGAGGAGCTGGACAGGATCTTGAACCGCCCGTGAGCGGGCGACCGGGCCGCCGCGCGCTCTGCGCCGCGGCGGCTCAGTCGCCGGCGTAGGTGCCGAAGCTCGCCCTGCCGCTCGTGGAGACCTGCGGGGCGGCCTGGCCCACCTGCACGACCGCGGACACGAACGCGGCGGGCTTGAGCCCCTCGTCGGGCCCGGCCTCGTTGGTGATGTACTCCAGCCCGAGCCCCGCCAGGAAGCCGAACGACGTTGTGTTGCCGCCCGAGCCGAGGATGGGGATCGTCGGCGCGACGCCGACGTAGCCGAGGAGGCCGACCCGCCCCTCGCCGAGCGTCTGGACGAAGCCGCCGAGCTGCGCCGCGATCGGGAAGGCCCGGCGCTCCACCGGGTCGTAGCGGTCGATCGCGAGCGCGACGCCGACGGCGCTGAGCACGCTCCGCGTGACGAGGGGCTTCTCCACCCACGGCGCGCGGGTGACCTGCAGCGTCGCCAGCATCGCCGGGACGGTGAGGTACGCGCGGAAGCAGGTCCCCGCGGCCTCGAGCGTCTGGAAGTTGTCCTCGCCGCACAGCGGGACCGAGTGGATCGCCACCGATCCCACGAGGCGCCGGGCGCGCTCCGGCTCGCCGGGCTCGTTCGAGCGCAGCGAGCTCGCGACGCGGCCCGCGTCGGAGACGAGCACCACCTTGCCCTGCGGGCTCAGCGGATCGCTGTAGACGGCCAGCCGGAGCCGCGCGTCGCCGTCGAAGTCCTCCGCGAGCGGCGGGATCGGGAACTCCGCGCTGCTCGGCGTGACGATCCACGTGCCGTTCTGGAGGAGCTCGATCGGCGTGCCGCCCCGCATCTGATCGGTGCGCGTCAGCGAGACATGGAGCGCGAGCGGCGCCACGAGCCGGTTCTTGGCCTGGCCCGTCAGCCGGATCCGGCAGTTGCCCAGCCGGAGCGGCGCCGGCGAGATGACGACCGCGCCGTGCGCGAGCGGCTGCGGCCCGGGGCGCGATGGATCCACGTCGGGCGCCCGGCGAGGAGGCGGCAGCCCGGCCGGCGGCTGGGCCTGCGCCGCCGTCGGGGGCCGCCGGCCGGCGCCTGCGCCGCCCTGGAGCTGTCCATTCGCGCGGGCAGGTCCCCGGTCCCCCGGCGGGGCAGGGGACGCCCCCCGCGGCCCGGGCGGACGGGCGCTCCCGGGCGGCGGGAGGCTCCCGGCGTCGGTGCGGGGCGCGATCGGCGTGGGGCCGCAGTCGACCTTCAGGTCGTCGGCGAGCGGATCGGGGAAGAGGAGCCGCGCGGGGTTCGACTCGACGAGGTTCTCGAGCGGCGGGATGGTGACCCGGTATGTCGCGTTGACGACGTTGGCCGCCGCGGGCGCGTGGAGGTTGAAGGCGGTGACCCGGAGCCAGCCGCCGCCCGGGAAGACGCGGAGGACCTTGCCATCGGGGCGCCCGCAGCCGCCCGAGGCGACCTCGAGGACCGGCACGGTGAACGTGCGCTGGAACGGCTGCACCCGGGCGTTGCCGCAGCTGTCGACGATGGCGAGGTAGTGGAAATCGGCCATCTCCGACTGCTTCGGCCACTGCATGCCCAGCGTGAGCTCGCCCGCGTCGGCCGGCGGCGGCTCGGGCCGGCCGTCGCGGCAGACGTCCACGCGATCGGGGGACAGCGGCGACGGCGCGGCGGGTGCGGCGGGTGCGGCGGGTGCGGCCGGCGCGCCCACGGGAGAGCGCGGGGCGTCGGCGACCGGGCGGTAGGCGCAGACGTGCCGGTACGAGCGGCGGCCGAGCAGCACCGGGTCGAAGTCGAGCAGGCGCTGGCCGTCCTCGGTGAGCCGCCCCCACACCGTGAGCGGCAGCGGCAGCGTCGGGGTCTGGAGCTTGATCGAGCGCAGCATCTGGTCGCCGATCGGGCTCTGCCCGGGATCGCCGGTCTGCGCGGCGCAGCCGCCTCCGCTGCACAGCCAGCGGCCGCCGCGGCGCGCGGCCTCGATCGGGACCGGATCGGTGTCGCGGACGCTCATCCAGACGCGGCGCGCGTCCGGGAAGATCTCCGGCCCGCCGGCCGACGACGCGGCGCTGGCCGTGCCTGCCGGCGCGCGCACGACCTGCAGGCTGCCGCCGAAGTCGGCGGGGACGGCCATCGGCGCCGCGTCGCTCGGGCGCCTCAGGATGGCGGCCGGCTCCGGCGTCTCCTCGTCGCCGGTCTCCCCGGTGTCCGTCTCGGGATCGTCCTGCGCCGGCGCGGTGGCGGGCGCGGCGATCGCGAGCGCGAGCGCCACGGCCGACAGGAACACGGCGGATCTGCGTGCGCTCACGGCGAGCCTCCCCCCCCTCCGGCGCCCGGCTCGGGCTCCGGCTCGGTCTCCGTTTCGGTGTCCGCTTCCGGATCCGGCTCCGGCGTGACGGTGATGGGCTCGGAGGAGCACTCCGGGCTCGCGAGCAGGCGGGGCGTCACACGGAGCGTCGTCGTCCCGGGCGCGACGGCGACGCCCTGGATGATCGTCGCCTCGCTGTCCTCGCCGCGCAGGGTCACCGACGCCTCGCCGAGCGCGATCACCTGGTCGTCGCCGACGGTCAGGTCGACCGGGACGGCGATGCGCACGCGCTCGGCGTTGTAGGCGCTCACCTCGAACAGATCGCCGGGCGTCCCCGCGGCGACGACGCTCCGGAGGGAGCGCACGCGGAGCAGGCGCGGCTCGGGGTCGACGGTGAGCGTGGGGATCGGGTCGAGCGCCTTCTGCCCCGAGCTCACGGCGATCTTCACCTCGCCGCCGAGGTCGCTGAAGCACAGGATGAAGGGCGGGCTCTCCCCGGTCGCGCCGAGCAGCACGCGCAGGCGCGAGGTGCGCTCGCGGCAATCGGGGGCGAGCGAGAGGGCGGCCTCGCTGTGCAGCGACTCGATGATCACGGGCGCGTGCTCCACGACGCCCGGCGCGTTCAGGGGAGGCGACGCGCGGACGCGCGCCTCGCGCGCCCGGATCGCGCCCGGCCGCCAGGTGGCGCCGAGATCGTCGGGCAGGGGGCCGATCGTGCACATGAGGGGGACGTAGGTCGCGAGCACGCGGTCGCTGTCGCCGAGGCCCCCCGCGATGAGCGCGAAGTTGGTGGCGTCCTCCGGCAAGCCTGCGGGGAGGATCGTGATCGGGAGCTCCTCGGTGCGGTCGGCCCACGAGACGACGAGCCGCGCCTCGCCGGACCAGTCGCCCTCCGAGGCGGCGGTGAAGCGGGCGTAGCCCTGGGTTCCTGCGGTGCAGCGGAACGCGCCGTCCTTCACGCCGCACGAGGCCCCGGCTTCCTGATCGCGTTCCACGGGGTGCAGCGCGAGCGCCTCGCTCGGGACGGCGCGGACCTCGACGTAGCCGCCGTACGCCGGCTCGTTCGCCTCGGTGAGCTTGAGCGAGACCGCGGTCCGCCAGGGGCTCTGGCGGGGCAGCACCGGCTTGCCCGCCTCGTCGAGCGTGTCGGCGGCGAACAGCGGCCCGGCGACGTCGGCGCGGAGCTCGACCTGCCCGCTCCCGGCGAGGGGATAGCCGCGCTCGATGCAGGCCGAGGCGAGCGAGGCGAGGAGGAGCGCGCCGGCGGCCGCCGCGAGGAGCGGCGCGCCCGGCAGGCGCGGGCGGCGTGGGCGAGCTTTCGCGTGGAGCGCGTGTGGAGCGCGAGCCGCGCGCGGGCAGGAGAGGGGCACGGCCGGCCGGGGCGCGCTCACTTCTGGTAGATCTCGGTGTACTCGGTCCCGAGCGGGTGGCGGTGCCAGGCGTAGGCGCTCTGCGGGAACCCGCTCTCGTCGGTGTAGTCGCAAGGGCCGAGCTCCCACTCGGTGTGCCAGACGCTCGCGCCCGTCGCGGGGTCGACGGACATCCCGTGGGCGGTCACGTCGCTCTCCGGCTCGGCGGGGTCGTGCACGACGCGCGTGGCCTCGTCGAGGTAGCGCTCGAGGACCGCGATGGGGATGCGCGCCACGCGCTTGCCGGGCATCGGGATGAGGAACACGTCGCTCTTGTCAACGGTGCTGGTCATGGAGCTCTCTCCGGGCGAGCAGCGGGGGGCGGCGTCCCGGGCCGCGGAGCGCAGGCTCCGTGGCCGCGGGTCGCGCCGGAGCGCGGGCTCTCACCGGTGCTCGACGCCGCCCCTCCAACGCGGCGCCGAGCATACCCGCTTCCCGCAACGCGAGGGAGCGCTTCGCGCGGCGCGGGCACGCGGGGCCGAGGGGGTCCTGCGCTCTCGGTGCTGGAGCCGCCGCGACGGGGCCCGCCGCGGCGAGGGGAGGTCTCACGCGACGATCGTTGTCGAGGAGGGACCTGCGAGCGGCGCGCAGGTGGACATCGCCTGTCCGGTGGCATCGACCACCAGCGCGATCGCGTTGTTCGATGTCATGGACATGCCCTCTCTGCCCAGTGCGCGGACGCGCCCAGCGGACGCGTCGCGCGGGAGCGTTGCGCGGTGAGCATCGACCCGGGACATCGACGCAGAACGGAAGCCCCCCGATGGCGGGGCGCCGGCGTCCCCTGTGGTAAGCTGCCGCCGCCGTGGCCCCTCCCGAGCTCGTCCTCCCAGTCGCGGCCGCCTCATGCTCTCTCCGGATTGCCCGCTCGTCCTCGGTGGCCGCTACCGTCTCCTGAGCGAGATCGGCCGCGGCGGCGCGGGCGTCGTGTACATGGCCGACGACCTCGACGGAGGCGGGCAGGTCGCGGTGAAGGTCCTGCTCCGGACACACGCGGCAGGCACGGCGGCGGCCTCCCGGTTCGAGCGCGAGATCCGGGCCATGCGGCTGCTCGACGCGCCCGGGTTCGTGCGCATGCTCGACGCCGGCTTCGCCCGCGAGCTCGACGATGCCCCCTTCCTGGTGATGGAGCTGCTCCGGGGCCACGACCTGGAGCAGCTCGTCACCACCCAGGGCAGGCGCTCGCCCGGCGAGGTGCAGCGCTGGCTCGGCGAGGTCGCCGAGACCCTCGAGCTCGCCCACGCGCGGGGCCTCTCTCACCGCGATCTCAAGCCCGCGAACCTCTTCCTCGCGATCGGCGACGACGGGCGGGAGCGCGTGAAGATCCTCGACCTCGGCCTGGTCAAGGCGGTCGAGCCGGGCGCGCTCGGCGCGTCGGCCGGGATCACCGCCACGGGCACGGCGATCGGCACGCCCATCTACATGGCTCCCGAGCAGGCGCGCGGGCGCTCGGACCAGATCGGCCCCGCGGCGGACGTCTGGGCGCTCGGCCTCATCGCCGTCCGCCTCCTGACCGGCGACATCTACTGGACCGCGAACAGCATGGCCGAGCTGATGGCGGCGCTCCTCGTGATGCGGCTCTACCCGCCGTCGACGCGCTGGCGGTGGCTCCCGCCCGCGTTCGACGCGTGGTTCCTGCGGTCGTGCGACCGCGACCCGGCCGGGCGTTTCCCTTCGGTCCGCCAGCAGAGCCTGGCGCTGCGCGCAGCGCTCGAGGGCTCCTCGGCGGCCGCCGAGCCGTCCGGCGCCGGCGGGCCGGCGTCGCCCGGGGGCGGCGTGCCCGCGGACATGCTCAGCACCGACACCATCGAGCTCGCGGGCACGGTCGAGGCCCCGCCCCAGGCGTTCCCGGGCGGCGCGCACCGCGACTCGGACCGCTTCTTGCCGCCGCCCGGCCTCCACGGCGCTTCACCGCCCGGCCTCCACGGCACTTCACCGCTCGGCCCCCACGGCGCCTCGCCGACCGGTACCTCGCCGCCGCTCGGCTCCGGCAGCACGCCGCCGCTCGGCACCTCGCCGCCGCCTCCCGGCTCCCACAGCACGCCGCCGCTCGGCCTGTTCGGCTCGCCGGAGGCCGAGCGGCCGCGCCACAACCTGCCGGTCCAGCGCACGCCGTTCGTCGGCCGCGCCCGCGAGCGCGCCGAGATCGCCGCGCTCCTGCTCGACCCCGAGGCCGGCCTGCTCACGCTCACCGGCGTCGGCGGCACCGGCAAGACCCGGCTCGCGCTCCAGGTCGCCGAGGAGCTCGTCCCCGCGTTCCCGGGCGGCGTCTGCTTCGTGCCCCTCGCGTCGCTGCGCGAGGCGGCGCTGGTGCCCTCGGCGATCGCGCAGGCCCTCTGCCTCGGCGAGGGCGGCGCGCGGCCGGATCTCGAGCGCGTTGTCCAGTTCCTCCGCGACCGCCGCCTGCTGCTCCTGCTCGACAACCTGGAGCACCTGACGGCCGCGGCGCCGGCGATCGCGCACCTCGCGGCGAGCTGCCCGCACCTCTCGCTCCTCGTGACGAGCCGCGCCGCGCTGAACCTCTCGGGCGAGCGGCGCTACGTCGTGCCGCCGCTGGAGGTGCCGGAGCCGCGCGACGTCACGGTCGAGGCCGCGCTGGCGAGCTCCGCGGTGAGCCTGTTCTGCCGCCGGGCCGCCGCGATCAAGCCCGGCTTCCAGCTCGGCCCCGACAACGCCGCGGAGATCGTGGAGATCTGCGCCCGCCTCGACGGCCTGCCGCTCGCGATCGAGCTCGCCGCGTCGCGCCTCCGGGTCCTCACCCCCTCGGCGCTGCTCTCGCGCTTCGGCGACCGCGGGGCCGCGGGGCGCGCCTCCGCGCCCGCGGGCTCGTTCCGCCTGCTCACGGGCGGCGCGCGCGATCTGCCCGAGCGCCAGCAGACCATGCGCGCCGCCATCGACTGGAGCTACGGCCTCCTCGATCCGGAGGAGCAGCTCGCCTTCCGCACGCTCGCCGTGTTCGCGGGCGGCTTCTCGCTGACCATGGCGGACCAGATGTGCGCCTTCCGCGATCCGGCGCTCGACACGCTCGGGATCCTCGAGTCGCTGATCGACAAGAGCCTCGTGCTCCAGGTCGCGGGCGAGGAGCCGCGGTTCCAGATGCTCACGATCCTCCGCGAGTACGGCCTCGATCGGCTCGTGGAGGAGGGCGCCGCCGAGGCGTGCAACCGGCGCTTCGTCGAGCTGTCGCTGGAGCTCGCCGATCGCGCGGCCGAGGCGCTCGGCGGGACCGAGCAGGCCGCGTGGCTCGCGGCGCTCGATCTCGAGCACGACAACCTCCGCCTCGCCCTGGAGCTCGCGCTCGCGGGCGCCGACGCGGGCGCCGCGGTGCGCCTCGCCGCGGCGCTCTCGCGGTTCTGGTACATCCACGGGCACTACCAGGAGGGCCGCGCGTGGCTCGGCCGGGCGCTCGCGGGCGCCGGGGGCGTCGCGCCCGAGCACGTGGCCTCGGCGCTCCGGGGCGCGGGGAGGCTCGCGCTCCTCCAGTGCGACTACCGCGAGGCGCGCGCGCTGCTCGAGCGGGGCGCGACGCTCTACCGCGAGCTCGGGGACGAGGGCGGGCTCGCGTCGGTGATCCAGATCCTCGGGAGCGTCGCCCGCGAGCAGGGCGACTACGAGCGCGCGCTCACGCTGCACGGCGAGAGCCTCGCGCTGGCCACGCGCCGCGGCGACACGCTCGAGGCGGCGCGCGCGCTCGGCTACTCGGGCTTCGCGGCGTGGCTCTCGGGCGACACAGCGCGCGCGGAGGGCGCGTGCCGCCTCGCCCTGCCGGAGCTCCGCCGCGCGGGCGATCGCGAGGGGACCGCGACGGCGCTGCTCTACCTCGGCTGCGCGGCGTTCTACCGCGGGGAGCTCGGCGAGGCGGTCCGCCTCTGCGAGGAGAGCGAGGGCCTGTCGCGGCAGGTCAAATTCAAGGAGGGGATCGCCTGGACGAGCAACATCCTGGGCCTCATCGCCATCGAGCGCGGCGATCTCGCCCTCGCGGAGCGTCGCCTGCGGGCGAGCCTGCGGCTGCACAGGGAGCTCGGCGACCTCTGGCGCTCCGCGAGCGTCCTGGAGGCGCTGGCGTGCGCGGCGGTGCGGGCGGGGAAGGCGGAGCGCGGCGCGCGCCTGCTCGGCGGCGCCGCGGCGCTCCGCGAGGCCATCGGCACGCCGGTGCCGCCCATCGAGCGGCCGGCGCTCGCGGCATGCGTCGAGGCCGCGCGCGCGGCGCTGGGGGAGGCGGTCGACAATGCGCGCTTCCTCGAGGGCCGTGGCGCCGGGCTCGACGCGACGATCGCGGCGGCGCTCTCGGAGTGAGCCTGTCCGCGTCGCGTGAGGGAACAGGTCTTCAACAAGAGTGAACGGGGCGGTTCGAGCAGGATTTTGCGCCCTGGAAACAGTGCGGTTCTCTTCCGTTGTCGAGCGCGCCGTGCTCGATGGTGGATATGAAGAGCGCACGATGGGTGTTCGCAGGGTGGATGGGGATGATGCTGGCCTTGCCCGCATGCTCCGATGACACGCAGGGAGGCCCGGGCGGCAGCACGGGAGAGGGCGGCGGCGGCAGCACGGGAGAGGGCGGCGGCAGCAGCACGGCAGAGGGCGGCGGGGCGGGGGGATTCACGGTCACCGGACCGATCACGGGCGAGGCGGCTCCAGAGGGCGCCGTGGTGGCCGTCGTCTGGGTGGTGAGCTCGTCCAGCCCCGACTACGGCTTCAACTTCGGCGAGGGGAGCCTGTCCGGCGCGACGTTCACCGTCGGCTTCGGGTCGGCGCCGCCGCGCGAGGCGCTCAACAGCAACGGTGTCGGCATGGGCTTCGTCATGCTGCTCGCGCCGGGCACCCAGGTGCCCGGGGGCGAGATCGACGCCGACGTGCTCGATACAGCGCTCCTCGGGGTGAGCTCGCGGCACGTCATCGTCTGGCGCGACGGCTCCGGCCAGGGGTTCGACTGGTCCGGGAGCTTCCCGGCCGGGTTCGGCTGCGGCAAGTGCGTCACGGCGCCGCCAGGCGAGGGGTTCGACTCCTACGAGCCTGTCGACTGCTCTGAAGTGGAAGTCCAGGTCGCATCGGACCCGGATTCGCTCGAGTTCTGCAACTGGACCTGACGTCGCGACCCTGAGGCATCCACTTAAATTCTTCGGAAAATTCACAGGGAGTCGGGGAGACGGGGAGGGGAATCTTCAAAATACTCCCTGTCTCCTCGCCTCCCTGTTCAATTCTCCCGCCGCCCCGCCCCGCTCCGCCCCGCGGCCCGGCCGAGGCGCTCGGCCAGGCGGCGGAGCTGGTCGATGAGCTCCTCGGGCTCGTGCACCTCGAACTCGAACCCCATGAACCCGAGGTGGAACGCGAGCGCGTCGAGGCTCCCGCCGCCGGTGTGGACGACGCAGCGGTCCGGCGCCAGCGCCTCGATGCGCCCCGCCACGCCCGAGAGCCGCTCCGAGACGGCCTGCGCGGGGGCGTGCACGGTCACGCGCGCGCGGATCGGGTAGGCGTCCGTGGAGACCGACTTCGACACGTAGGCGGCCACGTCCTCCGCGGGCAGCGGGCGCGGCTTGAAGCGGCCCGCGGCCTTCGGCCGGCCCTGGATGCGATCGACGCGGAACGTCCGCCAGGCGTTTCGCTGGAGATCGTACGCGAGCAGGTACCAGCGGCGGCTCGTGTGCACGAGCCGGTAGGGCTCGACGGCGCGCGTGCTCGCGGCGCCGCTGTGGCTGCTGTAGTCGAAGCGCAGGGCCTCGGCGTCCCGGCACGCGTTCGCCATGGCGGCGAGCGCGTCCGCGTCGACGGTGGGGCTACCGTCGACCAGCTGCACGCTCACCGCGCCCAGCGCGGTCACCTTGCGCCGGAGCCGCTTGGGGAGCACCTGCTCGAGCTTCCCGAGCGCGCGGACCGACGCCTCCTCCAGCCCCCTCACGGGCCCGGTCGCCGCCGCGCGCAGCCCCACGGCGACGGCGACGGCCTCGTCGTCCTCGAGCGGCAGCGGCGGCAGCTCCTTCCCGGCGCCGAGCTGGTATCCGCCGCCGATGCCGGTGGCCGCGTGGACGGGGTACCCGAGGCTCCGGAGCCTGTCCACGTCGCGCCGGACGCTGCGCTCGGTGATCGCGAGCTCGCGGGCCAGCTCGCCGCCCGTCCAGAAGCGCCGGGATTGCAGCAGCGACAAGAGCTTCAGCAGCCGCGCTGACGTCTGGACCATGTGCCGCCTGTCTCCTTGCGGACCGAATCTGTCCGCAATCCAGTCTAGCTTCCGCTCATCCCGGGGGCGAGGCGCTCGAAGGCGCGTCTCGACGAGCCCCACGGCCCCCGCCCCACAGATCCCTGGAGCAACCGCCCATGAGCAACGCCGCTTCCGAGCACACAACGACGACCCCCGGCTCCCGGACCTACAAGGGCAGCTGCGCTTGCCGCGCCGTCCGCTTCGAGGCCGACATCGACCCGAGCGCCGGGACGGGGCAGTGCAACTGCACGATCTGCGCGAAGACGAGGTGGTGGGGCATCATCGTGAAGCCGAGCGCCGTCCGCCTGCTCGCCGGCGAGGAGGTCCTCGGCGACCACTCGCGATCGGAGGCTGGCCATGCCCGGTTCTGCAAGACCTGCGGCGTCCGCGTGTTCGCGCACGGGCACCTCCCGATGCTCGGCGGCGATTACTGCTCCGTGAACCTGAACTGCCTCGACGACGCGGACCTCACCGGCGTTCCGGTGCTGTACGTCGACGGGCTCCACAACACGTGGGCGCCGATCGGCTCCACGACGTACGTGGACCCGTTCCGCGCAGCAAAAGGAGCTTGATACCGTCTCTCTCCTTAGCGGACCGAATCTGTCCGCAATCCAGTCTAGCTTCCTCTCATCCCGGGGGCGAGGCGCCCGAAGGCGCCGCGCCCCCCATCCCTGGAGCCACCGCCCATGAGCAACGCCGCTTCCGACCACGCAACGACCACCGCCGGCATCCGGACCTACAAGGGCAGCTGCGTTTGCCGCGCCGTCCGCTTCGAGGCCGACTTCGACCCGAGCGCCGGGACGACGCAGTGCAACTGCACGATCTGCACGAAGACGAGGTGGTGGGGCACCATCGTGAAGCCGAGCGCCTTCCGCCTGCTCGCCGGCGAGGAGGTCCTCGGCGACTACTCGCGGCACGAGTCCGGCCATGCCCGGTTCTGCAAGACCTGCGGTATCCGCGTCTTCGGGCACGGAAACATCCCGGAGCTCGGCGGGGAGTTCTGCTCCGTGAACCTGAACTGCTTCGACGACGCAGACCTCACGGGCGTCCCGGTGGTGTACCTCGACGGGCTCCACGACACCTGGGAACAGATCGGCGCCACGACGTACGTGAACCCGTTCTCCGCCGCAAAGGGGGCTTGAGTCGGAGCGCGCCGCTGACGGGCGCTTGCCGAGCGCCCCGGGCCGGCGGCGCCGGGAGCTCGATGTTTACGGAGAGGCGCCCTTGACGACGGCGCCGATGATCGCGTCCAGGTCCACGGCGTTCGCCATCGCCTGGTAGCCGGCGTCGTTCGGGTGCAGCTTGTCCGCGTCGTAGGCCGGGAGCAGGCGGCTCGGATCGGCCGGGTCGCGCAGGGCCTTGTCGAAGTCGATCACCCCGTCGAAGGCGCCGCTCGTGCGGATCCAGGTGTTCAGCTTCTGCCGCTCCTGCTCGCCCTTGGCTGTCCCGTAATCGCCCTTGTAGGTGCCGTTCGAGCCGGCGAACGGCACCAGGGTGCCGCCGTAGATCTTGAGCCCGGCGGCGCGGGCAGACTGGATGATCTGCTGGATCGCCGGGATCAGATCCGCGGCCTTGGCGGAGCGGTCGCCGATGTCGTTGATGCCTGCGAGCAAGATGATCGCGCGGGCGCCGGGCTGGGTCAGCACGTCGCGCGCGAGGCGGGCAGGGACCGGATACCCGAACTGGAGCTGCGGACGGACGGTGAGCAGCTCGTTCCCGATGATCCCGGCGTTCGCCACGGCGAGGGTCGGCCCCTTCCGGCTGGCGAGGCGCTGCGCGAGGTAATCGGGGTAGCGATGGTTGTCGTTCTTTGTCGACAGATAGCCATCCGTGATCGAATCACCGAGCGTGATCAGGGTGCCGACGACGTCCGGCGAGGCCTTGACGTCGACGCCCGACACGGCCATCCAGCACGAGATTTTCCGTGTGAACTGCTTGTCGGCGCCGTTCCCTGTCTGGTTGCCCGAGGCGAGGAAGTTGTCCTGTGCCGCAAAGTAGTGTTGCGTGATCGGCCCGGTCTTGCCCGGAAGGTGGACGTTCACCGCCAGCGCCTGCAGCGGCTGGACCTTCAGCGCCACGGGGTCGCTCACCGCCTCGCCGCCCGCGGCGATGAGGATCGATGTCTGGCCTCCGAAGCGGAGCGGCAGTGAGCTCCCCGCGACCGTGGCGGCTCCACCGGCCGAGAGCGCGACCGACGCCGAGCCCACCTTGAGCGGCTCGCTGCCGCCCGCGTTGGAGATGCGCACGCGCACCGAGCTCCCGCCGGCGCTCACGCGGACGATGTTCCGGACCGTCTGGTCGGCGAGGCCGACGTCCGACGGACAATCCTGGGAGTTGAACGTGCCGCCGGGCGTCGGGCTGCTGTGCCATCCAGCGACCCATCGCCCCTCGGGCGCCTTGTCCGCGGCCAGCGCGGGGCGCGCCAGCACACCCGTCATCAGCGCGATCACCGCGGCGAGGAGGGAAGCTCGCGGTGAGTGACCGAGCCTTCGCTTCGGCGGCTCGAGCGAGGAGCGCAGGGCGCCACGGCGTCCTGAGGTGATTCCGTGAGGTCTCTGTGTCTTTGCCATCGATTCTCTCCGAGTTGCTCGCGCGGAGCGCGGAAAACTCCCCTGCCCCCGGGGGCTGCACCCTCACGTCGCCCGGATCTGCACAAGCCGAGGCGGAGCTGTCTCATGGGCGCGGCCGGGAGCAGGATGCCTGCACGGGGGGAAGGAAATGCAAGCGTTCCAGAGGCGTCAAGCCCGAGCTGCGCGCTGCTCTTCTGTGGATCGCGTAATTTTCTGCGAGACCGGCCTCTCTTGGGGTCAGCGCTGGCGGTCGGTCCGGCGTCGCCGGTTCACTGGCGGTCCAGGGTTTCGCGGAGCTGCATGAGCGACACGCTGAACACGCGGTCGCTCACGTCGATGCCTGTCGCGGCGGGCAAGATCTCGGCGAACATCAGCTCGGCCTCCCTCAGGTCGCACACCTTGTGTGGGTATCGCTGGCGGGCAGCGAGGGCGAGCCCTGTCACGACGCTGCGCACCGCTGCAGCTCGGAAGCCTCCTCCTTCGACGACGACCGCCGAGCACCTCGCGTACTCGCTCGCGTCCGCGAGGAAGGCCGAGAGCGCCCTGCGCATATGTCCCGGGGGCAACGACGCCCGGCTCTGGACGATGGTGAGCAGCCCAATGCCGCGCGGATGCTGCTTTGCGAACTCCGTGCACGACTCCCACAGGCAACGCACGCCTTCTTCGGTCGTCTCGTGGCGCCAGATGGTGCAGAAGATGTGGCGCCAGCTCGCCATGACGTAGTCCGGATGTTTGACGATCAGCTGCCACGGCTCGAGGGACGTGGTCGTGCCGGCGTCAAAGCAGGGCGCGTTCGCGACGACCGTCTCCCCCTCGTCGCGGCGCTCTCCCTGCTCGACCGTGGTCGCGAGCGGCTGGCGAGCGCCCCTCGCGACGTCGACCATCGGCAGCGTCACCGCCGTCATGGCGCGGGTCGTCGCGCTGGCGGGGACCAGGAGCTCGCCGCGGAGGGCGAAGCCGTCGGGCAGGAGCGCGCGGATGGCGTCGAGCATCGCCGCCGCGCTGGAGAATCGCTCGCCGGCGTCGAGGCTGAGCGCGCCGTGCACAACGGCCGCCGCCTCCGGCGGGATCCAGGGCGCGAGCGTCTGGATGGAGCAAGGCGGCTGCGAGCAGATCGCGATGATCAAGTCACCGAAGCCGGCGATGTGCTCGTACGGATGCTTCCCGGCGAGCGCGCGATAGAGCACCATGCCGAGCGACCAGAGATCGGTTCGATGGTCGACGTCGCTGAGTCCCCGGGCCTGCTCGGGCGACATGTAGAGCGGCGAGCCGAGGATCCCGCCGGTGTGGGTGAGGCCCGTGGTCGGGCCGCCGTGGCACGGCGCCGGCCTGATCTTGGCGATCCCGAAATCGAGGATCTTGACGACGAGCCCGCCCTCCCTGCACCGGGCGAGGAAGAGGTTGGCCGGCTTGATGTCCCGATGCACGACGCCCGCTTCGTGGGCCTTCTGGAGGCCGAGGCAGACATGCGCCGCGATCCGGAGGGCGGCGTCGGGCTCGAGGCTGCCGAGCCTGTCGAACAGCTGCTGGAGGTCTTCTCCTTCCAGGAGCTCCATGACGATATAGGGCGCTTCGGTCTCCGAATCCGTTCCTGTGTCGAGCACCCGGACCATGTGATCGGTGTCGATCGCGTTCAGGGCCTTCGCCTCGCGGCGGAAGCGGGCCGTGCCTTTCCTGCCCGGAGCCAGGAGCGCTGGATGCATGCACTTCAGCGCGACGCGCTCACCGGCCTCGACGTGCTCGGCCTCGTAGACCGCGCCCATCCCCCCTTGCCCTAGCAAGCGGATAACCCGGTACTTGCCGTCGTAGAGGTGTCCGATCAAGACGTCGTTAGCGTAGAGGAGGCGGGCGTCAGGGCGCAACAGCCGTCCGTCCTCATCGGGTCGCGTCCGCTGACCTTGCCACGCTACAGCAGCTCTTACATCCACGCTCGAGTCCAGGCCGACAGAACGCTGGCGACATACCGGTGCCGCGAATCGACCCGCAGGCGAGTCGTCGAGATCGCGTCTGCCCTCCGGATCAGGGCGGCTCGCGCGGATGGTCCTGACACGGCGAGACCGCGTCGGGGCGTCGGAGCTGCCGGTCGCGTGTCGCCAGCGGCCGGCGACGGGGGGAGGACGACGCGGGCGAGAGGGCGGGGGGGGCACGGCGCTCGAGGAATGCGCCCCAGCTCATTTGCGTTGAATTTGCCGTGGCGCGGTGCGGTAATCGCCCGAGGAGCCCCCCGGATGCTCGGGGGACGCGGCTCGCGGGCATCACCATGGACAGGGACGCGTGACGGGCGGACAAGACAGCGGGGGGGACCTTCCGGTGGGCGAGAGCGTCCCGCCCGCGCCCGTCGAGGCGGGCGGCCCCGAGGGCGCGCCCGGGGCCGAGCTGCGGTCGGTCGCGGCGGGCGGCGCCACGCTCTGGCTCACGCAGGCGCCCGGGTTCTCGCTGTGGCGCGGCGAGGTGGCCGCGCCGGATCGGCTGCGGATCGAGGGGCGCGACGGCTACCTCCACGAGCTCCGGCTCGAGCCGGTCGGCGCGCTGCGGCTCGGCCGCGTGGAGCGCGTGGGCGACGAGCGCAACGAGCTCGTCTACCCCGACGTGGCGTCGCGGCTCGCGGCCTCGCTGCGCCACGACGGCGTGCGCTGGTGGCTGCGCCGCCGCGAGGAGTGCAGCGTGCCCGTGCAGGTCGGCGCGCGGCACCTCGCGCGCGGGGAGGAGTCGCCGCTCGTGCACGGGACCTTCGTCTGCGTCGGCGGCATGCGCGCGACGTTCTTCGACCGCCGCTACGCCGCGCTGTCGGTCCCTGCCGGGGCGGTCGACCCGGCGACGGGCCTGCTCGCGCGCGCCGGGCTGGAGCAGGAGTGCGCGTCGCTCCTCGCGCGGAAGGGCCAGGGCGCGCTCGTCCTGCTGCGGCCGATCGAGGCGGGCGCGCCCTCGCGCGCGGCGGCCGCGCTGGTCGCCGTGCACCGGCTGTGGCCGGATCGGCCGGTCGGCGACGCGGACGGCACCGCGGTGGTGCTCGTGCGGGGCGGCGCCGCGGAGGCGGCCGCCGCGGCCCGGCAGGCCCTGGAGGCCGCGGAGGCCGCGGGGCTCGGAGCGTTCGCGTGCGGCTATTTCACGATCGCCGGCGAGGCGGACGTCGCCGGCCGCGAGGTCGAGCTCGGCTTGCACGCCATTGCGTCCCTCGCGGCGGAGCGGGAGCGGGGCGCGTCGCTCGCGGCGGAGCGCGAGCGCGGCGCGGCGGGCGTGGACGGCGCGTCCACCCCCGTGGCGGAGCTCCGCGACAGCGCGGCCAGCGCGCGTTTCGCCGCGCCGTTCGAGGTGGTCGAGGCGTCGCGGAGCGGGCGCCGGGCGACGGTCCTGTTCGGCATCGAGGAGCAGAGCGCGCTCGGCGGCGTCGGGCCGCACGTCATCGGGGCGCTCGCGCAGGAGCTCGCGGCGGTCGTGGCGACCCACGCGGGCGCCGGCGCGCTGATCGCGCCGCTCGCGCCCGGCGTGGTCGCCGCGTGTGTGCCCCGCAAGGCGGATCCTGCGGTGATGGCGAGCGCGGTGCAGTGCGACTGGCACGGCCGGCCGCCCATCCTCGACGGGAGGGTCGAGCACGCGCGGACCCTGTCGTGGGAGCTCCTGCACGACGCCGACGCGGGTGCGCGGGCGGCGGAGATCTCGCGCGAGTGCGGCGATCCGCACGGGGTGCTCTCGGCGCTGAGCGGCGGCCTGCCTTATCCCATCGCGGGGCGGGTGCGGGCGGCGATCGGGGCGTCGAGCGCGATCGAGCGGGTGAAGATGCTGTTCGACGTGCTCGAGGGCACGTGGCGCTTCATCGCGACGGTGCTCGTCTCGGCCTTCTTCAGCGGCGGCAGCGCGCCCCCGACCTCGGCGCGCGGCGGCGTCCCGAGCAGTCCGGGCGCGGGCGGTCCGGGCGCGGGCGGGGCGCCTCCGGGGTGGGGCGCGCTCCTCGACTTCCACGGCCGCACGCGCACGCGCGACGGCCTGGCGCTCGGCGCGTGGCGCGAGCTCGCGCGCACGGCCGCGCGGGCGTTCGGCGATCGCGACGATCCGATCGGCTCGATGGCGAGGGAGGTGCTCGACGTCAAGCTCTCGCACAACCAGACGTTCGAGACGCTCTCGAACCTGATGCAGGCCGAGCGCAACCAGTTCGCGCACGGCCACTACACCGAGGCGCGGGCGGCCGCGGATCTGCCCGACTTCGAGCAGATGACGCGCGCGCTCCTGCGGGCGCAGCGGCCGCTCTGCGCGTGGACGCTGGTGACGGTCGAGAAGACGGAGCCGGATCTCTACGGCGATCTCCAGACGGTGGAGTTCATCGATCACACCGGTCCTTACGCGTCCGGGACGCGGCGGCGCATCGGGCTGAACTCCCCTGTTCGCCTGTCGAACGTGGTCTATCTGGCCCGCTTCCGCGAGGGGCTGATGCTGCCGCTCGAGCCGATGGTGCGGCGGCTCGCGCCGGACGACCGGTTCGATCTCTACTGGATGGATCACCTGCCGCGGCCGGGGACGTGCCATATGAGCGCGGTCGTCGCGGGCCGGGCGGTGAAGGCCCCCTGCGATCCGCGGCGCACGCCGCCGCTCCTGCGGGCGATGCTGGAAGTCGCGGGCGGCTGAGGGGTTGAGCGCGGCGCGGTCGCGCAGCGCGCTTTGCTGCCGGCCGCTCTGTGCGTCGCGTGGACGCGCGGGGAGGCCCAAAGGGCCGATGATCTCACCATCAGGCGCGCCCTCCTCCTCGAGGAAGTTACTCCACCGCTCACTCGGTCCACGCGGGGGTTCGACGGAGCCGCGCGGCGCGTTCCCTCGCCTGGCAGCCGCTGCCTCGGCCTGTCGATGTCGCAGAGGTGGCGGTCGTGGTATCCTCCAAAGCAGGCCATGTCAGCTGTCGAATCCACGGCCCGTCTGTCCGCTGCAGCTCGTCCGGCCGCCGCACCCCGCCGCCGGATGGGAGCCCATGTCTACAGCCGCCCGCCCGAGCCGGTGTACTTCCCCGAGGCCGAAGAAGTGCCCGAGACGAACCGCCACCTGGAGCTTCGCACCGCGCTGTACCTCATCCTCAAGCGCGAGCTCGCGCACACGGCGACCCTCGGCTCCGACCAGTTCGTCTACTGGAACCCGACGACATCGATGGAGCGCCTGGCCCCCAACGCCTTCGTCCGGCTGGGTATGCCTCATCGGACCTTCCGCACCTGGAAGATCTGGCTGCACGGGGCGCCTGACCTCGGGGTCGAGATCGTGAGCGATTCGGACGAGGGCGAGCCCGCCTGGGACGAGAAGCTCGAGCGCTACCGCGCCGCGGGCATCCCGGAGGTCGTGCGCTTCGATCCCGAGGATCGAGAGCGACCGATCCGCATCTGGGACGCCCTGGAGGGCGATCTCGTGGAGCGGGCGTCCGACGACCCCGATCTGCGCGCTTGCGAGACGCTGGGCCTCTGGTGGACCGTCGTGCAAGACCCGTCGCTCGGCCCGATGCTCCGGCTGGCGCGCGACCGCGAAGGCCACGATCTGCTGCCGACGCCGGACGAGGCCGAGAGCAAGGCGCGCGAGGCCGAGAGCAAGGCGCGCGAGGCCGAGAGCAAGGCGCGCGAAGCGAACGACAAGCTGCAGGCCGAGGTGCAGGCGCTGCGGGCAGAGCTGGCGCAAGCCCGAGGGAAGCGGAAGACGCGGCGACGCTCCCCGGGATGAGGCGCAGGCGCCCGCTCGGCCGGAAGGCGTCCAGGACCCCTCGGAAGCTCGGCGGACTTCGCCAGAAGCGCCGGACCACGTTCCAGCTCGCCGTCCGCACCGCGCCGGAGGTGGCCGTCAGGCTCGGCCTCCGCGACGGGTCAGCCCTGCGGTCACTGGAGGTTCGGCGGCGTCCACGTCATCCATCGGCCGAGGTCGGCCTTCGCCCCGTCGCTCTCGAGCAGGTTGGTGTCGTCGGTGCCGCCCCCGACGAGGAACTTCTTCACGTACGCCTCGAGGATCGCCCTCTGCTGCGCGGGAAACTGGCAGTGCTCATGGCCGCCGAGCTGTGAGTAAGCCATCCTGTCGGGCACGCCTAGGCACTCCCAGATCGCGTGGGCGATCGACCCGGCCGTGAAGGTGCTGTCGATGCCGAGCCAATCGATCCGATTGTCGACGACGAGCAGCGCGCGCGGAGCGACGAGGCCCATGACCATGTGATGATCGAACGGGAGCGTCGTCACCTTGTTGCCGAAGTTCGCGCCGAAGCTCTCACGGAACCAGGGCTGCTCACCGGCCGCATGGGAGAGGGTCTGCACGTTCTCTCCAGCGTCCTTCCCCGCCTGTGAGACGCGCCAGCTCGCCGAGCCGCCGGCGCCCGACTCCTGCGGGATCGTTGTTGTTGAAGAGGGCGAAGGTTGGTTTGGTTCGCGACCGCTCCAATTGCTCAGCAGAGCAGCGCCGAGAGCGTGTCCGGCCGCTCCCGCGCAGGCGTGGTCCGGTTCGCGCGAAGAGCGCAATGGGTCGCGTGGCGCTGTCCGCTGTAAGTCGATGTCCATGTGAACGCTCACATCATCATGCCACTCTCACGCAATAATTTCTGTATCACAAGAGAAGTCGAAATTCTACTCACGCGCCTCGCCCTGGCGCCTCGCAAACCAGCGGATTTGCCGGGCGAAAGCAAACTTGCGCCAAGACGAAAATACGAGAAAACTCGTGATCTGCGACCCACGACAAGGCATCATGATGTCTGGGCGACGCTCGATGTGAGAGCCACTCAGATGAGGTGAGTCCTATGAACACGTGGGCGAGACGGTTCATCGTTCCTGCGCTGCTCACGGCGAGTTACGCAGCCATGGGCGGTTGCACCGCGATGATCGGCGGCGATGACCCGGAGGCGAACAGCGGCTCTGGCGACGGGCCCGGGAGCGGGTCTGGCAACGGGTCTGGCAGCGGGAGCGGCGCCGGAGGGGACGGCTCGGCGGGGGGCGGCCCCGGCGTCGAGCCGACGGTGTGCGTGCCGGGCGTCCCGCAAACGTCGGCGCTGCCGCGTCTGACGAGGGCGCAATACGACAACACGATTCGCGATCTGGTCGGCATCGACACCCAGCCGTCGTCGATGCTCGCTCCGGACGGGGTCGGGAGCGTCGATCAGCGCGCGTGGGACGGGTACAAGACCGCCGCAGCGACGGTCGCGGCGGCGGTGATGGCAGACGCCAGGGCGCGCGCCAAGACGATCCCGTGCACGCCGGCAGGCGACGGCGCCGCGTGCGCGAACCAGCTCATCGATACGCTGGGACGGCGCGCCTTCCGGCGCCCGCTCACCGACGAGGAGAGAGGGCTCTTCCAGGCCCTCTACGCTCGCCGCCAGGCGCTCACGCCGACCGGCTCGTTCGAGGACGGCGCCCAGCTGATCATCGAAGGGTTCTTGCTCTCGCCCTCCTTCCTGATGCGCGCAGAGATCAGCGAGAAGCCCGAGGGCGAGTACTTCGTGCTGAACAGCCACGAGGTGGCGTCGCGCCTCTCGTACCTGATCTGGGGAACCATGCCGGACGACGCGCTGTTCGCCGCGGCAGACGCCGATGCGCTGCAGACGCCGGAGCAGATCCTCGCGCAGGCGCAGCGAATGCTGGCGGATCCCAAGAGCCGCGGGATGGTCAAGGCCTTCCACGAGCTCTACCTCCACATGGGCCCCGGCACGCGCTGGTCGGACATCCAGCGTGATCCGGCCGCCTTCCCGGACTTCAAAGCGTCGATGATCCCGCTGCTGTCGGAGGAGACCGATCGCTTCATCGAGCACGTGGTCTTCGATCAGGCCGGGACGTTCCAGGATCTGGTCACCACGCCGGTGGGCTTCGTCAACGCCGCCCTGGCGCCGCTCTATGACCTGGATCCTGCGGAGTTCAACGGCGCGGAGCTCGTGCCGGTCGAGCTCGACCCGACGCAGCGCTCTGGCCTCTTCACCCGCCTGGGCTTCCTTGTGTCGCACTCGGGGTACGACCGGACGTCGCCCATCCTGCGCGGCGCGTTCCTGCAGAAGGAGGTCCTCTGCGCGAACATCCCGCCGCCGCCCCCGATGGTGGAGGGCACACCGCTGCCGACGGACGCGAACCTCACGACCAACCGTGCTCGGGTCGACGCGCAGACGGCGGGAGACGCCTGCGCGTTCTGCCATCACACGTACATCAACCCGGCGGGCTTCGCGTTCGAGGCGTACGACGCCGTGGGCGCCTTCCAGCAGACCGAATCGTTCTCGGGCGCGCCCATCGACACACGGGTGGACGTCGGCGTCGGCGAGGACGTCGTGGAGGTCGACGGCCCGGTGGCGCTCTCCGAGGCCATCGCGAGCTCCCCGGAGGCGCACACGTGCTACGTGCGAAAGTGGGTCTCGTTCGCCTACCAGCGCGAGCTGAACAACGAGGACTCCTGCACCGTGGACGAGCTGACCGCCAAGCTCACGCAGGGCGGCTACTCGGTGCTCGACCTCATCGCAGACCTCACACAGAGTCAATCGTTCCGAGTGCGTGCCCTGCAGGCGGAGGTGGAGCCGTGAACCGAAGACTGTTTCTGCGTGGAATCGGTGGCGCGGCGCTCGCCGTCCCCTTCTTGAATTCGCTCGGCCGCTCCGCGCGAGCGCAGGAGGCGCCGTCGCCGCGCCGCCTGGTGATCTTCTACACCAACAACGGTTGCCTGACGAACCGCTGGTTCCCGACGGGGATCGAGAACGGGGCCGGGAGCGTCACCGCGGCGTCGCTGGAGACGACGCAGGCGGACGATAAGCCCCGGACCCTCGCCCCGCTCGCGCCCTTCGCGGCGAAGCTGCTCTTCCCGCGCGGGCTCGCGATGCCGCTGAACGGCTTCAACAACAAGGTGGACGGCACGGAGTATTTCGATCCCCACGATCAGGGCATGGGCAGCAAGCTGACCTGCGCGCCGCTCGATCCCGGCGGAGATCACTGGGCGCTGTCGCACTCGCTCGATCACGAGATCGCGCAGCGCTTCAATCCGGGCACCAACAAGGTCCCGCTCGTGCTCTCCGTCGGCAATGCCTTCACGAACGTCAAGGGCATCGTGTCGTACTCGGCGCCGAAGACGCCGTATGCGCCCGTGACCAACGCGCGCACGGTGTACAGCAGCCTGACCGGGCTCTTCGTGAGCGGCTCCGGGACCGAGGCGGATTATCGCGTGGCTCGCGGCGAGAGCATCATCGATCTGGTGAGCCGTGACCTGAACGCCTACAAGGCCCGCAAGATGAGCGGCGCCGATCGGAAGAAGATCGACGACTGGCTCTCCCTGCTCCGCGAGACCGAGCAGCGCGTCATCCCCTCCGCTTGCACCGCGGAGTCGGCCACCGCGCTCGGCGTCACGGACGCTGCCCTCACCGAGGCGGGATACCCGGCTCGCGGCGGCGGCTTCCCCAACAACGAGAAGGTGTACACCCTGGGCAGCGAGATGATGATCCGCCTCATCGCCCTCACGATGATGTGCGATAACAACCGATCCATCGTGCTCCAGTGGCCGGGCTTCGTGACGTTCAAGTGGGACGGCATCGCGCACACCCACGATCACCACGGGCTCTCGCACCGGAACGGGAGCGCCGCGGTCGGCGGCCAGTGCGTGAGCGGCGTCATCGAGCAGATCCACGAGATCGACCGCTGGTACGCGGGTCGGTTCGCCAAGCTGGTGAAGACCATCGACAGCATCGAGGAGGGGGGCGGCACCATGCTCGACAACTCCGCGGTCATGTGGCTGCCGGAGCTCGCCGACGGCAACGCGCACAACAACAACAACCTGCCCATCGTGATCGCCGGCAGCGCCGGCGGTTACCTCAAGCAGGGCGTCTCGGTGAACGTCGCGGGCGGGAAGCTCGAGGCAGGCAACAGCGAAGCCACCTGCTCGAGCGGCACGGAGGGCGAGAACAACAGCGGCAACACCGGCTCTTCGGGCGGAACCGTCCCGCTGAACAAGCTGTACACGACGTTGATCAACGCGCTCGGCGCCGGGATGCCCGAGTGGGTTCCTGTCGATCGCTTCGGCGTCTCGGATGCGGTCGCGGTTGGCTTCGGCGGCAGCGGGCCGTCGTTCACCACCGATGGCGCAGGCAAGGTCACCGACGGGCCCGGCATCAAGAATCCGGGGGAGCTCGACGCCATCAAGGCGTGAGGCGACCGAACGCACGCCGCAGGCCCGGGCCTGCGCGTGCACGAGAGCGCCGTCGGCGCTCTCTGACCTCCACGATCGGTTCGAGCGTGACCGCCCGATTTCACCTCGCCGGCGGGCGCGCGCGGGCTGGCCCCGAGGACAGCGGCGCGCTCATCCCCGTCGACTGCCCGGCGCGGCGGAGCGCATAGGCGATACCGCTCTGAAGGGTGCCCATGGTGACGATGGACTTCAGCTCGATGTCCAGGCCCACCATCGCCTGGGCGACCTCGGCGCGCGTGCCGGTGAGCACGGCCTCCGTGCCGAGCAGCCGCAGCGCGTTGGCGGTCCCCACGAGCGTCTGCGCGATCTGGGTATCGATGTGCTTCATCCCGGTGATGTCCAGGATCACGACGCGCGCCTGGTGGCGCTGGGCGCCGTCGAGCGCGACCTCCAGCACCTGGGCCGCCCGCGCGGCGTCCATGGTGCCGATGAGCGGCATCACCATGATCTGGTCCGTGATCGGGATGAGCGGCGTCGAGAGCTCCGCCAGCCTCGTCTGCTGCGCCTCGAACATCTGGCGCTGCAGCGCGGCCCGCTCCCGCTCCGCCTGCTCGCGCTGCGTGAGCTCGATCTTCAGGCGCTCGTTGCTCGCGCTGAGCTGCGCGTTGGAGCGCTGGAGCTCCTCGGTGCGCTGCGCGACCTCGGCCTCGAGCCGCCGGTTGGCGTTCTGGACCTGCTCCTTCACCTCCCGCATGCCCGAGAGGAGCAGCGCGTTTTCAATGGATATCGCGGCCTGGGACGACAAAAGGCCGAGCAGCTCGACGCGGCTCGCGTTGAACGCCCTGCTCGCGGCGTTGTTCTCCAGGTAAAGGACGCCGTTCATGCGGCCCTGGTGGAGCAGCGGAAGGCACAGGACGGATCGCGTGCGCTGCCCGACGACGCAGGGATCGTCGGAGAACCGGGCATCGGCGCTGGCGTCGTCGAGGACCAGCGGCTCGCGGGTGCGAGCGACGAACAGCGCCACCTTGTGCGGCAGGTCGGGGCGCGAATCCAGCGGCTCGCTCGGCCCGAGCGCGAGCGTCCCGGGCTCGACCCCGAAGGTCGCCTCGACGAAGAGCCGCCCGTCCCGCTCCAGGACCAGCGCCCCCCGCTGCGCACCGGAGTTCCCGAGCACGAGCGTCACGAGGCGTTCGATCACCCGCGCGAGCTCCGTCTCGCCGGCGATGCCCTGCACGGCGCGCACGATCAGCGCGGCGTCCCGCAGGTTGCCGACCGTCGTACGGCCGAGGATGGTCCCCGCGTGCGCCGGGCCCGACGTCGCCGAGGGGATGGACGAGATCGGCACGCTGTCGCTCGAAAGGGGCAGCAGCGCGGCGTGATCGCGCGCGAGCGCGTCCGCCTTGGCCGTCGCTCCCCAGTGCCGGTAGCCGAGGTACGCGTCCGCCATGTACGCGCGCGCCACCTTCGTCCTGCCCTCGTGGAGGTGCAGCTTCGCGCACAGCTCGTTCGCGAGCGCCTCGTCGTGAGGAAACTCGTTCTCACGGGCCAGGGAGATCGCCCGGTCGTAAAGGCCCATGGCCTCGAGCTGAGCGCCGGCGACGCGCGCCTCCTCGGCCTGGATGAGCAGCAGCAGGTGCTGGAAGTTCATGGGAGCGCTCGCGGCGAGGCCCGCGATCCGCTCCTTGTGACGGGTGATGGTCCGCGCGCGGCGCTCCGCCTCTTCGGGCGACGCCGCGGCGGGCAGCCCAAGGAACGCCATGCAAGCGTAGAAATGCAGCTTCGTCGGTTGATACAAACCGAGCATGCCGGCGCCGTAGGCCTCGGCGTCCGCGACGTTCGCCGCGGCCGTCTCGCAGTCCCCGTACAGATAGGGGAGCTGCAGCTTGAGCAGCGCGTAAAAGAAGAGGCCCGCGATCAACTCCCTCTCTTTGAGGCGCGCGACGAACTCGCCCTCGTCGAACTGGTCGTCGCTCAGGCTGTCGGGGGCCCGCGTCCTCCCCTGCAGGCTCGCGATAGCCTGCCTCATGAGCGTCATCACGGCGGTGCCGCTGACGTCCCCGGTCCGCCGCAGCACGACGAGGCCTCGCTCCACCTCCTCGCGCAGCTCCTCGAGCGGATAGCCCGCGGTGAACATGTTGCTGGTCACGCAGTTCCACACGTTGCTGAGATGGGCGAAGTCGCCCGATTCCAGCAGCCCTTGCCGCGCCTGCAGGAAGCGAGCAATCCCGTCGCGCACGTCGTGGAACAGGTGGGAGTACGTGGCAAAGACGTAGTTCACCCTGGCGGCCAGAGCGGCGTTCGAGAACTTGTCGCTCAAGGTGATGGCGAGGCGGCCGAACGCATGGCCGTCCGCGGGCCGCCCCTGCAAGACCGCGAGCAGGAATCCGTACGAGGTGTACGCGGGGGCGGACACGTCAGCGTGGCCGTACCGCAGGGAGATGTTGACCTGCTTGAGGACGAACAGCGGGTAAAGCTCGGGCCTCAGGCAGAAGACCGGCCCCATCATATCGCTGATGAGCTGGACGAGCGCCCTTTGCTCCGGGCTGTCCATCACCGGCGCGTCGATCAGGTCTTCTATGCGCCGGCCCGCCAGATTCGCGTCCACCTCTGCGAGCTCGGCCCCGACGCGCGCCTGCAGCTCCGCCTCGCTGCTCGGCAGCGGGAAGCCGAGGACGCCGATGCCCTCGCCGCCCAGGCGCACCGCGTCCGCGAGGTTGCCCAGCGTCACGTGGAGCAGCACGCGGAGGCTGTAGATGTGCGCCCGCTCCACGTTCGACGGCGCCCGGGGCATGAGGGACGTGAACAGCTCCTCGGCCCGCTCGGGCGCGCCGCTCAGGTACACACACTCCGCGTTCTCGCGGCTGAGCGCGAAGCAGAGCGCCTCGTGGCGCTCCCAGCGCGCGTCCCCGAGGAGCTCTAGCCCCGCGCTGAAGTGGTCTGCGGCCGCCTGATAGGCTGTCCTGCTCTTGGCCGCCCTGCCCGCCCGCTGGTTGAGCCGGGCCAGGGCCAGCCGCCCGGCCTCGTCGGCGATGCCCCGCGCGCCCAGGTTCAGGTGGCGGACGATCTCGATCAGGTCCTCGTCCGGCGGCGTCTCGCCGGCCCGCGCCCAGAGCAGCCGGCCGATCGCCAGGTGCAGCGCTTCCCTGCGCGAGGGCTCGACCAGCGAGTAGGCCGCGTGGCGCACCCGGTCGTGCAGGAACCGGTACGATACCTTGATCTCCTGGGGGGCCGAAGGCTCGGTGTCCGCGCTCTCGTCGAAGAAGCGATAAGCGCTGTCACGCGGCACGATCAGGCCCCCGCGCAGCGCGTCCCACAGGTCGGCGGCCGTCGCGGCGGGCGATTTCTCGTGGACGGCCGCCAGCATGGTGAGATCGAACGTGTGGCCCAGGCACGCCGCGAGCTTCAGCGCGCGCTGCGTCGCCGGCGGGAGCCGGTGCAGCCTGTCGAGCATGAGGTCGACCACGTTGTCCGCGGCGACCGCCTCCCGGACGCGCGTCTCGTCCCATGCCCAGGCTTCCGAGGGCGCGTCGAACCACAGCGCCCCCGCGTCGTGCAGCACGCCGAGGAGCTGGCCCAGGAAGAAGGGGTTGCCCTCGGTCTTGTCGAAGACCATCGTCGCGAGCGGCGCGACCGCGTGCGGCCGCGCGCTCAGCGTGTCGGCGACGATCTGCGTGACCGTCGGCATGTCGAGGGGCTTGAGCGTGAGCTCGGCGATCGCCACGCCCGACTTGCGGAGCTCACCCAGCGTCGCGTGCAGGGGGTGGGCGGCGTCCACCTCGTTGTCCCGATAGGCGCCGATGATCAGGAGATGGTTGCCCTCCACGTCCGTGAGGAGGCGCTCGAGGATCCTGAGCGAGGCCGGATCGGCCCACTGCAGATCGTCGAGGAAGAGGGTCAGCGGGTGGGTCGGCGCAGCGAAGACCCGCAGGAAGCGCTGCACCAGCAGATCGAAGCGGTTCCGGGCCTCGGTCGGCCCGAGCTCCGGCACGGCCGGCTGAGGCCCGACGATCAGCTCGAGCTCCGGGATCAGCTCGATGAGGAGCTGCCCGTTCGCGCCGACCGCGGCGAGCAGCTTGCGCCTCCACTCCTCGACGGCCGCCGCCGACTCGGTCAGCACCTGCCGGATGAGCTCGCGGAAGGCCTGCGCCACCGACGCGAGCGCGACATCCCGGTTGATCGGATCGAACTTCCCTTTGGCGAAATACCCCCCATGTCGGGCGATGGGCTTGTGGATCTCGTTCACCAGCGTGGTCTTGCCGACGCCGGAGTAGCCCGAGATGAGCACCAGCCCGGCCGCGCCCCGGCGAGCCCGCTGAAAGGCGGACAGGAGCACGTTCACCTCGTGATCCCGGCCATAGAGCCGCTGGGGAACGCGCAGATCCAGCGGCCGGTCGTGCTGGCCCAGCGGGAACGGATCGGCGCGGCCCGTCGCCTCCCACCGCCGGAGGCACTCCTCCAGGTCGAGCTTGACCCCGCGGGCGCTCTGATACCGGTCCTCCGGCATCTTGGCCAGGAGCTTCACGATCACGTCCGACAGCGCGCGGGGCACCCCCGGCGCGCGCTCGTGCGGCGGCGTCGGCATGCGCGCCATGTGGCTGTGAATGAGCGCGGTGGGATCGCCCTCCTGGAACGGGAGGGCCCCTGTCAGCATCTCGTAGAGCGTGACGCCGAACGAGTAGAGATCGGCGCGCAGATCCACGCTCCGGTTCATGCGGCCAGTCTGCTCAGGGGCGATATACGACAAGGTGCCCTCGAGCGCGTCCGGCGGGACCGTCTCGGGGGTCTCCCTCGAGAGGCGCGCCGCGATGCCGAAGTCGACGAGCCGCGGGCTCTGCGTCTTCTCGTCGATCAGGATGTTGTGCGGCTTGATGTCCTTGTGAATGATCCGGAGTCCGTGGAGCGTGTCGAGGGTGCCCGCGAGCGCGATGGCGGTGCGGAGCGCCGTGCCCACGTCGAGCCTGCGCGCCTTCAGGACGGCGTGCAGCGAGGATGGGCCGAGGTCCTCCATGATGAGCGCGAGGCCCCTGCCGCATTTCTCGATGGCGTGTGCCTTGACGACGCCGGCCACTTCGCCCGCGTCCCGCAGGATGGCGAACTCGCGCCGCAGCCGCGCGAGATCTCGGGCGGTCGGGAACTCGGACCGAGGCATCTTGACCGCGACCGGCGCGCCGTCCTCGTTCCGGCGGCCGCGGTACAGCACGGTCTCGGAGCCTTCGTATACCCTCTCGAACAGCGTATGACCTGACAGATCGATCATGGCAGCAAGGCCCCGTGTTTCGCGTCAGCATCCAAAGGAACGTGACGCCCCCCACACATCAGCTCGAGCATCCGCCGTCCCCCCGTCGGACAGAGACTCACCCGCCGGCAGAATACGCGGCAAGGCATGGATGTCCAGCCTGGCGGCGCTCAGCACGCTCAGCGCTTCTCGCGACCTCGAGCGGCATCCTCGGGGCGACTCCCGCTACAGCGGTGGTGGATCGGTTCGATGCGGTATCGCTGAAACCGCGGATTCAGAGGTTGGCGGCCGCGAGCACACCCCGGTACACGTCGTCCACGCCGAGCTCGCACCCCACCGACGACAGCGCAGCCCGGGCGCCGGGGCCATAGACCCGGAGCACCCAGCTCCCGTCGGCCTGGCGCGCGAACACCTCGATACGGGGCGCCTTCTGTGACGCCAGGACGACCTCTCGGATCGACGCCACTGTCTGGTAATGCGCGAACTTGTCGCCGCGATCGTACGCCTCGCTAGAGTCGGAGAGCACCTCGATCACGAGGACCGGGTTCAGGAGGGTGTCGCGCCGCTCGTCCTCGAACTCGGGGCGGCCGCAGACGACCGAGCCGTCCGGGTACACGTAGCGATCCGCGGCGGGGATCTTGATGCGCATGTCGGAGTTGAGCGCCACGCATCCACGCTCGCCCAGCGCGTTGCCGAGCAATCGGCCGATGTTCGCGGCGATGGCGCTGTGCTCGAACGTGCCGCCAGACATCGCGAAGAGCTCGCCGCCGGCGTACTCGTGCCTCGCCTCCGATGCGCGCTCGAGATCGAGGTATTCTGCCGGCGAGAGCTTCCGTCGCGGCGCCGCTTCTCCCATGTGCGGCAGTGTCGCGCGCCGGGCTTCCGATGTCCACGCGCAGCCGGGCGGACCGCCGCGGCGCCGAGGACCGCGGTGAGCGGGACCGTCCACCTCTCGCCGCGCCGGTGATACCGTCGTCCCGCGATGGACCGCACGCTCGTCGACGAGGGGAGCTCCTCCCGCGATCCGGGCCCGGTGCCCATGCCCGCGGGCGGGCTCGCGCACGCCCCCGGCGACGTGCTGGACCGCCGCTACCGGCTCCGCGTCCGCCTCGGCCGCGGCGGCTTCGGCGACGTGTGGCGCGCCGAGGAGCTCCTGCCGGACGGCGCGCCGTTCCGCGAGGTCGCCCTCAAGCTCCTCGTCTCCGACTTCGCAGACGCCGCCGACTGGGCCGACGAGGCCAAGCTCCTCGCCTCGTTCCGCCACCCGTCGCTCGTCACCATCTACGCCGCCGGCATCCTCCACGGCGCGCCGAAGACCCCGTTCGTCTCGATGGAGCTCCTCGAGGGCCGGAACCTCGCCGACCTGATCCGCTTCCGCCGCCGCATCCCCTGGCGCCGCGTCGTCGCCTGGGCGCGCGACGTCGCCGGCGCGCTCGACGTCATCCACGCGCGCGGCGTCGTCCACCTCGACCTCAAGCCTGCCAACCTGTTCCTCACCCAGGACGGCGCCCTCAAGGTCCTCGACTTCGGCATCTCGCGGCGCGCGGGCGCCCCCGTCTCCCGCGCCCCCGCCGTCGCCGTCGGCGGCGGCCATGACAGCGGCGGCGGCCATGACAGCGGCGGCGGCGACCTCGGCACGGCGGCGTTCCTCGCCGAGCGCGACGTCTACGCCTCCACGCGCCGCGCGTTCGCCGGCGCGGACAGCCCCGCCGCCGCGCGCAACGTCATCGGGACGCCGGGCTTCATGGCGCCGGAGGTGCTCGAGATGGCCGAGCCGACCGCCGCCACCGACGCCTACGCGCTCGCCGTCTGCATCGCGCAGCTCGCCACAGGGCGCCTCCCGCACGCCGTGGCCGACGAGCCGGACGACTGCTCCGACCCCGCGAGCGTCTCCGCCTGGTGGACCGAGCTCCGCGCCGCGACCCTGCGCGGCACGATGCGCGACCTCGAGCGCGACCCCGCGCGGCTGCCGCGCGGCCTCGTCGCGCTCCTCCATCGGCTCCTGTCCGTCGATCCAGCCCACCGGCGCGTCGCGCCCGGGAAGCTGACGCAGCTGCTCGACGAGGTCTGGGAGCGGCCCCACGGCGTCCCCGATCGGCCGTACAAGGGCCTCGCGCCGCTCTCGTCCACCGACGAGGGGCTCCTGTTCGGGCGCGACGACGACACCGCGCGCCTCGGGCGCGAGCTCGAGTTCGAGCCGTGCGTCGTGCTCCAGGGGCCGCGCGGATCGGGCAAGAGCTCGCTCGCCTCCGCGGGGCTCGTGCCCCACCTCGCGCGCCGCCACGTCGACCAGAAGGACGACTGGATCGAGGCGCGCCTCACCCCCGGCGACGACCCCGACGGCGCCCTCGCCCGCGCGCTCGCCGCCGTCTCGCCGGAGCTCGAGTCCGCGGACCTCGACGCCCTCACCAGGTTCTGCATGGCGTCCGCCGTCGGCGTCGCGCTCATCGTCGACCCGATCGCGCCCCTCGGCGGCGGGCGCCTCGCCGCCCTCGTGGGCGCGCTCGCGACCGGCGAGCCGCGGCGAGGGCTCCGGCTCATCGGCGTGCTCGACGAGGCCGACGACCGCACCGCGGCCCTCCTCGCCACCCCGGCCGGCGAGGGCCTCCGGGCCGCGCTGCGCTACGTGGGGCTGCCCGCCGCCGCCGCCGTGAAGGACCTCGTCGCAGGCCCGGCGAGGCTCGCCGGCGCCGAGGTGCGCGGGCTCGCCCAGGTCGCGGCCGAGGCGCAGCGCGAGCTGCGGAGCGGCGGCGCGGCGCTCTCGTTCATCGCGCTCGCCCTCGCGGGATGGTGGGAGCGCGCGCGCGCCCTTCGCGGCGCGCTGAGCGGCGAGGCCTGGCAGGAGCTCGGCGGCGTGCGCGGCGCCCTCGCGCGGCACGCCGACGCTGCCCTCGCCGCCCTCGCCCCGGAGGACCGCGCGATCGCCGACGAGGCGCTGCTCCGGCTCGGCGCGATGGACGGGTCGCGCGTCCGCTGGGCCGAGGCGGAGCTCGCCGAGGCCGTCGCCGCGCCGCCCGCCGATGTCGACCGCGTCCTCGGCGCCCTCGAGCGCGCGCGCCTCCTCGTCCGCCGCGACAGGTCCGTGGAGCTCGCCCACGAGTCGCTCGTCTCGAGCTGGCCGCACGCCGCCGCCACCCGCGCGCTGCACATGGAGCGGCTCATCCTGCTCGAGCGGCTCCGCGAGGCCGCCGACGTGTGGGATCGCTCCGGCGAGAGCCGCGATCTCCTCCTGCGCAGCGACCTGCTCGAGCAGGTGAGCAAGAGCCCGGCCCTCGCTTCGCGGCTGCCGCGGCGCGAGCAGGCGCTCGTGCGCGAGAGCCTCCGGCGCGCCCGCGCCCAGCGCGCCAAGAAGATCGGCGTGGCCCTGGCGCTCGGGCTCACCGTCGCCTCGGGGTTCGTGGCCGAGCGGTGGGTCGCGGCGCGCCAGGCGCAGGCCGAGGCCAAGGCGCGCGAGGCCGAGGAGCGCGCCGAGCTCGCCGAGCTCATCGGCAAGGCGCGCCGCACGGAGGACCCGTACCACCGCGCCGCGTGGATCGCCGCGGCCCTCGCGCGGCGCGCGGACGACGCGGCGCTGCCGCTCGATCTCGCGTCGGCCGCGGTGGGCCTGCCGCGCGCGCGCTTCCTGACCGTCGACGGCGTGGTGGGGCCCGCGCTGCCGTGGGACGATCGGTGGGTCATCGCCGGCGGCCCCGGGGGCTCGCTGCTCGTCGCCGACCTGCGCCCGCCCGACCCGGAGGTCATCGACGACGTGGCGCTCGACGCCGACCCGGAGAGCATCGAGCGCGCCAAATCGCCGCGCGTCCTCGCGCTGCGGCCGCACGAGGCCCCGCACGTCGAGCGCGTGCCGTTCGCGTTCGACACGGCGCTCGCGACGCGCTCGGTCACCGGCGAGGTCCGCGTCTTCCGGCTGCGGGAGGGCGGCACCGTCGCGCTGGCCGCGGTCGCGCCGGTGCGCTGCAGCAGCGCCGTCCACGCGGCCGAGGCGGCGCCCGTCCTCGCTTGCTCGACCGACGGCGGGATCGCGCGCTGGGACATGCGGCGCGGCGGCGCCGCCGAGGCGGTCGATCGGCACCCGTTCCGCGGCAACGTGCTCGGCGTCTCGCCCGACGGCGCGCACGTGGCGGCGGTGCTCGGGCGCAGGGCGCTGCTCTGGGGGCCCGGCGGCGGCGCGGGCGCCGAGATCACCCTGGGCGCGCCCGCCGTGCTCGGCCGCTTCAGCCCGCGCGATCCCGTGATCGCGCTCGTGCAGCAGAGCAGGACGTCGATCTACACCCTCGACCGGCCCGGGGCGCCGCTCTTCGAGCTCGACACGGATCCGGCGCCCGCGTCGGCGCGCTGGGACGCGGGCGGGCTCGATCTGGGCGTGTGCGGCAGCGGCGGCAGCGTCTGGCACTACCTCCGGAAGGGCGGCCGCGCCGCGGGCGATCCGCCGCCCGAGGGCTCGCCGTGCGAGGCGTCCCCGGGCAAGGGCGCGCCGCGGCCGCTGCGCGCGCGCGGCGAGATGGCCGACATCGCCGAGCGCGACGTCGGCCCGCACGCGCTGCTCGGCGGGTGGCGGCTGCCGGACCGGCGCGTGCTCACGCGCGACCTCGTCCTGTTCAGCCCGGGCGCGCCGGCCGCGGAGCGCCTCCTCGGGTTCGAGGGGCTCGACCCGGAGGGGAGCCCCGAGGTGCGCGGCGCGGCCGCCTCGGCCGCGGCCGCGCTGCGGCGCGGGGGCGTCGTCGCCTTCGAGATCGGCGGCGAGGTGCGCCTGTACGACGAGGGCTCGCGGCGCCGCACGGCCGCGCGGCGGGGCCACCTGCTGCGCGCCTGCGACGACGGCCGGCTCATGGCGTACCGTCGGGACGAGGGGGTGTGGACGCTGTTCGACGCGACGACCGGCGCGACGGTGGAGGTGGTGCCGAGGGCGCCGGCGCTCGTGCTCGGCGTCGACGCCGCCTGCCGGACGCTGTTCACGCAGGAGCTCGACGGAAACGTCGTCGCGACGTCGCTCCGCGACCTGTCGTCCCGCACGATCGCGGTGACCGACGGTTATGTCTACGAGGCGCGCCCGAGCGCCGCGCGCGGCGACGTGGGCCCCGGGTTATGGCTGGCGTTCAGCTCGGGCGCGCTGGCGCGCATCGACGAGGCGCGGGGCGAGGTGCGGGTCCTCGGGTACGCCACGCCGCGCGCGACCGCGATCGCGGACGGCCCCCTGCCGGGGGACGCGGCCTTCGCGGACGCGACGGGCGTCGTCGTGATCCGCCGCGCCGGCCTCACGGAGCGGGTGCTCGAGGGCGTGAGCGGGGCGGAGTGGGAGGACATCGCCGCCGCGCCTGACGGCAAGACGTTGCTGCTCTCGTCGGCGGACCGGATCGCGGCGCTCGACCTGGAGCGGCACGAGATCGTCGGCGCCATGCCGTCCGACGGCCGCGAGCGGCTCGCGCCGTGGGACGCCGACGGCTCGGTGCTCTCATGGTCCTTCGGCCGCGTGGGCGGCGCGACCGGCCTCGTGGTGCCCCGGGGCCTGCCGCTCGCCCAGCGCGTGGGAGAGGTGGTGTCGAACCTGAGGGCCCAGGGGAAGAGGCTCATCGCGCGGCCGTGAGGGCGCGCGCCAGTGAAGCAGCGCGCCAGTGAAGCAGCGCGCCAGTGATGCCGCGGTCGACGCGGCAGGTCAAAGCTCGCCGCCGCGCCGTATTGTAGGGTCTGCCCTCACCCGCGCGCTCGCGACCGCGCTCGCGCGAGAGAAGGCGTTGGCTCGGATGCGGGAACGACGTAGGCTGTGGCAATCGTGCCCGCGTCGGAACCGAACCTGAATGCATCGCTGTTCCTGTGCATCACGTTCTTCCCGAGCGACCGCATGGCGACCGCGGTGCTGCGGCTCGTGTCCAGTTTCTGCGGGATGATCCTGGACGACGCGAATGTGAGCTCGCGGTTCTACATGGCCGCGCACGAGCTCGCCGAGAACATCACCAAGTATTCGACGGGCCCCAAGGTCAGCCTGGAGCTCGCGCTGGAGGAGGCCGAGAGCTCCTGTATCCTGAAGATCCGCGCGCGGAACGAGGCCTCTGCCGATCGCCTACGCGAGGTGGAGAGGCGGCTGCTCGAGCTGAAGACGACGAGCGATCCGGTGAAGCACTACGACGAGCTTATCCATGAGACGGCGATGGTAGAAGGGGTGTCGGGGCTCGGCCTCGCGCGTGTGCGCGCGGAGGGCGGGCTCGACGTGGACTACAAGATCGAGGGCAACGAGCTGACGATCATCGCGCACGCGCCGGTTGGGAGATGGAGGGGAGATGAGCCGCTTGAGGGTTGAGTCCGTCGTCACGGACAGCTTCGGGATCGAGCCGGCCCTGAGGGAGGACACCCTCAGCGTCAAGCTCACCGGCACGGGCGACATGGCGGCGGCCGCGCCGCTCGGCTCCTATTGCAAGGCCCTCCAGGCGGAGGTGGTGCGCCTCTCCGTGAGCGCCGTGGAGTTCGACGTAAGGTCTCTTTACTTTCTGAACTCGAGCTGCCTGAAGGCGTTCATCAGCTTCATCTGCGGGCTCGCGGGCCTGGGGCTGAGGTGCAAGGTGCAGTTCCTCACGGACGCGAGGCTGGGGTGGCAGCGGCGGAGCCTGACGGCGCTCGAGCGCATGTCCCCCGAGCTGGTCTCCATCGCGGACGCCTGAAGCGAGGAGCGCGGGACACGATGAAGAAGCGCCGGACGATCGCCCTCCTGATGGACTACGTACGAGGCGAGTACCAGTCCGAGGTGCGCTTCGGGGTCGAGCGCGCCGCCGAGGCGCACGACGTCAATCTCATCATCGCCTTCGGCGAGACGCTCGCCTGCCCCGGGGCGGCCAGCACGGCCCAGAACAGCATGTATCACCTCATCGGCGCGGAGACGGTCGACGGCATCCTCGTCGCCTCGACGACGCTCTGCCACCACGTCGGCATCGAGGGGATGAAGCGGTTCTGCCGGTCCTACGCGCCGCTGCCGATCTGCAGCCTCGGGATGGCGATCGAAGGCATCCCGAGCCTCGTGGTCGACAACGGCCTCGGGCTCGATCTCTCGGTCGGACACCTCGTCGACGACCACGGGTGCCAGCGCGTCGCGTACATCGGCGGGCCGCCGAGCAACGAGGAGGCGGAGGTCCGCGCCGACGCCTACCGGCGGGCGCTCGCGGACCGCACGCTCCGCTTTGACGAGCGCCTCGTCTCGTTCGGCAGCTTCACGATCGAGACCGGGCGCGCCGCGATGCGGGAGATCATCGGGCGCGGGGCCGCGTTCGACGCCGTTGTCGCCGCCAACGACAACATGGCGCTCGGGGCCATCGAGGAGCTCAAGGCGCACGGCCTGAGCGTCCCGAAGGACCTCCCCGTGTGCGGCTTCGACGACGCCGTGATCGCGCGCTTCGCGAAGCCGTCGCTGTCCACCATCCGCCAGCCCATCAAGCGCATCGGCGCGCGCGCCGTGGACTTGATCGTGCGCATGATCGAGGGCGAGCCGGTCCCCGAGTACCACCTGTTCCCGGTCGAGCTCACGCTGCGCGAGTCCTGCGGCTGCGGGTACCAGGTGGAGCCCGCGGGCGCGCCCTCGAGCAAGGCGTGGAGCGCGCCGCTCCCGTCCGCTCGCCAGCGGGACGATCTGGAGCGCCTGCTCGAGAAGAGCGTCGCGATCCCCGCCGGATCGCTCGACGGCTGGGCCGGCCTGCTCCTGTCGGCGCTGCAGGAGGAGCTCGAGGGGACGGAGGGCCGCTTCCTGCGCGCTGTCGAGTCGCTCCTCGACGCGGCGGGGCGCGAGGGCGCGATCCTCGAGCACTTCCAGGGCATGATCACGCTGCTCCGCGAGCAGTTCCGCCGGGGCCACGGGGCCCTCCGGGACGCGGTCCTCGACGAGGCGCTCGAGCGGATCTGGCACGCCTCGCGCATCGTCATCGGGAGCGCGTCCGTGCGCGCCGAGGGGCAGCAGCGGCTCAACGTGGAGCTCGCGTCGCTCTACCTGAGCTGGAGCGCGCGGAGCTTCTCGACCTGCCTGAGCCTGCCCATCCTGCGGCGCATGATGGCGTCGGAGCTGCCGCGGATGCAGTTCTCGCGGGTCGCGGTGTCGCTCTATGACACCGCGCACGACCCGCAGCGCACCACCATGAAGCCGCTCTTCCTGATGGAGGACGGGCGCGAGCTGGAGCCGCCGGCGGAGAGCTTCCCGGCGCGCCGCCTCGCGCCCGAAGGGTTCCTGGGAGGCCGGGAGCGCACGAGCATGATCGCGCTCCCCGTCGCGTTCGGCGACGAGGAGAAGTTCGGTGTCGCGGTGCTCAACAGCGGTGCGAACGAGATGGTCTATGACGCCCTCCGCCTCCAGATCGGCTCGGCGGTCAAGGCCGCGGCGCTGCACTGGGAGGTCGTGCGGCAGGTGGAGCTGCGCGAGCGGCTGGAGCAGGAGAAGGTCCGCCAGGAGAGCGTCGTCGCGGCGCGCATCCAGACGACGCTGGTGCCGGCGCAGCTCTCGGTCGAAGGCCTCGAGCTCTCCGCCGTCATGAAGCCGGCCGCGGAGGTCGGCGGCGATTACTACGACGTGCTCGCGACGGACGAGGGCGGCTGGCTCGGGATCGGCGACGTCGCGGGGCACGGGCTCGCGGCGGGGCTCGTGATGCTGATGATCCAGAGCATGATCTCGGCCCTGACGCGCAACGACCCGCGGGCCAGCCCCGGGGACATCCTCTCTGCGGTGAACGGGGCGGTGTACGAGAACGTCCGCGGTCGGCTGAAGCGGGACGAGCACGCGACGCTGCTCCTCTTGCGGTACGAGCGGAGCGGGCGGGTGACGTTCGCGGGGGCGCATGACGACATCATCCTGTGCCGCGCGCGCACCCGCCGCTGCGTGTGCATCCCGAGCTCGGGCGTCTGGATCGGTGCGCTGCCCGCCATTGACGCGATGACGCGAGACGCCGAGTTCGTCCTGGAGGACGGGGACGTGCTCGTGCTCTACAGCGACGGCGTGACGGAGGCGCGCAACGCGCACCATGAGCAGTTCGGCCTCGAGCGGCTGTGCTCCACCATCGAGTCCTCCCAGAGCGCGCCCGCCGAGGCGATCCGGGACCGGATCCTCGACGAGGTCGAGGGCTGGTGCCCGAGCCCCGATGACGACATCACGGTGGTCGTGGCGAGGTACAGCGCGCCTCGAACACTGTAATTGTGGCAACTGTGGCCCGAGGCCGCCCGCTTTCCTACATGAGCGCTATCGTCGGTGTCAGCAGAAGGGATTGGATCCGGGTTGAGAACCACGTACGCTGCGCCAATCGTGTCAGTGTCCGAACCGAGTCCGAACGGGTCACTGTTTCTATGCATCTCGTTCCACCCGAGCGAGCGTATGGCCAACAGCGTGCTTCGGCTGGTGTCCAGCTTCTGCAGCATGGTGCTGGACGACGCCAACGTGAGCTCGCGGTTCTACATGGCCGCGCACGAGCTCGCCGAGAACATCATCAAGTACTCCTCGGGCCCCAAGGTCAGCCTCGAGCTCGCGCTGGAGGAGCGCGAGAGTTCCTGCGTCATGAAGATCTCCGCGCGGAACGAGGCGTCGCCGGAGCGGCTGCGCGAGGTGGAGAGGCGGCTCTTCGAGCTGAAGGCGGCGAGCGATCCTGTGAAGCACTATGACGAACTCATCTGTGAGACGGCGATGGTAGAAGGGGTGTCGGGGCTCGGCCTCGCGCGGGTGCGCGCGGAGGGCGGGCTCGACGTGGACTATACGATCCAGGGCAACGAGCTGACGATCATCGCGCACGCGCCGGTGGGGAGGTGGAGGGTCGATGAGCAGCTTAAGGGTTGAGCCCGTCGTCACGGACAGCTTCGGGATCGAGCCGGCCCTGAGGGAGGACACCCTCATCGTCAAGCTCACCGGCACCGGCGACATGGCGGCGGTCGCGCCGCTCGGTCTGCTGCTCAAGGACCTCCACGCCGAGGCGGCGCGCCTCCGCGTGAGCGCCATCGCGTTCGACGTGAGGGCCCTTTACTTCCTGAACTCGAGCTGCCTGAAAGCGTTCATCAGCTTCATCGCCGGCCTCGCGAGCCAGGGGCCGAAGTGCAAGGTGGAGTTCCTGACCGACGCGAGGCTGGGCTGGCAACGGCGGAGCCTGACGGCCATCGAGCGCATGTCTCCTGAGCTGGTCTCCATCGCCGATACCTGACGCGAGAGCCGCGGGAGATGAGCGAGAAGCGCCGGACGATCGCCTTCCTGATGGACTACGTCGGGGGAGACTACCAGTCCGAGGTGCGCTTCGGCATCGAGCGCGCAGCGGAGGCCCACGACGTCAATCTCGTGATCGCCTTCGGAGAGACGCTCGCGCTGCCCTGCGAGGGGGGGGCGGCCCAGAACAGCGTTTATCAGCTCATCGGCCCGGAGACGGTCGACGGCATCATCGTCGCGTCGGCGACCCTCTGCCATCACATCGGCATCGAGGGGATGCGCGAGTTCTTCCGGGCGTACGCGCCGCTGCCCGTCTTCAGCATCGGGATGGCGATCGACGGTATCCCGAGCCTCATCGTGAACAACGGCCTCGGGATCGAGCTCTCGGTCGGGCACATGCTCGACGTCCACGGGCGCCGGAGCATCGCGTACGTCGGCGGACCGGCCAACAACGAGGAGGCCAAGGCGCGCGCCGACGCCTACTGGGGGGCGCTCGCGGCGCGCGGCCTCCCGCTCGACGAGCGCCTCTTCGCGGCGGGCGCGTTCACGATCGACAGCGGCCGCGTGGCGATTCGCGACATCCTGGACCGCGGGGTCGAGGTCGACGCCGTGGTCGCCGCCAACGACAAGATGGCCCTCGGCGTGATCGAGCTGCTCGCGGAGCGGGGGCTCCGCGTCCCGCAGGACATCCTCGTGTCCGGCTTCGACGACGCGTTCATCGCGCGCTTCTCCAAGCCGTCGCTCACCACCGTTCGCCAGCCCATGAAGCGGCTCGGGGCCCAGGCGATGGACACGATGATGCGCATGCTCGACGGCGAGGCCGTGGAGGACGTGGCGCTCCTCGACGTCGAGCTCACGTGCCGTGAGTCGTGCGGCTGCAGGGTCCAGGCGAGCGCCTCGCTCGCGCCGTCGGCCTCGACGCCGCGCGACGGGGCGTCCCTGGTCGCGGCGCGGCGGGAGTCGCTGGAGACGGCGCTCAGGAGGAGCGTGGCCATCCCGACTGGCTCGCTCGACGGCTGGCCTGGCGAGCTCCTGTCGGCGCTGGAGGACGAGCTCGCGGGGCGGGAGGGCCGCTTCCGGCACGCGCTCGAGGCGCTCCTCGACGCGGCGGGGCGCGCTGGCGCCATCCTCGATCACTTCCAGGCCATGATCGATGTGCTCCGGGAGCGGCTCGGCCGGCCGCCGTCGGGCGGAGGGGGCATCGCTCTCTACGACGCCCTCGAGCGGCTATGGCACGTGTCGCGCATGGTCATTTCGAGCGCGTCGATGCGCCTCGAGGGGGAGCGGCGGTTGACCGTGGAGCTCGCGGCGACGTACCTCAGCTGGAGCGCGCGGAGCTTCTCGACGTGCCTGAGCCTGCCCAGCCTGAAGCGCGTGCTCGCGTCGGAGCTGCCGGCCCTCGGGATATCGCGGGCCGCGGTGTCGCTGTATGACGACGCTCCCGAGGCGCAACGAGGTGTCATGAGGTCGCTCTTCCTGATGGAGGACGGCCGCGAGGTGGACCCGCCGGCGGCGAGCTTCCCGGCGCGGCGCTTCGCGCCCGACGGGTTCCTGGGAGGCCGGGAGCGCACGACCATGATCGCGCTCCCGGTCGCGTTCGGCGACGAGGAGAAGTTCGGTGTCGCGGTGTTCAGCAGCGGCGCGCACGAGCTGATCTACGACGCGCTCCGCCTCCAGATCGGCTCCGCGACCAAGGCCGCGGCGCTGCACCGGGAGATGGTCCGTCAGGTGGAGGCGCGCGAGCGGCTGGAGCAGGAGAGGGTCCGCCAGGAGAGCGTCGTCGCGGCGCGCATCCAGACGACGCTGGTCCCGGAGCGGCTGTCGGTCGCGGGGCTCTCGCTCTGCGCCCTCATGAAGCCGGCCGCCGAGGTGGGCGGCGACTACTACGACGTGCTCGCGACCGCCGACGGCGGCTGGCTCGGGATCGGCGACGTCGCGGGGCACGGGCTCGCGGCGGGGCTCGTGATGCTGATGATCCAGAGCATGGTGTCGGCGCTGACGCGCAGGGACCCGAGGGCGAGCCCCGCCAGGGTGATCTCGGCCATCAACGCGGCGCTGTACGAGAATGTCCGGGGCCGCCTGATGCGGGACGAGCACGCGACGCTGCTCCTGCTCCGGTACGAGCGGAGCGGGCGGGTGACGTTCGCCGGGGCGCACGACGACCTCCTCGTGTGCCGCGCGAGGACGCGCCGCTGCGTGTGCATCCCGAGCACGGGGGTCTGGGTCGGCGCGTTGCCATCCATCGACGACATGACGCGAGACGCCGAGTTCATCCTGGAGGACGGCGACGTCCTCGTGCTCTACAGCGATGGAGTGACCGAGGCGCGCGACGCCCACCATGAGCAGTTCGGCCTCGAGCGGCTCTGCACCACCATCGAGGCCGTCCAGACAGAATCCGTCGTGGTCATTCGTGACAGGATCCTGAAGGAGGTCGAGGGGTGGTGCCCGAGCCCCGACGACGACATCACGGTCGTCGTGGCGAGGTACCGCGCCCCCCGGCAGCCCTGACGCATCGGTCGAGGCGCGGCCGGCGCGCCCGTCGAAGCGGTGAGCGCGCGGCGGAGACGGACGACGTGAACAGCGCGCCGGAGCGCTCGCGATCGTTTGCTCGCCTACATAGGCACACGGCCGACCAAGGGGGATTGGATCCGGTGCAAGAATTACGTACGATGCGTGAACCGTGTTAGCTTCCGGAGTGAGCCAGGACGCTTCACCGTTCTTGTGCATCACGTTTTTCCCGAGTGAACGGATGGCTAGCGCGGTGTTACGGCTGGTGTCCAGCTTCTGTGGGATGGTGCTGGACGATGAGAGTGCGAGCTCGCGGTTCTACATGGCCGCGCACGAGCTCGTCGAGAACCTCATCAAGTACGCGTCCGGCCCGGAGGTCAGCGTCGAGCTCGCGCTGGAGGGGGGCGAGGGCGCGCGGGTCCTCGTGATCCGCGCGCGGAACGAGGCGTCGCCGGAGCGGCTGCGCGAGGTGGAGCGGCGGCTCTCCGCGCTGAGGTCGGCGAGCGATCCTGTGAAGCACTATGACGAACTCATCTGTGAGACGGCGATGGTAGAAGGGGTATCCGGGCTCGGGCTCGCGCGGGTGTGCGCGGAGGGCGGGCTCGACGTGGACTGCACGATCGAGGGGAGCAGGCTGACGATCATCGCGCAGGCGCCGGTTGCGGGATGGAGGGGAGATGAGCGGTTTAAGGGTTGAGCCTGTCGTCACGGACAGCTTCGGGATCGAGCCGACCCTGAGGGACGACACCCTCGGCGTCAAGCTCACCGGCACGGGCGACATGGCGGCGGCGGCGCCGCTCGGCCTTTGCCTCAAGGCCCTCCAGGGAGAGGTCATGCGCCTCTCCATCAGCGCGGTGCAGTTCGATATAAGGGCTCTTTACTTTCTCAACTCGAGCTGCCTGAAAGCGTTCATCAGCTTCATCTGCGGGCTCGCGGGCCAGGGGCTGAAGTGCAAGGTGCAGTTCCGCACGGACGCGCGGCTGGGATGGCAAAGACGGAGCCTGGCGGCGCTCGAGCGCATGTCTCCGGAGCTGGTCTCGATCGAGGACACCTGACCGGAGAGCCGCAGGACAAGATGAAGAAGCGCCGGACGATCGCCCTCGTGATGGACTATGTGCGCGGCGAGTACCAATCCGCGCTGCGGATCGGGGTCGAGCGCGCCGCCGAGGCGCACGACGTCAACCTCGTGATCGCCGTCGGGGAGACGCTCTCCGCCCACGGTCCCTCCGAGGCCGCCCAGAACAGCATCTACCGCCTCGTCAGCGCCGAGGCGGTCGACGGCATCGTGGTCGCGGCGGCGACGCTCTGCAATTTCGTCGGCGCCGAGGGGGTGCAGCGCTTCTGCCAGGACTACGCGCCGATGCCCCTGTGCAGCATCGGGATCCCGCTGGAGGGCATCCCGAGCATCCTCGTGGACAACGGCCTCGGGATCGAGATGGCGGCCGGCCACCTGCTCGACGATCACGCGTGCCGGCGCGTCGCGTACATCGGCGGGCCGGTCAACAACGAGGAGGCGAGGATCCGGGCCGACGCGTTCCGCAAGGCGCTCGCCGCGCGCGCGATCCCGTACGACGAGCGCCTCGTCGCGAGCGGCCAGTTCACGATCGACACGGGCCGCACCGCGATGGCCGAGATCCTGGACCGCGGGGTCGAGATCGACGCGGTGGTCGCGGCGAACGACAACATGGCCCTCGGCGCGATCGAGCTCTTGAAGGCGCGGGGCCTCCACGTGCCGAGGGACGTCCTTGTGTGCGGCTTCGACGACGTGGGCGTGGCGCGCTACGCGAAGCCGTCCTTGACGACGGTTCGCCAGCCGATCAAGCGGCTCGGGGAGATCGCGCTCGAGACGGTCGTGCGCATGCTCGACGGCGAGCCCGTCCCCGATCGGAACCTGCAGCAGATCGAGCTCACGCGGCGCGAGTCCTGCGGCTGCGCGTACCAGGCGGTCGCGATGCGGCCGCTCACGAGCCCGCCGCGCCTCGGGGTGATGTCGCTCGGCGGCCGGCGCGACGAGCTGGAGCGCGCGCTCGAGCAGGCCGTGGGTATCCCGGCCGCGTCGCTCGACGGCTGGGCCGGCGGGCTCCTGTCGGCGCTGGAGGAGGAGCTGGAGGGCCACGAGGGGTGCTTCCTGCACGTGCTGGAGCGCGTCCTCGACACGGCCGGGCGGGAGGGGGTGTTCCTCGATCTGTTCCAGGGCGTGGTGACGCTCCTGCGCGCGCGGCTCCGGCGGCCGGTCGAGGAGGGGGGCGACGCCGCCGTGAACGAGGCCCTTGAGCAGCTGTGGCATGCGTGCCGCGTCCTCATCGGGAGCGCGTCCGTGCGCGTCGAGGGGCGGCAGCGCCTCGACGTCGAGGTCGCCTCGATCGACCTGAGCTGGAGCGGGCGGTGGTTCTCGACGTGCCTGAGCTTGCCCCTCTTCCAGCGCATGCTGGCGTCGGAGATGCCCAGGCTGCACTTCACGCGCGCCGCCGTCTCGCTCTACGACGACGCCCAGCGAGCCACCCTGAAGACGCTGTTCCTGATGGAGGACGGCCACGAGGTGACGCCGCCGACCGAGAGCTTCCCGTCGCGCTGCCTGGCCCCACCCGGGTTCCTGAGCTCGAGCGAGCGCACGAGCGTCGTCGTGATGCCGCTCACGTTCGGTGACACGGAGTATTTCGGGGTGATGGCGCTGAACAGCGGCATGAACGAGATGGTCTACGACGCGCTGCGGCTCCAGATCGGCTCCGCGGTGAAGACGGTGGCGCTGCACCGGGAGATGGTGCGTCAGGTGGAGCTGCGCGAGCGGCTGGAGCAGGAGAGCGAGCGGCAGGAGACGGCGCTCGCGGCGCGCCTCCAGACGACGCTGGTGCCGGAGCAGCTGCACATCGAGGGGCTGGAGCTCTCCGCGGCCATGACGCCGGCGGCCGAGGTGGGCGGCGACTACTACGACGTCATCGCGACGCCCGGTGGGGGGTGGCTCGGGATCGGCGACGTCGCGGGGCACGGGCTCGCTGCGGGGCTCGTGATGCTGATGATCCAGAGCATGGTGTCGGCGCTGACGAGCAGGGATCCGGGCGCGAGCCCGAGCGAGCTGCTCGCGGCGCTCAACAAGGCGCTCTACAAGAACGTGCGCAGCCGGCTGAAGCGGGACGAGCACGCGACGCTGCTCCTGCTCCGGTACGAGCGGGGCGGGCGGGTGACGTTCGCCGGGGCGCACGACGACATCATCGTGTGCTCGGCGCGCACGCGGCGGTGCGTGTGCATCCCGAGCTCGGGCGTCTGGATCGGCGTGTTGCCCGTCATCGACGAGGTGACGCGGGACGCCCAGTTCGTCCTGGAGGACGGGGACGTGCTCGTGCTCTACAGCGACGGGGTGACGGAGTCGCGCAACGCGCACCGCGAGCAGTTCGGGCTGGAGCGGCTCTGCACCGCCGTCGAGTCCGTGCAGACCGCGCCGGTCGAGGCGATCCGCGACAGGATCCTGAGGGAGGTCGAGGGGTGGTGCCCGAGCCCGGACGACGACATCACGGTCGTCGTGGCGCGGTACCGCGCGCCGGCGTAGCGCTCGCGGCCGCCCTTGCCGTCGCGTCGCCCGGCAGGGCGGCGGTCGATGACGCTGCCGTGGAGGAAAGGAGACGGCCTGCCGTCGGCGGGGCTCTTGCGGCGTGGGGCGCTGGACTGGCCTCGCGCGCGGTGCTGGACTCGTCAGCGTGGCGCGTGGCGCGTGGCGCGTGGCGCGTGGCGCGCGGTGCGCTGCAGCGGACGCGAGGGGCCGCGCGCCGGAGCCCGGAGGAGATCGCGCCATGGTTTATCCCGACCTGCAGGTTGTCGAGCGCGCCCTCGCCGCCGTCGAGGCGCTGCGGGCGAGCGCCATCGAGCACGAGCTGCGAAACCGGCACCTGGTCGATGCGGTGCACCCGAAGCACCGGGCGGGAGCGACGAACCTGCTGCATTACCTCGCCGTCCGGCAGCAGGACATCCGCGACCTGCAACGGCAGCTCGCCTCGCTCGGGCTGAGCTCGCTGGGGCGCCTGGAGCGCTGCGCGCTGGCCTCCCTCGACGCCGTGCGCGGGGCGCTCGACGCGCTCGCGCGGCGCCCCGAGGTGCGGCCGCCCGGCGAGTCGCCCACCACGTTCGCGTCGGGGGGCGCGCTGCTCGAGGAGCACGCGCGGGCGCTGCTCGGGGAGGGGCGCCAGGGGCGAACGACGCGGGTGATGGTGACGCTGCCCGGGGACGCGCGGAAGGGGGAGCTGAAGCGGCTGCTCGAGGGAGGGATGGACGTCGCGCGGATCAACTGCGCGAAGGAGGACGCGGGCGCGTGGGCCGGGCTCATCGAGCGGCTCCGGGAGGCGGGACGGGAGACCGGGGTGCGGTGCAAGGTCCTCTGCGACATCGCCGGGCCCAACCCGCGCGTGAGCAAGATCGACGGGGATCCGGCGCGCGTCACGCTGTCCGAGCGGGGCGAGCGGCCCTGGCTCTGGCTCTGCAAGGACGTGAAGCGGGCGCGCCCCTCGGCGGGCAGCACCGGCTCGGGGGAGGTGCTCGCGCTCGGGTGCACCATCCCGGAGATCGTCGACGACCTCCGGCCCGGGCACCGGGTGTTCTACGACGACGGGCGGCTCGGCGGCACGGTGAAGCTCGTGACCGGAGGCGCCGCGCTCGTGGAGGTGGATTTCGCGCGCCAGGGCTCCGTGAAGCTGAAGCCTGGAAAGGGCCTGAACTTTCCGGACACCGAGCTCGGGATCCCGTCGCTCACGCCGAAGGATCTGGAGGATCTCGACTTCATCGCGCGCCACGCGGACATGGTGGGGCTCTCGTTCGTTCGGTCTCCTTCCGATGTGGAGCGCCTCCAGGCGGAGCTCGCCGCGCGCGAGGCGGCTCACCTCGGGATCGTCCTCAAGATCGAGACGACGCCTGCGTTTGCGCGGTTTCCGAGGCTCCTGCTCACGGCGATGCGCAGCGAGCAGGTGGGGGTGATGCTCGCGCGCGGCGATATGGCCGTCGAGATGGGGTTCATGCGGCTGGCAGAGGTCCAGGAGGAGCTGCTGTGGCTCTGCGAGGCGGGGCTGGTCCCCGCGATCTGGGCGACGCAGGTGCTCGAGAGCCTGAACAAGACCGGCGTGCCGACCCGCGGGGAGGTGACGGACGCGGCGATGAGCTCGCGCGCGGAGTGCGTGATGCTCAACCAGGGTGAGAACATCGTCGCGACGGTCGCGTTCGTGGTCGACGTCCTCCGCCGGATGCACGAGCACCAGGACAAGAAGCGGGCCCTCATGCGATCGCTCGGGGTCTCACGCCTCGACTGAGGCGTCGACCCGACCCGGGCCTCGTCGACCGTCGGCCCGTCGACCCAACCCCGGTCGGTCGACCCGACCCCAACCCGACCCGGGTTGGGCACCCCGCCCAGGTTGGGCGGCCAGGTTGGGCGCCCCGACCCGGGTTCGCTTTCCCTTTCCGCTTTCAGCGGTCGGCAGCCGTCGACCCAACCTGGGTTGGCGGCCCGCGACCCAACCTGGGTGGGCAGCCCGGATGACCCAACCTGGGTTGGCGGCCCGCGAGAGTGGCGGTCGACCCAACCTGGGTGGGCAGCCCCGGGTGGGTAGCCCGAGCCCGGGTCGGCGGCCTGCGGGCGGGCAGCCCGGAGTTGGCAGCCAGCACGCCCGCCGGATCCGCTCCGGCTCAGTCGACCGAAGGCACGGTGGCGTCGACCCGGGTTGGGAGCCCGCGCGCCGGATCCGCTCCGGCTCAGTCGACCGAAGGCACGGTGGCGTCGACCCGGGTTGGGAGCCCGCGCGCGCCTGCCGGCGCGCGGAACGCTGCACCCGACAGCTCCCGCCGCATGCAGGTGGCCGCCTCGTCGTAGCGGGGGTCGGACGCACTCCCGATGATCGTCGGCACCACGATATAGCCCTCGGCGTCGACGTTGAACTCCACCCGGATGGCGTCAGGCGGCAGCAGGCTCCCGCCCGGGCCGCGGCAGCGCTGCACGAGGTCCCAGTAGAGCTGCGCCCGCGCCGCCTTCTCGATCGCCGGGCTCGACATGTTGGCCTGCACCATGGGCGCGCCGATCTCGACGCGCGAGCGGGGGGCAGGGGTGGGGGCGGGCGCCGGCTCCGGCGGGAGCGCGGAAGGCGCCGGGAGGCCGGTGCTCGTGCCGATCTTCGCGACGTTCACGCCATCGGCCGGTCTGGGGGCGGCCTCCCGCGCGGCGGCGAGGATTTCCTCGAGCGCATCCGGCTCGACGGACCCCACCGCCGGCGCGCTGTCCGTCCGGAGGCGGCCGCCGCGGTCGTCCAGCGACGCGGCGGCGCCGCGCGCCCAGGGGGTGAGCACCCCGGCGTCGGCCCCCGCCGGCGGCGCGGGCGGCGGGCGCTCGCAGGCCGCGAGCAGCGGGAGCAGGACCACGAGCGCGGTGCGCACGGGGAAAGGGTCGATCGAATGCGCGTCGCGCGCAACGGCGTTGGCAGTGTACCGTGGCATCGCACGTCGATGCGCGCGCTCCTCGCGATCCTGCGGATCGGTCTTCGCTCGCTGCGCGAGGGGAGCGTGTCCCCCATGTCGTCGTCATCGGGAGGCCTGCGAGGCGGCTCTTCCAGCGCCGCCGCGCGCCTCGCCCTCGTCGTGGCGCTGTCGTCGCTCGCGGGCGCGCTGTCCGGCCTGCTCCCGGCGATCGCCGGCGTGGCCCTCGGCGCCGTCTCCGGGCGCGAGGCGCCGCCCTCGGGCGGCATCGGCGGCGCGCTCGCCCGGCTGCTCGCCGGCGCGCCGCCGGCGGCCGTGGTCCTCGCAGCGCTCGGCGCCACGCTCGTGTCCGCCTCCATGGCGGTGCTCTCGGGCCGGAAGAGCTCGGAGCTCGGCGGCGATCTCACCGCCGCGCTCCGCGTCGCGCTCTTCCGGGCGGCGCTCTCCGCCTCGCCCCGCGACGTGGACGCCGCCGGGCGCGCGCTCATCGCGGCGCAGGCGGCGGGGCCCGCGCCGCGGCCGCCGAGCGCCGGGCCCGCGCCGCCCATCCGGGGCGCGGAGGTCGTGCGGCTCGCGATCGCGCGGGACGCCGGCCTCGTCGCCGATTTCGCGATCGCCGTCGCGACCGGCTTGCCCCAGGCGCTCGCGACGCTCGCGGTCCTCGCCGGGTCGCTGGTCTCGAGCGGCATGGCGCTCGTCCTCGCGGGCGGCGCGGCGCTGTTCGCGGCTTCGCGCCTCGCGGCGGACCGGGCCTCTGGCCGCGTGGCGCGCGCGATGCGGGAGATGCAGCACGCCGACACGGCCGTCTTCGGCGCGGTGGGCGAGGCGCTTTCGGGAGCGGAGGACCTCCGCCTGCTCGGCGCGCGCGGCCAGGCCGAGGGAGAGCTCGCTGCGGCCGCGCGCCGGGTCGCGGACGCGCGCCGCCGCTTCGGCCAGGCGCTCGCCGTCTCCGGCCAGATCAAGGGCACGCTCGCGGCGCTCTCGCCCCTCGTCATCGTCGCCGCGCTTGCGGCCTCTCGCGGGGTCGCCGGCGCGGGCGAGGTCGGAGAGCTCCTGCTCGTGGTGCCGCTGCTGATGGCGCGCCTCGAGGCGCTCGACGCCCTCCGCGCCGGCTTCATCGAGCGCGCCCCCCTGCTGCGCGCGACGCTCGCGCTGCTGCGCCTGCCCGAGCACCCGCCGCGCCCCTCCGGCGGCGTCGCGGTGCGGCTGGACGGCGAGGCGAGGCGCCCCCTGTCGATCGCCTTCGAGGGGGTCACGTTCACGCCGCCGGGCGCGAGCCGCCCCGTCCTCGATGGCGTGTCGCTCTCGATCCCCGCCGGAGCGGTGGTCGGCGTCTGCGGTCGCTCCGGCAGCGGCAAGTCGATGCTCCTGCGCCTGCTCCTGCGCCTCGACGAGCCGTCGTCGGGCGCGATCGCCGTGGGCGGCGTGGATCTGCGGCAGATCCCGCCCGAGGAGCTCCCGCGGCTGTTCGGGGTGGTGGGGCAATCGGCGCGGCTGTTCGAGCGGAGCATCGCGGACAACCTGGCGCTCGGCCTCGAGCCCGCGCCCACGGAGGAGCACATGCGCGAGGCGCTCCTCCGGGTGGAGCTCGACGAACTCGCAGGCGCGCCGCCGGCGGAGGGCGAGGCGCGGCCCGCGCGCGGCCTCGCGACGGAGGTGCGCGCCTCACCGCCGAGCCTGTCGGGCGGTGAGGCGCGGCGGCTGCTGCTCGCGCGGGTGCTGCTGCGCGAGCCGCGGGTCTTCGTGCTGGACGAGCCGGAGGCGGGCCTGCCGGGCGCCACCGCCGAGGCGATCCTCCGCACGGCGTGCGAGGTCGCCGCCGGGCGCACGACCCTCGTCGTGACCCACGCGCCGCACCTCCTCAGGTCGACGTTCAACGTGCTGCTCGACGGCGGTCGGGTCGCGGCGGTGGGCACGCATGAATCCCTCCGCGAGAGCTCGCCGCTCTACCGGTCGCTTCTGGCCGAGGCGCTGCAGCGATCCGCGAGGTCGGCGGCGGGCTGACGAAGACGCGCGCGCGGTCGCCCCGCTCGCGCGGAGGTCACCGATCGCAGGGGCCGCCTGCCCGCGCGGCCTGGCGGGCGAGATGTTCGGCCTCGACGGCAGCGCGGCCCGCCTCTTCGGGCACGTCCGCCGAGATTCCCGGCGGGTGGCCCGCGAGCCCCCGCGCGAGCCAGACGAGGATGGATACGGCCCCCCAGGCGAGCGCGAAGGCGACGCCTGCGTCGACGATCGCGCGGTAAGGCGGGGGCATCTGCCGCACGAGCAGGATGAGCGCCACGATGCCCGCGACGAGCGCCCACGTCGCGATCAGCCGGCGGCGCGTCGCGTGGAGGAGCGCCATGCAGTAGAGCGGCGCCAGCGCCACGTGGAGGGGCCGCCCGTGCTCGGCGAGGTGGAGCGCGCGCGCGACGACCCGCGGCGAGAAGCGCTGCTGAAAGCCGCGGTACCCCTCGAAGTAGGCGATCGTGACCGTCCAGGCCGCGAGCAGGACCAGCTGTCCCGTCGTGAGCGTGTGACCCGTCAGGATGCGCGCCGCCGTCGCGCCGAGACGACAGATGGCCTCGACCAGGACGGCCACGACACCAAGGACACCCCACAGGACGACGGCAAGGCGACGCCGCCCCTCGCGGACGGGCGGGCTCATCGCGCCCGCGTCGGATCGAGGGGCATCGCGGCCGTGGATCGCGCTCGAGCGGCCGCGCGCGCGGACGAACGCTTCGGACGGTGCGCCGGACAGCCGAATCGCCGCATGTCGTTGCATGCTAGGAGAGGAGCTGGGCCCGTCAACCCGATCCCAGGGGTGTCATGGCGGTTCGCTCCGGCGCGGTCCGGCGGTAGCATCGTCGGCCCATGCCGTTCGCCGACCGCTCCGCGCCGGGTGTCCCGCCCGCCCCGGCGCGGGCCCTCCCCCCCCACCCGCACGCGCTGCGCTCGCCGCTCGCGCCCTTCACGGCGCGCCTGCGCGACCTGCTCTCGACCGTCGAGTCGGCGGCGCTCCTCGGCGCGGTGGAGGCGCGGGTGCGCGGGCTCGGGGAGCACCTGCGCTTCGCGTGCCTCGCGATGCCGTGCTCGGAGGCGCTCGTCGCGCTCGAGATGGAAACGCTCGGGCGGCTCACGGTCCCTGTCGTCGCTGACGCGGTCGGCTTCCGCGCCCCGGGCGCGGAGCTGCCGCCGAGCGGCACCCCGTTCGCGTACCTGCTCGGTGGCGGCGGTGGGCACGCGGTGGGGCTGTCCGACGGCGATCCGATGATCGCGCCGCTCCGGCCGCTCCTGGCCGCCGCGCCGGCGTCCGCGATCTTCGTGCCGATCCGCGTGGGCGCAGCGACCGTGGGTGGCGCCGCGCTGTTCTCGCACGAGGCGCCCCTCGGCGGGCGGGAGCTCGACCTGGCCGAGCGGCTGGCCGAGGTCCTCGCGCTCACCGTGGAGTCGTTCCGCACCGAGCGCGTCGTCTTCGAGCTCTTCGCGCGCGCGATGCCGGACCTGCTCGCGCAGGCGCCAGGCCAGCCGGCCGCGGGGCCAGGCGGGCGCGCAGCCTCGGGCGCGGAACCTCCCATCCCGGAAGGGGCGGCCCCGCCGCCGACCTCGCTCCGCGCCGCGCTGGAGCGGCACATCCACGCGCTGCGCCTCACGCCCGAGTACCGCCGTCGCCTGGAGCTCGCTGCGGTGGTGGGCAGGCTCGCCGAGCGCGGCGAGGCGGAGGCCCGCCTGGCCCTCGACCTCCTCGCGCGGATCGACGCCTACGCGAGCGGCGCGGGTGATGCAGGGGAGCCGGCCTCCGCAGGGGAGGGGAGCTCCGCGTGACCACGGCTTCTCCGGCAGGACCGGGCGGCGACCTCCGCGGCGCGCCACGCCCGGGCGCGCGAAGCGGCGCCGGTGTGCGCGTCGCGCTGATCGACTCCGGCGTCGATGCCTCGCACCCCGCGCTGCGCGCAGCGGCGCTGCGGCACGTCGCCCTGGTCCAGCGCGGCGCCGGCGGCGGCGCGCACGGGGTCGCGCCGTGCGCTCCGGGAGATCTCAGCGGGCACGGGACGGCGTGCGCGGGCATCGTCCACCGCATGGCGCCCGCGGCCGAGATCACGAGCGTCCGCGCGCTCGGCGATGACGGGCGGTGCTCGCGTGACGGGCTCGTCGCCGCGCTGCGCTTCTGCGTCCGCGAGCGATTCTCCGTGGTCAACCTGAGCCTCGGCATCGACATTCCGAAGAACGCGCCGCTCCGCCCGGGCGACTACCGCTCGCTTGTCGAGCTCTACGAGGTCGCGGACGCCGCTTACACCGCGGAGGTCGTGCTCGTGGCGGCCGGCCCGAACGCGGCGGCGTTCCGCACGTATCCTGGGCGCTTCAAGTCGCTGATCGGCGTCGGCAGAGGGGCCTTCCAGGACCCGGAGGCGCTCCGGAGCGAGCTCACGCTCGATCACGAGATCCTCGCGCCCGGCGACGACGTGCTCGCGCCCGCGCCCGGCGGCGGCGAGCGGCGCTGGACGGGTACGTCGTTCGCGGCGCCCCACGTGACCGCGCACGTCGCGCGGATCCGCGCCGCGTGGCCGGAGCTCTCGATCGAGGCGGTGAAGGCGGCGCTGCACGGGCTCGCGCGTGGGGCGCGCGGCGAGGGGGTGGAGGAGCGCGGTGCTCCCGCTTGATCCGATCGACAGCGTGTCGCCGCTGTCGCGGCTGCTGCGGAGCGCGCCGGGCGCAGAGGTCCGCGCCGAGCTCGACCGCGTCGAGGCGCTCCTCGGTGTCGGCCGCGATCCTGCGGCGGCGGTGCCTGATGGCGGGCCGCTCGTCGCGGCTGCGCTCGGCTTCGGGCGCGGCGCGCTCGCGTTGCGTGAGGGGGCGCTGGACGCCGCCGTGCTGCACCTCGAGGGCGCTGTCGCCGCGTTCGACCGAGAAGGGGCCGCCGAGGCCCGGGACCTCGCGCGGTGCGAGGCGGCGCTCGCGCGCTTGCGCCGCGACGTCCGGGCGGCCTGCGCGTCTGCCATCGAGGAGCTCGACTCCATCGCGGCCGCGGGCGATCCCGGACGCCGCGCCGCGGTCGTCGCCGCCCACTACCGCGGTACGGCCGAGCGGCTCCTCGGCGACGCGGCGGCTGCGCAGCGCACGCTGCTGTCGGCGCTGCGCCGCTCGGAGCCGTTCCTCGGCGAGCGCGCGCAGATCCTGAACTCGCTCGGCACGCTCTACGTGACCCTGGGCGCGCACGGCGCGGCCGAGGCGCTGCTCGAGCACGCGGCCGAGCTCCACCGCCGCCGGGGCGACTCCGTGGGCGAGGCGATCGCCTGCGGCCAGCTCGGCGCGGCGGCGCTCGGCCTCGGCGCCCTGGAGCGCGCCCGAGCCCCGCTCCAGCGACAGGAGTGGCTCTGCGCGCGCCTCGGCGACGCGTTCGGCCGCGCGCGCGCCCTCACGTTCCTCTCGGAGCTCGCGCTCGAGCTCGGCCGCGCCGACGACGCCCTCGCGCTCGCGACCTCCGCCCGCGAGATTGCCGAGCGCGCCGCGCCGCCACTCCGAACCTGGGTCGCTTACGCTTCAAGGGCGATCGGGCGCGCGCGGCGGGATCTCGGCGATCCGGGCGCGGCGGCGGCGCTGGATGAGGCGGGCGCGCTCTTCCGCGCGCTCGGCCTTCCGCTCGGGGAGGCGCTCGCCGCCTGGGATCGCGCCTCGGCCGAGGCGCTTGCGCTCGCCGAGCCGGCGGACTGGTTCTCCGCGGCCTGGTCGCTCGGCTCCCTGGGTCTGTCCTCGCGGGTGGCGCAGCTCCTCCGGGAGCGTCTGGAAATCGAGGAAGCCGCGCCGCTCCCGGAGAAGGGAGACCCAACGTCGGACGGGGGAGGCCCAACGTCGGACGGCGAAGCCCGCGAGCTGGCGCTTGCCGCGGCGGCGCAGACCTCTCCTCACGTGGCGATGCAGCGCGAGGTCGAGCTCGTTTACGATCGTCCCGATCACCTTGCCGCGATGGCTGCTCGCCGGACGGCGGCTCAGCGCAACCTCGGTCGGCTCGCCGCGTTGACGCTCGCCCGGCCGGGGCTCATCGTCGCCGCGATCGCGGCATCGCCCCTCGGTGCCCGTGGCCGCGCGCTCCCCCCCGAGCGTGCGATGGCGGTCTGCGTGGCCGACCTGCCCGGCCTCACGGTATGGATCTGGCCGGCGGCTGCCACGCCAGCCACCATCGGCAACGATCTAGCCGTGCTACGCGCGACACTGGGCGAGCCGCTGCGCGCAGCGCTGGTGTTCGCGCCGGCAGGGCGCGTGCTGTGTCCGCCGTTCGCGGGCGACACTGGCGCGGAGCTCGATGCGGTCGAGCTCGTTGGTCTGATAGCGCTGCCCGCCGTGCTCGCGCCGGGCGAGCTTCGCCTAGATCCGCAGCTCGGCTGGGACGGCGACGCTCGCGCGAGCGTGGAGGCACTGGGATTCGTCATAACGAACAACCCGTGCCACCGAGGTTGACCCGCGAGCCGGGTTGACCCGCGAGCCGCGCGCGCTACCTCACCCAGGTTGTCCCTGCCCTACCTCACCCAGGTTGTCCCTGCCCTTTTACCCTCGAAATACCTACATCGTGAGCACAGCATCGGCCATGTTGGCGCCGTGAAACGTGCACATCCACCACGTCCCTGCCGGGAATACCACGCTGCGTACGCCGGCACGCCACCGCTCGAGTGCCGCCCGGTACAAGGCGCGAAACCCGCGTACAGCGGCACGAGCCGAGCGCCAAGCGTCACCCTGCTTGCGGCCGACAGCAAACGTCGGATTGCCAGCGCGCGGCGCCTCGAGGCTCGTGATGCGCTCATGGGGCGAGACCTTGCCGGCTTGTTCGGCGCCGAGGAAGCGGCGCCCTCGCTGCTTCACCTCCGCTTGCGCCTGCAATTCTTGCCTATCGAGCTCGGCGGCGATGGCATGGCGAAAGTCCTCCGCGCTGTCATGCTCGATCGTCGGCGGTAGCGTGAGTGACAGCGTTGCTTCCTCCGGCCACTGTGGATTTTGGGGGTCGAAGTATACGGCGGGACGCGCCGCGCACAACACGCCCCGGCCGATCTCGCCCACCTTCACCTTGGCGCCCGGCCACTCATGCGCATGCCGGACGAGTCCAGCGGCCACAGGGTTTGCGAGGACATAGGCGATCTTCTCCACGACCGCCGCGCGTGTCAGCAGCCGCACCACGCTCGTGGCCTCATGGTCCCATACCGGCCCTTCCCACGCACGGAGCACCTTCGTGCCGAGCGCGACGATGCGATGGAAGAACTGCAGGAAGCGCGGCAGAACGCCGTTCACGTCGGTCACGACGAGGTGCAGGTGCGTCGACATCGCGCAATGCGCATGGACCTTGATGCCGTAGCGGTGGGTCGAGACCGCGAGGGCGTAGACCAAGAGCTGAGTGATGGCTGCGTCGGGGCGGAAGAGGAGATGCCGGCGCAGGACGCGACGGGTGATCAGGTAGGTTGCGCCGGGCGCGAGCTGGCGGGGCTGGCTCATGGTCGGGCAGAATTCCAAGAGCCGTGCCGGCGATCGTGGTGAACGATCTCAAGTACTTACCAAGTACTTACCCATGCCTGCAGGTGGCGGCGCCATGGCGGACCGTGCTCCGTCACCCGGCGGGTCGGGTCAACCTGGGGGGTCGGGTTTGCCCTTCCGGTCAACCTGGGTCGGGTCAACCTGGTTGGGTTGGGTCCTCGCGCCCGCGCGGATCGCCTTCCTGAGCCAGGAGCGCAGCCAGCGATGGCCTGGATCGTCGTGCACGCGCTCGTGCCAGACAGCCGAAGATCGGTCCACGCCGAGCTCGACGGGGGGCCGGACCGCGCGTAGGCGGAAGGGCCTCGACACCGCCGCGACCGTCGCTGGACACGTCACCACGAGGTCCGAGGCCGCGATCAGGAAAGGCACCGTCACGAAGTGCTGGACCTGGGCGACGATCCGCCGCCGCCGCCCACGAGCTTCCAGCGCGCGATCGACCAGGCTGCCCGGCATGCCGTGCGGAGCGATCAGCACGTGCCCGAGCTCCAAGTAGCGCTCCAGGGTCAGCCGCCGTGACGCTGCGGGGTGGTCCCTGCGCATCAACGTCACGAATCCCTCCTCCGGCAAGCGCAGCTGTCGTGACGACGGGGGCACGAGGAACTCCGGGACGAACGCGAGATCCGCCGTTCCCCGCTCGAGCCGCCTCACGAAGTCCGCTTCGGCGCGGTCGACCTGCACCGTGATGTGCGGTGCCTCGCGCGCCAGCATGGGCAAGAGCCGCGGCAGGGCAACCGCCTCCAGCAGGTCGTTGCCGAGCAGCACGAAGCGACGCTCGGACGTCGCCGGGTCGAACGGCGCGCCGGCCTGGACCGCCGCTCGCAAGCTCGCGAGCGCCTGCGCCAGCGGATCGGCGAGCGCCTCGGCGCGCGGCGTGAGGGTGAGCAGCGGCCGCCCCGGAGCGAGCAGCGCATCGCCGAAGAACTCGCGCAGCCGTCCGAGCCGCTGGCTCGCAGCCGACTGCGTGATGCCGAGCCGCTTCGCCGCGCGCGTCACGTGCCGCTCGCGCAGCAGCACGTCAAGCGCGAGCAGGAGATTCAAGTCGTCGGGGAGAGCCTCGATCATTAGCCGTACTACTACATAGTATTAGAGCAATGTCCTGTACTAATCGTTGGAACCGCCTCAATGTCTGCGCATGGCCGTCGCTCGCGGAGCCCGGTCAGACGTCCTCTGGAGGATGGAGCGCATCATGGAGAGGAAACTCAAGGTCTCGCGGCGGCGCCTGCTGGAAGGCGTCGCGACGCTCGCCGTGGCCGCGGGAGCGGGCTGGTACGCTGCCGGCCGGGGTGTGTTCGACGGTCCGACGGGCGAGCCGTTCGCCCCTTGGACCGCGTTCTGCGGGCAGGGCGGGGGCGAGCTCGCCGAGCTCGTGCGCGCGGCGGTGCTCGCCGCGAGCCCGCACAACACGCAACCCTGGCTGTTCGAGGTCCACCCGGATCGCATCGACGTGTTCTCGGACAGGTCTCGATCGCTCGGCACCATGGATCCGTTCCTGCGCGAGATGCACATCGGGCTCGGTTGCGCGATAGAGAACCTGGCGCTCGCGGCGGGTTCGATGGGATGGGCGCCCCGCATTGAGCTCGAAGCCGGCCCTCTGCCGGGCTCCGGCCCGGAGGGATCTCGCGCTCTCGAGCGCGCGGCGCCGCGGGCGATCCGGGTGGCGAGCGTCCGGATCGAGCCAGGCGCAGCGGCGTCCCCGCTCGCGGAGGTCATCACACGGCGACACACGAACCGCGGCCCGTACCAGGCGCAGCGCGTGCCTGGTTCGGCGCTCCAGGAGCTCTCGCGCCTGAGCGAAGCGGGCTCCGATGGTGAGGTCCTCTGGCTGGAGCACCCCGATCAGCGCGAGAGCTTCGCCGCTCACACGCTGCGCGCCACCGAGACCATCGTCCGCGACGCGGCGATGGTGCGGGACAGCGACGCGTGGTTCCGGCTGGCGCCGGAGGCGGTACCGAGCCATCGGGACGGGCTGACCTTCGATGTGATGGGGCTCGGCCCGCTGCTCACCGCGGCGGTGAAGCTGCTGCCGCGTCCGTCGGCGGAACAGATGCACGACGACTGGCTCCGCGTCACCCGCGAGGTCCACCTCGCGGGCGATCCCGCCGTCGGCGTCATCGCGGTCCGCGACCGCCACGACCTGGGCGCGACGCTCCGCGCCGGGCGCCTGTGGCAACGCATGCATCTCTGGGCGACCGCGCGCGGCATCGCGATGCACCCGCTGAACCAGGTGCCGGAGGTCATCGACCGGGAGCGCATGCTCGGACGAGCGCCGGCGATGGAGCGCTCGTTCGCCGAGGCGCTGGGTCTAGGCGACCGGCAGCTCACCTTCGCGTTCCGGCTGGGCTTTCCGGAGCGAGATGGCGTGTGCGGCCCGCGCCGCGCCGCGGAGGAGGTGATCCGCGCCGCGTGAGCGCCGCGCCCCGGCTGGCGTGCTGACCGAGCGCGGCAGACGCTGGACGCCGAGGAACGAGCGTCACCGCACGGCGATGCCCTGGGCGCCGCCGCCGGGCGTCAATCCAGCCGCCTCCCCGCGTGGGATCAGGCCGCCGTCGCGGCTCACCTGGAATGCCGCGATCGATCCGGTGCCGGCGTTGAGGGTGTACAGAAACCGGCCGTCGCGCGTCATCGTGAGGTCGATCGGCGCCGTTCCGGTGGGGAACGAGGCGGACACGCCGTCGTCGAGCAGCGTCAGCGCGCCCCGCGCGTCGACCTGGAGCCCGGAGAGCGTGTTGCTGCCCGTGTTGGCCGTGAAGACATAGCGGCTCCCGGGGGCGCCGGCGATCCAGCAGGTCGCTCGCTGGAAGGTGTCGACCGTGTCGCTGATGACAGCGAGGCTCCCGTCAGGCCCGATCTTATAAGAGGACACCACGCTGGTGTCGCCGGTCGCGGGCACGCCGTCGCCGCCGACCTCCGCCACGATGAGATGGCCGCGACGATCGAAGGCGAAGTCGAACGGGACAAGGCCCCTGGAGATCGTCGTGACGGGCGCGTCGCTGGGCAATCCGCGGCCGCTCATGGGGAACACATGGAGCTGATTGGACCCCTTGCCCGCCACGACCAGCGCCTCGCCGTCGGGAGAGAAGCCGATCTGACCCGGCGTCGCGCCGAGCGACGGCGGCGTCGTGCCGCCGAGGCCGAGGCCGCGGTTCGATCCGTCGAGCGGGAGGAGCTCGCCGCACGGGTTCACTTCAAAGCCGGCGATGTTGCCTTCGCCTCCCACGTTGAGGACATAGAGCAGGTCGCCGTGCGAGGCGACGCTCACCGGGAAGTCGCCGCCCGAGTCGACAACGTCGAGCAGCGTCAGGCCGTGCGGGCCGACGCGGAACATCGACACCTCGCTGCTGCCCGCGTTCACGGCGAACAGGAGCTTCCCGTCCTCGCTGAGGACGAGCGAGCCCTGGGATCCGAGCGCGTTGATCGGCCGGGTCGGCGCGCCGAGCCCTCCGGTCGCGTACGTGCCGGCGTAGGAGAGCGAGCCGTCCGCCGCCCGGTCGTACGCCATCACGGAGTTGCCGTCTCCGGCGTTGCTCATGACGAAGAGCTGGCCGTGCCGGTGGACGCCGCTGCCGTGCGCCATGGCGTCGCCGGGCGCGCCCGCCGCGAAGAGACCGAAGCTCAGGGCCGTGATGCTCATCGTGCTGCGAAACATGAGAAAGCTCCTGGGGAATGGCGCCGCGAACCCAGCGGCGCGGGCTTGTCGGTGCGTCGATCGTCGAGGCGCATCTCCGTCGTGACGACGGGCACGGCGCGCCCCGAGCTCGCGGGCGCGCGGCTCTGCGCGCTCCGTCGGGCGGGTTCATCCGCTGCTACGCGGAAGCCCCTCCGCGGTTTCGCTGCCGTCGACCGGCCCGCTACGGCGCGCCTCAGCCCTTCACCCGGCCGTCGATCCGCCTGCGGCAGCCTGGTCGGCGCGCGTGCGTGGCCCTGCCTTGCGTGACGAGGGACCGATGACGTCTCCGCTGTGGATCGCCCAACCTGGGTCGGGTCGGATCGCCCAACCTGGGTCGGGTCGGGGTCGCCTGCCGGCCGCCTGCCCTGCCGCGCCAACCTGGGTCGGGTCGCTGCCCCAACCTGGGTCGGGTCGCTGCCCCAACCTGGGTCGGGTCGCCCACCCGGACGGGCGAGCCTGGCACTGCCGCTCGCAGGGACCGGCTCTGCTTCTTGCGTACCTGAGCAACCGTTCGCCGCGCGCCACGGCCCCCCCCCGCCCTCGGCGGCGCGGATCCTGCGCGCAGTGCTGCGGAAACCGCGCTTCTCCCAGGGCGATGACGCGTGGCATCGCCGATGCTTCGGACGCGATCGCGAAAGTCCATCCACTCTCCAACGGGAGTTGAACCATGTCCGTCTCGAACGCCCCTCTGACTGGAACCCCCGAAGCTCGCCGGCCCGCCCGCGGCTGCGAGCCCGACGCAGGCGCCAGTGTTCGGGACGAGTTCCTCACGCTCGCGTCGCACGAGCTCCTGACGCCGCTGACCTCGCTCAACTTGCAGGTGCAGCGGATGAAGAGGCTGAGCGAGCAGCGGGCGGAGGACGGGTCAACGTGGGTCGCCTCGCTCGAGGTCGTCGGCCGGCAGGTCAACCGGCTCACCCGGCTCTGCGATGACATGCTCCAGGCGATCCGGCTCCGATCGGGCCCGCTCGATCCCGAGCGCGAGACCGTCGATCTCGGCGCGCTCGTCCAGGAGGTGATCGCCGGGCTCCCGGTGGAGCTCCGCTCCCCGTCCTCCACGCTCTCCATCGACGCGCCGGAGGGCATCGTCGGCCGCTGGGACCGCCAGCAGATGGGACGCCTCGTGTTTCATCTCGTCAAGAACGCCATCCAGTTCGGCGCGGGCCGGCCGATATCCATCGAGGTGAAGGCCTGTCCCGGCGGAGCGGAGCTCCTCGTCCGCGATCGAGGCGCGGGCATCGCGGAGGAGGACCAGGCCCGCATCTTCAGGTGCTTCGAGCGCGCGGGCGGCGTTGTGCACTTCGGCGGCCTCGGGCTCGGGCTCTACATCGCGCGCGAGATCGTGCGCGCTCACGGCGGAACCATCGGCGTGGAGAGCTCGCCGGGCTGCGGCTCGACGTTCCTGGTCGAGCTCCCCCTCGAGCCCGAGCCCGTCAGTCGGGCCGCCATCTCGCTCGCCCCCTGACACCGTCGCTCCCTGCGACGCCCGCCCACACGCCATCATCGTCCCCATCCCCTCGCCAAGCGCCCGCCCACACCGCGAGGCGCCGCGCATCCCCCACCATCGACGTGAGCTCACCGGCCGCGCGCGGCGCGCCCGCCGCCCGCCGCCTCGCGCGGTCCGCAGCGCAGGCACGCGCCCGCGCGACTTGCTCGCTCGCCGCGAGATCTCCTGATCTCCCGCCTCGCCGAGGACGCCATCACCCGTCGACAGCGGGGCGCGCCCTCCCTGGCACGCAATCCATTGCTCGATCGTGTAGCGGTCCGCGCGCTCATCCCCGCTCGCGCGGCCAGCGCGCCGATATCCCCGTGAATCTGCGCGGGCGCGGCCGGCACGAGGTGTGCTCTGGCTCACGTGAGAGCTAGGGCCAGACAGGCAATCCGCGTTCGACGAATGCTCGATCGAAGCGGAGCCGATCGATCGATGGGGCGTCGTCGTGGCGCCCGCGTCGCAGGGAGAACCATGAAGATCGAAGCGACCAGCGACCTCATCAGCATTGTGCTCGGCAAAGGTCACCCCACCATCGTCTCGGAGGCTGCGAAGAACACCGAGGCTCACAACGCGCGTCATTCCATGAGCGCGCGACCCGCCGGCCTCGCGGAGCTCGACGGGGAGAGGGCGGCTTCCGGCGGCGCCGCCGTCCCTCGCTACCAGAGCGCCGTGACCCAGCCGGCCGCCGGCCTCGCGAAGGCGCCGGAGCTCCTCGCCGCGAAGCAGCGCGTGCTGTCCGGCAGCAGGCTACCTGCGGCCTCGGTCCGCTCCGCCGGCCCTGCCGAGATCGACGTCTTCCTCGGCGAGCTCGATCAGGCGATCCGGCCTTTCGAGGACTGCTTGCGAAAGGCAGGGGCCCGACACGGCGACAGGGCCGCCCAGCTCAAGGCCATCATCAAGAAGGCCTCGATCCAGACCAGCAAGACGCGGTTCGAGTGCCCGCGCGACATGGCCGAGTTCGACGCCAGGCTCGAGCGGATCGTGCGGACGGGTGAGCCCATCGTGCTGGCCATGCCGGAGGGCGGCGGCAAGGTGCCAGTGCCGCTCAAGACAGGCAGGTTCGGTCGGGGGCCCGATTTCGCCGAGTTCCTCGGCATCAAGATGCGAGCGGCGCTGGCGCGCGTCCTGCGCGAGTTCCACCCTGGCGGCGCCCACGTGGTGGTCGTGCCGGATACGTGCCTTCACACCCGCGACATGGGCTTCTGCGCGGACGAGGTCCGGAGCCACCTCGAGCAGCTCTGGCGCGATCTACCCCGCCTCGGCGTCCGTGACGAAGTGATCGTCGCCGATACCCTCGCGTACCTTCCCGCGGACTGGGCCAGCGTCGTCGAGCGCAGCGCCGCGGAGGTGGTCGCCTCGATCGCGGAGGATGAAGCGGTGAGGGAGGCGGCCGCCGCCCAGTCGAGATCGCTGATGTTCATCAAGGACTGCGGCCTCTCCGACGAGGACGAAGCGGTGCTGTTCTATGCCGCCGTGGCCGGGCACCCGGACGGGATCCCCACCGGGCTCGCCGCCCAGGCCAGAGCCTTCCAGGCGGCGACGGACGAGGTGACGCCCCTCTACATGGCCATCAACCATCATGGCATCCGGGGCCTCGGCCTGATCGAGCGGGTTGTCGACGGGCTCGGCTTCTCGAGCGCGAGTTACCTCCGCGCGAGCGTCCACGCCAAGCCCGGCTGTCCGCGGCCCGCCCTCAGCGTCTTCCATGCCCTGGCGCCGGTCGCCCTCCTGCCGATGCACGCCCTCGGCGTGCGCGTGATCGACGAGACGCCTCGCTGGGGGCTCTCGTTCGATGTCGTCGGTCGGATGCGCGGCTGGCAGGCCGTCTGCGAGGCGACCACCGGGCGCTTCCTGTTCTATGAAACGACGCAGGAAGGTGCGGAGATGGGCGGCGCCTGTGCCGAGCGGGCAGCCGCGTGACGGCGCCGCGGAGGCCGGCGGGGGCGCCGGCCTCACCCCCTGTCCAGGAACCGAGGAGGATCCGCGTGCAAGAGTTCGATACGATCGTGGTCGGCGCCGGCATCACCGGCCTCTACTGCAGCCTTCGCCTCGCCCGGCGGGACCCTGGCCGCACCGTCGGGCTCTTCGAAGCCTCGGAGCGCTTCGGGGGCCGGATCGAGACGGTCGACCTCGATGGTTTCCTCGCCGAGTGCGGCCCCATGCGCTTCGAGAAGCGCCGGCAGCGCCTGCTGATGGGGCTGCTCGACGAGCTCGGCCTGAAGACCAGGCCGTTCACCCCGTATGCGGCCGAGCCCGTCCAGGGGCCGCGGTTCTCCCTCGCCCCCGACGAGGCCGGACCCGCTCATCGCCCCCACACGACGCTCGAGCTGATGAAGCTCGGTATCCTGAGGATCTTGAAGGACACCCCGTGGGCGAGCCCTGGCAACCCGGACGACCCCAGGGACGAGAAGCACAGGGAATGGCTGAGGCGCCTCGCGGAGGACGACTATGCCAGCATGCGCCGCGGCGCCAGGCTGGGAGGCGACTTCCTCTACGAACAGGGGTTCTGGAACGCGCTGAGCGACGTCCTCAGCCACGGGGCCGTGCTCGCGATCCGGGATCAGGGCACGTTCTTCCACCTGATCCCGGAGAACCCCAACGCCATGGACTGGATCGTCTTCTGGCTTCGCGCGCTGTCCAGCGAGGGGGAGGGGGACGGCTCGCTCGTCAGCATCGAAGGCGGCTCCCGGGCGCTACCCCTCGCCCTGGTGCGGGAGCTCGAGCGGCGCCCCGAGCAGGTCGCCATCCACCTTCGCCACGCGCTCACGTCGCTCGCGGCAGCGGAAGGAGGGAAGATCCGCCTGCAGTTCGCCCGCGGCGCGGAGACGGTGGAGGCCGTCGCGAAGCACGTGATCCTCGCCTTGCCCCGCAGCCCCCTGATGCGGCTCGCCGGCTGCTTCTCCCGGGAGATCCAGCGGGATCTCGACGCGGTCTTCGGGTTTCCGCTCCTCAAGTGCTTCCTGGTCACGGACGCGCCGTGGTGGACGGCGCGCACGCCGCCCCACAGGAACGCGTCGCTGATGCCCGCCAGGGAGGTCCACACCACCTACCGCGAGAGCGACGGCAAGGGCATGATCATGCTCTACACCGATCGACCGGCCACGGAGTTCTGGAAGGTCTATGTCCAGGGCGAGGCCCACGATCGTGCGGAGATCGACGGCAGCGAGGCGCTGAAGCGGCAGCTCCTGAAATACCTCGGCGTGGATCTCCAGGACCCGGACGGGCGGCAGCGCGCCGCCGGCACCGTGACGACCTGGGCCATCCGGGACTGGAGCCGGGAGCCCTACGGGGCGGGGGCCCATACCTGGCGGCCAGGCGTCAGATCGTGGGAGGTCCTCGAGAGGCTGAGGGCGTTCGACCTCCCCGGCAGCGACGCGCCTGTCGGCAGCGTCCATGTCTGTGGCGAGGCCTACTGCGATTATCAAGGGATCGAGGGCGCGCTCCGCTCGGCCGAGAGCGCGCTCCAGACCGTGCCCTGATCGTCGATGCGGCGCGCGCTACGGATCCCGGGGGGGCGCGTACCCGAGCCGCTTGATGCCGTGCGCCTTGAGCTTGTACACGAGCGTGCGCAGCGGCATGCCCAGCGCGCGCGCCGCCTCCGTCTGGTTCCCGCTCGCCTTGCGGAGCGCCTCGACGATCAGCTCGGCCTCGCAGCGCTGTAGCCGCGTCTTCAGGTAGTCCCCGCCCGGGGCCGCGGCGGTGAGCTCTCCGACCTGGTACGGCAGCTCCTTCTCCGCCTCCGCCGCCGGCTCGGAGGAGGGCGCCGCCCGGGCGCGCTCCGGCAGATCCTCCTCGGCGATCCACTCGCCCTCGGCGATGACCACGGCCCGCTCGATCGCGTTCCGCAGCTCCCGCGCGTTCCCAGGCCAGGAGTACGCCCGGAGCCGCGCGAGCGACTCGGCGTCGAAGCCGCGGATCGACCGGCCGTTCGCCTGGTTCGCCTGGTCGAGGAAGCGCAGCGCGAGCGGCTCGATGTCCTCCGGGCGCGCCCGGAGCGGCGGGATCGTCATCGTCATCGTGTTCAGGCGGTAGAACAGATCGCTGCGGAACGCGCCGGACGCGCACATCGCCTCGACGTCGCGGTGGGTCGCCGCGACGACGCGCGCGTCGACGTCGATCGGCTTGTTCGAGCCGACGCGGGTCACCTGCCGCGTCTCGAGGACGCGCAGGAGCGCGGCCTGCACCGCGGCCGGCAGCTCGCCGATCTCGTCGAGGAAGACCGTCCCGCCGTCCGCCGCCTCGAACACCCCTCGCTGCTGCTGCCACGCGCCGGTGAACGCGCCGCGCTCGTGGCCGAAGAGCGTGCTCTCGACGAGCTGCTGCGGGATCGCCCCGCAGTTGACGCACACCATCGGCTTGCCGCTCCGCGGGCCGCTGTCGTGGATCGCCCGCGCCACGACCTCCTTGCCCGTCCCCGTCTCGCCCAGCAAGAGGACCGGGATCGACGAGCGCGAGACCCGCTTGACGATCTCGAAGACGCGGCGCATCGCGGAGCTCACGACGACCGGCTCGAAGTTGCAGGCGCCCGGGCTGCTCTTCCATGTCCCGCCCGGCGCCGAGCGCACCGGCTGCTCCACCGTCGCGCTGCGCACGGCGCTCCAGCACCGATCGAGCAGCTCCTCCGCCACGGTCCCCGCGTCGGGGAACGTCGCGAACCCCGCGAGCACGACGGGCGACCCGCCCCCGGGCGGCGCGGCGAGCGCGCGCGCCACGTCGAGCGCCACCTCGGCCCCGGCCTCGAGCAGCAGCGCCGCCACCACGTCCGAGCTGTAGAGCGCGATCCGGTCCACGGGGCGCAGCAGCGCCCGCACGCGCGGGAACAGGTGGCTCACGTGGGCGCCGGGCTGGCGGGCGACCCGGGCCATCACGACGGCGAAGCTCCGCCCGAAGTACCGCGCGCGCTTCACCTCCTCCTCGAGGGCGACGCGGAGCTGCTCGTGGCTCATCAGCCCTGGCAGCTCGTCCTCGGCCGCCGTGATCGAGCGGACGGCGACGACCACCTTGCCGAGGATCACCTCCTCGCCCGGCTTCACCTCGCCTCGCGTGATGCGCTCGCCGCCGAGCCAGGTGCCGTTGGTCGAGCGCAGATCCTCGATGACGACCTTGTCGCCGGACTGGGTGAAGCGGGCGTGCTCGCGCGAGAGGCTGACGTCGCCGATCTGGACCTGCGACGGCGGCGCCCGGCCGATCACGACCGGCACGCCCGGGCTCAGCACGGCGCGCTCGGCGCCGTCGCGGTGGTAGACGAGCAGGGCGACGCGTCGATCGTCCTGCCTGACACCCTGGATCGCATCGATGAAGCTGCTGGACAGCGGCGTTGTCTCCGGGCCGATGTCCGTCTCGCGAATGACTGCCACGCTGCTCACCCCCTTCTCACACGACCTCGCCCCCGGGCTCGCGGGCGGCGCGTCCGCGCGATCCCGCGGCCTGCGCCGGCGAGCCCGCCCGCCCGCGCTCCAGGCAGGCGCTCGCTGACGCTGAATTGCGCACCAGCACGGGCGTCTCCGGCGGGCGGCGACGCACCAGCTTGTCCATCAGGGTCCGGTGTTCATGAAGCGCATCCCACGCACTCCGCGCCTCCAACGCGTCCAATGCACCCGGCGCACCTTGCAATTCAAGCACCACCTGGGCGTCGAGCTCGCTGGTGACAAGGAGACCGTCCTCCGCCACGTGAGCCCGTCGACCGGGCTCGTCGCGCGCGCCTGGCCGAGCTCGGCGGCGACGGCATCCCTCCGGACGCCCTGCACCATTTCAGCGAGGCGCAGCTCGGCGCGAGGGCGGCCGGGGCCTGCACCGGCAGAAGAGGAGATGTCCCGTGCGCGACGGCTATCGCATCCTCGACGCGGATCGTCACGTGATCGAACCGCTCTCTCTGTGGAAGACCCACCTCGAGCCGGAGCTCCGCGCTCACGCCCCGTACCTTGCGTATGCCGGTGACGGCGAGCCCCTGGCCGACCGCGTGGCGCACCTCGGGCCGGAGGGGCTGCTCCGGCTCCCCCCGCAGCCGATGGTGGATGGCCGGCCGGTCCATGACAGGATGAGCGCGCGGACCTGGCGCGCGATCGCCGCCGCCGGCCGCCGGCGGCTCGGGGCGCTCGCGTCGCTCGGGCCGCTCGAGCAGCCGCGAGCGCAGCTCGACGACATGGATCGCGAGGGCATCGACGTGGCGTTCCTCTACCCGACGCTCGCGCTGGCGCTCCTCGGCATGACCCCGCTGGATCCCACGCTCGCGAGCGCGCTCGCCAGGGCGTACAACACATGGCTACGGGGCTTCTGCGATCACGACCCCTCGCGCCTCCGGGGCGTGGCCCTGATGAGCCCGCACGATCCGGCGCAGATGGTGCCTGAGCTCGCGCGCGCGGCCGCGCTCGGCTTCCGCGCCGTCGTGCTCCGGCCGAACCCCGTCGCGGGGCGGACGCTGGGCGACCCTGCTTATGAGGCGTTCTGGGCCGAGTGCGAGCGGCGCTCGATCGCTGTCGCCATCCATGAGGGCACGCACGCCTCCTTGCCGGCGGCCGGCGCCGATCGCTTCCGCAGCCGCTTCGCCCTGCACGCCTGCTCGCACCCGATGGAGCAGATGATGGCCTTGCTCGCGCTGATCGAGGGCGGCGTGCTCGAGCGCCACCCCGGCCTGCGGGTGGCCTTCCTCGAGGCCGGCTGCGGGTGGCTGCCCTACTGGCTCTGGCGCCTCGACGAGATCGAGTACCGGGGCCTGGCCGAGGAGGTCGCGCCGCACGTCCGCCGCGAGCCGTCCGCGTACTTCCGCCGCCAGTGCTTCATCGAGATCGAGCCGGACGAGCCGTGCCTGGAGCAGGCGATCCCATGGCTCGGCGAGGACAGGGCGATCTTCGGGACGGACTTCCCCCACATCGATCACGACGCAGGCATGGTGGAGCGGGCGCTCGCGCTCCGCCGCAAGCTCCCCGGCGAGAGCCTCCGCAAGATCCTCTGGGACAACGCCGCCAGCTTCTACGGCGTCGAGGGTTGACTCAGCAGATGATGCAAGACGAGCCGGGATCGCTCGTGAGCTCGGCCAGCGCGACGGGCTGATCCTCCAGCTCCGGCGCTGGTGGGATACAGAGCGTGATGGCGCCCGCCGAGGGGTCCCAGCCGCTGCGCTGCTCGCAGAAGCGCAGCGCGTCGCCGCCCGGCGAGCCTGGCTCCCGCGCCTCGCGGATGGTGAGCTCGATCCCGGGCGGCAACGCATAGCCGCAGCGAGCCATCAAGTATCCCCGCGGGTCGCTCTTCAACCGATCGCGCTGCGTCGGATCTTCCCAGCAGAGCGCGACGGCGCGCAACCAGGCTCCTTCCAGCTCCAGGAGCCCTTCCTCCATCGCTCCTCGCTCGTGCAGGGGGCGCGCCTCCTCGTCGAGATGCGCGGGAGCGCCGTCGGCTTCCGCGATCCTGGACATGTACTTGGATGATTGATGGGAAAACATGGCCACCTCCAATCGCCGGAGCCGCAGGCCCTGGCATGGGATATGGAGCTCATTGAACCGGCGCCGCGCTCCGTCGAGCCCTTCGCGCATCCAATGCAAATAAATGCAGATCCAAATGCGCTGAAAGCGACCGAGGTGCCGCCGCGGCAGATCAATCGGTCACTTCCTGGAGCAGCGCTCGCGCCTTGGCAAAATCGGGAAGATCGGCGCACTCCACAGGCCAGTCGGTCAGCTGCCTGAGCAGGGGGCGCGCCTCGTCGCGCCGGGCCTGCTGCACGAGCATCTGGCAGAGCGCCAGCGTCGAGCGCAGCTCGAATGTCCTCGCGCCCTGCTCCCGCGCGACAGCGATCGATCGCCGCAAGCACCGCTCGCTCTCCTGATCCGCGTCGGCGCCCAAGGCGTGAAGAGACACCCCCTTCAGGCGGTAGAGCTCCGCGACGTAGTACACGTCCCCCGACTCCTCGGCGAGCCGCAGGCAACCCGCGAGCTGTTCCACCGCGGCCTCGTGTTGCCCGCGCTCGGCCTCGAGCTCTGCCACGAGAGAGAGCCAGTACGGCAGGCCGCTCTGCTGGCCGCCGTCCCGGATCGTCTCGACGTGCTGTCTCAGCTGCTCGAGGTCTCGCTGCGTCCAGCAGCGCAGGGCCCAGCAGTGCGCCGTGACCCAGAGCTGATGATGCTCCGTCAGCTGGAGGAGGGCGTCGATCGTCGCGGAGACCTGCTCCCGTTCGCGGGCATAGTGGTAGACGCCGGCCAGGTGGAGCAGCGCCATCCCGAGGCTGTTCAGGTGATCGAGCTCGCGCGCCCACGCCACCGCGGCCTGCGCGTGGGTGAGCGCCTGCGCTGGACAGCCCATCAGGTAGAGCACCACCGCGAGCGTGTACTGGGCCCACACCTTGACGTCGACGCCGGAGAAGAATGCGTGTTCCCGATGTGCCTGAGGGTCGTAGAGCGCGATGCCGTTATCGAGTTGCTGGCGGGCCTCTGAGAGCTTTCCTTCGAAGAACGAGCACTGTCCCAGCAGCACCATCGACGAGACCAGCTGCGCGGCGTCCTGCGACCGCCTGGCCAGATCGAGCCACCGCTCTGCTATTGCCCGCGCCTCGGGGCGATGGCTCCGCATGTGGTGATACCAGAACATCGCCCACAGCGTCGGCGGGGTCATCGAGCTCTCCCCGAGCTCGTCGCTCAGCTCCTCGCAGCGGTGGACCGCCGCCTCGAGCTCCCTCGGCATGTACCCGCGCCGGCGTACGAGCGCCAGGATCAGCAGGCTGCTCAGGCGCAGCTCCGCCAGCGCGCGCTCCCGCGCGTCCGCGATCGCCGACAGCCAGCCGAGCGCCTGCGTCACGTGGACGATCGCCTCGGTGTCGTCGGCGTTCGCGGGCCGCTTCAGGGCGCGCTCCGCCGCGATCTCCGCGTACGCGATCGCCCGCTCCAGCTGCTCGGCCGCCGCGTGGTGGTGCGCGAGCAGGTTGGGCCGCGCCGCGACGATCTCGGGGAAGCGCGCCTCGAGCGTCCGGGCGATGATCGCGTGCACCCTCCGCCGGCTCCGCTTCGAGAGCGACTCGTAGGCCGCGTCCCGGATGAGCACGTGCTTGAACTGGTACGTCGGGTTGTTCAGCCGCCGCTTCCTGTGGATGAGATCCGCGGCCATCAGCCGATCGAGGTCCTCCTGGACCTGCTCCCCGTCGAGCGCGGACACGGCGCACAGCACGTCCTGGCAGAACTCCCGGCCGAGCGCCGCGGCGATGCGGGCCGTCTCCTTGGCCCTGCCGAGCCGGTCGAGGCGCGCCACGAGGAGGCCCCGCAGCGTCGTCGGGATCGCGAGCGCCGAGAGCGGCTCGGCGAGGCGGTAGTGGTCCTCCTCCTCCACGAGCGCCCCGGACTCGAGCACCATCCGCGTCAGCTCCTCGACGTAGAGCGGGACGCCGTCGGTCCGGTCGACCACCTGCGCCAGCACGGGCCCAGGCAGGGCGCGGCCGCCGGCGAGGCGCGCAACCAGGTGCTCGACGTCCGACCGATCCAGGCGGCTCAGCTGGATCTGGAGCATGCTCGACATCGACCAGGGCGGCGAGAACTCGGGCCGCGCGGTGAAGACCGCCATCAGCCGCGCCGAGGGCACGTCGGCGATCATCACGCCGAGCCACTCGAGGGTCGTCGGATCGGCCCACTGCAGGTCCTCGACCATGAACAGGACGGGCTGCTCCTCGGCCATGTCGAAGAGCATCGTCACGAGCACGTTGAGCGTCCGCTCCTTCTGCCGCGGCGGCGGGTCCAGCGGGGCGGCGTAGCGCCCGTCCAGGGGGATCGACAGCAGCGCCGCCAGCAGCGGCACCATCTCCGAAAGGTCGAAGCCGCGGCGCGAGAGGAGCGCATCGAGCCGGGCGAGGCGGCGCCCCGGCGCGTCGTCCCGGCCCGTCTCGATCAACCGCTCCAGGAGCTCGATCAACGGGTAGAGCGCGCTGCTCCGCTGATCGGGCACGCAGCGGCACTCCAGGCAGCTGTGCCGCTCGCCGCGGAGCCGCCGGGCGAGCTCCCCGGTGAGGCGCGACTTGCCGATCCCGGGGCCGCCGGTGACGAGGATGCTCTGCCCGATGCCCTGCCGGACCTGCCCCCAGCGCTGGAGCAAGAGATCGAGCTCCTGGCTCCTCCCGATCAGCGGCTCGGTGTCGCGGCCGGCGATGTCCTGGTCCTGGGCCGGGGGAGGGATCTCCTGCCCCATGCGGTAGATCGCGGGCGGGCGCGCGACGGACGAGAGATCGGGCGGCGCCATCGGATCGAGCGCGAACCGGCTCCGGAGGAGCCTGAAGGTCTCGCCGCTGACCACGACCGTGCCCGGCGCCGCGGCCGCGCTCAGCCGGGCCGCGATCTGCGGTGTCGTCCCGAGGTGCTGTGTGTACCGGTGGAGCTGGCCGGCGACCACGAGGCCGGTGTGGAGCCCGATCCGGACCTCGAGCGCCACGCCCCGCGCCGCCGTGAGCTGCGCGCTGCGCGCCTTCACGTCCGCCACGACCTCCAGCGCCGCGCGGGCGGCGCGCCGGGCGTCGTCCTCCTGCGCGGAGGGATAGCCGAAGTGCAAGAGGACCTGATCCCCGAGCGCGCCGGCGAAGCGCCCCCGGTGGCGGCGGGCGATCTCGGCGCAGGCGTCCTGTTGCTCGTCGAGCAGATCGTCGATCTCCTCGACGTCGGTGGTCTTCAGCCCCGGGCCCGAGGCCGTGAAGGTGCAGCAGACGACGGTGAGGGGCCGCCGCTCGCCGTCGGGTCGCTCCAGCGCCTGTGCCTCTGGCTCCGGCGGAGCCGGCGCGTCCACGCGCCGGGGCGTGGCCGGAGACGGCATCGTCTCGGCCGCCGCGTGGTCGCTCGGCAGCGCGCGGGGCTCCCGCGAGGGCGCGTCGAGCGGCGCCGTCTCGCTCGCGACGCGGCGCCACGGGCTCGCGTCCTCCGCGCCTCGGGTCGGGGCCGGCGGCGAGCGCGGCGCTCGCGCGGGATCGACGAGGTCCTCGCGGCTCAGCGCGTCCACGTCGCAGGCCTCGAGCTCGCGCAGCAGGCTCGAGGCCGTGACGACGCGCGCGGCCATGTCCTTGAGGGTCGCGCGCCGGAGCAGGGCGCCGAGCGGGTGCCCGAGCAGCGCCGGGGGGATCGGGATCGGCTCGGGGCTGGCCTGCCGGAAGAGCACCTCTTGCAGCGATCTGCCGGTGATCGACGGCTTGCCGGTGAGGCACTCGAGGAAGACGAGCCCCCAGGCGTACAGGTCCGAACGCACGCTCACCGGCTGTCCGAGGAGCTGCTCCGGCGCCGCGTAGGCGGGCGTGCAGAGGATCTCGTTGCTCGGGGTGAGCTTGGGATCCACGCCCTCCATGGCCCCGGCGATGACCGCGCCGATGCCGAAGTCGAGCACCAGCGCGTTCCGCCGCGCGCCGGTCGAGACGATCATGATGTTGCTGGGCTTGAGGTCGCGGTGGACGACGTTCTGCCCGTGGGCGCAGCCGAGGGCGTCGAGGACCTGGAGCATCAGGTACCGCGCCTCGCGCGGATCGAGGGCGATCTCTTCGGCCAGCACCTCCGCCAGGTTCTGGCCGGGCACGAACTCGAAGATGGTGTAGAGGGTGCCGTCGTCCGTCTGTCCGGCGTCGATGAGCCGGACGATGTTGGGGTGGTGGAGCTGCGCGCAGAACCGCGCCTCCTGGTGGAAGCGGGCGCAGCGCCGCGCGGCGTCGGCGGACTTGCTGCCCCGGATCGGGTGCATGACCTTGATGGCCACCGGCTGTCCGGTGGCGAGCTGACGCCCCTTGTAGACGTCGGCGAAGCCGCTCTCGCGCAGCGCGGAGACGATCTCGTAGCGCTCCTGGAACACGGCGCCCGAGGCGATGGCGCTGTGGCTCATCCCATCTCCCTCCGCCGGGCGGCCCGGCGCGACAGGGGGAGCCGGCGTGATCCGGCAAGGGCGGCGCGCTGCGCCGGTCGTCCCGCCTCATCGATGAAGCGTCTGGACAGAGCGGCTGTCGATCTCGTCAGCACACCTTGTCCACGGCCGACCTCGCTGCTCACGTTGGTTCATATAGGGTGGACCTCCTTCGACGTCCGTCGATGCCGACCTGGTTCCGGCGCCTTCGGCGAAGAAACCCCGGAAGACGCTCGCGCCCGGTCGGCTCCGTGCCGGCTCCGTGGGGATCGGCTTCAGGGAGCCGGGCAGGCGTGCGCGGGCTCGACGCTCGCGGGGCGGCGGCCGAGCTCCGCCTGTGCGTTCGATCCAGCTACAATCTTTTATCGTGGCTGCTGTCGCGGCGACCGAGCAAGTCGCGGTGAACAGCGGCGAGTTGACCTCTGGCACGGCCGGTGAGAGGGCGGTGACGCGGACTTCGTCGGCGCTCGCCGCGCGCGGGAGCCGAGAGCGTTCCTTGTGCGGTGAGCGACGATTCAATGCTTTTCAATCCTTTGTGGAAGGAGCACGAAACATGCTGAGGCAACTGGCGACCCACATCGTTCTGCTCGCGCTCGCGGCGGCTGGTCCGGTCGCGTGCGGGGGCTCGGGTGACAGCCCCGCGGACGCCGGCAGTGTCGCCAGCGGGAGCGGCGGCGCCGCGGCTTCCAGCGGACAGACCTCGGGGAGCGGCGCGACCGGCGGAGGCGGAGACGGCGGAACGGGCGGTAGCGCCTCCGGAAGCGGCGGCGCGGGCGCGGGCGAAGCAGGCACCGGCGGCGCGGGCACCGGTGGCGCGGGCGCAGGCGAAGCGGGCACCGGCGGCGCGGGTGACGGCGGCGCGGGCGCGGGCGAAGCGGGGGCCGGCGGCGCGGGTGACGGCGGCGCGGGCGGCGGCTGCCCGGGGACGGGGGGAATCACCTATACGCTCGCGAAGGTCGCCTCGCCGACGGCGGAGCAGCAGTCTGCGTACGACAAGATCACGAGCGCGATGGATGAGGCGCTGTCGCACTACAACTGTCAAACGAGCATCGAGAAGCGCCTGTCGGTGTCCTACGTGCCGTCGGTCGCGACGGCCGACGGCAACGTCAATGGGTCCATCCGGTTCGGCGCGACGAGCTCCATGAACTACATCACCGCGATGCACGAGATCGGTCACACCCTGGGGGTCGGCAGCCGCGAGTTCGGCGCGCTGGTGGTGGACGGCGTCTTCACGGGCGAGGCGGCGACGCGCCAGCTCAGGGCCATCACGGGCAACGAGAGCGACGTCGTGCACGCGGACACGCAGCACTTCTGGCCGTACGGTCTCAACTACACGACCGAGGTCAAGACGACGGACGATCTCGTGAACCACTGCAAGATCGTTGTCGCCATCCGCGAGGACATCGGGTTCTGACGGATGCCCCGGGATTTTCGGAGGGCGTGACGACGCGTGGACTCGCTGCCGGAGCCTTGTTGAGCGTCAACGGGCCCACGATCGAGCCCTCGACGCCGACGATGCGACCCTCGGTATCGCGCCGGTGGCACAGGGGGGCGCCTCCTTGTGCGTCCGCCGGAGGGGCGACCGTTGATGGTTACTGCCGTCCGCTTCCGTCGGCAGGCGGGGTGCCGCGCAGCGCGTAGCCGATGTGGGCCATGTAGTCGGCTTTGCCGATCTGGACACCCTGGTTGCGCAGGATGTCGTAGGCCGTGACCAGGTGGAAATAGAAGTTGGGGAACGCAAAGTCGCGCAGGAACTGCTCGCCTGTGAACTCCACCGACAGGTCGGTCGTCAGCGGAAAGGCGATCGTGCGCGTCTCCGCGCCCCGGTAGCGGTCGGCCGCGACGGACTCGACGTAGGCGATGGTGCGCTCGATCCGGGCCTTGAAGCCGGCGAGGTCGGCGTCGGCGTCGGCCTCGGCCACCGCCGGCGGCTCCTCGCCCACGAGCCGCGCGACGCCGAAGCGGGCCTGGTCGCAGACGAAGCGCACCTGCATCGAGAGCGGCAGCATATCGGGGGCGAGCCGGATCTGGGCGAGCGCAGCACCGTCGTGGCCCTGCGCCGCTGCCTTGTCGAACAGGGCGGAGAGGTTGCGCAGGAAGGGCACGAAGGTCCCGGTCGTCAGGCTGTGCAGGGCGATGGTCATGGGCGTCTCCTTGGGTCTCGGTCGGTCGGCGGCCTCTCGGCCGCGCTCGCGTCGGCGTGCACGCAGGTCGTGCAGCCGAAGCCCGGCGGCGCCCAGAGTACCCTGTCCGGGCGCCCCCCGGGCGCTCGCGGTGGCGAGGATGTCCGGCGTCACGCCTGGATGCATGAACACCGCGCGACGCGAACCATTCGCTCGGGCCACGGCACCATCGGCGTAGCCACGCTTCGGGACATTCGGGTCGCTTCGCGAGCTCGAGCTTCACGTCGTCGTCGTCGTCATTCGCAAGCGCTTCGAGCTGCTCGGCGCGGAGCGCGCGGCGCCGCGCCGCACGTCGACGAACATCCACGAGCGGTCGCGCAGCAGGCCCCGCAGGTGCGCGGCGCCGAGCGCTTCGTGGGTTGCGAGCCGCACGCGGGAGGGCGGAAGAGCCGTCAGCCTCCCGGGTTCATTTCGGCTTCGCGGAGGAGCCCTTCTTCCCTTCCACGTCTTCATCCCAGTACGGCGGCTTCCCGAAGGCGGTGACGAGATGGTCGGCGAGCGCGCGGAGCTTGGCCGAGGGGCGCCGCCCCTCCGTGTGCGCGATGAAGATGAACTCGGGCTCGGGCTGGGCGCCGACGTCGATGACGCGCAGCTCACCTGCCCTGAGCGCCGCGCCCACGATGAACATCGGCAGAAGAGCGACGCCGAGGCCGGCGACGGCGGCGTCCCGCATCATGTCGCCGTTGTTGACGCGGAGGCCGACGCGCGCCCGCACGAGCACGGCGCCGTCCGGCCCCGGGAAGCGCCAGTCGGCGATGCCGCGGTTCGTGTAGAAGATGCCCCGATGCTTCTCCAGCTCGGCGATGGACGCCGGCGCGCCGTGGCGCGCCAGGTAATCCGGCGAAGCGACGAGGAAGCGCTCGCTCGGCGCAAGGCGCCAGACCACGAGGCGTGAGTCGACGATGGGCCCGTGCCGCACCACCGCGTCGTGGCCGGCGGCGGCAGCGTCCACGCGGCGGTCATCCAGATCGAGCGTCAGCTCGATCCTCGGGTGCTGTAAAAGGAAGGGGTAGAGCGCCGGGCCGAGGTGCATGCGCCCGAAGGTCACCGGCGCCGACAGCCGGAGGGGGCCCGCCAGCGTGCCGCGCCGCGCGGCGAGATCGGCGGTCGCGTCCTCGACCTCGCGGACGATCCGGACCGCCCGCTCCAGGAACGCCGCCCCATCTTCGGTGAGCGACAGCTTGCGCGTGGTGCGGTGGATGAGGCTCGCGCCCACGCTCTTCTCGATCTCGGCCAGGCGCTCGCTGACGACGGACTTCGACAGGCGCAGGCGCCGCGCCGCCTCGCTGAGCGATCGCGCCTCGGCGACGGCCACGAACGTCGCGATGCCCTCGAGCTTCATCGTTCGGCGTTTCCGAAATCCAGTTCCACCGACGGGAGCCTACTGCGAACGCGCGCCGCGCTCTACCCTCTCGCCTGTCAGAGGGGCTGACGCGCTGGCTGGTGGCGGCGCCCTCTCCCCTCTTTCGAGCAGCAACGCTGACCGTCTGTCACTCGGCCCCTGGGACGCCGCGCGCCGGACAGGAGAGAAGGATCATGGGACGTTTGCAAGACAAGGTGGCTATCATCACGGGCGCAAGCGCTGGTATCGGCGAGGCCACCGCCAAGCTCTTCGCCGCCGAGGGGGCGAAGGTCATCCTCGGGGCGCGGCGCGAGAGCGAGCTCGCACGCCTGGTGAACGAGATCGAGAAGAGCGGCGGGCGCGCCGCCGCGCTGGCCGGCGACGTGCGCTCGGAAGACTACGCCAAGGCCCTCGTGGCGCGGGCGACAGAGAAGTTCGGCAAGCTCGATATCGCCTTCAACAACGCGGGCGTCCTGGGCGAGGGGGGCCCCAGCACCGGGGTCTCCGAGGCCGGCTTTCGCGACACCCTCGCCGTGAACCTCACCGGCGCGTTCCTCGGCGCCAAGCACCAGATCCCCGCGATGCTGAAGCACGGCGGAGGGTCGGTCATCTTCACCTCGACCTTCGTCGGCTACACCGTCGCGTTCCCGGGCACCGCCGCGTACGCCGCGAGCAAGTCCGGCCTGATCGGCTTGACGCAGGCCCTCGCCGCCGAGTTCGGGCCGCAAGGCGTGCGGGTCAACGCGATCCTACCGGGCGCCGTCGACACCGCGATGTACCACGAGGCGAACAGCTCGAAGGAGTCGCAGGCGTTCGTCACGAGCCTCCACGCCCTCAAGCGCGTCGCGACCCCGGAGGAGGTGGCCCGCTCCGTGCTCTACCTCGCCTCGGACGACGCCTCCTTCGTCACCGGGACGGCCGCGCTGGTCGACGGCGGCCTCTCCATCACGCGCACCTGACCCGAGGACGCGAGGGGGAGTCGGGGCGAGCCCCGCCGGACCGACGTGAACCGGGGCGAGCGCGCCCCCGGCGCAAGCGCCGGCAGGTCAGTACGTGAGCGAGGGCGTCGTGCAGCCCAGGCCGAACGCGCCGATGGCTCCGCCCTCGACGACGGTCTGAACGAGGTTCGCGACCTGGTCTGCACCGCAGAAGGTGTCCGGGAACTCGCTGCCGCCGTCGCCGCCCACGCCGTCCGGCCACCTGACGGCGCCGAGCTCGACGCGGAGATCGCCGGGAGGTCCCGTCACGACGAGCGGCGCACAAGCGATGAAGAGGAGATCGAGGTACCTGCCAGACCAACCGCTGAAGCCCACCACCACCTCGTTCTCCGGGCACACCATCTCCCAGGGCTCGGTGCCCTCGCTGCCCCGAAAAGGGGTCACGTCGCCGGGCATCATGGTGATTGTGTAGGGGCCGTCTCCCGTCAGCTCCAGGTGGCCGCACTGCGCCTGGATCTTGGCATGGATGAGCGTCTCCCCGAGCGGTCCCAGGGACCCTCGAAACCCGAGGAGCACCTGGCTCTCCGGGCACCGGTCCATGGCAGGGGTAGCCGTACCGGGGCTGCCGCGCAGCTCGGTGTAGGTCTGCTCCACGACGTCGACGCCTGTCGGCGCCGGGCACGGCTCCCCGTCGCACTCGCCGCCGCCGCCCGCGCCGCCCACCTCACCGCCGCCGCCCGCCTCACCGCCGCCGCCCGCGCTGCCGGCCTCACCGCCGCCGCCCGCCTCACCGCCGTCGCCGCCCGACCCGCCACCCCCGTCGCCAGGCGGGGCGCCGCCTCCTCCGCTCGCGCCCACGCCGTCGAAGGTCAGGCTGCCGATGCCCGAGATCGCATTGCATCCGGCGAGGACAAGACCGGAGAGCAGCGCGGAGAGGCTGAGCAGATGGCGCGTCACCGAGATCAAGTACTCGATCCGCGGCCGGACCGGTAGCTGGTCGCCCGAATGCCGCTTCGTCCTCGATCGCGGTGGGCTCGGCCGCGACATCGACGCCTGTCGAGCCCTGATGGTCACCCCACGTGCGCCCGCCGGCTCGCACGTCCGAGAATGACGATCGATGGAGCGCGGAAAGGCAACGGATCCGAATAAGATTCGGTTCGATGATCCGACAGGTCTTCGGCGCCACCCGCTTCAACGCGCCCGGCAACTTCACTGGTCTCGATTTTTCTCCGGACTCCAGGACGCTCGTGGCCCTCGTGACGGGCGAGAAGCGCACCAAGGTGCATCGTTTCGCCGTCGACGACGGTCGTGCCCTCGACGAGCAGACAGTGACCGGTTGCTTCACTGGTGTCTTCGCGTTGCCCGACGGCGACCTTCTCCTCTGGGCGCGTGGATCCCTCGCGCGCCTCGGCCAGGACGGCGAGCTCTCGTGGAAGCTCGGAGAGAAGGCGACGAGGAAATTCGCCTTCGCGACCGTGAGCGCCGACGGTGCGATCGTCGCGACCTACGGCGGAGACTCCGTCGCCAGCGTCTTCGACGCGCGTACCGGCAAACGACTTCACGACCTGAGCGAGCCCGCGGGCGAGATCTTCGCGTTCGCCTTCTCACCCGACGGAGCGACGTTCGCGACCGGCGGACAGAAGGGCGTCGTCCGCGTCTTCGATCGCAAGTCGAAGAAGGAGCTCGCCCAGCGAAAGAGCTCCAAGATCCTCGTACTCGCGTTCTCACCCGAAGGCAGCGTGCTCGCCGGCGGCCATGGACAAGGCGACGTCCACCTCTGGGACGGCGCATCGCTCGAGCCCGTCCGCCTCCTGGGCTCGCATCGCTTCCAGGAAGATCATGGCTCGGGCGAGCAGGACGGGGGGCCGGCCGGCTGTCGCTGGCTCGCGTTCCTGGCCGACGGCGAGACGGTGGTCTCGCAAGGCAACGATCGCTATTTTCGCTGGTGGAAACGCAGCGGCGCGGAGATCCGTCGCGTCCGCACGCCTCGCCACCACGCGTACGGCCAGGGCCCCGCGATGGCGCTCTCGCGCGACGGGAAGTGGCTCGCCGCAGGCTCGACGGCGTCTGGCATCGGCGTCTGGACCTCGGACGGTGAGCCGGCTTCGAGCGAGCTCGGGATCGACGCGCCACACGCGATCGCGCTGAGCCGCGAGCGCGTCGTCGTTGCCGGCTCGTCGGGGATCTGGTCTTGGCGAAGGACCGACGGCACGGTCAGCGAGCGGCGCGCGAGGGGCCCCGCGGCGCTCGCGAACCTCCCGCAGGGTGAGCTGCTCCTCGTCGAGCCCGAAAACGCCGTCGTCGTGCGCGAGATCACCGACAAGGGCGAGGCGATCTTCGCGAACGACGCGATCTCTCCCCGGGGCGTTGTGGCGGTCTCGCGCGACGGAAAGACAGTGATGCTCCCCGTCGGGTCGAATGTCGAGCTCTGGGACCGTGCGCGCGGCGTCCGCACCGCGACGCTCTCGCACGACGCCAAGGTGTCGGCCTGCACGTTCGGGTCCGACGACACCTGGGCCGTTTCGGTGTCCGACCTGGTCCGGATCTGGCGGCTCGACGATCCGGAGACACCCGTCCATTCGATCGAGCTGGAGAGCGGCGCGCCCGAGTACTGCGGCGGCGTCGCCGTCTCGCGCGTCGGATGGATCGCCGTCAGCATCGATCGTGACATCAGCAATCATTCGTCGGACAGCGCGCTCGTCTTCATCGATCCGCGTTCGGGTGAGGTGACAGCTACCCTCTCCCATCCAGACAAGCGCCTCGGGCAGGTCGCGTTCGTCGACGATGCCCGCGCGGTCGTCGTCGACTCCGCGGGCCGTACGAGGACGGCCGACGCCGAGACGGGCCAATGGCTCGACGAGCCCGAGGCTCCGGAGGACGTCGAGCTCCACGGCTTCGAGATCCTCCCGCTCACCGCCTCCGAGGACGGGACCGAGATCGCGTACATCGACGGGCACGGCAACCTCGCCATCCGCGCGATCGAAGGCACGAAGGAGCGTGTCACTCCCTTCGACCTCGGCTTCACCCCGCTGGCGGAGAAGCAGCCGCAGGGCATGTTCGAGGAGCGCCTCGCCGGGAGTTGCATCCTCTACGCAGGCAGATTCCAGAGCTCGGCGATGGATGTGCGCACGTCGCGCGAGTTCCGCGAAGACATGCTGATCGAGCTCGGCGGCGCGGTCGCGAAGAAGGCGAAGGACGCGACGCACTTCGTCGGCGCGCGCATTCCGTACGTGAAGCACGTCCCGTCGAAGGCGGAGACCGAGATCGACGCGCGCATCGCCAAGGGCGACAAGGTCATCAAGCTGAGCGAGAAGAAGCTCATCGAGATGCTGCTTCCTACGTTCGAAGAGTCGCGCGCGATGCTGCGAGGTGAGGTCAAGGACGGCATCGAGCGCTGGAACCGCTGGCGGTCGCGCTGGCGCACGTCGAGCGGCGGGTTCGTGCAGCTCTCGGGCATCGATCTCACGGGAGCCGACCTGCGAAAGGCGCACCTCATGGTGATCCCGTTCGAAGAGGCGAAGTTCTCGAACGCGCGCCTCGAAGGGGTCGATCTCTACGACTGCGTCTTCCGCGGCGCCGACCTCCGCGGGGCGGATCTCGAAGGCGCTCGCTGCGGCCGCGTCGTCTTCTCGAACGCCGACCTCCGCGAGGCGAAGTTGGCCGGCGCCGGGTTCACGGGCGCCGAGTTCGACGGCGCCGACCTCCGCGGCGCCGACCTTCGCGACGCGGACCTGCAGTACGCGAAGCTCACTGGCGCCAAGCTCGACGGCGCCAAGCTCGACGGGGCCAAGCTCCCGCAGGGCTCCAAACGCCCGTAGCAGCCTTCACTTCCGGCGATACACAGGCTGAATTATCCCCTCGAATGCTTCGGGGAAATTCACAGGGAGGCGAGGAGGCGGGGAGTAAGATCCCACCAATCTCCCTGTCTCCCCGCCTCCCTGTTCAATTTCTTCTTCTCGCTGAAGTGCCAACAACAGAATGAGGGGATTCGTCGGGTTCCGAGGGGGCCCGCGCCGCGAGGGCGGCGCGGCTCTGGCCGGCGCGCGCCGGAGGGGATCAATCGAGGTACGCGGCCAGGCCGAGCTTCTGATCGCGGACGGCGCCGGCCATGACCTTCGCCATCTGCTCCGCGCCGGAGCGCGAGAAGTGCGTGTGATCATCGCAGAAGAACTCGCCGACGGGGCCGCTCGTCGTCGCGCTCACGTCGCCCCCGGGGACAGGGCAGAAGCCCAGGGAGTTGTAGAGCGCAATGCTGAGCTCGTGCAGATCGATCACCGGCACGCCGTACTCCTTGCCCGCCTCGTGGGTCGCGGTCACATAGCCGCCGCGCGTCCCCCGGGCCGTGCTCCCGCTGCAGGAGATCGCGCTCACGGGGGTCACGAACACGGGCTGGGTGCCTCGCTCCTCCGCGGCGCGGGCCATCATCCCGTAGCTCGACTTGAAGGCGTCGAGCCCCACGTGCCGATCGCACGTGCGCGAGCCGTCGTTGATGCCGAACTGGATGAACAGGTAATCGCCCCGCTTCATGCCTTCGAGCATCTGGACCCACCTGGCCTGCAGCACGGGCTCGCCGCTCGCGTCGCGCGCGAGCTCGCACTCTCCCGCGCTATCCATGGTGGTCTGCACGTTGTAGAGCCACGTCCGCACGCTGCGGCCGCCGACGGCGCTGTTCACCACGGTGACCCGGTCGTCGAAGAGCGCCGCGAGCTGGCCGCCCCAGCCGGCCGGGCAGGGGGTCTGCCCGTTGGCGACCGTCGAGTCCCCCGCGATCCAGATCGTGATGTCCTGGAGCGGCCCCGCGCCGCCCGCGCCCCCGTCGCCCGCGCCGCCGCTGCCGCTCGGCCCACCGGCAGATCCCGCCGAGCCTCCGGAGCCGGCGGGCGCGTCGCCCCCGGCCCCCGCGCCTCCCGTGGAGCCCGCCGAGGTCGCGGTGCTGCCCGCGCTCGCGCTCGAGCTGCTCACTTCCGGTTGCGAGCTCCCGCCCGCGCCGCCCGTCCCCCCGCCTCCGCCGGCGCCGCTCGCGGCCATCTCCGGATCAGGGGAGCAGGCGGCGGTGAGCAGCGCGAGGCAGGACACCCGGGCAAGCATCCGGCCGCGCGCGCGCACGGCCGATCGAACGTTCCAGTCCATGAACATGCCTTTCCTCCAGTCACGACACGAGCATCAGCCCATCCACGCCGGATGGCGCTGGCCCTTCGCCTCCCGGTCCCGCAGGCCGCCAGGGCACGCTCGGTCGAGGTGCCGGGCCGGCGGCACGACGGGCGCGCGCCGCTGCGGGCGCAGGGCGCGCCGCGAGCGGCAAGGCAACGCCGGCGAGGCGAGCGGCGGGGGTGACGGGGGGCGAGCACGGCTCGCGTCACTGTGTCGGGAACGGCTCCCAACCAATCACGGACAGGCGTTTTTTTTCGGATCTGCGCGCCGGGGTGCGCTCCTGTGCACGCCCATCGTAAATCTGAAGCAGTGGCAGAATCGAGGCCGACGCGAGCGCCGGCGCGAGCGCGCCCGCCTGTCCACCCGCCGCACCGACGCCATGCTCGTGGAGAGCAGACCCGCGGCGGTTCGTTCACGACACACGGCGATGTCCGGCGACGGATTGGCCAGCTGGATGTGCGACCAGGGCAATCACGGTGATGCAGGGCAGCGCAGCGCAAGGAGCATGATGCGGAGGGTGGACGGAAATCCCTTGAACGGAGATGTGCTGTGGAGGGCCTTACTATGTCGTTGACTGACACAAACTTTGTCACGTATGTTTATCAAGGGTGACGCTGATTGAGGGGTGGCGTCGCATCAGGCGTGCAGACGTGCAGGCGTGCAAACGTGCAAACGTGCAAACGTGACCGATGGCACGGATCGGCCAGGCGTGCTCTCGTGCGCCCGCGACGCAGCGGCGCGAGGCTCGGGCGCGCCATGGCCTCAGGGAGACGGCGCTTGTGTCAGTGTCTTTAAGAACTCATTCCAGGCTCTCCCACGGTCGAGGCGACGGCGGCGTCGGCGCGATGGTGCAGAGAAGGGTTCGAGTGCTCCTCGCTGGCGGCGACGGGCGAGCCGCGCTGCGCGCGAGGGCCGAGGAGCGAGGATCGTCATGAACAGCTGGGATCCCCTGGGTGCGGCGGAGCAGGCCGCGGTCGCGGACGAGATCCTGTCCGTGCTGCGTCACGACCTGCGCAACCGCTTTGCGATCGTCCGGAATGCGTCGTTCTACATCAAGCGGAAGGTCGCGCGCGACGCGGCCTACACGGCGGATCCGAGGATCGAGGAGTTCTTCGGGATCATCGACGAGGAGGTGATCGCGGCGAGCGCGCGGCTCGAGGAGTCGGTCGACGCCGCGAGGCTCTTCACCCGCAGGAGCGTCTGCGTGAGCGCGGCGGGCTGCGTGCGCCGCGCGGCTGCGTGCGCGCGCATCGGCGCGTCCGGGGCCCGCATCGTCCTCTCGGCTCAGGACGGCGACGTCGAGGCGGACCCGATCGAGCTCGCCGTCGCGGTGCGGTGCCTGATCGAGAACGCCGTGGAGTCGACGCCGGGGGACGGCGTGGTCACGGTTCGGGGCACCTCGAGCGCCGCGCGGTACTGCATCGAGGTCACGGACGCGGCGATCGTCCCCTGCGAGGCGGACAGCGAGGCGATCCTGCGGCCGTTCTACACGACCAAGCCGGGTCGCTCCGGCCTGGGGCTGAACATCGCGAGGCGGGTCGTCCGCCGCTACAGCGGGTCGCTCGCCGTCGAGCCTCGGGCGCACGGCTCGTCGGTCGTCATCGCGCTGCCGCTCGCCGCCGCGCCGGTGCTCCGCGACGCAGGATCGGAGCCGGCGCCGTGAGCGTGGGCGGCCCGCCCGCAGGGCGCGCGCCGGCGGCCCGGCAGCCAGCGGCCGGGCCGTCCGCGCGGCGGGCGCGCCCCAGGGCCTCGCTGGTCTCGCTCCTTGTCGCGTCGACGGCGGCCGCGCCCGCCGAGCCGGAGCGGACGGAGGCAGAAGACGAACCGGCGCGGCCGCCGATCGAGGAGCTGTTCCTCGGCGAGACGGCCTTCCCGCAGGAGGCGCTCGAGCTGCAGATCACGAGCGCGCCGAGGTGGGAACACGACGGGCGCCAGGTCGGCTTCCGCATCCCGCTGCTGCTGGAGCTCGGGATCACCGATCGCCTGCAGCTCGGGGGGGAGCTCCCCCTGGAGCTCGCGCGCCAGGACGGCGGCGTCGTGGCCGGGCTCGGCTCTGTCGAGCTGGAGGCCCTGTACAACCTCGTCAACGAGCGGGGGCTCGGGCTCGTGCTGTCCGCGGGGCTCGGCGCCGGGCTCCCCGCCGGCGCGCGCGCGCTCGGCGCGCCGGGGTACGCGCTGGAGCCGTTCGTGAGCGTCGACAAGGCGATCGGGCGCATGCACGTGGGCATCTCCGCGTCGGCCGAGATCCGGCTCCCGGCCGCCGGGAGCGACGCCGCGGAGCTCAGCCCCGGCGCCTCGCTGGGCTTGATCCTGCCGCTCGGCGACGTGGTGCCGACCCTCGAGCTCGCCGCCGAGATCGAAGACACGACGTCGCTGCTCCTCGCGCCCGGCGTGCTCTGGCACCCGGCGCCCGGCCTGGAGCTCGGCGCCGCGCTCGAGCTCGGCCTCGCGGGGGAGGCGCCCGACGCCGGGCTCATGCTCCTCGTTACGAGGGAGCTCGAGCTCGCGGGCGACGGCGACGACCACGTGAAGCACGCAAGCAGGAGCCGCTCCCCATGAGCATTCGAGCCACACTGGCCGCCATCTTCGGCGTCGCGCTGGCGGCGGTCCTCGTCGCCGGCGGCGCCTTCTACTTCGCCATCGCGGAGATGCTCGTCTTTCAGCGGCGCGCCGAGGCGTCCTACGACGACCTGAAGCTTCACGTCACCCTCGCCAGCGACGCCAGCCGCTACATGAACGAGGCGGTCAAGTCGGTGCTCCACGGCAGCGTCAACGCGGAGCTCTCGAGCGCGGCCGAGGCCACGGCGCGCGATCTCGACGCCATCGAGGCGCGCAAGAGGGCGATGATCGCCGACGAGGAGATCAGGGAGAGCGACGAGGAATCGACGGAGGAGATCGAGCACATCGGCTTCATGCGAACGAGCTTCGCGCGGATCGTCGAGGGCGTGGCGGCCGCGACCCATGTCGAGCGCGAGCGCACGAACGAGCGGCACGAGATGCTCGTGCGGCTCTCCGACCGCGAGTACAAGGCGGAGTTCCTCCCGCACATCAGCGCGGCCGTGCACGACGCGGAGCGCGACGTGGCCAGGATCCTCGACGACGAGCGCCACCTCCGGGCGCGGGTGGCGTTGCTCGGCGCGGTGGCGACCGGCGGCGCGCTGCTCCTCCTCGTCGTGCTGCTCGGGCGGCTCCTTCGCTCGGTGGACCGCGGCTTCAACTCGCTGCTCGACGGCTCCCGGCGGATCGCCCAGGGGGATCTCGGGCTGCGCCTCTCGGTGCTCGATGAGCACGAGTTCGGTCGCATGAGCGCGGCGTTCAACGAGATGGCCGCCAGCCTCCGCGACGCCCAGGAGGCCAGGATGCGCATGGAGAAGCTCGCCGCGGTGGGGCAGCTCGCGGCGAGCGTCGGGCACGACCTGAGGAACCCGCTCGGCGCCGTCCGGAACGCGAACCACTACCTCAAGAAGCGCATCGCAGGGACCGAGCTCGGCGCGGAGCCCCGCGTGGCGCAGTTCCTCTCGATCATCGAGAAGGAGCTCGCGGCGTGCGCCAAGATCATCGGCAACCTGCTCGACTTCGCGCGGGAGCGGCGGCCGCGCTTCGCGGCGTGCGCGCTGAGGCCCCTCGTGGACGACGCCATCTCGGTCGTCGAGATCCCGCCGCGCGTGCGCGTCGACAACGACGTACCGGACACGCTCCCTGTCGTGGAGATCGACAAGGACCAGTTCCGGCAGGTGCTCGTGAACCTGATCCAGAACGCGGCCGAGGCGATCCCGGCCGAGCGCGAGGGGCGCGTGCGCGTCGCCGCGGAGCGGACGGGCGACGGGGTGACGCTCTCGGTCGTCGACGATGGGACGGGGATCTCGGAGGAGACGCTCGCGCGGATCTTCGAGCCGCTGTTCAGCACCAAGCTGAAGGGGACGGGCCTCGGCCTGGCGATCAGCGCCGGGATCGTGGAGCGGCACGGCGGCACGATCGAGGCGACGAGCTCGCTCGGCAACGGCACGACCTTCGTCGTGCGGCTGCCGGTGCGCGAGCAGCCCGAGGCCGCGGAGCCAGCGCTGACGCCGACAGGGACTCAGGGCGTATGACGGGGGGGCAAGCCATGCAGGTGCAGGAGGCCGCGCAGCGGGGCAAGCGGGTGCTCGTGATCGACGACGAGGAGGGCATGCGCGTCACGCTCGCCGCCAGCCTCGAGCTCGAGGGCTACGAGGTGGTGGAGGCGAAGGACGGCATCCACGCGCTCGAGCTCGTCCGGCAGCAGGCGTTCACGCTGGTCATCAGCGACATCCGCATGCCCGGGCTCAACGGCGTCGAGACGTTCCGGGAGCTCAAGAGGATCCAGCCGGAGCTCACCGTCGTGCTGATGACCGCGTTCGCGCTCGAGAGGCTCATCGAGGAGGCGATCGCCGAGGGCGTGTACACGGTGATCCACAAGCCGTTCTCGATGGACCACCTCGCGCGCATCGTCGCTCGCGCGGTGGACTCGCCGGCCGTCCTCGTGGTGGACGACATCCCGAAGGTCGCCGACTCGATCGTGGCGGTGCTCCGGGCAGCGGGGCTGTCGGCCCTCGCCGTCCACGATGGGCGGGCCGCCGTCCAGCACGTCGTCGAGCGGGGCATCGACGTCTGCGTGCTCGATCTCGTGATGCCCGATCAGGACGGCGTGACGACGTGCGCGCAGATGCGGGGGCTGAAGAAGCGCGTCACGGTGATCGCCATGACCGGCCACGCGGTCCCGGAGATGGTCAGCGCGATCATGAGCAAGGGCGGGTATGCGTGCCTGCACAAGCCGTTCGACGCGCGCGAGCTCATCCACACGATCGCCCGCGCGCGCGGGGACGCGGCGCAGGGATGATGGCGACGTCGCGCCGGCGTCGGCTCAGGTAGCGCTCGGCCAGCCGGCCAGCTCGGCCGCGCGCAGGGACTGCTCCGCGGCGCGCGCGGGGTCGTCGCCCCGCGCGAAGTGGTCGGCCAGCACCCTCGGATCCTGCTCTCCGGCCTCGAGCAGCCACGCGCCGGCGAGCCGGTGGCCGAGCGCCCGGTCGCGATCCGTCAGCATCGCGTAGGCCGCCTCCCGCACGAGCGGGTGGCAGAAGGCGATCTCCTCCTCGCCCGCGAACCGGGAGCTCGGCCGGCGCTCGATGATCTCGCGCTCGACCAGCTCGGCCCACGCGTCGCGCTCGCTCGTCCCCGGCGTCCCGGCGCCGAGCAACGCGCGCACGCCGCCCACCCAGGCGACCTCGCCGAAGACGCTCGCCGCGCGCAGCTGCCGCCGCGCCTCGGGCCCGAGCGCGGCGAGGCGCGCCTCCGCCATGCCCAGCACCGTCTCCGGCAGCGCGCCGCCGCGCCCTTCCGCGAGGGCGCGGATGAGCTCCTCGAGATAGAAGGCGTTGCCCCCGGCCCGCCGGACGAGCGCGGAGATCTCCCCGGGCGCGAGCTGCTCGCCCGCGTCGCCGAGCGCGCTCCGCACGAGCTGCTCGGCCGCGCGGGCGGGCAGCTCGCGCAACCGGAGCTCCGAGAGGCCCCGCTCGGCCCAGAGCCCCGGGAAGACCGCGTGAACCTCGGGCCGGGCGAAGGCGAGCAGCGCGTACGGCCGGTCGCCGAGCTCCCGCAGCGCCCGGTCGAAGATCTCCATCGAGGGCGCGTCCCCCCAGTGGAGATCCTCGAGCACGACGAGCACGGGGCGCGCGGCCGTCACGGCGCGCGCGTGGTCGAGGTACGCGCGCTGGATCCCCTCGGCCATCAGCGCCGGATCGTGCCGCGCGGCCCGCAGCGCCGGAAGGTCCTCGTCGGGGAGGGGGGCGACGCCGAGCAGCTCGCCAAGGAACCCGCCCACCCGTCGCCCTTCCTCGCCCGAGAAGAGCGGCGCGAGGGCCTGCGCGAGCTTCCGTCGCCGCGCGTCGACGGCCTCGCCCGCGGCGATCCCGAGCGCGCCCCGCAGCGATCCGGCGAGCATCGCGAACGCGGCGCCCGTGCCGACGGAGTCGCCGCGGGCGACGCTCAGGCTCACGTCGGGGTGGCGCTGGCGCAGCACCTCGACGGCCTCGTGGCGCAGGCGCGATTTGCCCATGCCCGCCGCGGCGGTCACCAGCGCCACCGCGGCGCGCCGCTCGGCGAAGCTCTCGTCCACGAGGTCGAGCAGGTGGCGCAGCTCCCGCTCGCGCCCGACGTGGGGGCTCGGCTTGCCCAGGAGCTTGCGCGGCCCCTCGCCGATCTCGCGCTCCGCCCTGAGCCAGGAGAGCCCGCTCCGCTCCACGACGTCGAAGCGCACGTCGAGCAGGGCGCGCGTCACAGCGTCGATGTGGACGCCCTCGCGCCGGCTCTCCGCGCGGCCGGGCGCGGCGGCCTCGTCGAGCAGGGCGGCCGCCCTGTCCAGCACCTCGCTGAGCGGCGATCGGCCCGCCGGCTCGCCCCACCCCGTCACCAGCACGACCGCCGCGCCGGGGAGCAGCGCGCAGATCTCGAGCGCGCAGCGCGCCACGAGCGCCGCCTGGTCCGTCGCGCTGCCCGCGCTCACCACGAGCGTCACCACCATCCCGTCGCCGAGCTCCTCCACCTGCGCGCTCAGCGGCATGGCCGCGCGGCGCACCACGGCGAGCGTGTTCGGCGGTGACGCGTGCAGATCGAGCGACTCCGTCGACTCGAAGAACGAGGCTTGCGCCGGCCGGACCGCCACCATCGAGACCAGGCGCTTCTCGCCCGTGGTGATGACCGCGCCGGGAAGGGGGGCCGAGGACACCTTGCCCCTGTTCCAGGCGCCGAGCGTGTCCAGGGTGCGCGCCACGGCCGCGCCGTCCTCCGGCCGCGCCGACGGATCCTTGGCCAGCATCTGCGCGACGAGCTCGTCGAGCGCGTGGGGCACGTCGGGCCGCAGCTCCCTCACCCTCGGCGGCTCCTCCAGGAGCAGCTTCCACACGAGCGCCATCGGGTGTTGCTTGCGGAACGCCGGCTTCCCGGTGAGGCACTCGTAGAGCACACATCCGAGCGAGAAGATGTCCGCGCGCGCGTCCAGGCTGTCCCGCTCGCCCCGCGCCTGCTCCGGCGCCATGTAGCCCAGCGTGCCCAGCACCGCCTCCGTCCGCGTCAGCCGCTTCGAGGCGTCCGCCAGCTGCGCGATGCCGAAGTCGAGGAGCTTGACCCGATCGAGCGCGCCTTCGACCAGGAAGAGGTTGCTGGGCTTGATGTCGCGGTGAACGATCCCGCGCGCGTGCGCCGCGCCGAGCGCGTCTGCGACCGTCCTCACGAGGGCGATCGACTCGTCGATGCGCAGCTCCTGCCGCGCCAGCCGATCCGAGAGGCCCTCGCCGGAGAGCCACTCCATCGCGAGGTACAGCTCCCCCGTCGGCGCCATGCCGTGCGTCGCGTAGCGCACGATGTGGGGGTGCTCCAGCCGGGAGAGCGTCTCTGCCTCGCGGAGAAAGCGCGCCTGCGCGCGCGCGTCCGCCGCCTTGCGCAGCAGCTTGACGGCGACCACCGTCCCGCTCGAGCGATCGAAGGCCCGGTAAACGGTGCCCATGCCTCCGGATCCGGCGATCTCCGCCAGCTCGAAGCGGCCGTCCAGCAGCCTGCCAGGCAGCATGCGCGTGAAGGATGCACTCTCATTGCAGCGTGAGGCAAGGCGGACGAACGGCGTGACTGTTCCGTGACCCCCCGCGCGAGGTGCGAAGGCGAGCCCAGCCGGCCTGTCGGGAGGCTGGGTTGTCTCGATGCGTCAGGTTTTCGGGTCGGCGCCCGATCCGCGCCGGAGCTGCTCCAGCAAGAGCGGCATCGCGCCGGTGCCAGCCGCGAGGAGGCGCTCGTCGAGCGCGGCCAGGCCGCAGCGGTACTCATAGACCCTGAGCTGCGCCTCGTTGTGAAAATACCTGAGGTTCAGGCTGGCGCCCGTGGCGGCGTCGATATCCATGGCGACGATGCGGAACCCTGCTTTCAGCTTGGCGATGATCACCGCGTTTTCTGTCGAATCGGAACGACCCAGTCCCACGCGGTGCTCATGGATCGAGCCCTATCATGGCGGCTCGCTCCACCCCAAGAGGGCTGTTCGCGGAGGCGCTCAGTCCGTTCAATGGCCCGATCGCGGCGTGGACCGCGCTGGACAGGAGCCGTTACGAAGCGCTGTCGCCGCGATCGAGGTCGAGCCGCATGGCGCAGCGCCGCGCCGGGTCGAGGCCCTGGCGCGCCTCGTTCTCGAGGATCTCCGCGAGCCGCGGGGACGCCTCGGCCGGCGACAGCTCGCGGAAGCCCATCGAGGCGTAGAACGGCCCGTTCCAGGGGACGGTCCGGAAGGTGGTCAGGGTCAGCGCCTTCAGCCTCGCGGCCCGCGCCCACGCGATGACGTGGGCGAGCAGGCGTCGCCCCAGCCCTTGCCCCTGGCGGTCGAGGACGACGTCGAGCTCGCGGATGTGGAGCTCGTCGCCGGCCGCCTCGGCGCCCAGGAACGCGATCGGCTCGCCGGCGCCGTCGTCCATCACCCAGAGCGTCCCGGCCCGGAGCGCGCCGCGCCAGCCCTCCGCCGGCGTCACCTGCGTCAGGGCCTCGACGTCGAGGTCCGTCCCCCGGAACGCGTCGCTCGCCGAGCGCTCGATCTCGGGCAGGTGAGGCAGGTCGGACTCGACGGCAGGTCGGATGAACGTTGATGTCATCGGGGCCGCGCAGGCTAGAGCAACAATCCCGTTGAAGCCCGGAGAAATTTCACAGGGAGGCGGGGAGGCGGGGAGGAAGAAAAAATGAAACTCTTTCTCTTGCCGTCTCTCGCTCCCCGCCTCCTCGCCTCCCTGTGAAATTTCTGCTTTTTGGCCGTCGCGGACGAAAGAGCGGCGTCGATTGAACGTTCCGCGCGCGTCCGGGAACCGAGGTCCATCCAGTCACGCCGCGGCGCCCCCCACGGAGGGAGGCCCGAGGCGTGCTCGCAAGGAGTCCCAGATGACGCTCGTCTCCTCGGCCCGCGCGGCGGCGCGGAGCTCCGCGCCGCGATCCGCCCGGCGCCGGCTCGTGAAGCCGCTCCTCGGCCTCACGGTCTTCGCGGCGCTCTTCGTCGTGCTCGCGTGGCGGCTCGACAGGCCCTCTGTTGCCGCCGGGCCGCTCGACGCGGCGGCCGGGAACCCGCTCGGCCAGCTCTCCCGCGACGGCGCCGACCGGGCGCCCATCGCCGGCCTCGTCGAGGAGCGACTCCCGGCCGGCTCGTACACCTATGTCGCCGTGCGCACCGGCGAGGGCATCACATGGGCTGTCACCGTCGGCGACGCGCCGCCGCCCGGCACCCCGGTGCAGGTGCGGAGCATGGGTCGCAAGGCGAATTTCCACTCACGCCGCCTCGCGCGGACGTTCCCGGACCTCGTCTTCGGGATCGTCTCGCGCGCTGACTGAGCCCCCGACAACGGACAGAGCCTCCGGCAACGGACAGAGCAGAGAGGACCATGACCATGACGACACGTGGATTCGACAAGATGCCGAGCGCGACGATCGCGCGATCCTCGGGCGCGCTCGCCGCCGCCGTCATCGCGGCGCTCGGCGCGATCCTGTCGGGGTGCAGCTCCGATTCCGGCGGGAAGACGACCGACACTCCCCTCCCTGAGTGCACGGGGGGCGTACTCGAAGCCGATCTGGAGGCAGACACGCTCAGCGGGCCCGGCGTCGATCCGGAGACCGGAAAGCTCCGGCCGCCTCCGGAGGGGTCGTCGTACACGGTCAGCGCGACGTACGGGGTCCCACGGCCGGGCGACGCCGTGATGGAGCGATACGTGCCGATCTTCGGGGCGATCCAGGCGCAGCTCGCGTCGCAGCCCGGCCTCCTGGCCCTCCAGCTGGGCCAGTCGCCGTCCTGCGGCTCCGGGCGCACGCTGGCCGTGTGGGCCTCGACCGACGCGATGTACGAGTTCGTCATGAGCCCGGCCCACCTCGCGGGGATCGACGCCGCGAACGAGCTGCTCGAGCCCACCTATGTCGTCACCCACTGGGAGACGGCCGAGGCCGATGGCATCACGCTGGCCGACTCGGTCCGTCGCATCCGGGCGCTCGACGCTCCGGCGCCATGAGCCGGCGCGGCGGCGGCCTCGCCCCGCGTGCGCCGGCGGCGCCCGCGCCCGGCGACGCCCGAGCTGGCGGGCGTGCCCGCGGGCTCAGCGGGCGGCCGCGCGCTGCGTGCTGAGGCGGCTCATCGCGTAGGCGAGCCCGCTCTGGAGCGTGCCTTGCGTGGTGATCCGGCCGAAGTCGATGCCCAGCCCGACGAGCGTCCTCGCGATCTCCGGGCCGATGCCCACCATCACGCTCCGGCAGCCGAGCAGCTCTGCCGCCTGCACGGCGCGCACCAGGTGGCGCGCCACGGCGGAGTCGATCACCGGCACGCCGGTGATGTCGAGGATCACGAACTCTGCGCGCCGCTGCCCGATGGCCGCGAGCAGGCTCTCCAGCGCCTGGGCCGCGCGCCGATCGCTCATCTCGCCGACCAGCGGGATGAGCAGGATCCCCTCCCAGACCTGGATGACCGGCATGGCCACCCGATCGAGCAGCTCCGTCTGCATCTGGATGATGGCGCGCTGCTCCCGGTTCTCGGCCGCGATCCGCTCGGCCTCCATGTGCCGCTGCTTCAGGTCGGTGATGTCCGTGATGAGCCCGCACAGGCCGACCACCTCCCCCCGAGCGTTCTTCATGGGGAACTTGCGGGTCCAGATCGTGCGCGCCACCCCGTCCGAGCCCGTGGCGCTCTCCTCGTTCTCGCTCGGCTCACCCGAGTTGAAGACGACGTCGTCGTAGCTCCAGAAGATCTCGGCCTGCTCCTTCGGCCAGTAGTCCGGGTCGCTGCGGCCGATCAGATCGTCGTAGTGCTGCCCGATCAACCTGCAGAAGCCCGGGTTGCAGGCGATCCAGCGATGTTGCCGATCCTTGACGAAGATGGGATCCGGGATGGTGTCGATCACGAGCTGGAGCAGCCCGAAGGTCTTCCAGTCCGAGACGTCGATGCAGCGGAGTGTGAACGCCATTCAGCCAATTCCATCTCCCCCGACCCCGACCGACTCCCTTTATCAGCCATCATGGATGGCCATGCAAGGGCAGAAATGCGGCGGATCACCGCGGAGACCCGGAGATGTGTGCCCCGCTTCAGGGAGCGCCTGAGTGTGCCTCGTCTTGCTAACTGCCGCTACATGAGGACGCGAGGGTTCGGCGACCTCCGCGCCCACCTCCCCCGCTTCACCGGCGAGAACCGCCAGAAGGACCCCCAGCGCGGCTCCGGCGTGACAGCGCGGCGCGGCAGCGACCTCGGCGCGCCCTCCCGGAGGTCCCCTGCGGCGTCGTCGACGAGATCGAGCTCTCCGTCCAGATTCGACCGCGAGGCGTGATCACTCGGGCATCGTCCGGGAATTCATCGGGGCCGTACGGCAGGCCTCCGCGCAGGCAAGGCTGCACATAGACAACTCACCCCCTCACCGATTCATTCCCCGCATTCTGCATGAAGAAAATCGAGCCCGGCGCGCCGAGGCAGTTGTCCCTGCCCGCTGGGATGCCTTATCGAGGCACATTGGACCGCTGGGGGCCCCTGGAGTCCCGTCCCGCATGAAAATCGTCGACATCCGCGCCACCACCGTCACCGTGCCGCTCGAAGCGCCCCTGCGTCACGCCAACGGCTGTCACTGGGGCCGCTTCGTGCGCACGATCGTCGAGATCGAGGCGGATAACGGGCTGATCGGCCTCGGTGAGATGGGCGGTGGCGGCGAGTCGGCCGAGGCCGTGTTCCGGGCGATGAAGGGCTACCTCGTCGGCCACGATCCGGCCCGCCTCGAGGAGATGCGGTTCAAGATCGCGAACCCGACGGCCTCTCTTTACAACAACCGCACCCAGGTCCTCGCCGCGCTGGAGTTCGCGTGCCTCGACCTGCTCGGACAGGCCTTCGGCGTGCCGGTCCACGATCTCCTCGGCGGCAAGCTGCAGGACGAGGTGCCGTTCGCGTCCTACCTCTTCTTCCGCTACCCGAACGCCGACGGGTCAGGCGAGGTGCGGACGCCGACGCAGCTCGTCGAGCAGGCGAAGGCGCTGAAGAAGACGCACGGGTTCACCTCGCACAAGCTCAAGGGCGGCGTGTTCCACCCGGACTACGAGCTCGAGTGTTACCGCGCGGTCGCCGCCGCCGTGGGCAAGGATCGCGTCCGCTTCGATCCGAACGCCGTCTGGTCGACGGAGCAGGGAATCCGCTTCGGGCAGGCGATCGAGGACCTGAACAACGACTACCTCGAGGACCCCGTCTTCGGCCTGCACGCGATGCGGCGCACCCGCGAGAAGGTGCGGATGCCGCTCGCGACGAACACCGTCGTCGTGGGCTTCGAGCAGCTCGCCGCGAACGTCCTCGACACGGCGGTGGACGTCATCCTGCTCGACACGACGTTCTGGGGCGGCATCCGGCCGTGCGTGAAGGCGGCGGGGATCTGCGAGACGTTCGGCCTCGGCGTCGCCGTCCACTCCTCGGGCGAGCTCGGCGTGCAGCTCGCGACGATGCTGCACCTCGGCGCCGTCATCCCGAACCTCTCGTTCGCCGCCGACGCGCACTACCACCACCTGCGTGACGACGTGATCCAGGGAGGCCCGCTCCTGTACCGGAATGGCCGTATCCGCGTCCCCGCCGGTCCAGGCCTGGGCGTCCGCCTCGATCGCGAGAAGCTCGCTCACTATGCTGAGGAGTACCGCCGGCTGGGCTCTTATCCGTACGACAAGGACCCGCTGCGGCCGGCCTGGTGCGCGACCGTGCCGAACGACCGCTGGGCCGATCCGAAGGACGACCGAATCCCCGAGGTGCCGAGATGACCCTCGCCGAGCGCGTGGCCGCGGCCGTCAACGCCGCGCCCATCATCGATCTTCACACCCACCTCTTCGCGCCCCAGTTCCCCGCGCTGAACCTCTGGGGCGTCGACGAGCTCCTGACGTACCATTACCTCGTCGCCGAGGCCCTGCGCGCCGAGCCGAAGGTCACGCCCGAGGCGTTCTTCGCGCTCGACAAGAAGGCGCAGGCCGATCTCGTGTGGGCGTCGCTCTTCGTCCGCCGATCGCCGCTGTCCGAGGCCACGGCGGGCGCCGCGACGGTGCTCGCCGCGTTCGGGCTCGACCCCGCCGCGCCGGATCTTCGCGAGGCGCGCGCCTTCTTCGCCGCGCGCCGGGTCGAGGATCACCTGGAGGACGTGCTGCGGCTCTCGGGCGTGAGCGCGCTCGCGATGACGAACGATCCGACCGACCCGGCGGAGCGCGCGATCTGGGACGCGGGCGCCACGCCCGATCCTCGGTTTTACACGGCGCTGCGCCTCGATCGGCTCATCCACACCCATGATCTCGCGCCCGAGCTCGAGCGGTGGATCGCCCGCATGCGGCCGCGCTACCTGGCGATCTCGGTCAACGAGGTCTCGGCGCCGCCCCGGGCCGTGCTGGACGCGTGCCGCGACCACGGGCTGCCGTTCGCCATGATGATCGGCGTCCGGCGCGCGGTGAACCCCCGCCTCGGCGTGGCCGGCGACGGGGTGAGCACGGTGGACCTGACCCCGCTCGAGCGGCTCGCCGCGGAGAACCCCGACGTGCGCTTCCTCGTCACGACGCTCGCGCGCGAGAACACGCACCCCCTCTGCGTCGTGGCGCGCAAGTTCGCCAACGTCCTGCCGTTCGGCTGCTGGTGGTTCATGAACAACCCGAGCCTCATCGAGGAGACGACGATGATGCGCCTGGAGATGCTCGGGCCGACCTTCGTGCCGCAGCACTCCGACGCGCGCGTCCTCGATCAGCTGATCTACAAGTGGCGCCACTCGCGGCGGTCGATCGCTTCAGCGCTGACCCGGCGCTACGGGGCGATGCCCGTCCAGCCGACCGACGCGCAGATCGAGCGCGACGCGCGGGCGCTCCTCGGGGGCATCGCGAAGGAATGGCTGGGAGCATGACGAACCGCTTCGACATCTCGGGCCGCACGGCCGTCGTGGTCGGTGGCACCTCCGGTATCGGGCGCGCGATCGCCCTCGGCCTGGCCGAGGCGGGCGCTCACACCGTCGCGACGGGCACCCGCGCGGACCGCGTGCAGGCGGTCGCCGCCGAGATCCGCGAGCGGGGCGTCCGTTCGATCGAGGCGGCGTGCGACGTCAGCGATCGCGCGACGCTCGACGCCCTGCGCGACCGCGTGCTGGAGGCGTTCGGCGGCGTCGACATCCTCGTCAACTGCGCCGGTCGGACCTTCCGGAAGCCCACCGCCGAGGTGGGAGAGGCCGAGTGGAACAGCCTGCTCGACACGAACGTCACCGGCATGCTGCGCGCCTGCCAGGCCTTCCATGGCCCGTTGAAGGACAGCGGCCGGGGCCGCATCGTCAACATCGCCTCGCTGTCGAGCTTCGTCGCGTTCCACGAGGTCGCGGCCTACGGGGCGTCGAAGGCGGCCGTGCTGGCGCTCACGCGGAGCCTCGGCGCCGAGTGGGCGAAGCACGGTATCCGGACGAACGCGCTCGTGCCGGGCGTGTTCGTGACGGACCTCAACCGCGCTCTCCTCAACGGCACAGGGCGCGGGCAGGAGCTGCTCGCTCGCACGCCCCTCGGCCGCTTCGGCGACACGCAGGAGCTGGTCGGAGCGGCCCTCTTCCTCTGCTCTGACGCGGTGAGCTTCATCACCGGCACGAGCATCACAGTCGACGGTGGATTCCTCGCCTCCGGGGTGAACCAATGACCGCAGCGTCTCCCGTGGGCCCGGCGGCCGCCGGCGTCATGTCCCGCGCGCGCTGGACCATCTGCGCGCTCCTCTTCTTCGCGACGACGATCAACTACCTCGATCGGCAGCTGTTCTCCCTGCTGATCCCGTTCTTCGAGAACGAGCTGCGCCTCGGGCCGACGGACCTCGCGCTCATCAACGTGAGCTTCCTGCTCTCCTACGGCTTCGGCATGGTGTTCGTCGGTCGCTGGATCGACCGCGTCGGGCCGCGCAAGGGGCTCAGCGCGACGTTCCTGCTCTGGAACATCGCCTCGGCCGGCCACGCCATCGTCGGCAGCTTCGCCGGCTTCGCCGGCATCCGCTTCCTGCTCGGGGTCGGCGAGGCCGGCAACTTCCCGGCCGCCGTCCGCACCGTGGCCGAGTGGTTCCCCAAGAAGGAGAGGGCGCTCGCGACCGGGCTGTTCAACTGCGGCTCGAACGTCGGCGCCATCCTGGCCCCGCTCCTCGCGGTGCGCATCGCGGAGGCGTACGGATGGCGGACCTGCTTCCTCATCCTGGGCGGCGTCGGCGTCGTGTGGATCTTCTTCTGGACGCGCCTCTACAGGCGGCCCGAGGAGCACCCGAAGGTATCGCCAGAGGAGCTCGCGCACATCCGCTCCGACGCGAAGGAGGCGACAGAGTACCTCGGCGTCGGCGAGGTGTTCGGGATGCGGCCCGTCTACGCGGTCGCGGCGGCGAAGTTCTTCACCGACGCGCCGTGGTGGTTCTACCTCACCTGGCTACCGAAGTTCCTTGTCAGCGAGTTCAACCTGAAGCCGACCTTCATGGCCTACGCCATCCCGGTCGTGTTCCTCGTGGCGGACGGCGGCGCGATCGGCGGCGGCTGGCTGTCCTCCAGGCTCATCGCGAGCGGCCGCTCGGTCGGCACGGCGCGGAAGCTCGCGATGCTCGCGTGTGCGCTCTCCGCGGTGCCCGTCATGTCCGTCGGGCTCCTCGTCGATGTCCCGAGCGTCGCGGGCATCCCCACGATCTACGTCGCTGTCGCGATCCTGTCGCTCGCCGCGGCAGCGCACCAGGGCTGGAGCAGCAATCTCTACACGCTCGTCTCGGACGCCCTCCCGCGCCCCGCGATGGCCACGGTGGTCGGCGTCATGACCGCGTTCGGCGTCGCCGGCGGGGCGCTCTTCCAGATCTTCGTCGCCTGGGCGCTCACGGCCACGGGCTCGTACGCCCTGCCGTTCCTGCTCGCGGGGACGCTGTACCTCGTCGGCCTGCTGGCGCTGCACCTCATCCTGCCGCGCGTCGAGCCGGTGGCGCCGAAGCGGCGCGTGCCGAACGCGGCGATCGTCGCCGGCGGCCTTGTGATGCTCGCCAGCATCGCGGGGCTGCAATTCGCCCTCAACCGTCCTGCGTACACCTCGGTCGACCAGTACCGGGCGACGCGGCCGGCCCAGCTGAAAGCGACGGGCGCGCCGGTGGAGGGCCCCGCCGCCCACGTGGGCTGGATGGACGCGCGCTGGTACCTCTGGCCGACGGCCGCGGGGACCAAGGCGGAGCTCGTCAAGTTCGACCGTGATGGGCGACCCATCGTCGAGGGGAAGGGCGCTGCCGCCAAGGGCTACACAGGCCCGTCCGCCGCGGAGGTCGAGTCGTCCCGCGCGCCAGGAGGCGATCGGTAATCATCGCCATCGGCCCGCCGCGTCGCCTCTCCGCGATGGCGGCGGCCCCTTGAACCCTGCTTGTCCAGAAGCTCGTCCGCCACGCGGCCTGCACCACCGCAAGGTATCCATGTCCTTCACGCTCCGTGATCCTTCCACCTGCCGCTGGGATCTCGTGTCCCTCGGCGAGGTCATGCTGCGCCTCGATCCCGGCGACGGGCGGATCTCCACCGCCCGCAGCTTCCAGGCCTGGGAGGGAGGCGGCGAGTACAACGTCGCCCGCGGCATGCGCCGCTGTTTCCGGCTCAGGTCGGCCATCGTGACCGCCCTCGCGGACAACCCCGTCGGCCGCCTGCTCGAGGATCTGATGCTGCAGGGCGGCGTGGATCTCACGCACGTCCGCTGGGCGACGCACGACGGGGTGGGGCGCCTCGTGCGCAACGGACTGAACTTCACCGAGCGGGGCTTCGGCATCCGCGGGGCGGTCGGCCTCTCGGACCGTGGCCACACGGCCGCGTCTCAGCTGAAGCCCGGCGAGATCGACTGGGATACGATCTTCGGCGCCCAGGGGGCGCGGTGGTTCCACACCGGCGGTATCTTCGCCGCGCTCTCCGAGACAACGCCTGCCGTGGCGAAGGAGGCGATGGAGGCGGCCAGGCGGCACGGCGTCGTCGTCTCCTACGATCTCAACTACCGTCCGTCGCTCTGGAAGTCGATCGGCGGTCAGGCCCGCGCGCAGGAGGTCAATCGAGCGCTCGCGCCGTACGTCGATGTGATGCTGGGCAACGAGGAGGATTTCACGGCGGCCCTGGGCTTCGAGGTCGAGGGCGTCGGCGAGGGGCACGCCAACCTGCGCGTCGGCGCGTTCGAGAGCATGATCGAGCGCGTCATCGGGGTGTTTCCGAACATCCGGGCGGTGGCGACGACGCTCCGTGTCGCGACCTCGGCGACGCGCAACGACTGGAGCGCGGTGCTGTACCAGGGCGGCCAGCTCTACAAGGCGCCCGAGCGCAAGGACCTCGAGATCTTCGATCGCGTGGGCGGCGGCGACTCGTTCGCCTCGGGGCTCATCTACGGCTTCTTGATGGGCATGGGGCCGCAGTGGGCGGTCGATTGCGGCGCGGCGCACGGGGCGCTCGCGATGACGACGCCCGGCGACACGACGATGGCGACCCTCGATGAAGTGCTCAAGGCGATGAAGCTGGGCACGGCCCGGGTGGACCGATGAACAAGCACTCCGTGCTCGAGTGGATCGCGCGCGGGCGCATCGTCCCTGTGGTGCGCGCCGGCTCGGCCGACGAGGCGCTGCAGGCGGTCGAGGCCCTCCTCGAGGGGGGGATCGACGTGCTCGAGATCACGATGACCGTGCCCGGCGCGGTCGAGGTCGTGCGCGAGGTCGCCGCGCGCCACGGCGATCGGGCGCTCGTGGGCGCGGGGACGGTCCTGGACGCTCGCGCCGCCGAGGCGTGCGTCGAGGCCGGGGCGCGCTTCGTTGTCAGCCCCGCGCTGGACGAGGCGACCGTGAGGGCCTGCGTCGCGATGAACGTCGTCCACGCTCCCGGCGCGCTCACGCCCACCGAGGTCGTGGCGGCGCACCGGGCGGGCGGAGATGTCGTGAAGGTGTTCCCCTGCGACGCCCTCGGCGGCGCCTCGTACCTCAGATCGCTCAAGGCGCCTCTGCCCCATATCCCGCTGATGCCCACGGGCGGCGTGACGCTAGAGAACGTGGGCACCTTCTTCGCGGCGGGGGCGGTGGCGGTCGGCGTCGGCAGCAACCTCGTGGATCTCAAGCTCTTGCGCGACGGGCGGCGCGACGAGCTCGTCGCCCGCGCCCGCGCGTTCCGCGACGCGGGCCGCGCATCCTGAGGAAGCGCGCGGGCAGCGCGAACGCCGTTTGACGCCTCGACCCCGGCTGATCCGCCGGGGAGGCGGCTGCGGCGCCCGGGCCGCGATCTGCGCGGTGCGACGTGAAGCTTTGTTGAACTCACCATTGCGGCGTTTGCAGGGGATTCCTGGCGCCATGGATAACCCAGGGGCTTCGAACATGAATGAATCGAAGGTTGCGAACCTAGTCGGTGCGTCGATTTTCTTCGTGGCGGCGGTCGCGCACGCCCAGACTCCCCCGCCGGCGCCGGACGCGGCCGCTCCGCAGGCCGCTACGCCGGCCACGCCGGCGGACGCGCAGGCGCCGGCCACGCCGCCCGCGGACGTGGCGGCTCCGGCGGCTCCGCCGGCGGAGGCCGTCAAGCCGCCCTCCAAGGATCCCGTTCCGGTGACCTCCAAGTGGAAGGCCACGATCTACGGGATGGCGGAGTTCGACATCATGCACGACACCACCGAGAGCTTCGGCGAGTCGGTGGGTGCCACGGTCATCCAGCGCGAGGACACCTACGCCGGCTCGCACGGCCGCACGCACTTCACGGCGCGGAACTCCAGGTTCGGCGTCAGGGTGAACGCGCCCGAGGTGTCCGGGATCAAGACCACGGCCGTGCTGGAGCTCGACTTCTTCGGCAATCAGCCGCCCACCGTCTCCGAGGCCTCGCTGGTGAGCAGCGGCACCTTCCGCTTGCGTCAGGCCCACATCAAGGTCGAGTCGGACTACGTCGACCTGCTGATTGGACAGGGCTATCACCTGTTCGGGTGGCAGCCGTTCTTCTTCCCGGCCACGACGTCCTTCTTCCCGGTGATGAACCAGGTCTTCGGGAGGATGCCGCAGCTGCGCGTCGGCCACAACTTCAAGTCGGACGCCGCCAACGTGGAGATCGCCGCTGCGGTCCTCAAGCCGCCGCAGCGCGACTCCGAGGTGCCGGACATGCAGGCGGGGTTGCGCATCGGCATCAACGGCTGGAAGGGAATCCACACGCTCGGCGCCGGCGGGATGTTGCACGACCCGCTGTCGATCGGCGTCTCGGGCGTGTTCCGCCATCTCAGGGTCAACGAGCACTCCGCGACCCCGCGCGAGCTGCGCTCGGCCAGCGGCTACGGGCTCTCCGTCGATGCGCTGCTCCCGATCATCCCGGCCAAGTCGCTGGAGGAATCCGGCAACGCGCTGACGTTGACCGGCTCGTTCTTCACAGGCACGGGCATCGCGGACGTTGTCGGCGTCGCGAGCAACGTGCCGCACCCGCCGCTCCCCGAGGAGGGAGCCGTCTATACGCCGAACATCGACAACGGCCTCGTCGTGTACGACGCGAACAACAAGCTGAAGACGATCGGCTGGACGGGGTTCATGGTCGGACTCCAGTACTATCTGCCGCCCTCGGGGCGGTTCTCCGTCTCCGGCAACTACACCCAGGGCTCGAACGACCGGGTGACCGAGGAGAACGGCTACGGCGCGCTCCGCACGGCCTACCACGAGTCGCGCTACATCGACGGCAACCTGTTCGCCGACATCACGCCGGCCATCCGCGCGGGCCTCTCGTTCCAGTACTCGGAGCAGACCTTCGCGGACGACGTGACCGCGACCAACGAGCGCATCAAGCTGTCCCTCTACAGCTTCTTCTGAGCGACGGCGGTGGGCGGCCCGGGTCGCGTTCGATCCGCACGCTCCCGCGCGACGCCTTCGCGAGCCAGGTCGCGGAGGCGGTGCTCGCGCTGCTCGACCCCGATAACGTCGCCTCGACGTCGCGCCACCCGCGCATAACGACGCCGGAATGCCATTTGCAACGAATGGCTTGACTTCCGCGACATGGTGGCCGAAGGGGGAGGTGCATGAGTACTGTACATTTTGTGGGCGGCGAGAAAGGTGGCGTTGGCAAGAGCGTGGTCGCTCGATTGCTGGCGCAGCTATTCATTGACCGAGCGCTTCCGTTCGTGGCGCTCGACGCGGATCTGTCGCATGGCGCGCTCCGCCGTTACTATGCGGACTACACGCAGCGCGTGGATCTCGAGCAGCTCGATAGCGCCGATCAGATCCTGGACAGCGCCCTCGGAGGCGATCGCGTGGTCCTCGTCGACCTGCCTGCGCAGAGCCATCGGGCTCTCGAGCGCTGGATCGAGTCGACCGACGTCCTCAACTACGCGCGGGAAATGGGCGTCCAGCTCGTGTCCTGGCACGTCACCGACGGCGGCTTCGATTCGGTGTCCCACCTCGAGCGGGTCCTCGCGGCGCCGGGCGACGCGCTGCAGCATATCGTGGTGAAGAACCAGGGTCGCTCGAGGGATTTCAGCCAGCTCGACGCGTCACCCGCGTACCAACGCCTGCTGGAGCGCGGCGGGCAAACCGTGACATTGCCCGAGCTCGACGCGTCGGTGATGTACAAGATCGACCGTTTCGGTTCGAGCTTCTGGGCCGCCATCAACACGAGCGAGGGGCCGCAGGCGCTGTCCGTCCTGGAGCGTCGCCGCTCCAAGCTCTGGTTGGAACGCGCGCAGGCCGCGCTGGAGGCAGCGGGCAACTGGCGGCCAGCGACGGAGCGCGCCTCTGCCGTGGTCGTGCCGCAACATCTCGAGTCGGCGCAACAGCAGCTCGAATCGACCGCGAGCAACGAACCGGTCGCGACCTGACCAAGGCGCCGGGGCTCGCTCCCGCGCGCGAGATTGCTTCGGATGGCGCGCTCGGGAGCGTACACTCGGCTCCGACCCATCATGGACGCCGCCACAACGACGTACGAGGTCTTCGCCGCTGCGCAGTGGGGCTGCCTGCGCGCGGCCACGCCGCTCACCCTCACCGAGGCCGACCTCGTGGTCTTGCGGGGCCTGAACGATCGGCTCTCGCTCGACGAGGTCGCGACGATTTACTTGCCGCTCTCGAGGCTGCTCAACCTGCACGTGGGCGCGGCGCAGCAGCTCCGCCGCGTGAAGGACACCTTCCTTGTCCGCCCGATCGCGCGGCGGCCTTTCGTGATCGGCATTGCCGGGTCGGTCGCGGTGGGCAAGAGCACGACAGCGCGCGTGCTGCAAGCGCTGCTCGCGCGGTGGCCTGACCACCCGCGGGTGGACCTGGTGACCACCGACGGCTTCCTGTACCCCAACGCGGTGCTCGCCTCGCGCGGCGGCCTGCACCGCAAGGGGTTTCCCGAGAGCTACGATCTCGGGCGGCTGGTGAAGTTCCTCGCCGACCTCGAGGCGGGCGTCGAAGCGATCGACGTGCCGGTCTACTCGCACGCCACCTACGACGTGATCGCCGGGAAGGTGCAGACCGTGAGGCAGCCCGACGTCGTGATCCTCGAGGGCCTGAACGTGCTGCAGGGCCCCGATCGCGCCGCGGCGATCGCCGTCAGCGACTTCTTCGACATCGGGATCTATGTCCACGCGGACGAGGCCGACATCGAGCGATGGTACATCGAGCGCTTCCTGGCGCTGCGCGCCACGGCGTTTCGAGACCCCTCCTCGTATTTCCACCGTTATGCGGCGATGGGGGACGACGAGGCGTGCGCCTTCGCGTCGCACATCTGGCGCACGATCAACGGTCCCAACCTCACCGAGAACATCCTGCCGACGCGGGCACGCGCCGACGTCGTGCTGGAGAAGGGGCCCGACCACGCCGTGCGCGCCGTGTGGCTCCGCCGGCTCTGATGTGGAGGCTCACGGCCGGCGAAGAGCGTCTGTCGAGCCCAGGTCCACGCGCTTTCCGTCGGTGGCGTCCTGACACCGCTGTCGACGACGACGGCCGTGAACTGTTGTATGCTGCTGTCATGGACTGGAAAGAGAGCTGTCGCTCCCGCCTCCGCGAGCACGTCGACGAGCACGGCGACATCGCTCCTCCATGGGAGCGCTTCCCCGACTACGAGCGCTACACGATCGGCTGGCGAATGGGCTCCGGTGAAGACTGGTTGGGGATGTGGGGCGTCTTCCTCGAACAGCTCGCGCCGGACCGCGAGACACGCATCGCCTACCTGCGACGCCACCCTCCCGCGCCGATCACCTGGGCAGAGGCCGTTCACAAGGTCTTGCACCCGAAGGATGAACGGGCAGATGACGAGGACGGCGACGAGGAGGACGGCGACGAGGAGGACCCGATCGCGGCGGCCTCGCGTCGATCGGCGCTCCTGGAGCAGGGGCTCATCGCGGTCGACGTCTCCTTCACCATCTGGCTCGGCCAGCAGGACGGCGTGCGTTGGCCGTGGGAATCGTACGAGACGCCCGAGAAGGCGGCCCGCTACAACACGCGCGAGCTCTGGTTCTGGTCGCGCCAGGTCGCAGAGCTCCGGGAAGGCGGCGGGTGGACGCCTCCCGCCGTACCGGAGGGGTGGCGAGCGTGCGCGACCGCGCTCGCGAGCGGCGACGCAGGTCCGATCGCGCCTCGCGACGGGCTCCTTTCGCTGGCTCGACTGCTCTGCGCCGGGGACGTCAAGGCGCCCTGGCAGCTCGGCCTGGAGCTCGCCGACTTCGCCGATTCATTTGACGACGACATGGGTTATGTCGACGCGTTTCGCTTGTGGGGAATGTCCGCCTTCGACGACGTCCACCAGCTGCGTCGCTACCTTGAGGCCACCCGAGTGCCGCCGGGCTGGGAGGCCTGGATCGCGGAACATTTCCCGCTGGACTGAGCAGCGGACCCGGTCGGGTCGACTCGACCTGGGTCAGCCGACCTGACAGATCCCCTCGTCGCGTCGCAATTTCAGCGGAAAATTGAGGAGAGAGGCGGGAGACAGGGAGACTGGTATCCTCCGCCCATGCTCACCTTACCGCCGGGGCCGCGAAGCCAGTTAGGGAGCCTGATCGGCTATCTCCGGGATCCGATCGGCTGCATGGTGCCACTCGCGCGAAAGTACGGCGATCCCTTCTCGTTTCCTGGCAAACCCCCGATGGTGTGCACCGGGGATCCCGCGGGCATCAAGGCCATCTACACGGCGGAACCCGACTCGTTCGCCCCTCTGTCGAAGGACATGGCGGTGTTCCTCGGCCGCGCCTCGCTTCTCCTGATCGACGGCGCCGAGCACCGCCGGCTGCGCAAGCTCATGATGCCGCCGTTCCATGGCGCGCGCATGCGTGCCTATGGCGAGGCGATAGGCCAGCTGGCCGAGCGGCACACTGCGGGTTGGAGGCCGGACCAGCAGGTCATGGCGTACGAGGTCGCGCAGCAGATCTCGCTCGACGTCATTCTGCAGGCCGTCTTCGGCGTGAGCGAGCCGGCGCGCAAGGCATCGCTCGCCGGTCTGCTGCTGGAGCTCATCAACGGGTTGTCTCCTCTCCTCGTGCTCCTCCCGTCGTTGCGGCGCGAGCTCGGTGGGGTCGGCCCCTTCGCGGCGTTCCTGCGGCGGCAGCGCCTCCTGCACGAGCAGCTCCGCGCGCTCATCGCGGCGGCGCGCGCGGCCGGGCCACGCGAGGACATCCTGAGCCTGCTGGTCGAGGCGCGCGACGAGGATGGCCAGCCCATGACCGACGAGGAGGTCATGGATCAGCTGATCTTGCTGGTGATCGCCGGGCACGAGACAACGGCCATCACGATCGCGTGGGCCCTCTATGCGTTGCACCGGCCCGAGAACGCCGCCGCTCTCGAGCGGCTTCGCGCCGAGCTGTGGGCGCTCGGACCCGGCCCGGAGGCAGAGACGCTCGACAAGCAGCCGTACCTCGAGGCCGTATGCCACGAGACGCTGCGGCGCTTTCCGCTTGCGCCGGCGCCGAGCCCGCGCAGGCTGCTGCGTCCGCTGGAGCTGATGGGTTACACATTGCCAGCTGGCGTGGGTGTGAGCGTGGCCATCGGCGTCGCGCACTTCCGCGAGGACCTCTACCCGGAGCCACTGCGCTTCCGTCCCGAGCGTTTTCTCGAGCGCAAGTTCACGCCCTTCGAGTTCATTCCGTTTGGCGGCGGGGCGAGGCGCTGTCTTGGCGCAGCGCTGGCCGGCTACGAGATGCGGCTGGTGCTGGGCACGATCCTGCGGCGCTTCCGGCTGCGGCTCGCGTCGCTGCGGCCCGACACAGGGAAGGTGCGCGCGGCCAACGTCGGGCCGGCGCACGGTGTGCGGATGATCGTCGAGGAGCGGCTGGCGTAGGTCCGCGGAGTGGGCCGGGGGGTCGGCCAACCTGGGTCGGCTCGGCCCCAACCTGGGTCGGCGGCTCGGCCCCAACCTGGGTCGGCGGCTCGGCCCCAACCTGGGTCGGGTCGGCCAACCTGCGGCTCGGCCCCAACCTGGGTCGGCGGCTCGGGGTCGGCGGCTCGGCCCCAACCTGGGTCGGGTCGGCTCAATCTGGGTCGGGCTGGGCAACCTGGGTCGGGTCGGCTCAGGTCGGCTCAACCTGGGTCGGCGGCTCGGGGTCGGCGGCTTGGCCCCAACCTGGGTCGGCGGGCTCGGCCCCAACCTGGGTCTCGGGTCGGGGTCGGGTCGGCTCAACCTGGTCGGGTCGGCCAGGGCGGGTCGGCCAACCCGGGTCGGGTCGGCCAACCTGGGTCGGATCGGCGGCCGGCGGCGTGGCCGAGCGGGCCAACAACTTGGCCGTTCGGGCAAAGGCCGGCGCCGGCCGCGGCGCGTAGCTTCCCGGCATGCTGCTCGCCGCTCATCGCACCTCGCGCTTCCCTCAGACCCGCGCCCTCGTGGCCGCTGCCCTGCTGGTCGGGCTCGTGGCCGCCGGCGGCTCGCTCGCAGTCCACGCCGCTGCGCATCCTGGCACGCACGCTGACCGGAACGTCGCCGGAGACGCGCCGCCCGGCAGCCCGCTTGGCGACCTATCGAGATCCCTCGGCGACCTGGCGCCCGTGGTCGGCGTCGTCGAGGAGCGGCTCGCGGCAGGCAGTTACACCTACCTCGCCGTGCGGCCGGACGGCGGCAGCCCGATATGGGCCGTGACCCTCGGCGGCGGACAGCCGGTGGGCGCGCGCGTCTCGGTCAGGAGCTTCGGCCGGCGCACGGAGTTCGTGTCTCGCCGCCTGCAGCGCACCTTCCCCGTTCTCGTCTTCGGCGTGGTCTCGCCCGTGCGCGCGGACGAGCGCTGATTCGCACCCGACAACATCCCCCTTTTTCCTGTCATGAGGTCCATCATGTCTCGAATTGACTTTTCCCTCTCCCGCGTCGCGCTTGTCCCGCTCCTCGTCGCGGCCGCCGCCTTCGTCCCGGCGTGCGGCGCGGACGACGGGACACCGAGCGACACGGGCGGCGGCTCGGGCACGCAGACCGCCGCCTCCGAGTTCACGTGCACTGATGACGATCTGCAGAGCCCGCCGTTCGGCGGACCCGGGTTCGCCGACGGCGCGCTCACGGGCGCCGCGCAGGACTCCTATGTTGCCTCGTCGACCCTGCTCTGGATGAAGCCCGACGCGGCGGCGCAGCAGAGGTTCGGCGAGCTGATGGGGCCCATCCTCGCCCAGCTGCCCGCGCAGGAAGGGCTGATCGGCTTCACGCTCGGAACGTCGGCGAAGTGCGGCTATGCGAGGACCATCACGGTGTGGAAGGACGAAGAGGCGATGGGGAAGTTCGTGATGTCGGACGCCCACCTCTCGGCGATGAGCGCGGCGAGCGCGATCAGCGTCCACGGCGTCGTGACCCAGTGGACCGTCGGCGCGGGTGATCTCCCGATGTCGTGGGAAGCGGCGAGAGCGAAGGTCGCCGCCGCCGAGATATCGTACTGAGGCCGGGCGCGCCGGACGGTTGCGGCCCGAGGCCCCGGACCAGGCGGGCCATCGCCCCGGCGGTCAGCCGTCGTCCGCCGCGCGGTCCACGCCCGCTGCGGCGCGGCGCTCCGGGGCGCCGCGCGCCTCCTCACGGAACCGGCCGGGCGTCCTCCCGGACCAGCGCTTGAAGGCCCGCGCGAAGGCCGTCACCTCCGAGAACCCCAGCAGAAAGGCGATCTCCGACATCGACGTGTCGCTCTCGCGGAGCAGCTCCTCGGCGGTCTGACGGCGCACGTCGCCGACGATCTGCCGCAACGTCGTCCCCTCGTCCTCGAGGTGCCGCCGCAGCGTGCGCTCGCTCGTCCCGAGCCGCCGCGCGATGGTGGTCGCCGACGGCTCGCCCGAGGCGAGGAGGTGCGCGATGACGTCACGCACCCGATCGGACTTGGGCGACGCGTCGGCGACGCGACGGCGGCGGAGCTCCTCCGCGTGCTGGTGGAAGAAGGCGCTCAGGGCCGGGTTCGCGTCGCGAGGCACGAGGTCCAGCAACGACGGTGGGAAGGCAAAGCCATCGCGGGGCGCGTCGAACTCGACAGGGCAGCGGAAGAAGTCGCGGTGCGCGGCGAGATCGCGCGGCGCGGGGTGGCGGAAGCTGACCCGGAGCGGCGAGAACTCGACGCCTGCGCACTGGCGGAAGCAACGGATGTACACCGCCAGGCTGTGCTCGGTCGCGACGCGCGCGCCCAGCGTGAAGCGGGGCGAGCGGTGCATCTCCGCGAACGGAGCGTCCCGGTCCGTCGTGGTATCGGCCACCCAGCGCGGTGTATCCTGCAGGAGCACCATGTAGCGGTCGACACGGTCGAGCGACTCACGGGCGCTCGCGCTCGTCATGACCGCGAAGCCCATGACGTGCATCTCCTCCATGCGCGTCCGCGCGGCCAGGCGGATGGGCGCCCCGGGATCGTCGAGCGCGCGTACCATGTGCGCCCACAGGGCGTCGAACGACGTCACCGGTATGCGGCTGTCCGCGTCGGTCAGCGACTCGGCGGAGACGCCGGCGACCTCGAGAAGATCGCCGTGACGGAGGCCGCGAGAGGCGGCATACGAGATCAGCCGGCCGACGATGGCCATGGACACCGTGGGCCGCGACGGGGAAGACGGCATGCCCGAGCGAGTCTATCATCCGCCGTGGACCGCGAGACGAGCGGGGTGAGCTGGGTGAGCGCAGCGCTCGCCGAGCGCCCGTGATAGGGCACGACGGCGACGGGCTCGATGACCGCGCCAGGTTGTCGTTATGGCCATGAAGCAATGAATTCATGGCGACAATATGTCGTAAACACGTTTCGAGCCCGCGCTCCGCCGTGAAACGGCGCGCTTCGAGCGATCAACAGAGGACATCGTCGCGTGGCACCGATGTTGCTCAACACATCCGGTGTTGCTCGACATCCACGAGCATTCGATGGAGGTGTATCGACGATGACGTTCAGGTCCGAGCGCGTCGCTGCAGCGATTGACCGGCCGGGCCAGGGCGGCGAAGCGCCCCGGCCGCCCACCTCGCAGCCTGCTCCGGCGCGGCATCGGATCCCGGTGGCGTCGGCGCTCCGGCGCTGCCTTGGCAAGGGGTACGGCCTCGGGGATCTCCAGGCCGACCTCCTGGCAGGCACCGTCGTCGGCGTCGTGGCGCTCCCTCTCTCCATGGCCCTCGCCATCGCGGTGGGGGCTCCTCCTCAGCACGGGCTCTACACGGCGATCGTGGCGGGCGTGCTGGTTGCGCTGCTGGGCGGCTGCAAGTTCCAGGTCACCGGCCCGACGGCGGCCTTCGTGGTGATCCTCGCGCCCATCGTGGCGGAGCACGGGCTGTCCGGGCTGATGACGGCGGGGCTCCTGGCCGGCGTGCTGCTCGTGATCATGGGGCTCATGCGGCTCGGCCGGCTCATCGAATACATCCCGTATCCGGTGACCACGGGCTTCACCGCCGGGATCGCCACCGTGATCGCGACGCTCCAGGTGAAGGACGTCCTGGGCCTCCAGGCCGGGCCGCTCCCGGAGCACTACACCGCCAAGGTGGCGGCCTTGTGGGCGGCGCGCGGGACGGCCGATCTCTTCGAGCTCGCCGTCGCCGCCTCGACGCTCGCCCTGCTCCTGCTCGTCCCCCGCGTCATCAAGAAGGTGCCGGCGCCCCTCGTCGCCATCACCGTCGTGTCGCTCGCCGCGGTGGCCGTCGACGCGGCTTACCCCGCGTTCTCCGTGGCGACGATCGGCAGCCGCTTTCGCGTCACCGTCGGCGGCGTGGAGATCGCCGGGATCCCGTCGATCCTCCCGACGCCCTCGCTGCCGTGGGGCGATGGGCTCTCGCTCGAGCTCGTGAGGGAGCTGCTCCCCGCCGCCTTCGCGATCGCCATGCTCGGCGCCATCGAATCGCTGCTGTCGGCGGTCATCGCCGACGGCATGACAGGGACCAAGCACGATCCGGACTCGGAGCTCATCGGCCTCGGTATCGGGAACATCGTTGCGCCGATCTTCGGCGGCATCGCGGCGACCGGAGCGCTCGCGCGGACGGCCACGAACATCCGGGCTGGCGCGCGCTCCCCGATCGCGTCCGCGACCCACGCCGCGGTCGTCCTCCTGTCGATCCTCGTCTTCGCCCCGCTCGTGGCCTACGTCCCCATGGCGTCGCTGGCGGCGCTGCTGCTGCTCGTCGCGTGGAATATGTCCGAGCTCCACCATTTCATCCGTCTCGTGAGGCTCGCGCCGAGGAGCGATGTGTTCGTGCTCCTGACCTGTTATGGGCTCACCGTCATCCTGGACATGGTGATCGCGGTGTCGGCCGGCGTGATCCTCGCCGCCATCCTCTTCATGCGCCGGATGGCCGAGCTGACAGGGAGCCGGACGGTGCTGGACGCCTCCGGCGGATCGGGCGAAGTCGAGCTCCCGAGGCGGGTCGCCCTCTACGAGATCAACGGCCCGCTGTTCTTCGGCGCCGCCCAGAAGGCGATGGCGGCGCTGCACGCCATCCGCGGGGACAGCTACGAGGTGATGATCCTCGACCTCGGCAAGGTGCCGTTCATCGACAGCACGGGGTTCGTCGCCCTCGAGAACGCGCTCGACGGGCTCGCGCGGCGCCAGAAGGCGGTGATCCTCGCCGGTCCGCTGCCCAGGCCGCGCGAGATCTTCGACAAGGCGCGCCTGCCGGAGCGGTCCCAGCGCGTGTACGTCGCGGAGGATCGGGCGGCGGCGCTCCGCCTCGCCGGCGAGCTGGTGAACGGCTGAGCGCTCGCCGCCGGCAGGTCCGCGGTACCGCTCCTCTCTCGCCGGACACCTCCGCGGCCTCTGCGCGCGCCGCGCGGCTCGCTCTCGCTACTTCAGCGTGTCGCTCAGCCGGGCCGCCTGCGTCGCCAGGTAGTTCTGCTCCGGGATGCTCGTCGTGCGGCTGGCCGCACGCCTGTAGTGCGCGATCGCCGCCTCGCGATCGCCGGCCCGCTCCAGCAGGTGCGCGCGGGCGGCGTCGAGTCGGTGATTTCCCGAGAGGCGCGCGTCGGCGTCGAGCGCGTCCAGCAGATCGAGCCCCGCCCGAGGGCCGTGCACCATGGCGGCCGCGATCGCGTGGCTGAGCGCCACCATCGGGTTGTCGGACATCCGCATCAGCAGGCCGTACAGCGCCAGGATCTGCGGCCAGTCCGTGTCCTCGGCCCGCGCTGCCTCGTCGTGCACGGCCGCGATCGCCGCTTGCAGCTGGTAGGCGCCGATCGAGCCCCTGGACAGCGCCGCCGTTACGAGCGCGACGCCCTCGGCGATCGCGCGCTGATCCCACAGGCCCCGATCCTGCTCCGCGAGCGGGATCAGCTCGCCCAGAGGCCCGGTCCGCGCCGCGCGCCGCGCGTCGGTCAGGAGCATGAGCGCGAGGAGGCCCGCGACCTCGCCGTCGTCCGGGAGGAGCGCGTGCACGGCGCGCGTCAGGCGGATCGCCTCGCCCGACAGATCGTCGCGGTGCAGCGCGGGGCCGGAGCTCGAGGTGTAACCCTCGTTGAAGATCAAATAGAGCACGTGCAGGACGGCGCCGAGGCGCTCCGCGCGCGCCTCGGGCGTCGGCCGCTCGAACGGCACGCCGGACGCCTTGATGCTCTGCTTCGCCCGGCTGATCCGCTGCGCCATGGTCGCCTCCGGGACCAGGAACGCCCTTGCGATCTCGGCCGTCGTCAGGCCGCCCACGGCGCGCAGGGTCAGCGCGATCGCGGAGGGCGTGGAGAGCGCGGGGTGGCAGCACATGAACAGCAAGGTGAGCGTGTCGTCCTCGAGCGCCGCCTCGTCGCTGTCGGCGGCGAGGGCGATCTGCAGCTCGGGCGGCACGAGGCTGACCACGATCGCCTCGCGGCGGCGGCGTGCCGCCTCGCTCCGGACGTGATCGGCGATGCGCCGCGACGCCACGTGGATCAGCCAGGCGCGCGGCTCGTCGGGCACGCCCTCGCGCGGCCACTGCGTGGCCGCCGCGATCAGCGCCTCCTGGACCGCGTCCTCGGCGGCGCCGAAATCTCGGAATCGCCGCATGACGGCGCCGAGCACCTGCGGCGCGAGATCACGCAGCAGGCGCTCGGCCGTGGCGCCCTGGGACGGAGAGGTCACTGGAGATCGCTGGGCGGCGCGCTCATCACCTCGCGCACCTCGATCCCCATGTTGAGCGGCGCGCCGCCGGGGCCGGGCGCGGCGGACGCCTGCGCGGCGATCTCGTACGCGCGCTCGGGGCTCTCGACGTCCACGATCCAGTACCCGGCGAGGAACTCCTTGGTCTCCGGGAACACCCCGTCGGTGATCGGCGTGCCGTCCTTGCCGGCGCGCACGAGCTTGGCCTGGTCGGGCCCCGCCAGGCCCTCGGCCGCCACGAGCTCGCCCGACGCGCTGAGCTTCCTGTGGAAGCTCTTCATGAACGCGATGTGCGCCTGGAAGTCCTTCTGCTGCCAGTTGGCGACCTGGTACGGCCCCCCGCACGGGGTGTTCATCATCAGGATGTACTTCATGATCGGCTCCTTCTCTTCGCTGTCGCCCCGGGATCGGGCGCGCGTTCGTGGGGTTGTCGGAGCCGAGGGCGGGACCTCGACATCCCGGGCGACGATAGCGAAGAAATTCGAACCCCGACACGAGGGACGGCCGCGTGTGGGTGCAGGTGCGTCTGCGGCGCCCCCAGGAAGTGTGCAGGTAGGTCGTCGCGAGCGTGTGTCCTCCGTGGTGTGATGTGCTCCGTGGTCGCAGGTCGTCGGTAGAGGAGGGGGAATGTGCGCCGTGTTCGCAGGCCGCCGATCGCAGGTCGGCCCATCACGGGCGGATTCCGTGAATGACGTCCGGCGCGCCCCCACGCGACCTCTCTGCTGACGAAGCGCTCGGGCGTGGTGATTCCGTGGGTCGCCGGCCCTCGTGATCGGTGAGGCGCGCGCCGGCGGACCGCCCTTCGAGTCGACTCCTTGGCTCAGGCGCGGGACATGCACCCTCGCGCTCCGATTCTCACGGATGCATGAACCTGGAGGAGCGTCGATGGAGAAGCGTGTTCCGCAAGGGAAACTTGGACGCCGGCAATTCGCCGGCGGCGCGATGGCCACCGCGGGTGCCTCGCTGCTCGCAACACCGAGCCTCGCGCTGCCCGACAAGAGCTACGCGGTCTGCGAGTCGATCGGGCCCCTCGCCCTCCCGGCAGGGGCCGCCTATACGCCCGGCATCTCCGTGGACCAGCGCTCGAGGAAGCCGGTCTTCCTGCCTGGGCCGGGCGCCGGCTATGCAGCGCACGCCGTCTCGGAGGTCCTCTTCTGGACGGACCAGCTGATGGAACATGCGTTGTTCATCACGCTGCTCATGCCCGGAGATCACCTCCGCGGGCCCCGGGACGAGGCGCGGCAGTACCAGAACCTCTTCGCCAGGCACTTCCTTGCGGCGCGCGACCGGGGGTATGGCGACTATGGGATCTCCTCGCTCCTCGCCTCGACGAGGTCGAGCGTCCAGCGCTTCATCGAGTACAAGCGCCGCATGCAGCGCGCGCAGGAGAGCGGCTCGCTCCGGAGCCTCGTCTGGCCGCTCTTCTTCGACCACATCGCGCGGGAGGCCGAGCGCTTCGTCACCCGGCTCGATCGGCTCGCGTACGGCGACATCTCGCTCCAGAGCGACGAGGTCTCGGCGTTCTGGACGACGATCATGGCGGATCACCTCGAGTTCATCGCGCACCTGCTCGACCCGCAGGAGCGCGCGCTCATCGACCAGGCGACGGCGCGCGCCGGGCAGCTGTACCAGGCGCACGCGTTCCGCGTCGACAGCGGGCAGCTCGCGACGATGGCCGACGAGGTCATCGACTTCAAGACGGCCGCGGAGCAGGGCATCGAGACGGGGCAGATCAAGAGCATCATCGATCCCGCGCTCGCCGATCACGTGCTCCGCGAGGCGGTGAGGTTCTCCGACGAGGTCAGGCGCGCCCAGTGACGCCCAGGGCGCCGCGCGGCGGGGGCGGGCCTGGCCCCTGCTCCTGCGCGCCGCGCGATGCCTGTACAGCGGCCGCTCGCCGGGATACTCCTGGTCGCGGGTCGAGCGGAGCTCTCCGCCGAGCCCGCGGCGCAGAGGCCGTGTCGGAGGGATGCCATGGATCTGACGGTGGTCGACGAGGGCGGTGTGCAGTTCGTGGAAGGTCCGCCGGACCACCGGATCATGGAGAGCGTCCGCGACGTCGACCGCGTGATCGAGGCCTGTTTCTCGGGCGGCGTGCGGTGTGCGCTCCTCCACCCGGCGAACCTGACGGCGGCCTTCTTCGACCTCAGCTCAGGGGAGGCCGGGGAGATCCTGCAGAAGCTAAGAAACTACTGGATCCGGCTCGCGGTGGTGTGCCCTCCGGGGGCCGCTGAATTCAGCAGCCGGTTCGGGGAGGTGGTGGCCGAGGAGCGCCGCGGCCAGCATTTCGGCGTGTTCGAGGCGCGTGACGCCGCGATCGCGTGGCTCGGCCAGACGTAGCCGTGGCGGCCTGGCCCACAGCGCCTTTGGCGCCATCGACGCTTGTTCATGCCGACCCGAAGCATCCCCCGAATCTTCGGGGAAATTCACAGGTAGGCGGGGAGACGGGGAGAAAGATCCAACCAATCTCCCCGTCTCCCCGCCTCCCTGTTCAATTCCTCTCGCAAGCTGAACGATCGTGGCCGGCGATCGCCATCGAGCCGGCCGTCCGTCACCGGCGCGCTTCCCTCAGCGAGGGGGAGGGGTGCAGGTGAAGCACCCGCCGCACTCGTAGTGCTGCGTCGTGGTGCCCCACGCGATCCGGTTGTTGCAGCAGTCGCGGCCGTACTGGCCGACGACGGTGGTGTAGCTCTCGTCGCTGTAATACGTGCAATTCCCCCCGGGCGCCGCCTCGCTCGAGGGGACCAGCAGGGCAGTGGTACCCAACATCGCGGAGCCTGCCGTCAGGGCAGCGAAGAAGTACCGAACGCGGGCAGCAGGGCTGAGACGACGCATGGACGCTCCTCTTGCAATGGGAGGCCATTTGGGGCCTCCGAAGTTATGCGAGGCAGCTTAGACCGCTTGCTCGGCTCGAGCAAGCGGTCCAGCCGGAGTGTCCTTTGCGGAGCTCTGCAAACTTTCATTCGGTCGTGGGAGGAGGCGAGCTCGTGAGCGCGGTTCACGAAGGCAAAAGAGGCATCCCGCCCCGAGGCCCGTGGCGTGATTGCGGTGTCAAGGAAATTCAGTCGCCCCGATGGGGCTGGGCCGGCCTATCGACGCGGTACGCATCGAGAGGGGCGTTGAGACGAGCAGGCGACCGTCCCCAAGGTGCAGCGCCGAGGATGGCTGGACTCGGCCGTGGTAGAAAAGCAGGTGTCCCCCATGACGAGACAGCGCACCGGCCCGCGCGACAGCGTCGAGGAGCGAACCGGCGCGGGCCGCGGCGAGGAAGCGAGCGCCGGGGCCGGGCCGGATCCGGCCTGCGGCGCCCTCTCGGGCGGCGGCGAGATGGGGGCGCTGATACGCTCGATCGACTGGTCGCAGACGGCGCTGGGCCCGCTCGAGGCATGGCCCCAGTCGCTGCGGACGGCGCTGTCCATCCTGCTCTCGTCCGAACACCCCATGTTCCTCTGGTGGGGTCGGGAGCTCATTCAGTTTTACAACGACGCCTACCGCCCGATGCTCGGATCCACGAAGCACCCGGCCGCCATGGGCCAGGCGGGCCGCGAGTGCTGGAAGGAGATCTGGGAGATCCTCGAGCCGATGATCACGAAGGCCTTCGTGGGAGGGGCCACCTACGTCCGCGATGGCCTGCTCGTCCTCGATCGTCACGGCTTCATGGAGGAGTGCTACTTCAGCTACGGTCAGACCCCCATCCGGGACGAGAGGGGCGCTATCGCGGGTATCCTCGTCGCCTGCTCCGAGAGCACAGGGTACATCCTTGGACAGCGACGGCTGCAGGTCCTCGGGGCGCTGGCGGCGAGGGCGGCTGACGCAAGGAGCGTTCAGGACGTCTGTCGGGTGATGATGGAGACCCTGGCAGAGGCCGGGCGGGACGTGCCGTTCGCCCTGATCTATCTCGTGGACGACGACGGAGCGCCCGCCCGACTCGCAGGGACCGTCGGGCTCGATCCGAGCCACGCGGCGGCGCCGGCGGCGGTGGAGCTCGGCGCGGCGGCCGGCGCGGTGTGGCCGCTGCACCGCGCGCTGCGCGGGGAGGTGGAGGTGGATCTGTCGGAGCTGCCCGCGCGCGTCGGCCCCCTTCCGGGAGGCCCATGGCCGGAAGCCGCTCGCCAGGCGGTGGTGCTGCCGCTCCCCCGCGCCGGCGCCGGAGGCCGCCCGGGCGGCTTTCTCGTCGCGGGCGCCAGCCCCCGGCTGGTGCTGGACGACGACTACCGCCGCTTCCTGCGGCTCCTGGCCGGCCACGGCGCGGCGGCCCTGCAGAACGCCCGGGCCAGCGAGGAGGAGCGGCGCAGGCTGGACGCGCTCGCCGAGCTCGACCGCGCCAAGACGGTGTTCTTCAGCAACATCAGCCACGAGTTCCGCACGCCGCTCACGCTGATCCTGGGCCCCGTCGAGGACGGCCTCTCGGACGCCGAGCACCCCTTGCCCGCGCCGCAGCGCGACCGCCTCGCGATCATCTACCGCAACAGCCTCCGGCTCCTCCGGCTCGTCAACACGCTGCTCGACTTCTCGCGCATCGAGGCGGGCCGCATCCGGGCCAGCTACCAGCCCACCGATCTCGGCTCCTTCACGGCGGAGCTCGCGAGCTCGTTCCGCTCGCTCATGGATCGGGCCGGCCTCGCCCTCACGGTGGAGTGCCCGCCCCTCTCCGAGCCGGCCTACGTCGACCGCGAGCTCTGGGAGAAGATCGTGCTCAACCTCATCTCGAACGCCTTCAAGTTCACCTTCTCGGGGGGCGTCCGGGTGACGCTGGAGGAGACCGGGGGGCGGATCGTCCTGTCGGTCGAGGACACGGGCACCGGCATTCCGGAGGAGGAGCTGCCGCGCGTGTTCGATCGGTTCTACCGCGTCGAGGGGGCCAGGGGCCGCAGCTACGAGGGCAGCGGCATCGGCCTCGCGCTGGTGCGAGAGCTCGCGAAGCTCCACGGCGGCAGCGTGGCCGTGGAGAGCCGCCTCGGCGCGGGCAGCCGCTTCTCGGTCGCGATCCCGCTCGGGAAGGCGCACCTGCCCGCGAATCGCATCGACCTCGCCCCCGCGCCGGCCACGGAGGGGGGCGGCGCGGCGCCCTTCCTCGACGAGGCCGCGCAGTGGGAGCGCGACGTGCCGGCGCCGGACGCCGTGCCGGCCGAGGAGCGCCCGACCCCGAAGCAGCCGGGGCACATCCTCGTCGCGGACGACAACGCGGACATGCGCGATTACGTGCAGCGGCTGCTGCTCGCCGAGCGGTGGACGGTGGAGGCCGTGGCCGACGGTCAGGCCGCGCTGGAGAGCGCCCGCGCCCACGTCCCGGACCTCGTGCTCACCGACGTGATGATGCCGCGGCTCGACGGCTTCGGCCTGCTCAAGGCGCTGCGGGCCGACGAGCGCACCCGCGGCGTCGCCGTGATGATGCTCTCCGCGCGCGCGGGCGAGGAGGTGCGCGTCGACAGCCTCGGGGCCGGCGCCGACGACTTCCTCGTGAAGCCGTTCTCCGCGCGGGAGCTCCTCGCGCGGGTCCGCATCCACGTGGAGCTCGCGCGCCGGCGGCGGGAAGCCGAGGGGCAGCGACAGTACCTGAACGACCTCTTCATGCAGGCCCCGGGGCCCATCGCGATCCTCCGCGGGCCGCAGCACGTCTTCGAGGTGGTCAATCCGCTCTACCAGCAGCTCGTCGGCGGACGAGCGCAGGTGGGCAAGCCCATCCTGGCCGCCCTGCCCGAGCTCGAGGGGCAATCCATCCCGGACCTCCTGGATACAGTGACCCGCACCGGCGAGCCTTTCGTGGGAAAGGAGCTCGCCGTGCGGCTCGACCGCCAGGGCGATGGCACGACGGAGGAGTGCTTCTTCAACTTCGTCTTCCAGCCGATGCGCGACCGCGACGGGGCGATCGAGGGCATCTTCGTGTTCGCCTTCGAGGTGACCGACCAGGTGAACGCCCGCCGGCGCGTGGAGGCGCTCGTCGAGGCGCTGAGGCTCGCCGACCAGCGCAAGGACGAGTTCCTCGCGATGCTCGCGCACGAGCTCCGCAACCCCCTGGCCGCCATCAGCCTGTCGCTCACGCTGCTCGGCGATCTGGCGGGCGAGGCGCCCAGGTCGGCGCGCTACCGCGAGATCGCCCGGCGGCAGGTGGGCAACCTCGTGCGCCTGGTGGACGATCTGCTCGACGTGTCGCGCATCACGCGCGGCACGGTGGAGCTGCGCCTGGAGGACGTCGATCTCGCGGCGGCGGTGCGGAACGCCGCCGCCGCGGTGAGCGCGGCCGTGGAGGCGCGGCGCCACGCGCTCTCGGTCGAGGTCGGGCCGGGGGACTTCGGCATGCGGGCCGACGCCACGCGGCTGGAGCAGGTGGTCACGAACCTCCTGACGAACGCCGCGAAGTACACGCCGCCGGAGGGCGCCATCTCGGTGCGGCTGACCCGCGAGGCGGCGGGCGCCGCGCCGGAGGCCGTGCTGCGGGTGCGCGACACGGGCCGCGGCATCCCGGCGGTGATGCTCGAGAGGGTGTTCGAGCTCTTCACGCAGGTCGATCGGAGCATCGACCGCGGCACGGGCGGGCTGGGCCTCGGGCTCACGCTGGTGCGGCGGCTGGTGGAGATGCACGGCGGCAGCGTCGTCGCGGAGAGCGCCGGACCGGGCCAGGGCAGCGAGTTCATCGTGCGCCTTCCGCTCGGCCGGGGCGGGGCGCCGCCGCTCGCGCCCGGCGCCGAGCCGCCCGCCGCACCGCCGCCGGCGGAGGCCGCCGAGCGGCGCCGGGTGCTCGTCGTGGAGGACGTGGAGGACGTGCGCCGGGTGATGAGCGAGTTCATCGAGGCGCTGGGGCACGAGGTGACGGTGGCGGTGGACGGCCTGGAGGGGGTGACGAAGCTCCTGGCGCTGCGCCCCGAGGTGGCCTTCATCGACATCGGTTTGCCGGGCATCGATGGTCACGAGGTCGCTCGCCGGGCGCGGGCCGCGCCCGGGGGCGGCCCGCTCTACCTTGTGGCGATCTCGGGCTACGGCGGACCCGAGGACCAGGCCAGGTCGAGGCAGGCCGGCTTCGACCTGCACCTCACGAAGCCCGTGAGCGACGCGACGCTGCGGCAGGTGCTCGCCGGGCGGCGCGCGTGAGCGAGCGCGCGCGGGCTGGCAGCGCCGCGCCCGCTCACCGCCGGCCAACCGGGCTCATCGCTGCTGCAGCTGCGCGACCAGCGCTTCGAGGCGGTCGTAGCTGATGCCCGCGCCCCTGGGCATCCCGGACGCGAGCACCATGTCGCGCACTTCCGTCGACGGATAACGCACGGTGGCCGTGAGCCGCGTCTTCGTGCCCTCTTCGGTGTAGGTCGCCGTCACCACCGTGACGGTGTCCGGGAACTGCTCGAAGATCTCCGTGAACACGAGCCGGCTCGGCGCCGTGATCTCCTGGTTCTCGCCGTGGAAGGCGGCCTCGCCGCCCGGGTGGCGGTTCACGAAGCGCCACTTGCCGCCCGGCCGGAGGTCCATCTCGCAGACGGGCACCGAGTAGCCCTCGCCCAGACAGCCCCACCACCGCCTGATGTGCTCGGGCCTCGTCATCGCCTCGAACACGAGGTGCCTCGGCGCGTCGAACAGGCGCGTCATGCGGACCTCGTCCGCCGACGGCGTCGTGACCTGGAAGCTATCGCTGTTCGCTGTGCGGCTCTCGACCATGGCTCTCCTCCTTCTCCTACGTTCCTTCGTCGACGCGCCGGCTACGATTGAATCGCCTCGGGGGCCATCCAGACGACCTCCCAGTGGTGACCATCGATGTCGTAGAAGCTCCAGCCGTACATGAAGCCGTGATCCTGCGGATCCATGGCGTGCGACCCGCCCGCCGCGATCGCCGTCTTCACGATCTCGTCGACCTCGGCACGGCTGCTGCACGAGAGCGCGAACATCCCCTCCGTGTGCGTGCGCGTGTTGCAGATCTCCCTCTTCGTGAAGCCCTTGAAGAACGGCTCCGTGAGGAGCATCACGAAGGCTTCCTGGCTGACGATCATGCAGGCGGCGTTGCTGTCCGTGAACTGCGGGTTGAACTCGAAGCCGAGCTTCGCGAAGAACTCCATCGACCGCTTCAGGTCGCTGACGGCCAGGTTGACGAAGATCTTGCGAGCGCTGTTCGTTGTCATGGTCCTCTTCTCCTGTTCGAGCATGGACGCCGGGTGATGCCGGCCACGATCGCGGCCATGAGGGCCGTCGTGCCGGAGTTCACCCCATAGACACCCGCCTGCGCCGGGACTCATCGGTCGACCGGAAAAAAAAGATCGCCGCCCCGATGCGGCCGGGCGCGGGGGCTACGCGGGGAGATCGAGCGGCAGGCCGAACCGCGGGAAGAGCGTCTCGGTGTCGAGGAAGGACGTCATGCTGGCGATGCGGTCCCCGGCGAGATCGAGCACGATGAGCGCCCAGGCCCGGTGGCCGCCCTCCGGCGCCGGGCGGTACTGGGCGAACGCCGGCGAGCCGCAGGCGGCCGTCGGCACGAGCCGCGACCCGCGGCAGCCCGCGCCCCGGCCCAGCAGCCACGCGCGGATGGCGTCGGGGCCGCGGAGCCAGAGGGTGAAAGGCGGCATCGACAGGGTCGCGTCCTCGTGCAGCAGCGCCGCGAGCCGGTCCACGTCGTACTGCTCGAAGGCGGTGACGTAGCGGTCGAGCAAGGCGGACTGCGGTTCCGGCAGCGTGGCGCGCATGTCGCCGAGATCGCGGCTCGCGAGCGTCGCCCGCGCGCGCTGGAGCGCGCTGTTGATCGAGGCGACCGAGGTGCTGAGGCTGTCGGCGACCTCCGCCGCGGACCACCCGAGCACCTCGGTGAGCAGGAGCGCGGCGCGCTGCTTCGGCGGCAGGTGCTGGAGCGCCGCGACGAACGCGAGGCGGATGCTCTGGCGGAGCACCGCCCGCTCCGCGGCGTCGATGTCCGCCGGGAGGGCGTGCGCGTCGGGGACGGGCTCCAGCCAGTGCGTTCCCGGGCGCGTCTGGAGCTCGTCGTCCACGGTGCCGACAGGGCCTTCCTCGATCGGGCGCGCCCGGCGCGCGCGATCGGCCCGCGCGTCGAGGCAGACGTTCGTCGCGATCCGGTACAGCCAGGTGCGCAGCGACGATCGCCCGTCGAACTTGTCGAGGCTCCGCCAGGCGCGCACCATGGTCTCCTGGACGGCGTCGTCGGCGTCGACAACGGAGCCGAGCATCCTGTAGCAGTGCCCGGTGAGCGCCGCGCGGTGTTCCTCGAGCTGGTCCACGCTCCCCATCGCGGCGACGGTACCATCGGCTTTCGGGCGGATCCACGGTCACGCTCCCTCCGCGCGACACGCGCGCCGAGGGCAGGGCGCTGGTCTCGACTGGGGCACTTTTTGTGGGCCTGGTCGGCCTGCTGCCGCGCTCGGTCGTCGACACACCCGGGACGGCATGCCGCGTGTCGCGCGCTCACGACGACGACGCGTGGTCACGACGCAACGGCCAATCGGCTAGGATGGGCGGCGGTCAGGGCGGTGCTGGGGCGCCGCGAGGACTCCGTTCGGCAAATTAGCAACCCTGAACCCGGATATGGACGACCAGGAACTGCAGCGCAGAGTCGGCACCGTGTTGTGCGGGAAGTGGACGATCGAGCGGCTGTTGGGCTCGGGCGGGATGGCCGCTGTCTACGTCGGCGCGCACAAGATCGGGCGGCGAGATGCCATCAAGATCCTCCACCCCGAGATCGCGCGCATGCCCGAGCTGCGTGCGCGGTTCGATCAGGAAGCGCAAGCCGTCAATCGATTCGTCCATCCCGGCGCGGTGGAAATACGCGATATCGACACGACGGCGGACGGCTGCCCGTTCCTCGTCATGGAGCTGCTCGATGGTGAGTCGCTCGCCGGGTACGCCAGGCGCCTCGGCAGCGTGGACATGGCCGAGCTGCTGGGCATGGTGGACGGGCTGCTGGACGTGCTGGCAGCGGCCCATGCGCACGGCATCATCCACCGCGACATCAAGCCAGACAACCTGTTCCGCCTCCGCGACGGGCGCCTGAAAGTGCTCGACTTCGGCGTCGCCCGCGTCAGGCAGGCCGCGGCCGACTACGTTCGGACGCGCACGGGAACGACGCTCGGCACGGTCGCCTACATGCCGCCGGAGCAAGTCAGGGGCGACGAGATCGATGCGCGTGCCGACCTGTTCGCGGTCGGAGCGACGATGTTTCGTCTGATCACGAAGCGGCGCATCCATGACGCGAGCTCTGACACCGATCTGGTCGTCAAGATGGCCACGCTGCCTGCGCCGCCGCTCGCGAGCGTCGCTCCGGAGACCCCGCAGTGGGTGTGTGCCATCGTCGATCGCGCGCTCGCGTTCGATCGAGGCGAGCGTTACCCGAGCGCGACGGTCATGCAGCAGGACGTGCGCGCGGTCCTGTCCGGTCAGCCGCCCGCTTTTGCTCTGCGGTTCGGCGCGGCCGGGCTTCCCGCCCCCGCGGCGGATCCGCTCAGCACCGCCACGACCGTGTGGATGCCCCACGGGCTCGCCCCTTCCTCGGCCGTCTCGGTGCGCGCCTCGGGCGCCGGTGGCCTGCATCCCGCCCCGCCGCCGGCAGGTGGACAGAGGCTGCGATGGGCCGTGCTGGCGTTCCCGCTGCTCGCCGCAGGCGTGCTCGTCGCCGTGGTTCTCCGTGCGGTGAACGTCGAGCCCGACGCGAGATCGCCGGGGGCGACCGGCGCGCAGCGACCGGCGGCCTCACCGCCCGCCAAGGTTCCCGGCGGCCCGGCGGCGGATCGCGTCCTGGCGAAGGCTCCGGATCCCGGCCCCGAGAGGAAGGGCGACACGAGAGCTCGCCTCCCTGGCCCACCAAGCCGCGGCCCCGAGGAAGGGCGCGGCGCGTCGCAGCGGACCAGCTGTATGCAGACAAACGACTGCGATCACGTGTGCGATGAACCGTGCCAGATCGCCTGTCAGGACGGGAGCGTCTGCGACATCGGGGCGCGCCGGGACGCGCTGGTCAACTGCATGGGATCGGGGATGCACAAGATCTGGTGCGAAGGCGATTGCTCGGTCAATTGCATGACGAGCGCTCCCTGTCTGGTGTACTGCACGCCTGGCTCTGATTGCGTCATCGGCACGTGTCTCGGGCAGATAGAAGCCTGTCCTGGCAACGTCATGGCGTGCGGGGCCCCATGCCCCGACTGAGCGTCGCAGGCGCTGCGGGGTCGAGCGTGACGGCGTCTGGACGAGCTCAGCGTGGTGTAGACAATGGTCCACAGTCGCGTGAGCTCGCTGGAGCTGGTGGCCTTTCGCGATCGCTCCTGGTGAACGGGATGGTACCATCCGCCCGCTCGATGGACGACGAGGAGCTCGCGGCGCTGCGTATCGGCACCCAGATCGGGACCTGGACGGTGGAGCGCGTGCTCGGTGGCGGCGGGATGGCGAGCGTCTTCCTTGGCCGGCGCGCTGACGGCCAGGTTGCGGCGGTGAAGGTCCTGCACCCGTCGCTGAGCCAGATCGAGGAGCTCCGGAAGCGCTTCCTGCGCGAGGGCCCGATCGGCAGCGCCCTGGCGGCTGTCGGCCCGCTCTGCGAGGGGCTGCCGCTCGTGCTGGAGTCGGGCGTCGCGGACGACGGCGCCGCTTACCTTGCGATGGAGGTGCTCGAGGGCGAGACGGTCTTCGACCACATGGCCCGGGTGGGGACGCTCGCGGTGGGCTATGTGCTGGCGCTCGCCGAGCGGGTCCTCGATGTGCTGGTCGTGGCGCACGCGCACGGCGTCGTTCACCGGGACATCAAGCCCGAGAACCTGCATATCGGGAGCGATGGGCGGGTGAAGGTGCTCGATTTCGGGATCGCCCGCGTGCTCGATCCGCTTCCTTTCGGGATGGGGGAGCTGCCGGAGAAGACGGCCACGAAGACGGGCGTGGCGCTCGGCACGTGCGAGTACATGGCGCCGGAGCAGGCGAGGGGGATGGTCCGCGAGATCGACGGCCGGACCGACGTCTTCGGCCTGGGCGCCACGATGTTTCGGCTGCTCTCCGGTCGCGCGATCCACGGCCAAGTGGCCGAGGCGCGCCTGCTCATCGCCGCGGCGACGGCGCGGGCGCCGTCGCTCGCGCAGTGCGCGCCGGACGTGCCCTCGGAGGTGTGCGACGTCGTGGATCGTGCCCTCGCGTTCGACAAGGTCGAGCGTTACCCGGACGCGGCGACGATGCGCGCCGACGTCCGCGCGGTTCGGGCGGGCCGCCTGCCGCCCTACGTCGTGGCCGTCGAGGAAGGGCGGATCCCGGCGGGGGCCCCGCTTCCTCGTCGCTGAGGGAGCCCACCTCGCGAAGGGCGCCCTGCGTGGCCATGGCACGCGTCGGCGGCGGGGGGACCGAGCCGACGGGGCTCATGGAACTGCCGTCGAGCGACGAGCCTGCTCTCTCGATGTGGCCTTATTTGAGTCTCTGTCAGCTGAGCAGGATGGCGATCAAGAGCGCGACGCTGAGCAAGAGCGATACGACGATGGACGCAATGAGCCACGGCCGCATCGCCGGCGAGCTCCACCTGGACGCGAGCGGTGTCGCGCTCGTCTGGTGCCCCGGAGCACCGGGCTGCATCGCGACGGTCGGCTCGAGCTGCCTCGGCGCGTTCTCCATCGCCGCAATGGCCCCGTCGATGGCCGCGATCACGTTCGTAGCCGTCGGATAGCGCTGGATCGGGTCTCGCTGGACGAGCCGCATCACGAGCGCCTCCACTTCGGGGCGGATGCTTGATCCGGGAGCACGCTGGCGGAGCGGGGGCGCATCCTCGACGAGCCGCTTCCGGAAGGAAGATTGGCCGTCGCTCGCGTCGAACGGGCTCCTCCCGGACAGCATTTCGTACAAGATGAGTCCAAGCGCATAGAGATCTGCGCGAGCATCGACGGCATCCATGCCGCGCACGGCCTCCGGCGCGAGATAACTGAGCGTGCCGAGGACCTGGTCGGCGGCGGTGAGATCCTGGCCTTTGCGCGCGGCCTCGCGGCTTGCCGTGGACAGGAGCTCCACGTTCACCTTGGCGAGGCCGAAGTCGATGAGCTTCACCTGATCATGGGCGCCGAGAAGGATGTTCTGCGGCTTCACATCGCGGTGCACGATCCCCTTCGCGTGCACCGCCTCCAGAGCAGACGCGATCTGCCGCGCGATGTGGAGCGCGCGTCGCGCGGGGAGCGGCGCCGAGGCGATCACGTCCTGGAGCGGGGTGCCCTCGACATACTCGAGGACGAGAAAATGCGACCGATCCGCGAGCTGACCGAAGTCGCTTGCCGAGACCACGTTCGGATGCTGGATATGCGCCCCCGCGATCGCCTCGCGCTCGAAGCGCGCCACGATCTGGGGGAGGTTCCGGGCGCTCGGCTGGAGGACTTTGATCGCGACCTGCTTGCGGAGGTGCACCTGCTCGCCGCGGTACACGGCTCCCATGCCGCCCTCCCCGATGAGCTCGTGGACGCGGTACCGCTCCGAGATCAAGCTCCCGATCAGCGCTGGCGCTCTGTCGTCTGAGCGCACCAACGTGGGTGCGTCGTCCGACCACGGCCGCGCCGCAGTCTCGATTTCTTCCACCAGCGCCGAGCTTGTGAGCTCAACGACAGATGTGTCGCCCTGTCTCCCGAGCATCGGCACCGTGACGTCGTCGGTGCTTGAGCGCCCCTTGGGCGGGATTGTCCCCGGCATGCCGAGGACTGTACACGGACAAAGGCGCTGAGAGCGGAGGAACCGCACCGCCGTCCGAGTGGACATCCTGCTCAATCCACTCTTTGTGGGGAAAAGCTGTGCAATTACGCGATGTTGGCGGATCTGGTTCCGTGCGCCGACGCCAGCCTACAAGGATGTCCACAGTGCATCGAACCGCAGCTCGCTGGTCGCCGCCCGCATCGCCGGAACCTCAAGCCCCGCAAGCCCCGCCCCGAAGGCCGCCGCACCTCACAAAGCTATTGCCATTGAAGCTCGGACGGGTGGTAGGCTTTGAGCCCGTCAATCGGAATGGGCCCGTCGGGGGTGCCGGTGCACACTTTGACGCCCTCGTCGTTCGTGCGTACCGGATAGGCGTGTTTCAGCTTCGACGTGACGCAAAATGGATATTTGCCGTCCTTGACGAGGAGGCGATACTTGCCGTCGGAGGCGGGCCGGCGCGTCGATGGGGGCCCAGCGGTCGAGGATGGCGGGGATGGCGTGCCGGCGCTGGAAGACGTGGCCATCGTGCGAGAGCTGCCGCTCGCCTTGTCCTCTTGCGATGTCTCATCGTCCGCGCTCTCACGAGTGTCTTCGGCGGAGTCTCGCGAACGAACAACGAAGAAGACGGCGGCGAGGCAAACGGCGACAGCAAACGAGCCGAGCACTGCAATGATCAAGAGTGGCGAGTTCGAGCTCGCTCGTTGGCTGGTTGCAGCGGATCGAGGCGGCACGGGTACGGCCATTTGCGCCTGCATCGCTTGGCCGGGGGCAGGAGCAGCCATCGTCGGGGCATCGACGCTGATTGGCGACGACACGTCGGCTCGGATCGACACTGGGGCTGGCGCGTGAGGGGGAGCCTTGGTGCCCAAGACTCGCTCGATGTCTTCGCGCATGGCGCGGGCCGTTGGATAGCGGCGCGATGGATCGAAAGCGAGCGCGCGATCGACGATGGCGCAGACCTCTGGGCTGACAGCGGGGGCAACGGTGCGCAGGGCCGGCGCGGGCTGCGTCGCCATCTTGATGAGGAGCTCGCTTTCCATGGATCCCTCGTGCACATGGCGTTTTGTCAGGACTCGAAACATCGTCGCGCCAACGGCGAAGACGTCGGCCCGCCCGTCGATCTGGCCGCCAGTGAGCTGTTCGGGTGACATGTAGGGTATCGTCCCGAGCATCGCGCCGGTGCGTGTATGAACATTGGAGCCGCCCTGTTGCATTCGAGCGATCCCGAAGTCGAGGACTTTGACGCCGCCTGAGGAGGTCAAGAACAGATTGTCAGGCTTGATGTCTCGATGGACGATGCCGAGCCCGTGCGCGACATCGAGCACCTCGAGCACGGTCGAGATAGCGCGGAGCAGCTCGCGCTCCTCGATGCCGCCGGAGCTGTGGGCGCGCTTGCCGAGCGATTCACCGTCGAGCAGCTCCATCACCAGGAACGGCGAGCCATCTTCGCTCGTGTCGATGTCGAGGACATTGACGGCTGCGGGGTGACCGAGCTGGTTCACCGCGAGCGCCTCTTGCTCGAACCTGGCTCGAAGCTCCTTCGAGACCGCGATTTCCGGGTGGAGGATCTTGATCGCGCAGCGCCGGCCGATCCTGTGTGTCGCCTCGTAAACCGCAGCCATCCCGCCGACGCCGATGAGCGAATCGATGCGCCATTTGCCCCGGAGGACAGTTCCGATTCGTGCTGTGCAGTGTGCCAGCTGGGGATCATCATTCATCGAGGTTCAGGCTCCAATGTATCCCGGATGCGAGGAGCTGAACAACATGCTCGGCGTGGCCACGGGGAGCGGCGGCGCACACCCTCGCGCTTGCCTCCCCGGCACAGGCCTGCTGGTTGCCGACAACACGTTGCCGGAGGCCTTCGGGGCGCTTCGGCACGCAACGGCTGCGCATGGGCGATCTCAGCAGAGCCCGCGGGCGGGATCGCGGCGGTTCGCCTCCGCGACATCGTCCCGCCAGGGATCGCCGGCAGGCGGACCCAGGCGCGCTCGCGATCCAGCCCCGGATCCGCGCCGGAGCCGCGAGCGCCCGCGCCGGCGGCTTTCCGCGACCCGCGGTTCGCGCGAGCATGGGGCCATGAGCATCGACCGCGCCGTGCTGGAGCAGCTCGATCGGGTCGGCGCCCGCCTCTCCGAGGGCAAGGCGCTCCGGCTGCTCGACGACATCGCGTGGCCTCGCGAGGTCGAGGAGCGCTTCTTCGCCGCCGGCGAGGATCACCTCCCCGAGATCGAGCACCGCGTCGATCGCGACGGGCTCGCGCGGCGCATCGCCGAGCTGCGTGAGCTCCTCGGATCGATCGACGGCGACGCGCCTGCGCTCGACTGGCTGCGGGACAACGTCCGCGCGCAGATCCAGGCCGCGGAGCTGCTCGAGGCGGCGGGGACCCGCGCGTTCGCCGAGCGCTCGCGGGCGCTCTACGGCGGCGCGCGCTCGCGGTTCTTCGGCGGCGAGGTCCGCAACATCGACCTCGCCGAGCACCTCACCGCGCGCCTGCGCGTCCACGGCTGGGACGAGGCCAGCGATCCCGACGAGGAGCCGCTCGACGCCGGCGCGCTCCGGGAGCTGCTCGCCGCCCGCGTCGCCGCGCGCACGCCGCCGCTCGACATCGAGATCGTGCTCGACCCGCGGATCACGGCCAAGGTGGTGGCCGGCATGAGCCGCGTCCGCATCCGCCCCGAGGCCACGTTCGCGTCCTGGGAGGCCGAGGGGCTATGGCACCACGAGGTGGAGACGCACGCGCTCACCGCGCACAACGGCGCGGCGCAGCCGCGGTGCGCGTTCCTGCGGTCGGGCGGCCCGCGCACAACGCGCACGCAGGAGGGGCTCGCCATCTTCGCCGAGCTGTACAGCCGCTCGCTCTCCATCGGCCGCCTCACCCGGCTCGCCGAGCGGGTGCGGCTCGTGGACATGGCCGAGCAGGGCGCGAGCTTCCTCGATCTCTACCGGTACCTGCGCGAGCGCGGGGCCGGGCGCCGCGACGCCTATTTCGACGCCCAGCGCGTCTGCCGCGGCGGGCTCGTCGAGGGCGGCGCGCCCTTCACGAAGGACGCCTGTTACCTGGCCGGCCTGCTCGAGGTCTACGCCTTCCTGGCCGCGGTCCTGCGCGGCGGCCTGCGCGACGAGGTCGAGCTGCTCGTCTGCGGCCGGATCGCGCTCGATGACATCGCGGTGCTGGCGGAGCTGCGCGCGGCCGGCGTGCTGGAGCGGCCGCGCTACCTGCCGGGCTGGCTTCGCGCCTGGCAGACGTTGCTGCCTTATTTTGCGTTCACCTCGTTCATGGATGGCATCGACCTCGGCCCGGTGGAGCGGCACTTCCAGGAGCTGCTCCGCGTGGCCGCCGAGGCGCGGCCGGTCGGGGACGGGGAGGGGAGCAAGCGCCGCGGCCGGCCGCGGGAGGGATGAGGGCGCCGCGATCGCGGGCGCAGACCGGGCGAGCGGGACGCGACGGATGTCCCTGCGCCACGGTTGAGGTATGCCGCTCGTCGATGGGACCAGTCCATTCCCGTTTCGCGCATCCCCCCGCGCCCCCGGCGCGCGCGTCTTCCACTTCCGCGGCCGCGGTGCGTCGCCGCCTCGTCGCGTGGGGGCTCGCCGTTGCCGGCGCGGTGCTCGCGTCGAGCGCGGCCGCGCAGACGCCGGCGGAGGGCGCGGAGCACACGCCGCCCCCGCAGCTCGCGCCCTCGGCGCCCCCTGCCGCGCCGGCCGCGGAGGAGCTCCCGCCGCAGGTGATGTGGGAGGCGACGGTCGCTGCGTACGAGGCAAGGATCAAGGCGCTCAAGTACGAGGCGGACACCGTCCACGATTTTGTTGAAGACGAAGACATGCGAGACGCCCACGGGCGCCAGATCGAGCTGGAGATCGAGGCGACGAAGAGAGAGCTCCGCAACTTCATGGAGCGGACGACCGAGCGGAACAGCACGGTCATGATGGTCTCGGGGATCGTCCTCGCGGGCCTCGGAGCAGCCGCCCTCGTCACCGGCGCCGTGCTGATCACCGCGAACCACGACGAGGCCGCCGCGAAGCACCGTGACACGTACACGGTGGCCGTGGCGACGGCGGTCGGGGGCGCGGCCGCGGTTGGCGTCGGCCTGCCGCTCTACGTGATCGGCAAGAAGCGGGTGCTGCGGAAAGGGCTCGACATGCGCGGGCTGGCCGCTGCGCGCCTCCTCGTCGGTCCGGGCGCCGTCGCCGCGTCGCCTGGAGCGGTCCCCCTCGGCGTGGGGCTGCGCCTCGCGTTCTGAGCGGTGGCTCGGCGCGCCCGTGCGAGCTCCTGCCGCTCGTGGAGCGGGGGGAAAAGCAGAAGTTCAATGAGAGGAACGCTCCGCGAGGATAGCGCTCCTCCACGGACACAGAACGTGGGTGGTGGGGGAATTCCCCAACCCTGAATGACCGCCAAGACGCCACAAAGACGCCAAGAAAACACAAAAATTTGGCGTCTTTGGGCGTCCTTTGGCGGTTCAAAAGACCCCATTTCGGCCGGAGCACCCCACCACCAGAAAGTGCTGGGCGATCTCTGGCTCCGGTGCTAGCGTTGCTGTCGACGCGTCGCCCGCGTCAATCATGGACACTTTCCTCTGATACCACCGCTCCGTCACGCGGCCCCGAAGGGGAAGCGCCTGTTGCCCAGGTAGGCACGGCGCCCTTCTGCTGCCGCGCGTGAGCAGCCACGACAGCCGCCCGCGGAACCCCGCGCGTGCGTGGTCGTGCGCTCGTGGGGACGGAGCGTGGCCAAGCTGCGAACGAGTCCGATGCGCTGGAGGTCGTTGACCTCGCGGTCGCAGGCCCTCGCTCGCTGGCCGCTCGCGCGAAGCACCGAGCCGGATGGTTCGTGGCGCGGCGGGCCGACTCGCCATCTCCCCTGACGGCGAGGCGCTGAGGCGCCTTGCCAGGGGGCGTGTGGTGATGCGGACCGCCCTGCCCCGGCGATGCGTGGAGGTGCGTCCATCGCGCGAGAGCGCCAGTCGAGCGGCCTTGGGGCGGCGTCCGGAGCCAGCGTCCGTCGCGGCATCGGTGTGCCTGCAATCCGGGGTCGTACGATGAATGGAGGGTGTATGAGAGCTGGTTCTTCGAAGGGTTCGTTCAGCCTTGGTGCTCTTTCTGCCGTGGTGATGAGTGATCGAATGGAGGATTCCATGACCGAGCGACCCGCCCATCTCCCCGAGCGCGCACAGGAGCTCGGCTCGGCCAAGACGCCCGAGCGGCGCCCGCCGCAGACGGGGCATGTCCCCGCGCCGAGGCCCGCGCACCGGGAGCCCCGCCCGCCGAGCAAGCTCCCGAACCAGGATCGCTCCCGACCGGCGCTGAACATCCCGCAGCGCCGCCGCATGGGCGTGCAGCGGTAGATCCGCCGCCGCTCCGGCGCCGGAGCGCCGCAAACGGGCGGCGGTCCGGCCGTGCGCTCCGGCGGCGTGGAGCCGGAAGGCCTAGACTTCCGCGACTCCACGCCGCCCGGCTGCGCCATGGCGGCTCCGATCGTGATTGGGCCAGGGCGAGGGCTGCGGTAAGACCTCGCCACCCGCGCGGCCCGGCAGCCTGAGGCCGCGCAGAGGCCCGATCATGATCCAAGCCGAACCGTTCGAAGCCCGCCTCGTCGCCGTCCGGCCTCTCAGCTCCTTCGTGCGAGAGCTCTCGTTCGAGCGCGCCGACGGCAGGGCGTTCCTGTTCGAGGCCGGGCAATGGGTCAACCTCATCCTCCCGCTCCCGGGGGGTGAGGTGAAGCGCGCCTACTCGATCGCCTCTGCCCCCGACGGCTCGCCTCGCTTCGATCTGGCGGTCACGCGCGTGGAGGGCGGGGCCGGCTCGGAGCACCTGCACCGCCTGGAGCCCGGCGCGACGCTCCGCGCCGTCGGCCCGCACGGGCTCTTCACGCGCGATCCCGAGAGCCCTGCGCCCTCGCTGTTCGTCGCCACCGGCACCGGCGTCACGCCGCTCCGGAGCATGCTGCGCGCGTCGCTGCGCGCCGGGGCGGCCGCGCACCTGTGGATCCTGTTCGGCGCGCGCTTCGAGGAGGACGTCATCTACCGCGACGAGCTCGAGGCGCTCGCGCGCCGCTCGGACCGGATCCGCTACGAGATCACGCTCTCGCGCGGCGGCCCGTCCTGGTCGGGCCGCCGCGGCTACGTGCAGGCGCACGTGCCCGAGCTCTACAGGGAGCTGGCCGGGGCGAGCGGGGATCCGGCCCCGCACGTCTTCATCTGCGGCCTCGATCGGATGGTCTCGCTCGTGCGCGAGCTCGCCCGCGGCGAGCTCGGCGTCCCCCGCAAGCACGTCCACGTCGAGCGCTACGACTGAGCCGCCGTCCCGGCGAGCGCGTCCACGTCGAGCGCCGCGACGGAGCCGCCGGCCTCTCCAGGAAGGAGCCGCCGATCTCGGGCGGACGCGAGCGCCGATCGCCCTCCGGTGACGCGGCGCGCCTTGAGCGTCACCCTGGGTACGACGTAGGATGCGCGCCCCCGCGGGCGGTACCTGCGGGGTCAGTTCTGCAGGTGATCACGTGACGACCAAGAAGACGTTCCGCACCATCGATCCAGCGACGCTCCCGAAGCATTTCGACTCGCCCGTCGCCGAGCAGCGCCTGGCCGACGCGTGGGAGGCCGACGGGACGTACCGTTATGACCCCTCGCGCCCCCGCGAGGAGACCTTCGTGGTCGACACGCCTCCGCCGACCGCCTCGGGCTCGCTGCACATCGGCCACGTCTTCAGCTACACGCACACGGACGTCATCGTCCGGCAGCGCCGGATGCTCGGGTTCAACATCTTCTATCCCATGGGCTGGGACGACAACGGCCTGCCCACCGAGCGGCGCGTGCAGAACTATTTCCACGTCCGCACGGACGTGCGCACGCCGTACGAGCGCGGCCTCTCGCTGCCGCAGGCGGCGCCGGAGGCGCTCAAGAAGGAGCAGCCGCGCATCGTGTCGCGGCCGAACTTCATCGAGCTATGCCACAAGGTCACGCGCGAGGACGAGCAGGTCTTCAAGGCGCTCTTCCGCCGGGTGGGCCTCTCGGTCGACTGGCAGTACGAGTATGCCACCATCGATGATCACTGCCGCAGGACGGCGCAGCTGTCGTTCCTGGATCTGCACGAGAAGGGCCACCTCTACTCGGTCTTCGCGCCCACGATGTGGGACGTCGATTTCCAGACCGCGGTCGCCCAGGCGGAGGTCGAGGATCGCCCGCAGTCCGGCGCGTTCCACGACATCGCGTTCGCGGTGGAGGGCACGGGCGAGCAGCTCGTCATCGCGACGACGCGCCCGGAGCTCTTGGCGGCCTGCGTGGGCGTGACGGCGCACCCCGAGGATCCGCGGTATCAGCACCTCTTCGGCAAGACGGCGCTCACGCCGATCTTCCGCGCGCCGGTGCCCATCTTCCCGAGCACGCTCGTGGATCGCGAGAAGGGCACGGGCATCCTGATGGTCTGCACCTTCGGCGACGCGACGGACGTGATCTGGTGGCGGGAGCAGAAGCTCCCTCTCCGGCAGATGCTCGGCAAGAACGGCCGACTCCTCCCGGTGACGTTCGGGGAGGGCGACTTTCAGAGCCGCGATCCGGCCGCCGCGAACGCGGCGTATGCGCCGCTCCAGGGCAAGGGGGTGAAGCAGGCGCGCACGGCCGTCGTCGAGCTCCTCCGCCGCGAGGAGCACGCGGCGGCGCCCGGCACGGGCCCGGCGCTGCGGGGCGAGCCGAAGCCGATCGAGCGGGCGGTGAAGTTCTTCGAGAAGGGCGATCAGCCGCTCGAGTTCGTGCCCACGCGGCAGTGGTTCGTCCGGCTCGCCGACAAGAAGGAAAAGCTCCTCGAGTTCGGCGACAAGATCGAGTGGCACCCGGATTTCATGCGCCTCAGGTACCGCAACTGGACCGAGGGCCTCCAGGGCGACTGGTGCATCAGCCGCCAGCGGTACTTCGGCGTGCAGTTCCCGGTCTGGTATCCGCTCGACGCCGAGGGCAACCCGGATCACGGTAGGCCGCTGCTCGCGACGCGCGAGATGCTCCCGGTCGATCCGACGGTCGACGTGCCGCCCGGGTACGACGCGTCTCAGCGGGACAAGCCGGGCGGCTTCACGGCGGAGTCCGACGTGTTCGACACGTGGTTCACGAGCTCGCTCACGCCGCAGATCAGCTCGTACTGGGGCCTCGACGAGGGGCGCCACGCGCGGCTGTTCCCGGCCGATCTGCGCCCGCAGGCGCACGACATCATCCGGACGTGGGCCTTCTACACGATCGCGAAGGCGATGCTGCACGAGGCGTCGGTGCCGTGGCGTCATATCGCGATCTCGGGGTGGATCCTCGACCCCGATCGCAAGAAGATGTCGAAGAGCAAGGGCAATGTCGTGACGCCGATGCACCTGCTCGACAACTACTCGTCGGACGCGGTCCGCTACTGGTCGGCGAGCGCGCGGCTCGGCACGGACACGGCCTTTGACGAGAAGGTGCTGAAGATCGGCAAGCGCCTCGTCACGAAGATCTGGAATGCGGGCAAGTACGTGCTCAGCCAGTCGGCGGAGGTCCATCCGGTCTCCGAGGAGCTGGATCGGGCGTTCTTGCACAAGCTGTCGGCGGTGGTGGCGGACGCGACGCGCTCGTTCGAGGCGCAGGAGTTCGCGGCGGCGCTCGAGCGGACGGAGGATTTCTTCTGGCGCTGGTTCACCGACGCTTACCTGGAGCTGGCCAAGGCGCGGGCGCGCGGCGAGGGCGGCGCCGGTGATGCGGCGCGGGGCTCGGCGGTGGCTGCGCTGCGGCTCGGGCTCTCGGTGCTGCTGCGGCTGTTCGCGCCGGTGCTCCCGTACATCACCGACGAGGTCTGGGCCTGGGTGTACGCCGAGGAGACGGGGCAGCGGTCGATCCACCGGGCGAAGTGGCCCGCGGCGGGCGATTTCGCGGAGGTCGCGGCGCCGGCGGACCCGGGGCTCCTGGAGCTGGCGGCTGCGGCGATGGCGGCGGTCAACAAGCGGAAGAGCGAGCTCGGCGCGAGCGTGGGGCGCGTTGTGACGGATCTGGCGTTCGGCGCGAACGCGGCGACGCTGACGCGGCTGAAGCCGGCGCTGGGGGACGTGCTCGCGGCGGTGCGCGCAGGGGGGGCGCACGAGCTGGTGGAGCGGGCGGAGCTTGCGGACGGCGAGGTCCAGGTGGTGCGCTGCGAGCTGGAGGTGGCGGCTGCGGCGGCGGCCGGGACGGGGGAGGCTGCGGCGGCCACGGAGTAGCCCGGATCGAGGTGGTAGCCCGGCCCTCGTGGAGGGAGCGTGCCGCGCGGCGCGCGCACGGGCTGAACTCGCCTGAGACGTCCTGTGCCCGTCGCGCTGCGCGCGCCGGACACAGGACGTCCAATGGGCTCAGACAACAGCCCGTGCGCGCGCCGCGCGGCGGGCTCCCTCCACGAGGGCCTACGGCTTTGCTGTAGGGCGAGAGAGCATCGCGGCGTCCCGAGGCACGCGGACCCGAGGCATCGAGAGGAACCCAGCGCTCAGGCGATGGAAATCGCCTCGCTCTTGTGGTGACCTGTGCGTGTCGCGCGCGAGAAGCAGGCACCTGGGGGGCTCGCGCGAAGCCCATAGGAAAGGGCGATGCGCGCATCGGACGTGGTCGAGGATCGGTTCGAAATCGAGCGGCTCGCCGGCTCCGGTGGGATGGGCGACGTCTACCGTGCGCGGGACCGGCGGTCGGGGCAGGCGGTCGCGCTCAAGGTGCTGCAGAGCGCGAACGTACGCGACCTGAGTCGGCTCTCGCGGGAGGCTGAGGCCCTCGTCACGCTCCGGCTGCCAGGGGTCGTGCGGTACGTGGCGCACGGAATGACCGTCATCATGGGGCGGCCCTACCTTGCCATGGAGTGGCTCGACGGCATCACCCTGGAAGAGAGGCTCGCTCAAGGACCGCTCTCGATCGCCGAGAGCATGATCCTGGCAGCACGGGTGGCGACGACGCTCGGCGCGGTTCACCAGCTCGGCATCGTTCACCGCGACCTGAAGCCGAGCAACCTGATGCTTGTAGATGGCGCCGTCGAGCGCGCGACGCTCCTCGACTTCGGCATTGCTCGGGATATCCGGCTCGCGCGGAGCCTGACAGCGCCCGGTGCGATCCTCGGCACACCCGGGTACATGGCCCCCGAGCAGGCGCGCGGCGAGCCGTCCGTCGATGCCCGCGCCGATGTGTTTGCGCTCGGCTGCATGCTGTTCGAGTGCCTCGCGGGGCGCCCGCCATTCGTGGGCGATAACGCGCTCTCGCTCCTCATGAAGGTCGTGCTGGAAGAGCCGCCGCGGCTCGGAGAGCTCCGCGACGGTCTCCCGGAGCCTCTCGAGCGCCTCGTGGCCCGGATGCTGTCGAAAGAGGCGCGGCAGCGGCCGCGCGACGGCGCCGCTGTCGCCGAGGAGCTCGCAACCTTGGCGCACGGGGCGCTCCCCGGCGGAGAGGGCGAGACCGCGGAGCCGCCCGCGCTGAGCGTGGAGATCACGACGGCGGAGCGCCGGGTTATCTGCGTCATCCTGGCCGCTGATGGCAGCGCGGAGACGGACGCCACGCTCTCGGAGGCCGAGGGCGCCGCTCGCACAGAGGCGCTGCGGGACATCGCCGCGCGTCACGGCGGGCGCCTCGAACTCCTTCAATCGCAGTGGCTGCTCATCGCGCTGTCCGGCGCCGAGGCCCCGACCGATCTCGCCGCGCGTGCGGCCCATTGCGCGTTCGCGCTGCGGATTGAGCTCGGCGGCGTGCCCATGTCCATCGCCACGGGGATGGCCGAGGTCGCCGGGCGGCTGCCGGTCGGCGCGCTGATCGACCGCGTCGTACAGCTCTTCCCGCAGCGCGCTCGCTCGCCAGAGTCGGGCATCCGGGTCGACGGCGCGACGGCGGGCCTGCTCGCCAGATCCTTCGACATAGCGCAGGCGGACGAAGGAGCCTGGCTCCGTGGCCCGAAGGAGGAGCCGGACACCGTCCCCCGGCTCCTCGGCAAGCCGACGCCCTGTGTGGGGCGCGATCGCGAGCTTTTGCAGCTCGCGGCCGAGTGGCGCCATTGCGTGGACGAGCCCACCGCGAGCGCCGTGGTCGTCGTCGGCGCCTCCGGGCTAGGCAAGTCGCGCCTCGCCTCGGAGTTCCTTCGTGAGAGGAGCGATGCCGCCGAGGTCTGGATCGGGAGGGCCGACCCCATGGCCGCCGGCTCCGCGTTCGGGCTGCTCGCCCAGGCGCTCCGCCGCGCCATGGGCATCCTCGACGGCGAGCCGCGGGAGGTGCGGCGGCGCAAGGTGCTCGCCCGGGTGGAGCGGCTCGGCGAGCTCGGGGCCAAGGCCCCACACGTCGCGGCGTTCCTCGGTGAGCTGGTAGGGGCGCCCTTCCCCGGTGAGGGAGATGTGCAGCTCCAGGCGGCGCGCCAGAGCCCCGTGCTGATGGGGGACCGCCTCCGCGAGGCGTTCGAGGACTTCATTCAGGCCGAGTGCCAACGGCAGCCGGTGCTCCTCGTGCTGGAGGATCTGCACTGGGGCGACCTGCCCACGGTGACGCTGGTCGACGCCGCGCTCCAGCGCGCCGGAGATCTGCCGTTCTTCGTGCTGGCGCTCGCCCGTCCGGAGGTCCACGAGCTCTTCCCGACGCTCTGGAGCGAGCGTCACGGGCTCCGGATCCGCCTTGGGCCGCTACCCCGGCGTGAGAGCGAGCGGCTCGTGCGCGAGGTGCTCGGTGATGGCGTCGGACCCGAGCAGGTGGAAGCGCTCGTCGTGCGCGCCGAGGGCAATGCGTTCGTGCTGGAGGAGCAGATTCGCGCCGTGGCCGACGGCAGGGGTGAGGGCATACCCGAGACGGCGCTGGCGATGTTGCAGGCGCGGCTCGGGGCGCTAGGCGTCGAGGAGCGCCGCGTGTTGCGCGCGGCGAGCGTCTTTGGCGAGACGTTCTGGGAAAGCGGGGTAGTCGCTCTGGTGGGCGGCGCGCCGGTGGCGCGGCAGCTCACCGAGCTCGCCCGTCGAGAGCTCATCCGGCGGCGGCGCGAGGCGCGCGTCGCGGGCGAGGTGGAGTACGAGTTCCGGCACGCGCTGGTGCGAGAAGCAGCTTACGAGATGCTCACCGAGCGCGATCGCCGCGTCGGGCACGGCCTTGCGGGCGACTGGCTGGACTGCGCCGGGGGCGCGGACGCGATGTCGCTGGCCGAGCATTTCGAGATCGGCGGCGCGCCGGTGCGCGCGGCGGAGGCGTACCAGCGTGCGGCCGAGGAGGCGCTCCGTGGCGGCGATCTCGGTGCGGCGATCGCACGGGCCGAGCGTGGTATCGGCTGCGGGGCGGCTCCAGAGCTCGTCGGCAGGCTTCGCCTGGTTCAGGCTGAGGCGCACGTATGGCGCGGCGATCTCTCCCTGGCCGCGGAGCGAGGCACGGAGGCGATCGAGCGGATCGAGCGTGGCTCGGCCGCATGGTTTCCAGCCATCACGCACGTGGTCGTTGCGTTGTACCTGCTGGGCCGGCTCGATGAGGCCGAGCGCTGGATGAGCGTAGCTGCGAGCACGGTCGCCATGGTCGACGCGCAGCGCGTCAAGCTCATCTGTCTTACCGATGGCGCAAGCACACTGACGCTGGCCGGTCGCTATGCAGAAGGGCGCGCTCTGCTCGACACGGTCGAGCACGCCTATGGGAGCACCGATGTGCTCGACGTCGAGGCGGTCGCGCACCTCCACGAGGCGCGTGCTGCTCATGCCCTCTGCACGGGTGACCTGGTCGCCAGTTTGGATGGCATGGAAGCCGCCAGCGACGCCTACGAGCAGGCCGGTGATCGTCGTAACGCTTGCACCACACGCGGCAACATGGGCGCCGTCTATGCGGAGCTCGGCGATTTCACGAGGGCGCACTCGACGCTGCGCGTCGCGCTGATGGAGGCTGACCGAATGCATTTGCAGGAGGTGAAGCTCGTTGCCAGAAACAACCTCGCGCGGGTCCTGGCATCTCGTGGTCAACTGACCGAGGCGCGGGCGCTCGCCGAATCCACTGCGTCGGCGAGCCGGTCAGCGGGCCTGGTACGCACGGAGGTAGGGGCTCGCAGCTACCTTGCGAAGATTGCCCTCGCGATGGGCGATTTCGAGGCCGCCGAGCGCGACGCGCGCGCTGTGGTGGCGCTCTCGCAGAGCGTCCCGACGCTCGGCGCATACGCCTCCGCTGTCCTCGCCTGTGCGCTGCTCGGACTCGAGCGCACCGACGAGGCGATGCGGGCTGCCGCCGAGGCGAGCTTGAAGCTGGCGGAGCTCGGTACGCTGGAAGAAGGCGAGTCGTTCGTCCGCTTGACCTATGCCGAGGCGCTCGCCGCGAGCGGCAGACACGCGGAGGCTGCCGCTGCGATCGCTTCGGCCAGGACGGCGCTGCTCGCGCGCGCCGATAAGCTCAGCGATCCGACCTGGCGCGAGCGCTTCCTCCGCGACGTTCCGGACAATGCCCGCACGCTCGAGCTCGCGCGGCGGTGGCTCGGCGGGTGAACAATCGGGGGCTGGGCGAGGTCGATGCACCCTGCACACATGCCATGTCCCGGTGCGCCACGAAGGTTGGCCAGTGTGCCCGCGAGGTGCTGCGCTCCAGCGCAGCGGCGGCGCCGTGAACAACGACCCACACCGAGGTGGCGGGAGGCGCAAGCAGCCCCTGGCGTGGCATCGCGCATTGCTGAAACCCGGAGAGATCAGGCGCGAATCACGACGACCTCGCGTCCCGCGGGGGTCGACGCGAGCTCGCGGCGCGTGCGCTCGGCGATGGGAGGCTGTCCCGAGCGCTGGTCGAAGAGGATGAGCCATCCGCGCTGGAGCCCCAACCCGGCGAGGTACTCGTCCAGCTGGGTAAGCCCTTCGCCAAGGGGATCCGGGCGGCCGTCTCGCCAGACCTTGAGCTCGATCGCGAGCGTCTCGCCCGCATAACGAACGCAGAGATCCATCCTGCCCCGGCCGATGGCGTACTCGCGATCGATGGTGCCGCCGCCGTTCACGACGCGGTGGAGGAAGGCCATGACCACGAGGTGCGGCGCGATCTCGTGGTAGGGCGCCGCCCTGAGCAGCGGCTCGCCGTGCTGGCGCCAGAAGGAGAGAAAGGCGTCGAGCAGGCGATCGGCGTCGAGGCGGCCGTCCTGAGTGAGCCAGGTCGCCGGGATGCGCGGCAGCGAGTCGCGCACCCCGCTCGCGAGCTCACGGACGATGATCTCGCGGTAGATGGGGTTGGCGATGACGAGACCGCCTTCCGCCGTTCGGCGCACGAGGCCCAGGTCGACAGCGAAGCGCCGGTCGTCTTCGGGCACATCGCCGAGGGTGGTGCCGGCGAGCATGGGCTCGATCACGGCGCGGATGCGCGGCTGGCGCAGCCGGTCCACCAGGCTGTCGAGGTGCGTGTCCTGCCGCTCGATAAGGATCTCCCTGGCGCGATCCACGTCCGGGGCCGCGATGGGCAGCGCGCGATCCTTGACCAGGACATCGACGAGCTGGCGGGCGAGCGCGTTCACGAGCCATGGCTGACCCTGGGTGAGCTCGAAGGCCCGGTCCACGGCGTCCGGACGGAAGACCTGGCCGGTTTCGGCCGTGTGCTGGGCGTAGAGCGCCGCGACCTCGTCGTGCGTGAAGTTGCGCAGGGTGAGGGACTCGACCTTGATGTTGAAGGGGCTCGACGTCCCGAGCCTGTCGCTGCCGCCGGACGTGACCTTGTAGTCGCGCACATCGCGCAGGCCGACGAGCGCGAGCGCGTGCGGGAAGTCACTCGGGCGATCGGGATAGCCGCTGCGGATCTGGCGCAGCAGGGAGACGAGCGTCGCGTCGCGCAGGGCGTCGGCCTCATCGAGGAAGACGACGAGCGGACGCGGCGCAGCCTTGGCCCAGGCGCGCAGGGCCGCTCCGATGCGCTGGCCGGGGGGGGCATCGGGGAACGGTGGCGGCTGCAGATCGGCCGGGAGCTGCGAGCCGGCGGTGCCGCGCCATTCGGCGAGCATCGCGAGCTCGGCTGCGCCAGGGTCGTCGGGGAAGGGAGCGCCGATCTCCGCCGAGACGAGGACCGCCACATAGCGCCCTTCGGCCGTGAGATCCCGGGCGAGCGTACGCAGCGAGGTCGTCTTTCCGATCTGCCGCGGCGCGTGCAGGACGAAGTAGGCTTTGCGATCGATGAGCTCGCGCACCCCGGGCAGGCGCTCCTCGGCCGGGAGCATGTAGTGATCGGCCGGGTTGCAGGGACCTGCGGTGTTGAACCAGCGGTGCATCGCGGCGGTGAGCCTAAGGGCGGCGGCGCCGGGTGACCAGCGCGGCGACGCCGGTCGCGTTCGCCCGGCGGCGGCGAACCTCGCTGAGGCAGCTGGGGATCGCGCAGCGGCGGATGCGCAGCGTGGCGGCAGGGCAAGCCGTGCTCGTCGGCGACGGCGCCGGCAACGTCAGCGCGTGGTCGACGGCCACGTGCTCGCTCGCGAGCCGGTGGTCCGCACACGCGGGCGAGGTGACCGCGCTGGCCGCGCTGCCCGATGGCGGCTGGGTCTCTGGAGGTCTCGACCATGCCGTCGTGGCGATGCCCGGCATCTCCAGCCCTCCCCCTCGTCGGATTGGCCGGCTGCGCAACTTCCGGCGGTTGAGATCACGCCGCGCGCTGCCCTACCCGGCGGGCCAGGAACTCGGCGCCCGGGCGCCGGAACGCGCTGTCGTCGCGAATGCCCCCGGACGCCCGAGCACCAGAGCGCGTTGGGGTCGCCCTGCGAGCCAGGCGCCCGAGATCGGCCACACGCCGGGGTGATCGTTGTGTAGATCACATATGACTCCCGACAGGGTACCGTGATCCTGCGGGTGAGGGCCGTCGCTGGAGGCCCGTGTGAACGACATCGCAGGCGCAATGCGCGATTTGGACGTGGTCGAGGATCGGTTCGAGATCGAGCGGTTCGCCGGAAGTGGCGGGATGGGGGAGGTCTATCGCGCGCGTGACCGGCGGTCGGGGGAGGCGGTCGCGCTCAAGGTGCTGCACAGCGCGAGCGCGGGCGATCTGCGCCGGTTCGCTCGGGAGGCGAAGGCGCTCGTCACGCTCCGGCTGCCAGGGGTCGTGCGGTACGTGGCGCACGGGACGACGGGCGCAGGACAGCCGTACCTGGCGATGGAGTGGCTGGAGGGCGTGACGCTGGAGCAGAGGCTCGCTCAAGGACCGCTCTCGATGGCGGAGAGCGTGACGCTGGCGGCGCAGGTGGCGACGACGCTGGGCGCGGTCCACCAGCAGGGCATCGTCCACCGCGACCTGAAGCCGAGCAACCTGATGCTGGTGGGCGGCGCGGTCGAGCGAGCGACGCTGCTCGACTTCGGCATCGCGCGCGAGCTCTGGCTCACGCAGAGCCTGACGGCGCCCGGAGCGATCCTTGGAACGGCCGGGTACATGGCCCCCGAGCAGGCGAGCGGCGAGGCGCCGGTGGACGCCCGCGCGGATGTGTTCGCGCTCGGGTGCATCCTGTTCGAGTGCCTCGCGGGGCGCCGGCCGTTCCTGGGCGACAACCTGCTCTCGCTGCTCGTGAAGGTCGTGCTGGAGGAGCCGCCGCGGCTCGGGGAGCTGCGCGACGGCATCCCCGAGCCGCTCGACTGCCTCGTGGCCCGGATGCTGTCGAAGTCGGCGGAGCACCGGCCGCGCGACGGCGCCGCCGTCGCGGCGGAGCTGGCCGTCTTCGCCGGCGAGGGGCTCGCCGCGGGAGGGAGCGTTGTCGCGGCGCCGCGCGCGCCCGGCGAGGAGATCACGACATCGGAGCGGCGGGTCATGTGCGTCATCCTGGCCGCCCATGGCATCGAGGAGACCGGCGCGACGCTGGCGGAGGCCGACGGGGTCGCGCAGGCCCAGGCGCTGCGGGACATCGCTGCGCGCCACGGTGGGAGGCTCGATGTCCTGCAGTCGAAGTGGCTGCTCATCGCGCTGTCGGGGGCCGAGTCTCCGACGGACCTCGCTGTGCGAGCCGCCCATTGCGCGCTCGCGCTCCGGACGGTGGTTGGCGGCGTGCCCATGTCGGTCGCGACGGGGCTGGCGGAGATCGAGGGGAGGCTGCCTGTCGGTGAGCTGGTCGATCGGGTGGCCCAGCTGATCGTGGGGCGCGACGGCTCGCCGTCCGGGGGTATCCGGCTCGACAGCGCGACGGCGAGCCTGCTCGCGAGCCGCTTCGATACGGCGCGGGGGCCCGAAGGATGCTGGCTGCGCGGCCGGAAGGAGGAGCCGGACACGGTGCCGAGGCTGCTCGGGAAGCCGACGCCGTGCGTGGGGCGCGAGCGAGAGCTCTCGCAGCTCGCGGCCGAGTGGCGCCATTGCGTGGACGAGCCCGCCGCGAGCGCGGTGGTCGTCGTGGGGGCCGCGGGCATGGGCAAGTCGCGCCTCGCCTGGGAGTTCCTGCGCGCCATCGAGGAGCAGCGCGAGGCCGCCGAGGTGTGGATCGGCAGGGCCGATGCGATGGCGGCCGGCTCGGCGTTCGGCCTCGTCGCCCAGGCGCTCCGCCGCGCCATGGGGCTGCTCGACGGCGAGGCGCTGGAGGTGCGGCGGAGCAAGGTGCTGGCGCGGGTAGAACGGCTCGACGGGCTCGGGAGCAAGGGGCCGCACGTGGCGGCGTTCCTCGGCGAGCTGGTGGGGGCGCCCTTCCCTGACGAGGGCGATGTGCAGCTGCAGGCGGCGCGCCAGAGCCCGGTGCTGATGGGCGACCGCATCCGCCAGGCGTTCGAGGACTTCGTTCGGGCCGAGTGCGAGCGGCAGCCGGTGCTGCTGGTGCTGGAGGATCTGCACTGGGGCGACCTGCCGACGGTGCGGCTGATCGACGCGGCGCTCCAGCACGCGAGGGACCTGCCGCTGCTGGTGCTGGCGCTGGCGCGCCCCGAGGTGGACGAGCTGTTTCCGGAGCTCTGGCGCCAGCGGGTCGGGCTCCGGCTGCGGCTCGCGGCGCTGCCCCGGCGCGCGAGCGAGCGGCTGGTGCGGGAGGTGCTGGGCGACGGCGTGAGCGCGGCGCAGGTGGACGAGCTGCTGGCGCGCGCCGAGGGCAACGCGTTCGTGCTGGAGGAGCAGATCCGGGCGGTGGCCGAGGGCCGTGGCGAGGGGATGCCGGAGACGGCGCTCGCGATGGTGCAGGCGCGGCTGGAGGCGCTGGGCGTGGAGGAGCGGCGGGTGCTGCGCGCGGCGAGCGTGTTCGGCGAGACGTCGTGGGAAGGCGCGGTGGCTGCGCTGGTGGGCGGGGGGCCGGTGGCGCAGCCGCTCGCGGAGCTGGGGCGGCGGGAGCTGCTCGTGCGGCGGCGCGAGGCGCGGATCGCGGGCGAGGTGGAATACGAGTTCCGGCACGCGCTGGTGCGGGAGGCGGCCTACGGCATGCTGACCGAGCGCGACCGCCGCGTCGGGCACGGTCTTGCGGGCGACTGGCTGGCGCGGGCTGGCGGGGCGGACGCGACGGTGCTTGCGGAGCACTTCGAGCTCGGCGGCGCGCCGGCGCGGGCGGCGGAGGCGTATTTGCGCGCGGCGGAGGAGGCGCTCCGCGGCGGCGATCTCGACGCGGCGATCGCGCGGGCCGACCGGGGTCTCGGCTGCGGCGCGGCCGGGGACGCCGCCGGCAGGCTCCGCTGGGTCCAGGCGGAGGCTCATGTGTGGCGCGGCGATCTCGCGCTCTCCGCGGAGCGGGGGAGCGAGGCGCTGGGCCTGGTGGAGCGCGGCTCGGCCGCGTGGTTCTCGGCCATCATCCCCCTGGTATGGGCCACGTCCAAGCTGGGGCGGCTGGACGAGGTCGAGCGCTGGATGAACGAGGCGGTGGGCGTGGCCGCCTCCGGCGACGCGCAGAGCGCGAAGCTCCGCTGCCTGTCCGCGGGCGCGAGCGCGCTGGCGCTGGGGGGGCGGTACGCCGAAGGCGCCGCGTTGCTCGATGTGGTGCAGCGCGCCCTCGCGAGCGCGGAGACGAGGGATATCGAGGTGGTCGCGCACCTCCACGACGCGCGCGCGGCCTATGAGATGTGCAGAGGCGACCTGGGCTCCTGTGCCGGCAGCCAGGAAGCCGCGTTGCTCGCCTTCGAGCAGGCTGGCGACCATCGCAACGCGCTCAGCGGCCGGACGAGCCTTGGCGCCGTGTGCATGGAGCTCGGCGACTTCGAGACGGCGCAGTCGATGCTGCGGGCAGCCATGGAGGCGGCCGACCGGATGCACCTGGACGAGCTGAAGGTCGCTGCACAGGCCAACCTCGCGCAGGTCCTCGGGTACCGTGGTCAGCTCGCCGAAGGGCGGGCGCTCGCCGAGGAGGCGGTCGCGTCGAGCCAGGGAGCGGGCATGGTGCGCACGGAGCTCTTCGCTCGCTGCTACCTGGCGAAGATCGCCCTCGCCATGAGCGATTTCGAGGCCGCCGAGCGCGAGGCGCGCGCCGCCATCGCGCTCTTCGAGAGCGCGCCCACGCTCTGCGTGCAGGCCTTCTCCATCCTCGCTCGCGTGCTGATCGAGCTCGGGCGCATCGACGAGGCGATGCGGGCTGCCGCCGAGGCGAGCGCGCGGTTGGCTGAGTTTGGCACGCTGGAAGAGGGCGAGTCGCTCGTCCGGCTGGCGTATGTCGAGGCGCTCGCCGCGAGCGGGAGGCGCGCCGAGGCCGAGGCAGCGATCGCGTCGGCCAGGACGGCGCTGCTCGCGCGCGCCGAGCAGCTCAGCGATCCGGCCTGGCGCGAGCGCTTCCTCCGCGACGTGCCGGACAACGCCCGCACGCTCGAGCTCGCGCGGCAGTGGCTCGGCGGCTGAGCCCTCGCGCTGCTCGCGCGCCGAACGACGCCGGTGAGCCCGTGGCGCACGAAGCGGCGCCCCGGGCCCCTCGCTTGCCGGCGCTTACTTCGTGGCGAGCTTCGTCAGGTCGAGCATTTCATCGACGTCCGGCAGCACGATCAGGTCGCACCGGCGGTTCTTCTGCTTGCCGGCCGGCGTGTTGTTGCTCGCGATCGGGTCCGTGTCCGCGAACCCGGCCGCGCTCCAGTGCCTCGTCGGCAGCTGGCCCTCCTTGCCGATCAGGAACAGCAGCACGGCCCGGGCGCGCATCAGCGACAGCCCCCAGTTGTCCTGGAACGGGCCGCTCTTGTAGGGCTGGCTGTCGGTGTGCCCGGCGACCTGGTAGTCGCGGTCCACGAGCGACTTGTCGCCCCGGATGACGTCCGAGATCTTCTTCAGGATCTGCTGGCCGTCCTTGCTCAGCGTGTCCTTGCCCGAGTCGAACAGGACGTCTCCGGGCAGCGAGATGACCATCCGGTTCCTGCGGACCTGGACCTCCAGGCCGAGCTTGACGAGCTCCTCGAGCTTCTTCCGGAGCAGGTCGAACCGCGCCTGGATCGCCTCGAGCTGCTTGGCGCGCGCCTTGTACTCGGCCAGCGCCTTCTCGCGGTCCTCCAGCGTCGAGCTCATCTTCGAGATGTCGGCGCCCTGGTCCGCGAGCTTCTTCTCGAGCTCCTCGACGCGCTGCTTCGCGTCGGCGAGCTCCTTCTCGAGCTCGGCCTCCCTCTTCTGGCTCCGGTTCTGGAGCTGGTTGTACTTGTCGAGCTGCGCCTTCCACTCCTGCTCGGAGTGGCCGCAGCCCGCGGCGAGCAGCGACGACAGCGCGAGGGGTAGTGCAATGAGTGTCCGGTTCATGAGCGCTTTCTCCATGGCTCCGTCGGCGGGAGCGGGATGCTGCGGGCGAGAGCGTCGCTCAGCTCGGGCGAGAGATCCAGAGGGGAGGACGGCGAGATCCGCCCGTCCGCGCGGCCGTGCGCTGCAGGTGAGGCGGGATCGGGGCTCCTGCGGCGCAGGTGAGAGCGGCGGCGGCGCGGCCGGCGACGGCGCTGGCGCGAGCGGGGACGCCGGCGGCGGCGCAGCCGCGGGCGTTGCTGGCGCCCGCCCCGACCGAGGTTGAGGTGGCCCCGACCGGAGGCGGACCCGACCGAGGTTGAGGCGGCTCCGACCGAGGTTGAGGTGGCCCCGACCGAGGTTGAGGCGGACCCGACCGAGGTTGAGGCGGACCCGACCGAGGTTGAGGCGGACCCGACCGAGGTTGAGGCGAACCCGACCGAGGTTGAGGTGGCCCCGCCAGCCGTTCCTGCCAGCCGACCGGCGTTCCTGCCAGCCGACCGGGGTTGAGGTGGCCGGTGGCCCCTGCTCCGATGCGTCCCGGGTGTGCATCCGTGACCGGGTTCCAGGGCTCCGGGCCGAGCGGTGCCTTGACCACACAGGCCGGGCGTGAGACATCGGCCCCCGGCCTCCGGGCCACCGAGAGCTCGGATCTTCAACCTCTTCCTGCGCGCGGGGCGAAAACGCGCGAACGAAACCAAGCAGATGCCCATCTCGTCGCGGTCTCCGGGTACGTCGTGCCGCCCTGGCACCCCTCGCCGTCGCCTCCGGTCGGGCCTCGCGCTCGCGCTCGTGCTGGGCGCGTCTTCCGCGTCCGCCCAGCCGGCACGCCGGCCGGCCCAGCCCGCCGCGCCGGCCCAGCCCGGCGCAGCGCAGCCCGGCGCAGCGCAGCCCGCCGCACCGGCCCAGCCCGCCGCAGCGCCGCCGGCCGCAGCGCCGACCGCGGCACCGGCCCAGCCCGGCGCGACGCCTGCGCAGCCCGGCGCGGCGCCGGCCGGCGCCGAGACGCCCGAACCCCCGGCGGCGCGCCAGCCGCTCCTGCCGCCGGCCGACACGGCCGCTCCCTCCGCGCCGCAGCCGGCCACGCCGGCGGCCCCGGAGGCGCCCGCAGCCGCTGCGGCGGCCGAGCAGCCCGAGCGGCAGGCGATCCAGGCGGAGATCGGCGCCCGGCCCAGCGAGGTCTACGCCGAGGACTGGTGGTCCCACGCGCGACCGACGTTCGAGTTCCACGGCTACTACCGTCTCCGCTGGGAGCTCTTCAACAGCTTCGCCCTCGGCCGCATCGACCCCCGCAATGAGGCGCTCTGGCCGCAGCCGGCCGACAACTCCTACAAGGGGAACGTGGTCTCGCTCTGCAACCCGAGCGAGACCACGAGCGGCGGCACCCGCTCGTTCGACTCGTGCAAGAACGACACCCAGGCCGGCGCGAACATGCGGTTCCGGCTCAATCCCGAGCTGCACATCAGCGACAACCTGCGCATCCTCACGCAGGTCGATCTCCTCGACAACGTGGTGCTCGGCTCGACCCCGGACGGCTACGCGAACCAGCCTGCGGCGGGCGGCGGCTACCAGGTCGCCCGCCGGGGCGGCTACTCGCCGCTCGGGGCCTTCTCCAGCACCCAGTGGGCGCCCAGCGCCGGCATCAACTCGACGAAGGACTCGATCTCCGTCAAGCGGATCTGGGGAGAGTACATGACCCCCGTCGGTCTCCTCCGCTTCGGCCGCATGCCGAACCACTGGGGCCTCGGTATGGTGGCGAACAGCGGTGACGGGTACGACTCAGACTACCAGTCGACCGTCGACCGGCTGATGTTCGTCACGGGTATCAAGAAATACGACATCTACTTCGCCGGTGCGTGGGACTGGGCCAACGAGGGCGCGACGAGCGCGTCGATCCAGGACCTCGAGGGCCAGCCGTACGACCTCGCCCAGTCCGATGACGTCGATCAGTACGTGTTCGTCGCCGTCCGCCGCAAGAATCCCGAGCTCCAGAAGCTCGAGCTCGCCCGCGGCAACATGGTCATGAACGGCGGTGTCTACTTCGCTTACCGGCAGCAGACGCTGGCGAACGACGTCACCGCCGGCGACACCACCACCACCGCCCCGTCCGCGGCGCTCGGCCAGAGCGCCGACAACGTCGCTGCGGGGTACGTGCATCGGGGTGCGGAGATGATCATCCCCGACGTGTGGTTCCAGCTGCTTTACAAGAAGTTCCGCTTCGAGCTCGAGGCGGCGATGATCTACGGATCCCTCGATCTGCGCGGGCAGGACGAGAGCGATTATGCGAACGTCCTCTCGCCGAAGGACACCGGCTGGGGCGTCCGGCAGTTCGGGCTCGCCACGCAGGCCGAGCTCACCGAGATGGAGGGCCGGCTGCGCGTCCACTTCGGCTTCGGGTACGCGACCGGCGACGACGACGCGCCCGCCCTCAAGCCGCGGGGGACGGAGTTCGGGGCCATGGATCCCCAGAACTCGACCGATCGCACCTACTCGACATTCCGCTTCCACCCCGATTACCGGGTCGACCAGATCCTCTTCAGGAACATCCTCTCTCGGGTCCAGGGCGCCTATTATTTCCGCCCCGGCGTCGACTGGGACTTCGCCCGCGACAAGAACGGCCAGCGCGCCGGCCTCGGCGCCGCGGCCATCTGGAGCCGCGCCTCCGAGTTCCTCCAGGCTCCCGGCAACTCCCGGGATCTCGGCATCGAGCTGAACGCGCAGCTGTACTTCCAGTCCAAGGACGGGACGCTCAACGACGACCCCGACAAGATGGGCGGCTTCTACACGGCGGTGCAGTACGGCGTGCTGTTTCCTCTCGGCGGGCTCGGCCAGCTGAGGGGGGAAGACACGGTCCAGAAGATCGATCTCGAGACCGCACAGACGGTGCGCTGGTATCTCGGTATCCTCTTCTGAGCCGAACCGGCCCGGCGCTCAGCCTGCCTCGCGCGTCGCCGCGTGTCTGGAAATGAGCGCTCGGGGCGGCGAAGCGGCGCGGAACCGTGCCAAACGGTGCGAAACGGCGACGTCGTCGCTCTCGTCATGAGTCCTGCATGAGCCATCCGGGGCCAAAGAGCCCTTGATCTCGCGACCGTCCTGGCCAAGGATAGGATTGTCTGGACGCCAGGCGCGTCGCGATACTTCCCTGGTTCACCGAGGAGAACGGGTGGCGCGAGCCGCCGTTCTCCGGAGGGACGTGATGGTTCGTCGTCTCTTCATTGCGATGTTCTTGGCGGCGTCGATGGTGCTCGGGTCGACCGCCCTGTCCGTCGCCCAGGACGCAGACACGTCCGCTTTCCGCGACATCGCGGTCGGCAAGGACTATCGGCTCCGTGTCGCGGCGGCGCTGTCGCTCAGCAGGTCGAAGAGCCCCGGCGCGCGGCCCGCCCTCGAGAAGGCGCTCAGGGATCCGCACCCGGCGGTGCGCGCGTCGGCCGCGGCGGCGCTCGGCGCGCTGGGCAACCCCGCGGCGGTCCCGGCGCTCAAGGCGGCGCTCAACCTCGAGCCTGCCCCCAACCTGAAGCGCCCGATCGAGGCCGCCATCGAGAAGCTGTCGCGCTCGTCGTCCAAGGCGCGCTTCCTGGTCAGCCTGGGCAAGTTCGAGAACCGCTCCGGCGTGAAGGACGCGAAGCTCGGACCGCAGCTCAAGCAGCAGACGCGCAACCGCGTGGCGCAGTTCGCCGACATCGAGATCGTGGCCGACGGCACCGACCTGGCTGCGGAAGGCAAGAGCCGCAAGCTGCCGGCCTTCACGCTGGACGGCTCGGTCACGCACCTGAGCAAGCGCCATGGGGCGGACGGGGTCGGCTTCGCCGCCAAGGTCGAGTACGTGATCCGGGAGATGCCGAGCCAGACGCTGAAGGGCTCGATGACCGGCTCGGCCCAGGCGCTCGGCGAGGCGAAGCGCGCCCAGGGCCTGAGGGAGCTCGCCCAGCTGCAGAGCGACGCCGTCGCGGGCGCGATCGAGAGCGCGCTCCAGAGGGCGCCGCTCGCGCTCGAGGCCGCCTCCGGCAGCAGCGTCGTCGCCTCCGGCCGCTGACCCGGCGGTCCGGCCTCGCCGGCGTGGTCCGGCGCGCCCAGCGCGAGCGGGATCGGACACCGGCCCGGCGCAAACCGGCCCGGCGCGCGCGTCTTCCGCGGCGGGCGCGCGTCGAGCAGGCGGAAGCCGCTCTCCGGTCGTGCTAGACCGCGCGTCCTCCTATGTCCATCGCAACGCCTGCCAGCTCCGACCTGCTCCGCCGCACATTCCTCGAGTTCTTCGCCCAGCGCGGGCACGAGATCGTCCCGAGCGCGCCGCTCGTGCCCCAGAACGATCCGACGCTGATGTTCGTGAACGCGGGCATGGTGCAGTTCAAGGACGTCTTCACGGGCAAGGACAGGCGCCCGTACCAGCGCGCCGCCTCGAGCCAGAAGTGCATCCGGATCAGCGGCAAGCACAACGATCTCGAGAACGTCGGCGTCACCGCGCGCCACCAGACGTTCTTCGAGATGCTCGGCAACTTCAGCTTTGGCGACTACTTCAAGGAAGACGCGATCGCCTTCGCCTGGGAGCTCCTGACGAAGGTCTACGATATCTCGCCGTCGCGGCTCGTTGTCACCATCTACAACGGCGAGGGGGGCTTCCCGGCCGACGACGAGGCCGCGGCGATCTGGCGCAAGGTCACGGGCTTCGGCGACGACCGGATCCTCCGGCTCGGCCTGGCCGACAACTTCTGGACGATGGGTGACGTCGGCCCGTGCGGCCCCTGCTCGGAGATCCACTTCTTCCACGGGAAGGAGCCCGACGTCGCGCGCTTCGGCGAGGAGCCGCGCATCGACGGCACGGGCTGGACCGAGATCTGGAACAACGTGTTCATGCAGTACGAGCGCGCCGAGAAGGACGGCCCGCTCGTGCCCTTGCCGGCGCCCAGCATCGACACCGGCATGGGCCTCGAGCGGCTCGCGAGCGTGCTCCAGGGCGTGACGTCGAACTACGACACGGACCTGCTCCGCGGGCTCGTCGACAAGGCCGCCGAGCTCAGCGGCAAGCCGTACACGGGGGGCAGCGCCGACGACGACGTGTCGATGCGGGTCATCGCGGATCACGCGCGGACAGCCGCGTTTCTGATGGCCGAGGGGGTGATGCCCGAGAAGCAGCGGCGCGAGTACGTGCTCCGCCGGGTGATGCGCCGCGCGATCCGCCACGGGCACCGGCTCGGGATCGAGCGGCCGTTCCTGCACGAGGTCGCGCTCGAGGTGGTCCGCCGGATGGGCGAGACGTACCCCGAGCTCCGCGATCGGCGAGAGCTCATCGCCCGCGTCACCGAGGACGAGGAGGTCCGCTTCCGCTCCACGCTGAAGCGCGGGATGAAGATCCTCGACGAGCGCTTCGACGAGATGCGCTCGTCCGGCGAGCGGACGCTCCCGGCCGCCGCCGCGGCCGATCTCTACACCACCTACGGCTTCCCGCTCGATCTGACCCAGGTCATCTGCGCCGAGTCGAACTTCGGCGTCGACGTCCAGGGGGCCGACGCGATCATCAAGGGCGCTGGCGAGGCGGACGGCCCGATCGATCCGACCGCCGCGGTGGACCCCGCGCACCGCGAGGCCCGCGCCAAGCTCGCGCAGCCGGTGGTGTTCACGGGTTACGAGCACGAGGAGGGCGACAGCGAGATCGTCGCGATCGTCCGGGTCGACGTCCAGGGCGAAGGCGACCGGGCGCGCAAGGTCCGTGCGCTGGTCGAGCGCGCGGAGGCGGGGGCGACGGTCGAGATCGTCGTGCGCGAGACGCCGTTCTACGCCGAGTCGGGCGGCCAGGTGGGCGACGTCGGCGAGGTGACGGCGGACGGGGCGCGCGTCGAGGTGAAGGACACGCAGAAACCGCTCGCCGGGCTGGTCGTGCACGAGGGCGTGGTCAGCGAGGGGGCGCTCGCCGTGGGGCAGCGCGTCCACCTTTCGGTGGACCACGCGGCGCGGTCGGCGACGCGGCGCAATCACTCGGCCACGCACGTCCTGCACTGGGCGCTGCGCAAGGTGCTCGGCGAGCACGCGCAGCAGAAGGGCTCGCGGGTCGGCCCGGATGTCCTCCGCTTCGACTTCACGCACAACCGGCCCCTCACCCGCGAGGAGATCGCGCGGATCGAGGATCTGGTGAACGAGAAGGTCCTGACGAACGCGAAGGTGACGACCGAGATCCTGCAGATGGACGAGGCGCGGCGGCGGGGCGCGATGGCCATCTTCGAGGAGAAGTACGGCGACACGGTGCGGATGCTCACGATGACGCCCGAGGTGGTGGAGCTCTGCGGCGGCACGCACGCGTGCGCGCTGGGGGACATCGGGCTGTTCAAGATCACGAGCGAGGGCGGCGTGGCCGCGGGCGTGCGGCGGATCCTCGCGTCGACCGGCCTGAACGCGCTCGCGTATGCGCGGGGCGTCGAGGCCGAGCTCGCCCGGGCGCGCCAGATCGCGAAGGCGCAGGGCGGCGATCTCGCCGAGAAGATCGGGAAGATCGTGGCGCACGAGCGGGAGCTCGAGAAGAAGGTCGCCGAGCTCGAGCGCCGGATCCTGGAGGGGGCGGGCCCCGCGCAGGGCGGCGGCGGGGGGGGCGGCATCGACGCGATGCTGGACGGCGCCCGGGACATCGGCGGGATCAAGGTGCTCGCGCGCCGGGTGCCGGACGGCACCAACCCGGGCGCGCTGCGCGATCTCGCGGAGAAGCTGCGCGACAAGCTCGGCGATCGCTCGGCGGTGCTGCTCGGCGCGGCCGTGGGCGACAAGGCGCAGCTCGCCGTGATGCTCTCGAAGTCGGCCACCGAGCGGCTCAAGGCCGGCGAGCTCATCAAACCGATCGCCCGCATCGTGGGCGGCTCCGGCGGCGGCCGCCCGGACATGGCGCAGGCCGGCGGGACCGACGTGGCGCAGCTCGACGCGGCGATCGCGGCGCTCTACGCCGAGGTCGAGCGGGCGCTCGCGTCGTAGCGCGCGCCGCCTGTGCCCTGCCGGGACAGTCGTTCAGGCGTCACGCCACTTGGTGCGGGCGAGCGGGAGCAGCTTCGGGGCTTTCCCGCCCCGCGCGGGGCGCGCCGGCAGCCGCGCTGGCTCGCCCGGCGCGGCCGCCCGGGGCCGCGCGCCGCGGGCGTGAGCGCCGATGGTCGCGCGCACGATCGGCGGCAGGAACACGGACTCCAGATCGACGCGCGCGAGCGCGGCCGCGACCGTGGCGATGCGATCGGGCAGCGACGCGTTGGCGTCGACCAGGATGATCCGCCGGCCGAGCACCGTGCAGAGCCCGCCCCGCGGATTGCGCGCGTCCGACAGGTGCGGATCGAACGCTTCCATCCTGACGGCGATGCCGACCTTGTCCGCCGCCAGGGTGAGCTCGTCGAGCAACCGCGAAAGCTCCACCCACCTAGCGTAACCCTCCTGTCCGGCAGATGGCAAAGCGCAAAAGCGCTGTCGCCCGCGCCGCGTTGCGCCACTGCTAGCCAGGCGAGCCGCGGCCGTGACGGCCGCGTGACGATCGCGGCGCGCCGTCCGGGAGCTCCCGTCGACGCCAGGTTACACGCGGTTACGTGTCGTTGTGCATGATGACGCGCGGTGACGCACGGTTACGCACGATTACGCGTTGTCATGTACGGTGAGGCCCGGTCCGTCCGGTGCGCTCCGGCCAATCGCTTCCTCCATCATCGCATAGCTCTCCTCGGCCGCGCGGTGGTGGTGCGGTCGTGCGGCGATGCGGTGAGTCGATGGAGAGCCTTCGACTCCTGGACTCCCGGGCCTATCGACGCACTCATACTCAACATCTCAGCAGACCAACTCCTCTTCTCCCTTGGTCCTCTCCCGTGCTCCGGACTGGCCGACATCCGCTCACGCGTCACATCGATGCTCGTCCAGGGGCCCGCGCGCGCCGTTGACTGCGCGCCAAGCGTTCATCGTTCATCCAGCCTGCCGTTGCCGGCCGCCGCGCGCTCGCCTCGGCGCGGCGCCCGGTCGATCCGGGCCTCGCGCCGCCCGCCCCCAGGTTCCGTGCCCTAGAGGTCGGCCAGCGGCTTCTCCTGAGCCGGATCGTGCGTCCCGTTGACCGCCGTTTCCGAGCGTGCTACGAGCAGGCCGTTCCGCGCGTCGTGGCCGAGTGGGAGCGAATGTGCGTTTCCCGGCTGCGGTGGGGTATCCCGCGCGCTTCGTCAGCCACTTTGGACGGGGCGGCCGCGATGGGGACGACGAGGGCGCCCGCCGGGCGGCGCGCCCGAAGGGCGAACAAAGATGACGTTCACGGATGCAGCCGCCGAGGTGCTTCGCCTCATCGGTAGACCGCTTCACTATAAAGAGATCACCGATATCGCGATCGAGAAGAACCTCCTTAGCCACGTTGGAAAGAGCCCAGAGGTGACGATGGGCGCCCGCCTGGCGGCGACGTTGAAGAAGGACACGGCGGACAACCCCCTGGTGCGCGTGAAGCCGGGCGTGTTCGCGCTGCGCGAGTGGGACGAGAAGACCATCAAGTCCGGGCTCGACGGCAAGAAGGCGAAGCGCGGCGGAAAGCCCGAGGCGGCCAAGGCGCGCAAGGACGAGGAGCAGCCGACCCTGTTCGACGCGGGCGCCGACGACGACGCGGTGGAGGAGAGCGATCTTGGCGCTCCCGCGGAGCTCGAGGCGGAGAGCGGCGCGGTCGAGGTCGAGGGCGGAGCCGCGGCCGCGGCGGCGCAGGCCGCGCCTGCGATCGACGATGAGGACGAGGACGACGAGAAGGTCGCGGCCGGCGCGACGAGCGCGGCCGGGCTGAACGGCGTGGAGATCGCGGCAGCGCGCGAGCCCGTGCCGCCGCCGACGCCGTCGTCCCCGCGCGCCGCGAGCACGTACATCGACGAGGAAGAGGGCGAGCTCGACGACGCCGAGCCGCCGGGCCCGGACGAGGCGATGCGGGCCGAGGCCGTCGCCGGCGCCGCGGAGCTCTTCGACGAAGAGGACGACGACGATCAGCCGATCCTCGGCGGCGACGACCGCGCGACGCCCGGCTCGTCGGGTGAGCAGGGCGAGGGCCGTCGCCGCCGCCGCCGTCGCCGCCGCGGCCGCGGGACCGCGGAGGCCAACCCGAGCACCGGTGGGCTGCCTTCCTACGTCGCGACGCCGGTGTTCGAGGCGCGGCGCGAGAACGGCCGCGAGCCGCCGCGCTCCGACCGGACCGAGCGCTTCGATCGTCCCGAGCGAGGCGAGCGCACCGACCGGGCCGAGCGCACCGACCGGGTCGAGCGCACCGATCGCGTCGAGCGCACCGACCGGGCGGACCGCCCCGACAGCTTTGGCGCCGAGCCGGTCTACCGCGGTCCGCAGGTCATCGAGCTCACGGGCGGCGAAGGGCACGCGCTCGACGACCTCGCCGGCCGCGATCTCGCCGATGCGGTCGCCGGCATCCTCTCGACCTTCGATCGGAACGCGGGCGCGGTCTCGCTCCGGCAGATCGCCGAGACGGCGCAGCGCCGCGGCCGCCTCGCCGGCGACGTGCAGCTCGTGCAGTCCCAGGTCGCGGCCGCCGTGCGCGCCGACAACGCGCGCCGCACCGCCGCGGGGCAGCGGCCCCGCTTCCGCTTCGCCGGCGGCAGGATCGCGCTGACGGACTGGCTGCTGCCGGGCGACCTCGCGCGGCTGGAGCAGGAGGCGCTCGCCGCGGTGGAGCGCTACCGCGATGCCGCGCGCCGCGCCTTCGTGCGCAAGCTCTCCGAGCTCCCGGGCCATGCCTTCGTCGAGATCTGCGTCCTCGCCCTCGAGCGCATCGGCATCGGCCAGCTGCGCGCGGTGCGCCGCGCCGGGGCGCCGGGCGGCGAGAGCCACTTCTCCGGCGCGCTCCGCACGGCGGGTGATGAGATCAAGATCGCGCTGGTCATCCGGCGGGACGGCCGCGAGGTCGGCCGCGAGCGGGTCACCGAGCTTCGCGGCTCGCTCCACCACTACGGCCCCGCGACCGCCGGCTGGATCCTGACCGCTGGTCAGATGCTCTCCGGTGCGCGCGAAGAGGCCGCGATCGTGGGGACCGCGCCCATCTCCCTCTTCGATGGGCTCGCGGTGGCTCGCCTCTGCGAGGACAACGACGTCGCCGTCCTCCGCGCCCGCCTCCCTGTCGCGATCCCCGACGTCGATCTGCTCGAGGCGCTCCGGGCGTCCTGATCCAGCTCGCGCGCGTCCGGCCGGGGGCTCGCTCCGGGCCGGACGCGCGGCTCTCCCGCCGCCGTCTCCTGGGCCCTCGGCCCTCCCTCGACAACCTTCCTCCACGGTCATGCCCCTCGCGCCGCTCCGGCGGATGGGCTCGGCGCCGCTTCCGCGGTTGACGGGCTCGGCGATCCTTGCCAGCGTCCGCGCCCATGCGCCATCGCGCGATCGCCTGGGCCGCGCCCCTCGCCGTGCTCGTGACCGGCTGTGCCTCCGTGGATCCGCCCGCGTCCCGGTTCCCGACCGCCGACGCGGCGCTCGACCGGATGAAGGCCTCCTATGCCTGCGTGAACGGCGTCCAGGGCACCGCCAAGGTCGACCATTTCTCGCGCCAGGGGCGGCTCCGCGGGGACATGTACATCCTCGCGGTCAATCCGGATCGGGTGCGCTTCGACGTGGTGAGCCCGTTCGGCGCGACGCTCTTCACGCTCACGTCGAATGGCACCCAGTTCCAGATGCTCGATGTCGGGGAGAAGCAGCTCCTGCACGGGCCCGCGAGCGCGTGCAACCTGGCGCGGCTCACCCGGGTGCCCATCCCCGGGCACGCCCTCGTCTCGCTGCTCCGCGGCGAGGCGCCGGTGCTCGCTCACGAGCCGCACGGCGCCTCGATCGCCTGGGACGGCGACGGGTTCTACCGTGTGCTGATCCAGGGCTCCCGCGACGCCGTGGAGGAGATCCACCTCGAGCCGCACCCCCGCGACTTTCTCGCGCCGTGGAGCCAGCAGCGCCTGCGCGTCCGCGAGGTCCGCGTCGCCCAGCGCGGGACAGACCTCTATCAGGTGGAGCTGAGCCACCACGAGGCCATCCGCACGGCGCCGCCGCGCGTCGATCCGGAGGGGATCGACGATCCGATCCCGCCGAGCGGCGGCGCCTGCCTGGCCGAGATCCCCCGCTCGATCCGCATGCGGGTGCCCAACACCGAGGACGACGTGATCTTTCAGTACAAGGAGGCGAAGTGGAATCCGCCCCTCATCTCGGGGGCATTCACGCAGCCGGTCCCGGGCGGCGTCGTCCGCCGTCATGTCGACTGCCAGGACTAAGGTGCTCTGAGCAGGCGCGCTCAGGTGGCTCCTGAAAGGACAAAGGCCATCACGGCTGGCGCCCGCCGGCGTACGGCAGCGCTCGCCTGATGGCGTGGACGCCGCTCGCTCGAGCGTCTAGACAGACGCAATCCACCTCGCCGTGGCGGGAGGAGTCGGCGATGGACGCTGAGCCGGGAACGATCGTCGGCGACAAATACCGCCTGGAGGGGCCGCTCTCGCGGGGCGGGATGGGCTCGGTGTGGCTGGCGCGGCACCTCCAGCTCGGGGCGCCGGCGGCGATCAAGTTCATGGATCCGGAGCACGCGGCCTCGCCGGAGTTCCGCGCGCGCTTCTACCGCGAGGCGCGGACCGCGGCGAACCTCGGTAGCCCGCACGTCGTGAGCGTGCAGGACTACGGGATCTGGGGGGCTGTCCCGTACCTCGTCATGGAGCTGCTCCGGGGCGAGGATCTCAGCCGTCGCCTGAGGCGCGTCCGCCGCATCTCCCTCGCCGAGGCGGCGCGCATCGCGATCCAGACCGGCAAGGCGCTGCGCCGCGCGCACGAGTCCGGGCTCGTCCACCGCGATCTCAAGCCCGGCAACCTGTTCCTCTCGCGCGTCGACGAGGACGAGGAGATCGTCAAGGTCCTCGACTTCGGCATCGCAAAGCAGCTCACCGGCAAGCTCCTCACCGACGAGACCACGAGGACCGGCGAGCTCCTGGGCTCGCCGTTCTACATGAGCCCGGAGCAGGCGCGCGGCGACAGGAACCTCGACGCGCGGAGCGACCTGTGGTCGCTCGGGGTGATCCTCTTCCGCGCGGTCACGGGCAAGCTCCCGTTCGAGGGCGATGTGCTCGGCGCGGTCCTGTCGCGCATCCTCGTCGAGCCGATCCCGCTCGCGACGCACCTCGCGCCCGACGTGCCGGCCGATCTCGACCTCTTCTTCCTGCGCGCGCTCTCGCGCGACAGGGCCCAGCGGTTCCAGTCGGCGCAGGAGATGGTGCACGCCTTCGTCGTCGCGGCGGGCGATCCGGGGATCCCGCTGCCCGTGCCCTCGGCGCCGGCGCCCTCGACATTGCGGCCGGCACCTGTGACGTCGCGCACGGGGACGCTGCTCGGTCTGTCGCCGGGCGGCACGGGCGCGCTGGAGGGTTCAGGGGAGCTCGCCCCGCTCTCCCAGGCCGAGGACCAGGGCCCGCGCCCGCGGCAGGACACGCTCGCCTCGCTGGCCGATCCGTCCCAGCCCGGCACGCTGACGGCGGCAGCGACCGGCGAGGTGCGCGCGGACCGCAGGCCTCACGCGAGCGCGACGCTCCGCTGGCTCGTGGCGTGCGCCGCGCTGTCCGCGATCAGCGCGACGGTCGCGGTCACGGCGCTGCGGCCCGTCGGTGTGGAGGGCGCCGCGCCCTACCACGTGATCGCGCCGATCGAGCCCGAGAGCGTGAGCTCGGCTGCGCCGACTCTGCAGGTGGTCCGCGCGTCGACCCCTGTGATGGCACGCTTGCCCCTGGCCGAGGACGTGCCCGCCGCGGACGCCGCGCTGCTCGCGGCCACGGCGGAGCCGGCGGCGTCCGCCGAGCGAAAGGCCCCCCCGGCTCCGTCGGCCCCGCGCCGGGGCCCGCGCCGCTCGCGCGAGATCATCGACCCCTGGCAGCGAAGGTAGCGCGCGGCCGCGCCGGTCCGACGAAGCCGGCTATGCGAGCGCGTCGCGGATGCGGCGCGGCGCGTCCGTGATGAGCCCGTCGACGCCGAGCGCCGCGAGGTCCTGCGCTTCCCGCGGGTCGTTCACCGTCCACACGTTGATCACGCGGCCCTGCCGCTTCAGGAGCGCGATGCGCTCGGGGGACGCGATCGTCCGCTCGATGTGCGCGGCGAGCGCCCCGAGCGCCGGCGCGAGGCGCACGGCCGCGTCGTGGTAGCGGCTCCGGTGCACGAGGAGCGCGCGCGGGACGGCCGGCACCAGGGCGCCGAAGGAGGCGATCATGACCGGGTCGAACGACGAGACGAGCAAGGCGTGGCGCGGATCCCAGGCGCGCACGAGTCGCGCGGTCGCGAGCACGACGGCGGTGCGATCGGGCACGTCCCGCTTCATCTCGATGTTGACGGCGAGCCGCCGGCCGCGCGCGAACGCGAGCACCTCGGACAGGAGCGGCACCCGGTCGCCGCGGAGGTCGACCCGCCGGAGCTCGTCCCAGGGGAGCGCCGCGGCGGCGCGCGGGTCCGCGCCCTCGGTCACCCGCGCGAGGTCCGGGTCGTGCAGCGCCACGAGCTCGCCCGAGCCGCACACCCGCACGTCGAGCTCGATCCCGTCGGCCCCCTGCGCCGCGGCTTCCTCGAAGGCGGCGAGGGTGTTCTCCGCGGGGGCGCCCTCGCCGCGCACGCCCCGGTGCCCGAAGAGGAGCGGCGCGCGTGTCGCCGCCGCGCGCGATGACGCTGCCCGCCCCGTCTCGCGCGCGCTCCTGCGGAAGCGCTGCTCGGCCCAGGTCACCGCGCGGGCTCCCCGTCGAGCTCCTCGGCGACGGCGCGGGCGGCCTCGCGCGCGCGCTCGAGCGCGGAGAGCGGGAAGGACGCCGCGCCGACCGCCGGGTGCCCGCCCCCCTCGTAGCGGCGGCAGATGGGGGCGATGTCGCGATCGCGGGGGACGCCGCACCAGGGGTTGTAGCCGACCGAGAGCTTGTAGTGCTGCTTCTGCCGGGAGAGCGTGACCGAGTACACGCAGTCCGGGTACATCGCGTACGTCATGAACTTGCCGACCGCCTCGAGCGGCGCGTCGGAGAGGTCGACGAGCACCACGCGGCCGAGCTTCCGCGCGCCGCGCTCGATGCGCGTGACGAACGTCTGCCGCGAGACGGAGAGGGGACGCCAGAGCGCCTGGATGTCCGCCTCGCGCGCCACCTCGCTCACGGGCCGCTCGACGAGCCGGGGCACCACGGAGGCGAGGAACGGCCCGTCCCCGTGGTGCTCCACCACGGAGGCGAGCTGCATGATCGGCTCCTCCCGGCTCACGGCGGCCTCGGCCGAGGGGAAGCGCGCGGTGTCGATGAGGTCGGCCCACCGGATGAGCTCATCGGCGCCGGACATCTCGACGCCGAAGTGATCGCGGGCGACGTCCGCGATGAGCTTCGTGCACGAGCCGTAGGCGGCGTCGTAGAAGACCTGAGGCGCGTCGCCCGCGACCTTCGCGCGCGACGCGCCGGCGAGCGCCGCGTCGCGCTCCTCGTCCGAGCCGAACCCGGTGACGTGGTGGTCGAAGTACCAGGTCAGCTTCTTCGTCGGCGTGTAGCGGAAGTCGAGGATCGCGTTCTCGTCACCGTCGAGCCACGAAGGCGGAATCATCGTCATGCCCGGGCCGTACCCGCAGGAGCGGTACCGCAGCGCGAGCGGCTCGCCGGGGCGGAGCGCCTGCATCAGGCGGGTGAACAGCGCCGCGCTCGCCATGCCGTCGAAGCAGTGACCATGCGTCGCGACGACGATGTCCCTGGGTTTCATCGGGCGAGTGGGTAGCACGACCCACGGCCGGCCGCTCGCAGGCCGAGCGCGGCGCGGCGGTTCTGGTAGGCTCCGCGCGGTGCGGCGCGCTCTCGCTCTCGTCGAACTGCATCCGTTCGGGCCGGCGCGCCGCCTGCTCGCTGCGTCGCTCGCGCTCGCCGTGTCGGCTTGCGGCGGAGGCCGCGCCGAGGTCCTGCGCCCTAGCCCGCCGCCTCCGCCGGCCTCCTCGCCCCCGCCCGACACGCCGCGGAACCCGCCGCCTCCGCGCGACGCGCCCGAGCCGGACCCGGAGGCGTCGCGCCTGTTCCTGAGCCGCGCGGCGGAGCAGCGGCCCGCGGCGAGCGCGCCGGTGCCGCGCGTGACGGCGCTCGCGCTCGCCAACACTGCGCGCGGGGAGGCGAGGGGCATGGCGCCCCTCGGCGACGTCGTGTCGCTCGCGATCGCGGAGGGGGAGAGCGCCGCGATCCCCGTGCGCGTCCCGCGCGGTGTCGACGAGTGCGCGGTGTTCATCGCGCAGGGCGGGCTCGGCGTGATCGAGGTCGATCTCTTCGTCACGAAGGGCGCGCCGCCCGCGCTCGAGATCGTCGCCCAGGACGCGGACCGCGGGCCGGTCGCGGTGATCGGCGGCCGGGGAGCGTGCCTCTCGGCGCCCGGCGCCGCGCCGCTCGCCATGGAGCTCCACGCGCAGGTGCGGCGCGGCGCGGGCGTCGTGCTCGTCCAGGGCTTCCGGGGCGCGCGCCCGGCCCCGCCTCCCGGCGCAGCGCCTCCCGGCGCAGCGCCTCCCGGCGCAGCGCCTCCCGGCGCAGCGCCGCCCGGCGCGACCCCGCCTGACACGGCGCCGCCGAGCGCCGCGCCGCCCGGCGCTCCGCGCCGCGTGCCGCCCCGGTAGCGCGACGACCGCGCAGGGAGCGGGCGGCCGCGCGCTCGTCGTGCCGCGGTCCTCATTTCGCGCAACTCGTCCCGGGCGTCGGTCGACACGCCGCGTATGGCGTCGATCGAGATCCAGCCCGCAGATCCCTCCTACCCCGCGCAGCTCTGGGCCCTCGTGACGGAGACCGAGGCCGCGCCGCCGACGCTCTACCTCCGCGGCGCGCTCCCGGCGTGCCCGGGCGTCGCGATCGTCGGGACGCGCGCCGCGAGCGACGAGGCGCTCCGGTTCACCCGCGCGCTCGCCGCGGCGCTCGGCGAGGCGGGCTTCTCGATCTGGTCGGGCGGCGCGCGCGGCGTCGACGCGGCCGCGCACGAGGGCGCGCTCGACGCGCGCGCGCCGACGGTCGTCGTCGGCGGCGGCGGCCACGCGCACCCGTACCCGCGCGAGCACAAGGCGCTGTTCGCGCGCGTCCTCGCCGCGGGCGGCGCGCTGCTCGCGCGCGTCCCCGACGACACGCCGCCGCTGCCGGCGCTGTTCCTCCAGCGCAACGCGGTCCTCGCCGCGCTCACGCTCGCGACCGTCGTGGTCGAGGCGGGGGTCGAGAGCGGCGCCCGCTCCGCCGCCGCGGCGGCCCGCCGCCTCGGCCGCCACCTCTGCGTCGTCCCCCACGCCCCGTGGAGCCCGCGCGGCGTGGGCTGCGCGCTGGAGCTCGTCTCGGGCGCGCGCCCCATCACGCGCGCGGCCGACGTCATCGACGTCCTCGGGGGGCAGGCGCCGCCGCCCCGCCGGCGAGCGCGGCGCTCGGCGCGCAACAGGCCGTCCGGCGGGGGCACGCTGCCGCTCCCGGAGGCCGCCTCCGGGGCGCGGCCGGGCGTTTCGCCCGAGGAAAATGGGCCACCTCCGTCGCTGAGCGCGGCCGAACGCGCGGTCCTCGACGCCCTGGACGCCCGGCCGGCGCACGTGGATGAGGTCTGCGAGAGGACAGGGCTTCCGCCCAGACGCGCCGTGGAGGCACTCTTGACGTTGACGCTCCACGCCGTAGTAGTAGAGGGGCCCGCCGGGTTGTTTCGGCGGGCTCTTCGTTGAAGGGGCGCGCCGGCTCACCCTGCCCAGTGCGGTTTCGGGTGGCCGCCTCCTCGCGGGGGGGCCTCCCTCGCACCGAAGGGCGCCCTTCAATCCTCACAAGCCCGATCTCGTTGCTCAGAAGGTGGTGATGGCCAAGACGCTCGTCATCGTGGAGTCGCCGGCGAAGGCGAAGACCATCAAGAAATATCTCGGCAACGGGTACGAGGTGTTCGCCTCGAAGGGGCACGTCAAAGACCTGCCCAAGAAGCAGAACGCCGTCGACGTGCAGAACGATTTTGCCGAGACCTACGAGGTCATCGAGGGCAAGGAGAAGGTCCTGGAGGAGCTGAAGTCCGCCGCGAAGAAGGCGGACGAGGTGCTCCTGGCGACCGACCCCGATCGCGAAGGGGAGGCGATCGCGTTCCACATCTCGGAGGAGATCAAGAACCCGAAGCTGAAGGTGGCGCGGGTCGAGTTCCACGAGATCACGAAGAAGGGGGTCGACCACGGCGTCCACAACCCCCGCAAGCTCGACGAGAACCTGTACGACGCGCAGCGGGCGCGGCGCGTGCTCGACCGCATCGTCGGCTACGACGTCTCGGCGCTCGTCTGGTCGAAGCTCGCGTTCGGCCTCTCGGCGGGGCGGGTGCAGTCTGTCGCGCTGCGGCTCATCGTGGACCGCGAGCGCGAGGTCGAGGCGTTCGTCCCCGAGGAGTACTGGAACATCGCGGTCGGCCTCGGCGCGGCGAGCCCGCCGCAGCGCGCTCCGTTCGTCGCGAAGCTCGCCTCCGCCGACGGAAAGAAGCTCGAGGTGACGAACGGCGAGGTCGCCGGGAAGGTGCGCGCCGACCTCGAGACCGCCCGCTACCGGGTGGCGAAGGTCGTGCGGCGCGAGCAGAAGCGCAACCCGCCCGCGCCGTACACCACCTCGAAGCTCCAGCAGGACGCGACGAACTACCTGCACTTCGGCGCCAAGCGGACGATGCAGATCGCCCAGGCGCTCTACGAGGGCATCGACCTCAAGCGCGACGGCGGCCCCGTCGGCCTCATCACGTACATGCGTACCGACTCGACGCGCGTCAGCGACGACGCGATCGCCGAGGTGCGCGGCGTGGTCGCGAAGCGGTACGGCAAGGAGTTCGTCCCCGAGCGCCCGAACGTCTACAAGTCGAAGAAGAACGCGCAGGACGCGCACGAGGCGATCCGGCCGACGAGCGTCGAGATCCACCCGGACTCGATCAAGAAGCACCTCAAGGACGAGCAGTACAAGCTGTACAAGCTCATCTGGAACCGCTTCGTCGCCTCGCAGATGACCCCGGCGGTGTACGACCGCACGACGGTCGAGATCGACGTCGCGCCGACGGTCGCGGCGCCCGCGTACCGGAGCTATCTCGCCCGGGCGACCGGGCGGATCCTCAAGTTCGCCGGCTGGCTGCAGGTGACCGAGGGCCAGCAGGAGTTCGCCGGCGAGGAGGAGAGCGCAGGCGCAGCCGCGGAGGGCGGCGCCGCCGCGCCGGCCCCCGAGGCGACCGCCGCCGAGGCGGAGCGCGCGGCGCCGGGGCCGTCGGCCGAGGAGGACTCGGAGGCGCTCCTGCCCGACATGAAGGAGGGCGAGGCGCTCGCCGTGTCGCCCCCGGGCGTCATCACCGACCAGAAGTTCACGCAGCCGCCGCCCCGCTACAACGAGGGCTCGCTCGTGCGCGAGCTGGAGAAGCGCGGCATCGGCCGCCCGTCGACGTACGCCGAGATCATCAGCAAGGTGCAGCAGCGCGCGTACGTCGAGAAGCGGGACGGCGGCGCGTTCCAGCCGACGCTCCTCGGGAAGTTCGTGGTCGACGGCCTCGTCCGGTCGAACCTCGACATCATGGATCCGAACTTCACGGCGCAGATGGAGGAGGAGCTCGACGCCGTCGGCGCCGGCAACCTGAAGCGCGAGCAGCTGCTCAAGACCTTCTACAAGAAGTTCAGGGAGCAGCTCGACAAGTCGAAGAAGCTCGCGCCGTGGAAGCCCGAGGCCGAGAAGACCGACATCGTCTGCGACGAATGTGGGTCGATGATGCTCAAGAAGTGGGGCAAGAACGGCTGGTTCTTGAGCTGCGAGCGCTACCCGAAGTGCAAGGCGACGCGCGACCTGTCCGACGCGCGGGGGACCGCCGCCGTCCGTGAGACCGACATCTCGTGCGACAAGTGCGGGAAGCCGATGATCATCAAGACGGGCCGCTTCGGCGACTTCCTGTCGTGCACGGGGTACCCGGCCTGCAAGAACACGCGCCCGGTTCCGCTCGGCGTCGCGTGCCCGAGCTGCGGCGGCGATCTCATCGAGATCCGGCCGCGCAAGAAGGGCGGGCGCACCTTCTACGGCTGCTCCAACTGGAACGCCGAGCAGAAGTGCGAGTTCAAGCTCTGGCAGAAGCCGGTGCCGGTCCCGTGCCCGCAGTGCGGCGCGAAGTTCGTCACCCGCACCGGCGGCAAGAAGGCGATGCTCGTCTGCGCGACGAAGGACTGCGGCTTCAAGCAGGAGATCGTCGAGGGGGAAGGGGAGGACGGCGCCGCCGACGGCGCCGCCGCCCCGGACGCCGCGGCAGTCGTCGCGAGCGCCGCCCCGGCGCCGGCGGACCGGCCCGCGTCAACCGAGCCCACGCCAGCCGGCCGGCCCGAGGCCGCGCCGCAAGGCGCTGGCGCGGCCCCGGGGGCCGCCGAAAAGCCCGCCCGGGCCGTGCGCGCCCGCCGCACGGCGAGCTAAGAAGCCCGCGAGACCCCCCACCCTGGTGAGCTGTATGAACGGAGCGGAGAGCCCGCACGACGTCGTCGTCGTCGGAGGCGGCCTGGCCGGTTGCGAGGCGGCGTACCAGCTCGCGCAGCGCGGGCTGCGCGTGCGCCTCGTCGAGATGAAACCTCACCGGCGCACGCCTGCGCAGACGAGCGATCGGCTGGCCGAGCTCGTGTGCTCGAACTCGCTGCGCGGCGCCGCGCTGAGCAACGCGGTGGGGCTCCTCAAGGAGGAGCTCCGGCGCGTGGGCTCGCTCGCCTTGCGGTGCGCCGACGAGACCTCGGTGCCGGCCGGAGGCGCGCTGGCGGTCGACCGCGAGCGGTTCGCCGAGGCGATGACGCGGGCGATCGAGGCCCACCCCCGGATCACCGTCGAGCACCGGGAGGTGACGGAGATCCCCGCCGAGCGGCCCGTGATCCTCGCGACGGGGCCGCTCACCTCCGACGCCCTCGCGGCGAGCCTCGCCGCGGCCGTCGGCGCCGAGCACCTCGCCTACTACGACGCGATCGCGCCGATCGTCAGCGCCGACTCGATCGACTGGTCGCGCGTGTGGAAGCAGTCGCGCTACGGCAAGGGGGGCGCGGTCCGCGGCGACCGGGCCGCGCAGCGGGAGCAAACCGCGCAGCCGGACCGGGCCGCGCAGCGGGAGCAAACCGCGCCGCCGGAGGACGCGGCCGAGCGCCGCGACGACGCCGAGGCCGGCGACGAGGCGTACGTGAACTGCCCCTTCGACGAGGCGCAGTACAAGGCGTTCGTCCAGGCCCTCGTCGCGTCGGAGAAGGTGGAGGCCCGCGCCTTCGAGGAGGTGCGCTACTTCGAGGGGTGCCTGCCCTGCGAGGTGATGGCGGCGCGCGGCGAGCAGACGCTCTCGTTCGGGCCGATGAAGCCGGTGGGGCTCACCGATCCGCGCACCGGCCGGCGCCCCTACGCGGTGCTCCAGCTGCGCCCGGAGGACGAGGCGGCGACGGCGTACAACCTGGTCGGCTTCCAGACGCGCATGAAGTACGCCGAGCAGCTGCGGGTGTTCCGGATGGTGCCCGGCCTCGAGGAGGCCGAGTTCCTCCGCATGGGCTCCGTGCACCGCAACACCTTCGTCGACGCGCCGGCGCTCCTCGGCCCCGCGATGGAGCTCCGCGCGCTGCCGGGCGTGCACCTGGCCGGCCAGATCTCGGGCGTCGAGGGCTACGTGGAGAGCGCCGCGGCGGGGTTCGTGTGCGCGATCCTCCTCGCGCAGCAGCTGCGGAACGAGCCGCTCCGGCCGCCGCCGCCCACGACGGCGCTCGGCGGCATCCTCACGCACCTCGGCCGGAAGCAGCCCACGTATCAGCCGTCCAACATCACCTGGGCGCACATCGCGCCGCTCGATCCGGCGCACGGCAAGCTGCGCAAGCGCGCCCGCTACGAGGTGATGGCCGAGCGCGCCCTCCGCGACCTCGACGCGTGGTGGGCCGCGGGCTGACGGCGGCTCGCCGCGCTCCCGCATGGCGCGCGGCGCGCCAATCGTGCGCAGGCTGCCCGCAGCGCGCCGGCTTGGATAGCCTGGCGGTGGTGCGCCGCGCGCCGCCCGCGCGCTCCCGAGAGCCCGCCCGCGCGGCCGCCCCCATGGAGGTAGCCGATGAAACTTCGCTTGTTCGCGCTCCTTGCGCTCGCCATTCCTTCCGCGACGCTCCTGTCGCCGCGCGAGGCGCTCGCCTGCGGCGGGTGCTTCGCCCCGCCCACCGAGACGACGGTCGTCAACGCGCACCGGATGGTGCTCTCCGTGTCGCCCGTCCAGTCGGTGCTCTGGGATCAGATCCAGTACTCCGGCGATCCGAGCGCGTTCGGGTGGGTGCTCCCGGTGAAGCGCGGAGCGATCCTCGAGGTAGGCTCGGACGCCTGGTTCGAGACGCTCGACGCGGCCACGTCGGTGCGCATCACCGCGCCGAGCTCCACCTGCGCCCGTAGCGGCGGGGGCTGCGGCGCGACCCTCGGCACCGCGGACGCGGCGGGGGAGGCGTTCGGCGGCGGCGATCAGGTCACCGTGCTCCACCGCGGCACCGTCGGTCCGTACGAGACCGTGACGCTCGCGACGGACACGCCCGGCGCGTTGAACACGTGGCTGGAGACGAACGGCTTCAACGTCGACGAGTCGACGCAGCCGATCATCGACGCCTATGTCGACGAGGGCTTCGACTTCATCGCCATCCGGCTCCAGCCGGGCAAGGACGTGAAGGAGATGACGCCGGTGCGGGTCGTCACGCCGGGGGCGAACCCCGCGCTCCCGCTCCGGATGGTCGCCGCCGGGACGGGCGCGAACGTCGCGATCACCCTGTTCACCATCAGCGAGGCGCGGCTCGCCCCCGAGGGGTTCGCGGCCGCGGCCGTCCCCATCGACCTCCTCGCGTGGGACTTCGCCTCGCAGGAGTCGAACTACGGCGTGCTCCGCGAGAAGGCGATCGCGGCGGCCGACGGCGGCCGCGCGTTCCTCACCCCCTACGCGCAGCAGGGCTCGCTGTTCTCGCCCGTGTCGAGCCCCGCGGCGCCGTTCGGCGTGCGCTACACGACGAGCGGCTCGACCACCCCGGTCGACACGATCGCCGCCGCGTTCGCCCAGCAGGGGCTCGCCAACGGCGAGACCGGCGAGGTCCAGGACGCCGCGTGCGCCGTGCGCTTCGCCGAGATCGCGACCGAGAGCCGCGCCGTGGCGAACCCGTGCCCTGCCGGCGTCCCGCTGTCCGATCCGAGCTGCGGGGAGGTCGCCGCCGGCCAGATCGACGCGCGCGAGCTCGCGTGCGGGGCGCTCGACGACCTCGCGATCGCGATGGTCGGCCTGCACCCGAAGGACGTCTGGCTGACGCGTCTCGAGGCGAACCTGCCGCGCGCCGCGCTCGACACGGACCTCGTCCTGAGCCCCGCGCCGCAGGAGCGGGTCGACAACTGGCTTCGCGCCCGCGTCAGCGTCCACGCCGACGTGCTCTGCGGCGCGGCGATCCCGGTCCTCGACGGCGATCGCCCCTCGCGGACCCGCGGGCAGGGCACGCTCGTGGGCATGACGCTCGGCGCCCTCGCCCTCGCGGCGGCGATCGCCCGACGCGGGGCGCGCCGCTTCGCCTCCCGCCCGGCCTGAGCAGCGCTCACACGCCTTCGTCCCGCGTCCTGGCCCGGGCGACGGGCAGGCCGTGGCCCTGCTCCGGGACGATGGTGAGAGCGCCGTCCGCCTCCAGGATCGCCCATCGCACCTGGGAGAGGCGCTCCAGCCCGCTCTTGTGCATCTCGGACAGGATCTCCTCCGGCTGGATCCGCTCGCGATTGCACGCCTCCTCCAGGATACGGCCCTTCGCGACCAGCACCGTGGGCGAGCCGTCGATGACCTCGGACGCCTTCGGGAAGAGGTGCGTCAGGACGGACGTCAGGAACACGAGCACGAGGACGGTGGACACGCCCGCGAGCGCGTTCGCGAGCGACGCCTCGCGGACGAGGGCCTGAGAGACGATCTCGGGGATCAGCATGAGCGTGACGAGCTCGAACGGCGACATCGAGCTGAGCTCGCGCTTGCCGAGCACGCGGAACGCGACGGCGAGGAACACATAGACGACGGCGACGCGGGCGACGGTCTCCATGGTGATCTCAGGGGAAGATGAACGTGCGGAGCGGCACGTGGACGCCGCGCTCCCCACCGCACGACAGGGTCGCGTTGCCCGAGGCGAGCCAGCTGCGCTCGCCGCGGAGCTCGATGTCGATCCGGCGGCGCTCGCCGGGCGCGAGGTCGCCCAGCGCGAAGCGCCCGAACGCCGCCTCCAGAGGCGTTGTGTGGTGCTCCTCGAAGCTGTCCAGGTACGCCTCGTCGATCGTGAGCGCGGCCGCCCGGCAGGGCTCGCCCGCCGTGTTCTCCACGTCGAGCGTGACCCGCTCCATGTCGCGGAAGCGCATCCGCTCGGGGTAGGCGACGCGGAGGGTGAGCCCCTGCGCCGTCGCCTCGCGCGTCTGCAGCGCGTGCATGAACAGGGCGCTCGCGGCCACGCAGGCGAGCGCGAGCGCGCCGATCGCGTGCAGAGGATCCAGGGCGAGCCGGCGCCGCAGGGGCGGCGCGGACGGCGGTGTGGGCACGGGTTCGGACGGCGCCCGGCGCGACCTGGTGCGCGTCCGGGCGGGCCGAGGAGCGGAGAGCTCGCGGGTGGCGGGGATCATCGCGCTCACGCCGTTCAAGACTGGTGCCGCGGCCAGCTCCCGCACGCGCGGCCCGCTCGCGAGGGCGGCCGCTGCGCCGGAGAGGCCGCTTGCCCCGCACGCGCCGCGGACGGCGCCGTGAGCGTGGCGCTTTGCCACGTGGTGACCCTCCTCCAGCCGACATCCCGGCGCTATCGCGCCTTGGCAATGTGGCACACGGGCTGCTTGAGCCACGGCGGTGAGCGCGCGGGCCGCTGTGGCAATCGAGCTGCATCCGCCCGGCGTTCGGGACTCGACATGACCTGCTCGGCGCCGACGTTTCCAGGCTCCAGGGCGGACTCCAGCACCGGTCGCGCCGCGGCAGGGGGCGCTCTGCACACGACGCGCCTCCTCCCCGGGATGAAATGGTTGCTCGAGTCGCTCCTCGATGACATCGCGCTCGCCCGGGAGCGGATATGGATCTCCACGTACATCTACCGCAACGATCTCATGGGTCGTCGCTTCGCCGACGCCTTCGCGAGCGCCGCGCGGCGCGGCGTGGATGTCCGGCTCCTGTACGACGCGCTCGGCAGCCACACGACGCCGGCGGCGTTCTTCGAGGACATGAGGGCTCGCGGCATCCGCGCCCGCGCCTACAGGCCGCTGGGCGCCGTGCTCCGCGGGGGCGCCCTGTTCCCGCGGGAGCACTCGCGCATCGTGGTGATCGACGGCGCCGGGTACGTCGGCGGCGCTGCGTGGGCCGACGAGTGGCTGCCGCGCGACGAGGGCGGCGACGGCTGGCACGAGGTCTGTAGCCGGGTGATGGGGCCCTGCGTGACCGACATGGCGCGGGCGTTCGAGTGCCGCTGGATGCTCGCCGACGAGGCCGCGGGGCGCTCCTTCGATTACTGGACGGGCGGCTTCTACGACGACGTGGAGTTCATCACCGACGCGCCCACGCCGCCCGCGGTCATCTACGAGCGCCACCTCGCGCGGGTGCGCGCGGCGAGGCGGCGGGTGTGGATCGAGAACGCCTACTTCTGCCCTCCGCGCGGGCTGGAGCGCGAGCTCATCGACGCCGCGCGCCGCGGGATCGACGTGAAGATCATCGTGCCGCGCGACTCCGACCTTCCGGCCATCCGCCACGCGAGCCTCGCGCGGTACCGGTCATGGCTGGAGAACGGGCTCCAGATCCACGAGTTCCTCCCGTCGATGCTCCACGCGAAGTTCGCGGTGATCGACGACGACTGGGCGACGGTGGGGACCTTCAACGCGAACTCGACGAGCCTGAGGTGGGTGAGCGAGGCGAACCTCATCGTCAAGCAACCCGCCTTCGTGAGGGACGCGGCCCGCCTGTTCGAGCAGGACCTCGGGCGGAGCGAGGCTGTACGCCTCGACAACCTGCCCAGGCAGGGCCCCTTCGCGCGGGCGCGCAACGCGCTGTGGAGCTTCGGCCTCGACCTGGTGGAGCCTCGCTATGCGGGCGCGCTCCCCGAGGCCGAGCGTGAGGGAGGGTTCCTGCAGGCGCTCGGCGTCTAGAACACCGAGCATGTTGAAACCCGGAGAATTTTCACAGGGAGGCGAGGAGGCGGGGAGGAAGAAAGAATGAATTTCTTTCTCTTGCCGTCTCTCGCTCCCCGCCTCCCTGTGAAATTCCTGCTTTTTCTCGTGGTTTCAACCCGTTTGTCGCTTTAGCCCGCCGGCCGGGCCGGCGTCCGGGTCGCTACGGCGCCGCTGGAGCGCTCGAAGAGCCCTCCGCTGCGCCGGCATCCGCGGCCGGCGGCGCCTCCTCGGTGTTCGCCGGACGGTGGACGCCCGGCTCCTTCTCGGCCGCCCCGGCGTCATCGTAGACCTCCACGGCGCTCGTCGGCGCCTCGGCGGCCGGCGGGCAGGCCGCTTCCCCGCCTTCCAGGCCTCCGCCAGCCGCACAGGCGGCGCTCCCTGGCGCGTGCGCCGAGCCGGCGGAGACCGGCTGCGCAGACGAGGCCGGCGCCTCCGCGCCCGCGTTGGGCCCGGACGAGCTGGGCGGCGGGCTCGCCGCTGGCGCCGGCGACTTCCCGGTCGCGGCTGGCGCGTTCGCTGCCGGCGCTGCGATCGCAGCCCGGGCGGCGGCCGCGGCCGGCGCCTGAGGCGCGGGGACCGCGGCCTTCACCGCGCGCGCCGGGCGCGATGTCGTGGGTCCGACCGGCGGCGCCGCGCTCCCCTGCGCCACGCCGGCCGGAAGGGAGCTCACCTCGAGCGATGGCTGCGCCGGAGGCGGCGCCGCGGCGACCATCGCCATGGGCTGGACCAGCGGCGCCGGCGTCGACTCGCCCGCGCGACCCGCCGTGCCCAGCGCGACGCTCCACACCGCCGCTCCCACCAGGGCCACGAGCCCGGCCGCCGCGACGCCGCGGAGCGGAAAGCGCTCCCGCCACGACGAGCGCGGCGACGGAGACGCCGCCCCCGGCAGATTCACCATCGCGGTCGCCTCGGACCACGCGCGCTCCCCGCTCTCCTCGATCCCCTTGCGCTCCACCGCCCCCGGCGCCCTCTGCGCGGCCGTCATGGGCACCTGCAGCTCCAGGGAGTCGTCGGCGCGGCGCGAGTGCAGCGTCGGCACGGAGCTCACCATCATCGGCCGCGGCGACGGCGACGGGATCTGGCTGGCCCGCTCGTCCAGCCATTGCGCGCGGAGCGACGCGCCGCACACGTCCTCCGAGACTCCCCTCGAGACGAGCCACGTCGCGAGCGCGATACCCAGCTCGCGCATGCTCCCCCAGCGATCCGCCGGATCCTTGCGCAGCCCGCGCTCGATGATCGACCACAGCGCCGGATCCGAGCCGCACCGCTCGACGAGCGAGCGCACCGGATCCTGGATGATCGCGCGCAGCGTCCCGAACCCGTGCTCCCCGGCATACGGGGTCTCACCCGCGATCGCCTCGTACAGCATCGTGCAGAGCGCCCAGATGTCCGCGCGATGATCGATGTGGCCTTGCCCGAGCGCCTGCTCCGGCGGCATGTACTGCGGAGTCCCGATCACGGCCGCGCCCGTCGATCCGGACTCGGGCTCGGTCCACGTCACCTTCGCGATCCCGAAATCGACGACCTTGGGCCTTATCCGCCCGTCGCCCTGATTCGCGAGCATCACGTTGTCCGGCTTGAGATCCCGGTGAACGACGCCCCGCTCGTGGGCCGCGTGCATCGCGCTCGCGACCGGCAGCAGGATCGCGAGCGCCACCTCGGGAGCGAGCCGGCGCTCGCGGCAGAGCACGTCCCGGAGGGCCTCGCCCTCCAGGAGCTCCATCACGATGTACGGGGTGCCGCTCGCGGTCTTGCCGAGATCGAAGACACGCACGATCCCGGGATGGCTCAGCTTCGCCGCGGCCCGCGCCTCGCGCAGCAGGCGCTCGGCGATCGCGGGAGAGCGCATCTCCGGCCGCAGCACCTTGATGGCCACATTGGCCTCGAGCGCCGTGTTCGTGGCGACCCAGACAGACCCCATCGCGCCCTCTCCCGCTTTGCGGAGGAGCTGGTACTTCTCGCCCACCACCGTGTCGACCTCGAAGCATTCCCCTGAGGTGTGCTCGAACGCCTGGGTCATGTTGCTCGACATGCGCTCTCCTGCCGTCTGCTCCGGCCATCCGCCGCTCGCCACGCGACGGCACGCGTCGAGTCTGGAGCATCGCGTGTGCCAGGCGATCCGCTCGGGGAGCTCCTGAAACCCTGCACGGGCGCGTCAGCGGCAGCGCGCCTCAGCGAGGCAAGTTGCCACGTGCCTTCCGCCTTCCCGCGACCGCTCAGATGAAGCTGTCGTAAGGACGCCGCTGCGAGCTCTCGCTCCGGACGTCCTCGGCGCCGGCAACCTCGAGGATCAATTCCAGGATCTCTGCGTCTCGCTCGGAGGAAGCATTTACGCCCACGAGGATCGCACCTTGTCGTAGGCCGCTGTCGTAGATGCTCGCCCGGTGCTCGGGAATGCCGGCGCTGACGAGCGCATCGACGAGCCCGCCCGCCGCGCCCGCTCCCGCGAGCGCGGCCTCGATGGGCCCTGCCGCCACGAGCCCCAGGCCGGGGAACACCACGCTCGCGCCGAGCACCACGAGCGCGGTCGAGGCCGCCCCCGCCGCCCCGCCGACGTCCGCCGCCGCGCCCGCGGTTCCGTCCACGGCGCGCTGGTCGCGCCCCGCGTCGCTCATGACAAGGCTGATGGCGTCACGCGTGTATCCGCAGCTCATCACGCGCTCAACCGACCTCTCGGCGTCCGACCATGTCCTGACGAGACCGGTCACCAGCTTTGGCCTCACCTACAGCTCCTTTCCCGACGAAGGTCCTCGCGCGCGCCCTGTCTGTGTTCTGGAAACCCACATCGTCGCAGCAGGCGACAGCAGGCGGCATGCCAGATGAAAATGCGGGGAAATGCTCGGTACTCTGCGCAGTCGATCGTCCGTGTGCCGCACAAGAGCTCGCGCAGGTGCGCCACACTGAGGCGTCGTTGCAACGCAGACGAAACCGCCGGGCGTGCTCGGGGGTGATCGCTCGACGTGATGTGGTGTGTTGTGGGGAGCGGGGGTGACGGAGATGAGGCGAGCTCAGCGATGCAGCCAGATGCGGAGCTGCGCCAGCAGCTGCTCCGTGTCGACCGGCTTCGAGGTGTAGTCGGTCGCGCCTGCCTCCAGGCACTTCTCCCGGTCGCCTTTCATCGCCCTCGCCGTGACGGCGATGATCGGCAGCGTCTGGAATGCCGGCTGTTTGCGGATTGCGCGGATCGTGTCGTATCCGTCCATCTCCGGCATCATGATGTCCATGAGCACGACGTCGATCCCGCTCGTGCTCGCCAGGCGCTCGATGGCGGCCTTCCCCGTGTCGGCGGTGAGGGTGGTCATCCCGTAGCTCTCGAGGACGGTCTTCAGCGCATAGATGTTGCGGAAATCGTCGTCGACGATCAGCGCACACTTGCCGGAGAGCGCCGCGGCCGACTCGTGGAGCTGCTCCACGATGAGCCGCGCCGGCTCCGGCAGATCGGAGACCCGGCGGTGCAGCGCGAGCGTAACCTCGTCGAGCAGGCGCTCTCTCGACTGGACATGCTTCACGGGCAGCTTCTGCGCCAGCCGGGAGAGCTGCGCCTCGTCGTCCCCGGCGACGCCGGCCGGCGCGTACACGATGGCCGTGAGATCGACGAAGCGCCCTGCGCGATCGAGGCGCTCGATGAGCTCGAGGCCGGGCATGTCCGGCAGGCGCAGGTCGAGCAAGATCGCGTCGAACGCCTCGCGATCGAGCGCGTCGAGCGCCTCCTGGGCCGTCGTCGCGCTGGCGACCGTGACCTCCGCGTCCCTGAGCAGCTCGGTCACCGGGGCGAAGGAGGCCTCGTCCGGCGCGACGGCGAGCAGCCGGCGCAGCGGCGAGCCGATCAGCCCGGCGAGCCGCGCGAACGCCTCGTCGAGCGCCGTCCTGCTGCTGAGCGGCTTGTTGAGCAGGCCCACCGCGCCCATCCGCCGCGCTCGGCTCCGCTCCTCCTCCGTCTCTGTCGTGATCACCTGGACAGGGATGTGCCGCGCCGAGAGATCGCGCTTCAGGCCGTCGAGCACGCGCCACCCGTCGACGTCCGGCATGTTGATGTCCAGCGTGATCGCCGCGGGCTGGATCTCTCGCACCAGCGCGAGCGCGGTCGCGCTGCGGAGCGCGACGACCGCCTTGAAGCCGTGCTCCCGCGCGACATCCACGAGGAAGCGGGCGAACACGGTGTCGTTCTCCACGATCAGGATCGCGCGGTCGCCGGGGCGGACGCTCTCGCTGTCGTCGATGATCTGGACGTCCGCGCTCGCGGACGTGCGATCCGACGGCCGGCTGCTGTGGACGGCATCATCGATGGACGGCGGCGCGTCGAGGACGTGAGTCGGCTGCCGCCGCGCCGCCCGCACGGGCCGGAAGGTGCGCGGCAGGTAGAGCGTGAACGTGCTGCCGCGGCCCGGCGCGCTGACCAGCGTGAGATCGCCGCCGAGCATCCCCGCGATCTCCCGGCTGATCGCGAGCCCGAGCCCGGTGCCGCCGTATTTGCGGCTCGTGCTGCCGTCGGCCTGCTGGAACGCCTCGAAGACGATCTGCTGCTTGTCCGGCGCGATCCCGATCCCTGTGTCATGGACGGAGAGCGCGATCACCGCGTCGGCCCGGCTGAGCACTTCGTTCTCACGGCTCCAGCCGCTGCGGGCCACTGTCACCTCCAGGACCACCTTGCCGCGCTCGGTGAACTTGAAGGCGTTGGAGAGCAGGTTCTTGATCACCTGCTGCAGCCGCTTCGCGTCGGTGAACATCGACGCCGGCAGCGTCGACGAGAAGGAGAGCTCGAATTCGAGCTTCTTGGCCTCGGCGACGTGCCGGAACGTGCGGCGCACGTAGTCCGAGAGGTCCGTGAAGCTGATCTCTCCGACGTCGACGACGACGGTGCCCGACTCGATCTTCGTGAGATCGAGGATGTCGTTGATGAGCCCCAGGAGATCGGTCCCTGACGCGTGGATCGTCTTCGCGTACTCGACCTGCCTCGCCGTGAGGTTCTGGTCGTTGTTCCTGGAGAGCTGGTCCGACAGGATGAGGAGGCTGTTCAGCGGGGTCCTGAGCTCATGGGACATGTTCGCCATGAACTCCGACTTGTACTTGGAGGTGAGGGCGAGCTGGCGCGCCTTCTCCTCCAGGGCCTGGCGGGCCTGCTCGACCTCGTGGTTCTTCCGCTCGACCTCCACGTTCTGCTCCGCCAGGAGCCGCGCCTTCTCGCCGAGCGCGGCGTTCGTCTCCTGGAGCTCCTCCTGCTGGCTCTGGAGCTCGCGCGCCAGCGACTGCGACTGCTTGAGCAGGTCCTCGGTGCGCATGTTGGCCTCGATCGTGTTGAGCACGATGCCGATCGACTCGGTGAGCTGGTCGAGGAACGCCTGGTGGGTCGGGCTGAAGCGCTCGAGCGACGCGAGCTCGATGACGGCCTTCACCTGCCCCTCGAAGAGCACCGGCATCACGATGATGTTGACCGGGGGCGCGTCGCCGAGGCCGCTCGTGATCGTGATGTAGTCGTGGGGCGCGTTGACGAGGAGGATCTTCTCCTTCTCGAGCGCGCACTGCCCGACGAGCCCCTCGCCCAGCTTGAACTGGTTGTCGACGTGCTTGCGCTCCTTGAACGCGTAGCTCGCGAGCAGCTTCAGGACGGGCTCCTCCCGGGAAGCATCCATGATGTAAAAGACGCCCTGCTGCGCCGTGACGACGGTGGCGAGCTCGGACAGGATCCTCCGGCCGACGGTGAGCAGATCCTTCTGCCCCTGGAGCATGCGCGAGAACTTGGCGAGGTTGCTCTTGAGCCAGTCCGTCTCGCTGTTCTTCAGCGTCGTGTCCTTGAGGTTCCGGATCATCTCATTGATGTTGTCCTTCAGCGCGGCGACCTCGCCCTGCGCCTCGACCTTGATGGACCGGGTGAGATCGCCCTTGGTCACGGCGGTGGCGACCTCGGCGATCGCGCGCACCTGCGTGGTGAGGTTCGCCGCGAGCTGGTTCACGTTGTCGGTGAGGTCCTTCCACGTGCCGGCCGCGCCGGGCACGCTCGCCTGCCCGCCGAGCTTGCCCTCGACGCCGACCTCGCGCGCCACCGTCGTCACCTGATCCGCGAACGTCGCGAGCGTCTCGATCATGCCGTTGATCGTGTCCGCGAGCGCGGCGATCTCCCCCTTGGCGTCGACGACCAGCTTGCGCTTGAGATCGCCGTTGGCGACCGCGGTCACGACCTTGGCGATGCCGCGCACCTGGTTCGTCAGGTTGCCGGCCATCGAGTTCACGTTGTCGGTGAGGTCCTTCCAGGTGCCTGCGACGCCGCGGACGTCGGCCTGCCCGCCGAGCTTTCCCTCGGTGCCGACCTCGCGGGCGACGCGGGTGACCTCGGAGGCGAAGGAGCGGAGCTGATCGACCATCGTGTTGATGGTGTTCTTGAGCTCCAGGATCTCGCCCTTCACGTCGACCGTGATCTTCTCGGAGAGATCGCCGTTGGCGACGGCGGTGGTGACGGCGGCGATGTTGCGCACCTGGGAGGTGAGGTTGCCGGCCATCGAGTTGACGGAGTCGGTGAGGTCCTTCCAGGTGCCTGCGACGCCGCGGACGTCGGCCTGCCCGCCGAGCTTTCCCTCGGTGCCGACCTCGCGGGCGACGCGGGTGACCTCGGAGGCGAAGGAGTTGAGCTGGTCGACCATCGTGTTGATGGTGTTCTTGAGCTCCAGGATCTCGCCCTTCACGTCGACGGTGATCTTCTTCGAGAGATCGCCCTTGGCGACGGCGGTTGTGACGGTCGCGATGTTGCGCACCTGGGCCGTGAGGTTCGACGCCATCGAGTTGACGGAGTCGGTGAGGTCCTTCCAGGTGCCTGCGACGCCGCGGACGTCGGCCTGCCCGCCGAGCTTTCCCTCGGTGCCGACCTCGCGGGCGACGCGGGTGACCTCGGAGGCGAAGGAGTTGAGCTGGTCGACCATCGTGTTGATGGTGTTCTTGAGCTCCAGGATCTCGCCCTTGACGTCGACGGTGATCTTCTTCGAGAGATCGCCGTTGGCGACGGCGGTGGTGACGGCGGCGATGTTGCGCACCTGGGAGGTGAGGTTGCCGGCCATCGAGTTGACGGAGTCGGTGAGGTCCTTCCAGGTGCCTGCGACGCCGCGGACGTCGGCCTGCCCGCCGAGCTTTCCCTCGGTGCCGACCTCGCGGGCGACGCGGGTGACCTCGGAGGCGAAGGAGCGGAGCTGATCGACCATCGTGTTGATGGTGTCCTTGAGCTCCAGGATCTCGCCCTTCACGTCGACGGTGATCTTCTTCGAGAGATCGCCCGTGGCGACGGCGGTGGTGACGGCGGCGATGTTGCGCACCTGGGAGGTGAGGTTGCCGGCCATCGAGTTGACGGAGTCGGTGAGGTCCTTCCAGCTGCCCGCGACGCCGCGGACATCGGCCTGCCCGCCGAGCTTTCCCTCGGTGCCGACCTCTCGGGCGACGCGGATGACCTCGGAGGCGAAAGAGCCGAGCTGCTCGACCATCGTGTTGACGGTCTTGGCGGTCCGGAGGAACTCGCCGTCGAGCGGCCTGCCGTCCACCTCGAGGGCCATCGTCTGCGAGAGATCGCCCTTGGCCACGGCGCCGATGACGCGCGCCGTCTCGGCGGTGGGGTGGACGAGATCGCCGATCAGGGCGTTGATGCACGCGATCTCGTCGGCCCAGGCGCCGCTCACCTCGCCGATGAAGGCACGCTGGGAGAGCTTGCCCTCCTTGCCCACCGCGCGGCTCAGGCGGTCGAGCTCCTTCGCGAGCTTCTCGTTGCGCTCGACGACATCGTTGAACGTGTCGGCGATCTTCCCGTCGAGCCCGAGCCAGTGGACGGGCAGCCGCACCGAGAAATCGCCCTTCTTCAGGCCCGTCAGCGACATCAGCAGCGTCCGCCGGTCGAGCTCGTCGCTCTCGAGCGGCGCGGCGGCCCGGGGGCGCTCGGCCGGGCGGGCCTTCCTCGCGCGCGCGGCGCCGTCCTGCAGCCCATCCCCGGACGCGGCCTTCTTGCTCTTGCCATTGCCGGCTCTCGCCTTGCGGGCCGCCTTGTCGAGGTCGCTTCGCTGCTCCATGCCGCTGTTCTCCTGGTCCCGCCTGCGGGCAGGACCGATCGGTCACCAAGGGAAATGAGCGCGCGCCCCGGGCGCGGAGGGGCCCAGGGGCGCTGGAGGCCGTCGGACCCGGTGCCCCGGCGTGATCCCAGGGCGCCGCGCGAGAGGACGGCAGGAGGACAGGCCCTCTCGCCTGGATGGCGGTCTCATCGGTCGAGGCTGCGCTGGGGCTCTGCGAGACGCTTCCCGCCGCCGAGGAGCGGCGCCCTCGCTGATAGGCCGCGAGGCGGCCGTCGGGGTCCCCTCGGGTTCAGGCTTCATGGCACGTCGGCCATGCGCTTCTGCTCCCACCGCGCAGCAGCATGGGCTCGTATTACTAGCTGGCGCTCAGCCGGGCAAGCTTCGCGCCACGCGCGGCACGCAGCGCGCGCGTACGGCGCGCAAGGCGCGCGTGTCCGCGGCGCGCGGTCGGCCGAGCGCGCGCGGGAGGCCGCGGCGGGACACCGGGGGAAGGGGCCGCTGCGCCGGCGCGGCGGCCCTCCGAGCCGGCGCCTCAGGCCACGTCGGATTTGGGCGAGCGGCGCCTCGTCGGGAGATCGCTCGGCTTGTTGCGCGGCGTGATGATGCTGTAACGCCCTGCCTCTCCCACCCTCTCATGGACGCCCGACTCCATGGGATCTCTCGCAGTCCTGAGCGGCGGCAGCCATCGCGACACGTTCGCGAGGCACGAGGTGCGCTCGGGAAAGGGGGAGTGACGGGGGGGCGGCCTCTCCGTCGCACCGCGCAGCGGCCGCTCCGATGCGGCGTCGTGCGTCCGCTCTTCGGCGGCGTCATACGGCCGCTCCGGTGGCCCATCATACGGCCGTTCCACGGCGGTCTCATACGGCCGCTCCGCGGCGGCGTCGCACGGCCGCTCCGGGGTCGCGTTGTGCGTCCGCTCCGAGGGGGATCCGTGCGGCGGTGCGAACGGGGCGGCGCTCTGCGCAGGGAGCGTGCCGGAGGACGCGCGCCGCTTCGCGGTCGTCGCGGCGATCCGGTGCCGGAGATCCTCGACGTGCCTCGCGAGCCGCTCGGTCTCCTGCGTGAGCCGCGTGAAATCCTCCTCGGTGAGCCGAGTGAAATCATCGACCTGGCTTCTGCGCTCTGACATAAACGATCCTTTGCCGCGTCTCGTCAGCCGATCTCGACGCCCCGTCGGCTCCGCTGCACCTCCCGTTGCGTGTGCACACCGCATGCCGCGCCGCTCGGGTCGGTCGCACGCACCCGGCGGAGGTCGAGCGACGCTGGTGCGGATCGCCGCAACGGGGCGCGCCTGCCTCCATCCGTCCTCGCGATCTCTTGTCGGCGAGCGGCGGGGATCTGGCCGGACACGCGGGGGAGGGTTCGGCGGCACGCCCTGTGCCGTCGGGACGCCACACACACACAATGGATGAGCCCGGCGTGCCTTGCTCGGTCGCAGACCTCTCCGCCGCTCTCCAGAGCGCGGCGGGGAGGCCCGTGTCCCCGGGGCTCCAGGCCACGGAGGGGCGCGGGGCGCTGGTGCGCTGGTGAAGGAATGGACGCATGCAGAACTCGTACGTTGAATCGCTCGGCGCCCGGCTGGGGATCCCGGGGGATGGACTGTGGCCGTGGGTGATCGTCGCGGCGAGCGTTCCGGTCGGCTTCGGGCTCGCTCGGATCGCCGCGGGCGTCTTCCGGCGCGCCGGTTCGGTCGTCGCGCGACGGACCGCGACGCCGTGGGACGAAAAGACACTCGACGCGGCAATCGGCCCCGTGACCCTTTGTCTCGGGGTCGTCCTGACAGCGGGCCTCGCCAAGCTCACGCGCCTCGGCCAGGGCCTCGTGAGCGATCTGCGCTCGCTCCTCTCGGCGCTGTTCATCGGCGGGGTGGCGTGGCTCCTTCTGCGCATTGTGGGGATCCTCACGGAGGTGCTGGACGCGCGCGCCGTGCGTCACCTCGAGGAGGGGAGCGAGTCGTCCCGCGGGCTCCGCACGCAGGCGCGCGTGCTCGAGCGGGTCGCGCGGGTGCTCATCGTGATCGTGGCGAGCGCGCTCGTGCTCCTGAACTTCGAGGCGGTGAGGAACGTCGGCGTCTCGTTGCTGGCGTCGGCCGGCATCGCGGGCGTCGTGCTCGGCCTCGCGGCGCAGAAGCCGGTCGGCGCGATCCTGTCGGGCCTCCATATCCTGTTCACCCGGCCCATCGATCTCGGCGACAAGGTCGTGGTGGACGGCGAGTTCGGGACGATCGAGGAGATCCGGCTGACCCACGTGGTCGTGAAGATCTGGGACGAGCGGCGGCTCATCGTCCCGACGGCGAGGCTCCTGGACCAGTCGTTTCAGAACTGGACGAAGCACGGGGCGGAGAAGCTGGGCACCGTCGAGCTCCACGTGGATTACCGGACCCCGGTGGACGCCCTGCGGCGGCACTTCGAGTCGATCCTCCCGAGCAGCGAGCTCTGGGATGAGCGCGTGAAGGCTGTTCAGGTCACGAATGTGACAGAGCGCACGATCGAGGTGCGTTTGCTCGTCTCGGCGCGCGATCCTGGGCAGCTGTTCGATCTGCGGTGCTGGCTTCGCGAGGAGATGCTCCGCTGGGTCCAGGAGCTGGATGGCGGCGCGTACCTGCCGCAGGAGCGTTTGACCCGGAGCGCCTCTCTCTCGGAAGCGGCAGAGGGTCGTGGTCCGGCCTCGGGCCGCGCGCGCCGGGCTGGAGCGGGCGACAGGCTGCCCGATGTGGCGCCGTGACGGCGTGCGCCCACCATGTAGCGGAACGCCACACCGCGGCATTCAGGCGACGTGCGATGAGCCCGGCGCATGCGCTGCGCGCCTCGGGAGTGTCGGAGGCCGGTCCAGGCTCTGCCGCAGGCGCTCCGACGCGATGACGACGCGATGACGATCAGCGCCGCGGAATAGCCCTTCAGGCCAGTCGCGCCCTCCCTGAACGCCAGAATGGCTCCGCGCGCCGCTCCCTTGCAGGTGAGGCGCAGGAAATCGGCACGTGATTTGCAGTAAAATCAGAAAGATCTGGGACAAGTGCCCGTCAGCCGAGCCGTCGATCGTGCGACGAGGTGTTCGCCACGCCCCGGGGGAGGAGGCAGTGGCACGTCGGAACTGCGCCTCGCGCCATGTGCAGGTGCCTGCGGGAACCCAGGAGCAAGACACCATGAAGTCGGTCATCAGGATCACGCGGCTCGGCGGTGTTGATGTGTTTGCGCATGCGGCGTTCGGCGTGCTGCTCCCGATCGGGGCGCTCCAGTGGGGAGCGCGGCACGGCTGGAGCGGCGTGCTCTTCGGCTGCGCGCTGGGCGCGGCGCTGCTCGGGTGCGTGGCGTTGCAGGCGCTCGTGCGTGGGATCGTGGCGAGGCAGCTCGGGCTGAGGCTGCGCGAGATCCAGCTCTCGCCGCTCGGCCCGATCGTCAGCCGCTCGCGTCCTGCTGTGGGACGGGCGCAGGGCCGCGCGCTCGGCCTCGCGGCGAACGTGGCCTTCGCAGCGCTCTTCGTGCTGGCCGTCGAGGCCCGGGGCGGGGTGGGCGAGCTCGGGTGGATCTCGGTCCTTCAGGCCGCCGAAGCGCCCTCGCGCGAGGCCGCGATCGTGTGGCTCGCCAGCGCGAACCTGGGGATCGCCCTGCTCGGCCTGCTGCCGGCGTTGCCGCTCGAGGCGGGGCGCGCGTTGCGCGAGGCGCTCTCGCCGCTCACGGGCGCCTGGCTCGCGACGTCGATGACGGCGGCGCTCGGGCAAGCGGCGGCGGCGGTGCTGTTCTTCATGGGCCTGTTCGGCGGTCAGCTCGTCGTGGCCGCGCTGTCGGCGCTCCTCTTCGTGGAGGCGCGGCGGGAGTGGCGCGCGGCGCAGGCGGTGATGGCGCCCGCGGCGCCGCCCGAAGAGCCTCAGAGCGAGGGCAGGGCGGTCCAGCTGTGGCCTGGCGAGCTCGTGGGCGACGCCGCGCGGCGGATCCTCGCGAGCCAGGAGCCGGATTTCCCGGTCGTCTACGAGGACCGCGTGATCGGGGTCGTGACGCGCACGGACGTCATGCGCGCGCTGGCCGCCGGCAAGGAGGGGTCGTTCATCGCATGGATCATGCGCTGCGATGTGCCCCGGGTGGCGGCGGACGTGTCGCTCGACGAGGTGGGGCGGCAGATGATCGAGAAGAACACGCCGGTGGTCGCCGTCTTCGACGGAGAGAGCTACCTCGGGCTCGTCAAGCACTCGGACATCGCGGGCGCGCTCACGCGCGGGCGCGGGGGTCGGCTCGGGAGGATCCACCTGGCTCCTCAGGTCGGCTCGGCCTAACAGCGTTAACCATTTCGCGCCGCGTCCTCCCACCTCCGAACGTTTACGTTGACGTTCACGTTGGTGACCGACGGTGGGGCCTCGGCGGGATGCCCGTCCCCTCCGGGATCGCGAGGTAAAGGGCGAGCGTGGTTCCGGATACAACAACGCTCGAGCGAAGCGCCCCGCCAACCCGGAGAGGGGGGGCGGGGCGCTTGTCGGGAACCGCGAAGCTCAATCGCCTCGAACGAAATTGAGCTTGAAGGAGACCACGAGCACGAGCGCGTCCTGACTGATGCGGCGCTTGCCCCAGGCGACCCCGATGTGCAGCCCCTCGATCGGATCGAGGTTGGAGGGGAGCCCCACGGTGTGCGTGAGCGTCTTCGTGAAGTTCCACTCAGGCCGCTTGTTCGCGAGGGCCGCGTTGACCGCCTTCATGACGGTGTGGTCGAGGATCGAGGGGATCCCGCGGATGTCCGCCTCCTCGAGCTCGACGTTGAACGCCAGGACACTCCCCTTGTTCCTCTCGATGATCTCGGGGCAAATCAGCACCTTGAGCTCATCGAGCCGGATGGTGGGGTTGACGCCCGCGATGGACCACTGGAGCTCCGCCGGGCACGTGACCCGCAAGCCCAGGTCGTCGGCCAGGGCAATCTCGGTCGCCTTGCCCAGGTACAGCCAGCGATCGGTCGTCTCGTCGTCGTCCAGGTGGATCTTCACCGGGAGGAACTCGCCCAGGATCTGCGCGAGATCCTCCCGCGTGATGATGGCTTCGAGCCACACAGCCAGCGCCTCAGCTCAGGTGATGGCCGCTCTCGCCGCCGTGGGACAGCCCAGCTCCCTCGATGCCGTAATGCGAGTTCGCGGAGCTCGCGTCGGACGGCGCGACCGCGCCCTTCACCGCGTCGACCGCGCTGCCGACCTTGTCCTGGACCTTGCGCTCGGCCTGCGTCGCCTGACGCTTCAGGCCGTCGAGGCGGGTCAGGAGCTCGCGGCGCAGCGCCTCGCCCGACGTCGGCGAGAGCAGCAGGGCCACGCCCGCGCCCACCGCGAGGCCGGCGCCGAAGAGGCCGAGCGCCGTGAGCGGGCTCCGCTTGCGCGAGAGCCCGACCCAGCCGAGCACGTCGTCGAAGCCGAGCGCCCCGACCGTGGCGGCGACGCCGACGACCGCCTTCGCGACGTCGAACGCCGTCGTCCTGGCCGCCGTCGCGGCGACGCCCGCGCCGGTAGCCGCCGACTCAACCACACCCTTCGCAGTCCCCACCGCGTTGCTCATTCGGTTCGTCATGGCTCTTGTCTCCTCGTGACGGACACGACATCCGCCGGTTCGTGTCAGGAAACCATTGCAGGGCCCGGACCAACCGAGAGCTTGCGCCCAGAGCGCCTGTTCCCGAGGCCGCGGAGCGCCGCCGTGGCGCCTGCGTGACGAAACGCCACAGCTGTCGTGACGCGCCTCGGGCGCAACACGCGCCGTGAGACGAGCGCCGGTGGTGAACCAAGGGCCGCGGCGCGCGGCGCCGTCGCCAACGGAATAGGTGGAATTGGAGGAAGAGAGCGGCCCTGCCGAGAGGGAGAGAGCCAGCTGCAGCGCCGCTCCGGCAGGGCTCCGAGCCGCGTCCGCCGAGCGGGCGAACGGGCGAGCGCGCGTCACCGAGGGGCATGGGCGACGCCGATCAGCGCGACGTCGACCCTGCGATCATAGCCATAGGAGTACATCGGTTGAGCTCCGACCGCCCCGGCGGCGCCCGTCGCGCGCGTCGTGATGCGATCCGCGGGGATGCCCTCCTCCACGAGGATCTCCTTCACCCGCGCGGCGCGGCGGAGCGAGAGATCCTGGTTGTACGCAGGGGTGCCGCGCGGATCGGCGCGGCCGACGAGCTCGATCCTCGCGCCCTTCAGGCTCGATGAGAGCAGGCAGTCGACGAGCGCCCGGAGCTCCACGTGCTCTTGCGGGAGCGGCTCGGAGGAGTCGAAGGCGAAGCTCGTCTTGGGCAGGCGGCAGACGTCGGCGATGTCGGCCCCGAGGGTGAGGCCGATGAACCGATCTTCGCCTTCCCTGAGATCGGGCCATTCGACCTTGTAGACTCCATCCGGGCCCGGGTTCGGCAACCTCGGCTCGGTCCGAGCCTGCTGCGGGGGAGGTGCCGCGGCGCACGCGGTGAACAGCGAGAGCGCAAGCGCGCCCAGGCAGAGCCTGGGCAGGTTGGACATCGACAGCATGTGAACCCTCCTTTCGAGGTCGGCCGCGATAGGCCGCCTCGTGTTCCGAGGAGGTTGTTCAAGCTCCGTGCCTGTCCGGCGATCGAGGCGTTTCGCCGCGCGCCACGCCCCGCGCTCGAGGCGGGCTCATCAGGGGGATGAAGGCTCTCTGGCCTCGAGCTTGGGCCAGGTGAACCGGAACGTGGCGCCGGCGCCGACAGCGGACTCGACCCAGGCGCGCCCGCCCTTGCTCTGGACGATCTTCTGCACGACCGACAGGCCGATGCCGGTGCCCTCGACCTTGTCGCGCGCCTTCAGCGTCTGAAAGATGCCCCAGATGCGGTCGTGGTACTCGGGTGCGATGCCCGCCCCGTTGTCGGAGACCGAGAACTCCCAGAACGGCCCGGCGTCGCGCGCGCTGATCCGGACCTCCGGATCGGCGCCCCCGGCGTGCTTCAGCGCGTTGCCGATCAGGTTCAAAAACGTCTGCTGGAGCGGAGCGCGCTCCGTGACGAGGACGGGCATGTCGGGGGCGATCTCCACGAGCGTCTCCGGCGGGGGCGCGAGCAGCTCGATGATCTCCCGGAGGAGCTTGCCGACGTCGATCGCCTCGGGCTTCTCGCGGGCGCGGCCCGCCCGCGAGTAGCTCAGGATCCCGTCGATGAGGTTCTCGAGCCGGTGGACGCGCCCGCGCAGCAGATCGAGCTGCTTGCGGCTCTCGGCCGTCATCTTGTCGTTCAGGTCCTCCTCGATCCACTGCGAGAGGTTGGCGATGCCCCTGAGCGGCGCCTTGAGGTCGTGGCTCGTGACGTACGCGAACTGATCGAGCTCCTTGTTGCTGCGCTCCAGCGCCTGGACGAGCCGCTGCCGCTCCTCCTCGGCGCGCTTCTGATCGTCGATGTCCGTGTACGTGCCGAACCAGCGGACGATGCGGCCCGACCCGTCGCGCGCGGCGACCGCCCGGCCGATGAACCAGCGGTACACGCCGTCCGCGCGCCGGAGCCGGCACTGGCTCTCGTACGGCTCGCCCGTGCGGAGCGCCTCCCGGAAGGCCTCGATCGCCCGCTCGTGCTCGTCGGCGTGGATGATCCGGCTCCAGCCCTCGCCGCCGGTGTCCTCCGCGGTGAGCCCCGTGTAGTCGTACCAGCGCCGGTTGAAATACTCGTGGTGGCCGTCCGGGCGGTTCGTCCACACGAGCTGCGGCATCGTCTCGGCGAGCAGCCGGAACTGCGCCTCGCTGTGCTTCAGCTCCTCCGCGAGCGTCTCGACCTCCTTGCGCACGGTGACCTCGCGCTCGAAGAGGAGGGCGTTGTCGACGCTGAGGGCGGCGCGCCGGGCGAGCTCCTCGGCGAACTGCACGTCGACCTTCGTGTAGTGCCGGCCCGACTCGGCGTGCGCGAGCGTGATCGCGCCGAGGACGCGGCCGCGCGCCGCCAGCGGCACGACCAGGTACGACCGGAGGCCGAGCTCGCGCGCCATCCGGAGGTGCTCCTCGTCCCGCGCGTTCTCGACGAGCAGGGAGTCCGGGATCTCGGAGGCCCACTCGACCTCGCCCGTCCGGAGCACCTTCGGCACACCCCGGCTCGCCGCGGGATCGACAGGATAGCTCTGCTCGATCCGGCGGACGAGCTCCACCTTCTGAGGGTCGGTGTGCTGGACGGCGACGCGCTGGATCGCGCCGTCCTGGCCCTGGATGTCCACGGCGCACCAGTCGGCGAGGAGCGGGACGACGAGCCGGGCGAGCTGCCCGAGCGTCTCGCGGAAGTCGAGCGAAGACGAGAGGATCTCGCCCGCGCCGGCGAGGAGGCTGACGTTGGCCTCGGCGCGCTTGCGCTCGCTGATGTCGAGCACGTAGGTGAGGTTGCGCCGCTGCGTCTCGATGCGCGCGGACCCGACGAGGACCGCCACGCGCTTGCCGTCCTTGCGGATGTACTCCTTCTCGAACTGCCTCGTGACGCCGTGGAGGCTCAGCTCGTTGACCGCGTCGTGGTGGACATGCTCGTACTCCGGCGGGGAGAGCTCCTGCCAGCTGAGCAGGCCCGCCTTGAGGTCCTCGCGGGTGTAGCCGACCATCGAGAGGAAGCAGTCGTTCGCCTCGATGACGCGCCCTTCGTAGTCGCTGAAGAGCAGGCCCATCATGCTGGTGTCCATGATGCGCCGGAACACCTCGTCGCTCGCCTGGCGCTCCAGCTGGCGGAGCGTGGCCTCCTGCCGCTTGATCTGCTCGGCCCTCCGGTGCAGCTCGACGAAGACCGCCACCTTGGCGCGGAGGATGTCGGGATTGAACGGCTTGAGTACGTAGTCGACCGCGCCCTCGCGATAGCCGCGATACCGTCGGTCCTCGTCCTCCGGCAGCCCCGAGATGAAGATGATCGGCGTGTGCCTCGCCCGATCGAGCCCCCTCACGCGGGCGGCCGTCTCGAAGCCGTCGATTCCGCGCATCTTCACGTCCATGAGGATCAGCGCGAACTCCTCGCGGTTGAGGTGTTCCAGCGCCTCCTCGCCGGATTGCGCGGTGACGAGCCGCTGGCGCAGCGGATCGAGCACGGCCTCGAGGGCGAGGAGGTTCGCGCGGTGATCGTCGACGAGCAGGATGCTCGCCACCGGCTCGGACGGAGCGGACGGGAGGGGAGTGCCCGGCTGGACCGAGGACTTCACCTGAAGCGGGCTCAGCCCTGGCTTTCGGTCGGGCATGACGAAGACGGTTAACGGCGCCCGGACCTTCTGGCAAGCGAAAGCGGCGCTCGCGTGGCGAGGGCCATTCTCCTGCTCGAAGCGGGCATCTCCGGCTCGCCGCGGCGCCTCCAGCGCGCAGCGACACGGCCGCGCGGGATCGGGCTCCGCGCGCCACGCTGTGGCGATCCGTCACGCGCGCCGAACGGAGCGGACCGTCGTGGATGCGGCGCCGCGACGCCGCGACCAGCAGCGCGTGGCTGGCATGGGGCCTGCTGGACGTGCCGCAGAGGGAGCACGTATGCGATTCGGACTCAAGCTGGCTTCATTCGTGGGAGCGCTCGCGGGTGCGCTGCTGCCGTCGCCGGCGGCGGCGGCCGACGGAGCGGGGCTCTTCGCGCTCCCGCCGGGCCGGCTCGACGCGGCGGACGTCGCGGGGATGCCGACCTCCGAGCCGCCTGCGATGTCCGGAGCGACGTTCGTCGATCTGATGACGCGCGCGGTGATGGCCGTGCTGGCGCCGCCTCCGTCGGAGCTCCGCGTGGCGCCCCTCGTGGGCCGAGGTGGGGGCGGAGGGCTCCGCCTCGTGCTGCCCGTGTGCGAGGACGGTTGTTCGCGTTACGCGTCCCGCGCCGTCTTGCTCGTCGCGCAGAGCGCGCCCGACTCGCCGTTCGCGTGGCTCGCCGCGGTGACCAACCGCGGCGGGCGATCGCCCGAGGGGCCGCCCGGCCTCGCGGCCGTCCGGGAAGAGGCCCGCCGCGCGCGCGCGAAGGTGCCTCAGGAGGAGGCGAGCGCGCTGCCCGAGTAGGCGCGCCGGCGAGTCACGCCGCGAGTGCGCGCCAGGAGACCGCGTGTCTGTCCGCCATGTCCGCCCTGTCCGCCGCTGAGCTGGCCTGAAGCGGAGGAGCCGAGTCGGCGCAGGACGAATGTCGCGCGGGGCGGCGGCGGCAGGCTCGATCTTCCCCTCGGGGGATCGGCGCCGGCGCGCGTCCGCCGCTCACCGCGAGGCCCGGGTCGACGTGACCGCCTCGTGGAGGGCGCGGAACATCGCCGCGAGCCTGTCCGGCTGGTAGCTGGCGTTGAGCCCGCTGGGGTTCGGCAGCACCCAGAGCCGCGTTGCGCCGAGCGTCTCTGTCTGGGGGCCGGGCACGGCGCGGGGCCTGCCGAATGCGCCTCGGTAGGCGCCAATCCCGAGCACGGCGAGGAAGCGAGGACGGTAGCGCCGCACCGTGGTCTCGAGCCGCCGCCCGCCCGCGGCGAGCTCCTCGGCGGACAGCTCGTCCGCCGAGGCGGTCGCGCGCTCGACCACGTTGGTGATCCCATACCCCAGATCGAGCAGCTCGCGCTCCTCGGACGGGGAGAGCACGCGATCGGTGAATCCGCCGGCGTGCAGCGCCGGCCAGAACCGGTTGCCGGGGCGGGCGAAGTTGTGCCCGACGGCGGCGGTGTAGAGGCCCGGGTTGATGCCGCAGAAGAGGACGTCGAGGTCCGGGGCGATGACGTCCGGCACCGTCTTGCCGGCGGCGGCGAGGAGCTCGTCGCGGGTGGGTCGTCGGGGTCGGGGAGGGGAGTGCACAGGCTTTCCGGGCGGGCGCAGGGCGCCGCGGCTGCAGCTTACGACTCCGCCGCGCGAAGGAGCGCGGAAGCCGAGGGCGAGGAGCGCGGGAGCGCGGGAGCCGGGGACGACGGGCGCCGTCGGGGGCGAGGACGCGGCCGCCGGGGGCGAGGACGAGGATCGACGCTGGACGGGGGCGCGGCAACGGATACCGTCGTGCTTTCCCCAGATGCTTGTGCGCTCGCTCGGTCTGATCTCGGCTCTCCTCGCGGCCGCCTGCGCGCGTGCGCCCGAGCCGAGCCCGGCGAGCGGCGCGGGGGCTGCTCGGGCCGCGCGTGCGTCGGGCGCGGCCGGCTCCGCCAGCGCTGCTCCGGCGGGGGCTCGCTATTTCCAGGCGCTCTCCGAGGGCGTGTTCCGGGCAACGCACGACGGACCGGCCGCGGCCGTCGCGGCGCGCGTCGTCACGGAGGGCGCGCGGCTCGAGCTCGGCGGAGACGGGCGTATCGCCGCGGCGGCGTGGGAGGCCGATCTGTGGGCGTCCGGCGAGCCCGTCGTCGGATCGCTCGCGATCGCGCCCCACCTCGGCGGCGGCTTCCTGCACTGGACCCGGCGCAGGGCCTTCCGCTCGCGCGGCTTCACGGGGCCGCTCGCGGAGGTGGCGCTCGGCGGCGGCGGCGCGGTGCGGGGCGCCCGCAACGGCCTGCGAGGCGTCGTGGTCTTCACGGAGCAGGGGCCGCGGGAGCTCCTGCCGGGCGAGGATCGGGGCCGTGCGCTCGACACGCCGGCCATCCACGATCTGGCCGCGCTGGACGCCGCGCGCGCGGCGCGCCTCGACGTCTTCGGCCGCGCCGCGACGACGGCGGACGGAGGCAGGACGTGGATCGATGTCGGCCAGCGTCTCGGGCTCGCCGTGCGCGTGAGCGTCGCTCCGGACGCGCTCTCGCTCGACACGGCGCTCGGGCGCGTGCCCGTCCTCCCGGACGGATCGCTCGGCCGGCCGGACGGCGATGTCCGCGCGATGTGGCAGCCGAGCGGGTCGTTCCAGCTGCTCTTCGCGGGCGCCCAGGCCGCCTCGCGCGACGCCCCCGTCCTCGACGATCTCGCGCCGCTCGCGGCGGCCGTCTCCGCGGGCGCGCTCTTGCCCGACGGGACCGCGCTCGGGGTGTTCGAGGGCGGCGTCGCGCGGATCGACGTGAGCACGGGCGCGGTGCGCGAGCGGTTCTCCGGCTGGCTCCCGGACGGGCTGGGCTGCGCGCCGGTGCCTGCGAGCGACGGGCCGCTCTTCCTCTGCGTGTGGGACGATTACGACAACTACGGCAGCTACGTCCTGCGCTCCGAGCGCGGCGAGGCGCCGCGGATGGAGCGCGCCTTCAGCGACGAGGGGTTCTTCGTGGCCGACGACGGCGGCGCGCTCGGCTACGTCGGCGGCTGCGCGGCGTCGCCGCGGGTCGCCAGCGACGAGGAGCGAGAGCGCCGCTACGGCGAGGTCGTGGTCCACCCGAGGATCTGCGTGCGGCGCGGCCCGGACGACTGGGTCGAGCATGCGATCGAGCTCGGCGAGTCGCAGACGCTGGTCGGCTGGGCGCCGCGCCGCGACGGGAGCGCGATCGCGCTGCTGAGGGGCGAGCGCGACGCGCGGCTGCCAGCGCCCGTCGGGGCGCCGCGGGGCCGCGACGAGGGGGGTGCGCGGGTCGTGCAGCTCCGCGGGCACCTCCCCGGCTGGTACTGGACGCCGCCCCCGCGCGACGGGGCACGGGCGCTCGTCGACAGGCGCTTCCGCGCGCGCGAGGACGGCGGGGTCGACGGGTGGCTGTCGTCGGTCGAGTGGCCCGATGCCGTCGCGCAGGCGAGCCTGGGCGTCACGATCGCGGACGACGGGACGGTCTCGCCGCACGCCCTGCCGCCGGATCCGGCGGCGATGGTGGTGACCGGCGACCACGGCGTGCTCGTCACGGCGGGCGCGGAGCTCTACGAGACGCTCGATCACGGCCGCACGTGGCGCGCCGCCGGGCGCTCGCCGCTGCCGCCGCCGTCGTTCCAGGGCGGGTGCTCCGCGCTCGGCTGTGCGTTGAGCGGCGTGGTGCGGCTCGGCTGGGGCGCGGGCGAGGCGTCGCCGGCCATCGCCGCCGCGCGGGGCCCCGGCTGCGGGGCGGCGGAGGCCAGCCGCGCGGGCGCCCCGGGGGCCGACGCGGCGGCTTGCGGGGGCGGCGTCGCTCGGATCGACGAGCCGCCGGCGGCGCTGCCGTCGCTCTCCTGTGCGCCGATCGAGCTGCCGGCGCTGCGCCCGCGCGCCGCGCCCGAGGCTGGCTCGGAGCGATGGACCGTGCTGACGTCGTATGGCGAGGCGCTCGATGTCGTCGCCGACGCGCCGCCGCCTGGGCGCGCCGCGCGGCCAGCCGAGGAGGCGCCGCCCGCCGAGGACGCCGCGCCCGAGGAGGCGCCGCCCAACGTCGCGGCGTCGGGCAAGGGCGGCGCGGCGCCGGGAAAGGGAGGTCCGAAGGTCGCGGCGGTCCGGACGCACAGCGTGCTCTACCTCCCGCCGTTCGATCTGCGCGGCGAGGCGCTGCGGCTGAACGCGACCGGGCTCCCGCCGAGCGGCGGGCACGACGGGAAGCGCAGCGCGTCGATGCCGCTGCTCGCTGCGAGCGGCGAGGTCGGGCTGCTCGTCCTCACCGAGGCGGGCGAGCTGCTGCTCGGCCCGCAGGGCGCGCGGGCGCTCCCGGCGTTCGAGCCGCGCCGAGGTTACGCGGACACCGCGCCGGGGCGGGCCCCGGGTCTCCTGCTCGGTCCTGGCCGCGCGCTCGTGCTCGGCGAGCTCCGGCGCCGCGTGACCGTCGAGGAGCACACGCCGGAGCCCCGGCGGCCTGCGCGCCTCGTGGCGCTCGACCGCGAGGAGCTCCGGGGCCGGCCGATGACCCTCGCGTGGCGCGACGATGGGGAGGCCGGCGTGCTGGTGCTCGACGGCTCGGCCTTCGAGATCGCGGGCGCGGCCGTGCTGGACCGCATGGGGGGGACCGCGGGCGAGGTGGTCGCGCTCGCGCCCTGGGCGACGCTGACCGCCGCCAGCGACGCGCGCTGCCGCGCCCAGAGGGGCGCGTGGCGCGCGCTCGTGGCGCTCGATCCGGAGCGCGCGCTGCGCCTCGACAGGAGGGCGCTGCCCGCGATCGCGCTCGGGAACCAGGGCCTCGCGCAAGTGCGCTGGGGGCGCGAGCGCGTCTGCCTCGAAGCGCTGCACCTCGCGGCCTCCGACTCGAGGCGGCGCGGTGAGCGCGCGGAGGGCGCGGCGCTGATCGCGCGGTGGACGGCCGCGCGGGGGCAGGAGAGCGGCGCCGGCGCAGGACAAGGCGCGCTGCGAGCGCAGGCGACGACGCAGCGCCTCGTGTGCTCCGTGGGCGCGCGGCCCGAGGACGGCTGAGGCGCGGCGTGGATGTGGGTCAGCCGCTCCGAAGACCCCGCCGCGAGCACGATCGGCTCGGACGAATGATGCGCCCGGCGGACGGCTAGGTTGGTACCATCACCATTCCCAATGCACGGCGACGGGACAGAACGGTCGAAGGACATCGATAGTACAGCGTCGATGCAATTTCGTGCTCCATTCTCCCGGCAGACCAGCGCCGGGGCGGGGCTCGTGTTGCTCTACGCCGACAACTACGAGCAATTTCTCCCTGCGTACCCCGTGCTCGAGCAAGGCTCGGTCCTCGGCCGCGATCCCACCGCGGATGTGTCCGTGCCGACGCGGAGCGCTTCGCGCCATCATGCCCGGATCGAGCGGCGGGGCGGCGTCTGGCGGCTGACCGACCTCGGCGGCCGCAACGGTACGCTCTGCAACGGCGAGTTCGTCACGGAGGCGCCCATCGCGCACCTCGATCAGGTCCGGGTCGGCGACGCCATCTTCAAGTTCGTCGAGCGCGACGTCGAGAGCTACGCCCGCTACCGCATCGACGGCGCAACCCTCGAGGCGCCGGGCTCGCAGGAGGGGCCGCCGAGCTTCTCGATGGGGCGGATCGTGGGCGGCTACCAGACCCGGAGCCTCGCCCGCAGCCTGTACGAGATCGCGCGCAGCGAGCTCTCGGTGCTGATCCGCGGTGAGAGCGGGACGGGAAAGGAGATCTTCGCCCAGCAGCTCCACGACTGGAGCGGCCGGCGCGGCCCGTTCCTGGCCGTCAACTGCGCCGCCATCCCCGCCGCCCTCGTCGAGGGGGAGCTCTTCGGGCACCGGCGCGGCGCGTTCTCGGGCGCCGACCGCGACAGGGCGGGCATCCTCCGCGCGGCCCACGAGGGCACGCTCTTCCTCGACGAGATCGGGGACATGCCGGTGGAAGCCCAGGCGAAGCTCCTCCGGGTGATCCAGTCGAAGGAGTTCACGCCGCTCGGCGCGACGCAGGCCGAGCGGATCGACGTGCGGATCGTCGCCGCCACGCACCGCGATCTCGACAAGCTCCAGCAGACGGGCGCCTTCCGCGCCGATCTGTTCGGTCGTCTGAACGAGCACAGCGTGACCCTGCCCCCCCTCCGCGAACGCAAGGAAGACATGTTCTTGCTCTGCACCGCGCTTGCGGCGCGCCACGGCCGGTCCGAGATCCGGCCCAGCCTGGTCTCCATGGCGGCCCTGCTCCACCACGATTTCCCCTACAACGTGCGGGAGCTCGAGGCGCTCCTGAAGCGCTGGGCCGCCGCGGATCGCGGCACCGAGTTCGGCATCCAGGATCTCAGCGACAGCATCCGCGATCGGATGAAGACGTACGGGGCCCGGGGCGCTGCCCTCGCGAGCCCGCTCGCGGAGGACTCCCGCGCCACGGTCTACCCGCAGTACGACGAGGAGCCCTCGGAGGACGGAGCGTCCGCGCCGGGCGGCCCGCTGCCGCCGAGGACCGCCCCGGAGGAGAGCGTGCTTCGGGAGCTCCTGGCGAGGCACCAGGGGAACGTCGCCGCCGTGGCGCGCGTGCTGGGGAGGGATCGCGTGCAGGTGCACCGCTGGATGAGGCGGTACAACCTCAAGGCCGACACGTTTCGCGGGTAGCATCGCGCTCGGCGCCGCGCAGAGCGGCGCCACTCGCGCCCGCCGAGGCCGCACCCGCATGACCGCCGAAGATGTCGTGGCTCCTCTCCTCGTTGCGCTCGCGCTCGCGGCGTGCGGCGTGGCCGAGCCGGCGGCCGCGCCGCCTGGCGCGCTCGAACCGCCTCCCCGCGCCCCCTCGACCGTCGCGCTCGGCCCGGCCCGGTACGTCGCGCAGCCCTACCTCGGCCTTGTCGAGCGCGTGGTCATCGACGGCCGGGAGGTCGACAGGGCGATCGTCAACGGCCAGCGCGCCGAGCTGCACGGCCTCGATCGGCTCGAGCCGCTGGGCGCGGGCGGCGTGGTGCTCGCCGGCGGCGCGGCGTTCCCCGCGTGGGCCCGGCCCGGCGCGCGCGTTGTCGGCGTGACGCGCGTCACGCGCGTCACGCGCGCCGCGCGCTACCTGTTCTGGAGCGGCGGCGACATCTACGCCGCCGAGAGCTTCGGCGGGGAGCTCCGCAAGCTCGCGACCCTGCCGGGCGACGTCGCCAGCGCGTTCCCATGGCTGGACGGCATCGGGCTGCTCACCGCGGCCGGGAGCTTCGTCGTCCAGGGCGCGAGCGGCGCGCTGCGGCCGCTCGGCTCGCCGTCCCTCGTCGCGGCCGCGGCGGCCAGCGAGCGCCGCGCGCTCGTCCTGACCGTCTTCGGGCGCGCGCTCCTCACGCTGGACGCGGGCGCGTCGTACCGCGACGTCACGGCGGAGCTCGGCGACGCGATCGCGCTCGACGTCCGCGGCGAGGAGATCGTCGCCTCGCTGGCCTTCGGCCTCGAGCGCGCCGTCGAGCCAAGCGGTCGCCTCGGCGAGCCCCGCGCGCGGCGCGCGCCGCCGGTGGCCGGCGTCGATCCCGGGTGGCTCGGCCGCGCGCCCTTCGAGCAGCTCGCGGACGCCGTCGCCTCGGGCCTGCCGCTCGCCGACGGCGGGGCCGCGCTCGCCGTGGAGGGCCTCATCGGCCGCGTCGACCTCGCCACCGGCCGCGCCTCGTCCGTCGCGCCGCTCCCGCCGGGCAGCGGCGAGTGCGCGCCGTTCCGCGCGGGCGACGCGCTGCTCGCCGTCTGCGCCGGCCCGGAGCGCGCGAGCGTCGTCGACCTCTCCAGCGACGCGCGCGCGCTCCGCGTCGAGCGCTCGTTCGAGCTCCTGCCCGAGCCGGCGCGGGAGACCGATCGCTTCGTCGGCGTCGACGGCGAGGCGCTCGGTTACGTGGGGCCATGCGAGGGGCGGCCGAGGCCGCGGCTCGATCTCCGCGCGCTCTCTCAAGGGGCGCTCGGCGGCGACGTGACGCAACAGAGCGCGGTGTTCTGCGTGCGGCGCGCGCCGGGGGACTGGGTCGAGCACCGCCTCGACGCGGCGGACGCGACCGACGCCCTCGCCTGGATCCCGCGCCGCGGCGGGGGCGCGGTCGCGCTCATCGCGCGCCCCGGCACGTTCCTGCCGGACGGCGAGCGCGTCGAGGTGCGCGGCGCGCTGCGCGTCGTGCGGCTCGCGCGGGGCGAGCCGCCGCTCGTCTGGCCTCCGTACGGCGAGGAGCGGGCGGAGCTGCTCTCGCGCGCGCTCGCCGTGCGCGCGGACGGCGCCATCGAGGGCTGGCTCCCCTTGCACGGCTACGCGGCCGATCCCGCGCCGATCACGATCGATCCCGCCGGCCGGCTGCGCCGCCACGCCGTGCCGGCGCGCGCGCGCTCGATCGCGGCGTCGGGCCCCTTCGCGCTCGCCGAGACCGAGGACGGCGGGCTCTTCGAGACGATCGATCGAGGGCAGCGGTGGACGCCCGTCGCTCCGCCGCCGGGCGGCGGGGCCGCGCGCCTCAACGCCTGCTCGGCGGTGGGCTGCAGCCTCGGCACGTTCCTCCGGCTGGGGTGGGCGTCGGCCCCGCGCTCCGGCGGCGGCGGCGGAGGCCGCGCCGCGTCGCCGCCCGGCGCGGCCCTGGCGGAGCCGCCCCCTGCGCGGCTCGCGCCCGATCGCGACAGGGTGCGGCCTCTGCCGCCGCCGCCCCTCGCGCGGCTCGCCTGCAGCTTCGCGGGGCCGCTCGACGCCGCGCGCGTGCCGGAGTCGTCCGGGTTCGGCGCCGTCGCCGCGCCGCCCGCGCGCATGGGGGGCACGCTGTGGCTCGGCACCCTCGGGATGCTGACGCTGCCGTCGTTCGGCGCTGGCCAGTCGGGCAGCGTTGGCCAGTCGGGCAGCGGCGGCCTGCCGGGCCGCTCCTTTGCCGACGCGGAGCTCGCGTGGATCGCGCCGCTCGACCTGCGCGCCGAGATCCACCGCGCCACCGTGCCGCTCGCGAGCGCCGGGCTGCTCCAGCTCGCGTACCGGCCGTACGAGGCGCCGATCGGGCTCGTCATCGATCGCGACGGTCGCGTGACCCCGGTCGCGGCCGGCCCGGCGGAGGCGTGCCTCGCCGGCCTGCTGGACGCCGCGGGCGTCACGCGGCCGGTCGGCGGCTGCGCCCCCCAGCCCGCGATCGGCGTCGATCTCGGCGATCGCGCGGTGTTCCTGAACCCGCGGAACGACGGCCTCGCGGTGAGCTCGGTCGACTTCCGCGGCGCGCGCGGCGAGGCTCCTCTCGCGCGGCCCGCGGGCGGCGGGCCGCCTCCGGCGATCCGGGAGCTCCACGTGCAGCGCACCGCGCGCGCCACGGGGGCGGATCGGGCGCGTTTCGCCTTCGGCGCAGGCGCTCGCGCGGGCGCGCCCGTCTTCGTGGCGGTGGCAGGAGACGGCGGCGCGGTGCTCTCGGTGGTCGACCCCGTGCTCGGCACCCTGGGGCCCGAGGAGGCCCTCGCCCCGCTCGGCGCGCTCGGCGCGGGCGGCGACCCCGCCTGCGCGCCGCGCGGCCGGGAGGCGCGCGTGGTCCTGTCGTTCGATTCGGAGATCGGCCTCGTGCCCGGCGCGCTGCCGGGGATCACCGCGGCCGGGACGGCCGGCGTCGCGGTGATCCGGTGGTCGCGCGAGCGCGCGTGCCTCGACGCCGTGGAGCTCGTCGTGCGCGACGAGCGCTACGACGGCGGCGTCGGCTTCTACGAGCCGCCCGGCGTCGTGAAGAAGCTCATCGCGCGCTTCGCGGGGCCGACGCACGCGATGCCGCTCGGCGTGCGCGGCGGGCCTGGCCCCGCTGCGGCGCGGCGGAGCGAGCCGGCGCAGGGCGCCGGCGGCGGCACGCTCGCGCTCGTCCTGTACGGCCAGGAGAGCCGGCAGCCGGTGCAGTGCAAGGCGGTCGTGGGCGTGCGCTGAGCCGAGCGCGCGCTGAGGCGGGCGCGCGGCGCTCGGCGGGCAGCGCTTTGGCTCGCTTGCAGGCCCGATCCCCGCGGCGTATCGTGCGTTGCCTGCGCTTCGGGTCGCGGGGACGCCATGATCGATGCGCGAGAGAAGTTCCGGGAGCTGACGCGGGTCTTCGATCCGATCTACCGGCCCTACCAGGACGCCGGGGACGGCCCGGGCTCCTCGTACGTGCGCGAGGCCCACGAAGGTTACCGCGAGCAGCTCGAGGCAGCGCTCGACCTCAACGACAATGCGAAGCTCCTGGTCGCCGGCCAGCCCGGGTGCGGCAAGACGACGCTGCTCCTCAGCGTGGCCCAGTGGCTGCGCAGCCAAGGGCGGATCGCCGCGTTCGTGGACCTCGAGGCGCAGACCGCGGTGCAGGACCTCGGCGCCGTCGAGATGCACCTCGCCGCGATGGCCGCGCTCCTTTCGCAGGCCAGAGGGACGGGAGCGGTGCCGTCGGCCGGCACGATCGAGGCCTGCCGGGGCTGGATCGAGGAGCTGGAGGGCTCGGCGCCACCTCCCGATCCCGACGGGCTCGCGACCGCCTTGAGGCGCCATCTCGCGAGGGCTCGGGACAGCGATGGCATCCGCAAAGAGCTGCGTGACCGGGCCGCGCAGGGCGGCGCGGACCATACCCTGCAGCTGCTCACCCTGATGCTTCAGGATCTGTCCGATCGGCGGCCGGTCGTGATCCTGGACGGGCTGGACAAGCTGCCTCCGGCGCAGGCGCGCGACACCTTTCTGGACGACAAGCGGAAGCCGATGGCCGAGGCGCCGGGGTCGGCCATCCTCACGATCCCGCTCTCCATCGTGTACGAGCCGACGTTCAACGTGCTCAGCGAGCGGTACAACAACGCCGACAGCGCCGTGCTCCCGGCCGTGCGGCTCTGGGACTTCGATTCGAACACGCGCGAGCGGCGGAGATCCAGCAAGGGCGAGCGCATCCTGCGGAGGATCGTCGAGGCGCGGGTCAACCCGATCGACCTCGGGATCGTGATGAGCGAGGCGCTCGACCGCGCCATCGTCGGCTCTGGAGGCAACATCCGCGAGCTCTCGCGGCTCATGCAGTCGAGCGTCGTGAAGGCGCACGTGCGGCGCGGCAGCTTCGTCGAGCCGCAGGACGTCGAGGCGGCCATCGCGGATCAGCGCGAGTCGTTCCGGCGCGCCTACGAGCCCAGGTTCCTTCCCGTGCTGAAGAAGGTCCGGGACGAGTGCCAGCTGGAGGGCGGCGGGGAGGTGAGCAAGCAGCTCCTCTACGGGCTCTGGGTGGTCGAGTACCGGAACGGCACGGCGTGGTACAGCCTGCCCGAGCCGGTGGAGCAGCTCCTTCGCCAGATGGAGCGCGGCTGAGTGTCGCCCGAGGCGCGCATGGAGGAGCTCAGGGCGCGGCTGTCGCTCGCGCGGGGCGCCGCCACGCTGCTGCTCGCCACCGTCGCCAGCGAGGTCGATCTCGAGCCTTCGCGGCGCTTTCTACTCGACGTGCTTCGCGCGGCGCCGATGTCCGTTGCCGACCTCGGCGAGTGCTCGTTCAACGACGGGCCAGCGCGCTGGGCGGAGCTCACGCGCGGCGCGCCTGCGGACGCCTTCGTGCTGGCGGCGAACCCCCGGGGGGCGCTCGCGGGCGCCGCGTTCGCGCGCCTCTTGAACGCCGAGCGTGAGCTCCTGCGCCAGCTCGCCGGCCCCATGGTGCTGCTCGTGCCGCGCGACACGGAGCGCATCCTCCGGAGCCACGCGCCCGATTTCTTCACGTGGATCGCGCAGAGCTACGAGGTCCCTCCCGCCGGCGAGATGGCGGCGATCGCCGCGCGGCTCGGCGTCGCGCCGTCGGCCGTCGAGGCGCCCGCGCCGCAGGACGAGCCGATCCGGTTCCTGCACCTGTCGGACATCCATCTCCGCCCTCAGCGGGTCAAGCGCTACGACCAGGATCGCGTGTTGCGCGGTCTCCTCGAGTTCCTGGAGCGCGACCGGGCCGAGTTCCCGCTCGACCTGGTGTTCTTGACGGGCGATCTCGCGCAGTCGGGAAAGCGCGAGGAGTACGCGCTCGTGGTGGACTTCCTCCGCAAGCTGATCGAGGTGACGGGCGTGCCGCCGGAGCGGCTCTTCGTGATCCCCGGGAACCACGACGTGGATCGCGACGTGGGCCGGTGGCTGCTCCGGACCCTGAGCAGAGACGACGAAGCGATCGCGTTCTTCGAGGAGCCGGCGAGCCGAGGCTTCCACGAGAAGAAGTTCGAGGCCTACGGCGGAGGTCTCCGCGATCTGCTCGGCGCTTCGCGCCCGCTAGGGCTCGCGGCGGGCGCGGACGCCGTCGAGGTCGTGGACGTGCGCGGCGCGCGCATCGGCGTAGCGTCGTTCAACTCGGCGTGGTTCGCGCAGGGGGATGACGATCATGGCAAGCTCTGGCTGGGCGAGCCCAGCGCGCATGGTGCGGCACAGCGGCTCGCGGACGAGGGCGTCTCCTTTGCGATCGCGCTGCTGCACCACCCGTTCGACTACCTGCACGAGGTGGAGCGCGAGGAGGTCGAGCGGATCTTCGAGCGCTCGTTCGAGCTCGTCCTGCGCGGTCACCTGCACAAGGACAAGGCGCGGACGATCCTGAGCCCGCGAGGCGGCTATGTGGAGGTGGCTGGGCCGGCGGCCTACCAGGGGAGTCAATGGCCGAACGGCTGCTTTCTCGGGGAGATCCAGGCGCGCCGCCGCGCGGTGCGGCTGCGACCCTATGCGTTCTCATCCGGCGCCGACCCGTGGGTGCTCGACCCGAAGGTCTTCCCGGATGACGCGGAGCAGCACTACTGCCGTACGTTTTCTCTGCCGGAGAAGCGGCGCATCAAGAGCGTCGTGGCAAAACAGCTGGAGCGCGGCGCGGCGATTGCCCTCTCGTCCGCGCCTCCCGCGAAGCAGCGCGAGCTGGCGGCCGAGCTCGGGATCTCGGTGCCGGAGGGGCGGTTGTCGGCGGAGTCCTTGCGGAAGGCTTCCAGGGCGGTCGCGCTCACGCCGGAAGTCGCGCGCTTGTGGGCCCTCGGCAGATGGGTTCGGCTGGTCCGCGAGGTGATGGAAGAACAGAGCAAGGATGCGCCCCGTATCGAAAGGACGGATCCTCAGTTTCTGGAAAAGGCGCTCGTGCGTACGGCTCATGCCTTCCGTCGCTTTGAGAGCGACTTCGATAGCGATCGCGAGGCGTTCAGGAGAGACGCACCCTTGGTGATCCGTTCCGCTCTGGAGTTGATCGTTGACGGCCCGGTCTATCGCCAAGCCTCCGTTTCTACGCTTACCGACGTGCGTTCACATCTCGTTATCGGGACTCCGAGCGAGCCGAGCTCGCAGCGCGCCGTCATCCAGGTGGACCTGGTCCGCGATCCTACCCTCGACTGGGACGTCAAAAGCGTCGCGGAGCTTGACATGTACGTCCGCGTTTCCGGTGCGGATCATGCCGCGTCGATCTTGGTAGGTGCGGTTGCGCCGTCGGCTGACGAGCCTCGAATCGAGCACGCGCAGACCCCCGCCGGGCGCGAGGTGCTGCTGCTCCGGCTCTAGCCCTCCGTCGACGTATCGCGGTCCCATGCGCCGGGACGGCGACAAGCCACTGGGCGACTTCCGGCCACCAGGGGAGGGGGCCGGCCCGGGATCCGGAGAGAGAGTTCAACGCCAAGGCGCAAAGGCGCAAAGGCGCAAAAAAACAAAATACATGCGTCTTTGCGTCTTTGCGTCTTTGCGTTGAATTCTCTCCGCTCGCGAGGCAGCTCCCTGACAGGATTTCTGACATTCGTAGAACACCGCGGTGCGTGGGTTGCGGCAAGGTCGTGACGCCTCGCGAGACCACCGCGCAGTGGTCCCGGCAAGGTGGTGGACCTCCGCGAGACCACCGCGCAGTGGTCCCGGCAAGGTCGTGACGCCTCGCGAGACCACCGCGCAGTGGTCCCGACAAGGCGGCGAACCTCCACGAGACCACCGTGCAGTGGTCCAGGCAAGGTGGCGGATCTCCCCGAGCCCGCCGTGCAGCAGTCGCCGCCGCGCCGTCCCCCATCGCTCGGCTGCGCCGGCCGATGCACGCGATGGGGGCGTGCCCAGGCGGAAGGCGCGCCCTGGCTGCTCGCACGGAACCTCTTCCCGGCCCCCTCGCCCAGCGCGTACTTTACAGTCGAGGACGCGTACCCAGCGAGGAGATGCGATGCCGAGAGCACCCGCAACGAAGAAGCCCGCCGGCAAGAACAGCGACAAGAACACCCAGAAGACGCCCGCCGCGGCGCCTGACCGCGCCGACGGCGCTCCCGCGCTCCCGGGCTCGGCCGAGGCAGCCGCCGAGTTCATGGATGAAGCGCGGCGCATCCCCGCGCGCGAGATCCGCCCGCTCCGCGCGGACGTCGCGCTCGTCCACCACAACATCCGCGCGGGGCTCGACGCGGTGGGGCCGCGCGAGGCCGAGCTCCTGAAGCTGCCCGCTCCCTTCGACCTCGGCGCGATGAAGTCGCTCGGCCGGCTCTCCCTCGGCCTGGTCTATGCCGCGGCGCAGGTGGACCGCTCGTCGCCGGGCACCACGAAGAAGCTCCTCCAGCGCGCGCACGAGCTCCGCGACCTCCTGCTCAGCGCAGCGGTGGCCCTCATGAAGGCGGGCGTCCTGCCGGCCCAGCGGGTGAAGAAGATCATGGCCGGCAGCGGCGCGCGCGACATGGTGCAGGACTGCGTGGACCTCGCCCAGCTCTTCCGCGATCACGCCGCGGAGGTCAAAGGCAAGACCGCGATCACCAGGGCGCAGATCGACGAGACCGCGGCCATCGGCGATCAGCTCCTCTCGCTCCTCAAGCCCAAGGGGCCCAAGGGGCCCAAGGCCAAGGCGCCGGAGCCCGTGAAGAGCGCGGTGGAGGCGCGCGATCGGCTCTGGACGCTCCTCGGCCGGCGTCACGAAGAGCAGCTCCGCCGCGCCGGCATGTGGCTGTGGATCGGCGAGGTCGACGCGCACGTGCCGCCGCTGCTCGCGCGCACCGCGCGCAAGGCGAAGAAGCCGAACGGCAGCGGCGCGTCCGGCAGCGACCGAGGCGGCGCGCCGGACGAGGGCTGATCCCGGTGCGGGCCAGGAAGTGACGCCCCGCGCGCTCGCCGCTGTCCTCGCCGCCGTCCTCGCCGCGTGCAGCGCCGCCCCGGAGCGCCCTCCGCGGCCCGCGCAGCCGCGGGTCGCCGCGCTCGCCGACCCGCTGCCGCTCTCGCCCGCGCGTTACGTGCTCACCGAGGACATCGGCGTCCTCCTCGACGCCGCTGTCGGGGCCGACGAACGCGCGCCCGCGCCCCGCCCGGAGCCCGCGCTCTTCGAAGGGCGCCGCGTGCGCCTCGAGGGCGGCGTCGTGCTCGCCGACGCCCCCGCGGCCGAGCCGCTCCGCGGGTTCCGGTCGATCCCGGCGCGCCTCGGGGGCGGGTTCCTCCTGTGGTCCGAGGGCCGCGTCTACCGCGCCGCCGACTTCCTCGGCGAGCTCGCGCCCATCGCCGACGTCGGCGCTCCCGGCGGCGCGCGGCCGTACCTCGACGCGATCCTCCTGCGCAGCGATCGGGGGCTCCTCGAGATCGATCCCTCCACGCTCGCCGTTCGCCGCTTCGGCGCCGCGGGCGTTGTCGACGCTGTGGCCGTCGACGCGCGCCGCGCGGCGCGCCTCGACCTGCTCGGCCGCGCCTCGGTCACCCTCGACGGGGGCGGCACCTGGGTCGACGTGCTCGAGACGCGCGGGCTCGCCACGTCGCTCCTCGAGGAGCAGGACGGCGGCAGAGCGGTCGCGCTCCTCGGTCCGCAGGGCGGCGCCACGCTCCACGTGAGCGCCGCCGGCCTCGTACCCGTGGTGCCCGCGCCGCCGCGGGCCGGGCCGAGCGCCTCGCTCTCTCTCCCGCCTGCGCGGGACCCCACGCTCGGCGCCTCCTCGGTCCGCGCGCTCGCTCCAGCGGGGGTCGCGCTGGCCGCGGCCTCCGGCGCTCTCCTCCCTGGCGGCCGGTTGCTCGTCACCCGCGACGGTGGCCTCGCCGTGCTCGCGGCGGCGACCGCCCAGCCCCTCGCGGAGGCGGCGATCGAGAGCCTCGATCCGGGCTATGCGCGCTGCCAGCCGTTCCGGTCGGGCGACGACGTCTTGCTCGCGTGCGCTCACGAGGCCGCCCAGGTGCTCCGGCTCGAGACGACGCTCTCCGCGCCGCGGCTGGAGGCCACGTTCCCGCCCCGCGGCCGAGGCCTCGACCCGATCGCGAGCTCGCAGGGCGCGTTCGTCGGCGACGATCGCGGCCGCCTCGCCTTCCTCGGCCGGTGCGGCAGCGTCCCCCCTGGGCTCCACGACTTTCCGGAGAGCCCGGGAGACGCCGGCCCGACCGACGACGAAACGCCATGGCCCCGGCGCTTCGAGCGGCTTTCGCCCGACGAGCTGCAAGGGGACGCCTCGAGCCGCGAGCCCGCAGAGGAAGGTGTTGCGCGCGTGTGCGTGCGTGTCGGCGGCGGCCGCTGGGTCGAGCGCCGGATCGAGGGCGAGGACGCCGACCGCCTCTACCGCTGGATCGTCGGCGAGCGCGGGAACGTCACCGCGCTCGTGCTGGAGGCGCCGGAGGGGCCGCGGCCACGGCCCTCCGAGGAGGACGAGGAATCTGACGAGGGAGTGCGCCGGACCTCCGAGGGCGAGGAGGAAGACGGCGCGCCGCGGAGGTCGCCTCCCGGCCCCCCCGTGCGCGGGCGCGAACGTCGTCCTGCGGGCCCGCCCGACGGCGTCCGCGTGGTCCGCGTACGCGATCGCGACCCGGCGCTCGCGGGCGGCGCCTTCCCGGCGCTCGCGGGCGGCATCTTCCCCGGGTCCGCCGACGCCGTATCGCCGCCGCGCCTCATCGACACCGATTTCTGGGAGGACGAGGACGGCCTCGTGCGCGGCTGGCTGCACCTGCCCGAGGAGGCCGGCGGCGTCTCGCCCGCCCGCGAGGCGCTGCCGGAGGCGGGCTCTCCCGCGCGCGCCCGTCGAGCGGAGCGGCTGCTCTCGGGCCGCCGCGGCGGCCGCATCGCCGGCCTGCGCATCGACGCGCGCGGCGGCGTCACCGTCTTTCCCCTCCCGGCCGGCGTCCAGAACGTCGTCGTCGGCGGGCGGTTCGCGCTCGCCGCCACCGGCGACGACCCGCCGGCCTTCTTCGAGTCGACCGACGGCGGCCGCTCGTGGCGCCCGGTCGAGGGCCCGCCCGCGCGCCAGATCGAGCCTCCCTTCGACGAAGGCGCCCCCTTCGCCTGCTCCCCGATCGGCTGCGCGATGGGTGAGCACGGCCTCGTCCGCCTCGGCTGGGGCGGCCCTCCGCCCTCGCCGCGCGGCGCGCCGCCGCCCTTCGCTCCCGCGGTGAACCCGGCGCTCCGCGCGGCTCCTCCGCCGCTCGTCTCCTGCCGCCTCGACGACGACCCCTCGTCCTTCCCGCCGCCGTCGGCCGCCCCGGCGCCGCCCCCCTCGGGTCGCCGTGCTCCCCGGGGCACGCCCGCGGCAGGGGGCGTGCCCGCGACGGCCCGTCCGACCGGCAACGCGCCCCCTGTCGTCTCGCTGTCGACCACCCCGTCCTCGCCCCTGGGCGCGCTCCGCGACGGCACCTTCACCGCGAGCGTGCTCCTGCCGTTCGCGCGCGCCGGAGCGCCGCGCCGCCTGTCGCTCCGCGACGGCTCGCTCGGCGCGGCGTCCGGCGACATCGTCCCCGTGCTGCTCGCGCCCGGCGCCAGGGCGCCCGCGGATCTGCTGCTTCTGCTCGACGCGAGCGGCACGCACGGGCGGCGCGGCCTCCGCGTGCGCGCGGGCGCCGAGCCCCCGGCGCTCCTGCCGTTCGACCACGCCGGCACGATCGCCGCCGCGGTCGAGCTGCCGGGCGGTGAGCTGCTCGCCCTCGACGCCGGGAGGCGCAGCTTCGTCGTCGCCGTGCGGCAGGGCACCTTTCCGGCCTTCGGGCTCGCGCGTGTCCCCGAGCTCGCGGGCGCCCGCCTCACCCTGGGCCGCCGGCTCGACGCCCCCGGCGTGGCCCTCATCGGTTACTCCGTCGTATCCGGGGAGGTGGTCGCGGGGCCGATCGACGTCGCCCGTGGCCAGGTCGGTCCGCTCGAGCCGCTCGGGACCCTCGCGTCGCTCGCGGAGATGGGCGCCGGCGGCTGCGGCGGCGCGCGACCGTCGCACCGGTTCATCGCCGAGCTGCCCGCCACGCTGCGGGTGGCTTCGAGGAGCGGGGCGCCGCTGTTCGAGGGGGACGCCCCCGCGTCCGCGCTGCTCTCCGGCGGCCGCGGCGCCCTCTGCATCGAGGCCATCGAGATCCGCGCCGCGGCCCGGGGCGGGCTGGACCTCGGTGTGGTCTTCGGCCCCGAGGGCGCCGCCGCGCTCCGCGACGGCGGGGGCGGGGGCGGCGTGAGACTCCGCTGCGAGCTTCTGTGAAACCGGCCATGACGGGCGGCGAGCATCCGGAGATTCCGCGTCGGCGGACCTATCGTGCTAGGGTCCGCCAATGCTCGCCCTTCGATCCTTGGCCCTGCCGATCGCGGTGGCCGCGTCGATGCTCGCGCTGAACGCATGCTCTGAGCGGCCCACCAGCTTCCCCGATCGCGACGGGGTCATCGCCGCTCAGGCCGAGTGGTGCGCCGCGCTGGCCAAGCTCCAGCGCGCCGGTGCCTCCTGGGAGCACCTCAACGCGTGCAAGGCCGCCTACCCGACCTCATCGCCCACGTACCTCCGCGCGATGACGAGCTGCTTCTCGCGCCGCATGGAGGCCGCCACCGAGAGCTCGCCGGACCGGAGCCAGATCATCCTGGAGTGCAACGACGAGGTGGCCGTCAAGCTCAACCCGGACGAGCCGACGGCGGCGCCGGTCATCGAGTCCCGCTGCGCGCGCATGGCCCGCTGCGAGAGGGTGCCCGTCCCCGCGTGCAAGAGCGCGTTCAGCAAGCTCGAGGGGGCCCAGCGCGCGATGTTCACCACCATCTACAACGCCACCGGCCGCTACGAGATCATCGACTGCCTCGAGAACGCGAGCTGCACCGACAACGAGGAGGCGGGCCGCCAGGCCTGTTACAAGCCCACCTCCGACGCGCTGCTCTGGTTCCCCGACTGAGCCCCGCGCGCTGGCGGTCGTCGCCTCGTCCACGCTGGCGGTGATCTTCTCGTCCACGCCGCCAGCCCTCTCGTCCGCGCCGCCCAGCCCTCTCGTCCGCGGCTCGCTTCCACGAAATCCCTGGTAGCGTGCCGCGTATGCGAACCGCCCGATCTCGAACCGGTCCCCTGTCTCAGCTCGGCGCGCTGCGTCCGCGCGCCGCGCGTCCTCACGCCCGCCCCGCCGCGACCCAGCCCGGCGCGGCACGCCGCCTCTTCCTCGCCGCGCGCGTGGTCGCCGCCGCGCTCGCGCTGATCGGGGCGTGGCTGCCCGCGAGCGCCGCGCACGCGGCGGGCACCGTCACCATCGTCGACCGCTCGCCCAAGGAGGACAACGGCCGATGGAAGCTGAAGATGACGATGAACTACGGAGGGATGCCGCACCTCGGGCACATCCCGATGCTGTTCTCGTTCACGCCGACGGTGCACTACGAGCGAGCGCTCACCGACAAGTCGCCCGATACCCCGGTCCTCGTCCGCATCCCGCTCCAGAACCAGCAGTCGATCAACGAGAGCATGGACGTCAGCTTCTCCGACAGCAGCGGCAAGATCTTTGCGATCACCAAGTTCGACTTCGTCCTCCGGCGCGATCGGGACTTCGAGGCCGGCGAGTACGAGCTCGTGATCAAGCGCGCGAGCGACGGCGTGCAGATGGGGCAGAAGCAGAAGATCACCCTGCAGGGCGACAACCCCATCATGGATCGTCGCGCGATCGTCTTCAGCGGCGAGAAGAAAAAGAAGGACGAGAAGGCGGACAAGGCCGAGGCCGAGAAGAGCGATCCCGCCAAGGAAGAGGCGCCCGAGGGCGAGCCCGCGGAGGGCGCCGCCGAGGCGGAGGCGCCCGTCGACGACGCGCCGCCGGCCGAGGCGCCGCCGCCGGTGGAGCCCAAGCAGGGCGGCTGCGGCTGCCGGCTCTCGCCCGACGAGGCCGCGACGCCCCTCGCCCTGCCGCTCGTCGCCCTCGGCGCGGCCGCCGCGCTCGCGCGAAGGCGCGGCGAGCGCCGCGCGCGCCGCGCCTGACAGCGCCGCGCTGCGAGCGCCCGGGATCGCGCGAGGCAGCCTCTGTGCTGGACGTTGCGCGCTCCCTCGACCGGCCGCGCCTGCAGCAGCACATCGTGATCGCGCTTGCAGGGACCACCCGAGCCCGCAGACAATCCCCGGCCGACGACCGCTGTCCGCGACTCCCTCGCGGGCCCGCCGTCCCCAATCCAATCGATGAGCTCCCTAGTCCCTGCCCACCAGCACCCCCTGCTGTACGCGATCTTCGTGCGTGTCTGGCTCCACGAGCTCTCGCGCGCCGCCAAGGCCAGGGTGACGCTCGCCAGCGTGCCCGACGCGGCGCTCGACCGGCTCGCCGCGCTCGGGGTCGACTACGTGCACCTGTTGGGCGTCTGGACGCTCGGCGAGGAGGGCCCGCGCCGCTCGCTCACGGATCCCGACCTGCGCGCCGAGTACGACCGCGTGCTGCCGGACTGGACCGAGGCCGACGTGGCTGGCTCCCCGTTCGCGGTCGCGCGCTACGAGGTGAGCCCCGCGTTCGGCGGCGACGCCGGCCTCGCGGATCTGCGCCGGCGCCTCGCGGCGCGGGGCATCGGGGTCATCCTCGACTTCGTTCCCAACCACGTCGCGCGCGATCACCACTGGGTGAAGGAGAAGCCCGAGCTCTTCATCGCCGGCGACGACGGCGCCCCGCTCAGCGGGCGCGACCCCTACATCCCGCCGTGGCCCGACACGGCCCAGCTCGATTACCGCCTCGCGGCGACGCGCGCCGCGTCCGTCGAGGCGCTCCGCAGCGTCGCGTCGCGGTGCGACGGTGTCCGCTGCGACATGGCGATGCTGGTGCTCGACGACGTCTTCCGGCGCACGTGGTCCAAGCGCCCGCCTGCGGAGCGAAAGGCCGAGGCCACCGGCGAGTTCTGGGCCGAGGCCATCGACGCCGTCCGCCGCGACCACCCGAGCTTCGTCTTCATCGCCGAGGCCTTCTGGGACCTCGAGTGGCGCCTGCAGATGCTCGGGTTCGACTACACCTTCGACAAGAGCCTTTACGACCGGCTGAGCCACGCCTCCGCGTCGTCGGTCCGCGGCCACCTCGCGGCGACGCCCGACTACCAGCGGCGGAGCGTCCGCTTCATCGAGCACCACGACGAGCCGCGCATCGCCGCCGTGCTCCCCCCGGATCGGCGCCGGGCCGCCGAGTTCATCGCGGCGACGGTGCCGGGGATGCGGTTCATCCACCACGGCCAGCTCGAGGGGCGGACGGTGCGCGCCTCGCTGCACCTCGCCCGCGCCCCCGAGGAGCCGGTCGATCAGGCCTGCCTCGCCTTCCACGAGCGGCTGCTCGCGGCCGTGCGCCGCCCCATCCTGCGCACCGGGAGCTTCGCCACGCTCACCGCGCGCGGGCCGGGCGCCGACGCGTTCGTCGCCTACCGGTGGGAGCCGCTCCCGGCCTGCGGCGCGCCCCGGAGCGCGGCGCCCCTCGTGGCCGTGATCAACTTCGCCCCGTCGCGCAGCGGGTGCCGCATCCCGCTCGACATCGCCGGCATCGCCGGCCGCAAGGTCCTGCTCGCCGACCTCATGACCGGCAACGAGCACCCGCGCGACGGCGACGAGCTCGTCGATCTGTCGCGCGGCCTCGGCGTCGAGCTCCCCGCGTACGGCATCCACCTCTTCGAGATCCGGCGCTGATGCGCGTCGCGCCCGGGTCGCTCGGGGACCTTGGAGATCCTCATGTCTGATCCGGGCGCGGGCGCGCCCCTCCGCCTCATCACCATTCCCTGGAGCCACTTCTGCGAGAAGGCGCGGTGGGCGCTCGATCGCGCCGGCGCGCGGTACCGGGAGGACGCCTACCTCCCGCTCGCCCACGCGCTCCCGTCGCTGAGGGCCGGCGGGCGCCGCTCCGTCCCGGTGCTCGTCTCGCCAGCGGGCGTGCTCGCCGACTCGACCGACATCCTGCGCTACGCCGACACGCTCGTGCCGCCGGAGCGCGCGCTCTTCTTCCAGGGTTCCCGCGAGCCCGACGCGGACCGCGCCGAGGTCGAGGCGCTCGAGGAGCGCTTCGACGCCGACCTCGGCCCCGCGACCCGCCGCGTCGCGTACTTTCACCTCCTGCCCGACGAGGAGGGCGCGTTCGCCTTGATGGGCGGGTCGTTCCGCGGGCTCGAAGGCGCGGCCGCGGCGCCGCCCTGGTGGTTCGGGCGTGGCACCTTCCGCGTTTACTACCCGGTCGCGCGAGCGGTCATGAAGCGCGTCATGCGCATCGACCCCGCCGCCGCCGAGCGCTCGCGAGGCAAGATCCGCGCGGTCTTCGACGCGGTGAACGAACGCCTGCGCGATGGGCGCCCGTTCCTCGTCGGCGACCGCTTCTCGGCCGCCGATCTCACGTTCGCCGCGCTCGCCGCGCCGCTGCTCGTGCCCGAGCACCACCCGTCACCGCTCCCGCCGCCCTCCGAGCTGCCGTCCGAGCTCAGCGCGCTCGTCGAAGGGCTCCGCGCCGAGCCGGCCGGCGCGTTCGCCTTGCGCATGTACCGCGAGCAGCGGCGCGCGAGGCCCGGGCAAAGCGCCGGCGGGTGACGCTCGACGCCGCCCGGCCGCGGGCCGGCGCCGGCGTCGGCCGGCGCGCTCACGCGAGCGCCGGCACGCCCGCGATGAGATCCCGCGCCGCAGGCCCTGCCTTCAGCGGGTCGCGGTGCGCGCCGAAGTGCCGCGCGTGATCCCGGACCGCGCCGATCGCCGCCTCGGGGGCGAGGCCGTGCCGGGCGCGCAGCCACGCTGCGAGCACGACGCCCGCGCGGCCCGCGCCGGACGCGCAGTGCACGACGGCGGGCGCGCCGCTGGACTCGGCGCGCCTGAGCGCGTCGAGCGCGCGCTCCAGCGCGTCGGGCGAGGGGAGCGCGCCTCCGTCGAGCGGCACGTGCGTCACCCGGAGGAACTCGCGCTGGTAGCGGCCGAGGAGCGGGATCCGGTGGAGCGCCAGCTCTCCCTCGTCGAGCAGGCAGAGCACCTCGCGTATCCCGTGCCGCGCCATGAAGGCGAGCCACGCCTCGACGGGCGCGTCGCTCGGATCCGGGTGAGCTGCCGAGCTCGGCGGCGCGACGACGGACGAGCGGATCCCGGAAGCCGACCAGTTCGCCATCCCGAAGCCGGGCCGCTCCGCGCCGTGCACGACCCGGTCGAGCGGCGACGCGGGCGCGAAGTTGAAGGGGGCCGGCGTCGCCTGCTCGTGGGCGCTCCGGTAGAACAGCTCGAACTCCGCGACCGACGCCTCGAGCTCGGGGTCGTCGATGGAGCCTGGCCGCACGCGCCGCACCTCGGCGATGGCCTCGGCCGCCGACCTGCCCAGCGACACGAGGCGGCACGCCAGCACGACGCCGGTGCGCCCGACGCCGCCCTCCCCGTGAACGGCGATCGGCCGCGGCGCCCGGCCGAGGAACGCCACGGCGCGGAGGAGGTCCACGCTCGGGATGCGCGTGAAGTCGGCGAGCGGGCAATGCAGGTGGATGAGCGGGCCCACCGCCGCGGGCGGTGGCGCCCGACGCGAGAGCGACACCAGGCTGCGGAAGCCGAGCTCCGCGAGCTCCTCGACCGCCTGGGGCGCGTGGGGATAGGCCATGCCGGCGAGCTCGCCGGGGATCATGAACGAGAAATTTTCGAGCTCACTCATGGCCGTCGCTCGGTGCGCAGGAGGTCGTGGCTCGCGCCTCGGGGTAGGGCATCCGTCTGCACCTCACCTCGAGGTCGCAGCTCGTCGCGGCGCTTCGCCGCCTCGCGCTGCGAGGCGACCGGGAGCGGCTGCTCCGGGCCGTCGGGCGGCGGGCCGCTCGTCCGTCCTGCGGGCGAGCGGGGCGCCGGGCGGGCGGCGGCGACGAGGCCGAGGACCGCCGAGAGCGTGGGCCTGGGCGCAAGGGCATTCCTCATGGTGGGGGAGCATTGTAACGGCAGTTCACCGCCGCATGGCAGCCGTCACAGCGGGGGGGTTCGTCCAGGTCGCGCCGACCCGTGCGAATCGCGGACGGTACGGGTGAATCGCGGACGGTGGGGGTGACTGGCGGGGGGGCGGCTGAATCCGGAGGGGCGACGCGGCGGGGGCCGCGCCCCGACGATCGCACGTCGCTCCTGGTTCCCTCGGCACGGTCCGGCGTGTATGAAGGGCCCGTGGTCCGCTTTGCCCTCGCCCGGACGGCCATCGCGCGTCCGCTGATGCTCGTCGCGCTCGGGCTGGGCGCGGCGTGCAGCGGCGCCGCTCCGCCGGCGACGGCGCCAGCGCCGCCGCGTCAGGGGGAGGAGGCGCCCGCGACCACGGCGCCCGCGGCGGTCCGGCCGGAGGCCGCCCCCCCGCAGGCGGCGCCTCCCAGCCCGGCCGAGGCGCAGTCCTTCGTGGCCTCCGTCGACCGGGAGCTGCGCAGGCTGCGGATCCAGTCCGCGCGCGCGTCCTGGGTCAACCAGACCTACCTCACGGACGACACCGACGCGCTCGCCGCCTCTGCCGAGGAGGCGAGCATGGAGTACCTGAACCGCGCGATGAAGGCGGCGGCGCGCTTCGACGGGCTCGCGTTGCCCGCGGACGTCGCCCGCCAGCTTTCGCTCCTCAAGATCTCGACCTCCCTTCCGGCGCCGAGCGACCCGGCGGAGCGCGCCGAGCTCGCCGCGCTCTCGGTCGAGATGACGAGCCTGTACGGCAAGGGCAAGCACTGCCCGAAGGCCAGGCCAGGGAGGGCGACGACCGCGGGCTTGGGCGCGGCGCGCGCCGCGCGCGCGGGCGCCGGGGCCGAGCCGAAGTGCCTCGCGCTCGACGAGCTGTCCAACCTCCTGAAGACCAGCCGCGACTGGGACGAGCTGCTCGATGCGTGGGCGGGCTGGCACGCGATCGCCCCGCCGCTCCGGCCGAAGTTCGAGCGTTACGTCGCCCTGGGCAACAAGGGGGCGGCGGAGCTCGGCCTCCCGGACGTCGGCGCGCTCTGGCGCGCCGGATACGACATGTCCCCCGACGCGTTCGAGGCCGAGACCGAGCGGCTCTGGGGCAAGCTGAAGCCGCTCTACGACGAGCTGCACTGCTATGTGCGCGCGAGGCTGCGCGCGATCCACGGCAAGGACAGGATCGGCGAGAAGGCCCCGATCCCGGCGCACCTCCTCGGCAACATGTGGGCGCAGGAGTGGTCCAACGTCTACGCGCTCATGGAGCCGTACAAGGGCCAGCCCTCGCTCGACGTGACGCGGAAGATCAAGGCGAAGAAGCTCGACGGGAAGCAGATGGTCGCGCTCGGCGAGCGGTTCTTCACCTCGCTCGGGTTCGACCCGCTGCCGTCGACCTTCTGGGAGCGATCGCTGCTCAAGAAGCCGGTCGACCGCGAGGTCGTCTGCCACGCGAACGCCTGGGACGTGGGCGACCGGGGCGATCTCCGCCTCAAGATGTGCATCGAGCCGAGCGAGGAGGATCTCATCACGATCCACCACGAGCTCGGGCACATCTACTACTACCACCAGTATTACAAGCTCCCGATCCTGTTCCAGTCGGGCGCCAACGAGGGCTTCCACGAGGGGATCGGGGACACGCTGGCCCTCTCCGTGACGCCGAGCTACCTGAGGTCGCTGGGGCTGCTCGACAGGGTGTCCGAGGACGAGAAGGGGGTCATCAACTTCCTCTTCAAGAAGGCGCTCGACAAGATCGCGTTCCTCCCGTTCGGCAAGCTCATCGACCAGTGGCGGTGGGATGTCTTCTCGGGCAAGACGAAGCCGGCCGACTACAACGCGGCGTGGTGGGCGCTGCGGCTGAAGTACCAGGGCGTCGCGCCGCCGGTGCAGCGCAGCGAGGCCGATTTCGACCCGGGGGCGAAGTTCCACGTCGCGGCGGGCGTCCCGTACATGCGCTACTTCCTGGCGCACGTCTATCAGTTCCAGTTCCACCGCGCGCTGTGCAAGGCGGCCGGGCACACGGGGCCGCTCCACGCGTGCTCGATCCACGGCAGCGCGGCCGCGGGCGAGAAGCTGCGCGCCATGCTCTCGCTCGGCGCGAGCCGCCCGTGGCAGGAGGCGATGCAGGCGGTGACGGGGGAGACCGCGGCCGATCCGGGCGCCATGCTCGAGTACTTCGAGCCGCTCCGGAGGTGGCTCAAGGAGCAGAACAAGGGTGAAGTCTGTGGGTGGTAATTGAGCGTGGGTGAGCGTAGGTGAGCTGTGCGCGTCTTCGTCGCTGTTGATCCGGGAGCCGAGCTCCTCGCCAAGATCGGAGATCTCCTGCGGGAGATCTCGCCGCGGGCTCCGTCCGCCAAGTGGGTGGAGCCTGCTGGGCTGCATATCACGCTCGCCTTCATGGGCGAGATCGGAGAGGAGCGCCTGCCGCTCGTCATCGCTGCTGCCGGGAGCGTCGCCGCGTTCCACAGGCCGCTCACGTTGCGCGTCGAGAAGGGCGGCGCGTTCGGGACGCGGCGTCGTCCGCGCGTGCTCTGGCTCGGCGTGGGCGGCGCTGTCGGCGCCCTCACCGCGATCCACCGCGACCTGGAGCAGACGCTCTCGATGTCGACGGGCTACGTCCCCGAGGACCGGCCGTTCGAGCCGCACCTCACCCTTGCCCGCTCGCGCGATCCGCGCGGCGATCCGGCGCTCGACGCCTGCGCTCAGGCGGTCGGCAGCGTCGACTTCGGCGAGACGCGGGTCGAGGAGATCATCGTCTACCAGAGCGAGCTGACCCCGAAGGGGGCGCGCTACACGGCGCTCGCGCGCGTGCCGCTCGAGGGGATCGGCACCCCCGAGCAGGCGCGCTGAGCGTCGTCCTCCGTGGAGGCGCCGCGCGCCGTCCTTCGAGAGGACGGCGTCTCGCTCGGGCTCCTCAGCGCTTGCGCGGCCCGGCCGGAGGGATGAGCCCGAGGCGCACCGCCTCCTTGTAGGCGAACGATCGGCTCAGCCCGAGCAGCCGTCCGGCCGTCGCCGCGTTGCCGCCTGCTGCCCGGAACGCTCGGGCGAACGCCTCGCGGCGGGCCCTCTCGAGCGCCTCTGCCAGGAGCTCCACGGGCTGCCCCGGCGACGCGTCCGCGAGCCCCAGCCGCTCCCCGGGGAGCTCGAGCCGCGGGGCGAGCGAGCGCTCCTGCGCGCCGCCGTCGATCGCGTCGAGATCCTCGCGCCGCACGACGAGCGCCCTGCCGGCCGCGCTCTTGCCCTCCGCGATCGTCCGGCGAAGCACGGCGCGCTCCACGGCGTTCTTCAGCTCGCGGACGTTGCCAGGCCACGCTCCCTGCGCGAGCGCGCCCAGCGCCGTCTCGGTGAAGTCCACCCGCCCCGCGCCGAGCTCGGCCGCGAGCTCGGCGGCGAAGCGCTCGCAGAGGGCGGGGATGTCCTCGCGCCGCTCGCGCAGGGGCGGCACGCAGATCGGGTAGACCCAGAGCCGATGGAACAGATCGGCGCGAAAGCGCCCCTCGGCGACCTCTCGCCGGAGATCGCGGTTCGTGGCCGCGACGACCCGCGCGTCGACGCGGCGCGCCCGGTCCTCGCCCACGGGCTGGATCTCCCCCTCCTGCAGCGCGCGCAGCAGCTGCGCCTGCGCCGAGAGCGGGAGCTCGCCGATCTCGTCGAGGAAGATCGTCCCGCCGTGCGCCGCCTCGAACCTGCCAGCGCGCGCGGCCGTGGCGCCTGTGAACGCGCCCCTCCTGTGGCCGAAGAGCTCCGATTCGACCAGCTGCGCGGGGATCGCCGCGCAGTTGACGATCACGAGCGCCCGGCTCGCCCGGGGCGATCGCTCGTGCAGCGCGCGGGCGACGAGCTCTTTCCCCACGCCCGTCTCGCCCGTCACGAGCACCGGCACCGACAGCGGGGCGAGCACCGCGATCTCGCGCTCGATCCGCTGCATCCCGGACGAGCGGCTCGCCGGCGCCGGGCTGCTCGACGCCGGGCCGATCGCGCGGCGCGCCACCGGGCCGGCGTCGAGCAGCCCGGCGCCGGCGTCGAGCCGCAGCGCGCCGGCGCAGAGCCCCGCGAACACGCGCGCGTCCTCGTCGCGCAGGCCGCGGAGGCCGTGGGGATCGCAGGCGTCCAGCGTGAGCAGCCCGGCGAGGCGGCCCTGCACGTGCAGCGGCACGGCCATGCAGGCGTGGATCGGGTGGATCTCTCCGGGGCTGCCGAGCAGCCAGCCGCTGTAGGGGTCGGGCTCGCTCGGATCGAGGAAGCGGATCGGCCCGGCCGCCTGCGTCGCCCTGCGGAGGCGCGGGTGCTCCGCGGGCCGGAAGCTCATCCCCAGGGCGGCCGGCGACAGCCCGATCTGCGCGGCGACGCCGACCGAGCCGTCCTCCGCCGCCGTGAGCACCGAGAGCGCGTCCGCCGCCGTCACCCGCGCGAGCGCGCGCAGGATCCGCTGCAGCGCCTCGTCGCGGGTGGGCGCTTCGGACAGGCTGAGCACGGCGTCGAGCAGGGTCACGCGGGTTCCTCGAGGAGACGGAGGCGACGGAGGTTTCCTGTCGGAGACACCGGCAGGAAACACCGTGGGGTGCAGCGGAGCAAGGCGCCCGTCGGGGCGGCGGGCGGGTGGGCGCCGCCGGAGCGGCCGCCCTCGGCAGCGGGCCAGGTTTCCCGTGGGAAACCGCCGCCGGCTGCCGATATCGCGCCGATCCGGCGAGGATCGGCGCGATCCCCGGAGAAACGCCCCTGGCACGGCCCGTGCGAGCGCGTTTGGCCAGCGCGCGCCGACGGGCGAATCGACCGCCGACGACGGCTATCACGGGCACGGCGCCCGGCCTGGAGGTTTTCATGGGATTGAATGTTGGCTTGCTGCGGGAGAGCTTCGAGCTCGTGATCGAGAGGGCGCCCGACCTCACGCACCGTTTCTACGGGATCCTCTTCTCTCGGTATCCGCAGGTGAAGCCGCTCTTCGGGCGCAATAGCCAGGAGCAGCAAGAGAAGATGCTCACGGAGGCGCTCGCCGCGGTCATCGACCGGCTGGAGGACGCGTCGTGGCTCGAGGAGAAGCTCATGGCGATGGGGGCAAAGCACGTCGATTACGGCGTCACGGACGCGATGTACCCCTGGGTCGCCGACGCGTTGATCTCCGCGATGGCCGAGGTCGCGGGCGCGGACTGGTCCCCGGCGCACCAGGAGGTCTGGACGGACGCGCTCGGCGCGATCGCCTCGCTCATGCAGCGCGGTGCGAGGGAGTACGGCGCCGCGAGGCCCCACGCGCCGCCACCCGCGGCGCCCGCGGGCGGCTAGCGAGACGAGCGCCCTCGACCCTGTCGCCCGCGGAGCCCGCGCGTCGGCCGGCGGCGTCACTCTCCCATCGCCTTCACGACGACGCGCTTGCGCCGGCCGCCATCGAACTCCGCGTAGAAGATCTGCTGCCAGGGCCCGAGATCGAGCTTCCCCGCGGTGATGGGCACGATCACCTGGTGGTGCACGAGGATCGATTTGAGGTGGGCGTCGCCGTTGTCCTCGCCGGTCCTGTGGTGCTTGTAGTCGGGCCCCTCGGGGGCGAGCTGCTGGAGCCACGCCCAGATGTCCTCCCAGAGGCCCGGCTCGTGGTCGTTCACGAACACGCCGGCGGTGATGTGCATGGCGCTCACGAGGACCATGCCCTCTTGGATGCCGCTGGCGGTGACGACGGCCGCGACGCGCTCGGTGACGTTGATGAGCTCGCGCCTGGCCTTCGTCTCGAAGTAGAAATAATCGGTCTTCGATTTCATGGCTTCTCCTCCGCGCGGGTCACGGGGCGTGACGGAGCGCGTGATCGACGAGCGCGCCGCGGCCGCCTGCCGCCGCGGGCGCTCCCTCCTCGCGGCGCCGCGCTCAGGGGTAGAGCCGCTCGACGCGCCAGCCGTCGCCGTGGCGGACGTACACCACGCGGTCGTGCAGGCGGTTCTCCTGGCCGTACCAGAACTCGACGCGCTCCGGCACCACCCGGTAGCCGCCCCAGAACTCCGGTCGAGGCACCGGCCGGCCCTCGAAGCGGCGCTCGATCTCGCGCACCCGATCGAGGAGCGCCTCGCGCGAGGGCAGCGGCGCGCTCTGCCGGGACGCCCACGCGCCGATCTGGCTGCCCCGCCCGCGGGTCTCGAAGTAGGCGTCCGACTCCGCGTCGCTGACCCGCTCGATCCGCCCCTCGACGCGGATCTGCTCCGCGGCCTTCGCCCAGTGGATGCACAGCGCGGCGAACGGGTTCGCCGCGAGATCCATCGACTTGCGGCTCTCGTAGTTGGTGAAGAACACGAACCCTCGATCGTCGATGCCCTTCAGCAGCACCATCCGCGCCGAGGGGCGCCCGGACGCGTCCGCCGTGGCCAGCGTCATGGCGGTCGCGTCGGTCGGTTCGGTGGTTTGCCGCTGCTCGAGGAGCTCGCGCGCGAGGACGAACGGATCGGTCGGCTCGGTGATCATGGTGAAACGGTGCTCATGGTGAAATTGCGTCATGCATATACAAGCGGAGCGCGCCGCTGGCGAACCCGCGATGCATGCGAGCAACGCGCGCGAGCTCGGGTGGCTGCGTGGCTGCGTGGCTGCGTGGCTGCGTGGCTATGGCGGCGCGGCGGCTTCCCTCGCCCCTCGCTGATTTCCGGGAAAGCTCGCGTTGTCGCGCACGCGCTGTTTTGATACTAGCGGAGGGGCAGAGCGAGGGCGTGCATGGTCGTACCGGTGAGCGTGGGGGACGTCCTCGCGGAGAAATACGAGGTCGAGCGCGTCCTCGGTGAAGGCGGGATGGGCGTGGTCGTCGCCGCCCGCCATCTCCTGCTCGGCGAGCGGGTGGCCATCAAGTTCCTGCTGCCCCAGGCCCGCGAGCGCGCGGACCTCGTCGCCCGCTTCCTGCGCGAGGGGCAGGTCGCGGCGCGCATCCGGAGCGAGCACGTGACGCGCGTGTACGACGTCGGCACGCTCGCGCGCGGCGAGCCTTACCTCGTCATGGAGTACCTCGAGGGGACCGACCTGAAGGCCGTCCTGCGCGATCGCGGGCCGCTCCCGGTCGCGCTCGCCTGCGACTACCTGCTCCAGGCGTGCGACGCGCTCGCGGAGGCGCACGCGCTCGGCATCATCCATCGGGACCTGAAGCCGGCCAACCTGTTCCTGACCCAGCGGGCCGACGGCAGCCCGCTCATCAAGGTCATCGACTTCGGCATCTCCAAGATGGCCCTCGCGGCGGAGGCGACAGCGCCCAAGGCGCACGACATGACCGAGAGCTCGGCGATGCTGGGCTCGCCGTTCTACATGGCGCCCGAGCAGATGGTCTCCTCGAAGAGCGTCGACGCGCGGGCCGACGTCTGGTCGATGGGCGCCATGCTCTATCAGCTGCTCACGGGCGCCGTCCCCTTCCGGGGCGACTCCGCGATGGCCATCTACGACCGCATCCTCGAGGGACCGCCGCGGCTCGACGCGCAGCGGTCCGACGCGCCCGAGCGCCTCGGCTGGGTGGTCCAGCGCTGCCTCCAGAAGAGCCCTGCCGATCGCTTCGGCAACATCGCCGAGCTCGCCGCCGAGCTCGCCCAGTTCGCGCCGCCGCACGCGCGGCACCTGGCCGATCGCGTCGCGCGCGTGCTGCAGATCCGCCTCGACGCGAGCGCCGAGGCGGGCCGCGCGCCCGGGCCGCCCCGGCGCTCGAGCTCCACGTCGCCTGGGCCCGCAGGCGGGACGCCGTCGTCCAGCGACCCGGATGGGAAGGGCGTGGCGGCCGGCTCCGCGTGGGATGGCGCGCCCACGGCGCTCCTCTCGGACGGCGCGGCGACGGATCGCTCCTGGGGCGGCACGCGCGCCTCGTCGGGCCAGCGCGGCGGGGCGCGCACCCTGGGGATCGCGGCGGCCCTGGCGGCGGCGCTCGTGGGCGCCGCGGGGCTCGCGTGGCTCGTGTGGTTCGCGCTCCGCGTCCCCGCGTCGGGTGGGGCGCCGCTCGCCGCGTCGGCGCCCTCGGAGGCGCCGCTGGCGCCGGAGGCACCCTCGCGCGACGCGGCGGTGCCCGCGGCCGATCTGGCGGCGGGCAAGGCGGCCGAGCTCCTCGACGGCGGCCCTGCGCCGCCGCCCGAAGCGCCCGTGTCCGAGGTCGCGACCGCGCGGCCGACCGCGAGCGGGTCTGCGGCGCCGCGGCCGCCGGCGTCGTCGAAGGGGGCGCGGCCGTCGGGGCGGGCCCCGCCGTCGACCCGCCCCACATCGACCGCGCCGCAAGACTTCTTTTCCGATCCGCGATGACATCCCGTGAGCCCAGGAGAGGTGCCGTCTTGCTTTGCCATCGTCGTCTCTCGAGCCCCTGTCCGGAGTCCGGCAGCCCTGCTGCGGTCTCCCGCGCGCCGCTCTCCGGGGCCGGTCGCCGTCGAGCGGTAGCGCTCCTGCCGGCGCTCGCTGCGCTCGCCTCGCTCGCGCCGGCCGCGCGCGCCGCCGAGCCGACCCGGGAGGAGCGCGCCGCCGCGGTCGCGCTGTTCGACGAGGGCCGCGCGCTGATGGCCGCGGGGAAGCACGCCGAGGCCTGTCCGAAGCTCGCCGAGAGCCATGCGATCGACCCGGGCATCGGCACCCTCTTCAACCTCTCCGACTGCTACGAGCGCACCGGCAAGATCGCGACCGCGTGGATCGGCTTTCGCGATGTCGCGGCCGCCTCGCTCTCTGCCGGGCAGACGGAGCGCGAGCGGGTGGCGCGCGCCCGGGCCACCGCGCTCGAGCCGCGGCTCTCCCGCCTCCAGATCGTGGTCCCGCCGGCGGCGTCGATCGCGGGCCTGGGCCTCACGCGGGATGGGGTCGCCGTGGGCAGGGCGCTCTGGGGGACGGCGGTGCCGCTCGACCCGGGCGAGCATCGGATCGCCGCCGCCGCGCCTGGGTACGAGCCCTGGGAGGTGAAGGTCACGATCGACAAGCCGGGGGTTGTGAGCGTCACGGTGCCGGCGCTCGAGCGCGCCACGGAGCCGGCCTCCGCCCCGGGATCGGGCGGCGCGTCGACGCCGCCGGTCGCGGCGCCGCCTCCGGTCCGTCCGCCGGCGAGCGACCCGCCCTCGGCGCAGGGGGGGAGCATCCGCAAGCCGCTCGGCATCGTCGGGGTCGGGCTCGGCGTGGTCGGGCTCGGCGTCGGGACGGCGCTCGGCTTCATGGCGAAATCGACGTTCGACAAGGCCACCGAGGGCGGCCATTGCGACGAGGCGGGTCGCTGCGTCGATCAGACGGGCCTCGATCTGCGCGACGACGCGGTGGCGAAGGGCAACCTCGGGACGGCGGTGTTCATCGCGGGGGCGGCCCTCGCCGTGGGCGGGGCGATCCTCTGGATCACCGCGCCGTCTGCGCCTGACGCCGCGGCGTCCGCGCGCGGCCGCGGGCCGACGGCCGACGCCCCCTGGCGCGCGCGCGTCGGCCTGGGCCCCGGGAGCGTGTGGATCTCGGGCGCTCTCTGAGCGGAGCGCCACAGGAGCAGGAGGGGGCGTCGTCGCAGCGGGGAGCTCGCGGGATGCCCTACGACGTCCGGCATCGAGCCGGGCGAGCCGATTGGCACCGAGGACAGAGCAGAGCCGGAGTGAGCGGGGGCGCCCGGAGATACCCGCGTTCAGCGCGGCGCCTCGATTGACACGGATCCCCTCTCCGACATGGCGCCGTGCGGCGAGCTGATCGATGATGCCGAGTCGGCCGGCATCGATTGCGGTGCACGGGTGCAATACAGCACGTCTCTCCGCCGGGGCTCGTCCGGCGCGGTGAGCCAGGCGCCGTCGCGCTATGGCGCGACGCGGCTGGCCTGCTGGTGACGCTGCGCGCCGGTCAGCGAGCGCCGGCGGCGAGGGCGTGGCGAGCGATGATCCGTCGCAGGCGATGATCAGACGGGTCCTGGACGGGAATATAGCCCAGGCCCCGACCGGACCTCGGGGACTCGCACGTGCCGCTCTGCTTCAAATATTCACCTCGACGGGTGAGCAGCGCATCCCTGGCCCACGCTGGCGTGCGCCAGGGGCATTTCATCTGAACGGCTGATCGAATCATGGGCAATGCTGCTCGACGCCGGTCGAGGGGCGCTGTTCTCCCATGGTTCGATCGCGGTGGCGACCCGTCGAGCGAGCCTGTCGACTGCCCTTGAGCCCACAAACCCTGGGGAGAGCAGCGCGCCGGCGTCTCCGCGCTCGCATCGAGCAAACGTGCGCCGTCGGCCGGCCAGGCGAGCGCGTGTTGGCGTTCTGCAGGCATGATCCGTCACCTGCTTACCCGGGGCCCCGATGTCCTGTTCTTTCGCCCGGCGGTAGTTCATGAGTGCGCCACGGCGCTTGTCATGTATAGAATGCGTCTCATGACGAAACAGCGTTCAACCTTTGCTTTGTGGATGACCTTCGCGCTGGGTGGCGGCGCGTGTCTCGCGCTGGGCGCCGGTGCGTGCAGCGACGATGGGGCGAGCAGCTCTGGCGACACCGTGACGAGCGGGGGGAACCAGGGCTCCTCCGGTGCGCAGACGGGGACGGGGGCCGGCGCTGGCTCTGCCTCCAGCTCCGGCGCAGGCGCTGGCTCCGGCTCTGGTTCCGGCTCCGGCTCTGGTTCCGGCACCGGCACCGGCGGTGGCAGCAGCACCTCGTCGTCCGGGACCACCGCGGGACAGGGCGGCTCCGGCGCCGGCGGCGGCGACCCGGTGGCGTGCGATGCCAGCGCGGCGCCTGACGTCGGGAAGCTGGCGCTCGCTCCCGTCGTCACCACCGGCGTGGACAAGCTGGTTTACGCCGCTCAGCCGAAGGGGTCGAGCGACTGGTATCTCGTGCTGCAGACCGGGCAGATCCGCGTGTTCTCCGGCGGCCAGCTGCGCAGCGGGGCCTTCCTCGACGTGAGCAATCAGATCTCGCTCAGCTCCGGCGCCTTCGACGACGAGCGCGGGCTCATCAGCATGGCGTTCCCGCCCGACTACGCGACGAGCGGCAAGTTCTACATCATGATGACGGCGACCTCGGGCACGAACATGAACCGTGACATGGTGGTCGAGTACAAGCGGTCCAGCGATCCTTACGTGGCGGATGCAAACTCGGCGAAGACGATCGTGCGGCTCGACACGTCCGCGGTGAATCACAACGGCGGCCATATCGCGTTCGGGCCCGACGGCATGCTCTACGTCGGCACGGGCGACGGGGGAGGGTCCTGCAACAGCGACAAGCCTGGCGGGTCGCAGGACCCGGCCTCGCTGTTCGGCAAGATCCTGCGCCTCGATCCGAACGCTGCCGAGCCGTACGCCGCGGCCGGCAATCCCCTCGACGGCGCGGCCTCGCGGGTCTGGCACTATGGTCTGCGCAACCCGTATTCTTTCACCTTCGACCGGGGGACGGGCGACCTCTTCATCGGCGATGTCGGTCAGGATAGCTACGAGGAGATCGACTACGTTCCTGCGGGCACCTCGGGGCTGAACTTTGGCTGGCCGAAGTGGGAAGGCACCCACGCGGATACCTGCCAGGGGCGCACCATGCGCGCGGGCGATACGCACACCCCGCCCATCACCGACATGGATCGGCGGCAGAGCGCGACAGGGCCGTACCGCGACTACAAGTCGATCGTCAGCGGATTCGTGTACCGGGGCAGCCAGCTGCCGCAGCTCCGGGGCGTCTACCTGTTCGGCGACTACACCGGCGGGAAAATGGGCGCGCTCATGCAGTGCGGGGCGCAGACGTCGCCCATCACGGCCATCAGCAAGAACCCGGATCCGAACGCGCCGAACGCTCCGGCATTCGCGCGTCAGGGCAGCCTGCCGACCTTCAACGCGCTCACCGCGATCGTCGAGGACAACGACGGCGAGCAATACTTCGTCGCGAACCGCAACAGCCTCGTGAAGATCGTTCCCGGGACCTGACCAGGCCGCCCAGGGCGCGGGCGCCGGAATCTCGCGCCCGGCCCTGGATCCAGCGCGCCCGCTCCTGCACGCGCGCCCGCTCCGCCTCCGCCGACGCATCCAGCCCCGCGCAGCCGCCGTCGCGTCGCCTCCGATGGCAGCGGACGCGCGCCCCCCTTCCGAGCGCACAGCGGATGTGCTTCGCTTGCCCCGCTCGTTCAGGAGGAGTCCCATGAAGAATGTCTTGACAGTGCTTGTGGCGCTCGGCGCTCTGTGTCTCTTCGGCTGCGAGGGCAAGCCCCAGGCGACGCCCGAGGCGAAGCCCGCGGCCACGACCGAGGCGGCGAAGCCCGCGCCCAAGGCCGAGCCGGAGAAGGCGGCGCCGGCCGAGACCGCGAAGCCGGCGAGCACCGGCGGCTGGTGATCGGCGCGGCGGCGCGGCCCGCTGCCTCCCGGCGCAGGCGCATGGCCGCGGTCCGCCTCGCGCTCGCGCTCTCGCTCGGCCTGGCCGCCGTGGCGTGCGACGGCCGCCCTGCACCCCCGGTCCACGGCGGCGCCCCCGATCCGGACCCGCTCGAGCCGCTGCGGCGCTTCGAGGCGGCGCGCCGAGCGGAGGCCGATTTCTCCCGCGCACCCGGCTCCGACCGGCTGTTCGGGCCCGACCCGATCGCGCTCCGCCCCGTGGATCCGCTGGGCCGCCCCGCCGCGCCGGGCGCGCCCGCGCTGCTCTCTCCGCTCCGCGGCCGCGACGCGCTCGTCCTGCTCGACGCGTCGCTTCGCGAGCTCGCCCGTGCCCCCGCGCCGGCCTCGCCGACAGGGGTCGCGGTCACGCCCACCGGCGAGGTCTTCGCGAGCGGCGAGGCGTCGCCCTCGCTCTTCCGCTACGCCGTCCGCGGCGCCTCGCTCGAGCCCGCGGGGCGCATCGAGCTCGCGGGCCTCCACGGCGTCCGGGACGTCGCGGCCGGCCCCGAGGGCCTCCTTTACGCGCTCGACGAGCGCGCTGGCACGCTCGTCACGCTGCGCCCTGGTCCCACCGGCGCGGACGGGCGCATCGAGGTCGAGCGATGGGACGAGCCGATCGGCGCTGGCCCGTTCCGCGTCGTGCGCCTCGCGCATCACCTGATCGTCGATTGCCTCCTCGACCAGACGCTCGTCGTGCTCCCGGTCGGCGCCGACGGCCGCCCGCTCCCGGGCGGCGCGGCGCGCGTCCGCCACGACGGCCCGATCTGGAGCTTCGACGCGCTCGAGACGGGCGGCGCCGGGGGCGGGCTCCTTCTCGCGGCGGGCGGGGTCGAGGACCACCCGCTCGACAGGACCGGCGGCTCGTTCGGGTACATCGACTCGTTCGTCTTCCTCTATCGCGTCGCCGCCGGCGCCCGGCCCGAGGTGACGCGGCTCTCGGCCGTCAACGTCTCGGAGCTCGGCGTCCTCACCCCGAAGGCCGTCGCGCTCTGGGCGATCCCCGGATCGAGCGGCGTGCGGGTGATCGCGACCGGTTATGGCGGCGATCGCCGGGCCGAGCTCCTCTTCCGCGCCACGGACGCCGGCCTCGCGAGCGCGCCGGAGGTCTCCACCCGCCCGCTTTCCCCCGGCGTGGCCGCCATGGCCGCGCTCGGCGGCGGCGCCTTCGCCTATGCGAACCCGTTGCTCGACGCGTGGCTGCTCGACGCGGGCGACGGCGCGGTCGTGAAGCAGCCGGTCCGGGACGGCGGCGAGGACGCCCGCTCCGACGAGATCCGTATTGGCGAGGCGCTCTTCTTCACCTCGCTGATGGCCCCGTGGAACAAGGCCGACGGCCCGCTCAGCCGGTTCACGTGCGAGACGTGCCACTTCGAGGGCTACGTCGACGGCCGCACGCACCACACCGGTCGAGGCGACGTGCGCGCCACGACCAAGCCGCTGCTCGGCCTGTTCAACAACCGCCCCCACTTCTCCCGCGCCCTCGATCCGGATCTCACCGCGGTGGCCGACAACGAGTTCCGCGTCGCCGGCGCGCTGAGCGGCCACGACCCATGGTTCTCGATCTCGAGCGAGGCCGCGCCGTGGCTCGCCGATCTCGGGCTCGCGGACGCCGGGCGCGCGGCGCGGCCGCCCGAGGCGCTCCGCCGCGCGCTCATGAGCTTCCTCATGGCGTTCTCGCACCGCGCGAACCCCTCCGTCCTCGGCCGGACGCGCTTCACCCCGCTCGAGCGCGACGGCGCCCGGGTGTTCCGGGACCGCTGCGCTCGCTGCCACGCGCCGGTGCTCCGCAGCGACGACCCCGGCTCCGCGGCACCGTTCGAGCGCTGGGAGGCGCTCGTGCTCGCGCCCGAGGGCCCGATCGTGTGGGGGAGGGCCGGCTACGAGAAGACCGGCGTCGTGCCGTACGTGCACGAGGACGGCGCGCGGGTGCCGTCGCTCCGGCGGCTCTACAAGAAGCGGCCCTACTTCACGAACGGCTCCGCGAAGACGCTGCGCGATGTGCTCGAGCGGGCGCGCTTCGAGGACACGGGCGGCCGCGCCGCCGGCGATGACCGCAGCACGGCCGCTGCCGCTGCGCCGGGCGCCTTCTTCCACGACGGCGCGCCCGCGGGCGAGGGCCTCGTCGCGCTGGACGCCGGCGCGATCGAGGCGCTCCTCGCCTTCCTCGATCTGCTCTGATCGCGCGGCGCGTCCGCTCGCCCTCGGGCAGGCAGACCGTGGGCACGCCGCGCGGAGCGCGCGTGTCCGCGTGCGCCCCGCGTGTACCCGATTCCGGCGGCGGCCAGCCCTGAGCCCGCCCGCGCGGATCCCCCAGCATCGCCGTGCGATCCGCGGTAAATGGGGGAGATGCGACAGCACCCCACGTTCCCCCGCCCGTCGGCGTCGGCCATCGACAAGGCGCGCCGGCTCCTCGAGCGCGCGCTCGGGCCCTCGAAGGTCATCACGTCGGCCGACGGGTGCGCGGCCTACGGGGGCGACGAGTCGGATCAGCCGCCGGTGAGCCCGGATGCGGTCGTGCTCGCGTCCTCGGCCGCCGACATCGAGAAGGCGGTGCGGGCGGCGAGCGAGGCGGAGGTGCCGGTCGTGCCGCGCGCCGCTGGCAGCGGCAAGTCGGGCGGCGCGGTGCCGGTCGGGGGCGGGATCGTCATCGCCACGATCGGCATGAACTCCATCAAGGAGATCAGCCGCGAGGAGCAGATCGCGGTCGTCGAGCCGGGCGTCATCCTCGCCGACCTGCACGCGGCCGTCGAGGCCGAGGGGCTCTTCTACCCGCCCGATCCGAACTCGCTCAAGATGTGCGCGCTCGGCGGCAACATCGCCGAGAACGCGGCCGGCCCACGCGCCTTCAAGTACGGCGTCACGCGCGAGTACGTGCTCGGGCTCGACGCGATCCTCATCGACGGCACGCGCCTCCGCACCGGCCGGCGCACGGTGAAGGGCGTGACGGGGTACGACGTCACGGCGCTGCTCGTCGGCAGCGAGGGCACGCTGGCGATCACGACGGAGGCGACGCTCCGGCTCATCGCGAAGCCCCCGTCGGTCATGACGCTGCTCTGCCTGTTCCCGGACGTGCGCGCCAGCGGGCGCGCGGTGAGCGCCCTGGTCGCCGCCGGCGTCGTCCCGCGCTGCCTCGAGCTGCTCGATCGCCCCACGCTCGACGCGGTGCGCGCGCGCGGCGTCGGGGTCGACGAGCGCGCGGGCGCGATGCTGATCATCGAGGTCGACGGCGAGCCCGCGGACTGCGAGGTCCAGGCCGAGCGGGTGGGGGAGGTCTGCATGGATGCCGGGGCGCTCGACGTGCTCGTCGCGCAGGACGAGGCGCAGCGCGAGCGGCTCTGGGAGGCGCGCCGCCAGCTCTCGCCCACGACGCGCGCCATGGCGCGCTACAAGATCTCGGAGGACGTCGTGGTCCCGCGCGACAAGATCCCGGCGCTGCTCGACGAGGTCGCGGAGATCTCGGCGGCGACGGGCGTCCGCATGCTGACGTACGGCCACGCCGGGGACGGCAACCTCCACGTCAACCTGCTCTGGAACGACCCGGACCTCGTCCCCCAGGTGGAGACGGCGCTGTCGCGCCTGTTCCGCGCGGTGATCGGCATGCGCGGCACGCTGAGCGGCGAGCACGGCATCGGGACGTCGAAGGCGGACTTCCTCGCGCTCGAGCAGTCGCCGGAGCTCATCGCGATCGAGCGCAAGATCAAGGCGCTGTTCGACCCGAAGGGCCTGCTCAACCCGCACAAGATCTTCCCGCGGCGGACGCTCGAGGCGGCCGAGCGGGGCGAGCGCGACGGGGGCGTCGAGCGCGCGCCGGGCTTCCCGACCCACGTCGTGGCGCCCTCGCACGGGGCCTGCTGAGCCGATGCGGGTCCTCGGCATCGATCCCGGCTCGCGCCACCTCGGCTGGGGCCTGCTCGTGCGGCAGGGCACGCGCATCGAGCACGTCGCGCACGGCGTCATCGACATCGACACGAGCGGGACGTTCGCCGCCCGGCTCGTGGAGATCGACGACGAGCTCGGCAAGGTGATCGCGTCGCTCGCGCCCGACGCGGCCGCGGTGGAGAGCCTGTTCTTCGCCAAGGACGCGCAGAGCGCCGCGAAGCTCGGCCACGCGCGCGGGGTCGTGCTGCTGCGGCTGGCGCGCGCGGGCGTGCCGATCTCGGAGTATCCGCCGGCGCTGGTGAAGCGGACCATCGTCGGCCGGGGCGCGGCCGAGAAGGCGCAGGTCGCGCAGGTGATGACCGCGGTCCTGCGCCTCGCCGCGCCTCCGCGGCCGGACGCTGCCGACGCGCTGGCCATCGCGATGACCCACCTCAGCGCCGCGGGCTTCGCGGCCGCGCTGGCGGCGTCGGGCGCGCCCGCCCCGCGCCGCGCCCGGCCGCGACGTGCGCGCCTCGGGTGAGCGTCGGCCGGCGCGGCTCCCTGGTTGCGCATGGGGACGCCGGCGCGGCGCCTCGCCTGACTGCGTGACTGGGGGCCGGCGGGGGCGGTCCTGGCGCACATCCCGTGTGCTATGGAGCCTGCATCGGACGCTCCCGCGCCGCGTCCAACATGAAAACGTGCGGCGCGCCCCGGCTTCAGCGAGGGTGCGGCTGCCAGGGCACGGAACCGGCGGTGCATCGCCGGCGCCCCCGCCGCCGACGGGCGGGGGCGAGACGCCTCTGGACATCAAAGGAGATCGGGAAGGATGACGCGAACCTCACTCAACCGCCTCGCCGCCGCGTGCCTCATCGGGCTGACGGCGCCCCTCACGGTCGTGCTCGCGACGCTCGCGACCGCCGGCGAGTCCCAGGCCGCGGGCCCCACCGCCGAAGAGCTCGGCAGGCGCGTCCAGCAGTTCTACGACTCCACGAAGACCTTCAAGGCGAGCTTCACCCAGACCTACACGATCAAGGTCCAGGACGTGAAGAAGGTCTCCACCGGCAAGGTGACCTTCGAGAAGCCGGGCAAGATGAGCTGGATCTACGACGCGCCGAACGGAAACCGCGTCGTCTCCGACGGCATCACGATCAAGGTCTACGAGAAGGACAACGAGCAGATGTTCGAGACCCCGGTGAAGGGCTCTCAGTATCCGGCGGCGCTCTCGTTCTTGATGGGCAAGGGGCAGCTCACGAAGGATTTCTCGCTGCGCCTGCTGGATCCGGCGCAGATGAAGTTCGAGGGCGGCTATGTCCTCGAGGGGACGCCGAAGGAGGCGACCCCTGCGTATCAGAAGATGCTCCTCTACGTGGACGGGCAGACCAACCAGGTCCGCCGCGTGCTGATCCTCGACGCGCAGGGCAACCGGAACCGGTTCGACTTCTCGTCGCCGGTCGTGAATCAGCCGGTCGGGAAGACCGAGTTCGATTTCACGCCTCCACCGGGCACGCGCGTCGTCCGCCCCTGACGTTCTCCCGCCACGTTCCCGGCGCGGAGAAGCCGCTGCCGCGTTGTCCCGCCGACCCCCGACAGCTCGTGGAACCCGTGGAAGCGGAGCGTCACAGCCTCCGCGCTCCTCGCCGGCGGCGCGCCGTGGTGAAGCTGCTGGGATATATGCCCGGCGCGTCCCTGCCGTGGTAGAAATATTCCGTGATACTTCGATCCCACGGGCGTGAGCGACAGCTCCGAGGCTGGCGTCGCCCGCCGCGGATCGTCACCGCTGCTTTCGGCTCCACGCGCGCGGCGGGGATTCGCCTCGGCTGAACGGTCACCCGCTGTCACGAGGCTTTCGCGAGAGCGCTCGATCCATGAACAATCCCCACGGACATCGTCCCGATTCCCCCGGCGTGCCGCAACAACCCCGGCCGGCGGAGCGCCTGGGTGAGCGCGCGCAGGGTGGCGGGCAGGGCCCTTCGGGGTATCCGGCGCAAGGCGCTGAGCAGAGCTCCATGGGGCAGCCGCAGTACGGGCAGCAGGGCCACGGGCAGCCGCCGCAGGGGTACGCGCAGCCAGCGCAGGGCTACGGCCAGGGGCACGCAACTCCCCAGGGGCCGCAGGGCTACGCGCACGGACCGCAGGGGCACGCGTATCCGCAGGGGCCGCAGGGCTATGCGCAGGGCCACGCATACGCGCAGGGGCCGCAGGGCTATGCGCAAGGGCCGCAGGGCTACGCGCAGGAGCACGCGTATCCGCAGGCACCCCAGGGCTACGCGCAGGGGCACGCGTACCCGCAGGCACCCCAGGGCTACGCGCAGGGGCACGCGTACGCGCAGGGGCCGCAGGGCCATGCGCAGGCGCAGCAGGGTCACGCGTACCCGCAGGCACCCCAGGGCCACGCGCGGGGGCAGCAGGGGCACGCGTACGCGCATCACCACGCAGGCTACCCGGCGGCCGTTCGGAGGTTCGACCCGGACCGGCGGCTGCGCATCGCCGGGCTGTGGCTGTGGGCCATCGGCCTCATCGCGGGCGCGGTCCTCAATGTGCTCTTCACGCTCCTCGGCGTCATCGAGTCCGGGGTGAGCATGCTGAGCGCCATGCTGGTCGGGGCGCTCTTCGCGTTCCCACCGCTCGTCCTCTACCTGTTCGTCCCGATGATCATCGATCGGTACGATCCCGAGCCGTGGTGGTGCCTGCTGATGGCGTTCCTCTGGGGCGCGCTCGCGGCGACCGGCTTCTCGATCCTGATCAACACGGGCGTCCACATCGGCGTCTCAAGCAACTTCGGCGAGCCGGCCGGCGAGCTCGTCAGCGCATCGGTCAGCGCGCCGTTCGCAGAGGAGCTCTTCAAGGGGCTCGGCGTGTTCGGCTTCTTCTACTTCCTGCGCCGGGAGTTCGACGGGATCGTCGACGGCATCATCTACGCCACGTTCTGCGCGCTCGGCTTCGCCGCGGTGGAGAACGTGCTCTATTACGCGCGCGCCTCGATGCAGGGCAGCGACGTTCTCGCCGGCACCTTCGTCCTGCGGGGCGTCTTCACGCCCTGGCTCCACCCGCTGTTCACGTCGATGACCGGCATCGGCTTCGGGCTCGCCCGGGAGTCGTCGAAGACGTGGGTGCGCGCGGCGGCCCCGATCGGCGGGTACCTGCTCGGCGTCGCGCTGCACGCGGTATGGAACTTCCTCCCCACCGCCCTGGGGCGCGCGATGGGGGACATCTTCATGCCGTGGCTCCTGCTCTGGTTGTGCTTCGTCGCGTCGTTCTTCGGGATCATCGTGGCGCTCGTGATCCGCAAGGGCTGGGTGATCCGGGATCATCTGCGCGACGAGGTCGCGCTCGGCATGCTCACCCAGGACGAGCTCGAGCTCGTCTGCTCGCCGATCGGCCGGCTCCGGTGCACCCTGGGCTGGCGCGGCGCCACGGGGCGGAGCTTCATCCGCGCCGGCGCGCGGCTCGCGCTCAGCAAGTGGCACACGGCGCGCGCGCTGCAGGGCCGGAACCGCACCCTGAGCGCCGATTTCATCGGCCCGCTCCGGCAAGAGATCGCGCAGCTCAGGCACGAGCTTCTGGCCCGAGCGCCCCGGTAGAGCGGCGGTCACCCGCGTCGGATACGGGCCCATCTCGACGTTTTCGGTGCTCAGCGCACGTGAGTGCGCTTCCGCGCCGAAAACGCCGATCTGGACCCGTCTCCTGTGCGGGTGACCGCCGCTCGGGAACCCTCGATCCGCCGTGCGCCGGTCAGCTCTGCGAGGTGTTGGTCCCGTCCGCGGCTGGGCGCGCGGCGCGGTCCTCGCGCCGCTGCACGGGCTTCGCCGGGATGCCCACGACCGTGGTGTTCGGCGCGACATCGTGCACGACCACGGCATTGGCGCCGATCCTGGCGCCGTCACCGACCGTGACCCCGCCGACGATCTTCGCCCCCGCGCCGATGAAGAGGTTGCTCCCGAGCACCGGTGTTTGCCGCCGATCGGCGCCGATGGTGACCTGGTGCTCGATGAGCACGTTCGAGCCACCTCGGACGTTGCCATTGATGACAACGCCGTTCGAGTGGATGAGCACGAACCCGGGACCGAAGTCCGCGCCGCGCCCGATCACGCAGCCGCCGGCCAGGTTGGTCGCCTTGTTGAGCACCATCTCGAGCACCGGCATCCGGTGGGCTCGCGCGGCCTGCGTGAACCTGTAGAGGACCATCGCCGCCGTGCCGTCGGTCGCCAGCGTCTTCAGGATGGTCGGCAGTGGATCGCTGCCGTAGCACCATGTGGCCTTCTGGCGTACGTCGGCCGCGATGAGTCGCAAAGTCCGCAGCATCCCGACGAGCCTAGCGCATCTCGCCCCGCCCGTGCGACCTTTCGCCGCGCGCGCTCGGGGCGCCTCGTCTCGTCGCGTCGCGTCTCGTCGCGCCGCGCCCGCGTGACCTTTCGCCGTGCCTGCGCTCCCCTGCTACATCCCGTCGGCGTCCGCTGCGCCTGCGTGCCCGCGCGGTCTTTTCGCCGGCGCACCGCCCTGTTGCCATCCGGTCATCGCTCCGTCACATCGCTCGGGTACACGCGCTCTTCACCATGGCGCGGATTTTAGTCATCGAGGACGAGCCGGCGCTCCAGAAGGTGCTCGATTACAACCTCAGGCAAGCCGGGCATGAGGTGCTCCTCGCGGGGCAGGGCGGTGAGGGGGTCCGGCTGGCCACGGACCAGCGGCCCGATCTCGTCTTGCTGGATCTCATGCTGCCCGACATCCCGGGGACCGAGGTGTGCCGTGCTCTCCAGCAGAGCGATGGCACCCAGCGGATCCCCGTGATGATCGTGTCGGCACGCGGGGACGAGGTCGACCGCATCGTCGGCTTCGAGCTCGGCGCCGTCGACTATGTCGTCAAACCGTTCAGCGTGCGGGAGCTCGTGCTGCGCGTGCAAGCCGTGCTCCGCCGCGCGAAGTCCTCCGGAGAGGGGGAGCGGAGCATCGAGTTCGGGTGCTTGCGGATCGACGAGGGCGCTCACCGCGTGTGGGTCGAGCGCGAGGAGGTCGAGCTGACGCTCCTCGAGTTCAAGCTCCTCGTCGCGCTGTACGAGGCGCGCGAGCGCGTGCAGACGCGCACCGCGCTCCTCGACGGCGTCTGGGGCATCGACGTGAGCATCACGACGAGGACCGTGGACACCCACGTCAAGCGGCTTCGCGACAAGCTGCGCCGCGCTGGCGATTATATCCAGACCGTCCGCGGCATCGGCTATCGATTCGCCGCTTCGCCCGACGTCCCCGAGAGCCGCAGCGCCTGAGCGCCCTGCCGGGCGAGCACGACAATCGTTGCCACACCGTCACCGGGCTGCAACGGCAGCCAGTGTACCGTGCAGACGGTGATTCACATGCTGGGCGACATCGCTGGAGCCTGCCGGTACCTCTCATGAGGTCCGGCGGAGCTCTTGTGTTGTCGCCGGCGTGTGCCGGGAGCCTCGATGTATCTTGAAACGTGGAATGCAGGGGAGGCCGATCCTGAGCGGGCGAAGCGCCTCGCGATCGGGGTTGCGGCAGGGCTCCTGCTGTTCGCGGCCATCGCGCTCGCCGCTGCCCGCCTGAGCGGCGCGATCGCGCCTCCTCCGCCCGAGGAGGAGGTCGTCGAGGTCAAGCTGGCCACCCAGATCCCCGAGGCGCCCCCCGTGGCCCCGGCGCCCGCGCCCCCGCCGCCGGCGGCGGAGGCTCCGGCGCCTCGCCCCGCGGCGCCCAGGCGCCCGGCGCTCGTCGCGCCGACCGCGGTGCCCAGCGAGGCGCCGGCGGAGGCGGACCCGAGCCAGGCCAAGGCGAGCGACGACGACACCTACGGAGAGCCAGGAGGCGTACCGGGCGGCGTGCCCGGCGGGGTCCCCGGTGGCACGGGGACGGCCGCCGTGGCTGCGCCCGCGCCGCCGCCGCCGCCGCCGCCTCCGCAGCCGAAAGGGCCGATTCACCTCCCCGAGAACGCCACGCCGCCTGTCGCGCTCTCCAATTCACTCCCTCCCATCCCCGAGGCGGCGCGGAGCGCGGGGATAGAGGCCACCGTGGTCGTCAGGTTCGTCGTGACCGAGACCGGCGAGGTCACGAACGTGACCATCGTCCGCGGCCATCCGCTGTTCAACGACGTGGTGCTCGCGACGGTGAAGACGTGGCGCTACCGGCCGGCGATCCACGAGGGGAGGCCGGTGTCGACCTTCAAGACGGTCCGGATCCCGTTCAAGGCGAAGAGATGACGTCGAGCGCGCGGCCGCGGACGCGGCCTCTCGCGTGAGGAACGAAGGAGGTTGTAACCATGATGCAGTTTGATCTCGGGCACATCTGGGCGACCATGGGGCTTTTGAGCAAGCTCGTCGCGTTCGCCCTCGTGCTCATGGCGCTGGCGAGCGTCGCCGTCGTTGTGGAGCGGCTCATCGCGCTCGCGCGTCAGGCGTCGGAGACCCGGCGCTTCGCGCGGGAGGCGCGCCCCGTGATGGAGGCCTGGGACACCGCGCGGCTCGTCTCGATCGCCGACGAGCACGGCCGCTCCGCGCTCGCCCGGCTCGTCGGAGCGGCCGTGCGCCGCTTCCAGCGAGCCGTCGAGGCCGGCGACGGCGGCGTGCCGCCGGTGGAGCTCGCGCGCCGCGAGGTGTCGCGGCGCCGGGAGGCGATCTCCGCCGACCTGCGCCGCGGCCTCTCGGTGCTCGCGACGGTCGGCTCGGTGGCCCCGTTCGTCGGGCTGCTCGGCACCGTCATCGGCATCATCACGGCCTTTCAGACCATCGCCTCCACCGGCTCGGGCGGCCTCGGCGCCGTGAGCGCCGGCATCTCCGAGGCGCTCATCGTCACCGCGCTCGGGCTCGCGGTCGCCATCCCGGCGGTGCTTTGCTTCAACTACCTCACCACCCGTATCGCCGCTGTGGAGCTCGCGCTCGAGCGCAGCGCGGGTGAGCTCATCGACGAGATGGAGAACGAACATGGGCGTTCGAGCGGAGAGCGGTCGCTCGGGTCGGCAGCCGCCGCCTGAGCCGGAGATCAACGTCACGCCGCTCGTCGACGTGGTGCTCGTGCTCCTCATCATCTTCATGGTGATCGCGCCCCAGATGGAGCACGGCGAGCGGGTCGAGCTCCCGGCGGTGTTTCAGCCGGATCCGAGGTCGAAATCGAAGCTCGATCCGATCTACGTGACGATCACAGGCGCAGGCACCGTGTTCCTCGAGAAGGAGGCTGTCGCCGACCTCGGCGCGCTCGGCGAGCGGCTGCGGGCCATCCGCGCAGCCGAGCCGGAGCGCCGTGTGGTCATCAAGGGCGACTCCTCGGTGCGGTACGGCCGCGTCCGGGAGGCCTTCGCGCTGTGCCAGGAGGTCGGGTTCGCCGGGATCTCGCTGCAGGTGAGCCAGCGGGGCGGCGGGGCGTCCGCGGAGCCGGAGGAGGGATAGCGCCGTGGGGATGAGCGTTTCGCAGGGCGGAGGCAAGAAGGGCGGCGTCGCGCCGAGCATGAACGTGACGCCGCTCGTCGACGTGGTGCTCGTGCTCCTCATCATCTTCATGGTCGTGGCCCCGCTGCTCGCCAAGCAGCTCTGGCTGAATCTGCCCAAGAAGGACGACACCGCGAAGCTCGCGCCGCCTCCCGTCGACGCCGACAAGCCCGTGGTGCTCACGGTGGATCAGCGCGGCGTCCTCCGCATCAACCAGGCCGAGGTGCAGCGCGGCGAGCTGAAGGAGCGGCTCGCGCGCATCTTCGCGGCGCGCTCGGACAACGTTCTTTACTTCGACGCGGATGACGAGGCCGTCTACGCGGTCGCCGTGGAGGCCATGGACGCCGCGCGCATGGGCGGGGCCAAGACGATCGCCGTCCTGACGGAGAAGCCCGCGCGCTGAGCCAGGGCAGAGGCTCGATGACTCGATGAGGTGAAGTCGAGGCGCGCGGGAGCCGCCGCCGCGTCGCTCGAGCGCGCGAGCGCGGCGGGGTGCACGGGAGAGGGCGCGAGGTGGCCCTCCGCTCTCCTCATCAGACGGGCGCGCGTGCGCCCGGCCATCGAATCGAGTGTCGCGCCCGGGCTCGGAGCGCGCGAAGGGACAGGTGCATGAGTCGCAGAAGGATCTCGGGGGTAGTCGCAGCGCTGGTGACACCGCTTTGCTGGGGGGCCACGGCCCTCGCGCAGGGCGACCCCGGAGCCGCTGCGCCGCAGCCAGACGGCGCGGCGCCTCAGGCCGGCGGTCCTGCGGCGGAGGACGTCGCGGGGCTCGACGAGCCGAGCCCGTCGCGCCCGCCGCCCGCGGGGAGAGGCGTTGTGTGGGGCGTCGTCACGGACACCGCCACGAAAGAGCCCTTGCTCGACGCCCAGGTGTCCGTCGTGGGGACGAAGCTCAAGGCGATCGCGGACCTCGACGGGCGGTATCGGCTGGAGCTCCCGCCGGGCACCCATCAGCTGCGGGTCTGGTACGAGGCGCACAAGCCGCAGCGCGTGCAGGACGTACGTGTGACCGCCGGGCAGGTGGTCCAGGTCGATGTCGGCCTCGATCCCGATCAGCAGACAGAGGAGGTCATCGAGGTCGAGTTCGAGCCGGAGCGGGCGAGCGTCGCCGCGCAGCTGCTCATCCGGAAGAACGCGGCCCACGTGGGCGACGCCATCGGCGCGAAGGAGATCGCGAAGACCCCCGATCGCAACGCCGCCGAGGCCGCGAAGCGCATCGTCGGCGCCACCGTTGTCGACAACAGGTACGTCTACGTCCGCGGCCTGGGCGAGCGCTACACGAACGCGCTCCTGAACGGCGCCCCGCTGCCGAGCCCCGAGCCCGACCGGCAGGCCGTCCCGCTCGACCTCTTTCCGTCGCTGGTCCTCAGCGACATCACCGTCGTGAAGACGTTCACGCCCGATCTCCCCGGCGACTTCGCGGGCGGCTCGGTCCAGATCAACACACGCGAGCTCCCGACGAAGTTCCTCTTCCAGGCGTCGCTGTCGCTCGGGTTGAACAGCCAGGCGACGTTCCGTGATCGCCTGACCTACGCCGGATCGGGCACCGACTGGCTCGGGATCGACGGCGGCGCGCGCGCGCTCCCCGGCGAGATCCCCGACTACAAGGTGGTGCGGCTCGGCCCCAAGCCCGGCGGCGGCACCATCACGAGGGACGAGATGACGGCCTATGGGCGGGCGATCAACTCATCGATGGTGACGACGCGGTCGTTCACCCCGCCGAACGGGAGCGGCAGCGTGGTCGTCGGCGACACCCTGAAGCTCGGCGGCGAGCAGCGCCTCGGTTACATCGCCACCCTGACCTATGGTCGAAAATTCGCTCCGCGCGCTGAAGAGCGCACCAGAACCTTCGATCCCGATCCTCTGGGCGGCGAGCCCGCACCCAACGGCGACACCAGCACCGGAAGCATCCGTGATCAGGTGTCCTGGGGCACCTTCGCCAGCGTCACCTACAACCCGGATCAAAACCACAAGGTGACGATCACCGGACTCCACAGCCGCTCGTCGGAGGATCTGGCCAGCGAGATCAGGGGGAACCCTACAGACGGCAGCAGCGCGTTTCGCGACACCCAGCAGCGGTTCATCTCCCGCGCCCTCTCCTTGGGTCAGCTCCAGGGAGAGCACCGCCTCGGAGCGCTGGACGGCGGCACCCTCGACTGGAAGGCGTCCATCTCCCACGCGTCCTCGGACGAGCCCGATACGAGGGAGACCGTCTACATCAGGGACGACACGAGCGGAGCCTACGCGTGGGACGAGGGCACGCTGAGCGGCGCCCACTTCTTCAGCGACATGACCGATACGAACTACGGTGGGCAGCTCTCCTATACCCAGCCTCTCGCCCGTGGGGACGCTCCGACTCGGCTGAAGCTGGGCGGTCTGTTCAACCTTCGAGAGCGCGAGTTCAACGCGCGCCGGTTCCGGTTCAAGCAGCGCCCGGGCTCGGACCCGACGACCTTCCGCCAGGAGCCGGGCCAGCTGTTCTCGGACGAGAACATCGGCACGGCGCTCGAGCTGGAGGAGATCACGCGCGAGACCGACTCCTACACGGCGAAGAGCGATCTCTATGCAGGCTACGTGATGACCGACGCCGCCATCACACGATGGCTCCGCGCGGTGATCGGCGCCCGGATCGAGGCCTCCACGCTGTCGCTGAGGGCGTTCGACAGGTACTCCCCGGCGAGCCCGGAGATCAAGGAGGAGAGCGACAAAATCGACATCTTGCCTGCGGCCAACGTCATCTTCAAGGCGAGCTCGATCTCGAATGTGAGGCTCGGCGTATCCAGGACGCTGGCCCGACCCCAGCTCCGCGAGCTCAGCCCGACGTTGTATCAGGAGGGATACAGCGGGATGGAGGCGAAAGGCAATCCGGACCTCGGGCGGACGAGCGTCGTGAACGCCGATCTCCGCTTCGAGGTCTTCCCGACGGCCGGCGAGGTGGCCGCGGTCAGCGTCTTTTACAAGCACTTCCAGGATCCGATCGAGGAGATCGTCGTCCCGAACAGCGGCAGGGGCAGGCTCAGCTACGTGAACGGAGAAGCCGGTTATGTCGCCGGGGTCGAGCTCGAGCTCAGGAAGGACCTGGGCTTCATCACCCCGCTCCTGAAAGAGGTCACGGCGCTCGGAAACCTCACGTTCGTGCAGTCGGAGGTGACGATCGATCCCGAGAACACCGAGGGAGGGGTCACCATCGAGAGCACCCCGACGCACCCGCTCCAGGGCCAGTCTCCCTTCGTCGTGAACCTGGGGCTCGATTACGCCAGAGAGTCGACCGGCACGAGCGCCCGGCTCCTCTACAACGTGTTCGGCGCCCGGCTCAAGCGGGTGGGTCGCAACGGGCTGGCGGACGAGTACGAGCAGCCGCGGCACCAGATCGACCTGACCGTGGCCCAGCGCCTCGGCGAGCACGTCGAGGTGAAGCTGGCCGGCGAGAACCTCATCGATGCGCCCGTCCGCGTCACCAGGGGGAGCGACGGTGATGAGGACAAGATCGCCAGCCAGTACAGCGTCGGGACGACTGTGACGTTGAGCGCGGCGTTCACCTACTGAGCACCTGCCATTGAATCGTCACGCGCCGCTCGTCACGAGTTTTCCTACATGCGCCATGTTGGGGGAGGAGGTAGAATAAATTGCGTACATTCAAATTGGGCTTGGTCTGCGCCTCGGCGCTCTCCGTCGCGGCGTTCGCCGCGTGCGGCGATGACGACGCGATCTCTCCGACCTCGACCAGCACCTCGTCCGCGAGCAGCTCCGCCAGCGGCGGTGACGGTGGCGGTGGCGGCGAGGGCGGCGGTGGTGACGGCGGCGGTGGTGGCGACGTCAGCGCCGATTGCTCCTCCCCGGTGGAGGTCAGCGAGGCGATCACCGCCAGCACCAAGTGGACCGCCGACAAGTGCTACCTCATGAAGGGAATCATCTTTGTCGAGCGCGGCGCGACGCTGACCATCGAGCCCGGAACGAAGATCATGGGCGAGAAGGTGAGCCTCGCCACGCTCGTCGTGAAGCCCGGCGCCAAGATCAACGCCAAGGGCACGGCGAGCAAGCCCATCGTGTTCACGAGCCAGGGCGAGGAGGGCGATCGCGCCGCCGGCGACTGGGGCGGCGTCATCCTGCTCGGCGAGGCGCCCGTCAACGTCGAAGGCGGCAAGGCCAGCGTCGAGGGCATCACCGGCGAAGGCACGGAGTACGGCGGCGACAAGCCCGCGGACAGCAGCGGTGTCCTCGAGTACGTGCGCATCGAGTACAGCGGGATCCTCCTCTCCCAGGACAACGAGGTCAACGGCCTCACCTTCGCCGGCGTGGGCTCCGGGACGACCGTCGATCACGTGATGGTGCACCACACGCTCGACGATTGCTTCGAGTTCTTCGGCGGCACCGTCAACGCGAAGCACCTCATCTGCGCGCGGAACGGCGACGACGGCTTCGACTTCGACCTCGGCTACACAGGCAAGCTCCAGTTCCTCGCGCTCCAGCAGGACCCGTCCGTCGCCGACGAGACGAACGGCTTCGAGGGCGACAACGACGCCGACTCGTCGGCCAACACGCCCCTCAGCGAGCCGACGATCTACAACGCGACCCTGTGCGGCAAGAACAAGGAGGTCGACAAGCAGCAGTACGGCATGCTGCTCCGCCGCTCGACGAAGGCCCACATCTTCAACACCATCGTGACCGGCTTCGAGGCGGGGGTGGATCTCCGCAACGAGCTCACCGAGGTCGAGCTCGCGAGCTCGATCTTCTTCGGCAACATCGAGGCGAACATCGCCTACGAAGAGACCGATACCGAGGCGACGACCGAGTCGAAGCTCGACGACGACGACGACGCTGGCACGGACGAGGTCGCGTGGTTCGAGGGCGAGGCGACCAACAGCACCGAAGATCCCGGGCTCGCCGACTGCTTCGCCGCCACGCCCGACTTCCGGCCTGAGGCCACGCTCACCGAGAACGCGGCGACCCCGCCGGATGACGGCTTCTTCGACCCGGAGGCGAGCTACATCGGCGCCTTCAAGGCCGATGACACCTGGGCGACGGGCGCCTGGGTCTCGTTCGACGCGAACTGACGCGGCGCCGTCCGCGCCGGCCCTTCGCGATGCGGCGGGCGGACCGGATCCGTGGCGAGAGCAATGACGAAGGCCGGCTCTTCAGCCGGCCTTTATCGTCTCTGGCGTCACGACTCCGCCGCAGGCGCTCAGCGCACCCGCGGCGTGAACCCGGACACACTGCTGCGATGCTCGCTGCATACGCCTCGCGCGTCCGCGGTCTCCTTGAATGACACCCTTCCGCACACCTCGCAGATGCACAGGTGTGCGCGATAGAACTCCCGGTCGAGCAGGATGTCGGCGGCGAGCAAACTGAGCACAATGTCGCCGAGGAAGTCGATCTCGCGCGGCGAGGCGACCCAGACGGGACGGCCGCCGACCGCCGCCCGGCGGACCCTGCCCCCGTAGATCGCCGCGTTCAGGAACCGATCGTCGGCGACGGGCGCGATCAGCCCCCGGAGGGCCGTGATGACGCGCCCGCGGGCCTTGTGGATGAGCTCCTCGAGGTTGCTGCCGCCGTCGGCCCGGGGATCGAGCATGACGGGCGTCGCGCCGGGCTCGCGCACGATCTGGGGGCGCTTCATCAGGCCCGGGGTCACGAGGTGGTCCACGAACCAGTCCTGGAGGTCCTTGGGCGTCCACTCGGACGCCGGCCACTCCAGGAACTCGAGAGCGCCGCGGAGGCCGCTGATGCTCTGGAGACCGGGGTGGGTGGGGAGGCTCGGCAGGGTGCGGGATGTGTGCAGACGCCGGGACGAGCGGCGGCTCGCCTCCTCGATGTTGCGGCCGGATCCCATGTTCACCTCGAGGGCAGACCCCCGGTCCCGATGGATGCGAGCTCTTGCAGAGGCCACCATGCCGAGGGAACAAGCACAACTTGTGCCGAACCTGGCGAACGGGGCGACCTGGATTTGCTGGGAGTTCTGCCCAGAGAGCCTTCGCATGCCGTTGGGATGGCCGGCCACTGGCCGGCCAGGTTCTTCAACGGGTAAGATTGTGCCCGATGGACCACTCCACCGTCCGCGTCTCGGTTGCACCGGAGCCCTCGGTCGCCGAGCCTGTCCCCGGCATCGTGCTGATCTTCTCGGGGGATCAGCCGCGCTGCGCTCCCATCCCGCTGGATCGTGGCTCCGTGGTGGTGGGTCGCGGAGGCGTCGGCGGCGTGCCGCTCATGGACGACTCGCTCATGTCGCGGCGACACGCCCGCATCGCGTACGACGGCGGCTCCTGGACCGTGGAGGACCTCGGCAGCACGAACGGGACGTCGGTCAACGGCGAGCCGATCCGCGGCGAGGTGCGGAGGGACGCGATCCAGGTCATCGGCGCGGGGACGTCGGTGTTCCTCGCGCTCAGCGACATCCGGAGCTTCGCGCGCGGGGGCGTACGCCTCGAAAAGGAGAGCGTCCTCGGGCCGAGGCTTCAGCTGATTTACGACACGATCATCCGCGCCGCGGCCGGGGGAGACAGCCTCCTCGTGACGGGCGAAAGCGGCACGGGCAAAGAGCTCGCGGCGCGCGCCTACCACGAGGCGGGGCCGCAGGCGCGCGGCCCATTCGTCGCTGTCAACTGCGCGGCCATCCCGGAGGGCCTGGCGGAGCGGCTCCTCTTCGGCGCCAGGCGCGGCGCTTACTCCGGCGCGACGCACGACACCGACGGCTATGTGCAGGCCGCCCACGGAGGCACGCTCTTCCTCGACGAGGTGGCGGAGCTCGACGCGGCCGTCCAGGCGAAGCTGCTGCGGACGATCGACACCCGGCAGGTCCTCGAGCTCGGCGCGGTCGCGCCTCGCCCGGTGCAGATCCGGATCTGCGCGGCGACACACGACCTCCGCGCCCGCGTCGCCCAGGGCCGCTTCCGGGATGATCTCTACTACCGTATCGGCCGGCCCGAGGTCCGGCTGCCGCCCCTCCGCGAGAGGACCGAGGAGATCCCGTGGCTGCTCGCGCAATGCGCAAAGGCGGTCGGCGCGGCCGCTCAAAGCGCGCCGCCGGCGATTCACCATTCGATGATCATCGCGTGCGCGATGCGCCGATGGCCGGGGAATCTGCGCGAGTTCGTCGGCGAGGCGCGGCGCGCCGTGACGCGCGCGCTCGACGAGGGGCGGCGCACGGTCGAGGCCAAGGATCTGGATCCGCTCGCCGGCGTCGGGCTGAGCCCGGAGTCGATGGAGCCGCAGGCCCGGCCGGCGGCGAGCGAAGCTCGACCGGCGCGCGCAGGACAGGCGCCGCCCGAAGATGAGATCGCCGAGGCGCTTCGCCTCGAGCGAGGCAATGTGTCTCGCGCGGCCACCAGGCTCGGAGTGCACAGGAATCGAATTCGACGCTGGCTCGAGAAGAATGGCGTCGATCGCTCCCACTTCGCCGAGGGAAGCGACCTGTCCGACAACGACTGAACCGCTGGCGCCCGCCGTCGCATGCACAGGTGCACGAGTGCGTCAATGGTGCCGCCGCGTCGCTGGAGAGCGCTCGTCTTCCGGCTGCGTCGCGATGACGAATTCACTCCCGGCGTAGGCTGCTGAGCCCGAGGGGGCGGTCGTTCCATACATCACCTCCACCAAACGCTCTGCTCCTTCCGAAGGCCTGAAGGCCTTCGCGGCGCTGTTTCTCCGGCGAAGAAGCGCCCGATCGTCGCAGGGTTGCCTCCATCCGGCGACGCAACGTGGTCTCGATCGACCGAACGCCCATGTATAGGGACTTTACAGAGCTGATTATGCGGGTTGTAATGTGGTGTGTAAGCCCCGTCCCCAGCGAGGTGCTGTCACGACCACGGTCAACTCAACGAGTCCGGCGCGTGCTCGCCAGGTCGGAGCCCACGATGCGCCCTGAAGAGACCACCGGTGAAGTGCGCCGTGGCCTGCGCGTCGCGCGCGGCCTGCGTCATCGACGCAGCGCTCCTCGCGATCCGCGCGCGCCGGGGCCGGCGGGGCTCCCGCCTGCGACGCGATCACGCGCGCCTCGCGGGACGCCTACGAGTGCCTACGTCTGTCGCCACAAGACACGCTCGGACGGCGCGCGGAACACGAGGACGGGGGCGCGACGCACAATGACGATCTTGGACTTGACCGGACGGGCGGCTTCATCGATGTACAGAGAGTTGTCTGTCGGGTCTCCTTGCGAGCTCAGGCCCCGTCGCGTCACGGGCGGGCGCCGCGCTTCGCGGCCTTGCCGCGGGCGCGCGGCCGCCGAGCGCCTGCCCCTTGCTCGCCGTCGGGCTCTCCCTCAGCGACATCTGCAAACATTGAAACCCCTGGCTCCTGCGAGGTGGCCGACGTCATGCGTTCTCGCCTGAAATCGGCTGCCCGCGGAGAGCCCAGCCAGGACGGCGGGCTGCCTGGTTGAACAGCCCTGGACACCATGAACGCGATCCGTAGACACGTATCGGCCGAAGAGGCGCCTCTTAGCCTACGAGCGCACATCGAGGGGCCCACCAGCTCGACCGCGTCCAGCCCAGGGCAGCAGCCGAGCTCCGGGACCCGCCAGACCCACTCGCGTCGCCGCCCGTTCCTGAGCCGCCTCCTGGCGGCGGGCGAGGCGATCGACGCGGGGGACAGCGAGCGCGCGAGGGCCCTAATCGAGGGCATCCTGCGGGCCGAGCCCGATACGGGGGACGCGTCCGAGCGCATTTCTGGCGTGTTTGGCCGGGCGCTGCTCGCCCGCCTGGACGGAGATCGCTCCGGCGACGGGAATCTGTACCTGCGCAGCGCCGGGCCGCGGGACATGCTCGCGGCGTTTCAGCTGCTCGTGCACGCGACGCCGCTCATCCGGTTCGGCTACCTCAGCGCGAACGCGGCCATCGTCGAGGCGTTCCAGGACGAAGGGGAGATCCATGTCATCGACATCGGCGTTGGCGGCGGTACGCAGTGGCCATTCCTGCTACACCGGCTGGCGACGCGGCCCGGCGGCCCGCCGCGGGTCCGGCTGACCGGTATCGACCTGCCGTGCCGGGGCCCCGATCCCGAGCAGCGGCTGCGCTGGGCGGGCGCGTTCATCGGGGGGTGGGCGGAGCGCCTGAAGGTCCCCTTCGAGTTCCACGGCGTCGCGTCCTCGGTGGAGCGCGTCGACTGGAGCCGTATCGCGTCCCGCTCCACGGCGCCCATTGCGGTCAATGCGGCGTTCGCATTGCACCACGTGCCGGATGCCTCGGTGCACGCCACCGCGAACCGCGACACCATCCTCACGAGGATCCGGGCGCTGTCGCCGCGCGTGCTGACGCTCGTCGAGCCGGATGTGGAGCACAACGCGCACCAGTTCCTCCCGCGGCTGTCGGAGGCGATCGGCCATTACTACGCGGTATTCCAGGCGCTCGAGGCGCTGCTCCCGCCGCACATCGCCGCGCGGGAGACCATCGAGCAGGTCTTCTTCGGGCAGGAGGTGATGAACGTGGTGGTGGGCGAGGGGGCCGCGCGGGTCGAGCGGCACGAGCGCCGGGGCGCCTGGCAGCGCCGCCTCCGCATGAACGGCTTCGAGCCGCTCCGCGTCTCGCCGCACGAGTCGCTGGTCCGCGGAGCGCTCCGCCTGAACCAGGGGTTCGACGTCCGGGGCGACGAGCCCGCGCTCCTGCTCATGCGCAACGGCGTGTCCATCGTGGCCGCGTCGGCGTGGCGTCCGCGGCAGCTCCCGCCGCCATCGCGGTTCATGTCCGGCCTGTTCCGCCGCTAGGAGCGCCGAACGGCGCAGGTGAGCCCATAACGCACGAGTCTGCGCCCCTCTTCCGACAACCGCTTCCCTGTCCGAATCCCATCCGGACGCGAGCGGCCCCTCGCCCTCAGCGCCTCAGGAGGACGAATGCCACCCAGAGCACCAGCGCGCCGAGCGCGAGGCACGCGAGGGGGATCCACAGGGCGCGGCGCTTGTGCATTGCGGTTTCCCGGAGGTCGCGCCGGTACCCCGGCGTGTGACCGCCCTCGGCCGCAGACCGAGGGTCGTGGAGGGGAAGAGGGCTCAGCCCTTCGCGCCTGACGAGCTCGAACAGCACCGAGCCGCGCGCCTGGGCCCGTGCGAGCTGCCCCAGCAGCTCACGGCGACAATGAAGGCAAAACGTCGATGCATCCTCTTCGATGCCGACGAGGTCGAGCTCCCGTAGCCGCTGCTGCTCCCAGATCTCCCTGGCCCGCCGGGCCTCGTTGTGCGCGTCCTCTCGGCGGTCGTCGTGGTGTGGGCTGTCCTTCGCGCTCATCGCAGCTCCTGATCGGGGGCGCGGCCCGCGGCCCCCTAGGAGGATCTATTCCGGCCAGCCGCGAGAAATTCTCACGCAATGCGCCTGGCGAACATACCGCGCTGGCCGCAGGCCACCCGGACGAGCTGACAGCCAGCGCGCCGAGCTCAGCGGGTGACGAGCACCTTGAGAGCGCCGGGCGCCGCGGCGGCCGCCAGCGCCTCTGCGGCGCGCTCCAGCGGGAGCCGCGCCGACACGAGGGAGCGGACATCGACGGTCCGGGCCTCGAGGGCGCGCAGCGCTGGCCCGAACAGCCCGCAGCGCGAGCCGACGACGGAGATCTCGTTGATGACGAGCTCGGCGAGGTGGACGCTGGAGAGCCCGGCCACCGTGCTCTTGAGCACGAGCGTGCCCCTGGGCCGGGTCGCGCGGACGGCCCTCACGAACCCCTCGGCGGTGCCGGTGGCCTCGACCACCAGCTCGGCCGGATCTCCGGCCCAGGCGCCCAGAGGCGGCGAGGCACCGGCGTCGGCCTGGCCCGAGGGCTCCGGGCGAACGAGCTCTGTCGCGATGCCCTGCGCGCGCAGCAGGGCAAGCTTCTCCTCGTGTTTGCCGACCGCGAGGACGCGGGCGCCAGCCTGGTGGAGCACCTGCGCGATGAGCAGGCCGAGCTTGCCGTCGCCGAACACGAGCGCCGACGCGCCCGGCGACACACGCACCTGCTCCAGGATCGCGAACGCCGCCGCGAGCGGCTCCGCGAACACCGCCTCTTCGTCGTCGACCCCGTCGGCCACGGCGTGGAGGTTCGCCACGGGCACAGCGACGCGCTCCGCCAGCGCGCCGTCGGCGCCGACGATGCCCATGACGGTGCGCGTCGGGCAGTGCCTGCCCAGCCCGCGCGCGCAGCTCTCGCAGCGGCCGCACGCGAAGTTGATCTCGCCCACCACGCGGCGGCCAAGCCAGGCGGCCGGGCCCTCCACGACGTCGCCGACGAACTCGTGGCCGAGCGTGCCGCGGAAGCCCATGTAACCTTGGATGATCTCGAGATCCGTGTTGCAGATCCCGGCGCACCGCACCTCGACCACGGCCATGCCGGCCGTGGTCGAGGGGGGGTCGCGGTCGATGACGCGCGCGGCCGTTCCGTCCCAGACCAGCGCTCGCACGATCGCGCTCTAGCCCGCCGCGAGCGCCAGCCGGCGCTTCGCCGGCTGCATCAGGTACGCGTCGACCGCGTCCGCGGCCTTGCGCCCCTCGGCGATGGCCCAGACGACGAGGCTCTGTCCGCGCGACATGTCGCCGGCGGCGAAGACGCCCTCCACGCTGGTGCGCCCGCCGTGGGCCTTCACGTTGCCGCGCTGGTCCATCTCGACGCCGAGCTGATCGAGCAGCCCCTCGCGCTCGGAGCCGACGAAGCCCATCGCGAGCAGGACGAGCTCGCACGGGATCTCGAACTCGCTCCCGGGGACCGGCACGAACTTCCCACCTTCCAGCTTCACCCGCGCCGCCTGGAGCGCGCGGAGGTGCCCGTGCTCGTCTCCGAGGAACGCGGTGGTCGACACCGACCAGTCGCGCTCGCCGCCCTCCTCGTGCGAGGAGGACGTGCGGAGGATGAGCGGCCACGCAGGCCACGGGTTCGTCAGGGAGCGCTGCTCGGGGGGGCGGGGGAGGAGCTCGAGCTGCGTCACGTGCGCCGCGCGGTGGCGGTGGCTCGTGCCCACGCAGTCGGAGCCGGTGTCGCCGCCGCCGATGACGACCACCCGCTTGTCCGTGGCGAAGATCGCCTCGCTGTCGGGGATCACATCGCCGGCGACCCGCTTGTTCTGCTGGGTCAGGAAATCCATCGCGAAATGGACGCCCTTCAGCTCCCGGCCGGGCACCGGCAGGTCGCGCGGCCGGCGCGCCCCGCCGCACAGCACGACGGCGTCGTACTGCTCGCGCAGGGCGTCGCCGGTGATGTCGACGCCGCAGTGGACGCCCGTGCGGAAGGTCACCCCCTCGGCCTGCATCTGCTCCATGCGCCGGTCGATGAGGTGCTTCTCCATCTTGAAGTCGGGGATGCCGTACCGGAGCAGGCCGCCGATGCGGTCGTCGCGCTCGAAGAGCGTCACGTCGTGGCCCTTGCGCGCGAGCTGCTGGGCAGCAGCGAGCCCGGCGGGCCCCGAGCCGATCACCGCGACCTTCTTGCCCGTGCGCTGCTTCGCGATGACCGGCGCCACCAGGTTCCGGTCGAACGCGCGATCAGCGATCGCGCGCTCGACGTTCTTGATGGTGACCGGCTTGCCCTCGATGTTCAGCACGCACCCCGCCTCGCAAGGCGCGGGGCACACGCGCCCCGTGAACTCGGGGAAGTTGTTCGTCGCGTCGAGCGACGCGATCGCCTCGGGGAGGCGATCGCGGAACATGTGATCGTTCCAGTCGGGGATCAGGTTCCCGAGCGGGCATCCGTCGTGACAGAACGGGATGCCGCAGTCCATGCACCGCGCTGCCTGATCGCGCAGCTCGGCGTCGGGGACCGGGAGCTCGAACTCCTGCCAGTCGTTCAAACGCTCGGAGACGGGCCGCTTCTTGATGTCGACCCGCTGGATCTCGAGGAAGCCTCGTACCTTACCCATGGGCGGCCGACCTCTCTCCCGTGCTCAGGGGACCCGCGTTGGCGGGGATGTAACGTCCAGTGGAAACATAGGGGGTTGAAGGAGAAAGGAGAGACACGAGCCTGTCGGACCCGTCCGCTCCGTTCGTCGCGGGCGACGCCGCGGCCTCCAGGGCGCGGCGGTACTCGCTCGGGACGACCTTCACGAACTTCGACAGGACGGCCTGCCAGGAATCGAGCAGCTCGATCGCCTTCCGGCTGCCCGTGCGCCGCACGTGCTCCTCGAGCAGCGCCCGCACCGACTCGGCGTCGGCCGCGGTCATCGTCTCGAGCTGCACCATCTCCTTGTTGCAGCGCGCCTCGAAGAGCGCGTCCTCGTCGAAGACGTAGGCGAGCCCGCCGCTCATGCCGGCCCCGAAGTTGCGGCCGGTGGTGCCGAGGATGATCACGGTGCCGCCCGTCATGTACTCGCAGCCGTGGTCGCCCACGCCCTCGACGACGGTGGTGGCCCCGCTGTTCCTGACCGCGAAGCGCTCGCCGGCGCGGCCGTTGAAGAACGCGCGGCCGTTCGTCGCGCCGTACAGCACGACGTTGCCCACGATGACCTGATCGTCCGGCCGGAACGGCGCCTCGCGCGGCGGCCGCACCGCGACCACGCCGCCCGAGAGGCCCTTGCCGACGTAGTCGTTCGCGTCGCCTTCGAGCTCGAGGGTCATGCCCCGCGAGGCGAAGGCGCCGAAGCTCTGGCCGGCGCTGCCGGCGCACCTGACCACGATGCTGTCCTCGGGGAGCCCGGCGCTGCCGTGGCGGCGCGCGATCTCGCCGCTCAGCATCGCGCCGAGCGTCCGATCCGAGTTCTTGACGCGGGTCTCGATGACGACGGGAGCCCCGCCGTCGATCGTCGCGCGCGCCTTCTCGATGAGCTTGAGGTCGAGCACCCGGTCGAGCTTGTGGTCCTGCAGCTCCACGCAGTGGGTCGGGCTCGTGAGCGCCTCCTTCGGGCGGTACAGCACCTCGGAGCAGTCGATCTTCCTCGCCTTCGGGTGGAGCCCGGCGCTCCGCTGCACGATGCAGTCGGAGCGCCCGACCATCTCGGTCAGCGTGCGGAAGCCCAGGCGCGCCATGATCTGCCGGAGCTCCTCGGCCACGTAGAAGAAGAAGTTGATGACGTGCTCCGGCGCGCCCGTGAACTTCTTGCGAAGCTCGGGGTCCTGCGTGGCGATGCCGACCGGGCAGGTGTTGAGGTGGCACTTGCGCATCATGATGCAGCCGGTCGCGACGAGCGGCGCCGTGGAGAAGCCGAACTCCTCGGCGCCGAGCAGCGCGGCGAACGCGACGTCGCGGCCCGTCATCAGCTTGCCGTCGGTCTGCACGATGGCGCGGCCGCGGAGCCCGTTCATCACGAGCACCTGGTGCGCCTCGGCGAGGCCGAGCTCCCACGCGACGCCCGCGTGGTGGATCGACGTGAGCGGGGAGGCGCCGGTGCCGCCCGAGTCGCCGCTGATCAGCACCACGTCGGCGTGCGCCTTCACGACGCCCGCGGCGATGGTGCCGACGCCCGCCTCGGCGACGAGCTTCACGCTGATGCGCGCCTTCGAGTTGATGTTCTTCAGGTCGAAGATGAGCTGCGCGAGATCCTCGATCGAGTAGATGTCGTGGTGCGGCGGCGGCGAGATCAGCGTCACGCCGGGCGTCGAGTGCCGCACCTTCGCGATCACCGCGTCGACCTTGTGGCCCGGGAGCTGGCCGCCCTCGCCGGGCTTGGCCCCCTGCGCCATCTTGATCTGCAGCTCGTCGGCGTTCACGAGGTACTCGGCCGTGACGCCGAACCGCGCCGAGGCGACCTGCTTCACCGCGCTCCGCTTCGAGTCGCCGTTCGGCAGCCGGAGGAAGCGCGCCGGGTCCTCGCCGCCCTCGCCGGTGTTCGACCGCGCGCCGATCCGGTTCATCGCGATCGCGAGCGTCTCGTGCGCCTCCTTCGAGATGCTCCCGAAGGACATGGCGCCCGTGGCGAAGCGCTTCACGATCGAGGCGGCGGGCTCGACCTCCTCGATCGGCACCGGCGGGCCCGCGGGCCTGAAGTCCCACAGCCCGCGGAGCGACATCGGGTGCTCCTGCTGCTCGTTGATGACGGAGGCGTACTCGGCGTAGCTCTTCGCGTCGTCGAGGCGGACCGCCCGCTGGAGCGACGCGATCGACTGCGGCGTCCAGAGGTGCCGCTCGCCGGACACGCGGAAGTGGTGGTGGCCGCCGACGTCGAGGTGCGCGCGCGCCCGCTCGCCGTACGCCGCGTGGTGGCGCGCGAGCGCCTCCTCCGCGATCTCGCGCAGCCCGACGCCGCGGACGCGCGACGCCGTGCCGGTGAAGTACGCGTCGATGACGAGCTGATCGATGCCGATCGCCTCGAAGATCTGCGCGCCCTGGTAGCTGGAGAGCGCGCTGATCCCCATCTTCGACATGATCTTCAGGATGCCCTTCTTGAGCCCCTTCACGTAGCGCGAGCCCGCCGCGGTCGGCGAGAGGTCGGCGCCGAGCGTCTTGTCGCGGCACATCGCCGCGATCGACTCGAACGCGAGGTACGGGTTCACCGCGCCGGCGCCGTAGCCGATGAGCAGCGCCATGTGGCCGACCTCGCGCGCCTCGCCGGTCTCGACGATGATGCCCGCGCGCGTGCGCGCCCCCTCGTTGATGAGGTGGTGGTGCACGGCGCCCACCGCGAGCAGGCTCGGGATGGGGGCGAGCGTCTCGTCGATGCCGCGGTCGCTGAGGATGAGGATGCTCGCGCCGTCGGCGATCGCGCGGCTCGCGTCCTTGCAGAGCTTCGCGAGCGCGGCGCGCAGGTTGTCCTCCGGGTCGCCGTCGACCGGGAAGTACATGGGCAGCGTGGCCGCGCGGAAGTCGGGGAAGACGTTCTTCCGCAGCTTCGACAGGTCGTCCTGCGTCAGGATCGGGTGCGGCAGCTCGAGCATCCGGCACTGGCGGGGCGTCTCCTCGAGGAGGTTGCCCTCGCCGCCGACGCAGCTCACGAGCGACATCACGATCTCCTCGCGGAGCGGGTCGATCGGCGGGTTCGTGACCTGCGCGAACAGCTGCTTGAAGTAGCGGAAGAGCAGCTGGGGCTTCTCGGAGAGCACGGCGAGCGGGATGTCGATGCCCATCGAGCCCACCGGCTCCTCGCCGAGGGTGGCCATCGGCCCGAGGATCATCCGCAGGTCCTCCTCGGTGTAGCCGAACGCCTGCTGCAGGCCCCGGAGGTCCGCGTGCGGGATGGTGTAGAGGCTCGGCACGTCCTCGAGGGCGCGCAGATCGATCTTGTTCTCGGCGACCCACGCCGCGTAGGGCTTCTGCGTCGCGACGCGGCGCTTGATCTCGTCGTCGCTGACGACGCGACCCTCGGTCGTGTCGACGAGGAACATCTTGCCCGGCTGGAGGCGCCCCTTCTGGATCACGCGCGCCGGCTCGATGTCGAGGACGCCGAACTCGCTCGCGAGCACGACGAGCCCGTCGCTCGTCACGACGTACTTCGCGGGGCGCAGCCCGTTCCGGTCGAGCGTCGCGCCGATCAGCCGTCCGTCCGTGAAGCACAGCGCCGCGGGGCCGTCCCACGGCTCGATCAGACAGCCGTGGTACTCGTAGAACGCCTTCTTCTCGGCCGACATGTCCGGGTCGAGCGCCCAGGCCTCGGGCACGAGCATCATCATCACGTGGGGCAGCGAGCGGCCGCTCGCGAGCAGGAAGTCGACAACGTTGTCGAGCGCGGACGAGTCGGAGCCGCCCGGGCGGATGATCGGCTTGAAGTCCTCGATCGCGTTCGCGAAGACATCGCTCTTCAGCAGCGCCTCGCGCGCCGACATCCACGCGGTGTTGCCGCGCACGGTGTTGATCTCGCCGTTGTGCGCGATGACCCGGTACGGGTGCGCGCGCTCCCACGTGGGGAAGGTGTTCGTGGAGAAGCGCGAGTGCACCATCGCGAGCCGCGACACGGTGCGCTTGTCGGACAGATCGGGGTAGAACGCCGCGACCTGCTCCGCGAGCATCAGGCCCTTGTAGACGACCGTCCGCGACGAGCACGACGTGATGTAGAAGTCGTCGGCGTTGGCGGCGCGGCCGGCGCGCTTGCGGATCGCATACAGGACCTGCTCGAAGGACTGGCGAGGCGCGACCCTGCCGATGAACAGCTGGCGGATCGCGGGGCGCGAGTCGCGCGCGATCGGGCCGAGCGCCGCGTCGTCGATGGGGACGTCGCGCCAGCCGAGGACGCGCTGTCCGTGGTGCACGACCGCGGCCTCGAGGATCGCCTCGCACTGGCGGCGCCGCGACGGGAGCTGGGAGAAGAACGCCGTCGCGACGGCGTAGTCGCCGGGAGCAGGCAGCGCGATGCCAAGGGCGGCCAGGGACGTGGCGTACAGCTCGTGCGGGATCTGGAGGAGGACGCCCGCGCCATCGCCGGTGCAGGGGTCGCAGCCAGCGGCGCCGCGATGGGTTAGATTTTCGAGGATCTCGAGCGCTTGGCAGACGACCTCGTGCGTCGCTTCACGGCGGAGCGTGGCGACGAATCCGAGACCGCATGCGTCGTGTTCGAAAGCCGGATCGTAAAGACCTTGTCGTTGGGGCAGAGGCATGGTGCTGACTTCACACGCGCGTAGCACAGATGGCAGAAGGATTGGAGCCCTAGTTTAATGCGGCGCGCCAGGAGCCGCGGAACCGGGCGCAAAATGGGGAAGGGGTGTCGCCTTGCCCAGGGGGCCGCTGCGCCCGGCGGCGGCGCTCGGCAGTGGACGCCCGTCGTCGACCGTGGTGTGGGTGGGGGCGGCAGGCTTGCCGGTCGGGCCCCCGGCGGCGCGGTATTCGGATGAAGCTCTTCGCACTCAGCGATCTCCACGTCGGGTATGCGGAGAACCGGTGGGCCATCGAGCGCATGACGCCGCGGCCGAGCGACTGGCTCATCCTCGCGGGTGATCTCGGGGAGACGGAGCAGCACCTCATCTACGTCCTCGAGACCCTCGGTCCGCGGTTCAAGCGGCTCGTGTGGACGCCGGGCAACCACGAGCTCTATACGATGCCGAGTGAGCGCGGCGGTCCGCGCGGCCAGGCCCGGTACGAGCGGCTGGTCGAGCTGTGTCGGAGCCGCGGCGTGCTCACGCCGGAAGACCCCTACGTGCTCTGGGAGGGCGAGGGCGGACCGCACGTGCTGGCGCCGATGTTCCTGCTCTACGACTACAGCTTCCGGCCGGACGGCGTGCCGGAGCGCGACGCGGTGGCGTGGGCCATGGAGAGCGGCGTCCTCTGCAGCGACGAGGAGCTGCTCGACCCGGCCCCCTACGCCAGCCGGCCCGCGTGGTGCCGGGCCCGCCTCGCCGCGACGGAGGCCCGCCTCGGCGCGATCGAGGGGCGCCCCACGGTGCTCATCAACCACTTCCCGCTGCGCGAAGAGCTCGTGCGGCTGCAGCACATCCCGCGTTTTTCGATCTGGTGCGGGACGCGGCGCACGCACGACTGGCACACGCGGTTCCGCGCGCGGGTGGTCGTGTCAGGGCACCTCCACATCCCCCGCACCGACTGGATCGACGGTGTTCGTTTCGAGGAGGTGTCGTTCGGATATCCGCGCCAGCGGCCCATCGAGCGCAGCGCCGACAGCTGCCTTCGGGAGATCCTGCCGGGCCCCGCAGGCGCGGCGCCGCCGAGGGTGTAGATGCTCACGATCGGTCCCGGCGCCGCGCACCTCTGGTACGTCTTCTGCGACTCGGCTCGTGACGAGGCGTTGCTCGAGGCGTACCACCGGCTGATGGCGCCTGACGAGGCGGCGCAGCAGGCGCGCTTCCTGTTCGCCGAGAACCGGCACGAGTACCTGCTCACGCGCGCCCTCGTGCGCACGGTCCTCTCGAAGTACGCGAACGTCGCGCCCGAGGCGTGGTCGTTCGTCCGGAACGAATTTGGCCGCCCGCAGATCGCCGGACCTCCGGGGGTGCCGCCGATCCGGTTCAACCTGTCGAACACGCGGGGGCTGATCGCCTGCCTGGTCGCGCTGGATCGCGACGTGGGCGTCGACGTCGAGGACACCGAGCGCGCGAGCAGCGCGGTGGACATCGCGGATCGCTTCTTCTCGCCGGGCGAGGTGAGGGCGCTGCGCGCGCTGCCGCCGGAGAGGCAGCGCGCGCGCTTCTTCGAGTACTGGACGCTCAAGGAGTCGTACATCAAGGCGCGCGGGATGGGGCTCGCGATCCCGCTCGATCAGTTCTCGTTCCACCTGGACGATGGACCGGCGATCGGCATCTCGTTCGATCCTCGGCTCGGCGACGACCGCTCGGCCTGGCAGTTCGCGCTCTACCAGCCCTCGGCGCGGCACACGATGGCCGCCGCGATCCGCAGCGGGGGCGGACCCCCGCTGTCGATCGAGCTGAGGGAGACGGTGCCGCTGCGCGACGGCGGATGAGCGACGGCTGGGGCCGCCCGCGCGAGGCTGCCGCGCGGCCCCGGTGCGCGGCCCCGGCGCGCGGCGGGCGAGGTCAGTCAGGCCGCGCGATCGAGAGCTCGACGTTGCGCCACGAGGGCTCTCCGCGGCCGTCGTCGCCGAAGCCGGAGGTGACGTCCACGACGGCCCGGCGGCGCCCTTCCGCGGCGATCGGGTCGTCGTCGACGGCGTAGTCGAGGGCGGCGCCCCGGATGGCGACGAGGCCGTTGTCCTCGTCCCAGATCTCGATGACGCGGACCTGATGGGGGTAGTCGGCGAGCGCGGAGGTCTCGAGCTCCCAGTACGCGTGCCCGCCGGCTGGAGAGACCCGGGTCACCCGGTGCACGTGGGTGTGTCCGGCGAGGTGGAGCAGGACGTTGTCGTAGCCGCCGACGAGCGACTGCCACGCCTCGACGCCGATCGCGCCGGGCACGGCGGGGGTGCCCGTCGCGGCGAAGGAGCCGTCCCCGAGCGAGCGCGACGCGTGGTGGGAGGTGAGGATGACCCACCTGCGCTCGCGCTTCGCGCGGTCGAGCGCGGGGCGGATGAACCGATCGACGTCGTCCTGAAGGATCACGCCGTTCGGCCCGCCCGTCTCGGCGGCCGTATCGAGCACGATGACGCGAAGGGGGGTGTCCTTCATGTCGAACTCGTAGAACGCTTTGCCGTACGCGCGCTCGTCGGGCCCGATCCCGTGCCCGTCGCCGGTCGCCGCGACCCGATCGAGCAGCTCGGGGCCGGTCAGCAGCGCTCTCCTCGAGTCGGGGACGACGTTGCCCGTGATCACCGGCGCGCCGGGGAGAGACCAGTCGCGCGTCCCGCCGTCCGACCAGCTCCCGGTCGCGAGCTCGGCGCGCGTGTGCACCGGGAAGTTCCCCTGGTGCAGGACATCGTGGTTGCCGGTCACCCATCGCCAGGGCACGAGCAGCCCCTCTGCGAAGAACGGATCCTTGGGATCGTTGTCGGGGCCTGGCACGGGGTCGTCGTCAGCGCCCGAGTCGCACTCGACGCGCTCGGCGCCGTCGAGGATGGCCGAGAACCACGCGATCTCGTTCGTCTGCGCGCTGTCGGCGTTGTCGCCGCCGAGCAGGACGAAGTCGATCGGCGTGCTCCGGTGGAGCGCGTTGATCGTGCGGACGGCGGCGTTGAGGATCCGGCACTCGTGCCCTTCCTGCGGGCGGAACGCCGACGCGAACACGCCGGGCGAGTCGAAGATCGCCAGCCGAGCGGGCGACTCGTCGTCCGCGAGCTGGGTGTCGGCGAGGTGGACGAACCTCGTCAGGAGCGTCGGCCGCTTACCGCGCGGCGGTGGAGGGGTGTCGTCGAGCGCTGCCGGGGCGAGCGGCTGCCCCGGCCCGCTCTCGAGCTCGCCGTAGCCCTCCGCGAGCATCTGCTCGATCTCCGCCGGGACAGCGGGGCTCCTGTCCGGTGGATCGGCCACCGCGGCGCGCGGCACCCAGGTGCGAGCGGTCGTCAGCGGCGGCGCGCCGCGGAGCGCTGGCAGCGGTACCGGCGCGGGGAGCGGCGCCGGAGCGATGGACTCCTCCCCGGCACACGCGGCGAGCGCAAGGGACGCAAGGAAGAAGCTCGCCGCGGGGCGACCAGGGCGCGCTCGCGCGATCAACCGCCGACCGGGCTCCCATGTTGCGAGGCCCACCGCTCGTGTCTGGCTCATCGCTTCCTTACATGACAACACCACAGCGCCCGAGCAAGAAATGTTCACTCCGGCGGTAGCGTTGCCGCTGAGGGCTGGCGCCGACCGAGGAAGAGAGAGCGCCGAACGCGCGTAGTACGTCCCACGTCGCGCTGCGCGGCGGCGGACGTCGGCGGAGCGTCACGTCGAGGCGCACGAGCGAGCCGAGCCATGGTAGGGCGGAGCCGCGGCCGGCGCGCCGGCGGCTGCTAGGATGCGGCGCGTCCGAGCCAGAGGCGCTCGTCTCGAGGTCATCTATGGTCATTTCCCGATTCCTGGGTTGCGCGCTCGCGGCGGCCATGCTGGTGAGCTGCAGCGATCCCGAGCCCATCATCGAATACCGCTACAGCGCCTACGAGGGCGACGCGTATCCGGACCGGCTCCCGGAGATCACGATTCCGGAGGGCGGGATGGGCCTGGTGAGCGATAGCCTCTCCGATACGATCTCTCTTGTCTCGCTCGCGACCGGGGAGCGGTTCGGCGTCCACCCCGTGGGCCGCGATCCCGTGACGATCGACGGGCCTCACCATGTGGCCGTGGACGCCGAAGGCGGCGCCGTCTACGTCGCGCTGTCGTACCCTGACGTCGCCGGCGCGATCGGCCCCCACGCGGTGCACGGCGGGAGCGTGGTGGCGGGCTACGTCCAGAAGCTCGCGCTCGACGATCTGCGCATCCTCGGGCAGGTGCGCGTCGAGGCCAACCCGGGTGATATCGTGATCTCGGAGGACGGCAAGCGCGTGGTCGTCTCTCATTTCGATCTGAAACGCGCGCTCGACAACCGCGACGACGTCGAGGCGGCGCGCTCGTCCCTCGCGGTGATCGATCCCGAGAAGGTCCTGCTCTCGGGGTCGCCCGATCCGGTGTTCATCCCGGTCTGCATGGCCGCCCACGGAGTCGCCCTCTCGCGCCCGGACGGCGCCCGCGCCTACGTCGCTTGCTACGGCGAGGACGTGCTCGCGATCGTCGACCTGACGGACCCTTCCGCCGAGGTGAAGCGCGTGCCCGTGGGGCCTACCTTGAGCCCGTCGCCCCATTCCAACAAGTACGGACCCTACGCGGCCGTCATGTCGCCCGACGGGAAGACCATCGCCGTGAGCAGCACGGAGAGCCGGGACGTGCGCTTCTTCGATGTCGCGTCGGAGACGTTCGACGATTCCCGGAAGATCCTCACGATCGGCGCGCCCTACTTCCCCGCGTGGACCCCCGATGGGAGCGCCATCTATGTGCCGACCCAGGTGCCCGACACCATCGTGCGGATCGGCGTGACCCCGGACGACGACGGCGCAGTCACACGGAATATCGCCGATGAATGCATGCGGCCGCACCTCGCGCAGCTCGACGAGGCGCACGGGCTCTTCCTCGTCTGCGAGGGCGATCGGAGCGCGACGCCCGGCAGGGTGCTCCGGCTCGATCCGGAGACGCTGGAGACGCTCAGCGACACGGAGGTGGGCCTCTATCCCGACGGGCTCGTGCGCGTCGCGCCGGAGGCGCCGTGAGGGCGCCCTGCAGCCTTGCGGCCGCGCTCGCGTGCGCGGCGCTCCTGTGCGGCTGTCCGGGGGATCCGGAGACGAAGGTCGTCGACGCGACGGCCGTCGACCACGGCGCGGCGCTCTTCCGGGACCCGTCGATCGCGGAGACGCGCTTCAATCGCTATTCCTGTTCGACCTGCCATGAAGCTGTCGCCGGCGACGCGGGCGACGCCATGCTCCCGGGCGCCCCGCTGGCCGGCGCCGTCGAGCGCCCGTATTACTGGGGCGGGCAGGAGGTCGAGCTCCTCGGCGCGATCAACCATTGCCTCTATTACTTCATGACGAAGGACCTGCCCTGGACCGCGGACGACGACGCCGCGCAGGCCGTCTATGCCTACCTGGAGTCGCTGCCCAGCGATGGAGGCGCGGCCGAGGCCGTCCCCTTCACGCCGGTGTACGAGCTGAGCCAGATCCCGGCCGGCGACGCGGCCGCGGGCGGGCGCATCCACGAGCGCGCCTGCGCCTCCTGTCATGGGCGCGCCCATTCGGGGGAAGGCCGGCTCGTGGCGCGGGCGCCGGCGCTGCCCGACCAGACGCTGAAGGAGCACCCGCTCGGCGAGTACACGGAGGCCGACCGGCGGCTTGTCTTCATCGAGAAGGTCCGGCACGGCGGGTTCGTCGGCTATGGCGGGCAGATGCCGCCGTTCTCCCGCGAGGTCCTCTCCGATGAGGAGCTCGGCGATCTGCTCTCGTTCTACGGGCTGCCCTGGCCTCCGTGAAGCGCGCCGAGAAAGCCGCGAGGATCGCCGAGATCCTCGACCGATTGTACCCGGCCCCGCCCATTCCGCTGGCCCACGACGATCCCTATTCGCTGCTCGTCGCGGTGATGCTCAGCGCCCAGACGACGGACAAGATGGTCAACGCGGTGATGCCGGCGCTCCTCGCGCGCGCCCGGACGCCCGCGGCCATGGCGGCAGTGCCCACCGAGGAGATCGCCCAGCTCATCCGGAGGATCGGTTTCGCGCCCACCAAGGCGCGGCACCTGAAGGCGCTGAGCGAGCGGATCGCGACCGAGCACGGCGGCGTCGTCCCCGCCTCGTTCGAGGCCCTCGAGGCTCTGCCGGGGGTGGGTCACAAGACGGCCTCGGTGGTCATGGCACAGGCCTTCGGCCACCCCGCCTTCCCGGTCGATACCCACATTCACCGGCTCGCGTTCCGCTGGGGGCTGTCGTCCGGAAAGGACGTCGTCGAGACGGAGCGCGACCTGAAGCGTACGTTCCCACCCGAACAGTGGAACAAGCTCCACCTGCAGCTCATCTACTTCGGCCGCGAGCACTGCCCGGCGCTGCGCCACGACATGAGCGGCTGCCCCATTTGCAGCTGGGCCGCGCGCCGACGATGATCGCGGCGCCCGGCGGCCGCCGAAGAGGGGAGCGGGTACAACGCCGCCAGCGCGGCTGGGAGCCTATCGAGGCGGCGCGTCTCCGTCAAGCAGGGTGCAACGTCCCGGCGATCTCATGAGCGCGAGCACCGGCCGCCGCGCTGCGGCGCGAGGCGGCCGGGCGCGGTCGTGTGCGGGTGTGCGGTTCCCGGTCGCCGCGCGCCTGCGGTTCGGGTAAGGCACTTCTGTGACAAAGATTGGATTTGAGATCATCGGGACGGGCCACTACGTGCCCGGAGAACCTGTCACCAACGACGACCTCGCGCGGGTGATCACGACCTCCGACGAGTGGATCTACCAGCGCTCCGGTATCCGCCAGCGCCATTACGCGCCGGACGGCGTGGGGGTGAGCGATCTCGCGTGCGAAGCGGCGAAGCGCGCGATCGCGTCGGCGCGCATCGCGCCGTCGGAGATCGATTATATCCTCTTTGCCACGATGACGCCGGACTATATTTTCCCCGGCTCCGGGGCGCTGCTCGGCGCGAAGCTGGGCATTCCAGGCGTCCCCGCGCTCGACATCCGGCAGCAGTGTGCCGCGATGCTGTTCGGCCTCCAGACGATCGACGGGCTGATCCAGACCGGGGCCGCCAAGACCATCCTGTTCGTGGGCGCGGAGGCGCACGCCGGCTTCATGCCCTGGGAGGACTGGGGAGCGCTCGACCCGAAGAATGGCCGATCCGCGACGCCGGAGGCGCGGGCGCACGCCGACCGCCACCGGAACCTCGCCGTCCTGTTCGGGGACGGGTCGGGCGCGCTCGTCCTCCGCGCGACCGATCGCGACGCGGGCCTGCGCGCCAACAAGATCTGCTCGGATGGACGCTTCGCCGAGCTCCTCTTCGTGCCAGGCGGCGGCTTCCGCTCGCGCCCGTACTGGAAGCCGACGTCGTTCGACGAGGACCTGCATATCCCCCGCATGGATGGCCGCGAGCTCTTCAAGTTCGCGGTGACCAAGCTCCCGGCGACCGCGCGGGAGCTCTGCGCCTCTCAGGGCCTCGCGATCGAGCAGATCGACGTGTTCCTCGCGCACCAGGCGAACGGCCGGATCAACGAGCACATTCGCAAGGACCTCGGCGTGCCCGTCGAGAAGCTTCCGAGCAACATCGAGCGATTCGGCAACACGAGCGGCGCCACCGTGCCCATCCTCATCGACGAGGAGATGCGCGCCGGAAGGGTGAAGAAAGGGCAACTCGCCATGGTGCTCGCGCTCGGGACCGGCGTCCACTGGGGCTGCGCGCTCTGGAAGCTCTGAGCGGCTGAGCGGCGGCGCCTCGCTCGCAGGCGTCCCGTCCTCCTCGTCATCGTCATCGTCATCGTCATCGTCATCGAGCTGGCGCGGTAACGCGCGGCGTTTTGCGTCCGGCGCGGAACGCTGCAGAAATTTCGTGCGATCGTGTCGCGACGGATTGCACGTGGCGTATCCCTTGTTACGTTTCCATCAACGCCCGCAGCAGACCCCGTGTTTGTAATGCGATCGACCTGGTGACCTTGCGCGGGCGCTACCGGGAAGGGAGTCACCTCAGGGCTCGGCGGCACGGCCCCTCCCCGGCCAGCGACGAATTGCGCACGCAGCACCTCATGCGGAGCAGGTAACGCGCAGCAGGCAAAGCGCAGCGCGGGACCTACGTGCGGGGGTGCGGTGTTCGCGAGTGTGTGAATGCGCGTGAATACGCGTGAATACGCGTGAATACGCGTGAATACGCGCGACTGCGTGTGCGCGTGTGTTCGGATGTCGTCTCTTGCCGCTCTTGCTCGTACGGTTGTAGGCCATTCACTTCATTGGAGGATGTTTTCCTTGATGGCGAGGACGCAAACTCTTCGCATTGACTCGGACGCGCAATTATTGGATTTTGCACACTGAGGTGAGTGTGATCGGAGAACACGGAGCGTCGATCTTGAGAGACACACCGACCCAGCTTGGGCTCGGCCGGTATCGTCCCATCGCGAAGCTCGGCCGCGGCGGGATGGCGGACGTCTTCCTCGCGATGGCTCACGGGCCCGCCTCGGTGAACAAGCTGGTCGTCGTCAAGCGTCTCCGCAGCTCCGGGGACGAGGAGGATCGCCAGGTCCTCATGTTCATGGACGAGGCCAAGCTCTCCGCTCGCATGAACCACCCGAATGTCGTCCAGACCTACGAGGTCGGTAGCGATCGGGACGGCTACTTCATTCTGATGGAGTACCTGGAGGGCCAGCCGCTGAAGCGCGTCATGAAGGCGGCTGTCGAGCGGGAGTCCGGCACGGGCGGGCTCGTCCGTGGCACGTGGATCCGGATCGTGGCCGAGGTGCTGCGCGGGCTCCATTACGCGCATGAGCTCTGCGATTTCGACGGTCGGCCGCTCGGCATCGTGCATCGCGATGTCTCGCCGCACAACATCTTCATCACGTACGAGGGCGCGGTGAAGCTCGTGGATTTCGGCGTGGCCAAGGCCGTCGTCAACGCCTCCAGCACCGAGAGCGGGACCTTCAAGGGCAAGCTGACGTATATGGCGCCCGAGCAGGTCACGGCGGGCAAGACGGTGGATCGCCGGGCAGACATCTTCGCGGTCGGCGTCGTGCTCTGGGAGCTCCTCGCCGGGCGGCGGCTGTTCGAGGGCGATCAGATCACCGTGATGCACCAGCTCCTGCTGGGGAAAATACCGCGCCTCTCCACCGTCGTTCCGGGGATCCCCATCGCGCTCGATCAGATCGCCGCGAAGGCCCTTGATCGCGAGCCATCGAAGCGCTTCGCGACGGCGCAGGAGATGTGCGATGTGCTCGAGAACTACCTTCAGTGGTCGGGCGAGGACGTCCGCAGCGAGTTCCTCGGCGCCTGCATGCGGGGGATCTTCGCCGAGAGCCGGGCCTCCATACGCCAGCAGATCAAGGCGCAGATCGAGCGGGTGGCCAGCGCGTCGCTGCTGAGCGACGCCTCCAGCCAGGTGACGATGAGCGGCATCGGCATCGCGATGGTTCCATCGAGCTCCGGCTCGGGCAGCAGGCTCCCCTATGTCGGGGAGTCCAGCCGGTCGGGCGTCGAGCGCGTGTCGGGCCTCGAGCGGGCGTCGGGCGTCGAGCGGCCCAGGACCCCCGTGAGCGACTCGGTGAGCCTGCGAGCGACCACGTCGGGGCCCGTGTCGGCCTCGAAGCGGGGCTACCTGATCGGCGCGTCCGCCCTGACCGCGCTGGTCGCGCTGGTCGGCGGCGCGGTTCACGTCGCGAACCAGCGCGCGCCCGCCCCCGATGCTCCCGCGGCCGTGGTCGCTTCACTCGTCGCCGAGGCCGGGGAGACCGTCGAGAAGAAGCCCGAGGAGGGCCCCAGGGCGAGCGTGACGATCTCGAGCGATCCGCCCGACGCGACCGTGAGCTGGAAGGGAAAGACGCTCGGCAAGACGCCGCTCAAGACCGAGCTGCCCGTGGGCACGCAGGTCGTTGTCGTGTCGAGGTCCGACTGCTTCGATGAGACGCTCATGCTGGCGCTCTCACCCGCGGAGGCCGTGGAGCGCTCCGTCAAGCTCCGCCCCAAAGACTTCACCCACTAGAGCGGCGGTCACCCGCTTCGGATACGGGCCCACCTCGGCGTTTTCGGTGCTCAGCGCACGGGAGTGCGCTTCCGCGCCGAAAACGCCGATCTGGGCCCGTCTCCTGTGCGGGTGACCGCCGCTCTGCTGCGGCTTTGGAGGGTGAAGAGGGGGGAGACCGGATGATCTGGGGGGCATCCGCCTGCCGGCGGGCGGATGCACCCTGAGATCACGGGTAGGACGACGAGCTCATGGCCTCATGAGCCGTGACGGATGTAGGAGATCACCTTGGTGACGCCGTCGGCGTCCATGGCCTCCTTCACCGCCTCGGTCGCCTCCTTCACGCTGGCGACGGTGCCCTGCAGCGTGACCACGCCGTCGCGCACCGTGACGTGCAGCTTCTTCACCGCGTCGTGATCGCTGTCCGCGAGCTTGCCGCCGACCGCGTTGCGGAGCGTCTCGTCGGACGGGCGCGCGCCGGTCCGCTTGGCCTCCTTCGTGGCGATGACCGAGCCGTCGCGGCCGAAGGTGACCTGATAGTCGTTGTCCTTCGCTGCCTTCGTCCACTCGTCGCGCTCCATCGCGGCGGCATTCCCCTCCTGCTTCTTGGCTCCCTCAGCCTGGCCCTGTTGCGGGGGCTGCGGCGCGGCCTTGTCCCTGGGAGCGGCAGGCGGCGCCGACTGCGGGCGCGCGCCGTGGTTGTCCTTGAGCGCACCGGTCTGCTCGCCGACCCTGTTCATCTGGTTGCCGACATCGTGGCCCGCCTGGCGCCCGCGCTCGGCGAGCTGCTCGGCCTTCTCGCGCGTCTCCTGGCCGAGCTGCTGACCCTCCCGGGCGAGCTGCTCTGCCTTGTCACCCGCGCGCCCGGCCTGCTCTCGCGCCTCCTTGCCGAGCTCCTTGCCCTCCTGGGCGAGCTGCTCCGCCTTTTCGCCCACGCGCCCGGCCTGCTCGCGCAGGTCTTTGCCGGGCGCCTGCTTCGGGCCCGGAGGCGGTTCGCCTCTCCTGGTCGTCTGGTCCCCTGGCTCGCGGACCGCTCCTTCAGCTCTCTCGCTCTCGCTCCTGCAGGCCGTGCCGGCGAGCGCCAGCGCGAGGACGGTTGGGCCGCAGAACCAGCGTATTCTGCTCATCGTGCAGCGATAGCTCATGGTGCATCTCCGGGGACACACCGAGGCAGACGTCGTGCCAGGAACTCGGTCGTTCCCGGCCGCCCGGGAACAACGGCGCGCCGCGCGTGTCGACGGGGTCATGCCGAGACCCTCCCTGGCCACCGCGCAGCGGCGGCACCGGACACCGGACGAGCGCTCCGGCCCGACGCATCGTAGTAGGCTCGAGGTCGTGAGCGCGGCGCCGCCGGAACCCGTCCTGCCTGACGCCCCGCCCGGACAGCGCTCCGCGCCCGATCTCCTCTCGCACCGGCCGGCGCTCCGGATCGACGCGCGGGCGGTCAAGGAGTCGCTGGCGTTCGCGTTCGCGGGCGGCGCGCCCGCGGGGGCGTTCGATCGGCACGTCGAGTCGGCGTCGCTGCCCGCGTCGACATGGGATCCAGCCCGCTTCGCGCAGCACGTCTTCCTGCGCGAGCTCATCGTGGGCTGCCTCCATTTCACGAGCGAAGGCCGCACGTACATCCCGAGCCCAGCGCTGCTGGGCCGCGCCCTCTCCCAGCCGCCGAGCGATCGCGACACCGTCGAGCTCCGGCGCGCGATCTTCCGGGAGCTCACCGGGTCGGAGGCGCAGCGCCGCGATCTCGAGCGCGCCTACGCGGCGCTGCGCCGCTGGGTGGGCCAGATCGAGACGATCCCCATCTCTCGCGGCGAAGGCAGCCGGCGCCGGCTGGACATCCTCGCCGCCGCCAAGGACGCGTTCGACGCGCTCGCCGGTGGGTTCGCGGGCGCTCGCTCGGGCCTGTCGCGGCTCTCGGCGTTCGGCGCGGCCGTGCGCGAGGGCGAGGCGTACCGCCGCCTCGCGGATCTGCTCGCGTACGACGAGGAGATCGCGACGCTGGATGTCCGGATCCGCGTCGGCTCCGACGGCCACGTCCGCGATCTGCGCGCCCTGTCGATCCGCGAGAACAGCGAGAACCGCTTCTATCAGTCGCCGCTCGGGCGCCTGGTCACGAAGCTCGTGATGCTGTGGAGGGGGTACCGGTTCAGCGACGACGAGCTGCTCACCCGCCACGTCAACAGCGTGTTCGATGGCATCGAGGACGATCTCGTCGCGCTCGTCCAGCTGCTCGGAGATCTCGAGTTCTACCTCGCCGGCCTCGCGCTCCGCGACCGCGCACGCGCGGTCGGGCTCTCCGTCTGTCTGCCCGAGCTCGTCTCGCCGGGCGCCTCCGACGGCGCGCACGGCGCGCGCGGCGGGAGCCCCGGCCGCCAGCTCAAGGGGCTGTTCAACCCGCTGCTCCTGGCGAGCTCCGTGAGCACGGTCCCGTGCGACATCGCGACCGATCACCACGACGCGACCGTCATCGTGACCGGGCCGAACTCGGGGGGGAAGACCCGGCTGCTCGAGGCGCTCTCGCTGGCCCAGATGATGGGGCAGGCGGGCTTCTTCGTGCCGGCCGCGGAGGCGCGCCTCTCGCCGTGCCACGGGCTCTTCGTGTCGCTGATCGAGCAGGCGCAGGCCGATCAGAGCGAGGGCCGCCTCGGGATGGAGCTGCTCCGCATCAGGTCGCTGTTCGAGGCGATGCAGGTCGGCGACATGGTGGTGCTCGACGAGCTCTGCTCGGGCACGAACCCGTCGGAAGGAGAGGAGATCTTCCAGCTCGTGATCTCGCTCCTCTCGGAGCTCCGCCCTCAGGCCTTCATCACGACGCATTTCCTCGAGCTCGCGGCGCGGCTCGAGCGGGAGCGGCCGGTCGATCGGCTCGTGTTCCTGCAGGTCGAGCTCGACGCGCAGCAGTGGCCGACATACCAGTTCGTCGACGGGGTCGCCCGGACCTCGCTCGCGCACCGGACGGCGGCGCGGCTCGGGGTCACGCGCGAGGAGCTCGTCGCGCTCGTCGAGCGCAGCAAGCGCGCGCACCGCCGCCGCGGGGCCGAGCCCGCCTGAGCGCCGCCACGCTCGCCGTGGCGGGGGAAATCTGGTTGTATGCGCCGCCATGGAGTATCGACCTCTTGGCAGGACGGGTTTCCGCGTCTCCTCGGTGAGCTTCGGGGCCTGGGCGATCGGGGGCACCTGGGGCGACGTCGACGACAAGGAGTCGCTCGCGGCGTTGCACCGGGCCGTCGATCGAGGCGTGAATTTCTTCGACACCGCGGACGCGTACGGGGACGGCCGGAGCGAGCGGCTGCTCGCGCGGCTCAGGCGCGAGCGGCGCGAGGAGATCGTCGTCGCGACGAAGGCGGGCCGGCGCCTGAGCCCGCACACGGCGGCAAGCTACGATGAGGGGAACCTCACGGCCTTCGTCGAGCGCAGCCTGAAGAACCTCGAGACGGACGCGCTCGACCTCCTCCAGCTGCACTGCCCGCCGACGGACGTCTACTATCGGCCCGAGGTGTTCGACGCCCTCGATAGGCTCGTGAAGGCGGGCAAGATCCGGTTTTACGGCGTCAGCGTAGAGCGGGTGGAAGAGGCGCTCAAGGCCATCGAGTACCCCGGCGTGCAGTCGGTGCAGATCATCTACAACGTCCTCCGGCAGCGCCCGGCCGAGCTCTTCTTCCCCGAGGCGAAGCGCCGGCAGGTCGGGGTCCTGGCGCGACTGCCGCTCTCCTCGGGGCTGCTCACCGGAAAGATGAGCGCGGCGACCCGGTTCGCGGCCGACGATCACCGCAATTTCAACCGCGAGGGCGCCGCGTTCGACAAGGGCGAGACGTTCTCGGGCGTCGACTACGACCTGGGCCTCGAGGTCGTCGAGGAGCTCCGCCCGCTCGTGCCCGCCGGCGTGAGCATGGGCGCGTGGACGATGCGCTGGATCCTGATGCAGGACGCGGTGACGTGCGTGATCCCCGGCGCGAAGCGGCCCGAGCAGGTGGACGAGAACGCGAGCGCGGCGGACCTGCCGCCCGTGCCGCAGGAGACGATGGCGAAGATCCGCGCGATCTACGACCGGCGGCTCCGGCCTCAGGTTCACCAGCGCTGGTAGACGCCGCCCGGGCGAGGGCTGCGAAGGCTCACAAGATGCGCGGCAACAGCCATCCTGCGAACGAGATGAGGGCCGCCGTGCCGAAGAGCGGCCCTAGCCCCCGGATCTCGAAATCGTCGATCAGCTTGTCGGTGGCGTAGAGCAGCACCGAGTTCACGACGAGGCCGAAGAAGAGATACGCCAGGCCCAGCGTGAGGACGGCGGCGGGCAGGAGCGCCACCGCGACCAGGAACTTCACGAGCCAGCCGAGCAGCAGGTTGAGGACGGTGAACACGGCGGCGACGACGAGCGCCGTCTGGGTCTTTCGGATCCGCACGCCGGGCAGGATCTTCGTTCCGACGAGGACCGCGAGGCCCGCGGCGAGTGCCTGGATGATGAGCGCCTTCATGACCACCTCCCTGGGCCGGCACCGCTCGGGCGGGCCGGCGTTCGCACCTTCCTCGTGACCCAGGGAGGTGCCGGGCGCAACCTCGTCCGGCGCGCCGGGAGCGGAGCCGGCGCGCGGCCTCCGCTCAGCCTCAGCGGCGCCGCCCCCGGCTCATTCCTTCGGCTTGTCGCCGCCGAGCAGCTCGCCGATGGCGGGGGCGCCGCCCGGGCCGAGGGCCTGCGTGCTCTCGATGAGGTGGATCAGGAACTGGCGGTTGTCCGTCACCGAGAGGTTCTGGAGCTCGAGCGCGCCGATGCGGTCCTCGGGGGTGAAATAGGCCTCCTCGACCTTCTCCATCGAGAGCTTGTGCGGCGCATAGGCCATGTAGTCGGCGCGCGTGTTCAGGATGTTGTAATCGTCGCCGCGGCGCAGCTCGAGCGTCACCTCGCCGGTCACGCCGGGGGCGATCCAGCGCGAGAGCGCGTCCTTCAGCATCATGGCCTCGGGGTCGTACCACTTGCCCTCGTAGAGCAGACGCCCGAGGCGCCTGCCCTGGGTGAAGTACACGTCGAGGGTGTTCTCGTTGTGAATGGCGGACAGGAGCCGCTCGTAGACGGCGTGGAGCAGCGCCATGCCCGGCGCCTCGTAGATGCCGCGGCTCTTCGCGTCGATCACCCGGTTCTCGATCTGGTCGCTCATGCCGAGCCCGTGGCGCCCGCCGATCCGGTTGCACTCGACGAACAGCTCGAACAGGGAGCCGAAGCGCTTGCCGTTGATCGTCGTCGGGACGCCGCGCTCGAACCCGAGGGTCACCGTCTCGGCCTCGATGGCGACCTCCGGCCGGAAGGAGGCGACGCCCATGATGGGCTGGACGATCTTGATCCCGGTGTTCAGGTGCTCGAGGTCCTTCGCCTCGTGCGTCGCGCCGAGCACGTTGGCGTCGGTGCTGTACGCCTTCTCCGTCCCCATGCGGTAGGGCAGCCCGGCGCGCTCGAGGTACTCGCTCATCTCCTTGCGCCCGCCGAGCTCTCCCACGAACCTCGGGTCGAGCCAGGGCTTGTAGATCTTGAGCGAGGGGTCGACGAAGATGCCATAACGGTAGAACCGCTGGATGTCGTTGCCCTTGTGCGTGCTGCCGTCGCCGAAGACGTGGACGTCGTCGTCGCGCATCGCGCGGACGATCGCGGTCGTGGTCACCGCGCGGCCGAGCGGCGTGGTGTTGAAGTACTTCTTGCCGCCCGTCGAGAGGTGGAAGGCGCCGCACTGGATGGCGAGGATGCCCTCGCGGACGAGCGCCTCGCGACAGTCCACCAGCTTGGCGGAGACCGCGCCGTGCTGCAGGGCGATCGGCGGGATGTCGCCGGGGGAGTCCTCGTCCGGCTGCGCCAGATCGGCGGTGTACGCGTGCACCTTGAGCCCGTTGCGCGAGAGCCACGCCACCGCGCAGCGCGTGTCGAGGCCGCCCGAGAACGCGATGCCGAGGTGGGTGCCCGCCGGGGGGAGTGAACGGAAGATCCTGCTCATGGCGGCGCAGCATAATCGCAACGCCCGCGAGCGCGCGAGCGGAGATCGCGGGGCGGCGGAGGCGCGTGACGGCGCGTGTGTGCGCGCGAGAGAGCGCGACGTCAGAGGCTCCGCCCGCCCGCTCCGCGGGGGCGGCGCGATCGCCGCCTGCCCCCGCGCGCGGGCAGGCAGGCCCTCAGGCGCCTCCACCGGAAGCGCGCTGGCTTGCACGAAACGGCGCAGGCCGGGCCTCATCGGACTAGGATGGAGGACACCGTGTCACGCGAGCTCTGCTCGCAAATGAGGTGCAAATCCATGCCGAAGCTGTCGTACGCCGAGATCGCCCGGATCGAGGAGCGCCGGCTGGCGGTCGGCATCGCCGCCGTGGTCGCCTGCGCGGAGCCCATCGCGGGCGGGTGGATGGCCTTTGATGGAGAGGGTTCCTGGGGAAACTTCGCTGTCGGGCTCGGGCTCGATGGGCCTGTCTCCGGCGAGGAGCTCGATCACCTCGTGGCGTTCTACGCGGCGCGCGGCGCGGAGCCGCAGATACAGGTCTGCCCCTTCGCGCACGGATCGCTGGTGCGCGGCCTCGCCGATCGAGGGTTCGTGCTGCGCGAGTTCGAGAACGTGCTCGCGCGCGAGCTCGCGCCGGACGAGGACCTCCGCGCGCTGGCGTCGTACGGTGGCCCCGGGGAGCTGGAGATCATGCGCATCGATCCGGGCGACGAGGCGCAGGTCCGGGTGTTCATCGAGATCGCGACCAGCGGCTTCCGGCCCGAGGACGCGCCGATCTCGCCGGTGCTCTTCGAGATCACGCGCCGCGTGGTCGCGCACCCCGGATGCGACTCGTACCTGGCGCTCGTGAACGGCGAGCCCGCCGGCGGCGGCAGCGTGGAGATCTCCGGCGAGAGCGCGGCGCTCTTCGGCGCCTCGGTGCTCCCCCGGTTCCGCGAGCGCGGCATCCAGCAAGCGCTCATCGCCCGCCGCCTGGAGCGGGTGCGCGAGCAGGGTCGCCTGCTGGCGTGCATCAGCGCGAGCCCCGGTATCCCCACGGAGCGCAACGCGATGCGGCTCGGCTTCTTCATGGCGTACAGCAAGGGGATCTTCACGCGGCGGAGCGAGAGCCCAGAGGCGCCCGCCTGAGCCGCTCCCGGCGCCCCGGGCCTCGTCGAGGGCGGCGCATATTTCAGGTGTGCAGCGCTGTTCGTGCAGAACCGAAATGAACGCCCAGGACATCCATGCGAAATGCCCGACCCTGACGGAAGTGCGCGATGGCACGCCTCATGCTGACATTCTGGTTCAGCGTCGCTGGCGTGGCCTTTCCCCCCCCAAGGCCCCGGCGGCGCTTTTTCATTTTGTGGCCTGACGCGGATCGGTCACGCCCTCATCGCCCTTCGGAAGATCAGCAATCCTCCAGCCAGGAAGAGCGGACTCTGGCTCGACGCCCGGCTCCGAGCGAGGGAGTGCGCCCCTCCTCCACGCGGGTGGGGCGCAGGTCCGTTGGGTCATGAAGCCGGCGTGAGGCCCCCGGCGCTCCGCTGCAGCTCGGTGACCGCGTTCCTCACGAGCCGGAGCCCCACGTTGTCGTCCTGCGACAGGATCGACTCCGGATGGAACTGGACGGCCGCGAGGGGCAGCTCCGTGTGCTCGATCGCCATCACGACCCCATCCTCGGTCTCGGCCGTGACCTTCAGCGACGGAGGGAGCGCGTCGCGCAACGCGTAGAGCGAGTGGTAGCGCCCCGCGCGGAACTCGCGGGGCAGCCCCTCGAAGAGGCGCCCGCCGAGCACGCGCACCTGCGAGGCCTTGCCGTGCATCGGGTAGTCGAGGACGCCGAGCTTGCCGCCGAAGTGCTCGACCATCCCCTGCAGGCCGAGGCAGACGCCGAAGACGGGCAGCCGCCGCTGGAGCAGCGCCGCGAGCGTGCCCGAGAGATCGAAATCGCTCGGCGTGCCAGGGCCGGGTGAGAGCACAACGAGGTCGGGAGCGTAGGCGTCGAGCTCCTCGTGAGGGAAGCCGGCGCGGAGCGTCATCACCTCGGCGCCCGTCTGCCGGAGGTAGTTGGCCAGCGTGTGCACGAAGGAGTCCTGGTGATCCACGAGGAGGACCTTGCGCGTGCCGCCAGGCACCGGCTGGATGGCCGCCGGAGGCGGCGCGGCGTCGCCGCGCGGCCTCCGGATCGCGTCGAGGAGCGCCGACGCCTTCACCTGGGTCTCGCGCTCCTCCTCGTCGGGATCGGAGTCGAAGAGCAGCGTCGCGCCGACCCGGACCTGGGCCACGCCGTCCTTGACGCGGATCGTGCGCAGCGTGAGCCCCGTGTTCATGCTGCCGTCGAAGCCGACGATGCCGACCGCCGCCCCGTACCACGCGCGCGGCGAGCGCTCGTGATCCTCGATGAACTGCATGGCCCAGGCCTTCGGCGCCCCCGTGACCGTGACCGCCCACGTGTGCGCCAGGAACGCGTCGAGCGCGTCGAATCCGTCGCGCAGGCGGCCCTCGATGTGATCGACCGTGTGGATCAGCCGCGAGTACATCTCGATCTGCCGGCGCCCGATCACCCGGACGCTCCCCGGCACGCAGATGCGGGACTTGTCGTTGCGGTCGACGTCGGTGCACATCGTGAGCTCCGACTCGTCCTTCGCGGACGCGAGCAGGCGCGCGATCTGCGCGGCGTCGGCGAGCGGGTCGCTGCCGCGCGGGATCGTGCCTGAGATGGGGCAGGTCTCGACGCGATTGCCCTCGACGCGGACGTACATCTCCGGCGAGGCGCCGATCAGGTACTCGGCGTTGCCGAGGTTCATCAGGAAGCCATAGGGCGCCGGGTTGCGCTCGCGCAGGCGGTAAAACAGCTCGGTGGGCGCGACCGGGCACGGCTCGAAGAGCGTCTGCCCCGGCACGACCTCGAAGAGATCGCCCCGCTTGAAGGACTCGCGCGCCAGCCGGACGAGCTCGGCGTACTCGCCCGGCGCGTACTCGTTCTGGGGCGCGCGGTCGGCGCCGACGTAGGCGTGCGTCGCGCCCTCGCGCGGCAGCCCTTCGGTCGAGCGATCGCCGTATTTCAGCTCGTAGCGCGTGCGCGTCGCGCGCTCGCGGCGGTGGTCGACGGCGATGATCTCGTCGGGGAGGTAGAGGACGAGATCCCGCTGATCCGCCGGGCGCTCCAGGCGGAGCCGGATGGGCTCGAACTGGAAGGCGAGATCGTACGCGAACGCGCCGTAGAGCCCGAAGAGCGGGTCGCCGGGGACCCCGAAGAGCTCGATGAGCCGGCGCAGCACCGAGAAGATGGACGGCTGCCGGCTGCGCAGCTCCTCCGGCACCCGCTCGCCCGGCGGCCGGACCGCGCCGACCACCTCGTCGCCGCGCCGCTCGAGGCCCGCGACAGCGTCGAGATCACGGAGGGCCTCGTCGATGGCCGGCAGCAGCACGCGCCCGCGCTCGTTCAGCGCGGTGAACCGGAAGTCGCGGCCCCGGGAGACGAGCACGAGCGGCGGATCGACGAAGCCGATGTCCCAGCGCGTGTACCGGCCCGGGACCTCGTAGCTGGACGCCAGGACCACGCCGAGGTGGCTGTCGAGCGCCTCGACGATGGGCTGGATGGCGCCGTCGACGGCGAGGTCCTCGACCGTCCGCCGCACCGCGACGCCCCTCCGCGTAATGTTGCTCTCTCGTTTCACGACCGCGTCTCCTTCTGTGCGATGAGTATACGCGGCGCGGCATGCGCGCCGTACCGGCATCTTCGCCGCGTGCATGGTTCCGTCGGGCGCGTCATCCGCGCTGCGCGCTCGTGGCGCGCGCGTCCCGCGCGGGCGCTCGACCGCCGTCCGCGGCGCGCTCCGCGAGGTAGATGGCGCGGAGCAGGGGGAAGCTCTTGACGAGGACCTCCTCGTACTCGGCCTCCGCGCTCGACTCCGCGACCACCGCGCCGCCGCTGCCGAAGCTGAGCCCCCGGCCGTCGGCGACGAGGGTCCGTATGGCGATGTTCATGTCCATGGGGCCCTCGTACGCGAGGTACCCGATCGAGCCGGTGTACACGCCCCGCGTGCGCCGCTCCAGCGCGTCGATGATCGAGATCGTCCGGTGCTTCGGCGCGCCGGTGATGGACCCGCCGGGGAAGCACGCCTCGAGCGCGTCGAGCGCGCCCTTCCCCTCGCGCAGCGCGCCCGTGACCACCGAGGAGAGCTGGAACAGGGTCGCGTGCTCCGTGATCCGCTGGAGCGCTTCGACGTCGATCGAGCCCATCGCGCAGACGCGGCTGAGGTCGTTGCGGACGAGGTCGGTGATCATGAGGAGCTCGGAGCGGTCCTTGTCGCTGGTCGCGAGATCGCGGCGCAGGGCCAGGGTCTCTTCCTCGGTGGCGCCCTTCGGTCGCGTCCCCTTGATGGGCTCGCTGCGCACCCGCCGCTCCCGGTCGACCGCCAGGAACCGCTCCGGCGAGGACGAGAGCACCGCGCCCTCCGGCAGCCTGAGGAACGCCGAGAACTGCGCGGGGTTCGTGCGGCGCAGGACGCGGTAGAGGGCGAACGGATCCAGCGAGATCGGCACGTGGAACTCGTTCGTGAGGCACACCTCGTACGTCTCGCCCTCGCGGATCTCGCGGAGGATGGCCTCGATGGCGTCGAGGTGCTCCCGGCGCGAGAGGCGCGGCGCGTGCGCGATCCGGTCGGCGAAGCCCTCCGGGACGGCCGGCAGGAGCGGCTCCGAGAGCGCTGGGAGGCTCTGGAGGCGCGCCGCGATCTCGTCCAGCCACGGTCCGGACGGGGGCGACGCAGGCTCGTCGGCGTCGAGCGCGTCGATCGCGTCGATCGCGTCGATCGCGCACGCGTATACCGTGCGCTCGACATGGTCGAAGGCCAGGATCCGCCGCGCGATCATCATCGCGCTGTCCGGGAGCGCGCGGCGCGGGTGAGCGGACGCGCCGAAGCCGAGGTGCTCCTTGAGCTCGTAGCCGAGGTAGCCCACGAGGCCACCGGTGAAGTGGAAGGGCAGGCCGCTCGGATCGAGCGATATCGAGGCGAGCTCCCGCCGGAGCGCGGCGAACGGGCTCCCCTCGGACGTGGTCGAGGTGAGCGCGTCTCCAGGGCCGCCGGCGCTCCACCGCGTCACGGCGGCGCCGCGGCACTCGATCGCCTCGGTCGCGCTCCCCATGAACGAGAAGCGCCCGTCACGGCCGGTCGCGCTCGAGTCGAGCCAGAAGGCATAAGGGGCCGCGGCGAAGAGCCCGGCGAAGGCCCGCTCGGGATCGACCCACGGGAGCCGGAGGTGACGCACGCGCCCGCGTCGCCGCGCGCCCGCCAGCGCGCCCGGCGCGCAATCGCCCAGCGCGCCTGCGGAGAGGCCCGGCGCGCGCGCGATCCGGTGGAGCGCCGCGCCCCTCCGGTCGCGCGGCGTGTTCATGGCGATATTCCTGAAGTTGCGGATGATCCTCTTGCCGTGCTCGGTGCCGATCGACTCGGGGTGAAACTGCACGCCGTAGAACGGCCGGTCCTTGATCTTGAGGGCCATGATGAGCCCGTCGCCGCGCGTGCGCGCGGTGACCTGGATCTCCGCCGGCAGTCCGCCGTCGCCGACGATGAGCGAGTGGTAGCGCACCACCTGGAACGGGCTGGGCACGCCCTCGAAGAGCCCGGCGCCGTCGTGCTCGATCTCGACGATCTTGCCGTGCATGACCCGGGGGGCGTGCTCGACGCGCCCGCCGAAGCGCGCCGCGAGCCCCTGGTGGCCAAGGCAGACGCCGAGGATCGGGGTCCCGGTGAGGGCCTCGATCACCTCGGCGCAGACGCCGAAATCGGCCCGGCGCTCCGGGCGGCCGGGGCCGGGCGAGATGACGATGCTGTCGAGCTCCAGGCCCTCGATCTCGGCGAGCGAGAGGCTGTCGTTCTTGACGATGATCGGCTCCTCGCCGCTCACCTCCCAGAGGTACTGCCCAAGGATGTGGGTGTACGAGTCGTAGTTGTCGATGAGGAGTGTCTTCACGGCGAAGCTCGCCTTCGGGCTCGCATCGAGGCCGTCAATCCAGGCGAGCCGGCGCGGATCCCGGCTCGGGTGAGGCGCCCCGGCGGCGGGCGCGGCATCAGGGGCGGATGATGGCGGCGAGCATGGCCTGGAGCTTGAGCTGCGTCTCGACCAGCTCGGCGTCCGGGTTCGAGCCCGCGACGACCCCGACGCCTGCGACCATCCGCGCGCGCGCGCCGTCGACCGTGGCGCTGCGGATGCCGATGAACCAGTCGCCGTCGCCGCGGGCGTCGACCCAGCCCACGAGCCCCGCGTAGAGCCCGCGCCGGATGCCCTCGTGCGCGCCCAGCCAGGCCTCCGCCGCCTGGCGCGGCGTGCCGCACACGGCGGGCGTCGGGTGAAGCCGCGCGGCGAGCGTGAGGGCGTCCGGCGCCGCCTCCGCGAGCTGGCCGTGGATCAGGGTGCCGAGGTGCATCACGTTGCGGAGGCTCAGGATCGACGGCTCGCTGGGGACCTCGAGCGACGCGCACTCGGGCGCGAGCGCGGCGGCCACGGCGTCGACCACGAAGCGGTGCTCGCGCTGGTCCTTGGCCGAGCGCCGCAGGACCTCGGCGAACCGGCGGTCGGCGTCGACGTCGGCGGAGACCGCGTAGGTGCCGGCGAGGGGGTGCGAGGAGACGGCGCGCCCGCGGCGCGAGAGCAGGAGCTCGGGGCTCGCGCCGAGGAAGCCGTCGACGTGGAAGATCGCGCACGAGGGGTAGAGCGCGGTCAGGCGGCGCAGGACCTCCTCGACGACGATGGGGCGGTTCGCCTCGACGTCGACCGCGCGGGCCAGCACGACCTTGGAGAGGGCCCCCTGCTGGATGTCGGCCACCGCGCGCGCGACGCGCCCGCACCACTCCTCGTGCGGGAGCGCGGAGCGGAGCGTGAAGCTGTCGGGCGAGCGCCGGTGGCCCTCGGCCCGCTCCAGGTGCGGCGCCGGGGCGGCGCCCTCGCCGATGGTCGTGACCCACGCGGTCCCGTCGGGGGCCGCGCCGACGATCTGGGCCGGCACGACGAGCGCGGCCGGCTCCGTCCGGTCGAACGGCAGGGCGCCGAGCGCCACCGGGCCGCAGCCCGGGCGTCCCACGGCGTCGGCGACCTCGATCGACGCGAGCGCCTCCTTGATCCACGCCACGCCGCCCTCGATGCCGTGCGGCAGCTCCAAGCGCGCGGCGACCCCGTGCGCGATCAGCTGGGTGCCGGGGTGCAGCCAGACGCGCGCGCCGTCTCCCATGAGCGACGAGACGCCGCCGGGCAGCTTCGCGAGCGTGTCGGCGTCGAGCCGGAAGGTGCGGGCGACGAGCCGCGCCGCCTGGCGGGGGGCGTCGGCCGAGGAGGAGAACGTCAGGGGAGTCATGCACCGCCGTGCGCAGGCCGGTTCGGGCTCGTCCTGCTCGGCAGGACCAGCCTGGAGCCAGCAGGCCACGAGCCCGCGGCACCGTGCCGGATCGCGAGCGCCGGCCACGCAGCATCGGCTCTACCGCCTCCGGAAAGGCTCCGCAAGCGCAAAGCAGCCCACGTTCAGGGCGCGTGCGACGCGCGCCTACCGCTGAATTGCCGCTGAAATTGCGCTTCGAGGCGAGGTGGCGGCGTCGGCGCGCGGGCGCGCGGTCGCGCACGTATTGCGCGCGTTGTCTCCGCGCGACGCAGGCGCATCGCGTTTCGTCTCACCTCATCTCGTCGCCGGCGCGCGTCGTGTCGCGTCTCGCCGCCAGCGCTGCTGTCTCACCTCACCTCGCCGCCAGCGCGCTTCGCGTCTCCGAGCGGCGCATAGCCCTCCGCACCACGCGCCACGCGCCACGCGCCCTCGCCATGCGTTGCGTGCGGCGCGCCGCGCGCCGTCTGCTGCGCTGCCAGCGATCAGCGAGCAGAGCAGTGCCGATCAGCGCGCGCTCCGTCCCGTCTGTGATCGACGGCTCTTTCCTGGGCTTTTTACCCCTGGAGAGGCGGCGCGATCCCTTGCCCCCGAGCGCGCATCTGGTCGATGCTGCCGAGGGCACTCGCCCTTCGCGGCGCGGGCGTGAGCGGCGCGTCTCGATAGCTCTGCCGGCCACCGGGAATGCGAAAATTCTCCAGAACAGAGCTCAGAAAGGATCCTGCGATGGACCCCACTCGGCAGCATGATCTCCGCGCATGGCGAACCGCAGCGCTCATCTTCTTCGTCGTCGGGCTGTGCGCCTGCCGCGGAGACAAGAGCCCGCCTGCCCGCGAGAACCCCCCTGGCGCCGCCGCCACGACGGCGGCCGCGGTGTCGGAGGCGCCGGGCGAGAAGGCGATCAAGGCGCAGCCCCCCGCCGTGCCGAACGCCGCCGAGGCGAAGCGATACGCCGGCAGCAAGCTCAAGTATTACAGCGAGCCGGTGGGCGTGGGCGCCGAGCTCGACAGGGTGATGATCCAGCAGTTCCAGAAGGACACCGGCATCGAGGTGACCATCATCCCCCGTCCCAAGGACGCGACCGAGACCTACTCCGTCTACCAGCGCCTCTTCCAGGCGCAGTCCGGGGACGTCGACGTCATGATGCTGGACGTCATCTGGCCCGGCGCCTTCGCGCAGAACCTCGTCGATCTGAGCGAGAAGCTCGGCGAGGCGGCGAAGCAGCACATCGAGAGCATCGTCCAGAACAACACGGTCGACGGCAAGCTCGTGGCGATGCCGTGGTTCACCGACTTCGGGCTGCTCTACTACCGCACCGATCTTCTGGAGAAGTACGGGTATCAGAAGCCGCCGGAGACGTGGGACGAGCTGGAGCAGATGGCGAAGAAGATCCAGGACGGCGAGCGGGCGGCGAGCCCGAACTTCCTCGGCTTCGTCTGGCAGGGCAAGGCCTACGAGGGGCTGACCTGCAACGCGCTGGAGTGGATCGCCTCCCACGGCGGCGGCGCGATCATCGAGGAGGGCAAGATCACCGTGAACAACCCGGAAGCCCAGAAGGCGCTCGCGCGCGCCAGGGGCTGGGTGGGCTCGATCTCCTCCGCCGGCGTGACGAGCTACGAGGAAGAGGACGCGCGCAACGCGTTCCAGGGCGGCAACGCCGCCTTCATGCGCAACTGGCCTTATGCCTACGCGGCGGGCAACGCCGAGCGGTCGCCGATCAAGGGCAAGTTCGCGGCCGGCCCGCTGCCGCACGAGCCCGGACAGAAGAGCGCGGGCACCATCGGCGGATGGCAGCTCGCTGTGTCGAAGTTCTCACCGAACAAGGACGCGGCGATCGAGCTCGTCCGCTACATGACGAGCCCCGAGGCGCAGCGGTTCCGCGCGACCGCGGGCTCCTTCCTCCCGACGATCCGATCGGTGCAGCAGGACGCGGAGGTGGTGAAGTCGCTGCCCTTCCTGGCGAGCGCGAAGGACATCGCGCTCGTGCCGCGCCCGTCGAACAGCACCGGCGCCCGGTACAACGAGGCGTCGATCGCCTTCTTCCAGGGGGTGAGCCAGGTCCTGCAGGGCAAGGAGCCGAAGGCGGTGCTCGGGCAGGTGGAGCAGCGGCTCACGCGCGCGCTTCGCTGACACCGCGCGCCGCCCTCGCGCGCCTCGCCTGGCGGTTGCGTGGCGCGCGGCGCGCGGCGCGCGGCGCGGCCCACGAGATCTCCCGGCCACACCACCTCGCGAGAACGGATTTCCCATGAGCATGCCGGCGAACCCAGCGGCCACGAGCGCGGCGGCCCCTCCAGACCACCCGTCGCTCGACGCGAGGCGGCAGCGGCGCGCGTGGCTGTTCCTCCTGCCGACGCTCGCGGTCGTCGCGTTCATCGCCCTCTACCCCCTCGCCGAGACGTTCTACCTGAGCTTCACGAACGCGCGCCTCGGCACCGGGGAGCCGGCCAGGATCATCGGGGCGCAGAACTACGTCGATCTCGCGCAGGACAGCTACTTCCACGACGCGGTCCTGCTCACGGTGCTCTTCACGGTCGTCACCGTGCTCGGCGAGCTCGCCCTCGGGCTCGGCGTCGCGCTCGTCGTCAACTCCCGCTTCAAGGGGCGCTCGGCGGTGCGCGCGGCCATGCTCATCCCCTGGGCCATACCGACCGTCATCTCGGCCCAGATGTGGAAGTGGATGTACAACGACGTCTACGGCGTCTTCAACGACCTGCTCGTCAACCAGCTCGGCGTCCTGGACCGCAACATCGCCTTCGTCGCCGATCCTGCGGTGTCGTTCTGGGCCGTGGCGCTCATCGACGTCTGGAAGACGACGCCGTTCATGGCGCTCCTCCTCCTCGCCGGGCTGCAGCTCATCCCGCACGATCTCTACGAGGCCGCGCGGGTCGACGGCGCGACGGCGCTCCAGCAGTTCACCCGGATCACGCTGCCGCTCCTCAGGCCCGCGATGCTGGTCGCGCTCATCTTCCGCACGCTCGACGCGCTCCGGGTGTTCGACGTCTTCTTCGTCATGTTCGGCAACCGGCCGGACATGCAGACCATGGCGACCTACGCGCAGCAGACCCTCGTCAGCGTCTCGGACATCGGCTACGGCTCGGCGATCTCCGTCGCGCTCTTCCTCATCATCGCGGTGTTCATCATGATCTATCTCGCGGTGTTCCGCGCCGAGGAGGTGTGAGATGAGCGGCGCTCCGCGAGGCGCAGGGCGGCGCCGTTCGCCGGGACAGGGCGCCTTGCGGGCCCTGCTCTACCTGCTCGTCGCCGCGGTGCTCGTGTTCACCGTCTTCCCGTTCGTCTGGGCGTTCGTCTCCTCCATCAAGCCCGACGACGAGCTCTTCACGACCCCGGTCCGCTACTGGCCCGGCCGCGCGACGCTCGACAACTACCGCCTCGTGCTGGCGAACGGCGAGTTCCAGACGGCGCTCCTGAACAGCGTGATCGTCGCCGTCTCGGTCACGGCGGTCTCGCTCGCCGTGGGCTCGCTGGCCGCCTACGCGCTGGGGAGGTTCCGCTTCCGCGGGCGCAGCCTCGTGCTCTACGTGGTCCTGGGGATGACCATCTTTCCGCAGATCGCCGTCCTCGGCGCCCTGTTCCAGATGATCAACTTCTTCAAGCTGTACAACCAGCTCCCCGCGCTGATCCTGACATACCTCATCTTCACGCTTCCCTTCACGGTGTGGGTGCTGACGGGCTTCATGAAGGCGATCCCGCGCGAGATCGAGGAGGCGGCCTACGTCGACGGCGCGACGCACTGGCAGGTGTTCACCCGGGTCATGCTGCCGCTCTCGGTCCCCGGGATGGCGACGACGGGCATCCTCGCCTTCATCGCCGCCTGGAACGAGTTCCTGTTCGCGCTCTCCTTCACCCAGACGCCGGACAAGCGCACCGTGACCTACGCGATCCAGGCGTTCTCGACGACGAGCAGCGGGCTCTACGAGATCCCCTGGGGGCAGACCATGGCGGCCTCCATCGTCGTGACCGTGCCGCTCGTGGTGCTGACGCTGGTCTTCCAGCGGCGGATCCTCGCGGGGCTCACGGCGGGCGCGGTGAAGGGCTGACGGCGCGTCAGGCGGCGCGCGCGGCGCGGGCGGCGGCTCACGCGCGCCCCCACGGGAAGCGCAGCCAGCGAGGCCCGCAGGCGGCGCCGAGGTCGCGCAGCCCCGAGAGCAGCACGCCTGCGGCCATGAGCGGCAGGATCACGCGGAGCGAGAGCGGCGCATCCCAGCGGGAAAAGCCGGTGGGGCCGCGCGCCCAGCGCCAGATCTCGGGGACGAGGTGGGCGAGCGCTCCGCCGTAAATGATGCCCATCACGGCGTGCATCACCCGCTCTCCCGGGTAGACGCCGCCGAGCGGCCTCCGGACCGTGTCCTCGACGACGAAATCGCGGAGCGTGATCGCGATCTCCGCGAGGAGCAGCGCCGCGAGCGCCCACGCGGCCAGCCCCTCCCAGCGCACGAACGGCAAGGAGGCGAAGAGCACCGCGTACAGGAGATCGCGCGCGCCGTGGAGGACAAGCTCGGGCGCCGTGCCCGGCACGCCGCCGGGCAGGCGCGCCCGCCACTCGTGGTAATAGAGCGTGTCGAAGGCGCCGAGCGCGCCCTGCACGGCGAGGAGCACGAGCGCCGTGATCACGCGTGGGGCTCCGGCGCTGACAGCGCGGGCGATTCCGGCGTGGACTTGCCGGCGTGAGCCGGGGGCGCCTCGCCGCCCGCCTCGTTCGCCACGCGCCCCTCGTACGCCACGAGCAGCCCGGCGACCGGCGCGAAGATCCGCACGTCGACGTGGACCTCGTCCTGGAGCGGCCCGGCCCGCCCCTCGACCCGCGGGGCGAGCCACCGGGGCAGCGGCAGCCCGAGGCGGCGGAGCCCGAGCGTCGACCTCACCTGCTCGAACACGAGCGCTCCGCCCTCGGCGCGGAGCCGGAACCAGCACTGGATGAGGCCGAGCCCCTCCACCAGGAGATCACCCGCGCGCCACTGCGAGGAGAAGAGCGGGCGAACCCCGAAGGTGCGGAGCCACCGCTCCCCGTCGCCCGCCGGCTCGACGGCGAGCGTCACGGCCACGTCCTCGGCCGCCTCCGGCATGCGCAGCAGGCCGGCGACCAGGCGCGCCGCGAGCCCCCGGCCGCGCCGCACGCGGAAGCGGCCGCGAGCGCGCACGCCGCCCGCGTGGAGACGCTGCACCGGCGGCGCGAGCGCGGCCCACGCGGCGCCGAGGAGGGCAGGGTAGAGGGCAGGCGCTGGAATATCCCGCGTCGCGCTCGAGCGGGACGCGGGAACTCCCCTGGGTCGAGGGTCCGGCTCCTCGGCGGAGCCGGGCATCAGGCGTCCTCGGGGAGCATCTCCCGCGGCACCGCAGGGCTCCTCGGGGCGACGGCCGCGTCGGCGAGATCGCGGATCTTGACGATGATCGCGTCGTCCGCGTCGCTCCGCGCCTCCTCGCAGTACGACCGGATCTGCCAGAGCAGCTTGCGGGTGCGCCGCAGCTCGAAGACGAGCCAGCGGGTCTCCGGCTTCGCCTCCTGGGGGTGGCGCTCCAGCTCGACCTCGATCTCGCGGATGCGCTCCTCGATCTGCTCTCCGGTCGGGAGGATGCGGCCGTTTCCGTGACAGTCCTTGCACAGATAGGGGCCGGAGTCCGTGTTGATCTCGCCTTCGCCATAACAGCTCGCGCACGTCACCAGCTCGTAGGAGTTCATGCGGCGCACTCTATCCGATCCTGTGCCGCGCTCGCGACCGGCGTCGCCGTCGTTCGATCGGTCGCTGGGCCGCGCCACGGGCGGCGGCGTCGTGCGCTCCGGCGTGGCAGGCGGTGACGCCTCCGCCATGAGACGCGCGCCGTCGCGACCGGCGTCTCCCGCAGGCGCCGGGGGCCCGGCCGTCTGGCGGTCTCGCCCTCGCAGCGATTTCGCCCAAGGCCACAGCGCTCTGCGCGTCCTAATTCCGCTTGCGCCGTTCCTTGCAGTAATGGGAGGCATCCTGTGACCTGCCCTCATCCCTCGCGCAGGGGCGCGCCGTGCGTCCTGGCCGTGTGCGCCTTGTCCCTCGGTTGGCCGAGCGTCGTCGTGGCTGCCCCGCTCCCGCGGCTCGCGGTCCAGCGGGCGCCCGCTGCGGCCGACTGCCCGGACGCGCCGTCGCTCGTAGTCGCGGTCGAACGCGTGATGGAGAGGCGGGCTCTCGACCCCGTGAGCACCGCCGGCCCTCCCACAGGCGACGGCGCCCCTGCCGGCGACACGCCGGCGAACGCGGGCGGCGCCCCTCCTGGCGACACGTCAGCGAACGCGGGCGGCGCCCTGGCGAGCGCGGACGGGGCGGCTGAGCTCGAGGTCCACTTTCTCCGCGACGGCGCCGCCTACACAGCCGTTCTTCAGGCAGGTGGTCGCACCCGGCAGCTCTCGTCCGAGGTGGGGGCCTCGTGCGGCGAGCTCGTCGAGGCGGTGGCGCTGACCCTCGCCATCCTGCTCGACAGCGATCCGCCTGCGCCGGCCCCTGTCGCGCCTGCGCCCGCGCCGGCAGGGCCCGCGCCTGCGCCCGCCGCTGTCGCGCCCGCGCCGGCTCCTGCGGCGCCCGCGCCGCCGCGTCCTCCGCCTCGGGCGGCGCGCGGGGACGTCTCGATGGAGCTCGGCGCCGCGCAGACCGTGGGCATGCTCGATCCCTTCCGGGCGGCCGCGATCGCCGAGGTCTCCCTGCGGCGCCGCGCATGGTCCGCAGGCGTCGGTGGGGTATGGCTGCCTCCCCAGGACACCGAGCTCGCGCCGGGCGTCGTCTCCCTCGGGCTCGGCGCCGCCACGGCGCGCGGCTGCGCGACGATCGCCGGCGATCTCGACGGCCTCCGGCTCTCGGCCTGCGCGGCGGCGGTGCTGGGCGCCGTGTACGGCGCCGGCAAGGGGTTCGCCCCGGACCGCGAGGCCTCCGCGCCCTGGTTCGCCCTCGGCGGCTCGGCCGTCGCGGAAGGGACCCTCCTCGGCTCCAGCGCGCTGGGCTGGTCCGCGCGCGCGACGCTCCTCGCGCCGGTCGCGCGGGCGCGCTTCACGGTCGAGCGCCGCGCGGGCGGCGAGGCCGGCGCGCCCATGACGCAGGACGTGGCGCTCGACCCCTCCCCGGTGGGGCTGCTCGTCGGCCTGAGCGCCCGCGTGTCGATTTTTTGATGGCGAGCCACGGGACCCGCCACGGAGGCGATGGGCATGGCGAGAAGCGGCAGGACAGGATGACCTTCGGAGAGGTCTATGCGCAGCACTTCCGGTTCGTGTGGCGGTCGCTGCGACGCCTCGGCGTGCCCGAGAGCGACGTCGCGGACGCGGTCCAGGACGTGTTCCTGGTCGTCCATCGGCGGTTGTCCGAGTTCGAGGGAAGGTCGAAAATTACGACCTGGCTCTACAGCATCTGCTTTCACGCCGCCCGTGACCGGCGCAAGCTCGCGCATATGAGGCGGCGCGCTCATGACGACGAGCCGCTGCTCGACTGCGCCGATGACCGGGCCGACGTCGGCGCGGAGGCGGAGCGGCGGCAGGCGATCACGCTGCTCGAGGCGATCCTCGACGAGCTGCCCCTCGATCAGCGCGCCGTGTTCACGCTCTTCGAGCTCGACGGCATGGGCGGCGAGGAGGTCGCCGAGCTGCTCGACGTCCCGCTGGGGACCGTCTACTCGCGCCTCCGCCTCGCCCGCGATGCGTTTCGCCGCGCCGTCGCGCGCCTGAAGGCGCGCGACGAGTTCCACGTGGGCGGGCCCCGGGTCATGCGGTCGCAGCCCGTGTTGAAGGCGGCCATCGAGGCCGCGCCGGTGCCCGAGGGGCATCCCTCGGTCGTCCTTCCGCTGCCGGAGGTGGAGCGGCAACCCGTCTGGAAGCGCGCAGGAGGGGAGCGATGAGCGATCCGGTGCGCTGGCTCGACGCCGAGGCGAACGCGCTCGAGACGGAGCGGGAGCTCCTGCGGGCAGCGCCGTCGGCGGACCCGCCCGACGGGGCGCAGGAGCGGGTGTGGGCCGCGATGGCCGCGCAGATCGGCCTCGCCGGAGCCGCCGCGCTCGGAGGGGCGCAAGGCGCCGCGGGAGGGGCGCTCCCGGTGAACGGGGGCGGTACGGCGAGCGCGGGCGGCGCGGCGAGCGCGGGCGCTGGCGAGATCGCCGCGGCCGTGTCCGCGGGCAAGGTGGTATCCGCAGCGGCGGGCGCCGGCGCTGCCGGCGCGGCGGTCACCGGCGGCGCGGCCGCGGCGGCGGGCGCGGCGGCGGGCGCGGCGGGTATCCTGAAGGCGATGCTGTTCGGCGCCGCCTGCGGGGGCCTGATCGTCGCCGGCTATGTCGTCGTGGCTCCGTCGAGCGAGGCGCCGCCGGCTCGGATCGTCGAGGCCGCGGAGGCCGTCGCGGCGCCGGTATCCGCGCCGGTTTCGCCGCAGGAGGGCCGCGGGCCTGCCGCGCAGGCCGAGCCGGCACCTGCCGCGCCGCCGCCTGTCGAGCCGGCGCCCGCCGCGCTGCCGTCTGTCGAGCCGGCACCCGCCGAGCCGCCGCCGGTCGAGGCGCCGCTGCGATCCAGGCCGCTTCCGCCGGCCAATGCGCCGCTGCCGGACAGGTCACCCGCGCGGACCGGCCCCCGCGCGGCCGCGACGCCCGCGAGCCCGGGCGCGCCGCTACCGGAGCGCGCCGCGAGCGCGCGGCCCGCGACCGGGGCGGACGTCCTCGAAGCGGCGCCCGCGCCCGAGGCCACAGGCGCGGAGCTCGGCGCGGAGGGCGCGTCCAGCCCGGGGTTGCGGGAGAGCCGGCTGCGTGAGGAGCTGACGCTCCTCGGCGACGCGCGCGCGGCGCTCCGGCGCGGCGACGCCTCCGGCGCGCTGAGGATCGCCGAGCAGGCGCGGCTCCGCTTCCCCGGCGGCGCGCTGGCGCAGGAGCGCGAGGCGCTCACCATCGAGGCGCTCTGGCAGAGCGGCGATCGCGCGGCGGCAGCGCAGCGCGCGTCGGCGTTCCTCCTCGCCTATCCGTCGAGCCCGCACGTACCCCGACTCCGCTCCTTCACCACTCACTAGACCGCGGGGCAGAAGTCCTGCCAGGGATCTGCCTCGCGAGCCGAGGGAGAGTTCAACGCAAAGGCGCAAAGGCGCAAAGACGCAAAAAGACACGAGGATTTGTTCTTCTTGCGCCTTTGCGTCTTGGCGCCTTTGCGTTGAATTCTCTCTCTCCGGACCTCTGGTGGACGGCATTTGAGCGGAGCGCTCCCGCTTCGGAGTCGGACCCAGCTCTACGCTGTCGGTGCTCAGCGCACTTGAGCGCGTTTCCGTACCGAAAACGCCGATCTGGGCCCGTGTCCTGTGCGGGAGAGCGCCGCTCTGCGATCTGCGGGGGCGATCTGGGGAGGGGCGGGCAAGGAGGGCTGTCCGCATCGTTTTGAGGTCAGGTGGCTTTTTTGAAATGGGAAACGGGGCGGGCGTCCCTTCACGTTCGGTCACTGCCGGTGTTGGACGGCGCGTCACGGCACCGCGCAAGGAGGAATTATGTCTTCGAGGCTATCAAGAGCACTATCGCCCTTTCTCGTCCTGAGCGCCGTCTCGCTCGTGGCATGTCAAGTCGACGTCTCCCTCGGCGGGCCCGGGGGGAGCTCCAGCTCGGGAGTCGGCGGCAGCGATGGTACCGGGGTTGGCGGCGGCGGCGATGGTACCGGGGTTGGCGGCGGCGACTCCAGCACGGGCGCGGGCGGCTGGATCCCGCCGCAGTTCACGCCGGACAAGGTCGATCTCCTCTTCGTTGTCGACAACTCCGGCTCGATGGCGGACAAGCAGGAGCTGATGCGCCTGGTGCTCGCCGATTTCGTCGACGGCATGACCAACCCGTTCTGCGTGGATCCGACCGGTGCTGCTCCCCCCGTCCAGCCCCCGAGCGGGTTGAGCGCATGCCCCGCTGGCACATTGCGCGTGCGCACTCCGGTGCAGGACATGCACATCGGCGTCATCAGCAGCAGCCTCGGCGGCCACGGGTCGGGCGCCTGCCAGGGGGCCACGTCCGCTTCGAACGTCGACATGGCCCACCTCCTCGCGCGCTCCAATGAGTCGTCGAACGAGAACGACCTGCCGACGTACCAGGACAAGGGCTTCCTCGTGTGGGACCCGACCGGAAGCCACGTCCCCGCGGGAGACTCCGATCCGGTGGCGCTCGCCGAGAAGCTCAGCGACATCGTGCAAGGGGTCGGGCAAGCCGGGTGCGGCTTCGAGGCGCCGCTGGAGAGCTTCTATCGCTTCCTCGTCGATCCCGAACCGTATGACACGATCGGCGTGTCGTCGAGCGAGGACATTGCAGTGACCGGGCTCGACACGACGCTCCTGGCGCAGCGAAAGGCCTTCCTCCGGCCGGACTCGCTCCTGCTCATCGTGATGCTCTCCGACGAGAACGATTGCTCGATCAGGGAGGAAGGCAAGAACTACCTCGTCGCCGAGACGGGACCGGGCTTCAGGGTGTGGCGGCCGCGGAGCGAGTGCGCCACCGACCCGAACAGTCCGTGCTGCACGTCCTGCGCACAGCAGCAGGACGGTTGCCCCGTCGATCCGGCCTGCACCGCCCCCGATGGCACCGTCGCCAGGCTCTCCGCGGCGGAAGACCCGGTGAACAGCCGGTGCTGGGACCAGAAGCGCCGCTTCGGGATCGACTTCCTCTACCCGATCGAGCGGTACACCCGGGCGCTCACGGAACGCACCGTGGTGTCGCGCAGCGGAGACATCGTGCCGAACCCGATCTTCTCGGATCTGGACCCGAGCGACGACAACACCCGGACGCGAGGGCCGCAGCACATCGTGTTCACCGGCATCGTCGGCGTGCCGTGGCAGGACCTCGCGCGCCAGAACGCGCTCGGCCAGCCCGATCTCCTGCACGGCCTGAACCAGTTCGGCCAGCCGGTCGGCGGGCTCAAGAACGCCGCCGAGCTCGCCGATCCGCCGTCCGGCACGACCCTCAGCAGCACCTGGGAAGCTATCCTCGGCGATCCGGCGAACTACATCCCGTCCGCGGATCCGCTCATGATCGAGTCGATGGCGCCCCGCTCGGGCGTGAACCCGATCACCGGCGGCGCGATCATCCACCCGAGCAGCGCGGGCTGGAACGCGATCAACGGCCGCGAGTACACGATCCCGCAAGGGAGCACTGGAGATCTCCAGTACGCCTGCATCTTCCCCCTCGTCGAGGAGCGCATTTGCGACGGTGCGGCCCAGTCGTGCGATTGCAGGCCGATCGCCGGCGTGCCCAGCGACAACCCGCTGTGCAGGCCCGAAGGCGCGAACGACCCGGCGGACCCCGGGGCGCGGTCCAACGTGCAGGATCACGCCAAGGCCTATCCGGGCCTCCGCGAGCTGCAGCTGATCCGGAGCCTCGGGGAGCGCGGGATCGCCGGCTCGATCTGCCCGACGCAGCTGGACGACACCTCGTCGCCTGACTACGGCTATCGGCCGATCATGAACGCCGTGCTCGACCGGCTCTCCACCGCGCTCTGACGCGCCGGCGCCCCCATCGACGCGGCCCCACCCAGGGACGGCGCACGGAATGCATGTGCCGCCCCTGGGCTCGCGGAGGAGACGACTTCCGCACGCTCCCGCGGATCCTCCCGTCAAGCCATTGGCACAACTGCGACACAGCAAGACACCGCGATCGCGGTGCCCGCGCCGAGGACCGCCCGCTCCGCCCGAATTGCGTCCGCTTCCCGTGGCACCGAAGCTGCTTCATGGTGGGGTTCGGACAAACACAACGCGGAGGTTCTGATGCGCCACACAGGGATGGCTCTCTTGCTGATCGTGATCGGGCTCGTGGGCTGCCACAGAGACGGCGGCGGCGACACCGGTGAGCCGCCGGATCCACCCGGATCAGAGACGTGCGGCGGGTTCCTCGGGACCCCTTGTCCCGACGGGCTCGCCTGCGTCGACGATCCGAGCGACGACTGCGACCCCGAGCACGGCGGCGCGGACTGTCCCGGCGTGTGCGTCGAGGACCCGCCGACGACGATGTGCGGGGGATTCGCGGGTTTCCCGTGTCCCGACGGGCTCGAGTGCGTGGACGATCCGAGCGACGACTGCGACCCGGAGCGCGGCGGGGCGGACTGCGGCGGCATCTGCGTGGAACCGACGCCCAGGCCGCCGTTTTGCGGGGGGTTCGCGGGGTTCGAGTGCCCCGAGGGGCTCGAGTGCATCGACGATCCGAGCGACGACTGCGACCCGAAGCACGGCGGGGCGGACTGCGGCGGCATCTGCGTGGTGCCCGAGCCGCGGCCGCAGGCGTGCGGCGGCATCACGGCGCGCCCGTGCCCCGAGGGGCTCACCTGCATCGACGATCCCGGCGACGACTGCAGCCCGCCGATCGGCGCGGACTGCGGCGGCATCTGCGTCGCGCGCTGAGCCGGCGCGCAGCCGGCGCGCAGCCGGCGCCGAAGCGGATGCGCCGCCCTGACGAACGGGCGCGCCCGCAGCGCGACGGCGCTCAGTAGCGGTGCTTCCAGAGCAGGTCGAGGCTCGTGGCCGGGTTCGCGCCGGTGGCCATCGCCGCCCGCACGGACCAGTCCCGGCGGAAGCGCCACTCGAGGCTCACCTCGGTGCGCGCCTGCGCGCCGGTGTTGCCGCCCTCGGACCCTGGCCCCTGTCCTTGCCCTGTCGGCCCCGCCTCGTAGCTCGCGCTCGCGGTCACCTGCTGCCCGAGCTGGTAGCCCACGGTCGTCTTCAGCGCGCCTTCTTCGGTCGTGCCCAGCTTCGTCTCGAAGTTCCGGAGCGGACCGATGCTCTGGAGGATCATGTTGAGCTGCGCGGACGCGAGCCCCGTCCCCACGCTGGCCGCGACCCCGCCGGCGGCGCTGCCGCCGCCCGACGCGGGCTGCTCGGACGTGCCGCCCGCCAGCGTCCCTTCCGCGAACTCCCTGCCGAGCAGGAGCTCGGCGATCACCTCGTTCTCCGGGCGCGGCGGCTCCGAACGGAAGGTGATCTTGTCCTCGGTGATCGGGTTGAGCTGCCCCACATAGTCGATGAAGATGCGCGTCCCCTCCGGCGTGTCGTGGAACGCCCTCACGTTCAGGAACGGATTCGACGGATCCCCCTGCAGGGCGACCACGCCAGGCTCGATCTCGAACTCCTTGCCGAGCACCTCGAGCCTGCCCGACACGATGTTCACGTTGCCCCGGATCTCGGTCTCTCCCGCGACCTTGATGCGGAGGGGGTGCGCCCGATCCCCGGACAGCGAGGCCCGCACCATGTCGCCCTCGACGCCGATCCTGCCCAGGTGGACCTCCATGGCGATCGGCGTGCCGCCCGCGCTCTCCTTCGCCTGCTCCGGCGGCTCGGCCGGCGCTCGCCGCGCCTCGTACTCCTCCTGGCTGAGCGGCGCCGACGTCGTGATGTCCGCGTTCTCGCCGAGCGGCTGTACGCTCCGCCCGATCGTGGGCGGCAGCTTCAGATCGAGCGAGGGCACGTCGACACGGACGGCGATCTCCTCGGCCCGCTTCTCCGCCGCGAGCGTCACCCGGCCGCGCACCTCGCCCATCGGGACGCCCTCCAGCGCGATCGGGAGGGCACGGCCGCTGGGGATCGAGAGCTCGGCGCGGGCGTTCCGGAACGCGAACCCTTCCATCTGGAGGGTCGCGTTCCCGCGGAGCTGGCCGTTGCCTGCGTCGGCGCGGAGGTCGTCGACGCGGAGCTCGCCGGAGGGGCTCGCGGCGACGCGGAACGAGGCGTTCTCGAACGGCTGGCCGATCGTGGCCACCTGGACGACGCCGCCCTCGAGGCGCATCTCGCCGGAGAAGCCCGCCTGCGCGCCGAGCCCGAGACGCACCTCGCCGTCGAGCGTGCCGTCGAGCCGGTTCACCGAGCCCTGCACGAACGGCTCCAGCGCCCTCAGGCGGAAGCGATCGACAGCGAGCGACACGGAGGCGTTCCGATCGTCGGTGAGCGTCGGGATCGCGTTCGCGTCCCACACCATGGGCGCCTGGGCCTTGGCCTCGAGCCGGCCGCCGTCCTGCCCCTCGAGCCGCACGCTGGCCACGGCCGCGGTGCGCCCCGCGCCGCCCGGCGGCGCGATGTCGAGCGACGCCTCGGCGGTCTCGTACCGCGCGTCGGGGCCGAGCGTGAGGCCCGGGAACTGAAGGTGCGCCCTGACCTCGGGCGCGGCCTCGAACAGCCCGCGCACGGAGATCTCGCCGCGCGCCTCGCCGCCGATCTGCATGTCGGCGAGGACGGGGACCTCCGCGAGCGGCAGATCCGCGATCTTCGCCTCGAGGCTGCCGTTGCTGAAGCGCCGAGCAGAAGGGGCCCCGCCGAGGAGGGCGGCGGCGTCCGCGCCCAGCTTCGCCTTCGCCGTCATGTACGTGAGCGGGCCGCGGAACGCGTACGCGTCGAGCGCGGCGTCGCGCCCGTCATAGACGAGCAGCGTGTCGACCCGGAGCTTGCCGAAGAGCGAGGGGCCGGCCGTGCCGCCCACGTTCGCCGCCGTCGCGCGGGCCACGAGCCGGGGCTCGGCGAGCTTCCCCGCGAAGTACACGTCGAGCCCCGCGGAGCCGGAGAGCACCGGCGTCCGCTTCCCGAAGGCGGCCAGCTCCGTGAGATCGTTGAGCCGGCGGCGCGGCACGCGGAGGTGCGCGGCGATCGGCGTCCGCGGGAGCGCCGCGGCCGGATCGGCGAGGAGCGCCGGCAGATCGGCGTCGAGCGCGGCCGAGAGCTCCGCCACGAGCTGGCGATCGAACACCGACAGCGTGACGTGGGCGTCGCCGGTCTCCGCGTCGAGATCCCCCGCGATCCGCGCGTCGAGCTTCCTCGACACCCACGCCGGCGCGCCTGTCTGCGCGTCGAGCGGCCCGGCCGCGCGCAGGCCCTCCGTGCGGACAAGGAGGCTCCGCACCGACGGGAGCCGCTCTCCCGCCTCGCGCGCCACCGCGAGGCGCGCGGTGAGCCGGCCCGAGAGCTCGCTCAGGGCGAGCTGGACCGGCGACGCCTGCGCCAGGCACCCGAGCTGCCACGCGTCGGCGTCCATGCGGGCCGAGCCGGTGACGGTCTGCCAGGTGCGCGCCGAGAGGAGCGGCCCGCGCAGCCTCGCCGCGCTCCCGTCGACCAGCACGCGCGCGATGGCGCCGTGGCACACCGGCGGGGGTGGCGCCTTCTGCTGCGGCGCGGTGTCGAAGGCCGTGGTCAACGTCTGCTCGGGCGTCGCGCCCCGGCGCTGGGCCTCCTGCGCCTGCGCGGGCGGCGGCTCGGGCGGCGCGAGCAGCCGGACCAGGCCGTCCGCCTTCAGCGCCTCCCCGTCGAGGCGCGCCGTCACGTTCATCGAGAGCCGCGGCGCCACGCCCGGGACCGAGCCGTCCTCGAGCTCGATCTGGACGCGCCCCGCGCGGCGCGCCCCCCGGCCGTGCACCGACACGTCGAGGTTGGCGAGGCCTCCTATCCCGAGCGGCGCACCCGTGATGTCGGCGATGCGCGCGAGGTCGATCGCGGTGCCGCGGAGGTCTCCTTCGATCTCGTCCCCGGCGAGCGAGAGGCTCCCCTCGATCTCCCCCACGCCGTCGCCGCGCAGCGCGAGCCCGCGGAGGGCAATCCCGCGGTCCCACGCGACGCGGGCGGCCTGCGCGGTCACCTCGTCCTCCCCGCGCGCCACCTCGACGCGGAGCTGCCGCGCCTCGCTCCGCGGCAGATCGAGGTGGGCGGAGGCCGTGATCCGGCGCTCCGCGCTGGCCAGCGACACGCGGACACGCGGCGCGGTGACGGGCCCCGCGGCGCTCGCCGCCACGCTGCGGAACGCGTACTGCTGCGCGCGGAGGTCGGCTCCGCGGAACACGCCGTCGATCGTGAGCTTGTCGAGCGGCCCCCTGGCCTTGGCCCGGACCTCGCCGCGCCCGAGCTGCAGATCCGACCCGACGCGGAGCCCGGCGACGCGCACGGTCGCCTTGGCGTCGAGCGCCTCGTCCCTGAGCGCTCCCTCGACGTGGAGCGCGGCGCTGCCGTGGATGCCGCGCGGGACGCGCTGCACCGCGCCGAGCGACGGGATCTCGCTCTGCGCCTCGAACTCGAGCACCCCGTCCTTCGAGCGGGCGACGCTGGCCTCGATGGGCGCTCCGGGCTCGTGGATCGTCGCCGCGGCCCGCAGCGCGCCGCGCTCGAGCGTCGCGCGCGCCTCCGTCGCCGGCACGCGCTGCCCCGCGACGACGAACGGCTCCGTCCTGGCCTCGGCGACGATGCGCGGCCCGCCCTCCTCGTCGAGGTGGATCTCCCCTCGGGCCTCCGCGCTCACCCGCGCGGCGGGCGCCGCCCCGACGAAGGCGCGCGGGTCGAGCTCCGAGATCCGCACCTCGGCGGTGATGCGCTTCGGATCGAGCGCGTCGAGCCGGGCGCTGGCGGTGACCTCGCCGGTCACGGCGTCGCCCGCGACGAGCGGATCGAGGACCGCGACGCGCGCCGTGACGGCCAGGTCCGAGAGCGCTCCGTCGGCCGTAACGAGCACCGAGAGCGGCCGGGCGAGCGGCGCGCTCGGATCGATCGCGAGGGCCGCCTCGGGCGTCACGCGCGCGGACGAGACCCGCGCCGTGAGGCGCTCGTCCTTCAGGGTCCCCTCGGCCGTGAGCGGGATCGCGCCGACGCTCCCTTCGAGCTTCGCGGTGAGCTCCATCGGCGCGTCCGTCGGCACGCTGACGCTCCCGGAGATGCTGGTCGCCTCGACCGGGACCGGCAGCAGGCGCCGCTCCGTGATGCGCACGCGCTCGAGCGCGTACCGGCTCCGGTCCGCGACGACGATGCCGCCGGCGAGGTCCTCGATCGTGGCGTCGATGGGGCTCCCTGGCGCGACGGTGCCGTGGACCGCCGCGCGATCGAGCACGACGCGCGACAGCTCGAGGCGGAGCGGCCGCGCAGGCTCGGCGTTCGGCTCCGAAGGCGGCTTCGGCGTGAAATCCTCGGCCAGGGTGAGCGCGCCCTGCTCGTCCTGCTCGAGCAAGATGTCCGCGTCCGCGACCCGGACGAGCGGGATCGTGACGGCGAGGTCCCCGTCACCGAGGAGCAGCTCCGCCGCGATCGAGAGCGCGTTGAACTCGGCGTGGACGCCGCTGACGCGCAGGTGCTCGGTTCCGTTCGGGTGGCTCACCGTCACCTTGGAGACGTCTGCGGTGAAGAGGCCGAGGCGGTCGATGTGCTCGATCTCGATCCGTCCCTCGAGGCTGGACCTCAGGGTGTCATTGACGAGCTGCCTTGTCAGGTTGCGGGTCGACGGGGAGTTCAGGTGAACGACCGCGCCGACCGCAGTCGCAGCGACGAAGACGCCGCCCAGGCCGATCACGCTGGCCGACACGGCGGCCGCGCGGGCCAGCGCCCGGCGAAAGCGGCCTTGCCGGCGCGGGACGCCGGTGCCGGGCGCGGGAGGGACGGCGGGAGTCTCTGGCATATCGCCTAGGGACCGCTCCGGGCGCGCGGAAAATCGTGGCCGGGGACCTCGTGAGGCGGCGGCGCCGGGATCTCCTGCGTGTGCGCGGGCGCAGGCACCTCGGGCTGGTGCCTCGTCCCCGGATCTCCTCCGGGCTGCGCCGTCCCCGGGAGCTGGATCTCACGGTCCGGAGACGTGCGGCCGGGCGAGTCAGGGTTGGCCGGCGGTTCGCCGGGGGGGCTCGCCGCAGGCTGTGGCGCGCCGGGCTTCCAGGGATCACCGTTCGGCGCGCTGTTCAACGTGCTGTTCAACGTGCTGTTCAACGTACCGTTCCTCTCACCGTTCCGCGATTGCGACGCGTTCTTCATGGCCTCCACCCTGTCTCCGGTTCATGCCGGCATGCGGCGCCCGAGCGCGAGCGAGATCACGGCGAGCACCAGGAACGCGACGAACAGGATCTTCGCGATCGACGCGGCGCTGGCGGCGATCCCGCCGAAGCCGAAGATTGCGGCGATGATCGCGATGATGAAGAAGGTGACAGTCCAGCCGAGCATGATGTCCTCCAAGGGGGGTCAGGGGTCGATCCGTTGTTTTGTGGAGACGACCTCAACGTGGTTCCTGATGGCGGCTGTTCGCCGCTGTTCCTTGCTGTTCCTTGGCTGTTGCAGTCCCCGTGCCGGCCGGCGGCAGAGGCTGCCGGCCGGCGCGTTCTCGGCGGCGCGAGGCGGCTAGCGCCGAGATCGGCCCAGCCGCTTCCGTCCGGGCACGCGTGCTGCGCTTCACGTCTGGGGCAAGATGCCTCGATCGTGACAGGGTGACCTGCGCGTGGGCGGAGCGCGCAACAGGGGCGTCGGGCGAGCGCGCGCCCCTGCGCCGCGCTGCTCCGTGTCGACGGCGCCTGCACGGAGGCTCCACGCGGACGCCCTGCAACTTCCCGGAACGGGCGACTCTGGACGGGCTATAAGGACCCGGCCATGCCGAAATCGAAGGTCGCTGTGATCCGCACGTCGCCTGCGACGGTGCTCTCGGACTACCACCGGCTGATGAACCTGGCCGGTTACCAGGATGTGGTCGCCAAGGACGCCGACACGGCGCTCAAGGTGAACATCTCCTGGCACTTCTTCTACCCGAGCTCATCCACGACGCCCTGGCAGCTCGAGGGGGTCATCCGGGCGATGACGCAGGACGGGTACTCGAAGGACCTGATCCACGCCTGCCACAACCGCACGGTCGTCATCGACGCCCACCTCGGAGAGCGCGAGAACAAGCAGATCGACGTCGTGCAGGCGCACGGCCTGCGCAACGTCCACCTCTACGAAGGGGAGGAGTGGATCCCGATCGGGGACGCGGTCGGCGATCTGCGGAAGAAGTTCCTCTGTCTGAACGAGGTGTACCCGAAGGGGTTCTCGATCCCGAAGCGCTTCATCGGGGAGAACATCATCCACCTGCCGACGGTGAAGACCCACATCTTCACGACGACGACGGGCGCGATGAAGAACGCGTTCGGCGGCCTCCTGAACGAGCACCGGCACTGGACGCACCCGGTGATCCACGAGACGCTCGTGGATCTCCTGATGATCCAGAAGAAGATCCACCGCGGGGTCTTCGCCGTGATGGACGGGACGTTCGCGGGCGACGGCCCGGGGCCGCGCTGCATGGTGCCGCACGTGAAGAACGTGCTGCTCGCGTCCTCGGACCAGGTGGCGATCGACGCCGTGGCGGCGAAGCTGATGGGGTTCGACCCGCTGCGCGATCTCAAGTTCGTGCGGCTGGCGCACGACCTCGGCCTAGGGACGGGCGACGTGCGCGACATCGAGCTCGTGGGCGACGTGGACGCGGCGAACGAGCAGTGGAACTTCGATGGACCGTTCAAGGAGATGACGTTCGCCTCGCGCAACCAGCACCGCATCTACTGGGGTCCCCTGAAGAAGCCGATCGAGTGGTCGCTCAAGACGTGGCTCGCTCCCTGGGCCTACGTGGCGTCGGTCACGTATCACGACATGTTCTGGTACCCGCGCTACGCGAAGGAGAAGATGGCCCCCGTGCTGGAGAGCCCCTGGGGTCGCCTCTTCGCGAACTGGGGCAAGGTGCAGCCCGACGCGGCGGGGCAGGGTTACCCGGAGGTCGGCGAGGCGAGCCACGAGCTCGTCCGGAGCGGGGTAAAGCACTTCCTGGAGGGCATGCGCCTCGTGGGGATGGCGGTCGCGGAGTCGCCGGAGATCATGGTCCGCAAGCGGGCGCGCGCGCAGGCGGCCGGCGGGGGCGGGGCGGCGGCGGTGTAGGAGGCCCGGGGGGAGGGGCCCTTCGCCGGGGAACGGTCGCGCGGGCGCGCTGATGGGCGTCTGCGAGCCGGCCCAGGCGGGGGCCCGCCTGCGCACGGAGAGGGGAACCCCGTGCGCCCTCGGACGGGGTACGCTTGGCTATGGTTCGCGCGAACAGGAGGTCCGCCGGGTGACCAGCGTCGAGCAAATTTTCCAGGCCATCCAGGGCCTGCCGGTCCAGGAGCGGCTCCGGCTCATCGAGCGTGTGGTCCATGAGCTCGCGGATGGATCCGCGAGCGAGGGCTTGCCGCGTGAAGCCGAGGCAGCACCCTCCCTGATCGGGCTCTTCGCCGATGACCCCGAGGCCGTCGATGCCATGATGGAGGTCGTCCAGGAGAATCGTCGCTCTTCCAGGCTGCGTGATGTGGAGGGAGAGGATGAGCAGGGCCCTCCTTGACACGGACATTCTGTCCGAGATCACCAAGGCCAGGAGCCCGGCTGTCGTGGAGCGCGCGCGCTCGTACATCGCCGCCTACGGCCGCTTCACGTTCTCCGTCGTCTCGGTCATGGAGGTCGTCGCTGGCTACTCGCAGCAGCGGGCCGACCAGAAGACGCGGCGGTTCCTGGAAATGGCACACCGGAGCGAGGTCTTGCTCTTCGATGCGACCGCGGCCGAGCTCGCTGGTCGCATCCTGGCCGATCTACGGATGGCCGGCACGCCGATCGGTGTACCGGATACGATGATCGCCGCGACGGCGATTCATCATGGGTTGCCCCTCGTGACAGGCAACACGTCCGATTACAGCCGTGTTCAATCAGCCGGCTACCCGCTGGTTCTGGAGAACTGGAGAGAGCCGGTATGACTTTATCGTCGGGGATCATGGGGACGGCCGTTCTGGCACCCCAGCAGCGCCCGGACGTACCCGCGCATACGATGGCCCGCACCCGTCGGGCTGAGCATCGAGCGGAGCCGCTCAATCGCCCGTGGGTCGAGCGAAGACCTTGAGGTAGAGCTCGTCCACTGCCAGGTCGCAGCCGATCGACGCTATCTGGAGTCGCTCGCCCGGGCCGAGCACACGGAGCAGCCAGGTTCCATCCGGCTGGCGGCGGAAGTGCTCGACCTCCACCTGCTTCTGGGACAGCAGGACGTAATCGGCGATCGATGGAATCCCCCGATACAGGGCGAATTTGCCGCCGCGGTCGTAGCTCTCCGAGGAGTCGGAGAGCACCTCGAAGACGGCTGTGGGGTTGAGCAGGGTGTCGCGGTGTTCGTCCTCGAACAGCGGCTGGCCGCAGACGACCGAGGCGTCCGGGTAGACGTAGCGGCCGATCTTTACGTTCTTGATCCGCAGGTCGGACGCGTGCGCCTCGCAGGGACGCGCTCTCAGCGAACTGCGGAGCTCACCCACCACGTTGGAGGCGATGAGGCTGTGCTCGCGCGTGCCGCCCGACATCGCGAACACCTCGCCGTCAGCGTACTCGTGCTTCACCTCGGAGGAGCGCTCGAGCGCGAGGTACTCCTCCGGCGACAGCTTCGCCTGGGGCGCCTTCTGGGCCATGCCGGATTCTACCATGCTCGCCCGAGCGCACGCGGCCGGCGGGGAGACGGGGCGGCGGCGGGACAGCGCGGGGTGGGTGGTCCCGGGAGCGCCCCCTGGCCGAGGCTCAGCGTGCCGCGCTGGTCGCGTGCGACGGCCGTCGCCCCGACGTCACGGCCGGCGCGGCGCCCGCGACGAACCTGACGCGCACCGGCCTCGGCCGGAGCGGCGGCAGCGACCGGGCGAGCCGCTCGTAAGCGTCGCGCCCCACGCGCCGCTCCTCGTGGACGAGCGTCGCCCAGATCTCCGCCTCGCGCGCCTCCGCGTGCTCGGCGGCGCGCGGATCGAAGCGCAGCCCGCGCTCGATGGTGCTGGCCCCGGGGATGCTGTCGTCGGGGCGGCGCGCCGCGCGATCGCGGAAGACGCCGGGGCCGAAGCGGTCGTACTGGAGGATCGTGTGCGCGGTCGACACGGCGCCGGCCCACGGATAGCTGCGCAAGGTCCAGCCGCGCGACAGGTCGGAGAGCCGCGCGTCGACGTCGGCGCGCTCGGCGTCGGTCTTCCACGGCTCCCGCGGGACGAAGAACAGGCCGAGCCCGAGCTCGTCGCCCTCGAGCGCGAACACCTCGTCGATCCCGAAGCGCTCCGGGGTCTGCGCGACGAGCGAGCCGTGCGTCAGCCCGAACTCGCCGACGATGTAGACAGCGAGCGCCTCCCGCCGCGCGCGCAGGAAGTCGAGCGTCTCGACGGCCTCGGCGTGCGTCTCGGTGGGGAAGTCCGTGAAGCACATCGCCTCGGCGGCCACGCCCGCGGACGCGAGGTGGTCGATGACGTCGGAGACGACCTCGACGGGCGCGCCCTTGTCGATGAGGCCGAGGACGCGCGGCGACCCGGACTCGACGCCGAGCGCGCACGCGACGGCGCCCGCGCGGCGCAGCACGTCCGCGCGCTCCCTGGTCAGGTACTTCTCCGGCTTGAGATCGGTGGCCCATCGCACGTCGAGGCCGGCGTCGAGGATCGCCTGCGCCATCTTCACGAGCGTCTTCGGCGCGACCGAGTCCTGCGACAGGTAGAAGTGGCGTGTGCCGTGCCGCGCGCCGAGGGCCGCGAGGTGCGCCACGATGCTCTCGACGGCGCGCTCGCGGTACGCCGCCGTGCCGACCTCCGCGAGCCCGTAATGGCAGAAGGTGCATTTGCCCCAGTAGCAGCCCCGCGTCGGGTCGTACGGGAGCACGAGCGCCGGCGCGAGGTACGCCTCGAGGGGGAGCCCATCGAAGTCGGGCGCGGGGAGCGCCTTCAGGTCCTCCATGCCGTGACCGGGCGTCCAGCGCGCGCCCATCAGGCGATCGCGCGCGACGACGTTCGGCACGTCCCGGAGCGGCCGGCCCTCGTCGAGCGCGCGCGCGAGCCCGAGGAGGGTGTGCTCGCCCTCGAACAGGCACGCCGAGTCGAACGGGCCGAGCGCGCGCGCCAGCCGCTCGCCCGACAGCCGGAGCAGCAGCTGCGTGACGCCGGGACCGCCGCACGTGACGTGCGCGCCGGGCAGCGCCTGCTTGATCTTGTGCGCGAACGCGTAGGCCGGCTGGAGCTGGCCCGGGAAGCACACGGAGAGGCCCACGATGTCGGCGCGCGCGTCGCGGAGCCGGGGCACGAGCGTCTGCTGCACCCAGGCGTCGAAGGGGTCGTGCTCCGGCCGGCTCGACCGGGCGATCTCGTCCATCGACGTGAGGCCGAACGGCGTGCGGTACGCCGTGAAGTCGAGCTTGAGCGGGTGGTGCGTGGCGGACACGACGCCGAGCGCCGCGTCGAGCGTCGCGACCGCGCGGGCGTAGGCGTCCGGATCGTAGAAGGCGTCAGGGGAGCGGAGCGTGGCCTTGGCGAGGTCCACCGCCTCCGGGACGGCGTGCGCGTCGCCGCGCGCGCGGGCGAGGGCGAGGTACTCGAGCTGGTCTGTGTGCGGGAGCGCGGGGCGGCGGTCGAGCTCCCCGAGGCGCGCCTCGAGGCGGTCGCGGAGGCCGGCCATGCGCTCGGGCGTGAGGAGCGCGTCGAAGGCCTCGACGTTCGCGTCGACGGGCAGGACCTCCACGCCGTTCGCGCGGAGGAAGCCGGTCAGCATCGGCACCGCGAGGTACGGGGCCGTGGGATCGCAGGTCGGCGGGTAAACGAGCGCGATGCGCATCGGGGCGGCGGTCTAGCACACCCGGGGGCGGAGCGTGGGGTCGCCTGGCCGCGATCCCCACGAAGGCGGAGGGCGCCTGCTGCGACGCGCCGCTCGAGTGCCTGAGCGACAGATGCATCGCGGGGGGGCGTGCCGACTCGACGCCGACGAGGACGGCATTCCCGACGGGGACGACGGCTGCCCCCTCGTTGCCAATCCCGATCAAGCCGACGCCGACGCCGATGGCTGCTGACGTATCTCGACCCGAGGAACATCGAGCCCGTGTGTCGCGCTGGGCGACAGGGCTCTTCTGGAGCCTCGAACGACCGCAGCCGAACCCGCTAGATGCCGGTATGGCGGTCAGGCATGATGTCCCGGCTTCGATGATCCCACCGACGCGGCACGTTGCGATCACCCCCCTCGGCCCTTCCGCCGCCGCGACGGTCATCTGGCGCCTTCGCGGCCAGATCCATGTCACGGTCGTCGTGAAGGCCACGTTCGCGCTCGTCCCCGAGGGGCGCATGTCGCCCGTCGCCCCGGACCCGATCGCGGCGGAGGAGCAGTCGGATCCTTCTGGCCAGCGACTCCAGATCGCGAGCGATCTCGCGCCGTACCTCGATCCGTGCGGCGTCGTGGCGATCGGCCATGCAGAGCTGCCGCCGGGCTTCTCGTCGCCGCACGCCATGGTCCGGCTCACGGTCGTGCAGGACGGTCAGGTCCGCATCGACAAGCAAGCTCATCTCGACGGCTCCGCGCGCGTCGGGCCAGCCCGCTCCCACGTCCGTATCGACGGCCTGGGGCCGCTTCCCCGCACCTCGCCGCTGCGCAGCCGGCTGCTCGGCGCGGTCGACGCGCGTCGCGTTCACGGCTCGCTGCTCGACATCCCCGAGGGGCTCGACTGGAGCTACTTCCAGGCGGCGCCCATGGATCAGCGCATCCCGGCGCTGCGCGGCGACGAGTGGATCGTGCTCGGAGGCATGATCGCGCAGCGTCCGAAGCTCCGGACGCAGCTGCCCCAGGCGCGCGGCGTCGCGCGGCTGTACCGCCAGAAGCTTGCCTCGCCGCGCGCCGGGGAGCCGATCTCGCTCCGCGCCGACACGGTGCACGTCGACGTGGATCGGCGGCGCTGCTCCGTGGTGTGGCGAGGCCATACGCCCGTCGAGGAGGCGGAGATCGAGTCGCTGCGCGTGCTCGCGGGCGTGGAGCTCCCGGCGCAGCCGATCGCCTGGGCCGATCCGTTCGCCGCCGGCAGCGCGCCCGCTGCGCGCGCCGCGCCCTCTGGATCGGCCTCGCAGCAAAACGCCAAGGTCAGCACGCTCGACGGCACCAACCAGCTCAGCCCCGAGGACGCCGCCAGGGTGGTCGCGGCGGCGGCGACGCCGTTCAGCGCAACGCGAGGGCCTTCGACGCCTGCGCGCCCCGCGACGCCGGCGACCTCGGAGCCGGCCGTCGCCCCGCGGGCTGCAGCCGCCGCGCCGGCGCGGGCTGGCGGCGTCCGCGATCTGCTCGGGGAGACGGACGCGCTCGATCCCGAGGACGCCGCCAGGCTGGTGGCCGCCGGGGCGATGCCGTTCAGCACGACGCGAGGGCCATCGGAGGCTGCGCGCTCGGCGACGCCGGCGACGTCGCAGCCGGCCGTCGCCGCGCGGGCTGCAGCCGCCGAGCCGGCGCGGGCTGGCGGCGTCCGCGATCTGCTCGGGGAGACGGACGCGCTCGATCCCGAGGACGCCGCCAGGCTGGTGGCCGCCGGGGCGATGCCGTTCAGCACGACGCGAGGGCCATCGGAGGCTGCGCGCTCGGCGACGCCGGCGACGTCGCAGCCGGCCGTCGCCCCGCGCGTTGCCGCGGCCCCTCCCGCGCGGCCCGGCGGCGTCCGCGATCTGCTCGGGGAGACGACCTCGCTCGATCCCGAGGACGCGGCCAGGGCGGTTGCTTCCGTGGCGACGCCGTTCGACGCGCGCCGAGCTCCGGTCGCCGCGCCTGCCGCGCCTCCGCGCCAGGCAGCGTCATCCAGCGCGCCTCCAGCGCCCCCTTCGCTTCTCTCGCCAGCGCCTCTCGTCACCGCGCAGGTCCATGCGGCGCCGCCCATCGTGCATCCGCAGAGCCTCGGCGATGCGGGCGCTTTGCCGGAGGCGCTCGGCGCTCAGTTCCTTGCCGCGATGGCCGAGGCAGGGCTGCCTCACGGCTAGCACCCCGGGGGGACTGCCGAGGCCGCGCCGCTCCGGCGCGCGCCCGTCGGCCGCGCCGACGCCACGTTCGGCTGTCCCGACGCGCCTCACTGGCATCGAGCTCAACCGTCCATTGCGGTCGAGCGGTCGCAGCATGTAGGATGACTCCGGTTGAATGCTGCCCGCGGTCTGTCCGCGCACGCGCTCTGAACAGGGGAGAGTCCATGCACTCGTTTCAGGTCGACGGACTGGAGCAGGAGCTCCGTGTGACGCGGTTCGAGGGGCGCGAGGGCATCTCCGAGCTCTTCCACTTCGATGTGCTCGTCGCTTGCGCCGACAGGGACATCGCGTTCGCTGACGTCGTGGGCAAGACGGCGCTGCTCACCTGGCAGGTCGGCGAGCTGCCGCGGCACGTTCACGGTGTCGTCGCGAGCTTCGAGCAAGGTGAGGAGGGCAAGCGGGTCACGGCCTATCACGCCACGATCGTGCCCGATGTCTCCCGCCTCAAGCACCGCAGGAACAGCCGAATCTTCCAGGCGCTCTCCACCCCGGAGATCATCGAGAAGGTCCTGCGCGCGGCCGGGATCGCGAGCAAGGGCTATCGCTTCGTGCTGAGCGGCGCCTATCGCCCGCGGGAGTACTGCGTGCAGTACCGGGAGAGCGACTTCGCCTTCGTGTCGCGCCTGATCGAGGAGGAGGGCATCTGTTATTACTTCGAGCACGACGAGGGTGGCCACGTGCTCGTGTTCTCTGACGGTGCGTCGGGGCACGGGTCGATCGCGGGGGAGAGCACCGTCGTGTTCCGGCCGCCGCTCGGCGCGCTCCACCAGAGCGAGCACGTCTCCCGCTTCCGTTATGCAGAGCGGGTGCGCTCCGGGAAGGTGACGCTGCGCGACTACAACTTCAAGAAGCCCGGCCTGTCGCTCGAGAGCAACGCCCAGGCCGAGGCGGACGACGATCTCGAGGTCTACGACTATCCTGGGGACTACGACGCGCCCGGCGCGGGATCGAGCATCGCCAAGATCCGGCTCGAGCAGATCCAGACCTCACGCAAGACCGGCAGCGGCGAGAGCGTCTGCCCGCGCTTCGTTCCTGGCCAGACCTTCACGCTCGCGGAGCACGCGCGCGACGATTTCAACCGGGAGTATCTGCTGGTGTCCGTGCGCCATGAGGGCCACGAGCCCACGGTGGACGCTGTCCCCGAGGGCGACGCCGCGGCCTACCGGAACGAGTTCCAGGTCGTGCCGTCCGATGTCCCCTTCCGTCCGCAGTCGGTGACGCCTTGGCCGACGATCAAGGGGATCCAGACGGCGATCGTGGTCGGCCCTGCTGGCGAGGAGGTCTATACGGACGAGCATGGCCGCATCAAGGTCCAGTTCCACTGGGATCGGGAGGGCAAGAAGGACGCGCAGAGCTCGTGCTGGATCCGCGTGAGCCAGATCTGGGCGGGCTCTGCGTGGGGCGCGGTGTTCCTGCCGCGGATCGGCCACGAGGTGGTCGTCGACTTCCTGGAGGGCGATCCGGACCGGCCGCTCGTGGTGGGGAGCGTCTACCATGGGACCAACGTGCCGCCGTACGCGCTCCCTGCGGAGAAGACGAAGAGCACCATCAAGTCGAACACCTCGAAGGGCGGCGGGGGGTCCAACGAGCTCCGGTTCGAGGACAAGAAGGGCTCGGAGGAGATCTTCCTGCACGGTCAGAAGGACTGGAACATCGCGATCGAGCACGACAAGAAGCAGTGGATCGGGAATGACGAGGCGCTCGAGGTGGACCACGACCGGAGCAAGGTGGTGGGGAACGACCAGAGCGAGCAGATCGGCGGCAACAAGAGCATCGACGTCGCGAAGAACCACACCGAGAGCATCGGCGAGGACGAGAGCCTCTCGGTCGGCGGGAATCGGTCGGTCAGCGTGGACGGGAATCACACCGAGTCGGTCGAGGGGAGCCAGTCGGTCAGCGTGGAGGGGGATCACACCGAGTCGGTCGGGGGAAGCCAGTCGATCGACGTGGGCAAGGCCCAGAGCGTGTCGATCAGCAAGAACAAGAGCGAAACGGTGGGCGGATCGAGCTCGGAGAGCGTCTCCAAGGGCAAGTCGACCCGCGTGGACGAGGAGTACTCGTTGACCGTGGGCAAGGACATGACGGTGACGATCAAGAAGAGCGCGAAGGAGGAGGTGCAGGAGAAGAAGACGATGATCATCGGGGAGAAGCTCTCGATCCAATGCGGGGACGCCACGATCACGATCGAGAAGAACGGGAACGTGATGGTGCAGGGGAAGAAGATCACGGTGAAGGGCGAGGGGCCGGTCCGTGTCGAGGGGAAGAAGCTCGACGTGAAGAGCGAGGGGGCGGTGAACGTCGAGGCTTCGGGGAACGTCAAGATCAAGGGGAGCAACGTTGGGGTGAACTGAGGCGGAGCGGGGGATCGCGGGCGCTTCGGGATGAGGGGGGAGCAGAGGAGCAGGGCGATGAGGGACGACGGGCGGGCTCCGGCGGCGGAGTCGAGCGGCGAGGTGATCCTGATCGAGGACGGGGAAGGGGAGGCGGCGGCCGCCGGCGGGGAGGTGGCGGGCGAGGGCGGGGGAGAAGCGGGAGCGCTCGAGGGCGCGGAGGGGCTCCTCGAGCTGGTGGTCGCAGCGCACGAGGAGCGCGTTCGAGCGGCAGCCGAGGAGGCCGGGCCGATCGAGGGCGTCGTGGTGGGGCGGATCGTGGGGTTCGGGCAGAACGGCGATCCGCTCGTCGAGGCGGCTGTCCTGGGAGAGGGAGCGCGTGGGGGGATCCCGGCGCGGGCGATGACGGCGCTCGGACCGGAGGACGAGGGGCGGGAGGTCGCGCTCCTGTTCGAAGGCGGGCGGCGCGACAGGCCGGTGGTGATGGGGCGGATGCACGTGGCCGGGGAGAGCGCGAGCGCGGCGGTGCGCGACGGAGCGACGGCGACCTCGGACGGCGAGCGGCTGGTGTTCACCGCGGAGAAGGAGATCGTGCTCCAGTGCGGGAAGGCCAGCATCACGCTGACGCGCGCTGGGAAGATCTTGATTCGGGGCGCTTATCTGCTGACCCGGTCCTCCGGCGTGAACCGGATCCAGGGTGGATCGGTGCAGATCAATTGATCTCGACGATCGAGGCCGAGACCTTCGAGCAGCACGCCTTCGAGGCGGCGTTCCTGTGGTCGTACCGGGACGCCGCGGCGGTGGACCCGCTCTACGATGTGCAGCGCCTCGGTGAGCTGGACGTGCGGTTGGAGGCGCATGTCGACGGCCTGCGGCTCGCTGGCGATGCAGGGTGGGAGATTTGCAAGAACGCCATCGACGAGGAGGAGCCGGGAAGCCTGTTTGCGCCGATGGTGCTGGCGGTGGAGCGGACGGATCTGAGAGGCATCGCCGGGGTGCTCGACGTGGGCGGGGGCGTGCCGGCGCTGGCGCGGGCGATTGTGTCGGCGCTGGGGTGGGCGTCGTTCTCGAAGGTTCGGGCGATACTCCCGGGGCTGCTCTCGCACCGGGTCGGGCCGGAGCTGCGCCGCATCGGGATCGCGGCGTGCGCGGTCCACCGGCAGGATCCGGGGGGGGCCTTGGGCTACGCGGTGATGTCGCGCGATGCGCGCTTGAAGGCGCGGGCGCTGCGCGCCGTGGGCGAGCTCGGGCGGGGCGATCTGCTGAATGAGGTGCGGGCAGAGCTAGGCAGCGAGGATGAGGCGTGTCGGTTCGCGGCGGCGTGGTCGGCGGCGCTGCTCGGCGATGCGGCGGCGCTGAAGGCGCTCGGGGCCATCGCGGATCGTGGCGGGCCGTTCGCGGAGCGGGCTTGCGCGATGGCGATGCGGCGGATGGAGCCGGGGACGGCGTCCTCCAGCTGGCTGCGCGGGATCGCCGGGACGATGCGCGGGGCGCGCGTGGCGCTCGCGGGGGCGGCGGCGCTCGGGGATCCGGCGCTCATGCCGTGGATCATCGAGTGCATGGGGACGCCGGAGCTCGCGCGGGCGGCGGGCGGGGCGTTCACCCTGATCACCGGGGTGAGCCTCGAGGAGGCGAAGCTGCGGGGGGCACGGCCGCCGGGGTTTCAGGTCGGGCCGAACGATGATCCGGAGGACGACGACGTGGCCATGGATCCGGACGAGAGCCTGCCGTGGCCGGACAGGGAGAAGGTCGCGACGTGGTGGGGGAGTCGGGGGAAGGAGCTGAAGCGGGGGACGCGGCACCTGCTGGGGCGGCCAATGACGGTGGAGTGGATTGGGGAGGTGCTGCAGAGGGGGAGCCAGCCGGCGCGGGTGGCGGCGGCGGTGGAGCTTTCGTTGCGGCGGGCGCGGCGGGAGGTGGTCGAGGTGAGGGCGCCCGCGCGGTGAAAGGGTGCCTCTTCGGAGCGGGGCCGAGCGCAGGCGCACGTCGATCACGACACGCGATCAGCGCAACCAGGAACGCAACCGAGAAGAACAAGCTCATTGCAATGTTCGCGTGAATGTCCGGCTCGGGACGCGCGGGCGTGGAGTCCGATTCCTTCGGCCGAGAGCACCCGAGCATCGGCTTGCTCCCGCGAACGATCCGCGCTCTCCTCGGTGAGGCGGCCATGGGGCACCCGAGCATCGACAACCGCACGCCGTTCGGGTTCGAGCCGGTGTACCTCACCGACGAAGAGGCGCGCCCGCTGCTCGTGACCGTGATTCGCGCGACCTACGACATCGTCGGTCGCCGCCTCGAGATCGCCGAGAAGCAGGCTCCGGTGTGCGTCGCCGGCGAGCTGTGGGGCGGCGACGCGGCGACCTCGAGCTGGAAGCTCGAGCCCGAGATGGCGTTCGTCAAGCTCGCGACCGACGTGGTGCTCATCGGGCACGCGTACGCGTCGCGCGCGGGGATCACCGAGATGGATGTCGGCTTCCAGGTCGGCCCCGTCTCGCGCTCCGCGAGGGTCTTCGGCGATCGCGTGTGGACGCCGAGGGGCGGCGACGCGGTGATGACCCGCCCGCAGCCCTTCGAGAAGATCCCGCTCACGTGGGAGCGCGCCTTCGGCGGCTGGGATCCCACCGCGGGCACGCCCGAGCGCCCCGCGTACGAGCCGAGAAACCCCGTGGGCACGGGCTTCCGCTCGCGCAACGGCTCGTTCCAGGAGGGCGTTCGCCTCCCCAACATCGAAGATCCCGCGCACCCCATCCGCAGCTGGGGACAGGCGGTGACGCCCGTCGGATTCGGCTTCACCTCCGCCAACTGGCACCCTCGCGTCCTGCTCGGCGGCACTTACGACGAAGCGTGGATGAAGGAGCGGATGCCGCTCCTGCCTCGCGACTTCGATCGCCGCTTCTTCAACGCCGCGGCGCCGGGCCTCGTCGCGCCCGGCTTCCTGCGCGGGGACGAGCAGGTGGCGGTGGTGGGCGCGTCGCCGTTCGGGAGCTTGTCGCTCCGCCTCCCGGGCGCGCCGCGGCCTGTGTGCCGCGTGGTGATCGCGCGGCGCGAGGACGCGATCGTGGAGACCCGGCTCGACACCGTGGTGGTGAACACCGACGACGAACGCGTGTACCTGACGTGGCGCGGGCACGTCCCGCTGCGGAACGGGCCGCACGACGTGAAGGCGATAGCGATCGAGGCGCCTGGGCTAGAATGGCAGCCGCCGAGAGCGGCCGCGACGGCGAGATGAGGTGAGCGATGCCGGTAACGGTGGGAGTCAACGGCATGTCGGTGGTCCACGCGAGCTCGAGCGGGATCACCCAGGCGTTCCCGGACGTGTGCAAGACGCCGACGCCGGGCGGGCCGGTGCCGATCCCTTACCCGAACATCGCGATGTCGAGCGACACCGCGAGCGGGACGCAGAAGGTGAAGTGCGACGGCAACCCCGTTTGCATCGCCAAGTCCAACTTCAGCATGAGCAGCGGGGACGAGGCGGGGAGCGCGGGCGGCGGCGTCGCATCGAACAAGATCAAGGGCAAGGCGGAGTTCGTCAATTACTCGTTCGACGTGAAGTTCGAGGGCAAGGGGGTGGCGCGCGCGATGGACATGATGCTCCACAACGACAAGAACACGCCGCCGTTTCCGGTGATGCAGGGGCCGGTCATCGTGATCGAGACGGGCGAGGGGGCCAAGCGCCTCTGCGCCGTCTGCGACCATGAGTACTGATCGCTCCGCCGGCGCCGCGCCCTGGCCCGGACCGCTGGCGATTTCCGCGCTCGGCGCCGCCACCTGCTTCGGCGGCATGACCACCGCCGCGGCGGCCGCGCGCGCGGGTCTATCGCGCGCACGCGACCTACCGGACCTGACCTACGTCGATGACGACTCGAAGGAGACCATGCCGGCCGCGGGGGCGCCCATCGTCGGCGTCACCGACGGCTTCGAGGGCGCGGGGCGGCTCGGCCGCATGAGCGCGCTCGCCGTCGAGGAGCTGGCCTCCGCCGCCGACTGGATCAATCCACGACGAATGCAGTGCTTCCTGGCCCTGCCGGCCATGACCGAGGGCGAGGCGCGCATCGTGGGCAAGAGCCTTGCCCGCGCGCTGGGAGCGCCCGCGGATCTCGTGCGCGTCCATGCCCTCGGGCACCACGGCACGGGCCGCGCGCTTCGCGAGGCCGCTGAGGCGCTGTGGGCTGGCCGCTGCGAACACGCCGTCGTGGGCGCCTGCGACAGCTGGGTCGACGCGGTCCGCCTCCAGCAGAGCGCCGACCTTGGCAGGCTCAAGACGCTCAACAATCCGGTCGGCTTCACCCCCGGCGAGGCCGCCGTCTTCCTCCTGCTGGAGCGCCCGGGCTCCCCTGGGGGCGGGCGCCGGGCGCCCGACGCGCTCCTCACCGACGTGCGCGAGGAGATCGAGGCGAACAACCACGCCGCCGACAAGCCCCTCACGGGCGGCGCGCTCGCGCGCCTGCTGCGCGCCACGCTCGGGCAGGGCGATCGCGGCACGCTCTACCTGGATCTCAACGGAGAGGAGTTCCGCGCCGCCGACTGGGGGATGGCCCTGATGCGGGCGCAGAGCGCGCGCCAAGTGGACGGCTGGGCGCAGGAGATGCCGGCGGCGAGCTTCGGGGACACCGGGGTCGCGTCGTCGATCCTGGCCGCCGGGCTGGCGACGCGCGCGTTCGCCCGCGGCTATGCGGTGGGCGATCGGGCGCTGGTGATCGCGAGCGGCGAGGGGCCGGAGCGCCTCGCCTTGGTCATCGAGAGGCCGCGGGCGGCCGCCGTGGCGACGGGAGCGAGGGGATAACCATGGCTGCGAGGGATCACTTTACGCGGACCCCGGAGAACAAAGCGTCGGAGCTCGAGAAGAACACCACCTACGCGAAGACGGCCCAGAACGCGAACAAGGGGTACAACAACACCGACAAATTCGCGGACGACAGGCCGAGATCCGAGGTGCACCACATCGTCTGCGAGATCTCGGTCACGCTGCGCTTCGAGGACTACAAGGACAACGGGCTGGACGACGCCACCGTGCAGTACATCGAGGACTGCCTGTGGATCACCAAGTGGGATATCAACAACGTCGACAACCTCGTCGGGATGCCCCGCAACCGGCGGTTCCGGGCCGACTGGGCGTCGACCACCGACGAGACCAAGTGGACGCCTCTCCAGTGGCCGTCGCATCAGGTCGATCACCTCACCACGGACGGCTACACGGACGAGGTGCAGGCGTGGCTCTACAAGAACGTCTGGAGCACCGTGCGTGACAAGCGGAAGAAGCACGAGACCAGCGCCGAGGCCATCCTGAAAGCGCTCAAGCAGGGGGAGACCCATTTCCACGGACAGCTCACGACACGCGGAACGCGGCCCCCGGGCAAGAAGGATGGCTGGAAGAACAGGCACGAGGAGTCGTACGCGAAGAAGTGGTACAAGCCCTTCTCGATGGGAAAGAAGCCCCGGCACCGCGAGCCGGGCGCCAAGCGCAAGTACGCGACGGGGCTGTTCAACCTGAGGTGAGGAGTAGCTTCGATGAGCACAGGATTCGTCGTTTGGGAGTCGGAGGCGGGTACCAAATTCTGCTCCTTGGGCGCGCTCCGCGGCGTCACGGACGAGTACGAGATCACGCGCGGCGTCTCCAGGGCGAACGGTTTCCCCAGCGACGCCTCGTTCCAGATGAACAAGCGCTTCCCCAAGCAAGTCGCGCTGGCAGACAGCGCCCACAACCGCGCGCGGATGGTCGTCGTCTCCGAGCCCCTAAAGGAGCTCATCGAGGGCCGATCGCCGCCCTCCGTCGAGCTCTTGCCCGTACGCATCATCAACCACAAAGGGCGTGACGCGGGTAAGCCGTACTGGGTCGTGAACCCGCTCGCGATCGTCGACTGTATCGATCAGACTGCGTCGCGCATCGAGTGGAACCCGATCGACCCCACCATGATTTCGTGCTGCAACGAGCTCGTCCTCGACGAGGCGAAGATCCCGCCAGAGCTCGTCCTTTTTCGGCCCAAGTACCTCGAGACCATCGTGCTGGTGCGACAGGACCTCGCCGACGCGATCGAGGAGGGGGACTTCACCGGGCTGAGCTTCACCGCGATCGACGAGTACGTGGAGTAGCGGCGGCCCGCTGGAGGTCCCTTGAGTCTGCGCGAGACCAAAGAGGAGATCATCGAGAACATCGAGGAGTCTCTCGACGTGCTCGCCGGCGGCGCCCCGGCGAGCAGGCTCGGGGTCACCTACGAGGACGCGGCGCGCGGCCTCGAGGCCCTCGCCTGCTGCAACCTGCTTCTCGACCTCGACGTCGAGCGCTTCCACCGGTTCCTGGTCTTCGCCGGCTACGCCAGACGCCGTTTCCTCCGGCGCAGCCACGCCGAGCAGAGCGCCGATCACCACGTGGCCCGCAGCCGTTGCGACTCGTTCTTCTGCGCGCTCGCGGCGGGCGATCCCGCGCTCGCGGTCGAGATCGGCGCGCTCTCTCCAGCCGCGTGGCTCCCGGACGGCGAGTACGAGGAGGACTTCGCCTACTTCCGCTTCCTCCACCTCCTGCTCGATGGCGCGGGGTCGGACGCGACCGCGCCGCTCGTCGGGCAGATGGAGGCCGCGCAGGGCGGGCCCTCTCCCAGGCTCGATGTGATCAAGGCCTTCCAGGCCGAGGACGCCGATGCCTTCGAGCTCGCCTTCGCGGCGCTCGTCGATGCCCGCAACGCCCGTGTCGACGCGGATAAGAAGCTCTTCACGGGCGAGGTCACCTACGGGCCGCGGGCCAGCGTCTTCGTCGAGGGCCTCGCGCTGCTGCGGCTCGCCGAGCTGCGCGGGCTGGGCCCGCGCCGGCGCGAGTACCCGCGCTGCCCGTACGTCGCGCGCGCCGTGTCGATCAGCCCGCAGCCGGAGGACCTCTTCGACGAACTCGAGCAGGGCGGACCGTGACGCTCACGCAGCTTCCTTTCCTGCAACCAAGGAAGGGGGCCGGGCTCAGGAGCTGACGGTGCGATCATGCGCCTCAGGCTAAACGTGGATTTCGCGCCCAGGGGGCACGAGCGAGCCGAAGGTGCCGTGCGACCGGCGCTCGGCCAAGAGAATGCGGCTTAAACTACAATTGGCTGCGCCCACAGCGTCACGAAGGCACACGTCCCCCTTACCCCCACGATCATTTCGGCTGGTTCCATGCTCAATTGAGCCAGCGGGCGAGCTGCGAGCACGCCAGCACGTGCAGGGTCGTGCCCCGACCCGACCGGGCCAACCTTCCCGGAACGAGGATCAGCGCGCGGCGCAACCACGGCGTTCGCCAGCTCGCCAGGTGCGGAACATGCTCCAGCACATAGCGGCGCATCAGGTTGGCCGTCAGCAGCTTCAGCAGCAGCGCGGCATGATTGGCGTTGAAGCACTGGCTCGGCACGCGACCGCATCCCCACCCGTGCTTGAGCTCGCCAATGAGCGGCTCGATGCCTGCGCGCAGATCATACCGCGCCGCGACGTCCTCCGGCGCTTCGACCGGCTCGTTGGTCAAGAAGACCTGCACCGTGTAGTCGAGCCCGTCCCAAAGGTAGATCTGCTTGCCATTCTCCCGGTCGCGTGTGCGTACGGCGATGACGCGGACCCCATCGAGCCAATCGCGGCGCCGGAAGGGGACCTCGGTCACCTGGCGTCGAGGACGACCATCGGCATCTCGGTCGACGGTCCGCCATCCGGTGGCGTACGCGACCCTGCCCACCAGATCGGGGCTCATCCGCGCCTTGGTCAGGAAGAAGCATCCCTTCGCAGCAACGGCGTGCATCAAGGCGCTGCAATCCCCAGCTCCATCGATCCGTACGTAGATGGCCGCGCTCGGAGCTGCGGCGCGTACCCGGTCGACGCACTCCTCGACGAAGGGAAGCCCGTGGTCGACGACCATGCTGTGCAGCGCCTCGAGCGCATCATCATCGAAGCGGCACAGGTCCCGGTAGACGGTGTCGATGCTCGGGACGACCCCGCCGGCGAGGCGTACGAAGAGCGGATCGACGGCGAGCGCCTCGATGCCGAAGACCCGCTCCTCGCCGGCGAGGGCGCCGTCCATCAGCAGGCGCATCTGCGCGGCCATCGGGTAGATGACCGAGCGACCCGACTTCAGCCGGAAGAAGCTGCGGCTCAAGGCCGCGTCGACGCCGAGCCCCCGGATGAAGGACGCTCCAGAGTCGAAGCTCATTAACAAGGAGAGGACTTTCGCCTGCTCTTACGCGGGAAGGTAGTTTTTGATATCGCGCGCAACGAGACCATCGAGCATCCGGTCAGAGATCCATCGTGCGAGGCGAACGAAGATCGCCGCGTCTCGGCCAACGGTGTAGCGCGTGCGCGGTCGCTTGCTGGTCAGCGCGTTCACGATGACCTTCGCCGCATCTTCAGCGGACATTCCCTTCCGCGTGAAGGTCTCCGCCTGCGAGATGATGGCCTGCATGAGCGCCGCATAGCGACCGCGCTGCTCATCGCTCATCTTGCTGGTGATGCGTTCGGCGGTGACGATGCCGCGACCGGTCATCTCGGTCTTCACTCCTCCCGGCTCGATGACGATGACCTTCACGCCGAGCGGTGCGAGCTCTCGGCGGAGAGCATCGCTCACTCCTTCGAGCGCGAACTTCGAGCCTGCGTAGGCACCGTAGGTTGGAAGCGCAACTTTGCCCCCAACCGAGCTGATGTTGACGACCGTGCCTCGATGCCGGATGAGCAGGGGCAAGAGAGCCTGGGTCACCGCGACCTGCCCGAAGAAGTTGACGTCGAACTGCCGCCGCCATTCGGAAAGCGGCAGCACCTCCACCGGCGCGTTGATGGCGATCCCCGCATTGTTGATCAGGGCGCGCAGCACGCGACGCTCTGGATCCTCGGAGAGGCGCTTCGCGAGCGCCCCGATCTCCGGCTCGCTCGTGACGTCGAGGAGGACCGGCTCGATGTTCGGGGCGCGGATCGCCGCCGCGTCCACATCTCGGCGAACGCCCGCCAGGACATGAAAACCGCGCTTGGCGAGCTCGCGGGCCGTGGCGGCACCGATGCCGGTCGAAGCGCCAGTCACGACGACGATCTCGCGGACGGGAAGGCTCGTTTGAGTTGACATTGTCAACACCTTAGCCAAAAAGTTGACGTCGTCAACTGGAAAGGTATCAGGGAGGTATGACAGTCCGGGCAGACACGACGGCGGCAACGCGCGAGGCGCTGCTGGAAGCGGCTGGGGCACTGCTGGACGAAGGCGGGCCGGAAGCCGTCACGCTCCGCGAGGTCGGCGCCCGCTCCGGGGTTTCGCGCACCGCCCCCTATCGTCACTTCGCGAACAAGGAGAGCTTGCTGACCGAGCTTGCGACCATCGCTTGGGAAAGGCTCGGCGACAGGATGCAAGCCCTTGCAAAAACGGATGGCTCGCCTCAGAAGCGCTTGCGCGTAGCGTTGACGGACTTGATCACGATCAGCCGTACGCGTCCCCACCTCTACCGCCTGATGTTCACGATGCCGTCATCGGATCCGACCGCCTTGGCTCGCGCCGCGACGCGCACCCATCACCTCTTCATCGAGTTCGTGTCCGCACTCGTCGGAGGTCGACGAGCCAACAAGATTGCGGCGCTGCTCTTGACCAACGCACACGGCATCGCTGGCCTCGAGCAGAGCGGACACCTCACCGTCGACAAGTGGCACACCGACGGTGACGCCGTCCTGGAGCTGCTCATCGGGCTCCTTCCTTCCCAGAGCAAGTGACCGCGCGCCACGCCAGGGACGTCCGGGGCGTGACGCCTTGAAAGTCGACCTGTCGCGCGTGGTGTTCGAAGATGTCCAGCGACCGGCTTGCCGGAGGGTTATCTCGACCTGCGTTGTCCGTTCTCGAAACACCTCACGGTGCCGGCCTACGGTGCATTCGTCGCCTGTTGCCCGAAGGACAGGCTGTTTGCGTGCGCCAACAGCACTCCCTGGCAGTGCTTTGCGACCGCGAATCAAGCGGCAGCATCGTGCGGCATCGAAGGCTGCATCAGCTGCAGCGCGCACGATAACGCAGCCGGCGGCGAAAGCGGCGCGGGCGGTGACGGCGGGCTTTGAAGCCCGGAGCCGAGACGCACCCTGCGAGCGTCGGTGCTGTGAAGCGCTCGTACTAATCTAAAAGAGAAGGAGTAGGTGAGACACGTCCGGCGGGCTCCTGCCGATGAACCGGTACGAGCCCCGCTGGCGGATGCTTCTCCAGCGTCGATCCTTTACACAAGGTGCCCATGCGCAAGATCGTCGTCCACGATCCCGGCAGTCACGACAAGCTCCTGGTCGAGGAGCACCCCGATCCGGTCCCCGCGCGCGGCGAGGTGCTCGTCGACGTGCGCGCGGCGGGCGTCAACTACGCCGACTGCGTCGTCCGCATGGGCCTTTACGAGTCGGCGAAGAAGTACGTCGGCTGGCCGATCACGCCCGGCTTCGAGTTCTCCGGCACCGTCGCCGCGCTCGGCGAGGGCGTCTCCGATGATCTCGCGCCGGGGGCGCCCGTCTTCGGCGTGACGCGCTTCGGCGGCTACGCCTCGCGCGTCGCGGTCCCGCGCCACCAGGTCTTCCCGCTGCCGGCGCGGCTTACTCCAGAACAGGCGGCCGGCTTCCCGGCGGTGTTCATGACGGCCTACTACGCTCTCTTCGAGCTCGTGCGGTTGCGGCCGGGCATGTCCTTGCTTGTGCACTCGGCCGCGGCGGGGTGGGCAGCGCCCTGGTGCAGCTCGGCAAGATCGCCGGCTGTCGGGTGGTCGGCGTGGTGGGCGCGGCGCACAAGGTCGAGACGGCGAGGCACCTCGGCGCGGACGCGGTGATCGACAAGAGCAGCGAGCCGCTCTGGGCGGCGGCGGAGCGGCTCGCGCCCGAGGGCTACGACGTGGTGCTCGACGCGAACGGGGTCGAGACGCTGCGGCAGAGCTACCGGCACGTGGCCTCGGCCGGCAAGCTCGTGGTGTACGGCTTCCATACGATGCTTCCGCGGCAGGGCGGCCGCCCGAGCTACCCGAAGCTCGCGGTCGACTTCCTCCGGATGCCGCGCTTCAACCCGCTCGATCTCTGCAACGACAACAAGAGCGTGCTGGCCTTCAACCTCTCGTATCTCTTCCACAGGACGGAGATCCTGCGCGAGGCCATGGAGAGGCTCATCGGCTGGGTGGAGGAGGGTCGCCTCTCGGCGCCGCCTGTGAAGACGTTCCCGCTGGAGAGAGCGGGCGAGGCGCACCGGGCGCTGGAGTCAGGCAGCACCGTGGGCAAGCTGGTGCTCACGCTCTAGCGGCGGCTGCTCGCCGCGTCGCGCGGGTTGCCGCTGGCGGCCGCCTCCACGTAGCCTCCCCGAGGCTGTCGAGAGGCTCCCGGGAGAGATGAAACTCTGGGCGGAGGCTGTCGAGAGGCTCCCGGGAGAGATGAACCTCTGGGCGGAGGCTGTCGAGAGCCGCCGGGAGAGATGAACCTCTGGGCGGAGGCTGTCGAGAGCCGCCGGGAGAGATGAAACTCTGGGCGGAGGCTGTCGAGAGCCCTGTGGGCCTCTTTTTCTGGTGTTGGTGAAACTTCGCGCAAGCAGGGCTCGTGCGCGCCGGAGCCACAAAGAAATCGACCGACCCAGGTCGATTCTCGTGACCCGATCGGGGTCGCGCTCCCGATTGATCTCCTCGACGGGACGGAAGGACGCCGGGCGACGGATCCCCTTCGCGCGACGCGCTCGGTCCCGGTGGCCCTGGTCCATCGTTCGCTCGCGCTGCCTGCGCGGCGCGGCGACGGCTCGGGTCGAACGCAACCAACAGCCTCCCTTTTCGAGGAGATTTCAGGAGGAGAGACATGCCTGCTGTGACGAAGTCGAAGAAGCGCTCCGCGACCGCTGCCGCCTCTCTGGAGCCGTCGTACGCTCCGCCCATCTACGATCCCGCCGCTGGCAAGAAGGCGCTCGAGGCGCTCGCCCCGGAGCTCGACCGCCTCGCCGAGGCCGAGCTCATCACCGTGAGGATGGATGTCGAGGCGGCCACGTACGCGGCCCTCGGCGTCGTCGGGTTCGTGTCCTCGCCCGACGTGCGCGCGCGCTTCGCGCGGCTGCCCCGGGAGGAGTTCGATGTCATGCACGTCGACGAGCTGGAGCTCGCGTGTTTCGCCGCGCTGCACGCGCTCGCGGAGGCCCGGGCCGCCGGCGCGCTCGAGACGGAGGCGCGGCTGCCGGTCGCGCTGGTCACCGAGGCGCTGGAGGTCGAGGGGCGCATGCAGGCGCTCTGCGAGTACCAGCTCGCGGACGACCCCGCGATCAAGCCGGAGCTCGACCGGCTGCGGCCGGGCACCGGGCACCGCGACCTCGCGAACGATCTGCTCGGCTACGCGCGGATCTACGAGCTGCGCGCGGACGTCGTGAAGGCGGACCCGAAGCACTACCGGGCTGACGACGCGGCGCGCGCGCGCGAGCTGGCCGGGGCGATGATCCAGAAGCTCTCGGCGGCGATGACGCCGAGGGCCCGGCAGGCCTTCGACCGGTACGTACGGGTCTGGACGCTGCTCTGCCTGCGCTACGAGGAGGTGCGGGCGGCAGCGCTGTGGCTGTGGCGGAAGAACTCGCGCATGCAGGAGCGGTTCCCGTCGCTGTTCGCGGTGGGCAGGCCCAACTCGGGCCGGACGAGGAAGGAGTCGCCGAAGGGAGGCGAGGGGAACGGGCGCGGCGATGGCGGCGGCGGTGGTGGGAGCGGCAGCGGGGAGGAGCCGGGGGCGACTCCTGTCGTCCCGGAGCTCGTGACGGAGAGCCCTGGCTGAGCTGGCGCCGAGGTGCTGCGCTGCACGCACCCTGGCCTCCGGGCGGAGAGTGTGCTGGAGCGCAGCGCTCGCTCACCCAGCGGATAGGGTTCATCCCTCTGGCGGCTAGGCTTTTGCAACTTCAAGCGCAGCCACATCGGCGAGGTCTTGTGGCCTCCCTGCCGCGCCGCGGGCGGCCGTGGAGCGCGACGGCGTACCCGCCCACGATGAGGAAGCGCGCCTCAGCTGCGGATAACTCGTACAACGGATCGCGAAAGTCCGGGCTCAGCGGGGGGAGCATCGGGGTGGGCAAGGGCATGCATCTCCTGGCTCAGCGCCCACGCGGCAAGGACGCGCTCGGCCGGCGACATCTCCGCCCAGAAACGAGCGTCTGCGTCGGCTTCGCCTTCCGGGTCGTTCCGGAAGATCCGTGTCTGCCAGCTCGCCCGCGCGAGCCGCCGTGCCTGGGCGTCTTGCATGCGTCAAGCGTACCTCGCGCACGCGCGGCGTGCGAAGGCGGATGGCCGCTGGCCAGCTTGCGATTTCAGGGTGGCGATGGGAGCTCCTCGACTCATCCCGATGTCGCGCCAGCCAGCCCCACCCGATCCGGCGCGACGGCGCCTCCCTGCGCGCGCTCTCGGTCCGCTCGCAGCGCGCCGGCGAACCGCTTCTGGGCCTCCGCGCTGCGCCGCTTCGCGGTCCGATCCGAGCAGCCGAGCGCCGCGCCGATCGCCTGCCAGGTCCGCTCCTCGACGTGGCGGAGCACGAGGACGCGCCGCTCCTCGTCCGGGAGCCGCGACAGGGCGGCCTCCACCGCGCGGATGGCGTGGTCGTACGTGGCGCGGAGCCGCTCGCCCTCCTCGCCCTGCGCTGTGAGCGCGCGGCCGACGAGGCCGAGCACCGCGGCGGCCGCGACCTGGTCGGCCATCCCGTCGGCCTGCGCGGTCGTCTCGGCGTCGCCGTCGGCGAGCACGTCGCTCGTGTCCTGCGCCGCCTCGGCGGCGTCGTAGCCGTCCTCGCGGGCGGCGCGCCAGTGCTTCGACTCCTGCCGCAGCGCGTCCGACAGCGCGCCGTCGACGCGCCGCCACGCGTAGACCTGGAAGGGGACGCCGCGGGCGGGATCGTAGCCGAGCGCGGCCTCGTGCAGCGCCTGGACGGCGGCGGAGCGGAGATCGTCGGCCACGTAGTGCGCGCGCGTCCGCCGGAGGAAGTGGCCGCAGAGCTTCTCGACGAGCGGCACGGCCTCCGCGACGAGCGCCTGCTGGTCGGGGCGGAGGGGCCTCCGCGGCCGGTCGCCGTGGTTCATCGGGCGCCGCCTTGCCCTCGGCCTTTGGCAGCGCCCGCCTTCGCGGCGAGCCGCTGCGCGGCCTCGGCCAGCGCCGCGGGCTCGCGCCGATCGACCTCGCCGCTCGCGGCGGGGGGCGTGCGCGGGCGGAGCCGGTCGACGAGCGGCGCGGCGACGGGGTGCGTCGCGAGGAAGCGCGCGGTCAGCGCGCGCAGCGCCTCGAGATCCTCGGCGGGCAGGAGATCGGCGTACGGCGCGACGGCGTGGGCGACGCGGGCCTCGAGGGTCGGATCGCCGGCATCGGGGTCGGGGCGGGGGCTCGACATCGGGCTCCGGGGGCGCGCTGCCCGCTGGCGCTGCATGCGCTCGGCGCGCTTCGCGCAATGGACACCCGACGCTACCTTTCCCAGGGAGGGTCAACAAGGGCCGAGAAGCGAGGGGGCGGGGGCGCTCGTTCGCCATCGTCGGCTGCTGGGAGGTAGGGTGTCGCGAGGTAATGAGCGTCGATGAGCCGCTGAGCCCCGGGGCGCTGTTCCAGGGGCGCTTCCTGATCGATCGCCTCCTCGGACGCGGCGGGATGGGCGAGGTCTGGGCCGCCGTCGACACGGCGCTGGAGCGGCCGGTGGCGATCAAGATCATCCACCGCTCCCTCGCGGGGGAGGCGCGTTATGCCGAGCGTTTCCTCCGGGAGACGAAGCTCGCCGCGCGGGTCGCGCACCCGAACATCGTGCGGCTGTACGACGCCGGCAGGGCCGCGGACGGGCGGCTCTTCATGGTGATGGAGCGCGCCTCGGGCGTGCCGCTGCGGGAGATCATCGCGGGCGGCGTGCCGCTCGATCCGGTGCGCGCGCTCCACTACGCGATCCAGATCGCGGACGCGCTCTCGACGGCGCACGAAGCCGACCTCGTGCACCGCGACGTGAAGCCCGAGAACATCCTGGTGAGCGACGGCGTGCGTGCGCGGCTCGTCGACTTCGGTGTGGCGAAGGACGCGCGGGGCGTGGGCCTCGGGCTGACCGGGCAAGGGAGGGCGGTCGGGACGTCGCGCTACATGGCCCCGGAGCAGGTCGCCGGGGGCGCCGTGGACGCGCGCGCGGATCTGTATGCGCTCGGCGTGGTCCTGTACGAGACGCTGGCCGGGGCGCACCCGTACGCGGTGCTCGACGAGGCGTCGGGCATCGGGGAGACGGAGATCCAGGCGGCGCACGTGCACCTGGAAGCGACGCCCCTGCCGGAGGTGCTCCCGGGGTGTCCGGAGGCGCTCTGGAGCGCGGTGGCCAGGTGCCTCGCCAAGCGGCCTGAAGCGCGGTTTGCGCGGGCGGCGGAGCTCGCGGCGGCGCTGCGCGAGGTGGCGGGGACCGCGGTGACGGCCGAGAGGGCCGTGGACGACGCGGGCGCGCGGCAGCTCCTGAGCGAGGCGGCGGACGCGGCAAGGGAGCGGGCGATCCGCGAGCGCGCTGGGACGCCTCGGGAGGAGAGAATGCCGAGCCCGGTGCAGCTGGTGACGGCGCTGCCGGGACAGGGCGTGATGCCGGCGAGCGCGGCGCCGGGCGCGGATGCGCGGAGCAGGCTGGCGATGGCGCAGAGCTTCAGGGTAGAGCCGGCGTGGGGGCTGGGTGCGGCGAGCGCGGGGACGGGGACCCGGAGCGAGGATGCGGTAGCCGGGCAGCCACTGCGGGGGCCGGTGCTGCCGGCAGCAGGGGGTGAAGTGGCGAGGCTGGCGCCGGGGGAGGGCGCGAGCGTGATCGAAGCCGGCGCGGGAACCAGCCTGCTGGTGAGCACGGAGCGGTGGGAGGGCGCGGCTGCTCCGGCGACAGGAGCGGGGACGCGGGTCAGCACGGAGCGGTGGGAGGGGGCAGCGGCCATCACGGCGGCGGTGCCAGGAGCAGAGCGGCTGGTGAGGACCGAGCCATGGGATGCGGCGAGGGCTGGCGCGCGGTCGTCGGGAGCGCGTGCGGCATCTCCGCGGACCAGGTGGGGGCTCGTCGTGCTCGTCGTGCTCGGCGTGGTCATGGCGCTATTTGCTGCGGTAATGCTGGGTCTCGCCCCGGCGTGACGCACCGCTGTCGGCGGGCTGTGGTTCGAGAGTCCAGGCTCCACATCCGCGATTCCTGGCGTACTCTTCGCCCCGCTCATGCCCAGCAAGCGCCAGGTTCTCGACCTCCTGCCCCGTGACGAGCTCGTGGAGCTCGTCGGCCGCTACAATCTGCTCGTTCCGGATGGCAAGGCCCAGCTCGCCGACATGCTCGATGGCCACGGGCCCGAGCTGCTCGCCGGCATCTCCTGCGACCGCCTGAAGGAGCTCTGCCGCGGCCTCGGCCTCGGCGACGGGAGCCGCGAGAAGGCGGCTGCTGCAGCGGCTGGCCGGAGCTCGGCCTGCAGTCCTCTCGGCGCGGAGTTCCGGCCCGAAGCCCTCGAGGATGAACCGAGCCGGCGCGGCTTCGAGCGGCTGCAAGCCTTCCCTCGCCCTCGGGAGCGGCTCGACCTGCGGACGGAGAGCATGCACGCCCTTCAGAGCAGGCGAGCGGCTGACGCCCACGTGGAGCTGCGATGATTCACACCTTCTACGCTCGGAACTACGGCTGCCTGGTCGATACCGAGGCCTCGCTGACCCCGCTTCATGCGTTCATCGGCCCGAACGATAGCGGCAAGAGCACACTGCTGCACGGTATGCGGACCCTGGTGCAGTTCGCCGGATCCCACTTTCAGCAGGATAAGGGTAGATGGAAGCCGTTTGATCCCTATCTTCCCACAGAGCCTCCATCCCATGAACTACCTCAAACCCCGCACGACATCCTGCTCGAGTGCGGGGTCGAGGGGGGATGGTACGCTATCAAAACGGGGCTGCGAGGTCTCGAAGAGCGTACCGGCGAGCGGCGCAGCAGCGATACGTCTCTATATCATGGCCGTTCGGTTGTTCCTCGGCCCAGTACCTGGTTGAGCACCGTACCGCGGGACGCACCGCAGGAGGGCAAACATCCATCCGAGCGGCATATCCTGAGCCAGATTTATCAGGCGAGGCTTGTTCGCTTCGACCCGGATGCGCTGCGTGAGCCAAGCGGTCTGATCCCCGAAACGCAGCCGGTCGGCTTCCTCGACGACCGGGGTCATGGCCTGGCCGGCATCTACTTCGCCATTCGCAACCGCAACGACGACGCTTTTTCCCGCATCGTCGACGACGTTCGCCGCCACTTCCCGACGATCAAAGGTCTTCGTGTCAAGGTAGTGACGAGCAGCGAGGTCGTCCTGGAGGTCGAGCTCGTGAATGGCGCGCGGGTGGAGGCCGCTCGGCTCAGCGAGGGCCTCCTTTACTATCTGGCGTTTGCCGCGCTCCGCTACATGGACCCGGTCTCGCTCCTGCTCGTGGAAGAGCCCGAGAACGGCCTGCATCCGGCGCGCATCGCCGAGGTCATGCGCATCCTCCGTGCCATCGTCGAGGAGAGCGGTACACAGGTCCTCATGGCGACCCATAGCCCGCTCGTCGTGAACGAGCTCAAACCCGACGAGGTGTCCGTCGTCACCCGCACCGCCGATGAGGGCACCCGGGTCAAGCGCATCAAGGATACGCCCGATTTCGAAGAGCGCTCCAAGGTCTACGCGCTCGGCGAGCTGTGGATCGCCTATGCCAACGGCGAGGACGAGGCGCCGCTTCTCGAGGGCACCGAGCCTTGATCCGCGTCATTCTCGCCGGTGAGGGAAAGAACGAGCTCGGCGGCTTCGCAGCCGAGCCGAGCTTCCGCGACGACAATCCCGAGCCCGGCGTGGTGGAGGCGCTGCTGCGGCAGGTCCGTCCCGAGGGGTGGAAGGTCGTGGACGCCATCCTCTGGAAGAGCATCCCCAAGCTCCGCGTGGGTATTGGTGGAAAGGGCGAGGAGCTCAACGTCCAGCGCGCCTTCCACCATGCCAAGAAGCGTGGGTGCGAGGTCTTTGCGTTCACGCGCGACCGCGACAAGGTCAAGTTCGCCCACCGCGAGGACGGCATTGAACGGGCGATCGAAGGGCTGGGAAGTACCGCGGATCAGCCGCCGGCTGTCGTTGGCGGTGTTGCCATCGAGAAGCTGGAGTCGTTGCTGGTGGCCGTTGCCGGCCACCATGGCTCCGAAGCGATGCGCAGGCCGCAAGAGAGGCTCGCCGAGCTCGGGATGAACGAGAAGGACACCGCCGCCATGGTGCGCCTCGTGGGGGAGCACGGCCTGACCAGCATCCCCGCTGACGCGCACTCGTTGCGGCGATGGATCGGGCGCGCGCGTCAGGCGTTCGGCGAATCCACGTAGATCCGCGTCGATCCCGCATGAGCTCGTATGGCCTGCGGTGTCCGGGACGCGCCGGCTCAACCGGTGGATCACCCACGCGCCGCCGCGGCTCGTGGACCACGCGCCCGAGCAAGAGAGTTCTCTGCGCGGCGCGTACATGACCGCACCCAGCGCGTCACCTGCTCGCCCACAGGGCAGCGAACACGCTGGCATTCACGTTGAGCCACCTTCGAGATTTGAACTCGAGACCTACGGTTTACGAAACCGTTGCTCTACCACTGAGCTAAGGTGGCATGCCTCTCGTCGAGGAGGCGCGCAGATTACCCACTCGCCCTGCCGAGTCAAGCTCTTTTATTTCCGTCCTCGGAGGGACCCGATTTCGCTCGCTGTTGCCGCAGCTTCGGCTGCCTCGGCTGCTTCCGCGATTCCCTTCCCCTCCGCGCCCGCCGCGTCCCCGGCGTCTCCTCCCGCGGCGAAGAACTCGCCCAGCCGCTCCGCCAGCTCCGCCGCCGCCGACCAGTGCATCATGTGCCCGGCCTCCGGCAGCTCGACGTGCTCCGCGCGCTTGAGCCTCGCTACCCGCTCCGCTTCACCCTCCGGGTGCCACCCCGTAGGCCCGCCGCTCACGAGCAGCGTCGGGCACGCGATGCGCTCCAGGAAGGTCATGAACGCCTCCACCTGGAACAGCAGCGGCGACGTCGTCCGGTGCATCGGATCGTACGCCCACGCGAGCCCGCCGTCCGGCTCTTCCCGCGTGAGCAGCGGCGCGCGCGTCGCCAGCACCTCGCGCGGCACGCGCGGGTGGTTCGCCACGAGCCGCGCGATCGCGTCCTGCATCGACGAGAGCTTCCGCGGCGCGCGATCGAGCTCCGCCATCTGGCGCAGCCACGCCTCGACGCGCACCACGGCGACCTCGGGCCCGCTCGCCGGCGGCCCCATGCCTTCGAGCAGCGCCAGGCGCTCGACGCGGCCGGGGCACGCGCCCGCGTAGTACACGGCGACCGCGCCGCCCATCGAGTGGCCCACCACGCCGAGGCGCGCCGGCGCGAGCGCGTCCACGAGCGCCGCGACGTCGGCGATGTAGTCGGGGAAGTAGTAGTAGCTGCCCGCGCCGACGCGGGCGCTCCGGCCGAACCCGCGCAGGTCCGGCGCGACGACGTCGTGCCCCGCCCGCGCGAGCGGTTCGGCCACGAGGTCCCACGTGCTCCCGGCGTCGAGGAAGCCGTGGAGCAGCAGCAGCGTGAGGCCGGTCGGCTGCGCGTGGTCGTCGCGGAAGCGATGGACGCAGAGATCCAACCCGTTGGTGTTCAAAAATTCCGACGACCTACGCACCACGCGCGCTCCCGTCTGCAGATCTCCCGCCAGCCCTCCGCGTGGCCCGCGCGCGACCCGCCGGCGCTCCTGCGCCGCGTATGCGCGCGGGCGTCACCGCCCGCCGCGTATGCGCGCGGGCGTCACCGCCTCCCCGGCGGACCTTTCGCCGGGGGCGCCGCGGGGGCCGCCGGGGGCAGCATCGTCCCCGTCGCCACCGGAGCGGCGGTGGCCGGCTCCGCCGCTCCCGCGGGCGCCGCCGCGGTGGTGGTCGGCGCCGCGGTGTCCGCTCCGGCCGGCGCTGCGCTGCCCGACGCCGCTGGCGCGACCGGGAGCGCGGCGCCCGTGAGCTGCGCGGCGTCCTTCAGCACCTCGTCCGCGTGCACCCCGGGATCCACGTCCGGATAGACCTTCGCGATCTTGCCGTCCGGATCGACGAGGAACGTCACGCGCGCCGTCGCACCGAGCCGCATCGGCACGCCGAACGCCGTGGCCCACACGTGATCGGTGTCGACGAGGATCGGGAACGGCAGCTTGTTCTCGGTCGCGAACTGCTCGTGCGACTCGCGGGTGTCGGAAGACACGCCGAAGACCTGCACGTTGGCCTGCTTGAAGCGATCCCACGCGTCGCGGAACGCGCACGCCTCCTCGGTGCAGCCCGGCGTCCCGTCCTTCGGATAGAAGTACACGACCACGGCCCGACCCCGCTGGTCGGACAGCCGCTGGATCGCGCCGTGCTGATCCGCGGCGAACACGTCGGGCGCCGCCGCGCCGACCGGGATCAGCCCTTGTCCACCATCGGGTCGCTCGGCCGCGCCACAGCCGAGCAGCGAGGCAAAGGCAAAGACGACAGCAAGTACGACAAAAACGACGGCAATCGGGAAGCGTCTCTTCATCAGAGCGCCACGTTAGCACGCACTCGGTAGGATCGATCCGACGCTTCTGGTACGTTCCCGCGCCAGGAGACGAGGCCGATGGCGATCTTCGGAAACGACAGCGGCGCCGCGCCCGGCGTGGTGCGCCAGGGCAGGGAGGTCACCTACCCCGATTTCTCTTCGCCCACCGTGGATAAGGTCATGGTCGAAGAGCGAGCAGCCGGCCTCGGCAAAAGGAGCATCAAAGGCCCCGCCAAGGTCGCCGGCCTCAAGCTCGCCATCTCGATGATGGACCTCACCACGCTCGAGGGGAAAGACTCCCCGGGAAAAGTTGAGCAGCTCTGTCAGAAGGCGCTTCGACCCCACGAGCGCGCGGACATCCCTTCCTGTGCGGCGGTGTGCGTCTATCCCAAGCTCGTCGCTGTGGCGAAGCGAGCGGTCTCGGGCTCGACCGTCAAGGTGGCCAGTGTGGCGACCGCCTTCCCGAGCGGCCTCTCCACGCTCGCCGTCAAGCTCGCCGACGTCCGGCAGGCGGTCGAGCTCGGCGCCGACGAGATCGACATGGTGATCGACCGCGGCGCGATGCTCTCCGGCGAGTACGGCGCGGTGTACGACGAGATCGCCGCGACCAAGGAGGCGTGCGGGCACGCGCACCTCAAGGTGATCCTGGAGACGGGCGAGCTCGGGACCTACGATCGCGTCCGCAAGGCGAGCCGCATCGCGATGCTCGCGGGCGCCGACTTCATCAAGACCTCGACCGGGAAGATCACGCCGGCGGCGACGCCTCCGGTGACGCTGGTGATGCTCGAGGCGATCCGCGATCACGCGCAGGCGACCGGGCGGCGGGTCGGGATGAAGCCGGCCGGCGGGATCCGCACCGCGAAGCAGGCGCTCCACTACCTCGTGCTGGTCAAGGAGACCCTCGGCGACGCCTGGCTCACGAGCGACCTGTTCCGCTTCGGCGCGTCGACGCTCCTCAACGACGTGCTCATGCAGCTCGAGAAGGAGCGGACGGGCGCCTACCAGAGCGCGGACCATTTCAGCAAGGACTGACGGCGCCGTGAGGGCGGGTCCGCGTCGGTGTTCAACGCGCGGCCGCGGGCGTAGAGTGCGCCGCATGAGCGACAACAGCACCGCCGCGGCTGCCGGCGACGGGGGCTCGCCCCGGGACGCGACCGCGGCGCGGGACGCGGCCGTCGTGTTCGGCGATGCCTGGCGCTACGCGCCGGCGCCCGAGGGGCGCGACCACGTGAAGATCGCGCCGCGGTACGAGCTCTTCATCGGCGGCGCGTGGCGCGCTCCGGCCTCGGGCCGCTACCTCGACAGCATCAGCCCGTCGACCGAGGAGAAGCTCTGCGAGTTCGCCGAGGCCTCGGAGCAGGACGTCGATCTCGCCGTGCAGGCGGCGCGGGCCGCGTACGAGAAGCACTGGTCGCGCATGCGCCCGCTCGATCGCGGCAAGTACCTCTACCGCGTCGCCCGGGCCCTCCAGGAGAAGGCGCGCGAGCTCGCCGTCGTCGAGTCGCTCGACGGGGGCAAGCCCATCAAGGAGTCCCGCGACGTCGATCTCCCGCTCGCGGCCGCGCACTTCTTCTACCACGCGGGCTGGGCGGACAAGATCGAGCACGCCTTCCCGGGGCGCGACCCCCGGCCGCTCGGCGTCGCGGGCCAGGTGATCCCGTGGAACTTCCCGCTGCTCATGGCGGCGTGGAAGCTCGCCCCCGCGCTCGCGGCGGGCAACACGTGCGTCCTCAAGCCCGCCGAGACGACGCCGCTCACCGCGCTGCTCCTCGCGAAGATCATCGAGGAGGCCGATCTCCCGCCCGGCGTCGTCAACGTGGTCACGGGCGCCGGCGCGACCGGCGCCGCGGTCGTCGGCCACCCCGGCGTCGACAAGGTCGCGTTCACCGGGTCGACCGAGGTCGGCAAGCGCATCCAGCGCGCGCTCGCCGGCACCGGGAAGCGGCTCACCCTCGAGCTCGGCGGCAAGGCCGCGAACATCGTGTTCGAGGACGCGCCGCTCGATCAGGCCGTCGAGGGGATCATCGGCGGCATCTTCTTCAACCAGGGCCACGTCTGCTGCGCGGGCTCGCGCCTCCTGGTCGAGGAGAGCGTCCACGACGCGCTCCTCTTCAAGCTGCGCGAGCGCATGGCGACCCTGCGCGTCGGCGATCCGCTCGACAAGAACACGGACGTGGGTGCCATCAACTCGCGGGCGCAGCTCGCGAAGATCGAGGAGCTCGTGGCGGCGGGGGAGCGCGAGGGGGCCGCGCGCTTCTCGGTGAGCTGCGCGCTCCCGCAGCGGGGCTACTGGTTCGCGCCGACGCTGTTCACGGGCGTCGCGCAGTCGCACCGGATCGCGCGCGAGGAGATCTTCGGCCCGGTGCTCTCGATCTTGACCTTCCGCACGCCCGACGAGGCGATCGAGAAGGCGAACAACACCATGTACGGGCTGTCGGCGGGCGTCTGGACCGGCAAGGGCTCGAAGAGCTTCTGGGTCGCGCAGCGCCTCCGCGCCGGCGTCGTCTGGGCGAACACCTTCAACAAGTTCGATCCCAGCGCGCCGTTCGGCGGCTACAAGGAGAGCGGCTTCGGCCGCGAGGGCGGGCGCCAGGGGCTGCTCGCCTACCTCGAGGTGGACTGATGGCGCTCGGCGACAAGGACAGCGGCGGCGACGAGGCGTGCACGCCGATCGGGGAGCGAGCCGGCGCGGCTGCGCTCGACGCGCCTCCGGGCGAGGCGCGCGCGCGGGTCGGCGTGCGCAAGGCGTACAAGATGTTCGTCGGCGGCGCGTTCGTGCGCTCGGAGTCCGGGAGGTACACGCAGGTGCGCGATCACGGAGGCGCGGGCGCGGTCGAGAACATCCCGCGCGCCTCGCGCAAGGACGGGCGCGACGCCGTGCTCGCGGCGGCCGGCGCGCTCGGCGGCTGGTCGGCGCGCGCCGCGTACAACCGCGGGCAGATCCTCTACCGCCTCGCCGAGATGCTCGAGGCGCGGCGCGCGGAGCTCGCGGCCTCGCTCGAGCGCGGCGGGCAGGGCGCAGGCGCCGCCGAGCGCGAGGTCCTGGCGGCGATCGATCGGGCGGTCGCTTATGCGGGCTGGGCCGACAAGTACCAGAGCCTCTTCGCGAGCCTGAACCCCGTGTCCGGCCCGCACTTCACCTTCACGGTGCCCGAGCCGATGGGGGTCGTCGTCATCGCGGCGCCGCCGCGGCCGGCGCTGCTCGGCCTCGCGGGCGCTCTCCTGCCGGTGATCACCGCCGGCAACACCTGCGTCGTGGTCGCGAGCGAGGCGGATCCGCGCACGGCGCTCGTCTTCGGCGAGGCGCTCGCCACGAGCGATCTCCCGGGCGGCGTCGTCAACGTCCTCACCGGCCAGCTCGCGGAGGTGCTGCCGCACCTCGCCGCGCACATGGACGTCGCCGCGCTCGATCTGCACGGCGTGGACGCGGCGCTGACGAAGCGCCTCGAGGAGGCGGCCGCGGCCAGCGTCAAGCGGGTGCGCGCCCGATCGCTCGGCGAGGCGGAGTGGTTCGACGACAGGGCTGCGACGTCCCCCCGCTGGATCGAGCGGTTCGTCGAGATGAAGACGATCTGGCACCCGGCCGGGCCGTGACGCGGGCGGCGCTCGACGAACGGGCGCCGTGACGCGGGCGCGCTCATCGACGGGGCGCCGTGAACGGCGCCCTTGGCGCTCATCGACCGAGCACCATCCCCGTCTGGAGCGTCCGCCCGGCGACGAGGTCCGCCGCCGCGAGCGGCTTCCGCCCCTCGGCCTGGGCTCGCACGATCTGGATCGCGCCCGCGCCGCAGGCGACGATCACGACGCTGCGGCCGGCCATCACCACGGTCCCCGGCGGCGCGCCGGCCTGGTCGGCCTCGCTCTCGACATGCGCGGCCAGCACCTTGAGCACCTTGCCGTCGATCGTCGTGAAGGCGCCTGGCCACGAGGTCATCCCCCGGATGTGGTCGTGGATCTGCCGGGCGCTCCGCTCCCACCGGATGCGCCCGTCTTCCTTCTTCAGGAGCGCCGCGTGCGTCGCCGCCTCGTGGTCCTGCGGCGTCAGCGGGAGCTCGCCGTCCACCGCGCGGCGGAGGTCCTCGCGCACGACGCGCGCGGCGAGCGCCCCGAGATCGATCGCGAGCTCGTCGGCGGTCGTGTCCGGGCCGATCGGCGTCCGGCGCACCGCGTAGACGGGCCCCGTGTCCATGCCCTCGTCCATCTGCATCAGCGAGATGCCCGTCTCGGCCTCGCCCCCGACGATCGCCCAGGTGATCGGCGCGGCGCCGCGGTAGCGCGGCAGGATCGACGCGTGCAGGTTCATGCAGCCGCGCCGCGGCGCCTCGAGCACCGCCTTCGGCAGGATGCGCCCGTAGGCGATCACCAGCGCGACGTCCGCTCCGGCGCCCGCGACCCACGCGGCGAACTCGGGCGTGCGAACCTTCTCGGGCTGCAGCACGGGCACGCCGAGCTCCAGCGCCTTCACCTTCACCGGCGGCGCCTTCAGCTCGAGCCCGCGGCCGGCCGGCCGATCCGGCTGACAGACGACGCCGACGACGTCCGCGATCGACGCGAGCGCCTCGAGCGACGGCACGGCGATGGCGGGGGTACCGAAGAACAGGGCGCGCACGCCCTGGCTTCTAGCAGGAGCTGCGCCCGTCGTGCCGCCTTCTTCGCTCGCGGCGAGCGCCGCCGTGGAGGCCCGGCCTCAGGGCCCGGGCGCTCGGCGCCCGCCGCGCTCTTCGTCCGCCGCGGGCGTCGCCGCGCCGCGCGAAGGGAGAGCCGAGCGCGGATCGGCGCAGCAGCGGAAGCCGGTCTCGTAGAACACGAACTTCGGATCGTGCGCGTCGTTCGTCCCGCGGCAGCCGGTCCACGGCTTGGCCCAGAAGCCGCCCATGAGCGCGCCTGGCCACCGGCGGCCGCGGCGCGAGGCGACCCACTCCTCGACGTTGCCCATCATGTCGAAGATGCCGAAGGTCGAGGCGCACCCCGGATGGGAGCCGCTCGGCGCGCCCTGCCAGAGCCGCTCGACCTCGCGCTGCGCCGCCTCGCCGGAGGCGCCTAGCTTCCGCTCGTCGACCGGCCGCCAGGCCTTGCCGCTGTTGCAGACCGCCTTGTCCACGCGCCAGCCGTAGGCGAGGGGACGCCGCTCGGGGCCCTCGCACGCGAGCTCCCACTCCTGCTCGGCGCACACCCGCTTGCCGCGCGCGGCGCACCACGCGGTGGCCGTCTCGAAGGACTGCATGACGAGCGGCTTCGCCCCCCGCTGGTTCGGCGCCTCGAACTGGTCCATGCACACGGAGATCTCGGTCGACGGCCCTTCCTCGGCCGTGATGTCCTCCCAGTACGCGAAGCAGTGCGTCGCCTTGCCGCTCTTGACCGGCTCCACGCAGACGTGCTGCACCTCGTCGCGGTGCGCGCCGGTGACGAGCCGCATGTCCGCCGGGCACGCCGGGCTGGGCCCTGGATCGAGCGACGGCGCCGCCGGCAGGCCGAGCATCGCGATCGCGAGCGCGCCGAGGCCGAGCAAGGGATCGATCATCGTTCAGCGAGGCCCAGGGTGTCGCTCCGTGCCGGGCGCAGCCTCGGCCGCGCCGCGCGGCAAGGCCGAGGCGCGCCTCGTTGACCCGGCCGCCGAGGATTCAGCGCCGCGCCGCGCGCGCCAGGTGGTGACGAGCGTGACGAGCGAGCGCTGCAGGTCGGAGTCGGAGCTGACCACCCGCAGCGTATCCTCATTCAAAAAAATGGCCAGGGCTGTGGCACGCGGCATGCGCCGTGTCTATGGTGAGTTCCCGTAGCCTCGCGGGCTGTCTTCCACCAAGAACTGCCAGCAGGGCTCCGCGTTGCACCATCCGCATCCGTCTGGATGCAAGCCAAGATGACCGGGGCGCGCGGTGGCCGCGCGGCCCGGCTGCGTGTTGATGAAGGGGTTTACCTCCCCCGGTCGGGTGCCTAGAGGAGATCGCCATGTCCGAGAAAAAGAACCCGCCGATGCCGCCGCGCTCCGAGGAAGAGGTCGTCTTCGGCGACGAGCTGCCGGTTCTGCCGATCCGCAATGCGGTGCTGTTCCCGGGCGCCGTCGCGCCCTTCGATGTCGGCCGCGAGAAGTCGGTCGCGCTGGTGGAGGATGTCGACAACCTCCCCGGCCCGGTCATCGCGATCTTCGCCCAGCGCGATCCGTCGACCGACGATCCCGGGGCGGAGGACCTGTACCCGATGGGCTGCGCCGCGCGCGTGCTGAAGGCGCTGAAGCACAGCTCGGGCAACTACTCGTTGATCTTGCAGGGCCTCACGCGGATCCGGCTCGACACCGTCACGGCCCACACGCCGTACCTGCGCGCCAAGATCCGCCGGATGGACGAGCCGGCGACGGAGGACGTCGAGGCGGAGGCCCTGGCGATGAGCCTGCGCGACATCGCGAAGCAGGTCATCCAGCTGATGCCGGAGCTCCCGCGCGAGGCGGGCTCGCTCATCGACTCCATCCAGGCGCCCGGCGCGCTCGCCGATCTCGTCGCGGCGAACCTCGACGCTCCCGTCGAGGAGAAGGCGCAGCTCATCGAGACGATCGACGTGAAGGAGCGCATCCGCAAGGTGCTGCGGCTGCTCACGCGGCAGCTCGAGATCCTGAAGATGCGCGAGCGCATCAACTCCCAGATCAAGGAGGAGATGGGCAAGAACCAGCGCGAGTACGTGCTGCGCCAGCAGCTCAAGGCCATCAAGGAGGAGCTGGGCGAGGACGACGGCGATCAGGGCGATCTCGACGGGCTCGAGGATCGCATCGCGAAGGCGAACCTGCCGACCGAGGCGGAGACCGTCGCGAAGAAGCAGCTGAAGCGGCTGCGCACGATGCAGGTCGGGTCGGCCGAGTACACCGTCGTGCGGACGTACCTCGACTGGATCCTCGACGTGCCCTGGACGCAGTCGACGCAGGACAACCTCGACATCGGCAGCGTCCGCAAGGTGCTCGACGAGGACCACTACGGCCTGGAGAAGGTCAAGAAGCGCATCCTCGAGTACCTGGCGGTCCGGAAGCTGAAGCAGGACAAGAAGGGCCCGATCCTCTGCTTGCTCGGGCCTCCCGGCGTCGGAAAGACGTCGCTCGGCCGGAGCATCGCGCGCGCCCTCGGCCGCAAGTTCCACCGGGTCTCGCTCGGCGGCGTGCACGACGAGGCGGCGATCCGCGGCCACCGGCGCACCTACGTCGGCGCGCTCCCTGGCCAGATCATCCAGGGCATGAAGAAGTCGGGCACGATCAACCCGGTCTTCATGATGGATGAGGTCGACAAGATCGGGCACGACTTCCGCGGCGATCCGTCGGCGGCGCTGCTCGAGGTGCTTGATCCGGAGCAGAACAACACGTTCGCGGATCACTACCTGGAGATCCCGTACGACCTGTCGCACGTGATGTTCGTCGCGACCGCGAACGTGGCGGATCCGATCCCGCCGCCCCTCCGCGACCGCATGGAGATCCTCGAGATCCCCGGCTACACGCGGAAGGAGAAGCTCGCGATCGCGCGGCAGCACCTGCTCCCGAAGCAGCTGTCGGAGCACGGGCTCACGACCGAGCAGCTGGAGGTCACGGACAAGGCGCTGGAGGAGATCATCGATCACTACACGCGCGAGGCCGGCGTCCGGTCGCTTGAGCGGCAGATCGCGGGCGTCATCCGCGGCGTGGCGGTGAAGGTCGCCGAGGGCGACACGCAGAAGCGGCGCGTCGACAACGAGGACGACCTGCACGAGTTCCTCGGCCCGGCGAAGTACACGAGCGAGGTCGCGGAGCGCACCGCCGAGAGCGGCGTCGCGACGGGCCTCGCGTGGACGAGCGTCGGCGGCGAGATCCTCTTCATCGAGGCGACGCGGATGTACGGCACGGGCAAGCTCCAGCTGACCGGCCAGCTCGGCGACGTGATGAAGGAGTCGGCGCAGGCGGCGCTGTCCTTCGTGCGCAGCAACGCGGCGAGGTTCAGCATCGCGAAGGACTTCCTCGAGAAGAGCGATCTGCACATCCACATCCCCGCCGGCGCGATGCCCAAGGACGGGCCGAGCGCGGGCGTGACGATGTTCACGGCGCTCGTCTCGCTCCTCACCGGGATCAAGGTCCGCCACGACGTCGCGATGACGGGCGAGATCACGCTCCGCGGTCGCGTGCTCCCGATCGGAGGCCTGAAGGAGAAGGTGCTGGCGGCGCACCGCGCCGGCATCAAGCGCATCATCGTCCCCGAGCGCAACCGGGCGGATCTCGAGGAGGTCCCGAAGGAGGTCGTGGACGAGCTGCAGTTCTTCTTCGTCAGCCGGATGGAGCAGGTCCTGGAGGCCGCGCTCGAGCGGCTGCCCGAGCCCGCGCCCGCGACCGAGGAGTCGAAGGACGGCGAGAAGAAGGAGCTCGAGAAGTCGGAGAAGAGCTCGATCGCCAGCAACTGATGACGGCCGTCGCCAGCGATCGCTGAGCGACCTGTCTCCGGGGCGCCGCGCGGCTTGAACGTGCGGCGCCTTTTTTTCGTGCTTTTCTCGTGAAGACGCCCGCGCGGCGGCGACGGACGCCTCTCCTCTCGGCGAGCTTGGCGCGCTCGCGCGCCGGCGCGTGGCAGCGACATCGCATCGCCTGCGCTGCGCACGCCGAGCTGCGCGGCGGGCTCGCGCGCTCTCGCCAAAGCGCGGCTTTCGCCTCGACGGATGTCAAGCGAATCGGTAGCCTCGAGATCGCATGAGGCCGTGTCCGAACTGCGCGTGGATGCTCAAGGAGACCGACGCTGCCTGCTCGATGTGCGGTACGAGCGTGGCGGGCGCAGCGCCTGGAGCCTCCGTTCCGGTCGCGCCTCCGCCGGTGCAGGCGGGGGCTGGCGCCTATGCTCCGCCTGGCCCGCCGGGCTATCCAGCGCAGCCGGCCGTCTCGGGTTATGGCGGCGCGGCGTCGCCAGGCTACGGGGCGGGGGGCGCGCAGGGCGCCTATCCGCCTCCTCCTCAGGCCTACGGGGTCGGGGGAGGCGGGATCTCGGTGCCGGCATCGCCGGGGGGAGGCGTCGCCTTCTCGACGGGCGCGGAAGCTTCCTTCCCGGTCTCACCCTGGGCCCGAGCCGCACCTTCTGCGGGGCTCACGTCGCAGCCGGCGTCTCCTCCGATGAACGCGCCGGGCGTCCCGCCGGCCCAGCCGGCGCTCGGGGCGCCGGGCCCGGGCATGGTACCTGGCCCGTCCATGGGTGGCGCGATGGGGCAGCAGCCCGTGGCGCCGGCGCCGGTCTTCGGCGCGCCTCCGCAGATGGTTGCGCCCCCGCCGATGGTCGTGCCGACGGGGGCGTCTGGGCTGGTCGCGCCGCCGATGGTGCAGGGGGGTGCGCTCGCGCCGCCGCCGATGGTGCAGGGGGGCGTGGTGGCGCCGCCGCCGATGGTGCAGGGGGGGGCGCTCGCGCCGCCGCCGATGGTGCAGGGCGGGGTGCCGGCGGTCGCTCAGGCCAGGGCGCCTGCGATCGTCGCGCCGTCGATCGTCCAGGGCGCGGTCTCGGGCGCGGTGCCGCAGGTGTCGGCGCAGCCCGCCCGTGTCCTCGTCGGCTTCATCGTGACGTTCCAGAACGATCCCGGAGGCAGCTTCTGGCCGATATACAGCGGCCGGACGCAGGTGGGGCGCGCCGGGGCGGACACCGCGACGGAGATCGGGCTCGCGGATGCGAGCGCGTCCTCACGGCACGCATCGATCCACGCGGATCCGACGACGGGTCAGGTCTTCATCGAGGACGACGGCTCCCGCAACGGCACCTTCGTCAACGAGCAGCGCCTCGGACAGGGCGAGCGCCGGCAGCTGCGCGACAACGACCGGCTGCGCCTCGGGAGCACGACGTTCGTGGTGAAGGTGCTAGTCGCCTGAGCGGAGAGCGCGGCTACTGGCCGCTGGCGCCGCCTGCACCGCCAGTACCATCTGCGCCGCCTGCGCCCGCACCGCCTCCGGTGGTGGCGCTTGCGCTGCTGCTGGCAGCTGCCTGGCATTTGAGAAAGCCGGTGCCGTCTATGGCACACCTTCTCGTCGAGCAATCGTCGGGTCGAGCACAGGACTGGCCTTCATCACACTGCTTTTCGCAGACCGTCCCCCCGCAGTCGATGTCGGTCTCCAATCCGTCCTTCTGGCCGTTCAAGCAGAGCGGCGCCGGAGCTGGGATACGGCAATTGAAGTACTCGACCACGACAGGCTTTTTCGTTGCCTCCTTTATTTTCTTCCCGTCCTTCACTACCTCCACTATCGAGTCACCCGGCGGGTAGTGAACGCTGAGCTTGACGGAGCCTTCATATAGCCCCGTGTCCGTCGTGCCAGCATCCAGCGAGGGCTGCGGCGGGGGCTGGTTGCCCGCGCTCGTCTCGAGCACGGCTCGAGGCTGCAACCTGTCTTGTCCTTCGTTCGCGCACTCCTGGATGTCGACGCGATTGAAGTGGTGAGACTTGCCGCCTGGACAACTCACGTCGAGGGTACTCCTGCCCTCCGGAGTCGTCAGCGTGAGCGTCCTGCCGATCGTGCTATTGTTGTCGGCGCCGGCGTCCTCGCATTCCTCTGCGCCCGCGTCGATATCGGCGCCGGTGCACGGCACCTTGACGGTCACCGAGTAGCTGAACTCTCCTGAGTACGTGATCGATCCGCACTCTGCTGCCAGCGCATCGAGGCGTTTGAGAGCGATGCTCTTGGGTGGGAACGCCGTGATGTCGAGCGCGGGATCGAAGACGATCTGCCCACCTCCGTCGAGGAAGCAGACGTCAAGCTTGTCGCGGCTCGCAAAGCTACCGCTCGGCCCCTTCTCCCCCGGCGTCCAGCACCCAGTCGCGGTTTCGGATTGGAACGCGTGGTAGCAGCTGTCGGGATCGTCGAGGAACGCGCAGATGTTCTCGAACTCCTCGCTGCAGCCGGGCATGGAGACGGCTGCGGTCACGGCGAGGATCGGAGCGACGGCGGCGGCGAGCAAGACGTAACGGCGCATGGGCGCAGTCTACGCGTTCTCCCCGAGCGTGGGCCAGCTTCGCAGAGGTTTGCCGACGGCGCGCCGGCGGCGTGCGCCTCCGCCCCGCGCGCCGCCAGCTCCCCTCACAGCTCGGCGTAGGGCCCGGGGACGACGTACGCGTCGTCGTTGGCCGCGTACGTGAAGACGCCCCAGCAGACGAGCTTGTACTTGATGGCGAACGCCATCGCCTCCCTCAGGTTCGCCTTCGGCGCGAGCACGGCGAGGTTCGAGCGGCGGACGCCCCACCAGCCCGGCCCGTGCTGCAGCACCGCGTCGTGGAGATCCTGCGTCGCGTGCTTGGAGTCCTCGAGCACCGCAAGGCGCAGCCGGACGAACGACTTGTCGCGCGCGGGGAAGTCGAACCAGTACAGGTTCGACCTCGCCAGCTTCGGGGTGATGCTCCCTGCGCCCTGCGCCGCGAGGAAGCGGCTGAGATCCTCGGGCGAGAGCTTCTGGGTGACCGGGTGCGTGTCGACGCCGCTGCACGTCTCGGGGCCGATCTTGAACTCACCCAGCGCGAGCGGCGCCTCGGGGCCGTTCTCGGGAGTCAAGAGGTACCGATCGATCGCGGGCAGATCGTTCGGGTACTCCACGCCGGCGTCGATGCCGCTGCACGCCGGGGCCGCCAGCGCAAGCGCGAAGGCTGCCGCGAGCGCGGGGCGCCGGGGCGCGCGGCGGCCAAACGCCGGAGCACGCTCGTGGCCCTGGCTCGTGCTGGTGGAGGGGGGGCTCGGCGCGCTCGCCGCCGGTGCTCCGGCGGGCTCGCCCTTGCGACTCGGTTTGCTTTCGTTGGACATGTCTCTCTCGCGGCACGGGGTACCGCCTCGATCGGCGGGCGCAGCGCTGCCCGGGCCGGGCAATCATTCAATGCCGGGCACCCCGAGGGCAAACTCCTCGGCGAACATTTGGCTGGCGTGCCCTCGCTGGCCTAGAGTTCCCCCCGATGAGGCACCTCGGAATGCCGATGCTCGCGCGCGTCCCCGCCTTCTGCGCCCGCCGTCCGCTCGCCGCCGGAGCGGGGCGCGCGGGCGTGGCCTGCGCCGCCGTGGCTGCGATCACGCTGCTCGCCGGCTGCGGCGGCTCGCCGACCGCCCCCAAGCAGGACGACGTCTTCTACCTCCACGGCGCCGCCGGTGCCCTGAGCAAGGACTCGAGCTTCGAGGTGTACTTCCCGCCGCTCGACGCGCCGGCGACGGAGCGGGTGCCGCGCCGGATCGGCGTGGGCCTCATGAACGGCGACGTCCGCATGAGCCGCCCGATGGACTGGAACGTCGGCGGCGCCGACTACACGCCCGAGCGCCGCTTCATCACGTACCAGTCTCCGCGGCAGTTCCTGTTCTCGATCTACGAGCGCATCGACAGCCCCGAGGATCCGTGGCCCGACGTGCTCAAGCGCTACGAGGCGGACCTCGAGGAGCAGGGCGCCGAGATCCTCTCCGGCCGCGCGCCCGTGGCCACGGCGAACACGCAGGGGCGCAGCTACCTCGTCAAGGCGAAGATCCCGTCGAAGCCCATCTCGGATGCCTTCGCCCACGAGATCCTGCTCCGGAGCCCCCGCCGCATCCTGCTCGTGCAGATCGTGCACCACGAGAACGTCGACGCAAACGCCGACGAGATCTCGGCCGCGCTGCAGAGCCTCACCGTTTACTGAGCGCAGGGCGAGTCCACGGCGCGAGCGCCGCCGCGCCTCCCGGTGGCCCGTGGCGGCGGCGCTCGGCCTGGTTCACATCGGCGGGGGCTCGCCCCGATCGTCGTCGTCCTCGTCGTCGCCGCCCGCGAGGTGCTTGTCGTCGAGGGGGATCGTGATCACGAGCCGCTCCGCCGCAGATCCGCCGATCCACGCGGTGCGCTTGAGCGTCGCGGCGCGCGGCGAGCCGAGCTGGAACCGCGGAGCCTCCTCCGTGTCCACGTGGATCTCGAGCATCACGTCGTGGATGCCCGGCGTGAACGTCTCGATGACGCCGCGGACCAGATCCTGCCGCCGACCGCCGGGCAAGAAGGAGAGGTACTCGTCGTAGCCCACCGGGCCGAGCACGACCTTGTAGCGGCCGGAGCCGTCGAACACGTAGCGCCCCAGGGTCAGGCTCTCGCCCAGCTGATGGTTCATCACGCCGAGCTTGTTCCTGAACGGCTTCTCGATCTTCGTCCAGTGACCGACGAACTGCTCGATCTTCACGCCGATGTTGCCGAGCATCTCGGACAGCACCGTCTCCAGGTTCCTCGCCGAGCGCGACTTCGAGGCGAGGACCGACGCGTAGCGGAGGAAGAAGAAGCGATCGAGCGGCGTCTCGTAGCCGCGGAAGCCGTCGATGCCGACCGCGCAGAGCATCCGGCGCGAGAAGGGATCGGCGCCCTGCTTGCGGTACGTGACGGGCAGGCGGTACTTCGTCCACGCGCGGTAGAGCAGCGACAGGAGCCGGTGGTGGAAGACGTCGAGGAGCTCGCGGATCGGCTGCGGGCCGCCCTGGTAGTCGGCCTGCGCGATCTGCTCGATGAAGTACGCCGGCAGCGGCGACACCGAGCCGTACAGGGCGAGGAACGTGGTCGAGACACGGGCGCGCTCCACGCCGTCAGCGGCCTTGACCGGCGCGAGCTCGCTCACGTCGCTCGAGGCGAAGATGAGCGAGGGGTCGCCGCGCAGCCGGATGCGCTCGTCCTGCACCGGCCCGAGCTGGCCCACCGGCGGCGCGGCAGGGAAGAGCCGCTCGAGCAGGTAGATGAGGCGGTAGTACGAGAAGCGCGGCGCGGTATCCGCGAAGCGCCGGAGCGTCTCCAGCGCGACGGGGTCGGCGCTCGCGGCGCCTCTCGGCGCAGCCGGCCTCAGATCAGCGTCAGGCTGCCGCTCTTCGGGTCCCATTTGTGCACCACGCGTGTATTCGTGCCGGTGACCGTCAGCTGCGTGAACGAGTTCAGCGAGACGTAGGACCCGAGCATCTCGTTCAGGATGCTCGCGAACAGGTACATCTCCCCCTCGCCGACGAAGCCGCCCTCGTCGAGCTCGATGTCGACCGCGACGCCGCGCACCGGCGCCCCTCGGTACAGCCGATCTGTCGGCCGCACCCGGATCGTCTTGATCGCGGCCAGGCGGAGCTGGTTCGCGCGCGCCGCCTGACGATCGACGATCGCCTGAAAATTGTAGAGATCGACCGTCGCCCGGAGCACCTCGAGCTCGGTGATCGAGCGGTAGCTCATCGCCATGTGGGCCAGCACGCGCCACTGCAGCTCGCGCCCGAGCGGCGGCGGGAGCGGCGCGGTGACGCCGGTGAGGTTGGTGAAGCTCGCCACCGCGGGTGAGGTCGCCGTCGGCACCCTGAGGTCGCCGAGCTTCAGCTGCGCCGGCAGGCGGCGGTTGGTGCTCGTCGCCTCGATGCTGATCACGTCGAACTCGGGGAGAGCCCCCGCGTCCTGCGGGGAGCCGAACGAGAGGTACATGTCGATGCCGTCGCCGATGGCGGCCGGGCGGAGGTGCGCCTGGTAGAAGATCGTCCGCGCGGCGGCCTCGGGGTCGAGCTCGTGCTGGAAGCTGAAGAACGAGGGGATCTCGACGCGCTGGCTCGTGCGCCGGGCGATGCCGACGACCTTGTCGATGCTGTGGATCTCGAAGGCCGCGGGCGCCGCGCCCGCCGGGCGGCAGAGGTACTCGTGCTTCGTGGCCTCGGGCTTGATCGGATCGCTGGTGTGCTCGAACAGGTTCACGACCGGCGAGCAAAACAGCCGGATGTTCTCCTTGCCGATCCGCGTCCCCGGCGGGAGCCCGTCCCTGAACTGCAGCAGGATCGCGAACCGGTCGGAGATCCGCTCCGCCGAGAGCGCCTGGAGGCCGGTCACCTCGAAGAACGCGAACTTCTGCGGGAGCGTGAAGAACTCCTGCAGGAGCCGGAACCCCGGGTAGACCGTCTTCGGGTACGGGATCAGCGACTCTTCATCCGAGAAGCCGGTGAGCCGCACGGCGCGCGCCGGGAGCGACGCGATCGTCGTGTCGCGCCCCGCGGCGTCCACCGCGGCGAGCGCGACGGTGTCGACGTGCGCCCCGACCCAGAGGCGGAGGTCGTCCTGCAGCCTGCGCTCGCCGTGGATGTAGAAGCGCAGCGAGGAGAGCGACAGGCCCGACAGCGCGGCGCCGCCGGTCAGGCGGAGCTCGATGCGGAGCGTCTGCGCGAGCTGCGCGCCCGTGTCGACGCGCACGTCCTCCACCGCGAGCGGGACGAGCTCGACGTCCTGGGTCGTGCGGAACCGGCACGAGACGCCGTCGACCGGCACCGACCCGACCTCCGCGTGCCGAGCGACGACGAGCTTCTCGCGCACCACGTTCGGGAGCGGCGTGAACTCGATGATCGAGGTCGCCGGGATCTGGCGGAGGTAGTGCGGAAAGAGCAGCGACGCGACCGAGTGGATCACCTCGGGGAGCTCGTCGTCGAGCTTCTGGCGGATCTTGCCGGTCAGGAACGCGACGCCCTCGAGCAGGCGCTCGACGTCGGGGTCCCCGCCCTTCTCCGCGAGCATGGGCGCGATCCCGGGGTAGGCGGCGGCGAACTCGCGCCCCAGATCCCGCAGGTAGGTGAGCTCGTCCTGGTAGTACTTGTTGAACATCCTCTCGCCACCGCCAGTCGACCGCCGGGGCCGAAGGCTGTCAACCGCCGTGAGCCAGGCCTCCGGGCGGGGGCTACGTCATCCGGACGTTGCCGCTCTGGTCCACTGCAGCGCCGAGCCGGAGCGCTTGCCGGCGGCCATCGGGAAAGTGGATCTGCGCGGTGATCTCGAACTCGAGGACCATCGACTGGACCGTGTCGGTGCGCAGGTGCCGGACCTGCACGTTCTTCAGCCGCGGCTCGTAGGTCTGGATGCAGTTCTTGAGCGAGCGCTGCACCAGGCCGATCGCCTCTGGGAACTCATGCAGGACCTCCGAGACCTCCATGAGGCCGTAGTCCGGGCAGGTCAGCGAGCTCCCCTGGCGGGTGTTCAGCATGTGCCCGAGGTGCGTCAGGATGGCCGACTCGAGGTCGTGATCCCGGTAGGTGTGCCGCTCCGTCGAGTGCGGGTCGGCCGCGTGCGCGATTCGGGTGAGGAGGGAGGCGCCGGCCACGGTGGGATCGTAGCTCAGCTCGCGCCTCGAGCGGAAGCCCGCCCGCTCAGCGCGGGGTGAGCCAGTCGTCTTCCGCGGAGACGCCCCCGTCGTTCCAGGTCCAGACGACCTTCTGGTACGTGAACGCGACCTCCTCCTGCTCGGGCAGGCGCGATTGCCCCGGGTTCCTCACGTTGAGCATGTGGAACTGGATGCTCGAGATGTTCGCATTCGTGAGCTGGACCGTGAAGACAGGCTTCTCGACGCCGATCGCGATCGACCTGTAGAACTGGAGCTCCCAGCGGGGGATGCTCTCGTTGTGGCTGAGGATGCTGAGGAGGAGCGGCGTGGACCGATCGAGGTCCTTCGTGACGATGAAGGGCTTGTGCATCCGCTTGCCCGTCGGGCGCCCGGTGACCGGGTCGCGTGGCCCCACCAGCGAGTGGAACACCTCGGTGACGAGGATGCTACCCTCTCGCCCCTTCTGGGTGACGGAGCCCCTGATTTCCCCTTGTCTTTCGCCGACGAGTCTGAGGTAGGCGCTGAGGGGCATGCCAACATTCTGAGCTTGCTGCGCGTGATGGCCATGCCTGATTTTGAGGAATCCCCTGATGCCCCAACGTCAGGACGACAAACGCAACCGGGCGACCCGAAGGTCGCCCGGTGCGACGAGACCTCAGCAGCTAGGTACTACCCCTGCGGCGTCTCCCAGTCGTCGTCCGCCTGACGCGCGCCGTCGCCGTCATCGAACGACCACTCGATCTTCTGGTACGTGAAGGAGACCCGCTCGTACTCCGGCCGATCCTTCGCGCCGTCACCGCCGCGCGTGTTGTCCATGTGGAAGTCGATGCTCGCGACCGTCGCGTTCGTGAGCTTGACCGTGTAGTGGTTCTGCTCCTTGCCGACGTTCTTCGATGCCGCGGTGCCCGGCGTGTAGAACTTGAGGGTCCACTCCGAGATGCTCTCGTTGTTGACCAGGGCGTTGTAGAGAAGGGGGGTTGCCTTATCGAGCTCCTTCGTGATCACGAAGGGCTTGTGCTGGCGCTTCCCACTGGGCAGCCCGGTCGCCGGGTCACGCGGGCTCACGACCTGATGCTGCACCGAGATGACAGCGATCGACTTCTCGCGACCCTTCTGGGTGACCGAGCCATCGATCGGGCCCTGGGTAACGCCCTTCAAAACGAGGTGAGCTTGCAACGCCATGATCAAATGCCTCTTCCTTCAAGAACTCGCCGCCTGGGCTCAGTCTACGCCCCATTGCGCGCTGGCAGACGGTGCGCTCCGTCGGGACTAGGAGTTCAGAGACGCAGAGATAAGACTCTTATCGTATCTCTACCCCTGTTCGTCTCAGGGAGTCCAGAAGGTAACTCCCTCTTTGGGAGCGTCAAGACTTTTGTGTCCCGGGGCAGCGCGGGTTTCTTGGCATTCGGTTCGCTTTGGGTTCGCGTCTGGTTCCTGACGGCGCGCAATATTCCGCCACGAGGCCATCGCTTCGATAAGAGGGCGCGGGCGTGTCCATCGCGTTGCGGACGTGTGGGGAACGTGACGACGCGCGGGGCGCCGGCGTGATCTGGCATGCGCGCGACCGCCGACCCGGAGAGAACGAGGCGGATTGGCCGGCCAGAGCCGTTGGCCGGCCAGAGCCGTTGGCCGGCCAGCCCCGTTGGCCGGCCACGGCGTTAGGTCGCGAACTCGCCTTGGCGACGCCTTGCATGATACGAAGAGCGCGTGAGCATCGTTCGCTTCGGCTCCGTCGTCGGCCTGGGGCTTGCCGCCGCCCTCGCGGGCTGCGGATCGTACCCAGAGCAGCCACACGGCGAGCTCCAGACACGCAAGCAGAATCCGATCCCGGTGTGCACGGCCCAGCTGCCGCCTGCGAAGCGCGGGGCAGGCGGCAAGGCGGCCGTCCGCACCCTCGACCCAGACCAGTGGCTGAGCGTCGTCATTCCCGGCTACAGCGAGGAACGAGGGATCGGGCCGACCGACGTCGACTGTACCGGCCAGTACGTGTTCGCCAACGAGACCCTGCGCGGCGGCATCTCCAAGTCCGGCTGGCCCCGCAAGATCGACCCCGACGAGGTCGAGATCCGCTCCGGGCCCGAGGGGCTTCGCGCCGTGTGGGTGCGCGTCCTCAAGTTCGAGAACGGCGACGAGGGCGGCCTCGTCGCGCTCGTGCGAGCGGCCGGCGATCGCGCGGACGTCTACGGGGTTGGCAGCTTCCGCGCGCCCGCGAAGGGGACCAAGCTGTCCCCGGTGCGCCTCGGCAACGACAACCTCGTCGTGGCCGAGACGAAGGACTGCCCTGATCCCGACGACTGCCGACAACGAGCGCACTTCTACCTTGCGCGAAGGGGGCGGCTGATCGAGGCCGCATCCGTCGACCTGGAGCGGACGGCGGTGGTGCCCTCCGTCACCGAGCGCGGGCTCTACGCCCGCTACGTGCTGCGCACCGACGTCTCCTACAAACCGAACGGCATTCAGCTGCTCGAGCAGGTGCGGGTGAAGATCGTGAAGCACGACGACGGCAACCGCGACAGCGACCGCGAGCTCCGCCGCGTCGAGTTCCAGCGATTCCTCCGGGTGGAGCGGGATACGCTCTTCTCGTCGAACGATCCGCTCTGGGAGCGCGTCGTCGGACAGGACTAGAACAGCAGTCGAGGCCAGGGGGTGGGGGAGCGCGGGGGGCAGGCGCGGGCCGCCGGACCCCTAGTACGCGCGTCTCGCCCGCGCATGGCGCGGTCGAGGCGCGCGTGAGCTTCTCGAACCTGGGGCTGCCCCCCCCACGACCCCTGGCCGCGCCAGCGAGCGGAGGGAGGCTCGCCAGCGAGCGAAGGGAGGCTTGCTGGCGAGGGGAGGAGGAAGGCCTGCCGGAGAGGGGACGGGAGGCGTACCGGAGAGGCGGCTACCAGCAGAACAGCGCGTTGCCGTAGCCGCAGTTCGGGCGCTGGAGCATCGCGTAGGCGGTGCCGACGGCGAGGCCGCTCAGGAAGCCGGTGACGCCGCCGATCGCGATCTGACCGGCGTGCTCGTGCGGCCGGTTTTCGCCGGGGGCGACGCCGCGGGCGATGGTGGTGACGACCGAGGCGGTGAGGGGGAAGGCCACATTGCCGATGAAGGCGCCGGCGTTGAAGCGGCCAGACGAGTAGCGGAACGTATCGACCACGAAGATGCCCGTCCCCGCGCCCGTCGCGCCCCAAGAGGCGAACGCGTGCGTCGACGGGCCGCCGAACGACTCGCAGCCCGAGTCGGACACCGCCGCCTTCGTCTCGTCGATCGAGCAGCCACGGCGCGTCGACTCGAGCGCGTTCTTGATCGGCAGGTCCACGAGCAGCGTCAGCGCCGTCATCGTCATGGCGGGCGCCATGACCGAGAAATGCCAGCGCCCCTTCCAGCCGACCGTGGCCTCGGGATCGCTGTAATAGACACGCGGCATCAGGAAAACGACGGAGCTTCCCAGCACGAGGCTCACGTCCGAGACCGTGGCCCAGTTCTTATCGCGTTGGACCGTCTGCGCGGCCGCCTCGCGCGGGGCGAGGAGGCACGCGGCGACGGCCAGACAACCTGCTGCTACGACTTTCTCCCTGATTCGCATGAACGGCGCCTCGCGTTCGGCCGCGCCTCCGGCGAAGATCGGCGAGCCCAAGGCGCGGCTCGCCGCGCGAAACCCCGCCGTGTTGGGGCGCTAGCGTTTGTTCGGATTCCCAGAGCCGGGGAAGCGGACGATGCTCCGGCCTCCCGACTCGCCGGACGACCCATAGTCCTCCGCGGCGGTCGCAGCGTACGCCCGAGAGAACTGCTCGCCAAATATTTCCCGAAAAGTCTCCTTGTCCTCCCCCGAATAGTCGCCGTGGCGGCGCTCGTAGAGCTTCCAGAGCTCCTCGTACTTGTTCGAGAACAGCCCGCCTTTCTTGCCCGCGCGCTCGAGCTTCTCCTCGAGCGTCTTCGGGGAGAGCTTGACGAGCAGCGATCTCACGCCCCCCATCACGCCGTTCAGGAGCGCGATCTGGTGGCTCATGACATCCACGAAGATCTCGTGGAGGTGCCGCGCGGCGTCCGGGCCCCCGACCGGCGTGAGCAGGACCGTGCCGAGCTCCTTCGCGTCCTGCGCGTTCGCGACCTTGTCCGTCTCGGCGGAGCGATCGCGCGCCAGCACCTCGGCCTCGAACTCCTGATAGCCGTCGCGCAAGCTCACGAAGCACTTCAGGAAGACCTCCATCGTGTCGCGGAGCCGCCGCGCGAAGTTGACGATGCCCGCGACGTCGTCCGGGGGCTTCGCGCCGGGCGCGAGGGCGCCCGCCAGCTCGGAGAGCGCCGCGAACGCCGCGTTCGCGGGGGCCAGCTCGCCGAGCGTGCGGTAGTCCACGCCGTAGTACTGAGAGATCTTCTGAAAATCCCGCTCCGCGAGCACGCTCGGGTGCTCCTCGCCAAGCCGGCGCAAGTAGCTCTGGCGCGCGTCGGGCGGGAGGCGCGCGAGGTGATCCCAGATCATCCGGTAGACCGCGGCCCACGCGGTCCGGTACGCCTCCAGGTACGGGACCACCTGACGCAGGTAGGGGTCTTCGCCGCCGGGAGCAGCGCGCTTCTGCGGGCTGATCAGCGCGGAGAGGTTGTCTCCGCCGGTGCCGAGCAGCGTGCCGTCGTTCGGGCTCTCGGACTTCAGCGGCGCCTCGATGATCGCGAGCCGGATCTGGATCGGGCCGATCGTGATCTCCGGCTGGCCGGTCACGTCCACCGAGGTGTCGCGCGCCAGCCGGTGCCCCGCGAACATCGTCCCGTTGGTGGAGCCGAGGTCGCGCACGAAGATCCGGCGATCGCGGACGTCCACCGCCGCATGGAACTGGGAGATGTAGGGCCGGTCGATGTGAAGGTCGTTCAGCTGATTCCTGCCGATCCGGACAGGGAAGCGCTCGAACGAAACGTCGAAGCTTTGGTTGGCCTGGGTGTCGGACACGCGGGCCGAGAGCGCCGCCGGCATGGGTGCAGACTAGCAGACCCGCTTCGCCGGACGGGAGTGCCTGACGTCCATCCGCACCCTGCCGCCCGCCAGTCTGCGTGCAGCCCACCCAGAGGCCACGCCGAGGCCGGCCCGCCCAGAGGCCACGCCGAGGCCGGCCCGCCCAGAGGCCACGCCGAGGCCGGCCCGCCCAGCGGCGCGCCGAGCCCGGCTCGTCCGGGCCGGTCGGTTTGTTGACCTGTTTGCCTACATGGTGCGACGTTGAACCACACATCAATGAGCCTCGTCCACAAGATCCCTCCCCTGGTCTCGGCCCTGGCGTTTGGCTACGGGGTCGGGATGGCGGCGCCCCAGTCGGCGATCACGTCGGTCCAGTCGGCGGTATCGACCTACCAGCTGGGGGCAGCGCGGGCCACGGCGCCGGTCGGGGCGCTCGCCGCGGCGCCGCCGCCGCACGCGGCGCCGGCGCGAGGGGCCGACGGTCCGGCAGCGCCGCCGGGGGGCGAGTCGCGGGAGCTGTGGCGGCTGCGCGAGGCGGCGGGGCGCGACGCGCGGGAGGGCGCCGCGTGCGAGCTCGATCGGCCGAGCTTCTCGCGGCCGCCGCGCGCGTTCTCGGCCGAAGGCAGCTACGCGGACGACGTGGACGACCTCGACTCGGCCGGCGCCGAGGCGCTCTCGAAGCTGCAGCTGCCCGACCTCCGGCTCGCCGTGTCGCGCCGTACCCTGAAGTACGTCCGCTTCTTCACGCGCACCGACCGCGGGCGGCAGATGTTCGAGACGTGGCTGAAGCGGAGCGGGCGCTACCAGGAGATGATCCAGGCCGAGCTCAGGGAGCGACGGCTCCCGGAGGATCTCATCTGGGTGTCCATGATCGAGAGCGGCTTCGATCCGCGGGCGAAATCGCCGATGGGCGCCGTGGGGCTCTGGCAGTTCATGCCCGCCACCGGCGCGGTCTACGGGCTCCAGCAGACGCGGCACCTCGACCAGCGGAAGAACCCGCGCCTCGCCACGCAGGCGGCGGCGCACCACCTGCGCGATCTCTACCTGCGCTTCGGCAGCTGGGATCTCGCGCTCGCGGCCTACAACATGGGCTACGAGCAGCTGCTCGACCGCATCGATCGCTACGGGACGTCCGACTTCAACGAGCTGGCGCGTCAGGAGGCGATCCCCTCGGAGACGGCCGCGTACGTGCCGAAGATCGGGGCGGCGGCGATCGTGGCGAACAACCTGGAGCGGTTTGGGTTCGATGAGGTCGCGGTGAGCCGGCCGATCGACGCCGCCGAGATCGCGGTGTCCCCGGGGACGCCGCTCAAGACGCTGGCGAAGGCCGCCGGCATCGGGACCTCGACGCTGCGGAAGCTGAACCCCGACATCCTGGGGGACCGCGTGCCGCCCGGACGGGGAGACTACCTCGTGATGCTCCCGCCGGACACGCTCGCTCGAGCGCAGGCCGCCCTGCCCGCGATGCTCTCCACGGAGCTGCTCTCCACGGACGACGCGTCGATCCTCGATCCGGTCGATCTGCTCGGCGGACGCGACTTCGCGCCGCGGAGGGGGGGCCGGGACGACGAGAGCCTGCTCTCGCTCCTCCCGAAGCCCGCGCGGAAGCGGGCGGCCGAGACGGCGGACGCGGACGACGACGACCGGCCTGCGCTCGGCAAGCGACGCTCGATGCGCGATCCCGTGGCCGTGTCGTCGCTCGACGACGGCGCGGAGGGCTCGTCCGACGACGACGCTGTCGACGCCTCGCGCGCCCCGCTGCGGACGCGCGCCGCGCGCGGGCAGTCGCGGTCCGCGCGCGAGGTGATGCTCTACCGCGTCGCGCCCGGCGATACGCTGATCGGCGTGGCGCGGCAGTTCGTCATAGACGTCGAGGACGTCGCGCGCGATAACCGTATTGAGCCGGACCAGAAGCTCCGCGTTGGCGCCCTGCTCAAGCTGCGGATTCGGCCCGACATGGTGGACCGCGTCGCGGCCGGCGAGCCGCTCGCCGCGCAGGAAAAGGACGACAGCGCCCACGACGCCGCGCCGGCGCCGCGAGGCGACGCGACCCGCGGGGGGGCCAAGCCGGCCGCGCGGGAGCGCGGAGAGGCGAGCGGGGCCGAGGGCCGCGCCCCGGAGGCCGCGGACAAGAAGCGCAAGGGGCGAGGCTGACGAGGCGCTTTCGGACGAGGGCGCGCCTCGGTTAGCATGCCGCGCATGCAGCTCGTCGACACCAAAGCCATCGTCAAGCGACTCACCAAGAACTGCACCTCTGCCCTCGAGGCGGCGATTGGCCAGTGTGTCAACGCGCGCCACTACGAGGTAACGCTCGAGCACCTGCTCCTCGCGCTGCTCGACGACGCGAACTCCGACATCGCGTTTCTCGTATCCCACTATGATCTCGACCCGTCGCACCTCCGCGCCGCGCTCCAGCGCAGCCTGGAAGAGCTGAGGAAGGGCAACGCCGGGAGGCCCGTGCTCTCGCCGACGATGCTCGAGTGGATGCAGGACGCCTATCTCGTCGGATCCATGGAGTACGGCTACCAGCGGGTCCGGAGCGGCGTGCTCTTCCAGCGCCTCGTCCAGCAGCCGACCCGGTACTCGGTGAGCAGCATCGGCGCGTATCTCGAGGGCATCTCGAAAGACGATCTCAAGAACAACCTCCCCAAGATCGTCTCCGGCTCCAAGGAGGAGGCGGAGGCCGCCGCGGCGGCGGCGGGCGCAGGCGCGCCCGGGGCCGGGAAGCTGCCGGCCGGGATGGCGAGCGCCGGGCCCGACTCGGCGCTGGCGAAGTTCTGCGTGGACTACACGGGGAAGGCGCGCGCGGGGCAGATCGATCCGATCTTCGGCCGCGAGCGGGAGATCCGGCAGGTCATCGATATCCTCGCGCGGCGGCGCAAGAACAACCCGATCATCGTCGGCGACGCGGGCGTCGGGAAGACGGCGCTCGTCGAGGGGCTCGCCCTGCTCATCGTCGAGAGCACGCCGGAGAACCCGAAGGTGCCGCCGCTCCTGCAGGGCGTCGACATCCTCGGGCTCGACATGGGGCTGCTCCAGGCAGGGGCCGGCGTGAAGGGCGAGTTCGAGAACCGGATGAAGCAGGTGATCGCCGAGGTGAAGGGGTCGTCGAAGCCGATCATCCTCTTCATCGACGAGGCGCACACGCTCATCGGCGCGGGCGGCCAGCAAGGCGGCGGCGACGCGGCCAACCTGCTCAAGCCGGCGCTCGCCCGCGGCGAGCTCCGGACGATCGCGGCCACGACGTGGAGCGAGTACAAGAAATACTTCGAGAAGGACGCGGCGCTGGAGCGGCGCTTCCAGCCGGTGAAGGTCGACGAGCCGAGCGAGCCGGCGGCCGTCGTCATGCTCCGGGGGCTCCGGCCGAAGTTCGAGGCGGCCCACAACGTCATCATCCAGGATGAGGCGGTGACCGCAGCCGTGCGGCTGTCGGCGCGCTACCTGACCGGCAGGCAGCTGCCCGACAAGGCGGTCGACCTGCTCGACACCTGCGCGGCCCGCGTGAAGGTCGCGCTGCAGCAGCGCCCCGCCGCGGTCGAGGACGCCGAGATCCTCATCGTGAACACCGAGACCGAGCTCAAGGCGCTCGAGCGGGATCGCGACAAGGGCGTCCACATCGATCAAGAGCGGGTCGCGGAGCTCAAGGACAAGCTCGCCAAGGCGAAGGCCGAGCTCGAGTCGGTGCGCGCCGACTACGCGAAGGAGACGGCGGGCACGCAGCGGGTCATCGACGCCCGCAAGAAGATGGACGAGGCCAAGACGAGCGAGGAGCGGGACGCCGCGCGCCGCGACGTGGTGAAGGCCCTCGACGAGCTCAAGCAGAGCCAGGGCGAGGTTCCGCTGATCCGGCCGGACGTCGACGAGGCCATGGTCGCGAGCGTGGTCGCGGCGTGGACGGGCATCCCCGTCGGCAAGATGGTCCAGGACGACGTGAAGGCGCTCCTCGAGATGGAGGACCGGCTGACCCGGCGGATCAAGGGGCAGACGCACGGCATCGTGAGCATCTCGAAGGAGCTCCGGAGCGCGCGCGCGGGCCTGAAGCCGCTGAGCACGCCGCAGGGCGTGTTCCTGCTCGTGGGGCCCAGCGGCGTCGGCAAGACGGAGACCGCGCTCGGGATCGCCGACCTCATGTTCGGCGGCGAGCGGATGATGACGGTCATCAACATGTCCGAGTTCCAGGAGAAGCACACCGTCTCCCGGCTCATCGGCTCGCCCCCGGGCTACGTCGGCTACGGCGAGGGCGGCATGCTCACCGAGGCCGTGCGCCAGCGGCCCTACACGGTGGTGCTCCTCGACGAGGTCGAGAAGGCCGACCCCGACGTGATGAACCTGTTCTACCAGGTGTTCGACAAGGGCATGCTGAGCGACGGCGAGGGACGGCTCGTCGACTTCAAGAACACGGTCATCATCCTGACGAGCAACCTCGCGACCGACAAGATCACGAACATGACGGTCGCCGCGCGGGAAGAAGACCCGTCGCGCCGCCTCGACGCCGACGGCGAGTTCATCAAGGAGATCGTCGAGTCGATCAAGCCGACGCTCTCCGCGCACTTCAAGCCGGCGCTGCTCGCGCGCATGACGACGGTGCCGTACCTGCCGATCTCGCCCGACGCGCTCGGCGAGATCACGCGGCTCAAGCTCGACGCGCTCGTCGACCGCCTGCGCAAGAGCCAGCGGATCGAGGCGTCGTACTCGGACGCGCTCGTCGAGACGATCGCGGCGCGCTGCACCGAGGTCGACACGGGGGCGCGCAACATCGACCATATCCTCCGGGCGTCGCTCCTGCCGCTGCTCTCGGTCGCCGTCCTCGAGAAGATGGCGGATGGGCCGCTCCCCAAGCGGCTCCAGATCGGGGTCGACGCCGAGAAGAACTTCACGATCGCGTTCTCGGACTGAAACGGACTGAAACGGACTGAATCGGACCGATCGACGCCGCTCGCATACCGAAAGTTGTACTGGCCACGAGACTCCGCATAAATTGGGCGGAGCATGGTCCCGTTCGCCAAGCTCCTACAGCGTTCGATGTGGATCGGGGAGCCCCGTTCGCCCTCCCCCGCAGGGGAGGGCTCGGCGCGCCAGCCGGGGCCTCGACGTCGGCCGGCGTCGCTCCTCCGCGGGGCGGCCCCGGCGAAGGTCGCGGCGGCCATCGCCGCGGCGACCTTCGCCGCCTTCCTCGGCGCTGCGCTGCCCGCCGCGCTCTCGGGCTGCACGTCCGCCGCGCCGCCGCCCGCGGCCCCCGAGCCGTGCGACGTCCAGATCGTGACGCTCTCGATCTACGCGTCCGACAACATCAACCCCAACGAGAACGGGAACCCGCGGCCCGTGGTCGTGCGGCTCTACCAGCTGAAGAGCAGCGCGCGCATGGAGAACGCGACCTACGACCAGATCCTCCTCAAGGACAAGGAGACGCTCGAGGACGACCTCGCCAAGGTCGACGAGGTCGAGGTCTTCCCGAACGACCTCGTCGAGGTGAAGTTCGAGCGCCTGCCCGACGCGAGCCACCTCGTCGGCGCCGCCCTGTTCCACAGCCCGAAGGGCAACAGCTGGAAGACCTTCTACGAGTTCCCGCTCCCGCCCGGAGAGGCGCAGTGCGGCGGCCGCGAGGCCGACGCAGGTCCGCCCGTGGCCGATCCGCGGGTCGCGTTCTTCATCGACTCGACAAAGATCGACAACGGGGTCGAGTTCGACGAGTCGATGTTCCCCAACGCGAGCGCCGTTCGCCGGCTCAGCCTGCCGAAGAAGGTGGCCGCGCCAGAGGCGCCCGCTCGCCCGGGGAAGTGATCGCCGTGGCGCGCGCAGGTCGTCCTCCCAGCGGCAGTCCACGCGGCGCGCGCGACGTGACCGCGCGGCCCTCGGCGACGACGAGCGGCCGCGCGGTCACGTCGCGCGCAGCGCAGCGTCGGCGCGCCCCGCGCCTGACCCGCTTTCGCGACGCCGCGCACGGCACATCTGATAAGACTGGACGGGCGACATGATTCACCCGCGCAAGCCGGTCTGGACCGAGGGGCTCTTCATGACCCCTCAGCACCTGCAGCAAACGGACGCCTACCACGAGACGCTGCTCCATGCGCGCCTCCATGCCGTCGTGGGCTACGACTGGGGCATCACGTCCGCCCAGTTCGATGAGCGCGCGCTCTCCGCCGGGCAGTTCAAGGTCGTCAAATGCCACGGCGTCTTCCCCGATGGCACGCCGTTCTTCATCGGCGATCGCGGCGAAGATCAGGTCGAGGCGCGGCCGCTCGAGGGCGCCTTCCCGGCCGCGTTGAAGACGCTCGACGTCTTCCTCGGCATCCCGAACCTGCGCGAGACCGCGGCGAACATCAGCCTGGACCCGGCGAAGGCGGGCCCCGCCCAGCGGTTCGTGGCCGCCCAGACGACGGTCCCGGACGTGAACTCCGGCCGCAACGAGCAGTCGGTCACCTGGGCCCGCACCAACCTGCGGCTCCTCTTCGGCACCGAGCCGCGCGACGCGTACCAGACCGTGCGCGTCGCGCAGCTCGTCCGCGACAGCTCCGGCGCGATCGCCCTGCGGAAGAGCTTCATCCCGTCGGTCCTTCGCATCAACACGTCGGAGCACATCATGTCGGGCCTCCGCCGCGTGCTCTCGGCGCTCGTCGGCAAGCAGAAGTCGCTCGTCGAGGGGCGGCGCATGCGCAACGCGGCGTCGGTCGACTTCCAGGCCTCCGACCTCACCAAGTTCTGGCTGCTCCACACGCTGAACTCGTACATCCCGATCGTGTCGCACCTCGTCGACCACGGCGGCGCGCACCCGGAGCAGTGTTATGTCGTCCTGGGCTCGCTCATCGGAGAGCTCTGCACGTTTGCGGCCACCGACAGCGATCCGACGACGATCCCCAAGTTCAACTACCTCGAGCTCGATGGCGTCCTCGACCCGATGTTCGACCGGGCCTGGAAGCTCATCAACGAGGTTGTCACCGAGCAGTTCGTCATCGTGCCGCTCGAGAAGCGCGAGGACGGCATGTACCTCGGCAGGTTCGAGGACCCGAAGCTGCCCCGCAGCCACGAGATGTTCCTCGAGGCGAAGGGCACGGACGAGGCCACGCTGCGCGAGCGGCTCCCGCGCTTGCTCAAGATCGGCTCGTGGACGCAGATCGGCCACATCCTGCACTCCGCGACGCCCGGCGTGAACGTCGCCATCGAGTACCGGCCGCCGGGCGCCATCCCGGTCAAGCCGGGGCTCGTCTACCTCCGCGTCAACCAGAACGGCGATTACTGGAACGATATCCTCGGCTCTGGCACGATCGCTATCTACCAGCCGATCGAACCGCAAAAGGTCGATCTCCGGCTGATCGCCGTCCCGGCAGGAAAGTGAACGTGTCAGGCCGCCCCTTCCGGGTGAGGAGCCCATGAGCCTCTCGCAGACGATGTACTTTGTGTGCTCCGACGTGCTCTCGCTGATCCTGCAGCTCAGGAACTCGCGCGACCTTCCGGCGCCCGACATCCTCCAGCGGCGCGTCCTCGGCCTGTTCGACACGATGATGCAGAACGGCCGGGAGGCGCGCATCCCCGAGCAGGACATGATCGACGCGAAGTTCGCGCTCGCGGCCTTCGCCGACGAGGTGATCTTCAACTCGAACTGGCCGGGGAGGACGCAGTGGCTCCAGAACCCGCTGCAGTTCCAGTTCTTCCAGCTGAACACGGCCGGCGACGGGTTCTTCACGAACCTCGACAACCTCTACGGCCAGCGCGGAAGGAACCACGTCGCGCAAATCTACTTCCTCTGCTTGGCCCTCGGCTTCCAGGGGAAATATCGTCTGCGCCAGCAAGAGGGTCTCGGCGCCGTCATCGAGGGCGTGGGCAACCACGTCGCAGTCGCCGAGGGCGGCGGTGAGGCCCTCGCGCCGAACGCGGAGCGCAAGGACGGCGGGGCGAACGCGGTGCGCCGCGAGCTGCCCTACCTGGCCATCGCGCTCGGGCTGCTCGTGCTGGCCGTCCTCGTGGTCATCGTGCTCCGGCTCGTCGTGGCCTCGGACGCGGAGGGCGTGGCCGACCAGATCAAGAAGCTGATCAGCACGGGGACCTAGGCGACTACGCCGTCCTCTGCTGTTCCCGAGGGAGACTTCCGATGTGGCTGTGGATCCTGAGCGCCCTGTTCCTCACCGCCGTGTGGGGAGTGTGGTTCATGCTGCGCCCGGCGGCAGGGGAGGGGGCCGAGGCGTTCCCGATCGAGATCCCGCTCGTGGCGACGGCGGTCGTCCTCGCCGTGCTCGTCGGGCTGGCGGTCTATCGGCGCATCCGCGCGGCGCGCGCCGCGCGGGCGCTCGAGAAGGCGATCGCGCAGCAGGCGCAGGAGCAGGTGATCAACGCGAAGCCGGAGCGGCGCGCGGAGATCCAGGAGCTCAACCGGCAGATGCAGGAGGGCATCGCCGCGCTCAAGGCCTCGAAGCTCGGCGGGGGCAAGCGGGGCGCCGACGCGCTCTACGTCCTCCCCTGGTACGTGATGGTCGGCCCGCCCGGGGCAGGCAAGACCACCGCCCTCCGGCACTCCGGGCTCGTGTTCCCGTACATCGACCCCGAGCGCACCGGCGTGCGCGGCGTCGGCGGCACCAGGAACTGCGAGTGGTGGTTCACGAACGAGGCGATCCTCCTCGACACCGCCGGCCGGTACACGACCGAGAGCGACGACCACGACGAGTGGATGGCGTTCCTCGAGACCCTGCTGCAGCACCGCGAGCAGAAGCCGCTGAACGGCGTCATCGTCGCGGTGAGCCTGAGCGAGCTGCTCGACGCGAGCGACGAGCAGATCGATCAGACCGGCAAGAAGATCCGCGCGCGCATCGACGAGATGCAGCAGACGCTGCACATGGTCCTGCCGGTCTACGTGCTCTTCACGAAGAGCGACCTGGTTGCGGGCTTCACCGAGTACTTCGGCGACCTGAAGAAGAGCGAGCGCGCCCAGGCGTGGGGCGCCACCGTGCGGCTCGACGAGAACAAGGACGAGCCCGGGAAGATCTTCGATCGCGAGTTCGACGTGCTCGTCGAGAAGCTCCACGCGCGCCTCACGAAGCGCCTCATCGGCGAGCGCAACCGCGAGGTGAAGGAGAAGAGCTACCAGTTCCCGCTCGAGTTCGCGGCGGTGAAGCGCAACCTGTCGGACTTCGTCGCGGCGGCGTTCGCGCCCAAGGCGGGCGCGGCGCCCACGCCGATCCTGCGCGGGTTCTACTTCACGAGCGGCGTCCAGGAGGGGCGGCCGCTCGACCGCGTGGTCGGGGCGATGGGGCGCGCGTTCGGGCTCCGCGCCGGGCTCGGCGAGGGCGAGGAGGACGCGGCGGCCCCGAAGGAGTCGAAGAGCTTCTTCCTGCACGACGTCTTCACCAACGTCGTCTTCCCGGATCAGGACCTCGCCGCGCGCTCCGAGGCGGAGCTCCGGCGGCGGCGGATGCAGCGGATCCTAGTGGCCGCGGCCGCGGCGCTCGTGGCGCTCCTGTTCCTCCTGCCGGCGGTGATCTCGTATTTCAACAACAAGGGGCTCGTCGCCGAGACCCGGCGCATCTCGGACGAGATCGCGTTCGTGGACTGGTCGGGGCGGAGCGGCACGCCGCCGAACGTGCGCGCGAACATCGACAAGCTCGATCGGCTGCAGGAGCACGTGGGGCGGCTCGACGGCTATGTCGAGAACACGCCGATCGAGTACGGCTGGTTCATGTTCCAGGGGGACAAGCTGTTCCCGCCGACGATGGGCCAGTACATCACGAGCTTGAAGCAGGGCTTCGTCAGCCCTGCGAAGGCGCAGCTCGAGGCGAAGCTCGAGAGGGTGCGCGACGGGGAGTTCCTGGACGGCTACAACGCCCTGCGGAGCTACCTCCTGCTCGGCAAGGAGTACCAGGGCCACATGGATGAGCAGGCGGCGCGGTGGCAGACCGGGCGGCTCGTCCAGGTCTGGGCCGACACCCTGAAGCCGTTCACCGATCTGCCCGAGAGCGAGCTCAAGGAGCGGCTCACGCCGCACGTCGCGTACTACATCGACCTCGTGCGGCGGAAGAAGCTCGAGGCCGAGGAGCTGAACGAGCCGCTCATCGCCCGGGCGCGCGCCGACCTGCTGCGGGTCGACCCGACGAAGCGCTACTACGATCAGTTTGTAACGAGCCTGATCGATCAGAAGTACGACGAGTCGGGGCCGAACACGCCGGAGAACCTGAAGTACCCGCCGGTGTCGCTCAACGAGATGTTCGCGGATCGGCCCGAGGTGCTGACCGTCGTCCACAGCGCGCAGAAGAACCGGGGCGGGACGTGGTTCGAGGTGCAGGGGCCCTACACGGCCAAGGGGCACGCGCAGGTGCTCGAGTCGCTGAAGGAGGGGAGGAAGAAGCTCGAGCGCGAGCTCTGGGTGCTCCCCCTGTCGAGCGACGAGAAGCGGCAGGGCGACCAGATCCAGAAGGAGCTCGACCGCGTCCGGCAGGACTACGACAACGCGTACATCGCGCAGTGGGAGGCGTTCTTCCGCGACATCCAGGTCGACGTCCCCAGGACGAACCGGGACGCGATCCACGAGTTCAGGGTGCTCTCCACGCCCGACTGGCCCTACCGGCGGCTGCTCCAGCGGCTCTCGGACGAGACGCAGTTCGGGAAGGACGAGAAGCCGAGCCTGCTGACGGCGGACGGCGGCCTGCTCGACAGGGCCAAGGACATGATCGCGCAGAAGGTCGACCAGCGGACGGGCGTGCGGATCGACTCGATGCTCACGGGGAACCAGCGCCAGCACTACGATCCGGTGCCTGACAAGTTCGAGTCGATGGCCAGCTTCGGGGTGCCCCAGCCGCCGGCGGGCGAAGGGCAGCCCCCGCCGCCCCCGCCCAAGCTCGGCCAGTACGTGGGCCACCTCGAGCGGCTGGCAGGGGAGATGAGCGTCGTCGAGGACGGGCCGCCGGACGCGGACACCTCGAAGGCCACGGAGGCGTTCCAGGACGCGGTGAAAGAGACCCAGGGGCTGCTGCTCTCGATGGACCAGAACGGGCAGCGGCTGATGGAGCCGCTCCTCATGAACCCCCTCCGGCAGGCGTACAAGGCCGTCGTGCGGCGCGCAGGCGGCGCGGCGAGCGGGATCTGGGAGGTCGAGGTCTGGCCGCACTACCGCGACAAGATCAAGGACCGCTACCCGTTCAACCTCGCGTCGTCACGCGACGCCTCGCTCGAGGACGCGATGGCCTTCTTCAAGCCGAAGGACGGGGTGCTCTGGGGCTTCTACGAGACGTACCTCAAGGGCTTCCACTACCAGGTCGGGCACGAGTTCTTCCCGAAGGCGCACCTGTCGGGGCAGCCGCAGGCGGCGAAGCCGTTCACGCCGTTCAGCGCGAACCTGTACAACTGCCTGAGGCGCTCGAACGAGATCTCCGACGCGCTCTTCGGGAGCAGCGGGGGGGCGGATCCGAAGGTCGTCTTCCACATCAACATGAAGACGGTCAGCCCGATCGTGAGCGAGGTGGTCTTCGAGGTCGACGGTCAGAAGAGGCTCTATCGCAACGAGAAAGAGTTCTGGCACACCTTCAACTGGCCGGGCGAAGGCGCGAAGGGCGCGAGGATCCAGGTGCGCGGCGCGGGAGGGCTCGACGAGGAGCTCGTGCGCGAAGGGCCGTGGGGGATCTTCCGGCTCTTCGAGGCCGGGACGACCACCGCCCAGAAGGACAACGACGAGCTGTTCACGGTGACCTGGCAGATGACGGCGCCGCCGGTGACCGTGACCATGGAGATCAGGCCGACCCGAGGGAACCACCCGTTCCCGACGAGCTTCTTCCGGGCGACCAACTGCCCTGCCAGCATCGGGGATCGCTTCGGCAAAGGGTGATCTAGGCAGCAACGGAGCCAGCGGGGGAGGGGGCGTCGTGCGGGGGGCCGGCGGGGACCCCCTCCCGCGAACTCGCGCCTTTTGGGGGGCTGGTGCCGTGTGAACGGGGGGGCCGAGACCGTGCGCGACCGGCTCCGATGCGGGCCGGCGCTCGGGTTCGCGGGGCCCTACCCCGCCGGCCCCCCGCACGACACCCCCTCCCCCGCTGGCTCTTTGTGAAAAGAGGGGAGAGAGGGGGGGCGTTGAGGGCGTCGTTCAGGGGGCGCTCGCACGTTCTTGGCGCAACCGGGAAGGTGGTAGCGCTCGGTGAGCAGTTCGTGGTTCACTCCCAGCAGTCATGTTCTGGCGCCGCAAGAAGGGCCCTGCCGCTCCGCCGCAGATCGGCTGCTTCGGCAAGCTGCCCGCCACGGGCGATTTCATCCGGCTGAACGCAGGTGGAGAAGAGCTCGCGGCCTTCGACCGCTGGCTGGGCGCGTCCATCGATTTCGCCCGGCGCGCCATGGGCGCCCATTTCGATGCGCACTACCAGACAGCCCTGGGCCTCTTCGTCTTCCACGGCGAACCGAAAGGCGACGAGCCGCCCACCCGCGGGCTCGTGGGCGCCTGGGCCGCCAGCGGCGATAACGCCGGGCGGCTCTACCCGATGGTGGTGTTCGGGTCCTACGATTACGATCAACTCGTCTCCGCCGGGCCGTCGCTCCCCATCACCCTGTTCCCCCTCCTCGCCGCCGCCCACGACGCCGCGACGAACGGCAGGACCCTGCCCGTCGACGCCTTCCTCCACCGCGTCTCCCAGATCGCGCCGCCGTCACTCGACGACCCCGAATCGGCGCAGGCCGCCTACCGCGCATGGCTGAAGACCCAGCCGATGAAGGCGCTCTGGGACGCCGGCTTCGGCACCGACGCGAGCCGCTTCTGGGTGCTGCAGAACATCCTCGACTCGGTGATCCCATTCCGCGGTCAGGAGCTCCCGAGGACAGGGCTCGCCCTCAGGCTGCCGCTCGGCGCAGGAGACGCCTACGCCGCCGCCGTGTGGATGGACATGACCCGCCGCCTGTCGAAATGGGGACGCACGCTGATGAACGCGTTCTGGACACCCCAGCGCACCCTGCTCCTCCACCTCGGTACCCCCCACGTGGGCTCGTTCCGCGAGATGATCGCGCCCACCACCCAGGCCGAACACATCGCCGACCTCTGCGGACCACCACGCGTCGAGGAGCACGTTTCCCGACATGCGCTCGGACCAGAGCTCGACGCGCTCGTCGCCCGGACCGACCTGTCGCTCGACAGCTTCCTGGAAGCCCTCGGCTGAGCCGACGCCCGAGCCGAAGGGACCCGCTCCACGCCGCGCGCGCCGCTCCGGCGCGGCGTCCGGCTCACCGCCGGAGTCGGCGTGCAGCCGTCGCGCGGTCGCCGTGCCGTCGTCGTGCAGTCGTCGTGCAGTCGGCGTCTGATTCGCCGTCCACAGCCAGGACGCCTTGATATCCTGCGCGCCCCATGGCCGCTGAAGACGCCATCCAACAATCCAAAGAGCGGATCGAGGCGCTGTACGCGCCCATCAACGGTGGCGTCGGCGCCGACGTCACCTACGACGAGGCGTTCGAGGGCCTCAAGAACGAGGTCGACAAGCTGCAGTCGCTCGCGGGCGGCAAGGTCGACTGGGGGCGCATCGCGAGCGTCGCCGATGAGCTCCTGAGCGAGAAGTCCAAGGACTTCCGCGTCGCGCTCTACTACGCGGCGGCGAAGTCGCAGATCGACAAGCTGCCCGGCCTGCTCGACGGGCTCGTGCTCGTGCAAGAGCTGAACAACGCGTTCTGGGACACCATGTATCCCGCGATCAAGCGGCCCAAGGCGCGCGGCAACCTGTGCTCCTGGTTCGGAGACATCGCGGCAGGGACGCTCACGGGCATCACCGTCTCCGCCGCGGACCGCGACGTGGTGAACGCCATCGACCAGGTGAGCCGCGCCCTGGACGTCGACCTCGCCGACAAGCTCGGCGACGCGTACGGAGGGCTCGGCCCGCTCCGGAACGCGATGCGCAGCCTCGTCGCGAGCCTGCCCGCGGAGGCGCCGCCGCCGCCTCCTCCGCCGCCTCCCCCGCCGCCTCCTCCTCCGCGGGTCGAGCCGCCGAAGGTCGAGGCGCCGCCGGTGGCCACGGTTGCGGCCGCCGCACCGCCGCCCGCGCCCGCGCCCGTGGCTGCCGCGGGTGATCCGGCGCTCAGCCTCGAGGCGATCGTCGACGAAGACTCCGCGCTCGCCGCCCTCGGCAAGTGCTCGCCCCTGATGGCGCGCGCGGGCGACGCGCTGCGGGCGGCGGATCCGAAGCGGGCGTCCGCGTACCGCATCCTCCGGGTGGGGCTCTGGGTCGACCTCCTCGACGATCCGGGCGCGTCGTCTCCGACGGGCAGCACGGCGATCCCGGCGCCGCCCGAGCACGTGCTGCAGACGCTCCCGGCGCTCACGACCCAGGGGGCGTTCGCCGATCTGCTGCAGGTCGCCGACGAGTACGCGCAGAGCTACCCCCTCTGGCTCGATCCGCACAGGTACGTCGCGAACGCGCTCGAGCAGCTCGGCGACGACTACGCCGACGCCAAGCGGGCGGTGCTCGTCGAGGTGGGCGCGCTGCTGCTCCGCGCGCCGCTCCTGCCGACCCTCAAGTTCAGCGACGGCACGCCGTTCGCCGACGGCGAGACGCAGGCGTGGCTCTCGTCCGAGGTCGCGGCCGCGCTCGGCGGCTCGGGCGCGAGCGGCGCCGCAGCCCCGGCGAGGCCGCGGAGCTACCTCGACAAGCCGCTGTCCGACGCCAGAGGGCTCGTCGCGAACCAGCAGCCCATCGACGCGATGGCGCTCCTCGAGAAGGCCGCCGCCGCGGCTCCGACGGCGCTGGACCGCTTCCGCGTGAGGCTCGCGATGGCCCAGATCAACATCGAGCTGTCCCAGTTCCTCGTGGCGCGGGCGCAGCTCGAGGCGCTGGAGCACCTCGTCGACCACCACCGACTCACCACCTGGCAGCCGGATCTCTGCGCGGAGCTCTACGCCGCGCTCCACACGTGCTACCGGGTCCTGAACCAGGGCTACGAGGCCACCCCCGAGGCCAAGGCGAAGGAGACGCTCTGCTTCGAGCGCGTCTGCCAGCTCGACGCGGCGCTCGCCTTGAAGATGTCGCTGGGGGAGTGAGCCGGGGGGCAGGGGGCAGCGTGGGCGAGTGGCAAAGACGGGGATGCGCGTCGCGCCGAGAAGCTTGCCCGAGGGGCGGGGGTTTTGTTCTATGCTCGTTCGGCCTGCGGGCGCTCCGCCCGCTGCTGACGGGGAAAGGAGCCTGCGATGAAAGAGGGATCGGTCGCGCCGAAAGAGCGCGTGAACATCACGTACAAGCCGGCCACCGGGAACGCGAAGGAGGACGTCGAGCTGCCGCTGAAGCTCCTGATGCTCGGCGACTACACGCAGCGGCCGGATCCGCGGCCCCTCGAGGACCGCAAGCCCATCAACGTGGACAAGGACAACTTCCAGAAGGTCATGAGCGAGCAGAAGCTCGCGCTCACCTTCAACGTGAAGGACGTCCTGTCCGAGCAGGAGAACAGCGAGCTCACGGTCAACCTCAAGTTCCGCCGCCTGAGCGACATGGAGCCCGAGGCGATCGCGAACCAGGTGCCGGAGCTCAAGAAGCTGCTCGACCTGCGCGCCGCGCTGACGGCCCTCAAGGGCCCGCTCGGAAACGAGAAGGCGTTCCGCAACAAGATTCAGCAGATCCTGAGCGACCCGGCTCAGCGCAACAAGATCGTGAGCGAGCTCGGGCTCGACAAGGAAGGGGAGTAAGCGATGGCGACGGAGACACAGGCCGCGGGGAGCGCGGGCGTCCAGACCCTCGAGGGGGGGTCGCTGCTCGACGAGATCCTCGCCGAGACGAAGATGACGCCCGGCGACGAGGGGTACGAGATCGCCAAGCGCGGCGTGCAGGCCTTCATCTCGGAGCTCGTCGCCCCGCGGCGCGAGGGGGAGAAGGTCGACAAGGCCTTCGTCGACGCGCTGATCGCGGAGATCGACGTCAAGCTGTCGCGGCAGATCGACGAGATCCTCCACAACCCGAGCTTCCAGAAGCTCGAGTCCGCGTGGCGCGGCCTCAAGTTCGTCATCGACCGGTGTGACTTCCGCGAGAACGTCAAGGTCGAGATGCTCAACTGCTCCAAGGAGGACCTCCTCGCCGATTTCGAGGACGCCCCCGAGGTGCCGAAGAGCGGGCTCTACAAGATCGTCTACTCGGCCGAGTTCGGGCAGTTCGGCGGCAAGCCGGTCGGCGCGATCATCGCGAACTACGAGTTCGGCCCGGGCCCCCAGGACATCGCGCTCCTCCAGAAGTGCGCCGCGGTCGCGACGATGTCGCACGCGCCCTTCATCGCGGCGGCAGGGCCGCAGTTCTTCGGCCTGAAGGACTTCCAGGGGCTGCCCAACCTGAAGGACCTCAAGGCGCTCTTCGAGGGGCCGCAGTACACGAAGTGGAACGCGTTCCGCGAGACCGAGGACGCGCGCTACGTCGGGCTCGTCATGCCGCGCTTCCTGCTCCGCCTGCCCTTCGGCGCCAACACCGTCCCGGTGAAGGCGTTCAACTACGAGGAGGACGTGGTCGGCCAGCACGACGCGTACTGCTGGGGCAACGCGACGTACGCCTTCGCCACCCGGCTCGCCGACAGCTTCGCCAAGTACCGCTGGTGTCCGAACATCATCGGCCCCCAGGCGGGCGGCTCCGTGGAGAACCTGCCGCTCCACCAGTACGAGGCGATGGGCGAGATCCAGACGAAGGTGCCGACCGAGATCATGCTCACCGAGCGGCGCGAGTTCGAGCTCTCCGAGGAGGGCTTCATCGGGCTCACGTTCCGCAAGGACTCGGACAACGCCTGCTTCTTCTCGGCCAACTCCGCCCAGAAGGCGAAGTTCTTCGGGCAGAGCGACGAGGGCAGGGCGGCCGAGATGAACTACCGGCTCGGCACGCAGCTGCCGTACATGTTCATCATGTGCCGCATCGCGCACTACCTGAAGGTGCTGCAGCGCGAGCAGATCGGTACGTGGAAGGAGCGCGGCGATCTCGAGAAGGAGCTCAACGACTGGATCGGCCAGTACGTCGCCGATCAGGACGTGGTCTCCGCGGCGACCCGCGGGCGCAGGCCGCTCCGCAAGGCGCGCATCATCGTGACCGAGGTGCCGGGGAACGCCGGCTGGTACAAGGTCGACATGCAGGTGCGCCCGCACTTCAAGTACATGGGCGCCTTCTTCACGCTGAGCCTCGTCGGCAAGCTCGACAAGGAGTGATCCGCCGGCCACGGCACCGCCGCCGCGCGGGGGTGCCGGGCCGCGAAGCGGGGGCGCCAGGGCGCGCCGCCGGGGAGAAGGCTACCCTCCACGGCGCGCCGGCCCACCGCTCCCCGCTTGGACGAGCTCGCCTGCCGGCGTAGGCTCCGGCCCATGAGAACGCTCTCCAGGATCTGCGTTTACTGCGGGTCGAACCCCGGCGCGTCGCCGGCCTACCGCGAGGCGGCCGTGCGGCTCGGCGAGCTCCTCGCGGCGAGAGGGATCGGGCTCGTGTACGGCGGGGGCCGCGTCGGGCTCATGGGCGTGATCGCCGACGCGGTGCTCGCGCGCGGCGGTGAGGTGATCGGCGTCATCCCGGGGTTCCTCAACCAGCGGGAGATCGAGCACCGCGGGCTGACCGATCTCCGCGTGGTCGAGACGATGCACCAGCGCAAGGCGGAGATGGCCGCCCTCGCGGACGCGTTCATCGCCCTGCCGGGGGGCGTCGGGACGCTGGAAGAGCTGTTCGAGGTGTGGACATGGACGCAGCTCGGCTCGCAGGACAAGCCGGTCGGGCTGCTCAATGTGGCGGGGTATTACCGCCCGCTGATCGCCTTTCTGGATCACGTCGTGGCCGAGCAGTTCATGAAGCCGGCCCACCGCGCCGTGCTGCAGGTCGCCGAGGAGGCGCCGGTTCTCCTGGATCTGCTCGCCGCGTGGCGCCCGGGCGCCGAGCCCAAGTGGATGGCGCCCGGCGAGCGGTAGGCGCCGCGGCGCCGTGTGATGCGCGCCGCCGCCCCTTCAGAGCACGCGCGCGAGGACCACGACCGAGTAGCCGACCGCCGGCTGCTTGCCGGGGTTGTGGTACGAGTGGCGCTGATCGCCGCGGAACACGGCGACGTCGCCGGAGCCGAGCGTGAACCGCTCTCCGCTGACCACGAGCTGGAGCTCCCCCGACTCGCACGTCAGGTACTCGCGGGTGCCCGGGGTGTGCGGGACGCCCGTCATCCGCCCGCCCGGGGGGATCGCGATGCGATCCATCTCCATGCCCGGGATCGGGTCCGGCAGGAGCTTGCGGACGAACGCCTGCCCGGGAGAGCGCGTGGGGAGCGCGTCGCGCGCGTAGAGCTGGCACGTGGCGCGGGGCGCGGAGAGCATCTCCTCGATGGAGACCTGGAGCGCGGCGGCGGCCCGGTGCAGCACGCCGAGCGTCGGGTTCGCCGCGCCGGACTCGAGGTGCGCCCAGGTCGCCCGCGGCACGCCGGCGAGCTTGGCCAGCTGCTGCTGCGTCAGCCCGCGCGCCTCGCGCAGCTGCTTGATGTTCTTCGCCAGCCGCCCCGCGAGCTCCGCGTCCTGGTCCATGCCCGGAGATTAGCACTCTTCCAGGATATTGGCGCCCGCTCCAACCGGAGAACCCGCGCGGATTAGGCTGGTGTCCAGGAGGAAGGCACCATGAACGACGAATCGACCGGAAGCGAGGCGCTGATCCAGGCCGAAACGAGCTCCCACCCGTCGCTCCCCCGCGCCGCGCGGGGCGAGCGGTTCGCGCCGCGGGCGGCGCTGGTCACGGGGGCGAGCCGCGGGCTCGGCGCCGCGCTCGCCAGGGAGCTCGCCCGGCAAGGGGCGAAGGTGGTCCTCGTGGCGCGCGAGCGCGCGCCGCTCGAGGCCGTCGCGGCCGAGATCGCCGCGCAGGGCGGGGAGGCGCACGCGCTCGCGGCGGACATCGGGGACAAGGGCCAGACGCACGCGATCGCAGGCGCGGCGGCGGCGCTGGTCGGGCCGATCGACCTGCTCATCCACAACGCGAGCACGCTCGGCAAGACGCCGCTGCCGATCCTGCTCGACACGGAGTGCGAGGATCTCGCGCGCGTGCTCGAGGTCAACGTGGTCGGCCCGTTCCGCCTGACGAAGGTGGTCGCCGGCGCGATGGCGCTGCGGCGGCGCGGGGTCGTCGTCCACATCAGCTCGGACGCGGCGGTGAACGCCTATCCGCGGTGGGGCGCTTACGGCGCCTCGAAGGCGGCGCTCGATCACCTGAGCCGCACCTGGGCCGCCGAGCTCGAGGGGACGGGCGTCGCGTTCTACGCGGTGGATCCGGGCGAGATGAACACGCGGATGCACGCGGAGGCCATCCCCGACGCCGACCCGAGCACGCTGGCCGATCCTGCGGACGTGGCGAGGCGCATCGTCGCGCTCGTCGGCCGCGCCGGCGAGGTCCCGAGCGGCGCGCGCGTAGAGGCCGCGCGGCTCCCGGAGGCGCCATGAGCCCCGCGACGTGGCCCCGCGAGAGCCCGCTCGAGGAGCGGCTCCTCCACGTGGACCCGCGAGAGGGGCGCCTGCGGGACGCGCGCATCGCAGATCTGCCCGCGCTCCTCGAGCCGGGCGATCTCCTGGTCGTCAACGACGGCGCCACGCTGCCGGCCTCGCTCCACGGCGCGACCGAGCGCGGTGAGGAGGTGGAAGTCCGTCTCATCGGCGAGCTGTTCGAGGGGCGCTATTCGGCCCTGCTGTTCGGCGCCGGCGACTGGCACACGCGCACCGAGGATCGCCCGGCGCCGCCCGCCCTCGGCCCGGGGGACGCGGTGACGTTCGGAGAGGACCTGTCGGTTACGGTCGAGCGCGTGTCACCGGCCTCGCCGCGCCTCGTCGAGATCGCCTTTCGCGAGCGGGGCGCCGCGCTGTGGTCGGCCCTCTACCGGAGGGGGCGCCCGATCCAGTATGCGTACGTCGCGGCCCCGCTCGCGATCTGGCACACGCAGACGCGCTACGCGAGCCGGCCTCTCTGCGCCGAGCTCCCGTCGGCCGGGCGGCCGCTCGTCTGGGGGCTCTTGCTCGAGCTGATCCGCCGCGGCGTCCGGATCGCCTCGCTCACCCACGCCGCAGGGATCTCGTCGACCGGCGATCCGGCGCTCGACGCCTTGCTCCCGCTGCCGGAGCGCTTCGACATCCCGGAAGAGATGGTGGCTGCGGTGCGCGAGGCCAAGGCGAGCGGGCGCCGCGTCATCGCGGTCGGCACGACGGTGACGCGCGCCCTCGAGGGCTGCGCCGCCCAGCACGGGGGTGAGCTGCGGGCCGGGCCGGGGGTCACCGATCTGATCCTTCACCACGGCTTCCGGCCGAGGGTGGTCGACGGGCTCCTGACCGGCGTGCACGATCCGACAGAGAGCCACTTCCGGCTCCTCGAGGCGTTCGCGCCTGCCTCGCTGCTCCACCGCGCGAACTCCTATGCGGAGGAGGCAGGGTATCTCTGTCACGAGTTCGGCGACTCCTATCTTGTTCTGAGCTGACCCGGGCGACGGAAAATCATCGCGCGGAAACGACGGCGAAACCCCTGTCCGCACATCATCGACCGCGTTGCGTGTCGGGCTCGGCCGGCGCGGCGAGCCCGAGCGCAGCGGCCTTCCCGGCGCGCTCTCGCGCCGAGAGGGCGTGTGATCGGGCCGCCCTTGCCGTCGGGCGGAGACGGCGTTGGTCCGGCATTGCCGTCGTCTCGGAGCGAGCCATGGAAGGAAATCCTGTTCGGGTGAGTTTCGTCGCGGGTCCCGCCGGGGAGTGGCGGGTCGAGCGGATGATCACGGTGCGAGGCGAGGGGTTGCCGGCGGCGCCGCGGCTGCAGCGCATCGAGGGGGGCAGCTTCGTCGCGCCGCCGGAGGCGACCTGGGTGCTGGGCGGCGTGAGGAGCAACGAGCGCTATGTCGAGCTCGAGGAGAGGAGGCGCCTCGTCGCGGTCCAGGAAGACCTGGGCCGGGCGTCGAGCGCGCAGGCGGCGCTGATCCCGCTCAGAAAATCGAAGGCGTGGTGGGCGCTCGCGCAGGACGAGCGGCGGGCCATCTTCGAGGCGCGGTCGCGCCATATCGAGATCGGCCTCGACTACCTGCCGGCCGTGGCGAGGCGGCTCTACCACAGCCGGGATCTCGGCGGCCCGTTCGACTTCCTGACCTGGTTCGAGTTCGCCGTGGGCGACGCCGGCGCCTTCGACGATCTCGTGGGCAGGCTGCGCGAGACGGAGGAGTGGGCCTACGTGGAGCGGGAGGTCGAGGTGCGCCTGTCGCGCGCATAGTACGGAGTTGCCGAAGGATGATTTGATGGGGGGGTGAACCGTCGCGATCGGGTGCTTCCCTGGGGCTGCGACCCGAACCCCGCGTCTGCCTTATTGCCGTGCCAACGGAACGGGCGGGGCAGCCCTGCGACATCCGTGATGACTGTTGAGCTCGCCAGCCCCCTTTGGTACCCTCCGGCGGGAGGCGCTTGCCATGGGAAACGTCGATTTTGTCTGGGATGGTAGGCAACTCCGCGATATGGCGGCGTTCGATAGCTACTTGTCGACGCTCGGCAAGCGGGGCCCCGCGTGGGTGAAGGGCATCGTCATTCACCATACGGAGGGATTCCGCGCATCGTGGAATGGGAAGGTCGACATGCCCAGTCTCATGGCGACGTACAAGGCCAAGCCCAACTGGACCGCCGGCCCCCACCTCTTCAATGCGCCGGATGGCATCTGGGTCGGCACGCCTCCGAATCAGGTGGGCATCCACGCCGGGGACTGGAACGCCCGGACGCTCGGCATCGAGATCGTAGGAAACTACGACAGAGAGACGATGTTGCCGGATCTCCGTAACAGAGCATTTTGCATGATCCGCTCTCTTATGCGGTGGTGCGAATTGCCCTTGAGCGACATCACTGCGAACACGGTGCCTGGGCATCGCGAGTGCTCGTGGAAGGACAAGGCGACCGGTACGATCATGTATCCGCCTACGTGGGACGGCAAAGGGATCAAGACGTGCCCGGGCCGGAACACCGATATGAACGTCTTTCGAACCGACTTGACCCGCTTTCTGAGGACCTACCGAGCGTCGTCGACCGGAGCCAACGTCTACAACGTGGATGCTCCGTCGCGCCCTCGGAAGATCGTCGGCAAGCTGAACCGCGCAGCGCTGGTCGAGGTCACGAACTTCACCTACGGTGGTAGCTGGGCGCTGCTCGACCCCAAGATCCCGCGCATGGCGGGCGTGCCCAGCGGCCCCATGTACGTGGCGAAGAGCGACCTTACGGACATCACCGAGTCCCCTGGCGCTTCGAACGCCGTAATCCTCCAGGCCGACGCCTGGTCCACCTCCCTCTGTGGCCGGTGACACCGCCGGAGGGCGCGGATCGCCGCGTGGCGCGATCCGGGGCTCGACGATCGGTGGCGCGTCGGACCCGGGCGCGGCGCTCCTCGGGGTCGAGGGGCAGGCGGTCGAGCAGAGAGCCCGCATCGCGCTCGTCGGGCTTCTTTGGGGTCGTCCTCGCCTCGAGGTCTGCTGAACCCCGAGCAGGCCGACAAAACGAAGAAGGCGCCCAGGTCGCCCCGGGCGCCCTCCACGCTGTCGCGATCACTCGCAGGCGTTCGTCGTCGTGTTGCACGTGGCCGGCGAGGTGCAGCTCGAGTCGTCGTTGCACTCGACGCACGTGCCAGCCGCGAGCCCGCTGCCGCACACCGTCTTGCCAGGCTGGCCGTCGGCGGTGCAGTCGGTGCCCGCCGGCGCTGTCGTGAAGCTCGGCATGGCCGGCGTGCCCGTGCACGTGGGGTCCATCGAGCAGACGGTCGCTGAGACCGGGAGATCGGTGACGTCTTCGTCCGTCGTGGTGCCGCCGGCGCCGTTGCACACGCGCTGCTGGCAATCGCCCGGTGTCTGCCCGGCGGGCACCTCCGTGCCCGCTGCGTAGCGCTGGCAGGCGCCCGCACCGTCGCAGAACCCGTTGGTCCCGCACGACGCCGCGCCGGTGTCCGGGCACTCGTCGTCCGGATCACCTCCGGCCGCGATGGTGCCGCAGACGCCGTCGGAGCCGCCGAGCTTCTTGGCCGCGGAGCACGCCTGGCAGGCGCCGGTGCACGCCGTGTCGCAACAGACCCCGTCAACGCAGCGCGCGCTGGCGCACTCGGCGTTGGTCACGCAGGACGCGCCGTCCGGCTTGGCCGCGCAGGTGCCGCCGCTGCAGAAGCCCGTTGTGCAGTCGTCCGCGACGCCGCACGTCTGCCCGACACCGCACTTGTCGCAGGCCGGAGCGCCCTGGAAGGACGCGCCGCCGCAGTCGACGTCGGTCTCGTCGCCGTTCTTGTCGGTGTCCATGCAGCTGGGCGTCGCACACTTGCCGGCCGTGTTGCAGTAGCCGCTCGCGCAGTCCGAACCGAGCGCGCACTCCAGGTCGTCGGCGCAGGGCGCGCAGCCGGAGCCGTCGTCGCCGCCGCCGCAGTCGACGTCGGTCTCGCCGCCGTTCAGCAGGCCGTCGGTGCACGACACGTTGACGCACGTGTGCGTGCCCCCCGGATCGCAGATCTGGGGCGCGGTGCAGTGGGTGGCTGCGAGGCAGCCGACGCAGGCGCCGCTACCGTCGCAGACCTTGCCGCCGGTAGTACAGCTCGTGCCAGCGTTCTTCGGTGAGCTGCCCGGAGAGCCGCCCGCGCACGTGCCGACGTTGCATTCGTCGTCGGCCGGCTTGTCGGTGTCGTCGCGGATCGACGTCGTGCCGCCGTCGCCGTCGCAGACCTGCTGCTTGCAGTCACCCGCCGTCTGGCCCGCCATCGTGACGGTGCCGTCGGGCACGTTGGTCGTGCCGCAGCACCGCGCTTCGCACGTGGTCTTCACGCACTCCGTGGCCGGGGCCGGGCAATCGCCGATCGTGTCGCACGGTGTCGCGCCGCCGGGGCATGCCATTGCGCCGCCGGTGCCGTCCGAGCCGCCGGTGCCGCCCGAACCGCCGGTGCCGCCCGAGCCGCCGGTGCCATCCGAGCCGCCGGTGCCGCCCGAACCGCCGGTGCCGCCCGAGCCGCCGGTGCCATCCGAGCCGCCGGTGCCTGACGACGAGCTAGCGCTGCTGCTCGTCGTCGTGCCGCCTCCGGAGCCACCGGTCCCGCCGGCGCCGTCAGCGCCGCCCGTGTCGGAGATCCGGCTGCGATCGACGGCGACGATGAGCTCGCAGCCGGTCAGGTTCACCGTGAGCGCGCCCGCCGCGAGCACCAACGCAGGGAGGAATGTCGTTTTCTGGTTCATGCTAATAAGCACATTGGCCAGGGGCCAGACCTGACCTGGGGCCGAGCCTACAGCAAGATGCCCCGGGAACCGCCGGTTTTCTCTGACGAGTCGAATCGGTGAGGTCTGGCGCCGCTCGCCGCTCGATCGCGCGTTGTCCGCGGCGCCGAGCTCCGCGTCCGGTGCGCCGCGCTGGAGGCGGCCGGTTGAGCCCACATCGAGCCACAGCGGAAGAGGACCCAGCCGCCCGCGAGGCATGGATCCAACGCGGGCCCGATCGCCGATGCTCGAGATGGGAGAGCTCGCGCCCGGCGCCTGTTCCACCGCGCGAGGGGAACACGGCCGGGTCGCGCCCTTGACCGCCGCCCGTTCATGAGTAAATAAACATTTACCTGATGCCGGGAGCCGAGAAAAAGGAGACGCGGCGGGCGCTCCTCGACGCCGCCGCCGAGGAGTTCGCGCGGCATGGGCCTGACGGGGCCCGCGTGCACGCCATCGTGGGGCGCGCCGGGGTCAACGAGCGCATGATTTACCATCACTTCGGGAGCAAGGAGGGCCTCTACCGCGCGGTCCTAGAGGACCAGTGGTCCGGCCTCATGGAGGGGTGGCGGCCGGCGCTCGAGGCGTCGGCGGCGCTCGAGCCGCGCGAGGGGCTCTGGCGCGCGTTCTCGATGTTCTTCCGGCTGCTCCTCTCGCGCCCGCTGTGCATGCCGCTCGCGATGCACGAGGCGATGAGCGGCTGGCAAGCCGCGCCGCCCGCGACGCTCGCGATGCTGCCGTCGCAGCTGCGCGATCTCTACGAGCGAGGTCAAGCTGGCGGGGTGTTCCGGCGCGACTGCGAGTTCGAGCTCCTGTATTGCACCGTCATGGGCGCGCTGGCCGGGATCGGCATCTTCGGGCCGCGCTTCTCGGACCTCCGGGCGCGACTCTCGTGCGATCTCGAGCTCGCCGCGCGCCTCGGCGAGCAGACCGTGAGCCTCGTGCTGGACGGCGTGACCACGCCTGGATGGGGCGGCCGCGCGGGCACCGGAGAGGCCACGTGACGTGAGCCTCGTTCGTCCGTCGCCGCCCGCAGGTCGTCGCTGATCAATCGTTGTCAATCGATCGTTGTTCGACAAGGAGAACGCGTATGAACGTCGATGTCGTCATCGTGGGCGGCGGTCCGACCGGGTTGATGCTGGCCTGCGAGCTGCGGCTGGCCGGCGTCCGCCCCGTCGTGCTGGAGCGGTTGCCCGAGCCCACGGGGCTCTCCAAGGCGCTCGGCCTCGGCGGGCGCGCCGTGGAGATCCTCGACCACAGGGGCCTCCTCGATCGCTTCCGCGGGGAGCAGAGCGCCGCAGAGATGACGCGCTTCGCGCACTTCGGCGGGATACCGCTGGCCCTCGGCGGCGACCTCTCGCGCGTCTCCAGGCGCTTCCTGAGCATCCATCAGGCGCGCATAGAGGCGCTGCTGGAAGAGCGCGCGCGCGAGCTGACGACGGAGATCCGTCGAGGTCACGAGCTCATCGGGCTGGATCAGGACGGGGAGGGCGCGACGGTCACCGTCCGAGGCCCGGACGGCGACTACCCGCTTCGGGCGCGCTTCGTCGTGGGGTGTGACGGCGGCCGCAGCGCCGTGCGCAAGCTGGCCGGGATCGGCTTTCCTGGACTCCCGCCCTCCCGGCTCCTGCGCCTCGCCGACGTCACGCTGGCCGAGGGCGCGACGGAGGACGGGCACCTCGTCCTCTCCGGGGGCCGCCGGGTTCGGTTCGGGCTCGGCGGGATCGCCGTCGTTCCACTGGGAGCGGGCGTGTTTCGCGTGGTCACGTCGGAGCCGTATCCGCCGGACTTCGACCGCGACGCGCCGATGACGCTCGACGAGCTGCAGGCCAGCGTTCGCGCGGCGCTCGGCGAGGATCTGCCCGTCCGCGAGGCGCGGTGGTTGTCTCGGTTCACCGACGCGAGCCGCCAGGCGGATACGTACCGCGCGGGCCGCGTGCTGCTCGTGGGCGACGCGGCGCACATCCATCTCCCCGCCGGCGGGCCAGGCCTCACCACCGGATTGCAGGACGCGGTCAACCTCGGCTGGAAGCTGGCCGCGGAGGTCCACGGCTGGGCGCCGCCGGGGCTTCTCGACACCTACCACGCGGAGCGGTACCCCGAGGGCAAGCGCGTGATCATGCACACGCGGGCGCAGGGCGCGCTGATGATGCGGGACGAGCGCGTCGCCGCGCTGCGCGAGCTGGTCGGCGAGCTGCTCAAGCACGAGCAGAGCCTGCGGTATGTCGTCGAGATGCTGGACGCGGCCGACGTCCGTTACGAGATGCCGACCGAGCCCGGCGAGCAGCACCCGCTGCTCGGGCGCTGGGCGCCGGACGTCGCGCTGACCACGCAGAAGGGGGAGACGCGGGTCGCGCAGCTCATGCACGGGGCCAGGGGCCTGCTGCTCGACCTGACCGGCGGCGCCGCGCTCGGCGGCGTGGCCGCGCCCTGGGGCGATCGCGTGGACGTCGTGAGCGCGCGCTGCGCCGCGCTGCCGCGCCCCGCGGAGGCGCTGCTGATTCGCCCCGACGGCTACGTGGCCTGGGCGGCCGACGCAGGCGAGCCCGAGGCCTCCGCCCACCGGCGGCTGCGCCGCGCGCTCGCCGCGTGGTTCGGCGCGGCCTGCGGCAGCTCCGCGGCGGCTTGAGCCGGCGGCGTGCAGCGCCGGCGCAGATCCGGTAGAGGGCATCGCCCATGGCCGAGCCGTCCGAGACCCCTTTCGATCTGCTGGGCGGCGAGCCGGCGGTGCGCCGGCTCGTCGAGCGCTTCTACGATCTCATGGGCCGCGACGAGCCGGCGCTCGCGCGCCTCCACGTCTGCGACGAGGGCGGCCAGGTCGCCCGTGAGAGCCGCGACCGATTCGCGCTCTTCCTGATCGGCTGGCTTGGCGGGCCGCAGGACTACATCGCGGCGCACGGCCACCCGCGGTTGCGGATGCGCCACGCGCGCGTCCCTGTCGATGTGGCGATGCGCGACGCCTGGATGCGCTGCATGCGGGCGGCGATGGCCGAGCTCGACGTGCCCGCGCCGCTCCGCGCCTTCCTCGACCAGCGCTTCGCCGAGGTGGCGGACTTCATGCGAAACCGTCCGGGCTGACAGGAACAGCCGGCGCGGCGCGGCGCGCGAGGCGCGCGCGTCGGGACGCCCCCATCGCTCACCGATTTCCGTACGATACGTCGTCCGCTCTCGTGAGGTCGCGCGAGACGCCTGCCGCCAGCGCCGCGGAATCCGCGGCGTCACGGCAGGCGTGCGGCGCCTGGAACCCGTGCGGGGAACGATGTCCCAACCGAACGAGCACCCGATGACCAAGCCCACGCCGCCGGACGAAGGTCGCGCGCTGCAGCAAGGGAGCACCCGCGTCGATGACGCGCCGGATCGGCAGGGGCCGCGCACCGGGGGGCGCAGCCCGTGGCCATGGGTAAGGCGCCTCCTTGGCGAGCTGCATCCGCGCGTTCGGCGGCTCCTGGTGCCCTACTGCGTGATCGTCGCGGCGGTGCTGTTCAGGGTGCCGCCGAAGCTCGTCACTCCGGTCATCGAGCAGCGCGGCGCGCTCGCCAGCGCGGCGGCGCACGCGGTCCCGATCAGCTTGGTCTTCTTGCTGTCCATGGCACCTCAGGCGTTTGTCCTGTGGGGCTTCTTCCGGCGCCCGCCGCAGGATCCACCCCCGGCGGCGGGCTCGATCCGGCTCAAGCACATGAGCCGCGGCGGGCTCTTGATCGCCGTCGGTCTGATGGTGAGCACGTTTCTCACCGTATGGGGGGTGGCGCTGTGGTACGCGGTCCACGGGAACGAGCACACCGACCCGCTGTTCAAGGCGGGTTGCTCGTTCATCGTCTTCCTGATGCTGATCCTCGGCACGCTGCTGACGATCCTGCAGTCGTGGGAGTCCGCCGAGAGGCCTTCGAGGGACGAAGCCGTGTACCCCGACATCGGTCGGCTTCGCGCGCTCGAGGCCGAGTGGATCCAGGCGCGGCGCCGCGCGGCGAACCTGAAGCACGAGGCCGCGGGCGACGGCGATCCGCGCGGCGCGCACCTCGTCGGGCTATCGCTCTCCGGCGGAGGCATCCGCTCGGCGACCATCTGCCTCGGCTTCCTGAAGGGGCTCGCCACGGTCCCGACGAAGAGCGGTGAGGTGATCCTCAGGTATGTCGATTACATGAGCTCCGTGTCCGGCGGCGGCTGGGCGGGGGGCGCGCTCACGGCTCGGACGTCCGGCCCTCGGCCGGAGGGGGACGCGGAGCGTGAGCGCCGCTTCGACCCGCTGGAAGCCGCGTCATGGAACCGCCTCCTCGACAGGATCCGCCTGCGAGGCGACTACCTCATTCCAGGCGGAATCGGCCTCACCGCGAACACGCTCCAGCCCCTCCTCATGATCTTCGTCGGCGCGATCGCCAACGCGCTGTCGCTCCTCACCGCCGGGTTCGCGGCGATCGTGTTCCTCCACCACTCGAGCGCGAGATCGCCGAAGGCGTTCCTCGCGCGCGTGGTCGAGCACAGCGTGACCGCGATGGTCTGCCACGTCGACGGAGCGCGATCTCTCTTCTTTACCACGGCCTCTGCGGCGCCAGGCAGTTTGCCTGACGCGATCGCAAGACACCTCCCCGTGCTCGACCTCCTCGTGTTCGCCCTGGCGTTGATAGGGGGTGTCCTTCTCGCCGCCCTGCTCGTCATGTACCTCGGGATCCTCTTCTCGTGGCCGTCCGTCCACGAGGCGGGGACCTGGCTCGCCGCTCGCGCGGCGCTGCTCGTGGTGCTCACGTGGGGCTCCCTGCTGGCGCTGCGGGCCGATCCGCTGCTCACCCTCTTCGTGCTGTGCGCTGCCCTGGCCGTCGCGCTCGCTGTCCTGCTGAGTCGCCTGAAGCGCGAGCAGCTCCTCGCGGTCATCGGGGTCGCCATCAGCGGACAGGTGTTCGCGCTCAGGTTCACGGATCTCTACGATGTCGTGAAGGGCGTGACGTCGACATGGGCGAGCATGCTTCACCAGCTGCTCTTGGCGCCGATCAAGCTCGCTCGGTCGATCGACGGGCTCGTCCACGTGCCTGTCCAGCAGGACCCGATGAAGGTCGTCGAGCTGACGTTCGGGGCGACGCTGTGCCTTGTGTTCATCGGGCTCAGCTTCCTGACGTCGAGGAACTACGCGGGGATCAACAGGTTCTGGGCCAACCAGATCCGCCGCGCCTACCTGTCGCTGCCGGGCGACTCCGGTCGGGCAGCCAGCGATTCGCCCTCCGCCTGGCCGCTCGCGGCGCTGAGGCCATCGAACGGGTCGCGCGTCGAGAGGACGCACGCGGCGGACCCGGCGCCCTGGAACCTGGGCGGGCCGCGCCGCGGCGCGCCGCTCCACGTCGTGACCGCCACGGTCAACACCCCGGGGTCGGACGACCCCGTCCTCTACAAACGGGGCACCGCGCGGTTCGAGTTCAGCCCCTATGCCGTCGGCGGGCCCGCGACCGGGTGGGGGCCCGCCGAGGCCTATGGCGACGCGCTCACCCTGGCGCATTCGATCGCCATCAGCGCCGCAGCCGTGAACAGCCAGGGCGGCACGTTGATCCCGCGGTGGGCGCGCGTCGTCCTCACCCTGCTCAACTGCGGTCTCGGGGTCTGGGTCCGGAACCCGCGCTTCGCGAGGCGCGCCGGCAAGCAGCTCGTGCTCTTCCGGAGGTGGGCGCACTTCTGGAGCGCCTATCATGTCAAAGAGATCTTCGCGCGGAACAAGGAGAGCGACACGCTGGTCTTCGTCTCCGATGGCGGTCACCACGACAACCTGGGGCTGACCACGCTCGTCGAGCGAGAGTGTGAGCTCATCCTGTGCATCGACGCGGGCGCCGATCCCGAGTGGACGTGCGACGAGCTCGCGAAGGCGGCGCGCATCCTGCGCGTGGACCGTGGGCTGAACTTCGAGCTGAAGCGCGAGGATCTCGAGCGCGTTCGCCCGAAGGATCCGCGAGGTAGCTGGGAGCAACGCACCCCGAGCACGCCGATCCTGGTGGGGAAGTTCAAGCCGGATCCGGGCGAGAAGACCGAGGCGACCAAGGAGGTCACGGTGGTCTACGTCAAGGCCGGCCTCTTGCCCGGACTGCCGCTCGACGTCCAGCGTTATGCGGAGTCTCACCCCGAGTTTCCGCACCAGACGACCGCGGATCAGTTCTTCGACGAAGCCCAGTTCGAGGCGTACCGGCTGCTCGGTGAGGCGCTCGCTCACGAGGTGGTGCGCACGCTGGACGACGCGACGGGGAGCGCGGGCAAGAGCTGGGCGAGCACCGTGGAGGACCTTCGCCCCGAGCCCCGCGCCGTAGGACCAGGCGACGTCGCCAGCCGCGTCGCGCCGGCCTGAGTGCGGCGAGCGTTGCGATGCATCGCGTAGGCGTGAATGCGTCGCGCAGGCGTGGATGCATCGCGTAGGCGTGGATGCGTCGCGCAGGCGTGGATGCATCGCGTAGGCGTCGCTCGGTCGCTTTTTGCGCCATTGGCGCAACGATTTCGTGAATCCTCCACCCCGCGCCAGGGCTTCTCCGGACGAAAGACGGAGGAGCTCATGAAACGCAATGTGGGGAACATGGATCGGGTGCTGCGTGGTCTGGGTGCGCTTGCGCTGCTGGCGTGCGCCTGGGCGGCGCCGCTGACGCTCGTGACGCGCCTCACCGTGTTCGGTCTGTCGGGCGTTTACATGCTGTTTACGACGCTCTCGGGCACGTGCTTCGGGTACGCTCTGATGGGCAGAGCCACATGCCCCCTCCAGCGGAGCTGAGGCGCTGAATGGAAGCATCGAGAGCCCACGATCCGGTCTTCACGGCGGCGGCGCGCGGCGATGACGGCGCGCTGGAGCTGCTCGTCCGCGCCTACCACGACCGGGTGTACCGCTTCGGGCTGCGCGCGTGCCGCGACGCCTTCGACGCCGACGATGCGGTCCAGGAGGCCTTCACGAAGCTCGCTCGCCGCCCCGAGGTGGCGCGCGATCCGGGCGCCCTCTCCTGGCTGATGACGGTGGTCCGGAACGCGTGCCTGCGCATGCTTCGCCCCTTCGCGCGGGAGCGCTCGCGGCTGGGGGAGCGGGTGGACGACATCGATGCGGTGCCATCGGGCGATCTCGATCCTCAGGCAGCCTTCGAGCGCTGGCGGCTGGTCCGCGCCGTGCATGAGGCGATCGCCATGCTGGAGCGGCCCTATCGGGAGGTGCTCGTGCTGCGCGACGTCGAGGGGCTGACGGGCGAGGAGGTGTGCCAGATGCTCGGGCTCGGCGAGGCGGCCATGAAGAGCCGTCTGCACCGGGCGCGGCAACTGGTGCGGCGGGAGGTCCTCCGGCAGGAGGGCGCGCCTTCCGCCTCGGGGGTGCGGGGAGGGTAGGAGAGGAGAAACAAGCCATGTTCATGAGCAGGAGCCTTGTGGAGCACTTCGCGCGCGGGGCGATCTTCCTCGCGGCCCTCGTGGCCTCGGTGCTCGTCGCGCGCGCTTCCCTCTGGCTGGCGATGGCGCTGTTGCCGGTCGCGCTGGTGGCGGTGGGCGGATGCCCGATGTGCTGGACGCTGGGGTTGATCCAGATGGTCAAGGCCAGGGCGCGAGGGGAGCACCTCGAAGAGCCGTGCGACGACGGCGGATGCGCCTGGGCGCCGCAGAGCCGCCGGTGAGCTAGCGCGACAAACGGGTTGAAGCCGCACGCAAACAGCGAGAAGTTGAGACGCCAGAAGACGCCAGAAGACGCCTGGCCTTCGTCCTGGATCAGCTCGCGCGTCGGTGACGATTTCCTGAATCCTCCGCCCCGCGACGGGGCTTCTCCGGGTGAAGGACGGAGGAGCTCATGAAACGGAATGTGGGTACGCAGGATCGGCTGTTCCGTGGTCTCGGTGCGCTCGCCCTGATGGCGTGCGCCTGGGCGGCGCCGCTGCCGCGCGCCTCGCGGCGTTCGGTCTGGCGGGCGTGTACGTGATGTTCACGGCGCTCTCGGGCACATGCCTCGGGTACGCTCTGCTCGGCAGGTCCACCTGCCCGCGCCCGCGGGGCTGAGGCGGTGTTCGTGAGCAAGAGCCTCGCGGCGCACCTCGCGCGCGGGGCGATCGGCCTCGGGGCCCTCGCGGCCGCGGCGTTCCTCGCGCGGGCGTCCCTCTGGGCGCCGGTCGCGCTGCTGCCGGTCGCGCTCGTGGCGCTGCGCGGGTGCCCGATGTGCTGGACGGTGGGCCTGATCCAGATGATCGCCGCCCGGGCGCGGGGGGAGCGCCCTCGCGGGCTATGCGACGACGGCGGGTGTGCGACGGCGTCGAGGAGGCGTCGGTGAGCTCGCGCGAAGCGCTGGTCCCTGGGGCGCGCTCGGCGTATGAACACGGCCACCATGCATCGGGTGTTCATCGACGGACAGGAAGGTACGACGGGGCTCCAGATCCGCGAGCGGCTGCAGGGCCGCCGCGACCTCCAGCTGCTCGAGATCGACCCCGAGCGCCGCAAGGACCCGGCGGCGCGCCGCGCGCTGATCAACGAGGCGGATGTGCTCATCACGTGCCTGCCCGACGACGCCGCCCGCGAATCCATCGGATGGATCGAGAACCCGAGGACGCGCGTCATCGATCCGAGCACCGCGCACCGCACGGCCGACGGGTGGGTATACGGCTTCCCGGAGCTCCGCCCCGGCCAGCGCGAGGCCGTCCGCGGCGCGGGGCGCGTCGCCGTCCCGGGGTGTCATGCGACCGGGTTCCTCGCGCTCGTGGTGCCGCTCGTCGACCAGGGGCTCCTGCCCAGGGACGCCCGCGTGATCGCGCACTCGCTCACCGGCTACAGCGGCGGCGGGCGCAAGATGATCCAGGCCTACGAGCAGGCCGAAGGGGCGCGCCGCGAGCAGCTCCGCGGCCCGCGCCCGTACGGGCTCACGCTGCAGCACAAGCACCTGCCGGAGATGCGCGCCATCGCGGGCCTCGACAGGGCGCCCCTGTTCCAGCCGGTCGTGGGGGACTTCTACAAGGGCATGCTCGTCTCGGTGCCCCTGTTCGCGGACGCCCTCGCCCGGGCGGCGACGCCCGCCGCGGTCCACGAGCTCTACACATCCTATTACGCCGGCGAGCCGTTCATCCGGGTGATGCCGCTCGGCGGCCAGGGCGCGCTGGACGACGGCTACCTCGGCGCGGTGGAGTGCAACGACACGAACCGACTCGACGTGTTCGTGTTCGGCAAGCCGGACCAGATCCTGGTGATGGCGCGCCTCGACAACCTCGGCAAAGGCGCCTCGGGCGCGGCGGTGCAGAACCTGAACCTGATGCTGGGCGCGCCGGAGGCCACCGGCCTCGACTGAGCGTCACCCGGGTCACCCGGGTCACCCGGCGCGCGTGTAGAGCCGCGGCGCCGAGCTCTCGAGGGCGCCGATCAGGCGCTCCGCGGCGTCGGCCGACGCGCGCCGGAACGCGATCCGCCAGGGCCGGCGGAGCGGGCCGGACGAGAGCCGCTTGACCAGAAGGTCGCCGCCGCCGAGGTAGGTTTCCGCCACCCATTCGGAGAGGATCGCGATCCCCATCCCGGCGCGCGCCGCGTCGACAACGGCCTCCGTGAGCGGGAAGCGCAGGAGCTCGATCTTGGGCCGCTGCCGCCCGAAGACGGCGCCCGTGAACCAGCGCGCCTCGGCCGGCGTCGCGTTCGGCGTGATCAGCGGGCCCTCGCGGAGGTGATCCCGCGTGAGCGAGGCCCGCCCGGCGAGCGGGTGCGAGCTCGAGATCACGAAGACGACCTCGTCCGAGAAGAGCGGCCGCTCGACGAGCGCGCAGCCCGCCTCGCGGTCGCTCGGCAGGGACGACGTGGTGAGCAGCGCGACGTCGATGTCCCCCCGGACGAGCGCGGCGACCGGATCGTGGGTGTGCTCGACGGCGAGCACGATCTCGAGGCGGGGCAGCCTGCGCCGGAGGGTCGTCATCGCGGAGGGGAGCCAGCGGTACGCCGTGTAGCACTCGCACACGAGGCGGACGCGCGTCGTCGCGGCGACCGGCGCCGCGACCTCTCGCTCGAGCTCCCGGAGCTGCGCGAGGACGAGCCCGGCGCCCGCGATGAGCCGCTCTCCCGCGGCGGTCGGCATGACCCCGCGCGCGGTGCGCTCGAAGAGGCGCGCGCCGACGCGGTCCTCCGCCTGGGCGAGCGCCCGGCTCACGGCGGACTGCGTGATGTGCATCGCCGAGGCGGCGCCGGCCGTGCTCCCGGCGGCCGCCAGGGAGAGGACGAGCTCCAGATCGCGGATCTCGAGCTGAGGCCGCGGTCCGATCGCGGGAGGCGCAGGGGGAGACGCTATGCGTGGCACGCATAGACCCTATCACGACGATGCGTTGGACGCACAGCCTTGCAAGGCGCACCTTGGGCGCCGTCAGGAGGTTTTCATGAAGCTCTATTTCGCTCCGCTCGCATGTTCTCTCGCCACGCGCATCGCCCTCTACGAGGCCGGCGCGGAGGCCTCGTATGTGGAGGTCGACCTGAAGACGAAGCGGACCGAGGGGGGCGCCGACTACCGTGCGATCCACCCGCTCGGGTTCGTCCCCGCGCTCGAGATCGAAGGAGGCGAGATCCTCGCCGAGAACGCGGCGATCCTTCAGCTCGTGGCGGATCGGTTCCCGGAGGCGGAGCTCGCGCCGCGGGATCCGCTCGGCCGGGCGCGCCTCCAGCAGTGGCTCGGCTTCATCGGGAGCGAGCTCCACAAGGCGGTCTACATGCCGCTCCTGGACAAGACGGCCTCGGCCGAGGTCAAGGCCCATGCGCTGGCCGGGGCGCCGCGCCGCCTCGGCTGGGCGGCCGATCGGCTCGAAGGGCGGGAGTTCCTTCTCGACCGTTTCTCGGTCGCCGACGCGTACCTCTTCGCGGTGCTCAACTGGTCCGTTGTCACGCCGATCGACCTGAAGTCCTGGCCGGCGCTCGCCGCGTACCACGCGCGCCTCCATGGACGTCCGAGCGTCGCGCGCGCCTTCGCCGAGGAGCGTGAGGGCTACTTCCGGGAGCAAGCGCGGCACGCGAAGGCCGCCGAGGCCGTCGACGCGCCGGCGCCGAACGGTTGACCCGAGCGGAGCGCGCCCGGCGCGCCCGGCGGCGGGCGCGCTGGGTCCGCTGCGATCGCGGACCGGGACCGGGGCGACGATGCGTGCGACGCGAGCCGACAAAGTGGACGGAATGCGAGAGGAGGCGATAGCCGGCGACGGGCGATGAGGCGATGAGAAGCGGCGATGGGAGGACCGAAAGATTCGATGAATGATGGGAGGGGGCGGCGCAACCAAGGCATAGGCGCATAGGCGCATGGGCGTATGGCCGGCCAATGGCCGGCCAATGGCCGCCGGCCAGCCGATGACCAACGGTCAATGACCGTCGGTCAATGACCGCATGACCGACGGTCGCGCGACGTCATGGCGCCCCCACGGTTCCAGCTTTTCACGCGCGACCGGCTCTGATACGAGAGTCATTATGAGACACTTGCGACAACTCTTCGTATGTTCGGTCCTGGCCATTGCTGCGATCCCGGTCGGCTGCACGGCGGACGCGCCGGAGGACGCCGAGCAGGAGTCCGAGGTCGGCTCGCTCAGCCTGGCCCTCGTCGGGAACAGCTCCTCGGGCGCGACGTACCGCCTGTCCCAAGCGTGGTTCGATATCTACGGCCCGACGGCGCGGACCATCTACGGAGGGGTCGACACGCCGGTGCTCGCGGAGGTGCTGCCGGTCGGCGGTTATAACGTGGCGCTCCAGCCGGGCTGGGTCCTCGAGCGGTGGACCGGCGGCGGCTACCAGCCCGTCTCGGCGTCCCTCACGTCCGCGAACCCGACGTGGGTCTACATCGGCGAAGGTACGACGTCGACCGTGGCGTTCCAGTTCCGGGCCGATGGCGACGTCATTTCGGTCGGGCAGGGGAGGCTCGACATCGTCATCGGGGTCGACGACACGACGCCGCCGCGCGAGGACAACGAGTGGGCGTGCAGCAATGGCTACGACGACGATGGCGACGGCCGCCCGGATTGCTCCGATCCGGACTGCCAATCGCAGCCGTTCTGCGCGCCGCCGCGCGAGGACAACGAGTGGGCGTGCAGCAACGGCTACGACGACGACATGGACGGCCTCCCGGATTGCGCCGATCCGGAATGCCAGCCGTATCCGTTCTGCTCGCCGTGGCGCGAGGACACCGATTGGGCGTGCAGCAACGGCTCCGATGACGACGGGGACGGCCTCGCGGATTGCGCCGATCCGGAATGCCAGTGGATGCCGTACTGCATGCCGGTGCGCGAGGACACCGACTGGACGTGCAGCAACGGCGCCGACGACGACGGGGACGGTCTCACGGATTGCGCCGATCTGGACTGCCAGTCGCAGCCGTACTGCATGTCGTGGCGCGAGGACACCGATTGGGCCTGCAGCAACGGCTCCGATGACGATGCGGACGGTCTCACGGATTGCGCCGATCCGGACTGCGTGTGGTTGCCCGTCTGCGCGATGCCGGGCCTCGTCATCGAGGACTTCGAGGACGGCGATTTCCTCTTCTCCGCGCCGTACGCGGGCAGCGCCCCGCCGTTCACGGGGCCGTGGGTGACGTACGACGACGGGACCGTCCCGCCGGTCAACCTGTTGCCCGGTGCGGGGCCTTTGAGCTCGACGGCGCTCGCGGCGTACTCCTCGGGGGTGCCGTCCGCGTCGGGCGCCGGCGTGGCGCTGTCCTTCGAGATGTGGCCCGTCGATGTGTCGCCGTTCCAGGGCATCCGCTTCCACATCCGTGGCCAGGGCACGCAGGTTCGCTTCGACGTCGGCACGCTCCTGACGACGCCTGAGGGCGGGCTCTGCTCGGCTTGCTACGACAGCCACGGTATCGACCTCTGGGTCGGACCGGAGTGGGTCACCGTGGAGCTGCGCTGGTGGGATCTGATGCAGCAGGGGTGGGGCACGCTCGTGCCGTTCGAGCCGTGGAACGTCATGAACCTGAACTGGCGCACGCCCGTGGGACAGCCGCTGCGCATCGAGATCGACGACGTCCAGCTGTTCTGAGCTCGGGCACCCAGGGAGCAGCGCCAGCGCTGGTGCTGCTCCCGGGGGCCTCGTCCTCCGCTGTCGTGTCAGGCGACGTTGCGGGGGGGCGGCGCCGGGCGCGCGGTCAAAAGCCGCATGCAGTGCATCAGGCCGGCCCGCAGGTTGGCCTTGGTCACGATGGCGCTGAGGTCGAGCCCCAGCGCCACCATCGTCTGCGCCACCGTCGGGCGGATGCCGCAGATGATCCCCTCGGCGCCGAGCAGCTGGATGGCCCGCACGAGCTTGATCAGGTGATCGGCGACCTTCGTGTCCACCATCTGCACGCCGGTGAGGTCAAGGACCGCGAAGCGCGCCCCGCGGCTCGAGATCGCCTCGAGCAAGCTCTCCATCGCGTCGGCCGTCCTCGCGCTGTCGACGACGCCGATCATGGGCAGCGCCAGCACGCCGTCCCATACCTCGATGATCGGCGCCGCGAGCTCCCGGATGACCCGCTGCTGCGCCTCGATCACGTCGAGCTTCGTCTGGAGGGCCTGCTGCGCGCGCTGCCCCTCCGTCACGTCGAGCGAGAACCCGACGACGGTGCTGACGTGCCCCTCTTCCTCCGCGAGGGGGACCATCCAGCTCTCCCATACACAGCCGTGCACCTCGGCCAGCCCGTGCACCGGGTCACCGGCGAGCGCGCGCCTGACGGCGCCCCTGGCCTCGCCGTAGAGGTCAAAGATGTTCGCGCCGACGAGCTGTCCAGGTTGATGGCCGACGGCCTCCAGCCCCTTGCCTTCATGGTAGAGATACGTTCCGTCGGTATCGACGGCCCACATCGCTATAGGAAGAGCGTTGATCAAGGCGCGGAGCATCCTGTCCCGCGCCCTCAGCTCGGTCAGCTCGTCGAGCGCGCCGTCGCCGGCCGGCGCGTCACGGAACGAGCCGTAGACGAGCCCCTCCGAGCGCGCGCCGCGCACGACGCACGCGAGCGGTTTGTAGCTGCGCTCCGCGCTCATGACGCGGCCGTGGACGTGAATGGGGGCCGTGCTCTCACGCACTTGCTCCCACCTTGTGGTGAGCGCGCCGCGGTCCTCCGGGTGGAAGAGCTCGGTCAACGGGGTTCCTTGCGCGAGCGCGGGCCCGATCGTCCGGCCCAGCGCGTCGCTCCATCGCAGCAGCGCGCCGTCGCCTCCGGCGACGAACAGCATCTCCGTGGAGTGAGCGATAAAGTCATCCAGCGAGCTCAGTGCTCCGTTTGCGTCAGCCATCGTATTCCCCTCCGCAACCGGACAGGCATACCGGGATTGCGCGTAACAAGGTAGATCGATGACCGCAAGCGAATAGTAGGGTGCAATCCGCGACGCGCACGAAGGCATGGCCTTACTCCAATCATCGGAGCGCACGAGGGGGACATACGGCCTCGGGCCACGATCTCCGGCGATCTGTACGACCGGTACGTACCGGTTCGTCCGCGTCGGAGCGGCTCAGCCGCCGGCGCTGGCGTCGCGGGTAGGAATGCCGAGCAGATAGAGCTTCTTCGCTCTCCCGCCGATCACGCCCTTCTCCCATCTGTAATCTTCGTTCTGGAGCCCGCTCAACAGCTCATCGAGGTCAGCGAGCGTGTAGGTCCTCGCGTTCGAGACCGCCCCGTCCCACGCGAAGCACAGCGGGATGATCGGAACGATATAGGTGAAGACGAGCTGCCGAAGGGTCATGGGCCTCGCCAGGGGCGTGATGAAGAGGCACATCACGAAGTTGATCGGGAGGGCGAGCCACCCGAGGAACAGCGGATGACTGTTGTCGCTGATCTCGAAGATACAGATGGGCTGCCTGCTCCTCTGGGCCGACTCCAGTATCTTCCTCGCGTTGTCCGGCCTCATGTGATGAAAGCTGCTGACCATGGTTCTGAGGCCATGGTTGAACCCAGCGATGTCGCCGCCGATCTTCGTGGCGTCCACCGGGGTTGTCTGGTAGGATACGTGACTCCCTTCCTGGTCGTTGATGCGCTCCGCCGCCTCTTTGTTAGGGTACAGGTCCGTGAGCGTCAGCTGGATGCCCTCGAACCCGGGCTTCTCGCGCAGGGTCCGTACGACGTCGATCATCGGCCCGCCGCTCCCGGAGCAGAGGTCGACGATGTTCGATGTGTTCGACTCCTTCAAGGCTCTGGCGACCAGCTCGACCAGCGCCTCGCGCGTGCCCAGCGCCCTGTGCATGATCACGAGCAGGCGTGTCATGCAGGCCCGTAGCCACCCGGGGAACCAGCTGAAATCCTCTATCTCGAACAGGTGTATGCGCTTCATTCGCTCCTCGGGGTCGTGCGGCCTGACCGCGCGCGGCAGCGCGGGTCGAGCGCTGGCGCCGTCGGGCGGCCGGTCGTCTCTCCGGCTGCCCGGTTGGATCGAGTCTATTCAATTTTGCTCTGCGGCGCGATGGCATGGAGGTGCGGCGTGAGGCGCATGATCTTCGAGATGGAGACCGCGGACCCGGATGATTTCATGACGCTGCTCTGGCTCGCCGATCACCCCGACGTCGAGCTGCTCGGCGTGCTCGTCACGCCCGGCTCCGAGGATCAGTGCCGGCTGGTCCGCTGGGGGCTGGATGGCTGCGGGCGGGCGGAGGTCCCGATCGGCGCGCTGCACGGGCCCGCGTGGTGGGCGACGAGCGAGGGCAAGAAGGCGCGGGTCTCCGGCTTCCACCAGGCGTGCTACGGCCCCGGCATCCTGGAGCACCCGGCCGGCGAGGTCGCGGGCGGCCCCGCGCTGCTCGCCGAGCTGCTCCGCGAGCCCGACGCCACGGTGCTCGTCGGGGCCGCGCCCAAGAACATCGGCAAGGCGTTCACGGACGTCCCGGGGCTCCGGCTCGCTCGCTGGGTCCAGCAAGGCGGCTTCGCGGGCGACAACCTGGTCGCCGAGCCGCTCGAGAAGTTCCGCGGGCGCCTCACCTGCCCGAGCTATAACCCCGGCGGCGCGCCCCGGGAGACGCTCGCGCTGCTCGCCTCACCGCAGATCGGAGAGCGGAGGTTCGTCTCGAAGAACGTATGTCACGGGGTCGTTTATACCGAGGCCATGCGCGACGCGCTGGACCGCCGGGTCTCCGGGCGATCGCCGCGGAGCGGCCTGACGAGGATGATCGACGCGCTCGATCGGTACCTGGCAGGCAAGGGCGTGGGCAAGGCGATGCACGATCTCGTGGCGGCCGCCTGCGCGCTCGACGATCGCGTCTGCGACTTCGTCGAGGTCGAGATCTACCGCGAGAAGGGCGAATGGGGGGCGCGCGTTATGGAGGGTACGAACACGTGGATCTCGGTCGGGTTCCACGAGGAGCGCTTCCTCGACGTGCTCGCGCGCTGAGCCGCCGGCGGGGCCTGCCTCACCGGGCTGCGCAGGTCGTGCGGAGGGCGCGCGCCTTGTCGATGCACGCGGCGAGGGCGTCCTCGGGCGGCTCGTCCGGGCACGCGGCCTCGAAGGCGCGGATGGCGTCGCGGAGGCCCCCCGCGCCGCCGGCGCCGAGATCGAGCTTGTGCTTGCGATCCTCGTCGTCGTCGCCGCCGACGAGCAGGAGCGTCCCGACGACCGCCCCCACGACGACGACGCCCGTGACGACGCCGGCCACGATCACGCCCGTCTTGCCGTCCACGTCCGGCGGCTCCGCGTCCGGGAGCGACGGCGTGCCTGCCGGGATCGGCTTCGCCTCGAGGCCCGCGGCGAGCGCGGTGGTGGCGATGCCGCCCGCGAGCCCGAGGCCGCCGATGACGAGGCTCGACAGCGTGAGCGCGCTCGGCCCCGCGTCCGCGCGCGCGCTCACGCCGGCGGAGAGGCGCACCTGCGCCGCGTTGCACGCGGCGTAAGCGTCGAGGCGGTGGATCTCGAGCGATGCGCGGGGCGCGGTCTCTGGCGGCAGCTTCGCGGCGAGGATGATGTCGTCCGCCGATCGCCGGAACGTGAGCGGTGCGAGCGGCTCGGGGGCGGCCGCGGGCGGCGTGGAGGCCTTGCCGCAGCCGGCCAGTCCACACGCGATGAGCAAGAGCGTCGTGCAGGAGAGGGCATGATCGCGCCTTCGGGTCATACAGCCACGCTACGCCGATCGAGCGCAGTTTCGTCGAGCGAAATGGGCCTCGTCGCGGACCGGAACGACCGCCGGCGAGCGGACTGAGCCAGGATGACAACGTGGTGTGGCCGACGCGTCGAGGAGCGGAAGGTGCGATATGTGCAGGCCTGATGGCCGTCCCGAACGTGAGCTCCACCGCGTGTGTTAAGATACCCTCCCTGGCGGCCGGCCTCGCGTTCCACGGTTCCACGGGAAGAGGGCCGGCCTCGGCGAGGGTCTTCGCGGGATGGGATTCGAGCAGGCGTTGCGCGAGGTCAGGAGATGAGCACGGTCGATCGCCGGCGGCCGGCGGACGTCCTCGAGGCGCTCCTCCAGGAGCCGCAGCGTCGCGCGCTCTGGCAGGCGTCGGCCAGAGCGCTCATGCCGCTCCGCCGCGGTCCGGCGCCGGCCGAGCTCTCGGCCGAGCTTCTGGTGCAGGTCCTCGCCCTGCGACGTCCTGCGGAGGGGTACGACGAGAAGCTCTATGCACGTCTGGACGTCGCGCACCTGCGCGGACACGTGGCGCGCACGCTCGGGAGGATGGGTCTTCGCGCCGCCGTCGCGGTGCCGGTGCTCGTCGAGACGCTGCGTGAGCCGCTCGGGGAGCGGTGCTCGCCCATGTGCTGCTCGGCCTCGTCGGTGCGCCACGAGCAGATCCTCGCCCGGGTCAGCGTGCTCGATGCGCTGCGCCGGCTGGGCCCGCAGGCGGGGAGGAGCGTGCCGGCCGGCGTCGTGGCGGAGCTCCTCGCGCCGGCGTCCCGCAGGATCGCCCTGGGCGCGGCGGAGCTCCTCGCGCGACATCCGGAGAGCGCGCTTCATCACCGCGCGGCGCTGCTCGCGGCGCTCGAGCATCCGTACGCGCCCGTCGTCGAGGCGGCCGCGCGCGGGCTCTCGCGGGCGGCCCCGAGCGTCGCGCGCGAGGCGGTGCGTCCTCTGACGACGCTGCTCCGACACGAGCAGGGCGGCGTGCGGCGCGCCGCGATCCGGGCGCTCGTCGCGATGCGCCCGGGCGCGAAGGGAAGCGAGATCGCGCGGGCGGAGGAGCGCTTCGCGTCGCTCGCCGAGCGCGATCCGGACGCCGCCGTCCGGGCGGTGGCCCGCCGCGCTCTCAGGCCCAGCCTTCGCGTCCCGCGCCCTCTGGCCCCTTGATGGCTGGCGAGGGGCGTCGGCCTGTCACGGGGTGAATGCCCGCAGCAGCCGATCGCGCTGCACCCGCACATAGCGGATGTCCTCTTCGTACAGCGCAGGGTGCCCGGCCGCGATGTGCGCCTGGGACGCGGCGTCGCCGGCCGCGGCCCGCGCGCGCATGGAGGCGAGCAGCGCCGCGAGTCGATCGGCCACGGTGTCGAGCAACAGGGGCCCTGGCGGGAGGCCATAAGCGCGGCAGAACCGAGCTGCGTGCCGCGCCTGGTCCTCGGGGCTGCCCTCGCTGTCCGGGTTGCTCGGCGCGTGCAGCGGCGCGAAACGGTAGACAGCATACGCCACGTCCCACACGCGCGGGCCCGGATGAGCGGTATCGAAATCGATGAAGCCGACGACCCGGCCGCCGCGGACGACACAGTTGTAGGGCGCGAGGTCGCCGTGACAGATCACCTCGGCCGGCGGGCGGGGCGGGAGCTGCCACCGGTCGTCCGGCCCTGACGCGAACGTCGCGCTCGCGTCGTGGAACCGGCGCAGCAGGGTGGCGGCGGACGCGAGGAGCTCGGGCGTGCGCAGCTCGGCCGGGAGCGGGTTGTGCACCTCGCCATCGAGGTACGACAGCACCTCGTTCCCCTCGTCGTCGCGCCCGAGCGGCTCCGGCGCCGCGCCGAAGCCCGCCGCCCGGAGGTGCCGAAGGAGCCTGTGGATGGCAGGCGTGGCCGCCGTCGCGGGCCGGTGGACCCTGTCGCCGCGCCGGCGCACGGTGTTGACGCCGCCCTTGAATACCTGCTCGTCGACCATGCAAAGCCCTCTCCGCCGGGGCGCCAGCGCCGCGGTGGCGGAGTCGGCCCCTGTTTCGTCGCTGTCCGCGGAATAGCGGGTCTCCCCTGACGCACCTCGACCGCCTCGGCGCGCTACGTCCGGAGGAGGAGCTCCTCGAGGACGGTGGTCAGCTCGTCGACCCTCACCGGCTTGGTCAGGTACCGATAGAACCCGGTCTGCTCGGCGCGGCGGGTATCCCGGGCCATCGCCGCCGCGCTGAGCGCGATCACGGGGATGTCGCGCGTCTCCGGCCACTCCTCGAGCTTGCGCATGGCCTCGTAGCCGCTCATCCCGGGGAGGTTGATATCCATGATGACGACCTCGGGCTGCCGCGAGCGCGCGAGCTCGATGCCGATCTCGGCGTTCGGCGCGGTGATCAGGTGGACGCGCTCGAACTCGGAGATGAGCTCCTCCATGAACGCGATGTTCGACGGGTTGTCTTCGACGTACAGGACCGAATGGCGGACGCCGCCGGGCCCGGCGAGCGGCGACACCTCCAGGCGCGCATCCGGCTGCGCCGGGGCGGCGACCGCCGGCGGCTCCTGGTGCGCCGGGAGCTCGATCCAGAACTCGGACCCTTCGCCCGGTATGCTGGCGAAGCCGACGCCGCCGCCCATGAGCTCCGCGAGCCGCTTCGTGATGGCGAGGCCGATCCCGGTCCCCTCGATCGGCCCCGTCTCCTGGCCTGCGCGCTGGAAGGGCTGGAAGATCTTCGGGTGCTGCTCCTGGGGGATGCCGATGCCGTTGTCGATCACGCAGATCTTCACGACCCCGTCCTCGGGCATCGACACCGCGATCGTGGCGCGGCCCCCCCTGCGGCCGTACTTGATCGCGTTCGAGCCGTAGTTCATGAGGATCTGCGCGAATCGCGTGCGATCCGCCGTGATCTTGGGGAGCTCCGCGGGGAGGGGCGCGAGCGCGATCTCGATGCCGGCGCGCTGGGCCATCGGGTCGAGCGTCGTCTTCACCTCGACCAGCACCTCGGGCACGTTCACCGGCTCGATCGACACCGTGACGCGGCCCGCCTCGATGCGCGAGAGATCCAGGATGTCGTCGATGAGCTTGAGCAGGTGCTCGCCGCCCTTGAGGACGTGCTCTATCCGCTCCTTCTGGCGATCGGTGAGCGGCGTCTTCCTGTCGCGGTGCAAGAGCTGCGCGAAGCCGAGGATCGCGTTGAGCGGCGTGCGGAGCTCGTGGCTCATCGAGGCGAGGAACTCGCTCTTCGCGGAGCTCGCGGCCTCGGCGATGCCCCGCGCCTTGCGCAGCTCCTCCTCGCGCTGCACGTCGCCGGTCATGTCCCAGAGGGTGCACACCGTCCCGCCCTCGGCCGTGCGGCGCTCGGTCGCGCGCAGGCTGCGCCCGTCGCTCGTGCAGAGATCCAGCGTGCCATCCGGCTCCGCGTGGTAGGCGAGCATCCTCTCGCGGAACGCGGCCGCAGGCTCGCCGCCGAGGGCGAACAGCCCCGCGGCGAGGCTCTCGCCGACGATCTCATCATAGCTCCGCCCGATCATGGGGCCGTTCACCCGCGCGCCGAGCCAGTGCCTGTAGACGCTGTTGCAGAGCGCGAGCCGATCCTGCGCGTCGAAGACGGCGAACGCGCCCTGGAAGCTCTCGACCGCGCTCCGCAGGAGGTCGCTCGTGCGCTGCGCCACGGCCTCCAGGCTCTTGCGGTCGCTGATGTCGCGGATGGCGCTCGAGAAGAGCGTGCCCCCCTCGGTCGTCAGCGGGCTGAGGCTGATCTCGACAGGGAACTCGCTGCCGTCCCTCCGGCGGCCGAACAGCTCCAGGCCCGACCCCATGGAGCGCGCCCTGGGCGCGGCGATGAACGCCGAGCGGTTCGCGACATGAGACCGCTGGAATCGCTCCGGGAGCAGGATCTCGATCGCCTGCCCGATGAGCCCGCCGCGCGTGTAACCGAACATCCGCTCGGTCTGGACGTTGACGAACACGATACGTCCGTGCTCGTCGACGACCACCATGGCGTCGGGCGCCGCGTCGATGAGCATGCGGAACGTGCTGTCGTCGATCTGGCGAGCGCCAGGCTCATGAGGCGCCTGCTCGGGCGCTGACAGGCGTTCGACGGAGGAGATCTCATGTGTCATCGGGGAGCCTCACACAGAACACGGCGCCAGGGGCGTTGTCCTCGATCCGGATGTCGCCGCCGTGCGCCTCGACGGCCATCTTGCAGAACGCGAGCCCCAGGCCGCGGCCGGCGCGGTGGAGGGCCGGGGCGTCGCCTCCGAGCTGGACGAAGCGATCGAACACCTGCGCGCGCATCTCGGCGGGGATGCCCGGGCCCGCGTCCGCGACGCGGATCTCCACGTGGGCGCCGTGCTTCGCGGCGCTCACGGTCACCGCGGTCCCGGCCGGGGCGTGGACGATCGCGTTCTCGAGGAGGTTCTCGAGCGTGCGGCGGAGCAGGTCCGGGTCGGCCCTGACGGCGGGCACCTCGACGGCCTCGCGCAGCGAGAGCGACCGGGAGCCCGCGCGCAGGTCGAGCGCGGCGAACACCTCGAGCACGAGCGCGCGGAGATCGACGCTCCCTCGCTCGGGGGCGAGCATCCCTTCCTCGCTCTTGCTGATGTCGAGCAGGTTGTAGATGAGCCGCAGCAGGGCACGCGCCTGGTCGCGGATGTGCCGCGCGGAGTCGCGCGCCTGCTCCGGGAGCGCGCGATCCCGGAGCAGGAACTGCGCGTGCAGGTCCATGCTGCTCACCGGGTTCTTCAGATCGTGCACGACGAACGCCATGAGCCGCTCCTTCTGGAGCTGGAGGCGCATCAGCGCGTCGCGCTGCTGCCGGACGAGCTCGACGTGCTCGCGCAGCTCCGCGCCGAGCCGGCGCAGCCTCAGGGCGGCCTGGACCCGCACGAGCAGCTCCGACGGGCGGATCGGCTTCGTCAGGAAGTCGTCGCCGCCGGCGCGCAGCGCGCTGTCGAACGTGTCGACGTCGCGGAGCGCCGTCAAGAACACGATCGGCGTGCTCGCGCCCTCGGGCAGGCCGCGGATCCGGGAGCACACCGCGAACCCGTCCATCCCCGGCATCCGCACGTCGAGGAGCACGCAATCCGGCTTGTGGCGCTGGAATTGCTCGATTCCCTCCTCGCCCGTGACGGCGAGCACGACCTCGTAGCCGTCGTCCTCGAGCGTGGCCTGCGCCAGGGCGCGGTTCTGTTCGTTGTCATCGACGACCAGCACCCTGGATCTGGGCTCGTGCTGTTCCATGCGGCCTCGGCTCCGGGCGCGAGATTACATGAGAGGCAACGGCCCTACCACAGCGTTCAGGTCATGGTCCGAGCGGCGCGCGAGGCCCTGTTCACTCCCGACTTCGACGTGAAGGAGAGCGGGAACGCATACGTCTTCAACGCATACGTCTTCAAGGCGGACCTGCCGGGCATGCAGGAGAAGGACGTCGACGTGTCCTTCGCGGGCAACCGCCTCATTGCGAGCGGGAAGCGCGAGGGGGAGAGACGCGAAGAGAAGGAGACGTATCAGTCGTTCGAGCGCTCTTATGGCACCTTCAGCCGGAGCTTCACCCTGCCCGCGGGCGTCGGTCGCTCCGAGGCGGCGGAGCCCGTCACAGGACGCTCTTGTGCTGAACCGGTCGGATGCAGCTGGACGCCCATCGGTCCGCGGCGCTCGACGCTGGCACCCACGAGGCGAAACAGCTCATTCGGTTGTGACCCAATCAACGGACAACTGTCCAGGTGCGCGTCGCGCGCAGCGCCAGCGCCGCGAGCAGCGCGCACAGCCACGCGAGGACATAGGCGGCCGCCGGAGACAACCACGCGAGCCCCACGTAGAGCGCCGCGAAGAACGAGGCGAAGCCGAGCAGGCCGCGCACGAAGCCCGCGAGCAGGGCCACCGTGGCGGCCGCGCCGTGCCGGGGCAGGGTGAAGCACGGCAGGACGTTGCCGGTGATCGGGATCGCGAGCAGCAGGCCGCTCACGCCCGCCGGCGCGGCGCCAGCGCTGCGCACGATGCACCAGGCCATGGCCATCGCCGCGACCACCCGGCAGGCGAGCTCCACGCGCGGAATGGCCACCGCCGCGGGCGGCTCGCGCAGGCGCGGCAAGGCGAGCGCGCCCAGGGCGGGCGACAAAAGCGCCGCGGCGCACGCCAGCGGCGGGGGCAACCGCAGCGCGAGCAGCGCCGCGCCCACGCACAGGAACGCCGCGTTGGCCGCGAGCAGCGCCACGCCCCAGCGCCGCTCCCACCGCGCGCACCAGGCGAAGGTGAGCACATGAACGATCGTGGCCGGGACGCACACCAGCGTCGCGAGCGCGATCGCGCCCGCGTGGGCGGGCGTCTCCTGCAGGAGCACGAAGCCCATGATCGGTCCCACGATCATCGGCAGCCCGGCGATCGTGCCGCCCACGGCGTGGCCGAAGCGCCGCGCCGCCAGCGAGGAGAGCAGCACCGACGCGCCCACCAGCGCGAGCTTCAGCAGCACGAAGGCCAGCGCCTCCATCGATCGCGCCGCACGACACGCATGGCTCGCGGGGCCCTGTAGGGCAACACCCCATGTGAGACAATGCCAGAGGCTCTCCTGCTCGGCGCCTCGAGGTGGTCAGACCTCCGGCGCGCGCCTCGCGCCCCGCGGGGCCGCGAGGCCGGGCCTCGACGCGGGCGGGCGGCGGCGAAGCGACGCTTCACGCTGCGCTCGCCCGCCGGAGGCCGGAGGCCGGAGCGGAGACAGCGCGCCCGCCGGTTTGCGACGCTCGGGGGCTCTGGGCTGCGCCGGGCTCCCCGTGTACGCTCTCCGTGGCTTTCTCATGTCGACATGCCCTACGTGCCGAACCGAGCATGCGGACGGCGTCGCTGCGTGCGCGCCGGACGCCGAGACGCTCGCGGCGGAGCCCGCGCCGCCTGGCGCCGATCCGGAGCTCGCGCCGGGAACGCCGGTCGGCGAGTACCGCGTCGAGGCCAAGATCGGGGCAGGGGGCTTCGGCACGGTCTACCGCGCGATCCACCCCGTCATCGGCAAGGCGGCGGCCATCAAGGTCCTGAGCCGCCAGTGCTCAGCGAACCCGCAGCTCGTCTCCCGCTTCGTCGCGGAGGCGCGGGCCGTGAACCAGATCAGGCACCGCAACATCATCGACATCTTCTCGTTCGGCGCCCTCGAGGACGGCCGGCACTACTACGTGATGGAGCTGCTCGAGGGGATGACCCTCGACGCGTACCGCCGCAAGCGCGGGCGCCTCCCGCCCGCCGAGGCGCTGCCCATCCTCGTCAAGATCGCGCGCGCGCTCGACGCGGCGCACGCGGCGGGCATCGCGCACCGCGACCTCAAGCCCGAGAACGTGTTCCTGGTCTTCGACGAGGACGGCGCGATCTTCCCGAAGCTGCTCGACTTCGGCATCGCCAAGCTGCTCGGCGAGTCCTCGAGCACGGTGCACAAGACGCGGACGGGGCACCTGATCGGGACGCCGCTCTACATGTCCCCCGAGCAGTGCCGCGGCAAGAACGTCGATCACCGGACGGACATCTACTCGTTCGGGATCCTCGCGCACGAGCTGCTCGCCGGCGCGCCGCCGTTCGACGGCGAGAACGCGTTCGACCTCCTGATCAAGCACACGTCGGAGGCGGCGCCCCCTGTGTCGACCGTGGCGACGCACCTCTCGCCGGCGCTCGACGCGCCGCTCCTGCGGATGCTCGAGAAGGAGCCCGCGAGCCGCCCGGCGTCGCTGCTCGAGGCGACCGCGGCGCTCGTGGAGGCCGCGCGCGGCGCGGGGTACGAGCTGCCCGGCGGCCTGCTGCGGGCGAGCGACGCCGCCGTCGGGCGAGGCGCCGGCGAGGCCGCCGCGCGGCGCCGCGCGGCCGTCGAGGCGCAGGACGCTGGGCTCGCACCGACGCAGCGCGGCCCCGCCGCGGAAGCGAGCTCGGGGCTGCACGGGAACGAGACGTTGCTGCAGGGGTCGCTGCCGAGCAACCTGGAGAGCACGCCGGCCACGGCGTCGCGGCGGAGGGCGGCGCTCACGGCGGTCGCCGTCCTCGGCGTCGCCGCGGCCGCGGCGCTCACGCTGCACCTCGGGCACAGCGAGCCGGCGGCCGACGCCCCGCGCGCGCCCGCGTCGGCCGCGGCGGTGCCGAGGACGGAGGCCGCGCTGGTCGCGCCGGTCCTGCCGGCTTCCGCCGCCCCCGCGGCCACGCCGGAGTCGGCCGCGCCGGAGGCGACCGCCGCAGCCGCGGCGAGCGCCGACGCGGCGCCGCCCGTCGTCGAGCTCCGGATCCAGGCGACGCCGAAGGAGCTCGAGGTGTGGAGCGAGGGCAAGCTCGTGGGCAGGGCGCCGGGGCCGCTGCGCCTGCCGCGCGGGCGCGCCGTGACGCTCACCTTCAAGGCGCCCGGGTACCAGGAGCAGGCGCAGGAGGTCCCGGCCCAAGCGGACGGCGCGATCACCGTGTCGTTGAAGAGGGCAGCGCCGACCGCGAGGGGCGCCGTCAGGAAGGGCGACCTGGAAAACCCGTTCCAGTGAGCATGCGCGCGCGGCCCAGCTTCAGGCGATACGTGCGGGCGATCGGGGGGGCCGCGGCGCTGCTCGCCGCGGCCGCCGGCTCCGCCGGGTGCGTGGAGCTCGGCGAGATCTCCCCGGGCGTGTGCGGCAACGGCGTCATCGAGCCGTCGCGCAACGAGGACTGCGACTGCTTCGAGGCCAGCGCGCCCTGCGAGGTGAAGACGCAGGACGCGCAGGGCGCGGCCTCGACGACCTGGTGCAACCCGCGCGGAAGCGAGAACGAGTGCCGCTTCGTGTGCACCGACGTGGACGCCACGTGCCCGAGCGGGTGGGGCTGCGGGGTCGACGGCGTGTGCCGCGCCTCCACGGGCAATTTCAAGCCGCTCGGCGCCGCGCTGCCGCTCGGCGCGCAGCGGCTGATCACGGGTGATCTCGACGGCGACGGCCGCGGCGACCTCGTGGGCGTCGGCTCGACGAGTCTAGAGGCGCTCTATTTCGATGCGAACAGCACGGTGGGGACCCAGGTGTCGATCCCCTCGGCAGGGGACACGCCCGCGCTCGCGCGCCTCACCGACGACGAGACGACGGACATCGCGCTCAGCGTGGGGCCTGGCGTGGCGATCCTGAGAGGCGAGCCGGGCCGCACGTTCGCGCCGGTCCCCGTGCTCGCGTCGGTGTTTCCCCTGGGCTCGCTGCTCGGCGCGGCGCCCGAGGCGACGACCCTCCGCGGCGCGCGGCTCTTGCCCGTCGGCAGCACGCGCGAGGAAGGACAGACGTGGGTCGCCCTGGTCGCCGGGACCGACACGCGCGGCGCGGCGCCGGAGGATGTCGTCGCCGTCGTGCGAGGGTCGGAGAGCGGCCGGCTGTCGTTCATCGATCGGCAGCGCGGGCTGCGCGACGTCGCCGGTCCGCTCGCGAGCGCGGAGCTCGGCGGCGGCCCGCTGCACGAGGTGGTCGTCGCCCTCGTGGACGACTCGGCCGTGCACATCTACTCGCCCGACGACGGCGCGCACACCGCGGTGGAGCTCCCGGCAGGGGCGCGGATCGCGGGCGCGGCCTTCCTCCGGGACGTGAACGGCGACGAGGTCCTCGATCTGCTCGTGGGCGCCACGTGCGCGCAGCCTGACCCCCGCTTGCCCGCGGGCGCGCCTTGCTACGAGCTCGACGTCGCGGAGGGCGCAGGCGGCGGCGCGTTCGGCGGCATGGCGCCGTACGGCGATCTCTCGTACCCGGCGGGCGACATGAGCGCCGGGCGCTTGCCCGGCCTCGGGGCCCCCGTCGCGATCGGCGATCTCAACGGCGACGGGGTGCTCGACATCGTCGATCCCGACGCCGTGAGGCTCGGAAAGATCCGGCCGTCTCCTCCCTACCAGGTCGAGTTCGACCGGCTCGCGCCGGCGAACGGCCGGCGCTGGACCAGCGCGGTGATCGCGGACCTGACCGGCAACGGCGCGCCCGACGTCGTCGCCGGCTCCGCCGACGCGACGGATCTGACGTTCTTCAACGGCGTCCCCGGCGCCGAGGCCGCCGATTTCAAGCTCAATGAGCTCAAGATCCCGACGCTGGGCAACGTCTCGAGCTTCGTCGTTGGCGACTTCGACGGCGATCTCCTGCCGGACCTCTTGTTCGCCGAGAGCGCCGGCAGCTCGCTGTCGAGCGCGGAGCACCCGACGCTGGCCGTCTGCTTCGGGCGGTACATGAAGGCGCCGGAGCCGCCGGTGCGGCTCGGCGCCTTCGAGGGGCTCCTCGACATCGCGGCGGTGCGGCTCCCCGAGCCGGACGACGCCGTGGACGACATCAGCGTGCTCTTCTCGCACGGCGGCGACGTCGCGTTCAGCCTCATCGAGGGCAGCAGCTCGCGGTCGCTGCTGCCGCCGTTGCCGCTCGTCCGCTCGGGCGACGTGCGGCACGCAGGCGAGCTGCGCGCCGTGAGGAGCGTCGCCGGCCGCTTCGGTGGCGATCGGGCGGAGGTCGCCTCGCTGACGATCGCTCCTCCGAGCCCTGGCTCCTCCCGGGGCTCGGCCGAGCTCTGGCTCTTGCCGGCGGTCGACTCGGGCGCCATCGCCATGGTCGACGAGGCCAAGCACCGCGTCTCGCTCCCCGCGGAGCTCGTTCCCTCCCGGGAGCCCGCGTGGGCGCTGGATGGGGTCGCCGTCGATCTCGATGGCGATGGAACCGACGAGCTCGTCCTCTCGCTGCCGATCGAGGTCGCGGAGGAGGACGCGGCGGCGGAGCCGGGGACGCCGGCCCTGGCCGGCGCGATCACCCTCGTGCGCCGCGGCGCGAGCGGCGCCTTCGAGGCGCCGGAGGCGGCCTTCTCGCCCGCGCCTCACACGCTGTACGGGGGGCTCCGCGCCGGCGACATGGACGGCGATGGCCACGCGGACGTCGTGGGCATCGCGTACGAGCTGGCGCCGGGGACGCGAACGATCACGGCGAGCCGGCTCGCCGTCTTCTGGAACACGGGCGAGGGCGCGCTCGACGCGCCGATCGAGCTCGAGGTACCCGACCCCAGCCTCGAGGACCTCGCGAGCGAGGTCACCAGCGCCGACTTCGCCCGCGTCGACGACGGGATGGGACGGTCGCTCGTCGTGCTCACGCGCAGCGCGGCCTACGCGCTCGACGTGTGCGGCGACGGCGCGGCGGGCTGCCATGATCTCGGCCAGCACCAGCTCCGCAAGCTGGACGGCATCCCCGGCGGCTCCGCGATCGCGACGTGCGACGTCCTCGGCGATGGGGTCGACGATCTCGCGGTGCTCAGCGACGGCGCGCTCCGCGTCCACGAAGGAGTCCCGATCCGCCGATGAAGACCTCGCTGTGCGTCGTGCTCATGGCCTTCGCGGCGACCGCGCTCGCGCCGAGCGCGGCCTCGGCGGAGGAGGACATCGAGCAGGCGAAGGCGCTCTACAACGCCGGCGCCCAGGCCTACGCGGCGACGCGGTACCGCGACGCGGTGCAGTCGTTCGAGGCGGCGTACAGGAAGGCGCCGCGCCCTGCTCTGCTGTTCTCGCTGGCCCAGGCCTACCGGCGCCTGTACGTGGTCGAGCAGAGCCCCGAGGCGCTGCGGGCCGCCATCGCGAACTACCGGCGCTATCTGGAGCAGGTCCCGCAGGGCGGGCGCCGCGCGGACGCGACCGAGGCCCTGAGCGAGCTCGGGGTGATCGCCGCGCGCCTCGAGGCGAGCGCTCCGTCGTCGCCCGCCGCGCCGGAGGCGGCGCCGCCCGACGTCAGGCCGCGGACCCGCATCAACGTCACCTCGCCGACCGCGGGCGCCCGCGTGTCCATCGACGGCGGCGCGCTGGCCGACGTGCCGCTGATGGCCGAGGTGCAGCCGGGCAAGCACCGGATCAAGATCACGGCCGACGGCCACGTCGACGAGGAGCGCGAGGTGGTCGCGATCGAGGGGGACATCCTCGGGATCGACCGGGAGCTGCGCGAGCGGCCCGCGCTCCTCCAGGTGAAGGCCCCCGTCGGCGCGCAGGTCACGCTGGACGGGCGCTTCGTCGGCACGACGCCGCTGCCGCTCCTCCAGGTCGCCCCGGGCAAGCGGTTCTTCGTCGCCACGAAGAACGGCCACATGCCGTTCTCCCGCGAGCTGTCGCTGCGCCGCGGCGAGCGCCTCGTCATCGAGGTGGGCCTCACGAGCTCCTTCCAGCGGAAGCTGTCCTATGGCCTCGTCGCGATGGGGGTCCTGTCCGCCGGCGTCGGCGTGCTGACGCTGGCCTCGGGCCTCGAGGAAGAGGACCAGGCGCGCGAGATCGCGGAGAAGCGCGCGGCGCAGGGGATCTCGGAGAAGGAGCTGGGCGACTACCGGGCTCACCTCGACACGCGCGACGAGCTCGCGAACGCGACCGTCGGCCTGTTCGGCACGGCCGCGGCGTTCGCCCTCGGCGGCTTCGTGTTCTACGCGTTCGACACGCCGAACCCGCCGCCGCTGCCCGCGCGCACGGACCCCGCGCCCGCGCGCACGGGCGGCCCGATGCTCGAGCTCTCGGCCGCGCCGATCCTCGGGCCGGGGCTCGGCGGGGCGGGGCTCGTCGGCCGGTTCTGGTGAATCTGGTGAAGGCGCCGCAGCGCCCCGGGCCGCCGAGGGCGGCCATCGCGAGCTAGCGGCGGTATCTGGGAGGAGGTCGACCCGCGCGACGCGCGGCGCTGCGCCGGCGTCGCGGGCCCGCGGGGGAGGCGTCGAACGACGCCTTCGCCCCGCGCGCCCGCCTTCGCTCGATCAGTTGGGGAACCCGTCGAACTGGCAGGTCAGGCTGCAGCCGTCGCCGCCCGTGCGGTTGCCGTCGTCGCACGCCTCGTAGGCCCTCTGCACCTTGCCGTCGCCGCAGTACGGGCCGTAGACGCAGCCCGGCGCGCACTTGCCGTAGCCGCCGGTGTTCTTGCCGTCGCCGTCGTCGCACTGCTCCGAGCCGTTGCGGATGCCGTCGCCGCAGCGCGGGCCGAGCTGGCAGCGCGGGCCGCACTGGCCGTAGCCGCCGTCGTTCTTGCCGTCGTCGCACTGCTCGCCCGGCTGGACCACGCCGTCGCCGCACTGCCCGCCGAGGCGGCAGTTGTTGCTGCAGCCCGTGGCCTCGTTCGGGGGATCGCACTGCTCGCCCCACTCCTCGTCCACGCGGCGGTCACCGCACTTCGCCGCCGGGCTGCAGTCGGGCATGCAGCTCCCGTAGAAGCCGTCGTTCACGCCGTCGTCGCAGGTCTCGGCGCCGTTGACGCGGCCGTCGCCGCAGTACGGCCCGTACTGGCAGAGGGCATCGCACCCGTTGTACTCGCCGCTGTTCTCGCCCTCGCCGAGATCGCAGTCCTCCTCCGCGGGCTGGACGATGCCGTCGCCGCAGCGCGGCCCGAAGATGCACGAGGGCCCGCACTTGTCGTACTCGCCGTCGTTGATCCCGTCGTCGCACTCCTCGCCGAACTGCGGCTGGATCACCCCGTCGCCGCAGTGCGCGCCGAGCCGGCAGCTCACGCAGTTCGGGTCGGTCGCGCTGTCGCACTCCTCGCCCCAGTCCGCGTCGACGCGGTTGTCGCCGCACCTCGGCGCCGGCGTGCAGCCCGGCGCGCAGGTGCCGTAGGTGCCGTCGTTCACGCCGTCGTCGCACGCCTCGGCGCCGTTCCTGATGCCGTCGCCGCAGTACGGCCCGTAGTCGCAGGTCGCGGTGCACCCGCCGTACCCGCCGGTGTTCTGCGCGCTGCCGAGATCGCAGTCCTCCTCGGTGGGCTGGACGATGCCGTCGCCGCAGCGCGGCCCGTGGAGGCACGCGGGGCCGCACTGGCCGTACCCGCCGTCGTTGACGCCGTCGTCGCACTCCTCGCCGAGGGCCGGCTGCGTGACCCCGTTGCCGCACTGCGCGGGGAGCCGGCAGCTCACGCAGTTCGGGTCAGCCGCGTTGTCGCACTCCTCGCCCCACTCGGTGTCGACGCGGTTGTCACCGCACCTCGGCGCCGGCGTGCAGCTCGGGTTGCAGGTGCCGTACGCGCCGTCGTTCACGCCGTCGTCGCACCCCTCGGCGCCGTTCCTGATGCCGTCGCCGCAGTACGGACCGTAGTTGCAGGAGGCGGTGCACCCGCCGTACCCGCCGGTGTTCTGCGCGCTGCCGAGGTCGCAGCGCTCTTCGTCGGGCTGGACGATGCCGTCGCCGCAGCGCGGCCCGTGGAGGCACGCGGGGCCGCACTGGCCGTACCCGCCGTCGTTGACGCCGTCGTCGCACTCCTCACCGAGGGCCGGCTGCGTGATCCCGTTGCCGCATTGCGGGGGGAGCTGGCAGTTCAGGCAGTTCGGGTCGGCCGCGTTGTCGCACTCCTCGCCCCACTCGGCGTCGACACGGTTGTCGCCGCACCTCGGCGCCGGCGTGCAGCTCGGGTTGCAGGTGCCGTAAGCGCCGTCGTTCTTGCCGTCGTCGCACGCCTCGGCGCCGTTCCTGATGCCGTCGCCGCAGTACGGACCGTAGTTGCAGGTCGCGGTGCACCCGCCGTACCCGCCGGTGTTCTGGCCGCTGCCGAGATCGCAGCGCTCTTCCTCGGGCTGGACGATGCCGTCGCCGCAGCGCGGCCCGTAGAGGCACGAGAGCCCGCACTGGCCGTAGCCGCCGTCGTTGACGCCGTCGTCGCACTCCTCGCCGAGGTCCCGCTGCGTGGCCCCGTCGCCGCAGTGCTCGCCGCGCTGGCAGCTCACGCAGTTCGGGTCGGTCGCGCTGTCGCACTCCTCGCCCCAGTCCGCGTCGACGCGGTTGTCGCCGCACATCGGCGCCGGCGTGCAGTTCGGGTTGCAGGTGCCGTAGAAGCCGTCGTTGACGCCGTCATCGCACCCCTCGGTGCCGTTCCTCCTGCCGTCGCCGCAGTACGGCCCGATCTGGCACTCGCGCGTGCAGCCGCCGTAGCCGCTCGTCGTGTTGCCGGAGCCGAGGTCGCACGCCTCGTACGGCGCGTTGACCGCGCCGTCGCCGCACCGGGGCGGGGCCACGCACCCGGGCGCGCAGGCGTTCGAGGCGTTGGCGTACGTGCTGTTGTTGACCCCGTTGTCGCAGGTCTCCATGCCGTTCCTGACGCCGTCACCGCAGTACGGACCGAGCTGGCAGTTGTTGCACTGGCCGTAGCCCGTCCCGTTCTTGCTGCCGTCGTCGCACTCCTCGCCCGGCGTCACGACCGGCGGGTCGACCCCGCACTGCGGCGAGCACACCGACGTGCCGGCGCTGAAGCCCGACAGCGTGAGCTGGTAGTTCGACCCGGTGACGTGGCGCTCGGCCTGGAACACCGCGATCTCGTAGACCTTGCCCGGCTCGAGGTTCAGGTCGACCACGTAGCTGGTGCCGCGGTCCGTGCAGCCGGAGGTGGCGGGGCAGGGGGTCACGCGGGCGTCGCCGTTGTCCAGGATGGTCACGCTCTCCTGGAGCTGCGCGTGAATGCTGCCGATGTCCGCGGTCAGCGTGTTCTTGATGAACACCCAGACGTCGTCGTCACCGAAGAAGGTGAGCACCGGATCGGCCGCGGCGCCGTTCGGATTGAACTGGAACCAGTACCGGACCTCGCTCGTGAAGTAGTAGTTGTGCGAGGGGTTGGTCTGCTGCGCCCGCTCCAGCCCGGTGGAGACCAGGTTGTTGCTGAGCACGGGATCGCCGTTCGGCGGGGTGCGGTCCACGGGCCAGAACGGGTTCCGCTGGTACACGTACCTGTCGGCCTGCGGGGTCAGCTCGATGGTGGTGACGAGCGTCCTGTTGAAGTCCGGGTTGTCCCGGTACCACCACTGGAAGTTGTTCTGCCCCGTGGTCCAGCCGTTCGAATCGTCCGGCGTGACGAAGCCGGGGCCGAACCTGCTCACGGGCTTGCCGGCGGTGTCGAGCGTCGGCTGGACGATCCTGTCGATCTGATTGCCGCTGGGGGTGATCTCGAAATCGAAGTGGCCGACGAGCCTGTCGTTCACGTTGGCGTCGCACGCGGCGTTGCTGACGTTGCGGTTGTAGTCGGGCGGGCACCAGCCGATGAAGTCGCGGATGACCATCGGCAGCCGCATCTCGCTGGTCTGAACCCTGCAGGTGTAGCCCGGCTCGATCGTGCACGTCGCGGAGCATCCGTCGCCGCTCACGGTGTTGCCGTCGTCGCACGCCTCGGTGGCGTCGCCGGGCAGGAGCATGCCGTCGCCGCACTTCGAGATGCACGCGCCGCCGCTGCAGTCCGGCTCGCCCTTGCAGTCCGGCGTGCAGCCGTCGCGCCAGTTGCCGTTGCCGTCGTCGCAGGCCTCGGTGCCCTCGCGGATGCCGTTGCCGCAGACCGAGAAGCCCGTGCAATCCTGGGGCTCTCCGTTGTCGCAGACGCTTCCGGGCTCGATCCGGCAGGTCTCGTCGCAGCCGTCGTCCGAGAAGGGATTGCCGTCGTCGCACTGCTCGGCGCCGTTCTTGACGCCGTCGCCGCAGACGGTCTTGCAGGGGAACCCGACGCGCGAGCAGTCCCAGCCCACCTCGATCGTCCGGCAGTCGGCGCTGCAGCCGTCGCCGCTCGCCGGCGGCTGCTTCCCGTCGTCGCACACCTCGGTGCCGCCGATCTTGCCGTCGCCGCACACGGGCGGCGGCGGCGGGGTGCAGCGCCCGCCGCCCGGCGGGCACGTCCAGCCGACCTCGATCCTGCACTGCGCGGTGCAGCCGTCGCCGCCGACAGGGTTTTCCCCGCCGCCGTCGTCGCACTGCTCGCCGAGCTGCACCGTGCCGTCACCGCAATAGGTCCTCACGGTGCAGGGCTGGCCGGGCTTGCAGATCCAGCCCTGCTCGAGCCGGCAATCCGCCGTGCAGCCGTCGCCCGACGCGGGCGGTTTGCGGCCGTCGTCGCACTCTTCGCCGTTGTTGACCCGGCCATCGCCGCACTGGAAGACGAGGACGCAGGCCTTGCCCGGCTCGGGGCACACGTACGCCGGGTCCACCGTCTTGCAATCCGCGCTGCAGCCGTCGCCGCCCGCGGTGTTGCCGTCGTCGCAGAGCTCGCCGGGGTTCACGGCGCCATCGCCGCACCGGAACAGGAGCACGCAGGGCTGGCCCGGGGTCGTGCAGCTGTAGAAGGACTCCTGCCGGCACAGGCTCGAGCAGCCGTCGCCGCCCGCGGTGTTGCCGTCATCGCACTGCTCGCCCGTCTCCTTGAGGCCGTTGCCGCAGGCCGGCAGCCGCGTGCACGGCTGGCCCGGCAGGTTGCACTGATACCCCGGCTCGCGCATGCAGTCCGCGCTGCAGCCGTCGCCGGACGCAGGCGGGGAGCCGCCGTCCTCGCACTGCTCGCCGTCGTTCACGCGGCCGTCGCCGCACCAGTAGTTGAGGGTGCAGGGCTGGCCCGGGGTTGTGCACGTGTAGATCGGGTCCACCCCGCTGCAGTCGGCGCTGCAGCCGTCGCCGCCCACGGTGTTGCCGTCGTCGCAGACCTCGCCTGGGCTGAGCACGCCGTCGCCGCACCGGATCAAGAACACGCAGGGCTGCCCCGGCGTCGTGCAGCTGTAGAAGGACTCCTGCCGGCACAGGCTCGAGCAGCCGTCGCCGCTCGCCGTGTTGCCGTCATCGCACTGCTCGCCGGTCTCCTTGAGGCCGTTGCCGCAGGCCGGCGGCCGGGTGCACGGCTGACCGGGGCGGCTGCACTGATACCCCTCCTCGCGCATGCAGGTGGCGCTGCAGCCGTCGCCGCTCCGGGTGTTCCCGTCCTCGCACTGCTCGCCGTCGTTCACGCGGCCGTCACCGCACCAGTAGAGGCGGGTGCAGGGCTGACCCGGCCTGGGGCACGTGTAGATCGGGTCCACCGCGCTGCAGTCGGCGCTGCAGCCGTCACCGCCCACCGTATTGCCGTCGTCGCAGACCTCGCCCGGGTTGATCGCGCCGTCGCCGCACCAGTAGAGGAGGGTGCAGGGCCGGCCCGGGGTCGGGCAGGTGTAGAAGGACTCCTGACGGCACAGGTTCGAGCAGCCGTCGCCGCTCGCGGTGTTGCCGTCGTCGCACTGCTCGCCGCTCTCCAGGGCGCCGTTGCCGCAGACCGGCAGGCGCTCGCACGCCTGCCCGGGCTTCGAGCACACGAAGCCGGACTCGCGCATGCAGGTCGCGCTGCAGCCGTCGCCGGAGGCGGGCGGGTCGTCGCCGTCCTCGCATTGCTCGCCGTTGTTCACGCGCCCGTCGCCGCAGCGATAGAGGAGGATGCAGGGCTTCCCCGGCTCGGAGCACGCGTAAAGCGGATCCAGCGTCTTGCAGTCGGCGCTGCAGCCGTCGCCGCCCTGGGCGTTGCCGTCGTCGCAGATCTCGCCCGGATCCACAGCGCCGTCGCCGCACCGGATCAGGAGCTCGCAGGGCTGCCCCGGCGTCGTGCAGACGTAGAAGGACTCCTGCCGGCAGAGGCTCGAGCAGCCGTCGCCGCTCGCGGCGTTGCCGTCGTCGCAGAGCTCGCCGGCCTCCTTGACCCCGTTGCCGCAGACCGGCAGGCGCTCGCACGGCTGCCCGGGCTTCGGGCACACGAAGCCCGCCTCCCGCTTGCAGTCCGCGCCGCAGCCGTCGCCGGGCGTCTCGTTGAGGTCATCGCACTCCTCGGAGCCGTTCACGCGGCCATCGCCGCAGTCGTAGAGCAGCTTGCACGGCTCGCCCGGCCTCGGACAGACGTACGAGGGATCGACGAAGATGCAGTCTGCGCTGCAGCCGTCGCCGTCCGCGGTGTTGCCGTCGTCGCAGAACTCGCCCGGATCGACGATGCCATCGCCGCACGCGATGGTCAGCACGCACGGCGCGCCGGGCGTCGGACATGCACAGTAAGGCTCGATCTCGCACAGACCGGAACAGCAATCGCCGGGCAGGCTGTTGCCGTCGTCGCACGCCTCGCTGGCCTGGTTGATCTCGCCGTCGCCGCAGGCGGGCTCCTGGGGCAAGAGGCACTCGGGGGGCGGGTCGTCGACGGCGCAGGGATCGGGCCCGCCGCCGCTTCCGCCGCCGCCGGAGGCGACGCCCGAGCCGAAGTCGCTGCCGCCGTCGCCGGAGCCGCTGGAGGTCACGCTCCCCGCGCCGCCCACGCCAGGATCGCCCGTGGTGGAGGGCGATCCCCCTCCACAGGCGGCGAGTATTTGCAGCAATCCCACGGCCAAAGCCAGATAAGACGTTCTCAACCTCACGACACACCTCGACGAACACGAGCGGCTGCGCTCGGGCAGGAGCAGGACGAACACGAGCGGCTGCGCTCGGGCAGAAAGGCCGACGACCCGTCTCCAGGGTAGCCCGGCCGCCCTTCGCACCCCTAGGCGAAAATCACCTCATCCTGCGCCACTCAGCCACACCCGCTGGAGCGCCCGTTCGCAGCGGAGTCTGCGGAGCACCGCTGACGAATGACGCGCGTTGCGCGGCGCAGCGACGGATGGACACGGTGTTTCATTTCAGCTGCCGGTGCACAGGCGCGCGAGCCAGGCTGGCGGCCCGGTTCGGTCTTGACAATCGCGCTATGACGGGAGCTCGGAGATGGTTTGTGTCCCAAGGAGGCGCGGAGACCTCCGCGCCCCGCGGATCCAGGCCGCGGCGCGCTATCCGCCGGCTCGCCTGAGCACGCCGCCGAGGCCCATCCACTCGATGTATGCCCGCTGCACGTCCTCGGTCCTGCGGTTGATCTCCTCCGCGGCGCCGTTGCCCAGCGGGTCGAGCACGGTGCGCAGCGGCCGCTCCCCGGCCGGCAGCTCCGTGAGCTTCAGGATCGCGTCCGCGACCTGCTGCGGGTCCGGCGGACCCTGGCGCCCCTGCGACAGGACGCCCGCGTTGTTGATCACGACGTCGACGCCGCCCGCCTCGTCGAGCGCGCGCGCCACGCCCGCGTCGACCGAGGCGTCGCTCGTCACGTCGAGCTCGATCACGCGGAGCGCGAGCCCCTCGCGCGCGGCGAGCTCCTCGAGCTCGGAGGCCGGCCCCGCGTTCTTCGACGCGATCGCGCGCATCCCGGCGAAGACGCGGTGTCCCGCGCGGGCGAGGGTGACGGCGGTCGCGCGGCCGAAGCCGCTGCTGGATCCTGTGATGAGGGAACGGAGCTCTCGGGTCATTCTCTCGCTCGCTTTCGAAAGGGGGGGCAAGGAGCGTATCGCGCTGGATCCCCCGTGGAACCGGCGAACGGCGATCGTCGCGGTGCGCGGGACAATTTGCCACGCCCTCGTCTGGGTATCGTCGCGACAGGATCGATTTCAACGCGAATTGCAGCGGTCGAATCGTACGCTCGCGCGTGCGCGCTCCGGGATAGTTCCATCGGTCCTGGAGCGGCCGACTCGGCGGATGGCCGGGCGGCGCGATCCACCCACGGATTGCCCGCCTTGACCCCTTTGGGTTGAACCGTATAGTCAGCCAGACGGTCGGGCTGCCCACAAATGGTGTCTGCCGGACCGTCGAGCACACGACCGCCGCCCTGCGCGGGTCGTGGACGTGTGCGCCGTGGTTGCATCGTCCACCATCACATCATCGGAGGTTCGAATGGAACACCTGATTCGGCAGATCGCCCAGGATCGTCTCTGGAAGCAGTGGATCGCGGCCAACACGTCCGGTGGGCCGACCCTCGACGCCGGCTGCATCTCGCGGAAGGAGGGCTGCATCTCGAAGAAGGCCGGCTGCGTCTCGAAGAAGGCCGGCTGCGTCTCGAAGAAGGCCGGCTGTATCTCGAAGAAGGCCGGCTGCATCAGCTGACGGAGCCGCCGGGGCCGCGAGCGGGGCGGCAGGACCATGTTCATCTTGCCGTGGTCTTCCGCCTCGCTCGCGCGCGCCCGGACCGATGGGGGCCGCGCTTCTCGATGGCTGTTCAACCTTTTTCCTGGAGTCGACCGATGGACGCCCAAGGACCGACGCTCGCGGCGATGATCGATCAGGTCAGGGACATCCCTATCTACCGACGGTCGATCGAGGAGGGCTCTTTCCCGATCCTGGACAAGCCGGAGATCGCAAGAGGCTTTCCGGACAACTGGATGACCCCGAGGCTCGCCGAGGCGCTGAAGGCCGGCGAGGCGGAGCTCGTGCTCTCGACCGGGACCAACCACGCGCGGATGCAGATCATCCGCCCGCCTTTCTTTCTTCTGAAGTCGTACTACCGCCTGTGGAGCGAGCACCCCGACATCGCGGTCACCTGGCATGAGGGCTGCCAGCGCGTCTCGATCACCACGGTGCTGGCGACCGAGCACGTGGCGCGGCTCGCCGCGAGGCGGCGCGGCGCCGAGGCGCCGGCGCTCCCCGGCCTCGAGGATCGCCGGCTCGACGAGCGGACGCTCTATATCAACCTGCGGCTCGACCCGGCGCTCTGGGATCGCGGCGACGTCGAGCGCATGCTCGCCGAGATGACCGCCGTCCGGGAGGCGCACCCGCGAGGCCTTTACCACCTCGACTGCGATGGCTACCACCTCGCTCACCTGGTGAAGAAGGCCATGGACATCGGAGCGTGGGAGCGCTTTCCGAGGCCGGCCAGCATCGTTCACGCCTACGAGCTCACGCCGAGGAACGTGCGGCGGTTCCTGGCGGAGCACCTCGAGTGCCCGATCGTCGACCTCTTCGGCAGCACCGAGCTCGGATATCTGTATTACAGCGATCGGCACGGCCGCTACTGGCCTTACCTGGACCAGATGCACCTGGAGCTGATCCCTGTCGAGGAGGGCAGCGCGATCTACAGCCTCATCGTCTCGAGCGTGCGCAACCCCTGCATGCCGCTCATCCGTTATCGCTCGGGCGACTGCGCCGAGACGGTCGACGGCTCCCCCGATCCGCTCCGGATCCGCCGGTTCTGCGGGCGCGAGCGGGAGCTCCTCAGGGCCGAGGAGAGGGGCCCGATCTCGCAGGCCGATCTCGATGACTGGATCGCCGTCTCCGCGCCGTCCGTCTTCGTCTATCAGCTCCACGCGGAGGGGCAGCGGCGGGGCCGATTGCTCTATACCACCTTCGACGGCGCGCCCGTCGCTCCGGCCGCGGCGCGGGCGCTGCGAGAGCGGATCTGGGAGGGCGCCGGACTCGATTGCGTCCTCGAGCACCGCGCCCATGTCGCGATCGGCAAGTCCGGGAAGTACGCATGGCTGGTCCAGCGCGGCGAGGCCGCGGAGCGAGGTGGCTCGTGACGATGGAACGACCCAGGGTGACGGCCGCAGCGCTGAAGGCGCGGCTCGACGACGCGTTCTTCTCCGGCGTTGTGCGCCATTTCGTGCGGACTACAGGCGAGGAGCCCGCGACCGTCGAGCGTCAGGTGCTCGAATGCCTGCGGTACCTCTACCTGATATCGCGCTATCCGGAGCCGCTGGCCGGGCTGTTCTTGCCCGTGGAGCAGGCGATCGACGAGGTCTGGCATTACCTGATCTTGCAGACGCGGGAGTACCGCGAGCTGTGCGAGGAGCGCCTCCCGGGGCGCTTCTTCATCCATCACCGCAGCTTGCCCTACGAGGACTATCAGGAGGCGCAGGCCAGCCGCGAGCAGGCGATCGAGGAGGCGCTGCGCTGGCTGCCGCTCTACCGTGACGAGTTCGGCCCCTTCGACGAGGGCGCGCTGCCTCACTGGACGATGGTGCGCTTCCTCCATCAGCGCCTGGGCCTCTCCCTCGAGGCGATCGCCGCGCTCGACGCGGGGAACGTGGGCGCCCTGCCTTCCGTGGAGCGCGTCCGTTGAGCCGTCAGGCTGTCGTCGGCGTGCCCGTGCCCGTGCCCGCGCCCGCCACGTCCGTCAACACGCTGGTCCTGCTGCTTTGCCAGGTCCTGGGGATCGCTTCCGTGGTGTCGGTCCAGTTCGCCGGCAGCGTGGTGGGTGAGCGGCTTGCGCGGGACATGCGGCTCGCGACGGTCCCGGTGGCCGTGCTCGTGCTGTCCTCGGCCCTGGGCACCTGGCCGGCCAGCCAGCTGATGCGCCGCTTCGGGCGCAAGCCCTGCTTCATCGCCGCGGCGCTCCTGTCCGCCGGCTGCCTCGCGCTCGCGGCGCGCGCGGTGGACCGCTCCGATCTCCCGCTGTTCTGCGCGGCGGTCTCCGGCGTCGGCCTGCACGGCGCCTTCGTGCAGCAATATCGCTTCGCGATCCTCGAAGGGCAGGAGAGCCACCGGGCGCCGCGCCTCTTGACGATGATCCAGCTCGCCAGCGCGCTCGGCATCGTCCCTGGCATCTCGCTCTTCGGCCTTCTGGAAGGACGGACGTCCAGCGAGCTGCCCTCTGCCCTGCTCGTCCTTTCGGCGCTCCAGGTCGTCGCGGCGCTCGCGTTCGTGTCGTACCGGCCGCAGGAAGCGCGGGTCGCGGAGGCCTTCGCCGCGCCCGACGCGGGGGCTTCCGCGCTGTACTGGCCCATGGTGGCGATGGGCGCCGGCGCATTCCTCGTGATGAGCCTCCTCATGGTGCCGACGCCGCTCCAGATGTGCGGCGTCGAGCAGAGCTCGATCCGGCAGGCGGGCTGGGTGATCGAGGTGCACCTCCTGAGCATGTACCTGCCTTCGCTCTCGGTCGGCGCCCTCCTGAAGCGGATGTCGATCGCGGCGCTCCAGGGGCTCGGGCTGCTGTTCTTGCTCGCGGGGTTCGTGATCAGCCTGGCTCCAGGGTTCGAAGGGCACCTTGTCGGGCTCTCGCTGGTCGGGGTCGGGTGGTGTTATGTGTTCGTGACCGCGACGACCCTCGTCGCGCGCAGCCGGTCCGGCCCCGAGCGTTTCCGGGCGCAGGGCGTCAATGATCTGTGCGTGTTCGCCGCCAGCGGCGCGGCGTCGCTCACGTCCGGCGCGCTCCTGTCGGCGCTGGGGTGGAGCGGCCTCGTGCACCTCGGGGTGGTGCTGGTCCTGAGCTTGATGGCGCTCGCCCTTCGCGTCCACCGCGCCCCACGCCCGGCGCCGGCGCAGGGCGGCGCGCGTCTCTGAAGCGATCGCGCGGGGCCTCGGGCGGCCTCCCGCGCACCCATGTCCGGAGAGGGAGGCGAACATCATGTCTGACGTGCAGTCGAATCGTTCAGGAGACAGCCTTGCGCCCCTGGGCCGCGTCGACGCCGTCGTCGTCGGCGCCGGGTTCGCGGGTCTGTACATGCTCTACCGCCTGCGCCGGCTCGGCCTCTCGGTCCGCGTCTACGAGGCGGGCGGCGGGGTGGGCGGCACCTGGTACTGGAACCGCTACCCCGGCGCGCGCTGCGACATCGCGAGCATGGACTACTCCTATTCGTTCTCTCCAGAGCTCCAGCAGGAATGGACGTGGACCGAGCGATACGCCACGCAGCCGGAGATCCTGCGTTATCTCGAGCACGTCGCGGACAGGTTCGAGCTCCGCGCGCACATCCGGCTCCGGACGCGGGTGACCGCGGCCGCCTTCGACGAGGCGACGGATCGGTGGGTGATCCGGACCGACGACGGCGCCAGCGTGTCCGCCGGGTTCTTGATCATGGCGACAGGCTGCCTGTCCGCCGCGAAGGTGCCCGACATCCAGGGGCTCGAGGCGTTCCGGGGCGAGCGATACCACACGAGCCACTGGCCGCACGGCGGCGTCGACTTCACCGGCAAGCGCGTCGGCGTCATCGGCACGGGCTCGTCCGGCGTCCAGGTCATCCCCGCCATCGCCGAGCAGGCGGCGCGCCTCTTCGTCTTCCAGCGGACCCCGTGCTTCAGCGTGCCGGCGCGCAACGCGCCCCTGGAGGCGGCCTATGAATCGTGGATGAAGGCGAACTACGCGGAGCACCGGCAGAGGGCCCGCGAGACGCGCGCCGGCGTCATCATGGACGTCGACCCGCGGTCCGCGCTGGAGGTGCCGCCCGAGGAGCGGGAGCGCGCGTATCAGGCTCGCTGGGAGCAGGGCGGCACAGGCTTCCTCGCCACGTTCTCGGACGTGATGCGGTCGCGGGAAGCCAACGAGACCGCCGCCGAGTTCGTCCGATCCCGGATCCGCGCGACGGTCAGCGACCCTGCCGTCGCCGAGGCGCTGTCGCCGAGGGGGTATCCGCTGGGCACCCGGCGGCTCTGCGTCGACACAGGCTATTACGAGACCTTCAACCGGGAGAACGTCACGCTGGTCGACGTCAAGGCGTCACCCATCGAGGAGATCACGAAGACCGGGCTCCGGACGCGGAGCGCGGAGTACACGCTCGACAGCCTCGTGTTCGCCACGGGCTTCGACGCCATGACGGGCGCCTTGACCAGGATCGAGCTCCGCGGGAGGGGCGGCGAGCCGCTCGCGGCGAGGTGGGCCGACGGCCCGCGCACGTACCTCGGCGTCGCCATCGCCGGCTTCCCGAACCTGTTCACGATCACCGGGCCTGGGAGCCCGTCCGTGTTCAGCAATGCGATCGTCTCCATCGAGCAGCACGTGGAATGGATCGCGGACTGCATCTCGTACCTGCGAGAGCGAGGCTTCGCGTGCATCGAGGCCACCGCCGAGGCGGAGGAGGGGTGGGTCGCGCACGCCAGCGAGGTGGCCAGCGGCACGCTGTATCCGCTGGCCCACTCCTGGTACGTCGGGGCGAACATCCCTGGCAAGCCGCGCGTCCTCATGCCCTATGCCGGGGGCGTCGGCGCCTACAGAAAGCGGTGCGAGGCGGTCGCGGCTCAGGGATACGAGGGGTTTTCCCTGTCGAGGGCAGGGTAGACGCGTCCAACCCGGGTGGGCCCTCGTGATGGGCGGGATCGGCGGGATCGGCGCGGAGGCCGAGCACGGCGGTCCCCGTTTGCCCGGAGCCCCATCGGCGCGGCTCGCTGGCTCGAAGGAAGACGCGCGAGGGGGCCCTCTGCAGCGCACGGCCGCCGGCTGCCCATCGCCTGGCAACTGTGGTAGCTGACCGCCGTGAACGCCACACACGAACCGTCGTACCTGGTCCAGGAGGCCGTCGCCGCCTTCGACGAGGGAGCGCGGCAGGCGGTCTATGACGTCATCGCCCTGCGGCGGGACGTGCGGCATTTCGAGCCGGGGCGCGCGCTCGACCGGGCTGTCCTGCGGCGCATCCTCGAGGCCGCCCACCTGGCGCCCAGCGTGGGATTCTCCCAGCCCTGGGGCTTCGTCGTGGTGCGTGACGAGGCGCAGCGCGCGCGGATCCGCGAGAGCTTCCTTCGCTGCCGCCAGGCGGAGGCTGCCCGTTTTCCGGAGGGACGGCGCGAGCAGTACCTCGCCTATCGCCTCGAGGGGATCCTCGAGGCGTCGCTCAACGTGTGCGTCGCGGTCGATCTGAGGCCGCGCGGGGAGGCGATCCTGGGCACCATCGTCCAGCCCGAGGCGGTGCGCGCGAGCGCGTGCTGCGCGGTGCAGAACCTCTGGCTCGCCGCGCGCGCCGAGGGCGTCGGTGTCGGCTGGGTCAGCATCGTGGAGCCCGCCGTCCTCCGCGCCGAGCTGCGCCTCCCGCCGGGCGTGGAGCCGATTGCGTATCTCTGCATGGGCCACCCCGTCGCGTTCCGGCGGCGACCGATGCTCGAAGAGAGCGGCTGGCGAGAGCGGCGCGCGGTCGATGAGGTCGTCCACGAACATGGCATCTGGCAAGACCGCGACGACGCCGGCACGCCCGCGGCGGGCCGGTCGAGCGAGCCGCCGCGCTCATCGCTCCGCACGACGGCGATCTCGCCGCTCGACGCCGCCGCGATGGAGGCCTCCCGCGCGCGCCAGGCCGCGCTCGGGCTGCCGGCGGGCGGCCTGGGGCGGCTCGGGCAGCTCGCGGCGTGGTGGGCCGGCGTGCGCGGCGATCTCCCGCTCTCGCCGCCCGCGCCTGGGCTGGCCGTGTTCTGCGCGGACCACGGCGTCGTCGCGGAGGGCGTGAGCGCTCACCCCTCGCCGGCGACGACGGCGAGGCTCGCGAACGTGATGGCCGGGGGCGCGGCGGTCTCGGCGCTTGCGGGGCGCCACGGCGTGCGGCTCGTCGCTGTCGACGTCGGCCTGGCGGGCGATCTCTCGGCGCTGCCGTGCGCGCCTGTCGTCCCGCTGGCGGCGCGGGGGGTGCGGCGTGGCACCGGCAACCTGCGGCGCGAGCCGGCGATGACGCGCGACGAGGCGGCATGCGCGATGGAGGCGGGCGCCGAGACCGCCCGCGCGCTCGCCGCGGAGGGCGTCACGCTGGCGGGCGCCGGCGACATCGGCGTCGGCAACACGACCGCGGCGACAGCCATCCTGTGCGCCCTCACGGGCGCGCCGCCGGCGAGCCTCGCGGGACCGGGCGCCGGCCTCGACGCCGGCCTCGACGCGGAGGGCGTCGCGCGCATGGCCGGCGTCGTCGCCGACGCGCTCGCGCTTCACGTGCCCGATCCCACCGACCCTCTCGATGTGCTGGCGAAGGTCGGTGGGCTGGAGATCGCCGCGATGGCCGGCTTCGCGCTGGAGGCCGCGCGGCTGCGCATGGGCGTCGTCGTCGACGGGCTGACGGCGTGCACCGCGGCCCTCTGCGCCGTCAGGATGGCCCCGGCGCTCCGCCCATGGCTCCTCGCTGCGCACCGCCCGGCCGAGCCGGCGGCGGCCCTCGCGCTCACCGAGCTCGGTCTCGATCCGCTCTTCGACCTGGGCCTAGGGGCGGGCGAGGGGATGGGCGCCGTGCTCGGGCTGCACCTCGTCGGCACCTGCGTCTCGACGCTGAGCGGGCTCGACCCTCGTCGCGAGCTCGCGCGCGGCTCCGGCGCTCACGGGGTCGTGGCCCCGGGGTCCGTCTCCGGCGCCGGCTCCTTGTAGAACGCCACGTCGTCGATCCACACGCTGAATGCACGGCTCGCCGAGAAGCGGAACTGGACGGCCCAGATCTTCGTCAGGTCGATCGCCTCGAACTGCTGGCCCCAGCTGGACTGCGCGAGGGCGGAGAAGGGCACCTTGAACTGAGCCCAGCAATTCTTCAGGGTGACGACCCTGGTGAAATGGTCGTCGCACCCGCCCCCTTCGGTGGTGCAGATGCCGCCCTTGCTCCAGGTCTGCACGTCGGCCACGTCAACGGTCACCTTCGTCGAGGCGGGGCCATCCGCATAGGCAAAGAAGGTGATGCCGCTGTACGCGGAGGCGTCGTAGAGGCCCTGATTGGACGCCGAAGCGCTGTTCAATTGGAAGCCGAACAGGGCACCCCACTTCGAAAACAGGTCATCGCCCTCGACGTGCACTGCCAACGTGCTGTCGCCGCGCGGCGGCTCGAGGAGGCTCATGGTGAACGGCTCACCCACGTCGGGCGTTTGCGTCCCCTCGCCATCGTTCCCCACGTACCAGGCCCCTTGCCGGGGGTTCGTTTCATCCACCACTTTGATGATGGTGTCGTTGTCATCTTCCATGTCGTCGATCATCGACAGTTCCAGGGTGGGGTCGCCCATCGGCGGCTCCGGGCATCCTGCCCCCTCTCCGCCACCTCCCGCGTCCCCGCCGGCGCCGCCTTCGCCGCCGGCGCCCCCGCCTCCCGCGCTCGTGCCGCTGGTGCTGCTGGTCGTACCGCCCTCGCCGCCGGCGCCCCCGCCTCCCGTGTTCCCGCCTTCGCCGCCGGCGCCCCCGCCTCCGGTGTTGCCCTGCGCGACCTCGTACAACTTATCGAAGCCGAAGATCTGGGCACATCCAGCCCCGAGCACCGCAATGAGGCACCCGCTGGTCCACCGCGCAAAAGCCAGCTTGCTGTTCATGGTCATGGAAGGGATCTCCGAGAAGCTTCAGCCAATCACGATAGGACGCTGCGTCCCAGAATGGAAGCGCGTCGGTCGCGACGCGAGCCGCCGCGGCGCGGGCTCGAGACAACGGTCTTCGGCCCCTCGCCGGCCCAGCGCTGCTCAGCCTGTCGAATCAAGGCAGCTCGGCTGCGCGTGCGCGGGGCGACCGTTCCCTACATGAACTGTCGGCGTGAGGAAGACTCCGCCATCGCCTGTTGGTGACTCGGCAGCTCTGGCGAGCTCCGTGGCGACAGCCCTGTGGCGTCGACCGTGTGAGGTGCAGGAGCGCTCTTCCTCGACCACGCATTGCAACACCATACGTGCTGAAGCTGCGCGGACGCGCGGCGCGGCGTGTTCGAGCGAAGTCGATGAACTGACCGCGTTACCGATCGTAGCGCGGCGTCACCGGGTGTTACCGATCGTAGCGTGGCGTCTGTCAACACGCGCCTTCGGCGCGGCGGCCGCGGGCCGCGCCGGCGAGCGCGAGCCCGAGCAGCGCTGCCTGGACGAGGCATGTCTCCACCGCAGGGTAGATGCCGAGCGCGGTGAATCGAGGGAGAGGCAGCCGGTGGAGCGGCAACAACCCGCAGATCTGGAAGGCGGCCACGGCGCGGCCGGCGAGCGGGACGCACAGCAGACAGGCGAGCCAGGCGGGGGGGCTCGCCCAGCGGCGCGCGGCCTCCCGGCTCGCGCGGGTGACGAGCGCCGCGCCGGCGGCGAGCAGCGCGAGCGTGATCGACACCCCGGCCACGGCGGGCGGCGCGACGGGGAGCGACACCCCGAGCGCGGCGTCGAACGCCGAGAACGCCGCGCCGAAGCCGGCCAGCAGCGCGGCCGCGAACACGGCCGCTCGGCCGCCTCGCGACAGGCCGCCATCCAATGGATCCTGCGAGCGCACCTGCCGCGCGCCGCGCCGCCGGGCGAGCGCCGCCGCGCCGGCGAGCGCCGCGAGCGCGACGGAGATCGTCGCGCCTGCCGTGAGCGTTCGCCAGAAGCCGGCCATGTGCCCGAGCGCCGCCGCGACCCAGGCGGCGAGCGCGAGCAGCAGCGCCGCGCCCGACGCGACGTGGACGACACGCCGGCTCCGTGACGACGCGACGGCGGCGAGCGCGGCGAGGAAGAGCGCCGCAGCGGCGAGCTCGCGCAGCGCCAAGCGGCTCGAGACCTGGGCCACGAGCCGACCTGGCGCGCCCCCGGACCGCGCGAGCGCGACCTCGGCGTAGGTCGCGTCGCGCAGGAGCGTGGCCATGCCCGCGTCGAGCGTGTCAGTCGTCGCGCCTGCCGCGAGCGCCGCTCGAAGGGCGAAGGCGCCGTCGCCGAGGTCGTTCGCGAGCGCCTCGTTCACGGTGCGGACGCTCGCCTCGGCCACGTCGATGCCGTCGAGCTGGGCTGTGCTGAGCGCCGCGCGCGCGTCCACGAGCCTGCCCTCGCGCAGCGCGGCGCGCCCCCTGTCGAGCGCGGCGCGCGCGATGGAGAGGGGGTGTGACGCGGCCTCGCCGCCATAGGCGACGCGCCGCCGGAGCTCCGCGAGGAGCGCCGCGTGCCGCTCGGCGGGGATCCCGCGCGCGGAGAGCTCGGCGCGCAGGTCCGCGTCGGAGCGGACCGCGAGCTCGACCATGGAGTAGTCCGGCAGGTCGAGCGGCCTCGGGCTCTCGCCGGGCTCGGGGTGGTGGAGGCCGGCGACGTGGAAGGCGAGTTCCCAGCGGTCGCGGGCGGAGAGAAAGGTGAACGGCACCATGGCCGTGCCGCTGACGCCGAATCGAACCGCGGACTCGACGCCGACGGGCGCGAGCTGCTCGGCGATGATCGGGTCGTGGAAGTTCGCCGGGGGCGGGACCAGGCTCGCCGCGCGCCGGGTATCGGCGTGCCCCGTCGGGCCGTGGCAGATGGCGCAGTTCTCCTGGTAGAGGGCCGCGCCGCGCGCCGCGTCGGGCCGCGAGAGCGGCGCCTCCGCCAGCCGGAAGGCGGATGCGACCCGGTCGCGCGCGCCCCTGGCCGCGATGGCGACTCGATCCGCAGCGACCTTCGCCTCGACGAGCTCACGCACGCCGACGATGCCCTGCGCGAGGTCGCCCGCCTCGCTCTCGAGCGCGGACGGCTGGATGCGGGTGGCGACCTGGACCGCCTCGCCGAGCAGCGCCAGCTGCTCGTCATACTCGATGATGCTGGTGACGGCGCCGTTCGCGACGCTCCCGCCATAGTCCATGGCGACATAGCCGAGCACATGGACGAGGCGGCGCGCCTCGACCTCGGCCGGCTCCCCCGGATCCGCCAGCGCAGGGCGCTCGCCCAGGAGCAGGACGGCGGCCATGGCCGCCGCGCGGACCGCCGCCACGGCGGTGCGCCCGGCCGTCGTTGCTCGCGGGATACGCGGGAGTCGCGGGAAGCACGGGGTGGAGCCGGCCCGCGCCGGCGATCCAGCGCACACCCCCGTCGCGATCATGCGCCCTGGCCGCGCGCGGAGGCGGAGGCGAAGGTGAAGAACAACCAGAAATCGCGATGACACATATCCCTCATACAATCGAAAAAGAGTTCATGCTAGCTTCCCTCGATCGTGCAGCGACCCGCTGCTCGACGACAATGCTTTGAGGTCCTCATGATGATCCCGCAGCGTGGCGCTCAGGGGCGCCGCACCGGCTGGCCAGGGAGCAGAAAGGTTTTGCAAGACTGACCTACCGCTGTCGCGCGAGGCGGCTAAGGGCGAAGGCCCCGGCGTCCATCCTCCCGTGCGAGCCGTCCGCGCAAAGCAAGCGGACGCGGCGGACGTGACGCACGTGATGCACGTGACGCACGTGACGCACGTGACGGACGTGACACGTGGTGGAGCGCTGGGACGACGAGCGCCGCCGACTGTCGGCGCCGGGCACGTATTCAGTGTTGGCCAGTGTTGGCCAGTGCTGGCGCGCTCGCTCGACAGTGACGACGGAATTCTGTTGTGCCTTGAGCACGCCCCGGCAATCGCTGCCCTGCGGCGCGGCTCAGAGGCGGCTCAGAGGCGGCTCAGAGACAGACACCGGAGTGGTCTGCCATCGGCGCGAGGCTCTCCGATTTAAGATGATCTCTCATGTGTGGTTTCGGTAAGATGGTAGCAGCGCGTTCACGTCCGATGCGCTGATCGCGAACGGTATCGGGCGCGATGCGATCGCTGGCGTGGCCGTGCCGGGAAGGCGCCCGGCTCGCCGCATGGCGGGCGTTTGTTGGAGGCAAGGCGGGATGAATCAGGAAGCTCGGAGGGTGAAGCAATGAAATTGAACCCCGGACATCTGGCCGCAGCGTCGGTGGCAGTGACGATGGCGTGGGCCGGTCAGGCGGCCGCCCAGTCGGTGATGAGGCAGCCCTATCTGCAGTCGTTGACGCCCAACTCGGTCTACGTGGTGTGGACGACCGACGTGGGCACGGACAGCCGCGTGCGCTACGGGACCGATCCTGCGAATCTGACGCAGACGGTGGACCTCGGCGCGCTCGCGACCCAGCACGAGGTGCTCATCAGCGGGCTGACGCCGAACACCCGCTACTACTACAGCGTCGGTACATCGAGCGCGGTGCTGGCAGGCGGCTCCTCCTCCTTCTACTTCGAGACGGCGCCGCCCGTGTCCACGCCGAAGAAGTTCCGGGCGTGGATCATCGGCGACACCGGCTACGGCGGCACAGCGCCCTGGGCGACACGAGACGCGATGCTGAGCGTCGCCGGCGCGTACCGCCCCAACCTGTTCCTGCACATGGGGGACATGGCGTACAACTTCGGCACCACCGAGGAGTTCACCAACGGCTTCTTCAATCAGTACGCAGCGATCCTTCGCAACACGGTGGTGTGGCCGACGTTCGGCAACCACGAGGGCCTGAGCTCCGACTCGGCGACGCAGACCGGTCCTTATTACACCGCCTACGTGCTCCCCGCCGCCGGGGAGGCCGGAGGAGTCCCCTCCGGTACGGAGGCTTACTACTCGTACGACTATGCGAACGTCCACTTCGTCGTGCTCGACGGCTATGGCTCCTCGCGTTACTCGACCGGCGCGATGGCGGACTGGCTCGCCGCCGATCTCGCTGCGACGGAACAGGACTGGATCGTCGCGTATATGCACTTTCCGATGTACACGAAGGGCACCCACGACTCGGACGAGGACTGGCTGACCATCGAGCACCGGGAGTTCCTCGCGCCCATCCTCGACGCGGGCGGGGTCGACCTGGTGCTCTCGGGCCATTCGCACAACTACGAGCGCTCGTTCCTCGTGGACGGCGCCTACGATACGCCGACCACGGCGGCCGGGCACATCGTCGATGGGCGCGACGGCAAGCCGCTCGGCGACGGCCCGTACGTGAAGCTCCCTGGCAAGGGGAGCCACGAAGGGGCTGTCCATGTCGTCGCCGGTCACGGCACGTACGTGGGCGGCTCGGGAGGCCACCCGCTCATGTACTTCAGCGAGGCGCAGAGCGGCTCGTGCCTCCTCGACGTCGAGGACAACCGGCTCACGGTGTCCAACGTTCGCTACGACGGCGTGATCACCGATCGCTTCGCGATCGTGAAGGGAACGGCCCTCGACGTCGCGGCGCCCGACGGCGGGGAGCGCCTGCCGCCGGGCGGCATCTTCCCGATCCGCTGGGCGACCGTGGGGAACATCCCCACCGTTCGGATCGAGTACACGACGGACAACGGCGCGACCTGGACGACGATCACGAGCAGCACCGCCAACACGGGCCGCTACAACTGGGTGGTTCCCTCCACCGACACGACGACGGCCCTCGTGCGCGTCTCGGACGCCGAGCACCCGCTGCTCTCCGACGAGAGCAACGCCGGCTTCACGATCCAGAGCCTCCCCCGCACGGCGGTCTACTTCGGCGACTACTGGGTTTACGACGACCTGGGCGTCGATCGGGGTACGGCCTGGCGGAACCTCACGTTCGACGACTCCTCGTGGAAGGGGGGCTGGGGGCAGCTCGGCTACGGCGACGGCGGGGAGAGCACGGTCCTCTACCGGGCCACGCCGTCGTATCCCACCGCCTACTTCCGCAAGATCATCCCGATCGACGGGCCGGTCGCGCAGGCGACCATGAAGCTCATCCACGACGACGGCGTCGTCGTCTGGCTCAACGGCACTCAGGTCGCATCGAAGCGTGTGACCAACACGGCCTACGGTGACTATGCGTCCGCGGAGTCGCGCGACGACGAGCTCACCACGGTGACGCTCTCCCCGAGCTCGTTCGTGGTCGGAAGCAACATCCTCGCCGTGATGGTCAAGCAAGCGGCCCCCAATTCGACCGATCTGTCCTTCGACATGGAGCTGACGCTCACCTATGCGCCACCCGGCAGCGGGAGCAGCAGCAGCTCGAGCTCGTCCAGCAGCTCGAGCTCGTCCAGCACGAGCAGCAGCTCGAGCGCCTCGAGCACGAGCGTATCCAGCACGAGCAGCAGCTCGAGCGCCTCGAGCACGAGCACAGGCAGCGTCATGATGAGCAGCTCGATGAGCGTGGGCAGCGGCGGCGCGGGCGGAGCCGGCGGCGCGGGCTCCGGAGGCACGCCCGTGTGCAGGACCGTGCAGCGCGGCGTCTTCGGCACGGTCTGGGACGCGACGCTCTGGTCGGCTTCGCCGACCTACAAGGAAGGGTCGTACCCGTCGATCTACACGGGCGGAGCCGGCACCGGAGGCTTCCGTGCTGCGCTGGTCTGGTTCGACCTCTCGTTCATCCCCGCGGGCGCGCCGGTCTATTCGGCCACCTTGACGATGAATCAGGTGTACAAGTCGTCGGTCACCACCGTTCGTCTCCACGAGGCCCTCGCGCCCTGGGGCGAGACGACCGTGAGCTGGAACAGCTACAACCAGAGCTGGGAGCCGCTCAGCTTCGCGTCGATCGTCACCGTCAACGGCACCGGCGATCGGACCGCCAACCTCACCGACCTGGTGCAGGACTGGGTGAGCGGCGTCCTCCCGAATTACGGGTTCGTGATGGAAGAGGACGTGGCGGGGGCGACGCAGTGGCGGGCCAGCGAAGACACAACGGCGTCGCGCCGCCCGCGCCTCGAGGTCTGCTACGCAGAGTGACCGCGCGCGGCGACGCCCCGGCGGACATCGCCGGCCGGCCTCGTCGCCCCCCGCGCGTCCACGATCTCCGATCCATCCCTAGTCAACGCTGAGCGCCGCGCTGGCCAGCTTGGTTGCGCGGCCCAGCCGCACTGTCTACGCTCGTCCGCCGAACAGCGAGCGATCCGCGAGCGCCGCGGCGGGCTGTCGAGGCCCGCCGCTCTCGCGCGGTGACGCTGAAAGGGAGGGGATCGTCCATGTGCGGCATTGCTGGATGGGTGGACTACGAGCGCGATCTGACGCTGGAGCGCGATCTCCTGCAGACGATGACAGCGACCATGAAGCTCCGCGGCCCGGACGACGAAGGGGTATGGCTCGCTCCGCGCGCGGCCCTCGGGCACCGCCGTCTCGCCATCATCGATCTCGACGGGGGCCGCCAGCCGATGATCGCCGACCAGGACGGCGCGCCGGTGGCCGTGCTCATCTACACGGGCGAGGTCTACAATTTCCGCGAGCTGCGCGGCGAGCTCGAGGCCCGGGGCCACCGCTTCAAGACGCACAGCGACACCGAGGTCGTGCTCCATGCGTATCTCGAGTGGGGCGCGGGCTTCCCCCGGCGTCTCAACGGAATGTTCGCCTTCGCCCTCTGGGACGTTCGCGCAGAGGAGCTCCTGCTCGTCCGGGATCGGCTGGGCATCAAGCCGCTGTTCTACCAGCGGATCGGCTCGGCGGTGCTCTTCGGCTCGGAGCCCAAGGCGATCCTCGCGAACCCGCTCGCGTCGCCGGTCGTGGACGTGGGCGGCCTGCGCGAGCTCCTCGCGTTCGTCAAGACGCCCGGAGCCTGCGTGTTCCGCGACATGCGAGAGGTCCGCCCAGGCCATGTCGTGCACGTGCGGAGGGATGGGATCTCCGAGCGCCCCTACTGGGCGCTCGAGTCCAGGCCGCACGAGGACGACCTGCAGGCCACGATCCGCGCGGTCCGCGGGCTGCTCGAGGACATCGTGGCGCGACAGCTCATCTCCGATGTGCCCCTCTGCTCCCTCCTGTCCGGAGGGCTCGACTCGAGCGCGGTGACCGCCCTCGCGCAGCGGGCGCTCAGGGCAGAGGGCGCGGGGCCCGTGCGCTCCTTCTCCGTCGAGTTCGCGGGGCACGCCGAGCACTTCACGCCGGACGCGCTGCGGAGCACGCCGGACACGCCGTACGTCGCCGAGGTCGCGCGGCACGTCGGAGCGGACCACGCGGGCATCGTGCTCTCCGCAGCCCAGCTGGCCGACCCCGAGATCCGCGCCGCCGTGCTGCGCGCCCGGGATGTCCCGATCGCCTTCGGTGACCTGGATACTTCGCTGTACCTCCTCTTCCGCGCCATCAGGGAGCGCTCCACGGTGGCGCTCTCCGGCGAGTCGGCCGACGAGGTCTTCGGCGGATACCTCTGGTTCCACGATCCGGAGACGGTGGCGGCAGAGACGTTCCCCTGGATCGCCATGCGCATGAAGATCCGTGGCGCGAGCGTCGCCGCTCACCTGCTCGCCCCCGCGCTCCTCGCGCAGATCGACCTTCCGGGCCACGTCGCCGCGCGCTACCGGGAAGCCCTCGCCGAGGTCCCGCGCCTGCCGGGCGAGGACGGAGCGGAGCGGCGCATGCGGGAGATAGGATATTTGCACCTGACGCGGTTCCTGCCGATCCTGCTCGACCGCAAGGATCGCATGAGCATGGCGACCGGCCTCGAGGTCCGGGTCCCGTTCTGCGACCACCGGCTCGTGGAGTACGTGTTCAACGCGCCGTGGTCGATGAAGACCTTCGATGGGCGCGAGAAGAGCCTGCTGCGCGCCGCGTCCGAGGATCTCCTGCCGCGCTCGGTGCTCGACCGTCGCAAGAGCCCGTATCCGGCGACGCAGGATCCAGCGTATACCGAGCGGCTCCGAGGGCAGCTCGCGGGGCTCCTCGCCCGGAAGGACGCGCCGGTGCTGCCGCTCCTCGACATGGCCCGCGCCCGCGCCGTCGCCTCGGAGTCCGGAGGCGTGGTCGATGAGCTCGCCCGGTCGAGCATGCATCAGGTACTCCTGCTCAACGACTGGCTGACTCGTTATCAGATCAGGCTAGCGCTCTGAGCCGCCGCGGCCGGCGCCGTCGGCGAGCGCGACCGTGGCCGCGCCCGGAGGGCAGGCTCGCGCCGTCGAGCCGCCGGCGGGCTCATGTGTCAACCGCCGGTTGACGTCGTTGACGGCGGCCCATGACAGCGGCGAGCGTGCCTGTTCGCCGGAGCGGGTGAAACGCCGTCCTTCAGCGGAAAAGTGCAATCATGGTGCCCTGAGCTGCGGCCGGTGGTGATGGCGCGCCGTGGCCTGGGCATTGCTCTCCACGTGAAGACAGGACAAGACATCACGCGGACATCGCGAGGACATGACGACCCGTGGGGGGAGGGGTGCGCAGAGGGGGTGAAGGGTGGGGGTCGTCGGTCGCGCGCAACGTCAACGATTGAGGGATAAACTCATGAGCTTGAAATTGACCTATGCTTTCGGTGCCCTGCTGTCGTTCGGTCTCGCCGGCTGCCTCGCGGCGGACGGCGCCGACCTGGATGTGGACGTGGACTCGGCGAGCGACGCGCTCAGCGCCGTGAGGATCGAGGCCGAGAACCAGAGCTGGTCCATCTCGTCGGGCGACAAGATCGAAGACAACGCGGACAACGTGAAGCTCCGCGCCAACCAGAGCGGGGACACCTTCAAGTTCTCCGCGTCGGTCGCGTCCGGCACGTACAAGATCGTCCTGCGTTACGCCAAGCGGAACGTGTACGGCAAGTACGAGCTCGCCGTGAAGGGATCGTCGGTGACGTCCTTCGACGCTTATGGCTCCTCCACCGGCGACAGCTGGACGACCGCGACGCTCGGGGAGAAGTCGCTCTCTGGCAATGTCGAGTTCGCGCTCACGTGCAAGGGCAAGAACTCCTCGTCGTCGGGGTACGACCTGAAGGTCGACTACATCGAGCTCGTGCCGGTGGGCGGCGACTCTGGCGGGAGCTCGGGCGGCGGCAGCTCGGGCGGCGGCACCACGACGGCCGGGAACGGCGGCGTCGTCAGCTCGACGATCATCGTCAAGGCGGGCGAGACGTTCGACGGCGGCGGCAAGCGGTACATCGCCGACAAGAACACGCTCGGGGACGGCAGCCAGGCCGAGGACCAGAAGCCGGTGTTCAAGCTCGAGGACGGCGCGAAGCTGAAGAACGTGGTCCTCGGCGCGCCGGCGGCCGACGGCATTCACACGTACGGCAACGTCACGCTCGAGAACATCGTCTGGGAGGACATCGGCGAAGACGCCTTGACGGTCAAGAAGTCCGGCACCGTGGTGCTGAACGGCGGCTCCGCGAAGAACGGCGACGACAAGGTGTTCCAGATCAACGCGGCCAGCACGTTCAAGGTGTCGAACTTCACGGCGCAGAACGCCGGCAAGTTCATCCGGCAGAACGGGGGGACCGACTTCAAGGTCGACGTCTTCATCGACCGGTGCGACATCTCGAAGATGAAGGAGTCCATCTTCAGGACGGACAGCGGCAGCAGCAGCGTGACGATGACGAACACCCGCTACAGCAGCATCGGCAAGGCGCTCTTCATGGGCGTGAGCTCCTCGAAGATCACGACGTCCAACAACACGCAATACTGACCCGGCGGTCCTGGACATTTCCGCCAGGGCAGGAGCGTCCTCGCGGGCGCTCCTGCTCGCTCTTGCGCGGTGTCAAGGGCCCTCCGCTCCGCCTCTTCCTCTCTGGCGAGGTGGCGAGAGACCTGGAGCGATGTGTCGCGTCAGGCGCGCTCATGTCAACGTTCACATTCTTCGATCACTCACTGTTCCGGGAAATGTACCGCTAAATTGCGGATCTTTGTCGCAAGCGGAGAAGCGACTGTCATCGCGATAGGAACGCCGGTGTGGCATCATGCGCCAATGCGTACCATCACGGATAGGCTCACACGTACCGCTCGATACCTCGCCTTCGCGGCCATGCCATTCGCCATCCTGAACTGCTCCAGCGACGATCCCGATGTGTCGGGGGACGGCGGCGGGACCGCGGCGAGCTCCGGCTCACCGAGCGCCAGCAGCAGCAGCGCCAGCAGCAGCGCCAACAGCTCGAGCTCGAGCGGCGGCGACCCCACGACCGCCACGACGTCGGGGGCAGGGGGCAGCGGAGAGGGTGGCGCGACGGGAGTCGGCGGAAGCGGAGAGGGCGGCTCCGGAGGGAGCGGCGGCGCGCCCTCCGAGGAGTTCGGGCTCGCGAGCACCAATCACGCGGAAGGCGCCAAGTTCGCCGACAAGTACACCTGCCAGACCGCCGGCTTCCAGAACAGCGTCATGCCGGAGCTCCACTGGACCCCGGGGCCCGCGGGCACAAAGAGCTACGCCATCACCTTCATCGATGTCACCCTGGCGCACGCGACGCCGTCGCAGCCCAACGGCTATCACTGGGTTCTGTACAACATTCCTCCCACCACCACCTCGCTGCCCGAGGGCTTCAAGCAGGCGGACGCGGCGCAGCTCGGCGCCAAGCAGAACTCGAACTACCTCGGGCCTTGCCCCAATTTCGGCGCCAGCACCGGCACGAAGACCGACACCTACGAGTTCACGATCTACGCGCTCGCCGAGGACTCGATCACGATCACGGGGACCGGCACGGCTGCAGTGAAGGACGCGGAGACCAAGCTCGAGGCGAAGAACCTGGGCAGCGCGAAGCTCACCGGCACGTCCAACGCCTTCTCGACTCGCTGAAGCGGTCGCTGCTTTCTCGGTCCTGAAATATCCTCTCGAGCGTTTCGAGAAGATTCACAGGGAGGCGGGGAGTACCACTTTATGAATCTCCCTGTCTCCTCGCCTCCCTGTTCAAGCTTTTCTTCTCCGGAATGCCAATAAGATGAGGGGATTGGTCAGCTCTACAGCGTGACCCCGGGGTCGCAGATGCGATGTCTCGATGACCGTCGTCGGACGCGCGGAGCCTGCCGACTCGATCCGTCCGTCATCCAGAAGCGGGGTCCCGGCGGCGGCCCTCCGGACGCTTCGGGGCCTGCTGCGGGGAAGACAGGGTCTCTGCGAGCTTGCCGCTCCCCTGTTCGAACAGCTTCTTCTCGTACCAGGGCCGTGTGGCGTGCGCGCGAGCGAGATACGCGAGCGCGATGACGCCGAGGAGCGGCAAGGCGGCGTAGGCCACGGAGTGGGCCGTCACGTCGGGGCCGATCGCGCTGGCTGAGCTCCACGAGGGGACATAACGCGCCTTCACCGTCTCGCCCTCGCGGAGCCGGGCGAACGCGCCGTGGGACACCTCGTCGGAGAAGGCGGCGCCGCCTCCGCCCTGCATCGTGACCTCGAACCGGGTGTGGTCGCCGTCCTCGTGCTCCTGGAGCCGCGTCACGCGGACGTCCACCGTCTCGCCCAGCCAGCGGCGCGCGTGGAAGGCCGCGAAGGCCATGTTGAACACGAGCGACCCGACGGCCGCGGCGATGGCCCACCGCATGTGGAACGCCGCCCTGCGCGCGAACCGCTCGCCGAGCGGCTCGGACGAGAGGAGCATGCGCCCCCCGCGGGGGGGCGCGAGCAGGTACCCCTGCGCCTGCTCGCGGTACCCCTGGGCCTGCGCCTCGGGATCGGGCGCGCGCCGGAGCTCGCCGATCGCGAAGACCCGCTCGCCTGGAATGAGCTCGGCCACGCGGACGCGCCGGGTGAGATCGACCCGGATCATGCCGTCGAGCGCGTCGACGAGCTGCACGTCATCGCCCGGCTCGACCCGGATGCGCGCGCCGGACGCGTGGCGGAGATAGAAGGGGTGGACTCGGACCTTGCGGCCGGTCTCGGCCCACTGATGGGTCCAGACCCCGGAGGTCTCGGACTCGGACCCTTCCTGCTCGACCTCGACGCGCACCGCCACGTCCGCGCCTTGCTCCCGCTCGACGGTGCCCACGACGACGGCCTCGCCGGGCGCGAGCGCGGCGCCGGGCATGAACGAGGCCTCGGCCTGCGCGGCGGCGCGGCGCTGCCGGCGCGAGAGCCGGAGCGCGAGCGCCGCGAGGACGAGCAAGCCGGCCGTCGCGACGCCGTCCACCAGGAGCGACGACAGCCCGGCGTCGAGGTGGTATCGGCTCGCGAGCAGCCAGATCCGGGGTTCCATGGCCGGCCATGAGAGCGCAAACCGGCGCGCCCGTGCGAAAAACCCGGCGCGCGCCTGCCTTCCGGAGGAACGATGTCTGCCACGCCGCCTCCCTTCCACGAGCCTGACACGGCGAGGCCGATCGTCGTCGAGCGCGCGCCGTCGAGCCCGCCCTGCTCGGCGAACGTCGCACAGGTGCGCGCTCGTCCCACCAACGGATCCGCTGTTCCACAGCACCCTCGTGGCGCATGCAGACGTTGACGCCGCGACGCGACGCACGGAGATTCCGCCCTCAACACCAGGCCCGGGATGATGAGGCTCTCCATGCGCCCAGACGGTTTCTCGCTCTCGTGCTCGGCACTCGCCAGCGTTGCTTTCATCGGTTTCCGCGGTACCGAGCACGTCTCGCAGCCGTACGAGTTCGAGCTCTTCTTCTCGGTCCCGACGAGCACCGACGTGCGCAAGGCGGTGGGCGAGCGGGCGACGGTGCGCGCGAGCCGCGGCGACGGGAAGGACCCGCTCGTCGTGCACGGCGTCATCGCGAGCGTTCGCCTCTTGCACCAGAACGCGGAGCGGGCGCTGTACCAGGCGCTGCTCGTGCCGAAGCTCTGGTTTTTGCGCCACTTCTGGCGCAGCCACGTCTTCACGAACCAGCCCGTCAAGGAGTTCCTCTCCGCGACGCTCCAGAACGGCGGGCTCGCGGGCGGAGAATTCCGGTTCTCGATCAACGACGGCGACTACCCGGTCGAGGAGTTCGTCGCGCAGTACCGCGAGACGCACCTCGCGTTCTTTCACCGGTGGCTCGAGCGCGAGGGCCTCTACTACTTCTTCGAGCACCCGGAGGACGGGCCCGGCGAGGTGCTCGTCATCGTCGACGATCGCGGGCTGCACGACGACTTCCCGGGCGGCGGGGTCGTGCGCTACGTCCCGCTCTTCGGCGACGACGTGACCGCGCCGCCGGGCCTGCACCAGATCGAGCAGACCGTGCAGTGGCTGCCGAAGACGGTCACCATCGCCGACTACAACTACTCGAACCCGTCCGCGTCGGTGAAGGGCGAGAGCAGCATCACCGCGAACGGGGTGGGGGCGATCCGCGAGTACGGCTTCCGCGTCTTCGTGCAGAGCGACGCCGAGCGCCTCGCGCAGGTGCGCGCGCAGTCGATCGGCTGCCGCGAGGTGATCCTGCGCGGGAGCGGCGACGCGCTCGGGCCGCGGGCCGGGTACCGGTTCTCGCTGGACGACCAGCCCGCCGACGTGGTCGACCAGTGGCTCGCGCTCGAGGTGCAGCACAGCGCGTCGGTCGCCGGGATCACGCCCGAGGTCGCGCGGCTGACGGGGCTCTCGGCCAAGGACATCTACGCGATCAAGCTGCTCGCGATCCCGGCCGACGTGCAGTTCCGCGCGCCGCAGGCGACGCCGTGGCCGCGCATCTACGGGCTCGAGAACGCGATCGTCTGCGGCCCCGCCGACAGCCAGTACGCGCAGATCGACGCCGACGGCCGCTACCTCGTGCGCTTCGAGTTCGACACGAGCGGCCTGCCCGACGCGCGCATCTCGACGCGGGTGCGCATGATGCAGCCGCACGGCGGGACGACGGAGGGCTTCCATTTCCCGCTGCGCAAGGGCACCGAGGTGATGATCGCCTTCCTCGGCGGCGACCCGGACCGGCCCTTCATCGCCGGCGTCGTGCCCAACGCGCACCGGCCGAGCGTCGTCGCGGAGCGCAACCTCAGCCAGAACATCATCCGGACCGGGAGCGGCAACCAGCTCGTGCTCGAGGACGAGCAGGGCAAGGAGTTCATCTTCCTCAGCACGCCGAACAACCGCACCGGCATCTACATGGGGACGCCGAGCGGCAACCACGGGTCGGTCTACACGGGCGACGGCGACACGCAGACCGGCACGTTCCTGTCCCCCGAGAACGCCGACCCGGCCATCGCCGGCAGCAGCCTCGTCGACGTCACGTTCAGCTATCTCGAGACGACCGCGGGAGACGGCGGCTCATGGATCGGCGGCGACTCCTGGGAGAACGTCAGCGGCAACAAGTTCAGCATGGTGGTCTGCAACCTCTGGGCGGGCATCGGCGGGACGTACACGCTCCAGGTCACCGCCGCGGCGACGGAGACCTACTACGCGACGCGCAAGACCACGATCAAGACGGGCCGCGAGGACACGGTCGAAGCCGGCGGGATGAAGCAGACCATCACCGACGGGATGACGCTGACCATCACGAGCGGCGGGATGAAGCACGACGTCCACGGCAAGTTCGAGCAGACGATCGAGCCGGAGGGCTCGTCGACGGTGACCGGGCCGTGGATGCACAAGGTCACGGCCGAGAACTTCGACGACTACAAGAGCTGGAAGACCGAGGTCGCCACCACCTGGAAGGGCCACTTCGGCGCGGACGTCGACCTGAAGTCCGACACGAACTTCCTGATCAAGGCGCCCAACGCGAAGATCACGGCCACCAACCTGAAGTGGGAGGTGCTCGGGCTGACGTTCGACCTCACGCCGAACAAGCACGAGCTCTTCGTCTACAAGGGGGCGACCGGCGTCATCAAGACGGACCATGCCGCGCTCGCCCAGCAGGCCTACCTGCTCAAGCTCGAGACGTCGTTGATCAAGCTCGACTTCGCCGCGTTCGATAAGAAGGCTGTCGGCGCGAAGATGGATCAGTTCGGCACCTACATGAAGCAGCAGGCGATCGCCCTGACCCTCGCGGGGGTCATCGCGTGGAACAGCGCCTTCACGAAGATCTGAGCGCGGATGCGAGTCGTCAAACCCCTCAAGGTCCCGGCGCTCACGCGCGTCGTCGAGGTCGCGCGGCGCCTCAGGTTCCACGTGGGCGCCATGATGGCGTTCCCCCTCGACGCGCCGCGCGCGCTCGTCGATGAGATGTCGTTCTGGCAGGCCGCGACGGCGGCGCTCGGGAGCCTCCCGCTCGACGACGGCATCACGAAGGCGCGCGGCGAGCTGCTCGTCGCGGGCCGGTGCTACGCCCCGGAGGGCCGCCGCGTCGGCGCGTCGTTCGTCCGCGCGCGGCTCGGCTCCGTCGACAAGCGCCTGGCCGTGCTGGGCGACCGGTACTGGAGCGGCCACGGCTTCACGGAGCCGGAGCCGTTCTCGGAGATGCCCATCGACTGGGCGCGCGCGCTCGGCGGGCCGAAGGACGCGGCGAACCCCTACGGGAAGGGGATCGAGGAGATCGAGCGCGGCGGGCAGCGCGTCCGGCCGCTGCCGAACGTGGAGCACTACGGCGCGCTGATCCGCTCGCCCGGCGACCGGCCAGGCCCGGCGTCCTTCCTCGCGATGGACGTGACGTTCGGCCAGCGCCGCGCTCGCGCGGGGACATACGGCGCGGACTACGCCGAGAAGTGGGCGCCCGGCCTGCCGCCCGACGTCGATCCCGCCTTCTTCAACGTCGCGCCGAGCGATCAATGGATCGCCGAGCCGCTCCGCGGCGACGAGGCGTTCCTCGTGGAGAACATGCACCCGACGCGCCCGCGCATCGAGGGCGCGCTCCCCGGCCTCGCCGCGCGCGTGCTCGTCACCCGCCGCGACGCGAGCGGGGAGGCGTTCCTGGAGCTGCCCGTCCGCTGCGACACGGTGTGGCTCTTCCCCTCGGCCAACCTCGGCGTCGTGATCTTCCACGGCTCGATGCCCGTGGCGGACGACGACGCCGGGGAGATCGTCGACCTCGTCGTCGCCTGCGAGGAGATCGGCCGCCCCCGGCCGATCGAGCACTACCGCGAGGCGCTCGCCCGGCGGATCGACAAGGACCGGGGCTCGATCGCGTCCCTCAGCGACAGCGATCTCATGCCGCCGCGCGAGTCGGGCGTCGCCGCGAACGTCGCCGGCATCGAGATGGTGCAGTGGCTCAAGAGCGAGAACCTCGCCATGCAGAACCTGCGGCGCGGCGCGGAGCGGGAGCGCGAGCGCCGCCGCGAGGAGCTGCTCGCGGACGGCATCGACCCGGCGCGATTCGGCCTCGACGCGCCGCTGCCGGAAGAGGAAGCGCCTCCGCCGGTCGACGATCTCGACGCGCTGGTGACGTACCTCGACGCGGCGTCGCGGAAGATGGAGGAGGAGAAGGAGAGGGCCGAGCGCCTGAAGAAGGAGGCCGAGGAGCGCCTGAAGGCGCAGGCCGCGGAGATGGACGTGTCCGAGGAGGCGCTCCGGCGCGGCCAGACCGGGGAGGAGCCGCCGGGAGGCCCGCCGCGCTTCTCGGCCAAGGCGCAGCTCCAGCAGTACGCGGAGCTGGCCGAGGCGGGGCGCCTCGGCGGCGTGCCGAACCTCGAGCTGGAGGCGATGCTCGCGGATCCAGGCTTCCCCGAGCAGCTGCTCCGCCTGGAGCAAGCGGCGCGCGAGGGCTACCGCGGCTCGGCGCACCTGAGGTCCGCGGCCCTGCCGATGACCGCCGAGGCCTCGGAGATGGCGCGCGTCGTCGTCGACGCGGCGCGCGAGGCGGGCGAGCCGCTCGACGAGCGCGATCTGACCGGCGCGGACTTCCGCGGGGTCGACCTGCGGGGGATGCGCTTCGCGCGCGCGTTCCTCGAGGGGGCCGACCTGCGCGGCTGCGACCTCTCGGGCGCGGTGCTCGAGGGCGCGGTGCTCGCGAAGGCCGACCTCACGGGCGCGAACCTCACGGGCGCGCGGCTCCGGGGCGCGAACCTGGGCAAGGCGAACCTCGAGGGCGCGGTGTTCGACGACGCCGATCTGACCGAGGCCGTCCTGATGGGCGCGAGGCTCGCCGGGGCGAGCCTGAAGCGGGCGAAGCTCGAGCGCGCCGACGCCCTCCAGGTGAGCTGGGGCGGCGTGGATCTCTCGGGCGCGGATCTCTCGCTCTGCTCGTTCCTCCAGACGAGCTTCGCCGGGGCGAACCTCGCCGGGGCGAACCTCGAGCGGGCGATGCTGCTCGAGTGCTCGCTCGACGGCACGGACTTCTCGGGCGCTCGGCTGCACAAGACGTCGCTGATGAGCTGCACCGGCGCGAAGGCGCGCTTCGCGGGGGCGCGCTTCTCCGAGGGGGTCGCGGTCCACAAGAGCGGCCTGCCGGAGGCCGACTTCCGCGACGCCGTGCTCGACAAGACCTGCTTCCGGACGACGGACCTGCGCGGCGCGCGCTTCGATCGAGCCCAGATGACGATGACCGATCTCTCCGAGGCGGACGCGACGGGCGCGACCTTCGACCGCGCCGTCATGAAGAACGCCCTCTTGATCCGGACGAACCTCGACGGCGCGTCGCTCCGCGGGTGCAACCTGACGGAGGCGATCCTCTCGAAATCGCGCCTGGCGGGGGCCGACTTCACGGGCGCGCAGCTCTGCCGGGCCGATTTCAGCCGCGCGCACGGCGACAACCGGACGACGTTCGCCGAGGCGAGCGTCGAGTTCACCCGGTTCGACCGGCAGGCGGCGCCGGCTCCTGGAGGCGCGACATGAACCGCGACGAGGTGCTCGACAGGGTCCGCCACGGGGACCCGATCCAGGCCGTGGACATCTCCGGGCTCGACCTGACGGGCGCGGATCTCTCGGGCGCGGTGTTCGACCGGGTCCGGATGCCGCGCGTGATGCGGGGCGCGCTCGTCAAGGAGTCGACGTTCTCGGAGTGCGATCTGTCGGGCGTGGACGCGGCGGGCGTGGACCTGCACCTGACGACGTTCTTCCGGAGCCGCCTCGACGGGGCGACGCTCTCGGGGGCGAGGCTCATCGGCGTGACCTTCGTCGAGTCGAGCTTCGAGGGCGCGGTGCTGTCGGGCGCGGAGGCGCCCATCGCCAGCTGGACGACGTGCTCGCTGGAGGGCGCCTCGTTCGAGGGGGCGAACCTCGACCGGGCGAACCTCGTCGAGGTCAAGGCCGGCGGCGCGAACTTCTCTCGCGCGAACCTCGAGAAGGCGACGTTGTACAAGCTCGACCTGCGCACCGCGCTGCTCGACGGCGCGAACCTGACGCTCACGACGCTGGTCGAGGCGGCGCTGGGCGCGCGGGCGTTCCAGGGAACAAAGCTGTTCCGCACGCAGTTCATGCGCGGCAGCGTCGCTGGATCGAGCTTCGCGGGCTGCGACGCGACGCAGTGCAACTTCACCGGGGTCGACGTGTCCGACTGCGATTTCTCCGATGCGGTCCTGACGCAGGCGCTCTTCGTCGAGGCGAGCGCGGCGAAGGCGCGGTTTCCTCGGGCGAAGCTGCAGAACTCCATCTTCGAGCGGGCCGCGCTCGCCGAGGCCGACTTCTCGGGGGCGGAGCTCGTCGAGGCGTACCTCGCCTTCGCGTCGTGCGCCGGCGCGCGCTTCGTCGGCGCGAAGCTCGCGTACGCGGACTTCTCGCACTGCGACCTCTCGGGCGCGGACTTCACGCAGGCAGCGATGTTCCGCACCAAGCTGCACCGCGCTCGCCGCGACGGGGCGAAGGTGCCGGCGGGCGGGGGCTGGCTCGGCGACGACGAGAAGCTCGCCGCGATCGAGGACTGGAAGCCGCGCCGCGGCGGCGAGCGCGATGGGCAGCGCGCGTGACCGTGCCTGCTGCGCGCGCCGTGCGGAACCACGAGACCGAGACCGAGACCGCGAGCTGTGAGACCTGGGGCGAGGCCGCGTTCCACGAAATTCATTGATTTTTGCCGTGAAATCGTTGAAACTAGCGTTGCGGCGCGCACGTCCTGACCGGGCGGATCCAGGCCGAGGAGACCCGAGATGCAGAGCATGGCGGCCCGCGAGCCCCTGACGGTGGCACACGACGACAGCGCGCAGGACGACCTCCTGGCCGCGGTGGATCTGCCCGCGATCGAGCGCTCGCCCTCGCCGCGACGCGTGCCGTCGCTGGAGACGGGCGTCGTCCGGGGCACGGCGTCGGGGCTCGTTGTCGAGCTCGGCGGCGGGCCGGTCGCGGCGCGGCGCGCGAAGAGCTGCCTCGTCGCGCCCGACGCGGGGGATCGGGTGCTCTGCGCGGTGGAGGGCGAGCAGGTCTTCGTCCTCGCGGTGCTGGAGGGCGAGGCGGGCGCGACGACGCGGATCGTCGCCGAGGGCGATCTGAAGGTGCAGGCGACGGGGCGGCTCGGGCTCGGCGCCGGCGATCAGATCGAGATCGCCGCCGCCAGGGAGGTCGGGCTGTTCGCGGGCAAGCTGCAGGTCCGCGCGCAGGCGGCGGCGGCGGCGATCGAGGAGATCGGGCTCGTCGGCCGGTCGCTCGAGGCGCACTTCCAGAAGGCCGTCGTCGTCGCCGAGCGCATGGAGGCGCGCGCGGACCGGCTCGTCCAGCGCGCGAAGCAGGCGTTTCGCTTCGTCGAGGCGCTCGAGCAGGTGCGCGCGGGCGTCTTCGATCTCCGCGCGGAGGGCCTCGCGGCGGTGCGTGGGGAGAACACGATCGTCGCCGCGCGGACGCTCGCGAAGCTCGACGGCGAGCAGGTCAAGATCGGCTGAAGGGGCGCGCCGCGCGAGGGCGCGGGCGCCAGCAACGACGAGGGGTGAAGCGATGCTCGCGAAGACGACCGCAGGGGGGATGTGCCTGGCGTTCCCGGACGTGTGCCTGACCCCGACGCCGGCCCCGGTGCCGATCCCGTACCCGAACATCTCGCTCCATCCGATGAGCGTGCTCTTCGTGCCGAACGTGCTCGTCACCTGCGCGCCGGCGCACAACCTGCTGACGGTCGCGCCGCTCACGATGGGGGACAACCCGGGCGTCGCGCTCGGCGTCGCGTCCGGGATGGTGATGGGCCCGTCGCGCAACGTGACCGCGGCCTTCACGGTGATCGTCGGCTGCGCGCCCATGACGCGCCTGACGAGCATCTCGATCCAGAACAGCACGAACGCGCCCGGCATGGCGATCGTGCCGAGCGTCACCACCGTCCTCGTGCTCGCGCCGTGAGGGTCGCGAGCAAGGGGTCCGCCACGGATTCAGGGACGGCGCCGGAGAAGAGCACGCTGACCGAGGCGCTCGCGAAGCTCGACGCGGCGATGCGCAGGCCGTCGGGCAGCAGCGTCGATCCGGATCGGCGCCGCGTGGCGGCCCGGATCGCGGATCTCGTTCGATGCGAGGACGACGAGCTCACGGCGTTCGCCAGGCGGCACCTGCCCGACCGCGCGGCGGACGAGACGGCGCTGCGCGCCGCGCGAGAGATGCTCCTGGCGATCGGCCGCGTCCTCGGTCCGGAGGGCGAGAGCGCCGAGGCGCTTGTCGTGCTGAAGGACGTGCACAGGGCGCTCGACGAGCGGCTGGCGGAGGCGAGGCGGGCGGCGGCGCAGCGCGCGGCGGATGAGGCGGCGGCGAAGCGCGCGGCGGAGGAGGCCGCGGCGACGACGGGCGCGCCGGCGCTGGTCGAGGCGCAGGGGCCGCTGTCTCGCCTGGGCGGAGGGCTGCCCTTCGTGCAGCCGACCGCGGCGAAGCATGAAGCGGAGGAGGTCACCGCGACGACGAGTGCGCCGGCGCTGGTCGAGGCGCAGGGGCCGCTGTCTCGCCTGGGCGGGGGGCTGCCCTTCGTGCCGGCGGCGGCGCCAATGCCCGCGCCGATGGCGGCGCCGGCGGCGGTGCCCGCGCCGGCGCCGCTCGGTGTGCCCGCGCCAGCGCCGCTCGGTGTGCCCGCGCCGCTCGCAGTACCCCCGCCGGCACCGATGGCAGTACCTGTGGCCGCGCCCGCACCTGTGGCCGCGCCCGCACCTGTGGCCGCGCCCGCACCTGTGGCCGCACCCGAGCCCGCCCCGGCGCCTGCGTCCACACCCGCACCCCAATCCGTCACCCAGCCCGCGATCGTGCCTGTTCCCGCGCCTACGTCGGTTCCTCGGACGGACCCGCCGGTGAGCGGCGCGGAGTCGAAGCCTCTGAGCAAGACGCTCCCCGATACGCCGCGGGTCGTCGACTCCGCGCTGCCCTTCATCCCGGTGGCCTCCGAAGAGCGCCCTCGGCCGTCCGTGGCTCGTTTCGACTCGGCGCTGCCGTTTCAGCCCGTCGCCAACCCCGATGGACAGCCGGTGCGCGAGCCTGGTCCGGCGCCCGCGCACCACTCCCCAGCGGTGCCGCTCCACGACGAGCGTCATTCCGTCGCGGCCACGCCGAGCGCGCAGGCCGCTGCCACGGCGAGCCCGCTACCGGTCGCTGCGCCGAGTGCGCAGGCCGCTGCCACGGCGAGCCCGCTGCCGGTCGCCGCGTCGAGCGTGCCGCCGGTCGCCACGCCGAGCGCGCCGCTGGTCGCCACACCGAGCGCGCTGCCGGTCGCCGCGTCGGGCGCGCTGCCGGCCGCCACGCCGAGTGTCCCGCCCGCCTCCACGCCGGCCCCCGCGAGCGTGAGCGACCCGCTCAGCGCGCGCCCGCCACCCTCGCTCACGCTCAACCAGTACGCCGGGCTCGTTGTCGCGTGCGAGCTGTACCCCGCCTACGTGGAGAGCACGAACGCACGCTACGGGGTGCCGACCCCCGCGGCGCGCGCCGCCCTCGACGCCTTCTGGGCAGGCCGCTTCGCAGCAGATCCCGCGCTTGCCCAGCGCTGGCCCGAACTCTGCGAGGCCGCGCGCAGGTACTTCCTGCAATCGCGCTGAACGCCGGCGTCGCACGCGCCGGCGCCGCACGCGCAGCGCCTCGCAGGAACACCTCGTGGAGCAGCAGACGCACCGGAACGCTGAAGCCGGCCGAGGTTCGAAACCCACAAGGCGCCGGACGCCAGGAAGAGATCCAGAGCTCGGCGTCGTCGACGCTCTGGCGGATCCTTCCTTCGTTGAACGGTGCGCCCGCGCCGGCGTTCAGCCGGCGGCGCTCGAGCAGGCTCGAATGAGCTCGGCCACGAGCGGCGGCAGCCGACCGGCGAGCGCGGCGCGCTCCGGCTGGAACAGCGTGGCGACGAAGAACGGATGGCCGTCGAGCTCCACGGCGCGCACGTCGCCGGCGTCGTCCTCGGCGCCGATGCGCAGCGGGCCCGAGACCAGCGCGGCCTGGAACTCCGGGTTCAGGCCGTAGCGGCACCGATATCCTTCCGTGGCCTCAGGGCAGCCATACGCCCGCGCGATGCGGGTTCCGGCGTTGAAGCGAATCGTGCCGGTGGCCTCCACCAGCGAGCACGCAAGCGGCGCGATCACCGCGCGCTTCGCCTCCGGCGCGGTCTCCGCGTGCTCGGCGTCCGACCAGCCCAGCACATGGCGCGCGTACTCGACGACCGCGTGCTGGAAGCCACCGCAGGTGCCGAGGAACGGGCGCCGCTGCTCGCGGGCGAAGCGGATCGCGCGCAGCGCGCCATCCATGCTCCTGTACGGGCTCGCCGGAACGCACCACAGGGCGTCGTAACGAGCCACCCGCGAGGCGTCGGTCACCTCCTCGGTCGGCACCCATTCCAATGAGAGCGGCGCGGACAGCGCCTCTCCCGCCAGTCGCAGCGCCACCGGGATGGCCCGGTGGGCCGTCACGGCGTCGTCGCGGTCACCGATGAGCCCAACATGAAGCATCGGCTGCATCGTAGCCTCAACGCCGCCAGGTGCACGGCGGCGCGACCGTCACCTCGGTGACCGTCGAGACGCCCGCCCAGTCGTCGGGGACGAACCCGTAGAACGTGCTGCCCGATTTCGATGTGGCGACGAACTCGATATCCCCGAGCAGCTTTGCTGTTCCGGAGACGGGCTGGCGATCGCCGAACCAGCCGAGGGGATAGAAGCTGGTCTGCACGTTCGCCGAGCCGCTCACGTTGAACCCGCGCGCCTGGATGCCCGAGCCGCGTTGCCCGACCAGGCTGAGCGCGCCGACACGGCCGCCGGAGATCACGCCGTTGACGATGGTCGCATGATCCTCGACGCGGACGTCGCCGCTCACCTCTCCGCCGAGGATGGTCGCGTAGGGACCGACGTAGACGCTCGACGGCGTGCCCTCGGGCGCGCAGCCGCCGCCGTTCGCGTGCCTTGTCGTGCCCCGCGGACACGCATCGAGCTGACCGTCCTGAAACCCGGCGGGCCACGCTCCATCGAGCTCCACCATGTACGGATAGCGATAGATCGACGGGTATGCTGGCCCGTCCGAGGGCTTCGTCCAGACCAGCTTCTGGTATTCGGTCGGCGTCGCGACCACGACCAAGTTGGTGAGACCCGACCCAGGTTGGACCCATCCAGATCCGACCCCACCCACCCAGACCTGACCCAGGTTGAGACCTGCTGCCAGGTTGGACCCATCCACAGACCACAGATCGATCCAGGTTGAGACCTGACCCAGGTTGAGACCTGACCGCACCCAAATCTCAACTTAGGTCGGGTTGTGTTGTGCATGGCGGCCGCCACCCCTGGCGCAGCAATCGCCACCTGTGGTGCGTGGCAAGTGCTTGAAATTATTGACTACAATCTTTGGCACAGCGTTTGTTGATATGGACGGGCCATGAGCCACCCCCGCGAGATCTCGCCCGGCGCTACCTACATGATCACCCGTCGCGTCTTGCGCCGGCACCTGCTCTTGCGCCCCGACGCAGCCATCACCCAGCTCTTAGTCTACGCCCTCGGGGTATCAGCCAATCGCTTCGGGATCGAGGTACACGCGTTCTGCGCGATGTCAACGCATCTGCACCTGGTCGTGACGGACGTGAATGGCGTCCTGCCGCGCTTCTTGCAGTTCTTTCATCGCATTGTGGCGCTCGGGACCAAGGTGCTTCGCGCGTGGGAAGGACCGGTATGGGACCACGAAGCCACGAGCGTTGTTCGCCTCCTCACGCGCGCTGCCGTCGTGGAGAAGATCGCCTACGTGCTCGCGAACCCTGTCGCTGCTGGCCTCGTCCGGCATGCGCGTGAGTGGCCGGGAGCTAAAGTCGATGTGAGAGAGCTCGGCTGCGGCGTGCTGCGTGCGGCGCGTCCTGTGGCGTATCTTGACCCGGAAAATCCACAGTGGCCCGAGGAAGTGATGCTGCCTCTCGCGCTGCCACCGGCGGTCGAGCAGGACGGAATCGATGACTTTCGACACCTGGTCGCCGCCGCGCTCAAGGAACAGGAGGCGCAGGCCCATGCGGCGCTGCAGCAGCAAGGGCGTCGCTTTCTTGGTGCTGATCGAGTCAGCAAGATCTCCCCGTACGAGCGTGTTACGAGCGCCGAGGCGCTGGGCGAACGCAATCCGACCTTTGCGGTTGGCCGGGAGCAGGGTGATGCATGGCGAATCGCTGGCGCAGCGGTGCGGGCGTTTCGTGCGTCGTACCGCGCGGCGCTTGAGTGGTGGCGCGCCGGGGTACGCAACGTGGTGTTCCCGGCGGGAACCTGGTGGATGCGCACGTTCCACGGCGCCAGCGTGACGGACCTCAAACTCCTGGTGTAGATACCGCGTGGCGCTGTTCACAGCGATGCGAGAAGCGCGGGAGCGGCTTCGACGCGTTGTTGTCGTGTTGTGGAGAACGTCCGTTTGAAGAAGCCAGAGCCGGCGGGCGGAGCGTTTGTCTGGCGCAGCGCGTACGCCTGGGAACGGGGGATGCCGGGGCGAGTGCGAATGCGGCGATTGAATCGGTGACTTTAGACAGGCTCTGACTGACGGGCCGGATGGTTATGGGTCGATAGGTGAGCCGAATTGATTGGATCAAGCCGAGTCAATCCATGAATTGGGGGGTGCGCAGTCCCGGTGCCCTGCAACGCGGGTCAAGTTTCATCTTGCGTACGCTTTCGTGCGATGGCTCAACCTGGATTGCGATGGCTCAACCTGGGTCGGTCGAGTAGTGGGCCGGGCCGCTGGGGCGCTCTCACCTGTACATACGGTCGATCCGCTCTTCGGGGGCGCGCGGGTCGAGCAGCAGGAGCGTCAGGTAGAACGCCCACTCCAGCGGCTTCATCGCGAGATAGACGAGATCTGCAGCCCAAGCGGCGCCGATGTATCGGCTCACGGGCAGCCCCATCCGGTCGTAGAACTGGCGCGCCGCGCGGCCGAAGCGCGGCCAGCGCTCGTGCAGCAGATCCTCGAAGGCGTTGGCGATGGCGAGCTGGCGATTGACGAGGATCGGCGTGCCGCCCCGTCGTCCGAGCCGGATCGGGCGCACAAGCCAGGCGTGGCCGCGCGCTGCGACGGTGCACAAGTAGTGGCAATCGCCGGGCAGCTTCACGATCGGGAGCTGCGACAGTGTGTACCCGCATGTGCGGGTGAAGACCTGGAGGGCGGCCGCCGGATGTCCCAGCCAGGCCGCGTGCAGGACGGCGTGAACCCCGAGCAGCAGCGGGGAAGCCGCGAGGGCGCGCCACAACGTGGGTCGGTGAATCGCGGGCGGCGGCGGGAGCGGGACTTGCGGCGGCCCCGCGCGATAGGCGGGATCGGCAGCGGCCAACGGAGCAGGCGCGCCGGCCTCGACGCCCCGCCTCAAGAGGCGAGCGCGCAGCTCGGCGTAATAGAAGACGACAGTGAACACCGGCGCGACGCACGGCAGGAGCAGCGGCGGCACGAGCAGGCCGGCCGCGACCCAGGGGCCGAAGTGCACCGCCAGCAGGACGTGGAGCGCAATTCCGACGAGCAGCGCTGCATGGACGACGAGCTCTGCAGGGCCAGGCAGCGCTTCTTTCCGGCGCCGTGACACGACATAGGCGAGCGCGGTGAGGGCGTGCAGCGCGATCAGGCCGTGGACTTCGGGCTCGGCGAGCGGCCGGAACGCCGTGGTGCCGGCGTCGCACGCCGAGACAGTGCACGTCCCGGGGGCATCATGGCTGTACGCCAGGCCCCAGGCGGGCAGGAGGAGCAGCGTGAGCACCTCGGCCGCCACCTGGAAGGGGGCGCGCCCCCGGCGCCGTATCGCGCGGTATGTCCATACGGTCAGGCCGATCCAACCGGCCAGCCCGAGCGCTCCGACGGCGAAGATCGCGGCATCGAGTCGGACCAGCTGCCCCGCGCCGAAGAGCAGCGCCGCGAGCGCCGGAACGCCGTAGCCGGTGGCGACCAACGCGGCGAGGGCGCCGTCTGTCAGCGAGAAAGGCTGCTCGGTCGGTGGCTGCTGCGGTCCGGTCGGTGGCTGCTGCGGTCCGGTCGGTGGCTGCTGCGGTCCGGTCGGTGACTGCTGTGGCTCGGTCGGTGGCTGCTGCGGCATGCGTCCACCATGCTAACGGCTCCAGTCCCAGGAGATCCATCCTGCGAGGTGGAGCGCGCGTCCTTCACGGGCCGCGTCGCACGTTGGAGAGTGAGCCGTGCTTGCTGCTCCCGCAGGGAACCCCTGTCGTGGCGAACGGAGGCTGATAGGATCCATGGGATCTGGCATGAGCCCGGACCGAAAGCGCCGTCCGCGCCCCCCGACCTCGCCCGAAGGGCGACCGCTCTGGCGGCGGGCGCACGCGATCGCCGAGGATCTCTTTATGTCGGCCATGAGCGACGAGGAGCAGGTGAGGCTCGCGCGCATCGTGCTCAGGTCCGGCTCTCGAGAGGCGATCAACCGTATCTTCGAGTACTTCCAGCGACGCCAGGCCGAGACCCGGTGGGGAAGAGACAACCCCCTGCACGAGATCGCCGGGGCGATGCGCGTCCAGGCGATCAAGGCGCTCAGGGGCCCGCCCGGGCAACACAGCGGGAATCACAGGAGCGCGCTCCTCGTCCTGTGGGTAGCCGGTCGCCCAGGCGATGCTCCGCTCCTCGTGTCGCTTCTGGCAGCGCAGGACCCGGACGGCCTGGATAGCGACATCTTGCCGGTGCTCCGGCACGTCATCTCGGGCTACGAACGCAACGATCCCCACGTCATCGCCTCGATCCAGCGGTTCATCGAGCGGTCGGCGTCGCTGCGGGACCTCCACGCCGCGTCGCTCGTCCTCCGCGAGTACCGCCGAGTCGGCGCTCCAGCGTGCCCTCGCCGCTCCGGATCCGTGGCGGCGCGCCCCCGTGATGGCGGCCCTCGTCGTCAGGAATCCGGGGCAGCACCGGCGCGCCGGCGAGGCGTTGCTGGCCGCGCTGATGCTGGAAGCGCGGGCGGCGGAGGCCTCGGACAAGGATTCGGTCCAGAGGGCGCTCGACGGGGCCAGGAAAGTGTTCGAGTCCGGGGAGGAGGCCCGACTGCCGCCGGTTCCCGCGGCGCGGATCGAGGAGCTCGACCGCATGCCCGACGAGGACTGCGCTGCGTTCCTCGACAGGCTTGGACGGGAGTTCACCGTGGATCAGGCGCACCTGCTCCCGTGCATCCGGACCGCGTCCCTGGCCCGGAAAAAGCGCTGCTCCGCGCCCTCGGGGCCGTGGCGACCGGCGGCCTGCGCGGCTGTCTCTACGACGGCGCGGTGTGGAGCGCGGCGCTGTCCCTGCCGTGTGAGATCGCCCGGAGGTTGGCGATCGAAGGGATCGAGCATGCCGCCGTCCTGCGCGGGCCGGCGATCGAGCTGCTGAACGAGGCTGCGAGGCGCGAGAGCAGCGAGGAGCTTCGTCGGCGGATGGTCCGGCTTCTCCGGGACCGCTGACCCAGGCGACGGCGGCGGGGGCTTCTACGGCTATCGCCAACGATCGCCCGTGACGTGGTTGGGTCCCGCGACGGCCCATGGCCCGTGACGTGGTTGGGTCCCGCCACGTGGTTGGGTCCCGCGGACGCGGCGCTAGCGCCCCGCTGGGCCGAACAAGCGCCCCTCGGTCGGAGGCGTCGGTCCGGTGGGCGTCTCCGGCACGAGCTCGCCGCCGTGGGTCAGCACGTGCCAGCGCGCATCCCGCGCCTCGGGCGGCGGGGGCCCCAGCCTTCCCTTGACGTCCGGCGCAGGATTTGGACGCACGCGGAACCGCACCTGCCCGTCCCGCATCTCCATCAGCGTCAGGTCCTGATAGACCTCCACGTCGCGCGCCAAGGTGAGCGACGGCTGCCCCGGGCGATCCAGCGTCACATCGAGGCGCCTGCCGGCCGAGGCCGCGGGCGAGCTCGCGAGTAGCGCCGCGCCGCCGGGAGCGGGAAGCGCCGCGACACCGTCCGGCGCCGTGATCCGGCGCCACGCTTGCGGTGCGCCGAGCGGCAGCGGGCTTCGCACGAGCGCCTGCTGCGGCTCGCGCTGCTGGGCGCTTGCGGGCGGTGTCGGTTCGAGCAGGAGCAGCGTGCCATCCGGCGCCGCGGCGATCCACTGGAGGGCCTCGGCCGGGGTCGCCTGGCTCCCCTCCGCGTGCCACGGACCTTGCGCGCCCCGCATGAAGAGGACGGCGCCCCCGCTGCCTCCGCGGCAGATCAGCACGCCGATGCCGGCCGCGTTGTGCAGCGCGACCGGCTGCGGGCACCCCTCGGGCGCCGCGACGGGCATCACGGTGCTCGCGATGTGGTCGACGACCGCGAACGTCGGTGGCCGCGTGAGGTGCGCGGCGCAGTCGCTGCCGGGCGGTCGCGCGCTCGTCGGTCCGCAGATCCCGTCGCCGAACGTCGCGATCCGTGTGCGCGTCGGCTGTGGCAGCGGCGTGGCGCTTTCGAGCAGGCAGAGCGCGCCTCTGCACGAGACGCCAGCCGCGCCCATGAGTCCGATACCGCCCACGACGCCCCCGTCGTCGGTTTTGCACGGCGGTTCCCGCCCGACCGCGGTGTCGCCGCGCCGGGGCGGCTCGGGCGCTGGCGGAACGACGGACGAGCGGAACCAGCCGGCCTCGATGGCGCGGATCGTGGGGGAGAGGTGCAGCGCGATGCCCAACGTGGGTCGGGCGTATAAGGACGTGGTGTACAAGGACGCAGCAGCGATCCTGGCCCACGCTTGGCCGTCGCGGCTCAGCACGGCGGGGCAGCTCGCATTGCCGTTCCAGATCCAGGATCCTGCGCGCTCGATCGAGCGCGGCTGGAACGCAGATCGCTTCCAGGTCTGCCCGCGATCCAGCGAGAGGAACGTGTCGGGCGCCGCCGGCTGCTGGCCGCGCGCCGGCGCCTGGACCACGGCCGCGAGCACGCCGTCGGGTCGCACGAGCACCGCGCGCACCGCCTTGCCGGGCGCGACCACGGCCGAGGTGAAGCTGCGGCCCTCGTCGGCGGAGACGCTGACGCGCTCTCCCGCCGCGGCCGCGATGAGGGCGCCGGCGGCGTCCCAGGCCGTCGCGCCAGGCACGCTGCCGCGCGGCTCGAAGCCGTCCGCCCTCAGCGCATCGCGGACGCCGGCGGCGCGGTGGAGCGTGCCCTCCGGCGTGGCCGCATAGAGCGCGTCGATCCGCGGGCCGGCGACGCCAACCCAGGTGAGGCGTGCGGGCAGCTTCAGGGGACCGACGACGCCGAGCTTCTCGTCGACCGCGAAGGCTCCGCCCGCGGGGTCGGCGCCGCCTCCTTTCGCTGCGAAAATCGCGACGCGCTCGCCGAGGGCGATCTCGGTGTGCTCGCGGAACGGGTCCCGACCGGCCCTCGTCCGCTCCTGCTCTCCGAGGGGCGGCTCGACCCAGGTTGCGGGCGGGATGGCGGCGATCGGCAATGTCAGCGGGGCCGAGGGATCCACGGCCGGCGTGTCCGCGGCGCGCGCGGGCGCCTCCAGCGGGCGGGCGGGATGGCGACCGAGGTCGGCGCGAGCGCCGCGGGGGCCGACCCGGCGGCGGGACCACACGAAGCGGCGAGGAGCGGGAGGGGGAGGAGCGCGAGCCGCGAAGCCACCATGCAGGAAGGGTCTCCTGGTCCACCGTGCTACCAGCCTCCCGATGGGAATCACCAGGGGGAGCGCTCGCGGTGCTCCGCGCTGGCCATCGCCTCGGCCATCTGCTGACCTGGACCCATGCGCACTCCGCGACGGCCGAGCCCCGTGAGCCCATGCGGCGGACGAGCCGCAGGCGGCGCCCGCTCCTCGCCACGGTTCGCCGACGTTCGGCGCGCAGGCGACGTGACGGGCGCGTGGGCTCCACGGACCGCAATGGAGCGAAGGCGCTTTGCCCTCCTCGTCGCGGCGGCGTGCGTCGCGGCGTGCACGCCAGAGCGCTCGTCTGGAGCGCCTATGCAGACGTCGCTCCCCGTCCAATCATCGATCTCCGCCCCGCGACCCTCCGCGACGCCGCCGTCGGCGCCCGAGCCGAGCGCGACCGCCGACGTGTCGTCGTGCACGCCGCACGACCGACCCACGAAGCTCTACTGGACCGAGGGGTGCTGCACGCCGGTCGTCGCCAGGGACGTGGTTGCATGCCTCTCGGAGGCCGAGCGCGCGGCCGTAGGTTACGTGTCGGCCGAGCTCGTGAGCCACTGCGATTGGGCCGAGCTGCCGAGCGACGGCGCGAGAGGTCACCTGGACTGCCCCTATACCTCGGCCCTGGGCCTTGGCTATCAGTGCGAGGACAAACACCGAGAGTTCCTGCGCCGCTGGTTTCAGGAGGATACGCCGAGCAGGTGTTCGCAGAAGCCGGATACAGCCTATCAGCAGGAAATCCTCGTCGAGCTCACGTTCTCCACCGTCGACGCGCGCACGACGGTCGACTACGAGGCTGCCGGCACGACGGGGCCTGGCGGCAAGTCCTGGGGTTGGACCGAGACGCTCGTGTTCGAGCCCCAGGGAGCCGAGCGAATGAAGCTCGTGCGCCGGACGGCCAAGGGAAACCGGCCGAAGGCACACTGACCTTTCAATCCGCGTCGACGCGGCTGCCCCGCCATTCAGGCTGCACGATTGCCCGACGTCCGGAAATAGCTCGAAGGTGCGAATGCTCCTTCGGTGCCAGCGGCGCCGGAGCGAGGGATCCAGTCAATGGCGAGCAACCTCGAGGCCGGTGGGGGCCAGGAGGGTCGCGGGATGCCTGCAGACGTCCTCGCGCGAGGCGCGCCGTGACAGCCCTGCTTCTTCCGGGGATCTCCTGAAGATCGCGTCGAGGAGCACACCGGCCAGGCGGCCGACCTCCGGGAACTCCCTGGCCCGGGGGCGCGGCAGATCGACCGCGACGCTCTCCACGATGCGCCCCTCGTCGAACACCAGCACGCGATCTCCGAGCAGGACCGCCTCCTCCACGTCGTGCGTCACCAGGACGGCCGTGAAGCGGCGCTGCGCCCACAGCGACTCGACAAGGCGTTGCGCCCCGATCCGCGTCAGGGCGTCGAGCGCGCCGAACGGCTCGTCGAGCAGCAGCACCTTCGGGTCGTGGACGAGCGCGCGCGCGAGGGCGACCCGCTGCCGCTGACCTCCCGAGAGCACGCCCGGGTAGTCGTTCAGCCGATCTCCGAGCCCGACCCGGTCGAGCACGTCGCGCGCGCGCGCGTCGCGCCCTCTCGGACCGCCGATGCACGTGTTCTCCAGCACCGTGCGCCAGGGCAGCAGCCGGGGCTCCTGGAAGACGACGCGCACCGCCTCGCGCGCCGCGACCTCCCTCGAGGCCAGGACGCGCGCCGCGCCGCGCGTCGGCTGCTCGAGGCCGCACAGGACGCGGAGCAGCGTGCTCTTGCCCGAGCCGCTCCGCCCGACGATCGTCACGAACTCGCCAGGGCGGATGTCGAGCTCGATGCCCGAGAGCGCGAGCCGGTCACCGTACCGCTTGTCGACCTGCTCCAGCACGACGCGCGCGCCGGCGGTCTGATCGCCCGAACCGCTCATTCGCTCACCTCGCCTCGAGCCGCTGCAGCGGTGGCTGCCACGGCAGGAGCCGGCGCTCGAGCCACCGCGCCAGGGAGTCGGCCAGCTTGCCGAGCAGGGCCCAGAGCACGATCGTGAGCACCAGGAGATCCATCTGCATGAACTCGCGGGCGTTCATCGCGACATAGCCCAGGCCCTGGCTCGCGCCGAGCGTCTCCGCGACGATGAGCACGAGCCACGAGAGCCCGAGCGCGAAGCGCAGACCCACGAGGATCGAGGGGAGCGCGCCCGGGAAGATGACCTCGCGGTAGAGCGCGAACCCCCGCACGTCATAGACCTGCGCCATCTCGATGAGCTGCGGATCCACGCTGCGCACGCCGTGGAACGTGTTCAGGTAGACGGGGAACAGCACCGTGATCGCGACGATGAAGAGCTTCGCGGTCTCGCCGAGCCCGAACCACAGGATCACGAGCGGCACGAGCGCCAGCGCGGGGATCGCCCGGAGCATCTGCAGCGGCCCGTCGATGACCAGCTGCAGCGGGCGCGAGAGCCCCGTGCCGAGGCCGAGCGCGAGCCCGACGGCCGCGCCGACGACGAGCCCGCCCACCGCCCGCAGCGCGCTCACGCCGAGGTGCGCGGGCAGCTCGCCGCTCCTCGTGGCGCTCGAGGCGGCCACGAGCACCTCGACGGGCGACGGCAGCAGGCTCTTCGGGATGATCTGCAGCCGCGACAGGACCTCCCAGAGGATCACGAGGGCCAGCGGGGCCAGCCAGGGCGCGATGCGCACGCCGAGCCCGCGCACCGCGCGGCCGCCCGGCGCTTCGCCGGCCGTCATCGCGCGCCTCCGATCGCGGCGCCCGGCAGGAGCGCCTCCTCGACGCGGATGTCGCGCGGGATGATCGCGAGCTTGTGGAACGTATCGGCGATGGCCTGCTGCCTTTGCACGATCTCGGGCGTGATCGGCAGGATCTGGAACGCGCGCCGGTGCTCGGACCGCAGGAACGCCTCGTACGAGATCCCCGAAGATTTCGCGAGGATCTGCGAGGCTTCCTCGCGGTGCCCGTCCTCCCAGGCGCTCAGCGCGCGGTACTCGTCGAACACGATCTGCAAGATCGCCGGCTGCTCTTCCGCGAACTCTCGCCGGACGACATAGAAGAGGCGGTTGTCGACGAGCCCCTCGCCGTCCTGGAGGATACGGGCCCCGGCGAGCTCGGCCGCTGCCAGGAAAGGATCCCAGATCACCCAGGCATCGACATTGCCACCCTCGAACGCGGTCCGCGCGTCGGCGGGCGCGAGGAAGACGACCTGGATGTCGTCCAGCGTCAGCCCGGCGCTCTCGAGGGCTCGAACCAGCAGGTAATGCACGTTGGAGCCGCGGTTGAGGGCGACGCGCTTGCCTTTCAAGGCCGCGAGCGTGCGGATCGGAGAGTCCTTCTTGACGACGATCGCCTCGGCCCTGGGCGCCGGCGCGTCGCTGGCGGCATAGACGAAGGGCACGCCGCCCGCCTGCGCGAACACCGGCGGCGTCTCGCCGACGTGGCCGACGTCCACGGCGCCCGCGCGCATCGCCTCGAGCAGCGGAGGACCGGCCTGAAACTCGACCCACTCGGCCCGGGCGTTCCTCGCCTCGAGCGCCTTCGTCAGGGCCTCCGCGCGCTCCTTGAGGAGAAAGGGCGTGCCGATCTTCTGGTACCCCAGCCGGACCACCACCGCCGCCCGCGTGTCCTCGGCCGCCTGCCCGGCGTTCGCCGCCTTCTCGCCCGTGGCGCCCGCCTCGCCGCCGTCGCGGCCGCACCCGAGCAGCAACAAGCTCGAGAGAGCTGCGCAGCCCAGCAGCGCGGAGCGGACCGTCGTGAACGAGATGTACCTGATCATGAGGGCTCCTTCGCCTCCTCTACAACCCACGTCCGCACGTAAGGATGATATGTATGATGTGAAATTGCATTTGTAGCGGATGCGTGGTGTGAACCTCCGTCCAGCAGCCCCTGTGCCAGGTCGAGGCGCGGCGCTCCGCCGGGGAGGACCCGTGGAGGGGCGGTCGATTGCTGCTTCAGCAGCAGTCGATCAGCAGCTTGTGTTGCCGGGGCAGCAGCGGCGTCGCGGCGGCCTGCCCGGCGAGGTTCCTTGGCGCCGCGGGCTCCGGCGCGCAGCGGCGCGCGGTGCGGATCGTGCTCTCGCGCGCCTGACCCGGCGACTCACGGGCGAGGAGCTTCTCCATCGATGAACGTCTTCTGGTTTCTCCCGACGCACGGGGACGGCCGCTACCTTGGCACCGCCGAGGGGGCGCGCCCCGTCACGCTCCCTTATCTTCGTCAGATCGCGCAGGCCGCCGACGACCTCGGCTATCACGGCGTGCTGGTCCCCACCGGACGATCGTGCGACGACGCCTGGGCGGTCGCGTCGGCCATGATCCCGCTGACGCAGCGGCTTCGCTTCCTCGTCGCCGTGCGGCCGGGCGTCGTCTCGCCCACGTGGGCCGCCCGCATGGCGTCCACGGTCGATCGCCTGTCCGACGGCCGCCTGCTCGTCAACGTCGTGACCGGCGGTGATCCGGCGGAGTCCGAGGGGGATGGCGTCTTCCTGAAGCACGACGAGCGCTACGTCGTCACCGACGAGTTCCTCGGCATCTGGCGGCGGGTCATGGCGGGCGAGACGGTCGACTTCACGGGGCAGCAGCTGCGCGTGAAGGGCGCGAAGATCCTGTTTCCGCCGCTCCAGGCGCCGCACCCGCCGCTCTACTTCGGGGGGTCGTCGCCCGCGGCGCACGCGCTCGCGGCGCGCCACGTCGACGTCTACCTGACCTGGGGAGAGCCGCCGGCCGCGGTGGCCGAGAAGATCGCGGACGTGCGCCGCCGCGCGGCCGCGGAGCAGCGCGCGGTGCGCTTCGGGATCCGCCTTCACGTCATCGTCCGCGAGACGGCCGAGGCGGCGTGGGCCGCCGCGAACGACCTGATCCGGCACCTCGACGACAGCACCATCGCCGCGGCGCAGCAGGCCTTCGGGCGCCTCGACTCCGAGGGGCAACGCCGCATGGCGGCGCTTCACAAGGGGCGGCGCGACGCGCTCGAGGTGAGCCCGAACCTCTGGGCCGGCGTCGGGCTCGTGCGCGGCGGGGCCGGGACGGCGCTCGTGGGCGACGCGGAGACGGTCGCGCGCCGCATGAACGAGTACGCGGAGCTCGGGATCGAGACGTTCATCCTGTCGGGGTATCCGCACCTCGAAGAGGCCTATCGGGTCGCCGAGCTGCTCTTCCCGCGGCTCCCCGTCGAGCGGCGAGCCGCAGGCGTCCGCCCGAACCTCACGGGGCCGTTCGGCGAGATCATCGCCAACGACATCGTCCCGCACCGATCGCAGAGCTGAGGCGGCCGACCTCGCTCCGAGGCGTCATTCGAGATCCTCGGGATCGGCGTCGTCGAGGGCGCGCCGCGGCAGATCGAGGTCGCTCATCGCCCTCTCGACGCACGACGCAAAGGCATCGAGGCGGGCCGGGCCCGGGCTCTCGATGACGCGATGCGCGGCCTGGCGGTTCGGGACGGGACCGCGGCGCCCCTGTGCGGTGGACTCGCCCGCGAATCGGCCGGGCCGTCACGATTTCGTGAAGGGCGACGGGGCCTGGCCGCATCCAGTGAGCAGAAGAGGGTTCGATGAACCCGGTCCACGCAGGTCCCGCGGCTGGGGCTTGACGGCCCCGAAGCGTCTGGACCTTCCCCCGGGCCCGCTGCCTTCGAGGACTCGTTCAAGGGCGGCCCGGCCGATCGTCACGTCGTGAGCCCCGAGCCTGCGCGTGGGTTCGAGGTCTGGAGTCCGTGACTCCATGCACGCTCGCGTCCGGCACTGCCACGCGCTTTTTTCGACACCACAGAGGTACAATGCGCAACGTTTCGTTCACCCATCGCAGCGGGTTTCTCATTCTCTGCCTCGCGGTCTCCGCCTGCGGCACTGCGATGGAGGGCGAGGTGGACGAGGTCGAGACGATCTCCGCCGTCCAGCAGCCCGCTGTCATCGGCAATCGCAAGGTCGCGGCGATCTTCATCCGATTCAAGAACAGCCCGGAACCGACCTACACCTCCGATGACGTGCGAGACCGCCTCTTCAGCAACGCGGATTCGACCAACAACTTCTTCATTGAAGCCTCCTACGGGAAGATGAGCCTGACCGGCCACGTCAACCCCAACGGGGACTATTTCGGCTGGTACACGATCAACGCGGAGCCCACGAGCTGCTCGCTGCGACCCGCCTACGCGGCGATGGGCAGGGCGATCGCCGCGACGGTGGCGGGCTACGTGGAGTCCAATTACCAGCACACGATGTACTTTTTCGCCGAGAGGCCGGCGGGTTGTACCGACGGAGCTGCAGCCCTGGGCTCCAGTACCTATTTTTACAGCGCCGCCGACTCTGGCACCTTCGCGCACGAGCTGGGACACAACCTGGGGCTGGGACACTCCGACCTGCTGAATTGCGCCAACGCTGCCGGGAACTGGGCGTCGATGAGCACGAGCTGCGCTCAACCCAACCTGCCTGCGTGCGCGAACAGCGGCGAGCTCAACGCGGGGAGCACGAGCTGTGTGCAAGAGTACGGCGACTCGTTCAGCACGATGGGGGGCCAGTTCCTGCACTACAATGCTCCGGAGAAGGCGCTGCTCGGCTGGTTCGACCCGGAGAACACGGAGACCGTGAGCGCGAGCGGGACCTCCATCGTCAGCGTCGAGCCGATCGAGCTGGCTTCGGACGGCGTGCAGCGGCTCGTCGTCCCCATCCCCGGCGGGGACGAGACGTACCAGGTTGAGTATCGCCAGCCGCTCGGCCTCTTCGACTCCCAGCGGTTCACGGCGGGCTCGCCGGTCGCGAGCGGAATCGTCGTGCACCGGGGCACGCTGGAGGGGACCCCGACGCGCATCGTCAACATGACGCCCTCCGTGCCGATCGACGTAGCTAATTATCCCGCGAACGTCTCGCGCGAGGCGCTCCCCTGGGGTCATACGTTCGTCGATCGCGACGCGGACCTGGCCATCTCGTTGCTCGGGGTCTCGCCGTCCGAGGCGACGGTCAAGGTGACCCGCGGCACGGCGGCCGCGCCGATCCCCGCATGCGCCGACGCGCCCAGCCACTGGTACCTGAAGTGCGGCGCGACCGACACGACCTCGATGAACGCAGCGACCAAGCTCACGGAGGACAACGGCGCCCTCGTGCTCACGTACCAGGTCAGCCAGAGCATCGCGGCCCAGAATGGTGGAGACGTCTGCACGCTCGTCCAGACGCACACCGCCGGGCAGTGGGATCCGTGCGCCCAGTACTGGGTGCCGGCCGGCGGCACGCAGGCGTCGGGCCAAACGAAGACCCTCTCGCCCGACCTCGCAGGGTTCCGCATCACCTACCCTGCGCCCGGGAACTACAAGGCGTCCCTCAGCGCCTCGGGCGCGCTCAGCGTCACGCCCGCTCCCTGATCGCGGGCACCCTCAGCCCGAACCGCCGCGGCCGCTCAGCAGCTCACGCTCTCCGTGACCCCCAACACCGGTCCTTACTGCATGGACAAGGTCCGATTCGAGAGCTGATCCGCGCCGCGCTCTCGTGAACGGGGCGCCCGGCTTTCCTCCTCGTCTTCGCGGGCGGGGGGGTCTATCAAGGGCGTCACCGTGCGTCGCTTCGTCCGCCTCGCGCTGCTGATCCTGGTCACCCTGGCCCTCGCCTGGGGGGGCAGCGGCGCGCTGGTGGCGCGCGGTCTCACCCGCCGCGGGACCCCGCCCTCATCCGAGCCTTCGCCGGCGGGCTGGGAGGCCGTGTCGCTGGCGGCCGAGGACGGCGTGCGCCTCGGGCGGCGGTCGAGATGGGGTCACGCATCGGCCGACACCCCCACGAGCGGCTGGCCCGCGCTGACCCTCTGGCCCGGGCGGCAGCCGATCCAGCCGACGGCCCCGGCCACGTCAGCCACCACGGGGAACTCCATCTTCATCGCCCCGAGCACGGCCAGGCGCTGGCCTTCGGCCACGTCGACCTTCCACACGCACGCGGTGAGCGGCGCCGTCACCGGCAGCACCCGGGGGGATGGCGTCGTCGGCGGCGGCCCTCGCCTCACTTTCGATATACAATCGAAACTATGGGCCGACTATCCGGGGCCAGGATTTACAGGCTGTTTCGTGAGGGTAAAATGCAGGGCGCGCGCGCTTTTTCCCGGAGGTGGTGAATTTTCTTGGTGGCGGTGTGGGTGGTGGATTGGGTGATGAAGAGCGGATGGCGCATGGGGCGAGCGCGGAGCCGATTGACGCGCGGGAGGGCGAGGCGGCATGAGGGCGCGACGGCGATCGCGCGGCCGCGTGATGGCCACCTCGGACGATGACGATGAAGACAGAGATGGCTCCTCCTCCGAAGACCGACGGCAGGCACAGCGCCGAAGGAAGGCAGCCGGCGGAAGGGGGGCGGAACGCCGGAGGCGAGCAGAAGGCCGAGGGGAGCCCGCGCCGCATGGGCCGGCCGCGCAAGGCGCCGCAGCGGAGCGATCTCGCGCCGCGGGAGCAGATTCTGCAGGTGGCGGGCCGGCTGTTCGCCGAGCGGGGGGTGGCCGAGGTGTCGATGCTGGAGGTCGCGCAGGCGGCGGGGCTCCGGCAGTCGTCGCTGTACTACTGGTTCCGGCGCAAGGAGCTCATCGTCGCGGAGATCCTGCAGCAGGTGAACCGGCTGCCGCTGTCGTACGCGCGGAGCCTCGAGGCGACCGGTGAGACGGCGGACGTGCAGCTATGGCGCTTCGTGCGCTTCGACGTGCAGACGGTGTGCGGGTTTCCCCTGGAGATCACGGAGATCCACCGGTTCAGCGAGCGGGATCCGGGGGCGTTCGCGACGTACTGGGCCGAGCGGCGCGCGCTGACCGAGGCCGTGGCCGCGATGGTGGGGCGCGGGATGGGGGAGGGGAGGTTCCGCGAGGTGGACGCCTACCTGTGCGCGCTGACGGTGCTGGCCCAGGACGAGAGCGTGCAGAACTGGTGCCGGCCGGAGGGAGGAGGGCGCGTGCATCCGCTCGCGGCCAGCGATCCGGCGGCGGTGGGCTACGGGCCGGAGCAGATCGCGGAGCTCGTGGCGGATCAGACGGTCGGCGGGCTGCTGGTGCGGCCGTCGAGGCTGGCGGCGCTCCGGAGGAAGGCAGGGGGAGCCGACCGAGGTTGAGGTGAGGGAGCCGACCGAGGTTGAGGAGATTGCCCGGCCCAGGTTGAGGTTGCCCGACCCAGGTTCGTCGACCCGACCCAGGTTGGGGCCGCTGGGGCGACCCGACCCAGGTTGAGGCGACCACCCAGATTGCCCGACCCGGGTTGAGATCGCCGGACCGAGGTTGAGGAGATTGCCCGACCCAGGTTGAGCGGAACCGTCGACCCGACCCAGGTTGGGGCCGCTGGGGCGACCCGACCCAGGTTGAGATTGCCCGACCCAGGTTGAGATTGCCCACCCAGGTTGGGATCGCCGCAGGTAGGGATCGCCGCAGGTTGGGATCGCCGGGGCGCTCAGAGCGGGTTGAAAGGCGTAAGCCCCGGGAGGTCCTTCGGCTTGCGCCCTCCGGCGCCGACCGCCTGGACCTCCTTGATCTTCTCGCGAGCACGCCCCGTGCCGTCATCCACCACGGTCCATTCATTCCAGAAGTGACCGTCGACGACGAACAGCTGCGGGTGATCGAACGGCGCCTCCTCGAACCGGACCCGCTCGTCCGTGAGCGTCGCCAGGAACGCCACGAGCGCCTTCTTCTCCTCTTCCGTCAGCCCGAGCGGCTGAATGTTCGGAGCGAGGTTCGTCCCGTTGGTCCCAAACCCCGTCGTGTCGCCGCCCTCCCGTTCTCGCCGGCCGCCGCCACCGTTGTAAAATTCGACGACTTGCCGCAGCGTCAGCGCGCCTCCGTTGTGGAAATAAGGGCCCGTCAGCTCGATGTTCCGGAGCGTCGGGACCTTGAAGGCGCCGTCGACCGCATCGCGCTCGAGCGGCGCGATCGGCAGCCCTGATTCGACCTCGAACGACGCCGGGTTGATGCCGAATACGTCCGGGGCGCCCTCGCCCGCGGCAAGCAGCTTCCCTTGCCGCGCGAACGAGAACGGATGACCGAAGGGGTCGACCCCTCCGGCGCCGATGTCCTCCTCGGTCGGCCGAACGCCAATGTTGTAGTAGCCCCTGTCGTAGAGCGCGGCGCCGCCGTCCCCGACCCGCATCCGCGAGATCAAACCGCCCACCTGCTCCTCGCGCTGCAGGCGGCTGGCGGCGCTGGTGAACTCGGGACCATGGTGGCAGTTGATGCACCTGCCCTTGCCCTGGAAGATCGCGAGCCCCGCGCGCTCCTCCTCGCTCAGGGCGGCGCTGTCCCCGTCGGCGAAGCGATCGAACCGGCTGTTGTCGGACACGAGCGTGGCCTCGTAGAGCTGGATGGCGAGGCCAAAGAAGAGAGAGAAGTTCGCTTCCACGAGCGACCGATCGCCGACGCGTTGATCCGACCGCCAGTACGCGTCCACGAAGGCCTCTTCGACGAGCTCTCCATAGGACGGAGCGAGCCCTTTTCCGCTCGAATCGCGCAGCTCGCCGAGGATGCTGTCCGTGGGGTCCACGATCTGGCCAGCGAGCGCCCTGCGCGGCAAGAGCTTCGCGGCGACGTCAGCGTACGTCCTCCCCTCACACGACATCTCGAAGGCGTTGATCGGCGGGCCTACGGCCTGAGACGCGAGGCTCGAGTTCTCCAGGTCGACCCTCTCGCGGACCAGGGCGCCGTCGCGCACGGCGTGGACGGCGGCGTCCGGATCTCGCCTGCCGAACGGGTTCACTCCGTTGAAATGGTTGCTCGCGCGTCCGTCCCAGAAGTTGCGGAAGTTGAACACCGCGTTGATGACGGTCGGCGTCTGCCGCGGCTCGACGCGCCGCACGTTCACCCCTTGCACCTGGAAGACGTCCGGCAGCACCGTGCAGTCGTCCCTCTCGCTCTCGGGCACGATGCCGTTGAATCGAGCGTGGAACACCCCCTGCGAAGAGATGACGTCGTCGGCATCCGCGGGGAAGTCGCGGCGGAAAGTCCAGTCGCTCGCCACGAGCGCGTAGTTCGGTCCGCCCTTCGCGTCCGACCTCGTGGCTTCGAACCGCGTGCGCCGCTCGGGATCCTGGTTGTTGAGCCCGGGGTTGATCTGGTTTCTCTTGCGGTGGTCGGCGCCGGCGTGGAAGTGGCACGTCGCGCACGCCACGCCGTCGCTGCCGACCTGCATGTCCCAGAACAGCGCCTTTCCGAGGGCCACGGCCGTCTCCCTGCTCTTGACGTACCGGGACAGGTCGCGCGGCTCCGGGACGGCGACGCCTCGGAGCGAGCCGAGGGACGGCGGCGGAGCGGCTGGGGTGGGCGTCGCGCCGTCGTCCGGCGGATCCGACGGCGGGTCACCGCTCCCGGGCGTGACCGGCGACGAGGACCCGCTGTCCCCGAGCGACGAAGACCCGCCGCCCCCGAGCGACGATGAGCCGCTGCCCCCGAGCGACGAAGACCCGCCGTCCCCGAGCGACGAAGACGGTCCGGGCCTCCCGCATCCCGAGCACGGAGGCTCGCGTCCCTCGGGCCAGCAGCCGGCGGTTGACGATAGACCCATCAGGACGACGAGGATCCACGCCCCGATCTCGCCCGTGCGCGGGTCTCCAGAACGATCTCTAACCATCACGAGGAAGCCTCCTTCGCTGCTGCGCGAGTGAATGACAGGCGGCGCGAGCCAGCGTCCTCGCGGGACTCCGCGGGTCGCCGGCATGTTCGTCCGTCCTGCGATGAGCGGATGTCGCGAGCGCCGACGCTCGACGGGGTTCCGCCCGGCATCGTTCGAGTCTCTTCAAGCCATCCGAACTTCAGAAAGACAGCGCTTGTCCAGGGCGCGCATCGACGTCTCGTCCTGCCTCGTCTCGGCCGGGCGTCTCCTCATGTCGCGAGCGCATCGGCGCGCGCGGGGGATTCGAGGGAGAAGACGACCTCTGTCGAGGACCGGACGAAGTGGGATGAAGGGACAGGACATATCCCTTCCTCTTGCCGTCACCGCGCCGAGCAGGCGCGGCCGTGTGCGTCGCCGAAACCCTGACTCATCCACCGAGTTCGGGCAATGTCGTCGATGAGGAAGCGCGGGAGTGAGCCGATCGAGCGCGGATCGCCTGGTGAACGAGGCGAAGGCGAGAGAGCTAGACTCTGGTCTTCGAGGAGGCCTCGAAGGAACGGAAAGCGCGCCGCGGGAGCTTCGCTGTCCGCGCCCGAGGCGACGTGGCGCCGCGCGACCGACCCGGGCGGAGCGCCCCCGGCCTCGACGGCGCCCCTCGGCGGGCTCCCCGCGTCAAGGCGCCTGGATCTTCTGCTTCACCCAGCGCCCCGACTCGGTCAGCTGGCCATTCGACCACGGGCCGCCGGCGCTCGCGCCGGGCCTGAGCGCGGCGCAGGACTCGTCCTTGTCGACGATCGACCAGTTGAGCCAGCTGATGCTGTTGCTGGCCATGAAGTCGAGCCACCGCTGCGCCTCGCCGAGATCCAGCGCGCCGTTCCCGGTGCTGGCGCAGGTGCCCCACTCGGTGACGAACAGCGCGAGGCCCTTGGCCATCGCGGTCGTCGCCTTGGCGCGCAGCTCATTCTTGTGCGTCGCCGCATAGAAGTGGAGCGTGTAGGCGATGTTGTCGTAGCTCGTGATCGGGTTGTTGGCGGCGACGTCCACGTCCTGCGACCAGTTCGGCGACCCGACGATCACGAGGTTGTCGGAGCCGGCGCCGCGGATCTCCCGGATCACCTCCTCGGCATACGCCTTCACCTGCGCCCAGGTCTCGGTGTCGGGCTCGTTGAACACCTCGAAGATCACGGCGGGCTCATCGCCGTACTCCGTCGCCATCTCCCGGAAGAAGCGCTTCGCGGCCTCCTTGTTCCGGGGCTGGATCGCGTCGTGATCGTGCCAGTCGATGAGCACGTAGATGCCTCTGGCGATGGCGGCGTCGACGATCGCCTTGACCTTCCGCTTCTCCGCGTCCGGGTTGTGGACATAGCCGAGCCCCGATATGCTGGCGGTCATTGCGGCGCGGACGACGGTCGCATCCCAGTCGTTCACGAGCGTGTTGACGGCGGACGCGTTGTAGAACTTCTCGCCCTCCCAGACGCTCCAGAACATGCTCATGCCCTTGAGCTGGAGCTCTTCGCCGTGCTCGTCGACGACGCGGTTGCCCATCACCTTCAGGCGGCCGTGCCGCTCCACCGGCGTCCTCGCGAGGGGGCCCGTGCCGGTCGAGGTGGTCGAGCTCATGCCGCTCGAGGTGGTGGTCACGCTCGACGTCGAGGCATCGCCGCCACCCATGCCGCCGCCGCCGCCGGAGGAGGCCGACGAGGACGCCACGGCCGACGTCGAGGCATCGCCGCCGCCCGCGCCGCCACCGCCGGAGGAGGCCGACGAGGAGGCCACGGTCGATGTCGAGGCATCGCCGCCGCCCGCGCCACCGGCGCTGCTCGAGGAGGCCGACGAGGAAGCGACGGTCGACGTCGACGTGGCGGCCCCGCCCGAGGACGCCGACGAGGAGGCGACGGTCGACGCGTCGTCGCCTCCTGTGCCGCCAGCGCCGCTCGTGCCGCCCGAGGACGCCGACGACGAGGCCACCGTCGAGGCATCGTCACCGCCATTGCCGCCCGAGCCGCCATTGCCGCCCGAGCCGCCGATGCCGCCTGAGCCGCCGATGCCGTCCGAGCCGCCATTGCCGCCCGAGCCGCCGATGCCGCCCGAGCCGCCGATGCCGCCATTGCCGCCCGAGCCGCCATTGCCGCCCGAGGAGGTCGACGCCGTCGCATCGACGCCGCCGCCGGAGGAGGCTGACGCTGGCGCCACGGTCGATGCGTCGCCGCCCCCTGATGCCGAGTCTTCCGACGGGCTTCCGCACGCGAGCAGCACCATCGCCGGCAAGGCGAGCTGCAGAAGGCCGCGCGTCCACTTCGGCCCGGTGAACAGTCCAGGGGTCAAGTCATGGCTCATCGTAATTCTCCAAGGAAGGCGCCTCGCACGGCGCGCCCGGACTCAACCGCGGGCGTCAAGCAAGGACATCGGCAAAGAAGGCAACCCGCTGCATAGCAGGCCCGGCGCGACGGGTGAAGGTGAAAGTGGGAGAACCGCCGAGCCCTGCACGCCTGCACGCGCAATCCACACGATTCGCGATCCGCGCGATCCCTCGCGGGATCACCCTGCATTCCGCTCGTGGCCGTCTCTCTCGGAGCCTGCCGGCGCGAGGGGCCGACGGCCCCTCCCTACGCGCGGCGGACGATGTCTTGCAGCGCGCTCTCCAGTCGGCGCTCGATGGCGGGGTCGTCGAGCGCCGGCGTGATCTCCTCGGGCACGACGCGCGCGCGCATGATGACACGCGCATAGATGAACGCGTCGCGCGCGTTCGGAGGGTCCTTGTCGCCAAGACAGGAGCGGAGCAGCTGGTAAGCTCGGCCTTTCACAACGCCTCCGCTGTCCGCGCGCGCTCGACGGTGGTGATGACCCGGCGCACCGCGGCGGTCGCTGTCTCGTGCGCCGCGAACGCGTCCCGCACGACGTGCGCTGCCCTCGCGGCGGCGCCCTCGTCGAGCGTGCCTCCGAGCACGCTCTCGGCGAGCCGGACGAGCGGGCTGATCTCGACCATGTCCCGCGTGAGGGACCGCGTCGCCTGGGCGAGCTCGGACGCCGCCTCGGCCGGAGCGGAGCGCGAGAGGGCCATGGCGTCGTCGGCCAGCTCGGCCGCGATCGCGAACATGTCCCGGTAGCAGTCGACCGCCGCGCGGAGATCGTCCGGGCTCGGCGCGAGCAGCGGCGCCTCCGGCAGCGTCGCCGCCGCGCGCTGCGCCTCGGCGATCACGGGAGCGATGGCCATGAGCGCGCGCTCCAGCGCACGCGCGGTCTGCCCGAACCGGGCGAGGCGCTCCCTCGCGGTGCGGCTCGGCGGCGGCGTGTCGCTCTCCAGCGCCTCGAGCCGCGCGCCGGCCTCGGCGGCGAGCCGATGGAGGCCCTCGACGACGCCTGGCTCGAAGGTGCGCGGGACGAGGTCGATCACGCAGAGCGAACCGACCACATGACGGCGCACCCGCACCGGCACACCCGCGTACGCGCGGATGCCATAACGCTCCACCAGCTCCCTGGGCACGCGCTCGTCGTGCACGGCGTCCTCGACCACGAGCGGCGCCTCGTGGCGCACCACGAGCTGGCAGAACGAGCTGCTCCGTGAGGTCGCGCAGCTGACGCCCAGCTCGGGCGGCAGGCCGCGGTGCGCGCGGAACAGCTGGATGTGTCGGACCACCAGGCTCACGAGCGCCATCGGCGCCCGGGCGAGCTCGGCCGCCCGCTCGACGCAGGCGTCCAGGATGGCGTCCGCGTCGTCGCGCAGCAGCACGTGGTGCAGCTCGGCGAGGCGCGCGGGATCGTTCAAATCGGCCATGGGGGTGTTCTTGCCGGGGCGACAGGGCGGGCTCAACCGCGAGCGCCGCGGTGCCTGCGCCCGGCCCACGACCTTACCGCAACCCGGCGCCTCGAGCTGCCCCCGCGGGCGCTTCATCGGCTCCGCGCTTGAGGGGACACGATCCCACCGATGTCCACACTGCAGGCCGGCGGCTTCGCTGGCCCGCCCTGGCGCAGATCACGCTCGATCCTCTGTCGGGTTTTTCTCCCGCCTTCACGCCGACTACTCGCGTGCGAGCGGCAGCGCCCAGGGCCCTCCGGCCCCGGCGCGAGAGATCACCTGGAGCAACGCTTCATTCGCCCGCTCGGGCGCGTAGTCGTAGGGGGGCGTGAAGACGTCATCGGCTGGCTCCCCGTCCCCGCCCAGGTGAACGCCGCTCTCGTCGCGGTAGACGTTCGAGCCAGGGGCGGCCAGGAGGAGTCCCCGGCCCGTCGCATCGCTGCAGTCCGAGCGCCGCGTCGCCGCGTCGGCGTTCTCGAACACGCTCGCCTCGAGCAGCACCTGCCCCTCACAGGCGGCGCCGACCGCCCAGTCCGAGATGTTCGAGAACACATTGTTGAAGAGGTGGGCGCGCGCTCGCGACCCGGTGGCGAGGGGGGCGCGCGTCCTCACTTCATCGAAGCGACAGTGGTGCATCGTCACCTCGGCGTCGGTGATCGTGCAGGCCCAGCGCTCGCGGCCGCCGCACTCGGCCTCGTTGCTGCCGTCGAAGTGGCCGTAGGAGAAGGTGACCCCGCTCGTGCCCGCGTGGACGTCGGCGAAGGCGTCGCTGATCCGCTGGACGGTCGTGTGATCGATCCAGACCCTGGAGGCTTGCGTCAGCGTGAACGCATCGCCCGCTTCGTGCACGTTCGAGTTCAGATCGTAGAGGGCGAGGTTGCGGAGGATCACGTTCTCGCTCTCGTTGAGATCCATGTTCACGCCCGGCAGCGCCGCGCCGCGCCCGAGCCCGACGAGGGTCTTGTTGGAACCGAACTGGAGGACACGATGGTTACGCGTCGCCCCGACGAGCGGACGCTCACAGGTCGCGTCCCCGGTGAGGACCTGATAGAACGTCTTCTCGGGCTCCCCCGAGCAGGTGCTTGGACAGACCTCGATGTCCTGGACCTCCGAGCCTGTGCGGCGGAAGTCGTGCAGGCCTTCAGCGAGCAAGATCACCGCCGGCTCGTCCGAGCGGGCGAGCGCCTCGAGCTCGGTCCAGCTCGAGACAAGCACGGGCGTCGCCCCCGCGCCCCCCGTGGTGCCCTCGCCAAAGCCGATCGCCTCGACCCGCATCACCTTGCGGAGGGCGATGGGCCCCCGCGCCCCCGGCGCGGGCCCGATCCAGCGAGCCTCCGTGCTCGCGGGGAAGGCCGCCTCGGGATCGCAGCCCGGCAGATCTCCAGCGCTCCCCAGCTCGCGCGCCGCCGTCCAGCCGCTGTCGTCGTAGCCGGGCGCGGTCCAGTCTCCTTCCGGCGCGGTGCTCAGCTTCCAGTCGCTGCCGCTCCCATGGCTGCGCTCGAGCTCGTCGAGGTGGACGAGCGCCGCGGGGGTCCCCGCTGCGGCGTGAACGCTCACGGCGATCACGTTTTCTCCCGGCAACAAGGAGAGGGGCACGAAGATCGGAGCGCGCGCCGACTCGCTCGCGGCGATGAGAGCCCCGTTGACGTGGACGCGGAAGGTATCGCGCGCCGTGATCGAGAGACCGGGGCCCTCGAGCGCGCCATAGCTCGCGCTGACGAGCGGCGAACTCGCGAGCTCCTCTCCCTCTCCGAAGGCGGCCCCCGGAGGCAGCTCCGCCGCGGGCGGCTCACCGTCGCAGGCGAGCTCCGGGAGGGCAGGAGAGCTGCCGCCGACACCCGCGTTCCCCGGGGGTCGGGTGGCCGTCTGGAGGAGCTGATCCTCACAGGAGAGCCCCCAGGCCAAGGCCGGGAGCGCGGCGACCCCGAGGAGCCAGGTGGGGCAGGAGAGGCGCATTGCGAACAGGGCAAAGCTGCGGGGCGACGCGCGGGAGCGCAACCCAAATGCTCCGAGTCGCCTGCTCCGATCCAGCGCCCTGGCGGCGGGCGAATTTTTCTGGAGGCTCGGGATGCCCCCAAGTAACTAGGAGAGAGTGGCTCAACCCACGCGCTCCGCCCCGCCGCCCGGACCCACCTTGGCCCGCTTTCCCGCCGACAGGCGGTCGGACGCGAGCTTGGTCGCCGGCGCCGCCGCTGGAGAGCGGGAGGCCCTCGCCGTCATCTGGGACAGGTACTCGGGTCTCGTGCGAGGTGTGCTGTATGGCGCCCTCGGTCCCGATACGAGCCTCGAAGATCTGGTCCAGGAGGTCTTCCTGGGCCTGATCCAGGGGGCGGCGCGCATCCAGGACGGGGGGGCCCTTCGTGGCTATCTTGCGTCCGTGGCGGCGCGGCAGGCAGCGCTCGAGATCCGGAAGCGCAAGATACGCCGCTGGGTGGGCCTTTCCCCGAGCGGCGAGCTCCCCGAGCGCGCCCTCGAGCGCGTCGACTTCGAGCATCGCGAGGTGCTCAGCGCCCTCCACCGTGTGCTCGACAGGCTGAGCACGCGCCGGCGCATGGCCTTCGTGCTGCGCCACGTGCAAGGCCTCGAGATGCTCGAGACGGCCGCGGCGCTCGGCGTGTCCGAGTCGACGGTGCGCCGTGAGCTCGAGAGCGCGCGCGCGTTCTTGCTCAAGGCGCGCGAGCCAGCCCTCCAGGAGTTCCTGTCCCGGTGTGAAGGACTTTGGCCATGAGCGAACCCGAACGACAGCTCGATCCCGTCGCGGCCCTCCTGCAGAGAGCCGCTCAGCTGAGCGAGCCGGAGCGCCGCGAGGCGCGCGCCGCCTTCCTGCGCCGCGTCGACGAGGAGCAGGCGCGCGCGAGCAAGGCGCGGGTGGTCGTTCGCTGGGTGGCTCCGCTCGCGCTCGCCGCGAGCGTGCTGATGGTCGTTCTCTTCTTCTGGCGAACGGAGCGAGATCTCGATTACGTCGTCGAGGGCGCGGTGAACGAGAGCGGCTATGTGCGCGTACCCGTCGATCACCCGGCCGCCATCACCTTCTCCGATCAGACGCGGATCCGGGCCGCGGCGGGGGCGCGGCTCCGTATCGACGAGACCAGGAACGAGCGCGGCGCCCGCATCTCGATCGAACGCGGCCGGGTCGAAGCCGAGGTCACGCACACCGGGCACAGCGAGTGGCGCTTCGTCGCGGGTCCCTTCGTGGTCCGCGTGGTGGGCACGCGCTTCGAGCTCCTCTGGGACGCTGACCGCGAGCGGCTCGAGGTGATCCTGCGCGAGGGGGCGGTCGAGGTGGAGGGCTACGCCGGCTCCGGCGCCGTGAGCGTGCGCGCGGGGCAGCGCTTCGTGGGGGACGCTCAGGCGAGGACCCTGCACGTCAGCGACACGACGGCGCAAGGCCCCGACACGGCGACGCAAGGCCCCGACACGGCGGCGCAAGGCCCGGAGCCAGCGCCTCCCGCGGCGCAGGGACAGCTCGCCGAGGTCGCTGCACCGCCGCCGGAGCCCGCTGCTCCCCCGGCGCCGAGCTCCGCTGAAACCCCGGCGCCCCTGGTCGCCCCGCCGAGCACCAGACCGCCCTGGAGCAAGCTCGTTTCCCAGGGCGAGTTCCGGCGCGTCGTCCAGGAGGCCGCGGCGCGGGGCACGCAGAGCTGTCTCACCTCCTGTGATGCCGCCGATCTGAACGCCCTGGCCGACGCCGCTCGCTACGTGGGGCAGAACGAGCTCGCCGAGCAGGCCCTGCTCGCCCTCCGCGCGCGCTATGCATCGACCGCGGGGAGCCGCGCGGCCTTCTTGCTCGGGCGCCTTCACGAGAGCCGCGGCGCCGCCGCGCGCGCCAGGACCTGGTACGAGACGGCCCTTCGCGAGGCGCCGGGCGGCGCCTTTGCCGCCGAAGCGCTCGCGGGAAAGATGCGCGCGGTCCAGGGCCTCGAAGGACCGGCCGCCGCGCGCGTGGTGGCGCAAGAGTACCTGCGCCTCTATCCGAGCGGGGTCCACGCCAAGACGGCTCGACAGCTCGCCGCTCAGCCCTGATCCATGGTCCGGCGGGCGCGAACGCTCCTCGTCCTGCTCCTGCTGCTCGTCTGCCCTCGACCGGCGTGGGCGCAGCGCGTGCTCGTCGTCCGACCGGATCCGCGCGACGCCACGCTCTTCGAGGCCTTCGGGCGGCTCTCTGCCGAGCTGGAGCTGCAGTCCTTCGAGGTCATCGTGCTCGGGAGCGCCGCGCGCTCGCCCGGGGCCGAGGAGCTCGAGCACGAGGCGCAGGAGAGCGAGGCCTTCGCGGCTGTTGCGCTGCGGCGCGACGGAAGCGGCACGGCCGCCGAGGTGTGCATCGTGGATCGCGTGACCGGCAAGACGACCACGCGAAAGCTCCTCATCGATCCCTCCAGCGATGGCCCGATGCTCCTCGCCGTGCGCGCGGTCGATCTGCTGCGCGCAAGCCTCCTCGAGCTGGGCCCGGGCCAGGCTCCCGCGCGGGATGTGCTCGGCGTCGAGGCCCAGCCGCCCGCCCCCGAGGTGCTCCGCTTCTCCCGGGAGCCGCCCCGCTTTCACGTGCGCGCGGGAGGCCTCGTCCTCTTCACGCCGTCGGTGGGCGGCGGCGTCGGCGCGCAGATCGGGGCGCACACCCGCCTCGACGAGCGCTTCCGCCTCGGCCTGCTCCTCGGCGGTCCCCTCTTCGGCGCCGAGTTCCGTGCAGCAGGCGGCGCCGCCCAGGTGCGCCAGGAGCTCGCGCTCCTCCGGGCCAGCTGGAACCTCGGGCAAGCGGCTGCCGGTCGTCACTGGGAATGGGGGCCGCTCCTTGGCGTCGGCGCCTACCACCTCCAGGCCACCGGCCATGTCGCGCCGCCGCTCGTGGGGCGCAGCCAGGAGTTCTTCAGCTTCGCCGCGGACGCGGGGCTGAGCGTCCAGTACTTCTTTCATCCGAGCGTGGGCCTCGGTCTCGAGCTCACCTGTCTCACGCTCCTGCCGCGCCCCGTCATCGCCGTCGATGAGGAGCGCACCGCTCCGCTCATCGCTCAAGCCCTGGGCACGCTCAGCCTGGGGGTCTCCTTCTGAGGGAGCATGGCGAGGCGCGCGCGCGTCCTCGATGCGTCACGGGACGAGGGAGTTGATGTACTCCTCGAGGTTCGTCCAGCCGTCGCCGTTGCGGTCGCCATTGCGATCCTCCGGGTCGTGAGGATCGAGCGAGGCGGAGGCCTCCCACGCATCGGGCATCCCGTCCTGATCCGTGTCCGTGGGCGCAGCGCCCCCCGGGATGTCTCCAACGGTGTTGGGGAGGCCGAGGCTCTTCTCGTCGCTGATCGTGGCGCCCTTGGTGCCGAGGGACGCGAGCTCTTTCATCAAGAAGTCGTCGACCGGATCACGCCAGCGAGACGCCCCGGCGTGCTTCATCACGTGATCGAAGGCGTCCTTTGCGCTCATCGCGGGCACGTCGGGAACCGCGACGCTCGGCGCCGCCTCCCAGGTCACCGAGCCGAAGTCCCCCTGGCCGAGCAGGCGGCCGTTCAGGACACCGTCCTTGTTGCTGTCATACCAGTTGTCGACGGCATGGAGGTGGTACTCGGGCGTGGGGCTGTCCAGGGTGCCGCCGTTCGTCTCCGGGCCGGGGATCAGGGTATTGCCGACCATCACCCCGTCCGAGCGCCCGCTCGTGTCGCCCAGGATGTACCCCGAGGTGACCCAGTTGTAGACGACGTTGTTGACGAACTGCAGCGTCCCGCGGGCCTTGGGGTTACGGGAATTGTTGTCGATGTACAAGGACCGGATGATCGACGTGCCGGTCGTGTTGACGATGCCGCCTGTGCTGTGGGTCTGGAGCCCCTGTGCGACGATCGAATCTTGAAGCGTGATGTTGTAGAGCTCCGCCCCGCTCTCCCGGTTCAGATCGAAGGTGCCGTCGCGCCCCCAGCTCAGCGAGCAATGGTCCCAGATCACGTCATGCCCGCTGGCCATGGTGATGGTGTCCTTGCCCGAGTCGCCGATCTTGCCCATGCGAAACCGCACGTAGCGAACGATCGTGTTCGACGCGCCGGAGAAGGAGGTGCCGTTCCCGTAGAGGGTGATGCCGCCGCCCGGCGCGGTTTGCCCGGCGATCGTCTGGTTATTCTTGAACACCAGGCGAGCGTCGAGCTTGATGACGCCGCCGACGTCGAAGACCACGGTGCGATTCGGCTGGCTGATGGCATCCCGCAGGGAGCCGGGCCCCGCATCGTTCAGGTTGGTGACATGGTAGACGTCGCCGCCGCGCGCGCCGGTGGCCATCCGCCCGAATCCCTCGGCGCCGGGGAAGGCCCCGAGCGCGACGGCGCCCGACCCGCCCGTCCCGGCGCCGCCGCCCACACCCGGGCTCGGCGCGCCGCCGCCCGCGCCCGGGCTCGGCGCGCCGCCGGCCCCTCCAGCTCCCGTCGTCGCCCCGGAGGCGGCGTCGCTGCCCGAGGCCTCTCCGCCCGGCGTCGCTCCGCCCGCGCCAGCAGGCTCCGTCGAGGGAGCTCCGCCGCTCCCGGAGCCGTCGTGCGGTGTCCCGGAACAGGCCCACGCGGCCGCGCCCAGAGCAAGAAGTGACAGCCAAGAGAGGCTCGCCCGGCCTGGCGGGCATCGCGCCCAGGTCTTCATGCGCCCGGAGTTGATCCAGCCCCTGCTCACCTTTCAGAAATCGTCACCCGCGGCGCGGGGCGGCGTGCTGGGTCGCACGTGACGCCGCGAAGGTCCTGGCCGTGTTGCCACCGGACTCAGCGGAGGCGGGCGCGCCGAGCTCAACGCGCCTGGCCCAACGCAAACGCGATGCCGCTCTGGAGCGAGCCCATCGTGACGATGCTGCCCAGATCGACGCCGAGCGCCACGAGGATCTGCGCGACCTCCGGGCGGATGCCGGTGAGGACCATCTGCGCGCCGAGCAGGCGTACGGCCTTGGCCGTCCGGATGAGCGCGTCGGCGACCTGTGAGTCCACGTTCGATACGCCCGTGATGTCGAGGATCACCACCCTGGACTGCTCGGCGCTGACGCCCTGGAGCAGCCCCTCGAGGACCGCCGCGGCGCGGCTCGAGTCCATCGCGCCGATGAGCGGCATGAGGACGGCCCGATCGCCGATGCGGAGCAGGGGGGTCGACAGCTCGCGGAGGGTAGCGGCCTGGACCCGGATCATCTCGTCCTTCAGGCGGACGCGCTCCTCCTCGGCGCGCTTGCGCTCGGTGAGGTCGGCCGTCACGGTGGCCAGCGCCATGGGCTCCCCTGTCTCCGGGTCCCTGATCAGGAAGGAGTTGTAAAGGACCGGAACCGCAGCCCCGGTCTTGAAGTGCCGGAACCTGAACTCCCCGACCCAGCGGCCGTGCTCCATCGTCGCGGGCATGATGTGCTGCTCGATGTAAGGGAGGTCGTCGGGGAAGAAGAAGCTGCCAATCGTCACGCGCGGCAGCTCGCTCGCCTCGAGGCCGACGAGCTGCATCCCGGCCTCGTTGAGGTACTGGGCGACGCCGTCCATCGAGGCGATGCCGATGAAATCCGAGCTGTTCTCCGCCACGGCGGCGAGCCGCTTCTGCGCCGCCTCGATCGTGATGAGCTGCGCCACGCGCTCGTGCAGCGCCTGGATCTCCCGCCTGTGCTCGGCCAGCTCGCGCTCGCGCTGGGCCTGCTCCTGCTCCAGGCGGACGACGCGCTCCCGCAGCGCCGAGGCGTCGCCCGGATCGAGTCGGCCATCCATGCTCATGGAGCTCCCCTCATGCTGGCTTGTTCTCGCACGCTCGCCCCTGCGCGGCGCACAGCATCACAAGACGTGTTCCTGCGAGCCGCCGTGTCCCAGAGGCGCGATGAACTATAAGCGAGAGAACGGTCCTCGATCTACTGGAAAGCCAGGCAGGACGTCCTCATCGCGGTCGTAGGCTCGCCTACACAACACCGTCGTCTTCCTTGTTGAGTCTCCGCGATGAGCCCACAGCAAGCCAGGAGAACTCATCCGCAGCCCCGGAGATGCGGTGCAGGTCCTGCCCGCCGTACGGTGTTTGGTGACCGGACGGCCCGGTCTACCTTGGAGAGGATGGTAGGGGACACCATGGGCACACTGAGCACTTCCAGACGAATCCTGGTCACCGGCGCGTCGCGCGGGATCGGGCGCGCGGCCGCGCTCGCGCTCGGCAGGCAGGGACACACGGTGGTGCTCGCTGCGCGCGACGAGCATGCGTTGAGGTCGCTCGCCCGCGAGATCGCTGACGCCGGCGGGCGGGCCGAGGTCGTCCCGATGGATGTCACGGACGACGGGAGCGTCGAGCGCGGGATCGCGCGGCTCCTCGAGGCGGGGCCGTGCGACGTCGTGATCAACAACGCAGGTTCCTGCGACCAGACGGATTTCATGGCGCAGGACATGAGCACGCGACGCGCCGAGATGGATCTCAATTACTGGGGTCCGATGCGGGTGACGCGCGCGCTGCTGCCGTCGATGCTGGCGCGCCGCGCGGGCGTCATCGTGAACGTCTCGTCGTTGCTCGGGGTCATCGCCTCACCGACGGCGGCCAATTACTCGGCGACGAAGGCGGCGCTCGGCGCGTGGTCGCATGCGCTCCGAGGCGAGGTGGGCCGCTTCGGCGTCAAGGTCGTCGTGTTCGTGGCGCCCCACACCGACACGGCGTGTGGCCGCGCCACCCGCTTCGACGGCGTGGTGAGCTTGCCTGTCGACTACACGGCGAAGGAGCTGCTCCGCGCCGTCGATCGGGCGCCCCGGCAATTCGCGGGGAGCCCCGTCTATCGGCTTCTCTTGCGGCTCGCCGGGCTCTTTCCGGCCTTCCTCGAGGCGCGGGTCGCTGCGTCGGCGCGGGCTCATCTGCTGCCTGGCTATGGGCCGTAGGAGCGAGCCCGGAGGATCTGCGGTCCGAGAGTGATCTTACGTGATCGAGCGCAAGCGCGGGATGCCGGTGCGCATCGGGGGCGGCGCGGTGGGCGTGCAGCTCCAGAAGGCGGCGAGCGCCGTGCAGGCGCTCGCGCAGAAGGGCGACGTGCTCGGCGTCGAGGGGGCGTATGTGACGGTGGCGGGGGACGGGGCGGAGATCCTCGCGATGTTCGCGAGGGGAGCGCGGCTCTAGCCAGCTCGACGGTCAGCGACGCGATCCTGCGGGCTCGGCTACCGCAGGATCTCCTCGAGGAGCGCGTTCTTCACGCCCCGGCGATCCTCGCCGAACGACGAGACGCCCAGGCCGTAGTACTGGTTCATGATGGTGAACCACAGATCGCGGAGCTGGCGATCGTTGCCGAGGGCGTCGTAGGCGACGTGCGCGTCGTTCAAGAAGACGCCGTCGCCGCCGAGGAGCACGATGGGCAGGTCGTACCCGTCGTGGTCGTGCGAGCGCATCTCGCTCATGTGCACCATGACGCAGTGATCGAGCACCGTGCCGTCGCCCTCGGGGATCGCGTCGAGCCGCTGCGCGAGCTGCGCGCTCTTCTGGTTGAGCCAGCAGTTGATCGCCGCGTAGTCGAGGTTGCTCTGCGCGAGGATCTTGTACTGGCCGTTCTGGGTCGCGCGGTCGAGGTTGCCGGCGGCGTGCTGGGAGGAGTGGTAGTGCAGGCTGGCCTCTCTCCTGTACGCGAGTCCCACCTTGGCGCGGACGTCCTCCGGGATGCACCGGTACTCGAACTCGGAGCGCATGTCGTCGTGCATGTGGGTGATCACGCGCGTCACGTCGCATTGAATGGCCATGACGATGAGGTCGATCATGACCTTCGCGTGATCTTCGTGCTTGTACGGGCCGGCTCCCGTGTTGTCGTTCTCGTTGAGCCCCTCCGCCTGGCCCGGCGGCTCGGGGACCACGCCGGGCTGGCTGATCGGGGTGCAGCCCAGGCCCGTCTGCGGGGTCATCGTCGACTGGACGCGGGTCGCGTTCTTCTCGATCTCGCGCAGCGAGTCCAGGTATTGCTGGACGATCTTGCGATCGTCGGAGCCGACCCGGTTCATGAGCGAGTTCGCGTCCGCAAGCACGCCGTCGATGACGCTCTTCTCCATCGCCGCGCGGCGCTCCGCCTCGATCCTGGCCTGCTCGTCGCTCTGCCCTGGCATGGACCCCGCCGCGCCCGCGCCGACGAGCGCGTCGAACACCGCCTTCGGGTTGACCGAGCGCTTCAGCGGCTCGCGCTGGCTCTTCCAGGAGAGGACCTGGTTGTAGGCGTAGCTGCGCTGGTCGAAGAAGCCGGGCTTGACGCCGAGCCCCGTCTGCAGCGACGGGATGCGGGTCGCCTGCTCCGGGCCTGCCTTCTGGACGATGAGCTGGTCGACCGAGACGCCGTTGCCCACCCACTCGCCGAGGTCCTGCCGCGCGTCCCTCCCCAGCTGATCGGCGTCCACGCAGGTCGAGAGCGCCGCGCCGAGGCGCGAGTGGGAAGGCTCGATGTAGGGGTGCTTCTCCGTGCTCCACGTGTAGTTGCCGAGGCGGCTTATCATGAGCATCTTCGACTTCACCGGCGCGAAGTGCTCGAGCACCCTCGGCAGCTTGAAATCGGCGCCCTTCAGCGTCTTTCCGAACGCCGGGGCCGTCTCCCACCAGTGATGGGGCGCCCCGTTCGGGAAGGTACAGAGCACGAAGCGCTTCGGGGTGCCAGGCTCCCCGCCGCGCGCGGTGCGCGGCGCGAGGCTCTCGAGGAACGGCAGCGCCAGGCAGACGCCCGCGCCGCGCAACAGATTTCTGCGTGTCATCAAGCGTTTCATGTGCGCATCGCTCCTTCGTGCTTCGTCTTGTGCAGAAACAACGCGTGCAGCCTCACCGCGCCTAGTCCTTCGCTCGAAGGCGGAACGCCTCGCTGGCCACCACCTGCTTCGCCAGATCCGCGATCGTGCCGCCGCCCCAGCGCGCGGCGATCTCCTTGATCCTGGTCCTGTCCCCGGCGCTCGGGCGCCGGCGCAGGGCATAGCTGAAGAGCTGCTCGGACGGGCAGGCCCCCGACCGGGCGGCCTCCACGAGCGCCGGCACGAGGCCGGAGATGTCCTCGAACGCCGCGCCCTCGTACACCCCCGTCGCGTCGATCGGGTCGCCGTTCGGGTACTGGGTCCGGTAGGCGCCGATCGGGTCGAAGTTCTCCAGGCTCAACCCGATCGGGTCGAGCACGTCGTGGCAGCCCGCGCAGTCGGGCGACGCGCGGTGCTTCTCGAGCTCCTTGCGCACGTTGGTGACGCCGCCCTCCTCCCCGTCCGCGGCGCCGAGCTCCGGGATATCCACGTTGGCGGGCGGCACCATGGGCGCGCAGAAGAGCTGCTCCAGGATCGTCTTCGCGCGGGACGTGGGAGAGGTCCGGTCGGCGCGGGACGACAGCGTCAGGAACGCTGGGAGCGTGAGGAACCCCTCGCGCACGCCCTCGGGGTCGTTCGCATAGAGCGGCTCGATCAGCCGGCTCTCCGGGTGGGGCGCCGTGAGGAACTCGGACCACGGCCGCCCGCCGGTCGTGAAGCTGGCGAAGTAGTCGTTGACCTGGTCGAGCATCGCGCTCTTCAGCTCATCGTCCCAGTTCGGGAACTGGCTCGTGTCGGCGTTGTGGCTGGGGAGCGTGCGCGTGCCGAGCCACTGCCCGTAGAAGTTCTGGAAGAAGGCGGCGCTCTTCGGGTCGGCCAGCATGCGGTCCACCTGCTCCTCGAGCTCGTCCGCGGTGGCCAGCTGATCGTCCTCCGCCGCGTCGAAGAGCTCGTCGTCCGGGAGCGAGCTCCAGAGCAGGTACGAGAGGCGCGACGCGACCTCGTAGCCGTTGAGGGCGCCCGGCGATCTCGCCGAGTCGGGGCCCAGCTCGATCCGGAGGATGAAATGCGGCGACGTGAGCACGGTCCGGACGACGTGCTGCACCGCCTCGACCGGGGACATCTCGAGGGTGGTCCGCGCGTCGTCGTACTGCGCCGCGTACCGGTCGACCTCCGCCGCCTCGAGCGGGCGCCGGAAGGCGCGCAGCCCGAAGCGCTCGATGATCTGGCGCGCGCACGCGTCGCCCGCGCCCTCTCCCGGCTCGCACACGAGGATCTTGGCGCGCTGCGCCTCGTCCGAGAACGCGTCCTCGGCGAGCGTCCTGGCGGCGTCATAATACCCCTGGACCAGGACCTGCGAGAGGTTCGAGAGCGCGTTGACGTTTGCGTCGAAGCCCTTCGCGCCGAAGGCCGGGAATCCGTCCGCGGGCCGCAGGCTCGTTCCCAGGAGATGGGCGACGGTGGAGTTGTACTCCGACGCTGTCATGTGGTGGAGAGGCATCCTGTCTACAGCGATGGCGGCACCCTGGTCCGGGGTCTGCCCCGGAGTATCCTCCGAAGGGCCATCGTCCCCGAGGGCGCCGGTGCACGAGATGCTCAGGAGGCACCCCCCGGCAGCGATCCATGGACTCGCGAACACTCGGTCCAGTCTAAATGTCATCGTCGGCTCCCGCGTGTGGAATCGGCAGTTCCGTCTTGTGACCGGAGCGCACTGTTTTTGTGATCAAATCGACCGGGTGTGGGCATGGCGGTGAAGATCGCGGTGGGTCGTATGAATCCAGGGTCGGCGGCGAGCGCCTGCTCGCCAGCCCTCGGCTCATCCATGGCGGCCTCCTCGGATCTTGGCGTGGTGGCGCTGCACCGCGTCGGAGAACGCCTGTCGAGCGGCCCTCAGCCGCGCATACACGGTGTTGATGTTCACCCCGATCCCCTCCGCGATCTCCGACGCCGGAAGCTCTTCCAGCTCGGCCAAGAGGAGCACCACGCGCTTCTCCTCGTCGAGCGACGCGAGGAGGTCGTGCACCACGCGCGCGGCCTCCGCCCTCTTCATGACCTCGTAGGGGCTGAGGTCGCTCGGCCCCGCGAGCTCCTCGGGATCCACGATCTCCCCTGTCCCGCGGTGGGCCGGGCTCTGGCGGCGCTGCGACCTCCGGTGCGCCTGCACGACGTTGACCACGATCCCGAAAACCCACGTCTTCAGCGACGAGCGTCCCCGGAACTCCGGGAGCCGCCGGTGCACGACGGCGAACACCTCCTGACATACGTCCTCGCGCGCGGAGACGTCCGCGACGAGGCGGCGCACGGTCCGAAAGACCAAGGGAAAGAGCTCCTCGTACACCTCGGCGAAGTCGAGCGGCGTGGCCTGCACGCCGGCCGCGGAGACTGCGCCGGCGGGCGGAGGCGTCGACGGAGCGACCGCCGCGCGCGCGGTCACGGGCTGCACCTCGCCGCCGGTAGCATCGGAGCTCCCTTCGAGAGGAGTTGCAATCCGCATGGAACATCTCCCCCATCCCTGGCTCAACCTCTCGAGAGTGCGGCATGGATGGCCCTCTCAGCGGGCCCGGACTTCAACACGACAGCGCCGCGCGTCAGGGGCGGCGAGAGGGAGATATTTCTGACAAAGCGATGCTATATCAACACATGAACCGCAGCTGGTATCGCTGCTGTACAAAGATTGCCACTGGCCAGGACTGCGATTCCAGCCGCGGACAAATTGATTGAGCTCACCGTCACTCGCTTCCGCGACGACCGAGCGAATCGATGCCGACGTCGAACGGGACATCAAGGTCTCGGCGCGCGTGGCGACCCCTTCACCGGGGAAGCGAAAGGATACCCGCTGACGCAGATTGTGAACGCTCACACGCGCAGTGTCAACTGCTATCGGCGGGACCTTGGGTATCCTCGATCGCGGGGGAGGGCACGGCTGGCGGGGCCCCTCCGGAGCGCCGGTGCCGGTTCGAGGGGCGAGGCTCGGCGTGCATTGCTATCGAAACGAGGCAGCCAGGCTGGACACGCTCGAGACCATCCGCGAGAAGGGGTGGGAGATCCCGGCCTGTACAGCGGTCCCGGCGTGGACGGCGACGCCCTCTTCGCCGGGGAGGCGATCTCGTGGGCTCGCGTGCAGGACGGGGGGCGCGGTCCGCAATATGCTCGGCGTGGAGCCATGCGCGCCCTCGTCCTGAGAGCCCCGAAGAGCCCGCTCGTGATGGAGGATCGGCCCGCTCCACGGCCTGGGCCCGGCGAGGTGCTGCTCCGCGTGCGCGCCTGCGCCGTGTGCCGCACCGATCTGCACGTGGTCGACGGTGAGCTGCCGGACCCCAGGCTGCCGCTCGTGCCCGGGCATCAGATCGTGGGCGAGGTCCTCGAGGAGGCGCCAACGCCCGGCAACGGGCCGCGGTTCGCGACCGGCGCACGCGTCGGCGTGCCCTGGCTCGGCTGGACCTGCGGCGTGTGCGCGTATTGCCGTGCAGGACGGGAAAACCTCTGCGATCGGGCGCGCTTCACCGGGTACCAGATCGACGGCGGGTATGCGGAGCTCGCGGTCGCGGACGCGCGCTTCTGCTTCCCGATCCCCGACGGCTTCCCGGACCTCTCGGCCGCGCCGCTGCTCTGCGCCGGGCTCATCGGGTACAGGACGCTGCGTCTGGCGGGGGACGCGGAGCGGATTGGCATCTACGGGTTCGGCGCCGCCGCCCACCTCGTGGCGCAGGTCGCCCGCTTCGAGGGCCGGCGCGTCTTCGGGTTCGTCCGGCCGGGGGACGACGCTGCGCGCGCGTTCGCGCTGTCGATGGGGGCCGAGTGGGCGGGCGCTTCCTTCGACGCGCCCCCCGAGGAGCTCGACGCGGCGCTGATCTTTGCCCCGGCCGGCGAGCTGGTGCCGGCCGCGCTGCGCGCCGTACGCAAGGGCGGCGCCGTTGTCTGCGGGGGAATCCACATGAGCGACATCCCCTCGTTCCCTTATTCGATCCTGTGGGGCGAGCGGGTGCTGCGGTCGGTGGCGAACCTGACGCGCCGCGACGGCGAGGAGTTCCTCGCGCTCGCGCCGCGGGTGCCGGTGCGGACGGAGGTGAACGTCTATCCGCTGGCTGCGGCCAACGAGGCGCTCGACGATCTGCGGAACGGCCGCATGTCCGGGGCAGCGGTGCTCGTGCCGCCGTGAACCAGCGCTCACCGAGCGCCGCGCCGTTCAGCGGCAGGAGGAGTCCCACGCTGTCTGGGGCGGCCCGGTGAACCGTTCGCGAAGCGTGACTCAGGCGCACCCCGGTAGAGATTCGAACTCTGCCCGGATACGTGGTTCGTACAGCGAGTCGGTTCCATGGAGGCTCATCTGGAAATAAGATGGACAAGGGGGGTATTGTCCATGAAGTACCGAAGCGCTCTGGTTCTGTGTCCTGCCCTGGTGACGTCGCTGGTCGCTTGCGTGGGCCTGCCGGGAGAAGAACCGTCCGACGTCGGCGTCGCGGAGCAGGCCGCCGTCGTCGACAACTCGCTGACGTCGAACGCGCTGACGTCGAACGCGCTGACGTCGAACGCGCTGACATCGAACGCGCTGACGTCGAACGCGCTGACATCGAACGCGCTGACGTCGAACGCGTTGACGTCGAACGCGCTCCGAGATCCGCTCGCGCGCCAGTTGCTCAAGTACGTTGTGAGCTGCGCCCTGCCGCTGGGGGCGCACTTCGATATCGATATCGACGGCGTGGTCTATGGGTTCGATGGCGGGATCGGCCTCCACAAGAAATGGGGCGACTCGGGCGGATCCTGCGACAATGCGTGCAAGGCGTGGGTGTCGGCATGCGTACTTTCCAGGATCAACCACCTCGGGATCCCGACCCCCATCTCGATGCGAGGGAACAAGAGCGAGCTGTCCTCCGACTCGGCGGAGCGGGCCGCGTACGCGACGCGCGAAGGGGCCTACTATGGCAACATCTTCGCGACTCCGCCTCTTTACTACGCTTGCCTGTCACCCGATCAGACCTCGATCCAGCGGGTGTGCGGGTCATCGCTGGACGACTGCGTCGTCACGGCCGTCGGCAGCTGCCGCGACGCGTGCGACAAGCCGCAAGGCGATGGGAGCTACTCGAACTGCCGCGATCAACCGCGCAACACCTCCGGCAAGTTCCCGAGCGGCACGAGCGCCTATAACGGCTCTGTCACCATCTTCTTGCAGTAGAGGACGCGGCGGCCGCAGACACGCTCCTTTCCTCGTCGCCCTCGCGGAGGACGGAAAACGCCGGCATCGCTCAGCGCCGACCTGACAGCGCGCGGAGGCAGACCTCGATGCCGGCGCGGAGGTTGCCGTGTGTGGTGACGCCCGAGAGGTCGACCCCGATGCCGCACATGGATTGGGCGACGGCAGGCCCGATGCCGGTGAGGACGCCGCGCGCGCCGAGCAGGCGGATCGCGCGGACGATGCGGACGAGGTGATCGGCCGTCGCGGCGTCGACGCTCTCGATGCCGGTGACGTCGATGATGGCGAAGCGAGCGCCTGTGCGCACGACCTCGTCGAGGAGCTTGCCGGTGACGTCGGCCGCGCGGGCGTCGTCGAGCGCGCCGATGAGGGGCACGGCGAGCACGCCCTCGGCGACCTGGAGGATGGGCGTGGACAGCGCGCGGATGAGCGCCTGCTGGCGCTGGATGACCGCGAGCTGACCGGCGATGGCCTGCTTCTGCCGCTCGAGCTCGGCGATGGTGGCGGTCATGTGCTCCTCGTGCTCCCGCTGGGCGGTGATGTCCGTTCCAATGGCGAGGATGTGCGCCGTGCCGTCCTGCTCGACGAGAGGCACCTTGACGACGGACATCCACCGCGTCTTGCTGTTCGGGCGCGTGACGGGCTGAACCCGCGAGACCGGCTGCATGCGCGCGAGCACCTCCCGGTCCATCTCGCCGATGGCGGAGAGCTCGGCGTGGGAGCGCGGCAGATCGTCAACGGTCTTTCCCACCGCGCTCTCCACCGTGGTGTTGTACAGCTCGGCGTAGCTCTTGCTGACGAGCTTCATCTTGCCGTCCCGATCCTTGACCGTGACGACGATCGGGATGGTGTCGAGCACGAGGCGGATGAACTGCCGCTCGCGCTCGAGGTCGAGCTCTGCCTCCTTGAGCGCGGTGGTGTCGATCCGCAGCCCGACGAAGCCGCCGTCGGGGAGGCGGCCGCTCTTGAGGGTGATCCAGCGGTCCCCGAACCGCCGCACGAAGACGTCCCCGGGGCGGCGATGCTCCGCGAGGCGAGCGGCGACCCACTCCTCTTCGCCGAGGCCGCTGTGGAGGTGGATCCCCTTCCGGCAGCCCTCGCGGACGACCTCTTCGAACGTATTGCCCAGCTGAATGGCGGTGGCACATTCGGGGTAGAGCGATTTGTAAGCCGTGTTGAAGAAGCGGAGCCGCTCCTCGGTATCGTAGATGACGAAGCCGACGTCGAGCGCCTCGACGGCCGCTTGCAGGCGCGCTCCCTGCTCGCACGCCGCCCGCTCGGCCCGGCGTTGCTCGGTCACGTCGCGCAGCGCGAGGAGCACGGCGGCGCACGCGCCCGCAGCGTCGACGAGCGGGCTGAGGCTGCCTTCGGCGAGGACGGCGCGCTCGTTCGCGAGGTGGAGGGTGAAGTCGGGCGGCAGGGCGCGCGGGGCGCGATCGCGGAGCACCTGCTCGAGCAGCGCGCCGAGGGGCGCATCGGGCCGCAGGACCTCATCGACGGGCCTCCCCAGCGCCGTCGCGCCGGGCGTGGAGGAGAGGCGCTCGGCGGCGGGGTTCAGCGCCAGGATCCGACCGCTTCCATCGAGCATGAGCAGCGGGTCGACGCTGCAGGTGAAGGCGAGCGAGCAGAGATCGGCAGGAGCGTCGCTAGGCATCGGGAGGAGCGTAGAGCAAGAGCTCCTCAGGGTGTCAGCCTCGGTGATCCCACGACGCATCGACAGGCAGCGGAGCCGCTGGTCGAGCTCAGCCCGGGCGAGGTCCCGTGAACCGCCGGACGACGGCCGCTGCCGGCGCCGCGCCTCCTGGACCACCGCGCGCCGCGGCGCACCGGGTTGCCATCCTGGCATTGTCCGCCCATGCACCCACACATTGTGTGATTCATCCCTCCATTCCTCTCCTCGTCGCTGAGCTCGTCAGGTCACTTGTGCTGTTGTCCTCACCAGGAGGGCAGTCGGCCAGAGCGGGACGTTGGCCGCGAGTCGGCGCGAGAGCGAGAGTGGATCCAGAGAGCACCGCTCCGGGCTCTCGACGAGGGCGCGTGTCAGCGATCCGGCAGCCTCCGCGCCCGCCTCCGCCCCGACCCCCATCGCGGCAGCAAAAATCCTGTCGCCTGAGAACGGCTCGCCTCGAGGCATAGGCGGGTATGCCTATGCCTCGAGCCGGAGGGCTCGGGTACGAAGTCGTTGCAGTCACCTCGGGTCCGTCACGCTCCACCAGCTACGTTCAAACACCGCATCGGTTCGGCTGCCGCCGGCTGCAACCATCCCGGGCAACGGGAACGAAACGGGAGGTTTCCCCATGGGCGCATCGCCCCCTCACGCGCCGCGCGGCGCCGTCACGCTGTCGCTGTGCTTCTTCATCGCGCTGCTGGAAGGGTTCGACATCCAGGCCGTCGGCGTGGCCGCCCCCCTGCTGATCCCCGCCCTCGGCCTGACGCCGGGGCAGGCGGGCGTCGTGTTCGGGGCCGGCATGGTCGGGCTGGTCTGCGGCGCGCTGGCCGGCGGCTGGATGGCCGACCGCATGGGCCGGAAGCCGCTGCTGATGCTGGCCGTCGGCGTGTTTGGCCTGTTCACGCTGGCGACCGTGGTGGCGGGAGGACCGGTGTCGCTGGGCCTCTACCGGCTCCTGGCCGGGACAGGGCTGGGGGCGGCGATGCCCACCCTGGTGGCCATCGCCCTGGAGATCGCGCCGGCCGACCGGCGGACCCGCACCACCACGTTGATGTTCAGCGGCATGCCGGCCGGCGGCGCGCTGGCGGCGCTGTTCGCGGCCGGCTTTCTGGCGCGGTTCGGCTGGCACAGCATCTTCGTGGCCGGCGGCGTGCTGCCGCTGCTGCTGTTGCCGGTCATGGCGCGGCTGATGCCCGACAGCCGCGCAGCCGCGGCCAGCGGCGCCCAGCAGCCAGGCGGGGGGCAGGCGCTGTTCGGCCATGGCCGGCTGCTGGTCACGCTGCTGGCCTGGTTCACCTTCGGCCTGACGCTGCTGGTGCTGTATCTGCTGCTCAACTGGCTGCCGTCGCTGGTGGCGGCCAAGGGCCTGGGCGGAACGGGGGGTGCTGGCGCCGCCTTCGCCTTCAATGTCGGGAGCGTCATCGGCTGCTGGGTCATCGGATTGCTGGTGGATCGGCTCGGGCCGCGCCTCCCCATCATCGCGGCCTATCCCGCCCTGGCCCTGTCGCTGTTCGGCCTGGCGGGGGCGAGCAGCCTGCTGCCGGTGCTGGCGCTCGCCGGGCTGGCCGGCTTCTTCTTGCTGGGCGCGCAATATTCGCTCTATGGCGTCATCCCGCTCTATTACCCGGCGCGGGCGCGCGGGCTGGCCACCGGCGCCTCCATCGCCGCCGGCCGGCTGGGATCCATTGGCGGGCCGCTGGTGGCGGGCCACCTGCTGGGGCAGGGCTGGGGCCCCGCCGGCGTGGCCATGGCCATGGTGCCAGTGGTCCTGTCGGCCGGGGTGGCCGCCGCGGTGATGACCATTCGTGGACGTTATGCCGCTGAGTGAGCAAAGGGCGGAGGCGATCCGCGCCCGGCCGCGCGCCGGGCGCCATTGGGGCGGCGGGGCCTTCGGCCTGCGCCGTCCCGAGGGTCGCCGCCTGCTGGATCGTTCGAGAGGACTGGCTGCTGCTGGCGCTGGCGGCGCTGTTCGTCGCGCGCTTCGCCCGCTCGGCGGCGGCTTCAACGAGGTGCGGCGTCACGCCGCATGTCTGCGGGAGGACTCATGCAGGTAATCGTCGCGGGCGCCGGGATCGGCGGCCTGGCCGCAGCTCTGGCGTTACACGCCTCGGGCCACGAGGTGACGGTGTTCGAGGCCGTGCCCACCATCCTGCCGCTCGGGGTCGGCATCAACCTCCTGCCCCACGCCGCCGAGGTGCTGGACGAGCTGGGCCTCGTCGAGGCCTTGATGGCCCACGGGGTGGCGACCCGCGAGCTTGTCTATTTCAACCGCTTCGGCCAGCGCATCTGGGGCGAGCCGCGCGGCCGCTTCGCGGGTCACGCCGCGCCGCAGATCTCCCTGCACCGCGGCGCCCTGCAAGGCGTGCTGTTCGACGCCGCCGTCGAGCGGCTGGGCACAGACCGGGTGATCTGCGACCGGCGCCTCCTGGCCCACGAAGAGGGCGAGGGCCGCATCGTGGCGCGCTTCGTCGACCGCGAGGGCGTGGTCAGGACGGTTGCGGCCGATCTCCTGATCTGCGCCGACGGCATCCATTCGGCCGCGCGCGCCGGCCTCTATCCGGACGAGGGGCCGCCGGTCTATGGCGGTCGCATCCTGTGGCGGGCGACCAGCGTGGCGGCGCCCTTCCTCACCGGCGCCAGCATGATCATGGCCGGGCATCAGGACCAGAAGTTCGTCGCTTATCCCATCTCCCCACCGGGGCCGGACGGCCGCCAGACGATCAACTGGATCGCCGAGCTCACCGTCGCCGAGAGCCTGCGACGGGAGGACTGGAATCGGCGGGGCGATCCCGCCGACTTCCTGCCCAGGTTCGAGGCCTGGCACTTCGACTGGCTGGATGTGCCCGGCCTGATCCGGAACGCCGAGGCGATCTACGAGTTCCCGCTGGTCGACCGCGATCCGCTGCCGCGCTGGAGCCATGGGCGCATGACGCTGCTGGGGGACGCCGCCCATCCGATGTATCCCATCGGCTCCAACGGGGCGAGCCAGGCCATCCTGGACGCCCGCGCCCTGGTCCGCGCGCTCGCCGCCCACGCCGATCCCGTGGAAGCGCTGGCCGCGTACGAGGCGCAGCGCCTGCCCGCCACCGCCGCCATCGTCGCGGCCAATCGCGGCAACGGTCCGGAGCAGTGCATGCAGATGGCCCAGGACCGCGCGCCCGACGGATTCGACCGTATCGAGGACGTCTTCGCCCCGGGCGAGCTGGAGGCCATCGCCGCCCGCTACAAGGTGCTGACCGGGCTGAAGCGCGCCTCGGAGCCCCGCGCGTGAGCCCTCGCCTCATCCCTCTGATGACGCTCGAGGTGGCGGTGGACCCGCCGGTCACCATCAATCCGAGCTCGCCCGGCCGGCGCTTCATCCCGATTGTCGGCGGCACGGTGGCCGGCGGCCTCGAGGGGCGGGTGCTGCCGGGCGGCGACTGGCAGACGATCTGGGCCGACGGGCGGATGGACATCTCCGCCCACTACATCCTCGACATCGCCGGCCATGGGACAGTGGAGATCCTCTCCGAAGGCGTCCGCGCCGGGCCGCCGGAGGTGCTGGCGGCGCTCGGGCGCGGCGAGGCCGTGGACCCCGGGCTCTACTACTTCCGAACCGCCATCCGCATGCGCACCTCGGCGCCGGGGCTCCTGCGGCTGAACGCCGTGCTGGCCCTGTCCGTGGGCGAGCGGCTCGCCGACCGGGTGCGGCTCACGGTGTACGAGATTGGCTAGGGGGCGCGAGCGCGGCTGAGAGCTTCAAGGCCTCGGATGGCCTGACACGGAGAACGCATGAGCACACAGACGAGAGCGGCGAGACGCCGGGGCGATGTCGGCGCAGGGTTCTTGGCCGTCATCCTCGGCATCACTTCCTTCCATCGTTCGGCAGGCGCACAACCGCCGCCCGAGGCGCCGCCGGCGCCCGCGGGCGAAGCTCCGCCGATCGCGGCCCCCGCTGCAGACGCGAGCGCGGCGCCAGCGCCGCCTGCGGAAGCCAACGCCGGCGCGCCGGCGCCGCAGGGCGCTGCCGGGCCTGGTGCAGCTTCGACGGCGCCGCCGGCGGAGAAGGAGCCATGGAAGAAGCCGGTCAGCGTCGCGGCCTGGGCCCGCGTCGGAGGTCGCTTACAGAACCCCGGCGAGCGCGAGAAGATGGACCGGCTGCTCGGGGACGGAGAGCTGGATCTTTCGTTTTCAGGCGAAATCAACCGATTCATCGGCCTGCAGGGCGCGGTCGTCGCTCAGTTCGGGCCGACCCCGACCGGGGGCAACATCACGGGCAGCGTGACCATCCGTGACGTCATCGCCAAGTTCCAGTTTCATGATCTGCTGAACGTCTGGATCGGTCGAATGATCGTGCCGTCGGATCGCTCCGCATTCTCCGGGCCGTGGTCGATGGGGCCCTGGAACTACCCCGGGTTCTTCGAGCCCTACGCGCCGCCGATCGGGCCGAGACAGGGGCCTTTCGGGCGCAACGATGGGGTGACCGCCTGGGGCAAGGCGGCGGGCGGCCTGTTCAAGTACTACGTGGGGGCCTTCAACCTGCATGACTCTTCGGTGAGCCCGCTTTACACGGCGAGGCTCAACCTGAGCGTGCTCGACCCGGAGCCAGCCTATTACCAGAAGGCCACGTACCTCGGGGAGAAGAGCATCCTCGCGCTCGGCGTGGCGGGTGAGGTGCAGAAGGAAGGTTCGGTCGAATCGCTGCCTCCCCCTGCGGCGGGCGAGCCCGCAGGCATCCCGCGCAAGGACACCTACGGCGAGGTCAACGCCGACCTCCTGTTCGAGAAGAACCTCGGCGCGTCGGGCACCCTCACGCTCGAGGGCGCGTTCTACAAGTACTTCGGCGACTTCGAGAGGTTCGACTATTCTTATTTTGCGCTCGCGAGCTACCTCACGCCGAGCAACGTCGGCGTCGGGAAGTTGCAGCCTCTGGTCCGACTGCAACAGGCGAAGCCGAAGAACGCCGACTCCTATCTGCTCATCGATGCCCAGGTGGGCTACATCATCGAGGGGCACGCCGCGCGTGTCGCGCTCGGCTATCAAAGAAGCGATCTGTCGGGGGCGAAGGGGAACGCCCTGTTCCTGGGCGTCCAGCTGCAAAAGTGATCCCCGGGACGGTGGGGGGTCGCGCCTGCGATCCGTGGCATAGGCGCGTATGCCTATGCCGCGAGTCAGAGGGATCGGGTACGAAATCATTGCAATCACCTCCATGGCGCTCCGCGCGAGATCGTGGGGCGTCGTGAAACCATTGAATCCGGTGTTCATGCGGATCCGTTCAACCGGTCACCCGGTGCACAGCGCGCAAACGAGGACGAGCCCTGGAAGGCGCGACGGGGTTCCTGCTCGTCCGGCGGAGACGAAGCGACTGCCGGGGCGCCATGGGGAGATCGCACGCGCATGAAGCTCGCCTCTCTCCGCGGCCCCGGCCGCGATGGCACGCTCGTCGTCGTCCGTCGCGACGGCCTCGCCTACGCGCCCGCCGGCGCCGCCCTCCCCACGCTCCAGGCCGCGCTCGACGACTGGGAGCGCGCCGAGCCCGCGCTCCGCCGCATTGCGGACGATATCGAGCGGGGCGACGCGGCGGTGACCCCGCTCGCCGTGGAAGATCTTGCGGCGCCGCTTCCGCGCGCCTACGAGTGGGTCGACGGCTCGGCGTACATCCACCACATCGTGCTCGTGCGCAAGGCGCGCGGCGCCGAGCCCCCCGAGACGCTGACGACCGATCCGCTCGTGTACCAGGGCGGCTCGGGCGTCCTCCTCGGCCCGACCGAGGACATCGTCCTGCGCGACGAGGCCTGGGGCCTCGATTTCGAGGCCGAGGTCTGCGCCGTCCTCGGCGATACCCCGCAGGGCACGCGCCGCGAAGAGGCCCACCGGCATATCCGCCTCTTCCTGCTGGCCAACGACGTGACGCTGCGCAACCTCGTGCCCGCCGAGCTCGCGAAGGGGTTCGGGTTCTTCCGCTCCAAGCCCGCCACCGCGTTCTCGCCGTTCGCGATCACGCCCGACGAGCTCGGCGACGCGCTCCGCGACGGGCGCGTCCACCTGAGGCTCCGCTCGACCTACAACGGCGCGCTCATCGGTGATCCCGAGGCCGGCCCGGAGATGCATTTCTCGTTCTTCGAGCTCATCGAGCACATCGCCAGGACGCGCAGCTTCACGGCGGGGACGCTCCTCGGCAGCGGCACCGTCTCGAACCGGGATCCGGCGCGCGGCGTGTCGTGCCTGGCCGAGAAGCGCATGCTCGAGATCCTCTCGGACGGCGCGGCCACGACGCCTTTCATGAAGCCAGGAGACACGATCATGATCGAGATGCTGAATCGCGCGGGAGAGAGCCTGTTCGGGCGCATCGCGCAGCGGGTGGTACCCGGATGAGCGCCAGGGTGGAGTCGATCGGCATCAAGCGGGTGGAGGCGCTGCACTACTACGTGCGCGACCTGGAGCGGAGCCGCAGGTTCTACACGGAGAAGCTCGATTTCCAGGAGATCGCCGCGAGCTCGCCGGAGCTCACGGCGGCGGCGGCGCAGCAGTCGGTCGTCTTCCAGGCCGGCGAGTGCGTCGTCGTCTGCTCGCAGCCCGCCGGCGAGGGCGGGCGGGCGTGGCGGTACCTGCGCAAGCACCCCGACGGCGTGGGCACGGTCATCTTCGAGGTGGAGGACATCGACCGCGCCTTCCGGCTGCTCGACGGCCGCGGGGGCACGCCGATCGACGAGATTCACAGGGCGACGGACGAGGGCGGCACCTTCGCCTCGTTCTCGATCACGACGCCGTTCGGAGACACCACCTTCCGCTTCGTGGAGCGGCGCGGATACAGGGCGCTGTTCCCCGGCTGCGTGGCCTACGACGCGCCGCGCGGCGGCGAGAACCGCTTCGGGATCGCCCGGTTCGATCACATCACCTCGAATTTCCAGACGATGGCGCCCGCCCTGCTCTGGATGGAGCACGTGCTGGGGCTCGAGCCGTTCTGGCAGATCGCGTTCCACACGAACGACGTGGCGAAGGACGCGGACCACGGCTCGGGCCTGCGCTCGGCCGTGATGTGGGACCCGGCCTCGGGCGTGAAGTTCGCGAACAACGAGCCTTACCGGCCGCACTTCAAGAGCTCGCAGATCAACGTCTTCAACGAGGAGCACCGCGGCGACGGGGTGCAGCACGTGGCGCTCGCCGTGGAGGACATCCTCGCCGCCGTGCGCGCGATGCGCGGCCGCGGCGTGGAGTTCATGCCGACCCCGGCCGCCTATTACGACATGCTGCCCGAGCGCCTGCAGCGGCTCGGCATCGGGCAGATCGACGAGGACGTGGCGGAGCTGCGCGAGCTCGAGGTGCTCGTCGACGGCGACGGCGCGAGGTCCTACCTGCTCCAGATCTTCCTCAAGGAGTCGTCGGGCACGCACCGCGATCCCGACGCCGGGCCGTTCTTCTTCGAGCTCATCCAGCGCAAGGGGGACCGCGGCTTCGGCGCCGGCAACTTCCGGGCGCTGTTCGAGAGCATCGAGCGGCAGCAGAAGGCGGGGCACGGCTGATGCTCGATCGCGTCGTCGCCGGGATCGTCCCGCCCAAGCACCACATCGCCCTGCGGAGCGAGGCGGGGGATCTCCGCTACGAGGAGTGCCTGACGCGGGCGGGCTTCGACGGCCCCTACACGATCGCCTACCACGAGCGCCGGCCGCACGAGCACCGGGTCGCGGAGGCCGCGCACGGCTTCACGCTGCCGGTCGCCGCGCCGGCGCGCCCGCTGGCGAAGCGGCACTACCGGTCGCAGGATCTGCCGCGGCGGGGCGGGCCCGCCGTCGACTGCCGCGTGCCGCTGCTCTTCAACGACGACGTGGTGATCGGGCTCGCCCAGCCGGACGCGGCCGATCCTGTGTACTTCGCGAACGCGGACGCCGACGAGCTGTTCTTCGTCTTCCACGGGGGCGGCGTGCTGCGCACGATGCTCGGCGATCTCCGCTTCGAGCAGGACGACTACGTCGTCATCCCGAAGGGGCTCTTTTACCGCTTCCTCCCGGACGCCGCGCCCCAGCGGTGGCTCTCGATCGAGGCCGCGGACATCCACCTCCCGGGCAAGTGGCGCAACGACGTCGGTCAGCTGCGGATGGACGCGCCGTACTCGCACCGTGATTTCCGGCGGCCCACGTTCGTCGGCCCCCTCGACGAGGGCATCCGCGCGCTCGTCGTGAAGCGCAGCGGCGCCTTCCACGGCTTCACCCTCGAGCGCTCGCCGCTCGACGTCGTCGGCTGGGACGGGGCGGTGTACCCGTTCGCGTTCCCGATCCAGCGCTTCCAGGCGCGCGTCGGGCTCGTGCACCTGCCTCCGGACTGGCACGGGACGTTCGCCGCGCGCGGCGCCCTCGTCTGCAGCTTCGTGCCGCGCCCGACCGACTTCCACCCGGAGGCGATCCCCTGCCCGTACCCCCACGCGTCGGTCGATTGCGACGAGCTCCTGTTCTACTGCCGCGGCAACTTCACCTCGCGCCGCGGCGTCGGCCCCGGCAGCATCTCGCACCATCCGGCCGGCGTCCCGCACGGGCCGCACCCGGGCGCGTACGAGGCGAGCCTCGGGGCGCGCGAGACGAGCGAGCTCGCGGTCATGCTCGACACGACCCGCCCGCTCTCGGCCACCGCGGCCGCGCTCGCGGTGGAGGACCCGGGCTACCAGGACAGCTTCATCGCGGGCCCCTAGCGGGGTCGGGCGCTCGGCCGACGATCTTCTCGCTGGATTCCAGCGCGCGCCGTGCGTCGTGAATCGATCAGCGACAGGCGACAGCGCGCTACTCGAGGTGCCACACAACGATGGCGATCGTCAGCGAGCCCAGCACGCCCGTGACGTAGATCGCGGCGGCGTGCTCCGGGAAGACCGCGGCGGCCGCCGCGCACGCCGCGCAGAGCGCGGCGGCTAGCCAGCTCGCCCTCGGCAGGCTCGGCGCGGCGGTCGCGTGGACGGCCGCGAAGAGGAGCAGGTTCGTCGCGAGCGCGCGCTCCACGGGCTCGTCCGTGATCACGGCGAGCGCCCGGTGGAAGAGCATCGCGACGAGCAGCACCTTCACCACGTGGCCGATCCGCCGGTTCACCGCGCTCTTCGAGAGAGGGCGGCGGAAGACCCGGAGCAGCGTGAGCACGGCGAGCGCCGTGACGCAGCCCATGGCGAAGAGGTCCACGGGGCGGACCACCGGGACGACGCGGCCGATACCCACCGTCGCCATCACGACGCCGAGGGCGCCGATCAGGAGGCCGAAGCGGATGCGCTCGCGCCTGGAGACCGTGAGATCGAACTCGGAGCTCCTCGCCAGCTCGTCGGCGAGGACGCCCAGCAGATCGTCGAGCCTCGGCCACCGCTCCTCGGGCCGGGCGCGGAGCCCGCGCGCGAGCGCGCCGCGGACCCGCGCGGGCACCTTCGAGCCGGCCGGCGCCGGCCTCAGGAGATCGCGCCGCGCCCCGTCGAGCCGCGCTCGGACGTCCTCGCCCTCGAACGGCGGCTCCCCGTAGAGCGCCTCGTAGAGCGTCGCGCAGAAGCTCCACTGATCGCTCCTCGCCGTCGCCGGCCTCCGCTCGGCCTGCTCGGGGGCCATGTACGCCGGCGTCCCCATGAACGCGCTCCCGGCCGTGAGCGGCGCGCGGAGCGCGTCCGCCCCGGCGATGTCGGCTTCGGGGCCCCCGCCGGAGAGGGGCCGCTCCTCCTCGACGTGGAGGCGCGCGAGCCCGAAATCGGCGATGCGCGCCCGGCCGTCCTTGCCGATCAGGATGTTGTCCGGCTTGACGTCGCGGTGGACGAGCCCCTCCTGGTGCGCCGCCGCGAGGCCGCGGCCCGCCTGGATCCCGGCGGCGAGCGTGGCCTCCCACGCGCGGGGCTGCTCGCCGCGCAGGTCGCGCAGCGTCCGGCCGTCGACGAACTCCATCGCCACGAACACGCCCCGCTCGTGCTCGCCGATCTCGTAGATGGGGACGACGTTGGGGTGCGACAGCCTGGCCATCACCTGCGCCTCGCGCACGAGGCGGGCCCGGTCCTCCGGATCGAACCTCCCCGGCGCGATGAGCTTGAGGGCGACGCGTCGGTCGAGCTCCGCGTCGTAGGCCGCATAGACGACGCCCATCCCGCCCTGGCCGGCCTTGGCGAGCACCGTGAACCGCCCGATGCGCGCGCCGGGGCTCAGCGATTCGTCGCTGCCGGGGAGGGCGATGGCGGCGCCCTTCAGGAACCCGTCCGGCTGGGCGCCGTCGCTCCGGAGCAGGCTCCACACCTCCCGGAGGAGCTCCGGGCGGCCCGCGCACCGCGCCTCGAGGAACGCCCGGCGGTGCTCGTCGCGCTCATCGAGCGCCGCCTCGAAGAGCGCCTCTACCTCGCTCGGATCAAGGGGCGGGCTCATCTCCGCCGTGGAGCGCCCGGTAGAGCCACGCCTTCGCGAAGCGCCAGTCACGCTCGACCGTGCGCGTCGTCACGCCCGAGAGCTCGGCGATCTCGTCCTCGGTCAGGCCCGCGAAGTAGCGCAGCATCACGATCTCGGCCTTGCGCGGGTGCTCCTGGCTCATCCTGCGCAGGGCATCGTCGAGGGCGAGGAGGTCCTCGACGGGGAGATCGAGCGCGAGGGGCAGCTCGTGCATGTCCTCCTCGGGGGCGCGCACCAGATCGCCGCCCCGCTTCCGGGCGGCCTTGTGGCGCGCGTAATCGACGAGGAGATCGCGCATCGCCTGGGAGGCGGCGCCGAAGAAATGGGCGCGGCTCTGGAAGCGGGCCTCGCCGTCACGGAAGAGCTTCTCGTACGCCTCGTGGACGAGCGCTGTGGGGCCGAGGGTCTGCCCGGCGCGGAGGTGGCGGACCCGGGCGAAGGCGATCGTCTTGAGCTCGGCATAGACGGCGCGGAGGAGGGCGTCCGCGGCGTCCCTCTGGCCCTCCTGGGCGGCGTGCAGGAGGCCCGTGATGGCCTCGCCGGTGCTCGGTCCGGGGGCGCGTCGGTCGCTCGCGTTCATGGGGATACGCCTCGATCAGGCCGGAGCGTACACCAAGTGGCCGCGCCGACGAGCCCGACCGCGCGCTCCACGCCCCTCACGTCGCCTTGCGCTTGCCCGTCCGCGCCTTCTGCTGCGTCGGCGCCCTCTGCTTCGTCCGCTCGGGTTCCGCCGCCTTCTCGGGCCGGGTGGCCAGGGCCACGACGCGGCCGAGCTCCTCGCGGAGCGCGTCGGCCCTGCTCTCGCCGAGCTGCTCGCGGACGTGCTTCTGCGTCCGCTCCCACAGCGGGAACGCCGCCTCGATCGCGCGCTCTCCCTGGCGCGTCAGGGAGATGATGCGGACGCGCGCGTCGCCGGGCGCCCGCGCCACGCGGAGCAGGCCCGCCTTCTCGAGCGGCACGAGGTTTCTCGTCAGCGTCGTGCGATCCATGACGAGCCCGTCCGCGAGCGCGCTGAGCTGCACGCCCTCGTCGCCGCACGTCGCGACCGCGGCGAGCATCGTGAGCTGCGTCGACTGGAGCCCAGCCGCGCGCAGGCTGTCGTCGTAGAGCCGCGTCAGCGCGCGCGACGCGCGGCGGACGCGCACGAGGGCGCACTGGCTCGCGATGATCTGGGCGGCGCGGGCAAAATCGGTCACCAGTGTATCTACACCGTTTCGACCGGGTCCGTCAAATCACGTCCAGGATCGCGGCTTGACATCCGTTCAGGTGTAGCTACACCTATCTCGTCCTCGACGACGTGGATCCGCCTCGTCCGCACGACGCCTGCTCGGCGTCGGCGGTCCTGGCGGCCCCGGCGCGCGCTGGCCGATCCCTCGAAGCGATCGGTCATCCGTCGCCAAGGGGCGCGGCGGCGCCGAGGCGAGCATCGCGGCATCACCCGCGCGACCGGAGGCCACTGGCCCGCGGCGCGCTCCGAGCATTTACGTGTAGGTACACTTATTCGAACAGCCCGAGCGGCGCAACGGTGAGGAGCGCACGAAACAGCGGCTGGCACGCGGTGCCAGGCGTGCGTCGGCGCCGGCCGCGGGCGGGCTGCGTGGAGAGGATCTATGGGCGAGTTCTTCGTCGTTCCGTACTGCGTGAAGTTCGAGGACAGCATGGCCTATGGCAGCCATCACTACCTCACGAACTTCCGCTTCCAGTGCATCGCGCGCGAGACGCTCTACTTCGCCGAGGCCGCGGACGGCACGCTCCCGCACGAGGAGGATCGCGCCGCGATCCGGCTGCTCACCACCGAGGGGTACAGCCGGAACCTCGCGCCGGTGCGCGTGGGCGAGCGCGTCGCGATCTTCATGAGCCTCGGCGCCGTGACGCGCTCGAGCGCGTACGGCTACTTCCGCACGGTCCGCTTCGACGGCGAGCCCGTGGCGTGCGGCTACCAGCGCATCGTCGCCGTCGCCTCGGCGAGCGACGAGCTCGCGCCGCTGCCCAGGTCGGTGACGGCGCACGTCGGGGCCCTCGACGAGCGCGTTCCGCATCAGCGCTTCGTCGAGCTCTGCCTGCGCGGCGGCTCCGCGATGCGCGAGCTCTTCCCCGAGCGCCTGCTCCGGCACGCCGCCGAGGTCGCGCGGGGGCCGCTCCACGAGGCGCGCCCGCACAGGGCGCGGTGGGGCGCGGACGCCGCGGCGGGCGGGGAGGCCGCGCCTGGGCGCTCCGGGGAGGCCGCGCGGGAGGGCGGCGGCGTCGCCGGCAAGATCGCGCTGCTCCTGCCGGGCCAGGGCTCGTTCGACCTCCGGCTCCTGCGAGCGCTCCACGCGCGCTTTGACGCCGCGCGCGAGGCCGTGGCCGCGGCCGAGCCCGCGGCGCGCGAGCTGCTCGGCGCCTCGCTCGCGGCGCTCGTGACCGCCGGCGAGGCGGAGGCGCGGGCCGCCCTCGAGGCGTGCGTCGATCTCGATCAGCTCGGGATCCTCGTCCAGGACCACGTCGCCGTCGCGCTGCTCCGGTCCGCCGGGCTCGAGCCGGACGTCGTGGCGGGGCACAGCCTCGGGGAGATCGCCGCGCTGGCCGCGGGCGGCGCGTTTCCCCTCGCGACGGCCGCCGAGGTCGTGTGCCGCCGGGTGCTCGCCCTCCGCGGCGCGCCGCCCGGCCGCATGCTCGCCGCCCACACCGGCGCGGAGCGCCTGCGCGACGAGGTGCATGCGCTCGGCCGGGACGACGTGTTCGTCGCGGTGGTGAACGCGGCCGATCAGGCGGTCGCGTCGGGCACGGCGGACGGCATCGCGGCGCTCGAGCGGCGGCTCACCGGCGCCGGCGTTCGCGCGACGGTGCTCGCGAGCCGCTACGCCTTCCACTCGCCGCTGCTCGCGCCGGCGGTCGGTCCGTTCGCGAGCGCCCTCGTGCGCGCCGGCGCGGCGCGGCCCGCGCTGGCCACGTACTCGCCGATCGATCGCGTCCACTACGGCGACGGCCCGCTCGCGCCCGCGCGCCTGCTCCCGGTGCACATCGTGACGCCGCTCGACTTCGAGGCGGCCGTGCGCGACCTCCTCGCGGCGGGGGTACGCACCTTCGTCGAGTGCGGCGGCGGCGGCGCCCTGACAGCGCTCGCGCGGCGGAGCGCGCCGCCCGGGACCGATCTGCGCGTGATCTCGACGTTCCGCGCGGGAGAAGACGTCGTGGCCGAGCACCGGCGCGTGATCGACGCGCTGCGCGCCCCGGGGCGCGCGCTCACGGCGGTCGCGCCGCGCCCGGCGGAGGAACCGGAGGGCCGCCGCCCGCGCGAGGCCGCGAGCCCCGCCGCTGCCGCGGGCTCCGTGAGCCCCGACGCCGCCGCGAGCCCGCGCGAGGACGCCGCCTCCGCTGCGGGTGCGGCGCCGATCGCGATCGTGGGCATGGGCGCGGTGCTGCCGGGGGCCGGCGGCGTCGACGCCTACCTCGCGCAGCTGCTCGCGGGCACGTGCGGGATCGCCGACACCGGCGAGCGGCACCCGGAGCTCGCGACCGACTTCCTGAACCGCGGCCGCGCCGCCGACAAGACCTACAGCCTGCTGGTCGGCACGGTCGACGCCCTCGGCCCCTACGCCGAGCAGACCGGTTACGACACGCGCGCGCTCGAGCGGCTGCCCAAGACGGCCCGCATGCTGGCGTGCGCGCTCGCCGAGGCCCGATCGCACGCGGCCGCGCTCCGCGGCGGCGCGCCCCTGCGGATCGTATGCCTCCTCGGGTCCACGGCCGACGGCTCGATCGAGCACGACGAGGCCACGCTGCTGCTCGGCGTCGAGCGCGCGCTCGACGGCGCCGCCGCGGACGAGGCGGCCCGGGCCGCCGTGGTGGACGCGCTGGCGGCCGAGCTCGGGCTCGACGCCGGGCGGCGCGCGGCGTGCCGCGGCCACCTCGAGCCGCTCGCGCGCGTCGTGCGCGACGTGGTGGGGGAGGGCGCGCGCACCGTCCTCGTCGACGCGGCCTGCGCGTCGTCGATGCACGCGGTGCATCTGGGCGCCGCGATGCTTCACCGCGGCCTCGCCGACGTCGTGATCGCCGGCGGCGCCTACCAGCCCGGCCCGACGAACGCGTGCCAGTTCTCGCAGTTCGGCGGGCTCTCCGCGACCGGCAGCCGCCCCTTCGACGCGTCCGCCGACGGCGTCGTGTTCGGCGAGGGCGCCGCGGTCGTCGTGCTCGAGCGGCTCGACGACGCCCGATCGCGGGGCGATCGGGTCGACGCCGTGCTCCTGGGCAGCGGCCTGTCGAGCGACGGCCCGAGCCCGTCGGTCACGGTGCCGCAGCGCCGCGGGCAGGCCCTGGCGATGCGGCGCGCCCACGCGCGGGCCGGCGTCGAGGCGCGGAGCGTCCAGTACGTCGAGGCGCACGCCACGGCGACGCCCGTCGGCGACGCCACCGAGTTCCAGGCGCTCGCCGAGGTGTTCGCGAGCGACGCAGGCGACGCCGGCGCCCCGCGCATCGCCCTGGGCAGCGTCAAGTCGCTGCTCGGCCACACGGGCTGGACCGCGGGCGTCGCGTCGCTCATCAAGGTCGTGCTCGCGATCCGGGAGCGCACGCTCTTCCCGCAGCACGGGTTCCAGGCGCCGAGCGCGCGCATCGATCTGGCGCGCTCGCCGTTCGCCATCCCGACGGCGGCCGCCCCCTGGACCGCCGAGGGCGGAGCCCCGCTGCGCGCCGCGCTCGACAGCTTCGGCTTCGGCGGCACCAACGCCCACCTCGTCGTCGAGGAGCACCGCCTCGAGCGCCACCCCGCGCGTCCGCGCGCGCGCGGAGGATGCCGCGCGCTGTGCGTCGTCGGGGTCGGGTCCGTGTTCCCAGCCACAGGAGGCGCGACCGCGGGCTCCCCGTCGGACGTCCTCGCGTTCGACGAGGGCGCGCTCCGGCTGCCGGCCCGCGCGCCGGTCCTCCCGGACGCCCTCGAGGCGATGGACCCGACGCAGCTGCTCGCGGCGATGGCCGCGGAGGAGGCGCTCGCGGCGCTGCCCGCGCGCGAGCTCTGCGAGCGCATCGGCGTCGTCGTCGGCCACGAGGGCAAGACGCGCCGCGGCGCCCGCGCCAACGAGCGCATCTTCGCCGACCGCGTGGCGCGGGCGCTCCGGGCGCGCGGCGTCAGCCCCGCGCTGGCCTCCGCGACGGCCGACGCGCTCCGCGGGGGATCGCCCGCGACGGGGCCGTACACGCAGCCGGGCAACATGCCCAACGTCATCTCCGGGCGCGTCGCCAACGTCTTCGGCCTGCGCGGGCCGAACTTCGTCGTCGACACCTCGGCGACCTCGCTGCTCGACGCGCTCGCGGCCGCCGATCTCGTGCTCGACGAGGACTGCGACGTCGTGCTCGCGGGGGCGGTCAGCGCCTTCAGCGACGACGTCGCGCGGGGCGCGTCCGCTACCTGTGACCCGCGGCCGGTCGGCGAGGCGGCGCTGCTCGTCGCGCTGTGCACCGAGGACACCGCCGCGCGCCACGCCTGGCCGGTGCTCGCTCGCCTGCACCTCGTCGCCGGCGCGGCCGAGGGCGTCGGCGGCGCGGCGGGGCGCGGCCCCTCGGCCCGCGAGCTCGCGGTCGGCGGATCGAGCGCGCGGCTGCGCGGGGCCGAGGGCGCCGTCGAGCTCCACGCGGCGATCCGGGGCGCGCGCACGCACGGCGCCGCGTTGGTGCGCTGGCCGTCCGATCCCCGCGCCGTCCAGGTCACGCCCCCCGAGGCCGCGTCGGTCGCGCCGGCGCGAGCGGCCTCGGGCTTCGCGACGGGCACGCCGATCCACGGCTTCGTCCCCGAGATCGCCCCCGCGCCGGCGACAGGGCCGTCGGCGCGCGTCCCATCCCGCGTCCTCCACGTCTGCACCGACGCGGCGCTCGCCGCGGAGGTGCGGCGCGCCGCCCGCTCCGACGAGGAGCGCGCGCGCGTCCTCGCGCTCGCCGTCGAGGAGGCGTCCGGCACGGCGGAGGCCGGGACCCCGCGCGATCTCGCCGCGCCTGGAGCAGAGGCGTCCGGCGGTGCGCCCTCGCTCGACGCCCGCGACGAGGCGCGGCTCGGCGCGTCGTTCGCGGCCCTGGCCCCGGATGACGTCGACGCGGTCGTCGTGCTCACCCGCGCCACGGACGCGCTCGCGTTCGTCGACGGCGCGCCGGGCTCGTACAGGCCGGCGCTGCGCGCGCTGTTCGGCGCGGCGCGCCGCTATTACGGCGCCATTGCGCGCGGCGAGGTGGCCTTCGCCGCCGTCGTCGCCTCCGCCGTGGACCTCCATGGGCGGCTCGCGCCGGTGAGCGGCGCGGTCGGCGGCTTCGTGAAATCCCTGGCGCGCGAGCTCCCTGGCGGCGACGTGCGCGTCGTCCACACCGGCGCGCGCGACGCCGCGGCCGCGCTCGGCGCGCTCTCCGAGGAGTGGCGCCACGCCCGGCCCGCCGTGCCCGAGGAGGTGGTCGATCTCGGCGGCGCGCGGCACGCCGTGCAGCTCGCCCGCGCCTCCGCGAGGCCGCGCGCGCGCGCCGTACCGCAGCTCGGCGCCGATTCGGTCGTGCTCGTGACGGGCGGCGCGCGCGGCATCACGGCGGAGCTCGTCGAGGGCCTGCTCGACCGCTTCGGCTGCCGCGCCGTGCTCCTCGGCCGCTCGCGGCTGGAGGACGCTCCGGCCCGCGCGCTCGCGATGACCGACGCGGCGTTCGACGCGTACGAGCGGGACTTCTATGCCGAGGCCCTGCGCGAGAGCCCGGGCCTGAGGATGGGCGTCCTGCGCGACCGCTACGCGCGCCTCCGCGCGGCGCGCGAGGCGCACCGGGTCCTCGCCCAGCTGCGCGCCGGGGGCGCCGGTCGCCGCGTCGTCGACTACCACGCCGTCGACGTGACGCGCGGCGAGGACGTCGACCGCGCCGTCGCGGCGGTCGCGGCGGCGTACGGCCGGGTCGATCTGGTCGTGCACGGCGCCGGCATCCAGGTGTCGAGCCGGCTCACGTCGAAGCCGCTCGATCTGTTCGAGCGGATCGTCGACACGAAGCTCGCCGGCCTCGCCCACCTCCGCCGCGCCCTCGCGCGCCACCTGCCCGACGCGCGCCCGCACGTCCACCTCGTCACCTCGGCGTTCAGCGTGCTCGGCAACGACGGGCAGCCGGACTACGGCGCGGCGAACGAGGCGATGAACCGCGCCGCGGCGTACTTCGCCGCCGAGGCGGGCGCGGGCCCGTGGTCGAGCATCGCGTGGCTCGGCTGGAACGGCGTCGGCATGACCGCCGGGTCCGAGTACAGCGCGCTCGGCGCGGCGCGCGGGCTCCGGGGCGTCGAGCCGGAGGAGGGGAGGCGGATCTTCCTCGACCTCGTCGCCGAGCCGCCCGCCGGCGCGGCCCAGGTCCTGCTCGGCGACGGCGAGATCGAGCGCTTCGCTCCGCGCATCGTCGCGGAGGACGCGGCGGTTGAGGCAGACGCAGCAGTCGCGGCGGACGGCGCGCCCGCGAGCGCGTGGACGCTCGATCCAGGCGTCGATCCGTGGCTCTCCGACCACCGGGCGCGCTCGAGCGCCGTCGCTGCCGGGGCCTACCTCGTCGACCTGGCCGTCCGGCACGCGCTCGCGACCTCGGGCGGCGGCGCGCTCGTCCGCGAGGTGCGCGACGTGCGCTTCCTCGAGTTCCTGCGCCTCGCCGACGACGCGCCGCGCGACGTGCGCGCGGTGACGACCCGCCGCGAGCGCCTCGCCGGCGGCCGCGTCGCGTGCGCCGTGGAGGTGCGCGGCGACTTCGTGCACCGGTCGGGCGTGATCCTCCGCGCCGGCGTGGTCTTCGCGACCTGCGTGGTCGAGCTCGGCCCGATCCACGTCGACCGCGGTAGCCTCGCTCCGCGGCACGCCGGGTGGGTCGACGGGCCCCTGGTCCGCGACCCGTACGCGAGCCCTGGCTCGCCGGTCCGGCACGCGGGCTGGTTCGATCACCTCGGCACCTTCGTGCTCGGGGCCGCGCTCAAGGAGGCCCGGTTCCGCCTCACGACCGACGGCGCCCTCGCTGGGCAGCGCCGGGCGGCCACGCCGTTCCTCCTGCTCGACGCGCTCCTGTCGCTGGGCACCCTGCGCCGCGACGAGGCGGGCGCGTTCCCGGTGTGCGCGGCGGGGGGCGTCGACCGGATCCGCTTCGGGACGGCGGCCAACGACCTCGCGCTCCGCGACGCGGGCGTCCCCATCCGGCTCGTCGCCACGGTCCCGACCGCGGCGGGCGATCGCGTCCTCGGCGCGTGGGCGCAGGCGCTCGACCCCTCGGGCGGCGTGCTTCTGGAGGTCGAGGGGCTCGAGGGGCGTGTCATGGGGCGCGTGGCCGCGGACGCCCGCCCGGCGGCGCAGGCGGCGCTGACGCTGGGGGCGCCGTGACGCCGCCGCTCGCCATCGCGGTCGCGCGGGCGGACGCCGAGACCGCGGCGCGCCTCGAGCCCTACCTGACGGCCGGCGAGCGCCGCGCGTGCGCCGCGCAGCGCGTCGCGGCCCGGCGTGCGCAGTCCGCGTGCGCGCGCGTCGCGGCGAAGTGGCTGCGCCTCGAGCTCGCCGCCGGCCGCGGCGCACCGCTGGTCGCGCTGGACGCGGCCTCGCTCGAGGCGCACCCGCGCGCGGACTACCTCGCCTGCGCGGTGACGGGGCCGTCCGGCCGCCGCCCGCGCTTCGAGGACGGCGCGTTCGCGCTGTCGCTCTCGCACGCGGGCGAGCTCGCGGCGGCCGCGGTCACCACGGCGCGCGCGGTCGGCGTCGACGTGGAGCGGGTCGAGGCGCGCGCGGCGAGCTTCGCCGACGAGCACTTCACCCCGCGCGAGCGCGAGGGCCTCGCGCGGGGCGCCGCGGCGGGCGCCCCGCGCGCCGCCCTCGAGACGTTGCTCTGGAGCGCCAAGGAGGCGCTCTACAAGACGGGGGCGCTCGCGCTGCCGGCGCGGTTCTCGTTCCAGGACATCGACGTCGCGTTCCCGCCGGGGGGCGCGCGCCTCGCGCAGCCCTCGGTCCGTTCCTTCGCGCTGGGCGCGCGGGGCGGGCAGTTCTTCGGCCGGGCCGTGCTGACCGGTGCGTTCGCGCTCGTCGCGGCCGTCCCGGTGCCGCCGGTCGCCGCTCTCGGATGAATGGCACTCACCAACCACGAGGTTTCGACGATGCAATCTCATGATCTCCTCGACCACGTTCGCTCCGTCTTCGTGCGCATGACGCGTTACCCCGACGAGGTCGTCGTCGCCGACGCCGATCTGGAGCAGGACCTCGGCATCGACTCCGTGAAGCGCGGCGAGATCCTCGCGACGCTGCGCGCCGATTTCGGTCTCGCGAACGCCCTCAAGGCGGCGCCCGAAGAGCTGCGCACGGTGGCCCGCGTCAGCGAGTTCCTGTCGCGAACGATCGCGGCCAGCGCGGAGGCCGGAGAGCACGCCGATGGTCCGGTGGAGACCGGAAACCACGCCAATGGTCATATCGAGGCCGGAGCACACGCCAATGGCCACGTGGAAGCCGAAGGGCGCGCCAATGGCCATGTGGAGGCGGCGAAGCACGCCAATGGTCATAGAGAGGCGGAGAAACACGCCAATGGTCATGTGGAAGCCGGAGGGCATGCCAATGGCCACGTGGAGGCCGGAAGGCACGCCAATGGCCACGGGGGCGAGGCGCTCCATGTCGTGGTTCAGGCGCTCGCGGACGCGACCCGCCATCCGGTCGATCTGCTCGTCCCCGACGCGCGCCTCGAGGAGGACCTCGGGGTCGACCGCCGCCGCCGCGACGAGCTCCGCGCGCTCCTCTGGCAGCGCGGCGCCCAGCCGGGCGCGCTCGACGTGGCGCTCGACGAGGCCCGCACGGTCGGCGATCTCGCGCGCCTCGTCGAATCCGCGCCGCCCGCGCAGGTCACCGCGGCGCGCGCCGCTGTGGCCCCCGCGGCGCAGCGGGCGCTCCCTGTCCCCGGGGTGGCGCTCGCGGGCAAGACCGTCCTCGTGACCGGATCGAGCCGCGGGCTGGGCCGCGCCATCGCCGCGAAGCTCGGGCGCGCCGGCGCGCGGGTCGTCGTCAACAGCTTCCACTCGCGGGACGACGGCGAGGCGGTCGCCGACGAGATCCGCGGGGCCGGCGGCGACGCCGTGCACGTCTGGGGCTCGGTCGCCAACCCCGCGCACATCGACAGGCTCTTCGACGCGATCGCGCGCGACGTCGGCGAGCTGGACCACTTCGTCAGCAACGCGTCGAACGGCCGCTTCGGCCCCCTCGAGCAGACGACCCCGGAGCACTGGGAGCTGGCCTTCCGCACGAACGTCATCGGCTACCACCTGTGCGCCATGCGCGCGGCGCGCCTGATGGAGCGCCACGGCGGCGGTCGGATCGTCGCGCTCTCGTCGAACGGCTCGTCGAGGTACCTCGAGCACTTCGGCGCCATGGGCGCCGTGAAGGCCGCGGTGGAGTCGCTCACGCGCGCGCTCGCCGTCGAGCTCGCCCCGCGCAACGTGCAGGTCAACTGCGTCTCCGCCGGGCCGATCTACGGCCATGTGACGAGCAACTACCCGGATCACGAGCGGATCCTCCCGTACTGGGAGTCGCGCACGCCGGGCGGCCGGCTCTGCACCGAGGACGACGTCGCCGAGGCCGTCCTGCTGCTGCTCTCGGACGGGGCGCGGAGGATCAACGGCGCGACGCTGACCGTCGACGGCGGGGGCTCGCTGTGCATCTGACCGCAGCGATGGGCGGCGCCGGGGTGCGCTCGGCGCAGGTCCGCGCGGAGCAGCTCACGTCAGCTTCCTTGGAGCTCTCGAAGAAGGAGAAATCATGAGTGCCACGCTCGATCGGCAGCCCCCCGGCCCTGGCCCGCTCGCCAGCCTGCGGTACCTGGCGAATTTCAGGACCGGTGACATGCGTCATTACGAGGACCTCTTCGCGCGTCATGGCGACGTCGTGCGCCTGCGGGCGCCCGGGGCCGAGGACTTCGTCATGGCGTTTCACCCGAACGACATCGCGCACGTCCTTCGCACGAACGCCCGGAACTACCCCAAGGGCAAGCGCTACCACGAGCTCGCGCCCGTGCTGGGCTGGGGCCTCGTGAACAGCGAGGGCGAGCTCTGGCGGCGCCAGCGCAGGCACGTGCAGCCTCAGTTCAACCATGCCAACACGCTCAAGTTCGTCCCCATCATCGTCGACCACATGGAGGCGGTGCTGCGTCGCTGGGACGCCCAGCCGGGCGAGTTCGAGCGGGACATCAACGACGACATGATGGACGTGACGTTCGGTATCGCGGGCGAGGCGTTCTTCGGCGCCGCGCTGGAGGCCCACACGGACACCGTCCGCGAGGCGTTCAAATATGCGCTCTCGATCGCGCTCAAGCGGATGTACTCGCTCGTCAACCCGCCCCTGTCCTGGCCGTTACCCAGCCACCTGCGCTTCCGCCGGGCCATGGACCGCGTGCACACCGTGATCGACGGCATCATCGACGGCTACCAGCGCGGCGCGGGCGGCGAGGACAACGTGCTCGTCCGCCTCATGAACTCCGTCGATCCCGAGAGCGGCGCGAAGATGGACCGCGCGCAGCTGCGGGACGAGATCAAGACCATCCTGATGGTCGGGCACGAGACCTCGAGCGTCACCGCCTCGTGGGCGCTCTACCAGGTCGCGCAGCACCCCGAGGTGTGCGCTCGCCTCACCGACGAGATCGATCGCGTCCTCGGCGGCCGGTCTCCGACGGCCAGGGACATCGAGTCGATGCCTTACCTCGCCATGGTCTTCAACGAGTGCCTCCGGCTCCTGCCCTCGGTGCCGTTCATCCTCCGCAGCCCGCTGGAGGACGACGTCCTCGGCGGCTACCAGGTCGCCGCGGGGTCGACGGTGGCCATCGTCCCGTGGGTCACGCACCGGCACCCGGAGTTCTGGAGCGATCCGCTGGAGTTCAAGCCCGAGCGCTTCGCGAACCACCGGCGGAGCGCGGACGACAAGCTCGCCTTCATCCCGTTCGGCGCCGGCCAGCGGATCTGCCTGGGCGAGTTCATGGGGCAGCTCGAGGGCAAGATCATGGTCGCGATGGCGCTGCAGCGTTACCGGCTCCGGCTGGTCCCCGGCTTCGACCCGCGTTGCCGCGGGTTCATCTCGCTTCAGCCGGTGAACGGGATGCGCATGATCCTGAAGCGGCGGGAGCCGTCGAGCGCCGTACGCGCGGCGCCGGCGGGGCGGGAGGAGCCCGCGGCGGCGGAGCCTGAGGTGACGGAGCCCGTGGCGGCTGCCATGAGCGCCCACGGCTGCCCGTACAGCACAGGTGCCTGACGCGCGTGCCGGCTGACAGGGCTTCGGCTCTGACGGCGCTCGTCGGCGAGCAGGGCCCGGCCATCACGCCACGTCGATGACCTTGCGCATGTACAGGCGAGGAACACCGATGTCCTGGCATCGAAATCGTTGTAGTTGTGGGCGGGCGGACGCACTGGATCGACTGCGCTCACCCGTGCACCGCGGACGTGACGAGCTAGCTCAAGCGCGACGCGTCCGGTTGATCCTGCACTTGGGCGGTACCCCGGCGTTGTCAGGGGCATTCCCGTGAGGTAAAGTACAGCTATGCCCTCGAAGGATCAGGTTGCCCGAGAACTCATCGAAGCGCACTTCAACGTCGAGCCGCATCTTCAGGCGGTATATCGCGTGATGACGGAGAACGAAGCCAGCGTGACCGAACCGATCAAGCTGTTGGAGGTCAATGCCGCCACCGTAGCCACCGGTGAGGTGACCCCTTTCGAGTTCGCACCGACCCAGGACGTCCCGTTCCCCACGATCATCGCCGAGGTAACGCCGGCGGAATTCGAAGCACTTCAAGGCGGCCGTTCACGACTCCCGCAGGGCTGGAGCCTTGAGGGCGCACAGAGGTTTACGCGAGACCAACGGGCAGCGTGATGGACGCAGCAGCAAGACGTCAGGCGTTTGCTGAAGCGTTTGCAGCCCAAGGCCGGTCGGACTGGGAAGTGTACAAACATCTTGCGGCGCTGACGAAACCAAGCCTTTCGCAGTGTCACGCGCTGCACTATCTGCAGATGGCGACCGAGAAGATCGCCAAGGCATATCGAATTCGTGATACGGCAGCAGACGTTGACGAGCTGGTCAGGCATCACACTGGATTCGTTGAATTTGTCAATCAGTTCTTTCGTTGCGAGCAGATTCGTGACGAGTATCGAGAGCGCGACGCGGCATTGCAGGCCTTGCAGCGAAATGCGACGACCCTTGCTCGAGAAATCGAGAAACTTGCGCCCGCCACGGATCGGTTGGCTTCTCCCGAGAATGCAGAGTATCCATGGGAGCGCGATGAGCAAATCCTGATTCCATGTAGATTTGGATTTCCGAACCTCGCGATGCTGCAGCAACCAGGCGGTCGCGCCGTGATGAATCTCGTCGAGAGGGCGTTTAAGGATTTCGAACGGTTGCACATTCAGTAGGTAGCAGCTCGTTGGTGACCGCCAGGTGCCGCCCAACTCAGGCTTGGTGACCGATGAGTGGGCGCACGTAGCGCGCCTACTCGTGACACAAGCCTGGTCGTATCGAAGGCGACACAGGAGCCCTCGAGCACGCCGGGCCCAGCGTCACCAGGAATCGTGGACGGGTTGTTCAACTCGCTCTGCATGCCGTCCGCCTTCCTGTGCCGTCCTATCCCGTCCCGCAGGCGCATGCGCGAGCCCAGCGGCGCTGGGGTCATCCGCGTCCCGGCCTCGTCGTTCCGGTCATCGCGAGGCTGCTGGCTCCTTCAGCAAAGGCGCGAAAGATACAGGCGCAGACGGTAGGTGGGCTCCTGTCTCGCACAGGCGCTACCGCGGTCTTCCCGCACAGGGTGAAGCACGCCCGTCCTGGGGATCTTGCTGCCAACCACGTCGATCTGCGTGCGCGCGATGAGCTCGGCCGGCCGCAGGATGAAAATTTGTAATCTGTGCATCATTTCTCGAGGCGCCGGCATGCATTTGTGCATGTTTTCTCACAGAAATCTGGTCGCTCGCTGGCACAAATGGATGATGTATTGCGTTAAAGTGAACTGGCGTACATGGAGATGTATGCTGCGCCACCTCAGCGTGCTCCCGCGCATGCGGCCCTGGGAGCGGGGTCGTTCCCGACGGTCCCTGCGCGGGATGATGTGCCTTCGGGACCGGCACTCGATTCGCCCGCACGCACGGCGCTGCGTGATGACGCGCTTCGGGCTGGGGATGCTGGCTCCTTCAGGAAGCGTTCGTGCACGGCGAGGCTCCCGCAGGCTCACGTCGCGGCTTGATGCCCCCGGGCGATTTCTGGCGGACGGTCTTTCGCACGTCTCGTCGAACCAGCGCAGTCGGCTCGGCGCCGGCGTTCTTTTTTTCTCGGTCCATGTCAGGCCCCGGGGAGCCGCGGCGAAGTAACAGGCAGGCAGGCGGACGGCTCGGGACGAACCCCTGAGCGCTGCCTTCTTCCACGGCACTGGCATGGCCGGCGCGTTGCGCATTCCGACGAGGAGCGCCCGCGCCAGGCGAGAAAGGCATCCATTCCCATGCGGACCCCCATGCACACGGGTTCTCGATCGATCGTCCTCACCCTGGCGGCGAGCCTCTCGGGCTGCGTCGCGGCCGGCCCTGCCGACGAGCCCGAAGACGAGGCGACAGCTGCGGCCTCTGCCCCGCTCGTCGCGGACCGGGCCAGCCTGCCGACGCCGGCGGCTTACTGGAGCTTCGACACCTGCGCGGCCGGCGCGATCACGCGCGTTCGCGAGGACTCGGGCCGGGGGGCGTTCGGCGTGATGTCCGGCCGCCGTCTTTGCAGCCCCGGATGGTCCCTGTCGGCCGGTGATTTCGACGGGGCGGGGGATCGTGTGGAGATCAGCAGCGAGGGGAGGAGCTACCTCCACTTCCAGGACCGGATCACCGCGGCGGCCTGGGTCAACCCGCGGAGCGTGACGGGCAGCCGCACCATCATCAACCAGTGGTACGCCGCGGACTCGTTCCTGCTCGGCATCGACAACGGCAAGTACTTCTTCTCCGTGGCCTTCCCCGACGGAGGCGCCGGCCGGCATGCGATCGTCCAGGCCCCGGCCGTCGCCAACGCGTGGGCGCACGTCGCCGGCGTGTACGACGGCGCGGCGCTCAAGCTCTACGTCAACGGCGTGCTCCGCGCGTCGACGCCCGCGTCGGGCGCGCTCCAGCAATCGACGCGGCCCATCGTCATCGGCGGACACCCCAGCTGGAACGCCTACAATGGCCTGATCGACGAGGTCCGCCTCTACCAGCAGGCCCTGAGCGACGCGCAGGTGGCGCAGCTCGCGGGGGGCGAGGTCTACCCGGTGAAGGCGTATTACGTCTATCCGAGCGACCAGCCGTATCACCAGGAGTACGTCGACGCCATCAACACGTACCTCGACGAGCTGCGAGGCTGGTACCGCGAGGAGTCGGGCGGCTCGTTCCACCTGGTGGGCTTCGTCCAGCCGGTGCGCTCGTCGCAGAACTACCTGACCATGCGCTGCGGCCCGACGCCGACGAGCGCCTGCCAGAGCAACCCGCAGGAGCTTCCGAACTGGCTCAACGCGGTGTCACAGGCCGTCGGCGGCTTCCCTGCGCGGCAGTCCACGCTGGTCTTCGCGCAGGGCGGCGGCGGCTGGGCGGGCGCCAACCTCCAGGGCGATACCACCGGATTCGCCCTCGTGGGCGACTGGGTGCTCGAGCCCCTCTCCGGCGTGCGGGAGCCGCTCGCGATCCACTGCGGATACGCCACGTGGCAGTGCAACGGCGGCGTGCCGAAGGGGACTGTCGCCCACGAGCTCGGGCACTCGTTCGGCCTGCACCACCCGGACGGCTACTCGGGCACGACGATCATGGCGTGGCACGGCGACTATCCGACGACCGACTTCCTCGATCACGAGCAGCTGATCCTCCAGGAGAGCCCGATGCTCTCGTCCGGCGTGTTCGTGCGCGGCGGGCCCTGGCTCGACTTCAACAACGCCGACGTCATGCACTGGAACACGACGGTGAGCCTGACGGGCTCGGGCTTCGGGCCCGGCGCGCAGGTCGAGTTCGTTGACGCCACGCACACCACCCTCGCCAGCCCGACCAGCATCGGCGCGACCAGCCTCACGGTGCAGGTCCCGAGCGGCGTCGGCCCCGGGTACATCCGCGTGCGCAACGGGAGCGGCGCGAGCAACAAGGTGTCGGTGAACTTCCACCCCTGAAGGGAGCGGTCCTCGATGTGACGCCGCCGCGCTGACGAGCGGCGTCATCCCTGGCCACCTCGAGCGACGGCGCCCGCCAACCGTGGCAGGCGCCGTCGCTGTCTCTCGCGCAGCGCCGGCGCGGCGCGGGCCGTCGCTCTTCGCTCCGACGGCCCAGCGCGCCACCTCTCCTCAGCCTCCGACCGTCATTGCTGGCCCAGGACGGCCCACCCGCTCCACGTCGTCTGCACGCCTGCGCGGAGCTCCTGCGTCACGCCCTGGTCCAGCCATCGCACGGTGACCCATCCCACATCTTTGACGAGCCCCTGGTCCACGGCGTAGAGGGCCTTTGCGGAGCCGTCGGGCCTCGGAGCGACCTTGTAGGTCGCCAGCGGCATACCCCTCATCGAGTAGAGCGTCATCGAGACGTTGGGCATCGACTCCCTCTGCGCGATGAACAGGTACAGCGTCCGAGCGCTCAGGACGTACGCCGCGCACGCGCCGCACTGAGGATCTGCCGGTTGCATGGGCTCGTCCTTGATCCGGCCTTGCGGTTGCGGCCGCCGGCCGAATGACAGCGCTTGCGCCGCCTGGCCGGTCTCCGCGGCCGACTCGACAGGTGTGGTGTCCATCGATGGACCGCACGCGGTGAGGACAAGGGCGCTCAGACCGAAAATCGAGGTACGCATCGTTCACATCCTCCGTAGGTCGTCTCCGGGGTCGAGGTGTTGTTCGCCGTCGCCTCCTGGCCTCTGACAGATCTCGAGCGTTCTCCGGGGCTGTCAGGGGACCAGCGCCCGGAAGCTCGCCCAGTCGCTCGACGGATCCGCGCGCAGCGCCGCGAGGGTCGCCTCGCGCAGCTGCGCGCCTGGATCTCCTCGCTCGCCGGCGTAGAGCGCGGCCATCACCCGCTCCGCGAGGGCGTCGTCGACCGGGCGCGACGCCGCGATCACCGAGCGCGCGCCGGCGATCAGCAGCGCCTGGGCCAGGCCGAGCCCGAGCCCCCGAGCCCCGGACGCTGCCTCCGTGCGCGCCGTGTCGCAGCCGGACAGGACCGCCCGCGCGGGCGCTCGACGCAGCGCCAGGATGTCGCCCACGGCGAGCTCGCTCCCGCCGGAGAGCGCGAGGCTGCTGTCCCAGCCGTCGAGGCCCCCGAAGACGCCGTGGCCCGCGTAGTGGAAGAGCGCGAGCCCGGGCTCCTCCAGCGCGCCGGCCACCGCGCGGCGCGTGGCGAGCCCTCCCGACAGTTGCTCGACGCGGAGCCCCTTCCCGGTGAGCGCCGCCGCGACCGCGTCCGCCTCGCGCCGCGCGGCCGGCAGATCGCGCCGCGGATCCGCCACGACGAGCGCGCGCTCCGGCGCTTGCCCCGCGCCGGCGCCCTCCGCGGGCCGCGCGCCGCGCCGGGGCAGATCCAGGCCGTACGTCACCGGCATGTGCGCGACGAGCGGCGCGCCGTCCCAGGGCAAGGCGTGGAAGTCGACGCGAGCGAGCTCGCCATGGGCGGCGACGCGGAGGCGCGTCGCGGCGCGCAGCTGCGCATCGAACCGCGCGAGCAGCCGCGGGGCCAGCGCCGCGGCGGGGGCCGAGACGTCGAGCGCCGGCAGTCGCTGGGCCACGACGCCGTCGCGGGTCACGGCGAAGCCGGCCCATCCTTCGTGGATCGGATGGACCACGAGCATCAGCTCGCCCTCTTCCAGCGCCGGCGCCGCCTCGACCTCCGCCGCTGCCGGCTCCCCGTGCCGCACCAGGAGCAGCGCCTCGTCGACCAACGCGCGGATCGACCGCCCGCGCGCGGCCCGGGCGACGCGGACCGCCTCGAGCTCGTCCGACGAGAGCCGCCAGTCGTCGCGCCCCTCCTCGTCGAAGGCCGCCCGCGCGTCGTGGTACGCCGCGAGGGCGCTCTCCCAGCGCGCCCGCTCCTCGCCGCCGAGCGCCTCGATGCGGTCGATCCAGCGGAGCGTCGCGAGAGCGCGCGCGCGTGATCGCCGCGCGGCGCGCAGGGCGCGGCGCGGATCGCGCCGGAGCAGGAGGTCGACGAGCCGCCGCGCGCTCTCCTCGAGGCGCCCCAGGTACCCGCCCCGGCCCTGCCCGAGCGGCACGAGCGCGCCGAGGTCGCCCCGCACCTCCTCCGCTTGCTCGTAGGCCAGGGCGGCCGCGTCGAGCCGCCCCATCGCCTCGAGCGCCCGCCCGCGGCCGAGCGCCGCGCGGTAGCGGCCCTCCGGCAGCTCGCTCGCGTCCGCGAGCCGCGCGAGCCGGCCGTAGATCTCCAGCGCCCTCGCGGGATCGCCGCTGCCCAGCGCGATGCGCCCCTCGATCTCGAGCCAGTACATCGCCACGCCGGCGTCGGGGCGCGCGTCCGTCCGCCGGGCCTCGTCGAGGAGGGCGCGCGCCGCGTTCGCCTGGCCGGCTTCCAGCTTGGCGAGGGCCAGGTTCGTCAGCGCGTTCGCGCGCTGCGCCGGCCTCGGGCACGCGGCCCCGTACAGCTCGAGCGCGGCCGTGAGCGGCGCCTCCGCGTCCGCGAGGGATCGAGGCCGCTCGGCGCGCGCGGGCTGCCCGCCGGACCCGCCGCTCGCCCACGCGATCTGGAGGGCGTTCCAGCCGAGGTCGTTCAGCAGGGAGGCTCGCTCGCACGGGGCCCTCCCGGCGGGGGAGGACGCCTGCACGTCGCGCAGCAGCGCCTGCGCCTCCAGCGGTCGGCCCAGGGTCTGGAGCACGTCGGCGCGCTCCTGGAGCACGTGCAGCCGGTGGTCGCTCAGGCCGAGGCGCTCCGCGCCCGCCGCCGACGCGTCCAGCTGCCGGAGCGCCGCGCGCAGGTCGCCGGCCTCGGACGCGAGCAGCGCCGCGTAGTACGGCTTCACCGCGCGCCCTTCCGGATGGCTCGCCTCGAGCGGCCCGAGCGCGTCGAGCGCCGCCCGCGCCTCCGCGAACCTGCGCCCGTTGTAGAGGAGCGTGTACGAGAGCGCGAAGCGGTCGAGGAACTCGTCGGAGATCCGCCCCGCCGCCCGGTGCGCCCGGATCGACGCCTCGAAGCCCGCGATCGCCTCCGGGATCCTGCCGCGCGCGAGGTCCACGCGCGCGCGCTTGCCGATCGCCAGGGCCTGGACGGCGGGGTCCGCGCCGGACGCCAGCGCGTCGAGCGCCGAGGACGCCGCGTCGAGGTCGCCGCGCCGGCGCAGCGCCTCGGCCTCCTTCAGCCGGGGCGCGTCGATGGCCGGGCGGAGATCCAGGCGGAACGACGCGCGCCCGCCGCCCCGCTCGGCGGTCACCGAGAGGGCGCGGGCGCCCTCCGGAACGGGGACGCGCGCCAGCACGCCTCCCTGGACGCGCGTCCCATCGAGCGCGGAGAGCGGGGTGTCCGCCGCGACGGCCGCGTCGACGGCGATCGCGACGCGGGCGTCCGCGGGGGCCTTCACCCAGATGCGGAGGGTCCGGTCGTCTGGAAGCGCGCAGGCGGGTCCAGCGTGTACGGCGCTGCAGCCGGCGAACTCCACCTCGAGGGGCGGCGCGGGTGCCGCGGCGGTCGCCGGGGATGCGGACGCCCCGGAGGTCGCCGGGGCCGCGGTCCCCGTCGGGCGGCGCGCGTCGCATCCCGGCGCCAGCGCCGCCGCGCCGAGGATCGCCGCGCCCAGCGCGGGCCGGAGCGCTCGCCAGCGCGTCACGGGTCCTTCGAGGGCGCGTCGGGTCGGGCGGTGGGGAGGGGGGGCGGCGCTGCGTGCGGCAGGAGGAGCACGTTGAAGCGTAAGATTCTGAATTTATTGTCTTCTTCTTCGGACGGCCGCGCGTCCGCGAGTCTGGCCGCGCTGTCTGGCAGCGCCGCCGGCCGTCCGATCGCGATCGCGATCTCCCACTCGCCCTCGGGCACGCCGGGGAAGAGCGTATCCGTGTCGCCTTCGATGCGCGCCGCGCCCTGCTCCGAGAGGTCGGCGTGCACGTCCCAGGGGCGCGCCGTTTCGCCCTGGATCAGGAAGGCGCGCACCGCGACGGGGCCGTCGACCCGGGTTGCGGGCCGCAGGGTGATCTCGAGCCTCGATCCGGGCCCGAGCCGCGCTGTCGCGCCGGCGCCGCTGGAGGCGGAGCGCTCGCGGACCTCGCCGCCGGCGAGCGTCATGGCGTAGGCGGGCACCGGGAGCATGGCCACCGCGCCCGGATCGTCGAGCAGGCCGCGCGGATGGTGCCTGTCGCCCTCCAGCGAGAGCCGCACGACGAGGACCGCCGCGGCGGCCGCCGCCAGGGCCGTCGCCGCGGTCCGCCAGGGCGCTCGGCCCGGCTTTCGCGGGAGCGGGAGCACCTGGCCGCCGCGCGCTTCCGCCGCGCGCTGCCCCGGAGGTGGCGGGCCTGCCGCCTCCGCGCCTGCCGCCTCCGCGCCTGCCGCCGCGGCGGCGCCTGCCACCTCCGCGGCAGCGCCTGCCGCCTCCGCCGCATCCGCGGCGGCGCCTCCAGTCTCCGCGCCTCGCTCGCCCGCGCTCGCCTGCAGCCCGGCCAGGATCCGGTCTGCGATCCTCGCCCGCGCCTCGCCGTCCAGCGGGCGTGAGGCCTCCCACGCCTCGCGGTCCTCCGGGGAGCGCTGCGCCTCGGCCTCGAGCGCGTCGCGCTCGCCGGCCTCGAGCGTCCCCAGCGCCCTCGCGGACCAGCGCGGATCGCTCGCCCGGTCGTGCTCGCGCGCGGCGCGCGCCAGCGCCTTCAGCAGATCGTCGTCGTTCATCGTCCCCCTCCCGGGCTCGCCGCGCTCGGCGACGCGCCGCGCCCTCTCGGCTCCGCCTCGGCCGCGAGCTCCGCGGCGATCTGCCGGACGAGCCGGGCGATGCGGCTCCGCCACGCATACACGGCGTCCGCCGTCATGCCGGTGATGGCGCATGCTTCCTCGGTGGATCGCTCGTCGACGAGCAGCAGGTAGAAGAGCTCCATCCCGCGCTCGCTCAGCCGATCGCGGAGCGTTCGCGCGATCGCCGCGAGCAGCTCCCGCGAGATCGCCGCGGGCTCCGGCGACACGGAGGCGCCGTCCGCGCGCTCGAGCGCGTCGTCCTCGGTGGGCTGCTCGGTCCAGGGGTTCCTGCGGCGGCTGCGCAGGATCGAGCACGCCTCGCGCTCGGCCACGAGCCCAACGAAGCTCGTGAGCGGCAGCCCCCGGCCGGCGTCCCACTGGCGCAGCGTGCGCCCGCCGTCCGCGAAGAGCGCGAGGAACACGCTCTGGGTCAGGTCCTCGACCTCCTGCCTCACGTCGCGGTGCCCCGCCGCCCGCCGCCGGCGGAGCAGCGGCCGCATCACCCGCTCCTGGATGGTGGGTGTCAGCAGGTCGACGAGCGCCCTCACCGCGGCCGGCTCTCCCGCCACCGCCCGCGCGATGAGCGCGGCCTCCGGGCCCGGCGGAGCGGCGCCCGGGGATCCCCGCCGTGCGTCCTCGGCGATCGTCCGCGGCTGCGCGGGCAAGGGAGAGCTCGGGGCCATCAGCGCACGGATAGACGCGCTCGATACGCCCGTCAATCGAGCCACGTCTCCGCCGCGCGGGCCGTGGTCGAGCTCTCGGTGCCCCCGCTGCGCGAGCGCGGCGAGGACATCGAGCTCCTTTTGCGGGCGCTGCTCAGGGCCGCGGCGTCGACCCGTCATCGCCGTGTCCACGCGAGTCCAGGTCCCGGCGTGGAGATCGAAGTACCAGACATCGGACAGGGTGGTACCGTCAAACTGGCTTCCCCGAAGAGCCAGATGCGTCGTCCGCAGCGTGGGTTGACAGATAATCCTCGCATACGCGATGCTATTCATCTCAGACATGAAGGAAAGCGCACTTCGTGACCGGGGCGACCGGGCTTCTCGGCGCCGTGCTCGTGTGCGCCCGGCGCGCTCGCGCTTCACCGAGCTCGCGTCCGGAGGGCAACGCGCGTTGATGGCAGCGTGTCAGCCTGGTTTTGCCGCGCTCGCGGAGCTGGTTTCCGCCGAGGTCGCGGAGACGGCCATGGACGGGGCCCCGACCTGAGCGAAACCCCATGGAACACCCGCACGATCTCGTCGGCGCCATCCCCGAACGCCTCGATCCCCGCGAAGTCCGTCGATTGTCGGTGCTCGCGCCAGCCCGGGCGGTCGCAGCCATCGCGGTCGAGTGGTCGATCGTCGCGCTGGCGATCGCGGTCGCGACCCGTGTCGATGCGTGGCCCGTGACCCTCCTCGCGATCGTGGTGATCGGCGCGCGCCAGCACGCGCTCACGGTCATCGCCCACGACGCCGCGCACTTTCGCCTCTTACCCCATCGTCAGCTCAACGACTGGGTGGGCAACGTGCTGCTCGCCTGGCCGATGTTCATTTCGGTCCAGGGCTTTCGGCACTACCACGGTGAGCACCATCGCCACCTCAACCGCGAGGGGGACGGCAACCGCGCGCTGTGGAGCACCCATGACGCCGGAGGTCGCCTCACATGGGAGTGGCGCTATCCCAAGACGCCCCTGGGGTACGCGCTGAAGCTCGCGCGTCGCGTGTTTCTCTTGACGGGCCTGTTCTGGATCGTCCGTGGGCTGATCGGCGGCTTCATGTTCGGTGTCTCGCCGCTCGGCCATGTCGTGCGGCTCCTGTTATGGTCCGCTGTCGCCTGGCTGTTGACGGTGTTCGACGCCTGGCCGGAGCTCCTCGTGTACTGGGTGGTGCCCTACTGTACCTGGCACATCGCGGCCCAGTACATCCGCCTGACGTGCGAACACTCGGCGATCCAGTCCGAGGATCCACGTTATGCCGATGCCCGCACGACGATCCCTGGCTTGATCGGACGTTTCTTGGTCCTGCCGCGCAACATCGGCTATCACATCGAGCATCATTGGTATCCGAGCGTGCCGTTCTATCGGCTGCCGGAGCTGCACGCGCTGCTGGCGCAACAGCCGGGGTTTCGAGCGCACGCACAGTGCGAGCGAACCATCCTTGACTCGCTGCGCCGCTGCGTCACGCCAGGCATCCGCAGCCGCCTCTTGCCGCGCTGAGATTCGACGTACGCGACGGGCGTTTCCCTCCCAAGCTCCGCCCTCGTCGTCGGTATCATCGCCTCATGAGGCACCGCCGGGGACCTGGATCGAGGGGATGGCCGTCACGGCGGCCCGGGCCGACAGGAGCGCTGGCCGTCGCCGTCCCGCTCCTCTGTGCCTCGCTGTGGCCTTCGGTGGCCCGCGCCGACGGCTACGAGCGGTGCGTCCGCGAGGCGGCGACCCAGGCCGAGATCGACGCCTGCGCCCCCAAGGACGAGCCCCTCGAGGTGAGGGTGCGGGCGAAGTCGCCTGCCCGGAGCGCCTCCGACGTCGAGGCGGACGCGCAGGTCCTCGCCGCGGCGCCGCACGGCTCGGGCGCCGACGTGCTGCGGGTCCTCCCGGGCGTCTTCATGAGCGATCGCGGCCTGCCCGGTCGCGCGCCGCACCTGTCGCTGCGCGGCTTCGACGGCACCTCGGGTCAAGACGTCGAGATCTTCGCCGGCAACATCCCGATGAACCAGGTCTCGCACATCCGTGCTCCTGGATATGCCGACATGCGCCTCATCATGCCGGAGGTGGTCCGTTCCGTCCGGATCGCCAGCGGCCCTCACGACCCGAGGCAAGGCGATTTCGGCGTCGCCGGCTCGCTCCGCATGGATCTCGGCCTGGAGGCGCCGGGCTTCTGGTTGAAGGGGGGAGTCGGCTCGTTCGGGACGAGGCGTGTCCTCATCGCGTTTGCGCCCGAGCACGACGAGATGATGGACACGTTCGCGGCCTTCGAGACCGACGCCACGGACGGGCCGGGCGGCGTGCGCGGCGGCGAGCGCAGCTCCTTCGTCGGGCAGCTCGGCGGGGGCTCGAACCAGGTCCAGTTCCGCGCGACGGTGGCCATCGGCTCTGCGCGCTTCGACTTTCCCGGCTACCTGCCGCAGGGCCCCGTGGAGCGGGGCGCCGCCCTCTACGCGGCCCAGCGGCCGCTCGGCCGCGACAGGACATCGCAGGCGCTCGTCGGCTCCGATGTCCTGTGGAGCCTCGGCGAGGGCACGATGGGCATCGGCGGCTTCGCGGGCAAGACCAAGACGACGTTTCACCAGAACCTCACCGGGTACGCGCTCGACCAGCTCGCCGGCGAGCCGATCGTCCGGAGCGACGACAGCGAGATGGTGAACGACGCCTCGACCTTCGGCCTCACGGTGCTTTACCGCCATGGCGTCGAGATCACCTCGAAGCGCGATTCCATCGAGATGGGCGTCTACGCGCGCGTGGACACGGTCGACCAGACCGACACGCGCCTGTTCGAGGACGGCACGAGGAACGCCGCGCTCGTCGACGCGACGATCGACGCCACGAACGTGGCCGCGTATGCCGATCTCTCGCTCTATCCGATCAAGCGCGTGGTCGTCCGCGGCGGCGCGCGCCTCGACTCGCTCTCGTACGGCGTGCGGGATCGCACGAGCAACGCCGGGCTCGAGCGCACCGCGCAGGGCTTCGTCGTGTCGAGCAAGGCCATGGCCGACATCGCGGTCAGCGGCGGTGTGCACCTCGTGGCGAGCTACGGCGAGGGGTTCCGTTCCCCGCAGGCGCGCGACCTCGACGAGGGCGAGCGCGTGCCGTTCACCAGGGTGCGCAGCGTCGAGGCGGGCGTCCGGCTCAAGGGGGGCAAGACCTTCCAGGGCTCGGCCGTGGGGTTCGGCTCGTGGCTCGGCAATGATCGCGTGTTCGACGCGGCGTCCCGGCAGCACGTCGAGGCCCCGCCGTCGGTGCGCGCAGGCGCGCAGGTCGTGATGAGCGCGCGCTCCGGCCCGTTCGGCGCGCACCTGAGCGGCACGTACACCCACGCTCGCTTCACCGGCTCCGACGCGCGCTTCGCCGAAGGCGACCCGGTGCCTTACGCTCCGGCGTTCGTCCTGCGCGACGATGTGTTCGCCTCGGGGGTCGTCGGCCGGCTCTCCGGCAAGGAGGTGACGGTCCGCGTGGGCGCCGGCGTCGAGGGCATGGCGGGTCGCTCCCTCCCGGGCGGGCGGGACGGCAAGGACGCTGTCAGCCTCGATGCCGTCGCGGCGGTCGGGTGGCGCGGCATGGAGCTCGCCCTGAACGGCACGAACCTCCTGGGCCTGCAGTATTACGACGCGCAGTACGTCTACGCCTCGAGCTTCGCGAAGGACAGCGCGCCCCCGCTGCCGTCGCCGCACGTGCTCGTCGCGGCGCCGACTGCGTGGATGCTGACGCTCCAGATCCACCTCCGTGGCAAGGAGCGCGCGCCGGAGCCGGCCTATTAGCCGCCCTTTTAAGCGGAGAAATTGAACAGGGAGGCGGGGAGTCAGGGAGTATTTGAAAATTTCTCTCCCCGTCTCCCCGCCTCCCTGTGAATTTTCCGAAGAATTTAAGGGATTTCTTAGGCTGTCCCCTGTGTGGACGTCACCCGATCTCGCGGTAGTCGAACCAGTCGAAGTCCGCGTGCAGGCGTGTGCCGGCCAGGTCCTGGCACGCCATCCCGACGAAATTGCCCGTGAACGCGCAGGGTATCGCGTGCTCGTCCGACAGGATCGACGCGTCGTGCTCCCACCCCACCGCGTGGTAGGTGACGCCATCCCGCGAGTAGAAGAACGATATCCGATCGTCCTTGATCTCGAGCCGCAGGAAGATGTTCTCCACCCCGTCCAGCACGTACTCCTTCTCGATCGGGAACGTCAGGTTCCCCCGCTCGCACTTGATGAGCGAAAGGGCCTTCTCGGCGTGATCCGCCCGCGAGACGTAGAGATAGTAGAACGAGTCCGTGCTGTAGAACGCAACGAGGCCCGCCATCTGCTGAAAGTGCTGAGGGGCGAACTGCATGCACGTCGTCGCTTGCACGTGTTTGGCCTGCTGGCGCCGCGCGACGAGGCTCTGCTCGAAGGTCGAGGTGATGCTCTCGCGCCCGATCAGGCGCAGGTACCCGGGTCGGGCGGCGAGGCTGCTCACGTCTGCCGGCAGCACGCGCGGCGACTGCCACTCGATGCCCAGCGTGGGCTTGTCGAAGTCGTCGCGCTCGGGCGTCTTCGGCCATTCGTGGCGAGCCAGGTTCGGCCCCTCGTAGACGTCCAGCGGAACCTGCCCGCCCGAAGTCAGCCGCGGCCACCCCTCGACCCAGGTGATCCCCTGGAGCGCCGTCTCGCGTCCCAGCGTCGACCGGCCATTCTTCAGCGGGCGGCGGCACAGGTGCGCGAACGCCCACGAGCCGTCCTTGTTCTCCACGAAGCTACCGTGACCGGCGCTCTGGAGCAGCAGCTCGGGGTGGGACGCGCTGGAGATGAGCGGGTTGTTGGGCATGACCTCGTAAGGCCCGTGAATCGAGCGAGAGCGGGCCACCGTCGCGGCGTGCGTGATGAACGTGCCACCCTCCGCGGTGAGCAGGTAGTAGTAGCCATCTCGCTTGTAGAGGTGCGGCCCCTCCACGAGCCCGAGCGCGGTGCCTCGGAAGATGTTCTCCACCGGACCGACGAGCTTCTTCTCCTTCGGGCTGTACTCCTGGAGCAAGATCCCACCGAACGGGTTGTTGCCCGGCCGGTGATCCCACACCATGTTCACGAGCCACTTGCGGCCGTCGTCGTCGTGGAACAGCGAAGGATCGAACCCCGAGCTGTTCAGGTAGACGGGCTCCGACCACGGACCGGTGATGGAAGGCGCGGTGACCAGGTAGTTGTGGACGTCCTTGAACGACGACGCCCAGCGTCGCGAATTCGTGTAGATGAGGTGAAACAAGCCGTCCGCGTAGGTCAGGCACGGCGCCCAGATCCCGCCGGAGTTGGGGTTGCCGCGCATGTCCAGCTGCGAGTACCGCTCCAGCGGCCGCGCGACCACCCGCCAGTTGACGAGATCTTTCGAATGGGAGATCTGGACGCCCGGGTACCACTCGAACGTCGAGGTCGCGATGTAGTAATCGTCCCCCACGCGAACGATCGACGGATCGGGGTTGAACCCTCTCAGTGCCGGATTTTCCACCTTGCTCATTCACTCACCTTGATTGTCTCGTTGTGTTCCAGCGCAGCCAGTCCTGCTTCCAGAGCTCGACGGATACGCCCGGCACCGCAGGCGCCCCCTGCCAGGTCCCACCGCTCGCGCGCTCGGGCGAGGCACCGGAGGTGCGTGTCCGCGGCAGCTCGGGATGCGGCGCGAGCTCGGGATGCGGCGTGGGGGAGAAGGCATCATAGGGGAACGTGGCGTCAGCAACGTCGCCCCTGCTGGTTCCCGCATCTGCCGTCTGTGGCCGCGCGGCCGGACCTGCCGGAGGAGCTCCGCCGTCGGCGCGCGAGGGTAGCACCGTGCGCGCGCACGTCCAGGCGCTTCGTCTCGCTGCGCGGGCGCCTCGTTCGGGCTCCAGCGACCGCGCGCCCGCTCACTCCGCTGCCGCCGCGAGCTGCGCCGCATCCGCCGGCCGCGCGCGGTTCCAGGCGGACGCCACGGCGGCGAGCGACGCCATGTCGGCGTCCCCGTGCGTCCCCGCCCCGAAGCTGCGCTTGCGCCCGACCGAGAGGGCCACGTAAGCCGCCGTCTCGTCGCCGGCGCTCCTCGGGCGCGCGTGCGCCGCGTGCTCGTCCACCGCGATCGCGATCCCCGCGTGGCGCGAGAGCGCGCTCGCGAGCGCCTCGACGGGGCTGCCGCCGGCGGCGCTCAGCACGTGGGCGGCGCCTCGGATCTGCACGTGGAACTCGTGTCGTTCGTCCGCGCCCTGGCCGGCGCGCCTGTGCCGGGTGACGCGGAGCGGCCCTGCGCGGTTCACGTACTCCCGCTCGAAGATCGCCAGGATCTCGGCCTTCTGCACCTCGCCCTCGGTCCGCTCCGCCCTGCGCTGCACGGCCTGGCTCACCTCGACGGCGAGCCCCCTCGGCAGCGCGTAGCCGTGGTCGTGCTCGAGCACGTAGGCCACGCCGCCCTTGCCCGACTGGCTGTTCACGCGGATCACCGCCTCGTAGCTGCGCCCGACGTCCTGCGGATCGATGGGCAGGTACGGCACCTCCCAGAGCGGGCTCCCGCCCTCGCGCAGCGCCTTGAACCCCTTCTTGATCGCGTCCTGGTGCGACCCGGAGAAGGCCGTGTACACGAGCTCGCCGACGTACGGGTGGCGCGGGTGGACCGGCAGGCGGTTGCAGTGCTCGACCGTCTCCTTGATCGACTGGACGTCATGGATCTCGAGCTCGGGATCCACGCCCTGGGACATCAGGTTGAGCGCCAGCGTCACGACGTCGACGTTGCCCGTGCGCTCGCCGTTCCCGAACAGCGTGCCCTCGACGCGGTCGGCGCCTGCCATCACGGCCAGCTCCGCCGCGGCCACGGCGGTGCCGCGGTCGTTGTGCGGGTGCACGCTCAGCACGATGCTGTCGCGCTGCTTCAGGTTCCTGTGCATCCACTCGATCTGATCCGCGTACACGTTCGGCGTCGACATCTCGACGGTGGCGGGCAGGTTCAGGATGATCTTCCGTGAGGGCGTGGGCTCCCAGACGTCCATCACGGCCTCGCAGATCTCCTTCGCGAAATCGAGCTCGGTGCCCGTGAAGCTCTCGGGGGAGTACTCCAGCGCGACCTCGGTCCCGGGCGACCGCGCCGCGAGCTCCTTCACCAGCCGCGCCCCGCGCACGGCGATCTCGGTGATGCCCGCGCGATCCAGGCCGAACACCACGCGCCGCTGGAGCGTCGAGGTGGAGTTGTAGAGGTGGACGATGGCGCGGCGCGCCCCGCGGATGGCCTCGAAGGTGCGCTCGATCAGCTCGGCGCGCGCCTGGGTGAGCACCTGGATCGTCACGTCGTCCGGGATGAGCCCCTGGTCGATGATCCAGCGCACGAAGTCGAAATCGGGCTGCGACGCGCTGGGGAAGCCCACCTCGATCTCCTTGAACCCCATGCGCACGAGCTCGTGCCACATGCGGAGCTTCCGCTCGAGGCCCATGGGCTCGACGAGGGCCTGGTTGCCGTCGCGCAGGTCCACGCTGCACCAGCGCGGCGCCCTCTCGATCACGCGGCTGGGCCAGCGGCGATCGGGCAGGTGGATGGGTTGAAAGGGCTTGTACTTGTGGACAGGCATCGTGGACATGACAGGACTCCCTGAAAGCTAGCGATGGGAGTCGTCACGACACGACGACGAGGCGGAGGACCCCCACCGGGACCAAGAGAACCGAGGGGGCCGTACTGCGAGGAGCGATGTCGTCAGCAGCGCGCGAAAAGGCCCCCGGGCCGTAGGCCTAGGCAGGGGCGTAGGGAGCGCGCGCGAGGGACGGACATCGAGGTGCAGCCTAGCGAACGTTCGCGCGCCTGTCCAGCGCCGGAGCGCGAGGCGAACCTCGGGGGGGGCCGCGCGACCCGCTTCAGGGCTTGTCGAACTCGGGGATGAGCTTGCCGATCTGGCGAATGCTGCTCATGACCTGCTCGTTCGAAAGGCGCCCGACCTGTTGGAAGGACAGCAGGCGATCGATGCCGAGGTCCTGGTAGAACTTGATCTTCTGCCGGCACGTCTCCGGGCTGCCGACGATGAGCGAGTTCTGCTCCTTCAGGGCGTCGAACACCTCCTCGTTCGGGACCTCTTCGTTCTGCATGATGCGGGCGAGGACGGCGTTGGCCTTGGTCTCGGCCGGCGTCTTCCCCGCGCGATCGCGCAGGAGCTGGCCCACGAGGCCGCCGCCCGCCGGGTCCTTGGCCAGCGCCTGCTCCTCGGCGTGGGTCCGCAGGAAGTGCTCCTTCGCCTCGAAGAACGTGAAGGACCCGTTCGTGTACCACGCGGCCGCGGAGGCGGCGCCGTTCTCCATGGCCTGCTGGTCCGTCTCGGCGCAGTGAGCGAACGTGAAGAACCCGACCTGGTTGTTGATGAACGCGCCGACGGGCCGCTCACACCGGCGGATGGCCTCGCGGTAGATGCCAATCCACTCCTTCACCTGGTCGGGCGGCGCCCACAGCGTGACGCCGAGCGCGCCGACCCCGTTGCGCCCGGCCTGCTCGAACGAGGCCAGGCTCGAGCAGGCCTGCCAGAGGGGCGGGTGGGGCTTCTGGTACGGCTTCGGGAGGATGGGGACGTTGTTGATCTCGGCGTCCTCGCTCTTCCACGAGAACCGCTCCTGCGTCCACATCTTCGGGATCATCTCGAACGCCTGCTGCATCTGGTCGCGCGTCCGGTCCGGAGGGATGTTGAACGTGCGCCACTCCGGGATGGTCGAGCGGGCCAGTCCGAGCTCAAGGCGCCCGCCGCTCAGGTGATCGAGCATGGCCGCGCGCTCGGCGACGCGGATGGGGTGGTTGAACCGGAACGGCGACAGCACCGAGGCGTGCCCGAGCCGCATCGACGTCGTGTGCTGCGAGATCGCCGCGAGCATCACCTCCGGCGCCGACGAGTAGCTGAACTCCTCGGCCGTATGGTGCTCGACCTGCCACCAGCAGCCGTACCCGAGCCGATCGGCGAGCTTCGCCTGCTCGAGGGTGTTCATGATGACCCTGTGCTCGTGGTCCTCCGACCACGGACGGGGACTCTGCATCTCTGTGAACAGGTCGATCTTCATTACTTCCTCCCTCGCGAGTGCTGCGCGCCAAGCATCGATCCGTCGCGTACAAAACGGCAATGTGTGGTTTGACGCACACTGATCTACATGTCGATGGATCGCCGGAGTCGGGCGCTCAGAGGATGTGATGTGCGTGTGGCCCGTCGCGGGAGACCTCCGGTGGAGGGCTTCTCGGGTGCCGGCGGTCCCGGCTCCGGGGCGCTCGGGAGGGCGCGAGCGATTGCCACGTCTTCGCCACAACCTCTCCGCGTTTGTTCCTCGTCGGGCGCGCGGGCGCGCCTCACCCGGGGGGTACGCGCAGGGAGGTCTGCGGCGGTCGTGACCAGGCCGCGCAGCGCTCACCCCGATGGAGGTCCTCGTGCAGGCGCAAGCTACCTGTCTCCCTGTAACGTCATCGCTCGAGGCCGGCACGGACGCCGGCGCGAACGAGCCCGCGGAGCGTCGAGACGACGCCTCCGCGGCCCCCGTGCCCGGCCCCGCCGCGGAGCCCACCGCAGGCGCCGGACACCGCAGCTGGACGGCCGCCCTCCTTGCGGAGCGGCCCTCTGGCTCGCTCCGCGAGGAGCTGTCCCGCTTCGGCGTCGGCCTCGGCCTCGCCTCGCTGTACGGCCTCTCGCTCGGCGCGCGGCAGGGCGGCGTGTCGTTCGTCCGCCACGCGGCCGGCGTCCCTGCGGCCATGATCGCCGTTGCTTGCGTCGGCGTGCCGGCGCTCACGATCGTGCTGACGCTCTTCGACGCGCCGCTCGACCCGCCACGCGCGCTCTCGGCGACGGCGCGCGCCGCCGCCGCGACGGGCCTCGTGCTCGGCGGCCTCGCGCCCGCCTCGGCGCTCTTCGTCGTGACGAGCGGGGCGGACGCGACAGCGGCCCTCATGGGGCTGCTCGGCCTCGCGGTGGGCGGCGCCGTCGGCATCTGCGTCCTGCTGCGCGACCTCGGCGCGGTGCTCCAGCGCGAGGGCGGCCTCGCCGGCGTGTCCCGGTCGACGGCGGCGCTCGTCGTGTTCGCGGCGTTCGCCGTGGTGCTCGCGCTGCGCGTGTGGTGGGGGATGCTGCCGATCCTGAAGGGAGGTGCCCTGTGAGCGCCTCCGTCGTGAGCCGTCTCCTCCGGGCGCCCTCCGAGGTGGCCGCGAGCTGCCGTGAAGACAGGGACATCCGCGCCATCGCGCTCGCGTCGCTCGGCGCGATCGGCCTCGGCTCGGCCGTGTTCGGCGGCGTGATCGGGAGCTTCCGCGGCAGCGAGCAGATCGTCTTTGCGGCCGTCAAGGTGCCGCTGGCGATGCTGATCACGCTCGCGCTCTCGGTCCCGGCGCTCCACGCGTTCTCGGCGGTGCTCGGGCGCCCGTGGCCCATGCGGTCCGTCATCGCGCTCGCCCTCGCGTCGGCGGGCCGGTCGTCGCTGGTGCTGCTCGCTTTCGCGCCCGTGCTCTGGCTGGCCATCGACGTGGGGCTCGGCTACCACGCGTCGTCGGTCGCCGCCTGGCTCGCCTACGCCGTCGCGGGCCTCGCGGCGCTCGGCGTGCTCGTGCGGGGCATCGGCGCGGGCCGGGGCCGCTGGCTCACCGCGGCCGCCTTCATGGCCGTCTTCTTCGCCGTCGGCGGTCAGGCCGCGTGGATCCTCCGCCCCTACCTCGGGCGGCCGAGCGAGAAGGACGTCCCGTTCCTGCGCGCCCGCGAGGGGAGCTTCTCCGACGCGCTCGTGAAGAGCTTCCGCTCCTCGCTCGGGATCTACGACCGGGATCTGCGCTCGCTCGACGGCGTGGCGGAGGAGGCGCGATGAGCCTTCGCGACCTCGCGGTGCTGTACCTGATCGCCGGGCTCGCGTGCGCGGTCGCGGTGTACCGCGCCTCGCCCGAGGGGCGCCGCCGCGCCGCCCTGTCCGCGGCGCTCTGCGTGCCGCTCTGGCCCATCTGGGCGCCCGTCGCGCTCACGGCGGGCCGCGGGGAGGGCGGCGGGCGCGTGGCCGGCGCCGCGGGTGAGGCCGCCGCCCGCGTCCAGGGCGCGCTGCGCGAGGGGGTCAGCGCCTGCGCTGGCACCTCGTTCGAGGCGCTCCTGTCGCGCGAGGCGGCCTCGCGGATCGAGGCCGAGGTGGCGCGCGCCGCTGCCCGCCACGCCGAGCTCGACGCGCTGCTGCGCCAGAGCGGCTTCGACGAGGGCGCCGCCGCGGCGCGCGTCGCGGAGATCGAGCGGGGTGGTGCGGGGGGGCGGTCGCTGGCGACGGCGCACCTCCACCTCGAGAACATCCGGCGCCTGCGGGCGATGCGCGACCGCGACGCCCGCGCCCTCGAGGAGCTCGCGGATCTCGTCCAGGCGCTGCGCACGCAGCTCGTGCTGGCGCGCTTCGCCGGATCCTCGGTCGAGGGCGTCGGTGGTATCGTGTCCGAGGTCTGGGCGCGCGTGGAGGGCCTCGGCGCGGCGATCGACGCGCACGGCGCCGGAACAGAGGGACCGATCGCGACGTGAGCAAGCACATCCTGGTCGTCGACGATGAGGCGCGCATCCGCGAGGTGCTGCTCTACGCCCTGCAAAAGGAGGGGTACGCCGTGACGGCGGTGGCCGACGGGCGCGCCGCCGTCGAGGCGGCCGGGGCGGGCACGGTGGACCTCGTGGTGCTGGACGTGATGCTCCCCGAGCTCGACGGCCTCGAGGTGTGCCGGCGGCTGCGCGCCGGGAGCAGGACGCCGATCCTGTTCCTGTCGGCGCGCGCCGACGAGGTCGACCGGATCGTCGGCCTGGAGCTCGGCGGCGACGACTACCTCACGAAGCCGTTCTCGCCGCGCGAGCTCGTGGCGCGGGTGCGCGCGCTGCTCCGGCGGACCGAGGCGCCCCCGCCGCCCGCGCCGGCGGAGGCGCGCGCTGCGGTCCTCCGCCACGGCCCGATCGAGGTCGACACCGAGCGTCACGAGGCGCGGTACCTCGGCCAGCCGGTGTCGCTCACGGCGACGGAGCTCGGCGTGCTCGGCGCGCTGCTGGAGCGGCCCGGGGTGGTGCTCTCGCGCGGTCAGCTCATGCAGCGCGCCTACCGCTACGACAACCTGATCACGGAGCGCACCATCGACACGCACGTTCGCCGGATTCGCGCGAAGTTCCGCATGGTTGGCGGCGATCCGATCGCGACCGTGCACGGCGTCGGCTACAAGCTGCAGGGGGCGTAGCCGGGCCGCGATGCCTGGCCCCACGATGATCGAGCGCCTGCGCTGGGAGCTCGGCCGGATCCGCGTCCGGCTGCTTGTCGTGAACCTGGTGGTGCTGCTCGTGCCGGTGGCGGGGCTCGAGTTCGCGCGCCTCTACGAGCGGCAGCTGCTCGGCTCGCTGGAGCGCGACATGGCGAACCAGGCGGTCCTTGTCGCGGCGATGCTCGCGTCGGATCTCGACCGGGGGCTCGAGCTCGACGCGCCCGAGCACGGCGACATCTTGACCCAGGCCGCGAGGCTCACGCGCACGCGCGTCCGGATCCTCGACAGGTCGGGCGCGGTCGTCGCCGACTCGCACGAGAACGGCCCGCCCGAGGGGCCCGAGCCGGCGGCCCCCGCGCTCATGTCGACGCGCGGCCATCGCCCGAGCTCGGCGGACTTCCGGGAGCTCGCCGACAACGTGCAGCCGATCGGAAAGGGCGCGCGCGAGGGCTGGTCCGAGGTCCCGGATCGACCGGAGGTGCGCGAGGCGCTCGCCGGGCGCCGCGCGGCGCGGACGCGTGTCCGGCATCAGGAGCTGGCGGTCTTCCTGTTCCTGGCCGAGCCGATCCGGCGGAGCGGCGAGGTGCTCGGCGCCGTGTACGTTGTCCGCTCGACGCAGCCGGTGCTGGTCGAGCTGCACCGGATCCGCTCGGGGCTCATCAAGGTCCTCGTGGTCGCGAGCCTGTTCACGGGCCTCGTCACGCTGGCGCTCGCGTGGTCGATATCGAGGCCGCTCGGCAAGCTGTCGCGCGCGGCGAAGCGCATCGCGGCCGGCGAGCGCGACGTCGTGGTGCCCGTGTCGGGGACCGGCGAGATCCGCGAGCTCGGCGAGTCGTTCGCCGCGATGAACGAGCGGCTGGGGGCGCGGCTGCGGTACATCTCGGATTTCGCGGCCGACGTGGCGCACGAGTTCAAGTCGCCGCTGACGTCGATCCGGGGCGCCGCCGAGCTGCTCGACGAGGGGGCGGCGGACGATCTCGAGGCGCGGCGGCGCTTCCTGCGCAACATCGAGCTCGACGTGGCGCGGCTCGACCGGCTCGTGTCGAGGCTGCTGGAGCTGAGCCGGATCGAGGCCTCGAGCGAGGCGATGACGGTGCTCGATCTGGAGGCGCTCGTGGCGCGCGTGGTGGAGCGGCGCGTGAGCCCGGGGCAACCGGTGGAGCTGCGGTACGAGATGCGGACATGGCTGCTCCGGGCGCGGCAAACGGACCTGGAGACGGCGCTCTTGAACCTCGTCGACAACGCGGTGAAGTTTTCACCGCCGGGGGAGCCGGTGGTGGTGACCGTCGAGGGCGGGGAGGGGCGGGAAGGGGAGCGGACGGCGAGGATCGCGGTGCGCGACCGGGGGCCGGGGGTGCCGCCGCAGCACCTGCCGAGGATCTTCGACAGGTTCTTCACGACCGACGAGGGCCGCGACGGGACGGGGCTCGGGCTGGCGATCGTGAAGAGCGTGGTCGAGGCGCACGGCGGGGCGGTGACCGTGGAGAGCGCGCCGGGGGAGGGGGCGAGCTTCGTGGTGGAGCTGCCGGTGCGGCAGTGAGGAGTGCGGGGAGGGGCCAGGGGGCTGCTGGATGTGCAGATCAGGGCGCGGGTGGCTCACGCACGCTCATGATCAGATCGATCGAGCTCTGCACCTGCGCCAGCCGCTCTGTCGGAGACAGGCTAAGCATCCAGCGGACGAGGGAGCGGTCCACGCCGTTCTCGTCGTAGGGGCTGTCGTCCCGCTCTTCGGCGGGAGGCTCCAGAGGCTCGGGCATGCTCCGAGCCTAGCATGCGGGGGCCGGCAGGCCGTGGGCACCCTTCATGGTGGAACTGCCGGTGCGGCAGCAGGAGCGCCGGGAAAATTGCTCGTGCCGCGCTGCACGCGACGGAGTCGCTGATGGACACCTCACCCGGGAAAGATGCTCTGGCACGCTCGCTCGACGAGTGGCGCCTCGCGGATGTGTCCTTCGAAGAGGCCGACTCCGAGCGAGCGCGCGCCGGGGCGATGCTGCGGCAACTCCAGGCGAGGGAGATCGTGGAGCGCACGTACTGGGCCGAGAACGATATCCCATTCAGCCTGCGCGTAAAAGCGGTGGAGACCGGGCTGTGGAGCGCGGAGGAGGCGATCGATGGGCTCCGGCGCATCGATTTCGTCGGCCGTCACGTGTTCGTCTTCCACCACCTTCGGGTGTTTCCCGATGCCTCGCTTCGTGCAGTGCTCGCGCTCGTACGGCAGCCGCAGTCCGGCGATGGCGCGGAGTGGTTCGCGGACGAGGCGGCGCTGACCGCGGTCGCGGTGCGCCTCGCGCGCGCCGGGCAGCACGACGCGGCGCTCGACGCGATCCGCGCGCTGAGCGCGCGCCGCGGCGAGGCGCTGCGCTCGTGCGCACCGTATCTCTCCGCGGCGGAGATCGCGCGCGCCGTGTCGGAGATCGAGGCGTGGCTCCCCGGGACTGAGCCGGTCGTGGCGTTCTTCGTGGGGTGCGATCTCCTGCCGCTCGTGCCCGCCCGAGAGCGCGAGCGGGCGCGCGGCGAGGTCGTCCGGCTGCGCGCGGCCCTCGAGGCCAAGGAGGCGGAAGACGGGCCGCGCTGGGGGTTCTCGGCGCGCAAGCGCGCCGCGGAGGCGTTCGCGGTTGCGGGGATGTTCGAGGCGTCGGAGGCCGAGTGTCAGGGGCTCGACAACGTCGATGATCTGCTGTCCGTGGCGCGCGAGCACCCGGGCGAGTCGCGCGCGCGGATCGCGCGGATCGCGCTGGAGCGCGCTCGAACGAGCCGGTACCTGGCTGCGGCGCTCGCGGACACGGTGGCGATGTGTCCGGCGCTCGCGGACGAGGCGGTCGCGTGCGCGCGCGGTGAGGCCAACCCGGTCACGGCGGCAGACGCTCTCCTTCGCGTCGCGGCGCACCTCGGAGAGCCGCGCGCGTCGGCGCTGTTCCACGAGGCGTTTCGCCGGATCGAGCCGCTCGGTGACGCCGCTTCGGACGCGCTCGAGTGGGTCGCGGACTGGGCCGCGGATCACCGACCGTCGCTGACCGAGCGCGAGCGCGCGGTGCTGGGCGAGCGGGTGGCGCAGGCGGCGAGGGAGGCCGAGGCGCGTGGGGCGCCCGTCCCTGTCGAAGCGGTGGAGTCGCGGCTCGGACAACTGCTCTTCGGCCCGGAGCACGCCGCCAGGATCCGCACGGACAGAGGCTTCGAATCGGTGCTGGATTTCGCCGAGCACCACGCCGCTGGCGACCACATGGCGCTCGTGTTGGAGTTCGCGCGCTCGCTCCAGGGCGAGCGGCGCGTCCGGCTCGCCCGGGCGCTGCTCCAGAGCGGCGAGGAGCTCTATGAATTCCCTGCATTCGCCGAGCTATTCTCCCCCGAGGAGCAGCGCGGGCACCTGCGGGAGGTGCTCGCGCGCCGTGAGCGGCCGGCCGACGTGGAGATCCTCCACACGCTGGGGCGCGCCGCTCAGCTCGCCACCGGAACGCCCCGCGGCGTCCTCCTCTCGCTCTACCTCGACGAGGTGCGCGAGCGCGGCGGGTGCGTGCGGCTGAGGGGGCTCTTCACCGCGGCCTCCCTTGCCGAGGGCGACCAGCGTGCGGCGCTCGTGGACGAGGTGCTGGCGGAGGTCGAGACGTGCGAGCACCTCGGCGAGGAGGACCGCGTCGAGGCGATCGCCGCGGTGATGCCGCTGGTTCCCGCGGCGCGCGCCGTGGATCTCACCGGGCGGGTACTCGATGCCGTCGCGGAGGGGCAGATCGGCAGGACGCAGGCAGGCGATCGGCTGATGGCCATCCAGGATCCGGTGTGGGCCGTCCTACCGGCGTCCAGGTGGGAACCGGCCTTGCGCTGGGCGCTGGAGGAAGGGGCCGAGTTCTTCGATTGGACATCCTGGCGGCAGAAGACCTTGCCACACGAGGTCCGCGCCTTACTCGAGGTGCACGCCAGCGCGTCTTCGCCCGCGAGTGAGGGCGGAGACGACGCCTCGCCGAGCGCCGCCGAGCCCGATGCCGGGGGCGCGGGAGGAGAGCTGTCGCCCGCGCAGCGGCTCCGCAGATGGGTCAGCGAGGCGGCGTCGTTGTCCGAGGCCGAGCGCACCGCCCTCGCGCCGGAGATCGATGCTGCGGTGCGTGCAGTTCTCGCGCAACCGGACGTGAAGGACGGCGTGCTCTGCGACACCATGGCGAACCTGCCCGACGCCTCGCTCCGGGCGATCTGGTCGACGCGCGCACGCGCCGACGCGTGGCGACGCACCATCGACATCAGCGATCCCGCCCTCTTCACCTATCTGCCGTCGGAGCACTACCTCCACGCCGAGGCCGTCCTCCAGCTCATCCTGCGCCTCGGCGGCGCCTCGGCGCTCTGCGACTTCGGGCGCATGCTCGTCGGCCTTCGACACGAGTCCGCTGCTTGATGCCCCCGATCCGGAGGTCAGGTCAAGGCGCGGGTGGCTCGCGCACGCTCATGATCAGATCGATCGCGCCCTGCACCTGCCCCAGCCGCTCCGTAGGGGACAGGCTGAGCATCCAGCGGACGAGGGAGCGGTCTACCCCGTTCTCGTCGTAGGGGCTGTCGTCCCGCTCCTCGGCAGGAAGCTCCAGAGGTTCGGCCATGCTCCGAGTCTAGCACCAGGGGGAGCCGGGAATGACCTCATGCGAGAGTCCGCTCCGGTCGTTGACGTCCTCCGATGAGCTAGCCGCTGTGGCGGCTAACAAAACGCCACTACTCCCATGACTTGCTCTTGAATCCGAGCGCCGCCGCATTCTCCGAGACCGCACGCCTCGTCTGTTCCGATGCTCCTGCCGGGAACTCGGCGGAGATCTCCACCGTGACCTTCACGCTCGCGTTGGGATCCACCGCGAGCACAGCGATGATTTCCTCGGCGATGGAGACGAGCTTCATCTTCGCGGTCGTCGCGTTCACGTCGACCGATCCGAAGAACGCCTTCGGCCGGGAGGCCGCGGGGCCCGGCGACACGAAGGCCGCCTCGGGCCGCGGGGCAGCTCCACCGGTGCCGGACGTCTTGCTGCCACCGCCCGCCGTGGCCGTGCTGTCACCGCTCTGGCCGCCCTGCCCGCGCGCGCCCCCTGCGCTTGGCGGGACCGAGGCGGGCCTCTGCTGCGCCGACTCGTACGCCGCGGCCGCCGCGGGCTCGACGAGCAGCAGCGTATCGTCGACCTGCACGTTCGCGTCACCCAGCTTGAAGCCTTCCAGCCGGTCTCCGCTCTGGCCGTACGCGGTGCCGAAGAAGTCTCTGCTTCCCGCGCCCGTCGCGATCACCTGTTCCAGCACCGCGCGACGCTTCAGCCGGGGCATGTAGAGATAGCGCTGCATGTCCTCCCAGACCGAGGCCGCGCGCACCGCGACGGTCGCCTCCTTCCAGTACAGCTCCCGCAGCTTGCTCCGCAGGTGGATCGGCGACCACGCCGAGATGACGAGCTCGTTCTCTTCGCATACCCGCTCCACCGCCTCCGCGAACGTGCCGCTGCTCGTGGGGAGCGCGTATGACTCGACCGAGCCCTCCCGGTCCGTGGGCGACGCCATCACCGGGCAGAGCAGCCACCTGAAGCACTCCCGGGCCGCCCCGGGCACCGCCTGCCCGGCCTTGTGAAGCTCCTCCTTCGCCCGCTGCTCCTGGAGGCGATCGATGTTCAGCCGCCCCGCCCCGATGTCGGCCACGATCGAATTCCATGCCAGCGCCGTACGAACGCAGTCGCGCAGGCGGGCGAGCGCGCCCTGGTCCGGCGCCAGGAAGACCAGACGGTTGCCTCGGTAGCGCGGCTTCGAGCCGTTGGTGCGCACGATCTCGAGCACCTCGGCCTCCGCCGTCCTGGCCTCCTGCTTGCTGAACGCCTTGTCGACCGGCAAGACCACCAGCCGGAGGGCGCTGTCGTCGGGGATGTCGCCGCTCGGCGTGAAGACGTGCACCGCCTCGAAGAGGCTCGCTCCTGCCACGAGCTTCTTCAGGGCCTCGGCGATCGCAGCGCGCACCTCCACGCGATCGTCGAAACGGTTCTTCCGGTCCTCCATCTCCCGGCGCAGGTTCGCCCGGGTGTCGAACCAGAACCGCGTGGCGTCGTGCTCCTTGTCTCCGGAGCTGTTCAGGTAATGCAGCCTGTCGCACAGCCGGTTGAGCGCATCGGAGAACGTGGACGCCGACTGTCCGGGCTGGAGGCATCCCAGCAGCACGCGCGCGCGCTCGACGCCTCGGATCCCCTTGTGTGTGCCTCCGGAGGACGGCGCGCTGCCGAGGAACACCGTCCGGGCGACGCGGTGGGCCGCGTTCACGGCGCCGAAGCGCGGCTCCCTCCGCTCGAGCGCCGCCGTCTCCGCGTCATGACCGTCGATGTCCCGCTCGATGACGGCATCCCATCCCGGCGGGAGGTGATACATCAGCTCGTCGCGTGTACCGCTGTCGGAGAGCGGGATGCTGCCGGGCAGGATCATGAGATCCTGGTTCTGCCCCTGCCAGAGCCGATGGATGACGCGCGCCATGAGCTTCAGGACGCCGCGTGTCCGCTGGAAGCTCTCGAGCGTTGTCCAGTCCTCGTAGAGCCTGTCGAAGACCTCCGGGTGGATGGGGTAGGCCCGCACCAACCGGTCGTGGTAACGGGCCTCGTGCGTCTCGGAGGGGAGCTTCGCCTCCGCCGCGTAGGCGTTCGAGAACGCGCGGCAGACCGCGTTGCGCGTCTCCATGTCGCGGATGGGCTCGAAGAGACGGCGGCGGACGATCTCGAACGCCTCCTCCGCGGCGACCGGCTTCCAGAGCGCCTGGACCCGCCCGAACGTCTTCTCGAGCGCCTTCAGCGCGGCCACGCCCCGCGAGCTGCCCGCCTCGACCTCCGATTCGGGCAGCGAGGCGAGCACGATCGCCGTCGGCACGAGCTTCGCCGCCTCGGTGAGGGCCTGCGCGAACGAGAGGTTGCTGTCGTAGGTGCCGCCCGCGAGCGGCGTGGCGTCCGAGAACTGCCGGATGTAGGCGACGAGCTCGTCCACGAGCACGACGCACGGCGCGAACCGCTCCAGCAGGGCGCGCAGCGCCGCCTTGCCGGGCGAGGTCCCGGAGAGATCGGAGTCACGGACGAGGGCGTACCCGTCGTCGCCGCCGAGCTGGAACGCGAGCTCGCCCCAGAGGGTATGGACGCGCGTTTGCCCGCATATATAGGGTTCTGCGGGACCTCGAGCCGACCCGTCCAGCACGGCGACGCGGGCCGTTGGCACATCCATGAGCCCGGCCTGGTCGAGCAGCGCGGGGATGCCGGCGAGCTCCTTGAGGGGCCCGCGGCGCGTGGCGAGGTGGTAGACGGCGAGCATCGTGTGCGTCTTGCCGCCGCCGAACGCGGTCTGGAGCTGGATGACGGGTTCGCCGCCCTTGCCGTTCAACCGCTGCGCGACCTGCGTGAGCAGGAGGCGCATGCCTTCCGTGATGAAGGTGCGCTGGAAGAACGCGGCCGCGTTTTGGTACTCGTGTGACGCCTTGCCGTCACGCACGGCGGAGATGTCCGCCGCGAACTCGGATTGCTGGAACGTGCCTTGCAGCACGTCGGGGTGGGGGACCGCGACTTCGCGCCAGGGCTTTGTGGGGGTCATGTCACTCTCCAGACGAGGGAGCCCATGCGGCTCGTTGGGCACTCGGGAACTTGAAACTCAGGCCATCGACGGCGACGGTCGGCATGGCGCAGCCTTCCGGGCTCAGGAAGCGGTCGGACTGCTCGAGCTCCTCGTCGAGCGCGGCGATGGCCCCCATGTCGTCCACGGAGGGCCCTTGCTGCACCGAGACACCGGCGTCCGACAGGTGCAGCCCGAAGAAGCGCGCGTCGACCTCCCCCTCCTTGCGCGCGAGCAGCATCTCGATCTCGCGCAGCAGGAACAGGCTGTGCGTCGCGATGAACACCTGGATGCCGCCGAGGCTCAGATCGACGATGCTGCCGGCGACCTTCTTGATGATGCGCGGGTTCAGGTTCGCCTCCGGCTCGTCCCAGAACAGGCACCCTTTGTCGAGCAAGGCCCCTGTCGCGATGAGGCGGGCGAGCATGCCGAGCTTGCGGAGGCCCTCCGCGACGACCGGCATCTCCATGCGGCCGCTCCCGGTGCGAAAATAGAATCGACCGTTCTTGTCGAGCTCGATCGCCCCCCCCATCGCCTCCTCCAGAGGGGCAAGCAGCTCCCGGACGCGCTTCTCCTTGGCGCCCCTCTTGAGCGGCGCGCCGAGGAGCAGGCAGGTATCACGCCATGTCTCCTCGAACTCGAGATAGTGGTTCTCGTACACGGACATGAAGCCTGGATAGATGGTGAGGAGTTCCCGGGCCGGCAGGTAGGTCGGCGCGGCGTCCACCCATTCCGTGGGGAGCGCGTCGATCGAGACGTCCGACTTGCTCTGCGTCGAGAAGCCGAACGAGATATCCCAGGCCTCGTTGGTGCAGGTCATCCGCACATCGCAGCGCTCACGACCTTGCTTCCGCCGGGCGAGGCGTCCCAGGGCCTCCGGGCGGAACACGCTGACGAGCTTGTCCGCGAGGCGTGTCTGCAGAGCCGCCTTGGTCGGGGGCGCGGCGTTCGGCTTGCGCCCCTCCTCCCAGCTCGTCGCGAGGAGGGAGTAGGCGAGCTTCAGCGCCTGCGTCTTTCCGGTGCCGTTCTCTCCCACGAACACGTTCAGGTGCTGCCCGAAGTCGAGATCCGCCTCGCTGAAGACGGTGAAATTCTTGACATGAAGCGACCTGATCATGTCTTGCCTTCGAACAGATCGAGCTGGTCCTTCGTTTCCGGGACCTCGCTGGCCGCGGCCTCGATGGCGGACCAGGAGGTGATGAGCTCGTTGTAGGCGCGCGCCCTCTCGGCCTCGCCGCGGCGCTCGCACAGGGTGTAGAGCCGGTAGGCGAGCTGGCGGATCGCCTCGCTCTTGGGCTTGACCGCGGCGAGCAGGCGGCCGGCGCCGCTCTCGCCTTCGCTTCGCAGCGCGCGGATGAGCTGGTGGAGGGCTTCCCAGACCGGGACGCGGGTGTCGCTGCGGGGGTCCCAGGCGGCGGGGTACTCGCTGGGCCGGAGCAACCGGACCTTGCCGCTGCTGGTCTGGAGCACCCCCGCGTCGGCGAGGCCGCCCACGCTGGTCGCCTTGGCGCGGGCGAGGACGTCGGCCTCGCCGTAGGCGCCGCTGGACCAGCCGTGCTGCTCGAGCCAGTGGAGGCAGAACTGCGTGTCGTGATCGAAGTCGTCCTCGGCGAGGAAGCGGTTGATGAGCTGGAGCGCCGTGCGGACCGACATCGGGCGGCCGTCGGCCTCGAGGACGGCCGCGTATTTCGAGAAGACGGCCATCCCGGGGCCGATGATGGCCTGCGAGAGGTCGACGGGCGCGACGGGGGAGCGGTCGTCGCCGGAGCCCTTGGTCATCTCGTCGAGGGCGTCGGGGAGGACGGCGTTGAGCTCGCGGAGGAACTCGCGGCGGGAGACGGTGGGGGCGTCGGCCGGGCGGGGACGGCAGACGAGGATGATGCTGGAGGCTAGAGCGTTGGTGCCCGAGCCGATCATCCGGTTCGAGAGCTCCGTGCGCATGGGCCACGTTCCTGTGAGCGCCAGGCCTGCGCGGTGGACAGCTTCGAGGAAGGTCTCCCAGCCCGTCGATGAGGTTCCTTCATCGCCTTTCGTTTCGGACTGCTTGAATGCGTAGTATATGGTCAGAGGAGCGCTGGGATGCGCCTGGGTCGCGAGTCGACGCATCGCGGCAGTCATTCCGTGTAAAAAGAACGCTTCCGCCTTCTCCTTAGAGCCATGTCGGTAGGGAGTCGCAACAAGCTCCTCGGCCTTCGGAACTGCCATCGTGGCCAGAAGCGAAGGATATATGCTACGCAGCGCTCGGCGAAGCCAGACATAGAAAAAATCCGACAAGTCCGCGTAGCCGATGTTGTCGTAGTAGGGAGGGTCGGTGGATATGATGCGCCCCCCAGGAGACTCGTTGCTAGTTGCGTCGGCCTGAGCAGCATGCCCAGCGATGCCAGGAACGAGAAGTTTGACTACGTCGGAAACTCGATCGATTGCGCTGTCCGAGCTTGCGGCAATGCCCGAGAATGGATTTGCCTCGGCGAAGTCCCACGACATTGGGATTGCCTGTCGCGAAAACACATTGCGAACTCCCGGTTTGCGGCCCTGGCCATCTCGCAAGTCCCACGTGCAAACGCTTGCGGAGCGGTCTGCTAGCCGACTGATGCTGAACGCAAGCAGCGTTGATACGGCTTCTGCGTACGCGCTTGCACCGATGCCACCAGCGTCTATGCCCCTGCCGTCGTCATCGGTTCCTGCGGTGAGTGCGTCATGCTTTGCACGCTCGCGCACCTCGCCCACTAGATCGCTGAAGGTTGTCAGCGATACGAGTTGCCGCGCTGTAAAGTAGTCGCCGAATACTTTAAATCCATAGATTCGTCCTTGGGCATTGGAGGCAAACGTCCCTCGGCACGGTGTTTCCGGCTTCCACTGCGGCTTCGCTTGACGGGCGATGTTTTCCATCTCCTGCGTTGGCCCGAGGTAGACCCGCCCCTGCGATCCCTCTGCTACAGTCGCCATGAGTCGACTGCCCATTCGTCCGGCGTTTGCCTCCTCGTCGATATACGCATAGCTAATGGGCGTTCCGGACAAGATGCAGGAGAATGCCCCTCGGGAAATCTTGGTGCCGTTCTTCGCGTTCGCTGGCGGCTTGCTCGCCTTCACCGTGAACCAGTATCTGTCGCCGTCTATTGCTGGTTCGATGTGCGCCTCCCTTTGCTGCATATTCGATAGGATGAATGTTGACGCAAGCGGGACCTCAACGTGCGAAAACGCCGGATTGGGGCTCTTCACTGTCCTCGCCCAGAGCCACGCGATCACGGTGAGCTTCTGCCCCACCAGCGCCTTGAGATCCGGTCGCTCCCGCGCCATCTCCGCCGTGATCTCCACCTTCGGATACAGGTGCCCGATTCGCTTCTCCGCCTCCGCGCGCATCCACGCCCCGTAGCGCCGCACGTCCTCGGCGAGCCCCGTGGCGCCGGGCCAGTCCTTCGCGGTGACCTGTTCACCCTTCGGCAAGGGCCCCACCGGCGGGCGTCCCGCGAACTTCGGCGGGATCTCGATCATCGCCTTGTTGATCAGCACCGCGACCGGATTCAGGTCCGACGCGAACGCCTCGAGCCCGAGCCGCTGCGCCTCGAGCGGGATCGTCCCGCCGCCGGCGAACGGATCGTGCAGCCCCGGCAGCCTGTCCGGGTTGAACAGCTCCGCGGCTTGCGGATGATCCTTGTTGAGCTCGCAGACCTCCCGCCACGAACGACGGATCTCGGCGCGCGCGGCCTCGAGCACCTTCTCGTTCGTGGTGTTCTCCCACTTCACGAGCTCTTCGAGGATCCCGAAGAGCCGCTTCCGCTCGACCTCCGCCTCCTTCTTGTTCTTCCCGTACCGGAAGCCCTTCCCCTGCTGGAACCCCGGATCGTTCACGAGCTGGGCGAAGATGACCGCCCGTGCTGCGGCGAGCGGACGGCGCGCCCACCAGAGGTGCAGCGTGCTCGGGTGCCCGTGGCGGATCGACTTCTCGCGCGCGGCCGCGGCGTTGATCGCATCGAGCGGCAGGGCGACCTCGATCAGCTTCTTCGGTGACTTCACAACGTAATTCATGATCAGACGACGCCCTCGAAGAAATGTCGGATGATGGTGGAGAACGGTTCGCCGCTCGTGCGCATCAGCTCCTCGGAGATGAACGCGAGCCGCTCTTCCGGCGTGAAGCCCTCCAGCGCTGACAGGATGTCAGGCTCCAGCGCGCAGTAGGCCTCCAGCACACGGCGACGCATCGAGCGCAGGCGACCGTGGTCCGGATCCAGGTTGAACACCCGCAATGTCTCGCGGGCTCTTTGCGCGTCGCTCGCGGAGAGGCCCGATCGCACATCGATGGTCCCGTCCGATCGAAACCGGAAGAATCGGTCGGGGTCGTCCACGCCTGGGTCGAGAAGGTCATCGCAATCGTACGGGCCGGCATCATGGTCCTTGTGCCGGCCGCACGAGTCGCGTTGATCGCACGACCAGTACAGGTTGGCCCATGCGAACGTGAGATGCGGGAACGTGTGCTTTCGGCGAAAGTGCTCGATGTGCTGCCCCAGCGCATCGAGATCCCCTTCGCAATACGCGCACCGGCGGCCCTGCATCTGCTGCAGCGCTGCCCGGATCGCCGTTTTGTCTGCCGCATCGAGGTGCTCCCAGGTGTGAGCGCCGTGCCGGTAGCCGGCGAGACAAGGCGGCGATGCTACCCCACCCCGGTCGAGCTTTCGCATGCCTCAGACGCCCTCCGGACGAGCTCGACGGAGCTTGAACGCCTGGAAGCGGCGCAGGCGATCGCAGTCGAGGATCACCGGGTGGTTCGGCGCGAAGTGCTGCACGAGCTTCTCGCGGAGAGCTTGGGCGTCCGGCGCTTCGGCCATGCCGTCTTCGATGAGCGCCCGATAGCGGCTGAGCCAGCGCGCCTGCTCCACCTGCGGGACCGGATCGACGTCCATGATTGCCGCCAGCACGTCGGCGCTCTCCACCCCGCGCGTCTGGAACGCCGGCGTGTCGAGCACGGCCTCGCCGTCGCGAAGCCGGATGACGCGGATCGAATCCACGTCGACCGTGGACAGCACGTGCGGGCTGTGCGTGGTCAGCACCATCTGCATCTGCGGGAAGACCTCCCGGAGCAGATCGACGACGAGCTGCTGCCAGCGCGGGTGAAGGTGCATGTCGACCTCGTCGATCAGCAGGATCCCGGGCGTGGACCGCGCGGCCTCCTCGCCGAAATGCGGGTTCAGCCGGACGCATCGGTGCGCCAGATCGGCCACGAGCGCGACCATGTTGCGCACGCCGTCGCTCAGCACCGACAGCGGCAGCCGGCCGTGCTGCGCGTGCTCGACGACGAGCTTCCGCCGCTCGAAGTCCCAGTCCAGCGAATGCCATCCCGTGGGAGCGAGCACCGTGCGCGTCGCCTTCCGGACCGCCGCGAGCAGCTTCTCCGGTCGCTCGTGGGGTCCGTAGGCCACCGAGGCCGGGCTGCGCGCCGCGTTCGCCGTGTCCTCGTACCAGGCCACGAACGTCTTGAACGAGGACGACGACGAGAGGCAGTCGAGGTATCCGGACAGCCGGCCCAGCGTCGCGGGATCCGGCGCTCTCTTGCCCTCCGTCAGCCGATGTTCGCTCCACAGGCGGCCGGTGCCGTAGAAGGCCACGAGCGGCAAGAGCGGCCGGGCCTTCCCTGGTCCCGCCGCGAACGCGTCGATGCGGTCGCGAAGCCCCTGCGCCGCCCGCCGGAGCTCCCCGGCGTCCTTCGTGGTGGTCCGCGCCCGGGCGCCGTCGCCCACGAGCGCACGGCTCCAGCGGATGCGCTTCCCGTCCACGGAGCCGGACGCCTCGATCTCGGTCGGCAGCGCCGCCCTCATCGCGCCGTCCGCGGCAGGCACGTGACGCACGTCCTCGCGATCGAAGCCGCGATATTTGGGGATCCCCGACACGGTGTCCACGAACAACCCGAGCGCGATCCCGATCGCGTCGAGGATCGCCGTCTTGCCGCGCCCGTTGTCGGCGACGAGCACCGTGAGCTTCCCGTGCAGCTCGACCTCGCACGCCGCGAAGCAACGGAAGTTGCGCAAGCTCAGCCTGTCCAGGTGGAGCATGCCGGCCGAGCTCACGCGCGCTCCGCGCGTCCGAGCAGCGCGTCGAGCTCGAAATTGACGGACGACACCCCCCAGCCCGGCTCGTGCTCGAACGGATTGCGCAGGTAATACGGCCCCTCGATGCCGTCGTCCTCCGCGACGATCACGATCGCGAGCAGGAACTTCTCGGCCTGGTTCAGGGCATAGAGCATCTCGTTGCGCGTCACCGTCACGGTGGACGCCCCTCTCGCCCGGCCCTTCACCTCGATGTGCCGCGCCTCGGGCAGCTTGCCGTCAACCGCGGGGGGGTACGACGTCAGATCCCACCCGCACTTCTGCGAGGACACGTCGACCACGCGGCACCCCCGCGCCTCCTCGGCGCTGCGCACCGCGGCCATCGCCAGCCGCTCGATGCGGCTCCGCGCCGCTGGATCGGCGGAGAACCCCACGTCCGGGGCCTCCTCGCCCCGCAGCGCGCGCAGGAGCCCCACGGGGACCACCAGGGCGCCGCCGAGCACCACGGGCGTCGCCGACGCGACGTGCCGCATCGCTTGCAGCTCGCGACGCCGGCCCTCCAGGCGGCCTTCCAGATCCGTGATGGTCCGCCGCGCGTTCTCCAGGTTCAGGCGCACGTCCTTGCCCGCCTGCTGATCGTCGCGCAGCTTCATCCAGCGGTCGGACCAGAACGCGATCTCCTTGCTCAGTCGCTCGTGCACGGCCGCGAGGGTCTTGTCGACATGCGCGATCCGGCGCGCCGCGACCTCCTCGTGATGCGCGGGCACGAGCGCCGTCATGGCCAGGGTCAGCGCCCTCGTCTCCAGGTCGGCGCGGATCCACGGCGCATCGAGAGCGGCCTTCAGCCGCGGGCGATCGCGCTCGTCGAGCGGCTCGAGATCCAGGTGAGGCGCCCACCCTGCGAACGCCGCGGTCCCATCCGGCGCGACGCGAACGAACTGGAGCCGCTTCGAGATGACCTGTCCATGACCGCTCTTGATCTCGTGGGTGAGCAGAAAGAGCAGGTGCGGCTCCAGGCCGTCGTCCGCGGGGTCGACGAGCACGGCCCCCTCGCGCAGGAGGTTCTCGTGCTGCTCGAGCACGAGGTCCGTCAGCGAGAGCATGAGCGGGTGCCCCGGATGGATCATGGCTGCGCGGGCGACGCCCGGCTTGCTCGGCTGCACCGCGTCCTTGGTGAAGCAAACGCGCTCGTAACGCCTCACGACCGGCGTCGTATCCCTGCGATTGCGGCCCGTGATCCGGCGATCTCGCTCGCGGATCGACGTCGGGACGTAGGTGATCTCGAAGCGCCCGAGCTCGCGGGGATGGATGGACCCGCCGAGGCTCTCGAACGCCTTCAGGAAGAACGACCGCACGAAGAACGGCTGGAGGCGGCGGGCCTCGGCCTTCTCCATCTCCTCTTTCACCGCGAAGAGCCGCTCGGGGTTCATCGACTCCTCGGCCAGCGCGTTGCGATCGAGGATCTTCTTCAGATGGCCGGTGTCGAGCGCCTTCTCGACCTTCCGGTAGAGCTTGGCCCGGACCTCGGGCTGGTCACCATAACGAATGGCTTCGAGAAGCAGCTCCTTCAGGCTCGTGTCCTCGAAGACCTCTCCCAGAATGTCGAACACGCGCCCTTTCAGCGCCTCGCTCTCGACCGCCAGCTTCTGGAGGAGGCGGTGATACACGGCGCCCTCCCGCGTCTCCTTGGCGACCAGGTTCCACAGGTGACAGACCTCCTGCTGGCCGATGCGGTGGATGCGACCGAAGCGCTGCTCGAGGCGGTTCGGGTTCCACGGCAGGTCGTAGTTCACCATCAGGTTGGCGCACTGGAGGTTCACCCCTTCTCCCGCCGCGTCCGTCGCGATGAGGACGCGCACGTCGGGGTCGCTCCAGAACGCGGCCTGGATCCTCTTGCGCTCGTCGCGGGGCGTGCCGCCGTGGATGGTCACGACCGCCTCGTGCTCGCGATCCCCGATCAGTCCGCCAATTTTCCTGTGCAGGTAATTGAGGGTGTCCCGGTGCTCCGTGAAGACGATGAGCTTGCGCACGCGGCCCTGCGGGTCGCGCACCCGCGGGTCGTCCTGGAGGATGCGCGACAGCTCCTCCCACTTGCGGTCCCGGTCGGCATCGACGACGTCGAGCGCCCGCTGCACGAGCGCCTGGAGGACGAGGACCTCGCCCTCGAGCTCGCCGACCGTTCGAGCCGCAGTGGCCTGGTCGACGAGCGTCTCCTCGAGCCGCTCCTGCTCGTCGGCGCCGAGCTCGTCGTCATCCTCCGGGACGGCCGCGAAGGGCTCCCCGTGGGCGCCGCGACCCCGCGGGGCGAGCCGCTCATCGCGGAGGCGTTGCTCGAGGCGGGCGTGGCGCCGCTTGAGCGACTGGTAGATGGCCTCCGGGCTCGAAGCGAGCCGTCGCTGCAGGGCGGTCAGCGCAAAGCCGACGGAGCCGCGGCGCTGGCCGTCGAGCTCGTCCGCCTTGCCCATCTGTTCCTTCACGTACGTCGTGACCCGCTCGTAGAGCGCGGCCTCGAGATCCGAGAGCTTGTAGTTGACCGTGTAGGCGCGGCGCTCAGGGAAGAGCGGCGTCCCGTCGAACTTGACGAGCTCCTCCTTGACCATGCGGCGCATGAGGTCCGACGTGTCGACCTCGTGCACGCCGTCGCGGAACCGTCCGTAGAAGCGATCCGCGTCGAGGAGGCAGAGGAAGAGCTGAAAATCCTCCTCCTTTCCGTTGTGCGGCGTTGCCGTCATGAGCAAGAGGTGCCGCGTGTGCGCGCCGAGCTTCTCGGCGAGCGCGTAGCGCTTCGTCCGCTCCAGCTTCTGGCCGAAGAAGTGGGCCGACAGCTTGTGCGCCTCGTCGAACACGACGAGGTCCCAGGGAGTGGCGCAGAGCTTGTCGTGCAGCTCGTCGGCGCGCGCCAGCTGGTCGAGCCTGACGATGAGGTGGTCGACGTCTTCGAAGGGGTTTCCGCTCGGCGAGGCGAGCTCGAGCTCCTTCGAGAACACGCGGAACTCGAGGCCGAACTTCTCGAAGAGCTCGTCGCGCCACTGCTCGACGAGGCCGCCGGGCGCGACGATCAGCACGCGCCGCGCGTCTGCGCGCATCACGAGCTCGCGGATGTAGAGCCCCGCCATGATCGTCTTGCCGGCGCCGGGATCGTCCGCGAGCACGAAGCGAAGGGGCTGGCGGGGGAGCATCGCCTCGTAGACCGCGGTGATCTGGTGGGGCAGCGGCTCCACGTTGGACGTGTGGACCGCCATCATCGGGTCGAAGAGGAAGGCGAGATCGATGCGCTTCGCCTCCGCGGTGAGCTGGAAGGCGGCGCCATCGCCGTCGAACGACCACGGACGCGCAGCGGTCGCGAACGCGAGCACGGCCTCGTCGGCGCGCGACAGGAGCCGTTCGCGCAGCGCGCCGTCCGGCAGCCGGTAGATGAGCTGGAGCGAGCCCGGCGGGATCGGGATCGCCGCGACCACGGTGACGACGCTCGACGGCTCCACGCCTTCCAGGCTCGCGCCGTTCGTGACGTCCTCGAGCTTCAACGTGTTCCCCTTCCGATCGACGCGAGCATGCCGCGAGGCGACGCACCGTAGCCGGACCAGGCTCGCCCAACAAGGGCCGACGACCGCGGCGCGGTGCTGGACAGTGCGAACCGCCCCCCGCCAGCGGGTCCTCGCCCTTGGGACAGCGCGAACCACGCCCTCGCCACGCTGATCCTCCCCGTGGTCGACGTTTCCACGGCCACTGCGCGGCCGTCCGCTGGGCAAAGCGGAGTGCGTCGACGAGGCGTTCGCGGAGGTGCGGGTGGACGGCCGTTCTTCGAGGACCGCCGTCTCGTCGACACCGCGGGAGCGACGCCGCCGGACGGACGCGCTCGACCGAAGCGAGCCTTACGAACGGCGAGGGCCCCCCCACCGAGAGCGACCCCTCGCCGTGATCCCCACCCCATCCCGGACAGGGCTCCTCGTGTCCCCTCCTGACCAGAACAGTGCCAACCCCGCTATCCCCGCAACATCCCTCGACCTTCTCACCCTCCCTTCCTTCGCCATCACCCCCGAACAGCAGGAATTCGACACCGCGCCTTCTTCTCTAAATCGCCACCTCATCAAAATATCCCTGGACAACCATGTTCGTTTCATCGATAGCTCACGATGGCCCGTCTGGCATTCCAGCGCAATCCCGCGCTCCTGCCGCGGACGAGGGTGATCTCATGAGCAAATACACAGCATCGGAAGTGATCCAGCTCCCCCGCTTCACGGCCGTGGGGGCGATGGCGCTCGGCGAGCAGCTGCTCACGGCGGCGAAGCCGGCGAAGAAGCAGCTCGCGAAGGGCGTCGCGCGGGTGCTCGCCGCGCTGGCCTCGCGCCACGACGATCTCGCGTCGGCGCTGCGCGATCAGGTGTCGCTTTCGGAGGGAGGGGAGGCGAGCGAGGATGCTGTCCAGTGCGATCGCGTCCTCGACAATTGCTGGAGCGGTCTCCACGACTTCCTGACCGCGTATACCAAGCTGCCGCCCGGCGCGCCCGAGGCCGCCGAGGCGAGCGCGCTGAAGGCGGCGCTCTTTACCGGAGGGCTCAAGTTCCTCCAGCTCACGTATGTCCTGGAGTGGTCCGAGAGCGAGCTCCGGATGCAGCGCATTCGCAAGAGCGGCCTCGACGCGCGCATCGAGGCGCTCGGCGGCAAGCGCTTCCTCTCCGCCCTGGAGGCCGCTCACGCCGCGTACGGCAAGGCGCTCGGCGTCACCGCGCCCGCGGCCACGGCCGCGGCGGCGCCGCCCAGCGTGCGCGACGCGCTCGCCGCATTCACCGAGGCGCTGCGCGCCTACGTGATCAAGGTGATGGGCTCCGTCGAGCCCGACGAGCCGGAGACGCAGGAACTCGCCGACAGGCTGCTCGCGCCGCTCGCGAGCTGGAGCGTCGGGTCGAGCGGCCGCGGCGCGCCCCGGAAGAACGACAAGCCCGAGGGCGACACCGCGGCGCCCGCCCCGCCCGGCGTTCCCCTCCAGCCCGGCGCGCCGACGGCTGCGCCCGCGCCCGCCGATAGCTGATCCCGGCTGCCTGACGCGCACCGCCAGCGCCGCGATCTCCGCCCGCCTCGTCCCCTCCTCGTGACCCCGTCCCGGGGCCAAGTCCCCGCAGACTCCTCTTTACGCTCCGGACGGCGTGGCCCTCGCCGCCGCCCGCCGGTGCCCTCACCGTGCTCCGACCCATCCCGGAGCGACCAGCGCCGCACCCTGTGCCGCCTCGGCCCCGATCTGTGCCAGATCAGGGAGGGCCGACACTGGCTCAACCGCAATGCATTGCGACACACCGGGGTCCGGACCCCTTCGCGGTGCTCCGCAGAGCGTCTCACCGGGGTCAAGTTGTGTCAAATATCGCTGTCCATGTCGATTTTCTGTGCCATCGACCCCCGGATCCGCAGCTTATTGTGCCAGATGGAGGGGTCCGGACCCCTCCGGACCGCAATGAAGAGCGCCTGCCGAGGTGCCGGACCCCTCCGGATCGCAACGCCGAGCGCCTGCGGGGGCGCCATACCGCTCCGGATCGCAACGCGGAGCGGCCGCTGGCCGACCGCCCATCGCCTCGAGCGTTGAGGCCCGACCCAGGTTGAGGCACCGCCACCGCCCCACCGCCCGCTGAGGTTGAGGTTCCGCCGTCTCGGTCAGGTCGAGGCCCTTCGCCACATGTCCGATGCTCCGGTCGCCCGCCTTCACCAGCCGTACCGCCTCCGTCTTGAAATCGGGCGTGACGGCCCTCCGCGTTCTCCGTCCCATCCCTACCTCCTGGTGCCGTCGGGGGTGCGCGCGGAAGCGGGGGAGCACCAGACCGAGCGAGCCTCAAGGCCCGCGCTTCCTCCGTGCGCGCTCCTTGAGAGCCGCAGCCACGATCTCGCCCACGCGCTCCGTTTCATCATCTACGAGCTTTTCTAGTCTGCGCTGAAACCAGAGCCCGAACGGACCATCTATAGGAAGCGGCAGCCCGAGGTCTCCGGGCTCTTGGCCCAGCCATGTGATCGGCAGCCCGCATTTCTCGAGCGCGTGTCGCGCATAACGCATGGCACTTTGGATTGCCTGGACGGCGTCGACCCCTTCGACATACTGGATGTCCGGCTCCAGCCCATCAAGAAGAACAGGGCACGTCCACGAGCCGCTGGGCGAGGCCGGTTGTATTGGTTCGCCGATCTTCAGGACGATCTCGCGACCTGGTTCACCTTCGACGCTATACCGACGAACGGCTATGACCCTGAATTTTCGTCGAGCCACCCACGCAGGGTAGCTAGAATTCGTCGTCGAGGCCCGACCCAGGTTGAGGCACCGCCGCTGCCGCTCACCGGGGTTGAGGTTCCCGATCTCGGCGCCGCCGAGCGGCAACGCTCGCGCGCCGAGCTGGCTCGTCCACCCCGTCGCCTCGCCGAGCGCGCGCGGTCCCGTCGCCTCGCCGAGCGCGCGCGGTGCTCCCCTCGACCACCACGCCGGCGCGTCGACGTCTCGCCGGACGTTGCCAGATCGCGATCGCTTCGCTATCTTCTTCGTCGCCGAAAGAGGTAGGCCGGTTCAGGCGAGCCCCGGCCACTCCCATGACGGGAGCCCATGTCCCCTCCACCACGGAGTGAGGTCCCACGGCACCTGGACGCACGTGCGTCCTCCGTGGAGGCTCCCATGCATCTCAATCACATCGATCTCCAGGTCCCCGACGTCCTCGAAACGGCCGCGTTCTTCGAGCGGCACTTCCAGTTCGAGGTCCACGGCAACCGGCACTCGCCGGCGATCGCCATCCTCACGGGGCCCGGCGACTTCACGCTCGTCCTCCAGCGCCGGCGCGAGGTGGACGGCCCTTACCCGGAGGGCTTCCACGTCGGCTTCATCGTCGGCGACGTGGCCACCGTGTACGACAAGCACGCGGCGATCGTCGCGGCGGGCGTCGACAGCGGCCCCGTGAGCGAGAACGGCCGCGGCGTGATGTTCTATTTCAAGGCGCCCGGCGACATCCTCATCGAGGTGAGCTGCCGGCGCCGCCCGCTCCCCGCGGTGCGCGCCGGCGCAGGAGGCACCGACCCAGGTTGAGGTGCTGCCGGACGCGCCGCAAGGCGCCTCACGTCATGCCCTGACCCGCCTGCGCGGCCATCGCTGCCTGGCACGGCGGCTTCCCTCGCATGTCTTCCATGTGCGACCATCTCACCACCATGGGCAAGGTCACGGCGCTCCACATGGACACCATCACCGAGAAATCCGGTCACCAGATGACCGGCATGGCGGTGAGCGTGTGCCTCACCCCTGCCGCCCCGAGCCCCTTGCCGATCCCCTATCCCACGATGGGCACCGTGGCCGAGGGGATCATCGATCCGTGCATGCGCACCAAGATCGAAGGGGCGAAGATCCTCACCGTGGGCGGCTGCATGAAGGCATGCCACGGCAACGAGCCCGGCACGCTCAAGGAGGTTGTCAGCCTCAACACCGGAGGGCCCTGCTTCCCATGGCTCGGCGCGCCGAACGTCATCATCGAGCTCGGCATGGCCGGCATCACCGGCAGCATGGGGCAGATGAACAAGTCGATCACCGTCGGTGCGGGCGCGACGGCGAGCGGCGCGGGCGGCGGCGCCGGGGGAGGCGGCGGCGGCGGCGGCGGCGGCGCGGGCGGGCCGGGTGGGGGCGGGCCGCAGGGCGCCGGCAACGGGGGTGGAGGCGGCGGCGGGAGCAACCAGGGAGCAGCACCGCCCAGCCCCCCGGCGCCCCCGGGTACGGAGGGGCAGGCCGCCGGTGGCCACCCCGTCGACGTCGTAACAGGCACGCTGTTCACAGAGCCTGTCGTCGACTTCCAGCTTCCGGGCTTCTTATGGGTCACGCTGATCCGACACTACAGGACCTCGTCGGTCGCGTTCGACGCCGGCATAGGGCGTGGATGGTCGCACAGCCTGCTCTGGTACGCAGAGCGCCACGGCGACCACCTCGTGCTCGTCGATGAGACGTTCCGGCGGACCACGCTTGCCCTACCGAGCGCCGAGGAAACGCTGCTGCTCCCCTACGGGCGGCGCCTCTGGCGCGAGCAAGACCGCCTCTTCGTCGATCTGCAGGATGGCATCCTCCGCGTGCTCGCGCCCTCGCCGACGCGCCATCGGTGGGAGCTCGCGGAGCTACGCGATCCGAGCGGGAACGTCGCCGAGGTCCGCTGGCGGGACGGCGCGGTCGTCGAGATCGTCGACTCGGTAGGGCGACGCGCTTGGCTCGAACGCGACGACCGGTTCGTGATCTGGTGGGTCGCTGCGTCGGACGAGCAGGGACGCGTGCACCGCCAACGCCTGGTCACTTACGAGCTCGATGAGCGCGGGGACCTGGTGGGCGCCGTGGATGCTGGTGGGGCCGAGACGCGCTACGAGTACGATGAAGACCATTACCTCGTGCTCGAGGAGCGGCCGGACAAAATTCGCTACCATTTCGTGTACAAGACCGCGTTCGGACAGCGGCGCTGCGTCGAGACATGGGGCGACCTGAAAGGCGAGGACGTGCTCGCGGCGCTCGGCGCGCCGGAGGCAAGCGCGCCAGACCGGCCGAAAGGCATCTTTCACACCCGCTTCGTGTACGGGCCAGGACTCCACGAGACCACGATGGTCGACGCGTGCGGTGGTGTCCATCGCTACTGGGGCAACGAGCTCGGCCTCATCAAGCATTACATCGATCCGTGCGGCTACGCGACGCACTTCACCTACGATGCAGCCGGGCGGGCCGTCTCCTCCATCCAGCCGAACGGACTCCGATGGTCGCGTGCGTACGATGCCACCGGCACGCCGGCACGCCGGCGCGCACGAGCGCCAACGACGCCCGCGCGCACGTGAGCGTCAAGGACGGCGCGCGGATCAGCCGGCTGCCGAACGGGCTGTCCGTGACGGAGTGCACGCGCAACGGGCGCACGCTCGAGCATATCTCGCCCTCGGGCGCCGCCACGCGCGCGTCGTACGACGATCGCGGCAGGAACCGCGCCGTCGACTGGCCAGACGGCTCCACGACCCGCTTTCAATACGATGCCCACGGCAACGTGATCGAGATCGTCGACGCGGTGGGGGCCGTCTGGCAGTACACGTTCGACCTGTTCGGTTTGCCGGTCCGCCTGCGACTCCCGACGGGCGCCACCTTCGATCTGTCCTACGACTCGCGCGGAGACCTCGTCGCGCTCGAGGGGCCCGAGGGGCAGCGCACGAGGTGGACGATCGATGCCGCGCAGCACGTCGTCGACGTCGAGTGGCCAGGCGGCGGCCGCGAGTCGTTCCGCCATATCGCCGGTGCGCTCGTCGAGCGGATGCGGCCGGACGGCACGCGCATCCGCGCCGGATACGACGCCCTGCTCCGGCTGCGCTGGATCGAGAACCCGGCTGGCGAGCGCCACGAGCGACAGTACGACGGCCGCGGGCGGCTCGTCAGCGAGCGGTCGTTCGCGGGCCTGTGGACCCGCTTCGACTACGACGGCGGCGATCGGCCCGTCACGATCTCCCGCCCGGACGGGACGTTCGTGCGCTTCGTCCTCGACCAGCTCGGCCGCGTCGTCGAGCGCCAGCACTCGAGCGGCGAGCGCGCGCGGTTCGAGTACGACACGTTCGGCGAAGTGCGCCGCGCGTCGAACGCCTCCACGTCGGTCCTCTTCGAACGCGACCCGCTCGGCCGCGTGGCGCGGGAGGTACAGGAGTGCGGCGGCCACCGCTTCACGGTGGAGTACACGCACGACCTCCTCGGTCGGATCGTCGCGCGACGCTACTCGACCGGATGGTCGGCCGAGCTGCAGCGCGGCGCTGGCGGCTGGCTCGCCCGCGTCGGGTCGCGCGAGGACGAACGCGGCACGGCGTCGCTCGATCTGTCCCTCGAGCGCGACCACGAGCGCCGCGAGGTCGCGCGCTCGCTCGGGGATCTTCGCCTCACGACCGAGCGCAGCGCCCTCGGGTTCCCGACGCGCGTCTCGCTGCGGCGGGCGGACCAGACCCTGCGCACACGCGCGTACGCGTGGGATCCGCGCGGGCCTGTCGCCCACATCGACGACGATCGCCACGGCGCGCGGAGCTACGTGCTCGATTCGATCGGGCGGCCGCTCTCGGTGCGCGGGCTCGGGGCGAACGAGGCATTCGAGATCGCCCCTCAGGGGACCGCGGTGCCGCGCGGCGCCAGCTGGCAGCTCGGCCCTGGCGGGCGGCCACTCCGCACCACCGCCGCCGAGCTCTCCTGGGACGACCGCGGCCGGCTCGTGCGGAAGGTGACCGGTAGCGCAGCGAGGAGCTGGACGTTCGAGTACGACGCCGAGGACCGGCTCGTCCTCGCGCGATCCGACGCCGGCCACCGCGTGCGCTACGTCTACGATGCCTTCGGACGACGGCTCGCGGAGCTCGGCGACGACGGCCGGAGCACGTTCTTCCTCTGGGACGACGAGGCGCTCGTCGAGGAGGTCGATTCGAGTCATCTGCGCTCGGTAAGGCGTGTCTTCGATGACGACGGCTTCACGCCGCTCGCGGAGCGCACCGTGGAGGGAGAGTGGCGCCTCATCGCCACGGATCTGACCGCGACGCCCTGGCTCTATGCGGCGCCGAGCGGCGAGCTCGCCGACGTCGACCTGTCGGCGTGGGGCCGCGTCGCGCGCTCGAGCGGCGCGATCGGCGCGCTGCGCTTCGCTGGGCACCGCGCCGATCCGCGGACGGGCCTGCATTACAACCGGTTCCGGTACTACGACCCTGACCTCGGCGTCTATCTCACGCCAGACCCGCTCGGCTTTCCGGCCTCGTTTCAGGACATCGGGTTCCTGCCGAACGCGACCTTCCACCTCGACCCGCTCGGGCTCGTCGTCATCATCCAGGGGAGCAACGACAAGGTCATCAACGACTCGGTGGCCATGTACCAGAAGCAGTATCCCGGAGCGACGGTGATCCAGGGACACCAGCTGCCGAGCGCGAACCTCGCCGGTGAGGATCACGTGATCGTGGTTTCCCACGGCGATCCAGGCTCGATCGAGTGGAACGGCAAAAAGAAGAGCATCGGGGGTAGGGAGCTCGGTAAACAGCTCAACGCCGCCGGATTCAACGGCGCGGCGCCTGGCGCCAAGGTCGACGTCGCCTCCTGCAACGGCGCCACCAAGCCGCTCTTCGGGCCGAGCATGGCGCAGGGGGTGGCCGACACGACGCTCGCGCCGACCTCGGGCGCCAAGGCGGACAGCCGTGTCGGCGCGTACCTCGGCTCCGACGCGATCATAGGGAAGATCGTCCCCTCGTATGGCGCGACGATCACCAAACCCGGCCCCCCGGTCCACGAGAAGGTGATCAAGGGCTCATGGACCACGGTGGATCCGCGGCCCTTCTAGGAGCCGCGCTCACCCGCTCACCCAGGCTCCACGGGAACGAACGCCGCGCCCGATTGCAGCCACGCGGCGAAGTACGGCGCTGGTGCGCCGGCGCGTCGCAGCGCGAGCAAGAACGGTCCGTCGCACACGAGCTCGCGCCCACGGCGATGGCGGCTCTTCATGCCGAGGGCGAGCGCCTCGGACACGAGCCGTGCTCCGTGCTCGTCGACGTCGAGCTCCAGCGTCTGAAACGCGGCGACGAGGACGCGATCCCCCGGCACGATGGGCTTGCCGACGAGCTCGTCGAAGGACGCATCGACGCGCAGCGACACGACCGGGACCTGGAAGATGTCGTCGTCCTGCAGCGAGGTCTGCCCCCACAGACGAGCCCACCGGCCAGGCCCACGATCGACCGCGCCGAGCGCGTCGTGCGTCGCCTCCGCGAGCGTCGACCAGCCTCCACGGCGAGCGACGACGACCGACGCGCCGCCGCGGCCGCGGAGCTCGATGACGAAATCACCCGGCGACTCGTAACGGTGTACGGTCGCGGCGCCCGCATAGGCGCTCGCCCCGGCGCCGCCCCAGTGGCCGAAGCACTGCACGCGGCTCCCCAGGAACGAGAGCCCCGCTGAGCGATCGCGGACAAAGGGCCGCTCGAATGCAACCCTGGTCCGCAGCAAGGCGAATGCCACGAGAGCGTGCGCCGGCACGCTCTGCGGCAATAGCCGCGTCTGCGCATCGCCGAACCGGCGAGCCAGCTCGGCACGGATCGCAGCGACCGCCGCATCACCCTCTCCTGCGCAGGCGAATGACTCCGCTGAATCCACGGCGCCGGCGGCGACGGCAGCTGCGCGGCCCAGCGCCCGCGAGAGCTCCGTGGGCTCGACCAGCACGTCCTCGGATCCGAGCTGCCGCTGGAGCTCCGCCCACGCGAGCGCGAACGTCGCACAGTGGATGAGGTCACGGTCGATCGGCAGCGCGTGCTCGAGCGTCGGCGTCACCAGGGGGGCGGTCATGATCTGCTCGTCGTGCACTGTACGTCGATCAGGAGGAAATCGGCACCTGGGATCGCTGACCAGCGGCGCGAGCTTGGGCTCGCGCGCCTCGCCGACGTCGGGCGCGGAGGATCGGAATCGAGGCAGGGAGCTCCCGAGATTTCGAGGGCATTCAGCCGCTTCGGTCCGCTCGTCCCTCGCATCGGGATGCTACCGGCGCCTCTTCGCCAGCGCCGCGCCGAGCTTGGCGAGCTTTTTCTCGTCGGCAAACCAGGAGAGGCATTCGTGGCGCGTCTTGCGTTGCGTTGCGGAAATGCTCTTTCCATTGTCGAGCTTCCCCGCGAGCACCTCGAGCAGGAATGCCTCGGTCGAGGGGTGCCATGCGTAGAAGAGCGGCCAGAGGGACTTCGCCGGTAGGCGCGCCAGGCCATGATGACCTGGCACGGATTGCTCGCGTCGGATGAGCTCGATCAGCGCCGGGGCGAGCTTCGCGCCGTCCGCCCGATCGAGCGGTCTGGCGAGCTTCACCCAGGCCGGCCGCGGCGTGGCGAAGGATGCCCAATCGTTCCGGAAGAGCTGCTGGTAGGCGGCGAGCGCCGCGACCACCGCCTCCACCGGCGCGCCGGTGTGGACCGTCGCGTCGAAGACGTCGCGCAGCGGGTCGAGCTCGTCGAGCTTGGCCTCGAGACGCCGCCTCAAGCGGCTCCACGCGTCGTCGCCGAGCGCGGAGAGGACCTGCTCCTCGTCGATCGCCTCGGCGCCGCCGAGCGCTCGCAGGAACGCGAAGAAGGCCGCGCGCTCGGCCTTCTCATGGCGGGGCAAGATATCGAATGCGATCTCGTGCGCGTCGTCGAGGACGCTCTCCAGACGGTCGGCGTCGCGCCGGTCGGCGAAGCGATCGAGGAGCGGTCGGGCCCGCTGCGCGAGTTCGAGCCGATCGGGCAGCTTCACGCCGTCCTCCTCGCCGAGCTTCCACAGGGCCGCCGAGTGATCGACGATGGCCTTGACCAGGGCGAAGGCGATCGGGATCGACGTGCCGCGCTCGCGTGCGTCGGGGACCACCCGCCAGGGCTGTGCGCACCAGACGGCGGCCGCTCGGCTGCGTTCGTCGTCGCCACGCTCGCTCGCGAGGAACCACTCTGGGTCGAAATGCTCCGGGATCGCGCCGCCATTCTCCTTGCCTGCACGCTCGAGGCGCCGGATGTCCTCCCCGTGGAGGTCGCCTTGCCAGGAGAGCCCGGCGGCGGTAGCGAGCGTCCGCGCCCGGCGATAATCGTCGAGCGCGCCGGCGGTATCTCCGGCTCCTTCGCGGACCAAGGCCCGCGCGGCGAAGATGCGCGCCTCGAAGCCGCGATCCGTGACCCCTTGGCCCGCGCGGGCGCGCGCCTCGTCACCTCGAGCGCGCTCGTCGACGAGGGCGACCGCCTCCTCGGCGAGCACGCGCGCCCTCGGGAGGAGCGACGAACGCTCTGTCTCGGAGATGGCCTTGGCTTTCTTGGTCTTCGGGCGGTCGCGGCAGGGGTCTTCCCCGCCCGCGAGCTTCCCGAGGGATCGCGCCACCCGCGCGAGCCCCTTCGCCTTTCGATCCTGCCGGTCGCCCCGATGAAAGAAGCCGAGCGAGAGTCCTTGCGCCGGGTCGTCGATCGGCTCGGCCGCGCGCCAGTCTTCCGCGGCGGCGCGTTCGTCGCCCCGGTAGAGCCGGCACTCCCAGCGGGCGCGGAGCAGCTCTGCGCTGGCGATCCCCGCGTCGAGCGCCGCTGATAGCCACGGCTCGGCCTCGGCGTAGGCGCTGCGCTCGAACAGCTTGTACCCGAGCATCTCGGCGATCCCCACCGCTGTCTCGAAGACGGCGCCGTCCCCTTCTTTCAGCCACCCCTCGAGCGCAGGCTGGATGCTCTTCATGAACGTGAGGTGATTGTCGTTCGAGAGGTGCTTCGTTGTGGCTCGATAATGCTTGGCCACGAAGAGCCGCTCGCGAGGATCGCTGCTCCCGGCGTGAGGCGCGAGCGCCTTCAGGTGGCCGCCGAGCGAGGAGGCCGAGCTGGTCCGCTGATCGAGCTCCGGCAGCTTCGCGAGCACCTCCTCCCGGAGCCCGTTTGGCACGGCGCGCTCGAGCTCCAGCCAATAGCCGGAGTCGACGTCAAGGACGTGCCGGAGGAGGAGGACCGCCTCTTCGTGCGCATCGTCATCGAGCCCGAGGGCGATCCGGCCCACCGCCGGCAGCGCCGCCTGCTGGAGGTTCTGCCAGTTCTTCCATTGCGTCGAGAAGCTGAGGGGATAAGGGGTGAGCGTCGGCAGCAGGCAGCGGAGGCCGTGCCCCTCGCTCGCGCGGGCCTCGGCCCAGAGCCGCCCGGCGAGGAGGTAGAGGGCGGAGCCCCGCTGGCGGATGAGGGTCGTCCCGCCCTCGCCTGCCTGGAGGGCCACTTCGATCGACGTCCCGACGAGCCTCGCAGTGAACGGGGGGACTTCGCGCGTTCCTTGGAGGAAATTCGATGAAAAGAGCGCGAAAAACTCCGCGAGGGCGTCGTGCAACGCTGCATTGGCCTGCATCGGGAGCGACCGTAGCATGTGCTCGGCGATGGGTACGCGGGCGGCGAGCCGATGGAGGGGCCCGGGTGAGACCGACCCTGGTCGAGGTTGCGAGGCTCCGGCGTGATGAGGCCCGTGAGACCCGACCGAGGTTGCCCCCCGAGCTCGACGCCCAGGCGGAGCTCCCGACCGAGGTTGCGGTCTCCAGCAACTGAATCGGTTCAGTTTTTCTGCGCCTCCGTGGTATGGCCGGTCCTGGTTTCCACCACGCGGCCTGACGATCGACGCTCCGGGCCGCGCGATCACCCGGCCCGCTCGTGCAGCGGCAAGGAGCCAGCATGCGACAATCATCGTTCTTGAGCCTCGGTTCGTCAGGCACTCTCGCTCTCCTCCTCGCGGCGTTCGGATGCGACTCGTCGGACGGGTCGTCCTCTGGCGCCGGCGCTCAGGGCGCCGGCGGTCAGGGCGCGACGAGCAGCGCGAGCGGCTCCGGCGGCTCCGGCGGTCACGGCGCGACGGGCAGCGCGAGCGGCTCCGGCGGCGCGGCGGGCACCGGCGGCGGCGGCGAAGGGGGCGGCGGTGCGGCAGGCACCGGCGGCGCTGGCGGCGCTGGCGAAGGGGGTGGCGGCGCGCCGCCCGCGCCGCTCTGGGACTGGACCGGCATCGTCGGCACGGGACAGAGCCTCTCGGTCGGCGCGGAGGGCACGCCGCCCCGCACCACGACGCAGCGCTTTCACAACCTGAAGCTGTCCCTCGGGAACGCGAGCGTGCCCCCCTTCGATGCGGCCAGCACGGCCCTCTCCCTGGTGCCGCTCGTCGAGCCGATCCGCGGGTTCGCGACGACCTACCCCAGCGCTTACCCGAAGAACATCTATGGCGAGACGCCGCACACGGCCATGGCCGACCAGGTCTCGTCCCTCGCGGAGGCATCCGCCCGCGGCGACCACGTCACGGTGCACACCGTCGTCGGCGAGAGCGGGCAGCCGATGAGCGTCCTCCGGAAGGGCGCCACCCAGACGGCCTCGGGCGACACGTCGATGGGCCGCGCCTACGCGGCGACGCTGTTCGAGGCGGAGGCCATCGCGCGCCTCGCCAGGGGTGCCGGCAAGACGTACGGCGTCGGCGCCATCGTGATCACGCACGGCGAGGCCGACGCCGGCAGCGCGACCTACGGGGATGAACTGGTCAAGCTGTGGTCCGACTACAACCAGGATCTCCTCCGGATCACCGGCCAGTCGCGGAGCATTCCCCTGCTCGTGTCCCAGCAGAACTCGGTGCACACCGACGCCGGCACGCGGTCGACGTCGACGCAGGCGCAGTGGCGCGTGGGCGTGGATCACCCGGGCGATATCGTCTGCTCGGGTCCGAAGTACCAGTATCCGTATGCGAACGATCACATCCACCTGAACGCGAACGGCTACCAGCAGCTCGGCGAGAAATTCGGCCAGATCTACTTCGAGAAGGTCGTCCTCGGGAAGGACTGGCAGCCGCTCCAGCCGACGCGCGTCGAGCGCAGCGGCGACGTCGTCACCGTGCACTTCCATGTCCCGGTGCCGCCGCTCGCCTGGGACAGCGCGCTGCCGTCTCCCCACCAGACCGCGTTCACGGAGTGGGCGCAGGGCCGCGGCTTCGAGCTCTGGAGCGGCAACACCCGGATCCCGATCAGCGGCGTCGAGATCTCCGGCGGTTCGGTGCAGATCACCGCGCGGAACCTCCCCGCGTCCGGCGTGATGGTCGGCTATGCGATGACGACCGACGGCACGTCGATGACGGGCGGCACGATCCGCTGGGGCCAGCTGCGCGACTCCGATCCGTTCGTCGGCTCGACGACGGGCAAGGCCCAGCCGAACTACAGCGTGGCGTTCGAGATGAACGTGCCCTGACGGGCGACTCCGGCGCGGCGTTCCGATCGGAGAGCCTGCGGGCGGCGGTCCGCAGGCGCCTCTCCGCGCGCTTGACAAGACAGACCTGTCTGTCTAGAAGAGCGTCGTGCGGGACGCCAGGCGCCACATCCTCGAGGTCGCGGAGCGCCTCTTCTACGCCGAGGGGTATCGCGCCGTCGGCGTCGACCGTTTGATCGCCGAGGCGGACGTCGCCAAGGCCACCTTCTACCGCCACTTCCCGACGAAGGACGACCTGCTCGTGGCGGTGCTGGACGCGCGCGACGCGCGCTTCCGCGAGTGGCTGGCCGGGCGCGTCGAGGCGGCAGCGGACGATCCGCGGGACCGGCCGCTCGCCGTCTTCGACGCGCTCGCCGAGCTGTTCGCCGCGGACGACTTTCGCGGCTGCGCGTTCCTCAACACGATGGTCGAGGTCGCGAGCCGGAGCCACCCCGCGCACCAGGCCGCGCAGCGCCACAAGCTGCGGCTCATCGACTATTTCGAGCGGCTCTTGCGCGAGGCCGGCGTGCCTTCGGCCAGCGCGCTGGCGCCGCAGATCCTGCTGCTGATCGACGGCGCGATCGTGACCGCCGTCCGCGAGGGGGGACCGGGCGCCGCCGCGCGCGCGCGGTCCCTCGCCGAGAACCTCATTGCAACAGCGCGGCCAGGAAGGCGACGACGATGAACCGCATCACGGGTGTCCCGAGCAGGTGGAATGGACGTGCCGAGCAGCTCCCGCAGCCCGCCGGGGCCGAGCCCGGCGCAGGCGCGCCCTCGATGGGTCGCCCGCGCAGGCCACGGGCGCCCGTGGGCGCGGTGGTCGCCGCGCTGCTCGCGCTCTCCCTGGCGGCCTGTGCATCGCCGGACCGCGGCGGAGCCAGCGCGCCGCCGGCCGGCGCGGCCGCCGCGACCGCGCCGCCGGCCGGCGAAGCCGCCGCGGCCGAGGCCTCGAGCGGGCGCCTCCAGTGGCGCGGCGGCCCGACGGCGATCCTCGAGCGCGACGGCCTCCGGCTGCTCACCGATCCCGTCCTTGGCCCGCGCGGCCCGGCGGCGTTCGCGTTCCCAAAGCACCCGTCGACAGGCGTCGAGAACGCGCCGGTCGCCCGCTATACCGATCCTCCGGCGGAGCCGATTGGGCACCTCGACGTCATCCTCCTCAGCCATAACCACGCTGACCATTTCGACGTGGTCGCGAAGGAGACGCTCCCGAAGGACGTCACCTTCGTCCTCCCTCCCGACGCGGTCGAGGCGGCGCGCGCCGCCGGATTCACGAAGCTGACGCCGCTCGATTGGGACCAGGAGACCGTCCTCCCGACCCGCGCCGGCCACCTGCGGATCCTCGCCGTCCCGGCGAACCACACCCACGATGCTGCGCTCGACGCGACGCTCGGCAAGGGCAACGGGTATGTGCTCCGCTGGGAGGGCGCGACGCCCTATTCGATCTACTGGACCGGCGATTCGGTCTTCGGCGAGCCGATGCGCGCGGTGGCGGCTCGCTTTGCGCCCATCGATCTCTGGCTGCCGCACCTCGGCGCGGTCGGCGTCGACGGCGCGCGCGGCCTCCGCACGATGGACGCGGAGGAGGCGGTCGCCGCCGCCGCGCTGCTCCGCGCCCGCCACGTGATCCCCATCCACCACACAACGTTCGCCCATTACCGCGAGCCCGTGACGGCGTTCACCCAGCGCGCCGTCTCGAAGAACCTGCCCGCGCAGATCCACGTCCCGACGGACGGCGCGTGGATGCCCCTGCCGCGCTGAGCCTGCCACGGCGCCCCCGCCGCGCCGGCTGTTCGGCGTTCAGACCAGCCACTTCAGGACGAAGAGGCCCACGGTGGCGGCGAAGCCGATGATCCAGACAGCGGTCCGGGCAGAGGCCTTGTCGCCGATGTACATGACCAGATAGAGAACGCGCGCGGCGACGTGGGTGACCGCGAGGATGGCGCTCCAGCGAGCGTCGGCGCCCGCGAGGTGGGCCGTGAAGACGGCGGCGGCGAAGGGCGCAAACGCCTCGAAGCCGTTCTGGTGGGCGGCGAGGGCGCGGCGCCCGACGCCGGTGAGCTTGGCCTGCTGGTCGCGCGGGTTGCGGTTGTCCAGGCCCTCCGGCTGCTGTGACTGCGCCTTGGCGACGAACAGGCGGGCCACGTAGATCAAGAGAAGTGAGATGAAAACGCACGTCAACGGAATGGTCATCGGATCCCTCTCGAGCGCACAGGCTCCTCGAAGCGCGGAGCGACTCTAACGAGCTCCCGCCGCCGGCGCGAGCGCCAAGCGTCGTGGCCGCTCCCACGGCGCCTGCGCCGGAGCGGGCAGGGCGGTCCGCGGGGCGGCGAGCGCGAGCGACGGAGGCGTGCCGGTAGCAGGACGGGAGCGGCCGGTCCGCGGTACGGCCCTGGGGAGCTTCGCGTGAAAAGGGGTTGCCGGGGATGGGAGATTCGAGGAAGGTTCGTCCAGGTGCACCTTGAGCGAAGATCCTGTCATGTCGCGCCCGCCGCTGCCGCCCTTCACCGCCGAGACCGCCGCGCGGAAAGCGCGGCTGGCGGAGGACGCCTGGAACAGCCGGGATCCCGCGCGCGTGGCTCAGGCCTACACCGTCGATAGCCGCTGGCGGAACCGGGCGGAGTTCTTCCAGGGGCGGGCGGCGATCGAGGCGTTTCTTCAACGCAAATGGCAACGGGAGCTGGACTACCGCCTGATCAAGGAGGTCTGGGCGTTCACCGGGGACCGGATCGCGGTGCGCTTCGCCTATGAATGGCACGACGACAGCGGCAACTGGTACCGGTCCCATGGCAACGAGCAGTGGGAGTTCGATGCGCAGGGGCTGATGCGGCGGCGCGAGGCGAGCATCAATGACGTGCGGATCGCGGCGGAGGAGCGGAAGTTCCACTGGCCGCTCGGGCGGCGACCCGACGAGCATCCGGGGCTGAGCGAGCTCAGCTTGTGATGCCGAGCGAGCTCATGTCCAGCTCTATAGACAAGCCCGAGATCGCCACGGCCTACGATCGCTGGGCCGCGACGTACGATGACGATTTCAACCGGACGCGAGAGCTGGCGGCGGAGGTCCTCCGGCAGCGCGGCCTGGCGCTGGCCGGCCGGGACGTTCTCGAGATCGGCTGCGGCACCGGGCGCAACACGCAGTGGCTCGACGAGCAGGCGAGGAGCGTCCTCGCGCTTGATTTCTCCGAGGGGATGTTGCGTCGCGCGAGGGCCCGCGTGTCTTCTCCGCGCGTCCGGTTCGTGCAGCACGACATCCGCGCTTCCTGGCCCCTCGCGGAGGGCTCGTCCGACGTCGTGATTGCCATGCTCGTGCTGGAGCATATCGAGGACATCGACGCGGTCTTCGCCGAGGCTGCCCGCGCCTTGCGCGCGGGAGGAGAGCTCTTCCTGTGCGAGCTGCACCCCGTGCGACAGATGCGCGGGGGCCAGGCCAATTTCGTCAACCCGGAGACGGGCCAGCCGGAGCGTGTGACCGCGTTCCTGCATGACGTGTCACAGTACGTGAACGGCGGCCTGGGGGCCGGGTTCGAGCTCGTTCACCTGGGCGAGTGGCGCGACGCGGAGGCCGTCAGGAGCGACCCGCCGCGGCTCCTGTCCGTGCAGCTCAGGCGCACGGCACGCCAGCCGCATGGGGCTTGAACGACGTCCTGAACGACGGTTCCTGTTCCTCACGACGCTTGAAGCGTGCTCTACCGTGCTCCGGGCCGTCCCATCAACCCTGCGAGGGAGATTGCGATGAAGCTCCACTACAACCCCCAGAGCCGCGCAGCGCGCGGCGGCGGTTCGCCGCGTCGCGCGCGGAGCGCGCCGCAGCGATCGCCCTTCGGGTGACGTGGGTCGGGCCATCGGTCTATGATGGTCTACTATGAAGCTCCCGTCGCACCGGCGCCGCCGCGTGCTCGCGTCCTCGTTCGTCGTCACGGTGGCCGGCGGCGCTGCGGCTTGTGGCACGTCTCAGCCGCCGCCCGATCCGCCGGAGCTGATCGCCAACCCGCCGCGCCTGGAGCTCATGCAGACGTCTTCGTCTGGCGTGGGGGATGCGGCCGCGTCCAGCGACGCCGGGACGACGGAGACGCAGGACGCGGCGGCACCGGAGACGTCGCAGGACGCCGGGACGACGTCGGCGCAGGGCGAGGAGGAGCCGCTTCCGCAGCCTGCGCGGGGAGCGAAGGTGGTGCGGGGCCCGGACGGGACGTGCAGGCAGTTTCTCCCGAACACCTGCCCGCCGCCTCAGCCCTCTCGCGACGGAGGCCCTCCCGTGGTCATCATGTGCAACCCGCCGCCGCCCCAGAGGGTCGCGTGCCCGCCGGAAGGCAGCCAGCCCTGACCGCGGGGCCGCCCTTCGGAGCGGACGATACGACTCCCGTGGATCCCGCGCTCCTCGATCGCGCTCTTGCGCTCTACGGTTTCGATCCGGCGACCTGCCGGCACATCGGCGGCTTCGAGAGCCAGGTGTTCGAGGCGCGGCGGGGCGACGGTACCTTCGTCCTGAAGCTCGGGGATCCCGGGCGCAGGTCCCTGGACGCGGTCGAGGCGGAGTGCGAATGGCTGGAGTACCTGACAGCGAATGGCGTCCGCGCCGCCCCGGCGATCCGGGCCGCTGACGGCAGCTACGCGGCGTTGCTCGGCGGGCCCGGCCGGGCCGTCTGCGTGCGCGCGTACGCGAAGGCGCCAGGCGCTCCGCTCTGTGCGGACGATCTGACGCCGGACGTGGCGACGGCCTGGGGGCGGCTCCTGGGGCGACTTCACGGCGCGACCAAGGTGTATGTTCCGCCGTCGGCGAGGCGGCGTCATGCGTGGCATGAGGACGGCGACTTCACCGGCGCGCGGGAGCTCTTGCCGGAAGACGAGCGCGACCCGATCGGCGGCCGGCTGGAGCGGCTCATCGCGGAGCTCCGGGCCTTGCCGACGGACCGCGACGCCTTCGGCCTTGTGCACACCGACGCCCATTTCGGGAACGTGCTCAAGGACGGCGGCGCGCTGACGCTGATCGATTTCGACGACTGCGCCTACGAGTGGTTCGCGAGCGATCTCGGCATCGTCCTCTTCTATGTCGCGATCGACCCGCTCGGGCCCGGGCGGCCGCCCGAGCTCCTCCGGATGTTCCGCGACAGATTTCTGGACGGCTACGCCCGGGAGAACGCGCTCTCGGCGCGGTGGCTGGCCGAGATGGACCGGTTCATGAAACTGCGCGAGCTCGTGCTCTACACGGCGATCCGCAGGGTCAGCCGGCGCGAGGCGCCGGACGCCTGGTGTCGCGCCTATCTGGAGCGCCACAAGCCGCGCATCCTCGGCGATCAGCCGGCGTGGCCGGAGGCTGGCTGAGGGCGGGTCGCTCAGCCGCCCTGTCGAGCTAACCCACCGCCCGAGGGCGGCCGCGGCGCGAGCATCGGGTGCAGCTCGGCGATCCCGAGCCGCGCGCGCCCCGCGAACTCGTAGGCGTCGTCGGTCGCGGCGATGTGCTGCGTCGCCGCGTGGATGTCCCGGAAGCACCGCTGCAGCGGGCTCGCCGCGTAGAGCGCGCCCCCGCCGCCGGCCCGGTAGGCGAAGCCCGTGACCTCCGCGGCGACGTCGGTCACAACCGTCTGGACGAGCCGGATCGCCGCCCAGTCCTCGACCGAGAGCGCTTCTCCAGCGCGCGCCTGGTCCCACATCCGCGCGAGCACGTCGAACGCATAGGCCCGCGCCGCGGCGAGCTTCGCCTCCGCGCGCCCGAGGTCCATGTGGAAGGCCGCGTGGCTGCCCAGCGCGAGCTGCGGCCACGCCTTCACGCGGCGCGGGGCGACCGCGGCGATCTCGTCGAGCGCGCGCCGCCCGACGCCGAGCGCGAAGCCGACGTGACCGGCCGCGAGCAGGGCAAGCAACGGCAGCGAGTACAGCGCGCCGCCGCGCCGCGGAGGCGCCGCCGGGAAGGGGCACGTCCGCGCCTCGGGCACGAGCGCGCCCTCGATCCGGTAGTGGTCGCTCCCCGTGCCGCGCAGGCCGGCCACGTCCCACGTGTCCTCGATCACCACCTGCTCGCGCGGGACCGCGAGGCTGATCATCTCGGGCGGCCCCGCCGGAGGGGCCGCGCCCTCCGGGGCCACGATGGCGCAGGTGAACACCCATGACGCGTGCCGCACGCCGCTGCCGAAGGCCCAGCGGCCCTCGAGCACGTACCCCCCGGAGACGCGCCGCGCGAGGCCGGTCGGGATCTGGAGCCCTGCGAACGTCGGGAATGGCCCCGAGAACACCTGGCGGGCCCCCTCGTCCGGCAGGGTGCCCCCGGCGAGGGAGGCGAGCAGCGCGCTGATCATCAGCGACCACCCCGCCGACGCGTCCGCGCGCGCCATCGCCTCGAAGACCTCGACCTGGGTCAGCGGGTCGCTCTCGACGCCGCCGAGCGCGCGCGGCGCGGCCATCGCGAGCAGGCCGCTCGATTGCAGGGCGTCGACGACCGCGGGCGCGAGGGTGCGCAGCCGCTCGGACGCCTCGGCGTGGGCGGTGGCGACGCCGCGGACGCGCTCCACGGCGGTGAGGAGGCGTTCGCGCTCGGGGGATCGACGGGGCTCGGACATACGGGGCTCCTTTCCTGGATCAGGTGCAGCGCGCCGGCCACCGGCCGCCCGCACGCCCGATGATGACACTGGCAACATGGGGAAAGTTTCCACTGACTACATTTTCTTCGCGATGCCCTGCAGCGCCCGAGCTCGCGGCCCTGCATCCGCGATCCCGGGCCCCGCGGCTCGGTGGACCGCGGCCTTCGTGGTATCGTGCGCCTGCGCTGTGGCTTCCCCCGCAAGGCGCCGCCGTCCGCGCGCGCGCACCTCACCCGCAACCGCGTCGCGCCCTTCACCCGCGCCTGCGACGCGCCCTTCACCCGCGCCTGCGACGCGCCCCGTCGACCGGCCCTACCACCATGGCGACCTCCGGCGCGCCGTGCTGGAGGAGGCGCTCTCGCTCATCGAGGAGCAAGGGAACGCGAGCTTCACGCTGCGCGAGGTCGCGCGGCGCATCGGCGTCTCGCACGCCGCGCCTTACCGGCACTTCGCGGACAAGCGCGCCTTGATGACCGAGCTCGCCGTCCAGGCGAGCGCGGCGCTCGGCGCGCGGATCTCGGCCGCCCTCGAGGGCGCCGGGGGCGACCTCCGGGCGCGGTTCCTGGCCGCTGGCTTCGCCTACGTCGCCTTCGCGCTGGAGCACCCCGCGCCCTTCCACGTGATGTACTCGGGCGAGGTGGACGTGGACGACCCGCGGGTCGCGGCGGCCACCTCGCAGAACCTGGGGGTGCTCCTCGGGTTCATCGAGGAGGCGCAGCGCGCCGGCGCGTTCCCGCCCGGCGATCCGTGGGCGCTCGCGGTCCCGATCTGGGCGATGCACCACGGCCTCGCGACCCTCGCGGCGTCAGGGGCCCTTTCCAAGGCCGGGCCGGCGGCGCTCCGGAACCTTGTCGACGACGCCCACGCGCGCCTGCTCGACGGGCTGCTCCTCGCCACGCCGGGGCCGTCGCGCGCCTGACGCCCGCGACGGATTTCCGCGCCCCTCCGCCCCGGCTACGCTCGCGCCCCTCATGCGTGCCACCGCCGCGCTCGCGCTGTCCGCCTTCCTCGCCGCCGTCTCGTGCTCGCCGGCCGCTGCCGCCGACCCGTCCCCCGAGCTCACGTACCGGCCCGAGATCGATCTGCCCATCACCGTCGTCGGCGGCGCCGCATGGATCGCGTCCGAACTCGCGAAGAAGGGCCTCGCCCCCGAGTCGTGCCGCTGGTGCTCGGCCAACGCCCTCGACACGTCGGTCCGCGACGCGCTGGTCTGGAGAGGCAACCCGAACACCGCTCATGACGTCAGCAACGTGACGGTCCTCGGCGTCGCGCCCGCCGCAGCGCTGGGCCTCACGGCGCTCGCCGCGTGGTACGACGGCCGCTCCGACAACATCGCCGCCGATCTCGTGATCGTCACCGAAGCGATGGTGGTGGCGATGAACATGAACCAGATCACCAAGTACATGGTCGGCCGCCAGCGGCCATATGCCCATCACGACAACCTGGATGTGCTCCGCGCGGGCGAGGGCACCTCGGGCCCCCTCCCTCACGACGACGATCTCTCGTTCTTCTCCGGCCACTCGACGGCCGTCTTCTCTCTCGCCGCCGCGAGCGGCACCGTGGCGTCGATGCGCGGCTATCGCGCGGCGCCGTGGGTATGGGCGAACGGAATGGCGATCGCCGCGCTCTCCGGCTACCTGCGCATCGCCGGCGATCGCCATTATTTCACCGATGTGCTCACGGGCGCCGTATTCGGCGCCGCCTCCGGCGTGCTGATCCCGGCTCTGTTTCATCCCCCGCGCCCGGGCGTTGCCAGCTCCGGCACCCGGCGTTTTCGCCTCTCGCTCGCGCCGACGGGCGGCGGTGCGGGTGTGGGCATCGCCGGCGCCTTCTGAGCCGGATAGCGCGATTTCGGCCATCGGCAAGCGGCAAGCGCTGCTTTCGGACGGCATAAGTAAGCAGTATTGACAAACCGATAGTTCATTTTTACAATACGCCTGTCAGCTGGGAATGCTGGTGCTCGGGCCGTCGTTGCTGGAGCGCCAGCTCATTACGTCGAATACGCCGTGCCGCGCTGGCGGCCATGGCGACGGCGAGCTGCGGTCCCGCGATGGGCACGCGCGTTTTCGCGGGCCCGTCTCGGCGGGGTTCCGCCAGCTCGGCCCCATGAAGGAGTCGACGACATGCATGTCGTTCACCATTCGTCACACACCCGGTGGATCGCGGGAGGCCTCGCCGCCCCGCTCCTCGCCCTCCTCGCAGGTTGCAGCGATCAAGCGCTCGGGGCGCCCGTGCCGGCGCCCGGCGCCGAGCTGCCGCTTCGGTCCGCGCCCGGCGTGGGCCAGGAGCTGTCCCAGGGGAGCGCCGGTCAGGGCGAGCCCACGCTTCGGCCCGCCGCGACGGCGGCCGCGCTCCTGGAGCGCGACGAGCTGCTCCGGGAGGCCGGGCGGCTCGCGGAGATCAGGGCGGTGCTCGCGCGATCGCCGGAGGCGCCGCTCGCCCTGCTCGACGAGCACCGGGCCGAGTTCCCGGAGGGGCGCCTCGCGGCCGACCGGGAGATCGTCGCTATCGACGCGCTGCTGCGCAGCGGGCGCGCCGACCAGGCGCGCGCCCGCGCCGGCGATTTCCTCTCGCATTTCCCGTCGAGCCCCCACGCGGACCGGGTTCGCCGCCTGACCGGCGCCGCGCCATGAGACGATCTCGACACCGCCGCACGGCGCCGCCGTAGCGCCGGACGGGCATCGATCGAGGCTCGCGGCCGCGAAGGCGGTTGAGCCTTGGCCCCCGCGCCCGCGGGGGCCTCAGCCCGCGGGCGCCGGCTCGGATTCCGGGGGCGCCATCCCGTCGACCACGACCGGATCGCTCTGCTCGACCAGGTGCGGCTTGCCCCACGTGTCGATGAAATGCCCCGACCGCTTCGCCTTGGTCTCCAGGTAGAAGCGGTTGTGATCGTTCGGCGGTATCACGTGCGGGATGCGCCCGGCCACGGAGACTCCGTATTGCGTCAGCTGCTGGACCTTGTTGGGGTTGTTCGTGATGAGCTCGATCGATCTCACGTTCAGGCTGCGCAGCATGTGCGCCGCGACGGCGTAGTCGCGCTCATCGTCCCTGAAGCCGAGCGCCAGGTTGGCCTCGACCGTGTCGAGCCCCTGGTCCTGCAGCGCGTAGGCCCGGATCTTGTTGATGAGCCCGATCCCTCGGCCCTCCTGGCGCAGATAGAGCAGGATGCCCCGATCCATGCTCTGGATCTTCTTCAACCCTTCGAGGAGCTGATCGCGGCAGTCGCAGCGCAGCGAGCCCATGACGTCGCCTGTCACGCACTCGGAGTGCAGCCGCGTCGGTACGTTCGAGGCGCCGATGACGTCGCCGTGCACCATCGCGATGTGCTCCTTGGCGTCTCGGTTGTTCCAGAACGCCACGATGCGGAAGTGGCCGGCGCGTGTCGGCAGCTCGGCGACGCCGACCACCCGCACGCAGACGTTCACGTCGCCAACCCCATCGCAGTCGTGCTCTCGATCGCGGGCGACGAGCCCCAGGAGCGCATTCATCGAGTCGGTCATGTCCTGCCTCCGCGAGGAGCCGCCTCGCGAGCCGATCCGTCGTGGGTAAAGGCGCGCAGTTCTTACCAGAACACGACGGCCAGGCAACGCTCTGCAGCCGCGCGGGGCGGCCCCCCGCCGGAGGAGGCCTGTCGACATGGCACCACGGGGCGTTCGTCCCGCCGATACCGGCCTCGCGCGGCGCGGAGCCGTCGCCGTCATCACGCGACCGGAGCAAGGTAACGGGCTCAGCTATTCAGGCGTCATCCGGGCTGCCCTCCGTCGGCCGCGCCGGCCGCGGCCACCTCCGGCAGCGACCCTGACCGCCCCGCGCGAAGCACGCGCAGGATCAAGCGAGGATCCAGGAGCGCCTCCGGCCCGTCGAGCATGTGCAACGCGCGCACGAACCGCACGTAGACCTCGCGATCGACCTGCGCGGCCCGGTGCAGCATCCCGGTGTACCAGCGCATGATCGGCTGGAGGAACGGCCGCCGGCCCGTGGTCTCGGGGTAAGCGAGGTCTTCCCCCGTGGACATCCGCCACGGCAGGTCGACCGCCCTCGCCGCGGCCGCGTGGTAGCGGCGGGTGAGGCCCGCGATCGCGCCGCGCTCCGCGCGGCGGCGCTGCTCCTTGAGCGCGGCGTCGAGCGCCAGCGCCTGGAGGCAGGCCGACGTCATCCCCTGGCCGTAAACGGGGTTGAAGCTGGCGAGCGCGTCGCCCAGCACGGCGAGCCCCTCGGGCATCCGCGCCATCCGCTCGTAGTGCCGCCGGAGGTGCGCCGGGAACTTGGAGACCGCGACGTCCGTCACCGGCTCGGCCCCGAGCAGCGCCCGGTAGAGCGCGTCGTTGGGCAGGCCCCGGGCGAACTCCAGGAAGCCCTCGGGATCGGCGGGCGGGTGATCGCCGAACAGGCCCGCCAGCACCACGATCCAGCGCCCGCCCTCGATCGGCGCGATGCAGCCGAACCGCCGGCTGTCGGACGGCGAGCCGAGCACGTACAGCGACTTCCACGGGAGCTCTGCCGGATCCCGCGGCCGGTACTGCCGGCTGGCGTACCCCACCCGGACCTGGATTGTCGACTCGTCGGGCCGCCGGTAGCCGAGCGCCTCGAGCCACGCCGGCGCGCGCGAGCCGCGCCCGCTGGCGTCCACCACGAGCTCCGCCGGCAGCCGCTCGATCTGGCCGCCCTCGTCGCGTTGCCGGAGCACGACGCCCGTGATCCGGGAGCGATCGCGGGACGCCGAGAGCTCCACCACCTCGCGCTGGTCCAGGCGCCGCACTCTCGGCAGCGCGAACGCGCGGCGGCGCACGTGCGCCTCGAGCAGCGGACGGGTCATGCACACGGTCCGCACCCCCGTCTCGAAGCGCGGCTTCCAGGCGCCGTGGTGATGCCACGCCAGGCCGAGCCCGAAGTCGTACGCGATGGCTCCGTCCTGGAGCAAATCCCCGGTGAAGCCGGGAAACAGGTCGTTCAGGATCCGCTCTCCCTGGGCGAGCAGCCCGTGGAGCTGGCGAGCCTGGGGTACCCCCTTGCGGGCCTCGCGGAGGTCATCCGGGATGGCGTCGCGCTCGACGACGGCCACCTCGCCGAAATGGTCGGCGAGCACGCGGGCTGCGACCAGGCCCGCGATGCTCCCACCGATCACCACCGCCCTGCGGCCGGCGAACGGGCGATTGGAGCGGATGTCCTCCTGGGTGCAGGGCTTCATGAAGGCGCCAGGATTGCAATCCTCGGGCCGCCCCTGAGGACTGGCAAGGCCGGCGCAATGCTCGCTTCGTGATGAGGCGCTCAACCCGGGTTGCGCGCGCTGCGCACATCGCGCGCGACCCGCGCGACGTGCCAGCGCCCGACTGAGCAGCTGCGCAACTACGCAACTCCACGCGCTCCGTCGAGATGAAAGCGACGATCACTCCCGCGCTCTTCGTCGCCATCAAAGATGGACCTCCGGCGCGACAGGCGCGGAGAGGTCGTATCGAGGCGCCGCGCCCCGCTGGCAGGTGGCCGCTCCGCGGCGGGTGTGAGAGAGAGCACCGCTCACGATCCGGTCCTCGCGTCTTCGTGAGAGGCGCTCGACGTGCATTGCAATGCCGCGCGCCCGGAGCTGCGCGACGTGACCCGTCGTCCCGCGATGGGCGCCGGGCTACTTCTTGCGGCAGCCGCAGTCGGACGTCGGCGCATGCGGCGCCGCAGGCCGCTGGCACGTGGTCACGAGGGTGCTCAGGACAGCGAGGAGGATCGCCACGCGGAGCCGCATGCAGGCGATCCTCCCCCGCGCGACGGGCGGCGTCAATCCGGGGCGCTCAGCCGAGCGGCATCTCCAGCGACACCTCGTCGAGCCCGACGCCGAGGAAGCGGCGCGGGCGCACCGTGACCGCGATCTGCGCGCCGCCCTCGCCGCGGCCCGCCTTGACGGTGAGCTCGATGCTGGCGGGCGGCGCGCTCTCGAACAGCGCCCAGAGGGCACCCTCGACGACCGGCTGGACCTCCGCCGGGTCGCTGTCCGGGGGCAGCTTCGCGCAGAGCGCGCGCAGGAACTGGACGACGCGCGCGACGAAGAGCTGATCGACGAGCGAGACGCGCTCGAGGCGCTCGTCCGGCTCGGCCGTCGGGCTGTCGTACGTGAGCTTCTCCGGCGGGACGTAGGCCGTCGGCGCGGCGAGGACGTACACAGCGTCGCTGTTCGGGGCCGACGCGAGCAGGAGCACGCCGCTCTTCGAGAGCTCGCGCTGGGTGTCCGTGGACACGAACGCCTCGGTCGGGATCGCGACGCCCTCGTCGCCCTCGTACGCGCCCTTGACCTCGTGCACCGGCAGGTCCCCGAGCGTGCCGCCGCCCTTCGCGCCCGTGACGCGGCAGGGCCACGCCGTCTCGCGGAAGCTCCCCGCGATCAGCGCGCCGACGACGTACGCCGGCGAGATCCAGACGCGGCCGCCCTCATCGCCGGGCTGCTCGGCGATCGTCGCTTCCCGGATCCGGGAGGTCGACCGGTCGTACGGCAGCCGGCCGAGCACGCGGTTCATCGCGATCGCGACCCACCGCGCGCCATGCCGCGCTGCCGCGGAGCGCCACGGCGCGCGGTGCGGCGCCCGGAACAGCGCGGCCTTGTTGTCGAGCCGCTCGACGCCGCCGAGATCGTCGACCCCGAGCAGGCGCGCGTCGCCGTTCACGACGGCGGGGAGCGCGTGCGCCTCGGCGACGCGCGCGATCTCCTCGAGCCGCGCGAATGACGCGGCGCTGCCGTCGATCGCGACGTCCACGATGGCGACCGACGCCGGCGGCTCGGAGCTCGCCGTCTGCGCGAGCACCCGCGCGAGCGCGCCGGCCGCCTCGTCCGGGCGCGCGCTGACGACGTCGAACCGGACGCCCTCCGCCGCCTTCGCGCGCTCCACGAGCAGGCTCAGCCCGCGCCACGCCTCCTCGAGGCGCCGCACCTCGGGGTGCTGCAGGATCGCGCCGAGCTGCGCGCCGATCGCGCGCTCGATCTGCGCGATCGCCTCCGCTGGCCGAGCGGGCTGGCCCGCGCGCGGGCGGGCGCTCGCCGCCACGGTCGCGATGAGCTCCGAGAACCGCCCTGCCTCCGCCGGCTTCTGATCGAAGCTGCCCGGCGCCCCGGGTGGGGGCGCCGCCTCGGCGCCCTCGCCCCCGCCGAGGTCGACCATCGAGAGCAGCGCGTCCACGTCCGAGCCGGGCGCGGGCGCGGGCGCGGGCGCCGGCGCCGCGGGCCGCTCCGCGGCGGGCGCGGAGCGGTCGGGCGAGGCGTCGCGGCGCTCCGGGAGGAGGCCCAGGATGTCGCGCACCAGCGGGGAGCCGCCCCAGAGCCGATCGAGCTCGGCGCGCGCCTGGTCGAGCGTGGCCGAGCCGTCGCGCAGCCGATCCAGGACCCGGCGGCCGTCGAGCAGCGAGCGCAGCAGCGGCACCTCGGCGCACAGCGCGTCGGGCCGGAAGCTCTTCAGCCCGGCGGGCGCGAGGTCGACGCGCACCGCCCGGCCCGCCGCGAGCACGCTCGGCACCTCGATCGCGAGCCGTGGCCGGAGCATCGTGAAGAGGTTATCGAAGCGGCTCGCGTCGACGCGGATCGCGCCCGCGGGCGGGCTCGCGCCGGCGTTGTGCGGATCGCGCGGGGTGAGATCGGCGACGACGAGCACGCGCAGCGGGAGCAGCGGCCCCCGCTCCACGGCGTCCCCGTCCTCGCCCACGTGGAACCTGAACTCGTCGCCCAGAACGCCCTTTTCCGTCATGGCCAGCGCAGCATAGGCGTCACCTATCGGCGCGAGAAGCGCTAAGCTCCGCGCGCATGAAGACGGAAGGCGGTCCGCCCTTGAACTTGAACCCTGAACCTCACGCCGCCAGCGATCGCAGGCGCCTTCGCGGGGGCGCCCCGATCCAGATCGGGCTCCTCGGCTGCGGGACGGTGGGCGGCGGCGTCCTGCGCCTCCTGGCCGAGAACTCCGGTTACCTGGCGGAGCGCGCGGGCGTCCCCCTCGTCGTGAAGCGCGTGGTCGTGCGCGACCTCGAGAAGGAGCGCGTCGGCGCCCTGGATCGCGGCCTGCTCACCACGAACCCCGAGGAGGTCGTCGACGACCCCGCGATCGACGTCGTCGTCGAGGTGATGGGCGGCGAGACGCCCGCGCGCGCGCTGATCGAGCGCGCCATCGACCGCGGCAAGGGCGTGGTCACCGCGAACAAGCTGCTGCTCGCCGCCCACGGCCCCGCGCTCCTCGCGCGGGCCTCGGCGCGGCAGGTCGATCTCGCGTTCGAGGGGGCGGTCGGCGGCGGCATCCCGATCATCCGGACGCTCCGGGACGCGTTCGCGAGCGACTGGGTCGAGCGCGTCACCGCGATCCTGAACGGGACCTGCAACTACATCCTCACGCGCATGCGCGACACGGGCGCGTCGTTCGACGCCGCGCTGCGCGAGGCGCAGGCGCTCGGCTACGCCGAGGCCGACCCGTCGCTCGACGTCGACGGCCACGACGCCGCGCACAAGCTGATCGTGCTGGCGATGCTCGCCTTCGGGGCGCAGGTCGACAGCGCCGACGTGCACACCTCCGGGATCCGGAGCATCGAGGAGGCCGATCACCGCTACGCCGATCGGTTCGGCTACACCATCAAGCACCTGGCGATCGGCCGCGATCTCGGCGATTCCATCGAGCTGCGCGTGCACCCCACGCTGATCCCGAAGCAGAGCGTGCTCGCCAATGTGTCCGGCGTGCTCAACGCCGTGCTGCTCGAGGGGCGCGCCGTCGGCCCGTCGCTCGTCTACGGCCGAGGCGCCGGCGACCTGCCGACCGCGGTCAGCGTCGTCTCCGACATCCTCGACGTCGCCCGCTCGATCGCGTCGGGCGTCGCGGGCATGCAGAGCCGAGGCATGTCGATCAAGCCCCGCGCGGTCCGCCCGCTGGGCGAGATCGTCTCCCGGTACTACCTGCGCTTCGCGGTCGAGGACCGGCCCGGCGTCATGGGGCGCCTCGCCGGCGCGCTCGGCGACGCGGGCGTCAGCATCGAGCAGATCGTGCAGCAGGGGCCGACGGGCTCGGGCGCGGCGCCCGCGGGCGGGGCGGCCGCTCGTCAGCCCGCGGTGGACGTCGTGCTCATCACGCATGACGCGCGGGAGGGGCTCGTGCGGAACGCGCTCGACGCGATCGCGCGCGAGCAGTTCCTCCGCGAGCCGGTGCACCTGTTCCGCATCGAGGAGCCGTGACGTCCCACAGCGACGCGCCGCTCGGCGTGTTCGACTCGGGCCTCGGCGGCCTCACGGTCGTGCGCGCGCTGCGCAGGCGCTGCCCGGCGGAGGACATCGTCTACCTGGGCGACACGGCGCGGGTCCCGTACGGCACGCGGTCGCCGGAGACGGTGGTCCGCTACGCGCTCGGCTGCGCGCGCGTGCTGATCGGCCGCGGCGTCAAGGCGATCGTCGTCGCGTGCAACACGGTGAGCGCCGTCGCGATCGACATGCTCCGGGTCGAGCTGGATCTGCCTGTCCTCGGGGTCATCCTGCCCGGCGCCCGCGCCGCCGTCGCCGCGTCGCGCGGCGCGACGATCGGCGTGCTCGGGACGGCCGGGACCATCGCGTCCGGCGCCTATCCCCGCGCCGTGGCGTCGCTCAGCACCCGCACCGAGGTCGCCGGCCAGGCGGCCCCGCTGCTCGTCTCGCTGGCGGAGGAGGGATGGATCGAGGGCGAGGTCCCGCGGCTCGTCGCGCGGCGGTACCTGGAGCCGCTCATCGGCGCGGGCGCCCGCTCGATCGTGCTCGGGTGCACGCATTTCCCGCTGCTTCGCGCCGCGATCGAGGCCGAGACGGCATCGCTCGCCGGTGGCCCTCTCCCTATCGTGGACAGCGCCTCGGCGACCGCCGAGGAAGTGGCCTCGTTCCTCGCCGAGCGGGGGCTCGCGACCTCCCGGAGCACGCCGGGCGGCCTCTCGCTCCTCGTCACGGATCTACCGAAGAGCTTCGCCACCGTGGCGGCCAGGTTCCTCGGGGAGCCGGTCGTCGCGGACGGTGCCGTGCGCTCGTCGAGCCAGGCTGGCGCCGCTGTCCGCTCTTCGACCCAGGTTGGCGGAGACGCCGCTGGCCATTCTTCCCCTTTTTCCGCCCAAGGCGTCGACGTGGAGCAGATCGACCTGTAATACGCAGCAAGCTTCGCCCGGGGCTCCGGGCGCGGAGGAGGTTTTCCACACGATGACGCAGCTCAGGTGGCTTTCGGCCGGCGAGTCGCACGGGCCGGAGCTCGTGGCGACCGTCGAGGGTATTCCGGCGGGCATGCCGCTCCTCGCGGAGGACATCGACGAGGATCTGGCGCGTCGCCAGCGCGGCTACGGGCGCGGCGGGCGGATGAAGATCGAGACCGATCGCGTCCGCCTCGTCGCCGGCGTGCGTGGCGGCGAGACGCTCGGCGGCCCCATCGCCATGGTGATCGAGAACCGCGATCACGCGAGCTGGGCCGGGCGGATGGGCCCTGAGCCGTTCCCCGAGCCGCCCGAGGCGCTGACCCGCCCGCGCCCTGGCCACGCGGATCTGGCCGGCGGCCTGAAGTACGCCCGGCGGGACCTGCGCGACGTGCTCGAGCGGGCGAGCGCGCGCGAGACCGCGGCGCGCGTCGCGGTGGGCGGCGTTTGCCGCAAGCTCCTCCGGTCCGTCGGCGTCGAGGTCTTCGCCCACGTCCTGTCGATCGGCCCGGTGGCGTCGCCGACCTCCGCCGCCTCGGGCGGGGGTGAGCTCCCGCTCCCCGAGCTCCGGGAGCGCGCCCGCGCCTCGGATCTCGCGTGCGTCGATGCCGTCGCCGCGCAGGCGATGCGCGACGCCATCCGCGAGGCGGCGCACCGGGGCGACACGCTCGGCGGCGTCTTCGAGGTGATCGCCACCGGCCTTCCGCCCGGGCTCGGGAGCCACGTGCAGTGGGACCGCAAGCTCGACGGACGGCTCGCGCAGGCGCTGATGAGCATCCAGGCGATCAAGGGCGTCGAGATCGGCATCGGCTTCGAGGCCGCGCGCATCTCGGGCTCCGAGGTGCACGACCCCATCGCCTACGATCAGGGGGCGCACGCGTTCACCCGCCCGTCGAACCGCGCCGGCGGCCTCGAGGGCGGCATCACCAACGGCATGCCGCTCATCTGCCGCGCCGCCATGAAGCCGATCGCGACGCTCAAGCGCGCGCTCCCGTCGGTCGACGTGCGCACCAAGGAGCAGTTCGACGCCGCCTTCGAGCGCAGCGACGTCTGCGCCGTCGCGGCCGCCTCGGTCGTCGGCGAGGCGATGGTGGCGATCACGCTCGCCGCCGCCCTGCTCGAGAAATTCGGCGGCGACAGCCTCACGGAGCTCTCGCGCAACGTCGACAGCTACCTCCAGCAGGTCCGCTCTTACTGAAGGCCATGGAATTCCTTCCCGACGCACCTCCGCTCCTGCTCACCGGCTTCATGGGGGCAGGCAAGTCCACCGTGGGCCGCATCGCCGCCGCGCGCACGGGGCTCCCGTTCCTCGATCTCGACGACGCCATCGTCGAGGAGGCCGGCGAGAGCGTCTCTTCGCTCTTCGCGAAGCGCGGCGAGGCTGGCTTCCGCGCGCTGGAGGCGGCGACCCTGCGCCGGCTCCTCGCGGCGCGCGGCCCGCGCATCATCGCCCTCGGCGGCGGCGCCCTGGTCGATCCCGCGCTCCGCGCCGAGGCGCTCGAGCGCGGCTGCGTCGTCGCGCTCACCGCTACCCCGCGCACGATCGCCGCGCGCACGCCGAACGGCAACCGCCCGCTCCTCGACGGCGCGCCGGATCGCGAGGCGCGCATCCGGGAGCTCCTGGCCGCGCGCGCCCCCGTCTATGCCGAGGCCCACGCGCGCGTCGTGACCGACGGCGTCTCCCCCGCGGACGTCGCGGCGCGGGTCCTCCGCGCCTACGCGGATCGCCCGCTCTTCGTGCCGCTCGGCGACAAGAGCTACGCGGTGCGCATCGCCTCCGACGGGGCGGCGTCCACGGCGGACGCCATCGCCGCGCTGGCGCCGACGTCCGTCTTCGTCGTCACGGACGAGAACGTGAGCCGCCTCTGGGGCGCGCCGCTGCTCGCCGCGCTCGCGGCGCAGGGGACGCCGGCCGCGGCCGTCACGGTGCTCAAGCCCGGCGAGGAGCACAAGCGGCTCGCGGCCGTCGAGGCGGCGCTGACGGCGATGATCGACGCCGGCGCCGATCGCGGCGCGGTGGTGCTCGCGCACGGCGGGGGTGTGGTGACCGACATCGGCGGCTTCGCTGCGTCCCTGCTGCTGCGGGGCGTCCGCTGGGTCGCGGCGCCGACCACGCTCCTCTCGATGGTCGACGCCTCGGTCGGCGGCAAGACGGGGGTCGACCTCGGGCCCGCGAAGAACGCCGTCGGAACGTTCCACCAGCCCTCCGCGGTCGTCGCGAGCCCGGCGGCGCTCGCCACCGAGACCGACCGCGCTTACCGGAGCGGGTTCGCGGAGGTGGTGAAATCGGCATGCATCGGCGATCCGGAGCTGCTCACGCTGCTCGAGCGCGAGGCCGACCGCGTCCTCGCGCGCGACCCCGGCGTGCTCGCCGAGGTCATCCGCCGCTCGATCGCCGTGAAGGCGGCCATCGTCGCCCGCGATGAGCGCGAGTCGGGCGACCGCGCCCTCCTGAACCTCGGCCACACGCTGGGGCACGCCCTCGAGGCCGAGGGGGGGTTCGTCCGGCTGGCGCACGGCGAGGCGGTGGCGCTCGGCATGGTGGCCATCTTCCGCGTCGGCTGCGCGCTCGGCGTGACCGATCGCGCGGCGGCCGACCGGGTGGTCCGCCTGCTCGCGCGGCTCGGTCTGCCCACCCGGATCGAGGACGAGCCGGTCTCCGCCGCGCTGCGCTTCCTGTCGCTCGACAAGAAGCGCCGGGGCTCGTCGGTCCGGACGGTGCTGATGCGGGACATCGGCAGCACGTTCGCGGAGCCGATGCCGCTCGATCGCCTCGCCTCGCTCCTCGAGCGCGCGGCCGCCCGCGCGACCTGATCCCTTCACGCCACGTCCGCCTTCGGACGCGCGACCTCGTTTGGTCCCGGGCGTTCTCTCCCGAGATGCTCTCCGGGCTGCGTGCGTCGATGGCCCTCCTCGCTGAGCGCCTCCGGCGCAGACGGCGCTTGCGCTGTCGGTGAATAAAATCGATGTGTTACCAACGTTCTTCGGAAAAAAATCCCGGCACACCGCCCGCATCGTCCGCTCCGCGCTATCTTTCCCGGCGCCGATGGTGACCGCGACGAAGAAGAGAATCCTGGTGGTGGAGGACGAGCAGGACACGGCGGCGATGATCGCCCGGTTCCTCGGCGACGAGTTCGACACCGTGGTCGCGACGAACGGGGTCGATGGGCTCGCGCTGGCCCAGCAGGAGCCGCTGCCCGATCTGGTGATCGTGGACATCATGATGCCGAAGCTCGACGGCGTGAGCATGACGAAGCGGCTCCGCGAGCACGAGCCGATGCGCCGGGTGCCGATCATCTTCCTGACCGCCAAGTCGGATCCGATGGACGTCATCGCCGGCATCCAGGCGGGCGCACGCCATTACATCACGAAGCCCTTCGTGCTCGACGATCTCAAGAAAAAGGTCCGCAAAGCCGTCTACGGCCGTTGAGCGGCGGTCACTCGCTAGAGCGGCGGTCACTCGCTTCGGATACGGGCCCACCTCGACGTTTTCGGTGCTCAGCGCACAGGAGTGCGCTTGCGCGCCGAAAACGCCGATCTGGGCCCGTCTCCTGTGCGAGAGACCGCCGCTCTGCCCCGGCGGACAGCGGGGCGGGGGGAAACCGCGGCAGAGGGGCGGGGGGAAACCGTAGCAGGGGGCGGGGGGAACCGAAGCGGGGGGGCGGGTCTGGTCGCGGTGGGGGGCGCGCTAGTCAATGGGGCGAATGGCGAAGGGTTAAGAGATGGGGAGAAGGCCGACTGGCGATCTTGGCATCGCCGAGGTCTCTCGCCTCGAACAGGTCCGTTTCTCGCGTGCTGCTTGGTGCGGTAGGGGAGGAATCCCGGAGGTTTCTGCCGCCGTCACGCGCCGGCACCGCGGGGCGCTCGCGTTGTGTTCTATGAGGTTTCTTAGGAGATCTCGTATCTCCGCTGGGGCTCGGCGCCGGTCGTGCGCGGCGCCGGCAGGAGGTGCCCGCGTCAGCGGCCGCCGCGGTGCGGGACGCTGCAGGCCCTGAACGCCTTCTCGAACAGCTCGAGCGAGCGGGAGATGCTCGAATGCACCCGGCGGATCTCCTCGGCGGAGGTGGTCGCGAGCTTCACGATCTCGAGCGCCTCGCGCGGGTGGGCATCATCGTAGTTCGCATGCGCGGCGAGCCACGTCAGCGACTTGCTCCCCTCGCCATAGAGCTTCGTGAAGCTCGGCATCACCACGCGAGAACACTCGCCGATGACCCCCTCGATCGCATAGTTCACCGCGCCGACCGCCTCCGCCAGGGAGCCGCGGTAGGACACCGACCAGAGCCACTCGAAGAGCGACGCGATCTCCGGGCTCGGGCGGTGGCTCGTGATGTCCGAGGTGCTGTGCCCGTGCCACGCCGCCCAGTCGAGGTACCAGCGCACGTGCAGCGCCTCGACCCGGATGTTGCCGATGAGCCAGTCTCGCACCAGGGAGTCGCGCGGCGTCTGGCCATAGGTCGTCTTGGCGAGGCTGAGCCCCATGTACTTCGGGAACGCCTCGACCACGCAGAAGAACTCCCGGAGGAGCCCCTTCCACATCTCCTGATCGACCGGCTCCGTCATCGTCTGCGCGATCGGCGGCGTGTAGACCGCGGCCTTCCACTGGTCGGCCAGAGATTCGAGCATGTCCTCGACCCAGACCGGGTGCGGCGTCGCCTGAAGGCTGTCCTTGACTTCCTTATGCCGCTGCGAGCGAGGTGACAGCATGAAATTACCTGTTGGGTTGCTGGGTCAATCCGCCTCGTGGCTGCCCGCCGGCCTCTGCCCCACCGAACCCCCGCAGGCTGACCGGTCAGCGGCCGTCAGGAGACAATCCGCACAGCAGGCACGATGCTGACCCCGAGCACGAAGGACGAGAGGGGCAGCGCGAGGACCTCACCAGGGGAGGCTTCGTGTACATGTGTCCTGCCTGCATCCAGTCTGGATCAAGGTGAAGGAGCAAGTCAATAGACAAACGAGGGCGCCGCCGCAACGACAAGAGGGCCGATCGCGCTCAGGTCGCTCACCATACGACCTCGGAGAGGCACTCCGTCGCGCCGCGGAACCGGCACCGCTGGTGGGTTACTTTGGGGGTGGATGCACCGCACAGGAGGAGCGCCTGCTCGACCCAGCCGCAGACGCCTTCTCCGCAGTTCATCGCGGAGGGCCCCTCGTCGTCCCCGGTCGGGCCTGTGATGGTCAGCACCCACTCCCGCGGCTTCACCATGCGCGGGAAGACCTTCCCGGCGTCGAAGTAGCGCGACCAGAACATTCCAGTCCGGGCGACGATCGTGTCGGGCATGGCGATCGAGAGCGCGAACTTCAACACCGTATTGAGGTCGCGATCCGCGACGTAGCGGGCAAACCGCTTGAGCTCAGCGGTTTGGTCGCTCGCAGTCCGCGCGTGCGTTCGCAAGGCGCGGTTCCAGACGCCGATCGGATACCAGCTGCTCGCCAGCAGCGGCTGAGAGAGTACGTCCCGGTCTGACTTGGGCAGCGACGTCACCAGGCGCTCCCATGAACCGGCGTCGCGGGTCGTCGTGACGAACGACCGGAGGTTGACCAGCAACGTTCCTTTGCATCTACCGGCGGGGATCGAGGTCTTGGTCTTCGTCTCGTGCGTCTTCATCGCGGCGAACCTACGGCGGGAAGGCCCCGGCGAAGCTGAGCCCGATCGGGGGCGCGGCGCACGTACCCTCGGGCGGGAAACCCTGCCCGGGAGCACATCGTCGGGGCAACTCCAGGAGTCGTGGTTGTACCTTGCAGGGGAGCGTGAGTCGGGCTCGATGGCAAGAGATGATTACGTGGGAGCAGCCGTACGACACGAGCCGACGTGGCCCTGCGCAAGATCACGCCGGTTGTCCAGCTCTCCTTTCGACCCGAGACGCCAGACCCCCGGCGACCGCCGCAGACGTCAGCGCGCGCAATGGTGTGATGCGCATTACGTGATTTCGTGCGGCGCTCGTCGGTCGTCGTGGCCGTCGACGGGCGCTCGTCGCGGTGACGGGGGCTCGCGGCGGCGACGGGCGCTCGCGGCGGGGGCCGCGCGTCGCCTGCGGAGGTGCTGCGCCTGGCAGTTGCCGTCCTCCGCGAACCTCGGTACCCCTACGCCCATGAGCGAACCCACCACGGGCCGGCCCGCCGCCGGCCACGCGGAACCCGAGCTGCCGCACATCGACGTCGCCGAGCGGGGGGCGCCGCGCGACGGCCGGCCGCAGGTCATCGACGGCCGGCTGTTCATGCAGCTGCTCGTGTTCCGTTGCACCGGCGACGCCGATCCGGCGGAGCTGACCCGCGCAGCCGGCCAGGCGCTCGCGTCGCAGCGCGTCGGCGCGGTCGTCTACGAGGACATCAACGATCCGCGCGGGATCGCCGTGCTCACGTGGGCGGAGGACCCCGCCGTCTTCGTCCAGACCGTCCGCCCGGCGCTCAACCGCAGCGAGCTCCGGGCCCTGGAGCTTCGCCCCGATTTCACCATGCTGGGGCGCACGTACTCGACCGGCTACGAGCAGGAGCTCGACTTCTGGCTGCTCCGGCGCCCTGCCGAGACCGTCTTGAACCCCGCCTGGCCGTGGGCGGTGTGGTATCCGCTCCGCCGCAGCGGCGCGTTCTCCAAGCTCGAGGGGCGCGAGCAAGGGAGCATCCTGCGCGAGCACGGGACCATCGGCAGGGCCTATGGCGCCCAGGACCTCGCCCACGACATCCGCCTCGCGTGCCACGGCCTCGACGCCCGCGACAACGAGTTCGTGATCGGGCTCGTCGGCAAGGAACTCCACCCGCTCTCCCACATCGTGCAGACGATGCGGAAGACCCGCCAGACCTCGGAGTTCATCAGCCAGATGGGCCCGTTCTTCGTGGGCCGCGCCGCCTTCCGCAGCCCGGGCGGCTGACGGGACCGCTCCCCCTCAGCCGATGCCGGCGAGGCCCGAGAACGCCCGGGCCAGGGCGTCGAGCCGCGCCGCCGCGCGGGCCTCGGCGTCGCCCAGCGGCTCGTCCGCGGCGACCTCCTCGCGCACGTCGAAGTAGAACTTGATCTTCGGCTCCGTGCCGCTCGGGCGGGCGATGAGCCGGCTCCCGTCGTCGAGCTCGTACACGAGCACGTTGCTCGGAGGCAGCACGAGCGGCTCGACGAGGCCGTCGCTCGTGGTGCGCGTGCGCGCCTCGAAATCGCGCCACGCCACCACGGGGACGCCGCCGATCGCTGCAGGCGGCCTCTTCCTCAGCGCGTCCATGATCGCCGCGATCTTCTCGAGGCCGTCGACGCCGCGCAGGGTGTACGAGCGCTGCCCGCTCATGTAGAGGCCGTACTTGCGGGTGATCGCCTGGAGCTCGTCGAGCAGGGTCCTGCCCTCGGCCTTGCGCACCGCCGCGAGCTCGGCGACCAGCGCCGCGGCGCTGATGCCGTCCTTGTCGCGCACGACCGGGCCGACGGTGTAGCCGAGCGCCTCCTCGAAGCCGAACACGAAGCGGGCCCCTGTCGAGCGCTCGATGTCCATCGCCCGGTTGGCGATCCACTTGAACCCGGTCAGCGTCTCCTCGTAGTGAACCCCGAGCGCCGCGGCGATGACGCCCAGCATAGGAGTCGAGACGCAGGACGCCAGCACGAGCCGGCGCTCGTCCGCGCCCTGCGCGCGCCCCTCCGTGAGCAGGTAATGGCCGAGGAGCACGCCGACCTGGTTGCCCGTGAGCTGCACGTACTCGCCATCAGGGCGCCTCACCGCCACGGCGAGCCGGTCGACGTCGGGATCGTTGGCGAGGACGAGGTCGGCGCCCTCCCGCTTCGCGAGGGCGAACGCCAGGTCCATGGCGCCCTTCTCCTCGGGGTTCGGGAACGCGACCGTGGGGAACGCGCCGTCCGGCTCGGCCTGCTCGGGCACGCTCGCCACGCGCGTGAAGCCGGCCTCGCCGAGCGCCTGGCGGACCAGGCGGTTGCCGACGCCGTGAAGCGGCGTGTAGACGATGCAGAGGTCGCGATCCCCGTCGCTCCGCACCGCGAGGCCGCGGATCGCGCCGAGGTAGCTCCGCTCCAGCTCCTCGGGGAAGTCGCGCACCAGCCCGAGCCTCCTCGCCTCGTCGAGGGGCATGCGGGCGACCTGATCCGCCGGCGGCGAGGCGTCGATCGCCGTCGCGATGCTTGTGTCGTGGGGTGGGATGATCTGTGCGGCGTTGTCCCAGTACACCTTGAAGCCGTTGTACTCGGGCGGGTTGTGGCTCGCCGTCACCATCACGCCCGCGGCCGCGCCGAGGTGGCCGACCGCGAACGCCGCGACGGGCGTGGGGCAGGGGACGGGCGAGAGGTGGCTCGGGATGCCCGCGGCGGCGAGGGCGCAGGCGGTGTCCTCCGCGAACTCTCGGCTCATCCGGCGGCCGTCGTAGCCGATGACGACGCCGGCGCTCCGCGCCTTGTCGCCGATCGCCTCGAGGAGGTGACGGGCGAGCCCCGCGGTCGTGCGGAGGATGACGGCGCGGTTCATCCGGCTCTCGCCGGCGCCGAGGACGCCGCGGATGCCCGCGGTGCCGAACTCCAGCGGGCCGGCGAAGCGCTCGGCGAGCTCGGCGCGGACGCCGTCCTCGCCCGCCCTGGCCGCGTCGATGAGCCGGCGCAGCTCGCTCTGGGTCTCCGGATCGGGGTCGTGGGCAACCCAGCGTTCGGCGGGCTCGAGGACGAAGTCGTGGCTCACGCCTGATATTTAGTTCATGCCGGCCGTGGTTTGCACCACGAGCGCGTGATTCAGCGCGGCGGCGGCGCGGGCGGCGACCGCCGCGCGCCGGCCCGCCCGGCCCGGCGCCGATGTCGCTGGCGGCTCCCGGCCAGCTCGGACCGCTCAGCCCGCTCGGCCGGGCGTCAGCCCGCCTTCTTGCCGGCGGCGAGCGCCTCGGCGAAGCGCGTGTCGTACTGTCCGCCGCGGAAATCACCGTCCTGCAGGATCTGGCGGAGGAACGCGAGGTTGGTCGCGGCGGGCCCGGCCGGACCGGTGAGCTCGATCGTCGTCTCCGCCAGCGCCCGGTCGAGGCGAGCGATCGCCTCGTCGCGGGTCGGGCCGTGGGCGACGATCTTGGCGAGCAGCGGGTCGTAGAACGGCGTCACCTCGAGCCCCTCGGCGACGCCGGTCTCGATCCGCAGGTCGTCGCCGGCGGCCGGCCAGCGGAGCGCGGTGATGCGGCCGGGCTGGGGGGCGAACTTCTTCGCCGGATCCTCCGCGTAGAGGCGCGCCTCGATGGAGTGGCCACGGTAGGTGTGGCCCCGGACCTCCGGCGCGAGCGGCTCGCCCGACGCGATGCGGATCTGGTGCTCGACAAGGTCGAGCCCGGTGCACATCTCCGTGACGCAGTGCTCGACCTGGAGCCGCGCGTTGACCTCCAGGAAGAAGAGCTCGCCGCTCTCCGCCGCGACGAACTCGACGGTGCCCGCGCCGACGTAGCCGGCGGCCGTCACGACCCGGAGGGCGCTGTCGTGGAGCTCCTTCCGGCGGACCTCGCCCGCCGCTCCCTGGAAGAACGCGGCCGGCGACGGGGTCTCCTCGACGATCTTCTGGTGCCGGCGCTGCGCGCTGCATTCGCGCTCGCCGAGCGCGACGGCGCCGCCCTGCCCATCGCAGAGCACCTGCACCTCGATGTGGCGCGGGCGCTCGATGTACCGCTCCATGTACACGCGCGGGTCCCCGAACGCCGCGCGTCCGCGGTCGGAGCACGCGGTGAGGGCGCGCGACAGCTTGCCCGGATCGGTGACGACCTGCATGCCGATGCCGCCGCCGCCGCCCGCGGCCTTGACGAGCAGCGGGAAGCCGATGCTCTCGGCGGCGCGCTGGGCGGCCTCGACGTCGGCGGGGTCGACCGGACCGCCCGTGCCCGGCGGTGGGAAGACGCCGGCCCCGCGCGCGTGATCCCGCGCGAGGATCTTGTCGCCGAAGGCGTGGAGGACCGCGGGCGGCGGGCCGATGAACGTGACGCCGGCCTCGACGACGGCCTCGGCGAACGCCTGGTTCTCGCTGAGCAGCCCGTACCCGGGGTGGATGCCGTCGGCGCCCGTCGCGCGGGCCGCCTCGACGATCGCATGGATGACCAGGTAGCTGTCCCGGACCGGCGGCGGCCCGATGCGCACCGCCTCGTCGGCCATCGCGACGTGCGGCGCGCTCGCGTCCGCGTCGGAATACACGGCGACCGTCGCGATCCCGAGCCGTTTGCAGGTCCGGAGGACGCGGCAGGCGATCTCTCCACGGTTGGCGACGAGGATCTTCTTCAACACGGCCGACAGCTACGCCCCCGCGCGGCGGCGCGTCAAGACGCCCGCTGCAGGCAGCGCTCGCCCGCGCGCTCCCGGAAGGCGAGCGGGCGAGCTCAGCCGAGCGCCCGCCGCACCTTCGGCTTGGCCCCGAGCAGCACGAGCTGCCCGCAGGCCGCCGAGACGTCATCGCCGCGCCGGCGGCGAACGAAGCAGGAGTATCCCGCCTGGGTGAGCACCTCCTGGAACGCCGCCACGCGCTCCTGGGCCGGCGGACCCAGCGAGGAGGCCTCGATCGGGTTCATCGGGATGAGGTTGATCTTCACCGGGAGCCCGCGCAGGAGCTTCGCCAGCCGCCGCGCCTCGGCGGGATCGTCGTTCTGCCCGGCGACGAGCGTGTATTCGATGGTGATGCGCCGGCGCCGAGGCAGCGGGTAAGCGCGCAGCGCCGCGAGCAGCTCGTCGAGCGGGTGCTTGCGGTTGATGGGCATCAGCGCCGAGCGGGTCTCGTCGTCCGCGGCGTGCAGCGAGATCGCCAGCGCGATCTGCCCGCCAAAATCCGCTCCGAGCCGCGCGATCTCGGGCACGAGGCCCGAGGTGGACACCGTGACCCGCCGCGTCGAGAGGTTGATCCCTTCGGGATGCGTGAGCAGGCGCAGCGAGCGAGCGGTCGCTTCGTAGTTGTGGAGCGGCTCGCCCATGCCCATGTACACGACGTTGCGGAGCTCCTCACCCTCCTCGAGCATCGCCCGCCCGAGGAGCACCTGGCCCGCGATCTCCTCGGCCCCGAGGTGGCGCTTGAGCCCCGCCACGCCGCTTGCGCAGAAGCCGCACCCCATGGCGCAGCCGACCTGCGTCGAGATGCACTGGGTGACGCGGACGCGCGGCGCGGCGTCCGCCTCCGCGGCCGCCTCGTCGTCCTCGTCGTCATCGAGCGCCGCCGCCGCGTCGGCGTCGAGCTGCGCCTGCGAGCCGTGGCCCGACACCGCCGGGAGCAGGACCGTCTCGATGGTCGCGCCGTCGTGGAGGCGCAGGAGCAGCTTGCGTGTGCCGTCCTCGGAGCGATGAACCCGCTCGGGCGTCAGCACCTCACCCAGCCCCTCCGCGGCGAGGTGCTCGCGCAGCCGCGCCGGGAGGTTCGTCATCGCGGCCGGATCGAGGACGCCGCGGCGATGGATCCACTGGAATACCTGCTTCGCCGTGAACGACCGCTCTCCGCGGGCAGCCAGCGAGGCCGACCACTCTTCAGGCAGCCGGGCGACGGGGTGAAGCGGCGTGGAGCGCACCTGCCTGACCTACTGCGCGCCGCCCCCAGCGGCAAGGGGAGCAGGCGGGCGGCCAGGCCAAAGTGTCAGCCGCTCTGGCTCTCGACCTGTGACGTCGTGAGCTGCCCGTCGCGCTCGCGGCGCGCGCGCGTCCGGCTGGCGGCCTCGAGCACCTCGCGGGTGTAGCGCTCGAACGCCTCGGCCCGGTGCATCGCCGTGTGCTCGGCGAAGACGCGCTGCCTCGCCCGCTGGCCCACCGTGAGGCGCTTGTCCTCCTTCATCTCCCTGAGCTTCCGGAGCACGTCCTCCGGCGAGCGCACGAGCAGGATCTCCTCGCCGGGCTGGAAGAACGTCTCGATACCCGGCCAGGTGTCGCTCAGGACAGGGGTCCCGCACGCGGCCGCCTCGAACAGGCGCGCGCTCGGCGACCACCCGGACTCCACCATCGCACGGCGGGTCAGGTTCAGCGTGAAGCGCTGGGAGTTGTAGAAGATGCGGTGCTCGTCCGGCGGGAGGTGCTCCGTCCTGGAGACGTTGTCCGGCCACGCGAGCGACGCCGGGTACTGCGCGCCCGCCACCGCGAAGCGCCCGCGGCGCATGCGCCGCGCCGGCTCGAGGAGGAGCCGCTCGACGGCCGCCTGCCGGTCGTCGCTGTAGGTCCCGAGGTAGCCGAGATCCCAGCGCATCGGCGCCGGCTGGGGATGGTACACGTCCGTGTCCGCCGAGCAGTAGAGCGCCCGCGGGCGCACCGCGCCGTGGCTGCGCTCCAGCCGCTCCAGCGTCGGGCCCCCCGTCGCCGACAGATAGAGATCATACCGCGGGATCAGCGCCGGCGTCAGGTACGCGTGATCCCCGTGCGCCAGCCGGCCCAGGGTGACGGGCGTGTCCAGATCGTAGAACGCGGCCTTTCCGCGGGCCTCTTCCGTGATCCACGCCCCGACCGTCGCCCCTTCCGGCACGAAGGAGCCGACGATCACGAGATCGGCTTCGCGCACGGCGCGTGAGAATCTATCGCGGAGCTCGGTAATGCTCGAGTACTGCTCGGTCGTGCCGTAAGGCGGGTTGGGCAGGTCGCGGTGCTGATCGTAGATGGGGAGGTTCCGCTCCAGAAAGAGCACCCGGTGGCCGCGCGACGCGAGCGCCCGGAGGAGCGCTCTGTACGTCGTGGCGTGGCCGTTGCCCCACGAAGACGTGATGGAGAGCCCCAGGAAGACATAGCGGTAGGTAGTTGTCGTCATAGGCGTGGTGGCGGCAAGGGTTGAGAGATCCCAGACGGCGTGCCGGCCCGGAATGCGCCGGTCCCGAGGTACACCGCGGCGGCCCCGGAGAGGCGAAAGACGCCTCGCGGACACCTGCGCAACGTGCGCAACATGCGTAACGTGCGCAAAACGAGCGGCACGCCGATCCAGTTGCCCTGGCGCCGCGCGAGAGGGCGCGGCGACGAGCGCACCCGGGATTAACATGCGTGCTCACCCTCTGCAATGCTGTGAGATGCAGTTTCTTGATCGAAGGTGCGTATTCCTCGTCAGACGCCAGGCGGTAAGGCCCGCCCTTTTCCCGTGACGACGAAGCGCGCGAAATCGCTGCTTGCTCCGGGATAACGCGGCTCGTTCGGGTAAAGCACCCGACGGCAACCGTCCTCGCATCGCAGAGGAACCGGCCTGTGCGGTAAACGCTGTTCGGAAGCGATGATGGTGAGAAAAAGAGGGACGTTGTCGCAATGGTCTGTGACGGCTGCTGGTCGAACGGAGCGTCGACGGGGGAGCCCTGCTCCGGAACGCCGGGGCAGCGCTGGCGAAGCGCCGCCCAGGCCGGCGAGCGCTGTCGGACGCGTACGTCGCGGAGCGACGGGGCCTCTGGGCGCGGCCGGCGGCAGGGCATTCCGCCATCCAGCTGAGCTCGCCGGCGAACCGGCGGCCTCGGCCGGGCAGGGGCGCCTGGCCTCGCGGAGAAATCGGGCGGGGGAGCAGGAAGGCAGGAAGCGCGCGGCGCTGTCCGGGTGCCTTCCTGTCGGTGCGTGGACGCTGCGGTGGAATCGGCAGGCCGGGTGTCCAGCCTTCAGCGGCGGTGGGGCCGCGCGAGAGCCGTCGAGACGTTCAGGTGGCGGGGCTCAGCGCCTGCCAGCCCTGGATCACCTCGGCGATGCTCGCGAAGCGGCGGTCCGGGCTGTGCGCCAGACCCCTGTTCACGAACACCTCGATCTCCCGGTCGACCGGCGGAGGCATCAGGCTGCCCAGGCGGCGCGGCGGCGTCCTCGTCTTGAGATCGGCGAGCATCATCAGATTGCGCGCGGCGTAGGGGAGCTCGCCGGTGAGCGCGTGAAAGATCACCGTCATGGCCGCATAGAGGTCGGCCCGGTGATCCACCGTCTTCCCCTTCGTGAGCTGCTCGGGCGGCGCGAACCTGAAATCGCCGAGACACCGGCTCGGTAACGTCGGCGCCGCGTCGGAGAGCCCGGGAGGGAGCTTGCACGAGCCGAGATCCAGGAGCGTCAGCCGCTCGCCGTCAGGACCCTGGTCGAGGAGCACGTTCGCGGAGCTGATGTCGCGGTGGATGATGCCAATCTCGTGCAGCTCGGCGATCGCCGACCAGAGCTGCTCGCCCAGCCGGTGAACGGCGCTGAACGGGAGCGGCCCCTCCCGGGAGATGCGCTCGCTGAGGAGCTCCCCCTCGCGCAGCTCGAACACGAGGAGAGGACCGTGCGTCGGGTCCTTGCCGCCGCCGAGCGAGGGCAGTGTGTGTGGGCCCCGCAGCCGCTCGCACGCCACCGCCTCTCGCCGGAAGCGCGCCTCGGCCTCCTGCTGGGGCATGCGCTCTGGCGTGTTGAGCACGCCTCCCGGCTCCTGGCGCACCGGGGGCTCCCCGAGCACCTTGACCGCGACGCGCCGGCCGGTGCTCGCGTCCTCGGCGCTGAACACCTCACCGAGGCCTTCGCGGCGGAGATGACGTACCACGCGGTAGCGCTGGAGCAGAACGGTTCCGGGCACGATTGACAAGAGCGGCCTCCTTCGCTTGACAAAGGGGGTCCAGCGCGTTCCGGTCGCCTCCCCCCTCTCCCCAGACAAGCTCATTTATCACGCAGACGCGACAGAGGAAGCGCCGCGCGCAGCGTCACACGACGAAGGGCCCCCGCGCCTTGTTTTTTTGTTTTCCGGCGCGCGCCGCTTCACATCGGCCGCCCGTCGCGCCCGAGGTCGCCTGGACGAAAAAGCCGCGGGGCACGGGACGGGGAAAAAAGGGGCGCGGCCCGCGGGACGACGGGGCGAAGGCGGTCCGGGGAGCCGGAGCGCGGGTGGCCCGCCGAGGCGCGTCGCGGCGGCGGGAGCGGCGAGCGCCTGGGCCACCACGGCCGCGCCTGTGTCAGCGGGGCCGCCGGCGCTTCGACGCTGCAGAGTTGCCCCTGGCCGCGCTCTCTGGTGACGATGCGCACCGGAGCGCGGCAATCGGTGGTGATTGCATGACGGCGGCGGCGCCGCGCGGCCCCGGTTTCCGGTGACACGCACGTAACCCCGAACCGCTGGCCATTCAGGTGAACTTCGCGTAGCTCCCACACAGGGCGGACGATCCGGAGCGACGGCAGGCAATGCGAGCGGGAGACGTCATCGACGGCCGGTTCGAGATCATGGAGCTCGCGGGCGCCGGCGGCATGGGCCACGTCTTCCGCTCGCGCGACCTCAAGACCGGCGAGACCATCGCCCTCAAGGTCCTCCAGAACGCCGCCTCCCAGGACTCGAACCGCCTCGCGCGCGAGGCGCAGGCGCTCGCGACGCTGCGGGTGCCGGGGGTGGTGCGGTACATCTCGCACGGCCGCACGGAGCACGGCCACCCCTACCTCGCCATGGAGTGGCTCACCGGCGAGACCCTCTCCCAGCGCCTTGCCCGGCAGGCGTTCACCCTGGAGGAGAGCCTCAAGCTCGCCCGGCGCGTCGCGACCACCCTCGGCTCCGTGCACCGGCTCGGCGTCGTCCACCGCGATCTCAAGCCGAGCAACCTGCTCCTCGTCGGCGGCACCATCGACCGCATCACGCTCATCGATTTCGGCGTCGTCCGGATGTCCGGCATCGACCAGCAGCTCACCATGCCCGGCGCCATCCTCGGCACCCCCGGCTACATGGCGCCGGAGCAGGCCCGCGGCGAGGCGCACGTCGACGCGCGTGCCGACGTCTTCGCGCTCGGCTGCCTGCTCTACAAGTGCATCTCGGGGCGCGCCCCGTTCCGCGGCGCGCGCGGGCTCGCCGTGCTCGTCAAGGTGCTGATCGAGGAGCCGCCGTCGCTCCGCTGGCTCCGCGACGACGTGCCCGAGGCGCTCGACGCCCTGGTCCAGCGGATGCTGTCGAAGTCGCCCGAGGGGCGGCCGAGCGACGGCAACGCGGTCGCGATCGAGCTCGCCGGGCTCATGGATCCCGCGGCGATCTCCGTCCGCCCGCCCTCGATGTCCGTCCGCCCGCCGGAGCTCACGACCGGCGAGCGCAAGGTGATGTGCCTCGTCCTCGCCCGTGACGGCCTCTCCACCGCCGAACCCTCGCTCCCCGAGGTCGACGAGCAGGCGCGCGCGCAGGCGCTCTCGACCACGGCGGCGCGCTACAAGGGCCAGCTCGAGCTCGTCGACGCGCGGCTGCCGCTCGTCGTGCTGTCCGGCGCCGGCGCGACGACCGACCTCGCGGCCCGGGCCGCCCGCTGCGCGCTCGCCGTCCAGGCGCTCCTCGGCGGCGCGCCGGTCGCCGTCGTCACGGGCAGGGCGGAGATCGCCTCGCGCATGCCGATCGGCGACCTCATCGACCGCGTGGTCCAGCTGCTCCCCGAGGGCCGCGCGACGTCCCGCGCGCCGGCGATCCGCATCGACGAGGTGACGGCGGGCCTGCTCGGCGCGCGGTTCGAGATCACGTCCGACGGGGGCGGCCCCTGGCTCCACGGCGCGCGCGAGGAGCCGGAGGCGCCGCCCCACGTGCTCGGCAAGGCGACGTCGTGCGTCGGGCGCGAGCGGGAGCTCGCGCTGATCCGGGACGAGCTCGCCCGCTGCGTCGAGGAGTCGACCCCGAGCGTCGTGCTCGTCACGGGGCCGGCGGGCATCGGCAAGTCGCGGCTCCGCCACGAGCTCGTCCGCGCGATCCGGGAGGACGGCGAGCCGGTCGAGGTGTGGCTCGGCCAGGTGGACCCGATGAGCGCCGGGTCGGCCTTCGGCCTGCTCGCGCACGCGCTCCGCCGGGCGATCGGCCTCACGGACGCCGATCCCGTCGAGGAGCGGCGGCGCAAGGTGCGGGCGCGGGTCGAGCGGCACGCGGCGCTCGACGCCGCGCGGGTCGCGACGTTCCTCGGCGAGCTCGTCGGCGCGCCGTTCCCGGACGACGACGTGCAGCTCCGGGCGGCGCGGCGCAACCCGATGCTCATGGGCGATCAGCTGCGCCTCGCCTGGGAGGACTTCCTGCGCGCCGAGTGCGCGGTGCAGCCGGTCCTCCTGGTGCTCGAGGACCTGCACTGGGGCGACCTGCCCACGATCACGATGGTCGACGCCGCGCTCCGGAACCTGAAGGACCGGCCGTTCATGGTCATGGCGCTCGGCCGGCCCGAGGTGCACGAGCTCTTCCCGAAGCTGTGGGACGAGCGGCGCGGGCACAAGCTCCGCCTCGCGGGGATCTCGCGCCGGTCGAGCGAGCGGCTCGTGCGCCAGGTGCTCGGCGAGCGCGAGAGCCCGGCGCTCGTGGCGACGCTGGTCGAGCGCGCGGACGGCAACGCCTTCTACCTCGAGGAGCAGATCCGCGCGGCGGCGGCGGGCAAGGGCGTGGACCTGCCCGAGACGGTGCTGGCGATGGTGCAGGCGGAGCTCGACGCGCTCGACGTGGGCGCGCGGCGGGCGCTGCGGGCCGGGGCGATCTTCGGCGAGACCTTCTCGCGGAGCGGGGTCGCCGCGCTGGTCGGCCGGGCGGAGGTCGAGCCGCTGCTCGCCGAGCTCGAGGTGCGGGAGCTCATCGTCCGGCGTTCCGTGGAGGGCGCGCCGGAGGCGGCCGAGTACCGGTTCCGGCACGCGCTCGTGCGCGAGGCGGCGTACGGGATGCTGACCGATCACGATCGCCGCCTCGGCCACCGGCTCGCCGGCGAGTGGCTCGAGCGGACGGGCGTGGCGGATCCGATGGCCCTCGCCGAGCATTTCGAGCGCGGCGGCGAGCCGGCGCGGGCCGCGGCGGCGACCCTGCGCGCGGCCGAGCAGGCGCTGCTGGGGAGCGACCTGGGCGCGGCGATCGAGCGCGTCGAGCGCGGCATCGCGCGCGGCGCCTCGAAGGCGACGGCCGGGGCGCTGCGGCTCTGCCAGGCGGAGGCGCACCTCTGGCGGGGCGAGTTCGCGCTGGCGGAGCGGCGGGGGACCGAGGCCCTGGAGCGGCTCGCGCCCGGGTCGGCGCCGTGGTTCTCGGCGCTCACGCAGGTGATCCTCGCCGCCTCGAAGCGCGGCAACCACGACCAGGTCGAGGGCCTGCTGCGCCTGGCGCAGGGCACCGAGGCGCGGCGGTCGGCGCGCCCCGCCCGCAGCGTGTGCCTGTGCGCGGGCGCCGGGCGGCTCGTGTTCGGAGGGCGGTACCAGCTCGCGGACGAGCTGCTCGACGGGATCGAGCAGGACGCCGAGGAGACCGAGCAGGAGGTCGAGGTGCTGGCGCGGCTCCACGAGGCGCGCGCGTACCGGGCGATGGCGGTCGGCGATCCCGGCGCGTGCCTCGCGGGCTTCGAGGCGGCGCTCGCGGCGTTCGAGCACGCGGGCGATCGGCGCAACGCCTGCTGGGCGAGGAACAACCTGGGCTCCTGCTACGCGGAGCTCGGCGACTTCGAGGGCGCCGAGGCGGCGCTGCGCGCGTCGCTCGCGGACGCGGAGCGGATGGGCCTGTCGGACGTGCGGCTCGGCGCGCTCCTCAACCTCGGTCCGGTGCTCGCGCAGCGGGGCCTCGTCGAGGAAGCGCGGCAGACGGCGGAGGAGGCGATCGCGACGTCCCAGCGCCTCGGCGACGCGCGCGGGGAGGGCGCCGGGCGGGCGTGCCTCGCGAGGATCGTGCTCCAGGCGGGCGATCTCGGGGGGGCCGAGCGCGAGGCGCGCGCCGCGGTGGCGATCCTGTACGGCGCGCCGCCCTTGCGGGCCTTCGCGTACGCGGTGCTCGGGCGGGCGCTGCTCGACGCGGGGCAGGCGGTGGACGCGCTCGCGGCGACGACCGAGGCGCTCTGCCTGCTGGAGTCGATGGGGGCCGAGGTGGGCGAGTCGCTTGTGCGCCTCTCGCACGCCGAGGCGCTCTCGGCCTGCGGCCACGGGCGGGAGGCGATGATGGCGATCGCCTCGGCGCGGGAGCGCCTGCTCGAGCGGGCGCGGAAGATCGGCGATCCTGTGTGGCGCGGGAAGTTCCTCGGCAACGTGCCGGACAACGTGGCCACGCTGGAGCTGGAGCGGCGCTGGCTCGAGGACTAGGCCGCTCTACGCCGCCGGCGCGCTCAGAGGAACTCGCAGAGGTAGCCGGTGGGCTGGGTGGCCCTGACGTCGAAGCCGCTCTTGCCTGCCACCTCGAACGACGTCCCTGCCGGATAGGCGCGCCACTCCGTGGAGCCGTCGATGCGGATCGCGAGCTCGCCGGCGACGACCGTCATCCGCTCCGGCGCCTCGGTCGAGAAGTGGAACTCGCCGGCGTCGATGACACCCACCGTCTGACGGCGCCCATGGCGCTCGAAGCCGACGCTCTGGACGTTGCCGTTGAAGTAGCTGTTGTGCTTGAGCATGGCGCCCTCCTACCGCGTCCCGCCGCGAGAGACCAGCCCGGACGGACGGGAGAGGTCCGCCCGGCGAGCTACGGCTTCCCGCCCGGGATCGGCACGTAGGCGTGCTGGATGAGGTGGTTGTCCGAGCCCTCGTGGCTCGTCGCCAGCGTGGTCCAGACGCCTTGCTTACCGCTCTTCCATACGCCGACCAGGATCTTCGCCGACTCCGCCTGATGGCTGTACTTGTACGTGACGTTGGCGCTCCGCCCCGTCTCGCTGGTCGATTGGCTGGTGCGCTCGGTGCCGGATTTCGTCGCCTCCTCGTAGGAGGTCCCGAAGCTCGCGCTCGCGGACTTGGAGTCTCCGGCCGAGAGTCCGAGGTTGGCGCCGCTCTTCGTCGCGGTCTCGGTATACTCCTTGAACGTCATGCCGAGCGTGATCTTCTCCGACGTTCCAGACGTCATCGATGCCTCGCTCAGCGTGCCGGCGATCGGCGTGATGACCATGATGCGCACCTCGTAGCCGTTCGAGGTCGTGAACGTCCAGTCGCCGACGCCGGTCGGAAACGTCCGGAGCTGCTTGTCGATCTCGTTCAAATCCCGCTGCGGGATGCTGCCCTCGAGCCACCTGCTGCTCGTCCAGAGACCCCAGTCGCGGTAGTAGATCTCCCCGTTCGTGGCGTCCCAGCGCTGCTTGATGCTATCGAGCGTGACGGCGTAATCGATGCCGGAGATCACCCTGTCGCCCGCCGCGAGGGCGTGGCTGTTCTCGTAGCGGAGCCCCGTCTTGGCCCTCATCTCCGCCACGCGCTTGTTGTCCCCTCCGTCGAGCTCCGGAGGCGTCCTCCGGTTGTCCGCGTCGGTGCCCGTCGGATCGACGTAGCTGACCGGGTTGTTCTTGGCGTAGCCGTAGAGGTTGCACTCGGCCGGCGACGCGACGCACTTGTCGATGCTGGTCAAGAACAGGGGATCCGGCGTCCAGAACTGCCCGAGGAGCGGGTCATAGTCGCGGACGCCCATGCGGACGAGGCCGAGATCGCGGTCATAGCCCTTCTGCACATAGTCGATCGCCTCGGCGAGGGGGCCGTACTCGATCCGCGCCCCGTAGGCCGAGGCGAGCGAGAGCGCGCCGGCCTCGTCGGAGATGCTCGTGCCGCGCGGGTCGAACGGCAAGCGCTCGAACACGCCGTTCTCGATCACGCCGACCGTGATGCCCGCGACGTTCACCGGCTCGACGAGCCCGTCCTCGCTGAGGTAGGCGCCCGCCACGTACCCCGCCACGGGCACGCCGTTCCTGTACTTGAGCACCCGCTGCCCTGCCTCGTCGTACGCGAAGCGAAGCTCGTCGGCGCCGCGATAGGCACGCTCGACGTCGCCGCTCGGTCCGTACTCGACCGTGAGGTCGTCGTGCGCGGTCACGCGGCCCATGGCGTCGACCTGGTAGCTCTCGCCGCCCGCCGTGATGGCGGCGGCGCTGCGCGCGATGGGCCGGTCGCCGAGCTCGTCGCTCGCCGACGCGATCAGCCCGGACGCGTCGTAGCTGTAGCTCGCCGAGCCTGCGCCGTCGGACGAGCCGACGAGGAAGCCGCGCGCGTCGTACCGATAGCCGCGGCGCGACGTGTCGTCGCCGAGCTCGAAGAGCTCCGCCGCCATCAGGCCACGCGCGTTCTTCTCCCAGCTCACCGCGCCGGAGACGCTCCCGCTCATCTCATAACCTCGCCGCGCCCGCGTCATGGGGTCGTAGCTCAGGTCGAGCGCGCCGTCCTCGAAGTACACGGCCTCGGGCCGGCCCTCGCCGTCGTACGTCATCGTGAACAGGAGCGCGCCGTCCAGCCGGCAGCTGACGAGTCGGCCGTAAGCGTCGTAGTCGTACGCCCTCGTCGTCACGAGGAGGGGCGCGTCGTTGCGGTCCGACACGCGGAGCGTCACGCTCTTTGTCGCGCCGTTCGCGTAGAGCGAGATGTCCTGATCGAGCTTGCGCCACCCGTCGAGATCCCATCGTGTCGCCGAGACCTTTCCGTCCGCTCGGCGCGTCGTGACCTTCGTGATCTCGCCCGTCGTCACCGTGGTCGCGAAGCCGAGCTGGCCAGGGAGGGTGAGCCCGCCCGGCAGCGCGCCATCCCAGCCCGTCTCGACCGTGCGGGTCTCGCCGCTCGACGACTTCGTCTCGACGGTGCGGGTGATGCGCCCGATCGCGTCGTGCTCGTACCTCGTCCTCCTGTCGAGCACGCCGGCCGTCGACAGCTCGCGCCGCTCGGTCATCCGCCCTGTCTCCGCGGCGTACGACCACTCGACGCGCTGCACGTCCTCGCGCTGGACGACGGAGGGGCGGCCGTACGCGTCGAAGTCGACGCTGTGGACGCCGGCCGGCGTGTAGACCCGGCGGAGCCGGCCCATGGCGTCGTGGGCGTAGGAGGTCACCGCCCCGCTCTGATCTTCGAACCAGCGCGGCCGGCCGTCGGCCCCCGCGCCGGTCCGCGTCGCGTAGGCGCCGTTCTCGATCGCGGTCACCACCAGCTCGCCGCCGGCGATCTCGCGGATCACCTCGTTCTCGCCGATGACGCCGCTCTGCACCGTCGACCACGACGAGAGGTCGCTGCCGGCGCCCGTCTTCGTGGACACGCCGAGCAGCGTCGCGCCTGCGAGCAAGGACGCGTGCGTCAAGCCGCCCAGCGAGGGCAGGGGATCGCGCGCGAACTCGCGCACCTCCGCGGACGAGCGGCTCACCTGCGTCACTCGAGACAGGCTGTAGCCGCCGGGCTGCAGCGCGGCCTTGGCCAGCACCGAGCCGTCCGCGGCGAGGAGGTCCGCCATCTCGGTGGCCGCGCCGGTCGCGGCGTCGACGAGGTGGCGCTCGAGGATCTGACCCGGCGCCGCGGCCGTCGCCCAGACATAGTCGATCTGGTTGAGCGGATGGGCGGGCGTGGCGCCGGAGAGGTCGTCCCAGGTGGCGCGCAGGCGCTCCAGGCCGTCATAGTCGGCGAAGTTGTTCCAGGCGGCGCCGCCGCGGGTGATCCGCGAGTGGCGGAGCGCGTCGGTGATCGGATCGCGGCCAACCACGCTCTCCACCACGCCGTCGGGCGACGTCACCGTGCTGAGCTGCCCGGTCACGGGATCGTAGGTGTAGAGCGAGGTGCCGGCGCCCGGCGAGCCGATGGACGCGACCCGATGGTCGTCGTCGTAGGCCACCTCCTGCAGCACGACCGGGCCTGTCGGCCCGGCCTGCGAGGCGCGGGTGACACGGCCGAAGTCGTCCCGCTCGATGTCGACGCGGTAGTCGTAATCGAGGGTCGCGTCGTCGTGTGCGCCGATGACGCGCTGCGAGCCGGTGAGGCAGACGAGCTCGGGATCGAGCTCGGCCACCTCCATCAGCGTCGTCTCCTGCCGGCCGATGCCGTCCGGCCCCGTGGTCTCGACAACGGTCGGGCAGATCCCGTCGTGGTACTCGCGGAAGTCGGTGCGGGTCGTCACCGCCGCGCTGCCGTCCTCCGCCTGCCATCCGCGCTCCTCCCACAGCACCCGGAGCCACGGGACGCCGTGGAAGGCGGCCGGCTCCAGGCCTCGCTCCGAGAAGCGCACGAGGCCGGGGATGCGGTCGTCCTCGTCGCGCGTGCCCGTGACGACGCCCGCGATGTCGTTGTCGTTATGGAAAGCGACCGTCTCGTGCAGGTAGGGAGACGCCTTGCGCGCCTCTTCGAACCCGACAAGGTACTTGCCCGCCGTGTGCCATACGGGCGAGCCATACTCGTAGGTGTACGTGACAGGGTCGTAGCCCGAGGACTCGACGCGCATCGACGTGAGGATCGAATAGAGCTGGTTCACCCCGGGCGCCGGGCGCACCCGGCCGTAGCCGAAGTGGACGACGGTGCCCTTGCCGTCGTCGGACGAGAGCAGGAGGCCGGTGGACGGCCGCGACAGCTGCAGCACCTCGGCGTGCGCGCCGTTCGCCATGACGATCTGCTCGTTGCCCGAGCCCGACAGATCGACGACCACCGGAAAGGAGACCGACCAGGGGATCGACGCGAAGGCGGACACCGGGGTCTCGACGAAGGAGCTGCCGCGGTTCGTGAAGAGGAGGACCGTCTGGCCCTTGGTCAGGATGAGGTCGGACAGGCCGTCGTTGTTGAAGTCGCCGTGGCTGAACTCGTAGGTGGAGAGCCCCGAGAGGGGCAGTCCAGACGCGGTGGTGAACAGGTACGATGTCCCGGTCGGCTCGAAGCGGCCGGAGCCGACGCCGCGCCAGACCACCACGCCGCCGCTGTGGCGCACCATGAGGTCGGGCCGCCCGTCGCCGTTGACGTCGAGGACCCAGCTCGCCGTGGGCGTCACCCTCGGCAAGAGCGATGAGGTCGCGCCCGGCGCGAACGACGCCTGAGCGGGCGAGATCGAGGTGTTCCGCAGCACCTGCGCGCTGCCGTACGAGACCCGCACGATGTCCGGCCGCTGGTCGAGATCGAGATCGGCGAGGCGGGTGTTCGGCCCGGTGGCCCAGGAGCCCGTGAACCACTGATCGAGCTGCGTGAAGCCGGCGCGATCGCAGACGATCACGCGCGTCTGCGCCCCCGTCGAGCTCGCGGCCGTCACGACCACGTTGGGCTCGGTGGCGTCGCCGTGCATGCGCGCCAGGAAGCGCGGTTTGTTCGTCGCCGACGGGGCCGGCCGGCAGAGCGGGTTCTCGGCGCCCGTGGGGGCGGGCAGCGCCTCGAAGACATAGCCTGTCTCGGTCTGCCGAACGAGCGTCTGGTCGAGGTGCACCTCCATGTCGGTGAGGCCGTTGCGCTCGAGGTCGGTCATGGCCGCCTTGTCGGGCTGAATGGCGCCTGATCCGTACGTGGCGAGGTACCCGTCGAGCGCGGGGGCCGGCTGGAACGTGGCGTTCGCCAGCTGGTCGGTCGAGAAGTCGTAGCGGTAGGTGACGGGCGGCTCGGTCGCGCCCGAGGCGTAGCGCTTGGTCACGCTCGCCAGGTAGAACGCCGGGCCGGTCGGCGAGGTCTGATACGTCAGGTCGTAGCGATAGCGCTCGAGGTACGCGCCGCTCCAGGCCGACACAGCGACGCGGGTGACGCGCCGATCGAGCAGCGTCTTCGCGCCCGAGACGAAGGTGGCGAACGGCGTGGACAGCGGCTCGTAGGTGAACGTCATCCGGTACTGGTCTCCGTCGAAGCGGCCGCCCCAGCGGACCTCGGAGAGGAACGCCCGCCCCGTGTCGTTGTGAGTCCAGGTCAAGGTCGTCGAGTCGCCGAAGAGGGTCTCCACGCGGCTCAGGTTCCAGGAGTAGGTGCCGTCCGGCGTGACGCTGGCGTCCGCGGCGTCGAAGCGATGACGCGTGCCGTCCGAGGTCGTCGCCACCCACCCCTCGTCGCTGAGGCGGAGGCGCACCATGCTGCGCAGGCCGGCCGGGTAGTAGGCGCCGTCGTCTCCCTCGACAAGCCGGCCCCACGGGCTCGTGAAGGAGTCGTCCGCGGTGAAATCGATCTCGCCGACCACCCGGTGCCGCCGGATGGTCAGGTCGGTCTGCCAGCCGACGCCCCACTCGCCGACCCCGCCCTCGGCGGAATACGAGGGCACGACCGAGGCGAGGAGGCCGCCTCTCTCCGCCGGCGCGTCGATCGGCAGCGGCAGCGAATACGCGCCTCGCGCGAGCGCCGACGGTCCGAACGCCAGCCGCGAGAGGCTGCCGGCGATCGAGCCGCGCTCGGGCTGTCCGATGCTGGGCGGCTGCACCAGCTGGTCCTTGAACGGCCCCGCGGCCGCAGCCTCGTGGGCCCCGAGAGCGGCGGCGAGGCCCGCTGTCGCAGGCAAAGCATGACGTAACCAGTTCATCATGGGCTCCTGAAGGTGAGATGGAAAGGGTGTTGACGAACAACGCGTCCCGCCGGAGACGGGCGCAAAAGAGGACCGGTCGAGGGGGTCGCGGGCGCACCCCGCGCGAGGGGGTCGCCCCGGGCGACCCAGCCACCGCGCGGTCCGCTCGCGCCCGCGCCCCCTCTGCGCTCGTGTCTAGAGCTCTTCCGGCGGCAGCTGTGGCGGCAGCTCTTCGATCAGGCCGCCTCCGGCGAGGTTCACGCTGTTCTGGCAGACGGCGGGTACGAAGCTGAGGCCGGTGTTCACGCGGCGCTCGACCTCGAGCACCAGCAGCACCGCGAGCGTCTCGTCGATGAAGGTCGCCGGCGGATCGGTGTAGAAGCTCGTGAAGTCGACCGAGAAGGTCGTGAACGGCGAGATGCCCGCGCCCGCGCCGAGCTCGTTGCTGGCCCCGAAGTCGCTGAGCACGTCGCCGCCTGGCCCGTTGATGACAGGCAGGCTGAGCGGGACGCCCGCCTCGGTGTCGGCCGTGAGCTCGAGGACGCCGCCGACGCGCGGGAACGAGAAGCGCGCGGCGCCCGCGCCTGCGACGGCGGGCAGCTCGCGGCCGAGCGCCGTGAAGTCGATCGACGTGTTCACGGGGTTCAGCATGTAGACCGACGCTCGGCGCACGACCGGCGCGACGTCGTGGCACGACAGGCGCGCGTTGCCGCCCGAGAACGCGTAGAGGTCAGCGGCCTGCACCGCGAGCTCGGCGACGTGGCCGTCCTGCTCGATGCCGCGCCACGCCCGCTCCGACGCCTGCTCCGAGGCGCTCCGGAACTCGTCGCACAGGCCCTCGCACGCCTCGGGATCGCGCGGAAACGCCACCACGACCGTCCGGCGCGCGTCGCTCGGCAGCTCGAACTGCGCCGCCACCAGGCTGTTGCGGGCGCGGACAGCGAAGCGGCGCAGATCGTCCGCGACCTCGTCGAGCGGGGCGGCGAAGCTCACGCCGAGCAGCGCCGCGAGCTGCCCGGCCGCGGAGGCGCGGAGGCCGCCGAGGCCCGCGGGATCGCGCAGCTGGAAGATCGGCGCCGCGTAGTCCGAGAGGATCTCCCGGAGCGACTCGATCGCGGGGCGCAGCTCCACGCCGGCGAGGTCGCGCAGGCGCCAGCGCGGGATGAGGCGCAAGAGGCGCGACGCGGCCTCCGTGTTGCTCAGCTCGTGCTCGAGCGCGAGCAGGTCGAGGCCGATGCGCGCGATGTCGTGCTGGACGCGGTGGATCTCGCCGCGCCGGCCGAGGCTCGCGATCTCCTTCTCGATCCACGCTTCGTAGAGGTTCTTCAGCTCGACCGGCAGGCCTTGCAGGCCGTTGCCCTGCGCGGCGAGCAGGAGGGTGAGCCGGGACCACGCGTCCGCGCGCAGCGCGCCCGCGTCCTGGCTCGTCATGCCGCCCTGGGCGAGGATGTCCGCGGCCTGCGCCTCGATCGCGTCGATCGTCTTGGCCATCCCTGCGCCCAGCGAGCGCGCGACGAGCCCGATGGGCGTGATCACCCGCATGCTCAGCAGGAGGGAGTCGGCGGTCGGGCGCGCGCAGCCGCCCGTGACGTCGTTGACAAGGAAGTGGACGTCGATCTCCGTCTCCATGGCCGGGTCGACCGCCGGCGCCTGGATCGCGTCGCGCGGGTTGACGACGCGCACGTCGAGGATGACGTCCGGCTGGTCGTGCAGGGTGAGCACGGCAAGGAGGCTCCCGACCGGCGCCGCGGGCACCGGCACGATGGGCAGCCGCAGCCCGCCGTTGAAGCTGGCGCTCATGCGCGCGTCGGTGCCGATCGTGTGCGAGGTCCCGTACGAATCGGTCGTACCCCAGCTCTCGCTCGTGCAGCGCCGCTCGGTGTACGAGGCCACGAGGGGCGAGCTGGGCAGCTCCGGGATGCTCGGCGGCCAGGAGGCGCTGAAGCCGGTGCACCGCTCGAACATCTCCAGGCTCGATTCGATCTGCGTGTGGCTCTGGTTCACGCCGTCAGCTTCGTACTGCGTGTTCGACCACGTGATGTAGTAGCCCTCGGGGCCGGCGACGGCGCCGAGCACGTCGATGTCCGCGGCGGCGCCGGTGGGCGAGGCGATCTGGGAGAGGTCGAGCGCGCACGTGGGCGTCCACGTCCGGTCGGGCATGTCGACGTCGAGGATCTCGCCGGGCAAGAGGGTCACCACGGCCGCGTGCATCGAGGGCAGGTCGAGCGCGCCGCCGACGGGGAAGCGCGCGTCGTCCGGGCTGATCTCGACGGGCGGCAGCGTGTCGACCTGGTAGGCGGCGTCGGCGTCGAAGGCGCCCGACGCGATCACGGCCTCGAACGCGCTCATGAAGTCGCCGATCGCGGCGTGCTCCGACGCCTCGCGGGAGCGCAGGCCGTCGAGCCGGCCGAGGAGCGCGCGGGCCTCGTGCACCTGCGACGCCACGCGGTCGAGGACGCTCCGGGTCTCGCCCGCCGCGCGCGTCTGCGCGAGCAGGTCGTTCGTCGTGGCGAGCCGGGCGGCGGCGAAGTCGTCGGCCGCGCCGTCGACCGCGCTGACGCCGTAGTCGATGTACCCGACGAGCTGCTCGCGCTTGAGCACGGCCGAGCTGAGGCGCGCGGGCGACGCGGCGATCAGGCCGGTGGCGGCGTAGCTCGCGGCGGCGCCGCGCGCGGCGCGCACGAGCGCGGCCAGGCCCTCGGCCTCGATCGGCACCTCGGCGTTCGGGTCGGCGAGCGCGGCCAGGGACGAGCCGCCGGCCCTGCTCCAGGCCTCGGCGAGCGCCGCGTGCTGCTGGACCAAGGCCGCGAGGGCGGCGACGAGCGCGGGCTGCTGGCTGCCGAGCGCGCCGGCGTGGCCGAGCACGTCGGCGAGCGCCCCCGCGTCGTCGATGGCGGCGAGGGCGCGCCACGCCTCGGAGGCCGGCGTCGCGAGCGGCGCGCCGCCCGGCGCTGCGGGCGCGCACCCGGCGAACCTGCAGGCGACGTCGTGGATCGGGCTCACCTGCTGGAGGCGATCGAGCGTGCCGCGCAGCGCGTCGCCGACGATGAACAGGAGCGGCGGCGAGGCGATCGGCTTCGAGGGGTGGAACGCGGCGCGGAGCATCGCCCAGTCGACGGCGAGGCCCGAGGCGGCGACGTCGGCGAGGAGCGCGGCCGCGGCGGCGTCGCTGCCGGCGTTCGCGGGCAAGGGCTCGGCCGTCTCGTGGGCTCGCTCCCAGATGCGGCCGGCGAGGGCGCCGCTCTGCGCGCGCACCCAGCCGGGATCCCCGATCGGGGCGACGGCGTCGTACCAGGCGTCGAGGTGGCGGAGGCTCTCGAGCAGATCGTCCTCCAGCCCGCCCGCCGCGCTGTACGTCGACATCGTGCGCTCGATCAGGGTCGCGACGGTCTCCGCGCCGAGCGCGAGCAACGTCCCGCGACAGGCGCTCTCGGGCAGCTCGGGCAGCTCGGCGAGCACGTCGAGGCAATGGGGGAGCTCGGCGCGCACGGCCTCCACGGGGACGTGGGCGGCGTCGAGGTCGGCGCACAGCTGGAGCTGGCTGGCGATGTTCATGCCGCTCGGGCTCACGGCCGACGCGGCGCACGCCGGATCGATCGCGAGCGGGAGCTGGCACGCGGGCGCGCCCGCGAAGGAGCTGTAGAGGAGCTCGATTTGAGCGCGCTCCGACGCGCTGAGCCGGTGGGCGGCGAGCTCGAGGACCAGCTTGAGCCGGGCGGCTTGAGCCTGCGCCACGTGGGCGGGCGCGCCCGCCATCTTGTCGACGAGGCAGGCGGCCATCGCGTGAGCGTCGCTGTCGGCGACGAAGTCGGGGTCATCGCAGGTGAGGCAGACCGGCGCCGAGCTCGGGGGGAACGTCTGGCCGGGGCCGCTCGGCGCGGTCGGCGCCGGCGCGTTGGGTGAAGGCGTGGTCAGCGTGGTGCCCGTCTCGCAGGCGCACTCGTTGGGCCTGTAGTCGTGACAGCCGCATTCGGGGGCTGGCCCGGTGTTGGGCTGCGGGAAGCTCGTGATGTTGAGCTCGCACCTGTAGGTGATCGTCCGTATCCTCTCCAGCGGAAAGCCTCCGCTCTGGGTGGTCCTGTCGCTGAGGATGACGGTCCGCGGCTGCACGTTGAACCGCGAGAGCCACGTGCTGTAATTGGGGCCGGTCGTCGGTACGACGGAGCTCCTGATCGCGTTCTTCCGGTTCGTGGCGAGGTTGCTGCAGATCGTCGTCGTGTCCGGGGGGCAGGTCGTCAGACCGTCATTGGGACCTCCGTACGTCGTCTGGCAGGTCGAGGTGTACTGGGTGCTCGGGCGCTCGACGATGTTCGACTCGTTGATCCCGGCGCCGTAGGTCGTGCAGCTGTTGTAATTCGCGCAGACGCCAGAGTAGCCGCAGATCGCCGGATCCTGGCAGAGGCGCCGCCAGCTGTAGCGCCACGGGCCATCACACGTGCCCGCGGGCGACTCGAGGCCGGCGTCGGCGCACTCCGGGCTCGCCCATGTGGCCTGCGCCCAGGCGGCGTTGCTGAAGAGGAGTGTCGTGAAGGCCAGCGCCAGGAAGATTGTCCGGCGCAGGCGGGGTGGGGGCGAGGTGACGATCGCCCCGCTCGGTCTGGGTCGCAGTCGCGGTTGCAGGCGCAAGTGCATATGTGCGCCACGCTGCAATCCCCGATCCATCGACGGTTGTCTCGGCCGCGCCGCGCTTTCGTGAGGACGAGTCGCCGCGCGGCGCGCGAGCTCGGAGCGCTCTGGGCCGGGGCCGGGCGAGCCGGCGACGGCTGTTGCGCAGACCTCGCGCAAAGGAGCGAAGGCGCGGCCCGACAGATTGCGCAGACCTGGCGCAAAGGAGCGAATGCGCGGCTCGAAGGAGCGATCTTCGCTCGGCGGCCTGCGGGGAGGCGCTGTCGAGCGCCCTGTCTCTCTGGAGGAGACACCTGTTCCTGCCGGGGAACAGCGCTCAATCGAACGGCCAGGGCGTGACCCGCGTCGGGCGCGAAGCGGCGAGTCGCGCCCGATAACGCAGCCGGCGCGTCATGCGCCTGCCGCGCCGACCGGCAGCCGCAGCGCGACCTCGAGCCCGCCGCCGTCCGCGTTCCTCGCCTCGACCTCGCCGCCGTGGATCCGCACCGCCCGCCGCGTGATGGCCAGCCCGATCCCCGTGCCGCCCGCGCCGCGCGCCCTGTGGTCGTCGACCCGGTAGAACGGCCTCCAGATGTCCTCAAGCGCGCCCTCGGGGACGCCCGGGCCGCGATCGCGGACGCGCACCTCGGCCGTCCCGCCGGAGCACTCGAGATCGACGCGGACCGCGGTGCCCGGCTCGGTGAAGCGCACCGCGTTGCGCACGACGTTCTCGATGGCGCGCCGGAGCAGCTCCTCGTTCCCGTCCAGCGAGCACGCGTCGCGCGCCCCGAGCTCGACCGAGCAACCCCGCTGCTCGGCCTCGAACGCGGCGTCCTCGACCAGCTGCTCCAGGAGCGCCGCGAGATCGACCCGCTCGGTGCGCTCCATACCCCGGCCCGACTCCAGGCGGCTCAGCGTGAGCAGCTCGCCGATCATCCCGTTGAGCCGCTCGGTCTCCCGCTCGATCCGGTCGAACGCCGGCTCCACGTCCGGCGGCGAGCGCCGGCGGACGAGCTCGAGCGCGATGTTGAGCCGCGCGAGCGGCGACCGGAGCTCGTGCGAGACGTCGCGCAGGAGCCGGCGCTGCGTCTCCAGGAGCTCGTCGATGCGCTCGGCCATCCGGTCCATGTCGCGCCCGAGCGCCAGCGTCTCGCCGTCCGCGCCCGCGAGCTTCTGCGCGACGCGCACCGAGAGATCGCCCGCGGCCATCCGCTGCGTGGCGCCGCGCAGGATGCGGATCGGACGGGACAGGTACCGCGCGAGGAGCACCGCGACGAGCCCGGTGACGGCGACGATGGCGAGGAGCCGCTGCGGCAACGTCTCCGGCACGATGAAGAACATCCACGGCGACCGGACAGGGCCGGCCGCGACCGCGGCGAGGGCAGGGTCGCGGCGCAGGACGACCGCGACGAGCTCCCGCTCCTCGCCGACCTCGATGGCGATGCCGTCGGCCGAGCGGCGCGCCCTGTCCTCGGCGAGCGGCGCGCCGTCGATGGGCTCGCCCATCACGAGCGCGCCGGCCCGGTAGACCGCGACGCGCTGATCCCGCGGATCGAGCGGCGCGAGGCGCTGCTCGCAGCCGGGGAGCCCGTCCCGCGCGCAGGCGAGCGCGCCCTCCGCCCGGAGCTCGACGCTGCGCGTGTTCAGGCGGCGGCGCAGCCCGCTCGGCTCGGCGGAGAACGCCCAGCCGTGGATCACGGCGAGCAGGCCGACGAGCAGCGCCATGGCGAGCCACAGCGAGACGAGGAGGCGCAAAAAGAGGCTCTTCACGGCCGCCCTCCGGGAAGGAGGCGCTTCACGCGCGCTCCCGCGCGAGGATGTAGCCCGCGTTGCGGACCGTCTTGATGCGCTCGCCGCCGCCAGGCCCAGGCCCGAGCTTGCGGCGGAGGTTCGAGACGTGCATGTCGATGCCGCGGTCGTACGCCGCGAGCCGGCGTCCGAGGACGCGCCGCGCGAGGTCCTCGCGCGAGACCACCGTCCCCGCCTGCCGCGCCAGGACCTCGAGCAGGTCGAACTCGGCCGTCGTGAGCCGGACCTCCTCGCCGCGGACACGGACGCGCCGCGCGGCGGGGAGCACCTCGAGATCGTCGACCGTCAGCGCGCCCTGCGCCTCGGCGGCGGAAGGACCGGCCGCCGCGCCCGGCCCGGCCGCCGCGCCGGCGTGAGAGGCGCGCCGGTGGAGCGCCCGCACGCGGGCGACCAGCTCGCGCGGGTTGAACGGCTTGGGCAGGTAGTCGTCGGCGCCCATCTCGAGGCCGACGATGCGGTCGACGTCCTCGCCCCGCGCGGTGAGCATCAGGACAGGGACCCGCGAGCTCTGCCGCAGCCGCGTGAGGACCTCGAACCCGTTGAGCCCGGGCAGCATCACGTCGAGCACCACGAGCGTGAACGGCTTCTCCCTCTCCTCCTGGGCGCGCGCGAGGCCGGAGATCGCGTCGCGCGCGCTCTCCACGGCGTAACCCTCCTGACCGAGCAGCTCGGCCAGGAGCTCGCAGAGCTCGGCGTCGTCGTCGATGACCAGGATCTGGGGCGGATCCGTCATGTCGCGACTGTAGCGCGGCTGTCGCACCGCCGTGTAAGGCCTGGTCAAGAGGCGTCTTGACGAATCTTTACACGACCAGGACACCTCTTGAGACACTGCCCTCTAGGTTGCGGTGCATGACGTTCACTCGCTCCGTTCCCTTGCCGTGGCTGGCGACTCTCGCCCTCGCCGCCACGTGCTCGCTGAGCGTCGCGGCGCGCGCCGAGACGCTCACCGCCGAGGAGGCGGTACGCCGCGCGGCCTCCCAGAACCCGTCCCTCCGCGCGGCGCTGCTCGAGGCCACCGCGGCGCGGCAGGCCGTCGCCGCCGAGGAGGGCGCCCGCAGGCCCACGCTCTCGGCCTCGGTGACCGGACAGTACCAGGAGTCCTACGGCAGGATCGCCGACGCCAACGGAGGCGCCCCGGGCAATGGATCCGGCGCGCTCCAGCGCTCCGGCGGCGCGTCCGTCGCGTCGAACGCGGCGCTGCGGTACACGACCGACGTCGGGACGAGCCTCGAGGTGGGCGCGTCGGCGCGCTCGCCCGCGGACGGGACCCCGGGGCCGAACTACGGCGCGCAGGCCTACGTCTCGGCGCGGCAGCCGCTCCTGCGGGGGGCCGGGACCGACGCGGTCCTCGCGCCGTACGCGCAGGCGCAGGCGTCGGCCGTCGCCGCGGAGCAAGACCGCGAGCTCGCCGCGAGCCAGACAGCGCTCGACGTGCTCGGGGCGTACTGGGAGCTCTGGTACGCGGAGCAGGCGATCCTCGTGCAGGAGCAGGCGCTCGCGGCCGCAGAGCGGCTGCGAGCGGACGCGAAGGCGCGCGCCGAGACGCTCGGTACCGGCACGAAGGTGGACGTCCTGCGCTTCTCGACCTCGGCCGCGTCGATCGCGGACGCGCTGTCGCAGGCGCGGGCGACGCGCGCGGCGCGGGCCATCGCGCTCGGGCGCGCGCTCGGCATGGCCCCGGCGAGCGCGGCGTCGCTCGCCCCGACCGGCGCGCCGCCGTCGCTCGGGGCCCTGCCGCCGGCCGACGCGCTCGTGCGCGCGGCGAGCGAGCGGTCCCTGGAGCTCGCGGCCCTGCGCGCCGACCTCGACGCGCAGCGCGCGCGGGTGGGCGCGGCGGAGGACGCGGACCAGATCCGCCTCGACCTGTTCGCGACGGCCTCGATGGACGGGCAGTGGGTGCGCGACGGCCTGCCGGGGCTCTCGCTGCCGGGCGGCCGGCCCGCGTTCGGGGTGCTGGGCGGGATCGAGGTCGAGCTGCCGCTCGGCGGCGGGCGGGCCTCCGCGGACGCGGCCCGCGCGCGCACGCAGCTCGCGGCCGCGGAGGCGCGGTACCAGGCGCGCGCCGAGGCGATCGCGGCCGACGTGAGCTCGCTGCGCGCGAGCCTCGAGGCCGCGGCCGATCAGGTCGCGCTGGCCACCGAGACGGCGCGCATGGCGGGCGAGCTGGCCGAGGCCGAGCGCCAGCGGCTCTCGCTCGGGACCGCGACGTCGGCGGACGTGGTGCAGGCGGAGCAGACGCGGAGGGAGGCCGAGCTCCGCAGGCTGCGCGCCGCCGTGACGGAGCTGACGTCGCGCCTCCAGCTCGATCACGAGACGGGCGCGCTGCTCGTCCGCTTCGCGTCGGTGCTGCCCAGGAGGTCGTCATGAACAGGAACAAGAAGCGCTACCTGATGTCCGGCGTGGCCGCGTTGGCCGTGGCGAGCTTCGCGATCGGCGGGTACGCCTGGTACAAGCAGCCCGAGAAGACCCCCGCCGGCCCCACCGTCGAGATCCGCCGCGGGAGCCTGACCGAGACCGCGGCCGCGTCCGGGAAGATCGAGCCCGACGTGCAGGTCGAGGTGAAGTCGCGCGCCCCGGGGCAGGTCATCGAGGTCCTCGTGAAGGAGGGCGATACGGTCGAGGCGGGGCAGCTCCTCGTGCGCCTGGACCCGACGGACGCGGAGCGCGATCTCGCCGCGGCGCGCGTGGCGCGCGACCGCGTGAAGGCCGATCTCGCCGCGGCGAACGCGTCGGTCGCGGTCGCCGAGCTCGAGCGCAAGAACAGCCAGACGAGCCAGGAGGTCGCCGAGAAGAGCGCCGAGATGGGCCTCGGGCCGACCGACGCGGCCCGCACGGCGGCGCACTCGACGAAGGTCGCGGGCGCCAACATCACGCTGCGGCGGGCGCAGCTGAGCTCGACCCAGGCGCAGCTCAAGGCGGCCGAGCTGGCGGTGCAGGACGCCGAGACGCGGCTGAAGGAGACGCAGATCTACGCGCCGATCGCCGGGACGGTGCTCGACGTGGCCGTGGAGAAGGGGACGCTCGTCTCGTCGGCGCTCACCAACGTGAGCGGCGGCAGCGCCGTGATGACGCTCGCCGATCTGTCGAACCTGCGCATCGTCGGCGCGATCGACGAGGCGCAGATCGGGCGCGTCGCGCCGGGCCAGCGGGTCGACATCCGCGTCGACGCCTACGGGGACCGGGTGTTCCAGGGCGTCGTCGACCGGGTGAGCCCGCTCGGCAAGGAGGTGTCGAGCGTCGTGACCTTCGACGTCGAGATCGTCGTCAACGACAAGGACGCGTCGCTGCTCCGGTCGGGGATGAGCGCGGACGTGGAGATCGTGACCGCGGAGCAGAAGGACGTGCTGCTCGTGCCGCTCCTGGCCGTGCAGTCGCAGGGCAAGCGGCGGTTCGTGCGGCTGGCGAGCGGCGAGGAGCGGCCGATCCAGACCGGGGCGACGGACGGCTCGCAGATGGTCGTGACCGCGGGGCTGAGCGAGGGCGACGACGTGCTCGCGAGCGCGCCCGTCTCGAGCGCGGCGGGGCCGCAGGGGCAGGGGCAGGGGCAGCGGCAGGGCGGCGGCCAGAACCCGATGCGGGGGATGGGCATGGGGATGGGCGCCGGCGCCGGTCGAGGAGGGCGCTGAGATGGACGTCCCCGTCCTCGTGAGCGGGCTCTCGAAGGTGTACCACGCCGATCGCGAGGACCTCGCGGTGCGGGCGGTCGACCGGATCGGCTTCGAGGTGCGCCGGGGCGAGTCGGTGGCGATCATCGGGCCCTCCGGCTGCGGGAAGTCGAGCCTGCTGAACATCCTCGGGTGCCTGGATAGGCCGACGGAGGGCACGTACCGGCTCGGGGGGCGCAACGTGGCGGAGCTCGACGACGACGAGCTCGCGGCGCTCAGGAACCGCCACATCGGGTTCGTGTTCCAGAGCTTCAACCTGCTGCCGCGGATGACGGCGGCGGAGAACGTCGAGCTGCCGCTGCTCTACGGGGCGGTGAAGAACAGCCGCGCGCTCGCGGAGGGCGCGCTCGATCGCGTGGGGCTCGCGGCGCGCGCGCGGCACTTGCCGTCGGAGCTCTCCGGCGGGCAGCGGCAGCGCGTGGCGATCGCGCGGGCGATCGTGACGCGGCCGTCGATCCTGCTGTGCGACGAGCCGACGGGCGCGCTCGACAGCAAGACGGGGCGCGACGTGCTGGAGCTGCTCCTGTCGCTGAACGCGGACGGGACGACGCTGATCATGGTGACCCACGACCTCGCCGTGGCGCGGTCGCTCTCGCGCGCCATCCACATGAGGGACGGGCACATCGTGGCCGACGGGCCTTCGGCCGACGTGGTGTCGGCGTTCCACGCGGGCGAGATGGAGGCGGCATGCTGATCAAGGAGACGGCGAAGAGCGCGTGGCGCTCGCTCGCCTCGAACCGCCTGCGCACGCTGCTGACGATGCTCGGCATGATCATCGGGACCGCGGCGGTCGTGGCGGTGCTCGGGATCGGGGAGGGCGCGCGCAGCAGCGTCGAGGGGCGGATCCGGTCGCTCGGCGCGAACCTGCTGATGGTGCGCCCGGGTTCCGCGTCGGCGAGCGGGGTCCGGTCGGGCACGGTGAAGACGCTGACCGAGGGCGACGCCGAGGCGCTCAAGGGGCTCGACGGCGTGGCGGCGGTCGCGCCGGAGCGGAGCGGCAGCGCGCAGCTGCGGTACATGGCGAGCAACCTGAACGCGTCCGTGACGGGGATCACGCCGGCGTACCTCGAGGTCCGCTCGCTCTCGGTGGCGAGCGGCGTCTCGTTCTCCGACCTGGACGAGCAGCAGCGGGCGCGCGTCGTCGTGCTCGGGGCAAACGTCGCGCGGCAGCTCTATCCGGGGGGGTCGCCGCTCGGGACGCGGCTCCAGATCAACGGGAACGCGTTCCGGGTGGTCGGGGTGCTGGCGGAGAAGGGGTCGGGCATGGGCTCGCCGGACGACGGGGTGTTCGTGCCGCTGTCGACGCACCGGTCGGTGCTGTTCGGGCAGGATCACCTGTCGACGATCTCGCTGCAGCTGGCGAGCGAGGAGCGGTCGGACACGGTGATCGCGCAGCTCGAGCAGCTGCTGCGCCTGCGCCACCGGCTGCGCGCGGATCAGCCGAGCGATTTCGAGGTGCGGTCGCAGGCCGAGATGCTGGCGACGATGGGGCAGATCACGGGCACCTTCACGATGCTGCTCGGCAGCGTGGCGGCGGTGTCCCTCATCGTGGGGGGCATCGGGATCATGAACATCATGCTGGTCTCGGTGCGGGAGCGGACGCGCGAGATCGGCGTGCGGATGGCGGTGGGTGCGCGGCGCGGGGACATCCTGCGGCAGTTCCTTGTCGAGGCGGTCGTTGTGTCGCTCGCGGGCGGCGTGGCCGGGGTGGGCCTCGGGTACGGGGCGGCGGTGCTGCTGTCGCGGTTCGGGGAGTGGGCCACCATCGTGCCGACGTACGCGGTCGGGCTGGCGCTCGGCGTGTCGATCCTCATCGGGATCACGTTCGGCGTGGGGCCGGCGAGGCGCGCGTCGAGGCTCGATCCGGTGGAGGCGCTGCGGTTCGAGTGAGCGGCAATGGGGGCGGCGCGGGTTGAAGCGGCGAGTCCAGGGCGTGCTGGACGATCAACCAACATGACCAAACCACATGACCGCCGGTCGTCGTCCCGAGAACCGAACTCGCTGGCCTGACGGAGACTCGTTCCCGCCGCCCGCGCCCATCGCGAGGGAATGCAGACGCCGCTGGTTCTGGGCCGCTCATCGCTCCACGCACACCCGAACCCACGCCGCTGCGCGGCGGTCCGTTCTGGCCGATCACGCAGGATTCGCCGGCGCAGCGCTGAGCTCGCCATTGCTTTTCAGTGCCGGCGCGCCGCCGGCTCGCTATCCTGTGGTGGGATGGATGTCCTGCTGCAGAACGACCACCTGACGGTCACGCTCGATCAGGAGATGTCGATCGTCCGCAGCATCCGCTCCGAGTTCCCCTATCCGTCTCCCGACGATTTCATCCGGGTCCACTCCGAGGCGCTCAAGGTCTACGAGTCGCTCGATCGCTGGTGTCTCGGCCACCTGCTCGACCTCCGCCGGGCTCCGATGAACAACGATCCGGCGTTCGAGGCTGCGACGATGCGTACGCGCAGCATGCTCGTCAGCGAGTTCGCCTGCGTCGCCATCGTCGTGCGGACGGCGGTCGGCGCCCTCCAGGTGAACCGGCTCCTACGTGAGGAGAACAACGACCATGTCGTCGTGCTTCAGGACGATGACACCGCGGTGGGATATCTGCTCGAGGAGCTCGGAAAGCAGGTGCGCCGGTCCAGCGCGCCGCCGCACAGCCGGCCCCGGAGCTCCCCTACCCATCCCTGGATGCGCCCCGCCAGGCAGCGCTGAGCCCGAGCAGCACGGCGACGTGAAGGCCGCTCCGGCGCTCGGAGCGAGGGCGCCTGTCGCGGCGCTTCTCGTGAGCGCGCCTGTCGCGGCGCTTCTCGTGAGCGCGCTGGGCGTCTAGACTCCCAGGGTGCGCGCCGATCGCAGCACGTGCCCGCGATGCGGCCTCCTGATCAACGCCGAGGGGCGCTGTTACCCCGGCTGCCAGGGGCCGCTCGCCACCGTGCGCTGCGGCGGCTGCTACCAGCTGAACCTCCCCGACGCGGAGCGCTGCGACGGGTGCGGGCACGAGCTCGGCCTGGAGCCCATCCCCGAGCCCGACGCGCTCCTCTGCTCCGATTGCGGCGTGCCCTTCTCGGCGTTCCGCGCCGCGGCGGGCCTCCTGCGCGACTGCGGCCGGTGCGGCGGCCAGCTCGTCGACAACGCGCTCTTGCGGGACCTCCTGGAGCGCCGGGAGAGCTATGGGACGAGCGCGCCGAGGCCGCCGCGGCGGCCGGAGCACGTCGACGTCCGCGTGCGCTACGTCCGGTGCCCGGCGTGCGGCCAGCCGATGAACCGCAAGAACTTCGCCGGCAGGAGCGGCATCATCGTCGACATCTGCAGGGAACACGGCACCTGGTTCGACCGGGGCGAGCTCCCGCAGCTCCTCGCCTTCGCCGCGTCGGGCGGCACCGCGAGGGCGCGGCAGCAGCAGATCGAGGAAGAGGCGCGGTCGCGCCGGGAGGCCGAGATCGCCAGGGAGGCGGCGCGTCGGGCGAGCGCCGTCGTGGCTGCCTCGTCCTGGGAATCCCGCTGGAACGGCCGGCGGGCCGCCGTGCAGGAGCTGCTCGAGCTCTTATGGCAGATCACCCGCTGAGTGTCCGCGCGCGCCGACCGCGCCGGTGAAGAGACGTTAAGGGGCGTGCAGGACGGACTGGGGCGTCGTATGACGTGCCGCCACGCCATGACGTCCCTCGACCAGCGCCTGTCGGCGCTCGATCTGTCCGTCCTGCCGACCTGGGTCTACGACCACGGCCGGCACCGGTTCCCCTGGGTGAACGCGAAGGCCATCCCGTTCTGGCACGCGACGGATCGCGCCGAGCTGCTCTCCCGCGACCTCTCGGACCTGTCGCCGGCCGTCCGCGCGCGGCTCGACGGCTACCTCCGCGTCCTCGCGGAAGGGGAGACGGTGCTGGAGGACTGGACGCTCTACCCGCGCGGGACGCCCGCGACCGTGACGCTCCACGGGCAGCCGATCGACCTCGATGACGGGCGGCTCGCGATCCTGTTCCAGGCGCTCCCTCAGGCCGCCAGCGTCGGCGCCTCGATGGTGCGGGGCGTGGAGGCGGTCCGCCACTCGTCGGTGCTGGTCAGCCTCGTCGACCGGGAGGGGACGGTGCTCTTCCACAACCCCGCGGCGCTGCGCGCCCTCGGCGACGCGCCGACGATCGACGCGGCGTTCCCGGACGAGGGCGTGAGCGCGAAGGTGCGCGGCGCGATCGACGCCGAGGCGGCGTGGGCAGGGGAAGTGCGGGTCGTCACGACCGACGGCGAGCGGTGGCACCAGGTGGAGGCGCGCCCCACGACCGATCCCGTGACCGGCGCGCGCGCGGTGCTCGTGCAGCAGCTCGACGTCACGGCGCAGCGGCGCGCCGAGGGGCAGGTCGAGGAGCAGGGCCGGCTCATCGACCAGCTGAACCGCTCGCTCGCCCTCGTGGAGGAGCAACGGCGGCAGATCCTGAACCTCTCCGCGCCGATCCTCGACGTCGGCCGGGGCACGCTCGCGGTGCCGCTCATCGGGCGGCTCGACGCGGAGCGCGGCGGCGAGCTCGGAGAGCGGCTCCTCCCCGCGATCGTGGCGCAGCGGGCGTCCCACGTGGTCCTCGACGTCACCGGCGCGGAGGCGCTCGATCCGGACGGCGCCGCGGCCCTGGAGCGGCTGGCGCACGCGATCCAGCTGCTCGGCTCCAGGCCGATCCTCACCGGCGTCCGCCCGGAGGTCGCGCGCGCGCTCGTCGACGTCGACCTCGGCGAGGAGCTGCTCGTCCTGCGCAGCCTCGGCCGCGGCCTGGAGTTCAGCCGGAAGCGCGCTGCGGCGCGGCGCCGGGCGTAGAGGCGCCGGCGCGCGCGGCGCCGCCCGGAGCGGCGTCCCCGCGGCGCCTGCGCCCGCCGCAGCGCTTTCGAGCTGCCAGGCCGGGCGGCCTCTGCCATAAGAGGCCGCCATGAAGCTTGAAATTAACGGAAAGTGGGCGCTTGTCACCGGCGCGAGCCGGGGTATCGGAAAGCGGATCGCGCGCGGCCTCGCGGACCTCGGCTGCAACGTCGTCCTGCACAGCCGCGACGCGGCGCACACGCGCGAGCTCGAAGGGGAGCTCGCCGGCAAGGGGATCCGGGTGAGCGCGGTCTCGGGCGAGCTGTCGGATCAGGCGGCGGTCGACCGCATGCTGGACGACGCCATCGCGGCGTCGGGCGGGATCGACCTCCTGTTCAACAACGCCGCCATCATGACGCCGTTCCGCGCCTCGCACCTGCAGACGCCGGCGGACGATTACCGGCTCAGCTTCGAGGTGAACGTCATCAGCCCGATACGGATCACGTACCGGCTGCTGCCGACGATGCTGGAGCGGCGGTTCGGGCGAATCGTGCAGGTGACCTCCGGGATCCAGGATCAGCCCGAGCTGATGGCCTACGCGGCGTCGAAGGCCGCGCTCGACAAGTTCGTGCGCGACATGGCGCCTTCGCTCCGTGGCACGGGCGTGCTGATGAACCTCCTCGACCCGGGGTGGCTGCGGACCGATCTCGGCGGGCCGAAGGCGCCGAACGACGTCGAGTCGGTGCTGCCTGGGGCGCTCGTCCCGGCGCTGGTCGACGGCGAGGTCCACGGGGTGCTCTTCCGCGCGCAGGACTACGCGCGTCCCGCCGCGCGCTGACACGCGCGGGGCGTGCTTCTGACGACCGCGCGCCCCGTGTGAATCGCGCCGGCTCGACAAGTTGTGCCGCGCCGCCGGTGCGCGCCTTGCTAGCGTCGTGGGAGATGAACGAGAGCTCGGGACCTGGGGCGGACACGGGACCTCGCGCGGGCCGCGGCGCGGGGGAGGCTCCCACGGCGCTCGCGACGGCGGCCGTCGCGCGTGCAGCGCGATGGGGGCGCTGGGGGGCGCTCCTGCCGGTGCTGGCCTGCGCGTGCTCGCTGGAGGGGTTGTCCGCGGCGTGGGACGCCTCGCCGGCGGCCGCGGGAGGGGGGAGCAGCTTGTCCAGGATCAGGATCGAGGCCGAGGACTGCGAGCTCTCCGGCCGCTTCGAGCGCGTGGACGACCCGCTGGCGAGCGGCGGGACGTACGTGGCGGTCCCCGAGGAGGCGAATTGCGAGAGCGATCGGGTCGACTGCTCGTTCGAGGTCGGCGAGGCCGGCACGTTCCAGATCAGGGCCAGGGTCGCCACGGGGCCCGACGAGAGCACGGACAACTCGTTCCTGGTCCGCGTGGACCATGAGCCGGAGCTAGGAACCAGGTACGACTTCAACGGGACCGAGTTCCACGAGGATTACGTTCACGACTCGAAGGACGCGACAGGGCTGCTGCTCAAGTTCGCGCTCGATCCCGGGATGCACATCGTCTCGTTCGGGTGCCGCGAGGACGCGGCGAGGCTCGACTGGGTCGAGCTCGTTCGAATCGGCCCCTGATCCCCGGGAGGCTCCGCGGAGCCGAGCACGGGACCACGCCGCGGCGCTCGATACCGCCGGCATCCGAGCGCGCCAGGGCTGGCGGGCATCCGAGCGCGCCAGGGCTGATGACGCGGTGTTGCACGTGTCCACCGTGTCAACCCGTGGTTGACAGCCTCGGTCGCGGCGCCTGCCCGGGAGCCCCGGGGGAGAGGAGCGGCGTGGCAGCGGTTCCCGCGGGAAATGCGGTGGAACCGAGCGCTCCAGACGGGGCCAGGCCGCCCTGAACTGATGGCATGTGCGTTGCTGTTATGCCCCGGCGAACGGCTTGTGTGCTGTCCGGCGTCTCCGCCCGCGTCGCGCGAGCTGCTTGGCCTTGGCTCATCACGGAAAGGTGACTTGCTCATGAAGTGCGAATCTCGAGTCGCTTGGGCTGCGCTGATCGCGCTCGGCATCCTCGGCGTTTCGGTGGTCGGGTGCGGCTCGGAGACATCAGAGCCGGAAGACGACGCGGGGCAGCCGACGAGCAGCGGGAGCGCAGGCGCCACGGCGAGCGTCGGTGTCGGCGCTGCCGGGACCGGTGGGACCGGCGCGGGCAGCTCCAGCGGCGGGACCGGGGGCTCCGGCAGCGGTGAGGGGGGATCCAGCAGCGGTGAGGGCGGCTCGGACGAAGGCACCGGCGGATCGAGCAGCGGTGCAGGCGGCTCGGACGAAGGCGCCGGCGGCTCGAGCAGCGGCGCGGGCGGCTCGGGCAGCGGCGCCGGCGACGGCGACCCCGGCGCTGTCGACTTCAGGCTCTACGGCTACGCCACGACCGGCGACGGCACCACCGGCGGCAAGGGCGGACAGGTCGTCTCGGTGAGCTCGCTCGACGCTCTGAGGAGGGAGGCCGCGAGGGACGGCGCCTTGATCATCCAGATTACCGGCAAGATCAGCGGCAGCGGCGACGACGTGGACGTCGCCTCCGACAAGACCCTCGTGGGGGTCGGGTCGAGCGGAGAGCTGGAGGGGATCGGGCTCAATCTGAGGAGGGCCTCCAACATCATCGTCCGCAACCTGAAGATCCACCACGTGCTGGCCAGCAGCGGCAACGGCGACGGCATCCACATGGACGAGAGCCACAACGTCTGGATCGACCACTGCGAGCTCTGGGCCGAGTCTCCCGCCGTGAACTCCGACAAGGACAAGTACGATGGCCTCATCGACGCGACCCACGAGTCCTCGAACATCACGATCTCGTGGACCTACCTGCACGACCACTGGAAGGGCATGCTGGTCGGCTCGTCGGACAAGGACAACAGCGATCGCCGCATCACCTTCCATCACAACCGCTTCCGCAACGTGAACTCCCGCGTCCCGAGCTATCGCGGCGGCAACGGGCACGTCTTCAACAACTACTTCGAGGACGTCCCCGCGTCGGGGGTGAACTCGCGGGTCGGCGCCTGTCTGAGGGTGGAGGGCAATCACTTCTACAAGGTGAAGAACCCCATCACCACCCTGGACAGCCCTGCCGGCGGTACGCACCGCATCGACAACCTGTTCGAGCAGACCACCGGGACGCAGGAGTCGGGGCAAGACTGCTCCTGGGCCGCGCCGTACGACTACCCGCTCGACCGCGCGGCCGCCGTCAAGGCGCTCGTCGTGGAGCACGCGGGCGTCGGCAAGACGGACCCGCTGGCGAACCTGCCCTGAGCGCCGCCGCCGCGTTCCTCGTCTCGGCGGCTCCAGGCGGGCGCGCGCCCATGCTCGCGCCTGCCGGCTGAGCCGTTCCCGGCCCGTCGGGGTACATCGTCAGCATGAACCCCGAGCCGCCCCTCCGCGCGTGGGTGCGACCGCCCCTCACCCAGGGGAGCGTGGCGCGCCCGTGGCAGCGCATCGAGGAGCGGCTCGAGGCCCGGGGCGCTCGCCATGGCCGCCGGTGGCTCTGGGCCGGCTCGCCGAGCTCGGCCGATCGAGATGGAGCGAGGCCAGGGCACGAACGCCAAGGACGCGCTCAAGACCGCCGCCTCGTCGGTGGCAGGCTCGTCGGTCCACGAAGATGCGCGCGCCCGCCTTGTCCGGCTCCACGATGGCCAGGGGAAACGAGCCGCATGCGAGGAGGCCCGACGTCGCTACCTCACGACCTACCCGAGCGGCGTCCACGTCGCCGCCGTGAAGGCCGCCTGCGCGCCGCGGTGATGGCGGCGGGGCGCGGGCGGGCGATCGGCGGAGTGGGGCGAGCGCCGACGATGTGGTCCGTTCAGCGCCGGAGGTCGTCTCGAAGGTGTCTCGTGGCGCCCGGTGATTCCGTCGTCTCCTGATGTATAAGGGCCTATCGGGCCCCGCCGAATTGGGCGATGCGCCGCTCGGGCAGCTCAGCTCGCTCGAACGGCCCGGAACCTGGGGGAAGATCTCGTCATGTTGACCTTCGCGGCGCTTTCTGCTCAGAGCCGGGCGATTTCACGGATGGCGTTCGATCGGAAGTACCCGCACGCCTGGTTGCTCCGGGAGCTCGGCCCCGATGACCAACCTCCTCCGTCGTTCAAGACCCTCGTCGCCGGGACAGCGCCTGGCATGAGCGGCCAGCCGACCTCGTCCCGTCACCGGATCTCGTCGGGGATGATCGCCACGTCGCACGGCTGCGAGCTCCTGCCTGTGGCGAAGCGCCCCGAGAGCCCCTGGCAGGATCGCATCCTCATCGGGCGGGCGCTGAACAGCGATATCGTGCTCCGCGACGCGTCCGTCTCCAAGGTCCACGCCCACATCTCGGTGCTGGTCGCGGACACCCCGATGCTCCACGCGAGAAAGAGCACCAACGGGACCTTCCTGAACGACCGGCTCATGGCGCCGTCCGGGGACGGCGTGCCCCTCCGCAGCGGCGACATGCTCCAGCTCGGCAACGTCCTCTGCGAGTTCATCGTGAACGCCGATCTCTACCGGCTCGTCGCTCGCTGAGGGCGGGGCTTCCCCGCTGCTGCGCTCGCCCGTCGGATCGCCCGAGCCCTGATGACGGATTCGCCGGAGCCGCCGCCGGGATCAGCTCCGCTCCGGGTGGGGCGCGCGGAAGAGCACCTCCACCGGGCCCGCGTGCGTCTCCACGACGTAGCTCGCCTCCACCGGGGCGCCGTCGCGGAACGCCTTCGTGATCTCCTTGCGCCGCTTCATCAGCTCGACAAGGCCGAGCGCGAGCGCCTCGGAGGCCGTGAGCTCCTTCGGCGTCGGCTTGCGGCCGATGAGGTCCTCGTCGACCATCGCGAGCGTGGGGTACGCGTCCGGGTCGGCCAGCTCCCAGCGCTGCTCGGCGACCTCGGCGCGCAGCGCGGGGTGCAGGTCGCTCGCGCGATCGAAGCTCAGCGAGAAGAAGCTCGCCGGCAGCGACGCGGGCGGCGCGTCCGGGAGCTTGGCCGTCTCGGCCAGGTAGAGCTCGAACCCGCGCGCGCTCTCGAACAGGAGGACGCCGTGGCTCTGGCCAGCCTGCCCGACGACGCACAGCGCGAGATCGCGCGCGCCGAGCGACGGGATCGACAGCGCCATGATGTCGGCGTCGCTGGGCACCGCCTTCCAGGGCGTAGCGCGGTAGAGCGCGGCCGCCGCGCGGAAGAACGAGGCCATGGCCGGCGCCTCGATGCCGCCCCCGAGGAAGCTCGGCGTCAGGCGGCCGTCCCGCGCGCCGAGGTGGGCCTCCAGGTCCTCGGCCACGACGTCGATCTCCGGCGTGGGCGCGACGCGGACCTCGACCTCCGGGCCGAGCCGCGCCCGCAGGGCCTCCGCGAGCGCCGGCGAGGCCACGCGCACGCGCTCGGGCAGCCGCGGCTTGCCCTCCAGGGGACCTCTGGCGGCGGCCTCGAAGCTGTCGACCGCGCCCGTCACGACGTCGCCGGGGCGCAGCGCGGCGCAGTTCAGGACGAAGCCGCGCTCGGTCATCCAGACGACCGCCTCGGGGCGGTACGCGTCGTCGCCCTCGTGCACGAACGCGCGCAGGGAGAAGAAGCCGCCGATCCACTCCTCGTCCCTGCGAGGCAGCGAGCGCGCGCTCTTCTTGGACCGCTTCTTCTTGGGGGCTGGCACGGAGGACATCAGGGCACCTGTTCGCGAGGGCGCTCCAGCCGGTACGCTCGACGACCTGGGAGCGAGGGGCGAGACCGGAACCGAGAGGAACGAGAGGAACGAGAGCAACCGCGAGGAACCGCGAGCGGAACGCTAGCGCAAAGGCCGCGTGCGTCGAAGCGGGAACACGGCGCAAGGGTCGTAAGGGGCGCAGGGGGGCAGCAAGGGGCGCGGCGTGGCGGCTGGCGTGGGGGGGTCTTTCGTCTGGCGCTCGTCGCGGTGCCCTGTTATCGGTCATCGTGGTCCAGCGCGGGGACCTGAAGCAGGTGTCGCTCGCCGACCTTCCAGGGGACTCGATGCCTGAAGCGATCAGCAGAGGCTCCCGGCGCTCCGCAAAGGGTGTGGGGCGCGCGGGGCGAAGGGGGCTCGGTCGGCCCGCGCTCGGTCTCCTCGTGACGCTGGCCGCCTGGGCGCAGGCGGGCGCGGCCCAGGCCGAGCCGACCGCCGATGAGGTGAAGGCGCTCCCGGGGCGCGCGGTGACGCTCGACGGCGTGGCCGCGAAAGGGGCCGGCGCGGCTCGCCCTGTCGAGCCGGGGAAGCACAAGGTCATCGCGGCTGCGCCCGCGAGGTACGCCCTCGCGCGCGACGTCGAGGTGACGCGGCCGGGAGAGGCCGCCGAGGTCCCCGTGAGGGCGCTCGCGCCGAGCGCGGCAGCGCCGCAGGAGCCCGCGCCTTCCGCCGGCGACATCGAGCCGCGCAGGCCGACGCTCTACGACGTAAGGCCGGATCCGATCCACCGGAGCCTGATGTGGGTGACGGGCGGGCTCACGCTGGCGGGCATCGCGCTCGGAAGCACCTTTGGTGGCCTGGCGATCTCCACGTGGGACAAGGTCGACGACGCGGCGAAGACGGCGTGCGCGAATCCGAGGCGTTACAGGGACTGCGCGCAGCCGGTGCCCGATCTGTCCAGCAAGGCGATGTCGTATGCGACCGTGTCCGATTTCTCCTTCATCGCCGCGGGCATGGCGCTCGCCGGCACGGCCGTCCTCTGGCTGACGCTGCCCTCGGACGGGCCGCGCGCGACCGCCCGCGTCCAGCTCGCTCCGGGCGTCGTCGGTGGCTCGGTCGTCGGGGCGTTCTGATGACGATGAGGCTCGAAAGGCGCGCTCGGCTGTGGCTGGCGAGCTCTCTCCTGGCGGCGAGCAGCGCGGGCTGCGCGGAGATCGTCGGCATTCAGCTCATCGACGAGCAGGGCGTCGGCGGCGGCTCGTTCAGCGAGCCCGGCTATACGTGCCAGTGGGTGATGTCTTTCGGTGACGCCGAGACCACGCTCGGCGGGATCGCGGCCGACGAGGACGGCACCCTGTGGCTGGCGGGCGGCTTCAAGGGGGACCTCACCGTTGCCGGCGGCGCGCCGCTCACGGCGGGAGGCGCCGGCAAGGACGTCTTCGTGGCGCACCTCGCGCGGGACGGGAACCACGTGTGGAGCGAGCGCTTCGGGAACGCGGAGAACGACACCGCGACCCACGTCCACCAGGCGACCGCGATCGCGCTGGACGGCGGCAGCGTTTACGTGGCGGGCGACTTCACGGGCAGCCTGTCGTTCGGCGCGGAGTGCGGGCTGCCCGAGGGCGCCGGCGACGCGTTCGTGGCGCGGCTCGACAAGAGCGATCCCGACGGGGTCGCGGCGTGCGCGACGCACGGGTCCAGCGGTCTTGACGAGGTGAAGGCGGTCGCGGCGGAGGGCGACCGCGTCTTCGTCCTGACGTCGCTCCAGGGCGGGCTGGACATCGGGTTCTCCAGCTACGATGCACAGACCCTCCTGAATCCGTGCAGCGGCGTCTTCGCGGGCCGTGAGGGAGCGCGTTTCTGGCCTCGCGATCTCCGAGTGGCCTCCGGCGACGCCTTCGTGATCGCCGATTTCGAGGGCCGGGTGAACGTGGGCTTCCCCGGCTTCGAGAGCGCGCTGCCGCCCGGCGGCGCGGCCTCGGACGGGATCGACGCGCTCCTGGCGTCGTTTCCGGCGTCGTGGATCTGTGATGGATGGCGCGCCGATGGGGCGGACGTCTGGTATCGACACTACTCCGCTCTCCGCGGCGATCAGCGCACCAGCGCCGTGGCGATGCTCGAGGCGGGCGTCGTCTTGACCGGCTCGTTCGAGGGGCAGATCGATCTCGCCGGCGAGAGCGTCTCCACCGGAGAGGACGGCTTCGCCGCGCACCTCGACCGGAGCGGCGCCGCCACGTGGGCCAAGCAGCTCGGGGGCAGCGGGGCTCAATCGGCGCAGGTCGTCGGCGTAGACGAGCTCGGAAAGATCGTCGTGGCCGGGCATTTCGATCAGCAGATGACGATCGATGACGTCGAGATCGGCGGGGAGGCCGGCGAGGGGGACGCCTTCCTCGCGCGGCTCCGGGCCACGGACGGCGAGGTCGAGTGGCTGGGCGCGCTCGGCGGCCCTGCGCTCCAGCGGATCCTGGCGCTCGCCGTCTCCGGAACGGACGTGTTCCTCGCAGGCACGTCCGGCGCCGACTTCGCGCTCCTGAACTGCCCTGTCGAGGTCGAGGACGGTCAGCTGTTCGTCGCCAAGCTGTCGGTCTCCTCGCGCTGACGGCCGTCCGCCGGGCGGGGGCGGCTGCGCTCGATGCTGCCGCCGCCGCGCGAGAGCAGCGCCCGCGCGCAGGGCGCGATGACCTGAGCGAGCGCGCGCTCCCGGATCGCGCGCCGGTGCTGCGGGGAGAGCACGCCGAAGCCGAGCAGCGGGCCGCCGTGGCTCGCCTCGCTCGGGGCGGGGAGCTCCGAGGAGGCCGCGGCGAGCTCGTCGACGATGGCGCTCGCGAGGGAAGGATCGCGGTCGAGGGCCCAGGCCGCGAACCGGAAGGCGAGCTCGGCGTGCCGCGTCTCGTCCTCGGCGATCTTCTCGAGCGCGCGCCGCACCGCGGGATCGGTCGCGTGGAGGGCGGCCTCTGCCGCCTCGATCGCGGCGATGGTCTCGCCGATGCACCCCTCGCGCAGGGTCGTCACGAGGATCTCGCGGGCGCCTTCGCCGCCGAGGGCGCCGTCGATGGCGAGCGGCCCTGGGCCGACGCCGCGGCCGGCGAACGCGCTGGCCAGCTCGAAGCACGTGCGCGCGTGGTCGGCCTCGTCGCCCATGGCCGCCTGCGCGGCAGCGACGAGCTCCGGCGGCGCGCCGAGCGACAGGAGCTGAAGCGCGAACCGCGCGAACGCGGCGATCGACGCGTGCTCGAGGAGGGCGGCGCGGGTCCAGTGCTCGGCGAGGGCCGCCCGTTGCTCGACGGACAGCTCTGCCAGGCGAGGCGGCGCGTCCGGAGCGGCGGTCCGCCAGTCGTCGCGCGCGGCGGGCTGCGCGGCGCGCACGACGCCTTCCACGAGGAACGGCCGGCCGATCGCGCAGATCTCCGCCGTGCAGGTGTGCCGAAGGGCCTCGAGCGAGCATTGCTCGTCCCCTGAGCAGTCCTGGTCGCTGGCGCACTCGTCGGCGGCCGTCTGGCACGCGAAGGCGGTCCCGCCGCATCCGGGGTGCAGGACATAGCTGGAGCAGAGCAGCCTTCCACAGTCCTTGTCGCTGGTGCACCGCGAGGGCACGCACTGCCCGACCGGATCGCCGCACAGGCAGATCTGCCCCTCGCCGCAGTCGGCGTCGGTCGTGCACCCGTACTGGCAGAAGCACCCTGGAGCCACCTCGCCTCCGGTCATGACGTCGCAGTGGCCGTGTGGCTGCTCGGTGCAGTCGGCGTCGGAGGTGCAGTTCCCCGTCGCGCCGCTCGGGTCCGCGCAGGCCTTGGCACGCGGGAGCGGGCTGGGACAGGTCACGACCTCCGCGCGGTGGATCCAGCCGTCGGCGCAGCGCACGTACCCCGTGTCCTGGTCCGCGACGACGATGGGCTCCGGATCGTCGCAACCGAACGGAAACCCTTCGGGCGGCAGGCCGCCTGTGCTGCTGGAGGTGCCTTCACCTGTGCTGCTGGAGGTGCCTTCACCTGTGCTGCTGGAGGTGCCTTCACCTGTGCTGCTGGAGGTGCCTTCACCTGTGCCGCCGCCCGAGCCTTCACCGGACGTGACGTTTCCACCGCAGCTCAGCGCAGGCGCGATCGCCAGCACCGAGAGCAGCCTCGCACCCCAAGAGTCCATCGAGACGAGCAATCGCATGGTATGTCCCTCGTTCGAAGATCTTACCCGGATTCGGCGCCGCGGTCGCGGGCGCCGCGAGCCTCGTTGCCGCGTCCGGCGCGCCGTGCGAGCGTCGCGTGATGCGGGTGTTGATCGCGGGCGGGGGGATCGGCGGGCTGACGGCGGCCCTGAGCCTGCACGCGGCCGGCATCGATGCGTGTGTCGTGGAGGCCGCGCGAGAGATCAGGCCGCTCGGTGTCGGCATCAACCTCCTTCCTCACGCCGTGCGAGAGCTGACGGAGCTTGGCCTCGAAGATGCGCTGGTGGCGACAGGGATCCCGACCGCCGAGCTCGTTCACCACGATCGGTTCGGGGGTCGGATCTGGGGCCATCCGCGGGGTATCTCCGCCGGGTATCGCTGGCCACAGGTGTCGATCCACCGTGGTGAGCTCCAGTTGATGTTGCTCGCGGCGGTGCAGCGGCGCCTGGGGGCCTCCAGCGTGCGCGTCGGGCTGGCGGTGGAGGGGTTCGAGCAGACGACGTCCGAGGTGCAGGTCACGGTGCGGGATCGGCGGACCGGTGAGCGCGACGTGGTCCCTGCGGACATGCTCGTCGGGGCCGACGGCATCCACTCCGTGGTTCGCGCGCAGCTCCACCCGGCGGAGGGGCCGCCCCGGTGGAACGGCATTCACATGTGGCGCGGCGTGACCGAGGGCGAGCCGTTCCTGGGGGGGCGCAGCATGATCATGGCCGGCAGCAACCTGGCCGCCAAGTTCGTCGCTTATCCCATCTCCCGCCGCGCGGAGCTCCGCGACCGGTCCGCGATCAACTGGGTGGCGGAGGTGCGGCTGCACGAAGGGGCGGCGGTCGCGCCGGGGAGCTGGAACCGCCGCGGACGCCTGGAAGACGTGCTGCCCCACTTCGCGGCGTGGCGCTTCTCCTGGCTCGACATTCCGGCGCTCATCGCCGCGGCGCCCGTCATCTTCGAGTATCCCATGATCGATCGCGATCCGCTGCCGTGGTGGGGCGCTGGCCGGGTCACCCTGCTCGGCGACGCGGCACATCCCATGTACCCTGTCGGTTCCAACGGGGCCTCCCAGGCGATCCTCGATGCTCGCGTGCTGGCCTGGCACCTCGCCCGGACGAGCGCCCCCGAAGAGGCGCTCGCCTCGTATGAAGCTGCGCGCCGTCCGCCGACGAGCTCCCTCGTCCTCGCGAACCGAGCGATGGGCGCCGACCGGGTCCTCTCGATGGTGGAGCAGCGAGCGCCGGCGGGCTTCGCCCGGATCGAGGACGTGCTGAGCAGCGACGAGCTCGAGGAGATGGGTCGCAGCTACACGGAGATGATTGGAACCGACGTTGAGGAGCTCAACGCCCGGCCGTCGTGGGGCGTCGGCGGGGGACGGGAGGCGCCGGGAGAGCCGAACGGCTCCAGCTGATCGGCGCGGTTCCGGCGAGCCGCTGGCCGAAGGCCGCCACGCTCCGCTCGCAACGCAGCAAGCTACGATTCCACAACCGACAGGTGCACATCTGTCGCTGTAGGGAAAGCATCTGAAATCAGGCAGGGACGTCCTTGGCTCACCTCCTGCAAGAGACGCAAGCAGAGCGCCCGTGACGGTTTCCCCCCACCGTCGAATGGGCGCTCTGTTGTTTTGTGCTCCTGCCATAGGCGCCGGTGCAGGGCACGATGAGTCTCTGGCTCGGCTCATGGGGCCTGGCGACCGTCCATGACGGATGCGCTCGCGCCTGCTGGCGGCTTCCGGCGCTTTCTCAAGGCAGGCGGTGGGATCTATCGATCCTCTCGGTGACCGGCCTGACTCCCGAGTTGAGCGGTTTTTCGTCGCCAGGGATTCGACGAACCACCATGGACGGATCTCGGCTCGTCCGCGGCGCGGCACCGACCTCTCGAGCGCCATGAAGGCGCCGCTCCATGCCGTCCGTAGGGTGATCGCCATCAGCGTCGATCGCCGCAGATCGCCGACAGCGACACAACCACGGTGCGGGCGGGCGGGCGTGACCCAAGACCAGGCGGGGGGCACCTACAGGGCCCGCACGCGAAGCCAACGTGGGAGAAGCGTCCGCTATAACCGCTCTTCCACACCGACGTCCCATCCGAAGTCATGGCAATGCGGCTTGATCCGCGTTTCGAGATGGAATACTAGGTTTTATGTATGCTGCCTCGTAGGAATCTATTTTCTTTCACCTCGAAAGACCCTTCGGCGTTCGGGATCCATCTCGCCGCTGCGGCGAGGGAGCACTCCGTCTATTTCGACGAGGGACTCGGCGTGCCGGTCGTACTCCGCGGGGCCGATGTGGCCGCGGTGCTGCGCGACAGCGAGACCTTCAGCACCCGGGCCTACGACACCGGGATCCTGAAAGGGGCGCTCGTGACGCTCAACGGTGAGTCGCACACGCGCATGCGGCGGCTCTTCAACGCGGTCCTCTCCCCACGCGTGATCTCCCGCTACGAGGAGGCGACCGTGACCCCGGTGGCGCGCAGGGTCGTGGAACGGCTCGTGCGGAAGGAGCGGGCGGATCTTTTTGATGATTTTGCGATGTCGATGCCCATGGGCGTGACGAGCGCCCTCTTCGGGCTCCCGGAGGAGCGGATCGCCGAGAATGACGTGCTGATTCGCAAGATGATCCGTAGCGTCGTGATGCCGCAGGATCCCGTCGTCGTGGCCGAAGGGCGGAGCGCCCACGCCGCGATGGAAGCGCAGCTGCGGGAGATCGCCGAGCGCGAGGTGGCGCACCCGAGCGATACGCTGCTCGGCGAGATTGCGCGGGCGATCGTCGCGGAGGGCCTAGGCGGAGTGGAGGCGTGCGAGGGGGTCGTGCTCACGTTGATCCTCGGCAGCTACGAGACGACCAGCTGGATGCTGGCCAACCTGCTCGTGGCGCTGCTCGCCCACCCCGACGCGATGAACCAGCTGCGTCAGCAACCTTCGCTCCTGCCGCAGGCCATCGAGGAGTCGACCCGCTGGTGCAACAGCGCGGCGGGCATCGTGCGGTTCGTCGAGCGTGAGGCGACGCTCGGCGGCGAAACGCTGGCCGCGGGGACGATCCTCTACCTGTCGCTGATCGCTCGCCATTACGACGAGGAGATCTACCCGCGACCGGAGACCTTCGACATCCATCGACGACCCGTGGGGATGCTGAACTTCGGCGGCGGTCCGCACTACTGTGTCGGGGCGCCGCTTGCGCGGATGGAGGCGAGGATCGGCGTCTCGCTCCTGCTCGAGCGCTTTCCGGCGCTGCGGGCCGATCCGACCGTGCAACCGACGTTCTCAACGGCGCCGCGCGGCGCGGCCGCGTTCGGACCTGACCAGATTCCGGCTCTACTCGTGTAATTTTCGCGACCCGACCCAGGTCGCGACCCGACCCAGGTTGACGGCCCGCGACCCGACCCACGTTGTGGACTCGACGAGGACTCTACCCGGGGAGGGCTATCCGAGTGGCATGGCGGCCGCCACCCCCGGCGTAGGAGCCGCCACCTGCCGGGCACGGCAATCCCTTGAAATGATTGACTGCGATCTCTGGCACAGCGTTTGTTGATGTGGACGGGCCATGAGCCACCCCCGCGAGATCGCACCCGGCGCTACCTATATGATCACCCGTCGCGTCTTGCGTCGGCACCTGCTCTTTCGCCCCGACGCAGCCATCACCGAGCTCCTGGTCTACGCCCTCGCGATCTCGGCCCGGCGCTTCGGGATCGAGGTTCACGCGTTCTGCGCGATGTCAACCCATCTGCACCTGGTCGTGACGGACGTGAATGGAGTCCTGCCGCGCTTCTTGCAGTTCTTTCATCGTATCGTGGCGCTCGGGACCAAGGTGCTTCGCGCGTGGGAAGGACCGGTATGGGACCACGAAGCCACGAGCGTCGTGCGACTCCTGACGCGCGCTGCCGTGGTGGAAAAAATAGCCTACGTACTCGCAAACCCTGTAGCCGCTGGCCTCGTCCGGCATGCACGTGAGTGGCCGGGGGCGAAAGTCGATGTGAGAGAGCTCGGCTGCGGCGTGCTGCGAGCGGCGCGTCCCGTCGCGTATCTTGACCCGGAAAATCCGCAATGGCCCGAGGAAGTGACGTTGCCTCTCGCGTTGCCACCGGCGGTAGAACAGGACAGCGTTGATGACTTTCGCCACGATGTTGCCGCCGAACTCAATGTACTGGAGGCGAAGGCCCATTCGGTGCTGCAGGAGCAGGGGCGTCGTTTTCTTGGTGCTGAGCGAGTCACCAAGATCTGCCCGTACGAGCGCGTAACGAGCTTTGAGGCGCCGGGTGAACGCAATCCGACCTTTGCAGTCGGCCGCGAGCAGGGGGACGCACGTCGAATCGCTGGCGCCGCTGTGCGGGCGTTTCGCGCGTCGTACCGCGCTGCGCTCGAATGGTGGCGCGCCGGGGTGCGCAGCGTGGTATTTCCGGCGGGGACGTGGTGGATGTGCACGTTCCACGGCGCCAGCACGAGGGATTTCGGGCTCACCGTGTAGATAGCGGGAGGCGAGCTTCACGGCGGCGCGGAATAGGAAGGGGCGGCTCCGACGGGTCGTTGCCGTCTCATGGGAACATCCGTTTGGAGGAGCTGACGCGGGCGGGCGAAGTGTTCATAGGGCGCTGCGCGCACGCCTACGACCGAGGGATGCGGTGTCGATCGCGGATGGGCTCGGCCCCGGGTGACGCTGATTGCGTTTGCTCGGCGGACGCCGATAGTTCACCGGTTGTTGGGACGATCTGGAGCGGCTCGCCGTGCAGAACGAATGCTTGGCATCCGTTGAGCCGGGTCGTTGCGGACAATACCGTTGCGGTCAACCTGGGTCGCGCATCCGACTCGTTCCGACTGTGAGCCCCGAGAAGGCCGCCGCGAAGCGGCGCCGGAAATCCGTATCCACGATCAGCTTGTCGCGCAGCGTTCGGGACATCTCAACATGGTAGAACGGTGCGCCCATCTGACGCGACCAGCGTGCTTGCACGTTCGTGGCACCCCCCAACCTATCGATCTCGGTGGGGTAGGCGAGGACCTTCCCATCGTTGATGAACGCCCGTAGAGGGGCGAGCAGCCGATCCAGCGCGGCGCCGTGCCCCACCGCGCTGGCGATAATGGCGGCATTCGGAGCCGAACGGTCTTGAAAGCCGTGCAGCTGCACGGTGGGCGTGCCGGGGAAGCTCTGGAGCAGCGCCCGGTGCACGGACAGGAAGAACGAACGCTCGGCGTGGGCTACGTCTGCGAAGGCGAGCGACGCAATCAGCCGCTCTCGTGAAGCACGGTTGTCTCCACGAGCGCTGCCGCCGGTGCCCTGGGCGGCGTCCTGCGTGGTGTTGCCGTCGACGGCTTCATCACCGCCGTCCTCGCCACCAGCGCCTTCCGTGCTCTCGTCACCATCCGCGGTGTGACCCGGGTTGCGCCCGCCCCCGGCAGCCGCACCCAGGTTGGGGCGCCCGCCTTCTGCGCCGGCAGCCGCACCCAGGTTGGGGCGCCCGCCTTCTGCGCCCTCTTCGTCCACGCTGGCGTTGCGTGGGTTGGGACCCCCGCCGTACCGGTGCGACGTATTCACGATCAGCGCGCGCGCCCGTTGCGCCTCGAAGATGGCCAGGGCGACGGGCAGCGTTCCCCGATCGAAGAACGTGTGCGGCGCCTCGACGATCAGCGGCACGGCCGCTCCTACGCGCAGCACGACCGCGGCTGCTCCGCGGCGGCGCGTGCCGTCCTCGGACAACACCCACAGGTCGCGCCCGCGGACCGCCCGCAGCGCGAACCCCGGTGGCGCGGCCGGCGGCGGCTGCCTGTTCTGCGCGGCGAGCCCTGCCGCCGCGATCCATGCGGCGTACGTCAGCTCCTCCGCGTCGTCCGGCGGCTCCGCGATGAGGTGGCGCCCACCCTTGCGCAGCGGGGTGATCTCCTCGTCCAGCACCTCCTGCTCGCCGCTGTTGACCAGGGCCGCCGTCACGGGCTCCTCCGCCGCTGCTCCCGGGTTCGGCGCCGCGCCCGGCGCGCTCCCGATGCTCCGACACACCCCCTGCGAGCAGCCGGCGATCGCGAACAGCACCACATAGCCTGCGCTCTTCATGGTCGTCCTCGTCGTCGGAGCCTCGATGCCCTCCGTACTTTTCTCATGCTACGGCCTCGGAAGCCAGGATGACGCTCTGCGATAGCGCGCCCTGCATCGTCTCCTCTTCCTCTGCTTCCTCTGCCTCTGCTTCCGGAGCGGGGGCGGTTTGCGCTAGTACCACTGCATGCCTCGTTCCTTCGAGCCCGTGAAGGCACCGCCGCTCCCCGAGCAGGTCGGTCGTACGTTTCCGCGCATGGTCGAGCTGATGCAGCGGCTCCTCGCACCGGACGGATGTCCTTGGGATCGCGAGCAGAGCTTCGCGACGCTCCGGCGCTACGTGCTCGAGGAGGCGTGCGAGGTCATCGACGCCATCGACGGCGGCGACCGCAAGGAGCTGTGCGCGGAGCTCGGCGATCTCTTGCTCCAGGTCGTCTTCCAGGCCGAGCTCGCCCGGGCCGAGGGGGCGTTCGGGCCGGACGATGTGATCGCTGCGATCTGCGAGAAGCTCGTGCGGCGCCACCCCCACGTGTTCGCGGACGAGAGCGCCGAGAACGCCGACGAGGTGCTTCAGAACTGGGAGCGCATCAAGGCGGACGAGCGGGCGAGGCAGGGGAAGGACCGCGGCGTGCTCGGCGGCGTTCCCCGCAGCCTGCCGGCGCTGACCCGGGCGCAGCGGGTAGGCGAGAAGGTCGCGCGCGTGGGTTTCGACTGGCCGGACGCGCGGGGCTCGCGCGCGAAGGTGGACGAGGAGCTCGGGGAGCTCGATCGGGCCCTCGAAAGCGGCGATTCCGCCGCGATCGAGGAGGAGCTCGGGGACGTGCTCTTCGCGCTCGGGAACCTGGCGCGCCACGCCGGCGTGGACGCAGAGGGGGCCCTGCGTCGGACGATCGACAAGTTCACCCGGCGCTTCGATCACGTCGAACGGCGGGTCATTGAGCGGCACGGGGGCTGGCCTGTCAAGGCGTCCCACGACACGCTCACGCTGGAGGAGCTCGACGGCTACTGGGACGAGGCCAAGCGCGCGGAGCGGCAGACCTGACCGCGGCGCGCGCACCGTCTTGGCGAGATGCGCGCCGGGGAGCATCCGGCGTCATTCATCTATGCGGCCTCTCAGCAAGCGGCCAACCCCGGGCGAGCGGCGCTCCGACGGCGCCGCGACCGACGCGCCGCTGCCTCCGCTGGCCGGCCTTCGGAGCGGTCAAGGAGGCGCCATCCCATCGAAATGCGGTCTGATCAAGACGAAATTCACGTGAACCTTTCCTGTCTATCGCGTCAATCTGTCGTTTTGAGCCGCTGTTCTCCGAAAGGGTCGTCAGCTCTTCCATCCCGATAGGCGCGTCCTCAAGGTTCTTGCGCCTTTCACGAGGCGGCCCACGGCTTGCTAGACGCCCGGGCAGCCATGGCAAACCGCTCTTCCGCCAGGTTGCTCCACGTTGCCGTCGTCGCGGACAATCCAGAGACGATCGACGCGCTTCATGCCTATTTCAGCCAGGCCGGGGTTGCGTCGAACGGCAAAAGGACATTGAACGACGCGAACAGGGTGGCGCCCGCCGCGACCGCCCTGGTTCTGTTTCCAGACGACTTCGATCCCGGCGACATCGTGACGTTCATCTCGTCGCTGCGGAGCGCGCGACCGAAGCTCCTCATTCTCCTCGTGACGGGCACACCACAGTCCTTTCGCTCCGCGCTGGGACCAGACGGCCACTCCTTGCCGCCCATGGTGCTGCCGAAGCCGGCGTTTGGCTGGACCATCCTCGACGCTCTTCGTGCGCACGCTCATGCGGAGTCCCGATGACTGCTTCGATAATTCGCCGGGACTGACCTCCTGATGGCGCAATGTCCACCGCGCCCGCTCACCTTCGTGAACGCGGTACTCGATCTGCTCGGGATCGCGTGATGCGCAACGGCGCATCACGCGCCGTCGTGGTGATCAGAGCTCATCCGCGCGTAGACCCGGACCGGCAGCCACGAGGCGCGCCTTTCGCCACATCCGCAGGACGTTCGGGAGCTCCCGATCGATGCGGACTTCGTCATAGCTGTCCGGCACCCGCCCGCCGAATCCGTTGTACGTCAGGAGATAGGTCCCGAGTGGCGCCTCGTCGAGGAGCTCTTCGGCGGCCGCGGTGTCGCGCTGGTATCGATCGACGCCCAGCTCGACGTCTTCATCGAGGTGGTCTTCTCGTCCGAAGAGATTCTCGCCGAACGGGTTGAAGAAGTAGTAGGCGTCCGCGCGAGGAACCTCCGCTCTCCCCAGGGCGGCTTCGACGAAGCGAACGCGGTCCTCGATCTCGTAGACCCGCGCGAGCCCGCGCGCCGCCATGACGAGCCGAGGTCGCTGCTCGATCCCCGTGAAGTGGCTGCGTCCCGCCAGCGCCGCCGCCACGCAGAACTTGCCGGCGCCCGACCCGACATCGACGACGGTGCGAACGTCGAGCTCGTCCAGCCACCGGGCCGCGCGAACAGCGACCTCGATCGGCGTCCAGAACTGAGCGGAGACGCGGCGTAGCTCGTCAGGAAGGAAGCGGTCGAAGTCGTGATTTCTGGGGCTGCGCCCCGCTCGCAGCGCCGCCGCGACGGCACCTGCCAGCGGTCCGGCCGCGCGGCCATCCACGGAGGAATGGTCTCTGTCACGACAGACGTTCGCCGCCGAAGATTTGGTATCGTTTTCCACGGGTCCTCCCAGCTCAGCTCAATGCAGTGAATCGTGCAGCCGCTTGACGAGCGATCGGTGCTCGGCCAGCAGCGCCGCGGAGAGTCGATCCGCGAACTTGCGAAGGAACTCGAGGACGCCGTCGGCCTCCCTCAACCACGCGCCGCTGTCGACCGCGAGCAGCTGGAAGAGCGCGTCTTTCGAGAGGTCCATCCCGGTCAGATCGATTCCCCGTTCATGCGGAAGGAGGCCAATTGCGGACTCGCGCGCGGCCGCCGTGCCCTCGACACGCTCGAGGATCCACTTGAGGACGCGGATATTGTCGCCGAACCCGGGCCACAGGACGCGCCCGTCGTCCCCCGTCCGGAACCAGTTGACATGAAAGATCTTCGGCGGACGACTGAGCCCCTTCCCGACGGCCATCCAGTGCGCAAAGTAATCGCCCATGTTGTACCCGCAGAAGGGGAGCATCGCCATGGGATCGTTTCTGAGGACGCCGACAGCGCCGGTCGCCGCGGCGGTCGTCTCGCTCGCCATGGTCGCGCCGACGTACACGCCGTGACGAAAGCTCCGCGCTTCGTGGACGAGAGGGGCGAGCTTCGAACGGCGCCCCCCGAAGAGGATGGCCGAGATCGGCACCCCCGTGGCGAGATCGAAGGAGCCTGCCGCGCTGGGACACTGCCGCAGCGGGACGGTGAAGCGCGAGTTTGGATGCGCGGCAGGAGACGTCGCGGAGCCGTTCGTCCACTTCGCGCCGCGCCAGTCTTCGATGACCTCATGCTCGTCGAGCTGCGACATCCCCTCCCACCATACGCGACGGCCCGCGCGCAGCGCGACGTTCGTGAAGATCACATCGTGCGTGAGCGACTGCATCGCGTTCGGGTTGGTCCTGAGGCTGGTCCCTGGCGCGACGCCGAACATGCCGTTCTCCGGGTTGATGGCCCAGAGCCGTCCGTCGCTGCCAGGGTGCATCCAGCAAATTGCGCGTCTGCGCCTCCTCTCGGCTCATCCAGTGGTTCCTGGGCCCCGCGTCCTCCTGTCGTGGCGTCGAGATGAAGGTGAGGTGCTCCGTCCTCGCGACGTCCGTTGGATCCGATCGATGCAGGAATGAACGAGGGTGGGTCCGTGGATCCAGCTCGATGAACGAGCCGCAGAGCGCCATGTCGCGCTCGAGGGCGGTCCGCTCCTCCTCGCTGCCGTCACACCAACGGATGCGCGCGGGTCGCGTGTGTTCGGCGATCGCCTGGACCCAGGCGCGGAGCGCGCGGTTCGTCGTGGGAGCTTCGTTCATGGTCTTGGTCCTGGTCACAGCAGAATCCGTGCCGGAGCAGGGGCTGGCCATGAACCGCGCCAGGAGCGCTCGAAGCCGCGCGCTCTCTCGGCATTTCCACGGCGAACAGCCGACGAATGTCGCCGGTCGAGGGGCGACGTGGATCGCCGGAGCCGATTTCGTGGTCGGGCTTGCGGATTGCGACCAGATCGCTCACTATTTCTCGCGTGCGAGAGCGAAAACGACGACCTGACGTGGTGTTTGAGCCGATCATGCGCTCCCACGCCATGAAGAAGGCGGACCAGATCCTTCGCGCCGTCGCCGCGAAGGACGTCACCCTGACGCTGATCGGCGAGAGCGGCTCCGGCAAGGAGGTGCTGGCGAGGCGCGCGCACGAGCTCTCCGAGCGTCGGCGAGGGCCGTTCGTGCCCATCAATTGCGCGGCCATCCCCGACGCGCTCTTTGAAAGCGAGCTCTTCGGTCACGAGCGCGGCGCGTTCACCGGGGCGAGCGAGCGAGCGAAGGGCAAAGTCGAAGCGGCCGAGCGGGGCACGCTCTTGCTCGATGAGATCGGTGAACTGCCGATGCCGATGCAGGCGAAGCTCCTGCGATTCCTCGAAAACCGCCGGTACATGCGCGTCGGCGGCGCGACGAAGATCGAGGCGGATGTCCGGTTGATGTTTGCCACGCTACGACCCCTCGATCAGGAGGTGCGCGCGGGCCGTTTTCGCGCCGACCTGTTCTATCGAATCCAGGGCATCACGCTCAATGTCCCCGCTTTGCGTGAGCGACGCGCTGACATCGCGCCCCTGCTGAATCAGTTCACCGCGCAGCACTCGGCGCGACACGGGGTTCGCCCGCCGAGGTTCAGCCGACAGGCCAAGGCGCTGCTGCTCCGTTACGACTGGCCTGGCAACGTGCGCGAGCTCCGGAACGTCGTGGAGACGCTCTGCTTGCTCCGGGATGGGCGGCAGGTGCGCGTGGCCGATCTGCCCGAGAGCGTCCGTTCGCTGATCGTGCCGGAGGAAGCCGCCGCGGGCGTGTCGCGCGCAAGCACCTCGCCCGCGCTCGACCTCGACGACGGATTGGAGTCGCTCATCCAGAACATCGTCGAGGCGGCGCTGGAGCGCGACGGGGGCGACAAGGTCAAGGCGGCGGCGCGACTTCGGATCAGCCTGAGGACGGTGCAACGCTACGTCGCAGCGGGGCGCGTGCGGGTGCCAAGCGGGCCTGTCCCTGGAGAGCGGAGGGCGGCAAAGAAATGAGCCGGCCGGCCCGGCCGGCTACCTGGGTTGGGGCTGCCTGCAGGTCGCGGTAACGACCGGAGCCACCCAGGTTGCGGTAACATGTCTCGCCGGGCTCACTCGCGTTCAGCTATCAGAATGAAGCGCTCGCGCACGCGCGCCTCGTTCGACTCGTGATGGACGTGGATCTCATACCGGCCCGGCTGAGCCACGGCCACGCCTAGCGGGGCGTCGCCGCGGTAGCGCGTCAGCCTGTGCGAGCAGCGCTCCTGCCGGCAGTGCTGCTCCAGCGATCCACCTTCGCCGTCAGGCAACCGCACGCGCACGTGCTCCGGCACCTCGAGCTGGACCACCGCCGGCTCGTCCGCGTGGCGGTGGGTCCACAGATCGAGGTGCGTCCACGCGTGCCCTTCCTCAGGCAAGGCGACGGCGCGCTCCTCGGATCGCTCGATCGCCGGAGAGCACGCGCCCCTGTCGCCCGCCACGAAGGCGGCGGCCGCCAGCGCGGCGAGCGCCGGGGCCGCGATGAACACCCTCCACCCGCTGCGGTCGCTCGCCCGCTGCGCTCGCGCGCTGCTGGCCGCCGCTGGGCGCTCCGGTCGCTCGGGGAGCTTGCTCAGCGCGCGCTCGACGAGCGCATCGGAGGGGCTCATCGAGCGCAGCTCCCGCATGCTCGCCGCCAGATCCTGCGGAATCGGAGGCAGATCGTCGTCGCGCTCGCTCACGTCGAACCCTCCCGCTCGGCGACGGCGCGCGGCGCCGCCAGACGCTCATAGGCGTCGCGCAGCCGCGCGCGCCCTCGGGCGTGGCGGCTCTTCACCGTCCCCTTGGGGATCCCGAGGATCTCGGCCACGCTGTCATACCCGACTTCCTCGATGTCGCATAGCACCACCACGGTGCGAAATTCCTCTGGCAGCTCCTGGAGGCACGCAAGGAGCACCCCGGTGTCCTGGCTCAAGATCGCGGCCGCCTCCGGGCTCGAGACCTCTGCGCGAGGGACGATGCCGAGCGCGTCGGTGCACGCCTCGACGAGCCGATCGAGCAGGCCGCGGCGCCGCGCCTCGGTCCGGTAAGCCTCCAGGTACTCGTGCCGAGCGATCCCGCAGAGCCAGACGCCGAGGTCGGAGCGTCCCTCGAAGGACGCCGCGTGCAGGTAGGCCTTCAGCAACGCGTTCTGGAACAGATCGTCCGCCTGGTCTCGCGCGCCGCAGAGCGAGGCGCAGAACCGATAGAGCCGAGGGAGCACCGGGCGCACCGCCGACTCGAACTCCGCGCGCGATTCACCGAGGGGGGGGCGCGATTCGGTCATGAGGGCCGCTCGAGCATCTAGAGCGTCGAAGGCCGGAACTCTAGCGTGGAATGGACGGACGGGTAGCGCCCGCCGCTCGCGCCGCGAGGGGGCGAGCGACGTCGCCCCGAAGGAGGAAGAAATGTCCATCGGCTGCCCTGGGACGGAACGGATCCGCGCCGAGGTTCCTGGGCGGTGCACAAAATCGTCACCCCGAGCGGGAACCTCCGGCCGAGTGGTCCCGTCCTGGGCCGTGTTCTGACGAACAGCGGGCCCACATGGTGCCCCAACTCCAAGGCGAGCACCGCATGTCCAATCCGAGCATTTCGAGGGCGTCGACGTCCTCGGCGTCCACATGGAGGAACGACCTGGTTTCAGGGTTCCTCGTTTTCTTGATCGCCCTGCCGCTCTGCCTGGGCATCGCCATGGCGAGCGGGTTCCCCCCTATCGCGGGCGTGCTCACCGCCGTCGTCGGTGGCATGGTCGCCACCTGGCTCGGCAGCGCGCCGCTGACCATCAAGGGGCCCGCCGCGGGCCTCATCGTCATTGCGCTGGGCGCCGTTCAGGAGCTCGGCGGCGGGGACAACGCCGTGGGCTATCGCCGCGCGCTCGCCTGCATCGCCATCGCCGCGGTGACACAGATCGTCTTCGCCCTGGCGCGCGCGGGCACGCTCGGCGACTTTTTCCCCTCCTCGGTGGTCCACGGCATGCTGGCGGCCATCGGGATCATCATCTGCTCGAAACAGGTCCACACGCTCGTCGGCGTCACGCCTGCGGCGAAAGACCCGCTCCACCTGATCCTGGAGATCCCGCGCAGCCTGTTGCGCCTGAACCCCGAGATCGCCTCGATCGGCATCCTCTCGATGATCCTCCTCTTCGGCTATCCAGTGATCGCCAAGAGAGCTCGCTGGATGCAGAAGATCCCCGCGCCGATGCTGGTGCTGGCGCTGTCCGTGCCGCTCGCCTATGTCTTCGATCTCGAGCACGAGCACACGTACACGCTCGCGGCGACCCACTCGACGTACGCGATCGGGCCGAGCTTCCTCGTGAACCTGCCGGGCAACCTCGTCCAGGCGATCGTCTTCCCGGACTTCAGCCACGTCGGCACGCCCTCGTCCATCAAATATATCGTCATGTTCTCGCTGGTGGGCAGCATCGAGTCGCTCCTGTCCGCGAAGGCCGTCGACGCGCTCGATCCTGCGAAGCGCCGCTCCGACCTCGACAAGGATCTGCTCGCCACGGGCGTGGGCAACCTCATCGCGGGCCTGCTCGGAGGGCTGCCGATGATCTCCGAGATCGTTCGCAGCTCCGCGAACATCGGCTACGGCGCGAAGAGCCGGCTGTCCAACTTCTTTCACGGGACCTTCCTCCTCCTCTTCGTGGCCTTCGCGCCGGGCCTCATCCACCGGATCCCGCTCGCCGCGCTCGCCGCGATGCTCACCTTCACGGGCACCCGCCTCGCGTCGCCCAAGGAGTTCGCGAAGACGCTCCGCATCGGCAGGGAGCAGCTCGTCATCTTCGCCACCACGGCCGCGATGTGCATCGTCTCCGATCTGCTCGTCGGCGTCGCGGCCGGCATCGCCGTGAAGCTGCTCATCCACCTGACGAACGGCGCGCCGCTGCGCGTCCTCTTCCGCTCCGAGGTGGACGAGCGCGTCGAGGAGGGGCGGGTCGTGCTGCGCGTCAAGCACGCCGCCATCTTCAGCAATTACCTCAGCATCCAGCGGAAGATCGACAACCACGCGCACGTCTCGAACATCGAGATCGACTTCGCGAATGCCCGCCTGGTCGATCACACCGTCATGTCCAACCTGCATGAGCTCCAGGGCGTGATGGAGCGAAATGGGCGGACGTTGACCCTCGCCGGCCTCGGCGATCATTTCCAGATGTCATCCCACCCGCTCTCGGCGAGGAAGCGGCCTGTCATCAGCCCCGTCGTCGAGCGCTGAATCGAGTCGAGACACCATGGCGCGAAAGGGGGAAGCGCGCGTGGGGCTCTCCAGGTACAACTGCCACTCGGGAACCCCATGAACAGCGAGCTTTCTCAGGATCTTCGCGCGAGCGCCGCCCGGCAGAAGCACCTGCGCGACGTGGTCGAGCACGCCGGACACCTGCTGCCGGCGCAGGGGCCGATCGGCGTGTTCGTCCACCACAACACGTTGCACGCGTTCCAGCACCTGCCGTTCCATGACGCGCTCGCCGCGGCGAGCGCTGTCTTCGAGGCCGAGCCGTACCTCTCCGAGGCAGACTACCGCGCGCACATCGCGTCGGGTCGGATCGGCGACGAGGACCTCGAGGCCGCGCTCGCGGGGCGGTTCGCCGCGCAGCCGGATGAGCGCCGGGGCCCGCTGTCCCGGCACGAGATCGAGCGGCTCGCGCTGCGCCATCCGATCGACGCGGAGACGGCGGCGGGCCTCCTGTGGCGTATCTCCGAGGCCGGGGAGACGCGCAGGCTCCGGGCCGACGTCCCCGACGAGCGACGCCGGCGCATCGTCTACAGCACGGAGCGCTGGCTCGAGGCGCGCCCGGAGATCGCGGCGCGCCTCCTCGACCGGGGGGGCCGCGAGCCGGAGTCGCGCGCCGCCCTCGCGCTCTGGGACGCGTGCCGCGCCGTGCCGCTGCCGCCCGCCCCGCCCCTGGAGCCGCCGCTCGTCGAGCGCGTGGGCGCCGATCGGTCGCACCGCGATCTGCTTGTCGAGCTGGCTGGCGAGGATCCGGCCGAGCTCGTCGATGCGCTCATGATCCGGTTCCTCGGCGCCTACCTCGACGAGGGCATTGCACACTGGACGATGCCCGATCGAGCGAAGGGGCTCTGGCGCTGCTTTTGCGGCATGGCGCTCGAGGGCTCCCGGCTGGCCGCCCCGGCCTTCGTCGGGCTCGACGCGGAGCTCCGCCGGTTCGACGCGGAGGCGCTGTCGCCGCCCGCCATCGCCGTCCGCGCCCTCGAGGAGCTCTCCGTCGCCCAGGACCACTGGGACGTGTACGTGACACGCGTGCTGCTCGAGCTGCCGGGCTGGGCCGGCATGATCCACCGCCTCGAGCACACGCCGAGCGACCGGCCTGCGGGATCACCGCCCGTGTCGCTGGTCGAGTACCTCGCCGTGCGCCTCACGCTCGCCCGGTACGCGCTGCGCGACGTCGCGCAGCGGCGGCTGGGATACCGAGGACCGCTCGCCGGCCTCGTCGAGCATGCCCGGCGCGCCGCCCGGCCGCCTGCGCCGCCGTCGAGCTCGCCTGATCATGCTCGGCCGTTCCGTCTGTTCCAGCTCGCTCAGCTCGCCGGCCTCTCGGCCGCCGACATCGAGCCGCTGTCCAAGGCGGAGCGCGTCTGGGCGCTCGAGGCGCTCGAGGCGTTCGACGAGATCGCGCGGCGCCGCGTCCTGCACGAGGCCTACGAGCACCACCACCGGACCGAGGTGCTGCACGGGATCGCCGCGAACCTCCGCCGCCCGGAGGAGGAGCGCTCCGTGGAGGCGCCCCGCTTCCAGGTCGCGTTCTGCATCGACGACCGCTGCGAGGGCCTCCGGAGGCATTTCGAGGAGCTCTCGCCGCGGCACGAGACCTTCGGCGTTGCCGGGTTCTTCGGCGTGCCGATCCGCTACCGCGGGCTCGACGACGCCGGCCACGTGAGCCTCTGCCCGGTCGGCGTGGAGCCGGCGCACGAGATCGTCGAGCGGCCGCACGAAGAAGAGGCGGGCTGGCGCCGAAAGGCTCGCCGCAAGCGCTGGGCGCGGGTCCTGCACGCGCTGGGGCGCGGCACCCGCACCATGGCGCGGGGCGTGCTGCTCACCCCGACCCTCGGCCTCCTGTCCACCGTCCCGCTCGTGGGACGCACCCTCTTTCCGCGGGCGGTGGCGCGGCTGCGCCGCGCCCTCGAGCGGCGCCTGCTCCCGCCGGTGCCGACGCGGCTCCACAGCCCGCATGACGAGGGCTCCGCCGCGGGCGGCGAGGGGCAGCCGTTCACCGCCGCGGCCAAGGCGGCCCGCGTGGCCGCCACGCTGGAGAACATGGGCCTCACGCGCAGCTTCGCGCCGATCGTTGTCGTGCTCGGCCACGGGGCGACCAGCGTGAACAACCCGCACCAGTCGGCGTACGACTGCGGCGCGTGCGGCGGCCGCCACGGCGGCCCGAACGCGCGGCTGTTCGCGGCCATGGCGAACGATCCCGAGGTCCGCGTGCTGCTCGCCGGGCGCGGGATCGACATCCCGGACGAGACCTTCTTCCTCGGCGGCATGAACAACACGACGACGGACGAGATCGTCCTCTACGACCAGCAACTCGTGCCGGCGTCCCACCGCGGCGAGCTCTCGGCGCTGATCGGAGCGCTCGACGCCGCGCGCCAGCAGCACGCGCACGAGCGCTGCCGGAGGTTCGCGTCGGCGCCGCGCGAGGGCGACGCCGCGCGGGCGCTCGCGCACGTCGAGGCGCGCGCCGCGGATCTCAGCGAGGCGCGGCCCGAGCTGGGGCACGTGACCAACGCGGTCTGCGTCGTCGGCCGCCGCGCGCTCACCCGCGGGCTGTTCCTCGACCGCAGGGCGTTCCTCGTCTCGTACGACCCGACCCAGGACCAGGGCGGAGCGATCCTCGAGCGCATCCTGCTCGCGGTCGGCCCGGTCGGGGCAGGGATCAACCTCGAGTACTACTTCTCCTGCATCGACAACCGCCGTTACGGCGCCGGCACCAAGCTCCCCCACAACCTCGCCTCGCTGCTCGGGGTCATGGAGGGATCGCTGAGCGACCTGCGCACCGGGCTGCCGAAGCAGATGATCGAGATCCACGAGCCGGTGCGCCTGCTCGTCATCGTCGAGGCGAGCACGGAAACGGCCGCCGCGCTGTACGCGCGGCAGCCGGCCCTCCGCGAGCTCATCGGCAACGGCTGGATCCAGCTCGCCTGCGTCGATCCGGAGACGCGCCGGATCGCGTGCTTCACGGGCGACGGCTTCGCGCCGTTCTCTCCGCCGGATCAACCCTTGCCCGCTGTCCAGCGCTCCGCCGACTGGTACGCCGGGAGATCCGGCTTCGTTCCGCCTGCGCTCATTCGAGCCGCGTCCACGCGGCCACGTGAGGTCGTCGACCATGCTGTCTGATGTGCTCCTCGGCAAGCTCGCCGCGCTCGCCGTGCTCTCTCCGGCGGCGGCGTTCGCCGCGCTCGGCGCCTACCTGCTGCTCCTTCGCACGCCGAGCGAGCGCGTCGTGTCGCGCGTCGTGCTCTCCACGCTCGCGCTCTCGCTCGCGGCCTCGCTGGCGATATGGCTCTCGGCCATCGCGGCGCCCTACGCGTTCGTCCCGGTGGCGCTCGGCCACTGGTTCGAGCTCGGCGATTATGCGTTCGAGGTCGTCCTGCTCGTCGATCGGCTGTCGGCGACGATGATGCTCCTCGTCTCGCTGATCGCGCTCCTGGTCGGCAGGTTCTCGGTGGCGTACCTGCACCGCGAGCCGGGCTTCGCGCGCTTCTTCCTGCTCCTCGCGCTGTTCTCGACGGGGATGCTGGGGCTCGTTTCGGCGGGCACCGTCGACCTCCTCTTCGCCGGCTGGGAGCTCGTCGGCGCGACGAGCGTGCTGCTCGTCGCCTTCTTCCACGAGCGCGAGGCGCCGCCGCGGGCCGCGGTGCGCGTGTACATCACCTACCGGCTCTGCGACATCGGGCTGCTCGGAGGCGCGGTGCTCATGCACGACGTCGCCCGCTCCTCGCAGTGGGGCGAGGTGTTCGGCGGCTCGCCCTGGCCCGGGACCGCCGCGTCGCTCGGGCCCGGCGCGGCCACGGCGCTCGCGCTGTGCCTGTTCCTCGCCGCGATGGGCAAGAGCGCGCAGTTTCCTCTGGGCAGCTGGCTGCCGCGGGCCATGGAGGGGCCGACGCCATCGAGCGCGCTCTTCTACGGCGCCATCTCGGTGCACGCCGGGGTGTACCTCATGCTCCGCGCGGCCCCGCTGCTCCAGCGCTCGCTCGCCGCGAGCGTGGTGATCGCCTGCGTCGGGGCGGCGACGGCCGTCTACGGCACGATGGTGGGGCGCGTGCAGGCGGACGTGAAGGGCGCGCTCGCCCACGCGACGATGACGCAGGTGGGGCTCATGTTCGTGGAGATCGGGCTCGGTCTCTACTGGCTCGCGCTCGTCCACATGTTCGCCCACGCCTGCCTGCGCTGCCTCCAGCTGCTGCGCGCCCCCTCGGCGCTCCGCGACGCGCAGGACATCCGGTCCGCGCACGCCGGCGAGCCGCTGCCGCACCTCGGGCTCGCTGGCCGGCTGCTGCCGGCGGCGGTCGTGCGGCGCGCGTACTGGCTGTCCCTCGACCGCTTCCACATCGAGGGGCTGCAGGAGCGGCTCGTCGCCGCGCCGCTGATGCGCCTCGGGCGCCTGCTCGACCGGAGCGAGCGCCGCTGGGTGGCGGCGCTGAGCGGCTGGCCTGAGCGCGCCCCCGCAGCGCCCGGCGACGAGGACGCCCGCGACGCGACAGAGGGCGCGACGGCCTTCCAGCCGCGCGCGCGCGATACGAAGAGGGCTCGCACGTGAACGCATTTCCGCTCCTCGGGACGCTCATCCTCACGCCCGCGATCGCGGCGCTGTTCGCCGCCCGGGCGCGCAGCGACGAGCGCGCGCGCCGCGTCGCCCTCATCGGCGCGGCGCTCACCCTGCTCCTCTCGCTGCTGCCGCTCGCGCTCTCCCACGCCGGCGTCGCGCTCACCGCCGGGGGGCCCACCTTGCCGCTCCTCGGAGCGCGCCTCCGCCTCGGCCTCGACGGCTTTACCATCACGCTGCTCCCGCTGCTCGGCTTCGTCCTGCTCGCCCTGCTCGCCGCGAGCCCGCGCGCAGCGATCGATGCGCCCGGCGCCGCCGCGCTGCTCGTCACCGGCAGCGCCATCCTCGGCGTGTTCTGCGCGGTCGATCTCGCGGTGCTCGCGGCCGCGTGGGTCGCCGCCCTCGTGCCGGTGGAGCGCCTGGTCGCCAGGAAGGGCGCCCAGGACCCGCTCCTCCGGCGCACCTGCCGCATCTTCCTGCTGGGGGGCACGGCGCCGCTCGTCGTCGCGATCGGCGCCATCGCCGTGCTCGCCGCGCGCCAGGGCGCCGCGCTGCCGTTCGACGTCGAGGAGATCGCCCGCGTCGGCGTCCCCGAGGCATGGCAGTCGCCGCTGTTCGCGCTCGTCGGCATCGCCGTGCTGATGCGCATGGCCGCCGTGCCGTTCCACGGCTGGCTGCCGGTGCTGCTGGAGCGGGGGCCGCTCGGCGTGACCATCCTGCTCGCCCAGATGCAGGTCGGCGTCTGCGTGCTCGTTCGCGTGGGGGTGACGCTCCTGCCCGTGGGCTCCGCCGACGGCATGCCGATCCTCGCCGTGCTCGGCCTGATCAGCGCGCTGCACGGCGCGGTGCTCGCGCTGGTCCAGACCGATCTGCGCCGGCTGCTCGGCTACCTCGTGGCGAGCCAGAAGGGGCTCGTGCTCCTGGGGGTCGCCTCGCTGAGCCCGCAGAGCGTGAGCGGCGCGCTCCTGCAGAGCGTCGCCCTGTCGATCGCGATCACGGGGCTCACGATGGTCGTCGGCGCGATCGAGGCGCGCGCTGGCACGGCGGACACGCGGGAGCTCGGCGGCCTCGTCGCCCGGACGCCCCGCATGGCCGCCTTTTTCTTCCTGCTCGCGTGCGCCATGATCGGGATGCCGGGGGCGCTCTCGTTCGTGAGCGAGGACCTGCTCCTGCATGGAATCTTGCACGTCCATCCCGTGCTCGCGGTGCTGGCGCTGACGGCGGCGGCGCTCAACGGGATCACGCTGTTCCGGGCGTTCCAGCGGACCTTCCTGGGGCCGCTCCGGCGCCACCTGAAGGGCGCCGCGGTGGAGGCGCTCGTGCTCCGCGAGCGAGCGTTCCTGCTCGCGCTGGTCGCGCTCACCGTGGTCCTGGGGGTGGCCCCGGCGCGGGTGATCGCGATCCATGAGCCGGTGGTCGAGCGGGTACTCCACGACGTGGCGCACGGCGCGCAGGCGCGCCTCGCGGCAGCGGCGAACCGCCGCTCCATCGACGCGGACGGCCGAGCGCCCCGCCGTGACGGACGACCGTCGCACTGAGCCGCGTCCGGCGGATGGCGCGCTGCGCTCGCCGCCGCCGGACGTGGGTCAGAGCAGGTAGCGCTCTCCCGAGTCGGGCAGCACGGTCACGATCGTCCCGCGCACCCTGCGCGCGATCTCCACGGCCGCGTGGACGTTGGCGCCGGAGCTCGGCCCGACGAGGAGCCCCTCCTCGCGGGCGAGCCGCCGCGCCATGCGCGAGGCGCCCGCTTCGGTCACCGTCAGGATCTCGTCGATGAGCGACCGCTCGAGGATCGCCGGGACGAAGCCGGGGCCGAGGCCCTGGATGCCGTGGGGGCCGGGGCCTCGCCCGGAGAGCACGGCGCTCTTCGCCGGCTCGACGGCGCAGATGCGGACCGCGCCGCCGAGCTGATCCCGGAGCACGCGCCCGCAGCCGGTCAGCGTGCCGCCGGTGCCCACGCCGACGACGAAGGCCGCGATGTCGCCGCCGGTCTGCGCGAGGATCTCGAGGCCGGTGGCGCGCGCGTGGGCGCCGGGGTTCGCCGGGTTCTGGAACTGCTGGCTCATCCACCCGCCGGGGGTCGCCTCGCAGATCTCGATCGCGCGGGCGACCGCGCCGGCCATGCCCTGGCCCTCGGGCGTGAGGACGATCTCGGCGCCGTATGCGCGGAGGACGTGCCGGCGCTCGACGCTCATGTCCTCGGGCATGACCACCACGCAGCGGTAGCCGCGCACGGCGGCGATCATCGCGAGGCTGATCCCCGTGTTGCCGCTCGTCGCCTCGACGATGGTCGACCCTCTCCTGAGGATCCCTTCGCGCTCGGCGCAGAGCACCATGCCGAGCGCCGCCCTGTCCTTGACGCTGCCGCCCGGGTTCATCGACTCGAGCTTGCCGTAGACGACGCCTCCACCCTCGGGCGAGACCCGGGCAAGGCGGACGAGCGGCGTGCCGCCGATGAGCGACAGGGCGTCCGGCACGACCGGACCGACGCGGACCGCGCCCGCAGGCGGAAGAGCCGAGCTCTCACCAGGCGCGTGGGGCGGACTAGGCGGTCCGTCGCCCGGTGCTCGAGGGGACGACATGCCGCCAGTGTACACGTGAACAGGGCATCTCCGGGCACGTGCCGGAGCGCACGCCCCGTGAGGGGCGCCGGCCCGGCTTTACATCGCGATCTCCGAGAGAACCCCGTAATGATCCGAAGCGGCGACGCCGTTGCGGATCTCCTCGAAGACGACCCTCGACGAGAGCGGCTTGCCTCGCCCCTGCGCGTCCGGGCCGCGGACGAAGACGTAATCGATGCGGCGCGGGTACTCGTTCGTGATGGCCGCGAACGGGTTCCGCACCGGATCGAAGGTGAATCCGGGGCCCTTGCCCGTCTGGTCGAAGGTGTCGGCGAAGTACACGCTCTTCTGGTTCAGGGCGTGCAGCCCCTTCATGAACCGGATCTCCGTGGCCTCGGGCTGCGCGTTGAAGTCGCCGACGACGATGGGCGGCAGGCCCTCCATGGGCGCCTCGCGCATGACGATGTCGGCCACGGCCGCGACCTGCGCCTCGCGCACGGCGCCGTGGTGGAACTTCCAGTTGAGGTGGGTGACGAAGAACGGGATCGCGCCGTGGGGCGACCCGAGCTCGGCGAGCAGGATCGAGCGCTTCTCGTCGGTCTCGCCCGTGGGCAGGGGGAACGCCTGGCTCCGAGCGATCGGCCAGCGCGACAGCACGGCGTTGCCGAAGAGCACGCCGCCGCCGAGGTCGTGCGCGGCGCCGAACGCGACCTCGTAGCCGAGCCCGTCCGCGATGCCGTCGGCCAGCGAGCGGCCCTCGTACGACAGCACCTCCTGGAGGCCGACCACGTCGGGATCGAGCTCGCGGAGACCCTCCCGGATGAGCTCGAGGCGCGCCTCCCACGGGTCGTGGCGGTTCCAGATGTTCAGGCTGAGCACCCGGAGGGAGCTGCGAACACGGATGCCGGATCCGCCGTGCGGGGAGCCGCTGATCCCGGAGCCTTCTCGAGGACGTTCCATGTCGACGGGCTACGCCAGCTGCGCGCCCGGATCCAGCCGTGATACGAAGGGCCCGGCGCAGGCCGCTGCCCCTCCGGCGCGGAAGGGCGGCCTTGACCGGGAGAACCTGAATGATCACGTGTGCTCGTCGACGCGGGCGGCCTGGATCGGCCTCCTTCCGACCTCGGAACTCGCTCTGCATGACCGCGGGCTTCCTCCTGCTCGCGCTGGTCGCCGGTTGCGAGAGCAAGATGGATCCCAAGGAGTGCGACAAAGTCCGCGGCGACGCCTTCGAGATGGTGAACAAGGCGCAGCACTGCAACACGGACGCCGACTGCCGTCAGAGCGAGTGGCCGGGCTGTGCGAAGCCCATCAGCAACGCGACCTTCGACAAGATCAAGCCCCTCTCGGAGAGCTACAAGACGGGCAAGTGCGAGGAGCCCAAGGTGGACTGCAAGGCCCCGCCGGACTCGTACTGCAAGCAGGGGCTCTGCGTGCACCGCGAGATCGGCACGCCGGAGGGGGCGGGCAACACGCCCACCGACCAGATCCAGATCCAGTGATCCCCGCCACGCCGTCCGCCAGCGAGCCCCGCGGGCCGCTGCGCGGCGGCGGCGCTGCCCGAGCGCGGCGCGGGCCGGCGCGCGCCGCGCGCGGGGCCGCGCTGCCGGGCGCAAACGGGCGCGCCGCCTCGGTACGCGCTTGACGCGCGAACCCGCAGGGGCCACGGACGCGGCCGTGAGCGAAGGCTTCTATCGCGGCAAGCGCGTCGTGGTGACCGGCGCCGGCGGGTTCATCGGCAGCCACCTCGTCGAGGCGCTGGTCCGGGAGGGCGCGCGCGTGAGGGCGCTCGTCCGGTACACCTCGGGCTCGCGGCGCGGGCACCTCGACCGGCTCCCCGAGGACGTCCTCGCGCAGGTCGAGGTCGCCCCCGGCAACGTGGAGGACGCGGGCGCGGTCCGGTCGCTCGTGCGGGGCGCCGACGTCGTGTTCCACCTCGCGGCCCTGATCGGGATCCCGTACTCGTACGTGGCCCCGCAGCAGTACGTGGCGACGAACGTGCAGGGCACGCTGAACGTCCTCGAGGCGGCGCGCGAGCACGGCGCGCGCGTGGTCCACACGTCGACGAGCGAGACCTACGGCACGGCGCGCTACACGCCCATCGACGAGGCGCACCCCCTGACCGGCCAGTCCCCGTACTCGGCCACGAAGATCGGCGCCGACAAGCTCGCCGAGAGCTATCACCTCTCGTTCGGCCTCGAGGTGGCGACCATCCGGCCGTTCAACACCTACGGCCCGCGGCAGTCGTCGCGCGCGATCATCCCGAGCGTGATGCAGCAGCTCGCCGCCGGCAGCGCCGCGCTCCGCATCGGCAGCACCGCCCCGGTGCGGGACCTCAACTTCGTGACCGACACCGTCGCCGGCTTCCTCCTCGTCGGATCGAGCGCGCGGGCCGTGGGGCAGACGCTCAACGTCGGGAGCGGGCGCGCCATCTCGATCGGCGATCTGGTCCACCTCATCTTCGAGGTGACGGGCAAGCGCGCGGAGCTCGTGACGGACGAGGGCCGGGTGCGCCCCGACGCGAGCGAGGTCATGGTGCTGCTCGCGGACTTCCGCCGCGCCGCGGAGCTCGTCGGCTACGCGCCCCGCGTGACGCTCGAGGAGGGGCTCGCGCGGACGTACGCCTATGTCGAGCGTCACCTCACCGATTACCGGCCGCGCGAGTACGCGATCTGACGCACGCCGCCGCGCGGCCGGGGGCCGGCGCCTCGCGCGCCCTCTCCGCGAGGCGCCGGCTGGATGGATGGATGGCCATGTGGAAGATACCTCTCAGCGATCTCTCGTTCGGGCCTGAAGAAGCCGAGGCCGCGCGGCAGGTCGTCGCGTCGGGCTGGTTGACGATGGGGGAGCGGACGGCGCAGTTCGAGCGGGAGCTCGGCGAGGCGCTCGGCACCCCGCGGGTGCTCGCCGTGACGAACTGCACCGCCGCGCTGCACCTCGCGTACATCGCGCTCTCCGTGGGCCCCGGCGACGAGGTGATCTGCCCGAGCCTCACGTTCGTGGCGACCGCCAACGCCGCGCTCCTGTGCGGGGCCAACGTGGTGCTCGCCGACATCGTCGGCGACGACGACCTCGGCATCGATCCCGCCGACATCGTCCGCAAGATCACCCCGAGGACGCGGGCGATCGCGGTCGTCCATTACGCCGGCTACCCTTGCGACATGGATGCGATCTGCGCGATCGCGGCCGAGCGGGGGCTCGCGGTGGTCGAGGACGCGGCGCACGCGCCGCTCGCGAGCTACCGGGGCAGGGCGCTCGGGACGCTGGGGGACGTCGGCTGCCTGAGCTTCTTCTCGAACAAGAACCTCGCGGTCGGCGAGGGGGGCGCCGTGATCGCGAAGGACGACGCGCTCCACGCGCGCATGCGGCTCCTCCGCGCGCACGGGATGACGACGCTCACCCTCGATCGGCACAAGGGGCACGCGTTCACCTATGACGTCGTGGACGCGGGCATGAACTACCGCATCGACGAGATCCGCAGCGCCATCGGCCTCGTGCAGCTCGGCCGGCTCGCGGCGGGCAACGCGCGCCGGCGCGCGCTCGTGGCGCGCTACCACGAGCGCCTCGCCGGGATGCGGGGCCTCGGGCTGCCGTACCGCGGCTTCTACGCGCGCGGGCTGGGGGAGAGCGCGCACCACCTCATGCCGGTGCTCCTGCCCGAGGGCACCTCGCGCGAGGCCGTGATGGAGGCCATGAAGGCGCGCGGGGTCCAGACGAGCGTGCATTACACGCCGATCCACCGCTTCTCGCACCACGGCGCCTCCGACCGGGTGCGCAAGGACGGGCTCTCGCGGACGGACGCGATCGCGGGCCGCCAGCTCACGCTGCCGCTCCACCCGCGCATGGCCGACGCCGACGTCGACGCCGTGTGCGAGGCGCTCGCCGCGTCAGTCCGGTAGGTACCGCTGCCGGTTCTTCTCGAACTCGTCCTGCGCCTCGGCGAAGTCGTCGCTCCTTCCGATGTCGAGCCAGTGGCCCTGGAAGGGGAAGGTGGCCACCGGCTCGCCGGCGCCGAGCAGCGCGTGCATCAGGTCGTCGAACCCGAACGGCCGGCCCTCGGGGATGAAGCGCAGCACGCCGCGGCTCATCGCGTAGATGCCCATGCTGACCCAGAACGTGTACGTCGGCTTCTCGCGGAAGCTGACGACGCGCCCCTCGGGGCCGAGGTCGAGCACCCCCAGGTCGATCTTCGAGGCGCGCTCGCAGACGGCGACGGTGAGCGGCGATCCGGTCGACTCGCCCGTCCTGTGGAGCGCCGTGAAGTCGAGATCGCTGAGGATGTCGCCGTTCATCACGAGGAAGCGCTCCGGCAGGTCCCGCTCGATGACCCGGAGCGGACCCACGGTCCCGAGCGGCGTGTCCTCGCGCTGGTAGGCGATGCGCAGCCCGTACCGGCTCCCCTCGCCGACGACCGCCTCGATGAGCGCGGCCTGGTGGCCGACGCACATCACGACGTCGGTGACCCCCGCCCGCGCCAGCTGCCGGAGGAGGATCTCGACGATCGTGTGATCCCCGATCGGCATGAGCGGCTTCGGGATAAGGGCGGTGTAGGGGCGGAGCCGGGAGCCTTTGCCGCCGGCAAGCACGACTGCCTTCATGCGATGACGTATACCCACGCGCTGCCCGGACGGGTGACCATTCCGCAGAATTTCACGCTCGCCCGGCCCGCGGCGTCCTCTCCGATTGACTCTCTTCGGGCTGCTCTATTACTGGTTGGAGAGCGTCCCGCGGCAGGTCAGCCCCGGCGTGGGGCGATTCACCCCTCACAGGCGACTTGGGCAGCAATCATGACGATGGTACCTCCGTCCCGTACCCCCGCCAGGAAGCGCCGGAAGCTCGGATATCGCGGCAGCGGCACCTTCGCCATGTGCAGCGCCGGCCCGCACCCGGGCGGTCCGCTCTTCCGGCAGCTGTGCACGCTCGCCGACCGCTTCAACGCGTGCGAGGGCGATCCGGCCGCGGCGCAGATCGGGAGCGTGCTCTCGCTGCTCGCCCTCTACGCGACCCAACCGAACGACCGGGATTTCCGGTTGCCGTTCGGCTCCTTCGTCATGGATCTCGCCCTCGCCGACGAGGCGCGGGCTGGGGCGCCGGGCGCCGGGCCCGTCCCGTACGGGCGCCCGCTGCTCGCTCGCTGAGCTGGGCTTCATGAGCACGCGAGAACTACCGACGCGCCCAGCAGGGCGCAGCAAGCGGACGGCATCGGCCTCGGTGGTGCTCATCGTGAGCGCCAGCGAGCAGCTCGCGGAGCGTTGCCGGCGGCTGGTCTTCGTCGAAGGCGCCGACCTGCTCGCGTGCGATCTCGTGTCGCTGCGCGGCAGCGCGGCGTGGCTGAACCCGCTGGCCATCGTGATGACGCACGACGTGCGGGCGTTCGATCCGGAAGGGTTCATGGAGCTGTCGCGGCGCATCGGCGCCGAGCTCGTGGTGCTCCCCTCCGAGAACGTGTCGGACACACAGCTCACCGCGATGATCACGGCGGCGCTGGACATCGCCCAGCGCCGCCGGACCGACTGACGGCGAAGAGCGGCGGTCGAGGGCGCGTCAGTCGCGCGGCGGGAGGACGTCGCCGGACCGGCTCGCCCGCAGGCACCCCTCGTCGAGGCCCAGCTTGCAGGCCTTCGTGAACAGCTCGACCGCCTTCCGGTCATCGCGCTTCACGCCCTCGCCCTCCGCGTGGAGATGTCCGAGCTCGACGCAGGCGGGGGCGTTCCCGCGCTCGCAGACGCGCTGGAACAGCGCGGCCGCGCGCCCGGGATCGGCGCTCGCGCCCTGGCCGTGGAGGTAGGCCCTGCCTGCCGCGAGGCATCCGAGGTTCGCGCCCGCGTGGCATGCGCGCGCGTGCCAGTAGAGCGCCGCCTCGTCCGCCTCGCTCGCCCCGCCGGCGCCGTCCGCGCGCGCGAGCCGATCGTGGTAGGCGTCGCCGAGCCGCAAGCAGCCGCGCGCGCTCCCCTCCGCGCACGCCTTCTCGAACAGCGTCATCGCTCGCTCCACGTCGATCGAGACGATCGCTCCGCCGAGGTACATCGATCCCAGCGTCACGCAGTCCTCGATCTGGTGGTCGGCGCAGCCGTTCGTGCAGCCGACGAGATCGTCCGCCTCGCAGGGCAGCCGCAGCGGCGGCGGGGCCGCCTCGGCGCTCGCCGCGGCCTGCGGCGTCGCCGCGCGCCCCTCGGGTGCAGGTCGGCCCGGATCGGCAGGGCGCCGCGCCGCGGTCGCGCTGCTGCAGCCGCAGAGGAAGAGCGCGCCGAGGAGCGGCTGGGCGAGTTCGCGCACGTGCATGCTCGAACTCATGACACACAGGGAGCGCTCTCCCAATGCCGCCCCTCGGGCGCGTTCAACCCCGCCGCGTTTGGCCCGGGCGCGCGCGTTTGCCCCGGGCGCGCGGGGTACAGCGGACGCTCCAGGGCTGGTCCCGCGCCGGGCCTCGGTGTACACGGAGCCGATGCCCCAGATGAGCCCTCCTCCGCTGCAAACGCTTGATGAGCCGAACCTCGAGGCGCTCGTCGAGCTGATGTTCCTCGCGGCGTTCGCCGACGGCGAGTTCAGCCCGGAGGAGAAGGTCCATTTCGCCCGGAGCGTAGAGTCGCTCACGGATCGACGGATCCCGCAGAGCACCATGGACACGCTCCTCCAGACCGTGGTGGAGCAGCTCCACAAGGAGGGCCGCGCGGCCCGGCTCGCGTCGCTCAAGGAACGGCTGGCCAGCCCGCAGGCCCGGAAGGTCGCCTTCTTCCTGGCCGCTCAGGTCGTGGTCGCCGACGGGATCGTCAGGAGCAGCGAGCGCGAGCTCTTGCTCGACGTCGCCGCGGCGCTCGAGCTCGATCAGGCCGAGGCCGCGGAGATCGTGCGGAAGCTCGCCGCTTCATGAGCGGCCGGCCGCCCTCGGCGCGCCGCGTGCGGGGGGACATGGGCGCCCCCTGCGTCGCGAACGCGGGGCGCGCGCGGCGGGGTGAACGGGCGCCGGCGTTTTCGGTTACGATGGCCTCGCCGTGACCTGGTCTTCCACTGGCAGTTTCCTGATCCCGTTTCCGGTGCCGGGCTCAGCGCTGACCTCCACCCGGGGGACGTACGTGATCGGGGCGCTCATCGGCGACGGGCAGTATGGCTCGGTGTACGAGTGCAGCGGGCCGTTCGATCAGGTGTACGCCCTGAAGATGCTGCGGCCGGCGAACAAGCCCTACCAGGTCGTCAAGGAAGAGTGGTCGCGCGAGATGCTCCGCCTGGAGAGCTTCCGCCACCCGAACATCGTCTACATCCACGACGCGTTCGAGGTGAATTACCTGTTCTACCTGGCGCTCGAGCGGTGCGACACGAGCCTCCGGGCGCTGCTCGGCGCCCCGTTCCAGCCGCCGCTGCTCCTGGAGCTCTCGCGCCAGCTGCTGATGACGCTGCAGTACCTGCACGACAACGGCGTCGTGCACGCCGACCTGCACGCGGGCAACGTGCTCATCTCCCAGCTCGACCACAGGCCGCTCGTCAAGCTCACCGACTTCGGCGTGGCGCACCAGCTCGACGGCGTCACCCGCTGGTTCCGCCCGCAGGTCGCGAACCCGAAGATCCTCGTGCCAGAGCTCGTGACGGCGGGCTACACGACGACGCAGAGCGACCTCTACCAGCTCGGCCTGCTCATGTACCAGATGCACACCGGGCAGCCGGCCATCGACGTGAACGTCGCGTACGAGGAGATCACGCGGCAGATCGCCGAGGGCACCCCCCGGCAGAAGGCCGAGGCGCTCGGCACGCCGCTCAGCCAGGTGATCGCCAAGCTGCTGCGCCGCCGCGACGCCTACCGCTACCACTGCGCGCGCGATGTCTGGGACGATCTGCGCCAGCTCCGCTGGGCCTAGCGCAATCTCCGCTGCGTCCCGCGCGCGTTCCGGGCTAGATCTCGCGGCATGATCGCCGCCGAAACGCCACGCGTCGTCTCGCTCACGCCCGCGGTCTTCCACCTGCCGGACGCGGTGAACCAGGTCTCCCGCACCTACGGGGAGAGCCCGATCGTCCCGCGTGGCCCCCGGCTCCGGCCGCTGCTCGACCGGGCACGGCACGGCATCGTCGAGGCCCTCGGCGCGCCCAGCTACGAGGCCATCCTCCTCACTGGCTCGGGCTCGACCTCCATGGCCGCCGTGCTCGGCTCCTGCTTGCGGCGCGACGAGCGGCTCCTCGTCGTCCGGAACGGCGCCTACGGCGACCGGATCTTCGAGTACGCCGCCACGCTCGGCCAGCCGGTCGTCGACATGTGCCTGCCCTACGGCGAGAGGCCGGACCTCGCGAAGATCGAGGCCATCCTGGCGGCGGACGAGGTCGACGCGGTGGCCATGGTCTACGGGGGCACGTCGACGTGCACGTTGAACCCCTTGCCCGAGGTGGGCGCGCTTGCCCGGAAGTACGGCAAGAAGCTCCTCGTCGACGGCATCAGCGCGCTCTTCGTCGAGCCGCTGGCCCTCGAAGGTTCAGGCATCGCCGCCGTCATGGGCTCGTGCAACAAGGGCCTGCACAGCCACCCGAACCTGACCGTGGCGCTGGTCCGGAAGGACCTGCTCGCAGAGATGGAGCGGATCCCCGCCCGCGTCCCGAGCCTGGAGCTCCACAAGAGCTGGCGCGCCCAGCAGGGCGGCGCGCACCCGTACACGATCGATCCGATGAGCCTCTGCCAGGTGATCGCGGCGCTCGATCACCTCGCCGCCACCGGCGGCGTCGCCGGGCGTCACGCCGTGTACAAGGCGCGCTGCGCGATCCTGCGCCCCGGCTACGAGCGCCTCGGGCTGACGATCGCGCGCTGGGAGAACATGCCGCTCCAGTCGATCGGGACGGCGCTGCACATCCCGGCCGGGCGGACCTACGACGAGATGGCGAGCCGGCTCGCCAGCGAGCCGGTCGATGGGCACGTGTTCGAGATCTACGCGGCCCAGGGGAAGCTCTCGGACCGGCTGTTCCGGATCTTCCACATGGGTGAGTACCCGCTCGAGGCCTACGAGATCTTCCTGAAGGCGCTCGCGCGCGTCGTCTGAGCGCGGGGCCCGCGGCTCGCTCCGCGCGGCCACCTGCGGCTCACTTCGCCTCCTTGGGTGCCTCCTTCTTCTCGGCCGGCGCGGCGGGCTTGTCGCCCTTGGCCGCCTTGTCGCCCGCGGGCTTGGCCGCCTTGTCGGCCGTGGTCTTCCCGGCCTTGTCCCCGGCCGCGTCCTTCGCCGCGTCGCCGACGCCGAGCAGCTCGATGTCGAAGACCAGCGTCGCCTTGGCCGGGATCTTCGGCGGGCTGCCCGCGTCGCCGTAGCCGAGGCGGGAGGGGATCGTGAGCTTGCGCTTGCCGCCCACCTTCATCCCGGCCACGCCCTGGTCCCAGCCCTTGATGACCTCCGACGCGCCGAGCGTGAACTCGAACGGCTCGCGGCCGACGGAGGAGTCGAACTCGGCGTTGTTCTTCAGCAGGCGCCCCGTGTAGTGGACGCGGACTTTGTCGCCGTCCTTCGCCTCCGGGCCGGTGCCCACGACGGTGTCTTCCTTGATGAGATCGGCGGGCTCCGGCTCGGCGGGCTTCACCACCGGCACGGCGCTGCCCGGCGGCAGATCCGGCTCGGGGACCTTCTCCTCGCAGCCCGCGACCGGGCCGAGGAGGACAGCGCAGGAGATGGCGATGACGATTTGGAGGGGCTTCATGGCGCCACGTCTTACGCACCCGGCGCTGGGCGATCAACGGTCACCCGACGCGCCCGGGGGCCTCCCGGCCGTCCGGGTTTCCGTTGCAGCGCTCCGGCCCGCGCGGTTAGGGTGCGGCCACCTTGGCTCGCGCGTTCTCCGTCGCTGCCCTGGCGATCGCCGAGGGGGGCGCCAATGCCGTTGGCGCGGTGCGCTTCACCTGCGCCGAGGCGGAGCTCGAGGTCGAGCTGGTCCGGGTCGCCGGCTATGCCGAGGGGTTCGCCCTGGGCGCCGTGGCGGCGCCGGTCCGCTTCGGGGTGCCCTACACGGCGATCCGCGGCCTCTTCCGGCGCGGCAAGGCGCTCTGCGTCGCGCTCGATCCGTCCGCGTGCTCGCCGCACAACTGCTTCGTCCTCGCGCGCTTCGAGGGCGATCTGCCCGGCGTGCCCGGCGTGACCTCGCCGGCGGCGATGGAGGCGATGGAGAGCGCCTACCGCGCGCGCCTCAACGCCCGCATGGCGAGCTGGATCGCGCCGGCGCCGCTCGGCGTGCTCGCGGCCGCCCTGTCCCCCGACTATCTCGCGAGCGGCCCGCTCGGGACCGCGTCGCTCGCGTGCCTCGTCGCGCTCGCGACCTGGCTCGCGCTGCGCTTCGTCGCGCGGCTCGCGACCTGGGGAGGGCCGCCCTCGGACCGCCTGCGCGACGCGCTCGTGGCGGAGATGTCGAGCCGCATGGGCTTCGCGTCGGAGCGGCTCGCGGCCGCCCTGTCCCCCGGCTCGCCGGCTGCGCCCGTGTTCGCGCCCCGCCCGACGCCGCTCGGCGAGCGGCCGGGGCGCGAACCAAGGCGCGGCGTCGAGGAGGGGATCGACGCGCTCCCGCTCCGGGCCCGCGTGCTCGTTCCCGCGGCGCTCGCGGTGATCGGCATCGTGGCGACGATGGCGTTCGTGCAGCGGTTCGCGGCGCCTCGCGATCAGCCGCCGGCCGAGCGGCAGGCGGCGCGCGGCGTCGGGCAGGCGACCCGCGGAGCCACGGCCGCGCTCCTCGCGGGCGAGGTCCGGGAGCGCGCCGAGCCGTCGTTCCCGCACTGCCTCTGCGATCGCGCCGACTCGCCGCTCTGGCGGGCGGGGGTGCCGATCCTCAGCCTGCTCGGATCGACCGGGCCGGACGACGGCGCCGGGGTGATCGCGCCGATCCTGCGGCAGGACCGCGCGGACGACGATGCGGAGAGCGAGGCCGGCGCGGGGCAGGGCGACGCCGCCGGGGAGCAGGGCGACGCCGGGGCGGCGCCGGGCGACGCGGGCCGGGACGGCGGCGCGACGCGGCCGGCGCGCGGCCGCTACGACTTCGAGCTCGCGGTCGTGAACAACAGCGGCGCGCCCGTCAGCGACTTCCGCGTGCTGCTCACGTTCGCGCGGCGCGATCGCCGCGGCGAGCGCGCCGGCATCACCGAGCGCGGGCTGTTCTGGGAAGGCGCGCTCGGGCCGGGGCGCGCGGTGAAGTGGCACGTCGAGGCGCCCGGGACGGAGGTGAAGATCGAGCCCGGCGTGACGGGCATGCTCGACGGCGAGACCGGCGTGGCGTCGCCCGACGCCTTCTTCCAGCTGACGCGCGCGCGCTACCGCGTTGTGCGCATCCACGCGGCGATGATGCTCGCCTGGCTCCGCGACCCGCGCGCCCGCGACGCGCTCGTGGCGCTCCTGCCCGCCGCGCCCGCGGAGGAGGTGATGCTCGGCCGGATCCGGCGCGCGACGGCCGATGTCATCCCGTGCTCGGCCGCGGTCGTCGAGGGGCGGCTGCGCGCGTGTCTCTTCAACGGCGGCGTGAATCCGGTGCGCGGCGTGACGCTGCGCGAGGTCGCTGCGGGCGAGGGCAGCGCGCCGCGCTCCTGGCCCGTCACGGCGACCCTGCCGGTGCACGAGGGGGTGGAGGTGACGCTGCCCCTCGAGGGGAGCGCGGCGCCCGAGGAACTCGAGGTGGTCCCGCAGGACCGATGAACCGATGATGGAGGGATGAAGAGAGGCTTCAGGGCCGCGCTCGCCCTGGTCGCCCCGCTCGCCGCCGCGCTGGCGCAGCTCGCGGGGGCCCGCGAGGCCGCCGGGTGGGCGCCGCTCGATCTCGATGTCGTCCCTCGCTGGCGCGCGCTGCCGGCCCGCTACCACATCAACGGGGGGACGATCCCGGGGCCGCTCTCCAGCTTCGCCGCTGCCAGCATCGAGGCCGGCTTCGCGGCCTGGTCGAGCCCCGGATGCACGGCGTGGGAGGCCGAGCTCCTCGGCGACACGGGTGACGGCTACGACTTCGACGACGGCAAGAGCGTATTTCTCTGGATCAGCGACAGCTGGCCTGGAGAGCTCGGGCAAGCCGACTCGGTGATCGCCGTCACGATGCCGGTCTGGGATGCCGACGGTGTCATCGGCGAGGCCGACATGATCTTCAACGACGTCGGCTTCTGCTGGAACGACACGGGCGATGGAGACTGCATCGATATGCGGTCGATCGCGACGCACGAAGAAGGGCACTTCCTCGGCCTCGGTCACACGAACGTGCGCGGCGCGACGATGCTGGCGTTCTACCCGGGCGGCACGTCGGCGCGCACGCTCGAGGACGACGACATCGAAGGGGTCTGTGCCCTCTACCCGCTCGCCGGGGCGAGCGCTGCGAGCGCGGGTGGCGGCGGCTCCGGCGCGGGCGCGACGGCGGCCTCGGGCGGATCGGGCGGCGCGGCGTCGGAGGGCGAGGACAGGCCGAAGAGCGGCAATGTGGACGAGGCCGAGGGTGACGCCGGCTGCTCCTGCTCGGGCGCTGGCCAGCCGCCGATCGCTCCCGGCGCCCTGCCGATGACGGCGCTCGGCGCGCTGCTGGCCTTCTGGCGCCGGCGGCCGCGCTGGACCCTGCGCGAGCGGCGGCGATCGGGCGGGGCAGGAGAGCGCGCCCCCCGTGTTGTCGCGCGGACGGGTGCGCTTTACAACCCAGCGCAGCCGGGGCAAACGTCCCGCCATGCCCGAGCCGAGCACCGCAGCGTTCGAGGCGGAGGTCGCGCGTGCCCTCCGCTCCCTTGAGGCCGACAGCTCCGTTTCCGCCCTCGATCCGCTCGGCGATCCGGCCGGGGCGGCGCGTGCCCTCGCGGCGGAGGGCGGCGGCGCGCCGCTGATCCTCCGGGCGGCGCCCGAGCTTGGCGCGCCGCGGCGGGAGCAGGATACAGGCTTCGGCCCGGCGCCGCGGGACCCCGTATGGCTCCGGATCGAGCGCGGCGCGAGCCTCCTCCGGCTGGCGCCGCTGAGGCTCGCGGGCGGGACGGGGGAGGGCACGGCCGAGCCTCGCGACGCGGTGGGCGTTCAGGTGATCTCGGAGCGGCGCCCATGCTGCGGCGCACCCACGTGCGCGCGCGAGCGGACCTACGTCGCCGCCTGGCTCGCGCTCGCCGCGCCCGCGCCTGCGCGCGTCACGGCGGCGCGGCGCCTGCTCGTCGCCGAGGCGCAGGATCTCGAGGCCGCGCGGGCGGAGGCGCTCGTCGAGGCGGTGGCGGCGCCGCTCGCGGCCGCGCTGGGCGTCCCGCTGGAAACGGCGCGGGGTACCGAGCCGCCCGGTGCCATCGCGCCGCGGCCCCTCCCGGAGCCTGCCCCGACTCCGCCGCCAGCGCTGCCGGCCGCCGCGCTGTCGCGGTTCGCGATCCGGAGCGAGGGCGAGCTCCTCGTCTTGCGGGACCACGCGAGCCACGGCCCGCGTGGCTCGGCGGCCCGCAATGCGCTCATCGGGGCCGCGCTGCTGCTCGGCGCGCTCGCGCTCTGGATCCAGGTCATGCGGAGCGTCTCCGCGGGCGACAGCGGCATCGCCATCGGCGTCGGCAGCGCCGCCGTGCTGCTCTCGCTCGCGGGCTACGCCTTCCTTGGCGTCGCGAGGTTCTCGTCCCGTTACGCGGCGCGCTCCGCCCCGGTCGTGTCGTTCGGCCCGGGCCGCTTCGTCGTCGCCCCCTGGGTGAGCCGCACCGGCGCGATCGACCTGCGCCCCGAGGGTCGGCTGGGGGCGGCCATCTCCGCCGGGGAGGTCCGCGATATCCGCGTGCTCCCGCGCGGCGATCGGTTCGCTGTCGAGATCGAGACCGACCACGGGCCCATCGACGCCCTCCTCACCGAGCGCGAGGACGTCGCGCGCTACTGGCAGGACGCGATGGATCGCGCCGTCGCCTCGGTGCGCCACGCCGGCGGCCCCTCCGCCAAGCAGCGCCTCCGGGCGCGCGCCCAGGCGCAGCAGGCCCCGGCGGCGGGCTGAGCCGTCCCGGCGATCGCCGCCTGCGCGGGGGGCTACGCAAAAAGATGTCCGGCGCGGCGCCGCTCGAACGTCGCGGGGGCGGACGCTCTTGACCTGGGTCGGACGCACCTTCGCTCGCCCCTCGTTCTCGCCCTCAACCTGGGTCGGACGCCCTCAACCTGGGTCGGACGCTCGCTCGGATGCCCGGACGGGCACCCTCAACCTGGGCGTCCTCTGGGCGTCCTCAACCTGGGTCGGGTGCCCAGAGTCGAATGCCAAGACGGGCGAGCGTCCTCAACCTGGGTCGGGCGTCCTCAACCTGGGTCGGACGCTCGCTCGGATGCCCGGACGGGCACCCTCAACCTGGGTCGGGTGCCCAGAGTCGAATGCCAAGACGGGCGGGCGTCCTCAACCTGGGTCGGGCGTCCTCAACCTGGGTCGGGCGTCCTGGGTCGGGCGTCCTCAACCTGGGTCGGATGCCCCAGGGTCTGCCCAGACGGGCGTCCTCAACCTGGGTCGGATGCCCAGACGGGACGCCCTCAACCCCGTTGCGCGCCGGGCTCAATTCTCATTGTACGCCACTCTTTCTCATGTAATGAACTAGTTCAGTGAACGCGTTCACCCAAAAGCCCGGCCGGCGCGACGCCCAGAAAGACGCGACGCGCGCCCGGATCCTTGAGGCCGCGCGCGACCACTTCGAGCGCCACGGCTTCGAGGCCGCCAACGTCCGTGCCATCGCCGCGGACGCGGGCGTGGCCGCCGGCACGGTCCTCCTCCACTTCGCCGACAAGCGCGACCTGCTCCACGCCGCGCTGTTCGACGACCTCGCCGCCACCGCGGCCGAGGCCGTCCGCGACGAGGAGCCCGGCTCCCTCGAGCAGCGGCTCCACCGGCTCGGGGCCGCCTTCTTCGCGTACTACGCCCGCCGGCCGGCCCTCTCGAAGACGCTGCTCCGTGACGCCCTGTTCGCCGACCCGCCCTGGCAGGCCCGCTTCACCGAGCAGGTCGCCGCCGTGCACGGCCGCGTCGTCGAGCTCTTCAACGCCGCCCGCGCGCAGGGGGAGGTCGCCGACGACGCCGACCCCGCGCTCTTCGGCGTCGCCTTCTTCTCCTTCTACTACTTCGCGCTGATCGCCTGGGCCCAGGGCGCGCACCCGTCGCCCATCGCCTTGCTCGATCGGCTCGTCGCTCAGCACCTCTGCGGCCTCCGCCCCGCAGCCAACGTCAGGAGGGCTCGATGACGTCATCCATCATGTTCCGCAGTCCAGAGGCGCGCGCGCGCATCGCGGCGTGGTTCGACAGGTTCCACGAGAAGCTCCCGGTCCCGACCCGATCGCGCGAGGTCTCCACCCGCTTCGGCGCCACGCACGTCCTCATCGCCGGCCCCGAGAACGCCCCGCCGCTCGTCTGCCTGCACGGCGCGCTCGCCAGCTCCGCGCACCTCATGCCCGAGCTCGGCCCGCTCCTCGCGCACCACCGCGTCCACGTCGTCGACGTCATCGGCCAGTCCGTCAAGAGCGCCGACGTCCGCCTGCCGATCGACGGGCCCGCCTACGCCGAGTGGCTCACCGACGTCCTCGACGCGCTGGGCCTCGCGCGCGTCCACCTCCTCGGCGTGAGCTGGGGCGGCTTCGCGGCCCTGCGCATGGCCCAGGTCGCGCCCGCCCGCGTCGACCGGCTCGTCCTGATCGTGCCGGCGGCCCTGGTGTCGGGCTCGGCGTGGCAAGGCCTCACCCGCATCGCGATCCCGATGGCCCTCTACCGCGCCTTCCCCTCGGAGGAGCGCCTCGCCCGCCTCGTCTCCGGGCTCTTCTCCACGCACGACGACCTGTGGTGCTCCTACTTCGGCGACGCCGTGCGCAGCTACCGGCTCGATTTCCGCCCGCCGCCGCTCGCCACGCCCGCGTCCCTCGCCGGGTTCACGCGGCCCGCGCTCGTGTTCGGCGCCGACGACGACGTGAGCTTCCCCGGCGCGAAGCTGCTCGCGCGCGCGAAGGAGCTCCTGCCGCACGCCGAGACCGAGCTGCTCGAGGGGTGCCGCCACTCTCCCCCCACCGATGACGCCTTCCGCGCGCGGCTCTGCGGGCGGATCTCGCGCTTCCTCGGGAGCGACGCCGCGCGTGACGCCGCCGACGTCGCGCCGCCTCCCGCGCCGCCCGGGCTCACCGCGCCGGTCGCGTGACCCTCCGCCCGCGCTCCCGCCGGCGAGCGCCCCTCAGTGCCCCGACACCCCGCAGCCGATCGGGCCGGCTCAGCGCCCGCCGGACCGCGAACATGATCAGCGTCCCGATGTCCTTCGCCCGCGTCAGCGGGAACACCCGCGCTCGCGCCGACTGGTTCAGAAGGTTGAACCCGACCATCACGACGTCCCACACATCGTCGCGGAGCGCCTGCTCGAGCGTCGCGTGCGTCGGATCGGCGGCGAACGCCTCCGTGATGCCGAGGAAGCGGATCTTGCCCTGCTCGCGCAGGCGCAGCAGCACGGGGACGATCCGCTCGCGCAGATCGGCGTACTGATCCGGCAGCACGCCGTGCAGATGGTAGATGTCGACGTGATCCGTGCCGAGCCGCTCGAGGCTCCCATGCAGCGACGACACAACGTCTTCCGGCCGGAGCGGCGCCTCGAGGCGCGTCGTCTTCTTCGTCGAGAGCACCACGCTGTCGCGCGGCACCTCGCGGAGCGCCTTGCCGATGAGCCCCTCGGTCCCGTACGCCTCCGCCGTGTCGATGAAGTTCACGCCGCGCTCCACGGCCGCACGGACGAGCCGGAGCGACTCGGCCTCCGCGATGCGCCCGGACCCGAGCCGGCTGTCGCCGCCCGCGCCCAGGCCGAGCACGCTGACCTCGAGGCCGGTCCGGCCCAGGATGATTCGATTCACGCTCGTCCTCTCCCTCGATGAACGGTGATCTTCACGGCGCCCCCGCAGGGCCTGGGCTCACTCCTTCGGGGCGACCTTCCACGACGTGAACCGCCGCTCGACGCGCATGAGCAGGTGATTGAACGTCAGCCCGAGCGCCGTGATGGTCAAGATGCCGACATACATGCTCGGGATCTGGAAATTGTATTGCGCGTAGATGATCAGGTATCCGAGCCCCGCCTTGGCCCCGATCATCTCCGCCGCGACGAGGACGAGCAGCGAGTACGCGCCCGCCAGGCGGATACCCACGAAGATCGTCGGGACCGCGGCCGGCAGGATGACCTTGCGGAACAGCTGGAGCGGCGACAGCCCCATCGTGCGCGCCGACTTGATGAGCAGCGGATCGACCCCGCGCACCCCGCTGATCGTGTTGAGCAGGATCGGCCAGGTGCACGAGTAGATGACGAGCGCGATCTTCGAGGACTCCCCGATCCCGAGCAGCAGCAGGAACACGGGCAGGAGCGCGAGCGCCGCCGTGTTGCGCAGCACCTCGAGCAGCGGGTTCAGCGCGTCCGCCACGCCCTTGTACCACCCGATCGCGAGCCCGAGCGGCACGCCCACCGAGATCGCCAGCGTGAAGCCGACGAGGGAGCGCGACAGGCTCGCCTTGATGTGGCTCAGGAGCTGCCCGTTCTGGAGCAGCTGCCACCCGGTCCCCAGCACCTCGGAGAGCGGCGGAAGGAACGCCCCCTCCACGAGGCCCACCCGCGGCGCCGTCTCCCACAGCGCGGCGACCGCGAGGAGGATCCCCGACCGCGCGAGGGCGCGGCCGAGCCACCGCGCCGCGTCGCCCACGAGCTGCCCTTGCTGCGACTCCTCGGGCAGCGGAATCGATTGCTCCAAACTAGCCATTGACCGCCACCACGCCCGCCACGGGGCGGCTCTCCGCCGCGCGCTTCTGCCGCTTGCTCCGCTCCTGCTCCTCGGCCTTCAGCACCTCCTCGCGCAGCAGCGTCCAGATCTCGTGCCGCAGCCTGCCGAACTCCGGCGTCGACCGCGCGTCCTCATAGCCCCGGATCTCCTCCGGGATATCGATGACCCGCTTCACCCGGCCGGGCCGGGACGTCATGATCGCGACCCGCTGCCCGAGGAACACCGCCTCGTCGATGCTGTGCGTGATGAACAGGATCGTCTTGCGCGACTTCTCCCAGATCCGGAGCAGCTCCGCCTGCAGCGACTCGCGCGTCTGCGCGTCCAGCGCCGCGAACGGCTCGTCCATCATCAGCACCTCCGGGTCGTAGGCGAGGCTCCTCGCGATGGCCACCCGCTGCTTCATGCCGCCCGACAGCTCGTGCGGATACCGATCCTCGAAGCCGGAGAGGCTGACCAGATCCAGGTAATCCTGGGCGATCTCCTTGCGCCGGCTCTCCGGGACGCCCTTGGCCTCGAGTCCGAACTCGACGTTCTCGCGCGCCGTCCGCCACGGGAACAGCGCATACTGCTGGAACACGATCCCTCGATCGAGGGCCGGGCCCGTGATCGGCTTGCCGTCGAGCAGGAGCTTGCCGCTGCTCGGCTTCGACAGGCCGCCGAGCAGATCGATGAGCGTCGACTTGCCGCACCCGCTCGGCCCGACGAGGACCATCAGCTCGCCGGCCCTCACGTCGAGGTTGATGTCCTCGATGGCCGTGAACCGCGCGCTCTCCCTGGCGCCGGCAGGCCCCTTGACGGCGAATGTCTTGCTCACATTGTGGAACTGGATCTTGCTGCTCATGGCTCCTCCTGCTCCCGAACCTTGACGAGGGAGCCCCTCACGAACCGCCGTTGAGCACGCCCCGTACCAAGCGTGAGCCGGCTTCCTGGACGCTAATCCGTTATAACAGATGGCGGCCTGCTGCTGGAGCAGCAGGCGCTTGCTCACGGAGTGTTGCTACAGCAACAGTGGATCCGTCCTTACGAACCTAGGGTGCTCTGCAGACTGTCCGACGAAGACGAATGGCAGTTATTTCGACGTGCGCGAACGCCCCGGGTAAATTTCACCCCATGACCGCCGCCACCACGTCATGGGCAGAAGTCGACGCCGAGAAACTCGCCGGAAGGCGCGCACGCCTCTTCGAGCGAGCGCCGGTCGCGATCGTCCAGTACGGCAAGGAGCTCACGATCGAGGACTGGAACGGCGCGGCCGAGCGCCTGCTCGGCCACGCGCCGAAGGAAGCGCTCGGCCAGCGCGTGGACGAGCTCCTGCCGGCGTCCGGCAGCCCCGACGCGTGGCAGCAGCTCCTCGCGGAGGACGGGGCGGCTCCCCGGGTGTGGAGCCACGTCAGGAAGGACGGCGCCGTGGTGAGCGTCGAGTGGCGCCACGAGCGCATCCTCGACGAGCATGGAGAGATCATCGGCGTCGGCGTGTTCGGGCAGGACGTGACGGAGCGGGCCGAGCAGGCTCGCCGCCACCATCAGAGAGAGGTGATCCTGCAGGCCATCACGCAGTCGCTCCCGATCATCGTCTGGGCCATCGACCTCGAGGGGATCTTCACGTGCCACGAGGGAAAGGCGCTCGAGGGCATCGGGCTCCAGCAGGGCGCGCACATCGGCAAGAACGTGTTCGACCTCTACGCGAGCAACCCGCACGGGTGCGAGGTGCTGCGGCGGGCGCTCGCGGGCGAAGCGAGCCATTCGGAGTCCCTGACGCACGGGGTGTTCTGGGACAACTGGGAGGTCCCCATGCGCGACGAGAAGGGCGAGGTGTCCTCGGTCGTCGGCTTCACCCTCGATATCAGCAAGCCAAAGAACACCGAGCAGGAGCTCAGGGCCAGGCTGGAGCTCATCGAGCGGCAACAGCGGGTCATCCGCGACCTGTCGACTCCCATCATCCAGGTGTGGGACGGCGTGCTGACCCTGCCGATGATCGGCGTGCTCGACAGCGCCAGGACAGCGGAGGTGATGGATACCCTGCTCGACGCGATCGTCCGCACGGGCTCGCGCTTCGCCATCCTCGATCTCACCGGCGTCGAGCTGGTCGACACGAAGACCGCGAGCTACCTCCTCGATCTCGTCGCCGCGATCAGGCTGCTCGGCGCCGAGGGCATCGTCGCCGGCATCCGCTCGAACGTCGCCCAGACCATCGTCAGCCTCGGGCTCGATCTGGCCAACATCACCACCCTCGGGAACCTCCGGGCGGCGCTCCAGTACTGCATCCGTCAGATGGGCAAGGAGCGCGCGGCCGGCGCAGCGCACGCTTCGCCCCAGGGCGCTGCTCCGCGGCTCCTGTGACAGCGCCGCGGCCGCTCCGGCGCGGCGCTCCCTCGGCTCCCCTGCGATCCCTCACCATCGCCGCGCTGGCTCACGGCTTCCGCGGCGTCGGCTTCGCCGTCTCCGCTGGACCCATCGCCCTGGCCAGCGCGTCGACGACGACGCGGACCGCGGCGCGCGCGGGCGCGGCGTAGACCGCGAAGCTGGCGCGCTTCGAGGCGCCGTACTCCGGCAGCACGCGCCGCAGCGCGCCGCTCTCGAGCTGATCCTGGACGACGTAGTCGGGGAGGTTCGCCAGGCCGACGCCAGCGACCGCGGCGTCGCGCAGCGTGATCGTGTCGCTGGAGCGGAACGTGCCGCTCACCGGGACGACGCGCTCGCCCTCGGGGCCCACGAGCGTCCACCGGGCGACAGGCTCGAGGTTGAGCGTGATGCAGTCGTGGTCGGCCAGGTCCTCGAGGCAGCGCGGCGTCCCGTGGCGCCGAAGGTACCGGGGGCTCGCGCAGAGCACGCGCAGGTCGTCGGCGAGCCGCCGCGCGACGAGGGAAGCAGGCGAGATCTCGGCGGCCAGGCGCACCGCCACGTCGATGCGCTCGGCCACCAGATCGACGATGCGGTCGGTGAGGTCGAGATCGATGCGGAGCTCCGGGTACCTCGCGCGACAGGCCAGCACCGCGGGCGCGACGCGGATCGAGCCGAGGACGGTCGGCGCCGAGATGCGCAGCGTCCCGCGGGGCGTCCCGTCGAGATCCGCGACCGCCCGCTGCGCCTCCTCGATGTCCGAGAGGATCCGGTCTGCGCGCTCGGCGTACAGGTTCCCCGCCTCCGTGAGGCTCACGCGGCGCGTGGTGCGCCGGAGGAGCTGCGCGCCGAGGCGCTCCTCCAGCCGCGCGATCTGCTTGCTGACCGACGACGACGTGAGCCCGAGCGCCCTCGCCGCCGCCGAGAAGCTCTGCCGCCGCGCCACCTCGAGGAACGCCCTCATCTCACCGAGGTGACCGCCCGCCGGCTCCATCCCATTCGTTCCTTCCGCGACGCAATCCTCGTCGGCGGGCCAGCATTATCATACGCGCGTCCAAGATCTAGTTTCCTGGAGCGCGAGGCGATCGCCTCGCCGCGAAGGAGGCATCTATGCTCACGCAGGCTCGCGGGCACACGGGCGTCGCGCTGCTGCTCTTCATCCTGGCCGCCACCCTGGTCGCAGATCGGCTCGCGGCGACGCCCCCGGTGCAGGGCGGGTCGACCCCGCCGAGCGCGCGGTACGACCTCGCGCAGATCGACCCGCGGGGCCGCGCGAACGGCGGGCTGAGCGCGGCCGGCACCGCGGCGGCGGTTCAGGCCACGCGATCGATGGCCCCCTCCACGCCCTCCTGCTTGGAGCAGTGCGCACAGCAGTAGAACGCCCCGCCGGCCTCGATGCCGTGCCCCACGATGCGGCAGGCGCAGTGGGCGCACACGGGCGCGAGCTTGTGAATCGCGCACTCGAAGCAATCGAAGGTGTAGCTCGTGCCGCTCACCATGATCTGAAATGCCTTGTCGTAGCTGTTGCCGCAGCAGTCACACGTGTTCATGGAAACCTCTCGACGGTTAGGGGATGACGTTGCGCCGCGCGCCGAGCGCGGCCGGCCCTCGCGATCACCCCGGGCTCCTTGGGTGGCTGTCCCGGCGCCGGCGGGTCTTCGATCTCCGGAGAGGGCTCTCCGGGCGCTGGTGGAGGGGGAGGGGGGTCCCGACGCGCCGGCTCGCCAGGATCGGGATCGCGGCGCGGGGGCTCGCTCGGCGCCGGATCCTGCACCGGCGGACCCCGTCCGGGATCACCGACGGGCTCGGGGTTGGGCGTTCCTCGGGAGGGGGGCGCATTCACCGGCATGGACGGTTCTTTCCTCGCGCGTCCTTGGCTGACCTCGTGTTGACGCGGTGCAAACAAGGCTGCATGAACCGCGCCACGAGCGACTCCGAGCGGAGCGGCTCGACAGCGCGACGTGCTGCGCCCGCGCGGTCCTGGTGCGCGCTCGCCGAGGCCCTCCACGGCGCGCATTCCTGTCACAGTGAGGCGCCGCTGCATGGCTGGGCCGGCACGGCGAGCCGCCAACGCACCTCCACCTCCGCGTGCGCTCGCACGGCGAGGCGCCGTCCCGAGCTCGCCGGCGCGGCGGATCGGGTTCAGCAGGCGGCCGCGAGCGAGCCGGATGGGCCCGCTCGCGGCCGCCAGCGCTTCACTTCGGGAGGAACTGAAGGATCTGTCCGAGCGCCTTGGTGAGGCTCTCGGCTTCCAGCACGTCGGGCAGCACAAGCACGCCGAGCACGCTGAGGCCGATGCCCATCAGCGAGCCTCCGGCGATCACGCCCGCGCAGATGGCCTCGGTGTTGTCCGCGGCGAGCGCGTACCAGGGCCGCGCGGGCGGCGCGTCCGAGCGCCCGCCCGGCGCCGTCTCGCTGAGCCGTGTCTCCTGCTCGCGCTTCTTGCGCCAGAGCGCGGCGCGCCGCTCGAGCAGCCAGAAGAGGAACGAGCCGAGGAACATCGACCAGATATCGGTGAAGTTGAGGATGAACGCGAGCCCCAGGGCGACCGCGGAGAGGGGGAATCGGTTCTTCGTGACCTGCCTCGTGATCTCGACGAGGATCCCGACGATCGCCCCGACCACCACCGCGGACTTGGCCGTCGGGTGGAGGAAATCGAGCCCCTTCATCAGCACCTCGGCGACGGCCTTCCACGTGAGCGCGCTCGGGACCGGCAGCCGCTCCGTCCCGTAGCGGCCGATGTCGCCCTGGATGAGCACGAGGTACCAGACGGGCACCGAGAGCACGAGCCCCGCGACCGTCCCGAGCACGTGCCCCATCGCCTGGTGGCGCGGCTTGCCGCCGAGCATGTAGCCCGGCTTGATATCCATCAGCAGGTTCGCCGTGTTGCTCGCGACCTCGGCGGTGATCCCGGCCGTCATCAGGTTCGTCGTGATGTTCTTCGGCGCGAGCGCGCCGTAGGTGAGCTGCGTCAGCTTGCCGAGCGCCCCGGTCGGGGTGATCGCCGTGATGCCCGTCGAGTTGACCGCGATGAGCGAGAAGATGAAGACGAGCGGGATCGCGAGCGCCCCGAGCCACCAGGAGATCCCGAACCAGAGCTGCCCGAGCACCACGATCACCGCGCCGACGACGGGTATGCCGATGATCGACACCTTCACCGGAAGCTCGATGTCCGCGAGCACGTCGGTCGCTCCGCCCTTCTTGGTGAGGCCCTTGAACGCGTCGATGATCACCTTGGGCTTCGAGAAGAAGGCGTAGAGAGAGGACGTCGTCATGCACGCGACGCCGCCCCACAGCGCCCAGAGGGTGATCGCCCCGAACCCGAAATGCCCGTTCTTCGGCAGGATGATCCCGCGCTCGATCAGCAGAGGGGCGAGGACCCAGTAGTTGAGGATGCCGCCGAGGAGGAGCGACACGCCGGTCCGGATGCCCATCAGGCCGCCCGTGGCGACGAAGATGATGCTCGTGTCGAACCGGATGGTGAGCTCGTTCAGGGGGGTGCCGCGGATGGCCGGCGAGAGGCCCCAGCGCTTGAGCAGATCGGCGAAGCCCCCGCCATAGAGGAACTCGTCGTAGTAATGCGGGATGTTCTTGAGCGCGAAGAGCGCGCGCATCACCTTGTCGTCGCGGAGGAGCTCGAGCGCGGCGCTCAGGAGGCCGCCGCCGAGGAGGAGCTTCGCCTTGAAGAGGCCCTCCTTCTCGTCGCTCTCGTGCAGCGCGTCCATCACGACGCCGGCGGCCATCCCCTCGGGGAAGGGCTGCTGCTCGTCGTTGATGAAGCGCTTCTTCATCGGGAAGGCGAAGAGCACGCCCAGGATGGCGAGGACGAACATCCAGATCATCGCCTGGCCCATGGGGATGATCGTCGTCGTGACCATCGAGTAGGCCGCGAGGCTCGTGAAGAGCGGCGCGTTCATGTATCCGGCCGACGTCGCGATGGACTGCATCGCGTTGTTCTCGAGCACGGTCATGTCGCTGCCGAGGCCGAGCCTGGAGAGCACCTTGAAGAGCCCGAAGGCCAGGATCACGCTCGTGATCCCGACGCCGAGCGACCAGCCGGTGCGCGCGCCGATGTACAGGTTCGTGAGCGACAGGAACGCGCCGAGGAGCATGCCTGTGATCGCCGAGCGCCACGTGAGCTGGGGCATGTCGCCGCGGTAGACGTTCTTCAGCCACCATGTGTCCTTCTCTTCGAGGGACATGGTGTGAACCTGCTCTGGCGTGAGCTGTTTGATGGCCATTGCGCGGCGACCTCCTCGCACCTTGTACCATGGTGGGCGACGCGCCGCGCATCTCTTCGGCGAGCGCCCACGGCGCAGATCTCGCCGATTCCCCGTTCACGCCGTCGCCCCCGCGCCCCGCCGACGATCCCGGCGAACCCATGCTGCGACGGAATTGCTGGCCCCGTGTCACGAGGCTCGCGCCTGTCGGCGCCGCTCGCGGGCCCGGCCGGAGGCTGTCTCACCTCCGCGGAGCGTTCCTGTCTTCCTCAACGTCGCACCGGCTCGGATACGCGCTCTCCGGCCTCGCCGCCCAGTGAGCGCATCGGGGGCACGACCCCTTCAACGCGTTTCGGGGTGGAGCAGGCGGACCATCGCCTCGGCGACGCCCGCGGCCGACGCAGGGTTTTGCCCGGTCACCAGGCGCTCGGCGACGACGACCTGCTCCTGCCACGGCGCTGCAGGCTGGAAGAGCGCGCCGCGCTCGACGAGCCGATCCTGGAGGAGGAACGGCACGACGGCGTCGAGCTTCACAGCGCGTTCCTCTTCGTTCGTGAACGCGCTCACCGGCTTGCCGGCGACGAGGTACTGTCCGGACGAGAGGCGCACGTTCACGAGCGCCGCGGGCCCGTGGCACACGGCGCCCACGACGCCGCATCGCATACGCCAATCCGAGCCGAGCCGCCCGCGCCAACCGGCGTCGGGCCGTGTTAACCTCGGCTCGAGTCGGCGCCTGTCATCCGACGCGAGAGGACCTCTTCGTGACCACCACGACGTACGCTGTCACCGTCCCCGACTGCGGGCTTGCCGAGGTGACCGTCGCTGCCCGCGGCGAGGGGCGGCCGATCCTGCTGCTGCACGGCGGCGCCGGCCCTCAGTCGGTGGACCGCTTCGCCCAGACCCTCGCCAAGCGCGAACACGCCCGGGTGATCGCGCCCACCCACCCCGGCTTCCGCGGCACCCCCCGACCGGAATGGCTGGACAGCATTCCCGCCCTCGCCCGGCTCTACCGCGCCCTGCTCGATCAGCTCGACCTCACCGAGGTCACCGTCGTCGGCAACTCCATCGGCGGCTGGATCGCCGCCGAGCTCGCGCTGCTTGGCAGCCCTCGAATCCACGGCATCGTCCTCGTCGATGCCGTCGGCATCCACGTCGCCGACCAGCCCGTCGCCGACGTGTTCGGCTTGCCCAAGGGCCAGCTCGCCGAGCTTAGCTACCACGACCCTGCGCCCTTCCGCATCGACGTGTCCCGCCTCAGCGAGGCCCAGCGCGCCGCAATGGAGGCTTCGATCGCCGGCAACTTCGCCGCCCTGCGCATCTACGGCGGCAGCATGACGGACCCGACCCTGCGCTCCCGGCTGTCCGCCATCACCCTTCCCACCCTCATCGTCTGGGGCGACAGTGACCGCATCAGCACGCCCGACTACGGCCGCGCTTACGCAGCGGCCATCCCCGGCGCCCGCTTCGAGCTCCTCGCCGACACTGGCCACCTCCCGCAGATCGAGAACCCCGAGGCGTTGCTCACCCTGGTCTGGAGCTTCGCCGTGATGGCAACGACGATGGCGCTTCGCTGGATGGATACGAAGAAGCCAGAGGACGCGGCCGACTGCCGATAGCGCAGGGCGGCGCGCTAGCGGCGTTGCCGCTGCTCGGCGAGCGCCGCCGCGGCCTCCGCCTCGGCCTCCGCCTGGACGGCGACGTCGTCCGGCAGCGCCTGAACCGCAGGGAACCGCGCGCCGAACACGCCAGCCCCCGCGTCGACGGGCTCGACGCGCTGGCTCGTGGTGCGCGCGTCGAGCTCGACGATCCGGTTCACCGTGCGCTGCATGGCGATGGCGACGAACAGCCAGGTGATCGGGCCGGCCAGGAGCTGGATGTACGGGATGACGCTCGCCACGCACGCCGCGATGACCAGGCCCCGCGGCACGCCGTCGGGCATGCCCCGCAGGCGGCACTGCAGGTTCACGCGATCACAGAGCCTGAGGCCGTTCCAGAAGACCCAGTAGTAGTTGAAGTACGGGGCGAGGTGCAGGCCGATGGCCTTCCCCACGGACGGATCGTCGCGCTCGGCCCGGGGCAGCTGGGCGTGCATCGCATTGAAGCGGACGAACGACACGATTCCGAACGTCACGACGTGCAGCAGCGCCGTGGCCCACACAGGAAACGCCTCGAGCTGATGCCGCGCGAGCGCGACCCGCTCACCGGCGCCCAGCCGCGCCACGCCGCCGCGATACGTGTTGGAGGCAACAGGCTGGCCGCCGACGCGCTGCGCCAGCAGGGCGTGACGCATGGCCTCGTTCTGTCGGCGCAGGCGCTCGTTCTCGGCCTGAACGTCGTCGAGCTTGCCCGCGAGCGCGTCTCGATCGGAACGGAACACGGGGCAAGTATAGCGCCGCGCCCGGGCCCAGCAGGCCGAAGCGGAGGGCCGAGGGAGTGATCAGGCCCCATGGCCCGCACGAGGCACGAGATGGAGAGCCATCGCGCTCCCGGCGCAGGTCAGATGGGGTATCAGTCGCTGTCTCGGCCGCTGCCTGTGAACCCGTCTTCCCGGCGCGCGAAGAGGACGTTGAACGTCGTGAGCGTCCCGTAACAGCCCGTGATGTACGCCTGGAGCTGGACCTTCTCCGCGTCGCTCAGCCCCTCGTGCCCGTTGATCTTCTGCTCCAGCACGCGCAGCTTGTCGCGGAGCATCACGATCTTGTGGAAGAACACGTCGAGCGGGATGCGCTTCTCGGCCGTGCCCTCCTTGCCGGGCCGGAGCACGATCTCCCCGCCTTCCCAGCGGCCGCCGATCTCCGCGCGGCCGACGCCGAGCTCCTCGGACAGCACCTCGCGCAGCACACGGCGGAACTCGTCGATATCCATGTCGATGTCGATCTCCCTTGGCAGCGTCGAACGGAAGGGCTGCGGCGCCGCGCTCGGCCGGCGCTCCGGCAACGGGGCGCGCTCGGGCGCCCGCGGCCTGACGCCGGTGCCGCGCGGCTGGCCCGCCGCCCGGGGTGGCGGTGGCGGCGGAGGCGCGCCCTTGGCACGGTAACGGGCGCACGTCGCTGTCGCCTTGATCGGCGGCGGGTACACCTCGAGGGCGCACTCGCCGACGCGGCCGCGCGCTGGATCGTCGTGCGCCCGGGTGAATGCCGCGCAGCTGCCGCACCGACCCGCGTAATCGTTCACTGCGGCGGGACTGTACCAGCTTTGCGGCTGTCGGGGAGCGCCTTGTCGACGCACCGAGGCGCCTGCCAGCGACGCCGCGATCCGGTCCCGGTGCCGCGCTCGGTCCCGGTGCCGCGCTCGCCCGTCGCAGCGAGGGCGAGCCCCCCGCGGTTCGGCTACCATGTCCGGCCGTGCGTGCCCCGGCCCTGCTCCCCGCCCTCGTCTCCGCCGCCGCCCTCGCTGCCTGCGCCGCCGAGCCGCCGCCACGCGCGCCGGCGCCTCCGGTCGCCGCGCCGTCGCCGCCAGCCGCGGCCCCCTCGCCCGCTGCCGGCCCGGAGCCGACGGCCACGCAGCCGCCGCTCGAATTCATCCACGACGACGTGCCGCGGGCGCACGAGAAGGCCCGGACCGAGGGCAAGGCGCTGTTCGTCGATGCGTGGGCGCCCTGGTGCCACACCTGCCTGAGCATGAAGCACTACGTGCTGACCGATCCGTCGCTGCGCCCGTTCGCCGATCGGGTGGTGTTCGCGGACGTCGACACGGATCGACCGGAGAGCGCGCCGTTCCTGGAGCGGCACGAGGTGACGGTGTGGCCGACGTTCTTCGTCCTCGAGCCGGCGGGCGGCGAGGTGATCGGGCTATGGCGGGGCGCCGCCTCGGTCGAGGAACTGCGCGAGCTGATCCGCGAGGCGCTGCTCGCGATGGATTCCAAGGCTGCTTCGGCGCTGCCCGCGGACGATCCGAACCGCCTGCTTGTCGAGGCGAAGCGGGCCCACAGCGCCGGGGACCACGCCGCGGCGGTGTCCGCCTACCGGCGCGCCCTGGCCCGGGGCGGGGAGGCCTGGCCGCGGCGCAGCGAGGCGCTGCTCGGCCTGCTGGCGGCGCTCTACCGCAAGAAGGACGCCGCGGCGTGCGCGGAGCTCGGCAGCGCGCACGTCGGCGAGGTGAAGGGCGCGGCGCTGCCCGCTGATTTCGCGAGCGTCCTGCTCTCCTGCGCGGCGGCGCTCCCCGGCGGCAAGGCCCAGCGGGCCGCGCGCGAGGCGGCGGTCGCCCGGCTGCGGTCGATCGTCGCGAGCCCGCCCGCGGACGCGAGCGCGGACGACAGGGCCGACGCGTGGGGCCTGCTCGCCGAGGGGCTCGAGGCGCTCGGCGACGCGGGCGGGGCCCGCGCTGCGAGCGAGTCGAAGCTCGCCGTGCTGGAGCGCGCCGCGAAGGAGGCGAAGACGCCCGAGGCGGCCGCCGCATACGACTACGGGCGCGCCATGGCGTACATCGCGCTCGGCCGCGGCGAGGAGGCGGTCGCGATGCTCTCGGAGCGCGAGGCGCAGATGCCCGCCTCGTACGAGCCGCCCGCGCGGCTCGCGCAGGTGCTCCACGCGATGGGCCGCGAGGCGGAGGCGCTCGCCGCGGTGGAGCGGGCCATCGGGCGCGCCTATGGCCCGCGCCGGCTGCGCTACCTGAAGCTCCGCGCGGAGATCCAGCAGCGGCTCGGGCGGGGCGCGGAGCAGATCGCCACGCTGCGCGAGGAGGTGGCCGGCTACGAGGCGCTGCCGAAGGGCCACGCCAGCCAGGCGGCCCTGGACGACGCGCGGCGGCGGCTCGCCGAGGCGGAGAAGGCCCAGCGCGGCGGCGGTGTGAAGAAGCGCTGACCGCGGCGCGCCGAGGCGGAGGAGGCCCAGCGCGGCGGCGGTGTGAAGAAGCGCCGCCCGTGGCTTCCGGCGCCCGCTACGTCCCCTCGGTGCCCACGACAAGGCCCGTCACGCGGAGGCGGTCGCTCGCGTGCTCCTCCGGGAAGATCACGGTGATGTCCATGTCGATGGTGGAGGGCATGGAGGTGCTCCCCAAGGTTTGCACCGTCAGGCTCCCGGTCGCGCTGGTCGCGCTCACGGCGGCGTCCGCTGAGCCCTGGGCGTCCGGCGCGCAGCTGGCCGCCCCCTTGCGCATCAGGATGCGCGACACACGCCACGCCTCCGGGACCGTGACGATGTCGAACCCCGCAGGCGACTGCCTGCTCGGCGCCTCGGCATAGAGCACCACGCAGAGGTCCGCCTCTGGCCGGGCCCTGTAGACGGTGAGGTGATCGAGCCCGCCGGGCCAGTAAGAGGCGGTGTAGCGGCCGACCTCGGGCTCGACGCAGGAGGCATTCGCCGAGACATCCACCCCGGCCTGCTGCGCAGCGCACGCATTGCAGTAGAACTTGTTGTCGCACCCGCAGACGCCCGGGCAGTCCTCCGGGCACCCCCCGGGCCGGGGTGTGCACCGGCCTGTGGTGTCGAACGTTCCGCACGAGTCGTCGGGGAAGTCGCAGAAGTCCTCCTTGCCGCAGATCCCCCCGCTGCGCCCTCCGCACGCGAGCGGTATCGCGCCGCTCGAGGTCGAGCTGGCGGAGCCCCCAGCACCGCCGGTGCTGCCGCTGTCGCCGGTGCCGCCGGTGCCGCCGCTGCCACCGCTGCCACCGCTGCCGCCGCCGCTGCCGGACGGCATATCGACCGTGCCGCCGCAGAGATTGCGAACGTCGTCGCTGCCGCTGCTCGACGGGATCTCGACCGTGCCGCTGCAGGCGGCGAGAAAAAGCCCGAAGAGAAGCGAGGATAAGCGTGCGTGGCTCATGTCCGCAGTATGCCACGTTCGGCCTCCCGCCAGGAGAGCCCCTGCCGTTCAGCGGAACGAAGCGGGGCTCGCGAGGCTCCTGAAGGAAAGACATGCCAAGGCGCCAGATGACACCAAGGGGAAATTCCACTCTTGGTGGCTCGTGGCGTCCTCACGGTTCCTCTGTTCGCCGCCCGCTTTACAGCGTCGGCAGCACGCCGCGATCCCGGCCGAGCGGGAAGGCCGTCTCGAGGCGGGCGATGTCCTCGCTGCCGAGGCGCAGATCGCCCGCGGCCGCGTTGTCGAGCGCGTGCGCGGCGTTCGCGGCCTTGGGGATCACGAAGACCGGCTGGCGGCGGAGCAGGAAGCGCAGCGCGACCTGCCACGGCGTCGCGCGGTGGGCGGCGGCGATCGACGCGAGCACCCTGCCCGCGGCGCTGTCCGGCGCCGGGAATCGGCCCGAGCCGAACGGGCTGTAGGCGACGACCGCGATGCCGTGCCGCTCGCAGAGCGGCAGCACCCGGTGCTCGATCGACCGCTCGAGCAGGTGATAGAGCACCTGGTTGCAGGCGATCTCGCGCGCTCCGGCGATGGCGATCGCCTTCGACAGCTCCGCCTGGTCGAAGTTGCTGACGCCGAAATACCGGATCTTGCCCTTGTCCCTCAGGTCCTTGAAGGCGCGGAACGTCTCCTCGAGCGGGTACGACCCGGGCCAGTGGAGGAGGTAGAGGTCGAGCCGGTCGGTGCGGAGCTGCTCCAGGCTGCGCTCGCACGCCGCGATCGTGCCGGCGTAGCTCGCGTTGCTGGGCAGCACCTTGGAGGCGAGGAACACCTCGTCGCGGCGGCCGGTGATCGCCTTGCCGACGAGCGCCTCGACCGCGCCCGAGCCGTACATCTCCGCCGTGTCGATGTGCGTCATGCCCGCGTCGATCCCCCGCCGGATGGCGTCGATGCAGGCCGCCTCATCGTCCATCTCCATCTGCCAGGTGCCCTGTCCGACGACCGGGATCTCGACGCCAGTAGAACCGAGTGCGCGCTGCTCCATGATGATGAACCTCCGCTTTCGTCACCGGGGGCGGCACGCGCCGCCCCCGCCCGCCGGCAGAGCCGGCCGGGCCCCACCCCCACGCGGTCCGCGCTGGCCTCCCTTCACGGAGAGCCGCATGGACACAGCGTCTTCTACCTGATCGGCGGTCCAGAGGCGCCCCTCCACCCCGGGTGGGATCGCTGAATTCACCACGAAAAGCAAGCCCGAGCGCCTTTACCGGGCTGAGCCCGGCGGTTCGCGACGTCGGTCGCTGGCGCCCCGTTCGTGGAAAATTCCTTGCTTGAGGACGTCGCAGACAGACGATGAGCCGCTGTGTAGATTGCGCTGCCCGCGGGCTCCGAGGAGGTGGATCGATGCGTTGCATGCTGATGGGATCGTTCGTGCTGGCCGCCGTGATGTCGTTCGCTGGCTTGAGCCGCGCGCACATCGACCTCACGTCCCCCGCGCCGAGGCACGCGGACGACCAGCAGAAGGTGGCGCCTTGCGGTGCTCGCGGCGATGCGCGGGGCGAGACGGTCACCGTGTTCGAGCCGGGCGAGACCATCGCGGTGACGTGGAACGAGACGATCGATCACCCCGGGCATTTCCGGATCATGTTCGACGACGACGGCTTCGACGATTTCCCGGAGCCGGCCAATGAGAACGATCTCTGCGAGCCGGGGGTGGACAAGGGCTGCCTGCTCGACGGCATCGCCGACAAGAAAGGAGGATCGTACTCGGCGGAGGTCACGCTCCCGGACGTGGAGTGTGACAACTGCACGCTTCAGCTCATCCAGGTCATGACGGACAGGAGGCCGGCCACCCTCTACTACCGTTGTGCGGATCTGGTGCTCAAGTCCTCCGACCCTGGTGCCGCGACGAGCGCCGCGAGCTCCGGCGCCGGCACGGGCGGCGGCGCGACGGGCGCGGGCGGGGACGCGGCGACGAGCGCGAGCAGCAGCGCCACGGCGGGCGCAGGCGGAGACGCGACGACGGGCGCGGCCACGGGCGCGGGCGCGACGACAGGCGCGGGCGCGGGCACGGGCGGGGGCGCGACGACGGGCGCCGGCGTTGACGAGGGCTCTGGCGCGGCGGAGGACGACGGCGGGTGCAGCTTCGGCGGCGCGGCGGGCGGGGCTCCGATCTCGGCGGGGCTCGGCGCGCTCGCCGCCCTCGCGCTCGCGGCGCGCGGGCGGAGGCGAGGCCGGCTGGCGCCGCGGCAGGACGCTGCCTGTCGCGGGTCGCGGCGCTCGTGATCGCGGGGCCGGCGCGCCGTCAGGAGCGGCGGGTCGGCCCTTCGGCGAACCTGGCGATCTCGATGATCTCCGCGGCGCGGTCGCTGGCCGGCGGGGGGAGCCAGGGGCCGTCGAACCGCGTGACCAGCGCGGTCACGTTGTCGCGGCCTCCGGCGGCGAGCGCGGCGTCGATCAGGGCGCCGGCGGCCGCCGCGGGGTCGGGGTGGGCGTCGAGCGTGGCGGCGATGTGCCGATCGTCGACGAGGTCGCTCAGCCCGTCGGTGCAGAGCAGCAGGGTGTCCTCGCGGCGGAGCTCGACGGCGGAGAGCGCGATCGTGAGGTGTTCGCGGAGCCCGAGCGCCTGGAGCATCGCGCCCCTGTGCTCGAAGGTGGCGGCCTCTTCGGGCCGCAGCGTGCCCCTGTCGAGCAGCGACTGGAGGAGGGTCTGGTCGCGGGTGAGCTGGGTGAGGACGCCGCTGCGGAGGAGGTAGGCGCGGCTGTCGCCGACCTGCGCGAGCAGGAGGCGCTCATCGCAGAGCGCGGCCACGGTCGCCGTGGTGCCGCTGTTCCGGTGCGGTGAGCTCCGGCGGGCGTTGTCGCGGACGGCGCGCCCGGCCTCGCCGATCGCCTCGAGGAGGCTCCGCTCGAGGGCGTCGCTCGATCGGGGCGCGGAGCGGGTGAGGATTTCGTGGACGATGCGCGCCGCGAGCCGGCTCGCCGCGTCGGGGGACGACGCGCCGCCGGAGCCGTCGTAGACGCCGAGCGACACGGCGAGCGGCGGCGCGACGGACGCCTGGGCGGCGGACGCCTGGGCGGCCGCGGGCCCATGGGCGAGCCCGCGCGCGAGATCGCTGATCAGGAAGGTATCCTCGTTGTGCTCGCGGCTGAGGCCCACGTCGGTCCGGACCGCCACGGCGATCGCCGCGGCGTGTTCGACGGCGGACGTGCGGTACACGGGCATGCGCGCATCGTACAGCGGGGGCGCTGCCCGAGGGAGGGCGCTCGACGCGCGGCGCGCCTCGTGCCTGAAATGAAGAGAGACCGCATGAAGCTGCTTCCCAACCCCGAGCGCGCGTGGGAGCGCGCCGCGCACGTCCAGACCCTCGCGCGCGCCGAGATCGAGCGGCGGATCCCGCACTTCACCGGCGAAGCGGAGGTGCTCTCCGGCGGCCACGCCAACGTGAACGTGCGCCTCGGCGCCGAGCGCGTGCTGCGGGTGTACCGCCGAGACGCGGCGGCGGCGCCGAAGGAGGCCAGCCTGCTCGCGCGGGGCTGGAGGTCGTTCCGCGTCCCGGCGGTCCTGTCGGCGGGTGAGGATTTCCTCGTCCTCGAGCACGTCCCGCACGTTCCGCTCCAGGACACAGCGACGTGCGGCGCTGCGGTCGGGCGCGCGCTCGCGGAGATTCACGCCGTCGGCTACGACAGCGCGGGTTTCCTGGGGCCGGAGCTCGCCGTCTCCGTGCCGTTCGCCGACTGCATCGGCGCGCTGCGGGCCCATGTGGACGCGGTCCTCGACAGGCTGGCTCCTGCCCTGCGCGGCGAGCTGGGCGAGCGCGTGCGCGCGTTCCTCGACGCGAACACCGAGGCGCTTCGCGCGCTGGCGTCGGCGCCCGTGCTCCTCCACGGGGATTTCAAGGCGTCGAACCTGCACTGGCTGTCGTCGGGCGAGCTCCTCGTGCTCGACTGGGAGTTCGCGTACGCGGGACCGAGCCTGATGGACGTCGGCCAGCTCCTGCGCTGGAGCCCCGGGCCCGAGTTCGTCGCGGCGTTCGCTGGCGCTTACCGCGAGAGCGCGCCGCTTCCCGAGGGGTTCGAGCGCTGGGCCGCGGCGTTCGACCTGTTCAACCTGGTGGGGCTGCTCGACGGGGTGGAGCCAGCGACGCGCCGGGCGGCCGATGTCCGTGGCCGCATCTCGGAAGTCGTCGAGCGTTGATCAGGGCTGCTCGCTCGATGCGAGAGAACATGTGGAACGGACGACTCCAGCGTGGCGCGTCCAGGCACGGGCCACAAGGGCTGAGCCAGCAGCCCTCGTCGGCCAGCCTTGCCTATCCTCTCAGAATCACCCCTTCTGTCGGGCAGACCGCTGCGGTAACTATAGATCGTGCAGCTTCGCCCCGGCGTCCGTGTCGACCGCTACACCTTGATGGAACCCCTCGGCCGGGGAGGGCAGGGCGCCGTGTGGAAGGTCCACGATCCGCTCGACGGGAGCGTGCGTGCCCTCAAGCTGTTCTTCTTGAGCGGCCTCGAGGGAGGAGCCGCGGAACGCGCCCGGCGCGAGGCAAGAGCCGTCGCCGGCGCCGTCCATCCGACCCTGGTTCCCTGCCGCGCCCTCTTCGAAGCGCCTGCGGACGGGGTCGTGGGGCTGGTCTTCGACTTCGTGCAAGGCCAGTCGCTCGCGGATGCGGCGACGCGTATGTCGCTCGCTCAGCGCGGCGCCGTGCTGGCTCAGATCGCGGCCGCGCTGGCCCATGTCCATGGTCTTGGCCTCCTGCATCGCGATCTGAAGCCCGCCAACGTGCTCATCACCGACGCGTTCTGGGGCGCCGCGGATGCGCCCGGCAGCGTGCGGCTCATCGACTTCGGGATCGCCGCGCCCGTCGGGAACCCTAGGCCGCTGACGGCCACGGGCGCGGTCATCGGCACCGTCGCGTACATGGCGCCCGAGCTGCTCGCGCCTGGGCGCTGGCTCCCGCTGCGCGAGGGGTTCACCCGCGACGTGTTCGCGTTCGGCGTTCTCGCGTGCGAGATGCTCGGCGGAGCGCACCCGACTGGGCTCTCCGTCGATGCGTCGGTGGAGGCGTTCATCGACGCCTATGTCGCCGCGGAGGAAGGGCATCGCCCCTGGCCGCCCCAGGTGCCGGACGCCTTCTGGGCCGAGGTGATCCGCGCGTGTCTCGAGATCCAGCCGCGGCGGCGGCCAAGTCATGGCGCTGCGCTCTTGGAGCGGATCGAGACAGCGGCGCGGGCGAGCCAGAGGCAGCTGCGCGTCGCGTTGCCGCGCGCGAGCGCGACGGACCCGCATCTCGGCCCGACCGAGCTCCAAGTGCACGCAGGACGAACCTCCTGGCCCGGACCGCGCGCGAGCCACCCGCCCCGCACCACGCCGATGCCGTCACCGCCATCCGCGGCGCTGCGGCCCTCCCTCCCGACGCTCTCACCGGTTGACGGCTCGCGGCAGTCTTCGGCGACGTCCGTCCCCGCGCGGAGCACGCACGCCGTGCGCGCGGAGCCGCCCTCCACGCCTGGCAAGCCGGGTCGAACGGCGCTCCTCCTGGCGGTGGGGTTGGCGCTCGGGGCCGCGGCCTCTGCGGGCGCATCGATGCTCGCGGGTCGACCGGAGCCCGACGCCGGCGAGGTGGCGCAGATGACGCTGCCCGCCGCGCCGGGCGTGGTGTCCGTGCGGCCCGATCCGCTCCAGGTTGCGCCGCCGAAGCAGCCCGAGGTGACGCCGTGCTGCAACAAGCAGGGAGACTGCTTTTCCAAGGGCATGACCTGCCTGCCGGCCCCGTGCGAGGACGTCCCCTTGCCGGATCGTTCGTGGTTGCTGCGGCTCACGGGGGTTGCCCGGCGGCCGGACGGCGAAACGAGGTTCACCGAGGACATGTCCAGGACTCACCCGGCCGCACAAGCATGTGTGCGCCGCCAGTCCACCGGCGAAGAGATCTGCATCCCGTTCACGCAGGACCCGGCAGCGCGAGGTGAGCCCGAACGACTGCAGATCACGACGGCCGAGCTGGTGCGTGGTGAGGTCGTGATCCGGGTGACGGAGGCAGGCGTGCCGCTCTCGGAGGGGCACGTCGCGGCCAACTACGACTGGCTCAAGAGCAGCGTGCTGTGCCAGGGCTTGCTGCTCTTCGTGGGCGAGAAGGCCAGCGCCTCGGTGCGGGTCGCAGTCGCGTTGGACGCAGAATGAGAGGGCGCGGTAGGCTTGAGAGGGAGCCGCTCCGAGGGGGCCGATGACGAGGGCGCGATGAACACCCGGCCGCCGCGCGATGCGCCCACCGACGAGCACCGGCCCCCGACCGGCACGCGCCGCGACCGAGGAACGCCAGCGCTGCTCGCCGCCTTTCCTGCCAATATCGCCGTGCCTCTCCCGTCCCCCGGGGTTTATGTCGGACGGGCATGGCTCGCGGCGGCGGGCCTCAACGACACCAAGGTCTCGTCCAACCACCTTCGCCTGACGCGGGCGGGAGGGCGCCTGCAGATCGAGGATGTGGGCTCGCGCAACGGGACATGGCTCGACGGCCATCGGCTCCCAGCGGGCGAGCCGGTGCCCATCGAGGATGGGGCCATCTTGCGCGTGGGCGAAACCCTGCTTGTCTATCGCGAGGCGTACGCGGGGCCAGCCGAACCGGAGCCGGCCGTTGGCGGCCTCGCGGGGCCGTGGGGGCTCCGCGCAGTTCGCGCGGAGCTAGACCGGCTGGCCACGCGGCCCGTGCGCAACGTCCTCATCACAGGGGAGAGCGGTACGGGCAAGGAGATGCTTGCCGAGGCGGTCGTGCGGGCCCTCAGGCGTTCGAACGGTCCTTTCACGCGCGTCAACGTGGCGGGCATCGCCGCGAGCGTGTTCGAGGGGCAGCTCTTCGGTTGGGAGCGCGGGGCGTTCTCGGGGAGCGGCGCGAGTAACCCTGGGCTGCTGCGAGCGAGCGCTGGAGGAGCGGTGTTCCTCGACGAGATCGGCGAGCTGCCGGTCGAGCTGCAACCCAAGCTGCTGCGCGTCCTCGAGAACCAGGAGGTGCTCGCAGTCGGCGCGAAGGAACCGGCGCACGTGGATATCGCCGTCATCGCGGCGACCAACCGTCCACTCGAGGAGGCCGTCCAGCTGGGCAGGTTCCGCCTCGACCTGCTGGCGCGGTTTCCGGTGCGCATTTCGCTGCCGCCGCTGCGGGAGCGACCGGAGGATGTGTTCGCGATCCTCGGGGCGCTCTGGGAGCGCGCGTACGGCCCTCTGCAGCTCGGTCGCATGAGGGTGGACGTGGAGGCCGTGGAGCTCATGATGCTCCACGACTGGCCGGCGAACGTGCGGGGCGTGAACCAGCTGGTCGCGGCGGCGGATCCGGCGGTGGGGCTCAAGCTCTCGATCGTGGAGCAGGTGCTCGGTGTACGCGCATCGACGGCCGCGCCGCCACCGACGACGCGGGAGGCGATCCAGGAGGCGCTCGACGCCTGCGGCGGTAACCAGAGCCAGGCGGCGAAGCGTCTCGGGCTGTCCCGGGCTCAGCTGCTCCGGCGGCTCAAGGCCATTCACAACGAGGCCGGCGAGCGGCCAGCGCGAAAGCGGTAAGCGGCGAGCTGGTCCCGAGCGCGGACGAACGTCGATGCATCGCCGTCACGCGCGCGGGCACGATCGAAGGCGTCGTGCTCGCCCGACGCATGACTCCGACAGCGATCTCGAAAAATCTCCGCTCGACCTCCGGATATTCCGGGTGGGTCAGGATCTGGTCCGCGCGCAGCGTCCAGAGGTGCGCGTGCCGGGCAAAGTAGAGCTCCAGGGATGTGATCTGCGGCAGAGGTTGCCCCTCGCGCCGCGCTCGCTCGGCCAGGATCAGGTAGGCGACGAGCTGGCGCACCATGGGCCGCTCCACATCGTCGCGCGCAGACACCTTGAGATCGATCAGGCGTCCTCCCACGAGCAGGTCCGCATCGGCTCCGCCCACGAGCCTGGAGCAGGCGCCGAACGTCGGGTTCAACACCACATCAGCGCCGTCGAGGAGCGTATCGAACGCCGCGTGCTCCAGGAGCGAGACGACCTGATCGCGCAGCTCGGGCGTGTTGTCGGCGAACAGATCATCGCCGAGGTAGCCTGCGCGGTAGATGGCGTCGAGCCTCGCGAGCTTCAGCGAATGCTCGGCGAGCCGCGTCATCCAGGAGCGATCACAAGCGCGCCTTCGGATGTGCTTGCGGAGGAACGTCCTCGCGTTCTCGACGCGTCGGCGTGCACGCCGGACGATTCTCCGGAGGTGCGCGCCGTCGACCAGAGCGCTCGGAGCTCCGGCGAGGCCCATCGGGCCGCCCGCCGCGCGCACGCTCGCCAGCCTTCCCTCGAGCCGCTCGATCGAAGCTTCCGCGACCCACGGTCGATCGTGCGCTCGCGGGCAGCGCCGCAGCACATCGAAGCGCAGCGCGTAGTCGAACGCGGTGCCAACGAGGCGTGGGCTGCACGACGACCCGAGTACTCTCATCACGGTTCGTTGCGCCCGCTTGTAGGGAGGGATGACTCGGTCCAATATATCCCGTACGTCCTTGCGCTGAACGAGCTGGGTGACGCTCATGCTCATGACCTCCTGCTGGGCGCCCCTCTGAAGCACCCGGCATGCCGAGGGCGCGCTGTGCGTTTCGAAGCGCGCAGCCTGCTCCTGTGACGCGAGCGCGCCAGCGCGTCGATTTCCCTCGCTGCTGATCGCGATCACCCGCACGGCCGCGCACCCTGAACGCGATCACCTCGCGGCGCCGGAGCCTGGCTTCGGCAACACGCGCCATCGGGCGTCGTCCTGCTCCGTTCACGTGGCCGCGCGTGCGTGGGCTTTTCGCGAGACGCTGGCCGGCGACTTGCACCTTCGGCCGAAAGCACATGACGACGCCCACCTCGAACGCTTCCGCGTCCTCTTCTGTCTCGAGCCGTTGGCAGGTTGTGCTCGCGGCGATCGCGCTCGCCGTCTGGTCGCTCCTGATCGCCGTGCCGGCCGCGCTGCTCTTCTTGGTCCTTTGGGCCGCTGTCCTGGTCGTCGCTGCCGCAGGCCTCCTCGACGCGACCGGAGGAATGGATCCGCAGGGCTTCGCCGCCGCTGTCGATCTGACCGGCAAAGTGATGGTCTTCGCATCCGGGGCGGCCTTTGCAGGCAAGCTCGTCGAATTCAGGCAACGCCGTTCGAACGCTGTTGCGATGTCGTCGGCGCCGCATGTTCCGTGGCTCTTCTGGCAATCCTTCGTTGGCCTGGGTTGCGCGTTGCTGATCGTTGATCTCGTCCTGTTGCCGCTCGCGTATGCGGGGGTCGTCGAGGTGCCGAGCTCCATTCGCGGCGCAGGCGTGATCGGAGGGGCAGCGACGCTCGTTATCCTCGCGTCCTGGGCGCTCTTCAACGCATGGTGGAGAGCGATGCGCGCGCTGTGGGCTTGCGCGCATAGCTCGTCGTTCTTCGCAGGCATCCTGACGGCGTGTGGCATCATCGCCGGTTTGAGCGCTTATGCTCTCGGGAGCGCTGTCGTGGTCCCTCTGCTCTTCCCCGGTGCGTGAAGGCGCATTGCCGGAATTCGCCCCCTTATCAGGCCTGCTGGCCAGCGGCGACGTCGTGGCGTTCTATGGGTGTCGAGCCCCTCGACGGCGGCCGCAGCGCTCGAAACACCTCGGCTCCGGGCGCGTGCTGCGCGAGGCGCTCGCCGATCTGGCGGCGATGCCGGAGGACGCCTGGGAGAGGAGCGTCGCCACGCCTCTCCTGGTACATTTCCAGCTCGGGCTCGATGAGCAGGCGACGAGCGAGGAGGACGACGTGAGCGCAGAGATCCGGGCGTGGTTCGAGGATTACCAGCAAAAGCTGCGCAACGAGGGGCTGAAGGAAGGGGAGCGCAACCTCCTGCTGCGGCTGCTCCGGGCCCGCTTCGGCGAGCTGCCAGCCGCCGTCGTCGCTCGCATCGATGCAGCCGACGTGGCCGAGCTCGAGCGGTGGGGCGATCGGGTGCTCGCCGCGCGGACGCTCGACGAGGTGCTCGGCGCCCCGAGCTGAAGGACCGAGGAGCACCCGCCGCGTCCGGCCGTCGATTGGCACGGCCGCTCCGGGGCGGCAGCGATGCGCCGGCGTCCCGGCGTTGCCGACCCCCGTGGCTTTCTGCTCAGAAGATGCCCGCTCAGGGCAGGCCGGCAGGCGTCAGGACGACACCTTCACCCAGGCGGGACGCTCGCTGATCCGCTTCCACCACGCCGCGACGTTCGGCCGATCGGTGATGAGATCCCCGAGCTTCGACACCACGAGACACTGGAGGTACGGCATCCACGAGATGTCGGCCAGCGAGTAGCTCGAGCCCGCGAGGTACTCGTGGCCGGCCAGCGCCTTCTCGACCGCGTCGAGCGCCGTCGAGACCTCGGCCTTGGACGCATCGACGATCGCCTCGTCGCCTGGCTTGCCCTGCATCGGCAGGAAGACCCGCTGGAAGCAGATCTTGACCGCCGGGGTGCCGAAGTACGATTGCTCCACGCTGAGCCACTGATCCATGAGCGCCCTGGCCCTGAGCTCGGTCGGTGTCAGCGAAGCTCCCGGAAGCTTGTGATCGAGGTAACGCATGATCGCCCTCGACTCGTAGAGCGTGAAGTCCTCGTCCTCGAGCACCGGGATCATGCCGAAGGGGTGGCGCGCGAGGTGCTCGGGCTGCTTGTGCGCGCCCTTCATCAGGTCGACGAGCACGAACTGCGCCTCCTGGCCCTTCTCGGCGAGGACCGTCAGGACCTTGCGCGTACACGTGCTCATGGGATGTCCGTAGATCTTCATCGCGTCTCCTTGTCCTGTTTTCCGTCGCGAGGCGCCGACCGGCGGCGGCCTCTGCGGCGCGCTAGCCTAAACGGATTTCTCCGACCGCGAGCGCCCGGATGACGCGGGCCGACCGCGGCGCGCGATCAGCCCTCGCGCCGCCGATCCTCTTGCCACTCGGCGTCGCGCGCCGCGGCGAAGACGGGGAGGCGCGCGAGCCACCGCTCGCCGGCGTTCGGGCGCTCGAGCGCGATGCGCAGGGCCGCGATCAGCTCGAGCGGCGCGGCGTCGAGGCCCTGCTCCTTCGCAGCCCATCCCAGGCCGGCGAGGACGGCGTTGGCGACCTCGTAGCTCGGGCGGTGCATCGGCGCCGTGGGGATGGACGCCGGCGCGGCGAAGTGGCGCTCGCACGCGGCGGCGTCGAGGGAGCTCCAGGCCGCGCACACGATCGGGCGGACAGCGTGGATCGAACAGGCGCCGCGCTCGTCGAGCAGCGGGCAGGGGACGCCGGCCTCGGCGCGTTCCAGGCGGGAGAGCCCGCGCGTCGCCGCGTCGGCGGCGCGGACGCGCTCCTCCAGCGCGGCGACCTCCACCTGGCTCCGCGTGGCGCGCAGGTGGGCCGCGATCCGGAGAACCTCCGGCGCCAGCACGAGCACCTTGCTGACGCAGCAGGTCGCGCAGCCGGCCCTGCAGGCGATGGGCCGATCGGGCGGCTCTGCGGCGACCGATGCCCCTTGCAGCGCCTCCGCCCGCGCGAGCGCCGAGGCCGCGGCCGACACCGCGCCGGCCTCGGTGCGCGCGGCGAGCGACAGCGCGAGCGCGGCGCGCTCCCCGTCGGCGATCCCCTCGAGGACGGCGGGGGTGTACCGCGTCCCGGGGGCGAGCGGCAGGGAGCGCTTCGGCCGCGTCATCGCGGCGCTACGCGGTCTCCGGGAGCCGCCAGTCGATCTCGTCGCTGCCGCGGGCGCGGAGGGCGCTGTTGATGGTCGAGAACGGCTTGCTGCCGAAGAAGCCGTTCCTCGCCGACAGCGGCGAGGGGTGCGCCGTCTTGATGACCGTGTGGCGCTTCGCGTCGATGAGCTTCGCCTTCTTCTGCGCGTAGCCGCCCCAGAGCACGAACACAACCCCGTCGGGCCTGTCGTTGACCTTCTTGATGACCGCGTCGGTGAACGACTCCCAGCCCTGGTTCTTGTGGGAGTTCGGCGTGTGCGCCCGGACGGTGAGCACGGTGTTCAGCAGCAGCACCCCCTGGGTCGCCCACGTGGTGAGGCAGCCGTGGCGCGGGATCGTGAAGCCCGGCAGATCCGAGACCGCCTCCTTGTACATGTTGGCCAGCGACGGCGGCGGCGTGATGCCCGGGCGCACGGAGAAGCACAGCCCGTGGGCCTGCCCGTCGTCGTGGTACGGGTCCTGGCCGAGGAGCAGCACGCGGACGCTCTCGTACGGCGTGAGCTTGAACGCGGCGAAGACGTCCTCCTCCGCCGGAAACACCTGGTGCGCCTTCCGCTCGTCCTCGACGAAGCGCGCCAGCTTCTTGAAGTACGGCTGCTCCAGCTCTCCGGCGAGCACGCGCTCCCACGAGGCAGGTAGATCGATCTTCATCTCTCGTTCAGACCCCTTCCTTCGGACAGAACTCGCTCATCCGGCACTCCCCGCACTTCGGCTTCCTGGCGACGCAGGTGTAGCGGCCGTGCAGCACCAGCGCAGGGCCGAAGAACGTCCATTCGTCCTTCGGCACGATCTTCATCAGATCCTCCTCGATCTGCTCGGGCTTCTCGCGCTTCGAGAGGCCGATGCGCCCGCTGAGTCGGGCGACGTGGGTGTCGACGATGATCCCCGAGGGGATGTCGAACGCCGTGTTGAGCACGACGTTCGCCGTCTTCCTGGCCACGCCCGGCAGCGTGGTGAGCTCGGCCATGGTCGCGGGCACCTCGCCGCCGAAGCGCGCGACGAGCTCCCTGCACGCGGCCTGCACCGTCTTCGTCTTCTGGCGGTAGAAGCCGGTCGGCTTGAGCTCTTCCTCGAGCTCCGCCGTGGGCGCGTCGGCGTACGCCTGCGCCGTCGGGTACTTCGGGAAGAGCGTGGCGGTCACCCGGTTGACGCGCTCGTCCGTGCACTGCGCGGCCAGGATGGTCGCGACGAGCAGATCGAGCGGCGTCTTCCAGTCGAGCTCGTAACGCGCGTCGGGGTACTCCTTGCGCAGCTGCTCGAGGAGGAGGGGGATGCGGTCTCGGGCGTTCATGAGGGTCGTCGCAGCGTAACCCAGCCCCGGGCCGCCCGTCAGCGGGGCTCGGCCCCTCAGCGCCGCCGCGCCACGGGCCCCGGGCGCCTCCGGCCGAAGTAGATCTCGAGCAGCTCGCGCCCCACGAGGTTCGCCTTGGTGCGCCACGCGATGTCGTTGGCCAGCATCACGGAGACCGCGATCTCGGGGCGATCCGACGGCGCGAACGAGGCGAACCACGAGAACATCCGCGACGGGCTGCCGCCGACCAGCGTGCCGGTCTTGGCGGCGACGGGCATGGTGCCGAGGGCGCGGGTGCCGTCGGGCTTGCGGAACGCCTTGGCGCAGGTGCCCCGCCGCGTGGTGATCTCGAGCATCGACCGGAGGGTGCGCGCGACATCGGCCCGCAGGCCGCGGCCGTCGGTGCTCCGCGGCGTGACGGCGCCCGCGTCCTCGCGGTCCTGCGCGCCCGGCGGCGCGAGCAGCGAGAGGCGGACGCGCTCGCCGTCGTTGGCGATCGTCTGCATCGCGAACAGGGCGCCGAGCGGGCTGAGCCGCCCGCTCCAGAAGCCCGCGGCGGCGCGGGCGAGGCCGAGCCCGCCGGCGGGGATGTTGGCGGCGCTCGGCGCGACGGGGATGTCGATGGGGACCTCGCCGTCGAAGCCGAGGTCGCGGGCCTTGTTGCGCAGGTCGTCGGCCGTGAGGTGCCGGCCTGCGAGGCGGGCGAAGACGCCGTTGATGCTGCGGCCGAGCGCCTCGCCGAAGACGGTGCAGGTGGCGCCGCGGCCCTCCAGATCGGCCGCGGTGATGGCGCTCATGCCGCCCGTGTAACAGACGGGCGTCGCGATGTTCACCTTGCGGCCCTCGAGCAGGGCCGCCGCGGTGACGATCTTGAAGAGGCTCGCGCTCGGGGCGAGCGGGGTGGCGACGTAGTCCCGGTCTCCGCGGCTCGCCCACACGAGGATGCGGCCGGTGCGGACGTCGGAGGCGACGATGGCGCCCTCGGGGGCGCCGGAGCGGGCGAGGAGGCGCTCGGCGGCGCGCTGGAGCTCGGGATCGAGCGTGAGGCGCACCTGCTTGCCCGACGCGCCGACCGTGGCGTGGACCGCGCCGGCCTCGACGTGGAGCTTTCGGACGCCCGGCGGGGCCGGGGATGCCGTCGCCGGCGCGATCCCGATGGCGATCGCGGCGGCGAGCGCGAGGAAGAGACGCGATCGCACCCCGCGGAGATGCCAGGGGGCGCGCCGGAGGGCCAAGTTCCGCGCGGGGTTCGCGACGGGTGCCTCGTCGCAGCGAGGAGGGGCGGGGGCGGCTCGCGAGGGGCTGGGCTCGCGCCCCGCCTTTGCCCTGGGCGGCTCAGCGTTCTTGTTCCAGGGCGATCCGATGGCCATCGGGATCGATGACCGTCACGGGCGAGCTGCCCTCGGAGCCGATGGCGCCGACCACCGCGCCCAGCGCTCGGAGCGACTCCAGGATCCGATCGAGGTCGGAAACGACGAGCCCCAGGCGGAGGCCGGACGTCGGCCTGTCCGAGAGCGGATAGAGCTCGAGGACCATTCCACCCACATCGCACGAGTAGTGCTTCGCTCCGCTGCCGTGCTGTTCCGGGGACAAGCGCAGGCCAAGGCCTTCGTAGAACCGCCGCGAGCGCTCGAGGTCCGCGCACCGGAGGACCACGTAGGCAACACGTTGCACGCTCATTGGAGGGGGGCTGCGCGCGCTGACCGAGGTCAGCGCCGCCCTTCCGGCACGATGGTCTCACCGCGCGCCAGCATCGCCACCAGCGTCGCGATCTTCTTCGCGCGCCCGGCGGGCGTCTTGATGTTGTTCATGCGAAACGCCAGCGCGAAGAGGTTCTGGCGTCCGAGGGTCTGGAACGTCTTGCGCGCCCGTGGGTTCGCCTCGATGGCCGCGCGAAGGTCGTCGGGAAGGGTGGCTTCGGTCGCGCTGCGGATGGGGGCGTAGGCGGCCTCCCAGCGGCCATCCGCCATCGCGGCGTCGACCTGCCGCTGGCCGTGCGGGGTCATCCGGCCGGCCGCTGTGAGCCGAGCGATGTGATCCCTGTTGATCTGGCTCCAGACGCTCTTCGCCTTGCGAGGGGTGTACCGCTGCAGAAACGAGACTTCGTCGAAGGCCTTCCGGATGCCGTCGATCCACCCCCAGCACAGGGCCACGTCCAGCGCCTGCGCGTAGGTCACCGTCGGCACGCCCGAGTCCTTCTTGTGAATCTTCAGCCACAGCTCGGTCTCGCGGGCGTGGTTCGCGGCCATCCAGGCTTCGAAGGCCGCCTCGGTGGGGAAGCTCTTGATCTTGTCTGGATTGGGAATGATCGGTGCCATGAAAAGGTCCGGGTTGAAGCCTATCGATCAAGGAGCCAAGGGAGCCTGCGCGCCGGGGGCACTGTACGTACCAGAGCTTTGCTGCGCAGCTCGGTGCTTACAGCCGATCTTTCCGCGCGTCCGGATGGCGGTGCAGATGAAGCACCGCTATCACGAGCACCAAGGGTTCTTCGAGTACGAAGAAGACGCCGTAAGGAAAGATTCGAACCAGTGCGCGACGAATGCCGGGCTCGATCTCAGGAAACTGGAGAGGATTCTCTAGGGTACGGCGGATCGTGGCATCCACTTCAGACTCGAATCGGAATCCGAGATCGCGTCGCTCCCGCTCGTAGCGAAGCGCAGCCTCAAAGATTTCGACCTCCGATTCCTGGCGGATTTCAAGCCGTCTCATCGCTGCGCGGCGCGCAGGCGCGAGAGCAGGTCTCGGCGGGCCTCCTCCCACGAGCGGCTTGAACCCTGACCAGCTCGGTGCGCTGCCAGGCGTTCGGCGATGATTTCGCGATGCCACTCGAGGGCGGGAACTGCCTCAGGATGGAGCGCGACGCGGTCCCAGAGGGCCTGGACGTAATCAAGCTTCTCAGCGGGGGAGAGATCGTCGAAACCTGGAGGGGGCATCGCCGGGAGGGACATATCCGGCAAATATACCGCAAACGCCACGGGAGATCACGCCCAGCGGGCCGTGCCTCACGCCAGGGTGTCCGCGGGCCATTCTGTCCACATTGTCCAATGATTCCAGCATCTTATGCGACGCCCGCGCCAGTCCGGGGCCGTGCCGGCCGAGAGGGCTCGGCCCCCACGCGCGGGTAGAGCAGAGACAACCCTGTACTCCGCGCACGGGACGGAGAGAGCGGTCGGGAGCATGATCGACGAGACATCTCTCTGGCTGAGCTCTCCAGTCTAACGGCTGGCCGCCGCGCAGCGGGCCAGGCGGCCGAGTGAAGCGAGGCTGCCCGGATCATCGCGCATCAGCGGCTTGTTGGGCGGTTGTTACCCCCTTCGGCTCTATGCATGAGGCCTTTCCTCGTTGACGACCTCAAGCGCGTCGAACTCCTCGATCGACAACTCCACGAACTCTGCCAGCGGCTGCCAACCATTCGGGGCTGCCCCGCGTTGCCAGGTGAACCGGGCAATCGCCTGCACGCCACCGCACACGGTGGCCTCAAGAACCACGCCGTCGAGAACTCCGAACTGCTCGAGCGGCCGACGGACGGGAACTTGCAGTTCCTCCAGCTTCCGGAGCAATCGCCATAGCGTTGCGGGCTTGGCTGCGATTTGATCGTAACCAACCACGAGATCGGCTCCCGCGCTGGTCGAGAGAGAGCGGAAGAGGTGCAGGTTGCCGACGTCGCCGCGGATCTCGTAACACACACATGGTTGCCGCGATGGGCGACGAATGAACTGTGCCTGCAACGCACCCACGCCGAAGAAGCCCCATGTCATATCGTGCGGATCACGCGGCGTGGCGACGGCGAGTTCGATCTCTTGGCGTCGTTCGCTTTCAAGAGGTATCTGCCGGCGCTCCTTCTTCGGGCTCATGATTCGCTCTGGTATACACGCGCATCCGCCCAACAGCTACAGCTTCTGCCGCGCGTGGGTGCGCACAGGGCACCCACGCGTCGGTCACCAGCGCCATGTTGGGCGGCTTGTGTGGGGATTCGCCCGGTGTCACGTCGCCGTCTGCAGAAGAGCCTGGGTGCGGGACAAGACGCCATTTGCCAGGTCGCGTGCGCGTGCGAGGTTCCCGATCAGTTGAGCAAGCACGTTGACCGCCTCCTGGCGGACCGCATCGAGTTCGTAGGTCAGTTTCGGCAGTAGCCCAAAACTGTCTCGATACTGCTCAAGCGCTTCGGCTGCTTCCCCCAATTGGTCTCGATAGCCTTCGACCACTGCAGCGTTCGCTTCAAGAGTCTCGCGAGATCGAGAAGGAGGCAGGCTGCCAAGGAGGTGCGTGATCCCACTCATGGATCCAAAAACCTCCTGAATAGATTGCGAGAAGCTCGGCAGCTGGGCGAATAGTGCGCTCTTCATGTCGGTCATAGCGCTTACAAAGTTATTGGTGATGCGCAGTCGCTCCTTGTTGGACATCCGCCGAAGCTCTTCGTCGCTCATGGTGGCGAGGCGTCGATTAAGAGAGCGCGTTTGCCCGTTGAAGAGCGCCATGGCAGACGCGATGTTGGCGTCTTGCCGATGATCAGAGATCCCTCCGTGTTCCAGCCGAAATGATCCAGCCAGACCTGCTGTCGTGGCTTGAAGAGACGCACGACTTCCCCGGTGTGCGGGTCGGGAGCAGCGATTCGATTGCCCTTGTGATCGTTGCACATCGAGCATGCGAGCCAGAGGTTTTCTCTGGCAGTCGGCCCGCCCAGCGACGCAGGGATAATGTGGTCGATCTCCATCGGTGTGCCGATGATACGCGCCGAGGTCAGGCAATAACCGCAGCGATGGCGCGCCTCACCGGCGACCTGCTCACGCAGCGCCCTCCCGATGTAGCTACGGCTCATGTCCTTGGCGAAGCCCCGAGACGTCATGGCCTCGCTGCTTGAGCAGCGCGGCAGATCGGGAGCGAACCAGCATGATCCGCGTGTACTCCTTCATGAGCGTCGCGAGCGCCTCGATGTCCGACGCGGAGAGCCCTTCGCTCTGGCGCTTGATGTGCAGATCCTCGAGGTCTGCTGCCTTCTCCGGGGCGAGGCTCTGCCTGGCGGCCCGCCAGAGATCCTCGTCACCTAGCAGGTGCAGCGCGGCGATGGCCTCCGCCATGTCGACCGCCCGCTCGTCGGGTTCGTCAGGGAGGGAGGTTGCCACCGCGTCGACGAGCTCGGCCTCGACGGTTCGTTGCGTTTTCTGCGCGCGGCGAGCCAGCCGCTCGTACAACGGCTCGGGCAGGTTCACGGTAACGGCTTGAACGGCCATATCCTAGTTTACGAGGGGCCGTCGAGGCCAGCAAGCTCTGCGGTACAAGGCGCAGCGCGACGCGCAGCCGGCCGTTCTCCTCTGCCGTGCCATGATCGGTATCCTCGTCGGCCCAACACTGAGCCCGTGATGGCGAGGGAGATCCACGCGTGGCTAGGGTTCCCGCTGGAAGCTCCGGAATGCCGAGCGCGCGAGCCCACGGAAGGGATGGCCTGGTCCGACGGAGCCGCGTGCGGGAGGCCCGCCGCCGCGGCGGTCGTCGCCGAGCGCCGGGTCTGGTAGGGTGCGCGCAGAGGTGCCTGTGCTCAAGCTGCCGAAAGATCTCGTCGCCGATCCGCGCCATGACGCGGTGTCCGACCTCCTCACCAAGCATGCGGGTCTCTTGTGGGAGAGCGGTCGAAACCGGGTGGCGACGCTCCCGATGACCGACGCGCTGGCCGCGGAGCTCCGCGGCGCGCTCGCGGCCGAGCACGCCTGCCACGGCCTCGAGCTCATCGCAGACAAGCTCGCGAGGGAGCAGAAGGGGCTGGACGCCGCGGCCAGGAAGGCCCCGGAGAGCCCGCAGAACGCCCGCGCGTCCCGCATCCTCTTTCTCGCGAGCGACGGCAGCACCCGCTTCTATCGCGACTGCGACGCGCTCCTCTCCCGCTACCCCCAGCGCCTGCTGGCCTGCCGGCTCGAGATCACCGGCGAGGCGCTGGGCGAGAAGCTCACGGGGAGCGCAAGGCTGATCCGGAGCGTGCTTGTCCTCGACAAGAAGGTCGCCGCCAGAGCGCTGCTCGCCCTGCTCCCGCCGGGCTGACCCCCTGCTCCCGCCGAGCTGACGCCCGACGGCGCCACAGCACGCTCCTGCGCAGCGCGTCCTCCGTCCACGCGGCGCTCGCGCGCAGGCAGCACCGCCGGCGCGGCGTTCTGGAGGGGCAAGCCTCTGCGCCTGGAGGTCCTGGCCTCCAGGCCCCAGCCTTCACACCGGCGCCTGGAGCATTGTAGCAGGACTGTTGGCGTGCTCCCTCTCCGGCGCTCGCTCCACGAGCGCCCCCTCAAGATCACCCGAAATCCACGCCCGCCGAGCCGGCACGCTGCGTGCTCAGCGTGCTCAGGGGGAAGGACAGTCAATCGTTCAATCAATCCCCGACCGGAGAGAACCCATCATGAAATCTACCGCATTCATCCTCAGCAGCCTCGTTGTCCCCTTCGCCCTCGTCGGTTGCGTCTCGGACTCCGAACCTCACGACGAGGGGCTCATGGACGTCGAGGAGGCGACCGCCTCCCCCGAGGCAGCGCGCGCCCCGGTGGAGGTGCAGCCGTTCGAAGGCATCGGCGCGCAGAACACGGCGCCGGCCGCGGACGCCCTCGCCCAGCAGGCGCTGAGCCCCGCCGGGAAGTCCGGCGCAGAGATCGCGGTCAGCTTGGGCGGCGGCGCGCAGTCCCTCGTCCTCCTCCAGCTCCCGATCGTCAACCTGCTTCTTAACCCCGGCTTCGAGAACGCGCAGGCCGGGATCCCGTCGGGGTTCATCGATCATGGCAGCGCCAACGCGTCCTGGTTCGCCGGCTGGGGGACCGCGGCGGACTCCTGGCCTGCCACGAGCAATGACCTGAATTACGGCGCCATCGCGACATGGCTCAAGACCGACGTCGTGCACACCGCCAACAAGCGCAGCCTCCTCGTGTCCGCGACGACGACCAACGGCGGCATCGCCCAGCAGTACTGGACATCCGCCAGCTCGCCGCCGAACAACGCCTACCTGCGGTTCAGCGTCTGGGTCTATACGGTGACCGGGCAGGTGACGATAGGGCTCGGCAGCGGCGGGACGGGTTACACAACCAGGACATCGACCCAGACCGGAAAGTGGGAGTACCTCCAGACCTGCGGCACGTCGTTCAACAACGAGGTCTTCATCTACACGATAGGCGGGCCGGCCGTGTACTACGTGGACGACGCCAACGTGTCGGCGACGCCTTCACCCCTCCTCGACCAGTATTGCTCGCCCGGCGCCGTCGTCTTCTGAACCACGCAGGCGCCGCTCGGCGCGGAAGTCGAGAGAACCCGCGCCGGGCGCGCCGAACATGGGCTCCGCGCCGCGTCGCTCAATCGGTGCAGCACGGGGCCCCGCCGGGGGCGTCGCAGGTCGCCGGATCGTCGCTGCACGGCAGCCCCCAGGCCACGGTGGCGCCGAGGACGACCTCCACCTCGGCCGTGTGCTTCGTCGAGCCGTCGTCGTTGCGCGCCTCCGCCGCGAGGAGCACGTGGGTCCCCTCCTTGAGCACGGTTTCCGGCTGCCACTGCCTTCCGGGGAGGAACGCGATGAGCCCGAACGCGTGCGGGAACTCCCCGGGGAGGAGCTCGACCATCCCCTCCTGCGGCACGCCCGGCGGGAACAGGTCCCCGGTGGCAGGGTCCTTGACGCTGTACCGCACACGGACCCTCGCGCCGCAATCGCTGCAGCCGACGGCGAACCAGAGATGATATCCGCCCTGGGGCCCGGCCATCACCGGCAGCGTGGCCCCCTCCTCGATGCTCTCGAAGCAGGTCTCGCCGGTCCCGATCTCGAACACCGCGGGGTCGTCCGGCAGGCGGCACCCGCCGCCACCGCCCGCCCCCGTGGAGCTGCCGCCTTCGCCTGCGGAGCTTCCGCCGCCTTCTCCCGTGGAGCCGCCGGCGCCCGCTCCATTCGAGCTTCCGGCGCCGCCGCCGCCCTCGCCGGTCGAGGTGCTGGGGACGCTCCCCTCGCTGGTGGAACTACCGCCGCCGCCCTCGCCGGTGGAGCCGCCGCCGCCCATCGCGTCCGCCTCGACGCTCGAGCCGCAGTGGAGACACAGCAGCGCGAGGGTGAACACGGGAGTCGCCTGCCGGCGGGTCAATGCGCGAAGGAAAGATCTCATGAGGAGCACCTGGAACACGCGAGGGCGCTGTAAAGGGGAGAGCCGGAGCGCTCCCTCCTTCAGGCGCGATGTCCCGGAGGGCCGCGGCGGGGTCGACGCGAGCGTCGGCCCTGGCAGACTTGGCAGCAACCGTTCCATCGCGCGCTCCGCGCAAACCGGGCGTTTTCCCGAGCGCGCTCGCCAGCGCGCTGCGCCACGTGTGCCAGGCGCAGACAGCTCTGGCACAGGAACCAGGCGCCCACGGCCCGGCAGGCGCGGCGTGCGCGCTGGAGAGCTGCGGCGACGGCGCGCCGGCCGCGGCGGGCGTCTTCGAGACCCACGCCGTGCCTTGGCGCGCTATGGTGTCGTCTCCCGGCCGGGGGCCGGGGGTTCCTTGCCGCCCATGCCGACGACCCGCCTGTTGCACAGCGCCGAGATCCCCCAGGCCGACAACCTCGCCAACGTGCGGCGCGTGCTGGAGGCGCTCTCGGGCGGGGTGACCGAGAAGGAGCAGATCTCCGAGCAGACGGGCATCTCCTTGCGGCACGTCGGCTATGCGCTCGCCGCTGCCCGCGTCCTCGGCTGGCTCGGCGACGACGGCGCCTCGATCACGCCCGCGGCTCGCGAGCTTCTCGCCACCTCGTCGGGCTCTGCCGACGAGCGGACGCACCTGCGGCGCGCGATCTTCGCGTGCGAGGTCGTGAAGGAGGTCGCGCCGGATCTCCTCGAGCCCGCGGCGCCGACGCGGGAGGCGCTCGCGCGGCGCATCTTCCGCTTCACCGCGGGCATCGGGAAGGAGACGGCGCGCCGGCGCGCGCAGACCCTGCTCGCCTGGCGGAGCCAGGTGCTGGAGCGGCAGCTCCCGCTCTTTCCGAAGCGTACGAGGAAGCGCAGCGCCGCGGCGGCAGCGGGCGCCGGTGAGGAGACAGCGCCGGGCGAGGCGACGGCGCCGGGCGAGGAGACAGCGCCGCGCCGCTGACGGGCGCCTGGCGCGGTGGGGGTACCTCGAAGCTCGGTCGCTCGCCTCGGAGCTACCGCGCCGCCGGCGGCTTGCGCGCGGGGCGCGCCGCCCGCAGCTCGTCGGCGCTCAGCGGGTGGCGGGCTTCCTTGCCCTGGCCCTGGTGCGGCGCCGGCTTGCCCCCGTTCCGCCCTCCCTACGCGCCCCTCGATCTTTTCCAGGAGAGAGAGCCCGGCAGGAGGATCCCGCTATTCCGGGTCGGGGAAGGTGCATACCCTGGGATCCTTGCTGCGCGGCGCGCAGCGAGACCGCGCCGGAACGCGCGCCGGGAAGGACGAACGCATGAACCCTTATGCACCTCCGACCGCATCCACCGAGCTTCACGCCGCGGGCGTCGAGCAGATCAGCCCGGAGCGGCGCCTCGAGATCCAGAAGAAGCTGAGTCGCTTCAGCACCTTGAGCTTCCTCTTCGGGTTGCCGGGGATCGTGCTGCAATCGGTAGGTCGCGCGACGGACAACGCTGCCATCACGCTCCTCGGCGTCGCCCTGTTCATCACCGCCCTCGTGGTTTACGCGAAGATGCGCGGCCGGAGCGGCGCGTGGGGGATCGTGGGGCTGGGCACCTGCATCGGCCTGGCGCTCCTCTACTTCCTGCCGAAGCACTGCCTGAACTGCGAGGCGAAGCACTCGTACCGAGCGAAGGGGTGCGATCGATGCGGCGCGCCGCTCGGCTCTTGATCGCCGGGGCTCGACGACGTGCCGCGGATCGCGGCGCCGCGGCAGGCGGACCGCGGGCCTCGATCTCGGGCCCCGTGCGGCGCTGCAAGGGGTAGGATGCCGCCCATGAACCGCGTTTCCAGGAGGATGACGGTCACGGCGATCGCGCTCGCGGGGGTGGCAGCCGGCTACGGGCTCCTGAGCTCGCGCGTTTCCGACCCGAAGACGCTGGTCGGCCGCGTCTGGATCGAGCGGCTTCCGAGGGGCGACACGGACCTTGTCGAGCTCGTCGTGCTGCTCGCCGACGAGCCGATCGGCATCTTCCGGCGTTCCTCTCAGTACGAGGGCTCGTTTGCGCTGTTTCGTTACGAGCTCCGCGGCAACGACAAGGTGCAGCTGCTCTTCCCGCAGGACAAATCGAGGCACGAGGTCGCCTTCGATGCGCGGCCGTGCGACGTGAAGGGCTTCGACTACTGCCTCGATCTGAGCGGCGCTCCGCGGGGCGCAGCGAAGTACTACAGCCGGAAGGACTGGGAGATCGAGGGGAGCGACCTGCCGGCGCTGGAGAGCGGGCTGCGAGCGCTCGGCGATGAGCTGCTCCGGTCCGCGCCGGAGCCATGAACGGAGCAGGCCGGCCACGGCTCTCCGCGTCGCGCGCTCTCCTCGGAGCTACCGGGCTGCCGGCGGCTTGTGCGCGGGGCGCGCCGCGCGCAGCTCGTCGGCGCTCACCTTGCCGTCGCGGTTCGCGTCCGCGGCCTTCACCCGCTCCCAGCGCTTGTCACCCACCTCGTCCCTGGTGAGGAAGCCGTCGCCGTTCTTGTCCTTCTTGGCGAAGCGCGCCTTCTGCTTCGCCGCCCGGTCCTTCATGCGCAGCTCGGCGTGCGCCTTGAGCTCCTCGGCCGACAGGGAGCCGTCGTTGTTCGTGTCGGCCTTGCCGAGCCGCTTCTGCGCCTTCTCGGGGAGCTCAGCGACGGTCAGCTTGCCGTCGCCGTTCTTGTCGAAGCGCTTGATGAGGCGGGCCGGGTCCTTCGGGCCGTGCTGGCGGCGGGCGTCCTTGCCCTGGCCCTGGTGCGGCGCCGGCTTGCCCCCCGTGCCGCCCGCGTCGTTCGCCGCGTAGGCCGCTCCGCCGCCGGCGAGGACGGCCGCGGCAAGGAAGCTGCCGAGGACGAGGCGACGGATCGCGCTGTGGGTCTTGTTGGAGAAGAGGGCGAGGGTCATTGGGTCGTGCTCCTTGGTGCAAGGGCCAGCGTGTTCTTGCCGGCTTCTGTTCGTGAGACGCGCCCCGGGCCGCCCTCCCTACGCGCCCCTCGATCTTTTTTCAGCGGGCGCGGCCGTGGCCCACGGCACCTCGCTCGGCCCCGGCCCGCCACCACCCGCCCGTGGGCAGGGGCCGCGCGCGGCCGCCGGTGTGAGCCTCCGCGCATCGCATCGAGGTCGCAGCGTCGGCTCCCGTCGACGGACGCTGAGATCCACGTCCAGCGGGGGTATAAAGGAAGCAGAGACGACGATGATCTTGTACCGACCCGTGGGCCTCGCCGAGCTCCGGCTCATCGCAGAGGCCGGCTATCGAGCGTTCCCGCCGCGCCTGTCGCATCAGCCCATCTTCTATCCGGTGCTGACCGAGGAGTACGCGCGCAAGATCGCCCGCGACTGGAACACCGCCGACGAGACCTCCGGGTTCGCGGGGTGGGTGACGCGGTTCGAGGTCGAGGACGATTTTGCCCGCAGGTATCCTGTGCAGATCGCGGGCGGACGCTCCCACGAGGAGCTCTGGGTGCCCGCCGAGGAGCTGGAGGAGTTCAACAGGCATCTCGTCGGGACCATCGAGGTCACCGAGGTCTATTGCGGGCCGAAGTTTCAGGGAGACATCGACCCTGCGACCCGCCTCCCCCTCGGCTGGCTCCGCGACCCGCCCACGAAGGTCAGCTGAGGCCATGGAGCTCTCGACCCTCGCAGCGAACCCCCCTCCCCGCGAGATGGAGTTGCGCCTGGAGCAGCACCGGCAGGAGCTGACAGGCCACTGTTACCGGATGCTCGGCTCCGCGTTCGACGCGGACGACGCCGTGCAGGAGACGATGGTGCGGGCGTGGCGGAGCTTCGATCAGCTCGAGGGCAGCGCCGCCCTGCGATCGTGGCTCTACCGCATCGCCACCAACGTGTGCCTCGACATGCTGCGGGGCCGGTCGAGGCGGGCTCGACCGATGGATCTCGGCCCGGCGGGCTCGGCCGAGAACCCGGTCCTCGACACGCTGGCGGAGGCGACGTGGGTGCTGCCGATCCCCGAGGGTCGGGTGCTGGCGGCGTCCTGCGACCCGGCGGAGCTCGTCTCGTCGCGGCAGACGATCCGGCTCGCGTTCGTGGCCGCGCTCCAGCGGCTCCCGCCCCGGCAGCGCGCCGCGCTGCTGCTGAAGGAGGTCCTGTCCTGGGAGGCCGCGGAGATCGCGGAGCTGCTCGGGATGACCGTCGCCTCGGTCAACAGCGCGCTGCAGCGCGCCCGGGCGACGCTGGGCCAGGAGGAGAAGAGCGACCTCCATGAGCCGACGAACGAGGCGCAGCGGTCCCTGCTCGGCCGCTACGTCGCGGCCTTCGAGCGGCAGGACGTCGACGCGCTTGTCTCGCTGCTGCGCGAGGACGCGACCTGGTCGATGCCGCCCTACCGGCTGTGGCTGCGCGGGCGTCCCTCGGTGCACGCCTGGCTCCTCAAGGTGGGCGAGGGGTGCAGAGGCTCGCGGCTCCTGCCGGTGGCGGCGAACGGATCCTTCGCGCTGGGGCAGTACCGGCCGAGCGGCCCTGGCGGCGCCTTCGTCCCGTGGGCGATCCAGGTCATCGACGTGTCCGCCGGGGAGATCGTCGGGGTGTGCTCGTTCCTCGACGCCGAGCGGCTCTTCCCGCTCTTCGGCCTGCCCCTGCGGCCCGAGCCGTAGCTCCAACAACCAGCCACGTCCTGTTCCCGGTGGACGCGGGCGGCCTACTCGCCGGGGCAGGCGATGAACAGCGTGGCGCCTTGCTGTTGTTCACCCTTGCCGACGAACCGGATCTTGCGGCGCTCGGTTGGCGGGCAGTCGGCGACGATGGCCGGGTCGCCGCGGCCATTCGCCGGGTCGACGTAGCACCACCCGTGTATCGGCTCGCCGCCCGTCTCGAGGGCATCGTTCGCGTCGTGCCTGCACGTCTCGCCCGCTGCGCCTGCGAGCTGCTCGATCTCGCACACGCAATCCCAGCCGGCGGCGTTCCCGATCGGATCGGCGAGCACCTTTCCCTTCGCCGCCGCGAGCTCCTCCGGGACGTCGGCGCGCGCCGGTATGTCAGCGCAGTTGCACGCGCCGTGCGTGTTGCGCGCCTCGAGGATCAGACAGGCGACCTCCCCTCCGGCCTCGGACGTCAGCGCGCGCGGCAGGCACTGGCCGCCGAGCACCGTCTTCAGGCGGTCGATGATGGCGCCGATCGCCGGCCGGTAGCCGTAGTCGGCCGCGCTGGAGTTCAGGAGCTGGTGCGGGCACACCGAGCCGACGATGCCCTGGGGGCCGAGCTCCCGGATGAGCTGCAGCTCGCGGAGGCCCGGGTAGGCCTTCGCCTTGATCTGCGTCGTCGACCTGGGCTCCGGCTCCTCCTGATCGTTCCCCGCGTCAGGCCTGCACAGCGGGTTGTCGGTCGGCTGACCGCCCACCGCCCTGCAGTCGCAGCTCTGAGCCGCCCCGTCGCAGGTCTTCACGGCGTTCTGGGGGAGATCGAAGATGCAAGCGTACTGGAGGTCCCCCGTGCTCCCCTCCGGGATCGTGTACTCGCGGCCGTTGATGCCGTTCCAGCCCGCCTCCGTCGGCGCGACGATCGTGTCGTTGGTGATCGGGTTCGTGCCCGAGCGAGGCTTCATCGACTCGACCATGAAGGGATCCTTCGGCGGCTGGTACTTCGCGGGATCGCCGAGGATGAGCTCCCAGGTGCTGGCGGCGCCGGCCACCGGAGCGCTGAGCTCGTCGGAGTTCTTGAACCCGCCGACCGGCTCGCCGTCCTGGTTGAGGCCGTTCAGCAGGTCGGGCTGGCCTTGCGCGTTCTGACGCGCGATGTCCTGCCACGGCACGCCGACGATACCGGCGAAGAAGACGAGCCCGGGATCGCGGACGTTGGAGTCGAGGTCCTCCGGGTTCGGATCGCTGAAGATCGGGTTCGGGACCAGCTCGCCCTTGCGGTTCGGGATCTGCGCCTCGGTGAAGGCGCGCCGGTAGCGGTCGATCGGGTAGAGGAAGTCGAAGCCGAACCGGCGCTTCTGATCCCAGCAGCGAGAGTCGACCGGGTCCTCCGCGGGGCTCAGCCTGGCGGCGTTGCCGTCCGCGCCCATGCACGTATCGTCCTTGGGGCAGCCGTCCTGTTTCTGGCTGCACGACCTGCAGCACTTGTCGCCCGGATCCCTGGCGCACTCGGTGCGTGGCCGCCACAGGCGGAAGCCCGGCCCGGTCTCTGCCACGAGGTAGTTCCTGCCCTCCTCGCGGATTGAGCAGTCGTTCTCGTCGGTGAGCAAGATGATCGCGAGGAGCGAGCTCGCCCGCATGAAGTCGGCGCGCTGCTGCTTGACGACGGCATCCTCGCCGGTGACGACGATGTTGGCTTGCGCGTCAATGCCGATTGTCTCGTAGGGCTCCGGGTCGACGAGGAAGCGGTACACGCTCTCGAGCTGCGCCTCGAAGCCGCAGCCGGTCTGCCCCGTACCTTGAACCATCGCGGTGAGCTGCCCGACCAGCGACGTGGTGTTGAGGTCGGCGTTCGAATCGACGGTGATGTCCGCCTCGCCGTCGTTCGGATCCGGAATCTCCGGCTCGCCGTCGAGCTTCTGATCCGGATCCCAGGCCAGGAAGCCCCGGTTGAGATACGTCGGGAGGTCGATGGAGCTCTCGTTGCTGCGCGCGAGGAGGTGCGCCATGTCCACGTTCGAGGCGCTCGTCGTCCCTTGGCAGGCGCCCGACCCGTGGCCGCCGAGGCTCGAGCTGATGATGCCGATGTGAATGTCCTTAACCGGCGCGAACTCGCGCATGTAGCCCTGCGGACATTCCTCGTTCGGCGAGCCGACCGTAGTCGGGGGCATCGTGCCGCTCTTGTGGATGCAGCGCGGGTTGACGAGACCCTGGACGAGGTCGGGGATCGCGTTCGCGAGGATGGCCTGTTTGTCGGCCATTGAGTTCGAGTTGTCGATCGCCAGGAGGACGTCGATCTTGTCGACCGAGTACTGCATCAGCCGCTCGAGGTTCGTGCCCTCTGGGGCGCCCTGCTCATACTTGCCCCATTCCGCACCGATGACCTGCGCGCAGCCGCCAGACACGGCCGCAGCAGCGGTCCAGAGCCAGACCGTCGCTGTTGCTCCCCCGCTTCTTCCCCTCATGGAGCGGAGCCTCTTGCGTCGTGGCCCGTGAGTCAAGCGCTCCGAGCGTACACTGTCGGACAGAACGACAGGCACGCGCTGCCGCTGTCGCGGCGCTGAGCCGCCGGTTCGCCACCAGCGAGCTGTCGGTCCTCGCCCTGGGCGAAATCGGGGATGGGAAGGAGAACGCCGCCGCGGCGCTGCACCACCGGTCGGCCCGGGTGCGCAGGCCGATGATCGGCGCAGGCGCGGCAAACTCCAGCGAACGCTTCAGAACACGCCGGAGGCGTGTCGGCGGCGCTCCGGGCGCTCGTGCGCCACCGCCGGGAGCGGCCCAAGAAAAAACTCCGGACGACCGATGAATCGGGCGCCGCCGCGGCGTCCTAGGGATCGAATCGGCCGCGCCGCGCCGCCATGACGCCGGGGCGGGAGGACCGATCTGTCCAGAGCGAGCCAGGAGGAGACGACGATGGAGACGAGCGCCTCGATGTCGGAGCAGCACGCGCAGCCGGTGGTTGTGTCGAACAAGAAGGTCTGGGCCGGGCGGATCCTCAGCGGCCTCTCGGTGGCGTTCCTGCTCTTCGACAGCATCGGGAAGCTGATGATGGTGCCCCAGGTGCTGGAGGGGTCGGAGCAGCTCGGCTATCCCGTGAGCGCGGTCCGCGGCATCGGGCTCGTCCTGCTGGCGAGCGTCGTCACCTACATCATCCCGCGCACCTCCGTGCTCGGCGCGATCCTGCTGACGGGCTTCCTGGGCGGCGCCGTCGCCACGCACGTGCGCGTCGACAACCCGCTGTTCAGCCACGTCCTGTTCCCTGTGTACGTCGCCGCGATGATCTGGGGCGGGCTGCTCCTGCGCGATGAGCGGCTGCGCGCGCTGCTCCCGCTCCGGAGGTAGCGGGGATCGAGAAATCGTCGCGCGACCGATGAATCCGAGCGGGTCGCGCGGTCTTTGATCGAGGAACGCCCGCCGTGCCGGGCGAGCACCCAAGGAGAGACGACGATGCGATTCTTGATGCTGTATCGGCCCGACAAAAGCCAGGAGCTCTGCGCACCCGATCCGGAGCACATGGCGCAGATGGGGAAGCTCATCGACGAGATGACGCGGGAGGGCGTGCTCCTCGGCACCGACGCGCTCCTCCCCACCGCGATGGGCGCGCGCGTCCGGAGAGCAGGCGCCGAGCTCACCGTGAGCGACGGGGCGCTCCCGGACATGAAGGATCCGATGGTCGGCTACGCGCTGATCCGGGCGGCCTCGAAGGAGGAGGCGATCGCGGGGGCGAAGCGCTTCCTCCAGGTCGCCGGGGATGGTCACTGCGAGGTGCTACCGCTGATGGATGGGCCTCCGCCCTCCTGAGCGCGCAAGCTGCGACGATTACGTTATCATGTGAATTGTACAGTGTGACGGCTGTCTGAAGCCTCCGGCCAGAGTTTCATCTCTCCCGGGAAGGTGTCGACAGCCTCCGCCCGGTGGTCCGAGCGTGGTCTGTCGCCCGCGAGCGCGGCGGAGCGGGTGCCGGGGCAGGTTCGGTGATCGGGGCTTGACGTTTCCGAAGTGCTTGGACTCCATTCCATGGAACGGCCGTGATTCCTGGCGCGGTGATTCCGGGCGTAGCCGTCACCCCCCCGCACGCCTGACCGCGGCCCGCCCGTTGCTCCCGGGGGAAGCGGAAGGGCAGGAGGCTCATGGCTATCGACGCGTATACCGCGCGCAAATCGGTCATGCAGGGAGAGGCGATCGGGTTTCACGTGAGCAACACCGCGGCGGATCCCGCGGTGCAGATGGCCATCGAGCGGATCGGGGCGCGCGCGTCGCTCGGCGCTTCTGTCAGGTTTTCCGCGGGCGCCCACGCGACGCCGCCGGACGCCTACGCGGTGGGCTGCGGCTGGCCCTGCGCCCATGAATGGCTCGTCCCTCCCGATTGGCCGAGCGGCGTCTATCTGGCCACCCTGAAGAACACGGATGGCGAGGAGGCGTCGCTGCGCTTCGTGGTGAGAGCCCGCGCCCCTGGCGCGAGCATCCTCGTCTGCATCCCGTTCTTCACGGACGAGGCCTACAATGGCTGGGGTGGCAACCGGCTCTATCCATGGGCCTCGCCGGACCGCTCCAGGAGGGTGTCCTTCGAGCGCCCCGGCGGCACGGAAGCGAAGAGCGCGCTGCCGCTCGTGCGCTGGCTGGAGAGGGAGCAGATCGCGGTCGATTATTGCTCCAGCATGGACCTGCACGCGGAGCCCGGCCTCTTGCGAGGTGTTCAGCTCCTCGTCAGCACGGGCCACGACGAGTACTGGTCCAGAGAGATGCGCGATACGGTCGAGGCATTCGTGCGCTCAGGCGGCAACGTGGCGTTCCTGAGCGGCAATACGTGCTACTGGCAGGTCCGCATCGAGGACCAGGGCCGCACGATGGTCTGCTACCGCGACGCCGTCGAGGATCCGCTGGCGGGGATCGACAACGATCGTGTGACCGTGCAATGGGCCAACGCCCCGGTGGATCGCCCGGAGAACCACATGACGGGCGTGGGCTACCGCGTTGGCGCCGGCAACTGGCTCGACCCGGAGGCGCAGAAGGAGGCGGTCTACCGGGTGAATTTCCCCGAGCACTGGGTCTTCGACGGCACGGGGCTCGCGCTCGGAGACGCCTTCGGGAGAGGCTCGGTCGGCTACGAGACCGACGCGGCCGAACTCGTCGATGTCGACGGGATCGCGCGCGCGACCGGGCTGGGCGGCACGCCGCCGACGTTCGTGGTGCTGGCCGTCGCCGATCTCCGGCAATGGCGGGCGCAGGGGCAAGGTGGGCTCGCGACCATGGGCATTTACCGCCGCGGAGGCACGGTATTCACGGCCGCGAGCGTCGACTGGGCGGCCCCGTTCGACAGGGGGACCGCTCCGGAGATCGAGCGCATCACGCGCAATGTGCTCGAGAAGCTCTCGCGCCGGTACCCCGAGCACGGCTGGCAGCGGGTGGGCAGCGCGCCGCGCATCGCGGCGATGACGGGCGCCGAGGGCCTCCTCTTCGCGGCCACCGAGGACGGCGCGCTGCTGTGGCGGGAGCCGTCGAGCCAGAACCTCCCCTGGAGGTCCGCGGGGGTGGCCCGCGGCGTCGTCGCCATGGCGTGCCCTGTCGAGGCCGAGGCGGAGCAGCCGATCGGGATCTTCCTTGTGACCGCCGAGGGCCGCCTCTTCTTCCGCGAGCCCTTGCGCGAGGAGGTCGTCTGGCGGCCGGTCGGCGTTGCGCCCGGTATCGTGGCGATGGCCACGACCCATTTCGATCTGTTCGCCGCGACGAGCGGCGGCCTCTTGCTCACGCGCCCCACGCGGGGCGGCGATGTCCCCTGGAAGCCCGTCGGGCGCGCGGAGGGCGTGGTCGCCATGGCGGCGATCAATGGGAAGGTGGTTGCGGTCACGGGGGAGGGGCGCCTCTCATGGCGTGCGCCGGTGCGCCACGAGAGCCCGTGGGTCTCGATCGGAGAGGCGAAGGACGTGCGCGCGCTCGCGGGCGCGCAGGGGAGGCTCTTCGCAGCGACGGGCACGGGCGCGCTGCTGGCGAGGGACGGCTTCTAGCGCTGCTGCGGGGACTTGCCCCGGACAGGCAGAAAACCGCCACGGCGGTTCGTCGCCGCGCCGCCGCGCCGGCTGCCTCTTGACGCAGGCCGCCCGCTACCTCCTACGGTGGTGTCCGCCGCCGCCTCTCCGCGGCGCCAAGGAGCCCAACCATGCACACACGCAAGCTCGGAACTCTCCAGGTCTCCGCCCTCGGCCTCGGCTGCATGGGCATGAGCGATTTCTACGGCGAGCGCGATGAGGCCGAGTCGATCGCCACGATCCACCGCGCCATCGAGCTCGGCGTCACGCTGCTCGACACCGCGGACATGTATGGTCCCTTCACGAACGAGGAGCTCGTCGGCAGGGCCATCGCGGGCCGGCGCGATCGCGTCGTCCTCGCGACCAAGTGCGGCATCGTCCGCGACCCGAACGACGTCACGGTCCGCGGCATCAACGGCACGCCGGAGTACATCCGCTCGGCGTGCGACGCGAGCCTGCGACGCCTGCGCGTCGATGTGATCGATCTCTATCAGCTGCACCGCGTGGATCCGAAGACGCCCATCGAGGACAGCGTCGGCGCGATGGCGGACCTCGTGAAGGCCGGCAAGGTGCGCGCGATCGGCCTCTCGGAGGCGAGCTCGTCGACGCTCCGGCGCGCCCACGCGGTGCACCCGCTCGCGTCGGTGCAGACGGAGTACTCGCTCTGGACGCGCGATCCCGAGGACGACGTGCTCGCCACGTGCCGCGAGCTGGGCATCGGCTTCCTCGCGTACAGCCCCCTCGGCCGCGGCTTCCTGACGGGGCAGATCCGGCGCTTCGAGGATCTCGCGCCGGACGACTACCGCCGCATCTCGCCGCGATTCCAGGGCGAGAACTTCCAGCGGAACCTCGATCTCGTCGCGAAGGTCGAGGGCGTCGCGCGGGAGAAGGGCGTGAAGGCGTCGCAGCTCGCGCTCGCGTGGGTGCTCGCGCAAGGGGACTTCATCGTCCCGATCCCTGGCACGAAGCGCCGCACCTACCTCGAGGAGAACGTCGCCGCGGCGGCGCTCACGCTCGGCGAGGCCGATCTGCGGCGCCTCGAGGCGGTGGTGCCGAAGGGCGCGGCCGTGGGCCTCCGCTATCCGGAGGCCGGCATGCAGTCCGTGAACCGGTGACCGAGGCGGCCTGAAGAGCGCGCCTCGGCCCGCGCTCGCCGGGCGCCGCGCGCGTCGCTCGCGATCGAGGGAGCGGCGTCCTGTGAGCGAGCAGCGACCGTGCTTGCAGCACCCTACTGGCACGCGGTGGGCACGCTGCCCCAGTGGCTCCTGGCGACGACGAACCCCTCCGGGCCGGACGTCGAGTGTGCGCCGCACAGCCCATCGGCGTCCGAGATCACGGAGTCGATGCCGATGCCGTACTCCCAGTATTTCACCTCGAGGCTCGAGTCGTGGGTCGTGCCGCTTCGCGCCGGGATGGAGGGGACGAGGATGCCGCTCGACTCGAAGAACTCGAAGCCCTCGATCGAGATCGAGAGCGTCACGTTGCGCACCTGGCCGACGCAGGTCGTCCTGCACGTGGGGTAGCCGGCGGTGCTCTCCACCGTGAAACCGGAAGGGCAGCTGGACGCATACGTGCAGTAGCCGGTGCATTTGACGGGCAGGGGCCCCGGCAGGTCCACGCACTCGTACTCTCCGCGGCCCTGGATCGTCTGGCGCCGGGTCTCGAACCCCCCTGACGTCACCGAGGTTCGGCTGCCGAGCTCTCGATACAAAACGTAGTCGTTCTTGAACGACTCGTCATTCGTGCAGAGGCCGCCGTTGCAGTGGGCGACCGCGGCGAACAGCCCGGACTCCTGGCCTTCCAGGAGATAGCGCTCCCCCGCGATCTCGACCGCATGGTCTTCACCACCCAGCTCGTTGATCAAGCCCGCCTTCGCCGCGGCGATCTCGTCGGGCGAGCCGATCGACACGCCGGCCACCTTGATGAGCTGGCCGTCCTCGTCTCGTTCGACCGCCACCGGGCCCATCTCGAGCTCTTCGGCCCGCCTGGCGACCCACCCGAGCGCGTCGTGCTCGCTCGCGAAGCGCAGCCCGCCGTCCGCCGAGGGCTGGGCGAGAGGGGCGGCGTCGTCCGCCTCGGTCGACGCGGCGGTGCAGCCCATCATGAATGCCGCGGCGAGCAGGGGCGCGGCTCGGTACGTTCGGCGAGGCGTGTTGGCGAGAAGCCTGTGAGTTCTGTCAGTCATGGCGCGATCCTTTGTGGCCTTGGGTGTCTGAGGAAACCTCGGCTCGACGTTGAGCCCCCGGCGTGTCCCGGCGCGAGGCGATGTGGGTTGAAGCGGTGTCGGGCACCTGGAGGTCGCCGAGAGACGTCTCCCGCGGGTGTCCTCGTTCCCCACGGCCGGCGTCGAATCACGCTCCGTGCCACGCCTAGCGTCGAGGGCCCACGACCTGGCCAGGCGCTCCGGGGACGCGACGCCGCGCGGCGCTAGCGCGGGGTGGCCTACGCTGGTTTGCGCAACTTGAGCAGGGACTCGCGCAATCGGGGCGGCGTTGCGCAGGAATGGCCAAGCGCGCGGGGCACAGCGGCGGGGACATCCGCGCGGCACGAAGGCGCGTTACACAGGGCGCCAGCCCGCGACTGAGCGGGATGTGGGGCGGACGCCCCGAGGGGCGCGCGGCGATCACACCTCTTCGGGCTTGCGGCCGGCGCGCTCCTTCGGGCGCGCGGCGAACCTCGCCTCTTCGGGCACCCCGGGCAGCCGGAGGACGCGCAGGGGACCCTCGGACGAGACCAGACCGGCGCGCGTCGGGTCGGTCATCATCTCGTGCAGATCGCGCTCCGCTTCGGGGGGCGGGGTCCTTGGACCGAAAGTGGGGTCTTTTGAACCGCCAAGCCGCCAAGGACGCCAATAAAAACACAAGAATCTTGGCGTCTCATGGCGGCTTGGCGGTTCCATCATTCAGGCAGCGTCGGGTAAGTACCCCACCACCGTCAGGAGCGTGCAGGTTTTCGCCCAGGAGGTGGGGCGGGCAGGGTCGAGGAGGCCGTCACGGGGCGTCGGGTGGGGAGGGCAGGGCGGAGAGGATGGCGGTGGCGAGTTCGAGCGCGTGGCGGTTCTGGGCACGCTTGGCGAGGGGGATGGCGCGCGCGGCGGCGACACGGGCTTCGGTGGCTTGGCCGAGGAGCGCGTGGGTGCGGGCGAGCTTGGCGACGACGTTGGAGAGCCCCAGGGGATCGTCGATGGCCTCGTACAGCGCCAGCGCGGCCCGGTAGTGGGGCGGGGCGGCCGCGAGGTTCTCGCGGGCGATCTCCACGTCGCCGCGTGCTTGATGGACGTTTGCCTGTCCGAGGCGGGAGTCGACGAGGAGGTAGAGCTCCAAAGCGCGCTCGTAGTCGAGGAGAGCGCCGTCGAGGTCGGCCTTGAATCGTCGGACGTCGCCGCGAGCTTTCAGGACGTTTGCCTGTCCGAGGCGGGAGTCGACGAGGAGGTAGAGCTCCAGAGCGCGCTCGTAGTCGAGAAGAGCGCCGTCGAGGTCGGCCTTTCTTCGTCGGAGGTCGCCTCGTGTTTGAAGGACGTTTGCCTGTCCGAGGCGGTCGTCGATGAGGAGGAAGAGCTCCAGAGCGCGCTCGTAGTCGAGGAGAGCGCCGTCGAGGTCGGCCTTTCTTCGTCGGAGGTCGCCGCGAGCTTTCAGGACGTTTGCCTGTCCGAGGCGGGAGTCGACGAGGAGGTAGAGCTCCAGAGCGCGCTCGTAGTCGAGGAGAGCGCCGTCGAGGTCGGCCTTTCTTTGTCGGAGGTCGCCTCGTGCTTGAAGGACGTTTGCCTGTCCGAGGCGGTCTCCTGTCTGGTCGAACGAAACGAGCGCGCGCTCCAGATCCTGAAGGCTCGTCTCCACATCGTCCGACGCTTCTGCGCGCTTCAAGAAGATGCGTCCGCAATCCGCGGCTCGCTCGAGTGCCTGGTACATCGCCAGCGCGCGACCATAGGCGGCCACGCCCTCGCGGGGGCTATATAGCCGCATGTCGACGTCCCCCCGCAGCTCCTCGCAGAGCGCCTCCTCGTAGGTGCCGTGCAACGACGCGAGGCCTCTCAGGATCGCGGCCCCCTCGGCAAGACGAGCCTCGGCGCTCCGTGGCTCTCCCCGGGAGAGGAGCTCCTGCGCATGACGCAGCAGCAACCGCCCGAGGTTCCTGTCATCCCCGACCTTCCGCGCCGCCTCGATCAGGCGCGGCGTCTCGTCGCGATCGACCTCCGAGCTCCCCGGCATCGTCGTCGAGGAGGCTCGCTGCATGTCGTTCACGCCGAGCAGCGGAATCCGGAACGTCAGATCGCGGATGGACCAGAGGTCCGGCGCCTCCTCCCACGTCGCGTTCAGGAACGTCCGGAGCCCACACCAGACGAGCGTCTTCCCGAGCCGCTTTGCCAGCGTGTCGCGCTGCAAGTTGAGCCGTTTGAGGCCCTCGCGAACGTCGTCCGTCACGTCTCGCGGTCCGAGCACGATCACCACGTCCACCTCGCTCGCCGGCACGGCCAGCAAGGTCGCGGCGAATTCGACGCCCTGCCCCGGCGTCACCACCACGCGCGCTACCTTCGTGCCCGCCCGTTCGAACGACGCCGCGAGCTCGCGGCCGACGTCCATCGAAGGCACCTCCACCGGCGCGAGCACGAAGCCCTCGTGCAGCGCGAGCGCCGCGCGCAGCTCCGCGAAGTGCCCGAGGTAGGGCCGCGCGAACGGCGGCGCCTCTGCGATCGGGTTCACCCCCCGCTCGGCGCGGTCGAGCTCGGCTTCGTTAGGCGCGCTTGGACCCTCGGATCCCGGCGCGCCATCGGGTGCAGGTCGTACCATTCCTTCCCGTTCCTGTAGGCCAGCACGAGCCAGCGATCGAGCAGGCGGATGAACCGCGCCACCTCTACGTCGTTGTCCAGCGGGACCGCGTTCGTCTTCGCGACCTCGACGAGCACGTCGATCTCGTCCCCGTAGAGCGCCATCGCGTAGTCCTGCGCGAGCCGGTCGATCTGCCGCTCGACCTGCTCGGACGTCACCGGAAAGCCGCCGCCCGAGGTGAGCAGATTGCGCACGACGCGCAGGAGATCCCGCGGATAGCCGCCCGTCGCGAGGAGGATGGGGTCGAGCACGCGCGACGGCTCGGCGCCGAAGATGCTCTCGAGATCGAGCCGCTTGCCGATGACCTCCGTCAAGCACGCGATGCCTTCCCGCACCGGCTCCTCTCCCCCGGGCATCGCGACCTTCACCATGGGCAGGACGAGCGGCTCGCCGTCGTAGGTCGCTCCGAGATCGGGGCGCCGGTACCGGAGCCACAAGGGGAAGGTGTAGATGATGTGGCAAGGCAGCCGCAGGAGCGGGGCGTGTGTGGAGAACAGGAGCTCCACGCCCGCGGTGACCGCCTCCCGCTCCTGCTCCTTGCGCGGCCGGAGCTTCTCCAGGCCATCGGCGATGACCACGATCCGCTGGGCCTGGGAGCCCCGCGCGCTCTTCAAGCGCACCACCGAGCTCGTCATGCTCTGCTTCGCCTCGTCGACGAAGAGCTGGAACCGCCCGCTGAGCGCCTTCTCCACGCGCTGAGAGAAGTCGGGGCTATTCTTGAGCTCGAGCATGAGCTTCGCGCCGAACGCGCCAGCCTCGCCCTTGGGCAGCTCGATCTCCGTCCGCTCCAGGAACTTGATGAACCGCTGGAGATAGCCGGCCTTCTTGTCCGGATCGTCTCCCTCCATCCGCGTCGCCTCGCGATCCATGCAGTATGCGAGGATGCGCAGGACGTCCGTGATGGAGATCGGCGAGAAGATGTCGATGTACTCTTCGAGATCGACGTAGACGACGTGGGTGGGCAGGTCCTTCGCCTCGTCGAGGCGCTGCTGGAGGCGACGGAGCTCGGTGGTCTTCCCCGTCCCGGGGAACCCGGTGAAGAGCTGACAGGACTCCTCGGCGATGAGGACCGTCTGCTCCAGGAGGTCCACGCAGCTCGGACCGATGCTGCCACGGGCCCGGTCGAGGGGGACGTACCGCTCGTCCGTCCCCGAGAGGGACTTGTTCGGATCGCAGGCGGCGTAGAAGCGCTTCAGATCGTCACGCGGGACCGTCATCGCGCGGCACGGTACCGCGGAGCGCACGCGGGCGCCAAGGAGGCCGCGGGAGGTCGCCCGTCAAGGCGTCCCAGGCAGAGGCGCGGGGATCTCCGGCGGTCTCGCCCTTGGCCTGCAGGCTCCCCCGGCGCCGCGGCGTCGCGCGACGAGGGCGAGGCCGAAGAGGGAGACGGCGAGCCCGAGATGGCCGGACAGGTCGGCGCCGCCGCGGAAGCTGCATTGCGTGTCATCGCCGGGGCCGCTGGGCCCGTCGTTCCCGCCGCTGGAGGCCGAGACGCTGGAGGAACCGCTGGGCCCGTCGTTCCCGCCGCTGGAGGCAGAGACGCTGGAGAAGCCGCCGCCTGAGCCGGGCGCCGCGCCGCCGGTGCCGCCAGCGCCCGTCTCTGCGCCACCGCTGCTGCCGGAGCCGGGCTCCGCGCCGCCGCTGCCACCAGCGCCCGCCTCTGCGCCACCGCTGCCGCCTGCACCGGTCACGGATGAGAGCGCCGGGGTGAGCAGACGCGACACGACGCGCCGGAAATACCCGGCGAAGCGGGGCTTTTCATAGGTCAGGAGGAGCCGGCCGTCCCCGCTGCTGGCGAGCGTTGGAAAAGCGCACGCTTCGTCGACGAGCAGCGCTTCCGTGCCCAGTGCCCCGTCGGGCGCAATGGCGCGGATGCGGAGCCTCTGGGTCTCCGCCTCTTCCCAGACCACCTGGTAGCTCGCGCCGTCCCAGGCCACGGCCGCCGAATGACCCGCGCTCGCCGGCGAGATCTCGAACGCCTCGCCCCGCCAGCCGCCATCCGCGTAGACGCGGCCGCGGATCAGCCCGTCGGTGCGATTCGGCCATGCCGCGGCCCTCGTCCAGACCACGAGGGTGTGCGTGCCGTCCGTCGCCCCGGAGACGGAGATCGGTGGGTCCGACAGGAAGACGCTCTCCCCGACCTCTCCCGTGCGGCTCACGGGCACGAGACGCACGCCCTCGTCCCCGTTCCCGTGGACCACCAGGTAGCCCTGCCCGGCAGGGAGCGGGAACGCAGACGACGCCGATCCGGTAGCGGGCGCGAGCGGGAACGCCGGGCCAGCGTTCCCCGAAGCATCGAGCAGGCGGCCCAACGCGGTGTACACATAAGGCTCATCCGCGCTCCTCTCCGCGAACGTCACCAGATAACCGTCGCCGTCGCTCGCGATCGCCGGCGCTGACGTCAGGGAGAGCGGCGAGACCGCCACCCTCTCCCCGGGCGTGCCGTCGCTCGCGATCGGGCGCAGGTACTCCCTGTCGCGCATCTCGCTCCAGGTGAGCACGGAGGTACCCTCGCCGTTCGACGCCAGGTCGAGCGACATGGCGCGGCTCAAGAGATCGATTCCGGCCGGGTCGATGACCTCGCCCGCGGCGCTCACGCGCACCGCGCGCACGTGCACGTCGGCCCGCTCCAGGTCCGGGTCCCGCTCGTCGCTCCAGGCCACGAGGTAGCTCTCGCCGGTCCAGACCACGCGCGGATTCCGTTGTCTGTTCGGCATGGGGCTGAGCACGAGCGGCCCCACGGCCAGCGCGAGATCCGGGCCGATCAAGCTGCCCTCGATGCCCTCGCCGTGGAAGGCGAGCAGGAAGTGCGAGCCGTTCCAGACGAGCGAGTTTCGATCGGAATCCACGACGGAGCGCGGCGAGCCGTCGGCGAGCCGGACGTCGGCGGTCCCCTGGACGACGCCCTCGACCGAGACGCGGGCCCCGACCATCGAGCGACGGTCCCGCTCGTCCGCCCAGGCCACGAGGTAGCCATGGCCGTCGAACGCCGCGGTGGGGGCCTGGGCGTCCGGGCTCGACCGGGAGATGGGGAAGTCCCGCGCGGTGATCGTGCCGTCCGCGCCCAGCACCGCGCCCCGGATCGCGCTCGGCCAGTCGTCCCGGACCCACGTCACGAGGAAGCTCGCCCCGCTCGACGCGAGCGCGGGCAGGCGCGCGTTGACCGGGCCCTCCGAGATCGGGATGCCGCCGACGTCGAGCACCATCCCATCGCCGGCCACCCGCGCGGCGCGGACGGCGCGCTCGCCGCCGTTTGCGTCGTCCCAGGCCACGACGGAGACACCCGCCCCGGAGGTGATCACCGGGCGCCCCGCCTGGCCGCTCGTGGAGACGGCGCGCTCGGCGCCGGGCACGACGCTGCCGCTCGGGTCGACGAGCGTCACGTGGACGTCCTCGACGCCGGCACCGGTCAGGCTGAGCCAGGAGACCACGAAGCGCTCCCCGTTCCACTCGACCGAGGGCGACAGGCCCTCGCCGGACGACGGGATCGCGAAGCTCGCCGACCCTTCGAGCGTGCCGTCGGGCCGCATCATGCGGCCGTGAATGGTGAACCCGTCGCCGTCATAGCGGCACCACGTGAAGAAGTAACGGCCGCCGCCGTACGCCACGCTGGGCAGGAGCTGCCCGACGCCCTCCTCGCCCAGATCCAGCCAGTCGAGGTCGAGCACGTTCCCGCTCGCGTCGACGCGGACGGCGCGAATGCGCGCGAAGTCCTCGAACGCGACGACATGGCCGGCCCCGTCGGTCGCTATCTCCGGATCGGAGCCGACGTCCTGCTGGACGGGCACCGGCGGATCCGTCCCGATCTCGGAGCCGACCTCCGGATCGAGCAACGCCGGATAGCGGCTCTCCTCGACGACGGAGGCGGGCACGCGCAGCTCGATGTGGCCGTCCGACCAGCGGGCCGGCACCGGCACGCGGCGGCCCGACGCGTCGATCCACGTGCCGTGGCCGTACACGAACCGCTGGCCGGGCGCCGCGCCGAGGACGAGGCCGCGCGCATCGGTCGCGACGCTCGCGATCGAGGGAGCGGCGTCCGCGGCGTCTAGCCGGGCGCTCACGCGCACGACGAGATCGCCGTGCCCGCCGGGCCGCCCGGGGAACCGGAACGCCTGCTCGGCGTTCGCCTCGTGGTTGTTCCACAGCTCGCTGCACGTCTCGAACGCGCGCTCCACGCCGCCGTCCTCGGCGATGCGCGCGCGGGCCTCGCCGTTCACGCACTCGTAGCCGGCACGGGCGATCGACCGCGTCGTCAGCGTGAGCGCCGCCCCTTTCGGGGGCTCGCCGGACGCGCCCACAAGGAGGGACCCGCGGAGCTCGCGGCGGCGCGCCGCGAGCTCGGCGGCGGAGCGCGCCTCGAGGAGCGCCTGGATCTGCCCTCCTCGCTCCCTGCGCGCGGCCGTCGCCGAGGGCCTCGCGCGGATCCGCGCCGCGCCGCCCTCGAGGTCGATTCGATGGGCGACCCCCTCGGCGGATAACCCCTGCGGCGTGGATCGAAAGCGCGCCCGCGCCCGGCTCACGATCTGCCCGAGCTCGATCGGCGCCGCGCCGCTCGGCGGGACCGCGCTCTCCGCAGGACGCTCGGCCGGACCTTTCCCGACCGCCTGCGGTGCCGGGGCGCTGCACGCCGCGGCGCACCCCGCCAACAACAACACCGCTCGACTGGAAGACGATGACACGAAGCACCTCCCGGTGGCCATGCCAGCGAACCCGACGTTCGCCGCGCTCTGAATGGATGAGCCGCCGGGACGGTATCAGCGCGCGTTCATCGATGTCGACCGCGAGGCACGTTGAAGACATGCGATGTCCACGGCGTCGTGATCGGACCCCACCATGGCGTCAGCGACGCCGGTCGGCGACTGGTGCTGGAGGCCGAACAGATCTCCGGTGGTCCTGCTTGCGGCTACTTCAATGCAGCTACTTCCGCGCGCTCCTTCAGGGGCGCCGCGATCCACGCCTCTTCGGGCACCCCGGGCAGCCGGAGGACGCGCAGGGGGCCTTCGGACGAGAGCAGGCCGGCGAGCGCCGGGTCGGTCATCACCTCGTGAAGGTCGCGCTCCGCTTCGTCGACCGTGCACCGTCGACGCACGAGGCGGACGACCTGCGAGTAGTCCACATGATCCGGATCGTGCGCGAGCCCGAGAGGTTGCCACAGCCTGTGCTGGCCATACGTGTGGGCCGCGCCTGGGTCGAACCAGCCGTAGTTCGCGGCCCGGTCGGGGCGGTCCGCGAGGCGGTTGGTCAGTACCCAGTGCTTGCCCACGTTCTCGATGAGCCCGGTCCTCTCCGCGACCTGCTCGTCGAGGCGGCGGTGGTGCTCCAGCATGCGGGAGGTGTTCGCCATCGAGGCATCCGGGGCGCCGATGCACGGCGGGATCCGCACGGTGGCCTGTTCCCACACGAGGTCGCAGAGGCGCGTCGTCAGCATCGCGCACTCGAGCAGATCCGCGATTCGCTGGGTCGTCCGGGCCGAGGCGTTGACGCGGACGGAGTCCTCCGCGTCGCCGATGCGGAGCGCGTCGGCGCTCACGAGGAACGTCGCGCGGTGCTCGTCGAGCTGGCTGTACACCGGGACCCATGAGATCGGCGCCAGGTGGCCGGCCTGCACCGCTTCGAGGATGGCCTCCTCGCGCGCGGCGCACGCGTGCTCTGGAAGGCCTGCGACGAAATCGGTGCCTCTCAGGACGTCTGTCATGCTCCCCTCCCTCCCGCGAGCGCGACCGCGGCGCTCCAGGTGGAAGCGTGAGCGGAAGCGGACGCGGCAGGAAGAGGTTTTGCGCTCTCGCCTGCGGTGTGCCCACGGCCGCGCGCTCCTGCGCCGCTTTGCGCTGTCCGTCCGCTCGCCCTAAGCTCCGCCCCATGTCGCCCCCGGCGAGCCGTCCATCCCCCTCTTCCCGCTCCCTCCTCGTCGCCTGCGCCGCTCTCCTGGCCGCGCTGGCCGCCGGCTGCGGCTCGGGCGCCGCCCGGGGGCCCGACGCGGGCGCCGAGATCACGTCGATCGACGCGCGCCTGCGCGGCAGCTTCCGGCTCGTCCGGTTCGAGCCCGAGGTCCCGCTCGAGCCGATGCTCGCGTCGATGCTCGAGTTCCAGTACGCGCACCTGGTCGTCCGCTTCGATGGCAAGCGCATCCTTGCGGACTCACCCGGCCTCCACGTGGACCGCGTCTACGAGATCCGCGATCCCGCCTGGGATCGGTTCAAGCTGGTCTCCTACGACGAGGCGGGGGTCGCCTACGAGGCGCTGTGCGAGTTCTCGGAGCAGGGGGAGCTCGTCGTGCACGCGCAGACGCCGCCCTGGAAGGGCGTCGCCACGCTCCGGCGGGCGCAGTAATCCGACGACGCACCTCTCCCGCGCGCTATCGACAAGGAGCCATTTCATGGCCTCCCCCACGATGTGGACGGAGGCGCGGAGGACGTGAGATGGCGCGGACGGCGCAGCCCCGTTTGCTGTAAGCTCGGTCGCCAACTCAAAGGAGGCAGATCGCGATGATCGCCGGCCAGCAGGTGACCGATACGCTGAGGTTAGCGCGCCCTCTCGGGCAGGGGGCCATGGGGAGCGTGTGGGTCGCGGACCACCTCGCGCTCAAAACCCAGGTCGCCGTCAAGTTCATATCGACTGCCTACGCGCAGAACCGCGGCCTGGTCGAGAGGTTCCGGCGCGAGGCGCTGGCGGCGGCGCAGATCAAGAGCCCCCATGTCGTGCAGGTCTTCGATCACGGGGTGACCCCGGACGGCGCGCCGTACATCGTGATGGAGCTGCTCGAGGGCGAGGACCTCAAGCGCCGCCTGGAGCGGCTCGGCGCGCTGCCGCCGCCGGAGGTCGCGCGCATCGTGTCGCAGGCGGCCAAGGCGCTCGGGCGCGCGCACCAGCTCGGGATCGTCCATCGCGACATCAAGCCGGACAACCTCTTCCTGCTGGATCTGGACGGAGAGCCGTTCGTCAAAGTGCTCGATTTCGGGGTCGCCAAGCACATCGCCGAAGGCGAGCTCGCCATGACGGCGACCGGGAGCGTGCTGGGGACGCCGCTCTACATGAGCCCGGAGCAGGTCCTGAGCTCGAAGCACGTCGATTTCCACGCGGATCTCTGGGGGCTCGGCGTCGTCGCCTACCGTGCGCTGACCGGGCAGTTCCCGTTCTCTGGCGAGACGTTCGGCGCGCTGTCGGTGGCGCTGCACAGCGGGGTGTTCGCGCCGCCGAGCCATGTCCGGCCGGGGCTCCCGCCAGCCGTCGATGCGTGGATGCAGCGGGCGCTGCAGACCATGCCGGAATTGCGCTTCGGCTCGGCGAAGGAGCTGGCCGAGGCGCTCGAGATGGCGGTCTTCGGGGCGCCGCGGGCGTCGTTCGCGTCGGGCGGTGAGATCGCGGCCTCGTCGCGGTCGCCCGGCGCCGAGCGGCTCAGCCAGTCGGGCTCGATGAACAGGAACTCCGGCCATGGCGCTGCCGGCGTGGCGCAGCACGCCCAAGGCGGGGTGCCTGGTCGCACGCTCGGCGGGATGGCGAGCACCGGCAGCGCCGTGAAGCGGCGGGTGCCCGTGGTCGGCATCGCTGGGGCAGCGCTCGCGAGCGTCGCGCTCGTGGGAACAGGCGTGTACTTGGGGGCATCGGAGCGAGTGACGGGGGACCCGGCGGCGTTCATGGCGAACGCCTCTGCGGCTGCGCCGAGCGCGAGCGCCGCGGAGCCGAGCGCGGACGCCGCGGGGCCGGCCGTCAGCGCTGCGCCGGATGCGGCAGCCACGCCGCCTGTCGTGCCGGCGCCTGTACCTGCGGCAGAGACGACGCCGGTCGCACCGGCAATGGCCGCTGTCTCGCCGGCTGCGAGCGCGAGCGCGACGCCGGCGCCCGTCACGGCGCCGGCCGCCAAGGCGACGAGCGCGCCGCGGCTGAAGCTGGAACCGTCGCTGCCTGCGGGCGCGGCGAGCGCCACGGCCAAACCACCGACACGCAAGCCGGCCAAAGACACCATCGGTTTCTGACGCGTCATAGCCGCGCAGCAAGAAATGGCGTAGTGCGCCTGTGCGAATGTCGAACGGGGTTATCTCTATGGCTTCATCACGCACTCGGCTCGCCCTTCTGGCGAGCGTCGCGCTCGGCCTGACGGTGGCGCTCGCGCCGGGCGCCGCGCAGGCCGAGCCATCCGCCGCGGATCGGCAGACCGCGCGGACCCTGTTGATCGAGGGGCGCAACAAGCTCGCGGCAGGTGACGCCAAGGGGGCGCTCGTGGACTTCAACGCCGCGCACGCGATCATGCAGGTGCCGACGACCGGGCTCGATCTCGCGCGGGCTCAGGTCGCGCTCGGCCTGCTCGTCGAGGGGCGCGCGACCGCGCACGAGGTGACGCTGCTGCCGGTCAGACCGCGGGAGCCCGAGGCGTTCGCCGAGGCGCGCGCGGAGGCCGCCGACCTCTCGACCGCGCTGGAAGCCCGGATCCCGTCGCTCCGCCTCCGCATCCAGGGGGCGCCGGAGGAGCTGATCGTGGCGCGGGTGGACGGCGAGCCGATCCCGCGTGTGGCGCTTGGCCAGCCGCGAAAGCTCAACCCGGGATCACACGAGGTGACGGTGGAGGCGGGCGGCTTCGTGACCGAGCGGCGGGAGATCACCTTGAAAGACGCGGAGGTCGCGCCCGTGGAGGTCGAGGTCGTCCTCGTGCCAGTCCAGGCGAGCGAGGTCCCCGTCACGAAGGGGCCGCTGGCGCCGCAAACGCCTGCGGCGCCTCGCGAAGAGCGCGTGCCGGTGCCGACGTGGGCGTGGGTCGCCGGCGGAGCGGGGCTCGCGGGGCTGGCGGCCAGCGTGGCGTTCGCGGTGGATCACGCGGCGGCGCGCGCGAAGATCGACAGGGAGTGTCCGGGCTCGGTCTGTGATCGGCGGGAGTACGACGTGGAGCGCATGCAGGCGCTGAGGTCGCGCTGGAACTGGAGCCTCGGCCTCTCGGTGACGCTCGGCGTTGCCGGGGCCGCGGGCATCGGCGCCGCGGTGGGCGGGGTAGTGCTGCGGCCGCAGATGAAGAGCGAGCGAGCGGCGCTCGTGCCGCTCGTGGGGCCGGGCGTGCAGGGCGTCGCGTGGAGCGGGGTGTTCTGATGAGAATCACGAAGCGAGCGGGCCGCGCGATCGTCGCGATGGCGCTGTGGACCGGCTGTGCGCCGGAACTCTACCTCTCCGAGGCGGAGGACGGGTCCGGCGGGGGCGGCGGGGGCGGCGGCGCCCCAGGCGCGCCGCAAGGCGAGGTGATGTGGGCGCGCGCCCTCGGCGGCGACTCGGACCAGGCCGGGCCGAGCGTGGCGGTGGCCGGTGACGGCGCGGCGGCGCTGCTCGGCAGGCTCGCGGGCGATGTGAAGCTCGATGAGGAGCGGGTGTCCGCGATCGGAGGGGACAACGTGTTCCTGGCGCGCGTCGCCGGGAGCGATGGGGCGGGGCTCGGGCTGCGGAGGTTCGGGGCGTTCGATCCGCAGATCGTCAATGCGCTCGCGGCGGACGGGAACGGCGATCTGCTGGTCGCCGGGGAGTTCTCGGGGACGCTGGAGTTCGGCGGCGCCCCGCGCACGAGCACCGGAGGGCGGGACGGCTATCTCGTGCGGCTCGACGCCGAGGGACACGAGGCGTGGCTGCAGCCGCTCGGCGGGATGGGCTACCAGGCCGGGACCTCGGTGGCAGCGGGCGTGAACGGGCGCGTGGTGGCGGCGGGACGCTTCTCCGGGACGCTGGCGATCGGGGCGGTGACGTACACGAGCGCAGGCGGGAACGATGTGTTCGCGGCGAGCTTCGACGCCGAGGGAGCGCTGCTGTGGAGCGAGCGGTTCGGGGACGGCTTCGATCAGCGGGCCCGCGCGGTGGCGGTGGACGCGCAGGAGAACGCGATCGTGGCGGGCGAGTTCGCGGGAGCGATCGACTTCGGGGGTGGCCCGATCGAGAGCGCCGGCGACTACGACGTGTTCGTGGCAAAGCTCGATCCCGACGGGAAACACGTGTGGAGCCGCCGGTTCGGCGACGCGGGGGCGCAGCGGGCGCTGGCGATCGCGGTGGACGGGGCCGGCGCCGTGCTGGTGGGCGGGGCGATGGTCGGGACTGTCGACTTCGGCGGGGGGGCGCGGAACGCCGGTGCGGGGGAGGCGGTCTTCGTGGCGAAGCTCGACGCCGAGGGGGAGCACGTGTGGAGCCGGCGGATCGGGGAGCAAGGCGCGTCGCTGGGTCAGGTGGTCGTGGATGGGGTGGGCAACGTGCTGGTCGTCGGCAGCTTCCGGGGTGAGGCCAGGATCGGGCGGAGCGTGCTGATGAGCGCGGGAGAGGACGACGCGTTCGTCGTGAAGCTCGATCGAGACGGCGAGGTCGTGTGGGCGCGGCGATTCGGCGGGGCAGGGGAGGACCGGGGGACGGGGGTGGCGATCGATCTGGACGGGGCGGCGGTCGTGACGGGGGCGTTCAGCGGGAGCGTGGCGTTCGGCGAGACGTCGCTCGACAGCGGCGCGGGGGCGGATGTCTTCGTGGCGAAGCTGTCGCCGTGAGCGGGGAGCGGAGCATGGAGAGGGGGCCGAGCTGGCGAAGACGATGCGGGGCTGGGGATAGCCAAAGGGTCGCGGCGTTCGCCGCGCCGTCCGAAGCGTGGGCGGGGCGTGAAGATATCGAGTGCCGTGGGATGCCCGAAGCCATGGATAACGGTCGGATTATTTGTAACGCTGATCAGCGCCACCACGACGTCGATGGTTTGGAAGACGTCCGCGATGGGGACGCCGTGCCCAACGCGATGGACAACGATCCGATGATGCGCAGCCTGGGTTCGAGGACGACAGACCGGACCGCGCCTGCCGGCGATACGTGCGCGGCGCGACCGCGAGGAGACGCGATGACTTTCCCCGCCTTGGCTTGGATGTCCCGCCACATCGCGCACGCTGGCGCCGCGCGACGCGGGATCGTGCCGTTGCTCGCGGGCGTGCTCGCGCTCGTGGCGCTCGCGCCGCGGCCGGCGAGCGCGGCGCTGTGGGACACGGACAACGACGAGGTCGCGAACGGCGTCGACAACTGCCCTGGGGTCAGCAACCGGAGCCAGTACGACGGTGACGGGGATGGGATCGGTGACGCCTGTGACCCCGATGACGACGGCGAGGCCCCCCCGGACGACACAGACCCCGATGACGACAACGATGGCATCCTGGACGAGGAGGATGCGTGTCCGACGATTCCCACGCCCATGGCCGCGGATCCAGACTTCGACGGCGACGGCGACGGCCTTCCGGATGTCTGCGACAACTGTGACGGTGACCGCAACGAGGACCAGCTCGACAGCGATAGCGACGGGCGGGGCAACATCTGCGAGACCGACAACGACGCCGATGGTGTCACCGACTTCAACGACAATTGCCTCAACGTCTCGAACGCCGACCAGCGCAATGCCGATGGCGACAACTACGGCGACGCCTGCGACAACTGCCCCACTGCGTACAACAACGATCAGCGGGACACGGACAACGATGGCGTCGGCGATGGATGCGACAATTGCCACCTCGACCCGAACACCGATCAGTCCAACTCCGACGGGGACCTTTTCGGTGATGTCTGTGACAATTGTCCTGATGCTGCCAATACCAACCAGGCTGACGGTGACAGCGACGGGGTCGGCGATGCGTGCGACAACTGCGCTGGTAGATCCAACCCCGGCCAGGAAAATAGGGACGGCGACACGGTCGGCGATGCGTGCGACAACTGCGCTGGTAGATCCAACCCGGGCCAGGAAGATAGGGACGGCGACACGGTCGGCGACGCGTGCGACAACTGCGTCGATCGTGCGAACGATCAGCTGAACGAGGACGGCGACGCCTTCGGAAACGTGTGCGACAACTGTCCGTACGTCGCGACGCTGACCAACCTCGACTCCGACGGCGATGGCTTCGGCGACGCGTGCGACATCTGTCCGCTCACCATTACACCGAACCAGGCCGATGGCGATGCCGATAATGTCGGCAATGCTTGCGACAACTGCCCCGAGGTCGCTAACACCGACCAGGCCGACGGTGACGGCGACAGTCTCGGCAACGCCTGTGATAACTGCCCTATCGTCGCCAATGTGGCGCAGCTCGATGAGGACGGCGACGGCATCGGCGATGCCTGCGATCGCCCTTCCGATAGCGATGTTGACGGCATCCCCGACACCGCCGACAACTGCCCCTCGGCGCCCAACCTCTTCCAGGAGAACGCGGATCGCGACGCCCTCGGTGACGCGTGCGACGAGGACGACGACGACGACGGCTTGCCGGATAGCGCTGACAACTGTCCTTTCGCCGTGAACGAGGACCAGGCCGACGCCGACGGCGACGGCCGCGGCGACGCCTGCGATCCGGACCCCGCGCTCGACGCCGACCGCGACGGCGTGATCGACGCCGACGACAACTGCCGACTCGTCCCCAACCCCGACCAGACGGACGCCGACGATGACGGCGTGGGCAATGTCTGCGACGACAGCGACGGCGACCTCATCTCGGATCTCGCGGACAACTGCGCCTCGACCGCGAACCCCGACCAGACCGACATCGACGGTGATGGCGCCGGCGACGCGTGCGACGACGATTCGGACAACGACGGTTTTCCGGACGCCTCCGACACCTGCCCTCTCGTTCCAACCCCCGACCAGACCGACTCGGACGGCGACGGCCTCGGCGACGCCTGCGACGGCGACGACGGTGACGACGACGACGACGGCATCGCCGATCCCGTCGACAACTGCCCTCTCGCCGCCAATCCCGAGCAGATCGACGCCGACGGCGACGGCACCGGCGACGCCTGCGACGATGATGCCGACAACGACGGCATCGCCGATCCCGACGACGATTGCCCCTTCGGAGTGAACCCCGGCCAGGCCGGCGCCGATGGCGACGGCGGCGATGCCCCCTGCGACGGCGTCGGCGGTGCAGGCGGCGCGGGCGGCGAGAGCTCTGGCGCTGACGGCGCGAACCGACCCTCCTCGGAGGAGATCGCCTCCGGCCTCGCGTGTGCGCTGGCACCCGGCGGCGCGCGCGACGCAGCGTTCGCCCTCGCGGCGTCGCTCCTTGGCGTCGTCGGCCTCCGCGCGCGCCGGCGATCGCACTGCCCTCCCATCACCCGCCACCGTAGATAAGCGGGACCACGGCCCTCACGTCCCATCTCCCATCAGCCCGGCGGTACCGGGCAGGGGGCGCCCTCGCGCCTTCCGTCGAACGTCCGGCGATCCTCCGGTGCACCGCCTGTCCGACACGGGATGATCCCGATGTTCCCCGGACGCCGTGCAGCGTCCGCCCTCACGTACGAGCTCGTCCGGCGCTTGCCGCGTTGGCCGTGCGCAGCCAACCGCGCCGCGGGCGCCAGGGCGTGGCGGCCGAAGCCGCTCGAGGACGACCCCATCCCGTACGAGGCAGGCGCGATCCAGGGCGAAATCTGGCCCGTGCTCGGTAAGTCTCTTCAGCTGAGAAAATCGAACCGGCTCGGGTAATGCGCTGAATTTCACTCGCCGGATGAGAAATCGTGACGCGTCGGCGTAATGCTCCGGCGGCCGTTCTGCGTGCGCAGCTCGGCGTTCTTGACCTTGCGTCACCGCCCCGGCGGCTCTAGTCCGTCACGCACGGCCTGACTGTCGGCTCATGGCGAGTCGACTCCACAGGGGAGACCTCGTGTCGCAACGCGGTGAAGGCGCGTCGGGTGATCCGCTCATCCGGCGCGCCGCAGGTGACGCCCAGGCGCTTCCGGACCCGTCGCGCGGCCGGGCAGCGGTGGACGGAGCGGCGCGAGCGCTCCCGGCAGCGAGCTCCTCGCTCGCTGAGCTCGCCCAGCTCGCGTCGTCCCAGCCTGCATGGAAGGGCCGGCGGTCGGATCGTCCCTGGCTCGCCGACCCCTACCTCGGTGAGCCGTTCGGCGCGCCGCTTCCTGCCGTTCCTGCCGTACCCGTCAACCAGGCCGGCGAGCGCCCCGCGCCGGCTCGCGGGCGAGCCCGTCGACGTCGCGCCGCAGGTGCTTGATCTGCCGCGCGAGGCGGCCGACGCCCTCCTCCACCTGGATCCCGAGCTGCGCGACCTGCTGCTCCAGGCTGCGGAGGCGGTCCTCGTGCGCGGCGAGCGTCGGCGGTGTCTCCGGGCCTCCGAGCTCGTAGACCGTGGTGCGCGACACCCGCATCGTCTCCGGCTCCTTCGCGGTGGAGGGCGGCTGCGTCACCTCGCCCCCCGACCAGAGCCTCGCGGACGCGCGCGGCGAGCGCCGGCGCCCGGGCGCGGTCACGTCGCCTTGAGGAACCTGCGGGCGCCTTCCCATACCGCACCTTCCAGCTCTGCTGCCATGTCCGGGCCCAGCGTCAGCGCGTGTCGCCCCGAGGCCACGAGGACGAGCTCCGTCGCGCGGAGGAGCGCGACGGACAGCCGCGCCACCGGTCCGCTCGGCGGATCGACGGACCACGCGACGGCCGTCTGGGTCAGCCGGTGCGAGCCCGCGATCGACGGCCTCGACTTGAGCCTGAGCGCCGGGAGCGGCCTGTAGGCCCCTTCATCGATCACGAAGGTCGCCGTCACATCGACGCTCGCCGCCTCGCCCCCTGGCCAGCCTGTCGCGATGCGGTGAAGCACCTTCGGCCACCCTCCGACGGCGCGGCTGGAGCCCTTGATCCGCTGCGGGATGGAGCCTTCCGGCATCATCTCCCAGCGCAGCTTGAGCTGGGCGCTCGTCTCCTCTCCGGGGACCGGACGGAGATCTCCGTAGAGGTACAGGGGACCCACCTCCGCGGTCGTCCCCGTCGGGAGCGCGTAGAAATAAGCGGAGTAGTCGACCTTCGTCCCGCTCTTCCCCGCACCCGGGATCGGCGACATGCCCGTGGCCTCGACGAACCTGCCCCACTGCCGCGGCGAGGCGCTGGCGCGGAGCACCGCCTCCAGCGAGTCGAGCGTGACGCCGCGCCCGCGCTTCCCCGGCTCCGGCTCCGACCCGCCTCCGGCACTGCGCTTCACCCGCGCAGCACGTGCTGACACAGGCACGTGATACATCTGAACATTGCATCTACGTAGAATAAATTATCACTTAAAGAAGACATTTTGTGATTTTGGTGGGTCAATGTATGTCTTTGTGGTTGGATTGACGGTGGGTGCTGCCCTCAGGGAGCGACTCGCGCGCCATCTACTTTCGCTCACGCAGCGGGGCCGGGGCCCGCGGGGGCGATGGGGCCTTCCGGTGGGGTTCTCTCGTCGCGTCGCCGTGGAGTCGCCACGTCAGCCGAGGCGCGCCGTGCGCCTTTCAGAGCGGTGTTCGGTCCGCCGGGGAGCGCCACGTATCGCGCCATGACGTTCACGGCGCTGCCCGCGCGGCGCTCGGTGCCTGTCGTGCGGCGGGGCGGCGGCTCGTCCGGGCCCGTGGAGTGGTCGCGCCCAGAAGCGCACGCTCGCACACGAGGCCAACCGCGAGGTGCGTGGAGCAGACAGCGGCTCCGCTGCGTCAGGGTGCGTCGACGGGACACGAGGACGTGCGCTGTAGGAAGCGCTGCGCGCGCCCTCGGCACGCTCGAAGTTCACCCTGCGGGGTCGTCCTTTGATAAGATAGCTAGGACGGACGTAACTGTCCACACGGCGCGCCAAGGAATCACCGGATCATGAACGACGGCGAAGCGAATGTTCTCGCTACGATGCGAGCGGAATTGGAGCTGCTCCGCTGGCGCAACGCCGAGCTCGAGCGGGAGCTCGCCGAGAAGCAGCGCGTCGAGAACGACCTGCGGGAGAGCGAGGCGCGCTACCGGGGCATCGTCGAGGACCAGACCGAGCTCATTTGCCGCTTTCGGATGGATGGCACGCTGACCTTCGTCAACGACATCTACTGCCGGTACTTCGAGAAGACGCGGGAGGAGCTGGTCGGCCACCGCTTCATGCCGATGGTCCCCGAAGAGGAGGGGCCGTACCTCGCCCGGCAGTTCGCGAAGCTCGGCCCCGAGAACCCGATCGTCCACACAGAGCACCGCGTCATCCTCCCGAACGGCGCGGTGCGCTGGTTGCACTGGACCAACCGCGCCCCGCTCGGCGAGGGGGGGCCGCTCGCCGAGTTCCAGGCGATCGGCGTCGATGTCACCGAGCGCCGGCACGCCGAGGACGAGGTGAGGCGCCTCAACGCCGAGCTCGAGCTGCGCGTGGCGGACAAGACGAAGCGGCTCGAGCAGATGGTCCGCGAGCTGTCGACCCCGCTCATGCCGGTGGCGGATCAGGTCATCGCGGTGCCGCTGATCGGCTTCCTCGACAGCGACCGCGCCGCCTCGACGCTCGAGACAGTGCTCAACGGGGTCATCACGCACAGCGCCAGGACGGTGGTCCTCGACATCACCGGCGTGGGGGTCATCGACTCCCAGGTCGCCGACTCGCTCATCCGGCTGGCCAAGGCGGTGAACCTCCTCGGCTCCCAGGTGGTGCTCACCGGCATCCAGCCGCGGATCGCGCAGACGCTGGTCGCGCAGGGCGTCGGCGTGGGTGGCGTCGTGACGCTCCGGACCCTGAAAGAGGGTATCGCGTTCGCCCTGCAGCGCGGGCTCACCGCCCCTCGACCTTCGGCCCGCCAGGGCAGCTAGCTCCGAGCCTCGGAGATCCCGCCAGGGATCACCGCACCACGGAACCAGAACAACCGCGGAGCGGACGCCGAGGCCCGGCGCGCAACATCGAGGAAACAAAGGAAACAAAGCGAGCGCCGCGCGCGCCGCGCCTGCTCGTTCGGGCTCACCGGACAGCCGGCGAGCGCCGGAGAGGGCGCGCCTGCCCACTATCCCGTCTCACGTGCGATCGTGTAGCCTCATCGACGATGGCGCACACGCAAACGACGGCTCAACCCGACGTGCATTCGGCTGCTCACGGCGCGAAGGCCAGCGAGGGCTTTCAGCAGATAGGAGGGGACATCGACTCGCGCTACATCAACGAAGATATCGCGCCCGTGCGCCTGGATCAGCGCAAATGGGGGATGAAGGACATCGCTGCGCTGTGGGTCTCCATGTGCGCATGCACCCCGACGTACATGCTCGCCTCGGGCCTGATCGCCGAGGGGATGAGCTGGGGGCAGGCCGTCCTCACGATCCTGCTCGGCAACGTCATCGTGCTCATGCCCATGATCCTCAACGCGCACGCGGGCACGAAGTACGGCATCCCGTTCCCCGTCTACTGCCGGAGCGCCTTCGGCATCCGCGGGGCGAACGTGCCCGCGGTGCTGCGCGCCCTCGTGGCCTGCGGCTGGTTCGGGATCGGGACGTGGCTCGGCGGGTGGGCCATCTACAAGATCGTCGCGGTCTTCGTCCCGTCGATAGAGCAGCTGCCGCCGACGCCGCTGGGCATCAACGTCGCGCAGCTCGCGTGCTTCCTGCTCTTCTGGGGCGTCAACATCTGGATCATTCGCATGGGCATCGAGTCGATCCGGATCCTGCTGAACATCAAGGCGCCTCTTTTGATCGGCCTCGGCCTGGCGCTGCTCCTCTGGGCGTACAGCCGCGCCGGCGGGTTCGGCCCGATGCTCGAGAAGCCCTCGTCCTTCGGGGTGGGGCAGCCCAAGGAGGGCCAGTTCTGGGTCTTCTTCTTCCCGGCGCTCACGGCGATGGTCGGCTTCTGGGCCACCCTGGCCCTCAACATCCCGGACTTCACGCGCTACGCGCATTCGCAGCGCGATCAGGTCATCGGGCAGGCGATCGGCCTGCCGCCCACGATGGCGTTCTTCTCGTTCATCGGCGTCGCCGTCACCTCCGCCACGGTCGTCATCTACGGCGAGACGCTCTGGGATCCGGTCGTCGTCATCACCCGCTTCGAGAACCCGGTCGTCTTGATCATCTCGCTCGCGGCCCTCTGCATCGCCAACCTGGCGACCAACATCGCCGCGAACGTCGTGAGCCCGGCCAACGATTTCTCGAACCTCTGGCCGTCGCGGATCTCCTTCCGCACCGGCGGCCTCATCACCGGCATCATCGGGATCCTGATGCAGCCGTGGCGGCTCGTCAGCGACCCGACGGGGTATATCTTCACCTGGCTCGTCGGCTACTCCGCGCTGCTCGGCCCCCTCGGCGCGATCCTGATCGCGGAGTACTACGTCGTCCGCAGGACCAACCTCGATCTCACCCAGCTCTACAAGCGGGAAGGGATCTACTGGTACGCGGGCGGGTGGAACCCCGTCGCGATCGTCGCCCTCGTCCTCGGCGTCTTGCCCAATTTGCCCGGCTTCCTCGGCACCATCAAGGTCGCGACGGTCTCCCAGGCATGGATGGATCTCTACAGCTACGCCTGGTTCACGGGCTTCGCCATCTCGTTCGTCGTCTACGTCGCCCTCTCGCTGATTCGCCGCCCGGCCAAGCTCGCCGCGGCCTGATCCGCGTCGCCTCGCGGCGAGGCGCGCGAGCCCGCCTCCCCTCCAACTCTCCAACTCCGTATCAGCGCGGGTCCCCGGCGAACGCCGCGTCGTCCCCGCGGCGCGCGCCCGAGGCCGAGGAGGCCCTCTGCCTCGGGGGCGCCGCCGGCTCCTCGCCTGCGCGCGCCGCCCCGACGGGTCGTTTTTTTTTTTTGTGTATGCGGGCATTCATCTCGTGATCAACGACGGGACTCGCCGATGGCAACAACGTTGTTGTGGGGCGGGGCCCCACCGTGGGAGACCTGTGGCGTGTTGTGGAGCGCTCCTGCCGCCGAGGCGCTCCGCGCTTTAAAAGTGTCTTGCCAAACAACGTGGGTTGATTCCATCCGTCTGTCTATTGCTCCGTGGGCGCCTTTCGATGGATCATAAAATGTCGCTCTTCTCCCGCCTTCGAGGTGCCCATGAACAAGCTCGTCCTCTGGTCGCTCCCGGCTCTCGCCCTGGCCGCATGCGCTGACAGCGGTACGCCTGTCGACGAAACCCCGACCGTCGCGAGGGCTCCGATCACGGTCGCCGCCGCCCGGCCCTACTCCCTCTTCGAGAGCGGCCAGGTCCGCCCTCTCGCCCTCTCGCCCGACGGCTCGATGCTCTTCGCCGTCAACACGCCTGACAACCGCCTCGAGATCTTCAAGGTCAGGAGCGGCGGGCTCGAGCACCGCGGCTCCGTCGCCGTGGGCCTGGAGCCGGTCGCCGTCGCGGCGCGCAGCGACGACGAGGTCTGGGTCGTCAACCACCTCTCCGACAGCGTGAGCGTCGTCGACGTCTCGAAGCCGAGGAAGCCCCGCGTCGTGCGCACCCTGCTCGTCGGCGACGAGCCCCGCGATATCGTCTTCGCCGGCGCCGGCAAGGGCCGCGCCTTCATCACCACGGCGCACCGCGGACAGAACAGCCCCGTGGATCCGGCGCTCACAACACCGGGCGTTGGCCGCGCCGACGTCTGGGTCTTCTCGGCGGCGAGCTCGAGCCCCGCGCCGCTCAACATCATCACCCTCTTCAGCGACACGCCGCGCGCGCTCGCCGCCACGCCCGACGGCTCACGCGTCTATGCGGCGGCCTTCCACTCCGGAAACCGCACCACCGCGATCGAGATCAACCTGGTGAACCAGGGCCTCGGCCTGCCCCCGCCGACCACCAACGCCGCCGGGGCCCCGCAGCCCCCGATACCCCTCATCGTCAAGTTCAACGGGACGCACTGGGTGGACGAGCTGAACCGATCCTGGGACGACGAGGTGAACTTCTCGCTGCCCGACAAGGACGTCTTCGTCATCGACGCCCTGGCCAACCCGCCCGCGCCCGTCGACGGGCCCGGGGGCGTGTTCCAGGGAGTCGGCACGGTCCTCTACAACATGGCCGTCAACCCGGTGAGCGGGCGCGTCTACGTGGCCAACACGGACGCGTTCAACGAGAATCGCTTCGAGGGCGCCGGCGTCTTCGCGGGCCACAGCGTGCGCGGCCGGTTCAACCACAACAACATCACGGTGCTCGACCCCGCGACGGGCGGCGTCGCCCCGCGGCACCTGAACAAACACATCGACTACAGCGCGTGCTGCGCCCCGGTCCCGAACGCCGAGAGCCGGAAGAGCCTCGCGCTGCCCACGGGCATGGCCGTCTCCAGCAACGGAAAGAGGCTCTACGTCGCCGCGCTCGGCTCGGACAAGATCGGCGTCTTCAACACCGCGGCGCTCGAGGCCGACACCTTCGTGCCGAGGCGCGCGCGCCAGATCCCCGTCTCCGGCGGCGGGCCGACCGGCGTGGTGCTGGACGAGGCGCGCGGGCAGCTCTACGCCCTCACGCGCTTCGACAACTCCATCTCGATCATCGACGTCGATGCCAAGGCCGAGATCGCGCACGTGCCCATGTACAGCCCCGAGCCGGAGAGCGTGGTCCGCGGCCGCCGCTTCCTCTACGACGCCTCGTTCACGTCGAGCCACGGCGACTCGGCCTGCGCGAGCTGCCATGTCTTCGGCGATCTCGACAGCCTGTCGTGGGACCTCGGCGACCCCGACGCGGCGAACACGCCGATGCCGGGCCCGTTCATCCTCGATCCGACGCTCTTCGGCGCGCCCGCCGAGTTCGCCGCGCTCAAGGGGCCGATGACGACGCAGAGCCTGCGCGGGATGGCCAACCACGGGCCGATGCACTGGCGCGGAGACCGCACCGGCGGGAACGACGCGCCGAGCGCGCAGCCGGACAGCGGCACCTTCGACGAGGAGGCGGCGTTCAAGAAGTTCAGCGTCGCCTTCGTCGGCCTGCTCGGGCGGGACGCGCCCATCCCCGCGGCGGACATGCAGGCGTTCTCCGACTTCATCCTCCAGGTGATGTATCCGCCCAACCCCATCCGCGCGCTGGACAACAGCCTCACCGCCGATCAGGCGGCGGGCAAGGCATTCTTCATGCTGCCGGCCAGCGAGGGCGGGCCGTGCGCTTCGTGCCACGTGCTCGATCCCACGGGTAACGCCGAGTACGGGGTCCCGTTCCCCGGCTTCTTCGGGACCGACGGGCGCTACACGTTCGCGTTCATCACGCAGAGCTTCAAGGTCGCCCAGCTCCGTAACGTCTATCAGAAGGTGGGGATGTTCGGCATGGTGGAGAACCCCCGCTTCAACAACCGGAATTTCGAGTTCCAGGGCGATCAGATCCGCGGGTTCGGCATTGGCCACAACGGGACGATGGATACGATCTTCCGCTTCCACGATCAGAACGGCTTCAACGAGGTGCCGGGGGTCAACGGCTTCCCGCCGGGCGCGGCGGGCGACGTGCTGCGCGGGCAGGTGACCTCCTTTCTTCACGCCTTCGACAGCAACCTGGCGCCGATCGTGGGCCAGCAAGCGACGCTCTCCGGCGTTGGCGACACGGCCGCCGAGCTGCGGGTGGATCTCCTGATCGCGCGCGCCGACGCGGGGGAGTGCGATCTGGTGGCGAAGGTCCGCAGGCACGGGGACGAGGAGGGCTTCCTCTATCAACAGGGCACGGGCACATTCCTGCGGGACAGGGCGGCGAGCGCGGCGATCAGCGCGACGGCGCTGCGCGCGATCGCGGCGTCGGGCAAGGCGCTGACCTTCACCTGCGCGCCGCCGGGATCGGGGGTGCGGATGGCGCTCGACCGCGACAGCGATGGGGCGCTCGACGGCGACGAGGCGGACGCGTTGACCGACCCGGCCGATCCGGCCAGCGTGCCCTGAGCCTGGGGCCGCGGCGCACCGCCTCGCGCGCGGTCATCCACGCCCGATGACCGCGCAGCTCACCGTGGCCGAGGCTTCCTCGCGAGCCACGCCCGGTCTCCCCACGGGCACGTGAAATCGAGCGGCTTCGTCAGGATCCAGAGCACCGGCAGCGGCGGCGGCGCCGGGGGCGTGGGCCCCGCGCCGTCCGTGAAATAGATCACGCCGGAGACCTTCCGCGCCGCCAGGAACTCCGGGGCGAACACCGGCCGCAGATCGGTCCCGCCGCGGCCGCCGACCTCGTCGAGCCGCCCGTCGAACGCGTACACGCGCCCGATCTCCACGTCGCACTCGACGACGGTGATGCGCGCCGACTCGCTCATCACCTGCAGCTGCCGGGCGATCTCCGAGAGCTCGTCGCGCCGCATGCTCATCGACGTGTCGATCGCCACGAGCACCGACGGCTTCGTGATCGCGCGGGGCGCGTACGTCCTGCCCGGGACCTCGCCGACGCGGCCCGGGAAGCGCCGGTTCGGCCGCGCGTACGTGTGCACCGGCGCGCGCTCCCTCGCCACGAACATCCTGAGCGCGGTCTTCCAGTCGAGCGGGTGCGCGGGCGGGCCCAGCGCGTCCGTCAGCTCCTCGATGAGCCGCCCCGGCGTCTTGCCCGCGAGCAAGAGGCCGGGCACGTCCGCCGGATCGCCGTCGTTCGCGAGCGCGTCCGCCTCCTCGGCGGCGCGCAGCAGGAGCTGCCGCGTCTGCTCCACCGCGCCCGGCTCCCGCGAGGGGCGACGGAGCACGCGGTGATCGTCGACGGCCTCTCCGCCGCGCTGCGGGAGCTTGCCCTCGCGCGCCGCGCTCACGAGCAGCTCGTAGCGCTCGAGCGTGCTCTGGCCGCCGCGCAGGCCGATCGGGGCGTAGGGCTGCCAGCGGATCGGATCGGGCAGCGGCTCCTCGATGTACTCGTTGGCCGACATCTCCAGGGCGAGGTCCATGAGCTCCGGCTCGTCCGCGCCCGCGAACTTGGGGTGGCACAGGTGCCCGAGCGCGACGTGGTGCACCTCGTGGAGGAGCACGCCCCGCAGGAACACGGGCTCGTTCATGAACGACTCCACGTTGACGTGGAGGAAGAAGCGGCCATCGAACAGCGAGACGGCCATGCGCTTGACCGAGGGGTCCGCGACCGGCGCGAGCCGCGCGAGGATCGCCGCGTAGCAGGGGTACCGCTCCAGGAAGCCGGGATCGCGCACGAAGGCGTCGAGCCACGCGGCGACCGCGTCCTCGGGCGCCTCGCCGCGCCCGCCGCGCCCCGCCGCCTCGCTCATTGTGGCCGGACCGGCGTGACGCCGTGCTTCTTCAGCGTCCCCGCGAGCCGCAGGGCCCAGCGCTCCGGCAGCTGCGCGAGCAGCTGGCCCAGGCACACGCGCGCGACGTTGCTCCGCCGCACGTCGACGAGCTTCGCCTGCTGGGCGAGGTGCGCCGACAGCGCGGTCACGACGAGCCCCACGCGGTGCTGCCGCAGCGGATCGGCGCGCCACGCCAGCACCTTCTGCTCGGCGGCGCTGCCCGCGTAGTTCTGGAGCAGCTCCTCGGGGCGGACGTCGATGAGCTGCGTGGCCGTCGCGTTGCCGCCGAGCGCGTCCTGGAGCCGCTCGCGGTGGTCGCCCGGCAGGTCGGCGAGCAGCGCCTCGAACGCCCCCAGCGACAGCTTGCGCTGCGCCGCGAGCACGCCGACCTCCGGCCCCTCGAGCAGCGGCGCGAGCCGCGTCGTCACCTCGTCGAACCGGTCGGTCTCCCCGCGCTCGCGCGCCCCGCGCAGCACCTTGCCCGCCGGCGAGCTCGGCCCGTAATCGGCGAGCAGCGCGCGCAGATCGAACGGCAGCCGCGTCGACCAGGTGTCCTTCGACGCGAGCAGGAGCTCGACCCAGCTCGGGGGCAGGTACCCGCCCAGGGCGTCGCGCAGCAGCACGCCGTCCGCGAGCTCCTCAAGGCGGAGCGCGCTCAGCACGTGCGACGCATAGGTCCAGGTGCGCGGGGGCACGTCGTCCAGGATGCGCTCGTGCCCCTGCGCGAGGGCGATCACGCCCGGGTGGAGCCCGTTCACCTGCGCCCAGGCGAGCCAGGACGCCCGGTCCGCGCGGACGGTCAGGTGGAGGAACCGCGCGCGGAGCGCGCGATCGAGGGGGGTCACCTGGTAATCGGCTGACTCGGGGTTCACGGCGGCAAAGCACACCCAGCCCGCGGGCAGCTCGTACTCGTGCAGCCGCCGGGCGCTGAGCAGCTGGAGCGCCGGCTGCTGGATGTACCGCTCCGCCCGGTTGAGCTCTTCGAGCATCAGGATGCCGGCGCCGTCCTGGGGCAGCACCGACGGCGCCGCGTAGCTGGTCCGGCCGTCCCGGATGACCGGCAGGCCCACGAGGTCGGGCGGCTCGAGCAGGCTCAGATCGAGCACGACGGTGGCGATGCCGAGCCGCTCGGCGAGCTGCCGGACGAGCTCGCTCTTGCCGATCCCGGTGGGTCCCTCGAGCAGCACCGCGCGGCGCGCGCGGTAGGCGAGCTCGAGCACGGCCTCGAGGCGCGGCCCGATCGGGATGGGCGCGGAGCGTCCCTCGAGGAGGTTCGGTGAAGTCGCCGGGGTCGGCCTGCCCGGCGCGTTGCCATCGGATCTGGGCTTCGTCACGGAGGAAGAGGGGGTGCCGCGCGAGGGCGCGAAGAAAGGACCGCCGGGGCCCAGGAGGCTCGGCCCTTCCGTACCCGACGGGCTTCCGGCGCGCTTCGTCTTTCTTGCCGGGTCGCCCCGAGCTCTAGCAGCCGCTGCGCGACCTGTCATTCGCCACGCGGCGGTGCGGGCCGCGGCGCGCTCAGGCGCCAAGGAGCAGCCCGAGGGCGGCCGCGAGCGCGGCGTCGCTCCACGAGGACAGCCCGCGGGGCAGGAGCACGGTCGCGTGATGAGGCGGGCCTTCGCAGCGCCGCGACCCCTCGTAGGTGCGCCCCGCTCGCGTGAGCTCGTAGCTGCAGCGCCCGATCGTGCCCCTGAGCTGCCGCTCGTCCAGCCGGTAGTCGGAGAGGGTGCCGGCCAGGAGGCCTTGCGCGCGGAGCCCTTCCTCCGCCCGGGTCACAGAGAGCTCCAGCGGCATGGCGCCGACGATGCCGGCCGCGCGCTGCCCCGTCGCTGTGACGTTCACGGTCCGGTCGAACGCCACGCCCCGGACCGTCTGCCCGTCTCGCCCCCTGTCGGCGGCGTACACGCCGAGGTTCACGTCCGGCCCGACCACGCGCCCCGGCTCGATGTCGGCGCTGACGAGCTCGCCCTGGGCGGTCAGCAGGATGAACTCGTTCGGCCCCGCGGCGCGGAAAATGTCCTCTCGCGCCGGGGATTCCGCGCCCGGCGCCGTCCCGCACGCCGCGGTGAGCGCCAGCGCGAGTAGCCAGTGACCGCGCCCGGGGAGAAGGTTCATCCGCATCGCAACACCTCGCCGCCCTATCGGGTGTGCCCGATCGGCCACGCGCAACGTGATGCCGGCGATGCCCGACCGGTAGACGCCTGCACCGCCGGGAGCGCGCTTCCCGGATCCGTTCCCGATGCCATCGTGGACGCCCCCGCCGAGTCCGTCCCGAGGCCTCCTCTCATTCCGCCCACCTCAGCCACATGCCGCTCTACCGCGGCAGCTCTAGGGGGGCGCAGGTAGAGACGCCGGCGCCGACGATGCGGAAGCCGATGTTCGTCATGTAGTCCGTGTCGATCGAGCCGTCGGACGGGCGATAGCGGCTCACGTTGGTGGTGCGCGACGACCCGAACTCGCTCGGGGCGGTGTAGAAATAGAAGTCGCCACCCCAGAACGAGAACGCCCAGGCGCTGGGGGTCTCGATGCCCGGCAGGTCCGTGGTCTCGATGATCTCGCCGGTCTCCTTGTCGATCTCGGCGAGCTGCACCGGGGTGGTCGTGAAGAAGCCGAAGAGGCGTCCATCCCCGGTGCCGGTGAGCTCCGCCGAGATGTCGCGCATCGAGCCGCTGAACTCGCCGACCGGCGTCACGGACGCGCCGTCGATCCTCCCCAGCCCGATGCCGGGCGTGCCCGTGGCGCCCGCCACGAACAGCTCCTCGGTGTCCGGGCGCGAGAGGTCGCTCGAGAAGCCCATGCCGAGCCGGGACCACCCGTCGGAGAGCGTGGCCCCGGAGGGCTCGCAGCTCGCGTCCTCGGTGCTGACCTTGAACAACGTCCCCTCGCTGTCGTCGGGCTCGACGTAGTTGACCCACGCCACCGCGTTGCGATCGATCGCCATCGAGTTCGGATCCATGCCGGTCCGGCACCCCAGGACACCAATCTTCGTGAACTCCTTACGATCGGGCCTGAAGCTGTAGAGCTCGTTGTCCTGTGAGAGCACATACACGAGGGATGCTCGCTCGATGCACCCGTTGTCAGGGGCCCCACTCCCGCTGCCCTCATTCCCGACGTCTCCGCTGTTTCCGCCGATATCGGTGCCGGAGCCAAACGGGTCGTCCTGGCCGCCTACGCCGCTCCCTTCACCGCTCCCTTCGCCGCTCTCTCCGGCGCCCGAGGACGGGTCGGCCTCCGTCGCGGACGTGCCGCGGTTGGACGCGCTGCAACCGGCCGCGGCGAGCGCGATCCAGAAGCACCATCGTGCGATTCGCATATCCGCTCTCCCTTTCGCGTGATTCGCTCTTATAGCCGCGAAGCGCGCGTACGGGTACACGAAGTCGCACCCTCGCTCAATGGGGCGTCCGGGTCGAACAGCTCGAACAGCCCTTGGCGGGCGGAGTCATCAGTAGATAGGGATGACCTCGTCTGACTGGCAGCAATAGTAAGCCGGACTCTGCGGTGTCACCTCGCCCGTGGCGACTCCTCCGGTCGGGGCGCACCGGCCTGGGTCGTCCCTGATCCAGCGCGCCACCATGCTCTCGAGCCGCAGATCCGGCCCCGCGACGCACTTCGGCCCGGCCATCGTCACCGTCTCTGCGCCGAGGAGCTCGCGACAGCTGCCGTCCTCGTAGACAGAGACGAGCGCGGCGCACGTGGCGTCCTCGAGCTCCTCGCACGCGCAAGGCGTGCAGCTGCGCGTGTCGTCGAAGCCCTCGGCGATCGCCAGCAGATCGGGATATGGCTCGGGGCACTCCGGCGTGTACTGAAGGAGATAGCGGATGCACATCGTGAAGCCCCCGGATCGCTGCCTGGGGGCCGCGACACACATCATCGAGGGATCTCTGCACTTGTTCTTGTCGGCCGCGCCGGTGCACGCGCGCACCCGGGTGCTCGCGGGGGCGGCCAGCTCGGGCGGCGCTCCTCCGGGATCGTGCGCCGGAGCGCACGCGCTCACGGTCGGCGCCGGGATGAGGAGCGAGCCGAGCTCGCCCGGGGTCGCCGCGGCCGGCGCGGTGCACGCGCCGCTCCACCCCTCGGGGGCGGCGAACGGCGTGGACGCCGTCCCGTCGCACGTGGCCGAGGCGCTCCCCAGAAGGCCCGAAGGCAGCTCGCAGGAGGGCTTCGTGCAAAGGCACGTCGGACATGTGTGCTCGCCGGCGAATCCGCTGTAACCGTCGAACAGGAGATCCGGCGCCTCCACCGGGCACTCCGGTGGGGACGTCCCGCCGGTCGCGTCGCCCCTCCAGAGCAGGATGGGATCGTCGAACCCGACGGACGGCGGCGGCACGCACGCGCCGTCGCACACGGGGCACGGATCATTGCACTCGTGAGCATCCAGGCTGAAGCACGGCTCATTGCACGAATAGATCTGGACAGCGCCGCCTTCCCAGCAGCCCGCGAAGCTGCCGGCGCCGGCGAGCGCGAGCGCCATGCCGAACGGGTCCTTCCTTCTCCTCATCGTGATGGTCCTTCTCTCGCGTGTCGCGTTTCGGCTCTTCGGCAAGGGGCACCGCGACGATCGCTCGGCGCTGCCCCAAGCCTCTCTCTTCCCGCTCCTTCACGCCGGCGAGGCGACCCGACCGGGGGCGCGCGGCGCCCTTGTCACTTCGGAGCCAAGGAGAGCTCGAACTCCTATTTCATACTTGGGCAGGCGAGGACAAGGAAGCCGAATCGGCCATGAAGGCGCGATGAATCCAGTGTATATCGAGTGTATTTCGATAGGCCCCGAGAAGATCTCAGCATTTGCTGGTCGGGCGCTTTTCGTGAGAATCTCACCGAGGAGGGTGGAAGGCACGGTGGCGGGCGAGAGCACCCCGAGGAGCCGAGCGCCTCGCGCGGCTCCGGAGCGTCCGTGGCGGAGCGCGATAAGCGACGGTCCCTGCGCCGTGCGTTCAGTGAGGCGCAGACGCTTGTCCAGAGCCATACCATACCGTATGGTATGGTTTGAAGGTGAGGCCACGATGGATCGACTTCTCTCGAGCGCGGCGGTCGTCGCCCCGCTCCTCGTGCTCGTCGCCGGCGTGTCCCGGCTCGGAGCGCCGCGCGGCGTGTCGCCATGGACGCTGCTTGGCCTGCTCGCGATCCTGTGCGCGGCCGGGGCGCGGGGCGTCGGCGGTTACCTCGAGGCTCGCCTGCGGCCCGGCACGCGCGCGCTGCCGTATCACCGGCTGAACCGCCTCGTGTACTCGCCGCTCTCGCTCACCCTCGCCGCCGCCGTCGCGGGCGCCGCGCTCGACTGACCCGCATGGCGCGCACCTCGAGGAACGACTGGCTCGACCAGGGGCTCGACGCGCTCCGCGACGGCGGCGAGGGCGCGCTGACGATCGACGGGCTCTGCGCGAGGCTCGGGCGAACGAAGGGCTCGTTCTACCATCACTTCGAGGACATCGCGGCGTTCCTCGCGGCGCTCCTCGCTCGCTGGGAGGAGCGGCAGACGTCGGCGCCGATCCACCACGCCGAGGCGGGCGGGAGCCCAGAGCAGAAGCGGCAGCGGCTCTCCGCTGTCGTGCGCTCGCTCGACGGCCGGCTCGAGCTCGCCGTGCGGGCGTGGGCGCTCCGGGACGAGCGCGCCGCGGCCGTGCTCCGGCGGGTCGACGCGCGCCGCGTCGAGTACCTCGCGTCCCTGTACGCCTCCGAGGGGCGCGCGCGCGGCGCCGCCTTGCTGCTCGCGCGGCTGGAGTACGCGGCCTTCGTCGGCGCGCAGATGCTCTTCTCCGACCTCTCGGTCGAGGGCGCGCGCTCGCTGGGGCTCGCGCTCGATCGCGCGCTCGAGCTCCTGGCCAAGGACGAGCGTGTCGCGCGTCCGCCGGGCGCGGCACGGAGGCGGCGAGCGACGTGAGGCCTGGCGGCGCAGGCGTGCCTATCGCTGCGACCGCTCGAACGCGTCCACGGCGTCGAGCTGAGGCCGGAGCAGGGCGCGCTCCTCGTGGGAGAGCGGCGCCTCGTCGATCTCGTCGCGCAGGGCCCGGGCGCGCGCCTGTTCGCCCAGGGCGACGGCGAGCTCCAGCCGGGCGGCGAGGGCGCGGGCGCGCTCGAGGGGGTCGTCCGGCTCCTTCCGGGCGAGCGCCACGTCGAGGACCCTGGCGGCCGCGGCATCGTCGTTCTTGAAGTCGCGCAGCCGCGCCGCCGCGCGCAGGGCCTTGCCCAGCCTCGAGTCCGAGTGCGACCCGGCGGCCCCCTCGTCGTCGTTCGGCGCGTCCCGCCGGATGAAGATCACCGAGTTGCCCGCGACGTCGACCACCGTGAAGCGGCTCTGCCCCTTCTTCATGCGCGAGATCCTGGGCAGGCCGGCGATCGGCAGCTTGCCGTACGCCCGCCGCAGCCCCTCCGCGAACGTCTCGTGGAGCCGCTCGACCTCGGGGACGATCACCAGGCATGTGCTGTACGCCTGCCCGGGATCCAGCCCCTTGAGGCCCATGAAGTGCAGGTGGACCTCCCCGCGGCGCGTCGCCGCATACACGTTCGGCGCTGTCTGCTGGTGGGTGACCTCGAAGCCCAGGGCGCCGTAGAACGCCAGGGTCTCGGGCAGCGACACGCACGGGAGCACGGGAATCGTCATCGCTCCGCTCATGGGATCACGCCTTTCGAGCGGGTCGCGCAGGCGACGCCGCGTCCTCTTCGAGCACACGTCGGGCCTGTCGCAGCGCATCGAGGGTCGCGTGCAGGCTCGACAGGTCGAGCCGCTTGCCGATCCGGTCCGCCCACGCGGCGTGGCGCGCCTCTACCTGCCGCAGGGCCTCGCGCCCTGCCGCCGTCATCGCGATGAGCTTGGCCGTGCGGTGGTGAGGGTTCTCGACATACTCGACGAACCCCTCGCGCTCGAGGGCGTCCGCTATCTGCTGCACGCCCTGGCGGGTCAGCCCCATCGTCCGAGCGACGTTCGAGACCGGCGCCGCGCCGTGGTCCACGACGCCGAGCACCTGCCAGCGCGCGCTCGTGAGCCCCGCCGGCCTGGCCAGGGCGTCCCCGGCCTCGAGCGCCAGACCATTCAAGCGGAACACCTCGATCACCAGCTCGCTGAGCGCGGTCGCCTCCGCGGTGAGCCTCGTCATTGGAAACAACCTGTCATATTGACAATTGATTGTCAATTGAGCGCTGTGCCGATGTCCTCGGCCTGGCGTGCATCTCAGGGAGCTCGGCGCGGCAGGGAGGCCCGGCGGGATGTTTCAAGGAGCGGATCCCATGCCAGGTTTGAAAGCAGAGATCTCAGAATCGAAAGGTATCGGGGGTGTCCTTAAGGGTAACCCCAGGAATACAGAAGGGAGTAGCCTTGGCCCGTGTCCTGCAAAACACGGACGTCAGAGCGCCCGTGACGGCTTCCCCCCCCCGCCGTCGAATGGGCGCTCTGTTTTTTGTCTCCCTAGGATCGCGCGAGGGACGCGCCGCCCGTCGATGGGACTGACGGGCGCCTCGCGAGCGCGGGGATGCGCGTCCAGGGCGCGTGGGTGGCCGAGCGTGGATGGACTCCCCGGCTTCCGCCGAGCCGATGGATTTGCTAATCCCGGGGCGCCACGGGGGAGGTTCTCCCGGCTGCCCGGCGGCGTAGCTACGACATCCGCGTGAGATCCCCAGGCGCACTCTTCTCCCTCGCGCTCGCGGCCGCCGCCACCTTGCATGCGGGCGAGGCGCGCCCTCAGCCTGCAGGCCGCCCGGCCGGTGAGCCGGCAGGAGCCGAGGTGGCGCAGGCGCCCGGCGCGGCCCCGGCCGAGCCGCCGTCTCCCGTCGTCCCCGACGGACAGGCCATCGCGCCCGCCGGGATCGAGGTCACCGTCGAGGGCAACCGGGCTCCGCCGGGCTCGGTCTCGCTCACGCGGCGCGACGTCCGCGAGCTGCCCGGCGCCCTCGGCGACCCCTACCGCGCCATCGAGATCCAGCCCGGCGTGACCTCCATCGCGAGCGGCATGCCGTACTACTACATCCGCGGCGCGCCGCCGGGGAACATCGGCTACTTCTTCAACGGCATCCAGGTCCCGCTCCTCTTTCACGTGGGCGCCGGCCCCAGCGTCATCCCGGCCGCGATGGTCCAGCGCGTCGAGATGCACCTCGGCCCCTATCCCGCGGACATCGGGCGGCTCGCGGGCGCGGCGATCGAGGCCGAGAGCGCGCCGCCGTCCGACGTCTGGCGCGGGGAGGGGAGCCTCCGGTTCGTCGACCTCGGCGGCGTCGTGGAGGGGCCGATGGACAGCGACACCCACGTCCTCGTGGGAGGGCGCTACGCCGCCGGCGCGGCGCTCACCTCGGCGCTCGTCCCGAGCGTCGACGTGGGTTACGCCGACTACCAGGGCCGGATGACGCACCGGCTCGGGCCGGAGGAGCGCATCACCGTCTTCGCCTTCGGCGCGTACGACTACCTCGCCAGCATCGGCGAGGAGGACGGCGCCAAAGAGACCGACGTCCTCCTCGACAGCGATTTCCACCGCCTGGACCTGCGCTACGACCGCGACGACGCCGCCTCGGGCACGCGCGTCAGGTCGGCGCTCACCCTCGGGCTCGACCGGTCGCGCGGGGTCGGCGTGGAGAGCGCCGAGGCCTGGAAGCTCAACGCGCGGATGAGCTTGGCCCGGCCCCTCCTCGCGGGGCGCGCGCTCGTGCGGGTGGGCGTCGACGCCGCGGTCGACCGCTACGTGGTGACGCCGCACCCCGGCGCGCCGGACGGCGAGCCCGGAGGCGGCGCGTCCACCGACGAGGAGGACACGCCCGCGGAGGGGACGGCCCAGCTCGACGAGAGCTTCCCCGAGCTCTTCCGCAGCCGGCTCGACCTCGCGCTGGGCGCGTGGGCCGACGCGCTGCTCGTGCTCGACGAGCGGTCGACGATCACGCCCGGCGTGCGCGTGGACCACTACACCTCGCTCGGCAAGAGCGCGCTCGCCGTCGACCCGAGGATCGTCGGCCGCTTCGGCGTCGGCGACCACGTGCGGCTCATCCCGGCGTTCGGCCTCGCCTCGCAGCTGCCCGGCCTCGCTCCGCTGCCGGCGCTCCAGATCGGCGGCATCCCGGGGGGGCTGCAGCGCAGCCTGCAGTCGAGCTTCGGTGTCGAGGTCGACGCGGGCCCGGTCAACGTCAGCGCCACGGTGTTTCGACAGGCGACCTTCGGCCTGAGCGATCCGATCGGGACGGGCCGCGGCACGAACCTCAGCACGGAGCGCTTCCTCACGCGGAGCCTCGGCGACACGTACGGTCTCGAGCTCGGGGCGCGCGGGGCGCTCCGCCGGGACATGTTCTTCCTGGCGTCGTACACGCTGTCGCGCTCCACGCGCACGCGGGGCAGGGCGACGATCCCCTCCGCCTACGACCGGACGCACGTGGCGCACCTCGCGCTGCTCTACGACCTCGGCGCGGGCTGGCGCGCCGGCATCCGCCACGTCTTCTACACCGGCTTTCCCGCCGACGAGGCCGCCCCGGGCCGCCCCCCGAGCGAGCACCCGGATCGCGTCGCGCCGTTCTATCGGCTCGACATGCGCCTGTCGAAGCGCTGGGCGCTGGGCGCGCGGAGGTACCTCGGGCTCGTGTTCGACGTGCAGAACGCGACGCTGGCGAAGGAGGTGTTCGACGTGAGCTGCGATGACGGCGCGTGCACGCCGCGGAAGATCGGGCCCATCACGATGCCGGGGCTCGCGATCGAGGGCGGTTTCTGAGGGGAACCTGAGGGGAATGCGGCCAGCGATGCCGCGGCAGACCGGCTGATCCGGCGGCTACGGGAGCTACCGGTGGAGCACCTCGAAGAGCTGCTTCAGCATGAGGTACGTCAGCCCCCAGACGACCCGCTCGTCCACGAGCAGGCACGGGAGCTGGAGGACGTTTCCCTCGTGCGTGTACGCATAACGCGAGGTGCGTTCGCCGCGCGCGAGCGGCCCGAGCGGCGTCCAGAGCGCCTCGGCCACCTCGTCGCTCAGGGTGAGCTCCGGCGTGCAGCGCAGCGCGAAGACGAACGGGGCGACGATCATCCCGGCGCGCCGCCCGCGCGCGACCGCCGGGACCTCGGGCAGGCGCGCGAGCAGGGTCCCGTGCGCCGCGAGATCGATCCCCACCTCCTCCCGCGTCTCGCGGATCGCGGTGGCGAGCAGGCTCTCGTCCGCCGGCTCGCGCCGCCCGCCCGGGAGCGCCATGTGCCCCGACCAGGGATCGGCCGGGTGATCGGCCCGGCGGATCAGGAGGAGCTCGGCCTCCTCGGGCTCCCGGCCCCCCGCAGGATCGAGCGCCGTGCCCGGAGACCCCGCCGGCGACCGCAAGATCGCGGCGACCGCGGCCTGGCGCTCCTGCGTGAGCAGGTCGAGCGCGGCCTCGCGCGCGTCGAGGCGGGCCATGATGGCGGCGAGGTCGTAGGAGGAGAGCACCGTGGTCAGGATAGCATAATATTTATCGCTATTTAGCGCGCGGCGGCTGCGCTCGGGGATCGCGCGCGCGGCGGGCCCGGACTCGACACTCGAGCCGCGCAGGCCGCTCGCCGGATCCCGGCCATGGCGCCATGGCGTGACGCGTCGCGGCCCTCCGTGCGAGCACCGTCAGGGGGCCGCCGTGGCGAAGGTGTCCCACGCGTCGCACTGCTCTCCCTTCAGGCCGGCCTGCGGCGCGATGTCGCGATCGAGGGCGAGGCTCTCGTCCCCCTCTGCGTCATACCTCGGCCACGCGACGGCGCCCTCGCCGTTGGGGTCCCCGCTCGCCGCGTGGCGCGACCAGTACCCCATGATTTTCTGCGACATCTCGAGCTCCCCCTCGGTCAGCGGCTCCGGCAACACCAGCGTCGGGTTGCCGAACACGAACTTGATCTCGGCAGAATGGAAGGAGCCGAGATCGCCGAGCAGCGAGCTCTCGGGCGCATAGGTGAAATGATAGAGATACGTGGCCGCGCCGGCGCCCGCGATCGCGCGCGCCGCCCGCCGCGTCGGGCACACGAACATCGAGTCGCCCAGCGCCGCGTTCGCCGCCGCCTGCGCCGAGCCGTAGGTCTCGCTCGGGTAGAGCGCCACCACTTCCTCGCCGTGGCCCGGGGCGAGCACCTCGGCGAACGCCTCGAACGCGGTGTCGTCGGCGACCGCCGCGGACTCGCCCCAGAGCGAGACGAAGAGCGTGCCTTCGTCCGCGTTGCTGCCGAGGATCGTCGGCACCTTCTCGAAGCTCCCGGCCTCGAGGAGCTTGCCCGGCGTGTCGGGGAGGTTCCATCCGTCGACGACCGGGAACCACGTCGGGCCGGCGCCCTCGAGGAAGGCCGCGCCCCGCGGCAGCGCGCTCATGATCTCCTCGGCCGATTTGCCGCGAAGGCACTCGAGGACGGATGGCGCGTCGGTGCAGCCCAGCGCCTCGACGAACTCTTGCCCCTGCGCGCTGGCCGTCGCCTCGTCCGCGGCGGAGTCGCACGGTCCGCTCTCGATGATGGCGGTCTGGAAGAGGCCTTTGCTCCTGGGCGACACCATGTGCATGCAGACGCTGATGCCGCCCGCGGACTCGCCGAACAGGGTGACCCTGCCAGGATCCCCGCCGAACGCGGCGATGTTGGCCTTGACCCATTGGAGCGCGGCGCGCTGGTCTTCCAGGCCGTACGCGCCCGTCGAGGGGTGATCGGGATCCTCCGACTTGAGCTCCGGGAGGGCGAGGAACCCGAGCGGGCCAAGGCGGTAGTTGAAGGTGACCACCACCGATCCGGTCGCCTCGGAGAGCGCCCGGCCGTCGTAATCGGCCTCCCCGCCGCTGCCGAGCTCGAAGCCGCCGCCATGAATCCAGGCGAGGACGGGTACGGACGAGGACGCCGGGCGCTCGGGCGTCCAGACGTTCAGGGTGAGGCAGTCCTCTCCCGAGCTCTCATTGAAGCCCGGGGTGAGCAGGTTCAGCTGCGAGCAGGGGATGCCCACCTCGACGGCAGCCCGCGGCTCGGTCCACGGCTCGTGCGGCGCGGGCGATCTCCAGCGCAGGTCCCCGACCGGCGGCGCGGCGTACGGGATGCCCAGGAAGGTGCGCGTCGCGCCGACGAGCGCGCCCTCCACCGGACCCGCCTCCGTCTCGACGAGCGGCGCAGCCACGTCGCCGCCGCCCGAGCCACCGGCGCCGCCGGAGCCACCGGCGCCGCCCGAGCCACCGGCGCCGCCCGCGCCGCCGGAGCCCTCAAGAGCCGGCTCGCTCGAGCTGCAGGCGGCAGTGAGCAAGCCAAGAAGAATCGTGTGCGACAATGAAGGTCGAATGGGCATGATCGTCTCCGTCAAGAGCAAATCGTGAATGCGGGATCGTGGGAATGGGAAGAGGAGAGCGCGGCGCCGAGGACGCAGGGGGCGATGAAGGCCGCCAGTCGGCGGAGCGACGTTCTGTGCACGCGGAATTCAACCATGAAGCGTGAGCGCTGGTGCTGGAATTTGACGTCGTTGTCTGAGAAGCTCCCACGGTGACGGCTTCGTGCCGTGGGCAGGGCAACCTTGACATGGCGAGCGGCGCGAACTCCTCCTGTGCCCATGGCAACTCATCGGAACGACGGGATCGCGGGCGGCGCCGGGCGTCGAGGGGCTTCGGCGCATGGGTACCAGGGCCGCGCGGCCCGCATCGGGAAATCAGGCTGGTCCGGGCTGCTGGCGTGCACGGCCATCGCCGGCGCCCTGGCCGGGAGCGCGTGCAGCTCGGATCCGGACCCCGGGGGGACCGGGGGAACCGGCGGCATGGCCGCGTCCAGCGGGAGCGCGGGCGGCGGGGGAGCGACAACGGCGACGGGCGCGGGAGGAGAGGGGGGTGGAGGCGACGTCACGCCGGTCATGCCCGATATCCACCCCGAGGTGTTCGGCACGTTCGACACGTCGGAGCTGACGGTGTTCGCGTTCAGCCAGGTGGAGGTGCACCAGGCGGATCCCCAGGTGATCGAGCTCGCCCCGGACATGGTCCCGAGAGCGTGGCAGCGCTGGCGTGACACAGGGATCCAGGCCGACGATTATGACGCCGAGTACCTGGCGAGCTGCCGCGAGCGCGGCATCCGCTTCGTCGCGGGCAGCACCGCATCCATCGTCTTCGAGGACGAGGTCGACAGCGAGGAGCAGTTTCTGGAGCAGACAACGCGCAACGCCGCGGGCGAGCTCGTCGCCCACGACCAGATCGTGCCAGGCGCGCACCGCTCGAGCATGGCGTCCCCGAGCTACCGCGCGCGGCTCGTCGAGATGGGCAAGCTCCAGATCGACCTCGGCGTCGACGGGCTGAACTTCGACGAGATCAACGGCGGCTACGGGGGCGCGGAGTACGACGGCAACGAGGGGTTCGACGACCACCATGTCGCGGACTTCGGCAACTACCTCTGCCGCAGGCACGGCGGCCGTCCGGACGGCTGGCAGAAGGGGTTCGATCTCCTCCCCGAGGACGGGCTCGACTGCGGAGGAGCGCCCGAGACCGCCGGGAGAGGCTTCGATTTTCGCGGTTACCTCCAGCGCGTGAACGCCACGGCGAAGCCCTTCGACAGCGGGAACAAGCTGCTCGTCGAGGAGTGGGGCCGGACGGTGGGAAACCGTCCTGACCCGCAGCTCGGGACCTTCGTCGAGGTCTATCCGGCGCTCGTCTACTGGCAGGAGGTGGTGCTCGAGCTCCGCCGCTACGCGCGCGAGCAGCACGGCCGCGAGATCTTCATCTCATCGAACGGCATCGTGCCGTTCGTCGACCTGCAGAGCGTGGGCCTGTACGACTGGAACATCGACGGCGACGGCCCGCGCGGCATGAACTGGGTGCCTGTCGTGGAGGGACACCTCGACGGGACCGTGTCGTTCCAGACGGCCCTGCGGGGGCTCAAGGCGCGCTCGAAGCGCGTTCAAGAGCTCGTCGGCGGCAAGGAAGTCCCGCTGATGCTGTTCCTGGACTGGCCCAACGACATGATGAACCGCTACTACGGGCTCCCGCTGGAGGAGCGGAAGGACTATTTCCGCATCTTCGCCGCGGAGGTCTACGCGAACGGCCTGTACTTCGCCCTGCCGCTGCACACGACGACGGACGAGAGCACCGCGACCGCGCTCGAGATGATGGAGTTCTTCGCGCGCTTCCGCGACTTCTACAAGTCCCACGAGGACCTGGTCCACGGAGCGACCGACGTCACAGGGCCCGTGACCCTCTCCTTCGAGGAGTGCGCGTCCGCCGAGCAGCCCGAGGCGTGCGCGGGCGAGAAGAAGATGAGCCACAACCTCGTGCGCCTCGCGGACGGCCGCACGGTGCTCCACGTGATCAACCACGAGTACAGCGCAGGTGTCGTGGAGCAGGCGGGCGTGACGGTGAGCTTCCCCGTGGACGCGAGCCCGACGCAGGTCACTGTCGCGTCGATCGACTTCGAGGAAGATCGCGTGGTGCCCTTCTCGTACGAGGACGGCGTTGTCACGGCGGAGATCGGGGCGCTCCCGGCCTCCATCGCGATCGTCGCGGAGTGAGCGGGGCAGCGCCGCGGGCTCAGCTGTCCACGCGGGGCGCGTCGCCGGCCTCGCCGGGTCAGGCCCGCAGCCCAGCGTGACGAGCCTGAGGTGGTCTGGCGGCGCGCCATCCCGCTCCGCGGCGCTATTGCGCGAGCGGCGGCGCGTGCTCGTCTGCGCGGGTGGCACCGGAGCGCGGTTCGACCGACATCTCGCCGGTGAGCACCGTCAGCGCGACCTTGATGGCGATCGTGAGCACCATGAACCCGACGGCCCAGATGCCCGCCGTGATCTTCCACTCGGCCATCGAGGGCACGTACTCGACGAGCTCGTGCAGGGTGCTCGGCACGAAGCCCGGGATGATGAGGCCCATGCCCTTCTCGATCCAGACGCCGGCGAAGGCGGCGACGCAGGCCGCGTTGAGGTAGGCGCGGCTCCCGCGGCTCGCCGGCAGGTGCAGGAGCGCCGCGGAGGCCACGTTCAGCGCGACCGCCGACCAGATCCACGGCACGAGCGCGCTCTTGCCGTGCAGGCCGAAGAACAGGTAGGTCACCGCGGCGCCGTGCGTGCCGCCGGTGTAGAGCGACGTGAAGAGCTCCGAGCCCAGCATGAACAGGTTGAGCAGGACGGTCACGCGGAGCACGGAGGTGAGCGTGCGGATCGGCCCGTCGCCCACGCGAAACCGGGTCAGCCGGGCGACGAGCTGGAGCAGCAGGATCACGAAGGCCGGGCCCGTGATGAACGCAGAGGCGATGAAGCGGGGGGCGAGCAGCGCCGAGTTCCAGAAGGGGCGCCCGCCGAGGCCCGAGTAGAGGAACGCCGTCACCGTGTGGATCGACACCGCCCAGCCAATGGACAGGAACACGAACGGCAGATACCACTTCCTGTCCGGCTTCCTGCCCAGGTACCTCGTGTAGATGAGGTAGCCCGAGATGTGCAGGTTGATGAACAGGTAGCCGTTCAGGACGATGACGTCCCATGTCAGCATCGAGATCGGCCAGTTGAACCGCCCGAGCCCGGGCAAGATGTGCCAGAACCTGTCCGGGCGCCCCATGTCCGCCACGATGAACAGGAGGCACACGACGATGGCGGCGATCGCGAGCAGCTCGCCGAGGATCACGACGTCGTGCATCTCGTGGTCGTCGTAGAGATACGCCGGGATCACCATCATCACGGCGCCCGCCGCGAGCCCCACGCCGAAGGTGAAGTTCGCGATGTAAAGGCCCCACGAGACGTGGTCGCTCATGCCGGTGACCCGCATGCCCTCGGCGAGCTGGTGGGCCCAGGCGTTCGCGCCGACGAGGGCGATCGCCGTGAGCACGGTCATCCAGAGATAGAAGCGCCACGAGCCCTCGAAGCTCTGGCCGATGACCCGGAGCAGGAAGCGCGGGTAGGTGATGGCGTGTGTGTCGTTGCCCATCGTGGCTCCGCTCGCTCAGACGTCGAAGAAGTAGAAGAAGCGCGGCCGCGTGCCGAGCTCCTCCTTGAGGATGAAGATCCGCTTGTTCTCGAGCACCCAGCGGATCTCGCTCTTCGGATCCAGGAGGTTGCCGAAGACGCGCGCGCCCGTGGGGCAGGCCTCGAGGCAGGCCGGCATCCGGCCCTCGCGCGTCCGGTGCAGGCAGAAGGTGCATTTCTCCACGACGCCCTGGGGCCGGATGCGATTCGACAGGTAACCCTGGTCCGGGTTGATCTCCTCCGCGGGCACCTCGGGCTTCGTCCAGTTGAAGCGCCGCGCGTGATAGGGGCAGGCGGCCTCGCAGTAGCGGCAGCCGATGCACCAGTGGTAATCGACGGCGACGATGCCGTCGGGCTCCTTCCAGGTCGCCTGGACGGGGCAGACCTTCACGCAAGGCGCGTTGTCGCACTGCTGGCACTGCACCGGCAGGTAGTACTTGCCCTTCGCGGGCACGGCGTGCTCGTACGTCGCGTCGCCCTTCTCCATGTCGAAGCTGCCCTGATCCATCTCGAGCACGCGGATGTAGGAGTTGTTCGTGCGCCGATCGTGGTTGTTCTCCACGTGGCACGCCTCCACGCACTTGCGGCAGCCGATGCACACGCTCAGGCTGAGCGCGTAGCCGAACTGCACCCCTTCCTGCGGGCGGACGTCGCGGATCGTGACCTCGCGGCCGTACTCCTCGCGCGTCTCTCGCTCGAGGCGGTCGATGACCTCGGCGAGCTCTTCCCTCGTGAGCTCCTTGTAATGGCGCTGCAGGAACTGATCGAGCGAGAGGTCCTTGCTCCACGCGCGGAGCGGCTCCATCGCGTGGGCGAACGCGGAGGCGCCGAGCGTCGCTCCGAGCACCTTGAGCGCGACGCGCCTGGATGTCTGGGTCATCGGTGGGCTCCTTCTCCTGCGCCGTGCGCCTCCACGAAGCGGTCTCGCGGGGGCAGGACAGGCATCGACGGCTGGAACGCCGGCACGTGCGGATCGTGGCAGTCGACGCAGTGGTTGCGCACCCGCGCGCCGCCCGCGTAGCTGCCGTTCATCCCCCCATGAGCCCCGTTCGCGTAGTCGCGGAGCTGGGGGCCGTGGCACTGGGCGCACAGCTGCATGGCGTCGCGCATCGGGAGGAGCGTGCCATCGGCCTTGCGGAGCGTGTCCTGCTCGCCGATCACATGGCACGAGGCGCAGCTCAGCCCGCCGTGCTCGAACCTCAGCCCGACGTGGAACTCGTCGAGCTCCGCCGTCGAGGTCGGCAGCGCATCGGGCCTGCGGAGCGAATGGCACGTCACGCACGCCGCGCGGATCGGCCGGCCCAGCGAGTCCCGCTTGTCCGTGGCGACACCGGAGAGCTTGTCAGGGTAGTGGATGCTCGCGGAGGCGACCGGCGTCGCGTCGAGCGTGGGGCGCAGCCCGGGCGGCTGGTCGCGACCCTGGCAGCCTGCCGCGTGCGCCACGCACAGGAGGCCCAGGAGCGCGGCGGCCCCGGGAAGATGAAGAGAGGAGTGCACGGCGCGTTTCGCATCGCACGCCACGTGCCATCGCGCGCGTCCGGGGCGGCGCCGCGGCCCGCGGCTCGGCGCGGTGCAGGGCGCGCGTTCCGACGCACCGTTTGCGCTGACCCGCGGTCCGCGCGCGCCAGGGATCTCCGGTGAGGCGCAGGCCGCCGGCCGCGATGGACGGGCCTTCCGGCGACGATCTCGTGTGGCGTGGACCTTGCGATGTGGCGTTTGACCCGCTCGATCCCATCCACCCGATCAACCCCAGACAGGCGTCCCGATGCCCCTCAGTGCTCTTGTCATCACGCTCTCCGATGAGCCCAGCGCGCGAGCGCGGGCGTGTCGTTCTCTCGCCGCGGAGGCGGCGCTCTCGCTCGGTCCGCCGTGTGGCTCGAGGCTGCCCGCGATCGCCGAGACAGCGACCCTGCTCGCGGGGGAAGAGCTCGTGGAGCGGATGCTCTGCACCGACGGGGTGGACTTCGTCGATGTGGTCTCGGTCGACTTCTCGGATCTGGAGCCATGATGGATCGCCGCGATTTTCTGAGGTGCTCCGCGATGGGCGCGGCGACCGTGGCCGCCAATCGGCTCGCGCTGGGCAAGGACGGCATCGCCGCCGCCCAGGCGGCGCCCGGGGCGGGGACCGCCTCCGATGTGATCTGGAACAAGGCGCCGTGCAGGTTCTGCGGCACCGGCTGCCACGTGCAGGTGGGCGTGAAGGGGGGCCGCGTGGTCGCGGTCGCGGGCGACCAGAGCGCGGACGTCAACAAGGGCCTGCTCTGCGTGAAGGGGTATCACGTCGGCCTCGCCCTCTACGGCAGAGACCGGCTCACGAAGCCGCTGCTCCGCAAGAACGGCAAGCTCGAGCCCATCGGCTGGGACGAGGCCATCGCGATCGTCGCGCGGCGCGCGATGCAGAACCCGGCGGGGTTCGCGCTCTACGGCAGCGGCCAGTGGACGATCCCCGAGGGGTACGCGGCGAACAAGCTCGTGAAGGCCGGGCTCGGCAACAACCAGATCGACCCGAACGCGCGCCTCTGCATGGCGTCTGCGGTGACAGGCTTCCTCTCCACCTACGGCGTGGACGAGCCGGCCGGCTGCTACGAGGATCTCGACAAGTGCGATGTCCTCCTCATGTGGGGGAACAACCCGGCCGAGATGCACCCCGTGCTCTTCTCGCGCGTCGTCGACCGGCGATCGAGGGGCGAGCAGGTGCTCCTCATCGATCTCACGACGCGGCGCACCCGCACCTCGGCCTTCTGCCAGCACACGCTGTATTTCAAGCCGAACACCGATCTTGCGATCGCGAACGGCATCGCGCACCTGCTCGTCGAGCGCGGGACGTTCGACCGGGCGTTCGTCGACAGGTTCTGCAACTTCCGCAAGCGGACGGAGCACCCCACCCTCGAGGGGCAGCCGATGAGCTTCGAGGAGTACAAGACGGCGCTCGCCGAATACACCCCGGAGCGGGTGGAGGCGATCTCGGGCGTCGCCGCCAAGGACATCCGGATGCTGGCGGATCTCTTCGGGCGCCGCGATCTGCGGATCACGAGCGTCTGGTGCATGGGGATGAACCAGCACACCCGCGGCACCGCGATCAACGATCTGGTGCACGGCGTGCACCTGCTCAGCGGCCATTTCGGCAAGCCCGGCGACGCCCCGACCAGCCTGACGGGCCAGCCGTCGGCCTGCGGCACGGTGCGCGAGGTCGGCACGCTCGCCCACGGGCTCCCCGGCGGCCTCGTCGTCACGAACGCAGAGCACCGGAAGGAGGCCGAGCACCTCTGGAAGCTGCCCGAGGGGCGGATCAACCCGAAGCCCGGCTACCACACGGTCGAGCTCTGGAAGCGCTTCTCGACCCCGAAGGAGCAGGGGGGCGACATCGACACCATCTGGGTCATGGTGACCAATCCAGGCCAGTCGTTGCCGAACACGAACGAGCTCTTCGACGCGAGCCGCAAGATCCCGGGCAAGTTCCTGATCGTGTCCGACGTCTACCCGACGGCCACGGTGCGCGCCGCGGACCTCGTCCTGCCCTCGGCCATGTGGGTCGAGAAGAACGGGATGTTCGGCAACTCCGAGCGCCGTACGCAGCAGTGGTTCAAGATGGTCGAGCCGCCCGGCGAGGCGCGGGACGATGCATGGCAGATCATCGCCGTGGCGCGCAAGCTCCACGACATGGGGCTCGCCGGGATGAAGGACAAGGACGGCCGTTTCCTGTTCGACATCCGGAAGGACGGCAAGGAGGTGCCGGTCTGGGACTACAAGCATTACCACGACGTCAACGTCGACGAGCACCTCTTCGAGGAGTACCGCGAGTTCAGCCGGTTCAAGCACAAGGACCTGGCGCCGTACCGCGAGTACGTCAAGGCGCGGGGCCTGCGCTGGCCCGTCGTCGAGCAGCCCGACGGCTCGTGGCGGGAGACGCGGTTCCGCTTCGCGAGGTTCGACGACCCTTATGCGACGAAGGAGGAGATCCAGTTTTACCACTCGGTGACCAAGGACGACCGGGCGCTCATCTGGTTTCACCCCTACGAGCCGCCGCCCGAGTCGCCCGACGCGGAGTATCCCTTCTGGCTGTGCACGGGCCGCGTCCTCGAGCACTGGCACACGGGGTCGCTCACCATGAGGATACCCCAGCTCCAGCGGGCGATGCCGCAGTCGTACCTGGAGATGAACCGCGAGGACGCGCGGAGGCTCGGTGTCGGCGACGGCGAGGTCGTGATCCTGGAGAGCCGGCGCGGCGCGCTCGAGCTGCCTGTCTGGATCGAGGGCCGTGGCGCGCCGCCGCCTGGCACGGTGTTCGTGCCGTTCTTCGATGAGACCGTGATGGTGAACCGCGCGACGCTCGAGGCGTACGATCCGCTCTCGAAGCAGCCTGATTACAAGAAGTGCGCGGTCAGGATCCGCCGCAAACCGCAGGGCAAGCGAGGAGAGGCGCGATGAAGGACGCTCGCGGCCTTCACGTCGGCCTCGCCGCGATCGTCGCTGTCGCGGCGGCGGGCTACTTCTCGGGAGTCCGCGGCACGGAGCAGGGGGTCGCCGAGCTGCACGGCGATCCCCCTCCGCCCTCGGCGAGCGTCGAGGCGCGCAGCTACGCCGACATGCGCGAGCGCGCGCACGGCCCGAACGCCGGCATGTACGAGGGCGCATTCGCACGGCTCGAGGCGGCGGACGCCGATCTCTACGCGCCTGTCGAGCAGTCGGAGGCCGATCGAGAGGCGGCGCTCGAGCGGCGCGCTTCCCGCCGCGCCTACGACGGCGCGCCGCCCACGATCCCGCATCGCATCGAGCAGCTCGGCGTGCCGGATTGCCTTTCGTGCCACGAGCGCGGGCTGCGCGTCGCGAACCTCACCGCGCCCAGGATGAGCCACCGTCGCTACGAGAGCTGCACGCAGTGCCATGTCGTCGGCGCCGACCCGAGGCCGCTCGCGGAGACGCCGCCTCCGCCCGACAACACCTTTGCTGGCATGCCGTCGCCGCGGCGAGGCGCCCGCGCCTACGAGGGCGCGCCGCCCACGATCCCGCACCCGACGCTGATGCGCTCCGAGTGCGCGAGCTGCCATGGCGTCCATGGCGCCCTGGGCATTCGCTCGACCCACCCTTACCGGCAGAGCTGCACCCAGTGCCACGCCCCTTCGGCCGAGCTGGATCAGCGCGCGCCCACGCCTCTCTCCGCGTGGCCGCCGCCGAGCATGGGAGCGGACAGGCCATGAAGCTCCCCTCCGCGGATGAGAGGGCTGTCGATCCCGAGATCCCGCTGCCTCCCTTGCAGGAGGCGGTGCTCGACGAGGCGACCCTCGATCAGCTCTTCTTCGACCTCGCCGAGGCAGCGGAGCTCGTCTCGGTGTCGCTCAAGGCCGGTGCGACTGCCCGCGCCGGCGATCTCCCGCGGGCCGGCAGCGCGGGCGACGAGCTCGCCCTCGCCCGCCGCGCGCTCGGCGACGGGACCGCGCTCGGGGTGCAGATCCGTTATCGCTTCGCGGGCTCGGAGTGGTGGGACACGCTGCTCCGGATTCCCTCCGGCGTGCGCCTCGTGCGCGTCCGGATCGAGGACGCCCTCCGATAGCGCGTCGCGCACGGGTGGCGCCGTCATTCGACGACCGGAGAGCGGCTCAGAGGCCGACGGTGGCCCGGAAGAGCTGGCCGTGTCCCTCGATGGCGTAGCTCCCCGACGAGAACGGGACGAAGATCGAGCCACCCTGGCGGAGCTCGCGGGCAGCGCCGCGCGCGTCGACCAGCGAGGCCTGTCCCCTGGTGCAGAGGACGATCTCGGGGCCGCGGCGGTCATCCGTCCTCCAGGGGGCCGCGGCGTCGAGCTCGATGCGCGAGAGCCGGAACTCCGGCGCTGGGGTGTCATAGAAGGACTCCACGCCCACCTGGCGTGGCACGATGGGCTCGACACGCCACGGCGCGAAATCGAGGACGCGAACGAGCTCGTCGACGTTGACGCGCTTCGGCGTGAGCCCGCCGCGCAGCACGTTGTCGGAGCTCGCCATGATCTCGATCCCGACCCCTTGCACATAGGCGTGCAGGCGGCGCGGCGGCAGGTACAGCGCCTCGCCCGGCTCGAGGTGCACGTCGTTGAGCAGGAGCGCGATCACGACGCCGACGTCCCCCGGGTAGAGCTCGTGCAGGCGGAGCGCCCAGCCAGCGGCCCGCGCGAGCCATCCGCCCGCCTGGGCGCGCTCCCGGCACGCCTCGACCACCGAGGACACGAGCTCGCGCCGGGCGGCCGGTTCGAGCGCGAGCAGGCCCTGGACGAGCCGCGCGACCGCGGCCGCGTCGATCACATCGGCGCCGCGCGGGACGAGCGCGTCCCCAGGGCCTCCGGCGAGGAGCTCGAAGACCTCCGTCAGGGACGTGGCCGGCCGGAAACCGCAGAGGGCGTCGAACGGGGTGAGCGCGCAGATGAGCTCGGGTTTGTGGTGCGGGTCGCGGTAGGTGCGCTCGGGGGCGTCGACCGGGACGCCGGCGGCGTTCTCCGCGTCGAACCCGCGCCGCGCCTGCGCTTCGTCCGGGTGTGCCTGCAGCGACAGCGGCTGGTCGGCCGCGAGCACCTTGAGCAGAAAGGGGAGCCGAGCGCCGAAGCGTTCGCGCGTCGGTCCTCCGAGGAAGGCGTCTGCGTGCCTGGAGATGGCGTCGATCAGGCGCTCTCGGCTCCCGTCGAGCTCGATGCACGAGGAGGCCGCCGGGTGGGCTCCCATCCAGAGCTCGGCCTGCGGCTTGTCGGAGGGGCGCTGTCCGAGCAGCGTCGCGATGGCGTCCCGGGAGCCCCAGGCGTACTCCTGAACACGGTTCTCGAGTGAAAACATTGGGATAGCGTGCTCCTGCAAGGCGCCACCCTACCTCAGCGAAGCGGAGAAATCAGCTCTTGAGCGGGCCGTGCGCCGGCGCGGTTCCGGCTTTACGAGGTCGTGCGAGCGCTCTACGCTCGCCGGATGACGACGCCCGGGGACGACGCGCGGTTCACGCCCATCCTTGCGAGGCTGCGCGGCGCTGCGCTGGCCTATCCAGAGGCCGTGGAGGAGTTCCCCTGGGGCGACCGTGTCGCCAAGGTGCGCGGGAAGATCTTCGTCTTCCTCAACATCCATGAAGGGAAGCTCCTTGTCACGGCGAAGCTCCCGCAGTCGGGCGAGGCCGCGCTCATGCTGCCGTTCGCGGAGCCCACGGGGTACAACCTCGGCAAGAGCGGCTGGGTGACGGCGCGCTTCGGCCCGAAAGATCGCGTGCCCGAGGCGATGCTGCTCGAGTGGATCGAGGAGAGCTATCGCGCGGTGGCGCCGAAGCGAGCGTTGCAGTCGCTGGGTGGCGCGGCGCCGGTGCCGGGGAGTCCAGGGAAGCCAGTGAAGAAGGGGTCTCCCGCCAAGAAGGTGGCGGCGGCGAAGGGAGCTCCGGAGAAGAAGGCTTTGGCGAAGAAGAGGACTCCCGTCAAGAAGGTGGCAGCGGAGAAGGGAGCTCCGGAGAAGAAGGCTGCAGCGGAGAAGGGGACTCCCGCCACGAAGGCTGCGGCGAAGAAGGGGTCTTCCGCCAAGAAGGCGGCGGAGAAGGAGAGCCGGCGAAGTCCATGACGCTTGTGACCGAGGCGGCGCCGTTGGAGGCGGCCAGCGCGCCCGGCCGGTGAGGCTGAGTGCGTTCGTCGCCGCCCCCGCGCGTCGAGACGGACTCTACACCCCGACGGAGGAACATCGATGCGCGACCGCGAGCCATCCAGGGATGCGTCGTCCGAGCCGCAACCACAACCCGCCAGGCGTCCTTCGTCCCCACCACGCTGGCGCCGGCTCCGGTTCGTCGTGCTCGCCGTCGCTGTGCTCTACCTCCTCGCTGTCGCGTCGATCTGGCTCGCCCTGCCCCTCGTGGGCGACCGGTGGTGGCCGGGGACGCTCTTTCTCTTCGGCCCGCGCCGGATCGTCGCCCTCCCTCTCCTCGTGATCGTGCCCGCCGCGCTCCTCGTGCAGCGCCGCGCTCTCCTCCCGGCGGCCCTGGCATCCGCGATCGTGGCCGGGCCGATCCTCGGTTTCACGTTCTCTCTCCGGGCCCTTACCGGAGACGCCGACAGCGCCGACCTGCGCGTCGCGTCCTTCAACACGGGCAGTCGCGCGATGGACATCGATCGACTCAAGGGCTTCGTGGCCGCGACCCGGCCCGACGTGATCGCGCTGCAGGAGTGCTCGGCGTCGGAGTCGGAGCTGAACGCAGCATTTCCAGGATGGTCCGTCCACGTCGATACCGGGATGTGCCTTGTGAGCCGGTACCCTCTCCTCAAGGCCGAGTCCAGGGATCGCCGCGACGTCTGGGATCAAGGCGGCCACGGCGCGATCCTGCGCTACGAGATCGCGCTTCCGGACGCGCCACGGCCGAGCTCAGAGGAGCCGCGCGGGACCCGCGTCTTCAGCTTCCTCAACCTGCATCTGGAGACGCCCCGCGAGGCGATCGAGGCGTTGATCCACGGCCTGTGGAAGCAGGCAGCGGAGCACGACCGCGTCATCGCATTGCGTGTCTGGGAGTCCCAGCTCGCGCGGCAGTGGGCCGACGAGGCGCCCTATCCGGTCGTCATCGCCGGCGACTTCAACATGCCGGTCGACAGCGCCATCTATCGGCGCTTCTGGGCGGGCTTCGAGAACGCGTTCTCGCGCGCCGGCCTGGGGTTCGGCGCGACGAAGCGCACGCGGTGGTTTGGCGTCCGCATCGACCACGTGCTCGCCGGGCCTGGCTGGACGACCGAGCGCGCATGGATCGGCCCGGATCTCGGCTCGGATCACCTCCCCGTCGTCGCCGACCTGCGCTGGGGCGGTACCCCGCGCGAAGGGCGCGCGGAGCGCTAGCGCGGCGACGCCGCGAGGACGAGCGGGGGAGGTTCGACCCGGCCCGTCATGCGCGCGCGGGGCGCGGGCCGCAGAGCGGGCGCAGCGCCTCGCGCTCGGCCGCGGACAGCACCGTGATGGGGTACTTCGGATCGCCGCTCGCGCGATCGAAGAACGGATGCGGCCACGCCTTGCCGCGGAGCTTCCAGCCGAGCAGCTTCCGGGCCACGTGCGCGAGGAAGCGCACGCTCGGCCTCAGCGACCCGGGCGGCGGCTCGCCGATGGCGAACTTGCCGAGGATCGCGCCGCGCGGCGCGCCGAAGACCTCGTCGCACGGGCGCGCGCTCGGGGCTTGCTGGAACAGCTCGGTGACGATGCCGACGAACGGCAGTCGCGGCGTCAACGTGTTGCCGAGCGGCGTCTTGCAGCAGCTCGCGTACCAGCGATAGAGGCCCTTGGGCGTCAGGCGCACCGCGGCGACGAGCTCGCTGCCGCGGTCGAAGGAGACCGACGAAGGGGCCACCTGCACGATGTCCGTGCCGCCCTGCTCATCGAGCAGCTCGGCGCGGCCGAGATGGTGCAGGAACGCCTGACAGTCGTCGCAGTAGCAGACTGCGCGGTTCACCGCGTCCGGCGATGCACCGCGCAGCCATCCATGGACCTTTCCGCAGCGACACTGGAGCTCGACGTCTCTGGACATCCGGCTCGCATAGCACGGCTCGACGCGCGCCGCGCGCGCTTCTGGTCGTCAGCGGTCGAGGAAGTCCATCAGCCAGGTCATGGCCGGCCGCATGGTGCCGTTCGACTGCTGGAGGCCCGTGTTGGCCCTCCAGGTGGAGCCGACGATGTAGCCCCACAGCGTGATGCCGGGAACGGAAGGGTGATTCCAGAACATGGTGAACTGTTCCTGCATCACCCGTCGCTGGTCCTCGTCGTTCGCGATGCCGATATCGTACTCGGTGATGTACACGGGCTTGCCCAGCGACGCGAGCTTGTCGATGTACCCTTTCACCGTGCTCGTGTTGAGCTTGTACGCGTCGTGGGCCTGCGCGCCGAGCGCGTCGACCGGGGCGCCTGCGTTGATCACCGCCCTCGCGATCCGCATGAAGTTCTGGTGGTCACCCTCGTACTCGATGTTGTTGTAGTCGTTGAGGATCAGCTTCGCGTTCGGGCAGAACTCGCGAGCCCACTTGAAGGAGTTGACGATCCAGTCATAGCCGCTGGCGCCGTCGCCGCCGATGCCGTTCTTGTACGAGGGCGTCGTGTGGGGCGGCGGCTCGTTGACGACGTCGATGTACTTGGTGTCGGGGTAGCGCGTGCAGAACGACCGCATCCAGTCCCTCACGGCCGCCTGCTGGTCCGACCCGGAGAGGCCCGCGAGCCACTCTGGCTGCTGGCTGCCCCACACGAAGGTGTGCTGCTTGAACGGGATGCGGTTGTCCTTCGCGTACTTGTAGATCGTGTCGAGCTTGCTCCAGTCTTTCTGGCCGCGCGTCCTCTCGACGGAGCCCCACTTGCCCTCGTTCTCGGGCGTGATCTGGTTCCAGTAGTTCGCGAAGCCGGCGCGGACGGCGCCATTCGTCGTGATGTTGCCAACGAACTTCGCGCCGGTCGGGGTGCCGCCGCCGGAGCCGCCAGAGCCGCCCGAACCGCCCCCGCCCCCGGAGCCGCCTGCACCGCCCCCGCCGCTGCTCGCCGAGGAGCTCGAGGACGAGCTCGAGCTGCTGCTGCTCGATGAGGAGCTCGAGCTGCTGCTGCTCGATGAGGAAGCGCTCGTGCTGGTGCTCGAGCCTCCATTGCCCTTGACCGAGACGATCGTGGGGCTCCCGGTGCCGCTCGCGCAGAACCCCCATGACGTCGAGCGGCCTGCAGCGATCGAGCCATTGTAGTTCTCGTTGGTGACGTTCAGCTGCCCGCCGGACGTCGTGTAGCGCGCGTTCCACAGGTTGGTCACCGTGGCGCCGTTGAGCCCGACGACCAGACCCCACGACGTGGCCGGGCCGTTGCTCGTGTTCGTCACCGTCACGTTCGCGCAGTACCCGCCGGTCCATTGGGACTGGAACGCGAGCTCGGCCTTCATCGTGTTGTCCGGGCTGCTCAGCCCCGACTCGAGGGCGTCGCTGTCCTCCAGGTCAGCAGGCTCCATCGCGCAGGCGACCAGGCAGCACGCGAACGAAAAGGAGACAGGGCCAAGTAAGCGATCGATACGCATAAGGTTCTCCATGATCCGGCCGGCCGAGCCGCAGGGTTGTGCTCAAAGCGAATAAGTAAAACAGAGTTGCGTCTGCGAGCCCTGCCGCCCGTCGGGTCGAGTTTGTAAGATTGCGGCCAGAGCGAGTTGCGATCGACAATGGCCGTTGCACGATCACACCGTGACTGTCGAAGCAAGGTTTACACATGCCATGCGCGGCATGAGGCGATGCCGAGCATGGCATGTGACTTAAGCACGCAACTGGGAGCCGATGTCAAGCGCTTCGCGCGATCGGTCTCCTGATACAGTCACGTCGCATTCACTGGCCCGCGACGGAACGGCGTGCGTGCCGTCCGCCCTCCTGAAGCTGCAACGATGATTCGATTGTCGAGCTATGCGCTCAGGGCGATACCGTCGCTCCCGCGCCCCGCGGGCGCGAGGTCAGAGGCCCGGGCGGATGTGTGGCCCGCGGGCCGCGCTCACCCCGCGGGGTGTGTCTCGGCGTCCGCGCAGCAGCGGAAGCCGACCTCGTAGCCGTAGTCGTCTTCCTTGTGAAAGGTCGTCATCGGGCGGCATGCGCTCCGGATCGGACCCCACCATCCGCCCTTGAGCCCGCTGCGGTAAGGGGCCTTCTGATCGGTGCGCACCACCCACTCGTTGACGTTGCCGTTCAGGTCGAAGACGCCCGCCCACGAGGCGCACTCCGCGCGCCCGCCGGCCGGCTCGCGGCCGTCCAGGCGCGCGAGCTCGGCGGCGCATCGCGCGTTCTGCTGGCACGCTTGGTAGTGGAGCAGCCGCTGCGAGTGGTCTGGAAAGCGGTAGTCTCGGTCCTGATTGCACGTCTCGGCATTCCGCTCGTAGCCGTAGACGTAAGGCAGCGATTCGGGGCCTTCACACGCGAAATTGAACTCGGCCTCGGTGCAGAGCCGCTTGCCCTCCGCCGCGCAGAGCCCGGCGGCTTGCTCCCACGAGGTGAGCGTGCGCGGCAGCGCGCCCGGGACATTCGGGTACTCGTACCGGTCCATGCAGAACGAGAGGTGCTCGGTCTTCCCGGCGACGCACCGCGACGGCTCGCGGAATCGCAAGCATCGGGCGGCGACCCCCGGCTCGCCGTGGCGCTTTGTCCATTCGGGGTGGTACTCGAGGCATTCCTGCACCACGGCGCTGCAATACTCGCCCTCCACCCGCAGCATCCCGTCGGGGCAGCCCTGGGTCGAGCCGGGCAGCGCGATCGGCACCTCGATCATCGCCGGCTGGTCCAGCGGCTCGTCGTTCTCCGCGGCCGGAGGCTCGACCGACAGCGGGTCCGATACCTCCGCCTCCGTCGCCGGCGTCTCGACCGGCAGCGGGTCGTACGTCTCCGTCGACTGCTCGGGAATCTCGACGTGCCGGGCGTCGCCTCCACCTCCGCCCCCGCTCCCGCCGCCGTCCGAGGGACCGGTGCAGCTCGAGGTCGCAACGCCAAGCAGTGTCAGTACCGTGAAACCCAGGATACGCACGTTAACCTCTTCCCACGTTTGGCTACATCAGCCTACAGGCGTGGGCCAAAATTGATGCTGACCCGGGCTCGCCTCGATTTCTCGCGAGCGTCGGGAGCCGTCCGGAGGCATTGCAAAATCCCGGCCTGCCTCGCCGCCCCGGAAAGCCGGGCTACGGGGCTGTTGGCCGGGGCTTTGTCCCGTGGTGTGGCCGCCCGGTGGTCCAGGATGGCCGGCCAGCGCGGCCACCCCGGCACATCGGCCAGCGCGCGAACTGCGCGCCCTGCGTCCTCTTGCGCGGCGGGTCGGTCGCCGCCGTCACGTCGCGGCGACCGGAGGGCTCGGGCGGGGATCTGGGCCTCACTCCTGTCACGCCGGCACGCCGCAGGCGGTGCACCTCAGGAGGTCAAGGTGCGTCCAGTATCCGCGGAACTGCACGACTCTTTGCAGGTCTGGAAGCCTCGGTGTGCGCCGCGGGCGCTGGCGCCTGTGCCGACGGCCGAGCGATGCGAACGGGCACCGTGGCGCCACGGCGCTCGACGGGGATGCGCGGATGGATCGGGCTCGGAACCAGTTCGCCAGGGCCGCTTTATCGAGTTTTGCAGAGGAGCGGGCGTGAGCGCAAGAATGGGGAGGGTTGTATTACATCATGGTGAATTGCACGAGGCAATGAGTTGCCCAGTGCAGGCGTCGAGGCCAGGGCCGTCGCTTCTATACGGGGTTCCCCTCGTCGTCCCACGTGGAGAAGCCGTGCGCGTCCGGATGATGGGTCCTCACCACGCAGAAGCGCTGGCCGGTCGGCGCCTCGAGCACCCACCACGTCGAGGCCTGCGTGACCCGCTTGGCGCCGAGCCGCTCGAGGCGGCGCACCTCGGCTTCGACGTCGTCGGTCTCGATGTCGAGGTGGACGCGGCTCCCGTGCTTCACGCTCTGCACTTCGACCGAGAGATCGCGCGCAGACGCGTCCAGGCGGACGTAGGCCTCGCCGTCTTGGCCGCGCGATCGCATCCCGAGCGCCGCGCTCCAGAAGCGGGCGGCGCCATCGAGATCGTCGGTTCGGCAGTCGATGATGAACCCAGCCAGGCGACTCTTGTGCATGCGATCTGCTAGCACGGCTACCACGGTGCGGCGGCGACGCGAGGCGCCCAGGTGAGATTGCTGCCCATGCACCAGCGGATGTGGTGCGTCGCCGTGGTCAGAGGTCCAGCGTCGGCTCCTGGAGCATCAGGCTCACGTCCGCCACGCCGGGCAACGCCTGCAGGCTCGTCACGAGGCCGGCCCGCATGTCGGGGTGGCGAACGCGGATCTGGTAGGCGTGCTCCATGACGGTGCCCTGCGCCGCCTCGCGCAGGGTCACGAGCGAGAAGCTGCCGCAGTGCTCGCGGAGGATGCCCGCGATCGGGCCGGCGATCTCCGCGCCGGCCTGGCCGGCCGGCGCCACGAACCGGAGCAGCCCGTCCGGCTGCCGGCGCGACCCGTAGCCGGTGACGTGGAGCAAGAGCGTCGCGACGCCGAACATCGCCGCCCCCGCGATCGCCGCGCCGTAGGCCCGCGCGCCGCTCGCCATGCCGATGGTGAGCGACGCGAAGACGAACACGACGTCGCGCGGGTCGCGCAGCGTGGTGCGGAACCGGATCGCGGAGACACCCCCGGCGATCCCGATGCCGGCCGCGATGTTGTTGCCGACGGCGAGCATGAGCGTGCACGTGATGATGCTGCCCAGCGCCATGCTCTGGACGACCGTCCGGGAGTAGGAGAGGCCGCGGAACGTGAGCATGTAGACGCCGGCGATGCCCTGCGTGAGCCCGAAGGCGACGAGCAGGGCGACGAGCGCGTCGCGCCACTCGACGGCCTCGCCGTGCGAGAGCGCGGTCAGCCAGTCCATCACTGCCACCCTGCGACCCGCGTCGCCCGCGCCTCCGGGAGCGTCAGCTGCGCGGTGACGCCGTAGCAGTACTTGGAGAACGAGTGCCGGACGAGGTCGAGGCGCCGCACGAGCGCCACCATCCACGGAGGCGGCCTGCGCTCGAACTTGAGCTCGAGGACGCAGACGGGCTCCGGCGTCTGCGTCTGGACGGGGTGGTCGACCGGGCGCCACCCCCCCTCGGAGGCGTCGAGATCCATCGTTTCCCTGCGCTGACAGACGATCTTCCGGTCGAACGTCAGGCGCGCGTAGGTGTCGATGGTGCTCTCGTACGCCTCGCGCTCGTAGTCGACCAGGAGCGTCGGTCTGAGGTCGTGTCGGTGGAACGCGCCGATGAACTTCTCCGCGCCCTTCCGCGCGCCCGGCGAGAGGTGATCGAGCGAGGGGGGGCGGCCGTGCGCGAGCAGATCGCGCCACTCGCTCGCTGGCACCGCCGCGCGCGACTTGATGATCACATCCTGGACGCGCCGCTTCACCTCCAGGAAGGCCGGGCTGGTCTTCCCGGGATAGGTGCGCACCCGCAGCTTGAAGCGGTCGCGCTGCTCGCGGGCGTTGGCCCAGTAGAGGTCGAACCCGCGGGTGTCGAGGTAGAGCGACCGGATGCGGTACACGCCGCCCGGCCCGGCGTACCGGTCCAGCCGGCCGATCGCGCAGGCCGTGGCCCGGATCGCTGGCACCAGACGCTCCGGCACCAGGTATTTGAACTCGTATCGTTCGATGACGTCCAGGACTCTCGCCTCCTCGGTCGTCAAGGGCAAGCGCGCCGCGCTGCTACGCGTCGCAAGGTTGTTACGGTAACCGCGCAATAATGACACAAATTTCGCCGGCGTCCGCAAGCGGAATCCATGGCCGCTCCGCGAGATCTTTGTGCTTTCCCTGCAACCTGCGCGCCTGCGGCAGCGCTGCTGGGGGAGCGCCCGGCGCGGTTCGGGGCCCGCGCGGGCGCTGCTCCTTGCGGTGGGCTGACAGGGGCTCGGGGCCGGCGCCAGCGGGGCGGGCCTTCGGCTGCCGGGGTGACGCGGGCCGGCGCGCTCCCCGCGCCCGGGGCGGAGGTCGCTGCCTGTTTGTGCCACGAGCGCCCGGCTCATGATCGCGTCGTCATGAGTCGATGTCGTGAGCGGCTCCTCGCGAGGCGCGCCGCCGCTCGGCCGCGCAGTCTCTTTCGACCCCCGTGATTGACCGGATCGAGCGATCGATCTCGCGCGAATTTGTTGAAGGCCGCCTGGATCCAGGCGAGATCGTGGAACGATACGCATGCGTCAGGTACCCGACCTCCTCGCCGTCCTTCAGCAGACTGTGCGGCGGGCCATGGCCGTCCTCCCGCACGCGCCGCGCGGGAGCCTGCTGCTCCGCGAGGGGGAGCGCTTCGTGGCCCGAGCCCTGGTCGGGTTCGACGCGCCACCTGGGGTTTCCTCGCGCGTTCCGGTCGGCGCGGAGGTCGAGGGCGGCGCGCTCGGCGCGGCGGCGCCTTGCGACGGCGCGCACGCGGGCCGCATCGTCGATGCGCGGGCGTGGTACCGGACGTACCTGCCTTTCGCGCTCGGGGCGGGCTGCGGCGTCCCCGAAGGCGCCGGGGTGCTGGTCGCGCCCATCCAGCTGTGCGGCGAGCCGGCCGGCTATCTCGCCATCGAGCAGGCCACCATGGAGTCTCCCGGGGAGGAGCGCCGCGCCATGATCGAGGTCCTCGCGGGCACGGCCGGAGATGCGCTGGAGCGGCACAGGCTCTATGACGACAAGGCGAGCGCGGCGCAGGAGATCCGCCTGTTCGAGCGGCTGCTCCACGCGGTGGGCACGACGCTCCCGCTGCACGACCTCATCGAGACCATCGCTCACGGCATCAAGAGCGTGCAGCTCGATCCGAGCTGGGACACGGTGGAGATCTGGCTGCTCGAGGAGGACCTCGCCGGGGACGGCCCTGGGCTCGCGCGGGGCGACCTGCGCGCCAGCGTCTACCGGGCCCCGGCGTCGGAGCCGACGACCTACTTCCAGAACATCCGCGCCGGCGCGGAGAGCGCCGCGGGGCCCCTCGGCGTCTCCATCGACTGGCGGACCGGCCACGGCGGCGAAGGCGACGGCTCTCAGCGCGCCCTGCTCGATGAGGCGATCGACCGGCGCATGTCCGGCATCATCGTCGCGCCCAGCAACCCCGAGAGCGCGGAGGACGCGTTCCGGCGGGCGGCCGAGAGGGACATCCCGGTCGTCGTGATCGACACGCCTCCGCTCCCGGGCAGCCGGGCGCCGCTCTACATCGGGACGGACAACGTGGCGTCGGGCAGGTTGGCGGCCGAGGTGATGAAGCGGCTGCTCCCGGGCGGCGGCGTCGTCGCGTCCCTCGGCGCCGTGGGGCTCGCGCTGAACATCCGCGAGCGCGTCGATGGCTTCTGGGCGGCGGCGCTCGGATCGAACCTCACGGTGCTGCCGACGATCCCGTGCGACTGGGATCAGGAGGCCGGGACGAGGCTCGCCGCGGTGGCGCTGGAGGGGCGGCCCGACGTCGCGGGCGCCTTCGGCGCCGCGGCGGACAACGGGCCGTCCTGGGGCCGCGCGGCGCGAGCCCTCGGCAGGGCCGGAGATCTCAAGGTCGTCGGCTTCGATCTCGTCGCCCGTACGGTCGCCCTGCTCAGGCAGGGGGCGATCCACGCGACGATCGTCCAGCGCGAGGACGACATGGGCTTCCGCGCCATCGAGACGATCCACCGGATGATCACGCGCGGCGTCGGGCCGACCCTCGCCGAGCTGCCGCCTTCCCGTGTCCTCCACACCCGCGTCGATTGCGTCACCCTCGAGCAGACGCCGTGGTCCACGACGCTGAGCGATTACCTCTCTCTCGAGGCCGCCCGCCGGGCCGCGGCCGGGAACGGCGGTCGGATCGCGCCCGTCGCCCCCGAGATCGAGGTCATGATGATCGGGGTCGCGCCCCCCTCGAGCGCCGTCGTCGAGGACCAGGTCTCGATCCCGGCGCGCTCGCTCGTGCGCCGCGCGATCGCGTCGGGCCGCCCGGTCGCGATCGACCCCGCCGAGGGGGGCGCGGACGCCGCCCTGCCTGCCGCGCACGACGGCGCGCGCACGGCCATCGCGGTGCCGCTGCAAGGCCGCGGCGACGTCCTCGGCGCCCTCGTCCTGAGCAGCGCTCGCAGGGAGGCGTGCGGCGCGGGCGACGTGGCGTTCCTGGTCCGCGTCGCCGGCACGGTGGCGATCGGCGTCGAGAACGCCCGGCTGCTCCGCCGCATCTCCGCGCGGAGCGAGGAGCTCGAGCGCGCCAACCTGCAGCAAGCGGCGATGCTCCAGACGATCCGCGAGCTCTCGAGCCCCGTGGTGCCCATCGCGGACGGCATCCTCGTGATGCCCGTCGTGGGCGTCATGGATGCCCAGCGCTCCGGCGACTTCATCGCGTCGATGCTCCGCGAGATCGACGCGAAGCGCGCGCGCGTCGTGCTGATCGACGTCACCGGCATGGCGTTCGTCGACGCGACGGCGGCGTCGCGGCTCGTCGAGGCGGCGCAGGCGGCCGCGCTGCTCGGCGCCGAGGCGGTGCTCGTCGGCGTCCGGCCGGAGGCCGCGCAGATGATGGTCCGGCAAGGCCTGGACGTCGGCTCGATGGTGACGCACGCCAACCTGGCGAGCGGCTTCCGCCATGCGCTCTCGAGGGTGCGCCGCCGCGCGAAGCGCCGCTGACCGCGCGGCGGCTACTCCGCCCCGGCGGGCGGCGCCTCGATGGGGTGCGGCTCGGCGGTCTTCGCCTCGCCGGCGCGCCGGGCGCGCCGCTGCGCCTGGGCCACGTGCACCACCTGGTCGAAGACGACGGCCACGAGGATGACGGCGCCGATGATGATGAACGTCCAGTTCGGGTCGAGGCGCCAGATGCGCGGCCCGCCGCTGTCGCTGTGGCGGATCTGGAACATGTTGATGCCGTTGTCGATCACCCGCATGAGGGCAGAGCCGATGAGGATCCCGAGCGCGCCGCCCTCGCCGCCGCGCAGCGAGCAGCCTCCGAGCACGGCGGCCGCGATCGCGTAGAGCTCGTAGCCCATCCCGACCTGCTGCGACATCTGGCCGATGTAGGACGCGTAGCAGATGCCCGCGATCCCGCCGGCGGCCGACGAGATGACGTACGTCGAGACCTCCACCCGGCGCACGTCGATGCCCGAGTACTCGGCGGCCTCGCGGTTGCCCCCGATCGCGTACATGTAGCGCCCGAGCACGGTGAAGTGCAGCACGTACGCGCCGGCGGCGAGGACCACGAGGAAGATGACGAGCGGGTAGGGGATGAGCGCGTCGCTTCCCACGCGCAGCAGCCCGCCGTTGGCGAGGCCGAGGAACGGCGAGTCGCCGAAGCTCAGCGTGCCGCCCTCGGCCACCGTCTGCGAGACGCCGCGCACGAGGAGCATGCCGCCGAGCGTGACGACGAACGGCTGCAGCTTGAGCCGCGTGATCAGCAGCCCCTGCGCGAGCCCCACCAGCATCGCGGCGGCGAGCGCGGTCGGGATGCCGACCCAGAGCGGGTAGCCAAGGCACGCCATCCCCGAGGACGAGATCTTGGCCAGCAGGACGCCGGTGAGGCCGATCACCGAGCCGATCGACAGGTCGATGCCGCCGGTGATGATGACGAACCCCATGCCCATCGCGAAGATGCCGAGCATCGCGATCTGCCGCGTGGTGTTGACGACGTTCGATTGCCCGAGGAAATCGGGGTTGGAGATCCAGAGCCCCGCGCACATCAGGACGAGCACGACGCTCATGCCCAGCTCACGTCTCATGCGGTCACCGCGTTTTCCACGTCCCCTTCCGCGCCCCTCGCGCTCCCCGTCATCAGCGCGGCGACGCGCTGCTGCGTCAGCCCTTCGCGCGGGAGCACGCCCGTGATCCGGCGCTCGTGCATGACGACCACGCGATCGCTCATGCCGAGCACCTCCTCCATGTCCGAGCTGACCATCAAGAGCGTGATCCCTTCCGCGGCGAGCGCGGCCCCCGAGCCGACCAGCCCCGCGAAGCCGAGGATCTCCCCGCGCAGCGCCGTGAAGCGCGCGCCCGCGGGCGCGCCGGGGACGACGAGGCGCTTGGCCGCGCGCACCCCGCTGAGCGACACGGGCGCCCCGTCGATGAAGATCTGCCCCTCATCGGGCTGGCAAGCGCCGCCGAGGATCTTCATGAGCGTGCTCTTGCCTGCGCCGTTCTCTCCCACGAGCGCGAGCACCTCGCCGGCGCGGAGCGAGAGCGACACCCCTGAGAGCGCGGTGACGCCCGGGAACCGCTTGACGATCCCGCGCATCGCGAGCAGGGCTGGGAGATCGGGAGTCGACGTCATGGGCCGGGATCGCGGCGCTCGATCGAGGGGGCGCCCCCGAGCGAGCCGCCGGACAAGGAGGCTATTTCTTCAGCTCCACGAGCCTGGCCTTGAACTCTGCCACGTTCTCCTTGCGGATCACGTCGACGCCGGTGTCGACCATCCTGTCCTTGGGGATGGCGGCCATGGCCGCGTCGCCCTTCGTCGCGAGCTCGTGCATCCACTTGCTCGACAGGTAGCCGAACTGGAACGGCTTCTGCACGACGGTGCACGCCACGGTGCCGTTCTCGATGCCGCTGAGCGTCGCGTCCTCCTCGTCGAATCTTGCCGTCGCCGTCGTGGCCCTTGGCCGCCTCGTCTCCGCCCCCCTGATCGCAGCCGGCGATCCATGTCATGGACAGCACGGCGAACGCTGCAAACGCTAGCTTCCAGAAACGATTCTTGTCTTTCACGGCAGTTCTCCCCCACCTTGCCTGCGAAAAGCGCGTCGATGTCAATGTCGCCGAGCCGCGACACACGAATCCCCCGACGCGAGGTTAGCGGACGTACCCCGGCGATGTCGCGCCTCGCGTGAACGACCCAAACGGAAAAATCGGGGGCAGCGTATCGGAGTTTTGGGTACCGCAGGGATGGGGGTCGTGTGCGAACCCACCTGTTCCTGGGAGCGGGGGCGACATGAGCTCATGATGTGGGGGGGGCAGTGCGGCGTTTGATCCGCGGCGGTTCACCCTGGGGAACCGCGGCGCGGGGTGACCTGACGGAGGGCCCTGTTGGAGATGGGCTCCCGGAGGCCGAGACGCCTCAGGGACATCGCGGAGCGGCGGCTACTGCGAGCAGCGCTGAGGCTCGGATTGGCATTGGCACTGATTTCTACGCTCGGTGTCATTCCATTCGCAATAACCGCACAATGCGTGCCTTTGGCTCTTGCAGTACTGGTCGCACCCCGCGCCCCCGAGGAAGCCGAAGTCGCAGACGTGAGGGGAGTCAGACCAGGGCACTGCCGTGGCGAGGTCCCCCTGCGGCGCGCGGCGGAGGGCGCTCTGGGCCGGCATGGCTTCTGACGGGTCTCCGTCCTGCGGTGTCTCTTGGTAAGATGAGCTGTCGACGACACAACCGGCGAGCGATCGCGCGCCAAGCGCGGTGCATGTCCACAGCGCGGCAACCTTGAAGATGATCTTGCTCGTCATTTTCGGCCCTGTCCTCCCCTGATGCTTCGCTGATTCCGTGTTTCCACACGAACGCCGTCATCGCCTGCACGAGGTGCTTGCGCGGGCGTCGGCCGTGTCCATGCGGCGCCGTGGCCGCGAGAGGCAAGCGGGAGCGCCCTGATCGGCGGCAGCGCGTTCGTAGGGGGGCGGCGTCTGGCCCTGACGAAGGGGATGGCGGCGTCTCAGGTGAGCTCGTGTGGCCTGAGCGCTTGTACTTGGCGGACGGAGCGGTGGTGGAGGCGCCCGTGGGATCCCGAGGGACTCAGGGATCAACGACGGTCCTGGACGCTCGTGGTCGTCGTCGGCCTCCTGCCTGCGGCGCGATCACCCGGGGCACGCCGCGGCGCAAGCCGCGCCGCCGCAGTCGACGCCGGCCTCGTCGCCGTTCTTCACGCCGTCGGTGCAGGTGGGCGCCTCGCAGATGCCGCTCCAGCACACGCTGCTCAGGCAGTCTGCTCCGGTCTCGCAGCCCCCGCCCGGCGGGCAGCGCGGGCAATATTGCTTGCCGCAGTCGACGCCGGCCTCGCGGCCGTTCTTTATCCCGTCGCTGCACGTCGGGATCATGCAGCTTCCGTTCGTGCACACGCCGCTCTCACAGTCCGTGGCGGCCTCGCAGCGCTCGCTCGATGGGCAGGGACGGCACGCGCCGCCGCAGTCCAGTCCGGTCTCGCGGAGCCCCTCATCTCGCGCACCGTTCACGCAGTGCTCCGGCACGCACCAGACACCATCACACGCGAGCCCGCCAGGGCACAGCGGCGTCGGGTCTGTGTCCACGCACTGCACGCACGCGCCCTCATGGCATCGTCCGGCGCCCGAGGCGGGACATGCGACACCATCCAACAGGAGGTGTCGCGGCTCGTCGATCTCGCACGTGTCGAGGGTGCACTGGTTGCCGTCGTCGTAGGGGTCGACGGCCGTCACGCTGACCACGCGGCCGTCGGCCGTGCACTCCTCGACCTTGCAGTCGCCGCGGATCTGCGAGGCGATCGGCCCTCGTTCGATCTCCACGACGCACGCGCCGTCCGCGCACCTCCCGACCCCGCACCGCGGGTCCGGCGGGCCGGGGCACTCCGCGTCGCCCTCGCAGCTCCCGGGCGGGACCGGCACCCCCGAGCACTCCTCCGTGCCCTCGGCGCACTCGTCGCAGGTCCGGCACTCCTCGAAGCAGTTCGGCTTGTCGTCGCCGCGCGCGCAGCAGATGACCTTCCCCGGCTCGCCACACTCGCAGTGCTCATCGACGCAGATCGTGCCCGGCACATTCTGCTGGTCCGACTGGCAGTGGTCCGTTGTCGCGCACCTTCCACCCACGTACGGCCCGTCGCCGCACGCAAAGAAGGTCGCCGAAATGATGAGAAAGAGCAGAGCAGCAGCACAACGCGCGATGGGTCTACCCATGCGTCCAGTCCTCCGGCACGAGGCTGTGGCGCGGGCACCCAGGCGGCCCCAATCCGCCGGGGTGTCGTTTGCCAGTTCGTCTCGGGGCGCAGTATGCCGCGGTCAGGCGGCCGCCGTCACGCAAGTTTTCGCAAGATCGCGCGGCGTGCGAAGCGTCCTTCGATCAGAGCAGGCGCACGGTCGAATCGCACATCAAAACGTGCTCGTCAACGTAAGCCCCTTGGCCGACACCGTGATCTCCGCTGGCCCGCGCGGATAGAATGTGTAACCGAGCGTGGCGGCCAGGACGGCCCCTCCCGCGATGAGGCCGGCGAGGCCCACGCCCCGGTAGGTGATCGCGTCGTCGTAGGCCGACGCCGATTGCTGGCAAACCGGCTGGGTCAGCCGGAAGCAACGGTTCGGCCCTGCGGAGAGCGCGGCGGTGTCGCCCGCGTCGTCCTTCTTCTCCGCGCCGACGAGCATCACGCCGCCGATGGCCGCCAGGGTGGCGGAGAGCCCGAAGCCGCCGGCGACGAGCTCCGGCCGCGGTCCGGGTCGGGGAGGCGGGGGGGCGAGGGGGGAGGCGCGGGGGCCTGGGGGCGGTGCCGGCGCGCCTGCGGGCGCGGCCGGGAGGCCTGGGGGCGGTGCCGGCGCGCCTGCGGGCGCGGCCGGGAGGCCTGGGGGCGGCGCAGGGACGCCGGCGGGCCGGGCAGCGAACGTGAGCACGACTTCCCGGGCCTCGCCGCGCGGCACGTCGATCTCGGCCGTCGCGACGTCGCCGTCCAGCGCGGCGCGCACCACGTGGTGGCCGGGGGCGACGGGGATGGGCTTGTCGCCCTCGATCTCGGCGGGCGCGCCGTCGATCGTGATCTTCGAGCCCGCGGGGGCGACCACGTGGAGCTCGCCGGCGAGCTGCCGCGCGCGGGCCAGGTCGCTGAGCCGCGACGCGACGAGCGCGCGCTCCGCGGGCGTCCTGGGCGCGCGCATGATCTCCTGGCAGAGCGACAGCCAGCGCACGGCGGCCGGCGCGTCGCCGAGCCGGAGCGACAGCGCCCCGATGTTGCACGCGGCGACCTGGGCGCGCTCCAGCCGCCAGACCGCCATCCACAGGTCGCGCGAGTCGGCGAGCCGATCCTCGCGGGCGGCCGCGTTCGCCTGCGCCATGAGCCGCGCGACCGCCTCCGGCGGGCCCTCGGCGCGACCCTCCGCCGCGCCGGCCAGCAGGGCGATGCACAGCGGGAGCGCGGCGACGCGGCGTGTGTTCCTTAGCACGGGTGCGGATCTCCTTGGCCGAGCCTTGGTCTGAAGGGCCGCTCCGGAGCCAGGGCCCCGGGCGACGGCCCCACGTACCAGAAGGAGGCTGTCGGTGGAAGCCCTGGAAGACGCCGGGACGCGGAGGGGGCCAGGCGATGGAGGTTGGCCAGGCGCGATCTCGCGGGCTGTGGCGGTGCGCGCCAGATCTCCAGCCGCCATCGAGGGCTGATCACCGGCGATTCTTCACGATGTTCGTCTCGAGGCCTGGCGCGAGGTGGGATATCGGTCGCTTGCAGGGATGGTGTGGCGCACCTGCGATGAGGAGCATCAAGAGCGGAATCAACACCCCGAGAAGGCGCCTCGGAACCGGCGCCATCGCGGCCCTCCTGGCGCGGAGGAGGCCACGCGAGACTTGACAAGTCCGATGAGCCATCGGTTATGATGGCTCTCGCCTCATCATGCGACGACGCCACCCGGCATGTTCGGCCCGATGAGGAGTGGCGGACCGTCGCGTCTTCACCGCCACAGGTGTCCCGCGGCGCTTCCGGCGAGCCTGCTCGCGCCGGCGCCACCCGGCGGCGATGCGGACGACGGAGCTCCTGCGTTGCGAGATCGGCGTTGCTCGTCCTACCTTCGTCTCCGGCAAGCGCTGTCTTGATGGACAGGCCGCCGGTGGCCCCCCGCTCGATGCCCGAACATTCGACCGCCTCGGCTTCTATCTCCACGAGACCCGCGCTCACGTTCGCGCTGGTGCAGCGCGCAGCAGGGCAGGATCCGCGCGCCGAGGAGGATCTCTGCCTCGCGCTCGAGCCGGCCATTCAGCCCGTCGCCGCCCGCCTCCTCCGCGGGTGCCGCGCGCACGGGCACGACGCGCGCTGGGAGGTCGAAGACCTCTTGAATGAGGTGCTGATGTTCCTCGCGGAGGATCGCTGGCACCGGCTCCGCCAGTGGGACCCTGCGCGCGGCGCGGGCCTCCAGGGGTTCGTCGCGGTCCTCGCGCGGAACCGGATCATCGGGATCCTCCGTAGCAGACGCCAGAACCCGTCGCTCGAGCAGCCGGTCGATGACCAGGAGATCGAGCGGCAACGCGAGATCGAGGGGAGCGTCGAGGACGTGTTCGGGGACGCCGAGCGCCGCGCCCTCGTGCTCGACGCCGTCGAGCACGGCCTCGGCGCGAAGGACGCCCAGCTCTTCCGCTGGTTCTATGACCTCGAGCTCTCGGCCGAGCAGGTCTGCGAGCTGACGGGGCGGAGCCGCGCGCAGGTCTACAACGACAAGCACCGGCTGCTGGAGCGGCTCAAGGCGGTCGTCGGCACCGCGCTGCGAGAACTGCTCGGCTCCCCGCGTAGTACCGTGGATGGTGAGCCATGAGGGACGAGGAGCTTCTGGAGGCGCTGGGGAGAGCAGCACGGGAACGGGATCCTTTCGTCGATCCGCGCTGGGAGGCGCTCGCCGAAGGGAAGCTCTCCGGGCAGGAAGCGGAGGCGTTCCGCGCGGAGATGCAGCGCTCCGAAGAGGGACGGCTGGCGGAGGAGATGCTCCGGCCGTTCGACGTCGAGGAGCGGAGGCTCAAGGTCCGGCGCCTCCTGGCCGAACGGCGAGGCAAGGCGGGCACGGCGGCTGCGGGCACGGCGGCTGCGGGCGCGGCGGTTCGGCGCTTCCCATGGCGCAAGGCCGTCCCGGCTGCGGCGCTGGCGGCCGCTGCCGCGCTGGCCCTGCTGGTGCTCCCTCGTTCGCCGGAGGCGCTTCCCGCATATGCGCTGTTGACCTCGGCAGAGCGCGGGGAGCCGGCGGCCGGGCCCGCTGTCCACCTCCGGGCGGGCGGCAGCCTCACGATGACGCTCCGACCCGAGGAGGCGGTGAGCGGGCCGGTGATCCTGCGGGCGGCGCTCGTGCACGAGCGACGCGCGGCGCTCTGGGACCTGCCCGCTGGCGCGGCGCAGATCTCTCCCACCGGCGCGGTGAAGATCGCCGGCACCCGCGAGGTGCTGTTCCCGGATGGCGCGATCGGGGCCTACGAGATCGTGCTGGCCGTCGGCCGGCCCGAGGCCCTCCCGGAGGGCGCTGACGCGATCGCCCGCGCCGAGCCGCGGGACGGCATCCGCGTGCTGCGGCAGCAGGTGATCCTGGAGCCGCCTTGAGCGGAGGTCGGAGGTCGCGGACAGCGCGGCGCCTCTCCACAGCGGTGTTCCTCGCGGGCCTCTCGCTCGCACCCCACGCCGAGCAGGCCGCGCAGCCAAGGGACGCCGCGCGTCCCAAGGACGCCGCGCCCGAGCTCGGCGTTGCCGAGTCGCTGCGGCGAAGCGGCAAGCTCGATGAGGCGGAGGCGCAGCTCCTCACCCTCCTGGGTGACCCGCGGGCCGCCGTGCAGGCGCAGGCCGTCGGCAAGCTCGCGAGGATCGCCAGGACGCGGGGCGACGCCGCGAAGGCCAAGGACCTCCTCTATCAGGCCATGCGCATGGACCGCGCGGCCGGGCTGCGCGCGCAGGAGATCTCGGACGGGATGGTCCTTGTGTTCACGCTGATCACGGCAGACCGCCGCTTCGGCGAGGCCCGGGAGGTGATGGATTCGCTGCGGCCGCTGCTCGCCGAGGACCCGGCGGCGCGGGCCGACGCGCTCTATTACGAGGCGCTGATCCCTTACGAGGCCGGGGATTTCCGGGCCGCGCTGCGCCTGCTCCGCGAAGCGCAGGCGGAGGCGCTGCGGCTCGGGATGGCGCGCGCCCGGTTCGACGCGCTCCAGCTCGAGGCCACGCTGCTCTCGAACCTGGGGCGCTCCGGCGACGCCCTCGACCGCTTTGCCCTGCTCGAGGATCAGCTCCCCTCGGAGCTCGGCCACTGCGATCGGGCCGCGTTCTTCAACAACGCTGGGTGGGCCGCGCTCCGGGCCGAGATGGCGATCGGCGAGGGCGCACCCCGGAAGCGGGACCCCATTCCGCTGCTCGATCGGGCGCGCGGGCTCTATCAACAGGGACCGTGCCGGGAGGGCGCGAACCTCGCGAACGTCTTCACCAACCTCGCGATCGCAGAGCTCGACCAGGGGAGATCGGCGCGGGCCCGCGAGCACCTGGACAGCGCCCGCGCGGCGGACCCGAACCCGAGCGCCAAGACCAGGGCGTGGTGGCTGATCCTCGAGGGCCGGATGGCGCTCGCGGAGGGGGCGGTGGAGCGGACGCTCCTCGTGGCGAGCGAGCTCGCCGGGCTCGGCGCCAGCGGAGGCCTTCCCGAAGCGCAGATCGAGGCGGCCATGACGCGCGCGCTCGCGGAGGAGCGGCGCGGCAGCTCGGGGGCGGCCGACGAGGCGTTCGCCGAGGCCGAGCGGCGGATCGAGGACTGGAGCCTGTCCGTGCCCCTCGGCGAGGGGCGCGACGACTTCCTCGCGCAGCGCGAGCGCGGCGCGCGCCTCTGGATCGAAGCCCTCCTCCGGCGGCCGGGCGGCGAGGCGGCGGCGGTCGAGGTCGCGCGGAGGGGGCGCGCGCGGCTGCTCGCGACCTCGCAATGGCTCAGCGAGCGCGACGCGCTGCCCCCGGACGAGCGCTCGCGATGGGAGGAGGCGCTCTCGAGGTACCGGGGCGGGCGCGCCGCGCTGGAGGCGGCGCTCGTGAACGTGCGCTGGGACGCGCCCGCGGCGACCCTGAACCAGGCTGTCGCACGTTACCAGGACGGTCAGGACCGGCTCCGTGTCGACCTGGAGGGCGCCGCGCCGGGCCTTCGCCGGCTCCGCGCGTCGGGGAGCGGCGTCGAGCGGGCCGACCCCGCCCCGGGGGAGCTCGTCCTCGTCTATCACCCCGTCGAGGAGGGCTGGGTCGGCTTCGCCCTCACGACCGCCGGCGTCGCCGCCCGCCGGCTCGGCGTTGTCGACCTGCGCGCCCCGCACGAGCGGCTCGCCGCGCAGCTCCTCGGCCCGTTCGCGGGCCTGATCCGCAGCGCCGAGCAGATCCGGCTCGTGCCGTACGGCTCGCTCCAAGGAGTCGACTTTCACGCTCTTCCCTTGGAGGGGCAACCGCTCGCCGCGCTCGCCCCGGTGGCCTATGGCGTCGAGCTTCCGCGGAAACGCGGGCCAGAGGGCGCCGTCGATCGCGAGGGAGGCCTGGAGCCGCCGGCGCCGGACGGCGCGCCCGCGCGGCCGGTGGCGTTGCTCGTGATCGACCCCGGGGACAGCCTCCCTCGCGCCCGCGACGAGGGCGACCAGGTCGAAGCCGCGCTGACGCAGCGCGGGTGGCGCGTGGAGCGCCTCGACGGGGAGCGGGCGACCTACGAGGCGGTGATGCGCGCCCTCGCGGCCCCGGCGGTCGAGCTCCTGCACTTCGCCGGGCACGCCGACTTCTCGGGCCTGGACGGCTGGAAGAGCGGTCTGTGCCTCGCCCACGACGGCCGCCTGACGGTCGCGGACATCCTGGCGCTCCCCCGGACACCTGCGCAGGTCGTCCTCTCCGGGTGCGAGACGGGGCGGGCCGAGGGCCTCGGCCTGGCGCAGGCGTTCGTGGTGGCAGGTTCGGGCGCGGTGGTGAGCAGCCTCCGTCGCATCGACGACGGGGTGGCGGCGCGGACGATGCGCTCGTTCTACACGGCGCTCCCGCTCGGCGCGCCGGACGACCCCGCGCTCGCGCTGCGCGAGGCGGCGCTCCGGATCCGGGCCGAGGAGCCAGCCGCCGACTGGGCGAGCTTCCGGGTGATCGTGCCCTGAAGAAAACTGCGCCGGCCTGATAGACCAGCGGTCGAAGGGGCGTAGTGCAGGAGAGGCCGCGGATCGCGCGGACTGACGCTCCCCATCACCCCAGGCGCTGCTCGGGCGCCCCGAGGTTCACCCCATGTTGACGCAAAACCGTATTCCATCTTCCATTTTCCTGCTCCTGGCCTTCGCGGCCTTGCCCCTCGCAGCCGTGTTGTCCGCCTGCGGTCCCGAAGGAATAGAGCCGAACCAGCCGTCGGATGGCGGCGGCGGCTCCACGTCGGAGGGAGGCGGAGGCGCCGGGCCGGATGGCGGCGGCGGCTCCACGTCTGACGGAGGCGGCGGCTCCGCGCCTGTGGCGGTGGTGGCCGGTTGCACCGGGCGCCGCTGGGTGGGCAGGTTCCCCGGCGGCGTCTGCCCGGCGGCCCCTACGGACATGCCCTGGAAGGGCAGGAAGCTCTTCCAGAGCGAGATCGAAGTGCCCGCCTTCCTCGACGAGTACTGCGTTTACGAGTATTCCGGCGCGGGTGCGCCCGACCCCGCCGCGACCGCTGCGCTGAAGGCCGCCGTTGCCGGGAGCAGCGATTGCACGTTTGCCGAGGACTGCGTCACAGTCGGCCCGCTCACCGACGAGAAGGAGGTCGATGGCACGAGGAGCATCCTGCACGACGAGTTCATCGAGCAGGTCAACGGCGCGGCGCTCCCGCCGGTGAACCCGGGCGAAACCCTGGCGATCGCCCGAGTCGCGGTGATCGACACCCAGGCCGGGGCCCAGACGCCGGAGAACCCTCACGCCACCGTGGTCGGAGGGCTGATCCGCGATCTGACCTGCTCGGATCCTGGCGTTCACTGCGCCGCCGATGTGACCTACGAGCTCGGCCTGCCGCACATCCACAACAGCAAGCTGAGCCCCAGTGGAGGCCATTTCGGGAGCATGAGCCAGGTCGCGGCGGCGATCTACCGCTCCGTGAGCGACTGGCAATCGCAGAACTATACAGCGCCGGGCGGGCCTCCCGTCAATCCCCGGCTGGTGATCAACGCCAGCATCGGCGCGCAGCCTGGGTCGGACTGCGGCCCGAACGCCGAACAGCTCTCGTGCGCGGCGCAGTCCGCGTACGACGCGATCAGGCACGCGACATGTCAGGGCGCACTCGTGGTGGCTGCCGCCGGCAACAGCCCCGGCGGGGAGTTGCGACGCGAGCCAGCCATCGACGGCTCGGGCCCGTATGACTTCTCGGACGAGGAGGTCGGGCTCGCAGGGGGAACGTGCCCGGCTGCCTGGACGCGGATGATCTCGAGAAACGACTGCGAGAAAATCGAAGGGTCGAATTACGACGCCCCGTTCATCAACGAGGGGTACGCCCCCTTCAGCCAGTCCTCGCCGGGGGTGTGGACCAAGACGCCGCTCCTGGTGCCGGTCGCTGGCGTCGATGCCTCCAACGCCCTCCTGCCCAACGCGCGCAAGGGCTCTCTCCCCCGCAACGTGGCCTTCGGCCTCCTGGGGACGGCGACAGAGGACCCGGCGCTCCCCTTCCCGCCGCCGATGACGGGCTCGTCGCTTGGCGCCGCGGCCTGGACGGCCACGGCGGTCAACACCTGGGCGTACCAACCGGAGCTCACGGCGCGCGAGCTCATCGATCTCCTCCACGCCACCGGAAGCCCGATCTACGACGCGCAGAACGCGGTCCGGACCGCGAAGGTCGACTGGGACCACGCGGTGCCGCCTGAGAAGGTGAAGCGGCCGTCCGCGTGCGCCGCAATCGCGAAGATCTGCAGCTCGACCTCGCCGCCCGCGGCGTGCCCCGCGATGCCGATGCCGGCCTGCGCACCGTTCGCGTCGAGCCCAACACAGAACCACCTGAGCACGCTCCAGGCGCGCTTCGAAGTTCTCTTCGCCAACACCACCGCGACGAAAGCATCCTTCGGCTCCACCCCAAAGCCGTCCCCTGATGTCCCAGGCGACACGCTCCGGAATTTGTCCACGCCGTCCTGGATTCATCCGCAGCCCGAGACCTTCCCTTGCGGGAACTGCGCCTTCAACCTGGGGCTGGGCAACGTGGACATCTACATCAATCCCAGTTTCACTTCGACGATCCTCACGGCGAGGCTCCTCCTCAACAATGCCAATGGCGATAGGCTAGGTAGCGCTCTCCTGCCTCTCCCGTCGGGGATGAGCGCTTCCGCGAAGCTGAGCTACACGCTCGATAACTTGCCTGCGGGAGCCGCGCAGGCCGAGATGTCGTTCGAGGTGGAGAGCGACGGCGTGACCGGTTCATCGACGGGAACGATCCTGTTGATGCCATGAGATCATGAGTCGCCGGCGCGCCCTGCGGCGCCGGGAGGCGGAGGTCGACGACCTCCGCCTCTTTTCTTTTGTGCGTTTGATAGATCCTCCATCGGGCGGCGTAATCCATTGAAGGAGCGGGACGCGTCCGAGCACAGAGCCGGCCGTGGAGAATGCCCGTTCATCTGATGAGGAGGACTCCATGAATCATGACCATTCCGCCACGCGCTTCACGACGATCTGCGCCCTTCGCCGGAGGGGCGCCGCCCGCGTCTTCACGGCCGCGCTGATGATCTCCGGTGCGTGGCAGGTGACCGCGTGCCAGTACCATGGGTACGACGATAGCCCGGCCGGAGAGGGCTCCACGAGCACCACGACGACGGGCGGCGAGGGTGGAGATGACGGCGGCGAGAACGGCGACGGCGAGGCCGCCGCGCCGACCGGCGCGGCGGCGGCAGGCGCAGCGAGACCGGCGGTGGCGGTCACGGCAGCGAGCAGCACCACCACGACGCGCGGCAGCGGCGGAGCGGGAGGCGGGGTGTCGCCTGGCAAGATGGGCATGACGTGGAGGAAGTACTTCCACGACGACGCGCTGGGGCAGGACAAGGTCGGTTGTACCGGTGACTGCGGGGCATATGTCGGCGACACGGCGTGCACGGAGAGCCGGCCGATCCTCTGCATCGCCAAGGACGGCTCGGGGAGCAACGGCTTCCAGCCCAGCTTCTACGACGGGTGGGCCGCCGGCAACATCGGGCTCACGCCGCCGGTGGCGGGGACCGCGCTCACGTCGCTCGCCGCGGCCAACGCGCAGTGCGTCTCGACCTTCGGCGCCGGCTGGCAAATGGCCGAGCACCACGACGGCGGCGGCGGGTGGGCCTGGAGGGCCTACGGGAACATCAACGACCTCTACGACATCAGCGTCGCCTCCCATGACCCGAACAACCGCTTCTGGGTCCACATCAACGACCAGCCTGGGAACTGCTGGAATCCGTGATCGAGCGGATCTGAGCCATTCCGGCTCACGGCGGTCCTCGCGCTGCGCAGCAAGGCGGTCAGGGCGCGAGCCCCATCCAGGGTTGTCAGGTCTCTCTGTTTCCCACGCTACTTCAGCCCACGACGGCCGCCTGACGGTCGCGGACATCCTGGCGCTCCCCCGGACACCTGCGCAGGTCGTCCTCTCCAGCTGCGAGACGGGCCGGGCCGAGGGCCTCGGCCTGGCGCAGGCGTTCGCGGTGGCAGGCTCGGGCGCGGTGGTGAGCAGCCTCCGTCGCATCGACGACGGGGTGGCTGCGCGGACGATGCGCGCGTTCTATACGGCGCTCCCGCTCGGCGCGCCGGACGACCCCGCGCTCGCGCTGCGCGAGGCGGCGCTCCGGATCCGGGCCGAGGAGCCTGCCGCCGACTGGGCGAGCTTCCGGGTGATCGTGCCCTGAAGAAAACTGCACCGGGCTGATAGACCAGCGCCTGAAGGGGCGTAGTGCAGGAGAGGCCGCGGATCGCGCGGGCCGACTCACCCTTCACCCTGGCGCCTGTCGGGCGCCCGGAGGTTCGTCTCATGCCGACGCAACACCGTAGTTTGCGTTCCGTTCCCCCTCGCCTGGCCTTCGTGTCCCTGACCCTCGCCGCGCTCTCTGCCTGCGACCCCGAGGGCAGGGACCCGGTCCGGCCGCCGGAGGGAGGCGGCGGCTCCGTGTCTGAGGGAGGCGGCGGCTCTGCGTCTGAGGGAGGCGGCGGCTCCGTGTCTGAGGGAGGCGGCGGCTCCACATCTGGGGGAGGCGGCGGCTCTGCGTCTGAGGGAGGCGGCGGCTCCGCGTCTGAGGGAGGCGGCGGCTCCGCGTCTGAGGGAGGCGGCGGCTCCGCGTCTGAGGGAGGCGGCGGCTCCGCGTCTGAGGGAGGCGGCGGCTCCGCGTCTGAGGGAGGCGGCGGCTCCACATCTGGGGGAAGCGGCGGCTCCACGTCTGGGGGAGGCGGCGGCTCCACGTCGTCTGGGGGAGGCGGCGGCTCCGCGCCTGCGGAGGTGGTGGCCGGTTGCACCGGGCGCCGCTGGGTAGGCAGGTTTCCCGGCGGCGTCTGCCCGGACCCTATGGGCATGCCCTGGAGGGGCAAGAAGCTCTTCCAGAGCGAGATCGAAGCACCCGCGTTCCTCGACGAGTACTGCGTTTATGAGTATGCCGGCAGGGGCGAACCCGACCCCGCCGAGACCGCTGCGCTGCAGGCCGCCGTCGGCAGGGCAAGCGACTGCACGTTCGCCGAGGACTGCGTCACTGTCGGCCCGCTCGGCGACGCGGACGCGAGGGATGTCGACGCCATGAGGAGCTTCCTTCACGACGAGTTCATCCAGCAGGTCAACGGCGTGGCGCTGCCGCCGGTGAACGCGGGCGCAACCCCGGCGATCGCCCGGGTTGCGGTGATCGACACCAAGGCCGGTAGCCAGTTGCCGGTTGACCCTCACGCCACCGTTGTCGGAGGGCTGATCCGCGATCTGACCTGCTTGGATCCTGACGTTCGCTGCGCCGCCGACGTGACCTACGAGCTCGGCCTGCCGCAACTCGACAACAGCAACCTGGGCAGCAGCGGAGGCCATTTCGGGAGCATGAGCCAGGTCGCGACCGCGATCTATCGCTCCGTGAGCTCCTGGCAATCGGACAACTATACAGCTCCTCGCGTGCCCCCTGTCAATCCTCGGCTGGTGATCAACGCCAGCATCGGCGCGCAGCCTGGGCCGGACTGCGGCCCGTACGTCCAAGAACTCTCGTGCTCGGCGCAGTCCTTGTACGACGCGATCAGGCACGCGACATGTCAGGGCGCGCTCGTGGTCGCTGCCGCCGGCAACAGCCCCGGCGGGCCGTTTCGACACGAGCCGGGCATCGACGGCTCGAACGCGGCGTCCGCCATCTCGGGGGGAACGTGCCCGGCTGCCTGGACGCGGATGATCTCGAGAGACGAGTGCGAGGGAGTTGAAGGAAAAGACTACGATGCCGAATTCATCCAGAAGGGGTTCGCCCCCTTCAGCCGGTCCACCGAGGAGGGAGAGTGGAACGACACGCCGCTCCTGGTGCCGGTCGCTGGCGTCGATTCCTCCAACGCTCTCCTGCCCAACGCGCGCGACGGCGCTCTCCCCCGCAACGTGGCCCTCGGCATCCTGGGGACCGCGAGAGAGAACCCGATGCTCCCCTTCCCGCCGCCGATGACAGGCTCGTCGCTCGGCGCCGCGGCCTGGACGGCCACGGCGGTCAACACCTGGGCGTACCAACCGGAGCTCACGGCGCGCGAGCTCATCGATCTCCTCTACGCCACCGGACGCCCGATCCGCGACGCGCTGGGCGCAGTCCGGCCCGCGGAGGTCGACTGGGACCTGGCGCCGCATGAGGCAAGGCGGCCCTCCGTGTGCGCTGCAGTCTTTGAGATCTGCAACTCGGCGACACCGCCCGCGGCGTGCCCCACAACGTCGTTCGAAGCCTGCAGAGGGAGCGCGCCGAGCCCGATACAGAACCCAGACCTGAGCGCGCTCGTGCCGCACTTCGACGCCCTCTTTGCCGACGCCATCTGGACGAATCTAGACTTGGGCCCATCGGATCTGTCCTCTGCCGCTCCGTCCGACACGTTCCAGAACCTCTCCACGCCGTCCTGGATTCATCCGCAGCCCGAAACCATCCCTTGCGCGAAATGCGGCTTCAGCCTGGGGACGCACGAGGTGGACATCTACATCAACCCCGATTTCTCCTCGAACATCAACAAGGCGACGCTCGTCGTCAACAATGCCAATGGCGACAAGGTACGCCTCGATCTACCTCCTCCCTCTCCCATGGGGATGAGCGCTGGTGCGAAGCTGAGCTACACGATCAACATGTCGTCGTCCTCGATGTGGCCCCAGAATATCGCGCAGGCCGTGATCTCGTTCGAGGTGGAGAGCAACGGCGTGATCGGTTCATCGACGGGGACGATCCTGTTGATGCCATGAGATCATGAATCGCCGGCGCGCCCTGCGGCGCCGGGAGGCGGAGGTCGACGACCTCCGCCTCTTTTCTTTTGTGCGTTTGATAGATCCTCCATCGGGCGGCGTAATCCATTGAAGGAGCGGGACGCGTCCGAGCACAGAGCCGGCCGTGGAGAAGACCCGTTCATCTGATGAGGAGGACTCCATGAATCATGACCATTCCGCCACGTGCCTCACGACGATCTGCGCCCTTCGCCGGAGGGGCGTCGCCCGCGCCTTCACGGCCGCGCTGATGATCTCCGGTGCGTGGCAGGTGACCGCGTGCCAGTTCCATGGGTACGACGATAGCCCGGCCGGAGAGGGTTCCACGAGCAACACGACGCCGGATGGCGAGGGGGGAGATGACGGCGGCGAAAGCGGCGACGGCGAGGCCGCCGCGCCGACCGGCGCGGCGGTGGCGGTCACGGCAGCGAGAAGCACCACCACGACGGGCGGCAGCGGCGGAGCGGGAGGCGGGGTGTCGCCTGGCAAGATGGGTATGACGTGGAGGAAGTACTTCCACGACGACGCGCTGGGGCAGGACAAGGTCGGTTGTACCGGCGACTGCGGGGCGTACGTCGGCGACACGGCGTGCACGGAGAGCCGGCCGATCCTCTGCATCGCCAAGGACGGCTCGGGGAGCAACGGCTTCGCGCCCAGCTTCTACGACGGGTGGGCCGCCGGCAACATCGGGCTCACGCCGCCGGTGGCGGGGACCGCGCTGACGTCGCTCGCCGCGGCCAACGCGCAGTGCGTCTCGACCTTCGGCGCCGGCTGGGAAATGGCCGAGCACCACGACGGCGGCGGCGGGTGGGCCTGGCGAGCCTACGGGAACATCAACGACCTCTACGACATCAGCGTCGCCTCCCATGACCCGAACAACCGCTTCTGGGTCCACATCAACGACCAGCCTGGGAACTGCTGGAATCCGTGATCGAGCGGATGTCCCGGGCCGACCGGCCTCGACGTGGCCGGCACGGTGACGGCGGATCACGAGCTGTGCTGCAGGTAGAACCTATCCCAGGAGAGGAGCGCTGAGATCTCGGGAGACGATGCCCGGTCCGCGCCAGCTCTCCCGAACTACCGCTCTTCCATCGCTTCCGCGCAGCGAGCACCTTCCCCGGGGGCCGGGCAATTCGCCGAGATCTCGCCCTCAAGCAGCGAGGATCGCAGGCGACGCGCCGCTCACCCCACCGCAGGCCCGGCCTTCCGCTGCGCGCTGTCGCAGACCCACCGGACCACCCCGGGGATGACCCCCTGCGCGATCGCGCTCACGCGCGAGCCGACGTCGGGGTAGATCTCGAACCGCCCGCGCGCCATGCCGTCGGCCATGCTGCGCGCCACGGCGTCCGGCTCGAGCGTCTTGACGTTGCCCGCGATGGCCTTCGTCTCCGCCGGCTTGTACTGGTTCTCGAACGCCAGCTGCGGAGTGTCGGTGTCGGGCGGCATGCACACGCTCACCCGCACGCCGTGAGGCCACATCTCCGCGCGCAGCGCCTGCGAGAAGCCGATCAGCGCGAACTTGCTCGCCGCGTACGGCGTGTAACCGTAGATGCCGATCACGCCCGCGAGCGACGAGACGTTGAGCACATGGCCGCTGCCGCGCGCCGCCATCGCCGGGAGCACCGCCTTGCACAGGTGCACCGCGCCAAAGAAGTTCACGTCCATCATGCCGCGGAACTGATCCACCGGCAGCTCGAGGAAGCGCCCCGGCATCACCACGCCCGCGTTGTTCACGAGGTGATCGATCGGCCGCTCGGCGAGCCGCGACTCCATCGCCCGCGCCACGTCGTCCGCCCGGCTGATGTCCAGCTCCAGGACGTCGACCCGCGCGGACGGGTGCTCGCGCCGGATGCCCACGGCGGCCTCGTCGAGGAGGGCGCGGCGGCGCGCCACCAGCGTGACCGCGGCGCCGTATCCCGCGACGAGCCTCGCGAACGACAGCCCGATGCCGCTCGAACCGCCGGTGATGAGAACGCTCTTGCCCTGGAAATAAGTTCGGGTGTCCATCGGCGGCCGAACCTACCCCAGGACCGCCCGAGGCGCGAGGCGGTCGTTCAGGCCCGCGGCGGCGCGCCTCATGACGGCTGCGCCAGCTCGACGTCGGGGTGAGCCCTCCCCGATACGCCATTGGCCAGCATCAAACCGCACAGCGCGCCCGCCCACGCCCTCACCTTCCGGCTCACGGCGGTCCTCGCGCTGCTCAGATAGTTTCTCGCCTCACCGCTGTACAGGCCTGCCGCGAACACCGCTGCGAGGCTCGCCGCCGCGGCCACCGGCCGGAGGGCTCTCCGGGCGAGCTTGTTGAGCTTCCTCTTTTGCTTCTTCGAGAGCTTCGCCTTCATGATCCCATCAGCTCAGCAGGGGTCATGCCATGGCGATCGAGGCCGATGCGCGGTGACGAGCGCAATGCGCCCCCGCGACACGCGCCCCGCAGACAGGACGTTTTGCCTCGGTGGGGTGAAAATGCCCCTTCCCATGGGGCATGCCGCCTGCGCTACGACCAGTCATGTTGGGAAGCTCACAGTCCAGGCGGACTTGCGGCCGCCGGCGGATCGCCTCGTCCGGCCGCTGGGGGCGGAGTCGCTGGCGATCGGGGCCGAGTTCGTTTACTCCGTTGTAAGCAGGCTCATGCGAGGTCTCAGGTAAGGCGGGGACGAGATGCGCGTGGGAGACGTCATCGACCGTCGCTTCCTGATCGAGCGCCTCGCCAGCTCGGGCGGGATGGGGGACGTCTACCGCGCCTGCGATCTGGTCACGAACGAGCCGGTGGCGCTGAAGGTCTTGCAGCGGCGAGGGCTCCAGGAGGCGATCCGGTTCGCGCGCGAGGTCGAGGCGCTCGAGGCGCTCACCGCGCTGCGGCACCCGGGCATCGTGCGCTACATCGGACACGGCGCGACCGACGCGGGGCAGCCCTACCTCGCGATGGAGTGGCTCGCCGGCGAGACGCTGACCGAGCGGCTCACCCGCAGCTCGCTCACGATCGCCGAGAGCATCGCGCTCGCGTCGCGCATCGCGTCGACGCTCGGCGTCGTGCACCGCGCCGGCATCGTCCACCGCGACCTCAAGCCGAGCAACCTGCTCCTCGTGGGCGGCGCGATCGAGGGGGTCACGCTCATCGACTTCGGCGTGGTGCGCCTCGGCGCCATGGACAGGCACCTCACCATGCCCGGGACGATGCTCGGCACCCCGGGCTACATGGCGCCGGAGCAGGCCCGCAGCGAGCCGAACATCGACCCACGCGCCGACGTCTTCTCGCTCGGCTGCGTGCTCTTCAAGTGCCTCACCGGGCGCTCGGCGTTCCAGGGCGCCGACGGGCTCTCGGTGCTCATCAAGGTCATCCTCGAGGATCCGCCGCGGCTCCGGGAGCTGCGCGGGGATATCCCCGAGGCGCTCGACGACCTCGTCGCGCGCATGCTCGCGAAGCCGCAGAAGGACCGGCCCCGCGACGGCGACGCGGTCGCGGCGGAGCTGCTCGCGCTCGACGACGTGGGCGTCGGCGCCGCGAGCAGCCGCCCGTCGAACACCCTGCGCGGGGGCGAGATCACCACGAACGAGCGCAAGATGATGTGCCTCGTGCTCGCGCGCGACGCGAGCGGCGACGCCGAGGCGACGCGCTCGCAGGAGGAGGACCTGGAGCGCAGCAAGGCGCTCATCGCCGTCGCCGAGCGCTACCAGGGCGAGCTCGAGATCCTGGAGTCCCGCTCGCCGCTCATCGTGCTCACCGCCGGCGGCGCCCCGACCGACCTCGCGGCGCAGTCCGCCCGCTGCGCGCTCGCGCTGAACGCGCTGCTCGGCAGCGTGCCGGTCGCGCTCGTCACGGGCCGCGCGGAGATGTCCGCGCGGCTGCCGGTCGGCGAGCTCATCGACCGCGCGGTCCACCTGCTGCCGCTCGCGCACGCGCCCGCGCCCGCCGGCGCGCACGCGGTCTGCATGGACGAGGTGACCGCAGGGCTGCTCGGCGCCCGGTTCGACGTGACCCGCGACGCGGGCGGCCTCCGCCTGCACGGCGAGCGCGAGGAGCTCGCCTCCACGCCGCCGCTGCTCGGCAAGCCGACGCCGTGCGTCGGGCGCGACCGCGAGCTCGCCCTGCTGGAGGCGGCGTTCTCGCACTGCGTCGAGGAGTCGACGCCGAGCGCCGTGCTCGTGACGGCGCCCGCGGGCGCGGGGAAATCCCGCATGCGCTCCGAGCTGATCCGGCGGCTCCGCGACCGCGGCGAGGACCTGGAGGTGTGGATCGGGCGCGGCGACCCGATGAGCGCCGGCTCGGCCTTCGCGCTGCTCGCGCCGGCGCTGCGGCGCGCCATCGGCCTCTTCGAGGGTGAGCCCATCGAGGCGCGGCAGCGCAAGCTCCGCGCGCGCGTCGCGCGGTACGGCCACGCCGAGTCGGCGCGCACCGCGGCGTTCCTCGGGGAGCTCGTCGGCGTGCCGTTCCCCGACGGCGACAGCGTGCAGCTGATGGCGGCGCGGCGCAGCCCCGTGCTGATGAGCGACCAGATCCGCGTCGCCTGGGAGGAGCTCCTCAGGGCCGAGTGCTCGGCGAGGCCCGTGCTGCTCGTGCTCGAGGACCTGCACTGGGGCGATCTGCCGAGCGTGCTGCTCGTCGACTCGGCGCTCCGCAACCTCGGCGATCAGCGGCTGATGGTGCTCGCGCTCGGCCGGCCGGAGGTGCGGGAGATCTTCCCGAAGCTCTGGGCGGGGCGCGGCGTCCACGAGGTGCAGCTGTCGGGGCTGCCGCGGCGCGCGAGCGAGCGGCTGGTGCGCCAGGTGCTCGGCGAGGACGTCGCGCCGGAGCTCCTCGCGATGATCGTCGATCGCGCCGACGGCAACGCGTTCTACCTGGAGGAGCAGCTCCGCGCGGTGGCCGACGGCAAGGGCGCCGACCTGCCCGAGACGGTGGTGGCGATGGTGCAGGCGCGCATCGAGGCGCTCGACATCGAGGCGCGGCGGGCGCTGCGGGCGGCGAGCGTCTTCGGGCAGACGTTCTGGCAGGGCGGGGTGTCGGCGCTCGTGGGCGGGGCGCAGGTCGCGCCGACGCTGGTCGAGCTGGAGCAGCGCGAGGTGATCTCCCGGCGCGGCGAGGGCAGCCTCCCCGGCGAGGTGGAGTACGGCTTCCAGCACGCGATCGTGCGGGAGGCGGCCTACGGGATGCTGACGGACGGCGACCGGCGGCTCGGGCACCGGCTCGCCGGCGAGTGGCTGTCGCGCGCGGGCACTGGCGCTGTGGACGCGATGGCGCTCGGCGAGCACTTCGAGCGCGGCGGCGAGCTGTCGCGGGCCGCGGCCGCGTACTGCCGCGCGGCGGAGCAGGCGCTGCGGGCGCAGGACCTCGCCGCGGCGATCGAGCGCGCCGAGCGCGGCGTCGCGTGCGGCCCGAACGCGCAGGCGCTCGGCGCGCTGCGCCTCGTGGAGGCCGAGGCGCACGTCTGGCGCGGGGAGCTCGCGCTCGCGGAGCAGCGCGGGACCGAGGCGGTGGACCGGCTGCCCGCCGGCTCCGCGGCGTGGTTCTCGGCGATCAAGCACGTCGCCATGGCCGCGGGCAAGCTGGGCGGCTTCGAGCGGGTGGAGCGCTGGATGAGCGCGGCGCAGGCCACCGAGGCGGAGGCGGAGGGCGCGCTCGTGGCGAAGCACATGTGCCTCGGCGAGGCGGCGCTGCTGCTCGTGTTCGGGGGGCGCTACGCGTTCGCGGACGCGCTGATCGAGGCGGTCGAGGGCGACGGGACGGATCTCGCGGAGCGGGAGGTCGAGGTGGCGGCGCGGCTGCACGCGGCGCGGTCGGCCCGGGCGCTCGTGAGCGGCGATCCCAGCGCGTGCCTCGCGGGGCTGTCCGCGGCGCTCGCGGCGTTCGAGCGCGCGGGCGACCGCGGCAACGCGTGCGCGTTCCGCATGAACGTCGGGTACATGCACGCGGAGCTCGGGGATTTCGCGGGCGCGGAGGAGGTGCTGCGCAGCGCGCTCTCGGGCGCGGAGCGGATGGGGTTGCACGATCTCGCGGTGGCGACGCTCAGCAACCTGGGGCACGTCCTCGGCTACCGGGGGCGGATCGAGGAGGCGGAGCGGACCGAGCGCGAGGCGATCGCGCTGTCGCAGCGGCTCGGGGATCCGCGCACGGAGGGGAGCGCGCGGACGTACCTCGCGCGGATCGCGCTCCTCGCGCGGGATTTCGAGGGGGCGGAGCAGGAGGCGAGGGCGGCGGCGGAGCTCCTGCAGAGCGCGCCGCCGCTGCGCGCGGCGGCGGTGGCGGCGAGGGCGAGGGCGCTGCTCGGGCTGGGGAGGTTCGACGAGGCGCTGTCCGCGGCGGGGGAGGCGTTCTCGATGCTGAAGGCGCTCGGGGCGATCGAGGAGGGGGAGTCCGCGGTGAGGAACGTCTACGCGGAGGCGCTGGCGGCGAACGGGATGGAGGCGGACTGCGCGGCGGCGATCGCGGCGGCGAGGGAGAGGTTGATGGAGAGGGCGGGGAAGATCAGCGATCCGGTGTGGCGGGAGCGGTTCCTCACGATACCGGAGAACCAGCGGACGCTGGAGATGGCCCAGCGGTGGGCGGGATAGGAGCGACGGAGAGGGACGGGGAGGGTTTCTCTCCTGGGAGCACCGCGAGAAAGGGGACACTCGATATGACGACGACGTTCGCCAAGTCGGCCCGCCCGCGCCACCTCGTGGCGAGGCTCCTCGAGCGGCCGGACCTCGTGGGCCTCGTGCAGGGGCTGGAGGCCCCGGTCCTCACCCGGCTGATCCGCCACATCGGCCTGGAGGACGCGGGAGAGATCGTCGCGCTTGCGACGACCGAGCAGCTCAAGGGGATCTTCGACGAGGATCTGTGGCGCAGCGAGCGCCCGGGCAAGGACGAGACGTTCGACGCGGATCGATTCGCCCTCTGGCTCGAGGTCATGCTCGAGGCCGGCGAGGCGTTCGCGGCGCAGAAGATCGCCGAGCTCGACGAGGACTTCGTCACGATGGCCCTGTGCAAGCACGTCCTGGTGATCGACATCGACGGGCTCACCGTGCAGATGTCGAGCTCGGAGCGCTCGGACGACGACGATCTCGTGGAAAAGGCGCTCGAGGGCTGCCTGTATCAGGAGTTCGAGGAGTTCCGCGTCATCGCGAAGGACCAGCGGAGCTGGGACGCGATCCTCCTGGTGCTGGTCGAGCTCGACAGGGAGCGCCACGCGCTCCTGCGCGCGCTGCTCGAGCGCTGCTGCGCCATCTCCACCGAGTACATCGACGACTCCGGCGGCCTCTACGACGTCCTCACCTCCGAGGAGATGCTGGAGTCCGACGTGGCCGCGGAGCGGGAAGAGCGGCGCGAGCAAGAGGGGTTCGTCGCGCCGTCCGCGGCCCTGAGCTTCCTCGATCTGTCGAGGATCACGCCGCTGGAAGAGATCCTGAAGTCCAGGACGTACGATGCCGTCACGCGCGCGCATTTCCGATCGGCGGCGGGGACGCGATCCCCCGCCGCGCCGTCCCGGCGGCCGAAGCCCGGCGAGGACAGGGACGCGCCGACCGCGGGGAGCGTCCAGAGCTTCCTGGAGGTGCTGCGCGAGGCGGACATCCTGCCGCCCGCGACCGAGCCGCGGCTCCTCGCGGCCGGCGCGCAGCGCGGGGGAGATCTGCTGTTCACGTCGGCGATCCGCGAGGTGATGGCGCGCGACGCGGCGCTCTACGGGAAGCGGCTGATGGAGCTGAGCTACCTCGTGAACGTGCTCCTCTCCGGGTGCAGCCACGACGGCCGCGCGCTCCGGCCGTTCGAGGCCGTCGAGGCCGCGCTCTGCACCTGCAACCTCGGGCTGGAGCGCCTCCTCGGAGGGCGCGCGGAGCGCAAGAGGCCGGGGCCGGACGAGCTGGTCTCGTGGGTGACCGAGCACGACGCGGTGAAGGTGTTCATGGCCGGGTGGAACATTCTGCACCACGAGGTGGTGCTCTTCGCCGCCGGCGCGCTCCGGGAGGCGCTGGCAGCGCTTGTCGTGAGCCCGTCCGACGCGCAGGCGGCCCGCGAGATCGAGCGCCTGGCCGCGGGGCTCGGGTCGGACGCCGCCGCGGGCAAGCCGTGGCGCTCGCGGGGCAAGCTCGATCGGATCGCGCGCGCGCTGGGGGCCGAGGCGACGTCGGCCTATCGCGCGCTGCTGGACGAGCTCCCGGAGCTGCCCCCCGGCCTGGGCGAAGGGGCGCGGGCGAAGGCGGCGCGGGGCTCGCGCTTCATCTCGAGCGCCGCGCAGGTTCAGGCCATCCAGGCGATGCTGGCGCCGCCGGAGGTGCGCCGGGCGAAGGGCGCAGCGTCGCGGGCCGCGCCCGCTGCGCCCGACAAGCCCCAGCGCAAGCGCCCTCCGCCTGGAGCCGGCCGTCGGAAGTAGCGGATCGGCCCGCCGCGCCGGGGTCGCCTCGCGGGAGGGGCGAGCGGCGGGCGATCAGCCCTCGCGCGGCGGGGCCTCCGGCAGGCCGGCGTTCTTGCGGAGGGTGGCGATCAGGCGGTCGATCGCCTCACGGTAGGTCTTCTGGGCTGCGGCGACGCGCTCCTCCATCGTCTCGTCGATCTGCTTCGCCTGGGTCGCGGACGAGTCGAGCATCGCCTTGCTGCGCCCGAGCTCCTCGATGCGCGCCTCCGACGCCTTCTTCTCCTCGTCGGTGCGCTTGCCCGAGGACTGGAATGCTCGCTCCGCCTCGACCGCCTCGTCGATCGACTTCTTGATCGTCTCGATCTCCTCGAGCATCCGGCGGAGCCGGAGCTTGTGCTCGACCATGTCGATGTGGACGACGTAGCTCACGAAGCTCACGGCGTCGGCCTGCTTCTCGAGCGTCGCGGTGTTCTCCTTGCCGAGCGAGTCGCGGTAACGCTCGAGGCGACGGTGCGCCTCGCTGCGCTCGCGGACGTACTTCTCGAGCTGGCGCTCGACGCCCTCCTGGAGCGCGTGCGCCGTGGGTCCGGTGACGTCGACGTCACACCCCTTCTGTTTGACGACGTACTGCGCGGCTCCGCCCACCTTGCGGGTGAGGTCGTCCTTGTTGTCGTTGAAGAACGCCACCGCGCCGTCCACGGCGCGCACGCGCTCCACGTAGTCGTAGCTCCTGCCGGCCGCGTCCGCCTGCTCGATGACGTCGAGGACCTGCTTCCAGTCCGGCTTCTTGAGCTGGTCGGGATAGCCCGCGAACTGCCCTGTCGCGCGCTTCGCGAGGTCATCGCGCTCGCCGAACGACGTGGCCGTCGCCTGAAGCTCGGCCGGGTAGCGCTCCGCGTAGCCGCTCTGCGAGGCCGAGGACGCGATCTCGGGCTCCGGCTTGGGGGCGCTGCAGCCGAGCGCGAAGAGGTGGCCGGCCAGGAAGAGCGCGCCGGCGATAAGGTACGGTCGGTTCATGGACGCTGGCCTATAGCCCATCTCCGCCGTGGCCGCGCGCTCCGCGCCGACGCCACCTCGGTCAAGGGTGACGTGACCCACATCCGCGCAGCCGGGCGCGACCAGGGCGACGCACGCGCGACACCACGGCACAAGGAGCCATGTTGCGCGTCGTGTGCGCGTCGTGTGCGCGTCGTGTTGAGGCGTGTAGACCGCCGGAATCGCTCCCCTTTCGTACCCGCCCTTGGCATCGTCACGGGCCCGCTCTGCGCGTTCAATTTGCGCTCCAGACGGTCGAAGACGGTTGTTCCTTAACTCTGCATTTCACAAGCGCCGGCGCCTGTCACGGAGGCGCCGGCCACCTTCGCGAGGGATGTGAGGCATGGGAGCTCTGGTCGCAGTCAACGGGGGCCTCCTCTCGGCGGCGTGGCCCGCCAACTACGCGGGCGGGGGCTGATCCGCGCGCCGCGGCGGCGCCCGGGGGAGCGCGCCGCGGCGGAGCCCGGCCGGAGGCCACGCGCCTCACCCCGCCGCGCCCGGATCCTCCGAATCCCGGGTTCCCGAGCCTCCTGCGCCCCATACTTCGGCCATGGGTCAGCCTGAAGCGGAGCCGCCCCCCGCGGCGGGTCGTGGCGAGCGCCCGGCGGCCTCCGCCCCGTCGCTGTTGCGCGCGCTCCGCCACCGGAACTACCAGCTCTTCTTCGCCGGCCAGCTCGTCTCGCTTGTCGGCACCTGGATGCAGTCGGTCGCCCAGTCGTGGCTCGTCTACCGGCTGACGGGCTCGTCGCTGCTGCTCGGCGCCGTCGGGTTCGCGACGCAGATCCCCGTCTTCCTGCTCGCCCCGATCGGCGGCACGGTGGCCGACCGGCGGAGCCGCCACCGCATCCTGCTCGCCACGCAGTCCGCCGCGATGGCGCTCGCCTTCGGGCTCGGCGCGCTCACCCTGAGCGGGCACGTCCAGGTCCCGCACATCCTCGGCTTCAGCGTGCTCCTCGGCGTCGTGAACGCGTTCGACATCCCGACGCGGCAGGCGTTCGTCGTCGAGATGGTCGGCAGGGAGGACCTCGCCAACGCCATCGCGCTCAACTCCTCGATGTTCAACGGCGCGCGGATCCTCGGCCCGGCGGTGGCGGGCATCCTCGTCGGCGCGATCGGCGAGGGGTGGTGCTTCATCGCGAACGGGGTGAGCTTCCTTGCCGTGCTCGGGAGCCTCCTGGCGATGCGCGTCGCGCCCCGTCCGGCCGCCGCCGGGCGCGGCTCCGCGTTCGCCCATACGGTCGAGGGCTTCCGGTTCGTCGCGCGCACCAGGGCCATCCGCGCGCTCCTCCTCCTGCTCGGGGTCGTGAGCGTCACCGCGATGCCGTACGCGGTGCTGATGCCGATCTTCGCCGATCGGATCCTGCGCGGGGGGGCGCAGGGGCTCGGCATCCTGATGGGCGCGTCGGGCGTCGGGGCGCTGCTCGGCGCGCTCGTCCTCGCCAGCCGGAGGCGGCTCAGTGGCCTCGGCCGCTGGGTCGCCGCGGCCTGCGCGGGGTTCGGCGTGGCGCTCGGGCTGTTCGCGCTGTCGCGGTCGTTCTGGCTCTCGGCGCTCCTGCTCGTGCCCGTCGGCTTCTCGATGATGGTGCAGATGGCGGGGTCGAACACGCTCGTGCAGGCGATGGTGCCGGACGCGCTCCGCGGGCGCGTCATGGCGGTCTACGCGATGATGTTCATGGGGATGGCCCCGCTCGGCGCGCTGCTCGCCGGCTGGCTCGCGGGCAAGATCGGCGCGCCCGCGACCGTCGCCTCGGGCGGCGCGTGCTGCGTCGTCGCGGCGGCGGTGTTCGCCGCGAGGCTCCCCGGGCTGCGGCGGCAGGCGCGGGAGCTGATCATCGCCCAGCAGATGGCCGCCGGGACGCCCTCGGAGCAGCTTACCCAGCCGGTCGCGGTGGGGGCCGCCTCGGAGGAGCAGGGCGCGGCGCGGCCGGCGTGAGCGGGCGGGGCCGGCGCGGTCCGGCACCTCGCATGCACGCCGCGGGTCGAGGCGGGCGTGTGTGCGGTCGACGCACTGCGCGCCGGGCGAGGGAGGGGATCATGGGGCAAAAGGCCAAGCAGCGGTCCGAGGCGCAGGCGCAGGAGAACGCGCGGTTCGACGAGGTCGATCAATCGAAGGGGATCTTCCGGCTCGACGGGCCGCACCCCAAGGACGCCGAGCTCCGCACGCCGGGCTCGCTCGGCGGCGGGCCGTACGAGGAGTCGGGCCGCGGCGGCCCCGCGGGCTCGCTCGAGCTGCGGGAGACCGGCGCGGAGGCCGCGGCCGCGGGCGCGGCAGCCCCGCCCGAGGAGGAGCCACCGCCGGAGAGCGGCGCGACCGAACAGGCGCAGCCGAGAGGCGCGTTGCCCCAGCACGAGGAGCCGGGCGAGAAGGAGCGCAAGGCCGCCGGGCAGAGGTAGCGGGGCGCAGCGGCGCTTGCGCCTGCGCCTCGCGCGCTCAGCGCGGGGCGACGGCGCTCGCGACGCCGAGGGCGACGTATTTGCCGACGGTGCCGGCCACGCCCATCGTGTCGCGGAAGCCCTTCATGAGCCGGTTGGGCAAGACCAGGTCGTCGAGCAGGAAGCCGCCGAGCGCCGACAGGGCGCCCGTGAGCGCGCCGCCGCGCCGCCCCGCCGCGTCGAGCGCCTTCTCGTAGCCGATGCCCCACACGAGCAGGCCCCCGGCGAGCGCCGCCATCCCTGCGGGCGTGGCGACCGGGTCGAATCGGCGCTTCGCGCGGCGACCCCCGAGGCCGACCGCCGCCGCCATGGCGTTCATGGCGGCCCAGGGCGATCCGCGCTTGAGGGTGGACGCTGCCATCATCGTGCACATCGTCGCTGCCGTCAGCACGGCGCCGGTCCGCAGCCCGCGCGTGACGATCTCGCTCATCCGGAGCGCCTGCTGAGGGCGCTGCGCCGCTGCGCGAGGCGTCTCCCAGGGAGACCCGGGTGTCGCCGCGGGCGGCAGGGCGGTCGCCTCGGGCGGCAGCGCCGTCGACTCGGGGGCCTCGGGCGGCAGGGCGGTCGCCTCGGGCGGCGGCGCCGTCGCCTCGGGGGTCATGGACGCGGTTTCGGGCGGCAGGGACGTCGCCTGGACAGGTGACGTCACCCGCTCGGAAGGCGGGACCAGCGCCTCGGGCTGATCCGACTCCGCGCCTTCCCGGCGGCCGACATGGAGGTAGTCCTCGCGACCGTCATGGTACGTGTAGGGGACCGGCCTGGGACCCTGGTGCTCCGGCTCCGCCGTTCCTGCGGCGCGTTCCGGGTTCATTCGATTGTCCATCTGGCACCTTTCAGCGACTTCTGCGGCTACGTGGGATCCTTGCATGTGCCAACTCCATGCCAGGTCCGACCTGGCCAGCTCACGGCGTCGGGGTGCTGCCAGATCGTGGCCGGCCGGCGAGGCGCCGCGGCGGCGAACCGGCCGCTCCGCCAGCCCGCTGGATCCGTCCTCCGCCGCCCGACGTCTGTGGTTTGCCGCTCGCATGCGGGCGCGCTCAGGAGGATTTCATGAGCACAGCCCGCCCGCTCGATTTCACCACCGCCACGAGGGCATCACGCGCCGTGAAGACGGCGGGCGTGATCTTCGGTATGGGCGCAGGTGGCCTGATCGACGGCATCTTGTTTCATCAGCTCCTGCAGTGGCATCACCTGATCTGCTTCAGCTGCCATCCAGGCGCGACCATCGACGATGTGAGGCGGAACATCTTCGCCGACGGTCTGTTCGGCGTTGTCGCATTGGGCCTCACTGTGGCAGGTGTGTTCAAGCTCTGGGGCGCCCTGCGCGTGGGCGGAGCCGAGCTCCCGGGACGGATGCTCCCGGGCGCCGCCGCCATGGGCTGGGGGCTGTTCAACCTGGTCGAGGGGGTGATCGACCATCACCTCCTGCAGATCCACCATGTCCGTCCAGGTCCGGGGCAGCTCGGCTGGGACCTGGCCTTCCTCGCGTCCGGTGTCCTGCTGGTGCTGGTCGGCCGGCGCCTGATGCGCGAGGCGCCCGCGTCAGCCGCCGCGCCGGCTCGGACCTGACTCGCCCCCGCACCAGGCCAGCTGGACCAGGCGGTGCAGCAGCGACAGCGAGGGCGCCTGAGGGCCCGCCTCGAGCGACGGAAACGCGCTCGTCAGCTGGGCCGCGGCGAACGGCGTCCTCCTGGCGATGAGCAGCTCGCAGCGGCCGTTGAAGACCGCGGGGTCCCGGGGCGAGGCCGGGGGGGACAGCGAGAGCCCCGCCGGGAGCTCCGCGACGGCCCGCTTCAGGTCGTCGAGCTCCTCGTGCGCCAGGCGCCGCTCGTGCGGGGCTTCTGCGCCGTCGCCGCCCGCGCGCAGCAGCGCGTGCCCGCTGGCCTGCGAGCGGAACGGGCCGTCCGAGGAGGGGGACAGCGAGAGCTCGACCTTGACCCAGCGGCGCCCTCCGCCGGCCGGCGCGACGCCCTCGAGGACGAGCAGCCAGTCGGGGGCCGCGGGCCGGCGCACCAGCGCGCGCCTCGCCCAGCGACGCTGCGCAGCTGGCCCGACCCACGGCGAGAGCCCCGCGTGCCATGCGCGGAACGCGAGCTCATCGCGGTACGCCGCGCCCGGGAGCCACCCCCTGGCCACGCCGATCGACTCCCAGACAGCGAGCCCGGCCGCGAGCGCCGGACCCACGCTGATGCACTGGACCAGCCCCGGAATGCAGGCGCCGGCCGCCGCGAGCACGGCGCCTCCGGCCGCCGCCGAGGCGGCCAGCTGGACCGCGCCGAGCCCGAGCTCCCACGGCTTGCAGCCCCGGCACCGCTGCCGCAGCTCGGCGGTGCTCAGCTCGCTCGGATCGCGCAGGTCGCAGGCCGCTCTGGTCATATCCTCGTCGCCGCCCGGCGCCGGACCGGAGGCGAGCTCTGCCAGCATACCGCGGATCCGGCGGCGCGCGGGTTCAATCCGCGTCGCCGCCCGGCGACGCCTCAATCCGCGTCGCCCCCGGGCGACGCGATGGCGCCGACCTTCGCCCTCGTCGCGCGCAGATAATCGCCGGGAGCGACGAGGATCTGGGTGCCGCGCACGCCGGCCGAGATGGAGACGACCTCGAAGAGCTCGATCGTCTCGTCCGCGTAGACGGGATAGGCCTTCTTCGCGCCCAGCGCCGTGACCCCGCCGCGCACGTAACCGGTGAGCGGCTGGACCTCCTTCAGCGATACCGTGTCGACCTTCCGGTCGCCGGTGAGCCTGGCCATCGCCTTCAGATCGAGCTGGGCGTTGCCCGGCACCACCGCGAAGCAGACGCCGTGGCGATCGCCGCGCGCCACCAGCGTCTTCCACACCTGCTCCGGGGGCAGGCCGATCTTCCTGGCCACGGTGCCCGCGGTCAGGTCGCTCGGGTCGACCTCGTAGGTGCGCAGCTCGTACGGGATGCCGAGGCTGTCGAGGATGCGCGCGGCGTTGGTCTTCATGGGGGGTGGGCCGGGCCATGCTATACGCGCCGGCTGCGCCGATGACGACCGAGAAGAAGCTCCCCGAGGCCGGCCGAACCGCTTCGTCCGCCTCGCGGGCCTTGCGAGGGCGCGCGGCGCCGCCTCAGCGCGGGCGCCGGTCGTGGAAGAGGAGCATCTCGATGGTGCCGGCCTCGCGGAGCCAGGGCTGGTCGTGCGGGCCCGGCAGGACGCGGAGGGTGTGGGGGATGGACCGCTTCGCGAGCTGCGAGGCGAGGGCGGCGTTCGCGTCGCGGAACGGGTCTCCCTCGCTGGTGAGCAGGTGGAGGTCGCGCGGGCCCGCCGCGGCGACGGCCCTGGCGAGCCGGTCGGCGTAGGCAGGGGCGCGGTGGGCGCTGATGGCGGACTGCACGCCGCCGAGGGCGCCGAAGAGCTCGGGCCGGCGGAGGAACACCTCGATCCCGATGAAGCCGCCGAGGGAGCAGCCGTCGAGCGAGGTGCGGGCCGCGTCGTCGAACGCGGGCGCCTCGGCGCGGGCGCGGGGGACGACCACCTCGGCGAGCCAGCGCGCGTAGCCGTCGAGCGCCGCGGCGGGGTTCGGCGCCTTGCGGACGTTGGGCGTGAAGGGGCACGCGATCGCGAGGCCGCAGAACGGCCGCGCCGCGAGCGCGGCGTTCACCTCGGCGAGCCGTGCGTCGCTCCAGTCCTTCCGGCGCGAGGTGCGGCCGAGCGGCGGGCGGCGCAGCCGCTCGTAGGCCGAGCCGAGGCCGTACCGCTCCAGCCACGCGAAGGCGCCGAGGCGCTCGTCGCCGGTCTCGCCGAGGCCGTGGAGGAGCACGAGCAGCGGCACGCGCTCGCCCGGGGCGAGGTGCTTCGGGACGAGCAGCGTGAACCGCCGGCCGAGGGCGCGATCGCCGGGGACCTGGAGGTCGCGGATGTCGAAGGCGGGCGGGGAAGCGGGGGGCGGCGGCGAGGGCGGCGCGGCGGGGTCGGCCAGGGCGGCGCGCGGGGCGAGGGCGGCGGCGCACAGGGCCAGGAAGGGGCGCCGGTGGAGGAGCATGCGCGGAGTGTCGCAGCTCCGCGGCCGTCAGCCAGCCCGCGCCTCCGATCCGCGTCGCGCGGCGTCTACGAGCGGCGTCCGGGAGCTGCGCTGCGCGGGCGGTGGCCTTTCGGGATCTGACGCCAGGTCATCGAGCCCCAGAGTTCCTGGGAAGACGCTCTTCCAACGCACGTCCAAAACACCGAAGCACCGGAGTCGCCCCCTTCGCTGCCGGCGGCTTGACTCGGCTTTGTGCGGTCGTAGGCTCCCTGCGACGGTGTCGCGCCGCCGCGCGCTGTTCTGGATGGACCGCGGCGGCGCGCGGATGGAACCGTATCGTGCTCGACAGAGCCGATCAGGGAAAACGAGCTATCGACATATTCTGACATGCGGTGTTGGCGGCCGCGGGCGTCGCCAGTGGGGCTTGTCGAAGGGGGGGCGGTCATGTGGATCCAGATGGGGGCGATCGCGCTCGCGGCGGTCGCGGCGGCCGGCTGCGCGCACGCGAAGGGCGGCCGAGGCGCGAGCGATGTCGTGTACCTCGACCAGGGATGGGGCGCCGAGGAGCGCCGGATCTTCTACCGTACCTCCCAGGGCGCCAGGCTGGTCCCGGTCGGGTGGTTCCTTGCGCTCGAGCGGGAAGACAGCGCCGAGCGGTTCGCCGCGAGCGACTATGTGGCGCGCTATCGCTTCATCGAAGATCGGGACTCGAAGAACAACCCGGAGCGCCTCCCGGTGGGGTTCGCCAGGGACGTCGATCCCGCGACGGGCGAGGTGTACGTCGGGTTCACGTGCGGGACTTGCCACACCCGCCAGATCTCCTATCGTGGCACGAGGATCCGGATCGACGGCGGCCCTGCGGCGATCGACGTTGTCGCCTTCACCGACGCGATCTTCGGCGCGCTCGACCGCACGCTGAAGACGCCGGAAAAGCTGGATCGCTTCGCCAGGGCGGTCCTCAAGGACCGTTACGGCGAGGACTCCACGCGCGCCTTGCGAGCGCAGATGGAGAAGATGCTGGAGGTGGTCCGGCTGCAGGCGTTCACCGGGGGCGCGGCGGGGCCCCACGCCGCCGTTGCCGGGTTTGGCAGGCTGGACGCGCTCGGGCGCGCCGGCAACCTGCTGTTCGGTCAGCTCAATCCGGAGAACCTGCGCGCGGCCGACGCGCCGGTCGACTATCCTCACCTCTGGGATGCGCCGAGCTACGACTGGGTCCAATGGAACGGATCCATCCTGCAGCCGATGGGGCGCAACATCGGGGAGGCCCTTGGGGTGGGCACCCACACGCGGATCGACCCCGCGCCACAAGGGGCGAGGGTGCAACTCCAGTCGAGCATCCGGGTGGACAACCTGCACCTGATAGAGCAGCAGGTCGAGAAGCTCCGCGCTCCGCGCTGGCCAGAGCACCTGCTCGGCAGCATCGATCGGGAGCGGGCGGCGCGCGGCGAGCGTCTCTACAGCGTGCACTGCGCGAGCTGCCACGTCCCAGGGCTGACTCCCCCGGACGAGCGCGGCAAGCGCCTTCGGATAGCGACGATGTCCCCGCTCGAGCTGATCGGCACCGACCCGACCCACGCTGTGAATTTCAACGAGCGCACGGCGGATCTGGGGGCGCTCGGGCTCGGGAAGATGGGGATGGCGCAGGCGCTGGAGCTCGGCACGTCGGCGATCCGCGACGTGAAGTACGAGGAGTACGGCCTGTCGGCGGAGCAACGGCTCGCGTGGGACGGGTATCGCCCGAACCGGTGGCGCGCGCCGCGCGCGTACAAGGCGCGGGAGCTCAACGGGATCTGGGCGACGGCGCCGTACCTCCACAATGGCTCCGTCCCGAACCTGTACGAGCTGCTCCTTCCGGCGGAGCGGCGCTCGAAGAGGTTCTATCTCGGCAGTGGGGAGTTCGACCCGAAGTACGTCGGGCTCCGGGTGAAGCCCTTCCAGGGAGGGTTCGAGCTCGTGACGGACACCCCCGGCAACTCGAACGCCGGGCACGAGTACCGCGACGGGCCGCGCGGAAACGGCGTCATCGGACCCGCGCTGACCGAGCAGGAGCGCTGGGATCTGGTCGAGTACCTGAAGACGCTGTGACGGGCGCGCGCCTGGCGAGGCGCGCCGAGCCATGGCGGCGCGGGGGAGCGCCGCCTGCTGGCCTGCCGGAGGGGGCTCGATGATCGCCGTGGAGGAGGTCCAGGGCTGCCAGGTGCTGACAGGAAATGCCCGAGGCGTGCGCGGCGGGGTGGACGCGCCGGGCGCGCAGCGGGTACACCGACGCGCCCATGGACACGACGCACGACGGGACGGACGACGAGGTCGGGCAGACGCGCCCGATCCGCCCTGAAGATCAGGACCCCAAGCTGTGGAAGGGGAACGGGTGGACGGCGCGGGTGATCAAGAACGAGGACGACGACGGATGGGCCGTCGAGATGACGTGCGACGGCCAGAGCGAGCCCTCGCTGGTGGGGCCGTGGACGATGGGGCGTGACAAGAAGAACCCGAAGCCGCTCGACGCGAGCGCCTTCGCCACCCTGGTGAAGACGGCGAACGAGATCCTTGCGCGGCACGACCAGCAACGCCGGGCGCAGCTGCACCGGAGCGTGACGACGGTGGTCGGGGGCGGCGCCCGGATGCGGGTGGACCTCGACATCGTGCCCGACGAGGACGATCCCCACGCCATCCTCACGGGGCGAGACGCGGCAGGGGAGACCGTCAGGCGGTCGAGGGTGCCCCCGAACTTCAAGCTCACCGCCGAGAGCGCGCGGGCCTGGCTCGAAGAGGGCGTTCCCGAGCCGTGACAGGCGCGCGGCCGGCGAGGGGCCTCGCCGCCGCCATGCCGCGGCGCTCAGCCCGGGTGGATCGGTGTCCAGGCCGGCGGGTCGCTCGCCGGGAACGACTCGTCCGACGCCTCGTCCACCGGCTCCCACGCCTCGCGCTGCGAGGGCGCCCCGCCGCGATCGAGCGGTGTCTGCGGGCTCCGCTCCTTGCGTGTCTTCGCCCTCGTCGCCTCGGGGCCGGCCGCGGCGCCTTCAGGCGATTCCGGCTGTCGCTCCGCTGCCTTCTTCTCGTTCATTCCCATGTCACCCTCCGGCGCTCCCGTGCCCGACACGACAGGTGGAGCCGGCGAGGCGCGCCGCAAGCGGGACGCCGCGCTGGATCGCGATCGCCCTCGCTCGCTCGCTCCTCCTTGCTCAGCGCGCCGGCTGATCCCCGACGAATCGCTCGAACACGGCCTTGCGCAGCAGCTTCGGCGGCAGGATCCCCTGGGCGAGCACGAAATCGTGAAATCGCTGCGCATCGAAGCGAGGGCCCATCATGGACTCGACCTCTGCCCGGAGCTCCATCAGCCGGGTGAACCCGTAGAAATACGATGTCGCCTGTCCCGGCGAGCGGAACGTGTAGCGCTCCACCTCGGACCGAGCGAACGGCGCCGACAGCACCACTTCCTGCTCGAGGAACGCGCGCGCGGCCGCAGGCGTGATCTTGCCGGCCTGGAGCTCCGGGTCCAGGAAGGCGCGCGCGGCCCGCAGCAGGCGGTATTGCAGCGAGACGAGCTGACCCTCGGGCGGCATGAACGGGAACACGAGGGCCTCGGAGTACAGCCCCCACCCCTCGACGTTGGCGCTGTTCATCGCGAAGACCGCCCGGGCGATCGAGACGCCGTGCTCGACGAGCGAGGCGAACTGGAGCTCGTGTCCGGGGCGCACCTCGTGGGCGGTGAGCGTCCACGACGCCGCTGCATGGGTGAAGTCATCGACCTTCTGCAGATCGTCCGCGGCGCCGGGGGGGCCCGGGAGGCTGAGCGGCAACACGAACTCCCCCACTTCCCCCTGGTTGCCGAGCAGCCGCGGCGGCCGCATGTGTGGCGCCGGCGTCTCGGCGCTCTCGGCGGCGGTGCCGAGACGGATGCGCGCAGGCCGCTCGGGCAGCGTGACGAGGCGCTCTTTCCTGATGATGTCCTCTATCTGGGCCAGCCGCGCCTTGTAATGCGGCAAGATGGCCTCGCCCACCAGCTGCTCTTTCTTCAGGGCGCGGAGCACGTCGCGGTAATCCGCGCCTGGCAGCTTGCGCGCCCGGGCGACCGAGCTCGAGAGCTCCTGCATCTGCGCCGTCAGATCCTCGAAGGCGGCGTGGGCCAGGGGCGCGAGCTCGGCGGGCGGCAGATCGACGCCGTACGACTCGAGCGCGAACGCATAGAGCGGCCGCGGCAACGCGAAGTCGGTCCGCGCCCGGGGGAGCACGTCGCTGCGCAGCGCCGCGTCGTACGCCTCGAGCTGGCGATTCAGCGCCGCGAGCGGCTCGTCATGGCCGCTGATGCCGTATTTCCTGAACAGCTCACCGATGCCCTCCCGCACGCGGGCATTCGTGGCGAGGTGCCGCTCGATCTCCATCCTGGGCGGGGCGAGCAATCCGGGCTTCTCGAGGTCCTGGAGGAGCCTGGCCATGGCCTGCTCGGCGATGGGCACGTAGCCCGCCTCCATGCCGGCATAACGCCGGAGGCGCGTGCGGGCCGCGGCCCGCCGCGCCGGCGGTACCCGGTCGTCCAGCAGGTTCGAGATGCCCTCGAACACGAGCCCCGTGACGTTCACGTAGGTGACGCTGTGCTTCTCCTCGAGCTCCGAGCTGCGAACGGCCCGGTCCGCGGCGTCCAGCAAGATCTGCAGATCCTCGACGACCGCCGGGTCCTTCTCTGTCTCTCGTCGTTTCTGGAGCTCCACGATGGCCGCGCGGTAGGCCGCGCGCTTCTGCGCCTCGACCCCGGGTGAGAGGTCCGAGATCTCCCGGTCCGCGCGCTCGATCCCCAGGTAGCCGGCGCGCTCCGGCGAGAACCGGACGAGCGCGTCGAGGAGGACCTTCGCGTGCTCGTTGCTGCGCTCGACCCAGGCCGGGAGTCGCTGGGCCGTCGCAGGTGCCGAGCGCGCGGCGGGCGCCGTGCTCGCGGCCGCCGTGGGCGCCGGCGAGGGCAGGGGAGCCGGCGCGGCCGCGGGAGGCGGGGCGCCGCGGGCGCACGCAGCGGCGAACAGGGGAACGAGGACGAAGGTGCGGAGTCTGCGCAGATGCATGCCGCACACCTTGTGACGGCGGCGCCGCGCGCCAACCGCAGCGCGGTGCAAACCGAGGTGCGCGCCGCGATCGGCGGCACCACACCAGCGCTTCGCGCGACTCCTGGATGTTCTTTATCGAGCAGCTCAGCTGTGCTCGAGCGGAAGCCCCGCCTTGACCCAACCGCTCGTGCCGCCATCCAGGTTGTAGAGCTGGTTGAACCCGAGCCGCTCTGCCAGCTTCGCCGCCGTCAGGCTGCGGGCGCCCTTCGCGCACACGAACACCACCCGATCGCGCGGCAGGGCCCGCTGCGGATCCGCTCTCAGTTGATCGAGGGGCACCAGCCGCGCGTGCGGCACGTGTCCGACCGACCACTCGCGTGGCTCGCGTACATCCACAACGTCCACCTCCCCGCTCTTGATCAGCTCGTCCGCGTCCCTGGGCGATATCGTCTGGATCATGCGTCCATTATAACGGACGCCTGCGACAGTGGCAACCCGGGGGACACAAGATCGCCGTCGAGACGAAATCCTTCGAAATCCCGTGTGTTCAGCCTGATTTGGAGACCCGACCGAGGGGTTGGGCGGCGAAGTCGGTCAGCAGGGAGCCCGGCGGTGTCCGTCTCAGCGGACAACCGCCGGGCGTCAGGTCAGCGCGACCTTCCGATCTGGATCCTACGCAGCGCGTCAACCAGCGCGTCGATGTCCTCGCAGGTGTTGTAGGGGGCGAGGGACGCGCGCACGGTGCTCTCCAGGCCGAAGCGGCGCAGGATGGGCTGCGCGCAGTGGTGGCCCGAGCGCACCGCGATGCCCTCCCGGTCGAGCGCCCCGCCCACGTCCTCGGTGCGCTGCCCATCGAGGACGAAGGAGAGCACGCCCGCCTTGTCGGCGGCGGTGCCGATGAGCCGCAGCCCGGGGACGGTCGCGAGGGCGTGGGTCGCGTAGTGGAGCAGCTCGTGCTCGTAGCGGCCGATGTTCTCGATCCCGATCCGCGTCACGTAGTCGAGCGCGGCCCCGAGGCCGACCGCGTCCGCGATGTTGCCGGTGCCGGCCTCGAAGCGCGCGGGCGGCGGATGGTAGATCGTCCGCTCGAAGGTGACGTCCGCGATCATGTTGCCGCCGCCCTGCCAGGGCGGCATCGCGTCGAGCACCTCGCTCTTGCCGAACACGGCGCCGATGCCCGTGGGACCGAACACCTTGTGGCCCGAGAACACGTAGAAGTCGCAGTCGAGGAGCTGCACGTCCGCGCGCATGTGGGACACCGCTTGCGCGCCGTCCACGACCACGCGCGCGCCGTGCCGGTGCGCCATCGCCACCATCTCGCGGGCGGGCGTGATGGTGCCGAGCGCGTTCGACACCTGCGTGATCGAGACGATGCGCGTCCGCGGGCCGAGCAGCTTCTCGTACTCCTCGAGGATCACCTGGCCCCGGTCGTCCACCGGAGCGACGCGGAGCCTTGCGCCCTTCTCGGAGCAGAGCTGCTGCCACGGCACGATGTTGGCGTGGTGCTCGAGCCACGTGATGACGATCTCGTCGCCCGGGCCCACGTTCCTCCGGCCCCAGCTCTGGGCGATCAGGTTGATCCCCTCGGTGGTGCCGCGCACGAACACGATCTCGCGCGTGGACGGGGCGTTGATGAAGCGGCGCGTCGCCTCGCGCGCCGCCTCGTACGCGTCCGTCGCGCGGGCCGCGAGCGCGTGCGCCGCGCGGTGGATGTTCGAGTTCTCGTGCTCGTAGAAGTACGAGAGCCGATCGATGACGGCCCGGGGCTTCTGGGTCGTCGCCGCGTTGTCGAGCCAGACGAGCCGCTTGCTGTGGACCCGCTCCTCGAGGATGGGGAAGTCGCGGCGGATCGCGTGGGGGTCCAGGATGCCGGCGGAGCCGCTCACGCCGCGGACCAGCGCCGGATCCACGGCGCGGATCTCGTGCGCTTCGACCTGGGGAGGGCCGACCGGCGACTCGATGCCCAGCGCGGGCGCGCCGGGCACGAAGTACGGGTCGGCGTCGCGGCCCGCGAGATCGCCCAGCACCGGGATGCGGAGCACCTCGTCGGCCGCTCCCAGGCTCAGCGGATCGGAGCCCAAGAGCGGGACGCGGACGAACCCGGCGCGCACCGTCGAGTCCGGCAGCGACACCTCGCCGGGGAAGGCGGGCGTCGCGCCGGAATGAGCGGGGACAGAGCCGGGGAAGGCGGGCGCCGCGCCGGAATAGGGAGGGACAGAGCCGGAATAGGCGGGGACAGAGCCGGAGTAGGCGGGGGCCGACCCGGGATAGACGGGGGCCGACGCCGCGGACGGCCCCGGGACAGGTGACGGCGCCGCACTAGCCGCCGCCAGGTGCGGGACGGGCGACTGCGACGGCGCGGCGCCAGGCAGCGGCGCCGCCTGCGCAGCCGCCCCCTGATTGAACGGCGCGCCGAGCATCTCGTTCGCGAGCTGCGCGATCACCGTGGCCAGGGAGGCGGGGTCGAAGCCGACGGCGGCGGGCGACGGCGCGCCGCCCGGCGCCGTGAGAGGCACGTTCAAGGGCGCGATCCCAGAGCTCCCTACGGCGCGAGTCACCTGCAGCAGAGCACCCTGGAGATCCGCTGTATGGATCTCACTTGTACTCATAGTAGCTGTCCACCTGGACGCCCTCGAGCACGCCGAGCGCATCTTCGGTCAGAACCGCCGCCGAGCAATAGAGGGACGCGAGGTACGAGGCAGCCCCGAGCTGGTTGATGCCCATGAAGCGAATCGACAGGCTCGGGCTCACCTCGCCCTGGATCCCCGGCTGGAACAGGCCCACGACACCGCGCTTCTTCTCGCCGGTGCGGACCAGCAGGATATCGGTCTTGTTGCCCGCGAGGTGCAGCTTGTCGGTGGGGATGAGCGGCAGGCCGCGCCACGTGAGGAACGGCGAGCCGAACAGGGTCACCGTGGGCGGCGGAACGCCGCGCTTCGTGCATTCGCGACCGAACGCCGCGATGGCGCGCGGGTGCGCCAGGAAAAAGGCGGGCTCCTTCCACACCTTCGTGATCAGCTCATCGAGATCGTCCGGCGTGGGGCCGGCGCCGCGCGGCTTGATCCGCATGCTCTCATGCACGCTGTTCAGCAGGCCGTAGTTGCCGTTGTTGATCAGCTCGTCCTCTTGCTTCTCCTTGAGCTTCTCGACGAGGACCGTGAGCTGCTCCTTCACCTGATCCATCGGGCTGCGGAACAGGTCGGAGATCCGGGTGTGCACCTGGATCGTCGTGGTCACCGTGTTGAGCACGAACTCGCGCGGCTGCTCTTCATAGTGGATGCGCGCCGTGGGCAGCTCGGCCGCGTCATCCGGGCTGCAATCGACCGCGAAATCGTTATCGACGACCCGGTTGAGGCGGTACACGCCTGCTTCGACGGGCGTCCAGGGGAGCAGCTGCACGAGCCAACGCGGGGTGGAACCGGCCCACTGGGGCGGCGTCTTGCTCGTGTTGGCGTGTTGCCTTGCGGCGCGCTCGCCAAGCAAATGGCTTTCGTGGTTCGTCATGGCAGGGCTCTTCCTCGATCTCTGGCGTGTGGGGGGATTATCTCAGCCAAAGCTGGCCCATTACTACAATTTTTACTCGTGTTGGCGCAATGGCGCTCATGACGCCCTGGACGCTTTCCTCCTGTAAAACAGATGTGTTTTCCACCATGCTGGACTCCTCTAAAACGGATGGTTTTCCATGATCGTGGAGTAAAGCCGCGCGCGCCGTGGTGACGCGGGCGGACCTCAGCTGAGCTCAAGGCCCAAGGGGGTTGCGGCGGCGTTGCGGTGTTGAGGACAGAAGCCAGGCGATGGAGTGACAGCCTCGATTCACCGGCGCGCCACGACCCCGGAGACCGCATCGGCGGGACACAAATTGCTTGGCGGATTTCGTCCGTTATGTTAGATGAACATCCGCTGGTAATCAAGCGCGGCGTTCGCTGCCCGCTCGACGTCCTCCGACCTCGAGGACGCGGAGGCATGCCGTCGCACCCCAGAGGGCCCATGTCGAACGTCACACGCGGCTGGTTCGAAGACAACGCAGAATCCATCGGCCGCACGCCGCTCGTGCGCCTCCGTCGCGTCGTCGAGGGCGCGGGCGCGCTCGTGCTCGCGAAGATCGAGGGACGCAACCCGGCGTATTCCGTGAAGTGCCGCCTCGGCGCGGCGCTCGTGTGGGACGCCGAGAAGCGGGGGCTCCTCGGTCCGGGGAAGGAGATCGTCGAGCCGACGAGCGGCAACACGGGCATCGCGCTGGCCTTCGTCGCGGCGGCGCGCGGCTATCCGCTCACGCTGACCATGCCCGAGACGATGAGCATCGAGCGCCGCAAGCTCCTCGTCGGTTACGGCGCGAAGCTGGTGCTCACCGAGGGGCCCCGGGGGATGAGCGGCGCCATCGCGAAGGCGGAGGAGATCGTCGCGTCGAACCCGAGCCGGTACGTGCTCCTGCAGCAGTTCAAGAACCCGGCGAACGCCGCGATCCACGAGCGGACGACGGGCCCGGAGATCTGGGACGACACGGCCGGGAAGGTCGATATCCTCGTGTCCGGCGTCGGGACCGGCGGCACGATCACGGGCGTTTCGCGCTTCATCAAGCACCAGAAGGGCAAGGCGATCACCTCCGTCGCGGTCGAGCCCGCGCACAGCCCGGTGCTCACGCAGACGCGCGCCGGGGAGCCGCTCAGGCCGGGGCCGCACAAGATCCAGGGGATCGGCGCGGGCTTCGTGCCCGACGTGCTCGATCTGTCGATCGTCGATCAGATCGAGCAGGTGACCAACGAGGAGGCGATCGCCTATGCGCGGCGGCTGACGCGCGAGGAGGGCATCCTCTCGGGGATCTCGTCCGGCGCGGCGGTGGCGGTCGCGGCGCGGATCGCGAGGCGCAAGGAGAGCGAGGGCAAGACGATCGTGGTCATCCTCCCCGACTCGGGCGAGCGCTACCTGAGCACGGCCCTCTTCGAGGGGCTCTTCGACGAGAAGGGGCTCGCGACATGAGCGAGGCCGATCACGGGGGGTTCCGCGTGCCCGCCGCGCCCGCCGCGCCCGCCGCGCCCGCCGTGTCCGGCGCGTCCTGGGCGCTCGGCTCGGTGGTCGCGGAGCTGCGCGCCGCCGGCCGGGGGATCGACGGCGCGCGTCAGAAGCTCGGGCGGCAGGCGCTGCCGTCGCGCGAGGTGCTCGTCGGCATCGCGCGCGATCTGCGCGCCGTGTTCTTCCCGGCGCACTTCGGGCCCGCGGATCTCACCGACGAGGGGACCGACTACTTCGTCGGGCACACGCTCGACGCGGCGCTGCTCGCGCTCCACGAGCAGGTCCGGAGGGGCCTTGGCTTCCCGAGGGAGCTCGACGCCCGCGAGGCCGCCCGCCGCGAGGGCCGCGCCGCCGAGATCGTGCGCGACTTCGCCGCGGGCCTCCCCGCGGTGCAGGAGCTGCTCGAGACCGACGTGCGCGCGGCGTTCGAGGGCGACCCGGCGGCGACCAGCATCGACGAGGCGGTGTTCTGCTATCCGGGCATCACGGCGATCATGCACCACCGGATCGCGCACCTGCTCTACACGCTCGGCGTACCGCTCATCCCGCGCATCCTCGCCGAGATCGCGCACGCCGACACCGGCATCGACATCCACCCCGGCGCCGAGATCGGGGCGAGCTTCTTCATCGATCACGGGACGGGCGTCGTCATCGGGGAGACGTGCCGTATCGGCGAGCGCGTGCGCCTCTACCAGGGCGTCACCCTCGGCGCGAAGAGCTTCCCGCGCGACGCGAGCGGGAACCCCATCAAGGGGATCGACCGCCACCCCATCGTCGAGGACCACGTGGTGGTGTATGCCGGCGCGACGATCCTCGGGCGCATCACCATCGGCCGCGGATCGAGCATCGGCGGCAATGTGTGGCTCACGCGCAGCGTCCCGGCGAACAGCCGTATCAGCCAGGCCCAGGTGCGGAGCGACGTCTTCGAGGACGGCGGCGGCATCTGACGGGTCCGAGCGCGCCGTCATGGCGCGCTCGGCGCGGGCGAGATCCGGCTCGTGCCCGGCGCCGGCGCGGTGTATGAGCGCCGGCCTTCCGCCGAGGTCGCCCCGCGATGATCCCCCGCCGCCGCCTGCACCGCGCCGTCTTCGCGCTGGCTGCCCTCTACAACGCCTGCTGGGGGCTCTACGCCGCCGCCGACCCGCAATGGCTCTTTCGCTTCGCGGGCATGGAACCCCTCAATCACCCGCCGATCTTCGCCTGTCTGGGGATGGTCGTCGGGGTGTACGCCATCCTCTACGCGGAGGTCGCGCGCGCGCCCGAGCGCGGGTTCCTCCTTGCGGGCGTCGGTCTGCTCGGCAAGGTGCTCGGGCCGATCGGCCTCGCGGCGTTGCTCGTCACCGGGCAGTGGCCGCCTCGGTCCGCCGTCCTCTGCTTGACGAACGATCTCGTCTGGTGGATCCCCTTCGGCCTGTACCTCCACGACGCGTGGCCGTTCTTCGTGCGGCAGTGGAGGGATGCGCCGGGGAGCCCGTAGCTCCTCCGGGGGGCTGAGCTCCGGACCGAGCCGGGGACGAACTCGACAGGCCGCGCCATCGGTCGCGCGCTCCGCGCGCAGGCGCGCTGCCCGGCGGGCCCGAGCGCGCCGGGCGAGATCCCCGATCCATCTCGCGGAGCCCGGGGTAGAATCGTGGTGAGCTGGCCGTGGCGCCCGTCGGCGAGCGTGTAGCCGCGGAAGCGAGCGCGCGCCGCGTGGACACGCGGCCCGCTCGCGAGGAACGAAGGATGACAGAGAGAGACAGGCAATCGACCCCCGCGGCGGCGGAGCTGTGGGGAAACGGGCGCGGTTACGGCCCGATCTCGCCGCGGCACCCGCTCGGCGGCGAGATGACGGACGTGGTGCGCGGCATCTTCACGCGCCTCAGGCTCCCGTGGCTCCTCCAGCGCTACGCCAAGATACCGGTGCTCGCGGTCTTCAGCTGCGTGAACGGGTTCGTGAGCATCGGTCTGATGGCGGCCCTCGCCGTGGTGACGAAGTCGCCCTTCGTCTTTCCGTCGCTCGGGCCAACGGCCTTCCTGTTCTTTTACACTCCCACGGCGGCGTCGGCCGCGCCGCGCACCACCATCGTTGGGCACAGCATCGGCATCGCGGTCGCGTACATGAGCCTGCTCATCACCGGGCTCACGCACGCAGGTCCGGCGACGGCGACCGGCGTGACCCTCCCGCGCGCCATCGCCGCGGCGCTCTCGCTGGGGCTCACGGCCGGCCTCATGGTGCTCGCCCGCGCGCCACACCCTCCCGCGGGCGCGACCACGCTCATCGTCTCGCTGGGCATCCTGTCGCGGCCCCCGATGCTCCTCGTGCTCCTCGGCGGGGTCGTCCTGCTCACGCTCCAGGCCATCGTCATCAATCGCCTCGCCGGCGTCGACTACCCGCTGTGGGCCCCGCGGCAGGCGCGCCCGGAGCAGGATCCGCCGCCTCCGCCTCCTCCTTGATCCAGGGGCCGCCCGTTGACGGGCGGCCGAGGACGGGCGACTCGCGTCGTCGCTCCATGCCAGCAGGGCGCCTCGTCGCGCGTCGCGCCGCGTCTGTCTGCGATGCCACGGTCGCGGCGTGACATGTCACGGTCGCGGCGTGACATGTCACGGTCGCGGCGTGACATGTCACGGCCGCGGCGTGACTTGTCACGGTCGCGGCGTGACTTGTCACGGCCGCCCATCGGAGATGGGGTTGGGCTCCGCGCTCCGCTGCGTCAGACGAATGGGCCCGATTCAGCAGGATTCGCCGCCCGCTCGGGCCACGGAGATCCACGTCGAGCGGCTGCAGCGGAGAGGTCGTGTTTTCCCGGGCGCTGGCGCACCGATTGCTGGGGCGGCTCCGAGAGGGGCTCTGGGGCCTGGCCCGGCGGCGATCGTCGCCTTGGTCGTTGGGGCCCCGCACGTCATGTGTGGAGTCCATCGACGGAGGTTTTATGAAACATTCATGTGTGATGGTCGGGACGCTGCTGCTCGCGAGCCTGGGAACCGCGGGCTGCGTGGTGGAGAGCGTCGAGAACGAGGGAGGCGAAGACGCCCTCGGCGAGGCAGAGCAGGCGCTGGCGTCCAGCCCGGCGCTCCGTGACTTCGGGCAAGTTCAGGCGCAGACCACGGCCTGGCGTACGGTCACCGTGGACAGCCAGGGGGTGACCCTGGCTGGCTGCCAGTGCAGCGTCTCGAGCCAGCACTTCGGCGTCTCGAACTGCCCCGTCTCCTTCAAAGGCCAGCGGAACGTCGACGTGTCCTTCACTGCGCCAGGGTCACCGGGGACCTATACCGCGACGTTCAGCATCACGTGCGGAGGGCCGTCCTCGCCCTCTGCCAGCAGCAATCTGAGCGCCGTCGTTCCCATCGGCGCCAACCACAACGGCACGCTCCTCCGGGCCGGCGGCGCGAAGCCGAGGGGCGGGCGCAAGGCCGCGCGGCCGGCGCGGACCGCGGGCGCCGCACGCTCCACGCGGCGCGCGCGGTGACCCACGACGCGTGGCGCCGCGGGCCGGAGCCAGCGAGCCGCAGCGACGGCGCGGCGTGGTGGCTCGTCAGGCCACGATCGAGGCAGGATGACCCGCCTCCGCCAGATTCTCCCGGCAAGCCGCGATCGTCGGGTGGCCCGGGCCGAGCGTCGCCTCGTAGATGGAGAGCGCCCGCTCCAGCAGCCGGCGCGCCGCCGCCCGCTTGCCCTGCCGGAGGCGCAGCACGCCGAGGTTGTTGAGCGCCATCGCCAGGTCAGGGTGGGTCGGGCCGAGGAGCGCCTCCATCGTCCCGATCGCCTTGCGGAACAGGCGCGCAGCGGCGTCGAGCTCGCCCTCGGCGTAGAGCAGGGCGGCGAGGTTGCTCGTGGTGAAGGCGACCTCGTGGTGCGCGGGGCCGTACGCGCGCTCGAAGATGGCCAGCGCGCGCCGGTAGAGCGCCGCCGCCTCGCCGCGCTTGCCCTGCGCGTCGAGGATGGCCGCGAGCGCGGCCGCGTCCTCGGCGACGAGCGGGTGCTCGGGCCCGAGCGCCGCCTCGCGCAGCGCCACCGAGCGGCGCGCGAACGGCTCGCCACGGGCGGCCCTGCCGCGAGCGTGCTCGAGCCCGCCGAGGTTGTGGAGCAGGGGCGCGAGATCGGGGTGATCCGGCCCGAGCACCCGCTCGAGGACGCGGATCGCCCGGCGGTAGAGGCGCGCCCCCTCGGCGAAGCGCGCGCGGTACTTGCAGCTCATCGCCAGCTCGTTGAGGCAGGCGGCGACCTCGACGTCGCGGGCGCCGAAGGCGGCCTCGGCCAGCCGGAGCGCGCGTCGGGCGCGCGCCGCCGCGTCTGCGTAGCGCCCCTGGAGCCGCGCGGTCGCGGCCAGGGCGAGCCACGCGTGGACGCGGAGCCGCTTGACCTCGCCGCCCCGCCGCGCCCGCGCGAGCACGAGGACGGCGCCGCGCGCGTGCGCCTCGGCGGCGGGAGGGTCGCCGGACGCCGCCGCGATCCGCCAGAGCACGAGCAGCGCGCCGGCCGCCTCCGGGTCGGCGGGCCCGAGCTCCCGCTCGACGAGCGCGAGCGCCTCGCCCGCATCCGACCGCGCCTCGCCGAGCATGCCCATGGAGAGATGGCGGAGGGCGCGCTCACGGAAGGCGCGGGCGCCCGCAGCGGCCTGTCCCCGCGCCAGCCGCGCCACGCGAGGGGTGGGCGCGGGGGAGGCGCTCACGAGCTGTCGGCGCCGCCGGTCAGGAGGACGATCGTGGAGTCTCGCATGGGGCAGGGAGGATCGGCGATCCGGCGAGCGCGCGCCAGGGGGCGGCGAGCGCGTGAGGGAGGAGCGGATTGACCACATGGCACGAGATGCGGTTGGCGATCGCGCGCACGTCGCGCCGGCGCGCCTTGACGTCTGGCGAGCGCTCGTGTGCTCTCGTTCTGCTGCTCTTCGCGCGACGTCGAGCGGCTCGACCAGGAAAGGGAGGATCATGCTCACGCACAGCTACACCTACGAGGCGACCCTGGCGGATTCACACAAGATCGCCTGGCGCGTCGAGGACATCATCGGCGGTGACAAGCAGCTCGATTTCTCGAAGCCCTTCCTGCCCGAGTCGCTCGCGGGCACGGCGTCGATCCGCTGTCTGAGCGCGCGAGAGAGGCTCCTGCTCAACCAGATCCGCGGCAACAGCTATCTTTATCTCTTTGGCTTCGTGGAGGAGTTCATCCTGCCGTTCGTGCTCGATCAGGCGCGCACCGCGGTCCACGGCGCCGACGCGGTCGAGGTGCGCGCGCTCGTCACGTTCGCCGACGAGGAGGCGAAGCATATCCACCTCTTCCGCCGGTTCTCCGCGGAGTTCGCGCGCGGCTTCGGCGCGGAGTGCGGGGCCATCGGCCCCGCGAAGGACGTCGCGGCGGCGATCCTGAAGCACGGCGCGCTCGGCGTCGCGTTGGTGACCCTGCACCTCGAGTGGATGACGCAGCGCCACTACCTCGACAGCGTCAAGGAGGGTGACGCCGAGGGCCTCGACCCGCAGTTCTCGAGCCTGCTCCGCCACCACTGGATGGAGGAGGCCCAGCACGCCAAAGTCGACACGCTGCTCGTCGCCAAGCTCGCCCGCGAGGCCGGGCCGGAGGGCATCGCCCGGGCCTTCGACGACTACGTATCCATCGGCACGATGCTCGACGGCGGCCTCGCCGCGCAGGCCAGGCTCGACATCGAGGCCCTGGAGCGCGCCGCCGGCCGCCCCCTCGCCGAGGTCTAGAAGGCCGAGATCTTCGAGGCGCAGCAGCGCTCCTACCGCTGGACGTTCCTCGGCTCGGGCATGACCCACCCGAGCTTCGTCCGCGCGCTCGGCGAGCTCAGCCCCGCCGGCGCCGAGCGCATCGCCGCCATGGCGAAGGCGCTCTCCTGAGCCCCTGCTAGCGCCGCGCGAGCAGGCGGGGAGACGCCGCGGGTCAGCGGCCCGAAGCGCCGTTCGTCGCCGGCGCTGACGCGAGCTGGCGCATCTGGTTGATGCAGAACATGATTCCAGCCCGCAGGTTCGACCGCGTGACCATGCTGTTCAGATCGAGGCCCAGCTCGACGATCGTCTGCGCGACCGACGGCCTGATGCCGCAGATGATCCCGTCCGCGCCGAGGAGCCGGATCGCGTTCACGAGCTTGAGCAGGTGATTCGCGACCTGCGTGTCCACCATCTCGACGCCCGTGAGATCCAGGATGGCATACCGCGCGCTGGTGCGGACGATCTCGTCGAGCAAGTTCTGCATGACGTCTGCGGTCCTCGCGCTGTCGACGACGCCGACCATGGGCAGCGCGACCACCCCGTCCCAGACCTGGATGATGGGCGTCGAGAGCTTGCCGATGACCTCCTGCTGCTTCTGGATCTGCAACAGCCGTAGTCGGAGCTCCTCTTCCGCTCTCTTCGCCTCGGAGACATCGAGCGAGAGCCCGATCACGGACTCGACGTTTCCGAGCGGACTCTGGATCGGCACCATCCAGTTCTCCCAGAACGAATTGTTGGCGGGGACGTGGCTCATGGAATGGGAGGGAGACCCGCGGAGCGCCCTCCTCACGTTCTCCGTGCCTTCGGGGGCGTCGGCAAAGAGGTCGAACAGGTTCGTCCCGACGAGCTGCCCCCGCTCGAGGCCGAGCCCCGCCAGGCCCCTCCCGTCATGGCGGGTGATGACGCCCGCCGGATCGCACGACCAGACGATGACAGGGAGGTTGTCGGAGAGGGCCCGGAGCATGTCCGCGGCCTCTCCCTTCCCGGTCTCGGCGGAGGGGTGATCGTCGGCGCCGGACGTCGCGTGCAGCGAGCCGTAGACCGCCTGGCCGTGCGGCGCTCTGCGCAGCACGCAGGAGAAGGACGCATACACGTTCCCCGCCGTCATCACCCGCCCGCGGAGCTCCACGGCCCCGGTCGCCTCCAGGAGCCCGGACCACGTCGCACGGGCCGCCTCCCGGTCGTCGTCGTGAAAGAGCTGGAAGAACGCCGTCCCCGGCGTGGCCGCGTGCCCGACCGTGTGGCCGAAGGACTCGCTCCAGTGCGACAGCGTGCCGTCGACATTCGCTACGAACAGCGCCTCGGGGGAGTAGAGATAGGCTGCCTCCCACGTGTCGCGTGTACTCGTGTAATGCTGTGTCATGACGAATGGTGCCCTCCCCCAAGCCCGATTAAAGCCTCCTACCTGTGCTCACCTCGTTCGTAGGGGCCGTGGATCGCGCATGGTTTTGACCAAGAATCGGCGTCAGCAGACTCACCCCTCTCAGGACCCGCGAGCGCGATGACGAGCGCTCGGAGATACGCAAACGCTTCGATCCCAGCGAGGGTTCCAGCTTGCATTGCGAGATTACAAGCCGCACATCTCTGGCTGAGGCCGGGTAGATCCGGAACTCGCGCTAAGGCCATTCCCGATGTGTGTTCGTGATCGGCGTCCAGGATGCTGTCGAATCCGTTCGGCCCGGAAGCGCTCGCGAGGCGAGGGGGATTCAGACGAGATCATGACGGTGCCTCACGACGGTGCCTCATGACGGTGATCCAGCGGGCGCCGCCCGGAGTTTCATGGGGTCACCTATGCTGTCGTCCCGCCAGGGGAAAGGACTTGACTTCCACGAATTGCTTGGATGTGCTGTCCGGCGGCGCGGCCGCGCCGCTGTGAGCTTGACATGGAAACCGAGACCGCCCCAAGCCCCTCGCCCGAGCAGATCGACCTCTCCGCGCCTTCGGTGATAGCCGATCCTTACCCCGCGTACCACGCGCTGCGCGGGCGATCTCCGGTGCTCTATGCGCGCGTGCCGGCGGGCGGCGCGGCGGGCCTCGGCGAGCCAATCCGTGCCTACGCGCTCCTGCGCCACGCGGAGGTGCTCGCCGCGCTGCGGGATCCCCAGACGTTTTCGTCGAACGTCACGGACAAGATCCGTGTCCTGCCGCGGATCACGCTGCTGCATGACGATCCGCCCCGGCACACCCACCTCCGCAGGCTCGTCAGCCGATCGTTCACGCCGCGGCGCATCGCAGAGCTCGAGCCGTGGATTGGCCGCCTCGCCGCCTCGCTGCTCGAAGCGACGGGCGACGGGCCGTCAGACCTCATGGGCACCTTCGCGATGCCCCTGCCGATGATGGTGATCGCCACCCTGCTCGGTATCCCGGCGGAGCGCTATGTGCAATTTCGGAGCTGGTCCGAGTCCGTGATGTCCTACAGCCGTATCCCGGCGGAGGAGCGCGCGAGCCGCGGTAAAGCGATGGTCGACTTCTTCGCGGCGGAGCTCGCGGCGCGACGGCGCGCGCCGTCAGGCGATCTCATCTCGGCGCTCGTGGAGGCCGAGATCGACGGCGCGCGCCTCGACACGCCCGAGGCGGTCGGCTTCTGCGTCGGCCTGCTCGTCGCCGGCAATGACACGACGACGAACCTCATCGGCAACATGGCGCACCTCCTGTCCGAGCGGCCCGAGCTCTACCGGCGCGCGCAGCAGGACCGGAGTCTGGTGGAGCCGATCATCGAGGAGACGCTGCGCCATTCGAGCCCGGTGCAGCGCCTCCTGCGCGTCGCCACGCGGCCGGTGGACGTGAGCGGCGTGACGATACCGGCCGGGCACCTGATCGACGTCGTGTTCGGCGCGGCGAACCGGGATCCGGCCGTCTTCGAGGCGCCGGACGCGTTCCGGCTCGACCGGCCTCCGGTGGAGCACCTGGCGTTCGGGCAGGGGACCCATTTCTGCATCGGCGCGGCGCTGGCGCGGATGGAAACGCGGATCGCCCTGAACGCGCTCCTCGATTGCTATGAGTCCATCACGCCCGGCGAGGCGCCTCCGCTGCGGCAGACGCGGGCGATCATGCCGCTCGGGTTCGAGTCGCTCCCGCTCGTCCTGCGCCGGAGCGGCGCCAGACCCTGATCTCGGAGCGCTTTCTCCGCAGCGGCCTTATCAGGTGATCTCGTCTCATGCGCCGGGGCGCCGACTGGCGTGCAGCGACGAGGCGCGCCGGGGCGTCACGCGCGCGGGAGGAACGTCACCTTGCCGGTCTCGAGGGCGTACTCGGCGCCGACGATCAGCATGCCTTCCTCGGTGCACAGCCGCTCGAGCAGCCGGCTGCCGTGCCGGAGGTGATCGCACGAGTTGCGCACGTTGGCGCGCACCGCCTCGCGCATGAGAAAGCTCCTGTCGGCGTGGCGGCCGGCGGCGCTCACCACCGTCTCGACGGGAGCTCGGCAGCGCTCGACGATATCGCGGATGTTGTCGGTGAGGTGGCCGCCGTGGTCCTCGTCGAGCAGCTCGCTCAGCGTGGCGTCGATGGCGCCGCAACGCGAGTGGCCCATCACCACGGCAAGGCGGGTCCCGAAGGCGGCGGCGGCGAACTCCACGCTGCCCACGAGCGAGGGCGCCACCACGTTGCCCGCGACCCGGATGACGAACAGGTCCCCGAGCCCCTGGTCGAAGATGAGCTCCGACGGCGCCCGCGAGTCCGAGCAGCTGAGGATGATGGCGAAGGGCTGCTGCCCCTCCGCGAGCGCGGCCCGCGCCCGCGCTCCCATCACGACGTGGTCGCCGCGGATGTTTTCCGCGAAGCGCCGGTTGCCCTCGATCAGGCGTTCCAGCGCCTGATCGGCCGTCACGACGGGAGAGGCGGGCGGAGCGTTGCTGAGTCCCATGCTGACCAGCCACCGTGGGGGACCGGGCCGCGGGCGTCAATGGGTGAATTTTCCGCCTACCATGTCAGCTGCCGGGCTCATGGCTCATGGCTCACCGCTCATCGCTCATCGCTCACCTGGGCCCACCGCCGCGCCGCCGCCTCGCAAACGCCGCGAGCGCCGCGGCGGCACCGAGCGCGGCCAGCGGCCCGCGCGGCGCGCCCCCCGGGATCGCGCACCCGCAGCCTTCAGCTGCCGGCTCCTTCGCCAGATCGACCACCACGCTGACCTGGTCGGTCGCCTCCAGGATCCCGTCGCTGACCGTCACCTCGAACGCCAGGGTCGTCGTCGCGGCGACCTCGGGCGCCACGAAGGTCGCCCGCGCGCCGTCGCCGGTCAGCTCGACCGCGGGCCCCGCCGTCTGCACCCAGGAGAACGTCAGCGCGTCCTCCTCGGGGTCCGAGCTCCCCGAGGCGTCGAGCGTCACGAGCTCGCCGATCGCGACCGCCTGGTCCGCCCCCGCGTCGGCCACGGGCCCGCCCTGGCAGGAGGCGGTGTCCTCGACCACCGTCGCGAACGGCTTGTTCTTCAGGCCCGCGAACCCGATGTCGTCGAGCTCCCAGCCGGTGTCGCCCGCGGCCGCGTCCGTGCCGACGCGGAACCGCACCTGCACCGTCTTCCCGGCGAACGCGGTCCCCAGGTCGATCGCGACGTTGTCGACCTCGGGCCACGAGGGGCTCTGGCCGACGAAGGCCCTCCGCCTGCCCAGCGGATTGCCCGACTCGACGGTGACCCTCCCGGTGTAGCCGGGCTGCGCGCGACTCCCGATGTCCCGCCACGTCGCGCCGCCGTCGGCGCTGATCTCGACCACCGCGCCGTCCCAGAACGTCTCGTCGCTCGTCTCGAACTGGTGCCTGTGCGCGAACGTCAGCACGAAGCGCTCCGTATCGCTGACCTCCAGGGCCGGCGACACAAGCGCCGTGTCGGACACGCTCCCGAGGTTGACGCCGCGCCACACGCGGTTCGGCGCGGTCCCCTCGGCGCGCGACCAGACGAGCTCGCTGGAGAGCCCCTCGACGCGCCAGGTCGTGCTCTGCGCCTCCACGTCGTCGACCGCCGAGGACGCCGGCCGCTCGTCGAAGTTCACGCGGCGCACCAGGGCCTCGACCCGCACCGGCGTGCACGCCGCGGCGCTCTTCAGCGTCAGGCCGAGCTCGAGGTCCTCGGCGGGCGCCACGGTCCGGTCGAGCTTCACCGCCACGGTCGCGGTCCCGGTCGCGAACGGCGCGATGTCGCCGAACGACGCGCGCGCGCCGTCCGGGAACGTCACCCCGGCGGAAGGCACCTCGATGGACGCCACCGCCCCGGTCAGGGGCGCCGCGCCGCGGTTGACGATCTCGATGGTGATCGTGCCGGACTCCTCTGCGTCGAGCAGCCCGTCGCGGTCGCACGAGCCGGCGCTGTCGTCGAGCTCCGCCCGGACCAGCGAGATCTCGGGCTGGACGCTGAAGCTCTCCACGACGCCGGAGAAATCGTGCGAGTCGGCGCGCGGGGACACGGCGCACGTGCCGGCGCCGCGCCGGGCGAACGCCTCCGCCATCGCCAGGAAGTCGCCCTGATCGCTGGCGAGCGCGGCGGCGAGGAGGGCGTCGCGCTGCTCGGTGTACGTCGGGCTCACCGGCGCGAGCTGCATGCCGGCCACCACGTAATCGCTCATCCGCCGCCGGGTCTGCTCGAACGCGCGCGGCGGGGTCAGGCCGCTGCCGTGCCGGATCAGCCCGACGTAGGCCTCGAACAGCATGCTCGCCCAGACCTCCCCCGCGTTGTGCTCCTCGGAGTTGTCGGAGAAAGAGGAGCTGAGCGGGTGGTCGGGGAGGCGGGCGCCCTCCGAGATGTGCTTGAACGTCAGCCCGTTCCTGCTGAAGTCGACGGAGTAGGGGGCGCGGCGGATGCCGAAGTAGCTGTCGCCGAGCGCCGCGCTCCCGTAGCTCGAGAGCGGGAAGACGCCGTCGAGGTCGTCGCCGTCGCGCAGCGCCATGTGCAGGGCGATGAAGTCGCCCCACCCCTCGCTCTGCGCGCCGCACATCTTCGTGCCGCACGCGACCTGACGGAGGTGGATGTAATGGCCCCACTCGTGCGCCACGATGGTGTTGTCGATCGTGCCGTCGCGCTCGACGCCGGGCTCGCGGGTCATGGTGACCGTGAGCGGCGCGTCCGCGGCGGCGAGCGCCGCCTTGAGCGCGCTGCCGTCCTCGTGCGAGATGCTCTGGGCGGGGGTCGTCACCTCGGGGGCCTCGCCGGACAGCCGCGGCGCCCCGTCGCTCTCCCGGTTGTTGGCGATGATCACGCCGACGGCGCCCGCCGCCTGCGCGCTCTGCGCCTTCTCGGCGAAGGTGCACCCGCCCCGGTCGACGAGGGCGATCTTGCCGGCCACGTCGCTCGTGATCGGCCCGCACGCGTCGCCGCGGGGCTCGACGCCGTCCTGGGCGAGGGCGAGCTCGCCGGTGACCTCGTAGCGCTGGGGCCCGAACAGGGCGGTGTTCGACGCGTAGCTGGCGTTCTGCGGCGTGACGCTCAGCGAGCGCTGGTCCGGCCCGGACCACAGGTACATCTGCATCCGGGGCGACGCGCCGTCGTACGTCGCGTCCATGTTCGCGTTGTCGCGGCTGCCGCCGGTCGCGTCGTCCTGCGCCTCCGCGAGGAGCGGATCGCCGTCGAGGCCGCCCCGGCCGAGGTTGTCGCGCTGGGCGTTGCCCGCCGCCTCCGTGAAGCCGGAGTCGTAGTACCAGTCATGGAGCCAGTTCGTGACGTAGAAGATCTGGGTGACGGCCGCCATGGTCTGCTCGGGCGTGGCGAGCGGCTCGGCGAGCGGGTCATAGAGGTGATCGAACGAGCCCGGCCCCGAGAGCGCCGCGCGGATATCGCCGCTGGAGAACCCGTCGGGCGCGTTGTGGTCCGCGTAGGCGTCGACGTTGTTGCCGCGGGTCGAGGTCGCGTCGGCCGGCAGCCACGGATCGGCCCCGCCGCCCGGGTTCGTGTTGAAGCCATCGATGGAGATGAGGTTCGGCGCGACGAACCGAGGGACCTGGCCGTCGGGTCGCCCGGTCGGGTGCGGCGAGAGATCCGCGAGGGGGCCGTCGAGCGGCGTGTGATCGCCCCCTTCCTCCGCCCAGACCCGGTAATCGAACGCGGCGTGGGAGAGGTTCTCCCGGGAGAGCATCTGCCCGTCGCTGGCCCCGAACACCCAGGCGTACGCCGCGGAGCTCGTGCCGCCGGCGTCGCCCGAGACGAGCTCGACGAAGTAGCCGGCGACGAGCCGGTCGGGCAGGGGGAAGAGCACCTTCCTGACCCGCGCCGGCTGCGTGAAGCGCAGGCTCCCGGCGCGCTGGCGCGCGTGATCGGTGTCCGCGATGTCGAAGAGCCGATACCCGCCCTTCGCCTCCCCGAGCTCGCGGAGGTCGGCCGTCTTGAGGTCGATGCGGTGCGCGTCGCGCAGGGCGCGGACGACCGCCTGCGCCGGCGAGCCGGAGAACGCCCGGCCGCGGAGCGAGCCGGCCGCCGGCGAGGCGGCGCCGGGCGGCAGGGGGACGGCCGACGCGTGGAGGTTGCCCGCGAGGGCGACGAGCCCGAGGTCGCGCTTCATGAGCACCTTGAGCCCGCTCCGGAAGACCGGGATCCCGTCGACGTCCTGGCCCAGCGTCACGACGATGCCGCCGCGCCCGGTGTCGTGGACGTGGCGCACCACGGCCGTATCGAGCGCGGCCTGCGGAAGGCCGTAGAGGCGCGCGTACCGCTGCACGTACCACCGGGCGGCGGCCTCGGGCGTCGCGTGGGTCGCGGCCGGCGGGCGGTGGCCCGGGGACGTCGCCCACACGAAGGTGGGCACCCCGCGCTGCGGATCGGTCGACGCGACGACGGCGCCCGGCGCGCGCTCGTCGACGTCGATGACGCGCGCGCGGCGCGTCGCGCGGACGGGCGGCGCGGGTGGGGCCTTGAAGTATGCGTCGTAGTTCGGGCGCTCCCGCGCATGGGCGATGGGGCCTGCGAGCAGCGCGAGCGATAGCGCGGTGTACCGAACTGAGACCTTCATGTTCATCGATTCTCCGACTCCGAGGGGACGACGCATGACCGGCCGCGCGCGGCTAGGCCGCGCGCGGCCTCCCCGGGCGCCTCGCGCCCACCCGTCGAATCCGCGGCGCGAGGCAACCTAGCCGCAGCGTGCGCGCAGGGAAAGCGCGACGGCTCTCGCTCTGTCCGGCGTCGTAAGGCGCCTCTCATGCGATTTCGTCCGGGCGCTCCCGAGAGCGCGAGTCATGCGGCGCCGGCATCAGAATGGAATAGAGAAGCAATCCTTGCTGGCGCATTGCATGAATCCATGAATTGCCGTGTCATGCGCCCTCGCGAGGCGAGCCGAGCGGTTCCCTCGGTGGCCGCGGGGTGGCAGGAGGGCGGTTGTCGCGCCCGCGATCTGCTCCGGGACTGGACGGCGTCGGGTCGGCTCGCGCGGCGCGTCGTGCAGCGCCGGCTCGTGAAGGTGCGGACTCGCGCGGCGCGTCGTGCAGCGCCGGCTCGTGGGGTGCGGACTCGCGCGGCGCGTCGTGCAGCGCCGGCTCGTGGGGGGGGCGAGCCCGTGTGGTGCGGACTCATGCAGGGCTGGCGCCGCGAGCCAGCTCACGCGCGGGGTGCCGGTATGACGAAGCGCTGACATGGCGCCCGACCCCCGGGGATTATCTTCGCAAAACCCAACGTGATCCACGCCTTGCACGTCGAGACCAAGCTCGTCTCCGAAGAGCTCTGCGTACTGTTGCGTCAGGTCGATCCCGCCGTCTTCGTCTTCCACGACGAACCCGAGGTTCGCGCCCGGGTCGAGCGGGTGGCGTCACGGCTCCGCGAGCTCGTCGTGGCGGCCGAGCGCGACGATTCCGGGGGCAGGCTCGAGCGGCTCCGCGAGCGGCTCCGCGTGCTGCTCGCGGCGGTCGAGCGGGCGACCCCGACCGGAACACCCTCGCCCAAGGCGGCGTGGATTGCGTTCCAGCGAGAGGTGCAGCCTGCCTACGAGTCGCTGCTGCTGACGCTGCGCGGCGTGGTCGCCGCGCCGCCGAGCGTCAGGCCGACGAACCATGTGCGCAGCCTGTGGCACGTGGGCTCGGGGCTCTCGGTGCTCGGGCTGATCCAGCTCCTGCCGGAGCGCGGCTGGCTCGTGGCCGCGAGCGGCGCGTTCGTGGTGGCGGTGTGGTCGATGGAGATCGCACGCCGGGTCAGCGAGCGGGTCAATGAGCGGCTGATGGGGGCTTTCCGGCTCGTGGCGCACCCGCACGAGCGCTACCGGGTGAACTCGTCGACCTGGTACGTGACAGCGCTCTTCTTGCTGGCGCTGTTCGGGACGCGGCTGAGCCAGTCGCTCGCCGTGGTGGTGCTCGCGGTGGCCGATCCCGCGGCGGCCCTCATCGGCCGGCGCTTCGGCCGCACGCGGCTGCGCGACGGCCGCTCGCTGGAGGGCACGCTCGCCTTCTTCGCGGCGGGCGCGCTGAGCGCCCTCGCCGTGATGTGGGCGCTCGGTCCGGCGTCGCTCTCCTCGCGGCTGCTCCTGGCCGCCGTCGCGGGCCTGGCCGGGGCGGCGACCGAGCTGTTCTCCACGCGGATGGACGACAACTTCACGATCCCGGTCGCCGTGGCGGCCGCGGTGACGGTCGCCGGCGCGGGCTGACGTCAACTGACGTCATGTGACGTCAGACGACGTCGGGCGCCATCTCGCCGCCGATCTCCAGCGCGAGGCGAGCGAGGTACTGTCTCATGAACTCCGCGCGTCGCGCGCCCTCGCGGCGCCCTGCGGCCGTCGTGAGGCTCTCGGCGGTCTTGAACAGCTTCACGTGGAAGTGGTCGATCGCGTTCACCCGGTCGTCCCACGGCCTCCGCTCGGCGAACGGATCCCCGGGGTCGTAGAACCGCACGCCGAGCAGGCCGCCCACGGCGAAGCAGCGGGCGATCCCGATCGCGCCCAGGCCGTCGAGGCGGTCGGCGTCCTGGACCACCCTGGCCTCGAGGGTCGTCGGCTCGATCCCAGCGCTGTAGCTGTGGCTCTCGATGGCGTGGGCGATGTCGGGGAGGAACGCCTCGGGGTACTCCACGCTCCGCAGGAACCGCAGCGCCTCCTCCGCGGAGAGCCGCGACGCCTGGGAGCGCCTGGGGTCGTTCTTGGGCACGTTGACGAGATCGTGCAGCCACGCCGCGGGGACGACGATCTCGCTCCTTGCCCCTTCGTCCGCCGCGAGCGCCTTGGCGGTGGCGACCACCCTCGCGAAGTGCGCCAGATCATGGGCCGGATCCTTGCCGAGGTCGGTCTGCTCGAGCTTCTTTGCGAAGAGCGCTTCCCAGTCCTTCATCTCCCGCCTCATAGACGCGGACCCCGACCCGCGCAACGGCTCGGCGCGGCGCCCGAGTCACCGGCGCACATCGAAGTGCCCGAGGGGGTGCGCCACGCCGTTGACCATCACATCGATGCTGTGGCGACCGGGATAGTGACGGCGGGTCGTCATCTCCTCGAAGGAGACCTTGCCGGTGATCTCGGCTCGACCCGACGGCGGCAAGACGAGCTTCCGCAGCTTGAAGACCTTGGGCCGCGTCGCGCCGTTCGCCTTCACGAAGTGCACGGCGCAGTCGACGATCAGCTCCTGGTCGCGCGGGGCCGTCGACGCGAGCTCGAACGAGAAGCGTAGCTCGCCGCCGAGCTTCACCGATCGCGGGGACAGCGCCGCCGAGGCGATCGCGACGCTCGGCGCCCCGCCGAAGCCGAGCGCGTCGAGCGCGCCGCGATCGCCCTTCTTGACGAGCGAGCGCAGCGCGTGGCGCACGATCCATTGCCGCCCGGGCGGCGCGCCGTCGAGCCAGCGCCGGCAGAGGCTCGCCGCGATGTCCGGGTGGTCCTTGCCGATGTCATTGAGGTTGTTGGCGACGGAGCGCTGCACGTAGCGCTCCGGATCGTCCTTCAGGATCTCGAGCAGCTCGATGACCGGCCCTGGATCCTGCTGGAAAGCGCGGAGCCGCGGCGCCCACGGCAGCCGCGGGCGCGTCCCCTCGGAGACGAGCCGCCGGACATGGACGTTCGGGTCGGTCGCCCACGTGCGGAGCCGCCGGAGCGTCGCGTCGGGGTACCTCGTCAGGAACGCGCGGATGCTGAACTCGGCGGAGAACCGCTTCGTCAGCTCGACTTGCGCGGTCATCGCGTCCTCGAAGTGATCGAGACCGTGCTTCGCGACGTAGAACACGTGCGGCATGTACTGCAGCGGCGCGAGGCCGAATGCGTCGCTCCGATCGAGCTCGGGCCCGAGGGAGGCGACGATCACCCGAGCTGTCTCCGGAAAGGGCTGCGGAAGATGGTCGTGCATCACGTCCGCGATGTGGGAGGCGCGGCCCGTCAGCTCCAGATCGGAGAGGCCGGCCAGGCAGTCGCGGGCGAAGCCGCGCTCGTCGAGGCCAGGGTGCGCCGAGCGGAGATTGCGGGCGATCGAGCGGACGCACCGCTCGTCGAAGAGGTCCTTCAGCCGGTCAGCCATGGGCATCCGTCGGTGCGAGGACGACGAGGCCGATTGGCCAGGTTTTCGTCAGGTTGGACATGGGCGTTGACTAGCGTGAGACCCTGACAGATTCTGTCACCATATGTCGCGCGCCGTCCGCGTCATGGAGCTCTCCGACCTGCTTCGCGCGCGGGGAGCGACGACCGTCGGCGAGCTGGCCGCCGCGCTCGGGGTCAGCGCCCGCACCGTGCGCAGGGACCTCGCGACGCTGAGGGAGCGCGGCCTCAACATCGAGGGCGAGGCCGGCCCCGGCGGGGGGATCCGGCTCGACGCCGGCCGGGGCGTCACCGCCGTGCACCTCTCGGTCGCCGAGATCGTGACGCTCTGGCTCTCCGCGCGCCTCTCTCGGGCCGCGAGCGACCTCCCGTGGAGCGACGCAGCCAGCTCCGCGCTGGCCAAGCTGCTCAGCAGCCTTCCTCCCGAGCGAGCGCGAGAGCTGCGCGCCCTCTGCCGCAGGGTCATCGTCGGCGATCCGGCGAGCGGGCCAGTGCGCGCCGGAGCCGGCGCGCCCCCTGCAGAGCTGGTGAGGCTCTTCGAGGAGTCGTTCTCCGCCGGCGTCGGCCTCGGGTTCGACTACCAAGACCGCGAGGGGAGGACGTCGAGGCGACGCGTCGAGCCGCACGGCCTCCTGATCCAGAGCCCTGTCTGGTACGTGCTCGCCCTGGACACGGGGAAGAGCGAGCCGCGAATGTTCAGGATGGATCGCATCTCGACCCCCCGCGTCCTGCGGGAGATCGCGTTTCGTCCGAGCGCCGATGTCATCTGGGCGCTCCTGCCGGAGGAGTGCGCGTGGCGGCCGCTCCTCGGCGACCGACCATGAAGCTCGGCCAAAACGGACGGACACCGTTCAGGCTCCGATCCTGTGCCCACAACGGTTCGACCCGGCGGAGCCTGGGAGTCCCGGTGTCGTATGGTTGCGCGCATCGGCTCTGGCTGATAGCTTTGGTTTGATACAACACACGACATCCTGGCGAGTGACCACAACGAAGAGCGACGTCCGGTACACGGGGTGTGTGCTCGATTCCGGGCGATTGCAGGGAGAGAGCTCCCGCCGAGCAGTGACCAGCGATCGATGGCGCGTGGCCCACATGCCCCTCAGGCCGTGCTCGCCTGCGCGCGCTGGCCGGTGTCGCATGAATAGATAAGGGCTTCGTGCTCGCCGAGGTTGTTGATGCATGCCTCTCGTCGCTGGATGGCCCCCCATCCAGCCGACGAACAAGGGGCCATTGTGTGTGATGGCCATCCTTGAGGGTTCGAACCAAGGAGCTTGAATGAACCGTTCAGCCGCGAGATGGGCGTCCATCTCCTTCGCTGCCCTGACTGCCTCTCTGCTCGGAGGTCCAGCGTCCGCGCGCGTGCCGGCGGCGCAGGGAGATCCGCCGGACAGGGACGCGGTCCTCGACTGGAACGCCGTCGCTCTGGACGCCGTCGCGGAGGACACCGCCCGCGCGCGCGGGCCGGACCAGCGCGGGCCGACGCGCGTCTCACGGGCCCTCGCGATCGTCCATGCGGCGATCTTCGACGCCGTGAACTCGATCGTCCCGACGTACGAGCCGTACTCCATCCTCCTCGACATGCCGGATGCATCCATCGATGCGGCGGTGGCCACGGCAGCTCACCGCACGCTGACGGCGTTGTTCCCGAGGCAGAGGGCGCTGCTCGACGAGAGGCTCTGTGAGTACCTGAAGGAGATCCCCGAGAGCGACGCCAAGGAGGACGGTCGTGCGCTGGGCGGCGCTGTCGGCGACGAGATCCTGGCGGAGCGGGAGAATGACAGGTCAGACGCCCCGATGCCTTACACCCCAGACATCGCCCCCGGCCGGCATCGCGTCGATCCGCTCTATCCCGATCAGGGGTACTTGACCCCGAGGTGGGGGAGGGTTCGGCCGTTCGCCATCGAGAGCGGCGCCGAGTTCCGGTCGCCGCCGCCGCCGCCGCTGTGGAGCCTGGCGTACGCGCTGAGCTTCTATGAGGTCTTCCTGCTGGGGGGCGATGGCCAGCGCACCCCGACCGCGCGCACTCCGGAACAGACCGTCATCGGGATCTTCTGGTCGTATGACGCCGCCCCGGGCCTCGGGGAGCCGCCCCGGCTCTACAACCAGATCGCGCGGGTCCTCGCGGTCAAGGAGCGCAACTCGGAGATCGCGAACGCTCGTTACTTTGCGCTCGTCAACGTCGCGCTGGCCGACGCCGCCATCGCCACGTGGGAGACGAAATACCATTACGAATTCTGGCGGCCGATCGTCGCGATCCGTCGGGCCGACAGGGATGGCAACTCGCTCACGATAGCCGACAGGAGGTGGACGCCCCTCGGATCCCCCGGCAGCAACCAGGGCCCGCCGCGCATGACCCCAGCGTTCCCGGCGTACACCTCCGGGCACGCGAGCTTCGGGGCTGCCATGTTCCAGGTGTTGACCCGTTATTATGGGACAGATCGCATCCCCTTCTGCTTCATGTCCGACGAGTACAACGGGGTAACGACGGACGAGCGGGGCAATGTCCGCCCCGAGATCACGCGCTGCTATTCCAGCTTCGAGGAGGCGTCCTGGGAGAACGCGATCAGCCGCATCTACCTGGGCGTCCACTGGAGGTTCGATGGCGAGCAGGGGATCCGTCAGGGCAAGCGCGTCGGAGACGCCGTCTTCGACAGGATCCTCCAGCCGCTTCCTTGACGAGCTCGCCGGGGAGCCGCTCGATCCATCGAGCGGAGATCCGTCGCCTCATGGCGCGTCGCCCCGGCCCCGGCCAGCCTCTCAGTTCATGAGCCGGGAGCGAGCGGGCGCCCACCGCTCGGGCCGCGGCGCGGAGAGCGGACCCGCGTGGTGATGGACCATCTTCCATTGCCCGTCTTCGCGGACGAACACGTTGGTCGCGCACAGGTGCGCAGGCTCGTCGCCGTTCGCCTCGTAGCAGGTGACGAAGGCGAAGTCCCCGAAGAGGTGCGCCGAGGCGCCCTGGCAGCGCATGCGCAGGGGCGAGGTCTGGCGCAAGAGCTGGCTCCAGCTCTCGAGCACGCTGGCGCGCCCGGAGAGCGCCTCCATGCCGGGATGGGCGCAGGCCACGGGCGCCCGCTCGGCCCACACCCGGCACATCGCCTGGTAATCCCCGGCGCGGAACGCCTCGTAAAAGGCCTCGTTTGCGGCCAGGACAAGCCGTTCCGCCGCGACGCGCTCCTCGACGCTCATGCAGCGACCATGCTCCCCGGCCAGCGCGGGCGCAAGAGCCTCGACGGCGTCCAGGTGCGTCTTGGCCAGGGCCGTGGCGGCGAGCCGGTACGCCCATTGGCTCGCGAGACCACCCGCGGCGAGGATGATGATGGCGGTGGCGATCGCCCTGAGCGTGGCGGCGGAAGGTGCCAGTTCCTCGAGGTGCATGGTGCGCCGACGGCGTGCGCGCCGCCCGCGCGTAGAGGATCTGCCCGGCGGCCTCGAGGGCTGCCGAGCAGCGCGTGGCCTGCCTTCGGCTCGCTTGCCCGATCCAGGCCTGGTCATCGGACCACGCCGGGGTTGTCATCCCCTCTACAGAGAGCCACACTCCTGGAGCCATGCAGACGTGGTTGGCCTGGCCGCTGATCCTGCTCGCCGCCGGGGCGTCGTGCCAGGAGCGCGGCGCACCTTCCGGCGGCGAGGCGGGCTCGTCCCATCATGGGCCGATCACGGGCGTGAACGACCTCTCGCCCGGACAGGCAGCGGGCGTACAGCGGGGTACCACCGGCGCCTTCTACGCGCAGGAAATCCTGGCGCCGAGGCGCATCAAGCTCGTGACGTTCCTCAAGGCGCCCGATATGTACAACGCGCTCGAGGGGGGGCAGATCCGGGCGGTCATCAGCGACCTGCTCCTCTCCGAGGAGGTGATAAAGCAGAAGCCTCTCCTGAAGATCGTCCAGCAGATCGAGACCGCCGAGGGGTACGCGTTCGCCGTCAACAAGGAGAACCCCGGCCTGCTCCGCGAGATCGACCGCGCGCTCGGGAACCTCTTCGCGGACGGCACCTACAAGGCGCTCTTCGAGAGATACTTCCCTGGCCGGCGGCTCCCGTCGTACACGGAGGGGGTGAAGGCCGCGCCCTTCTCCGCCTGTCCGAAGGTGAAGACAAGGCACGATGAGACGCTGACCATCGGCTCGGACATCCCCTCTCCACCGTTCGAGATGTTCACCGAGGGCGGGGACGTCACGGGGTTCGACGTCGACCTCATGAACGCCGTTGCCAGGGAGCTTTGCCTCACCCCGCGGTGGGTGCAGACGAATTTCGACACCATCTTCACCAGCCTCGCGGCCGGCAAGTTCGACGCGGTGGCCTCCGCGGTGACGGCGTACGCGCCCGAGGGATCTCCGTCGTACGCGACGGTCAAGGCCCGGCAGCAGATCGTATCGTTCACGAGGCCCTATTTCGCGTCCCTGCTATCGCTCACCGTGAAGGTGAGCGGCTGAACGGGCGGGGTCACGGTGGGGCCCGCATGGATCACGGCGCTCCGCGCGGGGAGCTCGCCCCTCGGGGTGGTGAGCGCGGCCATGGGGGCGCTGAGCCTCTCGGTGGGGCTCCTGGGCACCGCCGTGGTGCTGGCCCATGGCGGGCTCGGCCGCGCGGATCTCATCGCTGCGTCGCTGCGATCGAGCGAGCTCGCGACGATCCTCGTGATCGGGATGAGCCTCGGCGCGGCATCCATGGCGCTCGGATGGGGAATCTACCGGCGGATGCCCACGAGGGTGTCACGGGAGCAGGCGATCGCCGGGGCGGTGCTGGGCCTGGAGGCCACCCTCTACGCGGGCGCTCTGGTGGTGTTCGTGCAGGGCGATATGGAGAGGTTCTGCCGCAACTTCCTCAGCTTCGAGCAGGTGATCCCGCAGCTCCCGGCCTTCGTGGCAGGAGCGGCGAACACGCTCATCCTGGCCGGGGCGGGCGAGCTGTTCGGCGTGATCCTGGGCCTCCTGCTCGCGATGGTCACGATCTCCCGGCGCGCGGTCGTGCGGGCCCCGGCGCGCGTGTACATCAACCTGCTCCGGGGGACGCCGCTCCTGCTCCAGCTCTCGTTGATCTACTTCGGCCTCGCCCTCGGCCTCGGCATCGAGTTGTCGCCCTACATGGCCGCCGTCGTGGCGTTCACGCTGAACACCGGGGCCTACTCCGCGGAGGTGCTCCGCGCCGGCCTGCAGTCGATCGAGCCCGGCCAGATGGACGCGGCGCGGGGGCTGGGGCTGACCTACCTGCAATCAATGCGGCACGTCATCGTGCCGCAGGCCGTGCGGAGGGTCATCCCGCCGCTCATGAACGAGTTCGTCATCCTGATCAAGGACACCTCTCTGATCGCCTTTCTGGGGCTCTCGTTCGCCCAGCGTGATCTGTTCTCCGTCGGCGCGCAGGGGTATTCGCAGTTCTTCAACGCTACGTTCTACATCGCCTCCGGGCTCGGTTACCTCGTCGTCACGCTGCCGTTGATCCGACTCGTGACGTGGGCCGAGACGCGGCTGCGGAGCGGGATGCTGGCGGTGGGGGCATGAGCACGGTGTGCGAGGACGCCCCCTGGCCGGGCGGGCCAAGCCCGGCGGGCGAGCCGCTCGTCCGGCTGGAGGGCATCCACAAGTGGTTTGGCGGCCTGCACGTGCTCCGGGGGATCGACCTCGACGTCATGCCCGGTCAGGTGCTGGGGCTGATCGGCCCATCCGGGTCGGGCAAGTCCACGCTCCTCCGCTGCATCGATAGGCTGGACGAGCCGACGTCCGGCCACGTCTGGTTCAAGGGCCGGGACATCACCGATGTCCGGGTGAACCTGAACGAGGTCCGGACGCACATGGGGATCGTGTTTCAAGCATTCAACCTCTTTCCTCACCGGACAGCTCTGGAGAACATCACGCTGGCCCTGGAGAAGGTGCTGCGCGCCCCACGGGATCGGGCAAGAGCTCGGGCCATGGCCGAGCTCGAGCGCGTGGGGCTCTCGCACAAGGCCGATAGCTATCCCAGGCAGCTCTCGGGGGGCGAGCAGCAGCGGGTGGCCATCGCCCGCGCCCTCTCCATGCGGCCGGACGTGATGCTCTTCGATGAGGTCACCTCGGCGCTCGACCCCAGGTTGGTGGGCGGCGTGCTGGAGGTGATGCGGCGGCTCGCGCGGAACGGGATGACCATGGTCGTGGTCACCCACGAGATGGGCTTCGCGCGTGACGTGGCGACGCGCGTCGTGTTCATGGATGATGGCATGATCGTCGAGCAGGGCTCGCCGGAGGCGGTGTTCGGAGATCCGAAGGACCCGCGGACAAGGAGGTTCCTCTCCTGTCCTGCGGCTGAAGGTCGCTCCGGCCCTCACGCGGCGCGCGAGGCGGGCGGGGGGGCCGCTCCCCAGGAGACGACCTCTTCTATCCGGATGCCGCGCTCCTCGAGCTCGCCCAAGAACCAGCGATAGAGCTCCCCGTGGATGCAGTCTTCCGGCGGGAGGATGCCGGCTCGCCGGATCCTGCCGCTCGCGAGGAGCCTGGCCGCGATCGCGACGGGGAACCCGGTCGCTCGCGCCATCGCCGAGAGCCCGTCTCCGGACTCGACCCACATGAAATGTTCCACCGTCGCGGCCTCGCCGTCCTTCGTACCGTGCACGGTGTTGGCCATGACGCACACGTCCTGGTCCCCTTCGCCCGCCCGGAGGCGAGGGACGAGGAGCGAGTGCAGGAACTCCCGTGGGACGATATCGCGGCCCTGAAACGCGACCGGGGTCAGGTCGAGGAGCCCGCACTCCTTCAGCGTCTGCACACCGGCCCAGTGCCCTGGCCAGCGGACCGTCTTCACGGCGAAGTCCTGGAGCTCGGGCCTCGATGTGATGAAGCTGGCCATGCCGGGGGTCACGGCGCACTCCAGCACTTCGTGCTTGCCGAACCGCTCGAAGCGGAGCTGCTCGCGGCTGGTCCCGGCCTCCACTTCGACCACCTCCCCGCCTCTCCGCAGCAGGACCTTGACCATGTACTCGCGGAGGACATGGTGGAAGGCCCACGTGATCATGTAGCTGAGCGGCCGCCTCTCTGCCGCCGATTTCTCCGGGATCCCTCCGACCCGCGCCACGGCGCTCACGGCCCGGTCGAGCTTCTTGATCCCGTCGCCGACCGTGATATTGGCCAGGCCGGGCGAGAAGCCCATTCCATCGATGAACGGGACCCCGCGGGCCACGGCCTCTTCGTGGAGCCACTCGCCATAGCGTGCGAGGCTCATGCCGGCGGGCACCTCGATCCGCTCGGTCTCGTGGGCGTCGGGGGTGCGATGATACTCCTCCAGCATGTCCACGATGGGGAGCCCAGCCTCGATCGCGGTCTGGACGATACGATAGCTCATCCTGCGATCAGGGAGGGCCAGCGCGCCGGCGTCATATCCCTTCATGGCCTCGCGCGCCGCCCGGAGGTCGGCGGCGTCCACCGCATGACAGATGAGGTTGCCGGCCCCGATGAAGCGGCGAGTCTGCTCCAGTGCCTCGCGGCGCCGACCGAGCAGGCCGATCTGCTTCACCTCCGGGGCCCTCGCGAGATCCCAAGCCACGGCCGAACCCATCTTTCCGGAGGCTCCCAACACGAGGATCTTCATCGCTGCCTCATAGGACCAGCGCCGAGCGTGTCAAATCATCTCAAGGCTCGAGCGCGCTCCGATCACGGTGAGCGAGCCCGAGCAGCAGGACGCTCGGCGGGATCCGAGCAGCGTAGGAATGCCCTCCCCCGGGATGATGCCCACGCGGGCGAAGGTGATTTCGGCGGCGCCAAGGAGCCTGCGGCGGGACGTTGGAGATGACATTGAAGACCCCGCGTCGTCATCAATGCAATTCTTGGTTCTTAGTCGTTGCTCCGCCGGCGAACGGCAACCCCGCCCGTGGCTCGGGCGGCGCTCGCCGTCGCGCCGGAACGTTCGCTCCCGCCGCTGGGGCCAGTCGACGTCGCCTGGTCAAACCCTCCGATGCGCCTGGGAGGCCGAGCCGAAGCCGATCGCCCGGTGTCGTCGTCGATTTTCTTCGTGGTCTTGCGATCCACGGAGGCCGACCCCAGCTTCGCGCTCGAGCGCGTCACCCTCCGGAGCCCGTCACGATACGATGGAGAGTCATCCCGAGCCGCTCATCTGTGGCTACAACGTCCACCGGGAGGCCGACCGGAAGGCATTGCTGGAGGCCCTCAGGCTCACGAGCATCGTCGACCTCTTCTCCCCCATTCCCCAGGAAGTGCGCCTCGGCAGGGAGCTCCGCCTGCCTGCTCCCCACAGCGAATGGGCGCTCGGCAAGCACCTGCGGGAGCTCGCGGGAAAAAACGCATCGACCCGGAGCCACCTGAGCTTCCTTGGCGGCGGGGTCTACGAGCACCACATCCCCGCGGTCGTCGACAGCCTTACCTCCAGCGACGCGCTGCTGACGGCCTACACCCCCTACCAGCCGGAGCTGAGCCAGGGCTTGCTGCAGATCCTCTTCGAGTACCAGCGCATGCTCTCGCTGCTCTTGGGCCTGCGCGTCGTCAATTCCTCGCTGTACGACGGGGCGACGGCCATGGCCGAGGCGGCCTGGATGGCCTGCGCCGCCACGGGCCGTCGGCGCGTCCTCGCCTCCTCGCGCATCTGGCCCGAGTGGAAGTCGGTCCTCGAGCTCTACATGCGCGGGCGCGGGGTCGAGGTGGCCTACGTCGCCGCGGATTCCATCTCGGGCCGGCTCGAACCGCGATCGCTCCAGGCATCCTTCGCGCGCCCCGCGGCCACCTTCATCCTGCAGACCCCGAATTCCCTCGGCATCCTGGAGGACATCCCGGCCGCGGCGGCTCGCTGCCGGCAGCACGAGGCCCTCCTCAATGTCTCCTGCTATCCGACGACGCTGGCGCTCCTGAAGCCCCCCGGCGAGCTCGGGGCGAACATCGTGACGTGCGAGGGGCAGCCCCTCGGCCTGCCGCTCTCGGCCGGAGGTCCCTATCTCGGGGTGCTCGCCTGCGAGAAGCGGCTGCGCGAGTTCATGCCGGGGCGCCTCGTCGGAGAGGTGCGGGACATCCATGGGAAGCCAGCCCTCGCGCTCGTCCTGGAGCGGCGCGAGCAGCAGGTGAGCCGCGAGAAGGCCACGAGCAACATCTGCACGAACCAGGCGCACCAGGCGATGCGCGCCGCCGTCTACCTGGCGGCCCTCGGCGAGCGGGGCTTTCGGGAGATCGCCGCGCAGTGCGCCGCCAAGGCCCGTTACCTTCACGAGAAGCTGGTCGCCATTCCCGGCGTCGAGCCCGCGGCGACCGGCCCCTTCTTCAATGAATTCGCGCTCCGGCTCCCCTGCCGCGTGCCGGTGTTTTTGGAGCGGATGCTGGAGCGGGGCGTGTTCGCCGGATTCGAGGTGGAGGGCAACCTCCTCGTCGCGGTCACCGAGGTGAGAGCGCGCGCCGAGCTGGACGAGGCCGCGGCCCTGTTTGCGGAGACGATCGGAGCGCTGAGACCATGAAGGAGACGATCTTCGACCTGTCCCGCCCGGGCGTGAGCGGAGCGGGCCTCCAGGATCCCGAATTCGGGGCGCTCGATCCTTCCGATTGGTTCGACGCGGAGCCGCTCCGGACCGAGCCCATCGGCCTGCCCGAGGTCAGCGAGATCGAGCTCGTCCGCCATTACACCGCGCTCGGCCGCCGCGCCTACGGCGTGGACGATGGCAGCTATCCGCTCGGGAGCTGCACGATGAAGTACAACCCCAAGCGCCACGAGCCCCTGGCGAGCCTCTCGGGGTTCGCCCATGCGCACCCGAGGCAACCCGAAAGCACGCTGCCCGGCCTCTGGGAGCTCCTCTTCCACCTCGCCGAACACCTGGCCGAGATCTCTGGGATGGACCACGTCACCCTGCAGCCCGCGGCCGGAGCCCACGGCGAGCTCACGGGGCTCCTGATGACCCGCGCGTGGTTCGAGTCCCGGGGCATCGAGCGGGACGTGGTCCTCGTCCAGGACTCGGCCCATGGCACCAATCCCGCGTCCGCGTCGATGGCGGGTTATCGCTGCGAGATGATCAGGACCACCCCGGAGGGATTGACCGACCTCGACGCGCTCGAGGCCGCGCTCGACGACTCGGTCGCGGCGGTGATGCTGACCAACCCATCGACCTTCGGGCTCTTCGAGAAGAACATCCAGGAGATCGCGGAGCGCGTGCACGACAATGGCTCGCTCCTCATCGGTGACGGCGCCAACATGAACTCGCTGATGGGGATCGTCCGGCCCGGCGACATGGGGGTCGACGTCCTCCAGCTCAACACCCACAAGACGTTCTCGACCCCGCACCTGTCCGGTGGAGCGGGCGCGGGGCCGTGCGGCGTCAAGGCGTTTCTGGAGCCCTTCCTTCCGATTCCCGTGATCCGCCGGGACGCGCGCGGGGTCGACCGGCGGGGCATCATGCCGTCGGATGCGACTCCGCGCTCGCAAGGCGCTGGGGAGGCGCCGCCGCGAGCTGGTTGATGTGCACGTGCTGGCTCGGGACGGGGAGCCCCAGCTTGCCGAGCTCCTCGCGGATGATCTTGGTCGTGGCGAAGTAGACGTCCCAGTAATGATCGGTATGGCAGAACGGCCGCACGGCCAGCACGGGCCCGGCGAGGGTGAAATCCAGGATCTCGACGCTGGGCGCAGGGGTCTTCGCGACGTTGGGGATGAGCGCGAGGTGCGCCTTGAGCCGCGTGATCGCCGCCTCGTGATCCGCGCCGTGGGCGAGCTGCGCGGTGCAGTCGACGCGGCGGACCGGGTTCGTGCTGAAGTTCTGGATCGTGTCGCTGAAGATCTTGTTGTTGCCCACGATGGTGCGGACGTTGTCGGGCGTGTCGAGGGTGGTCGCGAACAGGCCGATCGAGTGAACGGTGCCCGTCACGCCGCCGGCCGTCACGTAATCCCCGGTCTTGAAGGGGCGCAGGAGGATCATGAAGATGCCGGCCGCGAGGTTCGCCAGGAGGCCGGACCATGCCATGCCGACGGCGATGCCGATCGCGGCGAGCAGGCTGGCGAAGGTGGTCGTCTCGACGCCGAAGACGCTGAGCACGGCGATGACGAGCAGGATGTTCAGCAGCACGGACGCCGCCGACTCCAGGTAATGAGCCAGCGTCGTGTCGAGCTTCTTCAGCGCGGAGCTGCGCTGCATCATCGACAGGATCCCCCGGATGATCATGCGGCCGATGACCCAGACCAGGATCGCGCCCACGATCTTCCCGCCGACGCTCACCCCGAGCGCTACCCCCATGTCCACGTACCGCTGAACCCTCTCGTCCATCTCAAGCCTCCTGACGACGTATGCGCCGCTCGCGGGGGCGTCCGTGCAAGGCGCATGCGCGACACGCCTTCCTGGAGCTGCCCCCCGGCGGCCAGCCTTATCACAGCGGCGGGCCGCTACGCGAGGGGCGTGACCGAGATTTTCGAGCCTCAGCGCTGCGGCCTGCGGACATCAGGCGGCCGCGGAGCGGATACCTCGTTGTAGCGAAGCAGCAACGGGCGGCGGGGCCGCGCGCGGCGTGCGGCGGCGATCGAGCGGCCGACGTGCAAGGGCACAGGAGCAAGCGAGCGCGCCAGGCGGGTGTGTCCAGCCAAGGAGCAGGCCGATGCGATCTTGGTCGCCGCCGAGGTGATGCTCGACGAGCGGAGAGCGGCCGCGGGCCAGCGGCGTGGGCAGAGAACGGCGTGGCCGGCGTGCGGGGCCGTGAACCGGCTCAATGAAAACTATGTCCAAAGGCTCTCGGGTTGATCGGGAATTTCAAGCCAATGACCAACCCGTACTCCGTGCCGTAGGAAGGTATCGTCGCGCCAGCTCCCCCGTCGAACGGAAGGGCGAGTCGAATGCCCGCGTAGGCGATGGGGATCGCGATGAAGGGGACGATCTGCGCCCCATACGTCCGGGCGTTCGACCGGCCCGCGCCCTCGGTGTACATCGAGAGCTCCGCGCCGACCGGGCCGAACCCACCCTGGAAGCCGAGCGCCAACCTCTCGTGGGCCGGGCGGTCGGCGACGAGCTGCGCCTGCACGACGGCGCCTATCCAGGCGAACGAGCGTTGTCCGTACCACGCGAGGCTACCCTCGACGCCGGCGCCCACGGCGTCATCGGCGTTCTCGCGGCCAGTATAGCTGAAGAGGCCCCCCACGCTCACGACCGGGTCGCCGGGGCGCCCCACATTGGGCCAACCTTCCGCGGGATACACCACGGGGGGAGGGCTCCCCGCGGGGGGCACGCCGTCCGCGTGCGCCGATGCGGAGCCGACGAGAAGGCAAGCGCCGACAAGGACCGCCGTGACCGCCGAATGGTTCATGCATCTGTGATCTAGCCCATGCGACTCGACCCGTCACGATGAAGGCTTGGGCGAGCGGAAGACGCGCTCCGGGAGCGCCGTGCTAGGCTCCCCTGCCATGGTGCAGCTCTCGCGCGCGGAGCAGGTCGCGGCGCTCGCGCGCATGATCGCCGCGCTCGACGCCCGGCCGGCGCCGCGCTTCGACGCCTTCGCGGCCCTGTTTCACGGAAAGAATCTCAGGAAGGGCGAGGCGTTCGTGCGGGCGGGCGAGGCGAGCGACTCGGTGGCGCTCGTCAACTCCGGCATCGCGAGGATGTTTTACACGCGGAGCGATGGGAAGGAGTTCAACAAGGGGTTCATCTCCGCGCCGGACTTCATGTCGGTGCTGGAGGCGCTGATCACGAGGGAGCCCGCCCGGCTGACGATCCAGGCGCTGACCCCGATGCAGCTCTTCGTCGCGCCCTACTCGCGGCTGAGCGAGCTCTGTGAGCGCGACATCTACTGGGAGCGGGTGAGCCGCCGGATCGTGGAGCGGGTGTACCTGAAGAAGGTGCGCCGCGAGGCGTCGCTGCTGATGGATCCGGCCGCCGAGCGCTATCGCGCGTTCCTCGCAGAGCACGGGGCCGTGGCGCGCCGCGTGCCCGACTACCACATCGCCGCCTATCTCGGCATCACACCCGAGGCCCTGAGCCGCCTGAAGCGCGCAGCGACCAGGACCGCTGCTTCTTGACCTAGGTCAAGGTGCGATCTCGCTCCGCTGGTCATGGTCTCCCGCATGACGACGGAACGAACCAAGCGAGACGGCGAGCGCACAGCGACAGAACCCACGCGCGGCCCGGAGCGCCGCAGTGCGCCGCGCGGCGCGGCCCGAAGGACGGCGCTGATCGCGGGCCTCGCGGTCGTGCTCGCCGGCTCGGCGCTTGTCGCGTGCGGCGCGGCGGCGCCGAGGCTCCACCCCGTGTTCCCCGAGCGCCCTGTGGCAGAGAAGCCCAGAGGGAAGATCCTGTTCGTCCTCAGCGCCGCGCGAGAGCAGACGCTCGCCGACAGCTCGAAGCGCGCGACCGGCACCTTCCTCGGCGAGTTCTACGAGCCGTACCTGGCCCTCACCGGCGCGGGGCACGAGGTCGTGTTCGCGACCGACGGCGGCGCCGCCCCGGCGATCGACCCGGAGAGCCTCGGCGAGCGGTACTGGGGAGACGGGGCGCGGCGCGCGCAAGCGCAGCGCTTCGTCGAGCGCGCGCCGGAGGTCCGCGCGCCGCTGAGCCTGAAGGCGGCGCGCGCGGCGGCCGACTCGTTCGACGGCATCGTCGTTCCCGGGGGACAGGGCGTGATGGTCGACCTGCTCGACAACGCGGATCTGCACGCGCTGCTCGCCCACTTTGGCGCGAAACACCAGCCCGTGGGGCTCATCTGCCACGCGCCGGCGGTGCTCACCCGCATGCGGCAGCCGCATTCGCTCGGCGGTCGGACGGTGACGTCGGTCTCGTCGCTCGAGGAGTTTTATATCGAGACCTTCGTGATGGGGGCCGACGCCCAGGTCCGGGGCATCGGCGAGCAGCTCGAGGATCACGGTTACGAGCACGAGGCCGCATTCCCCGGGAGCGCCTACGCGCGGCGGGATTGCAACCTCGTGACCAGCCAGAATCCCTTCTCCACGGATCGGTTCAGCGCGCTTTATCTGGAGGCCCTGGCCGACTACCGGCGCGGCGCCCGCTGCGCCGAGGATGCCCGCGAGGGCGATCGATAGGCCTGCTCGGCAGAGCGAGGGCCATGCAGTTCAGCGGGAGCAGCCGGCGATCAGAGTTCACCGCGGGATTGCCGCCCTGGAGCGGCGGAGCCTCCGCCGGAGAGCGCCCCCGATCACAGCGAGGTAGAAGGCGCTCGCGCCGTTGCCGGACGCCCCTTGCGCCATGGTGCAGCCAGTGTCTGCCGGCTCGTCCACTCCGGGGCCGCTCGAAGCGCTCGTCGGACCCGGGGTTTCATCGCCGCCGGCACCTGCAGCGCTGCTGGATGCGGTCGCCATCCCCGAGCCGCCATCGCCGGAGGTGGTGCTCGTCGAGCTTCCGCTCGCCGAGACGCCGCCCTCGCCTCCGGCGCCGGCATCGCCGCCAGCGCCGCCAATGCCGCCAGAACCGGACGCACCACCACCGGCGCCGCCGGTCCCGGATCCACCGCTGCTAGCACCGCCAGTCGCGGACGTTCCGCCGCCGACGCCGCCAGTTCCTGGCTCACCCCCGCCCGCGCCGCCCGCGCCGCCCGCGCCTCCTGCACCGGAATCAGCGCCGCCCTCGCCGCCGGCGCCCGTGCTGCAGCCGTTGTCCCCGGGGCCGTGCCATCGAGGATCGTACAGCTCCGCGTCCCTGTTGGGGCCGACGATGAGGACATGGCCGCTCGGCAGGAGCGCGGACGTGGAAAAGCCATGCGAGAGCAAGGTCGACGGGGCAGGTGTCCAGGCGTTCGTCGCGGGGCTGTAAATCTGCGCCGTCGTCCCTGAGACGACGAGCACCTCGCCTGTCGTCAGCAGCGTGGCAATGTGACTGCCACCCGACAGCTGGCTCATGGACCCTGTGGGAGTCCAGACGTTCATCGCCGGGTCGTAGGTCTCTGCGGCTCCCCCGACGACGAGCACGCGACCGTCCAGGAGCCGCGTCGCCGTGGGCTTGCCCCGAGGCACCGTCATGGGCGCCACGAGAGACCAGCGCCGGGTCGCGGGATCGTAGATCTCGGCGCTGGCGAGCGGCTCCGCGGTCGAGATGTCGTAATCGTCGAATCCCTGTATCCCGCCGACGACCAGCACCCTGCCGTCGTTCAGCAGCGTCGCCGCGTGCTCCGCCCGGCTTGCTTTCATCGGCTCGACAGGGACCCAGGTGTCGTCGGCTGGACGATACAGCGCAGCCGATCCGGTCCTGCGGACGCGGAACGGCTCCATCGGGTAATCCATCACCGCGCCTCCCGCGATGAGCACGTCGCCGCTTCCGAGCAAGGTCGCCGTGTGGTTGTATCGACGCTCCTCGTCGGGGGCGGCCAGCGTCCAGGCATCCGCTGCCGGGTCGTAGATTTCGTTGTACAGATCCGTCTCGGAATCATCGAAGCGGCCCCCGCTGATCAACACCCTGCCGTCGGCGAGGCGTGTCAGGTCGGGGAGAGACCGCTCGAAGTTCAGAGGCGCCGCCAGGGAAAACGTCGTGCTCGATGGATCGTAGAGCTCGGTGGTCTTCGTGCCGGCGTTGCCGCCCGCGACAAGGATCTTCCCGTCCTCCAGCTCCACGGTCTTCGCGTAATTCCGCAAGGCGCTCAGGGGGCCGAGCTGCGTCCCCGAGGGCGCGACCGACGGGTCATAGATCTCGGCGCCCGGCGCGGTCGACGTCCCGCCGACCAAGAGGACCCGGCCATCCGGGAGCAGCGTCGCCGTGGCGCTGCCGCGGCTCACTTCGCTCCTGGGCGCTGTCGAGAAGGTCCGCGTGCTCGGATCGTAAAGATCGGGCGGCTGGTTGCCAGAGACGAAGACCCGCCCGTCGCAGAGCCGCGTCGCCGTGTGCCAGCCGCGCCGAAAGCTCATCTTGTTCTTCGCGAGCGTCCATGTGTTCCCTTCGGGATCGTAGGTCTCGGCCTCGGAATCCCAGTCATAGCCGGTCACCAGCACGTCACCGTCCTCCAGCAAGGTCGCCGTGAGCATCCACCTGGCGCGGAGCATGTCCGGCCCCGGGGTCCACGCGCCCGTCGCGGGATCGTAGATCTCGACGCTCGACACCACGCTGGCTCCTATGATCCTGCCTCCGGCGACCAGCACGCGGCCGTCCTGCAAGCGCGTCGCCGCGTGCTCCCTGCGCACGACGAGCGCCGCGGGCGTCGGCGTCCAGGCGTCCGACGCGGGATCGTAGAGCTCGGCGGCAGCGGCAGGAGCGGCACCCGCCGGAGCGCCCCCGGCGACGAGCACCCGCCCGTCGGCGAGCTCGGTCGCTGTGTGCCCCGAGCGCTGCGAGGTCATGGTCGCGGCGGGGATCCACGAGTCCGTCGTCGGATCGTAGAGCTCCGCGGTGTCGACCCACGCTGCGCCGGCCATGGCGCCGCCCGTGACCAGCACCCTGCCGTCGGCGAGCAAGGTCGCCGTGTGAGCCGACCGCGGCTGGCTCATCGGAGCAGCGGGCAACCACGCTTCGAGCGCGGGATCATAGAGGGCCGCGCTGGCGAGGTGGTACTGGTCTGACGAGCCGAGCCATCGCCGCCCGCCCGCGATGAGCACCCTGCCGTCGGGCAGCGTGGTCGCGGTGTGCTCGTGGCGGAGCGTCGCCTCGGAGGCGGCCGTGACGGTCCATGACGGGTCCACGAGGAGCGGCGAGCCCGTCTCCTCGACCCAGAGCGAGATCTCATCGCCTTCTACCTCCAGGCGCGTCGGGACGCGCTGGAGCGGCGACGCATAGGCCTCGGGAGCCGCCACGATGATCCGCGGCTCCCCTGCCGCGTCGAGGACCTCCACGTTCGCGCCGTGACGGCGGAGGCGCGCCCCCTCGACTCGCCATGACGCAACAGGTCCCGCGGCGGGCGCACCGTCGGGGAACCAGAGCCACTCTTCCGCGCCGTGCCGCTGCGCCGTCCAGAGCGCGAAGCCGCCCGCGCGCGGGTATGCGAGGGCAGCGCCGATCTTCTGGACCTCACCGAGCGCGCCGCGCTCGCGCACCTCGATGCCGAGGCCACCCGGCAGGTCGAACCGCACGGCGCCGCTCCCGTCCGCGGGGAACGCGAGCGTCAGGCCGCCGCGCGACGGGCTCGCCGCGAGCTCGAAGCCCCCTGAGGTGGACACGAGCGCGTCGTCGCCGCGGAGCGCGGCGCGGGCGCGCTCCGCGAACTGCGCCTCCAGCGCCTCGACGTCGAGCGCCTCGCTCGAGGGCGCCGCGCAGCCGAGCGCGCACATCAGATAGACAGTCCAGAGCAGCGCCACGCATCGCGCGAAGCGCCACCCAGCCCAGGGAACCCTGCTTGAGCCCATACCCTCCTCGATCCTCGCGAGCGAGTCTCCTGCGAGCACATCGGGCCTGCCGCCCAGCGCGCACGGCCCTCCGTGGGGTGCAGCTCGCATCGCAAAAATTCAGAAGTTCGCGGCGGGATGCCGCAGCGTCCGCCGGAACGCTCGATTTACCGCGCTTGCTCGAGGTGGGTGGCATTCAACCGCGCAGGAGGGCAGCGGAGGCCGCGCAGGAGCGCGCCGGGCGCGCGCGGCCTCCGCTGTTCGCTACGTCGTGAGCGACAGGCCGCGCACGTACTCGGCGAGCGCCCGCTCGGCGCTGGCCACCGCCTCCCGCGCGCCCGGGAGCTTCGCCGACACGGCCGCGATCCGGTCCTCCTGCTCGCCCAGCGTCTTGAGGTAGCGCTCGTGGAGCGCGTTCCCCGCGGGCACCGCCTTGAGGTTGTTGCGCACGCGCTCCTGCTCCACGCGCAGCGCCGCGAGGTCGGACTCGAGGGCCGAGAGCGCGCGCTGCCTCTCGGCGACCGCGGCCTTGAGCTCCGCGAGCCGCGCCAGCGCCGCGCGCAGCGCCTCGGGGATCTCGCGCGACGACAGGACCACCTCGATCTGCTCGCTGGAGAGGCCCGTGAGCGCCACCGTGTGCGAGATGGGCTGCTCCAGCGCCACGGTCACGCGCGCCGTCTCGCCCGCTGCGACCTCGCGCCGGACGCGGTAGCGGTCGCTTGTCGCCTCGACGCCTTCCCTGGGCTCGGCGAGGTCCCAGCCGGCGATGCGCGGGTGCTCGATGAGCAGGACGCGCGGCTCGCGCGCCGCGCCCACGATCGTGTAGACCGTCACCTTGCGGGCGGTCCTGACGATCTCGAGCATGCCGCCCTGGATCCTGGCGCGCGAGAACACCTCCTCGCCCCGCTCCTCGCGGTCGATTCGCACCTTCCGGTCCACGGCGAAGCTCACGATCCGCGATTCTCCCGGCGGCAGCGGCGAGAGCCGCGCGTCGCCAACGTAGGTGACGACCCCTCGGCTTGAGCGCTCGTAGACCGTGATCGCGCCGGCCGGGAGGGTCGTGTCGCCGTCGTTCCTCAGGCGGACCGAGGCGAGCGGGCTGCGCGTGCTCGCCTCCGGCTGATAGAGCCACAGCCGCTCCGCCGGCATCTCGCGCTGGACGATCGGGAGGAGCGCCGTCTGCCCGCTCGCGATCGTGAGCGGCGCCGGGAAGTGGAACACGACCTGCGTCGCCGCCTCCGCGGGCTCCGGCTCGACCTTCTCGGAGGGCACGGTGACCGCCGCGGCGGGCGCGCGGGCCTCGTCGGCGCTCCCGCCGGCGCGGTAGCCCATGCGCCGTGCCGCCCTGGCCGCGAGCCCCGCGGCGCCCTCGTCGAGCCGCGGCAGCACGCGCTCGGCGACGTCGACGGGCACCTCCGGCCGGGCCACGTAATAGATCTCGTAGAGCGCCTGGCGGAACGTCACCGGGTCTCCCGACACCAGGGTGAAATCCACGTTCTGCCAGTCGCTGCCGCTCTGGTTCTCGACGACGGCCCACCCGGCGAGCGCCCCCGTCTTCGCCTGCGCGTCCTCCGGCACCGTGAGCCGATACGTCGTCTTCCAGAGCGGCACCTCGATGACGTAGGCCACGCGGACCACCCGCTCGCCCTCGCCGGCCGTGCGCACGACGAGCTCGCGGCGGTTGCGCTCCCGCCGGCTCGAGAGCCCGACCAGCGCCGCGCCGACCTGCTGCCGCAGCCGCTCCTCGACGAGCTCCACGCTCTCGAGCTCCTCCAGGACGACCTGCTTCAGCGCGCCCTCCGACATCAGCGCGAGCCGGTGCCGGTCCTCCGAGCCGCCGTGCGGCAGCGCCGCCTGCGCCGTGGTGACCCCGACGATCCGCCCGGTGATGGCCCCTTGCGCCCCTCGCGTCCGCACCTCGGCGCCGCGGAGCGCGTTCAGCAGGGCGGCCTCGGACTCGAGCGCGCCCTCGTCGAACGGCAGCTCGCGGAACAGATCGCGCAGCGGCTCCCTCCCGGGAAGCGTGATATTCCCCGTCACGCCGCGATCGTCATAGACAACGATGCTCTTCAATACATCGTCGACCTGATCGAGCCGCACCTCGAGCCGGAGCTCGGCGTCGCCGCGCACGCGCGCCTCGTGCTCGAAATACCCGACTCCGCCCGTCGAGAGCACCACCCGCCTCAGCAGCAGCGTGTCCGACGCGGCCCCCGATCGGGCCGGATCCATCGCGGCGGCCCGCAGCGTCGCTGTGGTCCTCAATCCATGGTTCATCGTCGCCTCCCCCGGCGGAGGCGTGCGATGGCCCCGCCCTGGGGGTGTCCATAACGCCCCTCCGGGGAGCGTCAACGACGGTGGCTGGCCGGGAGAAGGGGCGCGGCGCCGCGCGTCAGCCGCGCTGCGAGGCCTCGAGCTGCTTCACGACCGCGAGCGCCTCGTCGACGTGGCGGGTCGCGCGGAGCTGGGAGGAGAAGGCATGTCGAACGATGCCGTCGCGATCGATGACGAACGTCACGCGGCCCGGGAGGAGGCCAAAGAGCGACTTGACGCCGTAACGCGCGGCGGTCTCCCCGCCAGGATCGCTGAGCAGCGTCATGGGCAGGCGGTATTTGTCGGCGAATTGCTGGTGGGACCCGGCCGAGTCGGCGCTCACGCCGAGGACCTCGGCGCCCGCCTCCGCGAACGCATCGTAATGGTCGCGGAACGCGCACGACTCCGCGGTGCACCCCGGGGTGTCGTCCTTGGGATAGAAGAAGAGGACAACGGTCTTCTTGCCGCGGAAGTCGGAGAGCTTCACCGTCTCCCGCTTCTGCGATTGCAGGGTGAAATCAGGGGCGGTCTCACCGACGGACAGGGTGGATTTACCGAGCATGGTGTGTCCTCTACCCGATACGCCGCGCCGCGTCCAAGGTCCCCCGGGCGGAGCGCGGCGGCTCGCCGGCAGGCGGGGCGCGGCGAGCCGGGCTCTCCGCAGCGTCCTTCGCGATTTCCCGCCGTGGCGGCGCCCGCACCCCGGACCAGGGAGAACTTGAGTAAGCGGTTATGAAGGCGCGCCGGGCGCGACGGACGCCGGCCGCGGGCCGGCGATCGGGTTACCCTGAGCGCCTCATGGCCACCACGTTCGCTGCGTTGATCTTTCGACCCGCCGACATCCCGGACCGCGCGCTGTCCCAGGGCTTTGCCGTGGCGCTCGGTGGCTGGGACGTCGCCTCGCCGCGCCTGTTCATCGCGCCGCTCCCCGGCGTGCCAGGGCACTCGGCCGCGTTTTACTCGAGCGGCGAGCCCGCCGGCGGCGGGGACGACGAGCTCGACCACCTCGCCGAGCTCTTCGAGGACGAGCTCTCTCCGCCCGTCGCCGTGCTCGACGCGGCCGCCGAGCTCGGCCACCCCGGCGCCACGGTCTTCGCGCTCGTGTTCTCGGAGGACGTCGTCCACGACGACGGCTGGCGCTTCGAGGCGAGCGGGTTCGTCCGCCACTTCGTGAGGGAAGGGGACGAGGGCGTCGAGGCCGGCGTGGAGGCGCCCGACCGGAGCGACCTCGTCGAGGTCGACGTCGACCTGCCGGAGGGCGCGACCGCGGCGGAGGAGCGCGAGGCCATGGACCGGGCGATCCGGCCGCACCGCGGCTCGACGTTCCTCGCGGCCGAGCTGGGCGCCCCGGTGCTGGGCGCGCTCATGGGCGCCCTCTTCGCGCCCGAGCGCCGCGTCCAGGTGCACCTCGTCGCGCCCGGGCCGGGGTCGATCGCCGACGAGGTCGCGCGGCTCAACCGGGTGCTCCGCCGCGAAGACGGCCGCGGCGCGCCCGCGTCCCCGCCGCCCATCCGCGGCGTCGCCCCGCCGGCGACGTACACGGCGTTCGTGCGCGCCTACGACTGGGCCGATCCGGCGGATCCGGAGGACCTCTACCGCGAGCTCGCGATCGGCGCCGTCGAGGGCACGCTGCGCTTCCTCCGCGAGGGCGAGCTCCTCGGCCACGACCGCGAGCCGGGCTGGGAGGCGGCGGCGGCGCGCCAGCTCTACCCGATCGCGCGCCTCTCGGGCTCGGCGCTCGGCGGCGGCGCGGCGGCTCGAGCCGATCGCGCGGTCGTCGCGCTCGGCGCCGACGGCGAGCAGCTCTGGGTCGTCCGCGGCGGCACGAGCGCGGCGCCGGCCGGGCCGACGTTCGGCGAGCTCCTGCGCTACCTGTCGCTCGGCTGGTCGCGCCGGAGCGACGCGGAGGAAGATCTCATCGGGGCCCTGATGTTGCGCGCGCGGCTCAGGTCGCTCGGGGGTTGATTCGCTCTGCTCTCGATCAGAGATAGATATCGTACGCCTCGCGTTCGGCGGCGTGCCGGACCGCGTAGAGGCCGTTGTCGTCCAGGACCAGATGGAGCAGACCGACGTCTCGCTCCGTGCGGGCGAATACGCTCACGAGGATCCCGCCCTGCCGGACGCCGGCCTCGTAGCGTTCCGCCCAGTGCTTCGGGACGCCCGCGGTCATGAGGATCTCGCGCAGGCCGCCCGTGATCCCGGCGCCGACCGCGCTGGCCACGACGGCGGCCAGCGGGCCGGCGACAACGAACCCGAGATCGGGGACCACGACGCTCATCGCGACCGCCGCGCCGAACGTCTGTGACGGCGGCGCTCCGTCCGGGGTCCGGAAGCACCTGTGGCGTGTCGCGTCGGTCATCAGCAGGCTGACCTCCTGTCGGGTGTAGCCGCAGTCGATGATGCGTTCCGCCGCGGCTTCCGCCTCGTCGTGCGTCTGCACCAGGCCAATTACCAGCTTCTCCATGAAAGAGACCTCCTTCGCGTCGAGCGCGTCCTCGCTCAGGGCCCCGGCGACGGATACCGCACGCTCTGTGCCAATCCGAAATTCTCGCGCCTCGGTGCGTTTGCGCCGATTTCAGTGCCCCTTCCGCTGGAGGAGTGAGGCGGGATGTCGCAGTGCGCCCCCTGGGCCTCACCTTCCGATGTCGACATCGCCCGTGCCAGCGCGGTTGATTCCATATTTCTCCGTCGATCGGCGCGAGGGCCCCATTTCGGCGGGCTCTGTCTGACCAGGTCGTCTGGAGGCCGCGTCCACGGGCGCCTGGGGCGCCTGGAGCGTGATGGGGCCCGAGCGGGGTGGGGTAGTACGTTGGCCCAAGGTGGGTCTCATGAGCCACCAGGTCGCCATGAGGCGTACAAGGGTTCTTGGCGTCTCATGGCGCCCTGGCGGTTCCAGAGGGTGGGATAAGGACTCACCCTCCGACCGGAGGCCGCGTCAGAAGCCGATCGTGTCCTCGACCGGTGGCGGCCTCGTCCCGGTCGGGCGGCCCGTCGACGCCTCCCGCGGCGTGGCGCGGCCGCGCCCCTCCGAGGTGCCGCGCGGCGCCGCCGTCGCGCCCGGCCTCCCCGCCGCGCGCGGGCTCGCCGTGGCCGCCGGCTCTGCCGTGGCCGCTGGCTGCGCTGTCGCCGCCGTGGCCTCTGGCTGCGCGGTATCGGCCGCGGGCGTCGCGCTCGCGGGCCCTGCCGGGACCGGCGCGGCGGCGCTCGCCGGCGCCGGCACCACCGGCTGCGCCACGACGGGCGCGGCCTGCCGGGCCGGCGCCTCCGACGAGGGGGTCACCTCGGCCGTGGGCGGCCGCTTCGTTGCCAGGAAGACGACCGCCGCCACGAGCGCTCCGAACGCGAGCGCGGCCGCCAGGATGGCCGGCGCCCACCGCCGGGCCCCGTCCGTCCCCGACGTCGCCATGCCGGCGAGCGTCCGCCCCGGCGCGCCGTCCGTCGAGAGCCGCGCGCCCGGCGCCGACGACGGCGGCGTGCCGGTCGTCGAGAGCCGCGCGCCCGGCGCCGGCGGCAGCGGCGTCGGCTCCCCGAACAGCACCGGCTGCGACGCGCTCCCGTGGAGGGCTCGCTCCCCCGCGGACGAGGGCTCGGTCGTGAACGCCGTGCGCGCGATCCCGAGGACCGCGCGCTCCAGCGCCTCCGCCATCTGCCGCGCCGACGAGAAGCGCGCCGCCGGATCGTGCGCCAGCGCCTTCTTCATCCAGGCGTCGATCGCCGGAGAGAGCTCCGGCCTCACCTCGCTCGGCGGCGTGAAGATCCCGGTGTGGAGCACCACCGACAGCGCGCCCAGCGTCTCGCCCCGGAACGGGACATGCTCGGTGAGCGCGTGGTAGGCGACCACCGCGAGCCCCCAGAGATCCGCGCGGAAGTCGACGTGCTTCGCGCTGAGCAGCTGCTCGGGGCTCATGTAGAGCGGCGTGCCCAGCACGCTCCCGGTCGACGTCATGCCGAGCTCGCCTTGGACCCGCTTGGCCACCCCGAAATCGAGCACCTTCACGAACAGCTCGCCCTCGACGTCGAGCAGGAAGATATTGTCCGGCTTGATGTCGCGGTGGACGATCCCGGCCTGGTGGGCCCGGCCGAGGGCCTTGGCGGTCTGCGACACGATCGTCGTGACCTCGACGGGCGGCAGCGCGCCCAGCCGCTGCATGCGGCTCTTGAGGTCCTCGCCCTCGAGCAGCTCCATCACGATGAACGGCACCCCGTCCGGCGTGACGCCGTGGTCGAAGACCTGCGCGACGTGCGGGCTCTTGATCTGCGCGGCCGCCATCGCCTCCCGCCGGAAGCGCTCCACGAAGCCGCTCTGGTCCGCGTAGGCCGGCGCCATGAACTTCACCGCCACCTGCGTCCCGAGCGTGAGGTGGTCGGCCACCCACACGCTCCCCATCGCCCCCTTCCCGAGCTCGCGCGCCAGCCTGAGCGTGCTCGTCACCTGCTGTCCGGGGTTCATCGGGGGTCCCTCTTCGATCGGCCGAGCCGGCGACCCTGGGGGGGCGTCCTGTGCGGGCGGCGCGGCGCTCTGGATGTTGGCGCGTGTCGGCGCGTGTCGGCGCGCACAGCGTACAACAAACACCCTGGACCGTCACCACCGAGCGCTCGCGCCGCGCACCTGACGGGAGCTCTCGGATAAGCTGGCACCATGCGCGAGGGCACGCTGGTTTCCGGCCGGTTCGAGGTGCACCGCCTTGCCGGCGCCGGCGGGATGGGCACGGTCTACCGGGCGATCGACCAGCTGACCGGGCGCCCCGTCGCGCTCAAGGTCGCGCCCCCCGAGCTCGCCGCCCGCTTCCGGCGCGAGGCGCGCATGCTCGAGGCCGTGCAGCACCCGCTCATCGTGCAGCACATCGCGCACGGCACGGGCGACGACGGCGCCCTGTGGCTCGCGATGGAGTGGCTCGAGGGCGTCACGCTCGACGCGCGCCTGGAGGAGGGGGGGGCGCTCCCCGTGGCCGACGCGCTGCTCGTCGCTCACCAGATCGCGGAGGCGCTCGCCGCCATCCACGCGATCGGGATCACGCACCGCGATCTCAAGCCGAGCAACGTGCTCCTGCGCGACGGCAGGGTCGACGGCGTTGTCCTGCTCGACTTCGGCGTCGCCCGGGCGGCGGCGTCGACCTCGCTCGTCACGGAGGCTAGCTCGCTGGTCGGCTCGCTCGGCTACATCGCGCCCGAGCAGGCGCGCGGCGACGTCGAGGTCGACGCGCGCGCCGACGTCTTCGGGCTCGGCGTCCTGCTCTTCGAGTGCCTCGCCGGGCAGCGCCCCTTCGCGGCCGACGACCCGCTCGCCGAGGTGTGCCGCATCCTCCTCGAGGAGGCGCCGCGCCTCGTCGAACGGCGCCCGGACGTGCCGCCCTTCCTCGACGAGCTCGCCGCGCGCCTCCTGGCGAAGGACCCGGCGGCGCGCCCCGCGGACGGCCGCGCCGCGGCGGCCGCGCTCGCGGAGGCGCGCGCCCTGCTCGCGCGCGCGTCCAGCGCGGGCGCGGACGGCGCGCCGGCGTCGGTCACGGACGACGAGCGGCGGCTCGTCAGCGTCGTCCTCGTCGATCTGGGCGCCGCCGACCCGGAGCCGGCGAGCGATCGCGGCGTCGAGCGCATCGTCGCGGAGCTCGCCGAGGCGTTCGGCGGCGAGCGCGTGCGGCTCCCGGGCGGCACGCGCCTGGTGCTCCTGTCCTCGCAGACCGACGAGGTGTTCTCCGGCCGCGGCGGCGCCGGCACGATGGCCGCCTTCGATCTCGCGGCGCGCGCCGCGCAGTGCGCGCTCGCGCTGAAGGCGCGCCTGCCCGGGCGCCCGGTCGCGCTCGCCACGGGCCGCGCGCAGGTGGGCGAGCGCCTGCCCGCGGGCGACGTGATCGACCGCGCGGTCGCCCGCCTCCGCGAGGCAGAGGGCGACGTGCGCATCGACGAGGTCACCGCGGGGCTCGCGGCGCCGCGCTTCGAGGTGATCGGCGACGGCCCCTCGTTCCTGCTGATGGGCGAGCGCGACGGCACCGAGCCCGAGCGCACGCTCTTCGGCCGCGTCACCTCGTTCGTCGGGCGCGACCGCGAGCTCGCGACGCTGTGCGGCCTCTTCGAGCAGAGCGCCGACGAGCCCGTGGCGCGCGCCGCGCTCGTCCTCGGCGAGGCCGGCATCGGCAAGACGCGCCTCCGCTGCGAGCTCATCCGCGCCGTGCGCGAGCGCGACGCGCGCGCGTCGGTCTACGTGGCGCGGGGCGACCCCCTCGGCGCGGGCGCGCCGTTCGGCATGCTGGGCGAGATCGTCCTCGCGGCCGCCGGCTGCCTGCCCGGCGAGGCGCTCGATGCGCGCCGCGCCAAGATCCGCGAGCACGTCGCGCGGACCCTGCCCGCGCCGGCCGACGACGCCCCGCGCGTCGCCTGGTACCTCGGCGAGATCGCGGGCACGCCGTTCGACGACCCCGATGTGGAGCTGCGCGCCCCCCGCGGGGACGCGGTCGCCATGGGCGATCAGGCCCGCCGCGCCGTGCTCGAGTGGCTCGCCGCGCGCTCGGGCGAGGGGCCGGTCGTGGTGGTGCTCGAGGACATGCACTGGAGCGATCACGCCTCGGTCTCGGTGCTGGACGAGGCGCTCCAGGCGCTCTCGGATCGCCCGCTCCTCGTGCTCGGCTTCGCGCGCCACAGCGTGATGGAGACGTTCCCCGGCCTCTGGGGCTCGCGCGGCGTGCAGCACATCAAGCTCGGCGCGCTCAGCCAGCGCGCGGCCGAGCGGCTCGTCCGCAGCGTGTTCGGCGAGGAGCTCGCGCTGCCCGAGGTGGCGCGCCTCGTCGAGCACGCCGACGGCCACCCCTTCTTCCTCGAGGAGCTGATGCGCGCGCGCGCGGAGGGCCGGAGCGACATGCCGCCCACGGTCGTGGCGCTGATGCACGCGCGCATCGAGGCGCTGCCGGCCGAAGCGCGGCGCACGCTGCGGGCGGCGAGCCTGTTCGGCGGCAGCTTCTGGCCGGACGGCGTGCGGCAGCTGCTCGGCGCCGGCACCTCGGCCGAGTCGCTCGACCGCTGGCTCAAGAGCCTGCTCTCGGAGGAGCTCGTCGCCCGGCGCGGCGTTTCGCGCTACCCCGGGCACGACGAGCTCACGTTCCGTCACGCCCTCGTGCGTGACGCCGCCTACGGGATGCTCACGGACGGCGATCGCACCGCCGGCCACCGGGCTGCGGCGCGCTGGCTGCGCTCGGTGGGCGAGACCGACGAGCGGGTGCTGGCCGAGCACGCCGAGCGCGGCGGCGACGCCCCCACGGACGGCGAGGGCCTCGTCGCCCGCGGCCCCGCGCCGGATCGCGGCGGCGGAGGAGGGGGAGGACAGGGGCGCCCCCCGGAGCGCAAATCAGAGCGTGAACGGAGCGAAGCGCGAGGGGGCCAAGGTTGATGAACAACCATTGACGTGATAACCCGCCGCCCGGAGCAGTGAGCATGGATTCTTCTGACCTGGGCGCCGTCGGTCCTTACGAGCTGCTGTTGCAGCTGGCCAGGGGCGGCTCGGCCGAGGTCTTCATCGCGCGTCGCGCCTGCGCTGCGGGCGGAGGGGACGCGGACGGCGCGGGTCTGGAGCGCGCGTCGCTCGTGGCGGTGAAGCGGATCCGGGCCGATCTGCGGTACGAGTCGAGCTATGCGTCCATGCTCTTCGACGAGGCGGGCATCGCGTCGCGCGTCGCGAGCCCCCATTTCGTCCCCGTCCTCGATTACGGTCTCGACGAGGGCGCGCCGTACATCGTCATGGAGCTCGTCGTGGGGGTCACCCTCAAGCACCTGACCCGGGCTCCCGATGCGCTCGGGGTCGGCGACGCGATCGAGCTCATCGCGCAGGCCGCCGAGGGGCTGCACGCGGCGCACGAGGCGCGCGACAGCTCGGGGGAGCTGCTCCAGGTGATCCACCGGGACATCTCGCCATCCAACATCCTTGTCGGCGTCGACGGTCGGGCGTCCATCTGCGATCTCGGGCTCGCGTATGCCCTGCGCCGGACGACGCGGACGAAGACCGGGATGGTGAAGGGGAAGCTGAGCTATTTCTCGCCGGAGCAGGCGAACGCGAGGCCGCTGGATCGGCGCTCGGACGTGTTCTCGCTCGGGGTCGTGGCGTGGGAGGTGCTGGCGGGCAGGCGGCTGTTCGCCGGCGGCAACATGGTCTCGACCCTCCACGCCGTCCTCGAGCGCGAGGTGCCGCCGCTCTCGAGCGAGCGCGAGGGTGTGGGCCAGGCCGTCACGGCCGCCGTCGCGCGGGCGATCGAGCGCGATCGCGACGCGCGCTGGCCCACCGCGGCCGATTTCGCGCAGGCGCTCCGGGCCGCGGCCGGGGAGGAGGGGCACGCGGCGTCGCGCGACGCCATCGGCGCGCGGGTCGCCGAGGTGCTCCCGCCGCCGCTGAAGCCGCTCGCGCCGTCCTACGTCTCGGGCGGGCCGTGCGTCACGGAGGAGATCGTCGCTGCCTTGCAGTCGATGTGCGCGGCGGGGCCGGTGGGTGAGGGGGAATCGGGCGGCCTCCTGGAACAGCGGCGGCCCTCGCGCGGCTGAGTCCGCTGCTGCGGCTCCGGCCTCCGCGGGGAGCCCGGAACGTGGGTATACGCTCATCGCCATAATCTCGTTCAGCTGCACGACCTCCGCTCCTCGTGACGCGGCGCTCCGGAAAAGCTCCGCCGGCCTTGTCCTCCCTCCGCCTGGCGGACGCGCGCGGATCGGTCGATAGGCGTTGACATCCGCTATGTGAGCGTTCACATTGCAGAGGTATCCTTTCGCTTTGCTCTGGGTGGGTCCATGCGCATTGCGAGCCCCGTGGTCGGGTATCGGGTCGATCCTGGTGCCGGCTGCGTTCGGTCGTACACCAAAGGCATCACGCTCTGGGGGCTACGTTCATGGCACGACGCCGGTGAGGGGCTTGGGCCTCATCAGGGATGGCCAGTCGCGGCCCGCCATGGAGTGGTCGATGGATTTTCTCAGCAGGTAGTAGAAATATCATCAGGCCGAACTGGCCACGATCTGTCGCGATACGGGCGAGGGTAAACACCAGATCCCGCCTGCGCTCCACTTTAGCGTGCCCACAGCGGGCGAGGAGAGAGAACATGGTTAGGCCCTCAGATCATGAGAAGGCGCGTCCTCTCCTGGGCTCTCGGTTAGCTGTCTCGATCGCGTTGATCGTGGCCAGCGGCTGCACGGGAGACCTGGGCGGGTTTCGCTCCGAGGATTCCAACCCGAACGACCCGAACGACCCGTCGACCACCTCGACGGGGACGGGGACGGGCACGGGCCCGACGGACCCGGCCGCTTGCGAGGACGGCACGGTGTACCCCGGGCGAGCGCCGCTGCGGCGGCTGACGCGCTACGAATACAACAAGACCGTCCGCGACCTCCTGGGCGACACGACCGATCCAGCCATTTCGCTGCCGAGCGAGGATGTCGGGAACGGCTTCGGCAATGACGCGGACACGCTGTCGGTCTCGAGCCTGCTCGCCGAGCAGCTGGGCACCGTCGCGGAGGGCGTCGCCAAGCGCGCGACCGCCACCCCGGAGGCGCTCGCGAAGCTCGACCCTTGCGCGCGCGGCGTGACGGCGGAGGGCGAGGAAGCGTGCGCGCGCACGATCATCGAGCGACTCGCGCCGCTCGCGTACCGGAGGCCGCTCGCCGACGGCGAGGCGAACGAGCTCCTCGCGCTGTACAGCGCCGGCCGGACGGACGCCACGTTCGGCGTCGGCATCGCGACGGTGATCGAGGGGCTGCTTCAATCGCCGGATTTCCTCTACCGCATCGAGTTTGGCGCGCCCGACGCGGAGCGCCCCGACCTCCGACGGCCCACCGGCGACGAGATGGCGACGCGCCTATCGTACCTGCTCTGGGGCACGATGCCCGACGAGAAGCTGCGCACGGCGGCGCAGGCGGGCGAGCTCTCGACCAAGGAGGGCGTGCGCGCTCATGCCGAGCGCATGCTCGAGGATCCCCGGTCGCGGGCCACCGTCCGGTACTTCTTCGACAACCTGTTCCCCATCAGCAGCCTCGCGGATCTCGAGCGAAAGGCGGAGTTGTTCCCGACCTTCTCGCGGACGATCGGCTCGCTCCTGCACGAAGAGACGCAGCGATTGATCGAGCACGAGATCTTCGAGGAGAACGGCACCTGGGCGTCCGTCTTGACGGCCCCGTACTCGTTCATGAACGGACCTCTCGCGGCGTTCTACGGCGTCTCCGGCGTGACGGGCGACGAGTTCCAGCGGGTGCAGCTCGACACGACCCAGCGCCTCGGGCTCCTCACCCAGGCGGGCGTGATGGCCGGGACGACGCACTCGAACAACACGAACCCCGTGGTCCGCGGCGCGTTCGTGCTCGACAAGCTGATGTGCCAGAAGATCCCGCTCCCCACCGGCGACATCCTGGAGAGGGTGAAGCCGCCGGATCCGTACACCGGCGCGACGGCGCGGGATCGCTTCAGCCAGCACAGCAAGGATCCGGTCTGCGCGACGTGCCACCAGTTCATGGATCCGGTCGGGTTCGCGCTCGAGAACTACGACGCGGTCGGGCTGTTCCGCACGACGGAGAACGACGTCCTGATCGACGCGAGCGGCGCGGTCCCGGGCACGGACATCAAGGTGAACGGGCCGGTCGAGCTGGTGCAGGGGCTCGCCCAGACCGAGGCGGTGCAGAACTGCTTCGCGACGCACTGGGCCGAGTACGGCTATGGTCTCACCCTTCGCGCCGGGGACGCTTGCACCAAGAAGGCTGTCACGGACGCCTTCAAGGCGTCCGGATACAATGTGAAGCAGCTCCTGATCGAGCTCACGCAGACGGATGCCTTCCACTACATGGCTGCCCAGGAGGAGTGATGGTTATGTCGAACTTTCGTTTGAGCCGACGTGCCGTGCTGCGCGGCGCTGGCGCCATCGCCATCGCGCTCCCCTGGCTGGAGATCATGGGCCCCGAGCGCACGGCGAGCGCGCAAGCCACCCCCGCCAAGCGTTTCCTCGGCGTCTACACGCCGGGCGGGACCGTGCTCAACCGCTGGCGGCCGACCGGCAACGAGACGAACTTCACCCTGGGGCCCATCCTGTCGCCGCTCGCGCCGGTGCAGGACAAGCTGATCGTCGTCGACGGCCTCGACATGAAGAGCGCGATCGGTGAGCAGCACCAGGCCGGGATCATCGCTTGGCTCTCGGGCACGACCCAGGCCCCGAACGGCGGCTACGCGGGCGGACCGTCCGTCGATCAGGTGATCGCCTCCCGGATCTCCGCCGGTCAGAAGGCGAAGGCGAGCATCGAGATCGCGGTGCGCTGGGCGACGGGCAAGTCCCACGGCCTGCTGTCACCGATGAACTCCGCGAATTTCGAGAGCGCCGCGCCGTTCAGGCCGATCTCGCCGCGCCTCGATCCGACGGAGATCTTCACCGATCTCTTCGGCACGCTGGATCCCAGCGCCGGCAACGACGCCGCCCGCCGACTCGCGCGAAAGAAATCGATCCTCGATTTCCTCGACGGGCGCTACTCCGCCCTGTCCAATCGGCTCGGCGCCGCCGACAAGCAGAAGATCGATCAGCACCTGACGAAGCTCCGCGAGATCGAGAAGAGCCTCGACAGCGCGCCGCCGGTCGAGACGAGCGCGTGCAAGGCGCCGACGAAGGTCGACACGTCCGACTACAACCCGCGCACGGGGCTCAGCGCGGACAACGACGGCAAGGTCAAGGACACCTCGACCGACGCGGCGATCCCGAAGGTCGGCAAGCTGATGATGGACATGATGGTGATGTCGCTCGCCTGCGACATCACCGCGGTCGGCACGCTGCAGTGGAGCGACACCGAGGCGAAGCACACCTTCCCCTGGCTCAACCTGAGCGAGCACCACCATTTCTACCAGCACGACGGCGGCTTCAGGGCAAACGAGTGCGAGCTCATTTGCAACTGGTATTCGAAGCAGCACCTCTATCTGCTGCAGGAGATGGCGAAGGTCGACATGGGTGGACACTCGCTGCTCGACGAGAGCGTCGTCTTCTTCGGGTCCGAGCTCCAGGATCCGCCGAGCCACAACAAGTCGAACATGCCGTTCTTGCTGGCCGGCGGCGGCGGAGGCCTGCGCGCTGGACGCTGGCTCCGGTACAACAATCGCCCGCACAACGATCTGCTCGTCTCGATCTTGAACCTGTTCGGCGACAGCCGGAACACGTTCGGCGACGCGAGGTTCTGCACCGGGCCGCTCACGAACCTGACGTAGCCATCACAAGGGCGGAACGCCGGCCGGCGCGAGCTCGACGACGCCGGCCGGCGCTCCTCGATGCACTGGCCGGCGCCGTCACGCGACGCGGCGCGAGCAATAGGCTCGCGGGGGAAGGCGCGACCGCGACCTCGTCTCACCGCAAGAGGTCGCCGATCGCCCCGTACCAGACGTTCGCCATGCGCACGTAGCCGGCCTCGTTCGGGTGGTTCCTGTCCGGGAGCTCCGCTGTCGGAAATCCGGTGTGCGTTCGCCTTTCGATTTCAGCGAAGGTACGGACTCAACGCCTGGAACCAAACCTCGGCCATGCGGTTATACCCTGCCTGGTTCGGGTGGAGATTGTCGGCGAAGAGGGACTGCTTGTAGTTCGTGTCGTTGGTGAACGCTGTGTACATGTCCACCAGCACGATGTGCTGCCCCTTGCTGACGCGCGTCGAAACCAGGTCGGGCATGGCCGCATTGTAGGCCTTGACGGCGTTGTTCGTGCCGTCCGTTCTCGTCGGCACGATCTGCGCGAGCACCACGAGGATGTTCGGATCACGCATGAAAATCGAGTCGAGCAGCTTGCCCAGGCGATTCGGTGCGTCCGCAAGGTTGATGTTACCGTTGATGTCGTTCGTTCCGATCATCAACGTAATGATGTTGGGCTTGTAATTCGGAATGCTGGTGCCCACGAGCTTCGCGATGCCGTTGTTGCCCTCGATCGTCCAGCCGCCGTGACCCTCGTGGTTCCTCGGGAACGTCACTCCGTCCACCATGGGCACGCTGTAATCATTGGCGGAACCGACGAAGGTGATGTCGCGGTTCGCTTCGAGCGCGAGGTGGAACAGCGGGGCGCGGTAGCCGCCGGCGACGTTGAAACCCTGCGTGATTGAATCGCCGAAGGGCATGATCTTGCAGGGGCCGCTCGCCGGGCAGGGCTGGAATGCCGGGCCGCCGCCCGCGCCAGCGCTGCCCCCTGCACCTCCGTCGCCCGCGGCACCTCCGACACCGTCGGATGCGCCGCCCATGCCACCCGAGCCCGCTTCGCCGGCGCCCCCGGTGCCGCTGCCGTCACCGCCGGCCGAGCCTGTCGAGCCGCTCGTGGCGACTCCCCCTCCAGCGCTCCCGCTGGTCACGCCGCCGCTCGTCACCCCCTCGCTGGTCGCGCCCGTCGTAGCGCTTGCGCTGGTTCCGGAGCTGGTCGACGTCGCTCCTTCCGGATCATCGGAACACCCGCAGAGCATCGCCACCAGCGCGGCAGTCCCCACCAGCGTGGCCCACGTCGAGCGGCGCGGTCTCCGGATCTCCGCATCGCTCCGCTCGCGCGACCCACACAGCGAACCATTCTCTTGAACCATACGCATCGCATTCCTCCGTCCCACGCACGCCGAAGCGGAGAGCCGCAGGATGCGAGCTCCGCTGCGCCGTCGGGATGATCGACCGAGAGCCGTCGAAACGACACGCGACGCCCTCGCGACCTCGCCGTTGCTCGCGTCCGCGACGACCAGGCGAATGGAATCGGCGCAGAGGGCGAGCCCGAGCCCAGGGACGAAGGGCCGGCGCGAACGACGGCCTGTTCAGGGCAACGCGAAAGGAAACCCCAAGGCGCACAGTGAGCGTTCACACTGCTGGTGTCAAAGAAAATGGACTGGCGCGCGGCCTTCGAGCACGGCGGTCACGCCCGGCGCGTTCGCGAGCGTCGGGGCGAGCTCGTAGCCGGGTCGCGCGCTTCACCGGGCGACGCGCGGGGGAGGGGTCTCGGTCTCTTTAGGATGCAGCCATGGCGCGCTTCACCGGGCGACGCGCGGGCGCTCCGTGGGCCGGAGCACGTATGCGATGCCGCTCTGCAAGGTGCCCGTCGTGACGATGCCGGTGAGGTCCGCGCCGAGCTCGATCAGGGCGGGCGCCACCTCGGGGCGGATGCCCGTGAGCACCACGCGCGCGCCGAGCATCTAGCGCCGGTCGCGCGCCCCACCTCAGTTCATGTTCTTCGACTCGATGGTCCATGCCCGGTCGGTGCACAGGCCGCAATTCGCGCCGACGAACATGCCCTTGCCGGTCGCGCCCATGTCCCCCTTCAGCTGCCAGCCCAGCCAGGCGACGCCGACCTTGCCGAAGACTCCGCCGTTGTCCTGGCCGTAGGTGCCGCCGTGGCCCACGTTGGTGCTCGCAAGGACGGCGGGCACGTCGCGGGTGTTCCGGTAGTCCCGGGTCCCGTTCGGGTAAGCGACGTCATCGGGGCCGCCGAGGATGAACGCGATCGGCGCGTGGAGCGCGTCGAGGATCTTCTGATCGGGATTGATCATCCCGCTGCTCCAGATCACCGCGGTCGTCACGCGCGGGTCGCCGGCAGCCCCCTCGGCCATCAGTCCGCCGCAGGACCAACCCATGACCGCGGTCTTGTCGGCAGCCAGGCTCCGGTAGTACTGGCTGCACGCTCGCCCGTTCTCCTTGATGGCCCAATCCAGGGACTCGATCAGGGGCTTTCCCATGGCCTTGTAGTCCTCGACCATGGGCCTCGAGCCGGAGCCGTTCGGCTCGCCGTCGGAGATCACCAGGTACCCGTGCGACGCGAGCTCGCCCAGAAAATCTGGGTTGGTGGTGCCGTTCAAGGAACAGGCACCCTCTCCCCAGGCAACGATCGGGTACCTCTCGGCGCCGCCCAGGTCCTTCGGCCTGTAAATCGTGCGGCCAGACAGACCAGGATCCTTCTCGACCACGACCTCGTGTGAGCCGGTGAACGCGGCTCCCATGGCTCTCACGTTGACCGGCGTCGGATCGGGGGTCTCGTCCGCGGGGTCACACGTCGCCGCGCCACCCGCGCCCGCCCCCGCGCCACCCGCCCCCGCGCCGCCCGCGCCACCGTGGCCCGCCGCTCCGCTGGAGCCGCCCGCCGCTCCGTCGGAGGCGCCCCCACCCGCCGTGCCACTGGTCGCGCTCACATCGCCGCCGCCGCTGCCCGCGGACGCAGCGCCTGTGGTCGCAGCGCTGGCGGAGCCGGTGGAGCCGGCAGCTCCGCTCGACCCCGCCGGGGTGCCGCTGGTCCCCGAGGGCAGCGCGTCGTCAGCACCGCAGCCGAACAGGAGGACGGCGATGGCCGCTGCCATTCCTTGCGTCATTGCTTGCATCAAGATCTCCTGTCGTGCGATCGCCACGCTCACGACGTGCGTCGTCGTCTGCTCACGGGTGTCTCCCGGAGCCCATGGGGGCGTGCACAATTCTGTGTGACAACGTCAGGGAGGCACGCCGCGGGCGGTGCCGTTCAGGCGAGCATGCCGTCGATGGGCCCGGAGCCCTTGCCCTCGCCGAAGTTCTCCGTCCACTGGGTCTTGTCCCGAACGGCGGCGGCGATGAGGCCGTTGAAGAGCCGGTTGTTCGTGACGCCTCCGGCGTCGATGTAAGCACCCTGCTTCAGGTAGCCGCCGCCGTCCCCGGCGATGATCGTCGGAACGTTCTGGAAGCTGTGCGACGGGCCGTCCGACACGTGGTTCGTCCACATGATGATGGACTTGTCGAACAGGCCGCGCGCCTTGAACTGATCGAGGCCGTGGAGCAGCGTCTTCATGCGGAGCACGTCGATCTCGGCGTGCGCTTGCTCGGCCGTCGGGTTGTTGCCCGTAGCGGCGTCCGATTGCACACGATGGCTGATGTGGTGGAAGGGCCACCCGAGCGTCGCGTTCGCCGGCACCGAATACCTCGTCCCATCCGTGCCGTCGCCGTGCTGCAGCGTCGCCACGCGGTTGAAGTTGCAGGCGAACGCCAGCGCCACGAGCTCGAGATGGAGCTTCGCGACGTCTTCGATCATGCCGTTCGTCTTGAACGCGAAGCCGCTCTTGAGCGCATCGAGCTCCGACGTCGAGAGGCCCGCCTGGCTGCAGGTGCTGGCCATCTGGCCCATCGTGACCTCGGCGTCGCGGATGGCCTCGAAATGCTGCTGGAGGCGCTTCTTGTCAGCGGAGCTCAGCGCCGACATGCGCATCAGGCTGTTCAGCTCCTCGCGCACGAAGTCGTTCGCGCTCTTGCGGCTGCGGATGAGCTCGTCGGCGACCTGCCCGCCGTTGCCGCCGCTGCTGCCGCCGCCGCTTTCCGCCAGGCCGACGAGCTTGGCGTAGAGCGTGTACGGGTTGTCGTCCGCAGAACGCACCTGCCCGGCGCCACCGCCCTTGAAAGAGATGCGCTCGGCGATGTACCCGTTCCTGCGGTTACCGGCGTAGAGCGTGAGCGGCTCGGCGCCGCCCTCGTTCACCAGCTTGGCGATCTGCACGTCCGCGGACACGCCGCCCGAGGATGCGGTGCTGCCGCCGCCCTGCGCCGGGCGCGCGGTGAGCGACTGACACAGGCCCTGCGCGTGGCCGCAGTTGGTGGGGCCCCCCATGGGGAAGTTGATCCCGCGGATGAACAGCAGGTTCGGGGCGTGAGGCGCGAGCACGTGCGTCGCCTTCTCCGTCATGGCGGCGAGCCCGTCGGTGGTGAGCTCGCCAGTCTTGTCCGGGAAGAACTTCTTACCCACCACGCCGCACGCCGCCACGATGTAGAGGCTGAACACGGGCGAGCTGTCCGCGGCCCAGGCGGAGCGCGACGGCAAACCCTCGAGGAACGGAAGGGCGATGGCGACGCCGCCCGCGCGCAGGAACGCGCGTCGATTCATGCCGCGCCGGGGCGCTGCGCTCGGAGGAGCGAGGTTCATTGCGATCTTCGGGTTCACAGCGTACCTCCCATGTGAGTCCGGAATGCGTCGTTCTTCACGAGCTCGAGCATGATCTCTTTCACCGAGCCGCTGGCGCCGCGGCTCACCTCGGCAAGCGTCTCGACGAACGGCAAGTCCGCCGGGACGACGTCGCGCTGGAGCGCGAAGCTCGCGAGCTTCTTCGCGTAGCAGAGGTGAGCCTGCTCGCCCTCCGCCATGTAGTGCATCAGCTCGCCGGCGTCCGCGAACGACTTGGTCCCTTCGGAGAACGCGTAGACGCCGCTGCTGTCGACCGGCAGACCTCCGTTCTCCTCGTCGCGATATTGCCCCATGCCGTCGAAGTGCTCGAAGGCGAAGCCGACGGGATTGATGAGCTGGTTGTGGCACGTGCCGCCGCAGCCGGAGGTGAGCCGCGTGATGCGTTGACGGTTCGTCTGCCCGGGCTCGAGCGGCGGGACCGGTGGAATGTTGGGGGCCGGCGCGCCGAGCGGCGCGCACAGCATGTCGAGGTTGATGCTGACGCCGCGGTGGATCGAGTCCGACTCCTCGTTCAGGGCGTTCAGCGTCAGGTAGGGGAGCTGCGAGAAGAAGCCGACGCGATCGGGACCGAGGTCTTGCTCCACCATGCGGCTCCCGCTCGGCGCCAGGCCGTAGAGGCTCGCCATCCCCGGCCCCACGAAGCCCTTGGTGGACGTGAGGATCTCCTTGACCCCGAGACCCTCGGTGAAGATCTTGTCGAAGAACAGGTACGCGCTCTCCTCGTACTCCGCGTTCAACGATTCGTTGTAGTTCGGCACGCCGAGCTTGCTGATCGTGGTGTAGCGATCGAAGTGGAGCAGCTCGCCATGGAAGTACCGCATGCCCTTGACCGCGGTGGGCTCCTCCAGCATGGTCTTGGCGACCGCGGCGATCGCTTCCGGCGTCGTGAGCGTGGGCGCCTTGTCGAGCAGCTCGTCGCCCGGCGCGGCGTCGCGCAGCCAGAGCGAGAGCTTCGCCGCGACCTCGTAACCATCGAGCGGCTTGCGCGTTTCGCCGAGCTCCGTGCGGTAGAGGAAGTGCGGCGACTGGAGCATCGTCCGGATCACGAGCTGCGCGCCCTTGGCGAACGTGCTCTTCGTGCCGGACATCGCCGCGCCGGTCTCGAAGAGCTCCGAGTACCTGGCGACCTCGTCGTCCGTCAGCGGACGGCGATACGCACGGCGCCCCACGGTTTCGATGAAGCCGGTCTCGTCCTTATCCGGGTAGACCCTGGCGAGCGCCGCATCCGAATCCGTCACCTCCTCGGCGAGCGCCTCCGCCGCCGATTGGTAGTCGCCCCACGAGCGCTGGTTCACGCTCAGCAGGTGCTCGTTGTTCGTGAAGTCCGTAATGCCCGAGACAGGTTTCTCGAACCCGTCGGACAGCGACGAAGGATCGGCGAGATTCAGAACCACCTGCACGCTGCGCGCCCACTGCGAGTTCGTGAGGCGCACGAATCGGTGGAACTGCGGCGCCCCCGGCATATCGATGCCGCGCGCCACTCCGCCGGTGGGTGGGTCGCCGCCGACGTCCGGAGGAGGGCCGCCGCCCCCCTCCGGATCCAGATCGCCCAGGGCGCCCGTGCATCCCGCCAGCAGGAGCGCGGTGACGCAGAGCCCCGCGCCCAGCGCCCGCCTGCCGCGTGGCAAGCCGGTCATCAAAAAAGACGGTGGGGTCATCATAGCCTCCTGACCAAGCTCGGGTGACAAATCAGTTGTTCAGCGCAATTACAATGCAACCATCAGCCAGCAACAGTCTTGTTCATCTGAAAATCGAGAATCCATGCATCGAAGACATCGCGTTCACTCCACGGCCTGCGGGAGGCCGCGCCACGCCGGCGGTGAAAAGAACGTTCAGTCCAAACACAGATCGACTCATAAGGACACCGTCTCGCTCGCTTCTGCTCGCCGGGGGCTCGGGCTATCGCGGGAGGTCCGCCACCTCCCGCCGGTTGATGCGGGCGTCATGCACCGGGCGCCGCCGGGCCAACCACGATTCTCAATAGGTCGAGAACAGGCTCCAGAGGAACTTGGGCGCGAACGCGGGCCAGCCATGATTGGTGTTGTTGTAGTTCGGGTCTCCGTGCTGGCACCAGTAGACCGGATAGTCCTCGTCACAGCCCTGAGCCAGGACGCAGTTCGAGCGATCGTCCGTGTACCCGTCGACCGGCGTCGTGCCCGCCTCGCAGTGGTTCAGATCGGTATAGAAGTCGCGCGTCTTCGGGCCGTTCTCCGTCCCGACCACGTTGTCGCGCTTTCCGTGGATGACGACCGCCGTGACCTGCCCGGTACACTTCCGGGTGTCGGCGTTGAGCGGGTATCCCTGTACGTTCTTGGTGGCGCACGGGCCCACAGCGCGCAGCTTGTCCGCGTGCTCGCAGCCGAGGATGCTCGAGAAGTCGCCGCCCGAGCTCTCGCCCGCCGCGAACACGCGAGCCTTGTCGATGCAGAGGTTGCCGGTGATCTGATCGTAGAACGGCTGAAAGAAGGAGACGTCGTTCGCCCCCCAGCCGGAGCTGGAGTTGGCCGGGTGAGGGTAGACGCGGATCCAGGCTTCCTTGGGGCCGGTCACCTCGAAGCCCGCGTTCTGCTCTGCCCAGCTGATCGGGTTGCCCGTCGGGTTGAACATGATCATCACCGGGTACGGCTTGCTGGCGTCGTAGTTGGTCGGCAGCTTCACGTAGTACTGGTGACCCGATACGGTGAGCGGGCTCTGCGCGCTGCCCGTCTGCGGGTTGGCCTTGCCGCAACCCGTGCTCGGCTCCGGGGGGGCCTTGCCTCCCATCGATCCGCCCTCACCGCCCGCTCCCGGCGAACCGCCGCTTCCGCTCGTGCCTCCCTCACCGCCCGTTCCACCGGCGGTCGCGCCGCCGTTGCCGGTCGTGGTGCCGCCGCTGGTCGTGGCGCCGCCCGTCGTGGTGCTGCTGCTGCTGCTGGTGCTGCCTGAGACGGCGGCCCCGCCCGTCCCGGCCTGAGGGTCGTCACCTGACGAGCTCGCGCCGTCATCGGCGCCACCTGCGCAAGCCGAGAGAGCGCAAGAGCCGGCCAGCGCCGCGAACAATGTGGCTCGAACGAGTGTAGATTGGTTCGTCATTCGAATACCCAGGCGCGATTTTTTCCTCACCAGCGGCGTTCCACGAGGAGGTTCGCCCGCAGCGTGAGGCCGTTTCCAGTTGATTGAAGGATCCGAGTCCGACGGCCGAGCTGGGATTCAGCGAGCTTGCGCGACTTTGATGTAAACAAGCCGTCTCGCTGGATTTTTGCTCGTCGCGGGAAGGTGTTCATTGTGATCGTTCACATGATCGATGTCAACTCCTGTCGACGGGACCGCGGAGTTCCTCGAGCCCGACGGAGGACAGGGCCGGCGTGGCTCCTCCGACGAAGCGGCGCGTCAAGCGGGCACCGGGCCGCGCGTCAGAGAGGGCCTGTACGACGAGGGTGCCAATGGCATCGTAACAGTCGCCCCTCAGCGCAATAGAAGCGACGACGGTGGACGTGCTCCGCCACGTCATCTCTGACCATCTGGTGGGCGCTGTGTGGAGAGAAGGCCGGTCGATTCGAACGTGGTGGTCGCGGTCGACCAGCACGGCGGTGAGGCGGCCGTGCGCCGCCATTTCCCCGATCCGGGCCACCGGACGGTGGGGCACCTCACCAGGTCGCGCAACTGGCTCGAACCCGACCAGAACACCCGGGATCGAGGAGAGGTGCGGGCGGCTCAATTTTGTTTGACGCCCTGAATGTGATCGTTCACGGTGCGCCCTCGGGGGGTCCTGCTGCTGACATCGTATTTGCGCAGGCACACGAGCCGCGATGCGCGAATCGGCGGTCCAGCGGAACGGCTCAAGGCGTCGCGCTGGGGGCCCCCGGACTCTACGGGCGCCAGCAGCTCCCTCGTGACGTGAGCTTGGTTGGTATCGGTGCATTTTTCTGCGAGCCGTGAACAAGCCATCGAGTCGCGCGCCAAGGGGCCTCGGAGAGGCACGAACGCTCGGCAGGGCGCCCAGAACGGGCTGATCTCGTCCCCGGAGTGAGCATGACGACACGTCGATTCCTTTCGTCACTGGCCTGCATCGGCTGCGCGCTGTCGCTCGCCGCCTGCGGGAGCGATGATGCCGGCAGCGGCGCCGCCTCCACCGGCCAAGGTGGCCAGGGTGGGGGCGGCGCCGGCGCGCCGGACGCCGCCTCCAGCGGCCCCGGCGGGGGCTCTCCTGGAAGCGCCTCGGCCAGCGCGGGAGGTCAAGCGGGCGCCGGCACGGGCGGCGAAGCGCCCAGCGGCGGGACGACGGCGGCCGGCGGCGAAGGCGGCGCGCCAGGGGCGGGCGGGGCGGGCGGTTCAGACGAATTCGCGCCGGTGACCATCTCGTTCGGGACCACGCTCGATCCGCGCACCCAGGTGCTCGAGGCGCGGGCGCTCGCCGAGTCCGTCGCCGATCCCGGCTCTCCGCAGTGGCGGACCAAAGGGGACCAGCGCAGGACGTATCGCTTCCCGGAAGCGGGCGCCGACGTTCCTTACCGCGTCTGCGTCCCGAATGGCTGGGACGGCACGTCGAAGCTGCCCCTCGTGATGTTCTTGCACGGCGCAGGGAACGACGAGAGCTCGTACCTGGATCAGAACAACAAGCAGATGGTGAATCTGGCCGACCAGCATGGTGTTCTCCTGGTCTCGCCGCTCGGCTACCAGGGCGCCTACGGCACCTTTCTGCGGCTGCCGGCCGTGTTCGGGCAACCCGCGGAGGCGGAGAAGCTCCTGGCCATGCGTACGCCCGAGCGAGAACGCGCCCAGGAGCTCAGCGAGAAGGACGTCATCAACGTCCTGGAGCTGGTGCTGCATGAGTACCCGATCGATCGCAGCGCGATGTTCCTCACCGGACACTCGATGGGGAGCGGCGGCACCTGGTACATCGGCGCGAAGTACGCCGACTACTGGACGGCTCTTGCGCCCATGTCCGGCCCCTTCGTCCAGGAGTCGGGCTATCCATGGGACCGGCTGCTCGACGTGCCCATCTTCGTGACGGAAGGGACCGGCGCCACGCCCTCCCTGGCGGGCAGCCGGGCGCTGCGCGACTGGATGATGGCTGGCGGCTACACGATCACATACAAGGAAGTCGACGCGGACCATCCAGGCATGGTGCCGCTCGTGCTGCCCGACGTCTTCGACTTCTTCGACCGCTAGCAGCCTCCGCGCTCGCCGCGCGCCTTCACGTCGCTCGACGTACGCAACGGCGCTCTCAGCATGCGTGTCACTGGCGGAAAGTTCCAGTCCTCACGGTCCCACGGCCATACCAGCGTCCTCGATCGGGCCGGAGGGACCATGTGGGTGGGTCGATTGGGTTTGACATCGATCTTGTGATCGTTCACAGTGCCTCGGAGCGATATCCTTTTGCTTCGTCTTGGGTGGGTCGTCACGCGGACCGAGACCTTCGTCCTTCGATGGATGTCGGCACCGGCACCGTTCGCTCGGCGGCGCGCGCCGCAGGCGTCGGATCGGCGCCCCTGAGGCCGCAGGGCCGCGCGATCTCTCGTGATCGCTTTCGTACGCGAGCTCACGAGTTTCGATCGTGTTTGAATCGTCCAGTGTCTAACGGCTGCGGGTCCCATGCAACACGCAAGATCGACGCCGCGCTCGATGACGGAGTGAACACCACGGCTTCTGTTGGATGGTCGTCGCGTTGAGAGCCCCGCTGAACTGGCCGCCCGGTCGCCAGCGCTTCGCCAGGAGAGAGAGACGATGGCCACACCGTCTATTTCGATGATCCTCCTGCCGCGCTGGAGGCGCGCGCTGGGCGCGCCGCTCTGCGCTGGGGCGCTCCTGCTCGCGGGGTGCACGGGCTCTCTGGGCGCGCACGACGAGGACGAGGGCGACGGCCCCTTGCCGGGCGGCGCGGCGGCGCCGCAAGTCGCCGAGCGCAGCATGTTTCCGCGGCTGAGCCACGCGCAGTGGGAGAACACGGTGCGCGATCTCCTGCGCCTCGACGACAGGCCCGGCCTCTCGGCGTCCTTCACGACCGATCCGCTCGGCGGCGTGTTCGACAACAACGAAGCCGCTCTCCTGGTGACGCCGGGCCTCTGGAGCGATTACCAGCGCGCTGCCGAGGAGCTCGCGGCGATGGTGACCGCCGACGAGGACAAGCTCGGCCGGCTCCTGCCGGCGGACCTGCCGGCCGAGGGGGAGGCGCGGGCGCAGGCGTTCATCGAGCGGTTCGGCGAGCGGGCGTTCCGGCGCCCGCTCACGGCCGAGGAGCGGGACACGTATGTCGCGCTGTTCCGTCGCGGCGTGGAGCTCTTCGAGGGCGAGGAGCCGTTCGCGGCCGGCGTGCGCGCGGCGCTCGAGGCGTTTCTGCAGTCACCCCATTTCGTCTACCGGGTCGAGAGCGGCGCCGGGCCGGCGAAGGGCGGGCTCATCCGGCTGAGCGGCCACGAGATCGCGGCCAAGCTCTCGTACCTCTTCTGGAACTCGATGCCGTCCGACGCGCTCCTCGAGGCGGCGAAGGCGGGCGAGCTCTCGACCCCCGAGGCCGTGCGCGCCTACACGGAGGGGATGCTCGAGGATCCGCGCGCCCGCGAGGTCGTCGGCGCGTTCCACCGGCAGCTCTACGACTACGAGCAGTACCACGACCTCAACAAGGACCAGGCGCTCTACCCCGAGTTCGTCCCCGAGATGGGCGACGACATGCAGCGCGAGGCGGAGCTCTTCGTGGAGCATGTCGTCTTCGAAAGGGAGGGCGGGCTCACCGAGCTGCTCACGTCGCGCACGGCGTTCGTGAACGACCACCTCGCGGCGGTCTATGGCGTCGAGGGCGACTTCTCGGACGGGTTCGAGCAGGTGGAGCTCGACGAGGCCGAGCGCTCGGGGCTGCTCACGCGCCTCGGCTTCCTCGCGGCCAAGGCGACGGCGCGGCAGCCGGACTCGATCCACCGCGGCGTCTTCGTGAACCTCAGGGTCCTCTGCGCCGCGCTGCCGCCGCCGCCCGACGACGCGACCTCGCTGCCGCCGGGCGAGCTCGCGACCAACCGCGAGCGCGTCGAGGCGCACACGGGCAAGGGGACGTGCGGCGCGTCGTGCCATGGGGCGCTCATCAATCCGGTGGGGTTCGCCTTCGAGCATTACGACGCGATCGGCAAATACCGCACGACCGACAACGGGATGCCGATCAACTCCGCCGACGCCTACACGCTCGGCGGCCAGTCGCGGAAGTACGCGGATGCCATCGAGTTCAGCCAGCTGCTCGCCGAGAGCAGCGAGGCGCACGCGTGCTACGCGGAGCGCTGGCTCGAGTTCGCCCACGGCCGCGACGCGGACGCGAAGGACAGGGCGTTCGTCAAGCAGCTCGGCGAGGCGTCGCGCGGCGGCTCCTCGACCAAGGAGCTCCTCCTCGAGATCGTCTCGTCCACTCCGTTCCTCGCTCGAGTTACCGCGGAGGCGCCATGATCACCCGACGACGTGTGCTTCGAGGCCTGTTCGGCGTCACGGTCGCGCTCCCGTTCCTGGAGACCTTCGCGCCGCGGCGCGCCTCGGCCGGCACGGGGGACGTGCCGCCCTTCGCGATCTTCATGCGCCAGGCGAACGGCGTGGCGCAGGCGGCCGGCGACGAGCCCGAGATGTTCTGGCCCAGCGAGACAGGCGCGCTGACCGCCGCGTCGATGGAGCGGGACAGCGACCGCGCGGTCAGCGAGCTCAAGGACTACGCGAGCAAGCTCATCATGCTGCGCGGCGTGGAATTCGCGTTCAAGGCCAACGGGTGCGGCCACTCCGGCGGCGGCAACCAGTGCCTCACGGCCGCGCGCGTGTCGGACCAGCCGGCGGGCAACGAGTCGCTGGCGATGGGCGAGTCGATCGACAACCGCATCGCGACCGAGCTCAACCCGGCGGGCGTCGAGCCGCTGACGCTCTACGCGGGCAGGATGTCCGGCTACATCAACGAGGTGCTCTCGTACCGCGGGCCGAAGCAGCTGCGCGCAGCCGAGCGCAACCCGGCCAACGCGTACAAGAAGCTCTTCGGGCTCGCCGACGTGGACACCGAGGTCCAGCAGTCGCTGGTCGAGCGCCGCACCAGCGTCAACGACCTGGTGCGCGGGGAGATGAAGGCGCTCATGAGCCGGAAGGACATCAGCAAGAGCGATCGAGAGCGGCTACAGCTCCACTTCGACAGCATCCGCGATCTCGAGGTCGCGCTCGCGTGCAAGCTCCCGGAGGAGCAGGTCGCCGAGATGGACGCGATCTCGCCGAACGTCGGCAGATCCGAGAACGTGGAGGCCGTCACGCGGATGCAGATGGATATCATCGCGCTCGCGATGGCGTGCGGCGTCACGCGCGCGGCGACGCTCCAGGTGGGCGACGGCAACGACGGGACCGAGTACACGATCAACGGCGTCCGGCAGAAGAGCTACCACAAGATCTCCCACCGCATCGACAGCGACGGCACCTCGGGCCCGCCGATCGAGGGCGCTCAGGAGCTGCACCACCAGATCGACCGGATCCACGCGCGCCTCTTCAAGCACCTGCTCGACAGGCTCTCGTCGTACGAGCTCGGCTCGGGGACGCTCCTCGATCACGGCGTGGCGGTGTGGCTCAACGACAACGCCGACAAGTACCACGGGTTCCGGAAGGTCCCCTACATCCTCGCCGGCGGCGCCGCGGACTACCTGAAGACGGGCCAGTTCGTCGACATCAAGATCACCAACAACAAGCTGCTCAACACGATCGGCGCGGCGGTCGGATGCACCAACAGCCAGGGAGGGCCGCTCGACGACTTCGGCGACGAGAGCCTCGAAGGCGGGCTCGTCGACTCGATCATCGCGTGAAGACATCGCCTGAAGACATCGCCTGAAGAAGCAAAGATTCCGGACGTTTCGGAGCTCGAGCCGCTGGCTATAGGCTCGCCGCTCAAAGCATCGCCATCTTCAATCGCTCACTTTGCGGAAATCCAACATGAACAAGAACCGTTCTACTCGATGGCTGCGCGGTACGACGTTGATCGCGCTCGGGCTCGCGACTCTCTCTGCGTGCGGCGATGGGGGCGACGACAATGGCGCGGGCGGCTCGGGGGGAGCCGGCAGCACCACCACGAGCGCCGGCACGACGGGCCCCGGCTCGACCAGCGCCGGCACGACGGGCCCCGGCTCGACCAGCGCCGGCACGACGGGCCCCGGCTCGACCAGCGCCAGCACGACGGGCCCCGGCGCGACCAGCTCCAGCAGCGGCGGCTCGAACGAGGGCGGCGGCGGTTCGGACGCCGCGAGCAGCACGACCAGCACGTCCGCCGGAACCGGCGGCTCCGAGCCCACGGGGAAGTTCGTCGGCAACATCACGACGCGCGGCGCCGTGCGCGACGGCTTCGCGAAGTACTGGAACCAGATCACGCCCGAGAACGAGGGGAAGTGGGGCGAGGTCGAGAAGAGCCGCGGGAACAAGGACTGGAGCAAGCTCGACAGGATCTACAAGTACGCGCAGGACAACAACATCATCTTCAAGCACCACGTCTTCGTGTGGGGCTCCCAGCAGCCCACCTGGGTCGCGAACCTCCCCGGCAACGAGCAGCAGGCGGCCGTGCGGGACTGGATGAAGTCGTTCTGCGAGCGCTACCCCAATACGAAGTACATCGACGTGGTCAACGAGCCGCCGCCCCACACCACGCCCTCGTACAAGAACGGCATCGGCGGCGACGGCGCCAGCGGCTGGGACTGGATCGTCAACTCCTTCAAGTGGGCCCGCGAGTTCTGCCCGAACGCGAAGCTGATCCTCAACGACTACAACAACATCGAGTACCAGAACGACCACAACAACTTCATGAAGATCGCGCGGGCGGTGATCGGGGCGGGCGCCCCGGTCGACGCCATCGGCGCGCAGGCGCACGACGCGTACAAGATCAACACCAACACCGTCAAGGGCTTCGTTGACCAGCTCGCCTCGCTGGGCAAGCCTGTGTACATCACCGAGTACGACATCGGCGAGGCGAACGACAACAGGCAGAAGCAGATCATGGAGGAGCAGTTCACGATGTACTGGAACCACCCCTCGGTCCAGGGCATCACCTTGTGGGGCTACATCGTCGGCACCACCTGGCGTGACAACACCGGCATCCAGTATGATGACGGCAGGATGCGGCCGGCCATGCAATGGCTGATGGACTTCCTGGATCGTCAGTGATTGATGTCACGCTGAAGAACAACGGCTGGGCGGCGCGAGAGCCGCCCGGGCCGGCCAAGGGCAGCGGCGCGCACGGCTGCGCTTCGTATACGGGCTGCTCGAGCGGGCACCCCACGCGCTGGTGTGCGTTCGACGGGGATCACACCCCCTCGCCGAAGGACAACGGCCAGCCGTCGATCTAGGATCGTCGCGAGGTCTGGGATTTCCTTACGCAGCTCCGAGCTGAGGGTTGAGCGACGGCGCCCGGCGCGCTTCGTCGGAGAGTCGCCGGGCGGGGAGCTCGAGCGTCGTCTGCCGCCGATGTTCACCTTCCGCGGAAGAGAGCACCCCCGGCTCGCCCAGCGGGCTGTCTTCGCGGCGAACCACCCCGGCGGGATGCGCCGGAGCGCCGCGAGCCGAGCGACCCACGACATGGACAATGCCTGACCGAGTTTCAGTAGAGCAGTAAGGATTCAAGAATGACGACGAGCACGAACTCCCTCCAACGTGAGCTCCTCGCGGCGTTGTTGCTCTGTGGCGTGACCGCGTTTCCGTCGGTCTCCCTGGCAGACAACCCCGTCGTACAGACCATTTATACACCCGATCCTGCTCCCATGGTCCACGATGACACGGTATACCTGTATACCGGGCATGACGAGGACAGCGCCACGGACTGGTTCACGATGAACGAATGGAGGGTGTACTCCTCCAAGGACATGGTGAACTGGACGGATCACGGGTCGCCGCTGAAATTCAGCGATTTCAGCTGGGCAAAGGGAGACGCGTGGGCAGGCCAGGCCATCCACAGGAACGGGAAGTTCTACTATTACGTTCCTGTCTCGAGCCGCTCGCTGAACAGGATGACCATCGGCGTGGCCGTGTCGGACAGCCCCACCGGTCCGTTCAAAGACGCCCTGGGACGGCCGTTGATCACGGCCGATTGCGGAGACATCGATCCGACGCCGTTCATCGACGACGATGGCCAGGCGTATCTGTACTGGGGAAACCCGAGCGTGTGCTACGTGAAGCTGAACCAGGACATGATCTCCTACCAGGGAGACGTCGTGCGCGTGCCCATGACGGCGGAGAGCTTCGGACAGCGCACCGGGAACGACGATGGTCGCCACAAGACCAAGTACGAGGAAGGCCCGTGGCTCTACAAGCGCGATGGGCTGTACTACCTGGTGTACGCGGCGGGCCCCATCTCCGAATACATCGCCTACTCGACGAGCACCAAACCCACCGGGCCGTGGACGTACCGGGGGGTCATCATGCCCACGGAGGGCAGCAGCTTCACCAACCACGCGGGCGTCATCGACTTCAAGGGGAGCTCCTACTTCTTCTATCACAACGGCGCCTTGCCGGGCGGTGGCGGTTATCACCGCTCGGCGGCCGTCGAGCGGTTCACGTTCAACGCCGACGGTACATTCCCCACGATCAAGATGACCAAGGACGGCCCTCCCGGCGTCGGCAGCCTGAATCCGTATGTCATGACGGAGGCCGAGACCATCGCCTGGGGATCCGGGATCGAGACCGAGGTGTGCGGCGAGGGGGGAATGAATGTCGGGTCGATCGAGAACGGGGACTACATCAAGGTGAAGGGCGTCGATTTTGGCACCGGCGCGGTGTCCTTCGACGCGAGGGTGGCCTCGGCGACCAGCGGCGGCAGCATCGAGCTGCGCCTCGGCAGCGCGACGGGCACGCTGGTGGGGACCTGCATGGTTCAGGGGACCGGCGGCTGGCAGACCTGGGCCACCACGTCCTGTGCGGTCGACGGTGCGACAGGGAACCACGATCTGTACCTGAAGTTCGCCGGTGGGAACGGTTTCCTGTTCAATGTCAACTGGTGGAAGTTCACTCCGCGCGACGTGCCGGATCCGACCGGCGCGGGGGGCGCTGGGGCGGGGGGCGCTCCGGACGTGGGTGAAGGGGGAGCGGCGGGCAGCGGCGGGTCGGGCGAGGGTGCGAGCAGCAGCAGCAGCGCAGCGACGACCGGCAGCGGAGCGACGGCGGGGAGCGGAGCGACGGCGGGGAGCGGCACGGGCGGCGCCGGCGGCGCCGGCGGTACCCCCGCTGACGGCGAAAGCGGCGACGAGGGCGGGTGCGCCTTCCGGGTCCAATCGGGGCCCAGCTCCCCCGCGGGCGCGCTCGCCGCCTTGATCGCGCTCGGCGCGGTCGCCGCGCGGCGGCGTCGTGCCCGAGGAGCCGGGCGGAGCGGATCCGCCGCGAATTGACGGTCTGATGCAATCATTGGAGGTTTGATCATGTTCACGAGAGTCCGCGCAGGTCTGATGCTCGCCGCTGCCTCGCTGGCGCTCGCGGTCAGCTCGACCGCGGCAGCGAAGCCTTACAAGGGCGCAGAGCTTTACTCGGCCCAGAGCTATCTTCATGGCCGCATGGAGATGCGCATGCGCATGGCGCGCGGGAGCGGCATCCTGTCGACCTTCTTCACCTACAAGAACGGCTCCGAGATGTCCGGCGCGTTCTGGGAGGAGATCGACATCGAGGTCTTCGGGAAGAACAACGCCCGGAGCTGGCAGTCCAACATCATCACCGGGATGGGCACGAGGGTGACGTCGGAGGGGGTGCACGACGCGGGCGTCTCCCTCGCGGACGGCTATCACACCTACGCGCTGGAGTGGACGCCGGACTACGTGTCCTGGAGCATCGACGGGCGAGAGATCAAGAGGTCGACGGGGGCGCAGGTGACCGCCCTGAAGAATCCCCAGTCTTTCCGCTTCAACATGTGGTCCTCGGAGGCCACCGAATGGGTCGGAGCGTTCGACGATTCCGTCCTCCCGCAGCACCAGTTCGTCAACTGGATCAAGTATTATCGCTACAACAACGGGAACTTCGAGCTCGCGTGGCAGGACGACTTCAACTCCGTGGACAGCGCGCGATGGAGCAAAGCGGACTGGACGTTCGACGGGAACCGCGTGGACTTCGACCCGCAGAACGTGACGGTGAAGGACGGCACGCTGGTGCTGTCGCTGACACGGGAGGGGCAGACCGGGTTCACCGGAAATGTGCCCCGCGATGAGGACACCGGGTCGGGCGCGGGCGGGGCGGCGACCGCGGCCAGCTCCTCCGCCACCGGCGCGGGCGGGGCGGAGACGGCGGCCAGCTCGTCCGGCAGCGGCGAGGGCGGGGCGGCGACGGCGGCCAGCTCGTCCGGCAGCGGCGAGGGCGGGGCGGCGACGGCGGCCAGCTCCTCCGGCAACGGCGTGGGCGCGGTAGGGACGGCGGCCAGCTCGTCCGGCAGCGGTGACGCATCGGGCGAGGGAGGTGGGGTCGGCGGAACCACGCCGGACGAGGGGTCCTCCGACGCAGGTGGCGGGTGCGCCGCCGCCGGAGCCGGCACCACGTCGAGCTCGTGGGCCGCGGCGCTCGCCCTGGGGCTCTCCGCCCTGGCGATGCGGCGGCGCCGGCCCCGCGGCTGACCTATCAGGATGCTCGAAGGCGCCGCGGGGCGGGGGAGGGGCTCCCTCGCCGCCGCGGCCGTCACCAGGGCGGGCGCCGCGGGGCGCCGCTAGACCTTCTCCCAGCGCCGGCTCTCGGCGGAACGGAACAGCGCGTCGATGACCCGCATGTTGCCGACCGCGACATCGATCGAATTCTCGACCGGGCTGCCTGTGCGGATGGCGCGCGAGAACGCCTCGCTCTGCAGCTGGTACTGGTCGACGACGGGGAAGGAGGTGACCTTGGCCGAGCTGCAGTTCAGCGTCGAGCCGTCGTCGAGGAAGATCTTGCACGGCTGGTCGGCGGGGGCGTTGAACGGGATCTCGATCTCGATGCGGCCCTTGGTGCCGAGCGCGTTCACGCGCTGGTAGGCCACCGCCTGCGTGCTGCACGTGAACGTCAGGTGCGCGCCGCCGTAATCGAGCAGGCCCGAGGTCAGGCGATCGGTGCCGAACTCGGGATCGCGCTCGACGAGCGCGATCGCCCGCACGGGCTCGCGTCCGAACAGCAAGCGCGACGTGTTCACGGCGTAACAGCCGATGTCGTAGAGCGCGCCGCCCCCGACCTGCTCCCTGTTGCGGATGTTGGTCGCGTCGCGGTTGAAATACGAGAACGCCGCCTGGACGCTGACCAGCTCGCCGATCCGGCCGCTTCGCACCCAGTCCCTGGCCTGCTGCCACTGCGGGTGATAGCGGACCATGAACGCTTCGGCGATCCGCTTGCCCGTCTCGTGCTGGACGTCGACAAGCGCCGCGGCGTCCTTGGCGCTGAGCGCGATCGGCTTCTCGCACAGGACGTGCTTGCCGGCGCGGGCCGCGCGCGCCGACCACTTCACGTGCAGGTGGTTGGGCAGCGGGATGTAGACGGCCTCGATCTCCGGATCGTCGAGCAGCTCATCATAGCTTCCATACGCCTTCGGGATCCCGAGCGGCTCCGCGGCGGCGCGCGCCTTGTCGACGTCGCGCGAGGCCAGCGCGGCGACCTGGGTCAGGGGGCCCCGCCTCATGCTGGGCAGGCTGACCTTCAACGCGAAGTTGCTCGCCCCGAGGACGCCCCAGCGCACGGGGGTGATGGATTCGCTCGACTTCGGATCTTGCGGGGATGTGGACATAGGCACCTTGCAGCGCGCGACGCTGGTGGCCGACGGCGCGTCTGAGAACGCTCGACGTGAATCGACCCGACGGGTCAGGCCAGGCGCTGGAGCGAGAGCGCCCGCCCTGCGCGAGGAGCGGAGAGGGCGAGAGCAGGGCGCGGCGCCTCAGAAGGCGTCGTCACGGCGCTTCGCCTCGTGCTCCACCTTGTACAGAGCCGTCTTGATCCAGCCCCTGGTTCGGACAGGCTCTCTGTCCTTTGTCGCCGCAGCTGAAATCCTTCCCTTCGGCAATCGACGCGGGGACGTCCGCCGTCCCGCCCGCGGCCCATGCGGCGCCCGCAAAGCCGCCCGCAAACCCGAAGGCAAAGCCAGTGCCGACGCTCATCATCACGGCACCTATCAGCTTCACGCTCATCCACATCCGATGTCTCCTGATCAGGGAAGGGGCAAGCTCAGCCGCATGATCGCAGCTTCACGACGAATTGTGATCGTTCACATGAGGGGGGTCAATCAAAAATGACCGGTGCGCAGCCATCCTCGGCTGCAATCGATGCGTGGCGGCGGCCGGCCGCGGCGCCCGCGTGAGCTGTCACACGAGCTTGGTTTGTGCGAGATCGTGGGTTCCGCGGAGCCCGGAGGGGGCTCTTGCGCTGTACCGGCTTGCCTTCGACCAGGATGCGCGCGGCTCCGGAGGACCCCGTCAGCGTCGTCCTCCCCCGGCCTCGAGGGGGCCCGCCTGCCGGTCGATTCGCGTTGACTCCCGGGATGTGATCGTTCACATTGCGCTCAGGGGCATCCTTTTGCTTTGCCCTCGGTGGGGCATCGTGCGCGCCGAGAGGTTCGTCTTCGTGATCGGTCCCGGTCCCGGTGCCGATTCCGTTCGCTCGGCCGTCGCTGGAGCGATTGCACGTTTGATGGTGCTTGGTGTCTCGCCAGAGGTGATTCGCCAGAGGCCACGACAAGCCTTGCTGATTCGACGGCTGTCGTGAAATCCCAGGTGCTGTTCACTGGAATTTTCTTGGGAGTCCGGCGAAGCGGTCGGATGGCAGCTTCGGGGGCGGCGTGACCTATGTTGCGGCGGGCCAAGCTCAGCCCCTCCTCGGACGCAGCAGTGTCATCACACCGGCCCAGTCCGGTATCTGGCGCTCCAGGCTCCATCACGCCGGGCGAAATGGGCTCCGTGATGCGAGCGCCTGCTCTGAGGCATGTCGCGAGATGTGGGTTCCCGCGCGTCGTCACCCCCCTTGCATTATCGGAGAGCAAGATGAAGAAGCCGTCATGGCACGAGCTCCGTTTCTCGAGAGAAGTCGCCGGCGTTTGCGCGCTCGCGTTCGCGGCCGCGTGCACGGGCGCGCTGGGTGACCCGTCGGAGGGCCCTGGGGCATCCTCTTCCGGGGGAGATGAGCCGCCGACGGGCTCGAACCCGCCGCAGTTCCAACCCGCGGCCGGGATGCTGCGCCGTTTGACGAGAACGCAATTTCGCAATGCCGTGCGCGACGTCTTCGGCGTGGAGGTCAATCTCAATGACCTCGACGCCGACAGCTGGAACGGGAACTTTGCAGTCATCGGCGCCGCGACCGTCGTGACCTCGGAGCGAGGCGTCGAGCAGTACCACGCGGCCATCGAGGGCGCCGTCGACGCGGTGTTCGCGGATCGCGCGAGGCGAGACCAGTTCATCGGCTGCACGCCCAGCGGCGCGGAGAACGACGCGTGTGTGCGCGGCTTCATCGAGGCGCTGGGGCTCCGTGCGTGGCGCCGCCCGCTCGAGGCCGCCGAGGTCGACCGGCTCGCGGCCGTCGCCGCGAACGCCGCGACCCAGCTCGAGAGCGCCGTCGAGGGGGCCCGCTGGGCGACAGTGGCCCTCTTCACGTCTCCGAACTTCCTGTATCGCCCGGAGCTCGGCGCTCCGAGCGCCGACGGCTCGCTTCGCCTGACGGGCTACGAGATGGCGTCCCGGCTCGCGTTCTTGTTGTGGAACAGCCTGCCAGACCAGGAGCTGCTCGACCAGGCCGCGAGCGGGGAGCTCGCAACGGTGGAGGGGCTCCGCGCCGCGGCGACGCGGCTGCTCGAGGCGCCTGCCGGGCGCGAGGCGGTCGGCGCCTTCGCCGAGGAGTACATGCGGCTCGATCGGCTCGGCACGCAGGCAAAAGACACGGGGCTCTTTCCGGAGTACAGCCCCGCGCTGCAAGCGGCGATGGTCCGCGACATGCGGGGCACCTGGGAGGCGCTCGCGTTCGACGATCAGGCGAGCGCGCTCGACCTGTTCTCGACAACGAAGGTCGTCGTCAACACCGAGCTCGCCCAGCTCTACGGTATCGACACGGCCGGCCTCGGCGCGGGCGCCTTCGAGGTCCGCTCGCTGCCCGCGGACGGCCCGCGCATCGGGATCCTCAGCAAGGCGGGCTTCCTCTCGCAGTTCGCGAACCAGAAGGAGGGCTCTCCCACGTTGCGCGGCAAGTTCATGCGTGACGCCCTCATGTGCACGCCCATCCCGCCGCCCCCCGGCGACGTCGCCCTCGAGCTCCCGGAGCCGCCCGCGGACAAGCCCCTCACGAAGCGTCAGCGGCTCGAGATCCACCGGACCGAGCCCGCCTGCGCGGGCTGCCATTCGTACATGGACCCGCTGGGCCTGCCGCTCGAGACGTTCGACGCGATCGGCCGCTTCCGCACGACCGACCACGGCCTGCCGATCGACCCGAGCGGCGAGTTCGACGGGGTACCGGTCGCCGACGCGCGCGCGCTCGGCATGACCCTCAGCTCGGACGCCTCGGTCGCGGAGTGCCTCGTCCGCAAGTACTACACGTATGCAGCGGGTCACGAGGAGAGAAAGGTGGACAAGCGCGTGCTGAACGCGCTGACCGCCTCGTTCGAAGGGTCGGGGTACAGGCTGCGCGAGCTGGTCCTCGACGTCGTGACCAACGATGCTTTCTCGTCCGTCGCCCCCCAACCCTGATCGCAGGTACCCCCAATGACGAACAAAGTTTTGAGCCGACGAACTGTTCTCCGGGGCATGCTGGCGACGGGCGCCGCCGTCACCATCCCGCTCCCCTTGCTGGAGATCATGCTGAACGAGAGCGGCACGGCGCACGCTCAGACGAAGACGCCGGTGTCGCCGCTCTACGTCACGTGGTTCTTCGGGAACGGCACGCTGCCCGGTCGCTGGAAGCCGACGCGCACGGGCGCCGGCCAGGCCTGGGAGCTCAGCCCCGAGCTCCAGCCGCTCGCGGACCTCAAGTCGTACCTCACGGTGATCAGCGGCCTCGAGAACAAGCTCGTGGTCTCCGGCGTCGAGCACCCCACGGGGTCGGCGGGGGCCACGACGGGCGCGCCGCTCAGCGGGAACGCCGTGCGGGCCGCGTCCATCGACCAGGTCGTCGCGAACGCCATCTCGGAGGGGGCGCCGTACCGCTCTCTCGAGGTGGGATTGACGCCGGCGACGCCGGGCGGCCCTCAGGACTCGCTGCACACGGTCTCGCACAGGGGGCCGAACGCGCGCAACAACCCGGAGTTCGATCCGAAGGCCGTGTTCAACCGATTGTTCATGAGCGGCTTGCCCGAGCCCAGCGACGACGGCGCGGAGCAGGCCAAGAAGCTCGCGAACGTCCGGAAGAGCGTGCTCGACTCCGTCCAGCAGGACGGCGCGAGCCTGAAGCAGCGGCTCGGGGCGGCCGACAGGCATCGTATCGAGGAGCACCTCGAGTCGATCCGCGCCATCGAGCAGCGCCTCGATACCATGTCGTCCGGCGACGGTGCGACGGCGGCGTGCAAGAGCCCGACGGCCCCCACCGCCGGCAAGGACTCGCAGAGCGAGGCGCCCCCTGCGGTGAACTCCGCGATGGTCGAGCTCTCGGCGCTCGCGCTCGCCTGCGAGAGGACCCGCGTGCTCTCGTTCATGTTCTCGCTGCCCGCCGCGCACGTCTACTATCGGCACCTCGCGCAGGACATGAACGACGACTTCCACGACACCATCTGCCACGGAGATGCCGGGGATCAATCGAGCCAGCCTCGCGTCGACAAGGGCGTGATTTACACGATGCGCTGCCTGAACGAGTTCTTGACGAAGCTCAAGAACACGCCGCACGGCAGCTCGAACCTGCTCGACAGCTCGCTCGTGTACGTCACGTCCGACACCGCGTGGGGTAAGGTGCACACGAGGACGGAATGGCCGGTGCTCTTCGCCGGCAAGGCCGGAGGGCGGCTGCGCGGCGACGAGCACCGCAACTTCCCCGGCGACAACCTGAGCAAGGCGCTCCTGACGATCGCCCAGGTCATGGGCGTGAACGTGACGGAGATCGGCGCCGACGCGGGGCGGGTCACGTCGCCGCTCGCGGGCATCCAGGTCTGAGCGCGGCGCCGCCGCGTCTGGAGGAGGCGCTCGGCAGGCGCTCGCCGACCTGCCCGCGCCGCCCCATCGTCCCCGGCTCCAAGACAACCCACCTCGCGAGCGTGCCGGAGGGCTCGTTCGACGTGCCGTTCGTCAAACGCGAATGAGGCTCACCGGCACGGGAAGTCGTCGAAGCGGCCGCAAACGGACAGGTCGGTGCGGCCAGCGCCCACGGAGAGATCCCACGCGACCACCGAAGGTGTCCCGACGTAGGGCACGATCGTGAGCGTGCCGGTGAGGCGATCGGGCTGCAAGCCCCTGGCGGCCTGCGCCATGCCGTGCGGCGTCTCGACACCGAGCGTGAACGTTCCCGGTTGCCCGTCCCACCTCACGATCCCGAACACGAGCACATCGTCCAAGACGTCCGGCGCGGGCAGACAGCTGGAGCCCCTCGGCGAGATCTCCATGAAGAGCGTCGTGCCGGCGGCCTCGTCGCCGCACTCGATGTGGCTGTAGACCCGATCGGGCGGCACCGTCCAACCGGGTGATGAGGACGAGCTGCTGGTGTCGCTGCTCCCGGCGCCTGGTGCTGACGTTTCGCCGTCGCCGTCGCTGCTCGCGCCATGGCCGTCCTCGCGAACGTCGACGGCGCTTTCACAGGCGCTCGCGAAGAGGAGCGCACCCAAGAGGACCACCCGCACCATGCGGGGCATCTTAACACGCGCGAAGGATCCCGGCGAGACACGCGCGAAGGATCCCGGCGAGGGGCCGGCGGAAACGCCGGCCCCCCGCTACTCTACCGGTTCGTCTTCTCTTCGATTGACTTTCTCCGGACTCCGCCGTGAACAGCGTTCTAGCGAACCGCCTTCAACAGGCCGAGGCGGTACGGGAGCTGCGAGTATTCGCCGCCCGAGCTCGGGTTGCGTCCTTGATACAGGAACTGCAGATTGCAGGTGTCGATCGTCGCGGTCTCGTCGTTGCCATCGCGCACCAGCTCGCCATGGCTGACGTCGTCGCTCCAGTCCGCCACGCCTGACGCGTAGGTGACGTTGTTTTGACCTGCGAACGGCGCGTTCCAGGTATGCGCGAGCGGGGTCCACGCGCCGTCGAGGCGATCCGCGGTGAACGAGCGATAGAACCTGGCGCCCGTCGGGCCGATGGCCTCGATCAGCGTCAAATACTTGTTCATGCCCTTGATCTTGTACGTGGAGCTCCCCTCGAACAGGTTGTTACGGTTCGAGTCCTGAAGGGCGATCGAGACCGGGCCAAACCCGTTCGGGAAGTTCTGCACAGTGGTCTGGCTGCGGTACATCCGACCGTCGTCGCCGGTGAAGAAGAGGTAACAGTTGGCGCTGTCGCAGATCACCCAGTAATCGATGGGCAGGCTGGGCAGGCCAGCGGGCGTGGACGCGAAGAAGTTCTGGGGTCTGGTCCAGGTGTCCGGGCGGCTCGGGTCGCTGGTCGTGGAGAACTGCGGCGGCTGCGACTGATAGATGAGGTACCACTTGTTCTGAGGCCTGAAGAAGAACATCTGCGGCGCGCACCGATAGCCGCTGAAGCCGGGCGTGCGATCCATGTAGTAGTGCGATGCGGACGCCGCCTGGGACCAGTCGGTGAAATTCAGGTACGTCATCTGCCAGTTCCCGGCGGTGTTCGCCGTGGTGGCGTAGATGTGCCAGCGATCGTTGAAGAAGGAGACCGTCGGATCCTTGATGGACACGATATTGTGAGTCGCGTCGGACTTGGGGCTTACCAGCGCGCCGCTCGACTGCCAGCGGAAGGTGGTGGGCAAGCCGCAACCTTCGCCGCCCCCGCTGCCGCCGGTGCCGCCGCTACCCCCGGTGCCTCCGGTGCCGCCGCTGCCGCCCGTGCCGCCGCTGCCGCCTGTGCCTCCGGTGCCAGTGCTGGTGCTGGTGCCGGTGCCCGAGCTCACGGGGGTGATCCGGAATTGCTGGTTGGTCCCGCCGTTCGATGCCCATTGCACCAAGGCGGTGCCGTCCGCGGTGCCGCGGGCGTAGACGTCCAGGGACTTGCCGCTGTTGCGTGCGGTGAGGCGCACGACGCCGCTGGCGACGTCCGTGAAGGACCACTGCTGGTTCTCCCCGGTCCAGCAGGAGTATTGCTGGATGCGGGCGCCGTCGCTGGTGGAGGCGCCGGCGACGTCCATGCAACGGTTGCTGTTGACGTTGCGGATGCGGTAGTAGCCGCCGCCCGCCGATTCCATGCGGAACTGTTGCCGCGTCGAGCCGTTGCAGCTGGCGATCTGCATGGCCGCCGCGTCCGCGGTGCTGCCTCCAGCCACCTCGACGCACTTTCCGCTCTGGACACCGGTGATCGTGTAGGTCGCCGCGGTGTCGATGGTGACGCTCTCGGCGAGCTCGTCGAGCTCGGGGCCGCCTTCATCGAGCTGCTCGGCGGAGACGCAGGCGGCCGTGGCGGCCAGCGTCGTGAGCAGCGCCCATCGTCTGAATCGGATTCTCATCATCATCCCCTCTGTTCAAAGGCATACGAAGCGGGAAGCAAGACACACGGGAAAGCGCCCGGGATCGGCCGCGCAGGCGCTGGCCTCGCGGGTCGACTCCGTCGACCTGCGACCGAGCCGGCGAGCCTGCGCAGCGATCTCCGGGCGCGTGGATCTCCGTGAACCGCGCGTGAGCGCGTCGGGCCTCAGCGCCCCAGGTAGCTCATCAGCCAGGACATGGCGGGCCGCATCTGGCCGCTGCTGCTCATGAGCCCTGAGTTGGTCACCCACGTCTGGCCGCTGATGTACCCCCACAGCGTGATGCCCTTCACGCTCGGATGCTCGTAGAACATGGGGAACTGGCTCTGCATCACGTTGAGCTGCTGCGTGTCGTTCGCCAGGTTGATATCGTACTCGGTGATGTAGACCGGCAGGCCGGTGCCGGCGAGCTTATCGAGGAAGCCCTTGACGGTGCTGGTGTTGAGCTTGTACGCGTCGTGCGCCTGAGCGCCGATGCCGTCGATGGGAGCCCCCGCGGCCCTGATCCGATTGACGATGTTGAGCGTGTTCTGATTGTCGTTGCTGTACTCGATGTTGTTGTAGTCGTTGAGCAGCAGCTTGGCGTTCGGGCAGTACTGCCGCGCCCACTTGAACGCTTGCACGATCCAGTCGTAGCCGCTCGAGCCCGCGCCGCCGAGGGCGTTCATGTACGACGGGGTGGTGTGCGGGGGCGGCTCGTTCACGACGTCGATGATGGCGACGTCCGGGTATCGCTGGCAGAACGCCTGGATCCACTCTTCTACCTCTGCGCGTTGCTCGCTCTGCGACAGATTGGCGATCCAGCCCGGCTGCTGGGCACCCCAGATCAGGGTGTGGCCCTTGTAGGGAATGCCCTTCTGACGAGCGTAATCCCGGACTCGGTCCATGCCGGCCCAGTTCATGACGTCCCGCGTGGGCTCGACGGAGCCCCACTTGCCCTCGTTCTCCGGGCTGAGCTGGTTCCAGTACCGGGACAGATCCGATCGCACCTGCCCGCCGGTCGTGATGTTGCCGACGAACTTGCCGGCGGTGCCGCCGCCGGCGCCGCCGCTGCCGCCGGTGCCGCCGCCGGCGCCGCCGGCGCCGCCGGTGCCGCCGGTGCCGCCGCTGCCGCCGGTGCCAGTGCTGGTGCTGGTGCCGGTGCCTGAGCTCACGGGGGCGATCCGGAATTGCTGGTTGGTCCCGCCGTTCGATGCCCATTGAACCAAGGCGGTGCCGTCCGCGGTGCCGCGGGCGTAGACGTCCAGGGACTTGCCGCTGTTGCGTGCGGTGAGGCGCACGACGCCGTTGGCGACGTCCGTGAAGGACCACTGCTGGTTTTCCCCGGTCCAGCAGGAGTATTGCTGGATGCGGGCGCCGTCGCTGGTGGAGGCGCCGGCGACGTCCATGCAACGGTTGCTGTTGACGTTGCGGATGCGGTAATAGCCGCCGCCCGCCGATTCCATGCGGAACTGTTGCCGCGTCGAGCCGTTGCAGCTGGCGATCTGCAAGGCGGCTGCGTCCGCGGTGCTGCCTCCAGCCACCTCGACGCATTTTCCACTCTGGACGCCGGTGATCGTGTAGGTCGCCGCGGTGTCGATGGTGACGCTCTCGGAGAGCTCTTCGAACTCGTAGCCGTCTTCATCGAGCTGCTCGGCGGAGATGCACGCGCTGAGCGCGATCGTCGTCAGCAGGGTCCAGCGTTCAAATCGCATTCTCATAAGGTTCTCCTGTGCTTAAGCGGGAATGTCGTCGTGGCGTGAAGGCGCGACCGGAACGTTCGCTGGCTCACCGTTGCTCGCGTCCGTGACGACCGAGCGACCGGAACCGATGCCGAGATCGCTCGGCTGACGAAGGTCTCAGTGCGCATGACTGCCTTTCCGAAACGAAGCAAAAGAATACCGACGAGTGCCAATGTGAGCGCTCACATCTCCGATGTCAATCACGGAAGGCTGTTGAGGGAAGGCGGCTCCTTCGATCGATGGGTAAGTTGTTGATATAGTGTCGCTTTTTCAGGGGCGCCGGATGCGTGGAAAAATACTCTGTCGGTCCAAGGCAGCTTCCGCAGCTGGGACTTGACGTCTCCGGAGGGGTTGGATTTCCCTCTCTGCTCTTCCACATTGGGGTTCATTCTCCCACACCGGGTCTCCCTCGTTTCCTACATTGGAGTCCCTTCTCCCTCAACAGGCGCCAGCTGCGCCGCGCGCAGACGCCGCTCGTCCCGTAGCCCGGCGGCGGCAGGGGACGGAGCGTGAGATTCATCGGACACGGCCGCGTGTCGCGCGATATCTCGGCTCGTCATCGCTGCTGGCCCCGCTCTGGCCATGCGCTGCGGTGAAGGACGAGACAGAAGACAACGATACGTACGCGGTCGCCATCTCGCAGGTGGACCCCGGCAACACCTATCCTCTCTCGATCCACGGCGATCGGTAGGCGGCGGCCCGCCGCGCCCTGCTGCGCGGCGGCCCGCCCGGGCGAGATCGGCCGCCCTCGGGCCGGTCTCGCCTGGGCGCACCCTCGCGGGGGCGATACCCTGGGCGAGGATGGAGCCCATCTTCGTCCTGATGATCATCTCGGGGATCGCGGGGCTCGCGCGCTTCTTCGCGTACGCGCGCAACGACGCGCGGCGGGCGGCCGAGGCCCGCTGGCGGCTCGCACGGCCCATGTGGCAGCGCGCAGCGGCCCTCGTCGGGGGGGAGTTCCGGTCGGGTCCGGGCCCATCGGGAGACCCGCGGATGCAGATCTCCGCGGTGCTCGACGGCGTCGCGCTCCTCGTCGATCACGACGTCGATCGCAGCGGCGCGGCCGTCGTGCGCTACAGCACCCGCATCACGGGCACGGTGAGCAACCCGTCGGGCCTCAGGCTCCGGGTCAACGAGCATCAGCTCGACCGGCTGAGCGGTGGGGGCTTCCGGGCGCGGCGGGTGGACGCCGGCGACCGGGCGGACGACGGCGCCTTCGTCGTGCAGGCGAGCAGCCCGGCGCTCGCGCGCTGGTGGCTCACGCGGGAGATGCGCGAGGCGCTCCGCGCGGCGTCCGAATACCAGCTCACGCTCGAGGCGCACCGGCTGACCGCGATCCGCGCCGGGCTGGAGGACGACGCCGAGAAGCTCGCGGGCGCCATCCGCGCCGCGGCGCTCGTCGCCGGCCGCGGCCGGGCGCTCGCGAAGGAGCTGCGGGCGCTCTCGCAACAGCTCGGCGGGCGCCTCCTGTCCGGCGCCGGGACGACCTCGCCCGGAGGAGGCATGACCATCGAGCTCGAGCACCGCGGCCGGCGCCTCGCCGTGACGTTCGGCCGCGATGGAAGGCGGGGGGCGTTCGGCACGCAGGTGCGCGTCGCCCGCGCCGCGTCCCCGTCGGAGCGGTTCATCGTGAAGCGCCGGCAGAGGCGCGGGCCGGACCGGGCGAACTCCGGGCAGCCCGACGACGGCGGCCTGTCGCGGGCGTACGAGGTGCAGGCCGAAGCGCCGGACCGGGTGGCGTGGCGCCTCACCGACGAGGTGAGGCGCGAGATCGCCGCGCTCCGCCCGGCGGCCGTCGTGGGCGATGAGGCCGCGGTCAAGCTTGTGTTCGGCCGCATCGAGACGGGGCGCGACCGGATCGAGCGCGCGATCGCGATCGTCTCCTCCCTGGCGGCGCCCGCGCCGCACGGGCCCTACCGCTGACGGCGCGGCGAGCCGCCCTGCCAGCCCGGGGCGCCGCGACAGGACGACCAGCGCGTGAGCTCCGCGCGCCTGAGCTTGCTCCACTGGCTGGCGGGCGTGATAGATCGTGGGCCTGCGGCATGCAGCCTCGGGTCGATTCCCTGGCGCCTCCTCCGTGCGCGGCCTGCCAGGGGCGGAGAGGGGCAGGATGAGCGCGGGTCGGGACGAGCCGTCGACGCTGGTCCGCACCCGGCGGCGCGCCGGCTCCGCCGCCGAGCCGCGGCCGTTCCTCTTCCTCGTCTTGCAGTGCCAGCGGCCGATGGATCCGCCGGCGCGGCTGGCGCTCGACGGGGTCGACGAGGTGCGGTTCGGGCGAGGGCCGGTGCGCTCGATCGACCGGCGGACCGAGGCGGACCGGGCGCTGCTCGACGTGCGCCTCGAGGACGGCTGGGTGTCGTCCCGCCACGCGCGGATCACGCGCGACGGCGGCCAGCTCTGCCTGGAGGACCTCGGCTCGACGAACGGCACCTTCGTGAACGGCGTGCCACGGCGGAGCGCGACGCTCGCCGAGGGGGACCTGATCGAGCTCGGGCACACGTTCTTCCTGTTCCGCGAGGTCGCGGTGCCCGACGAGGCGGCGAGCGACGCGGCCCAGGCGGCGGATCAGCCGTTCGGCCTCGCCACCTTCTCACCCGAGCTGGCCGAGCGCTTCGCCTCCCTCCGGGCCGTCGCGCCCGCGCCCATCCCCGTCGTCCTCCAGGGCGAGAGCGGCACCGGCAAGGAGGTCGTCGCGCGCGCCGTCCACGCGCTCTCGGGGCGGCCCGGCCCGTTCGTCGCCATCAACTGCGGCGCGCTGCCCGAGAGCCTCATCGAGTCCGAGCTGTTCGGCCACAAGAAGGGCGCGTTCTCCGGCGCCGCCGAGGACCGGCCCGGCCTCATCCGCGCGTCCGACCGCGGCACGCTCTTCCTCGACGAGATAGGCGATCTGCCCGCGGCGTCGCAGACCGCGTTCCTGCGCGTGCTGCAGGAGTCGGAGGTCGTCGCGGTGGGCGCGACGCGCCCCGTGAAGGTCGACCTCCGCGTGGTCGTGGCCACGCACCGCGACCTCCCTGCGATGGTCGAGCGCGGCGAGTTCAGGGGCGATCTCTTCGCGCGACTCTCGGGCTTCGTGCTCGAGCTGCCGCCCCTGCGCAGGCGCCGGGAGGATCTCGGGCTGGTCATCGCCGCGCTGCTCCGCCGCGCCGCCCCGGACAAGGCCGCGTCGATCGCGCTCGGCTGCGAGGCGGCGCGCGCGCTCCTCCTGCGCGAGTGGCGGCTCAACGTCCGCGAGCTGGAGAAGTGCCTGGCGACCGCGATCGTGCTCGCCGGCGGCGGCCGGGTGGAGCTCGACCACCTGCCGCCGCCCGTCGTCGTGCCGCGGAGCAGCCACCCGCGCGAGGCCTCGAAGCCCGACGCCCAGCCCGCCGACCGCCAGCGGCCCGCCGAGGAGGACCAGCAGCGGCGCGAGGCGCTCATCCGCCTCTTCCGCGAGCACCGCGGGAACGTCAGCGCCGTGGCGCGGGCGATGGGGAAGGGGAGAACGCAGATCCACCGGTGGATCGCGCGTTATGGCATCGAGCCTGGCGACTACAGGGACGGGTGAGCGCGCGGTGGGTCGGCCGCGCGTCAGCGCGGCCGCGGCGGCCGCCGCTCAGGGGCAGTACAGCGCGCCGGCGGACAGCACGCTGCCGGGCAACATCGGCGCGAACGGGGAGAACGGGAAGTCCCGGACGACATCCGACGGGTGGTTGAGAAACACGGTGATCGGATGGCGCCATGTGAGCCCGCCGCCCTTGCACTGCTGGAAGTCCCTGTCGCCCTCCACGAGCACCCCGTCGTCGACGGCGCACTGGTGGAGCGTCGGACACTCCGCGACGAGGAGCGATTCGTCGCAGGCGCCGACCGGGGTCGCGACGCAGTCGACCTCGCCCTCGGCGCCGGCGCAGAGGCGTTCCCCCACGTACGCGGCGTGATCGGTCCAGTATTCACCCGTGCAGGCGAAGGCGTGCTGATAGATGGCCTGCCCGGAGTCCTCCCCGGGGGTCGGAGCACGGTGGAATTCGCCCTTCTCGTCCACTTCATTCATCCCCACCTGGAGCCGGGGGTGGAGGGGCTCATTGCCCCACAGGTTCCCGAAGAACGCGCCCTCGCGCCAGCCGAAGACATCGGCCTCCGCCGCCGGATACACCTCGGGGCGGAACGTGGCCTCGTTGATGGAGACGGCGCCGGACGGTGGCGTGGGGCCCGGCCGCGCGTGGCTCGCGACGCTGAAGCGGCGGCTCCTCTCCAGCACCGCGGCGAGGCCTCCTCCGCCCGGCGTCAGGAGGCCGGCGCGGCCGCTCGTCCGCGGGCCGCTCATGAGGCTGAAGAAGGCGCTTTGAGGGCAGGCGAAGCGGAGCGCGGGCTCGGGGCGGCTGTCGCAGCGCACCTCGCTCGGATCGATGTGATCGGGTGAGTCGGCGTCGCAGCCCCGGATACCGCTGCAGACGCGAAGCACCGTATCGCTGACGGGCAGCCCGGCGGCGCTCGCCGGGTCGTCGGAGCAGTCGGTCAGGGGCGCGTCCCCGGTCGCGATGAACACGGTCGAGCCCGGGGTGCACGAGCCGACGTGCTGGGGCGTCCATCCACAGTTGCGCGACGCGCCCGTAGAATCGATCGCGCACCGCCTGAAGCTCGGAAGGGTGTCGCCGTCCTCCGTGTTCCTCACCACGCGGACGGAGGGCGCCGGCGTGAGGAGCCCCGGCCGGTGCTCCGGGAACGCCTGGCCTCGCAACGAGACGGTGATCGAGCGGCCCATGGCGTTCACGAGCGAGAGCATGCACGCCGAGACGAGCTGCTGGCACTTCGGCCCCGCCTTGTCGACGGCCCAGAGTGGGCAGATCCCGATCTCGCCGTCGAACGTGAATTCCTCGCCTGTCGACGTGTCGGTGTACGAGACGCTCTGGCCCTGTTCGAGGGCGCAGGCGACGAGGTAGTCCATCACCTCGCGCGTGGGCTCGTGGCGGAGCTGGTAGCGGAGCTCCGGGTACTTGCTGTCGTCGGCGTAGCTCTCGGTCGCGAGCGGGACGGTCACCATGACGGGGTTGGCCCGCGGGTTCGTGATCAGCGCGTTGCGGGTGAGCGCCTCGGCGGAGAGGCCGTTGCCCCAGACGCCCTGCACCGCGTCCGCGATGGAAGCCACCAGATCGGTGGCCGACCCGCCGCTGGCCGACCCGCCGCTGGCCGGCCCGACGACCGACCCGGTCGATGAGCCGCTCCCCGCCGGCGCCGCGCGCGGCGGTCCGTCGAGCGGGGAGGCGTCGCCGCCCGCGACGGCGCAGCCCGCGCCCACGAGCGAGAGCCCGAAGCACAGCGCAATCAACCCTCGTGTCCGGTAGATCTTCACGCGGTCAGATTCCTTTCCTGTCTCTGGTCCGGGCGATCCGACCGGTCGGTTCACGCGGCGCCGGTCGCTCCGGGCGTGAGCAGGGCGCGCTCGATCTCGTCGAACCGCTGCTGCCAGCAGCCCGCCGACATCGCCCTCGCTTCGGCGAGGAACAGGCGCGCTTCGCCGCCCTCGCCCGCGCGGAGCGCCGAGAGGGCCGCGCTGTGGAGCGCCTCGGCGTGCTCGTGAAGGATCGCGGTATGCCGCGCCTCCTCCACGAGCGTGCGCCATGCCGCAGCGTTGAACCGACCGGCTGCCCGGTCGTCCAGGGCTTGCTGCACCAGGCGTGCCAGCGTCCGGGCGCAAGGGGTGAGGTCGGGCTCGGGGAGGCTCGCGCGGGCCTCGGCCAGGTGGCGGGCCGCCTCGTCGTGCTCGCCCCGGGCGAGGTGGATGCGGGCGAGGAGGAGGACGTCGTCCGGCGAAGGGCGCTTGTTGAAATAACGCCGCTGGAGGTCGAGGCTGCGGCGCGCGAGCGGGAGAGCTTCGTCCGGCGCGCCCAGCCAGTACCGCAGCTCCGCCAGGTTCAGCGTGGCCCAGCGCTCGAGCTGGGCGTGCCCGAGCTCGCGGGCGAGGCGGACGGCCTCCCGCTGGTCCGCGACAGCGCGCCCTTCCTCCCGTCGCTTCACCCACATGAAGACGCGGTTGATGTACGCGGTGCACAGGTGGAAGACGTCGCCGGCGCGCAGGCAGGCCTCGACGACGGCCTCGGCGTGGCGCTCGGCCTCGTCGAGCCGGCGGGCCATCGAGAGCGACGCGACGAGCACCAGCCGGGCGATGACGTGCGCATCGTGGTCGCCGACGGCGAGCGCGCCGCGGGCGGCCCGCTCCAGCTTGGGGATCCCCTCGTCGACCCGCTGGTCGCGGCAGTCCGAGCGGCCGCCCGCGAGCAGGCAGCGCGCGTCGAGGCGGGCGTCGCCGAGGCCGGCGCAGAGCTCGGCGGCGCGCGCCGCGAGGGCCGCGGAGGCGGGGAAGTCCTCGAGCCAGTCGAGCGCGGTCGCCTCCTCGAGCAGGAGCTCGGCGGCGCAGGCCCGGTCGCCCGCGGCCTCGGCCAGCGCGCGGGCGGCGCGCAGATCGGCGAGCGACTCCTCGAAGCGCTGCAGGCGGTAGCGCGCGCGGCCTCGGCCCGCGAGCGCGCGGGCGCGGGCGCGGGTCGAGGCGTCGTCGCGCTCGAGGAGGCCGGCGAGGCGCAGGGCGGCGGTGAAGCGCTGCTCGGCCTCGACGACGTCGTGCCGGGCGAGCGCCTCGTCCGCGAGCTCTGCGTGCGCCGCCGCCGCGGCGGCCAGGTCTCCCGCGGCGGCCGCGTGGCGGGCGATCCGGGCGCGCGCCCCCGCGGCGCGCGGCGCGCCAAGGAGGCCCTGGAGGACGGCGGCGTGCAGCGCGCGGCGGCGGGCGGGCGGGATGCGCGCCTCGACGGCCTCGCGCAGGAGCGGGTGCCGGAAGGCGTAACGCGGCGGCGAGGCCGAGCGGGCGACGAGCAAGCCGGCCCGGGCGAGGCGCGCGAGGCCGACGCCCGGGTCCAGCGCGCCGGCCGGCGGCGGCGCGTCGGCGGCGCGATCCACCGCGCGCAAGGCGGCCTCGAGCTCGGCCGGGGAGAGGTCGTCGCCGAGGATCGACGCGCGCTCGAGCAGGTCCACGAGCGGCGGCGGCAGGGCCGCGAGCGCGCGCTCGGCGAGGCGCTCGCCGAGCGGCGCGGCCGACAGGGAGAGCAGCTCATGCGGCGCGAGCGTCCACCCCTCGCCGCCCCGGGCGCGCTGGATGGCGCCGCCGACGCGCAGCGCGCACGCCACCTCGACGAGGTCGCGCGGGACGCCGCGCGCCAGCGCGTGGAGGCGATCGAGCACGGGGCGGGGGACGAACTCGACGGGGCGGAGGCGGTCCTGGAGCAGCGCGCCCGCGGCCTGGGCGTCGAGCGGGCCGAGATCGAGCGCCACGCGGCGGGCGGCGCGCTCCCCGAGCCCCGGACGGAGCGACGCGATCGAGGGCCGCGCGGCGAGCACGATCGCGAGGCGCGCCGCGCTGCCCTCGGCCGTGGCGAGCTCGATGGCGTCGAGCGCGGACGCGTCGGCGAGGTCGGCGTCGTCGAGCAGCAGCGCGAGCGGCGCGGCGGCCGCGAGGGCGGCCGCGAGCGCGCGGGCCTCGGCGTGGCGGCGCGCGCCCGGCGCCCCGAGCAGCGGCGCGGCGGCCGGGTCTCCCGGGGCGAGCCGCCCAAGGGCGAGCCCGACGGCCGGCCAGGCGCGCGCGGCCTCCGCCGCGCCGAGCCGCTGGACGAGCGCCTCCTGGGCATTCGCGTCGCGCTCGCCGCTGGCCGGGAGATCCAGGGACGCGCGCAGGAGCGCGACGAGCGTCGCGCCGTGCTCGGCCGCCTCTGGCCGGAGCGCCGCCGCGGCGTGCACGGTCGCGCCGCCGGCGTGGAGCGCCGCCGCGAGCGCCCCGAGAAACCGGCTCTTTCCGTGCCCTTCCGCGCCGAGCGCGGTGACGAGCGCCGGCCCGCCGCCGGCGAGCGCCTCCTGCGCGGCCGCGAGGGCCGCGCAGAGCGCCTCATCGCGGCCGCGCAGGGCGGTCTCGCCGGGCTCGTCGGGGGGCGCGTTGCGCGGATCGAGGGGCGGATCGCGGAGATCGGGGGCCACACCGCGCGGAGAGGGCGGGGTATCGTGCTGGCCGTCCGCGAGCGCGCGCCGCGCTTCGGCCGTGAGGATCGCCGGCGGAATGGCGTCCGCGTCGCCCGGGCAGGCCCCCCAGGTCTCCGCGTTCTCGAGCGCGGCGCCCGCGAGCGTGACGCCGTGCGTGCCCTCGCGCACCCGGAGCGGAGTCAGGTGGACCACGAGGGGCGGCTCCGCTGCGCCGGCCGCGGCGACGCGCTGGGCCACCCGCACCGCCGCGCGCACGCCGTCGCCTGGCGCGTCGGCGGCGGGGAAGGCGAGCACCATGCGCTCCCCGCGAAAGCGCGCCAGGATGCCCCCTTCGGCGCGGGCGATGTCGACGAGCGCGTCCGCGCGCTCGCGCGTGCGCAGGGCAAGCAGCGCCACCGCGCGGCGTGGGCCGGGGACGGGAGCGGGCGCGCCGGAGGAAGCCGCGCGCCCTCGGGACGGGGCGACGCGCGCTTCCAGCGACGCCGCGAGCGCGCGCGCCACGTCGCCGGCGCGGGCCGGGCGGGCCTCGGGATCCTTCGCGAGGCAGCGGAGGACCGCCTCGTCGGCGCCCTCCGGCAGCGGCGCGAGCGAGGAGGGCGGGTCGGGGCGGCGCGCCACGTGGGCCTGCCGCACCTCGGCCGCCTCACCGACGAACGGCGGCCGGCCGGTGAGCAGCTCGAAGAGCATCACGCCGAGCGCGTAGATGTCGGCGCGCGCGTCGACGGCGCGCGCGCCGAGGCACTGCTCCGGCGCCATGTACGCCGCCGTCCCAAGGATCGCCCCGGTCTGCGTCAGGTCGGGGCCGAGCGCCGCGCGCGCATCGCCGCCGGCGCGCGCCTGCGCGGCCAGGCCGAAGTCGATCAGCGCGACCTCCCCGCCGGGCCGCAGCCACACGTTCTCGGGCTTGAGATCGCGGTGCACCAGCCCGGCGTCGTGCGCCGCGTCCAGCGCGACCGAGAGCGCGCGCGCGATCGCCGACGCCTGCTCGATCGGCATCGCGCCGGTGCCCGGCAGGTCCGAGAGGCAGCGCGCGAGCGAGCTGCCCTCGAGCCGCTCCAGCACGAGGAACGGGCCGAGCTCCCCCGAGCGCCCGCGGCCGAGCAGCGCGGGGACCAGCGGCGGCGCGAGGCGGGCGAGCGCCGCGGCCTCGCGCTCGATCCGGCCGTCGTCTCGCCGGCGCGCCACCTTGAGCGCCACGGCGTGGCCGTCGCCCTCGCGCGTCGCCGCGTAGACGCGCGCGAACCCCCCTTGCCCCAGCAGCCGCTCGATACGGAACCCTCCGACGAGGAGCCCGGGGACCAGCGGCGACGGATCCTGCTCGAGCGCCTCGTGCTCGCGCTCTTCGGCGCTCGTCACCGGCGATGGAGCCAGGGGGTGCGCCGGGCACGCGGCGCCGGCCCGCGCTGGGAGGCGGCGATGGCACTCGGAGCAGCGCATGGGGCGCGAGTATACTGGGGTAGGTGCCATGCGGACGCCTGCCGAGCCCAATCAGGACGAGACAGCCGTCATCTCGGGCCGACCGCTGGAGCTCGAGGCGAGCGCCGCCGGCGACGCGCTCCCTGCCGGCGCGGTGGTCGGGGGTTACGTGCTCGACGACGTGCGGCTCGGAGGCGGCTTCGGCGTCGTGCACCGCGCCGTCCCGGTCGGGGGCGGCGCGCCGGTCGCGCTGAAGGTCCTCCGCCGCGGCCTGTCGCTCCTGCCGGCGATCCTCCGGCGCTTCCAGCGGGAGGCGGAGGTGCTCGCGCGGCTCGAGCACCCGGCGATCGTCGAGGTCCGCGGCGTGGGCGCCCTGGACGACGGCCGGCCGTACATCGCGATGGAGTGGGTCGAGGGCCGGAGCCTCGCGGCGGAGCTGAGCGCGCGGGGCGCCTTCTCGCCGCCCGAGGCGGTCGCCCTGCTCGAGGAGGTCGGCGGCGCGCTCGCCGCCGCGCACGCGATCGGCGTCGTGCACCGCGACGTGAAGGCCCAGAACGTCATGGTCTGCCCTGGCGCGGGCGGGCTCGGCGCGCCGGGCGTGAAGCTCGTCGACTTCGGCATCGCCAAGCTCCTCCGCCCTCCGGGCGCCGCGCGCGGCGCCAAGAGCAGCAGCCTGATCCTCGGCACGCCGCTCACGATGGCCCCGGAGCAGATCCTCGGCGGGGTGGTGGACGCGCGCACGGACATCTACGCGGTGGGCCTGCTCGCCTACCAGCTCGTGACGGGCGAGCTGCCGTTCCAGGGCGCCGACGCGGTCGAGACCGAGGAGATGCACCTGCGCGCGCCGCCGCCCTGCCCGAGCGACCGCGCGCCCGTGTCGGCGGCGTTCGGCGCGGTGGTGCGCCGCTGCCTCGCCAAGGAGCCGGCGGACAGGTACGCGGGCGTGCCCGAGCTGCTCGCCGCGCTCCGCCAGGCGGTCGCCCGGGCGGTCGGCGCGCCGGGCCGCCAGATCATGGCGCCCGCGGCGCGCTCGCCGGCCGACGTTCGCCTCGCGGGCACCTGCGCGCAGGGGCACTGCGCGCCGGCGGGGCCGTGCGCCGCGCTGCTCGTCGAGGCCCGGCTCTCGGCGCCGGACGACGCCGGCGACGAGGCGCTCGCCGACGTGGAGCGCCTGGTCCAGGCGGCGCGCGCGGCGCTCGTCGGGCTCGGGGCGACGCTCGTGGTCGAGAGCGCCGACGCGCTGCTGGCGGCGCTGCCCGCGCCGTACGATCGCGCGCCGGAGCGGGCGCTCGGCTGGGCCCTCGAGCTCTGGGCGGAGCTCGGCGCGCGGGCCGGCGCGAGCCCCGAGGTCTTCCCGCGCCTCGCGCTGCACGCGGCCGAGCCCGAGGCGCTGCGCGGCTGGGCGCCCGCCGCGACCGGGGCGGGCGTGTTCGTGACCGACGCGTTCGCCGAGGGGCTCGCCGGGGAGGCCGGGGAGGGGGAGGCGAGGGACGGGGAGGCGGGGGAGATCGACCGCGCGCCGCTCCGGGGAGAGGGCGGCGCGCTGCGCCGGGTGGCGCCGTGAGCGCCGCGGCCTGACGCGGGCGCGCGCTGCCACAGGGTGTCACAGGGGCGGTGTGACAGGGGACAGCCGGGATGTGGCAGGCGGGGCGCCTCTGCGGCGCGGGGCTGTCCTGCTGCGAGCACCGCGACGGCCGCGAGGGGCGCGTCGGCGGCGCGTCGCTCCCAGGTGATCGGTGGGAATCGCCCTCGGGGGGCAACGCGAGGTCGCCAGCGCTGCGCGTTGGCAAGGCGCTTGCGATGAGGCTCCGCCGCGAGGCGCCGCCGCGGCCGCGCCGCTCCCGGCGCGCTGCGCGGCGGGCTGCCTCCGGTTCGACAACAAGAGAGCTCGAGAGAGCTGAGGAGATCTCGTCATGCGCATCGTTCGCTCTGCGTTCCCCCTCGTCGCCCTGTTCGCCGCTGGCTGCGCCGTCGAGGCGGCCGACCCTGAGCTCATGGAGGACGCCCCGTCCCTGTCGGAGACCTGGACCGTCAGCAACGCCGCGGTCAACGCGCGCTGGGACTCGGGCCTGAACGCCAACCTCTCGGCCTGGGAGTATATCCACTGCCACATCGATGATGGCGCTGGATTCATGTTGACCGACCTCAGCGCGTTCCAGGAGCCCCTCACCGAACCTGACGAGTTCATCGCCAGGCTGTCCGGCGTGTGCCGGGAGTTCGACCTCCTGCTGCCCAACCTCCCGCGGACCGGCGCGATCGACGCGAAGACCATCTTCTCGTGGCCGGGCGGCTTCCGCGCCGGCGCGCTCAGCGCCGCCGTCACGGGCGCCAACTACCCCACCGGTCTGCGGCTCAAGGTGGACGGCGCCAACACCTATGTGAAGGACGTGCGCATCAACTACGCTCCGAGGAACGCGGCCAATACGGCGCTCGACCTCGCCTCGTCTTCCCACACGAGCTATGCGATCGGGTACGCCGGGAACAACGTGACCCTGAACTGCCCGGCCCAGCAGGTGCTGACGGGGCTGGATCTCAGGTACGATACGGTCGAGGGGAAGATCCGGGTCCTGGAGATCCACTGCAGAGAGCTGCAGCCCTGAGGGGGCCAGCGAGGGGCAGCACAGGGGCGGTGTGACAGGGACAGCCGGGCTGCGGCAGGCGCGGCGCTCGAGCGGCGCGGAGCGTCCTGCAGCGAGCGCACCGGCGGTCGCGAGCGGCGCCTCGCTGCGCGTCGCTCCCACGCCGCCGGTGGGCATGGCCCTCGGCGGGGGACGCGACGCAGGCAGAGCCGTCCTGGCAAGGCGCTTGCGATGGCGCTCTGCCGCGAAGCGCCGCCGCGGCCGTGCCACTCCCGGCGCGGTGTGCGGCAATCTTTGCCGAGTCAGGCAATCCTTGCTCGCCACGATCCCACGCTCGCGCGCAACGTTTGCTTGCTCCCCTCTCGACCGACGGAGCGGGCCGGGTTGGTACATGCGCTGCTTTGCTCCACGCGCGTCGACCTGAAGATCAGTCTGCATCTGCCTTGCCCGGCGCTTCAAGGAGGACCCATGAAATCCGCTCGCGTTGCGTTCGTCGTGCTTCTCGCCGCATGTGGCGGCTCCCCGGACGTGGAGGACACGGAGTCGGTGAGCAGCGCGATCATCGATGAGACCGCTCCATGTGTCCATGTGGTGGATGCGAGCGATGCGTCGCTCCGCTCCTTCTGCAGCACCGGCTCTCCAGGGCAGGCCTGCCGCAGCGACCGGCTGTCCTCCAGCACGACGTGCCAGCAGGTGAGCGCAACGGCGCTGCAGGATGCGATCACCTGGGCGTCCGCCCATGCGCCCTACGTGAATGGTCGCAGGCAGATCCGGCTCGATCGAACGCCGAGTCCGGACAGCAAGCCGTTCTGGATGGTCCCGCAGCCCGCCTACGGCGGCCTCACCGGGGGGGTGCTCGTCCCCTCGAATTTCCAGGTGGAAGGCACCGTCGCCGCCAACGGGTGGGAGGCAGGGTCCTGGGTCCAGCAGCTCGACATCGGTCAAACCTTCTCCGCCGGTGTGATGTTGGTCGACCCCGCGGGGTACGCGACCTACGCGGATCGGGACAAGCCCGTGAGCAACATCGTCATCAAGAACATCAAGATCCGGGGCTTCTACGCCAACGGGTCGCCTGCCGTACACAACGCGCTGTGGGGCTTCACGTCCACGGGCAATGTCTCGCTGGAGCGATTCAACGCCCGAGATACGGCGCGCGCGATCGTGCTGGGTTGGTTCGACCCGGCGAACCCACAGTGGGACGCCGCGATCGGCAAGCTCCGATCGAAGCTCTGGGCGTTCAACGGCAGCAGCGCGGAGGCCAAGAACCTCGTTCAGTATTGCTACACGGAGAACGTGCCAGGCGACACGATCGTCGTCATGGGGCATCACAACAAGGTCCACGGCTGCACGGTCACGAACAGCCCGCCCGTCAGCACCGCGTTCAACGGGATCCTCGTGTATGGCGGCTACAGCAATATCGAGATCACCGGCAACAATATCAACGGAATCGGCGTCGGGATCGGCCTCGACGGCAGCTTTCTTGCCGCTTGCGTCAACGGAGATCCCGCGTGCAGCTGCACCGCGAACGACACGCCCGAGCAGTGCATGGACAGGTGGAACGCCTACGTTTCCGCGCAGGGGGTGGGGCAAGTCAAGGGGTACAACAGCCAGGTCACCATCAGCGGCAACATCATCAATATGCCAGCCATGGCGAATGCGCGCGGCATCCAGTTCCACCGCGACCACAGCTGCGACGTGTCGGGAAATACCGTCAATGGTCCAGGCCGCAGCCACGCGGGGTCGATTGGCATCCATCTCTCCGAGTCCGACAGCAACTTCCTCTGGAGCAACACCGTCAGGAACGCGAACGTCGGCATCCAGCTCTCGGCCGGCTCGGGCTCGAGGACGACGCCGACCGCCGGCGTCCTCTATGGCAGCTCGTACAATGGAATAGGCGTCGCGCGCGGCACCTTCGCCGCGGCGGGCAACGTGGTCCAGAACAACGAGACGAACATCAAGCTTCTGGGCGCTCCTGGGAGCTCGACCGCCCGCGTCTCGCAGAACACCATCGCGTACAATCAGTTCAATAACACCATGGCCTTCTCACCCGCTGCTTCCTGTAACTACGAGCTGGGAAGTCACGGCATCGACCAGGCGACGGGCGGGAGCGAGAAGCAATACTGCGGCAGCGGCGCGACGGGCAACAGCAGCTCGCCTACCCAGGGCGCGATCCAGTCCTCCAGCTGTAATTATGTGATCGGTCACGCTCGCTGCAAATAGGCCTCCGTCCGGGCTCGGCAGCCGCCGCGCGCTTCGGCGTGAACGTGAACGTTCGGATGCAGGAGAACGCGGCGCGAAGGTCGGTCAACGCCTGTGGGCCGGGGAGGTCGGGTAGATCGAGCGCGCTCCTCGCCCGAGGAAGAAGAGAGCTCGCTGCACATGGCAGCTGCGCGCCGTTCCGCCCGCGGCGTTCCGCGAGGCTGAGGGGACACACGCTGACGACGACGTGGCGCGACCATCGCAGCCTTCGTCACCAAGGTATTCCAGGAGGGCCCCGGGGTTCCGTCGAAGGCGGCGCAGCCGGCGGCATTCACGATCGACACCTTGACCGGCGTGTCAGAGGTATCCACGATACCGCACTTCGACGGAAACCACCGCCACGGGCGCACGCGCAGTCGCCATTCCCTCTCGAAGTCGCGTTCGTTTGCGCTGGTCAACCCGGTGTCGCCGGGAGGCGACCGGCGACGCTGCTGCTTGACGCGCTCGACGTCGGGCACCAGAGCGGATCCATGTTGGGTATTGGAAGGCGACAATGGCTGGGTCGAACGCGACAATGGCTCGGTCGAACGTGGCAATGGCTCGGTCGAACGCGACAATGGGTGGGCGTCGGCCTCCTCGCGGCGCTCATCGTCCTCGGCACACAGCTCCTCAAGCGGCGCGCAGGCGCTGGAGCCCGCTCCGTAGCCACGGTGACGTATGCCTGGATGCAGCGGCAGGGGCCTGACGGGCCGAACGTCAGCGTCGACCTCTACGCGCCGCCGCGCGCGAGCAAGGGCGGCCCGCTGGTCGTCCTCTTGCAGGGGAACGAGCCCTCGCAGCCCGACGAGCGGCTCGCCTTCGCCGCGAACGTAGGCGACTCCCTGCAGCGAAACGGGGTCGCCGCCGCCGCCGTCTCGTTCAACATCCACGCCGGCTACACGCTGCGCGCGTGCGCGGCGGACGTCGCCCGGGTCTTGCAAGAGGTCACGAGCGCGCGCAACCCGACGCGCGTGGTCCTCGCCGGTCGCGGCCTCGGCGCGTGGATGGCGTCCCTCCTTGCGCTCGATCGGCGGCTCCTCGAGGGGGCCGGCATGGATCCCAGGCGCGTCGATGGGGTCATCCTGTTGCGTGGCACCTACGACCTCGGCGAGGCGGCGCTCGCGGGGCACCCCGACGCGGCGTTCTTCGCAAACTCGATCGAAGATCGCAGGGAGTCCTCGCCCATCACGTACGCGCGGTCCGATGCGCCGCCGTTCTTGATGCTGTTCGGCGCGGAGGACGACGTCGGCTGGGCGCGCCTCGCTCGCCCCTTCGCGCGCGCGCTCCAGAATGCGGGCGCGCCCGAGATAGACTACTTTGTCGTCCCCAGGCGCGATGCGCACAGCATCGTGCACTGGGGCGGAAGGGGAGACATGGTCGGCGATCTGGTGTTCCCCTTCGTCGCCTCGGGCCTCAAGGACCTCTCCGTCGACAACCCCTTCGGCGTGCTCCGCCGCTGGGGTTCACGGCCGCCGCTCGAGATGGCGGAGCTCCGCAAGGATCCCCGGGCCATCGCCACCTACCCGGTCGACGCCGCGCTGCGGGAGACGATCAGCGGCCTTTTCGGCAAGGGGGGGCTCGAGCGCTACCCCTTGCCCGGCAAGACGTATCAGGCCATCGATCTGCTCGCCTACCTGGCCGAGCGGCCGAAGTCCGAGGTGGGCGAGGGGGACTGGCTGGTGGTCTCGAACCTCCGGGGCGAGCAACAGTACTTCTCTCGCGAGGTGCTGAAGAAGGCGCAGGCGGTCATCGTGGTCGGACTCGACGACGAGGACAATCTCTACCGCATCGTCGACTTCTACCGGCTGAAGCGCGCCTACTCGTGGATCGAGGGCGAGGAGCCGATGCCAATGATGATCCGGCCGCTCGGCGCGTTCCTGCACTTCCGGACGCCGCTGCCCGCGGACCTGGGGAACAAGACCTACGCGGCATTCGGGCTCAATGCGGCGAGCTTTCGCTGGGTAGAGAGCGATCCGCTCGCGCCGCTCCGCTCGCTCTCCGGCGGGCTGCGCGAGGCGCTGATCGGCGAACAAGGGTGCGTCAAGTGCCACAGCTTCCGTGGCGTCAACGCTCGGGCGCACCACGCGCTGGCGCTCGACGGCACGCCGTACGGGGCGTACGCGCTGCCGCTCGAGGAGTATCCGAGCGAGGTGCTGCGGCGCTTCTTGTTCGAGCAGGACGCGGTGGCAGCGAGCTTCGGGGTCGTGCCGATCCGGGTGGAGGAGACCGTCGCCGGGCAGCTCCTCGACATGGTGAACCACGAGAAGAACGAGGAGAAGTAGCGGCCCGAAACCTCAGGGCTCTACTTGCTCGTGGAGCGCCGCCGCCCACTCGAGCCCGCGCGTGGGCGCCGGGGGGTACAGGCCGGGCGACACGCTCGCAGGGAGAGCCAGGGTAACAGGGTAAGATGATGAGAAGGACGTGCCCATCGAGCCATCGAGTGCGCTCCCGGGCATATCTTTCCACGGCGGGATCGTGCATCATCGGACGATGGTGCCCTGCGGATGCGCCGCGATCCCGCGGCGGCGCTGGACGGAGGACGTGAGCGCATGACGACCCCCCTCCGCCCCGAGGAAGCGCTCACGAGCCTGCGACGCGCGGGCCTCGCGACCCAGATCGACGCCGCGGCGTTCGCGGCGGCGTGCGACAAGGAGCGAGGCGGCGCGCCGCTCGACGCCGAGATCGCGCTCTCGGCGCTGGCCTCGGTCTACGGCGTGCGCGGTCCCTCGGAGGCGAGCGCCGTGGACCGCGCGTTCGTTGTGGACGAGCACGCCGCAGCCGACCCGGCGGTCCTCGGGGCCGTGTGGCTCGCGCTCGAGCGATGGCTGGAGCACCCGATCCCCGTCTCGGTGGCGACCGACCTCGACGAGCTCGTCTCGTATGCGGGCGACGTGGGCTTTCTTCGCCGGCACGCCGACGCCGCGGGCGAGGCACCGTATCTCTTCTCCATCGACGGGTGGCGCACGGGCGATGACACGCCTTACTCGCTTTACGTGCTGCGGAGCGACGGCGCGCCGCTGGTTGCGCTCGGCGTGCCGGTCCAGCTCCACGTGCACCCGGACACGGAGGCCGCGGCTGCCGGCATCTTCCGCACGGACGGCCTCACGCCGAGCTACCGCGAGCACGCGCCGGGGTGCGCCGCGTGCCGCGACGCGCTCCGGCGCGCCGCGGATCGAGGCGTCCTGCCCGACGTGTTCCGGCCGCTCCTTGGGTAGCGGCACGGACAGGTGGCGTCAGGGCGCCTTCACCTCGACGGGGACCGTGGAGCTCGCCCCGGCGCCGTCGCCGAGCTGACCCAGGGTGCCTCTGCCCCAGCACAGGACCTGGCCAGGGCCGGTGGGGCCGCACGCCCCCTCGACGATCGCGCAGGTGTGGAAGAAGCCGGCGCTCACCGCGACGACCTTGGCGAGCGCGGTGCCGTCGCCGAGGACGACGGGGTCCATTCGCATAGGATCGGCCCTGGTCGGCGTGCTGCGACCGAGCTGCCCTTGCTCGTTGCTGCCACGGCAGCGGAGCTGCCGCTGGTCGTCGATCGCGCAGACGAAGACGTAGCCGGTGGACATCGGACCCCAGACACCCGGGATCGCGGCCGCCGTCCCGGCCGGGGGAGCCTCGGTGCCGTGCTGACCTGAGCTGTTGTTCGTCCCCCAGCAGAAGAGGCCTCCCACGTCATCGCGCGCACAGCCGAAGTTCGTGCCATAGGAGATCTCGGAGAAGGGCAGCTTCGCTCCCGCCGCGATCAGCGGCATGTGCGCGCTGTAGTTCACGCCGCCCTCGGAGCTGGTGGCGGTGTTCGTGAGGATGTATCCGCCGCCCATCGCGCCCCAGCAACGCAGCCCCTCCTCCGCGGCCCCGGTCGAGAAGCAGGTGCCTATCGAGCCGATGCCCCGCGCGAGGATGGCCCTCGGACCGGCCGTCGCGGTGAAGTTGAACGCCTTCACCGGGACGAGGCTCTCCTCGCCGGTCGCCTCCGGCCCGAGGCTCGAGAACAGGTTGGACCCCCAGCAGTAGATGCTGCTGGTCGAGGTGAGCGCGCACGCCGAGTACCACTCCGGCGCGATCTTGCGCACGAGCAACGGGGCCGCACCGTCATTGACGATCGCGGGCACGTCGTGGGCCATCGCGTCCTTGGAGCCATTCCCGAGGATGCCGGTCTCGTTGTTTCCCCAGGCCCAGAGTCGGAGCTGGCTGTCGATGGCGAAGGTCGCCTGCTCGGTCAGCGCGATCTGCGTGATCGTCGCCGCGCCGAGCGACGCGGGAAAATGCACTCTCACCGGCGTGCTCGAGGAGACCGCCATCGCCTGCGGAACACCCAGCTGGCCGAACGAGTTGTCCCCCCAGCAGGCGAGAGAGCCGTCATGCCGGATCGCGCACGTATGGCTGCCGCCCGCGGCCACCATGATGGCGTCGGCGAGCGTGGGGCTGTCCGGCGGGATCTGGCATCCAGGATCACCCCCGCCGCCTCCGCCCCCACCGCCGGACGCGCCCCCGCCGCCCTCGCCCCCACCGCCGGACGCGGTCCCGCCGCCCTCGCCCCCACCGCCGGACGCGCCGGCGCCCCCGCCGCCCTGCGCATCGCTCGGACCGCCGCCCGTTCCGCCACCCGCGCCGCTGTCCGAGAAACGCCGGTCAGCAGCGGTGCATCCCGCCCCCGCAGCGAGGGTGGCGGCGACGACGAGAAAGGAGCAGAAGTTCGGTCGCGTCTGGGTGGTTCTCTTCATCTCAAGCATCCGGCTACACTCCCAGCGTCCCTCAAACAGCCTTACCGCACGGAGGGCAAGAGGGGAAGGGCCACGCTGGCGACCCGCGGCGGCCGCGGATATACACCGGGCCGATGTCCCCCGCGCCGTCGCCGGTCGATGCCGTCCACAGCCTGATCTCCGCGTTCGGCGCGAGCTTCGCGCCCGGCGACGCGGCGCCTCCGTACGAGGTGAGCCTCGACGGGCCGAGGATCCGTCTGACCACGAGCCGCGGCGTGCTCGAGGAGCACGCGTCCGAGTGGAAGCGCCTGTGCGGCCGGCTCTGGGTGCAGGCCCTGCCGGACGAGCGCGCGCGAGCGCTCGAGATCCTGCTGCCCACGCTCTCCGACTTCGACGGCGCGGTGTGGGCACCCATGCAGCGCCTGCTCGAGGCGGACGCCGTGGCGTCGGCGCTGCGCACGCTCGAGGCGTCCCTGCCGGATGCGCTCGAGGCCCTCGCGTGTCGATGCTCCGCCTCCTTCGCCGAGTCGATCCACGGCGAGCACCCGTTCGCCCGCGGCGCGATCCCGGCCGCGCAGAAGGCGGCCTTCGCGGGGAAGAGCGCTCTCTCGACCGTGGAGCTCGTGAAGATACCGCTGGAATTCCTGGGCAGCGCCAGCCCCCTCGAGCGCCTGGAGGCGCTCTACTGGTTGCGCGATGCCATGCGGGAGAACCCGACGAAGGTGCTCGGCATTCATCGCTTGCTCGTGCAACACGTGTTGCCCGTGTGTCGCCAGGGCGTGGGGCTCTGGCGCGAGGGCGCCATGGGCGTGATCGAGCGCTGGGTCACGCGCCTGGTCTCGCGCGCTGCCTACCCGGAGGCGCTGCCGATGCTCGACCTCCTGCTGGCGTACGGCGCGGCGATCCCAGGCCTCTTGCCGCTGCGCTACGAGGCGCTGCTCGCCTCGAACGAGCCGGCCGAGGCCGGGCGCACGCTGCTGCGCCTGCGCGCCATCGCCGACGGCTCGGGGCACCTGCGCTCGCCCTGGGTGCGGGCGGACAGCCACGTGGACGACCTCTGCGCCATCACCTCGTGGAAGGTCGCCAAGGTGTTCCGCCAGGTCGCCGACGGCGCGCACCCCTTCGCGGAGCGGCGCCTGAAGAACGAGCCCGGTCCGCCGGCCGTCACCGCGTCGGAGGCGGCGGAGATCAGCCGTGGCCTCGCCGCACGCGCCCTGGAGCTCTTCGAGCGCCGCGCCGCCCAGCCGCCCACGGTCGCGTATCCCCCGCGCTACGATGTCTACATCGCGTGGGCCAGGCAGCTCGCCGATTAGAGCGACAAACGGGTTGAAGCCGCACGCAAACAGCGAGAAGTCGAGACACCAAGATTTGTTGTTTTCCTGGCGTCTTTTTTTTCCGGCGGCCAGCGAATGCACGCCCCCGACCCGCCGATTCTCCTCGTCGAAATGGGAGGACCATGACGCCTGGGCGCGCGTGACGCTCGATCCCGATCCGTGCATGGCTCGCCCGACACGAAGGCTTCGTGCGCCTCGATTCGCGGCCTCAGCAGATGCGCGGGAGCTGCTCGCCGGAGAGCAGATCGAGCGTGCGCCGGGTCCCGAGCCGGGTCCTCAGGACGACGCTCCCTTTCCCCTCTCCGACGATCCGACCGATGCGCGCGGCCCCCCGGCCAAGGGGGTGGTCGCGCAGGCTCGCCAGGGCGCGCTCCGCCTGGTCCTCCGGCAGGAACGCGACGAGCCGGCCCTCGCACGCCACGTACAGCGGGTCGAGCCCGAGCAGCTCGCACGCCCCGAGGACCGCAGGTTCCACGGGGATCTGCGCTTCCTCCACCTCGACGTGGACGCCCGCGTCGAGCGCGATCTCGTTCAATACGGCCGCGAGCCCGCCGCGGGTCGGATCCCGCAGGCAGTGGACGTCGATGCCCGACTCGATCAGCGCCGCAGCGAGCTCGGCGACAGGCGCGCAATCGCTCTCCACGGGCTCCTCGAACGCCAGCGCCTCACGCACGGACAGCACCGCGATCCCGTGCCGCCCCACGTCGCCGGACACGAGCACGGCATCATCCGGCCGGACCCGGCGCGGCGCGATGACCACGCCCTCGGGCACCACGCCGATGCCGGCGGTGTTGATGAACAGCCCATCTCCCTTGCCCCGGTCGACCACCTTGGTGTCGCCCGTCACGAGCTCGACCCCGCACGCGTCCGCAGCGGCGCGCATCGACAGCGCGATCTGCTGGAGCTCGCCGATGGACAGCCCCTCTTCCACGATGAAGCCGGCGCTCAGGTAAGCGGGCCGGGCGCCCGTCATGGCCAGGTCGTTCACCGTGCCATAGACGGACAGCGTGCCGATGTCGCCTCCGGGGAAGAAGCGCGGATGCACGACATAGGTGTCCGTGGTGAACGCGAGGGACGCGCCGCCGAGCCGCACCACGGCGCCGTCATGGCGTGTCGAGAGTGGAGCGCTGTCGAACGCGGGCAGGAAGACGTGCTCGATGAGCTCACGCATGAGCCGCCCGCCGCCGCCGTGAGCGAGCTGGACCGTCCTCTGGCGCAGCGGCGCGGGGCAGCTCATCTCGAACCGCGCGGCGGGTCCGCCCTCCGGTAACGGTAGTAGGCCGCACACGCGCCTTCCGAGGAGACCATCGTGGCGCCCAGCGGAGTCTCCGGCGTGCAGCGCACACCGAACGCGGGGCAGTCCGGCGGCTTGATCACCCCCTGGAGCACGAGGCCGCTCTTGCAGGTGGTCGATGCCCGGGGCTCCGGGTCGCCTGCCGGCGCCCACCGCCGCTCTGCGTCGTGGTCCGCGTACGGCGCCCGGAGCCCGAGCCCGCTCCCGGCGATGGGACCGATGCCTCGCCAGGTCCGGGGCACGATCTCGAAGACCTCCCGGATCATGCGCTGCGCGGCCTCGTTGCCGGCCTCGCGCACCGAGCGGGCGTACTGGTTCTCCACGTCGGCGCGGCCCTCCTCGAGCTGCCGGACGCACATGAAGATGCCCTGGAGGATGTCCAGCGGCTCGAAGCCCGTGACCACGATGGGGACGCGGTGCTCGGCGGCGAGCGGACGGTAGGCGTCGATGCCCATCACCGTGCACACGTGGCCCGCGGCGAGGAACCCGTCGACGCGCCGATCCGGCGCCCGGAGGATCACCTCCATCGCGGGCGGGACGAGCACGTGCGACACGAGGAGGGAGAAGTTCCGGATGCCGCGGCGCCGCGCCTCGAACACCGCCATGGCGTTCGCGGGCGCCGTGGTCTCGAAGCCGACCGCGAAGAAGACGACCTCGCGATCCGGCAGGCGCTCGGCGAGCGCGAGCGCGTCGAGCGGCGAGTAGACGACGCGCACGTCGCCGCCCCTCGACTTCACCGCGAACAGGTCGTCGCTGGAGCCGGGGACGCGCAGCATGTCGCCGAACGAGCAGAACGTGACCTCACGGCGCGAGGCGATCTCGAGCGCGCGATCGATGAGCTCGACCGGCGTGACGCACACCGGGCAGCCAGGGCCGTGCAGGAGCGAGATCTCCGGGGGCAAGAGCTCGTCCAGGCCGAAGCGGACGATGGCGTGCGTCTGACCGCCGCAGACCTCCATGATCGACCAGGGGCGAGAGACCACCCGCCGGATCGCCTCCACGTACGGCCCGACGCGCTGCGCGTCGCGGTACTCGTCGATGAACCTCATCGCGGCTCCTCCCCCTCGCGCGCCGCGCCGAGCTCGTCGAGGTAGGAGAGCGTCCGTCGCGCCGACGCCTCGTCGATGCGGCTGATCGCGAAGCCCGCGTGCACGATCACGTAGTCGCCGGCCTCCGCCTCCGGCACGTAGGCGAGGCAGATCTCCTTGACGATCCCGCCGAAGGCGACGCGGCCGAGCCGGAGGTCGCCGCCCGTGACGCCGAGGACCCTGCCGGGGACGCCGAGGCACATCGTCACATCTCCACCACGTTCGATTCCACGTCTGTGCCGCGCCGCGCGGCCACGAGGACCTGGCCGAGCGACAGGCCGCCGTCGCCCGGCGGGTAGAGCCTCGGCGTGAAGACCTCGACGCCCCGCGCGGCGAGGCGCTCGCGGATCGACGCGGCGAGGAGCGCGTTCTGGAAGCACCCGCCCGCGAGCACGACGCGCCCGAGGCCGCTCGCGGCGGCGAGCGCCTCGGCGACGTCCGCGAGCGCCGCGTGAAAGCGGGCCGCGATGACGCCCGGCGGCACACCGTCACGCCGATCGCCGAGCACCGCATCGATCAGCGGTCCGAAGTCGATCACCGCCGGCGCCCCCGGCGCGCTTGCGCGCAGCGGCAGCGGATAGCCCGCCTGCTCACCGGCCGCCTCGGCCAGGCACTCCAGCTCCATGGCGGCCTGTCCCTCGAAGCTCGCCGCCCCGCGCAGGCCCGCGAGCGCCGCCACCCCGTCGAAGAGGCGCCCCACGCTCGTCGTGCGCGGCGAGCCCGTCCCGCGCGACAGCATGGAGAACAGCGGGCCGAGCTCGGCCTCGCGGAACCAGGCGCGCGCGTGGTCCCGGGCGCCCTCGCCGAGGAGCTCCCAGAGCAGCCCGAGCGCGGAGCGGCGCGGCTCCCTCATGGCGCGCTCGCCGCCTGGCAGCGGGAAGGAGCGGAGGTGCGCCGCGCGGCGGAAAGACGCCCCGTCCACGATCAGCGCCTCGCCGCCCCAGAGGGCGCCGTCGAGCCCGTAGCCGGCGCCGTCCCACGCGAGTCCGAGGACAGGTCCGTCGAGGCCGTGCTCGGCCACGCAGGCGGCGACGTGCGCGTGGTGGTGCTGCACCCGGACGAGCGGCGCGCGGAAGGCCGCCGCGAGCTGCTCGGCGATGCGGCTCCCCGCGTAGTCGGGGTGGAGATCACAGGCGACGCGCTCCGGCCGCACCCGGAACAGGCGCAAGAGGTCGAGGGCCGTGCGCTCGATGAGCGCGGCGCCCTCCGCGGTGTGCGCGTCGCCGAGGTGCTGGCTGACGACCACCTGGCCCTCGAAGAAGAGCGCCGTCGTGCTCTTCAGGTGGCCGCCGAGGGCGAGGATCGGCGGGGCAGCGACCCGCAGCGGGAGAGACAGCGGGGTGAAGCCGCGCGCGCGGCGGAGGAGCTCGACGCCAGCCGGCCCGACGCGGGCCACGGAGTCGTCGAGCGGGCGCACGATCGGCCGGTCGTGCACGAGGAACAGGTCGGCGACGCAGCCCAGGCGCTCCAGCGCGTCCGATGTGTCGGTGCAGATGGGCTCGTCCGAGAGGTTGCCGCTCGTGCAGACCACGGGCCGGCCGACGAGCTCCAGCACCAGCCGGTGGAGCGGGGTGTAGGGGAGCAGCGCGCCCAGGCGCGGCATGCCCGGCGCGACCGCGTCGGCGAGGGCGACCCGCGCGGCGGCGGGGGAGAGGCGCCGCAGCAGCACGATCGGCGCCTCGGGGCCGGTCAGCGCGCCCGCCTCCTCGGGAGACACGCTGCAGGCGCCGCGCACGGCGTCGAGCGAGCCGAACATCACCGCGAACGGCTTGGCGTCGCGGCGCTTCCGCCGGCGCAGGAGCGCGACCGCGTCCGGCGACGTCGCGTCGACCAGCAGATGGAAACCACCGAGCCCCTTCACGGCGACCACCTTCCCCGCCAGCACCGCGGCCGCGGCCTCGCGGAGAGCGCCCTCGGGCGACCCGGAGCCCCGAAGGCCGGGCTCCATCGGGTCTCCCGCTGCGGCGACGAGCTCGACGCGCGGGCCGCATGCCGGGCAGGCGATGGGCTCCGCATGGAAGCGCCGGTCCGCGGGATCCGCGTACTCCGCGGCGCACGCGGGGCACATCGGGAAGCGATCCATCGTGGTCCTGGCCCGGTCGTACGGGAGCCCCGAGAGGATGGTGTAGCGGGGACCGCACTGGGCGCAGCTCGTGAAGGGGTAGCGGCGGCGGCGGCCGGTCTCGCTGTCCACGTCGCGGGCGCACTGCTCGCAGACGGCGAGATCCGCGGGCACCGACGGGCGCGCACCGCTCTCCGCCTCGCTGCCGAGGATCTGGAACGGGCCGGCGTCCTCCTCGGCCCGCCGCTCGAGCTCGATGCGCTCGACGCGCGCGGGCGCGCTGGGCTCGCGGGTCAGGCCGGCGAGGAAGGCGTGCAGGCTGCGCTCCGGCCCCTGCACCTCGATCTCGACCCCGCCGGGGCGGTTCCGCACCCAGCCGCCCAGGCCGAGCGCGGAGGCGCACCGGTAGACGAGCGGCCGGAAGCCCACCCCCTGGACGATGCCGTACACGCGGAGCGCGAGGCGCGGCACGGCTACTCCACCTCCATGGCATCCAGGCCGAGCCCCAGGCGCCCGAGGAGCGTCGCCTGGTCGCCGCCGCAGCGCGGGCAAAGCAGCACGTGATGGTCGGGCGCGTACGTGCCGCCGCAGGAGAGGCAGCGCGCCTCGACGCGGTGGAGCCGCAGATCGAGGCGCGCCCCCTCGGCCGGCGTGCCGCGCGCGTGCGCCGCGAAGTGGAGCGAGAGGCTCTCGGGCGAGAGCGCCTCGGCCTCGGCCACCCAGCCGCGCACCGAGACGACCCGCGTCGCCCCCTCGGCCGCGGCGCGGTCCAGCGCGGCGGAGAGCAGCTGTCGAGCGATGGACGACTCGTGCACGGGCTCACCCTCCGACGAACGAGAGGACGCGGGCGACAGCCCGGGGGACCGCCGCGGCCACGTCGGGCGACAGGCCGCGCTCGTCGAACGCTCGGGGCTCCGGGTCGCCTGACGGCGCCCTGCGCCCCGAACCCCGGTCCAACGCTCGGGGCTCCGGGTCGCCTGACGGCGCCCTGCGCCCCGAACCCCGCTGACACGGCCCGCCGATGCTCACGCCGACGATGCGGATGTCGGGTGAGAGCCGATCCGGCGCCGTGATGCGAGCGAGCTCGATGGCCTGCCCGACGCCGAGGCCGTGCGTCGAGACCGGGACGGGCGCACCGGCGGCGAGGTCCGAGGGCGAGAGATCGAGCACCTCCCCGGGCGGCGACGCGAGCACGGCGTCGACGACCACGACCGCCGAGGGCGTCTGGAGGAGCGAGACGAGCGCGGTCGCGTCCCTCGCCTCGACGACCTCCGTGTCGCCCGGCAGACCCCGGCGGCGCAGCGCCTCGATCACGGCGAGCCCGGCAGCGTCGTCCCCGGCGGCGCGTTGCCCGAGGCCGATGATCCGCGCGGTCATCGCGGCGCCTCCTCGACGCGCAGGGTGAGGAAGTGCGTCGCGCAGGAGATGCAGGGGTCGTGGTTGCGCACGGCCTGCTCGGCGCGCGCGGTCGCCTCGCGGAGCGGCAGCGACGCCAGGGACGGCGACAGCGCGCAGAGGTCCTCCTCGATCGAGAGCTGGTTCTGCGACGTGGGCGGGACGATCTTGGCGTCCAGGATCGTCCCCTCGGCGTCGAGCGTGTAGCGGTGGTACAGGAAGCCGCGCGGCGCCTCGGAGCCGCCGTGGCCCGTGCCCGCGCGGACCGCGGGGGGCGCGACGAACGGCGAAGGCGGGGGCGCGTACGCCGCGATGATCCGGATCGACTCCTCGAACGCCTGAAGGATCTCCACGAGGCGCACAAGCAGGCTCCGGAACGGGTTGCGGCACGGGACGGCGAGGCCGGCCGCGCGCGCCGCGTCCTGGACCTCGGGGAGCAGGCGATCGAAGCTCAGGTTGAAGCGCGCGAGCGGGCCGCACAGGTAGCTGCCGCTGTGTTCGGACGTCCGGGGCTCCGGGTCGCCTGACGGCGCCCTGCGCCCCGAACCCCGGTCCAACGCTCGGGGCTCCGGGTCGCCTGACGGCGCCCTGCGCCCCGAACCCCGGTCCAACGCTCGGGGCTCCGGGTCGCCTGACGGCGCCCTGCGCCCCGAACCCCGGATCCTCGACCTCAACGCGGTCGACCAGGAGACGTGCTCCTCGACGAAATGGGCGTCGTAGTCGCGCACCTCGATGTCGAGCCCGCCCGAGGAGACGAGGCGCCCCTCGGCGATCGCGTACACGTCGTCGCTGCGGAGCGCGACGAACTCGTAGGGCCGCTCGAGCTCCGGGCACGGCAGCGTCGCCATCCAGGAGAGGCACGCGCGCGTGCGCTCACTCCCGGCGCGCAGCTCGGGGAGCAGGCCCTCGAGGTCCGCGCGGGACGGCGCGCTGTAGAAGCCGCCGACGCGGGTGTTGACCGGGTGGATCTCGCGGCCCCCGAGGAGCGCGACGATCGCGTTCCCCGCCTTCTTGATGGCGAGGCCCTTCGCGACCCAGTCGCGGTGGTCGCGCGCCATGGCGACCGCGTCCGGGTAGCCGAGGAAGTCGGGCGCGTGCAGCAGGAAGACGTGCAGGGCGTGGCTCTCGATCCACTCGCCGCAGTAGAGGAGGCGCCTGAGCGCGCGGAGCTCCGGGCCGAGCTCGATGCCGAGCGCGTCCTCCATCGCGCGGCACGCGCTCGTGATGTACGCGACCGGACAGATGCCGCAGATGCGGGACGTGATGTCGGGCGCCTCCGCGAAGCCCCGGCCGCGGAGGAACGCCTCGAAGAACCGCGGCGGCTCGAAGATCGACAGGCGCGCCTCCTTCGCCCGCCCGTCCTCGATCACGAGCGTCAGCGAGCCCTCGCCCTCGACGCGGGCGAGGTAGTCGACCGCGATGGTGCGCGTTTCAGCGCTCATGCCGCTCGCTCTCCGCGCGGAACGCCGGGGCGTTCGCGTTGAAGGTGCGGTGGAGCCGCACGAGGTCGCGCTCCGGCACGCCCGCCGCCTGGAATGCGCGCGAGAGCGACTCCATGTTCGGCGCCTCCATGGGCCCGAAGCAGCCGTAGCAGCCGCGCTGGTAGGTCGGGCAGAGCGCCCCGCAGCCAGCGTGCGTCACCGGCCCGAGGCAAGGCGTCCCGGTCACCATCACGCACACGTTGCCGCGGCTCTTGCACTCGACGCAGACGCTGTGGCTCGCGACATTGGGCCGGCGCCCGTGGAGAAAGGCGCTGATCACCTCCAGGAGCTGGCGCTTGTTCACCGGGCAGCCCCGCAGCTCGAAGTCGACGGGGACGTGGTCGGCGATCGCCGTGGAGGTGGCGAGGGTCTCGATGTACGCGGGCGAGGCGTACACGACCGACAAAAACTCACGTACATTCGCGAAGTTGCGCAGCGCCTGGATGCCCCCGGCCGTGGCGCAGGCGCCGATCGTGACGAGCGCCTTCGACAGCCGCCGGACCTCGCGGATCCGCTCGGCGTCGGCGGGCGTCGTGATCGACCCCTCGACCAGCGACAGGTCGAACGGCCCCGCGCGCTCGAGGCGCGTCGCCTCCTTGAAGTAGGCGATGTCGATCGCGGCGGCGAGCGACAGGAGCTCGTCCTCGAGGTCGAGGACGCTGAGCTGACAGCCGTCGCACGAGGCGAACTTCCACACGGCGAGCTTCGGCTTCGCGCGGCGCGCCATGGCGCTCACAGCTCCCGGACCGCGAGCAGCGGCCCCACGCGGTCGTAGCGGAGCACGGGGCCGTCCTTGCAGACGAAGCTCGGCCCGAGCTGGCAGCGGCCGCAGAAGCCCACCGCGCACTTCATGTTCCGCTCCAGCGAGGCGTGGACGCGCTCGCCGGGGACGCCGCGGCGCTCGAGCTCGCGCGCCGTGAAGCGCATCATCACCTCCGGCCCGCAGACGAACGCGACCGCGCGGCCCGGCTCGAAGTCGGCGAGGCGCAGGAGGGCCGGCACGACCCCGACGTACCCGCGCCACCCGGGCCCTGCGCGGTCCACGGTCACGAGCACCTGCAGGTCGGCGCGACGGCTCCAGCGATCGAGCTCCCTGCGGTAGAGCAGGTCCTCGGGCCCGCGGGCGCCGTAGAGCAGCGCGACGTGGCCATAGGCGGCCCGGTGCCGGAGGATGTGGCAGAGCGCCGGCCGCAGCGGCGCCATCCCGAGCCCGCCGGCGAGGAGCAGCACGTCCGCGCCGCGCGCCTCCTCGACGGGCCACGGGCTCCCGAACGGGCCGCGCAGCCCGAGCGCCATGCCCGAGCGGAGGCGCCCGAGCGCGCGCGTGACCGAGCCCGCCTCGCGGATCGTGTGCAGGAGCCGATCGGGCCGCGCGGGATCCCCGCTGATCGAGATCGCGACCTCGCCGACCCCGAAGGCGTAGAGCATGTTGAACTGGCCGGGCGCGAAGACGAGGCCGCCCGGGCGGCCCGGCAGGTCGATCGTCGCCGTGAAGGTCGTCTCCGTCTCGCGGTGGACGCGCCGCACGCGCGCCGGCTCCGGCGCCCAGGGGCTTGGCATCGCGGCGTCCGGCGCGAAGGGCAGGGGGACGTCTCGCGGCACGAAGGTCATGGCTCGGCCCTGTAGACGTCGAGCCGCTGCAGCCGCACGCGCTCCAGCCGCGCGTAGAGCTGCCGCAGGAGGCGCAGGGACACGGCGTACCCGAGCGCGGGATCGGCGTCCGAGCACGCGCGCAGGTGCGCTGCGTCGAGCCCGATCGAGCGGACCGGCGTGGCCGCCCGCGCGTCGAGCACCCATCGCCGCGGCGGGAAGAGCCAGTGCAGGCCCAGGATGTCCCCGCCCGCCAGGCTCTCGACCTGCACCGGGTCGCGACCGGGGCGGTGGATCTCGAGCGTCACGCGCCCCTGCGCGAGCAGGTAGAGCGTGTCCGCCTCGCCTCCCTCCCGGAGGAGGAACGCCCCCTCCGGGAAGCTCCGCGCAAACGCGCCCTCGGCCAGGCGCGCGAGGTGCGCGGCCGGGAGCCCTTCCAGGAACGGGTGGGCTCCGAGAGGGGGGAGGAGCTCCTCGGCCTTCATCGGCGCCTATCCCTTCCCGGCGGCGACGGCGCCGTCTCCGGCCCGGATGGCGGCCGCCTCTTCGGTGATGTCGATCCCGACGGGGCACCACGTGATGCACCGGCCGCAGCCGACGCAGCCGGACGTGCCGAACTGATCGATCCACGTGGCCAGCTTGTGCGTGAGCCATTGCCTGTAGCGGGCCCGGAGAGAGGCGCGGACGCTGCCGCCGTGCAGGTACGAGTGGTCGAGGGAGAAGCACGAGTCCCAGCGCCGGAAGCGCTCGGCCGTCTCGGCGGAGGGACCCGCGGACGCGGAGTCCCGACCCATGTTGACGACGTCCTGACCCGCGTCGACCGGGAGGTCCGTCGCGTCCTCGATCGTGCTGCAGAAGCACGTCGGGCACGCGAGCGTGCAGTTGGTGCATCCGAGGCAACGCTCGGCCACGTCGTCCCAGCGGGGGTGCTCGAGGTTTCGATAGAGGAGCTCCTTGATGCCGTCCGTCTCGAGCTTCCTGCCCATCTGGGTCGCCGTGCGGCGCGAGACCTCGAAGGCTGCGCGGGCGTCGTCCTCACCCGCGCTGGACGCGCCCGCGCGAGCGAGCAAGGAAGCGCCGGCGTCGCTGCCCACCTCGACGAAGAAACGGTGGCCATCGTCGAGGAGCTCGGTCAGCGCGAGGTCGAAGCCGCGCTCTGCGCGCGGCCCCGTACGCATCGACACACAGAAGCACGTCCCGCCGGCCTGCCCGCACTGCACCGCGATCACGAAGAGGCCCCTGCGGCGCGCCGCATAGTCGGGATCCGGATGCGGGCCGTCGACGAAGACGCGGTCCTGCACGTCGATCGCGGCAAGATCACACGCCCGCGCGCCGAGGACGGCGAGGCGCGGAGGGGCCTCGGCCTCGTCGGTCCGCGAGATGGATCCGCCGCGCCGCCTGAGCTGCACCAGGCGAAGCCGGGGGACGAACAGGAGGTGCTTGAGCGACCGCGGCCCCACCGCGTAGCCGAACAGCGCCTCGTCTGCGCGCCTGGCGAGCCGGTAGCGGCCGGCCTCCTGCTGCTCGGTCCAGCCGGCGGGGAGCTCCTCCGCGCCCTGGATCTCGTCGTACACGATGGCCCCGCCGCGGAGCGTGGGACCGATGAGGCGGTATCCCTCCTCCCGCAGGCCCTGGAGGAGCGCCGCGATCCCCGGCCGACCGAGGACGGCGCGATCGCCAGGATGAAAGCCGGTCTCTGCGCTGCTCATGCGGGGCCGGTGAGCACGGTACGTGCCGCTGGAGTTCGAGCCGCAGACGACCAGCGCGCGTGCTCCAGGCCGCTCCCCTTCCGGCTTCCGGCGCTCGTGCGGTGTCGCGAGGGCGCTGCGCGCCCGCGGCGTGCGCCGGCGCCGCACAGGGCGGCCGGCCAGGAGCTGGCGCAGATCCGGCGGGCGGCGTTCGGCGGCCCGCTCTCTATGTGCGCACCGGCTCCGGCGGCGAGCTCGGGCGGCGACCATCGCGCGCCCGTGTCCGCGCGCTCGTGTCCGCGCTCGTCGCGCGCTCGTGTCGTCGAGCAGCACCCGTCGTGAGCGTCAGCGCTCGGCGGCGTCGAGCGGCTCGAGCCTCGTCGTGCTAGATGCTCCGGGGGGTTCGACCGTGAGACATCCGTTCGAGTCGATTCCAGAGGGACAACGTACAGCGCTGTTCTGGTCGCTCATGGGCCTCGCCGTCGCGAGCGGTGCGGCGGCGCTGAGCGCCGACAAACGCCTGCGGACCGAGGCTGCTCCGTGCGGGATCATCTCGTTCGAGCTGGCGGGGACCAGGGCGCGTGTCCGCCGCATCCTCGAGTCCTGGGGTGATGATGCGCGCCTCAGCGCTGCGTTCAGTCTGGGCGTCGACTATCTCTTCATGGCGGCCTACGCCAACGGGCTCGCGCTGGCCTGTGTGATGGGCGCGGACGCGCTGAGGACGCGCGGCCTGCCGGCGGCGGGCCTGGGCGCGCCGCTCGCGTGGGGGCAGTGGCTCGCCGGCCTGCTGGATGCGACGGAGAACGCCGCCTTGCTCAGGATCCTGCGCGGGTCCGACGAACCGCTCTGGCCGCCGCTCGCGCGCCGGTGCGCGCAGGCGAAATTTTTCCTGGTAGGCGCCGGGATAGCGTACGGGCTGCTCGGCTATCATGCGCGCCGCCGACAGGCTCCAACATAGAATCTGCGGTACACGGGCCGCCGGGAAGAGCCGAGCGAGCCAACGCGGCTCGAGCTCCACGGGGGCGCCCGATCACATCGCTGCGGCGGCGTGCCGAGCGTGCACCTCTCGCCGCTGGATGGGCGCTCCGCTGGCACCGCGGAGCGGCGCGACCATGGCGGCAGCCAGCTCCGCAGCGAGCAGCACTTCCCCGCGGCTGCCGCTCGCAGATCACCAGATCAGCCGTCCTCCGGCGTGGGCGCCGGCGCCGAGGGATCGAATTCCGCACCAGGGCTAGCCATCATCGACGTGCGCATGTAGTTCATCGGAGAATGATGCCCCCAGGAAAGCGGCAACTTCAATCCATGGAGTGGCAGCACGTCCTGGGTAAACCAGGCCAGCACGCCGACGAGATTGCTCAAGCCGAGCGTGAGGACATGCGGCACAGGCCACACCTGCAACTCCCACCCTGCGTCGGACGAGCGATACTCCCGGCCGATGTGCCAGAAGCACCCCATCGCGAGCGGCGGCAACCGCGGCACGATATCTCTTCCATAAACATGGCGGAACACCATTTGCCCGACGCCTTCCCTGTGCTCGCGAAAGAACGTGTAATCGCCGACCATGGGCTGTCCGTACGTGTAGACCCCACGCAAGAAGTTGCTCTTTTTATGGAGGTCATCGTCCCAGTCGATGAGCACCGCAGCGAGAACCGCCAAGGCGCCACCCAAGCTATGCCCCGCAACGTAGAGCGCGGGCTCGAACTCGGGCTCGTTCGCAGCCTGTGTATCGCAGGACGCTTCCGGATGTTCCTGCGGCGAGGGCTCCTGCAGTTGGGTCTGCGTCCCGCTCACCTTAGTACCTGGACAGCGCTTCAGCCACTGGCCATCCATGGCCTTCAATTTTTTACAGATCGATTCCCCTTTCGACGCAGAACAAAGGAGCGGCCTTAGCAAGGGCCACATCGCTCGGATGGTGCGATGGAAGCCGCCGTGAACTTTTCCGGCAGAGAGGAACGATTCAGGGCGAGCGCTCAGGTCAGAGAGCCAGTTGATGGCATTCCTCGGCTCCGTGCCCCGAAAGCAAAGGATCGTCGTCTTGCAATCCTTGCTTTGAAGCAGGTAAATGGACGCGTCGACGAACAAGGTGTCGTTCGCGAGGCTTATGCATACGCAATCACAGCCATAGTTCTACTGCGGGAAGTTGGTGAGACCTGAGTAGGCCGGCGACAGCCACCTGGTCGGTTGGTGTCGTTTGTTTCTCACTTTGTCCTCCGAAAGTTAGAACAGGGGGTTTCCATCTGCGGTCGGGTGCCCAAGATGGGCGTCGCGATGACATACACGCTGGACAACGCAGCGAAGTCTCGGTTGGATGACTACTTTGCCCAGATCGGCGCCCACCTACGACGAAAGGAGCAGCGGGCGTCGTTCGCGGCTTACGCCTTTGGCATTCTGGGCGAGGGGGAGAGAAAGAGCGTCGAGCCCATCGCGGCGCGCGCGTTCGGAGAGCCACGCGAGACGCAGCGCGCCCATGACCGGCTTCTCCACTTCTTGAGGGACTCGCCGTGGAGCGATCGCGATGTCCGCCGTGAGGCTGCGCACTATGTGACGAGGGCCATGCACGAACAGGATCCGATCTCGGTCTGGATCGTCGATGACACGGGCTTCCTCAAGCAAGGGGACCACTCTGTCGGTGTCCAGCGCCAGTACACAGGCACCGCAGGGAAGATCACGAACTGCCAGGTTGGCGTGAGCCTCTGCGCCGCAAACAGAACCGAGCACGTCCCTCTCGATTTTGAGCTGTACCTCCCTCAGCAGTGGCTGGATGACGAGGAGCGCCGGAAGGAGGCCAGGATTCCGTCCGATCAGGTGTTCAAGACCAAGCCGGATCTCGCGCTCGACATGATCGCCCGCGCAATAGCCGACGAGATCCCGGGAGACATCGTTCTCGCGGATGCGGCCTATGGCACCTCGTCCGGTTTTCGTGACGCGCTGCGAAGCTATGGGCTTGACTTCGCCGTGGCCGTCAACGCGACCACGGGCGTGTGGTTGCTCGACGCCAAGGAACGACGCCGCGGCGCCGCCGTCGGCGTTCAGAAGCTCGGCATCGAGCTCGGGCTGCAGGCCTTCCGGCGAGTGACGTGGCGCACAGGAACACGCGGAAAGCTCGCCAGCCGCTTCTGCTTTCGCAGAGTGAAGGCGGCCCATGACGATGGGTCCGAGCCCAAGGACAGAGAGGTCCTGTGGCTCGTGATCGAGTGGCCGCACGACGAAACGAAGCCGACGAAGTTTGCCCTGACCACGCTGCCTCGCCGGATGAGCAAGAAGCAGATCGTCAGAACCCTGAAGGAACGATGGCGCACCGAACACGCCTACGAGGAGCTCAAAGGGGAGCTGGGGCTCGACCACTATGAAGGACGGTCGTTCCCTGGATGGCACCATCACGTGTCCGTCGTCCTGTGCTGCTACGCGTTCATTGTTGCTGAACGCGTGCGGCATTTTCCCCCCTCGGTCCGAGGGGAAGCGCAAGGCTACGCGCTCCGTAGCGCGGCCTGAGCGCCACTTCGCCGACTCCTTCACCACTCTCCGCCTCGCCATAGCGTACGCCCTCATCGCGTGGCTCCCTCGATGCCCTCTGTGTCACCGTCGAGGGATCCCACACTCTCCAAAGGGTCAACTGCATTCTTTTGCGGCGGAGTGCACAACTGAGGGCGGGGTTGTGTCGATAGACACGAGATGAACCGCCAAGACACCAAGGACGCCAAGGAAGAAGTGAGGAGCGAGCCCGACGCGGAGTTGGATCGCCTCGCCCACTGCGTGATCGGCGCCGCGCTTGAAGTGCACCGAACTCTCGGCCCTGGCTTCCTCGAAGCTATCTACGAGGAAGCGCTCTGCGTCGAGCTTTCCTTGCGCCGCATTCCGTTCGCCCGGCAAGTGCCCATCGGCGTGGACTACAAGGGGAATCTGGTGGGCCAGGCTCGATTGGATCTCGTGGTGGATGGTCAGCTCGTCGTCGAGCTCAAGGCCACCGAGGGCATTGCCCCGATCCACGTTGCGCAGCTTCTGTCGTACCTCAAGGCGGCAAGACTACGGCTTGGCCTCTTGATCACCTTCAAAGTGGCCTTCCTCCGTACCGGTGTCAGGCGCGTGGTTCATTCCCCGTAAATTTGGCGTTCTTGGCGTTCTTGGCGGTTCCTCTCTTTCCGCGACGAACCTCCCGCAGTAGTGATAGAGCCCGCGCTGAGCCATCGCAAACGCAAACGTGCTGACGTCCGAGTATGCCCACGACGACGCGAACGCAAGGATCTCTGCAGCCCTCTGGTCATAAATCCCTTTCCTGAGGCCCGCCAAGTACGTGGCGATGTCCGTCGAGGATCCGAGTTGACCCCGACGCGATTTTTCTTCACCGGTGCACGAGGGCTTGCAGCTATTCAGGCCCGCGCAATGAATGCCGTCCAAGATCATGACTCATCCCTCGCTGTGTCTCGGCACGTGGAGCACTCAGCTGCGCGAACGGATCTCGCCAGAGGAGAACGGACCTGCAAAGGAGACACAGCGCATGCGCCCCTGCCGGACTGTACTCTCGGACAAGCGCCGCCAACCTCGCGCGCTCGTATGGCTTCGATGCAGTGTATAACGCCGAGGCCGCCTGCGCGAGGTGGCAGGTTGATGAGAGTCCGGGCCGGAGCGCCAGCGAGCTCTGCGCGGCGACGTTCGAGACGACGCCCCCCGCGCGCTCGCTGCTGGCCACGAGCGTCGGGGACGAGGCTGACCGCGACGCGATGCGAGATCGAGGGCAACCGACGAGCCCGGGCGGCGTGGCGCACTGCCCGTGAGCGCGCTCGTGTGTGCGGCGCCGGGTCCGGATGTTGCTCCCGTACCCCGCGCACGCGCGGGTGCTCGAGCGTGCCGCCGGCGTCGCAGCGCCGAGCGGGTTCATCTGCTCTCGACGAGGAGACACGGTGACCGAACACGTCCTCTGGTTCGATTCGTTGTCTCGCGCGGACGTCGCGTCCGCCGGCGGAAAGGGCAGCAACCTCGGGGAGCTCACGCGCGCCGGCCTGCCCGTGCCACCGGGCTTCGTCATCACCGCGGACGCGTACCTCGCGGCGATGGACGCAGCGGGCGTGCGAAAGCAGCTCGTAGCGCTCTTCACCGAGGCCGATCCGAGCGACCCGGCCGGGCTGCGCGCGACCTGCGCCGCGCTGCAGCGCCTCGTCCGGGCCGCGCCGCTCCCGGCAGAGATCCAGGTGGAGATCGTCGATGCCTACCGGAGGCTGGGGCTCGACACCATCGTGGCCGTCCGGTCGTCCGCCACCTCGGAGGACTCGGCGTCGACCTCGTTCGCAGGCATGCACGAGACGTACACCGACGTGACCGGCGAGCAAGCGTTGCTGGATCGCGTGCGCGACTGCTGGGCCTCCGCCTTCGGCGAGCGCGTGGTCAGCTATCGGAAATCCCAGCGCCTGACGGAGGAGCCCGCCCTGGCGGTCGTCGTGCAGCGCATGGTGAGCTCCGAGCGCTCCGGCGTCATCTTCACCGCGGATCCCGCCACGAAGGACACGTCACGCCTCGTCATCGAGGCGGCGTTCGGGCTCGGCGAGGTCGTGGTGGGCGGGCAGGTCGAGCCGGACACGTACACGGTCGCGAAGCGCGGGCCGCAGCTGCTGGAGGCGCGCGTCGGCCACAAGGCGTTCAAGCTGGTGCGCGCGCCGGACGGCGGAGAGCTGCGCGTGGATCTGCCGGAGGACGAGGGCGCGCGGCGCGTGCTCAAGGACGACGAGGTGCTCGAGCTCGCGCGCCTCGCGCTGCAGGTCGAAGGGCATTACGACGCTCCCCAGGACATCGAGTGGGCTGTCGAGGGCGGGGCGACGTACCTGGTGCAGACCCGCCCGATCACCACGCTGGGCGCGCCGCACCCCGCCCCCGGAGAGCTCCTTGTCTCGGGGCTCGGCGCGTCCCCGGGCACGGCCTCCGGGACGGTGCGCGTGCTCCGCTCGCCGGAGGAGGGGCAACGGCTGAAGGCCGGCGAGGTCCTCGTGGCGCCCATGACGTCGCCCGACTGGGTGCCCGCCATCCGGCGCGCGGCGGCCCTCGTCACGGACAGCGGCGGGATGACCTGCCACGCCGCGATCGTCAGCCGCGAGCTCCGCATCCCCTGTGTCGTGGGCACGCGCGCCGCCACGCGGACCCTGCGGGACGGCGAGATCGTCACCGTCGACGGCGCGCACGGCAAGGTCCTCGAAGGGGCCCGGCCCGCCGCGGAGGCGCCTAGGGCCGCTCCGGACGGGGCACCCGCGGGTGCGGGAGCCGGGGCCGCCGCGAAGGCCGAAGCGCCGGCCGAGCGCGTGCCGGCCGCCGCCGGCTCGCGCGCGGCTTCGCCGGCGGTGCTCGGCACGCGGCTCTACGTGAACCTGGCGATCGCCGAGCGCGCCGAGGAGGTGGCCGCGTTGCCCGTCGACGGCGTGGGGCTGCTCCGGGCCGAGTTCATGCTGCTCGACGCGCTCGGCGGCGTGCATCCGAAGGCCCTGATCGCGTCGGGCGGCCGCGACGAGTTCCTCCAGAAGATGTCGGCCTCGCTGCTCCGCATCACCCGCGCTTTCCAGCCCCGTCCGGTCATCTACCGGACCTACGATTTCCGCACCAACGAGTTCCGCGGGCTCAAGGGGGGTGAGCAATTCGAGCCCGCCGAGGAGAACCCGATGATCGGATACCGCGGCTGCTACCGGTACGTCCGGGAGCCGGAGCTGTTCGCGCTCGAGCTCGAGGTGCTCGCCCGCGTCCGCGAGGAGACGCCGAACCTGCATGTCATGATCCCGTTCGTCCGCACGCGCTGGGAGCTCGCCGCTTGTCTGGAGCTCATCGATCGGAGCCCGCTCGGCCGCCAGCGCGGGCTGCACCGCTGGGTCATGGCGGAGGTGCCCTCCGTCGCGTTCTGGATCCCGGAGTATGCGCGCATGGGCATCGACGGCGTCTCGATCGGCTCGAACGATCTGACCCAGCTCATGCTCGGGGTGGACCGCGACTCCGCGGTGTGCGCCGAGCTGTTCGACGAGTCCGACGCGGCGGTGCTCGACGCCATCGGGCGGATCATCCAGGCGTGCAGGGCGGCCGGGATCACCTCGTCGCTCTGCGGCCAGGCGCCGTCGAACCGCCCCGAGTTCGCCGAGCACCTCGTGCGGCTCGGTATCACCTCGATCTCGGTGAACCCGGACGCCGAGCCCGCGGCGCGCCAGGTCATCGCGGCGGCCGAGCGGCGGCTCTTGCTCGACGCGGCGCGGCGGCCGTGAGGGCGGCGACGAGACCACCGGCAGCGGACGTGCGGGCTCACACGTCGTGCCGGTATTCGTACGGAAGCGCCTTCATCTGCCCGAAATGAGTCATCTCCTCGACGGCGCGGAGGGTATCCTTGAGGATCGCCGTCTGCATCTCCACGTTGCGGGGCTCGCCGGCGTTCGAACCGATGGGCACACGGGGCGCGGTGACGCGGGGCGCGCCCTGCTGCCTGGCGATCGGAGGCAGCGCCGCGATGAGGATCGTGGACATGCCCGCGGTCTCCACGGCGCGCTGCACCACGACCGCCGAGCGGTGGCATGTACCGCAGCCGCCCGTGAACACAGCGATGTCCACGCCCTCGTCCTTCAGGATCTCTGCGATGGCCGGCCCGCTCTCGCCGCGGAATCTGTCCACGTCGCCGCCGCCCCCCATGAACCCGATCAGCGTCGGCGCGACCTTGCCGACGAAGCCCTCGGCCTCGAGCTCGCGCAGTCGGTCAATCGGGAACATCGCGTTGATGTCCCTGTTGACGTCGCTGTTGTCGAAGCCGCCGTGGCTGACCATCAGCTCGGACGAGGGCGTCGTCGATGGGATTTCGCGAAACGTGTGATCGCCGGACAGGACGAACGGCCTCTGGGATTTCAGGTGGACGCCGCCCGCCGTGCAGAGGGCCACGACGCACTCAGCCAGCGGCTTCGCGAGGGGGGTCCAGACCGCAGGCGGCGTGATCGGAACAACTATCTCGCTCTTCAGCCCTGTCGCCGTCGTCAGCTTCATGGCGCCTCTCCTCACGTCAGAGCAGCGGTCTGGGCTCCAGCGCGTACTCCATGCCGCTCCCTCACTTGACGAGCCTCTGGTTTGCGTCGATGACCGACTGGGTCCACCTGCGGTTGGCAGGCGCGATCGGGATACCCGCCATCTTCGTCTTGAGCATGAGAAGGGCGCGCCGCGCGTCCTCGAGGCACAAGGTGCTCTCACCGAGGATCTCGCTCTCACGGCCCTCCGGGTTCTTGTTGAGCTCGATCATCGCGTCCATGTATCGGTTGCCGACGACGAGCTGGCCCTGACAGGCAGAGAACGACACGCCGACCACGCTGACCCCGCGCGCGCCGATTTGCTCGATGCTGTCGGCGAAGTCGATATGGTTGTTGCCGAAGCCCTCGGTCGTGACGATCGCGCCGTCCACGTCGAGCGCCTCCACGAGCGCCCCGAGCCGCGCCGAGACGAACGCCTTCTCATCATTGACTTGCGGGCTGCCGATGAAGACGACCCCCACGAGGCCGATCTCCTCGTCCTCCGCCATCAGGCGCAGCAGCGGCTCACGGAAATAGTGGCGCGTGCCCTCCTTGGTCGCGGGGCCGACGCAGGTCAGCGCGTGGATGCCGCCGTCGCGCACCTCGTTGGGGGAGAGCACGACCGGCACGTTGCCAAGGTCGACATTCCGGCGGCCGCCCTCGACGCCCGCGGGCTCGGCGGGCAGCAGCAACTTCTCGTGCATCGCGCCCTGGCCCATGATCTCCTTGACGAGCACGACGCGCGGCCTGCCGGGCTTCTTCATGTCGCTGTAGGTCTTCCCCCCGATGCGGCCGCTCGTGGGGGCTCTCTTGAGCGCTTCGCGGACCTCTTGCATGATGGCATCGCACGCCTTGTGCGCCGCATAGGGGCCGCGGCGCTCCATGCCGGTGCCGGCCTGGATGACGACGTTGACGCGCACCATGAGGTCGCCGGAGTCCGGGCAGCCCGGGCGGCCGAAGCTGATCTTCTCATCCAGATATCCCTCGCAGGAGCCGAACTCGTGAAGCTGAATGCCAGCTTCGTCCACGCCCGTGAGGATGAACACCACGCCATCCATCACGTGAGTCACGCCCTCGCCGAGCTTGCCCTCCACCTTCGTGGCGACCGGGATCACATCCATGATGGTATTGGAGAAGACGTGCCGCCTGTCGGGCGTGATGACATCCATCTCCACCTTTTTGACGAGGGGATCGGCCTTCAGCGACTCCCTGCACAGCGACTCGCGGACCGTCAGCCGCCCGTCCTCGAAGTAGGTCACGCCACTGATTTCTACCCGGCTGACGTCGTAGTTCCTGTGCGTGAGCGTGCGCACAACCCATCCCGGCGGCGCGGCAGGCTCGAGGGGCGCGGCGCAGCACGCGGCGGAGCCGGGGAGGTCTTCGACGAGCGCCGCGGTCAGCGGAGTGAGGGCGTCGGCGGTCTCCTTGAGCGTCGCCCCCAGCACCTGGCCGATGGTCAGCGCGCCCGCGGGGATCGAAAGGAGCCCCGAGCCCTCGAGCTCGGTGAAAATGGAGGGATCCTCCAGGTGTACGGCGCCGATGACGGCGCCCTTCGGCGCCCGGCAGCAGAGGACGGCAGGGGCGTTCCTGTGGAGATTCGCGGCTTTCAAGGAAATGGACATACGGCATTCCCTCTTCTGGCTCCTGGTGGGCTATCCAGCCGGGTGCGTTCGATCGCCGAGATCTCGTGTGGAAACTGCACCATGGCTCGTCACCGCTCCCGCGGCTCGTGTCGTCGTCATGGTCATGCAAGAGCCGGGCGCGGGGAGACGGATGACCTCGGACGCGCGCCCGCCTCCGACACCCGCACCTCCCATCTCCCGCAGGCTGGCTGTGGAGTGAAGGCGGCACCCTTCCATGCGTAGATGAGCTGCGGGAAGTCGGCGGGGGAAGCGAACCGCCAGGCCGCCAAGGGCGCCAAGAAGACCCCGCTATCTCCCCAGCACGAAGCCGAACCGGAACGGATCGTCCGGGTCGACGAGCAACTGCTGGAGCCCGGTGATGTACGCCTGTCCGGTGAAGACCGGCTCGACCACGCAAGTCTCGCCTATCTGCCATTGTCGCGTGAGCCTCCCGAGAAACCTCGTTCCCAGGATGCTCTCATTGGCGAACTCCACGCCCAGCGGGAGGTCCCCTCGCGCGTGGAGCATGGCCATGATGGCCGAGGTGCCGGTACCGCAGGGCGACCGATCCAGCTGTCCCTCTCCGAAGATGACCGCGTTCTTCGCGCCATGGCCTCCCGGCGCCGGCGCCTCGTAGATCTCGACCATCTCGACCGTGGTGATGTGCGGCGCCGTCGGGTGGCGCACCCGCATCGATTCATTGACCGCCTTCCTCAGCGCCACGCCCAGCTGGACCAGCCTCGCCGCATTCTCGGGGCGGATCGAGACCCCGAGGTCCTCCGCTCTCGCCAGGGCGAAGAAGTTGCCGCCGAACGCCACGGCGATCTTGACTTCCCTGCCGCCCGGGAGCTGAACCTCGACGCCATCGGCGTAAAGGAAGGAGGGGACATTGACCACGGTCACATCGGCCACCTGATGCCCTTCGATCCGCGCATGCGCTTCGACGGTCCCTGCGGGCGTATCGAAGACGAGGGAGCCCTCCGGCGCGTGAGGCAGGATCGCGCCGGTCTCGAGGAGCGCGGTCGCGATGCAGACGATCCCGTGGCCGCACATATCGGGGTAGCTCCTGCCCTCGATGAAGATCACGCCGTGGTGGGCGCCGGCCGTCACGGGGGGCGTGAGCACGGCGCCCAGCATGTCACGGTGCCCCCTGGGCTCCTGTACCGCGAGCGTACGGATGTGATCCAGGTGCGCCCGCATGTACTCCTTCCTCTCGGCCATCGTGGCTCCCGGCAGGGGCGGCACACCGCTCATGAGGATGCGATTCGGCTCGCCGCCGCTATGGGTATCGATGGCAGAGAGAACATGGGACAGCCTTGCCATGGTTCCTCCTGGGTGCGCCTGCTCGCGCCGGCGCATCGAGCACGCGCAGCGCGGCACGGCCTGCTGCTCCGTAGCCGCCGAGAGCGCAACTACGCAACTATGGGATGCGTAACGGCGAGCGTCACGTCAGGGCCGTCGCCTGGGGCGCCTCAGGCGTCCGGGCGCCGGGCAGGCGTGGTTGAGCGCGGTGATGGCCGCCCCCGGCCGTGTCTGACGGGCACCTTGACGCGCGCAGCATGCGCCCAATAGCCGGACGGTAACGTGCGTCTCGAGAGCAAGCCTTCGCCCGGTCGCCTGCTGCGCCTGGTTGCTACGTGCGTCGCGCTCGTCGCCGGAGCGTGCGGCCCGATCCGTGGCGAACGCAGCGCTGGCGACGCCATCGTCATCGGCTCGGCGGTCCCGCTCACCGGCTCCAGCGCCAAGATGGGGCAGGACATGAGACAGGCCATCGAGATGGCCGTCGACGAGATCAACGGTCGCGGCGGCGTGCTGGATCGCAGGCTGGAGGTCAGGTTCGAGGACGACGCCTGCGACGCAGAGGCCGCGGTGGCCGCGGCCCACAAGCTCGCCGCGCAGGGCGCCGTCGCGGCCATCTCCGGCTATTGCAGCGGCGCCCTCCTGCCCGCCGAGCCTGTCTATCACGGCGCCCGCATGGGCGCCGTCGTCCCGGGGGCCAACGCCGTCAAGCTGACGATGCAGGGGTTTGACACCATCAACCTGATGCTCCCGAACAACCAGGTCCAGGCCCGCACGGCCGCCGACTTCCTCACCTCCACGCTGGGCAAACGGAGGATCGCCATCCTCCACGACAACTCCGCGTTCGCAAGGGAGCTGGCCGATCTCACGCGGGAGGAGCTCCGCGGGAAGGCCGACGTCGTCGCCTTCGATGCGGTGACGCCCGGCGAGCGGGACTTCTCCGCCGTGCTGACGCACCTCAAGGCCAGGCGCCCGGACGCCATCTACTGGACTGGATACTACGCCGAGGGGGGCCTCATCATCAGGCAGGCCCGTGGTCAGGGCATCGACGCCTCGATCATGGTCGGCGACGGCTCGCGCGACGCCGCCCTCATCGCCACCGCCGGCCTCGCCAGCGCAGAGGGCGTGTTCGTCACGAGCCCCCCGAGCGCGGCCGAGCTGCCGGGCGCCGCGGGCTGGGCGCGGCGCTACGCGGCGGCTCACGGCGAGCCAGGCCCTTACAGCGCGCAGGCGTACGACGCCGCGCAGATCGTCGCAGCGGCCATCCAGGCGGCGGGCTCCACCGACCGCGCCGCGGTCGCCGCGGCCATTCGCGCCATTCACTACGATGGCGTGACCGGCGCGGTCTCCTTCGACGCCTCCGGCAGGCGACAGAACGCGGCCTTCGTGGTCCTCGAGATCAGGAAGGGCAGATTCACGCTCGTCCAGGGGCCCGCCGCCCCGCGCGCCGATGCCGCGCCCTCTCCGCCGCCGCGCGCGGCGGCGGAGCCCGGGCCCCCCGCTGGCTCCACGAGCCGCCTCTCGAACGCGCTCGAGCAGCTCTTGAACGCGCTGGTCATCGGTTCGTTCTACGCCCTGGTCGCCCTGGGATACAGCATGGTTTACGGGATCATGCGCATGATCAACTTCGCGCACGGCGACCTCTACGCGCTCGGCGCCTTCGTCGGCTACAGCGCCCTCGCGCTCGCGAGCGGGTCCTTCCTCGGCGCGGGCGCGCTCGGGATCGGCCTTGCCTTGCTCGCCGCCATGGCCGTCACGGGCGGCGTGGGCGCGCTGATGGAGCGGGTCGCCTATCGCCCGCTGCGCCGCTCTCCCAGGCTCGTCCTCCTCATCACGGCCGTCGGCATGTCGCTCCTCCTGGAGAATGCCATCATGCTCTTCGAGCCCTGGGGGCCCAGCTTCCGTGTATATCCCGTCGTCCTGACGCGAGCCGGGACGTCGCTGCTGGGCGTCCACGTGGGATATGCCCACATCGCCATCCTGGCGACCGCGCTCGCGCTGATGTGGGCCTTGCGCCGGATCATCGGGGGGTCCACCGTCGGCCTGGCCATGCGCGCCACGGCCTTCGACGCCGAGACAGCCCAGCTGATGGGCATCGACGTCGACAGGATGATCTCCCTCGCGTTCCTCCTGGGAGCCGTCATGGCGGCGGCAGGGGGCGTGATGGCCGGCCTGTATTATGGCCAGATCAACTTCCTGATGGGCTTCATCGTCGGGATCAAGGCGTTCACCGCCTCGGTCCTGGGTGGCATCGGGAACCTCTCGGGCGCCGTGGTGGGCGGGATGATGCTCGGGCTCCTGGAGGTCATCGGGACGCGGAGCGTGGGCGGCCAGTGGAAGGATGTCTTCGCGTTCGCCGCCCTCATCGCGATCCTGCTCATCAAGCCCACCGGGCTGCTCGGCGAGCGCGTCGGCAAGAGGATGTGAGGGTGGGGCGCCTCGCTGCGATCGGCTCCGGCGGAAGGCGGCTCCTCCGGCGGTGGGGGGCCGCAGCGCTGCTGTTGCTCGCGGTCGCCCTGCCGCTCGGGGTGCAGGATCCTTATCTCATGGACATCGCGGTCATGGCCCTCATTTACATGACGGTGGCCGTGGGCCTGAACGTCGTCGTCGGTTATGCCGGCCTCCTCGATCTCGGGCACGCCGCATACTTCGCCGTCGGCGCGTACACGGCGGCGCTCCTCACCCAGCGCGCCGGGCTCTCCTTCACGCTGGCCTTGCCCGCCAGCGGCGCCGCCGCCATGGCGCTGGGCTCCCTCATCGGCCTCCTCGTGCTCCGGCTCCGCCGCGATTATCTGGCCATCGTGACGCTGGGCTTCGGCGAGATCACCCGGATCACCGCCACCAACCTGGACGCGACCGGCGGCCCCAGCGGCATCTTCGGCCTCGCTCCTCCGTCGCTCCTCGGGCTCCGGCTGGAGCGACCGGTGCACTACTACTACACGACGCTGGCATTGCTGGTCATCGCCGCGTGCGCCGCGGCCCGCCTGCGCGAATCTCGCATCGGACGAGCATGGGCCTTCTTGCGGGAAGACGAGGAGGCCGCAGAGGCCATGGGCATCCGCACGTTGAGCTACCGGCTCCTCGCCTACCAGATAGGCACCTTCTGCGCCGGCGTCGCCGGCGCGGTCTTCGCGATGAAGATGACCGCGGTCGCCCCGGCGAGCTTCAGCTTCATGCGCTCCGTCCTCTTTCTCCTGGCCGTGATCGTGGGCGGCGCCGGCAGCGTGCCCGGCGCCATCCTGGGCGGCGCGCTGGTCACGATCCTCCCCGAGCTCCTCCGGCCGGTCGCCGGGTTTCGATATCTGATCTTCGGCGCAGCGCTCGTGCTGCTCATGCTCTTTCGTCCGACCGGGCTGTGGCCGGCTCCGAGGAGAGCAGAGGAGTAGCGCCGTGGCGCTGCTGGAGGTCGAGGACATGAGCCTTCGTTTCGGCGGCCACACCGCGATCCGGTCCCTGAGCTTCTGCGTGGAGGCGGGAGAGACGCTGGGGCTCATCGGCCCGAACGGCGCCGGCAAGACGTGCGTGTTCAACTGCATCAGCGGCTTTTATCGTCCCTTCGCCGGTTCGATCGTGTTCGGCGGGCGATCGCTGTTGCGCCTGCGCCCCGACGAGCGCGCGGCCCTGGGGCTCTCCCGCACCTTCCAGAACCTGCGCCTGTTCCCCCAGCTCTCTGCGGAGGAGAACGTCCTGTCCGGCACGCACTGCCGCACCCGGGCGAGGCTCCTCTCCTCCGTGCTGCGCCTGCCCTCGCAGGTGCGCGAGGAGCGGGAGGCCCGGGCGCAGGCCCGGCGCTGGCTGGAGTTCGTCGGCCTCGCCGGCGAGGCCAGGCGGGCGGCCGGCAACCTGCCCTACGGCGCCCAGCGCCGCCTGGAGATCGCCCGCGCCATGGCGGTCCGCCCCACGCTGCTGCTCCTCGACGAGCCGGCCGCGGGGCTGAGCACGCCGGAGAAGATCGCGCTCATGGATCTCATCCACAGGATCCGGGACGCCGGCGTCACCCTCCTCCTCATCGATCACGACATGACCTTGATCATGTCGATCACCTCCAGGCTGATCGTGCTGGATCACGGAGAGAAGCTCGCCGAGGGGGCGCCGGCCGAGGTCCGGCGCGACCCGAGGGTGATCGACGCCTACCTCGGGAGGGAGTCGGATGAGGACATCGAACAAGCTCCTTGAGCTGAAGGGCGTCCATGCCTTCCATGGCACGGTCGAGGCGCTCAAGGGCATCGACCTCCACGTCGACGAGGGGGAGATCGTGACCCTCCTGGGCAACAACGGCGCGGGCAAGAGCACGGTCCTCGGGGCCATCTCGGGCATCGTGAAGCCCAGGCAGGGCGAGATCTTGTTTCGGGGCCAGGACATCACCGGGCGTCGCCCCGAAGAGATCGTCCGCATGGGCGTCGTGCAAGCGCCCGAGGGCCGGCGCATCTTCGAGCCGCTCACCGTCGAGGAGAACCTCCTCGTGGGGGCGTTCTCGGTCCGAGCGCAGCGAGAGCGCGTGAAGGAGGACCTGCGCCGGATCTACGGGATGTTTCCCCAGCTCCTCGGGCTGCGGAGCCACATGGCAGGCACGCTCTCCGGAGGCGAGCAGCAGATGCTCGCCCTCGGGCGCGCGCTGATGGCCCGCCCCGTGCTCCTCATGCTCGACGAGTCGTCCATGGGGCTCTCGCCGAACCTGCGGCGCTTCATCTTCCGGACGGTCCGGGAGATCAACGAGGCAGGCACGACCGTGCTCATGGTCGAGCAGAACGCCCGCGCGGCGCTCCGCGTGGCGAGCCGCGCGTACGTCCTGGAGGCGGGCCGCATCACGCTGCAGGGCTCCGCTGGCGAGCTGAGCACGGACCTGGCCGTGAGCTCCGCCTACCTCGGCGGTCGAGGATAGCCCATCGCATGCCTCGGCCGCGGCGTCGCTCCACGCGGATTCGAGCGCATCGGCCAGGGCGCATTCACCGTTTCGCGGGCGCCGGAGGCCAGCGATCCACCTTCTCCGCGGCGCGCAGCGCCTCGCGCTGCGGCTCGGTCAGCTGCGGGAGCGAATAGGTGAGCCAGCACAGCGCGGCGATGGCGGTGCCGTACTTGTTCTGTACCTGGCGCGAGGCGATCGCCGGCTCGGCGAACTCGAGGTCGACCTGCGCGGCGCCATAGCGGCGCAGCGCAATTCCCTCCAGCTCGCGACGGAGCGTGCTTGCGGCCGTGGCGGCGTCGTCGTGCCCCTCGTACTCGGCGGCGAACCCGCCGATACAGGCGCCGGTCAACCGATCGCGGACGCGCACGCGGCCCAGCCCCGCCGTGACGGTCTCGCCTGCCTTCCCGTTCACGGAGGCCATGATCACCTCCATCACCGCACCGTGGCGGAAGTGGGCCTTTGCGACCTCGATGGGGATCTCGTACGCCTCCGGCGGGATCACCGAGCTGCAGAGGACGACATTGAAGTTCTCGACGCCGCCCATCGCCAGGGCCAGATCGAACGACCCCGTATGCCACGGATCGAGCCCACCGCCGAAGTCGGTGTCTCCGTATCCCGAAGTGACGAAATAGGCCAGCGGCACGCGGGTGAGGTAATCTGGTTCTCGCTGCATCGGCCTCGCCTCCGGGACGTCCAGGTTCCGCGCGGCACGTCCCGGCGTTTGCTCGCGAGATCCGTGGTGCTCGCGCGTGTGCCCGGGCCCGCGCCCCGGCAGCATGAGATGCCGGCGCTGCCCCCCGCGTCTCCGGCGCCCGCGAGGACCACGGCGACGGACTCGCGCTGTCCGCGCTGCCCGGCGCGTCGATCGGAGCGCTGGCTGGAGCGCGCGGGAGCGGTCAGGATGGCGCGGGTCCCCTCATCGCAGGAGCGCCTCATGACCACACCGGAATCTGGTTTTGGCGCCGAGCTCGAGCCCTTCGCCGGGATAACGTCGTTCATGCGTCTTCCGGTCACACGCGACCTGACCGGCGTGGACGTGGCCGTCGTCGGCGTACCGTACGACGGCGGCACGTCCTACCGCAGCGGCGCTCGCCTCGGGCCGCGACGGATCCGCGAGGCGTCCGTGATGCTGTGGGGGTACAACAACGCCCTCGCCGTCAAGCCGCTCGACGTGCTCAAGGTGGTGGACTACGGCGACGTGAACGTCATTCCTCCATCCATCACCGAGTCGATGGCCAACATCGAGGCCCGAGCCGACGCCGTGCTGGCGGCGGGCGCGACGGTGCTGGCCCTCGGCGGCGATCACTCGGTCAGCCTGCCGCTGATGCGCGCTCACGCCAGGAAGTTCGGCCCGCTCGGGGTCGTGCACTTCGACGCCCACCCGGACACCTGGCACCGCGAGTTCGACGAGCAGCCCTACAGCCACGGGACGTCGTTTCGCCGCGCCATCGAGGAGAAGATCCTCGATCCTTCGCGCTACGTCCAGGTGGGGCTGCGCGGTCCGACGCCCGAGGCGGTGGACTGGCAGTGGGCGCGCGAGCGCGGCGTGCGCGCGATCACGATGGATGACGTCGTGGAGCTCGGCCTGCCCGCTGCCATCCGGACGATCCGAGAGGCCCTCCGCGGCCCGATCTACGTCTCGCTCGACATCGACGCCGCCGACCCGGCCTTCGCGCCCGGCACCGGCACGCCGGAGGTGGGCGGCTTCACCAGCCAGCAGATGCTGCAGCTCGTACGAGGGCTGCGCGGGGTCGAGCTCGTGGGGTGCGATGTCGTGGAGGTGTGCCCGCCGTACGATCATGGTGATATCACCTCGATCCTGGCCGCCAACCTGGCGTTCGAGCTGCTGTCGTTGATGGCCGTGCGGCGGGCCCGGCGGTCCTGAAGGCGACGTCGAGCCCGGATCGGCGGGCTTCGCGCTCGAGCGCGTGAGAGCGCCCTCATCTGCGATCGGGCGAGGATAGTGAACGCGAGCGTTCAGTCCCGGAAGCCGCGCCCGTTGTGCGGTACGTGGAGACGCCTGCCGCGCGGGGCGGCGGCGCTGCCGTCGCTCGGCGGCGGGGGCACGGCGGTCTCTTGCTCCGGGAACGCGCCTGGCTGCGACAGATCTTCGATGAACGCGTCGATCAGCTCGGCGGTCACGTGCTCCATCGCGTAGATATGGTTGTAAGTCCGCTTCTCGCCCTCCACGTAGATCGTCTCGACCGCCAGCGTGTACTTGAATTCCAGCGCGGCGTTCACGGCCTTGAAGCGGATCGCCAGCGAAAGATGGGCACGCGCGACCCACAGATCCTGCCCGAGCCGGGCCTGGAGCTCGAGCAGCCGCCGGTGCGCGTACGCGGCGATGGACTCGGTGTAGAGCGCCTTGTCGACCTGGTCCTCGTACGAGCGGCGCGCCAGGTGGTCCCAGAGGACGACGGCCGACAGCCCGTTCCTCGACCCGGCGAAGGTCGTATCCGGCGATCCGATGTACTCCGGGACGCTGGGAGGGCGCAGCAGGTACTTCGTCCTCGTCATGTAGACGCCGCAGGGCCAGGGCGCGCCGATCCACTTGTGTCCGCTCATCACGATCGAGTGCACGAATGGCAGACGAAAGTCGAAATTGGGCCCTCGTTGGGCGATCTTGCCCGAGTGGTAGGCCATTTCGAGGAAGGGCATGTAAGCGGCGCCGAGCGCGCCGTCGACGTGGAACCAGTAGCCCGTACGGACGTCGTACTTCTCCGGCCTCCTGGGATCGCAGTGGACCTTGCGCTCGTCGAGCCCGTACCTGCGCAAGATCGGGAGAAGGACGTTGCCCGCCTCCTCCACATCGTCGTAGGCGCCCTTGAAGGTCGTCCCGTAATTGAAGCACACGAGGATCGGGTGGCCCTTCGACGCGAAGAACTCCACGAGCCTGGCGAGCGCGGCGATGTCGATGACGCCGGGGCCGCCGGGGCCGCCGACGGAGGGCACCTCTCGCGGCCAGGGTCGCCCTGGCGCGAGCGGGTTGTCGTTCGGATAGCGCGTGGCGCCGATCTCGTAGAATGTCCGGATGTCGAGGGCCTGCACCGCCTTGACGATGGAGTAGTGGGTGTCCTCCGAGTAGAACGCGAGAGGAGCGTAGGCGTTCGGGCTCTCGGCCGGCGCCTGCGCCTGCGCATAGACGAGGCGCTGCGGCGCCGCGCGGCGCTCGCCGCTCACATCGGCGCGCGAGGCGTCTCGCTCTTCTTCCGGCTCCTCGAGCAGGCACCGTCCTGACAGGTAGTCCCTGCCGCTCCACAGGCTGTAGAGGTTGCCCTCCGTCGACCCCATGGTCAGCACAAAGCCCCAGTAGGACTCGCCGTCGAGGCGATCGTGCGGCCAGCGCGCTCGCCACAGCGCGGCGTAGTAGTCGAGCACGGCGCGCTCTATCCACTTGACGTTCGTCGTGACCCTGCTGCCGCGGAACGGATCGCCGATGTTGTTCAGGTGATAATCGAGGAAGCGGCCAAGATCCTCCGCATAGCGGGGACGCAGGTTGGTCTGGTAGCCGAGGAAAGTCGCTTTTTGACGAGATTCATGCTCAACCAGCTGCCGGAGCGCCTCGGCGCGCTGCTCGGGCGACAGGCCCTGCCGGGAGAGACGGAAGGCCTCACAGTCGATTCCTCGCATCTCGGGGTACACGGCGCACGGGTCCGCGACGGGAGGCGTGGGGCGCGGAGCGCACGCGGGCTCGACTGCCGAGCTCGGGGCCGGTTCGTTCCCGGGGCCGGGCTCCGCGCCAGTCCGCGTCCTCCCCGTATCATGGTCTGCGCTCATGCCCGCTCCACCTCGCGTTCCGCAGCGCTGTCGATCCGTCAACAACGCATCACCGCGTATACGGTTGAGCCCGCCAGCAATGGCGTCAAGCGGTCGGGGGGGCGGGAATCTTCGCGATGCTCCGCCGGGTAGTGCTCAAAATTGAACATGAAGGCGGTAAGGCGGGAAGAAAATCATCGATGATCTTCCCGCCTTACCGCCTTCATGTGAACTCTCTTCGGGCAAAATTGAGCACTACCCGGGGCCGCCACAGGGAGCGGCGCCGCGCCGGCGGGGCGCAGCGCGCGGGGGGCCTCGCGGGCCATCGGGAGCACCGCTTCAGCGCGCCTGGCTCCGCCCAGGCTCATCCACCCGGCGGTTGAACTCCTGATTCTCGATGTCTGCCTCGGCGTCCGCCTTGGTCTGCTGGACCCGACCGTGGAGGTGGTTCGGCGGCGAGTAGATCGTGTAGATCTTCAGCGGCGTCGAGCCGTCGTTGACGAAGTTGTGGCGCACCCCGGAAGCCACGAACACCACGTCTCCCTGCCGGAAAGGCGTATCGACGCCGCGGATGACGGCGCGGCCGGTGCCCTCCGCGCAGAACAGAATCTGCTCCACCCTCCGGTGCTCCTCCTCGCCGATGTCGCCGCCCGGGGGGATGCTCATGAGCACGATCTGCATCGTCGCGCCGGTGAAGACGACCCGTCGATACGCCGTGTTGCTGCGCGCAGCTTTCAGGATGTCCGCGTGGTAGATGCTGCCGCTCGTCGCGGGCACGGCGGGCGGCGAGGCCGCCTGGCGGTGGGCGCACGCCGTGAGGCCGACGACCATCAGCCCTGCAACGAGAATGCTCCTCGTCCCTTGTGCATCGAACATAACCCCTCCCTCTCGGCGACGCCAACTCTCGGCGACGCCAACTTGCGTGCAGCTCGGGATCGGCAGGTGGCAGCGGCACAGGCCGACACCCGGAGCGCTCATGGGCAGCCTGAAGGCGGCCGTCCTTCGCAACGCGGCGCTTCCTCTTCGTGGAATGTAGTTCGACCGGCCGCGTCCGCCAGCCGGGCGGGATCGGCGAGACCGTCGCGAGCGGGAGGGGGATCGGGAAGAAGACGTAGAAAAAGAACGGGACGATCTCCGCGACGTTGCTCGTGAACACATAGCTCACGAAGCGGCGGATATCCTGCTTGATGGCCCGGCCTTCCTCGATGGCGGCCACACGTCATCTGGCCGGCGTGGACGTGGCCGTCGTCGGCGTACCGTTCTTTTGACCACCAGCGTCATGCCTGGCCGAGGTCATCGAGCATTGCCCCGCCGAGCCTCCCTGGCTCGACGACGGCGTGCCCTCGCTGTGTGAAGGAGGCCGTGAGCGACTGAGCCCGCGAATGGACCGCTCGGCCCCTCGGCGCCTGCGCAGGCGCTCACTCGCCCCCTTCCGGTCCCGAGAGCTCGGGCCCCGGCACGAAGAGCTGGGTGCTGTGCATCAGATAGACGGCCATTCGATTCGTCCCGGTCACCTGCCAGACTCCATCCGCCATGCCGTCGAAATTGGTATCGCCGGTGGTGCGCACTTCCCAGCTTTGGCCGGGTGGTCCAGGCAGCTCCGGCCCCTGTGCGAGGAGGTGAGCGCCGTTCATGAGCGACACGGCCATCTGGCTGATCGTTGGATTGCCCCAGAGCACGTCCGCCATCCCGTCGGAGTTGAAGTCAGCCGCCATGACGACGCGCCAGCCGTTGCCTGCCGGTCCCGGGATCGCCGGGCCCTCCGCGAGGAGCTCCGTTTCATGCAGGAGCGATACGGCCATCACGTTCCGATCGGGATTGTTCCAGAGCACGTCCGCCATTCCGTCGGAGTTGAAGTCGGCCATCACGATGCCGCTCCAGCCCGCGCCGCTCGGCGCCGGGATCTCCGGCCCGGCGGCGAGAGGGCGAGGGCCGTTCATCAACCATAGCATCATCAAGCTCCTGTCCGGATTGTGCCAGACGATGTCTGCCATGCCGTCAAAATTGGCGTCGCCCACGCCCGTGACAGGCTCAAAGGTGTCGGGGCGCGGGAATTCCGGCTCTCGCGCGAGGACGTGAGTTCCATCCATCAGCCATACGGCCATCAAGCTGCGTCCTGGGTTCGTCCAGAAGGCATCCGCCATGCCGTCGCCGTTGAAGTCGCCCGCCGTGGTGACGCCCCATCCCTCCCCAGGAGGCCCCAGGATGCTCGGTCCTTGCGCGGCGAGGCGGGTCCCGTTCAGGAGGGTGATGGCCATCAGGTTCTCTCCAGGATTGTTCCAGATGACGTCCTGCATGCCATCGAGGTTGAAATCGGCCGCCTCGACGATCCTCCATCCGGCGTCGTTTATCCGTTGTGCGGCGATGCCGACCGGCGGCGACGCGCAGTCCGCCGCTCCGGGCTCCGCCGGCGAGTCCACGCTCTCAGCGCAAGCCGCTGCGGCTCCGATGGCGGCAAACGCGCCCAGTAACGCTGCTTTCTTCCTGAAGAATCGCATGTTCGGCCATTTCGCGTGATGTGGGTGGTGTGCGGCCTTGACAGCCCGACGGAGGCTTAACCGGAGAGATCGGATTCGGGCATTCGGGCAGGCGCTCGCTCCGATGCCCCTTCGCTTCGCGGCATCTCGTGAGCGGCGCTCGGGGCCGCGTGCGTGGAATCCTCACCCAGCCCGGGCTCGCCGGAGCCCGAGGGCTCGACTGCTCTGGGCGCTGCAGCGGACCGCGCCGGCCGAGCCCGACGCGGTCCTGCGCTGGTCCTGGTAGCGGCATCGCCAGGCGCTGGCGCGCAGCTGACACTACCGACGCCCTGGCGCTCGGCCGCCGTGAGTACAACGCTGGCTCAGGGCATATCGCTCAGCCACGTTGAAGAGGGCGCCGTGCGCGCCAAGCTCCGACCGATGGTCCGCTCCTTACGTCACCAGGAGCACGGGAGAAGGCACACAATGCAGCAAACGGTCACGAATTGGCAAACGCGCTTCGCCGACAAGACCACGACCGCCGAGCGAGCAATCCGCGCGATCCCGCGGGGGCGCCGCATCCTCGTCGGCTCAGGCGCCGCGGAGCCGAGCGATCTCGTGAACGCAATGGTCGAGTCCGGCGACCACCTCGCCGACAACGAGATCGTCCACCTGATGACCGAGGGCCCCGCGCCGTACGTCCGCCCCGGTCTCGAGCGGCGCTTCCGTCACACGGCGTTCTTCATCGGCCAGAACGTCCGCGAGGCGATCCACGAAGGGCGCGCCGACTTCATGCCGGTATTCCTCTCCGAGATCCCGAATCTAATCCTGTCGCGCCGGGTGCGCATCGATGTGGCCCTCATCCAGGTGAGCCCCCCGGACGCTCACGGCTTCGTCAGCCTCGGCGTCTCTGTCGATATCGTCCGCGCCGCCGTCGACTCTGCGGATCTGGTCCTCGCCGAGGTCAACCCGCGAATGCCCCGCACCCACGGAGACTCGTTCTTGCACGTGGACCGGATCACCCACCTCGTCCCGGTCGACCGGGAGTTGCCTGAGCGCGAGGCCGAGCCGCTCGACGAGATCGACCGCGCGATTGGCCGCAACGTGGCGTCGCTCGTGCCCGACGGCGCCACGCTCCAGACGGGCATCGGCAAGATCCCGAACGCCGTCCTCGCCGCGCTCGGCGACAGGAACGATCTCGGCGTCCACACCGAGATGCTCTCGGACGGCATGATGGATCTCGTCGAGCGCGGCGTGATCACGAGCCGCAGGAAGACCCTCCTGCCAGGGAAGCTCGTGACGTCGTTCCTCCTCGGGAGCCGCGCCCTCTACGATTGGGCCCACGACAACCCCGTCATCGAGATGCGCGGGTCCGCCTTCACCAACGATCCGCTGACGATCGCCAGGAACGACAGGATGGTCGCCATCAACGCGGCCCTCGCCGTCGACCTGACCGGCCAGGTCGCCGCCGACACGCTGATGGGCCGCTTCTTCTCCGGCATCGGCGGTCAGGTCGACTTCATCCGGGGCGCCGCCCGGAGCTGCGGCGGCAAGCCCATCGTCGCGCTCCGGTCCACCGCGAAGGACGGCAAGATCAGCCGGATTCAGCCGGCGTTCGAGCAGGGCGCCGGCATCGTGACGAGCCGCGGGGACGTGCACTACGTGGTGACGGAGCACGGCGTCGCCGATCTCTGGGGCCGGAACATCCGGCAGCGCGCGCTCGCGCTCATCGAGATCGCCCACCCCGACCACCGCGCCGACCTCCTCGCCGCGGCCAAGCAGCGCCGCTACGTGTTCGTCGATCAGGTCATCTCGCGCGCGGATTACCCCTGGCAGGAGACGCGCGCCGCGCGCCTGCCGGCGGGCGAGGAGCTGCTCTGCCGGCCGGTCCGGCTCTCCGACGAGGCCGCGCTCCAGGACCTCTTCTATCGCCTCTCGGACGAGAGCACCTACCGCCGCTTCATGAGCCACAAGCGTGAGCATCATCACGAGGAGATGCAGCAGCTCGTGAACCTCGATTACGATCAGAACATGGCCATCGTGGCCTGCGCCGGTCCGGAGCGCGAGACCCTCATCGGGATGGCGCGATACGACGTCGATCCGAAGAACAACCTGGCCGACGTCGCCTTCGTTGTCCGCGATGAGTGGCAGGGCAAGGGGGTCGGCACCCTGCTCATGCGGCGGATGGCGGAGATCGCGAGAGCCCGGGGGATCTCGGGCTTCGAGGCGGACGTCCTGCTCACCAACAAGGCGATGATGCGGGTGCTCGAGAAGAGCGGCCTGCGCCTCTGCCTCGATCTCCAGGCCGGCGTTTACCACGTCACCGCCCACTTCGAGGCGGCCGCCGCCGGCGCGCCTGAGGCCGGCCCGAGCAGCTCCGCGCCGCGCCCCGAGCCTCAAGGCGCTCTCGCGCCCCGCTCGCCGTCATGAGGTCTGGAACGACTGACCCGGTGCTCCTCGCTCGCTGTCTCGGAAGGAGCGCCAGGCGTTCCCGGAAGGCGCAGCGCGCGCTGGTTTCTGCGGAAGGACGCCCGAGGCGCAGGTACGGCAGATGATACGGCGATCTCTGCTGTGGAGATCCTACGCACAGAGAAGGGCGGCGCGCGGCGCCTCCCGACGCGCCAAGGGCAAGCGGTGCTGGTCTGCGTCGGCGCGTGCCTCGCCGCCGTCGTCCTCGCCTCGGTCCTCCTGACAGGGGTTCGCCCGGGCATCGCCGTCGTGTCCCTCGAGTTCGACGACACCCTGGCAAATCAGTTCTCCGCGCGCTCCATCCTCGCCGAGCACCGGATGCATGCCACGTTCTTCGTGAACAGCGGTCGACTCGACCGGCCCGGCTACCTGACGGTCGCCGAGCTCCGCGCGCTCGCGTCCGACGGCCATGAGATCGGGGGCCACACCATCGCTCACGCGCGGCTGCCCGGGCTCCCCACCCTAGAGCAGCGCCATCAGATCTGCGATGATCGCCGCGCTCTTCGCGCGCTGGGCTTCGACGTGAGCGACTTCGCGTACCCCGCTGGCGCATACGACAGCGCCAGCGCCGAGCAGGTGCGCTCCTGCGGTTATGAAAGCGCCAGAGACGTTGGCGGGATTGGCTCGCCTCCATGCATCTTCTGCACATGGGCGGAGACCATCCCTCCGCGCGCCCCCATGGCCACCCGCACCCCCGGCTCCCTCCGTCGAGTTCACAGCCTCCCCAGAATCCAGGCTCTCGTCCGCCGCGCGCAGCGGGTTGACGGATGGATACAGCTGATCTTCCACCATATCTGCGACGCCTGCGACGACTACAGCATCTCCGCAGAGGACTTCTCCACGCTCCTGGACTGGCTCGCGAAAGAGCGCGAGGCGGGCCGCGTCGCCGTCCTCACGGCGCGGCAGGTCATCCGCGGCGCGACGCCTCCGCCCCGCAGGCTGGCTGCGGAGTGAAGGCGGCCCTCCGATGCTGGCCGGGGGCGACCTGCGGCCGCCTCCACCCCCGCGGCTCCGGTCGCCGCCTCCTGCTCACGCCGGGGCTGCCTCTCCCGGGGGACCCGCGGGTGCACCACGTTCGAGATGGAAGCTGACGCTCCCGACAGCGGCGGGCCCGGGCTCACCTCGGGCGTCATCACATCACTCGGATGGGGAGGGAATCATGAAGAAACCCATGGCGATGCTCATGGTGGGAACTTCTGCCGTGGTGCTCCAAGGGCACGCCGCCGCGCAGATGGACGATCCGGAGATGACGGACGTGGACAGCGAAGCGCTGACGGCGGAAAACCCGGGTCTCGAGCTGTGCATCAAGCGGTGCAGCGAGGTGAACTACTGTAGATTTCCTGGCCCTCCCCCTCATTCCCCCTTCGGCAACCCGGCTGCTCTCGCAGCCTATCGGGTCGCTCTTGCAGCCTATCGGGAGTGCGTGAACCGCAGGAGTCAGTGCGAGGTGCACTGCTACAACATTTTCAGCTGAACTTCTTCTGTGCATCCATGGGCTACGAATACCCCATCGACTGGGATTGGACCCAGAATGGCCCACCGACCGATCACGGCACATGGCGTTTCGAAGCAAATGGAACAGGTCGATACTGCGAAACCTGCTCATGGTACTTTACACGCGTCCGCTGCTACCGCCACTGAAGCAGGGCCGCGCGCCACCACGACGCGCCGCAGCGCATCGACGAGCACCATCGCCGCGGCGCCCCCGGGCAGCCAGAGGAGCCACGCCGGCCCCACCGGGGCCATCGCAAACATCCCATTCAGCCCGGGCACATAGAGCAGCGCGACCGCCAGCGTAACCTCGATCGCGAGCCCCGCGGCCGCCCACGGGTTCGACCAGAACGCGAGCCGCTTCCGTAGAGGCCCGTCGCGCTGGGCGAACAGACACCCTATCTGGCCCGAGACGATCCCGACGAAGGTCATCGTCGCCGCCTCCCGCTCCAGCGCACGGAAGGGCTCAAGCGAGTCGAACGGCCTCCAGCCGTGCGCCCAGTGAAAACCGAAGTACGCAACAGTGCCGAGCAACGCCTCGACGGCCCCGTAAAGGAGAAAGGTCCGCAGCGCGAGCTCCCGGGTGAGGATCGGCTTGCGCGGTGGCTCCGGAGGGGCGAGCAACGTCGCGGGCGACGGCGGCTCCACGCCGAGCGCCAGCGCGGGGAGCACGTCGGTCCCGAGATCGATCGCGAGCACCTGCACGATCGCGAGCGGGAGAGGGATCGGAAAGAAGATGTAGAGAAGGAACGGGACGAGCTCCGCGACGTTGCTCGTGAACACATAACTCACGAAGCGGCGGATATTCTGCTTGATGGCCCGGCCTTCCTCGATGGCCGCCACGATCGTGGCGAAGTTGTCGTCGGACAGGATGATGTCCGCCGCCTGCTTGGCCACCTCCGTGCCGCGCAGGCCCATGGCCACGCCGACGTCGGCGGCGCGGAGCGCGGGGGCGTCGTTCACGCCGTCGCCGGTCGCCACGACCACCTCGCCGGACCGCCGCAGCACCTGCACGACCCGCAGCTTCTGCTCCGGCGTCGTGCGCGCGAGGCTCGCGCCGGCCTGGAGCAGCTCGAGCAGCGCCCGGTCGTCCATCGCGTCGATCTCGGGCCCCTCGACCATGCGGTCCGCCGCATCCAGCCCGACGGCGGCGGCCACGGAGCGCGCCGTCGCGGGGTGATCGCCCGTCAGGATCACGACCCGCACGCCCGCGCGCCTGCACGCGGCGATCGCCGCGGGGACCTCCGGCCGCGTCGGGTCGTGCAGGCAGGCGAGGCCCAGGCACGTGAGCGGGCCGCCGGCGTCCCTCGCGGCGAGCAGGAGGACGCGCTCGCCGCGCTCGGCCGCGCCCACCACCGCCTCGTCGAGGCCCGCGGGCGCCGGCGCGCCGGTCAGCGCGACGACCGCCTCGGGCGCCCCCTTCACGAAGTCCCGCGTGGCGCCGCCTTCCGCGCACGTCACGGCCATGTAGCGCCGGCGCGCATCGAACGCGGTGTCCGCGATCCGCGGCCGCCGGGCGCGCGCCTCGGCCAGGTCCACGCCGCCGGCCGCGGCCCAGCGCGCGAGGGCCACGTCGACCGGATCGCCCTCGTAGTCGCCGCCCGCCGGCGCCGGGCGCGCGTTGTTGCACAGCGCGGCCGCGAGCCGCGCCGCCTGTTCCGCGTCCGGGGGCGCGCCGCGCGCGGGGATGAAGCCGCGCACCGAGAGCGCGTTCTGCGTGAGGGTCCCCGTCTTGTCCGTGCAGATGGTCGTCACCGACCCGACCACCTCGACCGCCGAGAGGCGCCGCACCGGAGCCCCGCGCGCCGCCATGCGCTGCGCGCCGATCGCCAGCGAGACGCTGAGCGTCGGGAGCAGCCCCTCGGGGACGAGCGCCACGATCACGCCGATCGCGAACGTGAGCGCGCCGAGCGGGCCGACGCGATGAAACGCCTGCGCGAGCACGAGCGTCGCCGCGCCGGCGATCACCGCGATGGCCGCGGTGACGTGCGAGAGCTGCGCGACCTGGCGCTCGAGCAGCGAGCCCTCGCGCCCGCCCTGCTCGAGGAGCCTGGCGATCTTGCCCGCCGCGCTCTCCGCGCCTGTCGCGAACACGAGCGCCTCGCCCGCGCCGGTCACCACGGACGCGCCGCTCGGGAGCAGGCTCGGGAGCGCGAGCTCCTCCGCGCCGCGGCCCTGCGAGGCGATCGGCGCGGCGTCGCGATCGACCGGCGCCGTCTCGCCCGTGAGCATCGAGAGGTCGAGCGAGAGGCTGTCCGCGCCGACCAAGATGCAGTCGGCCGGCACGATCTCACCTGCCGCGAGCCGGACCACGTCGCCCGGGACGAGCTCGCGCGCGGGCACACGCCGCTCGATGCCTGCCCGGACGACGCGGGCGCGCACCGCCACACGGCGCATCAGGCTGCTCACGACCTGCTCGGCGCGGTGCTCCTGGATGAACGCGAACGCGCCGTTGAGCACGACGACAGCGATGATGGCGAACCCGAGCTCCGGGGCGCCCGCGGCGAAGGCCAGCCCGGCGCCGAGCCAGAGCAGCAATGCGAGCGTATGGGTGAGCTGCGCGAGCAGCGTCCGGAGCGGACGTGAACGCCGGGGCGGCGCGAGCTCGTTGTCGCCGTGAGCGAGCCGCCTCCTCGCGGCATCGACGTCCGTCAATCCAGTCGGATTGGATCGCAATGCCTGAATTCGCCCCTCGACGGAGAGCGCGGCGAGCTCCGACGGGTGGCTGCGCGGCTGAGTGCCGGTGTCGTGACACGGCTTTGCCCGTCCGGCCGCGACGACAGAAGACGAACGACTCACTTCCGCGGGCCTCGGCCACGGAGTAAGCAAGTAGCAAGCCTCGGGTCCGCCCCTCGATGGTCGGAGGGCCACCTGCGCACTGGACATGCGCTGACGAGAGCGGCCGGGGCGACCTGCTCGCGGCACTGGACCGAGGTCCTGGCGCCGGCGAGCATGAACAGATCGAGATCCGGAGAGGGTCATCCCTAGGGGCCTGACCGTGTTGACCATCAGGCGGCGTGGCTCTCGTGCAACAATCTGCTGACCAACGCGAGGACCATGGTGTCGACAGAAGAGCTCGATGCGCCGACCGGCCGCGGCGAGGAGGTCGCCTCCATCGTCTCCCCCTGCCAGGGCGGGTGCCGCGAGCCGCACCCTGCGCCGGGCGAGCTCGTGAAGCGCGCTGCGCTCCGCATGGCGCGCGCAGTCGATCTGAACGAGCTTTCCGGGCTCCTGCTCGACCAGGCGATGGAGCTCGGCGCGCGCGCTGCCTACCTGCTCCTGACCTCCGAGGACACCGGCGAGCTCGCGATCCATTCCCATCGCCACGTACCCGCCGATATCCGTCTCTGCCTCGCGCGGGTGGAGCGGAGCGCGCCGCTGCTCGATGCGTGGGCGGCGAGCTCCGGTCGGGTTCAGGTGATGAGCGATGTGCGCTCGCTCGATCGGGGGCCATCCATGACGCGTGAGCTCTGCGCGCCCTTCGATCTCTGGATCTGCAGCAGCGCCACGGCCGAGTGGGAGAGATCATCGGCGCAAGCCCCCCGCCCGCGCGGGCGACTCCAGGCGGTCCATCGAGACAGGACGCCGCTGCGCCTCGCGGAGCTCTGCGAAGACGAGCGCTTCGATGGCTTCTCTCCCGAGCACCCGCCGCTCAAGAGCTTCCTCGGCATACCCCTCCTCCAGGGTCGGCAGCTCGTCGGCGTCCTGTACCTTGCCAACAAGATCGGCGCCGCCGCGTTCACCGAGGAGGATGAAGGCGCGGCGGCCTTGCTCGGACAGCACGCCGCGCTCGCGCTATCACGGGCGCGGACCTCCGGCCGCATGGCCCAGGAGCTCCGACGCACAAAGCACCTGGAGAGGGCGCTCCGCGAGAGCGAGCAGCGCTTTCGAGCCATCTTCGACGAAACCCTCCAGTTCGTCACCCAGCGCAAGCAGACGGAGCAGGCGCTCCGTGAGAGCGAGGAGCGCTTCCGGCTCAGCTTCGAGCACGCGCCCATCGGCAAGGCCATCATCGGGCTCGACGGACGGTTCATCCGCGTCAACCGCGCCTACTGCGAGATCGTGGGCTACGCGGCCGACGAGCTCTCGAAGCTCCGCTTCCAGGACATCACCCACCCCGACGACGTGGACATCGACGTGAGCTTGGTCGAGCAGCTGCGCCGCGGTGAGATCCCGCGCTATCAGCTCGCCAAACGCTATATCCACAAGGACGGAAGGGTCATCCCCGTCATCCTGCACGCGTCCGTCGTGCGCCGCGCGGCCGGCGAGCCCATTCACTACATCGCCCAGGTGGAGGACGTGACGGCGCGCAAGCGGGCCGAGGAGGAGCGGGAGCGCCTGCTCGCGCAGCTGGACGCCGAGCGGAGGACGCTGCGAACCGTCTTCGAGAGCGCGCCCATCCCGCTCCTGCTCATCGATCGAAACGACCCAGTGCGCATGCTCGGCAACCCGCACGCGCGAGATCTCACCGGGGGCGCGGAGGAGCGGGGCAAGTACGTCGGTCGCGTGCGGCGCCCGGACGGCACGGCCCTCACAGTGGACGAGCTGCCGTCGAGCCGGGCGATGCGCGGCGAGACGATCCCCGGCGAGGAGGTCATCGTCGCCAAGACGGACGGCTCGTGCCGGACCTTCCTCGTCGCCGCCGCGCCGCTCCGCGACAGCGCGGGGACGATCACCGGGGCGATCGTCGCTGGCGAGGACATCAGCCCGTTGAAGGAGCTCGCGCGGATGCGCGAGGAGTGGACCAGCGTCATCGCCCATGACCTGCGTCAGCCGATCACCACGATCGTCCTCAAGGCCGCCATGCTCTCGAAGCAACCGCAGTGCAGCGACAAGGCGCAGCACATCCTGGCCAGCGCGATGCAGCTCAACCGGATGATCGACGATCTGCTCGACGTCTCCCGCCTCAAATCACATCGGCTGGATCTCAGGCACGTCGAGGTCGACCTGCCAGCGCTCATCCGGGCGACGGTGGAGCGGACGGCCGACGCGACGAGGGGACATCGGGTCGACGTCGAGGTGCTCGACGGCATCCCGCCGCTCCTGGCTGATCCCGGGCGCCTGGAGCAGGTGCTCACCAACCTGCTGTCCAACGCGGCCAAGTACGGCGCGTCCGAGACGCCGATCAGGATCGCGGTGGAACGGCGGAGCGGCGAGGTGCTCGTGGCGGTCGAGAACGAGGGGAGGGGCATCGCGCCGGACGAGCTGCCGAGGCTCTTCGCCCGCTATTACCGGACGCGCGAGGCGAAGGCAGGAGGCGCCGCCGGGCTGGGCCTCGGCCTCTACATCGTGCGAGGGCTCGTCGAGGCCCACGGGGGGCGGATCTGGGCCGAGAGCGCGCCCGGGAAGACGACCTTCCGGTTCACGCTGCCGCTGCGGCAGCGCGCCCAGTCTGCAGACCGGAAGCCCTGGTAACACCCCGGCGCGGCGGGCGAGTGCCCGCGCCACAAGAGGAGCCGGAGCGCGCAGCACGCCCTGGCCCGAGCCGTGCAGCCATGGAGCCCATGGCCGGGTGGATCAAGCCCAACCTCGATCTCGTGCCCAAGCAGGAGATCTCCAGCTTCCGCAAGCTGGCGATCGGCACCTGGCACACCGCATACGATCCATCGGTGTACGGCACGCTCACCCTGCGCATGGATCGCGCGCTCGACTACATCAAGGCGTTCCGCAACAGCACCGGCCGCCGGCTCACGGTGACACACCTGGTCGCCAAGGCCTGCGCCGAGGCGCTGCGCCGCTGCCCCGACGCCAATGCGATCTTGCGCTGGAACAAGGTCTACCTCCGGCGCGGCGTCACCGTCTCGGTGCTGGTCGTGCAGCCGGCCGGCGGCGACGGCGAGGTGGATCTCACCGTGACCACGATCGAGCGGGCCCATGAGAAAAATCTGGTTCAGATCGTCGACGAGCTGGACCGGACGATCGAGCGCGCCCGCCATCGGCGCGACAGGGCGGTGGAAGAGACGAAGCGCGCGATAGGGCACATCCCGTTTCTCTTCATGAACGCCTTCCTTCGCCTGCTCTCGTTCGTGATGTACACGCTCAACCTGGACCTGTCGAAGCTCGGGCTTCCGCGCGATCCGTTCGGCGCGGTCACGGTGACCAACATCGGCTCGCTCGGCCTGGAGAAGGCCTACGTGCCGCTCGTGCCCTACACCCGCACGCCGATCCTCGTGGTCCCGGGCGCGGTGAGGGACGAGCCGGTGGTGGAGGACGGCAAGGTGGTGCCCGGCAAGGTCATGCGCGTGAGCGCCACGTTCGATCACCGCTTCATCGACGGCTTCCACGCGAGCGTGCTGGCGCGCACCGTGCGCGAGATGCTGGAGGACCCGTTCCGCTGCTTCGATCGGCTGGATGCCGAGATTTCCGCTTCTCGCTGACACACATCACGGGCGCCGGCGCCGCGGGCGCAGGCGAGCCGTCGATCTCTCGGGAGACGACGATCGGAGCGCGCGACCGGCACCCGACAGAGCAGGCCCTGAGGTTGCATCCTCGACGGAGGCCACAGAAGGTCGGCCGCGCTCGTCCAGGAGGTCTTCCGCGATGCCCCACAAGCAACTCCTTTTCCACGCCGCTGCTCGCGAGAAGGTCCTGCGCGGCGCCACGGCGCTCGCCGACGCGGTCCGCGTGACGCTCGGCCCGAAGTCGAAGAGCGTGCTCATCGGACGCGCGTGGGGGCGCCCCACCGTGTGCAACGATGGTGTCTCGATCGCCAAGGAGCTGAGCCTCAAGGACCCGGAAGAGGACGTCGGCGTGCAGATCATCCGCGAGGCGGCCGAGCGCACGGGCGACGCGGTCGGCGACGGCACGACGACCTCTACGCTGCTGGCTCATGCGATCTTCGCGGAGGGGCTCCGCAACATCGCCGCGGGCGCGAGCGCGATCGACCTCAAGCGCGGCATCGAGCGGGGACTCCACGCGGCCGTCGACGCGGTGCGGTCGCTCTCCCGCCCTGTGCAGAGCCGCCAGGAGAAGATCCAGGTCGCCACGGTCGCAGCGCACAACGACGCGGCCATCGGCGAGCTCATCGGCGACGCGGTGGAGAAGGTCGGTGGAGAGGGCGTCATCAGCGTCGAGGAGGCGAAGGGGACAGAGACGGCGGTCGAGGTCGTGCAAGGCATGCAGTTCGACCGCGGGTATCTCTCGCCCTACTTCGTGACGGACCCGGAGCGCATGGAGTGCGTGCTGGAGGAGCCGCTCATCCTGATCCACGAGAGGCGGATCAGCGTCATGAAAGACCTGCTCCCCCTGCTCGAGGAGGTCGCAAAAGAGGGGCAGAGCTTCCTGCTCGTCGCGGAGGAGGTCGAGGGCGACGCGCTGGCCACGCTCGTCGTGAACAAGCTGCGCGGCACGCTCGCGTGCGTCGCGGTCAAGGCGCCCGGCTTCGGAGACCGACGCAAGGCGATGCTCGAGGACATCGCGATCCTGACAGGGGGACAGGTGATCGCCGAAGAAGCAGGGGTGAAGCTGGAGCACGTGACGCGGGACCAGCTCGGGCGGGCGGCGCGGGTCGTCGTGAAGCAGGAGAACACGACGATCATCGGCGGCGCCGGCGACGCGCACGCCATCCAGACGAGGGTCGAGCTGCTCCGGCGGCAGAGGAGGGAGGCGAAGAGCGACTACGATCGCGAAAAGCTCGAGGAGCGCCTGGCGAAGCTCGTGGGGGGCGTGGCGGTCGTCCGGGTCGGGGCGCCGTCCGAAACGGAGATGAAGTCTCGGAAAGAGGCTTTTGAGGACGCGATCAGCGCGACCAAGGCGGCGGTGGTCGAGGGCGTCGTGCCCGGCGCGGGGCTCGCGCTCCTGCGCGCGAGCGTCGCGGTGGAGCACGAGGAGCAGCGCTGCGACGGCGACGAGCGCACGGGCGTGCGCATCCTGCGCCGCGCGCTCGAGGCCCCGACGCGGCAGATCGCGGACAACTCCGGCGTCGACGCCGGCGTCGTCGTCGAGCGGATGCGCGCCGGCAGCGGCAATCTCGGGTTCGACGCGGCGAGCGGCGCGTACGTCGATCTCGTCGAGTCGGGCATCATCGACCCGACCAAGGTGGTGCGCGTCGCGCTCGAGAACGCCGTGTCGGTGGCGAGCGTGCTGCTCCTGACGGAGGCGACGTTGACCGATGTGCCCGAGCCGGCGAAGGAACGGGCGGCCGCGCCCTCGCTCGAATGAGCGGCGCCATCAGCCCTCGCGACGAGCCGCCGAGGTTCAGCGCATCTGATAGCGCCCCGTCTTCTCCACGGGCTCGATGCAACCGACGACCGCGCCGCGCGCCCCCACGTAGGCCCGGTGGCCAAGCCTGTCGTCGGCGGACGCCTCGGACGGGCGGGGCCAGGCGTCCTCCTCGGCGAGGGACGCCAGCCGGTCGTGGATGCGCCGCAGGCCCTCGACCGCCTCCTGCGCGGTGAGCTCACGGAACACCCCGAACACGATGACGCTCTCCCAGTCAGCGAGGCTCTGGATGTGGTCGACCTGGAAGCAGACCTCCGGATTTTTACGCATCATCCGGACCTTGGTCCCCTCCGCCGAGCGCAGGTAGAGGCGGCCTTTCTCGTAGGCGTAGCTCATGGGCACGACGTACGTTCGTCCTTCGGCGTGGCAGCCCAGCCGGCCGAAGGCGCCGCGCTCGAGGAGCGCCTCGATCCGCTCCGGGCTGAGGGGGCCCGCCGCAGGGGCCTCCGGAGGGCCCCCTCCTGCGCGCACATCGAACATGCGGAATTGGGCTCGGCACGCGGCGCAGAACTGGTACTCCGAGCGCACGCCGCAGCGCAGGCAGCGAAACCGCGAGGCGTACGGCGGCGGACCCATGATCACCCCGGTCCCGCGGGCTTCCTTCTCCGGGGGCACCATCAGCACGGGGCAGCTCGAGGTCCGCGCGACGCGCTCGGCGACGCTGCCCATCAGCACGGCCGTGGTGCCGGTGTGCCCGTGGCGGCCCATCACGATCAGCTGGACGTCGTCTTCCTCAGCACAGCTGACGATCTCCTCCGCGGCAGATCCCACCCGGACGAGCGGGACGATGCGAACCCCATCGCCGAGCTCTGCGACGACGCCGCGCAGCGCGTCTGCCGCGCTCGGCTGTGCCTGCGCGGACGCTGCGACGTGGAGGATCCGGAGCTCGGCGCTCCAGGAGCGCGCTTGTTCCAGGGCGACCCTCACGGCCGCGGCCGAGAGCTCCGAGAGATCCGTGGCGGCCAGAATCCGCTGCACAGGCTGCATGCTGCCCCCCCTGCGGGTCCATGTCCCATCGCCGTGGGACCGGCTTTGCGTGTCGTATCCACCAATCGTAGCAATTCGTAGCAATCGCCGTGCCTGCCTCACCCAACCCGCACCTCCTGCTCTCGCGGCGTCCGCGGCGCAGCGGGTGGCTTCAGCGTGTCCTGCGCGCGAAGGAGGCGACGGGTCACTCCTCCTCGAGGAGCCCGCGAAAGACGTCCACATAGCTGACGATGCCGACCAGCGCACCTTCTCCGTCGACGACTGGGAGCGCGCCGATCTTGTTGTCGAGCATGAGCTCCATGAGCTCGGTCACGTCCGCGTCCGGACTGGCGCTCACGACATTGCCGCTCATGATCGTGGACACCGGCCCGCGGGCCTTCCGCAGCGCCCTGTCGACCACCGCGGTGTCCTCCGAGTAGGGCAACTGGAGCGCGCGCAGGTCGCGATCGCTGAGCATCCCGACCAGCTCACCCTGCTCGTTGACGACCGGCACGTGGCGGAAGTCCATCGTCTGGAGCACGTCCACCGCCTCGCCGATGGGGTCGCTGACCCGCACGGTCCGGGGGTTCTCGGTCATGAGCTCGGCGGCGCAGATCTTGGGCAACGGCATCTCCTCCGCGCTTGAGGCAACTCGCGGACCAGCGGATCCTGCGATGAGCCGCGCCGCCGGCGTGAGCCACATGGTCTCTCCCTTGCAACTCGGATGGGGCGACGACCACCCCTATGCAAAGCGCGGCGAGGGAGCGGACCCAGGGCGCGTCGACTGCAGGTGCTATCACCGTCGGCCCTCATCCAGCAGTCGGGCGGCGGCACCGGCTTCTCGTTCTCTCGCGTCCGGCCGAAGGACGCCCCGGTCGCCTCCACCGGGGGAGCGGCCTCCGGCCCCGTGTCGTTCATGAGGATCTTCGACTGCGCGACGGACAGCATCAAGCAGGGAGGGAGGCGCCGCGGGGCGAACATGGGCGTGCTGCGCGTCGATCACCCGGACGTCGAAGCGTTCGTCGATGCCAAGCTCGACGGGCAGAGCTTCTCCAATTTCAACCTCTCGGTGGCCATGACCGACGCCTTCATGGAGGACGAACGCGCGGATCGCCCCCATCCGCTGCGCCATCCTCGGACGGGCGAGATCGTTCGAACCATCCCGGCGCACGGTCTGTTCGAGCGCATCGCGCGCGCGGCCCACCGGAGCGGCGACCCGGGGCTCTTCTTCCTGGATGCGGCCAACCGCGCCAACCCGACGCCCGCGCTCGGCGCCTTCGGGCGGTGAGCACGGCCGAGGAGGTCATGGGCTTCATCGCCGAGCGCGCGCTCGCGACGTCGGAGGAGCTCGCCGTCGAGCGCGGCCAATTCCCGGCCTGGGAACAGAGCGTCTTTTCGGCGCGCGGCCGGCGGGTACGCAACGCCACCCTCACCTCGATCGCCCCGACGGGCACGATCAGCCTCGTCGCGGGCGCCTCGGCGGGCATCGAGCCCCTCTTTGGCCTCGTGTTCCGGCACACCGGCGTGCTCGGCGGGCAAACGCTGGTGGAGGCGAGCCCTCTCTTCGAGCCGCACGCGCGCGAGCTCGGCGTCTGGTCCGACGCGCTCGCGGCCGAGCTCGCGGCGAAAGGCTCGCTGTCCGCGATCGCCGGCGTTCCACGCGCCATCGTGGAGCTCTTCCGGACGGCGCTGGAGATGAGCCCCGAGGCGCACCTCCGGATCCAGGCGGCATTCCAGAAGTACGTGGACAACGCGGTCTCGAAGACGATCAACCTGCCCGAGACAGCTACCGCCGATGACGTCGCGGCCGCGTACCGGAGGGCGTGGGAGCTCGGGCTCAAGGGGGTCACGGTGTATCGCTACGGCAGCAAGGATCGGCAGGTCCTAGAGCGCGGCGCGCAGGAGAGCGCCGCGGCGATCGAGCACTTCGCGCGCTGTGATCCCGCCGCGTGCAAGCTGTAGACAGGCCGGGAGGGCCCCGTGAGCGCGCGCGTCGGCAGGATGGAGGCCGGCCGCCCAGACGGCTCGGAACCGCGCAGCCGAAGGCGGTCCCGAGCGTCTCTCGTCGTGCGGCGCGCCCGGCGCCCGTCGACGACTCCGCCTCTCGAGATCGGCTCGCTGCCGCGCGGGCACGCCGGGCCTCACCCCTTCACGACGCCCATCGGCCGGAGCCGCGCGACCTTCCGCGCGATGCCCGCGCGATGGACGACCTCGACGACGCGCTCGACGTCCTTGTAGGCGACGGGCGCCTCCTCCGCGAGCTCGGCGTTCGAGGGGCAGCGGACCACGATGCCGCGCCGTTCGAGCTCCTTGCGCAGCTCGTGGCCCGTCACCTGGCGCTTCGCCGCGCCGCGGCTCATGGTCCTGCCCGCGCCGTGGCAGGTGCTGCTGAACGACACCGCCGCCGACGCGTCCGTGCCCACGAGGACGAACGAGGCCGTCCCCATGCTGCCGGGGATGAACACGGGCTGGCCGAGCCCGCGGTAGCGCGCGGGGATCTCGGAGCTAGAGGGCCCGAACGCGCGCGTCGCGCCCTTCCTGTGCACGCAGACCTCGCGGCCCGCGGCGCGCTCGATCTTCGCCGTGTTGTGGGCGACGTCGTAGACCAGGGCGAGCTCCCCGTCGCCCAAGACGCGCGCGAACACGCGCCGCGCCGTCTCGGCGATGACCTGCCGGTTGGCGAAGCCGAAGTTCGCCGCGGCGCACATCGCCGCGAAGTAGCGGCGGCCCTCCGGCGAGGACAGCGGCGCGCAGGCGAGCTGGCGGTCCGGCAGCTCGATGCCGAGGCGCCCGGCCGCCTCGTCCATCAGGCGCACGTGGTCGGCGCACACCTGGTGACCGAGGCCGCGCGACCCGGTGTGGATCAGCACGGCGACGCGGTCGCTCGCGAGGCCGAGCCGCTCCGCCCCGGCCTGGTCGAAGATCTCCTCGACCACCTGGACCTCGACGAAGTGGTTGCCGCTGCCGAGCGAGCCGAGCTGACCGCGGCCGCGCTGCTTGGCGCGCGAGGAGACGTGCGTCGCTTCGGCCCCGGGCAGGCAGCCGCCCGACTCGATGGCGTCGAGATCTTCGGGCCGACCGAGGCCGTGCGCCCGGAGGAGCCAGGGCACGCCCTCGTTGAGCAGCCGATCGAGCTCGTCGTCCGACAGCATCAGCGGGCCGCCGTGCCCCGCGCCCGTGGGCACGCTGCGGCTCAGCTCGTGCACGACCGCTTCGAGGTGCGGCGCGATGGTCGCCCGGTCGAGGCGCGACACGAGCAGACGGACACCGCAGTTGATATCGAAGCCGATCCCGCCGGGGGAGATCACCCCGTCGGGCAGGAGCGTCGCGGCGACGCCGCCGACGGGGAAGCCATACCCTTCGTGCATGTCCGGCATGCCCAGCGCGGCGCCGACGATGCCGGGGAGGGTGGTGACATTGACGAGCTGCTCAAGGCTCCGGTCGCGCTCGATCGCCGCGAGCTGCTCCGGATCCGCGAACACGCGCGCTGGGACGCGCATGTCGCGGCGGTAGGAGGTCGGTATCTCGTACTCGAAGGGGCCGAGCCGCGTGAGCGGGATCCCGCGGGCGGGCGCCTCAGACGTCGAGGACGATGGCTGCGGATACGCCATGAGAGGTCTCCGTGATCTCGAGATCGTGCAGCGTCGCGGCCTTGACCAGCGCCCGCGCCTCTGGAGCTCGCGCGCCGCGGATCCAGGCGTCGAGATCGCGATCGGTGAGGCGCGTGAAGCGGAACTCGCTGAAGACCCTGCCCTCGACCTCGGTGCGGAAGATGAGGTCGTTCAGCCAGTCGACGAGCAGGGCCGCTCGATCGTGCGACCGCAGGCTGACCGGCTGGGCCTCGCCGTCGGGCGAGGGCGGCGGCCGATCGCCGCATGCTATCCGGGCGAGCGCGCGGCCCGCCTCGGCGAAGAGCTCCGCGAGCGCGGGGGCGTCGACGCGGAGGCGGATCTCGCCCGTGTGCTCCTCGAAGGCGTGCGAGGCACCAGAGGTCGGACGCGGCGTCACGGGCGGATCACCTCCCCGGACGAAGCATGGTCGCGCCGACCGCGCTGACAAGGTGGCGGCGTGAGCTCGGGGTTCGGCCAGCGCCGAGGTCGCGAGCGCGCCGTGCTCCTGTCGCGCAGAGGGCTGTCGGCCATGCCCCTCTGTCGCCACGGTAGATACCGGATGAACGGCTTCGGGGTTACTCGTCCGTGATCGGCCCGGCGCGCTCCTCGCGCGGCAGGCTCGGGCAAGGGCGCTCGGCATCTGCTGACGGAAGACGAGCTCCGAAGGCTGGTCCAGGCGTGAACGGGGGACACATGGAAAACTTCGATATTGCTCGCATTTTCGAGGAAGTGGCGGATCTGCTCGAGATCCAGGACGAGAGCCCGTTCCGCGTGCGGGCCTACCGCACCGCGGCGCGCACCCTCGCGGCGCGCGGCGAGCCCGTGGCGGCGCTCGTGGAGCGCGAGGGCGCGGGCGCGCTCACCGAGCTGCCCGGCATCGGCAAGGATCTCGCGGGCAAGATCGTCGAGCTCCTCGAGACCGGCGAGCTGGCGCTGCTGAAAGAGCTGACGGCGAGGACCCCCGAGAGCCTCGTCGAGCTGATGCGGATCCCGTCGCTCGGGCCGAAGCGCGCGCGCCTTTTGTACGACAGGCTCGGCATCGAGACGGTCGACGCGCTCGAGCAGGCCGCGCGGTCGGGTCGCCTCCTCGGCGTGCGCGGGTTCGGTGAGAAGCTCGCCGCGACGATCCTCGACGGCTGCGTGAAGCGGCGCGCGACCGCCGGGCGCGTGCGGCTCGCGGACGCCGAGGCGCAGGTCGAGCCGCTGCTCAGGCACCTCCGGGCCGCGCGCGAGGCCCTGGCGGTCGAGGTGGCTGGCAGCCTCCGGCGCCGCAAGGAGACGGTGGGCGACGTCGACATCCTCGTGTCCGCGAGGCAGGGCGAGCCCATCGCGGCGCGCCTGATGGCGTACCCGCAGATCAAGCAGGTGCTCGCCCACGGCGCGACGAAGTGCTCGGTCGTCCTGCGGTCCGGGCTCCAGGTCGACCTCCGCGTCGTGCCGCCGGAGTCCTACGGCGCGGCCCTCCACTATTTCACCGGCTCGAAGGCCCACAACATCGCCGTCCGCACGCTGGGCGTGGGTCGCGGGCTGAAGATCAACGAATACGGGGTTTTCCGGCGCGACCGGCGGATCGCGGGCCAGGCGGAGGTGGACGTCTTTCGCGCGGTGGGATTGCCCTGGATCCCGCCCGAGCTGCGCGAGGGCGCCGGCGAGATCGAGGCCGCGCGCGAAGGGCGGCTCCCCGAGCTCGTCGAGGTCGGCGCCGTCCGGGGTGACCTCCACGTGCACACGACGTACACCGACGGACGCGACGAGCTCGAGGCGATGGTCAGGGCGTGCGCGGCCCGCGGGTATGACTACGTGGCCATCACCGACCACACGCGGGCGGTCCGCGTGGCGGGCGGGCTCGACGCCTCGGGGTTCCGCGGGCAGGCTCGGGCCATCGACAGGCTCCGCCGGACGATCGGCGGGATCACGATCCTGCACGGGGCCGAGGTCGACATCCTCGAGGACGGCGAGCTCGACCTCGACGACGCCACGCTGGCGGCGCTCGATTACGTCGTCGCCAGCGTGCACTCGAAGCTCACGATGCCGGAGCCGGCGATGACGCGCCGTGTTCTCCGCGCGCTCGAGAGCCCGTTCGTCACCGCCCTCGGCCACCCGACCGGGCGCCTCCTCGGCAAGCGTGAGCCGTACGCGCTCGACATGCCGCGGATCGCGCGCGCCGCGCGAGAGCTCGGCGTGCTGCTCGAGATCAACGCTCAACCCGAGCGCCTGGACCTCTGCGACATTCATATCCGCCTCTCGCGAGAGGCGGGCGTGAAGCTCGTCGTCGCCACCGACGCGCACGCCGTGGGAGAGCTCGACTTCATGCGCCACGGGATCGATCAGGCGCGGCGGGGTTGGTGCGCCGCGGCCGACATCGCCAACACCGCGCCTCGCGCGGAGTTCCTCGAGCTCATCCGCAGGCGCAGGCGCGCGGCGACCGCCGCCCCGGCGTCGCGCCCGGCCGGGAGCGCTGCCAGCGCGTAGGCGTCGGGAGCGAGCCCGAGGCCAGCAGGCCCACCCACGCCGCGCGGGGTGCCGGTGCTTCCTGGGCGTGCGCCCTACCGATCGAGCCCCTTGTCCTCGCACACGTGGCCCCGGTCCAGAGGCTCGCCGTGCTCCTCTTCCCGCGGCTCTTCGAGCGCTTCCGGGGAGAGGCCCTCGTCCCCTGCCTCACCCGCCCGCGCCTCCTCCTGCCCGCTGCCCGCGGCGCTGTCGGCTACGTTGCCCTCCCGCTCGGTAGGCTCCTGCAGCTGCGCACCTCCGCCGGGCCTGCGCGGCTTGTTCGAGCCGCCGGCCGGTGCCTCTCGTATGCTTGCTCGCTTGGCGCTCATCGCTGCTCCTCCCGACGCAGTGCGCCAGGTTCTCGCTGTCCGAAGGCGATCGAGGGAGACCTGGTGACGCGACGCCTCGCTGTCATCGGCTGGACGAGAGCTCCCTACGCCGCGCGCTCCAACCGGGCTTCCGGCGGGCGCGCGGCCTCGAACAGATAATCGCGGGTGAGCGGCACGGCGTCCACGCGCTTGGCGAGCTGCACCTGGAACACCATCAGCCCGCACCGGCGAAAGCCCACCTCGCTCGCGGCGAGATAGAACTCCCACATCCGGCGAAAGCGCGCGTCGTGGGTCCTGGCCACCGCCTCGGCATTGGCGAGGAAGCGCCGGCGCCAGTGCCGGAGCGTCTCGGCGTAGTGCAGCCGGAGGATCTCCAGGTCCGTCACCCACAGGCCCGCCCGCTCGATCGACGGCAAGACCTCGGAGAGCGCAGGGATATGCGCGCCCGGGAAGATGTACCTCTGAAGCCACGGGTCCATGTCGCTCGGCCCCTCCATGCGCCCGATCGCGTGCAGGACGGCCACGCCGTCATCGGCCAGCAGATCGCGCACTTTCCGGAAAAAGGAGTCGTAGTGCGGGACGCCGACATGCTCGAACATGCCGACCGAGACGATGCGATCGTACTCGCCGACCTCGCCCCGGTAGTCGCAGAGGTGGAAGCGCACCCGCCTCTCGAGGCCCGCCTCCGCGGCGCGCCGGCGTGCCGCCGCGACCTGGCGGGTCGAGAGCGAGATCCCGGTGACGTCGACGTCCGCGACCCGGGCGAGGTGCAGGCACAGGCCTCCCCAGCCGCTCCCGATGTCCAGCACCCTCTGCCCGGGCCGGAGGAGGAGCTTGGTCGTGAGATGGCGCTTCTTGGCTTCCTGCGCCTCCTCGAGCGTCATGTGGGGGTCGGCGAAATAGGCACATGAATATTGTCGATCCGGATCGAGGAAATGGTCAAAGAGGGCCTCGGGTAAATCGTAGTGATGGGCGGCGTTGCGGCGCGCGCGGACGGGCGGGTTGTACTGCTGGAGGAAGGTCCACGATCGACCCAGGATGCGGCCGAGGTGCGCCGCCTGGAGCGGCTTCAGCCGGGCGATGTTCCTCGCGCCGAGATCGAGCAAGTCGTACACGCTGCCGCGCTCGACGGTGAGTGAGCCGTCCGTGTACGCCTCGCCCAGGGACAGGCCCGGGTTGAGCAAGAGCTTCCAGTGCAGGCGCCGGTCGGAGAGCCTCACCACGACCTCGCCGCTGTCATCGGCGCACCGACCGAAGCGGTGGGCCACACCGCGGGCGTCGATCAACGTGAGCGCGCCCTCGTCGATGAGCCTATCCAGGATCTTGACCAGGAGCATCGACCCCCCTCGGACATTGCCTGCCAGCGATCTACCTCGCGCCGCTGCTCCCGCTACCTCGCGCCGCTGCTCCCGGCTCACGAGAGCCCGTCCGGCCGACGTTGACCATCAGCGACGTTGACCATGAGCGCCTCCCCGGTGGGCACCTAGGTCCCGGAGGCCGCGCCGAGAAGCCCTCGCCCGGGGGGCGGGGCAGGCGCTGGCCGAGGCTGCCGAGGAGGCCGGCGCACCCATGGTTGAAGCGCGCCGGGAGCCCCGTCCACGCGAAGCGGACGTGGAGGCTCGAGGCGTCGCAGACGAGCAGCGCTGCCGGGAGGCACGTACGCCACCTCCTGATCCGCGCGACGGCGACGACCGATTCTCTTCGAAGATCAACGAGAAGACGGCTGATGCTCGCTCACTTCAGCTGCGAGAATGTAGACGGCGTAGTTCATGCTCAGATCGGGAGCTCCTTGTTGGCAACCGGTGAATCGATTCATTTGCTCTGACAGCGATCCATCGGGATTGATGTGGTGATGCACTCGACCCAGGAACGCATCTCCTTTGCGCCGGAGCGCATCGACGACCTCGTCGAAGCGCGGGTCGCCGAGGAGGAGCTCCTCGCCTGGGCGGAAGCGCGCATCTTCCAGCGGCAGCCTCTGGAAGAACGGCAGGTTCGTGGAGGTGAGGACGGCCCTCTCCAGCCTCTGGTAGCGTTCGGCCAGCTTGTAGTAAAACACCGCGAAGCCGATCGTGAGACTTGGCCACGGGTTGCCGAGCGAATCCGTGCGATATCCATCGTAGCGGTCTTCCGGATAGCGGCCGATGGCAATCCCCTCGATCCGCTTCGACGGATCGTTGATCGGGTACATGACCTCGAAGGTGCTCTCCAGCGCCGCGGCCGTCGCGAGCACCTGCTCCTGGTCCACTGGATGAGCACAGCCCCCTTCGAGGTGGAGATCTTCGTCCGTGGCATATCCGCCCAGCGTCGCGACGATGACGGAGCTGTCCAGGCCGCTCCGCGGGCTCGGCCATCCACCCTGATCACGCGTCGCGACGAGGTGATTGCGCCCGGGATCCCAATGCAAGAGCAATTCATCACCCAGCGCTCGCGACTGCTCGAGATACCAGCGGGCCGCGCCGGCATCCTCGAGCTTCATTGCGAGCGCGGCCCCCTCGACGAGCGCCGTCCGCTCCAGGAGCCGCGTGAAGAAATGGTGTCCCCACACCTCTTCCCAGAGATCGAAGCAGGGCTCGCGCCAGTGGTGCGAGATGTATTCCAGGTCCGTCTTGATCACCGAGTCGGTCGGCAGCTTCGCATCGTAGAGCTTTTCACGCACCAGCTCCCGCTTGCCCTCGCTCAGAAGGACGAAGGCCAGACGAGTGAGCTCGATGGCTCGAATGGCAGGTCCGTCGTGCTGCGGACGTCCCCATGGCCCCGAGTAGGGCTCTCCGTCTATCGTGAACTTCGGCTCACCCAGCCCGGCAGGGCTGTGCGTGGCAGTCCGCTGAATGTCCCTGGAAAAATCCACGAAGTCCATCAGCAGGTCGAAATACCGTTGCCGGGCCGCGAGCTGCGTCGCCGACTGGTACAGGGAGAGGATGGCCTTTACCGCGATGCCAGAGTCCCGAACCCAATGGAAATAGTAGTTCGGGTTCGATCGAGATGGGGAAGCCACGATGGCTCCTGGGATGGATCCCGGAGGCGATACATTCTTTAACAAGAGCTCCTTGGCGCGCTCCGTGTCCTGCTGGAGGCATTTTCGCAGGCTCTGTGCTCTCACGTCGATCTCCTAGCCACCTCGCACGGAGGCGATCTCGCTGCGCCCGGCCTCGAACCGGTCAATCCACCATGATCCGAAGGGCGATCCGGGAGGAGCCGCCCTCTCGGACCTCGGCGCGTGATCCGGGAGGAGCCATCGTTCTTGAGCGTTGCAAGAGCTGGGCTTGGCCGGCGGCCTCCTGGGGACCTCCGGATTTTCGCGCATCATCCGGACCTGAGAGTTCACGTGAAGGTGGGAAGGCGGGAAGAATATCGATCTTTCTTCCCGCCTTCCCACCTTCATGTTCAATTTCGAGCACTACCCAGCTGGGCGCCGTCTTCTCACCCCACCCGCACCTCGCGCCGCGGGGGCACCCTGGTCGCCGCCAGCCCAGCTCGCTCTGCCGCACGCGCGAACACGATGGCATCGCGCACCGCACACCCGGCGCCGTCGTTGTTGAAGAAGACGTAGGCGTCTGCGCCAGGGCCCCACGTGGAGGCGAGCCGCTCGGCCGCGGCGCGGAGGGCGGCCCCGCCGTAGCACGGGCTCGGCGTGGCGCACCCCGCGTGGAATCTCAGGTAGGCCCACGTCGCCGTCCGGAGGAAGGGTGTCTTGAACCACGGGCTGTCGGCGATGCACAGCGCAGCGTCGCGCGCGGAGAGCAGCGCCGATATCTCCTCGGTGAACCACGAGGCGTCCCGGGGCTCGACGGCCAGGCGGACGCACCGCGGGAAGCAGTCGAGGGCGGCCGCGAGCCGGCCCGCGTCGGCCTTCATCCGGGGCGGGAGCTGCAGCAGCACCGGGCCGAGCTTGCTGCCCAGGTGCTGCACGCGATCGAGAAACCGCGCCACCGGCTCGGCCGGCGCGCCGAGGCGACGCATGTGCGTGAGGAACCGGCTCATCTTGACCGCCATCACGAAGTCCTCGGGCGTGCGGGCGGACCAGTCTTCACACGTCGAGGCATCGGGGAGCCGGTAGAACGCGGAGTTCACCTCGACGGCCTGGAAGCGCTGGGCGTAGTGCTCGAGCCAGCGCGAAGCGCTCAGGCGCTCGGGGTAGAAGCGTCCTCGCCAGTGGGGGTACTGCCACCCCGACGTGCCGACGAGCACCGGCATGACAAGCAAGAGTTATGGCACGGAGGCGGCCGCCCTGGACCCGCCCTCCACCCCGGGGGGCCACGCGCCCCGAGCCTCACTGGACCAGGTAGCTGCCGAGCTGCGCCTGCGTCGACCTGGCCTTGAGCTTGCGCAGCGCGTTCGCCTCGATCTGGCGGATGCGCTCGCGCGACAGCGACATCGACGCGCCGATCTCCGCGAGGGTGAGCTCGGGCGCGCCGTCGAGCCCGAACCGGCGCCGGAGCACGTCCTGCTCGCGCGGCGTGAGCTCGTCGAGCAGCCGCATCGCCTGCGCACGCATCCGGCCCTCGGCGACCTGCTCGTCCGGCGTCGGCGCGCTCGGGTCGGGGACGAAGTCGCCGACGCACGCCTCGCGATCCGCACCGGCGGGGGCGTCGAGGCTGAGCGGCGCGGGCGCGAGCCCGAGGGCGAGCTCGATCTTCGCCTGGGAGAAGCCGGTCCGTTCGAGCAGCTCATCGCCCTCGGGCTCGCGTCCGTGCTCCTGGGCGAGCGCGCGCCGCGCGCGGAGGAGCTTTCGGCGGCTCTCCACCATGTGCACCGGCACGCGGATGGTCTGCGCCTGATCGGAGATCGCGCGCGCCATCTGCTGCTTGATCCACCACGCGGCGTAGGTGGCGAACCGGACGCCGCGGCCAGCGTCGAACTTGTCGGCCGCGCGAAGCAGGCCGATGTTGCCCTCCTGGATGAGGTCGTGGAGCGACAGGCCCGCGCGCGGGTACCTGGTCGCGAACCTGACCACGAGCGGGAGGCATGACGCGACCAGCTCGGCCCGGGCGAGATCGGCTGCCCGCCGGCCCTCCTCGACCGCCTCGAGGGTGGCACGCGCGGCCTCGTCCGTCGCCGGGGCTGCCCGGAGGGCGTCGACGACGCGCTCGAGGACGCGGCGGTGCAGCCGGGCGCGCTCGATCCCGGAGGCGAGCGCGTCGCGGTCGCGTCGCCGCGACCGGCCGGCCTCGAGCGACTCGGCGAGCGTGCCGGCGCGCTCGAGCAGCGCGACGAGCCGGGCCTCGCTCTGCTCGCCGGCGACGTGCTCCTCCTCGTTGGCGGCGCGGAGGATGTTGCGCGCACGCAGCTTGTGCGCCGCGAGCTCCTCGCCGATCCTGGCGAGCTCGCGGAGCGCGACGGGCGAGCCCACCAGCGCGCGCAGGATGGCTGCCGCCCCCTCCTCGACGCGGCGGGCGAGCGCGACCTCTTCCTCGCGCGTCAGGGCGGGACGCCCGCGCAACCCGCCGAGATAGAGGCTCGCACCCTCGCGCCCGGGCGTCACGCCGCGGCGCGGCCGGGCCACACCCAGGGGCCTTCGGGAGTGCGGCGCGGCAGGGGGGCGCCGGCGCGGCTCGCTGGGCTCTTCAGGTCGGATAGCACGGTTGTCGGTGTCGAGAATGGAAATGGTCTGTCTCATCGTGGGTAGTTTGCGCGCATGCGCAGCGTCGTGCGCAGCGTGTGGAGATTGCGGCGGAGCATGCGCGGGCGCTCTCTCGTCCGACGCTCTACGCCGCAATGCATGATAACCACGCGAGCGCCTCGCGGAAGGCCCCGGCGCGGTGGGCGCCAGGAACCCGCGACGTGGTGAACGCGCTTGAGGTCGACGCCCCGGAGGAGGACAAAGACGACGAGATCTCCGACGCGGTGCGCATCGTCCTCGAGAAGGATCCGCTCCTCGACGCATCGGAGATCGGGGTCAGCACCGAGCGCTCGCGCGTCACGCTGCGAGGCCTCGTGGCGAGCGAGGAGCAACGCAGGACCGCCGAGCACGACGCCTGGTACGTCTTCGGCGTGAACGACGTGAGCAACGAGATCGAGGTCTCCCCGGACATGGCCTCCGCGCGGTGGAGGTCTGTCGCCGCCTCATGAATCCCCGAGGACAGGCGGGCGGACCGACGGAGCTCTATGGTGTCGGTGCCAGCCCGGCCAGGATCGCATCGAGGCGCCGGAGCACCACTTCGATCCGCTCGATCGCCGCCTTCAGGTCCGCCCGGTACTCTCGGTTGTCGGTGTGGACCAGCTCTTCACGCATCCCCACGAGCCGGATCGACAAGGCTGTCCTCATGTCTTTCGCCTCGCGCTCATCGAGCTCGAAATGAAGCTGGGCCATATCTCTCCGCGATCTGCGAGCGGCATGTCCCCACGACGGAGGGGCACATGGTGACGCGGCGTCTCGCTGTCATCCGCTCCTGCGCTATCGGGAGCGCTTGCCGCGAAGGCCGTCCTGGTTCGCTGGCGCCCCGGCGCTCTCGGGCAGCGTGCGGAGGATGGCGAGCCCGCGCGCTCGCCGGCACGGCAAGCTCGGGCCGCTCGTCTGCAACGGGCCACGCGCCGCTCATCGGCAGCGGCGGGCACACCCCATGCTTCCTCTCCGCCGGTGATCCGAGGGATCACGAGAGGGGTTGGTCCATGGCTGTCATCGATTATTGCACCGCGAAGGTCGAGACCCTGCAGCCGGATGCGACCGCCGCCCAGGCGGCGCGGCTCATGCGGGACCAGGGGATTGGCTCGGTCGTCGTGCAGACGGCGGGCGGCCCGGGGATCGTGACCGATCGGGATCTGGTCGTGCGGGTGCTCGCCAAGCGGCATGATCCGAAGCAGCTTCGCCTCGCCGAGATCGTGAGCGCGCCGGCGGCAACGCTGTCCGCGGACGCCTCGTTCGCGGAGGCGGCGGCGCTCATGCGCGCGCGCGCGGTGCGCCGGCTGCCGGTCGTCGGCGCGGGCGGCGAGCTCGTTGGGATCGTGACCTGCGACGACCTCGTGGAGCTCCTCGGGCGGGAGCTCTCCGACATTGCCGCGGTGACCCGCGGAGGAGCAGGGGACGGGGCCCCATGACGGGAGGGCGCTGATGTCGCTGATCGAATTCTGCCGGAGAGATGTGGTGACGGTGCGGCCGGAGGCGTCCGTCGGGGCGGCCGCGGAGCTGCTCGTTGATCAGGGCGTGGGCGCGCTCGTCGTCGTCGCGGACGGGACGCGGCCCGTCGGGGTCGTCACCGATCGGGACCTCGTGCTGCGCGTGATGGCGGCGGAGCGCGACCCCGAGCACACCAGGGTTGCGGACGTGATGAGCCAGCCGGCGATCACCGCAGGTCCGCTCGACCGCCTCGAGGCGACGACCGCGCGGATGCGAGAGCTCGGGGTGCGCAGGATGCCCGTGGTCTCGCCGGATGGGGAGGTCATCGGGCTGCTCTCGGCCGACGATCTGATCGACCTCTTCGGTCGGGAGCTCCACGATCTCGGGGAGGCGGTGCGAAAAGAAGTGACGGCGAGCCAGCAGCGCTCATGATCACAGCCGATGCCCCGCGGCCCCGGAGGCCGCACCGAGGGCCGGCGCACGTCGGTTGCTGGTGTGGACCGGAGCGCCGATGGTGGAAGCACGGTCGGGAGCGCCTCCCGGACCGAGCGGACGCCGGGGCGGCGGCCTGGACGAGGGGGGCGACTCATGATCATCCCGCCAGAAGTGACGTTTCGTAACCTGGAGCGCTCGGACGCCATCGAGGCGGCGGTGCTCGATCGGGTCTCGAAGCTCTTCCCGGACCGGGGGTACGGCTTCATCGAGATGCCCGACGGCCGCGAGGTGTACTTCCACGGCCATTGCGTCCACGGCCACGGGTTCAACCGGCTCTCGGTCGGCACCCAGGTGCGGTTCGTGGAGGAGGAGGGCGAGCAGGGGCCGCAGGCGAGCGTGGTCTTCATCGCCGGCAAAGGCTGACGACGTCCTGCGGCTCGGGTCCGTCGTCGCTCTTCGCAGAGCTGGAGATGAACGGACTACGCCGCGGTCGGGAAGCTCGAGGAGCGGGCCGCAGCGTGAGCGTCCGAGCGCAGGGCGGATCGAGGGCGATCCGGCATGTGAGGGCGCAGTCGCCGGGCGTCGGAGCGGCGAAGGCTCGGCGGCTGGCCGGCGGGTGGACGAGGAGCGGGCCGCCCGCGGAGGTCGACCATGGCGATCATTGGCATCGATGTGGGAACTTCGAATTCGGCCGCAGCGGCGCTTCGAGGCGGCCGCCGCAGCAACGGGAGACGGGTCACGCCTCCCCGAGGATCCCGCGAAAGACGTCCACATAGCTGACGATGCCGAGCAACACACCTTCTCCGTCGACGACCGGGACCGCGCCGATCTTGTTGTCGAGCATGAGCTCCATGAGCTCGGTCACGTCCGCGTCCGGACTGGCGCTCACGACATTGCTGCTCATCATCACGGACACCGGCACGCGGGCCTTCTGCAGCGCTGCGTCCACCGCCGTGGTGTCCTCCGCGTAGGGCACCCATAGCGCGCGCAGGTCGCGATCGCTGAGCATCCCGACCAGCTCACCCAGCTCGTCGACGACCGGAAGGTGCCGAAAATCCGTCGTCTGGAGCACGTCCACCGCCTCGCCGATGGGGTCGTCGACCCGCACGGTCCGGGGGGTCTCGGTCATGAGCCTGGCGGCGCGGATCCTGGGCAATGGCATCTCGCTCCACGCTCGGTGCAACTCGCGGACCGATCGATCCGTCGATGAGCCGCGCCGCCCCCGTCCGGACGTTGCCTTTGCGTCGGGCCCCGCTGGTCGCTCCCGGAGGACGCGCCCGCATGCTGCGTCTCGCTCGAGTTGCGGATACGCCCCGCCGCCGCCAAGAAACGTCGGCGGCGGCGCGGCGCTCGCGATCCGGAGCAAGCTGGCGATGACAAGCGCGGACTGGGCGGGCCTCGGGGCGGTGGCGGTCCTGATCCTTCTGGCGGCGCTGATGGCGGCCGCCGAGGTCGTGATCACGCGCATGAGCCGCATCCGCGCCTACCGGCTGCGCGAGGAGGACCGGCGCGGGGCGGCGTCGCTGGTGCGGCTGGTCGACGACCCAGCGCCTCACCTGAACGTCGTACTCCTGCTCACCCTGCTCTTCCAGCTCGCGGGCACCACCCTCGCCGGCGCCGTGGCGCTGCGGGTCCTCGGCGGCTACGGCGACCTGGTCGCCACGCTGATCATGACGGTGCTCTTGTTCGTGCTCGCCGAGGCGATGCCCAAGACCTTCGCCGTGCAGCACACGGACCGGATCGCGCTCCGCCTCGCGCCGATGGTCGTCGCCCTGGGCGCCATGCTCGGGCCGGTCGCGCGCCTGCTCATCCGCGTCACCAACGTCATCCTGCCCGGCAAGGGGCTCAAGGAGGGGCCTTTCGTCACCGAGGCAGAGATCCGAGCCATGGCCGACGTGGCGTCGAAGGAGGAGGCCATCAAGGAAGAGGAGAAGCAGCTCATCCACTCGATCTTCGAGTTCGGCGACACCGTGGTCCGCGAGGTGATGACGCCGAGGCCCGACATCGTGGCCGCCCCGGCGAGCACGCCTCTGCCGGAGGCGATGAGCCTGTTCATCAACAGCGGCTACTCGCGCATCCCGATCTACGATGCTGGGCTCGATGATATCGTCGGTGTCCTGTATGCGAAGGACGTGGTGCGCGAGTCTCACGCCGGCCACGTCGAGCGACCGCTCTCCGGGATCGCCCAGGCGCCTCACCTCGTCCCCGAGTCGAAGAAGGTCGCCGAGCTGCTCAAGGAGATGCAGCGCGACAAGTTCCACATGGCGCTCGTCGTGGACGAGCACGGGACGCTGTGCGGGCTCGTGACGTTGGAGGATGTGCTCGAGGAGATCGTCGGCGAGATCGCCGACGAGTACGACCGCGAGGAGCCGAACGTGAAGCCCGTCGGCGAGAAGGCCTATCGCGTGAACGCGCGCACGTCGGTGGACCAGCTGAGCGAGGTGCTCGACGTGAAGCTGCCGACGACCGAGTGGGACACGGTGGGCGGCCTCATGCTCGGCGTCCTCGGTCACCTGCCGGCCCAGGGGGAGCAGGTGGAGCTCGAGAGCCTGAGGTTCACGGCCGAACGCGTCCACGGCCGTCGGATCGCCGAGATCCTCGTCGAGGAGCTCGATCACGAGGGTCAGGAGGAGCGAGGGACGACCGACTCCGCCCGGGAGGATGAGGAGCCTCACTGTCTGTGATGTCGCCGAGCGCGCTCACGCGGTCCGGAGGCCAAGGCCGCGCGCCGCACCTGGTCTCTTCCTTGCAACTCGTGCAGCTCGATGGAGCGGCGACCCGTGATGCAAGGCGTGGCGAGGGAGCGGCCCCAGGGCACGTCGGCTGCGGGTGCTGTCACCATCTCTCTCTGCGGTGACGTGATGACCGGCCGGGGGATCGATCAGATCCTGCCATGTCCGAGCGATCCGGTGCTGTACGAGCTGGCCGTGGAGGACGCGAGGGGGTACGTCGAGCTCGCCGAGCGCGCGAGCGGCCCCATTCCCCGGCCCGTCGATTTCTCGTACGTCTGGGGGGCCGCGCTCGAAGCGTGGAGCCGGCGGGCGCCCGCCGTCCGGCTGGTCAACCTCGAGACGGCGATCACGACCAGCGATGAGCCGTGTCTCAAGGGTATCAATTACCGGATGCACCCAGGGAACGTCTCGTGCCTCACTGCGGCGCAGATCGACTGCTGCGCGCTGGCCAACAACCACGTCCTCGACTGGGGAGTTGCCGGGCTGATCGACACGATCGCCGCGCTCCGGTCGGTGAACGTGACGACGGCCGGCGCGGGCCGCAATCTCGATGAGGCGGCGGCGCCGGCGCTCATCGAGATCGAGGGCGAGGGGAGGGTCCTCATCTTCTCGCTGGGCTCGGAGACCAGCGGCGTCCCGCGGCGCTGGGGCGCCTCGGTGGACCGCCCGGGCATTCACCTGGTCGATGAGTCGTCTCCCGCGGAGGTCGGTCGCGTGCTGGACGCGGTGCGGGCGGCCAGGCGGGAGGGCGACATCGTCGTGGCCTCGATCCACTGGGGCCCGAACTGGGGGTACGAGGTCCCGGAGGAGCAGATCGCGCTCGCCCACGCCCTCGTCGACGTCGCCGGCGTCGACGTGGTTCACGGGCACTCCTCGCATCATCCGAAGGCGATCGAGGTCCACGCGGGGCGGCTGATCATCTACGGCTGCGGCGACTTCGTGAACGACTATGAGGGCATCAGCGGACACGAGGCCTATCGAGGCGATCTGGCCATGATGTACTTTGCCACGCTGCGCGCGGGGACCGGGGAGCTCGCCGGTCTGGAGCTGGTGCCGCTGCGGATGAGCAAGTTTCGCCTCCACCGCGCCGCGCAAGAGGACGCGCTCTGGCTGAGGGACGTGCTGAGCCGAGAGGGCGCGCGGTTCGGGACGCGCGTCGAGCTCGGGGAGGAAGGCAGCCTGCTGCTGCGCTGGCGCTGATCCGCGAGCACCGCGCCGCTGCTCTCCCGCAGTTACGCGGTCGCATCGAGCGCCCGGGGCGCCAGGTAGCGAACGAACCAGGCGCTGGCCGCGCGCGCGACCTCTTCCAGCGTCCCTGGCTCCTCGAACAGGTGCGTCGCTCCCTCCACGATCGCGAGCTGTCGCGGTCCGCGCAGGAGCTGGAGCGCCTGCCGGTTCAACGCGAGCACCTCGGTGTCCGCGCTCCCGACGATGAGCAGCGTGGGCGCGCGGACCTGCTCGAGGTACGCGCCGGCGAGATCGGGGCGCCCGCCCCGCGACACCACGGCGTCCGCGAGATCCGGACGCCTCGCCGCGGCGACCAGCGCAGCCGCGGCGCCGGTGCTCGCGCCGAAGTAGCCGATCCGGAGCGCGCTCGTCTCGGGTTGCTCGCGCGTGGCCAGGGCCGCGCCCATGACCCGCCCCGCGAGGAGCTCGATGTCGAACCGGAGGTGGCCAGTCCGCTCATCCACCGCCTCTTCCTCGCCGGTGAGGAGGTCGAAGAGCAACGTGGCCAGCCCGGCGCTCTGGAGCACCTCTGCGACGAACCGGTTGCGCGGGCTATGCCGGCTGCTGCCGCTCCCGTGGGCGAACAGGACGATGCCTGTCGCCCCGGCGGGGATCGTCAGGCTGCCCTGGAGGCGCGCGCCGTCGTCGAGCTCGAGCTCGACGGGGAGCTCCTCTGCCGGCTCCGGCGGGCCCGCCGGCCCCTCCTCGCCTTCCGCGCCCGCGCCGCCGGTGCGCGCCCGCTCGAGCAGCTCCACGACATCCTCGTCCGTGGTCTGGCGGAAGTCCTGGTAATAGGCGCCTATCGCGAACAGCTGCGGATCCGCGTCGAGGCAGACCACCTCATCGACCTCGGGGCGCAGCGATTCGAGCGTCGTCGCCGACGCGACCGGGACCGCGAGGACGAGGCGCCTCGGCCCGCGCCGCCGGACGGCCCGGAGCGCGGCGCGTACGGTCCCGCCGGTCGCGATGCCGTCGTCGACGACGATGACCGTGCGGCCCTCGACATCGACGGGCGGTCGGCCGCGCCGGAAGCGCTGCACGCGCGCCTCGACCTCGGCGGCCTTGCGGTCCACGATCTCCGCGACCTCCTTCTGGGGCACGCCGAGCTCCGCGACCACCTCCTCATTGAGGTACACCTCTCCCCCCTCCGAGATGGCGCCCATGCCCAGCTCTTCGTACCCCGGAGCGCCGAGCTTGCGCACCACCCAGACGTCGAGCGGCGCCTTGAGCGCCCGGGCGACCTCGTAGGCGACCGGGACGCCGCCGCGCGGGAGCCCGAGCACGACGGGCGTGTCGTCGCGGTAACGACCCAGCGCGAAGGCCAGGCGGCGCCCTGCATCAACGCGATCTCGAAACAACATGAACCCTCCTGCGCCGGTCGCGTGCTGACCGTGACCTCCTCGCCCCTGTGGATACACCCGGCACTCAGATCCTCCTCTGCGCTTCCCGCCGCTGCTGCCTCGTCACCAGCGCGCTCAGCTCGGAGAGCTCGTCCGACAGGAACTCGATGAGATCGTCGAAGGCGATGATCCCCTGGAGCACCCCCTCGTCGTTCACCACCGGCACGCGCCGGATGCCCTCGGCGCGCATCCTACCGAGGACGTCCAGGAGGTCCTCCTGCTCTCGCGCTGTGATCAACCGCTCGGTCGCGACATCCGCCACCTGGAGAGACTCCAGGTAGGGACTCGCGGTCGCCACCACGCCGACCACGATGTCGCGATCGGTGATGATGCCGGCAGGCACGGTCCTCCCGGCCGGCTCCTCGACGATGACCAGGCTGCCGACGTGATGCGCCCGCATGCGGCGGGCGGCCTCGATCACGGTCTCGGTCTTGCCGATGGTGACGACGCCTCGATTGCAGAGCTCCCCAGCAGTGGTCACGGCATTCCTCCCAGCGAACGCTCCATGGAGCCGGCGCCGGCTACGGGAAGCCCATGCCCGAGGGGGCATGGAGGCCGGTGCGCTCCCATGGCACGTGGCGAGCAAACAGATCAGACAGATCAGGCGGAAAGGCGTGATGACGCGGAGGCGAGCGGACGTCACTGGAGAGATCAGGCCCTGGGGTTGCATCTGGAGAGCGGTCACAGCTCGAATGAGCAGCGCCATGAGCCCCCACGACACGGAAGGCGGCGCAGCGGAGCAGCCATGGAGATCTGCCTCTTCGCGGGCAACGCGAACCTCCCTCTCGCACAGGCCGTGGCGGAGCGCCTCGGTATCGGCCTGGGCGACGCCCTGGTGCGCCGCTTCGCGGACGGCGAGCTTCACGTGCAGCTACGGGAGAGCGTGCGAGGGCGGGACGTGGTTCTCCTCCAGCCGACGAGCCCACCGGTCGACGAGCACATCGCCGAGCTCCTGTTCCTCGCGGATGCATGTCGCCGCGCAGGGGCCTCGCGCCTGACAGCCGTCATGCCGTATTTCGGCTATGCCCGCCACGACCGCCGCGCCTCGGGGAGGGAGCCGGTAGGGGCCCGGCTCGTCGCCGATCTCTTCACGACAGCGGGCCTCTCGCGCGTGGTGGCCGTCGACCTCCACAATGCCGCGCTCGAGGGGTTCTTCTCCATCCCGCTCGAGCACCTGAGCGCGGTGCCGCTGCTCTCGGATGCGGCGAGATCCTGGATCTCCGAGCGCAGCGTCATCGTGGCGCCGGACCTGGGCGCCGCGAAGCTCGCGGATCGCCATGCGCGGCTCCTCCGCTTGCCTGTCGCCGTCGTGCACAAGACCCGCCTGAGCGGCGAGGACGTCAGCGTCCACGCCATCACGGGCGAGGTCCGGGGACGGTCGCCCCTCCTCGTCGACGACATGATCAGCACCGGCGGGACGATCGAGGCCGCCGTGAACGCCTTGCTCGCGGCGGGCTGCGCGCCGGACATCACCGTCATCGCGACGCACGGCCTCTTCGTCGGCCCGGCGATGGCCCGGCTCTCCGCGCTCCCGGTGCGCCGTTTCCTCGTGACCGACAGCGTCGCAGCCGCCACGGGCGCGGCGATCCCCGTCGAGCTCGTCCGTCTGGACGGGCTCCTGGCCGAGGCGATCCGGCTCCTCCATGACGGCGGTTCGCTGCAGGCGCTGCTCGCGCGCGGCGAGGCCGCGGGCCCTCCGCGCTGAGCCGGCACCCGAGCAGGAGGACCCATGAGCGGCGCCGAGGACGGGAAGCGCCCGCGCCGGTACGATCGTTGCCCGAGCCGAGCCCTGTCGCGGAGGTGTGCTGGATGGAGGCGCCCGTGCCGAGCAGGAGGCTGCGTCGTTCGAAGGAGCCCTCATGAGCTCGCTCGGGATCCCTCCTGCCGAGGCGCTCGCCGTGCTGCGGGCGATGCTGCTCATCCGCCGCTTCGAGGAGCGGTGCGCCGAGCTGTACACGCTCCAGAAGATCCGCGGCTTTCTCCACCTGGTCATCGGTGAAGAGGCGGTCGTTGTCGGGGCGATGCGGGCGCTCGAGGACGACGACGCGGTGGTCGCCGCCTACCGCGAGCACGGCCATGCGCTGCAGCGCGGGGTCTCGCCCGCCGCGGCGATGGCCGAGATGTACGGGAAGGCGACGGGCTGCGCCCGCGGGCGCGGCGGGTCGATGCACCTGTTCTGCGCGGAGCGGCGCTTCTACGGCGGCTACGCCATCGTGGCCGGCGGCCTGCCCATCGCGGTGGGGCTCGCGCTTGCCGACAAGCTCGCCGGCCGGCGGCGGGTCACGGCGGCGTTCTTCGGCGACGGCGCGACCGACGAGGGGGAGTTCCACGAGTCGCTGAACCTCGCCGCGCTCTGGAGCCTGCCGGTGCTCTTCCTCTGCGAGAACAACCAGTACGCGATGGGGACGGCGCTCGCGCGCCACGCCGCGAACCCGCGGCTCATCGACATCCCCGCGGCTCACCACGTGCCGGCCGAGCAGGTCGACGGCATGGATGTGCTCGCGGTGGAGCAGGCCACGCGGCGCGCGGCCGCGGCCGTGAGGGAGGCGGCCGGCCCCCGCTTCCTCGAGCTGCTGACGTACCGGTTCCGCGCGCACTCGATGTACGACGCCGAGCGATACAGGGACAAGAGCGAGGTGGCCGCCTGGCGGGAGCGCGACCCCATCGACCTGTTCGTCGCGCGGCTGCGCGCCGAGGGGCTGCTCGACGACGGCGCGCTCGCCCGGATCCTGGGCGAGGTCGAGGCCGAGGTCGATGCGGCCGTGAAGGCCGCGGAGGAGGCGCCGATCGAGCCGGTGGAGGACCTGACCCGCTTCGTCTACGCCCGGGAGGTGCCGTGATGTGAAGAGGGATGTCGTCGGCGCATGGACGCGAACGCGCAAGGGCTCTCTGGCCTGTCCCTCGCGGAGCTGCTCGAGCGGCTCGGGACCTCACCGCGCGGGCTGACCAGCGAGGAGGCGCGGCAGCGGCTCGGGCGGTTCGGGCCCAACGAGCTCGCGGCCACGAGGCGAGAGGCGGCCGTCGTCCAGGTGTTGCGCCGCTTCGCGAACCCGCTCGTGGGCATCCTCCTGCTTGCCAGCCTGGCGTCGGCGGCCCTCGGCGATCTGATGAACTCGGCCGTCGTCGTGGTCATCGTGGCGCTGAGCGTCGCGGTCGAATCGGCGCAGACGCGGCGATCCCACCGCGCGGTCGAGCGGCTCCGCGCACAGGTCGCGCCCACCGCGACCGCGCTGCGAGACGGGGTGTTCCGCGAGATCCCGCGGCGCGAGCTGGTGCGGGGCGACATTCTCCGGCTCACCGCGGGCGACCTGGTCCCCGCCGATGCGCGCCTGCTCACGGCCAAGGACCTGCACATGCACCAGGCCGCGCTCACCGGCGAGTCGCTGCCCGCCGAGAAGGACCCCGACCCTGGGCCCTCGGCGGCGAAGAGCCCGGTCGAGATGACCCACGCGGTGTTCCTCGGGTCGTCGGTGGTGAGCGGCACCGCGACCGCGGTCGTGTTCGCGACCGGTTCCGACACGGCCTTCGGCGACATCGCCCGCACCCTCGCGACCCGCCCTCCGCAGACCGAGTTCGAGCGGGGCATCGCACAGTTCGGGGCTTTCATCCTCAGGCTCGTGCTCTTCCTCGTGCTCTTCGTCATCGCGCTCAACGCCGCGCTCCGGCGCGACCCGCTCGAGTCGCTCCTCTTCGCGGTGGCCCTGGCCGTGGGGCTCACGCCCGAGTTCCTGCCGATGATCACCACCGTCACGCTGGCGCAGGGCGCAGTGCGGCTCTCGCGCGAGCGGGTGATCGTCACCAACCTCTCGGCCATCCAGAACTTCGGCAGCATCGACGTGCTCTGCAGCGACAAGACGGGGACGCTCACCACGGGCGAGATGGAGCTCGAGGCCCACGTGGACCCGCTCGGCGAGCCGTCGGAGAGGCCGTTCCTCCTCGCCTACCTGAACAGCTACTTCGAGAGCGGCGTGGACAACCCCGTCGACGCGGCCGTGCTCCGCAGGTCCACGGTGAGCCCGCTCGACGCGGCGGTGCTGCGCCACGAGCACCCCGACATCAACGGCTTCCACAAGCTCGACGAGCTGCCGTTCGACTTCGAGCGGCGCCGCGTGAGCGTGGTCGCCGAGCGCCTGGGCGAGCGGCTGCTCGTGACCAAGGGCGCGCCGGAGGGCGTCTTCGCGATCGCGACCACGTACGAGGTCGACGGCGAGGTGCGGCCGCTCGACGAGAGCGCCCGCGCGCGATGCGAGGCGGCCTTCCATGCGCTCGGCCGGCAGGGCTATCGGGTGCTCGCGGTCGCCTATCGCGGCGTCCCGGCCAAACCGGCGTATCGGCGCGACGACGAGGTCGAGCTCACGCTCGCGGGGCTGCTCGCGTTCGTCGATCCGCCGCTCCCCGGCGCCGCCGAGATCGTGGGCGCGCTCCGCGAGGAAGGGGTCGACGTGAAGATCCTGACAGGCGACAACGAGCTCGTCGCCGCGCACGTCTGCCAGCAGGTCAGCCTCGATCCTGGCGAGATCGTCCTCGGCGACGCGATCGACCGCCTCGACGACGCGGCGCTCTCACACCTTGCCGAGCGCACCCGCGTGTTCGCGCGCGTCTCGCCGGCGCAGAAGAACCGCGTCATCCGCGCGCTCAAGGCCCGCGGCCACGTGGTCGGCTACATCGGCGACGGCATCAACGATGCGCCATCGCTGCACACCGCCGACGTCGGGATCTCCGTCGCCGGCGCCGTCGACGTGGCCAGGGACGCCGCGGACATCGTGCTGCTCGACCACAGGCTCGATGTGCTGCGCTCCGGCATCCTCGAGGGTCGGAAGGCATTCGGCAACGTGATGAAGTACCTGCTCATGGGGACGAGCTCGAACTTCGGCAACATGTTCAGCATGGCCGGGGCATCGGTGCTCCTCCCCTTCTTGCCGATGCTGCCCGCGCAGATCCTCTTGAACAACTTCCTCTACGATCTCGCGCAGATCACGATCCCCACGGACAACGTCGACGCGAGCTTCATCCGGAAGCCGCGGCGCTGGAACATCGCTCTGATCCGCCGCTTCATGATGGTGATCGGGCCGATCAGCTCCGTGTACGATTTCCTCACCTTCTACGCGCTGCTCCACGTGTTCCACGCGCCGGCCTCGCTCTTCCACACCGGCTGGTTCGTCGAGTCGCTGGCCACGCAGACGCTTGTGATCTTCGTGATCCGCACGATGGGCAGCTCCTTCAAGAGCTCTCCGAGCCGCGCGCTCGCGGCGACCACGCTCGGCGTCGTGGCCGTGGCCCTCGCGCTGCCGTACAGCCCCTTCGCCGGGCTGCTCGGCTTCGTGCCGCTGCCGCCCGGCTTCTTCCTGTTCCTCGCGGGCGCGACGCTGACCTACCTTGCCCTCGTCGAGGCGATCAAGCGCGCGCTGATGCGGCGCATCTTCGCGTGACGCGGGGCCGCCGCTCGGCCGCCCGTGCCCGGACGCCGGGCCGTACCGATTTCACGAGATTCCGATCCGCCTCACTCGCATGCGGCCGGCGTCCCCCTCGCCTGGGCAGGGATCCATCGGTCGAAGGAGCCCGGCGCGAGGTGGTGCAGGTAGGCCCCACAGGCCGTCACCCCGAAGAGCGCGCCGGCGATCAGCAGGAGCACGGCGACGGAGGACCGCACGAGCGCGCTCCTGCTCCGGAGCGGGAAGAGGACCGCCGCGAGGCCGCTCGCCCCGAACATCACTGCGGCGATCATCGGCATCGACGTCAGGCGATAACGGAAGATCGCCACGGCCGCCACGAGGTTGGTCACCCCCCCGAGCGCGCCCAGGATGGAGAGCGGCCCGAGGTCCACGCCGCGCGAGAGCGCGACGCTGCCGATGACGAGCAGCGTGCCGAAGTAGGCCAGAGGCTCGCCGAAGACGATGTTGTACTGCCCCGGGATCGGCCATGTGAGCGTAAGGTGAAACCCGGTCACGGCCAGGATCAGACCTCCGGCCCCGAACGCAGCGGCGAACGCTCTCCGGTGGTCCTCGCGCCGTTCAGCCCTCGCGACGTACCACGCTCCAAGGAGGAGGACGGCGGTGACCGCCGCCAAGGGGAGTGTCAGGTAATTGATGTACAGCATGCTCCATCCTCTCCTTCCATCCCTCCATCTCAGCGCTGGCGCGGCGGCTCGCGCCTGCCCATCCCGTCTGGAAGTGTGGAGACGGACTCATGGTCACGTCAATGAGCGCTGCTCCGTGTCTCCATATCAGCGCTCCTCGAGCGCGCTTGTCACGCGAGCGACCTGACGAGAGGTTCGCCTGGTGATCACGACGCACCTCGCCGCTGAGCTCGCAGCGCCGAGCGGGCCAGCCCCGAGCGCCTCGGCGCCGGTACGCTCGTTGCTCGGCCGCGTCTCTCGGAGCCTGAATGTGATGAGGGGAGGCACCCGGCCAGACCACGAACGCGCGCAGCACGGCAGGGCCCGCCCCGCCGGTCGAGGCCCTGACCCGCTTGCTCTGCGCCCGGGAGGACCCGTGACGTGAAGCGGACGGCGACCTACCGCGAGGCGGTCCGCTCCGGGCTGCGCGAGGCGCTCCGGCGCGACCCGCGGGCCTTCCTGATGGGCGAGGACGTGGGCCGCTACGGCGGCGCCTACGCGTGCAGCGCCGGCCTGCTCGAGGAGTTCGGCCCGGAGCGGGTCCGCGACACGCCGCTCGCCGAGTCGACCTTCGTCGGCGCCGGCATCGGCGCCGCCCTCGGCGGGGCGCGCCCGATCGTCGAGGTGATGACGGTCAACTTCAGCCTGCTCGCGCTCGACCAGATCGTGAACAACGCGGCGACGCTCCGGCACATGTCCGGCGGCCAGTTCACGATCCCGCTCGTCGTGCGCATGGCCACGGGGGGCGGCCGCCAGCTCGCCGCGCAGCACTCGCACAGCCTCGAGAACTGGTACGCGCACGTGCCCGGGCTCAAGGCCCTCGCGCCCGCGACGGTGCAGGACGCGCGCGACATGCTGCTCGCCGGGCTCGACGATCCAGACCCGGTGGTCGTCTTCGAGCACCAGTACCTCTATCCCATGGAGGGCGAGCTCGACGACGAGGCGCCCCCGGCGGCTCCCTTCCGCGCGGCGGTGCGGCGCGGGGGCCGCGACGTGAGCCTGATCGCGCACGGCGGCTCGGTCCCGAAGGCGCTCGCCGCGGCCGAGCAGCTCGCGGGCCGCGGCGTCGAGGCCGAGGTGCTGGACCTCCGGTGCCTGCGGCCGCTCGACGAGGAGGCGATCCTCGCGACCGTGCGGCGGACGCACCGCGCCGTGCTCGTCGACGAGGGGTGGCGGAGCGGGAGCCTCGCCGCCGAGGTGAGCGCGCGGATCATGGAGGGCGCGTTCTACGAGCTCGACGCGCCCGTCGCGCGGGTGTGCAGCGCCGAGGTGCCGATCCCCTACGCGCGCCACCTCGAGGAGGCGGCGCTGCCGCAGGTCCCGCGCATCGTCTCCGCCGTGGAGAGGACGGTGCGGCGCGATGTCTGAGTTCCTGATGCCCTCGCTCGGCGCGGACATGGAGGCCGGGACGCTGGTGAAGTGGCGCCGCGCGGTGGGGGACCGCGTCGCGCGCGACGACGTGATCGCCGAGGTCGAGACGGAGAAGGGGCTCGTCGAGGTCGAGGTGTTCACGAGCGGCGTCATCGACCGGCTCCTCGTGGAGCCCGGGCAGAAGGTGCCCGTCGGCACGCCGATGGCCGTGATCCTCGAGGGGCATGAGGCTGCGGCCGGCGCGCCCCCACCCGCCGCGCCTGCCGCGCCCGCCGCGCCCGCGCCGCCGTTTCCTCCCCCGGCGGCCGCCGCGGCGCCGCGCGAGGCCGCGCCGCCGCCCGCGGCCCTCGCGCAGGGGCCGCGCGTGTCTCCCCGCGCGAGGCGGCGGGCGCAGGAGCTCGGGGTCGACCTTGCGCGGGTCCAGGGGACGGGACCGGACGGCGCCGTCGAGGCCGCGGATGTCGAGCGGGCGGCGGCGGCCGGCACGAAGGAGGCGGCGGCCGATGCCATGACGAAGGAGGCGTCGGCCCGCATGCGCCGGGCGATCGCGGCGGCGATGGCCCGATCGAAGCGCGAGGCGCCGCACTTCTACCTCGGCACGACCATCGACCTCCGCACGGCGATGTCCTGGATCGAGCGGGAGAACGCGGAGCGCAACGTGGCCGGGAGGCTCCTGCCGGGCGCGCTCCTCCTCAAGGCGGCGGCGCTCGCCCTGCGTGACGTCCCCGAGTTGAACGCCCGCTGGGAGGGGGATGCGGCGCCGCCCGCCCCGAGGATCCACCTCGGCGTGGCGGTGTCGCTCCGGGGCGGCGGGCTCGTGGCGCCGGCGCTGCACGACGCGGACCGGCTGCCGCTCGACGAGCTGATGGCCGCCTTGAAGGACCTGGTCCAGCGCGCCCGGGCCGGGACGCTCCGCAGCTCCGAGATGAGCGACCCCACGATCACCGTCACGAGCCTCGGGGAGCGCGGCGTGGAGACGGTGTTTCCCGTCATCTTTCCGCCGCAGGTGGCCATCGTCGGGCTCGGGAAGATCGCCGAGCGGCCGTGGGTCGTCGACGGCCGCGTGGTGCCGCGGCCGCTCGTGAACGCGACGCTCGCCGCGGACCACCGGGTGACGGACGGCCACCGCGCGGCCGCCTACCTCGCCTCGCTCGACGCGCTCCTGCAACGACCTGAGGGACTTTGACCGATGAACAAGGACGAGATCGAGGCCGTCGTGCGCCGGGAGCTCCAGCGCATCGCGCCGGAGGCGGACGTCGGGGCGCTCGGCCCGGACCGTGACGTCCGCGAGGAGCTCGACATCGATTCGATGGATTTCCTTCGCTTCGTGACGGCCCTCGACGCGGCGCTCGGCGTGGGCGTGCCCGAGTCGGATTACCGGCGGATCGCGACGGTCCGCGGGTGCACCGACTACCTGGCGAAGACGCTCGCGCAGCGCGCGGCGTAGCGTCAGCCGTGCCCGCGGTCACCGCGCCGGAGCTGGCGCGCGACGTACCGCCACGCGCTCGTGCAGCCGAGCGCGAGCCCGAGCAGACCGAGGCCGGCCCGGAGCATGACGCCTGTCCGCAAACGCGCGTCGAGCCAGCTCCCCACGAAGAGCCCGAGCAGGGCCGGCAGCACGACGAGCCACCCGAGGCCGACCAGGGACAGCGCGAGCCCCAGCGGCCGCCCCCGCTCCCACGCCCAGCGCCTGCGCCGCTCGCCGAACCGGACGACGCCCTCGTGCAAGGGATCGCGCTCCCTCGGCGCGCGCCCCGGTCCCTCGCTTCCCGGGGAGGTCACCGCGGCTCCAGCCGAGGGACCCCATGGCGCGGCCCCGTGATCCGCAGGTGGTCGGCCACCCTGCTCAGCAGCGCTCCCTCCAGCCGGCGCAGGCCGCGGGCGGCCTCCTCCTCGGCGGCGGCCGCGCGGCGATAGCGGACGAGCACGTCGCGCTCGAGCTGGTCCAGGTCGTCGCTCGCGACGGCCTCGCGGGTGAGGACCTCGACCGCCCGCCGCTCGCGGACGGTCAGCACACCGCCGCGCACCGCCACGAAGCGCTCGCGCCCCGCGTCGTCCCGGTACACGAGCACCGACACGACGAGCACCGTGAGCAGGTCCGCGTGCCCCGGGAGGATCCCGAAGGAGCCCGTCGGGTCCTCGGCGCGGACGTGGCGGACTGGATCCACGTCCGCGATCAGCGCCGCCGGCGTCACGATCGTGAGCCTCATGATCCCTTCACCCGCGCGCGCGCCTCGTCGAGCGTGCCCACCATGTACAGCGCGGCCTCCGGCCAGTCGTCGCACTCTCCGGCGAGGATCGCGTCGCACCCCCGGATGCACTCGGCGACCTCGACCATCGCGCCCGCGCGCCCCGTGAACGGCTGGGTCACGACGAACGGCTGCGTGAGGAACCGCTGGAGCCGCCGCGCCCGCGCGACCGTGCGCCGGTCCTCCGGCGAGAGCTCCTCGATCCCGAGCATCGCGATGATGTCGGCGAGCTCCCGGTACTCCGCCAGCGTGCGGCGGACCTGCGCGCTGGTCCGGTAATGGCCCGCGCCGACGACGAGCGGATCCATCAGGATCGAGCTCGAGGTCAGGGGGTCGATCGCCGGATAGATCCCCTCGCTCGACAGCTTGCGCGAGAGCACGATCGCCGCGTCGAGGTGCGTGAGGATCTGCGCGACCGCCGGATCGGTCATGTCGTCGGCGGGGACGTACACGGCCTGGATCGACGTCATCGATGCGCGCGCGGTGGAGGCGATCCGCTCCTCGATCTCGGCGATCTCCGTGGCGAGCGTGGGCTGGTAGCCCACCCGGGAGGGCAGGCGCCCGAGGAGGCCGGAGACCTCGCTGCCGGCCTGGACGAAGCGGAAGATGTTGTCGATGAGCAGCAGCACGTCCTGCCCGCGCTCGTCGCGGAAGAACTCGGCGTGCGCGAGCGCCGTCATCCCGACGCGGAAGCGCGCGCCCGGCGGCTCGTTCATCTGGCCGAAGACCAGCACCGTCCGGTCGAGCACCCCCGAGGAGCGCATCTCGAGCCAGAGCTCGTTCCCCTCGCGCGATCGCTCGCCGATCCCCGCGAACACAGCGACGCCGCGCTGCTTCGAGATCGTGCTCCGGATGAGCTCCATCAAGAGCACCGTCTTGCCGACCCCGGCCCCGCCGAAGAGCCCTGCCTTGCCCCCGCGCGCGAGCGGCGCGAGCAGGTCGATCACCTTGATGCCCGTGGGGTAGACCTCGCGCGCCCGCACCTCGGCCTCGAGCGGCGGCGCCGGGCGGGAGATCGGGCGGCGCGGGGCGTCCGGCGGGAAAGCGCCGCGCCGATCGAGCGGGTCACCGAGGACGTCGACCAGCCGGCCCAGCGCGGCCTCTCCCACAGGCACCGTGATCGGCGCCCCGTCGGCCGCGACGCGCGCCCCGCGCTGCAGGCCTCCGGTGAACCCGAGGGCCACCGTCCGCACGTGCTCGGGATCGAGCTGCTGCTGCACCTCGAGCACGAGGCGGCGGCCGTCGACATCGAGCGTCAGCGCCTCGCCCGTGCGTGGGAGCGCACCGGCGGGGAACGCGACGTCGACCACCGATCCCCGCACCCTGCGCACGGCGCCCTCGGCCCGCCCCGCGCCGGCTCCGCCGCCGCCCGCCATCGTCACCCCTCCGCCTCGCGCAGCGGCTCCGCGCCGGCGGCGATCTCGAGGAGCTCGCTCGTGATCGCCTCCTGCCGCGCGGTGCGCTCCGCGCGCGAGAGCTCGTCGAGCTCCTCCCGCAGGCTGCGCTGCGACGCCTCCATGGCCGCGAGGCGCGCCGCGCGCTCACATGCGAACGCCTCGCCGAGCGCCCAGACCACCTGGGCCAGGCAGTGCTCCTCGATGATCCGCGCGACGAGCGCGGCCGCCGGCAACGTGCGCAGCGGGGGCTCGCCCCGCGCCGCCCCCGCCCCGGACCCGCGCTCCGGCGGGAACAGCCGGAGCGCCTCGGGCCCCCACCCGAGCGCGCCGGCGCGCCGCGCGAACACCAGATCGACGCAGGCGATCGCGCCGCCGGCGATCGCGCCGAACAGGTCCCGCGTGAGCCGATCCGCGGCCGGGCCGACGCCCGCGATCGTCGACGGCAGCGGGCCCGAGGCCAGCGCGGCGACGCCGCGGTCGCGGCAGAGCCGGAGCCCCCGCGTGCCCAGCGCAGCGAGCTCCGCCGGCCCCGGATCCTCGCGGGCGACGCGGAGCGCCGCGCCGAGCAGCCGCTCGTTGAGCGCGCCGACGAACCCGTGCTCCGAGAAGAGGACCACGACGCGCCGGGCGCCGGCGGCGCCGGCGGGCTTCTCGGTGGGCGCGCGCCCCTCCTCCGCGTCGAGCAGATCGAGCGCCTGGCCGAGCGCCTCCCGCGTCGCCGCGGCGTAGCGCTCGAACCCCATGAAGGCGTCGTTGGCCTGCCGCCGGTGCGACGCCGCGACCGAGCGCATCGCGTCGACCACCTTCGCCGCCTGCGAGAGCGTGCGGATCCGCGCGGCGAGCTCAGCCGCGTCCATCGCCTCGCCCCTCGTCGCCGCGAGCGCCGACCTCGGCCGCCATCGCGGCCAGCTCGGCGAGGAGCGCGCGGCGCTCCTCCGGCGCGGGCTCGAGGCCCGCCTCGAGCCGCGCGAGCGTCGCGGGACACCGCGCCGGGAGCCCGCGGTCGAGCGCCTCGCGGAACGCGTCGAGCGCCGCCGCCGGGAGCGGGTCGAGCAAGCCCTCCTGGAGCGCCATCAGCAAGGCGATCTGCCGCCCCGCCGACAGCGGCCGGTGAAGCGGCTGCGCCATCGCCGCGCGCGCCCTTCGACCGCGGTCGAGCGCTCGCTTCGTGGCCTCCTCCGCGCCCCCGCCGACGCGCGCGAACAGCTCGAGCTCCAGGAACTGCGCGTACTCGAGCCGGAGGCTCTCCGCGACGGCGCGCATCGCGGGCGCCTGCGTCTTGCCGCCGACGCGGGACACGCTCTTGCCGACGTCGATCGCGGGCTTCCATCCCTCGTTGTAGAGGCGCGGGTCGAGGAAGATCTGCCCGTCGGTGATCGAGATGAGGTTGGTCGGGATGTACGCGCTCAGGTTGCTGGCCTGCGTCTCGGCGATCGGCAGCATGGTCAGGGAGCCGCCGCCGAGCGCCCCGGTCAGCTTCGCGGCCCGCTCCAGCAGCCGCGAGTGCAGGTAGAACACGTCGCCCGGGAACGCCTCGCGCCCCGGGGGCTGGCGCAGCAAGAGCGAGATCTGCCGGTGCACGAGGGCGTGGCTCGTGAGGTCGTCGAGGACGAGCAGCGCGTGCCCGCCGCGCTCGACGAAGTGCTCCGCCATCGAGCAGGCCGCGTAAGGGGTGAGCCACTGGAGCCCGGCCGTGGCGTCCGGCGCGGCGACGACGCACGTGGTCCGGTCCCTCGGGCCGTAGCGGCGAACGGCGTCGATCACCGCGCCGACCGAGGACGAGGTCTGGCCGATCGCCGCATAGATGCAGACGACATCGGTCTCCCGCTGGCTCAGGATCACGTCGACCGCGATCGCGGTCTTTCCGGTGCCGCGGTCGCCGATGATGAGCTCGCGCTGGCCGCGCCCGAGCGGGAGCATCGCGTCGATGAGGAGGATCCCCGTGAAGAGCGGCTCGGCGACGGGGGCGCGATCGACGATGGACGGCGCCCGGCGCTCGATCGGCGCGCGCGCGCGATAGACCGCCGCCCCGCCGAGGGGCCCGCCCCCGTCGATCGGCGCCCCGAGCGGATCGACGACGCGCCCGAGCAGCGCCTCCCCGACCGGCACGTCGATCACCGTGCCCGTCCCCTGGACGGCGGAGCCCGCGGCGATGCCCCTGTCCGGACCGAGCAGCACGCAGCCGATCGCGCCGGGATCGAGCGCCACCGCGAGGCCGCGCGTGCCGTCCTCGAAGACGAGGACCTCGTCGAGCTTCGCGCTGGGCAGGCCGCTGACGGTCGCGATGCCGTCGGCCACGCGGAGCACGCGCCCGACCTCCCGCGCCTCCGGTCCGAGAGGGAGGCCGCGCGCGCGGTCTCTCGCCCGCCCCACCCAGCCGCCGAGGTCCTCAGCAAGCCCCATCCTGCACCTCGAGGGCGGCCGCGATCCGCTGGAGCCACGCCCGGTAGCTGAGCTGCCACACCCCGTGGGGGAAGCGCAGCTCCAGGCCCGCGACCATCGACGGATCGACCTGGAACTCCAGGGCCACAGGGCGCGCGGCGACCCCCGAGAGCCACGCGCGGAGCCGCTGCTCCGCGTCCTTCCCGAGCGGGCTCGCCGAGACCACCTCCACGCGCGCCTCGTCGAGCTGGTCGAGCTGCCGGGCGACGAGCCGCCGCTGCTCCGGCTCGTCCAGGGTCTGCATGGCCCGGGCGACCAGGAGGGCGTCCTGCCCCGCCGACGCCTCGCGGAGCAGCCTCTCCGCGATCGTGATCGCGAGCTCGGTCGCCTGCGCCTCGAGCTCGCGGAGAGCGCGCGCCCGCTCCTCCGCGATCTCGGCCCGTGCCTGCTCGAGCAGGCAGCGCGCCTTCTGCTCCGCCTCCTCGCGGACCCGCTGCGCCTCCCCGTCGGCGCGGCGCACCGACGCCTCGAGCTCGCGGCGCCCCTCCTCGGCGAGCGCCGCGCGCCTGACCTGCGCCTCCTGCTCGGCCCGCTGCGCCCGCGCGCGCTCCTCGCGCGCATCGCCGAGCAGGGCCGCGGCGTCCCGCTGCCGCGCCTCGACGATCCTGGCCACCGGCTTCCACAGGAAGCGCCGGAGGAGCCAGGCGAGCACGAGGAAATTGACCGTCTGCAGCGCGATGTTCCAGCCGGAGACGTGCATGGCTCAGCGCACGAACGGGTTGGCGAAGAGCAGGACGAGCGCGACCACGAGGCAGTAGATCGCCGTGGCCTCGATCATCGCGAGGCCGACGAACAGGGTCCGCGCGATCGTCGAGCTCGCCTCCGGCTGGCGGGCGATCGCCTCCATCGCCGCGACGATCGCGCGGCCCTCGGCGAACGCCGGCCCGACGGCCCCGGCGCTGACCGCGAGCACGGCGCCGAGGATGCTCAGGCTCTCCGCGCTCACGCGGCCCTCCCGTCGACCTGCTCCTCGATCGCCGCGCCGACGTAGACGGCCGCGAGCACGGTGAAGATGTACGACTGCACGATCCCCACGAACAGCGCGAACGCCATGACGGGGATGGGGACGAGGAGGCCGGCCACCGAGACGACCACGGCGAGCACGAGCCCGTGGCTCATGATGTTCCCGAGCAGGCGCATCATCAGCGAGAAGGTCCGGGTCGCCTGCGAGAGGAGGTGGATCGGCGCGAGCAGCGGGCTCGGCTCGAGGAAATGCTTGAGGTAGCCGAGCGGGCCGTGCGCGCGGACGCCGTAGCCCGCGACGGAGAAGAAGACGATGAGCGCGAGCGCGAGCGGCGTCTCGATGCGCTCGGTCGGCGCATGGACCATGGGGAGCACGCCGGCGCAGTTGGCGGTGACGAGGAAGAGGAAGAGCGTGCCGAGGAGCGGCAGGTAGGGCGCGGGATCGCGCCGGAGGATGGCGCGGATCTGATCGCCGATCGCGACGACGACGACCTCCATGGCGGCCTGGAGCCTGCCTGGCCTCACGGACAGCCGCCGTCCGATCAGGGCGCTCGCGCCCCCGAGCGCCGCCGTGATGGCGACGCTCGTGAGCGTGCTCTCCGCGAAGGGCACGGGACCGACGTGGAAGAGGGCGGGCTCGGCGAGCGGCGAGCTCATGCGCGCCTGTCCTCCGCCGGACGCGGCCATGCCCGCGCGACCATGCAGAGCGCAGCCTGGACGAGCGCGAACCCTGCCGCGACGGGCAGGAGGGCGCGGCCGTGGAGCCGCGCGATCGCGGTGAGCGCCGAGAGCAGCAGGATCCACCGCCCCGCGTGCAGCAGCAGCGCCCGCGCGGTGGCGCCTTCGGCGAGGAGCCGGCGGACGGAGCGGGCGAGCGCACCGAAGAAGGCCGCCGCGAGCGACGCGCCGACCAGGGACCAGATGAGGGACGACATGCCGTGCTCCTTGCGCTCCGGGCCGCCCGCTCCGCGCGCCGGCGGCGCGCCGGACCAAGTCGGATCAATAAGAGAGCGGCGCCCGATCGAAAGGCGTGATCCCACGGCCCCGGAGCGGAGGTGACGGCGACCCCGAGCTCTGGGGCGCTCGCGGCGAAGGCCAGCCCGGCGCTGCGGAAGCGCCGCAGCGCGCGTGTGCGTGCGCTGCGCGAGCAGCGTGCGGAGCGGCCGTGTCCGCCGGGGCGGCGTGGGCTCTTTGTCGCCACTTCGGCGCCGAGGGCAAGAGCCCGCGCCGGGTACGGTGGTTGCGTGCCGGTCAGGGGAGGTGATGATGGAGGCGCCGAGGCGGATCAAGAAGCTTCGCGGCGCGGGAGAGCCGCCGCCGAACCTCGCCGACTACACGGAGGCGTGCCGCCGCTTCTCGTGGGCGGAGGCGCGGGCCGAGCTGACCGGGTTGCCCGGCGGACAGGGGCTCAACATGGCCTACGAGGCCGTGGACCGCCATGCTGCGGGCGCCGGCAGGGATCGCGTCGCGATCCGCTGGCTTGGCAAGGACGGAGAGCGGGTGGACATCCGCTACGGAGAGCTCGCCGAGCTCACGGCCCGCTTCGCCGGCGCGCTCGCCGGCCTGGGGGTCCGGCCGGGAGATCGCGTCTATACGCTGCTCGGCAGGACGCCGGAGCTCTACGTCGCCGCGCTCGGCGCGCTCAGGCACCGGGCGATCTTCTGTCCGCTGTTCTCGGCCTTCGGCCCCGAGCCGCTGCGCGCGCGGATGAGCATCGGCGAGGCGCGCGTGCTGGTGACCACGTCGCGGCTCTACGCGCGCAGGGTCGCGCCGATCCGCGGCGAGCTGCCGTGGCTCGAGCACGTGATCCTCGTGGACGGCGAGGCGCCGGGGACGCTCTCCTACCGGAGGTTGCTCGACGGGGCGCCCGCCGCGGCGCAGGTCCCGCCGACCGACCCGGAAGCGCCGGCCCTGCTGCACTTCACGAGCGGGACGACGGGCACGCCGAAGGGCGCCCTCCACGTCCACGCGGCCGTGCTGATGCACCATGTGACCGGGAGGCTCGCCCTCGACCTCCATCCGGACGACATCTTCTGGTGCACGGCGGACCCGGGATGGGTGACAGGCACCTCCTACGGCATCCTCGCGCCGCTGACGAACGGCGTGACCCTGGTCGTCGACGAGGCCGATTTCGACGCCGAGCGCTGGTACGAGATCCTCGAGCGAGAGCGCGTCACGGTCTGGTACACCGCGCCGACGGCGATCAGGATGCTCATGAAAGCCGGCGTTGAGCCGCTCCGCGCCCGCGATCTCCGCGCGCTCCGCTTCATGGCCAGCGTGGGTGAGCCCCTGAATCCGGACGCGGTGTCATGGAGCAACGAGGTGTTCGGTCGCCCCTTCCATGACGGCTGGTGGCAGACCGAGACGGGCGGGATCATGATCGCCAACCTCGCCTCCGTGGATGTCCGCCCGGGATCCATGGGGCGCCCGCTGCCTGGTGTGGAGGCGGCGATCGTCCGCCGCACACCCGAGGGGGGTGTCGAGGTGATCGAGCAGCCTGACGTGGAGGGGGAGATCGCGCTGCGCCCCGGCTGGCCATCGATGTTTCGCGCCTACTGGAACAACCCCGAGCGTTATGCGAAGTGCTTCGCGGGCGGCTGGTACCTGAGCGGCGATCTCGCCCGGCGAGACGAGGATGGATACTACTGGTTCATCGGGCGCGACGATGACGTCATCAAGAGCGCCGGGCACCTCATCGGACCCTTCGAGGTGGAGAGCACGCTGCTCATGCACCCCGCCGTGGCCGAGGCCGCCGTCATCGGGCGGCCGGATCCGATCGCCGGCGAGGTCGTCAAGGCGTTCGTCGCGCTGAAGCCCGGGCACGCTCCGTCCCCGGACATCGAGCGGGAGCTCATCGGCTTCGCGCGCAAGCACCTCGGGCCGGCGGTCGCGCCGCGCGAGATCGCCTTCGCCGGCTCGGTGCCGCGGACGCGCAGCGGCAAGATCATGCGGCGGCTGCTCCGGGCGCGCGAGCTCGGTCTACCCGAGGGCGACCTGTCCACGCTCGAGGCGGCCACGGGGACGACCGGCACGGCCGGGGAGGAGGCGCCGTGAGCGCCCCGCGGACAGGAAGGCGCCCGGGCGGCTGAGGGCCTCGCCGCGCGGGCCGACGAGAAGGCATGACGCGGCGCGACGCGCCGTGGCTTTCGATCTCGCGCCTCGCGAGCGATGACGGCGGTGACGCAGCCGAGCGGCCCAGCTCGTGCACACCGAGCCAGCAGAGCAGCGCAGCGGGAGCGCGGCGGGAGGCCGTCGCGCCGGTGCACGCGCTGGACGACGCGGGGCCGTGGACATGAAGACGATACTCGATGCGATCGGCGAAACTCCCCTGCTCACGTTCGACGGCGTTCACGTAAAATGCGAGTACCTCAACCCGTCTGGCTCCGTCAAAGACAGGCTCGCCAGGTACATCATCGAGAAGGCGGAGAAGGCAGGGCTCCTGGGGAAGGGCGGCGCGATCGTCGAGGCATCGTCCGGAAACACGGGAACTGCCGTCGCCATGGTCTGCTTCGTCGGGGTCTCCTCCGGGGCGAACCTCCTGGCCGCCAGGCGGGTCAAGGAGAAGAGCCCCGAGCTGAGGAACGTGGTCACCGTGTTCCCCGACGAAGGGGAGAAATACCTGAGCGAGTCCTGGTTCTCGCGCTGAGCGCGCGCCCGCGCAGGGGAGCCCGCCCGGCGGGCCGTGCCCGTGCGCACCGAAACCTTCAGGGCGTGCACCGAGGACGAGATCCGGAAGATGATATCGGAGCTGCCGTAGCGAGTGGGCACGCTCGGAGCCGGCGGCATGCTCTCGCCAGTGGCAGCTCCTGGCTTCCGAATCAGGGCGGCTCTGCTCCGGGCGGCTCCGGCGCTGGGCGCTTCTGCTCGTGCGCCGGCTTTCGGTCGCGGGAGCCCGACGGAAGAATCTTCCCGACGTTGCAGGTATGGGGCGCCGTCCGGACCAGCTCCGGATTCTCGAGGGCCTCGCGCGCGACACGGAGGAACTTCTCGATCATCCGATCCAAAGACTCCCGCGTCTCCGTCTCCGTCGGCTCGATCAGCATCGCGTCGCGCAGGTGGCCGGGAAAGTACACGCAGCCGGCGCCCACCAGCGTCGGGGGATGCACCTTATAGTCGATGAGCCGCTTGGCGAAATCGAACACGCTCACCTGGAGCTCCGCAGTGCTCAACAGACACTCGTGCATGCACCGGCCGCCGAAGACCGGAGGCAGGTAGGGTGACAAGCGGGCCTGCACGTAGTTCGCATTGAGCACGGCGTTCTCGGATACCGTGCGCAGGCCCTGGGGACCAGAGGTCAGGATGTAGCAGTAGGCCCGGATCAGGACGCCGACGTGGCCGTAGAACGACTTCATCCGGCCAATCGATCGCGGACGGTCTTCATCCGGAAAGTATCCGCGCGCATCCCGGCGGATCACTGGAATCGGCAGGAAGGGCTCCAAAAACGCCTTGACGCCGCACGGCCCCGAGCCCGCTCCTCCAGACAGGTGCGGGGTCGAGAACGTCTTGTGGGTGTTGAGCTGGAGGACGTCGAATCCCATGTCGCCGGGCCGGACGATCCCCATCAGCGAGTTCATGTTGGCGCCGTCGCAGATGAGGAGCGAGCCATTGGCGTGGACGCGCTCCGCGATCTCACGAATGTTCTTCTCGAAGAGACCGTAGGTCGAGGGGTTGGTCAGCATCACCGCTGCGACCGAGTCGTCGAGCGCGGCCTCGAGCGCGTCGAGGTCGGTCAATCCCTCCGGGGTGGTCCGGATCATCCTGCAGCGATAGCCCGCCATGGATGCGGACGCGAAATTGGTGCCATGGGCCGAGTCCTGGATGAGGATCATGTCCCGCCTCGTGCCCCGGGACTCTAACCAGGCGCGGATGACCATGAGCGCCGTCAACTCGCCGTGGGCTCCGGCCGCGGGCTGCAGGGTGAAGTGGTCCATCCCCGTCAGCTCCGCGAAGTATTCGGCGAGGTGGAAGAGCAGCTCCCAGAGGCCGGGCAGCGTGCTTTCGGGTTGCCTAGGGTGGGCATGGGCGAAGCCCTCCAGCTTCGCCAGCGGCTCGTGGCGTTTGGGGTTGTACTTCATCGTGCAGCTCCCGAGCGGATAGCTGCCATCGTCCACGCCATAGGCGCAGTGGCCGAGCGCGGTGTAGTGGCGGACGAGCTCGATCTCGCTGACCTCGGGCAGTCCGATGGGCTCAGTCCGGAGCGACTCCGCGTCGAACCACCGTGAAGGATCGAGCTCCCCGAAGTCGGGATCCTGCAGGCCCGCTCCGCTCACCCCCGGGCGGGAGAGGTCGAAGATCGTCTGCTTCATTGCCTCAGCGCTCCGATCGTTTCCGCGAACAGGGCCGCGGCCTCGTCCAGCTCGGCGCGCGCTCTCACCTCGGTGACCGCGACGAGGAGGTTTCCGTCCATCTCCAATCCGGCGAACACGCGCCGCTCCAGCATCCGCTCCAGGAACACCGGCACGGGGCAGGGGAGCCGGAGCGCGAATTCGTTAAAGAACGGGCCGATCGCCGCAGGCTCGACGCCAGGAATGGCGAGCAGCCTCTCGTGAAGGTAACGGGCCTTGGCGGCGCACTGCGTGGCGAGCTCCCGGAAGCCCCGCTCGCCGAGGGACGCCAGGTAGATGGCGGCGCGCATCGCCTGGTGCGCCTGGTTCGAGCAGATGTTGCTCGTGGCCTTCTCGCGGCTCACCTGCTGCTCGCGCCGCTCCATGATGAGCGCGAGGGCTGGCTGGCCATGGATGTCCCTCACCTCTCCGACGAGGCGCCCCGGCATGAACGCGCGCAGCCGCTTCGCGCAGGCGAGCACACCGAGCGACGGGCCTCCGGCCGACAACGGCAGGCCGAGGGGCTGCCCCTCGCACGTCACGATGTCCGCCCCGACCTCGCCCGGTGGCTTCAGGAGCGCCAGCATCATCGGGTAGCAGGAGACATTGAGGAGCGCCTCGTGCTGCCGGCAGACGGCCGCCGCGGCCGGGAGGTCTTCCAGGATGCCGAGGGAATTGGGGGTCTGCAGGATGAAGGTGGCCGCGGGGCGGGCGAAGGACTCCTGGAGCGAGCGCGGATCGAGCCGGCCTGAGACGGGATCCTCGGCGACGTAGGCCACCTCGACCCCGCGCCCGCGCATGTAGAGCTCGAGGACCGACCTCCACTCGGGCCAGACGTGCGAGGAGGCGAGGACGCGCCGCCGGCCCGTGGCTGCGCAGGCCATCCAGGCTGCCTCGGCCATCGCCGTCGCGCCATCGTAGAGCGAGGAATTGACGACCCGCAGACCCGTCAGCAGCGAGAGCATGCGCTGGTACTCGAAGAGGATTTGCAACACGCCCTGGCTCAGCTCCGGCTGGTAGGGGGTGTAGGCGGTCAGCAGCTCCTCGCTGGAGGTCAGGCTGTCGACGACCGCGGGGATGTGGTGTTCGTAGACCCCGCCGCCGAGGAAGCTCAGGTGGCTCCGGGTCGATGCGTTCCTGGACGCAAGCTCCCGCAAGTGCCTGCAGAGCGCCCATTCGCTGTGGGGAGCAGGCAGGCGAAGCTCCCTGCCGAGGCGCACTTCCTGGGGAATCGGGGAGAAGAGCTCAGCGATGCTCGTGAGCCCGAGGGCCGCCAACATGGCCTGGCGGTCGGCCTCCCGGTGGACGTTGTAGCCACAGATGAGCGGCTCGGGACGACTCTCCATCGTAACGAACTCCAGAGGGTGACGCGATCGAGCTCGAAGCAATGGTCGTGCCCCATCAGCGTCGTCGCGCGCCGTCGCGGGGTGATCGCCCGTCAGGATCACGACCCGCACGCCTGCGCGCCTGCACGCGGCGATCGCCGCGGGGACCTCCGGCCGCGTCGGGTCGTGCAGGCAGGCGAGGCCCAGGCACGTGAGCGGGCCGCCGGCCTCCCTCAGGGCGAGCAGGAGGACGCGCTCGCCGCGCTCGGCCGCGGCCACCACCGCCTCGTCGAGGCCCGCGGGCGCCGGCGCGCCGGTCAGCGGGACGACCGCCTCGGGCGCCCCCTTCACGAAGTCCCGCGTGGCGCCGCCTTCCGCGCACGTCACCGCCATGTAGCGCCGGCGCGCATCGAACGCGGTGTCGGCGATCCGCGGCCGCCGGGCGCGCGCGCCGAGCCAGAGCAGCAATGCGAGCGTATGGGTGAGCTGCGCGAGCAGCGTCCGGAGCGGACGTGAACGCCGGGGCGGCGCGAGCTCGTTGTCGCCGTGAGCGAGCCGCCTCCTCGCCGCTTCGGCCTCGGTCAGCCCCTCCGGAGCGGACCGCAATGCCTGGCTTCGCCCCTCGACCGGGAGCGCGGCGAGCTCCAAAGGACGGATGCGTGGCTGAGCGCAGGTGCCGTGAAACGACCTTGCCTGTCCGGCCGCGGCGCCAGGAGAAGACGAGCGACCCACTTCCGCGGGCCTCGGCCGAGCCCCCTTGCCACGCGGCAGCGCGGGGACCCAGGGATCAGCGTCACGGGCTCGCCGTCATCGCGCTGTGCTTGCGGCTGTAGCCGAAGTAGATCGCGAACCCGAGCAGGAGCCAGGCCGCGAGGCGCAGCCAGTTCTCGGTGGGCAGCGAGAACATGAGGAGGAGACAGATCACGATCCCGAGGATCGGGGTGAGCGGGTAGAGCGGCACCCGGAACGGGCGCGGCGCGTCCGGCGCCGTCCGGCGCATGATCAGGACCGCCGCGCAGACGAACAGGAACGCAAGGAGCGTCCCGATATTGACGAGCTCCGCGAGGATCCGCAGCGGGAGGAGCGCCGAGAGGGTGGCGACCACGAACCCGGTGAGCAAGGTGGACTTCCACGGTGTCCTGAAGACCGGGTGCACCGATCCGAAGAAGCGCCTGGGCAGGAGCCCGTCACGGGCCATGGCGAGCAGCACGCGCGGCTGGCTGAGCATGAGCACGAGCAGCACGGAAGTGATCCCGGCGACCGCCCCGAGGGAGATGATGAACTGCGCCCACGGGAGGCCGACGCGCGCGAAGGCATCGGAGACAGGCGCGTCGATGCTCAGCTCGGTGTAGGGCACCATGCCCGTCAGGACCGCCGCGACGGAGACGTAGAGGAGGGTGCAGATCACGAGCGATGCCACGATGCCCGTGGGCAGATCGCGCTGCGGGTGCTTCGCCTCCTCGGCGTGGGTCGACACCGAATCGAACCCGATGTAGGCGAAGAAGATGGTCGCGGCGCCGGCGAGCATCCCGAGCGGCTCTCCCCCTTTCCCGGTCTCGCCCAAGACGGTGTGACCGAAGAAGCTGAGCCCCGCGAACCCGAACGGCGCGAACGGCCTCCAGTTGTCCGGGTCGACGTGGAACGCGCCCACCGCGATCACGAAGAGCACGACCGCGAGCTTGAGCGCGACCATCACGGCGTTGAGCGTCGCGCTCTCGTGGATGCCCTTGAGCAGGATCACCGTGACCGCGATCGTCACGAGAGCGGCGGGGAGATCGATGATCGCCCCCGTGGACACGAGCTCACCGAGCGCCGGTTGGTAGTCGAACGGCGCGCTCCTGAGCTCTCTCGGCAGCTCTACCCCGAAGATCCCGATGAAGTCCTGGAAATAATGGGACCACCCGTGCGCCACGGTGGCGGCGCCGACGGCGTACTCGAGGACGAGATCCCACCCGATGATCCACGCCGGCAGCTCGCCGAGCGTCGCGTACGAGTACGCGTAGGCCGAGCCCGCGACCGGCACCATCGCCGCGAACTCCGCGTAACAGAGGGCCGCGAACACGCAGGCCATCCCCGCGACCACGAAGGAGAGCATCAGGGAAGGACCTGCCTTGTCGTGCGCGGCCTGGCCGGTGAGCACGAAGATGCCTGTCCCGACGATGGCGCCGATCCCGATGCTCGTGAGCTGCAGCGGCCCGAGGACCCGCCGGAGGCGGTGCTCCCCATGCAGCTCTTCTCTCATGACCGACAGCGGTTTGCGGACGAAAAGCCGGCTCCCCATGGCCTTCGGTCTGCTGGCTCTGCGGCCCGGCCCCCGGCACGTCAAGCCGGAGGCGTCGAGCCGGGAGCGGCCCCGCGCCGCCGGACAAGCGGAGCCTGCCGCGCCGAGCGCCCCCGCGCCCGGAGACGGCCCTGCGACGCCCGCAGCTGGCTGAGGCGCGATGGCAGCCCCCTTCGAGACGTAGCCCGGGCGGCTGAGGACCTCGCCGCGCGGGCTGACGAGCGGCCATGACGCGGCGCGATGCGCCGTGGATGGATCTCACCACCTCGCGAGCGATTCCGTGGGTGATGCAGCCGAGCGGACCAGGTCGTGCACGACGAGCCAGGAGAGCAGCGCATGGCGAGCGCGGCGCGAGGCTGTCGCGGGTACACGCGCTGGACAACGCGGGGCCGTGGACATGAAGACGATACTCGATGCGATCGGCGAAACTCCTCTGCTGACGTTCGACGGCGTTCACGTAAAATGCGAGTACCTCAACCCCTCTGGATCCATCAAAGACAGGCTCGCCAGGTACATCATCGAGAAGGCGGAGAGGGAAGGGCTCCTGAAGAAGGGCGCCACGATCGTGGAGGCATCGTCCGGAAACACGGGAGCTGCCGTCTCCATGGTCGGCGCCGTGAAAGGCTACAAGGTGACGATCTTCATCGCCGAGGGTCTCTCCGGGGAGCGTTACAAGATGATGAAGGCGTTCGGCGCCGACGTGCGGACAGTCCCGCGGGATCGGATGGATATCGCCGTGCGAAGGGCGAGCGCCCTGGCGAAAGAAAAGGGTCATTTCCATGTGAACCAGTTCGCAAACCCCTGGAACGCCGAAGACCACGACGAGCACCTCGGCGGGGAGATCCTTCGCGCCTTCGGGCGCCGGCGGATCGACGCGGTCGTCGCCGCGATCGGCTCCGGAGGGACCCTGATCGGCCTCGGGCGGGCCTTCCGGCGGGTCAACCCGGAGGTCAAGGTCTTCGGCGTCGAGCCTGCCCGGTGCGCCCTCGTCCACGGGCGCCTGCACCGCCGGCCCGAGGTGTGCCGGCCCCACCGGATCGAGGGCATCGGCGAAGGGTTCGTGCCCGCGCTCATCGAGGACAACATCGAGATCATCGACGACGTCATCCGGGTCGAGGACGGAGAGGCGATCGAGGAGGCGAGGCGGATCGCGAGCGTTCACGGCTGCTTCGTCGGGGTCTCCTCGGGCGCGAACCTCCTGGCCGCCAGGCGGGTCAAGGAGAAGAGCCCCGAGCTGAAGAACGTGGTCACCCTGTTCCCGGACGAAGGGGAGAAATACCTGAGCGAGTCCTGGTTCTCGCGCTGAGCGCGGACAGCGGCGACGAGGAGCACGGCCACGAGAAGGATCAGCGCGATGCCCGCCGAGAGGACGCGGATGTGCTCCTCCCGCACCGATCGCCGCCCGGGCGGCCTCGATCCGACGAGCACGAAGTGCTCTGCGTGCACGCGCCCGCCGGGCACGGCGCGGTCGCGGAGCGCCCGCTCCACGACATTCATCATCGGCTCGGGGCCGCACACGAAGACCTCCGCGCCCGCGTACCGGTCGGTCAGGTGGCGGTCGAGGAGCTCGCGTCCGATGAGCCCGCCCTGCCCGGTCCAGCCGGGGGGCGGTCTCTCGATGACGTCCACAACGCGGAGGTCCATGGCGCGGGCGAGCTCGTCGAGCTCCGGCGCGAACACGATCTTGTCGACGGTGCTGCTCGCGTACACGAGGAGCACTGGACGGCGATCACCCCGGTCGTGCAGCGTGCGGATCATGCTCATCATCGGCGTGATGCCGATCCCGCCGGCGACGCAGACGAGCGGGCGCGGAGCCCGGAGATCGAGCGCGAACGCGCCGTAGGGCCCGGCGAGGTACGCCCGCGTCCCCACGGGGGTCTGCCCGATCGTGCGCGTGAAATCGCCGAGCTCCTTGATCGTGAGCTCCACGCGCCGCGGCGAGGCCGCGCTCGACGCGATGGTGAAGGGGTGCTGCCGGGGCGAGAACGGCGACCGGCCCAGCGTGAGCCAGACCGATTGGCCGGGCTGGAACCGGAGCCCGTCATGCCCGGCCGCCTCGAGGACCAGGGTCCAGACGCGATCCTGCTCGCGGCGCACCTCGGCGACACGCCACGGTCGCCGGAGCGCCAGCAGCGGACGCAGCAGGTGGGACGCGACCAGCGCCGCCGCCGGGACAGCGACGAGCGCGGTGATGGCGGCCTGCTTCACCGGCGTCGCGCTCGCGCGTCCGAGCGTGAGCACGTGCCAGAGCGCGATCCCCACGACGGTCACCGCCAGCAGCCCATGCCCGACGCGCCACGCTTCGTAGGGGATGCGCAGCCGGGTCAGCTGGCGCGGGACGAGCACGAGCAGAAGGAGACCCATCAGCGCGAAGGCCAGGGCCAGCGCGCGCGGCGCGCTCGCGGAGAGGTCGAGGAGGTGCGCGACGTACCAGGGCTCGGCGACGGCGAGGAGCACGACGTGCGCGGCGACGAAGGCCGCGGTCCACAGCCCGGCCTGCCGGTGGAAGAGGAGCACCGCGTCCAGGCCGAGCGCGTTGACGATACGCCGCGCCCGCGCCCCCAGCGCGAGCTGCAGCGAAAGGAGCGCCAGCGCGACGTAGCCGAGCCCTGCCGCGATCTCCACCGCGAGTCCTCGTCCTTTCGGGACGGCGCCGACGAGCAGCAGCAAGAGGACGCTCGCGGCGAGCGCCAGGTAGGCGGCGATCCAGAGCAGCCGAGCGACGCGCGCGCGTGCTGCCCGCGGTGCCTCCCATGCTTCCACGGTCGAGGCTACTCCGGCGCGCCCGCCTCGATCCACGCGCGCACCAGCCCGGCAGCGTCTCCCCACGCGGCCGGATGGCGTTCCGGCAGGGTGTAGTAAAGGCTCTCGTCGGGCTTGCCGGGCGTGACCAACGATCTCGCGGTGCGGTATGCCGCCATGGATCCGCCCGGCGCCGTGGCGTGACAGCCGTCACATCGCTCGGCGGCCAGCGGAGCGATCCGATCGGTGAACCGCGCCGGCTCCGGCGAGGCGGTCGAGCGGGTCTCGCTGCACGCCACGAGACCTACGCAGGCCGCGCAGGTGAGCAAGCCTGGCTTCCAAGGCATGGAGGTCCCAGGCACGACCGAGCGCCTGGCCTGGCGCGCAGCGGTGGACGGCTCGGCGGCGATCGGGCTCTGGCGGGTGCTCATCACAGGACCTCCGGGGATACGCAGCAGACGTGGTTTCACGCCCCGTCATGCAGCCCGCGGACCATGGCATGAAGCGGTCGCACACGCTCAGGCAAGTGGGGTGTCGGCAAGACGCAAGACAGCGGTCACGACCAGGTGCACTGCGTCGACATCGCGCAGAGGGCATGAACCTCGACGTCGTAACGGCGGACCGAGACAGCGGGGGGCGTCGTCGGCGGCACCGGGCGGCGAGCCTCCCGGAGGGCTGCTCGTCGCCGCCATCGCGGCGCTCTTCGTCCTGCGATCCCGCGGCCGCGCGTGGAAGGCCTCGCCCCTCGTCGCGCCCCTCAGGTCGGCTGTCCCCGCTGGACGGGGCCGATGCGGTACGGCCGCATCATCTCGTTGTCTTCGTGCTCGAGGATGTGGCAGTGCCACACGTACTGGCCGGCGGTGGCGAAGCGCGCCCGGATGCGCGTCACCTCGCCTGGATAGGCGATCACCGTGTCCTTGTAGCCCGTCTCCCACGGCTCCCGCGGACGTGGAGCGCCGACGAGCGGCGGCAACTGCCCTTCCGACGAGGCCTCCATGTCCAGGGCCTGCCGATTGATCACCTCGAACACGGTCTCGTGGATGTGGATGGGATGGGCGTCGCCCGTCAAGTTGTGGAGCGCCCAGACCTCCGTCTCCCCCACCTGCGGATTCTCGGTGACCTCGTCCTCCCACGCCAGCAGCTCGACCTTATCGTCCTCGATCCTCCCGAGCAGCGCCGCCACCGGCGCATCCGGGAAGTCCACCGACGTGGCCTCGCTCAGGACGAGCGGTCGCGTCCTGTCCTCGCACGGCAGCGGCGGAGCGGGCGGCAACTGCAGGAAGCACGGCGGTGTGCTGTGATCGCATCCCGGCGTGCGCATCACGTCGAATGCCATGATCTGCCCGGTCGACGCCGGGTCCGCCCGGTCGAAATCGACGCCTGGCACGCCGCCGCGGAACGGCTCGTCCGGGCCGACGTTGGCGAGGATGTGGCGGCCCTTCGGGACACGGCCGAAGTCGACGATGAGATCCGCGCGCTCGGCCGGCGCCATGAGCAGCCTGTTGCCGTTGGTCGCGGTGAGGTTCACGGGTGAATCCAGAAAGCCGCCCTCGTTTCCGATCATCCAGACTTCCACGCCCGGGATCTGATTGAAATCCAGGATCAGGAAACGCGACTGGCAGCCGTTGAGGAAGCGGAAGCGGTAGCGGCGCTGTTTGACCGCCAGGAACGGCCAGGTATTGCCGTTCACCATGATCATGTTGCCGAAGAACTCGGGATTCCAGATCGGCGGGACGTCGGTTTGCGGGATGAACGGACCGGTGATTCCGTCGAAGAAGGCCCGGGTGTCCGGGTAGAACAGCGACCCGTCCGAGTTGAACGAGCGATCCTGGATCGCGATCGGGATCTCGCGATAGTGGGTGTTGGGGGCGTCGCCCCGCGAAGGGGCCGGGCCGGGGAGCACGGCCGGCCTGTGGGTGCGCGCGTCCAGCACCACGTCGCCCTGGCCGCCGCGGACCAGGTAGAAGCCCGCCGGACCGGCGTACACGTTCGCGCGCGTCATCCCCAGGGTGTGATCGTGATACCATTGGGTGGAGGCCCGACCCGTGTTCGGATACTGGGCGATCGCGAATCCAGGCCCCCAGGTCACGCCGAACTTGGCGAGCGCCTTCGCCGCGAAGAAATCGTACCAGGTCCCCTCGGTCGCGTACCCCGCTGGGATGTTGGCGTCGGCGGGCAGATACCACGCCTCGGCGTAACCGTCGCTCTCGTCGCCGACGTTCACGGCGCCGTGCACGTGGGTGACGATGGGCACGGGGCCGGTGTAACGTCCCGGCGTCTCCTTGAACTCCGGGCGCATGTCGCGGCCCTCGCTGCCTCCCGGCGGATTCGCCCAGTGCAAGGTCTGGTCGACCGGCAAGAGATGAGGCAAGTAGTTGCCGCCGGCGTCCACCAGCTCGTTGATCCATTTGATCCGCACCGGTCGTTCGTGATCCGCCTCGATCGTGAGCGACGGCGCGTGGAAGATACTGGGCTCGCCCTGGGCGACCTTCGGCCCGTATCCCCACACGGTCGTCGCCGGGTAGGGAGGAGGCAGGATCTGCTGCGCGAACTGCCGCACGGCGATCTCGTAGTAGTCGATGAACCGGCCGCCGTGGAGCGTGATCTTGCCCGCTCGCGGCATCGCGGGCGGGACGAGCATCGGCGTCACGTACTTGTCCACGACCAGCGGGTCGAGCGTGCCGCCGGGGATCGCCGCGCACGCCGTGCGAACGGAGCCGCCGACCCTGTCGAGGAGGAAAAGGGTCGTGCCCCCCGCCCCGATCTTGAAGAACTGACGTCGTGTGAACATCCCCCCACCCCCCGTGTCGAACACTGGCGCGCAAGCATAGAGGCGGTTCCCTTCGACGCAACCACGATGTCCTACCACGCGACTCTCATCATCGAGGCCGCAAGGCCGCGCCCGACACCGATGTTTGCAATCACACGCGCGCCTCGGCGCCGGGCACACGCCCGTGCGCCGAGCGAGCGTCAGCACACGAAATTGACGGTGATAGGTTGTGTCACGCCCTCGAACGGCTCCCACTCACCGTTCCGGGCAGCAACGTATCGGCTCGATAGCGCGCATTTCGTCGCGGCCGCACCGAACCCGTGACCCGGATCCGACACGAGGTGCACTGACACGGGCTTTCCGTCCGGGCGTGCCAGGGCCTCGCGCACCCCGGCAATACCGCTGCAGCGTCCGCCACGTGGTTGCCGTCGACATACGTGTTCCCGTCGCTCGAGAGGTCGACGGTGAGCATCGCCTCGGCCGACAGCCCGGATGCATGCGACGGCTCGGCCACCGGCGTCATCCTGCCGGGGCGGGGGCCCCACGCGCTCCACGCGCTCCACGCGCTCCACGCGCTCCACGCGCTCCACGCCCAGAGGGCGAACTGGATCGGGGTTGACCAGCGTGCCGCAGTCGATCGCCGCGACGACGCGGTGCACGCGGAGGCTCGGAGAAGTAGCTGAGCGAGCGATGGTTGTCGCGCTGAGCGCGCGGCGACCGCCGCCCCGGCGTCGCGCCTGGGTCAATACGAGAGGGAAATGACGTCCCCGCGCAGCTGATCGAGCACGGCCTGCAGGGTCGCGGGTTTGGCGCCCTCGACGAGCTCCTCGGCCTTCACCCCTGCAACCTGCATGCAATGCGGGCAGACGAACACCTTGGCTCCCTTGGCCATCGCGGCGGCCAGGAGCTCCTTCACGGGGCGCTCGCCCGCGAGCGCGACGCTGTCCGAGAGATTTCGAGACACGAGCGCGGGTGCGTGCACGTTGAAGTACAGGATCGTGGACCACCCGGCATCCAGCGAGTTGCTCGCGGCCATGAGGGCCATGGTCGCCGCGTGCACATCCTCCTGGCCGCTGGTCACGTTGAACAACAAGGTCCGCTGGCGGGCGTCCTCCGCGGTGGCGGGCTGCTTCGGCGGCGAGGCGCAGCCGGCCCCGGCCGAGACGGCGGAAGCGATCGCCAGCCCCAGCATCCATGCGCGATACACAGCTCGATTCGACATTGCTGCTCCCTCTCGATCGGCGCCGCCAGCTCGGGTGGACTCTTCACTGAGCCTCGCGTCGCGGCCAGCTCGCGCTCGATCGCACGCCTGCCACCTCGTAGTACAGTTGGTCCAGTCTGGCGGCTCAGCAGGATGGATAAGCAGCCCGCGTGCCGCTGCGCTCGTCGCGTCCAGACATCGCGCGCGGACGCGGCCAGAGACGCGGCCAGACCAGAGCGGCCCGGTGGTCTCAGGCGCGATGCGTGGCGAGACAATTGCACCCTGCACCGAGCGCCGCCGGAGATCCCAGCGACGCCGGATGGAGAGGGGAACATGCCGTTTCGAGATCGGGCCGACGCCGGCCGCCAGCTCGCGTCGCGGCTGACCGCCTATGCGGGGCGGGAGGACGTGACCCTCCTGGCGCTGCCGCGGGGCGGGGTGCCAGTGGGCTTCGAGGTAGCGAAGCTGCTGCGGGTGCCGCTGGACGTGCTGATTGCGCGCCGGATCGTGGCCCCGGACAATGATCACATGACGATCGGCGCCGTCGCGAGCGGCGGCGTTCGGGTCGTCGATGAAGAGCTCTGCCGTGCGCTGGGGGTCTCGGACAGGACGGTGCAATGGCTCGTCGATGTGGAGGCCCGGGAGGTGGAGCGCCTGGAGCGCGTCTATTATGGCTGCCACAGGGCGCCTGACATCCGGGATCGGACGCTTCTCCTCGTCGACGACGGCGTGGCGACCGGAGCGAGCATGCGCGCCGCCGTGACGGCCGTCGAGCAAGGCGGCCCGGCGGGCATCGTCATCGCGGTCCCCGTCGCATCGTATGCCGCGGTCGCGCAGCTCTCGGGGCGGGCACGCGAGTTCGTGTACTGCTATATCCGGGATCCCGTCTATTCGGTCGGGCTCTGGTACGAGGATTACTCGCCGGTGTCCGAGCAGGATGTCTGCCGGCTCCTCGGAGAGTCGCTCGATCCGACCGCATCGCGCCACGGCGCCGCCGGCGCGTCTGCGTGGTAGCGCTCGCTCAGCGACGCATAGAGCTCCTCCTCTTGCGCGAAATGGAGCCGCAGCACCGCGTGGAGCCCGTAGAGGATCCGCTGGAAATCCTGCACGTCCGCGGCCGTGGGCCCGCGCGGGTCGAGCTCTCCGAGCAGCTGCTCGTACAGCCGGATCAGGCGGAAGATCTCCCGGTGCGTCGCGCTCATGGGCGCCAGAGGATCCTCGCCGCCGAGCAGCCGGGAGATGACCGGATAGACCTCGGCGTCGTCGGCGCGCTCGTGCGGGAGGAGCCGCTCGCGGAGGAAGCGGTCGAGCGCATCGAGCTCTGCGCGCGCCGCCTCCCTCGCCAGGTGGTCGATGCGCTCGGCGACGACCCGCACCCGATCGAGCATCGGGATGAGCTGGTCGTGCTCCAGCTCCAGCCGGCGGCTCATGGCCTCCCCGAGGGCTGGCCTCCTCGCGCCGCGCCCGCCGCTCTGCGCCCGCAGCGCGCTCAGGATCGCGGCGACGTCGATCGCCTCCTGCAGCAGCGCGCCGGCGGCGGCCGGCAGGAAGCCGAACGCCGCCGCGCCCATCGCGAAGAGCGACAGCCCCATGCCGAGGATCGCGCTTTGCGCGGCGATCGCGCGGGCGCGGCGCGCGATCGTCACGGCCTCGGCGAAGCGATCGAGCCTGTCCACCACCAGCACCACGTCGGCCGCCTCGGCGGACGAGGTGGCCCCGCGCGCGCCCATCGCGACGCCGACGTCGGCGGCGGCGAGCGCTGGAGCGTCGTTGATCCCGTCGCCGATCATCACGGTGAGCCCCTCGGCGCGCGCCTCGCGCACGGCGGCGACCTTCTCCTCCGGCGAGCGCTGGGCGAGCACGCGATCCACGCCGAGCGTGGCGCCGACCGTCTCTGCGACGAGGGGGTGATCGCCCGTCACCATCACGACACGGCGAACGCCGACCCGCCGCAGCGCCCGCAAGGTCCGCGGCGCATCGGGGCGGATCGGGTCGTCGAGCGTCAGCGCGCCGACGACGCTGCTGTCCACGGCCACGAACACGGTCATCGCACCGGCGCGGGACGCGCGGCGCCGGAACGCGCGGGCGTCCTCCGGGAGCGGCGCGCCCTGCGCCGCCCATTCGGCGCTCCCCACGCGGACGGCGCGCCCGTCCACCCGGCCCGTCATGCCGGCGCCGGCCGCCTCCTGAGCGCCCTCCGGGAAGGACAGCGCGAGGCGACGCTCGCGGGCAGCGTGCACCAGGGCCGCGGAGAGCGGGTGCGACGAGATCTGCTCGAGGGACGCCGCGAGGCGGAGCACCTCCGTGTCGTCCTCGATCGACCGGAAGCACGTGACTCCGGTCACGCGCGGGCCGCCGAACGTGAGCGTGCCTGTCTTGTCGAGGAGCAGTATCTCCGCCCGGGCGAGGGCCTCGAGCGCGGCGCCGCCCTTCACCACGATGCCGCGCCGGGCCGAGCGCGAGATGCCGCCGACGATCGCGATGGGCACCGCGAGGAGCAGCGGGCAGGGGGTCGCGACGACGAGCACGGCGAGCCCGCGGCCGGCGTCGCCGGAGAGCCCCCACGCCGCGGCGGCCATGGCGAGCGAGAGCGCGGCGAACACCATGGCATGGCGATCGGCGAGGCGGGCGAGCGGCGCCTTCGAGGCGGACGCCTGCCGCACGAGGCGGACGATGCCGGCGTACGTGCTCTCGTCCGCGCTCGCGACGGCGCGGAGCTCGAAGGCCGCGCCGGCGTTCGTGGTCCCGCTGCCCACGCGGTCGCCAGGTGCCTTCTCGACCGGCCGCGGCTCTCCGGTCAGCGCCGATTCATCGAGGAGCGCCCGCGCGCCCACGACGACCCCGTCGACCGGCACGATCTCGCCCGGCTTGACCAGCAGGCGGTCGCCGGGGACGACGGCGCCGATCGGGATGGTCGTGACGTCGGTCCCCTCGCGGCGGTGGGCGGTGCGGGGAGCGCGAGCGAGGAGGGCGGAGAGCTCGCGCCGCGCGCGCGCGGCCGCGTACCCCTCCAGGGCGCTGCCGGTCGCCATCATCGCCCCGATCAGCGCGCCGGCCAGGTACTCCCGGAGCAAGAGCGCGCCGCCGATGGCGAGGAGCGCGATGACGTCGACGCCGGCCCGCTTCTTCAGCACGTCGGCCAGGATGCGCGCGCCCACCAGGGCGAGCGCGATGAGCGCGCCGGCCGCCCAGAGCATGTCTCCTAGACGCGCGCGTCCTTCGAGGTGCGCCGCGGCGCCGCCCAGCAAGCCGGAGAGCGTCGACACGACGAGCGCGCCGCTCCTCAAGGACGGCCGCTCGGGCCCAGGTGCGTCGCGCTGTGACACCATGGACTATGCTCGCGGGATCGCTGTGATGTGTCCGCCAGACCCAGCAATCGCTGTGCCCTGTAAACGCGCGTTATGCATCACGAGCCACGTTCGAGGCCGCTCGCTGCGCTTGTGAACCGCGCTCGTGGGCTGCGCTCGTGGACTGCTCACGTGATCCGCTGAGCATGCATCGTGCGACAGCCGCTCCGCATGCGACCTGCCGTCGTCGTGCGAGCGCTGGTGGCGTGCGTGCTCGCCTTCTCGCTTCTCTGGAGCGACTCCGGGCGAGCTGCGCCGATCGAGCCGCGCGCCGATGTGGAGCTGTTCGCCCGTAAAGGATGCCCTCGATGCGACGAGGCCAAGCGCTTCCTGACCGAGCTCGAGGGCCGTCGGCCCGGCCTGCGTACGATCGTCGCGGATGTCGTCGAGGACCGCGCGGCGCTCGACCGGCTGAGGGCGATCGCGGAGGGGCAGTCGACCGCCGCCGTGAGCGTCCCCGCGTTCTATGTGCGCGGGGTGCTCGTCGTTGGGTACGCCGGGCGCGACGCGACGGGCCGGCGCATCGAGGCGTTGCTCGACAGCGCGCCGCCGCCGCCCACCGCGGCCGGCGAGCCTGCCGCGTCGTGTCCGCTCGAGCCGGAGCAGCCGCCGTGCCCAGCCAACGGCGCCGCGCCGCGCGCGGGCGTCGTCGACGTGCCCGTCCTCGGGCGACTGGACGTCCGCGATCTTGGCCTGCCGGCGTTCACCGTCCTCCTGGGGCTCGTGGACGGCTTCAACCCGTGCGCCATGTGGGTGCTCCTCTTTCTCCTCTCCTTCCTCGCCACGCTGCGGAGCCGGGCGAAGATGCTGCTGATTGCCGGCGTGTTCGTGCTCGTGAGCGGTCTCGCCTATTTCGCCTTCATGGCTGCCTGGCTGAACTTCTTCCTCCTGGTCGGCGCCTCGCGTGCCGTGCAGATCGCGCTGGGAGCCATCGCCGTGCTCGCCGGTTCGGTCCACATCAAGGACTTCTTCGCGTGGAAGCGGGGCGTGTCGCTCAGCATCCCTGAGCCGGTGAAGCCGGGGATCTACGCGAGGATGCGGGCCGTCGTCAGGGCGGAGAGCCTGGCCTCCGCGCTCGTGGCCGCGGGCGTCCTCGCCGTCATGGTCAACGTGGTCGAGCTGCTCTGCACCGCGGGCCTGCCGGCGCTCTACACCCAGCTCCTCGCCGAGAAGCGCCTCCCCGCGTGGCAGCACTACGCCTATCTCGGGCTCTACAACGTGGCCTACATGGCGGACGACATGATCATGGTCGGCATCGCGGTGGCGACGTTGAGCCGCCGCAAGCTGCAGGAGAGAGAGGGACGATGGCTCAAGCTGCTGAGCGGAGCGATCATGGTGCTGCTCGGTCTGCTCCTGCTGTTCAAGCCCGCCTGGCTGGCCTCGTGATCGCCGGGGAGGGGTCCTGGCGGCTGGTGGATCCTGGACGAGCCGAGGCGCGTCCACCCCGGAGATGGGTGCGACCCATCTTTTGTTGGAGGCGTGTTCTTCTGGATCAGGCTCCGCAGCGCATCAAGGATGGATCGCCCCGTCGAGGAGCGGTCTACCGAGGTAAGCGAGAAGAGCGCGCTGGATGCTTGTGCCGAGGCAGCGATGCGTGGAGGGTGGTTCGTGCGGCTCGGGTGCTCGCCGTGGCGAAGGGGGGAAGCCGTCGCCATCGCGCCAGTCCGGCGGGGGGACGCGGGCGGCGGTGACGCTGCCGTGCAGCCAGGCTTGTGGTAGCGTCCGCCCCGGAGCTCCTCTGCCATGAGCAACGCCCCGATCGCCACTCTCCGCGGCCATGCGGTCTCCAGCCGCGTGCTGACCCCGCCGCCCGCGCAGAACCTGGACGATGCCGTCCGCCTCTGCGACCCCTACTCGCCGCTGGACCCCCGGGAAGATTCCAGCCTGTTCGCCAACCTGACGGCCATCCGCGGCAGCGATCGCCTTGGCCGGATCGTCCGCAACATCCGTCGGTCCGGTGGGATCCCAACCCTCCACTTCGTCAGCGGTCACCTCGGGAGCGGGAAGACCACCGAGCTCCTCCGGATGAAGGTCCAGCTGGAGACGGCCTCTCACGGCGCTCCGCTCGCGACGGTCCTGTTCCTCGACGCCGACGTGATGCTGAACCGGACCGACATCGACCTCGAGGACATCCTCCTCGCGCTGTGGAAGCTCGTTTATGAGCAGCGGAAGGCGGCGGCCGTGAAGGTGCTCATGCCGCTGTGGAGGGACCAGATCAAGGAGGCGCTGAGCAAGACGATCACCAACCTTCCCGGCGACATCTCGGAGGCCCTCACCCGGATCCTCGGCGAGGTCCGACTGCCGAGCGCGGAGCGCCGGAAGGATATCCGCACTGCTCTGCGTTCCACGACGGCCGTGCTGATCGAGGGGCTGAACAAGGCCTTCGCCGCGACCAGGGAGGCGCCGGACGACGGCGCGGGTCCGCTGGTGGTGCTGATCGACAACATGGAGAAGCTGAGCCAGGCACACCATGAGGGGGTGGAGCGGCTCTACCGGGAGCGGATGGGCGCCCTGAAGAGCCTCGACGCGCACCTCGTCATCACGGTTCCGCTGTACCTCTGTTACGCGCCGGCCGGCGCGGGGCTGAGCGGGCTCTACGGCGGCGAGATCGTCGTCGTGCCGATGATCGAGGTCCGCCGGCGCGCCGCGGAGGGCGGTGGGGACAACCAGGGCGGCGTGACCGCGCTGGTAGACTTGCTCAAGAAGCGAGTGCAGTTCGATCGTCTATTCGAGGAAGGCGACAGGGCGGCGGAGCGAATCGCGCGCCTCAGCGGCGGCTGCATCCGGCACGCGCTCCACATGGTGCGGGCAGCGAGCAATGAGCACGATGACCCTCCGGTGACCGCGGCCTCGGTAGAGCGGGCCGCCGCCATCTTGCAGGCCGATTTCGAGCGGGCGCTGCCTGAGCGATATGTGCCGATTCTGCGCCACATCGCAGAGACGAATCGATTTCCGGATCAGTGCGAGGAAGGGGTGAAGCGCGACCTGCTGCTCAACCTGTTCGTCCTCGAATATCAGAACGGCGGTCCGGACCCGTGGCACGCGGTCCACCCGCTCGTGGAGCGGTGCCGGAAGTACCGTGAGCACGGGTGAACCTGCGGGCGGGGGGGCGTACCTGCCGGGGTCGGCTGCCGAGCCCATCGCCGACCTGACCGACGAGTCCGAGGAGCGGCTCAGGGCGCTCCGCCGGGGACTGCGGCGCGCGGACCGGTTCGCGTTGTTCGTGGTGCTGGCGTCTGGCGCAGCGCGGGCCGAGGTGTTGCGGCGGATGCGAGGATGGAGCGGGCAGGAGGGGCTCCCGGCGTTCCAGTTCCTGCCGGATGGAGCGCAGGGCGTGCGCGCCGTGGAAGAGCTCCTGGAGACCGCGGGGCCTGTCCAGCCGCTCCGGGGTGTCGTCGTGCCAGATACAGCGTCGTTGCTCGACACAGCGGAAGGTCGCGCAATTCAGGCGCTCAACGTCGCGCGCGATACGTTGGCGCGCGTGATCGTGGGACCGCTCGTGCTGGTGCTTTCGCCGGACCGCGCCGCCGATCTGCCCCGGGTGGCGCCTGATCTGTTCGACGTGCGATCAGGGACATGCGAGGTGGAAGCGCTCCCGGGCGCCACGCTGGGCGATTCAGCACTGCCCGAAGAAGCGCGACGCCCGGCGGGATCCACCGATGAGCTGGACGAGTTGAGGGCGACAGCAGCCCGGCTTCACGAGGCGATGGCTTCGCCGGAGGCGCCGCCGCCGGCCGCGCTGGCGGATGCATGGCTGAATCTCGGGCAGAAGCTGCTGGTTCATCACCATGCCCTCGACGAAGCGCTGGTTAGCGCAAGAGAGGCGAGGCGCCTGGCGGAGGGGATCGGCTATCATGGCGCAGTTGCGGCTGCCCTGGTCCTTGAAGGCGAAGTGGCGAGGTTCCGTGACGATCTCGAACGCTCGAGGAAGGCATACGAGAATGGCCTGGAGATCTCCCGTGCGGCCCAGGATCGCCTTGGCGAGGCCACCTGCCTGAAGCACCTTGGCGACCTCGACATGCGCGTCGACGACCTCGATGCCGCTCGCGCCTCCCACACCCTCGCTCTGGCCATCTTTCGCGAGGTTCGCGATCGCCTCGGCGAGGCCAACTGCCTTCAGAGCCTTGGCGACGTCGAAAGGCGCGTTTTAAACCTCGATGCCGCTCGCGCCTCCCACACCCTCGCTCTGGCCATCTTTCGCGAGATTCGCGATCGCCTCGGCGAGGCCAACTGCCTTCAGAGCCTTGGTCTCGTGGCGCTTGCGGCCGGCGAGCCCGAGGAAGCCTTTCAGCGCTTCCTGGAGGTGCTCGCCCGCCATCGCGAGATGCGGAATCAACTTGGCGAGCAGGCTGTTCACGGCTACCTCGCACACACAGCCGCGGCTGTCGGCGCTCCGGACCAGGCGTTGATCCTCGCAGAGCGCGCCCTGGACATCGGCAGGCGGATATACGATCGCTTTGGTCAGAGAATCACACTGGAGCTCCAGCTCCGCCTCTTCAGCCTGCAGGACGACGAGGCGTCCTTCGCCACCGCCCTCCTACTCCGCGATCTCTGCACCTCCCTCCGCGAGGTCGAGTTCCCCGAGGACTACGCTGCCCTCCTTGAACAGGCGCAGCGCACGCTGTCCGCCGAGGCGTGGGCCGACCTCCAGGAACATGCCGAAGCCATCCGCCTGGCGGCCATCGCTGCAGCCTCGCAGCGCCTCCAGGACGCCGGCCGCGACCCCTACGCCCTCCCCAGCCCTCCTGATGCCACGACTCCGTGACTCTTCAGCCGTTCAGGGCGCGTCGCGGCCTGTGTCCGCGAGAGCGCTCAGGGCGCGTGCTCCTCGACGGGGATCGCGGAGCTCGTCCCGGTGCCGTCGCCGAGCTGACCCAGGGTGCCTCTGCCCCAGCACAGGACCTGGCCAGGGCCCGTGGGGCCGCACGCCCCCTCGACGAGCGCGCACGTGTGGAAGATGCCGGCGCTCACCGCGACGACCTTGGCGAGGGGTCGGAGCTGGCTGTCGATGGCGAAGGTCGCCTGCTCGGTCAACGCGATCTGCGTGATTGTCGCCGCGCCGAGCGACGCGGGAAAAAGCACGCTCATCGGCGTGCTCGATAGACCGCCATCGCGTGCGGAACACCCAGCTGGCCGAACGAGTTGTCCCCCCGGCAGGTGAGAGAGCCGTCATGCCGGATCGCGCACGTATGGCTGGCGCCCGCAGCCACCATGATTCCGTGCGCCTCGCCCCTCCGCGGCCATGGACCGCCGCGTGAGCCGTCACCCGTTGCTGCGCTTTTCTCGACTACAGATGAGAAATTTCGGCGCGTGCGCGCAATGCAAGGACGGAACACGCAGCGCTTCTGCACGCTCGCCCGGGTCAGCGATGTGATATCAATGGCAACGCCGCGCTGAACGGGTCAGCGCGGCGTTGTGGTCCCCCTCGTTTGCGCCGATGTGAACCGTGCGTGCGTCTAGTCTACGAGGCCATCTGTGGCAAGCGGCCGCCCTGGCAGCCGTCCTTGCCTCCACGTTCCAAGCCGCGGCCGCGGACCCTCCCCCGCGGGCCCGCGAGGTCCAGGAGCTCATCGACGAGGCGGAGAAGGCCGCCAAGCGGCTCGAGCTCGCTCGCGCTCGCGATCTCTGGGCGCGGGTCAACGCGCTCGAGCCCTCGACGATGGCCGTGTGTCAGCTCGGGGTGTTCGACTTGCGGCTCGAGCGCATCGAGAAGGCCGCGGAGGAGCTCACCGCGTGCGTCGAGCAGATGCCCGAGCCAACCAACGACGTCGAGCGCCGTCGCTACGAGGTGAGACGCGCCGATCTCGCGGCGGTGCGGCAACGCGTGGCCGAGCTCCACGTGAGCGCCCCGCGGGGCACGGCGCGGATCCTCGTGGACGGTCGCAAGGTGAGCGAGGGCCGTTCCGTCTTCGTCGCGCCCGGACAGCACGAGGTGACGGCGACCGGACCGCAGGGGCAAGAAGCCCGTGCGGCCGTGAAGGTGGCAGAGGGCGAGTCGCAGCACGTGTCGCTCGCCTTCAAGACCACGAAGGCTGCCGCAAGTGCTCCAGCGCAGGCGCGCAATCGTTGGATCATCGGCTCCGGCGCGGCCGCATCGGCGGCCCTGCTCGGCGCCGGCGCAGGGCTTCACGTCGCAGGCGACTTCGCCGGGCGCGAAACCGTCGCCAAGGTGGCCCGCCTGAACGACGGCTCGATGCTCCACAGCAGCGCGGAGTACCGCCAGATCTATGACGAAGCGGATGCGGCCGACACGCGAGCGAGCCTGTTCCGTGGCCTGGGCTCGGCTGCGCTCGTCGCCGGCGCCGCGCTCGGTGCAGCGACGATCGTCTACGTCGTCTGGCCGCGGAAGGCCGAGATCCGCCCGCGAGGCGCCGGCGCGGAGGTCACGCTCGTATGGTAGCGGCGGGTGAAATCTGGGAAGGCCACGAGCTGCTCAACGAGGAACGCGGCCTGGTCCGTCATTTCCTCGCGCGGCAGGTCGGCGACAAAGGAGACCTCGTCTGGTTGCACGTCCACGAGGGCGCGGGCCTCGACGCGGGCGCGTTTGCTGAGGAACTCGCGCGCCTGCAGCGCCTCTCCGACGACGTCCCGGAGATCGTCCGCGTGCTCTACGGGGGGGTGAGCGGCTCCGTCGCGTGGGCAGCGACCCCCGTGCTCAGCGGCGCGGTCCCGCTCCTCGACGCCATGCGCGGGCAGGACCTCGGCTCGGCCGCGCTCAAGGTGCTGATCGACCTTGGCCGCTGTCTCGAGCGCGCTCATGAGCTCTCCATGATCCATGGCGCCCTCAGTCCGGACCGTGTCTTCGTCGTGAGCGAGGGCCGGTACGCGATAACGCACTTCGGATTCGTTCGGCTCTTTCAGCTCGGCCCAGACGACGCTCTGCGCGATCCGTACGGGTACGCACCGCCGGAGCGCTTCTCCGGTGGACGCATAGGACTTCGCGCGGATGTCTACGGCTTCGGCACCGTCATGTACGAGCTCTTGTGCCAACGCCCCCTCTCGATGTGGACCGAGCCCACGAGCTTCCCCGTCGGGATGCCTCTGATGCTTCGGATGATGATCAAGGGGGCCCTCGAGGAGAACCCCAAGCGACGGCTGGTGAGCGTCCGAAGGATGCTCCTTGTTCTGACGCCCTTCGCCCGCGCGTGGGAAGAGCTCGGCGAGCCGCCGGAGCTTCCCCACGCGGACATCTTCGCCGCGCCGTCCGGCGCGCGGCGCAAGCTGGACGAAGAAGCGCCGATCTCGATGGAGGACGAGGCGGAACCGCTCGGCTCGGGTGAACAGGTGGGCCGAGCCAGCGCGGTGCCCACGCCGCGCCCCTCGGAAGCGCCCGACACGGCCAGGAGCGCGCCGCCGCGGGACGCGCAGGACCACGCCACCCACGCGGCGCCGGTTGCACCGCCGCGCCCTCCCGATACGCCCGACACGCTCAAGAGCGCCGTCCCGCCGCGGGACGCGCGGGATCACGTCGCCCACGCGCCGCCGGTTGCGCCGTCGGCGCCTCCAGCGCCCGAGCTCCCGGACCTCGATCCGCGGCTGCCGGTAGCGTCGGCGCCTTCGATCGCTCCGCCTTCTCCGCTGCTGCCGGTCGCGCCGGCGCCCTCGACCCCTCGGGAGTCAAGCACCACCCCGGAGCGACGCTCCCGCGCGCGCTGGTACGGTGCGGTGCTCGCGCTGGCGTTCGTGCTGGGCAGCGCGGCCGCGGTCCTCTGGCGCGAGCCCCCCCGCCGAGCCGCGCCATGCCTGGGGCCGGTGGTCCAGGCTGCTGCGGTTCGAGCCACGCCGCCGCCCTCCGCTCGACCGCTCGCTCGAGGCCCTGAGCCGCTCCCCGAGGCTGCGCCGCCGCCCGTCCCGCCGCGGCCTCGCGCGACCCGCCCCGCCGCTCCCGCACGGCAGGCCATGAAGACGCCGACCCAGGAGTTCGATCCCTGCGACGGCCTGATCCCTTGTCAGAAGGACTTTTACTGAGCGGCGGGAGGGGTTCTGATGCGGTCGAGCGCTTGTTTTGTAAGTGTCGCCGTCATGCTGACAGCGTGTGGAGACGGGCTCGATGCGTACGGTGTCTATGCCCCGCGGACGGACGACAACGCCGTATGGCTCTGGGTTGACGAGAGTCCCGATGCGCCAGCATGTCCGGGGCACCGGCTGGACTTCTGGGAGGGTTGGGCTGACGTGCGTGCCGTCGAGGAGTGCGGCGTGTGCACGTGCGGACCGGCCCTGTGCACGTTGCCGTCGAGCGTGACAGCACACAGGTCGCTGCGCTGCGGCGACTACGGAACCCAGATCGTCTTCGATGATCACAATGCGGACGAGCTTCAACGGGGCGTGTGCCGCAAGGCTGCTCCTCCTGTACCAAGCGAGGTGTTCGCCTCGGTCACCTTCGACCCGCCGGCACTCGCTGCCGAGTGCGCTGCCTCGCCGTCGTTCGACCCGCCGCCGATCTTCGGCAACTTTGCAAAGGCCTGTCCGATTGGATTAGGGATTCGGCCAGAGCATCAATGGAAAACGTGCATTTCCCCCGAAGATGACGGACTGTGTCCGCCAGGGTTCAACATGCGATTTGAGTTCAAGGAACGAATCGGAGACGCGCGCACATGCGCCCCATGTTCCTGCGAGGCTCCGGTGGGTGGACACTGCGAGGCTGAATTGCTCGTGTATGCCGAAACCACCTGTACCACCAAGATCATCGGAGGTGGATTCGGCGTCGACCAGAACGACAGTCGGTGCACCGACATCGATCCCCTTCCGATCGCGGCGATGCGTGCGGCGCTCACCCATGAAGATCCGGGCACGTGCACGCCGACGTCGCCCGTCTCCCAGGTAATCGGCGATCTCGTCAGCGGAGAACCGCGCGTTTTCTGCTGCTCCAACAAATTCAACTGAAGGGCGGTACCCACGATGCGGTCGAATGCATCATACCTCCTTGCAGTGTTCGCACTGCTCGGGTGCTACTCGATAGAACTTCCCCCGGAGCTACCGGAGCCCGATCTAACCAAGCAAGTATATGTCCTCATGGAGGGCGCTGGCGCGTTCAAGCAGTGCGAGGCGTTTAGCGCGGAGCTTGTATGGGAAGGGTACTTCGAAGCAGAGGGGTTCAGCGCGGAGGACAAGTGTGAGCCCTGCGAATGTACGCCGGCCGAGTGCGAACTGCCGTCGAAGGTGACCGCCAGCGCGTCAGTCTGTTCTCGCGAGGACGCCGTCGGCACGCTCGAAGCCGGCGCGTCATGGGACGGTTCCTGTTCAGCAGCCGAAGAGCCGATCCCGGGAGACGCCGTCGCTACAGTGACGTTCGAGCCGTCGACCCTCGCCCCGTGCGCTCCGGTGTCTCCGGTACCGAAACCGTCGATGGGCAGTCTACGGTTCATCAGGGCCTGCAAGTCCGATCCTCCCGGGTACGCACCGACGCTCAGTGTGACGTGCTACCCTCCTCAGGAAAACGGTGAGTGCTGGAAGGGTTACGACCGCAAGTTCGAGTATCCCATGCTCAACGACACCCGCCAATGCTCTCCGTGCTCTTGCGGCGCGCCGAGCGGCGGAAACTGCACGGCGGAGGTTATGCTGTACCAGGATCCAGACTGCGTCAGCGAGGTCGTGGCTGAGTACACCACCAATCACAGCCCCCCTGTTTGCACCAGGGCGACGAGCGCGCGGCTTGCGGCGATGCGATCGGTGTTCTTGTTCAACGAGCCTGGCACGTGCGCCCCGTCGACCGACTCCGAGATCGTGAGCGGTTCCCTGGAACGCGGCGTCACACACGTCTTGTGCTGTGATCGCTAGCGGTCGCCGTCGTGCCCCCGCGTCGAGGAGCGCCCCGGCCGGCGCGCCGCCGGACCCCTGCTCCTCGCCGCCTTGCCGCGCCGCTCGTCCCCCGGCAGGCTTCCGCCATGGGCCCGCCCGCCGCCAAGCAGCGCCGCGCGACGTACGCCGATCTCGAGGCCGTCCCGCCGACCAAGGTGGCGGAGCTCATCGCGGGCACCTTGCACGTGTTCCCCAGGCCGGCGCCGCCTCATGCACGCGCATCGTCTCGCCTCGGCATCGAGCTCGGCGGTCCGTTCGATGCAGGGAAAGGGGGGCCTGGCGGCTGGTGGATCCTGGACGCGCCCGAACTGCATTTCCCGGACCCAGCGGTGCCGGGTGAGGTGGAGGCGGTCGTACCGGACATCGCTGGCTGGCGTAGAGAACGCATGCCCGAGCTGCCCACGACGGCTTTCTTCCCGCTCGCCCCGGATTGGATTTGCGAGGTGCTGAGCCCTTCGACCGAGGATGTGGACCGCGACGAGAAGATGCCGATCTACGGGCGTGAGGGCGTGCGGCACGTGTGGTTGGTCGACCCGATCGCGCGGACGTTGGAGGTCTTCTCGCTCTCCTCGGGTCGGGGGTGGGGGCCCGCCGCCGTCCACCGCGATGCCGCTCGCGTCCGCGTCGAGCCCTTCGAGGCGATCGAGCTCGACCTCTCGGTCCTCTGGGCGAAGTAGCCGGCCACCGTCCCGAGCTCCTGGACGGCCCCGCCCGCGTCCCCATGAGGCGGACGCGGCGCGAGATCCGCGATCAGGGCGCCGTGCCCTGGCGTTCCAGCAGGCGCGCCGTCATCGCCTGCGCGGCGTCGGCGACCCGGGTGGCGGCGCGCGCCGCGTCGCGGACCACCTCGTCCACGCGGTGCGCGCCGTCGCTCCCCGCCGGCCCCCAGAGCAGCGCCGCGGGCAGCGCGATTCCGAGCGCCAGCGCCGCCCCGGCCGCCGCGACGCGCCAGCGCCGCCTCCGCGGAGCTGCCGGCGGTGCCACCGTCACCCCCGCCGCGGCCTCGAAGGCAGAGATCATCGCCTGGACGCTGGGGAACCGCTCCGACGGGCTGATGGCGAAGGCGCGCGCGAACCACGCCTCGAGGGCGGGCGGCGCTCCAGGGCACACCGTGGCCAGCGGGGGGCGCCCGCTGACCAGGATGGCCGCGAGCACCGCGGCCAGGTTGCGGCCCGGGAACGGCTGCCGCCCGGTCAGCGCCTCGTGCGCGACGACGGCGAGCGACCACATGTCGAGCTGCGGGCCGCCCAGGCCGTCACACGTGTGCTCCGGGCTCAGGTACGCCGGCGTACCCAGCACCACGCCGTCCGCGGTGCGGCGGCGGAAATCGGCCGGCCGATCCTGGCCGACCCACTTGGCGATCCCGAAGTCGGTGATCTTGGCGCATAGATGGCCGTCGCTCCCCTCCACAAGAAGGATGTTCGACGGCTTGATGTCCCGGTGCACGACGCCAAGGCCGTGCGCCACCGACAGCGCCTCTCCCAGCTGGCGGAGCAGCGACGCGAGCTCGACGGCGGGGATCGTCCCTCGCTCGTCCAGCAACTGCCGCAGTGACCTGCCGCGCACGTGCTCCATCACGATGTACGGGCCCGCCGCCAGGTCCTCGCCGGCGTCGAGCACGGCGACGACGCCGCGGGTCTTCTGCCCGAGCTGCGCGGCGACCCGCGCCTCAAGGCGGAACCGCTCGATCGCGTCGACGTTCCGCCCGCCCCGGGCCACCGTGAGGAACTTCAGCGCGACATCGGCGCGGCGGACGCCGTCGTGCGCGCGCCAGACCTCGCCCATCGCGCCGCGCCCGAGCAGCTGATCGACCTGGTAACGCCCGTCGATGAGGCGGCCTCGCAGCCGTACCGAGCGGCGCGAAGAGGCCGGGCGCGAGTCAGCCGGTCGATCAGCGAGCGCGACCACGCCGCGCGCGCTGTCTCTCCTCTGGGAATCAGGTTGTGAATCGAACGAGGAAGAATGGAACACGATCGAGCACCTCCGTGCCGCCTCTGTGTCCCAGCCACGTCGGTGTCCCTTTCGGGCGACGCGCTGGGGTCAGGGACCGGGGCATCCCCAGAGCGTATCGCGAACATACGATCCTGGGAATCCCGGACTGCGCTCCTCCAGCAGAGCGCCAATCGCGGATACGCACTTACAACATCGTACGGCCACGCTGGATGTCGGGGCGGGCGCGCAGCGCGGTGCAGAGCCGGCGTGTGGCCTCGCGCAGCTCGCCTTCGTCGAGCGACGCGAACCCGAGCCGCGCGGCGCCGTGCCCTACAGCGCGCTCGCTCCCGGCGGGCAGCGCGCCGGAACCCCTTGAACCGGGCCCTCGCACCGACGACGTTACGCCGCCCGTCATGCCCGGCGACACCCAGGCCGTTCCCCCCGCAGCCCCCGCGGCGCCCTTCGAGACCCGCGCGGCCCTCCTCGCCTGGCTCGCGCAGCACGGCGTCGCGCACCTGGCCCGGCTGAGCCTCGAGGCGGTGGCGCCGCGCGTCGACCCCACGCTCTGGCCCGAGCTGCAGCTCCTCGGCGCGCGGCGGCGGCTCATCGACCTCGCGAGCGCCGAGTCGCTCGCAAGCGCGCTCGCGTGGCTCGCGCCCTCGCGCCTCCGCGACGTCCTGCCGCCCCTCGTGGCTCGCTTCCTGGAGGACGAGCGCGACGACGCCGCCCTCGCGCGCGCCGCCGTCGCGTCGCTCCTGCGCGCGCCCGAGGAGCCGCGGGCCCAGTCGGCGCACGAGCGGCTCTGCGAGCTGCGCGCGCGCGTGCCGGAGGCGGCGGCCCCGCGCCCCGAGCGGGCGCTCCGGGCCGCCGCGCTGCGGTTCGACGCCGCGCTCCCCGGCTTTCGCCTCGACGACCCGCGGCCGTTCGAGGCGCACCGCGCGGGCGCCGGCTTCGTCAGGCCGGAGGCGCGGCTGACCCTCGCGCCCGGGGCCCTCCGCGCCGAGTGCGACTGCGGCGCGGCCGGCTGCGTCCACGTGCTCGCGGCCATCGACGCCGCGCTGCTCTGGCTCCGCCAGCCCCCGAGCGAGGCCTTCTTCCAGGCGCTCGACGAGCTCGGCCGCCCCGCCTGGGAGCGCGCCTTGCTGGCGCTCGACAGGGCCCTCGACGAGGGCCCCGGGGCGCGCGGCGGCGTCGAGCTCTCCTTCCGGCTGGACGTCGTCGAGGCGGCCGGCGTCGTGGTCGCGCCCTGGATCCACCGGCTGGGCAAGAAGGCGCAGCGCGGCGCCGGGGCGCGGCTCGGCAAGAAGCGCCTCCTGCTGGAGCACGGCGGAAAGCTCTCCCCCGAGGACGCCCGCATCGCGTCCCTCCTGCCCGAGGGCAACGCCTTCGCCTCGCGGGCGCTGCTCGAAGCGCTCATCGGCCACCCGCGCCTCTTCCTCGACGAGGCGCCCGACGTCGCCGTGCGGATCGAGCGCGCGCCGGTGGGCGTCGTGGCCGAGGAGCGCCACGGCGCCGTGCGGGTGAGCGCCGGCGTCGAGGGCACGGCGCTGCCCCCCGCGCTGCTCGATCGCGCGCGCCGGGCCCGGCCCGAGGAGGTGCTGTTCCTCTGGGACTGGGACAAGGGCGCGCGGCGGCTCACGCTGCTCGACGTCAAGGCCGAGATCCGGGCGCTGCTCGACGTGCTCGCGCGCGAGGGCGACGTCTTCCCGCCCGAGAGCCACGGCGCGCTGCTCGCCGCGCTCTCGCGGTGGGCGCTGCGCGTGCCCGTGGCCATGCCGCGCAGCGTGATGGGCGAGTCGGTCCCGCCGGAGCTGCTCCCGGTGCTTCGGCTCACGGCCCAGCCCCGCGGCGCCGTGGAGGTCGAGCTGCGCGTGCGGCCGCTCGCCGACGCCCCGCCGCTCGTGCCGGGCGCGGGCGCGCGCGACGTCCACGTGCGGCGCGGCGACAGGGCCCTGCACGCGGTGCGCGACCTGCGCCGGGAACAGGACTTCGCCGCCGCGCTCGCCGCCGAGCTCCCGCTCGCCGGGGCCGAGCCGTTCGAGGACCGCCCGTTCCACTACCGCTTCGCCAGCGCGCAGGGCGCGCTCGATCTGCTCGCGGCCTGCGCGCGGCGCGAGCCGCCCCCGGAGCTCGAGTGGGTCAGCGAGCCCCTGCGCGTCGTGGGCGACGGCGGACCCCGCGCGCTCAAGGTCGTCCTCGAGAAGCGGCGCGAGTGGTTCGGCGCCCTCGGCGGCCTGAGCGTCGCGGGAGAGCGCGTGGAGCTGGCCCGGCTGCTCGACTCGGCGCGCCGCCACGAGCGCTACGTGCAGGTCGAGGCCACCACCTACGTGGAGCTGGGCGAGGCCTTGCGCGCCCACCTCGAGCGCCTGGCCGATCACGTCCACGACTCCCCGCACGGCCTCTCGGTGGGCCCCTCGGCCGCCGCGGTGCTGTGGGAGCTCGAGCGGGCCGGCGCCGCGATCGAGGCGGACGGCGCGTTCCGGGGGCTCGTCGAGCGGGTGGTGGCCGCCGGCGAGCTCTGCCCCGCGGCGCCGGCGGCGCTCGCGGGTGAGCTCCGCCCTTACCAGCTCGACGGGTACCGCTGGCTCGTGCGGCTCGCGGCCTGGGGCGCGGGGGGCGTGCTCGCCGACGACATGGGCCTCGGCAAGACGGTGCAGGCGCTCGCCGTCCTGATCGAGCGCGGCGAGCGCGGGCCGGCGCTCGTCGTCGCGCCCACCTCGGTGGCCTTCAACTGGCAGGACGAGGCGCGGCGCTTCGCGCCCTCTCTCCGCATCACGATCTACGCGGACGAGGCCGATCGCGACGACGCGCTCGCGCGGCTCGGCCCGGGCGACGTGCTGGTGCTCAGCTACGGCCTGCTCGTGCGCGACGCCGCGCGCCTCGCGGCGCGGCGCTTCGCCACCGTCGTCTTCGACGAGGCGCAGAGCCTGAAGAACGCGACCACCCAGCGCTTCCGCGCCGCGAGGGCGCTCCAGGCGGACTTCAGGTTCGCGCTCTCGGGCACGCCGATCGAGAACCACCTCGGCGAGCTCTGGAGCCTCTTCGCGCTCGTCTTCCCCGGCCTCCTGGGCGGCTGGGACGCGTTCCGCGACCGCTACGCCATGCCGATCGAGCGGCACATCGACCCTGCCGCGGGGCCCGCGCTCGCGCGCGTGCTCGCCCCGTTCCTCCTCCGGCGGACGAAGGCGCAGGTGGAGGCCGAGCTGCCGGCGCGCACCGAGGTGCGCGTGCCGGTCGTGCTCTCGGGCGCCGAGTGGCAGCTCTACGAGGACGCGCGCCTCGCGGCGCTGTCCGACCTCGAGACGCCTCGGGCGGTCCGGCGCGAGCAGGAGCGGCGCGTCGAGGTGCTGGCGGCGCTCACGCGCCTCAGGCTGCTCGCCTCGCACCCGCGCCTCTACGACGCGCGCTCGACGCTCGACTCGTCCAAGCTCGCGCGCTTCCTCGGGCTCGTCGAGGAGCTGTGCGCGGAGGGGCAGCGCGGGCTCGTGTTCAGCCAGTTCACGTCGCACCTCGCGCTGGTGCGCGAGGCGCTCGAGGCGCGCGGCGTCGCGTACGTCTACCTCGACGGCGAGACGCCCCGGAAGGCCCGGGCCGAGCGGGTACGCGAGTTCCAGGAGGGGTCGGCGCCGCTCTTCCTGATCTCGCTGAAGGCGGGGGGGTTCGGCATCAACCTCACGGCGGCCACCAACGTGATCCACCTCGACCCCTGGTGGAACCCCGCGGTCGAGGATCAGGCCTCGGACAGGGCGCACCGCCTGGGCCAGCGGCGGCCGGTCACCATCTATCGCCTGGTGGCGCTCGGGACGATCGAGGAGAAGATGCTCTCGCTGCACGCGGAGAAGCGCTCGCTCGTGGCGCAGGTGCTCGGCGGCAAGGACACCGCCGGCAAGCTCTCGACGCAGGAGCTCGTCGGCCTGCTCTCGGCGCAGCTCCGGGGGCCGGACGGCGGCGAGGGCGGGGACGGCGAGCTCTCGGACTCGCGCCCTCCGAGTCGGGATCTCTGACTCGGGATCTCCGTACCGTGCTGTTCGACGTGCGCTCTCCGACTCGCGCTCTTCCTCACCGGATCGAGATCTGGTGCGCGAACTGCGACTCCTCGAAGGAATAGGCCCAGAGCGACGTGTCGCGCTCGTCGTAGAGCCAGGCGTGGACGCGCGGCCCGCCTCCCTGCGCCAGGAGCGGGTAGGTGAGCAGGTGATCGAGCTGGGTCAGCACGTTCTCCTGGGCCGTCACCTCGCGGAGGGCGTCGCGGTGGAGGCCGCCGTAGTTGCGGCGGACGAGGTCGATCGTCGCGCGCGCCGCGGGCACCTGCGACAGGAGCCCGAAGGCCTGCCGGTCGCGCTCTCCGTCGAGGAGCACCTCGAGCGCCGCGCACCGGACGTGGCCGCAGATCACGATGTCATGGGTCTCCCGCATCGAGAGCGACAGCAGGAGCGAAGCATTCTCGCTCTGGGCGTTGTTCTCCCAGGGAGCCACGAGGTGCGCCGGCGATCGGACCTGCGCGCAGGGGACCCCGTCCGCGGCGAGCCCCATCCGCCCGAGGGGAAGCGCGGCGTCGAAGCATGAGATCAGCAGCGTATGACGGGGATCCAGCGCTGCGGTTGCGCGCCGCCGCCGCGTCGAGGCCGGGGCCCCGGGTGACCTGCTGTTCGAGAGCTGCATCGGTTCTCCTCGCGGACCAGGAGCGGTCCCCGCATGAGTCGGAACGAGCGCGCGTCAGGTTCCCGAGCTGAAGCATCCCCTCGAACCGGGCGAACAGGACGAGGGAAACCGGGCGCGCGTCCATGGCGCGAGGCTGCCGAGCGGCGGCGATCAGAGACCTTCCGCCCTGCGCGGGCGCTTCGCCGCCCTCACGCCTCTCCGACCTCGCCCGCAAACGCCTGGGCGGGGTCGGCCTGCCTCGCCGCGTCGCCCGGAGGCGCCTTCTGGACGAGGGCCCGCTTCCATCGCCCCGAGGTGTAGTAGGCCGTGCCGGCGATCATCGACACGACGAAGCTCGCCGCGATGGCGTACCAGACGCCCTTCACGCTGCGCATCTCGCGCGAGAGCCAGTACGCGAGCGGGGTGCGGACGACCCAGAGGCTGAGCAGCGTCGTCGCGGTCGTGATCATGGTCGCGCCGGCGCCGTTGATGATGCCGTTGCTCACGAAGGTGAGGCCGAAGAACACGTAACACGCGCCGACCGTGTGCAGGTACGACACGCCGAGCTCGATGACGGCCGGATCGGTGATGAACACCCTGAGGAGCGCCTCGGGGAACGCGACCGCCACGGCCGAGATGAGGAGCGTCATGCCGCCGCTGAACACGCACCCCCACGCGAAGATCTCGCGCACGCGGCCGTGGTGCCCCGCCCCCAGGTTCTGCCCGGCGAGCGTCGATATCGCCATCCCCATGTTGATCGCCGGCAGGAAGGCGATCTGGTCGATGCGCGAGGCCGCGCCGAACGCGGCGGTCGCGATCTCCCCGAACCCGTTCACGATCCCCGTCACGACGACCATGCCCAGCGCCACCACCGACTGCTGGACGGCCGCCGGCACGCCGATCCGGAGCGTCTTCCGGATCGTCGGCCCGAGCTGGCCGAAGCGCGGCCAGCCCGGCGCGATCGGCGACCTGCGGGCGTGGAGGTACAGGTTGAGCGCCACGAGCGCGATGGCCTGAGAGACGAGCGTGGCCCAGGCCGTCCCGTTCAGGCCGAGCTCCGGCAGCCCCAGCCGCCCGAAGATGAGGAGCGGGTCGAGGACGGTCGTCAGCACGACGGAGCCGAGCAGGAAATAGAGCGGCGTCCTGGAGTCGCCTGTGCCTTGCAGCATGCTCCGGAGCGCGAACATGCCGAAGCTGAACGGCAGCGAGAGCAGATAGATGCGGAGATAGCTGACCGACGGCGCGAAAGCTGTAGGTCGTCTGAAGGAAGCCCCCGATCAGCATCGGGAGCGAGAACGTCACGATATGTCTCGGGATGCTGCCTGTCGTCAGATCGGTTCCAAACTTCGATTGCATCAGGTTCCTCGCCCGGGAGCGGGTGGAGAGCGGCCTCGTGGTGGGCTGTTCAATCGCGGCGTAACGTAGGGAACGCGCGGCGACCGTCCACCGTCCACCCCGCTGGCGCGCAGCTTGCAATCGGCCGACGCCGCTGAGCGCTCCAGGCCTGTCGGCGAGCGCCAGCGAGGAGAAACGACATGCCGAAAGCGAAGTCCGCGAGCGCACCCCGGAACCCGGGAGCGCGGCCCGGGCCGTCCGAGCCTTCCGAGGCGTCCCTGCCGCTGGCGCTCACCGCCGCCGAGCAGGAGCTCCTGGGGCGCGCTCTCCGGTTCCTCGTCAACGTTCAGGCCGCGCCGTTCATCGCGCGGGCGCGGCGCGAGGGCTACGCGGCGAACGAGCACCGCGAGGGGTGGCGGCTATTCAAGCTCGCCGCGGGCGAGCAGCGCCCGCTCGAGCACCTCTTCGCGGAGGCCGCGGTGGAGGTCGCGAGCGGCGGAGGCGTCGAGGGCGCCGAGCGGATGCAGCTGCTCCGGGAGGTCGAGGTCTTCGAGAACACGTGGTTCCCGCGAACGCGCGCGATCATCCGCCGCGTGGTGCAGCGCGAGCGGCGCGACGGCTTTGAGGCCGCGTTCTTCAAGCACCTGGAGCCGCAGCCGCTCGGGTCGACGGTGGTCATGTCGGTCGGGACGTACCTCCGCCGCCTCGAGGGGCTCGCCAGGAACAGCGATGGCGACACGAAGAAGGTCCACAAGATGCTCGCGGCGCGCGGGCTGACCGAGGCGAAGGTGCAGCAGGTGCGCGATCTGCTGGCGAAGCTCGAGGCCGGCGCCGGGGCGCAGGCGCAGCCGCCCCGGGTGCCGGCGGCCGAGCTGGCGAGGGCCTGGCGGGAGCAACGGGAGGGGCTCGAGGGCCTGCGGGACTGGTTCAACGACTGGGCGACGACCCTGCGGCCAGTCTTCCCCGTGAAGGCGCAGATCCAGCTCGGCCTCACGGCCGTGAGGCGCACGGCGGCCGCCGGAGAGGTGATCGAGGAGGAGGTGTCGCTCGACGAGGACGAGGGCGCCGACGGCGAGGTCACCGGCGCGCAGCCGCCGCTCGGCTGACGCTCCTCGGCCGCCGCGGCGCCGGACCGGCGCCCGCGGCGCCCACGCTGCCGGCGCAGATCCCGCGCGCAGGCCGCACAGGTGGCGTGGGATGGGAGCCCGCGCGGCGCCAGGCCGCGGAGGCGGCTACGCAACCGCTTGCTCTCTTCCGCAATGGTTTGCGGCATCCAGCAAAACGTTGCGCTCCGAGGGCCCCGGCGGAACGTCCCGCACGGCACGAGCACGGCTGCGTGCAGGCGGCCGCGCTGCAAGGGAGACTCGCCCCGTCGACTGGGCTCGTCGTCCGAGCCACGGCTCGGGCTCGTCGCCTGAACCACGACTCGGGCTCGTCGCCTGGGCCATCCCTGTGCCCGTCGCCCGAGCCACAGCCCGGCTCCTCGCCTGAGTCTGAGTGATGACTGGGCTCTTCACCTGAGCCACAGCCCGGCTCCTCGCGTGTTCCACGGGTCGGCGCCTGGGAATTACTGCAATGCCGAGCGCCCCGAAATGACGGAAGAACAGGAGGAGAACGACGGAAGCCCCGGTGTGAAGGAGAGGGGCTGACGCATCCGAGGCGCCGACACCGGACGATGTGGGGGGGTATGCTATAGAACCTTCCAACAGGCAGCGACGGTTGGCTGCTTGAGCATCGGTCCGGGTACGCCTTCGGGTTCTCTCGCCAGAGCGGCGCGACGAGCTCGACATTCGGGAGCGTTGCGTGTCGACAGGGGGTGGGGACGTTTCGCCCGGAGCCGCCGCGCGGGCGTGGCAGCGATCGGAGGGGCCAGGATGAGCCGCGAGACCCTCGCGCCAGGGACGGTGTTCCAGGGTCGCTATGAGATCCTGTCCTGCTGCCGAGCGAGCGGCCGAACGGTCGTTTACAGGGGCCGGCGCATCGGGGGCGGCCGGCCGGTTGTCCTCCAGATTCTCCATCTGCCTCGCGATGGAGACGGCAGGCACCCTGCGCGGCGCTCCATCTCGCGGTTCCTGCGGGAGATGCGCTCTGGCACGCGCCTCCATCACGCTCCGATCGTCCGGCCCGTCGACTGGGGGCACGCCGGCGAGGGGCGGCTCTATACCGTCTTCGAGCTCATGCCGGGACACACCCTGCGGGAGGTGATGCCTTCGGAGGACGACCTGCAGCGGCACGCGCTCGGCGCGACCCTGCCGCAGGCGACGCTCGAGCTCAAGGAGACCCCGCGCCGCGACGCCGAGGCCCAGGAGCAGAGACAGCCGGACCGGCCGGGATCGAGCGGAATGCGCGGCGAGCGTGGCGAACCGGCCGAGACCACGTTCGCGCTCGCCGGCCTGGCACCCACGGAGGCGTCGGCCGGCGTGACGCCCGAGGAGCGAGCGCGCGAGGCGGCAGCGCCGTCGGTACACGACGCGCACGGCGCAACCACGGTGGGGGGAGCGACGCCGACGGGGCGCGGTCCGGGCTCCGCGTTGCCCGACGTCGGCGGCACGATCAAGCATTACGAGATCATCCGCAAGCTGGGCCGGGGCGGCATGGGGATCGTGTACCTGGCCCGGGACACGAAGCTCGGGCGCCTCGTGGCGATCAAGCTGCTGCTCGAGTTCAGCGGACAGGGAAACGAGCGCTTCCTGGACGAGGCGCGCGCCACGGCGCGCTGCCGTCACGAGAACATCGTGGTGATCCACGAGGTCGATGAGATCCGCGGCCACCCGTACCTGGTGCTCGAGTACATCAAGGGCCGCACGCTGAGCGAATGGCTGACCCAGCGCGAGCACCCGAGCGCGCCGGGGCCGCTCGCCGCGATAGGGCCGTCGGGCCCGATGTCGCCCGGCCAGGTGGTGGAGCTGATGATCCCTGTCGTCCGCGCGCTGGTGTGCGCGCACGAGCTCGGGATCGTCCACCGCGATCTGAAGCCGGAGAACATCCTCATCGACGACGCCGGGAGCATCAAGGTGCTCGACTTCGGGATCGCGAAGCAGCTCGACGCCAGGGTGATGTCGACGCTCACGGGCACGCAGGCGACGCTCGCGCGAGGCCACGGCGATGGCCACCGGAGCGGGCTCATCGGCACGCCGGCGTACATGTCGCCCGAGCAATTGCTGGGCGGGGACGTCGATCCTCGCAGCGACCTCTGGGCCGTGGGCATCCTCCTGTACACGCTGCTCGTGGGGGCGCACCCGCTCGACCCGTTCTCGGTCGCGCGGCTCGCGGACATCGTGAAGCTCGATCTGCCCATGCCGCGCGTGAGCGCTCGGCGCCCGGACGTGGGCGCGCTCGGCGATCTTGTCGACCGGTGCTTGAAGAAGCGCCAGCACGAGCGCATCGGCTCGGCCAAGGAGCTGCTCGCGGAGCTGGAGGCGCTGCTGCCCGGCCGAAAGGCGCTCGAGCTGGGCGACGACGAGAGCCCGTTCGCCGGGCTGTCCGCGTTCCAGGAGTCGGACGCGGCGCGCTTCTTCGGCCGCGATCGCCAGATCGCCGCCACGACGACGCGGCTGCGCTACCAGCCGCTCCTCACGGTCGTCGGGCCGTCGGGGGCGGGCAAGTCGTCGTTCGTGCGCGCGGGGGTGATCCCCGCGTTGAAGCGCGGCAGCGAGCGGTGGGAGACGTTCATCGTGCGGCCGGGGCGCCGGCCGCTCTCGGCGCTCGTCGACGTGCTCGTGCAGGTGGCCGAGTCCGAGGTGGCCAGCACGGGCTCCGGGTCGGCCGAGCTCCCCGACCACGACGGGGTCGTCGCCACGCTGCGCGCGCAGCCGGGGCACCTGGGCGCTCGGCTGCGCGCGCGCTGCCGCCGCGAGGGGACGAGGCACCATGTCCTGCTCTTCGTCGATCAGTTCGAGGAGCTGTACACGCTCGGCGCCAGCCGCGAGGAGCGGGCCGCGTTCGTGGCCTGCCTGGAAGGCGTGGCCGACGACGCGTCATCGCCCCTGCGTGTGCTGCTCGCCGTTCGCTCGGATTTCCTCGATCACATGGCCGATGATCACGACTTCGTGATCGACGTGACGCGCGGTCTGTCGCTGCTGCCGCCGATGGGGCGTGACGGCCTGCGCGACGCGCTGACGAGGCCGCTGGAGGCGGCCGGTCACCGTTTCGAGACGCCCGAGATGATCGAGGACATGCTGGGCACGCTGGAGAGCACGCGGAGCCCGCTGCCGCTCTTGCAGTTCACGGCCGCCAAGCTGTGGGAGGCGCGGGATCGCGAGCACCGGCTGCTGACGCGAGACAGCTACGAGCGGCTGGGCGGCGTGGCCGGCGCCCTGTCCGCACACGCGGACGCGGTGCTCTCGGCGCTGCCGGTGCGCGAGCAGCGGCTGGCCCGCGCGGTGCTCGTGCGCCTTGTCACGCCGGAGCGCACGCGCGCGGTGGTCAGCTTGGAGGAGCTCCATGGGGTGGCGCAGACCGGCGGGGGACCTGCGGGCGAGGCGATCGAGCAGGTGGTCCAGCACCTGGCCGCTGCGCGGCTGCTGCTGATCGAGACCGGGGGCGAGCGCGAGGGCACGACGGCGGAGCTGGTGCATGAGTCGCTGATCGAGCGGTGGCCAAAGCTCCGGCAGTGGCTCGCCGAGGGCGAGCAAGACGCGCAGTTCCTGGCCCGGCTGCGCGCCTCGGCGCAGCAGTGGGAGGCGAGCGGCTGGGCCGAGGGGCTGCTCTGGCGCGACCGCGCGGCCCAGGACGCGAGGGCATGGTACGAGCGCCGGCGCGCCGCGCAGGGCGCCGATGGGCGAGCGGGGCTGAGCAAGCGCGAGGAGCGCTATCTCCTGGCCGTCGTGGAGCTCGCCGAGCGCGCGCGGCGCTTGCGACGACAGTTCGCTGTCGGCGTGATCGCGACGCTCAGCGCGTTCGCGGTCATGGTGTCGTACCTGGCGATCCGCGCGCAGGCGGACGCGCTCCTGGCGCGCAATGCCACCCGCATGGCCGCGGCGCGCGAGCTGCAATCCGATCCCACGACGGTGCTGGCGCTCCTGCGGGAGGTCGAGCCGCCCGAGGTGCCGCGCGGGTGGGCCACCCTCGCGCGCTGGGCGCTGCACAGCTGGGTCGCGCGCGTTGTGCTCACCCATCCGGATTTCGTCATCCGCGCGGCGTTCAGCCCCGACGGCAAGCACATCGCGACGATCTGCGCGGACAGGGCCGTGCGGGTGTGGAACGCGGATGGCACGGGCGAGCCGCTGGTCCTTCGTGGCCACGACGCGCCGATCAACTCGGTGGCGTTCAGCCCCGACGGCGAGCGCGTCGTGACGGCGTCGGACGACAGGACCGCGCGCGTGTGGCGCACGGCGGGTGGGGGCGAGCCGCTCGTCCTCCGCGGTCACGAGGAGGGGGTCTATTCGGCGGCGTTCAGCCCCGATGGCGGGCGCATCGTGACGGCGTCGTTCGACCGGACCGCGCGGGTGTGGAAGGCGGATGGCACGGGTGAGCTCCTCGTCCTTCGGGGTCACGCGGAGCCGGTCTATTTCGCGGCGTTCAGCCTCGACGGCGGGCGCATCGTGACATCGTCGTTCGACCGGACCGCGCGGGTGTGGAAGGCGGATGGCACGGGCGAGCCGGTTGTCCTCCCCGGTCACGAGGATGCCGTCTACTCGGCTGCGTTCAGCCCGGATGGCAAGCGCGTCGTCACGGCGTCGTGGGACAAGACGGCACGGGTGTGGAACGCCGATGGGTCGGGCGAGCCCCGGATCCTGCGCGGTCACGAGGATGTCGTCTACTCGGCTGCGTTCAGCCCGGATGGCGAGCGGATCGTCACGGCGTCGTGGGACAAGACGGCGCGGGTGTGGAACGCCGATGGGTCGGGGGAGCCCCGGATCCTGCGCGGCCACCAGGATCGGGTCTACTCTGCGGTGTTCAGCGCCGACGGCAGGCGCATCGTCACGGCGTCTTATGACAAGACGGCGCGGGTGTGGAACGCCGAGAGCACGGGTGAGCCCCTCAGCCTCCGTGGTCACGAGGATTCGGTCTCGTCGGCTGCGTTCAGCCCGGATGGCAGGCGCATCGTCACGGCGTCGTGGGACAGGACAGCGCGGGTGTGGAACGCCGAGGTCGCGGGGGCGCCAGTGATCCTCCGTGGCCACGAGGGAGAGGTGTTCTCGGCGGCGTTCAGCCCTGACGGCGAGCGCGTCGTCACCGCGTCCGACGACAAGACGGCCCGTGTGTGGAACGCCGACGGCACGGGGGAACCGCTGGTGATCCGTGGTCATGCGGACAGGGTGCGTTCGGCGGCGTTCAGCCCTGACGGCAAGCGCATCGTCACGGCGTCCTTCGACAAGACGGCGCGCGTGTGGAGCGCCGACGGGTCTGGAGAGCTCGTGGCGCTCCGTGGCCACGCGGACAGGGTGCGTTCGGCGGCGTTCAGCCCCGACGGCGAGCGCATCGTCACCGCCTCGTATGACAACACGGCGCGTGTGTGGAACGCCGATGGCACGGGCGAGCCCGTGGTCCTGCGAGGGCACGATCGTTGGGTCGTATCGGCGGCGTTCAGCCCTGACGGCAAGCGCGTCGTCACGGCGTCGTGGGACAAGACGGTGCGGGTGTGGAACGCCGACGGCACAGGCAAGCCCGTGGTCCTGCGTGGTCATGAGCACCTGGTCAATGCTGCGGTGTTCAGCCCTGATGGCAAGTATGTCGTGACCGCGTCCGACGACAAGACGACGCGGATATGGAATGCCGACGGCACGGGCGAGCCCCTGGTGCTGCGCGGGTCCGACGCGTCCGTCAACGCGGTGGCGTACAGCCCCGATGGCAAGCGCATCGTCACCGGATCCGACGACAAGGTCGCGCGGGTGTGGACCGACCTCGAGCCGCTCCGCGGCGTCGATGACCCGAAGCTGTGGACGGCGACGACCTACTGCATGCCCGTCGAGCGGAGGATCGAGCTCCTTCGTGTGCCCGAGTCGGCCGCCCGGGCGAGCCAGGAGGCGTGTCTGCGGCAGGTCGCCGCGGTCCTCGCGGCGGTGCCGGGGGGGCAGGCGGATTCGGGGGGCCGGCTGCGCGGCACGGCCGGTCGATGACGAGCCTTATCGATGCGGGGTGAGGATGTTTCGCCTGAAGCTGGCATGGGCTGCCGATGGCACGGGTGAGCCAGTGGTTCTTCGTGGCTCCGATTCTCCGGTGAATGCCGCGGCATTCAGCTCGGATGGCAAGCGCATCGTCACCGGATCCGACGACAAGGTCGCCCGGGTGTGGACCGACCTCGAGCCGCTCCACGGCGTCGATGACCCGAAGCTGTGGACTGCGACCACCTACTGCATGCCGATCGAGCGGCGGATAGAGCTTCTCCGTCTGCCAGAAGCCCTGGCCCGGACCCATCAGGAAGACTGCCTGCGCCGCGTCGCAGCGGCCCGCGTGGCCGCCCTCTGGTCCCAGCCGGACTCGGTCGGCCATCCGAGCGACACCGCCGGTCGATGACAAGCACCCTCCCTCGAGCGCGCCCTCACGCCGCCCGCAGCCTCCACACCGCGGGTCGCAGCAGCAGGAGCGGCGCTGCAAACCCCGCGATGACGAACGCCCAGACGGTCGCCTCCACGCCGATCCGCCCCGCAAGCCAGCCGGCCGCCAGGGTGCCCGCCGGCAGGAGCGCCCCGGTGAGCACATGGAGCGTGGCGTCGACCCGGCCGAGCACGTTCAATGGCAGCATAGATTGCCGGGCGCTCACCGCGTGGATCATGAACGCCATGAGGAACGCGTCTCCCACGAGCTGGTGCACCACGAGGGCAGGGACCGCGAGCCGTCCGAGCTGCGCCGCCAGCGGGATGAGCGCGCAGCCGGCCTGACTCATGAACAGGCTGAGGATCATCGCCGGCCCGGCGCCGAGGCGTCGGCCCAGCCAGCCCGCGAGGAAACTGCCGCCCAGCGCGCCGATGCCGCCCGCGCTGATGATCAGCCCGACCGTTGTCGTGTCCAGCCGCAGATGCTCCAGGAGATAGAGCATGTACAGCGCGGAGAAGACCCCGCCGAGCAGGAGGGCGTGGGCGGCCATCGCCAGGAACGTCGCCCCGACCACGGGGTGGCCCAGGCCGTGGCGCAGTCCCACCCGGAGATCCTCGACAAACGAGGCGCCCCCATCGCCTCCGCCGCCCGCGGGGACGGCCGGCGCCTCCGCCGCCCGGATGCGCCCGAGGAGCGCCGCCGACACGAGATACGACAGCGCGTCCACCACCATCGTCACCGGCGCCGTCAGCGCCTGGATCAGGATGCCCGCGGCGCCGGGGCCGGCGATCTCCGCGGCGGCCTCGGTCCCCTCCAGCCTGGCGTTTGCCTTGACCAGGTGGTCCTGCCCCACAAGCGCCGGCAAGTAGGCGTTGTCGGCGATCTGGAACAGCGACGTGGCCATGCCCACCAGCGCGGCCACCACGCAGAGCTGGAGCAGGGTGAGCGTGCCGGTCCAGGCCGCGATCGGGACCGAGAGGATCAGCGCCGCGCGCGCGAGATCCGCGCCGACGAGGAGCGGCCGCTTGCGCGAGCGATCGACGAGCCCGCCTGCGAAGAGCCCCACGAGGACGGCCGGCGCGGTGGACACCGCGGAGAGGACCGCCACGCCCGACGCGTCGGCCCCGAGGCTCACGATGGCGATCACGGGCAGCGCCGTGCGGCTGATGCGGCTTCCGACCGCGCTCACCGCCTGCGCCGCCCAGAGGCGCAGGAAGTCGGGATGGTGTGAGAGGCCGGCGGGGGGAGGGGACGGAGGGGACATCGTCTGGGGCGTGAGCAGAACAGAAACGAGGAGGGAAGGAGAAGCGCGCACTATCGAACGCGGCTGATCGGCGGCCATGCGATCACCGCGCACGGTTTCGTCGGATCCTCGGAAGACACCGCCCTCCTCCCCGGACCGTCCATCGAGAACGCAGCTCGCTGGATTGCGCCGGGGCGCCAGCATCCCGCTCGCCTCTCCGGGCAGGCGCGGCTACGAAGGCAGGCCTGGAGTTCCACGCGACCATGCCCACGCTGCTGCGTTCACCGGCCACCAGGCTCGGCGCCGCGCTCGTCGCGATCGCGATGGCGCTCGTCGGCTTCCTGCCCCTCTTCGACGGCCCCGGCTACGAGAGCGCGCTCGCAGCCGGCCTGATCGTCCCGGGCGCCGCGGCGATCGTGACCGCCCTCGACGTCGCCGCGCATCGGCCGCCGCCTGTCGAGGCGTTCCGTCGCGGCGTCGCGACCGGCGCCCTGCTCGCGGTCGTCGCGTACGCCACCACGCTGGCGCACGGCCTGCGCGCCGGCTTCTGCGACGTGCTCGGCGGCTCGGCGCACTTCGCCCTCGGACCCGGGCTCGGCGCGGCGCTCGGCGGCGCCTGGGGCGCCGTCGCGGGCGAGCTCGCCGCCGGCATCCGCCGCGACGACGCCGCGCCTCCCCGCCCGGCGTGGCGGCGCCGGCTCATCGCCGTCCTCGCGGCGCTCGCCGCCCCCCTCGGCGCGATCGGCGTGAGCGCCGTCCGCTTCTACACGAGCCCGATCGTCTTCGCCTACGACCCCTTCGCCGGCTTCTTCAGCGGCACCCTCTACGACACGGTCGTCGACGCGTCCGGGCTGCTGACGTACCGCGCCGGGACGCTGGCCACCCTGTTCGCCGCGTCGGTGCTCGCGAAGCACCTCGTGCACGACGCGGGCGGGCGGGTGTCGTTCCAGCTGCAGGGCCGGCCCGGGCTGCTCCTGCTCGGCGTCGCGAGCGCCGCGCTGAGCGCCGCGACCCTCCTGGAGGGCGCGCGCCTCGGTCACTTCCAGACCTCCGAGAGCATCGCGGCCGAGCTCGGTGCGCTCTCGAAGGGCCAGCGCTGCGAGGTCGTCCACCCGCGCGGCGTGCGTGAGGCCGACGTGCAGCGCTTCGTGCGCGAGTGCGACGCCCACATCGAGGCCGGCGAGCGCTGGCTCGGGGCGCCCGCGGTGGTCGACGGCCAGCCGCTCCGGGTCCGCGCCTACCTGTTCGAGAGCGCGGCGCAGAAGGGCGCGCTCATGGGCGCGTCGCGCACGTACGTCGCGAAGCCGTGGCGCCGCGAGGTGTACCTGCAGGCCGCCGGCTACCCGCACCCGACGCTCGGGCACGAGATCATGCACGTGCTCGCCGGCGCCTTCGCCCGCGGCCCGTTCAAGGTCGCCGGGCGGCTCGGCGGGTGGCTCCCCGACCCGGGGCTCATCGAGGGGATCGCCGTCGCCGGCTCGCCAAGGGAGGGCGAGGACCTGAGCCCGCGCGCGTGGGCCAAGGCGATGAAAGATCTCGGGATCTTGCCGCCGCTCGCGCGCCTGTTCGCGCTCGGCTTCCTCGCCGAGAACTCGTCGACCGCCTACACCGTGAGCGGCGCGTTCGTCGGCCACGTGCGCGCGACGTACGGCGCGGACGCGGTGCGCGCCTGGTACGGCGGCAAGGCGCTGCCGGAGATCACCGGCGCCTCGTGGGAGGTGATGGAGCGCGCGTGGCACGCCGATCTCGACGCGCTCACGCTCCCCGACGCGGCGAAGGCGCAGGCGAAGGCCCGCTTCGATCGGCCGGCGCTCTTCGAGCGGCGCTGCCCGCACGTGGTCGACGCGTGCACCCACGAGGCGGAGGAGCTCCGCGCGCGCGGCGACCACGAGGGCGCCATCGCCGCGTACCGGCGCGTGCTGTCGCTCGACCGGAGCCCCGCGCCGCGCATCGCCATCGCCGAGACGCGGCTCGCCAGCGACGCGCCCGGCGAGCGGAGCGAGGGGATCCGCGAGCTCGAGCGCATCGCCGGGGACGGGTCGATCCCGCGCCACCTGCGCGATCGCGCGGCGGAGCGGCTCGGCGACGTCGCGCTCGCTGCGGGCGACCGGGAGCGCGCGGCGGCGCGGTACGGCGAGGTCGCCGGCCGGCTCGTCGACGAGGACCGGCTCCGGACGCTCGACGTGAAGATCGCCGCCGCGAACGACGAGCGCGCCCGCGCGGCCATCGTCGAGCTGCTGATCGGCACGCGCGGCGGCGCTCCCGACAGGCTCCGTGCGGCGGAGCTCCTCGGCGCGTGGGCCGCGCAATCCCCCGGCGACGGCCTGCCGAACTACCTGCTTGGCCGCCATTACCTGAGCGACGGCCGCTTCGATGAGGCCGCCGATCGCCTGGATCGGGCGCTCGCGGCCCACCTGCCCATCCAGCGGGTCTGGATCGAGGCCGAGCGGCTGCGGCTCGTTGTCGCGTGCGGCGTCGAGGACGTCGAGACCGCCCGCAGGATGTTCGCCCAGTACGCAGCGCACGACGGGGCCGCCGGCATGGGGCCGGCCGTGAGCGAGGAGCGCCGGGACGCCGCCCTCCGCCTGCTCGAGCGCTGCGCCGGCGCGGCGGCCCGGCCTACGTCCCCGGCGACCGCGGGCGACCCGCCGGCCGGAGAAAAGTGAAGAATGCCTCTCGTCCCTGCGCGCTGACGTGGTGAGATGTCGTGGAAATGCACGCAGAGCCTGCGAGCGAGAGGGTTGGCCGCCTCGTCGCGCTGAACGCCGTCCTCACCGTCGTGGCCCGCCACTCGAACCTGCTCCTGCCGAGGCCGTTCGAGGAGCTCGCCGGGGCCGTCGGCCGGTTCGCCGCGTTCCAGCTCTTCGCGGTGGTGTTCCCTGAGCCGGAGGGCGGGCTCCGCGCGTACTCGGTCTTCCGGGGCGACGCGCTCGCCGCCGCGCCGTTCGGCGCGCGCCTGCCAGCGCCCGCGGCGCTCTTCCGGCGGGTGTTCGCCGAGGGCGAGCCGTTCTCCTGCGACGACAACCGCGCGGGGAACGCGCTCGCCCAGATGGGGGCCGGCGAGGGGTGCCTCTCGTACGTCGCGCTCCCGGTGCGGGCCGCGCCTCCGGGCGCCGAGCCCGGCCACCCCGCCGCGCGCTCCGGGCCGGCCGGCGCCGCGGCCGGCGGCTTCGGCTGCCCGATCATCGCGGCGCTCGTCGTCGGCTACGGGGACGCCGGCGCGGCGGCCTCGGCGCCGATCCCGCTCCTCGAGCAGATCGCCGACGCGCTCGGCGCCGGCCTGGATCGCTCGCTGCGCGTCGTCGCCGGGGAGCGCGAGGCCGCCGAGCGGCTGCTCAGGATCCGCGAGCTCGAGGAGCAGCACCGGAACCTCCTCGACAACGCGCCGCTCATCATCTTCCGGCTCGATCCCGAGTCCGGCGAGCTCTCGTTCCTGAACCGGCACGCCGAGCGGCTCCTGGGCGTGCCGGTGGCCGAGGCGCTCAGGACGCCGGGCTTCCTCGGGGAGGCCCACGCCGACCCGGAGGGCGTGATGTGCTTCGAGGACGCGGTCGCGCGGGCCAAGCTCGGCGCCCCGTCGGCCTCCTACGAGGCGCGCCTGCGGCGGCGGGGCGGCGACGCGATCACCGCGCGCGGCACGGTGTACCCCCTCGTCTCGGATCGCGGCCGCGTCGTGGCGATCGAGGGCGTCCTCGCGGACGTGAGCACCGAGCACGCGGCGCGCACGCGGCTCATCCAGGTCGATCGCCTCTCCACGCTCGGCACGCTCGCGGCCGGCGTGGCGCACGAGATCAACAACCCCGCGGCGTTCATCCTGCTCGGCCTGGACATGCTCGACCGCCTCCTGCGCGGCCCGAACGTGCGCATGGAGGGCAGCGCCGCCTCCAGCGCGTCGGAGCTCGTGAAGGAGCTGCGCGACTCGATCAAGCGCATCGTCGACATCGTCCGCGATCTCAAGCTGTTCGCGAGCCCGCCGCAGCCCGAGGGCTCGCGCCGCACGCTGACGGACGCGAACCGCACGGTCGATTCCGCGCTGAGCCTCACGCGCGGCCAGATCATCGAGCGGGCGCAGATCGTGAAGAACCTCACCGAAGTGCCGCCGATCCTCATGGATGACGGCCGGCTCGGCCAGGTCATCGTGAACCTCCTCGTCAACGCGGCCCAGGCGATCCCGAAGCCGGGCTCGAAGCACGAGGCCCGCGACCAGACGGTGACGGTCGAGACGCGGAGCGACGGCGAGACGGTCGAGATCGTGGTGAGCGACACCGGCGCCGGCATCGCGGAGGAGAACCTGCCGCGCATCTGGGCGCCCTTCTTCACGACGAAGGGTCCGGAGGTCGGCACGGGGCTCGGGCTGTCGATCAGCCGCGAGATCATCGAGCGCGCGGGCGGGCAGATCACGGCGGAGAGCCCGGTCCCGGGGCGCGTCCCGCCCGGCGGCGCGCGCTTCATCATCTCGCTGCCCGCGGCGGGGCGGACGGACGAGGCGACGCCGAGCGTCTCGCCGGTGCCGCGGCTCGTCTCGAAGCGGGTGCGGGTGCTCGTGGTGGAGGACGAGGCGTCGCTCGCCCGCGCGCTGTCCGATCAGCTGGGCCGCGTGCACGAGGTGGCGCTCGCGCCGAGCGCCGACGCCGCGATGGGGATGCTCGCGGGCGGCCAGCGCTTCGACGTTGTGCTCTGCGATCTGCGCATGCCCGGCATGTCGGGCGACGTCTTCTACACGCGGATCCGCGAGAGCGACCCGGTGCTGGCGCAGGGGTTCATCTTCATGACCGGCGTGGGCTTCGGCGCGGACGTCGAGCGGTTCCTCGCCTCGTCGGGCCGCCCGCTCCTGGAGAAGCCGTTCTCCGCCGAGGACGCGCTCTCCGCGATCGCCGAGGTCGTCTCCGCGAACTCCGCGCCCCGCCCGGAGGCGCGCGACAGCAGCAGGTAAGCAGCAGGTAGAAGCGCCCGCGCTGTCGCCAGCGGGACCTCACCGCCGTCCACGTTGCGCGCTCGCGATTCGACCGGCGCGCCCGCTGGAGCGCGCTGGTCACGGACAGATCAGCCGAGGAGCTGCGCGCAGATCTGCTGGAGCTCCCGCAGCAAGTCCGGGGTGGCTTGCAAGGTGATCCGGGAGCGGTGTTCGCCCTCCTGGTAGCTCAGCGTGAGCACGACGACGGGCGCCGCGATCTTCGCCCCGCGGCTCGCGGCCGCGATCGTGTCGACGCGCCAGTCGACGCCGGTGAGCAGCTTGCCATGGTCGAGCAGCGCGCCGCGCACGATCTCCCGCCGCACGACCGCTCGGGCCTGGTCGTAGCCGGCGAGCAGGATCGCCTGGAGCTCCTCGGCGCCCTCGCCCGGCGCGAGCGCCGCGAGGTCGGTCGCGAGCGCGGCGCGGTCGAGGTCGCGCTTGCTCGCCTCGCGGATGAGGAATCGGCACGCCTTGAGCACCCGCGCGAGCGCGTCGGGCGCGACCTCGTGCCGGCGGCAGAACGCGTCGAGGAGCCGCTCGACGGCGGCGGGCACCGGCTCGCCGAGGCTGGGCCCGAGCGCCTCCCAGAGGCGCTGCCGCGCGCCCTCGGGCAGCTCCAGGAGACGGCGCAGGTCGGCGGCGAGCTCCGGGGGCGGCGGCGCTCCGCCGAGGCAGCGGAGCTCGGCACCGCGCGGGTTCATTGGCTCAGCTTGATCGGGACGTAGAGCGCCCGCATCGTCGCCGCCGTGCCCGCGCGCGTGTACCCGGCGAGGCCGAACAGGACGTTCCACCAGTGACCTTCCGGGGTCTCGCCGTACGAGAACAGGGGGACGAGGTGGAACTCCCACTCCTTGCCGTTCCGCACCCGATGCTCCCGGTACACGGTGTTGAGCGCGACCTGCGTCACCGAGTTTGGATCCGCGAACCGGAAGAAGAACGGCAGGGCCACCGTGGTGCGCGACGTCGGCGACGCGAAGTCCCAGAGGAACGGCGCGGCGACGAGGTGCGTCGAGTCGCGGTTCCTCCCCGCGTAGAAGAACGGATAGATGTCCGTCTCCCAGCCGGTGAGATCCCGCGTGTGCCGCACGAGCGGCGTGAGCCACGTGGTGTCGCTCAACCCGTGGCGCTTGAAGCGGCCATAGAACGGGAAGAGCACGAGATCATCGCTGCGCGGCGAGGTGTTCCGGTAATAGAACGGGAGCAGGAACGTCCGCTCGAGATCGATGGACGGATCACGGTATTGCCAGAAGAGCGGCGTGATCATGTCGAGCTCCGTCCGCCCTCGGTAGCGAGCGTAGCCCCAGGTCGCGAAGGTGCTCTCGCCCTCCTCGCCGCGCGCCTTCAGGAAGAGCGGCGTGATGAGCAGGCTCTTGTTGCCCTCGTACCCGTAGTGGAAGAACGGGAACAGCGTCGTGCGATCGTGGTTCTTGCCCCAGCTGTGCCAGTAGAAGGGCATGATGTTGAACACGTCGCCCTTGCGGGAGTGCTGCCACATCAGCGGGCCCCACACGTTCGTGGAGCGGTCTCCGACGTCGCTGTAGTGGTAGTAGTGCAGGAGCGGCGGGATGACCTCGTACTCGCTGCTCTCGTCGTGGCCGTAGAAGTAGAGGGGGGCCAGGCCGAGATCGATCTTGTCGGCGGAGCGGGTGTCGCACGCGGGGCCGCCCTTCCAGCTGCAGTAGAGGGGGCCGATCAGGTTGAAGCCGCTCCGCGCCGTGTGGTGCGTGAAGGTCAGCAGGGGAGGGATGTGGAAGTAGCCGCTCCCGTCGTCGCGCTTGCCCTCGAAGAAGAGCGGCGCGAGCCAGTTGTCGTGCCGGCCCGGCTCCGCCGCCCGCCCGGGGCTCGCGGGGCGACCCTCGGACTCGCGGTGCATGAACGGGCCGACGATCGTCGTGTACGTGTTCTCGTCGCGGAGCTTCCAGAAGAAGGGGAAGAGCACGTCGGCGTCGACGTCCTTGCTCCGGCGGTTGTAGTAGAGCGGCGTCACCATCGTGGCGCGGTCGCCGGGCATCCGGCGCTCCGCCCACAGGGGGAAGACCGTCCTGAACTGGTAGCTGCCGCTCCGCTCGCTGTAATAGGGGCCGTACCAGTCGCGCTGGATCTCCGCGGCGCGCCCGCGCTCCCACTCGCCGACGTCGTTCGTGCCGATCTGCTTCTTGACCGCGGGCGGCACCGCCAGCGGGTCCTCCGGCAGGGTCGGCTCCTGGGTCTGGATCGGGCTCTCCTCGGACGTCGGCGCCGCGTGCGTCTCCGGCGTGCCGGGCGGCGGCTTCGGCGGCGCGCTCGAGGGCGGCGGCTGCGTCATGCCGGGCTGGCCGAAGCCGAGCTGCGCCGCCGCGACGGACGGCGCGGCGAGCGCGGCCAGCGCCGCGGCGAGCGACAGCGCCGATCCCGCGCGCCGAGCGCGGCCCCGCACCTCGCCCGCCGGCGCGCCGAGCGCCCCTCGCGAGCAGCCCTGCGCTCCCATCGCCTCGGAGGTCAACGCGCTCCTCGCTGGCCGCCGGGCGACGCCTCGAGGGCCCGATCCGCGAGCACACGCGCCGCACCCTCCAGCGGGATCTCCTCCTGCACGTGCGCCACGAGATCCTTGATCTGGAGCACACCGCGCTCGATCTCCGCGTCGCCCAGGATCACGCAGAGCCGCGCGCCGAGGGAGTCCGCGCGCCGGAGCATCGCCTTGAGCCGCCCGCCGCGCCCGTCGAGCTCGACCGGGACGCCGAGCGCGCGCAGCTGCTTCGCCAGCAAGAGCGCCTGATCCGCGCCGCTCTGGCCGAGCGGGGCGAGGAAGCAGCCGGGCCTCCGGCGGGGCGAGGCGCCGGGCATCATCGTGAGCAGCCGCTCCATCCCCATCGCGAAGCCGATCGCGGGCACGCTCGGCCCGCCGAGCCCCGCGACCATGCCGTCGTAGCGGCCGCCGCCCGCGAGCGTGCTCTGGGCGCCGAGATCGCCCGCGGTCGCCTTCACCTCGAAGAGCGTGCGCGTGTAGTAGTCGAGCCCCCGCACGAGCGACCGATCGACGACGTAGTTCACGCCGAGCACGTCGAGGCAGCGGCGCACGCCCTCCCAGTGCGCCCGGTCCGCGTCGTCGAGCAGATCGAGGATCGACGGCGCGTCGCGCGACACCTCGTGATCGCGCTGGTCCTTCGAGTCGAGGATGCGCAGGGGGTTCTTCTCGAGGCGGCGCTGCGAGTCCTCGCTGAGCTCGGCCTTGCGCGGCGTGTAGTGGGCGAGCAGCGCCTCGCGGTAGCGCTCGCGCGTGCCCGCGCTGCCGAGCGAGTTCACGTGCACGACGAACTCGCCGACGCCGATGTGCTGCAGGAAGCCGGCGACGAGGTCGATCGTCTCGGCGTCGCAGAGCGGCCCGGGATCGCCGAAGAGCTCGCAGCCGGCCTGGTAGAACTGGCGGTAGCGCCCCTTCGCCGGCCGTTCGCCGCGGAACATCGGGCCGAGGTAGTACCAGCGGGTGACCGGCTCCTTCGCGTGGACCGCGTGCTCGACGTAGGCGCGCGCGGCGCCTGCGGTGCCCTCGGGGCGGACGGTGAGCTGATCGCCGTGGCGTTCGAAGGAGTACATCTCCTTCTCGACCACGTCCGTCGTCTCCCCCATCTGGTGCCGGAAGAGCTCCGTCGGCTCGAGCAGCGGCGTGCGCACCTCGGCATAGCCGTGGAGCTCCGCGTGGAGGCGGAAGGCCCCCTCGAGCTTGTGCCAGCGCTCCACCTCTTCGGGGAGGATGTCGTTCATCCCCCGTACCGCGCGCAGTTCCATCGCGCGGCGCTTATGGTCGGTGCTGGCGAGCGGGTCAAGCCGGTCGGATGCTTCCGGGTTACGCTCGGGTCTCGCCGGCGCGTCGCCCGAGGACTATGGGGTCTTTCCAGAGGCATGGCGAAGGCGAAGACACGCGCTGCGGCGATCGATCTTGGGAAGGCCCGCGTGGGCGTGGCGGTGACCGACGAGCTCGGGCTCTACGCGCACCCGCGGCCGCTGCTCGACGGGCGAAACCGGAAGGCGCTCCTGGAGGCCCTTGCGGCGCTCGCTCGGGACGAAGGCCTCACCCGGTTCCTCGTGGGGCTGCCGCTCGAGATGAACGGGGACGAGGGGCCCGCCGCGCGGCGGGCGGTGGCCTTCGCGCAGGCGCTGGCGGACGCGGCCGGCGTCGAGGTGGAGCTCGTCGACGAGCGGCTGACGACGGTCGAGGCGGCACGGCGGCTGCGCGACGGGGGCGTCTCGGGGCGGAAGAGCAAGGAGCGCGTCGACGGCGCGGCGGCGGCGCTGCTGCTCCAGGCGTGGCTCGACGGACGGCGGTAGGGCGGAGCTAGCGGCTCTCGCTGCGGAGCAAGAGGTACGCGCCGGCGGCGCCGACAGCGCCGACCGCGAACAGCACGACGTCCCACATGGGCCACGCGACGCCGGCCGCGCGCCGGAGGACGACGGCCTCCACAACCCGGACGAGCAGCGACGCGAAGCCGTACGCGCACAGGCCGACCACGATCGGCCGGCGCAGGTTGTCGGCCAGATCGACCGCCTTCATGCTGTTGTTCCAGACGGTCTTGCGCACGTGGCTCGCGCTGATCAGCGCGGGGGTGATCAGCGCGAAGCCGATCCCGGACGCGAGCAGGACGGCCTCGAGGCCCGTCAGGTTGTCGGTCACCTGGCCGCCGCGCGAAAGGCGGATGATCGCGGTGACGAGCGTGACCAGGCTGCCGGCGACCCAGAAGAGGCCGAGCGCGAAGAGCAGCAGGATGAGCGGCCTCGCCATGCTCACCTGCTGCGCCTGGCGGAGCTGCATCGTCGGCGCCACGCGCGGCGCCGACGGCATCGACACGCGCGGCCCGGGCGACCCGGGGGCGTCGAGCTCCTTGGGCTCGGCCTCGCTGGTGTCGTAGAGCGCGAGCTCCGCGTCGAGCTCCTCCATCGTCTGGTACCGATGGCCGGGCTCCTTCGCCATGGCCCGCTGGATGATCATCTCGAGCGGCTCGGGGATGCTCGGCTCGAGCGAGCGCGGGCGGGGCGGGTCCTCGGTGAGGACCGCTGTGAGCGTCGCGGTCGGATCGTTGCGGTCGAACGGGCGGCTGCCGGTGAGGGCGCAGTAGAGGATCGCGCCGACGGCGTAGATGTCCGCACGGTGATCGACGCGCTCGCCGCGGGCCTGCTCCGGCGCCATGTACGAGGGCGTGCCCATGATCATGCCGGTCTGCGTGAGCGCGGCGCCCGGCGCGTCGTCGACCTTGGAGATGCCGAAGTCGATCACCTTGGCCGTCGGCATCGCGAGGTCGCCGGTGAGGAACACGTTCTCCGGCTTCATGTCGCGGTGCACCACGCCCTTCGCGTGGGCCGCGGCGAGCGCCTTGCAGATCTGCCGGACGATGCGCACGGCGGGGCCGGTCTTCATCTTGCCGGCCTCGTTGAGGTAGTCGGCGAGCTCCCTGCCTTCGAGGAACTCGTTCACGAGGAACGGCCGGCCCTCCGCGGTGCGGTGGACGTCGAAGACGGTGACGACGTACGGGCTCTGCACCGCGGCCGCGGCCTCGGCCTCGCGCTGGAAGCGCGAGATCACCTGGGGCTGCCGCGCGAACTCCGGGTGCAGCATCTTGATGGCGAACCGCTTGCTGGAGATCCGCGTGTGGCGCGCCTCGTAGACGCGCCCCATGCCGCCCTCGCCGACGACGCGCACGACCGTGTACGTCTCGTTGAGCGTCTTGCCGACGAGGTCGTCGCGGAGCGCGTCGTCCTCCGACTCATCGAGCGTCGCGGCGTCGCGCGGGCAAACCCTGAACTCGGCCGGGTACCGGACCCCGCAGGTGGGGCAGACCTTGGGGGTCGAGTTGTCGCTCCCGGAGGTCGGGAGCGCCGTGGCGGAAGCGGAAGAGGAGAGGCTCGTCATCGCGTTCGCGATATGAAGGTCCGACTGCGAGCCGCGCGCGTCCGACTGCGGTCGGGAGGCTTCGTCGGGGGGCCGCATGGTGCCGGGCATCGCCGACCGAGGGTAACCAATCGGCCGTTCTGGGGGTGACAAATCGCGCGGCCCGCGTCGACCGCGTTGACGGACCGAGGCACCTGCGTATACTCGCGCGCTCCTCAGCTCACTGGCCTGAACTTCGCGGGCTCCCGCCACTACGGGCGCGGGGCTCACCTTCAGGCGTCACTTGGCCAGCCGCCGGTCCCGTTCTTCCGTTTTCGGAGAAGACGAGCCGGCCCGGACGCTCGGTAGCGCACCGGCAGGGCCATGGAGAGCCAGCCATGCTGCACTCGGTTCAGAAGACGGACATCATCCAGAAGTACGCGATCCACGACGGCGACACCGGGTCGCCGGAGGTCCAGATCGCCCTCCTCAGCGAGCGGATCAACCAGCTGCAGGAGCACTTCCGCACGCACCAGAAGGACCACCACTCCCGCCGCGGCCTGCTGAAGCTGGTGAGCCAGCGCCGTCGGCAGCTCGACTACCTGAAGCGCGTCGACATCGAGCGCTACCGCGGCCTCATCAGCCGCCTCAACCTCCGCAAGTAACGCGCGATCCTCGGGCCGAATCAGGCCCGAGGTCCCGGCGCGAGGCGTGCGTCGCACGCCCGCGCTGCGCGAGGGCAGGTGACCCCGCCTGCTGTCGGCCCGCTGGGCCTGTCTGTCCCACCTGCTGCTTCACCCCACCACCGGCGGTTCCCCCCAGCGGCTCGTCCGCGTGGGATCGGCCCTGCTCGCGGTCCGCACGCGCGCGGTCTGCCTCATCCGCGGCTCCGCGCGCGCCTTTCTGCACAGGCGCCCCTGCGCGCGCGGCCGTTCCGGTCCCTTCCGTTCGGGAGTTTTGCGGGACGCACCCCTGAACGCCTGCGTTTTGCGCTGGCGAGAGTGGAGCGGACGCTCTAAGGAGGTCACTCATTGACCACGGACCGGCGGGGCGATCGGGCCTCGCCGTTCCCGAGCGCGGGCTCCGCGCGTCTTCGTCTTCGCTTCGTGCGCAGCAGGTCGGCTCCTGCGCAGGAACCGAGGAAGAAGAGCAGCCCCTCGCGCTCGGCGTAGCGCCGCACGCAGCGGCCTCGCGATCGCGCGAGAGAGAGCTGAAATCCCAATGTTCGTTCGTGAATCCGTCATGGTGGGCGGCCGTGCCCTCACCCTCGAGACCGGCCGCCTGGCCAAGCAGGCCCACGGGGCCGTGCTCGTCACCTACGGCGATACGATGGTGCTCGTGACCGCCGTCTCGCAAGACGAGCGGCCGGGCCTCGACTTCTTCCCCCTCACCTGCGAGTTCGTCGAGAAGACGTACGCCGCCGGCAAGATCCCCGGCGGCTTCTTCAAACGCGAGGCGCGACAGCGCGAGGAGGAGATCCTCTCGAGCCGCCTCATGGATCGCCCGCTCCGCCCCCTCTTCCCGGAGGGCTTCAAGCGGGACACGCAGATCATCGCGACCGTCCTCTCCAGCGACAAGCAGAACAAGGCGGACGTCCTCGCGCTGACGGGGGCGAGCGCCGCGCTGCACATCTCGGACATCCCCTGGCACGGGCCGGTCGTGGGCGTGCGCGTGGGCCGGCTCGACGGCGAGTTCGTGGCGTACCCCACGGTCGCCGACATCGAGCGCTGCGACATCGACCTCGTCGTCGCCTGCTCGCGCGACGCGATCGTGATGGTCGAGGGCGGCGCCGCGGAGGCGACCGAGGCGGAGATCATCGACGCGCTGATGTTCGCGCACGAGACCGCGCAGCCGGTGATCGATCTGATCGAGAAGATGCGCGCCGCGGTGGGCAAGCCGAAGCGCGAGTTCGTCGCGCCGGCGCTGCCGGACGAGATCAAGCGGCGCGTCGCCCAGATCGTCGACGAGGACCTGAAGGCCGCGACGAAGGTGACCGACAAGAAGGCGCGCTACGACGGCTACAGCGTGCTCAAGAAGAAGCTGACCGAGACGCTGAGCGCAGAGCTCGGCGCCGAGAAGCTCCTGCCCATCCAGGGGCTCGTGAAGGCGGAGTTCGAGGAGCGCAAGGCGCACGTCGTCCGCACCTACGTGACCGAGGAGGGCAAGCGCATCGACGGCCGCGACGGCAGGAGCATCCGGCCGATCATGTGCGAGGTCGGCCTGCTCCCGCGCGTGCACGGCAGCGCCCTGTTCCAGCGCGGCGAGACGCAGGCGATCGTCACGACGACGCTCGGCACCTCGACCGACGAGCAGAAGATCGACGGCCTGATGGGGGAGACGTGGAAGCGCTTCTACCTCCACTACAACTTCCCCCCCTTCTCGACGGGCGAGACGAAGCCGCTGCGCGGCCCCGGCCGGCGCGAGATCGGCCACGGCGCGCTCGCCGAGCGCGCGCTCTCCCGGATGATCCCGGCGCCGGATCAGTTCCCGTACACGATCCGCATCGTGTCGGAGACGCTCGAGTCGAACGGCTCGTCGTCGATGGCGGCCGTCTGCGGCGGGTGCCTCTCGCTCATGGACGCGGGCGTGCCGATCAAGTCGCCCGTCGCGGGCATCGCGATGGGCCTCATCATGGAGGGCCAGCGCTACGCGGTGCTCTCGGACATCCTCGGCGACGAAGATCACCTCGGCGACATGGACTTCAAGGTCTGCGGCACGGCGCGCGGCGTGACCGCGATCCAGATGGACATCAAGATCGCGGGCCTGAGCCGGCAGATCCTGGCGCAGGCGCTGGATCAGGCGCGCGAGGGGCGGCTCCACATCCTGGGCAAGATGCTCGAGACGCTGCCGACCACGCGGCCCGAGCTCAGCCAGTACGCGCCACGGATCACCACGGTGCGCGTGAAGCCCGACCAGATCCGGCTGATCATCGGCCCCGGCGGCAAGACCATCAAGGGCATCGTCGATCAGACCGGCGTCGCGATCGACGTCGAGGACGACGGCACGGTGAACGTCGCGTCGGCCGACTCCGACGCGGTGAAGAGGGCGCTTGACATCATCAAGGGCCTGACGGCCGAGCCCGAGGTCGGCGCGACCTACAAGGGGACGGTCAAGCGCATCACCGACTTCGGCGCGTTCGTCGAGATCCTCCCGAACACCGACGGCCTGCTGCACATCTCGGAGATGGCCCACACGCGCGTCGAGCGCGTCGAGGACGTCCTCAAGGAGGGAGATTCGCTCGACGTGAAGGTGCTGAGCGTCGATCGCGAGGGGAAGATCCGGCTGAGCCGGCGCGAGCTCCTCCCGCTCCCGGAAGGCGAAGAGGGCGATCGGGCGCGCGAGCGCATGGCGCAGGCGCGCGACGCCGGCCCGCCGCCGCGGCGCGATGGGCCGGGCGGGCGAGGCGGCGATCGCGGCGGCGATCGCGGATCGCGGCCCGGCATGGAGCGCGATCGTGGCGGACCGCCGCGCGAGCGCCGAGAGCGCCGCTCCTAGTCACAAGACCTCAAGGCGGGACCTCATGCCGCGCTGCGGCGCGCGCCCGAGCCGTCCCGCCGCTCACTCCCCCTCCGAGAGATCTCCGATTCGCAGCGATCCGCGGCCGTGCGCGCGGGTCGCTGCTGCGCACGGCCGGACGCCGCGCTCCGCTGCTGCGTTGACGCGCGCGTGCGCCGCGCCGCGCAGCGGCTCATCTCCCAGCTGCTTTGTTGGAATCCGGTGAAGTCCGCATGGCCCGTTCACAATCAGGGTAGTGTCGCGACCCCTGCTCGTGGCATGCTCCGCCCGTGCTCGTACGCAGAGCGAAAATCGTCTGTACCATTGGCCCTTCGTGTGACTCTCAAACGACGCTGGAGCAGCTCATCCGCGCCGGTATGGATGTCGCTCGACTCAACTTCTCACACGGCTCGCATGAGGATCATGGCAAAGCAATCGCCACGGTCCGTGCGGCTGCGGAGGCATGCGGGAAGCCTGTGGCTATCCTGCAGGACCTCTGCGGCCCGAAGATCCGAGCCGGTCGCTTCCCCGGCAACACCTTCGAGGTGTCTGACGGGGCTTCGGTCACCCTGATCGAAGCGAACAGGGACAGCCCAGTCGCCACGCCCGGCGAGATCCCGATCCTCTACGAGGGGCTCGCGTCCGACCTGCAGCCGGGCGACGTCGTCCTGATCGACGACGGCCGCGTCGTGGTCACCGTCACCAAGGTCGACGGGGACCGCGTCCAGGCCGGCGTGACGCAGGGCGGACGCCTGCGCGATCGCGTCGGCGTGCACCTGCCCGCCAGGCGTGTGCGCATCTCCGCGCTGACCGAGAAGGACAAGGCCGACCTCAGCTTTGGCCTTGCGCAGGGGGTTGACTACGTCGCCCTCTCGTTCGTCCGCAACGCGGACGAGGTCCGGCACGTGCGCGACATCTGCGAGGCCTGGGGTCGCCCGACGCCGATCGTCTCCAAGATCGAGACGCCAGGCGCCATCGACAACCTCGAGTCGATCATCCTCGCCTCGGACGGGGTCATGGTGGCGCGCGGCGACCTCGGCGTGGAGTTCAACCCGGAGCGGGTGCCGATCATCCAGCGCGAGATCCTCGGCCTCGCGCGCGTGCACCAGAAGCCGGTCATCGTCGCGACCGAGATGCTCCAGTCGATGGTGACCGCGACGCGCCCGACGCGCGCCGAGGCGAGCGACGTGGCGACGGCCGTCTTCGACGGCACCGACGCGGTCATGCTCTCGCAGGAGACCGCGACCGGCGCGCACCCGCCGCTCGTCGTGCGGATGATGGCCCGCATCGTCACCGAGGCCGAGCAGAGCTCGTTCTACCGGTATCTCTCGAGCGAGCAGCCCGGCCAGCGCGCCAACGTCCCCGAGGCGACCGCGCGCGCCGCGTGCGACATCGCGAAGGACATCGGCGCGAAGCTCATCATCGCGTTCACCGAGAGCGGCCTCACCGCGCGGTACGCGTCGAAGGCGCGCCCCGTGGTGCCGATCGTCGCCTTCTCGCCGAACGACACGACGCGCCGGCGGCTCGCGCTGCTCTGGGGCGTGGTGCCGTTCCCCGTCGACGCGCTCCGGAACTCGGACGAGATGATCGAGCGCGCCACCGGGTACCTGCTTGCGAACGGCCTCGTCTCGCCGGGCGACAAGCTCGTCACCATCTTCGGCGCTCCTGTCGGCGTCTCGGGGTCGACCAACACGATTCGGGTGAAGGTCGTTGAATGAGCCTGCCCGCCCGCGATAGGGGCTCGTCGGGCGAGCAGGAATCCCTCTCCAGAAACGCGGGCGCAGAAGTCCTCCCGAAGCTCGAGAAATACGAGCTGATCGAGGAGATAGGCCACGGCGGGATGGCCACGGTCTACCGCGCCCGCGACCCGCGGCTCCGCCGCGATGTCGCCGTCAAGATCATCCACAAGCACCTCCGGGAGAACGCGGAGGTCGGCACCCGCTTCGTCGCCGAGGCGCGCGCGGCGGCGAAGCTGCGCCACCCCGGCATCGTCGAGGTGTACGACGTCTCCAGCGAGCAGGACCGCGAGCGCTACCTCGTCGTCGAGCTGCTCCGCGGCGCCACGCTGCGCAAGATCCTGGGCGCCCACCGCGAGATGCCGGCCGAGATCGGCGCCGCGGTGGTGCTCGAGCTCTGCGACGCGCTGGAGCACGCGCACGCGTCGGGGATCATCCACCGCGACGTGAAGCCGGAGAACGTGCTCGTCGAGCTGCCCTCCGACCGCGCCGGCGAGAGCCGGGACGGCGCGAGCGTGGTGATCAAGCTCACCGACTTCGGCATCGCCAAGATCCTCGACGCTCAGGGCGTCACGTCGACGGGGCAGGTGCTCGGCTCTCCGGCGCACATGGCGCCGGAGCAGATCGAGGGCGGCGAGGTCGACGCGCGCACCGACGTGTTCGCGCTCGGGGTGCTCTTCTACGAGTGTCTCGTCGGGCACCTGCCGTTCGAGGGCAAGAACCCGGCGCAGGTGCTCCGCAAGGTGCTCGAGGGGATCTACCCGGAGGCCGAGCGCGAGCGAGCCACCGTGGGCGCGCGCTGGAGCCGGATCGTGGCGGGCGCCCTCGCGCACGACATCGCCGCCCGCCCGGCGACCCCTCGCGCGCTCGCGGATCAGATCAGGGCCGAGCTCACGGCGCTCGGGATCGCGGAGCCGCGCGCCGAGCTCGCCGCCTACTTCGCCGACCCGGCAGGCTACGCCGAGCGGCACGTCGCGCGGCTCGTCCCGTGCCTCGTGGCGCGCGCGGAGGCCGGCCGCAAGCGCGGCGACGTGCCCGGCGCGGCCGCCGACTACAACCGGGCGCTGGCCCTCGCGCCGAACGACCTCGCCATCCTCAAGCGGCTCGCGAAGCTGAACGCGAGCCGCAACCGGCAGAAGCTCGCGCTGCGCGCGCTGCTCGTCGCGCTCGGGTCGGTGGCGCTCGGCCTCGCCGCGTTCACGATCGCCCGCGCGCTCCGTGACCCGCCGCCGGTGGACGGGGACGCGCTCGCGGCGGCCGAGCCGCCGACGACGCCCTCGACGTCGCCGACGCCCATCGACGCCCTCATCCCGTCGCCGAACGTGCGCGCGGTCGCGCCGAGCGCCAGGGAGGTCGCGAGCGCGCCGCGGCCCCGCGCGCGGCCACCGTTGCCGCACATCCCGCCCTCGGCCGCGCCGACGGAGGACGTTCCGGCGGTGCGCGACGTCGTCTTCCAGATCGTCCCGAGCGGCGCCAGGCTGGTGCTCGATGGCGTCGAGATCAGCTGGTTCGGCGCGAACAAGGTCACGCCCCTCAAGATCGGCACACACACCGTTCACATCAGCGTGCCGACCTCGCGGTGCTGCAAGCCGTACGCGGGCGTCATCTCGGTCGTGGCGCCGAAGCCCGGCGTCTCCGCGCCGCAGCGGATCATCCACAAGCTGGAGATCCTGCCCAGCACGGTCGTCCTGAGCGGCGCGCCGCCGAGCGCGCAGGTCGCGTGCCCGCAGATCGGCCTGATCGGCTACGCCGGCACCCCGCAGGCCGTGACCTTGAACGACGTGTCCTGGAGCGGGAGCTGCCTCTTCACGCCCGCGACGCCGGAGGCCGCGCCGCGCGTCGGCAACGTGACGCTGGTGGCCGGCGAGCCGAACACGGTTTCCTGGCCGTCCGGCTGACGGCATTGCCGTCATTGTGGCGTCCGCTCCGGAATTCTCAGCATCCCCGTCCAAACTCCGCTACATCACGGCGCACCCCTTCCGCATGGCTGCGCGAACTCCAGGCAGGAGATCTCCCGGCGCTCGCTTCCCATCGGTCGGGGGCCGCCGCGCCCTGCGCGCGCCGCGGCGCCTCGCGGCGGCGGCCGCCGCCGCCCTCGCGCTCTGCTTCGCGGCGCCGGCGCGCGCCGACGACGTGCAGCAGTTCGAGCTCGCCAAGACGCGCTTCGACGCCGGGCACTACGAGGAGGCCGTGAGCCGCTTCGCGGCGATGCTCGATCCCGCGAACGCGCCCTGCGAGCGCGGCCCGATCGAGGCGGAGGGCAAGCCGTGCAGGATCTCCGAGCCCGGCCTGGTCGAGCGGGCGCGCGGCCTCGCCGCCGCGGCGCTCGTGGCGCTGCGGCGCACGAGCGAGGCCGAGGCGTACATCGAGAAGATCCTCCTCGACAACCCGGTGTACTCGCCGAACCCGGCGGTGTTCCAGCCCGAGGTCATCGATCGGTTCACCGCGGTCCGGGCGCGCATCCGGGCGCGCATCGAGGAGGTGACGCGGCAGAAGGCCGAGGCGCAGCGCGCGGCGCGGCTGCGGGTCGAGCGGGGCCGCGAGGACGAGCGCCGCTGGGTCTCCGAGCTCCATCACCTCGCCGGGCGCGAGCGGGTCGTGGCGCAGAACTCCCGCTGGACCGCGATGCTGCCCTTCGGGGTGGGGCAGTTCCAGAACGACGACGAGGGGCTCGGCTGGTTCTTCCTGGTGAGCCAGGCCGTCGCCGGCGGGACCTCGATCGTCTCGGCGATCGCGCTGGCCAGCTACGAGAACGTCGACATCTCGCAGAGGCCCTCGGGGCAGAGCGTCGACATCGACGCGCTGAACAGCCGTATCGGGACCGCCGCCGCCGTCAACCGCGTGGCCTTCGGGGCGTTCGCGACGCTCGTCGCGGCCGGGATCGCCCACGCGCAGATCACGTTCGTCCCCGAGCGGATCTCCTTCCGGACGCGCCCCGTGCCGCCGCCGCCGCCGAGCTTCACCGCCGCGCCGACGATCTCCGTGGTCCCCGGCGGCATGGTCGCGGGGCTCACCGGACGGTTCTGACCGGGGGCGCCGCGCGGGTCACGCCTTCCGCGCGGCGGCGATCCAGAACCCGCCGAGCTGCGCGAGCGGCGTGTCGCACAGCGCCCACTCCGCCCTGTGCAGGAGGCGCCCGAGGCCCGGCACGCGCATCACGGCCGCGAACGGCGTCACGATGCGCACCCCGCGCGAGGCGACGACGCGCACGCCGTCCGGCATCAGGGCGGCGGCGGCGCTCGGCGCGTCGAAGCGCGTGAAGACGGCGCTCTCCCGGGTCCTGTCGCTGATGGCGCCCGCCGGGCCGAGCCGCTTCACGAGCCCGCGCAGGCTGTAGGGGTTGTAGAACTCGGCGATCACGTGCCCGCCGGGCCGCACCACGCGCGCCATCTCCGACAGCGCGCGACGGACGTCCTCCACGTGGGCGAGCACCTTGAACGAGCACGCGACGTCGAAGCTCTCGTCGGCGAACGGCAGGTCGGTCGCGCTCCCCTCCACGACGTCGAGCCCGCGCTCCCGGGCGCGCTCGAGCATGCCGGGCGAGAGATCGACCCCGCGCGCGGCGCGCGCGAACGCGCCGATCCGCGCGAGCAGGAGCCCGGTCCCACACCCCACCTCGAGCACGTCGCGGCCCTCGCCGAAGCGGCGCACGAAGTCGACCTCGAGCGCGTCGACGAGGTCGTGGTAGCCCCCGGGATCGCGCCCTCCGCGCCGGGCGTCGTAGCGCGCCGAGAACTCGTCGTAGTACGCCCGCGTCGCGCGCAGGTGCTCGTCCGTGCCGACCTCTACCGTCTGGGCTCCCATGGGCCCGCTATAGTACTCCCCGTCGCGGGCTGCCCGCGCTCCTTGCGCTCCTTGCGCTCCTTGCGATTCACCGCGCCGGGCCGCATCTCTCCTGCGAGGTGACCCATGAAACCCGGCGACCATCCCGATTTCTTCCGCTTCGCGCCGCCCCCAGGGACCTCCCGCGAGAGCTCGATCCGGCTCGATCGCGAGGGCCGTTTCTGGCACGACGGCGCCCGGGTCGACCATCCGGCGATCGAGCGCGGGCTCCGGTCCTGGATCGGGCGGCACCCGGACGACGGCCGGCCGATCCTCACGAACGGCTACGACTGGTGTTACTTCCAGGTCGACGACGCGCCGCTCTTCGTCGACGCGCTCCGGATCGGCGAGGGCGGCGCGGTCTCGCTGCTCCTGTTCGACGGCACGGAGGAGCCGCTCGATCCGGCGACGCTCTCCGTCGGCGAGGACGGCGTCGTGTACGCGCGCGCCCGGAGCGGCGCGCTCGAGGCGCGCTTCTCGCGCCACGCGCAGACGCAGCTCGCTCCGCTGCTCGTCGAGGCCGAGCCGCCCACGCTCTTCGTCGGTGGGCGCGAGGTCACGCTGCCCCCGCGGGCCGCGCGCTAGCCCCGCGCGCCGGAGATCCCGGGAGGGATCGCCGTGGCGCGGGGCCGAGGTGGCCGCGCTCGGCTCAGTACCGGTACTGCCAGAGCAGGTCGAGCATGCCCGAGGTCGCCTGGCGCGCGTCGACGCCCACCGTGCCGCGGAGCGTCCAGTGCTCGCTGAAGCGCCAGTCGATGGTGACCTCGGTCTGCGTGCCGCGCTCGCTCGCCGTCCCGCCAGGGGTCGGCCCGCTCGATCCCCCCGTCGCGGCGCGCTGCTGCGCGCCTTCCTCGAAGGTGGCCTGCGCCGTCAGGTTGTCGCTCAGCCGGTAGACCAGGCTCGTCCGCAGCGCGCCCTCGGACGTCGTCCCGAACCGCGTCGTCAGCCCGCGCAGCGGCGCGATGCCGCTCAGCAGCGCGTTGAACTGCGCCGACGCGATCTCGCTGCCGACCGACGCCGCGACGCCGCCGGCCGCGAGGCCCGCGGGCGTCTGGGAGCCCGCGGCCTGCGCGCCCTCCGAGAAATCGGCGCCGAACAGGAGCCGCGCGAGGATGTCCTGCTGCGAGCTCGGCGGGCTCGAGGTGAAGCGCAGCGACCTGTCGGTGATGGGCCGGAGGTTGCCGTTGAAGGCGACGTGGATGCGCGTGCCGTCGGGGGCGTCCCAGTGCGCCGTGACGTTCAGGTGCGGGTTCGACGCGTCCTCCTCGCGCAGGCGCACGCGCCCGCCCTCGATCTCGAACGCCTTGCCGTAGATCTCGAGCTCGCCCCGCGTGACCACGATGCCGCCCGACACCCGCGTGTCCTCTCCGATCACGACGCGCGGCGGCGCGTCCTCGGCGCTCTGCAGGCGCAGCCTTAGCCCCGCGCCGCTGACGAACGCGTCGCGCACGTCGAACGCCACGGAGTAGCGGAGCGCGTCCGCCGCGCGCCGCTGCTTCTCCGGCCCGAGCGGCTGCGAGACGGAGATGTCGGGGTTGTCGCCGAGCGGCTGGACGTCGCGGCTGCTCGTCGCCGGCAGCGAGACGCGGAGCGTGGGGACCGTCGCGTACAGAGCGAGCTCGCCCGGCTTCTTCTCCGCGATGAACGACAGCGCCCCGGAGGCGGTCCCGAGCGGCACCCCCTCGAGCGTGAGCGGGAGGGCCTGGTCCTCGGCGATGGTCAGCGCCCCGGCGCCGTCGCGCAGCGAAAGCCCGGCGAGCCGGAACAGGGCCCAGCCCTGCGCCATCCCGGTCGTGCCCGCCGCGCGGAAGCCCTGGATCCGGAGGACGCCGTCCTCGGCCGTGATGCGGGCGGCCACGTCGCGCAGCTCCTGCCCGAGCTCCGGGATGTGCACGACGCCGTCCGTGACCTCCAGCTGGGCGCGGAGGTTGCCGTCCGCGTCGGAGGGGCCGCCGAGCTCGACGCGGAGATCGCCGTTTAGCGTCCCATCGACCTTGCTCAGCAGGCCGCCGACCAGCGGCTGGAGCGCCGCGAGCCGGAAGCGCTCCGCGGAGATGGCGAGGTCCGTGCGCTCGCCGTCGAGGACCGGGATGAACCCGCCGCGGAAGCGCACGCTCGCGAAGGCGTTCGCGCGGATCTTGCCGCCGCGCCGGCCCTCGAGGGCGAGCTCGGTGACGCGGAGGTTCCCGCGCCCGGCCTCGCGCATCGGGTCGATCCGCAGCGCGAGCACGCCGCGCTCGAAGGCGAGATCGCTCCCGAGCGTGACGCCCGGCACCGTAAGGCGCGCCCTGAGCGACGGCGCGATGTTGAGGCCGCGCATCTCGATCTCGCCGCTCATGCGCCCGGCAATGCCGCTGTCGGCGAGCAGGGGGATCTCGCCGAGCGGGACCTCGCGCAGCGTCGCGCGGAGGGAGCCCGTCCACGCCGGGGGCGGAGGCGCGCCTTTGAGCGCGCGCGCCGGGGCGTCCGCGAGCAGGCGCTCGAGCGGCGCGAGCACCTCGGCGCTCACGGTCGCGATCTCGGCCGCGCCGCGCGTGACGTGCGCGTCCAGCGTGGCCTTCTCGCTGTCGTACGTGAGCCACGCGTCGAGATCGGTGGGGAAAAGGAGATCCGTCGCGCTCGAGGCGCCCGGCGGCGCATAGGTCAAGCCCCACCAGAGGGTGCGCGCCGTCAGGAACGGACGCTCGATCGTGCCGCTTGCGTACGCGTCGATCCGCACCTCGCCGGCGAGCGGCGGGAGCGCCTCGCGCACGAACGAGGGCAGCGTGGTGAGCTGGTCCATCCCGCGCCGCGGGACGGAGGCGTGCACGGCGATGGGCGAGCGCAGGAGCGACGGCCAAAGGGCCGCGGGCGGCCCCGTGAGCGCCTCGAGATCGAGCTCGAGCGCGCCGGAGACGTCGGCGAGCAGCCCGCCGTCGTACAGGGTCAGCGCGGCGTCCGCCTTGCCGGTCGCGCCGCTGAACGAGCCCTTGAGCTGCGCGTCGACGAAGTGCGACTCCCAGGCCGGGCGCTCGTCGCCCAGCCGATGAGGACCGGCGAGCGCGAGGCCGTGCGTCCGCACGAGCACGTCGTGCAGCGAAGGCAACGGCTCGCCGGCGGCGCGCGACACCCCGAAGCGGGCCGTGAGCTTGCCGCGCACCTCGCTCACGATGTGCCCGATCGGCATGAGCTGCGCGAGGCAGCCGAGGTCCCAGTCGTTCGCGGCGACCTCGGCCTTCCCGACCAGGGCGGTCCAGGTCTTCGCGCGCAGGAGGGGCCCTTCCAGCGTGCCCTCGGCGCCGGACACACGCACGCTCGCGAGGGTGCCGGCGCACCGCGGCAGGGCGTCGTTCCACGCGCCGTTCGGCGGCTGCCCGCCGTTCCCCTTCGATTGCGGCGATTTCGCGTCGATGCGCACGGACCCGTCGGCCTTGACCTGGTCGCGCTCGAAGCTCGCCGTGAGCTGCGCCGAGATGCCGGACAGGAACGCGACCTCGCCCCCCGCAAGGCCGATCCGTACGTGGCCCGAGCGACCGGTCTCGCGGTCCCGATCGAGCGCGACGTCGACCTCCGCGCGCCCGCGCACGCGGATCGGGATCCCGAGGATCCGGGCCACGCGGCCGACGTCGATGCCGTCGCCCCGGAGGCGCCCGGTCACGTCGTCGCCCCGCACCGCGAGCCGGCCCTTCAGCGAGCCGAGCTCGGCCGAGGAGAGATCGAGCCCCTCGACGGAGAGCCCGCCGGCCGAGGAGGTGATCGCCGTGACTTTCCCCGCGACCGCGGCGCCGTCGCGCTTCAGCTGGAGCTCGACGTCGCGGAGGGCGAGGGGAGTGGTGGCCAGCCGCGCGGAGGCGCTCAGGGAGTCGTCGCCGTCGGTGAGCGTCGCGCGGAGCTTCGGCGAGGTGAGCGGGCCGGAGATCTGCGCGGTGACCTCGTCGACCGTGTGGCCGCCGGCGAGCGCCTCCTTCCCGGAGAGCGAGGCGTCGATCGAGAGCGCGTCGAGCGGCCCGGAGACCCGCCCCGCGACGCGCGCGCTGGCGAGCGCGACGTCCTGGCCGACCCGGAGCCCGGCGAACGCACCTTCGACGCGCGCGTCGAGCGCTCCCCCGCGCAGGCTCCCCTCGACGCGCACGCGGCCGGCGCCGTCGACGGGCCCGGCGAGGCGCGGCGCCGCGGCAAACGCCGGGATGTCGGCCGTCGCCGCGAAGCGGAGGCCCTGGCCGCCCGGCAGGAGCGAGACGGCGGCGTCGATCGGAGCGCCCGGCTCGTGGAGGTGCACGCGCGCGTGGAGCTCGCCGCGGTCGAGCACGAGGTGGACGTCCGCCGCCGGCACGCGCTGCCCGAGCAGCGCGGTGGGCTCGGTCCGCGCCTCGACGGAGAGCCGGAGCAGGTCGCCGAGCTCGACGTGCACCCGGCCGTCCGCGGTGATCAAGGGCGCCGGCTCGGAGCCGCGATCCGGCGCGGGCTTCGCCGCGGCAGCACCGAGCCGCGCGGGCGCAACGCGGGGCAGGGCGGGCGCGGCGTGGGTCAGGGTGGGTACGCCGCGGCGCCGGGCGGGCGCGGCCGGGGCGGGCGCCGCGCCGGCCGGGGCGGGCGCCGCGCCGCTCGCCGTGTCGGGCGAGAGGCGCACGCCGAAGAGTCGCAGATCGACGTCGCGCGCCTGGACCTCCGCGTCGAGCCGCACGGGCCCCGTCACGTCGAGCCGCCCGGTGAGGGCGAGGCCGCCGCCCGCCGGGCCGGCAGGGTCCGCCGAGGCAGAGGCCACCACGTCGAGCTGCGGGAGGTGGCCGTCCAGGGCCACGCGCGCGGAGATCGGCTCGGTGAGGGGGTGATCCGGGAGGAGGCTCCGCAGCTGCTCCGGCGTGGCGCGGGGGACGCTCGCCTGCGCCTCGAGGTGCTCCTCGTCGAGCACGGCCCGCGCGGTGATCTCGACGTCGGCGAGCCGACCGGCGAAGCTGCTCCACATCCGGACCTTGTCCCCGGCGCGGAGGTGGTAGTTCGCCGTGCCCGCCGTCCTGGCCGGCAGGAAGGCGCGATCCACGAGGCCCGTCTGATCGACGTCGACCGCGACGCCCTCCGGGCCGACGTGCACCGACCCGAACAGCCGGCTGACATCGGCGTCCAGCGCGCGCGGCGGAGCGAGCTGCCCGTGGACCCACCCGCGCCCGATCTCGACGTGCGAGAGGGCGACGACGACGTCGCGCGGAGGCGCCTCGGGCCTGGACGAGGGCGGGCTTCGCGGCGGCAGCGGCGTGAACGTGTCGCCGAGGGTGACGCCCCCCGCGCCGTTGTCCTGGACCAGCACGTCGGCCTGCTCGACCCGGATGTACGGGACCTCGATGCGGAGCGCGCCCGCGCCGAAGAGCGCGCCGCGGAGCATCGCGAGCACGTCGGCGCGCGCCTCGAGGCCGCTCGCGCGGATCACCTTGTTCCCCCGTGGATCGAGCGCGACCGCGGATCGGATCCGCACGCCGCCCAGGCCGAGCGCGTCGATCTCGTCAGCGACGATCCGCCCCTGGAACAGCGAGCCGAGGAGCCGGTTCGTGGCGTCGCGGGCCACGCGGCGCGCGGCGGGCGTGTCGAGGTGGAGCGCGACGCCCACGGCCGCGGCGCCCGCGAACGTCAGCGTGAGCCCGAGCGCCGCCGCGACGGCGGACGCAGCGCGGCGCGCGCGTCCCGGCGCGCGCGGCGGGCGCGGCGGCGAGGAGCGCCGCGCCTCGGGTGCGGGATCGGGCGTCACGGCGGGTAGCTTAGTACGCACGGGGCGCGGCGACCGTGCTGGCGCGCGGCGCGACGGCAGGCGGCGGAGGAACGCCGCGCCGTCGGGTCGAGCTCCTCGGGGGCGCATCCGAGCCGGATCCACGCGCGCCGAAGGGAAGTCCTCGCCGGAGCGCCACGACCTGCGACACGCCGCCACGATGTGCGCCCGAGGCGCGCCGGAGCAGAGCGATCAGCCGGCGAGCCGCTCGAGCTCCACGAAGAGCGTGCCGAGCTCCGGCTTCGACCGGAGCGGCGCGCAGAAGCGGCTGGCCAGGTGGAGCAGCTCGGCGTCGAGCTGATCGACCCTCCGCCCGATCTCGGCGATGCGCTCCTGGGACTCCCGGCGCCGCGCCTCGAGCTGCCGGTCGAGCTCTTCGAGGCGCTCGCGCAGCTTCTTGATCTGCGCGTCCACCTCGGCCACCTCGTGCTCGCGGGCGATCGCCTCGCTCTCCGCCTCGTAGTCCGCCTTGCGCGACGCATACCAGCCCTCGACGAGCTCGGCCAGCCTGCGGTAGCTGGCGGCGAGCTCGAGGTAGGGCTCGGCGAACCCGCTCCGGCCCTCCCAGCGCACGGCCTCCTTGTGCGCGATCAGCACCTCGGGGACGAACGCCTGCGTCGCCGCGCTGAGCGGCGCCACCCTGGCGCGGAACGACCGGGCCTCCTCGCGCGTGAGCGAGGCGTCGACCGTGAGCGCGTCCATCGCCCGCCCGATCTGCATCCGGCCGTCGCGCCACTCCTCGGCGACGCCCTCGAGGCGCCGCTGCTCGTCGAGGGCCCTCGATCGGAGGTCGGCGTGCTCCCGCACGACGCCGCGCAGCGCCTCGAGCTGCCGCTGGATCTCCCCCGGCGCCGACGCGCCGAACGCGCGGGCCGTCATCCGCTCGAACAGCTCGAGCCGGCTTACCCAGGGATCGCGCCCGGCGCCCCTCGAGCGCACCGCCGAGTCGCGCGGCATCGCCTCCGGCGGCGGGGGGAGCGCGATCCGGCTCGCGGCCGCGATCTCCTCGAGCTCCGCGAGCACGCGGTACGCGTCGACGGGGCGCTCGGAGGGCTCCTTCGCCATCAGGGCGCTGACGAGGCGGTCGAGCGCGTCCGGCATCTCCGGGGCGAGCTCCTTGAGGTGCGGCGGCTGCTCGTTCATGTGCTTCAGGATCCAGCTCGCTGGATCCGGGGCGTCGAACGGTAGCCGCTGCGTGATCATCTCGAACATGATGACCCCGAGCGAGTAGAGGTCCGCCGGGGGGCCCGCGTCGATCGTCGTGCTGCGCTCCGGCGCCATGTACTGCGGTGTGCCGAAGATCTCGCCGAGGTTCGTGAGGCGCGCGTCCTGCGCGCAGCGGGCGATGCCGAAGTCGAGGAGCTTCACCCAGTCGCCCTTCAGCAGGAACACGTTCTCCGGCTTGAGATCGCGGTGCACGACGTCGAAGTCGTGCGCTCGGCCGAGGGCGCGCGCCATCTGCACCCAGATGGGCAGGGCCCGCGCGAGCGGCACCCGGCTGCGCTCCACCACGTCGGCGAGGCTCGTCCCCTGGAGCAGCTCCATCACGAGGAACGGCAGCCCGTCGTCCGTGTCGCCCTGATCGAAGATCTCGATGATGTTCGGGTGCGCGAGCCGCTGCGCGTGCCGTGCCTCGCGCCGGAAGCGCTCCCGCGTCGTCGTGTCCTGCGCGAACTCGCGGTTCAGGATCTTGATGGCGCACGGGGTGCCGATCAGCTTGTTGTACGCCCTGTAGACCGTGGCCATCCCGCCGATCCCGAGGCCCTGCTCGATGACGTAGCGACCCGCGATCGACGCCCCGGTGCGGGGATCCTTCTCGGAGACGAGCGACGAGCCGTCGATGAAGCAGAAGGCGCTGTCGGCCGGGTAACGCTGATGGCACTGCGGGCAGGTCTTCATAGCGGGCACGTCGGCTGCAAGGCTACACTCTACGGGGGGCCGCTCTCGAGGGTCAACGCTCGGCGCGCGCCTCGGCGCTTTGTCGAGTCGTGGTGTGCTGCGCTGCCTTGCCCTGCGTGATTCCGCGTAGCCCGGTGTCTCCTCGCGCGGCCCCGCGTCTTCCCACGTGACTTACGCGCCCTCGCATCCCGCGGCCTCCCCTTGCGTGGTCTCGCGTGGTCTCGCGTGGTCTCGCGTCTGCCAACGTCTGCCAGCGTGATTCCAGCGTGATTCCAGCGTGATTCCAGCGCGGTTTCCGCGTGACTACCGGCGGCGCGGCGCGCGCCGCGCGGGCTCTTCGCGGTATGTTCTCGTGACTTCATGGACGAGGCTCCCTTGCGCGCGGTGGTGATCGGCTCTGGCGTCGGCGGCGCTGCCGCGGCGCTCCTCCTTGCGCACGCCGGCATCCCGACCCTGCTCGTCGAGAAGGAGCGCCGCCCGGGCGGCTCCTCTGCCGCTTACGAGAGGGACGGCTTCCGCGTCGACACAGTCACGCACATGCTCGGCTGTGGCGAGCAAGGCCCGCTCGGCGACGTGCTGCGCCGCGTGGGCCAGGGCGACGCCATCACCTTCCAGCAGAGCGACGAGCCGGCGGCGCTCTGCTTCACGGGCGCCCGCGCCGGGGCCGCGCGCGCTCGCCGCGTCGTTCTGCAGGCAGATCCCCTCCGGCTCGCCGGAACCGCCCTGGATCTCGCGCGCGGCCTCGACCTCACGCCGCTGGAGGCCGCGGGGGCCGCGCGTCTCTTCGCGCACGCGGCGGCGATGCGCGACGTCGATATGGCCGCGTGTGATGACGTGACGGCCGAGGCGTACGTGGCCCGCTTCATCCCGCGCGCCGCCGCCGCCGCTCGGCTCGGCGGCCTGCTTGGCCTGCCGCTGCTGCTGCCAGGAGCCGAGGCGTCTGCGGGCGAGGCGCTGCTCTCCTTGCGCCGGCTCGCCCGCGCCGGCCAGCCGCGTTATCCCGAGGGCGGCGCGTCGCGGATCCCCGAGGTCTTCTGCCGCCTGGCCCGGGAGCTCGGCGCTGCCGTGTGGACGGGCGCGACCGTGCGCCGCGTGCTGGTGCGCGATCGTCGCGTGCAGGGCGTCGAGCTCGAGGACGGAACGGCGCTCCCCGCGCGCATCGTGGTGAGCGCGACCGGGCTCCTGCGCACCGTGTCGGGCCTCGTTGGCGAGCCGCACTTCCCCGACGCCTACGTGGCGCGCGTCCGTGCGATCGCGCCCCAGCCGAGGCGGGTCGAGGTCAAGATCGGGCTGCGCAGGCGGCTCGTCCCGGCGGGCGCGCTCGCCGGTCTCGCGGGCGGCGCCGGCGCGCCGGCGCTCCCGTTCTACTGCCTCGCGCCGACGCGCTTCGACCCGTCGCTCGCGCCGCCTGGACATGAGCTCCTCTGCGCGTGCGCCGTACCGGGTGCGAGCGGCGGCGCCTCGCGCGGCGGACCTGGCGCGACGGTCGACGAGCTCTTGCGCGCGCTGTCGGCGGCGGTGCCCGGCGTGCTCTCCCAGGCGATCTTCGTCGACGGGTCATCCCCGGACGGAGAGGCGTGCGCTCCGGGCGGCGAGCTCGCGTCGGGGACGGCGCAGACGCCTGGCCAGGTCGGCCGCGCGCGGCCGGCGGTGTACACGCCCGTGCGGGGGCTGTACCTCGCAGGGCGCGCGGCCGGCGGGCGCGGCGCTGGGATGGATCTCGCCGCCTCGAGCGCGATGGAGTGCGTCGACCGCATCCTCGTCGATCTCGGCCGCGATCTCGGCGCGCCCGCCCCGCCCCCGCTGCTCGACATCGCGGGCGATCTGCTCGGGCGCGCCGCGGGCTCCACCATCTCCTGGCTCACACGCCCCCGCTAGAGCGACGGTCACCCGCTTCGGATACGGGCCCATCTCGACGTTTTCGGTGCTCAGCGCACCGGAGTGCGCTTGCGCGCCGAAAACGCCGATCTGGGCCCGTCTCCTGTGCGGGAGACCGCCGCTCTGCTGCCGCTCCGCTCTGGATGGCCGCTCTGCTCTGGATGGTGCTGAGGGGGCGGAAAACGCTCTGGCCCGCGCTTCAGCGCGTGGTCGTGGTGCCGCGGTTGCCTCGTGCGAGCGCGTCGAGCGGCAGCTTCTGATCCTCGAACACGGCGTCTAGCTCCTCGCTGCCCCGCTCTCGGACGCCGGAGCGCGGCGACAGCTCGGGGCGCACCGAGGACGCCGGAGCCATCCGCGCCGACAGCGGACCCATCGTCTTGATCGACGGCGGGGGCTCGGAGCGCGAGGGCACGCCGGGCGGGACCGAGCGCACGGAGGGGGGCGAGCTCGCCATCGTGCGCAAGGACGGCGGGCTCGGCAGGCTGCGCGTGGAGGGGGGCGGCCCTGCCGGCGCGCTCGACGGCGTCGGCGTGGGCCGACGCGCCGCAGGGCCCCCTGGCAGAGGGCGCGACGAGGGGACCGGCGGCACGCTCGGCTGCGCGCGCGTCGACGGAGGTGTACCCGACAGGAGCTGTGAGCGCATCGACGGAGGCGGGCTCGACAGGGGCTCGGGGCGCGACGATGGAGGCAGGCTCGACAGGCGGCCGCCCCCGGCGGTCTCCGCATACGCACGCGCGGGGCCCGGGAGCGAGCGGGCGGAGGGCGGCGGCGCCGATGGCGACCCGCCCGGCGCGTACGCGCTCGGCTGCGTGCGCGTCAGCGGCGGCGCGGAGGGCACCGAGGGGGGGGAGCGGAACGAAGGCGGCGGGCTCGACGAAGGCACCGGCGTGAGCGCGTGGCTCGCGAGGGGCGCCCGGGCCGACGGCGGAGCGGCGGAGCGCGCCGATGGCGGCGGCAGCGTGCTCTGGCTCGTCGACCTCGCGCGGACCTGCGGCGCGAGGCGGGGATCCGCGCCCGCGCCCACCCGCTGCGGTGCGCGGGAGTCCGCGCTCGAGGCGGCCTTCTGGCCGAAGGTCTCGCTGCGCTGCGCCCCGATCATCGTGTAGCGCCCGCCGCCCTCGTCGCGCCGAGCCGCGTCGCGCTGCGCGTTCAACTCGCGCGTCTCGCGCAGCGCGCCGTTCAGCATCGCCTCGAGCTCTCGCTCGCTGACCTCCTCATCGAGCCGCAGCAGCGTCGAATGGACGTCCCGCGCGAGCGCCTCGAAATCGGCGGGATCCCTCGCGTAGATGCTGTTGGACAGGAGGATCGCGAGCGGCCGCCGCTCGGCGGCGATCGTCGCGGCGGTGGCCGCGTCGCAGCGGTGCAGGAGCACCCCGCAGCCCGGCGCCACCGCGAGGCACAGGCTGAAGAGCGCCGGCCACGCGGGATCAAGGACCACAAGAATGCTGGGCACATGAAGCGGGGTTGCGGTGATCTGCGCGCGGCGGTCCATGGCAGCCCGAGGATAAACGAAACTGCCCGAGCGTTCGTAGTTCTCTTTCTCTGAATCGGTCATTTTTACTCTGCTTGTGCGTTCGGCGATGAGGCCAGTGGCGTCGATCTCCTACAGCTCGATTGCGTGTGCGCCAGTCATTGCGGCGTCGCGTCATCACGTCGCCGCGACGTCGCGTCGTCGCGTCATGGCGTCACGGCGTCGTCGTCGTGACATCGACCTTTCGGCTCCCGCGTCCACCTGGTGCGCGTCCTGCTCCAGGTGGGGCGCGCGCGCCGCGCGCCCCACGCCGGGATGAGCGGCGGGGGGCGCGCGGGGCGGCAACGCCGGTATCGCGGTGGGCGTCGTGGGCTCGGTGGACGCCGGGAGACGACGTGGTGTGATGTCTGCGGGGCGCCGCCTCGCCCCGCGGCGCCGCGATCACAGCCCGGTATAGATGGTGGCGAAAGAGGCCGCCTCGCCGCGGAGAAGCAGGCTGAGCCGCGGGTTCGGCACCTTGAAGGTGTGAATCTTGGCGTTCCGCACGTCGAGCACCGCGAAGGCGCCGCCCGGCGTGCTCTCCGCGAGCCCGTTCATGAGCAGGTTCAGCACGACCGAGACGCGCTTGGACGACAGGGGCTCCCCGCGGAAATACATCTTGATGACATGCGGCGTCCCATCGATGACGAGCCCGAGCTCCGGGTTGACGTTGATCTCGAGATCGCCGAGGCGGTACGTCGACGCCGGCGGCTCGAACCACGTCATCCTCGTCGAGGCGAGGAACTTGCGATAACCGTTCACCACCGACGGATAGATGCGGCGGCGCCGCTCGTCGTGCTGCGCGGCGAGGAAGCCGTCGAGCACGCTGGTGGGCTTTCCGCTCCTGTGCATGTCGACGATCGCCTCTCGCACCTGCCTGTAAAAGTCCGTGTGGAGCTCGTCCTTCCGCTCCTTGAACTCCCTGACGCCCGTCAGCTTGGGCGTCCCGGCCTTGAGAACGAAGTCGACAAAGTACGTGAGCGAGATCTTTTCCATGAAGTCTCCTCCAAAACGAAGCATTCCGGCGCGCCATTTACACGCTCGTGCGAGAGACACGCCGTCGCGCCGCGTTCTTGATGTCTACCATGGATAGTCATCTTCGACCCGTCGGGAAAGGGATCGATCGGACGGACATTGTCCCAACCCGTCAGGGGCGGACGGCGGCGCGCGTGGTCGCAAAAATCGTTGTATTTACGTGTATTTGCGTGTGTCGTCGGGCGCCGGTCCACTCGGTCGCCCTGCCGCGCGCGGCGTTCCGCTAGGCTGTGCCAATGGCCATGACGAGAAGAGGCGCGCGCGGCGAAGGTAATCGACAGAATCCAGCTGTTGTCCAGGGGATGTCCTGTGGAGAAGGCCTGTGGAGAACTGGAGAGGAAGGGGCGTTGTCGAGGCGTCGATCCGGTGGGACATGGTCTGTCATGGCCGCGTCCTCTCTGGCGCTTGACGCGGCTCGCGGGCGGGGGATCGCGCCGGACGCTGCCCCTCGCGCAGGCCGATCGGCGGAGGGGCGTCGGCCCGGCGGGGTGCGTCGATGATGGACGTCAGGCCGGAGCGCGCGGGCGATGAAGCGGGGATCCGCGCCGTTCACCTCGCGGCGTTTCCCTCGGCGCTCGAGGCGGATCTCGTGGACAGGCTGCGGGACGCGGGGCGCGCGGCCGTCTCGCTGGTCGCGGTGACGGACACGGGCATCGTCGGACATGTCCTGTTCAGCCCCGTGACGATCGCCGGCGACGGCGTCCCCGGCAAAGGCGTCGGCCTCGCGCCGCTCGCGGTCTCGCCTGGGCTTGCGGGCCGCGGCATCGGCTCTGCGCTGGCGCGACGGGGGATCGCGGCGTGCAGGGACGCCGGCTTCGCGTTCGCCGTCGTCCTCGGATCGCCGGAGTACTACGCTCGGTTCGGGTTCAAGAAGGCCAGCCTGTGCGGCCTCGGCAACGAGTACGCGGCGGACGAGGCGTTCATGGCGATCGAGCTCGCGCAGGGGGCGTTGGAGCGCGCCCGAGGCGTCGTCATCTACAGCCCCGAGTTCGGCGTCTTCACGACCTGAGCCCGAGCCCGGCGCCTTCACGACCTGATCTCGCGTCCTCTCCGTCCGATCGCCCTGCCCGTCCCGACGGCGACCCCACCCCGCGCGCCTGCAGGCGACCAGGTGCGATCGGGCTTGCTAACATACATTCGAGAATGTATATGAAGTGGGTGCGACGGACGAAGGAGGAAGCAGCGGCGACCCGCGAGCAGATCCTCGACGCGGCGCTGCGCGTCTTCAGCCGCAAGGGGTACTCGGCGGCGACGCTGCAGGACGTCGCGGCGGAAGCCGGGCTGACGCGGGGCGCGGTCTACTGGCACTTCAAGGGCAAGGTGGAGCTCTACTCGGCGCTGATCGGCGAGCGCTTCGCCAAGGCGAACGAGGTCTTCGCCGAGGCGCTCTCGCCCAGGTACGCGCCGCTCGAGTCGATCGAGCGCCTGCTCACGCGATCGCTCGAGTACCTCGAGGAAGATCCAGAGTACCGCGCGGTCCTCTCGATCACGCTGTTCAAGACCGAGCTCACGCCCGAGCTGGAACCGGGGTTTCAGCAGAAGATCGCGAACGCGCGCCGGCTCGTCGACATGGTCGCCGACCTCGTGCGAAAGGGCATCGCGGCCGGCCAGATCGACCGCGCCACCGACCCGAGGGCCGCGGCCCTCGCGGCCGTCAGCCTCGTGCACGGAGCGACCGCGCTGCACCTCATGGACCCGACGGCGCTGGAGTCCAGGGCCGTCGTGCGCCGCATGGTCGCGACGTTCCTGCGCGGGCTCCGGCGCTGAGGGCGTTTTTTTCAGGTCGATTTACATACATTCGTGAATGTTTGCTGGAGGTGAGGTCATGTTCCTCAGGGAGTACTGGTATGTTGCCTGTGCGTCCTCGCAGCTCGAGGATGCCCCCCGCGCGGTCCGGGTCCTCGATCGGGACATCGTTGTATTTCGAGGAGACGGCCGCCGTCCCCGCGCGCTCGCGGATCGCTGCTGCCACCGCGGCGTCAAGCTGTCTCTCGGGCGCGTGACCCGGGGAGAGCTGGCGTGCGGATACCACGGCTGGAGGTACGGCGGCGGCGGCGAGTGCGTGCACATCCCGTCGCTCGCGGGGGACAGGCGCATCCCCGAGAGGTGCGGTGTCCCGGCGTTCCCGTGCGCGGAGCAGGACGGGTATGTGTGGGTCTGGCTCGGCGAGGGCCACGGCGGAGCGCCGCCGCCCGCGCCGAGCATCGACGGCTTTGCGGCGCACCGCTGGGATCAGGGCTCGGTGGAGCTCGGGTGCTCCTCCATCAAAGGCCTGGAGAACAACCTCGACTGGTGTCATCCAGCGTTTGCGCACCCGTGGACCCACTGGCAGTTCTACACGGCGCTCTTTCGCGGCCTGCGCGAGGAGCTCCTCGAGCTGCGGCCGACGCTCGATGGGATGACGCTACGCGGGCCGGTCGACGAGGACGGCCGCGCGCCCGGGCAGCAGTCGGTGCAGACGCTGCTCTCGTTCAAGCTCCCCGACCGCGTCGAGGTGCGCTCGCTGGGAGGGCCCTCGCGCCGGATCGTCCTGCACTTCGTCCCGACCGCGCCCGATCGGTGCCGCCTGGAGTGGATGATCGCGAGGGCATTGCCCTTCGGGGCGCGCGCGCGCTTTCGCCAGGAAGAGCCGGCGATCCTGCGGCAGGACCGGCTCCTCCTGGAGAGCGCGGAGCTCACCTGCGCCGAACAGGGGGCCCTCCGCGAGCACCATGTCGAGGCGGACGCGCCAGCGCTGCTCCTGCGCCGCATCCTCGAGTCGGCGGCGCGCGGCGAATGGGAGCAGAGGCGGGCGAGCCTGCCGGAACGGCGGGTGATCCGCGTGATGGCGTGACGGCGCGTCCGCGCAGGCTCCAGGCCGGCGGCGCTGTGCGCGAGGGCTGGCGGGGTCAGGCGCAGGGGGCGCGGCCGTCGTGCGGCGCCGCGGCGGCTGGGAGGCGTCGGGCTCAGGGGGGCGCGGCGGACCTGTCGGGCGCTGTCGCCGCGCGCCACGCGGCGGTCGCATCGAGGCCGTGCTCGCCGAAGCGAGGCGCGTAGTCCCGCTCCACGGCGCGCTCCAGGATCTCGCCGTACCGCGCGGGCGGCATAAGGCCCCAGGCGCGGTCTTCGTCGGAGATCGCCGCGCGCCTCGCGCCGCCAGCGGGCATATAGCTCCTGCGAAGCCGCGTGAACATGGCGTGGAGCTCGCGCTCGACCAGCTGCCGCACCGCCGGCGCGCACGGCTGCTCGAGCAGGTAACGGAGCAGCGTCCAGCCGAAGTCGCGGTGCCGCACCTCGTCGCGCAGGATGCGGTCGAGCGCCCGGCGCGCGACAGGCACGGTGCACCCCTCGCGGAGCACCTTGAAGAGCGGGACCGCGACCGTCTCCCCCAGGCAGAACACCTCCACGCCCGCCCGGGCGACGGCCATCTCGAGCGGCTCGTCTCCGCTGCTCCTGAGCCCGAGCGTCTCGCGGCGGAGCGCCGGCAAGGCGCCGCCGCCCGCGCGGGCGTGGACGCGATGGCTGAGGCGCGCGTGCGCGAGCTCGTCCTTGACGATGCGGAGGCCGTCGTCGATGAGATCCGGCGACGCGCCCATCTGGATCAGCCAGAGCGTGAGGTGCTGGGTGATCGCCGCCGAGCGGTACTCGGCCTCGACGCGCCGCCCCCACTCGGCGCGCACCGCGTCGCTCGCGGGAGGGAGGGGGGCGCGCTGCCCGCGCGGCGCCTCCGCGTCAGCGTCGCTGTCCTGCTCTGCGTCGGAGGCGTCCGTCATGGGATCACGGTAGGCGGGGAGTCCGGGGGCGGCAAGACGGGAGACGGGCGCTCGCCGCCCCCGGACGAGCTCACGGCGACGCGCTCGGGCGCCCGCCAGGCGGCGCGCACACCTTTGTGGTCGAGCCGCACGCGTCACAGGCCTGCTTGTAACAGGGGTTGATGACGAGCTCCTGGCAGAGCGTCCCGCCCGGACACGCCGCGTCGACCTCGCAACCCTGGCTCGGGAAGCAGCCCGCCTTGGCCAGCACGGGGGTCGTCGAGGCGTCGCCGCAGCCTGGCGTGAGCCAGCGACACGCTGGCCCGAGGTTTTCGCAAGCGTCCTCGGTGGCGGCGTTGAGACAGACCTCGGGGGGCGGCGGGTTGCAGAAGATCTCGGCTACCTGCCAGCTCCAGGTGTCCTTTTGCTGAACGCACACGGCCTCGGTCGGCATCGGGCCGCAGCCGGTCATCATCTCGTAGGGGCAGGGCCCGCTCGCCGCCACGCAGGGATCCCCGTCGGTCGGCATCACCTCGGGACACACCGGCGCCGGCGGGTTGCAGGCCGGTGAGATCGGCTCGGACCACGTGCCGTCGTCACCGCAGCTCACCAGCGCAGGGCAACTGGTGGCGTCATAGTTACAGGTCTTCCCGGGCTCCGCGCAGGCGCTTCCGGCCTTCGGCATCTCCACCGGGCACTCCGGCGGCGGCGGGTTGCAGGCCGGCGAGATCGGCTCGGACCACGTGCCGTCGTCGCCGCACGTCACCACCGAGGGGCAACTGGTGGCGTCATAGTTACAGGTCTTCCCGGGCTCCTCGCAGGCGCTGCCGGCCTCCGGCACCTCCACGGGGCACTCCGGCGGGGGCGGTGGGTTGCAGGTCGCTATGGGGTCCTGCTCCCACACCCCGCCCGAACACGTGAAGTCGATGGGGCGGCCGCACCCGTCATCGCCGTAGCCGCACGAGACGTCGTCCCCCTCGCAGGCCGAGCCGACCGCCGGCGCCGACTCGGGGCAGCTGCCGCTCGTCACCGTGGGATCGCACCCCGGCAAGGCCACCGCGCCCGCGAGCGAGGCCGCCGCGGCGACGGTCACGATGAACGGCGCCTTCAGCACCTTTCGCTTCTTCTGGATGGACATGGTTCGACGGGTCCTTTCTTTGGCACAGGTTGGCGCAGGGTTACGTCCTCGCGCGCTTCAGGGCTGGGTTGAGCAAGCGAGGTGCCAGGGCGAGCCATGGCGGACACGGGAGCGAGATCTGTCAGCAGGAGAGGAAAATGACGCCCTGGATGTGTGTCGCTGCAGCGCTCGCGGGAGCCCGCGAGCGCTCTCGTGCTCGGGCCATGAGCCGATTCAGCGGCAGGCGCTGATCTGCACGTCGTCGATGTTCCAGCCCGACATGGGCGCGCCGCCGAAGGCGATGACGGCGCTGTAGCCGAACCGCACCCGCAGGCTCGAGCTCTTGTAGGGCGTCAGATCGTAGGTGACGCGCTTCCATCCGGACTCGGTGACATCGTCGTGCGGAGACTCGTAGACGATCCGCCAGCGCGATCCGTCGAAGACCTCGACGCGGGCCTTGTTGCGGTAGGTCGTGTTCAGCCATCGCCAGAACGACAGCGTGACTCGCCCGCTCACGAGCGCGTCGACGGCGGGGCTGGTCAGGTAACGCTGCGGGTGCGGCGCGGTGACGCTCGGGCTGCCGCCGAGGACCACGCCCGCCACGCCGTCGTCGCCGGCCCCGGTGTGATCGCTCGCCGGATCGGGGAACCCCGCGCGCTGGTCGCTCGACGCCCTCGCAGGCCCGATCTCCCACCCCGCCGCGAGGCTCCACCGGGTCGCCTTGTCGGCGAAGGCCTCCGTGAAGAGGACCCGCGCGGAGCACGGCGCGCTCGGGTCGACGTTCCCGGGGGCGCCGCGGAACGCCGTCGGAGAGGCCGCCGCCCAGTCCAGCGCCAGAGACCCGTCCCCCTCCGCGAGCCATGGCGCGTCCGCCGGGCCGGGCGTGCACGCGGCCGCGGCGAGGTCGCACAGGACAGCGGCCCGCCCAATCCACCTGTTCATGGTCGCTCCTGGGAACGTTCAATGCCGGAGGCGCAGACACCCTTCCGCAGGGCCGTCGCGCGGCATCGAGAGCACGTGTTTGTAGGCCCGAACCGGGCCGGCGGATAGCCCACGTGAGCGGCGGCAGATGCGGTGAGATCGGCGTCGCGCGCCCTCCGTCGACAGCCGAGCTCCTGCGTCGCCCCGACGAGCTCGGCCGCGCGGCCATCGCGACGCGCGACGGCGCCGCGCGGCCGTCGCGACGCGCGGCGGACGGATCACCGGGGCGCGGCCGTCATCGGGGCGTGGCCGCCGGCGGCCGGGGCAGCGGGATCGGCCGCTGCAAGATCGCCTGGCGGTTCGTCACGTCGCTGAGCATCAGCGTGAGCATCAGGCCGACGAGGAGCGCCGCCACGATCATCGGGAGGGCGTTCGTGAAGCGCTGCTCGATGAGGTGCATGAAGAAGAGCAGCACGAGCAGCGTCTTCACCGTGGCGATGAGCAGCGCCGCGACGACGTCGGCCTCGCCGAGGTGGGCCAGCGAGAGGAGGTACGACGCCAGCGTCAGCCCCATCAGGAGGAGCCAGACGATCACGTAGGTCCGCGAGGAGAGGTGCTTGACGGTCATGGGCGCAACGTGCCGTTAGCGATGCATCAGTGCATCAGGTAGAGCATCGGCCAGAGGAATATCCAGATCACGTCGACCAGGTGCCAGTAGAGGCCGCCGAGCTCGATGTGCGTGTCGTTGCCCGCGCCGTACCGGCGCCGGAAGCAGCCCCACGTGAGCCAGCCGAGGACCACGAGCCCCGCCGTGACGTGGATCGCGTGGAGCCCGGTCGTCAGGAAATAGAGGGTGAAGAACATCTTCGCGCCGGCCTGCGGGAGCTCCTCGAAGCGGTAGGCCGAGCCGGGGAAGATCCCCTCGTGGAAGTGCTGGGTGTACTCGACGCCCTTCAGCACGAGGAAGGCGAGGCCGAGCGCGATGGCGCCGAGCAGGAGGCGGCCGGCCATCGTGGGCCGGTCGAGGCGCACGGCGTAGACGCTCAGCGCGACGAGCAGGCTGCTCGTCAGGAGGATCGCTGTGTTCGCGGTCCCGATGACGGCGTTGTTGTGCGCGACGCCGGCGCTGAACTCGTGGCCGAACACCGCGCGGTAGGAGGCGTAGAGGGCGAAGAGCCCGGCGAAGAGCAGGACCTCGCTGGCGAGGAAGATCCACATGCCGAAATGCGCGGCGTGGGTCTGCTTCTCGAGATCCTCGAACTGCATGGCGAGCCGCGCCGGCGCGAGCTGCTCAGCGGGCGGTTGAGACTCGGGCATGGGCTTCCTCTTCGGTCAGGTGGTAATCGTACGGGCCGCGATCGACGACCGGCGTCACGGGGAAGTTGTGCTCCGGCGGGATGGGCGGCGTCATCCACTCGTAGCTCCGGGACCTCCATGGATTGGCGGTGGCGCGCGGCCCCCAGCGCAGGGCGACGAGGAGGTTGACCAGCGCGAGCGCGAGCGCGCCCGCGAGCAGGTAGGCCCCGCCCGTCGAGAGGACGTTCAGCCACTGGTACTGCGCCGGATAGCTGTAATAGCGGCGCGGCATCCCGGCGTTGCCCGCCAGGAACTGGGGGAGGAACGTCAGGATGAACCCAAGGAACACCCCGAACGACGTGAGCAGCCCCATCGGCTCCGAGTAGGCGCGGCCGAACATCTTGGGGAACCAGTAGTGCGCCGCCGCGAGGAACGCGGTGAGCGTGCCGCCCACCATGATGAAATGGAAGTGGGCGACGACGAAATAGGTGTCGTGCCAGTGGACGTCGAGCGACTGCGTGGCCACGGCGACGCCCGTCATGCCGCCGAAGACGAAGAGGAACAGGAACCAGAAGAAATAGAGCATCGGGGTGTTGAACTGGATGGCCCCCCTGTGCAGCGTCGCCACCCAGGTGAAGACCTTGATGGCGGAGAAGATCGCGATGAACATCGAGAACGCGCCGAAGATCCCGGCGTCGAGCTCGCTCATCCCGGCCACGAACATGTGGTGCCCCCACCCCGCGAACCCGATCAACGCGATGCCGAACGACGAGAGGGCGATCGCCCAGTAGGACGCCGGCTGCCGCTGCGCGAAGGTGCAGACCACCTCGCTGACGACCCCGAGCGCCGGGAGCACCATGATGTAGACGGCAGGGTGGGAGTAGAACCAGAACAGGTGCTGGAACAGCACGGGATCGCCGCCGAGCGTCGGATCGAAGACGCCGAAATGGTAGACGTGGTCCAGCCCGACGAGCAGGATCGTCAGGCCGAGGACGGGCGTCGCGAGCAGCATGATGATGCTCGTGCTGTAGATGGCCCACACGAAGAGCGGCACGCGTCCCCAGCTGATCCCGCGGGCGCGCATCGTGTGGGTCGTGGCGATGAAGTTCACCGCCGTCATGATCGACGAGGCGCCGAGGATGAAGATGCCGATCACGACCGGAAGGACGCCCGCGGGCGTCGTCGTGCTGTACGGCGGGTAGAACGTCCAGCCGGTGTCGGCGCCCCCGGCGATCGTCGCCGCCAGCGTGACGACGGCGCCGATCGCGTAGACGTAGAGGCTCGCCAGGTTGAGGCGCGGGAAGGCGAGATCCTTGGCGCCGATCATGAGCGGGAGGACGAAGTTCCCGAAGATGTTCGGGATCGACGGGATCATGAAGAGCCAGACCATGACCACGCCGTGGAGCGTGAACATGCGGTTGTAGACCGCCGCGCTGATCACGGTGGGCCCGGGGGTCAGGAGCTCGGTCCGGAGGACCAGCGCGAAGGCGCCGCCGAGCAGGAGCATCAGCACCACGAGCACGTAGAACATGAGCCCGATGCGCTTGTGATCGGTCGTGAGCAGCCACGATCGCACGCCCGCGCCGGCGCGGAGATAATCGACCTCGTGCGCGCCGTGGACGGGCGCTGTCCCCTCGATCTCGTGGGCCATCATGGCGCTACCCCCTCCGGCGTGACGCTGCTCCCGGGGACGCCGCCGTCCCACGGGACGTCGGGGCCGTGAGGGACGTCGCGGATCGATTTCATGAGCTCGATGATCGCGGCGACGTCGGGCGGCGCGATCTGTCCGAGATAGGACGGCATGACCGGCGGGAACCCGCGGTGCAGCGCGGCGAGCGGATCCATGATCGACTCCGTGATGTAGGCCTCGTCGGCGATGCGCTCGCCGCCGGACTCGAGCGGTACGACGGCGCGGTAGAGACCGGCCCAGCTCGGGCCGACGTGCGGTGTTCCGTCGAGGGTGTGGCAGCGGAGGCAGCCGTGCTTCGCGGCGGCGCGCTCGCCGCGGCTCGGCATCGTCGGCTCCGCCTCGGCGAGCTCGTTCTCCGCCTCGGCGGCGGCCTCCTGCGCGAACGCCGGGGCGCTCGCCAGGCCGCCCGCGAGCCAGCGCTCGTAGTCGACCGGGTCGAGCGCGATCACCTGGCCGCGCATCTCGGAGTGGCTCGTGCCGCAGAACTCCGTGCAGAGGATGGGGTAAGCGCCGGGCTGGTTCGCCTCGAACCAGGCCGTGGTGTACCGGCCAGGGATGACGTCCTGCTTGATGCGGAACGCGGGCACGTAGAAGCTGTGGATGACGTCGCGCGACGTCATGATGAGCCGGACCGGCCTGTGCGCGGGGACGTAGAGCACCGAGATCTCGCTGTCTCCCCCCGGATAACCGAACTTCCACATCCACTGCTTCCCCGTGACATAGACGTCGAGCGCGTCGTCCGGCGCCGTGCGCAGGTCGGCGAACTGGCGCGTGCCGATGGTCCAGAACGTGAGGAAGAGGAAGCCCAGCGCGAAGAGCGACACCGTCTCGAGGAAGAGAGCCGGCCGCGCGAACGCCCCGGGGTGCGGCCGCGGCGTGTCCTGGAGCCGCCGGCGATAGCGGATCAGGAAATACCCGCCGATGAGCGTGATGAGGGCGGCGCCGCCCATCGTCACCAGGATGACGAAGTAGTGCAGCCCGTCGATCTCGCGGGCCAGCGAGGAGCGCTGCTCGGGCAAGAAGAGCAGCTGGCGCAACAGCTCGTTCATCGCGCGCGCTCCAGTCTCCTGCGCCGCCGCCCTTGCCAGCCGAAGAAGGCGACAACCGCGGCGACCCAGGCCAGGATGGCGGCCCCGCCGAGCCTCAGGAAGCCGGCCACATAAGGGCCGTACCGGCGGCTCGCGGGGTCGTAGCGATAACACGTCATGAGCACGCGCTCGAGCGGGGTGCCTATCTGCCCCCGGCTCGCCTCGAGGAGCGAGAGGCGGAGATCGAGGGGGGAGAACTCGATGCCATAGAGGATCCGTGAGATGCGGCCCTGCGGCGTGAGGACGAAGACGGCGGCGGGGTGCGCGTACTGCTCCGTCTGGGGGTCGTACGCGAACCGGAAGCCGAGATCGCCGGCGAGCGCGCGGATCTCGGGCAGCGCGCCGGTCAGGAAGGGCCAGGTCTCCGGCGTCGGCGCGCCGGCCAGGCCGAGGGCCGACAGCGCGGCTGTCCTCTTCCGCGCCGCCGTGGCCGGGGTGTCTCGCGGATCGAAGCTCACCGTGAGCGCGCGGTAGTCCTCGCCCAGCCGGTAGTCGAGCTTCGCCATGCCGGCGACCAGGCCGCGCAGCACGAGGCCGCAGAGCGTCGGGCAGCGGTAATAGGCGAGGACCAGGAGGACCGGCCGCCGCCCGTCGAAGTGCTCGGCGAGCGGGGCGCGCCGCCCGTCCATGTCGGTGAAGGGGAGCGCCGTGTCGATGGCGTTCCCGAGGCGCTCCTCGATGTCGGCCTCGCGCGCGGCGGGCGGGAGCGACGGCGGATCGGCGGCGGCCGCGACCGGCGCGCGCGCGAGCACGAGCGCGAGGAACGCCGCCGTGGACAGGTGTTGCATCCTCATCAGCGGCTCTCCTCCACGACGAGATTCATCGCGTCCTCGATCGGGATCTGCGCGAGCCCGCGGCTCTGGTCGACCCAGCCGAAGCGGCCGAGCTCCTCGCGCTTCCGGCGGTTCAGCGCCGTGCCGACGCCCTCTTCGCCCATCTCCTCGCGCCGGAAGATGCGCTGATCCACCCCGGCCATCTCGCCTCGCGGCAGGGAGATCTCACTGGCACGCTCGGCGCTCTTCCCCGCGGGGCGGAGCTCCGCCTCGCGCCCGCGCATGAGCATCCAGGCCCAGAGGCCCAGGACGATGAAGATCACGACGACGGCGAACGCGACGGCGAGGATCGTCTTCCACTGGACGACATCCTCTTCCTGGTGCACGTCGGGGCGGCGATAGTTGGACGTCATACGCTCTCGTAGCGGAAGGCGGCCGGCAGCGCCGGGTCGTTGACGGGGACGAGCGGCTTGCCGCGCACCCGCAGCACGGTGAACGCGACGCACGAGCCGACCACGGCGAGGAGCGCGGCCGCGTCGAGCCAGTGGAACGGCGCGCGAGCGCCGGGCGCCTCGGGCGCGACGAGCCAGTGCATGTCGAGGTAATGCGCGACGAAGATCCAGGCGGCGACGGCCGACAGCCAGGCCGGGCGCCGCTTGATCCTGTAGTTGAGCAGGATCAGAAAGGGGATCACGAACCGCGTGAGCACGAGGATGAGGGACACGACCGCCCACGGGCCGTGGGAGCGGAGGACGTAGAACTCCACCTCTTCGGGCCTGTTCGCGATCCATATCAGCAGGAGCTGGAAGAACGCGGCGTAGGCCCAGAAGATGGTGAACGCGAGGAGGAGCCGGCCGAGCGCGTAGTAATGCGACGCGTTCAGCCCGGGCAGGAGCCCGGCGCGCTCGGCGGCGAACGCGAGCACCGTGAGCAGCGCGATCGCCGCGACGAAGCCGCCGGCGAACACGTAGACGGGGAACATCGTCGACACCCACGTCGGCGCGAGGGACATGAGCCAGTCGAAGGCCGCGAACGAGAGCGTGAGCGCGACGGGCGGGAGGCCGGCGACGCTGATCACGCGGAGACGCCGGCTGTCCGCGAGCTCCGGGGTCGCGTCGCCCTGGATCGAGCCGCGCCGGAGCAGGGCGCCGAAGACGAGCCACACCGTGAAGTAGATCCCCGTCCTCACGAGGAAGAAGGGGAGGTTCAGGTAAGGCGTCTTGTGGAGCACGACGGATCGGACGTGCTCGTCGGGGATCGACTCGGGGCGGAGCCACTCCCCGTAGAGCGCGCCGAGGCCGAACAGGAGCGGGACGAACAGCGCGCAGAGGAGCGGCAGCGTCCCGACGATCGCCTCTGCGAGGCGGCGGACGGCCACCGGCCATGTCGCGGCCATGGCGTGGCAGATCATGAGAAACAGGAGCGCCCCGACCGCCGTGGTCACGGCGAAGGCGTAGGCCGCGAGGTAGGCGTAGAAGAGCCGCTCCCGGTCGACGAACGCGCCGATGACGAGGAACAGGGCGCCGAGGAGCGCGAGGCCGAGGGACCTCGACACGATCGCGCGGCCGCCCCGGAAGATGGGGAATCGCCGGTTCACTGGAGCTCCTTCCGGGCGCGCTCGCGGAGGGGCGGGGGGAGCGCGTCGAGCGCGGTGGCGCGGCTCTTCCCGAGTGCCTTCACATAGGCCACGATCGCCCAGCGTTCCATCAGCGGGACCTGCGCCTCGTACGAGCGCATGAGGCCGTAGCCCTCGACGATGACCCGGTAGATGCGGCCGGGCGGGAACGCCTGCACGCGCGGGTCGACGAGGGACGGCGGGCGCCGCAGCGTCATGGTGCGCGCGACCTCCGACTCGCCGTCTCCGGCGATACCGTGGCAGGCGGCGCAGTGGATCTCGAAGCGCTCCTTCCCGTACTGGAGCAGCTCGATGGTCACCGGGACCGGGATGCGCGCCACGTACGTTTCTCCCGTGAACCCTTGGGTGAGCCCGGGATCGCCGGTCACGCGGTCGTTCGGCACGGCGCCCGCCGGCGGGTGGCGCATGACCGAGCCGTCGTCGAAGAGGTCTGTCGGCTGGTAGGGCGCGAAGCGCCGCTGCCTGAGCATGCGCTCGAGATCCAGCAGATCAGCGTCGCCGGGCTCGGCGTCGGCCGTGGTCACCGGCGTGCACGAGAGGCAGAGCGCCGCGGCCAGGCAGGAGAGCGAGAGGAGCCGTCCGCGCGTCATGAGCGCTCCTTTCCGGCCCAGGCCACGGTGACGGCGCCGAGATCGGTGAGATCTCGCTCGGTGAGGGGGCTGATGAGCGCCGGATCGCGGGCGTCGATGCCGACCCAGAACCGATCGATGGAGGCGCGCTCGAACCCGGGGACGTCGAACACCGGGTGCCAGAGCTCGGGCAGCCTGGCGAGGACGAGCAGCACGACGAACCCGGTGAGGGCGGCCGAGAGCACCATCATCTCGAAGGTGATCGGTATGAAGGCCAGGGCCGCGTGCGCGGGCCGCCCGCCCACGATGAGCGGATAGTCGAACGCATTGCAAAACCACTGGACGAGGTAGCCGCCCGCGGTGCCCGCGAGCGCGAAGGGCAGGATGATCCAGTTGAGCGGCGAGCGCCGGAGCCCGAGCGCCTCGTCGATGCCGTGGATCGGGTACGGCGTGAACGCGTCGAGCCGCCGGTATCCCCGGCTCCTGAGCTCCGCGATCGCCCGGAGCATCGCCTCGGGCGTCTCGAACTCGGCGAGCAGTCCTCTCCTCATCTCAGTGATCCTCCTTGTGGCTGAGCTCGTGGTTCAGCTCCTTGACCTCGGCCACGGGGATGAACGGGAAGAGGCGGAGGAAGATCAGGACGAGCAGCAGGAAGAAGCAGATCGTCCCGATGAACATCGAGATATCGACGTACGTCGGGTGGTAGGCGTGCCACGCCGACGGGATGAACTCGCGCTGCAGCCCCATGACGATGATCACGAACCGCTCGGACCACATCCCGACGTTCAGGAGGATCGAGATGATCCAGAGCAAGGGCATGTTCCTCCGGACCCGCGGGAACCAGAGCAGCTGGGGGACGAGCACGTTGCAGATCATCTGCGCCCAGAAGATCGCGGCGTTCGGCCCGGCGGGGCGCGCGACGAAGAACTGGTAGATCTCGTATTCCGATCCGCTGTACCAGGCGGCGAACAGCTCGATGATGTACGAGTAGATGACGATCCAGGCGGTGACGAGCGCCAGCTTGCTCAGGTTGTCGATGTGCCGCTGGGTGACGACGTTCCCCAGGTGGAAGATGCGGCGCGCCGGGATGAGCAGCGTCAGCACCATCGCGAACCCGGAGAAGATGGCCCCGGCGACGAAGAACGGGGGGAAGATGGTCGAGTGCCAGCCCGGGACGAGCGCCATCGCGAAATCGGTGCTCACGATCGAGTGCACCGAGAGCACGAGCGGCGTCGCGAGCCCGGCGAGCAACCCGTAGAGGAGCCGGTAATGACGAAAGGTGGCAGCGGAGCCGCGCCAGCCGAGCGACAGGACGCCGTAGACGATCCGGCGGAAGCGGCTCGGGGCCCGGTCGCGGAGGGCCGCGAAGTCGGGGACGAGCCCGATGTACCAGAAGACGAGAGAGACCGTGAAGTACGTGAACACGGCCGCGGCGTCCCACGGCAGCGCGCTCTTGAACTGGGGCCATACCCGCAGGGTCGCGGGGTAGGGGACGAGCCAGTAGGCGAACCACGGCCGGCCGAGGTGCAGGAGCGGAAAGAGGCCCGCCTGGATGACGGCGAAGAGGGTCATCGCCTCGGCGAACCGGTTGATGCTCGTGCGCCAGCGCTGCTCGAGGAGGAGCAGGATCGCGGAGATGAACGTCCCCGCGTGGCCGATGCCGATCCAGAACACGAAGTTGATGATCCCGAACGCCCAGCCCACCGGGATGTTGTTTCCCCAGACACCGATGCCGGTGGTGACGGTGTAGAGGACGGCGAGCGCGAGCACGACCGTCCCGGCGCCGGTGAGGGCGAACGCCGCCCACCACAGCCTGGACCGCGGCTTCCAGACGACCGACAGGAGCTCTTCGGAGAGCTCCTCGTCGGTTGGCCGGCCGAGGATGAGGGGCTCCGTCACGGCTCGTCGAGCTCCGGGTTCTTGTTGTCGACGCGCGCGAGGTACATGGTCCTCGGCCGGGTGCCCTGGTCGTGGAGCACCGCGTAGCTCCGCGGCTCGCCCCGCCACGCGACCATCGCTGTCTCTCCGTGCGCGAGGGAGCCGAACTGGATCGCCTGTGTCGGACAGGCCTGCTGGCACGCGGTGACGACTTCCCCGGGGCGGATCGCGCGGTCTTCCACCCGCGCGGCGATCTCCGCCCGGCGGATCCGCTGGACGCAATAGGTGCACTTCTCCATGACGCCGCGCTCCCGCACCGTCACGTCGGGGTTGCGCTGGAGCTTCGTGAGCCCCGTGTTGTACGCGCGGAGCTCGCCGTAATCGAACCAGTTGAAGCGGCGGACCTTGTACGGGCAGTTGTTCGAGCAGAACCGCGTCCCGACGCAGCGGTTGTACGTCATCTCGTTGAGCCCGTCGGGGCTGTGCGTCGTCGCGTTCACGGGACACACGTACTCGCAGGGCGCCTTCTCGCAGTGCTGGCACAGCATGGGCTGGTGGACGACGGCCGGGTTGCTCGGGTCTCGCGGGTCGTCGGACACGTACGTGTCGATGCGGAGCCAGTGCATCTCGCGGCTGTTCAGGACCTCCTCCTTGCCCACCACGACGACGTTGTTCTCGGCCTGGCACGCGGTGACGCACGCGCTGCAGCCGGTGCAGATCGTGAGATCGATCGTCATGGCCCATTGGTCCTTCGGCGCCCCGGGGGGAGGCGTCGGGGGCATGAGGGAGGGCTGCGGCCCCTTGAGCGCCTCCGTGAAGTCGGGGCGCTCGCGGTAGACGGCGAGCGGGACCGAGAGCGCTATGGGGCGCCCCTCCAGGCTCCAGTGCCTCTGCGTCAGGGCGAGCTTGTGCTTCTGGTCCGGCCGCTTCGTCACCGAGACGCCTGCCGCGAAGAAGGGCGCGGCCGAGGTGCGGAGCCGGTACGCGTTGGACCCCACCCCCGCGGCGATCGACTCGGCGCCGCTGCGCCCGTAACCGAGCGCGAGCGACACCGTGCCGTCGGCGTGCCCCGGCGCGACGAGGACCGGTATCGACATCGTCCGGCCGCCGAGCTCGAGATCGACCACATCCTCGCTCTCCAGGCCGAGCGCCTTCGCCGTGGCCGGGCTGAGCAGCGCGGCGTTGTCCCAGGTGAGCTTGGTCATGGGATCGGGCAGCTCGAGGAGCCACGGGTTGTTGGCGAACCGGCCGTCATAGACGCTCGCGTCGGCCGAGAAGGCGACCTCGATGGCGTCCGCCTTCGGCGGGGCCGCCGCCACGAGCTGCGCGAGCGCCGCGGTCACCCCGTCGAGCCGCAGCTTGGCGTCCTCGCGCGGGGCCGCGGTGCCCTCGACGAGCCCGAGCCGGAGCGCGTCCTCCCAGAATCCATCGAAATCGGCGCCGCCCCGGCGCGCGGCCCAGGCGTCGCGCAGGAGGTCGCGCGCGCTCTTCTGCGTCTCGCCCGCGAACACCGCGAGCACCTCGGCGGCGGTCCTGCCCTGGAAGAGGGGCTCGATGAGCGGCTGGATCAGCGAGCTCGTGCCGTCGTACGCGCGCGCGTCTCCCCAGGCCTCGAGATCGTGCGCGGCGGGCACGAACCAGTCGCAGCCCGCGGCGCTCTCGTCCTCGTAGAGCCCGAGGTAGACCCGGCTCGGGACGGAGGGGAGCCGCGCCGCGAGCTCGAGATCCGCGGGCGCCGTGTAAACCACGTTGCTCTCGAGGAGCACGAGGGTATCGACGGCGCCGCGGCGGAGCTCCTCGGCGAGCGCCGTGAGGTCCTGCTCGGCGGCGCCTGCCGTGATCAAGGTCCCCGCGGTGGTCCACGCCGCGCGGTCGTTACGGAGCGCCGCGTTCATGAGGTGCGCGAGCGCGTGCACCCCGGGAGGCTGCCGCTCCCCCGCGACGACGACGCTCGCCGCGCCCCCGCGCGCGAGGTCGCGCGCCACCGCCCGGGCAAAGCGCCTCTCCGCCTCGCTGACCCGCGCCCGGAGCGGATCGAGCGCGCCGATCGCCTGGGGAGGGATGAGCCCCGGGCGAGCGCCCTCGGTCAGGAGCAGCTCGGCCGCGATCGCCGCGGCGATCGCCGGCACGTCGCTCGGCCGCTTGCGCAGGCGGTGATCGGCCATGCTCCCCGTCGGCGTCAGCCCGGGCTCGATCACATAGAGCCGGTTCATGGTGCCTGTCGGCGAGCCGATGCGCCTGCGCTCCGCGAACTGGCGCGCATACCGCACGCTGAACGGCATCGAGGCGAGGAAGTCGGCGTCGAGCGCGAGGATGACGTCGGCTGTCCGGAAGTCGTACTGCGCCTGGAGCGGAGCGCCGAAGGCGAGCTCGGCCCCGCGCGCCGGGTGCGCCGACCGAGCGGGCGCGTGGAACGTGAACCGGGCCTCCGGATGGCGCGCCTGGACGCGGCCGATGAGGTCGAGGAGGAGCGGAGAGCCGGTGGGCCGAAGGACGAACCGGAGCCCGGCGCCGCGATCGCTCCGGGCGCCCTCGAACTGCTGGACGAACGCGCGCCACGTCGCCGGGGCCGCGCCGCGGCGCGCCGCGCGCGCGCGGTGCTGATCGTAGAGGCCGAGCACCGACGCTTGCTCGTAGACGCCGGTCGAGCCGAGGCTCGCCGGGTGCTGCGGATTGCCCTCGACCTTCGTCGGCCGCCCCTCGTGGCTCTCGACGAGGATGCCCGTCGCGAACCCGTCGAGATCCAGGCTGGTGGCGTAATACCGGAGCACGCCCGGCGTCACCTCGGGCGGCGTCGTCACGTAAGGGACGATGTTGTCCCCGGCCCTCGATCTGCACCCGGACACGCCGGCGAGCGCCATGCCCGCGCCGAGGAGCTCGAGCCAGCGCCGCCGGCTCATCGCGGTCGGATCGCCCGCGCTCGCCGGGAGCTCCCGCGCCGCGGCCTCGATGAGCTCGGGTGACTCGAGGAGCTCCGCGAGGCTGCGCCAGTACGCTTTACCCGTCTTGCCGTCGAGCGCGGCGCTCCACGGGAACTGTTTCTGATCAGCCATCGTCCCTCTTCAGGTCATCGTTGGATCCGCGCCGCCGCCCTGACGGCGCTCCGCTGCCGGCCGCTCATGGCCCCTCGTCCTCTCGCGCTCTCGTAGGTGTCCTGGTCGCTCCTCGATGATCCCCCGTGTGTCGCTCCGTTCGCGCCCGCGCGCTCACCTGTGGCAAGCCGAGCAGTGGACGAGGTGCCTCACGCCGAGCTGCTGCGCGATCTGCCGGCCGATCCGCTCCGCGTCGGGGCCCGGGTCCCAGTCCATGTCCGTGATCGCGGAGAGCGGGCGGAGGTGGCGCTCCGGCGCCCTGTGGCACTCGAGGCACCAGCCCATCGTCATCGGCGTCACCTGGCGGACCTCGGGCATCTGATCCACGCGGCCGTGGCACGTCACGCAGCCGACGCCCTTGTTCACGTGGATCGCGTGGTTGAAATAGACGAAGTCGGGGACGTCGTTGACGCGGTTCCAGACGATCGGCGTGTCCGAGAAATAGCTGTTCCGGACGAGCTCGAGCTTGGGGCTCTGATTCCAGATCTGGCTGTGACAGCCCATGCAGTCCGCTGTCGCCGGCATGCCCGCCGTGGCCGCCCGCCCGACCGTGTAATGGCAGAACCGGCACTCGATGGCGTCGTCCTGCACGTGGTGCCTGTGATCGAACTGCACGGGCTGCTGCACGGGCAGATGGCGCCCGGTGTTCCAGTCCGAGCGCACGTAGATCATCGGCGCTGACACGGCCGCCGCGCCGCCGAGGAAGACGGCGGCGATGGCGAGTCGGAAAGCGGTGTTGCTCCAGCGCGGAAAAACGGATGCCATGCTCTCGTGTGCTCGGCCTCGCTCGAAGTGCGGCGATTGGGCCGGCTCCATCGATATCGATGCGTGGATCGCGGGGCTCGTTTCGCGATCTCGCCACGCCCCGAACGCCGGCACAGGCGCGTCAGGGGGGGCCGCAGCGGCGCCGTCCGGCGTGCGCGCGCGGCGGGCGGGGCGCGCGGGCGCCTCCAACACCGGATCTTCGCCGCCCTGGGCTTCGGTCTACGATATCGTCAAGCCATGAGGCCGTCGAGCTCAGCCCTGTCGCCCCTTCCGATCATCGCGCTTTCTCTGGCGGCCGAGCTCGCGTTCATCGCCTGCTCGGCGCGCGAGGAGTCGATCTCTCCGCTGCCGTCTGGCACGACCAGCGGGGCCTCGTCGGCCGCGGCCGGCGGAGCGGGCGCGAGTGGGGGTGGCGGCAGCGGGGCTGGCGCGAGCGGGGCTGGCGGCAGCGGGGTGGGCGGCTGCGTCACTGGCGGCGGGACTGGCGCGAGCGGGGCTGGCGGCAGCGGGGCTGGCGGCAGCGCCGCTGGCGGCGGCGGGGCTGGCGGCAGCGGCGGCGGTGAGCCCGCGGCGGGATTCAGCTGCGCGCCGCCGAGCGAGGACGAGGGCGCGCTGAAGCTCACAACGCTCGTCTCCGGCCTCGATCACCCGCTCCTCGTGAAATCCGCGCCGGGCGACCCCACGCGGCTCTTCATCCTGACGCAGCCTGGCCAGATCCTCGTCCTCGACGATGGAGCGGCGGAGCCCAAGGTGTTTCTCGATATCCGGGATCGCGTCCTGTTCAATGACAACGGCGAGCGCGGCCTGCTCGGGCTCGCCTTCCACCCCGATTACGAGGACACAGGTCGCTTCTTCGTCCACTACACGGACAAGGCGACGGGCGGCAACGCGCGCGTGGTCGAGTTCGCGCGGGGAGAGCGACCGGACGTGGCCAGTCCAGACCCGGTGGCCACGACCCTCGAGGTCGTGGATCTGCATCGAAACCACAACGGCGGTTCGCTCGAGTTCAGCCCGATCGACGGCTTCCTCTATCTCGGGCTCGGCGACGGCGGGGACAACAACGACGCCGGCCCCAACCATGCGGACATCGGCAATGGCCAGGCGCTCACGACCCTGCTCGGGAAGATCCTTCGCCTCGACGTCTCGACACACCCGTACAGCATCCCGGAAGGGAACATGACGGGCGAAGGCGTCCTGCCCGAGATCTGGGACTATGGCTTGCGGAACCCGTACCGCTTCAGCTTCGACGCGTGCACGGGCGATCTCTACATCGCGGACGTCGGTCAGCGCCTCTGGGAAGAGATCAACATCGAGCCGGCCGGGCAGGGACGGAAGAACTACGGCTGGCGCCGGATGGAGGGCGCGCACTGCTTCATCCCCGCGGAGAGCTGCGATCTCGAGGGGACCATCACGCTCCCTGCCGTCGAGTACGGCCACGCCGGGCGGGTCATCGAGGATTGCTCGGTCACCGGCGGCTACGTCTACCGGGGCAGCGAGATCCCGTGGCTCCGGGGGAGCTACTTCTACGGCGATTACTGCAGCGGCAGGGTATGGACGCTCACCTACGAGGCCGGGGTGGCCTCCGCGCCCGTCGACCGAACGGACGACCTCGGATCGTTCGGCTTCAGCATCGCCAGCTTCGGGCAGGACGGCGCCGGCGAGGTCTACGTCGTCGATCTCGGCGGCGCCGTGTACCGGATCGATCCGGAATGAGCGCTCACGGCCCCCTCGCCGCGCGCCGCGGCGGCGCACCGCCGCGCGCGCCGGGCCGGCGCAGCGCCGCGCCGGCGCTCACATGGACCAGCGGAGCCCGGCGTAGCGCGGGCCGATGACGAGCTCGGGCGGCGGCGCCGGCGTGGAGGCAGCCTGCTTCTCGGGCTGCACCGGCACCTTGCGGCCGCCGATGATGGCGAGCGGGATGCCGACGCCGGCGAGGACGAGCCCGCCGACGACGAGCCCGACCCCGGCGCCTTCCGAGCCGTCCTCCTCGTAGCCCGCGTCGTCGGCGAACGGGTCGCTGGAGTCGTACTCGCAGCCGTCGCCGGAGCACGAGGGGGTGGAGGCGATCACAAGGCCCCCTCCCAGGAGGGCGATGGTGCCGAGGCTCGTCAGGACGATGCCGGTGACCATCATCCCCTTGCTGCGGCGCTTCGTCAGCGGCGCGGCCGGGGGCGCCGGCGCGTGCGCGGCGACCGGCGCGAACGGGGCGCCGCTCGCTCGCGGCGCGGCGGGGCCGCTCGGCGGGAGCACGGCGGCGCCCGCAGGCGCGGCGGGGCCGCTCGGCGGGAGCGCGGCGTCGCGCGCCGGCGCGCCCGCGGGCAGCGGCGGGATGGCCAGCGTCTCCGAGGCGCCCGCCCGGGTGAGCTCCATGGATCTCGCGAACGGCGCTCGGCCGGCGGCGGAGGCCTCGACCGTGTGCTTCCCGGGATCCACGGGCACCGGCGTGCCCCACTGCGCGCGCCCCACGAGGGCGCCGTCGCGCTTCACCTGGAGGTCGGCCGGGGAGTCGGCCGGCGCCGTGATCGTCAGCCGGATGAGCCGCGGCTCGAGCGCGGCGGCGCGCTGCCGCGCGACCTTCTCGCGCTCCAGCTGGCCGGCGGCCCTCGACGCGCCGGCCACCTCGAGGAACATCGACCAGGCGCTCGCCGTCCGGCCGAGCTGCTCGTAGCAGGCCGCGAGGTTGAACTGCGTGCCGATCCCCGGGTCGAGCCGCTGGCTCTCCTCGAGCTTGGGGCACGCGTCGGCGTATTTGCCCTGGGCCATCAGCTGCTTGGCCGCGTCGAACAGGGCCTGCGCGGCCGCCGTGTCGGCCCTCGCGTCGCGGCCGCCCGAGAGGAGGGCGGCAAGGAACATCGCGAGCGCCAGCAGGCGCCCGAGGTGCTTCACGGGCAGGCTCGTCATGGTGGTGTCCTCACTTGCGATCGTCGAACAGGTTGCCGCCGGGCGGGGCGGCGGGCGGCCGGGTGGCCGGAGCCTGCGTGACCTGCGTGGCGGCCGGGGGTCGCGGTGCGGCGCCCGGCCGGCGCGGCGCCGCGGGCTTGCCGCTGGCCGGCGCCGCGGGGGGCGCAGGGGCGATCTCGGCCGGGCCCGGCGCCGCCGTGCGGTCGTCCACCGGCGCGGGGGCCTCGGCGCCGCCGGGCGTGACGGTCGGCGAGAGCGACGCGGGCGCGGTCGGCGGCTGTGCCGCGGCGTCCGGCGACCGCGCCGCCGAGGCGCTGGCGGTCGGCTCGGTCGCCGCGCCGTCGCCGCGCGAGCGGGACGTCAGGAACGCGAAGACCGCGAGCGCGGCGATCAGCGACACGAAGGCGCCGGCCGCGACGGCGAGCCCCACCGGCCGCTTCCGCGGCACGACCGTCCCGCCCCACGTCGGCGAGGTGTTCAGCGACGTGTTCACCACGGTCGGCGAGGTGGTCACCCCGCTCGCCGAAGGGAGCTCCGGCCGCGGGGGCCCCGAGCTCCGCGAGATCCCGCTGATCCGGTCGACGGAGAGCCGGGCCCGCCCGGTCGCGAACGGCGCGAGCGCCTCGGCCAGCTCCCCGACGTGGCGGAACCGCTGCTCCGGCAGCTTCTCCAGGCACCTGCGGATCACCGCCTCGAGCGCCGGGGGCACGTCGGAGCGGAACGCGGCGAGGGGGCTCGGGATCCCCTGCATGATCGCCACGCAGAGCTGCGGCATCGTCGCGCCGTCGAACGGCGGCGCGCCGGTGAGCAGCTCGAACAGGATGACGCCGAGCGACCAGATGTCGGAGCGCGCGTCGACGTCGCGCGAGGACTTGAGCTGCTCCGGCGACATGTAGAGCGGCGACCCCATGATGGCCTTCGTGTCGGTGATGCGCGGGTCGGAGCCGCCGGTCGCCACCTTCGAGATCCCGAAGTCGAGCACCTTCACGCACGGGGAGCTGTCCGCGCGCCGCGTGAGGAACAGGTTCGCCGGCTTGAGGTCGCGGTGGATGATGCCCGCGGCGTGCGCCTCGGCGAGCGCCTCGCAGGCCTGGAGGACGTACTCGACGGCCGCCTGCGGGGTCATCGGCCCGCCCGCGCGGAGCGCGTCGGCGAGGTCGCTGCCCGACAGGTACTCCATCACCATGTACGGCGTGCCGGAGTCGAGCGTCCCGACGTCGGTCACGCGCGCCACGTGCTCGCTCTTGACCTTCACCGCGGCGCGCGCCTCGCGCACGAAGCGCTCCGCGAGCGTGCGCGACTTCGCCGCCTCGGGCAGGAGCAGCTTGATCGCGACCCGCTCCTCGAGCTGGAGGTGGGTCGCGGCGACGACGACGCCCATCCCGCCGGCGCCGATCACCCGCTCGACGCGGTACTTCTCGGCGATGACCTGCCCCGGTCGCACCAGCCCTTCGGCTTCGTCCTGTGTCGGCGCGGTGCTCGTCATGGCTCGGTCCCCTCGCACGCCGGACCGCGGATCCCCTGAACTGCGCGATCTTCGCGGAAAATCCGGTGCAAAGCCAGCCCACGATAGCCGCCGGGCGTACGGCGATCAATCTCGGGGCTGGGCCCCGTCGCGCCGGCGCGGCCCGCGCGCCGTCGGGTTCGTGCGCCATCGCCAGCGGCCAGCGCGCGGCCCCGCCCGTGCCCGCGCCTCGTGGCGGCCTCGTGGTCCCCGCCGGCCGCCCGCCAGGACGCTTCCCCCGGCCGTGAATCCGGGAGAACATCGCTCACCTCATGGAGCACGGTTACCCCGGCGGCGCTACTGAGCGGCGCCAGCGGATCCTCGAGGCGACAGAGCGGCTCCTCCGCCGGTACGGGCCTGCCAAGACAACCGTCGCCGATATCGCGCGCGAGGCCGAGATCGCGGTCGGCGCCGTGTACCTGGAGTTCGCCTCGAAGGACGCCATCGTCGAGGAGCTCTCCCAGGGCGAGCACCGCGCCGTCATGGCCGCGATGCGCGCCGCCGCGGCCGGGGACGACGCGCCCTTTTGCGACCGGCTGCGGGCGGTGTTCGACGCCCGCGCGCGCGCTTTCCTGGAGCTCGCCGGCTCGGGCGCGCACGCGTGCGATCTCGTGCATTGCCAGAGCCGCGCCGTGAAGGCCGCCCACGCCCGCTTCCTCGACGAGGAGCGCGCGCTCCTCCGCGATCTCGTCGCGCGCGGGGCCGCCGCCGGCGAGCTCGACGCCGCCGACCCCGAGCTCACCGCGCGCGCCCTCCTGCGCGCCTATGCGAGCTTCGCTCCTCCGTGGCTGTTCCAGGGCTCCCGCGAAGAGGTCGAGGCGATGCTGTCCGCGGTCCACCGGATCGTCCTTTACGGCCTCGTCGGCCGCGGGCCCGCCCGCGAGCCGGGGGGCTGACGCCGCGCCGTCAGCCGCCGGGCCTGCGCAGGCTCGCGGCCTCGGAGACGACCCAGTCCCTGAAGGCGGCCACCGGCTTGCGCCGCAGGCTCGCGCGCGTGCTCACGAGGTAGTAAGCGAGGCCCGTCGGCAGCGCCGGGAGCCTGGGAAAGAGCAGCACCAGGCGGCCGAGCTCGAGCTCTGCGGCCGCGAGCGACCAGCGCGCGAGCGCCACCCCCTGACCGCGCACCGCCGCGTCCACAAGCATCGACGAGTCGGTGAGCTGGCTCTGGCGCACCCGGGCCGGCAGGCGGCGCGAGCGCTCGCGAAACCAGCGGCCCCAGGCGTCGGGGTGGTCGTCCCCGAGCAACGCCTCGTGGCTCAGGTCCTCGACGCGCCAGCGCGCGCGCTTGCTCGCGACGCTCGGCGCGGCGGCCACGATCAGGGCGTCGTCCGCCAGCTTGACGGTCAAGAGGCCCGGGTAGCTGCCGAGGCCATAACGGATGCCGATGTCCACCGGCTCTCTCGCGAGATCGACGAGGCGCTCGGTGGCGGAGATGCGCACGTCGACCTCCGGGTGGCTCACAAGGAACTGCCCGAGCCGCGGCACGAGCCAGCGCGCCCCGAACGACGGCGTGACGCTGACCGACACGGCGGGCCGCGCGTCCGCGGCGGGCCGCCGCAGGCGGGCGTTCGCCTCGCGCAGCCTGGCGAACACGACGCCCAGCTCCGCGGCCCAGCGCTCGCCGTCCTCCGTCAGGCTGATGCCGTGCGGCGAGCGCCGGAACAGCGCCGTCTCCAGGGCGTCCTCGAGGGCGCGGATCTGGTGGCTGACGGCGGCCTGGGTCACGCCCAGCTCGCGCGCCGCGCGGGTGACGCTCGAATGGCGCGCCGCGGCCTCGAACGCCTGCAGGGCGGTGAGCGACGGCAGCGGCGGAGGGTGATCCCCCGGGGCGGGGCTGGTCATGAGAATTTCTCATGTACCATGGAAAACATTCGTTCGCTCGTCCAGGCGCGCCGCGGTATCCCGGGATTCATGAAGCTCTACCGACTCCGATACAGCCCCTTCGCCCGCAAAGTTCAGATGCTGCTCGACCTCCTGGGTCGCCCGTACGAGCTGGTCGAGGTTCCGTACGACGATCGCGACGAGCTGGCCCGCGTGACCGGCGGCTATATCTACGTTCCGGTGCTGGTCGGCGACGACGGCCGGGTGACTGTCGAGTCGCGGCGGATCTGCGAGCTCCTGCTCGAGGACCCTGCCGCCCGGCGCTTGACGCTCGACGTCCTCGAGGGCCCGGTCTGGGCCTACGCGGACTTCTGCGACGGACCGCTGGAGGACGTGCTGTTTCGGATCGCGTCGCCGCGCATCCGCGACGCCTGGGAGCGGCCGGGTCAGCGCGCCCTGTACACGCTGATCAAGGAGCGCAAGTTCGGCGCTGGCTGTATCGAGCAGTGGGAGCGCGATACCCCGGCGCTGCTCGAGCGCGCGAAGACCCTGCTCGCGCCGACGGTCCGGACGCTGAAGCGATCGCCGTTCCTGTTCGGCGAGGCCCCGAGCCTCGCGGACGCGGCGCTTTACGGCAACCTGGCGATGTTGTTCGAGGCGGACCGGGCGCTGCCCGGAGCGCTGGCGGCGGAGCTGCCGGGGTACATTTCCCGGCTCGAGCGGCTCATCCCGTCGCGGTGAGCCAGGGCTCCCCCGCCGCGCTCCTTGCCCCGCTTCGCGGAATTCACCAGTTCGGCGATCGAGAGTCGGGCTGTGGGGATGAGAGCGCGGAACTCCACGAGACGCACGAGGGGGCGCGCTTCGAGATCAGGGCTCCGCGCGCCCGGGGAGCGCCCCGCGACTCAGGTGCAGGCGCCCTCGACGCACTCGCTGCCGCTCGGGCAATCGCAGTCCACCTCGCAGGAGATGGCCGGCTCCGGCGGGGGCGCGCAATAGCCACCCTCGCACGACTCGCCCTCGGCGCACTCGCACGAGGCCGCGCACGGCGTCTTGCAGGTCCCCTCGACGCACACGTCGCCGCTCGGGCAGTCGCAAGACGCCTCGCAGGCGCCGGGGGTTCCTGGTGAGCTCTCGCCGCCGCCGCTCGCGCTGCTCTCGCCGCCGCTGCTCGCGCTGCTCTCGCCGCCGCTGCTGCTCGCACCGTCCTCACCGTCGGGTTCCTCGGTGTCCTCGTCCGGATCCGGGCGCTCGAAGTCGGGAGCGTCGGGCGCGTCGATACAGTCATCGTCCCAGTCGCAGTCCTCGCCGGTCTCGATGTAACAACCGACCGTCGTCATCGAGAAGACGGACAAAGAGAGACCGAGACCCCACTCGAAGGCCGTGCGCATGTTCATATATCCTCACTCCTGATCAGCGATGGATCCAGGGCAGCGGCGCGGCTCGTCGGCGCGGCGCCCTCTGCCCACTCGGAGCTGCGTGCCCGCTCCCATGCGCTCCGTTCAATGGGTCGTGCGCCTGCGCACGATCTCGACGGCCGCCGGTCCGGAGCTCCCGGGCGGCGGGGTGGACCCCGGCGGCTGATCGCGCTCCCTGGCCCTCGATTTCAGCCGCCCGGACCCCCGGTGGTCGATTTTGCCCACCGGCGTTGAACGTTCCCGACCCCTCCGGGCACGAAACCGACGCGCCGACCATGAACGCTCTCTTCCACGCCGGGCACGACGGGGTGTGCCTCACGTCGACCCGGGCTCTCCGACGCTTGTTGATGGCAAACGGGCAACGCCGCCGAGCGCGTTCGGGTGTAACGATGATGGCGCAGGGATGGACCGAGATGGGACGGATCGAGCAGCGGGTTTTCCGGGGGCACAGCCGTCCGGCGACGTCGAGCCCCCGCGCGCCGGGGAGAGGTGGCGCCCGATGAAGACCATGGCGCTCCTCATGCCGTTCTTCTTCTCCCGCGGCGCCGAGCGCGCGCAGGACGCGGAGGAGGAGCTCGTCGAGCGGCTGCGGCGCGGGGACGCCGCGGCGGTCGGCGAGGCGTACGACAAGCACTACGGCGCGGTGCGCGGGTTCGCCCGCCGCCTCACCGGCGACGACGCGTCCGCCGAGGACCTGGCCCACGACGTCTTTCTCAGCCTGCCGCAGGCCGCGCAGCGGTTCCGCGGCGGCTCGTCGCTCAAGACGTTCCTCATCGCGATCGCGGTCAACCACGCCCGCCACCACCTCCGCGCGGCGGCGCGGCGCCGCGCCGCCATGGCGCGGCTCGCCCTGGAGCCGGACGAGGAGCACGCGTCGAGCCCCGAGCGGGAAGCCGGCCGCGCCGCGCTCGCCCAGGCCCTGAACCGCGCCCTCGACGCGCTGCCGACGGCGCAGCGCGTGGCGTTCGTGCTCTGCGAGGTCGAGGAGCGCAGCGCGCGAGAGGCCTCCGAGATCATGGGCGTGCCCGAGGCCACCGTGCGCACGCGGCTGTTCCACGCCAAGCAGAAGCTCCGGACGCTGCTGGAAGAGAGGGCGCCGTGAACGAGAAGGACGACGTGCTCCGCGACGCCGCGCGCGCGCTGCGCGCGGAGGCAGACGCGTCGCGCGCCCGCCGCGACGAGACGCGCGCCCGCGTGATGAGGAGCCTGAAGGCCCAGCGGGCCCGCCGCCTCGCGATGGTCCGCGTGGTGGTCCCGCTGGCCGCCGTGCTCGTCGGATCGGTCGCGTGGGCCTCGGCCGCGCGCTGGTTCCCCGGCGGCTGGGACGACCTCGCGTCGCGGCTCGGGCTGCGCGTCTCCGAGGCGCCCACCATGCCGCCCGCGCCCCCGCCGCAGCGCGCGCTGTCCGGGCCGCGGCACGCGGCCGAGGCGCCCGCGCCGCCGGAGGCCGAGGCGCCTGCGCCGCCCGACGCCGAGGCGAGCGCGGAGGCGGTCGCGCCGGAGCCGCCGCCGCTGCCTGCGCCGATCGCGGAGCCCCCGATCGCCCCTGCGCCGCCTCGCGCGCCGGTGCTGGCGGTCGCGCCGGTCCGGTCGGCCTCGCGCCCGGTCGCGGCCGTCTCGCCGAGCGCCGCGCGCCTGCCGACCGCGCCGCGGCCGGCCGCGGGCGATCCGCAGGCCATCCAGCGTCCGCCGGCCGGCCCCGACGCGGACGCGCTCTATCAGGCGGCGCACCGCGCGCACTTCGTCGAGCGCAACCCGGCGGCCGCGCTCGACGCGTGGAACGCGTACCTGGCCGCCGCCCCGCGCGGCCGCTTCGCGGTGGAAGCCCAGTACAACCGCGCCCTCTGCCTCGTTCGCCTCGGCCGCAAGGACGAGGCGCGGCGGGCGCTCGATCCGTTCGCGCAGGGCGCCTTCGGCGGCTACCGAAAGGACGAGTCGCGCTCGCTGATCGAGGCGCTCAGCGGCGCGGACGAGTGACCGCAGCGGCGCGTGAACGAACGCGCGGCGAGCGGGCACAGCACGGTCGATGAACACACCCGACACCGCTCCTCTCCCCGCGGCTCCGAGGGGCGCGCCGCGCCGTTCCCTGGGGGTCGCCGCGCGCCTCCGCGCGGGCGTCCTGCTGCGCGCCCTCGCGGCGGCGGCCGCGTTCGCCGCGATCTCTGCGCCTCCCGCGGGTGTCCTCGCCGAGGAGCCGAGCGCCGCCGGCGTCGATCTCGTCATCGACGGCGCGCCATGGACGCTCGATCCCGACGCGGTGAGCGCGGCCGTCGCGCGCGAGCTCGGCGGCGGCGTGACGCTCGCCCCCGCGGCGATCACCGGGCGCTCCACGCTGGTCCTTCGCGGCGAGCCCGACGGCCGCGTCACGCTGACGTACCGCGCCTCGGACGGCCGCCGCATCGAGCGCACCATCGACGTCCCCGAGGATCCCGATCGCGCCGCCGAGGCGATCGCCTTGCTCGCGGGCAACCTCGTCCGGGACGAGGCCGCGGAGCTCGCCGCGGCGCTCGGCAAGCGCCCGCCCCAGGCGCCGGCCGCGGCGCAGCCAGCGCCCGCGGCGGCCCCCGCGCCGCCCGCCGCCGGCAGGCCGGCGCCATCTCCCCGCGCCGCGCGCCCCGCGAAGGCCGCGCGCCCCGCCGCCGCGCCACCGGAGCCGCCTCCGTGCGCGTCCCCCGGCGCGACGAGCGTCCTCTTCGGCGCCGACGTCCTCCCCCTCGTCGGCTCCTCGACCTCCACCGGCACGAACGTGGTCCGCCACTACTCGCTGAACCTCGTCGCCGGATACACGGCGGGCACCACGGGCATCGAGCTCAGCGCGGGCGCCAGCATCTCCTCGTCGTTCCTGTGCGGCGCCCAGCTCTCGACCGTGGCCAACCTTGTGCTCGGTCCGGCGCGCGGCGTGCAGGTCACGAGCGGCGTCAACGTCGTCGGCTCGCTCCGGGGCGCGCAGATCGGCGCGATCAACGCCGCCGCCGGCCAGGTCGCGGGCGCGCAGGTCGGCGTGCTCAACGCCGCCGGCCAGGTCGACGGAGCCCAGGTGGGCATGGCCAACCTCGCCGTGGGAGCGTCGATGGATCTTCAGATCGGCGTGGCCAACGTCGCGGTGAGCAAGGCGACCGACGTCCAGATCGGCATGGCCAACGTCGCCGTGGGCGAGGCGACGGACGTGCAGCTCAGCCTGGTGAACGTCGCCGCCGGCGGGTCCGCCGACCTGCAGGCCGGCCTGACCAACGTGGCCGCGGGCGAGTCGGCGGACGTGCAGATCGGGCTCCTCAACATCGCCACCGGCAAGGTGGGGGGCGCGCAGATCGGCCTCGTCAACTACGCCGACGACTCGCCGTTCTCGCTCGGGTTGTTCAACTTCATCCGCAAGGGCCGCCTGCACGTGGACGTCTGGGGGCTCGAGTCCGGCATCGTGGTGGCCGGCGTCAAGCACGGGAGCGAACACTTCCACAACATTTACGGGATCGGCCTTCGCACGATCGGCAATCGCCCTCTCCTGGTCTCCGCGCTCGGCCTCGGCGGCCGCTTCTCCATCCACCAGCGCGCCTATATCGACCTCGACGTGCTCGGGTACACGCTCCACGAGCCCTCGACGCTCGAGTCCGCGGCCACGATCGCGCAGGCGCGCGCGCTCCTCGGCTTCCGCCTCTTCCCGGAGCTCGCGATCTTCGGGGGCCCCAGCTTCAACGTCTCGTTCGGCGACACCCCGGCGGACGCCCGCCTGAGCCCCTACGGCAGCACCCCCCTCGGCTCCGACGCCACCACCACCAAGCGCGCCTGGCCCGGCCTCGTGCTCGGCGTACAGGCGTTCTGATCCGGCCGTCGCGCTCGCCGGGGGGGCGGGTTGACGGATGCGTGAACGAATTTACTTTTCGTTCATCGATTCATGGAGCTCGCCCGAGCGGTTGCTCGCGGCGGTCTACGTGAGCCCATCCGCGCGCTGCGCTGCCCTGACGGGCGGAGGCGCAGCGCGCTGTCCACGCAGTCCACCTGACCTTCGACCGATCCGGCAGGGATGGCGCGAGCCGACCGCTGCCACAGGAGTTCGCATGAGCCAGCTTCGCAGCGGCGCCAGCGCGCCTCGTTCTCCCTTTCCCCTGCTCCCGCTCCGCACCGGCGTCCTCTTTCCCGGCACCGTGCTCACGCTCCCGGTGGGGCGCCCCCGCTCGGTGGCGCTGCTCAACGCCGTCCACGCCGGCGACGTGATCGGCGTCATCGCGCAGCGCGATCCGAAGCGCGAGGATCCGCGGCGCGAGGACCTCCACGACATCGGCACGTTCGCGCGGGTCGTCGACATCTCGCGCGTCTCGAACGGCTACCGGCTTGTGATCGAGGGGCTCGATCGCTTCGCGCTCTCGGCCCTGGTCGAGACCGAGCCGACGTGGCGGGCCGAGGGCACCCTCGCGCCCGAGTTCCTCGGCGACGCCGAGGAGGCGCGCCTGCTCGCGGCGTCGCTGCGCGAGCGCGCCCGCGAGGTCGGCCCGAAGACGGGCACCAACCTCGCCGAGATCGCCGCCTCGAGCCGGGCGGAGCCGGGCGTCTTCGCGGATCAGGTCGCCGGCGCGCTCGGCCTGCCCACCGAGAAGGAGATGGAGGTGCTCTCCGAGCTCCGCGTGGTGCCGCGGCTCCAGCGGGTCGCCGGCCTGCTCGCCGAGGCGTCCGCGCTGGCGGACCTGAAGAAGAAGATCGACGGCGACGTGCGCCGCGAGCTCGGCAAGGGCCAGCGCGAGGTGATCCTCCGCGAGCAGCTCCGGGCCATCCAGAAGGAGCTCGCGGGCGGCGAGGAGGGCGAGGACGAGCTGTCGGCCCTCCGGCGGCGCCTCGACGAGGCCGGGCTCCCCGAGGAGGCGCGCGCCGTCGCCGATCGGGAGCTCCGCCGGCTCGAGTCGGTCGGCCCGCAGAGCGCGGAGCACAACGTGATCCGCACGTACCTCGAGTGGATCGCGGACCTGCCGTGGAGCGCGAGGGCGGAGGTGAAGGACGACCTCGACGCGGTGAAGGCGAAGCTCGACGAGGATCACCGCGGCCTCGACGACGTGAAGCGCCGCATCCTGGAGCACATGGCGGTGCTCAAGCTGACCGGGAAGGCGCGCGCGACGATCCTGTGCTTCGCGGGCCCGCCCGGCGTGGGCAAGACCTCGCTCGGCCAGTCGATCGCCGACGCCACGGGCCGCCCGTTCGTGCGCATCTCGCTCGGCGGCGTGCATGACGAGGCGGAGCTGCGCGGCCACCGGAGGACGTACGTCGGCGCGCTGCCCGGCCGGATCGTGCACGCGCTGAAGAAGGCCAAGGTGAAGAACCCGATCGTGCTCCTCGACGAGGTCGACAAGCTCGGCGCCGGGTGGCGGGGCTCGCCCGAGGCGGCGCTGCTGGAGGTGCTCGATCCGGAGCAGAACCGGACGTTCGTCGACCACTACCTGGAGCTCCCGTTCGATCTGTCGGAGGTCGTCTTCCTCTGCACGGTGAACGATCTCGGCGCGCTCTCGGCGCCGCTCCGGGACCGGCTCGAGGTCATCGAGCTGGCCGGCTACACGCCGGACGAGAAGATCGCGATCGCGCGGTCGCACCTCGTCCCGAAGCAGCTCAAGGAGCACGCGATCGACCCGGGGTCGCTGTCGATCACGGACGAGGCGCTCGCGGCGATCGTGCGCGACTACACGCGGGAGGCCGGGGTGCGGCAGCTCGGCCGCGAGATCAAGAAGCTCTGCCGGGCGGTCGCGCTGGAGATCGCCCGCGCGGCGGACGGCAAGGCGCCGCGCGTGGTGGTCGAGGCGAGCGATCTCGGGACGTACCTTGGCAAGGTCCGGTTCTTCAGCGACGTGGCGGAGCGGACGAGCGTCGCCGGCGTCGCGACCGGGCTCGCCTGGACGCCGGTGGGCGGGGACATCCTGTTCATCGAGACGTCGCGGATGCCGGGGAAGGGGAGGGTCGAGATCACGGGTCAGCTCGGCGACGTGATGAAGGAGTCGGCGAAGGCGGCGCTCACCTACGTGCGCAGCCACGCCATCGAGCTCGGCGTCGATACGGCGAAGCTCGAGGCGGAGGACCTGCACATCCACGTCCCTGCGGGCGGCGTGCCCAAGGACGGGCCGTCCGCGGGCGTGACGATGTTCACGGCGCTGACGTCGCTCCTCTCCGCGCGGCGGGTGCGCTCGGACACGGCGATGACGGGCGAGTGCACGCTGCGCGGGCGGGTGCTGCCGGTCGGCGGGATCAAGTCCAAGGTGCTCGCGGCGCACCGCGCCGGGATCAAGCGGGTCGTCCTGCCGCAGAAGAACGCGCGTGACGCCGAGGAGATCCCGAAGGAGGTGCGGGCCGAGCTGGAGCTCATCTTCGTCGAGGACATGAGCCAGGTGATCGCGGCGGCGCTGGAGGAGGCGCCTATCGATGCCGCGGGGGCGGGTGGCGCGGCGGGGGCGGCGGTGGGCGAGCCGGCGGCGGCCGCGTAACGGAGAAGGGCTGAGCCGAGCCGCCGCGCCGGCGGGGGGCTGTGCGCGGCGGCGCGCGGGTGGGCGCTCGGCCATCCGCCAAGACTGGGGCGGGGGAGCTTGCGCAGGGGCCACCGCCCGGCATGTCTCACTTCGGGCCATGCCTTCTGAGACGTTTCGTCGCGCGCCACACAAGGCGCGCCTGAGACGCAGAGCCCCCTGAGAGCTTATGGCACCTCGTTCGGTGCTCGCCGCGCCCACCCGCGCGCCGCCGCGCACAGCCCCCCGCCGGCGCTCACGTTGTCTCGGGGGCGCCGGTCGAAGGGCGCCGAGCCTTACGGCAGTAAGGCGTGGGTACGCGATTCAGGACGTCGGCGCGAGCGCGGCGAGGGCGGCCTCGACGGCGAGCGACTTGACCTTCTCCATCGGCACGTCGGTGAACTCGATGACGCAGTCGGAGAGGCCGCCGATGGCGACCACGGCGCGGGCGCGGGCGGCGAGGGAGGGGCGCGGGCCGATGAGAAGGCGCATCAGGCGGCGGCGCCACTCGATCATGCGCATGCCCAGGTCGAGGTAGGCGAGCGTGGCCAGGTCGCGGACCACCATCGTGAGGGTGTCGCGGTGGCGGTGCAGGAGATCGAAGTAGTCGGCGAGCAGGACGCGCGGGTCAGGCTGCGGGCCGCCCTCGCGCTCGGCGACGAACGCGTCAATGTCCGCGAGCAGCGGCTCGACGATGCTGGCGACCAGCGATTCGCGCGAGTCGAAGTGGTAGTAGAGCGCGGGCTTGGTGATGCCGAGGTGATCGGCGATCTCGCGCAGGCTGGTCCGCTGGACCCCCTGGCGCGCGAACAGCTCGCGCGCCACCGCCTGGATTCGCGCCTTGGTGTCGGAGGGCCGGGCTCGGGGCACCCGCGGAGCGTAGCCGCTTACTTACCGTTCGGTAAGCCTTGTGCAGGGTCGGGCCGCATGCTTACCTATCGGTAAGTAAGGAGGGGCTCATGGAGATCCTCATTTCGGGCGCCAGCATCGCCGGTCCGGTGCTGGCCTACTGGCTCAAGCGGCACGGGTTTCGGCCCACGGTGGTGGAGCGCGCGCCGACGCTGCGCAAGACGGGCGGCCACGCGGTCGACCTGTTTCGGCCGGCGATGAACATCGTCGAGCGCATGGGCGTGCTGGCGCGGGTCGAGGCCAAGAAGACAGGCACCGAGCGCATGACGCTGCTGCGCGAGGGGGCGCAAGGGCAGGTCGACATCGACGTCGGCCGGTTGATGCACGCGGTGTCCGACCGCCACGTCGAGATCATGCGCGACGATCTCAGCGAGATCTTCCACGACGCGACCCGGGACGACGTCGAGTACGTGTTCGGCGACTCGATCGCCTCGCTCGCCGAGGACGAGGCCGGTGTCGACGTGACGTTCGAGCGCGGCGCGCCGCGGCGCTTCGACCTGGTGATCGGCGCCGACGGTCTGCACTCGAATGTGCGGCGGCTCGTGTTCGGCGAGGAACGGCAGTTCGCCCGCTTCATCGGCGCCTACCTCGCGGTGATCTCGATCCCCAACGATTTGCAGCTGCACGACCACGCGATCGTGCTGGGCGGTGTCGGGCGGATGGCGGCGATCTACGGCTCGCATACGATCGACGACGCGCGCGCGGTGTTCCTGTTCCGCAGCCCGCGCGAGCTCGATGTCCACCACCGAGACGTCGCGCGGCAGAAGCAATTGCTGCGCGAGGCGTTCGCCGGAGCCGGCTGGGAGGTGCCGCGGCTGATGGCCGAGCTCGATCGGACCCCGGCGTTCTACTTCGACTCGATCACGCAGCTGCGCATGGACTCGTGGTCACGCGGGCGCGTCACCCTGACCGGTGACGCCGGCTATTCGCCGGGGCCGGCGGTCGGCGGCAGCACCAGCCTCGCGGTGGTGGGCGCCTACATCCTCGCCGGCGAGCTGGCAGCGGCCGGCGGCGACCACGCGCGCGCGTTCCAGGCCTGCGAGCGCAAGCTGGACGACTACGTGCGCCGCAGCCGGGTATTCGCGCTGAACGCCGCCAGGCGCCTGGTCCCGGGCAGCCGGTTCGAGCTATGGGCGCTGGCGCAGATCGGCCGCCTGGTCAGCGTGGCGCCGCGCGGGGTGTCGCGCGCGCTGGCCAAGCTGAGCAGCCATGGGGTCCGGCTGCACGACTCGATCGCGCTCGAGGAGTACGCGCGCTGCCTCGCAGCGACACGCCATCAGGCGCCCGCTGGCGCGCATACCGGCGCTACGGGAGCCGAGCAGCCACCGCTGACGTCTTCTCCTCGGCTTCGCGACCAGCTACCCGGTGAACTGGTGCTCCTCCGGAAAGGCATCAACGAGAAGATGTGAGGATGGATCGCGCGGCGTTCCATGGAAAGCGGGAGACGCGGGACATCGCTCCCTCGACCCGCGCCCGGACGAGCGGCGCGAGCCACTCCCCGGCGGCCGAGCGGGCATTAAGCTTCCTCCATGGATCTAGGGGCACGGCTCGCCACGCACGCATTCTCGGCTGGCGCTGCCGGCATCAGCTTCATCGTCCAGCCGATCCCGGGTTCGGACCAGCTGTTCGTCATTCCCATCCAGTACCTGCTCACGGCGTCGCTCGCGAAGGAGCGAGGCGCGTCCCTCTCGAAGGCGGCGTGGTCCCAGGTCCACCAGATCATCTGGGGCGGCGGCGCCCTTCGGCTCATGCTCACCATGACGCTGGGGCTGATCCCGCTGGCCGGCGCGGTGACGAACGCGTTCACGGCGTTCGTCACGACGGAGTACCTCGGGCATTACGTGGATAGGGCCCTCGACAACCCGGACAAGCCGCCTCCTGCCCTGTCGATCCAGGATATCCTGGACTCCATCACGTCCCTCTTCACCACGCGAGCGCGGACGTGACAACCGATCGATCGGCGTGTTCGTCTGCGGCGTTGTCCGGGTGTCCATGGATCTCCGGGGCTCCGTCACGAACAGCGGCGCGCGCGCGGCATTCCCTGGGGGGGAGACATGGCGCTCCTCGCTCCGATGGCTGACCCAGCCCGCTCAGGTCGATTGCGGGAGCGACTCAGGAGCTTGCTGCCCGTCGCGACGCTCCTCGCTCTCGCGCTCGGCCTGCTCGTGTCCGGCCGAGACACCGGCGTCGCGCGGTGGTCGACCCGCGCCATGGACGGCCTCATGCGCTGGTACACCACCCTGGCGCCGGCCGTGATCTTCGTCGTCCTCGTGCCGACGTTCGTGAGCCTGCACCGGCAAGGGCGCCCGGGTCGGCTGCTCGCGTACGTCATGGGCTGGCTCGCCCTCAAGCGTCTGGCCGCGTGCCTGTTCGGGGTCGTCGTCACCTGGCTCGCGTTCGGGCTCCCGCTGCTCCCCAGCCACACCACGGGCGCGCCGTTCGAGGCCGCGCGCACCCTCTACAGCGCCTCGGGCCTGGTCCTCTCGAGTCCGTGCTTCGTCGCCCTCTACGCCGGCATCGTGACGTCGTTCGCGGCGGTGCGTGCGCCTCGGGTCGCCCGCTCGCTGGAGCGCGCCGCGGATGCCCTGGAGAGCGCGGGAGGCGCCGTGCAGTGCCTGGTCCCGCCCTTCATGTTCGGGCTCGGCGTCTACCTCCGGAGTCTGCCTGCGCAGCTCGCCACGCAGACGCACGGAGACCCCCTCGCGCGCGCCTCGATGGGGTCGCTCTCGCTCGGCGCCGGCGCCGGCAGCGCCGGTGGCCTCAAGGTCTCCTACCTGCTCGTGTCCGGGATCGTCGGCGCCGCCTGCCTCGGCTTCCATGCGGCGAGCCTGCTGAGGATGAGGGCCGCCCTCCCGGGGTTCTCGCTGCGCGACTATTTCGTCGACTACTGGCTCAAGGTCTATCCGCTGCTGTGGGCCTCGTGCAGCGAGGCGCTGGCGACGCCGCTCAACCTGCACCTCGTCCGCAAATGTTACCCGGCGGTGCCGCGGGAGCTCAGGCTCTTCGTGGTGGGCCTCGGCGGCTGGCTCAACGTCAATGGCACGTTGATCTGCGCGTTCGTCATGGCGGGCGCCGCCGCCCGCGTGGTCGGTCATCAGATCTCGCTGCTCGAGCTCACGCTCGTGGTGCCGATCGTGTTCCTGCTCGGGTATGTCGTGCCCGGCGTGCCGGGCGAGCTCGCCCTGTTCGCGGCCCCGCTCGGCGAGGCGCTGCACATCCCCGCGCACCTGCGCCCCTCCTTCATCGCGCTCTACATCGGGTTCAATTTCGGCCTCCCGGACTCCTTCCGGTCGGGCCAGAACTCGACCGACAGCTGCGTGAGCGCCCTCCAGCTGCTCGGCAGGTTGACGCACCGCCGCACGCTGGGCGCAGGTGCGAGCGGAGACGCCGGCCCGGCATCACCGTGAACGCACCTGCACCTCGCGCACGTCGCGCCTGACATCGCCGAGCTCGGCTGCGCGCCGACGGCGTGACTGCGTGACCGGGGCAGGGCAGGACGAGCAGCCCCGTGCGCGGTCCACGCTGGCGAGCCAGGCGACGGCAGCTTAGGTGTCTCGGAGCATGGCAGGACGCATCGAGGACTACGCGTTCATCGGCGACGCCCGGTGCGCCGCGCTGGTGGGACGGGACGGGTCGGTCGACTGGGCATGCATGCCGCGGTTCGACTCCGACGCCTGCTTCGCCGCGCTGCTCGGCGACGAGCGGCACGGCCGCTGGCAGCTCGCGCCCTGCGACGCGACGCGCGCGGCGCGCCGGTGTTACCGGCAGGATGGCCTGGTCCTGGAGACGACCTTCGCGACCGAGCGCGGCGTGGTCCGTGTGATCGACTTCATGCCGCCGGGCTCGCGCACGCCGCACCTCGTGCGCGTGGTCGAGTGCGTGAAGGGCGCTGTGGCCATGGCGATGGATCTCCGCATCCGTTTCGGCTACGGTGCGGTATTGCCGTGGGTCCAGCGGATGCCGGGAGGCGTCACCGCCCTGGCAGGCCCGGACGCCCTGTCGCTGTTCACCGATGTCCCGCTCACCGTCGAGGACGCGACGGTCTCGGCCGAGTTCACGGTCGCCGAGGGGCAGAAGGCCTCCCTCGTGCTGGGCTGGCACCCCTCGATCGAGGCGCCGGCCCGGAGCGTCGATGCGCTCCGGGCGCTCGACGATGCGGACGCCTGGTGGCGGGGCTGGTGCGCACAATGCACCTACGAGGGCGACTGGCGAGAGGACGTGATGCGCTCGCTCATCACGTTGAGGGCGCTCACCTTCCTCCCGACCGGCGGTATCATCGCCGCGCCGACGACCTCCCTCCCGGAGCGCCTCGGCGGCGTGCGGAACTGGGACTACCGCTACTGCTGGCTGCGGGACGCGACCTTCACCCTGCTCGCGCTCCTGGGCTCCGGCTTTCGCGAGGCCGCGGCGTCGTGGTGTGGCTGGCTGTTGCGGGCGGTGGCCGGGCACCCTTCGCAGCTGCAGATCATGTACGGAGCGTCGGGGGAACGCAGGCTGTCCGAGATCGAGCTGCCGTGGCTCCCCGGCTACGAGGGCTCCGCGCCGGTCCGGATCGGCAACGCGGCAGCAGGCCAGTTGCAGCTCGACGTCTTCGGCGAGGTGATGAACTGCATCTATCAGGCGCGCGAGGACCGGATGGCCATCGAGGAGGAGACCTGGCATCTCCAGCGGGCGCTCCTCCATTTCCTCGAGAAGACCTGGCAGGAGCCGGACAGCGGCATCTGGGAGGTGCGAGGACCGCGGCAGCACTTCACGCACTCGAAGGTGATGTCCTGGGTGGCCTTCGATCGCGGGGTGCGCACGATCGAGCGCTTTGGTCAGGATGGCCCTCTGGATCGCTGGCGGGAGATCAGGGACGAGATCCACCGGGAGGTTTGCGAGAAGGGGTTCGATCCGGCGCGCAACACCTTCACCCAGACCTATGGCGGCGACGCGCTCGACGCGAGCCTGCTCAGGATCCCGCTCGTGGGCTTCTTGCCAGCGGACGACCCGCGAGTCACCGGCACCCTACGGGCGATCCAGCGCGACCTGTCGGAGGACGGCCTCATCCTCCGGTACCGCGGCGATGCCGCCCGCGACGGCCTCCCCGCCGGGGAAGGGGTGTTCCTCGCGTGCAGCTTCTGGATGGTGGACGCCCTCGCGATGAGCGGTCGGGTCGAGGCGGCGCGCGCCCTCTTCGAGCGGCTGCTCGCGCTGAAGAACGACGTCGGCCTCCTGTCCGAGGAGTACCATCCGCGTGAAAAGAGGCTCCTCGGGAACTTCCCGCAGGCGCTCTCGCACGTCGCGCTGGTGAACGCGGCGCGCAACCTGTCGGCGGCCATGGGGCCTGCCGCGCGCGGGCAGGGCGCCCAGGCGCGGCGCGCCGTGGGGTGACTCCCGCCGGCGGTGATCCACCCTCCTTGGCGGCCGCGTGGGGCACGCCGAGCGCGCGCGGCGGGATCCCGAAGGGCTGGCGGGCTGGCTGCCGTGATGGCTCGCTTCCAGCGGGCATCGCTGCGGCCCCCTTCTTGCACCGCAGGCTGAAGGGTCTGCAGGGGAGCGACGTGACACATGCGTGCCCTCGACGATGCGAGCCTCGACGATGCGCTCTCAGAGCTGCGCTCTGACGCTCGGCGTGGCCTGAGCGCCGATGAAGCGAAGCGCCGGCTCGAGGAGTACGGCCCCAACGTCATCGAGGAGGAGAAGAAGCGTCCGCTCCTGAAGCTCCTGTCGTACTTCTGGGGCCCGATCCCCTGGATGCTGGAGGCGGCGAGCGTGCTCTCCGGCATCGGAGCGCGGTGGGAGGAGCTCTGCATCGTCCTGGTCATGCTGCTCGTCAACGGCGGGGTGGGCTGGTGGCACGAGAGCCGCGCCGCGGAGGCCATCGAGGCCCTCAAGAACACCCTCGCCCCGAGGGCGCGCGCGCTGCGCGGCGGGGAGCGTCGGACGATCGACGCCCGGGAGCTCGTCCCGGGAGACATCCTCGTCTTGCGGCGCGGCGACGTCGTGCCAGCGGACGGGAAGCTGGTCGGCGACGAGCTCTCGATCGATGAGTCTGCCCTCACGGGCGAGTCGCTTCCCGTCGACAAGCGCCCTGGAGACGCGGTCTACACGGGCACCGCCGTCAAGAGCGGCGAGGCGCGGGCGCTCGTCCTCGGGACGGGCCGCAACACGCGGTTCGGGCGGACCGTCGAGCTCGTCGCGGGAGTTCAGGAGCGCTCCCACTTCCAGAAGGCGGTCCTCCGCATCGGCTATTTCCTCATGGCGGCGACCGCCGTCCTGGTGCTCACCGTCGTCTCGATCGAGCTCATGCGGGCGCAGGGCTGGATGGATGTCCTGCTCTTCGCGCTCATCCTGACGGTCGCCGGGATCCCCGTGGCCCTGCCCGCGGTGCTCTCGGTCACGATGGCCGTGGGAGCCCGGCGACTCGCCGCGCAGAAGGCGATCGTCTCGCGGCTCGCGGCCATGGAGGAGCTCGCCGGGGTCGAGATCCTCCTCTCGGACAAGACGGGTACGTTGACGCTCAACCAGCTCGAGCTTCAGGAACCCGTGGTCGTCGAGGCCAGGGACCGGGATGAGCTCGTGCTCGCGGCCGCGCTGGCATCGGATCGGAGCGAGGAGCGGGACCCGATCGACGCCGCGATCCTCGCGGCCGTGGACGTGCAGCGGCTCGCTCCCTTCGAGATCCGGAGCTTCAGGCCGTTCGACTCCACGCGCAAGTACGCCGGGGCGCAGGTCACCCGGGGTGGCGACTCCTTCCGGGTGGCGAAGGGCGCTCCGCAGGTGCTGCTGAGGCTGTGCGAGGCCAAGGAGCCGCTGCGCGACGCGGTGCGCAGCGAGGTCGACAGGCTCGGCGCTGCCGGGTTCCGAGCGCTCGGCGTTGCGCGCCAGGACGGCGGTACGTGGCGCTATCTGGGGCTGCTCTCGCTCCTGGATCCGCCGCGGGAGGACTCGGCCCGCGTCGTCGAGGACGCGAAGGCGCACGGCGTGGATGTCCGCTTGCTGACCGGCGATCACCAGGCGATCGCGCGACAGGTCGCGTCCCGGGTAGGCCTCGGCCAGAACATCGTGGAGGCGGGCGACTGGCTGCGATCCGACGACCCGCGCCAGGTCGAGCGAGCGATGTCGGCCGATGGCTTCTCCGAGGTGACCCCCGAGGACAAGTACAACATCGTCGAGCGCTTCCAGCGCGAGGGGCAGATCGTCGCCATGACCGGAGACGGCGTGAACGATGCCCCGGCGCTCAAGAAGGCGGATGTCGGCCTCGCCGTCTCCTCGGCCACGGATGCCGCCCGCGCGGCCTCGGACATCGTGCTCACCGAGCCCGGCCTGGGCGTCATCATCGGCGCGATCGAGGAGGCGCGTCGCATCTTCGAGCGGATGCGGAGCTACGCGACGTTCCGCATCGCGGAGACGACCCGGATGGTGCTCTTCGTCGCGGGCACGATCGTGCTGCTGGGGATCTACCCCGTGACCGCGATCATGGTGGCCCTGCTCGCGATCCTCAACGACATCCCGATCATGACCATCGCGATGGACAACACGCGGAGCTCGGCCGAGCCGGTGCGATGGAACATGCGGTGGGTGCTCGCCGACGCCTCCCTCCTCGGCTTGACCGGCGTGCTGGCGTCGTCCCTGCTCCTGTGGTTTGCCCTGAGCTACCTCCGGCTCCCGGTCGAGGAGCTCCAGACGGTCCTCTTCCTGAAGCTGCTGGTCGCGGGACACATGACCGTCTACGTCACCCGCGTCCGGGACTGGTTCTGGCGGCGCCCGTGGCCGAGCTGGAAGCTCCTCGTCGCCCTCGAGTCGACCCAGATCCTCGGGACGCTGGTCGCGATCTTCGGATGGCTCGTCGCGCCCATCCCCTGGTGGCTGGCGCTCGGGCTCTGGGGCTACGCCATCGTCTGGATGTTCCTCCTGAGCGGCGTGAGGGTCCTGGTCCTCCGGAAGCTCGGGCCGAGGCTCTCCGCGCGGCACGCCGAGCGCGCGGGCGCGGATCGGGCCGAGCGCGAGCGCGCCGACAGCGAGCCCGTGGCGTCCGGAAGGTCGCCGGACGCGGCGGGAGACGCCGCCGGGCGCGCGGCGCGCCCCGACCCGAGCCGGGCGCGCCTGCCGGGAAACCATCCTCCAGGCCCGCAGCGCCCATCGGAGCAACGATGAAGATCGACGTCCTCGACAGCGCCACGATCGGTGGAGACTGGCTGAAGGCGGGCGCGCCATGAAGATCGTGACGGTCACCCTGAACCCGTGCATCGACAAGACGTTCTCGGTGGATCGCGTCGTCGCCGACCGCAAGCTCGCCGGGCAGGACGTGCACGAATATCCGGGCGGGGGAGGCATCAACGTCGCTCGGGTGATCACACGTCTCGGCGGCGAGGCCCACGCGCTCTGGAGCCGCGGGGGCCACATGGGCAGCCGGCTCGCGCGGCTGCTCGACGCCGAGCTCGTGCCGCACGCGCCGGTTCCCATCGAGGGGGAGACGCGCGAGAACCTGATCGTGACGGACCGCTCCACCGGCGAGCAGTATCGATTCGGCATGCCGGGTCCTCCGCTCTCGGACGCGGATCGGCGCCGCTGGATGGAGCACCTGCGGCAGATCCCGCCGTCTGTGGAGTACGTGGTCTTCAGCGGCAGCCTGCCGGACGCCGCGCCTGCGGCGTGGTACGGCGACCTCCTCCGCGCCGCGCCCGGCGGGTGCAAGCTCATCGTCGACACGAAGGGGGCCGCGCTGCGGCGAGCGCTGGAGCGCGGCGTCTATCTCGTGAAGCCCAACGTGCGCGAGCTCGAGGAGATCGCTGGCCGGGAGATGTCGCACGATCAGGAGATCGAGCGGGCCGCGCGCGAGATGGTTGAACGCGGCGGCGCCGAGGTGGTGGTCGTGTCGCTCGGCCGCGGTGGCGCCATCCTGATCACCGCCGGTGGCGTCGACCGTTTCTCGTCTCCCTCGGTGCCCGTTCGCAGCAAGGTGGGCGCCGGCGACAGCATGGTGGGAGGGCTGTCCGCGGCCCTCGTCGAGCGGCGCCCGCTCGACGAGGCCGTCAGGTTCGGCGTGGCCGCCGGGGCGGCCGCGGTCATGAACGACGGAACGGAGCTTTGCCGCCGAGACGATGCGGAGCGGCTCTTCAAGAGCGTGAATCGTCAGGAGGCATCGCCATGACGGAGTCGCTCACGGGGCGGCGCAGAGGGGGCAGGCTCGAGGCCTTGGCGCGCGGGTCGAACGGGCCGTGTGATCCGAAGTCCCACGGCACGGAAGCTCAGCCGAGCAGGATCGGTGTCTCGTCTGCGCGCGCGGGCCTCGTTGTCGCCTCCAGATAGGCCTTTCCGATGTCGGCCTCGTCCACGAACCCGACGATCGCGCCCTCGCCGTCGACGACCGGGAGCTCGCGGACGCCGTGCGCCACCATCGCCTCGGTCGCCGTCCGCAGATCGTCGGCGACCGACACGGCCACCGGCGGTTGCATGGCGTCGGCGGCCACGGTCATCCGCTCGAGGTCGTGCTCCACCGCGACGATCCGGAGCGATTCGCCGGTGATGATGCCGACCATCTGGCGCGACGTATCGAGCACCGGGAAGACCTCCTGCCAGCTCGCGTCCGCGGCTCGCAGGAGCATCTCGCGGGCAGGCGTCCCCGGCGCGAACGTCACCAGCGTGCGCTCCTCGATCATGATCTGCCGCACCCGGATGGTCTTGAGCACGTCGAGCGTCGGCACCGGGTGCGCGGGAGACTCGCGCTGGGTCGGGAGCTGCGCGTGGTAGAGCGAGTGCTTCCGCAGCGCGACGAAGGCGACACCCTCGGCGAGCATCAGCGGGACCAGGAGGTCGTAGCTGCCGGCGAGCTCGCACACCATCACGAGGGAGCTCACCGGCACGTGCGCGACGCCGCCGTAGAAGGTGCCCATCCCCACGAGCGCGAAGGCGCCCGGATCGATGCGCGGGTCGTTGAGAAGGAGCGCCGCCGCGCGCCCGAACGCGCCGCCGAAGAGGCCGCCGATGACGAGCGACGGCGCGAAGTCGCCGGCGCACCCGCCGCTGCCGAGCGTGAGCGACGAGGCGACGATCTTGGCGGCGCAGAGCAGGAGCAGGAGCTCCACGCCGCGCCAGCCCGGGTGGAGCCACGGCGCGCCGGTGATCGCGACCTGGACGGCGCCGTAGCCGCCGCCGAGCAGCCCGAGCCCTTGCCCGGGGCTGTCGATCCTGCGGCCGACGAACCAGAGGACGGGCACGCAGAAGAGGCCCAGCGCGAGCCCGCCGAGCCCTGGACGTGCCCAGGGCGGGATCGGCAAGCGCGCCGCGAGCGCCTTCACGCCGCCGAGGCACTTCAAGAAGCCGATCGCGACGAAGGCCAAGACCAGCGCGAGCAGCGCATAGAGAGGGAGGTGCGACGGGATGAACGCATACTTGGGCGCGTGCGCGAAGAGCGTCGATTCGCCGAAGAACGAGATGAAGACCGAGTAGGAGACGACGCTGGCCAGCAGCGCCGGGATCAGCGCCTCCGCCTCGAAATCGTCGCGGTAGAGCACCTCGACGGCGAGCAGGGCGGCGCCGAGCGGCGTGCGGAATATGGCGGACATCCCGGCCGCGACCCCTGTGAGCATCAGGATGCGATGCTCGCGCCGGCCGACCGCGAGCCCACGCCCCACGAGCGAGCCGAGCGCTCCTCCGATCTGCATCGTCGGCCCCTCGCGACCGCCGGAGCCGCCGGCGCCGAGGGTGAGGATCGACGCGAGCGCCTTGACCCACGCGACCCGCTTGCGCATCCGGCCGCCGTGGTGGTGGAAGGCCTGGATCATCGCGTCTCCGCCGCCGCCCGCGGCCTCGGGGGCGAGGCGCCAGGTGAGGATGCCCCCGGCCAACGCTCCGAGCGCCGGGATCACCAGCAGCAACCAGAGCCGGACGTTCCGGTGCTCGGAGCCGCCGCCGCTGAAGATCGCCTCGCCGTGGGCTCGAAGCCGCGCGTAGCCGGCGAGATGGCCGAGGAGCAGCTCCTCGACGAGCTCGAGGGCGCCGAAGAAGAGCACCGCGACCAGGCCCGCGATGGCCCCGACGAGCACGGCATGCAGGATCGTGCGCCCGACGAGCCGGAGATCGAGCGGCGCGATTTCTGAGATGAGCGCGGAGAACGGGCGCAACCGTTGCCTCACGCCGGTGCGATTTGCTGGGACTGGTTCCGGCATGGCGATGGTCATGGTCGCGCCCGGGCGCGGGCGCAACGAGGCTGAGACAGTCCGGTGCACGCCGAGCACACCGCCCTGACGGACGCGTCACATCCTCCTGTCCGCGCCCAGAAGGCGCGCGTCCCCGCCGGCGTCCAGTACATCCGAGAGATTGACGGGCTCGGCGGCCGGTACGGCGCCGAGACGCGGCCGCGCCGCTGACGAGGACGTCGGGGCCGGTCGCTCGGCCGTCCGGAGCCGTGGCTCCGGCGGACGCCAGCGCGGGGGCGGACGCCGGCGCTCGCCCGCTGCGTGATGCCTACTGGCTTGCGGCCGCGTCCAACGCGCTTGCGGGGGCTCTCGTCTCGACCTGGGCACGGCTGCCCGATGTCAGGCCGCTGTGCCCAGGTGGAGACGAGCGGGCGAATGCCCTGTAGGTCAGCAGCACCCCCGAGGCGAAGAGGAACGCCGCGAAGAGGCGCCTGTACCTGGCGTTGTCGATCCTGACGTAGACGAGCCGATCGACCAGCAAGAAGACGGCGATGCCCGTCGCCACGTAGATGGCGTGCGCGCCGTAATCGATGCGGGCGTGGGTCGCGGTGGCCACCAGCGTGGCAATCTGGAATACCGCGAACGCACAATAGCCGATGGCGGTCGTGACTCGAGTCGCGTCCTTGTCGTACTTCTTGGCGTGCACCAGGGCGGTGAGGAGCGAGCCGCCCAGGTTCGTAAGGCCGTGCACGACTCCCATCGTGACGAGGTAGGTGCGCTCGTAGCGTATCAGGGACTCGATCGCCGCGCCGACCCGCCGGGAGAAGTCCTTGAGGGCGACGAGCACGAGGAACGGACCGATGATGAAGCCGACGTTGATCTCGACGCGGGTGACGAGCGCCAGGCAAGCCACGATGAAGGGGATCGTGTACAAAAGAATCCTTCGGAAGAGGGGCCAGTCGATCTGGGGCCAGTGCTGGACGATCTGAAGCAGGTTGATGGAGATGGATATCGGCAAGAGCACCGTCAGCGTCGTGGTGAAGGAATACCCCAGCAGGAGGAGGATGGGCGTGCCGAACAGCAGCACCCCGACCCCGAAGACGGACTGGATGGCTGCGGTGATCACGACGGCGATCAGGATGTCACGCGCCATATCCCCCCTCAATGTGCGCCTCTCGTCGGCTCCCGCCAACCCCTGTGCCTCAGGGACCCTTGGTCACGTCCCTGTCGTCGCTTCGACCCGCGGCCGGGCGCACCTTGCTCGCCACCACCGCGGAGAGCACCGCCTCGTGCAGCGCGCCGTTGGTAGCCACGATGCCGCGCCGGAGGACGAGGTCGTCACTTCGATAGTCGATGGGCGCGCCGTCGAGATCAGACATGCGCCCGCCTGCGGCGGTCAGCACAGCCTCGGGGGCGCAGGTATCCCAGCGCTTGGCGCCTCCGCCGTCGTGCACGTAGAGATCGGCCTGCCCCAGCACGATGCGCGCCACCTTCACGCCGACGGAGCCGCAGGGGACGATGCGTCCGGTGCCGAGGCGATCGAGCAACGGGTCGAGCCGCGGAGGGCGGTGGGAGCGGGAGATCACGATCGTGGCCTCGCGCGGATCGCTCACCGCGCTCACCGAGAGAGGGCGCCGCGCGCCCTGCGCGTCCTCGGCAAACGCTGCGCCGCCGACTCGGCCGGCGATACCCTCGCCGTCGGCCGGCATCACCACCACGCCGAGCACGGCGCGGCCGGCGACGGCGAGGCCGATCATCACCGCGAACTCGCCGATGTGCTCGGTGAACTCGCGCGTGCCGTCGAGAGGATCGACGAACCACACCCGGCGCGAGCCGACGAGGCGGGCCACCTCCGCGGGATCCTCGGGCACACCTTCCTCGGAGAGGATGGCGTCGCCTGGGAAGGATGCGGCCAGGGATTCGCAGATGATGTCGCTCGCCTCTCGGTCGGCGCGCGTCACTGGATCACCCGGTCCCTTGAGCTCGACCGTGAAGGCCGTGGCGTAAATGGCGCGCACGCGACGCTCGGCCGCGCGCGCGATGCGGATCACCTCCTCGATCTCTGGATCAGTATTCATCGTGCCGACGATTAATACCGGGCGCGGCCCACCGCTAGGGGGGGCACCCGCGTGTCACAATGGCGCACAGTCGGCCGCCGTGGGATTGGTATCATGGTAGGGATTTGCGCAGCCGCGGCCTCGCCCGTTCATCACGTGCGAGGGATGATATCCATGCATGGCTTGCCCGAGCGTCAAGACCGACGCCGCGAGCATGAGGCCGGCGAACGCCCGACGCCGCACGGTCACGCTGATGTGCCTGGAGAGCCTGGCGCCGGCCAGGCTGCCTGCGCACTCGGCGACGCTCAGGCAGACGGCGAGCTGCCAATCGATCGGAGGGTGGGGGAGATGGCCGGCGAGACCAGCCATCGTGTTCATCGCGATGACGAGGATGGAGGTGCCGATCGCGGAGTGCACCGGGGTCCCCGTGAACACGACGAGCAGGGGGACGATGGCAAACCCGCCGCCGAGACCGACCAGGCCGGTCAAGCAACCGACCAGGATCCCCCCTACCGCGAGCACGGCTATAGGCCGCCAGCTCGATCGTGTTCTGCCTTGGTCCTGCGGAAGCTGGCGGCGATCCCAGAACATCGCGCCGGACGCGACCACGGTGGCCATGAAGAAGATCACCCGGAGGACGTGGTCCGGGATCACACCCGCGATGTGTCCTGAGAGGTACGCTCCAGTCATCGAGGCGAGGCCGAAGGCGAAGGCGTAGCGCCAGACGACGGCGTTCTCCATGGCATACGGGACGACGGCGACGAGGCTCATCAGCATGACGGCCACGAGCGAGGTGGCGACCGCGTGGTGGAGCTCGAGCCCGGCGACGGTGGTCAAGAGCAGGACGGTGAGGATCGACGGGCCAGCCCCGAGGATGGCCGATACGATCCCGATGACCAGACCGAGCGCGGCTATCAGGTACATCGTCATGCCGCTGCGTCGCGCCGTATCGCCGCGGAGGTCGCCCGCACCCGCGTACCGCAGACGACGGTCGTGTGCGGGTGCGCCAGCGCGCCCATGCGGAGTGGCATACTGCGTGCCCAAAGCGGTGGCGTACGGATACGTCGAAAGGAGGCGCACAATGGCTTCGATCGAGGGCTTCGTCGTGTGGTTCACCGGGCTGTCGGGGTCCGGCAAATCAACCCTGGCCGCCATGCTGGCCGCCGAGCTGCCGAGGCGGGGCGTGCACGTCGAGTCGCTCGATGGAGACGTCGTCCGCACGCACCTCTCGAAGGGGCTCGGGTTCTCGCGAGAGGATCGCGACACCAACATCCGCCGGATCGGCTTCGTCGCCAGGCTCGTGGCGCGCTCCGGCGCATGCGCGATCACCGCGGCGATCAGCCCCTACCGGGAGATCCGCGACGAGCAGCGGCGCGCGATCGGGCGTTTCTGCGAGGTCTATTGCGAGTGCCCGATCGAGGTGCTCGAACGCCGGGATATCAAGGGGCTCTACGCGCGCGCCCGCGCGGGCGAAATCAAGGGCTTCACCGGCGTCGATGATCCGTATGAGCCGCCGCGCTCGCCCGAGGTGGTCGTTCACACCGATCGCGAGTCGCCCCACGAGGGCCTCGCCAGGATCATCGCCAAGCTCGAGGAGCTCGGGTATATCCGTCCCATGGCGCAGCCGGCCGAGCCGGCGAGGGCGGGCCTCGTGCCCCCGCACGGCGGGGAGCTCGTCGATAGGTTCGTTCGCGGCGACGCCGCACAGCGGCTGCTCGAGCGCGCGGCTCGCTTACCCAGGGTGAGGCTCGATGAGCGCGGGGCGAGCGATCTGGAGCTCATCGGCAATGGCGCCTATTCCCCGCTCAAGGGGTTCATGACGTCGCGGGATTACCTCCGCGTGGTCCGCGAGCGGCGCCTGGAGAGCGGCCTCGTCTGGTCGATCCCGATCACGCTCGCTGTCCCCGACGAGGACGCCGGTCGTCTCTCCCTCGGCAGCGAGGTGGCGCTGGAGTCGCCGGACGGGCGCGTCGTCGGCGTGCTCGAGCTCGTCGACCACTGGACACCGGACAAGGAGGTCGAGGCGCGCAGCGTGTATGGCGCAACGGACGGAAGCCACCCGGGCGTCGCCTACCTGCGGTCGTCGGGCGACCTGTACCTCGGCGGCGAGGTCTGGTTGATCGAGCGGCCGCTCTCACCGCAGTTCCCGGAGTATCCCCGGGATCCGGCGGCGACGCGGGCGGCCTTCGAGGCGCGCGGCTGGCGGCGCGTCGTGGGGTTCCAGACGCGCAATCCGATCCATCGCGCGCACGAGCACATCACCAAGTGTGCGCTCGAGATCACGGACGGGCTCCTGCTCCACCCGCTCGTGGGCGCGACCAAGGCCGGCGACATCCCGGCGGACGTGCGGATGCGTTGCTACGAGCTCTTGCTGGAGAAGTATTACCCTGCAGACCGGGTCGTCCTCGGGCTGTATCCGGCCGCCATGCGCTACGCCGGGCCGCGCGAGGCCATCTTCCACGCGCTCGTGCGCAAGAACTACGGCTGCTCGCACTTCATCGTCGGGCGCGACCACGCTGGCGTCGGGCGCTTCTATGGAACGTACGACGCGCAGCGTGCGTTCGACGACTTCCTCCCGAGCGAGATCGGCATCGAGCCGCTCAAATTCGAGGAGGCCTTCTGGTCCACCGTCGTCGGCGGGATGGCGACCGACAAGACCGCGCCTGGAGGGCCGGAGACGCGCATCACGCTCTCGGGGACCCAGGTGCGCGAGCTCCTGCGCGCCGGGAAGCTGCCTCCTCCCGAGTTCAGCCGCCCGGAGGTCGCGCAGATCCTTCTTTCAGCGATGCAGGGGCGAGGGCACGATCAGGCCGCCTGACGGCGCCCGCCGGCCGACGCTCCGGGGCGCTCCTCGCCGGTCTCCAGCCAGTGGGCGCAGTCGGTTCCCAGCTTCTCGAGCGCCAGCCGATCGAAGCGCGCGCCCTGCTCGGGGGTGATCTCGGCGCGGTAGTCGCGGGCCGGCCCCTTGTGGAAGAACGCCTTGGGGTCCCGCATGTGTGTACCGGCGAACGGGGCCATCTGCTCGGCCCGCTCGCGCATGTAGCCGAAGGAGCAGTGCTCCAGGATCACGTCCAGCCGCAGCCTGGTCGGATCGACGTCGATGAACTCGGCGATGCGCACGATCTGACCGCGCAGGTCCTCCTTGAGCCGCCGGTAATGCACGAGGAGCACGTTCGGCTCGTCCCGGAGCTTCCACCACGATCGCACGACGTCGAACAGGTCACAGCAGCCGTACCCGTCGGTGTCCAACCACTTGTCGAAGAACTCCTGCGCGCTCTCCGGAATAACGAGCCGCGTTGGATCGCTCGACCACTCCGCGTGGATGCGGTTGATCTCGTCCATGGTCTTGGCGGAGAACTGACTCAAGTAGTTGTGGAAGCTGATCCCGAGATCCTTGCCGTTCCGGCCGACGAAGATGTAGCGGGCCTGCGCGGCGATGGGCACGGCGTCCGCAGGCAGATGCGACTTCAGCACACGACGCTCGCCGGCCTCACGCTGCGCCTTCAGCATCGCCAGCATCGCGGCGTGGTCGCCGAAGCTGGAGTCCAGCCAGGGGGACGTGTCCGAGAGAGCGTCTTTCCGCTCCTCTCCGTTGTCGAGGATCTGCTGGATAATGCGCTGGGTCCACGTGGTCCCCGCCTTGAACGGGTCCGCCACGACGATGTCGCCTGAGATGAAGCCGCCCTGCGCCAGGAAGTCGTTCCAGACAAGGGAGCTGTTAAGGTAGTCCCTGACGACTCGCGTCGGATTGATCAATCTGTCGTTCGTGACCATTGCTCACCCTCCTTTGTCGCTGTTGCGAGCAGGATGTCCGGACGACGGGCCCGCCCCCGCCGAGTGGCCGTCAGCCAGGCGCTCCGCTTCGATTTCACGGCTGGAATCGCTTTTCTTTTCAAGTTTCTTTTCAAGAACCGGACCAACCCCGGATGCATTCCGCGGGCCGCCTGCGGGACGCCGCCCGCGCGGCAAGGAGGGCAGACGCGCCGGGTGATAGAGTCCCCGCGTGGTACCTCCAGCATCGCGCGACGCCCCGGAGTCCGCGGGCCACGGCGAGGCCGCCGCCCCGCCTGCAGCGCCCGCGCCGTGGGCGGCGAGCGTTCGCTTCGGGCTCGGCGTCCTGCTCGTCGCCATGGCCGCGGCGGCCTTCGCGATCGCGTTCCGCTCGGCGCTGGCGCTTGCGCTCCACCGCGCCGCGGGCACGTCTGACGTCGTGGCGGCGATGCTCGCGGCGCCGCGCTGGGCGCGGCTCGCCTTGCCGGCCACGGGCGGCCTCCTCGCCGGCCTCCTGGGGATGCTCGTGGCGCGGGCGCCCGCGGGGCACGGCGTCGGCGACGTCATGGAGGCCGTGGTCCTCGGGCGCGTCCGCCTGTCCATGCGCGTCACCCTGCTCAAGTCCGCCGCATCGTGGCTGGCGATCGCGACCGGCGGATCCATCGGCCGCGAGGGACCGCTCATCCAGTTCGGAGGAGCGGCCGGCAAGCTCGTCAGCGACCGCCTGGGCCTGCCGATCGACCGGGCGCGGCTGCTCATTGCCGCCGGGACCGCCGCAGGGTTCGCGGCGGCCTACAACACCCCGTTCGCCGCGGTGCTGTTCGTGCTGGAGGTCGTCACGGGCATCGTCGTGCTCGACGCGATCGTGCCCGCGCTCATCTCGACGGTGATTGCTGCAGCGATCACGCGCGCGGTCCTCGGCGAGGCCCCCATCTATGGCCAGCGCACGTTCCACCTCCGGTCGCCGGCCGAGCTACTCGCCTTCGCCGGGCTCGGGATCTCCGCGGCGCTGGGCGCCCAGGGGTTCATGCGGCTGCTGTCGTTCGGCGAGCGCCAGTTCCGGCGGCCCTGGCTCGGGCTGCCCTGGCGCCCGGCCGCCGGGGGCGCGCTGGCAGGCGCGGTCGTCGCGTTCCTCCCGGAGGTCGCCGGCAACGGCTACGAGCCGCTCAACGCGGTGCTCGACGGGAGGTTCCCGGTCGGCTTCCTGGCGCTGCTGCTGCTCGGCAAGTGCTTCGCCACGACAGCGTCTGTGTCGTCCGGGAGCCCGGGCGGCGTCTTCACGCCGACCCTCCTGCTCGGCGGAGGAGCCGGCGTCCTCTACGCCTGGGCGCTCTCCCACGCCGGCGTGCCCCTCGGCGAGGCCGGGGGCTACGCGCTGGTCGGGATGGCGGCCGCGACGGCCGCGACAACGCACGCCCCGCTCATGGCCGCGGTGATGGTCTTCGAGCTGTCCGGCGACTACGCCATCGTCCTGCCGCTCGTGCTCGCCACCGCGATCGCGACGCTCGTGTCCCGGCGGCTCCGCCGCGATTCCATCTACACTGCGGAGCTCCGGCAGCGAGGGATCGGCTGGAAGATGACGATGGAAGGGCGGCGCATGGTGGAGCCGGCCGCGGCCCCGCGCGACAGCGCGCGCCGGGGATCCGGTCGCTAGGACGGTGAGCATGTTGAGAGGTTGTGGGGAGCGCCGCCACACCGGGCGAGCCGGGGCCGCCTGCGCCCGCGCCCGTCCAGATCAAGCCCACCGAGCCCGCGTCGGTTTGATCTGAGCCGAAAAATCCCCGTTGCACGTGCCGGGCTCGGCGATAGATGCTCGGCGCGCCGGGACCTTTCGTTGCCGCGGGACCTCAGGTCGCGCGCCTCGACATCCTCGATCCAGCATTCCTCGCCCGCAACCTCGTCGTGGAGGTGACCCATGTCCGACGACCGTCTTACCGCCGCAGAGCTCGGCGAGATCTGGGCGGTGCTGTCCCCCGAAGAGCGCGCCGACGGCGTCGAGCACCTCGAGCGGGGCGAGGCGCACAGCTTCTTCCTCGGCCTCGCCGAGCAGGAGCAGGCCGCCGTCCTCCTCGCGATGAAGGCCGGCGAGCGAAAGCTCTGGATGCGGCTCCTCGCGCCCGACGACGCCGCGGACGTGATCCAGCTCGTTCCCCAGGAAATCCGCGCCTCGCTCCTGGAGACGCTGGACGAGCCGACCCGGCGCGAGGTTGCGGCGCTCATGGCGTACGCCGAGGACGCAGCAGGTGGGCTCATGAGCCCACGATTCGCCCGACTGCGGCCCGACATGACGGTCGGCGAGGCCATCCGGTACCTCCAGCGGCAGGCCCAGGAGAAGATCGAGACCATCTACTACGCGTACGTGCTCGACCAGGAGCAGCGGCTGCAGGGCGTTGTGTCCTTCCGGGATCTCTTCACCGCGCGCGGTGACAAGGCCCTGTCCGAGGTCATGCGGCGGGACGTCATCTCCGTGCCCGAGACGCTGGACCAGGAGGCGGTCGCGCGGGTCATCGCGCGCCACGACCTCAACGCGCTGCCGGTCGTCGACGTCGAGGGCCGCATGAAGGGCATCGTGACCGTCGACGACATCGTCGACGTCGTCCAGAGGGAGGCGACCGAGGACATCCAGAAGCTCGGCGGCATGGAGGCGCTCGACACGCCCTACATGCAGACCGGCATGCTCGCCCTGGTGAAGAAGCGCGCCGGCTGGCTCTCGGCGCTCTTCCTCGGCGAGATGCTCACGGCGAGCGCGATGGGGCACTACGAGGAGGAGATCGCGAGAGCCGTGGTGCTCGCGCTCTTCGTGCCGCTCATCATCTCGAGCGGCGGCAACTCCGGGTCGCAGGCGACGACATTGATCATCCGCGCGATGGCGCTCGGCGAGGTCACGATCAAGGACTGGTGGCGCATCGTCCGTCGCGAGGTCGTCGCCGGCCTCTCGCTCGGCCTCATCCTCGCCACGATCGGCATGGTCCGCATCCTCGTGTGGCAGGCCATCTTCCACACCTACGGGGAGCACTATGTCGAGGTGGCCGCCACCGTCGCCACGAGCCTGGTCGGCATCGTGGCCTGGGGGACGCTCGCCGGCGCGATGCTGCCCTTCGTGATCCGCCGGCTAGGATTCGACCCGGCCAGCGCCTCCGCGCCGTTCGTCGCGACCCTCGTCGACGTCTCAGGGCTCGTGATCTACTTCAACGTCGCGCAGGTCATCCTCCAGGGGAGCCTGCTGTGATGTCGCAGCTCGGGGCTGTAGCGCTCAGCGAGCGCGGTAGATGCGGAGCACGGTGATCGTCCGCGCCTCGCGATCGATCGTGAGTACCACGTCATGGAAGCCCGCGCTGAGGAGGTAGTAGGGCGCCTCCCACGCGAGCTCGCCTTCGCCCGTCTCCGCGAAGCGGACGACCGCCCGGTCGATCATGAAGGCCGAGTGCATCGGCAGCCTGTAAAACGTGACCAGAGCAGGGAAGTTCCAGACGACGCGGAAGCTCATCCGCCTTGCTCGCGGGCCAGCTCCTCCAGGGCCCGCGGCAGATCCTCGTGAGCGACGAGGCGCGCACGGCCCGCCGCGATGTCAGCGAGGTCCCGATCGAGCTCGGCGCGCTGCTCCGGCGTGAGCCTCTGCACACGCGCCGCGCGATCGATGGCCGCGAGGATGGGGTCGCTCGGCAAGGACCCAGGCCGGGTAGACATGGGTTCAGCGTGGATCAGAAGGGGGCAGGGATGCAAGAGCGCGCGCCGCTGGCACGAAGCGCAGGATCTGTGCCCGCCCGGCGGCCGTCCATCCGGCGTCTGGCCAGCTGACGTTCTCGAGGCTTCCCGCCGCGCCGTCGACAGCGCGCCGTCCTAAAAGAGCTCCCCGATGCGCCGCAGGAAGCCGCCGCTCGAGAAGAGCGCGCGCATGCCTCGCTTGAACCAGCTGTACGACGACGCGGTGTAGGGGAACCAGGTCGGGTCCTTCGACCCCAGCGCGATGCGGTCCGCGTTGATGTGCTTGACGTCGCACATCTGCCGGAGCCCATCCTCGCCCATCACCCGGCCGAAGCCGCTCTGCTTGACGCCGCCGAACGGCGCGTCGGGGAGGGCGCCGTTCATGAGCACGTCGTTCACCAGCACGCTGCCGGCCTGCAGGCGCTCGGCGAGCCGGCGGGCGTGATCGGTGTCCTCCGAGAAGACATAGGCGTTGAGGCCGAGGTGCGACTCGTTCGAGAGGCGGATCGCCTCCTCCTCGGTCGCGACCTGCATGAACGGCACGACCGGCCCGAAGATCTCCTCGGTCATCACCGTCATCGCATGATCGCAGCCGGCGATGATCGTCGGCTCGAAGAACTGGCCCTGCCCCGGCGCGCGCTTGCCGCCGGCCTTCACGGTCGCCCCCTTGTCGACAGCGTCCTTGATGTGCCGCTCGGCGACGTCGATCTGCGGCGGGAAGATGATCGCCCCCACGTCGACGAACTCCTTGCCCGGATCACCCTGGTTCAGCCCCTTCGTGATCTCGACGGTGCGCTCGAGCAGGCGATCGTGGATCTCGCGGTGCGCGTAGACCCGCTCCACCGCGACGCACACCTGCCCCGCGTTCGCGAAGCCGCCGAAGACGATCGCCTGCGCCGTGCGCTCGATGTCCGCGTCCGCGCAGGCGATGAGCGGCGCCTTGCCGCCGAGCTCCATCACGCACGGGATGAGGCGCTCGCCGCAGGCGGCGGCGACCTTCCTCCCGGTGCCGACGCTGCCGGTGAAGAGGAGCATCTGGATGCCGCTGTCGATGAGCGCCGCGCCGGTCGGCCCGTAGCCGGTGACGACCTGGAACAGATCCTCGGGCATGCCCGCGCCGTCCCAGATCTCCTTCTGCTTGAGCGCGATGAGCGGCGTCACTTCGCTCGGCTTGAGCACGGCGGCGTTGCCGGCGACGATCGCCGCGAGCACGTCGCGCAGCGCGAGCTGGAACGGGAAGTTCCACGGCGAGATCACGCCGACCACGCCGCGGGGGACGTAGTGGACCCAGCTGCGCCGGTGCTTGAAGAGGTGGAGCTTGATCTCGTGCGGCTCGAGCGCCTTCGGGGCGATCTGCGCGAAGTACGTCGCCATGTCCGCAGCGACCAGGACCTCGTGCAGCAGCGCCTCGTGGCGCGGCTTGCCGCACTCGCGCGAGAGCAGATCGACGATCTCGTCCGTGCGATCGACGATGGCGTCGCGGAAGCGAAGGACGCGCTGGCAGCGCTCCTCCACGGGCAGCGCGCCCCACGCCTCCTGCGCGCGCCGCGCCCGGGCGACCGCGGCACGCACCTCCTCGGCGCTGGTGTTCGGGGCCTCTCCAAGGAGCTCCCCGGTCGCGGGCGCGTAGCTGCGGATCGCCGCGCCTCCGTGCCCGTTCATGCCAGGACCGCTGCCGTTGCCCCCGATCGGGCGTTCGCTCACCACCTGACCCATGTTCGATCCCTCCGCCTGTCGAGCCCGCGTCGCTTGCCGGATGGCCTCCGTGGCGCGCTGCTCGACGCCGGGACCCTACCCTTCCCGAGAAGGTACAGCAAATGAGCATTTGCGCTGTTTCCCGATGAATCCCGACGATTCTCGGCGTGCTCACGGTCGATCCGGCCCCCCCGACATCCGCTGTTGCGCTGCGGACAAATGGTGAGCACACCGTGGTTGCGCCAGGGGGGACCGGCGCCGCAGGCCGCGCCGGTGTGCCCGGGTGAGCCTGGTCGGCGTCTCGGGCGGACTCTCGGCATGACGTCGGCGAGTGGAGCCGCTATAGGCGGACCCCGACATGTTGGAACAACGAGAACTCGATCTCATCGCGGCAGTCGAGCATCCGGATCCGCACCACGTGCTCGGCGCGCACGAAGACGAGGACGACCTGGTTGTCCGCGTCTTTCGGCCGGACGCCACCGAGATCTCGGTGGTCCCGGGCGACCCCAGGCTCCGGAGGCAGCCGATGGAGCGCGTCCACCCCGCAGGCCTCTTCGAGGCGCGCTTCCCCGGCGTGTCCTACCCCGCGGACGGACGCTTCCCGTACCAGCTCGAGCTGCGCTTCGCGGACGGCAACTCGTCGGTGGAGCTCGACCCGTACGCGATGCCGCCGACGCTCGGGGACATCGATCGCCACCTCCTGGCCGAGGGGCGGCACTGGGAGCTCTACCGCGTCCTCGGCGCGCACGTGCGCGAGGTGGACGGGGTCTCCGGGACGTCGTTCGCGGTCTGGGCCCCGAACGCGCGGCGGGTGAGCGTCCTCGGCGACTTCAACCACTGGGACGGCCGCCGCCACGCGATGCGCCGGATGGGCGAGGGCTTCTGGGAGCTCTTCATCCCGGGCCTCGGCGAGGGCGCGCTCTACAAGTACGAGATCAAGACGCCGGAGGGGCACCTCACGGTGAAGACCGATCCCGTCGCCCAGGCGATGGAGCTCCGGCCGGCCACCGCCTCGCGGGTCTACACGAGCCGCTACGTGTTCCAGGACGGCGACTGGATGCAGGAGCGCGGCAGGATCGACTCCCGCAAGAAGCCGCTCACGATCTACGAGGTCCACGCCGGCTCCTGGCGGCGCGTGCAGGGCGAGGGCCCGCCGTACGAGGGCGGGATGCGCTGGATGACGTACCGCGAGCTCGCCGACCACCTCGTCGACTACGTGGCCGAGCTCGGCTTCACGCACATCGAGCTCATGCCGGTCATGGAGCACCCCTTCGACGGGTCATGGGGTTACCAGGTGGCGGGCTACTTCGCCCCGACCAGCCGCTTCGGCGATCCCGACGACCTCCGCTACTTCATCGACCGCTGCCACCAGCGGGGGATCGGCGTGATCCTCGACTGGACCCCCGCGCACTTCCCCAAGGACGCGTGGGCGCTCGGGCGGTTCGACGGCACGGCGCTCTACGAGCACCTCGACCCGCGCCTCGGCGAGCACCGCGAGTGGAACACGTACATCTTCAACTACGGCCGCCACGAGGTGCGGAACTTCCTTGTGGCCAACGCGCTTTACTGGCTCGACGAGTTCCACATCGACGGCCTGCGGGTCGACGCGGTCGCCTCGATGCTCTACCTCGACTACGCCGCGCAGGGCGGCGACTGGGTGCCGAACCGGTATGGCGGCCGCGAGAACATCGAGGCCATCGACTTCATCCGCGAGCTGTCGAACCGGGTGCACGAGCGCTGTCCGGGCGCGATCCTCTGCGCGGAGGAGTCCACCGCCTGGCCGTCGGTCACCCACGCGACGTACGTCGGCGGGCTCGGCTTCGACTTCAAGTGGAACATGGGGTGGATGCACGACACGCTCGACTTCTTCAAGCACGAGCCCATCCACCGCGCCTTCCACTACCACCAGCTCACGTTCGGGCTGATCTATGCCTTCTCCGAGAAGTTCCTCCTGCCGTTGAGCCACGACGAGGTCGTGCACCTCAAGCGGGCGCTGCTCTCGAAGATGCCCGGCGACTACTGGCAGATGCTGGCGAACCTGCGCGCGCTCTACGGCTACATGTGGGCGCACCCGGGCAAGAAGCTGCTCTTCATGGGCGGTGAGATCGGCCAGTTCGCCGAGTGGAGCGAGAAGACGGAGCTCGACTGGGGCCTGCTCTCGGTGTCCGAGCACGCGGGGCTCAAGCGGCTCGTGACGGAGCTCAACGCGCTCTACAAGAAGTATCCCGCGATGTACGAGCTCGACGACGAGCACCACGGCTTCCGGTGGATCGACTGCACTGACCACATGCAGACCGTGATCTCGTTCATCCGCTACGGCGACGGCGCGGGAGATCAGATGTCACCCTCGGGCACGCACGTCGTGTTCATCGGCAATTTCACGCCGGTCCCGCGCCATCACTACCGGATCGGCGTCCCGCGGCGCGGCGCCTACCTGGAGGTGCTCAACACCGATGCGGTCCAGTACGGCGGCAGCGGCGTGGGCAACCTGGGTCGCGTCGAGGTCGAGGACGTCGCGAGCCACGGGTTCCCGCAATCCATCGTGCTCTCGCTCCCGCCGCTCGGGGTGCTCTGGCTCGTCCCCGAGCACGACGCGCCGGGCTGAGGCCTCGTCCGGCGCGCTGGTGACCAGGTCCCCAGGGCGCCTTCGCCCGTCGGGGCGAGCGCGCTCCGCGTGGGGAGCGCGCGGGGGTTTACTGGGCCTGGGGCTCGTCGGCCGGCGCTGCCTCGCCTCGCCGCGAGCGCCTCGGCAGCCACATGTCCACGGTCGAGACGACCGCCATGGCGCCGAGCGACAGCAGCATCGCCACGCCGGAGATGGGCATCAGCGCCGCGGCGCCGGGCGCGCTCCGGAGGAGCCATGGCGCCGCGATGTGCAGCCCGCTCGTGACGACGGCCGCCGCGACGCCCGCGGTGTGGAGCCACGACGGCAGGCGCGCAAGCAGCCACAGGTGCGCGAGGATCAGCACGTAGACCGGCACCGAGAAGAGGTGGAAATGCGTCACCTCGAGCAGCTTCCGTTCGGAGATCTGCTCGACAAGGACGCGCGGCGCCTCCGGCGTTCCGGGGAGCTCGAGCTCCGGGCCCAGATCGAGCGCGGGCCCCTCGGCCGCGGCGGGCGCCTGGGTCGGGGCAGGCGGCGGCGCGGCGACCGCCGCGCCCGCGTAGTACGCGGCGGCCCCCGCGTCCTGCACCATCGCCCCGTAGAGGCGCCACGACACGAGCAGCCCGATGACCGACGCGAGCGTGAACGCCGAATAGAGGAGCTTCGCGCCGAGCGAGAGCGACCTCAGCCGACCGGCTGAAGCTGTGAAATCCCTCACAGACCGCCGCGCTTCAGCGCGAGCTGGAGGACGAGCGCGTCGCGCTTGACGCCGAGCGCCACGGAGCGGGACGAGATGGATGCGCCCGACACGATGTCGATGTCCTTGCCCGCGGTGATCGGGTCGCCCGCCGTCTTGCCGCGGAACTGGGCGCGGAAGCGATCGCCGCGGACCTCGTCGCCGTACGCCTCGCGGTACTCGAGGATCTCGATGCGCTCCACCGCGCCGGCCGTCGAGAACTGCACGGCGAAGTCGATCAGCTCGTGCATCCCCTTCTCTTCGTCCTTGATCGCGTAGCCGTCGATCTTGCCGTCGGACTCCGCGACGTACACAACCCACTCGCGCTTGACCGGCGCCCCCAGCTTCTTGCCGAGCTCCTGCGCCTCCGCGTCGCCGAGGACGACCTTGCGATGACCGACCTTCTTCGAGCTCGCGAAGAAGCTCTTCAGGACAGCAGGGACCGTCCAGTACGTCGCGCCGTGGGCGGGCAGCGCCGCCAGGATGAACGTGAGCGCCGCTGCTGCAGCGAAGTGGGCGGTGCGGAGGTCACGAGAAGGACGCATCAAAGCTCCGACGAAGCTGTCATTCGTGAAAGTCAAAGTCAACGGCGTTTGGGCCGCGGATTTGTGGCGTGGGCGTCAGTCGCGCACCTGCACGTCCAGGTAGCGCTCGGCGTTCAGCGCCCACGCTTCCGGGCTGCGGCCGGCCTCGACGTGCGCCACCGCGTCGGCCGCGATCGCGGCGCAGTGATCGAGGTTGCAGTGCAGGAAGAGCGCCTGCCGCCCGAAGGGGACCACGCCGAGCGCGGCGGCGCGGCGCATCGCGGCCCGCCAGTCCCGCAGCCAGCCGCGCCGGTAGAGCGGGTACACGCGGGGCACGAAGCGCTGCCGGGCCTCGAGCGGCGCCACCCCGCGCGGGGCGATGCCCGCGCGCACGAGCTGGTCGAGCAGCGCCTCGAGCGGCGGGCCCGAGGCGAAGTCGCGCCCGCTCCCCCAGGCCCCCTCGGGGATCTCGACGCACAGCACCGTCTCGCCGGGGCGGCGGAGATCGGGCGCGTAGTTCTGCAGCTCGGAGACGCGGCCGAACCAGAAGCGCGGGTCGGGGCAGTAGTACGTCTCCGGGGCGCCGAGCCGCGCGCGCGGGTACGCCAGGTAGACAAGGTAGAGCCCGCGGTGCTCGAGCGGCGCGTCGGGCACGAGATCCGCGAGATCGCCGGCGAAGAGGATCGGCGCCGCGCCGGCGCGCGCGCCCGCCCCGGCCAGGCCGAGGGCGGTCCCGCACTCGGCCTTGACGCCGGCCTCCGCGAGGCGCGCCTCGAGGTACGTGACGAGCGACGAGATGCCCGCCGGCGGGTAGATGAACCGCGCGAGATCCGCCGAGGCGCCGCCGCGGCCGCGGGCGAGCCCCTTGAACAGCGCGAGCGGGCTCGTCGTGCTGATCCGCTTCTTCGCGACGGTCTGGGAGAGCTCGGACGGCGGGAGGCCCCAGACCTTCTCGGCGTAGGGCCGGTAGAACGACGCGTAGGCCGCCGCGCCGACGCGGTCGCGCACGAACCGCTCGAAGCCGACGTCCTCGCCGGCGAGGGCGCGGTCGTGCTCCCAGCGGGCGAAGGCCGCGCGCCGGCCGCGCTGCGCCACGAACCCGAGGCCCATGGCGGCGCCGGCGCGCAGGCCGAGCGCGCGGAGCATCGAGGGCGCGCTCGGCGGGTAGGGGACGTGGCGCTCGCCGAGCACGAGCACCCCGCGGCGCGGGCGCGAGAGGAACGGGGAGCGCGCGTGCACCTCGCGGAAGAGCGGCTGATCGAGGGCGGCCGGGTGGAGCCGGTGCGAGCCGAGATCGCACGGCAGGCCGCGGAACGTCTCGGCGCCCGCGAGCCCGCCGGCCCGCGCCGCGCGCTCCACGAGGCGCACGCGCCGGCCGGCCCGCGCGAGCAGCAGCGCGGCGTAGAGGCCGGAGATGCCGGCGCCGACCACGAGGCGCTCGGGCCCGGCGTCGTCTGGGCGGAGTGACATGGTGTGCCCGCGTCCGGCGCGCTCAGTACATGAACCCGAGGCCGAAATTGAGCTGCGTCTGGTCGAACCCGAGGGTGCGGTCGCGCAGCTGGTAGTCGGCCTTCACGACGACCCCCTGGGTCGGCCGGTACGAGGCGCCGAGCGTGAGCTCGCGGACGCCGTACGAGGCGTTGGCCTTGTAGCCCTCGGGCACCGCGGACTGCGTGTCGTACGCCTCGACGCGCGCGAACGGCAGGAGCTCGTGGCCCACGCCGAGCGGGCGGAGCACGTCGAACGCGGCCTCGACATAGCCGCCGCGGATCCGGGAGGCCACGGGGCTCGTGGGATCGATGAAGTTCGGCGCGCCGCCCTCGTTGAACGAGACCATCAGCGCGCGCGCCTCGGGGAGGTGCCACTCGGCGAACAGGACCCGCGTCTCCAGGCCGCTCCTGCGCCAGCGCGCGTCGAGCGACCAGCCGAGGACCGGGACCGACAGATCCACCGGGGTGCCGTCGCGAAGGAAGAATTTGCCCTCGCCGTTCGGCCCGGCGTCGCTCGCGTACACCGACGCGCCCGCGACGACCCCGAGCAGCGGCTCGGCCTCGACGCGCGCGACGGCCGCCCATGCGTTGGCGCGGGCGAGCCCGCCGCTCTGCCGCCCGCCGGCGAGGCCGCCCGCGCGGAAGCCGAGCGGATCGAGGCCGGTCATGGCGTAGGCCTCGAAGCGCAGCCAGTCGAGCGGCTGCCCGAACGCGCCGATCCCGATCTCGCGCCACGTCGAGGGGATGACCAGGGTGTCGACCTTGGGCCTGACCACGCCGTGGAATACAGGCGGCTCGTGCCACTGGTTGATGATCCCCATCGGGACGAGCACGAGGCCAGCGCGCAGCCCGAGGGCGCGGCCTGCCGCGTTCCACTCGATGTAGGCCTGCTCCAGCTCCGCGGCGCCCGGGCAGCTCGCGCAGGAGATCGAGTGTTCGACCTCGAGCTCGACGTAGGACCGGATGTCGGCCGTGAACTCGTGCGCCACGAAGAGCACGAGCCGGGGGATGTCGGCGACCCACGCGCGCTCGCCCTCGCGGCCGGTCGTCGTGCCGCGGACATGCACCTCGCCGTAGCCGCCGACGGAGGTGCTGCTGGCGCTCGCCCCGGCGCTGCGGAACCGCTGCTCGGTCAGGCCGCGGACGAGCTCGTGCTCGGGCGCCTCTCCGGCGCCGAGACCGACGGCGGGCTTCCGGGGCTCCGGCGGCGGCGCGGCGTCCTCGGGCGGCAGGTCGAGGACCGGGCCGTCCGGCGCGGGCTGCGCGGCGGGGGCGGGCTGCGGGGCGGGCGCTGGCTGGGCGGTAAGCGCGGGTTGCGCGGCGAGCGCGGGCTGCGTAGCAGGCGGCGGCTGCGCGGCGGCGGCGAAGGGCAGCAGCGCGCCGAGGACGACGCCCACGGAGCGAGGCCACAAGGACGTGATCGCTTTCATGACGAGGACCGGGAGCCCGGAGGAGCGGGAGTCTTCGCGCCCTTGAAAACGGAGGTCAACCTCGTTTTCAGCGAGGGGGCGCGCCGCGCGGCGCGCGCGAGAGCGCGCCGCCTGCCGGAGGTCCGGCGGGCAGCGCCTCGAGCAGCGCAAGATCGCTCCAGAGCGCGTCGACGTAGCGCGAGCGCGGGCGCGCGAAGCGGATCGCGATCGTGTAGCCGCGGCCTGCGAGCGCGTCGCGCGCCTCCGGCGACAGCGCCTCGCTGGTGATGAGCGCGCCGCCCGGCCCGGCCTGCTCGACGTAGCGGACGAGCGCGGCGTCGTCGCGGACGCGGACGGGCAGCCGGCCGGGCGCGCCCTCCTGGATCATCCGGTCGAGGTCGCGCGTGAGCACCGGGCGCTGCTCCGCGCCGGCGTCGCGGAGGAAGCGCACGATCGCGGCCGCCGGCGAGGGCGCCTCGTGCTGGCGAGCGAGCGAGATCGCGTCGGCGAGCCATTGCGCCGCGAGGGCCGCGACGAGGGCGAAGGGCGCGGCGGCGCGGAGCGCGCGGTGGCGCGGAGCGCCCTCCGCCGCGGGGCGCGCCGCCGAGAGGGCCGCTGCGCCGGCGGCCATGGCGACGAGGAGGAGCGGGACGAGCGGGAGCCAGTGCCGCGGCTTGAAGGCGATGTTTTGCCCGAGGAGCGCCCAGAGGAAGTAAGCGAACGCGGAGACCCAGAGCTCGGGTTGCTCGCGCAGCGCGCGCGCGGCCCGCTCTCGCGACGCGACCCGGAGCGCGCCCGCGGCGAGGAGCGCGATCAGGAGCGGCGCGCCGAGCCAGCGCGCCGCCGGCGCGTCGGGCCACGCTCCGCCGAGCCCGTTGGCCCAGATCCCCCAGAGCACGCCGCGGAGGCGATCGAGCGGCGACGAGACGGTGATCGCCGTCCCTCCCCAGCGGGTGAAGTGCCCGAGCCCCTGGACCCACGTCGTCGCGACGAGGTCGCGCGGCGTCGCGATCAGCACGAGCGGCACGAGCCAGGCGAGCGCGCCGGCCGCGAGGTCGCGGCCGCGCGCGAGCCACGCGAGGCGGCCGCCCTCGCCGCGGGCGATGACGGCGAGGCAGGCGAGCGCGAACGGGAAGTACGAGAGCCTCACGCCGAGCCCGACGCCGAGCAGCACGAGCGCCCAGGTGCGCGTGCGCGCCGCCGCGGCGGCGGTATCCAGCGGCGCGGCCGGAGCGGCCGCCTGCGCGCCGCGGGGGCGCCGCGCGCGTGCGCACAGCCAGAGCGCCGCGGTCACCGCCGCGGTGCCGGCCATGTCGCTGAGGAGCTTCTCGGACGACAGCCACAGGAACGGCGAGGCGAGCGCGAGGACCCCGGCGAACACCGCGGCGCGCCGCCCGGCGACGTCGCGCGCGAGCAGGGCGGTGAAGGCGACGGCGGCCGCGCCCGACGCGGCGCTGACGAGGGCGAGCGCCGCGCGCGGCGTCGCGCCGAGCAGCGCGAGCCCCTTCGCCGCCGCGACGAACACGGGGTAGTACGGCGCGTGGGGGCGGAGCGCGACCACGTCGAACCGCTCCACGCCCAGCGCGAACCGGAGCGCGTCGATGTCCTCGTCGTGATCGATGCGGAAGAGCAGGCGCGAGGCGAGCGCGGCGGCGGTGAGCGCGGCGAGCGCGGCGAGCGCGAGCAGATCGCGCCGCTCTTCCCTCACGAGCCCGAGCCGGACCCCGAGCCGGGCGCGTGCGTCGGCGCGCCGCAGTCCGGCTGATCCACGCTGGCCGCCCCGGCGCTCGTGGTGGCGCCCGAGCCGGACCCCGAGCCGGGGAGCGGCGCCGCCGGCGTGTCGCACTGATCGAACAGCTCCTCGCCCGCGTAGTCGAGGCACGCGGTCGCGAGCGACGCGATGACGAACGTGGCGCCCGCCACGACGAAGGCGGTGCGAAGCGATGCCCAGGAGCCCAAGCCAGCCACGCAAGCACCGTGCCGCTGACCCAAATGACTGTCAAGCGCGTGTGTCCCCCGGGTTGCGCCTGCGCGGCGGGGCGGCGCGTCGCTCGTTTTTTGCTCCTTCCGGCGCCGCGCGCGTAGGGTCGCGCGCATGGAGTGGCTCGAGTCGATGCACCGCATCCGCGCGCTCAAGCTGGAGCTCGCGCGGATGGATCCGCGGCGTGGAATGCCGATCGCGCCGCCGGCCGGGGCTCCCGAGGAGGCGATCGCCGGCGTCGAGCGGCGCCTCGGGATGGCGCTGCCGCCGAGCTATCGGGAGCTGCTCTCGCGGCACGACGGCTGGCCGCAGCTGTTCGCCGGCGCCAGCCTGCTCGGGGTGCGCGCGCTCGCGCGCGGCTCGTACATGGACGTCGGGCGGATGGTGCTCGAGCACTGCGAGGGCGAGGAGGGGCGCGGCGCGGGCGAGCGCGACGGCGCGCCGGCGACCGTGCGCGGTCGCTATGGTGCGCGGAGCGCGCTCGTCCCGTTCGGCATCGACGCGGCGGCCGAGACGGTCTTCGCGTGGGATCCCGAGGCGAGGACGCCTGACGGAGAGCTCGAGATCATCCTCTGGACGAACGACGTCGGGCTGCGCCTGTCGGGCTTGCCGGAGCTCCTCGACATGGTGAAGGACATGCTCGCCGCGGAGCTGGACGATCGCCGGAAGCGCGCCGCCGCGCAGGTCGCACAGATCGAGCCCGCGGCGCTCGCGCGCGGCGCGGTCGCGTCGAGGAGCCGCGTGCGCGCGGTGGCGGTGCCGGTCACACCTGCACCTCGCCCGTTCGTGCGGAGCGCGCTCACGGGCTGAGCGAGCCTCGCCTCCCGAGCCTGGCCGCTGCGATGCCCGCGTAAGGCTGCGTCCAGGGGACAGGGCGCGCGCTCGTGCGCGATCGTTACAGACCGCACTCTTTGCGCGCCTTGCCCGCGGGCTCCGATGAAGACGAGCCGGTTGTTTCCGCGCGCAGCGTGGGACGTGGTGTACTAGGTGGACCATGACGGATGCCCACCAGCAGCAGCGCTACCGGGTCATCGAGCGGCTAGCTTCGGGCGGCATGGCCGAGGTCTTCCTGGCGGAGAGCGCCGGGATCGAGGGGTTCAAGAAGCAGGTCGCGATCAAGCGCGTGCTCCCGCACCTCAGCGAGAAGAAGCGCTTCATCGCGATGTTCCTCGACGAAGCGCGGCTGTCGGCGCACCTCTCCCACTCCAACGTCGCGCAGGTGTTCGACATCGGCGTCGGCGACAACGCGTACTTCATCGTGATGGAGTACGTGGACGGCGCCGACCTGAAGGCGGTCCTCGAGTCCATGCGCAAGGCCGGCCGCACCCTCCCGGTCGAGTCCGCCGTCTTCATCACGGCGAAGCTCTGCGAGGGGCTCACGTACGCCCACGAGCTCAAGGCGGCCGACGGGCATCCGCTCCAGATCGTGCACCGGGACATGTCGCCTCCGAACGTGCTCATCACGAAGTACGGCGAGGTGAAGATCGTCGACTTCGGCCTCGCCAAGGCGACGAGCCAGCTCGAGAAGAGCGAGGCCGGGATCATCAAGGGCAAGTTCAGCTACCTCTCGCCCGAGGCCGCGCAGGGCCAGGAGGTCGATCACCGCACCGACATCTTCGCGCTCGGCGCGATCCTCTGGGAGATGCTCTCCGGGAAGCGGCTCTTCCTCGGCGACACCGACTACCAGACGGTCAAGCTCGTGCAGCAGGCGCAGATCCCGCCGCTCTCCGAGAGCAACAAGGCGGTCCCCCCGGAGCTCGATCGCATCGTCGCCCGCTCGCTGGCCCGCGATCCCGCGGAGCGTTATGGCTCGGCGCGCGAGCTCGGCCGGGATCTCACGACCTTCCTGTACAGGTTCGGCAGGCCCGTCAGCGCCTACGACATCGCCGAGCACGTCCGCAGCGCCATGGCGCTCCGGAAGCGGGCTCCCACGTCGGACAAGGCGTCGTTCATCGACCGGCTCATCGAGGAGACGCTGCTCGAGTTCACGTCGCTCCCGGACGACAAGGCGGCGCCGAGCACCACGCGCCTGAACGAGCCGCTCAAGATCTCGGCCTTCGAGGACATCGGCAAGTGGGCCGACGAGATCAAGCTCTCGGCGCCGGGGGACAAGCTCTCGGTGCCGGGCGAGGACCTCATGCGGCGGTCCCTCGCCACCGTGTCGGTCGAGGAGGGCAACCTCGCCGCGCTCGAGGAGACGGGGTTCGGCCTTCCGATCGCCCCTTCATCCGGCGTCCCCTCGTCCAGGCCAGCGGGCCCGCTGCTCGCGCCGCCTGTGCCGGTGCATCCGCCGCTCGAGAGGCGAGCCGTGCCGACCCTGGCCTCCCCGCGGCCCGTACCCGAGATGCAGCGTCCTGCGCCGCCCACGCCGGCGCCTGTCGCGCCGCTCGTCCCGGCCGCGCCGCGCGACCTGGAGCCGGATCTGGCCCCTCCAGCCAGGACCGGGGGCGGCGCGGTGAAGGCCGTGCTGCTCGTCGCCGCGCTCGCCGCCCTCGCCGCAGGCGCGTGGTTCGGCGGCCTGATCCCGCACTGACCCGGCGAAGGGAGCGCGCTCCTTGCGGCGCCCACGGTCGAGCCATGGGCGCGCTGCGTGCTGCGCGGCGGCGAGGCGGCCAGCGCACGAGCGCTCAGCGCATCTCAGCAGGCGTCATCACGCCGCCCTCGCGAGGCGCGCAGCACCGTGATCGGTGTCGTGGCGCGCTCTCTCGCCGGATGCGTTACTCGGTCCCCTCCGCCTCGTCGTCCTCTTCGTCGTCCTGCTCCTCGAGCTCCCTCTCGAGCTTCTCGATCTCCTCTTCCTCCGTGTCGTCCTGCGCAGGAGCGGCGCGCCCTTCCTGGATCGCCTTCTGACGCGCCTTCTCCGCGGCGGCGCGGGCCTGGGCCACCTTCTGCAGGATCGCCGGCTTGGGCGCCATCATCAGCGTCATCGTGCGCTGCTCCATCATGGGGCGCACCTCGACGTTCGCGATCTCCTCGCAGTGCTGGACGATCCAGTCGAGCTGCTCCTGCGCCTTCTCCGGGTGGGTGATCTCGCGGCCGCGGAAGCGCACCGTGAACTTCACCTTGTGGCCTGCGCCGAGGAACCGATGAGCAGCCCTGGTCTTGAACTCGAGATCGTGGTCGTCCGTCTTGGGACGGAGCTTGATCTCCTTGATCTCCACCACACTCTGCTTGCGCTTCGCCTCGCGGGCCTTCTTCTTCTCGTCGTACTTGTACTTGCCGAAGTCGAGGATCTTGCAGACCGGGGGATCCGCCTTCGGGTTGACCTCGACGAGGTCGAGCCCCTTCTCCTGTGCTCGGCGCAGCGCCTCGTGGGTCTGCATGATGCCGAGCATCTCGCCATCATCACCGATGACGCGGATCTCCGGGACGCGGATGCGCTGGTTGATGCGGATCTGCGGCCCCCGCTGGGCCTGCCGAGGGTCGAAGCGTCTCATCGCCATGTGATATTTCGCTGCCTCCTTGTGTTCTGTGCTCTTGAAAGCGACGGGCCGCCGCTTCGCGACCGAGCCCGGTCGTGGCGTCCATCACCGCGATAATGTCGCCTGACTCTGCGCCGCAGGCAACGGCGGCAAGCAGGACGGGCGCCGCGGCGCATCGGCGCTCCGGGCCATGGCGCGCCGGGCTCGACGGGGGTGGGGAAGGGACTGCCGGGCGAGAGAGGCCGGCCGGAGCGGCAGGTCACGAACCCGATGCGCTCACGGCGAGCCGGGGGAGCTTCCGCGCCGCGACTCGCCGGTCGGCGAGCTCCGCGAGCGGCATCGCTCTGAGGGCCTCGTCGAGGTCGCGCCGCCGGAGGGCGGCAGCGGCGTTCGCCGAAGGGCCATCCGGAGCGCTCGTCCGGACCGGCCCGATCCGGGCCGAGTCGTCGAAGTGGAAGGGGGTGTGAAGATCGATGAGGCGCCCGTTGACGTGGGCGCCGAGGAAGGGGCGGTTCTTGGCGATGTCGTCGGCGAGAGCCTTGCGCACCGTGGTGCGGGCCGCCGGGGCGGCCAGGGCTGTCTGATCGAGGGCCATGAAACCTCGCAGGCTAGGTCTCCTGCTGATTTGTAGGCGCGGCCGGTTTCGAACCGGCGACCCCTACCGTGTCAAGGTAGTGCTCTACCACTGAGCTACGCGCCTATGTCCCGCCCGCTCGGCCCGAGGCCGACGAAACGGAGAGCGCCTCCTATCAAGGGGGGGGAAGTCCGTCAAGCGATATGTTTCGTGGGGTCGATTTTGTCGTGGCGGCGGGGCCATGGTGACCGGTTCTGGTGAAGGCTCGGGCGGCGGCCGTCCTCGCCTCGCCGCCTTGGTCGATCAGCCGGTTCGCCGGACCGTCGATGCCCTCGTTCGGTCGGCGAGGCCCGGCGGTCGACGAGGCCCGGCGGCAGCCACAGCCCGGGCGCGGCAGGCTTCCACGACGCGCTGGACGCGCCGGGCGCGCGACCGTCGGCAGCCCCGCGCGGCGGAAGCTCATTGCGCGGTGGGAGCGCGAATTCTCGGAGGAGTTACGTCCGGACACCGACGATCGCGATCGCCGCGCTACTTCAGGCCGCCCGCTGCGCGGAGGCCGATCGCGCTCGCGCTTGACCTCGCGTGCGGCTCGGGCGACGAACGATGGGATGGCAGGGCCTGACGGTCTAGGCTCGCCGCCGGATCCGGCGGCGGTGATCGCACATGTCGAGGTGGCCGCGGGGAGCGCGCTGTTCGCCGCGCACGCGGCCGTGCCCGGCAATCTGCCGATCGAGCGCGCCGCGTGCGCCACCGAGGCGATCCGCGGCGCCGCTGCGCGCACGCGCGCCGGGCAGCGCGCGAGCGTCGTGCTGGGCGCCCACGAGCTCGTCGGGGCGCTCGCCGCGCTCGGTGAGGCGGCGGCGGTGCGGACGCCGGTCACCGTGCATGTCATCGAGCGCCGCGGCGGGCTCGCCGTCGGGCGCGACGAGCTCGCGCCAGCGCTCGACGTCGGCGCGGGGGTGCTCGTGACCTGGAGCAGCCAGGAGGCGGCCGACATGACGCTCGTGGCGCGGCGCGCCGCCGAGGACAGCGAGACGCCGTTCCTCCACCTCGTCGACGCGCTGCCGTCGGACGTGTCGGCCCTCGGCGGGGCGCGCGAGCTCGCGGCGCGCTTCCTCGGCTCCGCGCGGAGCGCGCCGACCTTCACAGACGCGGCGCCGGGCGAGAGCGACGGCGACGGGGGGCCTCGCCCGCAGGGCCGCGGCGTCGTCCGGAAGCGGGCCGAGCGAGGCTTCTGCGCGCGCGTTCCGTTCGCGCTCGCCAGCGCGATGCGGGAGCTCTGCGAGCTGACCGGCAGGCCGCTCGGCGCGATCGAGCGCGTCGACACCGCGGACGCGGAGGAGATCATGGTCGTCGTCGGCTGCGCGTTCCCGGCCGCGCGCGAGGTCGTGCGCAGCCTGCGCGCGCAGGGCCGCCGCGTCGGCCTCGTGGGCGTGCGCGCGCTCCGCCCGTTCTTCGGCGCCGACGTGGTGAAGACGCTCGCGCGGGCCAAGGCCATCGTCGTCCTGGAGCCGCTCGACGTGCCGCTCGCGCCGTACGGGCCCGTCGCCGCCGGGGTGAAGGCGGCGTTCGCGGACGCGCTCACCTGGGCCCCGGGCTTCCCCAGCGTCGGGCGCATCCCGCCGATCCTCTCCGCGACGTTCGCGACGATCGACGGCACCATCACCGAACGCGACGTGCGCCTCTCGCTCGCGGAGATCGCGACCGGGGAGCGCGCTCGACGGCACATCGTGTTCGGCAGCGACGGCTGACGCCGCGCGGCAGCGGGAGAGCGGCAGGGGACTCAAGCGCGGAAAGGGCCGCCAGGCTGCATTCCCCGGACGCCCGGGTGAGCCTGCCCGCCTAGCTCCTTGCGCGACCCTTGGATCCTGGGTATGGAGGCGGGCCCCGGGGGGTTGGGAGAGGCCCGCAATTTGCGGGCGAGCCCGTCGGGGCCCGGAGACACGCGTCACCTTGGCAAGCTCACACTGGTTCCAGCCGAACGCCGCCCCCGGGCGAGCGGGCAACGCGCCCGCGACGCCGGTCGAAGGTCAATCGCCGCCGTCCGGAGGGCAGGAGGCGCCGCCTTCTTCGCCGTTCGGCGGAGGGGCCTTCCAGTTCCTCATCCTGGCGCTGCCGCTGCTGCTCATCTTCGTGATGACGCGGAGCCAGAGCAAGAAGCAGAAGCAGCTCGAGTCGAGCCTCAAGGCGGGCGACCGGGTCGTCACGCAGTCCGGGCTCCTCGGCAGGATCATCGACATCAGCCCCAACTCCCCCAGGGTCAAGCTGGAGATCGCCCCCGGCGTGAACGTGCAGGTCTTGAAGAGCGCGATCCAGGGCCCCGATCCGGGCGAGGTCGCCGCGGCGGACGCCAAGGTCGCCGACGCGGCGAAGGAAAAGAAGTCGTAGGCCGGCGCTCGGCCCAACAGGAAGCTTTTTTACCGCCCCCGCGGCGCCAGACTCCATGCTCCTAAACATCTTCCAGTACGGTTTCGCCGGCGTCGCCGGCCTGTGCCTCCTCGGCGCGTGGCTCAGCCGAGCGAAGCGCAGCGTCTTCGCCTGGGCGGCGCTCTCCGCCGGCGCCGCCGCGATCGCGGCCCACTACCACGTGTTCTGGGCCCTCGCGACGTTCGGCCTGATGGTGCCGTGGGCGCTGCTCTGCGTCGGGCCGTGGATCGACTTCGCGTGGCGGGTAAAGACGGGCTTCGTCCTGTTCCTGGCGCTCGGCTCGGCGCTCGCCATCTACCCGACCTACCACGACGAGCGGCACGGCCGCCCCGTCCACACCGGCCTCTCGTCGGAGGAGGTCGCGGAGCAGGAGACGCAGGCGAGGGCGGGCGAGCTCGGGTTCAGCCGCTTCCTGACGTCGAACATCCCGTTCCGCCTGGTGCGCGGGCTCGATCTGAAGGGCGGCCTCCGCCTCGTCTACACGGTCGACGTCGACGAGGCGATCAGCGACAAGCGCGATCGGTACTACGACGATCTGCGCGCGGCGCTCGCGAAGTCGTTCGGGTTCCACGAGGGCGACAAGCCGCCGACGATCGAGGAGATGCAGAAGCTCCAGACGAAGCTCCGCATCGAGAAGTCGCGCGAGCAGGCGGACACGATCGCGATCACGTTCAACGACCCGGCGGACTCCGAGAAGATCAACGACGAGTTCCTGGCGAAGTTCCTGCACGAGCTGCAGCTCCAGCGCTCGGCGGATCGCCGCGTCGCGAAGTTCCGGATCCGCGACGAGGTCTCGAGCAACATCCGTGAGCGGGCGGTTTCGCAGGCCAAGGAGACGGTGCTCCGCCGCGTCGACGGGCTCGGCCTCAAGGAGGCGAGCGTCTCCACGCGCGACGAAGACGTCATCATCGAGGTCCCCGGCGACGACGAGGCCTCGTTCACCACGATCCGCGAGATCATCAGCCAGACCGCGCGGCTCGAGTTCAAGATGGTCGACGACGACCAGGACTTCTTCGAGCCGATCGCGAGGAGCGCCAAGGAGGAGGACCTCCCGAAGGGGCTGACGTTCTCGATCGAGAACGCGCCGGTCGGCCCCGGGAAGACGAAGCCGGTCCACTTCGCCCGGATGGTGCGCGCCGAGCACGAGGAGATGCGCGACACGCTGAAGCGGCTGCGCGAGTGGGTCGGGACGCTCCAGGTCCCGGCGGACAACGAGATCGGCTACGGCAAGCTGTACGAGTTCAACGAGGAGAAGGACGCCATCGAGGAGATCGGCTGGCGGACGTACTTCCTCTTCAGCAAGGCCGAGATCACGGGCGACATGGTGCGCGACGCGCAGGCGCTCCCGGATCAGAGCGACGGCGGCCTCGGCGGCTGGTACGTGTCGATGGATTTCACCCCGACCGGCGCCGACCGGTTCGAGGACATCACCGGCAGGAACGTCAAGCGGCGGTTCGCGATCATCCTCGACGAGAAGGTCGAGAGCGCGCCGGTCATCCAGACGAAGATCGGCGGCGGCCGCGCACAGATCACGATGGGCTCGCAGAACCCCGATCAGCAGCTCCAGGACGCGCGCAAGCTCGAGCTGGTGCTCCGATCGGGCGCGCTGCCGGCCCCGATCTCCCCCTCGAACGAGCAGCGCATCGGCCCGTCGCTGGGCAAGGACGCGATCCAGCAGAGCATGAAGGGGGCCATCGCGAGCGGCGTGCTCGTCGTCGTGTTCATGGTGGTGATCTACAGCCGCGCCGGGCTGATCGCGGACATCGCCGTCATCTTCAACCTCATCCTGCAGATCGCCGTCCTCGCGATGTTCGGGGCGTCGATGACGCTGCCCGGCATCGCCGGCCTGGTGCTCACCATGGGCATCGCGGTCGACGCCAACGTGCTGATCAACGAGCGCATCCGGGAGGAGCTGAGGAACGGCAAGAGCCCGCGCGCCGCGGTCGACATCGGCTACGACAAGGCGTTCAGCGCGATCCTCGACGGCCACGTGACCACGCTGATCTCGGGGCTCATCCTGGCGCAGTACGGAACCGGCCCCATCAAGGGCTTCGCGATCACGCTGATCGTCGGCATCGCGATCAGCCTGTTCACCGGGGTCGTCTGCACCCGCCTGATGTTCGACTGGGCGGTCCGCGGCCGAAAGATCAAGACGCTCTCGCTCGGCTGAGAACGAGGGCGCGCGAGCCGATCTCCGACCTTATGAGGGAGAACGCGCGAGCGGCTCTCCGATTGAGACACGACGATGGAACTCATCAAACCTGGCCGTCAGTTCGACTTCATGAGCAAGCGCTGGCTCTTCATCGGGCTCAGCGGGGTGCTGCTCATCCTGTCGATCATCTCGTTCATCGTGCCGGGGCCGAAGCTCGGGACCGATTTCAAGGGAGGCACCGAGGTCGAGGTCGCCTTCCGGGCTCCAGTCTCGAGCGCCGAGGTCCGCGAGGCCGTCACCAAGGCGGGCTTCGACTCCCCGGACATCGTGTCCGTCGCGGATCAGGCCAACTCGAACCGCTACCTCATCCGGGTCCACGAGGTCTCGGCCCTGTCGGAGCGGCAGAAGGCCGCGGTGCGTGATCGGCTGTGCCTGCCGCCGGAGAACGGCTCCGTCCCCGAGGACCGCTGCCCGCCCGCGCTGCGCGCCACCGAGGTGAAGTTCAGCCCCGGCGGCGACAAGATCTCCACGCGCTACGACACAGCGCCCGACCTGGAGGGGATCAAGAATCAGCTCGCGGGCATCGAGGGGGTCGAGCTCAGGGCCGGCGCCAATAACCCGCTCATCGTGAGCGAGCGCGACCACAAGGTCGAACTCCACCTCAAGTCGAAGGGCGATCAGCTGATGGACGGCCTCCGGCAGCACCTCGGCGCGGACAAGGTGCCCGAGCAGGCGCTCCGGGTCGAGTGGATCGGCCCGAAGGCCGGCGCGCAGCTGCGCGACGCGGCCATCAAGAGCATCGCCATCACGATCTTCTTCATCATGGCGTACATCGCGTTCCGGTTCGACATCCGGTTCGCGCCCGGCGGCATCGTCGCGCTCGTGCACGACGTCGGCATCGCGCTCGGCGCGATGGTGATCACGCAGCGGGAGATCACCCTGTCCACGGTCGCCGCGCTGCTCACGATCGTCGGCTACTCGATCACGGACACGGTCGTCGTCTACGACCGGATCCGCGAGAACCTGGGGAAGCACCGGGACATGAGCTTCTCGGCCGTCATCAACTTCTCGCTCTCCGAGATGCTCGGGCGCACGATCCTCGTGTCCATGACGACGCTGCTGTCGCTCGTCATGTTCCTCTTCTACGGTACGGGCGTCATCCGGGACTTCGCGTTCACGCTCGTCGTCGGGATCGTCGTCGGCACGTACTCGTCGATCTACGTCGCTGCGCCGCTCACCGAGTGGATCGACCGCCGGTTCTTCGGCGCGAACGGGAGCAAGCGCAAGAAGGTCAGCCGCGTCCGCACGCAGAAGCGCGCCGACGCGGTCGTCTGAGCGCCTCGCCGTGGCCGCGCGGGGCCGCGCGGCCTGAACCGCCCCAGGCCATGGACGCATTCCTCTCGTCGGTGTACCCGCTTCTGTGATGAGCACCGCCACGGAGGCCTGGAGGGAGCTCCCCGAGCGCGAGGCGCCGGCCTCGCCCGCGGCGGGGGGCGCCGCGCCCGTCGCGGATCCGGGCGAGGCGTCCGCCGAGGCGCTCGTGATGGCGCGCCAGCTGGGGCTGTCGATCACGGTAGCCGACATCCTGCACCGGGCCGGCTGGGCGCCTGACGAGGCGACCCGGCGCTTCCTCGACCCGCGGCTCTCACACCTCACGTCTCCCGACGCGATGGCCGATCGCGAGGCGAGCGCGGAGCGGATCGCGCGCGCCGTGCGCTCCGGCGAGCGGATCGCCGTCTTCGGCGACTACGACTGCGACGGGATCACCGCGACCGCCATCATGACCGGCGGGCTGCGCGCCCTCTCGGGACAGGTGGTGCCGCTCCTCGCGACGCGCGCCGAAGGCAGCTACGGCCTCTCGGCGCCCGCGCTGGAGCGCGTGATGCGCGCCGGTCCCACGCTGCTCATCACGTGCGACTGCGGATCCAGCGATCACGAGCGGCTGGCCGCGGCCCGCGCGGCCGGCATCGACTGCGTCGTCATCGATCACCACCTCGTGCCGGCCGAGCCGCTCCCCGCGATCGCGTTCCTGAACCCGCACCGCGCCGATTGCGGCTTCCCGTACAAGGGGCTCGCCTCCTGCGGGCTCGCGCTCTCGCTCCTGGCCGCCGTGCGCAAGAAGCTCGGCTCGTCGCTCGATCTCCGCCCCTACCTCGACCTCGTGGCGATCGGCACGGTCGCCGACGTCGCTCCGCTGACCGGCGACAACCGCGCGCTCGTGCGGGCCGGCCTTGGCGTGCTCCAGACCGGGCCCCGTCCAGGGCTCCGCGCGCTCGCGGCGCTCGCCAACCTGGATCTCGGGCGCGGCGCGTCCGCCGAGGACGTCGCCTTCCGGATCGCGCCCCGCCTCAACGCGCCCGGTCGGCTCGGCGATCCCGACATCTCCCTGGAGCTCCTGCTCGCGCACGACGGCGTGACCGCCTCCGCGCTCGCCGCCACGGTGGAGCAGGCGCAGATGAAGCGGCGCGCGATCCAGGACGAGATGCTGACCTCCGCGCTCGCCGAGATCGAGCGCGCCGGGTTCGATCGGGATCCTGCGATCGTCATCGCGCGGCAGGGCTTCCACCCCGGCGTGGTCGGCATCGTCGCTGGCAGGATCACGGGTCGCTACGGCAAGCCGACGATCGTGATCGCGCTCGAGGGCGCGAAGGGGCGCGGCTCGGTGCGCGGTCCAGCGGGCGCGCGGCTCCACGACGCGCTCACCCGGTGCCGCGCCGAGCTCGTCGGCTTCGGCGGCCACCAGGCGGCGGCCGGCGTCGAGGTGCGCGCCGATCGCGTCGAGGCGCTCCGGGCGGCGTGGTGCGACGCCTTCCGCGAGCAGGACCTCCCGGCCGCCGCGGCGTTCGCGGCCGCCCACGTCCGGCTCGACGATCGCGACGATCCGGCGGCCGTGGCGCGCGATCTCGAGCGGCTCGAGCCGTGCGGCGAGGGCAACCGCCCGTCGTACGTCCTCGTGGCGGGCGCGGCCGTGCGCTCCGCGAGGAACCTGAAGGGCCACCTCAAGCTGGAGCTCACGTTCGCCCGCCGCGAGATCTCGTGCTTCGGCTTCGAGCTGGGCGAGCTCGCGCCGCGGTTCACCGGCAAGCGCGTCGACGTGGTGGGCCGCCTCCGGCGCGACGCCTGGCGCGGCGGGGACGCCGTCGAGATCAGGATCGAGCACGTCGCGGCGTCCGACTGAGCGTTCGCGGCGGGCCTCCGCGGCGTGCTAGCGTGAACGCGTGGCTGAGCCGCTGATCCGGTTCTCGCGTGTGCGCAAGGCCTTCGGTCCGAAGGTCATCTACCGCGACCTGAACCTCGAAGTGTACCCGGGCGAGACGCTCACCATCATGGGCGGCTCGGGCGTCGGCAAGAGCGTCATGCTGAAGCTGCTCATCCGTTTGCTCGACGCTGATGATGGATCTATCCAGTTTCACGGTGAGGAGATCACGCGCTTGAGCGAGTCGCGCATCGCCGGGGTGCGCCAGCGCATCGCGATGCTCTTCCAGGGCGGCGCCCTGTTCGACTCGATCTCGGTCGGTGAGAACGTCGCTTACGGCCTGCACGAGCACTACCGCAAGGAGATGACCGAGGCGCAGATCGCGGATCGGGTCAACTGGGCGCTGTCGCTGGTCGGCCTGCCGGGCATCGAGCAGATGCGCCCGGGGGACCTGTCCGGCGGCATGAAGAAGCGCGTCGGCCTCGCGCGCGCCATCGCGGTGCAGCCCGAGGTGCTGCTCTACGACGAGCCGACGACCGGCCTCGATCCGATCAACACCGAGCGCATCAACCACCTCATCAAGGGGCTGAAGCAGGCGCTCAACGTGACGAGCATCGTGGTGACACACGACATGAAGAGCGCGTTCTCGATCTCGGATCGGATGGCGATGATCTTCCGCGGCGAGGTCATCGCGACCGGCACCCCGGACGAGTTCCGGAAGTCTACCGATCCGCATGTCGCCGATTTCATTACCGGGACCGCTCCGGTGAATGAGGACGTCCAGACGCTTCTCGGTGCGTGACGATCCCCCCGAGATCGCGCAAGATGCCCTTCTGCATGGGCAGAGCGCGTGATCTGAAGGTCGGACTCTTTGTGCTGGCGGGCCTTGTGCTCTCCGCCGTAGTCATTTTCCTGATAGGCGACGAGCGGCGGCTCTTCGACTCCTCCGTCGGCTTCACGACGAACTTCGCCGACGTCCAGGGGCTGAAGCCGGGCGCGCCCATCCGCATGGGAGGCATCGACATCGGTCACGTTGCCGAGGTCGGTTACGGCCCTGATCCGAAGGACACCAAGATCTATGTGAAGCTCGAGATCGTCGAGAGCGAGGCGAGCCGGATCAGGACGGACAGCGTCGCCCAGATCGCGAACAAGGGCCTGCTCGGCGACAAGATGCTGGAGCTCACGAAGGGGCAGAGCCCGGACTCGGTGCCGCCCGGCGGCCACATCCCCGGCGAGGTGCCGACCGACGTGATGGGGAAGGTGACCGGCATGGCCGAGAAGGCCGAGGCGACGCTCGACAACATCCAGAAGGTCTCGGAGAGCATCGCCGACGAGAAGCTGCACAGGGATCTCCGCGAGACGGTCGCCTCGGCGAACACGCTGATGAAGCAGGTGACCGAGGGGGAAGGCTACCCGCACCGCTTCCTGACCGATCCCGAGGAGGCCGAGCGCATTTCGCGCACCGTGCAGAGCCTCGACCGCCTCAGCACGGAGCTCGCGAGCGCGGTGCGCGAGGTGCGGGGGGTCGTCTCGCGGGTCAAGGAGGGGCCGGGGTTCGCGCACGACGTCATCTACGGCGACGGCCCGCAGAAGCAGATTCAGCAGTTCGGGACCGCGGCGGACGAGGTCGCCATGACGCTGCGGGGTATCCGCGAGAGCGACAGCCTCGCGCACGACGCGCTCTATGGCGGCAAGGGCGACGGCGCCGAGGCGCTCGCCAACGTGACGGCGATGACGGGCGATCTGCGGGCGATCGTGCACGACATGAGGGCGGGCAAGGGGACCCTCGGCGCCCTGCTTGTCGATCCGTCGATCTACGAGGACATGAAGAGCCTCCTCGGAAACGTGCAGCGCAACGACGTGCTCCGCGCGCTCGTGCGCTACTCGATCAAGCAGGACGAGCAGAAGCCCGCGGTCCAGGTCGGCGGCGCCACGCCGTCGCCCTAGCGGCACATCCGAGCCGCCCGCGCAAGCGCCGGAGCGGTAGCGCCTTGCGTTATCTCAGGCCGCCCTTTATTCCTCAGTGTCTCGATGCCCAGGAAGCTCGCTGACCGTCTGTCGGCCGTCGCGCCCAGTGCAACGCTCGCCATGGCGGCGAGGGCCGCCCGCCTCCGCGCCGACGGGCACAAGGTCTTCTCCTTCGGCGTGGGCGAGCCTGACTTCGACACGCCGGAGCACATTCGTACCGCGGCGAAGGCGGCGCTGGACGCCGGCGCCACGCACTACACGGCCGTGTCCGGCATCTCCGAGCTGAAATCGGCGATCTGCGCCGCGACCGAGCAGCACCGCGGCTGGCGGCCGCTGCCGAGCCAGGTCACCGTGAGCTGCGGCGCGAAGCACGCGTTGTTCAACCTCGCGACCGCGCTCTTCGAGCCGGGGGACGAGGTCGTCATCCCCGCGCCCTACTGGGTGAGCTACCCGGAGCAGGTGCGCCTCGTCGGCGCCACGCCGGTCGTCGTCAACACGACCGAGGAGATGGGGTTCCGCCTTACGGCGGACGCGCTCCAGGGCGCGCTTTCTCCGCGGGTGAAGGCCATCATCCTGTGCACGCCCTCCAATCCGACCGGCTCGGCGTATGCGGAAGAGCACCTGCTCCCGCTCCTGGGCGTGCTGCGGCGCCACGACTGCTGGATCGTCGTCGACGAGATCTATGCCGATCTTACCTACGACGGGTTCCGGCACGTGTCGCTCCCGGCGCTCGCGGAGGACCTCGCGCCGCGGGTGATCGTCGTCGACGGGGTCAGCAAGACCTTCGCCATGACGGGCTGGCGGATCGGCTGGAGCATCGCGCCGGCCGAGGTCGCGAGGGCGCTCGACGTGGTCCAGGGTCAGAGCACCACGAACGCGGCGGCCGTCTCCCAGGCGGCCGCTGTCGCCGCCCTGAACGGGCCCCGCGACGCGGTGTTCGCGATGCGCGCGGCGTTCGCCCGGCGGCGCGCGCTGATGGTCGAGGGGCTCAACGCCGTACCGGGGGTGCGCTGCAGGATGCCGGAAGGCGCGTTCTACGCGTTCGCCGACGTGCGCGGGCTCTGCGGGCGCGCCTTCCAGGGGACGACGCTCGCGAGCGACGAGGACGTGGCGACGTGGATGCTCGAGCAGGCGCACGTCGCCGCGGTCGCCGGCACCCCCTTCGGCGCGCCTGGGTACCTTCGCTTCTCGTATGCCTGCGATGAGGACCACATCGAAGCAGGCCTCGCCGCGCTCCGGCGCGCCGTCGCGACGCTCGATTGACCGCGCACCGCGCACCGCGCACCGCGCACCGCGCACCGCGCGTCGCTGCGCCGGTGCCCACGCGCGCGCTCGAAGAGCAGCGGCGCCCGTCCCCGCTCGCCCGATCGCGATGTGGCGCGGACGCGGCGGCCCGCCTGGCCTCCATGCCCCGGTCGCTCACGGGGGGCGTGCAGTCGGCGCGCGCGGGCCCCGCGGCCGGCTCGCTGGCCGCAGCCGCAGACGCGCCTTCACCGGCGACCCGCCGGTTCCGGGCCTGCGTCACGGGCCGCCGGCTCCGGGGCTAACGGAGCGCCGCGAAGAAGTTCGACATCGCCAGCGAGTTCTTCTTGTCGAACGCCGATGTTTGGGTTAAAAGCGCCACGTCTTTCCGAAACGGCCGGGTGACAACCGGCTGGCATCGGGCGCATAACTCAGCGGTAGAGTGCGTCCTTCACACGGACGAAGTCGCAGGTTCAAGTCCTGCTGCGCCCACCCCGATTCGCTCCCCTGGTGAGCTGGTTCCACGCGTCGAGCTGTCTGCGTGGCCGTGCCGCTCCCAGCAGGTGTTGAGCGGTTGCTGCGGAGCATCGAGTCGCCCGCGCGGCGCGTGCCGAGGCGCTCCCTTCATACCTCCAGCTTTGCAGGGGTGGTGGGGTGAGACGCCGCTCGGCACCGTCACGTCGGGGCGCGACAGCGGCGATGCAAGGGAGCAGGCCGCTCCGGAGGCTGGCGAGGCGAAGGCGGTCAGCGAGCGGCGCTCGCAGCGGGAGGCGCTGCCGCCGCCTTGTCGTTCTTGCGCTTCTCGATGGCGCCGGCCGTCGCGCGGAGCTCCTTCTGGAGGGGGCCGCACCTGAGGCACTTGCGCGTCCGATGGCCCCGGCATGGCTGGGGGGTGCCCAGCGCCTTGATGTAATGGAGCGCCCGGACATCGCCCTCCTCGCGCGCCCTGGCGAGCATCGCCTTGGTGGGGCACTCCGTGAGGCGGCGCAGATCGTCGGCGACGAGCAGCGCCGGCGACGCGAGCTGCCGCACGCTGCTCTCCATCAGCCGTGTGCTCGCGTGGTCCCTGGGCCAATCGCCGAACTTCGGCGCGGTCACCACCTCGTAGAGCAGGTCGGGACCGCGGCTTCCCATGTGCTTGGCCATCAGATCGAACGCCGTGAGGGCGAGGTCCGGGGTGCCGTTCGCTGCCCTCAGGATGATCTGCTTGAGCTCGTCGTTCGTCGCCTCCTCGGGAGCGACCTCGAACAGCCGCTGCGCCGTGAGCAGCGCGGCCGCCATCGCCTTTTCGCGCCCCTGCGCGACCGCGAGCGCCCGGAGGACCGCAGGGTCTTCCGGATACCGTTGCGCGAGCGAGCCGAGCGCCGCGCTCCCCGCGGCCTGGGCGCTCTCGAGCTCCGCGGGCTGAGCGCGGGCAGGCGGCGCCTTCGCCGGGGCCTCGGGCTCCGCGGGCGCGAGCGCCGGCGCCGGCTCGGGGGCCGGCGCGCCGCTGCTCTCGCGGACGCTGCTGCTGGGCGCGGCGGCCGGCGGAGGGCTCGGCGAGGCGCTGGCGCTGGCGCCCTGCTCGAGCGCCGTCACGGCCGTCGGGTCGCGCAGCGCGACCGCGCCACAGACGAGCCCGGTCGCGGCCAGCAGGCCCAGCGCGGCCAGCGTGGCGGCCGCCTTCGGGCGGCCCAGCCCTGATTCACCGACGTGACTCACCGAGCCGCTCATCGCAGCTGCCTCTCCCGCGGAGGACCCGCGGCCTGGTCATCAACCGTAGGGATCGTCGTTCTTCGGGGGCTTCGGCGCGGCCGGCCTGGGCCTGGGCGCCGCCGGCTTGGGCGCCGCGGGCGCCGCCGTCGCCGTGGGGGCTGCAGGCTCCGGCGCCGGGGTGGTCGCCGTAGGCTCGGCCGTCGCCTTGGGCGCCGCGGGCTCCGCCGTCGCCGGGGCTGCAGGCTCGGCCGTCGCCTTGGGCGCCGCAGGCTCCGCGGTCGCGGTGGCGCTCGCCGTCGGCGCCGCCGGCACTTCGGCGGTCGTCGTGGGCGCCGCCGTCGCGGCGGGCGCAGCCTTGTCCGTCGCCGCGGGCACGACCTCCGTCGGCTGAGGCTTCTCCGCCGGAGCCGCAGGCTTCTCCGCCGGAGCTGCAGGCTTCGCTGCGGGCTGCTCGGGCGCGGCCGGCGGGGTCGCAGTGGGCTTGTCGCTCTGCCCGAAGACGAGCCAGAGCGCGCCGCAGAGCGCCGCCGCGACCAGCAGGATCGTGAGCAGCCGGCCGGTGCCGCTGCTCTCCTCTTCCTGTGCGAGCGGAGCCTGGGCCGCGGGTGCAGCCTTGGCCGTGGCCGCCTTGTCTTCCTTGGGCTTGGCGGCCGCTGGCTTCGCCTTCGCCTGATCGTCGGCCGCCTTCACGTCCTGGCGCGCAGGCTTGCCGTGCAGATCGTCCGCCGGCGCCCGGTCCGCGACCTCGGCCGGCCTCCTGGCTGGGGCCGCCTTCGCTGGTCTCGCCTCGGCCGCGGGCGCATCGTCCCGCGCCTCCCGCTCGTTCGCCAGCTGAGCGACCGCCGGGACCGGGATCGCCGCCGGCTCGGCCAGCGGCCTGACGTGCTCCTCTTTCGGCGCCGGAGCGGGCTCGGCCTTCTTCGGCGGCGCGGCCATGAGCGGCTCCTTGGACGGGCCGATCTCGTCCAGCGAGCCGCCGGCGTCGGCGAGCGCTTGCTTCAGCAGCTCGGCCGCCTGCTTCATCATCGTCCGCTCGTCGGGCGGCGGCATCTCCTTCTCGGGGTTCGTCTGCGGGAAGAAGCTGCCGCCCTCCGCGACGTCGGCCTTCTTCGCCTCGCCCTTGCCCGCGTCGCCCTTCGCCCCGATCGAGCCGAGCCCCAGCATCGTCGACGCCCGCTTCACCTGCGCCTGCGCTGCCTTGGAGGCAGCGGCCGCGGGCTCGGCCTGCGGCGCGCTCGCGGTCGCCGACGGGGCCGTGATCTCCTGCACGTCGTCGCCCAGATCCGCGCGGTCGGTGATGCCGGCCTCGAACGCCGACCCGGCGCCCGCTTGCGCGTCGACGAGCCGGGTGATCACGGCCTTGGATTTCTCATCGATCTTGATGAACTTCACGCCCATGCCCGCCGGGTGCGCGTCGCTCCCCTGCGCGGGCTCGCGCTTCCACACGACGCGGCCGACGCCGGCGATCACGGCTTGCTCGTCCTGCAGACGGATCTCGAACTTGAGCAGCGTGCCAGCGGGGAAGGGCGACGGCGTCTTGATGAAGATGCCGCCACGGCTCACGTCATGCGAGTGGTGCTCGATGAACTCGTCGACCGTGGCGCTCTTGTAGCGGACGGTCATCTGCAGCACTCTCGCTCGCGGATCTTTGCGTGTGTCCTGGGCCATCAGGGTAGAACTCCCGTCTACTTCGCGACTCGCTCGCGACTCGCTCCAGCGGATGTGGTCCGCATGTTACCCAAGGTTCGCCGCGAAGCCCAAAGGCTAACACGTGACGGTCGCTTTACCGAACGCAGCCATGGGCGACCGGGCGAGCATGCTGTTCGCGCGGCGCGCGTGGTCGCGCCCGCGCCCCTGCGCCGCACGGCTCGGCGAACCGAGCGTGTGCGCGCGTCTCTCGTGATATGTTCGCGTCGACTGGAGAATGCGCCAGGATGGCTGTCCGGGACCACTTTCGCGTTCACGCGAGGCGACGCGTCGATCTTGGGGCGACGCTGCGCGATCGCCAGTCGATCGAGGAGCACGGCGTTCGCATCCGCGATCTGGGGCTGGGCGGCGCCGGCATCGAGCTGTCCGAGGCCCAGCTCGCGTCGGAGCTCCTGGATCCCGAGGCGTCGGTGACGCTCGAGGTCACCGCCCCGAACCTGTGGGATCCGCTGAGCCTCCGCGGTCGTATCGCCTGGATCCGCCGCGGTGCGGCGGGCCGGCCGGCGCGCGCGGGCGTTCGCTTCGAGCACCACGACGCCGGGTCGCTCTACGGCCTCTACCAGCTGCTCGGCACCGAACACTTCGATCTCTAGCGCAGGGCACGCTGGAGCACGTCTGCGCGTCGGCGACGTCGCTCTGTGCGGGAGACGGCGCTAGAAGGCGAACACGGGGCTGACGGTGGGGGCCAGGACGAGGCCGAGCGTTGGCCACAACAGCATCACCTTCATCTCGGCAGACACTCCGAAATTCTGGGTGATGCCATAGACCACACCGGCGCCTAGCGCCGAGAAGTTCCGCCCGGTGATCTGGTAGGCATCGAGATTCTCGACGTAGCGGGTGTTCGCCGGACACCTGTTGCTGCTGCTGGTGCGCACCGGATCCCCCTCCTCGGTGCGGCGATCGCACACATCCACAGGCACCGAGGCGTTCACCTGGGCCAGCCCGATGGGCGAGGCGAAGGCATAGGGGCGGAACCCGCCCTTCTCTACAATCCGATCCCCCAGCAAGAAATACGTGGCGCGGAGCTCCGCATGGAGCGGCAGGAAGCTGAGCGCCTGGAGATGCGGGTTCTGCAGGTCATTGCCCGCCTCGTCCGTCCACGGGTTCGGCCCGTTCTGGGAAGACGGCGAGCCGCCGAACGCGAATCCGACCCGTACGCCGAGGAGCAGCGACAAATCCGAGAACAGCTGCCGATCGTACGACAGCATCACTCGCCACCCAGCGAGGCTCAGGCCGCCCTTGACCCCGTTCGTTCCCTCGAGATCCGCGGGATCGCCGTAGAACTGCCGGCCCTCGCCGCCCGAATAGAAGCAGGCGTAGGCGGCGTCGCTGCCCGAGCAGACGTAATCCGTACCGCGCACCAGGAGCAGGTCGAGCTGGCCCGAGACGCCGACCACGTTGCGGTTGCCCTTGCCCTTGCCCGCGCCTTTCGACGCCCCGCCGTCCCCGTCGCTCCCCTGCTCGCAGGTCCCGTTCACGCAGGCGAGCCCCGACTGGCACTCCTCGGTCGCCTCGCAGGCCGAACCCCAGGTCTTGTCCCCGCGCTTGCCGCCGGCCTCGGGGCAGCCAGGCAGGCCTGGCGGGCAATCCTCCTTCGCGGCGCACCGCTTCGGCGGCTCCTGGCCAGGCAGCGACGGCTCCTGCTCGATCTCGTTCTTGATCGGCACCCGGTGAGGCGCCTGCATCGAACCGGCGGTGCCCACCGGATCGCCCGCCTCGTCCCTCAGGATGACGAAATACCGGATGTCGCCGGTCGTCGTGACATCCTCGCAGGGGATCTCCACCCCGAAGCCGCTCTCGACGCGCCTCATCTCGAGCGACTTCCACTTGGGCGAGCCGAACGGCTTGTAGCGGACCGTCGCCTTGGACGCGTCGATCTCGTCCGGGATCTCGACATACACGGGCACCGGCGTGTTCACCGCCTGCTCCGCCACCGGCGTGTGGGGAACGTCGCCCGCCGCGGTCTTCGTGGCCTTGCCGCCGCCGTCGCGAGGCGCCTTCCCGGCGGCCTGCGCTTCCTTCTGGGCCTCCTTGAACGCCTGGGCCAGCTCGGTCGTCGTCAGCGCGTCGATGAGCGCCGCCTTCGGATCGGCCTGGAGCGCCAGCACGAACTCGGCCTTGGCCTGCTGGAGCTTGTTGCCGCCGCCATACACCGTGCCGAGCGCGATGTGCAGCTTGCCGACCACCGGCTTCGAGCAGGCGTTCTTGTCGCACTTCTTCAGGGCGTCTTTGAGCTTCTTCTCCGCCTTGTCGAACTCGACAGAGAGGTAGTCATCGTCCATCGCCTGGTTGTGCAGCTTCATCGCCTCCGCGTCCTTTTCGCCGGCGGCGCCGGCGACCGCCGGCGCGCCGAGGACCCAGAGCGAAGTCAGTGCAGACGCGAGACGAGCGCGGCGTGAACGACGGAAAAACACGGGTTCAGACCTCCAGGGTGTGCTGGGGAGGGGCTCTTGCTTTCAGGAGGAGGGGGCCGGGTCCGGCCCCCTGGACTGCGCGGTCGAGAGCGACCGTACCCCGACACGCCAGGCGGCGGTGCCCCCGCGACGGCTGGACTACTGCGCGCCCTCCGTGCGGACGAACTGTACGCGCCGGTTCAGGGCGCGGTTCTGGTCGGACGTGTTCGGCACGATCGGCTGCTCCATGCCGTACCCCTTCGATGTCAGCCGGGCCTCGTCGATGCCCTTGGCCACCAGGTACTTCTTCACCGAGGCCGCACGCCGATCCGACAGCTTCTTGTTGTAGGCCGCGGCGCCCTTGTTGTCCGTGTGCCCCTGGATCTCGATCTTGATCTTCGGGTTCTGCTGGAGGACCTCCACCACGGCGTCGAGGATCGGGAAGCTCTCGGGCCGGATCTTGTCCTTGTCGAACTCGAAGTGGATCTGCTGCGTGATCTTGATCTCCTTCTCGGTGACGATGACCAGGCTCGGCTTCTTCGGGCAGCCCGGCTTGTCGCCGCCGACCACGCCCGGCTCGTTCGGGCACTGGTCCTCGAGATCGACCACGGTGTCCTGGTCGTTGTCCGGCTCGGGGCAGCCGTCGGCGTCCTCGTAGCCGTCCGGATCCTCCGGGTCGTTCGCGCAGTTCTTGCCCGTGCTGTCCTTGTCGTTCGCGTCGAGGATCGTGTCGAGGTCGTTGTCGAGCTCGGGGCAGCCGTCCTCGTCGAGGTAGCCGTCCTTGTCCTCGGGCAGGAGCACGCAGCTGTCCTTGCTGTCCGTCAGGCCGTCGCCGTCCGTGTCCGGATCGTCCGGGCAGCCGTCATCGTCCTGGAAGCCGTTCCAGGTCTCGGCGTCGCACGGGCACTTCTTGTCCTGCGGATCGAGCAGCCCGTCGCCGTCGCAGTCTCCGGGCTTCGGCGGCGGCGCCTCCTCGACGAACCCGCGCTCGGCGCACTTCTGCGGCGGCGAGAGGTCGTACGCGGCGTGCGTGTTCGCCTTCGCGATGTCGAGGTGCTCCTTGGCCCGGACGAAGAAGCCCTGATCGAGCTCGACCGAGGCGAACGACAGGTGCGACTTCGCCATCGCCAGCTCGCGCGGCGCGCAGCGGAGCGCGCCGTTGCGCTCCGCCTGCTTCGCGATGGTGGTCAGCGCCTCGATGTCGCCACGCATGACCGGCACCTGCGTGCACGAGAAGGCGGCCCCGGCGATCGCCACGACAGCGACGGCGCCTGCGCGACGGGAACTGCGGCGCGTCATTCCAATGCTCATCGACCCGCGCCCTCGTGCGCCTGTTTCGCTAGGGTGATCGCCTTGTCCGCGTACTCCTCTGCGACGTCGGCGAAGTCGATCGCGTCGCCGTAGTCGGCGGCCGCGGCCTCCTCCCGAGCCTTCCAGAGGTGCTCGCGCGCGGTGTAGTACTCGTACGGCGCATACTTCTCTGCGCCGAGCGCCTCGGCCGTCTCGAGCTTGCTCGAGGCCGAGTTCGCGGTGAACGCGTAGAGGGTACCGCCGCAGCCGCCCGTGAGAGCCGCCGCGAGCACCATGCCCGCGCCTGAAATCCAAGTCCCGAATCGCCGCCCGTGCGTCGTCACGATCGCGTTCTTTCTGGAGCGGGCACCTAAGACCGTCTGCCCGGCCGTCGCGACGCTATCAAGGCCGCTCGGCGCGCGTCAACCGGCTCGGGGAAGGGAAAGGTGAAGTCAGAGCTTCCGGTAGACGCCGACGACCACGCCGAGGAGCATCGCGGGCTTGAAGTCGCTCGCCCGGACCAGGATCGGCGCCATCGCCGCGTTCGCCGGCTGGAACCGCACGTAGTCCTTCTCGGGGAAGAAATATTTCACGGTCGCCTCGTCGCCGATCAGCGCCACCACGATGTCCCCGCGCTGCGCGGTGAGCTGCCGGCGCACGAAGATGTAGTCGCCGCTGAAGATGCCCGCCTCGATCATCGAGTCGCCGGTGACGCGCAGGCCGAACACCTCGCGCCCGCCGCGCACGAGCGTGCGCTCGATCCGGACCGTATCCAGGACGTGCTCCTCGGCGAGGATCGGCAGGCCCGCGGCGATCCGGCCGACGACCGCGATCTCGACGAGGTCGTCCTCCTGGTCGTTCGCAGGGGCGTCGTTCCCACCGTTCACGAGCGCGCCGCGGAGATCGGCGCCGCCGCCGGCGCCCGCGCCGTCGAGATCGCGCGGGCGGAGCGCGCGCGACTTCATGTCCTCGCGCGTGAGGTAGCCCTTGCGCTCGAGCGCCCGGAGGTGATCGTTCACCCCGTTCGTCGAGCGAATCCCCATATGCGCGCCGATCTCGCGCAGCGTCGGCGGGTAGCCGCGCTCGCTGATCGACTGCCGGATATAGTGAAGCACCTGCTGTTGTCGCTCGGTGAGCCCCTGCATCGGGCGGAACCTACTGAACGGTTGGGTAGATGTCAAAAAAGTGTGGAGCCCCCTCTCCATGGCCTCGATTTTACTTCGGTTTTCTGGATGCCAGCGGCGCTCGCTCGCCCGTCCGTCCGCCTCCCGCCGCGCTGCGCCGTGAGCCGCGAGGCGGGTCGAGCGTGCAGGGTGAACCGAAGGGCAGGGCGCCGTTGTGGTCAAGCCTGCTTCGGGCCGCTGTTCCGTGAGCTCACCGCCTGACGGGGCTCCAGCATCGCCCGGATCTCTTCGCCGTCGGCGGCCGCCGCGAACGCCTCCTCCAGCGTGATCATCCGGCGCTGGTAGAGGGACACGAGCGACTGGGCCATCGTCTGCATGCCGCTGCCGGCCTGGCCCACCTGCATCTGCGAGTAGATCTGGTGGAGCTTGTCCTCGCGGATGAGGTTCCGGATCGCCGCGTTCGGGATCATGACCTCCATCGCCATGACGCGCCCCGGGCCGTTCGCGCGCGGCAGGAGGAGCTGCGTCATCACGGCGACGAGCGTGAACGAGAGCTGCTGGCGCACCTGCGACTGCTGGTGCGGCGGGAAGACGTCGATGATGCGGTTGATCGTCGAGATCGCCGAGTTCGTGTGGAGCGTGGCGAACACGAGGTGGCCGGTCTCGGCGATCGTCAGCGCCGACTCGACGGTCTCGAGGTCGCGCATCTCGCCGACGAGCACGACGTCCGGATCCTGGCGCAGGGCGTACCGCAGGGCGTCCTTGAACGACGCGGTGTCGGAGCCGATCTCGCGCTGGTTCACGAGCGACAGCTTGTGCGGGTGCAGGTACTCGATCGGATCCTCGATCGTGAGGATGTGCAGCCGCTGCTCCGAGTTGATCTTGTCGATGATGCTCGCGAGCGTGGTCGTCTTGCCCGAGCCCGTCGGGCCCGTCACGAGCACGAGGCCGCGGGGCTTGGCGGTGATGTCGAGCACCACCGGCGGCAGGCCCAGCTCGTCGAAGTTCATGATCCGGAAGGGGATCTGCCGGAACGCGGCCGCGACGGCGCCGCGCTGCATGTAGATGTTGGCGCGGAAACGGGCGAGCCCCTTCATGCCGAACGAGAGATCGAGCTCGTTGCGCTGCTCGAACGCCGCCACCTGCTCCTCGCTCAGCACCGAGTAGCAGAGCTGCTTCGTGTCGCTCGGCATGAGCGGCGGGAGCTTCAGCGGCACCACCGTGCCGTCGATGCGCAGGAGCGGCGGCGTGCCGCTCGTGATGTGCATGTCGCTCGCGCCCTTCTCCACCATCGCGCGGAGGAGCTGCTGGAGCGTGTACCGGAGGCCTTCCTGCTGTCCGACGAGCTCGGTGGTCATGCGCTCAGTCCCCCATCGTCACGCGGCCGACCTCCTCGGTCGTGGTGACGCCCGCGAGCACCTTCTCGATCCCGCTCATCCGGAGGGTCAGCATCCCGCCCTTGATCGCGGCGGCCTTGAGCTCGGCCGTGGACGCGCCCTGGAGGACCATCTCCTTCAGCGCGTCGGTGAAGCGCATGACCTCGTAGAGCGCGACGCGGCCCTTGTAGCCCGAGCCGTTGCAGGTCTTGCAGCCCGCGCCGCGGACGAGCTCCGCGCGCGCCACCTGCTGCTCGGTGAAGCCGAAGTCGAGGAGCACCCTCGCGTCGACCTTCAGCGGGACGCGGCAGTCGGGGCAGATCTTGCGCGCGAGGCGCTGGGCCAGCACGAGGTTCACGCTGGCGGTGATGAGGAACGGCTCCACGCCCATGTTGAGGAGGCGCGAGATCGTCGACGGCGCGTCGTTCGTGTGCAGCGTCGAGAGCACGAGGTGGCCGGTGAGCGCGGCCTTGACCGCGATCTCGGCCGTCTCGAAGTCGCGGATCTCGCCGACCATGATGATGTCCGGGTCCTGCCGGAGGAACGACCGCAGCGACATCGCGAAGTTCAGCCCGATGTCGTCGTGCATCTGCACCTGGTTGATGCCGTGCAGGTTGTACTCGACAGGGTCCTCGGCGGTGCTGATGTTCGATCCGATCTGGTTGAGCTCCGAGAGCGCCGAGTAGAGCGTCGTCGTCTTGCCGGAGCCGGTCGGGCCGGTGACGAGGACCATGCCCCACGGCTGCCCGATCGCCCACTTGAAGTCCGCGAGCGGCTTCGCATCGAAGCCGAGCTTCGCCATGTCGAGCTGCAGGTTGGACTTGTCGAGGAGGCGGAGGACGATCTTCTCGCCCCAGAGCGTCGGGAGCACCGAGACGCGGAAGTCCATCTCCCGGCCCCTGCCCATCTTCAGCTTGATGCGGCCGTCCTGCGGGAGCCGCCGCTCGGCGATGTCGAGCGAGCTCATGATCTTGAGGCGGCTCGAGATCGCGTTCTTCAGCTTGATGGGCGGCTGCATCTCCTCCATCAGCACGCCGTCGATGCGGTAGCGCACGCGGAGCTTCTTCTCGTACGGCTCGACGTGGATGTCGCTCGCGCCCTTCTTGATCGCGTTCAGGAGGATCGCGTTGACGAGCCGGACGACGGGCGCGCCCTCGGCGGCCTTCTCCAGCTCGAGGACGTTCACGTCGTCGGCCTCGACCTGGAAGCCGACCTCCTCCTCCCCGAACTCGCTCAGCACCTCGTCGTAGGAGGGCCCGACGTTGTAGGCGCGCTCGATCGCCTCCGTGATGCCGGTCTCGGACGCGACGACGGGCTCCACGTTGAAGCCCGTGAGGAACTTGATGTCGTCGATCGCGTGGAGGTTCGTCGGATCGGCCATCGCCACGACGAGCGCCGTCCCCGACCTGGAGATGGGGATGATCTTGTGCTTCTCGCAGACGTCCCGCGAGACGAGGCGCGAGACCTCCGCGTCGATCTCGTACTCGTCGAGGGCGACGGCCGGGACGCGGTACTGCGTCGAGAGGAAGCTCGTGATCTCTCCGTCGGAGATGTACCCGAGCTTGGCGAGCGCGTACCCGAGGTTCTGACCTGTCTTGCGCTGCTCCTCCTGGGCTTGCCTGAGCTGCTGGAGGCTGATGAGCTTTTCGCGGACGAGCAGTTCGCCGAGGCGGTTCGTTGTCGACATCGAGGCCGCAAATCCTGCGGGTGACGAGGGAGGGAGTCAACGCTGGCGGTTGGGGCCGGCGCGCATCAAGGGTAGGATGTCGGATGGTGGCGAGGATGGCGCTGCGTGAGTCTCTTTGAGTGGTTCGGGCTCAGGCGGGGGGACAGCCGACGCAGGGCGGCCGAGGCCAAGGAGCTCGCCGGCGATCTCGCGGGGGCGGTCGAGCTGTACCTCGACGCCGGGATGCCGGACGACGCGGCCCGTGTCCTCCTCCTCCGGGCGGACGCCGAGCGCAGCGTCGAGAAGCGCATCGCCTTCTGCGCGTCGGCGTCCCGCATGGCGGAGAGCCCGGAGCTCAAGCGCGCGGCGCTCGGGCGCAAGGCGCTGCTCGCGTTCGATCTGGTGCGCGCGCGGGGCGCGAGCGTGATGCGGAGCGAGGCGCTGGCCGTCGCGCGCGAGCTCGAGGAGGCGGGCGAGCTCGAGCGCGCGGCCGACGCGTACGCCCTGGTGGGCGACACCGAGTCGGAGACGCGGGTGCTGGCCGCGGCGGGCGCGATCGAGCGGCTCGAGGAGCGGCTCCGCTCCTCGATGACCGTCGAGAGGGACCAGCGAGAGCTCGCCGCGGTCCTGCGGTCGATCGCGGATCTCGACCGGATGGCGGAGCGCCGCGAGGCGATCGCGGTCGCCGAGGCCTGGATCGCGGGGAACCGCGGCGGCGAGCCGGTGGCCGACGCCCTGCGCGCGATCCGCGCGCGGCTGCTCTCGGGGCCGATCCTCTCGCTCGAGCTCGGCGGCGCCCTCCTGCGGTGCGCGCTCGGCGACGAGGTCACGATCGGTCGCGGCGAGGCGACCCTCGTCGTCGCGTCCCGCGCCGTCAGCAGGACGCACGTGCGGATCCGGCGCGGCCCGTCCGGCGTCGAGGTCGAGGATCTCGGGACGCGCAACGGCACGACGCTGGCGGGCGCGCGGCTCACGGGGCCGCTGCCCGTCGGCCGCGGCGTGCAGCTCCTGCTCGGCGGGGAGGTGCCGTGCGCGATCACGCCGGGGACCGGGGAGGGGTGCGTGGTGGAGATCGCGGGCGATCGCTTCACGGCGCCGCTCGGCGATCTGCCGGTCGGTCCCTGGCGTATCCGCGTCGATCGGGCGGGGGCCTCGGCGTTCGTCGCGCTGAAGACGCCGCCGGGGGCGCCGCCGCCGTTCCTCGGCGACTACCAGCTCGCTCCGTCGGTCGAGCTCTGCGCGGGCGACGCGATCGCCTCGGCGCGCGGGGGGACGGCGGTCTTCCGGGTACCCCCCGCGGGCGAGGCTCCGTCGATCCGGCGCGGCGGCGCCGAGGGCGGCAGAGCGTGAGCCTGTGGCGGCGGCTCAAGGAGCGCCTCGGCGGCGCCGCTGCGGGCGGCGGTGCGCCGGCGGACGCGCGCGGCGGCGCCGGGCCGGGCGGGGCGGACGTCGGGGGCAGCGCGCATCCGGCGAGAGCGGAGCGGCCGCAGGCGCACGCGCGCGCGTCGCGCGAAGACGGAGGCGACGACATCGCGCGGCTGCGGAGCTCCGGCACGCGGGAGGGTCCCTCGACGGACGAGGTCATCGCGGTGCTCCGGCGCGCGCGCGGGACGCTCCGGGAGGCCGAGGCCGTGGCGCACCTCGTCGCGGCGATGGAGGAGCGGGTCCTGCCCGATCCGATCCGCGTGGCCTGCGCGGATCTGCTCGCGGCCCGGGGCGACGAGCGCGGCGCGCTCGCCGTGCTGGAGGGCGCCGCGTCGCGCGAGCGCGGAGGCGCGTCGCGCGCCCAGCCGGTCTCCTCGACCGAAGGCCTCGTCCTCGCGGCCGATCTCTACGCCTCGCTGGGGCAGCTCCCGCGCGCGGTCGGCGCGATCGAGCGGGTGCTCGTCCGGGAGATCGGCGCGCCGGGCGCGCGCGAGCGCCACCAGCGCTGGCGGGCGGCGCTCGGCGCGGATCGGCCCGCCGCGGTCGCCCGCCTGGAGGACGCGACCGTGGTCGCGCCCTCGGCGGGCAAGAGCCCGTTCCGTCTGCTCCGGGAGGTGGCGCGCGGCGGCGCCGGCGCGGTTTACGAGGCCGAGGACGAGGTGCTCGGCCGGCGCATCGGGTTCAAGGTCTACCACGGGCGGGGCGGCGACCGGGCGCACCTCACCCGCGAGGTGCGGCTCGCCGCGGCGCTCGCGGGCCCCGGCGTCGTGCGGGTCTTCGACGCGGACCCCGAGGAGGGGTGGATCGCGCTCGAGTGGATCGCGCGGGGGTCGGTGAGAGACGTGCTCCGCGCCGGCGACGCCGCGGCGCTCGCGCCGATCGCGCGGTGGGCACGTCCGCTCGCGCGCGCGCTCGCCCGGATCCATGAGCGCGGCTACGTCCACGCGGACGTGAAGCCGGCCAACGTGCTCCTGCGCAACCTCGGCGAGCCCGTGCTCACCGACTTCGGGCTGGCCAGGCCGCGTGGCGCGCCGTCCGCCGGCGGCAGCCCAGGGTACGTCTCACCGGAGCGGCTCGCCGGGCGGGCGAGCGATCCGCGCGATGACGTCTACGGCTTTGGCCGCGTGCTCGAGGACGTCCTCTTCACCCTCGAGCCGCTCGGCGGCGAGGGGCTCGCTCCCTGGAAGGAGCTGTCGCTGCTGTGCCTCGGCCCGGACGACGACCGGCCGCCGGACGGCGTCGCGCTCGTCCGGGCCGCCCGCTGAGCGCCGCGGCGGGCTCAGCAAGCTTCGAGGCAGCGCTGGTACCGATCGAACGCGGCCGCGTCGGTGCCATCGAACGCGCCGCAGGGAGCCTCCGCCGCGCACGCCGACGCGCACCGGACGCGGCCGTCGCACGACGCCTCGGGGGAGATGCCGCTGCCGTGGAAGCCGCACTCCTCGGTGTGCTCCGTCGCCTCGTCGCACACGCTCCCGCAGCCGGACACGAGGGCGACCGCGAGCGCAATTGACGCGGCTGACGCGGCTGACGCGGCTGACGCGGCTGACGCGGCTGACGCGGCTGACGCGGCTGACGCGGCGCGAGCCGCTCCTGCGCTGCGGGGTGCTTCCGTCCACCAACGACGCCTGCCTTCGCTCATGCCTGTTCTCTGCCGGCTGATCTCTCGTGCGGGGGACCTCACGCGGCGGCGCGGTGCGGCGCAGCGTGGCAACCCGCTTCGCTTCGGGCGCGGCCCTGGGTAGATTGCTCGCCTGCATGCGCGTACGCAACGAGAAGAGGGCGCCCTGATGCGCTTGGCCGTCGTCGCCACGCCCAGCTTGCACCGCGATCAGCGGCCGGCGCCCGGCTCGCTCGACGGAGATCTCATCCGGGCCCGCCTCTCGCTGGACGACGCGGGCTTCCGGGTGATCGACGTCGATCCCGCCCGGGATCTCGCGGAGCAGCTCGACGCGCTGTTCGACGAGGTCGTTGCGACGCGGAGGACCCTGGTCGACGCGGAGGACGCCGCGCGCGACGACGCATCCACCCTGTTCCTCTTCTACGCCTCCAGCGCGGTCGCGCTGTCGCCGGACGGGGAGCTCTTCCTCTGCCTCGACCCCGAGAACCCCGGCGTGGGCGACGCGCTGGGCGACATCGCCTCGGTGTTCCGCGATCGCGCGCGCGGCGAGGTGCTCTTCGTCCTCGAGTGCCATCACGGCCCCGGGGCGACCTCGCGCGCCGTCGTCGCCGCCGCGGAGCAGGCGGTGGCGTCTTCCGTGACGGGGGTCGAGCTCCTCGTCGCGGCCCACCCGATCGGCTCGCTCGACGCGGATCTGCCGTCGGTGCTCACCCGCGCCTTCGTCGAGCACCTCGACGAGGCCGAGCCGGAGCGCGGCCTCACCGCGGAGGCGATCTTCCGCCGCGTGGAGGGGAACGCCGAGCTCGCCAGCGCCATCCCGTGCTTCGCCCGGACGGGCGGGCGGGGCTCCTTCTCGGTGCTCGTCCCGCGCGGCGGCGCCCCGGGCGCGCCCCCGGCAGAGGGGCCCGAGGCCGCGCCGCTGGACGTCGCGGACGAGCGGGACGCCGCCACCACGCCGGCGCCGGCGCCGGACGATCCGGTCGCGCAGTACCTCGCGGCTGGCGACATGCTCGCCACCGCCGGGGACCTGGAGGGCGCGCTCACCGCGTACAGGAAGGCGCTCGCGCTCGTCGGCGTAGCGCACCGGGACGCGCGCGCGGAGGTGCACCTGCGCATCGCCCAGACCAGGTGGCGCCAGGAGCGGCACCGCGAGGCGATCGAGAGCTTCGACAAGGCGCTCGCGCTCGCGCCGGAGCACCGGCCCGCGCTCGAGGCCCTGGTCGAGCTCCACCTCGCCGGGCGCGACTTCGTCCGGCTGCGCATCGCGGAGGAGCGGCTGCTCACGCGCGTCGAGGGGGACGGCGATCGCTTCGGGCTCCTCGTCCAGTGCGCAGAGCGCTGGGAGAGCATCGCCGAAGAGCCGGCGCGCGCGCTGGAGCTCCTCGAGCGGGCGCGGGAGCTCCGCCCCGACGACCCCGCGGTCTTGCGCGGCCTGGGCCGGCTCTACCAGGCCGCGGGCGACGTCGAGGCGTCGATCGAGGCGCGCCGCTGCCTCATCGAGCGGATGGAGGAGCCCAGGCAGCGAGCGCTCGCGCTCCTGGAGCTCGCGCGCACCGCGATGCAGGGCGAGGCCCGCGCGACCTTGACCGAGGTCACGCGGGAGCGGGACGGGATCGAGCTGCTCGAGCGCGCGCTGGACACAGATCCCACGTTCCTCGATCCGCTCTCCCTCATCGCGATCCTCCTCTCGGCGCGGCAGGAATGGGGCGAGCTCGAGCTCGCGTACCGGCGGATGCTCGAGCGGGCGCAGCGCATCGCCGACCTGCGCGTCCGGAGCGACGTCACCTGGGAGCTCTGCCGCCGCCTCGGCATGCTCTTCCGCGATCACCTCGAGGATCCGACCTCCGCGCTGGAGGCGTTCGAGGGCGCGGTGGACGAGCGACCGGACGACGTCCCGGGGCGGCTCAGCGCGGCGTCGCTCGCGCGGACCGCCGGCCGGATCGAGCGCGCCGCCGCGCACCTCCAGGCCGCCGCGGTGCTCGATCCCGGCAACGTCCAGGTGTTTCACGACCTGTTCGACACGTTCCAGAAGCTGAGGCGGGTCGACCAGGCGTGGTCCGCTGCGAGCGTGGCTGTCTACCTCGGCGCGGCCGAGGAGCGGGAGCGCTTCATCTTCGAGGAGCACCGCCCGGCGGGCCTCGTCCAGCCTGCGCGCGGGCTGAGCGTCGCGACGTGGGACCTCCTGCGCGCGGGCGATCGCGATCGCGCGCTCGAGGAGGTCCTCGCGTCGGCCGCCGGCGCGGCGATCCGCGCGCGCTTCGCCCAGCGCGTGCGGGAGAAGCGGGCTCCCCAGCTCGATCCGGCCACGCGCGCCGATGCGGAGCGGAACGCGGCGGGCGTGGTTCGCCTGTTCTCGTGGGCGAGCCGGTGTCTCGGGATCGCCGCGCCGGCGGTCTACCTCCGCAAGGACGCGCCGATCGCGGTCGCCGCGGTAGCGGTCGAGGAGCCGAGCGTCCTCGTCGGCGGCGAGGCGCTCCGCGGGAGGACGGCGGCCGAGCTCGCGTTCCTGGTGGGCAGCCACGTCGCGTACCACGTCGACCCGCACCGGCTGCTGCTGCATTTCCCGTCGCTCGAGGAGCTCGGCGTCTGTCTGGCCGCAGCGGTGAAGGTGGCGCGGCCGTCGGAGCTCGTCCCCGCCGACCTCGAGGGCGCGGTGCTCGCGCTGGTGCCCCTCCTCGACGAGCACCTGACGGAGAGCGAGCGTGACGCCCTGGAGGCCGCGGTGTTCGAGCTCTACGAGATCCGCGCGCCGCTCGATCTCGCGCACTGGGTGGGATCGGTCGAGCGGTGCGCTGCCCGGGTCGGCTATCTGCTGACCGGCGATCTCTCGGTGGCGGCGTCGTCGCTCTCGCGGGGAGACGCGCCGGGCGTGCTGACGCCCGAGGAGAAGATCGGCGATCTCCTCTCGTTCACGGTCTCGGACGCCTACCACGCCTTGCGCGAGGAGCTCGGCGTCGCGATCGAGCCCTGAAGCTGCCCGTTCACTCCTTGCCCCGGAGGTAAGCGAGGTACGCGTCGTGGCTCGGCGGGCGGCCGAGGAAGCGGGTGACGAGCGCTCCCGCCTCGACGCCGCCGCCCTTCGCGAGCACCTCGTCGCGGAACGCGCGAGCGACGGCGGGGTTCAGCAGGCCTTCCTGCTTGAAGCGGGTGAGCACGTCGCGCGAGAGCGACAGCGCCCACTGGTAGCCGTAGTAGCCCGCGTCGTAGGTGATGAGGTGCCCGAAGCTCGACTGCAGGTGCGTCCCCTTCACGAAGGCGAAGGACTCGTTCGCGCGCTGCGCCTGCTCCACGACCACCGTCGCGTCGAAGCCCGGATCGCGGGTGTGGAGCTCCAGATCGATCGACGCGAGGGTGAGCTGCCGCTGCGTCGCGAGCGCTCGACCGAAGCCTCGTGCGCGGGTCATCGCCTGGAAGAGGGCGTCCGGGATCTTCTCGCCGGTCGCGTGGTGCTTCGCGAACAGATCGAGCACCTCGCGCGACCACGCCCACTCCTCGAACATCTGGCTCGGCGCCTCGACGAAGTCGCGCACCGTCGCGGTCCCTGAATAGGAGGCCAGCTCCGAGCGCGTCAGGAGGTGGTGCAGCACGTGCCCGAACTCGTGGAAGAACGTCACCACGTCCTCGTGGGACATCAGCGCCGGCTGCGCCCCCGGCTTCGGGAAGTTGCACTCGAGCGCCGCGACGGGGCTCTGCCACGACCCGTCGTCGAGCAGCTTCGCCGTCCGCACGGTGAACATCGCCGCGTGTTTGTACTTGTCGGGCCTGCTGTAGAGGTCGAGGTAGAACTTGCCGATCAGCTTGCCCTCGGAGCGCACCTCGTACGCGGTCACGTCGGGGTGCCACGCCTTCGCGGGGACTTCTTTGTACTCGAGGGCGTACATCTTCGCGGTGATGTCCATGAGCCCCTGCTTCACCGCGCCGAGCTCGAGGTAATCCGAGAGCGCCTGCGAGTCGAACTGGTACGTGGACGCGCGGACCCGATCCTCGAGGTAGTAGCGATCGGAGGGGGGGAGCTTGTCGGTCGGCCTGCCTCCGAGCCGCACGTGCTCTTTCATCAGCGCGGCGAACTCGGCCTTGGCGGGCTCTTTCAGCGCGGTCCTGACCTGGTCAAGGAAGCCGCGCACGGCGCCGCTCGTCTTGGCCATCCGCGGCTCGATGGCGTAGTCCGCCCAGCTCTTGTAGCCGAGCATCTTGGCCTTCTCGGAGCGGAGCGCGAGGAGGCGATCGACGAGCTTCACGTTCTTCTCGCCGCCGCGGTTGGTGAACAGGACGTAGAGAGCGAGCGCGGCCTTGCGGTCCTTGGCGTAGGTGACGAACGGGAAGAAGTCGGGGTAGTCGGTGGTGATCTCGACCTTGCCGTTCGCCTTGGGCGCGTGCTTCGCCACGTACTCCTTGGGCAACCCCTGGAGGGACGCGGGCGCGATCTCGATCGATGCGGTCGACGCGGACAGGTTCGACATGAACTCCTGCCCGATGCGCGTGATCTGCTCGTTCACGTCGCGGAGGCGCTGCTGTCGGTCTACCGGCAGCGACAGCCCGTTGCGGCGGAAGTCGCGGAGGACATCGGAGAGCAACCGGGCGCGCTCACCGTTCAACGCCTCGCGCGCGTCGCCTTTCTCGGCGTACGCCTCGATGACGGCGGCGAGATCGGCGTCCAGCCACATCGCGGTCGTGAACCTGTCGACCTTCGGCTCGCAGAGCCTCGCGGCCTCTCGCACCGCCGCGTCCGGGTGCGCGACCCCCATCAGGTACGGGAACTCGCCCGCGCTGTTCACCTCGAGCGCGGCGTCGTCGAACCGCCCGAGCGTCGCCGCGTAGGTGAGCTTCTCCGGCGGCGCGCCTCGGAGCGCCCTGATCGCGGCGAGGTGCCCCTCCGCGGCGCGCAGGTGCTCGTCGCAGAGCTGCTTCACGCCCTCCACGGTGAGCCCCTGCGCCACGGGATCGAACTCGGCGCGTGTCGGCGTCTCGGACGGCGCGGTCGTCGCCGGCGTCGACGTCGCCCCTTGCGGCGCGGCGCTGCCGGCCGTGGCCGGCGAGGAGACCCCACTGGTCTGGGTGCCAGCGTTGCAGGCGACGAGCAGGAGAAGTGAGAGGAGCCCTGAGCGCGCGGGTGTGGTGCCGACCTTCATGTCGGTCGGGCTATACCACGGGGAGCGAGGTGCTTCAGACCGTCACTCGGTCTTCGGCGGCAGGTAGGCGAAGAGGCAGTTGTATCCTCGGCTCGTCACGTCGGCGGCGGGCGTCCCGGCCGATACCCTGACGAGCAGCCGGTTGTCCGCCGGGGCCTCCGGGATCGCGACCCGCTCGACGTACAGGTTTTCGTCCTCGGTCTCCGTGGCCGAGTAGGTGGCGGCGTCGATCGATGTGCCGTCCCCGTTCAGCACCTCGGCGCTGAGCTCGCGGACCCCGGACCCGTTCCGCTGCGCTTCGCAGACGACCGAGAACGTCCAGCCCTCTTCCACGTCGTCGAGGGGGACCGCATAGATGTCGACGTCTGCGGTCTCTCCGTCGGCGATCTGCCCCTCGATCGCGTAGCTGACGCCGCCTCCCCCGTTGGCGAAGGAGACAAGGCCAGCTTCCGGCGTCTCGACGACACCGTTGGTCTCCTCCTCGGCCTCGATGGGATCGGAGTTCACGCGGTTGTGCAGAAGGATGTAGAAGTCGTTCTTTCCTGCCTCTCCTGCAGGGCGCTTGACGAAGACGAAGTACTCTTGCCCGGCTTCCACCGGGAGGGCGATATCGCCGCCTGTCGACGGGTCCACCTTCGCGTAGGCGTTGGTCAGATCGGTCGAAGCGAACACCGCGATCTCGCTGACGTCCACCGTCGAGCCGTTGCCCTCGATCCCTGTCGGCTGGTCGGCGATCAGCTGGGCGAGGATGGCGTTGTCGACCGCGGGGGTCTCCGGCGGGGTGAACGAATACACATCGACGTCGGTCGCGCTCTCGAAATTGCCGAACGCGAAGGTGGTGAAGTGGCCCGACTCGTCGTTGTTCAGCTCATAGTGCAGCTGCACGGCCTGCTCGGCGTCATTGTTGGGCTCGATGTCGCCGATGAGGCTGTCGGTATCGCTCTCCGCCGGATCGAGCGGGAGGAGCGCCACCCCGTAGTCGAAGCTCACGACCTCGGCGGGGTCGAAGCAGCCGTTCGGGAAGGCGAACTGCGGGAAGGCAGCGTTGCAATCCTGGACGACGATGACGTACTCGCCGTCTGCTGGCAGGACGGTGAGCAGCTCGCTGTCATTGGTGAAGCCCCGGGCCGGGTCGTCGTTTTGCGCGAGCTGGTTCCCGTCGGCGTCAAGCAACGTGATGACCGTATCGGGGTATGTCGGATCCCTCTCGTCATCCGAAGGCCTCGCGTCGCTCAGGATGTACACCGGCTGCCCCTTGGCTCCGGTGAAGCGGTAGTAGTCGGCGTCCTCGTCCAGCGGCTCGAGCGTCCCCTCGAGCCAACCGTCCTCGGGTTGGATCGGCTCCGCTTCTTCGGGGCTGTCGTTCCCGTCGTCCACCTCGCCTGCGCCCGTGGAGGTGCTGCCGGCGACGGGGCCGGTGGTCGCGGAGGACGTCGTGGTGCCCCCGGCTCCTCCCTCGCCGCCCCCGCCGCCGCCCTCGTCGTCTCCGCCGCAGCCTGCGGCGGTCGCCGCGATCGTGCTGAGCACGAAGAACCCCAGAAAATGCATCGACCTCATGGCACCTCCAACGTTTGCTATCCCACAGCGACTCCTGATGTAGCGGCGTGGGAAATATACACCTACGCTTCTGCTCGTCCTGCGCGCCATGGGAGCGCACGCTTTTGACGGGCGGAGATCTGGAGCATACGTAATGGCCGGGTGCTGCTCCACAGCTGAATGGCCGAGGTCGGATCGGCCTGTAGAGCTCGGTGGTTGGCGCGTCGGATGGCAATGGCTCCGCGCATGACTCCCTGAGAAGAGACGCCCATCTTCGTTGGTGCGCTTGACGACTCGGGCGGAACACGGAGTTCGCCGGTGGGCTCACCGGCTCGATTCGCCTCCGGCGGCGCGCGCTTCCAGCAGGGATCCGGGGCAGGGGCGAGCCGGCGCCGCGCGGCCGCCCCCTGCTCGCCTCTCGCCGCCGGCTCGGCCGCGTGCTCCGATGGCCGCTGGAACTTTCGCCATGCCCCGTCCCGCGCTCATCCTGGCCCTGCTGCTCCTCGCTCCCACCCCTGGATGCTCGTCGGACATCGACGCGTGCGAGGTGGTCTGCACCAAGAACGCCGAGTGCCAGACCGACAGCCCTGGAAAGGACACGTGCGTCGCGCTGTGCCTCGAGCTGTCCGGCCGCGCGTCCTATGCCACGGCCATCGAGCGCACGGCCGAGTGTTACGAGGAGGAGGACCGGTCCTGCGCCGATCTCGCGGGTGGTGTCTGCGACTACTCGCCGGAGGATTGATCGACGATGCCCGCCGCCTCTCCGGCGCGGGGCGCGCTTGCTACTCGGCCGCCATGAACGGATAGGCGACAGCGCGAGGCGGGGCGAACGTCTCCTTCACGACCCGCGGGGAGACCCAGCGGAGCAGGTTGAACAGGCTGCCCGCCTTGTCGTTCGTGCCGGAGGCGCGCGCGCCGCCGAACGGCTGCTGCCCGACGACGGCGCCGGTCGGCTTGTCGTTGATGTAGAAATTGCCCGCGGCGAAGCGGAGCGCGTCGCTCGCCGCCTCGATGAACGCCCGATCCCGCGCGAACACGGCGCCGGTCAGGCCATACGGCGACGTCTCGTCGCAGAGCGCGAGCGCCCTGTGCTCCTCGCCGTCGGGGTAGACCCAGACCGTGAGCACCGGCCCGAACAGCTCCTCCGCCATCAGCGGGTGGCGCGGATCCGTGGTCTCGATCAGCGTCGGCTCGATGAACCAGCCGTCGCTCCCGTCGTGCGCGCGCGCGCCGCCGCCGCACACGATCGAGCACGCCGCGTCCGACTTTGCCGCGGCGATCCGCCCCGTGAGCCGGGCGTGCGCTCGCTCGTCGATCACCGCGCCCATGAAGTTGCGGAAGTCGGCGACGTCCCCGACGCGGATCGCCCGGATGTGGCCAACGAGCCGGTCCTTGAGGGCCGGCCAGAGCGAGCGGGGGATGTACGCGCGCGACGCGGCCGAGCACTTCTGCCCCTGGAATTCGTAGGCGCCCCGGACGAGCGCCACGGCGAGCGCGTCGACGTCGGCGCTCGCGTGCGCGAACACGAAGTCCTTCCCGCCGGTCTCGCCCACGATCCGCGGGTAGCTGCGGTAGCGCCCGATGTTCTCCCCGATGCGGCGCCAGATCGACTGGAAGACCGCGGTCGAGCCCGTGAAGTGGATGCCGGCGAAGTCCGGATGATCGACGCACGCGTTCGAGACGAGCTCGGGCGGGCCCATGACGAGGTTGATGACGCCGCGCGGGAGGCCCGCCTCGATCAACAGCTCCATCACGAAGTGCGCCGAGTACAGCGCGTTCGCGGACGGCTTCCAGACCACCGTGTTGCCCATCAGCGCCGGGGCCGCGCACAGGTTGCCCGCGATCGCGGTGAAGTTGAACGGCGTCGCCGCGAAGACGAAGCCCTCCAGCGGGCGAGGCTCCGCGAGGTTCCAGATGCCGGGCGCGCTCGCCGGCTGCTCCGCCGCGATCCGGTGGGCGAAGTGGACGTTGTAGCGGAAGAAGTCGATGAGCTCGCAGGCCGAGTCGATCTCCGCCTGGTACGCCGTCTTGCTCTGCCCGAGCATCGTCGCCGCGTTGAGCGTGGGGCGGTACCGGGTCGCGAGCAGCTCGGCCGCCTTGAGGAACACGGCGGCGCGCTCGGTCCACGGCGTCCTCGACCAGGCCGGGTGCGCCCGCCGGGCGGCCTCGATCGCGCGCGCGACGTGCTCGGCGCCGCCTTGATGGGCGCGGGCGAGGAGGAGGTCGCGCCGGTGCGGCGCGCGGACCTCGTCGAGCGCGCCGGTCCGGATCGCTTCCCCGTCGATGACCATCGGGATCTCGATCGTCTCCCGCGCCCGGCGGTCGAGCTCCGCCTTGAGGGCCGCGCGCTCCGGGCTGCCAGGCGCGTACGTGAGGACGGGCTCGTTCAGGGGGCTCGGGGGCGTGGCGATGGCGTCGATCATGACGCGAGTCTAGCGGCGGAGCCGAGGGCGCGCAGGCTCCGGCGCCGCCGCTCTCCGCCGCGGCGTGAGCCAGATGGCCGCGGAGGAGAGCGCTCGGCGCAATCACGCGATATCGCGCAATTCGCACAACTCTAACGATGTCAGGTTTCCGGCGTCGCTCGTCTTGGGCAGCGACCACGTCGCCGCTACTCTCGTCCGATGCGCGAGCTCACCACGCCGCCCGATACGATCCTCGACCCGAGCACGGGAGCGGCGCGCGTCGGCTCGTACCGGGGCGATCTCCCGCGCGTCGACCCGGCGCTCCTCGCGCCGCGCAGGCTCGATCGGCTGCTCAAGCACAAGCGATGGGTTTACGTGGCGATCGCGTCCGACGAGGTCTTCGTCGCCGTCTCGGTCGTGCACCTCGGCTACCTGTCGATCGCGCTCAGCGTCGTCTTCGACAAGGCAGGCCGTCGATTGCTCGTGGACCGCGCGACGTTCGGGCCGCCCTTCGCGGTGAGCGTGGGCGACGCGAGCGGCGAAGGCCGCTCCGCGCGGGCGTGGCTCCCCCGCGCGCGCGTCCGGATCGAGCGGCCGCGCACGGACGCGACGACCGCGGTGACCGCCGCGCTCCCCGGCGTCGAGCTCGAGGCGCGGCTCGACAGCCGCGCGGCCCCGCCGGCGCTCTCGGCGATCGCGCAGGCCTCGGACGGCTTCCTGATCACCACCGAGAAGCGCCTGCTCCTCGGCGTCGAAGGCGAGGCGTCGGTGCTCGGTCGCCGCATCTCCCTCGACGGAGCGATCGCCAGCTACGACTACACGAGCGGCCTCCTGCGGCGCCGCACGACGTGGCGCTGGGCCCTGGCGCTGGGGCGCGCGGAGAGCGGCGAGCGCGTCGGCCTGAACCTCGGCGAAGGCTTCGTCGGCGACGCCGAGTGCGCGATCTGGATCGACGGCGAGCTCATCCCGCTCGCCGAAGGCCGGTTCACCTTCGACGCGGCGCGGCCGCTCGACCCGTGGCGCGTCCGGACCGCGGACGGCGCCGTGGATCTACGCTTCGTCCCTGGCGCGGCGCACTCGAACCACACGAACCTCGGCTTGCTCGCGTCGGAGTTCATGCAGCCGATCGGCCTCTACTCCGGCACGATCCGCCTCCCGGACGGCCGGCTCCTCGAGCTCCGGGACGTCCTCGGCGTCACCGAGGACCAGGACATCACCTGGTAGGGGCCGAAGGGTCGCGGCCGCGGCTCGCCTCGGTCAGCCGCCGCGGCGCTCGGCGATGAGCTTGTCCAGATCGTCCTCGGTGATGAGCTTCGTACCGTACTTGCGCGCCTTCACCGCCTTGCTCGACGCGGAGGCCACGTCGGCGATGACGAGGTAGTTGAGCTCCTTCGTCACGCTGTTCAGCACCCGGCCGCCGTTCGACTCGACGAGGTGGGTGAGCTCGCCGCGCGGACGCGCGCCCGCGCCGGTGAAGCAGAACGTCAGTCCGGCGAGCGGGCCTTCGGCCTCGGGCGCGACCGGGACGATGCCGGCGGCGAGCAGCCGCCCGATCTCGTCGCTGCGGGCGCGCAGCCCTCGAACGATGCTCGCGGCCTTGATCGCGCCGAGGCCCGGGATGCCGGCGAGCTCGTCCTCCCCGGCGGCGAGCAGCTTCTCGATCGTCGTGTACCCCGCCGACACGAGCAGCCGCGCGGTCTGGATCGCGAACCCCTCGATGCCGAGCGCCGCGAGGAACACCGGCAGCGCGAGCGGGAGGCGGCTCTTCAGCTGCTCCAGGCACTTCGTCGCGCTCTTCTCGCCGCGCCGATCGAGGTCGGCGATGCTCTTGACCGTGAGCTTGTAGAGGTCGAGCGGCTCTCGGACGAGGCTTGCGGCCACCACCTGCTCGATCAGCTTGTCGCCCCACTCCAGCGCGCCGATGGCGTCGATCCAGTTGTGGATGCGCCCCTCGATGAGCGCGCGGCACGCGGCGTTCCGGCAGAGGAGGTACTCTCCCTCGACGACGAGCGGCGCGCTGCAGACCGGACAGACCGATGGAGGAACGGCGACGGGGCCGCGCTTCTCGACGACCTCCTCGACGTACGGGATCACGTCGTTGCGGCGCGAGACCAGCACCTCGTCGCCCACGCCGATGCCGAGGCTCCGCACGTTGGCCGAGTTGTGCAGGGAAGCGCGCCGGACGTTGGCGCCCGCGAGCTCCACCGGCTCGACGATCGCCACCGGGGTGACGCGGCCGCTCGGCCCGGTGTCCCACTGGATCGCCACGACCGTCGTCACCTTGGCGGGCGACGCGAACTTGAAGGCGACCGCGCCGCGCGGCCGGCGGTTGACGTCGCCGAGCAGGCCCTGGAGGTGGAGCGAGTCCACGTAGACGACGAGCCCGTCGATCTCGTAGTCGAGGCTCGCGCGGAGCTCGCTCGAGTAGCGCCGGTAGAGCTTCACGACGTCGTCGACGCTGCCGTGCGCGGTCTGCGGCGTCGCGAAGCCGAGCTCGCGCAGCCAGGCGAAGCGCGCCCGGCACGTCGGGATCTCGAGGTGCTCGGCGACGTCGTAGAAGAGCACGGTGCAGTGCTCTGCCCCCTGGCCGTCGAACCGCTTGGCCGCGCCCGCGGCCATGTTGCGCGGGCTGGTGACACCGGGGAAGTGGCGCTTCATGTCCGAGAGGCGAAGGATGATCTCCCCGCGCACCGACAGCCTGCCCTTCTCCCGGATCCGCGAGGGGATCCCCTTCATCCGCGCGACGTTCGCGGTGATCCGCTCGCCCCACTCGCCGTCGCCGCGCGTGATGGCGTCGACGAGCTTGCCGCCCTTGTAGATGACCTCGATGGAGATGCCGTCGAGCTTCTCCGCCACGAAGAGGTCACCCGCGACGCTCGAGGTGGAGCCCGGCGCCGGCGGCGCGGCGCCCGTGCCGCCGTCGCCGTGCCCGTCCTTCACGAGGATCTCGTCGCACCGGGCGACCCAGCCCAGGAGCTCGTCCTCGGAGACGACCTTGTTGAGCGAGCCCATCGGGATCTCGTGCCGCGCCTTCTCCCACTCGGTGATCAGGGAGGCCGAGCCGACCCGGGCGAGCACCGGATGCGCCGGATCGAGGGCGCGGAGCTCGTCCTCGAGGGCGTCGAACGCCGCGTCCGAGATCTCGGGGTGCCCTGCGTAGTAGCTCGCCCTGTATTTCTCGATGCGCTCGGCGAGCTCCTCGATCCTCGCCTTGTGCTTCGGATCCGTCGCGAGCCCGCCCTGCAGCGCGTTGCGCGCTCCGGCGTCGTCGTGGTGTGCCTGCGTCATCGCTTGCCTCGGCTCACTCGAGCTCCGTGTCGCCGGCGCGCCGGGCGGCGGCGAAGAGATCCCCCATGCCCATCGCGAGCTCGGACGGGAGCTCGTCTTCCCGGAACAGCCTGACCTCGCGGATCTCGAGCGGATTTTGCGGAGGGCGCGTCGGCGCGGCGATCCGGGCGGTGACGACGACCGTCACGGCGTGGAAGCGGATGTCGCGATCAGGCCGCGAGTACACGCCCACGACCCGCCCGAGCTCGACCTCGGTGACGCCGGCCTCCTCGGCGAGCTCCCGCACGATGCTGTCGCGGAGCGTCTCTCCCCATTCCAGGGTGCCTCCCGGGAGCGCCCATGTTCCGGTGTCGCTGCGGCGAATGAGCAGCCACCGGCCATCGGCTGTCTGAGCGGCGGCGGCGATCCCGACGACAGGTCGCCGGAGCAGCGCGCGGGCGACCTCCTTGGCGAGGGCGAGCACGGAGCGCGGCAACAGCGACAGGGGAGCGATTTCCATGAGAATTTTTGTGGCGTGCGGGCAAAGCATAGGAGCGATCGGGCGCCGCCGGGAGAGGGTTCCGTGCGGCCTCGGCGGATCCTGCGGACATCCATGAGCCGTGCGGCTCAGGCTCGGTCGCGGGAGAGAGGCAGGCTACGCTCGTCCTCATCATGGCGATCGTGCGGAGGGCGATGCGCGCTCCTGTCGGGTTGTACGGCTGGGCTGTCCTCTGCGGCGTGATGGCCTGGGGCGCGGCGCTCGCGCTTGCGTCGCTCCCGAGCTGCACCGACGAGCGGCTCGCGTCGCCGCGCCCTCAGGCAGGCGCCTCCGCCAGCGTGGGCGCCTCGGGGGGAGCGCTACCCGATGCGGGCGCCGACGAGGGGCCGGCGAACGTATGCGAGTGTCTCGCGGCCTATGGCGGCGAAGCCGGGCGCTGCGGCGACTGCTTCAACGAGCATGCGTCCCGCGGTGGGCGCTGCGAGGCGGAGCTCGCGGCGTGCGACGGGGAGCCTGAGTGCAGGCCGATCAGCCTGTGCCTCAAGGGGTGCGGCCACAACAAATCCTGCCAGACGGCGTGTGTGTTCCCGGACGATGCGAGCGCCGCTCACCGGATGTTCCAGCGGGTACTCGCCTGTGTGTGCGCCGCGTGCAGCGCCAGGTGCACCTACTCCGGCGCGCCGCTCGAGTGCGCCGCGCCCTCCGAGGTGGACGGCAGCGGTGGAGCCGCGGGCGCCGGCGGGGCAGGTGGCGGTGGGGCAGGTGGCGCTGGCGCCGGCGGGGCGGGTGGCGGTGGGGCAGGTGGCGCTGGTGCCGCCGGGGCTGCGGGTACCGGCGGTGCAGGTGGCGCTGGTGCCGCCGGGGCTGCGGGTGCCGGCGGTGCAGGTGGCGCTGGTGCCAGTGGCGCTGCGGGAGCGTCCGGAGATCGAGGAATCTGACGAGCCCAGCGCTCCCGTCGGCGCGTGGTCCACGCCGGGTCCCCGTGCGGTAGGCTTGCCGCATGGAGAAACCGGTGATCTGGGCGGCCCTTCAGCTCTCCAGCCAGGAGAACGTGGGCGAGAACCTGGCGCGGATCGAGGTGCTCGTCGTGGAGGCGGCGCGCCGTGGGGCGACGACGGTCGTGCTGCCCGAGAACTTCGCGTACATGGGCAACGAGGAGGGGAAGCGCAACATCGCGGAGGACCTCGACGCTGGCGGAGGTCCGATCGCCCGTCGTCTCGCCGACGCGGCGCGCTCCGCCCGGGTGACCATCGTGGCCGGCGGTTTCCCTGAGCGCGCGCACGATCCGGCGCGGCCGTACAACACCTGCGCGGTCTTCGGGCCCGACGGCCGGCTCACCGCGCGCTACCGGAAGATTCACCTCTTCGACGTCGAGATCGCCGACGGAACGAAGTACCGCGAGTCGGCGTCGACGACCGCCGGGGAGCGCCCCGTCGTCACCGAGATCGACGGCGTGAAGCTCGGGCTGTCGATCTGCTACGACGTCCGGTTTCCGGAGCTCTACCGCGCGCTCTCGTCCGCGGGCGCAGAGGCGATCGCCGTCCCTGCCGCGTTCACCCTGCTCACCGGCAAGGACCACTGGCTGGTCCTGCTCCGCGCCCGGGCCATCGAGGCCCAGGCGTACGTCGTGGCCGCGGCGCAGTGGGGCAAGCATCCAGGCGGGCGGGCGACGTTCGGGAAATCGTGCGTCATCGATCCGTGGGGTGAGGTGATCGCTCAGGCCTCGGAAGGGGAGGGGATCGCGATGGCGATGCTCGACCCCTCCTACCTCGATCGGGTCAGGGCGAACCTACCTTCGCTCACGCATCGGAGGCTCTGATCGTCATGTCATGGGGGTAAGCACTTTGTCCTCGCACCGGAGGTGGCGGTGCCGGCGCTTCCTATGGCCGATCTCTGCCGTCAGCTCACTCGGCAGAGGCGTCGCTCGGCTCCGTCTCTCCGGCAGGGGGCGGCGTGCTGCCGCGCTTGGACAGGAGGGCGCGGAGCTCCGCAGGCCTGCGGAAGCCGATGCGGCGGGCGACCTCTCCCTCGGTCAGCCCCTCATGAAGGAGCGTTCGCGCGCGCTCCGCACGCACCTCATCGTAATAGACGTGGGGCGATGACCCGAAGGCGGCGCGGAAGAGCCGCGCGAAATGAAACTCGGACAGATCTAGATCCAGCGCGACCTCGTAAGAACGGATCCTCTGGCCTGCTTCCGCGGCGCTGCGGATGCGGTCGCGGCCGAGCAGGATCCGCTCCGAGGTACTGCGCGGGAGCGGGGCTGCCGAGCGCGGTGGTGGCGTGGATCGGGAGGCGCCGGTCAGTGCAGAGCGCTCGCGCGGCGGCTGCGCGCTGTGGCTCGGCGCAGCGACGCCAGGCGTGGGGAGCGACGCCGGCCGTGCGGCAGGCGCGCCGTTCGGAACCGACAGCGAACATGTGGCCGGCATGCTGTGGGTCGAGGAGGGTGCGATCGGAGTCGAGATGGGAAGCGCAGTCGTCACGAGTACCTCTCCAGCGGTGAAAGGGCGGTGTCTCGCGGTCATCGCGGCCACCGGCGCGACGTATTGCAACCAGCAGGCCGCAGGCTGACGCAGCGTTCTCGGCTCACGCGGTTCGGCATTCAGCAGCACAAAATCCCGCGATTGCTCGGCTACCTGCTCGCGATGTCCGACGGGGTGTGGCCTGCCGTTCACGTGGCACAGGCGCCAGAGATCACCCGCGGTTGGCACATTGTGTCTTCGTGACGTGCACGCCATGGCGGTCGCCTGCATCGCGACGTCCTCGCGGCGAGCTCATGGGGATCAGGGAGGATGAATGCGGGAGCGCGGCGCCGCATCCAACGAGGTCCGCGCGAGGCGCGAAGTCGCCGCGACCTCTCGAACGAGGGATCGATGTCAGACGTCGATCTCGGCGTTCGGCGCGCGCTCCATGATGAAGCGGAAACGCGCCTGGGCGTCCTTGCCCATCAGCTCGTTCAGGATGCGATCGGTCTCGATCTCTCCCTCGATCACGATGCGCAGCGCGCGCCGGCGTCGGATGTCGAGCGTGGTCGCCTTGAGGTCCTCCGCGGGCATCTCGCCGAGCCCCTTGAACCGCGAGATATCCGCCTTGGCCGTCTTGGGGAGCTTCGCGAGGACCCTGTCGCGCTCCGCGTCGTCGAGCGCCCAGTGCGTCTCCTTGCCGACGTCGATCCTGTAGAGGGGCGGCTGCGCGAGGAACACGTGCCCGCCGCGGAGCAGGCCGGGCAGGTGCCGGTAGAAGAACGTCAGCAGCAGCGTCGCGATGTGCTGGCCGTCGCTGTCGGCGTCCATGAGTAGAAAAATCCTTCCGTAGCGCAACTTGGAGGCATCGAAGTCCTTCCCGAAGCCGCAGCCCAGCGCGCTCACGATGTCCTGGAGCTCCTTGTTGCCGAGCACCTTCGAGGTCGAGGCCTGCTCCGCGTTGAGCACCTTGCCGCGGAGCGGGAGGATCGCCTGGGTCCGGCGGTCCCGGCCCTGCTTGGCCGAGCCACCTGCGCTGTCGCCCTCGACGATGAAGAGCTCGCTCTCGCTCGGATCGGTCGAGGCGCAATCGGCGAGCTTCCCCGGCAGGTTGAGCCGGTGCGACACCGGCGTCTTGCGCAGGACCTGCTGGGTCGCTTCACGCCGCGCCTCCCTTGCGCGCGCCGCCAGGATCGCGCGGGCAACGATCGACTCGCCGGCCGTGCCGTTGTGGAGCATCCACTGCTCGAGCGCCGGCCGGACCAGGCCCTCGACCGCCGGCCCTGCCTCCGCGTTGTTGAGTCGATCCTTCGTCTGCCCCTGGAACTGCGGGTCCTGGATGTAGATGGACAGGACGCCCACGATCCCCTCGCGGATGTCGTCGGCCGTCAGCGTCACCCCTTTCGGCTGGACCTTCTTCGCGTCCATGAACGCGCGGACCGCCTTCACGATCGCGCCGCTGAAGCCGGACTCGTGCGCGCCGCCCGCGTGCGTGGGGATGCCGTTGACGTACGACTTCACGTACTCGTCGGTCGACTCGGTCCACTGGAGCGCGGCCTCCAGGCGGATCTCGCCCTCGCGCGCGACGTAGAAGATGGTCGGGTGCGTGACCGCCTTGCCGCGCTGGGCGACCAGCTTCGGCAAGAAGTCCGCGATGCCGTTCGGGTGGAGGAGCTCGATCGACTCTCCGGACGAGAGATCGCGGAACGCGATCTCGAGCCCTCCGTGGAGGTACGCCTTGGCCTCCAGGCGCTCGCGGATGGTCTCGGAGTCGAAGCGCCGGCCCTGCCCGAAGATCTCCGGATCGGGCCGGAAATGGATGCTCGTGCCGTGCTTGCGGGTGGGCGCGCCCTTCTTGAGCTTGCTGGTCGGCGCGCCGCGCGAGAACGTCTGCTGGTGCTCGAACCCGTCGCGCAGCACCCGGACCTCCACGAGCTCGGAGAGCGCGTTGACGACGCTCGATCCGACGCCGTGGAGCCCGCCTGAGACCTTGTAGTTGTCGCTCGCGAACTTCCCGCCTGCGTGCAGCGTGCAGAAGATGAGCTCGAGCGCCGGGCGCTTGTACCTGGGATGCACGTCCACGGGGATGCCGCGCCCGTCGTCGGTCACGGTGGCGCCCTGGAGATCGGCGTCGAGCGTCACCTCGATCCGCTTCGCGTGCCCGTTGATGGCCTCGTCGACGGCGTTGTCGACGATCTCCCAGAGCAGGTGGTGGTAGCCCCTGGCGTCGGTGCCGCCGATGTACATGGCGGGGCGCTTGCGGACGGGCTCGAGCCCCTCGAGCACCTCGATGTCAGCGGCCGTGTAACGTGCGCCGGAAGCGGCGCGGACCGGGGGATTCGTGGCGGCCATGTTCAGCTCACCTCCAGCGTCGGTACGACGACGGCCGGCGGCACCACGCGGGCGAAGCGGTCGCGTCGCGCGACAGGCTCGCCCTGGGTGCCACGCTGGCCGGCGATTTTGCTCGCGGCGATCTCGAGCGTCTTGCCCTTCTCCGTCTCGACCGTGATCGTGTCGCTCGGCCTGAGGGCGAGCGCGGCGCCGATCAGGCGCTCACCTTCGGCGACCCGCATGACGACGGAGCCCTTGCCCGGGCCGGAGAGCAGGGCGAGCTCCTCCACGGCCACGCTGAGCGCCCAGGCGTCGCTCGAGGCGCAGAGCACCCGGTCGGCGCCGTCCACCGCGTGGACGAACAGCACCTCGTCGCCCTCGTTCAGCTTGGCGAAGCGGCGCCCGGAGCGCGTCGAAGGATCGCGGTGCGGCCGCAGCGAGAACCTGAAGCCGAGGCCTCCTCGGGTGATCGCCAGCGCGAAGGGCGGCTCCGGCTCGGCGGAGTCCGGGGTCTGCGCCGGGACGTCGAGCGCCCTCGGATCGAAGGACATCAGCGCGATCAGCCGCTCGCCGTCGGCCAGCTTGAACAGCTTCTGCACGGGATCGCCGTAGCCGGTCGACTGCGGCACCTCGTGGATGCGGCACACGTAGCACGCGCCGAGGTTCGAGAAGAACGCGACCGTCGACCGCGTCGAGCCGGCGACGGCCGCGAGGACGCTGTCTCCCTCGCGGATGCGCGTCGAGGCCAGATCCTTCACCTCGCGGACCCGCTTCACCCAGCCCTGCGCCGAGAGGATCACGTTCGCGTCCTCGGCCACGATGAAGTCCTCCGCCTGGTACTCGGGCTCGTCGATCGAGCCGACCACCTTCGTGCGGCGCTTCTCGCCGTAGGATCCCTTGATCTCGACGAGCTCGTCGCGGACGATCCCCCAGCGCTTCGCGTCGCTCCGGAGCAGCCCTTCGATCCGCTTGGCCTCGGCGCGCTTCTCGCCGAGATCCTTCTGCACGAGCAGGATCTCGAGCCGCGCCAGCCTGTAGAGCTTGAGCTCGAGGATCGCGTCCGTCTGCTCCTCGTTGAGGGTGAAGCGCTTCATCAGCTTCTCGGCCGCGTCGGCCTTGCCCTCGCTCTTGCGGATGATCCGGATCACCTCGTCGAGCGCGTCGAAGATCTTCTCGAACCCCTCGAGGATCGTGATCCGCCGCCTCAGCTCGCCGAGCTCGAACTCGAGCCGCCGCGTCACCGTCGCGTAGCGGAAGTCGAGGAACTTCGTCAGGATCTCGTGCAGGCCGAGCCGCCGCGGCGCGGCGATCTCCGCGTTGTCGGTGGGCACGAGGCAGGTGAGGTTCACCTGCACGTTGATCGCGAGCGGCGTCTGTTTGTAGAGGTACGCCATCACGAGCTGCGCGTCGGCGCCGCGCTTGAGCTCCATCACGATGCGCACCTCGCCGGTCGACTCGTCGCGCACGTCCACGAGCGTCGGCAGCTTCTTGGAGAGGATCACCTCGGCGATCTTCTCGACGATCGCCTTCCGCTCGACGCCGTACGGGATCGAGGTGATCACGATCTGCGGAGCGGCGCCGCGCTTGCCGTCGCCCTCTTCCAGCTGCCACTCGCCGCGGAGCTTCAGCGAGCCCTGGCCTGCCGTGTAGACGGCCTCGAGCTCCTTCTTCGTCGCGTGCAGCTGACCTCCGGTCGGGAAGTCCGGCCCCTTCACGTGCGACAGCAGCCGGTGCGTGGTGAGCTCGCGGTTCTCGATCAGCGCGACGCACGCGTCGATCACCTCGCCCAGGTTGTGCGGCGGGATGCTCGTCGCCATCCCGACCGCGATCCCCTGAGAGCCGTTCACGAGGAGGTTGGGGAAGCGCGACGGGAGGACGATCGGCTCGAAGCGGGTCCCGTCGTAGTTGGGACGAAAGTCCACGGTGCGCTGGCCGAGCTCGCTGAGCAGCTCCAGCGCCAGGGGCCGGAGCTTCGCCTCGGTGTAACGCATCGCGGCGGGCGCATCGCCGTCCACCGAGCCGAAGTTCCCGTGGCCCGCGATGAGCGGCGCCCGCATCACGAAGTCCTGCGCGAGCCGGACCATCGCGTCGTAGATCGCGACGTCGCCGTGCGGGTGGTACTTGCCCATCACGTCACCGACGACCGCGGCGCTCTTCCGGTACTTCGCGTCCGGCCCGAGGTGCAGGTCGTGCAGCATCGCGTAGAGGATGCGGCGCTGCACCGGCTTCAACCCGTCGCGGACGTCGGGCAGCGCGCGCGACGTGATGACGCTGAGCGCGTAGTTCAGGTACCGGCGCTGCGCCTCGTCGGCGAGCGAGGTGTCGGGCGCCGGGGGCGGCGGCGGCTCGCTGTCACCGGGCCGGCCGCCACGGCGGCCCTTGCGGGACGCGTCACCGTCGGACGGAAGGGAGGGGGTTCGAGACACGCGATGCTCCAGGGAGTGCGCGGGCACCGGACGAACAGGTGCTCCGATGTTCAGGTGAACGCTGGCGAGCCTCGGCAATTACCCAGGGGCTCGCGCTCGGTCAAGGCTGCCTCGCGGGAATTTCTGGCAGCGAGTGCTCGCCTGCGCTCGTGCGGCCCCTGGCATAGCGTCAGATGGCCGCGAGATCGACCCGAACGCGGGCAGTGCAGCGCGGCCTGACGGCGACGCCTTGATTTCGGCGTCCGCCCTTGAGACTCACGGCGCGCTGGGCTACGGGGTGGCGCCTTGTACGCGACAGGCACCCGACCCATGCTTCGCCTTCTCGGCCGCTGGCTGCGGCTCGTCTGGCTCGGCCTCTTCCTGGTGTTCGTTGCAGTAGCGGCGATACGGCCCCGGCTCGCGGCAGCTCAGGTGCCCGGAGGTGCTCCGGGCGCGCAGCCGCCCCGGGGCGGCGCCGCGCCGCCTCCCGCCCCGGCCCCGGCCAGCGCTGCGCAGCCGCCCGCGCCGGCCGACGCGACCGTAGGAGCCCAGCCTGGCGCCGGTACACCTGCGCAGGTCGCCGCCGACGCCGTCGAGCCGACGATCCATCTGGCGCCCACGGAGGCCGAGCTCGCTCGTGGGCAGCCGGTCGTTCAGGTCGCCATCGCCGGCAACCGGCGGGTCTCGACCGAGGACGTGCTCGTCTACCTCGGGCAGACGCGGGTCGGCAGGCCGTTCACCCCCGAGGGGCTGGCGCGCGACGTGCGCGAGCTCTGGGACTCCGGCCTGTTCGACGACGTCGAGGTCGACCTCACGCGCCGCGACGACGGCGTGAGCCTGAGGGTGCTGGTCCGCGAGCGCCCGAGCATCAAGGCCATCGAGTTCTCCGGCAACAAGGAGATCGACAGCGAGGACCTCACCGAGGCGCTCTCGGTCGAGATCAAGACCGGCACGATCCTGAGCTACGCGGCGATCCGGCGTGGCGTGCAGAAGCTCCGCGACAAGTACGCCGAGGAGGGCTTCTTCCTCGCCGAGGTCAGCTACGAGGTCAAGCCGGAGCGGGAGAACCAGGTCACCGTCAAGTTCACGATCAAGGAGCACTCGCCGGTCACCGTCCGGCGCATCACGTTCATCGGCAACCAGAACATCTCGGACGAGGAGCTCCGGGAGGTCATGATCACGGGGCAGGGGGGCTTCTTCGCCTTCGGCACCGGCGGTCCTTTCCGCCAGGACGCGTTCGAGCGCGACGTCCTCGTGATCAACGCGCTCTACTACGATCGTGGCTTCCTCGCGGCGCAGGTCGCGACGCCCAGGGTGATGCTCACGCCCGACCGCACGGGCATCGAGGTCACGATCACGATCAACGAGGGGCCGCGCTTCCGCATCCGCTCGCTCCGCGTCTACGAGCGCGACGCCGACGGCCGCGAGATCGAGCCGCTCGGCGGGCGCCGCGCGCTGCGCGAGATGGTGCGGGCCAAGCCGGGCGACTGGTTCAACCGCGCCGAGCTCGCGAAGGATCTCGGCGCGATCCAGACGCTCTACCGGGACGCCGGCTACGCCAACGTCGAGGCGTCGCCTGACACCCAGCTCGACCCGGACAGGCGCGAGGTCGACATCACCGTCGGCATCCGCAGAAACCAGCTCGTCTACTTCGGGCGCATCGAGATCCGCGGCAACACGAAGACGCGGGACAAGGTGATCCGCCGCGAGATGGAGGTGGAGGAGCGGCGGCTGTTCAGCGAGACGAAGCTGGAGCGATCGAAGCAGCGGATCACGGCGCTCGGCTACTTCGAGCGGGTCGACATCTCCACCGAGCAGGGCGACGATCCCCAGCACATCAACGTCAACGTCGACATCGGCGAGAAGCCGACGGGCACCTTCCAGATCGGCGCGGGCTTCTCGAGCGTCGAGAACTTCATCGCGACGGCGCAGGTCCAGCAGGCGAACCTGCTCGGGAGCGGCCAGTCGCTGTCGCTCCAGGCGCAGATCTCCGGATCGCGGCGCCTCATCGACGTCCGCTTCTTCGAGCCGTACCTGTTCGACAGCCCGTTCTCCGCGGCGGTGAGCGTCTACAACCAGCTGCGGACGTACACGGAGTTCTCGCAGACCTCCACCGGCGGCTCGCTCACGCTCGGCTACCCGCTCATCGAGCCGGAGCTGCGCGCGCAGCTGACCTACACGCTGGAGAACGACGAGATCTCGTCGGCCACGAATACCGGCCTCGGCACGGCAGAGGAGCGCGCCTCGTTCCAGCGGCTCCCGCTCTACAACCTCTTCAACGCCGGGCTCACGTCGAGCATCCGTCCTGCGCTCACCTTCGACACGCGCAACAACCAGCTCTTCCCGACCTCGGGCATTTACCTGCAGGGCTCGGTCGAGCTCGCCCACAGCGCGTTCGGCAGCGAGAACGAGTTCCTGCGGTACCGCGCCACAGGCAGGTTCTACTACCCGATCACGGACAGCTTGGTCCTCAAGCTGAACACCGAGGCCGGCATGGTGACGAGCCCCAACCCGCAGGGCGTGCCGATCTTCGCCCGCTTCTTCCTGGGCGGCATCCTCGACGTGCGCGGCTTCGAGATCCGGGACATCGGCCCGCGCCTCCCGCTCCGCGAGTCGCTCGATCCGAACTCGCTGCCTATCGCGAACGGCGCGAACATCGGCGGCAACCTGATGTACTACCAGAACCTCGAGCTGGAGTTCCCGATCCTCGAGGCTGTGCAGATCAAGGGCGTCGTCTTCACGGATCTGGGCAACGCCTGGAACCTCGAGAAGCTGTACTGCAACGCCGCCCCCGCATCGCCGCACGACGTCACGAACCCGTGCTTCTCGGCCGAGCGCCTCCTCGACGTCCGCACCTCGTGGGGATTCGGGCTCCGGTGGTTCTCCCCGCTCGGCCCGCTGCGCTTCGAGTGGGGCTTCCCGTTCAAGCGGCTGCCCTACGAAGAGACGTACAAGTTCGAGTTCAACATCGGCAACTTCTTCTGAGCCCCTGGCCAGCGGGCGCAGCAGGGACGTGCGCGCTCCCCGGCGGGCTGCCGGGGGCTGGTGCGCGGCCGGGCGGGCCCTGCCCCAGAGCGTCCTGGATGGCGCGTGGCGGGCGTCGCGGCCGCTGGACGGCGGGTCGGCGCCGGGCGGATCGCCGCGGAGTCCGGGGGCGGCGGTTGCTCGTCGGGGGCGCCGCTGTTAGGTGGAGATCCATGCGCCCGGAGCACAGCTCGATGGGGTTCCCCAAGCCAGGCAAGGCCCTGCTGGGGATGATGATCGCGATCGGCTGTATCTGGGTGATGTTCACCCTGGGCCTGAACTGGGGGGGCGCTGGCGAAGGCGTGCTCGAGCCGTTCCTCGGCATCAGCGAGAAGGTGCTCCACGGTCAGGTGTGGCGGCTGCTCACCGCGCCGCTCGTCCACAACCCGAGCGATCCCTGGCACTTCGTCACGACGCTGCTCGGCCTGTATTTCCTCGGCGCCTCGCTCGAAGAGCGCTGGGGCGCCAGACGCACGCTGGCGTTCCTGTTCGGCTCCGCCGCCTTCGCGTTCGCGCTCCAGGTGGCGGTGGGCGCGCTCCTCCCGAAGATGGCGCGGCCGGTCTTCTACGGCGGGCTCGGGATGATCGAGGCGGTCGCCGTCGCGTGGGCGCTCGCGCACCGACATGCCACGGTCCGCCTCTTCTTCGTCCTCCCCGTGACGGGCACCATGCTGCTCGTCTTCATCTTCGGGATCTCGGTGCTCAACGTCATTGCCATGCGCGCGCCCCCCGAGGGGCTGATCACGCCGTTCGGGGGCATGCTCGCGGGGTATCTCTTCGGCGACTTCTCCCCGCTGCGCCGCTTCTATCTGCGGATCCGCTTCCGTCAGCTGCAGGCGCAGTCCGCCGCGCTCCGCCGCGTCCCTGCGGCGCGCGGCCGCTCCGGGGGCGTCCCGCTGAGGGTCATCCCCGGCGGCCAGAAGGACCCCCCGAAGGACAAGCGCTACCTCAACTGAAGGGGTCGCGCGGCGCCCCGCCCCGGCCGCGCTCCGAGGTGTTCAGGGCGTGGCGCACCGGCGGAGCTCTACGAGCGTCTTCGCGCGGGTAAGGCAGCTGAGCTCGCCGGGGTCTACCTTGCTCCCGGCGAGCTCCCGCTTGCAGTCGGATGTCCACTCCGACGAGAGCCTCTCGCCCTCGCTGTTGATCACCACGGAGGCTTTCCCCGGGCCTCCTGGAGCGGTGGACCCCACCCGCTTTGCCTCCGCTGCCCACGCGGCGCGCATGCCCTCGCCGATCGTGCGGCAGTCTTCTTCGGACATCGTCTTGGTGCAGCCGCCGAGGACCGCGCTCGCGAGCACGAGGAGGGCCACGGCGGCGCGCTGCTCGCCGAGCCAAGGGCTGCCCACGCGAGCGCGTGCTCGTCCAGCGAGAGGCCAGCAGCGCGGCCTGCGCGGGAGAGCTCCCTTCGTTTGGCGAGCAGGCCAGCCCACGGACTAGCTGTCGATGAAGCTCTTGAGCTGCTTCGAGCGGCTGGGGTGCCGGAGCTTGCGGAGCGCCTTCGCCTCGATCTGTCGGATGCGCTCGCGCGTGACCTCGAAGTCCTGGCCGACCTCTTCGAGCGTATGGTCGCTCTTCTCGCCGATGCCGAAGCGCATCCGGAGCACCTTCTCCTCGCGCGGCGTCAGCGTCTTCAGGACCTTACGGGTCTGCTCCGCGAGGTTCATGTTGATCACGGCCTCCGCGGGCGAGATCACGCTCTTGTCCTCGATGAAGTCGCCAAGGTGCGAGTCCTCTTCCTCGCCGATGGGGGTCTCGAGCGAGATCGGCTCCTTCGCGATCTTCAGGACCTTGCGCACCTTGTCGAGCGGGAGCTCCATCTTCTCGGCGATCTCCTCGGGGGTCGGCTCGCGGCCGTACTCCTGCACGAGGTAGCGCGAGGTGCGGATCAGCTTGTTGATCGTCTCGATCATGTGGACCGGGATGCGGATCGTCCGCGCCTGGTCCGCGATCGCGCGGGTGATCGCCTGCCGGATCCACCACGTCGCGTACGTCGAGAACTTGTAGCCGCGCTTGTACTCGAACTTGTCGACGGCCTTCATGAGGCCGATGTTCCCTTCCTGGATGAGGTCCAGGAACTGGAGGCCGCGGTTCGTGTACTTCTTCGCGATGGAGACCACGAGGCGGAGGTTCGCCTCGACCAGCTCCGCCTTGGCGCGCTCCGCCATCCGCTCCCCCTCGCGGATGTTCTCGTAGGTATCGCGGATCGCGGCGACGTCGATGTTGAGCTCTTCCTCGACCTTTTTCAGGCCCTTCTGGGCGTTCTTGATGGTCGATTCGAAGTCGTTGAGCTCCTCGCGGTTGACGTTGAGCTTCTTGGCGAGCCGCCCCTCGAGGGCGCGGTTGCCCTTCACCTTGATAAGCTCGCGCTTGAGCTCGCCCTTCGAGAGCCCGGTGCGCCGCTCCAGCTCCGTCGCGCCCGCCTCGGCCTTCTCGACCTTCGAGATGAGGCTCTTCAGCTTCTGGACGATCTTGTCGATCGTCCGCTTGTTGAGGCGCATCTCCTCGAGCGTCGTCACGAGCTCGGCTGTCGCCTGCGTCACCTCGACGTCGATCTGCTTGCGGCGGACCTCCGTCTTCACCTCTTTGCGCTCCTCCAGGAGCTCCGCCTTCTTCTTGTCGACGCGCTTCACCTTGTCGATGAGGCGGATGATGCGCCGGTCGGCCTCCTCCTCGTCGAACTCCTGGTCGTCGTTCTCGGCGTCCTTGATGAGCTCCTTCACCCGGATCTTGTGCTTCCGGAGCTTCTCTCCGAGATCGATGATCTCGCGGACGGCGATGGGGGAGTCGAGGATCGCGGCGTTGACCTTCTGCTCGCCGATCTCGATCCGCTTCGCGATCTCGACCTCGCCCTCGCGGGTGAGCAGCGAGACGCTGCCCATCTTCCGGAGATACATCCGGACGGGGTCGTTCGACTTCGAGTAGTAGTCGACGTCCTCTTCCTCGCGGTCGGGCGTGACGACGAGCTTCTTCTCGCCCGCCTCCTCGTCCGCGATGCGCTTCGGCGCGATCTTCACCTGGGTCGCGCCGTCGACGATCTCGATGTCCTCGTCGCCGAGGGCGCCCACCACGTCGTCGAGCTGATCGGGCGCGACGTCCGCGGGGAGCGCGTCGTTCACCTCGTCATAGGTGAGAAAGCCTTTGCTCTTGCCGGTTTCAACGAGCTTTTCGAGCGTCTTCCGGTCCTTCTCTGACCGCTCGGCCCGGATGCCCGCGTCTCCTTTGTTGCTTGGGCGTGCCCCTCCCTCGGCGTGCCCGCGTGTCGATGCGTGCCGCGCGCCGTTCAGCGCGCCGCCCCCCGCCGCCCTCGCGACCCCGCCTGCCCGACCGGAAGATTGCTTGGCCTTGCTCGCCATTACCTCATGCTCCACTTACGGCGATCAGCTCGCCGCGACCGACAAGACACCCAATGACTCCGATAAACTCTAGGGATCACGCACGTCGAGTCACCACGGCGAGGCGACTCGGAACGCATCAAGGAAGACCGAGACCCCCCGCTCTTCGCTGGAATAGCTCACGCAGCAAAGCGTTTTCAGCATCAGCGTCGACCGCGCTCTTCTGGAGCTGGCTCACGACGGCTGCTTTTTGTCGCGCCAGGGCTTGTCTGCTCAACTTTTGTGAATTCTCCAAGAGCGTCGCCTTGGCCGTTGAGGCCGCTTCGAAGACAGGCGAGACCAGCCGTCCAGCCGCGAATGAATGGATCGGAGCCGGGACTTGCGCAAGAAATTCGCTGGCGGCAAGACCCATTTCAAAAGTGAAATTGTGACGCGCCGCAACAATCGCCAGGGCGACATCGCCTTCGAGGCACTCCAGCGCCGTCTGGAGATCGTCGTCGGCCAGAAGCTCGGGAAAATCGAGGATCGCGCCCAGGATCTCCAGGCTTACCTCCTGGATTTGCGCGCGTGAGCGAGCGCGCTCCCACGTCTCGGTCGTCTGTCCGGAGGGGATCACCTCGCGGGTAGGCTGGCTCCGCGGGCGGGAGAGGGACTCCTCGACGACGCGCTCCAGCTGCCGGAGGTCGTCCGGTGAACGGCCGCCGATCACGAGCTTCGAGGAGAGGCGATCGGCGTAGAGCTTCGCCATCATCCTGAGGTTCGGGTCGTCTTCTTCGCTGAGCAGGGCGGTGACGGCGCGCACGCGGGCGAGCTGCTCGGGCAGCGACGAGCCTCCGAAGCTGTCGCCGTCGAGCGCTTCGTCGATCAGGTGCTCGAGCAGGCCGCGCGCCGCCTTGACGATGCGCGCGATCGCCTCTGGGCCGTGCTTGCGCGCGAGGTCGTCCGGATCGACGCCGGAAGGCAGCACGGCGACGCGCGCGCTGAGCCCCGCCTCACGGCACGGGGCGCGCGCCGCGCGCGTGGCCTTCTTGCCGGCCGCGTCGCCGTCGAACAGCAGGATGACCGCGGGCGCGAAGCGCTTGATGAGCTTCGCCTGTCCGGGCGTGAAGGCGGTACCGAGCGGAGCGATCGCCTGGCCGATACCGCGCGCGTGGAGCGCGACGACGTCGAAGTTGCCTTCCACGAGGATCGCCTCGCCGCGCTGGCGGATCGTCTGGCGCGCCTGGTGCAGCCCGAAGAGGTGCTCGCCCTTCGTGTAGATCGGCGACTCGGGGCTGTTGATGTACTTCGCCGGCGCGCCGTCCGCCTGCGGCGCAGGGCCGGTGAGGCCGAGCGACGAGAGCTCGGAAGGGCTGGGATCGGGCAACGCGCGTCCGCTGAACGCGATCACCCGGCCCATCACGTCGGTGACGGCGAACATGAGCCGGTGCCGGAAGCGGTCGTAGTGTCCGCTCCCCGACGAGCGCGGTACGAGGAGCCCTACGCGCTCCGCGAGGACCGGGGAGACGCCTTGCTGTCGCAGGTACGTGGAGAGCCCGTCCCATCCGAACGGGGCGTAGCCGATCCGGAACGCCTGGAGGGCGTCGGCGATCGGATCGGCGGCTCCATCGCCGTCGCGGAGGGGCAGGCCGCGCCGCTGGAGCTCCTCGTGAGCGTGGCGCGCGAGCGGGTGAGGAGCGCTGCCCGGCCCCCCGCGGAGGCTGTGCTCGAAGAACGTCGCGGCGAGGTGGTTGACGGCATAGAGGTCGTCCTTCGACCTGCGCGCCGCCTGCGCCTCGCGCCGCTCGGCCTCGGTCAGCGACTCCGCCACCTCGATGCCGGCGCGTTCGGCGAGCGCGCGGACCGCCTCGGCGAACGTCCGGCCTTCGAGCTTCATCACGAAGTCGATGGCGCTGCCGGTCTCCTTGCAGCCGAAGCAGTGATAGAACCCGCGGTTTGGGCTCACGTGGAAGCTGGGCGTCTTCTCCTTGTGAAAGGGGCAGAGCCCGGTGAAGGAGTGCCCTCGGCGGGCGAGGCGCACGCTTTCGCCGATGAGCGCTACGAGATCCGTGCGCTCTTTCACGAGCGCGATCGTCTCCGGAGAGATCATGGGCTGCCTTGGGGGCTCCGTGCGTGCGGGGCCCGCAGATCATCACGGGTGGACTCAGACGGCGTGGCGGCGTCCGCGCCGGCGCCTCGGCGGTACGGGCGGCTCGCGAAGCGGGAGACCCCCCAGTCCCTCGCGGCCTGTGTGGAGACAAGTGTCCTGTGCGGCGGCCGCACGTGCAAGGCGGTAGCCGCCAGAGATGTCACTTCGGATCGGGGAACGGAGAGCCGGGCTTCTTGTGGTCCGTCAGGCTCTCGTCGGGCTGGGAAGCCTCGACCATCTCGTCGACCGGCGGCGCCTCGGCGTGCTCGGCCAGGAAGCGCGTGTCTTCGCGGACCATCGGAGGGGGCGGATCGCCGATGAGCTCGAGCTCGGTGGCGAGCCACTGCTCCTCTTCGATGAGCGCCCGGCGGCGAGGATCAGTCAGGTCGCCTTGCCAGTGGTCGAGCTCGGTGTCGACCTCCTTGAGCCGGAGGCGTACCCTCACGACGTCGACGTCATCCTTCACCGCGAAGCGCTCGGTGAGGAGCAGCGCGGTGTCGCCGGCGACCTCGACGAAGCCATGATGGACGGCCAGACGGTGCTCCTGACCGTTCTGGTGGTACGTCACGAGGCCGGTCCGGAGCGCGGCGAGCAGCGGGAGGTGACCCGGGAGCACACCGAACTCGCCGGCGACGCTCGGCGCGGTCACGTCCGTGACCTGCTCGCGCAGCGCGACACCGGTCGGCGTCACGATCTCGAGGAGGATTGTGTCGGCCATGGCTGCGTCAGGACGCCCTCTGCGACGCCTTGGCCTTCACGTCCTCGATGCCGCCCACCAGGTAGAAGTCCTGCTCCGCGACATGGTCGAGCTTGCCGTCGAGGATCTCCTCGAAGCCCGCGATCGTGTCCTTGAGCGGCACGAGCTTGCCCTCGAGCCCGGTGAACTGGGCGGCCACGAAGAACGGCTGCGACAGGAACTTCTGGATCTTGCGGGCGCGCGCCACGACGAGCTTGTCGTCCTCGCTGAGCTCGTCCATGCCGAGGATGGCGATGATGTCCTGGAGGTCCTTGTAGCGCTGCAGCGTCTGCTGAACGCGCCGCGCGACGGAGTAGTGCTTCTCACCGACGATCTGGGGGTCGAGCATCGTCGAGTTCGAGTCGAGCGGATCGACGGCCGGGTAGATGCCGAGCTCCGAGATCGCGCGCGACAGCACGGTGGTGGCATCGAGGTGGGCGAAGGCCGTGGCCGGCGCGGGGTCGGTCAGGTCGTCCGCGGGGACGTAGATCGCCTGGACGCTGGTGACGGAGCCCTTGGTCGTCGAGGTGATGCGCTCCTGGAAGGCGCCCATCTCCGTCGAGAGGGTCGGCTGGTAACCGACGGCGCTCGGGATGCGTCCGAGGAGCGCGCTCACCTCGGAGCCGGCCTGGGTGAACCGGAAGATGTTGTCCACGAACAGGAGGACGTCCTGCCCCTCCTCGTCGCGGAAGTGCTCGGCCACGGCGAGCGCCGAGAGCGCGACGCGGGAGCGAGCGCCCGGGGGCTCGTTCATCTGGCCGTAGATCAGCGCGGCCTTCGAGATGACGGGGCTGCCGTCCGCGAGCTTCGACTCGCTCATCTCGAGGAAGAGGTCGTTGCCCTCGCGCGTCCGCTCGCCGACGCCGGCGAAGACCGACACGCCGCCGTGCGCCTTCGCGACGTTGTTGATGAGCTCCAGGATGAGCACCGTCTTGCCGACGCCGGCGCCGCCGAAGAGGCCGATCTTGCCGCCCTTGCGGTAGGGGGCGATCAGGTCGATGACCTTGATGCCCGTCTCGAAGACCTCGACCTTGGTCGACTGCTCGATGAACGGGGGCGGCTCCCGGTGGATCGGCGCCACCTTCTTGGCGTGCACGGGCCCGGCTTCATCGATCGGCACACCGACGACGTTCAGGATCCGGCCGAGGCACTCGTTGCCGACCGGCACCATGATGGGCTTGCCCGTGTCGCGGACTTCCATCCCGCGCACGAGGCCGTCGGTGGAGTCCATCGCGATCGTGCGCACCGACGACTCGCCGAGGTGCTGGGCGACCTCGAGCACGAGGTTGTCTGGCTCAGCCGAGATGCTCGGGTTGCTCAGCTTGAGCGCGTTCAAAATCTTGGGCAGCTGGCCAGCCGGGAAATCGACATCGACGACCGGTCCGATGACCTGGGTGATCTTTCCAACAACCATGGAGCGGGAGCCCTCCTCGTACGTGCTTTGACGAGTCGCGGGGCCCACTAGCACGGACCTGCGCGTCCGACTAGTGCCGTCTGCCAGAAATTCTGCGGGATTTTTGACAGCCGCGTCGCTGCGGACGCGCGGCGTTGGGCGTGTTTTGCGGGAGCCAGGCTCCGTACGCGACGTCGGGGCGCGACGTTCATCCGCGGTCGCTCACCGGCGCTGGCGAGGGGCGCCCGCGCGCGGCGGGCGCTCAGCGTCCTCTGGAGGCGGCGATCCGCGCAAACGCCTCCACGCTGAGCGTCTCGCCTCGAGCGTCGAGCGAGATGCCGGCGTCCTTCGCGTGCCGCTCGAGCTCCTGAGAGGACCAGCCATAGAGGTTCTTCCAGGCGTTCCGGAGCGTCTTGCGGCGCGCCGAGAACGCAGCGCGCACGGCCGCGCGGAAGGCGTCCGTCTCCTCGGCGCGCCGCGGGCGCCACGGCGTCAGCACGACGACCGCCGAGTCGACCTCGGGCCTCGGGTAGAACGCGCCGGCGCGCGCGATCAGGAGGCGGCGCACGTCGAACGCGGCCTGCACGAAGACCGACAGCGCGCCGTAGTCGGCGCTGCCCGGGGCCGCGACCAGGCGGTCCGCGACCTCGAGCTGCACCATGAACACCGCGCGATCGATCTGATGCGCGACGGTGGTCGCCTGCTCGAGGAGCCGGCCCGTGATGTGGTACGGGAGGTTGCCCGCCACCGCGTGCGGCCGCGCGTGGCCGGAGAGCGCGCCGACCCAGTCGACCTGCGCTGCGTCGGCCTCGAGCAGCGTCAAGCGGCCTTCCTCGATCGGTCCAGCGAGCTGCTCCCGCAAGATCGGGACGAGGTCGCGATCGCGCTCAATGGCGACGACGTGCGTGGCGCGATCGAGGAGCGGCCGCGTGAGCGCGCCGAGCCCTGCTCCGATCTCGATCACCGCGCCGCCCTCCGTCGTCGTGGCCGCCTCGGCGATCCGGCGCGCCGCATCGACGTCGACGAGGAAGTTCTGTCCGAACCCCTTCTTCGGGGAGAGACCGCGTGTGCGCAAGAGCTCTGCGATGGCCATCGCCCGTCCTCAGATCTGCGGTGGGTGCGCCCCATCGCGGGCTACGTCTGCGGCTCTGCTGGGCGCCGCTGCCGCGCGCAGCCGCACCACGCGCACGCCGACCTTGCGGAGCACGGCTTCGCGGCGGGTCTGAGCCACCCGCGCGCGGATAATCACCGCTTCGGCCGCGATCGGCGCGAGCTCCTGGAATGCCTTGTTGGACGGCATGGGGCCGCTCTGCCCCTCGTCGCCGTCGCTCTCCTGCGGTCGCGGCGCCTCCCACGGAGGCCCGAGCCCTGGCTCGAGATCCGGGAGCGTCCACACCACGTGAACAGCCTTGCGCGAGAGCCGACGCACGGCCTCCGAGAGCTGGCCCAGCTGTGCGTCGGCCGGAGGCGGCGCGAGGACATAGACCATGCTCGCGCGCGGCTTGACGCGCGCGATGTGCGTGAGCGACTCGGCGACCGCCACGGCGGGATCGCGCCGATCCGGCTCGGCGCGCGCGGGCGACTCGATGCCGTAGCTCGCGAGGTAGCGGCGCAGCGTCCGTTCGCGCTGCGAGCGCCCGAGCGGCGCCGGCGCCGAGAACGGCGCGCGCGCGCGCATCGACTCCGCGCGGGCCGCCAGCCGGTCGAGGTCGCCGCGGCGCAGGTCGTCGAGGCCGCGCGCGTCGAGCGGCCTGAGGTGCTCGATGACGCGCGCCGCGACGTCCGACTCGTCGAGCTCGCTCCGATCCGCGTCGTAGGTGCCGCACCCGACGGTGAGCGCCTGCGCGATCTTGTGGCCATGCCCCGGGCCGTGATCGGGCGCGATCGTCACGCGCGGGCCGGGGGCCAGGACGATGAGCCCGACGCGATCGCCGCGCCCGAGGTGCCTCGTCGCGATGGCCGCGGCCTCGTCGATCATGAGATCGAGCGGAGCGCGGCCGAGCGGACCCGCCCAGAGCTCCACGGCCGCGTCGACGAGGACCCAGACCACATCCCGCTCCTCGCGCTCGAACTCCCGCACGAGCAGTGTGCCCCGGCGCGCGCTGGCCTTCCACGCGATCTTCCGGAACGGGTCCCCCGGCTGGTGCTCTCGCAGCTCGCGCAGGTCGTCTCCTTCGCCGCGTACGCGCCCGGGCTTGCCAGAGGCTGCGAGGAGGTGACTGCGCCCTCCGCGCGGCTGCGTCAGGTACGGCATGAAGGGCCGCGGGAGCACCTCGATGCCATACGGGTTCGCGAAGGTCAGGGGCACCTCGAAGAGGCCCGGGGCGCCGTGTACCTCGAGCGCGAGCCCGTGGAGCCCGTGCTGGCCGACGCGCGGCGTTCGCACGATGACCTTCACCTTGAGCCGACCCGAGGCGGAGACCTCGCCGCGGTTCGGCTCGATGCGCACGTCGAGCTGCGACGAGGCGATGGTGCGCAGCTTGACGTAGCGAGCCGCGAGGGTGTCGCGGTTCCGAACCTCGGCCTCGATCTCCACGGTGCCTCCGCGCGCGGAACGGAGGATCCGCCGCGAGCCGCCCCAGAGCATCTCGAACCCAGCCGCGCGGATGCGCGCCACCGACACCAGCGTCACGCCGCGGGCGAGCGCGATGGCGACCAGGATCGCCCCGCCCCAGCCGACGATCGCCGGCTCGCGCGCGATGAGCCCGGCGCCCATGACCGCGACGCCGGCGATGGCCAGGTGGGCGGCGGTGCGCGTGGGGTAGAGCTGCATGCGGATCTACGCCGGCCGCGCCGCGCGCCGGTACCCCACGCGCTGAACCGCCTCGTCGATGATCGTGTCGCGCGCCTTGGGATCCACGTCGGCCTCAGGCACCAGCACCAGGCGATGGGCCAGCGTCGCTGGCGCCATGCCGCGCACGTCGTCCGGCGTGACGAACGGGCGCCCGCCGATCACCGCCGCCGCCTTGGCCGCCTGGACGAGCGCGAGCGTGGCCCGGGGCGATGCGCCGAGCAGCACGCGAGGGTGCGTGCGCGTGAACGCGGTGAGGTTCACCGCGTACTCGTACAGATCGTCCTCGACGTGGATCCTTCGCGCGACGCCCTGCAGCATGAGGAGGTCCTGGACGGAGAGCGTCGGCCGCGCCCGCGGCGCCTCGACGTTGTGCGCGCGGAGCATCGCCACCTCGTCCTTGTGCTGCGGGTAGCCGAGGCTCACGCGGATGAGGAACCTGTCGATCTGCGCCTCGGGCAGCGGGTAGGTCCCCTCGAGATCGATCGGGTTCTGCGTGGCGAGCACCATGAAGGGTGACGGCAGCTCGAAGCGATCGCCCTCGATCGTCACCTGTCGCTCCTGCATGGCCTCGAGGAGGGCCGACTGGGTCTTCGCCGGGGCGCGGTTGATCTCGTCGGCGAGCACGAGGTTCGCGAAGATCGGACCGGGGCGCAGCGTGAAGGTCCCCTCCTTGGGCGACAGGACATAGGTCCCCGTGATGTCGGCGGGCAGGAGGTCGGGCGTGAACTGGATCCGCCGGACCGTCGCGCCGAGCGCGGCCGCGAACGCCTTGACCAGCGTGGTCTTCGCGACGCCGGGGACGCCCTCGAGCAGCACGTGCCCCTGCGCGAGCAGGGCGGTGAGCATCAGATCGATGGCGCGCGACGAACCGATGTAAACGCGCGTGATCTCTCGCCGGACCGCCTCGATCCGCTCCCTGGCCGCGGAGATTTCGTCGACGGCGACGGCCTGAACCTGGTTCATCGAGCGCCTTTGTCTGAGTGGGGTGGTGCGAGCTTCGCGTCTGTTGGCGACGGGGACGCCGTCGCAGGATCGGGGGGCGCGCCGGGGTGACGTCCGCGCGGCGGCTTCCGGCCGTCGGCGCCGCAGGCGGCGAGGACATGCCGCACGACGTCGGTGGCGTGCAAGAGCGCGGGCCTGGACACGTTCGCCGGTTTGCCGGCGACGACGGACGCTTCGACTCGGTACATGGTGCCCAGAACATCCTTGAAGGCCGAGAGGGCTCGCTCGTCAAGAGATCCCTCTCGCGCCACGAGCCGCGTGACCGCATCCTGCGCCGGATTCGCCTCCAGGCCGAACCGCAAGGACAGCGCCTCGAACAGGGCGCTCTTCAGCTCGAGGAACGCGAGGCCCCGCGGGGAAGAGGGGGCGGCGAGGACGGCGAAGCGCCCGGCTGCGCCTCCCTGAGCGACGAGCGGCGTCGGACGAGCGTACCGTGGGAGCGGGCTCCGGTACGGCCGTGCGGAGGCGCGCGCGGTCCAGATGGCGAGGCCGAGGCCGGCGAGCGCCGCGAGCGCGAGGAGGGCGCCGCCCGGAAGCCCGTCGCGGCGGGCGTCCTCGACCGCGCTCGCGAGCGCCTTGACGTGCGCGTCGAAGTCCTTTCGGAGCGACGTCTCGCCGCCGAACGAGCTCTCTTCGTCGAAACGGTTCGCGACGATGTGGAGCCGCCCTCGGCGCGGCTGAGCCCCATCCTCGTCGACCAGGTAGCGCGTCAGGCCCGAGGCGAAGGCGCGGTTGCCTGGGTACCTGAGCATCATGTTCATCAGCGCGGACGGGTCGCCCATCGCGAAGAGCCGGCCCTTGCCGACCTGCCCGGCGACGGCGAGGATCACGTCCGGCTCGCTGACAGCGCGGATCCGGAGCACGGGCGAGAGGTTCGGATGCCGGAGGCCGGTCGCGTGGTTCGTGACGAGCCGCTCGACGTGGCTGACGACGGGGTGCCGGCCGACCGAGTGGCCCCCGACGGTGTCAGCGACCGGCTCCGCGATCGCGAGGGAGGGCCGGTTCCGGAGCGCGGCGAGCGGCCGGGCTGGCGTCGGGATGCGCTCGATCTGGAATCGCCGGAGCGTGTCGTCGCCGCGGCCGAAGTCGTCGATGATGGCGAGCCGCCCGCCGGCCTTCATGAAGGAGGTCGTCTCGTCAGCATCGAGCGTTTGCAGCGGGTGGAGGACCAGGATGCCGTCCTCGGGGCCGACCTGGCTCCAGTCGAGCACAGCGACGGGGTGGACCCTCGTGGCCCCCAGCTCCGCGCGCGCGATCTCGAGAAGCTCCGAGCAACCCTCCCAGCTCGGGTCGTTCACGTCGAAGGCGGCGCCTGCTGCTCGGGCGGGCGCGAGCAGCGCCATCAGTGCGACCAGCGCCGCCAGGAAGGAGCAGGATGTGACCTGCGAGCGCACCGGCCAACGCCGATCTTCCCGAACAAATTCGGAAGCGGAGCCGGAAACGGAACTGGAACTGGAACTGGAACTGGAACCAGAACCCGACCCGGGACCGGACCTAGAACCTGAGGAGCATGCGTGCGCAAACCACGCGCCGTGCCGCGTCATGAGCGCTGCGAACATACCACTGTCGGCCCGACCGATAACCTTGACCCGCCATCCCACATTGCTAGATTCGCTTCTAAGAGCGGGGTGCTTTCTCGCAGACCTCGTTCCACCAATTCAGCCGAGCACTCTACGAGGTGGAGGGGTTAGTCGATGCTTCCTCCGTTCATCATCGAGCAAATACGGCAGCGCGAAGAAGAGAAGGATCGGTCCAGAAGAGAAGAAATTCGACCGCGCCTCGAGCTGCCGATCGAACGCTACCCCGCACCTCGTCGTCTTCCGGACTCGGAAGAGGACGATCCCAACCGGGGCGTCATCATCCTCGATCTGGGCTGACGCCACGTGTAGCACGCGCTCCCCCGTGAACACCCTGGAGGCGCTGCTCCAGCAACGTGTCCTGGACGACGTACCTCCGAGACATTCCCCGTTTTCCTCGCAAATTCCACGAAGTTGGCGTCCGTGCAGTCACGCGGATCTCGGCTCCGCGCTCGCACCGGGCTCGTCCGGCGATGATGGTTGGCGACGGTTGGCGACGGTTGGCGACGGTTGGCGACTGAGCGAGAGGGGCTTCGAGCAGGCCGTGGGGGCCCGAAAGTTGTCCTGCGCGGACGTGCCCTGCTCGTGCGGGGTTGACCCTCGGCAGGATCTTCGCCTACGTTGCGCCCCCACTTCTGGCGCCGAGCACTGAACGAGCTACGCTCCGGCGCCTCCAGAGCAGGCCGTGCACAACGTGGGCACGGGCTCTTCCATATCGATCGAGGTTCTACAGATGGCCGTTCATATTCGCCTCGCCCGCGCGGGCACCAAGAAGACGCCCTTCTACCGCATCGTCGTCGCCGACCAGCGCAGCCCGCGCGGCGGCAGGTTCATCGAGCGGCTGGGCACGTACGACCCGCGCAGGACCGAGATCCGCCTCGATGTTCCCCGCGTGAGGCACTGGATCTCGAACGGCGCCCAGCCGACGCACACGGTGGCGCTGCTCCTGAAGCACCCTGGGCTGGCCCAGGCGGCCGCTCCCGCGGACGCCGCGAAGTAGCATGGTCTCGTCGACGTCTCCGCTGGTCGATCTCGTCGCGCTCGTTGCCCGCGCGCTCGTCGACCAGCCGGACCGGGTCGTCGTGCGCGAGGTCGCGGGAGACCGCTTCCCCCGGATCGAGCTGACGGTCGCGCGCGAGGATATCGGCAAGGTGATCGGCAAGGACGGGCGCACAGCGCAGTCGATCAGGACGTTGCTGAGCGCCGCCGCGAGCAAGTCGGGGCGCCGCGCGCACCTCGACATCCTCGACTGAGAAGAGCCCGACGTGGAGCGACGCTACGTTCCCGTTGCGGATGTCGCCCGTCCGCACGGCGTTCAGGGGGAGCTGCGGTTGCGCCTCTACAACGAGGCGTCCGACCTGCTCCTCACGCGCCCTCCGATCAGGCTGGGCCTTCCCGACGGCTCTGCTCGGGACGCGAAGATCGTCGCGACGCGGCCCGTCGACAAGGCGCTGCTCGTGCGGATCGCCGGGATCGACGATCGGGACGCGGCCGAGGCCCTGCGCGGAGCGACGGTGTGCGTCCCTCGGGACGCGTTCGCGCCGCTCTCCGAGGGCGAGTTCTACGCCTGCGACGTGGAGGGGGCGCGCGTGATGACGCCTGATGGCGATCTGCTCGGGCACGTGAGGTCGCTCCAGTCGTACCCGACCTGCGATGTGCTCGTCGTGGAGAGGCAGGGCGCAGATTCCATCGAGATCCCGCTGACCGAGAGCTTCGTCCGCAGCGTGGACGCGGAGCGGCAGGTCGTCCAGCTGGCGACGCTGGAAGGCCTCGTCTGAGCCGCCGTTCCACGCAAGGGAGCCCTCCTCGGCAAGTTCGATGCGCATCGACGTAGTCACCCTGTTTCCGGAGCTGTTCGAGGGGTTCCTGGCGATCGGCATGGTCGGGCGCGCGCTCGCGTCGGGTGCGCTCGCCGTGCGGACGCGCAGCCCGCGTGAGTTTGGCCTCGGCCGACACCGGAGCGTGGATGACACGCCTTATGGCGGCGGCTCCGGCATGGTGATGCGCGTCGACTGCATCGTCCGCTGCCTGGAGGCGCTCGACGAGGCCGCCGCCGAAGGCGATGCGTCGAGCGCGCCTCCCGGGGCCGAGGCGGCGGCGTCCTCGGGGCCTCTGCCGCGCGCGCACCGGGTGCTGCTCACGCCGCAGGGGCAGCCTTTCCGTCAGGAGAAGGCCATCGAGCTCGCGGCGCGCCCTGCCGTTGCGCTCGTTTGCGGTCGCTACGAGGGGTTCGACGAGCGGGTGCGCGCTTTCGTCGACGAGGAGATCTCGCTCGGCGACTTCGTGATGACCGGCGGCGAGGTTGCGGCGATGGCGGTGATCGATGCGTGCGTGCGCCTGCTCCCAGGGGTGCTCGGGAACGCTGTGTCGGCGGAGCACGAGTCGCACAGCCCCGCGCTGTCAGGGCTCCTGGAGTACCCGCAGTACACCCGTCCCGCGGAGTTCCGTGGGCTCAAGGTGCCCGACGTGCTGCAGCAAGGAAACCACGCGGCCATCGCGCGCTGGCGACGAACGGAGGCCGAGCTGCGGACGGCCCAGCGCAGGCCCGACCTCTGGCGCAAGGCGCGGGGGGGAGAGCCGCCCGCGGACGAGAGCGGCGAGGCGCGGCGATGAGGCTCGCGCTCGCGCTCGTTCACTACCCCGTGCTCGACCGGTCCGGGGAGACGGTGACCACGGCGATCACGAACCTCGATCTGCACGACATGGCGCGGAGCGCGCGCACGTACGGCGCCGAGCGGCTCTTCGTCGTTCATCCGGTCGCCGCTCAGCGCGCGTTGGCAGAGCGGATCAAGGAACACTGGGTGATCGGCTCCGGCAAGCGCCGGATCCCGGATCGCGCGGTCGCGCTCGATGTGCTGAGCGTGGTCCCCAGCCTGGACGACGTGTACTCCGCGCTGAGCGGCGCAGGTCGGCGCGGCGTCGAAGTCTGGACGACCGCGGCGGCCTCGCGAGGGCTCACGGTGACGAGCTACGCGGCGACCCGCGCGCGCCTCGCGCAAGCGAGCGATCCGGTGGTGATCCTGTTCGGCACAGGCTGGGGCCTCGCGCCGGAGGTCATCGCCGATGCCGACGTCCGGATCGAGCCGATCAGGGCGGAGGCGAGCACCGGCTACAACCACCTGAGCGTGCGCGCGGCGTGCGCGATCACGCTCGATCGGCTGCTCGGCGACCGGAACGCCGGGTGATCTCGCGTGGCGCGCGGTCGTCGAGCGTGGCGCCAGCACCGCCGCGCGCCGTTCTGGTCCATCCTCCGGCGATGAGCGAGCGCGATGCCCATCGTCCTGCGGGGGAGGCGAGCGCGGCGCGAACGACGCCCGATCGGCTTGTGCGCGAGCAGGCGTTCGCGCTCGGCTTCGACGTCGTCGGCGTCGCGCGCGCCGACGAGCCGCTGGGGGTCGAGCACGCACGGTACCTGGAGTTCGTCGCGCGCGGCATGCACGGGGAGATGGGGTACCTCGCGGAATATGCGGAGCAGCGGCGCCGGCTGGACACCAGCGCGATCCTTGAGGGAGCACGCTCGGTCGTGTGCGTCGGCCGCAGGTATGCCCGGCCCAAGGAGAGCGAGCGGCGCGACCCGCCGCTCGCGCAGAGCGTCGCGCGGTACGCGCGCGGGCAGGACTATCACAACCACCTGAAGCGGCGGCTCCGGCGGCTCGCGGCGTTCATCCGCTCGCTCGGGCCCTCCGTGCTCGCGCGGCCGCTCTGCGACGTCGAGCCGGTGATGGAGCGCGTCTGGGCGGCGCGCTCTGGCATCGGTTTCGTCGGCAAGAACGGGCTGATCATCACGCCGGGGCAGGGGAGCTACCAGCTGCTCGGCGAGGTGGTCACCACGCTGGATCTCGTCCCCGATGTGCCCATCGCGGAGCGCTGCGGGTCGTGCACGCGCTGCCTCGACGCGTGCCCTACGCAGGCGTTCGACGCGCCCTTCGTGCTCGATCCGCGGCGCTGCATCGCGTACCTGACGATCGAACAGAGGAACGCGCCGGCCGAGGCGCTGCGATCCGGCATGGGTGAGCACCTCTTCGGCTGCGACGTCTGCCAGGAGGTCTGCCCCTTCAACAGGACCGCGCCCCCGGCCCTCGAGCGCACCGCGCCGTTCCATCCTCTGGCTCGATGGGAAGCGCGGGACGTCGACGACCTCGTGGCGCTCGACGAGCAAGCGTTCGACGCGCTGACCGTGGGGACGCCGGTCCGGCGCGCGCGACGCGGCGGGCTCGCCCGAAACGCGACGATCGTCGCTGCGAACCGGCTGGCGAGCGGCGCAGAGGGCGCGGCGGCAGCGAGCGCGAAGCGCGCGCTCGTCGCGGCGCTCGCCCATGACGACGCCTCGGTGCGCGCCGTCGCCGCGTGGGGGGTGAGCCACGCAGCGGGCGGCGAGCCGGCGGACCCGGGCGCGCCGAGGCCTGACGGGTCGAACGAGGATCCCGGTGCAGGTTGAGGCGCGCCGCCCGCCGCGATCGAACGCGGCGCGGGAGCGCGGCGGTGCTCGGGCGCTCTTCGCGGGGGCCCGATGATCCGCTACGGTGTGCGCCGGCAAGGCGCCGCGCGCACGAGCACCAACGTGGATCTCCCCTCCAGGCTCCGAGCGCTCCTCGACGATCTACGCCGGCACGATTCCGTCCTCTGGCGGCGGGCAGTCGACGCCGGGGTGACCCATGGCCCGGACCTCCTCGTCCGGCACAGCCCTGCGTTGTTCGGGCTCGTCGTCGGGGCGGTGTTGCCGGAGCAGCGGAGGGCCGTGCGCAGGAATCTCCGGCTGGCGCTGGGCGAGCGGGGGACGCTCGACGAGTACCGCGACGTCGCCCGGGTGTTCATCAACTTCGCCAGCTGTCTCACGGACGCGTTCATCGCGGGCAGCAGCCGGCCCGATCGGCTCACTGGCCTGTGCGTGAACGACGAGCACTTCACGAGCGCGTTCCGGCGAGGCCTCGGCGTGATCGTCGTCACGGCGCATACCGGCGGCTGGCAGGCCGCCGCGCCGCTGCTGCGATCGGTGCACGCCGCCGACGTGCTCATCGTGATGCAGCGTGAGCGCGACGAGCGAGCGCAGGCCATCCAGGACGGCACGCGAGATCGGGTCGGCGTGCGGATGCAGCACGTGGCCGACGATCCGCTCGCGGTGCTCCCGCTGCTCGCGCACCTCAGGCGGCAGGGCGTCGTGGCCATCCAGATCGATCGACTTCCGTCCGGGATGCGCGGGCGCGACGTCGAGCTCTTCGGGCGACCCTGGCGCGTCCCGGAGGGCCCGCTTCAGCTCGCGGCGGTCAGCGGCGCGCCGATCGTCCCTGTGTTCACGCGGCGGACCGGCTTCATGGAGTACGAGATCTGCATCGCGCCGCCCATCTCGCTCCCCCGCAAGCCAGGATCGTCCGAGCTCGACGTGGCAGCGCGGCAGATCACGGGGGAGATGGAGCGTTTCCTCCGGGACAACCCGACGCAGTGGTTCCACTTCGAATAAATCAAGGATTTTGCTCCCCAAATGAGAAATCGCGCCGCCGTCGGGCACGCGCTGCATCGGCGGGCAAGGTGGGTTAAGAGTCCGCGCTGATGGCCCGCCTCCTCGTCGGACTGCCCTCGCTCAAGGGCGATATTCAGAAGTACAAAGATCGCTTCGATCTGGTCGAGCTCCGCCCGCTCGATACGTCGCTGCCTCGCGCGACGACGCTGCGCAAGTGGCGCAAGGCGGTGCCGCCGGGCTTCGTCTTCAGCGTGGTGCTGCCGCGCGTTGTCGGCGAGCTCGCCGGCGGGCGCGACCTCGACGAGGCGCTCTCGGCCTCGCTCGAGGTGGCGGCCGTGCTGGAGGCGCGGTGCGTCCTGCTGCAGACGCCGGCGTCGCTCCGGCCGACGGCGAGCAACCGCAAGAAGCTCGCGGCGCTCTTCGAGCGCCTGCCCGCCGAAGGGGTCGTGCGCTGCTGGGAGCCCTCCGGGATCTGGGAGCGCGACGACATCGTCGCGACCGCGCGCGCCGCCAAGGTCATCCCGGTGCTCGACGTGGCCCGCGACGCGCCGCCGCCCGGGCCGATCGTCTATACACGGCTGCGCGCGCTCGGGCGGTCCTCGTCGATGGGAGCGGCCGCGCTCGAGCGGGTCGCCGAGCGCCTGCGCGGACGGCGTGAGGTGTTCCTGGTGGTCGAGGGAGACAGCGCGCCGCAGATCAAGTCGCTGCTCGCGGCGGCGCTCGCGCGCACGCCCGATCGCTCGACGGCGTCGGCTGTGGTAAGGCCGACCATGCCCATGCCCAGCACCCTCGTCGCCGAGGACGAGGAGCAGTGATCCGCGGCGCGGCAGCCACCGCGAGCGATTCCTTTGCGGCTTCGGCCGCTCGGGCCGCGCTCGAGTCCTCCGGCAGCGCGATCGACGCGATCGTCGCCGGCTTCTTCGCTGCAGCTGGCGCGCAGCCCGACGTGCTGCTCGCGCCCGCCGTCGCGCTGGCGGCGGGCGTCGGCGTCGGCGCGAGGGCGTTTGATGGACGGGCGATCCAGCCTGGGCGCGGCGCGCCGCGGCCGCGCGGGTTCGTCGACGGGCAGAGCGTCCCGGAGGCCGCGCACGTCGCTGTGCCGCGCTCGCTCGGCATGCTGGTCCTTCTGCATGGCTATCTCGGACGCGCGCGGCTCCGTGAGCTGGTTCGCTCCGGTGTGGTCGCGGCGGAGCGCGCGGGCGCCACCGGGCGCGCCGCGCTGCTCCGCGAGGTCGGCTCGCTCGGCGCGGTGGCGCTCCGGGCGCGCGATGTGGAGCGGGCGCTGCTGGCCGTCGGCGGGGCGGTCGCAGGGGGGACGCTGACCGCCGAAGACCTCGCTGAAGCGGTGCCCGCCGAGGTGGAAGCCGCGTCGACCACGATCGCGGAGGGTGCGACCGCGCTCCAGGCGCCGTGGCCGGTAGGGGATGTGGCGCGACCCACGGACGCCATCGTCGCCTGCGACGGCTGGGGCACGGTCGCAGCGCTCGCCTACACGCGCACGGACGATGGCATCACCGTCCCCGAGCTCGAGATCGTGCTCGGCCGCGACGCCGTCCCGGTGCGCCGCGGGATCACGCGCCTCGCCCCCGGCACGCCCCTGCCCGCGGCCGCGCCGATCGGAATCCTCCAGCGCGGCGCCTTCGCCGCCGCGATCGCGCTCGCAGGCAAGCCCACGATCGAGGTGAGCGTCCTCACCGCGCTCCTCGGCGGCACCGCGCTCGAAGCAGCCCTTCATGATGTCCGCACGCGGCAGGGCGCCAGCGCCGCGATCGCCGTCCTGCGCGACGAGCGCGACGCGCGCACGGCCAACCTCGCAGCCGGCTTCATGGCGGGCGCAGGGACGCAACCAGCGGAGGGGTGAGGCGCAGCGGGCGTCGGTCGGCCGAAGCGGAGATCGGCCGGCCATGCGGCTTCCGTCAGCCGACGCCACGTGGGCCATCGAGGGCGCCGTGGAGGCGCGCTGAGGCGGCAGCGAGGTACTGCGAGCCGCTGTGCAACGTGCGCCGCGGCCGACGCCTGTCAGCTCGCGCCGGCTGCATGCTCCGCATGCCGTCACGCACGCGGCACTTCCGGGGCTGGGGATGGATGGAGGTGAACCCCGAGAGGGGGAGAACAGATCGCGGCGCGCATCCAGCCGCGAAGCGGCGGCCGACATTCAGGCCGGCCGGCGCGCTGACGCTGGGCCTAGAGCGCGACGCCGTGGCGCTTCGCGTAGGCGACAACGCCGATCTTGTCGATCGTGCGGATGTCGCGCGTCGTGAGGTTGAGCTTCACGAAGCGGTTCAGCTCGGGGACCCAGACGCGCCGGGTCTGGATGTTTACGAGCTGCCAGCGCTTCGTCTTGATGTTGGAGTGGGAGACATTCTGCGCCAGAAGCTTCCGCTTCCCAGTGATGTCGCTCTTCGCCATGACGTCCTCGGTTGGAAGGGGCCCTGCGTCGGTGCCCCGACCGTAAATCGAACTAGCTGGCCGGGCGCACGCCCTGCGCGGGGGAGCAGGGGGGCTCGGGAGCGCGGGAAAGTGAAGGAAGCCGGGGGACATGTCAAGCGTCCTCCGGGGGGTTCATTGCGGCCGCGGGCTGGAAATCTCTGTCGGAAGGGTCGAGCGCGCGCTGACGCCGGCCGGACGCAGGGCGGGATGGGGAAGAGCGGGTCGCAAACGGGCCCGGACGAGCCTCTCCCCTCGGTGTCCCCGACGCCTTACGCGCATTCTGACGCGCGGCCTAGGTCAGCCACTCGCCGCCCGAGGGCGGACGCCGATCCCGCCCGTCCTTCTCGTTCTCGGGGCGGCGGGAGTGCAGATCGATACGCCGGGCGTCGGCAGCCAGGCGCCAGGCCAGGATCTGGAACAGGCCGAGGCTCGTGATGGCCGACGTCGCCGCGAACGCAAGGCCCGCGGAGAGCACGATGACGATGTCCCGGGGCGAGAAGGTGTCGAGATGCGCGAGCCGGCCAACGACCAGGTCGGCCGTGAAGGCGAGCACCACAGCGACGGCAAGGAACGACCCGGCGCCCGTCGTCTCCGCACCCATGAACCCGGTAAGGCTGGACAGGACCGCCAGGATCACCAGCAAGGCGCCGAGATGGCCCAGGTGCGGATCGTGCAGAACCAGCTTTCCGATCGCATGCCCGAAGGATGGGAGCGTGACGAGGAAGGCGGCGACGAGCAGCCACCGCGCGCCGCTGTAGGCCCTGTAGCGAGACCGGAAGACGAGCGCCGCCGGGAGCGCTATCGCCGCGACGGCCCGGGCGGTTCCCCAGCCGACCGCGGTCCCCGAGCTCTGGAGGCCGATGACGGTCGCGATCGCCCCGAGCACCACCATGGCGACGGCGCGCTGCCGGTAGCTCACCGACGTGAGCGCGGTGAACAGCGCGACGATGCCCAGGACGAACGCTGGCGGCCCCGCGACAACGCCGTCCGGGCGGAGCCCAGCGATCGACAGGCCGCCGAGCAGAAGGAAGCCGGCGCCCACCGCAGCACACCAGATCCGCGCCGCGTCCTGCGCTGGACGCATCGGGGCCAGGTCCTCCATGAGCGCTTCGGACGCGAGGAGCGGCTTGGTGACGTGCTCGCGCGTGCTCGGGGGCGCCACCTCGATCGGGATGGCCGGGTTCGACTCGAGGCGCCGATCGACCGGAGCGACGCTGTTCGACGCCGCAGCCGGTCCCTCCTGGGCGCGGTCGGCCGGGCTGTCGCCGGCTGTGGCGCCCTCCGGCTGGGCTGGTGCGGCCTTTTCCCGTTCGGCGATCGCGCGACGGCTCGCTGGCGGGCGGTCGCGGCTCGCCTCTCCGAAAGGCTTTTCCATTGATGGAGCTGGATCAGATCTCACGGGCGTCGATGGGAGGGCTGCTGCGGAGCTGACCGAGCAGCTCGGCTGAGGTGAGCCGCGCGACCAGGGTGCGCCCGAAGTCTCGCACGGCGGGGAATCCTTGCCCATCCATGGCAAGGGATTGCTCGTCCATGTACAGCCGGCGTGCAATCTCGATTTGCACGGCGTGGATGGCACGGTGCGGTTGGCCGTAGTGCGCCGTGCTGAAGCCCCCTTTATAGGGGTCATCATGGCGCACGGAGAAGCCGCAGGCGCGCGCGTGGTGATCGACCGCGTCGATCACCACGCTCGCGGCGGTCGTCCGCCCGCGCGTGCCGGGGACGATGTCGGCTCGACCGAACGCGCCCTCCGCGTGGCCGCGGCGGCTCTGGCTCGGCATCGAGTGCGCGCAGAGGAGGATCGCGAAGCCGAAGCGCTCGCGCTTGCGGGCGAGGAGCGCGCTGAGGGCGCCGTGATACGGGCGATAGAAGCGGTCGAGCCGGCGCTCCACCTCCTGCCGCGGCAACCGAGCAGCAAGGATGGGCTCGCCGTCCGTGGTCATGCGCCAGATGAGCCCCCGCGGGTAGGGCGCCCGGCCGCCGCCCTCGACCGCGTCGCCGTCGCAGTCGGCCTCGCTCCGGTTGAGATCGACGACCAGCCGGCTCATCCTGGAGAAGAGGAGCGTCGCCCCCTCGGCCGGAGCATCCTGGAAGAGCGCGTCGACGTACAGATCCGCGTCGCGCCCGATGCTGCGCGCCGGCGCGATGGTCCAGGACAGCGACTCGGGATCCACGTGGACCCCCGCGTGCGGTACCTCGACGAGGACCGGGCTTTCCGCTCCGCGGGGCTCGATGACCTCGAAGGCTGACACCACGGGGCCAACTGTGACGCATTCCGCGTCCGGCTGGAACCAGGACGGGGAGGTGAAACGCCGGAAGGGAGGAAGACGTATTGCCGTTCAGGGCGTTCTGGGTCGATCCGCTCCGGCCCGGCTTTCTGGCGCGCTTCGCCGCTTTCGAAGTACCGTTGGCCGTGGACCTTGCGACCTGGGTGGACGCCTACCTGAATCACCTCCGCGTCGAGCGGGCTCTGGCGCCCCTGACGCTCGAGGCCTACGGCCATGATCTCGCCAAGCTCGTCGCTCATGCCGAGGCGAGCGGCGTCACGACCGTCGACGGGCTCGACCAGGCGCTGATCGGCACCTACCTGGTCGCGCTCGGCCAGGCGGGCATCAGCGCCAGCTCGGCGGCGCGCCACCTCTCCGCGGTCCGCGGGTTCATCCGCTTCCTGCTCCGCGAGCGCCGCATCGAGCGGGATCCGTGCGCGCTGGTCGAGCGACCCAGGGTCGGGCGGCGGCTGCCCAAGGTGCTCTCGTTCGACGAGATCGCGCTCCTCATCGAGGCGCCCGAGCAAGGGACGTTCAAGGGGATGCGCGACCGCGCGATGCTCCACGTGATGTACGCGGCCGGTCTGCGCGTCAGCGAGGTGGTGCGCCTCAAGCTCGCGGACATCGACCGGCGCAAAGGGATCGTGATGGCGTTCGGCAAGGGGGGGAAGCGGCGGCTCGTGCCGCTCGGCGAGCCCGCGCTCGCCGCCATCGACGCCTACCTGGAGCTGCGCGCGACGCACCCGCGCAGCGCGGCGAGCCAGGTGCTGTTCCTCTCGCCGCGCGGCGGGTCGCTCACCCGGCAGGCGGTGTGGAAGCTCCTCGGCGGATACGCGCGCGCCGTGGGCATCGCCAAGCCGAGCTCGCCGCACAAGCTCCGCCACTCGTTCGCGACGCACCTGCTCGAGGGGGGCGCGGATCTCCGGAGCGTCCAGGCGCTCCTCGGTCATGCGAACGTCGTGACGACCGAGATCTACACGCACCTCGCCGACGACCACGTACGCGCCGCGTACCGTCGGGCGCACCCTCGCGCGTGAGCGCGCGCAAGAGGGCTACTTGCAGCGCTTGAGGAATTTGCCGCAAGGCTTGCTCGCCGCCTGCCCCGCCGGCTGAGCCGGGGGGATCTCGGTGAGCTGGAACTCTTGCACGAGCGGCGTTCCGGCCTTGACGACCACGCTCAGGCTCCGCGGGAAGTAGCCGCTTCGCTTGACGCTCACCTTGTGAACCCCAGGGGTGAGCCCGAGCTCGACCTCCGGGGCCTGCGTCACCTTGCCGTCGATGGTGATCTCCTCGCAGGCGACGGGCTTGCAGGAGATCTTCACCGTCGCGTCGGTCGCCACACCGGCGTCGGTCGAGGCGCCGGCGTCGATCGGAGGCTCGGCGGTCGGGGTCCCGGCGTCGGCGGTCGGCGCGCTGTGGGCTGGCTCGGGTGGAGCGGGCTCGGCCGACTGCGCGGAGGGAGCCACCGCGGAAGCGCTGGTCGAGGCGCTGGGGCTCGGCTGCGCCTTGTCCTTGCGGTCCAGGACGTACCACGCGGCGGCCGTGCCCCCGACGAGCAGCACACCGACGATGCCCACCATCAGCGAGGCCGCCTTGCCCCACGGCGACCGGGGCGCGGTGCTGACCGCCGTCAGCGCGGGAACGCCGCTTCGACTGGATGCGGTCTGGCCCTGGGCCGGAGGCGACGGCGCCTGTCCGGCGGGCGCGTCGGCAAAAGGCTGCGGCGGCTGCGGCGAGGGCGCCAGCGGCGGCGAGGGTGAAAACGGCGCGTGCGACGGCTGCGGCGAGGGTGAAAACGGCGAGGGCACCAGCTGCGTGGCGTCGCCGGGCGGCAAGGGCGCGGGCGCGCTCGCCGCGGTGAAGGCGACGGCCGGCGGCGCGGGCGCGACCGCCTCGTTCACCGAAGGAGACAGGGCGAGCGTCGAGCCCACCTCGATCGCGGCCGCCGAGAAGCCGCTGAGCATGGCCGCGAGCTCGCTCGCGGAGCGGAAGCGCTCGCGCGGATCGTGCGCCAGCGCGCGCGCGAAGGCGCCGTCGAGCACAGGGCTCAGCGGGATGCCGAGCTCCGCGGCCCGAACGGACGCGGCGAGGCGCGGCGCCATGAGCTCGCGCTGCCAGCCCTGGATGTCCACCTGACCCTGGCAGGAACGCCAGTACGAGCGGCCCGTGAGCGCGAAGAAGGAGACCAGCGCAGCGGAGAAGATGTCGGCGGCGGGTCCCGCCTGGCCGCCCGGCTGAAGCTGCTCGGGCGCTAGCCACGGCGCGGAGAGGACATACCCCTCCTGCGTCGGCACCATGCTCCGCGCGAGGGACGGCCCGAAGTCGGTCAGCTTCACGCTGCCCGGAGCGCTCGGGTCGATGAACAGGTTCGTCGGCTTGAGGCCGTGGTGGGGGACCTCGCGGGCGTGGGCTGCGTCGAGCACCGCCGCGAGGGAGCGGAGCATCGAGCCGACCTCCTCGAAGCCCATCGGCCGGCGACGCACGAGCTCGGCGAGCGACGGGAACGGGATCATGTCCGTCACCGTGAAGGGCGCCGCGGTCGCCGGGTCGTAGCCGGCCTCGAGGATGTGCGCGGCGAGCTCTGGCGGCAGCCTGTTCGTCTCGGCCACGTACCGCTGGAGGTGCTGCATCGCGTCCGCGCGCTGACCGACGACGGGCGAGTACAGCTTGATGGCGACGTCGCGCGCTTGCGCCGTCACCGCGCGGAAGGTGGCCGTCGCGCCCCCGTAGCCGAGGAGCGAGCGGACCGAGAACCTCCCCGCGATGACGCTGCCCGGCGCGACGTTCGGTGCCGTCACGAGATCACTCCGCCGCGACCGAGATCGACTCGATCGATTGCAGGATGGTCTCGTCGGCGCCGGAGCTGTCGTCCTCGGGGACGAAGCCGAGCCCCAGCACGATCTCCCCGTCCTTCCCGGTGTCGCCGAAGATCAGCAGCGGGCCCTTCCTGGTCCCGCGGGCGGCGCCCTCCTTCTGCCACAGGCCGATCTTCCGCCCGGCGACGTCCTTGATGTCGTCGGGCTTCTTCCAGTTCACCTTCTTCTTCGGCAAGGTGACGTTGATCTCGCGCGCCAGCGCCTCGAGCGCGGCGTCGCGCTTCTCGATCGCCTGCTTGCCCTCGCCCGCGTCGATCTGCGCCGTCGCGAAGGCCGGGCCCTCGTCCGCGGCCTGCGCGATCGTGGCGCTCTCCGCCTGGGCATAGGTCCAGCCCTTCGCGGGCGTGAACACGAGTGAGCTCTGGGCGATCTTCGCCCTGGTTGACGCCTCTGCCTGGCACTGCTCGTCGAGCGCCTTGCATGGCTTCGGAGCAAGGGGAGGTGGAGGTGGAGGCGCCTCAATCACGGCCGGCGGCGGCGCTACGGGTTGCGGTGGAGGCGGCGAACCGCACGCCGTCGCGAGCGCCGCCGCAGCGCTCAGCGCTAGGGTAGGCAATCGTCGGAAGAACATTGCGCCCGAGCGTTGCAGGACCGGACCCGGTACGGCAAGTAAAGAGCGACTGGGGGAGGCAGCTTGCGCCGCAGGGCGCGGCCGGCGCCGCGCGGAAGGCTGACCGCGCCGACCGCGCCGGGCGGCTGCTCCGGCGCGGTCGCGAGGCGCAAGGGCTACTTGACGACGGCGCCGACGTCCTGTTCGACCTGCTCAGCGACGCCTACCGGCACCTTGCCGTAAAGGCGGGTGCGCTCCGTGACCAGGAAATAGTCGGGCTTGCCGCTCGCCCCGGGGGGCCCCTTCACGAGCTCGGCGAAGCCGATGTCGCCAGAGCGGCCGGTGTACTCGATCCGCACCACGACCTCCTTCTGCTCCGGGGCAACGGCCACGTACTCGGTCGGACGGAGACGGTCGAGCTTGCTCATCCAGTTGCCGACCGTCTCGTCGTTCTGCTCGGGGCTCGCCGGATCGGCCCAGAACTTCTTGCCCTCGTCGCCGCTGCGCACGACCTCGCGGCGCTTGTCCCCGGCGATGACGCGCGCCCTGGCGAGATCGACGTCCTTCCACTCGTGCAGATCCCGCTCCAGGAGCCGTGACTCCGCGGTGTCGAGATCGCGGTAGATGTCGCCCTTGATGGCGTACACCTCGCCCGTGGCCTCGTCGCGCGCGTACCGGTCCGCGCCGCCGGGCGTCGCGCCGCCGAGGACAAGCTTTCGCTCGGCGCCGCGCAGCTTGACGGTGAGCGTGCCCTCGGGCTCGGTCAGCCCGAACTCGGCCGCGCGGTCGTCCGCGATGCGGCCGATCGAGCGCAGCGCCTTCAGCGGCGCGATCGCCTCGGCGAGCTTGTTGCCGGCGGCCACCGAGACGAACGTCGTCGTCTTGACCGTCGGCTCAGCCTCTGCGGGCGGCTCGTCGTCCTGCGCCGCGTCGTCGGGGTTCTGGTGCGGGTCCTTCGGCTTCTCGGCCGGGGGCGTCGTCTTGCGCTCCGCCGTGCCGACGAAGTAGCGGCCCTCCTTGTCCTTCTTCGCCTCGAGGACGACCGTCTTCGATTTCCCCTCGAAGGCGATGCGCTCGACGTCGTCGGCGCGGCCGGCCCAGACGGTCACGTCCGCGACCGAGAGGGCGGCCGCCTTCTCGTCGCGCGTCCAGACGATGACCGCGAACAAGGCCGCGACCACAACAAGGCCGAGGTGCACGAAAAAGCTGCGTTCCAACCTCATGCGCGCCTCCCGCTCGCGCGCCGCCCGCGGCGCGTGATGAAGAGCCCGAGACCCAGCACCATGGCCGGCGCCACGAGGATCGTGGCCCAGAACCACACCTGGTCCTTCTCCTTCGTGTGCTCGATCCGGACGTCCTCGCTCGTCGTGATCTCCCCGGCGTAGCTCTCCTCGCCGCCGAGCCACCGGAGCGCGTCGAGCGCGAGCACGATGTTGGGCTCGTTCCTGAACGCCGCGTCGCTGAACACGTCGGCGTCGGCGACCACGAACGCGCGCAGCTCCTTCTTCTCCTTGTCGTCCCCGGCAGGCGCGAGCTCCTTCGAGACCGCCGCCGCGAGGTTGTAGGCGCTGCGCTTCTCGCCGCCTTCGTCGAACTTGAAGTTGCCGTTCGCGTCGGCGAACGTCTCGCCCAGCGAGCGGACGACGAAGTCGATCTTGAGGCCGCCGTCCTCGCGCTTGTCGAGCGACGACGCGCCCGGGAAGATCGTCGGCGCCTGCTGCGAGTGGCGGCTCAGCGTCGACACCGAGGCGTGCGAGGAGTACCGCGTCGTGACCAGCATCCCCTGGTCCGAGTCGTTGTAGCGCCGCCGCACGTACACCCGATCGTTCGCCAGGACCTCGGGCTTCCACGTGAGCCCCACGGCGCCGGCGAGCGGATCCAGATCGACCTTGGCGTCCGGATCGAGCGCGAGCAGGAGGTGCCCGCCCTCCTCGGCGTGCCGCTTGAGCGCCGCGACCTCCTCCGGGAGGAACGCCTTCTGCGGGCCGAGCACGATGACGACGCTCGCGTCCTTCGGGATCTCGCTGCCGAGCCCCTGGGCGAGCCCGAGGTCCTTGATGACGTAGTTCTGGGACTCGAGCAGCTTGCGGAGGTTCTTGGTCGTCCGCCCCTCGGGCGAGCTGGCCGACTCGTTCAGCTCGCCGTGGCCGACCGTCAGGTAGGCGGTGCGCTGCGGCCGGATCACCTTGAGCAGCACCTTCTGGAAGTCGGCGTCGAGGCTCTTCAGCTTGGCGCCCGCGCTCTTGATGTCGGAGCCGACGGTGAGCGTCTCGCGCGAGCCGTCGCGCGAGAGCACGATGACGCCGTCTTGCGTGACCTTCGCCTCCTTGGCGAGCGCGGGGACGAGCAGGCGATCCTGCACCTCCACGGTGATCTGCGGCGACGCCGCCTTCACCTCGCGCAGGTAGCCCTCCACCTCGGCGCCGACCTCGTTCTGCTGCGGGTAGAAGGCCGTGATCTTGAGCGGCGCGGTCAGGCTCTCGGCGACGCGCTTCGTGGACTCGCCCGGGCGGGCGGTGCGGTAGTACGAGAAGTCCGCCTTGAGATCGAGCTTGCTCGCGGCGAACACGAAGAGCGCGGAGTAGACCGCGGCGAACCCGAGCGTCAGGCCCGAGAGCGTCGCGGCGCGCACCCGCCGGCCCTCGATGCGCTCGGCGCGCCGCATCGGCGCGAGCGCCGCCTCGCCGAAGAACAGCGGCACCGTCGCCATGACGAGCAGCGCGACCCAGGCGACCGTCGTGGCGGCGTCGATGCGCCCGCGCAGCTCGGGCGCGGCGCGCGAGACGCCGAGCGTGGCCTGCCCCGCGTCGGTCGTGGTGAAGTAGGCCGCCACAGCGACGACGCCGAGCGCCGACAGGATCGCGAGCGCGCGCTCGACCGCGCGGCGCTCGCCCGACTCGCGCACCGCGGTCGCGAAGCGCAGCGCGGTGACGAGGACCAGGGTCAAGAACCCGAGCCCCGACAGGGCATAGCGGAGCCACTCGATCGTGGGCACCACGCGCTCGCCGAGGAAGAGGGCGAGGAGCGCGCCCGCGTACGCCGGGACCATCCAGCCTCCGGCGCGGAGCGCAGGCGCCTCGCGCGGCGCGGCGGGCGCCGGCTCGCCGGCCGGCGGGGCCTCTCGCCCGGCGTCCGGCGGGGACGCGGAGCCCGCTCCCTCGCCGCGGATCTCGGCCTCGTCGGCCTGAGCTTGCTTGTCCTTCACCGCCACCTCCGCGCCTTCAGGGTGTGGGTCGCGGCGAGCAGGAAGAAGTACGCGACCGCGACGTAGTACACGACGTTCTCCAGCCGGAGCACGCCGTTCAGGAACGGCTTCTGGTTGAGCGGGTAGAGGTTCAGCGCGCTCACGAAGTCGTTGAGCGGCGGCTCCGTCACGCGGGCGACGAGGAACAGGAAGCCGAGCGTCCCGAGGATCGCCGCCCCGAGGATGACCGCGATGACCTGGCTCGCCGCGAGCGTCGAGGCGAAGAGCCCGATCGCGAGCGACGCGGCGCCGAGCAGCAGCACCCCGGAGTAGCCGACAAGGATGTGCCCGACGGACACCTTGCCGTTCACGAAGATGAGCAGCGGCATGTAGATGGTGATCGCCGTCATCAGCGAGACCAGCGCGAGCGCGGCGAGGAACTTGCCGACGATGATCTCGCCGTCGCGCACGGGCGCGGTCTTGAGCAGGATGAGCGTCCCGCTCTCGCGCTCGCCGGCGATGAGCCGCATCGAGAGGATGAGCGCCGCGACCATCGTGATGAACGCCGTGCCGTCGAAGAACTTGAGCAGCACCTCCGCCGACAGCCGCGCGCCCGAGCCGAGCGCCGCGACGTGGAAATAGATGCCGTCGATGAGCAACGCAGCGGCAGCGACGACGTACCCGAGCGGTGATCTCAGGTACGCGGACAGCTCCCGCCGCGCGACGAGCAATGTCCCTCTCATGTCTCGCCCTCGCCTTCCTCCGCCTGCTCCTCGGCAGGGGCCTTCCTTGCGTCGCCGCCGGCACTCGCCCTGCCGGCCGCGGCGGACCTGTCCTTCGCCCCGGGCGCCCCACGCGAGGCGAGCCGCAGGAACACCGACTCGAGCTCGCGCTCGCTCCGCTTCACCTCGAGGATGCCGATGCCCGCCTGCACGAGCTCGGCGCACAGCGCCGCGCGCACGTCGCGGTCGGCCTCGACCGCGAAGCTCACGACGTCGCCCCCCGGCTCGGTCGTGGTGAGCTGCTCGACGGACGTGACGCCCTCGACCTCGCGCGCGAGCTCGAGCGCCTTCGCCGCCTCGCCGCGGCCCGCGCCCTCGGCCGCGGGGCCGCGCACCGTGAGCTCGACCCGGACGCCGTGGAGCAGCTTGGCGGAGAGCTCCTGCTCGGTGCCCTGCGCGCCGATCTCGCCGTCCCGGATCACGAGGATGCGATCGCACGTCTCGCTGATCTCGGAGAGGATGTGGCTGGAGAGCAGGATGGTGTGCTTGCCGCGCAGGCTCCGGAGCAGGGCGCGCATCTCGACGATCTGCACCGGATCCAGCCCGCTGATCGGCTCGTCCAGGACGAGCAGCTGCGGCTTGTGCACGATGGCCTGCGCGATGCCGACGCGCTGCTTGAAGCCGTGGGACAGCGAGCTGATGGGGTCCGCGGCCACGTCGTCGAGCTGCGTCACCGCGAGCGCCTCGGCCACCCGCGCGTCGGCCGCGCCGGCGTCGACGCCGCGCAGGCGCGCGGCGAAGTGGAGGAAGGCGCGCACGCTCATCTCGTCGTAGAGCGGCGGCCTGTCGGGGAGGTATCCGATGCGGGACCGCACCTCGTGGGGGTGGTCGACGACATCCAGTCCGTCCACGAGCACACGGCCCGCGGACGGGAGCAGATCGCAGGCGAGGATCCTGAGCGTTGTCGTCTTGCCCGCGCCGTTCAGGCCGAGCAGACCGACGATCTCTCCCGCCTCGATCGAGAACGACAGGGGCCCGATGGCCTTCCGGTCGCCGTAGTACTTGTATAGGTCGCTGATTTCGATCACGGCCGTGCACCCCTCCGCGAAGGGAAGAAGCTCTCCGCGCCGGCGATTCGGACGCCGCAGAGCGCGGCGGCCCAGGCGCCAGCGGCCCCTTACAACAGCGGGAGGCGGAAATCATTCCCGACGCGGCGCGCGCGGGGGCTTGCTCCGGAGGGGGTCTCTCTCCCTCCAGACGAATCGAGCGGGACACGCGGTGAAGCGGTGAGCGAAGCGACCAGGACGTGATGGATCTCAGCCTGCAGCGCGGCGGGGTCAGTGATCCGGCAGCGCTCGCCCCGCCGTCAGCAGTGCTCGGCGATGATCGCCCAGCAGGCGTCCGCGAACTCGCGGTACGTCGATCGGTCGAGCGTCGCCTGCGTCACGGGCATCACGTCCTGGTGCTCGGCGAGCATCGGGCGCAGCGCGCCCTCGATGTCCGCGCTCGTCTCGATCCACAGGAACTCTTCGATGCCGTCGGTGATCTGGCCGCGGATGAGCTTCGGCACCTCGCTCAGGCGGACCTTCTTCGGGCTCCGCCGCGCGATCGACGAGGCGATCTGCTCGGCGTGCGCCGGCCACCGCTTGAGCGCGTTGTGGAACGTGGAGCCGACGAGCCTGAGGATCTGCTGCGCGAGCATCGCCACGCGCGGGCGCTGCACGCGCTCCTCGTTCTCCGCCACCATCACCAGGTAGTCGTCGCTCAGGAGCTTGCGCAGGTCGCTCGAGAGGATCTGCTGCGACTCGGGCGTCATCCGCAGATCCGCGACGTGCGCGAGGAAGATGTCCCGCAGCATGGTCAGCCGCGCCGTCACCGAGCCGGTCGGGGTCGTGTCGAGGATCTCGGCGAGCGGGTCGATCAGCCGGCGCCCGAAGGTGGTGAGGATGTGATCGAGGATCCGCTTCTGGTGCTGCTTGTGGCCGAGCACGGACAGCGCGCGCGCGATGTGCGCCTTGCTCGGCGCGTCGACGAGGATCTCCAGCGGCTGGTCCTGCGGCTTCCCCTCGTACATGCGCAGCGACGCGAACATCTCGCGGAACGCGTCCGCCGCGGCCGCCCCCTCGCCCGACTCGCCATAGACCCGGATGACGAGCCCCGAGTCGGGACCGGCGTCGAACAGCCGCCGGAGCTCTTCCCGGATGTCCTCGTCCGTGACGAGCGGCCCCGGAGGGAGCGATTTCCCGCGTGAATCCATGAGCGTCCAGCCTACGGCAAAGCGCAGCGTACCTGAACCTCTGTGCCCCGAGAAAGCGAGCGCCGGGGGCACGCTCGCGGTCCGCTCAGGACGTGCCTGCGGCGATGTCGTACCCCGGACCCAGGTCAGGCCGGCGTGGCCTCGGGCGGCGCGCTTACATCAGATGGGAAGATGAATCAGATGAATCAGATGAAGACGACGGGCTGCTCCCAGATCGCGAGCACGATGCAGCCCTCGGCGCTCGAGACGCTGTGGCGGCTGCCCGGGGCGTTCATCACGAGCGTGCCGGCGCGGTGGTGCCCGCGCTCGTCCGACTGCGAGCCTGTGAGCACGAAGATGTGTTCATGGCCTCGATGGACGTGCTGCGGCACGGATGCCCCCGGCGCGTAGCGCAGGAGCGCGGCCGAGGCGCCTGCGTCGCTGCTGCCGTAAAGGCGGTGAATCTCGACGCCTTCCCGGAGGCGCCGCCAGGGGACCGACTCCGGATGAGCGGCCATCGTTGCCACATTCGCAATGATGAATGGCAACTGCACAGGCACGAAATCCCGCGTCGCTGCTGAAAGTGTAGCTGTCATCGCGAATCTCCAGTGTTGATGGAACCATGCCACAGCGCGCGGTGCGCGCTCAACGGTAATTACGCGAAGCGCGCGAAATTCACGCGTGGGAAAAGTTCCAGAAATGAGGAGTCGCGTACACATCCATGGCGTGAAGAGCACACCGAGAACTCCTCTGCTCCCCGCGCTCCCTGGGTTCATCGCGGCCGGCGTGGCGCGGGGGCAGCGCTTCCTCGCCATCCTCCGTCCACTGCTCCTCTCGCTCTCGCTCCTGCCGTCGGCCGGCTGCAGCAAGGAGGGATCGAGCGATCAGCCGCTCACGGTGGGCTTCATCTACGTCGGCCCCAGGGACGACTACGGCTACAACCAGGCGCACGCCGAGGGGGCCGCCGCGCTCGGCAAGCTGGCCGGCGTGAAGACCCGTGAGGAGGAGAACGTCCCCGAGACGGTCGCCGTGCAGAAGACGCTCGAGAGCATGATCAACCTCGATGGCGCGACGGTGATCTTCCCGACGTCCTTCGGTTACTTCGATCCGCACCTCCTCAAGGTGGCGGAGAAGTTCCCGGACAAGACCTTCCTCCATTGTGGTGGCCTCTACGACGGGTCAAAGCACCCGAGCAATGTCGGCAGCTATTTCGGTTACATCGACGAAGCCGAGTACGTGTCCGGCATCGTCGCCGGGATGACGACGAAGAGCGGCAAGCTCGGGTTCATCGCGGCGAAGCCGATCCCGCAGGTGCTCCGCAACATCAACGCCTTCACGCTGGGCGCCCGGAGCGTGAACCCGAGCGTGACGACGGCCGTGATCTTCACCGGCGACTGGTCGATGCCCGTCAAGGAGGCGGAGGCGGCCAACAGCCTCATCGATCAGGGCGTCGACGTCCTGACCGCCCATGTGGACTCGCCCAAGGTGATCATCGAGCTCGCGGAGCGGCGTGGCGCGTTCAGCACCGGCTACCACACGAACCAGGCGACGCTCGCCCCGAAGGGGTACCTGACCGGCGCCGAGTGGAACTGGTCCAAGGTCTACACCGACTACATCACGTTCATCCGCGAGGGGAAGCCGTATCCGCACCTCCTGCGCGGCGGTTTCAAGGAGGGGTACATCAAGATCTCACCCTATGGCCCCGCCGTCTCCGAGGAGGCAAAGAAGAAGGCCGAGGAGGCGAAGGCGAAGCTCACAGAGGGCACGCTCACCATCTTCAAGGGACCGATCATGAACAACGAGGGCAAGGTGGTGATCGCCGATTCGGTCGCGCAGCAGCAGACGGACATCGCGCTCGAGAGCATGGACTACCTCGTCGCCGGCGCCCTCGGCTCAACACATTAGAGTGGTGGCCACCCGCTTCGGATACGGGCCCATCTCGACGTTTTCGGTGCTCAGCGCACGGGAGTGCGCTTCCGCGCCGAAAACGCCGATCTGGGCCCGTCTCCTGTGCGGGTGACCACCGCTCTGGAGCGGGTATCGAGCGGCTGCTCTGGAGCGGGCATCGAGCAGCCGCGCTGGAAGGGGTATCGATCAGAGCGCTTCTAGGACGGCGGCGGCGGGGGCGGTCCAGCCGATGATCGCGCCCTGGGCACGAACCATCTCCAGGGTCGCCGCCTTGAACTCGGGGAAATAGCTCTCGGTGGCGTCCTCGATCAACAGGCACTCGTAGCCGCGATCGTTCGCCTCGCGCATCGTGGTCTGGACGCAAACCTCGGTCGTCACGCCGGCGATGAGCAGGTGGGAGACGCCGAGCGCCGCCAGCCTGGCGTCGAGCCCCGTCCGGTAGAAGGCGCCTTTCCCGGGCTTCGGCACGACGAGCTCCCCGGGCGCCGGCGCGAGCTCGGGCACGAAGTCGTTGCCCGGCTCGCCCAGGACCAGGATGCGCCCCATCGGCCCGACATCGCCGATCCGCATCCCAGGAGCACCCCGGCCCCGCTTCGCAGGGGGGCAGTCCGAGAGATCCAGCCTGTGACCCTCCTTCGTGTGGATGATGGGCAGGCCATGGTCGCGGAACGCGTCGAGCACGCGCCGGACCGTCGGCACGATGCGCTGGAGCCGCTTGACGTCGTTGCCGAGCGCCGCGCCGAAGCCGCCGGGCTCGAGGAAGTCGCGCTGCATGTCGATGACGAGCAGCGCCACGGCGTCCCGATCGGCGACGCGGAAGGGGTACGGCCTCGCCGCGATCTCGAGGGGCCGCGCCGTCATCGGTGCCCCGCCATCGCGCGGCCGATCTCCGCGACGTCGGCCGAAGCGATCGGCGACTCGTGGACGATGCGGCCTTCGCTCATCACGAGGACACGGTCGGCCATGGCGAAGATCTCGTCGAGATCCGCGCTCACGAGGAGGACGGCGGTCCCGCGGTTGCGCGCCTTCAGGATGCGGGAGCGGATCTCGGCCACGGCCGCGAAATCGAGCCCGAAGCAGGGGTTTGCGGCGACGAGGAGCTCGATGTCCTCGTCCATGCCGAGCTCGCGCGCGAGGACGGCGCGCTGCACGTTGCCGCCGGAGAGCTTGCCTATCGGGGCGTCGACCGAGGGCGCCTTGATGGCGTACTCCGCGGCGAGGCGCTCGGCCGACCGCCTCAGCGCCGCCCGGCTCACGCCCCAGCGGAGCCTCGTGAAGGGCGGCCTGTCGAAGACGCGGAACCCGATGTTCTCGGCGACCGACATCGCGGGGACACAGGCGTTGCGCAGCGGCTCCTCGGGCAGGCACCGCACCCGGTGCTTCAGGATCTGCGCGCGCCCGGCGCCGTACGGCTCGCCATGGACGAGCACGCTGCCACCCCGCGCGGCGCGCTGCCCGGCGAGGACCTCGACGAGCTCCTCCTGCCCGTTGCCGGAGACGCCGGCGATGCCGACGATCTCGCCGCGATGGACCGTGAGCGTCACGCCGTCGAGCGCCGGCCGCCCGCGATCGTCGCTCGCGGCGAGCCCCTCGATGCGCAGGACCGGCTCCCCGGCGGGCGCGTCGCCGCGCGCCGCGGAGACCTGCGCCGGCTGCGCGCCGACCATCATCTCGGCCATGGCCGCCGGCGTGAGGTCCTTGACCTTGCCCCGGCCGGCGACCCGGCCGCGCCGCAGCACCGTGACCTCGTCGGCGAACGCCGTCACCTCGCGGAACTTGTGCGAGATCATGAGCACGCTGATCCGCTGCTCGTCGGCCATGCACCGGAGCATCCCGAGCACATCGTCGGCCTCCCCGGGCGTGAGGACCGAGGTCGGCTCGTCGAGGATGACGATCCTGCTGCCGAGGTAGAGCTGCTTCAGGATCTCGAGCTTCTGCTTCTCGCCCGCGGCGAGCGCGCGCACGGTCCGCTCCGGATCGAGCCGGAAAGGCATGCGCTCCATGAACGCGCGGATCGCCTCGCGCTCCTTGCGCCAGTCGATCACGAGGGGGAGCGACGCGCGCGCGAGCACGAGGTTCTCGGCGACCGTCATGTTCATCACGAGGGTGAAGTGCTGGTAGACCATGCCGATCCCCAGCGCCTGGGCGTCGCGCGGGCTCCTGATGGACAGGGCCGCGTCGCCGACCCTCACCTCGCCGGCGTCGGCCTGGTGATAGCCCATGATGCACTTGACCAGCGTGCTCTTGCCGGCGCCGTTCTCGCCGAGGAGCGCGTGGAAGCTCCCGGGCGCGAGGCGCAGCGAGACGTCGTCGAGCGCGAGCAGCGGTCCGAACCGCTTCGTGATCCCCGCGGCGGAGAGCGCCGGCGGCGGCGTGGGGAGGCTGGGCTCCCGGGCGGCGGCGCGGGGCGGCCTCGCCGCGGGGCTCGAGAAGACGCGCGGGTCCATGGTCACGGGAGCGCCTCCAGCAGCGCGGCGGAGGTCGAGACCGCGCCGAACACGCCGTTCTGCATCTTGATCATCTTCAGCGCGGCGGCGTGGTTGCCAGGATCCGTGGCCGCGCAGCAGTCGGAGAGCAGCAGGCACTCGTACCCGCGGTCGTTCGCCTCGCGCATGGTGGTGTGCACACAGACGTCCGTCGTGATCCCCGTGAGGATCAGGTTCTCGATGCGGCGCTGGCGGAGGATGAGATCGAGATCCGTCGCGCAGAACGAGCCCTTGCCCGGCTTGTCGATGATCGGCTCGCCGGGCAGGGGCGCGAGCTCCGGGATGATCTCCCACCCAGGCTCTCCGCGGACGAGCACGCGCCCGCACGGCCCGGGATCGCCGATGCCCACGCCCGTGCCGCGCCCGCCGTCGGTCCGGCGGGAGCGCCACCGCTTGTTCGCCGGGAGGTCGGAGAGGTCCGGCCGGTGCCCCTCGCGCGTGTGCAGGACGTGATAGCCGCGGCGGCGCAGCTCCGCGAGCGCGCGCTGGATCGGCGCGATGCACGCCCGCGTCAGGGAGACGTCGTAGCCGAGCAGGTCGATGTACCCGCCCTTCCCACAGAAGTCGGTCTGCATGTCGATGACGATCAGGGCCGTCGTCTCGGGGCGGAGCGCGCCGTTGTAAGGCCAGGCGTAGGGATCAGCGGCCACGTAGGGCATCGGTCGAGTCCTCCTGTCATTCAGCGTTTCGCTCGTCTCGTACGGTTCGCTCGTCTCGCGGGGCTCGCTCCTTTCGTTCGTTTCGTACCGTTCACACGGCTCGTACAGCGCGCGCCGCCTCGCGCGATCAACGCGCGAGCGTCAGCTCGGCGGGCTGATCGCGCAGGGTCTGGGTCGCGGAGCTCGCGGCGACCATGATGGCCAGCGTCACGATGTACGGCGCGGCGTTGAAGAGGTGGTATCCCCAGGTGATCCCCACGGACTGGAGCGCCGGCCCGAGGGCGCTCGCGCCGCCGAAGAGCAGCGAAGCGAAGAGGCAGCGCACCGGGTTCCAGCGCGCGAAGATGACGAGGGCGACGGCCATGAGCCCCTGTCCGCTCGAGAGGCCCTCGTTCCAGCTGCCAGGGTAGAAGAGCGAGAGGAACGAGCCGCCGACGCCGGCGAGGAAGCCGCCGGCCATGGTCGCGCGCCGCCGGACCAGGTTCACGTCGACCCCCATCGCGCGGGCGCTGTCGGCGCTCTCGCCCACCGTGCGGAGCACGAGCCCGAAGCGGGTGCGGTTCAGCGCCCAGAGCAGGAGCGGGGCGAGCGCGGCCCCGATGAGGAAGAGCGCGTTCACCTGGAGCGCGGAGCGGACCTGGGGGAGATCGCTGAAGAAGCCGAGTGATATCGCGGGCAGGCGGGGCGCCGTCGGCTGGATGAGCGGCTTGCCGAGGAAGAAGGCGAGGCCGACGCCGAAGAGCATGAGCGCGATGCCGACGGCGATGTCGTTGACGCGCGGCTTCGAGCACAGCCACGCGTGCAACGCGCCGAGCGCGGCGCCGATGGCGCCGGCGGCGAGCACGCCGAGCCAGGCAGAGCCCGTGAGGTACGAGACGCCATAACCTCCCATCGCGCCCATGACGAGCGTGCCCTCCAGGCCGAGGTTCACGCGGCCGCTCTTCTCGGTGAGGCACTCGCCGAGGCTCACGAAGAGGAATGGCGTGCTGATGCGGATGGCCCCGGCGGCGACCGCGAGGGGGATGCCCCAGAGTCCGAGCGCAGCTGCGTCGTTCATCATGCCACCGAAGGCGCCGGAGCCGCCTGACGGACCTTGGGCTCGCGGGCAGCGAGGGAACGGCCATAAAGCGTCTCGCTGGCGAGGATCGCGATGAACAGCATTCCCTGGAGCACGCTCACCGTCGCGTCGGGGAGCCGCGCCGTCCGCTGCAGCAGGCCGCCGCTCGCGCCGATGCCGCCGAGCAGGAGGGCGACCGGCATGACCGCGAGCGGGTTGTGCCGCGCGATGAACGCGACGAGGATGCCGGTGTAGCCATAGCCGCTGACCAGCGACGCGTTGGCACGGCCGTGGACCGCCGCGACCTCCACCATGCCGGCGAGCCCGGCGCACGCTCCGGCAAGCGTGCAGGTGAGCACGACGAGGCGCTTGACCGGCAGTCCGGCGAGGAGCGCCGCGCGGACGTTGCCGCCGCTCATCGCCGCGCCGAAGCCGAACGTCGTCCGGTGCATCAGCACATAACAGAGCGCGCAGGCGAGCACCCCGTAGGCGAGGCCCCAGTGGACCTCGAGGCCGGGCAGGCTCCCCAGCGCGTTCTCGGCGCCGATGGAGGCGGTCGAGGGCTTGTTGAGGCTCGCCGGGTCGCGCAGCGCGCCCTCGACGAGGTGGTTCAGGATCGCGATACCGATGTAGTTGAGGAGGAGGCTGCTGATCGTCTCGCTCACGCCGCGGTAGACGCGCAGCGCGCCGGCGAGGCCGATCCAGAGCGCCCCGGCGGCGAGCCCGGAGACGAGCATCGCGGCGAGCACGGCGGCGGGCGGCGCGCCCCACGCCCGTGCGGCCAGCGCCGCCGACGCGGCCGAGAGCCCGCCCATGGCGAGCGCGCCCTCGCCGCCGATGACGATCAGGCCGAGGCGCGCCGGCAGCGCCGTGCAGAGCGCGGTCAGCATGAGCGGCGCGGCCCGAAGGAGGGTGTTCTGAAACGAGAACCACGTGCCGAAGGCGCCTCGGACCATGTCGTGATAGACGCCCAAGGGGTTCACCCCCTGGGCGGCCACGAACGCGCCGAACACGAGGAGCGAGGCCGCGAGGGCCCCGAGGGGGATGGCGATCGCTTCGGTCGTCTCACGCCCGAGCAGCCCGTGCGAGATGACTTTCACGCTGCCGAGGATAAGGCCTCCATTATTTCCACACGTTTTCGGGGAGCTTGCTTGTCGTGACAGGACGGACAGGGAGGGCCCCCCGCGCCGGGACAACCCGCTCCGGCCGGCGAGCGACGCGCCGTTGTCATGACGTGCGACACCCCGGGGGCTCACCGGGTCGAGCGACGCTGTGGTGTGGTGGCCGGGCTGCGATGTGGCGGTAACGCTGCGATGTGGTGGCCGCGGCGACCGCGAACGGTTCGCACAGCGTGGCGGTCTCCGCCTTGCACCCGCCGTCGCCTGCCGGTGAGTTTGCTTGGCGAGCATTGCGTGGACGGCGAAGAGAGCGGCGAGCGCTCGCGCGCCTGAAAGATCTGGGAATGCCGAGGTCCGCGCCGTGCGTCCCCGGCGAGCCTCGTCCCTGTGCCCACGTGCGCGGCGCGCCGCGCGCCGCGCAGAGGACCGCCGATCGATCCCACCCGCAAACCCCTGACTGGAGGTAACGCTGTCATGCGGTTCGAACGAACGATTCTGTTCCTGCTCGGCGCTGGCGTGCTCATGGCGTCTCGCCCGGCGGTGTCGGCGGACCTGACCTGCTCGTCGAGCGCGACCCTGGAGGCGCTCGTGACGTGCATTCGCGATCAGATGCCCGGCAGGGACTCAGGCATCTTCGTCACCCCGAGCTCGACGCAGCTGACCGCGTGGCGGAGCGTCGTTCGCACCATGATGGGCGGCAGCTGCACTATCGTGCTGCCGTCCAGCCTGTCGTCGTCTGCGCGGATCCGGCTCCTCCGCGACGTCAACAATGGACGAAGGTACTGTGTGCTCATGGAGGTCGGCGATCGGAACAGCGACGGGACCGTCGATCTCGGGCTGGGCACGTTCATCGTGGACGCGGCCGCGGAGCGAGAGCTCGCTCATTCGGCGCCGCATGCGACAGCGGACCTGGAGACGGAGATCCAGGCCGTCAGCATCTTCAAGGCGACGAGATCCCGCAGCTTCCTGATGGCCGGCGCTCACCGCGACGCGAGCTTCACCGACAGCGTTTGCCAGAGCTCGACCATGGTCTCGGACGTGGCCCACAACGTGACGAACGCGTTTCACGCGACCTATCTGGAGCTCGCGGCCTTTTATGGATCGAATCCCTGGTGGGGCGTTCAGTGGCATGGCATGGCGAGAGATACCTGCGCGGAGGACGTGTTCGCCTCGCACGGCATGGATGTCGCCCCCGTCCCGGGTGACAAGATACTGGAGCTCAAGCGCAACTTGCTGGCCGAGAAGCCCACCTGGCGGGTCGGCGTTCCCGGCAGCAGCGATTGTTCGCTGAACGCGACGACCAACGTTCAAGGCAGGCTCCTCAACTTCGTTTCGGCGAGCCAGGTCTGTGGTCGCTCCGCCACGAGCTACAGCGGGCGCTTCGTGCACATCGAGCAAGACCCGGCCTTTCGCCTCGCGGACACCTGGATCAATGCGGTCAAAGCCACATGGCCATGAGCGCCGCTCCTCGGCCGCGCGCTGCGGAGCAAGCCTGGCAATGAAAGAGGGATCGTAGGGGTCTCGCTCGCGCGCTGGAGTCGTGCGGGTCGTGGGAGACGCCCTGGAGATTTCGCGCCGCGCTAAAGGCGGCCCGGGTGAACAGCGACGCGCGAAATCAGGTTTCGCCTCGGAAACGACGGAATGTTTCAGCGGTAACGAAGTGAATGCATTGCCATTGGTACGGTGACGTGTGCGCACGATCTGCATATGCTCGCCGTCATGACATTGCCCCTTGTCCCACTACGCTCTCTGGGTGTCGTCGCTGCCGGTGCCGTCCTCGTCGTGGCGACAGCCGCGTCGTGCGGAGGAGGTGGATCGAGCTCGTCCTCGTCGGACGGCGGATCAGGGCCTGGCGGCGCCGGTGCCGGAACATTGACCGGAGCCGGCGCCGGAACAAGCCAGGGCCCTGCGAGCAGCTCGTCGTCAGGGGCGGGCACCGGCGGCGCTCCACCCGCGGTCGGCTCCGGCGGCAGCGAAGGCGGCGGCCCGCCGGCGCACGTGCCGGGCGAGCCGATCTCCATCCCGGCTCAGGCGTGGAGCAGGGGTATCACGGACGGCGTCTACGAGGACGGCGCGCCCATCGGCGGCTTCGGGGCCGGGACGATCACCTGGCGGTTCGACGGCAGGTTCTACAAGGGGCGCCTCGATATCGGGAGCAATGACCAGAACGTCGACAACAACGCGGGCTTCTTCATGTACCAGAAGGCCGAAGGGGGCGACGCGCAGACGAAGCGCCTCGACAAGGACGGCCTGGGCCAGGGGCAGGCGACGTACTCCTCGCTCTTTCCGCGCTCGTGGGTCGATTACCACGGCGCGGCATTCCCCTGCAAAGCGAAGGTCGAACAATACAGCCCCATCATCCCGGGCGACTACAAGAAATCCAGCTATCCGGTCGGCGTCTATCGGTGGGAGATCACGAATCCGACCGGAGCGCCTTGCGACGTCGCCGTGATGCTGACCTGGAAGAACGATCACGGCGGCAATGGCGCCACGGCGCAGACCTCCGGCGACGACGTCGGCCTGGTCCTCACCCGAGGCGGAGGGGCGCCGAACTCCGAGGGACAGGGGGAGTTCACGCTCGCCAGCCGGAACGCGCCGGGCGTGGTCGTCTCGTACCAGTCCGCCGACAGCGTCGCCGCCCTGCAGAGCGAGCTCGCCAACGACGGCACGCTCGCCAACACGACGGGAGGGCACTCGCTCGGGGCGATCGCGTTCAAGGCGACGGTGGAGCCGGGGAAGAGCGCCATTGTGCCGATCGTGCTCGCGTGGGATATCCCGGTCACGCAGGCGGGCTCGGGCGACAGGTGGTACCGCGCGTACACGCGCCACTTCGGGCGGACGGGGAACGCCTCGTGGACGATCGCGGCGGAGGCGCTCGCCGAGCACGAGCCGTGGCTCTGGGCGATCCAGGACTGGCAGGCGAGCGTGCTCGACGACCCCAAGTACCCGGAGTGGCTCAAGGGCGCTCTGTTCAACGAGCTCTATTACTACGCCATCGCGGGCACGTACTGGGAGGCCGGCGCTGCGTCCGGCCAGCCGGACGACCCGGACGAGGACATGTTCACCAGCCTCGAGTCGTACATCTACCCGTTCTACGGGACCTCGGACGTGCGCTTTTACGGCTCATGGGCCCTGTTCTCGCTCTGGCCGGACATCGACAAGCAGGAGGTGCGGCAGTTCTGCGACAGCGTGACGACCATGCGCTCCGACAGGCCGCGCGCGATCGGGACGACCGCGCACGATTTCGGGGACAACGAGAGCGTTTTCCGCAAGTGGAACGCGTACACGTACCGCGACTCGACCAACTGGAAGGATCTCAACTCCAAGCTGGTCCTGATGGTCTATCGCGACTGGGCGCTCACCGGGAAGACCGACAAGGAGTTCCTCGATTACTGCTGGCCCGCCGTGAAGATGGCGATGCAGAAGGTGAAGGGCCAGGACGGCGACGGGGACGGGCTGCCGGAGAGCAACGGCATCGATCAGACCTACGACGACATGGATCTGCACGGCAACACCGCGTACTGCGGAAGCCTCTTCCTCGCCGCCAGCGAGGCCGCGAAGGAGCTGGCGACCGCGGTCGGTGACACCTCGCTCGCGGGCACCTACCAGACGTGGTTCGATCAGGCCAAGGGCGGCTTCGAGTCGAAGCTCTGGACGGGGGCGTATTACAAGATCGACACGGGGAGCCGGGACACGAGCCGGATCATGTCGGACCAGCTCGCAGGCCAGTGGTACGCGCGCGCCCTGGGGCTGCCGCCGATCGTCGACCCGAGCCACGCCGTGTCGGCGTTCACGAAGATCTACGAGAACAACTTCAAGCGGTTCGACGGCGGGACCCGCGGCGTCGTCAACGTCATGACCGCCAATGGCTCGGTCGACGGGACGAGCAACCAGACGCGCGAGTGCTGGGTGGGCACCTCCTGGGGCGTGGTGGCCGGCATGATCCAGGAGGGGCTCGCCGCGCAGGCCGGCGAGATCGGCGCGAGCCTGGTCGACACGATCTGGAAGACCGACGGCCTGTGGTTCCGCACGCCGGAGGCATGGGAGGGCAACGGCAGCATCCGCGCTCCCTACTACATGCGAGCCACCACCGTGTGGGCGGCGAAGCACGCGTACGACCTCAGCCCCTAGACGTCGCCACGAGCGCGCTCCGAGGGCCTCGAGAGAGGTATGGCGAGGTCCTCCGCGTGCTGGCTCCTGCCGCGCGGGGCGACACGAGAGACGTCGTGCCGTCACGGCATCCCAACCGGTAAGCCGCCGAGGCCGGCCGCCGCGCGCGGACGCGGAGTAAAGCCCCGCTCGCCCGGCGCACCGCATGCGCGCGCGCGGCAGGATCTGCGTGCCGCGACTTGGCGCATGTCCGCATGGTCGAGCTCCAGGATGTGGCACTGTTCGTGCTATAATTGTCGGCTCCCATGGATAGGACGATGTCAGATGAGCTCATCGCCTCCAGCGCGGAGCGCGACATCGATGTGCCCCTCGCCAAGCTGCTGGAGGCGGCGCCCGACGCGATGATCGTGGTCGATGAGCGCGGAACGATCGTCTACGTCAACGGCGAGGCCGAGCAGATCTTCGGCTACGCGCGCGAGGAGCTCCTCGGCCGGTCGGTGGACGTGCTCACGCCGGTAGAGCTCCGCGACCGGCACAAGGGCCAGCGGGACCGGTACACCCGGAACCCACACGGCCGGCCCATGGGACAGGCGCTGAACATCATGGCCCGGCGCAAGGATGGGACAGAGTTCCCGGCCGACATCAAGCTGAGCCCGCTCACCACGCCGCGCGGCCTCCTGGTGACGGCCGCCCTGCGCGACATCTCGCTGCAGAGGCAGACCGAGGAGCGGCTCCGCACCTACGCGTGTCACCTCGAGGTGCTCCAGGCCGACATCGGGAGGAAGAACGTGGAGCTCGAGCAGCGCAACCGGGAGCTCGAGCAGTTCGCCTATGTCTCATCGCACGATCTCCAGGAGCCGCTCCGGAAGATCGTGGCCTTCGGCGATCGCCTCAAGGAGCGGTGCAGCGAGGCGCTGGACGAGCGCGGCCGCGATTACCTCGAGCGGATGCAGAGCGCCGCGCGGCGGATGCAGCTCCTCGTCAGCGATCTCCTGGAGTTCTCCCGCCTGACGACGAGGGGCAAGCCGTTCGAGGTCGTGAAGCTCGACCAGGTCGTCCAGGCGGCGCTCTCGGATCTGGAGGTGGCCATCGAGCGGAGCGGGGGGAAGATCGACGTGGGCGAGCTGGCGACGATCGACGGCGACTCGGTGCAGATGCGTCAGCTCTTTCAGAACTTGCTCGGCAATGCGCTGAAGTTCCATGGCAAGGGCGTCCCGCCCCGGGTGAAGATCTGGGGACGCGTGGAAGACGCGGGCGAGGCGGGCGCTCCGGCGATCTACGAGCTCCATGTGGAGGACAATGGGATCGGCATCGATCCGAAGTATTCCGAGCGCATCTTCACGGTCTTCGAGCGGCTGAATCCGCGCGCCGAGTACGAGGGGACGGGGATCGGCCTGGCGATCTGCAAGAAGATCGCGGAGCGCCATCACGGCAGCATTCAGGTGAAGAGCGAGCCAGGGCGCGGCAGCGACTTCGTCATCCGGCTCCCCATGACCCACCCGAGCCGGACCGACGGTGCAGGCAAGAACATGAAGCCACAGCAGGCCGAGGCGGCGCCCGCACGGGCGAGCACGGGGCGCCACGCGGGGGAGACATGACCCTGAGCAAGCGATCCATCACCATCCTCTACGCCGACGATGATCTCGACGACCAGCTCCTCGTCCAGGAGGCGCTCGACGAGGCGCGGCTCCTGAACAATCTGCACTTCGTCAACGACGGCGAGGAGCTCATGGACTACCTCCGCCGGCACGGGCGCTTCGCGGATCCGGAGGTGTCGCCCCGCCCGGGGCTCATCCTGCTCGACCTGAACATGCCGCGGAAGAACGGCCGCGAGGCGCTCGCCGAGATCAAGCACGACCCGGATCTCCGGAGGATCCCCATCATCGTGCTCACCACCTCGAAGGCGGAGGAGGATATCTATCGATCTTACGATCTCGGGGTCAACTCGTTCATCTCGAAGCCGGTCACGTTCGCGGGGATGACCGCGGTCATGAAGGCGCTAGGGAACTACTGGTTCGAGATCGTCGAGCTCCCGCCGGACGTCGAGCACGCGCATGAATACGGGAACGATCAAGGTTCTTCTGGTTGACAACGACGAGGAAGACTGTCTCCTCGTCAAAGACATCCTCGCCGAGGTCCGAGGCACACGCTACGACGTCACGTGGGTGAGCACCTGTGAGGCCGCGCTCGGCGCGCTCAAGGAAGGACGATACGATGTCTGCCTCCTCGATTACCGCCTCGACGGCTGCACCGGCATCGAGATCCTGGAGGCGGTCCACCCACCGGGCTGTGCGATCCCGATCATCATGCTGACCGGCGCGAGCGATCGCGAGATCGACGTCGCCGCGATGAGCGCCGGTGCCACGGACTACCTCGTCAAGGGGCGTATCGACGCGCAGCTCCTGGAGCGCACCATCCGGTATGCGATCGGCCACAAGGCGAGCGAGATCGAGCTCAAGCGGAAGAACCGGCAGCTCGTCCGGATGCACGAGGAGCTCGCCCAAAAGAACGCCGAGCTCCAGCGGCTCAACGAGGAGAAGAACGCGTTCGTGGGGATCGCCGCGCACGACCTCCGGAACCCGCTCGGGGTGATCATGGGGTACAGCGACTTCTTGCTGTTCACCCAGCGTCAGCGCATGAACAAGGAAGAGTTCGAGATCGTCGACAAGATCCGAACGTCGAGCCACTTCATGCTCTCGCTCCTCAACGATCTCCTCGAGATCTCGACCATCGAGTCCGGCAAGCTGAACCTGGACAAGCGGAGCGCCGATCTCGTCCAGCTGGTGGAGGCAAACGTCGGCCTCAACACGGTGCTCGCGAGCCGCAAGAACATGGAGCTCCGCTTCGAGAGCCCGAGCGAGGTGCAGCGGGTGGAGGTGGACACGCTGAAGGTGGAGCAGGTGCTCAACAACCTGATCAGCAACGCCATCCATTACTCCCCGCACGGCACGGTGATCCGGGTCATCGTGCGGTGCGAGGGCGCCGAGGTCCTCATCGCGGTCAAGGACGAGGGGCCCGGCATTGCGCCCGAGGACGTTGGCAACCTGTTCCGGCCGTTCGGCCGCGCGAGCACGATGAGCACCGGCGGTGAGCTCTCGACGGGCCTCGGGCTCGCCATCGCGCGCAGGATCGTCGAGGGGCACGGCGGGCGGATCTGGGTCGAGACCGAGCTCGGCCGCGGGGCGACGTTCTTCGTCTCATTCCCCGTCCCGGCTCCTGTCCCGGAAGCGACCGAGTCGAGCGTGACGGGCAGCGGCGGATCCGCGGCCGCGGGGAGCGCGACGGCAGCGTAGCCGTCGTGCCGCGGCTCCGGCCGCGCGTGGCAAGCGTCACCGGGGGTCGCCGGGTGTGTCTCGCCTGCCACATCACCCGCCCGGATTCCGCCGCGGACTCGCCTCTTGCGCCCGCGGCATCCCCATTGCTGAGTCGCGGCCATGTCCGTCGCTCCGCGCCTCCGATCTGCGCCCGCCGTTCTCGCGGTCCTCGCCCTCAGCCTGGCCTGCGTCCAGGGCGCGCGCGCCCCCAACGTCCCGCCTCGAGGGACGCTCGCGCCCGGCGCGCTCGAGCCGGGCGGAAAGGCCGCGGCAGGGCCGTTCGCGGTGGTGTTCGGCGCGCCCCGCGGGCAGACCACGAGCCCCGCGGAGATCAGCCTCGTCTTCAACCGGCCGATGCGATCGCTCGATCTCGCGGGCAGCGAGGCCGCGGCGCCGGCGGTCCTGAAGCCGTCCGCGCCTGGACGCTGGCGCTGGGTCGGCACGAGCGGCCTCACGTTCGTCCCCGAAGGCCGCCTGCCGCGCGGCACGGAGTTCACCGTCGAGGTCCCGGCGGGCACCCGCGCGCTCGACGGCAGCACGCTGGCCGAGCCGTACTCCTTCACCTTCCGCACCGAGCTGCCCGCGGTCGCGCGCGTCGAGCCCTGGTCGGGCAAGGACGACCTCAGGCCAGAGGCGCGGTTCGAGCTGCGGTTCAACCAGCCGGTCGACACCGCCGAGATCGCGCGGCGCGCGTCCCTCTCGGTGGGCGATCGGAAAGACAAGGTGGCGTTCGAGGTGCGGCGCCCCGACGCGAAGAACGAGATGCTCGCCGAGCTCGTCCCCCGCGCGCCGCTGCCGCGCGACAGCGAGATCGAGCTCGCCGTGGCCGAGGGCCTCCGCGGCCGCGAAGGGCCGCTGCCGGCCGGCGAGGAGCAGCGGTTCACGTACCGCACCTACGGGCCGCTCCGGGCGCTGCGCCCCCAGTGCGATCGCGACACGCCAGGGGGGCGCTGCGCGGCCGACGGCGGGTTCACGCTCGCCTTCTCGAACCCCATCAAGTTCGCGGACGCGAAGCGGGCGATCTCGGTGGAGCCCGCCGTCAAGCTGCTGTGGCCGTCGTGGATCGAGGACGACGAGCCCACGAGCCACATCCCCCTCGGCGGCGCCTTCGCCCCGGGTCGCAGCTACCGGGTGCGCGTGGCCGCCGGGCTGCGCGACGTGCACGGGCAGGCGCTCGCCGGCGTCGTCACCGAGGAGATCGCCTTCGACGATCGCTGGCCCGAGGCGCAGATCGGCCTCGTCGGGAGCGTGTTCGAGCCGGCCCAGCGGCGCGAGATCCCGGTCGTGTCCGTGAACGTGCGCGAGCTCTCGCTCGCGGTCGGCGCGATGACCGAGGAGATGATCCTCGCGCTCCAGGGTGATCCGCACAGCCCGGGGCGCAGCCCGAAGATGGGCGAGATCGCGGCGCTGCCCTCCGGCAAGCAGACGGCCCTGCGCCCGGCCGCCGCGACCAACACGCCGGCGACGCACCTCGTGCGCGCCGCCGAGGTGCTGGGCGGCGAGGGCAAGCGCGGGCCGCTCGCGATCGGGATCAGCTACACCTCCCGGCCCGGGACGCGGCACGCGCGCACCACCTCCGAGGCGGTGATCGCGCAGGTGACCGACCTCGGGATCAGCGCGAAGGTCTCGCCGAGCGGCTCGCTCGTCTGGGTGACGCGCCTGTCGACGGGCGCGCCGGTGCCCGGGGCGCGCGTGTGGATCCGGGCCCCTGGCGCGCCCGCGCCCGCGGCGGTGTCCACCGACGCCGAGGGGTTCGCGGTGGTCCCCGCGACGGCGCGCGGTCCGGAGGCCTCGACGACGCTCGGGCGCAGCGTGGTCTTCGCGCGCGCGGGCGACGACTGGACGTACCGCACGGTCGCCGACTCGCTCAACGGGTGGCGCTTCGGCGCGGCGTCCGACTTCAGCGAGGCGCGCCCGTTCGGGATGATGTTCTCCGATCGCGGCATCTACCGGCCGGGCGACACGGTGCGCGTGAAGGGGATCTTCCGCGAGGAGGGCGCGCGCGGGGCGAAGACGCCGGCCGGCAAGAGCGTCGCGCTCAAGGTCGAGGGGCCGGACGGCGAGGCGCTCGTCTCGCTCTCCCCGACGCTCGGCGCCTTCGGCACGTTCTCGGCCGACGTGAAGATCCCCGAGAGCGCGCGGCTCGGCACGTACAGCCTCGCCGCCACGGTCCAGGGCGGCGAGGCGGGGTGGCCGGACGTGATGGGCAGCGTCGAGGTCGCCGAGTACCGCCCCGCCGAGTTCAAGGTCGGCGTCGAGAGCGACAGGCCGAGCTACGTCCGCGGCGACAAGGCGCGCTGGACCGCGCGCGGCGATTACCTGTTCGGGGCGCCGATGACGAACGCGGAGGCATCGCTCTCCGTGACGCGCGCGCCGGCGTCGTTCTCGCCGCCGGGGATCGAGGGGTTCACGGTCCGCGAGGACGAGCTCACCGACGCGCTGCGGGACCAGGCGCCGCGCGGGTTCGAGGTGCAGAGCGCGCGCGAGAAGCTCGACGCGGCCGGGCAGGCGGCGATCGGCGCGGCGCTCTCGATGCCGGGGCAGCGCGGCACGGAGCTCGTCACGTGCGAGGCGTCGGTCACCGACGTGTCGCGGCAGACGATCGCCGGGAGCTCGACGGCGCTCGTGCACCCGGCCGAGTTCTACGTCGCCCTCAAGGAGCCCGAGCTCTTCGCGAAGGCGGGAGACGTGCTGCGGCCGGAGATCCTCGCGGTCGATCCGAAGGGGGCGCGCGTCGCGCAGGTCGCGGTCCGGGTCGAGCTCGTGCACCGGACGTGGACGCTCGCCCGGGAGGAGAGCGGCAGCGCGTACCGCAGCGTGAGCGCGCCGGTCGACAAGGTCGTCGCGCGGTGCGGCGTCACGACGGCGGCGGCGCCGCGGAGCTGCGAGCTCACGGTGCCGTCGGGGGGCTATTACCTCCTGCACGCGACGGCCAGGGACCGCCGCGGCAACCCCGTCGGCGCCGCGGCCGGCGTCTACGCGCTCGGCGAGGGCGGCGGGGGCTTCGGCGACAGCGACGAGCTCAAGGTCGACCTCGTTCCCGACCGCGACAGCTACGAGATCGGCCAGACGGCGCGCATCATCGTGAAGTCGCCGTTCGCCTCCGCCGACGCGCTGGTCACGGTCGAGCGCGCCGGGATCTCCGCGCACCGGAAGGTGACGCTGTCGGGCGCCATGCCCGTGATCGACGTCCCGATCACGGAGGACCTCCGGCCGAACGCCTTCGTCTCGGTGCTGCTCCTGCGCGGGCGGACGAAGCCGCAGCCCGCGCCGGGGAAGGGCGGGGCGCCTGGGCCCGACGTCGGGGCGCCGGCGTTCCGCCTCGGCTACGCGCCGCTCCGCGTGAACCCGGAGGCGCAGCGGCTCGCGGTGCGCGTCCGCGCCGACAAGGCGGACGCGCGCCCCGGCGATCCGATCCGCGTGGACGTCGACGTCCGCGACCGCGCCGGCCAGCCCGCCCGCGCGGAGGTCACGCTCTACGCCGTGGACGAGGGCGTGCTGTCGCTGACGGGGTACACGACGCCGGATCCGATCCCCGTGTTCGGCGCGCCGCGCCCCCTGAAGGTGGCGACGATCGAGACGCGCGAGGCGCTCGCGCGCGTGCGCAACCCGTTCGCCGACCTCGGCGCCGACAAGGGGCGCGCGGGCGGCGGCGGCGCCGAGGGCGGCACGGGCGTGCGCCGCGATTTTCGCCAGAGCGCCTACTACAACCCCGCGCTCGTGACCGACGCCTCCGGGCAGGTGCACGCGAGCTTCAAGCTGCCGGACTCGCTCACGACGTACCGGGTCATGGCGGTCGTGGCCGCCGAGGACGATCGCTTCGGCTACGGCGAGTCCCGGGTGACGACGAGCCGCCCGCTCATGGCCCGGCCCGCGCTGCCGCGCTTCCTCCGCGCGGGCGACGCGATCGACGCGGGGGTGGTCGTGACCTCGAAGGGGCTCGCGAAGCCGGCGATGGTCGAGGTGGAGGTCACCGCCTCGGGGCTGACGCTCGCGGGCAGCGCCAAGCGCTCGGTCGAGCTCGCGCCGGGCGGGTCGGCCGAGGTCCGCTTCGCGCTCTCGGCGCCGCGGGCCGGCGCCGCGACGCTGCGCTTCCGCGCGACCGGCGGCGGCGCGTCGGACGTTGTCGAGGTGAACCGTGAGATCAAGGCGCCCATGGCGCCGGAAGCCGTCGCGCTCTACGGCGACACCACCACGGCGAGCGCGGAGCGGCTCGGGGACCTGTCGGCGATCCGCGACGACACGGGCGGGCTCACGGTGAGCCTCGCGCCGACCGCGCTCGTGGGCCTCGGCGGCGGCGTGGAGCAGCTCCTCGAGTACCCGTACGGCTGCACCGAGCAGCTGACGAGCCGGATGGTCCCGCTCCTGTCGCTGCGCGACCTCGCGAAGGCGTACGGGATCGCGCTGCCGAAGGACCTCACGGCCGTCATCGGCAAGACGATCCGGGAGATCCTCTCGCACCAGCGCGGGGACGGGGGCTTCGGCTTCTTCGCCGAGTCGGACAGCGCGGATCTGTGGACCACGGCGTACGCGCTGTGGGGCCTCACCGAGGCCAGGCGCTACGGGGTCGCGGTGCCGCCCGACGCGGCGGAGCGCGCGACGTCGTACCTGCGCCAGGAGCTCAACCGGATCGGCGCCGACCCGCTCCTCCGGGCGACGGCGCCGTTCCTCGTCGACGTCCTCGCGGCGAGCGGCGCCCCCGACCCCGGGCGCGCGAGCCAGCTGTTCGAGGAGCGCGACAAGCTGCCGCTCTTCTCGAAGGCGCTCCTCGCGCACGCGATGGTGATCGGCAAGAGCGACAGGGCGTCCGTGGATCAGCTCGTCCGCGAGCTCGAGGGCGCGCTGCGCCTCGACGGGCCGGTCGCGCGGGCCGTCCACAACCACGGCGACGCGTACGCGGTGCTCATGGACTCCGAGGCCCGCACCTCGGCGCTCGTGCTGCGCGCGCTGCTCGCGGCGCGGCCGGCGCACCCGCTCGCGCCGCGGCTCGCGGCGGGGCTGCTCGCGGATCGCCGCGGAGGCACGTGGCGCAGCACGCAGGAGACGGCCTGGGCGCTGCTCGCGCTCGATCAGTACCGGAAGGCGCAGGAGAAGACGGCGCCGGACTTCGACGCGCGGGTGTTCCTGGGGCAGGCGGAGCTGTTCTCCGCGCCGTTCCACGGCCCCACGACGGAGCAGGTCAAGACGTCGATCCCCGCGGCGAGGCTCGCGAGCGCCGCGGGCGCGCCGCTCGCGTTCGCGGTCGACGGGCGCGGCCGCCTGTTCTACGAGGCGCGGCTCCGCTACGCGCGCAAGCAGCTCCCGACGGAGGCGCTCGACCGCGGCTTCTTCGTCGAGAAGTCGCTCCGCGCGCTCGCGCCCGAGGACCTCGCCGCCGTGGTCGGCGGCGCGGCCGGCGCGGCTCCTCCGTCGGTCGCGTTCGCCGGCGGCGATCTCGTGCTCGGCGAGATCGTCGTGGTGACGCCCTCTCCGCGCGACTTCGTTGTCATCGACGATCCGCTGCCGGCGGGCCTCGAGGCGGTCGACGCGCGGCTCGCGACGTCCGCGCGCTCGCTCGACGTCGACGCGGCGGAGGCCCAGGCCGAGGCGGACGACGCCGACGTCGATCAGGACGACCTCCGCGCGACCGGCCGCGTCTACGACCCGAGCCGCTTCGTTCGCGAGATCCGCGACGACCGCGTCCTCTTCTTCGTCGATCACATGGCCGCCGGGATGTACCGGTACCGGTACCTCGCGCGCGCCACGACGCTCGGCTCGTTCGTTGTCCCGCCCGCGCGCGCGGAGGAGATGTACAGCCCCGAGGTCTTCGGTCGGACGGGCGCCGTCACGGTCCAGGTCGGGAGCCGAGGGCCGGACGCGGCGCCGCGTCCGCGCTGAGCCGTGCGCGCGCACTCCCCGGAAGGACCCGGCCGCGCAGGGCGGTGGCTCGCGCGCCTCGGACCGCGCGCGCGGCGGATCCTGCGCCGCGCGGCGCAGATCGCGGTCGCCCTCGCTGTAGCGCCGTGGCTCCTGCTCGCCGCCCTCGCGGCGCTCACGCCGCTCCCGCCGGAGCTCGGGGCGCCCGAGGACCACGCCGTGTCCACGGTCCTGCTCGATCGCCACGGCACGGTGCTCCGCGAGCTCCGCGCCGGCGACGGCGCGCGCGCGCGCTGGCTTCCGCTCTCCGAGGCCGGCGATCGCATCCAGCGCGCGCTCCTGGCCGCGGAGGACAAGCGGTTCGCGCGCCACCCCGGCGTCGATCCGATCGCGATCGCCCGCGCCGTCGGCCAGCTCGCCGCGGAGCGGCGCGTCGTCTCGGGCGGGTCCACGATCACGCAGCAGCTCGCGCGCACGCTCGTCCCGCGCCCCCGCACCGCGCGCGGCAAGCTCGGCGAGGCGGCGCTCGCGCTGCGCATCGAGGCGTCGCTCTCGAAGCGCGAGATCCTCGAGCAGTACCTGAACCGCGTCGCGTTCGGCCCGGGCCTGCGCGGGGTCGAGGCGGCGAGCCGCTTCTACTTCGACAAGCCCACGCGGGACCTGTCGCTCGCGGAGGCCGCCGCGCTCGCCAGCATGCCGCGCGGCCCGGCGCTCTACGATCCGCGCCGCGGCACCGGGCCGCTCGAGCGCCGCAGGAACCGCGTCCTCGATCGCATGCTCGCGGCCGGCCTCGCCGGCGAGGCCGATGTGGCCCGCGCCCGCGCGGAGCCCATCGCGCTCGCCCCGAAGGGGGGCGGCCTCGGCGCGCCGCACCTCGTCCGCGCCGTGCTCGGCGGCGCGCTGGGCACAGGCGCGGGTCTTCCCGCCGAGGGCTCCGGCGCCGCGTGGCCTCGCGGCCGGGCGACCTCGATCACGCTGACGATCGACCGCGGCCTCCAGCGCGAGATCGAGGTCCTCGCGCAGCAGACCGTCCGCGGCCTCTCGGATCGCGACGTCGGCGCGGCGGCGGTGGTGGTGATCGAGAACGCGACCGGCGAGATCCTCGCGTACGTCGGCTCGCACGATATCCAGGACGCCGCCGGGCTCGGCCACAACGACGGCGTCCTCGCGCTGCGCCAGCCCGGCTCAGCGCTGAAGCCGTTCGTCTACGAGCTCGCCATGGAGCAGCTCGGGTTCACCGCCGCGACCGTCCTTCCCGACGTCGAGCTCTCGTTCCCGACGGCGGACGGCAACTACGCGCCGCGGAACTACGACGGCCGCTTCCACGGTCCCGTCCGCCTGCGGGACGCGCTCGCCAACTCGTACAACGTCCCCGCGGTCTGGGCGGCGGCCGCGCTCGGCCCCGAGCGCGTCCTCGAGCGGCTCCGGGAGCTCGGCCTCCGCTCGCTCGATCGGGAGCCGTCGCGCTACGGCGTCGCCATCGCGCTCGGCGACGGCGAGGTCCGCCTTGTCGACCTCGCGAACGCTTACGCCACGCTCGCGCGGGGAGGCCTTTACCTGCCGGTGCGCGCGGTGCGCTCGTTCGCCCCCTCGTCGCCTCCGTCGCCCTCCTCGCAAGCAGCGGCCTCTCCCGTGTCGTCAACGCCCAGCGGTAGCGACGCGCCCGCCGAGCCGCCCGCGTCGCCTCCCGAGCGCGGCGCGCGCGTCCTCGACGCCGCGCGCGCCCGGGTGATCGTCGACATCCTCGCCGACGACCGGGCGCGGCTCGCGTCGTTCGGCGAGGGCAACGCGCTCGATCTCCCGTTCCCTGTGGCCGCGAAGACGGGCACGTCCAAGGGCTTCCGCGACAACATCGCGGTCGGCTTCACGCCCGACGTCACCGTCGCCGTCTGGGTCGGCAACTTCGACGGCTCGCCCATGGGCGGCGTCAGCGGCATCACCGGCGCGGGCCCGCTGTTCCGCGACGCCATGCTCGCCGCCGCGCGCGTCCGGCCGCCGCGCCCGTTCGAACCGCCCGATCCCGAGCAGCTCGCCGAGGTCGAGGTCTGCGCCCTGTCCGGCATGCGGCCGACCGCCGCGTGCCCGCACCGCCGCCGCGAGCTCCTCCCGCGCGGCGACGCCGCGGCGCTCTCGCCGTGCGACATGCACGAGACCGTGCGCATCGATCGCCGGAACGGCCTGCGCGCCGGCGCCTGCCCCGACGCGGCGGTCGAGGAGCGCGTCTTCGAGCGCTACGACGCGGAGCTCACCGCGTGGGCGCGCGCCGCCGGCCGCCCCCTCGCGCCCGACGCGGCGTCGCCCCTCTGCGGCGCGCTCGCCGGGCTCGACGGCGCGCCCGGCGCTCCTCCGACCGGCGCCGGCGCGCGCGTCCGCGTCGCGTACCCGCCCGACGGCGCCCGGTTCGTCCTCGACCCCTCGATCAACTCGCTGCAGGCGATCCGGCTTCGCGCCGACGTCCCTCCGGGCGTGCCCCGCGTGCGCTTCGTGCTCGACGGGCGCCCCATCGAGGTCGGTCCGCCGTTTGCGCTCGACTGGCCGCTCGTCACCGGCGCGCACCGGCTCCGCGTCGATGCGGACGGAGCGGCCGCCAGCGAGGAGATCGCGTTCTCGGTGGAGTGAGCGGCGGGCGAGGGGAGCGCCGACGTCCAGGCGGCTGGCCGAAGGCGCTCACCCCGCTCGGGTCGCTAGCGTGCAGGTTGGAGGAGAGTCGCCGGGCGTTCCCGGCGCGCCGACGTTCCCGTCCTCGCGTAAGAGCACGGTACGCGTCGCTGGACGCCGACCCGACGCTTCGCTAGTTCACACGGGCCGAAGGAACAATTCGATGGAGGAAGACCGGAGCGAGCCGCTTTCGCCAGAGGCGAGGGTCATCAAGATCTTCGAGGAGTGCAACTACGAAGTGCAGCAAGCTGTCGGGCTCGAGCAAGGCTCGACGGATCGGTTTGCGACACCACGCAGCGGGTTCATCCGTCCACGGACCTATTTCCGAGTGCTCCCTCGCTCTCCCGAGGACATGGACTCCACGCTCACCGAGCTCGAGTCTGCTCGTGTGGCCCGGAAGGCCGATCGCGCCATCGCGATCGTGATGAGCGGGCGGCTGCCCGGCGGCTACGCGCCGGATCTCGTGGGTCGTACCAGCAACGTGCTGACCTTCCGGCGCTGGCTGCTGGAGGTCTCGGGTATTGCCGATGACGCCCGACAGCAGGCGTATCGCCATGAGCGCGAACGGGAGCCGATGTACCTGCCCAGGCGTGGGCGGTTGAACGATGGCACGGAAGTTCGGCTGGAGCCTTTCATCGAGACATGGATTGATTCACAGAACCGACCGATGCTCGTCATCGAGGGCCCGCCGAATTCCGGTAAATATACCGCGTTGATGCACGCGATCGGCCGCGCAGCCGTTCGCTTCTCACAGGACCCGGAGAAGGCCAGCCCGCTCCTGGACATCTCTTACACATCCAAGGATGCGATCAGCCGTCTGGCGCTCGATGCAGGCGCGGTTGTGCCGGTGATAGGTCAGCCCTCCCGCTTGAGAGCCGAGTCCATGCAAGAGCAGCGCTGGCGGTGTCTGCTGAGGGCGGGCGAGGACGATGCCCTCGATTTGCCTCCGCGAGGGATTGACGTCGTCCGCGTTTCGCTTGTCCCGCCGTCATCGGACGAAATTACCTCCTGGTTTCGTGAGCGCCTGGGCTCACCCGAGCTCGCCGGCCGGCTCGCACGCGCTCGCGCCGAGAATGATAGCTTTCGTTCGTTGTCCGATGCGTTGCCACATCTGCGACACATGGTGTCCGCTGTCGAGAGCACCGCTCCGATGGAATCGCCTGCGTCGATTGACGCGTGGGTCGCCGCCGTCGTGGTGGCTTACGCGAACGCCCTAGAGCTCCAGGCACGACCGCCTCCGCCGCTCAAGACAGAACTGCGAGATGAGCTGCCGCGGCAGCTCGAAGATCTTGCACTCGAGCAGTTTGCCACAGGCTTGCGCCGGTCGGACCGATTCTCCGTGCCTGGAGGGATGTGGTTGCGATATCCGATGGATCCGCTGCTGACCTGGCTGGACAATGCGCGCAGCGCGTTCAAGAACCCCTTGCTGCGCGACTTTTACATGGCCCGGAAGATTGCTCGCGAGATCAAATCGGGCAACTCCGAGATCCTGCTTCGGTATCAGTTCCCGCCGTTCGTGTTCCTGTTCCTCGCGCTCGTCGCGCCGGAGGTCTCCGCGCAGGTCACTCAAGGCCGGGTCGCTCAGCTTGACGAGAAGGTCCGGAGCGAGGTGGAGCGGAAGCTGCAGCTGACCTTCGCGCATCTCCTCAACCGCCCCGTCGGCATGGTGCGCGCGCGCCTCCGCGAGATCCGCGACGGTATCGGCAGGGAGCGGGTGACCTCCCTGGCTCGGTCCTTTGAACAGATCGAGGAGGAGCTGCGCTTCATTCAGAGCCTCGCGGACCGCACCCGGCTCTGGGAGACCGCGCCCGACGAACCGATCGAGGAGGTCGCTGTGCGGCCGGTGATCGAGGAGATCGGAAGGGAGCTTCGCGCGCGCTACCCGGCGGTGATGCTAGTCGTTGACGTCGAAGCGTCGGTCCGCGTGCGCGCGATGCGCGACGCGCTCCGCGAGGTGATGCAGTGCCTGATGGAGAACGCCTTCCACGCCGCCATGGTGGACGCCAGCGACCGAGCGCCGTGCGTCAGGGCGGTCACTCGCCAGATCGGTGCGGTGATCCGCATCGAGGTCCGGGACAGCGGGGGCGGCGTGCCGCCCGAGGATTGGCAGCGCGTCTTCGAGCCGCTCGTCACGACGAAGCGGGGCGGGGCCGGGAAGCCGCGCGGCACTGGCCTCGGGCTGCCCATCGCCCGCCGCTACGCCGAGCACATGCACGGGCAGGTGGGGCTAGACGAGACGGCGTCCGAGACGTGTTTCTATGTGGACCTCGTGGCATGGAGCGGAGGCGTATGAGCGGCAGGCAAGCAAAGCGCGTCCTCATCGTGGAGGACGATGAGACGAACGCCGAGGCAGCGGTCGAGTGGCTGCGGGCGCAGCACTACGAGGTCGAGCGAGCCTCGTCGGCGGAGGACGGCCTCGCCGTCGCCGAGCGCTTCCAGCCCGATGTCGTCGTGCTCGACCTGCAGATCCCATCGAGGCCAGGGCGAGCGGACGAGCACACCGACCATGGCCTCCGCGTGCTGGACGCGCTCCTTCGCGCCGAGCCGTTCCGACCGGTCGTGGTCGCGACGGCTCACAGCCGGAACCGCGAGTTGATGCGTCAGGTGATGCAGCGCAACCGCGGCGGTCACTTCCTATTCAAGGACGACGAGGACCTCCGCGCGGCGCTCCTCCGCGCCGTCGCGGTGGCGCTGGAGAGCCCTGCCTATGTCGCTCGTAGCACGGTGCGAGCTTTCGAGGAGCTGATCGCGCGGAACCCCCGGGAGGAGGAGATCCGGATCTTTCTCCGGAAGAGCTGGCGCGTCCTCCTCGGACCTCGGTACCGGGAATGCCATTCCCCGTACGAGGTCGATCGCGGCGTCAAGGTGGATCTGCTCTTCGTCCGGCACGACGGCTTTCCCGACATCTGGGAGCTGAAGCGCCCTGATCAGCAGGTCTTCAAGGAATACGGCGACCGGCTTCACCACAGCGAGGAGTGCGCGCGAGCCATCGGGCAGGTCATGGAGTACATCGACCTCGCCGAAAAGCAGACCGGAGGGCAGGTGAGCTACGAGGTTCGCAAGAACCTGCGCGTGTCGCTGCACCGGCCGCGCGGCTTCGTGGTCATCGGCAGGACCGGAAGCCCGCAACTGCGGGACCGCCTGGCCCTCGACAACAGCTTCATGGCGGGAATCACCTTGATGACCTACGACGATCTGATCGAGGAGGCGCGGGACGTGCTGATGTTCCTGCGCGACTACCGCAATGGCGGCGGGGAGGCCCCCTCCGTGTGAGCGTGGCCTCCCCACGCGGGGGCCCGCGTCGCGGCGCGCCGCCCTCGGGCCACATCACCCGAAGATGGGCAGGTCTTCTTCCTCGGAGAGCGGGAATCGCTCCACGAGCGGATCGTCCGCGATCCCCGCCAGCTTGCGCAGCGCCTTGTGGACGTGCCCCGGCTTGAGCCGGACGCCGCCCTCCTTGGGCGCGAGCGTGACCGGATCGACGTCGAGCGGGTTGTGCCGGTCGTCCGTCGCGCCGATCACCCGGTTCCCCGCGATGCCCGCGCCGGCCAGGATCATGCTGGTGATGTTCCAGTGGTCCTTGCCGTTGCCCTCGTTGTAGCCCGGAGTCCGCCCGAAGTCCGAGCCCACGACGAGGACGATCCGGTCCGCGATGCCCTGCTCCTCCGCGGCGGTCAGGATGAAGTCGATCCCGTCGCAGATCTGGTCGAGCCGCGGGATGTGGTTGTCGTCGTGGTTCCCGTGCGTGTCGAACCCGCCCACCGACAGGTTGGCGCTCACGCAGATGCCGGCGCGGTAGGCCGCGAGCGCGACCTGCGCTTGCCGCCGCAGCGAGGCGCTCTCGAACTCCGCGGGCAGGTACTGGATGAGCTGCTTGAGCTCGTTCTGCCCGACGCGCGACGTGAAGAGCGTGCTCAGCGCCTGCTTGACGTGGGGCAGCCGCTGCTGCTCGAGCTTCGCCGCGTGCCGCGCCTGCCGCGCCTCCAGGATCCGCGTCATCGTGGCGTCGGTGTGGTACTGCTCGCGGTTCTCTTCGTTCCCCGGATCGATCCTGTTTGGATAGGCGAGCCGCTGCAGGAGGCCGGTGTCGGGTATGCGGGTGACGGCCACGACGTTCGCCGTCGTGTCGTAGCCGCCGTTGCTGATGAACCCCATCGGCAGCGCGCCGCCGTGGACGCCGGCCACGAGCGCCGCGAAGCCGGGTTTGCCCTCGCGGAGCGTGCCGCACCACGTGTTGCGGACGCCGGCGTCGTGGCTGTTCGTCCCTGTGTCGATGCCGTTGATGACGAGCAGCTTGCTGTGATGCTTCTTGAAGAACGCGTCGTTGCCGCCGACCGGCGCGTACTTGAGATTGCCGGCGGTCCCGATCGCCGCGCTCAGGTAGCTGCGGTTCATCGCTTCCCGCGTCTTCTGCTCCTCTTCGTCCCGCGCGCCCTTGGGATCGCAGAGGCTCGTCGGGTCCCAGCCGCCGCTCGCGTGGATGTGGACCCAGAGGGGGCCCGCGTAGGGGCCGGCCGCGGCGGCGTCCCTCGACAGCGCGCCCGCTGCGACGACGCCGAGGCCCGCCATAGATGCCAGTTTGAGGAAATCTCGACGTTCCATGGCTGCTCCTACTGGTAAAGAAACCTGAAGTCCGAAAGGAGATAGGTCGTGACGCTCATCCACGCGCGGATCGTGTAGTTCTCGTCGCGCGTGAGCTTCTCTTCGTCGGGGAGCCCCTCTCGAGTCCAGTAGTCGTTGTGCACCTGGCAGGGGCCAGGCAGCGACCTCGAGAGCCGGCCCTCCTCGCCCTCCGGCTTCGCCATGCCCGCCTTGCCCTCCTCCCACGTCTCGAGGAAGACCTTGTATGTCCGCTCGATCTCGGGATCGCCGAGCTCGAGCGACTCGCCCAGCACCCGCTTGTGCAGGTACTGGATGTTCTGCTTGATCCCCTCGACGGCCGGCAGCACGTCGAAATCGTTCGTGTCGCGCGGCTCGAACGTCGTCTCGACGTACGGGAAGAGGAGCCGCTCCTCCTGCGGGAGGTAGAGGTCGCGCGGCACCGCGATGCACGCCATCTCGTTCGCCATCCGGTCGGCGATGTTGGCCATGATCCCGTTCGGCTCCGTGATCCGCTGGATCACGTCCTGCGAGTCGATGCCGCCGTACAGCATGCGGTAGGCGTCGCGCCGGAGCAGGAAGTCGTAGCGATTGCCGTCGTCCTCGAACGCCCGCGGGCGCCACGGATACCCCGTCACCGCCCAGATCTTCCGGTGCAGCTGCTCGGGCCCGAGGAACCGCGTGCCGCCGAGCTGCGTGAGCGCCTCGCCCCGAGACGCCTGCGCCACGTTGCGCGCCCGGAAATAGGGGCTCTTGACGATGGCCTTGACGACCGTCTTCAGGTTGTAGCCGCCGTCGGCGAAGTCGTGCGCCATCGTGTTGAACGCGTGGTACTGGGCGAGGTACGCCCGGAACTTGGCGTTGAACTCCGGATCGTCGTTGGTCGGCGCGGCGAGCGGCTGTTGCCCGGTGAGGCCGGTGTACATCGTATAGACGGCCGAGAGCGCGAAGCGGGGGTCGTCGGCGACGCGCTTCGCCACCCACGAGAGCGCGGTCGGGAACTCGCTGAAAGGCACCGACTCGGCGCCGAAGCCCGGCGGCCGCATGTCCTCGTACCAGGTGTCGTCCTCCTTGTACCGGCCCGCGGAGTCGAAGCTGTGGAACCCGCCCGACAGCGGGTCCAGGGCGGCGTGGCAGACGGTGCACGCCGCGTTGTTCATCGTCGGGTTGAAGTCGGTGATCTTCGTCTGATCGAGCGGCTGCTCGGCCGTCTTCAGGATGTCGGTGCCGAGGAAGAACTGATAGACCATCCTCGCGCGGTGGCGGTTCCTGTTGGTGTTCGTCGTCGGGTGCCTGGACAGGAAGACGGGGGAGGTGAGCACGCCGGCGAGCGGGATCGGATCGCGCTTCGCCGGGACGAACTCGTCCGGATCCGCGTCGTTCTTGAACTCGGGCGTCACGCCGTACGCCTTGGCGGAGAAGGGGCTCACGACCGTGTAGTCGGCGGTGAGGACCTCCTTGAAGGACCTGTCGTTCCGCACGATATAAGCGATGAGCTCGAGCGGCTCCCTCCCGACGGCCCGGTTCGTCCAGCTCTTCAGCTTGTTGGAGACGTCCTCCAGATCCCGCGCGCCGTATTTCGCGACCAGCGCCGGATCCTGCGGGAGGCTGTTGTACCACTTCGGATCGTACGCGTCGCTCCGCAGCAGATCGACGGCCTCCTCGCCGTTCAGGTAACGGTCGGTGAGGAAGAGATCGTTGTAGATCTCCTTGAGCCGCACATAGAACGTCTCCTCCGTGAGCATCTGGTCCAGGATCGGATCCAGCGCGGCCATGCCGCTCTGCGCGACGGCCTCCTCCTCGGCCTCGGTCGGCAGGCGCCCGGCGAGCTCGAGGCTCGCCGTGCGGAGCGTCTCCTCGGGCCCGCTCATCACCACGCCGGCGAAGGACGCGTTGACGTCCGTCTCGCAGGACGACGGCTCCTTCGTGCGCTCCACCATCGCCCGGAGCGCCTCGACCTCGGCGCTGTCCGAGGCGAGGACCTGGCCGCCGCCGTGCTCGATGGCCTTCGTCGGCTTGAGCAGGACGTACGACTCGCCGCCGAGCTCGAGCCCGGCGAGCGACTTGAACGTCGCGAGGTTCTTGTCGAGGAACCCCGCCTCGCTGCTCCCGGCGAGGATCAGCTTGGATTCCGCCGCCTGCCCCTGCGGATTATGGCAGCCGATGCACTTCGTCGAGAGGATGGGGACCCACACCTTCTCGGCGAAGAATTGCTCGTCGGAGATGCACGGGCCGTCGGCCTCGCTGCTGCAACCGGTGGACACGGACGCGAGCGCGCTCGCGCCCGCGGAGAGCCCCAGGAGCCCCAGGGCCGTCGCGGCGCGCTTCCGGAGTAACCATCCTATTCTCGGCATAAGCATCCTCGCCGGGAGCGCTCGCGCGACTCCCACGTTGAGGGGACCGGGAGAGCGGAGCCCCGAATCGCGTTGAAAGAACACACACCGACAGCCCCTATCGCAGGGCGCATCCACCCCGCGATGGCCGGGTCCTCGTTCATCGACCATCGACACCCGATGAGGCGAGCTGGACGAACGCCCGCTTCATCGCTTGCGTAGACCACGTACTCTACCCTCTCGAGGGCCTCTCCCGCTATGCGCTCAGCACATTGCTTGATCAGAATTTCTCGTCGATCACGTCAATTCCTCTAGTAACTGTGAAGTTTTTCGACGGGAGGCTGCGGCTCCTCCGGAAGCCACGTACCCGGTGCGCCCAGGTGGGCGCTCGCGCCCGTGGGCGCGCGGGGCGTGCGTGGATGTGGTCAAGACCAGGGAAATCGAATAACCGTTGGATATGAGCTCGACGAGGGATGCGACCCGCGCTCGCGCGGTTCAGTGGTTTGTTCGCGGCGGCACGCTGCGATCGGCGGGCCGGGATCCCGTCAAGATCGGCATCGCGCCGATCGTGGTGGGGCGCGATCCGAGCTGCGGTGTGGTGGTCGACGATCCGGAGGTCAGCTCGACGCATTGCGATCTTCGCGCGGAGGGGCCGGGCGTGCTCGTCCGCGATCTCGGCAGCAAGAATGGGACGTTCGTGTCGACGGTCCGCATCCGCGAGGCGATCTTGACGGCCGCGTGCGCCATCCAGGTCGGCGGCTCGGTGCTGAGCTTCGAGCCGCTCGACAAGGAGCGCGTCGACGTCGGCTTCGACGAGAGCTTCGGCCCGCTGATCGGCGCCTCGCCGCGGATACGCCACCTGTTCCGCCTGCTGCGCGAGGTGGCCTCGACGGAGCTCTCGCTGCTGATCACCGGGGAGACGGGCACGGGCAAGGAGCTCACGGCGCAGGCCATCCATGACGTCTCGAGCCGGCGCGGCGGCCCGTTCGTCGTCGTCGACTGCGCCTCGCTGCCGGGCGCGCTCGCCGAGAGCTTCCTCTTCGGGCACGAGCGCGGCGCCTTCCCCGGGGCGAACGAGCGGAGGAGCGGCGCCTTCCACGAGGCGAACGGCGGGACGATCTTCCTCGACGAGCTGGGCGAGCTGCCGCCCGATCTCCAGCCGAAGCTGCTGCGCGCGCTCACCGAGCAGAAGGTGAAGCGCGTCGGGTCGCGGATCTACGAGCCGGTCGACGTGCGGATCATCGCGGCGACGCGCCGCGACCTCGGCCGCAGCATGAACACCGGGCGCTTCCGGAGCGATCTCTTCTTCCGGATCGCCCAGATGCGCATCGAGCTGCCGCCGCTCCGCGAGCGGCGGGAGGACATCCCGCTGCTCGTCGAGCGCGTCTGCGAGCGCCTGGGGTGCCCCGAGCGCGCCGTGGAGATGGTCAATCTCATCACCACGACGCTCGGCCAGCACGATTTCCCTGGCAACGTCCGCGAGCTCATGAACGTCACCAGCGTGGCCGCGAGCCTGCCTCCCGGGGCCGAGGCGATCGCCTCGATCCTGCCGCTGGAGGGCGGCGGCGACGTGGTCGTGCCGACGTCGGCGTTCGGAGAGGCGAAGCGGAGCGCCGTCGCGGCGTTCGAGCAGCGTTACTTCAGCGAGCTGATCCGCGCGACGGGCGGCAACGTCAGCGAGATGGCGCGCCGTGCGGGCATGGAGCGCCACCACGTGCGGATGTTCTTGAGGAAGCACGGGCTCACCGCGAAGCAGTGAGGGCTCGGAGCGGCGAGCGCGCGGAGCCGCGAGGGCGCCGAGCGTGCCCTAGGCGCCGCCTGCGCCGCCGCCGCCGCCCGCGCCGCCGCTGCCGGTCGGGTCGCCACCCGCGCCGCCGTTGCCGGTCGGGCCGCCGCCCGCGCCGCCGCCGCCGGTCGGGTCGCCGCCCGCGCCGCTGCTCGTCGTGGCCGCGGCCGTCGTGGTGGCCGGGTTCCCGCCGCAGCGCTCCACGCCGCGGCAATCCGCGCAGGAGCACCCCTCGAAGTACTCCGCGCACGAGCCGTTGTCCGTGCAGTGATCCGTGCACCGCGGGGTGCTCGTGCAGTCGGGGCAGGTGCAATCCTCGTTGGCGTTGCACCCCTCGTTGTCGTTGCACCCGCGCCTCGGGCTGCAGGCCGCGACGGTGCCCGCGCAGTCCTGGCAGGTGCAATCCTCGCCCTCGGGCGCGTCTGGCCGCATGTCGCAGGCGCCGTCGTCGTTGCAGCGGCCGAGGCAGCTCGCCGTGTCGGAGCAGTCGGGGCAGCTGCAGCTCTCGGGGACCTGGGCGAGGATCGTACACCGCCCATCCGGGCTGCCGCCGAAGCAGCCGAAGCCGAGCGAGCCGCCGGCGCCGGCGACCGTGGCTGCCGCCGTGGTCGAGGTCGTATCGGTCGCTTCATTGCTCGAGCAGCCGCCGCTCGCGGCGAGCCCGAAGACGATGGAGGAGGCGAGGAGTGCAAGAAAGGCGCGCATGTCTGGCAGCATCCCTCTCCAGCGCGCGTCACGTCAACACCGCACGTCGCGCTGCGCCAGGGAGGCGCTCAGCGGAATGCCACGCTCCTGTCCGCCGTCTTCGCGCGGACGGCCGCGCGCTCGCGCGCGAGGAACTCGCGCACCGCGGCGTCCAGGCGTGGATGCGCGATGTGGTGCGCGCTGTGGGTGACGCTCGGTGCGAAGCCGCGAACGAGCTTGTGCGACCCTCCTGCGCCGGGCTCGAAGCGGCGCAGTCCCCGGGCGATGCAGTCCTCGACCGGGTGATAATAGCAGACGTTGAAATGCAGGAACGGGCGCTCCTCCGACGCGCCCCAGTAACGGCCGTAGAGCGTCGTGGGCCCGGCGAGGTTGAGCGCGCCCGCGATGGGGCGTTTGCCTTCCCGCGCCAGGACGATCTCGACGCCTCCCTGCGCCCCGCCGCCGCGCAGCCGGGCCGTGATCTCCTCGAAGAAGGCGCGGTTCAGGTACTGCCGGCCCCAGGCGAACTTCTCCACGGTGGAGACGTAGAAGCCGAACATGGCATCGACGATCTCCGGCGTGATCTCCGCGCCGCGCAGCGTGTCGATCGAGAGCCCCTGCCTCGTCGACTCGCGCATTTCGCGCCGGATCTGGTGCCGCCGCTTCGCGTTGAAGCGCGCGAGGAAGTCGTCGAGCGTTTGATACCCCTCGTTCTCGAACTGGAACTGGACACCGCAGCGGTGCGCCATGGCGGCGTCGGAGAGGGCGGCGGCCTCGTCCTCGGTCGGGAACAGGACGTGGGCGCTCGAGATGCGGCTCCGCGCGACCAGCTTGCGGAGCGTCTCGGCGAGGACGGGCAGCAGCGCCGGGCGGTCCTCCGGCCGCCGCACGAGCAGCCGCGGCGTCGTCGCGGGCGTGAACGGCACCGCGACGACGAGCTTCGGGTAGTACGGCGCGCCGATCTGGTGGGACGCAGAGGCCCAGCCGTGGTCGAAGACGAACTCTCCCTCGCTGTTGTCCTTGAGGTAGGCGGGCGCCGCGGCGAGCAGCGCCCCCTCGGCCCGGAGCGTGATGTGGTGGGGCAGCCAGCCCGCCTCCTCGCCCACGCACCCCGTCCGCTCGAGCGCGTCGAACCACGCCCAGGTGAGGAACGGCGCCTCGCTCACCCCGTGAAGCGCGTTCCACTCGCTCTCCGGGATGTCGCGGATCGTGTCGTGGACGTGCGCTTCAAGCTCCATGGCCGATCATAGCAGCGCGCGTCGCGCCGCCTGGCCGGCTCACGAGGTCCTGGATCGACCGCGCGCCGGAGCGGGCCACGAGGTCCGACAGCCCGCGCGCGATCGCGGCGGGGAGGAGGGGGCCGCCGTAGATGAAGCCGGTATAGATCTGCACGAGGTCGGCGCCCGCCTGGAGCTGGTCCATCGCGTGCTCCGCCGACTCGATGCCCCCGGCGCCGATCACCGTGACGTTGCTCCCGAGGCGCGCGCGGATACGCCGCACCATCGCGAGCGAGCGCTGCCGGAGGGGCGGGCCGCTCAGCCCGCCCGCGCCCATCGCCTCGACGGCCTCCGGGCTCGTCGCGAGCCCATCGCGCCGCACGGTCGTGTTGGTCGCGATGACGCCGGCGAGGCCGACCTCCTCGACCACGGCGAGCAGCGCCTCGAGCTCCTCGTCGCCGAGGTCCGGGGCGACCTTGATGAGCAGCGGCAGCGGCGCCCTAGCGGCGCGGTTCTCCCGCGCGATCGCGGAGAGCAGCGCCCGCGCGATCGCCGGGCCCTGCATCGCGCGGAGGTCCTTCGTGTTCGGCGACGACACGTTGATCACGACGAAGTCGGCCGCGCGCCGCGCCTCCCGGAAGCTCGCGAGGTAGTCGTCGATCGCGGGCTCGATGGGATCGAGCGGCGCGACCCTGGACTTGCCGATCGAGATGCCCACCGGCACGCCCACGGCCGCCGCGCCGCCGCGGCCGAGGAGCCGCTCCGTGACGCGGGCCGCGCCTTGGTTCGGGAACCCGAGCCGGTTGATGAGCGCCCGGTCGGCCGGCAGCCGGAAGAGGTTCGGCGGCGGGTTCGCGGCCTGGGGCTGCGCCGTGACGGTGCCGAGCTCGACGAAGCCGAACCCGAGGGCGGCGAGCGCGCGGGCCCGGCGGGCGTCCTTGTCGAAGCCGCCCGCCACGCCGAGCGGGGAAGGGAAGTCGAGCCCCATGGTGCGCACGGCGATGCGCCCATCCCGGGGCGCGAGGCGGGCGTGCACGAGGGCGCGGAGCGGCGCTGCGTGCTCGAGCGGGGCGAGCGCGAGCATGCCGAGCTCGTGCGCGAGGCTGGGCGGCAGCGCGAAGAGGAGCGGTCGGACGAGGCGGTACATCGGGGCGCGTCTCCGTTGCGGGTTGCGGCGCGCGGCGTCGGAGGAGGTCCTGCGAGCGGCGCGGTGGTGGCGGATACCATGGCGCATCGGCCGCGTGGGCCGCCATCTCGGCGTTGGCGAGCGCGCGCCGGCGCGCCGGGCGAGGCTCGGCGGCTCTGCTAGACTCCGCGCCCTCCATGACGCCCCCCGAGATCCTCGATCGCACAGGCGATCCCAGGCCACTGACCGACCTTGGCGAGCGCTTCGCGAGGAGCGCGGACGAAATGGCGGCGCTGCGCGAGCGCGGCGTCGCGGCCGCCCGCGACCTCTGCGCGTTCATCGATCGCTCGCCGACGCCGTACCACGCCGTGCGCGAGGTCGCCTCGCGGCTCGTGGCGGCCGGCTTCTCGGAGCTCGGGGAGCGCGACGCGTGGGCGGTCGCTCCGGGCGATCGCCGCTTCGTCATCCGGGGCGGGTCGACGATCGTCGCGTTCGTGGTCGGGGCCGAGCACCCGGCGCTCGGCGGCTTTCGCGTCATCGGCGCGCACACCGACTCGCCGAACTTCCGGGTGAAGCCGAGCGCCGAGCTCTCGCGGAGCGGTTACCAGCAGCTCGGGGTCGAGGTCTACGGCGGCGTCCTGTACTCGACCTGGCTCGATCGCGATCTCAGCGTGGCCGGCCGCGTCCACGTGCGCAGGGACGGGCGGATCGAGCGCCTCCTCGTCGATCTGGGCCGCCCGGTCGCCCGTGTCCCGAACCTCGCGATCCACCTGAACCGCGGGGTCAACTCCGAGGGGCTCGTGCTGAACGCGCAGAAGCACCTCGTCCCCGTGATCGGCCTGGGCAAGGAGGCCGATCTCAGCGCCCTGCTCGCGCGCGCGGTCGACGCGCCGCGCGACGCCATCCTCGGCTTCGATCTCTGCCTGTACGACACGCTCAAGGCGTCGCTCGGCGGCCTCTCCGACGAGTTCATCTTCGCGTCCCGCCTGGACAACCTCGCGAGCTGCCACGCCGCGACGGCCGCGCTGATCGGCGCCGCTCCTTCCGCGGCGACGCGCGTCATCGCGCTCTACGACCACGAGGAGTGCGGCAGCCGGAGCGCCGTGGGGGCGGCGGGGAGCGTGCTCCGCGACGTGCTCGCGCGGATCGTCGACGTCTACCCGGGGCGCGAGCCGCAGGCGTTCGCCCGCGCGATGGCCGGGTCGCTGCTCGTCTCGGCGGACATGGCCCACGCGGTGCACCCGAACTATGCCGATCAGCACGAGCCGCGCCACGCCCCGCAGATCAACCGCGGGCTCGTGATCAAGTCGAACGTCAACCAGTCCTATGCGACCGACGGCGCGACGGCCGCCGCGCTCGAGGCGCTCTGTCACGACGTGGGCTACGCCCCCCAGCGCTTCGTCGTGCGCAGCGATCTCCCCTGCGGCAGCACGATCGGCCCGATCACGGCGGCCTCGCTCGGCATCGCCACGGTCGACGTCGGCGCGCCGATGCTCAGCATGCACTCCTGCCGCGAGATGGCCGGCACCCTCGACGTCCACCTCTCGATCGAAACCTACCGCCGCGCGCTTTCTTGAGGCGGGCACCTCGTTGGGGGAGAGTGCGCGCGACGCGCTCGCTTCGTTAACGGCTGCGGGTGTCGTGGGAGAGGAGGGTGAAGCCGATGAGCTTGTAGAGGAGGCGGGCGCCGACGTTGCCGTCCCAGTCGTCGGTGTCGTCCTTGGGCGCGACCTCGTTCAGGTCGAAGCCGACGATGCGCCGGCCGCTCTTCTGGATGCGGCCGATCAGGGCGATGGCTTGCTGGAACGTCAGCCCGCCTGGGACTGGCGTGCCGGTGCTCGGACACAGCGTCGGATCGAGGCCGTCGATATCGAAGCTCACATAGACGTCGTCGGGGAGATCCTCCACGATCGAGTCGGCGATCAGGTGGAACGGCTCCCCCTCGAAGAGCCGATCGGCGATCGATGCGTCGATGTGGGCGACGATGCGCCCGTTCGACTCGCGGATGAACCGGAGCTCGTCTTCGCTCATGTCACGCAGCCCGACCTGGACGATCCGCGGGATCTTCGGGTGGTTCGTCGCGACGTTGTGCATGATCGAAGCGTGGGAGTCGGTGAATCCCTCGTACGCGTTGCGGAGATCGGCGTGCGCGTCGATGTGCAGGATCCCCATTCCCGGGTAACGCGCGGCGTGCGCCGCGATCGCGCCGTAGGGGGAGGAGTGATCACCGCCGATGACGCCGACGAGCTTGCCCCGCTCCATCCATCGCATGGCGATCTCCGTGACGCGCTCGTTCAGCCGGCCGGAGAGCGCGTTGACCGCCGCGAGGCGCGCCTCCAGGTCCCGGTCGCCAGCGACCTCCCCGTGCGCCGCGATCACCGGCTCGGCCGCGGCGCACGCCTCCGCGTTCCAGCGCACGATGTCCGGATCGACGTCGAGCATCGCGATGCCCTGCTCGTACGGTCTGCCCGTGTGCAGGTCGAAGAGGTCGATCTGCCGGCTGGCCCGCAGGATCGCCCCCGGGCCCTTGGCGGCGCCGCGGCGGTAGGACACCGTCGGCTCCCACGGCACCGGGACGAGGACCACCCGGGCGTCCTCAGCAGTGTGTGGCAGCCCGTAAATCCCGTTTCCGATGGCGGGACCGTTCGGATCGAAGCCGAGAGGGGATGAGCTCACGCGGCCACGTTGGCGGTTCGCGACCAGGTCGTCAAGCGCGAGCCGCCTCCGGCCCAGCGCACGCCGGAGCGCGCCGGAGCGCGCCGGAGTGCTCCGGCGCACGCGCCGCCGAGCACCGGCGGAGCGGCTTCCTCACCGGCACACCGGCGCAGCGGCTTCCTCACCGGCACACCGGCGCAGCGGCTCCCACGCCTGCACACCGGCGCGAGGTGCGTAGAGACGATCGCACCGGGCGCGAGACATCGGCGTGAAACACGGATGTCGGGTGAGGATGGCGCGGAGCGCTCGTCGGAATGCAACTTCGAGCTTCCAGCTGCGACGAAATGCGCTAGGAAGAGCGCCGAGAAGATGGGCCGCTGCGCCCGTCCGGGCCGGCCGGCGCTGCTCGGCGCTGCCGGTCGGTTCGGCGCGTGGTCCTGGTCGTAGCCGCGAAGAACAGCCATGCTCCGGTACCGCGCCGATATCAAGACACTCCTCTTCGTCGCGACGTATTTCGTGCTCGTGGCGGTGCAATGGGTCTACGCGCCGCGCGCGCCATGGCTCGCGATTCCGCTCCTCGCCACCACGTGCGTGTTCTCGTTCCTCGGAGCGGTCGCGACCCACAACGCGGTCCATTGCCCCGTGTTCCGGCGGCGATGGATGAACCGCGCGTTCCAGGTCGCGCTCACGCTCACCTACGGGCACCCCGTCAGCGCCTACGTCCCGGGCCACAACCTCAGCCACCACAAGTACACGCAGTCCCGGCGTGACGTGATGCGGACGACGAAGGTGCGCTATCGGTGGAACCTGCTGAACGGCCTCTTTTTCATGAGCCGCGTGGTCCGGGACATCCTGCCCGCCGACATGCGCTACTTCAAGGCGATGCACCGGCGGAACCCGCCGTGGTTCCGTCAGATGCTCCTCGAGTCGGCGGTGTTCCTCGGCGCGATGGGGGCCCTGCTCGCGCTCGACTGGCAGAAGTTTCTCCTCTACGTCCTGATCCCGCACCAGTACGCCGCGTGGGGGATCGTGACCATGAACTACCTCCAGCACGACGGCTGCGACGAGGACAGCGAGTACAACCACTCGCGCAACTTCGTCGGCCGGCTGGTCAACTGGTGGACGTACAACAACGGCTTCCACTCCATCCATCACATGGAGCCCGGCCTCCACTGGAGCCTCCTGCCGGCCGCGCACGCGAGGCGCGTGGCGCCCTTCATCCACCCGGGCCTCGACCAGCCTTCGCTCCTCGCCTACCTCTTCCGCAGCTTCGTCTGGCCTGGCAAGCGCCTGCGCTACGACGGCGCCCCGGTCGTGCTCCCGCCGGAGCAGCCCGACGAGGAATGGATCCCTGGCCCGAAGGAGACGCCCAGCGACGTCTCGCTGGGCGCGATCGCGCCCGGCTGACCCGCCGGCTCCTGCCCCGCGCTGGAGGCTCGGCGCCGCCCTCCTGGGGCGGCGCGCCGGGCGTCTGGACGAGATGTGCGGGGGGCGGGCCACGCTGGCGCGGCGCGCGCGGTCCTGTTGCGCCTGGAGACCTCCCGGGAGGCACCTCGCGGCGACGACCGGGAGGCCAGGGTCGTTGTCGTCGCGAGGGGGTAGGGGGCTGGCCCGGCGCCCCCGGCGCCGGGCCCTGTGCGTCCCCCGGTCAGCGCGGCTGATTCTCCCGCGGCTGGTCTCCCCGCGACTCGCCACCACGACGGCCAATCTCGGCCATGTGCTGGCGATCGCCGCTCACGGCCTCGCCGCCTTTGCGGCCGATCTCGGCCATGTGGGCCCGGTCCTGGCTCACGCGCTCGCCGCCACGGCGACCGATCTCGGCCATGTGCTTGCGGTTCTGGCTGACGACCTCGCCGCCCTTCTTGCCGGCGGCGCGCGCCTCGTCGCGCGTGAACTCGTGCGCCGTGCCCTTCTCGTGGGCTGCCTTCCCGCCCTTGCTGGCGATCTTGCGCTGACGGTCCTCGTCCATGGCGGCGAAGCCGCGCTGCTGCCGCTCGTTGGCAGCCCGCTGCGACGCTGACGAAGGCGGGGGTTCGCTCGGCGAGGCCCCTCTCTCCTCCTGGCCCTCCTCACTCCTGGAAATCATACGATCATCCATGCTCGCCATCATCCTCTCCTTACGGTTGGCTCGCTCGATTCAGGTCTCCGAACGGGGCCTGCGAGCCGGTAAAGGACGGCGTTCCCCCCGTCCCCTCCCGGGCCGGTCGAGACCGGCGATGGCCGCTCTCTTCCGGTGTTGGTCGGGGAGCGGCGTTCGCCGTCCCCTCCCGGTGCTGGTCAGGGAGCGGCGTTCGCCGTCCCCTTCCGGCACCGGTCGGGGAGCGGCGTTCGCCGTCCCCTTCCGGCACCGGTCGGGGAGCGGCGTTCACCGCCTCCCTCCCAGCTGCGGAAAGGCCGACAGACCCTTTCCGCGAAGGCCTGTTGTGCCGGGCGGAACAACGTCAAGCGGGCTGAAGGTTGGGACGCGACGAATTAGGGGGAGGTTCGCCGAGCGTGTTTTGGAAACAGCGGCGAACCTGGAATTACTGAGAACGTCGTGCTCCCGCCACGAGTCAACCCCTCTTGGCGAAATCCCGCATGAACGCCGTGAGGCGTTCTACCGATGCAACGGGTACTGCGTTGTAGATCGAAACCCGGATACCCCCGGTCGACCTGTGTCCGGCGAGCCCCACCATACCCTCCTTTGCGGCCTCGGCGACGAAGCGTTTTTCCATCTCCTCGCTGGCCAGCCGGAACACCACGTTCATGAACGAGCGGCTCTCCTTCTCGACCGGCGCCCGGAAGACGTCCGGGTGCGCGTCGATGGTTTCGTACAGCAGCTCACCCTTCTTGCGATTCCGTCGCTCGACCTCCTCGAGCCCACCGATCTCAAGCGTATACGCGAGCACGTTGCGCATGAGGTAGATTGCGAATGTCGGAGGTGTGTTGTAGAGCGAGTTGTTGGCAGCGTAAGTGGCATAACGGAAAATGACGGGAATGTCTTTTCGCGCGCTGTCAACGAGATCCTTGCGGGCGAGCACGACCGTGATCCCGCTCGGTCCGATGTTCTTCTGGGCACCTGCGTAAACCAGGGCAAACCTGGAGATATCCATCTTGCGCCACAGGATGTCGGACGACATATCCGCGACGAGCGGCACATCGCCCGTATCGGGCAGCCAGTGCCACTGCGTGCCGAACAGCGTGTTGTTCGTCGTCATGTGGACGTAGGCGGCGTTCGGATCGAGCGAGAGCTCTCCCTGGTGGGGGATGCGGGTGTACCGCTTGTCGACGGCGGTGGTCCCGGCCACGCGCACCGTCCCGACGCGCTTCGCCTCCTCCAGGGCCTTCTCCGACCAGCCGCCGGTCAGGATGTAATCGGCGCTCCTGCCGGGCGGCAGGAGGTTCATCGGCACGACCGCGAACTGCATGGCCGCGCCGCCCTGCATGAACAGCACGTGGTAGTCGTCCGACAGGCCGAGCAGCTGCCGGAGCAGCGAGATCGCCTCGTTGTGCACCGCCTCGAACGCCTTGCCGCGGTGGCTGTGCTCCATGATCGACATGCCCGTCCCCTCGAAATCGAGGAGCTCGCGCTGCGCGCGCTCGAGGGCGGGGAGGGGGAGCCCGGCAGGGCCGGCGTTGAAGTTGTGGACACGCGCCATGGTGCTTCTCCTGAGGTTCAAGTCGGCGGTTCCTGATGCCGCCGTGTCGGCCGTATACCACGGGGGGGCGCCGGCTCCGCCGGACGGGCCGAGCAGGAGCGCGGCCGCGGCGGATCGCGCCGCGCCGGGCCCTTCGCCTCGGACCTGCCGGCGGCCGCGATCTGGGCTAAATTCACCGCTCCGGAGGGCGAGTGATGCTGGTGACCCGCGAAGAGATGGCGTTCGATTTCCAGGGCGCCAGGCTCGATCCCGTCAAGGACAAGGACGTGATCGTCTGGGCCGTGCAGCAGTTCCTCTACGGGGAGATCACCGGCGTCCAGATTGGGCACTGGCTCTACAACGCCCCCGACCTGGAGTCCGCGCGCTTCCTCGCGCGCCAGGCCGTCGAGGAGTTCCAGCACGTCGGCAACTTCCTCCGCATCCTCGAGATCCTGGGCGCGCCGCCGGACAAGGCCGCCTGGAGCGTTCGCTTCCTCGCGACCGGGCTGATGGGCGGGGACTGGGCCGAGCACGTCGCCCTCGAGATGGCCCTCGGCGAGGGCCTCGTCCTCCAGGCCTTCTACGCGATGATCGAGACCGTGGATGAGCCGGAGATCGTCGCCATCCTGAAGCGCGGCGTGCGGCAGGAAGAGCGGCACGTCGACTTCGGCGAGCAGCAGACGAGGAAGGCCATCGCGGGCAGGCCGGCGCTCCGGAGGCGGCTGCTCGGCCTCGCGCTGGTGTCGCTCTGGGGCGTCTCGCGGCTCGAGGCGTTCATGAAGAAGCGCCTGCCGATGGACCACCCGGCGCTCAAGCGCCTGCCCGATCTGGTGCGCCACACGGTGCGGATCGCGGAGCTCCGGCTCATGCGGATCGGCCTGACCGAGGCGCCGATCTCGTCGATGTCGGCCGGCCGCAAGCTCGCGCTGGTGGCGGAGGCGTACGGGGGCAAGCTCGCGCTCGGCCTCGCGTCGTGGGTGCTCTCGGTGCTGCTCTTCCCGCTCCGGCTGCTCGGCCTCGCAGGGCCGAAGCGGCTGACGGACACCTACCTGAGCGATCCCCTGGTCGCGCGCGGCGGCCGCCTCGGCGCTGGCACGGGAGCTGGCACCGAAAATAGCGAGGAAGACGGTCCCGGCGACGCCGGTGAGCAGGCGGGCCCGGGCGGCACGCAGGCGGGGCACGGCGCGGCGGCGCGCGCCTGAACGCGAGAACGCGAGGTGAAGCGTGGCTGACGGTGAGGACGAGGAGCGAGCCACCCGCGCCGGGGCGGCCGGCGCGGCGGGGCCTCCCGGGGCGCGCCCCGCCGTCTTGCCCGCGTTGCCCGCGTCGCGGGAGCTGCCGCTCTTCGCCGAACTGCCCGAGCTCTCGGGGCGGGTCCCGTGGCGCCCCCTCGCGCACGCGCCGACGCCGGTCGTCCCGTGCGCCGCGATCGAGGGGTACCTCGGGCGCGGCGGCGTCTGGGTGAAGCGCGACGATCTGATCTCGCCGCTCTACGGCGGCAACAAGGTGCGTCGCTTCGAGTTCCTGCTCGCCGACGCGGAGCGGCGCGGGGCAAGGACGCTCGTCACCGTCGGCGGGCTCGCGTCGACGCAGGTCACCGCCACGGCCCTCTTCGGCCGCGCGCTCGGCTTCGCCGTCACCGCGGTCCTGTTCGATCAGCCGATCACCCGGTTCGGCCGCACGGCGCTGCTCGCCGACGCGGCCAGCGGCGCCGAGATCGTCCATGGCGGCGGGTACGCGACCACCGCGGTCCGGGCGATCCGGGCGCTGCGACGGGCCGACCGGCCGTATTTCATCCTGCCAGGCGCCTCGTCCGCCCTCCCGTGCCTCGGCTACGTCGACGCGATGCTCGAGCTCGCGGAGCAGGTCCAGCGTGGAGAGGTACCCCGGCCCGATCGCATCGTCGTCCCCTCGGGGACGGGCGGCACGCTGGCGGGGCTCACGCTGGGCGCCGCGGTGCTCGGCTGGCCGACCACGATCGTCGGCGTTCGCATCACCGAGCGCATCGCGTCGAACCGCGCCGTCGTCCGGTACGAGATAGGCAGCATGAAGCGCCTGCTTGCCCGGCGCGCGCCGCGCTTCACCCGGCGTCGGCTCCCGCCGGTCCGCTTCGAGATCGATCACCGCGCGATCGGCCCCGGCTACGGCATGCCGACCCCCGCGTCCATCGCCGCGATCCCCGAGGTGGAGCGGCTGATCGGCGTGCCGGGGGAGGTCACGTACAGCGCCAAGGCGCTCGCCGCGCTGCGCGGGATCGCGCAGGAGCGCCCGCGGGAGACGATCCTCCTCTGGCAGACGCTCTCGAGCGCGCGACCGCCGCTCGCGGAGGGCGGCGCGTCGGCGCTCCCGCCGGCGTTCGCGCGGTTCTTCGACGGGGAGGTCGCGTACTGAGGGCGCGGCGCGTGGTCGACGCGCCGCGCTGTGGCGTCACTTCACGCGCAGGCTGTTCACCAGCTTGTCGAAGTCGGCGCGCGCCCCGGTGACCGTCTTCTCGGGGCCGGTCATCTTGAAGAACCAGAGCCCGGACGGCGTCTCGGCGATCGCGCCGAGGAGGGCATGGTTCGGCTTCGGATCCGAGGCGGGCATGCCGGGCATCCCGGAGCCGGCGAACGTCCCCTTCACCTCGACGATGGTGACCTTGAGATCGCCGGCCTTGAGGTCGGTGCGCTTGGGGGAATCGTCGCTCTTCTGGGAGAACTGGCCGACCCAGCGCGTGATGTTCGCGTCCACGCTGCCGCCCGCCTGGCTCACGCTGAGCTCGGCGTCCTCGGCGTCACCGGCGGCGCGCTTGATCTTGTACGTGGCCTTGCGCATCGAGTTGGGGTTCGGCGCGCTCTCGAAGCTCGCCGGAGCGTCCCACGCGAGCTCGCCGCCGCCCGCCTGCTGGCCGTTGGCCGGCGCCGGCTTCGGCGCGGGCGCCGCCTCGGCGGGCGCGGCGGGCTTGCTGGTCGCCGGCGCCTCGGGCGCGGATGTGGCTGTCGGCTCGGGGGTCTTCGAGCACGCCGCGGCGAGCGCGGCGACGAGCGGCAAAACCATGGCGGAGCGGAGCTTGATCATCGTGGGAGGCCTCGGCGGGGTTCACGGCGACTGTAGTCGCCGTGCCCGCGGCCTCAAGCCGGATCGGACCGCGGGGAGCTCCCGGCGCGCTCTTGCTGGAGGCGCCCGGCGGGTCGTTCAGCCGCGCGCGTTGCCGTGATACCAACAAAATACAAAGACATGGACCCCACCTTCCGGCGCGCGTTCAACGCTGCCTTCGGGCCGTCGACCTACGCGGACTACCTCGGCCGGCTCGAGCGGCGGCTCGGGTGCGCGATCCCGTTCCGTGTCGCCGAGACGCCGCTGTTCCTGCCCCACAGGCTGCGCGACGACCTCGAGCGCTCCGCGACGGAGATCGTGCGACAGATCTCGAGCCCCGCGCTCATCGCGCAGATGAAGCGCGCCATCCCTGCGCACCTCGACGTCCCGGGCATGGATCCGCTCCCCAACTGCGTGCAGGTCGACTTCGCGATCGTGCGCGGCCCGGACGGCGAGCTCACGGGCAAGGTGGTCGAGCTGCAGGCGTTCCCGTCGCTCTACGCGCTCATGCTCGTCCAGGTCGAGATCATGGCCGAGGTGCTCGCCGGGATGCCGGGCCTCGACCGGCGCTGGTCGTGCTGCTTCGGGGGCCGGAGCACCGCCGACGTCCTCGCGCAGCTCCGCCGCGCGATCCTCGCGGGAGAGCCCGAAGAGTCGGTGATCCTGCTCGACCTCGCGCCGGAGAAGCAGAAGACGTACCCCGACTTCGTGGCGACGAAGCTCCTCGTCGGCGTCGACGCCGTCTGTCCGACGGCGCTCGTCCGGGAGGGGGACCGGCTGTTCCGCCGCGTCGGCGGGCGGCTCGTCCAGGTCCGCCGGCTGTACAACCGCGTCGTGTTCGACGAGCTCCTGTCGAAGCGGGTCGAGCTCCCGTTCCGGTACGGCGATCCGCTCGACGTCACGTGGTGCTCGCACCCGAACTGGTACTGGACCTGGTCGAAGTACACGCTGCCCTACATCGATCACCCCGCGCTCCCGCGGGCGCGGACGCTGAGCGCGCTGGACGCCGCGCCCCTGGATCTCGATCGTTACGTGCTCAAGCCGCTGTTCTCCTTCGCGGGCTCCGGGGTGAAGGTGGATGTCACGCCCGAGGACATCGCCGCGATCCCGGAGGGGGAGCGCTCGGGCTGGCTGCTCCAGGAGAAGGTCGCGTACGAGCCGGCGCTCGCGATGCCTGACGGGAACGGGGTGAAGGCCGAGGTGCGGATGATGTTCCTGCGCGCGCCGGACGAGCCCGAGCTCTCGCTCGTGCTCAACCTGGTGCGGCTCTCGCGCGGGAGGATGCTCGGCGTCGATCAGAACCGCGACCTGACCTGGGTCGGCGGCACCGTGGGGATCTGGCCTGTCGATTGAGGTCGCGCTCAGGTGATGAGCGCGCGCCACGCGCCGAGGGCGAGCGCCGCCGCTGTCGTGCGCTCAGGTGATGAGCGCGATCTGCCACGCGCCGAGGACGAGCGCCGCCGCGGTCGCGCCCAGCGCGACCTGGACGACGGGGCGCCGCGGCGCGGGCCGGTTGCGCAGCGAGAGGCCGGCGACGACCCCGATCGCGGCGCCGCTGAGCAGCCCGAAGGCGTGCGCGCCGAGGTCGGAGCGTGGGCTCGCGCCGAGGGCGCCGAGGAGGGCGAGGCCTCCCACGAGCGGCGCGGCGAGGTGGAGGAGGTGGCGCTTCTCGCCGCTCTCCTTGTCGTGCGCGCGGTCGAGCATCAGCTGCGTGGCGGCGAGCAGCCCGATCGCGCCGAACACCGCGGTGGAGGCGCCGATCGAGGCGTGGTGCTGGCCCATGCTCTGGTGCCAGAGCGCGTTCGCGAAGTTCCCGATCGCGCCCGAGGCGACCACGGCGAGCGCGGCGCCGCCTGGCCCGAGGCGGCGCTGCACGGCGGACGCGAAGACCGTCCCGGAGATGACGTTGCCGATCACGTGGGCCGAGTCGGCGTGCAGCGTGAGCGCGGTGATGGCGCGCCACGGCTCCGGTCCCACGACGAGGTCGGCGACGGAGGCGCCGCGCTGGAACCAGCGTCCGCCGCCGCTCGCGGGGCCGGTGACGAGGAAGAAGAAGAGGGCGAGCGCGGCGAACGCGACGCCCGCGACCATGGACGGAGGGTGGCGCAGCCGCTCGCGCGGGCGGAGCGGGGGCCAGTTGCGGTTCTCCGCTTCGTACCGATCGATCGAGCCTGCGGCGAGGGCGTAGTCCTCGTCGCGCACGAGGAGCACCCAGCCTGCCGGCGTGTACCGCACGGCGTGCCAAAGCTCGCTCGACTGGAGGACGAGGGCCCACTCGCGGATCTTGCGCTCCGGCATGACGGGGCCGATGGCCGTGAGCCCGAGGCCGTGATTTTCCGCCTCTCCGGAGGTGGGATCGCCGTTCTGGATCATCGCCGCCCTCTCGCCGCGCCTCGGCGGCAGGATCGCGATCGGGACGAACGGCTCGCCAACTGCATCTCGAACACAGATACGGTTCTGTTCGCCCACGGCGGGTCCTCCACGGTTCGTCGACCCAAGGTTCACCGAAACGTGCGGATGCGGCCGGAAGCTGTCAACGCCGGGTCTCTCGGAGCCTGGCCGTCTCGTCGTCACGCCGAGCCGCGGCGCTCCTTGCCGGTTGCCGCCTCTGTGTGCGCGCTGCGCGGCCGGGCCCTTGTGTGCGCGCTGCGCGGCCGGGCCCTTGTGCGCGCGCCGCAGCGGTGGCAGTGCGTGGTTGTGTCGACGGCCATCACGCAGGGCATCCGGGTCACCGTCTCGACGGTCTACGTCCCCACGCAGTCATCCCCGACGGAGCACCGCTACGTCTTTGCTTACACCGTGCGGATCGCGAACGAAGGCACCGAGCCCGCGCAGCTGAGGACGCGGCACTGGATCATCACGCACGGCAGCGGGAAGGTGGAGGAGGTGCGCGGCCCTGGCGTCGTCGGCCAGCAGCCCTCGCTCAAGCCTGGTGAGCACTTCGAGTACACGAGCGGCTGTGTGCTCGAGACCCCGCGCGGCACGATGCGCGGCACCTACCAGATGCACCGCCCTGACGGCCGCGTCTTCGACGCCGAGATCGCGTCGTTCACCCTGGCGATGCCGCACTCCCTGAACTGACCCGCCCCCCAACCCCCCTTACCCCCTTGGAAGAGCCAGCGGGGAGGGGGTGCCCGTGCGCGCGGGCGGCGGGGTAGGGCCCCACGAATCCGAGCGCCGGCCCGCATCGCAGCCTATCGCTCCCGATCCGCCTCATCCCGCACCCACGGCAATCGCCCCCCAAAAGGCGCGAGTTCGTGGGAGGGGCCCCCGCCGCCCGCGCGCACGGGCGCCCCCTCCCCGCTGGCTCCGTCGCTGCCGTCCTAGCCGACGGTCTCCGGCTCGACCGCCGCCCCGTTCGCCTTCTCTTTCTCCGCGCCCCCCCCGCTAGCCGCCGAGAACTTGAACGTGAACTCCCCGCCTTCGAAGTCGACCGCGACGTTCCCCCCGTTCTCGAGGGCCCCGAAGAGCAGCTCGTCCCCGAGCCGCCGCTTGATGTCGTTCTCGATGACGCGCCCGAGCGGCCGCGCCCCGTTCGCCGGATCGTACCCTCGCGTCGCGAGCTCCGCCCGCGCCCGGTCCGTCACCTCGACCGTCACCGCCCGATCCGCCAGCATCGCCGCGAGCTCGCCGACGAACTTGTCGACGATGCTGCCCATCACCGACGGATCCAGCGCCCGGAACATGATGCGTGCGTCCAGCCGGTTCCTGAACTCCGGGCTGAACGTGTTCTTGTAGGCCTTGTCGTCGTCGCCCGCCGTCCCTCGCTCGCCGAAGCCGACGCGCGCCTGCGCCAGCTCCCGCGCGCCCACGTTGCTCGTCATGATCAGCACCATGTGGCGGAAGTCGCTCTTCTTGCCGTTGTTGTCGGTCAGCGTGCCGTGGTCCATCACCTGGAGCAGGACCTGGAACACGTCCGGGTGCGCCTTCTCGATCTCGTCGAGCAGCAGCACCGCGTGCGGCGTCTTCGCCGCCGCCTCCGTGAGCAGGCCGCCGCGGTCGAAGCCGACGTAGCCCGGCGGCGCGCCGATGAGCCGCGAGACGGTGTGGCGCTCCTGGTACTCGCTCATGTCGAACCGCAGGAACCCGATGCCGAGCGCCTTGGCGAGCTGCTTCGCGAGCTCCGTCTTGCCGACGCCGGTCGGCCCCGAGAACAGGAACGAGCCGATCGGCTTCTCCGGCGCGCGCAGCCCCGCGCGCGACAGCTTGATCGCCGACGCGAGCTGCTTCACCGCCTCGTCCTGCCCGAAGATCACCGAGCGCAGCGACTGATCGAGATCCTTGAGCTGCGCCTTGTCCGACGTCGACACCTGGCGCGGCGGGATCTGCGCCATCTTCGCGACGACGAGCTCGATGTCCGCCGCCTCGACCGTGTACCCGTCGCCGTGGCGGAGGCGCGCCGCCGCGCCTGCCTCGTCGAGCAGATCGATCGCCTTGTCGGGCAGCCGGCGATCTTGCAGGTACCTCGCCGACAGCTTGGCCGCGGCGTCGATCGCCTCGGCCGTGTACGTGATCTTGTGGAACTCCTCGTAGCGCTTCTGCAGGCCCTTCAGGATCTGCGCCGTCTCGTCGACCGAGGGCTCCGACACCTCGATGCGCTGGAAGCGCCGCGCGAGCGCGCTGTCGCGCTCGAGGTGGCCGCGGTACTCCTGGAACGTCGTCGCGCCGATGCAGCGCAGGCGGCCCGAGGCCAGCGCGGGCTTGAGCAGGTTCGACGCGTCCATCGTCCCGCCGCTCGCGGCGCCGGCGCCGATGATCGTGTGGATCTCGTCGATGAAGAGGACGGAGCCCGGCTGCTTCTCCAGCGCGCGCAGCACCGCCTTGAGGCGGTTCTCGAAGTCCCCTCGGTACTTCGTGCCGGCGAGGAGCGCGCCCATGTCGAGCGCGTAGACGGTCGCGTCCTTGAGCGGCGCGGGCACGTCCTTCTTCTCGATCCGCTGCGCGAGCCCCTCCACGATCGCCGTCTTGCCGACCCCGGCGTCGCCGATGAGCAGGGGGTTGTTCTTGCGCCGCCGCGCGAGCACCTGGATCGTGCGGGCGACCTCGTTCTCGCGGCCGACCAGCGGGTCGATGCGGCCCTCGGCCGCCTCCTTGTTGAGGTTCATCGTGAACGCCGCGAGCGGATCCTTGATCGGCTGCGCGGCGCCGGGCTCGCCGCCCTCCTCCGGCGGCTCCTCCCGGAGGCCGTCGTCCTGGCCCGTCTTCGAGATGCCGTGCGAGATGTAGTTCACGACGTCGAAGCGGCTGATGCCCTGCTCGCCGAGGAGCGTCACCGCCGGGCAGTCGCGCTCGGCGAACATCGCCACCAGCACGTTCGCCCCCTTGAGCTCCTTCTTTCCCGAGGACTGCACGTGCATCGCGGCGCGGCCGACCACGCGCTGGAACCCGAGCGAGAGCGTCGGGCTCGTGTCCGCGTCCTCCGGCAGCACCTCGATCTCCTCGTCGAGGAAGCGCTCGAGCTTCTTCTTGAGCAGCGGCGTGTCGCCCCCCGCGTGCCGGAGGACCTCGGCCGTCTCCTCGTCGAAGAGCAGCGCGTAGAGCAGGTGCTCGATGGTCACGAACTCGTGCCGGCGGCGCGAGGCCTCCCGGGTGGCGAGCGAAAAGGCGATCTCAACTTCGGGGCTGATGCGCATGGTCATTCCGGCTCGGCGGTCAACCGAAGGGGCATCGCGTGCTCCTTGGCGAAGTCCTGGACTTGGGCGACCTTGGTCTCGGCGACATCCTTCGTGTACACGCCGGCGACCCCGTGGCCGCGATGGTGCACGCTCAGCATGATGTGCGTGGCCTCCGTCTCGGTGCGGTGGAAGAACTTCATGAGGACGAGCACGACGAACTCCATCGTCGTGTAGTCGTCGTTGTGGAACACGACCTTGTAGCGGCGGGCCTTCTCGACCTTCCGTTCCCGCTCGGTCGCGAGGTCGCCCTGCTTGTCTTCTCTTTCCTCAGGATCGTTCGGCATAAATCCGTCGGGAAGGATAGCAAGAGCCCCGCCCCGGCGAGCGGCCGACGAAGCTGGCTCATGCCCCGGAAGCATGCTCCGCCTCGGCGCCCTTCGCCACGCGCGGGCCTGGATTTTCCGTCCGCCGTGGCGCCCGGCTCATGGAACGGGGCCGAGGGTGCTGATGGGTTCGTTCGCGAGCGCCCGCTTGGTCCGGCTTGGTCCGGCTGGCTCCGGCCGGCGGGGCGCCGCCGCCCCGCCGCAGGCGCGCGAGCGGCCTGCGGCGGAGGGCGCGCCGGCGCCGTCACACGAGCGACATGGCCGCGCCGAGGTCGATCTCGACGGGCGTGAGGCCCCAGATGTCGCGCGCGTACTCGCGCACCGTGCGGTCCGAGGAGAACTCGCCCACGCGCGCGATGTTGAGCGCGGACTTGCGCAGCCAGCTCTGCCGGTCGGCGTAGGCCGCCTCGACCTCGCGCTGACAGGCGGAGTAGGCCTTGAAGTCGGCGAGCATCATGTACTCGTCCCGGCCGAGGAGCCGGTCGAGCAGGGGCTGGAAGAGCTCGCGGTACTCCGGGGAGAAGAAGCCCGACGAGATGAGCTCGATCACCTCGCGCAGCTCCGGGTCGGTCGCGACCGCGGTGCGCCCCTCGAAGTGCTCGCTGCGGCGGGCGATGACCTCGTCGGCGGTCAGGCCGAACAGGAAGAAGTTCTCCGGGCCGACGGCGTCGCGGATCTCGATGTTCGCGCCGTCGAGCGTGCCGACGGTGAGCGCGCCGTTCAGCGCGAGCTTCATGTTGCCGGTGCCCGACGCCTCCATGCCCGCGGTCGAGATCTGCTCGGAGACGTCGGCGGCGGGGATGATGCGCTCGGCCAGCGAGACGCGGTAGTTCGGCATGAACGCGACCCGGAGCCCGGTGTGGCGCCGGTCGCCGTTCACGACGTAGGCGACGGCGTGGATGAACTTGATGATGAGCTTCGCCTGCCGGTAGCCGGGCGCCGCCTTGGCGCCGAAGATGAAGGTCCGCGGCACCACCGGCTCGCCGCGCTTCTGGCGCAGGTAGAGCGCGACGATGTGGAGCGCGTTGAGCAGCTGGCGCTTGTACTCGTGGAGGCGCTTGATCTGGACGTCGAAGATCGAGGAGGGGTCGACGTTGACGTCGAGCTCCTGCGCGATGACCTTCGCGAGCGCCACCTTGTTCGCGCGCTTCACCGCGGCGATCCGCTCGATGAACTCCGGGTCCTCGAGGTGGCGCTCGAGCTCGCGCAGCCGCTCGAACTCCGTCACCCACTTCGGGCCGACCTTCTCGGTGACGAGCGCGGCGAGCGCGGGGTTGCAGGCGAGCAGCCACCGCCTGAACGTGACGCCGTTCGTCTTGTTGTTGAACCGCTCGGGCCAGAGGTCGTAGAAGTCGCGGAGCAGGTCGCGCTTGACGAGCTCGGAGTGGAGCTTGGCCACGCCGTTCACCGAGTGCGAGCCGACGACCGCGAGGTGGGCCATGCGCACGTGGCGCTCGTGGCCTTCCTCGATGAGGGACATCCTCGCCACGCGGTCCTGGTCCTGCGGGTGGGCGTCCATGACCTCGCGCAAGAACCGCCGGTTGATCTCGTAGATGATCTCGAGGTGCCGCGGCAGGAGCCGCTCGAAGAGCGCGACGGGCCAGCGCTCGAGCGCCTCGGGCAGCAGGGTGTGGTTCGTGTACCCGAAGGCCCCGACCGTCTGCTTCCACGCGTCTTCCCAGGCGAGCAGGTGGTCGTCGATGAGGACGCGCATCAGCTCGGCGATCGCGATGGCGGGGTGCGTGTCGTTCAGCTGGATGGCGTTCTTCTCGGCGAAGCGCGAGAAGTCCGGGTGGACGCGGTTGTAGCGGTTCACGATGTCGGCGATGGAGCAGGCGACGAAGAAGTACTCCTGCCGGAGGCGCAGCTCCTTGCCCTTGTCGAAGTTGTCGTTCGGGTAGAGGACCTTGGAGATGACCTCCGACTGGTTCTTCTCGTGGACGGCGTGCACGTAGTCGCCGGCGTTGAAGAGCTCGAAGTCGAACTCCTCGCCCGCGCGGGCCGACCAGAGGCGGAGGGTGTTGACGGTGTTCGACTGGTAGCCCGCGATGGGCGTGTCGAACGGGACGCCGATGACCTGCTCGGACGGGCGCCAGACCACGCGGAAGCCGCCGCGCTTGTCGGGGACGCGCTCGGTGTAGCCGCCGAACGAGACCGGGACGGCGTGCTCGGGGCGCTCGACCTCCCAGGGGTTGCCGAAGCGGAGCCACTCGTCGGCGCGCTCGACCTGGTAGCCGTCGCGGATGACCTGCTCGAAGATGCCGAACTCGTACCGGATGCCGTACCCGTAGGTGGGCAGGCCGATCGTGGCCATGGAGTCGAGGAAGCAGGCGGCGAGCCGCCCGAGGCCGCCGTTGCCGAGCCCGGCGTCGGGCTCCTGCTCGACGAGCTCATCGAGGTCGAGGCCGAGCTCGCCGAGCACGGTCTTGAAGCTGTCGTAGATGTCGAGCGCCTGCAGGTTGGCGACGAGCGCCCGGCCGAGGAGGAACTCTGCGGAGAGGTAGTAGCCGCGCTTGACGTCCTGCTCGTAGTAGGTGTGCTGCGTCTTCGTCCACCGGTCGACGAGGCGGTCGCGCGCCGCGAGGGCGATGGCGACGTACCGATCGAACGGCGTGGCGGACAGCGATTCCCGGGCGCGCGAGTAGTGCAGGTGATCGGCGAAGGCGCGGCGCAGCGCAGCCGGGTGCATGCCGGTGCGGGCGTCCGGCGCCGAGTTGCCGCGGAAAAATGCGGCGGGGGTGTCGCGCTGCTGGGTGGTGTTGTCTCGCTGGGCGGGGGTTTCTCTCTGACGGTTGGGGTCGGCGTCGATCGGGTTGGCCATGGCGGCGCACTTTAGACGGATCCGGCCCGCGCTGGTTGGCTGCGCGACGTGCTCGGATGAGGTTCCGTGTGGGCAGGTTGCCCATGGTCCCCGGGCCAAAGTGCGGTAAGAGCGGAATCCAGCCCGGCGACCTGGTGGGGGGCGAGCGCTATCAGCCGGTGCCGCGGGAGAGCGGCGGGATGGCCGACGGCTGGCGGGGCGCGGCGGCGTGAGCAGCGGCGGGCTCACGATCGCCGACGCGGGCGGCGGCCAGGTGCGTCGACCCGCTCCGGCGGTGAAGTCGGGCGCGCTCGCGTCGTCTCAGCGCGGGCAGCCGCCGAGCAGCGGCGCCCCGAGCAGATCGAGCTGCTCGACCGCGCGCTGCGGCCGGCGCGCGCGCAGACCCGCGCCCGTCCCCGGGGCGGCGCTCCAGGAGCTCGCCCGCAGGACGAGCTCCTCGCGGAGCGCCACCAGCTCGCGCGACGGCAGGGTGCTCGTGTCCGTCACGAGCCGCGCTCCGTCACGGTAGCCGGTCCACACGGTGTAGCCGTCCCGTGTGACCTCGATACCGAACCTGGGGCCATAATCCGTGATCTCGTAGCTGCGCCCCAGGGCCAGGAAGCTCCACTTCTTCATCGCGACCGTCTCGCGAGTGTCCGTCGAGGCAGCCGGAGCGGCCAACAAACCGGGGGGCGGGCCCCGCGCACCGCGGCCGGCGGGCGTGATCCGCGCGGAATCCGCGAGGAGTCCGGGTCACTCGGGCCCGCGCGCCGGGGCGGCGCACCCACACGAGCCGCCTTCCCCAGCCGCTTCGCTTTGTGAGGTGTCTTGCGTCGTGGGGTACCTGTCGTGATGGCGGACCCACGCCATCGTGTAAGGGAGCGCGGCCTCGTCCCGGCCGAGGGGCGTGAGATCCAGGTAGTTGTAGGTGCCGATCAGGACATCGAGCCCGCGCGCATAGGTCGAGTAGGTGTGGAAGACCTCGTCGCCTTCGCGGGCGAAGACGCTCAGCCCAGGGGCCTCGGGGAAGGGGGAGCTCGCCTTCTTGAAGTTGTACTCCATATCTCCTCGAGCGCGCTCCTCCTCACGGAACGAGACGTGATAGTCATAGTTGAAGTCCGTCTCACCCGAGGAGACCCACGGGAACGTCCAGCCCATTCGCGCCTTGAACGCCTCGATCCTGGCGAGCGGCGCGCGGGAGACGGCGCAATACGCCGTGTCGCGGGCGGCCAGGTGGACGCGGCCACCCTGGATGTTGTCGGCCACGTACGAGCAGCTCTTGCAGCCTTCGTCCCAGCTCGGCGCGAACATGAAATGGTAGACGAGGAGCTGCCGGCGCTCGCCGAAGAGCTCGCGCAGCGTCAGCTTGCCTGAAGGGGCGTCGAACGCATAGGCCTTGTCGACCCTCACCCACGGCAGCTCTCGGCGCGCGGCGCTCAGCGCGTCGCGCCGCCGGTCGTGCTCTTTCTCTCTCTCGAGCAGCGCGAGGCGCGCCGCCAGCCACTCTTCCCTTGAAGCGATCTTGGCGCGGCTCATCGGCGCTCTCCCTTCGACGCGGGGGCGCCGGCGGCGCTCCTGCCATGGTTCCGGTTCCGGAGCTTCTTGACGGCGATCGCGGTCACCGCGCCGGCGGAGGCCGCCTGGGCGAGGACCCATCCGATGGACGCGAGGCACGCAGGGCACATGGGGATCTCCTCCTGTGGGCGGCGCGCGCGGCGCCTCGCCGCGCCGGCCGCTGACCCGTGGAAATGACCACGGCGCCTCTGGCCGCGACAGCAACATCGATGTCGCGATCCGTTGGCGCGCGCCGCCGGGCGTGCGACGCTGCCGCGATGGATGCGACGGCCGAGGTCCCCGCCGAGCTCGGCGCGCTGGCGGCCCGCTCGCTCGCGGCGGGCGACGCGCTCGACGCGCTGAAGGTGGTCGGCCCCTTCGGAGGTCCACACGCGCTCGCGCTCCGCGGGATCGCGCTCGCGCAGATGGGCGCCTATCCGGAGGCGAAGGCCGCGCTCGGCCGCGCCGCGCGGGCGTTCGCTGCGGCGGGCGCCGAGCGCGCCCGGGCGCGCTCGAGCGCGGCCCTCGCGGAGATCGCGCTCGCGCAGCGGGAGATCGGCGAGGCGTGGCAGGGGCTCGTCGAGGCGGGTGACGCCCTCGAGCGCGCCGGCGATCTCACGAACGCGGCGTGGGCTCGCCTGGGCGCAGCGCGGGCCGCGCTCCTGGAAGGCCGCGTCGCCGAGGCGGAGCGGGCGCTCGCGGCCGTCGAGGCCACGGTCACGATCGACGCGCCGGTGTTCACCAGGGCCGCGCTGGCGCTCGTGCGCGCCGAGGTGCACGCGCGGCTCGTGCGCGCGTCCTCGGCGCGGCGCGCCGCCGAGCAGGCCGTGGCGTGGGCGCGGGCGAGCGGACATCCGCTGCTCATCGCCGAGGCCGAGCGCTTCCTCCGCGCGCACGACGAGCCCGTGGCGCGCCTCGTTCAAGGCGGCCGTGACGAGCCCGTGCGCCTCGCCGATGTCGAGGCCCTGGTCGCCGCGCCCGCGGGGCGGGTCGTCGTGGACGCGCTCCGCCGCCGCGTCCTCGACGGCGGCGAGGTGCGGGCCGACCTCGCGCGCCGACCGATCCTGTTCGCCCTGCTCGAGGCGCTCGCCCGGGCTCACCCGGCGGCGATCGCGAGCGACGCCCTCGCGCGCGCGGCGTTCGGCGTGCGCGCTGTCAACGAGTCCCACCGGCGGCGGCTGCGCGTCGAGGTGGGGCGCCTGCGCGCCGAGCTCGGCGGCGTCGGGGTCGTGCGCGCGCTCGGGAACGCGTACCGCTGGGAGCTCGGCGCGGGCGTGGAGGTGGTCGTCCTCGCGCCGCTCGATCCGGGCGACGCGGGCGCCATCCGCGCGCTCCTCTCGGACGGCGCCGCGTGGAGCGCCTCGGCCATCGGCGCCGCGCTCGGCAAGAGCGCGCGCACGGTGCAGCGCGCGCTCGCGGAGCTCTCGCTCGCGCGCGCGGTCGAGGTCACCGGCAGCGGCCCCTCGCGGCGCTACGCGAGGCCCAGAGCGGCGCTGTCGATCGCGTCACAAATGTTGCTCCTCGGGCTCGCGCTTCCTGGTTGAGTGCGCGTTGAGTGCGCGGGGCGAGGAAGGAGTGGACCGTGAAAGCCCGGAAGGCCGAGATCATCGCGGAGCGCACGTTCGAAGGGGTTGAATCGATTCACGGGGTCGCGTTCGACGGACAGGCGGTGTGGTTCGCGCACGGCGATCGCGGAGACCTCATGTCCACCGAGCCCGAGAGCGGCCGCGTGCTGCGTCGCCTGAAGGCGCCCGCCAGCGCCGGGGTGGCGTTCGACGGGCGCCACCTGTGGGTCGTCGGCGGCGGGAGGATCCGGAAGATCGATCCCGCGAGCGGGGCCGCGGTCGGCGAGGTGCCGGGCTTCGACGCGACGCCCGTGAGCGGGCTCGCGTGGGCCGACGGCGCGCTCTATGCGGGCATCTACCGCGAGGGGAAGATCCTCAAGATCGATCCCGAGCGCGGGGCCGTCCTCCGCACGCTCGTCTCCGATCGGCTCGTCACCGGCGTCACGTGGACCGACGGCGATCTCTGGCACGGCGTGATGTGCGAGGAGGAGGGCGCGCCGTCGGAGCTCCGCCGCGTCGATCCCCGGAGCGGCGAGGTCCTGGACCGGCTCGCGCTGCCGGAGAGCGTGCGCCTCTCCGGCGTCGAGGCGGACGCGAGCGGCCGCCTGTGGTGCGGCGACCCGGCGACAGGCAGGCTCCGCGCGGTGAAGAAGCCGCGAAGAGCGGTCTGATTCAAACTGGGTTCGACCTGCCGGGCGCAGCCGGCCAGGGTTTCTAGACAAACTTACAGCACGAGTGGCACTGCGCCGAAGGGAACGGCTGGGTCGCTGCGCGCGGCGATGATCAGAACCGAACCCTTCGGGAATGTGAAGGCGGGAAGGCGCACGCAGATTTCTGCGTCGATACGATGCCCTCCAGGAGAGGCGGTTCGAGACTGCGACGACACCGGGCGCCGCGAGTCGCTCGCCCGGGGCACGGCGGCCCCGCCGAGAGCAAACTCAAAGAAGGTGCCGCGGGCGAGGGGAGCGAGGCCGCAGCGGGACCTTCGCCATCCACTGCAGCGCAACAATGACGCTGTATGGGCGGCTTCGGGCGGTTTGACTTACGGACAGCGTTTGGACATCCAGCCTCCTCGGCGGGAGCGGTCTCGATCGGCGCCGCGTACCCATGTGGAGATCCGATATGCGTTTTCGTTCTCTGGGCTGGATCTTCGTTCTGGGTTCTCTGGCGCCCGCCTGCACCGGGCAGCTCGGCGATCTGTCGTCGGGAGCGGCTGGCGGCGAGACCGGCAGCGACGTTCCCCCGCCGCAGGCCGACGGCAGCTTGCCGTACGCGGCGCCAACGCCCGCCTCCGCGGCGCTGCGCGCCCGCACATGGCTGCTCACCCCGGAGGAATACGGTCGCTCCGTCCAGGGCTTGCTGGGGATGTCGATCGACGTTTCGGACATGGAGCCCGTGCCGGACAACGGCATCTATCCGAACATGTCCACCAGCGGCCTCGTCCGCGTGACCCTGGCCGAGCAGTACGCGGCCAAGGCCGAGGCCGCGGTGCTCGCGCTCAGCGATCGGCAGCTCAGCGCGCTGATTCCGTGCGGCAAGGTCGACGCGACGTGCAAAACGGACTTCGTGCGCGCGGCGGTCAGCAAGGCGTTCCGGCGGCCCGCGACGGCGGAGGACCTGACCCATTATGGCGAAGTGTTCGATCTCGCCGCCGAGTCCGGGGATCCGGCGCTGCCGTTCCGCTGGGTGCTGAAGGGCGTGCTCAACTCGCCCTATTTCTTGTACCGGACCGAGATCGGCGCGCCGAGCGACGAGGTGAAAGCGGCGTTCCGGCTGACTGACCACGAGATCGCGACCTTCCTTTCGTACAGCGTGCTCGGCGAGCCCCCCTCTGCGACGCTGGTCGCCGCCGCCGATCGCGGTGAGCTGGCCGATCCCGCGCTGCTTCCTGGCCACGTCGACCAGCTGCTCTCGACGCCGGGCGCCGCCGACCAGCTCGGTCACTTCCTCGTCCAGTGGTTGCGGTTGCACACGTTCGAGGCCGAGGTGGAGAAGTTCGAGGACGTGTTCCCCGGCTTCGCCGATGTGAAGGGGGCGATGTTCGCCGAGACGCAGCGCTTCCTCCGCGCGAACGGAGGCATGGAGGGCTCGATCGCGAGCCTGCTCACGGCGCCTGTCCCCGAGGCCGATCCAGCGCTCTCCGGGTTTTACCGCAGCGACGCCTCGGGCGCGGCGGACACCGCGCGGAGCGGCCTGCTCTCCCTCGGCTCCGTGCTCTCCAAGACCGCCAAGCAGTACCTCACGTCCCCGACGCTCCGCGGCCTGTTCATCCGCGATCAGCTGCTGTGCCAGCACATCACGCTGCCCGAGAGCTTCACGCCGCCGCCGATCGAAGAGAGCGAGCTGCGCATGATCCCGAAGACCACGCGCGAGCTGTACGAGACGCACGACGCGCAGGCGGTCTGCAAGAGCTGCCACGCGCTGATCGACAACGTCGGCTTCATGCTCGAGAATTTCGACGGCGCGGGCCGCTATCGGACGCTCGAGCAGTACAGGAGCCCGTCGCTCACCGCGCCCATGGCCACGCCGCGGCCGATCAACGCCGCGGGCCGGCTGCTCAACACCGATGTCGACGGTGAGTACGACAGCGCCGCGGGGCTGGGAGAAGCGCTGTCGCGCAGCACCTGGGTCCGCGAGTGCGTGGCGCGGCAGGCCTTCCGCTTCTATTTCGGCCAGGTCGAGTCTGCGCGCGGTATTCCGCCGGTCGTGCAGGGGACGGCGGCGCTGGATCGCACCGGTCTCCTGCGCGACCTGCTCCTGGCGCGCCTGTCTTCGCCGAGCACGGTGGAGCGCGTGCGCGAATAGCCACCACCATCGAGGATCGAACATGCCCAGGCCCTTCGACGTATCCAGACGAGACATCCTGAAGACGGCGGCCGGCGCGATCTTCCTGGCGCCGCTGCTGCGCCACCGCGAGGTCGAGGCGCAGACCGTCGTGCCCAAGCGGCTGGTGCTGATCTTCACGCCCGACTCGCACCCGCCCGAGTGGTGGCCGACCGGCAGCGGGTCGACGTTCCAGCTCCAGGAGCCGCTCGCCGATTTCCGCGGCCTCGAGAGCAACATGTTGTTCTTGCGCCGGCTCGACCATGCCTGGACGGTCGGGAATCATCACGAGGCGGGCATGGCGCAGCTGTTCACGGGCGCGCGCTTCATCGACGAGAGCTCACACCACGCGAACGGCCCCTCGCTCGATCAGATCCTGCTGAAGAACTCCGACTTGCGCGGCGGCACGCCGCTCGCGAGCATCCACCTGTGCGTCGCCGATCGCGGCGGCGCCGACAAGCGCCATATCATCTCGTACAGCGGCCCCGGCCAGCCCATGACCCACACGGCCGATCCCGCGCGCGCGTTCAACACGATCTTCAGCGGCGTCACCTTCGATGGCGCCGCGCCGACGCCCACGCCCGGCGGCATGCCGGATGCCGTCGCGGCCGCGAAGCGCAAGGCCGACCAGCGCATCCTCCAGATCAACACGCGCGAGCTCAAGACCATCCAGGGCTTCCTCGGCGAGGCCGAGCGCCAGAAGCTGGAACTCCACGTGGAAGCGCTGTTCGAGCTCGAGAAGCGCATCGCGGGCATGGGCGGCGGCACGTCGGTCCCGGCCGGCGCGGCGTGCGAGCGCGCGGACACCTCGGGCTACAACGGCAGCACCAACAACGCGACCACGATCACGCGCTGGGCGCAGATCCAGGCCGACATCATCGTGAGCGCGTTCACGTGTGATCGCACGCGGGTCGCGGACTACCACTTCAGCTTCTCCGGCGGCCACCACGAGGGCCTCCTCGGCTTCGGTCAGAGCTGGCACGACGTGGTCGCGCACGTCAGCCGCACGAACGACAGCGTCAGCGTCGGTGGTGAGCCGATGACCACGCGCCAGGCCTTCATGCTGTTCGATCGTTTCTGGGCGAGCCATATCGCATACCTGGCGAAGCGGCTCGCGGGCATCCGCGAGGGCAGCGGCACGATGCTCGACAACACGATCCTGCTCTGGGGCGTGGAGAGCGGCACGAACCACAGCCACAACCCGCGGGACATGCAGTATCTGGTCATCGGCGGGAAGAACCTGGGCGTGAACGTGGGCCAGTACATCAACAACACCACCGCGCAGAGCTCGAACAAGCTGCTCACGTCCGTGATGAACGCGCTCGGCCACGCCGCGACGGGCATCGGCATCGAGCCGAACTGCGGGCCGCTGCCGGGCTTTCTCGCCTGAAGCCCGCTCGGGGGCGGCGCTGGCTCCACACCGTCCTCGCTCGAGCGAGAGACCGGGAACAAACCGCCAGGGCGCCGTGTTCCGTCGGCCATGGCGCGACGTGTGATGGGCTGGGTGCTGATTCTGTTCACGCTAGCCCTGGTGGGGTGTGATCATGCGACCAAGGCGGTCGCGCAGGCCGCGCTCGAGCGGCGAGGTCCCCTGTCGATCGTGCCGGGGGTGCTCGATCTCCGCTACGCCGAGAACCGCGACATGGCCTTCAGCCTGCTCCGGGGCATCCAGTCGCCGGCGAAGGTGGCGATCCTCCTGGTGTGCTCGATGGTCGTCCTCGGCGTGGTGCTCCTGGGCTGGTGGAGCAGCCGCCGCGCTTCGGTCACCGAGCAGGCCGGGTACGCGCTCATCGTCGCCGGCGCGGTCGGGAACGCGATCGATCGCGGCGTCCGCGGCTACGTCATCGACTTCATCCACCTTCACCGCTGGCCGGTGTTCAACGTCGCTGACATCGCCATCGTGGCGGGCGGGATCCTGCTCGGGATCGCGATGTTCCGGCGCGCGCGCCAGGAGCCACGCGAGGTGTCCTGAGAGTAGCGCAGCTGGGCTCAGTTACAGAGCAGCTTCTTGAGCTCATCCATGGTCTTGGGCTTCGCGCCCGCCAGGGCGGCGGAGGCGATCTGCTGCGTCTTCTTGGCCCTGGAGCAATCGTCAGGCCGGTTGGGCGCCTGCTCCAGCAAGGGGCCGAGCTTCTCCGTGGGACCTTTCGCGTGCTTCTTGATGCAGAGCACGGGCTCGCCTTCGTGCACATAGTACCGGCGCTGCGTGACGCTGCTCGTCGTCGCCGGCTTGTCCGGCGTACCCCTCGTCCCGTCAAAGGCCCAGGATCCATCGTCGTGCAGCGCGAAGACCAGCTGGCCCTGGTCGTAGTAGAACTGGTACGTCGACTCGCCGTGCCCCGCGTCGGCGGCCGCGATCTCCGCCTTCTGGATCGCGCCGTCCGCCTGGTATAGCCGGAGCTCGCCGCGTCCCTCGCCGCCTGCGCACTCGAAGCGGAGCTCGCTTCGCGTCAGGTCCTTGCGGGCCTGGATGTCCTGATACCTGGCCCTGATCTTCTGGATCCGCGGATCGTCGACGCTCACCTTGGAGCCGTCGGCGGTGTCCGTGGCGGCCTGGGGGGCTGCCGCGGGCGCCGGGCTTTCCACGGCGGAGGTGGCGGCCGGGGGCGCTGTCGCGCCGGGCGCCGGAGCTCGGCCTGGTTCCGCAGGAGCCGCGGAGACGCTCGCAGACGGGGTGGGAGAAGGCGGGCTACAGCCGATGACGGCGGCGACCAGCAGGGCGATGGAGGATCGGCTCATGAGGACCCAGAACGCTCGGTGCGACCGTCCCATTCGACGGGTCGGGTTACCCGCCCTTGCGTCGAAACTCCACGAAGAACCGCACCGGGCCGTCGGGGTCGACGTGGTGCAGCACCTCGGGGACGACGATCCCTCGGCTCTCTGGATCGAGAGAGAGCTCTCGACCGCCGAGCCCATCGATCCGGTAGCGCAGCCGCCCCGAGATCACGTGGATCACCCCCCATACGCCGGGCTTGGTGGAATGGTTCTTTCGCAGGCCGGAAGGGATCGTGAGCTCGTCGAACTCGGCCGTGCGCTTGTACGCGACCAGCCCGTCGGGCATCTCGAGCCGATCGCAGCGCACGCAGTCGAGCTCGGTGCCGAGCATCGATGCGCGGCCCTCGGACGTGACGACCCAGGGGCGCAAGAGGAACGGCGGCTTGTGCCGGACGTGCTGGCCATGTCCACAGCTCAGCTCGGCCACCCAATCGTTCGCATCGTCCTGATGGTAGCCTGTGATCGTTCGGCGCATCGTCTCGATCTACTGACCGTCTTCTGGATGTTTTTCCACTCGATCTGCGTGCGGCGTGTCCGGAGCGAGCTGCGCCTGCGCATCGTCCATCTTCCACGTTCCACCTTCCGGTACACGCCGGATCGCGTCCTCGCTAGGACCACGCGCCCAGCAGCGCGCGCATCGCAGGCGCGATGACCTCCGCGACCGCGCGGCGGTGGGAGGCGGCCAGCGCCGCGCCGTCAGGGCGCCCGTGGGCGGCGAGGGCGTCGGCCTCGGCGTCCGGCGCCGTGGCGGCCGGAGGAGGCGAGGCGAGGGCCGCCTCGAAGGCCTCGGAGACCGCCCGGCGCACCGGCTCGCCGCCCGTCTGGAGCGCCCAGGCCACGAAGCGCCACGCGAGCTCGGCGTGCCGGGCCTCGTCCTCGGCGATCGTGGCAAGGGCGCTCCGGACCGCGGCGTCGGTGGCGCGCGAGCGCTGCTCGCTGGCTTGCACGGCGGCGAGCGTCTCACCGACGCAGCCCTCGCGGACGGCGCGCGCCGCGAGCTCGGGCAGGCCCGAGGCGACCTCGACCCGCCCGCCGAACGCGAACGGCGCCGGCGCGAGCGCCGCGCCCGCGTACGCGCTCGCCAGGCCGAAGCAGAGCGCCGCGTGGCGCACCTCGTCGCCCGCGGCCTCGTGCGCGGCCGCGAGCATGTCCGGCGGGGCCCCGACCGCCATCAGCTCCAGCGCGAAACGCGCGAAGGAGGCGACCGACGCGTGCTCGAGCAAGGCGTCGCGGAGCCATGCCTCGGCCAGCGCGGCGCGGGTCGACTGCGTCAACGCCGCCACGTCCGGGTGCGCCGCGGCGCGCCACCCGCTCGCCGCTCGCCGCTCTGCCCGCGCCGTGCGCGCGCGCTCGCCCACGAGGAACGGACGGCCTGTGCCGCCGCAGGTCGCGACGAACTCGTAGCAGCACTCGCTGCCTCGGAGGACACCTTCACCGAGGCTTGTGTACCAGCACCCCGCGGGCGCGCCGGGCGGCGGCCCCGGGACGGAGGAGCCGTAGAGGTCGAAGGTCGGGCACGTGCCCGCGGGTGAGCCGCCGATGCCGCCCTCGCCGGCACTCGCCCCTTCGCCGGGAGCTCCCCCGACACCGCCCTGTCCTCCCTGTCCCGAGGGCCCGAGGGCGACACAGACAGTTCCTTCCTCGGTCCACTGGACGCCGCCGGCCTGGATTGACGTGACGGCATCGCCGCCTGGCCCGCCATTCCCGCCCATCCCTCCGCGCGCCCCCGAGCTCTCGTCGCCCGACGCGGGGCCACCGCCTCCGCCCGACGCGCGCTCCAGGGTGACGTCGCCGCCGCAGGCGGCGCCTCCAACTGCCACGTTGAGCGTCGCGGTGGCGAGGATCGCGCGCGTCAGCTGGTGAGCGAGCGCGATCCGGAATTGAGCCGGAGAAGAGGGGGTACTGGGCATGGTGCCAGAGAACAGCACCATCCATACCAGCGCAGGATCCGCGGGCGCAGCCTCTCGGCGCACGGATGACCGGCACAGCATGGCACAGGCCTGGTCTGCATCGATTGCGCCGCTGCCGCGGCGAGCCCTCGCGGGCGGCGCGATGCCGCTGCGCACCGAACCGCGGTCGCCGCTGGTATAGAGGCGCTCATGACCCTCCTCCGAGACGTCCTTTCAGCGCTCGAGTCGATCGCGCCGCTCCGGTTCGCGGAGTCCTGGGACAACGTCGGCTTGCTCGCGGGCGACCCGGCGCGGCCCTCGTCGGCGGCGCTCCTCGCCATCGATTACACCCCCGAGGTCGCCCGGGAGGCGCGCGATCTCGGCTGCGATCTCGTCGTCGCCTACCATCCGCCCCTCTTCGAGGCCGTCAAGCGCATGGTCGCGCCGAGCCCGATCTTCGCGGCCATCCGCGACGGCATCGCGCTGTACTCGCCCCACACAGCGCTCGACGTCGCCGAGGGCGGCACCAACGATGTCCTCGCCGACGCGCTCGGGATCTCGGCGGACCGCGCGCCGCTCCGGCGGGCGCCAGCCAAGGCGTGGCAGCACAAGCTCGTCGTCTTCGTCCCGGAGGATCACGCCGACGCGGTGGCCGACGCCCTCGCCGAGGCGGGCGCGGGCCAGATCGGCCGGTATTCGCGCTGCAGCTTCCGCACGCTGGGGACGGGCACGTTCTTCGGGGAGGAGGGCACGAGCCCCACGGTCGGCGAGAAGGGTCGGCTCGAGCGCGTCCCCGAGGTGCGGCTGGAGATGGTCTTCCCCCGCGACCGGACCGCCGCGGTCGTGCAGGCGATGCGCGCAGCGCACCCCTACGAGGAGGTGGCGTTCGACCTCGTCGAGCTCGCCGCCGAGCCGCTCAGGGCCGGCATCGGGCGGATCGGGCCGCTCGCCGGCGCGGCGCCGGTCTCCGAGCTGCTCGGCCGCATCAAGGAGGGCCTCGGGGTCGACGCCTTGCTCGTGGCCGGCCCCGAGCAGCGCGCCGTCTCCCGTGCGGCCACGTGCGCCGGCGCGGGCGGCGCGCTCCTCGAAGACGCCATCGCACAGGGCGCCGAGCTCTACCTGACCGGCGAGCTGCGCCACCACGACGCCCTCCGCGCGGCGAGCGCGGGTGTCACCGTGGTGTGCGCGCTGCACTCGAACAGCGAGCGCGCCGCGCTGAAGCGCCTCGCAGAGCGCCTGCGCGCCGCGGTGCCGTCGCTGCGCGTCGCCATCAGCGCGCGCGACCGGGATCCGTTCTCGATCCGCTGATGGCGCGGCTACCTTGACCTGGGTCGTATCGCCGCCCCACCGGGCGAAGAAGGCACTTTCTGCATATGCGTACGGTGTTTGGACTCCTGCTTGCCGTTGCCGGGATCGCTACCGCTGCTTCTTGTAAATCGTCTCCCCCTCAGCCGGGCTCATGCACGGATGCGCCGCTCATCGGGTTCGCCAACCAGGGAGCATTGTACCGACACGATGAGTCTGTCAACGTCTTCACCGAGGGGGTGGACCGTGCTCGCCAGCTCGGCGCGCGGGCAATTCACGTCTCGCTCCGTCCTGACAAGTCGACCCACGAAGGGACCGTCGACTCCGAAAGGTGGCTCTCGGTCAGCAGTCCCTTGGAGGCGGCGCAGCGGCCCTTCGTCACCCGCGCGCTCGGCGACCCCAACCTCCGTCTCGTTGCGATGAGCGTCTCCGCCATGACCGGGCCGGGGGCCTACATCGAGAACATGTACCACGGAGGCAGCACCGGTACGGCGGAGACGGTGCTGCAGCTCGAGAAGCGACAGCATTACGAGCTCGCTCGCTACCTCCTCGAAGAGTACAACGGAACGAAGAAGACGTTCGTCATCAAGAACTGGGAGGGCGACTGGCTGTTCCTGCGCGCTAAAGCCGACGGGTCAGACACGAGCTGCTTGCCCGAGCCGTCAGCGGAAGACGTGAAGAAGACCATCGATTGGTTCCGCGCGAAGCAGGAGGGGGTCGCGCAGGCTCGAGCCGCCGTGGCCTCGGACGTCAAGGTCTACTTCGCGGTGGAGGTCAACCGGGTGCGCGAGGCGCTGGGGCTCGATTGCCGTCGCAAGCTGCTGCGCCTGGCGCACCTCCTGCCGTTCATCGGGCCGGACATGGTGAGTTACTCGTCGTACGACTCCATGCTGCAGGGGGCGAACGACGCCGCGACGGAGATGTCCTTGAACCAGGCGCTCGACTTTCTCTATGACGACGTGGCGCAGCGTACCGCGTTCGTTCAGCTCGTTCCGGAGCTGGCCGAGTTGCCGACGTTTCCGCCGGATCCGATGGCTCTCGGCAACGGGCAGGTCATCATCTCCGAGTTCGGCCTGCCGGAGCTGGAATATCCAGAGGCCGAGGTGCGACGTCGCATCAACAATGTGCTGAACGTCGCACGGGGTGGGCGGCTGGCTGCAGCGTTCTACTGGCAGCTCTACGACAACGAGGGCCGGGGGTTCTATCTCTACAAGCCGGATGGGACCGAGTCGGTCGCGCTCGACGAGCTGAAGCGCAAGGCGGGCTGGTGCCCTGAGGGAGATGGAGGTGGGGGCGGCGGGGCAGGGGGAGATGGCGGCAACGGGGCAGGCGGCAGCGGCGGGGCAGGGGGAGATGGCGGCAACGGGGCAGGCGGCAGCGGCGGGGCAGGGGGCGCCGGCGGCGATGGGGCAGGTGGCAGCGGTGCTGGCGGCAGCGGCGGGGCAGGGGGTGCCGGCGGCGACGGGGCAGGTGGCAGCGGTGCTGGCAGCAGCAGCGGGGCAGGTGGCGCCGGCAGCGGATCGGGCTCGGGCAGCGGGGCAGGAGGATCGAGCGGAGGGATGCCTGGCGCGTCCGCCGTGGGTGACCCCCACATGGTCACGTTCGATGGATTGGCCTACGATTTCCAGGCGGTCGGCGAGTTCGTCGTCCTCGAATCCACCTCGGGAGCACCGCTCGTCGTTCAAGCCCGCCAGGCATCTCTGGGAGCATCGCGTCGCGTCTCCGTCAACACGGCCGTGGCAACCGCGCTGGGCGCCGACCGCATCGCGCTCTATGCGGGGAGATCGCCTCCGCTCTATGTGAATGGAACCGCGACGGCCCTCGCGGACGGGGCCGCCCTCACCCTGGCCGGTGGAGGCCAGGTGCTCCTCGAGAGCACCAAGTACACGCTCATCTGGCCTCCGGCCGAGGGCGAGCGAGCCGAGATCACGGTGGCAGCGGATCACCTCGATCTTCGGTTCCTGCTTCCGCCATCAGGGAGGGGGCAGGTTCGCGGGCTGTTCGGCAACTTCAACGACGAGGGTTCCGACGACGTCGCCACCCGCACAGGCGCGGTCCTGATCTCGCCGACGTTCCAGGAGCTCTATGCCTCCTTCGCCGAGAGCTGGAGGATCGCCCGGGAGGAGTCTCTGTTCGACTATGCCGAGGGAGAGAGCACCGACACCTTCACGGATCGGACGCTCCCCGAGCGGCCCGCTTTGCTCCGCGATGTGCCGGACGACCAGCGCGCGTCGGCGAGGCAGGTCTGCAGCGACCGGGGCGTCACGGACCCGACGCTCCTGGCGTGGTGCACCCTCGACGTCGCGCTGAGCGGTGATCCAAGCTATGCCGACAGCGTCGCGGTGGCCCAGCCTCCGAGCTCGACCTTCGAGGTGCTCGTCAACCTCGCCGCCGCGAGGCCCGTCACGGCGGACGGAGCGCCTCGAGGAGATCTGCAGTTCGTCACCGATACGACGTTCGCGCCGGAAGGTCAGCCCTGGGATGATCCGATGTATTCCGTGGTCACCCCCGAGGGCACGTCGCTCACGGTCGACCTGGGAGCGATCTACTCCCTCGCTCGCGTCGTGGTGCAGGCCGACAACAACGACGAGTACCTCGTCGAGTCGTCCACGGATGGGGCGACATGGGTCCCTCTGGCGGCCGTGCCCACGTTCGGGGGGGGCGGGACGCGCACGCGGCCGGTCCATGCGCTCCCGGGGAGGGTCGAGGCTCGCTACGCGAGGATCCGGGCGACCTCCGGAGACGCGTCGTACTCCGTCTCGGAAATCGAGCTCTATGGGCCGGTGAACCCCGTCGGGCCGTGAGGTGAACCGCGCGCGGCCAGCGAAGCCGCTGGACGAAGCGGCCCGCAGCGATCAGCTTGCCGGCCCTCATGCGCGACCCCGGCACGCCACCCGCCCCCGACCTGCGCGCGGACGCTCTTGCACCCTCGCCGCCCTCGCCCGGCTCGCGCCGCGGCGCGGGCGTCTGGTCCACGCTCCGCGACGCGGTCCGCGGCGGCGAGCACGACTTCACCACCGGCTCCATCGACCGGGCGATCGCCCTGCTCGCGATCCCGATGGTCATGGAGATGCTCATGGAGTCGCTGTTCGTCGTGGTCGACGTCTTCTGGGTCTCGCGGCTCGGGGCCGACGCCGTCGCCGCCGTCGGGCTCACGGAGTCGCTCCTCGCGCTCGTCTACGCCATCGCGATGGGCCTCGCGGTCGCCGCGTCCGCGACGGTCGCGCGGCGGGTCGGCGAGGGGCGCCACGAGGAGGCGGCCGCCATGGCGGGGCAGGCGATCGTGCTCGGCCTGCTCATCTCGCTGCCGATCTCGGCGGTCGGCGCGCTGCTCGGGTCGCGGCTGCTCGCGGTGATGGGGGCGACGCCCGGGGTGATCGCGATCGGCGCGCCGTTCGCCTCGATGATGCTGCTCGGCAACGCGACGATCCTGATGCTGTTCGTCATCAACGCGATCTTCCGCGGGGCGGGCGACGCGGCGCTGTCGATGCGGGTGCTCTGGCTGTCGAACGCGCTGAACATGGCGCTCGGCCCGTGCCTCATCTTCGGCCTCGGCCCGTTCCCGGAGCTCGGCGTGGCGGGCGCGGCGGTCGGGACGACCCTTGGCCGCGGGACCGGCGTCGCGCTGCAGGTCTTCTTCCTCACGCGCGGCAGCGGCCGGGTGAAGGTGCGAGCGCGGCACCTCGTCCCCGACCTGGGCGCGCTCGCGGCGCTGCTCCGGCTCTTCGCGAACGGCGCGCTGCAAAACGTCATCGGCATGGCGAGCTGGAGCGGCCTTGTGCGCATCATCGCGCCCTTCGGGAGCGCGGCGCTCGCCGGTTACACGATCGGGATGCGCGTCATCGTGTTCGCGATCCTGCCGGCGCTCGGGCTCTCGAACGCCGCCGCGACCCTCGTCGGGCAGAACCTTGGCGCGGGTCGCCCCGACCGGGCCGAGGCCGCCGTGTACCGCGCGGGCATCTGGACCACCGTCATGCTCGGCGCGGTGGGCGTCGTCTTCGCGGTGGGCGCCCGCGCCATCGTCGGCGCGTTCACGGACGACGCCGAGGTGCTCCGGTTCGGCACGCAGACGCTGCGGATCCTCTCGTGCGGGTTCCTGTTCTACGGCTTCGGCCTGGTGTTCACGCAGGCGTTCAACGGCGCCGGCGACACCTGGACGCCCACGCTGCTGAACTTCGCCTGCTTCTGGCTCTGGGAGATCCCGCTCGCCTGGGGCCTCTCGGGCGCCGCGGAGCTCGGCCCGGCGGGCGTGTTCGTCGCGATCGCGGTGGCGTTCTCGACGCTCGCCGTCGCGGGCGGGCTCGTGTTCCGCCGCGGCGCGTGGAAGCTGCGGCGCGTCTGAGGCGCCGCTACCGCGCCGGCCGCGCGAGCCAGGCCTCGATGAGCTTCCGGGCGATGCTGAGCGGCGGCGGCAAGAGCGGCAGCGCGTCGCGGTGGAACCAGCGCGCGTCCTCGAGCTCGCGCGTGTCGACGCGGAGCTCGCCGCCGGCGTAGCGCGCGGTGAAGCCGACCATGATCTGGTGGGGGAAGGGCCACGGCTGGCTGCCGAAATAGATGATGTCGGCGACGTCGACGCCCGTCTCCTCGTGGACCTCGCGCGCGACGCACGTCTCCAGCGTCTCGCCCGGCTCGACGAACCCGGCGACGAGGCCGTACATGCCCGCAGGGAACCGCGCCTGGCGCGTCATCAGGACGCGCGGGCCGTCCTCGACGAGAACGATCGTCGCCGGCGTGATCCGGGGGAAGTAGTTGCTCGCGCAGCGGACGCAGCGCTTGACGCGCTCGTCCTGCCCGGCCTCGAGCGCGGCGCCGCACGCCGCGCAGTACTGGTGCGCCTTGTCCCAGTGCTGCACCTGGTACGCCGTGCCCGCGATCTCGAACAGCTCCGGATCGATGCGCCCGTGGAGGCGCCGCAGCGAGACGTAGGCGTACCCCGCCGGCGCCGGCGCGCCCTGCGCGAGCTCGGCCGAGCGGCAGGCGCGCCCGTCCAGCTCGCCGAGCGGCTGCGCGCGCGTGACGACGACGCCGAGGTCGGCGAGATCGGCCGCGATCGGGAGGTCGAAGCGATCGCCGCCGCCGTCTTCTGACGCTCGCGCGTGGACGAGGAGATCGTCGCCGTGGAACGCGAACCACGCGATCTCGGCGGGCGCCGAGCTCGGACGGCCGAGCCCGGCGCGGAAGCGGGAGGACGGCATGGCGTTACCTTGGGCAGAGCCGCGCGGGTTCCCTGTCGAGGCGTCGCTCAGGGGCGCCGATCGGCTGCATGCGGGGGAGCCTAGCGCCTCGATGGAGGCAGCGATACCGCGACGTCGAGAGAGGGAGGAGGTATGGGCGTCGCGTCGCGGCTCAAGCGCCGCGGGCTCACGCGGGGCCGGCGAGCGTCGCGGCCCAGGCGAGCGCCACGAACGCGACCTCGACGTCGTTCTTCTTGGGGACGAGGCGCTTCGTCTCGATGCCCTCGCCGGCCCGGAGGGGGAGCTGCTCCAGCGCCGCGAGCTCGGCGGCCTGCGCGGCGTGGAGGTCGCGGAGCGCGGCGTCCGCCTCGGTCCACTCCTGCCGCGCGCGCTCGAGCTTCGCGGCGGCCTTGTCGCGCTGGGTCCCGGCGCGCCGGGCGGTGTCCCGGCCGGCGACGAGCCCGAGGAGCGCGGCGCCCACCGCGCCGGGGAGCGCGGCCACCTCGGCCTCGGCCTGGCCGTACCGCGCCTTCGCGGCGGCGATGCGCTCGCCGAGGCGCGCGATCCTGGGCGCGAACCGGCCGACGACCTGCTGCTGCTCGGCGGCGGCGAGCCGGGCCGCGGCGGCGCGGCAGCGGGCGGCGAACGCCTCGAGGGGCTCGCCGTCGTCCTGCGCGAGCCCGAGCTCCTTGTGGACGGCCACGGCGGCCTCGGTCGTGCGGTAGGCGTGCTCCCGGAGCGCGCGCGCCGCGGCCTGCGCGGTGGCGCGCTTCGCGAGCGGGGCGGGCAGCTCGGCGAAGCGGGCGCCCGCGGCGGGCGATGTGGCGAGCAGCGAGGCGTCGAGCCGGGAGACGCGCGAGAGATCCGGCTTGCCGTCGGGCAGGAGCGGGGCGGCGAGGAGCTGGCTCCGGTTGAGGGCGACGCCGAGCTTCGTGTCGCGCAGGTGGGCGATCACGGAGACAGCAACCCAGGGGATGTAACGGAAACCTTCCGGCGCGGCGGCGGGGGTGTGCGCGTAGAGGCTCCGCCACCCATCGGGCGCTGGCGGGGGCGTCGTCGCTGCCGGGGGCGGCGGTGCCGGCGCGCGGGCGCCGGCGTCCGCACGAGCAGCCGCGCTGCGCCGCGCGGGCTGCGGGGCGGCGGGCGTGTGGCGCGGGTCGAGGACGACCGTCCCGCCCGGGCCCACGGGCGCGCGCGGGGCGGGGCTCGACGGAGCGGGCGAAGCGCGCCTCGGATCGGGAGATGCAGGCCTGGGATCGAGAGAGTCGGCTCCGGGATCTGGATGTGCAGACCTGGAATCGAGAGAAGCGCGCGTCGGATCGGGCGCGGGCGGGGGAGGGGAGATGCTCCGGACGAGGCGGCCGATCTCGCGCCGGGTGACCGGGCCACGCAGCCACGACAGGCTGAAGCGCGTCTCGGCGAGGAACGACGGCGGCTGCATGTGGACGTCGCGCACGAAGAACGTGCGCGGGGGGAGCGCCTTCAGCGTGGCCGAGAGGGCCGCGGCCCCGACGCCGCCGGCGCCGCCGTCCGCGCCCGAGAGCCCCTCGACGACGCGCTCGCGGTCGGCGTCGGTCTGGAGCCGGCCCACGAACCACGCGCCGGCGTTCGAGAGCGCCTTGTAGTCGAGGTCCATCGGGTTCTGCGTGGCGAGGACGACGCCTACCCCGAAGGCGCGCGCCTGCTTCAGGAGCGCGAGCAGCGGCCGCTTCGTGGGCGGGTTCGCCGGGTGCGGGGGCAAGAAGCCGAAGACCTCGTCGAAGACCACGAGGGCGCGCAGGTCGCTCGTGCCCGAGAGGCCTCGCACCCACGAGAGCAGCTGATCGAACAGCAGCCCGAGCACGAGGAGCCGCTCGTCGTCGTCGAGGTGCGCGACGCTGACGATCACCGCCGGGGTCTTGCCGCCGCCGGTGCCGCCGCCGGCCTGCGGCGCGAGCCACGCCGCGACGTCGAGCGGCGCGCCCTTGCGCCAGGTGGCGAACGTGGGCGAGGCGAGCAGGGTGTTGAGCTCGCGGGCGAGCGCCTGGCGCTCCTTGGGGGCGAAGAACTCGTCGACGCCGAGGGCGCCCACGGCGGCGATCGGCGGATCGGCCAGGTCCGCGAGCAGCTCCTCGAGCCCCGCGGCCCGCCGCGCGCGCAGCCGCCGCTCGGCGAGGTGCGCGAGCAGCACGTGCTCGCGGCTCCGGGCCGGATCCGGGTCGCGGCCGACGAGCCGGAGCAGGAGCGACAGCGAGGCCGAGAGCGCCTCGCGGGCGGCCTCCTCGTCCTCGTCCCAGAGCGGGGAGGGGGTCTCGAGCGCCGACAGCACGTGGACCGGCTCGCCCGCCGTGGTGCCCGGCGTCAGCAGGCGCGGGGCCATGCGGGCGCGGAGCGCGGCGACGTCGGCCGGCCCGAGCCCCGACGAGGCGAGGCCGTCGCGCCAGCGCGCCGCGAGCCCCTCGGCGACGTCGGCCGTCGAGCGGCCGTCGCGCGCGGCGGCGGAGGGGTCGATCCACGGCTCGAACTCGGCCGCGGAGAGCTCCGGGAACGTGAAGAGCAGGTTGGGCAGGTCGCCCTTCACGTCGACCATGAGCACCGGGACGCCCGAGCGCAGCGCCTCCTCGACGAGGACCATGACGAGCCCGGTCTTGCCGCTGCCGGTCATGCCGACGACCACGCCGTGGGTCACGAGGTGGTGCGCTGGGAGCTCGAACGGGCGCGCGCCCGCGGCGCCGGGATCGCCCGAGAGCGGGCGGGAGCGGCCCAGGGTGAAGGGGCGGGTCGGCATGAGGGCGGGCTCGTGCCATGGCGAGAGCGCTGTCGCAATGCTGGAGGGGGCGGGGAAAAGGCGTCGCAGACGAGGGGGCGCGGGCAAGCCCGGCGTCGTCGCGTCGCGTGTTCTCGCGACGCGTGGCGAACCGTAGCGCGCGACGGGACCCCTTCGAGCAGGGCGCCTCGCGCGGGGGGCGCGTGAGGACGTCTGGGCCTCGCGAGCCGCGCGTTGCCGACGGCTCCCACCATGGGAGTGATGGAAGGTGCGCGGCCCGCCTACGCGACTCTCGCGACCGCGTTCCGCTGCCCCCGCATCCGGCCGCCCCCACCCCCGACGCCCCGCATCTTCGCGTCAAAAAAAGCGGGAGCGCGGCTATAGTGTGCCCATGGAGGTCGGGCCATCGGAACCGGATGCCCCCGCGTCAACGGCGGGCATCCCAGCGATAGGCGAGGTCTTCGCGCAGAAATACCGCCTCGAGCGCAGCCTCGGCCAGGGCGCCATGGGCGTCATCTTCGCCGCCGAGCATGTCTCCCTGCGCCAGCGCGTGGCCGTAAAATTCCTCCTCCCCCGCGCGATGACGCTGCCCGGCGCGAGCGCCCGCTTCCTGCGCGAGGCGCGCGCCGCGGCGGCGATCCGCAGCGAGCACGTCGCCCGCGTCATCGACGTCGGCACGGCCGATCTCGGCGTCCCTTACCTCGTCATGGAGTACCTGCGCGGCCGCGATCTCCAGCGGGAGATCGAGGCGCGCGGCCCCTTGCCCGTGTCCGAGGCGGTCGATTACGTGATCCAGGGCTGCGAGGCCATCGCGGAGGCGCACGCGCGCGGCATCGTCCACCGGGACCTCAAGCCGGGGAACCTCTTCCTCACGACCGGCGCGACCGGCGCGCCCATCATCAAGGTGCTCGATTTCGGCCTCTCCAAGTCGGCCGCCGCCGAGGACGACGGCAAGCTCACGGCGTCGGAGATGATGCTCGGCTCCCCCTGCTACATGTCGCCCGAGCAGGTGCGGTGCTCGAAAGACGTCGACGCGCGCACCGATATCTGGTCGCTCGGCGTCATCCTCTACCAGCTCCTGACGGCGCGGTTTCCGTTCGAGGTGTCCAGGATCTCGGCGCTCTTCGTCGCCATCGCCATGCAGGCGCCCACGCCGCCGCGGGTGCACCGGATGGAGCTGCCGGCCCGCCTCGAGGACATCATCCTGCGCTGCCTCGAGAAAGAGCCGGAGGTGCGCGTCCAGACCGTGGCGGATCTGGCGCGAGAGCTCGCGCCGTTCGGCTCGGAGCACTCCGCCCGCGCCCTGGCGCAGATCGCGGCGATCGCCCGGGGCAAGGCCTTTCCGTCGTCCCGGCCCGTCGGGCCCTCGGGCGACGGCGTCCCGAGCACGCTCCCCGCCGCGGCCAACGACGGCCCGGGTGCGTCGTCGACCCTGCCGGACGCCGACAAGGGGGCGGGAGCCGAGGCAGGTCCCTGCTCGACGGCGCTCTCGCCCGCCGGCGATCACGTGACCACCCTGCCCAGCCAGGGCGCCTCGGCGGGGACCTCGTCCAGCGCCGACGCGCCGTCCAGCGAGCGTCGCACGCTCCCCCTCGTGGCCGTCGCGGAGCGGCCCTCGCTGGCGCTGGCGCGGAGCAGCGGCCCCACGACCCCGGTGCAGGACAGCAGGCCCACGCTGAAGATGGTGCGGAACGACCGGTCCTCGCCCGGGGGGAGCTCCGAGGACGGCCCCACGCTGACGATGTCCCGGAGCGACGGCCTCGCGCTGAAGATGGCGCAAGGCAGCGGTTCCGTGCTGGCGACAGCGCAGGGCGGCGGTGCCGCGCTGAAGATGGCGCAGGACAGCGGCATCGCGCCAGCGACAGCGCAGGACAGCGGCATCGCGCCAGCGACAGCGCAGGACAGCGGTGCCGCGCTGAATACGGCGCAGGACAGCGGCATCGCGCTGAAGATGGCTCCCGAAGACGGCCCCACGCTGATGATGGCGCGCGAGGAAGGTTCCACGCCAACGCCGACGATGGCGCGCGAGGAAGGTCCCACGCTGACGATGGCGCGTGAGGACGGCCCCACGCTGATGATGGCGCGCGAGGAAGGTCCCACGCTGACGTTGGTGCGTGAGGAAGGTCCCACGCTGACGATGGCGCGCGAGGAAGGTCCCACGCTGACGATGGCGCGTGAGGACGTCCCCACGCTGACGATGGCGCGCAAGCGGAGGGCGCTGCCGCGGCAGCTCGATGCGGGCATGCGGGCGGTGCCTCTGACCGAGCCCGACGGGAAGGAGAGCGCCGGGAGCCCGCACGACGTGACCGAACGCCGCCGCGATCGGTCGCGCACCCGCGCGTTCCGCTGGCGCCGCAGCGCGGGCGCGTGGATCGCGGCCGCCGCTGTTCTTCTCGCCGCGGTAGCGCTCGGCGCGGCGCGCTGGACAGGGAGCTCGGACGTGCCGGTGGCCGCGAGCTCGCCGTCGGGCCAGGACGCGCCGATGACCCTCGCGAGCACGACCGGCCCCGCTCCGTTCAGCACGCCCGTGCCAGCGCCCTCCGACGTCGCGCGTGCACCGGCCGCGCTCCCGCATCCGGCCGTGGCCGAGACGCCCTCCACGTGGGCCGGCGACACCGCCGCCACGACGCCCGACGCCGGAGCGGTCCCCGAACGCCGCCCACAGGTGGTCCGGCCTCCCAAGGTGCGGCGGCCCGGCACCCTCGCGCCCTCGCACTCGGGCATCGTCTCGCCACAGGGCGACGTGTACGGCGGAGGGGCCGAGGGCGTGTCCGAGGGCCTGGAGCCGATCCGCGACACGCGGTAGACCCGGCCTCGCGCTCCCCGCGCGGGCGGCGTCTCCGCATCGGCGGGCCGCACGGACAGGCATCATGGCGAAGAAGAAGCTCTCGGCCCGCGCCGCCCGGCGCGAAAGCGATCGTACGTCGGCGAAGCTCACCCGCGATATCGAGCGGCTCGCGCAGCTCGAGCCGGGCCACACCCCCGGGCGCGCCATCCCCCTCGACGCGGCCTCGCAGGTCGAGGTGGCCGCCCGGTCGATCCCGTGCCCGCGCTGCCGCGGCGCCTTCCGCGTGGAAGACCACACGGCCGAGACGCTCGACGGCGTCCGCCTCCGCGTCGCGAAGGTCACCTGCAGCGCGTGCGGCGCAGGCCGATCGCTCTACTTCCGGCTCGGCGCCGCCTCGCTCAACTGAGCTCGTCGACGGGGGATCAGTACCGCGGGACGCTCTCGTCGATGTGGATCGACCACGCGTCGATGCCGCCCTGGAGCGAGGCGACGCGCTCGTGGCCGAGCTTCTCGAGGAGGGCGGCGGCCGAGAGGCTCCGGACGCCATGGTGGCAGTAGGCGACGACCAGCGCGCCCTCGCCGGGCGTGACCTCGTCGACCCGCTCGACGAGCTCGTTCAGCGGGATCAGCGTGCTGCCCGGCAGCGCGGCGATCTCGTGCTCGCCGGGCGTGCGCACGTCGAGGAGGTACACGGGCTCGCCCGCCTTCAGCTTCAGAAAGAGCTCTTTCACGGAAATCTGTTGGACCATGACCGTGCTCGCCATCCCGCCGCGGACGGCGCCGTAAAGGCTTCTACCTAATCCAAGGAGCTCCCCCGGAGCAACCGCCGCTCATCGGCTCGTCCGATCCGTCGGAGCCGTCTGGTTCGTCTGGTTCGTCTGGTCCGTCATATCCGTCAGATTCGTCTGGTTCGCCCGATCCTTGGCGAGCGCCGCGATCACCCCGACGAGCTCCGCCGGATCCAGGGGCTTGGCGACATGCGCCTGGTACCCGGCGCCGAGCGCCCGCGCCTTGTCCTCGGCCCGCGCCAGCGCGCTGAGCGCGATGGCCGGCGTCGCCCCGCCGCGCGCCTCGCCGAGGCCCCGCACCCTGCGGATGAGCTGGAAGCCGTCCTCGCCCGGCATCCCGAGGTCGCTGACGAGGACGTCCGGCCGATCCTGCGAAAGGATGGCCAGCGCCTCGGCGGCGGATCCCGCGGTCGTGACCGTCGCCTCGCACTCCTCCAGCACGCGCTGGGCGACCTCGCGCGCGTCGGGCTGGTCGTCGACCACCAGCACCCGCAGGCCGGCGAGCGACGCGCCCGGGTAGTCGGCCAGCGCCTCGACACACGCCTCGCTGGGGCGCTGCGCCGCGTTGGGCGCCTCCTGCGAGACGCCGGCGAGCGGCAGCGTCACGGTGAAGGTCGCGCCCAGATGCTCGCCCTGGCTCGCGACCTCCACGGTGCCGCCGTGCAGCTCGATCAGGTGCTTGACGATCGACAGCCCGATGCCGAGCCCGCCGTGCTTCCTCGTCGAGGACGCGTCCGCCTGCCGGAAGCGCTCGAACAGGTGGGGGAGGAACTGCGGGGCGATGCCCATCCCGGTGTCGGTCACCGACAGCGCGGCGTGCGCGCCCACGCGCCGCAGCGCGACGTCGATCCGCCCGCCCGGGGGCGTGAACTTCACGGCGTTCGACAGGAGGTTCCAGACGACCTGGTGGATCCGCGCGGGATCCCCCCTCAGGGAGCTCGCCGCGGGGTCGATGCTCGAGGCGACCGCGATCCCCTTCGTCTCGGCCGCGAGCTGGATCGCCTCGAGCGCGCTCTGGATGACCGTGGGCAGGTCGACCGGCTGCACGTCGAGCCGCAGCTTCCCCGAGACGATCCGGCTCATGTCGAGCAGCTCGGACACCATGTCGGCCTGGAGCCGCGCGTTGCGCTCGATCACCTCGAGCCCCCGCGCGAGCGTCGGCGGCTCGGGCACCCGGCCCCGCAGGATGCGCGCCCAGCCCAGGATGGCGTTGATGGGCGAGCGCAGCTCGTGCGAGAGCGTCGCGACGAAGTCGTCCTTGACCCGGCTGACGCGCTCCGCCTCGTCGCGCGCGGCGCGCTCGCTGTCGAGGAGCTTCTGGCGCTCTTCCTCGGCCAGCCGCTCCGCGGTGACGTCCTCGGTGATCCCCATGAACGAGTCCACGGTGCCGCTCGGCCCGAGCTCGGGGATGACCCGGGCGCGGAATTTCCGCTCGCCGATGCTGAACTCCATCCGATGCGGCCTGATCGTCGCGAGCACCTCGCGGCACGCGGCCTCGCTCATCTCGACAACGTCGGGCGGGAGCCCGTTCTCGCGGGGCGTCTTGCCGAGGTAGTGCTCCGGCGGGAACCCCATCACCGTCGCCGAGGTGGGCGACATGAAGGTGCAGCGCAGGTCGCGATCCAGGCGGTAGATCACGTCGGGCGAGTTCGCCATCAGCGACGCGAGCTCCCGCTCGCGAGCGCGGAGCTCGTCCTCCAGGCGCTCGCGCTCGGCGAGGACCCGCTGCGCCTCGTCGAGCGCCGCGAGGAGGCGGCCCTCGCTCTGGCGCAGCGCCTCCTCCGTGCGCTTGAGCCGGCTGACGTCCAGACAGATGCCGACCCAGGCGGTGATCTTGCCTTGCTCGTCGCGGACCGGGACGCCCCGGTTGAGGACGGGATGGACGATGCCGTCAGGGCCGAGGTACCGGAGCTCCTCCTCGAACGACTCACCCGTCTGCACGCACCGTTCGAAGATCGCGACCTTGCGCCGATCCTGGGGGTGGAGCGCCTCGATCCACCCGTGCTTCGAGCACTGCTCTTGCATCATCCCGGCCATCCTGAGGAACGCGTTGCTCGCATAGACGTTCCGCCCGTCGGCGTCGCTGACCCAGACGCCATAATCGATGGATTCCCCGATGGCGCGGAAGATCTGTTCGCACCTCCGGACCGCCGCCTCCGATTGCCGGAGCCCCGTGACGTCGAGCACGATCGCGAAGCCGGCCTCCTCGTACCGCTCCCCGGGCAGCAGACAGCCGCTCACCAGTATCTTGAGGCGCGTGCCGTCGCGAAGCACATAGGTCCTCTCGAAGGGCGTGAACGCCCACCGGCTCGACCGCAGCTCCGCCAGGGCGCGGTCGCCGGCGGCGCGATCCTCCGGCAACATGTCGGCATCCCAGCGGACCAGGCCGGCCGTGACCTCTTCCCGCGTGTGGCCCACGAGCTTCAGATAGGCGTCGTTCGCCTCGATGATGCGTCCGTCATGCGTCCAGAAGGCCATCGGGGCCATGTCGCTGTGGAAGATGTTCCGCAGCCTGGCCTCGCTCTCCGCCAGCGCCTGCTCCGCGGCGAGCGCGCGCTCCTCCGCGTTCCTTGGCTCGGTGATGTCCTCGACGAACACCACCGCGCGATACCGCCTCTGCCGCACGTCACGGACGAAGACGCCGGTCACGTGGAGCCAGCGGACACCGCCGCCCTTGGAGCGGCAGCGCATCTCGAACGTCAGCTCTTCCTCGTCCGCTTCGAGGAGCGAGCGCCACGCAGCGAGCGAGCCCGCGCGGTCTTCCGGCAGGGCGAGATCCGACAGCTTCTTCTGGATCAGCTCGTCCTCCGAGTAGCCCAGCAGCAGGCAAAACGAGCTGCTGACGTGCAGGATGCGCCCGCTCGACGCGTCGATCTGCGCGGTCCCCCTGCTGGGCGATCGCATCGCCCATACTGGCTGTCCGGCCGTCTCCCCCATCCGCCGCCCGCCCCGATCCGCCATGCACCCGCCCGATCGGCCGTGTGCATGGCGTTCCCTCCCGCTGTTTCGTCCGGCCACGCTATCACGATCGCGTGACGCTGCGGGCGGCATGGCGACCCGATCGCCTCCGTCCTCTGCTCGTCCGGATTGCCGGGCGAAGCCTGCTGCGCGTGCTCCGTCTCTTCCATCTGCTTTCTCTTCCGTCTGCTTTGTCTGTCGCACCAGCGCGTCAGCGGTGTCGGCTCTGCCCGCTGCGCCGCTCCCGCTCCGATGGCGCGTCGCAGGCGATCCGACCTGGACATGGAGGAGTTTGCTTGCATTCTCGCTGAAACCAGGCTTCTGCATGGTGGGACGCGCCCATGGGCGCGCGCCCGACAGCCGCCATGGATCAAGCCGCCGCTCCGCTCCTCGCTCGCCTCCCGCCGTCGTCTCACGACTTCACGGCCGACGACCTCCTCAACGGCTTCCTCGACTACGTCGCCGAGCGGGGGCTCGAGCTCTACCCGGCGCAGGAAGAGGCCATCCTCGAGATCTTCGGCGGCAAGAACGTGATCCTCAACACGCCGACCGGCTCGGGCAAGTCGCTCGTCGCGGCCGCCATGCACTTCAAGGCGCTCGCCGAGGGGATGAAGTCCTACTACACGTGCCCGATCAAGGCGCTCGTCAGCGAGAAGTTCTTCTCGCTCTGCAACGACTTCGGCCCCGAGAACGTGGGCATGTTGACGGGCGACGCGGCCGTGAACCGCGACGCGCCGATCATCTGCTGCACCGCGGAGATCCTCGCGAACATCGCGCTCCGCGAGGGCGATAAGGCGCTTTGCGACTACGTGATCATGGACGAGTTCCACTACTACTCGGATCGCGATCGCGGCGCGGCCTGGCAGATCCCGCTGCTCACGCTGCCGCAGGCGAGGTTCTTGCTCATGAGCGCCACGCTCGGAGGCACCGAGTTCTTCCAGGAGGAGCTCACGCGCCTGACGGGCGAGCAGACCGCCGTGATCAAGTCGACCGTGCGCCCGGTGCCGCTCGACTTCGAGTACCGCGAGACGCCGCTCCACGAGACCGTCGCGACGCTCGTGAAGGGCGGCAAGGCGCCGATCTACATCGTGAGCTTCACGCAGCGGGGCTGCGCCGAGGAGGCGCAGAACCTGATGAGCCAGGACTACTGCACCAAGGAGGAGAAGCGGGCGATCACCGCCGCCCTCGCGGGCGCGGGGCCGGGGTCCGCGTTCGGGGGCCCCTTCAAGTTCTCGAGCCCCTACGGCCGCGAGGTGCAGCGCTTCGTCAGGCACGGGATCGGGCTCCACCACGCGGGGCTCCTGCCGAAATACAGGCTGCTCGTCGAGAAGCTGGCCCAGCAGGGGCACCTCAAGATCATCTGCGGCACGGACACGCTCGGCGTCGGTGTCAACATCCCGATCCGCACGGTGCTGTTCACGAAGCTCTGCAAGTTCGACGGCGAGAAGACGGCCATCCTGAGCGTGCGTGATTTCCAGCAGATCAGCGGCCGGGCCGGCCGGAAGGGGTTCGACAACCAGGGGAGCGTCGTCGCCCAGGCGCCGGAGCACGTCATCGAGAACATGAGGCTCGATGCGAAGGCGGGGAACGACCCGGCCAAGCGGCGGAAGATCGTCAGGAAGAAGCCCCCCGAGAAGGGCTATGTGCACTGGGACCGGCAGACGTTCGAGAAGCTGATCCAGTCGCCGCCCGAGCCGCTCGTGTCCCGGTTCCAGGTGACGCACGGCATGCTCGTCAACGTGCTCGGGCGCGAGGAGGGCGGCTGTCTGGCGCTGAAGCGGCTCATCCGCGGCACCCACGATCGGCCGGCGGTCCGGCGCCAGCACGGCAGGACGGCGATGCTCCTCTTCCGCTCGCTCGTGGAGGCGCGCATCATCGAGTTCGTCCCCAGGGAAGACGGGCCGGGCAAGCGCATCCGCATCAACGCGGATCTCCAGGAAGACTTCTCGCTGAACCACGCCCTCTCGCTCTACGTGCTCGAGACGGTGGGCAAGCTGGATCCCGACAGCGGCACGTATCCGCTCGATCTCCTGACGCTCGTCGAGTCGATCCTCGAGAACCCCGACCTCATCCTGCAAAAGCAGCTCGATCGGCTGAAGACCGAGAAGCTCGCGGAGCTGAAGGCGGCGGGCGTGGAGTACGAGCAGCGGATGGAGGAGCTCGAGAAGCTCGATTATCCGAGGCCGAACCGCGAGTTCATCTACGGGACCTTCAACGACTTCGCGCGGCGGCACCCCTGGGTGGGGCAGGAGAACATCCGCCCGAAGGGCGTGGCGCGCGAGATGTACGAGCAATACCTGTCGTTCAGCGAGTACATCCGGGAGTACAACCTGGAGCGGGCGGAGGGGCTGCTCCTCAGGTACGTCTCCGAGGTGTACAAGGCGCTCGTCCAGACGGTGCCCGAGTACGCGAAGGACAGCGACACCGGCGAGATGATCGCCTATTTCCGTGCGCTCATCCGCGGCGTGGACTCGAGCCTGCTCGACGAGTGGGAGCGGCTGCGCGACCCGTCGTTCCAGCCGCGCGCGGCGGCCCCGGGCGGCGCCGTGGAGCAGGCCGCGTTCGACGTCACGCGGAACGTCAAGGAGTTCACGGTGCTCGTGAGGAACGAGCTCTTCTTCTTCCTGCGCGCGCTGGCCCGCCGCGACTACGAGGTCGCCGCCGAGATGGTGGAGGGGGAGGAGGCGCCCTGGACGGCGGACCGGCTGGACGAGGCGCTCCGAGGCTATTACGCGGAGCACGCAGCGATTCGCACCGATCCGGCGGCCCGGAGCCCGAGCAACACCATCATCCACCCCGCCGAGGACGGCGGCTCCTGGGTTGTCCAGCAGATCATCGCCGATCCGGAGGACCACAACGACTGGATGCTCGACTGCAAGGTGGATATCGATCGCTCGCGCGACGCGGGGCGGCCGGTCATCGTGCTCCGGCGCATCGCGAGCTGAGGGCGCGCTCGCGTTGGCTACGGCTCGATCCGAGTCCCCTTGAGCCGGTAGCCCACGCCGGGCTCGGTGATCAGGATCTGCGGCCGCGCCGGGTCGCGCTCCAGCTTGTGCCGGAGCTGCGCCATGTAGACGCGCAGATAGTGTGTCTGCCCCGCGTAGGCAGGGCCCCACACCTCGCCGAGGAGCTGGCGGTGCGTCAGCACCTTCCCCGCGTGTCGGATCAGCGTCGTGAGCAGCTTGTACTCGATCGGTGTCAGGTGGATCTCCTCGCCCGCCCGCAGCACGACCCGGCGCGCGAGGTCGACCTCTATGTCCTGCACCTTGAAGCTCGAGTTCTCCGCCTTCGCCCCGTGCGCCGCGTGAGCGGCATGGCGCAGCGCCACGCGCAGCCGCGCCAGGAGCTCGCCCGCGCTGAACGGCTTGGTCAGGTAGTCGTCGGCCCCGCCGTCCAGCGCGTCGATCTTGTCCTGCTCCTGGCCTCGCGCCGACAGCACGATGATGGGGACCGCGCTCCACTCCCGGAGCCGCCGGGTCACCTCCAGGCCATCCATGTCAGGGAGCCCGAGATCGAGGAGCACGAGATCCGGATTGCGCGTCGTGGCCTGGGCGATCCCCTCGGCGCCCGTCTCCGTCTCCACGAGCCGGTAGCCGCGGGCCGCCAGCATCGCGCGCAAGAACCGGCGCATCTGCGGCTCGTCCTCGATCAGCAGCACGAGAGGAGACGCTTCCGCCATCGCGCACCCACGATATCAAGCGCCCGCGGCCGCCGGCAGCTCCGGGGCGGCGAGGTTCGGCGGGCGGCCCTCGATGGGCAATGTCACGCGGAAGACCGCGCCCCCATGAGGCCGATTCTCGGCCGTGATCCGCCCGCCGTGCGCGGCCACGAGGCCGCGGCAGATGGTGAGGCCTAGGCCGAGGCCGCGCTGCGTCTGGCCTCGGCCTCGGTGGAATTTCTCGAAGATGGTCTCCTCCTCACCGGGCGGCAGGCCTGGACCGCGATCCGTGATCTCGAGCATCGCCATGCTCTGCTCGGTGAACCCACGGATCCCGATCGGGCTGCCGGCAGGCGAGTACTTGAGCGCGTTCTCGAGCAGGTTGATGAGCACCTGTTCCATCAGCACGCCATCCATCGGGACGAGCCCCGTCGCCCTGTCGAGCTCGATCGAGACCTCCCGGCCTTCCAGGTGCTCCTCGACCCGGTTCAGCGCCGCGCCCACGATCTCCTCGAGCGGCAGCCACTCCTTCTTCACCGCGAGCGCCCCGGACTCCAGGCGCGTCATGTCGAGCAGGTTGCGCACGAGGCGCTCGAGCCGCTGCGCCTCCTCCAGCACGGTCTGCGTCAGGTCGCGCCGGGCCGCCGGGTCGAGCGCGGCCCCCTCGTCGAGCAGCGCGCCCGCGACGCCGGTGATCGTGGCGAGCGGCGTGCGCAGATCGTGCGAGACCGAGCTCAGGAGGGCGTTGCGGAGCTCCTCCGCCTGGGCGTGGAGCTGCGCGCGCTGGGCCTGCCTCGCGAGCAGGGCGCGCTCCAGCGCGAGCGACGTCTGCGTGGCAAAGGCGCCGAGCAGCTCGCGCCGGCTCAGGTCGAGGGACTGCCACGACCCGCGCGGCCGGACGCTGAGGACGCCGATCGGCCCGGAGGACCCCTGGAGCGGCAGGTGCATCGCGCCCGCGCTCGGGAGCGTGTCGGTCCCGGCTCCCGCGACCTTGCCGCGCGCATACGCCCACTCCGCGACCGCCCGCTCCTGCTCGCCGGCGACCAGATCCTCCGCTGTCCCGGCGCAGACGGCGAGGCGGCCGTCCGGGCCGGGCAGGAGGACGACCGCATCCGCCTCGAAGACGTCGCGCACATGGCGAGCCGCCGCGAGGCTGAGCTTGTCCGTCTCGCGCAGGGCGGTCAGCTCCCTGCTCATCGCGTAGAGCGCCGCGGTGCGCTGCTCGCGCTGGCCGGCGCTCTCGGCGTCGAGGCGGATGCGCACGGTGAGGCCGGCGATCATCAGCGCGACGAGCAGCATGATCGCGAACGTCAGGAGGTACTGGAGATCGCTGACCACGAAGGTCAGGTACGGCTTGACGAAGAAGAAATCGAAGGCCGCGACGCCGAGCACCGACGCGAGCACCGAGGGGCCTCGCCCGAAGCGGCTCGCCACGATGACGACCCCGAGCAGGTACACCATGATGAGGTTCGCCAGGTCGGAGAACGGGTGCATGACCCACGAGACCAGCGTGCAGAGCGCGACCACGCACACGCTGAGCGCGTACGCCAGCGGCGCGACGCGGCGCCGCTCCGGCGACCCGACCTCGGACCGCTGCGCCTCCGCCGTCCCCTGGATGACGTAGACGTCGATGTCGGCGCTCTGGCGCACGAGATCGTCGAGCAGCGAGCCGTAGACGAAGTCCTTCCAGCGAGGGTGGGTCGGCTTGCCGACGACGATCTTGCTGACGTTGTGCTGCCTGGCGTACCGCAGGACCTCCGCGGCGACCTCCGCGCCGTGGAGCTGGACCGTCGTGGCGCCGAGGCGCTCCGCGAGCGCGAGGTTCCTGTCGACCCGCGCGCGATCGGCCGCGGTCAGCCGCGCCTGGGCCGGCGTCCGCACGTACACCGCGTGCCACTCCGCCTTCAGGCTGCCGGCCATCCGCCGCGTCGCCCGGATGAGCCGCGCCGACATGGGGCTCGGCCCCACGCAGACGACGATCCGCTCGGCGACGGCCCACGTCTCCTGGATCCCGTGGGCGCGCATGTAGCCGCGCATCTGATCGTCGACGCGCTCGGCGGTGCGCCGCAGGGCGAGCTCGCGCAGGGCGATCAGGTTGCCCTTGCGGAAGAAGTTGCTCGCCGCGCGCTCGATCTGCTCCGAGAGGTAGACCTTGCCCTCGCGCAGCCGCTCGAGGAGGTCGTCCGGCGGGAGGTCGATCAGCTCGATCTCGTCGGCGCGCCCGATCATCGAGTCGGGCACCGTCTCCCGGACCACGACGCCGGTCACCTGGGCCACGACGTCGTTCAGGCTCTCGATGTGCTGGACGTTGAGGGTGGTGTAGACGTCGATCCCCGCGTCGAGGAGATCCATGACGTCCTGCCAGCGCTTCGGGTGCCGGAGCCCCGGCGCGTTCGTGTGCGCGAGCTCGTCGACGAGGAGGAGCTTCGGACGGCGCTTCAGCGCGGCCTCGAGGTCGAGGTCACGCAGCGTCCTGCCGCGGTGCTCGACCTCGATCGCCGGCAGGCGCGGCAGCGGCGGAGGCCCGTCGAGGAGCGCCTCCGTCTCGGCGCGCCCGTGCGTCTCGACCCACCCGACGACGACGTCGACCTCCTCCTCGTGGAGCGACCGCGCCGCCTGCAGCATCGCGTACGTCTTGCCGACGCCGGGCGCGGCGCCGAAGAAGAGCTTGAGCTTGCCCTTCCCCTCGCGCTCCTCCTCCTCGCGGGCGGCGGCGAGCAGCGCCTCGGGATCCGGCCGGTCGTCGCGTGCGTCCGCCACCGCTCGCGCTCTCCTCAGCGGGCGCCGTCGAGGGCGAGGTTCAGGAGGAGCACGTTGACGTGGGGCTCGCCGAGGAGGCCGAGAAAGCGCCCCTCGGTGTGCCGCGCGACGAGCCGGCGAACCTCGTCCTCTCCCAGGTTCCGCGCGCGCGCCACGCGCCTTACCTGGTACTCCGCCGCCGCGGGGCTGATGTGCGGATCGAGGCCGCTGCCGGAGGCGGTCACCAGGTCGACCGGCACCGGCGCGGCGGCCTCCGGATCCGCGGCGCGGAGCGCCTCGATCCTGGCCTTGACCGCCTCGGCCAGGGCAGGGTTCGTGGGCCCGAGGTTGCTCCCGGAAGAGGCCTGCCCCGCGTAGGGGACAGGGCTCGTCGCCGAGGGGCGGCCCCAGAAGTAGCGCGGGTCGTGCGAGGCGTTGAACGCCTGGCCGAGCAGGCTCGATCCGACCACGCGGCCGCCGTCGATCACCACGAGGCTGCCGTTCGCCTGATGGGGGAACGCGGCCTGCGCGACGGCGGTCGAGAGCAGCGGGTAGGCGAACCCCGTGAGGCCGGTGAGGACGAGGAGGAGGACGAGGGCGGGTCGCAGGTGCGCGAGCATGGTGTTCTTTCCTTGGGACCTCACGCGAGGCCGAGGGAGGAGAGGAGCAGATCGATCCCTTTGATCCCCACGAACGGCGCGATGAGCCCGCCGAGGCCGTAGACGAGCAGGTTCCTGCGGAGCATCCGCTCCGCGCCGACGGACCGGTAGCGGATGCCCCGGAGCGCGAGCGGGATGAGCGCGACGATGACGAGCGCGTTGAAGATCACCGCGGAGAGCACGGCGCTCCGCGGCGTGGCGAGCCCCATCACGTCGAGCCGCCCGAGCGCAGGATACGTCGAGACGAAGGCCGCCGGGATGATGGCGAAGTACTTCGCGACGTCGTTCGCCAGGCTGAAGGTCGTGAGCGCGCCCCGCGTCATCAGGAGCTGCTTTCCGATCTCGACGATCTCGATGAGCTTTGTCGGGTTCGAGTCGAGGTCGACCATGTTCCCGGCCTCCTTCGCGGCCTGGGTGCCCGTGTTCATGGCGACCGCGACGTCCGCCTGCGCCAGCGCGGGGGCGTCGTTCGTCCCGTCGCCGGTCATCGCGACGAGCCGTCCGCCCGCCTGGTATTCGCGGATCAGCGAGAGCTTGGCCTCGGGCGTGGCCTGCGCCAGGAAGTCGTCGACGCCGGCCTCGGCCGCGATGGCCGCGGCGGTGAGCGGGTTGTCGCCCGTGATCATCACCGTCTTGATGCCCATGCGCCGGAGGTCGCCGAAGCGCTCCTTGATGCCGCCCTTCACGATGTCCTTGAGGTGGATGACGCCGAGCACCGCGCTGCCCTCGGCGACAACGAGCGGCGTGCCGCCCTTCCGGGCGATGGCCTCCGTCGCCGCCCGCACCGCGGGCGGGACCGCGCCGCCCTTCTCCTTCACGTAGGCCTCGATCGCGTCGACGGCGCCCTTCCGGATCTCGCGCGCGCCGCTGTCGACGCCGCTCATCCGGGTCTGCGCGGTGAAGGGGACGAAGCGGGCGCCGAGGGTCGAGAGATCGCGCTCGCGCAGGCCGTACTTCTCCTTGGCGAGCACGACGACGCTGCGCCCCTCGGGGGTCTCGTCGGCGAGCGACGCGAGCTGCGCGGCGTCGGCGAGCGCCTGCGCCCCGATCCCGTCGGCCGGGATGAGCTCCGTCGCCTGCCGGTTGCCGAGCGTGATCGTGCCGGTCTTGTCGAGCAGCAGCACGTCCACGTCCCCCGCGGCCTCGACCGCGCGGCCCGACATGGCGATGACGTTCGCCTGGATCATCCGGTCCATCCCGGCGATGCCGATGGCCGAGAGCAGCCCGCCGATGGTGGTGGGGATCAGGCAGACGAGCAGCGCCACGAGCACGGTGATGCTGACCGGGGTCCCCTGCGCCGCCGCCCGGACGCTGAAGATCGAGTACGGCAGCAGCGTCACGGTCGCGAGGAGGAAGACGATGGTGAGCGCGGCGAGCAGGATGTCGAGCGCGATCTCGTTCGGCGTCTTCTTGCGCTTCGCGCCCTCCACCATCGAGATCATGCGATCGAGGAACGCCTCGCCGGGGTTCCTGGAGATGCGGACGATGAGCCAGTCGGACAGGACGCGCGTCCCGCCGGTGACCGCGCTCCTGTCGCCGCCGCTCTCCCGCACCACAGGGGCGCTCTCGCCCGTGACGGCGCTCTCGTCGACGGACGCGACGCCGACGAGGATGTCGCCGTCGCCGGGGAGGATCGCGCCCGCCTCCACGAGCACGAGGTCTCCTCGCCGGAGGCTCGACGCCCGCACGGTGGTCCGCGCCGCGTCGCGCTCCGGGGCGGAGAGCTTCACGGCCTCGACGTCGCGCCGCGCCTTGCGGAGCGTGTCCGCCTGCGCCTTTCCGCGCCCCTCGGCCACGGCCTCCGCGAAGTTCGCGAAGAGCACGGTGAACCAGAGCCACACGGAGATGGCGAGGGTGAACCCGGCCGGCGCATCGCCCTCGCGCCCGTGGTGAAAGAGCGCGTGGACGAACAGGGCCGTGGTGAGCGCGCTCCCGGCCAGGACCACGAACATCACCGGGTTCTTGACCTGGTGGCGGGGGTCGAGCTTGCGGAACGCGGCGACGATCGCCGGCTTGAGGATCGCGGGGTCGAGGAGCGGCCTCGCCGCGGTCTTCTTCCCCTCCACGTCGCGGGACGGGTGGCGCGACCTCGGCGGCGGCGCCAGCTCGGGGAGCAGGGGAGCTGGCGCGCCGCGCCGGGTGCTCGCCGCGCCGGTGCGATGAAGGTCCATGGTCATCGGGTCATCTCCAGGTGCTCGACGATCGGCCCGAGCGCGAGCGCGGGGACGTACGTGAGCGCTCCGACGAGCACGACGGTGCCTGTCAGGAGCGCGACGAACAGCGGTGTGTGCGTGGGCAGCGTGCCCGGGCCGGCCGGGACGAGCTTCTTCCGCGCGAGCGCGCCCGCGAGCGCGAGCACGGGGACGATCAGCGCATAGCGACCGATGAGCATCGCGACGCCGATGGCGGTGTTGTAGAATGGGCTGTTCGCGCCGAGGCCGCCGAAGGCGCTGCCGTTGTTGTTCGCGCCGGACGAGAACGCATAGAGCACCTCGCTGAACCCGTGCGGCCCGGGGTTGAAGACGCCCTTCTGTCCTCCCTCGGTCATCACCGCGATGGCGGTGCCGAGGAGCACCGTGATCGCGGGGAAGAGCACGACGAGGGACGCCATCTTCATCTCGAACGCCTCGATCTTCTTGCCGAGGTATTCCGGCGTGCGGCCGACCATCAGGCCGGCCACGAAGACGGCGATGACGACGAACATCAGCATGCCGTAGAGGCCCGAGCCGACCCCGCCGAAGACCACCTCGCCGAGCTGCATGAGCCAGAGGGGCACGAGCCCGCCGAGGGGCGTGAAGGAGTCGTGCATCGCGTTGACCGAGCCGTTCGAGGCCGCCGTGGTGGCGGTCGCCCAGAGGGCGGAGCTCGTGATGCCGAAGCGCGCCTCCTTCCCCTCCATGTTGCCGCCGGCCTGGAGCGCGCTCGCCGCCTGATCGACGCCCAGGCCGGAGAGGGCGGGGTTGCCCGCCTGCTCCGAGGCGATGCAGGCGACGAGGAGGACAACGAAGAGGACCGTCATCGCGGCGAGCACCGTCCAGCCCTGGCGCCTGTCGCCCACCATCCGGCCGAACGTGTGGCAGAGCGCGGCGGGGATGAGGAGCAGCGCGAGCATCTCGAGGAAGTTCGAGAGGGCCGTGGGGTTCTCGAGCGGGTGCGCCGAGTTCACGTTGAAGAAGCCGCCGCCGTTCGTCCCGAGCTGCTTGATCGCGATCTGCGACGCCGCGGGCCCCATCGGGATCACCTGATGAACGACCGCGCTGCCGCTCTGGTCCTTGACGGCCTGGAGCAGCGACGCGCTCTGGTAGCTCCCGAAGCCCTGCACGACCCCCTCGGACACGAGCAAGACCGTGAGCAGGAGCGAGAGCGGCAGGAGGATGTAAAGGGTGCTCCGGACGAGATCGACCCAGAAGCTGCCGACGGTGTCCGCTGTCTTCCGTGTGATCCCGCGGATCAGCGCGATGAGCACGGCCATCCCGGTCGCGGCGGAGACGAAGTTCTGCACGCCGAGCCCGGCCATCTGCGTCAGGTAGCTGAGCGTCGACTCGCCGCCGTATGCTTGCCAGTTCGTGTTGGAGGCGAAGCTCGAGGCAGTGTTGAACGCGAGATCGGGCGGGACGGCGCCCATCCCCTCCGGGTTCAGGGGCAGGACGCCCTGGAGCCGCTGAAGGGCATAGACGGCGACGAGCCCGGCCAGGTTGAACGCGAGCACGGCAAAGGCGTAGTCCTGCCAGCGCATCTCCTGATCCGCGCGCACGCCCGCAGCGCGGTAGATGAGCCGTTCGACCGGCCCGAGCACGCGGACCATGAGGCCGCGCTTCCCCTGGTAGACCCGCGCCATGTAGGCGCCGAGCGGGACGGAGAGGGCAATGAGGACGGCCAGGTAGAGCGCTGCCTGAAGCGCGCCGATGGCGGTCATGACAGGCTCTCCGGCTTGAGGAGCACGAAGAACAGGTAAAGCAGCAAACCCAGGGCGAGGATGCCCGCGATCCAGGTGAACGCGATCATGGCGCTCAAACCCTCTCACAGAGCTTGATGAGCCCTGCGAACAGCGAAAACAGGAGGAGCGTCAGCCCCATGTAAACCATATCCATGGCGACCTCATCGGCCGCATCGGGCGTGCTTTCGTCCGTGCCGGCCGAGCGGGACTGAACGTAGTGCTCCGCGGGTCAAAGGGCCGTCAAGATGGGGGAGGGTTGCCATCAAGAAAGTATCAAGACCAAGGTGAGCCCGCGCGCCTCGGCCTTTCCCGCGGCGCGCAGCGCTGTTTGACATCTCCATGGCGACGGGAGAGATAGCGGCCATGCGAAGTCCGCTGCTCCCCGCGCGCTTTGGGTTGCTCTCCGTCCTCTCGGTCGCCGCGTGCGCCCCGCCCACCGGCGCGTCCCCGCCGAGGGCCGCCCCGCCCGCCAAGGCCGCTCCGGCCGCGGCGGTGAAGCAGGCCGCCCTGCCGGAGAAGACGCGCATCGCCGGCCCCGAGGCGAGCCGGATCACGTACGCCCACCTCGGCCGCCAGCCGCCGCTCGGGGCGCGGCTGCCCAGGGCGATCCAGTACGCGCCCGGCGGCAAGCTGATCACCTACCTCCAGCGGCAGGCGGACGGGCCGGAGCAGTCTCTCTTCGCCTTCGACACCACATCACGCGAGATCCGGCAGCTCGTCGCCTCGGGCGACCTGCTGAAGGACGCGAAGCCGCTGTCCCGCGAGGAGGAGCTCCGCCGCGAGCGACAGCGCATGTTCTCCAGGGGGATCACGGCCTATTCGTGGGCGAAGCGGGCAGAGGTCCTGCTCATCCCCTTCGGCGGCGACCTCTTCTTGCGCGACGCGCGCGACCCGAGAGGGGCGATCGCGCGGCTCACCGACACGCCCGAGCCCGAGATCGATCCGAAGGTGTGCGACGGCGGCGAGCGCGTCGTGTTCGTCCGCGGGCGCGAGCTCTTCATGATCGACGTCGCCTCGCGCCGCGAGACGGCGCTGACCCGGGGGGCGCCCGAGGGGGTCTCGCGCGGCCTGAGCGACTTCAACGGTCAGGAGGAGTTCGATGAGCCGAGCGGCTTCTGGATCTCCCCCGGCTGCGACCGGGTGGCTTACCTGGAGGTCGATGAGCGAGAGGTCGAGAAGGTGCCAGTCCTCGGCTTCCGCGACGGCAAGGAAGATCTCATGATGGCGCGTTACCCGCGCGTCGGCGGCAAGAACCCCCGCGTCCGGGCGGGCATCCTCGATCTCGCCACCAGGAAGACGACTTGGCTCACGTGGAAGGGCGGCGATGGCAAAGACGAGCGCTACCTCGGCCGGTTCGTCTGGGCGGAGGACGGCAAGGCGCTCTGGTTCCAGACCCTCTCGCGCGACCAGAAGCGCCTCTCGCTCCTCCGCGCGAGGCCGCGCTCGGGCGAGGCCGCCGAGGTCGTCGTCGAGACCTCGCCCACGTGGGTGGACTTCGCCGACATGCGGCTCCTCGAGCGCTCGCCGAGGTTCCTCTGGTCGACCGCCGAGGGCGGCCACCGCCACCTCGCGCTGCGGGACGCCGGCTCGGGCGCCGAGCTCGCCAGGCTCACCGCGGGCGACTGGGACATCACCTCGCTCCTTCCGCCGGACGAGGAGCGCGGCCTCGCGCGCTTCGTGGCGACGAAGGACGGCCCGACCGAGCGCCACCTCTACACCGTGCCGCTCGCGGGCGGCGAGGTGAAGCGGCTCACGTCCGACCCGGGGATGCACCAGATCACCGTGGATACGAGGGGGCCGGGGTACGTCGAGCTCCACGCGGCCCTGGATCGCCCGTGGAGAGGGGCGGTGAGGGGCGCGGACAACGCCGAGCTCGGCGCGCTGCCGGCGCCCGTCGACCGCGAGCTCGCGGAGCTCGAGCTGCGCGCCCCCGAGATCGTCGAGGTGCGCGCCGCGAGCGGCGACACGCTCTATGGCGCGCTGCTCGCGCCGCGGAGGATCGAGCCCGGCCGCCGCTATCCGGTCGTGGTGAGCGTGTACGGGGGGCCCGGCGTCCAGACGGTCTTCAACTCGTGGTCTCCGTGGCTCCTGTGGAATCACCTCGCGGACCGCGGGGTTGTGGTCTTTCAGCTCGACAACCGCGGCTCGGCGAACCGCGGGCGCGCGTTCGAGTCGGTCATCCATGGGCGCCTTGGCGAGGTCGAGCTCGCCGATCAGATCGCGGGCCTCGATTTCCTGAAGACGCTGCCTTACGTCGACGCGGGCCGCGTCGGGATCTACGGCCACAGCTACGGCGGCAGGATGGCGCTGGAGGCGCTCCTCATGGCGCCGGACCGCTTCCACGTGGGCGTCGCGGGATCACCGGTGAGCGACGATCGGCTGTACGACACGGGCTATACGGAGCGGTACATGGGTCTCCTCGACAAGGAGGCCGCGCGGTACGAGGCGACCGATCTCACGAAGCGCGCGGGCAACCTGCGCGGCAAGCTGCTCCTCATGCATGGGCTCATGGATGAGAACGTGCACTTTGCGCACACGGCGAAGATGATCGAGGCGCTCATGGCCGCGGACAAGCGGTTCGACACCCTCGTGTTCCCGGGCGAGCGGCACGGCTACCGGTCGCCGGCCGCGAGCCATTACGCGAACCGCGCCATCGTCGAGTACCTGACAGAGCACCTCTGAGCGCCGCGCGCCGCGCCCGGCCGGCGCTCTGCCCGCCTCGCCGCCTCGCAGGCGCAGCGCGCGGCGGCCTGTGAATCGCATGCGCCCCGGTCGGAGGGATCCATGAAGAAGCTTGCACAGACGAACAGAGACAAGGCCATCGACCTGCTCAGCGAGCGGCTGACCTTCGAGCGCGCGGGCGTCAAGCTGTACGACTCCATCGTGGAGAAGATCGGCCGCGCGGCCGATCCCCTCCTGATGGCCCGGCTCGGCGAGCTCAAGGAGTACCGGGACCAGGAGAAGGAGCACGAGGAGTGGCTCGAGGCGCAGATCCGCGCGCTGGGCGGGGACGCGCACGCCGAGACGGACATGTCGCGGCTGGTCACGGTCGAGTCGCGGGGCATCGAGCAGATCGTGCTCGACGGGGACATGAACCCGACCCACCTCTTCCACGCGCTGCTGACCGCGGAGCTCGTCGACAACGCCGGCTGGCAGCTGCTGCTCGAGCTCGCCGACGAGGCGGACGACAGCGAGGCGAGGCAGGCGTTCCGGCGCCGCCTGCACGAGGAGGAAGATCACCTGATCTTCACGCGCAGGGTCGTCGAGCGGCTCACGCGCAAGGAGCTGCTCGGGTTGCCAGGCGAGCTGTTCACGACGGCGCACCCGGCGTGATCCAGCGCCGGACGGCGCGTGTCCTTGAGCGGCGGCGTCGCGGGGCGGGGGCGGCCTCGCGCTGCGGGCGCGCGCCCTGGTTCCGCGTGTCCTACAGGTCGCCAGGGACCTGTCTCACGAGTGAAGAGAATTTTCAACGCAAAGACGCAAAGTCGCAAAGACGCAAAAATGCATGAGAGTCTGTTCTCTTTTTTGCGCCTTTGCGTCTTTGCGCCTTTGCGTTGAAATCTCTCCCCCGATGCTCTGGCGGGTGGAACTAGCGGGCCCGCTTCGCGGCGGCAGCCTTGGCGGGCTTCGCAGCGGCCTTGGCGGGCTTCGCGGCGGCAGCCTTGGCGGGCTTCGCAGCGGCCTTGGCGGGCTTCGCGGCGGCCTTGGCGGGCTTCGCCGGCTTCCTGGCCCAGATGCTCTCGATGTAGGCGGTCGCGTCGGGCGTCTTGCAGCTCGTCTCGCCGTGGTCGATCTCGACCTTGCCGATGCGCCGCGCGGCCGTGAGCGCCATGCCGCGCAGCGGCTCGTTCCGCCCGCCGATGCTGATGAGCGCGCTGTTCATCCCCTCGCGGGCGCGGTTCTTCGCCCGGTGGATCGACGCCTCGATCACCGAGAGCCGCTCCTCGAACACGCTGTCGGGCAGCGACGGATCCTCGGTCGCGAGCAGGCCGAGGAGCGTCCAGCCCGCGCGGCCAATCCACTCGTCGTTCGACGCGGTCCAGCGCGCCATCGCGTCCCGGGCGAACGGCGTCTTCAGCGCGACACGCTTCATGAGCAGGTCGATGAGCACCGGCGAGCGCAGACCGTCGAGCCACGCCGCGAGCTTGTCCCAGGTGAAGCGCTCCGGATCGGCGAGCGCCACCGCCAGCGTCCTCGCGTCGGCGTTGCCCGTCGCCCAGAGCGCCTCGGCGAGCTCGTGGTCGCGCTTGATCCGCTTCTCCAGCGCGTTCATGTGGGCGAAGCTCACGCCGAAGAGCGGATCGGTCATCCCGTGGCGCCGGTACACCTTGCGGTTCTGCTCGGTGCCGAGCCGCTCCAGCTCGCCCATCACCTCGGCGAAATCCATGGGCCACACCTAGCCCTTCCGTCCATCGTGCGCCACGGCGCGCTCGCCCTGCCGCGCCGCGGCCTCGGCCCGCTCCGCGAGCGACCGCTCACCCCGTCGGCGGCAGCCGCCCCCGCGTCGGGCGGGCGCTCCCCGTCGATCCGTTGCCCCCGCCGGTGCCCAGCAGCGCCCGGCGCACCAGGGTGCCCCGCTCCTCGGCCACCCGGAGTCGCTCCTCGTAAAGGGCCAGCAACAGCGGCTGGTTCCGCTCCGCCGCGCGCGCCGCCATCCGGCGCGCCAGCGCCGCGCTGTCCTCGATCGTGCGGAGCGCGATCCACAGCGCCGCGTCGAGCGCCGAAGCCTGCTCGTCCTCCAGGCCCTCCGGAGAGTAGCGATGGCCGACCTTGCACCTGAATTGGAGCGTCGCGCCGTCGTCGCGCCGGACCAGGTTCCCGCCGCACCCCGGACAGGTGAAATCGCTCTCGATCGCATCCACCGTCCCTCCCCCTGTCGCCGCTCGCCGCTCTGCCGGGGCTCCACCGGCCTCCTGCTGCACCAGATCCATGAGGAGCGGCGCCAGCTGCGCCAGGGGGACACTGTGGTCCACCGGGACGTTGTCGAGCGCGCTCTGCGGCATCTCCGAGAACAGGGCGTCTTTCGGATCCTGGACCACGGCGATGCCGCCGCAGCGCTTCACGTCCATGAGCCCGGCCGTGCCGCAGTCGCGCATGCCGGAGAGGACGACGCCGATCACGCGGTCGCCGTACGCCGCCGCCGCGGTCCTGAACAGCGGGTCCACGGCCGGCCTGTGCCCGTTCTCGCGCGCGCTGTGAACCACGCGCACCACGCCATCTCCGAGCAGGAGATGGTTGTCCACCGGCGCCACGTAGACCCGCCCTCGCTCGATCGGCTCGCCGTCGACCGCCACCCCCACCTGCAGCCGGGTCGACCGCCCGAGGATCGTGGCGAGCATGCTCCGCGCCGTCGGCGGAAGGTGAAGGACCACGAACAGAGACGCTGGCAGATCGCCAGGCAGCCCCCCGAGAAGCACGATCAGCGCCTCCACGCCTCCAGCCGACGCCCCGATCGTGATGATGTCCGGTTCCGGCACAGTGCGCCTCGCTGAGGAGAGGGGGAGAAGCGAAGCAGACGAGAAGAAGAGAAGAGCAGCGACGGGGCCCCGCGCGCAGGCGCCGCCTACGAAGGCGGGCGGACCACCCGCGCCATGGTGGAGAGGAGCACGCCCATGCTCGCCGGCTTCCGGATCACGGCGGCCGCCTTGAGCTGCTCGGCCGCTGTCCGGAGATCATCGGGCGTCCGCGCCGAGAAGAGCACGATGGGCGGCCGATCCGACAGGCCCCGCAGCCGCTCGATCAGCTCCTCTGTCGTCGCGCCGGACACGGTGAGATCGAGCAACGCGGCGTCGTAGCGCCGCTCCGTCAACGCGGCGATCGCCTCGTCGGCTGTCTCGGCCGACTCGACGGCATAGTCGGCCATCCCCAGCAGCTCCCGGAGCATGTTGCTCGAGTCCAGGTCGTCTTCCACCACCAAGATCGTCCCCTTCATGGGCCTGGTCCCTTCCGCAGCGCCGCTCGACCGGCCGCGCGCGAGCGCAGGAGAGCGGCGTCGATTCAGCGCGTCAGTCGTGTGCTTGTCGGTCCTCGATCAGCGGCAGCCTGACCGTGAAGGTCGCCCCCTTGCCTTCCGCGCTGCGCACAAAGATCTGGCCGCCGTGCGCCCTGATGATCTCCCTGCAAATGAAGAGCCCGAGGCCCATGCCTCCGCCGGAGGGGTGGCCGCCTCTCTCCACCTGGTAAAAGCTCGAGAATAGGTGAGGCAGGTTGGCCGCGGGGATCCCCGGGCCGTAGTCCTCCACGTCGAGCTCGGCGCCCCCGCCTGCGCGCCGCAATCGCACCTCGAGCTGGGGGGTGCCGTTCGCGTGCTTGAAGGCGTTGACGATCAGGTTCATGAGAACCTGCTCCAGGCGCGCGGCGTCGCCCTTCACCACGAGCGGCTCCGCCGTGCCGGGGGGCAGCACGACGTGGATCTTCGGCGTCGCCGCGAGCGACTGGGCGCCCTCGGCGGTGCTCGCGACCAGCGGGACGAGGTCCACGTCCTCGATCTGGAGCTCGAACTTCCCGGTCTGGATGCGGCTCGCGCTCACGAGATCATCGACAAGCCGCGCGAGGCGCTGGCTCTGGGTGCGGGCGAGCGAGGCGAAGCGGTGAAAGCGTGCGTCACCGTCCGTGGGGAGCAGGCTGAGCAGCATGTCGAGGTAGCCGTGGAGGGGCACGAGCGGCGTGCGGAGCTCGTGGCTCGCCATCGCGATGAAGCGATCCTGCAGCTTGCGGAGGCTCCGGTCCGTGATGTCGCGGATGACGATCACGCCGCGCTCGGCCGTCTCTGCGGGGTGCGGGCTGCCGGTGGCGATGGGCTGGCCGGTGGCCTCGAAGTGCCGGCTCGCGCCGCCAGGGCCCGGGATGGAGAACTCGATCTGGAACTTCTCGCCTCGCGCGGCCCGCTGCTCCGGCGCGTCGTGGGCGGGCAGCAGCCGGCCCTTCTCGTCCATCGCGACGGGCCGACCCTCACCGAACATCGTGAAATACGCGTCGTTCGTGAGCACCGGACGCCCGGCGCCGTCGACCACGAGGAGCGCGTCGCCCATGCTGTGCAGGATCGCGGAGAGCCGCGCCCGCTCGTTCTCGATCGGCGCGGACAGATCCTGGATCTCGCGGCTCCTCGCCTCGAGATCGGCGTTCGTCGTGTTCAGCTCCTCGATCGTCGCCTGGAGCTCCTCGTTGACGGTCTCCAGCTCCTCGTTGGTCGCCTGGAACTCCTCGTTCAGCGTCTCGACCTCCTCCATGGCGGCCTGCGCCTCCTCGGTGGAGACCATCAGCTCCTCGTTCAGGGCGCGGAGCTGCTCGTGCGCCGACGTGAGCTCCTCGTTGGCCCGGAGCAGCTGACGGTTCTGCTCCGACAGCCGCCGGATCATCAGCCTGTCCGCCTCGCCGGCGCGCTCGACCTGCGAGCGCGCGGCGGTCTGCGCGTCGAGCTCGGAGCGCAGGCGAACGAGCTCGGCCGCCGTCCGATCGAGCTCCGCCCGGAGCTGCGCCCCCTGGGCGATCGCGTCGTCGCTGGCCTCCCGGCGCCGCACCGCCGCGGTGACGTCCTCGATCACCAGCAGCGCGACGGCGAGCTTGCTCGGGTCGAGCTCGATCTGGGGCGCGAGGCAGGAGAGCTGGATGGTGGTCCGCTCGCCTTGCGGCGTCGGATCGAGGGTGATCTCGATCAGGTCACGCGCCTCGCCCCGGAAGGCGGCGTCGATGGCGTCGAGCAGCGGCCGGTGGGGGATGACCTGCGCCAGGTGCACGAAGTCCTGCCCGAGCGCCGTGCCGTGGATGCCGAGCAGGCGCCGCGCGGCAAAGTTGATCTCCAGGATGTCGTAGCGGCTGTCGATGACCACGATGCCCTGGCGGAAGCCCGATAGAAGCAGGTCGATGGACAGGCGGGCGCGCGGCTGCTCCCTGAGGGGCCGCATGTTCAAGAGGGGGCTCTTGCCGCGGGGAGCGCGCCTGGTCAGCACGGGGGGGAGGGAGGGCCCGGGGGGGATGAGGATGCGCTCGCCGCGGCGCACGTAGATCTTGTAGTGGATGTCGTGGGGGACGAAGTACTCGCTGAGCGGGCTCGTCGTCTCGGCCTTGCCGAGCACGAGGTAGCCGCCTTCTCGCAGGGAGAAGGCGAAGAGGTGCAGCGTGCGGCGCTGGAGGTCGCTCGTGAAGTAGATGAGCACGTTGCGGCACACCACCAGATCGAGGTGCGGGAAGGGCGCGCGCTGGCCGAGGTCGTGCTCGCCGAAGACGGTGAGGCTGCGGATACGCTTCTTGACCTGGTACTGACCGTCGACCGCGACGAAGTAGCGATCGAGCAGGCCGTGGGGCAGGTCCTCGACGGCGCTCGCCGCGTAGACCCCACGGCGGGCGAACGCGATCGCCTCGCTGTCGACGTCGGTCGAGAAGATGCGGATGTTGAAGGCGTCGAGCTCGTCCCCGAGCAGCTCGCTGATCAGGATGGCGAGCGAGTACGCCTCCTCGCCGGTGGCGCACCCGGCCGACCAGATCCGCAGCGCCTTGTTGTCGCTGCGGGCGTGCGCGATGAGCCCGGGCAGGATCACGTCCCGGAGCTGCGCGAAGAGATCGGGGTCGCGCATGAACTCGGTGACCTTGATAAGGAAGCTGTTGATGAGCCGCTGGAGCTCGTCGGGGTGCTCGGCGAGGTGCTGCCGGTAGGCCTCGATGGACTCCGTGTTCGTGGCCGCCATCCTGCGCCGGAGCCGGCGCAGGATGGTCGCCTGCTTGTACTTCCTGAAATCGATCCCGCTCCGCTCGCGCACGACATCGAGGAGCTCCTGGAGCCGCTTCTCGTCGTCCGCGGGGGGCTCGACGTACGAGCCCGCGAGCAGATCGTTGAGGATGGGCCCGATCCGATCGAGATCGGCCACGATGTCGACGGTGCTCGGGGCCAGCGACTCGGGCATGCCCGGGAAGCTCGCCGTCTGGGGGTTCTCGATGATGACGGTGCCGCCGCCCTTCTTGACGTGGAGCGCGCCGGCGCTGCCGTCGGAGCCGCTGCCGGTCAGGATGACGGCGACGAGGCCCTCGCCGAAGGCCTCCGCCGCGGTGCGGAAGAGCATGTCGACGGACGGCTTGGGTCGATCGGTGCTGTCGGGCCGGAGCCGGAGCTCGTGGTCGCTGATCTCCACGTCGCGCCCCGAGGGCACGACGTAAATGACGCCGTCCTCGAGCGGGGAGACCGTGGCGACGGTGCGGACGGGCAGCGCGCTGCGGCGGGCCAGCACGTCGACGAGGTGGCTGGGCCGCCGGGGGTCGAGGTGCTGGGCGATCACGATAGGCGCCGGGAACGGCGCCCTGAACGTGGAGACGAGCGCGCTGAGGGTCTGGATACCGCCCGCCGAGCAGCCGATCACCACGAGCTGAGGTTTGATGCGGGGGTCTGCCATGAGTCTGTAATGAGCTCTTATATACGGGAACCTCAGGACGGATGAGGTGCGACGGGGCGGTCATGGTCAAAAAAGGGTCAAAAAATAAGGGCGCTCCTGAGCCTGGTGCAGCGCCTGGTCAGGCGCGTGCCCGGCGGGCGCGGCGGCGTCGTGCCTCCGGAGGGGATTCGAAGAAGGACGAAAATTCACTGACAGCCGCGAGAGGATGGAGTGAAGAGCTCGCGATTCGCGCGAAGAGCGGGTGATTCGCTCCAAGAGCTCGCGGACTCGGGCCGCGCTTGTGCGTCATTGCGCGCTCGTCCCGAAGTTTGTCATGCAGAGTTCTTCTGAAGTGCGCTTGTCGACGCGGCGCAGGGCGGCAGGCCGAGCCGGGAGCGGCGCGCCGTCGGTGCCCTGGCATCGTCACGGAGCTCCGTCGCGGCCGGTGGGGGGCCGTGGTACGGGGGGCCTCCGCGACGCGTTCGACGGCGAGGGCGACGAGCGGTACTCTCCCTGGAGGAGCGACGCATGGCCTTTCAGAGCGACACCTCGTTCGTCCCGATCCCGCCGCCCGGCGAGGACGAGCTGCCGTACGACGACGGGGAGCCGATGGAGTCCGAGCGGCATCGCAAGCAGATGGACCTCCTCATCGAGGCGCTGGATCTGCTGTGGAAGGAGCGCGACGACGTGTACGTCGGCGGCAACATGGCCGTCTACTTCAGCGAGCTCCAGGCAAAGAAGAACGATTTCCGCGGGCCGGACGTCTTCGTGGTGCTCGACACGGTGAGGCGCGAGCGCAAGTCCTGGGTCGTCTGGCAAGAGGACGGAAGGACGCCCGACGTGGTGATCGAGCTGCTCTCGGAGAGCACCGAGAAGGTCGATCGCACCGACAAGATGCGGATCTACGCGAAGCTCCTGCGCGTGCCCGAGTACTACCTGTTCGATCCGTTCACAGGCGTCCTCGAGGCCTATGCGCTCGATCTCGCCACGATGGCGTACGTGCCTGTCGCGCCCGGCGCGGGCGGCGACGTGGCGAGCCCGCGGCTTCACCTCGGGCTCGGCGTCCGCCGCGGCACCTACCACGGCCTCGAGGCCGACTGGCTGCGCTGGCTCGACCCGGAAGGGCGCGTGGTACCCACGGGCGAGGAGCAGGCGCGGGCCACCGAGGAGCAGGCGCGGGCCGCAGGGGAGCGGGCACGCGCGGCGCAGCACGAGGCGACGCTCCTCGCAGCGCGGCTGGCCGAGTACGAACAGCGGTTCGGCAAGCTGCCCGGCGGCGGCTAGCTCGGGTCCGAGGCTGCCGGGAGCCGCCCGGGAGAGCTGAAGCTCGACCCGGCGACTCCGGACTGCCGTGGTGCCCGTCTCAGCGACGCAGTCCGGCGCGCTCCGGGCGAGCGGCCGCCTCGCCCCCCTCCCGGAGCGCCTCCGGCAACGCCGACGCCACGGCGGATCTGCACGCCTCCATCGAGGCGTGCAGCGCCTCGAGCGACGCCCCCGGCGGGTCGAGCGGCGGGTGCACAACGACCCGCACGACGCCGGGCGCGGCGGCATAACGTCCCTTTGGCTGCAGCGCGCCCGCGCCGTCGACGGTCACCGGCAGGACGCGCGCGCCCGCGGCCGAGGCGGTCCGGAACGCGCCCAGCCGGAAGGGCAGGAGCCGGCCCGTCGCGCTCCGCGTGCCCTCGGGGAAGAACATCGTCGACCACCGCCGCATCACGTTGCGCTGCGCCTCGCCGAGATCCGCGATCGCGCCGCGGGCGCGCCGCCGGTCGACAGGCGTGTGGCCGTACAGGCGCATGCCCCAGCCCAGCACCGGCACGCGGAACAGCGCGCGCTTCGCCAGGAACCGGAGCGGCGTGCGCCCCTGGAGCACCACGAGCAACGCGAGGATGTCGAGCGTGCTCTGGTGGTTCGCCGCGATCACGTACCGCTCCCCCGGCCGCGCGTGCTGGACGCCCTCGGCCTCGACGCGCACGCCGACCAGCCAGAGCGCCCCGCGCGCCCAGACGACCGAGAGCCGGTCGTGCATGCGCTGCCGGGGATCGAAGGGAAAACAGAGCAGGCCGACAGGGAGCAGCACGACGAGGAACAGCATCGCCCAGGCGTGGGCGAGCGCCGTGCGCACCACCTCGACCGCGCCGGCCGGCGCCGTGGCAGCGCCCGCGCAGCGCGCATCACGCCCACCGCCGGCCGTCGAGGCGACCTCCGCAGCGGCCGCGGATCCCTGCTCGCGCAGCCCCGCCCGCGTGGTGCCGCCGTCCTCCGCCGTCACTTGGCGACCGGCGGGGCCTCCGGCCCGTCGAAGCGGGGGACGAAGCCCTCCACCGAGGCCAGCGTCTCCAGCAGCGTGACGTGGCGGAGGCGCGGGATCGCCACGATCGTCGGCCCGCCGAGCTCCTCCTCCGGGACCGCGATCGTCGCCGCCGCCGCGAGCTCCGCCACCGTCGCGGCCACGACCTCCGTCGTGCCGACGTTGCTCGGGCCCGCGCTCCGGACCTCGCGCGGCAGATCGGCCCAGTACGCCCGCGGGGGGCCCTGGAACGCCGCCTCGGCCGGGACGCGCGGCCAGAACGTCGGATCCGTCAGGCCGAGCTCCTCGACGAGCGCCGCGCGCTCGGCGCGGACGCCGCGCGCAGCCCCCCCGTCGCCCAGCGCGTCGAGCGCCTCGGCGTGACGCTCGAGCGCCGTCACGAGCAGCGTCCGGTTGCCCGAGGCGCGGATGAGATCGAGCGTCTCCCGGCCGTACGCGGCGAGCTCGCCGGCCTGGGCGGCGTCGCCGGCGTCGTCGGCGAGCAGCGCCCGCGCGTGCATCCGGCCGACCCGGCCGAGGCTCACGGCGTACGCGTCGCCCGTCCCCGCCGAGCCGATCTCGATCGCCCGCTCGTAGGCGGCGAGCGCCTCGCGAAGCAGGCCCTGCACGAAGTACACGTCGCCCAGGTACCCCTCCGCCCAGCCGCGCCCCATGCCGATGCCCAGCACGCCGCTCAGGTTGACGGCGTTCGCGATCAACACGCGGGCCCGCGTGAGCTGGCCCATGTGGAACTGGTGCCGGCCCGCGTACATCGTCCCCATGTACAGGTAGAGCCCGCTCAGGCCGTGCTCCTCGGCGTACGAGAGCAGCTGCGCTGTCGACCGGACCCCGAGATCCCAGTCGAACCGGCCCTCCGCGAGCACCGCGTGGTAGAACCACGTGCCGAGCAGCCGCACCGGGTCGCGCAGGCGCTCGGCGAGGCGCGCGGCGTCCGCGGCGTTCTGCTCTGCCTCGGCGTAGGAGCCGGACTGGCTCAGCGCGACGCAGAGGATGCCGCGCGAGTGGCAGAGCTCGACGTACTCGCCCGCCGCCTCGGCGAGCTCGCAGCCGCGGCGGAGCGGCTCGGTCGCCGGGCCCACCTTGCCGGCCGCGCACAGCGCGCGCCCGAGGATGTTCGCTGGCAGGCACTGGTACGGGCGCAGCTCCGGGCTCGCGCCGATCGCCTCGAGCGCCTTGCGGCTGTGGGCCACCGCGTCGGCGAACTCGCCCCGCACGTAGTGCACGCGCGACAGCGCGCTGGAGAGGGCCGCCGTGACGAGCGGCGTCTCCGGCAGCGCCCCCTGCGTGCGGCGGAGCAGATCGAGCGGCTCCGCCGTGCTGCCGAGCAGGCACGCCACGCGCGCGAGCTCGTGCGCGCAGCGGGCCCTGAGCTCGATCCGCGCCGGGTCGAGCGGCAGCCGCTCGAGCAGCGCGAGCGCCTGCTTCAGCCGGCGGCTGGCGCCGTGCGGATCCTGGAGCCGATCGGCCTCGCCCGCCGCGAGCAGGTACGTCGACGCGGCGCGGTCGAGCTCGCCGGCGCGCTCGACGTGGTGCGCGAGCGTCCCCGGATCGCCGCCGCGCAGCTCGATGCGCCGCGCGATGCGCCCGTGGTAGTCGGGGCGCTCGTCAGGCGGCACGCGGGCGGCGAGCTGCTCGCGCGCCGCGTCGTGCGAGAACGACGCGAGGCCTCCGTCCTCGCCGAGGCAGACGTAGTGCGCCGCGGCGTCGCGCAGGGCGCTGTCGACCTCCGCCGGGTCGAAGAGCCCGAGCTCGACCAGATCGTCGCGCAGGAACTGGCGGCCGATGAGCGCGGCGACGCCGAGGACCTGGACCGTCGTGGGATCGAGCGCGTCGATGCTGCGCGAGAGGACGTCCGAGACCGACGCGGGCGCGAGGTAATGCGCGTCGGCGCGGGAGATCTCGAGCGCGCCGCTCCGGCTGCGCTGCAGGAAGCCCTCGGTCTCCATGTTGCGGACGACCTGGATGTTGAAGAGCGGGTTGCCCGCGGCGAGCAGCGGGACGCGGCGCACGAGCTCCTGGACGAGGTCGTCCCCCGCGCCGCGGCCGAGCGCGGAGAGGAGCGCCCGGTTCGCCTCGGGCCGGAGCGGGCCGAGGTCGAGGCGCTCGACGTCCTTCCACGCGAGCCACCCCGCCGTGCGCGGCGTCATCGGCGACGAGCCCGGGCCGCGCAGCGCGGACGAGCCGGGCGGAGGCAGCGACGAGCCGGGCGGAGGCAGCGACGAGCCGCGAGCGAAGGGCGGCCGCGCCGTGCCGAGCAGCAGCACCGGCATCTCGCCGAGCTGATCCGAGAGGCGCAGCAGCACCTCCTGCGTCGCCTCGTCGGCCCAGTGCACGTCCTCGATCGCGAGGACGACCGGGATCTCCTCGGAGATCGCGCCGAGCAGCCGCAGGATCAGCTCGGCGACCCAGCGCGTGCCGCCCGGGCCGATGGCGCCGCCCTCGTCGGCGAGCCCGACCGCGCGCGTCAGCTCCGGCACGAGCCCCCGGAGGAGGGCGGCGTCATCGGCGATCACGAGGCTCACCAGCCGGCGGATGCGCGCCGCCCGGCTGTCGCCGTGCCGCTCCAGCCAGAGCGCGATCTGCGTCAGCGCCTCGCGGATCGCGGAGTAGGGCACGAGCCCGGAGAGCTCCCTGCACCGGCCGTACGCGACGATCGCCGTGCCCGCCTGCTCGGCGCTCCGGAGCAGCTCGGCGACGAGGCGGCTCTTGCCGACGCCCGTGTCGCCGACCACCACGGCCGGCCGCGGCTCGCCGCGCACCGCGCCCTGGACGAGCTCGATGAGCCGCCCGAGCTCCTGCTCGCGGCCGACGAACGGCGCGTCGTGCGCGTCGTCGAAGGTCTCCGGCGCGCCGGAGTCGCGCTCGGGCGCCTCGGCCTCGGCCCCGGCCGGGGGCTGCGAGGTGCCGTGGAGCGTGATGTAATAGAGCTCCTTGAGCCGCGCGCAGAGCCGGGCCGCGCTGGAAAAGCGCCGCGCCGGGTCGCGCTCCAGGAGCTCCTCGACGAGCGCGACGACGGGCGCCGGCGTCTCGGGCGCCGCGTGGGCGAGCGGCACGAGCGTGCCGTAGACCTTCTGGTTGATGACGCTGTTGACGGTGCCGTCCGAGAACGGGAGCCGGCCGGCGAGCAGCTCGTAGAGCATGACGCCGACCGCGTAGAGGTCCATCCGGGGGCTCGGGCGCCCGAGCGCGCCGCGCTTCAGGCACTCGGGCGCCAGGTACGCGATGGTGCCCGCGTTGACGCGGGTGTGCTCGGGCTGGAAGCTCACGGTGAGCGTCGCCAGGCCGAAATCGAGGATCTTGAGCCGGGGCTCGTACGGATCGGTGAGGACGATGTTGCTCGGCTTGAGGTCGAGGTGGAGGACGTTGAGCGCGTGGCAGTGCGCGAGCGCCTCGGCCACGCGGCGCGCGATGCGCAGGGCCTCGATCGTGTCGAGCGAGCCCATCCGTGCGAGGTACCGGTCGAGCGTCTCGCCCTGCACGAGCTCCATCGCCAGGTAGAGACCCACACCGTCCAGGACGCCGTACGAGGAGAGCTTGACGAGCGAGGGGTGGCGCAGACGGAGCAGCGCCTCGATCTCGTTCTGCTGGGCGAAGAGCTGCCCGGCGTTCTGGGCGCTCACGTCCTTGAAGATCTTGATGGCGGCGTCGTTTCCGGCCCCGTCACGGCCGCGGAACACGGCGCCGAAGCCGCCCTCGCCGAGGCGATCGGCGATCGTGTACTCGCCGATCCTGGCGCCGCGCTCGATCAAGGGATCGCCGACCATCGCTCCTGCCCTTCCGAGTACCCCGTCATCGTTCGCCGACGCACCATGATACCCCGGACGAGCGCCGCGACAGCGCGCAATGGCCTGGCAGCCTGCCGGAGGCACGCCGCTTTGACGGCTTGCCGCATCGCGGCTGTCTGGCCAAGAAACCTGCCGGCAACGTTGGGCGGCGCATCCGGCGCCGATCTCGGCCATCGCGCCCCGCGCGCCGCGACCGGAAAGGTGAGCTCGCACCCAGATCTGCGGCGCGAGCCCGGATTCGGCGCCTGAAATGACGACGGCGGCAGCCCCCGGGAGGGGACCGCCGCCGCGTCCGCGCTCAGGCCGCGCCGGGGATCAGGTCCCGCCGCTGGCCGAACCGCTCGCCGAGCCGCTGACGCTCGCGCTCGCCTTGATGTTGACGTCGATCGAGGCCGTCGCGCTGGCCGACGCGTCGACCGCGGCCGCGACGCAGGCGACCGCCTTGCCGCCGGCCTTGAGCGCCACGTCCTTCACCTCGACGCCCGCCTTGCCGACGCCGGACACCGCCGCCGCCAGCTTCTTGCCGGAGCCGAGCTGCACCTTCGCGATCGCCGGGAGCGACGTGCGGAGCGCGGCGACGAGCTTCTGCGCGTCCGCGTTCACCTTGCCGGTCGCCACGATGCGGACGTTCGGCGCATCGCACTTCGCCTCGCCGGCGGTCTTCGCCGTGCACTGCATCTGGCAGCTCGGGTCGACGCTCGGGGGCTTGAACTCGCCCGAGCACTTCGGCTCCTTGATCTCGGCGCTGCAGCCGCCGGAGCAGGAGCCCGAGCACTTCGCCGCGGCCTTGACCTCGCAGGAGCCGGAGCAGCTGCCCTCGCAGGTGCCCGAGCAGGACCCCTCGGCCTTGGCGTCGCACTTGCCCTCGCAGGAGCCGGCGCACGCCGCGCCCTTCGACTCCTTGCCGTCGCACTTGCCGTCGCACTTGCCGCCGCAGGTGCCCTTGAAGCCGACGTCGCACTTGCCCGAGCAGCTCGCGTTGCAGGTGCCGGTGCACGCCGCGCCGGCCTCGACGCTGCACTTGCCCTTGCACTCGGCGTCGCACTTGCCGCTGATCTCGCCGCCCTCACAGCTCGCCTCGAGCTTGCCGGGCTGCACCGGCGAGCCGCAGTCGCCGAGGCACTTCTGCATGGCGGTGATGTCGGCGTAGCACTTCGGCGGATCGATCTGGACGGTGATCTTCGCCTCGGCGTTCGCCTTCACGGCGGCGTTCACCTTGGCCGAGACCGCGCCGCAGACCTTCTCGGCGCCCTTGCCGCCGCTCGGATCGGCCTTCAGCTCCGCCTCGCTCATGCCGAGGTCCTTGCCGAGCTTGCCGCACGAGGCGATGAGGTCCGCCTCCATGGCGACGGTGAGCTTGTCGAGCGACGCAGCCGCCTCGAGGAAGCCCTTGATCTTGCCCTCGACCTCGGCGCCGCCGTCGAACTTCAGGTTCGCGATGCCGCCGTTCTTCATCTCTTCGCAGCCGCCCGCGGCCGACGCCAGGTCACCGGCGGGGCCAGGAAGGCTGTCCGCACCCGGGATCCCCTTGCCGCCGCAGTTCACGAGGAGAGGCGAAGCCAGGCCGAGAAGGGCCACGGGCATCGCAAACAACTTCCATCGATTGACGCTCATCTCAGAATCCCTCCGGCACCTCGATCGGTACCCCATGGAGCGCGGACCCTACACCAGCAGCCGCGACCTTGAAAGCTGGGACAGCCGCGATCCTGCGCGACGGTCACTCGTCATGCCGAGCAGCCCCGCACCGCGGGCTCCAGCGACGGACGGCCCTCATTGCCCCAAGTCAGGATGGCTGTAAAGAATCAAGCTGAGCTCATCGCGCGGGGACGGCGGTTTGCATCGCAGGTGGCGCGAGGCGTTTCACATATATAGTTCGCCCGAGGGGCTTCCCATGGCGCGCACGGTATCTCGCCCGCGGCGTCTCACGCGCTCCGCGCGCCCCGTCCCTTGCCCGCCGCGCCCTCCCGGGCGCCGCTCACTCGTCGTCCTCGTCGAACGGGAGGTTCAGCTGAGAAAGCGGGCGCGCGCCGACCGTGGGCCCGCCCTGCTTCTTGAAGAGCAGCTGCTCGCGCGCGATGTCGGCCTCGATGAGGTCCTGGTTGTCGTACGCGAACGCGAGCGCGTCGAGCACGCGCGCGGGCCCGAGGTTCGGGTACCGCTTGAGCAGCGTCTCCACCGACGCGCCGCCGCGGTGCCACGCCCAGAGCCGCCGGACCGGGACGCGCGACCCGAGGACGTGGGGGCTCCCGGCGAGCACCTGGCTATCGCTTCGCACGTGGGGGTGGGGGACGCGGATTCGCGGGAGCACCGGCGCGGCCATCGCGCGGAGGAGCCTAGTACCGGTCGCGATCGGATGGAAGGGCGCCGCGAGCCGGCGGGCACGCTCGGCGCGGGCGGTCTCCGGCATCGTTCTCGCATCGTTCCGCGCCCGCGCGTGCGATCGGGACTACCCTACGCCGCGGAGGCGCGCGAGCATCGTGCCCGTCGTCGTCACCGACCGGAGCTCACCCACCATGACCCAAGCCGAGAAGAACCCGCTTCGCGAAGGGATGCCCGAGGAGCGCACCGCCTCGCCGGCCGCGCTCGTCATCTTTGGCGCCTCGGGCGACCTGACGCGGCGCAAGCTGCTGCCCGCGGTCTACAACCTGACGCTCAGCCGGCTCCTCACCGGCGGCTTCGCCGTCGTCGGCGTGGCGCGGCGCCCGAAGCCGGACTTCGCCAAGGAGATGCGCGAGGCCGTCGGGAAGCACTCGCGGCGCCCGCTCGAGGAGGCGACCTGGAGCGAGCTCGAGAAGGGCATCAGCTACGTCCAGGGGTCGTTCGACGAGGCGGAGACGTACACCCGGCTCGCCGCGGAGCTCGAGCGGCTCGACGCCGAGCGCGGCACCCGCAAGAACCGGGTCTTCTACCTGGCCGTCGCCCCCGACCAGTTCGCGCCCATCGTGCGCGGCCTGCGCGCGGCGAACCTCATCGCGCCGCCGTCGCACGAGAAGGACGCGCCGTTCCAGCACGTCGTCGTCGAGAAGCCGTTCGGCGAGGATCTGGAGAGCGCCCGCGCCCTCAACCGTGACCTGCTCGCCCACCTCGCGGAGTCGCAGATCTACCGGATCGACCACTACCTCGGGAAGGAGACCGTCCAGAACCTCCTCGTCCTGCGGTTCGGCAACACGATCTTCGAGCCGCTCTGGTCGCGCCAGCACGTCGATCACGTGCAGATCACCGTGGCCGAGGAGATCGGCGTCGAGGGGCGCGGCAAGTTCTACGAGAAGGTCGGCATCACGCGGGACATCGTGCAGAACCACGCGCTCCAGCTGCTGACGCTGGTCGCGATGGAGCCGCCGTCGTCGTGGGACGCCGACGCGGTGCGCGACGAGAAGGTGAAGGTGCTCCGCTCGCTCCGGCCGATCGCGGGCCCGGACGCGCTGTCGTCGACGGTGCGCGGGCAGTATGCGCCCGGCATGGTGCGCGGCGAGAAGGTGCCCGGCTACACGGAGGAGCCGGACGTCGCGAAGGACTCGACGACGGAGACCTACGTGGCGATGAAGCTCCACCTGGACAGCTGGCGCTGGGGCGGCGTGCCGTTCTACCTGCGCGCCGGCAAGCGGCTGGCGAAGCGGGTGGCCGAGGTGGTGCTGCACTTCAAGCCGCTCCCGCACGGCCTGTTCAAGGGCGCCCCCGGCGCCACCGAGGAGCCGAACGCGCTCGTGATGCGCCTCCAGCCCGACGAGGGCATCTCGCTCCGCTTCGCGGCGAAGATCCCGGGCGGCGGCATCGCGATCCGCGGCGTCACGATGGATTTCCGGTACGGCGCCGCGTTCGGCTCCAGCACGCCCGAGGCGTACGAGCGGCTCCTGCTCGACGCGTTGCGCGGCGACGCCACGCTGTTCACGCGCGCCGACGAGGTCGAGGCGCAGTGGGGCTTCGTCGATCCGATCTTCGAGGGGTGGCGGACGCAGGGCGCGCCGATCGCGCGCTACGCCGCGGGCAGCTGGGGCCCGCCGGAGGCGGACGCCCTCGTCGAGCCGTCGTCCGATGACGTGCGCGCCGTGTGCGGAGCGGGCGACGGGGGGAAGGCCCCGGAGCGGGCATGGAGGCGGCCGTGAGCCGCGTCGCCGACGTCATCAAGCGGGTCGAGTCGGAGCTCGCCGAGTTCTGGTCGGCGCCCGACGAATCCCGGGCGGATCCGGCCCCGAAGACGCGCGCGTCGACCCTCAATTTCGTGGCGGTGGGGAGCCGCGCCGAGGTCGGACGCCTGAAGGAGCAGGCCGAGGACCTCGCCGAGACGCACGCCGGCCGCACCCTGCTCATCACGCTCGACGACCGGCTCGACCCGTCGAGCGTCCAGGCCGACTGGTCGGCCACGTGCCGCCGCGCCGGCGAGGTGCCGATCTGCTACGACCGCGTGGAGCTCACGTTCGGGGTGGCCGCGGCCGAGCGCGTGGCTTCGGTCGTGAGCGCGCTCACGATCTCCGACGTGGCCGTGATCGTCGAGCTCGCGCCTGGCGCGCCGAACGTGCTCGGCGACGCGCTCGCGCCCATCTGCGATCGGCTGGTGTTCGACTCGGCCGAGACGTGCATCGAGCGCATCGCGGAGGTCGCGCGCGGGACGAGGGCGCCGCTCGCGGACCGGGCGTTCGTGCGGACGTTCTCGTTCCGGGAGCTCGTGGCCCGGTTCTTCGACGACATGCCGGAGGCGTCCCGGGCGATCCGGCGGGTGGAGATCGCGCGCAGCGCGGGGGCGAAGCCGGATCCGGCGGCGCTGTTCCTCGGCTGGATGGGCTCGCGGCTCGGCTGGACGTTCGAGTCGCGGGGGCCCGCGCAGCCCGGCGGCAGCGTGGTCGGCCGCGCCCGCGGCGCGGACGGGGCGCCGATCGAGATCGCGCTGATCGACGGGCCGTCGGCGGACGCGCAGGCGTGGCGGCGGCTCGACGGCGTGCGCCTGTGGACGTCGCTGCGCGGCGAGCCGCTGACGCTCGGCTGCGTGCGGCTCGACAAGGCGCCCGGCACGGTGCGGTGGACGATGGAGGGCGCGCGCTCGGCAGAGCACCTGCACCCGCTCGGCTACCGGGACGAGACGTGGGTGCTGGCGAAGACGATCGACTCGCTGGAGGGCGATCGGCTGCTGCGCGAGGCGGTGCTCGCCGCGGCGAAGTGGAGCGCCCTTTGACGAGGGCCGACAGGAGGACCGAGATGAACGGTGGTGAGGAGACCCTCGTCGCGGCGGACGCGGCGGAGCTCTCGCGGCTCGGGGCGGAGCTCATCGCGCGCGCCATCGCGGCGGCGGTCGAGGCGCGCGGCGTCGCGCGCGTCGCGCTGTCGGGCGGGAGCACGCCGTCGGAGGCGTACCAGCGGCTCGCGGCGCTCTCGCTCCCGTGGGCGCAGACCGAGTGGTTCTGGGTGGACGAGCGCGCGGTCGCGCCCGATCACCCCCGCTCGAACTACGGCGCCGCGCGCCGGGATCTGGCGGCGGCCGCCATCCCGGAGGAGCGCTTCTTCCGCATGGAGGGCGAGTCGCCGGACCTCGCCGGGGCCGCGGCGCGGTACGAGCGGCTCCTGCGGGCGCGGTTCGGGGTCGCGTCGGCGGTCTCGTTCGACGTGATGACGCTCGGGATCGGCGACGACGCGCACACGGCCTCGCTGTTCCCCGGGACGGGGGCCGCGGGCATCGAGGACCGCCTGGTCGCCGCGATCCCGGCGCAGCCGGACAAGGGGCTGGAGCCGCGGCTCACGCTGACGGCGCCGGTGATCCAGGAGGCGCGGCTGAAGCTGCTCCTGGCCCGCGGGGCGGGCAAGCGCGGGGTCGTGGCGCAGGCGAAGCTGCCCGGCCCGGCCGACGAGGTGCCGGCGCGGGTCGTGCGCGGCGGGGCCGGGCGGCTCGTCTGGCTGCTCGACGCCGCCGCCGCGCAGGCCGGGTAACGTCACGTCACGACGGGGATCGCGCACTGCTCGCGCAAGAACTCCGCGAGCGCCTCGGTCTTCATGAAGCCGCGGTCGCTCCCGTCACGCAGCCGGACGGTGGCGCCCTTCGCCTCCACCTCCTTGTCGCCGATGACGAGCATATGCGGGATCTTCTCGACCTGCGCTTCGCGGATCTTCGCGCCGAGCTTCTCCGAGCTCCGGACGAAGCTCGCCCGGATGCCGTGAGCGCGCAGCGCCTGGGTGACCTGCTCGGCGTGGTCGTTGTGTTTGTCCGACACCGTGACGACGCGCGCCTGCTCCGGTGAGAGCCAGGCCGGCAGGGCGCCCGCGTGGTGCTCCAGGAGCACGCCGATGAACCGCTCGATCGAGCCGAGGAGCGCCCGGTGGAGCATGATCGGCTGCTCGAGCTCTCCCTTGGCGTTCACGAACCCGAGCGTGAAGCGCTCGGGGTTGTTGAAGTCGTACTGGAGCGTCGAGCACTGCCACCTGCGCTCGAGCGCATCGACCAGCTTGATGTCGATCTTCGGCCCGTAGAACGCTCCGCCGCCCGGGTCCACCGTGTACTCGAGGCCGAGGGCCTTGAGGGCCCCCGCGAGGGTGCTTTCGGCCTTGGCCCAGTCCTCCAGGCCGCCGACGTACTTCTCCGGCCGTGTCGAGAGGTTGATGTCGAACTGCTCGAACCCGAACGTGCGGAGCATCTTCAGGATGAAGCGGAGCACGCGGTGGATCTCCTGCTCGACCTGGTCCGCGCGGCAGAACAGGTGCGCGTCGTCCTGGGTGAACCCCCGCACGCGCATCAGGCCGTGCATGACGCCCGCGGCCTCGTACCGGTACACCGTCCCGAGCTCCGCGAGGCGCATCGGGAACTCGCGGTAGCTCCGCGTCCGGCTCTTGACCATGAGGATGTGAAACGGGCAATTCATCGGCTTGCAGCAGTAGTCGTGGCCGTCCACCGACATGGGGGAGAACATCCCCTCCCGGTAGAAGTCCCAGTGGCCCGAGGTCTTCCACAGGTCCGCCTTGGCGATGTGCGGCGAGTAGACGATGTCGTAGCCCTCCTCGAGGTGCATCTTGCGCCACTGGTCCTCGATGATGGTGCGCAGGAGCCCGCCCTTCGGGAGCCACATGACGAGGCCGGCCCCGATCTCCTCGACGAAGTGCGGCTCGAAGTGCACCTCGATGTCGGCGTCCTTCCGGGCGCTCACCGCGGCCTTGAAGGCGCTCTTCGACTCCGGCGCCGCCGCGCCGCGGAGCCGGACGTGCAGGTGCGGGCGCGCCTCGTCGCCGCCGCCCGTACCGCCCGGAGGCGCCTTCGGCGCCTCGCCGAACTTCACCGTTCGCCGGATCGTCCGCCCGGGGAACGCCGAGGCCGCGGCGCCGAGGGTGTGCTCCACGAGCGCGCGGTCGAGGGGCGCCTCCGCGTCCACGCCGACGTAGAGGTCGATCTCGTCCTTCTCGGAGTACGCGTGGGTGTCGTAGCGCTCGGAGACGAGGTAGAGCTCGAGATCCCGCCCGAGGATCCTGTGGTCGCGCTTCTTCGCCTCCTCCAGGCGGCGCACGTACTTGTCGAGGTCGTCCTTGTTGGGGAAGGCCACGCCGCGCACGCGCTGGAGCGACTGCTTCGTGGCGTCGGCGCGCCAGTAGGCCGCCGAGGACGACGTGATCTTGAGCCCCTTGATGAACCCCGCGTGGGGCAGGTGCGGGCCGCGGCAGAAATCCACGAACTCGCCGCAGCGGTAGATCGACACGCTGTCCTCGGGGATCCAGGACAGGATCTCCGTCTTGTATTCGTTCTTCTGCCCGAGCCCCTCGAAGACGCCCAGCGCGTCCTTCTTGGGGACGAGCTGCCAATCGAACTTGATCTTCTGCTCGATGAGCTTCTTTACCTCGGCCTCGATGTTCTCGAGATCGGAAGGGGTGAAGGTCCGGCCGGCAACGTCGAAGTCGTAATAGAACTCGTCACCATGGTTCTTCGGGCCCATGGTGACCTTGGCGCCCGGGAACAGCCGCAGCACGGCCGTCGCCAGGAGGTGCTCGGCGGAGTGGTTGATCGTGTCCCTGCCCTCGGGCGTATCGGCCTTCAGCAACTCCAGCTTCGCGCCGTCCCGGAGGGGCACGCGGAGGTCCTGGATCTCCCCGTCGACGCGCGCGACGACGACGGCCTCGGCGAGCCTCGGCGAGATGGCCCGGGCGGCGTCGAACGCCGTGTTGCCATTCTCCAGCGCGAGGATCTTCCCATCAGGTAGAACGACCGAAGTTGCCATGACGTGACCTTCTTTTCTCTTTCCCCCGACTGTACGAGCGTCAGGTGTGTCGGTCTTAAAGCACCATGGCACCAACGTGTCAACGCCGCGAGGCCGCGCGCGGCCGCTCGATTTACGCGTGGCCTCACGCGTGGCCTCACGCGTGAGGCCACGCGCGAGGAGCTCGTCCGCTCCTGCTCGGAGCCTGCACGACACGAGGCGGCGCCGCGCGATAGGGCCTCTCGGCACCTCGGGGCGAACTGGCGCTCATCCGCCTTGGACCGACGGCGCCGACTCGATAGGAGGCATCGAGTCGCGCGGGCGACTCGACGCCTCCGTCATGGGCGCGAGGACAGGGGGCGTCAGGACCTTCGGGACGCCGCGCGGGCCCGGGGCTGCTCGGCGGCGGCGAGCTCTCTGGCGACGGCGAGCGCGCCCCGCACGCCGACCAGGGGATCGGTGATCACCGCGACGGGCACCCCCTCGAGGAGCGGCGTGAGGCGCCCCTTCTTCACGAAGGACTTCATGAAGAGCTCGCGCCTGTGGGGGACGAGGTTCCTCGCGATGTTCCCGAGGACGAAGACCCCGCCGAGCGCGAGCTCGCGCAGGGCGAGGTTGCCGGCCTCGGCGCCGTAGATCTCGACGAACAGGTCGACCGCGCGCGCGGCGGGCCGGAACGCGCGGGCGAGCCCGAGCTCGGCGATCGCCGCGTTGCGGTCGCCCTCGGCGAGGCGGCGCTCGATCGCGCGCGGCACGCGGGCGGCGCGGGCGAAGAAGTCGAAGAGGGCGCCGAGCCCGTCGCCCGAGAGGACCCGCTCGTAGCTCACGTGGTCCGGGTGGCGCTCGGCGAGGAACTGCCACAGCTCGGCCTCGACCGCGGAGCGCGGGGCAAAGTCGGCGTGCCCTCCCTCCGTCGGGAGCGTGACGTGGCGGGCGCCATTCCAGAGGAGCCGGGCCTCGCCGAGCCCCGTGCCGGCGGCGATGACGGCCACGTTGTTCCCCTTCGGCCGCGGCCTGCGCTCCGTGAGCGGCTCGATGGACGCGCGGGCGACGTGCAGGCAGCCCGTGGCGCCGACGACGAGGTCGTTCACCAGGAGCACGCGCGCGATCTTGAGCCGGCGCGACAGCTCGCGCTCCGCGAGGCGCCAGGGCAGGTTCGTGACGGTGGCGACCTGGTCCTTGATGGGGCCCGCGACGCCGAGCACGGCGACGGCGGGGTGGGGGGCGTCGCTGCGCACGAGGAACGGGAGGGCGATCTCCTCGAAGCTCGCGTGGTCGCGGCTGCGGAAGACGGCCTCGGAGAGGGGCCGGCCGCCGGAGGCGCTGTAGAGCGCGAGCCGGGTGTTGGTGCCTCCGATGTCGCCCACGAGCAGCGACGGGGCCACCGATCTGTTGGTCCTTGCCACGCGGGCGCCCTGCCAGCGCCGTGCCTCGGCGGCAAGGCGATCCATCATCGAGAGGGCGCGGAGATCGAGGATTCCGGGCGGACTCGAGCGCGCGTGATCGCCTGGAGGCGACGGCGCGTGGCTCGTGGAGGCGACGGCGCGTGGCTCGCGGGCTGCCTGCCGAGGCCGTTTCACGTCCTGCGCCGCTTGACCGGCGGCCTGCCTCCGGCCGAGAGTGCCTGCGTGCAGAGGCTGTTCCCCGCGCTCGTGGTCGCGCTTGCCGGCCTCATCGCTCCCGCTGGCGCTGTGTTCGCCGGGCCGGCGCTGGCCGCGCCCGCGCCGTCGCCGGCCGCGTCCGCGTCCTCGCCGGCCGCGCCCGCGCCGTCGCCGGCCGCGCCCGCGCCCTCGCAAGCCGCGCCCGCGCCGTCGCCGGCCGCGCCCGCGCCCTCGCAAGCCGCTCTCGCGCCGTCGCAAGCCGTGCCCTCGCCGTCGCAGGCTGCGCCCGCGCCCTCGCAGCTCGCGCCCCCGCCGGCCGCGCCCGCGCCGTTGCAGGCCGCGCCTCCGTCGGATCCGGTCGAGCCGCCGCTCGTACAGGTCTTGCCATCGCCCGCGGAGGCCCCGCCGGCGTCCGCGCAGGTCGTGCTGGCGCCCGCCCCGGTCGCGCGGCCTCCCGCGCCGCCGCCTGCGCCGGTCGCGCCGGCGTCCGCGTCGGTCGCGCCGCCGGCCCCGGCCGTTGACCAGGGCGAGCCGGCGGCTCCCGACCCCCAGCCTTCGCCTCCCGCTGTCGAGCAGCCCGAGGCGCGCGTCGAGCTGCTCGGCAGGACGGTCTTCGCCCTCCGCGTGCACCGGGGCAGCCTCTCTCCCCCGGAGCGCGCCCGTGAGGCGGCGCGCGTGCTGGAGCGCGCCGCCCAGGAGAAGGCGGTCCCCGAGGTCCGCGTCGACGAGCAGGACGGCGTGGCGGTCGTCTACGTCGGCGACCGCCCGCTCGTCCACCTCGGCCCCGAGGACGCGGCGGCGGCGGGCCACACCACGGTCGCGGGCCACGCCGCCGCGGTCGCCGGCACGGTGCGCGACGTCCTCGCCAAGGAGCAGAGCCGGAGCCGCCTCGCGACGAGCGTCTTCTCGTTCTCGCTGCTCGTCTTCTCCGGGCTGATCGCGCTGCTCCTGCTCCGCAAGGTCGGCGAGCTCGTCGAGCGAGGGCGCGCCTGGGTCGCCGAGCACCCGGAGCGGCTCCCGGCGCTGCACGTCCGCGGCATCGAGATGCTCCGGCCCGCCGCATCGCAGGGCGCGCTCTCGGTCGCGCTCGGCGCCGCCGGCGTCCTCGTCCGGCTGGGCATCGCCTACATCTGGATCCTCTTCGCCCTCTCGCTGTTCGCCTCCACGCGCGGCACCAGCGAGAAGCTCACCGGCTTCGTGCTCGCGCCCATGTCGGATCTCATGGGGCGCATCGCGCGGAGCGTCCCGGTGCTCGTGCTCGCGATCCTCGCGACGCTCGCGGTCATCGTCCTCATCCGCTTCGTGGGGCTGTTCTTCGGGAGCGTGAGCCGGGGTGAGACGTCGCTGGGGTGGCTCCCGTCCGATCTCGCGGTCGCCACCGGCGTCCTTGTCCGCTTCGGCATCCTCGTGGCCGCGCTGCTCCTCGCGGCCCCGCTCATCACCGGCACCGACGAGGGGGCGTTCACGCGGATCGGCTTCGTCGTGCTCGCGGCGGCCGGGCTCGCCAGCACGCCGCTCATCGCGTCGGCGGCCGTCGGCCTCTCGGTCATCTACGGGCGGCGCCTGCGCGTCGGCGACATCGCCGACGTGGGCGGCCGCGCCGGGCGGGTCCGCGAGCTGACGCTGTTCGAGGCGCGCCTCGAGGACGAGGACGGCTGCGTCGTGCGCGTGCCGCACCTGCTCAGCCTGTTCCACCCGACGCGCATCCGCGGCCGCCCTCCGGTCGTGGCCGTCGAGATCAGCGTCGACCCCGCGGCCGATCTCGATCGGGTGCGCGAGGTGCTCCTGAAGACGGGCTCGGGCCTCGGCAGCCGCGCCCGCGCCGCGCTCGTCGCGATCGACGAGGGGGGCGCTCATTTCCGGGCCACGATGGCCTGCGACGGCGACGACGTGCGCAGCCGCTGGCTCACCGCGGTCGCGCAGGCCCTCGTCGCCGCGGACATCCGGCTCGGGCGCGCGCCGGCGTCCTCCGGCGGCGCGCGGCGCGCCGCGCCCGCGCCGGCCGACCGGAGCGCCGCCTCGTGAACGCCGTCTGGCTCCTGATGGGGCTCCTCGTGCTGTCGTACCTCGGCAGCTCGCTCGTCAGCGGCCGCGTGCTCCGGGGCATCGGCCTCCCTTCCGGCGCCGAGTACGTCGTGCTCGGCTTCGTGCTCGGGCCCTCGGCGCTCGGGCTGCTCGAGCCCTCGTCGCTCGCCGCGTTCGAGCCCGTGGCGGGCGTCGCGCTCGGCTGGCTCGCGCTGGTCGTCGGCCTCGACTTCGGCTTCGTCGGCAGCCGCCGCGTGCGCCCGTCCCGGATGGCGCTCTGCGTGCTCATGAGCCTCCTGACCGGCGGCGCGGTGGCCGCCGCGGTCTGGTTCGCGGCGGCCCACGGCGCTCCCTCGCTCGAGCGCGGCGACCGCGCGCTGCTCGCGGCGGGCGTGGGCGCCGTCTCCGCCGAGACGACGCGGCACGCCGTGCTGTGGGTCACGCAGCGCTACAGCGCGAGCGGCAAGCTCTCGGACCTCATCGCCGACATCGCCGACTGCGACGATCTCGGCCCGCTGCTCATGATGGGCGGCGCGTTCGCGCTCGTCCCGCAGGCGACGGCCCAGTGGCCCATCCCGTTCTGGGGGTGGACGGTCGTGACGGCGCTCATCGGCGTGGTGCTCGGGCTGATCGCGGTCGTGCTCCTCGGGAGCGATTTCCGCCTGATCCAGAGCTGGGGCGTGCTGCTCGGGGCCTCGCTGCTGACGATGGGCACGAGCGCCCGGGTCGGCCTGTCGCCGCTGTTCGCGGCGTTCGCGATGGGGGTGACGATCGCCGCCTTGTCGCGGCACCGCGACGAGATCGTCGCCATGGTCGCGCCGACCGAGCGGCCGGTCATCCTGCCGGCGCTCCTGCTCGCGGGCGCGCACGTGAACCCGAAGGCGGCGCCGTTCCTGCCCTGGATCGTGGCGATCGCGCTCGGGGCGAGGCTCGTGGGCAAGCTCGCGACCGGGCTCGTCTTCCGCGTCGTGTCGCCCGACGCGCGCGAGACGTCGCCGTGGCTCGGCCTCGGGCTGCTCTCGTCCGGCGCGGTGGCGATGAGCGTCGGCCTCGCCTTCGCGCTGCGCTTTCCGGGCCCGGTCGGGCACACCGTCCTCTTCGCCGCGACGGCCGCGGCCGTGTTCGGCGAGCTCGTCGGGCCGCAGGCGCTCCGCGCCACGCTCCGCAAGGCCGGCGAGCTCGCCGCGCCCGAGCGGGAGTCGCTCTACTTCGGCCGCGGCCTGGCCCGCGCCGGGCGCGGCGCCGCGTCCGGCGACGGAGGCGAGAGGGGCGGCCCTCCGTCGCCCGCGGCGCAGCGTGGGGGAGGGATGAGGAACGACGAGGTGTCACCGTGAGCGCCGCAGCACTCCCTGACGTCGAGCACGTCTCGCCCGTCTCGCCCGTCTCGCCCGTCTCGCCCGCCTCGACCGCCGGCCCGGCCGCGCCGGCCGATCCGGTCGCGCCCGCCGAGCAGCAGGGCGCGCCCTCCGCGCGCCATCACGGGTCGGCCCCCAAGGGGCCGCTGAACCACCTCACGCACGCCGTCGCGCTCGTGATCCTGTTCGGGCTGCTCTACGCCACGACGCGCGCGGTCCCTCACGAGCACGGGCCCGCGGGGGCGGTCGCTTCGATCGGCTTCCTCCTGCTCGCGGGCACGCTCGCGAGCGAGCTCGTCGAGCCGCTCCGCCTGCCGCACATCTCGGGCTACATCTTCGCGGGCATCGTCGCCGGCCCGCACGTCTTGAAGCTCGTCGACCACCACGCCGTGGAGGAGATCTCGCGGGTCAACGCGCTGGCGCTGGCGCTCATCGCGCTCGCGGGCGGCGCCGAGCTGCGGATCGACGCCGTCAAGAAGAGCCTGAAGAGCATCCTCCTGCACAACCTCGTCCAGACGGTGCTCGTCTTCGTGGCGATGACGGGCGTCTTCTACGCGGCGCGCTCGCTGGTGCCGTTCGCCGCCGAGCTCTCGACCACGGCGGCGCTCGGCGTGGCCGTCCTGTGGGGCGTCATCGCGGTCACCCGCAGCCCCTCGGCCGTGCTCGGGATCCTCTCCCAGACGCGCGCGACCGGCCCCGTCGCGATGCACACGCTCGCGTTCGTGATGACGTCGGACATCATCGTCATCGTCGTGACGGCGGTCGCGCTCTCCACGGTGCGGCCGCTCCTCGAGCCGGGCGCGACGATGTCGATGCACGAGATGGAGCTGCTCGGCCGCGAGATCCTCGGGAGCATCTCGATCGGCACGACGCTCGGCCTCGCGCTCGCGGCCTACATGCGGCTGATCGGCCGCCAGCTCATCCTCGTGTTCGTTGCGCTCGGCTTCGGCGCGACGGAGGTGCTGCGGTACCTCCGCTTCGACGCGCTGCTCGTCTTCGTGGTGGCCGGCTTCGTCGTCGCGAACCTGTCGAAGCAGGGCGAGAAGCTGGTGCACGCGGTCGAGGACGCCGCGAGCGTGGTGTTCGTGCTGTTCTTCGCGACGGCCGGCGCGCACCTCGACCTGCCCCTCTTGCGGCAGATGTGGCCTGTCGCGCTGCTCTTCGGCGTCTCGCGCGCCCTGGTGACGTGGGTCGCGAACCGCATCGGCAACCGGCTGGCGGACGATCCGCCGCTCTTGCGGCGGTGGTCGTGGTGCGGGCTGGTCTCGCAGGCCGGGCTGACGCTCGGGATCAGCCTGACCATCGAGCGCGCGTTCCCGAGCCTCGGCGCCGGCTTCCGCGCGCTCGTCGTCGGGTGCGTGGCGCTGAACGAGGTGTTCGGCCCGATCCTCTTCAAGTACGCGCTCGACCGCGCCGGCGAGACGGCGGTCGAGGCCTCGCGCGGGTCGCTGCCGAACCTCGGGCGCCACGGGTGAGCCGGGGCCCTGTCACGGGGTGAACCGGAGCGAGTAGCTCACCACGGTGGGGCCTTTCCTCGGCTTCAGGAAGTCGATCTGCTCGAAGACGCCGACCACGCACCTCGTGAACGCCTGGCCCTTGAGCGCCGTCCGCGGCTTGCGCACCTCGGCCTTGCCGCCGTCCTTCTCGATGCGGAGATCGATGCCGAAGTCGCCGCCCTTGGTCGGGTCCTCGGCGAGCGCGAAGCAGCGGCGGAACTCGTCGAAGTGGGGCGCGACCGAGCGCTTGATCGGCTCCTTGGTGAAGTCGTCGTGCGGGCCGCCGCCGATGTGCATGCCGATGTTGGCGACCTTGACCTTCGGGAGCGGCCCGGCGTCGGCTTGCGCCGCGGCATCGGGCGCGGCGCTGGCGGCGGGCGCGGCGCTGGCGGCGGCGACCGTCGTCTCGGCGGCGGGCGCGGCGCTGGCGGCTGGCGCGGCGCTGGCGGTGGGGGCAGCGTTGGCGGTGGGGGCAGCGCTCGAGGCCGAGGCGGCGGGGTCGGGGGGAGCGGACGGAGCAACGGTCGCGGAAGCGGCCTGCGTCACTTCGGCCGGGGGCGCGGTACGCGGCGAGCAGCTGGCGACAGCGGCAGCGACGGCGAGGGGAGCGGAGAGCGCGAGGAGGAACGGAGCGGGACGGCGCATGATGGCGCGCGAATCTACACCGCGGCGCGCGCAGATCCAGGAAGCGGGGGCGGCGCGGGCGCGGCCGAGGCAACGCGAGGAACGACGATCCGATCGCTGCGCGCGGAGAGCCGCCGTGATGCGCGTGAGGGACTCCGTGCCGGAGGGAAGGGGTCCGTCGCGCGCCTGAAGGCACAGTTTGTGTGCTGGATTGCGTTCGTGTCCCGCGCCTAGGGCGCCGTCGCGTCCCGGCGCTTCTGCACGGCGTCGTTGTGATCGTCCAGGCTCTCGCTGAACCGGTGGCGCCCGCCGCCCGCGGCCACGAAATAGAGGTACTTCGTCGCCGCGGGCGCCAGCACGGCCGCGATCGACGGCGCCCCAGGGTTGGCGATCGGCCCGGGCGGCAGCCCCGGGTGCGCGTAGGTGCTGTAGCGGTTCTTCGGATCCCGCACCACGGCGGGCGTGGCCTTGCCGCCCCACTCGGCGCACGACGGCGCCTCCTCGGGCGAGGCGACGCAGCCGTAGAGCGCCGTCGCGTCGGACTGCAGCTTGCGAGAGCGGAAGCTCGGATCGAGGAGCCGGTTCAGGAACACGCTCGCGATGAGCGGCCGCTCCTCGTCGACGACCGCCTCCTTCTCGATGATGGAGGCCAGCGTGAGCACCTCGCGGCGACCCCAGCCGAGCGTCGCCTGGAGCGCCGCGAGCCCGTCCTTGCCCTGCGCCGCGAGCGCGCTCCATCGCCGGTCGGACTCGGCGACGAGGCGCCGCGCGACGTCGCGCGCGTCGGAGTCCAGCGCGAGCTCGTACGTCGCCGGGAAGAGGTACCCCTCCGCGCTCTCCGCGCCCACGGCGCCGCTCCGCTCGATGCCGAGCGCGTCGAGGAACGCGCCGTCGGCGGTGGCCGCGAGGAACGTCTTCCGGCCGGCGATGCGCAGCTTCTCGAGCCGGGCGGCGATGTCGAATCGGCTGAAGCCCTCGGGGATCGTGAGCTTCGCCGTGGGGCGGCCCTCCGCGCGCGCGAGCAGCTGCCGCAGCTCCCGCGGCGTCGCGCCCTCGAAGAGCAGGTGAGGGCCCGGCACGAACGCCTCGGTGCCGCCGGTAGCGCCGAGGTAGAGCGCCATGGCGCGCTCGCTCTCGACGAGCCCCTCGGCCGCGAGCAGCGCGGCCGCCTCACCCGCGTCGAGCCCGTCCGGCCAGTTGATCTCCACGACCCGGCCCCGGTCCGGCGCCCTCGCGCGCCCGAAGCCGAACACCAGCGCGAGGAGCGCGGCGCACGCCGCCATGACCACGCCCGCGAGCCCGAGGAGCAGCGCGCGCCCGCGCCCGGCCCGGGGCTGGGCAGGGCGCCGCGACGCCGGCGAGCGCTGCCCCGCGCCGCGCGAGCGCCGCGCGGGGGTCGCCTTCCGGGTCGACGGCGGCTCGCGCGGCGGCGTGCCCTGCGCGCCGTCGCCACCCGTCCGGCGGTTTCCCGGCCGGCTCGCCCTAGGTCGAACGCCCACCGCCGGGAGTCAAAACCCGAAAGCCCGGCGCGTGTCAACGCCCCGCGTCGCCGCGGGGCGGGGGCCGGAGCGCGCCGCCCGCGCCGGGCGCCGCGCGTCAGCGCGCCAGATCGAAGGCCTCCGCCTCGTTGCGGCGGACGGCGCTCTTGCCCTGGCGGGACTGCGCCGGGGCGGGCCGCGGCGGCGCCGCCGCCGGGGCATGCGCGAAGCCGCCCGGCCCCGCGGCGGCCGGCGGCGGCGTGGCGAACGCCGGCGGCGTGGCGAAGTCCGTGCCCGCGCGCTCCAGCGCGGCGAGCTGGCCCTCGAAATCGGACGCCACGTCCTTCGCGCGGTTCGCCGGGGCGCTGGCCTTCGCCTTGTCGGCCGCCTTCTTGAGCGTTTGCTGCTGCGCGTCGAGCTTGCTGCGCGCCTCGTCGAGCCGCCCCTGCTCGAACAGGAAGTTGGCCTGCTTCAGCGCCGCCGCCGTCTCGCTGCGCTGCACGCGCCCCGCGACGAGCGCGTCGAGCTCGCTCGCGTCGGCGTCGCTGTCCGCGATCGCGATGCCGAGCTTGCCCACGCACCGGGCGTCGGTCCTGGCGACGAGGTCCCTGTAGGTGAGGCCCACGTCGGCGACAGGGGACTCGCCGCGCGCGTCGCCGCCGGGGCCGCCGAGGCCGCCGAGGCGCACCTTGAGAAGGACCGTCTTCACCTCGCCCGCCGCGAACGCGCCGAGCGGCACGATGACCTGACCGCCGGCCCGCCGGAACGAGCGATCGAAGACCCGGTCGAGCTCCACGCCGGGCGCGAGGTCGATCGCGAGCTCCGCGCCGCTCGCGACCGACGCCGTGAGCTGCTCGGCCTCCGCCTCGAAGATGCGCGCGAGCGCGGCGTCGTTCTCGACGAAGTAGTGCCGGCCGTTCGAGTCGAGCGCGATCGCCGACAGGATCTTCTCGTTGTAATCGACGTCGACCCCGATGGTCGTGATGGCGACGCCGCGATCGCGCGCCCGCTGCGCCATCGCGCGGAAGCCGGGGACGTCGCGGACCCCGTGGTTGGCGTCGCCGTCGCTGAGGACGAGCATCCGGCTCACGCCGGCGTTCGTCTGACCGAGCAGCGAGAGGCCCTCCTCGATGCCGCACGAGATGCACGTGTCGCCGCCGAGCGAGATGCCGCGGACGCTCGCGAGGATGCGGCCGCGCGTGTCCGGCCCGATGGTGGTGGGCGGCACGACCACGCTGGTCCTCGTGTCGAAGGTGACCACCGACACGACGTCACCGTCGTTCAGGCGGCTCACGGCCGTCGTCGCCGCCTGCACGGCGTTCGTGAGGCGGGTGCCCTTCATCGAGCCGGAGCGATCGATGACCAGCGAGAGGTTCGCCTGCGCCTGCGACCTCGCGGGCGCCCCGTCGCCGCGGACCTCGAACATCAGGAACGTCTCCTGCGCCGAGCGAGGCAGGCGCGCGTGACCGACGCGCCCCTCCAGCATCAGCCTCGACCCGGTGGTGAAGCGGCTCGGATCGACCGCCGCCACGGCGCCGCCCGTCACCTCGGGGACCAGGCGGGGCGGCTCGGTGATCACCTCCGGGACCGCCGTGACGGAGCTCCCGCCCCCGGACGGGGCCAGGGAGTAGACGGAGAGGCTCGTGAACATCATGCCGAGGGCGGAGAACAGGGCGACGTGGGTCGGCTTCATGGCTCCTCCAGAGAACGGCCTGGGCCCCCCGAGCTTACGATGGACTCACGGCGCGGGGACCGCGGGCGTGGTCCCTTGTACGTCGCCGAGCTCGGAACGATCTGACGGCTCCGCGGTCGGCCGGACACCGGCGGCGCGGAGCGCGCTCCACGGCGGGATGCTCCCGATCAGGACGAGCACGGCGTCGCAGGGGTGCGCCCGGGCCCCCGAAGGCGACGCGAGGGTCGCCACGAGCGCGCCGCCCGGATCTGCGGCGAGGGCGGAGACGTCGGTCTCGAACAGGAGCGAGAGGCGAGACGCCGCCGCAAGCCTGCGCAACTCCTCGATGTTGCGGGTCTTTCCGCGGCGGAACCCGGTGCCCCGGTAGACGACGGTGACGTCGGTGGCCGGCTGGCGGGACAGCGCGATCGCGGCTTCCATGGCGACGTCGCCGAGGCCGACGATCAGCACGCGGCTGCCGGCGAGGCTCCGGGCGTCGGCGAGGTGGTAGTACACCCGACCTTCCACCTCGGCGGATAGCTCGAACGGAAGCCGGCGCGGCGAGCCGCGCTGGCCGATGGCGAGCAGCACGCGCCGCGCATGGCGCTCGGTGCGCGGTCCGCCCTCGCGCGGCTCGGTGACGACGACGAAGCCGGCCGTCGCATCGACAGCGGGCGCGCCTCTGCCGGCCGCCGCGCCGACGGCGGGCGCGCCTCTGCCGGCCGCGCGGGCGACCGACACCATGCGGGTGTCCTGCAGGATCGGCAGCCGCTCCTTGCGCACGACGCGGAGCCAGTGGGAGAGCAGCTCCTCCTTGGTCGACTCCTTCAGCCACAGCTTCCCGGTCATCGGCAGGTCGAGCGGCTGATCGAAGACCAGCTTGCCGCGCGGGAAGCTCTGGATGCTCTGCGCCACGCTGCCCTGCTCGATCACCTCGAACGAGAGGCCGAGCTCCTTGGCGCGCAGCGCGGCGCTGATCCCGGCGGGCCCCGCGCCCACGATGATCAGATCGAGCTCCTGACCGCGCGCGCCGCGCGGGCCGGCCTGCCGCAGGTCCTCCGCGATGCGCGTCGCGGCGTGCGCGCCCTGGTGGATGGCGTTCTTGATGAGCGGGAGCCCGGTGACGTCACCGGCGAGGTGCAGGCCCGGCACGTCGAGGCTGCCGAGGTCGTCGCCGAGGCGCGGGCGATCGGCGATCGGCGCGCCGCCCTCGATGGTGAGCGACCCGTTGGGGCAGCGCTGCTCGCACAGGGTGAGGCCGCAGCACGCCTCGGGGCGGGCCACGACCGCGACGTACTTCTCGATGGCGAGCACGTCGTACGGGCACGCGTCGACGCACGCGTAGCAGCCGAGGCAGGTGGTCGTGTCGATCCGGGGCAGGCGCACGCGCGCCGCGGGGCGGAGCATCGCGTCCTCGCCCCCGGGGTCGCGCGCCGCTCGCCGCGCGCGGCGCGCGCGCAGCGCCTGGCCGCCGCGGGCGCCCGCGAACGCGAGGGCGGCGGCGGCGAGGCCTGCGCCCATCCAGAGCAGGGCGGGCGCGCCGGGCGTGGCGCCGGCCTTCACGACGGGCAGGGCCGCGGCGGCGTCGCGCGCCGCGTCCCAGGCGAGGGCGCGGTCCTCGGTGTGCTGGCCGCTGCAGACGCCGGCGGGGCTCGTGTCGCCGCCTGCGCGGCCGGCGTTGCGGCCGGCGGGGCGTGGGTCGCCGCCTGCGCGGCCGGTCGCGGCGTCCTCGGGGAGGGCAGGGCGGTGCTCGTCGAAGCACGTGATCGGACGCGCGTCACCGAGCGGCGCCTGCGCCGCGACGAGGCAGCGCGCGATGGGATCTCGCGGCGCGGCGAGGTCGTGGCACGGCGCGCAGCTCCCGGCCGTGACGATCGCCACGGTGGCCGGCTGGCCCGGGCGGAAGGCCGACCTCGGGAGCTCGACCTCGGCGCCCGGCGCGAAGCGCACAGGCGGCCTCGCCGGATCGAACACGACGCCCTGATCGCCGCGGTGGATGGGGTGGCAGGTGGCGCAGCTCAGCGCGCCGCTCGCGAGCAGCTGCCCGTGGCTCCTGCGGGTGGAGCCGTGGGCCCCGTGGCACCCCACGCAGGCCTGATCGATGCGCGCGCCTGCCGCGGCTCCGCGCGAGGGCGCGGCTTCCCGGGCCGCGGCGGTGTCCCGCGGCGCGGCGGGCGCCTGCTCGGCGTGGCACGACGCGCACGCGAGCTGCGCGCGCGCGTGGGGCAGCGAGAGCGGCCCCGGCGCCGCGTGCCCCCCCGGCGGCGGGAAGAGCAGCGCCGCCGCGCCCGTCGCGACGGCGCCCGCGAGCGTGGCCGGCAGCACGCCCCGGAAGCGGGTGACGTCGGAGGTCGCCTCGGCGCGGCGCGCGGCGCGCCCCCGCACGACCTCCCGCGGCTGGGCGGCGCGCTGGCGCGGATCGGAGAGATCGGCGCGGTAGAGCGTCCTCGTGGGATCCGGCAGGCCCGCCGCGTCGTCGGCGCCGCCGTCCGTCGGCGCGGACGGACGGCGGCCTCCGCCGCTCGGGCTAGAGGAGCGTGACATTCAATCGATAAAAGAAGGTCGCGTCGGGGACGAGCGACGCGGCGCGGACCATCACATAGTACGTGCCCGCGGCGAGGTCGGTGAGCGAGGCGTAGGAGCAATTGCCGACTCCTCCATCGTCGTCGGACGCGAGCACGGTGGTCCCGTCGTCGCCGAGGATCTCGATGTAGCTGTCGAGCTGCCCCAGCCGGCAAGCGTTGGTGCCGTTGTCGATGACGTTCACGTGCAGCGTCGAGCGCGGCCCTGGCACGGTCACGGCGATCACGTCGACGTCGCCTGCCGGCGTGATCTCCGCGAGCCACGGGTCCGCGTACGCATTGGCCTGCGCGGGGGCGCCGTTGGGCTCCGCCTCGTCGAGCTCGAAGCGGCAGGTGGCGCTGCATCCATCGAGGGGATCCGTGTTTCCGTCGTCGCACTGCTCGCCGGCGCTCATCGTGCCGTCCCCGCAGACCTCGGGGACGAGCGTCACATCGAGGCGGTACGGGAACGTCTCCGCCACGGAGCCGAGCACGGACGTGACGCGAACATAGTAGTCGCCCGCGGCGAGCCCCGGCGCGACGGCGCGGGCGCAAAGGCCGTTGTCCCCGCGGTCGCGTCGCACGATCAAGTTGCCGCTCGCATCAAGGATCTCGATGACGCTGTCGAGCCGGCCGGTCAGGCAGTCGGAGCTCGTGACAGCCGCGGTCTCCGCGGTGAGGACGGTCGGCCCGCTCGGCACGGTGACGCGCACGACGTCGACGTCCGGGACATCATCGATCGGGGCGCCGATCGCGGCGAAGAACGGGATCTCATAGGTGTTGGCGGAGGCGATGTCCTCGTTGGGCTCCACCTCGGTCGGCTCGAGCTCGCAGCTATCGCTGCAGCCGTCGCCCGGCTGATCGAGGGCGTTGTCGCACTGCTCCGTCGGATCCTGGATGTTGTCCCCGCAGACGGTCTGTCGGCTTCGCACGCCGAGGTCGAACGCCCCTGCCTGGCTCGCGTCGGCTCCCGTGATGATCACGTAGAACGCATCGCCCTCGCGGACGGGCACGGTCAGCCGGTTCTCGATCCCCGCGCCGATGCTGGGCCTGCCGCACTCGCCCACGATCGTGGGGTCGGCGCAGGCGCTGCGCAGCTCGGCGACGAGCTGCGCGTCCGTGCGTGGGGTCACCACCACGTCGAGGAAGCCGGTGGTCGTCGCCGTGAACGTGTAGGCGACGCCCGGGCTCCCCGACCAGCAGTTGCCCTCGACAGCCGCGTGGCCGCTGGTGTCGCCGGTCGCGGTCCCTGGATCCGGGAGCGCCACGGGCGCGGCGCACATGTCCGCGCAGGCCGCCTCGCACTCCGGATCGCCGCAGTCGATGCTTTCGTCTCCGTCGTTGTCCCGCCCGTCCTGGCACGCCTCGACGCCCGAGCAGCTCGACGCGTCGAGGGTGCACTCGGAGCTGCACCGGACCTCGCCGCTATCGAACCCGACGCTCTGGCAGGTCGCGCCCCTGAGATCGGGCCCGTCGCACGCCTCACTCTGCTCGGCGACGTCGTTCCCGCAGTCGCCCGGGGGGGCGCCCCCGCTGCCCGCGCCCCCGTCGCCGCCTCCGGCCGCGCCGGCGCCGCTCGAGGCCGACGGGGGCCGCGGCCGCGGCGCATCGTCATCTCCGCTGCACGCCGCGACCACCCCCGCAGCGCAGAGCAGCGCGGCCACCATGGTGCTTCGGCTCACTCGGTATCTGGACATGAATACGTGATCTCCCAGTCCTGCACCTGAACGCCGCCCCCTCCGGTGCTCGTCGGATTGAGCCTCATCCGGACCTCCAGGTACTCTGTTCGAGCGTCCGGCAGCTCTTGCAGCACGTCGAAGAGATCGATCGCGCACGGCGGCATCGAGCCCTCATCGCAGATCCGGGTGTCGGTCGGCGTCGCGTGGGCGGTCGCCGCGAGCCTGACCGTCGCCGAGGCGAGGTCGGCGGGATCGTCCGCCGCTCTCACGAAGAACTCGACGCTCGAGTCGCCAGGGGTCGTCGTCCTGTACCTGAGGTATCCCCACTGGGTCTTGGTCCCCGGCGGGCAGACGCCGTGGTACTGCTCCCACGCCGTGGTCATCGCCGTGACGCTCGTCGTCGTGCATGGCACGACGGCCCGGACCTTCCCACCCGGGTTCTCGCGGATGGTGGAGCAGGTCGTCGGGCAGAGCTTCACGTTCGTGTTCCCGGAATCGAAGTACCAGCCCCCCGCGCCGCAGCTGCCGACCCCGGCCCGGGGCGTGAGCGTCGTCTCCACGCCGGCGGCGTTCTCGTAGACGACGGACACCGACGCTGGATCCGAGACGCCCGCGATGGGGACGGTGACGTCGCAGGGCAGCGCCTCTCCGCGGATCGAGACCAGCGCAGTGAGGAGGGTACTTTCCAGAGCCGAGCCAGTGCTGAGGTTGAACGCCTGTCCTCCGCCCTGGTCCGCGATGAGGTTGATGATCTCCGGGTTCGAGTTGCCGAAGCCCACCGCGTGCACGCGGACGCCGTGGTTCACGAAGGCGGTTCGTGCCAGGTTTCCGATCGCGTTGGGGACGGTGCCGCAGCTCGACGGGATGCCGTCGGTGACGAACACGACCGCGACCTCCTCCTCTGGATGGGCGTCCTTGTAGTTGTTCGCCCAGGTGGTGGCGCCGTCCAGCGCCGGGTACATCGGCGTTTCGCCGTTGGGCGTCGGGAAGTTGAGGAAGGCCTGCATGAGCTTGATCTCTTGCTGGTCCCCCATCGCCGCAGACGCTGCGGTCAACCTGTCGGCCGCGGCGCCGTTGAACGGGACGAGCGGCAGCGCGCAGCCGCCGCCGCCGGCAGGCGGACAGGAAGGGGTCTCGTTGCACGGGCCCGGGTTGTCGAGCGGCCAGAACCGGAACGCGACGCCGAGCCCCGCCGACGCCGGATCCTGGAAGAAGGCCTTGAGCGCTCTCGTCGCCGGATTCCATCGATCCGCGCTCACGTCCACCCCCGACAGCGTCTCCCGCATCGAGGTGGATCGATCGAGCGCCACGAACAGGGTGACCGGCCTGACCAGCGACACGCTCGCCGTCGCGATGCAGGCGGGCGACTCGCACATGGCCGATTGATAGATGCTCCCGTTGTTGCCGCACCGGCACTCGGGGATCTGCATGGCGCCAGGGGGATTGACGAACAGCTCCATCCCGTCGGTGACGCCGGTGCAGCCGGCCACGCTGATGCACTCGCCCGGGGCGATGGGCTGCGCTGTCGTGCAGGCCAGGGTGCCGCCGCTCTTCGGGCTGCTGCAGGAGGAGTTGAGGACCTTGCTCGGGGCAGAGGACGGCAGCTGGTTCGCGGTGGAAGCATACCGGTGGATGGCGATTCCCGCCGGGGCCGGGGTGGTGCCACGGTTGCAGACCGGGATCGTCCCGCCGCAGGGAACGCCGATCGTGAGGTCCGGCAGGGTGCACGTGGCGTCCGTCTGGCTCGGCTGGTACGACTTGCAGAGGCCTTTTTGCGGGCAGGTCTCGCCGCAGACGCTCTCCACGAGGTCGACGCAGCTCTGTGTCCACCCGCCGCCTGGCCCCGTATCGCAGCAGCTGGGGGCCACATCGCAGATCAGCCCCACGCACGTGTTGCATCCCGGCAGCAGCCGTTCGCCGGTGTAACACTTGTCGTGCGCGCAGCCGGGATCGGTGTCGCAGGTGGAGCCGCACAGCGACCCGGCCAGGGCGACGCAGCTCGCGTCCCAGGTCGTGGTCGGCGCGCTGCACGTCTTGGGGGCGCACTCCGTGGGGACATAACCCGCGCAGGTCGCGGTCCAGATCCCGGTGCAGCGACCGCCCGAATAATAGGTTCCCGGGGGACATATGCCGCCGGGCGCGGTGCAGCGGCCTGGGAAGACGCAGGTGCTGCCCGCTCCGATGACCGCAGTGCACTGCGCCGTCGTGCTGCACGTGATATCGCAGCAGCGCGGATGGTTCGCGCAGATGGTCGCGATGCACGCGTCGCCGCAGGTCGTGTTCATGTTGGTCGCGGCGCCGCTAGCCGCCACGCAGGCGTCGTGACCGCAGTCGGCCGGTATGGTCGTGAAGGTGCAGCAGCTCGATCTCGCGTTGCAGACCTTCGTGGCGCAGCCGCTGCAGTTCGACAGCAGCGACAAGCCTGTCGCGCACGGGTCGTGCTCGCACGCGCCCCTTGCGGGGTCGTCGCAGTACTGGTCGAACTGGCAGTCCTCGCTGGTCGTGCACGGCTGGTGCGTGCCCTTCCGCGCGACGGCATCGGGCAGCTCGTTGATGTCGCCGACCGACCACGTGTACGTCGGACCGGTCCCTGCGAGGCTGATGGGCCCCCCGTCCGGCGTCTCCTCGAACGACTGGCACGTCGGGTCGCACGGGTTGGTCGCGCACAGGCCGCCGTCGGAGGCATCGGAGTTGGCGAGCGGGCGCGGATACCCGCCCTCACCGCTCCCCGGCGGCGCCGAGCCGAACGGCGACCTCCGCATCGTCATCGTCCCGTCGCAGCTGCCGTAACGCCCGTCCTCGCAGCGCCGGATCCCGTCGAGGCACGTCAGCACACCTTCGTGCTCGCCGACGGTGACGTGACACTCGACCTCTTCGCCGTCGACGCACGGGTCGCCCGTTCCCGGCCCAGCGTCGGGCCAGTCCGTCCCCGGTTGCGGCGGCTCACCGGCGTTGTTGCCTCCACGGCACGATCCGGCGATGAGGGCCGACGCGGTGAGCAGCGTCACGAGCAGCAGCGCTCTCGGCGCCCACGCGCTGGGGGAGCCTGATCGGGAGAGCGCTCCCATCCACTTGGTCGAAGGACCAGCCATCGGCTTCTCTACCTTCCACTAGGGTGCTGTCGGGAAAATTGTACCTGGGCGCAGAAGGCAAAGTCCAGGCCTCTCGCCTGCGCGCTGCCTGCTGCGCGTCTTCGCCGACGCGGCGCTCACGTGCGCGCCTCGATGCGCGCGTCGCCGCGCCGGCGGAGGCGCGCGCGGCGCACAAAGAAATGCCGTGCCTCGCAACCATTTCATAGCGAGTTCGCGGCGTCCCGGTGCGCTGTCCCGCGCCGCGGCAGCGGCCGTGTGGGGCGGCGTGCGCGCGCTCCCGGTCCGGCGCGCGCTCATCGAGGCACGCTCGCCGCCGTCATCGCGTGGAGCACGAGCAGCGCCGCGGCGACGCCGAAGGTGATGATGTGCGCCGGCAGCCCTCCGCGGAGCGCGGCGAGGAGCGCGCGCTGGGCCGGGAGCGCGCGCAGCTCCACGGCGAGGCGGATGAGCTCCGCCAGGCCGGCGAGCCGCTCGGCCCCGCGCCCTTCGAGGACCGCGTCGATGCGGGCGCGCAGCGCGCGCTCCTCCTCGCGCAGGCCGCGCCCCGAGGCGAGCAGCGCGAGCGGGCCGAGGGGGCTCTGCAGGTAGGGCACGAGGATCTTCTCGACGATCTTCTTGACCAGATCGCTGCGCCCGCTCACCTCGCGGTAGAAGCGGTCGAGCAGCTCGCGCCGGGCGGCGCTGAAATCCTCGGGCAGCGCGGCGGTGCGCTCGATCCGGGCGAGGCGCCGCGGCGCGAGCCGGTACGCGATCGCCGTGAAGGCGCCGGCCGCCACGGTGGCCCAGAACACGAGGTGCAGCGCCGCGCCCAGCGTCGGGCGGCCGGACCGGGGCCACGGCGCGTGCGCGAGCGCGAGGCCCGCCGTGACGAGGCCGAGCGCGAGGTGCCCGGTCAGGTGCGGGCGGAGCCGGCTCTTCACGGGCGCGGCATCGCCGCCCTCCAGGGCCGTGTCGCCGCGCCGCCTGGGCCGCATCCACGCCCATCGCCCGGCGCGCTTGGGGACGGCGTAGAGCAGGAGCAGCGCCATGCCGACCGCGGCGGCGACGCCCGCCGAGAAGGCGGCGCCCTCGCCCGGGCGCGCGCCGCCGCGCGCGTGCGCCAAGAGCCCCGCCGCGCCGAGCCCGGCCGCCGCGAGCGCGCTGCCCGCGACGAGCGCCGCGCCGCTCCGTGGCGCGGCGGCGCGCTCCTGCTCGCGCCGGGCCCCGCCGAGCAGGTCGCGCACGTCGGCGATCTCCTCCGCCGGGTTGACGCGGAAGATCGAGCCCGTGGGGCAGGCCTTCACGCACGCGGGGCCGTCGTGATCGCGGCAGAGATCGCACTTCACGGCGACGTCCGCGAAGCCCGCGCCTCCCGGGCGCGGCGCGGCCGCGGGGCGCGGCGCCATCGCGATGTTCTCCCACGGGCACGCCTTCGCGCAGGCGCCGCAGCCGGTGCAGAGCGCGTCCCGGATGAACACCTCTCCCCCGGTGTCCTTGCCGATGGCGCCGGTGGGGCACTCGATCATGCAGGCGGGGCTCTCGCAGTGCTGGCAGGAATTTGGCAAGAGCAGGCTGCGCGGCGCCTCCTTCTGCGCGGCCGGCTCCGCGTCGTCCACCCGCGCGCGCACCTTGTCCCCGCGGCGCACGAGCCGTGAGACCCCGTGCACGTCGGCGCACGACCACGCGCAGTGTCCGCAGCGGGCGCACGTCTCGAGATCGATGACCAGGAGCGACCGCGCGACTTGAAGGCGATAGAGGTCCCTGAAGATGTGCGCTGTGTGATTGCGCGCATGGCCGGCGATGACCGCCTCCTGCCTTTCGTGGTGCTCGCCGGTGATGCGCCGGAGTCGGGGGATCAGATCAGGGTGCTTCCGCGCGAGCGCGGCGAACGTCTTCGACGGTACGGCCAGGAGCGTCGTGGCGCCGCTGGCCACGGCGCTCGCCGCCCGGCAGCGGCCCTCGTCGAGCTCGACGTCGCCAAAGAAATCACCTCGGGTGAGGTACGCGCGCACATGAATCCGATCTCCGTCCTCGGTCTGAATTTGCACCATCCCTTCAGCGATGAGCCAGAGCTCGGCGGCCGGATCGCCCGTGCGATAGATGGCCTGACCGCGCTCGAAGCGCCGATGACTCACTGCGTCAAGTAGAATTTCGACGTCGTCGGAGTCCAGGTCACGCGTGAAGGCGAGGGTGCTGAGGAGGTCGCGTGTCGCGCTCCTCTGCAGCGCGCGCTCGAGCCTCTCGGCGATCTCGGCCTTGCCGGAGCGACCGGCGGCGCGCCGGAACAGGTGGACCGGGATCTCGGCGAGCACGCTGGGGGCGAGCGCGACTGCGGTGGTCCTGCGCGACATCCCCACGACCGCCTCCTCGCCGATGACGTCGCCCGCGGCGGCGGTGCGCACCTCGGTATCGCGATCGTCTCCGCGGCGCGTCGCGCGCAGGGCGACGCGCCCGGACGCGACCACGAAGAAGGCGTCGCCGGCGTCGCCCGCGCGATAGGCGACCTCGTCCGGTGACAGGGAGCGGAGCCGCCCCGCCCCGGCGATCTCACGCCGGGCGCGCTCGTCGAGCCCTCGCAGCAAGGGGGCGTCGAACACCGCCGGCGGCCACGCCCCCGGGCGATCAGCCCCTGCGCCGTGGGTGTGGTCCGATGAGGGCATCAGCAGGTCTCCTGGTCGAAGGACGCAGGCCGCCGCTCCTCCCGACCCGCCCCCGCCGCGCCCGCACGGCCCGAGCCGCCTCCTGGAGCGAGGTCGACAGGAACGGGGCAAGGCGCGCAAGGCGCGCAAGGCCCGCAAGGGGCGCAAGGCGCGCAAGGCGCGCAAGGAGCACAACCGGCGCGAAGAACGCGGACGTGGACGGGGACGTGGACGTGGAGCGGACGAGGCCGGCGTGTCATGGCGTCGGATACCGTCGCTCCACACCGTCGCGCATCCGCTGTCTTAAGAAACGACATGGTCTTACTTCACGTTCAAGAAGGTGCAGAAAAAGGACGAGCGTCCCGAAAATGCCTTGACACCCAAGCCGATTACAGTGAATATCCATCCTGCTAGACTCGGCATCTTCGGCGCCAGGGTTCGTTTGAGGGTTCGGCATGAAATGACTAGCATCTGTTCTTGAGTGCACATGCAATGTCATTCCAAATCAACGAGGTAGAAGTATGAGTAGGCGCACGACGAGTTTGGCTGTTGCTTCCCTGGCTGCCGCGTCTTTCACGCTCGCTTCGGCTTCCGCGAGCGCGAAGGGCGCCGAGGACTGGGCGCTCGAGTTCATCGACAACGCCGTCAGCAACGAGTGGGGCACTGAGCCCGAGTGCTTCATGAACTGGGACGACGAGGACCAGGACATCGCGTGGACCGGCATGACCAAGGCCGCGTGCTTCTTCACGCTGTCGCTGCAGAAGGCGATGGGGTACACCCAGCAGGACATCTATGCGATGTGGGGCAAGAACAGCCCGCCGTCCGATTATTATTTCAAAATCATGGTCGACAGCCCGAAGGTCGGCGAGACCCTTACCGGGTTCGAGACGTACTTCCGCCGTGTCGTCCGGGCGGCCGACATCCAGAAGGGTGATGTCTTCGCCGTCGGCGCCATCCCCGACTCCAACCCCAATGACGGCAAGGACGACAGCTACGCCGGCCACACGATGATCATCATCGGCGCGGCGCAGGAGATCCTCCCGCAGATCAACCCCAGATACTCGGGGACGAGGCAGTTTGCTGTGCCGATCGCGGACTCGACCGGCACTGCGCACGGGTGCGATGGCAAGTACAAGGACAGCCGGTGGAGCGGGCCGTGCGGCGAGCAGAACGGCGGCAAGATGACGCCGGGCGCCGGGACGGGCTACGTGCGTGTGTACGCCGACTCGCTCTCGGGCTCCCTGCTCGGCTACACGTGGAGCGTCACGGCGTCGAACACGAGCTACTACTCGCCCAATACGCGCCCCTACCGGATCGCCAGGCCGCAAACGGATAAGATGCCGGATCCGCTCTCGACCGAGCCGCCCCCGCCCCCTCCCTGATCGACGGCGACGCTCTTCATGACCACGGCGCGCTGAGCTCGTCAGCGCCTGACCAGCGAAGCCCTTACCCCGCAGGCCGGGGTAGGGGCTCGCCCCTTTTTGTGGGCCGGCGCGTCGAGGTGCCTGCCTCGTCCGTCGCGTCGTGTGCGTCTGTTGTGTCCGTTGCGTCCGTTGCTCCATCGCGGCGACCTCGGTTCAGGGGATCTCGACCTCGGCCCGCGCGAGCTCGACGATCTCGAGGCGTTCGAGCATGGCGTCGGTGACCAGCGGGCCGGTCGGCCGCAGGCCGCGCCGCGCCTGCTCCCGCTCGTACGCGGCGAAGGCGCGGATCAGGAACGGGGGAAACGCCCGGAAGAGCAGCCTCGCCTCGGCCCGGAGCGGGCCGCGCCGCTGGCCGGTGCGAAGATCGTAGGTGTACCGGATCGGCACGCCGGGCGGCACGGAGCGCGTATCGATGATCGCGTCCGGCCCTTTGACGGCGCCCCGGCTCGCGTCCAGCGCGCCGACCGGAAAATACGTCTCGAGAAAGGCGTTCTGTCCCGACAGGTTCGAGCCGCAAGCGCCGGTGTCCAGGTCGTAATCGCCGTCCGTGAACCGATCGGCGTGGTGCAGCCCCTGGCCGGGCGCGGCCTGGCAGGTGCCGTCTGCGGCCACGACGCCGATGCATCGGACACAGCGCAGAAAGCCGTTCTGAAAGTTGATGAGCCCCCGCCCACGGAACGAGGTGCCGCCGAGCCGTGGAGGTGGGGTCCAGAGGGGGACATCAGGCCCGTCGCGCACATCCGCGCCGAACAGCCCGCCTGGAGCGCCCGCCGGCGCGAAGGGGTTGTTCGCGTCTGGATCGGTGGTCACCCGGGCGAACACCTTGTCTCTCAGATCCTCGTCGGCGCGGTCGATCCGGCCGACCTCGTAGATCACCCGCCCCTCTCCATCCCTCACCACGAGGTGAACCCAGAACTCGCGCTCCTGGCTGAAGCCGGCCGGCACCTTGTGCCCGGCGCCGGTGTTCTCGATCTCGACCGGGATCTCGACGCGATCCCCGGCCGCACCGGCGCGGCGCGCGGCGCCGAGCTCGAAGCGGAACGTGTGGCGGAGCAAGAGATCGCGGCGGCGGCGCGCGCCCGCCGGAATGCCGTGCACGTCGAGCGACGGCTCATCGATGAGCGCGTCGGGGAACTCGTCCGACAGCGGCACATCCACGCCGGAGAAGTAATGGGTCGCGACGTCCGCCGGAGCGGTGGAGTGATCCGCGATCCGGCCCCGCGGGCGCGCGCCGGGCCTCCGCGGGGCGAAGCGCGTGCCGGGCGGGCACTCGGGATCTCCCGGCGACGCCTGCGCGGCGCCCGCCGCCGGGGCCGCCTCGCAGACGCCCGGATAGGTGCTCATGTGGCAGTCCTGGCAGGTCGCCGCCGGGCGGCCCGCGCGCTCCTCGGACCTCGCCCAGTCCGACCACTCGGTGTAGGCGTTGCGCAGCCGCTTGAAGTGCTCGCCCCGCGCCGCGGCGAGGCTGTCGCTGCCGAAGAGGCGCACGTCGTGGCACGCCCCGCAGAACTCGCTGGAGCGCAGGTACGCCCTCGCGCTCGCTGACGGGCGACCGTGCACCACGGGCTCGATCGCGCCCGCCGATCCCGTCGGCTGGAGCCCGGCGCGCGCGGCCGCGCCCTGACCCGAGGGGAGCAGCAGCTCCTCGGGGCGGAGGTCGTAGCCGCTGTTCGCGATCCCGAACAGGCCGCGGCCGTCCTCGGGACGCGCAGGGAAGACGGCGCCCGTCACGAAGGACGTCCACGTCGGGTTGCCCTGGTATCCGGGGCGCCCGCGCGGGCCGACCGGGCCGTGCACCTGATGGCAGAAGCTGCAGGAGATCCCCTCCAGGCCGCGCCGGGTGAGCAGGTCGCGCACGGGGAGGCGCGCGCGGGGATCGCCGCCGGCGCGGCCGTCCCACGCGGGCATCGCGGCGTCGAGGTTCTCCGCCGGGCTGTGGCAGTTCACGCACCAGTGCTCGCCGCCCGAGCCGGTGACGGCGACGCCGCTCTGCCCGTCCCGGCAGGCGCGCGCGGGATCGACCTTGCGCAGGATGCCCGCGCCGTTCGGGCAGTCGGCGGTGCGCCCGACCTGCTCCTCGATGAGGCTCTCCAGCGCGTTGAAGAGAGGGCTCTTCACCGAGTGCGCCATCACCGAGCGGCGCCACTCCGCGGCCTGGCGGCCGTGGCACGCCGCGCAGTCCTCCGCCGCCGTCCGCGCCTGCGCGAGCGGCGTGACCGGCGCGACGGCGACCGCGCGCGGCGCCGCTGGACCGGGCTCACCCCGCGAGAGCGCGAGCGCGGCCGACGCGATCAGCGCGCCGGCGCCGAGCGGCGCGATCCGCCACAGCCGCGCCGCGGCGCCGGCGGGGCCGCGCGGCGGGGGGTGGGCGCCCGCGGCACCCGCGTTGCCCGCGCCGCCAAGGCGCGCGCGCTCGTGCGGCGCGGGGCCGGTCCTCGCCGAGGTGGCCGCGCCGGCGCGACGGGAGGTCCGGGCGGCGTGCACCGGAGGCGCCGGCGGGCGCTCTTCGAGGAACCCGCTCAGCGCATCGGCGATCTCCTCGGCGCGCGGCGGCCGCTCCGACGGATCCGGATGGAGCAGCCGCAGCACATAGCCCTGCAGGCCCGCGGGGAGCGAGGTCGCGACGCCCTCGATGAACGGCGGCGGCTCCGCGCGGGCGGCCTCGCCGAGCGCGTGCCGCAGGCCAGCGCCCGCGAACGGGTGCTCTCCCGCGAGCAGGCGGTAGAGCACGAGCCCGAGCGCGTACCGGTTCGCGGCGCTGTCCCAGAGCGCGCCGTCGGCCTGCGCGGGCGGCGTCCAGAGCGGCGGGATCTCCGAGGACACCCGCGCGCCCTCGCCGCGGGGCGCCGTGGCGGCGCCGCGGCTCGCCGGCGCGCCGACGAGGGCGGCGACGAGCGCGCTCGCGGGCAGCGTCACGCGGCCCGCGTCGTCCACGAGGACCGCGTCGGGCGAGAGCGGACCGGGGAACAGGCTGGCGCGCTCGCACGCCGCGAGCGCGCGGGCGACCTGGATGGCGAGCCCGAGCGCCTCCTGGAAGGGGATGGGCCCGCGCCGCGCGCGCATCCAGTCCGAGAGGGGCGCGCCCGCGAGCCGCCGCGCGAGCCAGACGCGCGCGCCGTCCGGGCTCGCCGCGGCGGCGCGCTCGCCCTCGGCCGGCGAGGCGACGCCGCCGTCGATGAAGCCGCCGACGCCGGCGCTCCCGAGCGACAGGAGGCGCGTCGCGACGGCCTGGTGCTCGGGCCCTGCCGGAGCGTCCTGGTCCGCCGCGCCGAGCCGCCAGAGCTCTTCTCCGGAGCCCGCGCCGCAGCGCCATCGCGCGGCGCAGCCCACGGCCGGGAGGGGCGCGCCTTCCGTGTAGCCTGCCTGCTCCGGCGACGCTCGCCTCACCGCGCCCCCTCCGTGGCGGCCGGCGTCGCGGTGCTGGTGGGCGGCTCCGGCGCGCCGTTCGTGGAGCGCAGCGCGCAGGTCCCGAGGCCCGCCAGCGCCGACAGCGTCGCGATGATCGCGATCGCGAGCCGGATCGGGACGTCGCGCGGCCGGTCGATCTGCTCGACGAGCGCGATGGTGTCCGCGCGAGGCGCGTCCGCTCCGCCGGTGACGCGCGCGGCGCCCGGCGAGCTCGCGCGGTCGTGGTCGTCGCCGCGCTGCGGCGAGCTCGCGCGCTCGCGGTCGCCGGCGCGCTGCGGCGAGCTCGCGCGCTCGCGGTCGCCAGTGCGGTGCGGTGAGCTTGCGCGCTCGCGGTCACCGGCGCGGAGCGGCGCGCTCTCGCGGTCGTGATCGCTGGCGCGCTGCGGCGCGCTCGCGCGGACGCGGTCACCGGCGCGGAGCGGCGCGCTCACCGCGGTCTGGAACGGCTCCAGCCGATCCACGATGTCCTGAGCGAGGTACGGCCGATCCTCGGGCGCCTTCTCGAGCAGCTGGAAGAGCAGCTGCTCGACGCCGCGGGGCAGCCCGCTCCGCACGTCGTCGCCGAGCGGCGGCGGCTCTGCCGTGCATTGCAGGTTGAGCAGCTCCCGCGGCGACGCCGACTGGAACGGCGGGCTGCCGGACAGCGCCTCGTACAGGATGAGCCCCAGGCAGTAGAGATCCGAGCGGTGATCGATGGATCGCGCGTCGATCTGCTCCGGGCTCATGTACTGCAGGGTGCCGACGCTCTGCGTGTTGGTCTGGTTCATCGCCTCCACGACCTTGGCGATGCCGAAGTCCATCACCTTCACGCCGCCATCCCGCTGCACCATGATGTTCTCGGGCTTGAGATCGCGGTGGATCACGGGAGGCTGCTGCCCGTGGGCCGCCGCGAGGGCGCTCGCCACGCTGGCCGCGATCCGCACCGCTTCCGGCCAGGGAAGGCGGCCGGCGGCGCCAAGGACGGAGCGCAGCGTCTGGCCGTCCAGGTACTCGAGCACCATCACGAGCTCGCCGGAGGCCTCGATGCTGGCGAGGCTCCGGACGATGTTCGGGTGCTCGAGGTGCGCGAGGATCTGCATCTCGTTCAGGAAGAGCCGGCGTCCCTGCTCGCTCCGGGCGAGCTCGGGGCGGAGCACCTTCAGCGCGACGCGCCGGCGCGACAGGCGCTCCTCGCCCTCGTAGACCTTGCCCATCCCGCCCTCGCCGACGAGGCGTCGAACGAGGTACTCGCCGATCTGATCCATGCGCGCCGTCTCCTCTCCCTCTCCCTGGCCGGGGCGTCTCTTCTACGTGCGAGCGGGGCCGATGGCTTACACCCGAGCCCGCGCGCGGATCGCGGCCGGGCCCCTCCAGCGAGCGCGACGCCCCCCGCTCGGGCGGCTCGTCGCCCGAGGAGAGGATCGCGGTTCCCTGCCGCGCGGGGTATCGAAATCCTGCGCCTCGATGGAGGGCGCAGTGGTAGAACCGCCCCCATGCTCCCACGCCGGGTGTCGTTCGCTCGAGCGGCGATGATGGCGCTCGCGGTCTCGGCCTGCTCGAGGACCCCGGCGGAGCCGGAGCCGCCGCCGGCCGTCTCCAGCGCGCCATCCGCCGCGCGGCTCGCGTGGGACGTTCCGGGGAGCTGGGCTGCGCTCGACGTGCCGCGCGCCGGCCCGCGCAAGGCCCTCTACAAGGTGCCGAGGGCGGCGAACGACAAGGAGGACGCCGAGGTGCAGGTCCTCTCGTTCGGCCTGGGGAGCAAGGGAGACGTCGATGCGCGCTTCAACGAGTGGTTCGCGCAGTTCGATGGCGACGTCGGGGCGAAGGCCAGGCGCGCGTCGTTCGAGGTGCGTGGCATGCCGGTCGAGCTGGTCGAGGTGGCCGGCACGTACAAGATCGCGCTCGGGCCGCAGTCCGGCGCCCGCAAGCGATCGCCCGTGGAGATGGTGAAGGACGACTACCGGCTCGTCGGCGCGGCGGTGAGGACGCCGGATCGCGGAAACTGGTTCTTCAGGATCGTCGGGCCTGACGAGACCGTGCAGTCGGCGCGGTCGGCGTTCCGGAGCATGATCGAGTCCGCGCGGTGAGCGAGCGAGAGGCCCGGCGGCTGCGAGCACGGCGCTCGCGGCGCGCGCCGAGCACATGATACGTTGCGCGCCATGGACGACCGAAAGCGAGAGGCGCGCACGCCGGCCGAGATCTTCCGTGTCGAGGCGGAGGCCGAGGCGGAGCAGAGCCGGCTCTGCGAGGAGAGCAAGCACCAGCTCGCCAACCGCTGCCCGGAGTGCGGCAGCCTCGGTAGCATGGAACTTGTCGACGGGCTCATGCGCTGTATCGATTGCGACGAGGTTGTGGCCGCAACCCGCCAGCTGCCCGGCTTCGGCCGGCGCTGAATCCCTGTCGCGCCGCCGCGCGACCTCCCGCGGAAATCCCGATGAAATCCCGGTAGATCCCCGCTGAAACGAAAGCCGACGCCTGAGCCTCTGCCGGCAAGAACTCACCGCGCGTGGCGCTTTCCAGGTGATTTTCAGTCGGATTCGTGACTATTCTGCGAACATTGGCGTTCTCGCGCCCGGTTCAGTTTTCGCCCCAGACGCGGTGCACGGAAGTCCACACAGGTCAGCCAGCCGGGGCGTGAACAGCAGGACTGAAGTCTTGAAGGAGTTGGAGATGAAGCGGATCTCAGCGGAGAGCTCGGACCATCCGTCGCGGGAGACAAGCCAGGGATCCCGGGCGAAGACGGCACGAGGCGCGAGCGGGGGCCTGCTCATCCTGATGATCGAAGACAGCGCGATCACCAGCTTCGCCACGACGCCAGAGGGCGAGTCGACCGGCGGTCCGCGCCGGTCCCGTCCGAAGCACTGACCGGAGCGCCGCGAGGCGCCTTGCGGACGTGCGCTCCCACCGGAGCGCCGGCACATCGCGACGCGGTGCTGCCACACATCAGGGATCCCTGATGAGATCTCGGAATCTCGGGATGGCCGCGCCCCGGACCCCACGTCCAGCGTGCGGCGACGATCCCTCGTGAGCCTTGCGCGAGCCGCTGGGTCGCTCGCCGTCGGGTTGCCGTTTTTTCGCCCCCTCCGCTGAATCGTGGCACCTCGTCGGTGTGGACACGCGGGGAACGACACGGAAAACCATGGCCCTGGCGCTCGCCGCCGCCGTTCTCGGCGGGGCGGGGCTCGGTTGCAGCGATCCGAGCGAGGCGATCGCGCGGATCTCCCGGGAAGAGCTTCCCGCGCTGAGCCGCGCGGCGGAGGGGAGGCCAGGCGGCGGGTCCGAGGGGCAGGCGGGCGAGGCGCGATCGGACGCGGCGGTGCCGGTCCGGGCCGCCGCGAGCGGCGCTGCCGCGGACGAGGGCCGCAGCGACGCAGACCGCCTCGACGCGGCGGACGCGTCGCCCGCCCGCGGCCCGGGTCGGGAGCGGCGCCGCAGGTCGGGGTCGGCTGAGGCGCGCACCGCCGCGGGCGCGGCGCAGGGCGGCGTGGGAGAGGGCGCCGCTCGGGCGCCCGAGCTCCAGGTGATACGGCTCGTCGTCTCGAAGGGCATCGCCGGCCGCGAGCCGATCGAGCCGGCGAGCTCGTTCGCGAGCGCGGAGATCGACCGCCTCTACGCCTTCGTCGAGCTCTCGAACAAGGACCAGGCCACCTCGGAGATCAGCGTCGTCTTCACGCCGCCCGATGGCGGCCCGCCGTTGCGCATCCCCCTCGCGGTCGGCGCGCAGCGGCGCTTCCGTACGTGGGCTGCCACGCGGAAGGCGCGCGCGGCGGGGATCTGGTCGGTGACGGTCAGCGACGCGGTGGGCAAGGAGCTCGCGCGCGCCTCGTTCACGATCACGAAGTAGGAGGCGCTCGTGGCTCGCATGTTGTGCTCGCGCTCCTCCGCTCTCCAGGGCGCTCGCCGCGCCGCCCTCATCGCCCTCGCGTTCGCCGCGGGAGGCTGCGTCTCCCGGGCCGCGCCGGCGCCCGAGCCTGTCCGGACGCCACGCCCACCTGTCACCGCTCCCGTCCCCGGCGCGCGGGTAGGGTGGTTCGGCTTCTGGGTCCCCGACGGTCCCGCGGCCCGGGTGCTCTCGCTGCACGTCCAGGAGAGCGACGAGGACGAGCCCCCCGACGCCGAGCCGCCCGCGCGCGCTCCGGCGCCCGGCGCGACGCCGGCGGAGGCCGACGAGGAGCGCCGCTACGCCGTCCTGCCTGGCGTCGAGCTCGCGCCCGCCGTGGAGCAGAAGGTCGCGGAGATCGCGTCCGCCTACTTCCGGCGAACCGGAAAGGAGCTCGTGGTCACGAGCGGCACGCGGGATCCCGCGCGGCAGGCCGAGGCGATGCACGAGCTCTTCCGGCACGGCGCCGACGTCCTCGGCCTCTACAAGGACAAGACGGCGGCGCGCGAGATCAAGAGCGCCTACGAGGAGGGGCGCTCGGCCGAGCACCCGCCGGAGGCCATGATCGCCGCCCTCGAGCGGGTGATCCGCGCCCAGATCGATCGCGGCGTGTTCATCTCGGCGCACCTCCGGGAGGGCGCCGTCGACATCCGGAACCGGGACATGACACCCGCGGAGAAGCGCGCCTTCCTCGAGGGCGTCGACGAGGTCGGGGGCGTGTTCGCGCTCGAGGAGTCGCGGCCGCCCCACTACCACCTGCAGATCGACTGAGCCCAGGAGGGCCCAGCGGTCCGCGCGAGGCGGCCGCCAGGCTGGCGGCTGCGCGTCACTCGTCGTTGAAGCGGACGATCTGTCCCGAACCGGAGTTCGTCCAGTAGACGCCCGTCCCGTCCGCGGCGATGCCCGTCGGGCCCTCTTGATTCGCCGCGATCTCCTGCGGACCGCCGGCGCCGTCCTTGCGGAGCCGGTAGACGCTCTTTGCCTCCTGGACGGTGATGTAAAGGTAGTCCCCGTACGTCGCGATCCCGGCGGGAGCGCTCGGCAGCTCCTTGTCGAGGAGGAGCACTGCGGCGTCTCCGTCCGCTCCGCTCCGCGGAAGCCGCATGACGTTGTTCCCGTGGAGCCAGTAGAGGTTGGCCTCATCCAGCGCGAGCAGCCCCGGCGGTTCGAGCTCCGTGAAGAGCTCCTTCTCGGGGGCATCACCGCTGATATCGATGACCGAGAGCGTCTTGTTCTCGGGATCGGTCCAGTAGACGAGGGAGCCGTCGATCACGACGTAGCGCGGCTTGCCGCCCTCCGTCAGATTCGTCCGACTGCCACCTTGCTTGGACACCGAGGTGATGCGGTCGGCGTTCGGCCGGGCGCTGTAGACGTTGTCGGCGCTCAGCGCGATCGCGCTTGCGGCGCCGCAGCTACCCCACAGCATCTCCCCGCCAGCAGCGGGAATCGGTGCTGCTTTCGGTAGCTTCAACAGCTTGTCTCGGGTATCCCCCGTGTCGGGGTCGCAGTCGCCTTGGAAGGCGGCGTCGGTGCTCGACCAGTAGACGTGAGTCGCGTCCAGCGCGAGCGCGTCGGGCACCTCGTTGGAAGGCCCGAGCAGATCGATGACCGCCCAGTCATCCTTGATCTGCCTCCGGAGCGCGCCGCCCTTGAAGCTCCCCTGACTCCCGTCATTCCCCCTGTTGGTCCAGTAGATCGCCTCCTCGTCGAGCGCGATGGCGCGAGGGTCCGCCTGGTTTTCGGCGATCGTCATCAGCTGGATCACCTGGCGATCCTCGAGCCCCGCGATCTCCGCGCAGCCGTTGAGGCCCGGCGCGAGCGCGGCGAGGGCCAGCGTCATGGCAGAGCGCTTCGAGCTTCGCATCACCAGTGGCCTCCGAGCACCACGCGCCCCCCGTCCGAGGCGACGCTGGGCGCGACCCACACGCGCTCGCCCGTGGCAGCCTGCTCCGGCGAGCGAGGGGACATCAGCACCATCGCGACGCCGGCCCCGAGGCACACCAGCCCGGCGCCGAGCGCGATGTTGGAGACCATCGCGGTCGTCCGGGCGCTCTCGTTCGCCTCGACGTCCGCGCGGCTGCAGCGGAAGCTGCCGCTGCACCCCTCCTCGACATCCCCCGCTTTCTGTATCGTCAGCACCCCGAACACCGCCCCCACGCCGATCCCGGCGATCCCGACGCCGCCGGCGACGAAGCCGAGCGCGCGCATCGGGTTGCCGGTCGCCTCGGGCTTCGCGGCCGCCGGACGGGCAGGCGGCGGGGCAGGGGGAGCCGCCTTCGCCTCCTGAACGGCGACGTCCGCGAGCGGCGGGATGGTCACCCGCGTCGTGCTGGGCCCGAGGTCGAGCGTCACCCGCTGCGACCAGGGCTGCTTGCCCGGCGCCTTGGCCTCGATCGTCGCCGTGCCCGGATCCACGGGGATGCCCGAGCCCGTGGCCGCGGCGGCGCTCAGCTCCTTGCCGTTCAGCGTGATCGTCATCGCAGGAGCCGCCTGCGTCGCCTGCGCCGCGTCCAGGACGAGACGCGTCAGCTTGGCCTCCAGCTCGGACGCGCGCTTGGCCGCGAACTGCGCGCGATCCTGCTGCCCGGCGCTCGCCGCGAGCGAGGACGCCTCCGTGAACTCGGCCCATGCGCTGGCCGTCTTGCCCTCTTTCTCGTGGCAGACCGCCAGGTTCAGCAGCGTCCCGACCGTGGGATCCACGCGCTGGCTCTCTGCGAGCTTCGGGCAGGCCTCCTGGAGCTTGCCCTCGTCCATGAGCTTCTTGCCGTCCTGGAACAGCCCCTCGGCGAGCGCCTTGTCCGCCGCGGTCGGCTGCGCCAGGAGCGGTGAGGTCAGGCTGGTCCCACAGAGCAGCGCGAGCCATGCGCCCGCGTGTCGCGCTCGTAACGATCTCAATGGCGGCTCCTCAGCATCTCGTCTTCGCTCGTCGACCTCGGCGGTCTCTGCGCGTGGCCCGGCTTGAGCGGCGCTCCGGAGGCGGTCGCCTTCGGGCGCGCGTCGGCCGCGGCGCTGCCCGTGGGAGCCGCGCTCGGCGCAGGGACCGGCGGCGCCGCCGGGCTCGACGCCACGGTCGTGGCGCTGGCGGTCGCTGCCGGAGCGCCCGGCGCTGCAGCGGGGGACTCGGGCCCGAGCGCGTCGACCGCGGCGCGCTCGGGCGGAGGTGACACGGCGGCGCCCGGCGCCTGCGACGCCACGCGCACGCTCGCGACCAGCCACACGCCCGCCCCGGCCGCGCCGGTCAGCAACGCGGCCACGCCGGCGGCGACGAGCAGCCTGCGCCGCGAGCGGCGCCGGTTGCTCGTGTGCGACCACGACGCGCCGGACAGCCTGTCGCTGTCCTCGGCCGCCCTCGAGTTGAGCAGCGTCTGTCCGGCCGGCGACGCCGCGCCGATCGCGCTCTGGATGCGCGAGGTCGAGAGCTTCGCGAAGCTCGACCCGAGCGGATCGAGGGCCTGCGCGAGCTTGCCGACGTTGGCGTACCGCTCGCTCACGTCGCGCTCCAGGCAGCGCGAGACGATCCGCTCCAGCGTGGCCGGCGCGTCGCTGCGCTTGTCGCGGAGCCGCGGCACCGGCTGGTGCAGGATGTTCGCCATCACCGCGGCGACCGTCTCGCCCTGGAAGGGCGGCTCGCCCGTCACCAGCGTGTAGAGCAGCACACCGAACGACCAGACGTCGGCGCGCCCGTCGACGGTCCTCGGCGCCATCATCTGCTCGGGCGACATGTACCCGGGCGAGCCCATCACCTGCTTCGTCGACGTGAGCCCCGGCTCCGCGGGCGAGTCGAGGCCTTGCCCCTTCGAGATGCCGAAATCGAGGACCTTGATGTGCCGTGTGCCGTCCGCGTGCTCGGCGAGGAACAGATTCGAAGGCTTGATGTCCCGGTGGACGACGCCCGCCGCGTGGGCCTCGGCCACGGCCTCGAGCGCCTGCAGTACGTAGTCGACAGCGTCCTGGATGGACAGCGGACCGTGGGTATCGATGACCTGCTGGAGATCGAGCCCGGTCAAGAACTCCATCACCATGAAGGGCACGCCGGTCTCGGTGGTGCCGACGTCGAACACGCGCGCGACGTGCTCGCCCGACAGGCGCGCCGCCGTCCGCGCCTCCCGCAGGAAGCGCGTGACGGCCTCCTGGTTCGCGAGGGCGTCCTGGCGCAGGATCTTGATGGCGACCTTCTGGTCGAGATCCTCGTTGCGCGCCGCCAGCACGACGCCCATTCCGCCGATGGCCACGACCCGCTCGACGCGGTACTTGGCTGCGATGAGCTCTCCCGGCTGGGCCAGCGGTGCGAGGAGCTGCGCGGTGCGGTCGGGGGTCACGGCTGGCGTTCAAGCCTACATGAACGGACTCGGTTTTCCGAGCGCCGCGCGAGGCCCAGCGCCCTTTGTCGCGCGCCCGCTGGTTTTGGAGCGCCGCGCGCCGCCCGCTCGGGCCATGGGCGCGCTCCGGACGTCACCGCACGCCACCGCACCGCCATTCTCCTGCGGTCCGCCCGTCAACCGCGCGGCCCATCAACCGCGCGGCCATCAACCACGCGCCCCATCAACCCCGGGGGAAGAGACCGTGCCTGCCCGCCGCGCGGAGCTCGTCCAGCCCGGCCTCCATGCGCGCGACGATCCGCGCGAATGCGCGCTCGACCTCGTCCGGGTCGCTCGCGGCCTCTCTCGGGAGCCCGAGGTGCAGCGGGCGGAGCACCCTCGTATGGATCTTCACCGGCAGGGGCACATGGGGGATCGGGATGCCGACGATGAGCCCCCACGGCAACGCGAGGCCGAGCGGCGCGACGTTCGAGCGCGCGAGCTCGGGGAGGCGGAGCCACCTGGCCAGCCTGCTCCCATCCGTGGCGATGTAGAGGGATTGGTGCGCCCCAACGCTCACGATCGGCACGATCGGCACGCCCTCGCGGATGGCGAGCCGGACGAAGCCGCGGCGTCGGCCGAAGCGGATCGTGTACTGCGCCGAGGTGGGCTTGCACGCGTCGAGATCGCCGCCGGGGAAGACCAGGACCGCCGCGCCGCGGGCGAGCGCTCGCCGCGCGTTCTCCGGGCTCGCCGCGATGGCGCCGCAGGCGTTGAGCCAGGCGCCGGCCTTCGGGACGTTGAACGGGAGATCGTGCATCAGCCCGTAGGACAGCCGCGAGGGCCCATAAAGGCGCCAGAACGCCGTCATGTGGCAGTACATATCGGGCATTCCCGTCATCGCGTTGTGGTTGCTCACGGCGAGGAAGGGACCGTTGGGCAGCTGCTCTTCGAGCTCGGTCTCGCAGCGGAAATAGTCGTCGTAGAGGAAGCCGAGCAGCGGGAGCACCCGGGCGATGAACGCCGGGTCGCGCGCGTCGAGATCGTCCGGACGGGCGCGCCCGCGGCCCTTGAGCGCGAACGCCGCGATCGCGTCCTTCACGAGGTCAAGGCTGGGGCGAGGCTCTCTCGGTAAGGTCAGCACCGTTCACGGTGCCCTAGCGTGCGGCCGAACCGACGGGAAGCGGTTCGTTCAGGACGCCTGTCGCGAGGCCTCGGCGCGGGATCGCGTCCGTCACCCGCGCCGCGCCGCCCGCGGTCTCGCCGAACGCCCGCTGCGCGCCGCGCCCTCGAGCCGCGCGCGTGCCGGCCAGAGGGCCGGATCGTCGCTGCCGGCTCGCTCACTCGACGTCACGGCAGCACCGGAAGCCGGTCTCGTAGTAACGGAACCCGTCCCCGTGCGCCGGGTTCGTGGAGCCGCACCGCGGCTTCGCGCCGCCGAAGCAGCCGGACCAGTAACAGCCCTTGAGGACGTGAGGATACTCGTTGACGTGGTATCGGGTGCGCACCACCCACTCCTCGACGTTCCCCGTCATGTCGTGGACGCCGAACGCGCTCGCGCACCCCGGTCGCGTGCCGCTCGGCTCGGCCTGGTACAGCGCCTGGACCTCGGCCAGCGCCTCGTCGGAAGGCCAGGAGCCGAGCGCGCCCTCGTCGGGCGCTCTCCACGTCTTGTTGTCGTTGCAGCGCTCCGCTTCGTGGGTGTTCCCGTACGGATAGACGAACGCCTCGGGGCCCTGGCACGCCGTGTCCCACTCGTCCTCGGTGCAGAGGCGCTTTCCGCGCCCCTCGCACCAGGCGCGCGCCGAGACGGCGCTCTCCATGACGAGCGGCAGGGCGCCTTCCACGTTCGGCGCCTCGAAGCGATCGATGCAGTATCCCTCGACCTCCGCCATGTCGGGCGGGCAGGGCGCCGGGGGCGTCGTGTCGAGGGGGAAGTCCTGCTCGTTGGTTTCGCCGCTGCCTCCCCCGACGCCGCCTTCTCCGGGGCCCCCGCCGTCTCCCGCGCCGCTGCCTCCGCCCGATGTCACGGAGGCCGACGAGGCCGACGAGGCCGACGAGGCCGACGAGGCCGACGAGGCCGATGCCGTCGCCGCGCCCCCGCCGCCCGGGGCGTCGTCCATGGCGGCGCCGAGACCGCCGTCGCAGGCAGCGCTGAAGATCGCCACGAGCCCTAGCAGCGACGTGAGCCGAGCGGCGAGGGGGAGAGCTCCAGAGCGCATTGCGGGCTCCTCATCGAACAACGTGTCAGCGCGGCCGTCGCGCGTCGAGGGTGCGCCGCGCTTCCCGTGCTCCGCGCCGTTGTTCATCGCGTCAGAGCGTCCTCGACATCGACATTCGTCCTTCGCCTTCCTCCTTCATCGATCCTCGTGGCGCTCGGGCGGAGTCCACCCGCAGAGGGCGGCAACGCTCGACAGCGGTGCTCGGACGCGACAGCGCCGGGAAAAAGCAGTTCAACCGCTGAGCCGCGACCTGGGTACCTTGAACGCCGAGAAGAGAAAATTCCACGGCTTATTCGCCTCGTTGGTGCCGTACCGATCTCTCCTCCCGGGATTCGGGTTCTCGGTTCCGGGTTGCGGGACCCGGCGCGACCGAGCGATCCGCTAGAAGCGGAGCTTACATCGGAGGATCGCGCTCGGCGTGACACGCGCGGCGGTCAGACGGCTCGCGCGCGCGTCGACGCGGACCTGGACCGCCACCGAGCCCGCGAGCGCGCGGCCCACCAGGTCGCGCGCGAGCAGCCCCACGGCGCCGGTCAGGTGCGACATCGCGGCAGAGCCAGCCAGGAGCGAGCAGGGGATGGATCCGGATAGATCCATCGCGATCGCGGCGTCCGCGCCGTTGCGCTCGACGGTGCCCGTTCCTTTGAGCTTCAGCGCGCCGGCGGCGACCTCCACGCCGCTCAGCGCGACGCGCTGGCGGTCCGCAGAGAGGCTCGCGTCCGCCTTGACGGTCGTGGTGTTGCCGAAGAGGAGCCCGTCGAGCTCCCTGGGGTGGGGCAGGGTGAAGCCCTTCACCGTGAGCGCGATCGGCCCTTCGAGCGGCGCCTTGGACAGGGCGGTCCGGTCCGCCCCATCCGCGAGCCGCAGCTCGAGCGTTCCGGCGACGACCATCGTCGAGGCGCCGACGTCGACGCCGAGGAGCGCGCCCACGGCGGAGAGCGGCGTCGGCGCGAGCTCGATCGAGGCGCTCGGCGAGGGGCGCGGCCGGAGCTCGGCCCTGAGCGGCGCGGAGACGAGCTCCTCGCCGCCGAAGCCCAGGGAGATCGACGCTGCGCCGATGGACCAGGCGATGTCGGTGCGCGCGATCTCCTTGCCGGCGACGAGCACGCGAGCCTGCTTCAGGACGCCGATCTCCGGCCGCGGCGCGCCGGGCGGCGCGGCGGCGCCCTCGACCGGGGCGGCCGCGCGCCGCTCGAGGGCGCCGTCGGCCAGCGCGAGCACCTCCGGGCCGCCTTCGTGATCCCGGAGACCCAGGCGGACGCGGCCCGTGGTGAGCGGCAGCGCCGCCGCGCGCGGGCCGTACTGCGCGACCCACGCCGGTAGATCCTCCAGGGCGTCGGTCCCCACGAGGGTGAGCTCGACGCCTTCCGTCGCGATCCGGGCGGGCGAGAGCCCGCGCAGCTCGATGGTGGCGCGCGCCACCGTGCCCGAGATCCCGCGCACCCCGAGGAGAGAGAAGCGGCCGTCGCGCAGGCGGATCGAGCCGAGATCGACGTCGATCTTCCCGGGATCGAGCGCGACGCCGCGCGCGCGGGCCTCGGCGATGATGCGCCGGCGGAGCGCGGGAGGACCGAGCACGACGAGGGCGGCGACGGCGGCCGCGACGACGGCGACGACCACGAGCGCCGCGATCAGGGCGCGGCGGCGCCGCTTGCCGCGCGCGCCTCGCGGCGCGCCGTCGTTCTCGCCGGGGGCGAGCGGCGCGTCGTTCTCGCCAGGGGCGCGCTGCGCGCCGCCGCTCTCGCCGGTGGCGCGCGGAGCGACGAGCGGCACCTCCGCGTCGGTGTCGGGGGAAGAGGCAGAGGCGGGGCGAGGGGAGGGCGCCACGAAGTGGGATCCCTGTAGCGTCGTTCGAGCGCCGTCGCGAGCGCTTCGCGCGGCTCAGCGCGCTTGCAGCCGAGCCCTCGCCTGCGCTACGGGTCACGGAGCCGCCTGTAGTCCGGTCCCGGAGCCCGGTATGAAGATCACCATCATCGCGAGCGGGAGCGGAGGCAACGCCACGCTGTTCGTTTCCCGCGGCACGCGGGTCCTCGTGGACGCGGGCGTCGGGCCGCGGGTGCTCGAGCAGTGCCTCTCGGCGGCGGCCGCGGGCGGCGCGGACGGCAGGCTCCTGCCCGACGCGATCGTCATCACGCACGCGCACGCCGACCACGTCGGCGTGGCCGCCAGGTACAACAAGAAGCACAAGATCCCGATCTACGCCTCGGAGGCGACCGCGCGCGCGGCGGAGCTCGGCGATCCAGAGCGCGTCCGGGGCTTCTCGCCGCGCGAGCCGTTCGCGGTGGGCGCGCTCACCTTCTCGCCGAGGCCGCTGCCGCACGACGCGGCGCAGGTCGCGCTCGTCGTCGACGACGGCGCGCGGCGGGCCGCGCTCGTGACGGATCTCGGCGAGGTCCCTCCGGGGCTCCTGGAGCACGTCGCCGGCTGCGATGTGGTGATGCTCGAGTCGAACTACGACGCCGGGTTGCTCGAGGCCGGCCCGTACCCGCAGCACCTCAAGCGCAGGATCCGCTCGGCGCGGGGCCACCTGTCGAACGCGCAGGCGTGCGAGCTGCTCGCGGCGCTGCCCGGCGGCACGCACACCGTCGCGCTGATGCACCTCTCCGAGGTCAACAACCGCCCGGAGCTCGCGCTCGACGCCGCCCGTGACGCGCTCGTCGGCCGGCGCACGCGCCTCGTCGCCGCGCCGCCTCGGGGGCCGCTCGTCCTCGACGCGGCGGCGCCGCCGGCACCTCCGCCCGGCGCGGCGCGCTCGCCGCTCGGGCCGCCGGCTCCCCCGCGCCAGCTCGGTCTGTTCACGGGGATTTAAGGCGACGCTCCGGCCGCGGAGCCGCCGCTCGGGCGAGCGTCAGATCCCCTCGAGCCGCACCTTCTGGCCCGCGACGACGCCGTGGCGCCGCGCCCAGCCGGCGTTCAGCTCGAGGACGTACGTCGACGGACATCCGACGTCGAAGGTCGAGTCGTTGAGCGTCGGGGTGTTCTCCTCGATACCGACGATCGTACCGTCGCTGTCGATGAACAGCATGTCGAGCGGGATGCACGTGTTGTGCATCCAGAACGAGTGATTGTTCGGCTGCTGGAAGACGAAGATCATCCCGCGGTTCTCCGCCATGCTCGTCCTGTACATGAGGCCGCGGGCGCGCTCTTGCTCTCTCCTGGCGATCTCGACGGTGACATCGGGGGCCTTGGCCTCGAGGAAGGTCACCTTGCCGGTCGCGAGCTGGAACGGGCCGGTCGGGTCCTCGGGGCACGCCGGATCCGGGCCCGTGAGCTTCGGAGACGGCCGCTCCGGCGTCGACGGCGTCGGCTGGATGCAGCGGCCGGCGTCCCGCTCCACGGTCGAGGCGGGCGGCGTCCCGGTCGAGGGGGAAGGCGCAACGTCGCCCAGGTTGCTGCTGGGCGTGAGCGGGAGCGGCTCGTCGACGCGGCGCTCGCACGCGCCCAGGGCGATCCCGAGCAGCAGCGCGCCCAGGGCGGGAACGAGCGAGGCGAGCGCGGCGGGAACGGCCAGCGAGGCGGACGTGGTGGACGTGAACGGACGGGTCGCGAGGGCGCAGCGCGAGCTCATGCCGCTTCCTACCACGGCGACGCTCGTCCTTGACCGCTGGACCGCGACGCGGGAAATCGTCGCACGATGAACGCTCGAACCCTCGCCATTCAGTCCATCGCCACCCTCGCCACGCTCTCGGCCCTCGCGGGATGTTCGAAGACCCCGGAGCCCACGGCCGAAGAAGCGCCGAAGCCGAAGACCACGCCCGCGTCGACGGGGCTGGCCGGCGGCAAGGCGGAGACGGCAGAGAAGGAGCGCCCTCAGCCGCAGAAGCGCAAGGTCACCGCGAAGCCGGTCGCCGAGGTCAAGCCCAGCGAGGACGACCCGGTCAAGGGCAAGTGGACGCTCGACGACGCCACCAAGGGGCTCCCGCCGGGCAAGGCGTTGACCGCGTCGATCGAGACCGATCTCGGCACGCTGTCCTGCAAGCTGCTGGACGACAAGGCGCCCATCACCGTCGCCAATTTCGTCGGCCTGGCGCGAGGGATCAGGCCCTGGAAGACGCCGGAGGGGACATGGGAGAAGAAGCCCGCTTACGACGGGACCATCTTCCACCGCATCATCAAGGGATTCATGATCCAGGGCGGGGACGCGAAGAAGAACGGCACCGGCGAGGCCGGTTACGTCATCCCCGACGAGGTCTGGGAGGACGGCAGCCACGATCGCGCAGGGCTCCTGTGCATGGCGAACCGCGGCAAGAACACGAACTCCGCGCAGTTCTTCATCACCGACGCGGCGGCGTTCCACCTCGACAACGGCTACACCATCTTCGGTGAGTGCGGGCCCGAGGAGCTCGTCCACAAGCTGGCCGGCGTCGAGGTCAAGGGCGAACGCCCGGTCACCCCGCCGGTCATCAAGAAGGTGACGATCACCCGGCAGTGATCGGCTCGAGGCGCCCCGCGCCGAGCCCGGGCTCCCGCCGCCGCGCGGCGAGGAGCCGAGCTCGGAGCGGGCGCGCTCACGGGCAGTCGTTCTCTTCGCCGGGCGTCGGCGTGGACGCCACGGTGAAGCTGATGTCGAGCCACTCGCTCGTCTCGTCGTGCCCGCTGATGCCGTTGCCTTCGGTCAAGAGCTCGCCGAACTCGAGATCGCTACAGCGGACCATGCTCGACCCGCTGCCGGCGGCCGCGGCAGGCCGCTGGCTGCCGCGCGCGGTGTCATCGGCATAACCGGTCTTGCCAGTCTTGTACACGATCGCCGAGTTCCCCAGCTCCTCGCCCCAGATGACGTAATCGACGTCCTTGAGCGGGCTGCGCTCCGTGCCGTCCCACTCGAAGAGGATCACCATCTCTGCGCCGTCGGTGAGCAGCGCGCCGGATTGCGCCCCGAGGGCGCCGTTCGTGGGCGCGATCATGGGCGGCACGTCCGCCCCCTCGCAGGGGATGGGCGTCTCGTCCAGGGCGAAGTCGGCGCACCGCTGGTACTCGAGCTCGAAGCCGTCATCGCTCGCCAGCACGAGGCGCGCGCCCGCCGCGATCATGGTCCCGGGGGGGAACTGGACGAGGAAGTCCGTCCCTGCGCTGCCTGTCGGCGCGAAGGCGGTACCCGTGGTGATGGCATAATAAACGCTGTTGTCCGAAAGGTAGTAGTTGGTGAGGTCGATCTCGGCCTCGGTCGGGTTCCAGATCTCGATGAACTCGCCCGCTCCAGGTCTCACGGCGACCTCCGAGATCAGCAGGTGGCCGGCGGGCTCACCGGGGACCGCGCCGCCGCCGCCGCCGTCTCCGCCGCCAGCACCCCCAGCGCCGCCTTCGCCGCCTTCACCGCCGCCGCCGGCCTCGCCGCCGCCGCCACCTTCGCCGGAGCTGCTCGAGGTGGTGGTGGAGGAGCTCGCTCCACCGCCTCCCGTCTCGTCATCGCCGCCGCACGCCATGAGGGGGGCGAGCGCCAGAGGGGGAGCTGCGAGGAGTGCGATGGTGAGCAGGTTGCGCGTGTGCATTGTTGAGAGATACATCAGAGCGCCGGCCAACAGGCAAGTGGGATTGCAGCCTGGGGGAAACGATCCACCGCTCGTCGTGGCGTCAGGACACTGCCATCGCTGCCAAATGCATGGCGGGCGCGCGAGGAATCGATAGCATGGCGACATGCGACGGTGCTCCTCGCTCCTCCTGACACTCCTCTGCGTACCGCTCCCTGGGCTCGGTCTCGCTGTCGGTTGCGGCCAGACAGTCATCGTGGACGATCCGTCCGCAGACGGCGGAGGCGGGGGCGAAGCCGGCGCTCCGCCCGTCACGACCGGCGGGGGAGGCGGCTCGGACCCGGGGAGGGATCCGCTCGAAGAGTACGAAGACCCCGGCTGTCCCGACACCGGGCCGCCGATCACCGATTTCGCGTGCGATCCGTACGATCAGTCGAGCGACTTTTGCGCCCCGGGAGAGGGGTGCTTCATCTACGTGCAGTATCCGGACGAGCCGTGCGGGCAGGAGATCTACGGCGCGTACTGCGCGCCGGCCGGTCCAGGCCGACAGGGCGATCCGTGCAGCGGCGGCAGCCAGTGCGGCGCCGGGTTCGCCTGCGTGGTGACCGGCTCGGGCACCCAGTGCGTCGAGCTCTGCGCGCTCAGCGGCGACGACAACTGCGATCCGGGGTTCGTCTGCGAGCCGATCGACGTGGCGGGGATGGGCGGATGTCTGTGACGACGTACGCTCTGGGTCGGCGCGCGCGCCGGAAGGCGGCGCTGGCGGCGGCCCTTCTCGGGACGGTTCTTGGCGGCGGGTCGCTCTCGGGAGGGTGCGGGGCGCGGACGGGGCTGAACATCCCGCCGCCCGCGCCGGAGTGCGAGGTGGACGCCGACTGCCCCGGCATCGAGGACCTCTGCAAGCCTGTGTTCTGCCAGCTCTTCCAGGCGGGGCAGCCCGACGGCGGCGCGGCGCCCTCGCCCGAGGGCGCGGCCCCGCGGCGCGGCGGGGAGTGCGTCGCGCTGGAGCCGGTGGAGTGTGACGACAGCGATCCCTGCACCAAGGACACGTGCGAGAGCGCGACCGGAGCGTGCGTCTATGGGCCGTCGACGCTCGACATCGACGGCGACGGCTTCCGCGCGGCGCTGCCCGGCACGATCCCTGGCGAGCCGCTCGCGTGCGGCGACGACTGCGACGACGCGAGCGCCGCGGCCTTCCCGGGGGGGATCGAGATCTGCGACGGCGTCGACAATGACTGCGACGGCACGGTCGACAACGGGGCGCGCTTCGTGCCGCTCGACACCGACGCGACCCGCATCTCGGGCGACATCGCGCCGGCCGGCTCTGGCGGGCTCGCCTGGAGCGGGACGTCGTACGCGTCGCTCTACACCGGGACCACGCAGGGCTTCAACCTGTACCGCTCGATGATCAGCGTCGACGGGCAGCCGCTCGAGCCGGGCGAGGAGGTCATCACGCCGAAGAACGGCGACGCCTCCGGCGGGCCGATCGTGTGGGTCGGCGATCGGTACGGCGCCGCCTGGCAGGACCGGCGCGACGGCGACTACGAGGTGTACTTCTCCCTGCTCGACGAGGACGGCCAGAAGGTGGAGGGGGGCGATCGGCGGCTCTCGAAGGCGCCCGGCTTCTCCGTCAACGTGACGCTCACCTGGAACGACACGGAGTTCATCCCCGTCTGGCAGGACGAGCGCAACGGCCTCTTCGATCTGTTCGCGCAGCGCATCGACATCGACGGGAACCTGATCGGCGACAACGTCCAGCTCACGGAGGCGTCAAACGGCCTCGGCAACGAGGCGCCCTCCGCGGCGGCCGGCCAGGGCGGCATCGGGGTCGCGTGGTCCACGGGCGACGCGGTCACGCACTTCATCCAGTTCCGGACGTTCACCGCCGAGCTCGATCCGCGCTCGGAGGTCGTCACGCTGACGACCGGCGAGACCGACGCGGTCTATCCGACGGTGGTCTGGAACCGCGATCGCTACGTCATCGCGTGGTTCGACAAGTCGGCGAGCATCAAGGCCATCTACGCGGCGGCGGTCTCGGAGGACGGCGAGATCCTCACGCCGCCCACGCCCATCTCGGACCCTGGGCCCTTCCGCTCCAGGTACCCGTTCCTGCGCCCGCTCGGCGATCGGCTGCTCGCGATCTACTCGGACGACCGCGATCAGAACGACGGCTACGAGCTCTACGCGGTCACGGTCAACGCGGATCTCGCGCCGATCAGCGCGGAGCAGCGGCTCACCTTCGCGCCCCGCGACAGCATCAGCCCGGTCGCGACGTTCGGGCCGGAGGGCGACGTGGGCATCCTCTTCCGCGACGATCGCGAGGGCGGCGAGCACCACGTCTTCTTCACGCGCCTCGGGTGCATCGCGGGCGACTGACGGCGGCCTCGCGGCCGGGCGCGGCGGTCGACGCCAGCCCGGCGCCCCGCTGGGCCGTGCTCAGTCCCGGGTCGGCTGGCGGCGAAGCCGGAACGGGCCGGCGCGGTGGACCTTGCCCGGGAGCGGGCGGCCGATGACCTGCTCGGCGACGTTCCCCGCCTCGATCACCTTGTCGAGATCGACGCCGGTCCGGACGCCCATCCCGTGGAGCATGAACACGAGGTCCTCCGTCGCCATGTTGCCCGCCGCGCCCGGCGCGTAGGGACAGCCGCCGACGCCCGCCACCGACGCGTCGAAGTCGCGCACCCCGAGCTCCAGGCCGACCAGGATGTTCGCGAGCGCCGTGCCCCGCGTGTCGTGCAGGTGCAGCGCGAAGCGCTCCGGCGGCATCGCGTCGAGGAAGCGGCGGACGATGTCGTGCGTCTGCCGCGGGGTGCCGACGCCGATCGTGTCGCCGAGGGAGACCTGGTAGCAGCCGAGATCGATGAGCCGCTCCGCGATGCGCACGACCCGGGCAGGGTCGACGTCGCCCTCGTACGGGCAGCCCCACACGGTCGAGACGTAGGCGCGCACGGCGAGGCCCGCCTCGCGCGCCGGGGGGACGATCTCCGAGAACACCGAGAGCGTGTCGTCGATCGACTTGTTGATGTTGGCGCGGTTGTGCGCCTCGCTCGCGCTCAGGAAGACGGCGATCTCGCGCAGGCCCACCGCCAGCGCGCGCTCGAGGCCGCGCGCGTTCGGGCACAGGGCGCTGAAGGTCACGCCCCGCTCCGCCGGGAGCGTCCGCGCGAGCTCCTCGGCGTCGGCGAGCTGCGGCACCCACTTCGGCGAGACGAAGCTCGTGATCTCGATCCTGCGCAGACCGGCGCCGACGAGCGCCGCGATGAGCCGCCGCTTGCCCTCGATCGGGATCATCGCCGCCTCGTTCTGGAGCCCGTCCCGCGGGCTCACCTCGTAGATCGAGACCTCGTCCGCGACGCGGGCGAAGAGCGGCGCCGAGGCGGCGGCGCGATCCGCGCTCTCGCGATCGGCGGTCCCCTCGGTCATCGGAGGACCCTCGGCGCCGGAGCGGGGCAGCGTCAACCGCTCACCATCCGTAGCTGCCGGTTCGGCGCGGCCGGCGTGAAGGCGATCGGGTAGCTCCCGGAGAAGCACGCGTGGCAGTAGCTGTCCGCCGACGGCCGCGCGCCCGAGGCGTCCTCGGCGCGCGCCTCGAGGGACCGCACGCTCTCGACCAGGCCCTCCAGCGAGAGGTACCCGACGCTGTCGGCGGTCAGGTAGCTGGAGATCTCGTCCACCGAGTGGCTCGAGGCGATGAGCTCCGACCGCGTAGGCGTGTCGATCCCGTAGTAGCAGGGCCATCGCGTGGGCGGGCTCGAGATGCGGACGTGCACCTCGCGCGCGCCGGCGTCGCGGATCATCTTGACGATCTTCCGGCTCGTCGTCCCTCGGACGATCGAGTCGTCGATGACGACGACCCGCTTGCCCTCGATCACCGCCCGGTTCGGGTTGAGCTTGAGCCGGACGCCGAAGTGCCGGATCGACTGCTGCGGCTCGATGAACGTGCGGCCGACGTAGTGGCTGCGGATGAGCCCCATCTCGAAGGGGGCGCGCGCGCGGTCGGCGAAGCCGATCGCCGCCGGCACGCCCGAGTCGGGCACGGGGATCACGACGAGATCGTCGCCGGACTCGACGGGCTGCTCGGCGGCGAGGCGCCGGCCGAACGCCTTGCGGACCTCGTAGACGCTCACGCCCTGGATGGTCGAGTCGGGCCGGGCGAAGTAGACGTGCTCGAAGATGCAGAGCTTGCGCTGCTCCTGCGCGAAGGGGAACTCGGAGCGCACGCCGTCGGCGCTGATGATCAGCATCTCGCCCGGCGCGACGTCGCGCACCTTGCGCGCGCCGATGAGGTCGAACGCCGTCGACTCGCTCGCGACCACGTGGGTGACGCCGCTCCCGCTCGCCATCTCGCCCAGGCAGAGCGGCCGGATCGCGCGCGGATCGCGCACGGCGATGAGCTCGCGCTCGGTCAGGAAGAGCAGCGAGTACGCGCCCTCCACCTGCGTGAGCGCCTCCGCGATGCGGTCGCGCAGCTCTTCCTTCTTGCTCATCGCGATGAGGTGGACGATCGACTCGGTGTCGCTCGCGGTCTGGTAGATCGAGCCGCGCGCCTCGAGCCGATCGCGCAGGGCCTCATGGTTCGTGAGGTTGCCGTTGTGCGCGACCGCCAGCGAGCCGCGCGCGTAGTCGACCCCGAGCGGCTGCGCGTTCTTCAGGTGCGAGCCGCCCGCGGTGGAGTAGCGGACGTGGCCGATGGCGCGATCGCCGGGCAGCGTCGCGAGATCGGTCGGAGAGAAGCCGGACTGCACCCGCCCCATGGCGCGGTGACCGAAGAGGCGCTCCCCGTCGCTGCTGACGATCCCCGCGGATTCCTGCCCTCGATGCTGGAGCGCGTGCAACCCGAGGTAGGCCATGTTGGCCGCCTCGGGGTGGCCAAAGATTCCGAACACACCGCACATGCCGCCTATCTAGTACGAAAACGGTGCATGACCCACCGTCATGGCGATCTGTCGTCGATGATGAGGCGGCCGAGCGCCGGCGCAGGATGGAAGTGGACGCTGGTGCGAGATCGGAGCGCAGGCAGGCCTCGAGGCCGCTCCTGCTGAAAGGTAAGGTGGCTAACTATCGTTGCGCGGGCACGGTGATGAGACTTCGCCGGATTCCGTCGTGCCCCGCTGCTGGACCGGCGCCTCGCGCGTCGTCCAGGCGGCTCCCGTCATTTCGGGATGTTCCAGAGTTTCTCGATGATCTTGGTCTCCATGGCGTCGCCGTGACACGTGCCGCACTCCATGTCCTCCTTGTTCGCGCGGGCGACCTTGTTTTGGTACTCCTCCTCCATGAACGCTTGCAGGGCCTTCTTGTCCTTGCGGTTCAGGACGTGCTCGTTCCCGGCGTGGCAGCTGTCGCAGAAGAGGGTTCCGCCGCTCTCGCTGCGGAGCGGCACCACGAAGTTGCGCCACATCTCGCGGGCGATCTTCATGTCCCGCGTCTCTTTCTTGAAGTCGCCCTCGACGTGGCAGCCCTCGCAGGTGTCGTAGCCGAGCGCCTTCTGGAGCAGCGGCATCACCTTCTTCTTCTGCCCCGCCGGGAGCTTCTCGAGCGCGGGGATCTTCTTGAGGTTGATCCCGATCTTCTTCAGATCCGCCTCGAACTTGGTCGCCTGGAGCGGCGTCGACTTGGCGGGAGCCTCGTGCTCCTCCTCGTGCGCCTCCGCGGCCTTCTCGGGCTTCTCCGGCTTCGCGCCCTCGGCGTCGGCGGTCGCCTTGCCCTCGTCCGGGCTCGACTCGCCGTCGAAGTCGTTCTTGTCGGCCGCCGTCTCGGGCGGCGGCGTGCTGGAGCCGCAGGCTCCTGCGAAGGCGCCCATCCAGAGCGCGAGGGCGAGCGCTGCGTGCTTCATTCTGGCTGCCATAGTCCTCCAAGGAACGTTGCGTTCGAGCCGAACGGCCGCCCTCCGTGCGGCAGGCCGCGCCGCGCTGGCGCGCTCCCACGGTCGCCGGGCGATCGGCCGGCACTCTACTCGAATTTGCCTGAAACGGAGAGGAACGTGAGCTTGTTGTTCGTCTCGCGGAGCCGCTGGACGAGCATCCGGACGACGTTCCAGAGGACCTCGTACGCGAGCTCCTTGTGCAGGAAGAGCAGGTCCTCGAACGCGTCCTTCGACACGGTGAGCAACCGGCAGCGCTCGTGGACGCGCGCGTCGGCGGAGCGGGGGGCCTCGTCGAGCAGCGCCATCTCGCCGAACACGGCGCCTGGGCCGAGCACCGCGAGCGCCTCCTCGCCTATCCCGGCGATCTCCCGGCTGATCCGCACCTTGCCTTCGAGCAGGATGTAGAGCTTGTCGCCCGGATCCCCGTGCTGAAAGATCTTGGTGCCGAGGGCGTGGGTCTCTTCGCTCGCGACGCGCGAGATGAGCTCCAGCGCGGCCGGGGTGAGGCCCTTGAAGAGAGGGACCTTCGAGAGCTGCTCGATCCGTTCGGGGACGATCACAAGCCGCCGACGAGGATAACCGAGGCGAAGGGCGCGGAGCGAATTTAAAGGGAGCTCGCGGCGGGGAGCTAGCGCGTGAACGTCACCGTGATGGGCGGCGTCGTGGCGGCGATCGAAGCGCCTGAGCGGTCTTTGCCCGGGTTGTAGCGACGGCCGAGCGCACACATGCGCGCGGAGCGGCCGAAGCCGTGTCCAGGATCACTGACGACCTTGACCGAGAGCGGGCTGCCGTCGGGGCGCACCGTGACCATGAGGACGACCTTCGCCTGGTCGATCTGGTCGACGTCGGCCTCCGGAGGGAAAGGACAGTTCCAGTTGCTGCTGCCGATCAGCCCGGGCGGCGCGGAGCGGTCCGGCCCGGCGGGGGGCGGGGGAGGGACGGGGTCGCCCGTGCCCTTGCCGCCGACGACGCCTCCGACCTTCGCGTTCGGGTTGAACGTGGGGGTCTTCGCTGTGCCCGCGCCGGCCACCTGGCCGTAGCCGACGCCCTGCCCCTCGCCGCTCGCGATCCCCTGATCGGTCATGTCGAGGACCTCGTCCGGATCCGGCTCTTTCGTCAGGACCTTCGAGGCCTCGGCCGCGGCCGGGGGTGGATCGTACGGGTCGTCCTTGGGCGGCGGGGTGTTCGCCTGGGGAGGCGGCGCGACCTTGGGGACGGGCTCGGGCTCAGGCGCCGGCGGCGGCGGCTCGGGCTCCGGCGGCTTGGGCGCCTCGACCTTCGGCGGCGGGATGTCGACCTCGTAGATCGCCCAGAGGTAGTCGTGGATGCCGGTGCGCATCTCCTGGACCACGTGCCGCATGTCGCGCAGCGATCCCGAGACGATGGCCCGGGCCGAGGCCGCGCCGTGGCTCGTGACCGCCAGCGTGACCCCGAGAAAGGCGCCCACGCGCGACGCGCGGTCGCCGAGGGCGAGCACCGCGGCGAGCGGATCCGCGCCGCGCCGGCGATCGCCGGCGCGGGCAGGCGCCGGCGAGGCTGGAGGGGTCGAGGGATCGAGGGCGCCCCCGGGCTCAGCGCCGCTGCGCTTGCCCCGGCGGCGCCCGTCGTGGACCGCCCCCGCGGCGCGATCGCTCGTGACCTGGCTCATAAGGTCTCGCTCGGCGCGCTCACGGCGCGGGGCTCGGGGTTGCGGGCGCGGGGGCTGCCGGGGGAGGTGCGGCGGGGGAGCCCGGCGCCGTACCCGGGGCCGCGCCGGCCTCGGGCGCGATCGGCGTCACGCCGAACGCGATCTTGGAGACGCCGGCCTGCTTCAGCAGATCGAGCGCGCGGATCACCCGGCCGTGCGGGACCGTCGTGTCGGCGCGGATCACGGCGCGGAGCTCCGGGTTCTTCGCCTGGGCCTCGCGCGCGATCGGCAGGATGGCGTCCTCGCTCGCGAGCTTCTTGCCGTCGGCGAGCGTGTCGCCGTTCGCGTGCAGCTCGAGCCCGAAGATGAGCTGCACCTCCTGCCCCTGCGCCGCCTTCGGCAGGTCGAGGGGGAGCGACTGCGAGACGATGATCTTGGCCGTCACCATGAAGATGATGAGGAGGACGAGGGTGATGTCGACGAGCGGCGTGACGTTGATGCCGCTGATCATCTCGTCATCGTCGTTGCGGCTCATGCCGGCCATCAGCGCTCCTCCTCGCCCGCGCCGCCCTTCTTGTGCTCGTCCTGCCGCGACGCCCTCGCGGCCTTGCCGCGCGGCTGCTCGACGGCGGCGGCGGCGGGCGCGGCCCCGGCGAACGCCGGATCGATCTTGAGGTGCGCGAGCAGGACGCGCGTCAGCGCCTCGGTGTTGGCGAGCGTCGACTTGATCATGCGCTGGAAGAAGTTGTTCGCGGCGACCGCCGGGATGGCGACCGCGAGGCCGACCGCGGTCGCGACGAGGGCCTCGGCGATGCTCGACATGACCGCCTGCGGCGCCATGGCCTGCGACGTGGCCTGCGCCACCGGCGTCTTCGCCGCCTGGCCGAGCGCGTCGAAGGCGCCGACGACGCCGATGACGGTGCCGAACAGCCCGATGAACGGCGCGTTGTTGCCGAGCGTGCCCAGGTAGGCGAGGCGCCGCTCGAGCTTCATGCGCTGGAGCGCCGCGGCGCCGGCCATGGCCTCCTCGGCCGCCTCGGGCCCCTGGTGCGCCACCGCGAGGCCGGCCGCGACGACCGCCGCCTCGGCCGAGGGCGAGGCGTCCATCCGCCGCCGCGCCGCCTCGATCGAGTCGTCGAGGGACGTCTTGAGGTCCCGCGCGAGGACGGTGAGATCGTCGCGGAGCGACCAGAAGAACCAGGCGCGCTCCAGGATGATGGCGACCGAGACGACGCTGAGGGCGATCATCAACCACATGACCCAGGCGGCCCCGAATCCGACCATGATGCGCTGCAGCCACTCGACGAGGTTCATCTTGTTCCTTGGTGCCTTTCCGATGGGGGGTGGGGGGGAGCCGCGCTTCGAAGAGCCTCTACGGGTCGACGGCGGGCTGCCCTTCCTCGACTTCGTCCCCCTCCGGAGGAGGGGCGCTGCCCGCCCCCGGCCTGCCGATGGAGGGCCGGGGGGCGGAGGCGTCGACGAGCCGGAAGACTCGCCCAAGGACGGTCGTCGCGTAGCCGCCCTTCGGTAGCACAAACGAGACGACGATTCCGTGCCGTACATCCGGATCGTCCGAGGCTCCTGGCGTGGCGGCGCTCACCGCCGCCTCCCCGGCGGCGGCCTCCAAGGTGGACACCTCGAGGCCGTCCACCTCCAGGCGCAGCGGGCGCCGCGTGCCTTCTCCGGCGTGGGCGAACGCGTCGAGCCTGCGAGGATCGCCGATCGCCGCGGTGAGCACCTCGCGCTCCAGCGCGCCCGGGGCGCCCTCGGGCCAGCGCATCTTCCGGCCGAACATCGGGCCCGTCGCCGAGATCGCGAGCGCGGCGGCGCGCGCCTCGGCGTCCGCGAGCTCCGGGCCCTCGAGCGGCACGAGGAACAGCCCGCCGCTGTCGCGCTTCTTGGCGAGATCGCCGGGGAGCACGGCGCTCCAGGTGCCATCCGCCTCGCGGCGCGCGAGCACCTCGTTGAACCAGAGCGACTGGAGCGCCGAGAAGAGCAGCCGCTGCTCGCGCTTGTCGCGGGGCCCGCGCTCCCGGCCCGCGATCCACGCGAGCGCGCGCTCGGGGTTGTCGCCGTTCCTCCCGAACCGCTGGGGCCCGAACGCGTTCGGAACGCCGGCGCGCCCGATCTCGGCGAGGCGGCGCTCGGCGAGCGGGAGCGCCGCGGGAGCGATGCCCCGGAGCGCGATCCGGAACCGGTTGCCGAGGAGGTGCCCCGGCTTGAGCTTGTTGTCGTGCCGGGCGACCGCGAGGACCTCGATCCCGGACAGCTCGGCCTTCTCGAGCAGGGGCGCCGGATCCTGCGCCAGGGGGAGCTGGAACGATGCGGTCTGCGTGGTGATCGCGTGCCGGTCCTTCATGCCGGCGAAGCCGGCGCCGCCCGGGTCGGCCCCGAGCGCGAGCGCGATGGCCCGGACCGCGTCGAGCGTGGTGCGCCCCGTCTTGCGGAAGGTCACGAACACGTGCTCGCCGCGGCCGCTCGGAGCGTAAGCGGGGAGCTCCTCGACGATGAAGTCGGCGGGGGAGCTCCGGAGCAGGGCCGTGGGAAGATCGCCGGGCGAGCCCGCGGGCGCGGGGAGGTCGCCGCGCGGGCCCGCGGCCGTGGCGCCGGCGGCGGGCGGGGCGGTGGCTGTCATGGGAGCGCCAGCGTGACCGAAATCGCCCGCTCGTCCAGCGCCAGCAGCGCGCGCGTCCGGGCCCGCCTCCGCCAGCTGCGGCGATTTGCCCGCCGCGCCGGGGATCGGCTATGGCCAGGAGCTCGCCCCAGGCCTGGGCCTCTCCGCGATGCGACCCCCTTTCCCGTCTCCCCCCCTCGCGCGCCGGCCCGCCCTGTCGTTCGCGCGCTCGCCGGCCTTCGCCGCGGGCGTCGCCGCGCTCGGCCTCGCGGTCCTCGGGCTACCGAGCCCCCGGACGGCCGCCGCCGCGCGCGCCGCGTGCCCCGCGGGGATGGCCTCGGTGCGTGGGACGTTCTGCATCGATCGCTTCGAGGCGAGCATCGTCGAGCTGCTCTCCGGCGGCGGGAAGCGCCGGCACTCGCCGTTCGAGCCGGTCGGCAAGCTGAAGGTGAAGGCGGTGAGCCGGCGCGGCGTGAAGCCGCAGGCGTACATCAGCCGGGATCAGGCCGAGGCGGCCTGCCAGAACGCCGGCAAGCGGCTCTGCACGGACGACGAGTGGGTCACCGCGTGCAGGGGCAAGCGCGCCACGGTGTTCCCTTACGGACGCGAGCGGGAGCGCGGCGCCTGCAACGACAGCGGCGTCTCGTCGTTCAACCGCTACTTCGGCCAGGGGGGCGAGGCCCCGCAGTCGGCGTTCACGTGGGCCAACATGAACGACGCCCGCCTGAACCAGCTCCCGGGCACGCTGGCGTCCTCGGGCGCGTTCCGCCGCTGCAAGAGCAGCTTCGGCGTCCACGACATGGTGGGCAACCTGCACGAGTGGACGAGCGCGCCGCGCGGGACCTTCCGCGGCGGCTACTACCTCGACAGCGCCAAGCACGGCGACGGCTGCGAGTACAAGACCACCGCGCACTCGCGCGGGTACCACGACTACTCGACCGGCTTCCGCTGCTGCAAGTGACGCGGCGCAGGCCGCGCGCCGCGCCCCCAGGCTACTTCGGGATGGGGGGGCGTCCGCCGCCGGCGCCGCCGGACATGGGCCCCAGCACCGTCGTGCACTCCTCGTCGCCGGTGTCGACCGTGGTGACGTCGTAACAGCAGACTTCGCCGTCGAAATCCCCCTCGCTGTCGATGGACTCGATGGAGCTCACGCAGCCTGGGTTCTCGAAGAACACGCGCGCCTCATCGCTCGACGGGCACGCCCCTTCGAGCTCGGTCCAGTGAAAGCAAGCCCGCTTGCCGCAGCCGGCGGAGCCGGCGACGAAGAGGGCGGGGGCGACGAGCGCGACGAACAGCGGGCGGGGGCGGGCGATGCTCATGGCGATCTCCTCATGCGGCGCCCGCGCACCGGCGCGGAGGCCTCGGCGATCAGAGCTCGTGCGGCATCAGGTCGCGCGGGCTCCGGTAGTACTGCAGCGGCGAGTAGGCGAGCAGGTTCGAGACGCGCGACGTGTAGATGCAGGCGTACTCCTCGACCTGATCGCCGAAGCTGGACGTCTCGTTCGCCTCCTTGAGCAGCGAGCCCCAGTAGGGGTGGAAGCGGCGGGCGATCTCGCGCTCCAGCTTGCCGACCTCCGCGTCGACGGCCCGGAGCTGGCCGCGGATGCGCTCGACCGCGCGCTTGGTGCGGCCCCGCTCGGCCTCGTAGAACGACGTCGCGTAGTCGATCTGGACGTGCTCGCCGTTCGCCTCCGCGAGCAGCGTCGCTCCGCCCCCGTTGGTCGCGCCGTTCTTCTTCTGCTGCTCCTCTTCGATCTTGCGGGTGAGGTCCTTGTAGCGCTGCTGGTAGAAGCGCAGCTGGTCCTCGAGCTCCTCGCGGCGCCCCTCGAGCAGGGCGCTCTCCATGTGCTCGCGGCGGCACGACTCGTGGGCGGCGACCTCCGCCTCCATCTCCTGGATGATCATCGCCGTGCGCCACGCGCTCTCCTTCTTGGAGCGGAGGATGTCGCCGTAGATGTGATCGCCGACGTAGAGGACCCGGTCGCCGGAGATGTTCAGGAACTTCTCGAAGTCGTTGAGGTTGCCGCCCTCGTAGATGGCGCCGCGCTCGAGCGGGGCCGTGGCGGGGCGGGGCTCGGCGCTGTCGCGGATGAGGAGCGGGCGGCGCTCCTGGAAGAACGCCGGCTTCTGCGCGGCGACGACGATGACGTCGAAGTAGTGCCGGAAGCTCGGGTACTCCGGCATCGCGTCCCCGAGCAGGTACGTCATCATCTTCTCGGTGAACGGCCAGCGCGAGTTCGTGAGCAAGAAGAGCTTCTTGCCCGCCGAGCGGAACTTGTGGAGCGTCTGCGCCAGGTTCGGGTCGCGCTCGACGAAGCGCGGCAGGTCGGACAGGACGACGTCGAGGATGGTGCCGTCCCGGTGCGCCTCGTCGATGCACTCGCGGATGTCGGTGAACAGCCGCGCGTAGTCGAGCGCGACGCCGCGCTCCTCGAGGGCGTCGACGATGCCGGCGTACAGCGTGGCCTCGCTCAGCGCGTAGAGCGTGTCGATCCAGTGGTAGCGGGCGGTGTTCGGCCGGATCTTGCGGTGCTGGTAGAGCGACCGGAGCTCGTCCTTCGTCAGCTCCCGGAGGCCGTGGTACCCGCGCTGGACCACCTTGAACCGGTCCATCTTGAGGACGTGGCCGAAGCGCTTGTCGATCAGCAAGCCGCGGATCGGGAAGTGGATCGGATAGCGGAGCCGCCGCAGGAGCTCCTCGGGGTAGCCTCGCGCGGCGAGCTTCGTGACGGTCCCCTGGATCGAGAGGTTGTCCATCTCGGTCTGGTTGTAGATCGCCAGGGTGTAGTCCATGTCGAAGCCGACCCAGTCGATCCCCGCCAGCTTGAGGTTGCGGTTGACGAAGACGCGCCGGGTCCGTGGGATGCGCGTGGGCTCGGTCTGGGGATAGAGCCCTCCGAGGGGGAGCTCGAGCTGCTCGAAGAACACAGTGGGTCGACTATGGTATCCCAGCCGGAGGGGCGTACAAAGCGCGCCACGGCGACGAGCGCGCGTCTCGGCCTGCGCGGGGGTCTCGCGCGGCGCTGCGTGGCGTCGCGTACGGTTGCGCGGCGTGCGTGTGGCCCCTGAGCGACATGCCCCCCGGGTCGTCCGCCCGGCGCCGCCCGGCGGCCGGTCGATCGAGCGCGCACGGATCCGTCGTCGCCGAGCAGCCTTCCGCCCTCGGGGCGCGCTAGGGCGCGCCGCGCCGAACAGCTGCGCTCTGGTGCCGCCCGTACCGTCGTGTGCGCTCGAGGAGACGGCTCCTCATCCGTCACTGACGGGGGCCCTGCCCGATGCTTTTCGCAGCGTCCGCCGCGAGCCGCCGGCGCGCGCTCGCCTTCGACAGGATCCCTTTCCAAGCGACGGCGAGCTTCTCTCCGGGGCATTGTAAGCAGTACACTTGAAGCTCCGGCGTCGTGGGGTCCGCGTGGGGCGGGTGACCGAGGCGTGGCGGGGCGTCGATGGCAGGCAAAGAGCAGCGCCGGAGCGGTCCAGAGAGCACCGGCACGAGGAGCAGCGAGTCCGCGGAGCGCGCGCTCGCGCCGCAGGAGCCGGCCGCGCGGCCATGGGCCCTCGCCCATGAGGAGGGGGAGGCGAGCGCGGTCGCGCAGATGCGGCACGAGATCCGGACGTTGCTCGGCGGGATCGTCGGGTTCAGCAGCCTGTTGCTCGACAGCGAGCTCGACCCGGAGCAGCGCGCCTGGGCGCGGCGCATCCGGAGCAGCGGCGACGCGGTGCTGTCGATGGTCGACGATCTCATCTCGCTCGGCCAGCCGGACGGCCGCGGCGGGCTGCCCGTCGAGCACGCCGACTTCGATCTGCGCCGGGCGATCGAGGACGCCGCGGAGCTGCTGGGCGATCGCGCTCATGACGATGGGACCGAGCTCGTGCTCGACGTCGAGCCGGACGTGCCGGCGGCGGTGCGCGGCGACGCCACGCGGCTGCGGCAGATCCTGCTGAACGTCGTGGCGACCGCGATCGGCGCGGCGCCTCGAGGCGAGGTGCTGGTGCGCGCCGCGCTGGACGCGGCCCGCAACGACGAGGCGAAGGGCAGGCTCGACGGCGCGCCCGAGCGATCGCGCGCGCGGGTGCGCTTCGACGTGCGCCTCGCGGGCGGCGCAGGGCGGGCGGACGGCGCGGCGGCGCCGGGGGCAGCGGGCGCGCGGGGCGGCGGAGCGCGCCCTGCGTCCGGGCGAGACCTCGGCGTGGCGTCCGGCATGGCCGTCGCGAAGCGCCTGGTCGTCGCGATGGGCGGCGAGCTCTGCGAGCCCGCGGACATCGATGCGCGCCGGCATGGGATCTCGTTCGCGCTGCCGTTCGAGCGGCGCGCGCGCGGCGCGGAGCGCGCGCTCATCCCGCGCATCGACCTGCCCGGGAAGCGGGTGCTCGTGGTCGACGACAGCGGCTCGGTGCGTCAGGTGGTGCGAAAGCTGAGCGAGGAGCTCGGGCTCGCGTGCCGCACCTCGGGCAGCGGCGCCGCCGCCCTGGCTGCGCTGCGCGAGGCGGCGGACGCCGGCGCCGCCTACGACATGGTGCTGATCGACCTCGAGCTGGCCGATCTCGACGGCCTGATGCTGCTCCAGCGCATCAAGGCGGACCCCGCGATCGCGCCCGTTCGCGTCGGCCTCATGACCTACGCCGGCAGGGAGGCGCCCAGCCGCGCCGAGGTCGACTCCGTGCTCATCAAGCCGATCCGGCGCGCGCAGCTGCACTCGAGCCTGCGGCTGCTCGCAGGGCTGCCGCCCGAGCACGTGTCCGCCGGGGCGCGCGCGCACCCGCCGAAGTCGGCGCGAGCGACGGCCTCATCGAAGCCGCCGAGGCAGGACGAGGCGGACCGCGGGCGGCGGCCTCCCGGCGCGACGTCGCGGTCCGGGGCGTACGAGGCCGCCCACCCCGACGGCGCGCCGCCGAGCGTGGAGCTCGCTCCGCCGACCCTGGTCACGCCCTCGCCCCCGCCGACGTCGAAGCGCGGCCAGCCCGCCTCCTCGCGGCCGCGGGGCGGGCTGCGCGCCGTCGAGCCCGACGTCGTCACCGAGATGAGCGAGCTCTTCCTCACGGAGGCCCCGACCCGGGTGGCCTCGATGCGCGAGGCCGCGGCGCAGGGCGCGCTCGGCGAGCTCGAGCGGCTCGCCTGGGCGCTCTACGAGAGCGCCGACGCGCTCGCGGCCTCCAGCTTGAAGGAGCTCTGCGCCCGGCTCGATCGCGAGGCGCGCGCGGGGACGCTCGAGAGCGCGACGGAGGCGGTGCGGGCCATCGGCCGGGAGGTCGAGCGCGTGCAGTCGTCGCTCGCCGCGGAGCTCAAGAAGCGGGGGTTCCGGTGAGCCGGGGGGCCCTTCCGTTCAGGTGAAGCCGACGAGCCTCGAGCTCATCTCCCAGAGCCGCGAGGCCGCCTCTGCGTCGGTCGCCATTCCCTTGAGAGGCCTCGCCCTGGTCCGCTCGAAGAAGGCGGGGCTCCCGGCGGGCGCCGTCTCGGCCAGGATCGCGAGGAGGTTCGCGGCCGCCTGCGCCGGCGTCGCGCCCACGACGTCGATCAGCGCCTTGAGGACGCGCGAGGTCCCCTCGAACAGCCCTGAGCGCACGAGGCCAGGGTAGTAGCAGAGCACCTGGGCTCCGGTGCCCGAGAGCCTCTCCGCGAGGCGGCGCGCCGCGAGCACGAGCGCGAGCTTCGACCGCGCGGAGGCGGAGAGGAACGAATACGAGCGCTTCGACATGAGATCATCGAAGTCGAGCCGGATGCTGTCCACCGGCGCGACCATGTTGACGACGCGCGCGTCGCGCGCGGCCTTGAGCCGGTCGAGAAGCAGGTTCGACAGCAGGAAATGCGACAGGTAGTTCACCTGGAACGTCATCTCGAGGCCGTCGGCCGACTCCGCGCGTTCGCGCAGGAACACGCCCGCGTTGTTCACGAGCAGGTGAACGACCCCGCACCTGTCGGCCACCTGGCGGGCCGCCGCGCGCACGGACGCGAGCCGGCCGAGGTCACACTCGACGAGGTTGACCTCGCCGAGCACCTTCAGCGCGGCGAGCTTCCTCGCGCCGTCGGAGCCGGTCCGGCGACAGAGCACGGTCACCCGGGCGCCCTGCCGCGCCAGCGCGGATGCCGTCGCGAGCCCGATCCCCGAGGTGCCCCCCGTGATCACGGCGACTTTCCCCCTCATGCTCCCCGCACCCCCCATCCCCCGTCTCCTCGTCCTCGTCCATCTCATCGCCTGCGGCGGGCCGGTCCCGACGCTCCGGGAGCTCGTCGGGACAGAGGCACGGGCGGACGGACGTCGATGCACCGGCGGGCGCGGTGCCTGCCGAGGACCCGAAACAGGAAGAGTCGTCGCCCCCGCCCGCGACACAGGTACGACCGTGCGTGCATCACGTCAAGAAAGCTTTGCGCAATGCAGCACAGTGGCAGAGAAAACCATGTTCCAGGTTTTCTGATGCAGGAAGCCGATCTGTCCGCGTCACAGCCGTGTACGTGGACGGCGCCCGGGAAGCGCCTGGCGAGGAGCGTCAGGGGGCGGGCGTCTCCTCGAAGACGCGCAGGCCGTACTTCTCGAGGCACCAGAGCACGCCGATGATCAAGCTCCGCTTGTCGTCCACGAACGACGGCTTCTTCCCCTCGAAGCAGTGGCCCGCGAACTGGAAGCCCCAGCCGGTCGCGAACATCGCGGCCGCGAGCGGGAGGCCGATGAGCGTCGCGCCCACGGGGAAGCTCGCGACGATGAGCGGTATGCCGACCTGGTGACACGCCTGGTTGCGTGGATCCTGGTGGTCTTCCTTGTACCGGCGGAGCACCTGTGTCCATTCGGCGTTGAGACGGAGCATCCGACCTCCTTACCATGCGGACGCCCCGCGCGCGCTTTCGCCGAAGACCGGGCGCGCCGCAGCTTCCCGGTTGCCGTTGGGAGGAATGAGGCGTAGTTGGGCAGTGTGAGCGGTTACAGGACCGGCCCCATGGCGACGACCGCGCCGCTGTCCATCAAGACAGGGGAGCTCCTCGAGGGCGCGCGCTCGGAGAAGCGTCGGGTGCTCCTGCTCGTCTATCATCATGACGGCGTCGAGATGGCCCCGATGAGCCCCGGCGTCGGCGTCGTCGTCGGCAGGGAGGCTCCGGCCGACGTGGTGATCCGGGACAGGAGCATCTCGCGGCGGCACGCGCGCTTCACGCTCGTGGGCGGCGAGGTCGTGGTCGAGGACCTCGGCTCGCGCAACGGGACGCGCATTTCAGGGCAGCGGGTCGAGAGCGGCGTGGTCAAGGCCGGGGACGAGGTGCTGCTCGGCGGCATCGTCGCGTCGGTCCATGTGCTCTCCGGGGGCGAGATGCCCCCGTTCGGCCTGGAGGGCTCCGACGCGCTCCGCTTCGCGCTCCAGGCCGAGATCGTGCGGTCCAGGTTCTTCGGCCGCAAGTTCGCGCTCGTCGTGGTCCGCTCGCTCGGCGCGCAGGCGAGCCACCTCCGCCACTGGGGGCTCCGCGTGCGCGAGGCGCTGAGGCCCGTCGATCGCGTCGCCTTCTACAGCGCCGACACCCTCGAGATCCTGCTCCCCGAGGTCACCCCCGAGCTCGCCGAGGAGCTCGCGAAGGCGATCGTCGCGCGCCGCGAGGGCGAGCCCGTGCTGGTCGCGGGGGTCGCCGTGTCCCCCGACGCCGCGACGTCCATCGACAAGCTCATCGAGGTCAGCCACGAGGCGTCGCGGAGCGCCACCCCCGCCGAGCCCGTGCGCCTCGCGTCCCCGGAGGGCGCGCTGGTCTACGTCACGCCGAAGGTCGACAGCACCCGGCCGCCCGACGAGGCGGGCCCGCCGGGCGCGCCGCCGGAGAGCCAGTGGGAGGCCGACGGCCACCTCCTCGCGACCAAGAGCCCGCTCATGCGATCGCTCGTGGAGGTGGCGCTGCGGGCCGCGCGCTCCTCGATCCCCGTGCTCCTGCGCGGCGAGACCGGGACGGGCAAGGAGGTGCTCGCGAGGTTCATCCACGACGGCAGCCCGCGGCGCGGCGAGCCGCTCATCTGCGTGAATTGCGGGGCGATCCCGGCGCTGCTCGTCGAGAGCACCCTCTTCGGCCACGAGCGCGGCGCCTTCACCGGGGCGAGCCAGCAGCACAAGGGCGTGTTCGAGGCGGCCGCCGGCGGCACGGTCCTGCTCGACGAGATCGGCGAGCTGCCCGCGGCAGCGCAGGCCGCGCTCCTGCGCGTGCTCGAGACCAAGCGGGTGACGCGCGTCGGCGCGACCAAGGAGCTGGAGGTCGACGTCCGCGTGATCGCGGCGACGCACCGCGACCTCGACGCCATGTGCGACGCGGGCACGTTCCGGCTCGATCTGCTCTACCGGCTGAACGCGATGACGCTGAACATCCCGCCGCTCCGCGCGCGCCGCGACGACATCGCGACGCTCGCGGCGGGCTTCCTGGCGCAGGCGAACTCGGCGAACCTCAGCAGGGTCCAGTCGCTCGCGCCCGAGGCGCTGGCCCTCCTGAAGTGCTACTCGTGGCCCGGCAACGTGCGTGAGCTCCGGAACGCGATCGAGCGGGCCGTGGTGATCGCGGAGGGCGACGCGATCATGGCGCGCGATCTCCCGGAGCGCATCCGCCTGGCGGTGACCTCCCCCAGCTCGCCGCCCACGCCCTCTCGCGCCGTCGACGTCTCGCGCTCGTCCGAGCCCGGCGTCGCGCCGGCCCTCTCCCTCCGCGCGTCCGAGCCGCTGCCCTCGCGCCCGTCCGAGCCGATCCCCCCGCGCGCGTCCGATCCGGGGCAGGGGGCGGCCCCCGCGGTCGGCCTCAAGACGCGCCTCGAGCAGATCGAGGCCGATCTCCTGCTCGAGGCGCTGCGCGCGTCCGACTGGAACCAGACGGAGGCGGCGCGTCGCCTCGAGCTGCCGCTGCGAACGCTCCAGCACAAGATCAAGGTCTACGGCATCAAGAAGCTCGGGTACGGCGTCGCTCGCTAGGTCCGCCCGCCGCCCGCCGGGAACCCGGCCATAGGGACGGCCGGACTCCGGCGCCGCGTTCGTCGTTTGGCCGAGATCACTGAGAGAACCCTTCCAGCATGTAGTGCGCCTCGATCCGCTTGAGCGCGAGCACCATCGCGGCGAGCCGCATCGGCAGGCGCTTGCCCACGACGAGCCCGGTCGAGTCGTGAGCTTCCGCGCGGCGCGGCCGGTCGTCCGCGATGTCGCAGATCAGGCGGTAGTTGCTCTTGATGGCGCGCTCCAGCCGCGCGTTCACCTCGCCCTCGGTCCAGTGCTCCATGCGCTTGTTCTGGATCCACTCGTAATAGGAGACGGTCACGCCGCCCGCATTGCCGATGATGTCTGGGATGACGCTGATGCCGCGCTCCGCGAGCACCTTGTCGCCCTCGGTCGTGGTCGGGCGGTTGGCGCCCTCGGCCACGAGCTTCGCCTTCAGCCGTTCGGCCACCTCGCCGGTGATGGCGTCGCCGAGCGCGGCCGGGATGCAGATGTCCGCGTCCACGCTCCAGAAATCGTCCCGCGCGATCGCCTGGGCGCCGCTGTAGCCGGCGACCGACCGCCGGAGGTTCTGCGGGTTCTCGTTGACGTGCGCCATCAGCGCGCCCACGTCGACGCCGTTCGGGTCGAAGATCGCGCCGTCGGCGTCCTGCACGGCCACGCACCGCGCGCCCATCCGGCACAGGATCTCGGCGGCGGCGGAGCCGACGTTGCCGAAGCCCTGCACGATGAAGCGCGCCCCCGCGAGGGGGGCGCCGCGCTGCGCGTACCACTCCTCGATGCAGTACGCGAGCCCCTGCCCGGTCGCCTTGACGCGCCCCTCGGAGCCGCCGATGCGCACGTCCTTGCCGGTGACGACGCCGCGGTGGTTCACCCGCTCGCGCTCACCGTCGCTGTACTGGCGCAGGAGCCACGCCATCACCTCGGCGTTCGTGCCCACGTCGGGCGCGGGGATGTCCACGTTGGGCCCGATGAGCTGCTTCAGCCGGTACATGTACCGGAGCGAGATCGCCTCGAGCTCCTCCTTGCTGTGCTCGCGCGGGTCCATGCGAATACCCCCCTTGCCGCCGCCGAACGGGACATCGGCGATGGCCGTCTTCCAGGTCATCTCGGCGGCGAGCGCGTTGAACAGGTCGAGCGACACGGCCTTGTGGAAGCGCAGCCCGCCCTTGTAGGGCCCTCGCGCCTGGTTGTGCTGGACCCGATAGGCCTTGAAGCGCACGAACGCGCCGGGCTGGATGCGGTAAAGGCCCTGATCGGCGAGGCGGATCGTCCCGTCCTGCACGTGGATCGAGCCGCTCCGGAGCGCCTCGGGGCGGAGGATGAGCTTGCCGTTGAAGAGCGGGGTGATCGCGGCCCGGTTCGGGATCACCGACGCAGGGAGCCGCTCGTAGGCCGCGGCCGCCTCTCCGCGGAAGGGGACGAGGCGGTCCTGGAGCTGCGTGGTGATGTAGAAGATGTGCTCGTAGTCGGGCTGCTCGAGCTCCAGCCGGATGCGGGGAGCCAGGCCGATGAGGTCCGCGGCGGTGTGAAACACCACCATGGATTCGCCGAAGATGTTGGTCTCCGGCTCGCGCTCTAGGAGGGGGGCGTCTTCCATCGCCGTATGCTGCCCCGACCGCGCGGCGGGGGTCCAACGTTTCGCGGGCCCCGCGCTCCACGGAGGGCGCACTCTCTCGGGAGGCCGGTCGACGGACGGGCCGCCCGCCTCGCGGGGAGCTCGTGTGACTCTCCCCGCTGGTTCGGGCGGACCCTCGGTTCGATTCACCACGGCGCGCGGCGGCAGCGTGGCCGTCGCGCCCGGGGAACGACGTCAGGGAAAGAGCGATCCAGGGAACCCACCCCCGCCGCAGCACCCCGCGCCGCCGAAGCCGCCGAGCGGCACGCCGAACCCGCCGGGGAAGCCGAAGCCGCCGTACGGATAGCCGCCCATGCCGAGCGGCCACCCGAAGCCGCCCATGCCCGGGAAGCCGCCGAGGCCGGGGATCCCGCCCATCTGCCCGACCGGGCCGCCGGGCATCTGCCCCACCTGGCCGACGGGGCCGCCGGGGCCCTGGAGCGGGCCGCCGCCCTTGACGGGGCCCTGGCCGATGTCGCCGGGGCCCTGGAGCGGGCCACCGGGGCCGCCAAGGCCGCCCTTGATGGGACCCTGTCCGACGCCGCCGGGGCCCTGGAGCGGGCCGCCGCCCTTGATGGGGCCCTGTCCGATGTCGCCGGGGCCCTGGAGCGGGCCGCCGGGGCCGCCGATGCCGCCCTTGAAGGGGCCCTGTCCGATGCCGCCGGGGCCCTGGAGCGGGCCGCCGGGGCCGCCGATGCCGCCCTTGAAGGGGCCCTGTCCGATGCCGCCGGGGCCCTGGAGCGGGCCGCCGGGGCCGCCGATGCCGCCCTTGAAGGGGCCCTGTCCGACGCCGCCGGGGCCCTGGAGCGGGCCGCCGCCCTTGATGGGGGCCTGGCCGATATCGGTCTTGCCCGGCACCCCGGGCGCGCCGATCAGGCCGCCGCCCCGCGTCTCCTCGTCCGTCGCTTCCTCGTCCTCCAACGCCTGCTCACTCGACGCCACGTCGACGTCGGCCTGGTCCACGTCGGACTCTTGCGGAGCCACCGCGTCGACTGCGCACCCGGTCATCAACACAGAAAAGAGCATCGCCGCGTGCGCCATCTTCATATCGATTGAGCGAACCATCCGTCCTCCTTCCATGCCCTGCTACGGCCCTCGGGCCCGCGCCGGCATGTTGAACGGCGTGGAGAGCAGGCTGCGTGCCTGACTCCTCGTGTGCAGAGCCTGCCGCGTCGGCGACGGCGAAAGTGCATTGTCTGAATCCGCGCCGGGGGAGCGTTCTCCCCGTTTCATCGCGCCGGGGAGCCCGCCGCGCCGGCGCGCGCCGACACGCGCCGATGTGGGAGCCTCTAGAGCGCTGGAGAAAGGCAAATGTCGACGCCCATCGCGGGGCGCCCGCCGCGCGTCGCGCGCGGCGGGACGGCATGAGCCGGGGGGAGGACGACCCGACTTGCGGCTTTATCGCGCCCGGCAAGCCGCATTTCCGAAGACCTGGTGGATCCCTGCAATCAGGGGCTGCTGCGACTCGACATCTGCGCTCGTCGGCGGCGATGTTCTCATCGCTTGCGGCCATCTGGTCACGCCGTGCGCAGCCCACTTCGGCCGACAAGGGCCCTGTCCGGCGCTCCTCCTGCGGCAACCTCGCCGTCGTCGCGTGAGTGTGCCGCGCTCTGCGCCGCGCCGCGCGTCACCCCGTCGTCCGGAACGACGGCGCGGTCGCCGCCTTCAGCCGCGGACGGCGGGCCCGCGATGCAGCGGGAGCGGCCGCCTTCGCGGGGCGTCCCGCGCCGCGTTCGACCGGTTCAACGTGGTTGACAGAAGACGTCTGACCCACACGCTCGGCCGCGCGCGAGCCTCGGTGTCAGCGAGGTTCGCGCGCCCACGCCCGGGAGACCCAGCGCGGCGCAGCCGTCCGTGGCGCTGCAGCGAAGGGAAAGTCGGCGTGATCACGGCTCCTTTGCCTGGCAGGAGCGCATCTTCCGTTGTAGGATTCATTACGCTAAAGGAGCTCGCGCGGCGCCGCAGAGGCGCACAGGCGCACAGGCGGCGTCCTCGTCACACTGGCGCGGGCTCCTCGACGATCTCGGGCGCTCGGAGCGCCTGTTCATGGAGGCGACGCGCGGTCTCCGCGCTGCTGCGGGAGCTCTGGAGAGCTGTTCGCCCGAGGAGCGGGAGCCCGCGGCGCGCGAGGCAGCGCTTTCCAAGGAGGGGATTGCATGCGCTTCTGCGCCACGCGCGCGGGTTCATCTTGCCTGGCCGCCTGCATTGCGGCCCTCTTGCCGCTCGTCGCGGCGTGCAGCGACCCCTCGGGGAGCTCCGGCGCCCCGCTCGTCTGCGAGGGCGTCGCGCCGCGCGCGCCGAGCTGCGCGCCTGGGCACGTCCTCGGCCCCGCGGACGCGTGCATGCCGGTGGGCATCCAGGGCTGCGCCGCGCTGTTCGTGGAGGACGACGGGCTCTGCCATCCATCGATGGAGAAATGCCCTGCAGGGACGATCCCGAAGTTCGATGAGGGCTGCATTCCCGCTGGCATCCCCCGCTGCGCTCCGGAGCTCGCGGGCGACGACGGGCTCTGCAGGCCGGCCATGGCGAGGTGCCCGACTGGCACGTTCGCGACGCCGGAAGCGGGGTGTGTGCCGGTCGACGGCCCCGTCGGCTGCGGGCGTGGGCCGTGGGGGAGCGTCCCGCGCGTGTCCGGGAACGTCTATGTGGATCCGAGCTACTCCGGCGCGGACGGCGACGGATCCGAGGCGAGGCCGGTCACGACGATCGAGGCGGCGCTGGGGCTCGTCGCCGACGGCGGGACGATCGCGCTCGCGGCGGGGACCTACGACGAGCCGGTCGTCATCACGAAGCCGCTCGAGATCGCCGGCCCGTGCGCCTCGCGCGTGCGGATCCGCGGGGTGAGCTCGGCCGTGCGTCCTCCCGCGATCGTGGCGGTGCTCGACGCAGGGGAGGTGACGCTCCGGGGGATCGAGATCGGCGGAGACGGCGCCGGCGTCGTGGCGACCGGCGCGAGCGCGGTGACGCTCGAGCGCGTTCACATCAAGGACGCCATGCATGCCGGCGTCCTGTCGGGCGACGGCGCCCGCCTCTCGGTCGCGCAGAGCTGGATCGAGGGGACGCGCGACGGCAGCGCAGGAACCGGCATCGGCGCCTTTGCGGACGCCGGCGGCGCGCTCCTCGTGAAGGAGAGCGCCGTGACGGGCAACCGCGCGGCGGGCGTGGCGGCGCTCCAGGCGGGCGCCACGGCGTCCGTGGTGGGCAGCCTCGTCGAGGGGACCGTGTCGTCGGGGCGCTACCCGGCGGACGGCCAGGGGATCGTCGTGCAGGACGGCGCCGAGGCGTCGATCGAGAGCACGGCTGTCGTCGGTAACCAGCTGTCCGGGATCCTCGTGGCGGCCAGCGCGTCCGCGACCCTCTCCGGCGTGCTCGTCGAGGGGACGAGCCCCGGGACCTCCGACCCGCCTTACGGCGTCGGCGTGTATGCGGCGGGGCAAGCGCGCGTCGCCATCGACTCGAGCGTGGTCCTCGGCAACACGGAGATCGGCGTCGCCGTGATCGGCGAGGGCAGCGCGGCGACGATGACGCGGAGCCTGGTGCAGGGCACGGTGGCGGCCCCGACCGGGTCGTTGCTCGGCGGATTCGGGGTCGCCGTCGCCCGCGGCGCGGCGATGCGCCTCCACGACAGCGCGGTCGTCCGGAACCGCGGCACCGGGGTTCACGTCGGCGACTCTTCCGCCGAGCTGATCGCCGGCGGCAACCTCATCGAAGGCACCCTCGCCGAAGGCGGCTGGGGGGACGGCGCCGGGCTGACCGTGGCGGAGGGCCGGGTGACGCTCGTGTCGAATGCCATTCGCAGCAACGAGGGCGCCGGCCTGCTCGTGGGATATGACGGGTCCGAGGCGACCGTGACAGGCAACCTCGTCGAGGGGCATGTCGCGCCGGACCGCCGCGCGCCGGTGGGGCAGGGGATCGTCATCTACCGGGGCGCCACCGCCGTGCTCGCGGGCAATGTCGTGAGCGGCAACCGCTCCGTCGGCATCTTCGCCGGCACGGAGATCCTCGGCAGCAAGGTCGAGATCATCGGGAACCTGATCGACGGCACCTCGGGCGGCGAATCAAACGATGACGACGATGACGACGATGACGACGACGACGACGACAGCACGGGCATCGGCGTCGCAGCCGCGGGGTACGAGATCCGGCTCGCTTCGTCCCTCGTCCGCGGGAGCCGCACGGCCGGCGTTGTGCTGTTCGGCTCCGAGGCGGAGATCTCGCAGACCGTCGTCGACGGGGTGACGGGTGATCCCCGCGCCGCACAGGGCAGGCGGCGCGACGAGCTCGTCGCCGACGGCGTCCTCGCGCTCGCCGGCTCCACCGTCGCGCTCGACGACGTGCGGGTGGAAGGCTGTGCGCGCGCCGGCATCCTGTACGACCGGAGCACCGGTCGCCTCTCCCGGGTTCGCGCCCTGGACAACCGCTTCGGGCTGGTCGTGCAGGGCTCGCCCGAGCCTCAGCTGAAGCTGGGTAAGGAGACCGCGTTCGTCGACAACTGCACCGCCGACGAGCTCTTCGGCAGCGAGCTCCGCGTGCCAGCGTCCGCTCCCCCGCTCCCATGAGACGCGCTCGCGGCCGCTCGTCTGGCCGGCGCCCGCGCCCGCGCGAAACATTGCTGACATCGAAGGGAGCCTTTCCTGATACGTGGCACTCACGGCCACGGCGGAGAGGACCAGCCCATCAGGCGTCGAATAGCGGCCCGCACTACAACGCTGAGCGCATCCGACGCTCCGCCCGCGTCCGCCCCTGACGCGGCCTTCCCTCTCTGCCCGCCCAGGGGGGTGTCCGCGCTCGCCCTGGGAGCGCGCCCCCTGTCTACCGGCGCGAAGTTGGAAATTTCTGGTCTTGTAATCGCCCGCGGACGTCTGTATAGACGTGCCCCGGACGCGCGTGGACCGCGGCGCACCTCAGGTGCCTGAACCGACGCAGTCGGTGACTGCTTACTTTCTTTCTGCGGCCAAAGAAAATAACAGTGCAAGTGCTTAAGCCATCATTCCTCATGACGCGTGATGACACCATGAGCACCATGAGCACCATGAGCACCATGAGACGGAGTTGCTGCTGCGAGACATGACGCACCACGACATCTCCCTTGAAAACGCGCCTGAGTAAGCGGCGCGAGAACTTGACAGCGACCTCGAATCCCCGTTGACACTGCTGTGCGAAAACGGCTACAGTGCCGACGCCTGGATGCTGGTATGGCGCACTGCGTCGCGGTGTCGAATTCCGGCGAGCCGCTCTGCTGCGTGGTGGCTTCCAGGGAGATTGAGGAGTGGGAGAGGGACGGTGGGCGCTCGGGCGTATCCACGAGGGCCCCGCGAGGAGCATTCTCATGAGGAACTGGTTGTTGCCGCGTCGGACGTTCGTGTTGTCGACGTTGCTGCTTTCGGTCGGTGTCACAGCGGGGTGCGGGAAGACCGAACCGACCAAGGAGTCCGCGGGCGGCGCGAGCACCGCGCCGGGGCCGGGCAAGTCCTCACCGGCCGCCGACACCTTCCTGACCGTCTCGATCGAGCAGCAAGCGTCATGGGTGCGGAACTTCAATCCTCTGCTCGCATCAGGCAACGTTCGCTGGCCAACCGTCGCTGGCATCTACGAGCCGCTCCTCGTCTACAACACGATGAAGGGCGAGTTCACCCCCTGGCTCGCATCCAAGTACGAGTGGGGTAACGGGAACAAGACGCTCACCGTCACGACGCGGCCCGGGGTCAAGTGGTCCGATGGCCAACCGTTCACGGCGAAGGACGTGGCCTTCACCTTCGGGCTCCTGAAGAAGCACGCCGCCCTCGACCTGCAGGGCGTCTGGAAGTGGCTGACCTCGGTCGAGGCCAAGGGCGACTCCACGGTCGAGTTCACGCTCACGCGGCCCTACGTCCCCGGGCTCGTCTTCCTCGGCCACCAGCCGATCGTGCCGGAGCACAAGTGGAAGGACGTGGCGGATCCGGTCACGTACACGAACGAGAACCCGGTCGCGACGGGGCCCTTCACCGAGGTGAAGACCTTCCAGAACCAGATCTACGAGCTCGGCCGGAACCCGAACTACTGGCAGCCGGGCAAGCCGGCGATCAAGGGGCTCCGCTTCCCGGCGTACCCGGGCAACGACCAGGCGAACCTGGCGCTCTTGAACGGCGAGGTCGACTGGGCCGGCAACTTCGTCCCGGAGATCGAGAAGGTCTACGTCGGCAAGGACCCGGCGAATCACCACTACTGGTTCCCGCTCGTCGGCAGCACGGTGTTCGTCTACACGAACACGACGAAGAAGCCCCTCGACGATGCGCGGGTGCGCAAGGCGATCAGCATGTCGCTCGACCGCGAGCAGATCGTCAAGGTCGCGATGAACAACTACACGCGGCCGGCGGACGCGACGGCGCTGAGCGACGCGCACGAGCGCTGGCGCAGCCAGAAGACGGTCGAGGCGGGCGACTGGGTCAAGTTCAACGTGGCCAAGGCGAACCAGATCCTCGACGAGGCGGGTTATGCCAAGGGGGCCGACGGCATCCGCGTGAAGGACGGGAAGCCGCTGCGCTTCGATCTCAACGTCGTCACGGGCTGGTCCGACTGGGTGCGCGCGGCGCAGATCGTCACGCAGCAGGTGAAGCAGATCGGCGTCGAGGCCACGCTGAAGACGTACGACTTCAGCGCGTTCTTCGAGGCGCTCCAGAAGGGCACGTTCGACCTGTCGATGGGCTGGTCGAACGAGGAGCCGACCCCGTACAACTTCTACCGGGACCTCCTCGGCACCGCGACCGCGAAGCCGGTCGGCGAGACGTCGGCGCGCAACTGGCACCGCTTCGGCGCCAAGCAGGCCGACAGCCTCTTCGAGGCGTTCGAGGCCGCGACCGAGCCGGCGGATCAGAAGAAGATCATCGAGCAGCTCCAGGAGATCTTCTCCGAGGCGGCTCCCTCGATCCCGCTGTTCCCCGGGCCGTCCTGGGGCGAGTACAACACACGCCGCTTCACCGGGTTCCCCAGCAAGGAGAACCCGTACGCGAAGCTGTCGCCCAACAACCCGCCCGAGTACCTGCTGGTCCTCACCGAGCTCAAGCCGAAGTGAAGTTGGGCGTGACCTGATCCGGAGCGCAGGTTAAAAGAGAGAGCTTCTGTGCGTTACCTTCTGCGACAGCTGGGCTTGTACTTCATCGCGGCGTGGGCCTCGCTCACCCTGAACTTCCTAATTCCGCGCGCCATGCCGGGCGATCCAGCCTCGGCCATGTTCGTGCGCTTCCGGGGGCAGCTGCAGCCGGAGGCGATCGATGCGCTGCGGAAGGCGTTCGGGTTCACGGGTGAGCCGCTCTACAAGCAGTACATCACCTACCTGAGCCACACGCTGACCGGCGATCTCGGGACCTCGGTTGCGCACTTCCCGGCGAAGGTGACGGAGGTCATCGCGACGGGGCTCGGCTGGACGCTGCTCCTGTCGGGCGCCGCCGTGATCGTCAGCTTCGGCCTGGGGACGCTGCTCGGGATCATCGCGACGTGGAAGCGGGGCGGCTGGCTCGACTCGATCATGCCGCCGGTCCTGATGTTCCTCGGCGCGTTCCCCTACTTCTGGCTCGCGATGGTGTCGCTCTACATCCTCGGGTTCGTGCTCGGGGCCTTCCCGCTGCGCCACGCCTACAGCGACACGCTCTCGCCCGATTGGAGCCTGGAGTTCATCGGGAGCGTGCTGTCGCACATGGTCCTGCCCGCCCTGTCGATCGTCATCGCCACCATCGGCGGCTGGATGCTCGGCATGCGCAGCGCGATGGTCACCGTGCTGTCCGAGGAGTACATCACGATGGCCCAGGCCAAGGGGCTCTCGCAGTGGCGGGTGATGTTCACCTACGCCGCGAGGAACGCGCTCCTGCCCAACGTCACCGGCTTCGGCATGGCGCTCGGCTTCGTGCTCGCCGGCTCGCTGCTCACCGAGATCGTCTTCTCGTATCCGGGGCAAGGCTATCTGCTCATCCAGGCGGTTCGAAATCAGGATTACCCGCTCATGCAGGGGATCTTCCTCACCATCACGTTCGCCGTGCTGGGGGCGAACTTCCTGGTCGACGTGATCTACGTGTTTCTTGATCCTCGCGCCCGCGGGCGCTGACGGCTGGGTCCAGGAGAAGCGATGGCTGCGCAACAAGGCAACAGCGGGGGCGGCGGCTCCCGTGCGGCGGGATGGCTCCGCCTGCTCCTCTCGAATCGCAAGGCGATGGTGGGCACGCTCATCGTGCTCTTCTTCCTGCTCCTCTCGCTGCTCGGCCCGTCGATCGTGCGGCAAGATCCGCACGCGTTCGTGGGCATGCCGCACGAGGCTCCCTCCGCCGAGCACCTGTTCGGGACGAACGGCCAGGGGCAGGACGTGCTCGCGCAGACGATCGTCGGCGCGCGGACCTCTCTGGCCGTCGGCTTCGCCACGGGCTTCGCCGTGATGGCGATCGGCGCGGCGATCGGCATGGCCGGGGGCTACTTCGGCGGCTGGATCGACAGCGTTCTCTCGCTGTTCACGAACGTGTTCCTGATCATCCCCGGCCTTCCGATGGCCGTCGTCATCGCGGCCTACCTGCCGGCCGGGCCGATGACGATCCTGCTCGTCCTCGTCATCACGGGCTGGGCGTGGAACGCGCGCGTGCTCCGCTCGCAGGTGCTCGCGCTGCGCGACAAGGACTTCGTGTCCGCGGCCCTCGTGAGCGGCGAGAGCAGCGCGCGCATCATCTTCGTGGAGATCCTGCCGAACATGACGTCGCTCCTCATGTCCGGCTTCATCGGCGCGACGGTTTACGCCATCGGCGCCCAGGTCGGCCTCGAGTTCCTCGGTCTCGGCGACCTGAGCGCCGTCACCTGGGGCACGAACCTCTACTGGGCGAGCAACAACGCCGCGCTCCTCACGGGCGCCTGGTGGACCATCGTGCCCACCGGCGTGTGCGTCGCGCTTGTCGGGTTCGCGCTCACGCTCATCAACTACGCGATCGACGAGATCTCGAATCCGCGGCTCCGCGCGGAGGGAGCCTGGTCGCGTCTCCTCAGGAGCCGCAAGGTCACGGCGGGTCCGTCTACGCCGGTGGTGAGGACTCATGGCGCCTAGTCCGCTTCTCTCCGTTCAGGATCTCCGGGTCGAGTTCATCACCCCGACGGGTCCGGTGTGCGCGGTCGACAACGTCTCCTTCGACATCGCCCCGGGCGAGGTGCTCGGCCTCGCGGGCGAGTCGGGGAGCGGCAAGTCGACGGTGGCGATGGCCATCATGCGGCTGCTCCGCCCGCCGGCGGTCATCACGGGCGGGCACGTGTACTTCGCCGGGCAGGACGTCCTGGCGATGAACGAGGAGCAGCTCCGCGCCTTCCGCTGGCGGAAGATGGCGCTGGTGTTCCAGAGCGCGATGACCGCGCTCAACCCGGTGCTGACGATCGGCGATCAGATCTCCGATCCGATCATCGCGCACGACGGCGTGACGCCCGCTCAGGCGATGGAGCGCGCGGCCGCGCTGCTCAAGCTCGTGAACATCGACTCGTCGCGCCTGAACAGCTACCCGCACCAGCTGTCGGGCGGCATGCGGCAGCGCGTCGTGATCGCGATCGCGATGGCGCTCAAGCCGCCGTTCCTCATCATGGATGAGCCGACGACGGCGCTCGACGTGGTCGTGCAGCGGGAGATCCTGCAGCAGATCGCAGAGCTCAAGGAGCGCCTCGGCTTCTCGATCCTCTTCATCACGCACGACCTCTCGCTCATCGCCGAGTTCTCCACGCGCATCGCCATCCTCTACGCCGGCAAGCTCGCGGAGACCGCCCGCGCCAAGGACCTCTTCAGCGATCCGAAGCACCCGTACACGCAGGGGCTCCTCGGGTCGTTCCCCTCGGTCCGTGGGCCGCGCCGCAAGCTGCAGGGCATCCCGGGCTCGCCGCCCGACATGCGCAACCCGCCCGCCGGCTGCCGCTTCCACCCCCGGTGTCCGCAGGCCTTCGCGACCTGCCAGAACGAGCTGCCCGTCCTTCGTGAAATCGCGCCCGAACACCGCGGCGCTTGCCACCTCTACTGACGATGACGATGACGCAACCTTCTGTCTCGCCTGTCCTCGACGTGGTGCGCCTGGGGAAGTACTTCCCCGTCGGCGGCGGGCTGCGATCGCAGCAGCTCCGGGCGCTGCACGACGCATCGTTCTCGCTGGCAGAGCGTGAGGTCATCGCGCTGGTCGGCGAGTCGGGCAGCGGCAAGAGCACGATCGCACGGCTCCTCGCGCGGCTGATGCCGCCGAGCAGCGGGCAGATCGTGTTCAAGGGTCGCGACGTGCTGAAGGAGGAGCCGACCCGCGCCTCGCTCGCTTACCGCGGGCAGGTGCAGATGATCTTCCAGGATCCGTTCGGCTCGCTCAACCCGGTGCACACCATCGGCTACCACCTCGAGCGGCCGCTCCTGCTCCACAACAAGGCGCCCACCGCGGCGATCCTCCGGGAGAAGGTGCACGCGCTCCTCAAGACGGTCGATCTGAACCCGCCCGCGGAGGTCGCGCTCAAGTACCCGTACCAGCTGTCGGGCGGTCAGCGGCAGCGCGTGGCGATCGCCCGCGCCCTCGCGGTGGATCCCAGCGTGATCCTCGCGGACGAGCCGATCTCGATGCTCGACGTCTCGATCCGCATGGGCGTCCTGAACCTGATGGAGAAGCTCAAGGAGGAGCGCGGCATCTCCTACCTCTACATCACGCACGACATCGCGAGCGCGCGCTACGTCGCGGATCGCACGATGGTGATGTACGCGGGCCACATCGTGGAGGGCGCGCCGAGCGAGGAGCTGATGCAGCAGCCGGCGCACCCGTACACGAAGCTCCTGCTCTCTGCGGTCCCGGATCCGAACGGCTCGATCCGCGGCGATCTCCCCGCCCGCTCCGGGGCGCCGAAGCTCATCGACCCGCCGCCGGGCTGCCCCTTCGCAGACCGCTGCCCGAGCGTGATGAACACGTGCCGGGAGCAGACGCCGGGGCCTGTCGACGTCGGGTCGGGGCACTGGGTCCGCTGCCACCTCTACGCGCCCGGCTCCGTCATCGCGCCCTCCGCGCTCTACGATCGCAAGGTGCCCGCCTCCGTCGAGGCCGGACCTCTCTAGAGCGGCGGTCACCCGCTTCGGATACGGGCCCATCTCGACGTTTTCGGTGCTCAGCGCACCGGAGTGCGCTTGCGCGCCGAAAACGCCGATCTGGGCCCGTCTCCTGTGCGGGCGACCGCCGCTCTGTGACGTTCGTACCAGGCTCAGCTGAAAACCGCTCTAAGGAGAACCACAAGTCGACATGCCGTCTCTGAGATTTCCCGACAATTTCGTCTGGGGGACCGCGACGTCCTCCTATCAGATCGAGGGGGCTACGAACGAGGACGGCCGCAGCGAGTCCATCTGGGATCGCTTCGCGAAGACGCCCGGTCAGATCGTCGACGGGACCAACGGCGACGTCGCGTGCGACCACTACCACCGGTGGCCTGAGGACATCGCGCTGATGAAGAGCCTGGGCATGATGGCCTACAGGTTCTCGATCGCGTGGCCGCGCATCCTCCCGAACGGCCGGGGCGCGGTGAACCAGAAGGGGCTCGACTTCTACAGCCGGCTCGTGGACGGCCTCCTCGCGGCCGGGATCGAGCCGTACGCGACGCTCTTCCACTGGGACCTGCCGCAGGTGCTCCAGGACCAGGTCGGGGGCTGGCAGCACCGCTCGACGGCGGACGCGTTCGTGGAGTTCGCCGACGTCATCTCGCGGAAGCTCGGCGATCGCGTGAAGAAGTGGATCACGCACAACGAGCCGTGGTGCACGGCGTTCCTCAGCTACGAGAAGGGGATCCACGCGCCGGGCGGGCACGATTTCAAGAAGGCGCTGGCGGTGAGCCATCACCTCTTGCTCTCCCACGGCCTCGCGGTGCCCGTGGTGCGCCAGAACTGTCCCGGCGCCGAGGTGGGCATCACGCTGAACATGAACTACGCGATGCCCGCGTCCCCCAGCGCCGCAGACTACGACGCGTGCCGCCACTACGACGGATATTTCAACCGCTGGTTCCTCGATCCGCTGTACGGCCGGCGTTATCCGGCGGACATGATCGAGGACTACATCGCGCTGGGCCACCTCCCGCCGGAGGGGTTTACCGTGTGCAAGCCGGGCGATCTCGAGATCATCGCCACGCAGTGCGACTTCCTCGGCCTCAACTACTACTCGCGGGCGGTCCTGCGGAGCAGCAAGGTGCCCGAGGAGCAGAACCTGCCGAGGACGGTGCACGTCGCCCCCCTCTCCGAGCAGACGGAGATGCACTGGGAGGTCTACCCGGAAGGGCTCCGGCGGCTGCTCCTCCGGCTGCATGTGGAGTACGGCGTGCCGAAGCTCTACGTGACGGAGAACGGCGCGGCCTACTCGACCGAGCCCGACAAGGACGGCCGCATCCCGGACACGCGGCGGCTCGAGTTCCTGCGCGATCACTTCGTCGCCGCGCGGCGCGCGATGGACGCGGGGGCGCCGCTCGCGGGGTACTTCGTGTGGTCGCTGATGGACAACTACGAGTGGGATCGCGGCTATTCGCAGCGGTTCGGCATCGTCTGGGTGGACTACGAGACGCAGCGGCGCATCCCGAAGGACAGCGCGCTCTGGTACAAGGGCGTCATCGCCGCCAACGCGGTCGACGACGGCTCCTCGCAGGCCACCTGACCGGCGGCGCGCCGCGGATCGCAGGGCGAACCGCGGCGCGTCTGGCCGAGACGCTCGGCGAGACCTCCTCCAGAGCGGGGAGCGTCACGTCACGCGGAGCACCTCGTCCAGGGAGGTGAGCCCCTCCTTCACCTTGGCGAGCCCGGCCTCGCGGAGCGGCACGAGACCTACCTTGCGCGCGGCGTCCCGGTAGGCGCGCTTTCCCGCCCGCGCCTTCACGAGATCCCGCAGGTCGTCGTCGAGCTCGAGCATCTCGAACAGGCCCATGCGCCCCCGGTAGCCCGTCATGTGGCACGTCTGGCACCCGACGCTGCGCTTCAGCTCGGCGCCCTTCGCGATGAGGACCTTGTCCTCCTCGCCCGTCACGGCGGTCTCGAGCTCGTACGTCTCCGCGCACTCCTCGCAGAGCTTGCGGACGAGCCGCTGCGCGACCACGGCGAGCAGGGCGTTCGCCACGATCCACGACTCCGCGCCGAGGTCCACGAGGCGCGCGACCGTGTCCACCGCGTCGGAGGTGTGCAGCGTCGACAGCACGAGGTGCCCCGTGAGGCTCGCCTGCAGAGCGATCTGCGCCGTCTCGGGATCGCGCATCTCGCCCACCATGATCACGTCCGGGTCCTGCCGGAGGATCGCGCGCAGGCCCGTCGCGAACGTGAAGCCCTGCCTCGGGTTGGTCTGCCCCTGCGTGATGTCGGCGAACTCGACCTCGATCGGATCTTCGAGCGTGACGATGCTCAGCTCGCTCGTCTTCATGACCTTGATCAGCGAGTAGAGCGTCGAGGTCTTGCCGGATCCGGTCGGTCCGCACACGACGATCAGCCCCGAGGGCCGGTCGGCGAGCCGCTCGAGCCGCGGCAGGTCCCCCTCGGCGAGCCCGAGCTTGTCGAGCGGGATCAGCTGGTGGCTCAGCAGCACGCGCAGCACGAGCGTCTCGCCGTGGATCGCGGGGAACGTCGAGGCGCGCAGGTGGATGAGCGGGTGGCCGTGGAGCTCGAGGCTGAACTGGCCGTCCTGCGGCAGGCGCCGCTCGGTCATGTCCATCCGCGCGAGCACCTTCACGCGCGAGGTGAGCGACGGCGCGATCTCGATCGGGATCTGCCCCTGCGCCACCATCACGCCGTCGACGCGGTAGCGCACGCGGATGCCGTCGCGCTTCGGCTCGACGTGGATGTCGCTCGCGCCCATCGAGACCGCGCGGCGGACCAGGTGATCGAGCACCTTGACCGCGTCGAGCTCCTCGGACGCCGTGGGCGGGCGGCTCTGGCTCATCGCGCGCCTCCCTTGCCGACGACGTCGATCGTGCGGAGCGAGACCATCTTCAGCTCGTCCGAGGGGGGGAACGTCGCCCAGACGCTGACGCCGTAGAGCCCGGGCCGCCCGCGGTCGTCCAGCGGGACCTGGATGTCGAATCGATTGCCGCTCACCTGGAGAGGAATAGGCGTCTTGAAGCCCTTCGGGAAGAACGTCGCGTAGGGGGGCGGGATCGGGTATCCGCCCATCTTGAGCAGCTTCTCCGGCTTGATCGGCTTCCCCGGCTCGACCCGCGAGATCCCGACGCCCGCGATCTTCGCCGGCGCGGCGAGCTCGCCGCTCACCCGGATCCGCTCGCCGATCGTCGCCCGCCTGGGCAGCGGCTGGTACGTCCCGTAGTCGTCGACGAACTCCTGCGCCAGGCAGGCGATGTCGAACCCCTTCGCCTTGGCCAGCCCGACCCCGAGCGACGTGTGCGACGCTGTGAGCACGTTGCGCCGGTGCCCGTCGGCCGGGGGCTTCTCGTTCATGAAGGCCTTGTGCACGCGCTCGAGGCTCTCCGCGGAGAAGCGCGGATCCGGATCGAGCTCGCGGGGGGTCGCGTCGGCGAAGCAGCCGGCGTTCTCCATCGGGAACCCGTCGCCGCCCGCGGCCGTGTAGCGCTCCTCCGGGACCGAGCCGTCGCTGCCCCAGTGGCCGGTGAAGCCGATCCGGACCATGTCCTCGGCGTGCCGCCGCCCTGCGCGCGCCGCGGTCTCGTCCCACCGGACGGGCGGCAGCTTGTGCGCCGCGCGATCGCGGTTCACGAGGCCGAGCACGTACCGCGCTGCCTCCGCGCGGGTCATCTGCTGGCCCGGCGCGGGCGGGGCCTGGGCGCCCTGGGCCTCGCCGCCGGCCTCCACGCCGGCGGCCTTGCCCTCCGAGGGGCGCGCGCTCTCCTCCGCCGCTCCCTCTCTTGCCGTGCCCCCGGACGGCCCCTCCGCCGGCTCGTTCGCGGCGCTCGCGCCGCACCCGAGCGCGTGGGCGCCCGCGGCGACGAGCCCGAGCCAGAGCGCCCCGGACCGGCGCTCCCGCTGACCATCCATCGCTCCTGTCCCGCTTCTCCTCGTGGCTCCGATGATCGCGCGCATCGTTGCGACCGTAGCGCTTCGATGTCGCGCACGCACCCGGGAGCGCCGGCGCCTCCGGGCGCACGGCGGCGTGTACGGCGGCGAGGTCGAGGTGGTAATCGATGCGCTACGTGAGCACGTCGTCATCGTCGCAGGGCGCGGTCGCCGCGCACCCGCCCGGGGCCTCCGCGATCGTCCTCGCCGCGGAGCGCGAGGGGCGCGCGGCGCACCCGACAGCGGGCGTCCTGTGGATGCTCCTGGCCCAATCGCTCTTCGCCGCGATGAACGTCCTCGCGCGGCTCTCCTCGGAGCACGCTCCGTGGCCCGAGGTGGCGGCGTCACGCACGCTGGTGGGCGCGGCCACCGCGCTCGGCGTCGCGCTCGTCCGCCGGGCGCCGCTCTCCGTGGGCCGGGGCGACCGGCGGCTCGCGTGGGCGCGCTCGCTCTGCGGCACAGGGGCGATGCTCTGCGGCTTCTACACGCTCGGCACGCCGCAGATCGCGCTCGGCGACGCGGTCACGCTCGGCGCGACGAGCCCGATCTTCGTCGCGCTCCTCGCGCCGCGGCTGCTCGGCGAGCGGACGAGCCCGCGCCTCTGGCTCGCGACCCTGCTCGCCTTCGCGGGCGTCGGGCTGGTCGCCGCGCCGAGGCTCGCGATCGCGGGTGAGATCGCGCTCATCGCCACGCTCGGCGCCGTCTTCTCGGCGTTCGCGATGATCTGGCTGCGCAGGATCGGCGCAGGCGGGGAGCGCGCGAGCCCCGAGGCGATCGCGCTGCATTTCTCGCTTGTGGCGAGCGCCGCGATGGTCGCGCTCTCGATCCCGGTCTGGCGGACGCCCGACGCCTTCGGCGCTCTCCTGCTGGTCGGGACGGGGCTGGCCGGTGGCCTCGCGCAGCTCGCGATGACGCGCGCCTACGCGATCGACAGCGCGGCGCGCATCGGCGCGATCGGTTACGTCGGGGTCGTCCTGTCGCACGTGCTCGCCGCCGCCTGGCTCGGCGAGAGCCCGTCGGCGGACCAGCTGCTCGGGGCGGCGCTGGTGACGGCGGCCGGCCTGTGGCTCGCCGCCCAGGCGCTGCGCGACGCGCGGCGGCCGGCGCGTTGACCGGCCTCCACCCCGCGTGGGATAGCGGATCTCCGCTCAAGGAGGATCTGCATGAAAGCGTTCGCTCTCCAGGGTTCGTTCGGTCTCGACGCGCTCCGCCCGATCGAGCTTCCGGAGCCTGAGCCGGGGCCTGGGCAGATCGTCCTCCAGATGAAGGCGGCGTCGCTCAACTTCCGCGACCTGCTCGTGGCGAAGGGGCTCTACAACCCGAAGTTCTCGCTGCCTCTCATCCCGCTCTCCGACGGGGTAGGGGAGGTCGTCGCCGTGGGGGACGGGGTGACGCGGGTGAAGGTCGGCGATCGCGTGAGCCCGATCTTCCACCAGCGATGGATCGACGGGGAGATCTCCGCGGACAAGGCGCGGGGGGCGCTCGGCGGGGAGCTGCCGGGCGTGGCCGCGGAGCGGGTGCTGCTCGATGAGGCGGGGGTCGTCGCGGTCCCGCAGCACCTCACGGACGAGGAAGCGGCGTCGCTGCCGTGCGCCGCCGTGACCGCCTGGAACGCGCTCTTCGTGGCGAGCCACCTCAAGGCGGGCGACACGGTCCTCGTGCAGGGCACGGGCGGCGTCTCGATCTTCGCGCTGCAGTTCGCCCGGCTCGCGGGCGCCCGTGTCATCGTCACCTCGAGCCGCGACGAGAAGCTCGAGCGCGCGAGGTCGCTGGGGGCGTCCGAGACCATCAACTACCGCGCGAAGCCCGACTGGGACGCGCCTGCGCGCTCGTTCACCGGCGGCGCGGGGGTGGATCACGTGATCGAGGTGGGCGGCGCGGGCACGCTCGCCCGTTCGCTCCGCGCGGTCCGGTTCGGCGGCCGTGTGAGCCTCATCGGCGTGCTCACGGGCGGCGCGCTGGGGGATGTCGGCCTGTTCCCCCTCCTGATGAAGCAGATCACCGCGCAGGGCATCTTCGTCGGGTCGCGGGCGATGTTCGAGGACATGAACCGCGCGATCGCGGCGAGCGGGCTCCGGCCGGTCGTCGACCGCGTGGTCCCGTTCGCCGAGGTGCGCCAGGCGATCGAGTCCATGGCGAGCGGCGCACACTTCGGGAAGATCGCGATCCGGTTCTGAGGGAGCCGGCCGCGGCGCGTCGCGTCCCTCCGGCGCCGCGGCCTCCCCTCCGGTGCGCCGGCATCCCGCGGAAGTGGCCTCGTCGGCCCAAGTCGTTTACGAGTCGTCTACGAACGGATTCCGCGGCCGGCCACTCGCCAGCGCCGCGCGAGAGGTGGTGGACGATGCGGCTCGATCTGGAGCTCGAGGTCCTGTGTGGTCAGCTCATCGTGGGCGGCTTCGACGGCGCGGAGCCGCCGTCCCGGTACCTGAAGGCCCTCGCCGAGGGGCGGCGGGGTGGCGCGATCCTGTTCCGGCGCAACGTCCCTGACGTGGTCGCCACGGCGCGGCTCTGCCAGGCGCTCGCCGCGGCGGGCGGCCCAGATCGGCCTCCCTTCATCGGCATCGATCAGGAGGGGGGCCGCGTCACCCGCTTGCCCGCGCCGTGCCTGACGCTGCCGTCGATGCGCTCGCTCGGCGAGCTCGCGGACCTCCCGCTGCTGCGCCGCGCGGCGCGCGCCGTCGCGTCCGAGCTCCGGGCCGTCGGCATCAACCTGAACTTCGCCCCGGTGCTCGACGTCGACTCGAACCCGGCGAACCCGATCATCGGCGATCGCGCGTTCGGCCGCGACCCCGGCGCGGTCGCGCGGAGCGCCGTCGCGTTCCTGGAGGGGCTCCAGGAGGAGGGCGTGCTCGCCTGCGGCAAGCACTTCCCGGGGCACGGCGACACGGCGCTCGACAGCCACCTCGCGCTCCCGACCCTCTCGCACGCGCGCGGTCGCCTCGACGAGATCGAGCTGCCGCCGTTCCGCGCCGCCTGCGGCGCCGGGGTCGCGTCGCTCATGACGGCGCACATCGTCGTCGAGGCGCTGGATCCCGGCGTCCCGGCGACATTGTCGCGCGCCATCTGCACCGACCTCCTGCGCGGCGAGATCGGCTTCGAGGGGGTGCTCTTCTCGGACGATCTCGAGATGGCCGCGATCGCGGCGCACCACGCCGTCGAGGAGGCCGCCGCCGCGGCCGTCTGGGCGGGCTGCGACGCGCTGCTCATCTGCCACAGCGAGGACCTGCAGGACCGCGTGCACGAGGCGCTCGTGCGCAAGGCCGAGCGCGAGCCCCGCTTCCGCGAGCGCTGCGTCGAGGCGGCCGCGCGGTGCCTGGGCCTGCGCCGCCGGTGCCCGCCGCGGCCGGTCTCCTCGCCCGCGGCGTTCGCCGAGATCGTCGGCGGGCCCGCGTCCCGGGCGGTGGTCGAGGACATCGAGCGGGCGCGCGCCGCGAAGGCGGCGACGTGACGGCGCCGCCGGGGGCCGCGCGAGCGGAGGCCGCGCGGCACCCCGAGCGCCCGTTCGCCATCACCGCGCGCCGGCTGGTCACCTGCGACGCGTCGCGCGCCTCGGCCGGCGATCCCCTCGGCGTCATCGAGGACGCCGCGATCGTCGTGCGAGGCGGCGCGATCGACGCGGTCGGCCCGCGGCGCGAGATCCTGCGGCCCGGGGCCGGCGTGCCGATCGCGATCGAGGCCGCGGGGGTCGTCACGCCCGGGCTCGTCGACTGCCACACGCACGCGCCCTGGATAGGCTCGCGGGACGCCGAGTACGCGATCCGCATGGCCGGCGGCGACTACGAGGCGATCGCCGCGGCCGGCGGCGGCATCGTCGCGAGCATGCGCGCGGCGCGCGCCGCGACCGCCGGCGAGCTCGCGGACACGCTCCGCGCCCGCCTCCGCCGGATGGCCGCGCTCGGCGTGACCGCCGTCGAGGCCAAGAGCGGCTACGGCCTCGACGAGGCGACGGAGCGCAAGCAGCTCGAGGCGGTCGCCGAGGCGGGGAGGGACGCGCGCCTGCCCCGCGTCGTTCCGACGTACCTCGCGCTGCACGCGTTGCCCCCGGAGGCCGGCGGCGACCGCGCGGCCTACGCGGGGACCGTCGCGCGCTCCTGGCTGCCCGCGATCGCCGCGGCCGGCCTCGCGCGCTACGTCGACGCGTACATCGACCGGAGCGCGTTCTCGGTGGACGAGGCGCGGCCGGTGCTCGAGCGGGCGCGCGCGCTGGGGCTCGGCGTGCGCGTGCACGTCGGGCAGTTCGCGGACGTGGGCGGCGCCGAGCTCGCGGCCGCGCTCGGCGCCGCGTCGGCCGACCACCTCGAGCACGTCGCGCCGGCGGGCATCGCGGCGCTCGCCCAGGCGGGCGTCGCCGCCGCGCTGCTGCCCGTGGCGAGCTTCACGCTGCGGCAGGAGCCGCCGCCCGTCGCCGCGCTCCGGGCCGCAGGCGTCCCGCTGATCGTGGGCAGCGACGCGAACCCCGGCACGGCGCCGACCGAGAGCCTGCCGCTCGCGCTCGCGCTCGCGGTGCGGCTCTACGGGCTCACGGTCGCGGAGGCGATCCTGGGCGCGACGCGCGAAGCGGCGGCCGCGCTCGGCCTGGGCGGCGTGTGCGGCGCCGTCCGTCCCGGGCTGCGCGCGGATCTCGCCGTGTGGGACCTGCCCCACGAGAACGCGATCGTGCAGCCCTGGGGCGCGCCGCGCGCGCGGGCCGTGCTGCGCGACGGCGAGGTCATCGCGGCGGCGTGCTGAGGCAGACAGCAAGTCAAGCCTGGACGCGCGTGCACCCTGCGCGTATGCCGCGCCCATGACTGAGACGCAGAGCCCTGTCGCTGTCCCGAGCCGCGCGGACAGCTCGTTCGATCCGGTCCCGCTCCTGGCCGAGGAGCTGAGCCTCCCGCGCCAGGGGGTCTCGGCGGTGGCCAAGCTGCTCGCCGAGGGGGCGACGGTGCCGTTCATCGCTCGCTACCGCAAGGAAGCGACCGGCGGGCTCGACGAGGTGCAGATCCGCGCCATCGAGGAGCGCCGCGCCTACCTCATCGAGCTCGAGGAGCGCCGCGCCACGGTGCTCACGGAGATCCAGAAGCAGGGCAAGCTCACCGACGCGCTCGCCTCGAAGATCCGCGCCTGCGGCACCAAGGCCGAGCTCGAGGACCTCTATCTCCCCTTCAAGCCGAAGCGCCGCACGCGCGCCATCATCGCGAAGGAGCGGGGCCTCGAGCCGCTCGCGGATCGCATGTGGTCGCAGCCGGGCGACGGCAGCCCCGAGGAGGAGGCCCGCGCGTTCGTCAGCGCCGAGAAGGAGGTCCCCGACGCGGCGGCCGCCCTCGCCGGCGCGCGCGACATTTGCGCCGAGCGCATCGCCGAGCACGCCGACGTGCGCAAGCTCGTCCGCGAGGCCTACGCGAAGGAAGGCGTCATCAAGGTCCAGAAGAACGAGGAGCACGCGGCCAAGCAGACGAAGTTCGACATGTACGGGAGCTTCGAGGAGCCCGTCGCGAACATCCCGTCGCACCGCTACCTCGCGATCCGCCGCGGCGAGGCCGAGGGCGTGCTCCGCGCCTCGATCGAGCTCGCGCCCGAGCCGCTCGTCCCCCCGATCCACGCCGCGGTGGGGCTGAAGCCGAAGTCGCCGTGGGCCGGCGAGCTCACGAAGGCCGCGGACGACGCCGTGAAGCGGCTCCTGCTCCCGGCGGTCCAGAGCGACGTGCGCGTCGACCTCAAGATGCAGGCCGATCGCGCCGCGGTCGAGGTCTTCGCCCAGAACCTCCGCGAGCTCCTCCTCGCGGCGCCCTTCGGCACGCAGGCGGTGCTCGGCATCGACCCCGGCCAGCGCACCGGCTGCAAGTGCGCCGTCGTCGACGAGACGGGCAAGCTCCTCGAGCACACGACGATCTACCTGGTCGGGAGCAGCGACTCGCTCGAGCGCGCGCGCCAGGACCTGCGCCGCATTTGCCGCAAGTACCCCCTCCGCGCCGTCGCCGTGGGCAACGGCACGCACGGCCGCGAGACCGAGGCGTTCGTGAAGGACGTGCTCGCGTCGGAGGGCCTGAAGGAGCTGTTCTGCGTCCCGGTGAGCGAGGCGGGCGCGAGCGTGTACTCGGCGAGCGAGGTCGCGCGCGAGGAGTTCCCGGACCTCGACCTCACGGTGCGCGGCGCGATCAGCATCGCCCGCAGGCTGCAGGACCCGCTCGCGGAGCTCGTGAAGGTCGACCCGAAGAGCATCGGCGTCGGCCAGTACCAGCACGACGTCTACCAGGGCCTGCTCGCGAGGAAGCTCGACGAGGTGATCGAGAGCTGCGTCAACCTGGTCGGCGTCGAGCTCAACACGGCGAGCGCCCCGCTGCTCGCCCGCGTCGCCGGCATCGGCCCGAGCCTCGCGAAGAAGATCGTCGCCCACCGCGACCTGAACGGCGCGTTCAAGAGCCGCAAGGCGCTGCTCGACGTGCCCGGCGTCGGCCCGCGGACGTTCGAGCAGGCGGCGGGCTTCGTGCGGGTCCGGGGCGGGGAGCACCCGCTCGACGCGAGCGCCGTGCACCCGGAGCGCTACGGCCTCGTCGAGCGCATCGCGGCGGATCTCGGCGTGCCGGTCGGGTCGCTCATCGGCGACACGGCGGCGATCGCGCGGATCAATGCGAAGAAGTATGAGGCCGGCGACGTCGGCTCGTTCACGCTGAACGACATCCTGAGCGAGCTGAAGAAGCCGGGCCGCGACCCGCGCGCCACGTTCGAGCCGCCGAAGTTCCGCGACGACGTGCGGACCATGGAGGATCTCAAGGAGGGCATGGAGCTCGAGGGCGTTGTGACCAACGTCACGGCGTTCGGCGCCTTCGTCGACATCGGCGTCCACCAGGACGGCCTCGTGCACGTCTCGCAGCTGGCGGACAGGTTCGTGAAGGACCCGAACGAGGTCGCGAAGGTGGGCGAGAAGATCAAGGTGCGTGTGCTCGAGGTCGACCTCGTGCGCAAGCGCATCTCGCTCACCGCGAAGAAGGGCGGCGCTCCCGCCGGCGCGCGTCCCCAGGCGGGCGGCCCCTCTGCAGGCGGCGACGCGCGCGGCCGCAACGATCGCGGCGACGGCCGCCGGCCGGCTCAGGGGCAGCAGCAAGGGAAGGGGCAGGGGAGCTCGTCGGGCGGCTTCCGCAACAACCCGTTCGCCGATCTGCTCCGGAAGTGATCGGCGCGCCCGCCTGGCTTCGGGCCAGGCGGGCGGCGCTAGAACCCGTGGTCGGCGAAGAACCGCTCGATCCGGAGCGACACGAGCTCGGGGAACTCCACCGCGGTGGTGTGGGTCCCGCCGCGGACCACGAGGATCTCCGCCATCGGGATGCGGCGCGCCATCGACTGCGCCAGCGCCCGCGGGGTGAACGCATCGCGGTCGCCGGTGATGAGCAGCGTCGGGACGTCGATCTGCTCGAGCACGTGCTCGGCGTCGTGGGCGTCCAGCGCGCGGAGGTTGCTGAAGAGCGCGTGCATGTCGAGCCGGCCGAACGGCTGCACGAGCTCGGCGAACGCCTCGCTGTCGAGCGTCTTGCCGAGCAGCCCCATTCGCTTCAGCCAGAGCACCGCGTCCGGCGGGCCGATGGTGCTGCCCGTCATCCTGGCCGCCAGCGTGTGAGCGCGCGCCGCGAACGCCACGAACGGCGGAAACAGCCGCCCGAGCCCCGGCAGCGGCCCCATCGTCTCCAGCGGCCGGCGGTAGGTGCCGTTCAGCAGCACCAGGTTCGCGGCGAACCCCGGGAGCCTGCGGAACGCCTCCAGCGCCACCTGGACGCCCACGCTCCATCCCATCAGCGCGCCGTGCCGGATCCCTTCGACGGCGAGGATCGCCTCCAGGTCGCGGACATGGTTCGCGACCGCATAGGCGCCCGGAACGTCCGGTGACGGGCGCTTCGACGCGTACATTCCGCGGTAATCCCACGTGATGAACCGGTACTGGTCGGAGAGGTACTCGACCTGCGCCCGCCAGGCGAGGTACGGCCCGCCCAGCCCGTTGACGAGGACCACCGTCTTCGCCCCTTCGAACGGCGGCGGCGTCACGCGGTAGGTGATGTCGGTTCCATCGAAGCTCGTGACCCGCCGGGTCTCCATCCGGAGCGATGGCCGCCGCGGGGGCGACCCCCGCCGGCCCCCGCTGGAGGCAGGAGGGGGCGGCGCCTGCCGCCCGCCGCTGGAAAGCGGGGGGGGCGCCTGCCGCCCGTCGCCAGAGGAAGCCGCGGGTGGCGCGTGCGGTCTGTTGCCGGTGGATGAAGCTGGCGGCGCCTGCGGTCCTTTGCCGGAAGGAGAGCGGAGCCGCGGCGGCCGACCCCCGCCGAACTTGAACGAGACCATGAACCCCCTGCTTCCTACCCGGTCCCTTCGCGGAGGGCCAGGCTGCCGGCGGTCGCCCGCAGGACGGGCGGGGGACGCCGGCGCAGACCCGGCGAGGGCGCAGCTGCGGGCCGGCGGGGGCTGCCGTGGGGCCGGGTGGCCCGTGTGGCCTGGCGATCGCCTGTCGAAACACATCCCGCGCTGCGATCGCCATCGCGTTGACATTCCAGGCGGCGCGCCGCTAACGTGCCCGGCGGGTTGTCCGCTCGCCCGGCGCTCCCGTCGTGTTGCTGATCTTTCCCTCCCCGCTCCCATGTCGGTCTGTTGGAGGCCGGCCCGTGTCGTCTTCTGTTGCCGCTCGCGCAGGGGCAGCTCCGGTTCGGGCCGTGGTGGGTCGATTCCCTCGGGCGAGCTGGAGTTTTCAGCGCGAAGTGGTGCAGCGATCCCGTCCTCGAGGAGCCGATGGCTGAAGAAAAGAAGAAGAGCAAAATCGATCTGAAGGCTCGGCTTGGCAAAACGGCGATAGGCGGGGCGCCAGGAGCGGCCGTCCCCCTTCCCGTGCCTGGTTCGCAGCCCGGATCGGGGCCGCCTCCCGACATGAGCGCGGGCCCGGTCGGCATGCCCTCGCCGCATCCGAGCGCGCGGCCGCCGATGCCCTCCGTGGGGGGTATCGCGCCCCCGCCCGGGATCTCGCCAGGCATCCCGCTGCCTCCGTTCGCGCCGGCGCCGCGTCCTGTGATCCAGACGCCTCCGCCGAAGCCGACGGCCGCCGCGCAGACCATCAAGGTCGAGGTCGGCGAGGAGGTCGAGCAGGAGCGGCGGAAGGCCTCCAAGAAGACGGCGCTCTACGCCGGCCTCGCGGCGATCGTCGGCATCGGCGTGGGCTTCGCCATCGGCGGCGCGAAGGAGCGCGGCGATCGCGGCAAGCTCGCGGTCGAAGGCGCCGCGGCGCTCGCGAAGGACGTGAAGGCCGCGAACGAGAAGATGGTCGAGCTGAAGGAGAAGCTCGATGCGGGCCGGACGGCGCTCGAGGGGAAGAAGTTCCCCGCGCAGCTCGTGGGCGAGCTGGGCGGCATCAACGTCCCGTTCGATGCCACCAACCTGGAGGGCAAGCAGATCGGCGGCCTCCCGGGGCGGGTGATGCGCCAGGTCCTCGCCTACACCACGGCGGTCCAGGATCTCAACAAGACCAAGGACAGCCTCAAGAACGTCCTCACGGCCGCGCAGGCGCCCGTCGAGAAATCGTGGAAGGAGCAGGAGGAGCCGGTCGTGAACTTCTCCGTGGTCTTCCGCCGGGACGGCGACAAGACGCTGGCCGAGCTCGTTCCCAACAAGGCGCCGTTCCCGTTCGGCAAGGACTGGCCGGCGAAGTACACGGTGAACCGCCTCGAGCGCACGCAGCAGGGCATGAAGGCTGCCGAGAAGGAGGCCACCCGCTGGACGAAGGGCGACATCGCCGGCGGCGATCTTCAGGCCCTCCCGGTCGATCCTCAGTCCGTCGCTGGCCTCACGAGCGAGCAGATGGTCTTCAGGCTCGCCAGCGCGATGGCGGACATCCGCAAGCTGCTCGAGGGCAACAAGGACAACCCTGTCGAAGAGACGCCCGGCCTCATCAAAGAGGGCGACGATCTCGCGAACGAGCTCCGCAAACTCTCCCTCGCCCGCTGAGCGGCACGCGCCCGCTTCGGATACGGGCCCACCTCGGCGTTTTCGGTGCTCAGCGCACGGGAGTGCGCTTGCGCGCCGAAAACGCCGATCTGGGCCCGTCTCCTGTGCGGGCGCGCGCCGCTCGGCCGGCGCAGATCTGAGGGACCGCCCGCGTTGCGGGAGGCGTACGGGGTTTCACGGGCTACTAGGGGAGCCGAGGGGGGGCGGCGGTGGCCGCCCGTGCTCGCGCTGGGTCGGCGCGGGGCGATCTAGGCGGCGCCGCCGGCGCCCAGGGCGCGGGGGCGGACGATCTCGACCTTGCCGATGTGGCGCTCGTCGCTGTCGCGCACGATGAAGCGCAGGCCGAACTTGCTCACGGCCGTGCCGACCTCGGGCACCTTGCCCACGTGCTGCGTGAGCATCCCGCCGAGAGATTCGTACTTCCCCTCACGGTCGAGCTCGGCGCCAAGATAGGCCGAGAGATCGCTCATCGATACGGCCGCGTCGGCGACCAGGCGGCCGTCGCCCAGATCCTGGATGGCAGCGCCGTCGTCCGTCTCGTCGTGCTCGTCCCGGATGTCTCCGACGATCTCCTCGAGCACGTCCTCCAGGGTGACAATCCCCGACATCCCGCCAAACTCGTCGACCACGATGGCGAGGTGCTGTCTGCGGCTCTTCATCTCCCGGAGCAGCGAAGAGAGGGGCTGCGACTCGGCGACGAAATTGGCAGGGCTCCGCGTGATCTCCCGGAGCGTCGTGTTCTTGAGCCGGCGCTCCTCGAGGACCTTGAACAGATCCTTCGCGTAGAGAAGACCAGCGATGTTGTCGGTCTGATCCTTGTAGACGGGATACCGCGAGTGCCCGCTCTCGGTGACGATCTCCAGCACCTTCTCGAGCGGAGTGGAGATCTCGATGGCCTCGACCTTGGATCGCGGCACCATCACGTCCCGCGCCGTGAGATCGGCGAACTCGAGCACATTCCGGATCATCTCCGCCGGCTCTCGCCCGAAGAGACCAGAACGCTCGACCTCATCGACGAGGATCTCGACCTCCGCCTCGGCAACCCTCGGGTCCGACGGCTGCTCACCGTCCCGCGGCCCCAGCTTGGAGCCGATCCAGCCGAGCGGTACGGCGAGCGGCAGCATCGCGATTTCGAGAGGGCGCAAGAAGCGGACCGCCAACGATGCGGTCCGATCGGCGTGCTTGCGGCCCAGCGTGGAGCTGACCTCGTAAAGGGCTCCGCTGAGGACGATGGTGGTCGCCAGCCCGAGATAAAGCGCAGCGCCAGGGACAATCCGCTGGAAGAAGAGGTCGAAGCAGGCGGCCGTCAGGCTGGTCGATACGACCCAGCCGAGCAGGTAGCGGGAACGGAGCTTGGCGTCTTCCTGACGAATCCGCTCGTAGGCGGCCTTCGTGGGGCCCGTCGCCTGCTCTATCAGCGCGCCGAGTCTCGTCGCGCTCAACGTCGTCAGTGCGGTGTCGGCACCGACGAACAGCGAGCCAAGTACAGCGGAGAGAACTGCAGCGCCGAGCGCTGGCAATGGAACGAAATCGGGACTCAAACAGAGGCTCCTAACGGACGAATCGTAACGGAACAGGCGAGGGGAGCGCAACCGGACCGGGACGCGAAATCTCAGGAGATGACCGAACCACGCGTTCTTGCCGCTCTCGCCCGAAGGCGGACTCCCCAGCTCGACCGATCCTGCCGAGCGCTGCCAGTGACATGCGCCGTAGATCTGCCGAAGTCCAGGGAATTGCCATGTGCTGTGGGTTTCTCTTATCTAGCAGCATTCCCACGCATGTCGGGCGCTTCAGAAAAACCGCGCAGGACGGAAAACCGAGTCGGCGATGGCGCTGGATGGCCCTCACCAGCGTCCACATCGGCGACCTCCGAGGCGCCGAGCGCCACGACAACCCCGTCCGGATCGAGCCATACAGCGGCGCCAGGATGCGCAGGAGCCATGGAGAAGTCGGATTCGGTGAGCGCCTGTCCCATGCGCGCGCGCCGGGCGCCGTTCTCGGTCAGGTGGGCGACCGGGAGGCTCGCGGCCGCTGCGTCGGCGAGCGGGCGCAGCGAAGCGCGCAGCGCCTCGGCGCCGGCGTCGAGGGACACGGCCTGCTCCAGAGTAAAGCTGCCGCTCGCCGTGCGGCGGAGCGCGGACAGGTGCGCGGGGACGTCGAGGTGCGCGCCCAGGTCGCGCGCCAGCGAGCGCACGTAATAGCCCTTGCTCACCCCGAGCTCGAGATCGAGGGTGGCCGGCGCAGCGCCCGCGGCCGGCGCAGCGCCCGTGGCCGGCGCAGCACCCGCGGCAGGTGCACCAGGCTCGCCGCGCGAGGCGCCGGTCACCTCGAGCGACCGGACCTCGACGGCCCGCGCCGACAGCTCCACCGCCTGGCCGGCGCGCGCCAGGGCGTAGCTGCGCTGCCCGGCGACCTTGATCGCCGAGTAGGCCGGCGGTGCCTGCTCCCGCCGCGCGCGCTCCGCGTCGATCGCGGCGGCGATGCGCGGCGCCGCGCGTGCGAGCGCCTCACCGGCGGGAGGCCCGCCGGGCCCGGCGAGGGCGCCGAGCTCCGCGTCGAGCCACGGCGGCAGGGGCTGCGTCGCGGTGATCTCCCCGTCCGCGTCGAGGGTGTCCGTCCCCACGCCGAGGACGACGCGCGCCGTGTAGCGCTTGTCCTGCGCGGTCAGGTACGGGGCGAGCTTGGTGGCCTCGCCGACGAGCACCACGAGGACGCCGGACGCCATCGGGTCGAGCGTCCCCGCGTGCCCGATGCGCTTCACGCCCAGGGCGCGGCGCAGGCGGGCCACGACGTCATGGCTCGTCGGCCCGCGCGGCTTGTCGATCACCAGCACGCCCTCCGGCCGCGCGCCCCTGGTCGTCGCTCGCTCGGGCTCGGCGGGCGGATCCCCTTCGTTTGTGTTTTCGGGCATGGAGTGAGGATTCGCCTCGGCAGATCGCTTCATCCGAACCAGATCGACTTCCGGGTGGCCAGGGTCTCGTCGATGAGCCCCTGGATCGTCGCGCGCACGCGCTCCGCGAGGCGCCGCACCAGGATCTGATCGTCCGCCGCCTCCGGGCCGTACGCGTCGAACCGCACCGGATCGGCCAGGCGGATCTTCCACTTGGTCGGCGCCGGAACGAGGCCCAGCGGCCCGAGCGCGGGGAAGGTGGGCGTGATGGGCAGGTACGGGATGCCGAGCGCGCGCGTGAGGTGCTCGAGCCGATAGAACAGCGGGTTCGTCTCCTCGGCCCCCACGATGGCGCACGGGACGAGCGGCGTGCGCGTGCGCAGGCAGAGCCGGATGAAGCCGCCGCGACCGAACCGCTGGAGCTGGTACCGGTCCTTGTAGAGCTTCCCGCTGCCCTTGACGCCCTCCGGGAAGACCGCGACGAGCCGCTCGCCCGCGAGCAGCCGCTCGGCGTTCTCCTGGCAGGCCCGCACGGCCCCGAGCCGGTTCATGATCGTGCCGGCGAACGGCAGGTAGTACACGAAATCGTCGGCCAGCCAGCGGAGCTCCCGCCGCGCCGGGTGCTCCCGCCGCACCGCGGCCCGCAGCATGAGCCCGTCGTAGGGGATGGGCCCGCCCGAATGGTTGGACACCACGAGGCACCGCCCCTCGGCGGGGATACGCTCGATGCCCTCGAGTTCGATCCTGAAATAGTGCCTGTGCAGGAAGTCGAAGAGCGACCTGTACCGGGCCTCGTACTTGGGATCGAAGCCGAACTCGTCGACCTCCTCCGAGCGGCGGCGCAGGCCGGCGCGGCCCCACTGCCGCAGGTAGAAGTCGGTCGACAGGACGTCGCGCGCCGTCCCGGGCTCGGACAGCGGCGGCTCGCTGGCGAGGCCGGCCGACGCGGCGGGCGCTCCGCCCAGGCGCGGGCTCCGCTCGGTCTCGGGCATTCCTCCCACCGCGCCGCTCGCGTCGGGCGATGGCCCCCCGGCGAGCATCCGCTTGAGCCGCGCCTCGAGCTCCCTGATCTGACGCTGGAGCTCCTCGGCCGTCACAGGCACGACCGGGGCGTGCACCTCGGACGACTGCGTCTTCCGCCCGTCCGAGGGCTCCGTCGGGCCGATCGGCGCCAGGTACCGGGCCTCGTCGTCCTCGATGTCGGCGCTCGGCACGATCTGCCTGGGCCCCGTCCGATCGGGGCGCCCGCGCGTCGACGGCGGCGAGCCATTCCCTGCCCCTGCTTCCTCGAGCTCTCGATCGTGCTCCGTGCCCATCGCTCACCCCCCGAACCGCATCACGCAGGCGTCTCTTGCAGCAGACGCACGTCCCGCAGCCGCTGCGCGCTGGTGTAATCGAGCAACGCCTCGCGCGTCGTGTAGACCGGCCGGAACCCCATGACCTGCGCCGCCTTCTCGCCGTCCGCCACGCAGAGATAGCGCAGGTAGCGCAGGAAACTGGGCGGGGCGATCGCCGCATGCGCAGCCCAGAGCGCAGAGGCCAGCGGCCCGGCGGCGCTGTGCAGCACCGGGACCGCCGTCCGGCCCGCGAGGCGCACGATCGTCGAGAGCGGCAGCACGCCGTCGCCCACGATGTTGAAGGTCCCGGGGAAATCGCTGTCGATGGCCAGCTTGAAGGCGGCGATGGCGTCGACCTCGTGGATGAACTGCCACAGCGGATCGAAGCCGAGCATCGTCATGACCAGGCGCCGCGCCAGGAACCGGGTGACGTAGTTCTGGACGGTCGGGCCGAGGATCGGCGCGGTCCGCAGGATGGTGACGGTCGTGCCCTTGGCCTTCGCGCCGAAGGCGTTGAGCTCCCGCTCGGCGGCCATCTTGTCCGCGAAGAAGCGCTCGTCCGGATCCGCCCGGAGCGGGTGCTTCTCCGTGAGGAAATTGGGGTTGGTGGGGTGCGCGCCGTAGAGGATCGTCTGGCTCCAGAGGATCAGCTTGCGCAGGCTCGCCTGGCGCGCCCCGTGGAGCAGGTGCATCGTGCCGACCGACTCGAGCTCGTGGGCCCAGGCGGTCGCCGGGGTGGGCGACGACAGGAAGCAGAGGTGGACGAGCGTGTCCACCTGCTCCGCCGCGAGCACCTCGGCGACGCGCTCCTCGGACGCGGGCTCCGTCAGGTCGACCGTGTGCATGCGCAGCTTGGAGCCGCCCGTGTCCGGCCGCTTGATGTCGATGGCCACAACGCGCGCGATGCGCGGATCCTCCTCGAGGATCCCGATCAGGTTGCGCCCGAGGAAGGACGCGGCGCCGGTGAGCGCGATGACCCGGCCCCTCGGGCCGGACGACGCGCGCCGGCTGGTCGGCGAGGCCTCCGCCGCTGCGGACGCCGGAGGCTCGCTCGTGCCGGCCGTGGCCGCGCCCGCGGAGGAGGCGGGAGCGGCGTGATCTGCGCCGGCGGCAGAGCTCCGCTCGGCGGCGTCGTGGGCCGCGGCTTCAGGGTGCTCGGAGGTGGGAGCCATGCGCCGGGCGCGACACTACCTGGTCGGCCGGCGCGCGCAAGCGAAGCGCGACCCCGCCGGGGCTCGCCGCGGCGCTGTCACAACACCCGGCGCAGGACCGGATACGGCTCGAACGTGTGCACCTCGACGAATCCGTTCCTCGTGAACGCGGAGACCGGGCCGGTCCACAGCTCCTCGTCGCTCACCGGCTCCTTCGGGCGGCGCGGCAGCGCGTCGAGGGCGCGCGCGCCCCAGGAGGGCGCGAGCTCCACCGCGCCCGCGACGAGCGCGGTCGCGACGCCTCGCCGCCGGTGGCCCGGGTGCACGACGGCGCAGCCGATCAGGAAGACGCCGGCGCGATCGCCCGCGAAGCACGGCAGCCCGCGGTACAGGCGTCGCTCGTACGCCTTCGCCACGACCGCCGCGGGCGCGACCTTGAGCCACCCGACGACGTGCGGCGCCTCCGGCGCGAGCGCCACGACGCCGCGCGCCTCGTCGCTGCCCGAGGCGAGCGCCTCGGCGAACTCCCGGCGGTTCTCGCCCTGGCCGTCCGAGCACCGCGCGAGCCACTCGTTGTTGGTGCCGCCGAAGTGGTAGTACCGGCAGTAGCAGGGCGTGCCGGCGGCCTCGAAGAGCGCCTCGAGCCCAGGGAGGTGCTCGGGGCCGGCCGCCGCCACGGTGATCGCGGAGCTCATCGGCGCGCTCCGCTCGTCACGCGTTCGACACGCGCGCGCGCAGCCCGCGCACCGGGGAGATCTGCTCCCATGCGTAGGCCGCCTGGCAGAGCCGCGCCTCCTCGAGCGCAGGGCCGATGAGCTGCAGGCCGACGGGCAGCGGAGGCCCGCCGTCCGGCGCCTGCGCGGTCGCGCACGGGACGCTGATCGCGGGCAGCCCCGCCATGCTGGCGGGCAGCGTGTAGACGTCGGCCAGGTACATCGACAGCGGATCGTCCACCCGCTCCCCCAGCCGGAACGCGACCGTCGGCGAGACCGGCGCCGCGATGAGGTCCACCTCGCGGAAGGCCTCGTCGAAATCGCGCCGGATCAGCGTCCTGACCTTCTGCGCGCGCAGGTAGTACGCGTCGTAGTAGCCCGCGGACAGCACGTAGGTGCCGAGCAGGATCCGGCGCTTCACCTCCCGGCCGAACCCCTCGCCGCGCGTCCTGCCGTAGAGGCCCTGGAGGTCCGCCTTCCCGCCGCGGTCGCCCTCCACGCGCAGCCCGAAGCGCACCCCGTCGAAGCGCGCCAGGTTGGACGACGCCTCGGCCGTCGCGACGATGTAGTAGGCCGCCACGGCATACCGCGTGTGCGGCAGGTGCACGGGCTTGATCTCGCAGCCGAGCCCGCGCAGGCCCTCGATGGCCTCCCGCACCTTCGCCTCGACCCGCGCGTCGATGCCCTTCGCGAAGTACTCCTCGGGCACGCCGATGCGCAGCCCCGCGACGTCGCGGCCGCACGCGGCCTCGTAGGCGCCCACCGGGGCGTCGAGGCTCGTCGCGTCGCGCGGATCGCGGCCCGAGATCACCTCGAGCAGGCGCGCCGCGCCCTTCACGTCGTGCGCGAACGGCCCGATCTGGTCGAGGCTCGAGGCGAACGCGATCAGGCCATAACGAGAGACGCGGCCGTACGTCGGCTTGATGCCGACGACGCCGGTGAGGCTCGCCGGCTGGCGGATGGAGCCCCCCGTGTCCGACCCGAGCGAGCCGGGCGTCATCCCCGCCGCCACCGCGACCGCGCTGCCGCCGGACGAGCCGCCGGGGATGCGCGACGGGTCCCACGGGTTCTTCACCGGGCCGAAGGCGCTGTTCTCGTTCGACGAGCCCATCGCGAACTCGTCCATGTTGCACTTGCCCGGCAGGATCGCGCCGGCCTCGCGCAGGCGGGCGACGACCGTCGCGTCGAACTGCGGGCGGAACCCGCGCGCCGGGTCGGGCGCCTTGGGCGCGCCGTCCCCGCCCGCCGGCGCCCGCGTGAGGATCTTCGAGCCGGCGGTCGTCGGGGCGCCCTCGGTGCAGAGCGCGTCCTTGAGGCCGATCGGCACGCCGGCGAGCGGGCCGAGCGCCTCGCCCCGCGCGCGCCGCGCGTCGAGCGCGCGCGCCGCCGCGACGGCCTGCTCCCCCTGCACGGTGAGGAAGGCGCCCAGCGCGCCGTCGCGCTGCTCGATGCGCGAGAGCGCGGCCCTGGCCACCTCCTCGGCGCTCACCTCGCCGCGCTGCACGAGCGCCGCGAGCTCCGGGATGGATCGATCGAGGATCGCTGTGTCCATCGGCGTCACCCCTCGTCCACGAACGCCGGAACGGCGAACCCGTCGTCCTCGACCCGCGGCGCCTCCCGCAGGGCCACCTCGCGCGGCAGGCTCGGCGCCTCCTCGTCGGCGCGGAGCGGCAGCCGCTCGATCTGCACGTGCGCCGTCGGCGGCACCGCCGAGACGTCGAGCTCCTCGAGCTGCCGGACGTAGCTGAGGATGTTGCCGAGATCACCGGTGAGGCGCTCGATTTCCTCGGCGGAGAGGTCGAGGTGGGCGAGGCGCGCTATCGTCAGCGCCTCGTCGCGGCGGAGAGGGGGCGAGTCAGCGTTCGACATGGGCGCGCCCGATGTAGCACCGCCGGTTCGGCGGACGCTAGCGCCGCGCGCCCCCGAACCTGGCCGCGGTACAAAAACGGTGATAACGGCTGCCGCGCGCGCGTCCGGTCGTCCTCGACCGCCCGGGCAAGAGCCCCGCCCCTCCGCGCGTTGTTCGCGAATGCAGTCTCCGAAAACGCCCTTCCTGCGCCGCGAGCGCATCGGCATCCTCGTCCTCTGCGCGTCCGCGGCCGTGGCGATGTCGCCCGCCGTCGGCGGAGGCGCCCGCGACCGCTCGACCGCGCTCGCCGTGGAGCTCGCGGAGCGGGGCATCGCCGCGGCGGCCGGCGACGTGGTGTGGGTGGATCCGCCGCGCGGCGGCCTCCGCCCGTTCGGCGTCGATGCGCGCGCGGTCGCGCGCGGCGTGCGCGCCGGCGGCGAGCGCGGGGAGCCCACCGATCTGTACCTCGTCGATGCGAGGCTCTCGCCGGAGGGCGTCCTGCTCGACGTCTCGGCGATCCACAACCTCACCGAGACGAGCGGCGCGGACGAGTCGAAGCCCGTGCTCCGCGGCGAGGCCCTCGCCTACGTCTCGCGCCCGCTGATCGAGGCGGCGTCGCCCACGGTGCACGTGCTCGATCTGGACGGGCAAGAGCTCTCGGGCGGCGCGGACTGGTCCCTCGTCGAGCGGCTCCAGCAGGCCGTCACGAGCTGGCAGGCGACAGGCCGGCCGCGGGGAATCGGCCGGCGGACCTTCGCGATCGACCTTGCCCGGAGCGAGGAGAACGGCGCCGAGGAGCCGCGCCCCGAGGAGCCGGGCGCCGAAGAGCCGCGCGCCGAAGAGCCGCGCGCCGAAGAGCCGCGGAGCCGCCGCGCCCCGGACGCGGGCGACGTCGTGGTCGCCCTGGAGGACGACAGCGCGGTCGTCGTCCGCGCGGGCGGCCGCGAGGCCCGCCTGCCGGTGCGCGGCGTGGACGACGCGGCGCTGCCCGCGTGGATCCGCGCCGAGGCGTCCGAGGTCGCGCGGCCCGGGAACCTCGTCACCTGGGCGGTCGACCGGGTGCGCCTCGTGATCGGCGACGCCGCGATGCAGACGGTCAAGGCCGTGGCGTTCACGGCGCTCGATTTCGTCCTCCGGAACAAGGAGGCGGTGACGGGCGATACCGGCGCGGAGGACATCGCCGCGGATCTCGGCCAGAGCGAGCTGGATCCGCCCGTCCGCCAGATCCCGATCGATCCCGAGATCGGTTGGCCGCCGGCGCCGCTCGAGCCGTGGGTGACGCCGCCGCTGCCCGGGGAGGGGCAGTGGAACCCCCAGGGCGGCGACGCCTTCGTGCGCCAGCTCGACGGGCTCCCGCCGGCGTTCATGACCACGTTCCTCCGGACGGACCGCTCGCGCAAGGCGACGCGCGTCTACATCGCGCTCTGGGACCCGCGCCAGGTGGAGCTCCACATGATGGCGGGCACGGTGGAGCCCAAGGGCGCGACAGGCGAGGCCGGGCCGGGGCTCATCCCGCGCACGCCCGAGGTCATGAAGCGCGTGGTCGCCGCGTCGAACGCCGGCTTCCAGGCGATGCACGGCGAGTTCGGCATGATGGCCGACGGGGTGATGTACCTGCCGCCGAAGCCCTACGCCGCAACGGTGGCCGTCCGGCGCGACGGCAGCACCGTCTTCGGGAGCTGGTCGGAGGACGAGACCGTCCCCGAATGGATGCTGTCGTTCCGCCAGAACATGACGGTCATGGTCGAGGACGAGAAGTTCAATCCCTTCGGCCGGACGTGGTGGGGAGGCACGCCGCCCGGGTGGGCCGACAAGACGCACACGGTCAGGACCGGCATCTGCCTGACCCGGGAGCGCTTCGTCGCCTATTTCTATGGCGCCGACGTGAGCCCGGAGGCCCTGGCCCAGGCGATGATCCAGGCCCGTTGCTCCTACGGGATCGCGCTCGACATGAACGCGGGCCACAGCGGGCTCGAGTTCTATCGCGTGGCGCCGAGCGGCGAGCTGCCGCCGCTGGGGCGCCCGCTCCAGGGGGAATGGGAGACCGAGGGCGATGTCTCGGGGCTCTCGGGCTACCGGTTCCGCGGCCGCCGGCTCATCCGCGGCATGGGCCTGATGAACTTCCCCCGTTATATCCGGCGGGAGGCGCGCGACTTCTTCTACATGACGCTGCGGCACCTGTTGCCGGGGCCGCCCTTGGCGCCCCGCGCGGCGCCGGCCGAGGCGGGGGAGGGCGCCTGGCGCACCCAGGGGCTCCCGCAGCACGGCTTCCCCTATGCGCTCGCGATCACCGAGATCCGCCCCGATCCCGCGCGGCCCGATGTCCGGTTGCGGGTGCTCAAGGTGGACCCGCGGACCGTCACGGCCGCGCCGACGGGCGAGCCCGGGGCGTCCCCGCCGGCCGGGGCGGGAGCGACCGTCGCGGTCTTCAGCGACGGCGCCGCGACGCACGGCGCGGGGCAGGGCGAGGGATCGAGCATCTGGCACTCGGCCGGGTCCTTCTCCGCCTCGCCGACAGCCCCGGTGCGCGGCGCGGTCCGGGTCGCGACGGGGGCGCTCGGCAGCGCGAGGGCCGTGGCCGCGCTGGGCGTCAACGACGAGGATGGGATGCTGATCTACGTCGAGCGGGCCGCGGCCGGGCCGTCCAGCGCACCGGACGCCGCGCTGGCGCCGGACGCATCGGTGCCGCCTCCGGCACCCGCCGATCCGCGCGACGCCAAGCTGCTCCAGGATTTCCTGGCGGGGCTCGGTTGCTCCTCGCGGATCTACCTGCCTCGGCCGCTCTCGGTGGCCCTCGGCGGCGATACCGATCTTTCCGGCGCCGCCGTCCATCCGCCCTCGGGCCCGCGCGCCGTCCGGCTCACGCGCGCCGAGGCGCCTGGCGCTGGCAGGATGTTCGAATCCACACCGATCGTTCCGCACAGCGTCTGGTACCCGCTGCAGCAAAAGCGCGTTCGGTACTTCAAAAAGCCGAAGAAAGAGGAAACGGCAGGCGGCGATCACTGAGGGTGGCCGCGCCTTGGCCCTTCCCTGACGTGCAGCAGGCGCTTGTGCGCTGGCGGCCCGACGGACTAATACACGTCGGCCGGTGCATCGACTGCGATCCTTCGGAGCTTGCGACATCTCGGCGCGGATCTGCGTGGGCTCGCCGGGCGGGGGCGTGCGCGCGATGTGCGGGGGGTGGATCGCGCGCAGCGTCGCATTGCGGAGCGCAGCGGACGTCGCGCGTCGCATCGCCGGCGGTGGAGCGCTGGATCCGCGCGAGATCGCGGCGCGCGCGGCGCCTCGCTGCCGCCGAGATCCTCCCGATGGCGCTCGCGAAGTCACCGGACCGGCGGTACGCTGCAGCGGATCAGGGGATTCTAGCGCGCTCCGAGCTCGCCCGCGACGAGCGCTTGTACATCGAGCTCACGCTCGTCGCGCGGAGCATGCGCGATCGTTTCCGTTTCCGGGACGCCGCTGCGAACGGCGCCGCATATCCTGAGGAGTTCTCGAACATGGCGGACAACAAGGGCGGCAGCGATCTGGACGTATTCGAGGGGCTCGCGAAGAAGAAGTCGCCCGCCACGAGCACCGCCCTCGTACCTCCCTCGCCGCCTGCGCGGTCGCGCACCCTCGTCGGCGCGGCGGTGCCGCCGCCGAACCATGCGGCGACGCTCCCCAGCGGCGTGCCGTCTCCGCTTCCGCCGCCCGTGGCGCAGAAGGGGGCCGGCCCGTCGTCGCTCCCGCCGCCCCTGACGGCGAAGGGGACGAGCCCGGGGTCGCTTCCGCCGCCGGTGCCGCCGAAGGGGACCGGTCCGGTGTCGCTCCCGCCGCCGTCGCTCCCGCCGCCGTCGCTCCCGCCGCCGTCGCTCCCGCCGCCGGCCGTGACGCAGAAGGGGACCGGTCCGGCGTCGCTTCCGCCGCCCCTGACGGCGAAGGGGACGAGCCCGGGGTCGCTTCCGCCGCCGATGCCTCCTTCGGTCAAGACGGGCTCCCTGCCGCCCGTTGTGGCGCCTCGGTCGCGCCAGCCGTCCCTGCCCGCGATCAGCGCCCCGGCCCTGCCGTCGAAGAGCCCGCTGCCGCCGGCGCCGGTCAGCGGGGCCTCGGCCTCGCTGCCTCCGGTGGTCCCTCCGCCGGTGCGCCTGCCGTCGGTGAAGCCGCCGCAGAAGGCGGGTGACGACGCGAAGCCTCGCTCGGCCAAGGGCACCGCGGTCGACATGAACTGGGACGACGACGAGGAGTCGACCCACGTCTACGACAAGCAGGGAAACGACTACAATCCTGGGCGCTCGAGCGCGCTGCCGGCGGCGGGCTCGCCGGCGATCCCGAAGGCGGCCGCGGCGCTCGTCGCGAGCTCCGGCGGCGCGGCGTCGGCCTCGCGGGTGCGCACCCCCGTCCCGGCGCCGCCGCCGATCCCGAGCGCCCCGCCCGCGCCGGCGATGCCGCCGGACCTCGGGCTCCGCGCGCTGTCGCGCAAGGACGAGCCGACGGAGATCCGCCCGCGCCACGTGGTGCAGCAGGGCGCCGGCAAGGCGGGCGTGCTCCTCGGCGGGCTCGCGCTGGTCGCCGTGCTCATCCTGGCGGTGGTCATGCTGGTGCCGAAGAAGGGCGCGCTGACGATCGACCTGAAGACCCCGGGCGGCGGCTCCGTCGACCGGGCCGAGATCTTCCTCGACGGTCAGAAGCGCTGCGACACCGTGCCTTGCGTCGTGCGTGATCTCGAGCCCGGCTCGAAGGTGGTCAAGATCCTCGCCGCCGACTTCCCGCCGCGCGACACCGTCGAGATCGTCGAGGGCGGCAAGGAGAAGGTCGTCGTGATCACGCTCGACGCGGCCAACGCGGAGCGGTCTTCCACCAGCGCGTCGACCACGACTGGCCTGAAGGCGTCGGGCGCGCCCGGCGTGAAGGTCTTCATCGACGGCGAGGAGAAGGGCGCGCTGCCCGTCGAGGTCAGCGTGCCGCCGGGGGAGCACAAGATCCGCTTCGACGGCGGCGAGCGCTTCGAGCCCCTGGAGCAGACGGTGGACGTCGGCCAGGGTCAGATGAAGGACCTCGGCGCGGTCGCGCTCAAGGTGCTGAAGGGGCAAGTGACGCTGGAGCTCGCGACGTCGGGCGCCTCGGTCAAGCTGGTGAGCGCCAAGGGCACGGAGAAGAAGCTGCCCGATTCGGCCTGGAAGAAGCCGCCGGTCAAGGTGGATGTCGCCGCGTCCGAGCGCTGGAAGATCGTGGCGACGAAGAAGGGGCACCAGGATTTCTCTCAGTCGATCTCGTTCGAGGACGGGCAGGCCGAGAAGACGATCCGGATCGCGCTCGAGGAGGCGCGCAAGTCCGAGCCGGCCGCCGCCGCGCCGGCGCCAGCGCCTGCGCCCGCGCCTGCTCCGGAGCCGGCTGCACCGAGGTCGGAGCCCGTGGCCGCCGCGCCGAAGGCGGAGACGCCGGCGGAAACGCCGGAGCCCGCGGCGGCTGCTGGCGGTGCGACGCTGAACATCAACTCGATCCCGGTCTCGAAGGTGGTCCTCGACGGGCGGCCGCTGGGGAGCACGCCCAAGGTGGGCGTCAGCGTCCCTGCGGGGTCGCACACGGTGATGTTCATCCATCCCGATCTCGGGAAGAAGTCGGTCACCGTCACGCTGAAGGCAGGCGAGACCAAGACCGCGGCCGTCAAGTTCGAATGAACATCTGACCGCCAGCGACGCCTGGAGAGCCGCCAAGTGCGCCGAGGGAGCCGCCAGGGACACCCGGACGAGCTGTCATCGAGTCCAGGCCGCTGGACGCCGGCCTTGCGGGCTCTGGCGGTTCACTCGGCCCGCTCCGGGGACGCCCGGGCGTCGTGCCCGCGTCCGGCGCGCGCCGCTTCAGCGCCCGGGGCAGCTCACCGCTCGCCCTCGACCCGCTCCGCCCAGGCGCGCCAGGTGGTCGCGCAGCGCGGCTCGTCCGCGTGCGCGCCGCCGGCGCAGTACGCCGGGTCGCGCGGGGGGCCCAGCACGAGGATCGCGGTGTTGCTGACGAACGGCAGATCGCGCCGCCAGAGCTCGCGGAACCCGTCGAGGCGCCGGCGGTACTTCTCTGCGTCGCGCGCGTCGAGGAGCTTGTCGAGCTGCGCCCGGATCTTCTGCTTGAGCTCCTCGTCGTCGGTGACGGCGAGCGTGCGCTGGAGGAACCGGATCTGCGCCTCTCGCTCGCCGGCGCGCCCCAGGATGCCCGCGCCGCCGAGCGCCTGCCAGCTGATGTTCGCGTCGCCGCCGCCGAGCTCCGCGGCGCGCGCGAGCATCCGGGCCCCATCGAGGCGCCACTGCGCCTTCTCCTCGGGGTCGGTCAGGTACGTGGCCGGCGCGATGAAGCCGACGAACTGGCCGAGCGCGAGCCAGATCTCGCCGTCGAGGGGGCGGTTCTGGACCCCGCGCTCCATGATCTCGCGCGCCTTGATGATCTCGTGGCGCGGCGTGTCGCTCGTCTGGAACGTGATGAGCGCGTCCGCGAACAGGTAGGGCTCGCGGAAGGTCGGGTCGAGCGCGTTGATGGCGTCGAGCAGCAGGGTGAGGTTCTCGAACCGACGCCGCTCCAGGGTGTGCATGCCCTGCGAGACGAGAACGTGCGACCAGAGCAGATCGGCCAGCGCGGCGCGGTAGCCGAGCGACAGGGTGACCACCTCGTCCGGGGGCGGCAGGACGTACACGTCGGAGGTCTCGGCGACGCGCCGCTCCAGGTCCGCGGCCGGCGCGCGCACGCTCCCGATGGCGACGGCGGCGGCGGCCGAGAGCGCGACCGTGACCAGCGCGTCGCGCGCGCCAGCGAGGCGGGCGAGGAGCGAGGGGGCCGCCGGAGGGGCCCCTGGCCCGGGCGCCGGAGGGGCGCCCATCATTCCACCTCGCGGTCCACGAACATGCCCGGCAGCACGCGGGCCGGCTCCCCGGGGATCCGCTCGCCGCGCACCTCGAACGTGGACAGCACGCCGTCGCCGTCGAGGTCGCCGTGCGCGGTCGCGGTGAAGCGCATGGCCTTCGACGCGTCGAGCTCGCTCGTGAACTGGAAGGAGAACGCGTGGGGCCCCTCGAAGCGGAAGTCGAGCGACCGCCAGGTGAGGTGCTCCCACGACTCCGGCGGATCGACCGCGCGCACGCCGCGCGGCACCTGGGCCGGGGTCAGCGGGGCGGACGGGGGGAAGCTGATCTCCTGCGGCCGCGACTCGGCGTAGGCGACCGCGCTCGTCACCAGCCGGTCGAGCCCCTCGATGGGCTCGCTCAGCTTGGACGCGCTGAGGTTTCGGAAGAACGCGGGGACGGCGACGGCGAGGACGCTGCCGCCGACCGCGAAGGCCGCGCTGAGCTCCAGCGCGCTCCAGGAGCGCCAGGTCATGGGCTCTCTCTACCTCACCCCTCCACGATCGAACAAGCGCGAGCGAGGTGCGGCCGCCGTCAGTCGGAGTCGATGTTCGTGTAGATCGCGGTGCTGGTCACGATCTCGCCGTCGCGCACCTCGCCGGTGCGGGCGATCGTGTACGTCTGCCCGTCGCCCCTCAGGTCGCCGACCGCGCCCACCTCGAACCCCTCCCCGCTGGGGAGGGAGGCGCCAGGCAGGCCCTGGCTGACGTAGCTCCCGCCGACCTGGTACGAGTACTGGAAGTAGATGGGCTGGCTGATCGAGAAGCCGAGGCACTGCCAGCCCTCGAGCGTCGAGCCCGAGTTGAAGTCGAGGCCCGGCGCATCGTTCGGCTGGTACTTCTTCCCCTCGACGGAGGTGAAGGCGAGCGGGACCGGCGTCGCCGAGGCGCAGAGGAGGTGGGTGTTCGCAGCGACGAGGCCCGCACCGGACAGGATCTCCGAGATGTCGCGCTCGCGCTCGTACTGGGTGATCGCGGTGCGGGTGATGGCGCCGACGGTCTGCTTCGCTTCAGCCGTCTTCGCCGTGACGAGGTAGTTGCGGACGCCGACGATCGCCAGCACGGCAAGCACGCCGGCGATCGCGATCACGATCATGACCTCGATGAGGGTGAAGCCTCGTCCACGGACCGATGTCGTGCTCGACATAACACGCCCTTTCCGTTCGCAGACGACGCCCATGAAGCACGGCTGCCCGGCTCATGCGAGCCGAGCAGCCAGAGAACCTCACTCGAACTCGTTCGAGATGTAGACCTGGGTGGCCAGCGCCAGCTCTCCGCCATTGATGGTGCCGCCGCGCGAGAAGGCGCTGAGCACGGTGTCGCCGTCGATATCGCCCACGGCGCTCGCATCGAAGCCGGTGGCACCGACCGCGGGCGGAGGGGGCGTGCCCACGACATCGGGATCGTTCTCGCCGCGGTGATAGTCGTACTGATAGTAGATCGGCTGCGACATCGAGAACTTGAGGCACTGCCAACCCGCGGTCGGCGTGCCGCTGTCGGCGCCGGTGGCGAAGTCACCCGCCGGATTCGGCTGGTACTTCCTGCCCTGAGGAACCGTCGCCGGAATCTGGACCGCGTCATCGCAGAGGTCGTGGCTCGCGGCGTCCGAGGTACCACCGCCGGCCAGGATCTGCGAGGCGGCGGTCTCCCGCTCGTACGCGGCGGCGGCGGCGCGGGAGATCGCGCCCACGGTGTTCTTGGCCTCCGACGTCTTCGCGCTCGCGAGGTACCGGCGCACGCCGTAGATCGCCAGCGCGGCGAGGACGCCGATGATGGCGACGACGATCATGAGCTCGACGAGCGTGAAGCCTCTCCTGTCATATCGCTTGATTGCACGCATGAGTGTCGATCCTCCGTGATGCTTTCTTTAATTGGATGCTTTGCCGAGACTGACCATGATGTCGCCTGGTGCGGGCTCGGCCGGCCCGCAGCGCGAAAACCTCTCCCACGGACAGGCGCTCTCCGCGCCGCGCCGGGGCGAACACTCCTCTACTCCGCGTCGTTCTCCCAGTAGATCTCGGCCATCGTGGATGCCGTCAGGAGCAATGCCAGCGTTCCATCCCCGTCCCGATCCCCGGCCGCCTGGACGACATACCAGGGCCCGTTGGGCAGATAGTTCGGATTCACCAGCGGGTTCCCGGGGATTCCCGCCCAGGTGAAGCCCGCGTTCGGCGTCACCGTGAAGGCGTTGCCGACGCCGGCCTTCGTCGCATACCCGAAGCGGACCGCGCCGTCCGTCGAGACGTTGAGCAGACGCCAGTTGGCCTGGCCGTCACCCGCGCCGCCCCACCCGCGCTTCCGATCGTTGAGAGTCCCTGCGGGATACCATGATTCGAGCGTGCTCGAGACGTCGAGGTACACGAGCATCTCGGCCTTGTAGGACTCCTGCGCACCGCGGATGCCTTGAATGACCGCCTTCGGCTCGGCGATGCCCGCCGCGTTCATGTACCTGCGGTATCCGACCATGGCGAGCGCCGCGAGGACACCCACCATCGCGACGACGACGAGGAGCTCGACGAGCGTGAACGCTCGGCTCGCTGCGCTTCGCTGTCGCCGCCTGCTCCGCATGCGCCCTGACGCTCCAGCAGGTGACGTGCCAAGGAGCGCGCGGCGCGGCGTCGTCTTCGAGTTGCGCGAGAAGCTCATGAGTTGCCTCGGTTTTCCTTGAGGTGCGGAGGGCAGGGGGCCGGAGGTGTGGGGTTGTGTTCTTTTGCGGCGGTGACGAAAACCGTCACTGCAGGGCGCCCGGCGGTGACGATTCTCGTCGGGATCCTCCCTCCGGGTCGTCGTCTCCCTCCCCATCGGCGGCAAGGGCGTGCTTGGCGAGGCGGTAGCGCAGCGACCGGAACGTGACGCCGAGCAGCTTCGCGGCCGCCTTGCGGACGCCGCCGGTGCGCTCGAGCGCCTGGAGGATGAGCCGGCGCTCGACCTCGCCGATCACCTCGTCGAGCGCGCACCCCTCGGGCGGGAGCTGCGCGAGCAGCGGCGCCGGGCTGGCGCTGAGGCCGGCGACGGCGCTCGGGAGGTCGCCGAGGCCGATCGTGGGCCCTCCGGCGAGCGCCACCGCGCGCTCCATCATGTTCTCGAGCTCGCGCACGTTGCCGGGGAAGCTGTAGGCGTCGAGCGCGCGCACCGCGTCCGTCGTCAGGCCGCGGACGTCCTTGCCGAGCTCGGCGGCGAAGCGGCGGAGGAAGCGCTCGGCGAGCCGCGAGATGTCCCCGGGGCGCTCGCGCAGCGGCGGCAGCTCGATGCGGATGACGTTCAGCCGATAATAGAGATCCTGCCGGAACCGGCCCTGGCGGACCTCGGCCTCCACGTCCCGGTTGGTCGCGGCCAGGACCCGGACGTCCACCGAGATCTCCGCGGCGGCGCCGACCGGGCGGACCTTCCGCTCCTGGAGCACGCGGAGGAGCTTCACCTGAAGCGCGGCAGGCAGCTCCCCGATCTCGTCGAGCAGCAGCGTCCCGCCGTCCGCCTCCCGGAACAGGCCCATCGAGCGCGCGCCGGCGCCCGTGAACGAGCCCTTCTCGTGGCCGAACAGCTCGCTCTCCATGAGCGCCTCCGGGAGCGCCCCGCAGTTGACGACAAGGAACGGCCTGGTCGCGCGATCGCTCTGGTCGTGGATCGCGCGGGCGACCCGCTCCTTGCCGGTCCCGCTCTCGCCCGTGAGCAGCACGGTGGTGCGCGTCGGCGCGATCTTGGCGATCAGCTCGGAGATCCGCTGCATCGCGGCGCTCGTGCCGAGCGGCTCGCGCGACGGGAGATCGAGCCGCTCGAGCTGCGCGCGCAGGCGCTGGTTCTCCGCGACGATCGAGCTCTTCTCGAGCGCCTTCGCGGCGAGCGCGGTGAGCTCCGCCGGCGAGAACGGCTTGGTCACGAAGTCGTACGCGCCGTGGCGCATCGCGTCGAGCGCGCTCTCCACGGTGGAGTGCGCGGTCATCACGATCACCTCGGTCGCGTTGCTCCGCGCCTTCGCGGCCGTGAGCACCTCGATCCCCGAGCCGTCGGGCATCACGAGGTCGGTGAGGACGAGCGGGAACGGCTGCGGGTTCTGGCGGATGGCCTCGATGGCGGCGCGCGCTCCGGGCGCGACAACGACCTCGTAGCCCTGGCGGTGGAAGGCAATGTGGAGCACCTGGCGGAGGCCCGGCTCGTCATCGACGACCAGCACCCGGGTGGCGTTCTGCGGGATGCTCGGCGGGATCGACGCCATCACGCCAACACCCTATCACGATGCTCCGCTCACGCGTCGAGAGCGGCCATCGGGCGCGGCGCGCCGCGTCGTCACGTCACCGCATCGTCACGTCGCCGCGTCGTCACTCTGCCACTTCGGCGCATGAAGCTTCGTCGCGCGCTCAGGGGCAGGCGTCGTTCACGACGCCGAGCGGTGTGCGCTCCTCGACGACAAACGATTGCGCCTCGCTCTCCTCGCCTCCGTTGCCCTCCAGCTCCTGCCATACGAGCAGGGTGTCGCAGACCTGGGCCTCGATCTCGAGGAAGTAACGGCCGTTCCCGTCGGTGTCGTCCTCGATCACGCCCCGCTGCGTCCGCTCGTTGAAGAGGCTGACGCGCGCGCCAGGGCTGCAGTTGCCCGAGATCTGCCACACGCCCTCGCGATCTGCGGCGGGCCGCATCGTGTCGGCTGGCTCGGGTGGGGGGAGCGGCAGCGTCGGGCTCAGGCACGCCGCACCGGCGAGCAGCGAGATCGCGAAGGCGACGGCGAGGTGAAGCGCAGCGCGGCGGAGCATCGGCACGGCACGGCGTCATAGCACACCGTGTGCCGCGCCCCCTCCGCCGCGGAGCGCGCTGATGCAGCGGGATTTTCAGCGATCGCGCCGCGACCCGATCGCTGGACCGTCAATTCTGTTGGCGCTCGCGTCCATCGGTTTGCAGCACGCGCAGGGCGACGCGCCGCTTCGCCGTGACGGCGCCGAGATCGGCGGCCGGGGGGAGCCCGGCGCCGCGCCCGCTCTCCTCGTCGTCGAGCAGCTCGCCGACGAGATCGTAGTCGCTCGCCTGCGTGATCCGGACGCGGCACATCTCGCCGGGGCGGACCTCGCCGCCGGAGAGGTAGACCTGTCCGTCGATCTCGGGCGCCTGACCGGCGTGGCGGCCCATGAGCACGTACTCGTGCTCGTCGCTCGTCCCCTCGACGAGCACCTCGAGCTCGCGGCCGATCATGGCGGCGCTCTTCTTGTGCGCGATGCGGCGCTGCAGCGTCATGAGGCGGCGGTAGCGGCTCGCGGCCGTGCGCGCGGGGACCTTGCCCTCGAGCTCGTAGCTGCGGCTCGCCTCCTCGTCGGAGTAGCGGAACACGCCGACGCGCTCGAACTCGGCCCAGCGCACGAAGTCGCAGAGCTCCTCGAACTCGGCGTCGGTCTCGCCGGGGTGGCCGACGATGAACGCGGTGCGGAACGTGAGGTCGGGGACGCGCTCGCGCAGCGTGGAGACGACCCGGCGGAGGCGATCGCCGCCGTGGCCGCGCCGCATCCGCCGCAGCATCGCGTCGGCGGCGTGCTGGAGCGGCATGTCGACGTAGGGCACGACCCGCGGGTGGCCGGCGAGCAGCTCGACGAGGTCGTCGGTCATCGTCTCGGGGTACAGGTAGAAGAGCCGCACCCAGCGCACGCCGGGCACGTCGGCGACCCGCTCGACGAGCTGCGCGAGCGTCGCGCGCGCGCCGTCCTCGGCGCGGCCCGCCGCGTCGCGGCCGTAAGCGATCGTGTCCTGCGAGATGAGGTTGATCTCGCGGACGCCCGCCGCCGCGAGCTGCTCCACCTCGCGCACCACGTCCGGGATGGGCCTGGAGCGCTGCGCGCCGCGCAGGTCCGGGATCACGCAGAACGAGCAGGTGCGGTTGCAGCCCTCGGCGATCTTGACGTAAGCGCTGCCGCCGGGGGTCGAGAGGGTGCGCGGATCAGCGGCCTGGATGAGCCACTCCGCGGGGTTGCCGACGAGCATCCGCTCCGCGTCGCCCGCGAGCACCCGGCCGAGCTTGAGCATGTCGCTCGACCCGAGGAAATGATCGACCTCGGGCATCTCGCGGGCGAGCTCCTCGGGGTGGCGCTGCGACAGGCAGCCGGACACGACCAGGCGCTTGCAGCTGCCGTGCTCCTTGTGCTGCGCCATCTCGAAGATGGCGTCGATCGACTCCTTCTTCGCCTCGCCGATGAAGCCGCAGGTGTTGACGACGATCACCTCGGCCTCGGAGGCGTCATCGACGTGCGCGTAGCCGGCCGCGCGCGCGACGCCGAGCATCACCTCGGAATCGACGCGGTTCTTGGGGCAGCCGAGGCTGACGAAATGGACCTTGCGCGAGCTCATGTCGCCGCTCCCTCGCCGTCGACGAAGACGACCCGCCCCGAGGCGAGCGTCATCTTGACGCGGCCCGTGAGCTGCCGGCCGAGGAACGGCGTGTTCTTGCTCTTCGAGCGGAGGCGCGCCGGGTCGAGCACGAAGCTCAGGTTCGGATCCACGAGGCAGAGCTCGGCGCGGGCGCCGGCCTTGATCGTGGGCGCCTCGAGCCGCGCGATGCGGGCGGGGGCGCGGGTGAGGGCGTCGACGAGCCGCCCGAGGGGGAGGGCGCCCTGCCGGACGAGGTCGAGCAGGACCGGGACGACGAGCTCGAGGCCGATGAGGCCGGGCGACGCCTCGGCGAACTCGCAGTCCTTCTCGAGCGTGGAGTGGGGCGCGTGGTCGGTCGCGACCGCGTCGATGGTGCCGTCCGCGAGCGCCTCGCGGAGCGCGTCGACGTCCGCCTGCTCGCGCAGGGGCGGGTTGACCTTGCACGCCGTGTCGTAGCCGAGCACGGCGGCGTCGGTGAGCGTCAGGTGGTGCGGCGTCACCTCGGCGGTCACGGCGATGCCGCGGGCCTTCGCCTCGCGGAGGATGCGGACCGCCCCGAGCGACGAGATGTGCGCGACGTGGTAGCGCGCGCCGGTGGCCTCGGCGAGCAGCACGTCGCGCGCGACGATGATGTCCTCGGCCACGCGCGGCCAGCCCCGGAGGCCGAGCCGCGTCGAGATCGCCCCCTCGTGCATCTGCGCCCCGTCGGTGAGCGCGTGGTCCTCGGCGTGCTGGATGATCGTGAGATCGAAGGTCTTCGCGTACTCGAGCGCGCGGCGCATGACGGAGCTCGACGTCACGCAGCGGCCGTCGTCGGAGACCGCCACGGCGCCGGCGTCCTTGAGATCGGCCATCTCGGTGAGCTCCGTGCCCTTCTGGCCCATCGTGATCGCGCCGATGGGGTGGAGCGCGGGACCGCCGATCGCGCGGGCTCGCGCGATCATGGCCTCGGTGATGGAGCGGGTGTCGTTGACGGGCCGCGTGTTCGGCATCGCGCACACGTGGGCGAAGCCGCCGGCCGCCGCGGCCGCCAGCCCGGAGGCGATGTCTTCCTTGTACTCCTGCCCGGGCTCGCGGAGGTGGGCGTGGAGATCGACGAACGCGGGGAGGAGCAGGAACCCGTCGCCCTGGATGATCTCGGCCCGGTCGGCGCGGCGCAGCTCGTCGGTCGCTGCGCCGCGTCCCGCCCGGGTGATGACGCCGTCTTCCACGACGACATCGATCACGTCGTCGAGCTGTTGTGCCGGGTCGACGGCGCGCACGCCGACGAAGAGAAGGAGGGGAGGGGGTGAGCCGATGGCCGCCATGGGAGCGCGCTCCCCTAGCACAGGCGCTCCTCGCCGTGCACCGGTGCGGCGTCAGCGGGGGAACCGACGCGGCGGTCCTGGGGTACTCGCGGCAAGGAGACCGAGGAGACCGCGCCAGGGTCAGCCGGGAAGATCCGGGCGTAGCGGACGCAACATGCGTAACGGACGGAACCGCAGGCGGAAGAAAAACGCTCGGGGCGTGATACAGCGCTTGACGGAACGCGAGGGGGTGAGGTAGTGATGCCGTCCCCGCTCGCGAAGCTGGCGGAATTGGCAGACGCGCTGGATTCAGGTTCCAGTGGGGTAACTCCCGTGGAGGTTCAAGTCCTCTGCTTCGCACCAAGCGCTCTTCTTATCCTGCTTCTCTAGCCACGACTCTTGCCAAGGTCGTGGCTCTGTCCCTGCTCGCCGTCTCCAGCAGTTCCTGTGATCGCCGCTCCTCCCCCTCGGCGGGAGGAGCCGCGAGTGCAGCCCCTGGCTCGAGCGCCTCGGGGGCGGTCCTCGCTGCCGCCGCTGCGTCGAGCGCCCCGACCGAGCCCGCCGTGGCCACTGCGCCGGCCGAGCCCGAGCTGCCGCGCGGGACCGGCGTCCAGGAGTTCGTGCCCGTCGGCTCCCTCGAAGGGTGCAAGGCGAAGTCGGGTGATATCGCGACCTACATCCTGCGCGAGGGGATGGGGATCGCCGGGCGCGCCGACGGCTCGTTCGGGGCCGTGTGGCTCGTGGACCTCAAGGGAGGGGACGCGCAGATCGCGTTCGCCGGCTTCGATAGCGAGGCCCGGCAGGTCGCTCGCGCGAGGGCGATCTCGAGCACGCGAGACGCAGGGCTCCGGATCTTCTCCTCGGGCGACGAATGGGCGGTCACGTGGTTCGACGCGGAGGGGCTCGCGTACGCGCGGCCCCGCTGGGAGACGAACCCGCCTGTGCAGATCCAGCGCGTCGGCGCGATCGGGAGGGAGGTCAGCGACCATGTGGCCCTCGCGCCCGCTCCAGGTGGCGCCCTGGTAGCAGCGGCGCCCTTCGGGCCCGACCGTCAGCGCCTGGGGGTGTTCCAGTTCGCGCCGGTGGATCCTGCGCAGCCGCAGCTCAAGGCGGTCGGGGTCACGCGAAGCGCCAAGAAGCCGCGCTGGCCGACGGTCGCTGCCGACGCGTCCGGTGGCTACCTCGTCGCCTGGCAGGACGAGGACGACGGGAGCATCCGGGCCTCGCGGTTCGACGCCGCGGGCAGGGAAGGGAATGCCCACGTCGTTGCGAGGCGACATGGCGGCGACCGACCGGCTGGCGCCGCTCAGGAGACGCCGGACAGGGATCAGCGGCTCGGCCTTGTGGCCACGGGCAGCGCCGGCGCGCTGCTGGTCTGGAGCGAGGGAGCCACCTTGATCGCCCGCGCGCTGGACGCCGAGGCGCGGCCGCGCGAGGCGCCCTGGGTCGTTGGCAAGGGCAAGTGGCGCGCGCTCGCGCCGAGCGGCGACGGGGCCCTCGTGGCGTGGGTCGGCCACGATGGCAAGGTGGAGGGGCAAGCCCTCCTCGTGAAGCTGGCCGCCGACGGAGCGCCCTCTGCTCGAGGGATCCGGGTGTCGGATGGGGTGTTTCCCGTAAAGGATTCTCCCAGCGTCGCGCTCGCCGGTGAGCGGGTGGGCGTCGCATGGACGGAGCCCATGAGCACCGGTGTGAGCACGAAGCGCGCAGTCTTGCGTGTGCTCGAGCGCACCTGCATCCCCTGAGCGCTCACGCGACGAGAGGGCCCGTGCGGCGGGCGTAGCGCTGCCTCCGGCGCTAGGATGAAGAGCGTGAGCCACGCATTCGGCCCGACTCAGCCACCGCCGAACCGCGATGCGAACGAGCCGCCTGCAGCGCTCAGGGACGTGCAGACGGGCGCCCTGCCCTGCGAAAGCGAGCCGCCTGCCGCAGTGCCGCCCAGCGACACGGTCGCGGCCCGCGGGCGCGTCGCGCTGGCGCCGGCTGCAGCGCAGCTGAGCCGCGCGCAGGCGGCGCGGCTGATCATCCAGGATCCCTACCTCACGCCGCCGCCCCCGCCGGAGCGACGGCAGCTCTCCACGCTGGCCGTGAGCTCGCTCGTCGCGGCGCTGTTCGGGCCGCTCGGGGCGATCGCGGCGATCGCCTTCGGCTGGGCGGCTCGCCGCGAGATCGAGCAGGCCCCGGCCGTGCGCAGGGGGTACGCGCTCGCCAGCGTCGGGCTCGCGCTCGGCGTCCTGCTCACCCTCTGCTGGAGCTCCGCGATCGGCTTCGGCGTGTGGATGTGGAGCACCCATCACAGCGGAGAGACGGCCTCTGCCCTCCCGGAGAGGGAGGCCTCGCCGGAGCCGGCGAGCACGGCGTCGCCGTCGATGCCGCTGCCGGAGGCGCCTCCTCCGGCGGTGCAGCCGAGCGGCAGCGTCCCTCAGCACACGACCCACCGGCGCATCGGCGGGGTCTCCATCGTCGATATCGGCGTCGACGTGTCCGTGCTCAGCGAGGAGCTCGCCAAGCAGCGCGCGGAGGCATACGCCCAGGGCGAGAAGGTCCTCGTGATGACGACGAGTGATCCCTGCGAGCCGTGCCGCGGGGTCGACCGCTCGCTCGGCGATCCGCTGATGCAGACGGCCCTCCGGAGCGTGCGGCTCGTGCGCGTGGACATCGATCTCTTCAAGGAAGATCTCGATCAGATCAAGGTGCCGCGGCGGCTCTATCCGGGCTTCTTCCTGCTCTCACCGGATCTTTCCCCGCAGGACGGGATCAACGGCGGCGAGTGGGACGACGACATCGCGCGCAACATCGCGCCCGTGCTGGGGGCGTTCGTGCGGGGCCAGTACACGACCCGCCGGCAGCCGTGGAACCCGCTGCCCGGCTCGGGCATGCGGCTCTGAGCCGGGTCGCGCGCGGCGACGAGCCCCTCGCGCGCCGGACAGGGTAAGCTCCGGCTGTGAAGCGCTTCGGCCAGCTCGCCCTCTTCGCCCTCTGCGTCGCGTTCAGCGTCTCGGCGGTCTACAACGTCGTCTCCGACAACGCCGACGTCGAACGGAGGGCGGCGCTGGTCGCGTGCGGCGAGGACGGCGCCGCGAGCGCGCCGGAGCCGCGCCGCGCGAGCGAGGGCTGCAGAGCGCAGATGACGCGGCTGGAACGGACGCCGTTCGGCCAGACCTTCGAGTTCACCACGGCGAAGCGCGCCGTGGGCGTCCGGTGCGAGCGGGCGCTCGTGTTCGCCGGCGAGTACAGCTGCAAGCTCAGGTGATCGCCGGGGCGGCGGCCTTCACCCCGCCCGCCGCAAGACGCCGTTATCCGCGCGGAAGTTACGCTATGGTGGGCGGCCGTGACGAGCCCCACAGCGCGCTTGCCTCGCTCGATTGGCCCCAAGGCCGGGCGCATCGTCGTGTGCTTCGCCTCCGCGGTCGCAGCCGCCGCGGCGGTCGCCCACAGCGCGCCGCCGGCGCTGGCGGCGCAGGTGCCCCCGCCGGAGCCGCTCAGCGCGCCTGCTGTCGCGCCCGCCGCCCCGCCCGCACAGCCGCCGCAGGGCGGCGGGCCGAGCCCTCCCGCCCCGCCGCCGCTCTCGCGAGACGAGGAGACGAAGCGGCTCCGCATCGAGCGAGCGACCGCGCTGCACGACGAGGCGCAGCGGCGCTACCAGCACGGCGAGTACCGCGCGGCCATCGCGAAGCTGGAGGCCGCCGTGGCGCTGGATCCCGAGGGCAAAGAGCTCATCTACAACCTGGCGATGATCCACGAGCGGCTGGGCGAGATCGACGAGGCCGAGCGCTACTACCGCCGCTACCTCGACATGGAGGCGCTCCCGAAGGCGCGTGAGGAGGTGCACGCCGTCCTCAAGCGGCTCGAGGGCGCGAAGCGAGAGCTCGTCAGCGCGAAGCCGCAGCCGTCCGCGCCCGCGAAGGCCGCCTCGGTCTCCACGGCGCTGCCGTATTTGCCGCGCTTGGCGCGTCATCCCGTGGCGGTCGGCGGCGCGATGCCGCGCGCGACCTGGCTCGGCGTCAGCGGGGGCATCGCCGCGGGGTCGCTCGTTGTCGGCGGCGTCTTTGCCGCGCTCGCCGTGGCGCGGGATCCCGGCGCCGGCGAGCGCACCGGGGCCGGCGTCTCCATCGCCGACCTGCAGGCCGACGCGAGCGCCGCCCACCGGTGCGCCGTCGCCGCGGATGTCGCCTTGCTGGTCGCCGGGCTCTCCGGGGCAGCGGCGCTCTACCTGTACCTGGCTCCGGGGGCCCCCGCGGCGAGCCCAGCCGCTCGCGGGGCCTCGGCCGTCGGTTCGCGTGCGCTGACGCCGGGGCAGGATCGCCGTCTCCCGCCCGGCGCCGGTGCAGGGGCGCAGGGGATCCGCCTGTCGCTGGGCGCCGAGGGAGCCCGGCTCCGGGTGCAGTTCTGATGCGCCCCATCGCCGCGCGGCGCAGGCTGCTCCGCGGGCTCGCCGCGCTCGTGTCGCTCGGCGCCGGGTGCGAGGTCCTCGTCGACGGCACGCTGGGCCCGGTGCACTGCACGGACGAGGGCGCGCTCGGGCCGCCGGCGTGCCCCGAGGGCGCCGTTTGCAGGGACGGCGCCTGCGCCGAGCAGCAGCTGGAGCGCGCGCTGGGCGCGCGCTGCGCGCGGCACGAGGACTGCGGCGCGCTCGATTTCTGCCTCGATCCCGCGCTGTTCGACGTCGAGGGGCCGCGCGTCTGCTCGCGCGCCTGCTGCAGCTCGAGCGACTGCGATCCTGCCCGGGATGCGGTCTGCTGGATCCCCGACGGCGGGGGGAGCGGCCTCTGTCGCGTCGGCCGGGAGGTCGGCCGGCCCGACGTGGGCACGGGGCTCTCCGGCGCGCCTTGCGCCGCGCCCGGCGACTGCCGATCTGGCATCTGCGACGACGGCGCCTGCGTCGACGCCTGCTGTTCCGACACCGGCTGCGCCACGAACGGGGCGGCGTGCCGGCTCACGACGGGCCTCGTCTCGTCCGGTCCGGCCTGGGCGTGCCAGGCCGCCGCCTTGGGCGATGGAGGCTACTTCGAGCGGTGCGCTCGGGACGAGGACTGCGCGTCCGGGCTCTGCGCCGAGGTTGAAGGGAGCGGCCGCTGCACCATCCCGTGCTGTGGATCGGAGATGTGCCCGGACACGCCCGGCGAGGTGAGGCAGCGCGTCGGCTGCGCCGAGCTCGCGATCGACGGACGCTCGACCGTCCGCGCGTGCATCACGCTGCTGTCCGGGGACAGCCTCGCGGCCGTCGGCGTTCCGTGCACCACGCCCGAGGACTGTCGGAGTGGTATGTGCATCAAGGATCCTGAACAAACGCAGCGATTCTGTAGCGACGTCTGCTGCAGCGATGCGTCCTGCGGCGACGCCGCGTTCTTCGGCTGCCATCCGCGAGCGACAGGCGAGTCGTGGGCCTTGCGATGCGAGCCCAAGTAACGGACGATCCCCCCCATCGCGGTGGTAGTTCGTGCAGCTGACGGCCAGTTCCCAGCCAGCGCCCCCGGGTCGCCCGGCGAGCCCAGCAGGGCCATGGCGCTGATTTGCCCGCGCTGCCACCACCTCGGGGCCGTCGCGCTGGAGGGGAGGAGCTCGTCCAGCCAGCTTCCGTCTCCCGCCGGCGAGCGCGGTTCCCACGACGGCCAGAGCGCGAGGCTGCCTCGTTGCCCCCATGACGGGCTGGCCCTCGTGAGCCGCGAGGTGCTCGCCGAGGCCGACGGAGATCCGTTCCTGGGGATCGCGATCGCGGATCGGTTCGTGATCGTGGGCAAGCTCGGCGCCGGCTCGATGGGCACGGTGTACCGCGCGCGCCAGGAGGCGATGGGCCGCGACGTGGCCATCAAGATACTGCGGTCGGACAGGGCCTTCGACGCGCAGGCGAAGGCGCGCTTCACCCGCGAAGCGCGCGCGATGAGCCTCCTCAGGTCGCCGTACACGGTCACCGTGTTCGATTTCGGCGAGGTCGTGGACGACGCGACGGACGCGGCCTTCGGCCGTGGTCGCTCCGCAGAGCAGAACTCGCCCGGGGAGGGGACGACGTCGAGCAGCGGCTCCCTCTACCTCGCGATGGAGCTGCTCGAGGGCGAGTCGCTCGGTCAGCGGCTCAAGCGCCTGCGGCGGCTGCGCGTGGGCGACGCCGCCCGCTTCGCGCGGCACGCGCTCCTGTCGCTGGCCGAGGCGCACGACAAGGGGATCATCCACAGGGACCTCAAGCCGGACAACCTGTTCCTGGCGAGGCCCCCCGCGGGCGAGCACGAGGAGATCTGCAAGGTGCTCGATTTCGGCATCGCGAAGGTGATGACCGGGACAGAGCGGCCGGTCGACGCCCTCGAGACCCAGGCAGGCACCGTCTTCGGGACGCCGCGGTACATGTCGCCGGAACAGGCGCAGGGCAGGCCGCTCGACGCGCGGAGCGACCTCTACTCGCTCGGCGTCCTGCTCTATCAGATGCTGGTCGGCCGGCCGCCGTTCATCGACGACGATGCGGTCGTCGTGATGGCGAGGCACATCACGTCGTCGCCCGTGCAGGCGAGCGAGGCCGCGCCGGACGCCAGGATCCCGCCGTCGCTCTCGCAGCTCCTGCAGCGCGCCCTGGCCAAGCGGCCCGAGGATCGGCCGCGGAGCGCCCAGGCGTTCATCGCCGAGCTCGATCGCGCGATGGACGAGGCCAGGCCGAGCCTCGACCGCGAGCGCCTCGGCCCGGCTCAGCCCGCCGAGGTCGGCGCCACGAGCGAGCTGCTCGCGGTCGTGGGCGACGGCGAAGGCGCCGCGCCGGCGCCGAGCACGCTGCGTCGCGCGCCGCGGAGGCGCACGTCGCGCGTGGCCGTCGGCGCCGGCGCCCTGTCCCTGATCGTGATGGCGCTCGCCGTGCGCGAGCTCCGCCGGCCCGTGGACGGCGGCGCGCGCAGCCTTCAGAAAGGGGTAGCGCTGGAAGCGCGGGCACTCGCGAGCGCGATCTCGCGCGCCGACCCGCCGCCCGCCGCGGCGCCGACGCCGCCCGCCACGGCGCCGACGCTGCCCGCCGCGGCGCCGACGCCGCCCGCCGCGCCGACGCCGCCGCCGCCCGCCGCGCCGGCGCTGCCGCCCGCCGCGCCGACCGCGGGTGTCGCCAGCGCGGCGCCCGCGCCCACGGGCGTCCCATCGGCGTCGACACCGAGGCGAAAGCCAGCGCAGCAGCGCAAGCCATATGTGAAATTCGACTGATGACGGCACGCGCGCGGCACCGCTGCGCAAGGCCGACGTGGGCCCCCGAAGCCCCGCTCTTCCATGGAGTCCCGTCGCGCGAGAGACAGCGGCGTCCGATCGCGAAGGACACCGAGAGTCGCTGTACGAGCCGGAGGCTAACGTGTAACTTCGCCGCGCACCGATGGATCCCCGTGAGATGGAAACGCTCGTCCAGCGGCTCGTCACGAATCCGCATGACGGGGAAGCCCTGGCGTATGCTCACCGAGCCGGGGAGCAGGACCCACGCTCGTACGCCATGCTGCTCGAGCGCGTCGGCAGCTCCACCGCAGATCCATCGTACGCGGCGCACTGGCTGAGCGAGGCCGCGAACGTGTGGTCGACAACCATCGGCGACGCGCACCACGCCGCGCGGACGCTCATGATCGCCATCGACAAGGATCCGACGCAGCGGACCGCGGCGGAGCGGCTGGCGCAGCTCTACCGCGACAAGGGCGATCAGAAGGCGCTCGTCGCGCTCCTGGAGCGGCTCGTCAAGGCGCTCACGCCGCTGCTCTTCGAGCGGCCCGAGGTGCGCGCGCAGGTCTCGACCCTGCACGAGGAGCTCGGCCGGCTGTGGAGCGAGCCGCCGCTCTCGCGGCCGGAGCGCGCCCTCGAGAACTGGCGCCGCCTGGCGGAGCTCGATCCGCACAACGTCTACGCCATCTACGCCGCCCGCGAGATGCTGAAGGCCCAGCAGCAGTACGCCGAGGCGATCCCGTACTTCGCGATGGAGCAGGCGCTCGTCGACGACCCGGAACGGCGGCTCGCCCTGCTGCGCGACGAGGCCGACATCCGGCGCCGCGCCGGCGATCTCGCGGGCTCCACCGTGGCGCTGCGGAACGCGCGCGCGTTCGTGCCGCACGACATGGGGCTCATCCAGGCGCTCGGCGTCGCCATCGTCGACCGCATCGAGGCGGGCGAGCCGGTGCCGCAGCCAGAGCGCGACGAGGCCGCGGAGCTCTTCGTGGCGCTCGCGGAGACGTACGACGGGGAGTACGGCTACTCGTACTCGGTCTACGCCCTCCGCGCGGCGCCGGGGCACGATCGCGCGATGCAGCTCGCCGACCACTACGGGAAGCAGCTGGGCCGCATCGCGGAGCTCCGCCCGCGCTACCTCGCCTACCTCCAGGTCAACCCGAACGGGTTCATGGCCCCCGAGGCGCGCAAGCGGGCGTCCGTGCCGCCCCCCCCGCGGCTGCCGTCGGCGCCGCCGCCGCCCCTGGGCGTGGCCGCCGCGCCCGCGCACCGGTCGTCGGTGCCGCCCAGCGCGGGAGCCGCCCATGCGCACGCGTCCGTGCCACCCTCGGGCGTCCTCTCGTCGCCGGCTGCCGCCGGGCTGGTCGAGCTGGGGGTGGCCGCGTTCGCGCCGGCGTCTTCGTTCGCCCCCGCGCCGGGGTCGACGGCGCCGGACACGCTGGCTTCGCCCGCGGACGCCGCGGCGCAGGCCCCCGCGGGGGCGTACGGCCTGGCCGACGCCGCGCCGGCGCCTGATGCCATCGGCGGCTCGGCCCCCTCGGAGGCGCTGCAGCCGCCGAGGGAGGAGCCGGCCGAGCTTCGCAAGCCGCTGACGCTCGCCAAGCTGCGCGAGGTGCTCAAGGGCGAGCCGGCCAACCCGGACGTGCTCGCGCAGGTCGAGGAGCAGCTGCGCCAGAAGCGGATGTTCGTCGAGCTGCGGGACGTCCTGCTCGCGGCGGCGCGCGTCCCCGAGGCGCCCATCGAGCGCAGGAAGGCGCAGCTGCGCGACGTCGCCGGGCTGTGCGAGGCGCAGCTGCGCGACGTCGACTCCGCGGTCCAGGCCTGGAAGCTGCTCTCCGAGCTCGATCCCGGGGACGCGCGGGCCCAGGCCGAGCTGAGGCGGCTGCTGGAGCAGAGCTCGCGGTGGGATGACCTCGCCGCGCTGCTCGAGCACGACGCCGCCGCGACGCCCGACGTCGCGCAGAGGGTCGAGATCGAGAAGGCGCTCGTCGTGCTCCACGAGCAGAAGCGCCGCGACCCCATCGCGGCCGCGGAGGCGTGGGTGCGGATCGCGGGCCTCACGCCCGACGACGGCGCGGCGCTCCTGTCCGCCGTCAAGCTCTTCGAGCGTGGCGAGCGCTTCGATCTCGCCGCGCGGGTCCTCGCCGACGCGACGTCCTGGTTCAAGGGGAAGCTGAACCACGGGCCGCTCCTTCAGAAGCTCGGCGAGCTCCGGATGCGGCTCGATGAGCCGGGCGCCGCGGGCGACGCCTACGGCCAGGCCGCCGAGCTGCTGCGCCAACCGAGGCTGTGGGAGCTCGCGCAGAAGGCCTACGTCGCGGCGGGGCGGCTCGCCGAGGCGGCGAGGGCGCTCTGCGAGCGCGCGCTGCTCGCGGACCGCAAGGCGCGCCCGGCGCTCCTCGTCCAGGCCGCCGAGCTGCTCCTCAGCGCCGGGGACGTCGACGGTGCGCTCGACCGCGTCGAGCGCGCCATCGAGATCGATCCGGCGACCGCCGCCGCCCCCGCGATCGAGGATCTGTACCGGCGCGCCCATCGGTGGCCCGAGCTCGTGCGGTTCCTCCTGAGCCGGGCCGAGGTGCTCGGCGACAGGGCGGAGCGCGTCGCGGCGCGGCGGGCCGCGGCGGCCCTGCAGCGCGAGCTCGGCGATCGCGACGGGGAGCGCGCGACGCTCACGCTCCTGCTCGCCGACGGCGATGACGCCGAGGCCATCGAGCGGCTGGCCCAGGACGCAGGCGAGCGTGGCGATCACCAGCAGGGCGCGGAGCTCCTCCGCAAGCTCGGCGATCTGACGGACAGCGAGCCCGGCAAGATCTCGCTCGCCCTGCGCGAGGCGCGCATGCTCGCGGATGGCCCTGGCGACCTCGAGGCCGCGATCGCGCGCTACGAGGCGGTCGTGGCGACGCTCGATCCGCAGAACCGGATCGCGCTGCAGGGGATCGCCGACCTGGAGGAGCGGCGCGGCAACCCGAGGGGGGTCGCGGGCGCGCTCGAGCGTGAGCTCGTGCTCGTGTACGGTCACGACCAGGTCGACATCGCGCAGCGGCTCGCGGCGCTGTACGAGGGCCCGCTCGACGATCCGCGCGGCGCCGTCCGGGCGCTCGAGATCGTCCACGCCGCCGAGCCGGACGACCTCGACGCGGTCGCCCGGCTCCTGCGGCTCGCCGAGCGGCTGAACGACTGGCCGACGGTCGCGCGCCTGATGGCGATCCTGATCGAGATGGAGGGCGACGACGACGAGGCGTCGCAGATGACCCGGCGCCTCGCCGAGATCCTCGACCAGCAGCTGGGCAAGAGCGACGAGGCGCTGGCGCTCCTGGAGCGGCTCGCCGATCAGGGCGACGAGCCGTGCCGAGAGGCGTACGTCGCGCTCGGCGATCGGCACGGGTGGAAGGGGATCGTCGCGACCAAGCTGGTCGCCTGGAACGAGTCGCTCGCGCGCGCGGGGCGCGAGGTCGCCCTCCGCGGGGCGTTCGAGCGCTTCGTGGAGGTCGGTCGCCAGAAGGACGCCGCGCGCGTGGCGATGGAGCTCGCGCGCTCCCGCACCGCCGACGCAGGCCTCGCGGAGAAGCTCGAGGCGATCGCGGTGGAGCTCCAGGATCGCGAGGCCCTCACCGTCGCGCACGAGCTCCTCGCGAGGGATCTCTCGGGCGTGGCCCGGGCGGCCGAGCTCGTGCGGCAGGCCGAGGTCCGGGTCTCCGTGGGCGCCGATCCGCTGGAGTCGATCCACCACGGCGAGGGCGCGCTCGCGAGCGTGCCGACCGCCGAGGTCGAGCCGCTGCTCCAGCGGCTCGCGGCGCTGGCCGAGGCCCCTGGCCTCATCATCGATCTCTTCGAGCGCCAGGTGAGCCGGTGCCGCACGCCGGCCGATCGCCTCGCGGCGCTCGTCCGCGCCGCCCAGATCGCCTGCGAGCGCGGCGCCACCGACCGGGCGAGGAGCTTCTTCGAGCTGGCCCTCGGCGGCGGCGTCCAGGAGGAGACGATCGCCACGCTCGAGCAGGTGGCGCGGGACGACGACGAGCGGTCGCGGTCGACGGCGCTGCGCGCGATCCTCGCCGAGGCGCTCGCGGCCGGCGGCCAGGGCTCGCGCGACGGCGGCCGCACCCGGGCGGCGCTCCTGCGGCGCGCGGCCACGATCGCCTACAAGGATCTCGGGGACGTCGACCGCGCCTTCGGCTGGCTGGGCGGCGCCGTGCTCACGCAGGTCGACGACGCTTCGCTCGACGCGCTCGAGGCCCTCGGGCGCGAGGTGGGCGACCTGCCCCGCGTCGGCGCGACGCTGGACCGCGCGCTGGACGAGGTCTTTGACGGCCCGCTCGTGCGAAAGATCCTGCAGCGTCGCGCCAGGCTGCGGCGCGACGTGCTCGGCGACCGGCAGGGCGCCGCAGCGGACCTGAAGAAGCTTCACGACCTGGCGCCCTCGGATCAGGACGTGGTGAACGACCTGTCGGGTCTCCTGCTGGAGCTCGGCGATCACCGCGGCATGATCCAGCTCTACGAGGACCAGATCCTCCGCGGCCGCGATCCGGCGCAGCGGGCGGAGCTCGCGCGCAAGGTGGCGCGCCTCTGGGAGGAGGAGCTCGGCGAAGCGCGCGAGGCGGCGGACGCCTGGCGCCGCGTCCTCCGCATGAAGGCGGGTGATCCGGACGCGACTGCGGGCCTCGAGCGGGCCAAGACCGGCAAGCTCAAGCGCACCCCGCCGCCTCCTTCGCTGCCGACGCGCGCGCCTGGCCCGCCGCTGACCGAGCCGCCGCTCGCGCCCCGGGCGCCGGCGCTCGAGACGCTCGGCCTCGAGGCCGGCGCGGTGGCGGCGGTGAACAACGGCTACGCGGGCTCCGAGGCGCACGAGGGCGTCGAGGCGCAGCCGGTTGCGGAGGCGCAGCCGGCGGCGGAGGCGTACTCGGCGGCAGAGTCGCAGCCGGTTGCGGAGGCGTACCCGGCGGCGGAGGTGTACCCGGCGGCAGAGGCGCAGCCTGTTGCGGAGGCGTACCCGGCGGCGGAGGCGTACCCGGTTGCGGAGGCGTACCCGGCGGCGGAGGCGCTTTCGGCTCCCGAGGCGCAGCCGGCGGACGCAGCCGCCTCGCAAGCGCTGCCGGTCGAGCCGGAGCAGCCGGTCTGGGCCTACGGCGTCGCTGCGCATGCCGACGCGGCCGACGCGGGCAGCGGCGCTGCCCATGTCGATGTGGTTCTGCACGAGGGGCAGAGGCTCCCTCTGGATAGCGCCACCCAGGTCCTCCACGTTGCTCCGGCTGCGTATTCCGATGCGCCAGCCGCTCCCGCGCAGTGGTCGGAGTTCGACGCTCCCGCAGGGCCGCCGACGCTCGGCGACGTCGACAACGGCGAGGCCCATCGAGCGCACGAGGAGGCGCCCCTCTCGGCCCCTGCGGTGCCCGTCGCGCCCGCTGCCCCCATGGCGCCTGTCGTGCCGCCCTTGCCTGGCTCCGACGCGATCGACGTCGACACGGATGCGGAAGACGTGGAGTTGATCGACGACGACCCTGGTGCTCGCTAGCTCTCCCCCGCCGATCCTGCCCCCGGCGCTCCGGCCAGGCGATACCGTCGCGGTGATCGCCCCTTCCAGCCCGTTCGAGCACGTCCTCGCGCGGGTCGGCATCGGCTGGCTCGCCCAGCGCTACCGCGTCCTCTTCGACGCGGGCGAGGGGCCTCCGCCTCCGTTCGACGGCGACGGCGACGGCCGGCGCGGCGGGCCGCCATCGCTGTCGGCGCCCTCCCATCACGGGCTGTTCGCGCGGGCCGGGTACCTGGCCGGCAGCGACGCCCGGCGCAGCGGCGAGCTCGCCCGCGCGCTCTCGCACCCCGACGTCAGGGCCATCTTCGCGGCCCGCGGCGGCTACGGCGCGAACCGGTTCGTCCACCGGCTCGACTGGAGCGCCCTCGCAGCGCACCCCCGCTGGATCGTCGGCTTCTCCGACGTCACGGCCCTCCACGTCGAGGCAGCGCGCGCGGGCGTGGCGTCGCTCCACGGCGTCCATGTCACCGCGCTCGGGCGCGGCGACGCCCGCGCCCGCGCCGCGCTGATCCGCGCCCTCGAAGATCCGCTGGGTGAGCGCCGCTTCGACGGCCTCACCACGCTGCGCGCCGGGGTGGCCGAGGGGCCGCTCTTCGGCGGCAACCTGGCCCTGCTCCACGCCTGCGCCGCCGCGGGGCGGCTCCGGGTCCCGGCGGGGTGCATCCTCCTGCTCGAGGACGTCACCGAGCGGCCCTACCGCATCGATCGCATGCTCGCGACGCTCGAGGTCGGCGGCCACCTCGCCCCCGCCGCGGCGGTGGTCCTCGGCGACTTCGAACAGTGCGCACCAGGCCCCGACGGAATCACGGTGGACGAGGTCCTCCGCGACAGGCTGCTCCCGCTGGGCATCCCCGTCGTCGCCGGGCTGCCGATCGGCCACGGCCATCGCAACGAGCCCGCCATCCTCGGCGGCCTCGCGCGCGTCCTCGCGCACGGCCCCGACGCAGCGGTCACGCTGGCGGGCGCCTGAGCGCCCGCGCGGTCACGCGGTCACGCGGTCACGCGGTCACGCGGTCACGCGATCACCAGAAGACGCTCTTCCGCTCCTTCAGGCCGCGGTTCAGCATCGACTGGATCCGACCCTTCACGAGCGCCACCTTCTCCTGGATCACCGCGTCGTCGTCGTCGGGGTCGCCGTGGAACGTCATCGGCTCGCCGAAGTAGATCCGGTATCGGGTTGGCAGCGGCATCTGGCCGCCGGGGAGCAGGAGCTGTGGGATGATCGGGAACGTCGGCATGCCGAGCGCCTTCGAGACCGACTCGAGGTTGCCGAGCGAGATGTACTGTTCCTCGCCCCCGATGACCGCGATGGGCACGATCGGCGTGTCGGTCTCGAGCGCGAGCCGCATGAACCCGAGCCCGAAGTCGAGCAGCTGATAGCGGCTGGAGAACCCCTTCGAGATCCCCTTCGTCCCCTCCGGGAACACGAGGATCGCCGCGCCCATGTCGAGCAGCCGGCGCGCGTTCTCGGGGACGCCGACCACCTGGCCCACGCGCGAGAAGAAGGTCGCCACGAACGGCAGCGTCTGCGTCCACTTCTCGACCATGCTCCGCATCAGGCGCGGCGGCTCCGCGTCCAGGAACAGCGAGGCCGCGATGAGCATGCCGTCGAACGGGAGCTGGCCCGAGTGGTTCGCGATGAGGAGCACACGGCCGGCCGGGACGCGCTCGATGCCGAACACCTCGGTCCGGAAATAGAGGCGATGAAAGAACGCGGCGACCCCGACCGCGTACTTCGCCCACTCCCGGTCGAGCCCGAACGGGTCGACCCCGTCCGCCGCGTGAGGCAGCGCGACCCGGCGCAGACGGTCCTCGAAGTCCTGACCGAGCAGCCGGATGGTCGCGTCGTCGATCGTGCCGCGCAGGCTGTCGACCCCGACGCGCGCCAGCGGCAGCGCGCTGTGGGTGACGAAGTGGCTCAGCCTGGCGAGCCTCGTTCTGCTGGCCATGGGCGGCGGACGATAGCAAAACTCGCGTGGGCCTGCACCGGCACGAAGGGCTTGACCATCGGCCTCCTCGAAGCGACCGTCGCTCCGATGAGCGAACGAATGCTCGGTCGAGGCCGCCGTCCCGCCGCGGACACGGATCCGTCCCTCCGGTCCATCCTCATCACCGGCATCTGTGGTCGCCTCGGGCGGCGCCTGGCGCGGCGCCTCCACCGCGAGCGGCGCGTGATCGGCGTCGACCGGCGCAGCTTCGAGGGGCGCCCCAAGGACATCGAGCATCACCAGATCGACATCCGCCGCAAGAAGACCCAGGACATCTTCCGCCAGGAGCAGCTCGCCGCGGTGGTCCACCTCGGGGTCATGCACGATCCGCGGGTGAGCCAGATGGAGCACCACAGCTGGAACCTCGCCGGGTTCCAGCGGCTGCTCGAGTTCGTCGCGCAGTACGACGTGCCCAAGCTCATCGTGCTGTCGAGCGCGAACGCCTACGGGCCGCGCCCCGACAACCCGCAGTTCATCACCGAGGACGCCCCGCTGCTCGGCGGCGCGTCGTTCAGCGAGATCCGCGACCTCATCGAGGTCGACATGCTGGCGCAGTCGTTCTTCTGGAAGCACCCCCAGACCGAGACGGTCATCCTCAGGCCGGTCCACATCCTCGGCTCCGTGCGGAACGCGCCGTCGAACTACCTCCGGCTCAACGTGATCCCGACCCTCCTCGGCTTCGACCCGATGGTGCAGGTCATTCACCAGGACGACGTGGTCTCCGCGATCCTCGCGGCGCTCCGCCCCGGCGTGCGCGGGATCTTCAACCTCGCCGGGCCCGCGCCGCTGCCGCTCTCGCGCGTCATCGAGATGACCGGCCGGGCGCGCGCGGCGATCCCCCACTTCGTCATGCAGACGATCATCCCGCGGCTCTGGCGGTTCAGGGCGACCTCGTTCCCGGCCCCCGAGCTCGATCACATCCGCTACGTGTGCATGGTCGACGACCGGCGGGCGCGCGACATCCTCGGCTACACGCACGAGCACGACATCCAGGAGACCGTCCAGGCGGTCGACGACATCACCTGAAAGGCGTCATGAAGCGAGCGACCCGGATCGAGCGGCTCGTCGACTACTACGAGGACTTCGCGCCCGACTACGTCTCCACCTGGAAAGACATCCAGCACTACGAGAAGCCCGTGCGCGCGTTCCTGCGCGAGGCGGTCGCCGACGGCGCCCGCGTGCTCGACGCGGGCTGCGGCCCGGGCCACCTCACGCGCGATCTCCCGCCGTCCGTCGAGGTCGTGGGCTTCGACATCGCCGAGGGGATGCTCGAGATCGCGCGCAAGAAGCGGCCCCAAGGCGCCTATCACCGGCACGACTACCACCTCCCGATCCCCCGCTCCTGGGGGCGGTTCGACGTCACCCTCGCGCTCGGCACCCTCGAGTTCTGCGACGATCTCTCGCTCGTGCTCAAGAACCTGGCCGGCGCGATGCGCCCCGGCGGCCGCCTGCTGGTGAGCATCGTCGAGCGCAGGCCCAACGTCCGGCTCCACGAGCGCCACGCGCGCCCGCTCTCCGACGCCGAGCTGACCGGCGTGAAGATGTATCTTTACACCTTCGCCGAGCAGACGGACGCCATCCTGGGTTCTGGCCTGCTCCCGCGCAGCTACCGGCTCCACCCCGGCTGGCGACACACCGAGTACGACGTCGACGTGCTCTACGCGCTCTGGGACCTCGAGGTCTCACGCGGCGGCCGGTGATCACCCCGGACAGCGCGGCGAGCCTTTCCGCGCCGGGCTGTCCAGGGTATCTCGTGGGGAGTCGTGGAGAGGAGAGCCACGGTTCGATGGACGTGAAGCTCGGCGGCACCTTCCTGACCTGCGCGATGGGGCCGCTGCACCACGCCGGCGCGTGCATGCAGGCGAGGCGGGTGCCGGAGGGGCTCCGCGAGCTGGCGCCGGCGGGGCTCCTCGGAGGCTTCCAGCGCGGCGTCGATCAAGCCGCGAAGCTCGCGGGCGTGCGCCGGGAGGACGTCGAGCGCCTCCTCCCGATGGCCGACGTGCGCGAGGCCATCGAGCGGCTCGGCGACAGCCAGTCCGAGGCGCTCGTCGCCTGGGATGTCTACGCCGGGCGCATCGGCGGGCTGCTCGAGGGCGTCGCCGAGGTGACCGACCACGGTCGGGCCCCCGACGCCGGCATGTGGCTCGAGCGGCTGGCGAACAAGGTCCGGCGCGATCGCCCGTTCGCGGAGCCGCTCCAGGTGCTCGCCGAGGACATCGCGCAATGGCAGGCGATGATCGGCCGCTGCCGCAAGCTGCTCGACGAGAGCGGCGGCGGCGCGCTCGCCAAGGCGTATCGCCGGCGAAGGCTCCGCAGGATCGCGTCGATCGTCGTGTCGGCGCTCGTGATCGTCGCGGCGCTCTCGGTGATCGTGCGGCTCCGCGCCGCCCGCGCGCGCGTCGATGCGGTCCTGGAGCGCCCGGAGGTGTGCGCGGTCCGCGACATCGCGGAGGACGATCTCGGCCGCGCGGCGAGCGAGCAGCAGCGGCGCGTGGCCGCGCGGCTCGAGCAGTGCGCCGCGGTGGAGGCCCGCGAGGCGCGTGAGCGCGAGGAGCGGCTGCGCGCCGAGGAGAGGGCCCGCGAGGAGCAGCGGCTGCGCGCGGAGCGCGACGAGAAGTGCGCCGCGCTCGCCGTGCGGTTCAAGGCGGGGGCGTTCTCGGACGACGACGGCAAGATCGCCGGCGTGGAGAAGGATCTGCTCCGGCGGATCGCGGGGCGGAGGCTCCTCGCCACCGACGTCGGGCCGGCCGGTCCGGCGCTGCCGTGCGAGGGCGCGCGCGGCGGCGACGAGCTGCGCGCGGCCTTCGCGGACGCCCTGGTCGCGTCGGTCTGGACGTGGGCGCCGGCCGCCGATCCCGGCCCGAAGCTCGGTGATCTGCTCGTGGCGCGGCGCGCGGAGCTGCCCCCCCGCGCGCAGACGATGCTCGGGGTCCGGACAGGATACGAGTCCAAGCGGGCCATCGTATCGGGCGATCCGGCGGCGCTCGGGCGGGCGTCGCGCCTGTGCGCGCTCACGACGAAGCTCGAGATCGCGAGCGGGGCCGGCTGCGCGGCGCTGGCGCGGCTGGCCGCCAAGCCCACGCCGTGAGCCGGCGATCCGAGGGATCGCGACGTGAGCTTCGCTGATCTCTGGGCCGCCGGTCGGGCGCGTCGTCGCGGACGCGCATCACCTCTCGCTCGACCATCGACCCTCGCCGGCGCTGCGCGGCGAACGGGGGCTCTTCGAGCCCGCCGCCTTCGGACGACCAGGGATGCGCCCGGGCGATGACGGTTTACGGGAGGTGAGGGGAGAGGGGCCGGAGGAGCGGAGGCGGGACGATGGGCGCCCCGCCTCCAGATTGCCTACTTCATGGCGGGGATGGAGTCCGCGTCGAGCACGCACAGGCCCGCGCCGACGTCGCACTTCACCTTGAGCTCCGGGGAGATGCGAGGATCCACGCAGAGGGCATCATCGCCCTTGTCCGTGGGGATCGGAGCGCCCCCGGGCTCGGGATTCGGGGCGTAGACCCGACAATCGATCGCCGGCCAGACTCCGACGACCTTGTACGTCGCCGAGCAGCTCTCCTCCGAGTAGGTGACCTCTGCCTCGAATTGATTGCCGAGGTTGGCGGCTGTCACGTACACGCGCATGTTGCGCCACTCGAGCTTGTGCGATCCCGGCGCCACCGGCGGTGCGCCGCCGCCTTCCCCACCGCCGCCCTCGCCCGCACCGCCGGCGCCACCGTCGCCGGCACCACCCGCTCCGCCAGCGCCGCCTTCCCCGGCGCCACCAGCGCCGCCAGCGCCGCCTTCCCCGGCACCACCGGCACCGCCAGCGCCGCCGTCCCCGGCACCGCCAGCGCCGCCCTCGCCGCCGGCGCCGCCCTCGCCGCCGGGCAGCAACACCACCTCGGCGGGATCGAACGTCGGCACCGTGCAGATCTCGTTGTCATCCGGTTGGCGCGCCGTGAAGGCACCGATCGCGAACGGGTTCAGATCCGGGTTCGGGTCGATCGCGGCGCCGCCGCGGTACCAAGTGCCGAATTCGAGGGTCTGGATCGCGACGCGCTTCGCGTCCGCGTCGGGGAGCTGGTCGCCGTTCTCGTCCCGATCGTACACCTGCATCCCGGCCAGCTCGACAGTCCCGTCCTTCCGAGCACAGGGGCCCTCGGCATCCCCGTCGATCCGGGTGAACTTCGCTGCGAACGGGGACGCAAGGGCGCCGCCGACCGTGCACTCGGGCTTGGGCTGCGAGCAGCCCGGAGACATCGCCGCGAGCGGTGAGAGCGCCGCGAGCCCTGCCATCCAAACAAGCCATCGCTTCTTCATCGCTTGCATCCTTTCCCGCGCGCGCCGCGCCTAGAACGTCACCCGCGCGCCGAACCGGAACTGCCGCGGTGTCTGGAACTGCGTCGGCTCGCCGTAGTTCGGGTTCACGGCCTTGGGATCGAGCGGCTCGCCGGTGTTGTGGTTCTTCACGCACGTCGGGCCGCTGCTCGGGTTCAGATCTTCCTTCGTTCCACCGACGCAGGGGTCGACGTACTCGGCCGTGTAGCGCTGGTCCACCTGGACGATCTCCTGGAAGTTGAAGAGGTTGAAGACATCCATGGTGACGGTGAGCTCGCTGTCCTTCGCGAGCTTGACCGAATAGCCGATGTGACCGTCGATGTTGTGGATCCAGGGGAGGCGGCCGCCCTCGCCTCGAGGCAGGACGAACGTCTCGTCGGGGCCATACAGGTAATGCGCTCCCCAGGTGTCGATGGGGGCGCCGGAGCGGGACCTGTACGTGAGGCCGAGGTCGAGGACCATTCCCTTCGGGAGCTCGATCGCCTTCGCGCCGTAGATCTTGATCTCGTGCGTGTTGTCGCCGGGCAGGGCCCCATCGCGGTTGACGAGGAGCGACGCCAGATCGAACTCCGTGTTGATGTTCGGATCGAGCTGGTCGGTCTCGGGCTTGAAGAGGCCCGGATAGTTGCCTCGCAGGTACGACAGCGTATAGCTCACCTGGGCGAGCCACAGGTCGGAGAAGGTCTTGTTGAAATAGAGGGTCAGCGCGTCGTAGTCGCGCCTCGCCTCCGGGAAGTCCTTGGCGATCCCCTTCCCGGGGTTGCCGAGGAAGTAGGTGTTCGCCTCGTCCCGGCTCATGTCCTCGATGACGTTGTTCATCCAGCGCTTCGTGTACATCGCGCCGATACGCCCGTTCGGGAGGATCTCGTATTCGCCGCCGAGCACGAGCTCGTCGGACGACTGGGGCTCGATGTCCGGATCCACCGGGGCCTTGCCGCCGCCGAACGTGAACCAGTTCTTGTTCGGGTCGTGGTTCAAGGCCCCTGGGGCGCCGAAGGCCTCGTCGAGCGGAACCCGGTTGTCGTCACTCCGGCACTGCCCTGCGTCATAACCCGTCGCGTCCTCGGGATTCCCAGGGTTACAGCCGCTGGCACCCCCGCGGTGAAAGGAGCGGGTGTACCGCTCGTTGCCGAACGCGCGATCCAGCATGTCGAGGGGGACGCTCTCGTAATACCGCGCGTAGTTCGCGAACACCTTCGACCGGCCCTCCTGCGTGATGTCGTAGACGACGCCCACGCGCGGAGACCACTGGTTCGCGAGCGCCAGCCCGAGCGCGCCGTCGCTCGCGTACAGGTACTGCGCGTCGTAGCGCACGCCGATGTTCAACGTCACCCGGTCGAGGATGCTCCAGCTGTCCTGTGCGAAGGCGCCGATCGTCGCGCCGAGCGACGACACCGTGAGCTTGTCCTGGATCACATAGTCCCTGGCGCCCAGGCCGGTCGACAGGCCGTCCGGGCCGGTCAGGAAGCCGAATTGTCGCTCGTCATGGGAGGCATCCCACTCTCCCTCCTCCACGTAGGTGGTGCCGCCCGCGTACCCCTTGATGTGCTTGTACGTCGTGATCTCGCCGTCGATGCCGGCCTTGACCACGTGGTGCCCGAGCCCCTCGAAGATGCTCGTCACCATCGCCTTCAGCTGGAAGCGGTTGAGCGCGGCGTCGTCGATGTAGTCGGGGCCGCCTTGCCAGTACTGGCGCACCGCGCAGGGCACCGCCGCGATCTCGCCGGTCTCCGTCGTCAGCGGCTTGCACATGGCCCGGGCCTCGGGCGAGAGCTTCTCGAAATCGTCGATCGAGTACAGGGTCGGGGAGTACCGCTGCCAGACCATGAGGGGCACGCCCGCCAGGCCCTGGTCCGTCCCGATCTCCGAGCCGTCCGGGGGCAGCCGCGCGCTCCGCTGGTTGTGCCAGCCGAGGGTCGCGTCGAGGAGCAGGGTCTTGTTCTTGAACGCCGAGGACCACTTCAGCGCGACGTCGGTGGAAGACGCCACATACTCGTGCGCCATCGCGCCGTACTCGCCGATGATGTTGGAGAGCTCGGTCACGCCCTGCTGCGGGTCGAACCCGAACGTGCCATTGCCGCCCGAGGTGGAGGGCGAGCCGTAGACGGAGAGCGCGACGCTGTGGTCCGGATCGATCTGGTAGGTCAGCTTCCCGAGGTACTGCAGCGTCTGCTCCTCGGCGCGGTAGAAGCGCTGCGTCCCCGGCAGCCGGTCGACGACGTTGAGCCCGGTCGCGGGATCCGTCACCGGCTCGAACGTGGTGGGGTTGTAGCGCGTTGCGAACAGGTTGCGCTCCATCGAGTAGCTCTTGAACGCGAGATCCGCGCCCGCGTAGAACCAGAGCTTGTCCTTCAGGATGGGGCCGCCGACCTCGAACCCGTAGTCGCGGATCGACGACAGGGCCTCGTCCGTCTGGATGGTCTCGCCCTGGCGACGGACGGCCTTGGGTGCGCCCTCGAGGACGCCGGGCGTGATGTTGAAGAAGACCGAGCCCTGGAACGCGTTGCCGCCGCTCTTCGTGACGACATCGAGGACGCCCCCGGTCGCGCGGCCGAACTCGGGCATGTACCCGCCGGCCACCACGTTGACCTCCTTGATGAACTCCATCGTGAGCGGCGTGCCGACGATCCCGTAGGCCGGGTCGTTCACCGACAGGCCGTCGATCACGTACTGGTTCTCGGGGGAGGAGGTGCCGGCGATGGACGTGCCGAACTCGTCGGCCTGCGCCCCGGGGACGGTCGCGGCGACCGACTCGAAGGAGCGGGTCGTTGCGCCCTTCCCCGTGGGGGGCGAGATGGCGATGCGCCGGGTGAAGTCCTGGGTGATGCTCTGGCTCACGCTGCTCGAGCCGACGTCGACCGTCGGCGCGCGGCCGACAACGACGATCTCCGCCGCCTTGAGCGCCTCCGGGAGCAGCTCGACGTTGACGCGGATGGTCGTCGCGGCGCGGACCGCGATCCCGCCGCGCGCGTACGGCTTGAACGCGTCCTTTTCGAAGCGCAGTGTGTAGTCGCCCGGCGGCAGGTTCGGGATACGGTACTGGCCAGTGCCGTCCGTGACGACCAGCTGCTCCCCTTGCAGCGCTGGCGATGTCGCCGTCACGACCACATCGGCGGCCGGCGCCCTGTTCGACGCGTCGACCACCCGCCCGAGGAGCACGCCGCTGCCCGTCTGCGCGAACGCAGGGTACGCGGTCAACAAAGTCATCGCGAGCAGCAGCAACGCCGCCCACGGCCCCAACGGCGCACGTGAGCGCCCTCCGTGTTCCAGCCTCTTTTCGAGAAACTTCACGGAATTCCCTCCAAAAGTGTATGCCCCTCGAGTCCTTCCTTACCCTAGACAGGAATCGCGCCAGACAATAGACTTTTTTGTAGGACTCGCTCGCTTGTACACTCCGGGTAGGCGCCGCACGCTTCCATACGTCGCGGCTTCTCTACCTCGATCGGCTCGAGTCCTAGGAGTTACGACCCCTCATGTTCGACTCGGTACTCGGTCGCGCTACCGCCACCCAGGGGCGGCTAGGGACGGGGGCAGCGCTCTCCATCGTCGCCCACGTGGCGATCGCGGGCGCCATCCTCTGGCAGGCCACGCGCCCCCGAACCGAGAAGCCGAAGGACGTCGAGGTCACATTTTTCGCCCCGGCGCCGCCGCCACCTCCGCCGCCGCCACCGCCGCCTCCGGGCGGCGGCGCGAAGCGCCCGCCGAAGGTGGAGCGCATCGAGCAGCCGAAGCCCGTCAAGACGCCTGACACCATCTACGACATGCCGGAGAAGCCCAAGGCCAAGGCGCCTGAGCCGGAGCCAAAGCCGGAGCCGGAGCCGGTCAAGGAGGATGCGCCGGAGCAGCCGGGCGGCGTCGAGGGGGGAGTCCAGGGCGGCGTTCAGGGGGGCACTGTCGGCGGCGAGGTCGGCGGGCAGATGGGCGGTCAGCTGGGCGGCAAAGTCGGCGGCCAGGTGGGCAGCACGGCGCCGCCGCAGAACGTGGTGCTGGCGTTCGGCGCCGGAATGACCCGCCCTTCGAAGATCGCGGGGCGCGACCCGCAGTACACGCGCGAGGCGCTCGCCGCGCGTGTCGAGGGGCTCGCGATTGTCAAGTGCATCATCAAGCTGGACGGCTCGCTGAGCGGCTGCCGGATGGCCAAGTCGCTTCCTCACATGGATCGGGCGATCCTCGATGCGCTCGCGACGCACCGCTACACCCCCGTCATGTATCAGGGGCGTCCGGTCTCGGTGGACTACGTGTTCCCCATCCGGCTCAAGCTCCCTTGACGTCCGGGCGCGCAGGGGTGTTATTGAACCGCTGGAGCACGTAGTAGATAAGGGTACGGGCAGGTCCGCGCTGCGGTGCTGTCGAGTCCGCTCGGTGTCCGGCAGAGTCGCTGTTTCAGCATAGCCAGAACCATCACGCCACATGGGGCGCCGGGAGGCGCGAGACGATGCAATTCACGTTGATCGAGCTGTGGGGCCACATGGGGCTCTTCGCGAAGCTGATTGTCTTCGCGCTGGCCATCATGTCCGTTGCGTCGCTGATCGTCCTGGGCGAGCGCATCGTCGTGTCGTTCCTGTCGCGCGCCGCCTCCCGCGCGTTCGCGGCGCGGGTCGGGCCGATGCTCGCCCGAGGCGAGCTCGAGGGGGCCTGGACCGCCGCGCAGCCGGGCGGGGAGAGCGGCTATCTCGGGCGCGTCGTCGGCGCTGGGCTCGCCGCATATGCCTCGAGCGCGCCGTCGCGGCTGCCGGCGCAGGGGCACGAGCGCGACGGCGTGTTCGAGTCGGTCTCGCGGGCGCTCGAGCGGCAGGCGCAGCGCGAGGTGCTCAGCCTGAAGCGAGGTTATGGCCTGCTCGCCACGGTCGGATCCACGGCGCCGTTCGTCGGGCTGCTCGGGACGGTCATGGGCATCGTGACGGCGTTCCAGCAGATGGCGGCCGCTGGCACCAGTGGCCTCGGCACCGTCTCGGCGGGTATCGCGGAGGCGCTCATCACGACCGCCTTCGGGCTGATCGTCGCGATCCCGGCCGTCATGGGCTACAACTATCTCCAGGGCTGGGTCGAAGCCCGGGCGATCGACATCTCGGAGTCGTCGAACGAGCTCCTCGACGTCGTGGCGAAGCGGCTCGACGGGCGCCTCGCGCCGACCGCCGAAGAGGCTGCTTGACAGGGGACCCGCGCGACAACCCGCGCGCCTCTCCGCGGAGCGCGGCGCCCGGCGCCTCGCGCCCGCGGCGCGGCGGGCGGTGACGCGCCCAGCAGGGAAGCGAGCGTTCCGATGGGGATGGGTGTCGGCCCGCAGAGGGGCCCCAAGAGCGAGATCAACGTCACGCCGCTCGTCGACGTCGTGCTGGTGCTGCTCATCATCTTCATGGTCGTCACGCCGATGCTTCAGCGCGGCAAGGACGTGAAGCTGCCGCAGGCCGCGAAGGTGGACGAGGAGAAGAAGGAGGTGGACCCGCTGATCCTCTCCGTGACGCTGGAGAAGACGGTGTGGGTCGAGAACGACAGATACGATGACGCCGGGCTCGCCGAGCGGCTCTCGCGCGAGTTCGCGGCGCAGCCGCGGCGCAAGGTGCTCGTCAAGGGGGACCAGCGCCTCTCGTTCGGCGACGTCCGCAGGGTGATGGAGACGGCGCGCAAGTCGGGCGCGAAGAGCGTCTCGCTGGCGGTCGAGGAGCTGAAGGGGAGATAGCGGCGATGAGCGCGAAGAGGAAGTTCGTCATCAAGCCGGCGGTGCCCCTGAACTCCGACATCAACATGACGCCGCTCGTCGACGTCGTGCTGGTGCTGCTCATCATCTTCATGGTCGTGACGCCGCTGCTCGAGAAGGACATCGGCGTGCGGGTGCCGGACACCGAGCAGGTCAAGCAGGACACCCCGCCGCCGCCCGACCAGCTCGTCGTCCGGGTGAGCGCGCAAGGCGAGCTACGGGTGAACGATGAGCCGGTCGAGCGCGCCGAGCTCGTTGGCAAGCTCAGGCCGCTGCTCGAGCGCTACAGCAGGCCTCAGGACAGGATCGTCTTCGTCGTCGCCGACGACGGCGCCGTCTACGGCACCGTCGTGGAGGTGCTCGACGGCGCGAAGGCCGCCGGCGCCCAGACGCTCGGCATGATGACCGAGCTCCCCGAAGCGCCGCCTCCCTGACAGCGGCGCGCGCGTGGACAGCGGCGCGCTCGCGGCGAGCGCTGCGAGCGTTGGCCGAGCGCTGGCAGAGGCGCGCTCTCTCGCCGCCTCGAGGTCGGGCGGCCAGGCGCGACGCGGCGCTTGCGTCGCGCGCGGTCGCGACCTAAACCGCCCACCTCGAAAGCGAGGTCGTCGATGTTGCGGTCCGAATGGGTGAGCAAGCGCGCCGGGAGCCCGAACCAGAGCCAGATGCACTTCGCGAGGAAGGGCGTCGTCACGGAGGAGATGGAGTACGTCGCCCGCCGTGAGAAGCTCTCGCCCGAGCTCATCCGCAGCGAGGTCGCGCGCGGCCGGATGATCATCCCCGCGAACAAGAACCACCTGAACCTCGAGCCGATGTGCATCGGCATCGCGTCGCTCTGCAAGGTGAACGCGAACATCGGCAACAGCCAGACCACGAGCGACGTGAGCGGCGAGCTCGAGAAGCTGCGCTACTCCATCAAGTACGGCGCAGACACCGTGATGGACCTGTCGACCGGGGGCGACATCGACGGCATCCGCCGCGCGATCATCGCGGACTCCCCTGTGCCGATCGGGACGGTGCCGATCTACCAGGCGCTCGAGGCGTGCAAGGGCACCGACAAGATGACGGCCGCGGACCTCATCGACATGCTCGAGCATCAGGCGAAGCAGGGGGTCGATTATTTCACGATCCACGCGGGCGTGCTGCTCGAGCACCTGCCGCTCGTGAAGGGCCGGATCACCGGCATCGTCTCGCGCGGCGGCTCGATCATGGCGCAGTGGATGATCGAGCACCACAAGCAGAACCCGTTCTACACCCACTGGGACAAGGTGCTCGAGGTCTGCGCCAAGTACGACGTCACGATCTCGGCGGGCGACGGCCTCCGCCCCGGCTGCCTCCACGACGCCAGCGACGCGGCCCAGTTCGCCGAGCTGAAGACGCTCGGCGAGCTCACGAAGCGCGCCTGGGAGAAGGACGTGCAGGTGATGATCGAGGGCCCCGGGCACGTGCCGTTCGATCAGATCGCGATGAACGTGCAGAAGGAGATGGAGCTCTGTCACGAGGCGCCGTTCTACGTGCTCGGCCCGCTCGTCACCGACTTCGCGCCTGGCTATGACCACATCACGAGCTGCATCGGCGCCACGATGGCCGGCTTCGCGGGCGCCGCGATGCTCTGCTACGTGACGCCGAAGGAGCACCTCGGCCTGCCGAACCCCGAGGACGTCAAGCAGGGCCTCATCGCGTACAAGATCGCGGCCCACGCCGCGGACGTGGCGCGGAAGCGCCCGGGCGCGCGGGATCGCGACGACGCGCTGAGCCGCGCCCGCTACGCCTTCGACTGGAAGCAGCAGTTCGCGCTCTCGCTCGATCCGGAGACGGCCCAGGCGATGCACGACGAGACGCTCCCCCAGGAGTACTTCAAGACCTCGGAGTTCTGCTCGATGTGCGGGCCGAAGTTCTGCTCGATGCACATCAACCGGGTGGTCGACGAGTACAACGCGCGGCAGGAGCCCGAGAACGCGCCCACGAAGCGGTCGCTCTCCGTCCTCGATCAGCCGTGAAGCAGGGGAGGGGCCGCGAGGGCGTCCGCCGCGCGCGGCGGAGGGGGCCTGTCGCGGCGCGCCTCGCCTTCGTCGCGTCCGTCGCGCTCGTCCTGCTCGCGCCCCTCGGCTGTCGCCGCGAGCAGGGGAGCGCCCCTCGCGCCTCTGCGTCGCCCGCCTCGGCCGCCGCCTCGCCCTCCCAGGCGCCGCGCCCGCCGAGCCCCCGCCTCACCGATCCCCGCTGGCGCCTCGCCGCGGGGGACGACCCGCTGGAGTGCGCCCGGCTGGCCGAGGCCGAGGGCGCCTCCGGCCTCCTCGCCGCGCTCGACGACGGCGGCGACATCACGCTCACGGCCCTGCGGGCGCTGCCGTACGCCGATGACGCCGACCTGGCGCTCGGGCCGCTCGCCGAGCGCGCCCGCGCGGCGTCCGGGCCGTCGCTTCCGCCCCTGCTCGAGGCGCTCCTCGGGATCGCCGGGCGGCCACCGCGCCCGCGCGAGCCGCTCGACCCGGACGGGGCGCGCGGCGCGGCCGCGGCCCTGGTCGAGCTGTCGGGCCGGCGCGACCTCCCCTCGGACCAGCGCGCGCTCGCCATCTCGGCGGCGCGCGCGCTCGCCGAGCGGGGGCTCGTCGATCCTCTCCGTATTCCGGCAGATCTGGATCCCGAGGGCTCCGTCGCGGGCGCCGCGGGAGGCCCGGCGGCGCCGCGTCCCTGACGTCCCGCGCGGCGGTCCCGGGCCGCGCGGCCGTCCCGCGCGGCGGCGCGGCGCCCTGTCGGCTTTCGGTTCGTGCAGCCGCGCTTTGGGCCGGTCGGGTTCCAATTTGGTACCTTGCCCCCCGTGACGACGCCGTACACCTCCGAGGCCTTCCTCCATCAGCTCCTCGGCAAGGCGCTTGCCGCCCACGCCAGCGACATCCACCTCAAGGTCGGTCAGCCGCCGGGCGCGCGGGTGCGCGGCGACATGGTCTACTTCCGCGTCGACAGGATCCGGCCCGAGGACAGCGAGGCCGCCGCGCGGGTGCTGCTCGCCGGGCGCCCTTCGCGCGAGCTGCTCGCCACGCTCCAGGAGCTCGACGCCGCGTACGTCGTACCGGGCCTCGGCCGGTTTCGCGTGAACATCTATCGCCAGCGCGGCTCGCTCGCGATCATCCTGCGGAGCATCCCGCTCAAGATCCCGACGTTCGAGGAGCTGGGCGTACCCTCGGCGGTCCGGGCGATGGTGGAGCACGAACACGGCCTCGTCCTCGTCGCGGGCACGGCCGGCAGCGGCAAGAGCACGACCCTCGCCGCGTTCGTCGGGCACATCAACGCGACCCTGCCGCGCCACATCGTGACGCTGGAGGATCCGATCGAGCACGTGCACGAGGACAACCGCTCCAGCGTGAGCCAGCGCGAGATCGGCGTCGACACCGCGGATTTCCCGACCGCGCTGCGCTCCGCGCTGCGGCAGGACCCGGACGTCGTGCTCATCAGCGCGCTCCGCGACGGCGAGTCGCTGGATCTCGCGCTTCACGCCGCGGAGACAGGGCACCTCGTGCTCGCGGCGGTCAGCTCGGCGGACGTCACGCGCGCGCTCGGGCGGCTGATCGCGCTCGGTAAGAGCCCGAGCGAGGTGCGCGACCGGCTGGCCGACTGTCTCCATGGCATCGTCGCGCAGCGCCTGCTCCCTCGCCGCGACGGCGCGGGGGAGGTCCTCGCCGCCGAGGTGCTCGTCGGGACGGCCGCGGTGCGCGAGGCGATCCGCCGGCCGGACGGGAGCCCGTCGCTGCGCGAGCTGATGGAGAAGGGGGTCACGCCGTACGGCATGCAGACCTTCGACGCGCACCTCAGGCAGCTCGTCGCGCAGGGGACCATCGCCAAGGAGACGGCGAAGGCGGTAACGGCGCTCTAGAGGCGTCAATCGGGTCAAGACCGCCAGAACAGAGCAGAATTTCGAGCCGTCAAGGACGCCGGGGACGCCAGGCGCTCCCTCCCTGTCGCGCCTTGCTTGCGGCGGCGCCTCAAGCCCGGCTATGAGCGAGCCCATGCTCGAAGGGATCGAACGAGAGGCGGCGGAGCACAGGAATGGATGCAGCGGCCCGGCCGGGCACGCCCCGTCGGCGGGCGCGCCCCGCCACGACTGGACCGCCCAGCAGGCGGTCGCCCTGCACGACCTCCCGCTCTTCGAGCTGATCGACCGCGCCCGCGCGGTCCACCGCGCGTTCCACGGCGAGCACGAGGTCCAGCTCTGCACCCTGCTCAGCGTCAAGACGGGCGGCTGCCCCGAGGACTGCGCCTATTGCCCGCAGTCGAGCCACTACGAGACCGAGGTCGGGCCGGAGCGCATGCTCGACGTCGGCGCGGTCCTCGCCGCCGCGGAGCGCGCCCGCGACGGCGGCTCGACGCGGTTCTGCATGGGCGCCGCGTGGCGCGAGGTGAAGGACGGCCCCGCCTTCGAGCGCGTCCTCGACATGGTGCGCGGCGTGAAGGCCCTCGGCCTCGAGGCGTGCTGCACGCTCGGCATGCTCACCGACGACCAGGCGCGCCGCCTGAAGGAGGCCGGCCTCGACGCCTACAACCACAACCTCGACACCTCGCGGAAGGCGTACAAAACCATCATCTCGACGCGCACGTACGACGAGCGGCTCGTCACCCTGCGCAACGTCCGGCGCGCAGGCATCACCGTCTGCTCGGGCGGCATCATCGGCATGGGCGAGTCGATCGCCGACCGCTGCGAGATGCTCGTCGAGCTCGCGCGCCTCGACCCCCACCCGGAGAGCGTGCCGATCAACGCCCTCGTGCGCTCGCCGGGGACGCCCCTCGAGAGCCTCCCGCCGGTCGATCCGATCGAGTTCGTCCGGATGATCGCGGTCGCGCGGGTCATGATGCCGCGCGCGATGGTGCGCCTGTCCGCGGGGCGGACGGAGCTCTCGCGCGAGACGCAGCTGCTCTGCATGTACGCGGGGGCGAACTCGATCTTCTACGGAGACAGGCTGCTCACGACGCCGAACCCCGGCGAGGACGAGGACCGCGCGCTCATCGAGAAGGCGGGGCTTCAGCCGATGGCGCCCGCCGCGGCGCGCGCTGCCCGTTAGCCGTACCTCCCGCCGAGGCCCCCTCCGGCTGCGGGACTTCCCCTCCGCGCGGCGCGACGTGCAGCGTGTGCGTCGGGTACGCGAGCCTCGACCCGGCCATGTCGATGATCTGCAGGAAGGTGATCAGCATCGCCTGCCGGACGTCCCGGAACTCCGCGAAGTCGCTCGTCCGGAACCAGGCCATCACCTCGACGTCGAGCGACGAGGGGCCGACGCCGATGAAGCGCACAACGACGTCCTCGGTCCAGGTCTTCGGGTGCTCCCGCAGCGCGCGCTCGCACTCTTCCACGATGGCGCGGAGCTGCTCGGGCGACGTGTCGCGATCGAGCCCCAGCACGCAGGCGAGGCGGATCCTGTCGCGCGCCGTGAACGACTCGATCTGGAGATCGGCCAGCTTGCCGTTCGGGATCGTGACGACGGTACGATCGAGCGTGCGGATCCGCGTCGAGCGGAGCCCGATGCTCTCGACCGTGCCGAGGAGCGCGTCCACCTTCACGAAGTCGCCGACCTGGAACGGCCGGTCGATGCCGATCGCGACCGAGCCGAAGAGGTTCTCCACCGTCTTCTGCGCGGCGAGGGCCAGCGCGACGCCGCCGATGCCGAGGCCGGCGATGAGGCTCGCCACCGGGTAGCCGAGCTCCGAGAGCACGGCGATCACGCCGATGATCACGATCGAGACCTTCGCGATCCGCCCCATGAGCGGCACGAGCGAGCGCGCCGCGGGGTTGTCGCGCGTCGCGGGGGCGGCGAGCAGGCGGCCGCCGACGGCGTCGATCGTGCGCAGGGCGAACCAGAACACGGCGACGAAGACGCCGGCGCGCAGCACCTTGTCGAGGAACTCCTCGGCCGGCAGGTAGAGCCCGAGCCACGGGAGCGCGGCCGTGATCACGAGGAGCGCCGCCGCGAACGTGAACGGACCGCGTGCCGCGAGGAGCACCGCGTTGAGCGTGGACTCCGTCCCCGCGATGACGCGGCGGAGCACGGCGCGGACGAGGTAGCTCAGCACCGCGCCGACGAGCCAGCCGGCCACCGCGAGGACCGGCAGCGCGAGCCACTGCCACCAGAGCAGCTCGCGCGGGCCGGGGCGCAGGAGCGCCGGCGGCAGGTGATCGCGGAGCCAGCGATCTTCGAGCCGCGCGTACCACTCGTCGACGCGCTCCACCGTGGCGCGCGAGAAGATCCAGCGCACGCCGTCGGGCGTCGTGCGCCGCACGAGGCGCACCGGCTGGGACCCCGTCCGCGTCGGGATCTTGCCGAGCTGCTCCACGCTGGCCCCGAGGTTGTCCTGCGTGTCCCCCTGCGGCTGCGGCGAGAGCGTCTCCACGTCCAGCCAGAGGTGCCGATCGAGCACCGCCTTGAGCTTCTGCGCGAGCTCCTCGCCGTTCGCCCTCGGCGGCACGTCCAGGTAGCGCGCGGCCTCGGCGTAGTCGCCCGCGCGGCACAGCTCGACGAAGCTGCGCATGGAGGCTCGAGGCGAGTCGGGCGCGACCGGGGTCGCCTCCGGCTCCGGGCCGACCTCGGCGTTCGCCGCGGGCGGCGGCGACGGCGGGGGCGGCGGAGGGGACAGCTCTCCGGCGCTCGCTCCCAGAAGGGCGCACCCGAACACGAGCGCGAAGGCGAACGCGGCGCGGAGCCACATCGCCGGCGGCCAGAGGCGGAGCCTCCTCGGCGCCTTGGGGTGATCGGTCGAGGGCATGGGCCCTGCTATTCCATCGCCCGGCGGCTCTGTCGACCGGGCGGCGCGCGCGCCACGTGCGCTCGCTCGCAGCGGGCTCCACGTGTCGGAGATCGCGCAGGGGATCGCGGACGCGCGGAACCGACACGTGGCCGACGCGCGGCGCTACCTCGCGGCGGCTGGCGGCTCGCCCGGCCGCGCCGCGGCCACGAGCGTCGCGAGCGCGCGGCCGTAACGCGCGAGCCGTCCCGCGCCGAGCCCCGGGATGCGCGCGATCGCGGCGGCGATCGCCTCGTCCCCGGCGTGGCCCTCCGCCAGCGCGATCTCCGCGAGATCCTGCGCGCAGTGACCGGGCAGCACGACCTGCTCGTCCACCTTCCGCGCCTTCGCCTCGGCCCTGCGCCACGCCGCGACCCGGGTCTCCACCGCGCGCCGCGCGGCGAGCTCCTTCCGGGGCGGGCGGGCTTGCTGGAAGAGGGCGCGCTCGCCCTCGGGCACGTCGCCGTCGCTGCGCCCCAGCTCGACCGCGCGGAGCCACGCCGCGACGCACCCGGCCGCGCGGCCCGCCGCGGCCCCGCGGATCGCGCGCACGTCGTCTGCGCTGGCAGGCCTCCGCTGCGCGAGCTCGAGCAGCACCTCGCTGGCGACGATCTTGAAAGAGGGCACGTCGGCCCCCTCGGCGACGGCCTCGCGCGCCGCCACGAGCCGCCGCAGGATCGCCCGGCCCTGCGGATCGAGCGCCTGGGCCCCCTTGATGCGCGCGTAGGCGGGCCGCGGATCGCGCGGCGGCCCGAGGGCGGTCGCGAGCTTGTAGGCGCACTCCTCCTCGATCTCCTCGTCGATCCCGAGGGCGCGGCTGCGCTCCGCGAGCCGCGCGCGGAGCGAGAGCAGGTGGCGCACGTCGTCGGCCAGGTAGCGCAGCTCGGCGTCCTCGATCGGCCTGCGCCCCCAGTCGTGCTGCTGGAGCTGCTTGTCGACCTTCACGTCGAGCTCCGAGAGGAGCAGCGCGGCGAGCCCCGTCGCCGCGCACCCCAGCATGCGCGCGGCGACCGAGGTGTCGTGCGCGCCAGCGAGCGGCGCGCCCGCCTCGGCGAGCATGCGCGCGTCGAAGGTGAGGTCGTGCAGCACCTTGGGCGGGCCCGCGGCCCCGAGGAGCCGCGCGAGCGGCGCGACAGGCACGCGGAGCGCGTCGACGACCCCGATCGCGATGTCGTCCCCCTCGCGAAAGGCGAGCTGGACGGTGCAGAGCCGCGGCCGGTACGCGAACAGCCCGTTGGCCTCCACGTCGACCGCGAGCGCGTCGGCGCGGCTGGCGCGCTCGACCAGCCGGGCGAGCTCGCCTTCGCGCTCGACCAGGACGGGAGGGCTCTGGCTCAGCAGGCCTCCTCCCGGCCCGCCCGCGCTGCCGCGCCGCGCCTCGCCCGCACGGCCACGCCGACCAGCGCGAGCGCGACGAGGACGAGCTCTCCGCCGCGCCCGCCCTGGCCAGCGTCGCCGCGCGGGGCCGCGGCGCAGCCGTCCGACTCCTTCACCTCGGGCTGATCCGCGGCGCACAGGGCAGAGAAGCCGTGGCGCGGCGTGGGGTCGCAGCCCTTGATCGGCTCCCCGGGCGGGTACACCGCGCAGATCCCGTCGCGGTCGTCCTGGGAAAGGTCGCTGAGCCCCGGCTGGTAGCCCGTGACCATGGTCGCGCCCGGCTCGATCGAGTGCGAGAGCCCGAGGAAATGCCCGGCCTCGTGGGTGGCGATGCTCAGGAGGTCGAACGTGCCGCCGTCGTCGCCTTGCGAGAGCACCACGTCGAACGAGTTGACCTCCATGTCCGCGTCATAGATCTCGCCGGTCTTGAGGTGGTAGGTGACGGTCGTGAGCGCGAGCGTGTTCCCGCTGTCGAGGTACGGCCACCCGTCGTCCCGGAACATGATGATGTTCGCGTTCGCCTTGCGCTTGTTGTACTCGTGCGCGTCGCACGCGACCGGGCCCAGGTAGGTGACCTCCATGCGCGGGGTTTGCCCGTCGCCGCAGTCGGCCTCCGTCCACGCGGCGAACGCCTGCTCGAAGATCGCCTCCGCCTCCTGGAGCGACACCTGGACCGAGGCGTCCTCCTGGAGGGAGTAGCTCACGCACGGCGAAGGCCAGGCGAGCGGGGTGCCGCAGTCGTTGCCCTGCGGCGGCGTGCAGACCGCCGCGGTCTCCGCCTTCCCCGACGCTGTCTTCTCCGGCGGACAGACGCTCGTGCGGCAGAAGGCCAGGGCGTCCCCGGGGTAGGCGAGCGCCGCGGCGACGAGCGCGCTGCAGGCTGCGGCGATGGCGTGGGCGCGCGCGGGGCGGCGCGCGCCAGCGGGGCGCGGCGCGAGGTCACTTCTGCGCATGCTTCGCCTTCCATGCCTGGTTCACCGCGTCGATCGCCGTGTCGAGCGCCGCGCCGATGAGCTGCTCGCGGGCCGAGATCGCGGGGCCCGGCCGCGGCAGGACGGTCCCGCTGTCGGGGCTCGCAGCCAGCCGCCGCACGGCGATGCGCCGCGCGCCGGCCCCGCCTGCGACCGTGGGCTTCTCCTCGCCGTCGACGACGGGGTAGTGGCCCTGGGCCATCCCGGAGACGACCAGGGCCGAGCCCACCCTGGAGACGAAGACCATCGCCTGCGCGCCGAGCGCGATCTGCGCGTCGCCCGACACGTGCTGTCCGACGTCCCCGACCACGCCCCCGAGCGTCCTGACCCAGACCTCGCCGTCGGGCTGTCCGGCCACGGTCCGATCGATCGACAGGCGGGTGTAGGTGACGATCCTCCGGGCCCCGCCGAGCTCTTCCCACTGGCTGCGCTGCTCGAGCGCGGTCGCGACCACGACGTACGAGGCCGCCGCGACGAGCTCGTCCAGCGAGAGCTGAATCGCCACGGCCGCCTGCGCCGCGCGCGGCCCGGACAGCAGCGCGCTGCGGCTCACCCCGGCGCGTTCCTGGCCGGCCTGCGCATGGCTGTCCGCTGTCGGGAAGGGCGTGAGCGTGAGCGCTGGAGGCAACGCGACGAGGAGGGCTATGCCAAGAGCTCTGGGAGACATGGGCGCAAAGATACCATGCTGCCGAGCGAGGCGCGCCGGAAGCGCCGGTTTTCGTCGACGCGCTGGACCCTGTGTCCCGGTCCGACTAGCAGATCGTCTGGGTCGAGACCCGAGGAGCCTGCGATGACGAGCGACGCGTTGACGATCGGCAAATACACGTTCACTTCCCGCCTCTTCGTGGGGACGGGCAAGTACAAGGACCTGGATGAGACCCGTCGCGCGCTCGAAGCGTCCGGCGCGGAGGTCGTCACGGTGGCCCTCCGCCGCGTCAATTTGAAGGAACGGGGCGAGGGGTCGATGATGTCGCTGCTCCAGCAGGGACGCGTCACGATCCTGCCGAACACGGCCGGTTGCTATACCGTCGAGGACGCGGTCCGCACCTGCCGGCTCGCGCGCGAGCTCGGTCTGTCCGAGCTCGTGAAGCTCGAAGTCATCGGCGACGAACGGACGCTGTTCCCGGACAACGAGGCGACGCTCGAGGCGGCGCGGATCCTGGTGAAGGAAGGCTTCACGGTGCTGCCCTATTGCATGGACGACCCGATCGTCTGTCGTAAGCTGGAAGACATCGGGTGCGCGGCCGTGATGCCCCTGGCGGCGCCGATCGGCAGCGGGCTCGGCATCCGCAACCCGTACAACCTGATGATCATCCGAGAGACGGCGAAGGTGCCGGTGATCGTGGACGCGGGAGTCGGGACAGCGAGCGACGCCGCGGTGGCGATGGAGCTCGGGTGTGATGGGGTATTGATGAACACGGCCATCGCGGGCGCGCGGGACCCGATCTTGATGGCGCAGGCGATGAAGGACGCGGTGAGGGCCGGTCGGATGGCGTATCTCGCGGGGCGGATGCCGAAGAAGCTCTATGCGACGGCGTCCTCGCCGGAGCAGGGCAAGATCGCCGCGCTGTAGCGCGGCGCTGCGGGTGTGGCCCCGCACCTCGATCCCCGCGCGCTCGCGTTCCCGGCGTATTCCACCGATGAGGAGGCGCTCGCGGGTGCGATGAGGGATGATGAACGAGCAAGTCCGACGTCCAGCACGGCGCTGCTGCGACGCCGCCACGTCAAGCGAACAGCATCGGCATGTCATGATACGCTCACCTACCTGAGCCAAAATGACACGGAACGCTCATCGCACGGTCGACACGCTGTCGTGGCGCGTCATGGCGCTCCGACGACGACCGCGGCGACCTGACGGTCCGCTCAGGAGAATATGAGCAAGCCCAACGTCTGCATGGTCGTGAACAACCTCGAGGTCGGCGGGCTCGAGAAGGTGGTGCTGAGCCTCCTCGATCGCCTCGGCGATCACGGCTTCGACCTCTCGCTGATCTGCCTCGACGGCGAGGGACGGCTGTTCTCGGAGGTCAAGCTCCCCCGCTCGAAGTGCCTCGTGATCACGAAGGACCTCCGGCCGGTGCTGCCGGGCCTCAAGAGCGATCCTGAGGCGCTGCTGTGGATCCGGCGCTTCTTTCACCAGCGCTCGGTCGATATCGTCCACGTCCACAACCGTGCTCCGCTCATCTTCGCTGGCTTCGCGGCGCGCCTGCTCCGGAATCGGCCGCTGGTCGTCTACTCGGAGCACAACCAGATCAACCGGGCGAAGGGCTTCGATCGTCGCAAGTTCGGCTACTACGCCTACCTCGCCGACGAGATGGTCGCGGTGTCGCACGACCTCAGGCGCATCCTTGTCGACGACGTGAAGGTCCGCGCGCCGGTCCGCGTCATCCACAACGGTATCGACGGGACGCGCTTCGCCCGCGCCCGCGAGAGCGGCGCGGGCGCGCGCATCCGCGCGGAGCTCGGCATCGGCGAGCGGGAGTTCGTGTTCGGGTGCGCCGTTGTGCACATCGAGCAGAAGGGGCTCCGTTACCTCCTCGAGGCGGCGCCCGAGGTGCTGCGGCGCGCGCCGGAGGCGCGTTTCGTCATCGCCGGCGACGGCCCGCTCCGGCCGGGGCTGGAGCAGCGCGCCAGGGACGCCGGGCTCGGCGACCGGGTGATCTTCCCGGGGTATCGCTCCGACGTGCCGGAGCTCGTCTCGGCGTTCGACGCCTACGTGCTCCCGTCGCTCTGGGAGGGGCTGCCGCTCGCGCTGCTCGAGGCGCTCGCGCTCGGAAAGCCAATCGTGGCGAGCCGCGTCGGCGGCGTCCCCGAGATCGTCGAGCACGGCGTCGACGGGTTCCTCGTCCCCTCGAAGGACCCTGGCGCGCTCGTCGAGCACCTCGCGCAGGTCGCCCGCGACGGGGAGCTCCGCGAGCGAGCGCGCGCGCGCGGCCCCGCGAAGTTCACAGAGCAATTCAGCCTGGAAGCAATGGTCGACGGGCATGTGCGCCTGTTCGACGAGCTCATCGCCAGGCGGCGCGGGGGCGACGCCCCGTCCCGGGCCCGCGCGTGGTCGACCCCCACGGGGGCCTCCGGGCCGGCCGCTGGACGGGACGACGGCAACGGACGGGTTGGTCATCGGGTCGGTCTGGACGTGTAACGACATACGACACCAGGTGAGACCGAATCGAACCTGACCAGGGCGAATACGATGCTGAGCGAGGCAAAATGGGACATCGAACGATGCTGAGCGAGGCAAAATGGGGCGCTGAACGGGGCTGACCGAGGTTGGCGAGACCGAGCGACATTGGCGCGATTGACGAGACTGAGCGAGACTGGCTAGACCGAATACGATTCCGAGCGCGAACGACGTCCTCTTTCGAGGCGCTCGCCCGCTCGGAGAGGAGGAGCTCTTGCGGCGGATGCGCGTTTTGCTGATCACGAAGATCTTTCCGAACGCGGTTCACCCGGACGAGGCGCCGTACAATCGGCGGCAGTTCGCCGCGCTGTCGCGCTACTGCGACGTCCGGGTGCTCGCGACGATTCCGTGGTTCCCCGGCATGGCGCGCCTCTCGAAGTGGCCTATCGGCGCCAGCGCGCCGCGCGAGGAGGTCATCGATGGGCTGGCGGTCCGGCACCCGCGGTACCTCTATGTGCCGAGGATCGCGCCCGTGCTGAACGGCCCGCTGTATGCGGCGTCGATGCTCCCGGAGCTCATCGGGCGCGGCCCGTTGCCCGACGTGATCGTCGGGGCTTTCGCCTACCCGGACGGCTTTGCCGCGGTCTGTCTGGGGCGATTGCTCGGGGTGCCGGCCGTGATCAAGACACACGGCTCGGACATCGACGTGATCCCGCGCGACCGGCGGCTGCGACGGCCGCTCGGCTGGGGGCTCACGCGCGCCGCCCGGGTGGTCACGGTCAGCCGCAAGCTCGCGGACGGGGTCGAGGCGCTCGGCGTGCCGCGCGATCGCATCGACATCGTGATGAACGGCGTCGACGTGAAGACGTTCCAGCCTCGCAACCGCGCCGAGGCGCGCGCCGCGCTCGGGAGGTCGCCGAGCTCGCGGCTGATCGTCTTCGTCGGCCACCTGAGCCGCGACAAGGGCGTGCTCGATCTGATCGAGGCGTTCGAGCGGCTCGCGCCGGTCCACCCGGACATCGAGCTGGCGCTCGTGGGCAGCGGCGCCGAGGAGCAGGCGTGCAGGGCCGCCGCCGCCCGTCTGGGCGGCCGGCTGACGGTGACCGGCTACTTGCCGCACGATCAGGTGTCGCTGTGGCTCGGCGCGTGCGACGCCCTCGCGCTCCCGAGCAAGCACGAGGGGACGCCCAACGTCCTGCTCGAGGCGCTCGCCTCGGGGCGCCGCGTGGTCGCGACGAGCGTGGGAGGCATCCCAGACGTCCTGCGCAGCGCCGAGCTCGGCGAGCTCATCCCGCCGGGGAACCGGGGCGTGCTGATGGATGCGCTGCTCCGTGCCGCCCGGGCCGACTACGACCCGGAGCGGATCGCGGAGCTCGCCGGCCGGCGCGACTGGGATGACAGCGCGCGCGCCCTCCACGAGTCGCTCCTGCGCGCCTGCGGCGAGCCCCTGTCGAGCACGGGCGGTCAGGACACGGGCGACGCGCCCTTCGGCGCCCCGGCCTCGAAGGGCGGGTTCGAGAACGGCGCCGCCCGGACGGGCGCGTCCCTCAACTAGCCCCGTCGCCGGCCGCCCGGCCGAGCGGTCCCGCGCGGCTCGGCAGGAAGAGCGGCGTCGCCGGGGTCGCGGCGTCCTCTTGACGCTCGCGCTCGTTCATCGGCGAATGCCGCTCGTGTTCACCGGCTTCCGCGCGGCCTTCGGCTCCATCGCGATCTTCGCCGCCGTCGCGCAGGCGCCTTACCAGTGCGCGAGCGAGGTCGACCCGGATCGCCGCGTGTACGAGGACCCGAGCGAGGCCCTGTACGCGCTGGCCGAGCGCTTCAAGGCGAGCGGCGATCGCCGCGCCCAGGTCGACACCTTGCGTTTCCTTGTCGAGCGGTATCCTGCCAGCCGGTTCGCCGGGATGGCCCGGCAGGATCTCGAGGCGCTCGGCGAGGCGGGCGCCCCGGCAGAGCGCCCCGCGGGCGACGGAGCGCGATGACGCGCCGCCGGCGCGCTGGAGGACGGCCATGCTCACCCCCAGGTTGACCCTCATCACCCAGGCGTCGGACGTCCCGGAGCCGGTCTTGCTGGCGCGGCTCTCGGCGTTCGGCGCTCTGCCCCCCGAGGCCCGCGCCCGCGTGGCGGTGCAGCTCCGCGATCCCGAGCTCTCCGGCGCGGCGCTCCACGCGCTCGGCAGGCGCCTGCGCGACGCCACCGCCGCGCTCGGCGCCTCGTTCCTCGTCAACGATCGCCTGGATCTGGCGCTCCTCCTTGGCGCGGACGGCGTCCACCTCGGCGGCCGTTCGGTCGCGGTGGCCGACGCGCGCGCCCTGCTCGGGGCGGACGCCTTCGTCTCCGTCGCGTGCCACGGCGTCGACGACGTTCTCCGGGCGGCCGAGGCCGGCGCGGACGCTGCCGTGCTCTCGCCGATCTTCGCTACGCCCGGCAAGGGCCAGCCGCTCGGCCTCGCGGCCCTGCGCGAGGCGCGGGCCCGCCTGGCCGCGACCTCGTGCAACGTCGCGCTCCTCGCCCTAGGCGGCATCGACGCGGCCTTGGCGCCGGCCTGCCTCGAGGCGGGCGCGGACGGGGTGGCCGCCATCCGCGCCGACTTCGGCGGCGCGCTGCCGGCGCCGCGCGCGGGGTGAGCTGCGGCTCCGCGCCGACAGGCCCGGCCGGTGATCACCGCGCCCAGAGGTCGGCGAGCGGCAGATCGAGCGCGTCGAACGGCTCGGGCCGCACGATCTCGTCGCCTTCGTACGTGTCGAGCAAGGACCACCGGCCGTCGTCGATCCGGTAGACCTCGAGCGTCTGCGCCACCGGGTTGATCAGCCAGGCGTGGCGGACCCTTTCGCGGCGGTAGATCCGCATCTTCTTGCCCCGGTCGACGCGCTCGGTGCGCGGGGAGATCACCTCGCAGACCCAGTCGGGCGCGACGTCGTAGTGCGCAGGCGCGTCCTCCGGGCCGAGCGGGTCGGGCATGCGCTCCCGACGCCAGCCGGCGAGATCGGGGACGACCTTGTCAGGCCGCGGTCCGAGGTGGAGCTCGGGCTCGTCGAGGATGACCCAGCCGCCAGGTCCGCCTCTACCGCGATCGAAGGGGCCCGTGAGACTTGAGCCCAGGAGCGACGCCGTCCGCGTGTGCGGCCGCGCCGGCCGCGGGAACGTGTACAGCTCCCCGTCGAGGATCTCGGCCACCATCTCGTCCGGCACGGCCTGGAACGCGGCCTCCACCTCGGGCGCATTGCCTGGAAATAACGGGGGCTGCGCGCTCATCGTCAGATCCTAGCACCCCTCCTGTTCGTCGCGCGCGCTCCGCGCCGGCCAGCGCTTCCCTCGACGCTGGCAATAGGCCTTGCTACTAGGCCGGGCCATGTCCGAAGCGTCCTCGAAGAAACCGACCGACGGCCCGCACGAGCCCCTGTTCGACAGGGTGGCGACCGAGCTGAACTTCCCCGCCGACGAGGCGAAGATCCTCGCCTTCTGGAAGCAGCGCCGCATCTTCGAGAAGACGCTCCGCGCCGAGACCCGCGCCACCGGCCCCTCGCGGGGTACGTTCGTCTTCTACGAGGGCCCGCCGACCGCCAACGGCATGCCCCACAACGGCCACGTGCTCACGCGCGCCGTGAAGGACGTCTTCCCCCGGTACAAGACCATGCGCGGCTACGACGTGCCGCGGAAGGCCGGCTGGGACACGCACGGGCTGCCGGTCGAGGTCGAGGTCGAGAAGGAGCTGCGCATCCACGGCAAGGCCGATATCGAGCGGTACGGCGTCGAGCCGTTCATCTCGCGGTGCGTCGACTCCGTCTTCCGGTACACCGAGGCGTGGGAGAACCTGACCGACAAGATCGGCTTCTGGGTCGACCTCGACAGCGCCTACGTCACCTACCACCGGAGCTACGTCGAGAGCGTCTGGTGGGCGCTCTCCCAGCTCCACAGGAAGGGGCTGCTCTACCGCGGCCACCGCGTCTGCTGGTGGTGGCCCCAGGGCGGGACGGCGCTCAGCGCGGCCGAGGTCGGATCGAACTACAAGACGGTCGACGACCCCAGCGTGTTCGTCGCGTTCCCGCTCGTCGACGAGCCGGACACCGCGCTCTGCGCCTGGACGACGACCCCGTGGACCTTGCCCTCGAACGGCTACGCCGCGGTCCGGCCCGATTTCGATTACGTCGTCGTGGACGCGGGCGCGCCCGCGGGGGGCGCGGCGCCCGTGGCCGGCAAGCTCATCGTGGCCGCGGCGCTGCGCGAGGAGCTCGCCAAGAAGTTCAAGCGGGACCTGCCCGTCCTCCGTGAGCTCAAGGGGAGCGAGCTCGTCGGCAAGCGCTACCACCCGCCGTTCGACGCCTTCACGAGGTCGCTCGAGGGCGCCTCCCTGCGCAGGAAGGACGGCAAGGCAGAGCCGCTCTACTGGGTCGTCCTCGGCGCGGATTTCGTCACGCTCGACTCCGGCACCGGCATCGTCCACGTCGCGCCCGCGTTCGGCGAGGACGACTTCAACGCGCACCGGCGGCGGATCGCGGAGCTCGCCGAGCCGGGCGCCGACGTCCCGATGCTCTGCGCGGTGCGGCCGGACGGCACGTTCGAGCCCGGGCTCACGGCGTTCTCGGGCCTCTGGGTGAAGGACGCCGATCCGCTGATCATCAAGGATCTCGCGGCCCGTGGGCTGCTCGTCCACGAGGAGAAGTACCGCCACGACTACCCGTTCTGCTGGCGCGCGGACGACGACCCGCTGATCCAGCTCGCGCGGCCGGCCTGGTACATCAGGACCCGGGACAACATCGACAAGGCGATCGCCAACAACCGCGCGGTCCACTGGCACCCGTCCCACATCCAGGAGGGCCGCTTCGGCGACTTCCTCGCCAACAACGTGGACTGGGCGCTCTCGCGCGAGCGGTACTGGGGGACGCCGCTCAACGTCTGGGTCTGCGCGAACGACGAGGAGCACCAGCTCGCCCCGGCCTCGGTCGCCGAGATCGAGGCGCTGAACCCCCGCGCCTTCGATCACTTCCGCGACGCCAAGAAGGCCGACCCCGGCCTGAACGATCACCTCATCGTCCACAAGCCGTGGATCGACAAGGTGACGTTCCCCTGTCCGACGTGCGGCGGCGAGATGCGCCGCGTGACCGAGGTCATCGACGCCTGGTTCGACAGCGGGAGCATGCCGTTCGCGCAGTGGGGCTACCCGCACGCGGAGGGCTCGAAGGAGCTGTTCGATCGCGCGTTCCCGGCGGACTTCATCAGCGAGGCGATCGATCAGACGCGGGGCTGGTTCTACTCGCTGCTGATGGTCTCGACGCTGGTCTTCGACGAGGCCACGCAGGAGAAGCTCGGGCTGTCGCGGGTCCGGAGCTACCCGCACCCGTACCAGACGTGCGTCGTGCTCGGGCACGTCTGCGACCGCGAGGGCAAGAAGGAGAGCAAGTCGAAGGGCAACTACACGCCGCCCGAGGTCATCCTCGAGCGCGTCCGGATGGAGTTCGCGGCGGCCGACGGCGGAGGCGCCGGGCTCGGCGCGGCGAAGGACGGCGTCGCGATCATCGCGCGCGAGGACTACGAGGGGCTCGATCTCACGGGCGACTCGGCGAAGGTGCGGGTCTACCGCGCCGATCGCGAGGGCGCGGCGCTGACGCTGGAGCTCAGGCCGGCGACGGGCAACAAGCGCCTCCCGCGCCGCATCGTCGCGCTCTCCCGCGGAGACCTCGATCGCCTGGGCCTCTCGCCGGCCGACAAGGCGCTCTCGGTGATGCCCAACGACGTGCCCAGGCTGCCGCAGGACCAGCGCGTCTTCATCGAGGACCCGGCGACGCCCGCGCCCGGGGCCGACGCGTTCCGCTGGTTCTTCTACGCGTCTTCCCCGCCGTGGACGAACACGCGCCACTCGCTCACGAACGTGCGCGCGTACCAGAAGGAGTTCGCGGTCAAGCTCCGGAACGTCTACTCGTTCTTCACCATCTACGCGAACATCGACGGCTTCTCGCCCGCGGAGGGGAACCCGGGCGCGACGGACACGTCGCCCGCGGCGCTCGCGGCGAGCGCCGGTTACCGGCCTGCGCGGGAGCGGTCCCTCCTCGACCGGTGGATCCTGTCGGAGCTCGCGCTCGCGACGCGGGAGGTGACGGCGCACCTCGACGAGTACCGTCTGTACGAGGCGGCGCAGCGGCTTGTCGATCTCGTGGACGCGCTCTCGAACTGGTACGTCCGCCGGAGCCGCGCGCGCTTCTGGGCCCCTTCGATCGGCGATACATTGGAGGTTGCGCCGGGGACCGTGCGGGCGGCCCAGGACAAGCGCGACGCGTACTTCACGCTGTACGAGGTGCTCGTCGCGCTCGCCAAGCTGAGCGCGCCCTTCACGCCGTTCCTCGCCGAGGCCATGTACCAGAACCTGGTGCGGCGGCCGTGGCCCGCGTCGCAGCCGGAGAGCGTCCACCTCGTGGCGTTCCCCGAGGCGGACGCCGCCGCGGTGGACGAGCCGCTCGCGATCGAGATGCGCGCGGTGCGCGAGCTCGTCTCGCTCGGCCTGCAGGTGCGCACGGCGAACAAGCTCAAGGTGCGGCAGCCGCTCTCCCGGGCCGACGTCGTGCTGTCGCAGCAGGGGCTCGCGGCGGCGCTCGCCGAGCACGTGCCGCTCATCGCCGAGGAGCTCAACGTCCACGAGGTGCGCTTCCTGAAGCCCGGCGAGGAGGGGAGCGCGGTCCGCTACGTGCTCAAGCCGAACTTCCGCGCGCTCGGGCCGAAGCTCGGCAAGAAGGTGCAGCTCGCGAAGCAGGTGCTGGCGAAGGCCGACGCGGCGGCGCTCCGCGCGGCGCTCGCGACCGAGGGCAAGATCGCGATCGCGCTCGACGGCGAGCAGGTCGAGCTCGGCCCCGAGGAGATCGACGTCGCGGTCGAGGCGGGCGAGGGGTTCGCGGCGGCCGGCGGCCGCGCGGGGGTCGTCGTGCTGCACACGGCGCTCACGGACGCGCTCCGCGACGAGGGGCTCGGCCGGGAGATCCTCTCGCGGGTCCAGGGGCTGCGCAAGGAGCTCGATCTCGGCTTCACCGAGCGGATCCGGCTCGCGCTCGACGGCGGCGAGCGGGCCCGCAAGGTCGCCGAGGCGGCGCGCGAGATGCTCATGCAGGAGGCGCTCGCCGCCGAGCTCGTGCTGGGCGCGGCGCCCGCGGCGTGGGGGCAGGCCGAGCGGCGCGAGGTCAACGTCGACGGCGAGGCGCTCGCGATAACGCTCGCGCGGACGCCGTGAGGGCGCCGGGGGGGATGGTGAGCTGCGATGATCACGAAGATCTGTGCCCGCAATTTCCGCAGCATCGAGAACATCGAGCTCCCGCTGGAGAGGCTCACGACGCTCGTCGGGCCGAACGCCTCAGGGAAGAGCAACATCGTCGACGCGGTGCGATTCCTCGCCGATTGTCGACTCGCACCGCTCACCTTTGCCATGACCATGCATCAGCGGCAGGGGTTCGGATCGCTCCTGCGACGTGGCAAGGAGACAGCGTCGGAGCTGACCGTCGGTGCGGAGGTGTGTACCGACGGCGGCCTGGGCATCTGGGCCTTCACGCTTCAGACGGCGGGCCGCGAGGGCGGTTTCGAGGTGAAGAGCGAGCGGGCAGCGTGGTTGCCAGGAGGCACACCGGGTAGCTGGGCAGGTCGGGAGCTGGAGAAGTTGCTGTACCTTGAAGAGGTCGCCGAACTGCAGGAAGGGATGAGGCGTCTGTCGGCCCCCGGGTTTCTTCGATTCCAGGGACTTCATTACAGTGGGGTTGGGGACATCCTCGACCCTCTTCCCCCGCCCATCCAGACGGCGCTGGTGCTTCCGCAGGTCTCTGATGACGCTCTGAGGCCACTCGCAGACGAGCTCACCCGAGTTGCGATGTACTCGCTGTTCCCGAACGTCCTGCGCCTACCGCGTGGACCGAGTCCGGTGAAGCCGATGATGGCGAGCGGAGAGAACTGGGCCTCGACCCTGAGGTCGCTGGACAAGGCAAATTGGGGTAGCGAGCTTGTCTGCGCGCTGAACCGCATCGCCGGGGATATCGACGACTACAACGTCGTGCTTGCCGCCGGGTATGCGATCCCGGAGTTCCGGCACGGCGTCGACGCGTTGGGTGACGCGCGTTGGCTCGGTGCCGCGCAGGAATCGGATGGGACGCTGCGGATCGCGGCGATCCTTACGGCGCTGTTCCAGGAGACGCCGCTGTCACTCATCGGCTTCGAGGAGCCGGAGCTGGGTGTCCATCCAGGCGCGATCCCGATCCTCTTCGATCTCTTCAAGGAAGCGTCGACTCGCAGCCAGATCCTGCTCACGACGCATAGCCCTGACCTCCTGGATCTGCTCCCCATCGACGACATCCGCGTCGTGGAGCGGCGCGACGGCGCGACGACGGTCGCGCGGATCGAGGAGCGGCAGCGCGAGCTCGTGCACAAGCGCCTGCTGTCGACGAGCGATCTCCTGCACGCCGAAGGCCTCCGCCCCGAGGGAACCGCTGACGATGCGTAAGGGCTACCTGGTCGTCGAGGGGCACGGTGAGGTCGACGCGGCGAAGAATCTGGTCACCCGGCTCTGGTTTGACCTCGGACTTCCGCATGCAGTCTGGGGTGCACCGCAGCGCGGCAAGGGGCTCAACACTCGATCCGGCGTGCTGCGAGCCTGCGAGATCCTGCGCAGCGAGCGCGACTGCGGTTTCGCGCTGCTGCTCCGCGATGAGGACGACGGGTGCCCAGCCACGGCGGGACCCGAGACCGCGGCGTGGGTCGCTGCCGCGAGCCTTCCATTTCCTGCCGCCGTGGTGCTGGCACACCGTGAGTTCGAGGCGTGGTTCCTGCCGTGCATCCACCTGATGGCGGGACGGGAGATCCGGCCCGGCGTGCGCATTGCGGAGGGCACGGAGTACCCGTGGGATCCCGAGGGCATCCGCGACGTCAAGGGGTGGCTCTCGAAGCGCTTCCCACCGGGCAAGATCTACAAGCCCACGTTCGATCAGCTCAAGCTCACCCAGTGGGTCGACTTCGGTGTGCTCCGAACCTCTGGGTCGAGGTCGTTCCGCACACTCGAGAACGCGCTGCGGTTCCTCGCCGCGCCCGCCGCTCTCAAGGTCTACCCGCCTCCGCGGCCCTAGCGCCAGACGCCCCGTACGAGCGCCCCCGCCCGGGCGCTCGGTGCGTGCTCAGTACCGCTCGCTGTCGTTCTTCGGCGCCATCGGCCACGCGGGCGCGCTCTCGCCGTTGATCGTCGTGCCGCCGTTCATGAACGTGCCGGCCACGCGCAGGAAGCCGGCGGGGAAGTCGAGCGTCGGCGCCGAGAGCGCGTCGAGCGCGGCCACCTGATCGGGCGCGAGCTTCACCTCCAGGGAGGCGAGGTTGTCGTCGAGCTGCGCCAGCGTGCGCGCGCCGATGATGGTGGAGGTGACGCCCGGCCGGGCCACCACCCAGGCGAGCGCCACGCGCGCCGGCGTGGTGTCGAGCGCCCTGGCGATCTCGACGAGCTTGTCGACGACGGCGTACGCCTTGTCGGTGAGCGCTGAGAGCACGAACGGGCCGCGATCGGTCTTGTGCTTGCCGGCATTTTCCCGCGTGTACTTGCCGGAGAGCACGCCGCTCTTGAGGGGCGACCAGGGCGTGACGCCGAGGCCCAGCTCGCGCGCCATGGGGATGAGCTCCCCCTCCACCGTGCGCTCGAGGAGCGAGTGCTCGATCTGCAGCGCGATGAACTGCGCCCACCCGCGGAAGCCCGCCAGAGCGTGCGCCTGCGCCACCTTCCACGCCGGCGTGTCGGAGACGCCGACGTAACGGACCTTGCCGGCCGCCACCAGATCATGGAGGGCTCGCATGGTCTCCTCGATGGGCGTGTTCCTGTCCCAGACGTGCATCCAGTAGAGGTCGATGTAGTCGGTCTGCAAGCGGCGCAGCGACTGCTCGCACTGCGCGAAGATGGCCTTCCTCCCGGCGCCACCGCCGTTGGGGTCGCCGAGGTAGAGGTTGGCGGTGAACTTGGTGGCGATCACCGCCCGGTCGCGCTTGCTCGGGTGGCGGCCGAGGTGATCGCCGATGATCTTCTCGGAGTGGCCCTTGGTGTAGGCGTTGGCGGTGTCGATGAAGTTGCCGCCGCGCGAGAGGAAGCGATCGAGGATCGCCTCGGACTCCTTGACGCTGGATCCGAAGCCGTGGTCTTCGCCGAAGGTCATGGCGCCGAGGCACAGGGGGCTGACGCGCAGCCCGGAGCGGCCGAGGGTGACGTAGTGGTCGAGGTTCATCGTGGTCCTCCTGGGGGTTCGGGCTGAAGAGCCCTCGCTGGACCGCACCGTGCGCCCGTGGCGGCGTGCAATCTTGGAGGAAACGGCCGAGACGGGGCCGGGTGGGTTGATGGCCGTCCGACGGGAGCCCACGATGGCGAACGTGGTGGGATCGATCGAACAGGCCGTCGCCCGGCGCGCCCCGCATCCGGAGGCCGGCGCGTCGGCGTCGCGTGTGCTCCGCAATTTCGTCGTCGCCGTCCGCGCCAGCGCGCCGCCGGTCACGAACCTCGACCTGCTGCCCGATGGCACGACGTCGCTGGTCTTTCGCCTCCTCGACGCGGATCGCGCCGACATCGTCGTCCTCGGGCCCAAGACGCGCGCCGTGTACAAGCGCGTGCCGCGCTTCCTGCTCGCGGTGCAGGTGGTCTTTCGACCCGGCGGCGCGTACCCCTTCTTCGGTGTGCCGATGGACGAGCTCGCCGATCGCGTCGTCCCGGCGCGCGATCTCTGGGGCCAGCGCGCCGACGCCCTGCTCGAGCAGCTGGTGGCGGTCGGGGCCGGCGTCACGCGGGACCCCGCGCGAGCTCGCCTGGAGGCGATCGAACGCGCCCTCGAGGGCCGCATGCTCGGTCCCGACGTGTTCGAGCCCGCATCCGCGGCCGTCGCGCGCGCCGCGCTCCGGAAGCTCTCGCTCGGAGGGATCACCGTGGAAGAGACGGCGAGCGCGCTCCACGTCAGCCCGCGGAACCTGCGGCGCGCCTTCGTTGCGACCGTCGGCGTCTCGCCGAAGCAGTACGCGCGCATCGCCCGCTTCCAGCGCGTCGTCTCGAACGCGCAGGTCGCCCGCGGGTCGTGGTCGGAGATCGCCCTCGCGAGCGGGTACTGCGATCAGCCGCACCTGGTCAGGGAGTTCCGTGAGCTCGCGGGGCTCTCGCCGGTGGCGTTCATGAAGCGACGCTCGACCGGCGAGATCAGCGGCTCAGGTGGAGGCCATGGGTGAACGCTCGAAGGGGGCTCCAGGGCGTTCGATGCGACCGCGCCGATCGCGGGGCTCCGGCGCGATTACGTGCCGGGCCTTACGATCCTGCGGGGGTGACCGCCTCGCATCGCGGGGCGGCGCTCGTTCCGCAAGGATCTTGTTGCGGACATCGCTGGCGAGGCGTTCGATGATCGTCGTCGGGTGGGGCGCATCGGAGACTTTCAGGACGGTACCGAGACCGAGGGCCGCGTATCGCCGGCCCGTGACGGGCGACAGCCTGCCCGGCGGACGTCCTCGAGGCGAGGCTCCGCGCCGCGATGATCACCCACGTCTACGTCAGCAACTACGGCAGCGTCGGGGCTGGGATCGAGCTCACGCTCGGGTCGCTGACCGCGCTCGCCGGCCCGCCGGGCTCGGGCAAGGGCTGCCTGCTCGACGCGGTGCGGTTCCTCGCCGAGTGCGCCAACGGGGCGTTCGATCTGGCGGCGGCGAACCGACGCGGCGGCGCGCTGGCGGGCGCGCGGGGCGACGGCGCGCTCACCACGCTCGGGGTCGCGGTCTCCAGGACCGAGGGCCACGGGTTCTGGCTCGTGCAGCTCGCGCCGGGAGAGCGGGAGGGCGAGGCGCGCGTCAAGAGCGAGACGGCCGCATGGTGGCAGCGCAGCGCGCTCACGCGGCTCGTCAAGCCGGGCCTGCGCGAGGTCTTCGACGCCGGCAGCGACGCGCCCGAGGTCTCCTTCGACCGGCTGAAGGGCAGCCCGAAGGGGTTCTCGCGCAAGGACAAGGGGCGCAGCGGCACGCTCGCGTACCGCGGCGTCGCCCCCATCGCCGTGAGCGGCACGAAGCTCGTCCTGCCGCTGCTCTCCGACGGACCGCTCACCCCGATGCTCGACGAGCTGCGCCGGGCGGTCCTCTACTCCCTCGCGCCGCGCACGCTGCGCTCGCCCCAGAAGCTCAGCGCTTCCCGGCGCCTCAAGGCGAGCGGCGACAACTGGGGCTCGGTCCTCCGTGCGCTCGCGAAGGAGCGATGGCAGGACCAGTTCCTCGCGGGGCTGTCCCAGGTGATCGGCGACGTCGACGGCGCCCGCGCGTCCTCGTCCGGCGGGTTCCTCGTCCCGGAGCTGCGCCACGGCGTCGACGGCGACGGGCGCGAGCGCTGGCGGGCCGCCGCGGACGAGCCGGACGCCACGCTGCGGCTCGCCGCCATGGTCACGGCGCTCTCGCAGGAACCCCCGCTCGTGCTCGCCGGCTTCGAGCACCCCGACGCGGGCGTCGATCGCGCCGCGCTGCCTGCGCTCCTCGAGTACCTGCGCGGCGCGTCCGCCCAGCGCCAGCTCCTGCTCACGACCGAGAGCCCCGCGCTCCTCGACCTAATGCCGCCCGACGCCGTCTACTCGGTGGAGCGCCGCGACGGCGCGACCGCCGCGTCGTCCATCGACGAGGCGCAGCGGAGGGCGCTCAGGGAGCGGCTCGGCGCCCCGGAGAGCCAGCGCTCCCCGGCGGCGCGCGCCGGGCGCCCGCCCGGTGTCTCCTGAGCCCGCCCGAGCGTCGCTACGACGCGAGCCGCTCCCCCGGCGGCGCGAGCGGCGACGCGCCGTAGCGCGCGAGGAGATCCTCCGGATCGAGGTAGATCGCCGCGCACCCGGCCTCGAGGAGCTCCATTTCAGGGAAGCCTCCGCAGAGGAGCCCCACCGAGAGGAGGCCGAGCTTCGCCGCGGCCTCGGCGTCGGACGGCGCGTCGCCGACGAGCACGACCTCGCGAGGATCGACGCTGCCGAGCCGGTCGAGCGCCGCCTCGAGGACGTCGGGGCGCGGCTTCGACCTGTCGGCGTCGTCGGCCGATACCGTCCACGAGACCAGATCGCCCACCCGGGCGAGCTCGACGCTGGCGTCGAGCTCGCCGCGCGGCGTCGGCGAGGCGAGCACGATCCGGCGCCCGTCGCGCGCGACGCGCTGGAACAGCTCACGCACGCAGGGGAACGCCCGGGCGCCCGGGAGGAGCTCGCGCCCGTAGATCTGGTCGCGCAGCGAGGAGATCCCGGCGCCGATCCAGCCGAGCTCCTCGGGCGAGAGGAACGTCTGCAGCAGCTGGTCCGCGCCCTTGCCGACCTGGCCGCGCAGCTTCTCCCGCGGGACCTCGCGGCCGAACCGCCGGAAGGCCTGCTGCCAGGCGGCCGCGTGCAGATCGACGGTGTCGAGGATCGTGCCGTCGACACCGAAAATGACGGCGCTGACGCTGACCATGGCGCGACACGTGGCGCAGGGCGGGACGCACCGCCATCGGAGGGCTCCCGACGGCCCCTCCCGCGCCGCGCCGGCTGCGCTCGGCCGGAGTCGCGATAGACTGGCCGGGGAGGGCGAGCGGGCAGGGCGATGACGACATGAACAGGCGGCAGTCTGCACTCGCGGTCCTCCTGAGCGGGCTGCTCGGCCCGGCCGGCGTTGCCGCGGCCGATCCGGCGCTGGTCGCGGTCGATCTGGACGACGACGACGCCGACGGCGTGCCGGACGGCGAGCAGCTTCGCGCGCCGCCCGCCCCGGAGCTCCTGGCGCTGCGAGCGCCGCGCGGCGCGAGCCAGGCGCCCGCGGCGATCCCCGCCGGCCTGCGGCTCCTCGTCGACGGCAGCCCGGTCAAGCCCGGCGCGGCGATCCCCGCGGGCGCCCGCCGCGTCGAGATCCAGGCGGTCCGCGCCGGGCGCAGCGAGATCGCGCTCTTCGGCGAGGCGCGGACGATCAGCGCGTTCGAGGTGCGCGCGATCGACGGCGCCGGGCGGCGCATCGACATGGCGCGCTCCCACGCCTCGCTGCAGCGCACGCCCCCGGACCGGCTCGGCGACGATCCGTTCGCGAACCTCGACGATCCCGACGCGATCCGGCTGCTCGTGATCGGCGCGCCGGAGGATCTGCCGCTGACGCTCGACGTCCACTCCGCGGCGCCGTCCGGCGCGGCGATGGATCGCCTCTCCGACGTGCCGCTCGGCCACGTGCGGTGCCCGGAGGACGTGCCGCCGGGCCTCGTGTGCGGATCGACGCGCCCCCTCCGGGTGGTCGCGGACGACATCGATCGCAACCACCCGATGATCGTCGATCGATCCGTGAAGGGCGAGGTCGGCGGGGCGCTCGTCGTCGCCCTGCCCGGCGGGCCGAAGGTCCAGATGATCCGCGTCGCCGGCCCGCGCGCCTCGCCGCTCGGGCCGCTCGGGCGCACGCGCGCGCGGCTCCGGATCGTCATGGTGCGCCCCCGCGCCGGCGGCCCGCCGCCGATGGGCGGCGACGACGCGGGCGCGCTCGCCATCGCGCGCGCGGAGGTCGAGCGGGCGAACGCCCTCTGGGGCGCGTGCGGCGTGAGCTTCGGCCCGCCCGAGGCGCTCGACGTCACCTTCGTCGATCCGCCGCGCCCGCACCTGCTCGCGATCGGCTGCGACCACGGCCTGCCGGCCAGCGGCGGCGCGATCCGGGTGCGCGTCGACGGCCACGAGGTCACCGCGGCGATCGCGCCCCGCGCGCGCCCCGACGCGGCGGCCCGGGCCGTCGCCGCGGCGATCGGCGCGGCGGGGTTCTCGGTGCGCCTCTCGGACAACCCGGTCATCGGCGCGGGCGCCCACGGGACCACCGACGTGCTCGTGCGGCGGCCGGGCGGCGCGCTCGCGACCATCGAGCCGCCGGCGGCGGGCGCGCTGAGCACCGACGCGACGCTCACGGCGTGCATCGGCGCCGTGGACCTCGACGACGGCCTCCAGCACTTCAGCGACACGGACGCGATCGCCGGCACGGTCGAGGAGCGGGCGCTGCTCAAGGCGTTCGACGACGGCGACCCCTCGACCGTCGACGTCGTGATGGTCCCGAGCTTCGCGGGCGGCGGGCGGATCGGCGAGTCGTTCATCTTCGCCGACGGCGGGGCGATCCGGAACACGATCATCGAGGATCGCGCCGGCCTGCGCGCGGATCGCGCGTCGTTCGCGCTGGCGCACGAGCTCGGCCACGTGCTGCTCGACGAGCCGGGGCACCCGGACGATTTCGGGATCGACACGCCGACCCGGCTGATGGACGCCGACGCGGCCAACGCCTCCGCGTACGGGCCGCGCCGCCTGACCGTCGACGAGTGCGCGCGCGCGATCAGACAAAGCGGCGCGGCGGAGCCGCGTTTGGGCCGACAGAGCGGCCCGGTGCCGCTGCTCGCGCCGTGGCCGCTCGCCCCGCTCGGTCGAGAGAGGTGAAACGCCGCTTCGCGCTGTGGTAGGAGCGGGCCCATGCGGGTCCCCCAGCGGAGCGGCCTCTTCAGCGGCGTCGCAGCCCTCGCGTGCGCCTCGGTCCTGCTCGAGATCTCGCTCGCGCGGATCTACGCGGCGCTGTTCGGCGAGATCCACGCGTTCCTCGCGCTCTCGCTGTCGCTCGTCGGCGCGGGCGTGGGCGGCGCGCTGCTCTACGTCGTGCCGTCGCTCGCCCGCCCGCCGGCGCTCTTCGCCCGCATGGCGACCCTCGCCGCGCTCGCGTCGGGCGCGACCCTCGCCGCGGTCATCCTGCTCGCGCATCGCGAGCCCCTGTCCGTCCCCGCGCCGGGGTCGCTCCCGTGGCTCGCGCTGTGCTACGCGGCCTCCACCGTCCCGTTCGCGTTCGCGGGCCTCGCGCTCGCGGCCGCGATCCGGCACGCGGCGCCGGAGATGCCCCGGCTCTACCTGCTCGATCTCGTCGGCGGCGCGCTCGGCGGGCTCGCCGCGGCCGGAGCGCTCCGCGCAGGCGCGCCCCGCGCCGCGCTCGCGGCGGCGATCTTCTTCGCGGTGGCGGGCATCTTCTTCTACCTCGGGTCGCGCTGCTGCGAGCGCGAGGAGCGGGCGCCCGGCGGCCTCGTCGCCACGTTCGTGCTCGGCTCCTTCGTGCTGCTCGCCGGCGACGTCGGCGCCCCGTGGCTCCGGCTCGCCGGCATCCGCCGGGCGTCGCCCGACCGGACCGAGCACGAGGCCTGGACCGAGCGCTCGCTGATCACCGTCGATCGACCGAAGGCCGGCGCGGCGCTGATGCGGCTCGGCGGCGCCGCGGCGAGCCCGATCCTCGACGCGAAGACGACGCCCCCGCCGCAGCCCGAGGACATGGCGTACGCGCTGCACAAGGACCAAGGCCCGGCGCTCGTCGTCGGCGCCGGCGGCGGGCGCGACGTGCGCGCCGCGCTCAAGGCCGGGCAGAAGGAGGTTGTCGCCGTCGAGGGCGACCGCGGCGTCCTCGAGGTGATGCGCGGGAGGTACGCCGCGTTCAGCGGCAACCTGTTCGACAAGCCCGAGGTCCACCTCGTGGTGGGCGACGGGCGGAGCTTCGCCAGGCGCACGCCGCTGCTCTTCAGGAACATCGTGATCCCGTCGGCCGACACGGTCGAAGCGTCGACGACCGGCGCGCTCGCGCTCTCGGAGAGCCGGCTCCACACGCTGGAGGGTGTCGGGGACTTCCTTTCGCGCCTCCTGCCCGAAGGCACGCTCGTCCTGACCCGCGCGGACGCGGACTTCGATCGGCTGCTCTCGCTCGTGACCGCGGCGCTGCGCCGCGCGGGCGTGGCCGCGCCGAAGGACCACCTCTTCGCGTGCAGCGCCGCGCAGAAGACCGCGCTCCTCGCCCGGCGCGCGCCGCTCGCGCGCGAGGACGTCGACGCGCTCCGCCGCCACTGCCGCAAGCACAGGTTCTCGGAGGTCCTCGCCCCCGACCGCCCGGCGACCCCGGTCCGCAGCCTGCTCGTCGCGGCGGCCGCGCCCTCGGCCTCCGCGGCGGCCGCGCGCGTCGCCGAGGGCGCGGCCGCGGAGGCCGATCTGACGCCGCCCACCGACGACAGGCCGTTCTTCGCGTACACCGTCCCGGCGCGCCGCCTGCCCGCGGTGCTCGGCGACGTCGGGGCCCTCCGCGCCGGGCACACGGCCCTCTTCGCGCTCGCGCTGCTGCTCGCCGTCGGCGCGGTCCTCTTCGCGCTCGGCGTGCTGCTCCCGGCGCTCGCCGCGCGCCGTCTGCGCGGGCGCCTCGCGCCGCAGGACGCGCCCGCGCAGACGGCGCGCGCGTCGACCGCGTCGTCGACGCCGCCCGCTCGAGCGCTCGCGTTCTTCGCCGCGATCGGCGCGGGGTTCGCCCTCGTCGAGCTCGCCGTGTTCCGGCACGGTCTCCTCCTGCTCGACCTGCCCGCGCACGAGCTCCCGGCCCTGCTCGTGATCCTCCTTGTCTCGGCCGGCGTGGGCGGCTACCTCACCGCCCGGGTGGCCCCGGGCGCCGCGACGGCGGTCTCCGCGAGGGTGGCGGAGGCGCTCGCCGTGGCCGCGGCGCTCTCGGCGGTGGGCCTCGTGCCGCTCGCGCGGTGGGGCCTCGGGCTAGGGGCCTTCCCGCGCGCGATCCTCGCCATCGCGATCGTCGTGCCGTTCGGCGTGCTCGCGGGCTCGCTCGCGCCGCTCGGGGTCAAGATCGTGGACTCGGTCTCGTCGGCGCTGCTGCCGTGGTGCTGGGCGCTCTGCGCCTTCGCGGGCGCGACCGCGATGGCCCTCGGCGCCCTGTGCGCGCTGAACCTCGGCTACAGCGCCCTGCTGCTCGGCGCGGGCCTCGCTTACCTCCTCGCCGCGGCGACCGTGCCGCCCGCCGCGGCCGGGGCGACCGCCTCTGGAGACGACGAGCGAGCGGCGTCGCCCGGAGGCGCCGCCGCCGGCGAACCACCGCCCCGGGACGCCGCAGGGGCGCAGCCCGAGGCCCTCGAGGCGGCGCCGATCGCCTGAGCGCCCGGCGCCGCCGGCGTCACCGCCGCGCGGCCAGCAGGAGGTGCGCGAGCAGGCCCGCGATGTTGTGGGCGTCGTCGACGCCGCGGTGGTGCGTGCCCGCGAGCGGCAGGCCGGCGCGCTCCAGGGCCTCGGCCATCCCCACCTCCCGCGACAGCGCGTGCGTCACCGCGAAGAGGCTCTTCACGTTGAGGTGGCTCGGCCCGAACGGGAGCGGCACGCCGCGCGACTGGCACTGCCGCTCGAACATGCGCCGGTCGTAGTCGCCGTAGCTCGCCCAGAGGCGATCCTGCGCCTTGAGCTCGCTCCGGAGCGTCGCGCACGCCTCCCTGAACGACACGCCCGCGTCGACCTCCGCCTGCGTCAGCGTCGTGAGCGCCGTACAGAACGGGCTCACGCGCGAGCGCTCAGGGCGCACCAGGATCGAGCGCCGCTCCCGGCGCCGGCACGAGGCGACCTCCAGCGGGCACACGCCGATCTCGATGATCTCGTTCTCTTCGCCCGGCGGCGGGTCCCCGTCCCAGCAGGTCGATTCCACGTCGATCACGAGAATGAGATCAAGACGCTTCGCCACGTCGTCGCCCTCGGCATGTAGTGAGGAGTGCGCCGCGAAGGTAACGGGGATCGGGACGCAATTTCCTTCAGGATTTTCCTGACCGTCCAGAAACGCCTTGGGCGGTTCGCTTCGTCCGGGCAAAAACTGAGTAGAAACGGGACATAAGCCGGAGGTGCACCCACACGTCGTTGGTCGTTTCGGCACCCAATCCGCTTGCTTGGCGGGCCTGGTCCATGGACACTCGTCAGGTAATTTCTGACGAGGTTCTCTACGTGGATCCTGGCTCCCAACTGCGTTGCTCCTCCGGTTCGGCCAGGGAGAGATCCGTGATCGCTGAGGCGCTGCCTGACCCTGCCGACGCGGGCCGCGGTCCAGCCGAGGAGCGACAGTTGCCGCCTCGTTCCGGGATCGTCCGCCACGCGGGCCGCGAGCGAGGGGTGCCGAAGGGGCTCCCGCCGGGGCGTGGCGCCGGGGCGGTGGGCGGGATCACCACGGGGGCCCCGGCGTGTGGGCGGCTGGCCGTCGACCCGCTCGTCGGTCGTACAGAGCACGGACTGCACATCGAGCGGCTCATCGCCGAGGGGGGGATGGGCGCGGTGTACGCGGCCCGCCGCGCCGCGACGGGAGAGCCGGTCGCCCTCAAGGCGCTCCGGCGCGTGCACGCGGGGGACTCCGGGATCGAGGGCCGGTTCGCCCGGGAGGTGCGGCTCGCCCGCCGCATCGACCACCCGAACGTCTGCCCCGTCCTCGGCGAGGGGCGCCTCGAGGACGGGCGGCCGTTCTTCGTGATGCCGCTCTTCGACGGCGTGACGCTGAGCGAGGAGGTCCGGCAGCGCGGCCCCTTGCCGATCGGCCGCGCGCTCGCCCTCGCGGACCAGATCCTCGCGGGCCTCGCGGCGATGCACGCGGCGAAGGTCGTCCACCGCGACCTCCAGCCCGGCAACATCCTGCTCGTCCCCGGGGCGCGGGGCGCCGGGGCAGGGGAGGGCGCGACGACGGTCAAGCTCATCGATCTCGGCTTCGCGCACGAGCCCGGCGTCGACACGGGCGACGGGGTGACGCCGGACAGCCCCGGGTCGCTCGTCGGCACGCTGCTCTTCATGTCGCCGGAGCAGGCGATGCGGAGCCGCGCGATCACCGAGCGGAGCGACCTGTTCGCGGCCGCGTTGCTCATCTACTACGCCCTCTCGGGCAAGCTCCCGTTCCGGGGCCGGGGCGATCTCGACGTGCTCGTCGCGATCGTGCGGTCCGCGCCCGTGCCCCTCCGGCGGGAGCGCCGTGATGTCCCGCGCGTGCTCGACGAGGTGCTCTCGCGGGCCCTGTCCAAGCACCCCGACCACCGCTTCCCCAGCGCCTCGGCGATGCGCGACGCCCTCGCCGGCGTGCCGGTGTAGCCAAAGCAGCGCTCCGCGCGCCCCGGCGCCGGCCCGCTCCTTGCCACGACGGTGCCGCCTGCACCGCGCCGCCCGGCACCGCGATCCGGGGCTGTGCACGCGCTGCTCAAGCGCGACGGCGCGGGGCGGTGAGCTTCACGCGAGGGGAACCCCATGGACGCACTCGATCTCTTGGAGCAGCAGCATCTCGAAGTCAGCGCCCTGATGGCGCGCATCGCCGGCGAGCCCAGCCCGGGCCTCCGGACGGCGATGGTCGCGCAGCTCTCCCGGATGATCGACGCGCACGTACGCATCGAGGAGACGTACCTCTATCCGGTGTGTGCCGAGCGGATGGCCGGCGACAGGAAGCCGCTCCACGACGCGTACGAGAAGCACGGCCTCGCGCGCTTCGCGGCGGACAACCTGCTGCGCACGCGCGTGACCGATGTGCGCTTCGAGGCGCGCCTCCGGCTCCTGCGGGACATTTTCGCCCACCACGCCGACGAGGAGGAGGACATCCTGTTCCCCAAGGCGAAGCGGGGCCTGACGGACGAGCAGCTCGACGTGATCGGCAGCGATCTGGAGCGCGCTTACGAGGTGCTGCTGCGCGTGGGCGTGGCCGCGGGCGCCCCGCTCCCGCGCTCGCAGCGCGGCTGGCCCCGGCGCGGCGCCCAGGCCGTGCGCTCCCTGCGCCCGGTGTCGCGCCGGAGGGGCGAAGCGCTCCGCGTCCGCGGCTGCTAGCTGCTAGACCGGCACGGGGCCGCCGAACGCGCCGAGGAAGCGCGCGATCCAGACGGCGAGCATCAGGACCGCCAGCGCGATGCCGACCCGCGTGATCCACGCGCCCTGCACCCCCTCGGCGGCCGCGATGCGGCCGTCCTTCACGTAGATCGCCGCGTTGTACGCGAGCGCGGCGATCACGAGCGGCGCCATGACCGGGGAGAGAGGGTGGAGCCGCAGCGCGTCGGCCAGGTGGCCGTGCGCGAGGGCGAGCGTAGCGCGCGTGAGCCCGCAGCCGGGGCAGGGGTGGCGGGTGACGATCGCGAACGGGCAGAGCGGGGCGCCGCACGCGACGAGGAGCCCGAGCACCGCCGCCACCGTGCCCAGGCGCGCAGCGCGGCCGCGCACGTGCGCCGCGCTCCATCGGGACAGGGCCGACGGAGCGGGCGAACGGGCTTCGGTCGAGCTGGACGGCGACACGGCGGAGACCGCGGCGCGGGTCAGGCGGCGTTCGGGTCCCAGACCTCGTTGAGGTCCTTCGCGAGGGCGTAGAGCGGGAGGAAGACGTAGAGCACGATGCCCTCGGCCTGCTGGTTGCGCGAGCCGGCCATCTGCTTGGCCCGGGTCACCTGCTCCGGCACCTTCACCCAGAGGAAGTAGTAGTTGAGGAACGGGATGAAGAGGTACCAGGGCTTGAACTCGGGGTCCTTCGTCGCCTGCTGGAGCTCGTTCAGCATCGCCCACATCTGCCAGATGGCGTAGAGGAAGCAGACCATCCCGATCACGCACACCGTGACCGGATTGCGGATCTCACCCTTCCCGCCCGGGGCCATCGAGCCGCCGCCGCCGTACACGCCCAGGTTGCTGGCCGCCTGGCCGAACTGGCCGGGCGCCGACATCTGAGCGCCGCCGGGCGACCCGCCGTAGCCGGGATCGCTCACGCCCGGAGGGCTGCCGTAGCTGCCGCCGGGCGACCCGCCGTAGCCGCCGCCCGGAGGGCTGCCGTAGCCGCCGGCCGGCGACCCGCCATAACCGCCGCCCGGAGGGCTGCCGTAGCTGCCGCCCGGGGGGCTGCCGTAGCCGCCGCCCATCGGGTCCTGGCCCGGAGGCGGCCCGTACCCGCTGGCGCCGTGCTGCGGAGGCTGCCCGTAGCCGGGAGGCGCGCCGCCAGGCGGCTGCCCGTAGCCGGGCGGCTGCCCGTAGCCAGGCGGCTCGCCAGGCGGCTGCCCGTAGCCGGGCGGCTGCCCGTAGCCAGGCGGCTGCCCGTAACCGGGCGGCTGCCCGTAGCCGGGAGGCGCGCCGCCGAGGCCGCCCATCGGGTCCTGGCCCGGGGGCGGTCCGAAAGGATTCCCACCCGGGCCGCCCTGCGGGGGCTGCCCGTAGCCGCCCTGAGGGGGCTGGCCGTAGCCGCCGGGCGGAGGAAACGCGCCGGGCGGCGCGCCCGCGGCCCCGCCCATGCCGCCGGGCGGCTGGCCCGGGGCGCCGTAACCGGGCAGCTGGTCGATCGCCATGGTGCCGCCGAGCGGGTTCACGCCCTGGGGCTGCTGGCCGAACGGCGCATAGCCGCCCGACGGGCTCGCGGCCGCGCCGCCGAAGGCCGGGCCAGACGGCTGCTGTCCGCCGGGGGACGGCGAGCCGTAGCCCATTCCGGGAGGCGGCGGGGCAGGGGGTGGCCCCGCCGAAGCGCCGAGCCCCGCCGGCGGGACGCCGACCACCGTGCCGGCGAGGCCCTGCGGCGGGCTCGGGATCGCGGCCATGCCCGGCGGCGCTCCGGCAGGAGGCGCCGGAGGCGGAGGCGCCCCCGGCGCGCGCGGACCCGCCGCGCCCGCCCCGGAGGACGGCTGACTCATCAGCATGGTGCCCTTGAACTTCGGCGCGGCTGCGCTCTTCAGGTTGTAGCCGCACTTCGTGCACGTGGACGCCGTTTCCGAGTTTTGCGTCCCACAATTCGGACAGAACACGCACCACCTCCGGCGGGGGATTCGCTGTTACGGATGTCCGCGCCCCTGCGCGTCGTAATGGGCGCCGAGGGTAGTTGAAGCGCGTTCCGGTTCTCAAGTGAAAGACGAAGAACGCTGCGGACTTCTCGGCAGGCTACGCGGTCTTCGTCAGAAAACCCAGGGAGTACCGCGTGGCCAAGTGCTCCAGCTGGGGGGCCGGGTCCAGGCGGGGGGGCCGCGTCTACGACCACGACCACGACCACGACCACGACCACGACCACGACCACGACCACGACCACGACCACGACCACGACCACGACCACGACCACGACCACGACCACGACCACGACCACGACCACGACCACGATCACGACCACGACTAGGAGAACGATCGCGGGCACGGCCACGTCGGGGGGGAGAGGTCCGGTTTCTGGGCAGGGGCAGGGTTTGTGTGGTCCGCTTTATGTTTCCCCCCGGCGCGCCTTGACAGTGACCACCGTCGCTCACTAGCGTGCCCGCGCCTCGGGACGGCTCCGTACGACGGACAACCGAATGCCCGGCCGCCGGTGCGCGGGGCTGTCCGCCTCCGGCAGGCGCCTCCAGATCGGAGGCGCACGAGGTAGCGCCCGGTCTGCCGGGCGGACCCTCGTTGAAAGGGACCCGCGTTGCGGGGTCCCGACTGCATGTGGAAGCGGGCACGCCGCGAGCGCGGCGCGCCCAGGGAGCCAGCGGACCGTGCCAACAGCCGACATGACCGAACAATTTGCTCTGACCGCCGAGCGGCGAACCGAGTTCGAGAAGATCCTCGCGCGCTACCCGAACCGCCAGGCCGCGTGCATCCCCGTGCTCCACCTCTGCCAAGAACAGGAGGGGTGGGTCTCCGAGCGGGTGCTCCGCTGGGTCGCCGAGCAGCTCGGCCTCTCGGCGGCGCACGTCCAGGGGGTCGCGACCTTCTACACGCTCTTCAACAAGGAGCCCGTCGGCAAGCACCAGGTCTGGGTGTGCCGGACGCTGAGCTGCGCGCTGAACGGCGCGGACCAGGTCCTCCACCACTGCGAGAAGCGGCTCGGGATCCACGCAGGCGAGACCACGAAGGACGGGAAGATCACGCTGCGCACCGCAGAGTGCCTCGCCTCGTGCGGCACCGCCCCGATGATGCAGGTCGATCGCGACTACCACGAGGGCCTCACGCTCGAGAAGGTGGACGCGATCCTCGACCGGTTGACGAGGTGACGAGATGCTCCGGCTGACGCGCTATCTGACCAAGAACTACGACACGCCCGACGGCCACAAGCTCGCCGTCTACGAGAAGGGCGGCGGCTACCAGCAGGCGAAGCGCGCCCTCGGGATGACGCGCGAGGCGCTCGTCGAGGAGATGAAGGCGGCGAACATCCGCGGCCGCGGCGGCGCCGGCTTCGCGATGGGCGTGAAGTGGAGCTTCATGCCGTGGCCCCCGAAGCCCGAGCGGCCGCACTACCTCGTCATCAACGCGGACGAGGGCGAGCCCGGCACCTTCAAGGACCGCACCCTGATGGAGAAGAACCCTCACGCCGTCGTCGAGGGGTGCATCATCGGGTGCTTCGGGATCGGCGCCCACGCCGCGTACATCTACGTGCGCGACGAGCTGCACCTCTCGAAGGCGCGGCTCTGGGGGGCGATCGAGGAGGCGCGCGCGAAGGGCTACCTCGGCAAGCGCCCGTTCGGGATCGACTACCCCGTCGAGGTCTACGTCCACACCGGCGCCGGCGCGTACATCTGCGGCGAGGAGACGTCGCTCCTCAACTCGCTCGAGGGCAAGCGCGGCGAGCCGCGGCTCAAGCCGCCGTTCCCCGCCCAGTTCGGCGCGTTCGGGATGCCGACGACCGTGAACAACCTGGAGACGATCGCGGCCGTGCCCACGGCGCTCGAGCTCGGGGGGGAGAACTTCTCGAAGCTCTCCTCGCTGCACCACCTGAAGGACGGCGGCTGCCGGCTCTTCGGCGTGAGCGGCCACGTGAACAACCCCGGGATCTTCGAGGCCGCCGTCGGGGTCACGCTCCGCGACCTCATCTACGAGTACGGCGGCGGCGTGAAGCACGGCAAGCTCCTCGCGGTCATCCCGGGCGGCTCGTCGTGCCCGATCCTGCGCGCCGACGAGGTCGTCAACGCGCCGAACGACAAGTCGCCGCTCCACCCGTGGCACGGCCAGAGCGTGCTCGACGTGCCGCTCGGCGTGGACACGTTCCGCTCGCTCGGGACGATGCTCGGGACCTGCTGCGCCATCGTGCTCAGCGACAAGGCGTGCCCCGTCCTCGCGATGCACAACCTGATGCGCTTCTACCGCCACGAGTCGTGCGGCCAGTGCACGCCGTGCCGCGAGGGCAGCGCCTGGATCCACCGGATCCTCGATCGCATCGTGCACGGCGAGGGGACGATCGAGGAGCTCGATCGGCTGCACGAGATCGCCGACAACATCATGGGCAACACCATCTGCGCCTTCGGCGAGGGCACGGCGATGCCCGCGCTCGGCTTCCTCCGGAAGTTCCGCAAGGAGTTCGAGGCGTACATCCAGACCAAGGGCCGCTCGTCGACAGGGGTGCTTACGCCGTGAAAATCTTCGAGTTCGCCTTCTTCGGGCTGGCGTCGCTGCTCGTCCTGCTCGGCGGCCTGGCCACGGTCGCGGCCAGGAACCCGATCCGCGGCGCGATGGGCCTGCTCACGTCGATCGTCGGCATCGCGGGGCTCTACCTGATGCTCTCGGCGGAGTTCCTCGCCGCGATCCAGATCCTCGTGTACGCGGGCGCGATCGTCATCCTCTTCCTCTTCGTGATCATGCTCCTCGGCCCGTCGGCGACGTCGCCGCGCGACGCCCGCACCGCGGTGCCGCGCTACGTGGGCGCCGGCGTCCTCGGGGCGAGCAGCATCGGCGCGCTCGCCCTCGTCGCGAGCGCGTCGAAGCCCGGGGTCCTGGCCGTCCCGGCCGCCCCCGAGTCGCTCGGGACCATCGAGGCGCTCGGGCACGAGCTCTTCACGAAGGGGATCGTGCCGTTCGAGCTCTCGGGCGCGCTGCTCCTCGTCGCCGTGATCGGCGCCGTCGCCGTGGCCCGCGGCAAGCAGGTCGACCCGACGCTGCTGCCCGCCGGCGAAGGCGCGGACGCCGCGTCGCCGGAGCCGGGCGATCAGGGGGCCGCGCAGCCGGGCGCCCTCGCGGGACACGCCACCCTGTCGGCGAAGGAGCCGCACTGATGATCTCCGTCCCCATCGAGTACTACCTCGTCGTCGCGGCGGTGCTGTTCGTGATCGGGTCGATCGGCTTCCTGCTCCGCAGGAACCTCCTCGTCCTCCTGATGAGCATCGAGCTGATGCTCAACGCCGTGAACCTCACGCTCGTCGCGTACAACCGGGTGCACCCGCACGATCACGCCGGGCAGATCTTCACCTTCTTCGTCATCGCCATCGCGGCGGCGGAAGCCGCAGTCGGTCTCGCGATCGTGCTCGCGTTCTACCGCATCCGGAAGACGATGCGCTCGGACGACGCCGATCTCCTGAGGAGTTAGCGTGGAAGCCCTGAGAGTCTTATTCCCCGCGTCCGAGTTCGCGCTGCTCGCGGTCATCCTGGGCCTGCCGGCGCTCGGCGCGTTCGTGAACGGCCTCTTCGGCAAGCGCCTCGGCAAGGACGCGGTCCGGCTGATGGCGCTCGCCGCGCTCGGCGGCGCCTTCCTGGCGGCCGTCACGACGTTCCTGATGCTGCCTCACGAGGGCGGCAAGCTCACCTGGACGGCCTGGCGCTGGTTCTCGATCACCGGCCGGATGGGCCAGTCGATCCCGATCGACGCCGCCTTCAGCGTCGACGGCCTGAGCGGGACGATGATCCTCGTCGTCACCGGCGTCGGCTTCCTCATCCACCTCTACTCGTCCGCGTACATGCGCGAGGACCCGGGGTACTACCGGTTCTTCGCGTACCTGAACCTGTTCATCTTCTCGATGCTCGTCCTGATCATGGGCGACAACCTCGCCGTCCTCTTCGTGGGATGGGAGGGCGTCGGCATGTGCAGCTACCTGCTGATCGGGTTCTGGTTCAAGGACGACAAGAACGCGAGCGCCGGCAAGAAGGCGTTCGTCGTGAACCGCATCGGCGACTTCGGCCTCCTCGTGGCGATGGCGATGCTCGCCTACTACACGGGCACGCTGAACTTCGACGGCATCGCGGCGAACGCGGGCAACCTGCTCTCCGCGGTGAAGATCTGGCCGATCGGCAACATGTCGGTCGACACCGTGCCGGGCTTCCTGAGCTTCCTCGTCCCGTCGCAGCCGGTGCTCGTGTACGCGGGGACGCTCGCCGCGCTCGCGCTGTTCCTCGGCTGCGCCGGCAAGAGCGCGCAGATCCCGCTCTACGTCTGGCTGCCCGACGCGATGGCCGGCCCGACGCCGGTCTCCGCCCTGATCCACGCCGCGACGATGGTGACCGCGGGCGTCTACCTCGTGGCCCGGCTCTCGGCGGTGTTCGTGCTGTCGCCGTTCGCGATGGCGGTCGTCGCGGTGACCGGCGTGGCCACGGCGCTGTTCGCCGCCTCGATCGGGCTCTTCCAGAACGACCTGAAGAAGGTGCTCGCCTACTCCACGGTGAGCCAGCTCGGGTTCATGTTCATCGGCGTGGGCGTCGGCGCGTTCGCCGCCGGCTTCTTCCACGTCCTCACGCACGCCTTCTTCAAGGCCTGCCTCTTCCTCGGCGCCGGCTCGGTGATCCACGCGATGCACGCCCGCATCCACGACACCGACCAGTCCCAGGACATGCGCAACATGGGCGGCCTCAAGAACCACATGCCGCTGACGCGCTGGACCTTCCTCCTCGCGTGCCTCTCGATCGCGGGCTTCCCCGGGTTCGCCGGGTTCTGGTCGAAGGACGAGATCCTGTGGCGCGCCTTCTCCAGCCGGATCGAGTCGGTCTCGACGCGCGGGCAGCCGGTGTGGCAGTGGCCCGAGTGGCTCGGCCCGGCGATCTACTGGCTCGGCATCCTGGCCGCGACGATGACCGCGTTCTACATGTTCCGCGCGTACTTCCAGACGTTCCACGGCGAGTTCCGCGGCTGGACGATCGTGCGCGGCTGGAAGGACCCGCACCCGCACGGCCACCACGACGACCACCACGGGCACGCGCACGGCGAGAAGCTCGAGGGTCCGGAGCCGCACGAGTCGCCGCTGCCGATGACGATCCCGCTGATCGTGCTCGGGGCGCTGTCGGTCTTCGCCGGCTTCCTCATGGCGGAGCCGCTCGTGCACCTCACCCACAACCACGCGTTCGCGCCGCTCGCGCACCTGCTCGAGCCGGTCTTCTCGCTGACGGAGCGGGCGGTGAAGGCGCGCGAGGGGGTGGAGGGGCTGCTCTTCCCGATGATGCTGCCCGGCGTCGCGGCCTGCTTCACCGGCATCGGCCTGGCGATGCTCGTGTACTGGAACAAGCGCGGCGAGCCCGAGCGGCGCTTCGCCGAGAGCGTCCCGGGGCTCTACCGGCTCATCTACGACAAGTGGCGGATCGACGAGCTCTACAACGCCACGGTGGTGGGCATGGTCGACGCGATCGCCGACATCTTCACGATGGCCGACAAGTGGATCATCGACGGCGTCATCGCGAAGCTCTCGGCCGCGCTTGTCGGGTTCTTCGGCACGGTGCTGCGCGCGCTCCAGACGGGCCGCGTGCAGGTCTACGCAGCGTCGATGGTCGTCGGCCTCGCCGGCGTCGGCTGGTTCCTCGTCAAGCCGCACGCGGACGCGAACGTCGACGACGCGGAGCTGCGCCGGTCCGGCGAGGTGAGGCTCTCGGCGGCGCCGGGGCTCGGCTACCGGTACCGCTGGGAGGCGCCCGGCCTGCCGGCGCGCGACTTCTCCGAGGCGGCCGACGTCACGGTGAAGCTCGAGCCCGGCGAGACCAAGGACGTCGTCCTCCGCGTGCGCAACGCGTTCGACCGCGAGGCGACCGAGACCTTCTCGTTCTCCAGGCCGGCGAGCCGCAAGACCCCCGCGGGCCCGACCACCATGCTGGGCTCGGACGTGCCCGCGCTGCCCCCGGGGGCGACCCCGGCGGAGCAGATCCATGACCTGATCCAGCCGAGAGGCCTGCAATGAGCGCGCTCGACCTCGTAACGCAGTACTGGCCGGCGCTCGCCGCCGGCGTCGTGGGAGCGATCCTCCCGCCGGGCGACGCGCAGGGCGCCCACGCCGGCGACGATCACCACGACGGCCACGGTGACGACCACCACGGCGACGACCACCATGGTGACGAGCACGGCGAGGCCCACGCCGCCGCGGGGTACACCCCGTGGCAGCGCGCCGGCCTCGGGCTCATCGCGGCGCTCACGGTGCTCTTCGTGCAGTGGCTCTGGCCGTCCGGCGCCGCGGCGGAGGCGGCGGGAGCGACAGACGAGTGGCCGTCGCTGCTCAACGTGCTCATCGGGCTGCCCTTCGTGGGCGCCGCCGCTGTGCTGTTCGTGCCGCGGCAGCTGCTCTCGCTGCTCCGGGGCTTCACGCTGGCCGTGCTCGGCGCGGGCTTCCTCGCCTCGCTGTGGCTGCTCACCGTGCCGATGACCGTGGGCTGGCACTTCCAGTCGATCAAGGAGTGGATCCCGACGCTGGGCATCCGGTGGCACGTCGCCATCGACGGCATCAGCCTCTGGCTCGTCCTGCTGACGACGTTCATCGCGCCGATCGCGGCGTACGCGTCGTTCGGCTCGATCAAGAGCCGGATCAAGGAGCTCTGCTTCTGCCTCCTGTTCCTGCAGGGGGCGATGCTCGGCGCGTTCGTCGCGCTCGACCTGTTCCTGTTCTTCGTCTTCTGGGAGCTGATGCTGGTGCCGATGTTCGTGATGATCGGCATCTGGGGCGGCGTCGAGAAGATCAAGGCGGCGATCAAGCTCTTCGTCTACACGATGGCGGGCTCGATGCTGATGCTCGCGGGCATCGTGTACCTCGTGTGGGCGAACCAGAAGCTCACGGGCGCCTACACGTTCGACTACCTCGCGCTGTCGCGCGTGGTGCTGCCCCGGAGCGCGCAGATGCTCTGCTTCTGGGCGTTCTCGATCGCGTTCTTCATCAAGGTGCCGATGTGGCCGGTGCACACGTGGCTGCCGGACGCCCACGTGCAGGCGCCGACCGGCGGCTCGGTGATCCTGGCCGCGGTGATGCTGAAGATCGGGACGTACGCGTACCTGCGCTTCTCGATGGGCCTCTTCCCCGGCCCGGCCTCCAGCCTCGCGGCCAACCTGGCGGGCATCGCGATCCTCGGCGGGGTGATCTACGGCGCGCTCGTCGCCTGGAAGCAGTCCGACGTGAAGCGCCTCGTGGCGTACTCGTCGGTCGCCCACCTGGGCTACGTGATGCTCGGGCTCTTCGGCGTCACGCCGAGCGGGATCCAGGGCGCGGTGATCCAGATGGTGAACCACGGCGTCTCCACCGGCGCGCTCTTCCTCCTCGTCGGCGTGATCTACGACCGCCGGCACACCCGGGAGGTCTCGGAGTTCGGCGGCCTGGCCAAGGTGATGCCGGTCTACGCGACGCTCTTCCTGATCGTGACGTTCGCCTCCGTCGGCGTGCCCGGCACGAACGGGTTCATCGGCGAGTTCATGATCATCATGGGGACCTACGCCTCCGAGCGCCTCGGGACGTTCAGCGGGATCCACACGATCGGCGCCGCGGCGGGCGTCATCCTCGCCGCCGTCTACATGCTGAGCGTTGTGCAGAAGATGTTCTTCGGGCCGCTCACGAACCCGAAGAACAAACACCTGCCCGACGTGACGCCCCGCGAGGGGCTCGCGCTCGCGCCCCTGATCCTCATGATCTTCGTGATCGGCCTGTTCCCTGCGATCTTCCTCGATCGGATGAAGGAGTCGGTCCTGTCTACTTACAACCAGTTCAAGGTCGTCTCCGGGCAGGCGATCCTCTTCGCGGACGAACGGAACGCGAAGCTGCTGCCCGAGGACACGTTCTCCCCCGCCTTCCTGAAGGGGGCCCCCTCGCTGGGCTCCGGTGAGGGCGCGGCGGGGGCGGGTGAAGACGAGCAGGCTCGGCGCGATCGGGGCGCGCGCCGAGGAGACGGCGCGCTCGCTGCGCGCGCGGGGGAGGCGGCGCGATGATCCTCGGACCGTACATCGCGGTATCGCCGCTCATCGTCGTCTCGCTCGGCGGCGCGTTGCTGATGCTCGCGGAGGCGTTCTCGCACCGCCGCGAGGAGTCGCACGATCGCCGCTCCGGCCCCTCGTCCGACATGGCGCTCGGGACCGCGATCACGCTCCTCGCCGGGGCGGTGTTCTCGGGCGCGGTCGGGTTCGTCGGCCCCGAGACGCTGGAGGGGTTCGACTCGCTCGCCCCGTACCTGGTCATGGACCGGTTCACGCTGTTCTTCTCCTTCGTGCTCTGCCTGGGCGGCGCGCTCGCGGCGCTGCTCGCCGGGGGGTACCTCCCGGAGCACCGGCTCGATCGCGGGGAGTTCTACCCGCTGCTGACCTTCTCGACGGTCGGGGCGATCATCCTCGCCGGCGCGGGGGATCTGCTGACGCTCTTCCTCGGCCTGGAGACGATGTCGCTCGGGGCGTACGCGCTGACCGGCTTCCGCCGGACGTCGCCGCGGAGCACCGAGGCGGCGATCAAGTACTTCCTGCTCGGCTCGTTCGCGGCGGCGCTGCTGCTGTACGGCGGCGCGCTGATCTACGGGGCGACGGGGCACACCGACCTCGCGGGGATCGGCGAGGCCATCGCGGGCGCGAAGGGGGCGGCGGCGCCGAACCCGGCGCTGCTGCTCATCGGGGCGACGCTGGTGCTCGTCGGGCTCGCGTTCAAGGTGAGCGCGGTGCCGTTCCACATGTGGACGCCGGACGCGTACGAGGGCGCCCCGACGCCGGCCACGACGTTCATGGCGGTGGCGGTGAAGGGCGCGGCGTTCGCGACGCTCCTGCGGGTGCTGCTCGGGGCGTTCGGTAGCCCGGCGCTCTCGTCGTGGGCCGCGGGCTGGCCGCCGGCCGTGGCGGTGATGGCGCTGCTCACGATGACGGTCGCGAACCTCGTCGCGGGCCGGCAGGAGTCGGTGAAGCGGATGCTCGCGTACTCGAGCATCGCGCACGCCGGGTACCTGCTCGTGGGCGTGGCCGCGACGGTGCGGGCGAGCGAGGACGCGCAGGCGAGCGTGATGTTCTACCTGCTCGCTTACACGGTCTCGACGGTCGGCGCCTTCGGGACGCTCATCCTCTGCGGCAGCCGTGGGGCCGAGGCGGTGAGCTACGAGGACCTCTCCGGCATCGGCAAGCGGCACCCGGTGGCGGCGCTCGCGTTCTCGCTCTTCCTGCTGTCGCTGGCCGGCGTGCCGCCGACCGCGGGCTTCTTCGGCAAGCTCTACATCGTCAAGGCGGCGATGGGCGCGGAGCTGTACACGCTGTCCGTGGCGCTGCTCCTCAACAGCGTGCTGTCGGCCTACTATTACCTGCGGGTGCTCGTGTACATGTACATGCGCGAGCCGGCCCCCGGCGCTCCGATCGCGCGGCCGATGCGCTCGGGCTACGTCAACGCGGCCCTTGTGGTGTCCGCGGTGCTCGTGATGGTCCTCGGCATCTGGCCGACGACCTCGCTCGGGATCGCGGTCCGCGCGGTCCTGGCGTCTCGCTAGAGCGGGGGCCCACCCGCTTCGGATACGGGCCCACCTCGACGTTTTCGGTGCTCGGCGTACTGGAGTACGCCTGCGCGCCGAAAACGCCGATCTGGGCCCATCTCCTGTGCGGGTGAACCCCCGCTCGGCAACGCGGGTGCAGGCCTGGAGGAGCGCTGCCAACTCGGATGGCAACGGAGCGCTGGCGCTCGAGGCGCTCGCGCTTCGTTCGGCCGTGAATCCGCGGTGCTGCGCGGGGCGTGCGAGTTGCTAAAGTCGGCGCCGATGCGAACCGGCGAGAAGCTGCAGAGAAGAGCGGGCGATGCGAGGATGCGAGCGGCGTGCGTCGCGCTGCTCGGGGCGCTCGGGTGTCAGGGAGGGAACGCGAGCGGCGGCGCGACCGCAGGGAGCGCGACACCGGTGGCAAGCGCGGCGCCGGTGGCCGCGGGGAGCGCAGCGCCTGTGGCCGCGGGGAGCGCAGCGCCGGCGGCCGCAGGGAGCGCGAGCGCCGGCGCTGCGGGGAGCGCGCAGGCCGGGGCGGGCGAGGCGCCCGCGCTCTCGCTGACCTCCGAGGTCGTCGCGAAGGTGATGAACCCGAAGCGACAGGCGCCGTACAGCGGGCCCACGGGGACGCTGCGAGGACGCGTCACCATCAAGGGCGACCCGCCGCCCGATACAGGGCTCAGCTTCCCGATCGGCAAGTGCGGCGAGGCCGCCGCGACCTACGGGCGGCTGTTCCGCGTGGGACAGCAGAACGGGGTCGCCGACGCGCTCGTCACCGTCGTCAACTACAGCGGTTACGTGCCGGAACGCGAAGAGGCGGAGAAGGTGACCATCCACGGGTGCGCGTTCTCGAAGCGGACCGTGGTCATGTCCTACGGACAGCGGCTCGAGGTCGCGAACCTCGATCCCCTGGAGCCGTACATGCCGAACCTCGAGGGCGCCCCCTTCATGGCGGTCCTCGTCGCCGTGCCCCAGGGCGACCCGGTGAAGTTCTACCCGCCGCAGCCAGGCTACTACCACCTCGTGGACAAGCTGCCGAAGCCGTTCCTCAAGGCCGAGGTCTTCGTGCTCAAGTTCGCGACACACGACGTGACCGGGCTCGACGGCAAGTACGAGATCAAGGGCATCCCCGTGGGCAAGGTGCTCACCGCCGCCCTGCTGCCGGCCATCGATCAGGACGTGAAGAGGGAGATCGAGATCAAGGAGGGCGAGAACACGCTCGATTTCGAGCTCAATTTCGACCTCAAGAAGTACAACGAGAAGCCGCACACAAAGCGCGTGCCTTGAGTCATGACGGCGGGGGCACGCTGCGTTGACGCGCCCATCAGGGTGCGCCGCCCGCGAGCTCTCGGTGGACGCGCCGCTCGACCTCCTGGGACAGCGCATCCCCGCCGACGAGCGCGGGCGGTAGCGGCGGGCCGAGCCAGGTGAGCGCGGCGTCGCGGCCGACGCGACGGAAGAGCAGCTCGGCGAAGAGGAGCCGGGCGAGCCGCGAGGGGGCCACCGCGGGGCCGCCAGCCGCCGCGGACAGGTCGAGGGCGTCGCAGGCCCGCGTCAGCGCGTCGAGATCACCGGTCAGATCGGCCGCCACCGCGAGCGCCACGAGCGCCTCGGCGCTCGCCGGATCGGCCGCCGAGACGAGCTCGGCCTGCTCGCGGGCCTCACCGAGGCGGCCCAGCGCGGCCGCGCGCACCGCGACCTCGGCCGGCGTCAGATCCGCGTCACGCGCCAGGCGGCGGGCGCGGCGCAGCTGGCCCAGGACGAGCGCCTCGTCGACCTCGGACAGCCGCCCCCCTGACGGCATCCGCCGCCCCAGGACGGCTGCCCCCGGCGCGGCCAGCTCCCGCAGGCGCCGCGCAGCCTGCTCGGCCACCGCGCGATCGCCCGCCTCGACGGCCACCGCGTGCAGCGCGCGCCACGCCTCTGTCGACCAGGGGCGCCGCACCACGAGCGCCCGCAAGGCGAGGCGCGCGTCGTCCGTGCGGCCCAGCCGCCGCAGGATCTCGGCCCGGAGCAGGGCACCGTCGTCACGATCCGGATCGAGCAGGATCGCGCGATCGATCCGCCCGAGCGCCGCCTCGAGCCGCCCCGCCGAGAGATCGCAGCGCGCCTGCTCGCGGTAGGCCGGCTCGTAGTCGGGCTCGATCGCGCGGGCGCGCTCGAAGGCGGCGCCCGCGGCCTCCCCGCGCCCGAGCCGGCAGCGCACCGACCCGATACGCGTCCAGATGTCCGCGCTGTCGGGGTCTCCGTCCTCCGCCAGCTCGTACGCCTCCAGCGCCGTCGCGAGATCGCCGCGCGCCTCGGCCTCGGCGCCGATCGCATACAGCGCATAGGCGTGCGCCGCGATGGTACGACCCTCGATGATCTGGCCGTCGATCGAGCGCGCGACCCGGGGCGCGGCGCAGCCGGCAGTGGACGTCAATGCCGTCAACGCCGTCAATGGCGCCAGCGCCGTCAGCGCCGCGTGCGCGGCGAACGTCGCGAGGAACACGCGCGGCGCGCGCCGTGCGGCGGAGAACGCCACGGCTACGCGCACGCGGCGATCTCGGCGAGGAGGCGATCGTTCTCCTCCGGGAGGCCGACGGTGATGCGGAGCCGGTGCGCGAGGCGCCCGCCCGCCGCGTGGAAGCTGCGCACGAGGACGCCGCGCGCGGCGAGCGCCTCGAAGACCTCGCCGGCAGGGCGGCGCGTGCCGATCCAGAGGAAATTGGCGTGGCTCGGCGCGACCGAGAGGCCGAGCTCGGCGAGCCCGGCCGCGAGGCGCTCGCGCTCGGCCGTCACGGCGGCGGCGGCGCGGCGGAGCTCGCCGCCGAGCTCCCGCAGGGCGAAGGCGGCCGCGCGCTGCGACGGGGTGGGCAGGTTGTAGGGCTGGCGGACCTTGTCGAGCTCGGCCACGAGCTCCCGCGCGCCGATGAGCCAGCCGATCCGCAGCGACGCGAGGCCGATCTTCGAGAGCGTCCTCAGCACGGCGACGTTCGGGTGCTTGCGCAGGAGGGCGAGCTGGTCGCGCGGGGCAAAGTCGATGTACGCCTCGTCGACGATCACGAGGGCGTCCCTCGCCGCGGCGACGACCGCCTCGAGGCGGTCCTCCGACATGAGCGCGCCCGTCGGGTTGTTCGGCGAGGCGATGAAGACGACGTTGGGGCGCGCGAAATCGACGGCGCGCACGAGGCCCGCGACGTCGAGATCCCAGCCGGCGTCGAGCGGGACCTCGACGACGCGCATCCCGCGCGCGCGCGCGCTCAGCTTGTACATGACGAACGTGGGGCTGACCGTGACGACGCTCGCCGCGTCCGCGCCCTGCCGCGGGCGGCTGAGCGCGGTGAGCACGATCGAGATCACCTCGTCGGAGCCGACGCCGGCCACGATCTCGTCAGGATCCGCGCCGCAGTGGGCGGCGATGGCCTCGCGGAGATCGAGGGCGCGCGCGTCGGGATAGCGGCCCCAGTCCTCGGGCGCCGAGGCGCGCGCGAGGGCCGCCCGCGCCTCGGCCGAGAGCAGCGGCGGGCTCTCGTTGGCGTCGAGGCGCACAGGGAAGTGCCCGGCGACCGGGGTGTAGGCGTGGAGCTCGGCGAGCTCCGGACGAAGCAGCGCAGGGAGGAAATCGGGCAGCGGCATGGCTCGGTCCACGATCGTCGCGGGCGCGGCGATGAGGGTGGGAGGAGAGCGGTATACTACCCGCCTCCTTCCAGGACCAGAGGACCTCATGCCCACGATGAGCCGCGCGACCGTGCTCGTGCCGTCGCTGTCGTCCCCCATCGCGCCAGACCAGACCCTGATCTTCTCGCCGGATTTCCCTCTGGAGGAGCGAGCGGGGGAGGCGTCCGCCGTGCCGCGCGCCGCCGGGTCGCTCTGGTCGGTCGCGCGCGTCGGCGCCGCGGCAGAAGCGCTCCGGGAGGTGGCGCAGGAGGGCGCGCGCAGGTTCGGGCCGCCGCCTGAGGGCGCGCTGCCTGAGGGCGCGCCCGGAGACGCCCTCGGGGCGTACGCGTTCTCGTTCGTGCGCCCGTCGTTCGCAGCGCCCTTCGCCAGCCGGCGTGAGGGCGTCCTCTTCGGCGAGCGCGTCCTGCCTGCGTTCGGGCTCTGGAACGACGTCGACGACGCGACGTGGTCGCGGGCCGCGGCGCAGCTGACGGTGCATCGCCACAGCGGCCCCGACGACTTCGTGATCGAGATGGAGGCCAAGGGGGATGAGCGCGTGGTCGTCGCGCGGTGCCAGCGCCCCGAGACGCTGGGGGCCGCCGTCGCGGAGGTCGTCGCGACGGCGCGGAGGCCGAGGAGCTGGCTCGGGAGATGGTTCGGCGTGAAGCCCTTCGACCGGCGCTGTGCGCTGAAGATCCCCCCGCTCGACCTGTGCGCGGCGCGTACGCACGAGGAGCTCGTCGGCAAGCCGCTCGCGGGCGGGGAGGGGCGCCGGATCGGCGACGCCCGCCATGCCGTCCGCTTCCGCCTGGGGTGGGACGCGCTCCCGCCGACCGAGCCCGGGCCGCTCACCCTCGGGCGCGGCGATATGTACGAGCGCTACTTCGTGTGCGACGGCCCGTTCCTCGTCGTCGTCCTGGGCGCGCCGCCGCAGGACGAGGTGCGGCTCGCCGTCTGGCTCGGGTCGCCGGAGGCGCTTGAGGGCGCGACCGCCGCGACCGCCGGCGCGCCCTGAGCGGCGGGCCGCCCGTCACTGCCCGAACGTGTACCAGCGCGGCTTGATGTCCTTGATCAGGTGACCGCCGCCGTTGACGTGCAGGTTGCCCGGGGCGTTGCCGGATCCGAGGCCGGTGGGCATCCCGCTGACCAGGCCGGAGGCGCCCGCGTTGCCCATCTGCCCAGCGGAGGCCACGCCCGGGACGCCCTTCGCTGTCGCGCCGGACGTCGTCGCGCCGGTCCGGTCCGCGACCGCCTGGGCGACGCTGCGGCCCATGAAGTTCGGCTTCGTCCCGCCGTTGCACGTGACGACGTCCACGCGCGTTCCAGGCATCTTCCCGTTGAACCCGGCGGCGTTCAGCTTGTCCGCGAGCTGGGCCCCCGAGATCTTCTTCCCCGCCCACTCGACGCTTCCCGGCCAGCCGTGGGTGTCGATGACGACATCGGTCTCGCCCTTGAGGCTGCCAGGCACGACCTGGTTCGGCTTGAGGATCGTCGCGCCCGGGTACTTCGCCGCGTACTGCGAGTAGTACGCGTTGTGGAGCTTTGGATCGTTCGAGGCCGTGATGATCGTGAGCAGCCCGAGCGGGTCGATGAAGAGCGTCGGGTTCGGGACGAAGCCGATCTCCTGCAGCGAGCCCGAGAGGCCGATGGGATCCGGCGAGATGAACACGCGCAGGTCGGGCGCGTAGTAGCGGTACCGGTTGTAGTGGAGGCCGGTGAGCTCGTCGGCGCGCTGCCCGGCGAAGCGGAGCGCGCCCGGCTCGCCGCGCTTGTGGGCGACCTCGCCCCAGGTGGTGAGCTCGATCTCGGTGATCTCGCCGGCCGCGTCGAGGGTGAGCCACGGCGTCCCCGCGGCGTCGGTCGCCACGAGGCGGAAGCCCGCGCCGCCCTGCGACTCGAGCAGCGGCATGTGACCTGACGCGTCGAAGACACGGCGCGTGACCTGCCCGCCCGAGGCGCGCTCCTCGACGATGCTGTCGCCGTCCCAGCCGAACCACGTGCTCCCCTGGCCGACGATCTCGGCCACGCGGCGGCCGAGCGCGTCGTAGATGTACTGGATCTTCAGCCCGTCGCCGCGCACGGCCTCGGTCAGCCGATCGTTCTCGTCGAAGGCGTACCGCCACGTGCGCTGCGGCTCGGGCGCGTCCCGGCCCGAGAGCCGGCCAAGCCGGTCCCAGGTCAGGACCTGGTCGCTCGCCGCGCGCGGCCGCCCGCCGGCGCCGACCGACGCTTCACCCCGCGCGATCGCCGTGCCGTGTGGCGAGTAGGAGAACGCCTCCGTCGCGCCGAGCCCGCGCACGTCCGCGGGCCGCCCGTGCGCGTCGAGGTCGTAGCGGCGCTCGCCGCGCTCGCTGTCGATCACGGCGGCCAGCGCCCCGGTCGGGTGCCAGCGGTAGGCGCGGGAGCGGACGACGTCGCCCGACGCGCCCTCCACCTGGATCTCCACCGGGAAGCCCTCGGCGTTGCGCCGGGTCAGGATGGCGCCGGCGCCACCGTCGCGCCGGCGGGCGCGCTCGCCGTCCTGCTCGTCGCGCTCGAAGACGAAGCGCTCGGCGGCGTCTGGATGGCCGACGCCCATCGCGGCGACCCGCCCGTACGTGTCGTGCTCCAGCGCCACGCGCCAGCCGGACGAGTACCGGCGCGCCACGAGCTGGCCGCCCTCGTCGTAGTCGTAGCTCGTGACGAACTTGAAGCCGCCGCACGTCTGCGTGTCCCGCAGGATCGCGCCGCGCTCGTCGTACGCGAGCTCCGTCGTGCAGGCGCCGTTCGTCGCGCGCGCGACGCGCCCCAGGGCGTCGTACTCGAAGCGCTCGACGAGGCCCGACGAGTACTCTCGCGAGACGACGTTGCCCGCGCCGTCGCGCGAGAGCCGCACGATCGACTCGTCGGGGCGGAGGATCGACACGAGCCGGTCCGCGCCGTCGTACTCGTAGCGATACTGGAGCCCCGTGAACGTCGTCTCGCGGACGAGGTTGCCGGCCGCGTCGTACTCGAACGAGCGCCGCTCGCCCGCGGCGTTCTGCATCCAGCTCAGCCGGAGGAGCGCGTCGTAGCCCATGGTCCAGCGCGAGCCGTCCGGCAGCACCTGCTCGACGAGCGCACTGGCCACGTAGCGGTACTGCGCGCGGCCGCCGCCGGGGTACGAGGTCGCCGTGCACAGCCCGAGCCCGTCGAAGGCGTGCTCGGTGCGCTGCCCGCTCGGCCCCACGGCGCAGACGATGTTGCCCGAGGAGTCGTATTCGAGCGTTGTCGCCGCGCCGCCGGGCGACTCGATGCGCACGGGCATGCCCAGGAGATCGTACACGTAGGTCCACACGCGCTCCCCCTGGGCGTAGCGGACGAGGTTGCCGTGCGCGTCGTACTCGAGCGTGTCGACGAGGCCGCTCGGGTACGTGATCTTCGTGTTCTTGCCGCGCGCGTCGTACTCGGCCGTTGTCTTGCCGCGCGCGTCCTCGAGCTCGACGACGCGCCCCCGGCTGCGCCGCTCGGTGGAGCGGTGGCCGTTCGGGGCGATGGTGGTGACGCCCTGCCGCTCCTCGTCCGTCTGGTACCGGACCGTGCCGCCGCCGTCGCTGAGGGAGATCAGCCGTCCGGCGAGATCGTGGCGGCGTCGCTGCGTGGCCCCTGCGCCGTCGGTGACGGCGATGAGGCGCCCGACCCCGTCGTACGTGAACAGCATGGAGTAGCCGCGCGGGTCGACGTAGCGCTCGACGAGGCCGAGCGCGTTGCCCTGGTAACGATGCACGTGGCCGAGCGCGTCCGTCACCGTCGTCTGGTGAGGCTCGGGCCCGTACGCGACGCGCGTGTGGAAGATGCCGCGGGGACCGTCGGCCACGTGCGCCTCGGGGGCGCCGAGCGCGGCGAGGAGGTCGCCGCCGGGCAGCTCGCCCCAGGTCTCCACGCAGCGCCGCTCGCCGCCCGCGTCCTGGTACACGAAATGGAAGACGACGCCGTCGGCCCGCGTCTCCGAGCGCAGGTAGTGCTCGTCGTCGTAGCTGAACCGGGTCTCCGCGCCGCCCACGTCGATGACCCGGACGAGGTCTCCGCGCCCGTCGAGCTCGTAGGTCACGAGGCGCCGGCGGTGCTCCTTGCCGGCCTCGTCCGCGACGGCGACGGACCAGATGCGCAGGTTCCCGTCGCGGGCGACCTCCGCGTGGCGGCCGACCGAGTCGGTGATCGCCACGACCTCGTCCTGATCCCACTCGATCGTGGCCGCGTTGCCGAAGGCGTCGCGCAGCTCGGCGAGCGTGTACGCCCGCGGATCCGCGGTGGGCCGGAGGACCCGCACGAGGTCGTCGCCGAGGTCGACGACGATCGTGTCCCCGTCGACGTGCACCTTCCGGCCGTGGGGGAGGAGCAGCGCTTCACCGGCCGCGGGCAGCCGCATCTCGGTGCGGCGCTGCTGGTCGTCGACGAGGACGAGGTGATCGCCGTTGCGCTCGGCGCGCCAGGCGAGGCTGTGCGACCAGCCCCACCCGAGGCCGCAGCGGTGGCGCACGGCCGAGGTGCTGTAGGTGCGGATCCACTGGACCCAGAGGAACCCGGTCAGCGTGAAGTCGGCCGCCGGGATCGTGAACAGCGTCCCGGTCACGACATCGATCGGATGGCCCGCGGCCGCCTGGCCCTCGGCGCCCGGCGGCGCAGGCGGGCTCGGCGGCGCGGCGCCGCTGTTGCCCCCGCCTCCGCCTCCGCCGCCGTTGCCGCCGCCCTGGGGGCCGCCGCCGCCCGGGCCCCCGGCCCCGCCGCCGCCCCCCCCACCCCCGCCGCCGCCCCCGCCTGCGCCGCTCGCGCTGGCGCCGGCGCCGACGGTGATGCTCTTGTTCATCTGGCCCATGCTGCCGGTGATGCCGGCCATGCCGAGCTCGATGATGACGTTCGGCGCGCCGAGCCAAGGGAAACAAGGCCCGCCGGTGTTGAGGCTGACGACCTCCTTGAGCGTGCCAGGCTCGTTGCCGTGGCATGCCTTCATGCAGCCGCCGACCGTGAGGATCTTCGCGCCCTCGATCTTCGTGCGCATGCACGGGTCGATGATCCCCTCCGAGACCGTGCCCATGGTGGGGTAGGGGATCGGCAACGGGCTGGGCGCGGCCGGGGTCAGACACACGCTCACCGCCATACCGGTCATCTGGTGACCGGATTTCTCGGTGATGGTGTCCATGTGGAGGGCGGTGACCTTACCCATGGTGACAGGATGGTCCCACGGTCCCGCGAGCGCGTGCAATCGCGGCAATCGCGAGCCCACCGTCCGGTAGCCCGGGAAAGCTACATGGCTCGGACGGCCTCGCCGGGAGCGCGGCTGACGTGCGGGGGAGGGAGATGACCAGGCAGGAACGTCGGGCCCGTGCTTCTTCCTGGCGCTGGCGGCGCGGGCTCGCTCGGCGCGAGGCAGGTGTCCGCGATTAAATTGCCCTCGTCGCCATGCCGCCCACCGCCTTCGCCGTCTGCCACAACGACGCGCCGCACGCGCATGTGCGCGTCTGCCCTCACCTCGACGTCGAGCACCGGCCGGGCGTGAGCCTCGTGTGGACCGGCGTGAGTGCGATCGCGTGGCAGCGGCTCGCCTCGCTGGCAGGGGCTCCCCTCGAGATCGCGCCTGCCGGGACCGGTGAGCCGGCGGCGCCCCTCGCGCAGGCCATGCGCGAGAGCCTGATCGACGAGAGCACCCTGGACCCGGCGTACTGGGCCGCCTGGGCTGGGCCGCTCGCCGAGAGCTCGGCCGAGGTGCTCCAGCGGGAGAGCTGCCGCCTCTTCGGCGTGGACTGGCCCCTGGGCGCGCCGTCCGGCGCGGACCTGGACAGGATCGCCCTGTGGAGCGGCTTCTCAATGCACCCACGCTTCGATCCTCCGCTGGCCCGCGCTCCATTCCCTCGATCGCATCACGGCGTTCAGGTCCCCTGCTTCGGCGTGTGGTCGAGCCCGGACGAGCCCGAATCCGTCTGGCAGTCGCGGGCAACGCAGGCGCTCGTGCATTTCCCCCGCTACACGGACGCCGAGCTCGTGGGCATCTCGGACGAGGAGATCGACGCCGCATACAACCAGTTCGTCGCCGAGCTCCGCGCGGCTGATCCCGAGGTCAGGATCATCGTGGCCACGTTGCCCGCCGGACCGACGCTAGCGCGCACGATCAGCCGCGCGCTCTCCCTTCTTCAAGAAGACGACGCGCACCCACGCGCGCGCTTCTCCGCCGACGAGGGCCTGTTCATGCCGGTGATCGACATCGCGTGCGCCGCCCGCTCAAACGAGCTCACCGACCGCGTGCTCGAGAGTCCGTCCCTCGGGCGCGTTCGGCTGGGCCCTCTCGAGCAGGTCATCCGCTTTCGCCTCGACGACGGGGGCGCAAAGGCACCCTCGCCGTCGCGTTCCTTCGGCCTGATGTCACCCCCGCGGCGCTTCAGCTGCGCCATGCCGTTCCTGGTCCTCGTCCTTGCCCGTCGCAGCAAGCTGCCCGTCTTCGCGGCGTGGGTCGAGAACGCCGAGGTCCTCGCGAAGGCGCCAGCGTCCCGGTGATCCGTCCTGGTGCGGCGGTGCGCCGGGGAAGCCGCCGCCGTGCGACCCGCGCCGGGTCGGCGCCGTGGGCTCGTTCCACGAGCCTCGATCAGGCGGGAGCGGAGGGCTCGTTCTTCTTCCTGCTGGCGCTCGCGGCGCGGGCTCGCTCGGCGCGCCGCTCCTCTTCCGCCGCGTCCTCGTACGGCGACAGGAGGTGGTCGCGGAGGAGCGCGTGCGCCTCGTCCTTGTCGTCGTCGTACTCGGCGTGGACCTGGACCAGGAGCGTGCCGTAGGCCTCGTGCCACGCCTCCACCGCCTGGCTCGCCGGGTCCGCGCTCTTCGCTTCGGTGACGCCGAGCTTCTGGCCGTAGAGCGCGGTCCAGCGCCGGAGGCGATCGACCTCGGCCGCGAGCCCGAGGCGCTGCAGCGCCGCCTTCACGTCCTTGCCGTCGAGCGCCTTGATCATCGCGCTCATGCGCACCCACTGCTGGGAGTACACGAGCTTGACGAAGCCTGTGCCGGACGACAGCACCTCCGACCGCACAAGCGCGGCGTCGGCCCGGCGCGCGGCCTCGTCATCGCTCAGCGGCAGGATGTCGTCGTGGTCGAACGAGCGCTCGATGCCGTCGAGCTGGGCGCCGAAGGCGGAGATGCACCGGTCGGCGCCGCGATCGATCTCCGTCATGGTGGCGTCGGTGCTCCCGAGCGCCTCGACGGCCTCGGTGCGCGCGATGACGGACTGGACCGCTGCGTCGACCTTGGGGGCGAGCTTGATCTTCTTCGACTTCAGCGCCTCTCGGTGAGAGGCGAGCCTTGTACCTGCGACGATGCACCCGCTCGGCGTGAGCCGGCGGGCGAGAAACGCGGCTTTTCCCATGATGGCGGGGGTATCACTGTCGCGCGGGCGCGGAAGACGCGAGCAGGATTTCGGTCAGGGGAGGCAGCTTTGCGACGCGGGCGGCGGCGAGCGTCGGCGACGCGGCGACGGCGACCCGGCGGGCGTCGGCGACGCGGCGCGGGTCTCCCGGGGGGGCCTTGGCGACGCGAAGGCGGTGACCCGGCGGGCGTCGGCGACGCGGCGCGGGTCTCCCGGGGGGCGTCGGCGACGCGGAGGCGGTGATCTGGCGGGCGTCGGCGACGAGGCGCCGGCCTCGACACGGCCTGGGCCCGAGGCGCCGCTACGGCAGCCAGCGGCCCACCTCCGCGATCGCAGAGGCAGCGCCGACGATCGCCGCAGAGCCGCCGAGCCTGCGCAGCAGCGGCGCGAAATCCGTGAGCCCGCCCCAGCCGATCAAGAGGTTCTCGAAATCTTTCTGCCACCGGTTCCCCAGCACATCGCAGAGCACGCATGATGCGTCGTCCAGCGCCATCCACGGCGCACATGCGAGCACGGATCGCAGCGTGTCGTCGTCCCCGTGCTGCCAGTAGGCGTCCATGACCTCGGCCACGGCTCGTTCGCGGAGCGCTTCGGGCAGGTGCGGCACGATCGCCGCGAAGGCGGTCACGCGGAGGACACCGTCCGTGCTGCCAGCCAGGCGCAACGCTTCTTCCGGCTCAAGCCCCGCGCACGCGGCGGCAGCCTCATGATAAGGACCGGAGAGAAGAGACCCGAGCTTGTTGGGAGCGGCGTCGCGCAACCGGCGCGTGAGCTCCGGATCGGCCTCTGTCGGGATACCGGAGAACGAGGGGATTGGACACGGCACAAGCTCGCTGGCCTCACCGAGCGCAACCCGCGCCTCGTCCGCCCATGCCTGCACCGTTTCCCGTTCGGCCCCGGTGAGGGGGCCTGCCAGCGTGACGAGCGCCACCGCCCGCGCGCGCGCCGCGCCGGTCGGCTTCGCGAGATCCACGCTCGGCTCCTTGTAGGGGTGGGCGCGATCGTCACGCGGCCCGTGCCGGCTTCCCTCCTTGGCGAACAGCGCACCCTCGACGACGGCGCACCGGGTGATGGCGTTCAACGCCGCCGCTCGCTCCGGTTCGGTGGACGCGTTGAACAGCACATCTTCTGCCGTCGTGCGCGCGCGGCGCGCGTCCGTGACGAACCCCACGAGCCCTCCCGGTCTGTCCATCCACGCGGCGAGCCACGCCGGTGAGACCAGATCCATGAAGGCGGACAGCGCAGGCGCTCGCCGCGTCATGTGGGCTCCCAGATATTCGACGAGGTAAGCTGGCCAGGCGAGAGGAGCACGCTCGGGAGTGCCGGCAGCGCGCAGGCTGGCCAGACCCCGAGCAACGATGCCGTCTTCGATCGACGCGATATCTGCCGACGCAGCCCAGCGCGCGCGCGTCGCGTCGTCGCGGAAGCGGTAGGTCCGGTCGTCTCCAAGGACCACGAGGTCACGCGCCGGACGCGGCGCGCGGTGGAGCGCCTCAATGGACGCGCTGGACAGCCCGAACGCCGCGATCAGGTCGTCCTCCGATACCGGCGCGAGCGCCGCCGCCAGGGCGTCGAGGCATCGTTCCGCCGCGCGCCCGACATCTCCGCTCCCGGCCAGGGTGTCTCGCGCCTGCTGCACCGCCTCTTCTGCGGCGGTGGCCTCCCCTGGTAGGTGCAGCACCGCGGAGGTCTCCTCCGTCCATTCGAGATGCTGACGCCAGTCCGAGCTCCGCGCCGAAGGACCTTCCACGCCCACGGACACGAGGAACCGCACCCTGAAACCGGCTTCGTCCAGAAACGGTACCCCCTTCTCAGGCTCCCAGTCCGCCGCGCGCTCGAGGCCGTCGACGATCACGAGCAACACAGGATCTTCCATCTCCAGATCCCACCGCAATGCTCCGGCGATCGACCACCGGAGCTCATTAGGGCTGCGTGGTCGAGAGAATGCTGCTGACCACGAGCTTCGAAACAGACCGAGCAGCACCTTGAGCGCCTCGCGTTCCACCGCGGTTCCGAAGCACGAGCTCACCGGGAGAAAGATCACCTCTGCTCTATCGCGTGCCGCCATAGAGAGAGCCCATCGCGCGAGCACCTCGGTGCGCCTCTTCTGATCTGCGCCGACGACGAGCGCACAGCTCGGCCCTTCCGCGAACCACCGGTCGAGCGCCGTGAGGAGATCGGCGTCTTGCTCGGAAGCGGACCGGGCCAGGACATCTTCAGGGAGGCATCGCCAGAACTCGGCCAGGCCAGCGTGCGACCGCGCGTACCCACCGTCCGGGCCACGGAGTCGATCCACAGTACCTCTGGGAGGCTTTGGGCCGTCAATCATTCGATCGCTCATCGTCGTCTCTTTCGTGCCTGCTGCAGTACCCCCTTGGAGACAGGGGTGTAGGTCGTTTCGCCGTCCCAAGGTTTGATTTTCTCGGACTTCCTCGGCGCATGTCCTATGATGCCCTTCGTGATCCCCATGTCGTTGAACATCTTCTTGCACGCTGGACAGGGATTGGCGCCGTAGCGGATGCCCGTTTTGTAGTCGTCCTTCGTCCCTTCATAGGTCTCGATGGTGTACCCCTCCTCATTGAACAGCTTCGCGATGTCCTCCTTCTTCGTTTCGGGCCCCATCTTGTGAGCAAGACTTGTGAGCGCCGTAATTTCTGCGCATGAAGTCCGTTCGCTCGTCGCCCCACGGTGGGGTTTAACACCGCTGCCGCCGACGCCGCCGCCCGGAATATCCTGGTTGTGCCCTTCGGCAACGACGTTGCCCCGCGCGTCCTTGATGACGGAGTACATCAGCCCGTCGGGGTCGACGGCGGACGTGGGGCAGTTGGCGGCGTAGGCGAATGGGTTGAGCCCGCCCTCGATGCCGATGGGGTCGGGGCTGATGTACCGGCCCAGCTTGGGGTCGTAGTAGCGATGGCGGTTGTAGAACAGCCCGGTCTCCTCGTCGGCATACTGCCCGCGGAAGCGGATGGGCGTGCTCGTCGAGGCGCCGTCGGCCACGGCGGCCGCGCCCCACGGGGAGCGCAGGAACTCGCAGCCGAGCCGGCCGTCGGGGCCCACGAGCGCCTCCGGGGCGCCGGAGTCGTCGTTCACGTAGTGCCACCACGGCGACACCGTGCGCACGCCGCCCTCCGTGCGCACGTCGCGGTGCGCGAACGGGATCGTCGAGCCTTGCTCGAAGACGTACGTGCGCTCCTCGACGACGGGCGCGCCGCCGGCCGCTGCGCTGCGCTTGATCTCGTGGACCAGCGCGCCGCCGTCCCACACGAAGCGCGTCGCCTCGAGGAGCGTGCGCCTGCCGTCCACCTCGCGCCGCCACAGCCGCTTCGCCACCCGGCGAGCGAAGGGGTCGTACTCGAACGAGACCACCGTCCCATCCGGCCGCTCCACGGCGTCGAGTCGGCCGGCGGCGGACCAGCGGTAGCGCGTCACCGTCTCTTCGCCTGAGGAGCGGCGCTCGCGTCGCGCGACGAGACGCCCTTCCGCGTCCCACACGTAGCGCTCGGCGCCGCAGCGCTCGATCCGGTCTCCCGGCCCGTACAGGCGCCCCGGCGCGCCAGGCGTGACGTCGTGCACGTTGCCTGTCTCGTCGTACCTGAACGAGGCCTCCTCTCCGCCCTCCTGCAAGACACGCGCGAGCTGGCCGATCGGATCGTAGGAGAACTGCGTGGTGCCCCGCCGCTGGTCCCAGCGCATCGCGAGGAGCCCGTCGCTCGTGTAACGGAACGCCTCGGCGCGGACGGTGGCCGGCGGCACCGGGCCGACCCATTCGGGCTGTCCTGGTCCGATTGCGGGCGCCGCCGCGCGCGCGATCACCCTGCGCTCCGACAACCGCCCCAGCGCGTCGTACGCGGCCTCGATCCTCGTCCCGCCCGGGAGCACGCGCGTGACCTCGCGGCCGAGGACGTCGTTCTGGGACACCGAGGCGACCTCGCCGTCGAGCGCGAGCTGCACCTGTCCGCGCGCGAAGTCGTGGGTCCATTGCGCCGCGTGCCCGAGCGACGTGCGGCGCCCGGCGACCTCGCCCGTGAGGCGGTAGTCGATCCGCACGTCGGCGAGCTCGCCCGCGACGTGCTGCTCTTCACACACGATCCAGCCGTTCGCGTTGCGCTGGAACACGAACAGCCCGGCAGGGCACGCCGCGGCCACGATGTCTCCGTTCTCGTCGTGCTCGAACGACTCCTCCGTCCCGTCGGCGAACACCCGCCGCACGAGCCGCCCGGCGGCGTCGCGCTCGTACTCCGTGCGCTCGCCCAGGCCGTTCCTCGACCACGCGACGCGGCCCATCGCGTCGTGACCGTAGCGCGTGACGCGCCCGTCGAACGTGTGCTCCTCCACGACGAGCCCCGCCGGATTCCGCGTGAAGCGGTAGATCTCGCCGCGGGCGTTCTTGACGTAGGAGAGCCACCCTTCGCGGTTGTAGCGGAGCTCCACGACCTCGCCGTTCGGCTTCTCGACGCGCGAGAGCTTGTGGAAGCCGCCATAGGACAGGCGCGTGGTGCGACCCTCGGCGTCGGTGATTGCAATGATGTTACCGGCGCCATCGTGGGCGTACCGCTCGATGGGCCCGTCAGGCAAGCGCACGGTGAGCAGGCGGCCGGCGTTCGAGTACGTGAACGCCGTCCTCCCCCCGCGCGCGTCGAGGATCTCGACGCACCGGCTCCACGCGTCGTACCTGGCCTGCGTGCGTGCCCCGAGCTCATCGACGCGCTCGATCACGTTGCCGTGCGCGTCCCGCGTGAAGACGATGGTCCTGCCGTCGGGCCACTCCGCCCGGACAGGCTGCCCTCGCGCGTCGAAGCGCACGGTGCAGGTGGCGCCGAGCGGGTCGGTCCAGCTCAGCTCGTCGCCGGCACGGTGCACCCGCGTCGAGGCGCCGTCAGGCCCGAACACCTCGAGGATCTCACCCGCCGGATCGCGGCGGATCGTCGTCACGCGCCCGAGCGGATCGACCACCCTCGTCTCACGCCCGAACAGGTCGCGCTCCCAGGTGGTGGTCGCCCCGAGCGCGTCCGTGAACGAGGTGAGGAAGCCGCGGTCGTCGTAGCTGCGCATGAAGACGCCGAGCGGCGTGACCGCCTTGGCGACGAGGCCGTGCGCGTTGCCGAAATAGCGGTGCAGTCCGACCGAATCCACGGCCTCGGAGTAACCGTCATCCCCGTACTCGAACTTCGTGTGGAGGACCCCTCGCGCCTTCGTCTCATGATCCGCAAGGACCGCGGGGACATCCTCCGCGAGGCTGATGTCCGTGGCGCCTGGAACCTCTCCCCAGGTCTCCACGCATCGGCTCGCCACGTCGTAGCGGAAGAAGAAGGTGAGGCCCGTCGGGCCCGTGGTGGACGTCAGCAGGTTTCGCTCGTCGTACGCGTACGTCGTGAGCGCCCCATCGGCGTCTTCTACGCCGGTCAGCCGTCCGTGAGCGTCGTAGGAGTACCGGACGAAGGGGACCCACCGCCCCTGTTCGAGCGCGTTCTTCGCCTCCAGAGCGGCAATATGGCCATCGCGCCCGCGGACGACGCGTACGACCCGTCCGACGGCGTCAGTCACCTGAACGAGATTGCCTTGCTCGTGGTCCAAGACGATGCGGTTGCCCCAGCGGTCGGCGATCGCCGAGAGGCGGTAGGTCATGCCGTCGTCCGACGGCACCTGAACCTCGAAAATGAGGCGCGGACCGTCCGGTAGATCGAGCCGGAACCCGAGGCCCTCTCGGTGCAGGAGCCAGCCATGGGGGCCGAGCACGCCGGCGCCCGGTTCGAGCTTGCCGAAATCGTGCTCCACGCCGTCGGACGTGATGACGCGGACCGACCTCCGGCGCTCGAGCACCTGCCACGCGAGCGAGAAGGTCCACCCCGATCCGAGCCCTACGTCACGGTCGCGCGATGTGCTGGAATACGTGCGCTCGATCCGGAGCGGCAGCGGGCTCGGAAGAAAGAGGTCGACGGCGGGCAACGTGAACACGCGGCCTGTCACGACGTCGACCGGATCGCCGCGCGACATGGTGCCGCTCGTACCGGGCCCGTGGTGGTTGGGGCAGCCGCCGCCGTCGGTCGAGCCGGTGCCGCACGACCCCGCGCTCTTCCCGCCGCCGTTCGCGTCGCCGCCGCCGCCCTTCCCGTCGGCTCCCCGCGCGCCTGTCGAGCCTCCGCCGCCTTTCCCCCCGGCCCCTCCGCCGCCTCCTCCGCCGCCCATGACGAAGACACCCGGGTTCATGCCGGGGATCGCGGGGATGTTCGGCGCAGGCGCTGTTCGCATCCGGCCATGCTCGACGGCGCGACGCGAAAGTACAACGGAGTTCGCGACGCGGCGAACGCAGGACGCCGCGCGCGCTCCCCCGCGTCGCCGAGCGATCGCGCCCGCCGGCGCCGCCGATCCGCGCCGCTCAGCGCGCGACGAGGCGCATCGGGGGGCGGCTGTGCTGGATGTGCTCGGTCTCGAGCTCCTCGAGCTCGAACGCCCTGTCCATGTCCATGTCGAGCTCCGCGAGCTCGCGCTGCGTGCTCTCGCCGTTGTCGAGATCGTCGAGCTCGCGCATGAACCTGTCGATCTCCACGCACGTCGCGGGCGAATCCACCGGCGTCATCGACTGCTCGTGCATGAGCTGGATGAGCTCCAGGATGGTGGCGAGCTTCTGCGACACGACCTCCAGCCCTTCGCGGGTCTGGCTCCAGCACTCGGCGCGCCGGTAGGCGATCGAGAGGCGCCGCTCGGACAGCCCGCGGGTCCGCCCCGCGGACGTGCTCCGGACCGCCTCGAGCGAGCGGATCGTGTCCATGAGCTCGCCATGGTTGGTCATCGCGAGCGACTCCTGGCCGGCCTTGTGCGCGATCGCGAGGCGGATGTAGCTCATGATGAGGCGGCTCAGGCCGAAGCCCTCGTCGAGCAGGGGCGGGATCGATCCGCCGCGGCGCCGGATGTTCTCGCGGGTGCGATCGATCAGCCGATCGAGGCGCGCGAGCTCCTGCTGGTGCCGGATGTCCATCTGCCGGATCAACGACTCGCGCGCCCGCGACCAGGCCGCTCGATCCACCTCGTCGAGCTGCGCGTCGATGCTGCGCCGGAAGAAGCCGCGCCAGGGGACGACGCACAGGATCACGAGCTCCGCCCCGAGCCCGAGCAGCAGGAGCAGCGGGCTCCAGCCGATGAAGCTCAGGAGGAGCGCGCTCCCCACGACGAGCAGGTTGTACGGGTGGACCAGCACCCGCCCCAGGTACGTGCTCGCGGTGCGCCTCCGCAGCGGTGCGACCTGGACGCCGAACGCTGCCAGCATGGCCCTCGACTCGGCCATGCTGGCGCCAAGCACATCCTCCAATCGGCAAAGCTCTCGATCGCACGTCGTCATGGAGCCCCCCTCCTCACCTGGTCCTCTGGTCCTCGTGCCACCTCACCCCGTTCACCACCCCCCGCGGCCGAACCGCGACCGACGGTCGGCGGTCCGGCGCGCCTGCGCGCGCCGATGCATCAGCGCGCTGTGAACGCAGGTCACGCCCGCCGAGCCCGCGCCGGCAGCCTCCTGCCCGCGGAGCCCGCCTTGGAGGACCGGGCGCCCACCGCGCTCATCGGCCGTCCAGGCGGTATCACCATGAAAACTCAAGCTTTCACGGCGGCGCTGCAGCATCGCCGGCTCCACGAAGTCCATGCTTTCCCTGCTGTTCGCGTCCCGAAGGCCTCATGAAGGACCGCGGTGCGTCGCCCGAGCGCAGCGCCGCGGTCGATCCGGGAGCGAGCAGAGCGGGCTCCGTGCCAAGCGCTCCGGCACCGCGCGGCGCACGATCGGCGAGGGGACGCGCTCAGGCGGGGAGCGGAGGCGCTGCGTCCAGCACGTGGACGCCGGGGGCGCCGAGCGACATCGGCACGCGCTCGAGGCCGGCTTCACGCGCCGCGGCAAGCCATGCCGTCGAGGGCGGCGCGCCGCCGACGAAGAGGGAGACGTCGCCTCCGCCCGCGCCGCTCGGCGCGATCGCTGCGCCTTCGGCGGCCGCGGCGGGGCGGAGGCGCCTGAGCGCGGGGGTGACGATCGGCGCGCCCGAACGGTCGCCGAGCTCGGCGAGCGCGTCGACCTGGCGATCCAGCGCGGCCACGAGCGCGCGGGCGTCCGCGGCCTCGATCGCGGCGCGCGCCCCCTCGGCGGCCGCGCCGAGCAGCGCGCGGTGCGCCTCGGGCTCGCGGGCGGCGAGCGCGCGCACGCGCTCGAGCATGGCGCTCGTGCGCGCCGAGGCGTCGCTGGCGAAGACCTCGATCACGAGCCCGCCCGGCAGGGCGTGCGGCGCGACGTCGAGCTCGCCGCCCGGCCCGAGCCGGCAGCAGAGCACGCCGCCGTAGACGCTCGCCGCGACGTCCACGCCGCTGCCTCCGCCCTGCGCGCGCCGGTGCGCCGCGAGCGCGTCGAGGAAGAGCGCGCGCGGGTCCCACGCGGGCGCGCGCCGGTCCTCGGTGGACGCGCGCGCCGCCCGCGCCTCCGAGGCCGCCGCGGCGCGCGCGGCGAGCGTCGCGACGAGGATGGCGGCGCTCGATCCGAGGCCCAGCTTGCGGCTCGCCTCGCGGGGCGGCGCGCCCGGCGAGGCCAGAGGCGGCTCCGGCGCCGCCGAGCGGAGCGCCGACGCGTCGAACCACGCCGCCGCGTCGAGCGCGCCGGCGTCGATCGCGGCCTGGACCTCCTCGGTGACGAGCGCGGCGGGCCGCGCCGGGTCGGCGAGGACGTACCGATCGACGGCGGCCACCAGCGCGGGCGCGCCCTCGAGCACGGCGTAGGCGCCCGAGAGGACAAGCTTGCCAGGCGCCCGGACGATCACGCGCCCCCGGAACCGGAAGAGGACGCGAGGCGGGCTCCGCCGCCGGGGACCGCCGTGATGGTGCGGAGGACGCCAGGGACGGCGAGCAGCGCCGCGCCCACGGCGGCCTGCGCCTCGGGCGTCGTGAAGACCTTCACGTGCGGGCCGGCGTCGATGGTGAAGAACGCCGGCGTCCCCTGGGCGCGGAGCCTCCGCACCGCGGCGATCACCTCGACGGTGGCGCCGGTCCAGTAGAGCAGGCCCGGCGAGGCGGCGATGCTCGAGGCGTGCATGCACAGGGCGCTCGCCTCGGCCGCGGCGCCGAGCGCGGCGAGATCGCGCGCGAGGACCGCGGCGCGGACCGCGTCGAAGAGCGACGGCGCCGCGTCCACCCACGCGGGGAAGTACGGGCTCGTCATCGCGGTGTGCCGCATGCCGTCGCTGGAGCCCACGTCCTTCGGACCCTCGCGCGTCACCGCGATCACGACCGCGAGCGGCCAGTGGTCCTCGGGCGCGAGCGGCGTCGCGGCGAGCGCCTCGTCCCCGGGGCGGCCGGCGCGGAGCTCGACGAAGCCGCCGAACGCGGACCGCGCGGCCGAGACCGAGGTCTTCCTCGCGAGATCGCTCACCAGCGCAGGCGCGGTGGGCAGGCCCGCGGCGGCGCTCGCGGCGAGCGCGAGCGCGGCGAACGCCGACGCGCTCGAGGCGAGGCCCGCCGCGGTGGGGAAGTCGTTCCGGCTGACAACGCGGGCGCGCTCGCGCCTCCCCGAGGCGGCGCGGACCCGGTCGAGGAGCCCGGCGACCCGGCGCGTCGCCTCCGCGTCCGGCGGCAAGGCCGCGCCGCCGAGGTGGAGCTCGTCGCGATCGAGCGACGCGTCGAAGGCGACCTCGGTCGTGGTCTCCATCCCGGCGAGCGTCACCGAGAGGCTCGGGACGGCGGGCAGGTTGTGGCCATCGGCCCGCTTGCCCCAGTACTTCGCGAGGGCGATGTTCGGATGGGCGATCGCGGTCGCCCGGCTCACGACGCTCATGTTTGCTCCTGTGGCTCCGTCCTCGTCATGCCCGCCTTCACCCGGGTGACGAAGCCGCTGTAGCCCGCGTCGCGCCAGGCGGCGAGCACGCGGTCCGCGGCGCTGTTCGACGCCGCCGCCCCGGTGCCGTCGCCCGGCGGAGGCGGCGGGAGCAGCGCGATGACCGAGCCGCCGCCGCCGGCGCCGGTGAGCTTGGCGCCGAGCGCGCCGGCCTCGCGCGCGAGCTTGCACAGGGCCTCGATCGCCTCGGTCGAGACGAACATGCCGGCGAGGAGCATCTGGTTCAGGTCCATCAGCCGGCCGAGCGCTACCGCGTCGCCCGCCTCGATCGCGAGGGCGGCGTTCTCGACGAGCGCGGTGATGCCCGCGATGGACGTCGCGGCCAGCGTGGGCTTGCGCTCGAAGAGCCTCGCCACGAGCTCGACCATGCTGCGCGTGGACGACGACACCCCGGTCGAGCCCACGCAGAGCCACAGGTCGTCGCGCGGGGCGACGGAGGTGGCGCCGTGCGCCCGGGTGAAGCGGAAGCAGCCGCCGCGGGCCGCGGCCGTCGTGTCGATGCCCGACGGGTTGCCGTGGAAGACGCGCTCCCAGGCGGCGGCGGCGTCGGTCACGGCGGCGGCGTCGGCCGCGGTGTGCACGGCGGTTGCGCCTTCGGACGCGGTCCGCGACGCGGTCCGCGCGGCGGCCTCGGGCGCGCGCGCGAGCGCGGCCACCGACCGGGCGATCGCGACCCCGAGCGCGGCCGAGCTGCCCAGGCCGCCGCCGGGCGGCAGATCGCTCTCCGCCTCGACGCGCACCGGGCCGACGTCGGGCAGCGCCCCGAGGAGCGCCGCGAACGCCCGCGCGACGTCCACCTCGGCCGGCGCCGCGCGGAGCTCGCGCCCGCCGAGGAGGAGGGCGCTCGCGCCGGAGCAGCGGGTCGCCCGCGCGCGGGCGCCGCGCTCGATGCCGGCGGCGAGCGCGGGCGCCCCGTACACGACGGCGTGCTCGCCGAGCAGGATGACCTTGCCGGACGCCTCGCCGAGCGCCTCGGTCATGCGCCGGTCCACCGGAGCGCGCTCGCGGCCCCGCACAGGATCTGCCGCGCCGGCGCGCTCACGGGCAGCGAGCGCGCGAGGACCTCGGCCTCGCCGCACAGGGCGGAGAGCCGCTCCTCGACCGCGCGCCGCGCGCCGCACGCCTCGAGCGCGAGCGTCGCGGCCGCCACGGCGTCGTCGCTCGCGTCCTTGCGGCCGAGCGCGCGCTCGACGGCGCTCCGGCCCGCGGCGTCGAGGCGCCCCTCGGCCGCGGCCAGCACCGCGGTGCGCTTGCCGGCGCGCAGATCGTTGCCGACCGGCTTGCCGGTCGCCGCGGCGCTCCCGAAGGTGCCGAGGAGGTCGTCACGCAGCTGGAAGGCGACGCCCACGGGCGCCGCGAACCGCTCGAGCGCCGCCACGGTCTCGGCCGGCGCGCCGGCCAGCGTGGCGCCCAGCGCGAGCGGGCCGCGCACCGTGTAGCTGCCGGTCTTGAGCGCGTGCATCTGCTCGACGTCCTCGGCCCGGCCGACGACGTCGAGGTGCTGCCCGATCACGACGTCCTCGTGCATCTTGCAGAACAGCCGGACGGCCGCGAGCGTCGTCGCCGGCGGTGCGTCCGCGCCAGCGAGCGTGCTCAGCGCGAAGCTCCAGGTGAGGTCGCCCGCGAGGATCGCGGACGAGGCCCCGAGGTGCGGATCGCCGAGCGTCTCGGTCAGCGCGACGTGGACGGTGCGGTCTCCGCGCCGGACGGTGTCGCCGTCGATCCAGTCGTCCTGGATGAGCAGGTACGTCTGGAGCAGCTCGAGCGCGATGCCGGCGTCGATCGCGGGGCCGAGCGGCGCGTCCGGCGCGACGCCCTGGTAGGCGGCGACGAGCAGCCCCGCGCGGAACCGCTTGCCGCCGCGCAGGGTGAGGCTCCGCGCCTCGGAGACCATGGCCTCGACCTCGCGGCCGTAGCGCTGCATGGAGGCCGCCTTGTCGCGCCAGCGCTGATCGAGCGCGGCGTCGACGCGGGGGCGGATCGAGGAGAGAAAGTCGAGGAACAGGCGCGCGCCGGGATCCGCTGTCCCTTCGAGCGTCCGATCGCCGGCGCCGGCCGCGCTCTCTCCGTCCTTCGTGTGCGCTGTCATGGAATGCGCGGCAGCCTAGGAGCCGGACGCGAGGCGGTCAATCTCGGCCGAGAGCGAGGGGATTCGCGCCGCGGAGCGGCGCGGCCGAGGTGGCTTGGGTCGTGCAATGCGTGGTGCTCGCGTCGCGGGCCGCGAGCGCCGCGCGGAGGCTCCCTGCGAGATCGCTCGTGCGGAGTTGCGCGCCGAGCCTCGCCGTCGCCGCAGGGAAAGGGGGACTTTGATGAAGAGATCACCGGATGGGGTGTTGGGCGTCGTTCTCCTCGTGACCCTCGGCGCCGCCGGGTGCGGCGGCCGCGACGCCCGCGAGGATCTCCCGGAGAGCGCCGATCGCGGCGTGTTCCGCGCGGCGTCGCCCGCCGCGGGGTCGCCAGGCAGGGAGACGCGATTCCTGCCCGCGTACCGCGTGATCGGCGGCGGCGCCGACGTCGCGCGCGCGTCGGCGCTCGCCGGCGCGCTCGGGCTCGCGGAGGATCCCGCGCGGGGAGGCGCCGGCGCGCTCGTGGCCGACGGCGCGATTCGCTACCTCGACAGCGCGCGATTCCAGCGCTTGCCCACGAGGAAGGCCGACGCGCCGCCCGCGCCTGGGTTCCGTGACGAGCGTGGCTTCGAGACGTCGGCGGGCGATGACGCCCTGGATTTCGAGGCGCTCGCGGCGCTGCGCGTCCTGCCGGAGCCGGACGCGGCGGCGCGCGCGTGGGCCGCGCTGGACGCCGCGGGCTTGCCGGTCGGGAGCGAGCTTGCCGTCGGCCATTCGCTGCTCGAGGCGGTCGACGCGGAGGGCCGTTATGTGGCTCGGGCCGAGCTCGACACGCAGGTGAGCTTTCGCGACGAGCTCGAGGGGATCCGGCTGATCGGCCCCGGGGCCAAGGTCCGTGTGACGTTCGACGGCGAGGGCGCCGTGACCCACCTGATCTACGCGCGGCGCGAGCTCGCGCGAGGGGAGGACGTCGCGATCGTCCCGGCCTCCGAGGCCCCCGCGCTGTGCGCCGGCGCGCTGGGTGGCGGCGCGGTGATCGCGGCCGAGCCGGAGCTCGTCTATTACGCGCCGCCGCTCTCCCGCGAGGTACGGAGGATCCTGCCCCATTATGTGTGCAGCGCACGGCGGACGGTCGGCGGGGAGGTGGTGGACGTCCGCAAGAGGATCGTGCCGGCCGTCATAGACGCTCCGAGCGCCGAGATCTCGGTGCGTGTGGACGGCGCGACCGCGGTCGCGGAGGCGAGCGTCACCGGAGGTGCTGCTCCATACACGTACAGGTGGGTATCGTCGGCGCGCTCGCTCGACGTGCTCGACGCGGTGGGCGAAGCGCGCGAAGCGCGCGAAGGCAGCGCGCGGGTGAAGGTGTCTGGCGTCTCTGGTCTTCGCGGGGAGACGGAGACGCTCTCGCTCTATGTCACGGACGCCGACGGTCTGGTCGCGACGGCGGCGCAGCGGCTCTCGTTCGGCCGCGCGTCCGGGGGGCTTGGCGCGGCGCGCCCGCCGATCCCGCCGCCGGTCGACGATGGCCGCGCGGTGGTCGGCGCCGAGTGGGTCGGGCTCTGCGGCGGCCTGGATCACTCGGCGGCGAACGTCGATGGGCTGATGAAGAGCTTCGGGGAGGGGGGAATCGAGTCTCGCTTCAACTGGGGCGATCAGCGCGCGTGGGAGGTCGATTTCAAGGATCCGGCGCTGGGCGGCCAGGACGCGTCGTTCGCGGATTCGGTGGATCTCACGTTCTACACGGGGCACGCGAACGGCGTCGGGTTCATGTTCTGCAGCGCGATGAACGACCGGGTCCTCCATTTCAGCGACGCCCGGTGGGGCAATGCCAACCTGGAGTGGATGGTGGTGGCCGCCTGCGGCCCGCTCCAGGACGACGGCGGCGCGTGGCGCTACCGGTGGGCGGGCGCGTTCGATGGGCTGCATCTCTTGCTCGGCTATGCGACGGAGTCGTTCGACGACACGACCGAGGGATCGATGTTTGCGCGCTACCTGCTCGACGACGCGAGCCCGGCGCCGGTGCGGCAGGCGTGGGTGACGACGGCGATCGAGGTCCAGCCGGACGACGAGGTGATTTACGCGGTGATGGGGGCGTACGGGCAGGGGTGGGCGGTGCCCAACTACGATGACCATTTCTGGGGGAAGGGGCCGGTCGGGCCGGATCTGACGGGGGCGGCGCGGATCGGGTTCTGGCGGATCTCTGGGCCGACATAGCCCTGTTGCGGGAGGTTCGTCGCAGAAAGAGAGGAACCGCCAAGACGCCACAAGACGCCAAGAAACATAGAAAAATCTTGGCGTCTTGTGGCGTCTTGGCGGTTCCATTCTCTCGGGCCTCTCTGCCACTCCCGGCAGCGCGGCGCGGGCTCAGCTCAGTACCCGAGCCACTTCGCGTCGAGCTCGATCGAGCAGTGATCGACGAACCGAAACCCGACTCCGCCCCCGTCCGCGGCCCCGATCGTGTACACCGACTCGTTCGCCTGCGGCCGATGGTCCGTCGCGCTGAACGAGATCGGCCCTGCCGTCATCCCGTCGAGCACCACGTTCTGAAAGCCCTCGAGCGCGGCCTTCAGGTCCTCTCCGGTCGGGTGCGTGCGGCCGGCGTCGATGGCCCGCTCGACGGCCTTGCGCCACATGAGCGCCGCGGCGTGGCCCTGGACGTAGGGCTGGTCCTGGTGCAGCTCCAGCGGGTGGCCGTCCTTCTCCCGGTAGGCCCTGTGGATCCGCAGCATCTCCGCCATCCCGCTCGAGTGCTGCGTGTCGCCGTAGACGGGCACCGGGAACAGCCCATAGAAGATCCCCGCGCAGTCGGCCCCGCAGATCGCCAGGGTCCTCTCGCCGATGCCCCAGTTGTTCGCCATCACGCGCAGCTGCCAGCGGTTCTTCTCGGGCCCCGGGAACGCCTGCTGGATGAGCTTCTGCGCCGCGGCCGCGCCCTTCCCGACGAAGGACGAGGAGAGGACGCTGTTGCCGGCCCAGAACCAGCTCGCCGGCACATACGACGGATCCGCTCGCTTCTTCTCGATCTCCCGCTTCACATAGCCGATCACCGCGTCGACGATGCGCCCCTCGTCCTCGAGGGACGACGTCTGCGGGACGATGAGATCCTGGCCGAGCAGCATCCCGGGCAGCTCCTCCACGTAGGCCTTGCCCGCGGCGAGCGGATCGACGCAGTAAAGACACTTGTCTATCGTGTCGTGCACCATCGCGATGCGTCCGGGCGCGATCTTCCAGGCGGCCTTGATGCCGATGCGGATCGCTGTCGAGTAGTCCGTGGCCGGAAAGAAGATGTAGGGATATCCAGGGCTCGTCTTGTGCTCTGTCGCGGAGGCGCTCTGGCCCAGGGCGTTGAACTCGGCGTGGGACACGTCCGCGGAGATCGGCACCGGCGTGGCGAGCGAGCCGGCGTACGAGCCGGGAATGATGAGCTTCTTCTCCTCCGTGAGCCTCGGGGCCACACGGGTCGTCGGCCCGGTGCCGAACACGAACAGCGTGGAGACCTCGCTCCACCCGGGCTGCCGCCGCCACGCCTCGATGACCTCCTCCGTCCTGGCGGGGTCGTACTGCGCGTCCTTCATGTCGACGTCGATGGGACAGCCCCGGAGCCCTCCCTGACTGTCGTTGAGGTGACGCAGGTAGTCGTAGACCCCGTAGTTGTACGGCGGCGAGATGTCGGTGGCCGTCCCCGTGTCGCCCGTCGTGATCCGGACGCGGAGCACCCCGGTGCAGCGAGCGCCGGCGTCCGGCTCGACGAGCACGGCCGCGGCGGAGCCGGCTGCTGGCGCCTGCCCACCAGGGCGGCGCGTCGAGAACGCCGCCGCCGCGACCAGCACGGCCGCGCCGAGCGCCCCGATCCAGTAGCTGCGCTGCTGAGGCCCGGCGGCGGCGGTGCGGAGGTTCGACTTCAGGCTCGTCGAGTCCGAGGCGGAGCGCCCTGGGGCCGGCGTCCCCGACGTCCTCTGCCCGAGCTCCTCGTCGAGGGCGATCACGGGCTGAATGCGCCTCCCTTCTGCGCCCTCGAACTGGCTCACGCGAGAGAGGCGCGGCTCGACGGGCACGCTCGGGCGGTCGACGCCCTGCGCGCTCTGATCGAGGTACGCCTTGACCTGCCGCTGCATGCTCGCCCGGCGCTCCGCGAATACCCCCAGCATGAGCGCGCCGATCTCGTCGGACCCGACGTCCTCGCCCGACGCGCGAAGGTAGTCCTCGAGCGCCGCACGCATCTCCTGCGCGGTCGCGAACCGCTTCGCCGGATCGCGGTCGAGCGCCCGCACCACGATGGCGTCGAGGCCCGGGGGCACGTCCGGCCGGAGGAGCGAGGGCCGCGGGATCTCGTCCACGGCCGCCAGCTTCCAGAGCGCGCTCACGGCGTCGCCCCCGAAGAGCCGCTCCCGCGTGAGGAGCTCCCAGAGCACGATCCCCGCGACGAAGATGTCGGCCCGCCGATCGGTCGACCCGCTGCCGACGGCCTGCTCCGGCGCCATGTACGACGTCTTGCCCTTCAGCTTCCCGGTCTCGGTGAGGTCGGTGTTGATGGACGCCTTGGCGATGCCGAAATCGAGCAGCTTCACCGCGCCGTCGTACGTGACGAAGATGTTGTGCGGGGAGACGTCGCGGTGGACGATGCCGAGCGGCGCGCCGTCGTAATCGCGGAGCTCGTGCGCGTAGTGCAGGCCGCTCAGGAGGTCGGCCACGATCCTGACCCAGACGCCGCGCGTGAAGCCCGCCGCGCCCGGCTCCCCCTCGGCCACCGCCCGCAGGATCGCGCTGAGCGGCTGGCCCTCCAGGTACTCCATCACGGTGAAGTAGCCGGCGTCGTCGTGATCGACCTCGTAGGTCTGGACGATGTTGGGATGGTTGAGGCGGGCGGACAGCTTCGCCTCGTCCAGGAACATGGCGACGACCTTCTCGCCGTCCCCGCCCGCTCCGCCCACGCCGCGATGGCGCTTGACAACGACGAGCTTGTTGAAGGACCCCGGCCCGCGCGCGATCGCCAGGAACACGTCGCCCATCCCGCCCCGGCCGAGCTTCGCGATCAGCCGGTACTTGCCCATGATCGCCGCCTGGGTCGGCTCCGCGTCCGAGGTGTCTTGACCCGTGCCCACCATGTTACCGGCCGTCCTCAGGGGCGCGCGATGCTCCGAGCGGACTGGGTATATGAGCAAAGCCGGTTATCCTTGTCAACGTCCCCGCGGGCCGGGCCACGGCGGGCTGCCGGCGTCTTGCGTCTTGCGTCTTGCGCCAGGGCCCAGAGACCCATGCAGGAGAAGCATATTTACCATCGAGACGAGCTGCCCGACGCCTTCCGGTGGCAGGCCGTATCGTTCATGCGGGCGGCGTGGCCGTCGATATTCACCGGTCCACTGCGGCTGCTCAAGCACACGTATCCGTCTGACATCGGCACGGCGCACTTCACGATCAGCGAGGAGGAACGGTGAGCACCGGCGCGTAGGCACCGGGGGTATGGGCGGGCGGCGCGGCTGCCCGCGAGGCAGCCCTCGGGGCGAACCGCCGGACGGATTTCGGGCGGGTTTCGGGCGGATCGACGACCCAGCGCGCGGCGCAGGGCTCGCCTCGCGGGCGCACCTGGTGCGCGTAGCCCTGCTGCAGCGATCGGGCTCAGGAAGAATCAGGGCAGCCTTCCGGCCGCATTTCGGCCAGAATTGCCGTCGAGGGCGGGCAGGGCCTGCGCTTTGCAGAGCGCGTTCGACCCAGAGAGCCAGGAGGGTACGCAAGTGTCCGTAGCAGCCAGCCAGAACAGCCAGAGCTCGTTCCACTCGGAGCCGCCGCCGCCGGTGTCGATCCCCGGCCTGCGGGCGAAGATCACGAACGAGAAGCTCAGGCAGTGGATCGCCGAGGTCGTCGCGCTGTGCCAGCCGGACAACGTGCACGTGTGCGACGGCTCGAAGGAGGAGTACGACGCGCTGTGCGACCAGATGGTCAAGACGGGCACGCTCATCCGTCTGAACCCGGAGAAGCGCCCGGACAGCTACCTCGCGCGCTCGGACCCGAGCGACGTCGCGCGGGTCGAAGACCGCACGTTCATCTGTAGCCGGCGAAAGCAGGACGCCGGCCCCACCAACAACTGGGCCGAGCCGCAGGAGATGAAGGGCACGCTGCGCCGGCTCTTCGCCGGGTCGATGCGGGGCCGCACGCTCTACGTCATCCCGTTCAGCATGGGCCCGGTCGGCTCGCCTTACGCGCACATCGGCGTGGAGCTCAGCGACTCGCCGTACGTCGCCGCGAGCATGCGCATCATGACGCGCATGGGGCGCAAGGTGCTCGAGGCGCTCGGAGACGGCGATTTCGTCCCCTGCCTGCACTCGGTCGGCATGCCCCTCGCCCCGGGACAGGACGACGTGCCGTGGCCGTGCAACGCGGAGCACAAGTACATCGTCCACTTCCCGGGAGAGCGGCTGATCTGGTCCTACGGGAGCGGCTATGGCGGCAATGCGCTGCTCGGCAAGAAGTGCTTCGCGCTGCGCATCGCCTCCGTCCTCGGCAGGGAGCAGGGGTGGCTCGCGGAGCACATGCTGATCCTGGGGGTCGAGTCGCCGAAGGGCGAGAAGACGTATGTGGCCGCGGCCTTCCCGAGCGCGTGCGGCAAGACGAACTTCGCCATGCTCATCCCGCCGAAGGCGTTCGCGGGCTGGAAGATCACGACGGTGGGCGACGACATCGCCTGGATGAAGCCCGGGCGGGACGGGCAGCTCTATGCGATCAACCCGGAGGCGGGCTATTTCGGCGTGGCCCCCGGGACGTCGGACAAGTCGAACGCGAACGCGATGGCGACCATCCGGAAGGGGACGATCTTCACCAACGTGGGGCTCACGCCCGACGGCGACGTCTGGTGGGAAGGGATGACCGACGAGCCGCCGCCGGAGCTCATCGACTGGCAGGGGAAGCACTGGACCCCGGACTGCGGGCGCAAGGCGGCCCACCCGAACGCGCGCTTCACGACGCCTGCGTCGCAGTGTCCGTCGATCGATCCGCGCTGGGACGACCCGAACGGGGTGCCCGTCAGCGCGATCGTCTTCGGCGGGCGGCGCGCGACGACGGTGCCCCTCGTGGTGCAGTCGTTCAACTGGAGCTTCGGCGTCTACACGGCAGCGACGATCGGCTCGGAGATGACGGCGGCGGCCGCCGGCAACATCGGCCAGGTGCGCCGCGACCCGATGGCGATGCTGCCCTTCTGCGGCTACCACATGGGCGATTACTTCAATCACTGGCTGCAGATGGGGCGCCAGATCGTCAATCCGCCCCGCATCTTCTCGGTCAACTGGTTCCGCAAGGACGACCAGGGCAACTTCCTCTGGCCGGGCTTCGGGGAGAACATGCGCGTCCTCAAGTGGATCGTCGACCGCGTGCACGGCCGCGGCTTCGCGGAGGAGAGCCCGCTCGGCTGGATGCCGCGCTACGAAGACATCGAGTGGCGGGGCATGGACCGCTTCTCGAAGGAGCAATTCTACCAGCTGATGGCCGTCGACCGCGAGGCGTGGAAGGTCGAGTTCGGCTCGCACGGGGAGCTCTTCGAGCGGCTCTACGACCGGCTGCCCAAGGAGATCCTGCTGATGCGCGAGCTGCTCCTGTCGCAGCTCTGGCGCTCGCCGGAGCGGTGGGAGCTCGCGCCCGAGCGCTACCTCGAGGAGCACGAAGACGACGACGACGAGCCCGGGGCGTAGAGGCCTCCCCGGGTGAGGGCGCCCGCGCGGCACATGGCGCGGGCGCTCGCCCGCGTCGGCGCGGGGCTCCCCATGGACGTGAGCGCTCCCTCTTACCTGGTCACCGAGACCCTTCACGAGGGCCAGCGGGTCAGCCTCCTGCGCGCGGTCCGGACCGCCGATGGCCGCCCGGTGATCCTGAAGGTCCTCGACCCGAGGCGCAGCCGCCCGCAGGACATCGAGCGGCTGAGGAACGAATACGCGATCGGCAAGCTGCTCGACCACGACGCCATCGTGGCGCCGCTCGCCCTCGAGACGCACGAGGGGCTGCCGGCGCTGGTCCTGGAGGACTTCGGCGGCGAGCCGCTCGACCACCTCATCGGCGCGCCCATGGCCGCCGAGAGGTTCCTCGAGCTCGCGGTCCGCATCGCGGCCTGCGTGGCGGCGATCCACGTGCGGGACATCCTGCACAAGGATCTCAAGCCGCAGAACATCCTCGTCAACGCGGCCACCGGCCAGGTCAAGCTCGCCGACTTCGGCCTCGCGTCCCGCTTCTCCCGCGAGCTGCCGCCGGCGGGGCCCCCGCGGCTCATCGAGGGGTCATTGCCGTACCTGTCTCCTGAGCAGACGGGGCGAATGAACCGGGGGATCGACGGCCGCGCCGACCTCTATGCGCTCGGCGTGACGTTCCACGAGATGCTCACCGGGCGGCTGCCGTTCGAGGCGCAGGATCCGCTGGAGTGGGTGCATTGCCACGTCGCGCGCCTCCCGCCGGCGCCCTCGGCGCTGGTGCCCGAGCTGCCCGAGGTGCTCTCGGCGCTCGTCCTGAAGCTCCTGGCCAAGATGCCCGAGGATCGCTACCAGACCGCCCGCGGCCTCAAGCACGACCTGGAGCGGTGCCTCTCGCAGCTGCGGGCCACCGGCAGGATCGAGCCTTTTTCCCTGGGCGAGCGCGACGTCTCCGGTCGCTTCGAGATCCCCCGGAAGCTCTATGGCCGCGAGGGCGACGTGGCCGCGCTGCGCTGCGCGTTCGACCGCGTGGTGGCCACGGGCTCCCCCGAGCTCGTGCTGATCTCTGGCTATTCCGGCATCGGCAAGTCTTCTCTGGTCCAAGAGCTCTACAGGCCGATCGTCCGGGAGCGAGCGCTCTTCCTCTCGGGGAAGTTCGACCAGCACAGGCGTGACATCCCTTATTCCACGCTGGTCCAGGCGTTCCGGGAGCTCGTGCTCGAGATCCTCGCCGAGAGCGAGGACCGGATCGCTGCCTGCCGGCGGCGGCTGCTCGGCGCGCTCGGGAGCAACGGGCAGCTCATCGTGGACGTGATCCCCCAGATCGAGCTCATCCTCGGGCGGCAGCGGCCGGTTCCCGAGCTTCCGCCGATCGAGGCGCAGAGCCGGTTCCGGGTCGTGTTCCGGCACTTCATCGGGGTGTTCGCCCGGCAGGAGCACCCCCTCGCGCTCTTCGTCGACGATCTCCAGTGGGCCGATCTGGCGAGCCTCGGGCTCCTTCGCGAGCTGGTGACGCACCCCGAGACGCGCCATCTCCTCGTCATCGGCGCATACCGCGACAACGAGGTGACCCCCTCGCACCCGCTCCTGCTGGCGATCGAAGAGGTCCGGAAGGAGGGCGCGCGCATCTCCGACATCGCGCTCGGCCCGCTCTCCCGAGAGCACCTCGCCGCGCTCGTCAGCGACGCGCTTCGCTGCAGCCGCGAGGCCGCCGCGCCGCTCTCGGACCTCGTCCACGAGAAGACGGGCGGCAACCCCTTCTTTGCCATCCAGTTCCTCGCCGCGCTGCACGAGAAGCGGCTGATCGCGTTCGATGAGCGCGCCGAGGCCTTCCGATGGGATGTCGCGAAGATCCGCGAGAAGGGGTTCACCGACAACGTCGTCGATCTGATGGTCGGCAAGCTGGCGCGGCTCCCTCCGAGCACCCAGAGAGCGCTGAAGCAGCTTGCGTGTCTGGGAAACAGTGCGGAGGTCGCCCTCCTGGCCATCGTTCAGGGCGGCTCGGAGGAGGACGTACACTCGGATCTCCGGGACGCAGCGCACGAGGGGCTCGTCTTCCGCCAGGACGGCGCGTACAAGTTCCTCCACGACCGGGTCCAGGAGGCGGCCTATTCGCTGATCCCCGAGAGCGAGCGCGCGGCGGCGCACCTCGGGATAGGCAGGCTGCTCGCGAAGCGCACGGCGCCGGAGGAGCTCGAGGAGAAGATCTTCGAGATCGTCAACCAGCTCGATCGGGGGGCCGCGCTGATCACGGCGCGCGAGGAGCGCGAGCGGGCGGCTGAGCTCAACCTCATCGCGGGCGAGCGCGCCAAGGGGTCGACGGCCTACGCGTCGGCTCTCAAGTACCTCGCGGCCGGGGCGGCGTTCCTGGAACTGGAAGAGGACAGCTGGGAGCGGCGGTACGACCTCGCCTTTGCGCTCGCGTTCCACCGGGCCGGGTGCGAGTTCGTGACGGGCGAGCTCGGGGCGGCGGACGAGCGGCTCTCGGACCTCGCGGGCCGCGCCAGCAGCTTCGTCGACATCGCCGCCGTCACGTGCGCGCGCGTGGAGCTCTACACGATACTGGATCGAGGCGAGCTCGCCGTCGACATCTGCCTCGATTTCCTGCGGCGCGTCGGCATCGCGTGGTCGCCGCACCCGACGGACGAGGAGGTCCGGCAGGAATACGAGCGGATGTGGCGGACGCTCGGGAGGCGCCCGATCGAGGCGCTCGTCGACTTGCCACCGATGACCGACCCGGACTGCCGCGCGCTCATCGACGTCCTCATGTCGGGAGAGCCGTCGGCGTCTCTCACCGACGCGAACCTGTTCTGCCTCATGATCGGTCGCATCGCGAACCTCAGCCTCGAACATGGCAACAGCGACGGGGCATGCATGGCCTACGCCTGGGTCGGGATGGCCCTTGGTGCGTACTTCGGCGATTACCGCGCTGGGTTTCGCTTCGGCAAGCTCGGCCTGGATCTGACCGAGAAGCCCGGGCCGCCCCGCTTCAAGGCCCGCGTCGATTTTGTCTTCTGGTACCTCATCAACCCCTGGAACAGGCACATGCGCACCAGCGTCGATCCGCTGCGGCGCGCCTTCCACGCGGCGCAGGAGACCGGCGATCTCGCCTTTGCGTCCTATGTCCTCAACGGCGTGCTCTTGCTTCTGCTCACGGGGGGAGCTCCGCTCGGCGAAGCGAGTCGAGAAGCCGAGAGCTCGCTCGCGTTCGCGCGGAAGGCGAAGTTCAGTCTCATCGTCGACCTCATCGCCGCGCAGCTGATGGTCATCCGGGCGCTCCGGGGCTCGACGCCGGCGCTCGTCGCCGACGACGACCACCTCGACGAGGGGCGGTTCGAGCGGCGCCTCGAGGGCGATCGAGGCCTCTCGGTGGCGACGTGCTGGTACTGGATCGGCAAGCTGGAAGCGCGCCTCTTCGCCGGCGATCATGCCTCTGCCGTCGATGCCGCAGAGCGAGCGCGGGCGCTCCTCTGGACGTCGCGGCCGTATCTCGTGGTCGCCGAGTACCATTTCTATGGCGCGCTCGCGCTGGCGGGCCGCCATGACGCTGCGCCCGCGCCCGTCGACGAGCGGCCCCCGCTCCTCGTGGCGCTCGCCGCCCACCGCGAGCAACTCGAGGTCTGGGCCGAGAACTGCCCCGAGAACTTCGGCGCCCGGGCCGCGCTGGTCGGCGCCGAGATCGCGCGCGTCGGCGGCGAATGGGACAAGGCGGCGCAGCTGTACGAGCAGGCGATCCGCGCCGCGCGCGAGAGCGGCTTTGTCCACATCGAGGCGCTGGCGTACGAGGTCGCGTCGAGGTTCTACCGGACACGAGGGTTCGATCTGATCGCGGACACGTATCTCCGCGAGGCCCGCGCCTGTTACGCTCGATGGGGCGCGGACGGGAAGGTCAGGCAGATCGACCAGCAGAACCCGCGGCTCTCGGACCGGAGGCCGCTCGCCCCGAGCGCGTCGTTCGCGGCGCGCTCCGACGAGCTCGAGCTGCTCTCGGTCATCAAGGCGTCGCAGACCATCTCGAGCGAGATCGTGCTCAACCAGCTCCTGCGGACGCTGCTCACGGTCGTCCTCGAGCAGGGCGGCGCGCAGAGGGCTTGCCTGTTCCTGTGCCAGGACGAGCGCGTCACCATGGAGGCGGAGGCGACCCTCGAAGGGAAAGGCGCGGCGACGATCCTCCTCGCGCCCTCGCTGGACGACGCTTCGTGGCAGCGAGTCCCCGGCTCGCTCGTTCATTATGTGCAACGGACGAAGGAGCGCGTCATCCTGCACGACGCGGCCGCGGATGCGGGCAAATTCTCCGGGGACGACTACTTCACGCGGTATCGGTGCCGATCGGTCCTGTGCGTGCCCATCCTGAGGCAGGCCGGGGTCGCGGGCTTGCTCTATCTCGAGAACAACCTCCTCGCGGGCGCGTTCACGCAGGACAGGTTCACCGCCCTCTCGCTCCTCGCCACACAGGCGGCGATCTCGCTGGAGAACGCGCGGCTGCTCGCCAAGGAGCAGTCCGCGCGGACCACGGCCGAGGCAGCGGAGCGGCGCGCGGCCTTCCTGGCGGAGGCCGGGGAGATCATCTCCGCGTCGCTCGATCACGGACAGGTGCTGTCGCGCCTCGCGCGGCTGTCGGTGCGATCGTTCTGCGACTGGTGCGTCATCGACTTTGCAGAAGGCGGGGAGGCCCGGCGAGCTTTCTGGGCCCACAAGGACCCAGCGAAGGAGCCTTTGCTCGAGGAGCTGCGACGGCGATACCCTCCTGACCGGCACTCGCCTCACCCGTCGGCCCGTGCCTGGCGGGACGGTGGGCCCCTCCTGCTCCCCGAGATCTCCGACGAAATCATCCAGAGACACGCCGCGGACGACGGGCACGCGAGGCTCATCCGCGAGCTCGGGACGCGAAGCTCCGTCATCGTGCCGCTCGTGGCGCGGGGGCAGGCGATCGGGATGCTGACCGTCGTCTCCTCCGAGCCGGAGCGCCGCTACGGGGACGCCGATCTCGCGCTCGTGCAGGAGGTGGCGCGCCGGGCCGCGATCGCGATCGACAACGCGCGGCTCTACAGCGCTGCGAACGAGGCGGTGCGGATGCGCGACGAGTTCCTGACGGTCGCGACGCACGAGCTCAACACGCCGATGACATCGCTCACGCTCACGCTGGAGGCCATGGATCGGGCCCTCCGATCGGGCCGCTCCTGGGACCCGCAGGCCATGGGCCGGCAAGTCGACCGCGCGTTGCGGCAGGCGGCGCGCCTGACCCGACTGAACAGCGAGCTGCTCGACGTCTCGCGGATCAACGCGGCTCGGCTGAGGCTCGATGTGGCGGAGGTCGACCTCGGGGAGATCGTCCGCGACGTGCTCGCGCGGTTCAAGCTGGATCTGGCGCGCGCCGGGTGTTCGGTGTCGCTGCGGGAGTGCGGCCGGGTCGTGGGCCTCTGGGATGGTTCTCGCGTGGACCAGATCGTCTCGAACCTGCTCGCCAACGCGATCAAGTTCGGGGCTGGCAACCCCGTGGAGATCTCCCTCGGCGAGGAGGCGGGGACGGCGCGGCTCTCGGTGCGGGATCACGGGATCGGGATCGACCCGGCGCGCCAGGGGCAGATCTTCGAGCGGTTCGAGCGCGCGGTGTCGGACAGGCACTACGGCGGGCTGGGGCTCGGCCTGTACATCAGCCGCAGGATCGCGGAGGCGCACGGCGGCTCGATCCGCGTCGAGAGCGCGCTCGGAGCCGGGGCGACGTTCGTCGTCGAGCTGCCGCGGACCGGTCCGCCGCCCGGGGCAGCGCCGCGCGCCCAGCCGGGCTGAGCGGCGCTGCCGGGGGCCCTCACGCCGGCTCGTCCCGCTCGGGGTCGATGTGCACGAGCACCTCTGCGTCGGGCTCGATGGCGAGGATGGCGTCGCGCGCGCGGTCGCTGGTCGCGTGCGCGCGCGCGAGGGGGAGGTCGCCCGAGAGCTCGATGTGGACCTCCACGAACAGCGTGCGCCCGGCGATCCGCGTGCGCAGCCTGTGGTGGCCGAGGAGCTCGCCGCGCGCGCGCATGGCGTCGAGCGCGTCCGCGATGGCGTCGACGCGCTCCTCCGGGGCGCTCGTGTCGATGAGGTCGCGCACGCCGAGCCGGAGGAGGGTCCCCGCGGACGTGAGGACGTAGACGGCGACCGCGACCGAGAGGACGCCGTCGATGCGGGAGAAGCCCGTCGCGTACGTGAGGGCGACGCCGGAGAGGACCGCGAGGTTCGCGGCGATGTCGGTGCGGTAGTGGACGGCGTCGGCCTGGATGGCGCTCGATCCGGTGCGCGCGGCGACGCGGCCGAGGTAAGCCACGAGCGCCGCGGTGATGAGGGCGGCGGCGGCCATCGCGCCGAGCGTGACGGAGGCGAGGCGGAGCGGCTCGGGCGCGAGCAGCCGCCGGATCCCCTCGATGAGCAGGTAGACCCCCGAGCCGCCGATGAGCAGGCCCTGACCGGCGGTCGCGAGGGTCTCGATCTTCGCGTGGCCGAACGGGTGCGAGCGGTCGGGCGCGGCGTGGGCCAGCTGGATGGCGAGGGCGTTCGCCGAGGAGGCGAAGAGGTCCGTGAGCGAGTCGACGGCGCTCGCGGTCACGGCCATCGACTGGCCGAGCTGGCCGGCGACGAGCTTGCCGAGGGCGAGGCCGCCGGCGGTCAGCGCCGCGATGCGCCCGGCGCGCAGCGCGGCGCGGGCGCGGTCGCCAGGGTCGAGGCGGCGCTCGGCGGAGGGAGCGGCGCCGCGGTCGACGGCGCGGGCGGCGGGCGCAACGCCGGGGTCAGGGCGGGCGGCCAGGTCGGGGCGGGCTGCCGGGTCGGGGCGGGCTGCCGGGTCGGGGCGGGCGGCGCGGGCGGCAGGACGTGGTCCGCTCATGGCAGGGAGGCTACCCCGCCACGCCCTTGCCCGTCATGCGCGTGGCGGTCAGGATCACCCGAGCGGGGGCTCCGCCACGTCGCACGCGCCCCGACCGCGAGATCGTCGAACGGATGGCCCCGCAGCCCTCGGCGGCCGCATGCGTCCGCCCATTCACGTATTCACGTGGGCGTGCTCAAGCAGGCTGCCTCGGCATGGATCACCGTCCGAGATCAAGAAATCCGGAGTGCAGAGGAAGCGTTCATCGTGGAGCTCCCTTTGCGTCCCCCGGCGAACCGCAGGTCTCCGATCAACCACGGGACGGCCCTGGCCGAGTCGGCGGAGTACAAGCTGCTGAACGAGCTCATCGGCTGCCTCGCTCATGGGCTGTCTCACAAGGACACCGGCAGCTCGCGCGCGCGGGCCCGAAGGCGCTTGCGACGGAGAGGTCGCTCTCGATAGGTATGCCGAGACGCCCCCTGCGGCGCTCCGGGGGACCTGGGTGGCAGGGGGAGTGGGGGAGATCCGATGAGCAAGACACTCAAGAGACCCATCGAGACCCGGACCGGCATCCGCGTCGTGCAGGACGGCGACGTCGTGGAGACGTTCAACGTCGTTGGTGAGCGCATCCACCGCATCGAGAAGCCTGGCCGCATCCCCGGGGTCTTCGTGGCGCGCTGGTATGGCACGCCGCTCGACGAGGAGATGAAGGAGATCATCGGCGGTCATTTCTACGATGTCTTCCTGGAGTGCGGGGGCCCGCTCTGCCTCATCGACATACGCGACTGCAAGGCGAGCTGGGACGGCATCAACGACTGGCAGCGAGACGAGATCATGCCGAAGGCCTACGCGGCCGGGCTGAAGCGGGTCGCGACGCTCCTGCCCAGGGAGGCCGCGGAAGGCGCGGAGCAGGTCGTCGAGAACCACGAGTTCGCGGCCAGCCGGTTCGCGGAGGACGACGCGCACATCGCCGCGTTCTTCTCCGAGGAGGAGGCGCTGGCCTGGCTGCGCAGGGCCCACCCGCCGGGGGCGGCGTGAGCGCGGAGCCCGCGCGCGAGGCACCGGCATGACCGAGCGCGACACGCCGCGGGAGGGCGCGGCGCTCGAGGCCTTGCGGGGCGTGCTCGACGCGATCCGCGACGGCGTCCTCGTCTACAGGGGAACGGGCGATGTCGCGTTCGCGAACGCGAGGATCCGGGAGCTGCTCGGGGACGGCCTCGGCGGGCCGGAGGCGCTGGCGATGCGCGGGGGGGCGCTGGCGAGCGGGCACCCACTCGAGCCGCTCGGGCGGGCGTGGCCGGACGTGCTCGGCGGCGCGCGCAAGCGGTTCACCTGCCGCGCCGCGCGCGAGGACGGCCGCGCGGTCGACCTCGAGGTGCTCGCGCGCAAGGTGAGCGCCGCGGGCGAGGAGCTGATCCTCGTCGAGCTGCGCGATGTGACGCGGGAGAAGCAGGCCGAGCGGGCGCTCCTCGAGAGCAAGCGGCAGGCCGAGGGCGCGGTCCTCGTGCGCACCGAGGAGCTGCGGAGGAAGATGCGCCTCGTCGAGGAGCAGGAGCGGGCGCTGCTCGAGCTCTCCACGCCGGTGATCCAGGTCTGGGAAGGCGTGCTCGTCCTGCCGCTCGTCGGCGCCATCGACCACCGGCGATCGTCGCTCATCCTGGAGAGCCTGCTCGGCAGCGTCGTGGAGACCTCGTCGGACCGCGTGATCCTCGACGTGACGGGCGTGTCGGTCGCGGACGAGGTCGTCTCGGGCTACCTGCTCAAGGCCGTCCGCGCGGCGCGGCTGCTCGGCGCGGCGTGCTCGTTCGTGGGCATCTCGCCGGCCATGGCGCAGGCGCTCACGCGGCTCGGGCTCGACTGGTCCGGCGTGGAGACCTTCCGCGACCTGCGCGCGGGCCTGAAGGCCGCGATCGCCGACCGGCAGCGTGCCCCGGCCGCGGCGCGACGCGCAGCGAAGCCCGCCTGATCGCCGCGGCCGAGGCTCCGCGTCGCGGAGGCGGCGCCGCGCTACGCGACGGCGCGGTCCAGGTGGGCAGGCGCCCCGGCCCGCGACGGGCGGAGCTCGACCTTCACCCACCCGGCGTCTCGCCGATCGAAGGCCTTGTAGGCGTCGATCGCCGACTCCAGGGGCGCTTTCTTGGTGAGGATCGTGGTGGGATCCACCTGGCCGGTCTGCACGAGGTCCACGAGCTTCGGGATGTACTTCCTGTGATTGCAGTTGCCCATCTGGAGGGTGAGGTTCTTGTTCATGGCCTCTCCGATGGGGAACGTGCGCGACGTCTGCGGATAGACGCCGATGACGGCGATGGTCCCCGCCTTGGCGACGCACCGGACGGCCCACTGCAGCACCTGCGACGGCCCGTCGCCGGCGCGGAAGGCGTCGCCGGTCGTCCGCGCGTTGGGGGCGATCTGCTTGACCTCGAGGTCGAACGCCTTGGCCTGCTGCTTTGCCTCCTTGTGGGCGGGGCCTTCGTGCGGGCGCTCGGCGTCGACGCCCACGGCGTCGATCGCCCGGTCCACGCCGATGCCGCCGGTGAGGCGCAGGATGGCCTCGATCGGGTCCTCGGCGGAGAAGTCGACGGTCTCGGCGCCCTGCTCGCGCGCCATCTCGAGCCGGTCGGGCACGCGGTCGACGGCGAGGATGCGCCCCGCGCCCATGAGCTTGGCGCTCGCGATCGTGAACAGGCCGACGGGGCCGCAGCCGAAGATCGCGACCGTGTCGCCGGGCTTGATCTCGGCCAGCTCGGCGCCGAAGTACGCCGTCGGGAAGATGTCGGAGAGCAGGATGGCCTGGTCGTCGCTGACGCCGTTCGGCAGCTTGACGAGGCCGACGCCCGCGAAGGGGATGCGCGCGAGCTCGGCCTGCAGCCCGTCGAACGGGCCCGACATGGCGGGGCCGCCGAAGAACGCCGTGCCCGCGTGCTTGCCGTTCGGGTTCGCGTTGTCGCACTGGGCGTAGTACGCGGCGCGACAGTACGAGCAGTAGCCGCACGCGATCGTCGAGGGCACGACGACGCGATCGCCCTTCTTCAGGTTCCGCACGTCGGCGCCGAGCTCCTCGACGACGCCGACCGCCTCGTGGCCGAGGACGGTGCCCGGCACCATCCCCGGCATCGTGCCGCGGACGAAGTGGAGATCGGTCCCGCAGATGGCGCTCGCCGTGATCCGGACGATCGCGTCGGTCGGCTCCTTGATCTTCGGCTCCTTGACGTCGTCCATCCGGATGTCGCCGACGCCGTGAAACACTACCGCCTTCATGGGTTCTCGCTTTCTCCCTCGAGGGGCGGCGCGCCGGCCGGCCGAGAGGCACAGGCCGCCGCGCTCTGCAGAGATGGCCGAGGTTCTGGACGCCGCGTGTCCGTGCCGATCCCGTGCCAGCCTGCGCGTGCAGCCGCGGCGCGGAGCGCAGCAACCGGGGTGCCAGCGGGACATCGCCGGGAGATCCGGCTCCGGCGCGCTGCTCGCATCCGCGGCGCGCTGCGCCTCGGGCGGCGGGGCGATCGTGACAATCTGCCCCGTCCGGGGCCGCCCGCCGCGGGGGAGCCCGGTTATCCGGGCTCGCTGGCGTGAAAAGAGGGTCTCAGCCGCAGGCGGCCCACCTGGAAAGAGGTCAAGCGAGCCGCGCCGCTGGCCGCTCCCCGTGGCCGATACGGCCGCCGGACCGCCGTCGTGGCATCACCGCCGATCCGCCGCGCTCCCCCGCGCAGCAGCCGCGGCGTACCGCGCGAGCGCGCGCCGGACCGGGCCGCGGTCGGCGCCGCCGGCGCGCACCGGATCGGCCTCGCCGACCAGCACCGACAGCGCGCGCGCCTGCGTCGTCGCCGCGGCAGCGAGGGCGCGATCGCCGTTCCGCGCGGCGAGCGCCGAGAGCCGCCGCGCGACGCCGAGCGCCGCCGGCAGCGCGCCCGCCGCCACGTACGCGGCCGCGAGCTCCTGGAGCAGCTCGCCGTCGTCGCCGCGGAGCGCCGCCGCCGCTTCCAGGTCGGCGATCGCCTCCTCGCGCCGCCCCTCGCGCGACCGCAGCGCCGCCCGGGCGCGGTGGCCCTCGACGAAGCCGCTCACGTGGTCCAGCCCCACGGTGTACGCGCGCTCCGCCTCGCGCGGATCGCCCGCCCGCTCGTACAGCGCGCCCAGCCCGAGGTACGCCGGGCCGTAGGTCGCGTCGAAGCGGACCGCCTCCAGGTACCGCTGCAGCGCCACATCGGCCTCGCCGGCCGCGGCGCGGGCCTCGGCCTGGCGCGTCAGCTCGGCGGCCTGGGCCGTCGCCCAGCCGACCCCGTCCGCCCGGGCCGGCGCGGCCCCGTGCAGCAGCGCCGCGGCGAGCGAGGCGGCGGCGAGGGCGCGCGCTCGCGCGCTGTTTCGGGGGCGCGCGCCCCCCGCCTCTACGCACCGCGCCGCGCACACAGGGCCGAGCGTACCGGCGCCCGGCCCCTCGAGCAATCGGACGGCTGCTCCGGAAGGCAGCCGCCCGGCGCGAGTTCGCGTAGGATGCGCGCTCATGGGTGAGGATCTGCGCTTCCCGGACGGGTTCCTGTTCGGCACTGCCGCCTCCGCCACACAGGTCGAGGGGCACTGCGCGCAGAGCGACTGGGCCGCGTTCGCGCGTGAGCCGGGGCGCGTCCGCGGCGGCGATACGCCGGACGACGCGTGCGACCAGCTGCACCGCTTCCGCGAGGACGTCGCGCTCCAGGCGCGGCTCTGCATGGGGGCGCACCGGCTTTCCATCGAGTGGGCCCGCGTCGAGCGGGAGCCGGGCGAGTTCGATCCGGCCACGTGGGACCACTACCGGGACGTGCTCGGCGCGCACCGGGACGCCGGGATCACCCCGATGGTCACCGTCCATCACGTCACCCTGCCGCGCTGGGTCGCGCAGCGGGGCGGCCTGCTCTCGCTGGAGCTGCCGGCGCTCCTCTCGCGCTTCGCCGAGCGCGCCGTCGAGGCGCTCGGCGACCTGTGCCAGCTCTGGGTCACCATCAACGAGCCCAACATGCTCGCCCTGCAGGCCCACCTGCTCGGCGTCTGGCCGCCGGCGCGGAGCTCGCCCGTCGAGGCGGTGCGCGCCCACCAGAACCTCCTCCGCGCCCACGCCGCCATGTACCGCGCCATGCACGAGGCCGCGGGCCGGCGCGGGCACTCCATCTCGGTCGGCGTCGCGCACCACCTGCGCGTCATCGAGCCGGAGCGGTTCGGGCGGCTCGCCGATCGCATGTGGGCGGCCCTCTTCGAGCGGCTGTTCAACGACGCGTTCGCGCGCGCCGTCTGCGACAGCGGCCTGCACGACTTCTTCGGCGTGAACTACTACAGCCGCGACCTTGTCCGCTTCTCGGCGGCGCACGCGCGCGCGGGGTTCCTCCGGCGGCTCGTCCCCGAGGGGGCGGAGGTCAGCGATCTCGGCTGGGAGATCTACCCGGAGGGGCTCGGCTACGTGCTCGACGCCTGGTGGCCCCGCGCCCGGGTCCCGATCTACATCACGGAGAACGGCATCGCCGACGCCGACGACGACCAGCGCCCGCGGTTCCTCGTGCGGCACCTCGCGGAGGTCGCGCGGGCCATCGAGCGCGGCGTCGACGTGCGCGGGTACATGCACTGGTCGCTGCTCGACGGCTTCGAGTGGGCCGAGGGGTACGGCCCGCGCTTCGGGCTTGTCGAGGTCGACCGCGTGACCCAGGAGCGCAGCCCGCGGCCCAGCGCCGAGCTCTACGCCCGGATCGCGCGCGCGCGCAGCATCGAGGCAGACGGCCCGGGCGGCGCGCTTCGCTCTCGCGTCGCCGCGCCCGCGTGACGGGCGGCACCGGAAAGGCAGGATCGATGCGCATCGCGCTGCTCTACCCACCGCCCTGGAAGATCCCCGCGCCCGGGGAGGCGCTCGACACGAGCGGCGACGGCCCGCCGGCCGAGTACCGCGAGGGCGACCTCGACCCGGACTTCCACCAGACCCCGTACGGGCTCTTCTCGCTGGGCGCGCAGGCCCTCCGCGCGGGCCACCAGGTGAAGGTGCTGAACCTCTCGTCGTACCCGTTCTCGCAGGTCGAGCGGGTCGTGCGCGAGCTCGGCGCGGACGTGTTCGGCCTGTCGTGCTGGACCGCCAACCGGCGCGGCGTGGCGCTCACCGCCCGGTGCATCCGGCGGCTCCACCCCGGGGCGCACATCGTCGTCGGCGGGCCGCACGCGACCCCGCTCGCGGCCGAGATGCTGCGGCACCACCCCGAGATCGACACGGTGACGCTCGGCGAGAGCGAGCACTCGTTCCTCGAGCTCCTCGAGCGCCTCGAGGCCGGCCGGCCAGCGCTCGGCGTCCCCGGCACGGCCTACCGCGTCGACGGCCGGGTCGAGCTCGGCCCGCACCGGCCCGCGATCGAGGAGCTCGACGCGCTCGCGTCGCCGCACGACCACTTCGCCACGCACATCGTGATGACCTCGCGCGGCTGCGCCTGGGCGTGCACGTTCTGCGGCGCCGAGGCGACCTGGGGCCGCGGCTTCCGGGGCCAGTCGGTGCCCTACGTGCTCGACTCCATCGAGGCCGCCGTGGCGAAGCTGCCGGTGAAGATGGTCCAGATCAAGGACGACACCTTCACGACGAACCGCAAGCGCGTCATCGAGATCTGCCGCGGCATCCGCGATCGGAAGATCTCTTTCCTGTGGAGCTGCGACACGCGCGTCGACGTGCTCGGCGAGGAGCTGCTCCGCGAGATGCGCCTCGCCGGCTGCCAGCGCCTGAGCCTCGGCGTCGAGTCGGGCTCGCCGTCCATCCTGAAGAACATCGACAAGAAGATCACGGTCAAGAAGATCATCGAGTCGACAGAGCTCGCGAAGAAGTACGGGATCCAGGTCCGCTACTACATGATGCTGGGCAACCGCGGCGAGACGGCGGAGACGTTCCGGGAGACGCTCGCGTTCCTGGAGGCGGCGAGGCCGCACCAGTACATCTTCTCGTGCCTGTCCATCTACCCCGGCACGCGCGACTTCGACGACGCCGAGGCGGCCGGCTGGCTCCAGCGCGACGTCTATTTCCGCGGCGACTTCCAGGAGCTCAAGACGCCGTTCGACGCCTCGGAGGAGGACACGGCGCTGATGAGCGCCTGGTTCGAGCAGAACAAGGGGCTGCGCGAGCTCTACCGCGAGGGGGTGGGGGAGCGCAGGGCGATCCTCGAGCTCCTCGGCGATCACCACGCGGCGCACCTGGAGCTCGGCGTCGCCTACCTCGACGCGGGGCAGCTCGACCTCGCGGAGCGGCACGCCGCGCGCGCGCTGGAGCTCGGCCACCCGCTGCCGGGGCTCGCGCTCAACGCGCTCGCGTGCGTCGCGGCGGGCCGGCGCGACTGGCAGGCGATGCAGGACCACTTCACGGCGGCCGCGAAGCGCGATCCGCAGCACGCCGTGCTCATCCGCAACGTGCAGGCGGCGCGCGCGTGGTTCGCGAAGGGCGGGCCGGGCAAGGGGCTCCCGCTCGATCTCGTGGCGCGCTGCGACTTCCAGCTCCTGGAGCGGACGGCGCAGCCGGCGCTCCCGGGGCCGCTCCCGGAGGACTTCGCCGTGTGGCCGCAGGCCGTGGCGCGGCCGGCGCCGCCGCGCGCGGCCGAGGCCGCCGCCCGCGACGCAGCGGCGCAGCGCGGGCGGCTCCGGGTGCTGCCGTCGTAGGGCGGGGCGGCGCGGTGTCGTCGGCTGATGGCTGTTGAGACTGCTGCCTCGGCGTTCACAAGGCTCCTCGCTCCGACGGCCTCTCATCGCCCGCTCGGAACCGACTCGGAAGAGCGGATTTTCGCGCGAGTCGCCGTACCCGTTCCACCTCTATCTTCCCGAAGCGGGAGACTTGGTGCGTGGCCTTTGGGGAACGAGTCTCGCGACGAACTCAGCGGCGGCGCGGACGTGACGCGGTGGCCAAGATCGGGTACTTGTCTACCGATGCTCCCGAGCGATGCCCTGCCGAGCTCCGACGTTGCGCCGAATGCCCGTGCTCTTCTGCTCGCGGTGAAGGTGCGGTCATTCCGTGCCTTTCGCGATGAGGCGTCGTTCAATCTGCGTCCGTTGACCTTGCTGTATGGTCATAATCAGGCCGGCAAGAGCTCACTGCTTCGACTGATCAGCTTGATCGCGGACTCCCTTCATCCTGGCACGCCGGCTCTGGACCTCCAGAGCCCTTCGCTCCGCGGCGCCAGCTTTAAGGAACTCGGCTGGATGGGCCGCGCCCCTGCCTTCAGCCCATGGCTCAAGGTTCTTGCGTCAGCGACCACGCCGGCCCCGACACTTGTTCTTCAGTATGCCGATGACGGAGGTATGGTTGTCAATCAGGTGCAATTGATCCGTGGCGATGGTGACAAATTTGTCGTGTCTCTGGATAGCGATGTCCGCCGCGAGCCTGGGCGCACGAGCGCGCGTTACGCAGGCAAATATCGCGGCGCAGAGTGGAGCGGCATCCTATCATTCTCAAGGTTGCTCCCAGAAGGTCTCCCGGAGGAGGCGGCGGAGATTGCGCGCGAAGTGGACGCGGCGCTTCAGCCGATCATCCGAACCCAGTGGCTCCATGCGAATCGTCTTGCGGATGGCGCTCAAGATGCGAGGCAAAGGTACGGCGGTCAGGCGGACGGTTCCGACTTGGCCGCCAGGCTCAGCGAACCTCGATATCGAGCTGTCCTAGAAGAAGCATCGGCCTGGATCGCAGCGCATCCCGAACTTGGTAGTGAAGTCGCGCTGGACGTTGATAGCACGGGTCGGCCGCGCTTCATTCTCGGCTTCCCTGGCAGGGAGCGGCTGCCTCTCTATCTGGCCGGAGAGGGAATGCGCGCCTTACTGCCCATCTTGCTCTACGCCTGCTGGGCAGAGCGCGGGCATCGCGATAGGGATTCCAACGCACCGTCTCTACTCGCAATCGAGGAGCCGGAGGCGCATCTTCACCCGCACCTGCAAGTCGCTCTCTTCGAGCGCCTCCTCGCCACCGTCCGTGCAGGTGTGCCGGTGGTGCTCGAGACCCATTCCGTGTATGTGCTTCGCGCGATGCAGATAGCTGTGCTCCAAGGGCAGCTGGATCCCACGCAGGTCGGGCTTCACTGGGTTGGGCAGGACGACGACGGTGCCGCGTCCGTGACGCCGGTTGAAATCCGCACCGACGCAACGCTTTCGGGATGGCGGCCGCTCGCATTTGAGAAGGAGCAGGAACTCGCGCATCAAATTCTGGACCTCCGCTGGAAGCGTCAGGAGGCGACGTGATCATCTGGGTTGATGATCGCCTCTTTCAAGAGGGAGCGCGCGATGTGGATCGTCTCGCGTTGCTCCGTGGTGCCGCAATTCGGCGTCACACGTTGATTATTTCGAGTGAACCGACGGACCTACGAGCTGATCGGATATCACCGGGATTTGATAGCTGGAAGAATGGACTGCCAGAGCGGCTTCGCCGCGAGGTGGAGATCCTATGCCTGCGGCTCGAACTCGTGTCGGGTAACGCGACTGCACGGGGCGCAGAGCGCCTCCTGGTTTCGGGACGCGCACCTTTGACGGGCATCTACGGCTGTTGGGTCACAATGGAAGAGGCGGTCCGTGCGGTCGTCTTACCGACGTATGTGCTCGTGGAGAATGCGATCAACGATCGCGCCTTCCTGCGGCGTGCAATGCATCCAGCCTGGCGAGAACGCCTGGATACGTGGGAACGCGCCGGACTGCTCCGGTATGAGAACGGAGGAGGGAACTCGATGATGCGTGTGATCATTGAGTTTCATGGGAATAATGACAATGCCCGACAGGCGTTCGGGCTCCCGAGCGAGCTATGGCGCCTGGTGCATGTCATTGTGTACGATCACGATGGAATAGCTGCCGACTACCCCGGTAGTGAATCTGGTCGTGTCGAGCGAGCTTGTCGAGACGCCGGCCTCACGGATCGTAGCCATCGGTTACACCGCCGCGACCAAGAGCACTACTTGCCGCGGGAAGCGCTGGAGGAAATCGTGCAGCAGCGGGTGAGCAATGACGGCGACCGGGATAAGCTTATGATGGAGATTGCTGCCCACATGGCGAAAGGAGAGCGCCGGCATTTTGACTCCTTACCCAAATTCGCTGGGTTTAAGAACGCTTTCAACGAGCCGCTTGCCTGGCGCGAAGAATGGTTTCAGCGCGACGGCTCGTGGCCTGAGATGACCCTGCTTGCCGAGAAAATCGCTGCAGCCATCTAACCCGGAGATCCACCGTGCCGTTCTATGAGCGTCAACCGTACATCCAGGCTCTTCACCAGATCGTCAAAGAGGTGATGCGGGGCGACATCCGGATCCCACGCTTTCAACGCCCAGGGACCCTGACAACATGGCGACCCGAGCAGCGCGGTGATTTGTTGGATAGCCTTTACCGTGGCTTTCCGGTGGGGACGATTCTGCTCTGGTCCACTACTACGGCGATTCCGACGCACGACGTCGTTGGTGGATTCCGGGTGCCGCGACTGCAGGATCCTCGCGGTGTGCGACGGCTCTTGCTAGACGGGCATCAACGCCTCTCCACCCTCGTTCAGATACTCGGACCTGGGTTAGTTGCTGATCTCGCGAGCGAGGGGGCGCAGGTTGGCACGGCGCCGCCCGATAGCGACGAGCCGGCAGGTGCCGCGGAGCGATGGGTATTTGATTTAGATGCTGAGGATAAATCTGACAATAGCCGCGAGCGCTTTGTGCTGCTCAAGTCGGACCAACAACCGAAGCCGACCCAGGTGCCCCTCAACATTGTTTTGGATCGAACAACATTGAATCGTTGGATTCGGGGTGGGTTAATGGCCGATCCGCAGCGTCTCAATGAAGAGCAGAGTCTAGAAGCAGACCGTCTTCGTGATCGATTGCGCGAGTACTCCATGCCGGTGGCTGTTCTCGCTGCAGATTCGCTCAAAGAGGCGACAGAAAGTTTTAAGCGGATTAATTCCAGCGGCACGCCGATGAGCGACTTCCACATGGTTGCAGCCCTGGCATTTGATGAGAGGCACGATCCGCAGCAGCAGTTCGCCGAAGCACGCGCTGAGTACCTGGCCCCAATCGGCTGGACCGGTGTGTCCGACACCGACGTGCTTCGTGTCGCTGCCGGGATTGATGAGAAGAAGAACCCCGCGCAGATTGAGGTTGCCGAATTGGCCGATCGCCTTCGAAAGGACCGAGGATTGATCGAGCGCGCCTTTCAGGCAGTTGCTGGGGCAACGCAGCTCCTTCGTCGCTGCGGGGTGCTGGGTCCCGAGTCGCTTCCGTACACCTGGCAGTTGATCACTCTAGCCGTGCACCTCGGGCGGGCCAGCGCGCATGAGGCGCCCTCCTCATTTGATGAAGCGTTCGCTCCCGCAGCAGAGCGGTGGTTCTGGCTCACCACCTATGGAGAGGTATTTGCCGGGGTGAATTCGGCTGTAGTCGATCGAAGCCTTAGTGCCTTGAGCGATATGCTCGGCGGGAAACCGTGGACCAGGATGGAGCGCGATGTCTCCCGTCAAGTGCGCCCATTGGATGGTTTTGATTTTCGCACCGCCCGCTCCAAGGCATGCGCCCTATCAATGGCTCGTATTCAAGATGCCTGGCGACTGGATGGTCCTGCTCATCAAGCGTTGACGAAGGGCGTCGAATCTATGCAACTTCTCCTGCCTCGTGGGAAGCGGTCGCGGTTCTGGCATCTCACTATCGTAACTCCGGAGCAGAGCGTGTCGCAAATCCGAGATGCACTCAGGCGCCGCGATCGCGGTGAGAACCCGGAACCTGGTGATCGCGAATTGCTAGAACGACTCGGCGTAGAGGCGAACGACACTGGGTCCCTGGAGGATTTGCTTATCATCCGACGCGACCGCCTGCTGGGGGTTGAACGCTCGTTCGTGGAGAATCTGGGGCTTTCGTGGGCTCAAATCGGGTAAACGCGATTGCATTATCTTAAGTATCACTGCGTCGCTGTTCGGTTGGCTGAGGTGGTCTAGGCGCTTTGTGGTGCTCTGTATTGGGAATACGGATTTGTGTGCTGCGAGCGAGCTGTGCTTTGCTTTGCTTTGATAGAGATGTGCGAGAGTGAATCGACGAATAATGTTTGTGTGTTACTTGTGATGAGCGATTGTTGTTTGTGTGAGGCTGCCATTGTTTTAGATGGCAGCGTGAATCCCTCGCGGCGCGAGGATGGCTAAGTCGCGAAGAGCCGCCGGAGGGCTGAGCTCCCAATCGTTGGGGTGAGAATGTTTGAGTATGCGTGACGGGTTCATTGAGCTTGTCGGTTGCTGCTCTCGCTTAACTAATATGAGCAGTGTCGAAATTTGTACTCAGGCCCAAGCAGCCGAGTTGTCATTTGGCATCCGGGCGCGCAGGGGCTACGTTGCGGACGTCATGTTTTCTTTGCTGCGCACGGCTCAGGCCGCGGGACCGCGCGTTGCGGTTGAGTCCGTCGGGCAGGCGTGAGGTACGCTCCACCCCGGTTCCTCCGGCCCTCCCGGCGTGCTACCCGCCCTTTCATGTCGACGAGCACAGACCACGGCCGCCCCGGCGCCGGTCCGGATCCGGCGGCGGACCCGCCTCTCCAGGGCGCGAAGGCGCCGAGCCACGCCGAGCGCTGCCGCACGCTGGCGCAGCGGGCCCGCGCCGCCACGCTGTGCACGCTGGCGCGGGATCCCGCCGGCTATCCGTACGGCTCGCTCGTCGCCGTCACCGTGGACGCGCACGGGCGCCCGCTGCTGCTGCTCTCGGCGCTCGCCGAGCACACAGGCAACCTCAAGGTCCGCGCCGAGGCGTCGCTGCTCCTCGCCGAGCCCGCCGAGCGCCTGGCCGACCCGCTCGCGCTCGGCCGGATGACCCTGATCGGCCCGTGCCGCCCCCTCGAAGGCGCGGAGGCGGCCGCCGCCCGGACGAGCTTCCTCGCGACGCACCCGCGTGCGTCGTACTACGTCGATTTCACGGACTTTTCTTTCTACCGGCTCGACCCGGTGTCGATCCGCTACGTCGGCGGCTTCGGCCGCATGTCCTGGGTCGAGGCCGACGCGTACGCGGCCGCCGAGCCGGATCCGCTCGCGGCCGACGCCGCGGGCATCCTCGAGCACATGAACACCGATCACGCCGATGCCGTCCTCGCGTACGCCAAGGTCCTCGCCGGCATCAAGGACGCCACCGGCGCCACGATGACGTCGGTCGATCGTTACGGCTTCGAGCTCGACGTCATCACGCCGGCGGGGCCGAAGGCGACGCGCCTCCCGTTCGACGCGCCGGTCTCGACGACCGACGAGGTGCGGAAGGCGATGGTGGCGCTGGTCCGCGAGGCGCGCGGCCATACCGCCTAGCGGCGCGCCGCGCGGGCGCGCCCTGCCGCAGCCGGCGCGGGTGAGGCCGCCGTCCGCCATGGCGGCGCCAGCCCCGAAGCGCGCTCCTCTCTGCCAAGACGACGCTGATTCCGCCGCTCCGGCCCATGGCACGCGATCTGCCGAGATCGCGCCGCATGGGAGACGCCGACATCACGTTGCGCCACATCGCCCGACGGTTTCCTGACGATCTGGCGTGCGTCTTTGTCCCCGAGGACAGGTCGGTCGAGGTACTCGGCTGGATCGACACCCAGGTCACGAAGCTCGAGCGACGCCTCGACAAGGCGCTGCGCCTGCGCGTCGGCGCCGAGCTGCGCGTGCTGCATGTCGAGTTCTGCTTCGCGTTGCGCGACGACGTGCCCGACCAGATGTTCGAGTACCTCGGCTTCCTCTTCTCCGCGCTCCGGCGCGAGGCTCCCGGGGCGCCGGTGCCGCCGATCGAGAGCGTCGCCGTGGTCCTCTCGGGTCGCAGGCGGCGTCTGCCCGCGACAGGGAAGCGCCGTACGTCCTGGCGGGGGCGGCGGTTCAGCGGCACGCACTTTCGTGTCGACGTAGCGTATCCGTTCGGCGACCTGCATGCTGTCCTGAGGCCCAAACGCTGCGTAAAACCCTGCGCCGGAGGTGTCGATGGACGAAAGCAGAAGCACCTGGCGCGATCGAGTGACGCGCTGGCACAAGAGCGGGCACTCAGCCCGCGTGTTCGCGGAGCAGGAGGGCGTCAACGCCGGGACGCTCTACTCCTGGAGCCGCCGACTGGGGATGAAGCGGAGCGAGTGCCGGCAGCGCCCAGACGCGGCGAAGCTGCCTTCATTCCTCCCGGTGGTGGTAGCCTCCCCGGAGGCGACGGCGCTCTCCTCGGGCGCACCGCTTGAGGTCGTCCTGCCCGTATCCGTTCGGCGACCTGCATGCTGTCCTGAGGCCCAAACGCTGCGTAAAACCCTGCGCCGGAGGTGTCGATGGACGAAAGCAGAAGCACCTGGCGCGATCGAGTGACGCGCTGGCACAAGAGCGGGCACTCAGCCCGCGTGTTCGCGGAGCAGGAGGGCGTCAACGCCGGGACGCTCTACTCCTGGAGCCGCCGACTGGGGATGAAGCGGAGCGAGTGCCGGCAGCGCCCAGACGCGGCGAAGCTGCCTTCATTCCTCCCGGTGGTGGTAGCCTCCCCGGAGGCGACGGCGCTCTCCTCGGGCGCACCGCTTGAGGTCGTCCTGCCCGACGGCGCGGTCGTCCGCGTCCCGCCGTCGTTCGACGAGGTTACGCTGGCGCGCGTTGTTCGTGCGCTCGGGGGGGCGCGATGATCCCTGGCCGCGTCTCGATCTACGTTGCCACCGAGCCGCTCGATCTGCGGCGCTCGTTCGATGGTCTCGCTGCCGTCGTGCGCGAGGTGCTGCGACAGGACCCGCTCTCCGGAGCCCTGTTCCTCTTTTTCAACCGGGCGGCCGACCGCTGCAAGGCCCTTTGGTGGGACCGCAGCGGGTACTGTCTACTTTACAAAAGGCTTGAGCGCGGGGCATTCCGAGCCCCGCGTGCCGTCACTCCGGGAGCCACGAGCGTCATCATCGACGCCGCCGAGCTCGCGAAGATCCTTGAAGGCATCGCCCTTGCGCCTTCGAAGTTGCGGAGAGCGGTCCCGTTCGCCGAGACCGCATCGCCTCCGGCGCTCTGATCCCACCTGACAGCTTCGCACGCTCCCGGGTAGCACCCACGGTTGCATTGCATCGAGCGGCGGAAATTTTCCTCAACAAGCCCCTTCAAAAAGCAGGAGCTCACGAGTACTTACAGCGCCGTGAGCAAGCCGGTCGAAGAGCAGATTCGCGAGCTCAAGGACAAGCTCGCACGCGCTGCCCACGAGCGGGACGAGTACCGCAAGCTCTACGAGCTCGCCAGCATCGAGCTGGAGCGGTTTCGCCGGCACATCTTCGGCCAGAAGGCCGAGCACGTCGACCCAGCGCAGATGCAGCTCGCCTTCGACGCGATCTTGCAGATGCTCGCGGGCGCCGGTGCGCAGCCGGACGCGGGCGCGACCGGCTCGCCAGACGGGCGCGATGGCGCGGCGCCGAACGGCTCCTCCGGAAGCGGGGACAAGGGGCGTCAAGCCCGCCCGCACGGGCGGCAACGCCTGCCCGAGCATCTGCCGGTCGAGCGGATCGAGCTGTTGCCGCCGGAGGCGCAGGACGAGCGCGCAACCGCGCTTGTCCGCATCGGCGAGGAGGTATCGGAGACGCTCGAGTGGCGGCCCGCGAGCTTCGTGCGGCTGCAGATCGTGAGGCCGAAGTTCGCGGTCAAAGGTGAGCCCGAGCAAGGCATCACGATCGCCGACGTCCCCGACAGCCCTGTTCCGCGCAGCCTCGCCGGTCCGGGTTTGCTCGCGCACGTGCTGGTGAGCAAGTACGCGGATCACTTGCCGCTTCACCGGCTGGAGAAGATGTTCGAGCGCTGGGGCCTTCACCTCTCGCGCTCGACGCTGTGCGGCTGGGTCGAATCGTGCGCCAACAAGCTCGCGATCCTTGTCGGGGCGATGGCCAAGGACGCCCTGAACGCGCACTGTATCGCCATCGATGCCACCGGCGTGCTCGTGCAAGCAAAGGACAAGTGCCGGCGGGGCCACTTCTGGGTCTTGGTGGCGGACCGAGAGCACGTCCTGTTCCGATTCACGCCGCACCACAACCAGGATGGCCCGAAGGAGTTCCTTCGCGGCTACAAGGGCTATGTCCAGGCCGACGCCTCGAATGTCTACGAGCAGCTCTTCCGCACCGAGCAGGTGACCGAGGTCGGTTGCTGGGCGCATTGCCGGCGGAAGTTCTTCGAGGCGATGACCTCCGACCGGGAGCGCGCGACGGTAGCCATCGGCTTCATTCGCAAGCTCTACGCGATCGACAAGGCGACGAAGGAGCTGCCTCCGAGCCGTCGAACCGAGCAGCGCCGAACGGATGCCGAGCCCGTGCTCGTGGCCTTCCGCGTGTGGCTTGAGACAGAGGACCTGCTCGTCCTGCCGAGGAGCCCCATCGCTGGCGCCATCGGCTATGCGCTCAACCAATGGACCGCGCTCAATCGCTTCCTCGAGGATGGTCGGCTCCGCCTGGACAACAACCGGAGCGAGCTTGAGCTCCGCCGTGAGGCCGTGGGCAGGAAGAACTGGATCTTCGTGGGCAGCAAGGACGGTGCCGAGTGGAACGCCACCATCGTGTCGCTCATCGCCTCCTGTGCGCTGCACGGTATCGAGCCCTGGGCCTACTTGCGCGACGTGCTGATCCTGCTGCCCACCTGGCCGCCTGAGCGGATCATCGAGCTCGCTCCCAAGTCCTGGAAGCAGACCCTCGAGAACGCCGACGCTCGGCAGCGGCTCGCGGCCAGTCCGTGGCCCCGGGCGCCGGCCGCGGCGCCCAGCTGATCGCAGCTCAGCGTCGCCGTCCGATGTGGCGGGCACGGACGCCACCTTGCCGCCCGCCGGGCGCGCCGCTCGCCGGCTTTGGCGCGCTGGCGACGCCTCGTCGATGCTCGCGCGGTCGACGCGTGGCTTCCGGCGCCTTGTCGACGACTCGGCCGAGGCATCGGTGGCACGTGGCTTCGCCGCGGCGCGCTTGCGGGCGACGTGCACGCGGGCGGCGACCTCGGCGTCGACCGCCGCTTCCTCCGCTCGCTGCTGGGTCCAGCCACCCTTCCTCGCAGGCCGCTCTTGCTCTCGCATCGCGCCGCGAATCTACGGCGACGGCGCGCACCACGCGAGGATGGGGTCTACAGAACGCATACTCCTGCCCGACGGCGCGGTCGTCCGCGTCCCGCCGTCGTTCGACGAGGTTACGCTGGCGCGCGTTGTTCGTGCGCTCGGGGGGGCGCGATGATCCCTGGCCGCGTCTCGATCTACGTTGCCACCGAGCCGCTCGATCTGCGGCGCTCGTTCGATGGTCTCGCTGCCGTCGTGCGCGAGGTGCTGCGACAGGACCCGCTCTCCGGAGCCCTGTTCCTCTTTTTCAACCGGGCGGCCGACCGCTGCAAGGCCCTTTGGTGGGACCGCAGCGGGTACTGTCTACTTTACAAAAGGCTTGAGCGCGGGGCATTCCGAGCCCCGCGTGCCGTCACTCCGGGAGCCACGAGCGTCATCATCGACGCCGCCGAGCTCGCGAAGATCCTTGAAGGCATCGCCCTTGCGCCTTCGAAGTTGCGGAGAGCGGTCCCGTTCGCCGAGACCGCATCGCCTCCGGCGCTCTGATCCCACCTGACAGCTTCGCACGCTCCCGGGTAGCACCCACGGTTGCATTGCATCGAGCGGCGGAAATTTTCCTCAACAAGCCCCTTCAAAAAGCAGGAGCTCACGAGTACTTACAGCGCCGTGAGCAAGCCGGTCGAAGAGCAGATTCGCGAGCTCAAGGACAAGCTCGCACGCGCTGCCCACGAGCGGGACGAGTACCGCAAGCTCTACGAGCTCGCCAGCATCGAGCTGGAGCGGTTTCGCCGGCACATCTTCGGCCAGAAGGCCGAGCACGTCGACCCAGCGCAGATGCAGCTCGCCTTCGACGCGATCTTGCAGATGCTCGCGGGCGCCGGTGCGCAGCCGGACGCGGGCGCGACCGGCTCGCCAGACGGGCGCGATGGCGCGGCGCCGAACGGCTCCTCCGGAAGCGGGGACAAGGGGCGTCAAGCCCGCCCGCACGGGCGGCAACGCCTGCCCGAGCATCTGCCGGTCGAGCGGATCGAGCTGTTGCCGCCGGAGGCGCAGGACGAGCGCGCAACCGCGCTTGTCCGCATCGGCGAGGAGGTATCGGAGACGCTCGAGTGGCGGCCCGCGAGCTTCGTGCGGCTGCAGATCGTGAGGCCGAAGTTCGCGGTCAAAGGTGAGCCCGAGCAAGGCATCACGATCGCCGACGTCCCCGACAGCCCTGTTCCGCGCAGCCTCGCCGGTCCGGGTTTGCTCGCGCACGTGCTGGTGAGCAAGTACGCGGATCACTTGCCGCTTCACCGGCTGGAGAAGATGTTCGAGCGCTGGGGCCTTCACCTCTCGCGCTCGACGCTGTGCGGCTGGGTCGAATCGTGCGCCAACAAGCTCGCGATCCTTGTCGGGGCGATGGCCAAGGACGCCCTGAACGCGCACTGTATCGCCATCGATGCCACCGGCGTGCTCGTGCAAGCAAAGGACAAGTGCCGGCGGGGCCACTTCTGGGTCTTGGTGGCGGACCGAGAGCACGTCCTGTTCCGATTCACGCCGCACCACAACCAGGATGGCCCGAAGGAGTTCCTTCGCGGCTACAAGGGCTATGTCCAGGCCGACGCCTCGAATGTCTACGAGCAGCTCTTCCGCACCGAGCAGGTGACCGAGGTCGGTTGCTGGGCGCATTGCCGGCGGAAGTTCTTCGAGGCGATGACCTCCGACCGGGAGCGCGCGACGGTAGCCATCGGCTTCATTCGCAAGCTCTACGCGATCGACAAGGCGACGAAGGAGCTGCCTCCGAGCCGTCGAACCGAGCAGCGCCGAACGGATGCCGAGCCCGTGCTCGTGGCCTTCCGCGTGTGGCTTGAGACAGAGGACCTGCTCGTCCTGCCGAGGAGCCCCATCGCTGGCGCCATCGGCTATGCGCTCAACCAATGGACCGCGCTCAATCGCTTCCTCGAGGATGGTCGGCTCCGCCTGGACAACAACCGGAGCGAGCTTGAGCTCCGCCGTGAGGCCGTGGGCAGGAAGAACTGGATCTTCGTGGGCAGCAAGGACGGTGCCGAGTGGAACGCCACCATCGTGTCGCTCATCGCCTCCTGTGCGCTGCACGGTATCGAGCCCTGGGCCTACTTGCGCGACGTGCTGATCCTGCTGCCCACCTGGCCGCCTGAGCGGATCATCGAGCTCGCTCCCAAGTCCTGGAAGCAGACCCTCGAGAACGCCGACGCTCGGCAGCGGCTCGCGGCCAGTCCGTGGCCCCGGGCGCCGGCCGCGGCGCCCAGCTGATCGCAGCTCAGCGTCGCCGTCCGATGTGGCGGGCACGGACGCCACCTTGCCGCCCGCCGGGCGCGCCGCTCGCCGGCTTTGGCGCGCTGGCGACGCCTCGTCGATGCTCGCGCGGTCGACGCGTGGCTTCCGGCGCCTTGTCGACGACTCGGCCGAGGCATCGGTGGCACGTGGCTTCGCCGCGGCGCGCTTGCGGGCGACGTGCACGCGGGCGGCGACCTCGGCGTCGACCGCCGCTTCCTCCGCTCGCTGCTGGGTCCAGCCACCCTTCCTCGCAGGCCGCTCTTGCTCTCGCATCGCGCCGCGAATCTACGGCGACGGCGCGCACCACGCGAGGATGGGGTCTACAGAACGCATACCGACGTAGCCGCTCCGCAGAGCGCGTTCCGAAGCGTGCTTGTGGAAGGCGGCCCCGTGCGTAGAGTCGCGGTGCGATGACGGAGCGACGGAGCGGGGACGCAGGCGTCGAAGTGCCGAGCCTGACGACGGCGGTGCTGAAGCTGTCTGCGCCGCACGTCGCGTGGCCAGGCCGCGAGGACGCCCCCGGCCGCGCGACCGGGCGCCCGCGTCGCGCGGCCGGGCAGCAGGAGCGCTCGGGAGCGACGGAGGCCGCCGGCGTGCGGCGCCGCAAGAGCGCCGCCCAGCCGTCCGCAGAGGAGGTGAGCGGACGGCGGCCGACGCGAGACGCGGACAAGCAGCGCCGAAGCGATGCGACCCGAAGGGGCCCCGCCAGGACGAGCTCGACGGCGGCCGGGCGAAGCGACGACAGCACCGGCTCGACGAGCCGACGCACCTCGGCGCGGAAAGGACGCGCGCCGGTCTCGGCCGCTCCGGACGCGACGAGCGCTGTGGGCGCGACGGAAGCGGGCGACGCGGCGCGATCAGCGGTCGCGGAAGGCGAGCCGCGAGCCGGTGATCCGAGCCAGGTCCAGGTACTTGAGCCGCCCCTCGGCGATGAGGCGTTGTCGCGTCGCGACCCAGTTCTTGGGACTCAGGTCGAGGATGCGACTGAGCGGATAGCTCGGAGCCACGGTCAGGATCTCCTGCAAGTAGAGCTCGGGGTCGAGCCCGTGCATCTGGCAGGTCGCGATGAGCGACGAGATGGCACAAGACCGGACAGCGTGCTCGTCGCTGCCGTGGAAGAGCCAGTTGCGCCGTCCCTTGACGACGCGGCGCAGTGCCCTCTCGGAGGCATTGTTGTGGATGGGGATCTCCCCGTTGGAGAGGAACTCGCAGAGCGCCTCCCTCTGGTTGTGCAGATAGACCAGCCCTTCGCGCAACGGCGAATGCTCCGGGACGACCTGCCGCTGCGCCTCGACCCAGGCGAAGAGCTTCTCAATCAGCGGTGCGGACTTGCGCTGCCGGATCTCGAGGCGCTCGTCCGGGCTGCACAGGGCGCATTCCTCCTCGACGCGGAAGAGCGCCTGGAGGGTCTGGAGCGCGAACGCCGCCTCCTTGCCCGCCCCGGCCTTGAACGCCTTGAAGAAGCGCCTTCGTGCATGGCTCCAGCAGCCGGCCTCACGCGCCTTGCCCGGCCCGAACAGCACGTTGTGGTTGGCCGAGGCATCGGCGACGAGCGTCCCCTGGTAGCCGCCGAAGAGCTTCGCGACGGTGGGCCCGTCGTACGTCGGCGTATAGCGGAACAGCACCCCATCGCCCGGCGCGACCAGGACGAAGACATGCCCATAGCGGTGCTTGTCCTTGGCCCGGATGGCGGTGCCCGTCGCATCCATGGCGAACCACGACCTCGAGAGCGCGTCGCTCCAGATAGCATCGGCGATGCGCATCGCGATGCCACCACAATCGTACTGCCAGCGGGTCATGTTGCCGCGGCCGATGCGGAAGCCGTGGCGATCCGACTCCACCTCTTGCCGGTAGTAGGGCGTGTGGTAGTCGAGCTTGTGGACGAACAGGTGGGCCAAGAGGCTCGGATCGGCAAGGCACCTGTCGATCGGGCGCTCCGGCAGCGACGCGATCTTCACCGGTCCGCTGTCCTCCGCAGCGTCCGACTCGGGCGTGTAGCGTACAAGGACGCCGTCGACGAAGGGGCTTTGCTTGAAGGACGTGTCCGCGGGGATCCCCAGGAGCTCGTGCTCCCGCACGACGAGCGGCTCGCCGCGCTCGTGATTCAAGGCCGGCCCGGCGGCTGGCGAAGGAGCCGGCGCCTCTTCAGCTGCGCTGCTCGCCGCCGGCGCCTCCGCCTTGGCCACGTACTTGAGGCGACGCGTGACGAGCTCGAGGAGGCCGCCACGCCGGTAGCCGATGCTCGAGCTGTCTTCGGCGCCCACACGCTCGAAGCGCTCGAGGCCTTTGAGCAGCACCTCCTGCGGCAGCGACTCGATGATCACCCTCGGAATGACACCGATGCGGCGGCGCCCGTGCTCGTGGCGCTTGACTGGCTTGCCACCTCCGGGATCGGAGCCGGAGGAGGATTCTGCCGTCCCCGAGTGCTCCGGTGGGCTCGCAGAGCCCGGCGGCGGGCCGCTGGCCTCGCCCGGGTCCACTTCGGGCGCGGCGTCGACGCTCTCGGCCTGCGACGAAGTCGGAGCCGGACAGGCATCTGGCTCTCCGGCCAGCGAAAGCCGCAGCTGGTCAGGCGAGACCTGCTCGGAGACGTGGCGCCGGAATCCGATCTCCAGGGTCCGAATCGTCTCCTGCAGCTGTTGATTGTACGCCTTGAGCGACGCGACGGTGCGAGCGAGCTCTTGGGCCTGCTGCTCCGCCGTCGAGAGCTCGGCCAGCCTCGCCTCGAGCTCCTGCACCCGCCGGAGCAGCGCGTCGACCACCGACGCGGGGCCGGCGGGGCTCCCCTGTCCTTGTCCCCTGGCCTGGAGATAGCCGAGCACGAGCGCCGCGCCGTCAAGGCGCTCTGCCTCCGTCGACTGCGGCAGCGCGGTCTCACCGGGGCGTGTCGTCGAGGTCAAGGCGCGCCATGGATGCCCCCTGCGCTTGCTCTTGACAAGTACCTTATGCAGAGAAAATTCGCTGTTTTCGATGAGAATTTCTCGTCGAAGGCGGGAATGCAGGACCGCCATGGTGCGCCATCGGCGGCGCGCGCTCGCGAGGTCTTCGGGCGCGATGCAGCGCGCGCCCTGCTCCATCTCCGCATCCGGCTGCGCCGGCCGCCATCGGGCCGCGCTGGCGCCGGCAGCGCGGTGAACGAGCGCCGGCGCAGACGCCTCAGTGGACCAGCCGGCGGCGGCTTGCCAGCTCTTCTACAGGCAGACCGGCGAGCAGCTGCGCGAAGTCCTGTGCTGACAGCTCGATACACCTGCCGTCGGCCTCGGTGAACGAAGGCAGAGCAAATGCACCCTTCGAGAGACGCTTATACAAGATCGTGTATCCATTGCGATCCCACCAAAGGGCTTTGAGCCGGTTACGCCTCCTGTTGAGGAACAAGAACAGCGCGCCGCTGGCCGGGTCCAGGCACAGCACTTGCCGGGTGATCGCGGCGAGCCGGTCGAACGCACCACGCAAGTCCACTGGACCGACCGCCAGATAGACGGCTATCGTCGCGGGGGTCACCGTCCCCTCCGCAACGCTTCGAGCGCTTCCACGAGCTCGCGCGCGCCTATCCCACATACCTGCATCCGCGTCCCGTCGGCAAACGCGACGTTGAGCCGCAAAGGCGGCGCCTCGCGGCGCTCGGGGCGCACCACGACGGGTAGGAACGGAATCTGCTGAGCCGCCTTGGGGGCTCTTGGCGACGCCCCCTCGTCTGCGCGCTCACCGTCAGCCACCCATCGGTCGGCAGTCATCTTGTGGACACCGAGCTCCGTGGCGATCTCGGTCGGTGTTGCCCCCGAGCGGGAGCGCGCCTTGGCGTAGGCCTCGGCTCGCTCCCGCAGCTCGCTCGGGAATTTCCCACGGCTCTTCTGCTCTCGATACCTCGACAGCTCTGCACGCAGCTGTACCAGCTCCCTGCTTCCTGGCATCGCTCGCTCCTCTTCGCTCGGCGAGGGCACGGCCCTCATCTGGCGTCGCGTAGCGTGTAACCGAATCTGGCCAGGGGAAAGACGCGGTCTGCGGAGCGGCTACGTGTCGACGCGGTCTACCAGCGCACGATGGCCGAGCTCCGGGCGCGAGGCAGCGTGTTCTGGCTCGTGTTCGCCCCGCTTACCAGGGACGCCACCGCCGCCGCGATGCGTGAGGTCGTCGCGGAGATCTCCGCGCGGGCGGCGACCGTCGAGGAACGGATCGAGCTATACACAGCGCTCCTGGTCATGGCCGCCATCGACCCCTGGGGGCACAACTTGCGGAAGGAGCTCGTCATGCTGATGGAGGACAGGGAGACGGAGAAGAAGCTGCTCCGGACCATACCGATCATCGAAGAAATGCTCGCCGAGGCCGAACAGGAGGGCGCCAAGGTGGCCGCGCAGGAGGCCGCGCGGGCGGGGGCGCAGGCCGGGGCGCAGAAGGCCATCGCCGAGCTCCTCGGCCGCCTCTTCGCGCGGCGAGTCGGGCGCCAGCCGACCGCCGAGGAGGAGCGCTCGATCGTCGAGCGCGCACAGGCGATGGGGCCGGGCGAGGTCGAGGACGCCTTGCTCGATCTCGACACCGATGCGCTGGTCCGCTGGCTCGCCGAGCCGATCCGCCGCTGACCCGAGCGCGATCCTGACGGCGACGCCGCTCCGGGAGGAGATCCGTCGCCCGCAGCCCGTCACCCGTCGCGGCGCCGCGGGCCGCTCGCTCTCCTCCCGCCGCCGCGGCGTGAGCGCCCCAGCGCGTGGTGGAGCCCGCTCTGGAGCGAGCTCAGCGTGACGATCTCCCGGAGGTCGATGCCGATGCCCACCATCGTCTGCGCCACCTCGGGGCCGACGCCGGTGAGGATGACCTCCGCGCCGAGCAGCTTGACCGCCTGGGCCGCCCTGATCAGCGAGTCCGCGATCTCGGCGTCGACCACCGCCACGCCGGTGACGTCGAGGATGACCGTGGCCGCGCGCTGCGCCACCACCCCCTGCAGCAAGCGCTCCAGCAGCTGCTCGATGCGCACCCGGTCGAGCCGCCCGACGAGGGGCATCACCAGGATCCCCGCGTCGAGCGGGATGAGCGGCGTCGAGAGCTCCCGGATGGTCGCCTCCTGCGCGTCGATCATCTGCGCTTGAAGCGCCGCGCGCTCCGCCTCGGCCCGCCGGAGCTCGGTCACGTCGTAGCCCTCGGCGATCAGGAGGACGCTCTGGCCCAGCGTGTCGAGGATCGGCTTCATCTTGAGGTCGAGCGTCGCCACGCGCCCGCCGGGCCCGTGGATCTTCACCTCGCACGACGACGGCTCGCCCGAAGCTGCCCGGCGGACGCACTCCCTGATCCGCTCCCCAGCGCTCGCTCCGCCGACCCAGAACGGCGCCTGCCAGAGCGGCCCGCCGCGCGCTTCGCCCGGCCGCGCCCCGGTGAAATCGGCCATCGTCCGGTTGCACTCGATCAGGTCCCCGTGCGGGGTGAGCAGGCCGATGAACATCGACGTCTCGTCGAAGATCGCCCGGAACTTCTGCTCGCTCTCGCGCAGCGCCTGCTCGCGCTTCAGCTGCTCCGTGAGGGGGCGCGAGAAGGCCGAGAAGAACTGCTCATCACCGCTCTGGACGAGGTGAGAGCTCACCTCGACGTCGATCAGGTGGCCGTCCTTGTGACGGTGCCTCGCGAGGAAGCGGAGCGACCCCCTGGCCTTGATCTCCTCGATGACCATGACGACCTCGTGCGTCGGCCGCGGGTCGATCTCGCCGATGTTCATCGTCAGGAGCTCGCTCCGGTCGTAACCCACGATGCCGGCGAAGGATGGATTGCAGTCGAGGATCTCGCCGTTCATCCCGACGACGTGGAACCCCTCGCCGGCCGCCTGCAGGATCAGCCGCGTCCGTTCCTCCTGGCGCCGCAGCTGCTCATGGAGCCTGTCGATCTCCTTGCGCAATCCGGCGTTCTCCACCCGGAGCCGCTCGATGCCGTCCTGATCCGTCTCCACGTTCGCTCTTCCTTCCATCCTGCCGGCCGCCCCCTCCCACCCCGCGGAGGAGCCGCTCGCCCCTCCCGCGCGTCTCCAACGAACAAGGAAGATAGCCGATCCCGGCGTCACGCCGCGCGCTCGTCGGCTGCCCGGGCGCGTCGGGCGCGCTCGACCGGAGCGGACGAGCTCGACGCACTTCCGCGCGGTTCACGGCGTGCCACGACGTGTCGCCGCGGCGTTGCGCCCATGACATCAGCGCGGGACGCGCCTGCGCGATACGAGCACTCGCCCTCGACCTCAGGCCCTCGGCCGGCGCCGGAGCGCGATCGTGCGATGACTCCTCTTGCCCCTGACGCTGCCCCTGACGCTGCCCTTGACGCTGCCCCTGACGCCCACGATGAGCCTCTCCCCGGGGCGCGATCCCGTCCGGGCGCGGGCGCCGTCGCGCTGAGGTGGCTCGGGGTCGCCGTCGCGGCGGCGGCGCTCTGGAGCACGCTGCGCGGCGCGGATCTCCCGAGCGTCGCGGCGCTCATCGCCTCCGTGGGAGCTCCGATGATGGCGCTCGCCCTCGTCCCCAACCTCGTCGCGCGGCTCTTCCAGGCCGAGGCGAGCCGGCGCGTCTTTGGTACGCGCACGCGCACGCGCACGCGCAACCCCGCGTCCGGCCGCCACGCGCCGTTCTCCCGGTATCTCGCGCTCACGCTGTCGACCGAGGCGCTCACCATGAGCGTCCCCGCCGGCGCCGCCCTCTCCGAGTCGGTCACGTTCTATCTGCTGCACCGGTGGTGCGGGATCCCGGGGCCGCAGGCCGTCGCCGGCATCGCGGCGCGCAGGGCGCTGATCGTCCTCGCGAACGCGGCGTATGTCGCGATCGCCCTCGCGCTCGGCTCTGGCCACCTGGAGCGCGCCTCGCGACCCCTGATCGGCGGGCCGGGGCTCCCGTGGCTCGTGGTCCTCTCGGGGCTCGGCCTGCTCGCCGTGGCGCTCGCGCTCGGGGGCGCGCTCCTCTCGGGCACGGTCGCGTCGCGGGTCTTCGCGTGGCTCAAGCGCCTGCCCGGCCAGCGCGTGAAGGCCTATATCGAGGCGAGAGAGGCAACCTTCTCCGCGACCGACCGGCACGCGGCCGCGCTCGGGGAGCGTCGCTCGGCGCTCGCGGCGGCGGCGCTGCTGCTGCTCGGGATGTGGCTCGCCGAGGGGGCCGAGACGTACTTCTTCCTCCGGCTCCTCGGGGTCGACGTCTCGCTGTCCGAGGTCCTCTCGTTCGAGGTCGTCCTCGCGCTCCTCCGCGCCGCCGCCTTCATGGTGCCTGCCGGGCTCGGCGTGCAGGACGCCGGCTATGTCGCCTTCCTGACCGCCCTCGGCGTGCCCGCCGCCGCCACGGTGGGCGCCGCCTTCGTCCTCGTCAAGCGCGCCAAGGAGCTCGTGTGGATAGCGCTCGGCCTTCTCGTGTTCTTCGGCGGCCGGGCGGCATTCTGCCCGGCGCCCGCCCCCATGACGGGGAGCGATGCGACGAGAGGATGAGACGGTGTGGTGACGAGGTGACGAGGCCGTCGCTGCGCCGCAAGAGCACCACATGGGGCGCGCAGTGAGGCAATTTGCCACACATCTGACGTCCGCCCACCGCTGAAATTCCGGGGATTTTGGCCCCTGGGCAGGCGCTCGCCAGCGGCCCCAGCCTGGGCACGCTTGCTGCCGTCGAGGTCGGTCATGTCGACCGAGCGCGAGGTGCGCGACGCCCCGAAGACAAGAACCCGCACAGTCCGGCCAGAGGTGGCGCCTTACGTCGTAGGAATCGGCGCTTCGGCGGGGGGGCTCGAGGCGCTCGAGCACTTCTTCGAGAACATCCCGAAGGAGAGCGGGATGGCCTTCGTCGTGGTCCAGCATCTGTCGCCGGACTTCAAGAGCCTGATGGACGAGATCCTCGGGCGCCGCACCGAGCTGCCCATTCACCTCGTCGAGAACGGCATGCTGGTCGAGCCCGACCACGTCTACCTGATCCCGCCGAAGAAGGAGATGATCATCTCCGGCGACCGCCTCCTCCTCAGCGAGCGGGATCGCGACCAGGAGCTCGCGCTGCCCATCGACGTGTTCTTTCGATCCCTCGCGCAGGACTGCGGCCCGCGGGCGATCGCCGTGGTCCTCTCCGGGGGCGGCAGCGATGGCTCACGGGGGATCCGCGCGGTCCACGACGCGGGCGGGCTGGTCGTCGTGCAGGACGTCGACAGCGCGCAGTTCGACGGGATGCCGAAGACCGCGAGAGACGCCGGTGTGGCCGACTGCGTCCTGCCACCCCAGGACATGCCGCGCGTCCTCCTCGAGCACGTGAGGTCCAAGGGGCACCGGCCGGAGCGGGACGCGGCCAGTGTCGATCAGGGGATGAGCGCGGTCTACAGGATGCTCGAGGAGCAGTTCGGCATCGATTTCACGCACTACAAACCGAGCACCGTCACACGGCGCATCGAGCGACGGATCCAGCTCGCGCATACGGACGATGTCGAACAGTACGTCAAGCGCCTGAAGAGCAAGTCGAGCGAGCTCGACGTGCTCTACCGTGATCTCCTGATCGGCGTGACGCGCTTCTTCCGGAACGAGGAGGCGTTCGGCATCCTCGAGCGCTCGGTGCTCCCGGATCTCCTGCGCGCGGGACCGCGGGACGCCCCGTTCCGCGTGTGGGTCGCCGGCTGCGCGACGGGCGAAGAGGTCTATTCGCTCGCCATCCTCCTCCACGAGCTCACATCCCGGACCGGCCACCGCCCGTTCAAGGTCTTCGCGACCGACGTGCACCATGGATCGCTCGAGATCGCGACGCGCGGGCTCTACGAGGAAGAGGCGGTGATGAACGTCTCGCCAGAGCGGCTCGAGCGGCATTTCATCCGGCGCGGACGCAGCTACCAGGTGGTCCCGGATCTCCGCCAGGTGGTGGTCTTCGCGCACCACAACGTGATCAAGGACGCGCCGTTCACGCGCGTCGACTTCATCAGCTGCCGCAACATGCTCATCTACCTTCAGCCGCCGGTGCAGCAGAAGGTCCTGAGCCTCTTTCACTTCGCGCTCAACCGCGGGGGCGTTGTCTTCCTCGGGCCCAGCGAGACGCCGGGGCACCTCGCGCACGACTTCGAGATCGTCGACAAGCAATGGCGGATCTACCGGAAGTACAGCGACCGGCGGATGCAGGTCGAGCCCCGCTTCCAGCCGGTATCGCCGAAGCCCCGGAGCGCCCCGCGCTCGGGGATCACCGCGCCCGTCGCGCGACACCCGGCGTCGCACCTGCTCGGGACCTACGACGCGCTGCTCGACGAGTTCATGCCTCCGAGCCTCCTCGTCAATGACACAGGGGAGCTCGTCCACGCGTTCGGCGGCGCGAGCCGGTTCCTCAAGGTCAAGGACGGCAGACAGGGGCTCGACGCCTTCGAGATGCTGGACTGCGACCTCAAGATGGTGCTCACGGGGGGCCTCCGGCGCGTCATCAAGGAGCGCACGGCGATCGTGTTCAAGGGGGTTCAAGCGGAGGGCGGCACCTACAAGATCACGATGCGCCGGGTCGAGAGCCGACGAGGCACCTTGCCCCACGTCCTCATCACCTTCGAGGCGATCGACGGGGCGCCGCGGCGGGCGGCGGTGCCGGAGATCGAGATCGACCTGGACGACGTATCGCGCGAGCAGCTCGGCGCGCTCGAGGCGGAGCTCGGTCACACGAAGCAGACCTTGCAGGCGATGACAGAGCAGCTCGAGGCGAGCAACGAGGAGCTGCAGGCGGCGAACGAGGAGCTCCTCGCTTCCAACGAGGAGCTGCAGAGCACGAACGAGGAGCTGCAGAGCGTCAACGAGGAGCTCTACTCGGTGAACGCGGAGTACCAGCGGAAGATCGCCGATCTCACCGAGCTCGGAAACGACATGGAGAACCTCCTGTCGAGCACGGACATTGGCACCATCTTCCTCGACAGGGAGCTCAAGATCAGGAAATTCACGCCGCAGATCGCGGAGAGCTTCAACCTGCTCTTGCAGGACGTCGGCAGGCCGATCGAGACGTTCACGTATGCGGTCGACCACCCGGAGCTCACCGCGGATCTCAAGCGCGTGCTCGCGACGGGGGAGCGCGTGGAGCGCGAGCTGCGCGACCGGCATGGTCGCTCGTTCTTCCTTCGCGTCCTCCCCTACCGCGCCAAGGGCACCATCGCGGGGGTCGTGCTCACGCTCATCGACGTGAGCGGCCTGAAAGCGGCGGAGGACGCGCTCTTCCACGAGCGCTATCTCCTGAACAGCCTGCTCCGCAGCGTGCCCGACGCGATCTATTTCAAGGACGCGCGCGGCCGGTTCATTCGCACGAACCACGCCATGGCCGAGCGCCTCGGCCTCTCCGATCCAGGCGAGGCGGCGGGGAAGACCGGCTTCGAGCTGCCTGGGTACGAGGCGGCGCTCGCCGTTCACCAGGAGGACGAGGTGGTGCTGCGGACCGGTGAGGCGCAGCATTACAAGCTGGAGCAGCGCGTGCGGCAGGATGGCTTCGTGGAGTGGGACCTCGTAACGCGGCTCCCGCTCATCGATGCGGCGCGCCACATCGTCGGTATCATCGGGATCTTCCGGAGCGTCACCGCGCAGAAGCGATCCGAGGAACAGATCAAGGACGCTGTACGCAGGCGCGACGAGTTCCTCGCCATGCTGTCGCACGAGCTCCGCAACCCCCTTGGCGCGATCGTCCACGCCACGGCGCTGCTCAAGGAAGACTGCTCCGCGCCTTCCGGCGCGTCCGGGCTCGACGAGAAGGTCGTCCAGATCCTCGAGCGTCAGTCCGCGCAGATGGCGCGCCTGCTCGACGATCTGCTGGAGGCGAGCCGCGTCACGCAGAACAAGATCGAGCTTCGAAAGCGCGTGCTCGACCTCGGCACGGTGGTGAAGGACGCCGCCGACGCGGTGAAGAACCTCATGGACACCCGCGGCGTCGATTTCTCGGTCGTGGTCGATCAAGAGCCGATCTGGGTCGAGGGCGACCCTGCGCGGCTCCAGCAGGTTCACGTGAACCTGCTCAACAACGCCGCGAAGTACACGTCGCGAGGGGGGCACGTCACCCTGGAGGCCAAGCGCCTGGACGGACACGCGGTGGTCCGCGTGAAGGACGACGGCGTCGGGATCCCGAAGGACATGCTCGACACGGTGTTCGAGCTCTTCGTGCAATCGAGCCGCACCCTGGACCGATCGGCGGGAGGGCTCGGCGTGGGGCTCACCCTCGTCCGGGGCCTCGTTGAAAAGCACGGCGGCACCGTGAGCGCGCGGAGCGACGGGGAGGGCAAAGGGTGCGAGTTCGAGGTGCGGCTGCCGATCTCCGAGCCGTCATCCGAGCAGGAGGCGACGCGCGGCGCTCTCCTCGCGAACTTCCCCAGGAGATCGCGGGTCGTCGTCGTGGAGGACAACGACGACGGCCGCGAGGCGCTCTGCGCGCTCCTGGCGCGCGCCGGGTTCGAGTGTCATTCGGCGTCTCACGGGATCTCGGGGATCGAGCTCATGGACGAGGTGCTCCCGCACGTGGCCATCGTGGACATCGGGCTGCCGGGGATCGACGGCCTCGAGTTCGCGCGCCGCGTCCGGGAGAAACCCCAGCACAAGAACGTCTACCTGATCGCGCTCACCGGCTACGGGCAGCAGGGCGACCGCGAGAGGGCGCGCGAGGCCGGGTTTGACGAGCACCTCGTGAAGCCCGTCGATCTCGGCACGCTCAAGCGGCTGCTCGCCGAAGGCGAGCCGGTGAGGGGCGAGAGCGGCGCCGGAAGCGCTCGCCCGACGGGCTCTTCCTGAGCGCCACGCCTCCTCACCGAGCGAGCAAGCTCATCGACGCCGGCGGGCTGTCAGAGGCACTCGACGAGGCCGTCGTAGAGCGATCTGTCCGTTCCGGGGAGCGCGGCGTCGATCGCCCGACCTGCCGGCGCCGCGAGCGCCTCGACGAGGTCGGTCACGGCGGTCCCCGGGGCGACGGGCATCTCGCAGAGGAAGATCCTCGCGTCTACCTCCACATCCCCCGTGGAAGGCACGATCTCCTCCATGCTCGCGGCGAGGATCCACACACAGCTGCCTATCGTCCCGGCGTGCTCCTCGACGGAGCAACGGAATCGAAGCGGCTCGTAGTTGCTGAAATCGCCTTCGCAGAACGTGTCGCCGCACACGACGTCGAAGTCGTCGTTCAGCGCGCGAAGCAGCTCGTACCAGGCGTCGATCTCGTCCGGGCTCGTGAAATACGACGCGGCGTCGACGAAGCTCTTCGCGCTCGTCGAGCCGGCCGGCGCCGCAGCGTCGTCGTGCTGCGGTGGGGTGCTCTCCGGGGGCTCCGGGGTGGCGCCTTGCGCGGTGGAGCAGGCGAGCGCGAGGACAGGGAGACTCATGGACATGGCATGACGAACCGACATGGGTGCCTCCATCCGAGCGCGGCGCGTGGCGCCGGCTCGGGCTAACACGCCGCTTCCGGGCTTCGCGCTGTCCCGCAACGGCGGGGACCAGCGCGAGGTCGGACCTCGCGGCGTTCTGGTGGGCACTTATTGCGAGCGGTGTGCCGCGGCCTTTTTGCCGGATCTTTGGGCCCTCTCCGCGCTCCGGGACCTGGCGGCCGCCACGCGCACCGCCAGTTTCGCCAGCCGGGGGCCGTCGCGCGCGGCGCTCCGATCAGGGGAAGCTCAGGATCTCCACCCAGTGGGGACCGCGGCCCACCGGGGTCGACGTCGAGGAGGTGAGCCGGCCGCTCTCGCGGTCGATCGCGTGCACACGCACCGCATGCGAGAGCTGCCCGGCGGCGACGAGCCAGCGGCCGCCGGGGTCGATCTGGAAGCCGCGCGGCTGCTGTTCCGTGGGCGCATGCGAGACCAGGCTCAGGCGGCCGGTCTGGGCATCGACGCTGAACCCGGCCAGCGTGCTGGAGGTGCGCTCCGACGTGTAGAGGAAGCGGCCCTCGGGCGTGAGGTGCAGGTCGGCCGCCCAGGGCTTGCCAGAGAAGCCCTCGGGCAGCGTGGAGAGGCTCTGCACCGGCGCCAGCGTCCCGCGCTCGGCGTCGAAGGCCAGGACGTCGACGCGCGCGTCCAGCTCGTTGAGCAGGTAGACGAAGCGCCCGTCGGGAGCGAACGCGAGGTGGCGCGGGCCGGCCTGCGGACGCACCGGCAGCGCCGGCGGATCGTTGGGGGTGAGCTGGCCAGTGGCCGCGTCGAAGCGCCACTGCACGACCACATCCGAGCCGAGGGCGCTGACGAAGACGTAGCGGTTCGACGGATCCACCAGCGTGGCATGCGCATGGCGGCCGGTGAGCAACACCGCGGCAGGCGCGCCCACCGTGCCGTCGTGGCCGATCGGGCTGATGCTTGTCTTGTGGCCGCCGTAGGAGGCGCCGAAGAGATGGCGCCCGCTGCGATCGGTGATGAGGTGCGACATCCTGTCGGGCAGCGGCGCCGCCGACAGCGGCGTGAGCCGCCCGCTCGCCGCGTCGAGCGCGAAGCTCTGCACCGCGTGGGGCTCGGTGCGCAGCGCGACGTAGAGGAAGCGCCGGTCCGGCGAGACCGCCAGCGGCCCGGCCTGGCCGTCGATGCCGACGGTCTGTACGGGCGCCAGCGACCCGCCGGCGGGGTCCAGGTGCAGCACCGAGATCTCGGAGCTCTCGGCGTTGGAGACGTAGACGTAGGTGGCGGCTTGGGTCATCGCGGCGAAGAGGCTGGAGGCCAGCGCCAGTATCCACCATCGGGCCGGCGTCACGCCACAGCTCCCGCGCCGGGCGTCGCGCCTGCCCACGTCGCAGCGACGCGCGCCATCAGGCAAGCCGAGCCGCAAGGGCGTGAGGCGCGGCTGCGCGAGAGGCGACGGCAGAGGTGAAACCCCGTGGACGAATCGCGCGGGGACCGGCACGATGCCTCGCCATGGGACGAAAGAAGGCGCATGCTGCGGCGATGGGCCGCTCGCCGCGGGCGTGATGGTCTGTCTCGGTGGTTGGGCGCGGAGGTGCAAGGTCCGATGCTGAAATGGCTGCTCGTCGGGCTCGTGGTGTTCCTTGTCTACCGGTTCGCGATGAAGCGGCCGCGTTACGATCGGCTGTTCTCGCCGGACCACCTGATCGAGCTCTCGCGCGGGCTCGGCCGCGCCAGGGACACCGCGCTCAAGCCCCCCGGGGGGGGCCCGCCCGCGGACCCGTTCGCCGAGGGCAATGCGTTCATCACGTCCGCCGACATCGCCGTGGTCTATACCGTCGCCGAGGCCGGCGAGGCCGGACGAGAGCACCACGTCTCGCTCTCGCTTCGCGGCGGCGCTCTCGCTCGCGCCGCCGCGGGATTCCTTGCCGCGGCGCTCTGTCGATTGCTCGGCCTGGGGGAGACGCAGCGCGTGCTCGCGGTCTCGAACAGCGGCGTTTACCACCTGATCTTCCAGGTCCCCGCCGCGGAGGAGGCGCGATTCGCAGCGCGATCCGTCCCGAAGCTCGACGACGCGTCTGCGCGGAGGCTCGTCGGCGTGGCGATGGAGGATCGGGGCCCGCTGCTCGCGCGCCTCGGCAAGCTCGACGTCAAGGTCCCGAAATGATGTTCTTGCCGGAGCTGAAGGGGAACGAGAATCCTCTACTCGCAGTCGACGAACACGACGTCGTAGGCGATGGTCGCCGAGATCCCGGAGACGCTCACGGAGTAGGTGTTGCCGGCTTCAGGGTCCCAGCCGTTCGGCACGATGCGGATGGCGTTCGTGGAGCCGTAGCGCCCCTGGAGCGGCTCCACGTCGACGGCCAGAGGGGCACCGCCGCTCGTGATCGTGACGTCGGCGTCCTCGAGCTCGATGTCCTCGCTCTGGATCGACCAGCCGGTGTCGCTGAGTGAGCTCCAGCGGTCGCCGTACGCCTGGATCGGGAACACCCCGGGTGGAGGCCAGGCCGTCCACTCCTTGCCGGCGCGCCCCGTCCCTCCGATGTTCTGCATGCAGGAGGCGCCGTTCTTGCCGGTAGAGCCGAGGCCGATCGGGCCGAGATCGTTCGCGAGGATGATGCGCCGGTGGCCGAAGGTCGTCTCGTTCCCGGGGTCGATCAGATAGCCCTGAACGCTCGCGACGCCGGGGCCACTCGAGATGTTGCTCGTCCTCGCGCCGTCCGCGCCTGTCTTCGAGTAGCACTTCCAGCTCTCCGGCGGCTCGTGCGAGAGCGAATTGTTCGCGTCCATCATGAGCGCGCAGGCCTGGGCCTGCGCGTCGCGGGTGGGCTCGGTCACGACCGGGGGCAAGTCCGCCAGCCAGCGGTACAGATTGAAGAGCCGGAGCGCGTTCGCTCGACCCTCGGGAGAGATGTCTCCCGGGTCGCACTCGGGATCCAGCGAGCCGCTCCACGTGCCTTCGCTCATGTCGGCGGTGTCGGCGTTGAAGCGCGCGCAGGTGCCTTCCGGCGAGCGATCGCCCGTCTCGGGTGTCGACCCTCCCGAACCCCCGGATGCCGTGCCTGCCGAGCCGCCGCCTGCTCCGGTGCCGACCGCGGACGAACCTCCCGTGGAGCTGCCGTCAGATCCTCCGGCGCTCGAGGCGCCCGAGCCTGAACCCGCGCCGCCGCTGCTCGCGGCTGTTCCACCCGTCCCGCCGGCCGGCGGCGAGCCGCCCGACGAACCTGACGTGCCAGGATCGGCATCTTCGCTGCTGCAGGACGCGGCGGCCGCGACGAGGAGCACCGTCGATGCGACGAGTCGAAAGCGAGAGAAAGCCGTCTTCATGGTGGAAGGAGATCGAAACGCTCCGGAAACGTCAAGCCCCAATTGCGGGATCTGCGCGGGTGGACAGAATATTTTTTTTGACGCGATCTGCCTCCTCAGAAGGTGATGCTGTATCAACGACTTATTCATGCATTGGAGAGGCCGCATTGGCTCCAGAGCCTGCGAGGCGGCGGTTCCCTTCATTGGTGCTTCCGCCTACCGCCGGGGCGCCTGGCAAGACATGTCACGGTGAGGGCGTGACATGTCATGGGCGTTGCATGGTCGCTCGAGCTGAGGCAGGTGCGATCCGAGATCCTCGTCTTCGTGCGACCGAGCGCAAGCTTGATGGTGATGAAGGTCGCGCGCGTATCGTGCAGGCGAATGTTCAGCTGTGAACCTGTGGTCTCGAACAGCTCAGATCGATCAACACCCGCGCGTCGCAGGTGATCTCGGCACTACCGCCTGCGCCCAGCAGCGGAAGCTTGACCGCATAGCGCGGCTGACGACCTTATGAAAGCTGGCCCACTCGAGGGGGCTGCGTGACGTGGAGCGCAGCGCAACATAGACGGGGCATAGGGGCAAGATGTCGAGCGCGGGACTCTCACCGGTGCGGCGTTGCCCGCGGGATCTGACGCGCAAGCGCGAGGGCCTGGAGCGCGAAGGGGTGCGGTTCGAACTGATCCATGGAGAGGTGCGCGGCGGCGATGAGGCGAGCGGGAAAACGCTGGTACAGCGGGAGCTTCGTGGCCACATCGGCCGGGAAGTACACGAGCATCGGCGCCTTGTCGCCGGGTCCGTGGAGCAGCGCGCGGAGGTGGGGCGCTCCGTCGAAGAGGCGCTTCTGATAACGGCGGTGCTCGAGGAGCGCCCGCTCGATCTGCGCATCGAGGTAGCCTGAGGGCACGGCGCGCCGCACTCGCCCGAAAGCCTGGCGGATGCGGTCCGTGAGCCCGTCGACGACGGCGGGCGCGGTGAGCAGGCCTGGGGTGCTCAGGAAATCGTTCGCGGAAGAGAGTGCCGTCTCCAGCGACTCGTCACCGCCGGTGAAGGGCGTGGCCGTGGTCACGGCGGCTTTCAGCATCTCGAGCTCGTCGAAGGGGAAGCGCAGCTCTCCCGTGACGAACACGAGCGGCGGCGCGAACTTGCCGTCTTCGCGGACTGCCTCCGAGAGCGCCGCGGTCACGCCGCTGCTGTCCGTCGCGGTGGCGCGCGCGAGGATCAAGAACACGTCGCGGCGGTCCTCCGGCGGGACGGTCTGGCTGGGGAGCTCGGGCTCGCCGGGCTCCGTGGCGCGTGGATCCCGCTGCGCGTCGTCGACGAGGCGCTGCCAGGGCGGTCGCTTGCGGATGCGCGCCGCGCTCTTGGGATCGATCCAGACAAGCTCCAGCGTCTCGGGCATGGCGCATTATGCTCCTGGTTGGCTCAGCGGCGCACCATGGATGGGCTCACGACGCCGAGCGCCGCCGCGCGCAGCGCCGCCGGGTGCGTCTCCTGCTGATCCGCCGCGGGGTGCACGTGGGCGAGCAGTCGGACACGCAGGCGCTGCGCTGCGGGCAGCTTCGCCGCGACCGCCTCGCCCAGGTACGTGGGGATCGGCCCATCGGGCAGGCCGTGGAGGAGCGCGCGCACGTGAGGCGCGCCAAAGACGGCCCGGCGCTGGAAATGGTGGCCGCCGAGCAGCGCGCGCTCCGCGAGCGCGTCGAGCTGGCCTGGCGGCACGAGGTCGCGCTTCTCGAAGGTCTCGCGGATGCGCGCCTCGAGGCCCTCGGCGACGACCGGCGCGCCGGGTATCCCCGGCGTGCCCAGGAACTCCTTGGCCAGATCGAGGATCCCCTTGGCCTCGGGATCTGCGCTGGCCTGGGGCGCGGCTGCGGAGATCATCGCCTTGAGCGACTCGAGCTCATCGAATGCGAAGACGAGCTCTCCTGCCACGAGGACGAGCGGCTGCACGAGCCGCCCGTCGGCCAGCGTGGCCCCGGCGAGCGCGGCCGCGACGCCTTCCGAGCTGACCGCGCCGCGCGCGAGGATCTCGAACGCTTCGCGCCAGTCCTCGATGTCCGCCGTGGTCTCGGCGTGCGCCGGATCATCGAGATCGCGATCGAGCGGCTGCTCGTCGAGCGCGTCGAGCACCGGTGCGAAGCGGGGGTCCTTGCGGAGGCGCGGCAGGCACGGAGGGTGAAACCAGACAAGGTTGAGCGCCTCGGGCGTGGCGGCGCGCAGCGGCGACCATGCGGGCGGTGAGCGCGGGGCGCTCTTCGCGGGGGCGGCGACCGGCGGGGGCGCTACGGGGAGCGGAGAGGCGGTTACCGCAAATGCGGTGATCGGCGGGGGCGCCACGGGGAGGGGAGGGGCGACGACCGCAGGTGGGGTGATCAGCGGGGGCGCCACGGGGAGCGGAGAGGCGGTCGCGGATGCGAGCGCGGTGAGCGGCGCTATCGGCGCGGCGGGGAGCTTTCCTGGGGGCGGAGCGGCGCCGGGCGGAGCGGCGCCGGGCGCTGCGGCGCCTCGAGCCCACGGGCTCTCGGCCCACGGGCTTTCGAGCGGCGGCGCCGGCGCGACCATGGCAGGCGCCGCCTGGGCGGAGGAAATGTCCATGGTCCTGGTCTCGCTGTCCGACGGCGGCGGCGGGGTGGGCAGCCGCTGCGGACGTGGCGCGCCCGGAGGCTGGAACGGCAGCCCGACCGAATCGTCTGCGGTCTCGCGGGGTGCCTGTGGGGTCTGCGGAGCGGAGAAGGGCAGAGGCGAGCCTCGCGCCGGTGTCAGCTCCAGGGGCGCCAGGACCGTGCCCCTCGATTGCAGCACCGTGGAGGTGCCGTCCTCGGCGCTGGCCCTCGCGTCCCGGAGCTCCTTGACATCCTCCCACGCGAGCTCGCGCCCGGGCTCCTCCATGGCCACGAAGACCTGCACGGGCTGCGTCGCGTGCTCGAGGCGGACCTGGCCGCGCCACGTCATCGTGCAGAGCCCGCAAGAAGCATCGATCCAGAGCGTGTCGGCCCGCATCGCCACCGCTTTCGGCGCGCCCAGGCCCTCGACGAACGCTCGAGGGCCGATCCCTGGGAGCCGCGTGACGAGCCGCGGGTGCTCGTAGTGCAGGTTCTCGAGGGTGAGCCGCTCGTCGGGGCGGAGCGTCTGCACCTGTTGATCGCGGGGCGCCGCCTGGAAATGCTCAGGATCGAGGTCGCTGGGCAGGACCTGATCGTGCCAGGTGTCCGGCAGCCGCGCGGCCGCGGCGGGGCCGAGCAACGCGCGGCGCGAGAGCCAGCCGTTCGCGATCGGACCGAAGCCGATGGGCGCGATCGGATCGCTCGCTGACGCGATCTCGAGACCCGGCGGCTGGAGGTTGGGCAGCGCGAGGCGCCCGTAGATGTCGCGCATGTCGGGGCGCACGCCGATCGGGTTCGGGGTCTGCGGTCCCCCCGCGGCGCGCTCGTACACGAGCGGCATGCGGGCGAACGGCGGGCCCTCACGGAGCGCCCCCTGGAGGTCGAACTGCCGATCGCAGAAGACCTCGACGCGCTTGTCCACCTCGCCGACCGCGAGCCGGGCGATGAGCGAGCGCACCGGCTGCCGCCCAGGAGCGAACGCGTGCCCGACGAGGAGCACGTCCGCGCGCGGCTTCATCGGGACAAGGTCAGCGGGCGCGTAGAGCCCGAGGCTGGCGCCGTCGGGGTAGGGCCGCTCGGCGGCGGCCAGCGGCTGCTGCTCCTCGGCGAGCACCGCCTCGCCGGGACGGAGGACGAAGGTCGCCCGGCAGACGACTGTGAGCACCGGCTTGGCCGGCGGGCGCTGCCAGGTCAGCCAGCCGACCGGTATGTCGGACAACCCGAGGACGGAGACTTCGCCAGCCATGTGCTTGCTCATACAGCGACTCGTGGCGCGTTACTATCTACACGCTTGGGGACGGCGTCGAGGTGCGTCTTCACGCGAACCAATCCGAGCGATGCAGGAGAAATCCGTCGACGGGAGTTGAGGTCACCGGATCGCGAGCGCCCGCACGGTCGCGGTCGTCACGCCGCGGTATTTGTGGACCGCTCTTCAGCGGCCTATCCAGCCGAGGAGCCGATCGCGCGCCCCACCCGCAGGCCGACGCAGCAGGGCCTCGCGCCCGAGGGTCCTCGCCCCCTCGTCGCCATGGAAGACTGTCTGCACGCTCTTGAAGGGCGCCGCCCCTTCGAGACCGAGCAGGTTCGGCAGGTAGGTGTCAACGATCTGTGTGGCGAGCGCTTCGTCCTGGGTTGAACTCAAGACGCGCCATGTCGCGAGCGCGAGCCGCTCGGTGAAGCCGGGTGGGTTCGGCTCGGTCAAGAGGACTTTGCCGACGAGGGACTGGATTACGAACATCTGCAAGGACGGTGAACGCCCTGGATCCTCGAGCCAGGCCATCACCTGGTCGAAGCCCACCGCGTCGCGGTACAGCGTGTCCTCGGCGAGGCGCGCCACGACGTACTCCCCGAACAGCGGTGACAGCGCGGGCGGCTCAGTGACGGTCTGGATCCGGGCCGAGAGCGGCCCTCCAGCGCGCTCGAGGGTGAGCGCGCGGCGGACCTCGTCCTCGGCCGGAGCCGACGGGAGCATGCGGAGCAGCGCGGGCTCGGCGAAGACCAGCGCGGCGTGGGGCGACGAGGCACTGCTGAAGGCGACAAGCCGCGCGCCGACAGCGAGGTCGACCGATGACCACACCCCCGGCGGCACGCTAGCTTCGCGCGGTCCGGGGCGCGATCGGTGGCCGGAGATGTGGATCGGGTCGCCCGCCTTCGCGGCGATCGCGCCCTTGAGCGCGTCGGCGAGGATGACCTCGAGATGGAACTCCTGGACCTCGCTGCGCAGCGGTCCGAGCTCCCATGGGCCCTCGTCGATTTTCACGACAGTGAGCACCGCGATGTGCACTGCGCGCAGGATGACGGAAGGAGAACCGGAAACGACTCTCGCTACAGCCATCTCTGGTCGGGCGCCCGTGAAAGCGTTCGTCGGTGTGCCGGCCGCTGCATCCGCTGGCCTGCCCTCGGAGGAAGGACTCCCGGCGCCCGACGCGCGACAGGCGCCGGCCAAGAGCGCGACGATCAGGGCAGCCAGAGTCGTCATGCCGCTCATGATTGAACCCAGGCGAGCAGTGGACCGGCCCCAGGGAGGTTTGCCTGTGCGAGCGCGCCCGCGGCCTGCGCGCGGAGCGGGTCGCCAGCGAAGACGTCGTCCGCGACGAGCCGCTCCATCCCCCCCTCGATGCCCACGAGATTCGGGATCCACGTGCTCGTGAGGTTCTCGTGGAGGTCGGCCGCCTCCGGGAGCAGGAGGAGGCGGAACAAGCTCAGCACGAACGGTGGCATCAGCTCCCTCGACAGCGGGCTCCACAGGATGAAGTTTCCCACTGCGCCGTCACAGAGGACGAAGCGCGACGAGGTGCCAAGCGCGGGCGCTTCGAGCACGCGGAGGACGGCGTCGAGATCCGCGCGGCGGTCCGGGAACGCATCGGGTAGCCGGTCGGCAAGGTAGCGGGCGAAGAAGGGGCCGAAGCGCGCCTCGCTGCCGCAAAGGCGATCGAGCAGGCCGGCGAGGCGGAGTTCCGGACAGCCGGCCATGTCGACGTCGGCCACGTCGCCCGCCGCGGGATCCGCGGGAGCCAGCCGGAAGCACACGGGATCTGCCAGCGCCTCCGCGGCGCTCGCCCCGTCCGGCCCCGTGAAAGCGACGAACTCGGACCCGGGCGAGAGGTCAATGCGCGACCAGACGCCGGGCACGGCCGTGAAGCGGCTCCCGAGATTCTCGGCCTGGGTAACGCGGATCGAGATCTTGTCTCCCGGCGCCTCCGCCACCTCTCCCTTGCTCACGGCGAGGAGCGTGAGGGCGAGCGCCACCTTACGCTCCTGGAGGTTCGGCGCCACGGGGTGGAACAGGTCGGCCAGGGCCGAGTCGATCCGCACGCATAGGATCCGCGCTGCGCGCAGGATCTCCGACCGTGAGTCGGGCCGGTACGGGATCATCGATCATCTCCTTTGCTTGCTCAGAATGGAACGTCAGCGACGAGTTGGTCGACCCCGCCGGGCGCCCGCGTCTCGAGCCCGGAGCCGTCGACGGGCGTTGCCCGGCGTGTCGGGTCGGCGTCCTTGATCATGGTTACGGTCTTGCGCACAATGCGCGTTTCCACGAAGTTGTCGTCGAAGCTGCTCTCGAGCCGGACGCGCCAGGTGTTGGTCGAGACAGTCGAGTACAGGCGGCATGCGGGTTGGTCGGCCGCTCCCGGCACTCCGTTCCGATTCGTCCAGAAGAGGAGGGCGCACTGCCAGTCGAGGTTGAACTTGAAATTGCGCAACGTCCTTCGCGCTGTCGCCGGCATCACGTTGACGTCGGCTGGGTGCTCGAGGCGGATGGGCCCGCCCGGGCTGTCGGGGTTCGTGACCTCCCACCTCTGGCCGATGCGCGATCGATCGTCGTTCTTGACGATGGGCATGCCGGGGGACCCGTTCGTCGACGTGCAGGTGTTGCCACCCGTGCCCCGGTTGGGACGCGAGAAGGCGCCGGCGTCGAGGATGGGCCCCGCGATCTCGGCGCCGTCCATCCTCCAGAAGCAGCGCGTGCGCGCCGGGGGGTTCGGCGGAGGGAGACGCTTCTGAAAGGTGTGCGTCACGTCCTCGCCGTGCCCGCCGGGGCCGGGGCTCGAGGGGCTGTCGAGCTCGTTGTTGTTCCAGCCCGCGAAGACCTGATCCAGCCCGCGCTTGCCGTCCTGTCCGCCGCCGATCACGCGGGCGATGACCTTCATGGTAATGGCGTCATTTCCGGTCCCCGCGAAGTCGCCCGTCCTGACCCCGATCGGCACGGTCAGCGCCCCCGTTCCGAAATAGTCGTTCGACCTGGTGATAATGTCACGAGAGCCGGCGGCGTTGTTGGTCACGCAGAGATTGCTCACCCCCTGCACCCGCACCAGCACCAGGTTCATGCAGATATAGGGCTCGCGATCGATGCGCTTGCCGCTCGCGTCGTCGAACTCGTTGGTGCCATTGCCGTTGTTATCGATGAAGGGCAGGATGTGAAAGCTCCCCACCGCGTTGGCGGTGAGCGCGGCCTCGAGCTTGTTCGCCGCGTCCGGGGTGAGGCCCGGGTCGTCGCTGTTGCCAGGGAGGGCGACAATGTCCGCGTGATCGCCCTGGGGCGCGTCCGTGCGGCGGTCGCGCGCGATGCTCCAGCGCACAAACGGCTTTGCCGTTGCCGGCTGGACGACGACGCTGAGCTTGATCTTGTCCGTGTCGCGGACGGACTTCTCGATCAAGACGAGCGGCACGTTGGCGGTGTAGTCGGGATCGTAGTCCGAGGCAGCCGCGGCGCCGCCTGCGGCCAGGACGAGCGTGTGCCGCGGGACCGGCGAGTTGCTGGTTCCGCCGGTCGCGCGGTTGCGGACCGTGTTGGCTGGCGTCGAGGGGATATCAGCCTTGAGGTCGGTCAACTTGCACACGGTGACACGAACGTTGTCGGCGTTGGTCTTATTGTCTCCCTTCAGGTGGAGGAAGTACCCCGCGTCGCACAGCGCGCCGCTCACCGTCTTGCCTTGAACCCAGAGCCTCTTGTCCTCGTTCTTCTCTGTCTTGTAGTCGATTTCGTGCGGAACAGCCGTCGCGGCCTCGCCCGCGGTGGGGACCTCGTTGGGGAAGAGCTCGGTGGTCGCGCTCAGGCTCTCGAGGACGAGCGTGCCGTCGAACTTGTCCGGCAAGACCTTGCGAACGATGAGCAGCGCGCGCCCGTGGTGATTGCCCGTGTCCTGCTCATGCATGAAGCGGCCGACCTTGATCTTGTCGTCGGCCGAGAGCGGCGCGGGATCGCCGCCGATCGCCGTCCGGCTCTGGCACAGATCGAGCGTGATCTGCACCGCCGTCGCCGCGACCTCGTCTCCCTCGTCGTCCACGCCCTTGATGCTGAGCAGGAACCCGGTGTCGCGCATGTCCGCGCTCGGCTTGGCGCCCTGCGCCCAGAGCTTGTCGCCGCCGGCCGGTATCTTATCGGTCGCGATGGTGTACGGCAGGAGGGACGCCTCACCCGACGCGGCGGGAGGCTTCTCGTCGCGGAACACGGCGACGTGGTCGTTCTTCGCCGTGAGGACGAGCTCGCCCTTGAACGCGGTGGGCTTGACCTGCTGGATGACGAGCTGCGCCCGCTCGAACTGGTTGATCGCGTCCTGCACGAGTAGGTTGCGGCCGAGCCACACCTTGTCGTCCTGCGACAGGGGCGACGGTTCCGCGCGCGCAGCGGGCCGCGGATTGCAAATGTCGAGCGTCACCTCGACGCTCGTGATCGTCGCCTTGGCCGGCGGCCCCACTGGCTTAGAGCCGCCCGAGAGCGCGAGCTCGGCGGTGATGTCGTCCAGCGCCGCACTGGGGCTCACGCCCTCGACGAAGACCGTCACTCCTCCGTTCAGCGTGGCGGCGCCCGCCCACGCCGGGGCGGCGCCCGGCTTGAAGACGTTGTCGGTTCCGTCGAGCTTGATCTCGGTTCCACCCTTCGCCGCCGAGAAGAACTTCACCTTGCCCCCGGGACAGGTGAACGTGCCGGTCCCATCGAACGGCGCGTCGGTCTTGAGCTGAAGCGCGTGCCGGGTAGGGCTGGTGTAAGGCTCTATCGCCCCCCCTCCGGGTTTTTGGGCAACTTTGCGCACCACCACTACCAGCTTCTTCGGCGTAAGCAGCGGGTTGACACGCTCCGGCGGCGGCGGAGATTGTTCTCGAGCAGGCGGAGGAGGAGCAGGGGACGGAGGTTGTTCTCGAGCAGGCGGAGGAGGAGCAGGGGGCGGAGGTGGCGGAGTCGGCGCGAGCTTCATTGGCGGCGCATCGACGTTTCCCTCCTTCGGCTTTTCCGAGCGTGCCGGCTGCGCGTCCGGCGCCGAGCCCGGCGCCCCTCCCTCGTTGATCATCACCAGCGTGCCGACGATGTCGACGCCCCCCGGGCCGATGGTGATGAAGCCGCCGGGGCCCTTGATCGTCACCGACGAGCTGCCCTCGGCCACCAGCACCGTCCCGGCCTTCTCGTGGAGGGTGAGCCCCGTCTCCAGCGCGTTCTTCTTGCCCACCTTCTCCTGCTGCGACGAGGTGGAAAGCGAGTACCCGCCGGCAGATTCGCTGTGGCTTCCCTTCACGTGCAGGTGGAGGTCGATGTGGTCGATCTCCCGCTTGGTCTTCTTGACGAGGATGTGCTCGTCCTTGCTCGTCAGGACGAGCCGCGTGCCGAGCGTCCGCTCGATCTCGTCGCCCTTCACGTGCGCGGCGAAGAGCTTCTTCGCCGCGGTCGTGCGGTCGCCGGCGATCTGCTCGATCCGGTCCTTGTCGGTCTCCTCGACGCGCTGGCCCACCGTGGTGTCGGTCTCGTCCGACGAGACGCCCTTGTCCCGGTCGTGCCCCACGGTGATGGTCTCGTCGTTCTTGACCAGGCGGCGCAGGTTCTTCTGCGCCTGCTGATAGACCAGCTCGTTCCCCGCCAGATCTTCGAGCATGATCTCGTTCCACCCGGCGGAGCCGGGCGAGGTGTTGCTCTTCCAGTCGCTCCTGGTCTTGTTCTCTGGCAGCGTGTGCGGCACGGGGTGGGTCATGTTGAAGAGCCGGCCGACGACGATCGGCTGATCGGGATCCCCGTCGAGGAAGGCGACCAGCACCTCCTGTCCGATCCGCGGGATGGTGATCATCCCGAAGCCGGTCCCCGCCCACTCCTGGCGGACCCGCATCCAGATCGAGCTCTTGTCGTCCTTGTTCCCCTCGCGATCCCACGGGAACTGGACGCGCACCCGGCCGAACTCGTCGGTGTGGATCTCCTGCCCTGGCGGCCCCACGACGGTGGCACTCTGCACGCTGTGGAGGCGAGGCTTGTGAACCGTGGCCCGCGGGCGATAGGGCGAGGCGGTGAAGACCGCCGTCCCCGCCATGTGCCACTCCCGCCCGACCTCGCCTTCCAGGAAGAAGCCGGTGACCAGCAGGGGTCGCCCGCCGGCGAGCTCGGAGTGCGGGTGGTTCTCGATGGAGAAGACGGCGCCCGGCCAGAGATCGACGGTGTTGGTCTCGAAGGCGACGGCGCGCTTCTGGACCCGCTCGCCCTCCAGGCTGCGCTGGGCGAGCGCGTCGCCGTAGGCCTGGTCGTGCCGATACGCCCCCTTGTCGTCGGCGAGCGGCGTGTCGCCGGATCCCCTGGATGCTATCCGGAACCCGCCCGGCTGGTAATCGAACTGCTCGTACCGGTCCTCCGGCGCCGCCGCCTTCTCGGCGTTGCCGAGCAAGGCGAAGCTCGGGTTGCGAAAGTCGTGATCGCGGACGACGCGGGCTCCCGGCCGGACGTCGTGGCCGAGGTGGATCTGCCGGGCTATCTCCCGGTCGGTGATCCCGATGTCGCTGGTGGTTGCGTGGAGCGGTGGCGCGGAGCGTGGCTCGCCGGTATGGAGCTTGTCGTCGAAGGTGAGCCTGGAGACGTCGGCGGCGTCCTCGGGGAAGGTGAAGGCGATACCCGCCTCCTCGAGCAGGCGGCAGACGAAGTCGTGGTCGCTCTCCCCGTACTGGACCTTGTACTCGAGCTTGGGATAGCGGGTGCGATCGAGCTTCCACGCGGGCTCGATGCTCCACTCGGTGAGGACCTTGTCGACGATCTCCGGGGTGGAGAGGCGCTGGAAGATGCGGTGATTGCGCCTTTGGGTGAGGAGCCACATCGTGGGTACGATGCGGATCTGGTACATCGACGTGCCCGTCGGCTCGGCCCGGACGAGCGCCACGTGCTCGCAGACGCCCGCCCAGTGGCGCTCTCCGCCGAGGGGGGCGAAGGAGGCGCCGCTCGCCGCGCGGAAGGAGGCCGCCTTGCCGACGATGGTGTCGAGGTCGATGCTGGGGTCGTCGGAGAGGGCCCAGACGGTGACGGTGAAAAGGCTGGAGATGCCCTCCTGGACGGCGAAGCGGCTCACCGAGAGGGAGGTCTCGCCGGAGGCGAAGATGAGGTCCAGGTTGGGCATCGAGTGATCTCTCGAGGAGCTCCAGCGCTGAAGGCGACGTTAAGGCATCAAGGGCGAGAGAAGCTTCGACAGCACAGCCTTCCGCGCCGGGTTGGTGATGAGCTGGTCGATGGCCGCCCTCAGCTCTGCCTGGTCACTGGGATCGGACGTGTACGAATCACGAATGAACGCCTCTGCGCGGGGCGTTAGACGCTCGCTCACACGGTGGAGTTGAACCTGCATGCGATACTTTTCGAGCTTTTCCCGATTGGCGGCGACAGCATTCTCGTACTGGGCGCGCGCCACGGGATCGTCTATCAGGGCGGGGTCGGCACCGGGGGGATATACGACGCCTGTCGAGGTCGGGGGCGGCTGGACGAGCAGGAAGGGGACATCGTTAACGTCAAACTTGGGATCGAGGAAGTGATCCACCACCTGGAGCAGACGCAGCCACGAAGACAGGCAGCTCGCTCGCACCAAGGAGCGGGTCGCCGGATCTCGCTCCGCCGACAAGCTCACATTTTCAAGCGCCATGTATGCCTCGCGGAGCCGCTCCGGTTCCAGCTGGGCATCGAACTCCTTCATATGAGCCTGAGCTTCATCCAGATATTTTTGGTTGCTCGTCATTGTGCTGGTCTCTGATGGACTAATCGTTCGTCCGGCCTCTGGTCGGCTGCTCATGACGCCCGCCACGTCAGGTTGCTCGCTTCTCCTGCACCCAATCCCGAACAGGATGGCGGTCGCATAGAGCATCCCAAGCACCATCGCAGCGGAAGACCGGTACAGTCCGGTCCGCCCGTGGCATTGTCCCGCGAAGTCGTACATATCGGCTCAGAAGGGTGTCCCCGGTGGATCGTTGTACATGCAGTGCTCCGTGTTCCCCCCTTTTCGCGCTTCAGCCCGTCCAGTCGCAAAAATTTCGTGCTCCTGGCGCGTAACAGGAAAATCGTGGGCCGTCGCGTTCCCTACGACATGCCATTGCCAGGCGATAGGCACATAGACGTCCCCCACTGTGAACGGAGGTGCCGTCCCAGCCGATGCGGGAGCAGAGGCGTAAATTTGGTCGGTCGCACCGACCACGGATCCATGCGCGGAGGTGTGGCTGATAACCGGAACCCAGCCGCTCACCCGATCCGGTGGGGGATAATTCCCATGCCAGAGTCCATCAAAGGTCGGGCTGAAGCAACCGTGCGCAACCGCTTGAGAATCCTTTTCACGGATCTCGATCCTGTAGAAGTTCACGTCATCCGGGTGGATGAAAGGGCTCCCCAGCCAGCCACAGTCTGGACGCCCGGCCGTGTGCTTCAGGACGCTTCCGGCGCTGCGTCTCATCGTCCAGTTCGACGGCTGGACGACTGTAAAGGTGATCGTGGAACTGCAACCCGAGCCCGTAGCCGTGATCGTCACGCTCCCAGCGTTGTCATCAGCGGTAAAGGTGACGGTCGCGTGGCTGCCCGTGTTCGGGCTCAAGCTCCCGGTCCCACTCGTGATCGCCCACGTCGCCGGCGGAGGGGTCGCGGTGAGCGTCACCTCCTCGCCGACTCCGATACGTGTCCGACCACGGTTCGTCGGGGAGGTGACTACGGTCTGGGAGGTGATGGTGAGCGTGGTGCAGGCCTGCACCGGCTGCGGCGGCGGCGTGGGCGCCGGCGGTGTCGGCGGCTTGTTGTCACAGCACGACATCGGCGCGCTTCCCTTCGAGGTGCCGGAGCGCCCGCTCCAGGTAGATCTGCGTCCGCTTCTGCAAGCGCTCAGCGCGCCGCTCCGGGCTCTTGTTGGCCGGATCGCGCAGCGTGGCCCCGACCCAGGGCCACAGCGGATCCTCCGCGACCCCCCACCCGATCCCGAACATCAGCCCGGTGACGACGGCGATCCCCTGGTCCGTCGCCACGTCATATCGCGCCGCCGCGTCCGGGCCCAGGCGGACGAACTGCCGGAGCCGCGCCTCGCCCAGGTGGGCGCAGCGCTGCGGGTAGATCCGCGCCAGCGTGTCGATGGCCGTCTGCTCGTCGCGCAGGGCCGCCGGAGGGACGCCCTCGCCAAGGAATTGCACCAGGTTGCGCAGCGCCTGTATCCCCGCCTGTTTTTGGGGGGCGCTCACAGCGTGGAGGTAGCGGAGCGTCGCCTCGTAAAGGCGCTTCATCCGGACCACCTCGTCGGGCGGGCCCGGATCGCGCAGGATCTCGGCCGCCCACGGGTACAGCGGATCCACGTCAAACGCGGAGCCGAACATCATCATCAGCTCGACATACGACTTGAGGAGCCCCGGGTTGATCACGCCGTAGACGGCCGCCCGCTCGATCCCTAGCCGGATGGCGCGACGCAGCCAGTCGTCGCCGATGATCTCCGCGTGCCGCGCCGAGAACTCGTGCAGGTGGACGACCATCTCGTCCTCGAACTGCTCGAGCACCAGGGTCCGGCCGACCTCGTCAAGCTGTCTCTCGTGGACCCGGATCATGCGTCGAGCTCCAGGCCCGCGGGCTCCGGCGCGGGTGCACGCGTGAGCGCCGCCGGCGCCTCGCGCGCCGTGAGCCGCAGCAGCTCGCCGTCTCTCCCGGCCACCAGAAACGCCTCGATTTCGCCGAAGATCTGCTCCTTCTGCCGCACCCCGCACGTCGGCAAGAACAGCCGCAGCATCCGCGGATCATAGAACCGGAAGTACATCCGCTCCCCGGTCTGGTCGTTGTGCACCATAGTGATGCGCCGGAGCTGCCTCCTCACCTCGTCGAAGGGCCGCCGGCTCGTCAGGTAAATGCCCCACCGCTTGTCCCACCCCTCCAGCACGAGCTGCTCCAGGAGCCGCGCCCCGCTCGGCAACCGCACGAGGTAGGGCGCCTGCATCGCCAGCGCCTCGCCCTTGATGCCCTCGTAGAGCGAGCGGTACTCCTCCACCGACTCGCGCAGCACCTCGATCACGCGCAGCGTGCGGGCCGCATCGAGCACGGCGAACAGCGGCGCCGGCTCCGCCTGGAGCGCCGCGAGCACCTCCTGCTGCGCAGGGCTGAGCCGGTCGGTGCCGTCGCCCTTGAGCCCGCTCTCCGCCCGGGGAGGCGTCGCCCCCTCGATGTACACCGAGAACACCGTGCCCCCCGCGCGGATCCAGCCGCCGCTCTTGACCTCGCCCTCCTGCACGGGCTCGCCGTTGAGGAGCGTGCCCTCCCGCGATCTGTCGGCGATCCGGCACGTAGCGCCGTCCCAGCGCAGCTCGCAGTGGACCGCGGACATGCTCCGATCGTCCGGCACGACGAGGTCGGCCCGCTCGGTCCTGCCGATGCGGAGCGTCGCCCCCGGCTCGATCACGACCTTGCGGACCGGGGCCTTCGCCCAGCGGACCTCCACGATGGCGCGCCGCCCGCCGCTCATCGCGCCCCCCTCACGGCGAGCCTCCGGCCTCTTGCTTCGCCTTCTCGCACTCCTCGCAGAACGGCTTGGCGCTGGCCGCGGCGATCGCCACCCCCTGCGCCGACGATCCGATGAGCACCGTCGGGCACCCGAGGACGATGACCCCGCCGTGCTCCATCGAGTCGCCGAGGCGCGCCGCCGGCTTGTTGCCGATGAGCACGGACGACTCGCCCTTGGAGATCTTGTCGGGCGGGCCCACGCACACGGCCATGTCGCCCTCGCGCGCCGCCGGCATGAAGCCGATGATCACCGTGGGCTCTCCGGCGGGCAGGATGGGGCCGCCCACGTGGGGCACCGGCCCCGGCTCGACCTTCGGGCAAACGTGCATGTCGGTCACACGCGCTGCAGGCGGCATCGGTCCCTCCGCTCCTCGACGACCGGTTACTGGCCGATCCCCGTCTTGCTGACGTCATCGGGCTGGGGCTTGGCCGGCTCGGCCACCGTGGCTTCGCGCGGGGCCTTGGGCCCGGCGGGGCTCGCGCCGGCGCCGGATCCGGGAGAACCACCGCTGTTGATCTTGACCAGGCTGCCCTTGATCGTGACCCCGCCCGCGTCGATGCGGATGAATCCGCCCGGGCCCTTGATGGTCAGATCGGAGACGGCCTCCAGCACCAGATCGGTCCCGGCCTTCAGGTGGATCTCCTCGCCGGCCTCGACGGCGTAGTTCTTCCCCACCTTGCCCTGCTGGTCGCCGCCCACCGAGAGCGAGGCCGTCCCGCCGATCGCCTCGTTGCGGCTCCCTTTGACCGTGAGGTGGCTGTCCTTCTCGATCAGCTCGCGCTTCTCCTGCTTGACGATCACGTGCTGCTCGCCGCCGATGAAGAGCAGGTGATCGCCCTCGGTGCGCTCGACCTCGTCCCCCTCGACCCGCTTGCGGAGCGCGCCCTTGATGACGGTCGTGCGGTCGCCCTCGGTGAGCTCGACGCGGCTGCCGTGGGTGAACTCGGAGCGGTTGCCGCCCGTCACCTCGGTCTCGTTCCCCTTCACCAGCTTCTGCCGGTCGTGGCCAACGGTGATCGTCTCGTCGTTCTTGACCAGCCGGCGCTGGTTCTTCTGCGCCTGCATGAACACGAGCTCCTGGCCAGCGAGGTCCTCGAACATGATCTCGTTGAATCCGCCGCCGCCGAGGGAGCTGTTGCTCTTCCACGTGCTCCGCGTCTTGTTCTCCGGCAGCTTGTAAGGGACACGGTTGTTGTTGTTGAACACGCGCCCGACGATCACCGGCTGATCCGGATCTCCTCCGAGGAAGCCGACCAGCACCTCCTGCCCGATCCGGGGGATCGCGATCATCCCGAACCCCGTGCCCGCCCACCCCTGGCTCACGCGGATCCAGCAGGAGCTCCCGGCGTCGTTCGTCCCCTCCCGATCCCAGGGGAACTGGACGCGGACCCGCCCGAACTCGTCCGTGTAGATCTCCTGCCCGGCAGGCCCGACGACGACGGCGCTCTGCACCCCGGTGACGTCCGGCTTCGGCGTCCTCCTCAGCGGCTGATAGGGCACGTCCGCGAACACCGCATGCGCGGATTGCGTCCACTCGGTCCCGACGGCGCCGTGGATCTGGACCTCCGTCACGAGGAGCTTCTTGTCGGGGGCGAGCGCCGCGTGAGGGTGGTGGCCGACGGAGAAGACCGTGCCGGGCGCGAGATCCAGGGCGTTGGTCTCGAACGTGACCGTCCGCCTGGAGACACGATGCCCCGCGAGCACCCGCTCGGCGAGCCCCGCGCCGAACCTCTGAACGTGGCGCGCAACCCCCTTGTCGTCCGCCGCCGGCGTGTCGCCGCCCTGCTGGCCCTCGATCAGGAAGGCGCCCGGCTCGTAGTGGTGCTGCTCGTACCTGTCCTCGGGCGCAGGCGCCTTGGGCGCCTCGCCGGTCAAGGAGAAGGACGGGTTCCGGAAATCGTAGTCGCGGATCGTCGCCGCCCCCGGCCGGACCTCGTACGCGAGCGCCACCTCGGTGACGAACTCCTCCCCGGCGACCAGGTTGGGCGAATCGACGAACGGGAGCGCCGGTGGGGGGCGGGGCGCGCCGAGGTGAAGCTTGTCGCTCAGCGTCAGCACCGAGCCGCTGGCCTCGTCGGTCTCGTAGATGAAAGCGATCCCCGCTTCCTCCAGCAGGCGAGACAGGAAGGTGTAGTCGCTCTCCCCGTACTGGCACCTGTACTCGAGCCTGGGGTACTTGCCGCGGTCGATTCGCCACGCCCCCGTGATGCCCCACTCGGCGAAGATCTCGTCGGCGATGTCGGGGATCGAGAGGTGCTGGTAGATGCGGTGGTTTCGCCGCTGGGTGAGGAGCCACAGCGTCGGCATGATCCGGAGATGGTACGTGGAGACGCCGGTCGTCTCGGCCTGCAGCTGCTCGATGTGGCTGCAGATGCCCGTCCAGTAACGTGTGCCGAGGCGAGCGAAGGCGATTCCATTGGCGATGCGGAGGGAGGCCTCCTTGCCGACGATCGACTCGAGGTCGATGTCCGCGTTCGGCGAGACCGCCCGCACCGACAGAGAGAAGAGACCCGAGACGCTCTCCTGGACATCGAAGCGACGCACGTCGAGCGAGGTCTCCCCGGATTCGAACGCGAGCTGGATCAGCGACATGAGGCCACCTCTAAATAGGACGCATGACAGGGACGAACAGCTCGTCCGCCTCGTCGTCGGATAGTCCGATGGTCGGACGCACGATCCAGTCGCGAAACAGGTCCCCCTTCGCGGCAGGGACGATCTGCTGGAACGTCGGCGGGAACCTGCTCGGCCCACGGCACTCGTCGCACGGGTGGAAGACCGGCGAGAAGGAGCGGTTCTTGTGGCTGCCGACCGAGCCGTACGTATCCCATACGGCGAGCGACGCCCGTCTCGAGACACCCCGGCACAGATCGAGCGGCCTGATCCCGGGCCGCACGGCCACATAGAAGCCGATGAGGTCGCTCACCAGATCTTCCTCACTGAAGCTGCTGTCATTGGCCCTCGTGAGCGAGAAGGGGAAGCTCCCCTGCATCTCCTCGAACGCGTACGAGACCTCCATGAAGATGGACAGCGCCACGGACTCCTTCTGCGCGGGGCTCAATCCCCGCCTCACGAAGTAGATGCGCGTCTCGGCGGCTGTCAGGCCCCGCCACCGCATGTCTTGCGTGTAGGTGACCTTGAACCCGCTCGCTCCGGGCCTTCGTGAAGCAAGCCCGCTCTCGGTGGTGATCTGGCGCCACAGGCTGGCGGCGCCCACGTGGGGGCGCCGCGACCGCGAGTCGGCGTGGCCCGTGTCCAGCCAGCCGCAGTTGCAGGTGTAGACGAGCACCCCCCTCTCCACGTCCTCCCTGGTGCTCACAGCGTCCCCCTCCTCCCGACCGCGTCCGAGCAGGGCGCAGCAGTCGGGCAGCAGCGTAACCTACCGGCCAGGCGCTTGTCCATCGTGGTGGTGACCTTCCATACGGGTGCCCACTACAGCCTGAGCCGCCCTGATTCGGCTGGGCCCGGTGCGCGACCTCGCCGACGCAGGCTCGACGCGCTGCAGATGGCACGAGTGTTGGAGCCCAGGGACCAAGCGCCGAGCGACGCCTCGTCCTCGTGCTACGCCTCGCAGGCGAGGGCGGGCTTCGTGCAGGTCCCTCGACGCCGCGAAACCTCGCGTACGTGCTCGCGCGTCACGCTCACACAGTCGATCGGCGACGGCGGCGGACCACCGCACCAAGCCCTGCCACGAGCAATCCGGCGAGCGCGCCGCCGGGCAGCTGACCCCTGGAGGCCGCGCTGAAGCTGCACCCACCGTCGTCCGACGCGCTGTCGCCGCCTGTCGGGGTCGGATCGCTGTCTCCGGAAGCGGTGCTTCCTCCCGCGTTGCTCGTCGAGCCGCCCGTGGTGGCTCCGCTGGTGCCTTGCGCCGCGCCTCCGGTGGTCGCTCCGCTCCCCGTGCTGCCGCTCGCGCCGCCACCCGTGCTGCTGCTCGCGCCGCCACCCGTGCCCGACGTGGCGCCGCTCGCGCTGCCACCTTCGCCGCCTGCGCCGGAGGCGCTGCTGCCTCCGCCTGACGCGTCGCTGCCTCCGGTTCCATCACCGCCGCCCGCGCCTTCTCCAGTGGGCGGAGGGTCCATATCCAGCCCGAAGAAGCGCACCGCGTCGGCCCACAAGCCTCGCCCCGAGAGATCGTGCGGCGCGCCTTGCGCGGAGTTCGTCTCCAGGACGAGCGTCCCCGCGGCATTCGTGTAAGAGGCCCGACTCCAGGTATCCGAGGAACCCCTGAAGCTGCTCGTCTTGCTGTCGGACTGACTCAGACCCAGGACGTTCGTCCACTGCGCGATCTCGGCAGCGAAGTTCGGCTCGTAGTTGAGGGTGGTGTCAGCCGTTCCGTGCCAGAGCTGAACCCGAGGCCGCGCGCCCGTGAAGTTCGGGCTCGCCTTGCGCACGATGTCACCCCACTGGGCAGCGGTCCTGTTGGCAGGGGTCGTCCAGCCATAGGCGTTGCCTCCCGTCCAGGCGCCGGCGGGGACACCCGCCAGCACCGAACCCCCGGCGAACACGTCGGGGTAGGCGGCGAGGAGCGCATTCGTCATGCAAGCACCGGAGGACGCCCCCGCAGCGAAGACGCGGGTCGGATCGGCGTGGTGCTGCGTGATGGCGTACAGGACCATCTTGGTGATGGCCTCTCGCTCACCGCTGCGCGCGGGCGTCGCGTCAAAGCAGTTGCCGCCTGCTTGCGGGGTGATGATGAGGAAGCCGTGCTGATCGGCCAGACCCTGGAACCAGCCATGAGCGTTTCCTGCGTTCCCGCTGCAGTAGTGCAGCGAGACCACGATCCCCGGCGAAGCGTCGACCTTGTCCGGGACGTAGAGGTCCATGGGCGTGTTCCCGCCGTAGTTGACCCGTGTCTGCCACGAAGCCGCCAATGACGGCGAAATCGCGAGCAACACGGTTGCGAGGGAAGCGGCGGCGGGAGCGACGAATCGAAGGGTGGTGGTCATTGGCTACCTCGCTATCGCTATATCAATAACAGTCGAGAGGTCGAACAGAAATCGAGTCGTGTAGTCGAGACAAGCTTGATCGCTGGGCGAGGAGGTGTGTCGTTTCGTAACAATCGGTGGGAGTGTGTCATTTCGTAACAATCGATGGAAGGAATGGAAGGGCCCGCCAGCGCCGCGGCCATCGCGGAAGATTCGGTCGTCGTCGCTCTGCTCCCGACGGGTCGCGACTCGTCGGGTAGGAGCGGTCGCGGCAGGGCAGGATAGGCCAATCCATGGCAGCGCTGCCCGGCTGAGGCCGGCGCAGCGGAAAATTGCATGAGCCTCTGACCGTGACGTGGCATAGTGGATGCTCTTCTTCCGCCCTGGCCTGCCATGTCGAGCCCTGACGAGACCACGATTGCCCCCGGGGATGTCCTCCTCGGCAAGTATCGCGTGGAGAGCGTCCTCGGACGGGGCGCCATGGGGCTCGTCGTCGCCGCGCGCCACCTCGCCCTCGACGAGCGCGTCGCGATCAAGGTGCTGTTGCCGAAGTACGTGCGGGATCCGGAGATCCTCCAGCGCTTTCTGAGGGAGGGGCGCGCCGCCGTGCGCGTCCGCAGCCAGCACGTCGTGCGCGTCGCCGACGTCGGCACGCTCGAGAGCGGCGCGCCGTACATGGTGATGGATCACCTCGAGGGGAGGGACCTCGCCGCCGTGCTCGCGGAGAGCGGGCGCCTCGCGGTGCCCGTGGCCGTCGAGCTGGTGCTCCAGGTCTGCGAGGCGCTCGCGGAGGCGCACGCGCAAGGCATCGTCCACCGGGACGTGAAGCCGAGCAACCTGTTCGTCACGCGGAACGCGGACGGTTCGCCGTGCGTCAAGGTGCTCGACTTCGGGATCTCCAAGATGACGCACGCGGAGGACCACGCGTTGACGCGGGTGGGGGGAGTGCTCGGCTCGCCTCTCTACATGTCCCCCGAGCAGCTCCGCTCCTCGAGCGACGTCGACGGCCGCGCGGACATCTATTCGCTGGGCGTCGTCCTCTTCGAGCTGCTCACGGGGCGAACGCCGTTCTTCGCGCACGAGCTCGCGCAGCTCGTCTACCTGGTCACGCAGGGGGAGCCGCAGCGGCCGCGCGCCCTCCGCCCGGACCTCCCGGAGCCGCTGGAGCAGGTGATCCTCGCCGCGATCGCGCGCGATCGCGATCGCCGGTTCCCGACCGTCGCGGATCTCGCGCTCGCGCTGGTGCCGTTCGCTCCGCCGCACGCGCGCGCGGCGGCCGAGCGCCTGTTCGGCGCGCTGCGCGGCGCGCTCCCGGCCGGGGCCCTGCCGCCCGGCGCTGCTCGCACCGCCGCGGCGGTCACTGCGGCCGGGGCGACGCTCCCCGCGTCGACCGTGCCCCTCGGCGGGGGAGCGCTCACCATGGCGCCGCTCGGTACGACGAACCGCAAGCCAGCGTCGCGCGAGAAGCGCGCCGCCGCGATCGGGCTCGGCCTTGCGCTCGCGAGCGGGGGCCTGCTCCTCTGGCGCCTGTCGGACCGGGCCCCGCCCGGCATCGAGCGCGAGTCGGCGTCGTCGGCGGGCCCTCAGGGCGCGGTCCCGGAGCCGCGCCCCGCGCAACCGAGCGCCGGGCCGGAGCCGCGCCCCGCACAGCCGAGCGCCGGGCCGGAGCCGCGCCCCGCGCAGCCCAGCGCCGCGCCGGACGCGGCCGTCGAGCCGGCCGCCAGCGCCGTGCCGCCGTCCGGCGCCGCTCCCGGCGCGTCGGCCGAGGGGCCGCCGCCCGAGGCGCGCGCCCCCGCCACGGGCGCCCCCGCCGCGCAGAAGCCCGCGAGGCCGGGCGGCTCGGCGCAGCCGGCGAAGCGCGGGGCGCCGCAGGGGAAGCGGCCCTCCAGCGCCGACCCGTTCTCGCGCGATGTCTTCTGATACCTTTGGTACCTTCGCCGCCACGATGACGCCGCCGCAGACGAAGAGCCGACCGAAGCGCGGGCGCGCCGCGCGTCTCTGCGCGATCGGCATCGGCCTGGCCGCGGCGATCGCGGGCGGGCGCGCGGCGAGGGCCGAGGACAAGGCGGGCGCCGTGGCGCTGTTCCGGGAGGCGGGGGCGCTCGTCGACGCTGGCCAGGCGCCGCGCGCCTGCCCCAAGTACGAGGAGAGCCTGCGCCTCTACGACAGCGTCAACACCCGCTATTTCCTCGCCGATTGCTACGAGCGCATCGGCAAGATGGCCTCCGCGTGGGCGCACTTCCTCGAGGTCGCCGCGCGGGTGCACGCGAGCGGCGACCGGGTGAAGGAGGCGAAGGCGCGCGAGCGCGCGGCGGCCGTCCAGCCGAAGGTCTCGCGTCTCTCGGTGGTCGTCGAGGCCGCGAGCACGCCGGGCCTCGAGGTGAAGCGCGACGGCACGCCGGTCGGCCCCGGCCAGTGGGGCGTGCCCATGCCGGTCGACGCGGGGATCCACGTGGTCCAGGCGAGCGCGCCGGGCAAGCGGGCGTGGACGGCGCAGGTCGAGGTGAAGCCGGGCGGCGTGACCTCGACCCTCGTCGTGCGCGCGCTGGAGGACGACCCCGCGTCGAGCGACGCGGGCGACGCGGGGGGTGGCCGCCGCACGATCGCGCTCGTCACGGCAGGCGCGGGGGTCGTCGCCGTCGGCGTCGGGGCGGGGCTCGGCTTCGCGGCGAAGTCGAGGTTCGACGAGTCGCGCCCGTTCTGCAACGGCGACCGCTGCGATCGGCGCGGCATGGACATCCGCGGCAGCGCCGTGGCGCGCGCGAACGTCGCGACCGTGGTCTTCGGCGTCGGCCTCGCGGCCATCGCCGGCGGCGGCGTGCTGTGGCTCACCGCGAAGAGCTCGACCCAGGGCGCGTCGCTGGCGATCTCGCCCGCGCTGGGCGGCGCGCTCGTGCAAGGCAGCTTCTGATGCGCTTCCAGGTGCTCACAATCGCCCTCTGCGCGTCGGTGTCGCTGAGCGGATGTGGCCTCGTCCTCGGCATCTCGCCCGGCGAATACGACCCGGATCCGTTTGACCTCGAGGACGGCGCCGGGGGAGCCGGCGGCCCGGACGAGGGGGCGGGCGGCGCCGGCGGCTCGGGCGGCTCGGGCGGCTCGGACGCGGAGCCCGAGCTCCCTGCCTGCACCGCGCTCCTCGACGACCTGGAGGACGGCGACGGCGCGATCTTCCGGTGCAAGGACCGTGTCGGCAGCTGGTACACGTACAACGACGGCACCCGGGGCGGCGCGCAGACCCCTCTGCCCGGCCGCCCGTTCGTACCGGTCTCGCCCGGGCACGACCCGAGCGAGTACGCCGCTCACGTCGCGGGGAGCGGCTTCGTCTCGAGGGGGGCCGGCATGGGGTTCGACCTGAACTTCGCCCCGGGGGGCGCGAAGCTCACCTACGACGCTTCTGGCTACTCGGGCCTGACGTTCTGGGCCAAGGCGGCGGCGCCGACGCACATCTACGTGAACTTCCCCGACCGCAACACCGATCGCGAGGGCGGCGTGTGTGAAGGCACCGGCTGCGGCGACCACTTCGGCGAGGGGATCGACATCACGACCGAGTGGGCGCAGTACACGGTCATGTTCGAACTCCTCAGCACGGACGGCTGGGGCGTGCCCGCGCCCCCGGCGTTCGACGCTGCGCACGCCTACTCGATCGAGTTCCACACGGCGAAGTCGACCGTGTTCGACATGCTCGTGGACGACATCGCGTTCGTCCCGTGACGAAGCCCGGCCCCCTCGGTCACGACCATGATCGTGAGCCATGTCGGGGGCGTGGCCATAACGTTAACCAAGCTTCGCTCCGCGTTCTCCTACCTCCGAACGTTTACGCGGTCGTGGTCGTAAACGTGGTCGTGGTCGTGGTCGTGGTCGTTTACGGCCTATCGTTGACGACCACGTAAACGTAAACGTTGCTGACGACGGGAAGGCGACGAGCGGCGTCCCGCCATCGAGGGCGATGCTCAGGAGATCGGCGTTGTCGGAGACGGAGAGCTCCTCGTCGATCTTGACGTTCTCGAGGCCCTCGAGGTTCGTTACGGGAGCTCGCGCTGACCCGCGCGCAGGACGGCGCGCACGGCGTCGGTCGTGCCCAAGGACGCATTGAGCAGCCGCGGCGGATCCTTCGGTTTGCTCAAGGCATCCTCGTCCGAGCCGTGGCGCGCCGCCTGACGTTCCTCAGGTTATTTCCAGTTCTTGCGCTGGGGATTCTCCCAAGGCGCCTTGCACAACAAGCAATTATCGCCGAAGAAATGGTCCCGCGCGCCCATGTCGTTGTAGATCCAGTAGCGCATCCATGCGACGATCGCGGGCCGCTCTTCGCCGCCGCCGTCGCTCTCGATGTATGCGTGAGGCGCGCCCGTCAGCGTTGCCAGGAATGTGGGCACTTCGGACATGTCGTAGGTGGCCTGCTGGAGGGGCATGCCGACAGTATCCCGGGTGCCAGTCGTCTGCAGCATCGTGCCGTGGAGGTCGGCCGAGGCCCTGTGGCCGTGGATCGAGACGACAGTGGCCACCGCCTCGTGACCGCCGAGTTGCACGGCCGAGGTGCCGCCGACCGAGAAGCCCATCGAGACCGCGTGATCGACGTAGAGCTTGCCCTGGTATTTGCCTGGCGCGTCGTTCTGCTCCAGGATCCAGTTGAGACCATCCTCCATCTTCTTGAGATTGCCTGCGTCGCCGGGGCCGCCGCTGAGGACGGGGCACCCGACGACCACGAAACCGTGAGAAGCAAAGTTCGTCAGCATGTTCGTGTGCACCGCCACCTGCTGGCCGATGCCGGGGCCGAAAACGATCGGAGCGTGCAGGAAGCCGTCCACACCCAAGGGTTCGGGCCTGAACACCGTATAGGCTCCGTTCGGCCCCACGTTCCGCTCCATGGTCGTCGCGAACGGACCCTTGGCAGAGTAATCCGTGATGGGTGGGAGCGCCGAACCACCGGCTCCGCCGGCTCCAGCGCCGCCGGCTCCAGCGCCGCCGTCACCTGCTCCGCCCGCGCCTGCTCCGCCCGCGCCTGCTCCGCCCGCGCCTGCTCCGCCCATTCCACTGGCGCTGGTGTCGGCACCGCTACTGGCCGCGCCACCCGACCCAGCGGTTGCGCCGGTCGACGCCCCGCTGGTGGTGGCTGACACGCTCGAACTGCCCGCACCGGTTGCTTGTGCCGCGCCCCCGTTGTCTTCGCCGCACGCCAGCAGCGCGACGCTCGAGAGCAAGCAGAAGACATTGAAGCGCCTGACGGCTTTCTTTTTGTTGTACATGAGGCCTCTCTGGTTACGTCACGCCAGCGTCAAGCGCCTGCTTCAGGCCGACGATGACGAAGTTGGCAGACAGGTGGTTGCCAGGCGTTCCGCCTTGGAACCGTTGCAACGCTCCCCTGCATGCTGCTCATCTGGAGCGAGAGCCGACCGTCAGGGTTAACGCGCATGAAGAAGAAGGGCCCGATGCGCATGACGGTCTATCCAGGGTTAAGCGGAAGAAACTCCAGAAAGCAAATGTGAGCGTTCACATCGCCGGCGTCAATCAAAAACCGCCGCGCGGCGATCCTCGATGATCCGATGGGTGCGCAGCGGCCCAGCGCGGCCCCGTCGAGGAGCGCGAGCGCCGCGGATTCAGGTCAGGATCTCGACATACCCGTCCGTTCCATGCACGCGGATGCGTTGCCCATCCCGGATCCGCCTTGTCGCGTTGTCCACGCCGACGACCGCCGGCAAGCCGTATTCCCGGGCGATCACCGCGCCATGGGTCATCAGGCCCCCCACCTCGGTCACAAGGCCCTTGATGGACACGAACAAGGGCGTCCAGCTGGGATCGGTGAAGGTGGTGACCAGGATGTCCCCCGCCTCCAGCGCCGCGTCGGCCATGTCCACGAGGACGCGGGCTCGCCCCTCGACAACGCCCGAGGAGACCGCCAGGCCGACGAGGGCTCCGGCGGGGAGATCGGCTCGCTTGTGCGCACCTGCCACGATCTCCCCGTCGGACGTGATGACGAGCGGCGGCGACAGCTTCTTGTTGAGCTCGTGTTCGGCTCTCCGCTGGCCGACGATCCGGTCGTCCAGCCGATGGGTGCGCACGACCTCGCGGAGCTCGTCGAACGTGAGGTAGTAGATGTCCTTGGCGTCGTGGATCACGCCGGCCTGCACGAGCCGCTCGGCTTCTTGCAGCAACGCCTGCTTGTAAATGAAGTAGCGATTGACGAGGCCGTACTTCGGATACTCGCGATAGCCGATGAAGCCCCGGAGCCGGTCGATCATCCGCTGGGCCTCGCTGGCCTTCTGCTCCCCGTCCGGCAGCTGCCTCAACCGGTCGAGCAGCGCTCGCGCCCGCCGCGAGGCCTCCTGCCGCCCCTGCTCGAACCTCCGCTCGCCGGCACCAGGCTCGAAGTTCTTGATGTTGCTCAGGATCAAGGGGACCAGGGTCGCCGGCTTCTCGCTCCAGCGGGCCCTCGTGATGTCGATCTCCCCCACGCATCGCATCCCGTATCTGTCGAGGTAAGCTTGGATGGCGTCCCGGGCTTCCTTGCCACCGTCGAGCGCGGCCAGCTCCTCCAGGAAGCCATCGTGCTTCACGTTCTGCAGATGAGCGACAACGTCCGGATAAGGACGGATCACGTCGGCGACGTCCAGCAACGCCAGGCCCATCTCCGACGTGATGTTGTTCGATACGGACTGGGAGAGCGTATCGGCGACGCTCTTCTCGCCGAGCCACGCCAGCATCTTCTCGTTGATCCACGAGGAAGCGTTCATGCCCGCCATGATCGCGCCCATGCTCCGCGGACCGAACATCGACTTGCTCAGCGCCTGGATGTCCTCCCGGATGAAGTCGAACAGGGCCGTTCCGGTCCTCGTCCGGATGTCGCGCTTCAGCTCCGTGAGCGCGGCCTGGGTGCGCTCGATCAGCTCCGCGACGATCGCCGGGTCGTCCTCGACCGGCGCGTCGAAGCGCCCCGGCGCCTGCTTGCCCTGGCCGGGGGAGGCCGCCGGATCGTCGGGCGAGGGCTCGATGAAGTCTCCCCGCGAGAGGATCGCCGAGAGGGCGTCCCTGAGGGGCGGATGGGAGCGCCCAAGGAGTCCCAGGAGGGCGTCCCGGCTGGCCGGTGCGGCCAGCTGCTTCGTGGGATCGACGAACAACCTGCCGCCCGCCGCGAGCATGCGGCCACCCGACGTCAGCTGGAACAAGGACAGCCCGAGGGGCTTCATCGCGTCGGTCATCATCTGTTGATGGCCGACGGAGATGTAGACGTGGTTGCCTCGATCACCGGCTTCGGGGATGGGGTACAGGGTCGTGATAGGCCGGCTCTGGACGATGTGGAGCTCCTCCTCGACAAGGCACCACTCGATGTCCTGGGGATGGCCGAAATGCGCTTCGATCTGCCGGCCCAGGCGCTCGATCCGCAGGATCTGCGCGTCGGTCAGCACCTGCCCGTCCTGCCGCTCGGGTTCGATCGCCCGTTCCTCGGTGCCGCCCTCCTCCAGGGCACGCGTGGCCAGCGTCTTTCTGGCGATCGCCTTCTCGATGACCTGGCCGTTCCGCACCTTGTAGCGATCGGCGCTCGCCAGGCCGGCGACCAGGGCCTCCCCCAGGCCGAAGCCAGCCTCGATCGACGACACCTTCCGGTTCGACGTGACGGGATCGGCCGTGAAGACGATCCCGGCGGCCTGCGCGAAGACCATCTTCTGGACCACCACCGCCATGCGGACCTTGCGGTGATCGAAGCCGCGCTGGATCCGGTAGGTCACCGCCCGCTCGGTGAAGAGCGACGCCCAGCACCGGCGGACGTGCTGCAGGATCGCCTGCGTCCCGACGACGTTCAGGTACGTATCCTGCTGGCCCGCGAAGGAAGCCCCCGGCAGATCCTCCGCCGTCGCGCTGGACCGTACGGCGTAGGCGTCGCCTGCGCCAAGCGTGGAGAGAGCCTGGGTGAGCGCCTCTCGCAAGTCCTCGGGGATGGCCGTCCCTTCGATGATCCGGCGCAGCTCGGCGCTGAGCTCCCGGATCCCGTCCCGGTCCTCCGCCGCGAGCGACGACAGCCGATCGAGCAGCCCGCCGATCGACGGCGCTTCTCCCATGATCCGCTGGAAGGCCTCGGTCGTGACGCAGAAGCCGGCGGGCACGCGGATGCCCTCGATCCTGGAGAGCTCTCCCAGGTTCGCGCCCTTCCCCCCGACCACGTTGGCCTTCGTTCGATCGACCTCCTGGAGAGCAAGCACATAGGTCCGCATCCGTTCACCTCCATCAGGGCGTCTGCAGCTCGTTCGCGTCGACGGATCGTCACGCCCCCCTCGTCGAAGGGCGCCACTATAACGCGGACCAGGATGAGCTCTACCGAACGAAACCCCGGGATGGCGACCTCGTCAGGCCGACGCGAGGCATCCATGCTTCCGGCGGCTCGACGCGCGCAGTAGCATCGCTCCGGAGGCGACTCCCGCGGATGCGCTGCACCCTCTGTCACCGCAGGATCGGTGTCGTCGCGGGTTGCCCGCTGCACGGCGGCGCGGCCGCGAGCGCCGCGAAGGAAGAGGCCGGGGCGGTGGAGGTCGCGCCCCGGGTCCCAGGGTTCGATGGGCTCCGCCTCCTCGACGAGGGCGGCTTCGCCCGCGTGTTCGCGGCCTCGCGGCGCGAGGACGGCCTCGCGGTGGCGCTCAAGATCGCGCGCCACCGCGGCGATCGGCGGTTCTCGCGCGAGGCGGCGGCGCTTCGACGGATCGGTCCGCCCGCGGTGCCGCGGCTGCTCGGCGAAGGCGAGATGGAAGGAGGCTTTCCTTACCTCGTCCTCGAGCTCGTCGACGGCGAGACGCTGGCGCGATGGATGGAGGCGCTCCCCGGGGCGGGCGCCGCGGCACCGGTGGAAGCCATGCGGCTCGTCGATGCGATCGGCGCCGCGGTCGACAGGGTGCACGCGGCCGGCGTCGTGCACCGGGATCTGAAGCCGGAGAACGTGATGCTGCGGCGGATGGGAGGGCCGGCGCCGGAGGTCGCCCTCCTCGATCTCGGGCTCGCGCGGCCGGGGGAGGGGAGCGGCGCGGCGGAGGACGGGAGCGAGGTCACGCACACGGGGCTCCGGCTCGGCAGCGCGCTGTACATGGCCCCGGAGCAGTGCCTCGACGCGCGCGACGTCGACGGCCGCGCGGACCTGTATGCGCTCGGGGTCGTCGCCTTCGAGCTGCTCACCGGGCGGCCACCCTTCGTGGGAGAGCCCTCGGCCGTCGTCCGCGCGCACGTCTCCCGGCGCCCGCCGCGGCCGTCGGAGATCGCGCCGGTCCCCCTCGGCGCGGACGAGGTCCTGCTGCGCGCCCTGGCCAAGGCGCGAGAAGAGCGATTCGGGTCAGCGCGTGCCTTCTCCGAGGCGCTGCGGGTCGCGCTCGAGGGCGCCGTGGCGGGCCCGCCAGCCCGGAGGGCCGGTGAACCGCCCGAGGGGGGCGATGAACCGTCTCAGCGGGCCGGCCAGGTGCCCCAGCTGGCCGGCCGACCGACCCCCGACGTCGCGCCGGCCACGCCCGGTCCGTCCCGGCGAAGCCCTGTGGCGCTCCTCGCGGTCCGCGGCGGCGCGCCGGTCGACCAGGTCGCCGGCATCGCGGCGTCGCTCGGCGGGCGGCTCGCCAGGGTGCAGGACGGGCTCTACGTCATCGCCTTTCCCGGCGGGGCCCGCCAGGGCGCTCGCGCGGCCCTCCAGGCGGCCCGGCGGCTCGTGCGCGCGCTGGGCAACGCCACCTCGGCGGCGGTGCATGTCGCCGAGCTCCAGGTGCGCGAGGGCGCCGCCGGGACGGCCTTCGCAGGGCCCGCGCTCGCGCAGCCCGCGAGCTTCTGGCGCCCCGGCGCGCCCGAGCCGATCGCGATCACCCCGGAGGCGGCTGCCTTCCTCGAGGAGCCGACCGGAGCGACCGCGCTCATCAAGGAGCCGAGCGGACCGGCCGGCGATGACGGCGCGAGCGCAGGCGCCCCCCCGGCGGCGGCCCCGTCGTCCGAGCTGCCGCTCCGCGGGCGAGACGAGCTGCTCGGCGAGATCGTCGCGCAGGTGCGCGCCGCGTGGCGCGACAGCACGCCGCTCCTGCTCACGCTGCTCGGCGAGGTGGGGCACGGCAAGACGCGCCTCTGGGAGGCGGTCGCCGCGGCGCTCTCGGCCGAGCCCGGCGCGCGGGTGATCGCGCTCGCGGCGAGGCCGCCCGACGTCGCAGAGCCGGCCGGGCTCGTCCGCGCGCTGCTCCGCGCCGCCCTGGCCCTCGGCGAGGGCGCGCGCGCCGGCGCGATCCGCGCGGCGTGCGTCGCCCGGCTCGGCCCCGAGCTCGGCCTCGCGTCGTGGCCGGCGGTCGCGTTCGCGCTCGACGCCCTGCCGGAGACCGAGCCCGCTGTCGCCGCGGTGCTCGCCGCGCCCGGCGCGCTCCGCCAGACGCTGGCCCGGGCCGCCGGAGAGGCGCTCCGGCGCGCGTGCACGCTGGAGGGGCGCCCGCTCGCGCTGGTCGTCGACGACGCGCAGTGGGGTGATCAGGCCGGCCTCGACGCGATCGAGAGCGCGACCCTCTCGGGGGCCCGCGCGCCGCTCGCGATCCTCGTGGCGGCGCACCCCACGCTGGCCGCTGTGCGCCCGCTCCACGGAGAGCGGGCGGCGCGCTCGGCCCAGCGGGCGCTCCCGCCGCTCGACCCGGGCGCCGCGCGCGCGGCGCTCCTCGATCGGCTGCGCCCTGTCGAGTTCGTGCCCGAGCCGGTCGTCGCGGGCCTGCTCGAGGCGGCGCAGGGGGTCCCGCTCTTTCTTGTCGAGCTCGCGGCCGCGCTCTGGCAGGCGGGCGCCATCCGGAAGGTCCGCGGCGGGCCAGGGTGGTACCTCGCCGCCGACGCGAGCGCGCGGGGAGAGGCGGCACAGGTCATGGACCGCCTCGCGCGCCGCGCCCTCGCCGGCCTGCCGCCGCCGCTCGCCGAGCTCGCGCAGGTGTGCGCCGTGGCGGGCGACGAGCTCGCGATCGACGATCTCGAGGGCCTGCTCGACGAGGCGGCGCGCGCCCAGGCCGTCAGCGCGTGCCGGGACCTGGATCCCGGCGTCGGCCTGTCGCGCCTCGTGCGCCGGGGCCTGCTGCGGGTCGTGGACGCCGCCGGCGCGGGCCGCCTCGCGTTCGCGCACCCGCTCCTTCGCGCGGCGATCGAGGCGGAGGCGCCGCTGGCGCTGCGGCGGCGGCTGCACGGGATCGAGCTCCGCCGCCTGCTCGCGTCGCCCGCGGAGCGGGGCGCCCACCTCGGGCGGATCACGCGCCACGCCGCGGCGGCAGGCGCGCACGCCGAGGCGGCCGCGGCCTGCTTCGAGCTCGCGGAGGAGGCGCGGCGGCGGCACCTCTACGTCGATGCGGAGCGGCACTACTCCGCGGCGCTGGCGGCGCTTGCGGCGGCGGCCCCCGCGCCGGGCATCGCGGTGAGCCGCCGCGCCGTGCTGGCGGGCCGCGGCAAGGTCCGCTACCGGATCCAGCGCTTCGACGACGCGGCCGCCGACCTCCGGGCTGCGCGGGCGATCGCCGATGCGGAGGGCGATCTCCCGGCCGTCGCGGACCTGCTCCTCGAGGAGGCCACGGTCCTCGACTGGTGCGACGACTACGCGGGCTCGCAGGCGCTCGTCGACCGGGCGGCGCCGCTCGTGGAGCGGCTCGGGGACGCCGCGCAGCGGGCGCGCTGCGAGGTCGCGGTGGGGCGCGCGCACTTCCGTTGCCAGCGGCTCGAGGACGCCATCGCGCGCCTCGGGCCCGCGGCCCGGGACGCCGGCGCGCTGGGGGATCACGAGGGCCACGTCATCGCCCTGCTCCTGCTCGCCCCCGCGCTCGTCTACGCCGGCCGCCTCGACGAGGCGGAGGCGCGGTTCCACGAGGTCGTCTCGCGCTGCGAGCGCGTGGGCGACCGGCTGCACCTCGGCATCGCCCTCATGAACCGCCTCACGCTCCGCCTGGCGCGCGAGGATCCGGAGGGCGCGCAGAGCGACCTGCGGACCGCCGTCACCCTGGCCCGCGAGCTCGGCAACGCTTACCTGGAGCGCGGTCCTGCCCACAACCTGGCCGAGCTGCTCTACTGGAGCGGCGAGCTCTCCGAGGCGCTGCCGCTCGCGGTCCGCGCCTTCGAGCTCCAGCGGCGGTTCTTCCAGGCGACCCCGGTGCCCGACTACGCGTTGCTGGTGGCGCGGATCCACGCCGCCCGCGGAGAGCTCGCGGAGGCCGCGCGCCACCTCGACTGGGCGCGGGCGCAGTGCGACCTCGGCGCGGCGCCGCCGGTCACGCGGGTGCTGCTCCGGCTCTGCGCGCAGCTGACGCAGGGCGGGGGAGCCGAGGGCGGGGCGTGGGCGGCGCTCGTCGCCGAGGCGCGGAGCGCGGCGCTGCTCAGCGAGCTCATCGAGATCCTCTGCTTCGCGGCGGCCGACGCGCTCCACCGAGGCAGGCGCGAGGAGGCCCGCCGGTGGCTCGCCGAGGCGGCGCAGAGCCCCTGGGGCAAGCGTTTCTGGCAGGGCCGCCTCGCCCACCTCTCGGCGCAGGTCGACGCCGCGCCGCCCTGAGCGCCGCGCCGGAGGCCGGGCGGCCTGGGGTCTCCGGAGCGACAGCGCCCCTCCCGCTGTCGCCGCCGAGGTGACAGCGCGTCGCGGCGGGGCCCGGGATGGCGCGCGATCCCGGCTGGATGAGGCTGGCGCGACGCGTGCAATTGCCGAAATTGCCGACTGCCAACCGCGAGAGGCGTGCAACCGCCCCCGCTCCTCCTTGTGAACTTGTGAAAGGCGCAACGATGAACCGACGAACTGCTGGTCTCGCCCTCTCTGCCTTCTCCGCCCTCTCCCTCGCGGCGAGCCTCGCGAACGCGGGCTACGACGCCAGCGCCTCCGACCTCGGCCTCGCCGGTGGGTCGCTCGTGAGCAGCCCGGCGACGCGGCGGACGATGGTGATCGGCAACCACCTTCAGCTCGAGGTCCTGGGCGGCAACCTGCTCACCACGAGCCGGGAGAGCCTCAGGGCGCTCACCGCGAGCCCGCTGTCGACCAACGCGTTCGCCCAGGGCACGCTCCACGAGGCGCTGCTCGACCCGAACGCGCGCGAGGTGATGCAGGCCCTCGTGGAGTGCGCGCTCGCGAGCGACCAGAGCGTCTCGTGGGCTCCGACGCCGGAGGAGCGCACGGCCCTCACGCAGGCGACGAGCGACCGGGGGGGCTTGAAGGGCCGGTCCTTCTGGGCGCCGCTCGCGGGGACGTTCAAGTCGAGCAAGGACCCCCTCGTGTGGCACGGCCACGTCGGGCTCTGCCCGGACTGGCACACCGCCGCGCCGTCAGCGGCGTGCCAGGAGCTCGTCTCTGCGTGCCTGTTCGCGAGGAACAACGCGTTTGGCGTGACCGTCGACATCTCCATGGAATGGGACGCGCTCACACCGGAGGATTCCTGGGATGCCGTCGCATCGACGCCGGAAGCGCTGGAGGAGGCCGCGGTCTTCCGGATGCGGGAGGGCGCGTTCTTCGGCAACCTGCTGGACCCCGAGCAGCTGAATGAGGCGGCGGAGGTGTACCTCAAGAAGGGCGTCAGCGCGTACGTGATCGGGCGGCCCTCGCTCGACGAGGTGGACCTCGTCTACAAGAGCGCATTTGTCTGTCACCCGGCCGATCACTCCGCCGTGTTCCCGCTCCCTTACGCGAGCGAACGCGCCTGTGTCGATGCCTACGGGGACGTCGCGCCCGGCTGCCTGGCCAGGCACGTCGGCGCATGCCGTGGGTTCGCGACCGGCAAGGAAGGCAGGATGGGGCCGCCGAACGTATGCGAGCAGGAGCCGGTCGACCCCGTGACCGGCCGGCGTGTCTACGACGACTGCCTCGTTGACGGCCGCGTGTGGCAGAACCCCATCACCGTGTTCCTGGAGAAGGAGTGCATCATCAACCCGGCCGTCTGTGAGTACGCGGAAAATTGGGTCCCGGAGATCGGGGACCTGCCGTTCTCTGGCGTGCCCATCGAGGACCGATGCGTCCTCTTTCCGGAGTCGTGCTCGATCGTGGACAAGCCGTTCTCGGAGCTCCCCCCGTTCTCGCAGCCGATCACCGCGGACGTCTCGTATGCCCCCGGCTCCTTCTAGCCGGCCTGGCCCGGCGCCTGCCAGGGGCTGAAGCCCTCGGAACCCTGGATCGCGGGGCCCGCCCGCTCCATGGCGCGCTTGCATTCCGGCGCCCGCTCGGGCGATCTCACTGCAGCATGGCGGCGCCCACGAGGCCTCACGACCCGACCGGCACCCTGGTCGACGACGCGCTGGACGCCGCCGACGACCTCGCCCCCGGCACCCTGGCCGGGGAGTACCTTGTCGAGGAGGCGCGGAGCCACGGCGGCTTCGCCGTTGTCTACCTGGCCACGCAGCTCGGGACGGGGCGCGCGGCGGCGCTCAAGGTCCTCCGGCGCCGGCTGGCTGCAAGTACGCGGATCCTCGAGAGATTCCAGCAGGAGGCCGCGGCCCTCCGGCGCCTCGCCCACCCGCACATCGTCGAGATCCTCGGCGCGGGGGACCTGCACGACGGCCGGCCCTACCTCGTCATGGAGTGGATCGAGGGCCGGACGCTCCGGCAGGAGCTCCGCGCCCGCGGCGCGCTCTCCGCCGCGGAGGCGCTCGCCGTCGTCGAGGAGGTCGGCGGCGCCCTCTCCGCCGCGCACGCGCTCGGGATCGTCCACCGCGACGTCAAGGCGCAGAACATCATGGCGATCCCGCGCGGCGGGTGGTTCACGACGCGGCTGCTCGACTTCGGGATCGCCAAGCTGCTCGAGCCCGAGCGGCTCGGCCGCGGGCCCATCTTCACGCAGGCCAGCGTGCTCGGGACGCCGGGCAGCATGGCGCCCGAGCAGATCGCCGGCCGCCCCGTCGACGCGCGCACCGACGTGTACGCGCTCGGCCTCCTCCTGTACGAGCTGCTCACGGGGCAGCCCGCGTTCCACGCCGACAACCTCGTCGAGCTCGAGGAGCTCCAGCTCTTCGCGCCGCCGCCGCGGGCGGGCGACCTCGTGGCCGTGCCGCCGGCCTTCGACGCCGCGATCGCGCGCTGCCTCGAGAAGTCGCCGGACGCGCGCTACCCGAGCGTCGCCGGGCTGCTGGCGGATCTCCGCGCGGCGCCGCTCGCGGCGAGGGACGAGGCGCGCGTCCGCCCGGCGGCGGCGCTGCACGCCAGCGTGCAGATCGAGGGGGAGGGCGAGATCGACGAGGCGGCGTTCGACGACGCCGAGGAGGTCCTCGCGACGGTCCGGCGCGCCGCGGCGGACGCGGGGCTCGTCACGATCGTCGACGGCGGCGGGGTGCTGGTCGGGGCGACGGCGCTCCCGGCCGATCCGGAGGGAAGCCGCGCCGCCCGGGCCCGGCTTGTCGACGTCGTGCGCGCGCTGGAGACGACGATCGCGTCGAGGCCGGGGCCGAGCCCCGCGGTAGAGGTCGTGCTGGTGCTGCACGCCGCGCCCGCGCGGGTCGAGGGCGCGCCGGGCCAGCAGCGGTTCGCGGGCGGCGCGCTCCTGCGCCTCGACGAGTGGACGACGGGGCATTCCCGGGGCGGCCTCGTGATCACGCCCGCGGCGCGCGCGGGGATCGACGAGGGCTAGCTCCCTGGGCCGGGACGGTCGACTTCGGACACCACCCGACCCCGGGAGGGCGACTTCACTTCAAGACGAGCTTCCCGGCCGGCGTGATACACGATCTGTTGGGCTCGGGCGGCGTATCGCCAGATTCGCACTCCGCCGGCACCTTGTAGTCCTTGCCGACCGTCCCCTTCGGGTACCAGCACTCCGCGTCGAGGTAGCGTGTCAGGTAGTGGTCCCCGTCGGTCGACGATGCCTCGTTCGTCTTCCAGTCCGTGCCCGTGTAGAGGATGATCGCGCCCTCCCCGCACATCCTTTCGGCCTCCTTGACGAGCTCCGGCTTCCAGATGGGAGCAGGCGTCGTGCCCTTCTCCGGCACCTTGTCGCACGCCGTGAGCTCGCGCGAGCCGTCGTCCTGGGCGCGGAGGTTCGTCCGCTCGACCGTATCGAAGTTCAGGGCGCCGCTCACGGAGGTGGTCCAGTCCATCCCGGGGCGCTGCTTTCCGCCTTCCACGCGGAGCGAGGCAAAGCCGCAGCCCTGCTCTCCCGAGTCCTTCTTGCGGAGCGCCGTCAGCATCTCGGCGCATTTGTCACGCGCCTGCTCCACGTACATCTTCCCATCCACGGTCTCGGTCATCCACTCGTTGCCCACCGCCAGCTTGGTCTTGTCCGCACAGCTCGCGGCCACGACGATCGCGTTGAAATACGCCTCATTCGTGTCGAGGCTCTTCTTCGACGCGGCGGCCGTGTCGTTGTACCTCTTCGCGAACTCGTCGAGCTGAGCCTTCTCCTCGGGGGCGAGCGACGGGATGAACGCGCCGCAGCCGAGCGGCGCCGCGCACGAGAGGAGCAGGATCGCCGTCAATGCCTTTGACATGGTTCCATTCATGGGGCGGTGCGATAGCGTCCCACGGATATGGCGTCAACGCGAATGCGCGCCGCGCGGCGGGCCGGCGCGCGCCTGCTACTTCGTCAGGACGACGTGGGTGGCGTGTTCCGTGGAGGCGTGCTCCGTGCATCGGTAGCCGAGGCTCACCGTATCGATGCCGGCGAGGAGGTGCTCGCCCCGGCCGAGGAGCACGGGGGAGATCACGAGGTGGAGTTCGTCGATGAGCCCCGCGGCGAGGTACTGCCGAACGGTGGCGACGCCGCCGCCGAGCCGGATATCCTTGCCCTGGGCCGCCTCCTTCGCGCGCTCCAGCGCGGCGTGGATGCCCTCGGTCACGAAGTGGAAGGTCGTTCCGCCCTCCATGGTGAAGGACTCACGAGGATGGTGCGTGAGCACGAAGACGGGCACGTGGTAGGGCGGGTTCTTGCCCCACCATCCCTGCCAGCCGTCGTCGGGCCAGGGGCCCCGCTGCGGCCCGAACATGTTGCGGCCCATGATCCAGGCGCCGAGGTTCTCGAAGCCGCGCGCGGCGAAGTCGTCGTCGAGGCCTGCCCGGCCGACCGTGTCGCCGATGAGCGAGGCAGCGTAGTCGGCGGACATTCTCTGGAACGTCTTCGTGCCGAGGACCCACTTGTGCAGCGCCATCCCTCCGACGCCCATCGGATTGGCCAGATCCTGGCCGGGACCGGCGCCATGGCCGTCGATCGAGATCCCGAACGCGTGTACCCGAAGCCTCGACATGCGCGCAACTCCTTCGGCGCAGGCGTCGCCTGCGGCCCTTCTGACGACCGTTCGTCCGAAGTGGCGACGAACGAGCCGGGGCCGGATCGACACGCCGGCGAATTTTTTTACTCGCTGGCCGAGCGTCACATGAAAGCGCTGTTAATTCAAATGTTTAGGAGGTCCCGGGCGGGCGGACCGCCGCTGGAGCCGCTTCTCGTGGCGCTCGATGGCCTCGACGAGCTTCGCCTTGCGCTCCCCCTCCGTGCGCCAGCGCCGTGGCGCCGGAACGCCCAGCCAGCGGGCAAGGCGCTCCAGCGCAGCGACGTCGGCGCGGAATAGACCGAAGCTTGATGATCGAGCAGCCAGTCGTATAACATGCGAGCTACGAGTGTGCTTTTCCCATGTGCCCCGAAATGTAGGTCGGGCACCGATCGCCAGGCTGAGGGTTGCGATGATGCGCCGGACTCTGCCCGGCACTGCATCCCTGGACGAGGAGAGCGTTTATGCCGCACGTGAATGCCTGCAGCGAGTCTGTATGTGGCTTTCGGATGATCTCAGTCCTGCTGTTGCCGGCGCTGCTCAGCGCATGTGTCGAGGACGACGCGGATGTGGTGCACCCTGTGTTGCCGGTCGTCGTGGCACCGCAGGTCGCCCAGGGCGGCCATGACTACGCGTTCGTGCGTAGCCCGGCGACCTGGCACGCGGCGCAAGCGTCCTGCGCGAACTACGACCTTGCGGGTGGGGGTGGTTATCACCTGGTTACTGTCAATGACCCTGTCGAGGAGCAATTTCTCAACAGGTTCGAGATCTACGCCAAGCAGAGCCCATGGTGGATTGGCTACAGCGATGAGGTCACGCCGGGCGCGTGGACGTGGGCGAACGGGAGCTCGACGTACACGAACTGGGCGCCGGGGCAACCGAGCACGTTCGGCCACTGCGCGGTCGATATGCGGGACGGCGCTGGTACCTGGGGCGCGCGGCCTTGTGACCGGCCAGCTTCCTTCATCTGTGAGCGGGACGCCCCGGCGAGCAGCAGCAAGGGTACTTTTTGGTTCAGTCGCGCCAGCACGGACAACGCGCACACCAACACCGAGACCTTGGCTGTCACGCTATCGGCAGGTCAGATCCTGTCCGCCGGCACCTGTGGGCTCGCGGGCGGGGCGGTCGCGTCCGGCAGCACGTGGATCCGGATCAAGCGTGACGGCGTCGACGTGGGCAGCAACGACGAGGGCTCTCTCTGCCGCTATGGATCTCTGTCGATCGCGGCCGCGACACCTGGCGTCTACGTGATTCATGCGGGATGCGTCAATAACACAGCGTGTTCTGGCACCGTGGCGTGGCAATACTGACGAGGCGAACGCGTACTGACGAGGCGAGCGAATGGCGATCTGAAGGTTCAACGCACATGAGACGCAGGCTCAAGCTCGTCGCGATCGAGGCCGTCGGTGCGGTCGCGTTCCTGGTGCCGGCGCAGGCCCTGGCGCGGTCCGAGGGGTCGTTCAACCCCGGCTTCTTGCTGTCCGTCGGCAGCGGCGAATGCCCGGTCGGGGTCGGCACGGAAATCAGCGGCATGGTGTTTCCGAAGGGAGACCCGGGCTCGATCGGTTACGGTGGTTTCTTCCAGGCGCAGACCTATGCCGGCGACTATGGGCGGCTGGCGTTCGGGTTTCAGCTCGGAAACGTCGTCGGTGGAGAGCTCGGCTTCGCGGGTCTGACCCGCAGCGATCTCCACACGTCGACGTTCGCTCTGCACACGGGCGTCTTCGCCTCGGCCGCCGTGCTGGGGACGGGTCTGCGCGTGACGATCCCGATGAGCGGCTCCGATCACGGGCTCCCGGCCCACGGCGTCGAAGTGTCGTGGGTCTTGACCCTCAAGGTTCCGATCTACAGCGGCAGGGTCTTCAACTCGTTCGGCCGGCCGCTGCGAGACGAACAGGGCCCCATCACGGCCGCGGCGCGCGAAGCGAACGGCTGGGCGGACATCCGCGATCCCGCGCTGGTCGCTCACCTTTCGCCGCGGGAGCGCGAAGAGCTCGCCGCCCTGTGGGTCGAGGCCGCGCTCGCCGAGCCGGAGCTCGAAGCGCGGGCCGAGGGAGGCCTCGTGCCATGACCGCCCTCCGTGAGCCCTCGCGCCTGACACCCAGGTGAGCCGCCGCGGAGCTGCGCCGCGCTGAGCCGCGCTGAGCCGTGCTCCACGCGGGCGGCAAGGTTTGGCCGCGCGTGCAGCCCTGCGCGCGGTAGCGCTTGACGGATGTATGCACCGTGGTGTATATGTGTCGACATGCAACTGGACGTCTTCGAGGTCCTGGCCGATCCCACGCGCCGCCGCATCGTCGAGGCTCTCCTCTCTGGCGAGCAACAGGTGGCGGAGGTCGTGGAGAAGGCCGGCATCCACCAGTCGGGCGTGTCGCGGCACCTGCGCATCCTCTCGGAGTCAGGTTTCGTCTCGATGCGACCCGACGGGCAGCGGCGCCTCTACTCCCTTCGTCCCGAGCCGTTCCGCGAGCTCGAGGACTGGCTCGGCCGCTACCGGCAGCTCTGGGAGGAGCGCCTCGATCGTTTCGGTGCCGCGCTCGAGAAGAAGCGCGCGTCAGCTCAGAACAACCCGGCCGTTCAAGACGGCCCAACCACGAGGAAGCCATCATGAACAGCGCAGTCAAAGCCCAGGCCCGATCCAAGGTCAGAGTCGAGCGTACCTATCGTGCCACGTTGCAGGAGGTCTGGGACCTCTGGACCACGCGAGAGGGCTTCGAGTCCTGGTGGGGGCCGCGAGACTTCCGGGCCGCCGTGGCGGAGCTCGACGCGAGGCCGGGCGGCGCCCTGCGCTACGAGATGATCGCCGCCACGCCCGAGATGGTCCGCGCCATGGCGGAGGTCGGCCGGCCTCCCTCGCACGCCGTCACCTCCACCTTTGCCGAGCTCACGCCCATGACACGGCTCGTGCTCCGCAACGTGATCGACTTCCTGCCCGGCGTACCGCCCTACGAGAACGACATCGATGTCGAGCTCACGGAGCTCGGCGACCGCGTGAAGATGGTGGTGCTGCTCGACACGCTGCATAGCCCCGAGTTCACCGAGATGCAGAAGGAGGGCTTCACCAGCCAGCTCACCAAGCTGGACGAGAGGTTCGGGGCGGCGTGAGGAGCTGCCGCGCCTGGGCGAGCGGCGTCGCGCGTCAGTACGCGAAGGCCTGGTAGACCTCGGTCTCCTCCGTCTCCTCGCGCGCGTCGAGCGATTCGACGATGGGATTGAAGCGGAGCATGCGCTTCGCCCGCTCCGACAGGTGGGAGAGGCTCTCGCGGGGCACCCGGATCGAGACCTCAGGGCGGAAGAGCCAGCGGCGGCTGTAGCCGATGACGACCATCGGCCGCGGCTCGCGCGAGCGGTTCGGGGTCCCGCGGTGGAGGCCGCGAACGTCACGGACCATGACGTCGCCGAGCTCCATGGCGATCGGCTCGAGCGCGACCTCGCCCTGCTCGAGGCGCCGCATCCCCTCGGCCTTGGACAGCATGTGCGTGCCGCGGGCGATCTCGATCGGGCCGTTCTCGGCGGTGACGTCGACCAGCGGGAAGTTGACGGCGAGCTGGAACGCGGGCGTCTCTCTCCCGGTCTCGGGGAAGAGCGGCGGCGTGTCGCGGTGGACGTCCTGGTAGTCGGACCCGAGGAGCGGGGTGTCTGTCGCGAGCTGGACCATGGTCATGTCGGCCCCGACGAGGCGCTCCACCACGCCCAGGATCGTCTCGTCCTCGTAGATGCGCGGCTCCGCGAAGGGGGCCTTGAACGGGAGCGTCACGTAATAGCGACCGGGCCCCCGGTTCTTGAGGTGCCCCTCACGCGCGATGTGGGCGTCGAGGAGCGGCGCGAAGGCCTCACGCCACGAGCGCAGCAGGCTCTTCGGAATGAGGTTCTTTATCAGGCAGAACCCATCCCGCTGCGCTGCGCGGGCAAGCTCATCCATATCGGCGCTCGTGTGGCGGGCATGGCTCATGGCTCGGGCCGAGCTTGGTGGATCGAGCGGAGTCGTCAAGCTCGGCGCTCGCTCTCCGGCGGTTCATTCCCGTCCCACCGCCGCCGGAATCATCGTCTTTGGAGGAGAATGCGGCGCTCCAGGCGCCAGGCCCACGCGCGCGGGACGGGCAAGTGACCTCAGCCTGACGAGGCCGACGCCCGCGCGGCCCCGCTCTGCATCAGCTCAGGCTGGTCGCTCTCATGCCTGGATGCAGAGCGGCCTCGACGCCCCCTTCACGGGAGCGTGCGGGTCACAGCTTCGAGGCGGCGTGGTCCCAGTTCACCAGGTTCCACCATGCCTCGACGTACTTCGGCCGGGCATTGCGGTAGTCGATGTAATACGCGTGCTCCCACACGTCGCACGTGAGCAGCGGCGTCTTGCCCTCCGTGAGCGGGCACCCGGCGTTGCCCGTCTGCACGATTTCGAGCTTGCCTGAGCCATTCTTCACCAGCCAGGCCCAGCCCGAGCCGAACTGACCGACGGCCGCGGCGCTGAACTTCTCCTTGAACGTCGACACGCTGCCGAACGCCTCCTCGATCGCCGCACGGAGCGCGCCGGCAGGCTCACCGCCGCCCTGCGGCTTCATGCTGTGCCAGTAGAACGTGTGGTTCCACACCTGAGCTGCCTGGTTGAAGACCGGGCCGGACGTCGTGCGGACGAGATCCTCGAGGCTCTTGCCCGCGAGCTCCGGGTTCGCCGCCACGAGCTCGTTCAGCTTCGTGACGTACGCGTTGTGGTGCTTGCCGTGGTGGAAATCGAGCGTCTCGGCCGAGATGTGGGGGACGAGCGCGTCTCTGGAGTAGGGGAGCTGGGGAAGCTGGAAGGTCATGGTTCTGTTCCTCGTGTTCCGTGTCGGCGGCTGCGCGCTCGTCGCAGCCCGTTGTGAGTCGCTCGGCGAAGACCTTCGGGTGGCGCTCCAGCCACGGATCGAACGTCCGCGCGTCGCGGCCAGACGGCCGCTCCGCGTCGCCGGGTCCGGCGGCAGCCTAGCAACCCCGGTGGGCGCGCGTCACGCCTTGCCAATGAGTTGGCAGTTTTCCATCCATTTGGAGAGACGGCCTCCCGGCCAGCGGCTCCGCAAACCGGCCAGGCCCGACGGCGCGCGGCGCGGCCGGCGCGTCTCCGAGAGCTCCAGCGCGAGCGACCCGAGCTCGAGGGCGCGGGCGACCCGAGCTCGGGGGCGCGGGCGACGTCGCTCTCAGTACGCCCCCTTCGGCTCGAGGCCCAGCATGTGCTGGCCGACCATCGTGGACACGGCGTCCCAGTTGAGGGTGATGTGCTGGGCGATCGCGTTGCCGTCCCGCCACATGCGCTGGATGGGTTGACCGAGCGCCAGGCTGCTGCCTCCGACGCACGAGAACAACGCCTCGATGGCGGAGTGCGACAGCTTCGCCGCGTAGGCGTGGCCTCGCCGGTTGCGGATGCGCTTCTCGACGCTCACGGACCGCCCCTGGGCTGCTGTCAGCTCCACCTCGGTGATGTCGCGGTCGAGGACGAGCCTCGCCGCGTCCACGGCGGCCGCCGCGTCGGCAAGGCGCGACTGCACGTGAGCGAACTGGCAGAGGCGCGCTCCCGCGCCGCCGATGCCGCCGCGCGTGACGCGGCTCTCGCAGAGATCGAGGAAGGCATCGATGGCGCCTTGGGCGGTGCCCAGGAGCGGGGCCACGAGGCAGACCGGGATCGCCGAGAGGAAGGAGATGCTGTAGATACGGTTGGGGTTCACCGTGGCCCCAGGAGGCGCGCCGGACGCGGCCTCCGCGAAGGTGAGCTTCCGATGACCCGGCACGAAGGTCGGCTTGTTGAGCACCACGGTCTTGGACCCGGTGCCAGCTTGGCCCGCGACGTGCCAGTCGTCCTCGATCGACCAGTCGGAGCGGGGCACGAGCAAGAAGCCGGCGTTGGAGGTGGCGTCGTTCTCCTTCGGAAGCTGGACGCCCAGCACGGCCCACTGCGAGTTGTCGACGTTGGACGCGAAGCGCCACTTGCCCTGGATCAGGTACCCGCCATCCACCGCGTGCGCCGCGGTGATGGGCGAGTAGGAGCCGCACAGGATGGCCCGGGGATTCTCCCTCCACACGTCGTCCTGCGCCTGCGCCGGGAACAATCCGAGCAGCCACTGGTGGATCGCCCCGAGCGAGCATGCCCAGGCGGACGAGGTGCAGCCTCGCCCGATCTCGCTGATCACGTCGAGGAGCGCGGTGAAGCCGTACTCGTAGCCGCCGTAACGGGCCGGCTGCATCAGCCGAAAGAAGCCGGCGCGATGGAAGAGCTGGTTCGTCTCCTCCGAGACGCGGCGCTCGATCTCCGTTTGCTGGGCTTGCTCGCGGAGGCGAGGGATGAGCTCGCGCGCAGTGGAGACCAGACTCTCGAGGGGCGGCGCGTCGGCGGCGGGGCTGATCCGACCGGGGGCCTTCATGACCGCAGCTCTGACCGAGGACTGTTCGAGATTCATGGATCATCCCTCGCGTGGCGAAAATTCGCTGGCTGCGCGACGGCGCGTCCAGGCGCTGCAGAGCGAAGCGGAGCCGCAGATGCAGGTCGCCTCGTCGCCAAGCGCGCTGGGCCTTCAGGGGCCTCCGGGAGACCGCATCGCCGGCAGCGGCCCGCGCATTGGCGCGGATCGCCGCGAGGCGGGACGCCGCGCCGGCGCCGCCACGCTTAGGATCACGTCCCGAGTATGCGAAGATGCCCGCGACGGCGCCAGAGGGCGCCCTGGAACGGCCGCGTTCGAGGAGTGGAACGTTGAGGGAGCCCGATGATCTGTCCGGTCTGTCGATGTTCGTGCGCATCGTCGAGGAAGGCTCGCTCAGCGCGGCCGGCCGGGCGCTCGGGCTGCCCAAGGCGACCCTCAGCCGCAACCTCGCGCTCCTGGAGAAGCGGCTCGGCGCGCCGCTGCTGATCCGCTCCACGCGCGCGCTCAGCCTGACGGATACGGGCAGGCGCTTCTTCGACAAGGTCCAGCCCATCGTTCGAGAGGCGCAGCAGGCGACCGCCGAGGTCAAGATCCTCCATGCGGCTCCTTCCGGGCTGCTGCGCATCACCGCGCCCGTCGCCTATGGCCAGGCGGCGATCGCGCCCCGCCTGCTCTCCTTCATGAGGCGTTATCCGGCGGTCCGCATCGATCTGCATCTCCATGACGGGCGCGTCAACCTCGTCAACGGCGGCTACGACCTGGCCGTCCGCATGGGGGCGATCGAGGACAGCGAGCTGATCAGCCACAAGCTGGCCGATATCACCATGGTCATCGTCGCCTCGCCGAACTGGCTGGAGCAGCACGACATGCCCCAGAGGCCCGCTGACCTCGCCCAGCATGCCGCCATCGTCACGCGGCCCGAGCTCGTTCATTGGAAAGTCGGCGGGGAGACCGTGCGCGTCCCCTGGCGCATGAGCACCGGCAACATGATCGTCACGCGGGATGCCGCGAGGGCGGGGCTGGGCATCGCTTTCGTACCCGAGTTCCTTGCGTTGCCTGACCTGGAACGCGGGTCGCTGGTACGCCTGCTCCCCGACCTCGATCTGCCGATGATTCAAGCGACCGCCCTGTATACCCGGGCCGCCAGCCAATCGGTGGCGCTGCGCGCCTTGCTGGACGACCTCCTGGCCAGCCGACCCATCGAGGCCGATGCCGCGCCGTCGTGATCCTGCCCGGGCGCGGCTGGTACCCCCCTCTGATGCGACATGCGATGTGGGTACACCGCCTTTTTATCAGGTGGGGTGAGGGGGAACGACCGGCGGCCTTCAGAACCTATCTGCCAGCGTGAGCTGCGGGTGCTGCGCCGGGAAGAGCACCGGGACGAGCCGGGTGGCGTCTCCGGCAAGCCGGAGCTTCCCCGCGTCGCACACCTCCAGCGGCGCGTCCGAGCCGAGGAGGAGCCGCGCCACCGCCCAGCCGCCGCGGATAGCGCTGCGCGCCCCCGCGGCGCTCCGCCCGCGGGCGACCTCGACGCGGCCGCGGTCGAGGCGGAGCGTCGCCGTCTCCTCGGGGCTGGCGAGCGTGAGCGCGCCGCGGTAGCCCGCGAGCTCGGACGCGGCGAGCCGGGCCGAGAGCTCCGGCGCCATCGCCGCGAGGCATCCCGGGAGGTCGACGACCCGGACCATCGCGGCGCCGCTCTCGGCATAGCGCTGCTCGTGGCGGCTGTTCAGCGTCCGGAGCCGCGCGGCGAGCGCCGAGCGGTAGGGGAGCGTGTCGAAGCGGATCTCGGGGAGCGCCTTCCGCCGGCAGAGGGCCCCTAGCGCCGAGAGCGCCGCGTCCGGTGCGCCGGTCGCCTCGGCGCACACGAGCCGGCTCCTGCCCGCCTGGACGACGACATGCCCCTCGGGGCGCTCTCGATCCGCGCCCCAGCACCAGGCCTCGACGTCCTTGCGCATGCCGCTCCACGAGCGCAGAAAGGTCGGCCGCACCGCCGTGCCGGTGAGGCCGGCGTTCCACCGGTTGTGCAGCCGCACCAGCGCCTGCGTGGGCACCGCGGGGATCCGGCGCAGCCCGCGCAGCCGAGGCAGCGTGGCCGGGAGGTCGGGGAGCTTCACGCGCCACCGCGACTCGGGCCAGGCCGGCACATAGCCGAACCGGTGGTAGAAGTCGTCGATCCCGAACAGGATCGAGAGGTGATAGCCGCGGGCGCGCATGCGGTCGAGGCTGTGCGGAGCCGTGCGGGCCATGAGCCCTTTCCCCCGGTGGGCCGCCTCGGTGGCCACCGCGCCGATGCCGCCGCAGCGCACCTCCGCCCGACCGATCCGCATCCGGTAACCCCACACGCCCCAGTGGGTGACCATCACATCACCGAGGAATCCGATGACCGAGGCGTCCCAGTCGTAGTGGCTGTGGTTCACGTACCAGGCGGCGCAGTCGGCGCGGAAGCTCGCGTAATTGCCAAAGGTGCGCGCCGCGATCTCGATCACCGCCGTCGCGTCGGCGACCGGAGCAGGGGAGCGGACGGTGAGGGACGGAGTTTTCAGGAGCGTGCCCGCCATCGGTAGGAGCGGTTCGCCCACGGCGTGCGATCGAGCATGGTCCCTCCTATCCGGACCCCGCCAACCCTGGCCAAATTTCTGACGGAGAATTTCTGACGGAGGAGGAGCGGCCGACTCCAGGAACTTCCAGGAAGCATCGAGCGCGGAGACCTGGTGCAACATTGCTGCACCGGGCGGCAGGGGCGCCCTTCCTGCATGGGAGCCGAGCGCTTGCTCGCGTCGCCCGCCGCCACGCTCAAGCAGCCTCACTGGCAGATCGAGTCGAGGAGATGCCGCCATGCGGGAAGAGAAAGATGGGTTTCTGCGCGCGCTCGAGTATCCCCTGTTCGACGCGATCTTCCACCGGCGTTCGCGCCGCATCATGACCGGTGTCAAGGCTGTTCACGCAGGGAGCCTGACGTACCGGTCGCGCAAGGAGCCGGAGCCTCTCAGCGAGCTGGAGGAGGCGTTGCTCATCGCGGCGACCGGGACCACGGGCGTGACCCTGCCCGATCGTCCCTTCCAGGACGAAGAAGGGAAACCGATCCTCGGCGCACCCAACCTGAGCTTCATCGGCCGCGCGGCCGGGAGCACCGACAACGCGCAGGCGACGTACTTCTTCCTCATCAACGACGCCGGAACCTACTTCCTCAGGCGGACGGCGCCGCCCGCCGCTGGCGCGCCCCTGACCGAGGAGTCGCTGATCCAGAGAGCGCGCGAGGCGAAGGTTCAGCTCTCGGACAGCCGGATCGAGTTCCCGCGCCGGTTCCCTTATTACCTCGACTCGAACCGCTTCCTGTCCAACCTGCCAGGGAGCACCCTCCTCGTGCCGGTCGTCGACATGACCACGCAGTACATCAACGCGCTGATGTACCTCTTGACCGAGGAGCAAGGCCAGCGCCCGACCCTCGTCGACGACAGGAACTTCTACATGCCGGCGGGCGTGACGCGATGGGTCCTGAAGGGCTTCCTCAACCCGAAGATCCCGCTGCCGCTCGGCGCGCTCGGGACCATGCGCACCCACGTGGAGGCCGAGCTGCTCCTGCAGAACCTGATGCTGGCGCTTCAGGCGATGGGGCTCGGCGGCTGGATCCACGCCTCCGTCGCGCCGCCGTACCTCCTCGGCAATCCCCACATGACCGACAAGAACCGAGGCCTCGCGTTCCGGTGGTACACCCCCCCGCGCGGCGTCCTCCAGCGGTACGTGCTGGACATGATCAGGTGGCACACGTTCATACCGAAGCTCCGGGCGCACCCGGTAGGGCTGGAGAAGGACGGCGTCCCGCTCATCCGGTGCATGTCCCCGCCGTACTACACCGACATGGCGGACGCCGTGGATGCCGTTGTCGCCGCGAAGTTCGACGCGTCGCGCGGCGCCTACACGGACAGCGAGTTCTTCCGGAAGATCTTCAAGGAGCAGCGCGGAGATCGCTACATCGCCGAGGTGCCTCACTACGCCGCGGATGTGGTCGCGTGCACGAAGGATATCTGCAGGTACGTCGTGAGGACCCATGGCCGATTCCCGGCCCACGTCGACGCGATCTACGTTCCCGGCATCTGGCTCCAGGCCCATCACCTGGACCTGGATTACTACGATGAGAACTTCCGCGACGGCTACTCGGAGACGCAGGCAAGCCATATGACCTCATGGCACGGCCACCGCAAAGACCTATGAGACCTTAGCGCCGGCGCCCCCGCTGGACGGCGGCGCGCGGCGGTCACAGAAGCGCATCCAGTCGAGATTCCCCCCGATCTCGCGATGATCCGCTCGGCCGCAGGACCGAGCAGCAAAGGCAGGGAGGGAGCGTCATGAACAGAGCATTACGTTTCGCGTCGACCATCGCCGTGGGCGCCGGGCTCGTCGGCGTCGCCATGGCGGCGGCGGCCTACGCCGCAAAGCAGGTCGGACCTCCGCCCGTGAGCGGTCTGGATCACTACCGGGTGTTTTACCTGGCTGCCTTGACGCTGATCCTGCTCATCCCGGCGCTCCCCCTGTTCGTCCTCCAGCGTCGGATGGCCCCCTCGGGCGCCTGGAGGGCGCTCTGGACGCTCGCGTATGCCGCGCACCTTGCGCATATCTACTGGGCGATTGCGGGGATGATGGGAGGCGACGTCGCGGAGGTGTTCCGGCGCCCCGACCTCGTGAGCGCGCCCTGGCTCGATCTCGCCTTGACGCTCTGGTGGGGCGCGGACGTGCTCATCGCCTGGACGGCGACGAGCACGTCGCGGACCATCCACGTGCAGCGCGCGACGCTCAACGTGGCCCTGTTCGCGGCGTGGGTCGTCGCGGCGATCCCCCAGGGGCAGGGGCTCGTCCGGGCGCTCGGGATCCTCCTTGTGATCACGACGCTGACGAGCATCGCCGCGCGCATCGCCCTCCGCGAGTTCGATCGGAACTCCTTCGTCGACAGGGTTTACGTCGCGACGTTCCAGGCCATCAACCGCGTCGTCCCGTGGCATCGGCTCCCGACGTGGCTCGCTGTCCTGAACCTGGGAGCCCTCCGCGAGGTGCTGCGCAGGGGCAACCTCCACAACACCTCGCACATCCCTGTGACGCGGAAGGAGGGCCTCGCGCCGCTCGAGCCCTTCACGCCGGCGTACGTCCTCGAGCGCTCGAACACCGGATCTCACAACGATCTCGAGAAGCCGACGATGGGACGCTCGAGCTATGCAGACGACGCGTCCCACGACGACATCCGCTTCACCCACAGCCATCCGGGGGCGCGCTTCGGGCGGAACGTACCCCTCGCGCACGCCTACCCCGACGCCGCCCAGCTGATGAGCCCGAGCCCGCGCGAGATCAGCCTGAGGCTGCTCGCCCGGCGCGAGTTCATCCCGGCGCCGACGCTCAACCTGCTGGCGGCGGCGTGGATCCAGTTCCAGACGCACGACTGGTTCAACCACGGAGAGCCGCCTCGCGGCGACGAGCACGATGTCCCGCTGCCGAAGGGGGACAAGTGGCACCAGTGCCCGATGCGCGTCCGGCGCACCCGGCCCGACCCGACCCGCGACTACGAGCGCGAGGCGCGCGAGGCAAGAGCCGAGGGGCGCGCTCCGGCGCCGCCCACCTACGCCAACGCCGGCTCCCACTGGTGGGACGCGTCGCAGATCTACAGCAATGATCCGGAGATCATGCGGCAGATCCGCACCGACCAGCGCACGGGAGAGCCCGTGGAGGACGGCAAGCTCTTCCTCATCGAGGGCCGCCTGCCGCTCGGCCCCGCGACGCGCCCCGACGAGGCGCTCACCGGGCTGTCGGACAACTGGTGGGTCGGGCTGAGCTTGATGCACACGCTGTTCGCGCGCGAGCACAACGCCATCTGCGATCGGCTGCGCAGCGCGTATCCGGAGTGGGACGGTGACCGCATCTTCACCGTCGCCCGGATGACCAACATCGCCCTGATGGCGAAGATCCATACGGTCGAGTGGACACCGGCGATCCTGGGTCACCCGGCGCTCCGCATCAGCATGAACGCGAACTGGTGGGGACTCCAGACCGAGCGCGTGCGGAAGTTGCTTGGCCGCATCAGCGAGAACGAGGTGTTCGGCGGCATCCCGGGCTCGGACGTCGACCACCACGGCGCCGACTACTGTCTCACCGAGGAGTTCGTCGCGGTCTATCGGATGCACACGCTCGTGCCCGACGAGATCACGGTGCGGTCCCACAGGACCGGGCGGCCGATCAAATCCTACTCGTTCCCCGAGGGCATGGTCGGACCGGAGCGGTTGCTCCAGATGCTGGCGAAGGACGGCGTGACGATCGAGGACATGCTCTACTCGTTCGGCACCTCGCACCCGGGGGCGATCACGCTCCATAATTATCCGAGGTTCCTGCGGACCCTGACGAGGTACGACGGCGAGGTCATCGACCTGGCGTCGGTCGATATCTTGCGCGATCGCGAGCGTGGGGTGCCGCGGTACAACCAGTTCCGGAGGCTCATGCACCTGCCGGCCATCACGTCCTTCGATGATCTGAAGAACCCGCTGCACCCAGGGTTGGCCGAGGAGCTGCGGGAGGTCTACGGCACGACGGGCGGAAAGGACAACGTCGAGCATCTGGATCTGATGGTCGGCCTGTACTCCGAGACGCCGCCGCGCGGCTTCGGCTTCAGCGATACCGCGTTCCGGATCTTCATCCTGATGGCGTCGCGGCGGCTGAAGAGCGACCGGTTCTTGGCCAGCGAGTTCAACGCCGACGTCTACTCGCAAGCCGGGCTGGATTGGATCAACGAGAACACGATGAAGACCATCCTGCTCCGCCACCATCCCGCGCTCGGTCCGCTCCTGCGCCACCACGACAATGCGTTCGCGCCCTGGACCTCCGTCGACGCGTTGACGCCGCGCTGACGCGGACGCGCAGGAGCCGCGGCGCGGCGCTACCCCTCCGGCTCGCGCTCCGGCCCCAGCCCGTGCCGGTGGAGCAGGCGGTACAGGTACCGCCGATCCAGCCCCGCCGCGGCCGCGGCCCGCGAGACCTTGCCGTCGTGGGCGCGGAGCAGCGCCTCGAAGTAGCGGCGCTCGAAGTCCGAGAGGACCCGGTCGCGCGCCTCGGCGTACGGCACGCTCGCGTCGACCGGCGGGGGCGCGCTCACCGGCGCGAGCTCGCTCACGGGCGGCGGCGCGCGGAACACGAGGTACTGCTCGACGTAGTTCCTGAGCTCGCGCACGTTGCCCGGCCACGCGGCGCGCGTCATGCGGGCGATCACCCTCGGGTCCCGCAGCGTCGCCGCCTCGTCCGGCGTCGCGTGGAGCGAGGCGAGGAGATCGTCGAGCAGCGCCGGGATGTCCTCGGGGCGCTGCCGGAGGGGCGGCATCGGGATCCGCACGACCGCGATCCGGAAATAGAGATCGGCGCGGAAGCGGCCCGCGTTCACCTCGGCGCGCAGGTCCCGGTGCGTGGCCGCGATGACGCGCACGTCGACCGACCTCGGCGTGTTCGTCCCGAGGCGGCGGATCTCGCGCGCCTCGAGCGCCCGCAGGAGCTTCGGCTGGAGGTCGAGCGGCAGCTCGCCGATCTCGTCGAGGAAGATGGTCCCGCCCGACGCCTCCTCGAAGGCGCCGATCCGCTGCTCGCCCGCGCCGGTGAACGCGCCCTTCGCGTGGCCGAAGAGCTCGCTCTCGATGAGGTTCCCATGGATCGCGCCGCAGTCGACGACCACGAACGGCCTGTCCCGCCGCGCGCTCCGCTCGTGGATCGAGCGGGCCGCCTGGCTCTTTCCGGTGCCGGTCTCGCCCTCGAGCAGCACGGTGACGTCGCGCTCGGCGGACCGCGAGAGGAGCGCGAACACCGCCCGCATCGCCGCCGACGCGCCCGAGAGCGCGCCGAACCGCTCCTCCTCCCAGAGCGGCAGGCGGTTGTGCTCCGTGCCGAACTCGAAGCGGGCGACCGTCTTCCCGAGCCGGATGAGGCTGCCGGTGCGCAGCAAGGCCTCGATCACGTGCACCCCGTCGACGACCGTGCCGTTGTGGCTGCGGAGATCGCGCACGCGCGCCCCGGCGTCGTCGATGCGGATCTCGCAGTGAAACCGGGAGACGGTGGCGTCGACGACCACGAGGTCGTTGCCCTCGCTCGACCCGATCGAGCATCGATCGGCGGAGGAGTCCCAGACAGCACCCTTGGCCGGGCCCTCGACGAGCTCGATGCGGAACCGGCGGACCATGCCCGCGCTGTCGTCCGGGCGGGCGCCCGGGTGGGTCAGCGTATCGCCGCCGCTCTGGGCTGCTCTCTTCGGGGGTCCGCTCGCCATGGCGCCACGATACCACGGCGGCGTCGCGCCCCGCGCGGCGGCGCTGTCGCCGCCCAGGCCACGCCGGCGCAGGGAAGTGCGACGGGCGCGCGACAACGGCGCTCCGCGACCGGGCGATCCGCGCGGGACGCGGCTGGCACGCGCGATGCTCAACGGTGAATGTCAGCGGACCAGCGGTCCGCAGACAACGGTCCACGGTCAACGGTCCATGGACGACGACATCTCGAACGCGCGGCGATGGGGCGCATCGCCTGCAGCGCGTCTGTCTACCGAGCGCCCGAATGGAGAATCCCATGAAGCCCATCCTCAAGGTCTCGATGCTCGCCGTCGCCTCCGCCCTCGCCACGGTCGGCGTGGCGCCGGACGCCTCGGCCAGGAACACCGCCGCATTCATCGGCCGCGCCAGGGACGCCGCCGAGGCCAGCTGCTTCAACGAGAGCTACGGGAGCCTCATCAACGACGGCCTCGTCGGCGGGCGCCGCTGCGGCAACTCGGTCGTCATCCTCCCCCTCGTGATGGATCCCGGCCCCTTCAACAACTGGGCGAGGGTCACCGTGACCGCGAAGAAGCCGACTTGGACCACCACGATGAGCTGCGCGACGTACGTCTTCGACAAGGCCACGGGCGGCGGCTGGTCCGGCGGGGGGGTCGACCTCACGACGACGGGGTGGTTCGAGAACATCAAGTTGCCGGACACCTTTTTTTATCCCGACACCTCGCCGTATGCCGCGTGCACGGTCGGTCCGGGCGCGCAGGTGGTCCAGCTCGTTTACTGAGAGGGTCGGCGGCTACCGTGGGAGCGCGGCGCGCGCTCCCACGGTTCCGGCCCGGCTCACCGTTCGACGGAGGGAGTCATGAAGAGGATCTGGCAGGTTCTGGTCGCGCTCACGGCGGCCGGCGCCGTCGCGACGCTCGCCGTCGACAGGCGGCGGGACGAGGCGGAGATGGCGCGCATGCGCGAGGACATGGGCGCGCTCTCGCGCGCCATCGAGGCGACGAAGAGCGGCCCGGCCCCCGCCGGCGCCGCGCCCCGCCCCGAGCGGCGGATCGAGGCTGCCGCGCCGGCCCCCGCGGCTCCGCCGGCGGAAGCGCCCGCGTCACCCGCGCCGGAGCCCCCGGGCGACGCGAGCGAGGGCGCCCCGACGGTCGAGCAGCGCGCGGCCGCGCTGGCCGCGGTGCGCGAGCGCCTGGAGGACACGTTCACGCAGCAGGGGACCGACGCTCGGTGGAGCGCCGAGGCGCGCGAGGCGGCCCGGGAGAAGCTGAGCGCGGCGCTCCCGGACACCTCGTCGCTCCGCTCGATCGAGTGCCGGAGCTCGATGTGCCGTGTCGAGACGGTGCACCAGGACTTCGAGCAATACGAGCAGTTCGTCCGGAGCGCCTTCATGAACCCGCAGGAGGCGCTCTGGAGAGGCGGATTCTTCACCTTGCCTGTCAACGACCCTCGGGAAGGCGAGCTCGTGACCGTCGCCTACGTCGGTCGCGAAGGCGCGCCGCTGCCCATGCCCCTCTAGAGCGACGGTCACTCGCTTCGGATACGGGCCCACCTCGACGTTTTCGGTGCTCAGCGCACGGGAGTGCGCTTGCGCGCCGAAAACGCCGATCTGGGCCCGTCTCCTGTGCGAGTGACCGCCGCTCTGCTGCGGCTCTGCTTGGTGGAGAGCGGGGCGGAAACCGCTGTTCTTGGCGTTCTTGGCGCCCGATGGAAGAGATCAGAAGAACCCGATCGGGCCCGGCGACCACGGGAACTCCACCGCCTCGCCGACAGCGGGCGGCGCGACGCGGCGGAGCCTCCCGTCGCGCCACGCCAGGATGACGAGCCCCGGATCCTCGAGCGGCGCGCCCAGGTCGACCTCGAGCCGCGTGGGCCTCCCGTCCGCGACCTCGACGACCCGGATCGCGGCGCCGCACTGGCGGACCTCGTAGCCCGCCGCGATCGGCGCGGACGGCGCGCGGTAGAGGGTCTCGAACGCCCCGGTCAGCATCGTCCCGTCGATGCGCCCCAGGGAGAACGACGACGGGCCTGTGCGCGTGAGGCGGTGCGTGCCCTTGTTCATCGAGAGGATCGACCAGCAGGAGAACGAATCGGGCGACTCCAGGGCCCGGATCGCCTGAGGGTACAAGGACGCCATCGGATCCGAGGCGGCGGCGATGAAGACCCGCTTGCGGGGCGGCGCCTCGATCTCGGCGCTGCGGGCGATGTCCTCGACCTTGCGCGCGATATCGATGCTCGACGACGTGGCGGCGAGGAACAGGAGCGGCGCGACCCCGAGGTGCACGGCGGCGAGGAACCCGGCGCCGGCGCGGCGGGGCCATGACGCGGCCCCGGGCGAGGGGGCGCGGCGCAGCCCGCGCAGGACGACGACGGCGAGGAGCGGCGCGATCCCGAGGCCCGGCATCAGCAGCAGGCGCGACCCGGGGAAGCCCCCGAGGCTCGTGAAGAACGCGAGGAGCGCCCCGGGGACGAGCCAGCGCAAGGCGGCCCGCTCGCGCTCGGGGACCGCAGGGAGGCAAGCGCGGTAGAGGAGGGCGACGCCCGCGGCCGCCGCGAGCCCGACCGCGATGAAGGGGAGCTTGGGGAGCGGGACGGAGAGATCCGCGGGCACGGCCACGAGGGCGCCGCCGATCAGGATGGGCAGCCGCTCCGCCGCGGCGGCCACGAAGGCGAGGGGGCTGTTGAGCGGGTCGATATACCCGCCCGTGTGCGCGGCGCCGCCGCCGAACGCCTTGTACGCGGCGAAGTACACGAGGAGGCCGAGCGCCGGGAGCACGCCGGCCGCCCGTGCGCGAAGGCCATCTGCGCGGCCCGGCGGCACGGGACCGGCGAGCTGATAGGCGATCCAGTACGCCGCCCCGCCGAGCGCCGCCTCGCCGCCGAGGAGCCCGATCCCGAGCCCGAGCGGGCCCAGGTACAGCCCGGGCCGCCACCCTTCCTCGCGGTAGCGGAGATAGGCGAGGAGCCCGAGCACCACCGGGAGCGCCGCGAGCAGCAGGTGCTGGCACGCGATCCAGCCGACCGGGTGAACGTGATTCCCGCTGATCGCGAAGATCAGCGTGGCGAGCGCCGCGGTCGCGCCCGGGAGCACCCGCAGGAACAGCCTGCCGACGGCGGCGACCAGGGCGACGTAGAGCCCGATCGAGACAAGGTGGTACCCGAGCGGGGTGTCGCCGAAGACCGCGCGCTCCAGCGTGAACAGCGCGCTCGCCAGGGGGCGGACAAGGTGGAGCCTGAGCTCCGGATCGGTCCACCACGGCAGCCCGGAGATGGAGACGGCAGCCCGTGTCTCCTCCGGAACCCCGGGGAAGAAGTTGTAGAGATCGTACCAGGGAGGCGAGCCAGGGATTAGCTTCGCGAGGTAGCAGAACAGGATGTAGTCATCGGCATAGAAGGCGATCGCCACCGTGGGCAGCGCCAGGGCGAGCGCGAGGAGCGAGACAGCCGTGAAGAAGCGAGGGTGGCTGAGCCACCGCGCCAAGCGATCGGAAGGATCCGGTTTCATTCGGGCCCACGACGTAGGGTAGGTCGCGCGCGCCGTGTAGGGCCCCTGGAAACAGCGCATCCGGGCGGGCGAGGGCGAGGTCCGTGGCCGTGTCCTGACGGCCGTCAGCGCATCTCGGCGGCGGCGCCGCGGATGAGCTGCAGGAGGTCGCGCCGCATCTCGCCGCTCACCGTGTGGCCGACGCCAGGGTAGCTCACCAGCCTCGCCTTGACGCCGCGCCCGTCGAGCGCCGCGATCGCGTCGCGCGTCGGGCCGATCGGGACGCGCCGGTCGTCCTCGCCGTGCAGCGCGACGAGCGCTGGAGCCGCCGCGGCTGCGCCGGGCAGCATCGCCGGGGGGACCCAGCCGCCCATGGGGAAGGCGGCGCCGACCACGCGCGGGTGGTGAAGAGCGAGCGCGAACGTGAGCGCGCCGCCCTGGGAAAAGCCGGTCACGATGGCCTTTCCCCGCGTCGGCCGCTCGGCGGCGATCCGCTCGATCGTGGCCGCGAGCGCGGCGGCCGCGCGCAAGATGCCCTGGCCCACCTCGTCGCTCGCGAGCGCCTGCTGGAGCGGAAACCACGAGTAGCCGCCGCCGTACGGCGTGAGCCCGCGCGGCACGATGAGGCGCGCCTTGACGTCGGCGCCCGACAGCAGGCCCGTGAACGACTCGGGCCTGTCGCCGAGCCCGTGAATCGCGACGACGAGGGGGAGCGCCTCGTTCCGGTCCGCGCCGCCCGTGATCTCTTCGAGGTACTCGACAGCGGCGGCGGGGACCGCCGCGCTCGCGGCCGGCGCGGCGGGAGGCGCCTGCTGCTCGGTGCCAGCAGCGCCGCCCCCGGGCGGGGCTGCCCGTCGCTCGCACGCGGCGAGCGAGACGAGCGACGCGAGCGCCAGCGCAGACCAGGCGTAGCAGCGGCGGAGCAGAGAGGGGCGCATCGAGGAGATGCTTGCTGAACCCGCGGCTCGGCAGCAACTGCGAACTCCCCGCGGCGGCGACACCGCACCGCCTCGGCAGGAGTGGCCAGCCATCGAGATCTCCTGCCATGGCCCGCATGCATGGGAGATCACACACACGAGCAAGGGGAGTTTTGGGTGCCGTTGGATTTGTCTGCTCCAGGGCGATCGTCGCGCACCTGCCCATGAACCAAATTTTTTTGGGTTGTTAGTAAAGTGTATTTCCTACATAACTGGATCTCGCAGCTTGGCTTAGAGCGAACGAAACCTCTTGTCGCCAGGCAGCCGATGGTCGGCGCGTCGCGTCGTTGCTCCGCGTCGCCCTGCTTCAGCAGGGCGCCTCGTGGCATCCGGCGCTGCGCCCACCGTCGGCTGCCTGGTGCAGTCCGGATTTGTTCGGAGCCTTTCTTCAGGAGAGGTCGGCGACCTCACTGTCTTATCGATTGACCACCTCGTCGCGGTGCCGGCCGAGGTGAGTCTCCTGCGTACACAATCGATCTGCTCGTCAGGAGAGCTCGATGATGTCACTGGCTTGTCGATTGACCGCCTTCCCGCGGTGGCGGCGGCTTCTCGGCGCGCAGCTGAGCGTCGCTGCGCTCCTGATCTCGGGGTGTACGGGCGCGGTGGGTGATCCGCGGGAGGGCGACGGGGATGGCGTCATTCCCGGCGGGCCGACTGGGCCCGAGGTCGCCGAGCGCAGCATGTTTCCGCGGCTGACCCACGCGCAGTGGGAGAACACGGTGCGCGACCTCCTGCGCCTCGACGACAGGCCCGGCCTCTCGGCGTCGTTCACGAGCGACCCGCTCGGCGGCGTGTTCGACAACAACGAGGCTGCGCTCCTTGTGACGCCGGGCCTCTGGGGCGATTACCAGCGCGCCGCCGAGGAGCTCGCGGCGATGGTGACCGCCGACCCGGGCAAGCTCGGTCGGATCGCGCCCGCGGACCTGCCGGACGCCCCGGAGGCGCGGGCGCAGGCGTTCGTCGAGCGGTTCGGCGAGCGGGCGTTCCGGCGCCCGCTCACGGACGAGGAGCGGGACGCGTACGTGGCGCTGTTCCACCGCGGCCAGGAGCTCTTCGAGGGCGAGGAGCCGTTCGCCGCGGGCGTCCGCGCGGCGATCGAGGCGTTTCTGCAGTCCCCCCATTTCATCTACCGCGTCGAGATCGGCGCCGGGCCGGCGGAGGGCGGGCTCATCCCGCTCGGCGGACACGAGATCGCGACAAGGCTCGCCTATACCCTGTGGAACACGATGCCCTCCGACGCGCTCCTCGAGGCGGCGAAGGCGGGTGAGCTCTCGACCCGCGAGGCCGTCCGCGCCTACGCCGGGGGGATGCTCGACGACCAGCGCGCCCGCGAGGTCGTCGGCGCGTTCCACCGGCAGCTCTACGACTACGAGCAGTACCACGACCTCAACAAGGATCAGGCGCTCTACCCCGAGTTCGTCCCCGAGATGGGCGACGACATGCAGCGCGAGGCGGAGCTCTTCGTGGATCACGTCGTCTTCGACGAGGAGGGCGGGCTCACCGACCTGCTCACCGCGCGCACCGCGTTCGTGAACGAGCACCTCGCAGCCGTCTACGGCGTCGAGGGTGACTTCTCGGACGAGTTCAAGCGCGTGGAGCTCGACGAGGGGGAGCGCTCGGGGCTGCTCACGCGCCTCGGCTTCCTCGCGGCCAAGGCGACGGCGCGGCAGCCGGACTCGATCCACCGCGGCGTCTTCGTGAACCTCAGGATCCTCTGCGCCACGCTGCCGCCGCCGCCCGACGACGCGACCTCGCTGCCGCCGGGCGAGCTCGCGACCAACCGCGAGCGCGTCGAGGCGCACACGGGCAAGGGGACGTGCGGCGCGTCGTGCCACGGGGCGCTCATCAACCCCGCCGGGTTCGCCTTCGAGCATTACGACGCGATCGGCAAGTACCGCACGACCGACAACGGCGCGCCCGTCAACTCGGCCGACGTGTACACGCTCGACGGCCAGCCGAGGAGCTACGCGGATGCGGTCGAGTTCAGCCAGCTCCTCGCCGAGAGCAGCGAGGCGCACGGGTGCTACGCGGAGCGCTGGCTCGAGTTCACCCACGGCCGCGCCGCGCGCGCGGAGGACCGGGCGCTCGTCGAGGAGCTCGGCGAGGCGTCGCGCGGCGGCGCCTCGACCAAGGAGCTCATCGTCCGGATCGTCTCCTCCACTCCCTTCCTCGCTCGCGTTCCCGCGGAGGCGCCATGATCACCCGACGACGTGTGCTTCGAGGCCTGTTCGGCGTCACGGTGGCGCTCCCGTTCCTGGAGACGTTCGCGCCGCGCCGCGCCGCGGCCGGCGCGGCGGACGCGCCGCCCTTCGCGATCTTCATGCGCCAGGCCAACGGCGTCGCGCAGCAGGTCGGCGATGAGCCGGAGATGTTCTGGCCAAGCGCGCCGGGCCCGCTGACCGCCGAGTCGATGGCCGCGGACGCCGATCGGGCGGTCAGCGAGCTCAAGGACTACGCGAGCCGTCTGATCCTGGTGCGCGGCGTCCGCTTCGCGTTCCCGGGCAACGGCTGCGGCCACTCCGGCGGCGGCAACCAGTGCCTGACGGCCGCGCAGGTGTCGGAGGATCCGGCGGGCAACGAGTCGCTGGCGATGGGCGAGTCGATCGACAACCGCATCGCGACCGAGCTCAACCCGGCGGGCGTCGAGCCGCTGACGCTCTACGCGGGCAGGAAGGCCGGTTACATCAACGAGGTCCTCTCGTACCGCGGGCCGAAGCAGCTGCGCGCCGCCGAGCGCGACCCGTACAAGGCGTACCAGAAGCTCTTCGGGCTCGCCGAGGTGGACGCCGCGGCCGCGGAGGCGCTGGCCGCGCGCCGCGCCAGCGTGAACGACCTGGTCCGGGAGCAGATGCAGGCGCTGATGCGCCGGACGGACCTCAGCCAGGGCGACCGCGAGCGGCTGCAGCTCCACTTCGACAGCATCCGCGACCTCGAGGTCGGGCTCGCCTGCGCGCTCCCGCCGGAGCAGGTCGCGGAGATGGAGGCGATCTCCCCGGACGTCGGCAGCTACAACAACGTGGAGACCGTCGCCCGCATGCAGATGGACATCATCGCGCTCGCGATGGCGTGCGGCGCGACGCGCGCGGCGACGCTGCAGGTCGGCGACGGCAACGACGGGACCGAGTACACGATCCACGGCGTGCGGCAGAAGAGCTACCACAAGATCTCTCACCGCATCGACGGCGACGGCGAGGTCGGCCCGCCGATCGAGGGCGCGCAGGAGCTGCACCACCAGATCGACCGTATCCACGCGCGGATCTTCAAGCACCTGCTCGACAGGCTCTCGTCCTACGATCTCGGCTCCGGGACGCTCCTCGATCGCGGCGTGGCCGTGTGGCTCAACGACAATGCCGACAAGTACCACTCCTACTCCAGGGTCCCGTACATCCTCGCCGGCGGCGCCGCGGGTTACCTGAAGACCGGCCAGTTCATCGACCAGCGGGTCACCAACAACAAGCTGCTCAACACGATCGGCGCGGCCGTCGGCTGCACGAACGGCCAGGGCGGCCCGCTCGATGACTTCGGCGACGAGAGCCTCGAAGGCGGGCTGGTCGACGCAATCGTTGCCTGAGAGAGGAGCTCGCTCGCAGCGGGCGAGCTCCGCCGAGGCCTGGATAACTCGGGGGCGGAGACGGGGCGGGTCAGCCGAGGAGCTCGACCGCGACCTCGATGGTGGCCTTCTCTCCGTTGGGGCCGCGGAGCACGTCGACCTTCACCTTGTCGCCCGGCTTCTTGCCGTCGAGCGCCTGGTACAGCCCGTCGTAGTCCGTGACGGGCGTGCCGTCGATCCCGACGATCACGTCGCCAAGGACGAGCCCGCGGTCGCCCTCGGAGAGGCCGCGGATGCCCGCCTTGTCGGCGGGGCCGCCCGGGACGACGGTCATGATGATGAGGCCGCGGATGCCGTTGCGCCGCTCGAGGCGGCGGGACTGATCGAGCTGGATGCCGAGGCCGACCTGCTCGGCCTTTCCGGTCCGGATGATCTGCGGGACGATCCGCGCGATCGTCGTCGACGGCACGGCGAAGCCGATGCCGGCGGAGCTGCCGCTCTTCGAGAAGATCATCGTGTTCATCCCGATGAGGTGCCCGCTCGAGTCGAGCAGCGGGCCGCCGGAGTTGCCGGGGTTGATCGCGGCGTCCGTCTGGATCATGTCGCGGATGGTCACCTCGCCCACGCCCTGGACCTGGCGTCCGAGCGCGCTGATGATGCCGGTCGTCAGCGTGTGATCGAGGCCGAACGGGTTGCCGATCGCGATCGCCTTCTGCCCGACCTCGAGCGGCTCGCGCAGGGGCGCGACCTGGATCGGCTTCAGCATGTCCTTGGGGGCGTCGATCTTGATGACCGCGATGTCCTTGCGCGGCTCGACGCCGACGAGCTTCGCGGGGAACGTCTTCTCGCCCTGGAGCCGGACGACGAGCGACTGCGCGCCGGCCACGACGTGGTAGTTCGTGACGATGTGTCCGTCGGCGTCCCAGACGAAGCCCGAGCCCGAGCCCGCGGGCACCTCGACGGCGGTACCCCCGAAGCGGTCCACCACGAGCCGCTGCTGCGTCACGAACACCGTCGAGGGCGCGACGTCGCGGAACACGGCGATCGAGTTGCGCTCGTCCTCGATGAGCGCGCCCTTCGAGGGCGGGACGGGCGGCGGCGTCGTGTCGATCGTCGCCGACGTCGCCGGCGCGTCGGGGACCTTCGTCGCGTTGGGCGACGGGCCGCTGGGGCCGGGCTTCCCCTTGCATCCGGCGGAGGCGGCGAGCGCGGCGACGACGAGGACGGCAGGGAGTCGAGCGTGGCTGCGGTAGCGCATGCGGCGCAATCTAGCTTGCTATCGGCAAGGCGTCTCCCCTGCGGCGCGCCGTCGGCCTGCGCGGCGGCGCGGCAGTCTGCCGCGCGCAACGAATGCGCGGAACAGACGCGCGGAGCGCGTCGGCGCCGGAGCGGATCCTGGGATGCAAAAGGGCGAAGTTGCGGTAGAGGTGGCCTTGACGGATGAAGCCCATGACGCCCTCAGCAACGAAATTCCAGACGACCCCCCCTGTCGCGAAGGAGCCCGTCAAGGTGCTCCTGCTCGAGAACATCCACCAGAGCGCGCACGAGCTGTTCCGGTCGCGATCGTTCGAGATCGAGACGCGGAGCTCCGCGCTGAAGGAAGACGAGCTCATCGCCGCGCTCGCTGGCGTGGACATGCTCGGCATCCGGAGCAAGACGCACGTCACCGCGCGCGTGCTGGAGAAGGCGGACAAGCTGCTCTCCATCGGGTGCTTCTGCATCGGCACGAACCAGGTCGACCTCGACGCGGCGAACCGGCGCGGGGTGCCGGTGTTCAACGCGCCGTTCAGCAACACGCGCAGCGTCGCCGAGATGATCATCGGCGAGGCCATCATGCTGGCCCGGCAGCTCGGGGACAGGTCGCGCGAGGTGCACGCGGGCACCTGGAAGAAGGTCTCGAAGGCCTGCTACGAGATCCGCGGCAAGACCATCGGCCTCATCGGCTACGGCCACATCGGCCAGCAGCTCGGCGTGCTCGCCGAGGCGATGGGGATGCGCGTTGTCTACTACGACATCGCCCAGAAGCTCCCGATGGGCAACAACCGCGCGCTGCCGACGCTGGAGGCGCTGCTCGCCGAGTCGGATTTCGTCTCGCTCCACGTGCCGGCCACGTCGGAGACGCACAACATGATCGGCGCCGCCGAGCTCGCGCACATGCGCAAGGGCGCGTACCTGCTCAACGCGAGCCGCGGCTCGGTCGTCGTGATCCCGGCGCTGGCCGAGGCGCTGAAGAGCGGCCACCTCGCGGGCGCGGCGATCGACGTCTACCCGGAGGAGCCGGAGTCGAACTCTGACGGCTTCCTGACCGAGCTGCAGAAGCTCCCGAACGTGATCCTGACGCCGCACATCGGCGGCTCGACCGAGGAGGCGCAGGAGGCGATCGGCCGCGAGGTGTCGCGCGCGCTGACGCAGTTCGTGACCACCGGGGCGACGACGGGCGCGGTGAACTTCCCGAACGTCGAGCTCCCGCCGCTCAAGGCCACGCACCGCATCCTCAACGTCCACCGCAACGTGCCCGGCGTGCTCCGCGACGTGAACCGCATCGTGTCGGACGTGAACGCCAACATCGACAGCCAGGTCCTGTCGACCGACGCCAACATCGGTTACCTGATCATGGACCTGTCGCAGGACGTGTCCGCCGAGGTGAGCCGGCGCATCGGGGCGCTGGAGACCAGCCTCCGCACCCGCGTGCTCTACTGAAGCCGCGTCGGTCCGGGGCGCCGCCGCGCCCCGGACGGAGTCCCCGGCCCCGGGAGGTGCCCCGCCTTGTCGCCGCCGTTCACGATCCAGTCGGGGCCGCGGCCGCAGATCCGGATCGAGGAGGTCGCCAAGCGCGCTCGCGTCTCGCCCGCGACCGTCAGCCGCGTGGTGAATGGCAGGGGCAAGTACAGCGCGGAGACCCGGGAGCGCGTGCTGGCCGTGATCGACGAGCTCGGCTACGTGCCCAACACCGCCGCCAGGAGCCTCGCGCAGGGGAAGACGGGCGTCCTCGGCCTGCTCCTGCCGAACATCAGCACCGAGTTCATCTCCAGCCTCGTGCGGGCCATCGCCGCCTCGGCGGCCGAGGCGGGCTACGACGTGCTGCTCTCCGTGAGGCCGGAGGCGCCGGCGCGGCGCCTCGTCGGGCGGCACAACACGGACGGGGTGCTGATCTTCGGCCACTACGTCCACGAGGCCGATCTCCAGCAGCTGGTCCACCAGAACTGTCCGGCGGTGCTCATGTACCAGTCGTCGCCCGCGGACGCCCCGCTGCCCAGCGTGATCATCAAGAACGCCTCCGGCGCGCGCGCCATCGTGGGGCACCTGATCGAGGCGCACGCCCGGCGCCGGATCGCCTTCCTCCACGGCGTCCCGGAGAGCGAGGACTCGACGACGCGCGCGGAGGGGTACCGGGAGGCGCTGGCCGAGCACGGCATCGCCGTGGATCCGCGCCTGATGCGCCGCGGCTTCGACGCGCGGGAGGCGCGGGCCGCGACGCTCGCGTGGGTGCGCGAGGGGGCCGACCTCGACGCGATCTTCGCGTGGTGCGACCACGCCGCGGCCGGCGCGATGGAGGCGCTGCGCGCCGCGGGCAAGCGCGTGCCCGTGGAGATCTCGGTCGTCGGCTTCGACGACGCGCCGTCGGCGCGCCACCTCGAGCCCGCGCTCACGACCGTGCGGGCGCCGACGGACGGGGTGGGCTACCGCGCGGTGCAGGCGCTGGTGGACCTCATCCAGACGGGCAAGGCCGAGCGGCGGATCGAGCTGCCGACAGAGCTGATCGTCCGGCGGTCGTGCGGCTGCGATCTCTGAGCCCGGCGAGGATCCGCGATCGGGCGCCTCGTCGTATGCCGCCGCGAGCTGGCGAGTCTGCGCGGCGAGCGGGGCTGTCTCTACGTCGATCGCCGCGCGGTGGGGAGAGCGCTATTCATTCCAGACCGGGACGCTGACGCGCTCTCCGGCGCTGCGCCGCGCGGCCGGGTCGTCGCCCGCGAAGACGACGGTGAACACGACGAACGCGGCCCACAGCGCCGCGAGGTGGTAGATCATCGCGATGCCGCCCGCGGCCTGGTAAATGGCGCTCGACGCCGGGGGGCCGAGGAGCATCCCGGCGGCGTAGAAGACGTTGTAGAGCGAGTTCGCGCGGCTGTAGTCGCGCGGCGCGGTGACGACGCCCTGGAGCGCCAGGCTGAGCGGCGATATCGACGCGAGCGTCGCCCCCGCGACGAACACGGCCACGCACATCGCGTCGTAACGATCGAGGTACACGAAGCCGAGGATCATCAGCGTGCCGATCGTGCCGAGCGCGCGCATGAGCAGGAGGTGGCCGCGGCGGTCGCCGATCCGGCCAAAGACGTTGGTGAAGAGGAGCATGCCCACCGCGAAGTAGGCGGGGATCTGGATCGTCTGATCGCGCGTGACCCCCTTCTCCGCCATCAGGTAGAGCGGGAGGAACAGCACGACCGACGCCTGGAAATAGCCGTAGGCGAAGGTCGCGAAGCACGCGGTCTTGATGCGCGAGAGGATCGAGGCGGAGGACGCCGAGGGCTCCGCCCCGCTCGCCGCGCCGGCCTTCCCGTGGGCCTCGGACATGCCCGGCAGGTCGCGATCGAGGCGCGCGAGCACGAGGACGGCCGAGCTCAGCGAGATCACGCACGAGAGGAGGAACGCCGAGGGCATCGAGGAGAGCGCGACGATGTGCGGCGCGCAGAGCGGCCCGAGGACGTAGCCGAGCGCCATCGAGACGGCATAGAGGCTCGTGACGAACGCCTTGTTGTCCTTGTCCGACCGGGCGAGCAGGATCGTCTCGCAGCTCACCCAGATGCCGACCGAGCAGGCCCCGTCGAGGAAACGCACCGCGGCGATGGCGGCGAAGGTCGGCAGGAAGGGGAAGGCGCCGACCGCCGCCGCGTACCCGACCAGCGCGAGCACCAGCGTGGTCTTCGCCGAGAACCGGCGGATGAGCGTGTCCATCGGCAGCGAGAGCAGGACGATGCCGAGCGCGAAGCACGACGCGAGCAGGCCGATGTCGGTCTTGGTGAACCCGCGCGCATCGAGGAAGACCGCCGTGAGCGAGATGGCGATGCCGTACGCGAGACCGAGGAGGAAGATCGAGCCAAAGACGAGCCAGATGTTGCGATCGGGGATGCGGCGGAGCATAAGCGCCCGCCAGGTTCGATCGGTAGCTCCGCCGTGTCAAACGGGTACGTGCGTCAGGGAACGTGCCTCGCCGGCGGTTTCATTCACGCGAGCGGTCCCGCGCGGCGCGATCGCGCTTCAGCGAGGGCGTCAGCGCAGGAACTCGAGGAGGAGCTGATTGACCTTCTCGGGCCTGTCGTAGTGCACGAAGTGGCTCGCGTCGGGGATGCGGGCGACTCGGGCGTTCGGGACCAGCTTCGGATCCGGCGCGGCGAGCTCGGAGCCGAGATAGCGATCGTGCTCGCCCCAGATCACCTGCACCGGGATGTCGATGCGGGGCGGCCTGCCGAGCTCGCCAAGGCTGCCCGGGCGGAAGAGGGCCCGGTAGTAGTTGATCATCGCCGTGAGCGCGCCGGGCTGCGACCACGCCTTCACGTAATGGGCGAGATCCTCGTCGCTCACAGCGCCCGGGCGCCGCGGATCGTCCTTCACCGCCGCGCGGAGCCACGCAAAATCGTCCCGCTGCGCGGCGAGCTCCGGGAGCTTCGGGAGCTGGAAGAAGAACATGTACCAGCTCTTGCGGAGCTGCCGGGCCGTGCGGAACCCGGTGAACAGCCGCTCGGGGTGCGGGCAGTTGAGGACGACCAGCCGCTCGAGGAGCGCCGGATACCGCGCCGCGAACCCCCAGGCGACGCCGCCGCCCCAGTCGTGGCCGACCACCGCGGCGGCGCGCTCCGCGCCCGAAGCCTGGATGAGCGCGGCCACGTCCGCGGTGAGCTCGGCGATCGCGTACGCGGCGACGCCCTCGGGCTTGTCCGAGAGGTTGTAGCCGCGCATGTCGGGCGCGATCACGCGGTAACCCGCCTCGACCAGCGCGGGTATCTGGTGGCGCCACGAGTACCAGATCTCGGGAAAGCCGTGGAGGAGCACGACGAGCGGCCCGGCGCCCGCCTCGACGTAGTGGAGGCGCACGCCGCCGTGCTCGGTGAACCGGTGCGAGAGCTTGGATTCGTCGAGGGTCATCGTCTCTCCTTGCGCTGATTCCGTCGAACGGCCGCCGGCGCTCTGCCGCGCGGTCACGGGTTGAATCGCTGGTGGCTACATCGTGGTGCGTGGTCGTGGCGAGCGAAGCGATGGGGCGAGCGGGAGGCGCTCAGACGTCGATGATCTTGCCCGGGTTCATGAGGTTCAGCGGATCGAGCGCCCGCTTGATCGACCGCATGATCGCGAGCTCCTCGGTCGAGCGCGAGTAGGGCAGGTAATCCTTCTTGAGCAGGCCGATGCCGTGCTCGGCGGAGATGCTGCCGTGGTACTTCTTCACGAGCGAGAAGATGGCGTGATCCGCCTCGTGGGTGCGCTTCAGGAACTCCTCGCGGGTGAGGTCGTCGGGCTTCATCACGTTGATGTGGAGGTTGCCGTCGCCGATGTGGCCGAAGAGCGCGATCTCCCACCCTGGATAGCGGGCCTCGAAGAGGCTCTCGAGCTCGGAGCAGAAGCCCTCGAGCTCCTGGATGGGGAGGGACACGTCGTTCTTGTGCGGCAGCCCGGTCGCCGACAGGCTCTCGCTGATCCCTTCGCGGAGCGCCCAGAGCTCGGCGGCCTGCGCGCCGTGCTGCGCGAGCGTGCCGTCGGTGACCAGCCCGCGCTCGAACAGCGAGGTGATCCACGCCTCGAGCGCCTCGGGCTCGCCGCGCTCGACCTCGATGAGCACGTAGTAGTCCGACGGCGCGGAGAGCGGCACACGCACGTTCCTGTGGCGGCGCAGGCGCGCCTGGCACTTCTCGGTGAAGAACTCGTAGGCCATCACCACGAACGGCCCCGTCCGGGCCTCGCGGAACAGCGCGAGCACGCCGGCGAGGTCGGGCACCGCGAACAGGAACACGTTGAGCGCCTCGGGGACCCGCGTGAGCTTGAGCGTCGCCTCGGTGATGATGCCGAGCGTGCCCTCGCTGCCGATGAACAGCTGGCGCAGGTCGATCCCCGTGTTGTTCTTCTCGAGCGCGCCGTTCAGCTCGAGCACGGTTCCGCTCGCGGTGACGACGGTGAGCCCGAGCACCCACTGGCGCGTGAGGCCATAGCGGATGACCTTCACGCCGCCGGCGTTCGTCGCGATGTTGCCGCCGACCTGGCTCGACCCCTTCGAGGCGAAGTCGACAGGCCAGGTGAGGCCGTGCGGCGCGACGTGCTGGTGCACCGCCTCGGTCACCGCGCCGGCCTCGACGCGCACGGTCGCGCCGAGGACGTCGACAGGCCCCATCTTGCGCATCCGGTCGAGCGACACGACGAGCTCGCCCCTGGCCGCCACGGCGCCGGCCGCGAGCCCCGTGCGGCCGCCGGAGGGCACGACCGGGACGCGGTGCTCGGAGCAGAGGCGGAGCAGCCGCGAGACCTCGTCGGTCGAGCGCGGGAGCGCGAGGGCCGAGGGCCTGGGCTCGTGGACCTTGGTCCAGTCGCGGCCGAACGTCGCGAGATCGGCAGCGTCCGTCGAGAGGAAATCCGCGGGGAACTCACGCTGGACGGCCTCGAGGAAGGGGCCGGGGAGGCCAGTAAGTGGGGTCATGGCTGGGTCGGTACTGCGGCATCGTCGGGAGGGCAAGGGCAGGTGGCCTGCGCCCTCACCCGGGGGCAGGCGCGCCGGGCGGGTCGCTTCGGCGGCGGGGCGGGAGTCCTCGCGGCGCAGGCGCCGCGCGAGCGTTGCCGCGCCACGACCGACAGGGCATCTTGACCGAGGAGCGCGCAATGGACAGGGCAGACCGCGCGGCAAGGGTGGCAAGCATGGCGGTGCTCGCGCTGGTCGCGTGCGAGCGCGCTGCCAGCGAGGCCCAGCGTGGATCGAGCATCGAGGGCGGCGGGGGCGGCGCTGCCCCGGACCCGATCGCGGCGAGCAGCGGCGCGTCGGGCGCGAGCGAGCAAGGGAACGCGGGCGAGCAAGGGAACGCGGGAGGGCAGGGCGGCGGGGGCAGCGGCGGCGATGGCGGCGCGCTGAGCTGGGAGCCGGTCGAGACGGACTGGTGCTCGGCAGGGTGGATCGGCCTGGACGACCACACCTGCTTCCATGTGCCGGAGACCGCGCTCCGCGGCGCGCCGATCCTTTATGTGCTGCACGGGGCCATGGCGCCCGACTCGCTGCCCGTGGACCTCCAGGCAACCGCCGCGGAGGCCGCCGAGGCGCTCGGCGCCGTCGCCGTGTTCCCGCGCGGGAGACCTGGACTCTGCACCTGGGATCCGTCCGTGGCGACCTACTCCTGCTGGCCGACGCGCCGCGAGACCGTCGACGCCGCGGCGCCCGCCCTGCTCGAAGAGTGGATGCGCGCAGAGGCGCTGATGGAGCGGATCCTCGGCGGGACGTTCGGCGGGCGTTATGTCATGGGCTTCTCCAACGGCGGCTATTTCGCGAGCTACGTGGCGCTGGAAGGCCTCGTCGCCGTCGACGGCGCGGCGCTCGTCGGCGCGGGGCGCATGGTCATCGAGGAGCACCTGTTCTCCGAGGAGAGGCCGCCGATCTTCATCGCCGTCGGTGAGCTCGAGCTCGCCTCCACCATCGCGAGCGCCGAGAACCTCGCCGACGTGCTGACCCAGCACGGCTGGGAGCACGAGCTCGTCGTGCACCCGGGGCGCGGCCACGAGATCCACGCCGACGACTTCTCGAGAGCCTGGGAGACCTGGATCGCCGCGCCCTGAGCGGCCCCGCGCCGCCGCCGCGCTCGCCCGGCGGAGGAGGGGGCCGACTCGACTCGATAAGACCCCTGACGCGCGCGACGCGGGATGCCCGGAGCGTCCTTTTTGAGCACTCTTGCGTACATGAGCGCAGAGGAGATGGGCTGAGCGCGCCGAGCGGTGCGGCGCGGATCGCCCGAGGACGGCGAACGCATCTGCGGTGGTATCGCTCCTTGTCTCATGTTGTCGGCGCGGAGGCTCGACATCGTCGGAGACACCTCGCCGACGCGCGCTGCGCCGAGAAGTCCGCAGCGCGCGAAAGGCGTGTTATTGCCGGAGCCGCCGCGTTGCGCGAGGGGCGCCGGGCGCGCCTGGAAGCGCCGTCTCTGCGCAGTGATCCGGCGCGGGGCGACACGCCGGATCACCGAGGGGTCGTGCGCTGTTTAGGAATGTCGGTTTGTCGTTGCCTCGCGCCCGCAGCGCGCGTCCTCGGGCGGCAGGCTCTGCACACCAGCTCTCGGGCATGAGCGCTGCTCTCTCCGCAACCCGACTGGCGCGGCGGTCTTGCAGACGTCGCGGGCAGGGCAAGGAGGAGAAATGGTCGAGCTGTTGAATACCAGGTTGATGTGCGTCGCGATGTCGATGGCGGCGCTGGCCACCGGGTGCGCGGTGGGCGCGGGCGAGGCGGACGTCGACGAGAGTGATGCGGACGAGGCCGTGACGGTGGAGGAGGCCTCCCAGGCGCTGTGCGGCGACGCCAGCTGGGCGCGGAGCTGCAACGGCGCCCCCGGGGGCTTCACCGATCCGAACTGGGGCTGGAACAACCCGGGCTTTGCCAACGGGAGCTGGGGCGTCCCGGGCTGCGGCAACGGCGGCTTCCCGGGCTGGAACAACTGGGGTAACCCGGGCTGGAACAACTGGGGCAACGTCGGGAACAGGCCTTGCGGCTGGAACAGCCCCTGGGGCGGCTTCAAGCCGCCGTGCGGCAGGCCCGGCTGGGGCGGCGTCGGGCCCGGCTGGGGCGGCGGCGGCTGCGGCAGGTTCTAGCCCACTGTCCCGGAGTCCATCCGCGGCGAGCGCGGGCGCTGGACCGGCGCACGGCGGGCCCTCGGAACACGAGGGACCCCGTGCCCGCCCGGCGCCCAAGCAGCGGGTCGTCTGACGGGTCGCCCGGGAAGAGTCACAGGGACCCTGGGCTCCGCGAGCTCGCGGCAGGCGCGAAGGTCCTGGAGGCCAGGAGCCCTGGGGGGCTCCGGATCGGCGACGGCCGTGCGTCCGACGGCCACGTTCCGGGGCCCCCCACCTGTCGCATTTTAGGACATCGCCTCCTGGCGGGCGCACCTGGGTCTGGCGGATCGGCCGCTGCCCAGTCCGTTGCACACCTCGGCGCAGATCGCGCGCCGAGGCGCGGTGCCTGCGCTTGCGCCTGGCCTGGGAGCCCTCATCGCATGGCGGATCGCTTCTTGCTCCCTCTGGAGCGCGCCGGAGCGCCGGCGTCCTCGAGGAATGCTCGCCATGATGTCTTTTGCGACACCCGTCTCGCGTTACATGACCTGTGAAGTCATCGCGGCGTCCGACATGACGCCGCTGCCAGAGGTGCACCGCACGCTGGGCGAGCGCGCGATCTCCTGCGTTCCGATCCTGGACGCGGCGTCGCGCGCGATCGGCGTGCTGTCGCGCACCGACCTGCTCCGGCTCGGCAGGTTCGAGACGAAGACGAACAGCCGAGGAATGCTGCTCACCTTGCCCGATGTCCCGGCGCGGGCCGTGCTGCGCCCGGGCATCATCACCGTCGGGCGCGCGACGCTGGTCGCGCAGGCGGCGAGCGTGCTGCTGAAGCACCGTATCCATCGCGTGTTCGTCCGCGAGGAGGAGGCCTTGACCGGCGTGTTCAGCACCAAGGATCTCCTGCTCTCCCTGGTCGAGGCGCGGGACCCGACGGCGATCGGCGGGCTCATGTCGGCGCCCGCGTACACGATCCCGCTCGACGCGCCGCTCGCGCTCGCCGCCGACCGGCTGACGACGGCGCAGGTGAGCGGGCTCGTGGTGGTCGATCCCGGCGGGTGGCCGGTGGGGATGTTCACCCAGACCGAGGCGCTGCTCGCGCACGGCGTGCTGTCCGATTCACCGGTCGAGGACGTGATGAGCCCGGCCATGGTCTGCCTCGACGTCCGGACGCCGCTCCACCGCGCCGCGGCCGCCGCGCACGCGGCGCAGGCGCGGCGCGTGCTCGTGGTGCAGGGGCGGCGGCTCCGCGGCGTGCTGACGGGGCTGGACTTCGCGCGCGCCGTCGCAGGCACGGGCGTGATCTCCATGGCCGCGAGGTCCAGGGCGGGATAACGCCGGCCGCGGCGAGCGCGGCCTCACCGCGCGGCGGCGCGGGTCGCCATCCGCTCGACGACCCCGTCGGCGTCGGCGGTCAGGCGCGCGGCGAGCGCGCGGGCGGCGGCGGGCGAGGCGGACGCGACCCCCTCGACGGCGCCGAGCCGCGCGCGGCGCGGGAGGCGCGGGTCCGCGGCGAGGGCCTGGAGCTCCGCGATCACCCGCGCCGAGGCGGAGGAACGCGCGGCGGCGCGGCCCGCCGCGGTGAGGGCGCGCGCCCTCACGTACGCCGGCGCGCCGGGATCGCGGCCGACCGCGAGCAGCCGATCGGCGTCGGCGCCGGCCTCGCGGAGCAGCTCGTCGAAATCCGCGCCCCGGGCCGCGCTCTGGCCGCAGAAGTGCCCCGCGAGCAGCGCCGCCGCGTGCGGCGGGAGCGCGGCGGTGGAGGCGAGGTGGTCGGGTGCAAACGGGCGAGCACCCTCGCCCGGAGTCGGCGGCGCGATGGGCGCTCCGCTCGCCGGCGTGTCCGCGTCGCCCGGGAGCGGGACGGCCGCCCCGCCGCCCTGCTCGACGATCCCGCGGTAGAGCGCGCTCGCCCGCACGATCGCCGTCTGTTGCGGTGTTATCGTGCCCGAGAAATCGCCCCCCGTCGGGAACATGAGATTCCCGAAATCCGGGCAGCGGTCTTCCAGCGACCTCACGTTGTCGCACTGCGGGGTGTCGTCCAGCGGGTCGCCGAAGTCAGCGTCGAGCTCGGTCGTATGGAACAGCCCGGCGAGATGGCCGAGCTCATGGCGCAGGATGAAGCTGTCGACCGAGGGCTCCTCGTAGAGCGTGACAACGATGCCGCTCAGGTGGGTGCCGTGCTCGACAGCGACCGAGGGCACGGCGGGCGTCACGCCGGACGCCTGCACGATGCTCCCCCCGAACGCCGTCACCGCGATCACGTTGAGGGCCGGACGGCCGGGGGCGCCGGCCGTCTGCTCGAGCAGGCCGGGGAGGAGCTCGTCGTCGATGAACTCCCACTCCGAGCCCAGGTGGCGGATGTTGATGCTGCCCACGCCGAGGCCCACGTACCCCTCGTACGCGGCGAGCAGCGCGCGCCGCATGTACTGCTCGGAGACCGCCTCTCCGGCGATGAAGGCGTTGATGTCGATCTTCCCGCCGTGAAAGCGCCCGTCGAGCGTCCGGCGGTGCCACACCGAGAGGCGCACCGGCTCTACCAGGGGGCCGACTCCGCCGTTGCCGAGCTTGATCCAGTAGACGCCCGGCGCGAGCGGCGCGGATGCGTCCGCGCCGGTCTGCGGGACGGCCGCCGCGCCGATGCCCTGGTTGAAGAAGGCGGCCATCGTGCCTGGGATTGTGTAGTCGGCCGCCAGCAGCCTGCCGTCGGGGCCGCGGATGCTCTCGATCCCGATGGGCTCGAAGCTCGGCGATGACGCCATGATCTCGGCGACGGCCGTGAAGCCCAGGGTGCCCGGCTCGATGGTCACCGGGACGGCGCCGTCGATGTCGACGTTGTTGTGCTCTTCCTTGACGAGGGGCGGAATCGGTGGGGCCCCCCCCTCGCCGATGCTGCCGCCTTGACCGGCCCCGGAGGAGCCTTGCGGCGCGGAGCTCGCGGTGTCTCCGGAGCTCCAGGAGCCGCCGGAGCCGTTGGAGCCGTCGGGCGGCGGCTCGAACCCGTCGACCACCACCCTGCCGCCGCAGGCGCCCGCGACGAGGGCCGCGAGCGCGCCCGCGGCGAGGAGAGCGCCTCCCCGAACCTGCGTTGCCCGGCGCTCGCCGCCCGGCTTCCCGTCCACGCGAGACGGATCGAGGACGCTCGATGCCGGTGCAAGCAACGTTGACATAAGCATGCTCCTGCGTCGGTAAGGGCCCTCCCTCACCGCGCGCGCAGTATGCGCGGGCTCTCGCGCGGTGTCACGCGCTGCGCACGCTCGTGACCTCGGCGGGGTGTGCGATGCCGTGAGCGGCGCTCATTGCACTTGCTTGACGCGCATTCTCACCCGACCTGGAGATGCTTCCGTCGCGCCCTCGAAGCGCTCGATGACGATCACGAAGCGCGATACGCCGTCCGCGCCCTGGACGAGCCACGCGGCGTCCTTGGCCGGCGCGGGGGGCGTCGCGCCGGGCTCGAGCCACCGCCCCGTGAAGGCGGTCGCGATGTGGTCGCCGCGGTACGGGACGGCGGGATCGGAGAGGGCCGCGTGGTCGGCCGCGTCGAACCGCGCCTGCTCCGACGCGGCGGTGCGTCCCTTGATCTCGGCGAGATCCTCGGAGTCCGACGCCTCTGCCTGGAGGTCGGCGGCGCGCGTGGTCCCGGGGCCGCCGAGCTCGCCGTTGACGCTGACGAGCGACCTTCGGAAGCAGAGGTTCCAATCCGTCGACGCGCGCGCCTCTTCGGGCGTGAGCATCAGCTGCCGGTTGCCCGCGAGGTCGAGGCAAGCGCTCGGCTCGGTCTCGGGTGCGTCGATGCCGCCCGCGGTCGCGTCGAGATCCTGGATGTCGACGGTCGGGCCGGAGCCGTCGGGGAGCACCTCGGCGTAGCGGAGCTGATACAGCGCCGTGACCGGCGCCCCGTCCACCTCCCCGTAGAAGGAGAAGATCTGGAGCTTCCAGTACCTGCCCTCGTGCTCGATCGCGTGGACGTGGTAGCGGCTGAAGGCGACGTGCTCCTCGCCGTCGTAGGCGTACCAGCGCGAGAAGGCGCCGCCGGAGTCGTCCGTGAGCAGGAAGGGGGTGCTCGGCAGCTCACCCGCTCTGTAGTCCTCGAGGCCGATCGGCAGCGCCCCGCCTTCGCCGGGGCCGCTGAGGCCGCTGTTGGTGAAGACGTCGTAACCCGAGAGCGCGAGATCCCAGTCGGTGGACGCCGCGCCGTCGCCTTCCGGGAGCGCGATCTCCGGCGTGGCGAGGCGGAGGAAGACGCGGCCTGTGGCCGGCACGTCGACCTCGAGGAGCGCGCCGTCGTCCGTGGTCCCGGGGTCTCCGCCGTCGCCGCACGCCGGGGTGAGCAGGAGAAGCGCCGCCGCGACCGATCCTCTTGTCATGAGTCCTCCCACGGTAGATCGGCGCGGACGCCGACGTAAAATGTGCGCCCCTCGAGGGGCCGGTGATCGCCGCGGCGCTCAGGGTCCTTTTGCGCGCCAAGCAGGTTCCTGACGCCGAGATACGCTTGTGATGAAGGCCAGAGCGGCCGCGCGAGCCGCGCGTCGAGCGTCGTGAACCCGGGCGCGTACAGGTCTTCCCCGGCGCGCGGGTCTCTCTCGACGAACGCGCCGCTGATGGTCCGGAGACGGGTGACGAGCTCGATCCGGAGCGGCAGATCGGCGCGGAGCGACGCCTGCGCCGTGTGCGGCGGTTTGCCGGAGAGCGGCTGTCCGGGATCGGCCGTGTCGTCGCGTGTCCAGAGGTAGGCGTAGCCGGCCTCGACGCGGAGCCACGGTGTGGCCTGGAGCGTGGCCGAGAGATCGAGGCCAGCGGTGCGCGCCTCGGCGATGTTCGTGTAGGTGTACGTATCGACGCCGTCGGAGGAGCTGACGGGCTTCGGGTCGACGTCGATCAGGTTGTCGACCCAGTTCGAGAAGGCGCCGGCCCGCGCCGTGATCCCCTCTCGGGGGATCCATGTGACATCGCCGTTCACGCCCCAGGACGTCTCGGGGGCGAGCTCCGGGTTGCCCTCGAGGATGTAGCCGAGGCTCGAGTGGTCGAACGAGAAGCCGAGCTCCTTCGCGCTGGGGGCGCGGAATCCCCGCCCGCCGGAGACGCGCAGCGTGAGCGACGGCGAGGGCCGGTACGCGAGGGCGAGGCGTGGGGCGACGACGCCGCCGTAGCGGACGCGGAGCTCGCCGCGGACGCCGGGCATGACGGTGAGCTCGTCGGTGAGCTTCCACCCGAGCTGGCCGTAGAGCGCGGCGCTGCCGAGCCGGGTGCTGGGCACCTCGTCGTTCGGTGGGATCTCCTCGGTGCCGGAGGTGGTCACGTCGGTGATCTCGATCACCTGGTCGAGCGTCTCCACCTCGGCGCGCGCCCCGGCGACCCAGGTGCGCTTCCCGTCGGCGACGGTGGCGATCGCCTCGTAGCTCTGGAGGGTGCCCGAGCGCTCGCGCAGTTCTTTGTAGGGCGAGCCGCGCTGGTCGCGGCCGCTCGATCGGAAGGCCCATTGCTGGCCTGCGGCGAGGCGCAGGCTGGAGCCGCCGCCGAGGTCGAGCGTCTCGGCGAGGTGCAGGGTGATGCGGTCGGTCACCTCGGGGAGGTCGTAGAGGTAGACTCCCAGGACGGGCCGTTCTTTCTGCTCGACGCCGTCCTGCTCGTCGTGGATCCAGCGCGCGCGGAGCCGCAGGTCGATGCCCCTGCCGAGCGCGGCGCCTGCGCGCAGGCCGAGGAGCGTCTGGGCGCGCTCGGGCAGGGCGGTGGGGGCGTCGGCGCCGGCCTCGGGATGGGCGATGTTCTCGGCGGGCTCGACGAGGGAGAGGCTGTCCTCTCGCTGGAACGAGGCGTCGGCGCTCACCCAGGCGCGCTCGCCCCTGTAGGCGCCCGATCCCTGGAGGACGAGCCCGGCGCGGCTCCGGCCTTCGAGGCGGGCGCGGCCGCTGAAGCCGGGGTGCTCGGGGGGCGCGGAGAGGACGTTGACGACGCCGCCGATGGCGCTGGTGCCGTAGAGCGAGCTGGTCGGCCCGGTGACGAGCTCGATGCGGGAGACGTCGCCGAGCGGGAGGGACGAGAGGTCGATGGCGCCGCCGGCGTCGCCGATGACGCGCTCGCCGTCCTCGAGGACGAGGACGCGGTCGAGGTCGAAGCCCTGGATCTGGATGGCGCTCGGGTTGCCGAGCGCGCCGTAGGCGCTCGGGTTGACCTGGACGCCGAGCTCGCCGTCGAGCGCCTCACCGACGTTGGTGGCGCCGCGGCGCTCGGCCTCGTCGCGGGTGACGACGCGCGTGCGCACGGTGGCGCGCTGGCTGCTCTCCGGGGTGCGGGTGCCGGTGACGACGACCTCGAGGGGAGGCGGCGCGGTGGGCGAGGGGGGAGGCGGTGGAGAGGGAGGAGGCGAAGGGGGAGAGGAAGGCGAAGAAGAAGGCGAAGAAGCGGGAAGAGGAGAAGGGGAAGGGGGCGCGGCCGAGGGCTGCGCGGAAGGGCGCTGCGCGAGCGCAGGGCGCGAGAACGCGGCTGGGACGAGCGCCGGGAGCGGGCAGAAGGCGAGCAGCGCGGCGCGCGTCAGGCGCCGGCGCCGGGGCACGGTCCTCCCTGGGACATCGGAACGGCAGGCTCGAGGCGCGGGGACGGCAGCATGGGGAGAGCTCGGCCTGTGCGGCGTTCGGTGGATCGGGTGAGGTGGGGTGGGGGATGGTCGCCCGGTTCAGGGCGGTCGTCCAGCGGTTCGGGGGGCGGTTCGGGGGCGGCGCGCGCCGCGGCTGCGGGGGGTCGCGGGGCGGGAGCGGGCCCGACGGCGGAAACCCCAACGGGCGACGCGAGTTGGGCTTGCATTGCTCGACGACGGACGGTAGGGTCCCGCGCCGAATCGCCGGTCCCCATCGTCTAGCCCGGCCCAGGACTCAGCCCTTTCAAGGCTGCTACGCGGGTTCGAATCCCGCTGGGGACGCAATTCATTCATTATTTCAAGCACTTGCGACGCGTTGAGCGTCGGCCGAAGGTTCAGGCAGATGCCGCACGAAGTGCGGCAACGCTACTGGGCCTCCGGGTCTCCGAGCGCTTCTTCTCCGGATTCAGGACCGAGCAGCTCCACCTCGCTCCAGAGCGCGTCGAGATCGAGCGAGAGTCCCTCCAGGCCGAGATTGCGCAGGAGCTCGCGCGCGCTCCGTACGATCTGCTCGTGCTCGGGGGCCACGATCATGGGCCTCTCGGTCAGCTCTACCTCGGGAGCACGGTCGAGTCCGTCGTCGCCCGGAGCCGGGTGTCGTTAGCGCTTCTCGTCGCGCACGGGGGACCCGAGATCCAATGAGGTGAGGCTCCGGGGGAGCGCGCATGGGGGCCATGTCACTGCGGGCTCCGTCCAATGCGTGGCGTGTGAAATAACTCACGCGACAGCGGCGAAGGGGGCGGGGAATGCTGGACGCGTGGAGAGCCTGCGCTTCGATTTCGGCGCTGGTGGTGAGCTGCACCTGTTCGGACGGGAAATGCTGCGAGAGGGCGTCGAGCTGAGCGCCGCTGGGTTGATCCGGATGCCCTCCGAGGGGTCGAGCCCTGATACGTGGTTCCATGATGCCGGCGGCTCGACTGTGATCCGGGACGAAGCCGGCTACAGGTTCTCCATGGCATCGCTGGTCAAGCTTGGCGCGTGCCCCGGTGAGCCCATCGCCGGTGAGATCGTCTACGACTTCGAAGCAGATGTGCTCTCGGGGCCAATCGAGGGAGCGCCGAACGGCGACGGCCAGAACTCGAGCGAGTTCTCGTATGGCCCGGATGCGCATGGCGGCCATGTCTATTTCGATCGTGGCGGAGTGCTCCATGTCGAGGTCGACGGGAACGAGATCGTCAGCGGTTATCTCGTGATCCCGGGAGAGCGCCTCGGCACCCCGGCGGTCTACTGTGTCGGAGGCGGCTCCTACAGCAAACGTGAAGACTCCGCCTTCCCTTTTCCCCGGGACGCAGTGTACGTGATGACGGATCTGTCCCGGCTCGGCGCGGGGGCGAGCATGGCTCCAGCCGCTGGTTCTCTGCAGGGATGCTACGACTTCACGAATCCATGAGCTGCGCGGCGCCCGGGTGGTCTGCTTCCCTGTGGGCGACGGGCGCCGAGCCGAAAACGCGGTGCGCCTCCGGACCAAAGGGCATGAGGAGGTCAGGGAGAATTCGTGGGCTTCTCTTCCCGCCTTCCCGCCTTCCTGTTGATGCTCTCTGGCTCTCAACCTGATTGCAACGCACCGCGACGATCTCGTGCGTGAGCGGAATCTTCTACTCCGCGAGCGCGGTGTCGGCGGTCTGTTCCAGCTCCGCAGGGCTGGTGGGCGTCGCAGGTTTCACGCGCTTGAAGGGCCGGATCCCGCCGGACGAGACGAGGCTGTACTCGGCGCCCCTCGCTGTCCCGGCTCTCGCCACGCGGCCGCGAGCCACGAGCGCGCGAAGCGTGACGTACACGCTCCCGTTCGGTAGCCCGCTGCGCGTGGCGATCTCCGTCGCCGTCCCTCGCACGAGGGATCGAACGGTTTCGAGCACCACGGCCTCCCGATCGCTCGTGGAGTCTCCCGTCGCGGTCATCGTGCCAGCCGTGGTTCGGTCCGCGCCGGATGCCGGTGCTGAGGTCCTCCTCGTGGACCGTGCCGCCGTCGAGGAGCTTGACGCTGCCGAGAGCGCGCCCTGCTTCCCGCTCCTCGTGGACGGTGCCGTCGTCGAGGAGCTTGACGCTGCCGAGAGCGCGCCCTGCTTCCCGCTCCTCGTGGACGGTGCCGTCGTCGAGGAGCTTGACGCTGCCGAGAGCGCGCCCTGCTTCCCGCTCCTCGTAGGCCTCGCCACGCTCCTTTGGGCGTGCGCGGGCCCCTTCCGGGGCTTCGGCCCCTTCCGGGGCTTCGGACGGCGCTCCGAGGAGGCGTTCGCCGCTGGCCGTCCCAGGTCGGCCAGCATCGTCGTCACAGTCCGGTGCGCTGCGGCGCGGTGCTCCTCCTGAACTCGTTCGACCAGGCTCAGGATGTCCTTTATAAAGCGGTCCACCCGCTCCTTGATCGCGTCAGAGGCGTTCATGGGGGGCGCCTTAATAGCACGAACGCTCCGGCAGTCGAGAGCTTGCAAGCAAGCTGGGCCGGTCTTGGCAACCGGTGGCCTCGCCTACGTGCGCAAGGAGCCGGATCCCGAAGGCCATCCGCGCGCGCCGCGCCGGCATGTCTTCGGCAACGTCGAGCGCGCTCTCGGGTCAGGCCCCGCCGAGCGGACTCGCCAGGCGCGCGGGAACAAGCGTCCGGTCGAATTCCGCTGCCGCGCCTCCCGGCACCCGCTCACGCCATGGAGGCGAAGGGAGCGGGGAGGGCCTTCCGGGCATCCTCGAGGTGGCGGTCGGCGTCGAGCGCCGGCCACCGATGCGCCTCTTCATGAACCCCCTGGAGCACGGCCCTCGCGGCGGCGCATCCCAGCGCCTCCACTTCCGAGTCCGCGAAGACCACGAGCCCCGGGCCCGCGCAGCGCGTGTCCGACAATGCGGTGTTGAACGTATAGGTATAGGCACCACGGCAATCGGTGAAGCTCGGTTCGCGCGTCTGGGTAGGGCCGCCGCGAACCCCGCACCCCGCAGGACGCCGCGGGCGATCGACCTCTGCCGTTGACACCGCATGCGCAGTGCGAGAGGATGAGCTGAAGCAGCGATCATGAGGGCATCCACAGGCCCAGCCGCTGCCGCCCCGTCTCGCGCTGTTCGATCGTTGACGACGGATAAATCGGACGAAGACAGACGCGATGCCGTGAGGGGGGCGGGTGGCACGACACGGCGGAGGATCATCCAGGGCAGCCGACACATGGCGCCCGTCGGCGAGCGTGGCAATCGGCTCTTCCCTCAACAGCGGTCGTGACGCTCGCTCCTATGCGAGCGTTGGAGTCACCATTCCATGCAAAACACATCTCGATCGCAGGTGGATAGCAGCGCTCCCCAGTCGCTCACCGGCCGCACCCGGCGGAAGATCGTGCGGGCGCTCGTCCGTGCCGAGGCTCGGTCCAACGGGGCGGGGCCGCCGCGGCTGGGGGCGATCGTGCCGGGCATCGGCACGGCGATCGCGCTGCTGGCCGACCCGACCGAGCTCCAGCGCGCAGGCCACGAGGCGCTCGGTGATGTATTTACCCTATCGCTGTTCGGGCTCCCGCTCACGTTCGTCGGCGGCAAGGACGCCGCAGAGCGCTTCATCGACGCGGGCGAAGAGCTGAGCCTCGTGGACGCGTACCGGCGGCTCGCCGGCAAGATCCTCGGCGAAGACCTCTTCGTCGAGGTCCAGCCCCACGTGCTTCGCGCGCTCTCCGGCGCGTCCGTGCGTCGCCAGAGCGGCCCTCTCGCGGATTTCACGGCGCGGTTCCTGCGTGACCGGCTCGCTGGCGGTGAGATCGACGCGCTCGCGCTCGCCAACGACCTCGTGCTGCACATGGCTTGCCGGTTCGTGTGCGGCGACACCATCTCAGAGCCGCTGTGCGACGAGCTCGCGCGCCAGTTCCACATCCTCGAGAGCGAGCTGAACCTCACGGGCTTCTTCCTGCCCATCGAGACGCCCTCGGCGAAGCGCCGCAAGCAGGCGCGGGAGCGCATCATCTCGATCTTCACGAGCGAGGTGCGGCGCGTGGCGGCCGAGCGCAGCGCTGACCCGGAAGGTTATCTCCATGCGGTGATCACGAGCGCCCTGGGAGACGAGCCCACGGCCGCGACGCCCGAGCAGCTCCGCAATGCCGCGCTCGCCGTGATGGGCGCGGTGCTCGGCGCGCACACGAACACGGCCATGAGCCTCGCCGCGAGCCTGTCGGAGCTGCTGGAGCACCCGCGGGCGCTCGCGGCGGTGCTCGAGGAGCAATCTCGCGTCCTCCAGGACGGGCAAGCCCTCGATCTCGGCGCGCTCTGCCGCATGCCGGTGTTGCTCCGCTCGATCAACGAGTCGCTGCGTCTCCATGGCAATGGCGGCCTCTGGCGGCTCTCGCGGAGGCCGGTGGAGCTGGGCGGCCACCTGATCCCGGCCGGCAGCCTCATCGGGATGTCGATGGGGCTTGTCAACGGCGACTCGTCCTTCTACCACGATCCCGCTCGCTACGAGCCCGAGCGGTATTGCGACATGAAGACCGACGCCTTCCAGAGCCCCGCGGTCAAGGATCGACGGTTTGGCGCGTTTGGGCTCGGCCATCACCTCTGCCCTGGCCGGACGCTCGCCTATACGATGTTGGGGATCGCGCTCACCGTGCTTCTGCGCGACTTCCGGATCGAGGTGCTTCGCCGGCCGCGCGCATGGCTCGACCTCATGATGGGCGGCATGGCACGCCCGGTCGGTCAGCTCCGTATCCGGGTGACGCCTGCACGCCGCGCGCCCGCAGGCGTGATATCGCGCTCGATCTCGGTGAGCGGTGAGGTCGGTTTACCATGACCCATCCCGTAGACGACCCCCTGGACGCCGGCTTCATGCAGCTCGCCGTGGACGCCTCGAGCGACGGCCTGCGCGCAGGCAACATGCCGTTCGGCGCGGTGCTCGTACAAGGCGGCCAGGTGCTCCAGGTGAGCTTCAACCAGCGGCGCACGGCCAACGCAGGGCAGGGCGACTGCACCGCTCACGCCGAAGTGGTGTTGATCCGCGAAGCGACGGCGGCGCACGGCCCGGAGGCGCTCGAGGGCGGCACCGTGTACGCCAGCGGGGAGCCTTGCGCCATGTGCTCGGGGGCGTTGTTCTGGGCGGGGGTGAGCCGCATCGTCTACGCAGCCAGCACGCCGGACATCATCGCGGCGCTCGGCGGGCCAGCGCTGCCGGTGCGCTGCCACGAGGTGCTGGCGAACGCCTCGCCCGCCGTGCGCGTGGACGGGCCGATCCTGCGAGAGGCCGCCGTGGCGCTGCTGCGGAGCGCCGTGGAGCGGTCGTAGCCCGCTCCGCGCCCGACAGGCCATCAGCGTTACTGGAAGGAGACCCTCGATGTCGTCCGCGATCTCGAGACCGGGTGCGCGCGTGGGCGCGCACTCCGAGCGCATGCGCCTCGAGCGCCTCGAGGTCATCGCCGCCGACCCGGAGCCGTCCCGCGCCGCGGCTCGTTCCCGGCGGCCCCCACCAGCTCGGTCGCCACGCAGCCCGCGGGGCGAGCGCGACGTATCCGCTCAGAATGCGATCGTGGAGTACGGGCAGCGCTTCTTGATCTCGTCCACATCGCACGCCTGAGGGGGCATGCAGTTGAACGAGGACGGGCAGCTCGGGTCCTGCTCGCAGCCGCAGCCGCACTCGTTGGAGACGTGGGTCAGGCCTCCGGTGCAGGCGAAGTCGATGAGCGCGCACTCCTCCGGGCTGGTGCTCACGTACTGGCGCCACCACTCGCTCGACGGGTCGCATCCGCAATACCGCTCGGTGCACGCCACGCCCCCGCCGGCGGTGCAGGTGCAGGTGTTGCAGCCGTCAAGGGAGGGGAAGCTGTCGCCCTGCTCGTACCCCACACCTCCGTAGGTGCAGGCCTCCAGACAGCCCTTCTCCGTGCATGCGACGCTGCCATCCCCGCCGCACGTGCAGGTGTTGCAGCCGTCGAGGGCAGGGAACCGGTCGCCCGGCCTGTACGCCACGCCTCCATACGTGCAGCCTTCCGGGCAAGCCACGTCCGTGCATACGATTTGGCCGTCCGCGTTGCACGTGCAGGTGTTGCAGCCGTCGTCCGGTGGGACCGGCGCCCCCGCCGCGTAACCGATGCCGTCTCGTTCGCAGCCGTGACACCCGATCTTGGTACAGCCGACGCTCCCGGAGCCCGAGGGATCGCAGGTGCAGGTGTTGCAACCGTCGGACGCCGGGAAGGACTCACCGGGCGGGTACGCGAGCCCGTCGTAGATGCAGCCGCCGGTGCACTCGATCAGCGTGCAGGCGACGTTCCCGTCCTCCATGCAGAAGCAGCTGTTGCACCCGTCCCCGGCAGGGAACGACTCGCCCTGCGCGTGCGTGACCCCTCCCCACGTGCACTCGGCGATGCACGCCATATCGGTGCAGGAGACGTTCCCGTCCTCCGAGCAGAAGCAGCTGTTGCACCCCTCCTTGTCACGAAATTCGTCGCCGGGGCTGTAGTCGACGCCGTCGTACTCACAGGTCGTCCAGCCGAGCGGTCCGCAGCCCGCGAGCGCGCCGGAAAGGGCGAGCGCGAGCGAGAACACGGCGCCGAGATGAAGCCACGTAGGTCGAAGGTCTGTCATTGGATTCGCTCCTGTGCCAAAGAGTGCCAGGGCCGCGCGTGGGAAGATCCCGAGAAAGGCGCGCGGTTTGATGCACGACGGCGTTCAAGAAAAACCTGTGCCAGGCACGTCGAGGGCCGCGCGTTCTGACGCGTGCGCCGGTTCCTCGGCAAGAGGAGAGGCTTGTACTACAACGGATGGTAGTCTAATATAACGGATATGACTGCTCCGCGCCCCCTCCCTGCTGACCTGCTCCGCGCCGCGTTGCGCGCCGTCCACCTCTTCGCCCTGCTGGTGTCGTGCGGCGCGGTGGGCTGCTCGCGCGACGACGCTCCGCGTGCCTCCGCCGCCGGATCGGAGGGCGAGTTCGAGACGCTCGAGCTCCGCTATCAGGGCAACAACGGCACGGTGTCGCCGATCGAGCTCGCGGAAGATCTCGGTTACCTCGCGCCGATCCGCCTGAATTTCATCGGCAGCACGGTGAGCGGCCCGCAGAGCGTGCAGGCCGTGGTCACGGGCGACACCGACTTCGGCGGCGCCTTCAACGGCGCCATCGTCAAGCTGATCGCGGCCAAGGCGCCCATCATCGCCGTCGCCGGCTACTACGGTGTCGACGAGCAACGTCAGAGCGGCTTCTTCGTGCTGAACGACAGCCCTCTGCGCACGGCGCGCGATCTCTTGGACAAGACGATCTCCATGAACACGCTCGGCGCTCACAGCGAGTTCATGGTCAAGGAGTTTCTGTCGCGGGGCCAGCTCGCGCCGGAGGAGGCCCGGCGCGTCACGCTGCTCGTCGTTCCCCCGGTGAACGGCGAGCAGCTGCTCCGCGAGAAGCAGGTCGACGTGGCGACGCTCGGCGACATCTACCGCGATCGCGCGCTCGAGCGCGGCGGCATTCGCTCGCTGTTCTCGGACTATGAGCTCTACGGGAAGTTCACCGCGGGCAGCTACGTGATGAAGACGAGCTTCATCAAGCAAAACCCCAGGACCGCGCGGCGCTTCGTCGAGGCGACGGCCAAGGCCATCGAGTGGGCCCGGGACACCCCGCGCGAGACGGTGGTGGCGCGCTGCATCGCGCTGATGAAGAAGCGCGGTCGGAACGAGGAGGACTCGGCCATCAAGTTCTGGCGCAGCTACGGCGTCGCCGGCAAGGGCGGCCTGATCGCGGAGCGCGACTTCCAGGTCTGGATCGACTGGATGGTCAAGAGCGGGGAGCTCAAGCCGGGCGAGATCTCCCTGAGCCGCGTCTACACGAACGAGCTCAACCCCTACGCGAACGAGCAGGCCGCGAGATAGGCAACGTCGGTCGACGGGGGGACGGCCTTTTGTGCGGGCCACGTTCGCCGGCGAGGCGGCCGTCGCTCAAGACAGGGGCGCGGAGCGCTGGACGAAGGCGTCGATCAATCGGCGCGCGATGCTCACCTTGGGCGGGAGGTCGGGCAGCTTCTCGCGCGAGAACCAGTCGGCTTCGACGATCTCGTGGCCGTCCGGCGTGAGCGCGCCGCCGGCATACGTGGCCGAGAAGCCGATCATCAGCGAGCGGCCGAACGGCCACGGCTGGCTGCCGAAATACTTCAAATCACGGATCTGAACGCCGACCTCCTCGCTGACTTCTCGCGCAGCCGCTTGCTCGAGCGACTCGCCGATCTCCACGAAGCCTGCCACCGCGCTGAAGCGCCCGGGCGGAAAGCGCGCGCTGCGCGCCAAGAGCACGTGATCGTCGCGCTCCACCAGCACGATCACGGCGGGCGCGATCCGCGGGTGCACGCTCAACCCACAGCTCGGGCAGCGCCGCGTCTGCTCACCGACGCTGGGTTCGCGCCCGTCGGAGGCCGCGGCGTCCTGCTGGGTGGCTGTTCCGCAGCGCCCGCAGTGGCGGTGCGTCTCGTCGAACTCGACACCAGCGAGCGCGCGCCCCAGGATGTGCAGCGTGGGCTCGGGCAGCTCGGAGAAGAGGGAGCGGACCGAGGCGAACGCGAGCTCGGCCGGAAGCTCGACGCCGGGCCGAGCTCGCGCCGCGTACCAGCCGCGACCCTCGAACCTGCCGAGGAACACCGGTGGATCGGCGAACGCCCCGAGGGTATCGCGCCGGCCGAGGAACAGCCCGCCGGCGCGCTCCACGACCACCTCGAGCCCGCGCACGATCACCACCACATCTTCGTTGACCATCATAGCGGAGCGCCAGGGTACCAGGCTCGCCGAGCGCCGCCAGCGCCGCGCACGACAGCTGGCGGCAGAAGCTCGGGTCGCCTCATCCGGCAGCTCCGCCTCGAGCTCCTGGCTGCGTCAGGGCAGCGCGCGGGGCTTCCAGAAACCTTCGAGCTTCTCCTCTTTCAGGACTTGATCGAGGAAGCTGCGGTCGACCCAGGGCTCGAAGTCGAACGTCGTGCGGATCAGGCCCAGGCGCCTGGCATCGGCGATGCTCGCCTTGTAGCGAGCGATCACGTACGCGTCCACGAGCGGGCTGTCCCTGTCTCGCGCCGATTCGCCGGCCCAGTCCTCCTTGAAGGCCGCGAACGGGACGCCTGAGCGCGACCAGATGCGGTATGCCGCGCTCAGGTCCTTGTCCTGATCCGCGAGCCATTTCGCTGCCAGGACGTACTGCCGCACCACGCGCTTGGTGATCTCCGGGTACTTTCGGATGAAGTCCTCGGAGCCGATGATGGTGCTGTTGCAGGTGTAGCGGGGGTCGCCCTTGGTCGAATAGATGATGCGGACGATGCCTTGATCGCGCTGGGCGAGCAGGTCAGGGCCGCCGATGGCCGCGTCGACGTCCTTGGTCGCCAGCGCCGCCTTGGTGGTCGCGTTGTCCATGTTGATGGCGCGGGTGTCGCGCTCGCTGAGCCCGTTGGCCTCCAGGATGCGCGCCGCCGAGAGCTGCAAGCAGGTGCCCTTGAACACGGCGAAGCGCTTGCCCTTGAGATCCTTGATGCTCTGGATCGGCGAGTCCGCGGGCGCGGCGATGTACAGGTTGCTCTTCGGCCCGCTCGCGAGGATGCGCGTCTTCAGGCCGCCGGCGCGCCCGATGATCGACGGCAGATCGCCGAGCAGCGAGAAATCGGTCAGCCCGTTGGCGTACGTCTCTGAACAGCTGTTTCATGCAAAGCTTCCTTCCGTTGGGCGTCCGTCGCGAATTGTCCCGAGGGGAACCTCGGTGCTCACGCCGGTGCGCGCAGGAGCCGCACACCGCGCGGCGCTTGGCCGATCACCCCAGCGGAGGAGCGTCGGCCATGCCTTGAGGGCCGTGGGTTGGGCGTCAATGGACCGGGCGTTGCACGCTTCCAGACCGACGCGCTGCGCGCTCCTCGCTGGTCGGAGCCGGTCCATGCGAAATCTCGGAAGAACGCTGCTGGTCGCGGCCCTTGGCGCCTCGCTCCCGCTCGCCGGCGTGGCGAGCGCCGCAACGCCCACCGGCGCGGCGCCTGGATCCTCGTCCGCGGGGAGCTGGTCTCGAGGCTCCAAGGATCTCTTCGGCGCCGCCTACGAGAGCTACGACGAGGACCTGAAGTACTCGGCGCGCTCCGACACGGCCCCGATCAGCAACGTCTGGTTCACCGGAGCGAGCGGCATCCTGACCGAGGTGTTCTGGCCGACGAACGATACCCCGCAGACGCGGGACAGCCAGCTGCTCGTCACGGCGGCCGGCAGAGGCCTCTTCGAGGAGCGGCGAGACGCACGGCGGAGCGTCCGCTGGATCGAGCCCGGCGTGCCGGCATTCCGGGTGATCACGGAAGATCCGGGCGGGAGGTTCAGGATCGAGAAGATCGTCTTCGCCGATCCCGATCGCGACGTGGTCCTGCAGCGGCTGAAGATCACCAGGAAAGTCCGAGGGCTCAGGTTCTTCGTCCTTCACAACCCCAGCGCGGGGAACACGCCGCTCGGCGACAGCGCGATGGCGAGCACCGGAGGCACGCCGGGGGCAGGGCTCTTCGCCTGGCAAGGCCCCTTCGCCCAGGCCCTCGTGGCCTCTGTCCCCTGGCGCGACGCCACAGCCGGCTTCTCGGGCGCCGAGAGCGACGGCTATCGGGACCTGCAGAACCACCGCACGCTGACCACCCACTGCCGCGACGCGAAGGACGGGGACGTCGTGCTGACCGGCGAGCTGGATCTCCCGCTGTCGCCAGGCGTCCATGAGCTCACGCTGGCGCTCGGCTTCGGACGCGACATCGACGAGGCCCACCGCGCGGCTCAGGCGTCGCTCCGCGAGGACCCCGGCGCGCTCCTCGACAGGTACCGCGCGCAGTGGCGCGCCTATCAAGCGTCCCTCCGTCCGCTCGGGGGCGCTTCTCCCGACCTCGCGCGCCTCTACCGGAGCTCCGTGGCGGTGATGAAGTCCCTCGAGGACAGGGCGCACCCCGGTGCCTTCATCGCGTCGCCGTCCGTGCCCTGGGGCGACGTCAGGCTCGACCGGGCGAGCGCGAGCTCGCCGAGGACCTCGGACAGGATCACGGGGGGTTACCACCTCGTGTGGCCGCGCGATCTCAGCCAGATCGCGCTCGCGCTGCTCGCCGCGGGCGACACGCGCTCGCCCGTGGCCGCGGTGCAGTTCATGAAACGTGTCCAGCTCTCCGCGTCGGACGGCACGTGGGATTTCGGCTCTCTCCATGTCTCGAAGGAGGGTTCATTTTACCAGAACACCTGGTCCGACGGAGAACCGTACTGGAGAGGCCTGGAGCTCGATCAGGTCGCGCAGCCGATCGACGTCTGTTTCCACGTGGTCAAAGACCGGCTCGTCGCGGCCGACGCGTGCTGGGAGCTCGCGCGCCGCGCCGCCGATTTCCTTGTCGCCTTCGGCCCATGGACCCCGCTCGATCGATGGGAGGAGGTCTCGGGCATGTCGCCGTCGACCCTGGCCTTCGTCTGCGCCGCGCTCGTCCATGCCGCGGACATCGCGGGCGCGATGGGTGACCCCGAGCGCGAGGCCCGGTACAGAGAGACGGCCGAGCGCTGGGCCCGGCAGATCGACGGCTGGACGTTCACCACCCAGGGGGGCACCGGCAAGGGGCGGTATTTCGTGCGCGTCGACGCGACCGGCAGCCCGGACGCCCCGAGGGACCCGAACGACGAGCGACGCTACGTCTTGCGTGGCCGGTCCTGGCTGGAGCGCGACGTCGTTGATTGCGGCTTCCTCAGGCTCGTCGTCCTCGGGGTGCGCCCGGCGCTCGCGGCGAGCATCGCCGACTCGCTGGCGGCCTGCGACGCCGCGCTGCGCGTCGAGGTCCCTGGGGTCGGCCCCGGGTTCTATCGCTATGTCGGCGACGGGTATGGCTTCGACCCGCGCACGGGCGAGCGGACGAGAGGGATGGTATGGCCGATGCTCACGGGCGAAAGAGCCGAGTACGAGCTCGCGAAGGCGCTCGCGAAGTCCAGCTCGCCGGCGGCGGCGCGCAAGAGGATGCGCCCCTACCTCGAGGCGATGGGGCGCTTCGCGACCGCGTCCCAGATGTTGCCGGAGCAGGTCTTCGATCGCGGGTCCGGCGCCGGCCAGCCGACCGGCGCGGCTGCGCCCCTCGGGTGGGCGCACGCGGAGTTCGTCCTGACCCTGCGCCAGCACGACGACGCGATGCTCTTCCGCCTGCCGATGAGCAGCGCCGGAGGCGCCGCCCGAGGGGACGCGCGCGGCTCCTCCGCTCCGTGATGGATCCGCCTCGGGGGGGCCTCGTCCACGCCACGGGCAGCCTAGCGAGGCACCTCGCCGTGGATCACCTGGCGCACCGTCAGGACGACGACGCGGCCCGCGTCGCGCTCCTCCGCGAGCCAGTCGAGGAGGGTGGAGAAGTCCTGTCTGGAGATGCTGTACTTGCCGCAGGCGTCACAGACATGGTGGAAGATGAGCTGTATCCATCCGCCGTCCTGCTGCGCGCCGCGGATGAGCTCCTTGATCGTGGGGACGCCCTGGTCGCGGGTGAGGGAGCCGGGCGCGCGGGTGGCGGTCGGGTCGGGGGGAGGGATGGACTCCGTCCGTGGGCACAGGATGCATGAGGCGAACGCGAGCCCGCCCGCGCGCCTTCCGCTGTCGTAACCGCAGGAGCGCACCAGCTCGACGCTGACGCTGTCGTGAGCGCCCCAGGGGTAGGCGAAGTCGCTCACGGCGAAGCCCAGCGCGAGGAGGGCGCGGCGATCATCGCAGATCTGCCGGCGCTGCTCGCTGACCTCGAGCCCGGGCAGCCGCACGTGATTCATGGTGTGGCCGCCGATCTCGTGGCCGTCGGACGCGAGCGCGCGGAGCTGCGCGACCGTCAGGTAGCCTGGGCGGTCGAGCACACCGCTGTTCACGAAGAACGTGGCATGCATCCCGTGCTCGGCGAGGATGGAGCGCACGGAGAGCTGATCCGCCAGCGTGTCGTCGAATTCGATGGACACGACGAGGGCGCCCGGGTGACGCCGCGTCAGGTGGACCGGGGAGAGGAGGACGGCGGCCAGGCACGCGACGACGAACGCCAGCACCGCCTGCTGTCGGCGCGTCGCGACGCGCCGCGCACAGCCCCTCTCCGTGGGCACGATCTCCACGGAACACGTCGACGTATCATCGACCGTGCCTGGGCCTCCGGCGCCCATCCGGGAAGACCGGCGCGCTCCGCGCCTCCCAGGAACGCCTGGAGATGCTCCCCGGACGGCGAGCGGCTGCGGCGTCGAGGCATAGGCACGTATGCCCATGCCTCGAGCGAGCGACCTCGGATATGACAGTCACGTGCATCGGGTGACATGACGACGGACGGCGAGCCGGGAAGACAAGGACGGCGCTGTCGCGCGCTTCCGAGGACGTGGCCCGAGCACCGGATGGCGGTCTTGAACCCACCGGACAGAGGTGCTGACCAATGACGTACGGACGAACGAGTTTACCGAAGCTGATTCTGGTGTTGGGAGCGCTCGGCCTCTCCCTCTGGGGCTGCGGTGGCGAAAGCGATGGGACCGACGGCGACGGCGGCGGCCCCGCCGCCGGCGCCGGCACGAGCGGCACCTCGGGCAGCGGGAGCGTGTCGGCGGGCACGACGGGCCCGGCCAGCGGCACCAGCACCGGCAGCGAGGGCGCCAGCACGAGCGGCGCGGGGGGCGATGCCAGCGCGAGCGGCGCGGGGGGCGGCGCCAGCACGAGCGGCGCGGGGGGCGGCGCCAGCACGAGCGGCGCGGGTGGCGGCGCCAGCACGAGCAGCGCGAGTGCCGCCAGCACGAGCGGCGCGGGTGGCGGCGAGCCCGTCACCTGCCCGTCGCCCGCGCTGAGGGCCGGCGACACGAACAAGACGATCACCGTCGGCGGCTCGAACCGCAGCTATGTCCTGCATGTCCCTGCCGCGTACGACGGCAGCAAGCCGGTGCCCCTCGTGGTGGACCTCCACCCCCTCGGCGGCTCCGGCCCGTCGGAGCGATCGGGCTCGCCGTATCCGGCGCAGACCGACCCGGAGGGGGTCATCATGGCCTTCCCGTCAGGGCTGGCCGGCCCGTCTGGCGGCGCCTGGAACGTGGGGCCCTGCTGCGTGAAGAACACCGACGACGTCGCCTTCGTCAAGGCGATGGTGGCCGAGATCCAGGAGACCGCCTGCATCGACTCCAAGCGCATCTACGCGGTCGGCTTCTCGATGGGAGGTGGAATGTCCCACTACCTCGCTTGCCACGCGGCCGATACGTTCGCCGCCGTGGCGCCCGCCGCCTTCGATCTCCTGCAGGAGAACATCGCCGATTGCAAGCCGTCGCGCCCGATCACCGTGATCTCGTTCCGCAGCACCGGGGATCCGATCGTGCCTTACGCCGGTGGACACTCCGCGGTGGTGAGCGGCATGCCCATCACGTTCCTCGGGGCGAAATCGACCCTCGAGAAGTGGGGCCAGATCAACAAGTGCACGGGCTCGCCATCGGCCGAAGACAGCAAGGGCTGCTCGACCTTCTCGAACTGCGAGGGCGGCGTCGAAGTGGCCCTCTGCACGAAGCAGGGAGGGGGCCACGACTACGGCAACGCCGCGGTCGGCTGGCCGGTCCTGAAGCGGCACACCATGCCGTAGCCTCTTCCTGACGCGCCCTCTGCGTGCTCGACGCGGCGCGTCCCCCCATTCCCGTGCACGGCGTCCCTCGATCCTCTCGCCGTCCTGCTCACACCCGCCTCGACATTCGAACGACTTCGCTGACATTCGAACGACTCCGCTGACATCGAGATACGATCCGCTGTGGGATGCGATGACGCTGCGCATCCACAGCGCGGTCTGCCGGCCTGCAGCGCCATCAGAAGAATCTGCTGCTGGTGTGCGAATACCGCGTGATCGTAGCTGCGGCGTGACACGCGAACTCGCGCGTTGGTGGCCGACGCCTTGATCGTTCGAGGTGGCGAGTGATACTTTGGGAGCCTGCCTCCCGAGCGGCTTCGTCGTCCAGCGGGAGGCGTCAACGAGCTTCCCATGAAGGTCAGCGGAACCACAATCCTGACGCGGAAAACCTTGGTGAGCCGGAGATTCGGCTCGGAAGCGTGGCGCGCCCTCTTTCGAGACATGGCGCTGAGCCACCCGTGGTTCAGGCAGCCGATCACGGCCAGCAGCCTGGTTCCGCTGCCCGAGTTCCTCACGTTCCACGACGAGCTCGTGCGGCGCTTCTATCCGGACCGCAAGGACGCCCTCTTCGAGCTCGGGGCCGAGTCGGCGCGCTGGGCGCTCGTCGATGGCCCGCTGAAGCGCTTCGTCCGAGATCCGGGGATGTCCTCGCTGGTCACGGCCATTCCCACCCTCTGGCATCGTTATTTTTCCGAGACCGACAGCCGCTCCGAAGCGGCGCTGCGGGACGCCGGCGTCGAATTTCGAGTTCACGACCTTCCGGCCTGGCACCCGTATTTCGAGCACTTCGTGATCGGGTACACGAAGGAGATGCTGGAGCTCTATTGCGCCAACCCGATCTGGACCCATCGCCTCGCCGGGGGGCGCGGCACGACGTACAACTATCTGCTCGCCACCGATCCCGTTCCGAGCGCTCCTCCGAGCGGAGAGCGCGCCGGCGGCGGGTGCGCTCGGCTCGTCCGATCACGAAGGGCGCTCACGGCGCGCGAGCTGGAGGTGCTGCGGCTGGTCGGGGTCGGCAAGACCAACCGCGAGATCGCCGTCGTCCTTCACATCTCCCAGAAGACCGTGCAGCATCACATCGCCCACGCCTACGACAAGCTCGGCATCTATAGCCGCGCCGGCGCGACGCTGTGGCTGGGCGAGCGGGGGCTCCTGGGCTGAGGGGCGACGCGAGCGCGCGCCGCTCGCCGGCCTGCTGAGCGACGAGCGCTCGCCGGGAGAGCGCTCGCCTCACGGTCGCCTGGCACCACGCTGCGGGGGCAGGTTGCGCCAGCCCTCGCTCACCTTGCGCAGCTTTCGCCCGATCCGGGCGGCCCCGACGACGCAGCCGGGCGTGCCCGCCGTGGAGACCGCGCCGCCCGACGTGTGGCCCGACTCCTGCCAAGGAGACTGTGCCCCCCGCAGCGCTGCGACCGTCGGCTCGAGGTCTCATCGCACGTAGGTCGCGTCGAGTTGACTCTCATTCTCGCGGACCGATCGGCAGGGGGATGACAGGGATCACGCGCCGCGCTCGCGCTCGGCGCAAGGCGCCCTTTCTCTCCAGGAGAGGGGCTCGCGCACGGTCATCGCTTTGCCGGGAGCGGCGAGGCGACATTGGAGGAAACATCATGAACGTTCAGGCTTGGTTCAAGGGCAGTCGCATTGCATCCGTCGTCTGGCTCGCGCTCGCCATGGCCCCGCTCGCCGCCGGCTGTCAGGTGGAGGTGGCGGACGATGCGCCCGAATCGATCGACTCCGAGTCGAGTGAGGTGAGGGGAGGCGGCGAGCACCAGGGCGGCGTCTGCGGCGGCTTCGCCGGGATCGCGTGCGAGCGCGGCTTCTTCTGTGACTACGACATCAAGGCGCAGTGCGGCGCGGCCGACCAGACGGGCGTGTGCGCGCCCATCCCGCAGGCGTGCACCCAGGTGTACAATCCCGTTTGCGGCTGCGACGGCAAGACGTACAGCAATGCATGCTTCGCGAACGCGGCAGGCGTGTCGGTCGCGTCGCGCGGCAAGTGCGGCGCGCCCTCGTGAGCGCGCGCCGCGGGGGGCCTGATGTGCCGCGTCCTCCCGCGGCGTCGACTCGATAGCTCTCGCCGCCCTCCCGCGTCGATGTCAACCTGCCTTGCTCTCCTCGGGGAGCGGAGGGGCCTGCGCGATCGTCGCGGGAGGGCGCGCGGCGCGCCTGCGCCGCCCTCCTCCCACGTGGAAGTCTCCCCTGCATCATGAATGGAAAGTTCCACCGCGAGCGATGTGGAAGGTTCCACCGCACGCCAGCCCGGCGCCTCGGGCCGATCTGGCCGATGACGGCATGCCGCACGCTTCCGGCGCGAGGTTTCGTCACACGATCGATGCAGAATTGACATAATATCGCCCCGAAACGCGAGCTGAGGAGCGATCGATGACCTTGAGAATTCTTCGTTGCCTGTTGCCTGTCGCCACGCTGGCGGCCGCGCCTCTCGTGGGCTGCGGCTCGTCCGACGACCCCGGCGCGACCGGGGCGGGCGCCGGCGCGAGCAGCAGCACCGGAGGGCAGGGCTCGGGCGGCGACGGCGCAGGCGGCGACGGCGAGGCGGGCGGCGTCCCCACGGAGCCGCCGGATTACGCCGCCGCGTTCCCGCAGGACCGGGTTCCCCGCATCGACATCACCATCACGCCCGAGCAGTGGCAGCAGATGGTCGACGACATGACGGACATGGTCGGCGAGTTCGGCTCGCAGGGCGGTCCATTCGCGCCGCCTCCGGAGTGGGTCACGGCCTGTGATGGTCTCGTGGCCGGCGACGCCTGCACGATAGACCTCTTCGGGGCTCCCGCCGAGGGAGCGTGCACGGAGCTCCCCGGCGGCCTGACCTGCCAGCCGACCCCGCAGGAGCCCGGGGAATTCGTGCCGCCGCCGGACTGGATCGCCGCCTGCGAGGGGCTGGCGGCGGACGCCGCCTGCACGATCGACATCTTCGGGACCGCCACCGAGGGGGCGTGCACCGACATCGAGGGCGAGCTGGCCTGCATGCCGCCCGGCCCTGGGGGCGGCGATCCGGGGCTCGCCAGCAGCGTCGAGCTGCTCCCGCGCACGCCTGCCTACGTCGAGTGCGACGTGGCCACCGAGGATCGGCAGTGGAAGCACGTCGGCATCCGCTTCAAGGGCAACTCGAGCCTGCTCTTGCCCTGGAACGCGGGCAACTGGAAGCTGCCGCTGCGCCTCAACTTCGACCGATTCGAGGACGAGTATCCCGAGACCAAGAATCAGCGCTTCTACGGGTTCGACTCGATGTCGTTCGCGAGCGGGTACCTGGATCCCTCGCTCCTGCGCGAGAAGATCGGCACCGACATCTTCGCCAAGGCGGGGATCCCCGCGCCCGCGACCGCGTTCTACCGGGTCTTCATCGATCACGGGGAAGGGCCCGTCTACTTCGGGCTGTACACCGGCATCGAGCTCCCGTCGGACGAGGCGTTCCTCGACACCCATTTCGGCGGCCACAAGGGCAACCTCTACAAGCCCGATGGCACCGGCGCGCGGTGGGAGACGTGGGATCCTGACTCCATCGTCAAGGAGAACAACGAGGACGACACCGATCTCTCGGACGCGCGGGCGCTGTTCGACGCGCTGCACGCCGACAGGACCGACGCCGCCGCCTGGCGCGCGGGGCTCGAGGCGCGCCTCGACGTCGACGGCTTCCTGCACTGGTTCGCGCTGAACGCGGTGGTCGAGGACTGGGACGTGTACGGCCGCCTGCCGCACAACTACTATCTCTACGCGGACCCGAACAAGGGCGGGCAGTTCACGTGGATCCCCTGGGATCACACCTTCGCGTTCTCGGACGCCGACGCGGGCGTGACCATCGGGCTGACGGCGCTGCCCCTCTCGATGGCCGAGGTGACCGAGCAATGGCCGCTCGTCCGGTTCCTGCTCGACGATCCGGTCTATCTCGGGGTCTACCGCGGCTACGTGGCGCAGGCCGCCACCAAGGAGTACGAGGCGGCCGCCTCCGAGGCGTGGTTCAAGGCGGCGCACGACCTGATCGCGCCGTATGTGGTCGGGCCGGAGGGCGAGATCGAGGGGCACACGCACCTCACGACGCCCGAGGACTTCGAGAACGGACTCGCCACGCTCATCGCCCACGCCAAGGGACGGACAGCGGAGGTCGCCCTCTACCTCGAGCAGTGAGGGTCGCGTCGTAGCCTCACAGGAGGGTCGAGCCACGCGCCGCCGAACCCGCTGGACCGGATCCTGGCGTGGGTGAACACAAAAGCGCCATGTGCCACAGTGGGCCAGCCTTGCCTCGCCGATCGCGGCCGCTGTTTCGATGATCGTCGCGACCGCGGGGAGCTGTCGGTACCGCCAGACTGGACGGCGCCGTGGCCTTGGCACAAGCCGTGCTGTGTCAAGGGCATGCGCTATTATCAAATTTTTTCAGTCCTGATCCCCTTGTCCATGATCCTCGCCGGCTGCGACTCCGAGCAGCCGGGGCCTGAGCCCTTTCCATCCGGATGCAGCGATCCGGAGACACCGGGGTGCGTCGTCGCCTCCGAGAAGCAGCGGATCCTGGCCCCCTCGGTGCCGGACGCCGATCGCAAGGCGCTCGCCGACGGCAACACGGCGTTCGCGCTCGACCTCTATGCGAAGCTCGGCAGCGATCCGGGGCGCAACGTCTTCTATTCGCCGTACAGCGTGGCGAGCGCGCTGGCGATGGCGTACGCGGGCGCGCGCAGCGAGACGGAGGCGGAGATGGCGAGCGCGCTGCGCTTCACGCTGCCCCAGGAGCGGCTGCACCCGGCGTTCAACGCGCTGGATCTGGCGCTCGAGAGCCGCGGCGAGATCGCCGAGGGTCAGGACGGCGAGGGGTTCCGGCTCAACATCGCCAACGCGCTCTGGGGGCAGGCCGGGCATCCGTTCCTGCCCTCGTTCCTCGACGTGCTCGCGGAGAACTATGGGGCCGGGATGAACCTCGTCGACTTCGCCCAGCCGAGCGAGGCCCGGGAGATCATCAATGGCTGGGTGGCCGAGCGCACCTGGGGCCGGATCAAGGACATCGTGCCGGAAGGCGCCGTCAGTGCCTCGACGCGGCTCGTGCTGACGAACTCCATCTATTTCAGCGCGGCGTGGAAGTTCCCCTTCGACGAGGAGGCGTCGGACATAGCCGACTTCACGCTGGCGGACGGCTCCTCGATCTCCGTGTCGATGATGGCCGGCACGGCGGAGGTCCGTTATGGCGAGGGCGACGGCTACGCGGCGCTGGAGATGCCCTATTACGGGGACGAGGTGTCGATGGTGCTCGTGCTGCCGTCCGACATCGAGGCGTTCGAGGAGGGCCTCGACGGCGCGCGCCTCGACGGCGTCCTGGGCTCGCTGGAGCCGCGGAATGTCACCATCGGGCTGCCGAGTTTCAGGGTGGAGTCGACGTTCGACCTCATCCCGCCCCTCGAGGAGCTGGGGATGACCGCCGCCTTCGGCGCCGCGGATTTCTCGGGGATCGACGGGCAGCGGAGCCTTTCAATCTCCGCCGTTGTCCACAAGGCGTTCGTCTCCGTGAACGAGGCGGGCACGGAGGCCGCGGCGGCGACCGCGGTGGCCCTCGACGAGAGCGGGCCGCCCGAGCCCGCGGCCATCCGCTTCGATCGTCCGTTCTTCTTCTTCATCCGGGACAACGCGACGAGCGCGATCCTGTTCGTGGGCCGCGTGGCCGACCCGGCGGCATAGCGGCGCGCGTCCGGCGCGCGGGCGCGGCTCACCCGGCGGTCGCCTCGCTCAGCGGGGCGCTCGCCTCCGCGCCCTGCCCGTCGAGCCTCCGGAACTCCCGGCCGATCAGGGGGATCACGAGCACGAAGATCGCGATGTCGATCGCGGCGTTCGCCCAGAACACCCCGCTCACTTCACCCTGCCGTAGCGCCGCGCCCCGTAGCTGATCCCCTCCACGGGCTGCAAGGCCCGCATCACGCCGAACAGCGGCGTCATCAGGAACAGGGAGATGCGGTTGCAGGCGGCGAAGAAGGCGACGTCGCGCTCCGTGCCATAGGTCGACACCGCCCCGTAGACCACGAGGTTCTGGACGACGCCCATGATGCACACGATCATCGCCGGCATGCCCAGAGAGACGATCTGCCGCCGGATCGACGGGTCGATGCGGATCGCGCGCCAGGCGGTGTCGAACGAGGCGCGGCCCCTCGCGTAGTACAGGAGCCCGATGGCCGAGTAGACGAACATGGCCGCGTTGGTGGCCCAGGCCGCGCCGTGCACGCCCCAGCCGAACGTGTGGATGAACAGCGGCTTCAGGGCGACGTCCACCCCCAGGCCGAGGGAGATCATCCAGGCCGCCGTCTTCATCTTGCCTTCGCCGCGAACGGTCATGTTCAACGTGAGGCCGTGCACCCAGAACAGCGCGCCGAGGGCCGTCGCCTGGAGGTACGCGGTGCCGTGCGCGAGGATCTCCCCGCTGCCGCCCATCGCGCGCACGAGCGGCTCTGCAAACCAATAAGCGAGCACGGTGTACGGCAAGCTGACGAGGAGCGACAGCCCGTTCACGCTCCCCAGGAGGCCGTGGAGCTTGCCCCGGTCGTCCGCGCCCAGGTAGATGCTGAGCGCCGTGCCGGCGCCGGTCCCGATCAGGCTGCCCAGCCCCAGCGTGATCTGCGACAGGGGATGGGCGACCCCGACGCCGGCCAGGGCGCTCTCGTTCATCAGCTGGCCCACGAACACGGCGTCCAGGAACGAGTTGAGCCCGTACAGGACCAAGGACCATGGCCAGCACGGCCGGCCACGAGAGCCGCCACATCAGGCCTTCAGGTCGCCTTCGAGGATGAATTGCTTGTGGGCGTCTCTATCGCTCATGGCACGGTCGGCGCCTGGTCTGAAAGAACGAACCACGCTTCGGCCGTCGCCGATTCCGGCGTCGAGGCGTCATCTCGAAGGGCTGCGCGGTTTTCGCCGACGCGCCGGGCGTCGCCGGGAGGCCGCCCCGAGGCGCTTTTGGATCGCCGCCTGCGTTTCGCGAGGCAGCGTCGCGATGTACTCCGCGGACAACGCGCGGAGCATCGCGTCCGGCAGGGCGAGCACCGCCTGCGCCTCGGTGAGCCCAGCGAGCCGCTGCTCGGGGGCGAGCCCAGCGAGCCGCTGCTCGGGGGCGAGCCCGGCGAGCCGCTGCTCGGGGGCGAGCCCGGCGAGCCGCTGCTCGGGGGCGAGCCCGGCGAGCCGCTGCTCGGGGGCGAGCCCGGCGAGCCGCTGCTCGGGGGCGAGCCCGGCGAGCCGCTGCTCGGGGGCGAGCCCGGCGAGCCGCTGCTCGGGGGCGAGCCCGGCGAGCCGCTGCTTGGGCGGCACCCGCGCGACGAGGCGCGTGAGCACCTTCTCGAAGCTCTCGACCACCCGTTTTTCGTCCTTCATGTGCCGCTTCCTCTGCCCCGGGAGCGGACGTCGAAGCTGCTCGACATGCTCCAGGAGCGCCCAGAACACCGCGATCTCCGCCGGGGAGAGCGCCGGGATCCCGCCGGGGTCGGCGACCATCCCAGGCGTCACAGTGTACAGCAGATGGTCGCCCTCGCGAGCGTTCGCCGGTACCGTCTCCACCACCCGCAGCGGAAAGACGCAGAGCCGACCCTCGTGTGTGCCCGGTCCCGTGGGCGTGAGCGCGCAGTCGAGCGACCTGAGCGCCGCGACGAAGCGCGGGGTCAGGCGGGGCGCGAGCACGCGGAGGGCGACGGAGGCGGGGTCCTCAATCTCTGCAACGACGAGGTACTGCAGCGCGTAAGCGAGGAGCATGCGGGCGTCGTCGCGTTCGAGCTCGTCGGTCGGCCCCTTGAAGTGCACCAGGGTGTGCTCGGCCAGCCCGCCCACGACGCTGGTGAGAAGGCTCGGCCTGGGCGGGGCGCCGCGCCGCCGGCGCCGAAGGATGACGAGGTCGACGCGGAGCGGCTCGCGCGCGAGCTGAAACTCCGAGATGCACTGATACCAGCCCGCGGGCAGCACGTGCTCGAGGAGCGCGACGAGCACCGGGTGCCACGCCGTGTACACGCGGACGCGACGGCGCCCCTGCGGGGAGCGCGTCCCGCTCTTCGTCGCCGTTCGCGCGGCCTTCGCCATGCGGAGCAGCGTTACCACGAGCGCCGTCGACAGGCGAGCTCGTGGCGTGAAGCGGTGACGCCGGCGGCGCTGCGCGGTCCCCCGCCATTCATGACCACCTGCACGATTACGTGACACCCGGAGTCGTCGTTCCGGTGAATGCATCCCAGGCCCGAATGTAAGCACGCGCATCGGGTCCCAGATGAGAGGCGACGCGCGCAACGGCGGCAGGGGCATCGACGCTGCGGGCGCAGATTGCCTCCAGGAGCCCCGTCGCGACCGCATCTGCCTCTGGGCCACTTCCTGACAGCGAACGCTCCACGAGCCGCGAAACTTCATCAAGCGTGATGTCATCGAGGTCGGATTCAAGCTGGACAAGCGCACGACCGATGCTGCCGAAGACGACCGTCACAGGCGCCGAATCGGGCTCCCAGTAGGCAACGACCTCAGACACCGCTTCCCGCAGCTTCGGGTGGCAGGCGGCGAAATCCTGGTACGGGTTGAGCGAGTCTGCCATCAACGTTCTCCTGCTCTGAGAGGGCTCCCCTCGACGTTCAGGCGGTACGGGGCCGGGGAGAGCCTCGGTGACGAGGTCGTCGAGATTCCGATGGAGATATGTGCGGTCGGTCTTGGACCGTGGAGAGACATGAGCCCGTCGCTCGATGAAATGGCGTTCAGGGTGGCCCCGTCCAGCACCGTCGCCGCTGGGCTGTCGAGTGCGCCGCCCGGCCGTCGCACCCCTGTCCCATGAGCCGCCCCCATGGGGACGATACTACAGGGCTATGCCGCTTCTGTAAGGGCGATCTTCGTGTCGGCCGGGCGCGGTCGAGGCCGGTCCGACTGGCGCCGAGGCGGCCTACAGCGGTTGCGCACGACGGTCTGATCGCCGCTGGCGCGCACGATCTCGTGCGAGCGGCGTCACCGCGAAGACGCGGCAGTCGACGCGCTCCTCGCCCTGCGGGTCGCCGGAAGGCCGCGGCACCTGGGTGAGCCGCGGCGACAGGCACACCGTCCGCAGCGCGACGGGCCCCGCGGCGTGCGCGCAATGCATGAAGTGGGCCGCGATGAACGCCGCGCGCTGCGGCGGCAGGATCCAGTGGGCGCTGCCGACCTCGAGGTGCAGGACGCCCGGGCTCGCGTAGAGCAGCTGGTGCTTGCGGTGCGCGTGCACGTCGCCGCTGAACGGCAGCACATCGTCGGCGAGCCCGAACGCGGGCAGGTCGACCGCATCGACGTCGACCTGCCCGCGCGGATGGTTCGGCGGGCGGGTGCTGCCGCCGGGAGGACCAGCCGGGGGTGTGCACATGCTGATGTTCCCGCTCCGCGCGCTTCGAGGGTAGGATGGCGGAATGACGCGTGTGATCGTCGCCGGCGCTGTGGCGTGGACCAACCTGGATGCGATCCGGCGCGAGCTGGCGAAGCTCCCGGCAGGGGCGACCGTGATCCACGGCGACTCGCCGGGCGCGGACGCCCTCGCCGGGCGCGTCGCAGCCGAGCTGGGGCTCGACGTGGAGCCGATGGCGAAGAACAAGGCGGACTATGCGAAGTACAAGCGTGGTGCCCGGAAGGGGCTCAACGAGCGGATGCTTGCGAGCGGGGTAGTGCGGGTGCTGGTGTTTCATCCGGCGGTCGACAAGAGCCGCGGGTCGGGACACCTCGTCGGGCTGGCGAAGGCGGCTGGTGTCGAGGTGAGCGTGTTCGTGGAGTGAGGGGCACGGAGGGCGCGGCTGGCAGGAGCGCAACGGAGGAGAGGTTCCGGGACATGACGGCAGTTTGGCGACAGCACCCGAGGCTCGAGGGCCGCTTCCACGGTGTCCAGGTCGTCCAGCACAAGGACGTCAGAGAGGAGGACGGTGAGAGGCCGGGCGAGCGGGCGGAACAGCAGCCTCCGGGCAAAACGTGGTGGCAATTCGGGAAGTAAAGCATTGGATGAATGGCCATCACGAGAGGTCATCCAGGCGCGTGAAGGGCAAGACGTCTCATGTTTCCCGCCTCCCGCGATGACGCCAGATCGCTGCTCGCTACCCTGGGCGCTCCGCCTCACTTGCTGCGGCACGTCGAGCTCGTCGGGGAAGCGGCCGATCTGCTCATCGTCCTCTTCCGCGAGCAGGGCATCCCGATCGACGAGGACTTCGTGCGGGTTGGCGTGGTGCTCCATGACGCCGGCAAGATCGAGCACCATCGAGAGCTCACGGGGCCGGGCAGCGAGCACGAACCCGCAGGCGAGCGAATGCTCCTCGCGGCTTCCGTCACGCCGGCGCTCGCGAGAGTGTGCCTGTCGCACGCGCGCTGGCAGCAGATGGCCTCTACACTGGAGGAGCTCATCATCGCCCTGGCCGACAAGCTCTGGAAGGGAGTGCGCGCGCCGGATCTGGAGGAACGAGTGCTTCTGGAAGCCGCGGCGCGCGGCGGCCGTGATCGCTGGGGCCTGTTCATCCCCTTCGACTCTTGCTTCGAGAGGATCGCTGAACGAGGGCACTTGCGACTGGAACGTAGCCGGCACACGCGCTGACTCCCGGATAGATCCGCCGGCGCCTCTCGCCGCGGCTCAGCCGAGCGTTCGGAGGGCACCGCGACCTGGGGCGAGCATGACGGCAGACATCAGAGAGGCCGCTGGTGATTGACGAAGAAGGATGACGCCATGATCACATTCGCTGTCTCGGACGTGAAGCGTTGCGAAAGCGGACGACCCTCCATCACGCTCGAAGAGTCGTTTCAGGTCCGGTCGGAGCGAGGTTTCGAGGCCGCCGCGTGCAACCTGCCCGGTCTGATTCAGTCGAGAGCTCACGGGTTCGTCGAGGCAGTTTACCTGGCCTTCTATTGGCACGATTCACATGGTCTTCATGGGCGGCTTCACGGGCGTCTCGCAGGACGCGACCACGGGGGCCGTCAGGCCGGCGCGGAGCGCGCCGCTGGTCGTGCGCTCGCCAGCGGGTCCGGTTCGTCGGAGACGCGCGCGGGTCAGCGCGCAGCCATGCCGGGAAAACCCGCCGAATGCACGGTGCGGGTCCCCTCGATCCCCTTCAGGTCGACGTGCGAGGCGCGCGGCGGCGTCCAGCCCTCATCGGTGAGCAGGCCGACGAGCTCGGCGTCGGCGGCGAGCGGCGCAGAGACGGTGAGCTCGCCGCCTGCCGAGACGCCGAGCATGCGCGCCGCCGTGTTCACGGTGCGGCCGAAGTAGTCGAGGCGCTGGTTCAGGTTGACGAGCAGCGCCGGGCCGCGGTGCATGCCCGCCCGGAGCACGAGGCGCTCGCCCTCGGGCCGGCCGGCGTTGCGGCCGAGCATGCCGCGCATGGCTGCGCTCAGCGCCGTCACCGCGGACGGCTCGTCAAGGAAAGTGGCCATGACCGCGTCGCCGATGGTCTTGACCACCGCGCCGCCCTGAGCTTCGACGGCGCCAATCACGATGTCGAAGTGATCGCGCACCAGGTTGTACGCGGGGGCGTCGCCGATCCGCTCGTACAGCCGCGTGGAGCCGCACAGATCGGTGAAGACGACGAGGACCGACCGGACCGTCAGCCGCTCCCGCGCCGACAGCACCATGCCGCCGAAGTAGCGCCGGTACTCCGGCACATGGAGCAGCTCGAGCCCGCTGAGCCGCCGCGGCAGGCTGGCCGGATCGAGCTCGTCCTTCAGGACATCGTGATGAACGATGAAGCCGCACTGCGGCCAGCCGACGTTGGTGAGCGCGATCGTGAGCGGTCCGGGCCGCACCGCGAGCTCTGTCACGTCATAGCGGGGTCCCGCGAGCTGCGAGATCGCGACGGCCTGCACCTCGTCCGTGGGCTCACCCTCGACGCGAAGGATGCCCTTGGCGCGGGTCAAGGGGCAGAAGTAGCGGTAGCGGCCCGCGGGGAGCACCTCGGTCGCCGCCGCGGTCTCGCCGAGCGCGGCGGTCATGCCATAGCGGGGGTGGAGCGCCGACGGCGGCTGGCAAACGGGGGGGAAGCCGAGGTCCTCGATGGACCGGTTGAGCGAGAACGTCACCTCGACGCGCGCCGCGATGTCGACGTCGAAGGAGTACTCGCACATCGGGCAGAACGAGACGGCGGTGGCCGTGGCGAGGTCGTCGATCGCCTCGGCCAGCATGTTGCAATGGCTGCAGTGGACGTCCCAGTGCATGTCGAAGAGGCCAGTCTGGGTGCCGTGCAGCAGGACGCGGATGACCGCGTGCGCGTCGAGCGCGGTGTCCGCCGCGACCACGTGGGGGTTGATACGGTAGCGACGGATGAGCGGCGCGTCGTGGAGCCATCGCTCGACCGCGTCGATCTCGCCTGCGTTCACGGGGTGCTGCTGCCTGAGCCGCTCGAACAGGGTCTTCAGACGGTGGGTATCCATGGCTGCTCCCCGAGCATGCGCATGTCTCGTACGCGGCGGGAAGCGCCACGTGCGTGCCCGGCCGCGCCGCTCCCCTACGTTCCCACGGGGGCTCCAGCAGCGCGGCTGTCGCACAGGACCTATCGCGCCTACAGCGTCAGCTCTGCCCTCGCGGTCGAGTCCCCGATGTCGCGCGTCACCCGGAAGCCGAGCTTCTGCGCCACGCGCTGCATCTCCACGTTCTCGGCCAGGATGTCGGCGCTGATGCGGGAGAGCCCCTCGTCGCGGCCGATCTGGACGAGGAGGGCGAGCAGCCGGGAACCGAGCCCCTGCCTCTGGTGCTCGTCGCTGATCAGCAGGGCGAACTCCGCGTCGCGCGTGCCTGGCAGCTTGCTCAGCCGGCCTACGCCGATGATCTGCCGCTGCGCGCCGCCCGCGGGCGGCTTCTCGACCACGAGCGCCATCTCGCGGTCGTAGTCCGCGAAGCAGACGCGCGTCAGCCGCTCGTGCGCGGTGCGCAGGTCGAGCTGCATCGGGTAGAAATACCGGAGCCGCACGGTCCGCTCGGACAGCTTCTTGTGGAACTCGACCATCTGCGGCTCGTCCTCGGGGCGGATGGGCCGAATCGTGAACGACGCCTGCCCGTCCTTGCTCTTGAGCTCCGTCACATACTGGGTGGGATACTCGCGGATCGCCGACCTGGGGAGCGCGGACTCCGGCGTGTCGGGCGGGTGCAGGACGACACGGGCGTCGAGGGCGATGGCCCCCTCCGCGTTCACGGAGAGCGGGTTGATGTCGATCTCGCTTATCCACCGCTGCTCGATCACGAGCTGCGAGAACCTCACGAGCAGGTGCTCGAGCATCGTGAGGTCCACCGGCTTGCGGCCGCGCACGCCCTGGAGCGCGCGGTAGATCCTCGTCTGCTCCATCATCCGCCGGGCCAGCGTCGCGTTGAGCGGCGGCAGGCCGAGCGAGCGGTCCTTGAAGATCTCGACGAGCTGCCCGCCGGCCCCGAACAGGAGCACCGGACCGAACTGCGGATCGATCGAGCTGCCGAGGATGATCTCGTAGGCGTCCTTCAGCGAGATCATCGGCTGGACCGTCACGCCCTGGAAGTGCTGCGCGCCGGCCAGGCGCGAGACGCTCTCCTGGATCTCCTCGAACGCCCTGCGTACGGCGTCGTCGTCGCGCAGAGCGAGCTTCACGCCGCCCACGTCGGTCTTGTGGGTGATCGTCGCGCTGTACAGCTTGAGCACGGCCGGATACCCCATCTGCCTGGCCGTCGCCACGGCCTCGTCCGCGCTCCTCGCGACGGCCGTCGGCACCGTCGGGATGCCGTACGCGGCCATGAGCTGCTTCGACTCCACCTCATCCAGGAGCGTCCGCCCCGACGCGCGGACGCCGGCGATGAGCTCCCTGGCCCTCTCGCGATCGACGTTCAGCGCCCGCTCGTCCGTGCTCGGCGTCTCGTACAGGGCGCGGAGGGCGTACGCGTAACGGAACATCGAGCAGAACGAGCGAGCGGCGGTGTCGGGGTACTCGAACGTCGGGACCCCGGCGCGGTTCAAGATGGCTTTGCCCGCCTCCACCTCCACGCCGCCCATCCAGCTGGCGAGGACGGGCTTGCCGTCGACGTGCGCGTGCTTGCGCAGCGCCTCGGCGGTCTGGGTCGGCTCGGTCATGTCCTGCGGCGTGAGGATGACGAGCACGCCGTCGTTGTTCGGGTCCTTCGCGCAGATCTCCAGGGCCTTCGCGTAGCGGTCTTCGCCGGCGTCGCCGAGCACGTCGACCGGGTTGTTGCGGCTCCACGCGGCGGGGAGGAAGCCGCTCAGCTCGCCAAGGGTCTCCGGCGAGAGCGGCGCCAGCTCGCCGCCGTTCGCGACGAGCGCGTCCGCCGCCAGCACGCCCGGGCCGCCGGCGTTGGTGACGATGCACAGCCGGTTGCCGTGGGGCCGGGGCTGCTTGGCCAGCGTCTCGGCCATGGAGAACAGGTCCGCGATGTCGTTGACGCGCAGCACGCCCACGCGCCGGAACGCCGCGTCGAGCACCTCGTCCGAGCCGGTGAGCGAGCCGGTGTGCGAGGCGGCTGCCTTCGCCGCCGCCTCGCTGCGGCCTGGCTTGATCACGATGATCGGCTTGGTGAGCGCCACCTCGCGGGCGGCCGACAGGAACGCTCGCGCGTCGCGCGGGTCGCCGATCGACTCCATGTAGATGAGGATGCTGCTCGTCTTGGGATCGTTGCCGAGGTGGTCGATCAGGTCGCCCCAGCCGACGTCGAGCATCGAGCCGACGCTGACGAACGCGCTGAAGCCGACCTGCTCCTTGAGGCTCCAGTCGAGCACCGCCGTGCAGAGCGCGCCGGACTGGCTGATGAACGCGACCTTGCCCGGCCGCGCCTGCCCCTTCGCGAACGTCGCGTTGAGCCCGCCGATCGGGTTCATGACGCCCAGGCAGTTCGGGCCGATGATGCGCATCTTCCCGCGGGCGCGCTCCATGATCTGCTGCTCGAGCAGGACGCCCGGGGGGCCCATCTCCTTGAACCCCGCCGAGATGATGATCGCGCCGGGGACGCCGGCGTCCACGCACTCGCCGATGAGGCCCGGCACGCTCGAGGCGGGCGTGACGAGGACCGCGAGATCCACCTTCGCCGGCACGGCCGCGATGCTCGGATAGGCCTTGATGCCGAGGACGCTCTGCCGCTTCGGGTTCACCGGATAGACGGTGCCGCCGAACGGGTTGCTGATCAGGTTCCAGAGGAGCGTGCGGCCGACGGCGCCGCTGTTCTCGGTCGCGCCGATGACCGCGACATTCCGCGGCCTGAAGATGGGGTCGAGGCTCTGAGGCTCCTGACGAAGGACATCGTGGGCACGGTCGGTCATGGGTACGGAGTCAGCCATGAAGCTCCTCGAGGGTGGATGGGGCGAACGCGCCAGGGGCCGTTGCACGGGAACGACGATGGCCGTCGTGCCACACGGCCGGCCTCGGTGCATGCGGACTCTCTGCGAACAGAGCAGGGGCACGTTCCGTGCCCTGAGCTCGGATTGCCAGGCCGCGCAGCGCCTTGATACCCTGCGCGGCGACATGATCCGCTCTCGACTTTTTCTCTTCGGGCTCCTCGGTCTGTGTTCGATCGCCTGCGAGGGCGCTGGGACGGCGGACGATACAAGCGCCGAGGCGTCCAGCGGCGCCTCGACGACCGGCGCCTCGACGTCCGGCGCTTCGACCAGCGGCGGATCGACCGGCGGCGGGTCGGCCAGCAGCGCGGCGTCGGGCGGCGGCGGGTCGACCAGCAGCGCCGCATCGGGCGGAGCGGGAGCGGGCGGCGCCGGCGCGGCCGGCGGCGGCGAAGGCACCGGCGCGAGCCAGGGCGGCGGCGGCGCGGCCCCGGTCGATCTCCCTGACGGCGTGAGCGCGCTGTTCCCCGCGCCGGGCGCCCGGGGGCTGTGCCCGGATCCGCCGCTCCGCATCACGTTCCCCGGCGCGCCGAAGCTGGGCAGCGCGGGCGCCGTTCGCGTGTTCAACGCCGCCCGGCCGGGCGCGGCGGTCGCGACGGTCGACATGGCCTCGATGACCGTGAGCGCCACGATCGGCGGCCGGACGTTCAACGTACCTCGCCCGGTGTACGTGGACGGCAACGATGCTGTCGTGTCCTTGCCGTCGCGCGCGCTCGACTACGGCCAGTCCTATTACGTCACGGTCGACCCCGGCGCCATCGTCCCCCCGGGGGGCGGCTCGTTCGCGATCGCGGACGCGACGGCGTGGCGCTTCGACACGGCGGGCGCAGGCCCGTCGAGCGTCTCGTCGCTCGATGTCGCGCTCGACGGCTCCGGCGACTTCTGCTCCGTGCAAGGCGCGCTCGACGCGGTCCCGGCGAACAACAGGGACAGCGTGCTCATCACCGTTCAGCGCGGGACCCACCACGGGGTCGTCTACTTCGAGGGCAAACACAAGATCACGCTGCGCGGGGCCGATCGCAAAGGCACGGTCCTCTCGGGTACGAACAACAACAACCTGAACCCGAGCACAAGGGGGCGCGCGCTCGTCGGCGCAGACAAGGTGAGCGACCTCATCATCGAGAACCTCACCATCCACAACCTGACGCCGCAGGGCGGCTCCCAGGCGGAGGCGCTGCGGCTCCAGGACTGCGACAGGTGCGTCGTGCGCGACGCCGACATCCTGAGCCTCCAGGACACGCTGCTCTGGTCCGGGCGCCTCTACGCGGACAACTGCACGATCTCGGGCAACGTCGACTTCGTGTGGGGCACGGGCGCGGCGTATTTCAACCGGTGCGAGATCAAGACGGTGGGTCGATCCGGCTACATCGTGCAAGCGCGCAACGGCGACGCCGGCTACGGCTATGTCTTCGTCGACTCGCGCATCACCAGCGACGCAGGCATCACGGGGAGCACGCTGGCGAGGATCGACGTGAGCCAGTATCCGGCGAGCCACGTCGCGTACGTCAACTGCACGCTCGGCAGCCACATCTCGCGGGCGGGGTGGACGATCACGGGCGGGGCCGCGCCGCGCACCCTCCGCTTCTGGGAGTACCAGAGCCGGGACGCGGATGGACGCCTCATCGACACCAGCGGGCGTGTCGCCGGATCCACGCAGATCTCCGCGCAGCAAGCGGCGATGATGCGCGATCCAGCGACCGTGCTCGGCGGCTGGAACCCTCCGAACTGAGCCGGCCGCGCGGCGCATCGAACCCTGAGCTCTGCACGGGATGACCCGTGACGCTGGAAGGACCGGAACGATGAAGATGACCTTTCGCTGGTACGGCGAGAACGACCCTGTGAAGCTCGAGTACATCCGTCAGATCCCGGGCATCTACGGCATCGTCTCGGCTATTTACGATGTGCCTGTGGGCGAGGTGTGGCCGGTCGAGCGGCTGCAGGCGCTCAGGGCGCGCGTCGAGGGCGTCGGCCTCCGGTTCGAGGTGGTGGAGAGCGTGCCGGTGCACGAGGACATCAAGCTCGGCAAGCCGACCCGCGAGCGGCTGATCGAGAATTTCTGCCAGAACATCCGCAACTGCGCGGCCGCCGGCGTGAAGGTGATCTGCTACAACTTCATGCCGGTCTTCGACTGGACCCGCACCGAGATGGCCAGAGAGCTGCCCGACGGCTCGCTGACCCTGGCCTTCGACGCGGCGGCGGTGGCCGAGATCGACCCGGAACAAGGCATCTCGCTGCCCGGCTGGGACTCGAGCTACAAGCCGGAGCAGCTCCGCGCCGTCCTCGACGAGTACAGGAACGTCCGCGAAGAGGCCCTGTGGGCGCACCTGGAGTACTTCCTCCGGCGCATCATCCCGGTCGCCGAGGAGGCCGGCGTCCGGATGGCCATGCACCCGGACGACCCGCCCCGGCCGATCTTCGGCCTGCCGCGCATCGTCAAGAACCGCGACGACCTGATGCGCCTGGTGAAGACCGTCGACTCTCCCGCCAACGGCATCACGCTGTGCTCCGGCTCGCTGGGCGCCGATCTGTGCAACAACATCGTATCGCTGGTGCGCGAGTTCGGCGGCATGGGCCGCATTCCGTTCGGGCACCTGCGCAACGTGGCGGTCCAGGAGGACGGCACCTTCTTCGAATCTGCCCACCTGTCCTGTGAGGGGTCGCTCGACATGGCCGCCATCGTGAAGGCCTACCATGACGTCGGCTTCGACGGCTATGTGCGCCCGGATCACGGCCGCATGATCTGGGGTGAGACCGGCAAGCCGGGATATGGGCTGTACGACCGCGCGCTGGGGCTCGTGTATCTGAATGGTCTGTGGGAGGCCACGTGCAAGCTCTCGCCCGGACCCGCCGCCAAGGCGCCCGCCGTCGGATGAACGGGTGAGCGGGCAGGGGAGGCGGGGACGCCGGCCACGGCCGGGGGTCCGTCGCGGACGCCGACCCCCCCCGGCCGTGACATATCACTTCCCGTCCCGCGGAGGCTAAAGTGTCGGCACCGTGCCTGCCACGACCCTCGACGACGCCTACCAAGCCCTCGAACTCAAGGCGCTCGGTCCCGATGCCCCGGTCTACGTGCAGACCCTTATCCCGGTCGGCAAGGGGCGCCAGCTGCTCCCGCTCGCGCGGCTGCGGGGCCAGCTCCTCAAGTCGAACGAGCGGGACCGCTTCTTCCTGTCGGGGCATATCGGCAGCGGCAAGAGCACCCAGCTCAAACGGCTCCTCGCCGATCCCGACATCCAGCGGCGCTTTTACGTCGTCGCGTTCGACATCGAGCCGGAGCATCAGCCGAGCCTCGCGTCACACGAGCTCTTGTTCCTGATCGCCGCGCAGCTCTACGCGCGTGCCAGCGGCGACAAGACGCTGGTGAAGTTCGGTCCGGTTCGGTCGAGCGGCTCGATGCGTTGCTGGACGACGCCACCCGCGCGGCGGTGGCTCACCACCTCCCCGGCGAGGCAGCGTGGATCGCCGGTCTCCGGCTCTGGTACGCGGTCCAACGCGGCGCAGCGGTTGCCGATGCCGAGGAGGCGCTCGAGGCAGCCTTCGCTCGATCGGGCAGCGTCCTCGTGCAAGCCGAGGTGCTCCTGCGCGTCGGGCGCGGCGCCGGGCGGCGCGACCTCGTGGGTCGCGCCCGGCGCATCTACCACGCGCTGCCCTGGCCCGAGCGCGAAGGCGCGTGTCTCGAGGCGCTCGGCATGCCGCAGGTGGCGCGCGATCGGTACGAGGCGTTTGGGCTGCGGCTCGCGGCGCTGGCCGTCGATCGGAACCCCGAGCCCGCGCCCGTCGACGCGTGAGCGGCGGCTGGTACTGCGAGTCAGAAATCCTGCCAGTGCGCTCGTTTGCGAATGAAGAGAGATTTTAACGCAAAGACGCAAAGACGCAAAGACGCAAAGACGCAAAGACGCAAAGACGCAAAAAAGAAAAAGACTCTTCTTCAGGTTCGCGCCTTTGCGCCTTTGCGCCTTTGCGTTGAAATCTCTCTCTGGATCCCTGGTCAGACTCCTGGTGGGCAGAACTAATCGAAAGAGCGATCGCCCGCCGCCTCCTCACCCTGCCTCCGGCGCTCCGTACCCGCCGCCCCCCGGCGTCTCGATCACGAACACATCGCCGCTCCCCATCTCGACCGATCCGATGTGCCCCAGCACCTCGACCGAGCCGTCCGCGCGCACCACCAGGTTGCGCCCGGGCGCGCCCGCCCGCCCGCCCGCCAGGCCGAACGCGGCCGTCGAGCGCCCGTTTGACAGGATCGATGCCGTCATCGGCTCCAGGAAGCGCACGGCGCGCGTGCCGCCGTTCCCGCCAGGAAAGCGCCCGGCCCCGCCGGAGCCCTCGCGGATCTCGTAGCGATCCAGCCGCACCGGGAAGCGGTGCTCCAGCACCTCCGGATCCGTCAAGCGCGAGTTCGTCATGTGCGTCTGCACGACGCTCGTGCCCGCAAACCCGCGCTCGGCGCGCGCGCCACCGCCGCCGCTCCCGCCGATCTCGATGCCCGCCCCCGAGCCGCCCGAGATCGTCTCGTAGTACTGGAGCCGCTCGTTGCCGAACGTGAAGTTGTTCATCGTCGGCTGGCTGCTCGCGAGCACGCCGAGGGCCCCGTACAGCGCGTTCGTGACGCAGGTCGACACCTCGACGTTGCCGGCCACCACCGCGGCCGGGGGGCGCGGGCTCAGCATCGAGCCCTCGGGGATGACGACCTCGATCGGCTTCAGGCAGCCCGCGTTGAGCGGGATGTCGTCGTCCACGAGCGTGCGGAAGACGTAGAGCACGGCGGCCATCGTCACAGCGCGGGGCGCGTTGAAGTTGTTTTCCATCTGCCCGGACGTGCCGGTGAAGTCCACGACCGCGGCGCGGCGCTCCCGGTCGATGCGGATGGCCACCTCGATCGTCGCGCCGTTGTCGAGCGGCAGCGAGAAGCGCCCGTCGTGGAGGAGCGCCGGGTCGAGCCGCGCGATCGCGAGTCGCACGCTCTCCTCGGCGTTGTCCTGCACGTGCTTCATGTAGGCCTGCACCGTCGGGAGGCCGAACTGCGCCACCATCGCGGCGAGCTCCTGCGCGCCCTTCTCGTTCGCCGCGATCTGCGCGCGCAGGTCGGCCAGGTTCTGCTGCGGATTGCGCGCCGGGTACGGCCCTCCGCCGAGCAACGCCAGGAGCTCCGCCTCGCGGAGCCGCCCGGCCTCGACCAGCTTCACGTTGTCGAGCAGGACGCCCTCCTCCTCGATCGTCCTGGAGAACGGCGGCATCGAGCCCGGCGTGATGCCGCCGATGTCCGCGTGATGGCCGCGCGACGCCACGTAGAACAGCACGCGAGGCCCCGCCTCGTCGCCCTCGTCCCACACCGGCGTGACCACCGTCACGTCCGGCAGGTGGGTGCCGCCGCGGTAGGGATCGTTGAGCGCGAACACGTCCCCCGGCTTCATCCCCGGGTTCCGCGCGATCACGGTCTTGATCGACTCGCCCATCGAGCCGAGGTGCACCGGCATGTGCGGCGCGTTCGCGATGAGGCTGCCCTCCGCGTCGAACAGCGCGCACGAGAAATCGAGCCGCTCCTTGATGTTGACCGAGTGGGCGGTGTTCTGGAGCCGCAGGCCCATCTGCTCGGCGATGTTCATGAACAGGTTGTTGAACACCTCCAGCATCACCGGGTCGACCTCGGTGCCCACCGCGCGCCGCTCCGGGCGCGGCGCCACCCGGGTGAGCACCATGTGGCCGAGCGCGGTGATCTCGGCCCGCCATCCCGGCTCGACGACGGTCGTCGCGTTGGCCTCGGCCACGATGGCCGGCCCGTCGATCACCGCGCCGCGCCCGAGCCGCTCGCGCCGGTACAGCGCCGCGTCGTGGAGCGCCCCCTCGGCGTACATCCTCACCCGGGCGTCGGCCTCGGGGCGGTGCGGGCGCGCCTCCGCGGGCCGCTCCTCGGCGGCCTCGCCCGGCCCGATCGCCTCCACGGAGACGCTCTCCACGACGAGCGCCCTGTCCGGCATCAGGAACGCGAACCGCCTGCGATAGGCCCCGTCGAAGGCGGCGCGGATCGCCTCCGCGCTGCCGTCGGGCACGACGAGGGCGGTGTCGGTGCCCTCGTAGCGCACGTGGACGCGCCGGACGAGCCGCACCCGCTCCGGCGAGAACCCTTGCCCCACGAGCTCGGCCTCCGCGTCGCGGCCGATGCGCGCGAGCGCCTCGCGCGCCGCGGAGAGCCCCGCCTCGTCGAGGCGCCGCTCCACGGCCGCCTCGCGGATCGCGCTCTGGTCCGAGAGGCCCATGCCGTAGGCGGACAGGACCCCGGCGAGCGGGTGGACGAAGACGCGGCGCATGCCGAGCGCGTCGGCCACCGCGCACGCGTGCTGGCCGCCGGCGCCGCCGAAGCATTGCAGGGTGTACTGGGTGACGTCGTGCCCGCGGGCCACCGAGATTTTCTTCACCGCGTTGGCCATGTTCGCGACGGCGATCTGCAGGAAGCCCTCGGCCAGCTGCTCCGGCGTGATCGGGCGCGACGTGTCGCGCTGCACGTCGGCCGCCATGGCCCGGAAGCGCTGCTCGACGACCTCGCGGTCGAGCGGCGCGTCGGCGCCCGGGCCGAACACGTGCGGGAAGAACTCCGGCTGGATCTTGCCGAGCATCACGTTCGCGTCGGTGACGGCCAGCCGCCCGCCGCGGCGGTAGCACGCCGGCCCCGGGTTCGCGCCGGCCGACTCCGGCCCCACGCGCAGCCGCGCGCCGTCGAAGCCGAGGAGCGAGCCGCCTCCCGCGGCCACGGTGTGGATGCTCATCATCGGCGCGCGCATCCGGACGCCGGCCACCTGCGTCTCGAAGGCGCGCTCGAGCTCGCCGGCGTAGTGCGACACGTCGGTCGAGGTGCCGCCCATGTCGAAGCCGATCACCTTCTCGTGCCCGCCCGCGAGCGCGGTGCGCACCATGCCGACGATGCCGCCCGCCGGGCCGCTCAGGATCGCGTCCTTGCCCTGGAAGCGGCCGGCCAGCGTCAGCCCGCCGCTCGACTGCATGAAGTAGAGCGGCACGCCGGGCATCTGGCTGGCCACCTGCTCGACGTAGCGCCGCAGGATGGGCGACAGGTACGCGTCGACCACCGTTGTGTCGCCGCGCGAGACGAGCTTCATCAGCGGGCTCACCTCGTGCGACGCGGAGACCTGGGTGAAGCCGACCTCGCGCGCGATCTCGGCCGCCCGTCGCTCGTGCGCGGCGAACCTGTAGCCGTGCATGAAGACGATGGCGCAGGCGCGGATGCCGGCCTCGAACGCCTCCGAGAGCGGGCCGCGCAGCGCCTCGCCGTCGAGCGGCAGGGCCACCTCGCCGCGCGCGCCGACGCGCTCGCGGGCCTCGACAACGCGCTCGTAGAGCAGGTCGTGCAGCGCGATATGACGATCGAACAGGCGAGGGCGGTTCTGGTAGCCGATGCGCAGCGCGTCGCGGAAGCCGCGCGTCGTGACCAGCACGGTGCGGTCCCCCTTGCGCTCGAGCAGCGCGTTCGTGGCCACCGTGGTGCCCATCTTCACGCACTCGACCTCGGCGGCAGAGATGACCTGACCGGGCGCGAGGCCGAGCAGGCGGCGGATCCCCTCGACCGCCGCGTCGGCGTACTGCTCTGGGTTCTCCGACAGGAGCTTGGCGGTGGTGAGCGAGCCGTCGGGCCGCCGGGCCACGACGTCCGTGAACGTGCCTCCGCGATCGATCCAGAACTGCCACTTGTGCGAGGTCGAGGTCATGGAACCCACTCCTTGCCGGCCGCCTCCTTCGCCGCGCTCCGCGCGGTCCTGCCAAGCGGAAGGGCGGCAAGACTAAGTTTTCATTGAATAATCTTCAACCATCGGGAGGGCGGCCCCGCCCACTCCGCTGAAAGCTCGCCGCGTCCCGGGAATTGCTGTCGTGTACGTAAAATTGGCATCTCGGCTTGATGGAGGTCCTTGCCGTCGGCCCGCTCCCCGTGGCCGCGCTCCTCTGGCAGCCGCCGGGCGCGTGGATGTTCACGTTCGTCTGCGAGGCCACGTTCGGGCCGCGGCAGCGCGCCGGTCCGCTCGCTGGTGGCCCGGCTCTCCGTCGCCGAGATCGACAAGTCGATCGAGGTCGTGTGCGACAGGATGCTCACGAAGGACGGTGCGTCGCGCGAGCATGAATTACGGAGAGCCGTTCTGATTCATTCGCAAAAGAGCTTGGCGAAGAAATGGTGTCTGTGACCCGCGCATGAGTCATGGTGCTGCCCGACCCATGCAGATCAACGCGCATGATGCGCTGTTCAAGGCAGCTTTTCCCCAGGTTGAGCACGCGGCGGGGGAGCTGCGGCAAGCGCTGCCGCCCACTCTCTCGGCGCGGATCGACTTCGCGGCGCTGCGGCTGCGCCCCGGGAGCTTCGTGGATGAGGCGTTGAAGGAGCGACAGAGCGATCTGCTCTTCTCGGCGTCGATGGGCGAAGCCCGCGTGCTCCTGTATCTCCTATTCGAGCACCAGAGCACGGTGGAGCCGCTGATGGCGTTCCGGCTGCTCCGGTACATGGTGCGGATCTGGGAGCACCACCTCGCGGAGCACCCGGGGTCGAAGCGCCTGCCGGCGATCTTGCCGGTGGTGCTGCACCACAGCGAGACGGGATGGACCGCGGCGACGTCGTTCGAGGACCTGCTCGATCTCGACGAGGGCGCGCGGGCCGTGATGGCCGACCATGTGCCGCGGTTCCGGTTCGTGCTGGACGACATCAGCCAGGAGGGAGACGACGCGCTGAAGGCGCGGGCGATGAGCGCGTTCTCGCGGCTGGTGCTGTGGTGCCTACGGCACGGGCGGGAGCCGGACGAGCTGCTCCGGCAGCTGGGGAAGTGGCTCGACCTGGTGAACGAGGTGCGGCGCGCGCCGAACGGGGTGGAGGCGCTGCGGGCGATATGGCGGTACATTCTGGCGACGAACGAGCGCGACGAGGCGGACGAGGTCCTGCAGCGGCTCCTGGCCGCGGCGGGAGAGCCCTGGAAGGAGGAGATCGTGTCGGCAGCCGATCAACTGATGGAGCGCGGCAGACAGCAGGGATTGCGGGAGGGGTTGCGGGAGGGGCGCTGCCACATGCTGCTGAAAGTGCTCGGCGCCCGGTTCGGCGCGCTGCCCGACGACGCCGTGGCGCGGATCAACGCCGCCGACATCGCGGTGCTCGATCGATGGTCCGAGCGCGTGCTCACTGCGCCGACGCTCGCGGAGGTGCTGAGCGAGCCCTGAGGCTGAGGCGCGTGTCGCCGGCCGCGCGCAAGGGGGCGCCGCCTCCACGACCCCATGGCCGCGTACGCCCGCCCGGGAACCGGCGTTCAGCGCTGTACAACCGTTCGTGCGGCGTGATAAGCGCTCGAGCAGCCCTCGAACGAGAGGATCTGCTCGAATGTCCAGCAAGCAACCTCCTCCGCACATCACCGCCGCCCACGCGGCGGGGCTGGCCGCGCTGCTCGGCGCGACGGACGCTGCCGCGGAGAACGAGCGCGCGGGGAGCGCGGAGCGGCACTTCGAGCGGTCACGAGGGGTGCGGTCAGCGCGACCCGGGCCGCGCGCGAAGCCCGCCGCTGGCCCGCTCCTGCCGGGCGGCAGGTCGAACACGGGTAGCGCGCGAGAGTACGTGTGCGCCGCGCCGACGCGCTCGCCGGTGCTGAACGCGTTCCTGAGCGAGCTCGGCACGGAAGGCGAAGCGCTCGTGCCGGCGAACGTCCACGTCTTCGACGAGCACACGCTCGCGCCCAGGCTCGTCGAGCTCGCGCGCCAGCGGGTGGTCTCCATGCTGCTCGCCGTGGGCAGGACCGAGGTGGCCCTGACCCTGGCGCAGATGCCGTCGATCACCAACGAGCGCGCCGCGCGGCTCTTCATGAGGCAGGCGGTCCACGTCGGCGGCGATCTCGGGGCGATCACGGGCGACTACGCGCGGCACTACCGGCGCTCGGGGGCGCCGGAGCGCGACGACCAGCGCGCGGGCTGCATCATGGCCGCGTTCGCGGGACGCCTGAGCGCCATGGCGGAGAAGCTCCTCGGCCCGCACGTGCGCGCCGAGCTGCGCGCCGCCCTGGAGGCGCTGACGTCGCAGGGCAGCCCTCCCGCGCGGCGGGCGCGCGCGAGCGATCTCCGCGCGCCGCAGGCCGCCGGGCGAGGCGCCCCCGCGGCGCGCGACGCCGCGAGCTCGGCGGCACGGCCAAGGCGCAAGTAGGCGGCGCGCGGCGATCCGGTCGAGCCGCAAGCGAGCGGCGCGCGGTCCGGGTCGGATCCTGTTGCGGTGGGCCCGTTCGTTTGCTTCGTTGGGCGCGAGGCGCCCCGGCTGCTCGACGATGAGCCCCCGGGGCGCGCGTTCCCAGCGAGAGGCCGAGGCTCATGAATTCGCTCGCAGAAGGCAGCGTCGTCGCCGGTAGATACCGCCTCGAGCGGATGCTCGCGCGGGGCGGGATGGGGGCGATCTGGGTGGCCCGGCACCTCCAGCTCGACGCCACGGTCGCGGTCAAGCTCATGGCGCCCGAGTACGCTGCCTCGTCCGCCGCGCGGGCGCGCTTCGAGCGCGAGGCGAGGGCCGCGGCGCAGCTCAAGATACCGAACGTCGTGCACGTGCACGACTATGGTCTCGAGGGCGACACGCCTTTCCTCGTGATGGAGCTCCTCGACGGCGAGGATCTCGAGACGCGGCTCTCGCGGGAGGGGCGCCTCTCCACCGCGGCCACGCTCGGCGTCGTCACGCAGGTGTGCAAGGCCCTGCGTCGCGCGCACGAGGCGGGGATCGTCCACCGCGACCTCAAGCCCGCGAACCTCTTCCTCTCGCGGCAGGACGAGGACGAGCTCGTCAAGGTCCTCGACTTCGGGATCGCCAAGGCCCAGGGCACGCTGCTGGCCGGCAACGAGACGAAGACAGGCACGCTCGTCGGCTCGCCCTACTACATGAGCCCTGAGCAGGTGCGCCGCAGCAAGACCCTCGACTGGCGCAGCGATCTCTGGTCCGTCGGCGTGATCGCCTATCGCTGCCTCACCGGCCGTCTCCCGTTCCCGGGTGAGGAGATCGGCGAGGTGTTCGTGGCGATCTGCACGGAGGACGTCCCCCTCGCATCCAGCGTCGTGCCGGAGCTCGGACCCGCGGTGGATGGGTTCTTCGCGCGGGCGCTCGCGCGCGACCCGGCGCATCGGTTCCAGGGCGCGAGCGAGCTCGCCGAGGCGTTCGGCGCGGCGGCCTCCGCGGCGGGGTCGGAGACCCGACCTCTCCAGCCGTCGGTTCCCGCGGAGGGCCCGCCTCCGCTGCTCGCCGTCCCCGGCGGCGCGCCGGCGGCGAGCCCAGATGCGATAGGGGCGCGTCCAGACGCGTCAGGGGCGGGTCCAGATGCGATTGGGGCGGGTCCAGATGCGATTGAGGCGCGTCCAGATGCCGCGAGCCCTGGAATGATGGGACCGAGCCCAGGCACGATGGGCGCCGCCTCCAGCGAGTCAATGCCCACGCTGCGGAACCAGGCAGGGTCCCCCTTCCACGGCTCTCCGAGCGGTGGCGCCTCGGAGGGCGCCGCGCCGGCGTTCCATGGGTCCATCAGCACGTTGACGTCGGCAGGAAACACCCTCGCCCCGCGGAAAGGCGACAGCCGCCGCGCCTGGATCTCGCTGGCCCTGGGCGCGAGCGCGCTCGTCCTGGGGCTCGTCACGTATGCGGTCCTTCGCGCCTCCGCGCCGGACGGCGAACCGGCGTCGCGGCCCGACCCGGCGGCCTCGCCTGCCTCCGCGCCCGCGCTGCCCGCCGCCGCGCCGTCAACCGCGTCACCGGAGCCTCCGCCGCCCTCCCACGGCGCGACGGCCGCGCCGGGCGCGACAGCAGCCCCCGAGGCCCCGACCAGCGCGTCCGCGCCCGTGCACACGCCGCCGGCGGTGTCATCGTCCGCCAGAAAACGGGCGCCGCTGCCCCCGAGGCCCCGGATCCCTCGGGACGATCCCACCGATCACATGTGAGCCTCCTCATGCGCTGCTCCGAGCAGCGCCCGCTCCGTCCTCCTGCCGGTTGCGCAGCGCAGGGCTCATGCGCTCTCGCACGAGGTCGAGGAACACCTTGACCTTCGGAGACAGGTGCCGCGTGCCTGGATAAACGGCGTGGAGCGGCACGTCGGCCGGGCTCCACCCGTCGAGCACGCGCGAGAGGCGCCCCTCGCGCACGTCCAGCTCGCAGCGCATGGCGGGCAGCATCCCGATGCCCACGCCCGCGAGCACGATCCGGTGGAGCACCTCGAGGTTGTTCGCCGTCGCCCGCGGCGTCACGCGCACCTCCGCGCGCCGCGCGCCGCGGTGGAGCACCCACCGCGCGCCGGGCGGCTCCCCCGCGCGCGCCCCCGCGGACACGAGGACGTCGTGGGCCGCGAGGTCCTCCGGCGCGCGCGGGGCGCCGCGGCGCGCGATGTACCCGGGGGCCGCCACGAGGCAGCGCGGGAGCGCCCCGAGGCGGCGCGCGACGAGCGAGGTGTCGCTGGGCGCGCCGATCCGCAGCGCCGCGTCGAACCCCTCCGCGACGAGGTCGACGATGCGATCCGTACAGACCACCTCCACGCTCGCCTCGGGGTGATCGCGCAGGTACTCCGCGACCACGCCGCCGATCCACCCGAAGTGCAGCGGCGCCGTGATCCGCAGGAGCCCGCGCGGCCCGTCCTGCATCTGCGTCACGGCCCGGCCCGCGTCGTCGACGTCGGCCACGATGCGCGCGCAGCGCTCGTAGTACACGGCGCCGACGTCCGTGAGGCTGAGCTTGCGCGTGGTCCGCCGGAGCAGCTGCGCGCCGAGCCGCGCCTCGAGCTCGGACACCTTCCGGCTCACCGTCGACTTCGGCATCCCGAGCTCGCGCGCAGCCCGCGTGAAGCTGCCCGCCTGGACGACCCTGGTGAAGACCGCGATCTCGTTGAGGTCAGGCAACATCGAATTGTTCCAGCTATCGAACTGTTCTTCCTGCAGGTCAACACTAATCAAGGCCGTGGAACAGTCGTAGGTTCTCTCCCGGACGGGCGGCTCGGCGCGATGGAAACGCGGCGGCTCACGCGCGGCGAACGGGTTGATCCGAGGAGTCCACCTGGAAGGAGACACGCATGTACTTGGTCACGGGTGCTACAGGGAACGTCGGGAAGGAAGTCGTCGAACAGCTCCTCTCCGCCGGAGAGAAGGTCCGAGTCTTCACGCGCGATGAGCGCAAGGTGGCCCACTGGGGAGCCAGGGTCGAGAAGGCCGTGGGAGACCTCGGCCGACAGGACACGATCGCGCCGGCGCTCGAGGGCGTGACGGCGGCGTTCCTGCTGCCGGTCGCGGATGCCGGTGGCGTCGATCACGTTCGAGGCTTCCTCGCCGCAGCGCAGGCGAGCGGCGCGCCCCGCATCGTCCTCCTGTCGAGCCTCAGCGCCGGCGCGCCGACGGTGCAGCTAGCCCACCGACATGCCGAGCGGGAACACCTCGTCAAGGCGTCGGGGCTCCGCTGGACGTTCGTCCGCCCAGGCACGTTCATGTCGAACACCTTCCAGTGGGCCCGGTCCATACGCGCCGAGCGCACGGTCTACAACCCGCACGGGGACGGCAAGACCGCGCCCGTCGCGCCGCGCGACATCGCCGCGGTCGCCGCGCGCGCGATGCTCACCGGAGAGCTCCTGGGACAGGCGCTGGAAGTGACGGGCCCCGAGCTCCTCAGTACGCCGGATCAGGTGGAGATCCTCGCGCGCGTCCTCGGCACGCCGCTGCGGCGCGTGGACGTCTCGGTCGACGCCGCCAGGCGGAAGATGATCGAGGCCGGGACCCCCCCGTCGCTCGCCGCGGCCGTCGGCGAGCTCATCGAGCGCATCCGCGCGGGCAACGGCGCCGTGCAGACCGACACCGTCGAACGCGTGACGGGGCGGACACCGACGACCTTCGAGGCCTGGGCGCGCGAGCACGCGCGGGCGTGGACCGGAGGCTGACGCTGGCGAGGGCGGCGATGTCGGCCCCGAGCGCCCGAGCGCGTCCATGCCCCGCGCGCGGGGTTCACCCGTCCGGGTGGGTGTTCTTGTAGAGCCGCAGGCTGTTCCGGATCGCCATCGTCACCGTCATGGGGCCGACGCGGGGCACGAACACGCTCGCCTTGCTGTGGATATCGTCGCTGAAGTTCTTGAAGGTGGAGAAGTTGATGCAGAGGGCGCCCTCGCGGATCTCGGCGCCCTGCACGACCGGGAAGCTCCGCGAGGGCACGCCGGTCACCACGATGTCGGCCTGCCGCAGCGCGGTCGCCCGGTCCACCGTCGTCTCGCGCACCTCGTGCGAGTCGCCCGAGGAGCTGGGCACGAAGAGCAACGGACCATCGATGTCGAACGAGGTCACGTGGGCTCCGTCGTGCGCCATCATGCTCGCGAGCGGCCTCCCGACGACCTCGCTCCTGTTGAAGATGCACACGCGCCGGCCCTCGAGCGGCCGCTCCCCCTCGCCGAAGAAGCCGGCCGCCTCGACCAGCTTGAGGATGGCCAGCGGCGTACACGGCAGGATCGCCTTCCTGGTCTTCGCCTCGTCCAGGAAGCGCTGGTTCTGGTACAGGCAACGTGCCCAGAACGTGTGGAGCCCCTCGATGTCCTTCGCGGGATCGACGCTGTCCCGCAGGTACACGTCCTGCTCCGTGCCGAAGATCGGGTAATACACCATCATCCCGTGCACCCGCGCGTCCTCGTTCGCCGCGCGGATGGCGTCCTCGGCGTCGAGCCGCGTCGCGTGGCGGATCTCGAAGCGGATCCCCACGTCCTCGCACGCCTTGCGCGTGTACTCCGCGTACGTGTACGACGGCCCGTGATCCGCCGCGAGCACACCGACCAGGACCAGCGGCTCGGGCAGCGCCGCGAGCTCCGCCCGGATCTCGCTGCGGAACGTCTCCGCCACCGCGGTCGGATCGAGGACGCTGGCCGTGCGCGTGCCCGGGCTCGGCGGAATGTGGTGAGGGTCCATCCTGGGGCGGAGACGAGCACGCGTGAGCATCGGTGTCAAGTTTCCGGCGGGGCGATTATCTCAACTCCACCTCTCGCTCTCGGAGACTCCCGCTCTCCGGAGAGCCGCCGTGCCTGGCTCACGAGCTCATCGCGAGGAGGACCGCCGCTCCGGGCCGGCGTCCGCCACGGGCGCCGCCACGCGGTTGCTCTCGGCCTCGGCGGGGCTGCCGGCGCCGGGCACGCGGAGGAGCATCCCGCCCTTGCCGCGCAGCTCATCGACGAAATTCGCTCCGAACACCTCTTCGGGCGTGTCGCCGTCGCGTCCGCCCATGCCCGAGAGCCCCTCGAGGCTCGCGACGTTTCCGTCCCGGCGTCTGGGCGCCGGACGGGAGCGCAAGATATCGTCCCGGGTCACCTTCAGCGCCACCACGTCCTCGCGCATCACGTCGATCCAGGATGCGGGGAAGTCGGCCTCGGCGCCCGCGGGGCCGCGCACGCGGATCCGCGAGATGTCGTTGCCAGGATCGTTCGCGCCGATGCCAACGAGCTGCGCCTCGGCCTCGTCGGCGGTCATCACCCGCGTGTCGGGGCCGAGCTCGACCGTATCGTCCGTGACCCCGAGCGCCTCCTCCAGCTCCTGCCTCCGCTCGGGCGGCTGCGGCACGAGCGAGGTATCGACGCGCCCCGGCGGCAGCGCCGTCGTCCGCCCCTCGTAGTACCGAGGCAGCGCCAGGAGCTCGTCCCGGCCGGGCCGCAAGCGGAGGTGCCCGTCCGCCGTGCCCTGCACGAGATCCATCGAGATCAGCAGCTCCTCGCTGGCCAGCGGAGAACGGAGCACCACGTGGGTCAGCACCCCCCGCTCCCGGTCGACAAGGACGCGGTCGAGCACGCCCGCATCGACGCCGCCGTCGGCCATCACGGGCATCTCGAAGTCGATCTGCATGATCCCCTCCTCGGCGGCGAAACGCCTTGCGCTCGCGCGGGTACCTGAGACGGTCGGATCCCGATGTCCAGGGGAGCGCGGCGCGGACCCTCGTGACCGGTCGACCCCATCCCATGGGCCGGGCACGCCGCGCGGCCTCGCCATCGCGGGGTACGCCGCGCGGCCTCGCCATCGCGGGGGGTCGGCGGTCCTCGGCGCGTCGAGCCATCGAGTTGCCGAGTCATCGAGTCACGGAGGCGTCGCCATTCCCCCATGGGGAACGGACACCCGCACGCGGTGGAGGCGCGGGTGGGCTAGAACCTTGGCACAAGGTGGCGCACCTCCCGCGCACCGTTCGCGTCTATTCCCGCGGATTTGCTGCTCGATGGCGGTGGTTCGTCTTGGTACGGCGGATGCAACCTACGCGCCGGCCGCTGGGGATGTGCCAGCGCCGCTCGGGAGGATTTGGACTTATGCGTGTACGCTTCGATGCTCTCCGCCGACGCTGGAGCTCTCCCCACCTGCTCGCCGCGCTGGCGCTGGCGAGCGCGTTCGCGGCGGGGTGCTCCTCCGATGAGGCCCCGCCAACGTCGCTTGGTCGCCCGGATCAACCGCGGAACGGCACGCTCGAGGTCGACGAAGCGAGGCTGCTGGGCGTGATCGACGGGAGCGATCTGCGCCTCCAGATCCCGGTGCGCAACCTGACCGCCGGCGCGACGAGCGGCCACCTGCGCGTCACGCTCGTCGATCTCGACGCGGACAGGGAACAAGGCACGACCGAGGTCGACCTGGAGATCGCGGGCGGGACGGCGACCACCGCGGAGGCGCGCCTCCCGGCGCCGGCCGTGAGCGCGCAGCCGGGCCTCGCGCGGTACCTCGTCCGCGTCGACGACGGGTCGGACGAGGGGCTGCTCGTCACGCGGAGCCTCCTGCGCGTCATCCCGCCCTACGACGTGCAGCTCGAGGGGCCGGCGCGCGTGGTGCGCGGGCGCACCGCGAGCTACCGCGTGCGCGCGACCGACGCTTTCTCCCATCAGCCGGTGCCCAACGTGGGCGTCGAGCTCGCGGTGGGCGAGGGGGCGCGGCCGCTCCGCGGGACGACCGACGCGCTCGGCGCCGCGGTGTTCGAGGTGGAGCCCGGCGCGCTCGGCGCGCACCCCGTCTCCGCGCAGGCGCTCGGCTTCGGCGTGAACGCGGCCCTCACAGCGAACATCACCGTCGAGGGCCCGGGCCCGAAGCTGCTCCTCACCACCGACAAGCCGCTCTACAAGCCCGGCCAGACGATCCACCTGCGCGCGCTCGCGCTCGAGCGGGGGAACAACGCGCCGCTCGTCCGCGAGGCGATCACGTTCGAGGTGGAGGACGGCAAGGGCAACAAGATCTTCAAGAAGCCCATCGTGACCGACGCCTACGGCGTCGCCGCGACGACGTTCCGGATTGGCTCCATCGTCAACACCGGCGAGTTCAAGGTGCGCCTCGTGAGCGGGGAGACCACGACGGAGAAGGTCGTGACCGTGGGGCAGTACGCGCTGCCCAAGTTCGAGGTCGCCGTGAGGACCGACAGGCCGTGGTACACAGCGGGTGACACGCTGACCGGCACCATCGACGCGCGCTATTTCTTCGGCAAGAACGTCGCCGGCGGCAGCGTGACCATCGAGGCGGCGTCGCTGGACGTCGGTCAGACGACGTTCCAGCGCATCGTGGGCGAGCTCGACGCCGAAGGCCATTACGGGTTCAGCCTGACGCTCCCGCCGAGCCTCGCGGGCCTGCCGCTGGAGCAGGGCGACGCGGCCGTGACGCTGACCGTCACCGTCGCGGACACGGCGGGGCAGGAGGTCACGAAGGCGATCCCGGTCAAGGTCGCCGCCGACGCGGCCTCGATCGTGCTCGTGCCCGAGGCGCGCGAGCTCGTCCCGGGGATCCCCAACACCCTCCTTCTCTTCGTCACCGACCCGCTCGGGGCGCCGCTCCCCGACACGGAGGCGGTCATCACCGCGCCGGACCGCACGCAGCTCACCGCGCGCACCGACGCCTTCGGCCAGGCCGTTGTGAGCTTCACCCCGCCGGTCGCCACGGCGGACGGCGCGTTCGAGGTGCGGGCGACGGTGGGGGCGCGGGCGGTCACGCGGAAGTTCTCGTTCGGCACGCAGACGGGCGGTGAGCACCTGCTCGTGCGCACCGACCGGGCCGTCTACGAGACCGGCGAGACGGTCGAGGTCACCATCGAGTCGAGCGAGGAGGCCGGCAGCGTCTATGTCGACTGGCTGAACGACGGTCAGGCCGTGGACATGCGCTCTCTCGAGCTCGAGGGCGGGCGCGCCCATTTCAGCATGCCCGTCGACGCCGGCCTGCTCGGCAGCAACCGTGTCGAGGCGTACCTTGTCGACGACGATGGCAATCTGGTCCGCTCCGGCCGCACCGTGTTCGCGCGGGGCGACTCCGCGCTCAGCGTCCAGGTCGAGGCCGACAAGCCCCTGTATGCGCCGGGGGAGACGGCGACGCTGCGGCTGTCGGTCAAGGACGACGCGGGGAACCCGAAGGTCGCCGCGCTCGGCGTCCAGGTGGTCGATCAGGCCGTCTTCGCGCTTGTCGACGCCCAGCCCGGGCTGCTCCGCACCTACTTCGAGCTGGAGGACGAGTTCGCGAAGCCGAGCTACGAGATCCACGGCCCCGCGGCGAACCTCCAGGACCTGCTGTTCAACGCGACCGCGAGCGAGGACCCCGAGCAGGCCGAGGCCGCGCAGGTGAAGACCCAGGCCTCGCTCGCCGCGCTCGCGGGCACGTCGCTCACCGGCCTCCAGGCGCGCACGTGGCCCGCCGTGCTGGCGAAGGTGCCGGAGGAGCTCGCTCGGTTCAACGAGCGCCAGAAGGGCGTGATGAAGCCCTGGCTCGCGGAGGCCACCGCGGCCGCCGCGCAGGAGCTGAAGGCGCTCGGCTGCGACAGCACCCAGTTCAGCTGCAACGGGCAGGGCATCTACGTCGAGCTGCTCGGGAGCCGGGTCGCCGAGCGCCTGCGCGCCTTCGACGTGTGGGGCAACGCGTACCGGGTGGCCTCCAGCTGGAGCGGGTTCACGCTGCAATCGTCGGGGCCCGACGAGGTGGAGCAGAGCCAGGACGACGCGACGTTCGCGTTCACGTTCGGCGATCTCGGGGTCCCGGTGCCCCCGCAAGAGTGGAATGAAGGGGGCATCCCCGGCGACGCGGACGGCGGCTGGGCCAACGGCGCCGCGACCGGAGGAACCGGGGCGGGCGGCGGCTCGGCCGGGAATCCCACCGAGGAGCCCGGCGGCGACAACGGGGGCGGGCCGCGCGTCCGGCGCGAGTTCCCGGAGACCCTCTACGTCAACCCGAGCGTGATCACGAGCCCCGACGGCACGGCCACCCTGAGCATCCCGCTCGCGGACAGCATCACCGAGTGGCGGCTCTCGGCGCTGGCGAACTCCACGGACGGCAAGCTCGGCGGCATCCAGAGCGGCTTCAAGGTGTTCCAGGACTTCTTCGTCGACGTGAGCTTCCCGGCGACGCTCACGCGCGGCGATGAGGTCGAGTTCCCGATCGCCGTCTACAACTACCTGGAGACGCCGCAGACGGTCGATCTCACCCTCGAGCCGGGGAGCTGGTACACCCCGCTCGACGCGACGTCGACGACGGTGTCCCTCGCGGCGGGCGAGGTGCGCGGCGTCCGGTTCCCGGTGAAGGTGAACACGGTGGGCGTCAACTCGCTCACGGTCACCGCGCGAGGCAGCGCGGGCGCCGACGCCGTGGCCCGCACCGTGCGCGTGGTCCCGGACGGGAAGCCCTTCGCGGAGAGCGCGTCTGGCATGCTCGCGGCGGGCAGCGCCGATCACGCGCTGTCGTTCCCCGCCGGCGCGGTCCCCGGCTCGAACCAGCTCTATCTCGAGATCTACCCCGCGTTCCTGTCGCAGGTCGTGAGCGGCATGGACAGCATGCTCCAGGTCCCGAATGGCTGCTTCGAGCAGACCACCTCGACGACCTGGCCCAACGTGCTCGTCACGCAGTACATGAAGCAGACAGGCCAGATCACCCCGGAGATCCAGATGAAGGCCGAGTCGCTGATCTCGGCCGGGTACCAGCGATTGCTCACGTTCGAGCACTCGGGCGGCGGCTTCTCGTGGTTCGGCGAGCAGGACGGGCATCCGTACCTGTCGGTCACCGCGTTCGGCGTCATGGAGTTCGCCGACATGATCAAGGTCCACACCGTGGACGAGGCGATGCTCGCCCGGACCGTCAACTGGCTCGCTGGCCAGCAGAAGGCGGACGGCACGTGGGAAGGCGACCAGACCGAGTTCTTCAGCTTCCACACGGGCACGCTGCGCAACAGCGCCTTCGTGCTCTGGGCGCTCGCGAGCGCGGGGTACACGGGGCCCGAGATCGGGACGGGGCTCGCCTACCTGGGCCGCTCGCTGAAGCCGGCGACCGACGACCTGTACACGCTGGCGATCGCGGCCAACGCGCTCGCCGTGGCCGACCCCTCCGGCGCGCTGACCGACAGCGTGCTCGACGCGCTGGACCAGCGCAAGACCGCGGAAGGAGACGCATTTTACTGGGATGACGGCGGCACGCAGACCTCGTTCTACGAGTCCGGGAACGACGCCAGGGTCACGACCACCGCGCTCGCGGCCCACGCGCTGCTCTCCGCGGGCGCCCACCGGCCGAGCGCCGACGGCGGCGTGAAGTTCCTGACCCAGTCGAAGGACCCGAACGGCAACTTCGGCTCCACCCAGGCGACGATCTGGAGCCTGCGCACCCTGCTCCTCGCCGCGAGCAAGGGGACGGAGGGCGCGACGGGGACGGTGACCGTCGCGGTCGACGGCGCGGCGGCGGGCACGGTCTCCCTGCGCGAGGACCAGGCCGACGTCATGACGACGGTCGACCTCACGCACCTCGCGACCGCGGGCGCGCACGACGTCTCGATCGCGTTCTCGGGGGAGGGGAAGCTCAGCTACAACCTGGTGAGCCGCCACAACCTGCCGTGGAGCGCGGTCCCGAGCGACGCGGGAGGCCCGCTCGCGGTCAGCGTGACGTACGACAAGACTCAGCTGTACGTGGACGACATCGTGACGGCGTCGCTGAGCGTCCAGAACAAGACGGACTCGGTGCAGAACATGGCCCTCGTGACCGTGGGGCTGCCGCCCGGCTTCCAGCTCCTGACCGAGGATCTCCAGGAGTACATCGCGGCGGGCCAGCTCTCGAAGTTCGAGATCACGGGCAAGCAGCTGATCCTCTACGTGAAGGAGATCCCCGCCGAGCGCGCGGCCACCTTCGTTTACCGGCTGCAAGCGACCATGCCTGTCAGGGCGGAGGACGGCGGCGCCGAGGTGCACCCGTACTACCAGCCGGAGCAGCAGAGCTTCTCCGGAGCGCAGACCTTCGAGGTGGCGGGGGAGTGAGGGGCTGAGCCGGCGAGGGGCGCTGATCGCGGGGGCGCGGCCGGCGCCCCTGCGCCGGCGCGTGGATCAGGGGCAGGCGACGCGCCAGGCGTCGAGGTCGAGCTTCTTGATCAAGGTCGAGAGCCCGAGCGGCTTCGTGGCGGCGCAGACGGCGTTTGCCTTCGAGGCGTCGACGTACTCCGCGTGGAACACCGCCTTGCCGGCGCGGATGAACGGGGTGAGCATCTCGCACTCGCCGTACTCGTGGCACTCCTCGTTCAGGGCCCAGTCGAAGCTCCCCACCAGGTCCTTCACCTGATCGAGATCGTTCTTCAGCCCGATGGACAGCCCGCGCGCGTGCGCCTCGGCGGCGAGGAAGCGGTTGTAATCGAGCTGCGTCGCCGCCGTCAGCGGGAAGCCGGGGCTGTTGGTGTAGCCGTCGACGTTGTCGGGCTCCACGCCGTCGCAGTGCCTCTGCACCGCCAGGTCCAGCCGGGCCTTCATGACGTCACGCACGCCGGCGTTGCGGGTGTCGAGCCACCGCTCCCCCGGCCAGCCGTCGAGCGGGTTGCCGAGCGCCGCGGCGGGGAACTTCGACGCGTCGTCGCGCCAGTCCTCGCTGCTCCCCGCGCTGAAGTAGCAGATCACCTTCTTCCCGGCCGCGCGCAGCGTGTCGATCTTCGCCTGCGGGGCGTCGAAGAGATCGATGTCGTACATGGCGACATCGAGGCTCGTGTCGATGGTGCCCGTGAGCTGCCATTGCCACGTCGTCCCCGGCGCGGGGACCCAGATGCCGCCAGTGGAGCCACCGGTGCCGGTGGAGCCGCCGGCGCCGCCCGAGCCGCCGGCGCCACCGCTGCCGCCGGCGCCGCCGCTGCCACCCGCACCGCCGGCGCCGCCCGAGCCGCCGGCGCCACCGCTGCCACCCGCACCGCCGGCACCGCCGCTGCCGCCGGCGCCACCGCTGCCGCCGGCACCGCCCGAGCCGCCGGAGCCACCGCTGCCGCCGGAGCCGCCGCTGCCGCCGGAGCCTCCACTCGTTGTGCCTGTGAGGACGAGCTTGTCGAGCATCGAGCTGTCGGCGGAGCTGCTCGTCGCGTACCGGATCTTGAGGGTACCGCCCGCCACGAAGCGCCCGAGCGACCCCGGAAGGCCAAGGCTCGCGTTCGTCCAGGACCAGTCGCGCGCAAACGCGTTGTCGCCGACCGCGACCCAGGCGCGGGCGGCCGCGTCCCACGCCTCGAAGGTCCAGCGCATCTCCGATTTCGCCGGGCCGCGGTAATTCACGCTCAGCGCGAGGGACGCGAGCTGCGCCGCCGAGGTGCCCGAGGGGAGCGTGTACTCGCACGTCGCGCTCGTGTTGGGCGCGAACTCGACGTACTTGCTCCACACGTCCTGCTGGCCCGTGAGTTCCCCCGTCGCGAGCGCGGCGGCCGTCTGCCCGGCGCCGATGCTGCCCCGGCTCACCGTCAGCTTGGAGCAGGTCATCGTGAGGGCGCCGGTGACAGCATCGCCGCTCGCCGCCGAGGCGATCTCCGCGTCGGAACTCGCATCTGCGCCGCACCCTGCGGCGGCGAGCGTCGCGGCCAGGCTCACGAGGGCATGGCGCAGGGCGCCGCCGATCGCGAGAGAGGACGCCGGTCGGATGGGATAAGTCATGCTCGTCTCCTGTCGTGTTGGTCGTTCGTGAAGCCAGGTGCACGTCGGCGCGATGCGTCTCCAGACGCTCCGGTCCCCGCGATGGCTCCGGGCGATGGCGGTTCCCGCACGTTCCCGCAGCCTCTCCGCGCGCCGTAGAGGGGCTGGTCCGTGCGCGCGGCAGAGGCACTGCAAGGCGGGGACCAGCGCGCGCTCCGCGTCTTCCGCGCGGTGGCGCGCGCTGCCGTTGCCGCGGGTTGCGCAAGCGTCGTACACTTGCGCAACCTTCGAACGGCATGGCGGAGCGAGACCCTCGACGACAGGCAGCTTCTCCGCCGAGCGCGGAGCCGGCGCGTACCGCGGCCGAGGTCGCGACCGAGCTCGACGCCGCGGAGAGCGCGCCCAGCGAGCGGACGCCGCAGGGTCAGGCCTCCCTGATCGTCCGCGCCGGTGACGGCGCGGCGCGGGTGATCGATCTCACCGACGGCGATGTGGTCGCGGTCGGCCGCGCGCCGGAGTCCACGGTCTGCCTCGACGACGCCCGCGTCTCGCGCAACCACGCGCGCGTCGCGCGGCGGGGCCAGACCCTCGCGCTCGTCGACCTCGGGAGCCGCAATGGCACGTCGGTGAACGGCGCCGTCGTGCGCGGGGCGGAGCGGGCCCTCGCCGGCGGCGACGTGATCCGCATCGGCCCGGCCGAGATCGTCGTCGCGATCGCGGCGCCGGCGCCCGTCGAAGCGGCGCCGCCGGAGGCGCTGGAGGGCCCGTCCTCCGGCGCCGGCGCCGGGTTCGTCGTCGCGGACGAGGCCATGGTGAAGGTCTTCCAGGTGGTGCAGCGCCTCGCGCGCGCGCAGACCACGGTGCTCGTGCTTGGCGAGACGGGCTCGGGGAAAGAGGTCGTCTCCGAGCAGCTCCACCGCGCCAGCCCGCGCGCCGGGGGCCCGTTCGTGAGGCTCAGCTGCGCGGCGCTGCCCGAGGCGCTGCTCGAGAGCGAGCTCTTCGGGCACGAGAAGGCCGCCTTCACCGGGGCGGATCGCCGCAAGATCGGCTACTTCGAGGCGGCGCAGGGCGGCACGCTGCTGCTCGACGAGATCGGCGAGATGCCCCTCGCCATGCAGGCCAAGCTGTTGCGCGTGCTCGAGAGCCGGCGCGTGGCCCGGATCGGCGGCACGCAGGAGATCGAGCTCGACGTGCGGGTCGTGTGCGCGACGCACCGGGACCTCCAGGCCGAGGTGGCGGCCGGGAGGTTCCGGCAGGATCTCTACTATCGCATCAGCACGTTCGTGCTCCGCGTCCCGCCGCTGCGCGAGCGGCGCGCCGAGATCGCGCTGCTCGCGCACCGCTTCGCGCAGCAGGTCGCCGGGCGCATGGGGGAGCGGGCGCCGCGCGTCGCGCCCGCGGCGATGCAGGCGCTCGAGGCCCACGCGTGGCCCGGCAACCTGCGCGAGCTGCGCAACGCGGTGGAGCACGCCGTCGTGCTGGCCGAGGGCGGCGTCATCGAGCTCGAGCACCTTCCGGCCTCGGTGGTGGAGGGCGCCGAGGGCGTTGCGCCCCCCGCGAGCACGGGCGCGCCCCCGGCGAGCACGGGGGCGCCGCCGTCCGCCGACGGCGGGACGATGCCGGCGCGCCTCGCCGAGCTGGAGAAGCGGAGCATCGAGGACGCGCTCGCCGCCGAGGGGAACAACCAGACGCGCGCGGCGAAGCGACTCGGCATCTCGCGGCGCGCGCTGCTCTACAAGCTGGACAAGTACGACATCAGGCGATGAGCCTCGGGGAGCGCGCGTTCGTCTAGAATCCCTTCTTCCGGAGGACGAACTGTCCGCCGTCCGTCGGCGGAGCGTAGCTCTTTCCCGAAAAATCGAAGGCCGTCTCCCACGCCCCGCTGACCCAAACGCCGCCTTTCGTATCGACGGCGACGTGCGTCAGACCGTTCGGGTTACCGGTCGCGAACTCGACACTCTCGCCCTTCGCTCCGTCTGCAGCGAAGCGCGTGAGGCGCCCTCCTTTTGCATCTTCTTCCGTGCCGAGCCAGCCGAAGCGACCGGCCACGTAGCTTTGGCCATCGCCGCCGAGGGCCAGCGCGTTGCCGTAATAGTCTGGTCCGCCGAGCCGGCTCGCCCAATGCACTGTCTCACCGTCCTCGAAATCATAGAGGATCGACTCCGATCTCTCCTCGTCGAAGGTGTCCGTATGATCGAGGAATGTCGATGTCGACGTTTGTGAGGCGAGGAGGAGGAGGCGTCCAGAGGCGGTCGACTTCAGGTCTTTCACATAGTCGAAGCTCGCCCCGCCAAAGCGGAGCGCGCGCAGAGGATCGCCGCTCTCCGGGTCGAGCCAGGCGAGCCAGCCGTTGTAGACAGCTGGATCGTCCTGCCCTCCAGCCTTTTTGAGCTCTGTCTCTCCGATCGTGAGTGTTCCAGTGAACGCGCCGCCGGCGAGGATCTCACCGTCACGGTTGAACGTGAGGGCAATCGTGTATCCCTGGCTGATGTCGTGCTCGAACGTCGTGCTCCAGATCGCTTCGAGGGTCGACCCGGAGAATTTCATGATCTGAGGTTTTTGCACGGATGCGTCGTCGTTGTACACGCCGAGGCCAACGACGACGTCGCCGTCCGCGTCAACCGCGATCGCGCTCAGAGGAGAGCTGCCTTCGAGAGTGACGCCGGCCGCAAGGGCGATCGAAAAATCGGGGTTCACCTTGACCAGATAAAACCCGTCCTCGATGGCCGTGAGAGTGAGCTCGCCGAAGGTCATGTCCATGTAGAGCTGGCCGACGAGGAAGATCGATCCTTCCGCGTCGATCGCCATCAACTCTGGCTCAGCGGCTCCGGGCAGCGCGAGCGCGTGGAGGACTTCTCCGGTCGCCGAGTACTCTGCAAGAAAGGGTTCGTCGATCGACTCGGGGAGGAGCTCGGCGGGAGCTCGAGCTCCGACCGTGATGACCGAGCCATCTGGGGTCGCTGCGAGCGGTTGACCGAGGCCAAAGGCGTTGCGCCGCGGGAAGCTCAGAAGGAATTCCTCACCGATCCCATCGGGGTCGGGCTGCGCTCCGCCGCTCCCGTTCGCGCCGCCGCTCGCCGCGCCACCCGCGCCAGCTCCGCCATTCGCTCCACCCGACGCCGTTCCACCGGCGCCCGCGCCCCCGGCTGACGCATCTCCGCCGGACGCGCTCTCCGCGCTCGCCGCCGGTTCGACCGTCGTCCCGCACGCGAGGAGAACGAAGGGCAACGCGAGAGCGATGAAGCGGCGTACTTGCGCCATCGGGATCTGACCAAGGCCGCCTTTGGCACACTCTGACACGCGTCCAAGGTCGCGATCTCCTCGGCCGAGGCCGAGGGCCAGAGCGATTTCAGAGTTTTTCCGGAGACTTCGAAGAGGTGAGGAGTGGGGCATCGTCCCCCGTCGGAGCACACTTCGTGCCGCTTTGATTCCTCGCCCTCGAGTGGCGAATGGGAGTCTTCCTGCAGGGGAAATTTCTTGGTCGCCTCCGGGGTTCCTCCCATACGTCAGGGAAGATGTCGCCGAGGGAGCACGCGCAGCGAGCTCTCGCAAGCTTCCCAGCTCGCCTCCAGCAGGTGGATATCGCTCTCCCTTGCGTCCCTTGCGTCCCTTGCGTCCCTTGCGCTCTTGCGGTGTCCTCTCCATGGATCACGTCGTTGATGGCGGGGGATCGCATCGGAGGACGAGCATGGAGAGCTTTTCGCGGTGGACGATGGGGGTGTCTGGGCTCGGGCTGGTCGTGGCCTTGACGGGAGTCGCCGGCTGTCTCGGCACGGCGGATGGGGAGGACGCAGCGCTGGCCGAGCCGAGCACGGCGGGGGCGCAAGCGCTGACCGGGTGGCAGTGCGCGGCGTGCGTCAGCGGTGAGTACACGCACTCCGTGTCGCTGAGCCAGGGCAGCGCGCTCGGCTGCGCGAACGGCGAGGCCTACCGCTGCGAGCTCATCCCGTGGGCCACGCGGGCGTCCTTCGCCCATTGGGGCGCCTCCGTCGCCTGTCCGCCCGGCTGGTACGTGAGCGGCTCGCAGAGCGGGCCGAGCTACTGCGCCGGGATCTACGATCGGATCTCGTGCGGTGCGGTGCCGTACCCGAGCGGCGCTTACGCGACGTGCGACCCGATCTGCTACCCTGGCTTCACCGAGACGGCGGTGAATGCCGGCGTGCCGAGCTGCGATTACCAGGACAAGCGCACCTGCGTGAAGTGAGCGGCGGCGCCACCTCCCGTCGCGAAGCCTGCTGCCTGCCAACAGCGCTTCGCAGGAGCGCCTCCGGGGCGCCTCGGGATGCAACCACCGCGCGCGAGCGATCTCGGCAGAGCCCGCGGCCGCCGGCGCCGTCGCGGCGCTAGCCGCTGCAGCAGCGGAACCCGATCGTGTGATCGGTGTCGGCGCGCTCGCGCTCGTCGCGCGCGTCGCACCGGAGCTCTTCGAGCGTTCCCTCGCTGTCGAACGCCCCGCCCCGGGTCCTGCAGAGATCGCCGGAGCCGACGTCGTCGGAGCACGCGTCTTCCCACTCGCGGACGTTTCCGCTCATGTGCTGCAGGCCGAGATAGCCGCCCTCGCACGCCAGGCTTGTGTCGTCGCCGACCGGCACCGTCTCGGTGCTGTCACCGTTGCAGTGGAGAGCGTCGAACTCGCCGGTGGAGTGAACGAGCGCGCCGTGCTTGCTGCACGCGTCGAACCACTCGCCCTGCGCCATGTCACCGCGGAACGGCAGCGGGCCGCCGTGGCGCTCGCCGCAGAGGCGCTTGCCCTGGCTCGTGCAGAAGGCGCGCGCGTCGCACCAGTCGACGCAGGTGGCGGGGTGCTCGTCCTCCTTGCGGCGCGTCGTGCACACGAGGGGCGCGTCGGGCCCGGTGTCGTCGAAATCGAACGTGCTGTTGAACGAGCAGAACGGCGCCTGCGCCGCGACGTCCGGCTGCGTGGCGAGGAAGGCGCGGTAGGCGGCGTTCGACACCTCGGTCCGATCGATGCAGAACGAGCTCTCGATCGTCACCATGCCGGCGGGGCACTGGCAGACGCCCTCGGTGCACGCGGCCGTCGTGCAGTCGGCGCTGGCGTCGCAGGGCTGGCCGTACAGGCACGACGCGTTGCCGGCCCCGGGCTCGCAGGTGAGGCCGTGCAGCGGGCGCAGGAGCGAGCACGCCGAGAGCAGCGCCGCCGCGAGGGCCGCGGCGCCGCCGCAGGCGCGGGCCGATGCGCGCATCAGAAGGCCCCCGCGACGCCCGCGGCGTTGCCGGCGATGAACGGCCAGAGCGCCGTCGCGCCGGCCTTCGGGGGCTGCGCCGCGGTCGGCCGGGTCATGTAGAGCCACGCAGCGGCGCCCAGCGCGACGACGCCCACGCCGAGGCCGATGTCAGCGACCGCGTGCTGGATCCGGATGGCGCGCACCTCGTCCTCCGCGCAGCGCGGGGCGCACGTGGCGCGCAGGTCGGCCTCGGCGCTCAGCGAGAGGGCGCCGGCGACGGCGAACACCGCGAGCCCGGCGACGCCGACCGCGCCGGAGGCCCACACGAGGCCCGGGACCGAGGGCTCCGCAGGAGGCGCGGCGCGCGGGGCGAGCGGACGAGGCGAGGCTGGCGCGCCGGCCGAGGATGCGCCGAGGGTCACGGTGAGCGGGCGGTTCTTCTCGCCCTCGCGGATCAGCACGCGCTCCTCGACCGCGGGGCCCGTCGCGGGCTCGAAGCGGAAGGTGTGCGGACCCGGGTCGACAGGCAGCGCCTTGCCGTCGAGCGCCGCGGCGAGGGGGCGCCCGTCCACGAGCACGCGCACGTCGAGGCGCTCTCGCCCGTGCGCGTCCCTCGCGGCGACGACCACGGAGGGCAGGCTCTGCTCGACCTCGGCGAGCCACGGCCCGCAGTCGGCCACGGCGGCCGCCGGGCACGTCGGCTGCGAGCAGACGACAAGCGCGGCGCGCGCCTCGATCAGCCGGCCGTCGCGGCGGAGGCCCTGCGCGCGCTCGTAGGCGTCCGCGCACGCCTGCTTGGGCGGCGCGGCGTCGGCGCGGGCGCCGGTGAGCGAGAGCGCCGCGGCGGCGGCGAGCGAGAGCGCGAGCCGGGCGCGGGCGGGACACGGAGGCTTCATCGGTTCACAGGCACTCAGGCTTGAGCCGGCGTATGCCGGCCTTGTCCACGGTATAGGGCGGGGAGCAGCGCTGGGCGTCGGCGCGGGTCGCGCGTGTCGCGGGGGCCGGCGCGCGCGCGCCGGCTGCAGGGCGCGCCGGGCGCTGTGCGGGCGCTGGCGCGGCGGCGCTCGCCGGGTCGGCCGCGGCGGTGCTTGCCGGGTCGGCCGTGGCGGCGCTCGCCGGGTCGGCCGCGACGGTGCCCGCCGGGTCGGCCGCGGCGGCGTTCGCCGGGTCGGCCGTGGCGGCGCTCGCCAGGTCAGCCGCAGCGGCGCTCGCCGGGTCGGCCGCGGCGGTACTCGATGGGCTCGCTGCGACGGCGCTCGCCGCGCTCGCCGTCGAGGCGCCGGCCGGCTGCGCCGCGGGCGCTTGGACCGCGCGCGCGGCGTCCTCCGGGCCGGGAGGGGCGCGGCGCCACGACTGCGCCGCGAGCGCGGCCGCGCCGCCGAGGAGCAGCGCGCCGAGCAGCGCGAGCAGCGGGCGCGCGCGCTTCCTCGCCGTGGGGGGCGGACCATCACGCCGCGCGCCGTCGGTCGCAGGCAGCCCCAGCGAGATCCCGCTGGACGTCACCGATCCGGGCGGGGGCTCGGCCGCCGGCGTCCCCTGATCGAGGGCCCTCGACGGGATCGAGGGCACGGTCTCCGCCAGCCCCCGCGCCGGGCCGCCCGGCGGCGTGGGCTCGCCTTCGTCTCCTGCCCCGTCGCCGGGCGCGCCCGACCCACCCCGCGCGGCCGCGCCCGAGCTGGCCGTCGCCGGGCCGCCCGGGATCCCCGCCGACGCGCTCTCGATGGCGGCGACGCGCGCCGCCCGCCGCGCGAGCGCGTCGCCGGCGAGCGCCTCCACCCACTCGCCCACGGCGCGCGGCGACGCGAGCGGGACGGCGTCCTCGATGGCGACCGCGAGCTCGCGGGCGGTCGGGTAGCGGCCCTCCGGGTTCCGCTCGAGGGCACGGAGGACGATGGCGTCGAGCGCAGGCGGCACGTGCGCCGCGTGCGAGCTCGGGGGCAGGATCGGCTCCTCGAGCACGGCCCGGATGAGATCGCCCTCGTCCCCTCCGTCGAAGAGCCGGCGGCCTGCGAGCGCCTCCCAGAGGACCGCGCCCGCCGCGAACACGTCGGTCCGCCGGGTCACGTCGGCGCAGAGGAGCTGCTCTGGCGCCATGTACGCGAGCTTGCCCTTGATCTGCCCGCCGCGGGTGGTGCTGAGCCGACCGCGCGCCTTGGCGATGCCGAAGTCGAGCAGCCGCGCCGTCCCGTCGACGCCGACGAGCACGTTCTCGGGCGAGACGTCCCGGTGCACGATGCCGAGCGGCTCGCCCGACTCGCTGCGCGCCTCGTGGGCCGTGTGCAGGCCGTGAAGCGCGCCGCACGCGATGCTCGCGACGATGGGGACCGGCGCCGGCGCGCCGCCCGCGCGCGCCGCCCGGAGCAGCCGCGCCAGCGACTCGCCCCGCACGTACTCCATGACCAGGAACGCCTCGTCCTCGGCGACGAGGAGGTCGACCATGGCGACGACGTTGGGGTGCTGGATGCGCGCGACGATGCGGGCCTCGTCGCGCAGGCTCTCGGCGATCTCGGGCGCCTCGGCGAGCGCGGGGTGCAGCCGCTTGATGGCCACGGTGCGCGAGAATCCCGCGTCGCCGACGAGCCGGCCGAGGTGCACGGACGCCATCCCGCCGGACGCGATCGGGCTGTACAGCAGATACCGCCCGATGGGCCTGGGCTGCGACGGCTCCGGCGACATGCCGGTGGGATGATACACGAGCGCGCCCGGCGCCGCCCCTGGGAGACGCCGGCGCCGGGCGAAGGAGATGGAGCGACGGGCTCGTGCCGATTGACGTCGTTCGTCTTCGTCTTCCTCTTCGTCTCTGTGGGCGGGCCGTCAGCTCTGCAGAGGCGTGCTCGGCTCGACGAAGCAGAGGCGGTAGCCGTCGGGGTCGGTGACGACGATCTCCCGTGTGTGCCACGGCTGGTCCCGCGGCCCGTCGACGGCGGCGCCGGCCGCCGCGGCGCGCGCGGCGATGGTCTCGATGCCGCGGTCGCCGGCGGCGCTGAAGCAGACGATGACGCCGAGGCCGTGCTGCCCGGCGAGCGAGACCCCCGGCGGCGTCGCGACGAGGAAGAGATCGGCATAGCGCGCCCAGCGCAGGTGGACGAACACCGGATCCTGGTGGACGCGGGTGAAGCCGATGAGCTCGTAAAACGAGGCGGAGCGCTCCGCGTCGGTGACGAGGAGCTTGACGTAGGCGGGCATCACGTAGGGATCGTCGCTGGGCATGGTCGCTGGGCGCGAAGGTGCGCTGCGCCGGGCCGGAAGGCAAGGCGCGAGCGCCGGACGGGGCAGCGGCCGCCCGCGAGCCCGGCGGTCCGCTGGACCGCGCGAGAGATCGAGAGAGCGCAACGGGTTCTGGGATGGACAGTCAATTCTCTCCGCTGCTCGCGCGCATGTTCGCTGACAAGACGCTCTCTCTCGAGGCGGTGCGCTCTTACCGCGGAACCGTGTGCGCACGGGCGAATGCCCGGAACGGAGCGACTCATGTCCTTTGGATGCACTCGCCGAGTTTCTATTTGACGCCCAGACCACACTCGGAAGAATGGCGAGTGCATCCGCACCGCGTGTCGCCGCCGTTCGGCGAGGAGCCTGCACCATGTCGATGCGCTTCCACGGCAAGCTCGGCCTCTTCTGCGCTTGTGCCCTCATCGTCGCTCCCGCGCCGGCGCTGGCGCTCGAGTTCAGCGGCGGCGTGAGCGTCGGCGGGATCCAGGTCGGGACCGAGCCCGAGCTCGCCGTGAGCCCCTTCGTCGGGTGGCTGTGGCGCAGAGCGAGCGACTTCCGGATCGAGGTCCACAACGTGCTCAGCATCGTCCCAGGGGCAGGCATCGGGGTCTACGATCGGACGGCGATCACGCTCGGGTACGCCACGAAGACGGGCTATGTCAGCCTCGGTCCCTCGCTGTCGGTCTACCTGATGCGGGTGTGCGGCGCCGTGATCTGCGACCGCGTGATGGGGGTCGCTCCAGGCGCCCGCGCCCAGTCCGATTGGTACTTCGCCGGGCGTCTGGGGGCGTCCACGAGCGTCAACCTGGACTGGGCTGGCGGGAACAGTCGCGTCCTTCCCGGCGGCATGGTCCTGATGGTCACGGCTGGGCCTATCTGGAGGTTCGGGGGAGAGTCCAAATGAAAATGAGCAGGCGGATCGTTCTTCTGGTGCTCGGTCTCACGGGGTGTAACTTCGACATGGGAGAGTGCTACGTCCGGGGCGATGGAACGGAGGGGGCCGGCGGGAGCATCATCACCCCTACGGGCGGGGTCGGCGGCTTCGGGTATGTACCTCTCCAGCCGCAGAACCATACCGGCTATGACGAGGATCCGTGCAGCGGCGGCTCACAGCTCGCCGAGTGCACGGTCACATGGAAGGCTGGCTCGACTCAGTGCAAGAACTGGGGGGAAGCCGGTGCCTGCACCTCGCTCTACCAGGGCCATCATGTGAGCCTGGACGAAGCCAAGGAGCGATGTGAGTACGCCAACGGGGTGCACCTCGGCTCGGGAGCGCAGTCGTGCGGCCCGTGCCGGTGGGTGAATGGCGCGAATGGGGATTGCAAGGAGCGCTGCAAGCTGAACTGTGATGCAATTCACGATGGTTGTCATGAGGACTGCACAAAACGCGATCCTACGTCAACGTGTCGCGCGAAGTGTAATGCCGAATATTCCAAGTGTCTTCGCAGATGCGAGGATAGCTGCAAGTGAGGTCCAATGCTTGAGCTGACCACGATATTTACCCCAGTGGACGGTAGTCCGAAGCGGACCATCACGCTTCGAATCAGTGATGTGCGGCTCGATTCCGATGGCGCTTCGTGGTCTGTTGGCGTGGAGATTCTCGGGTTCAAGGATGATGACAGGGTTCGGCTGAAACAGGTAGACTGGACACAGGCGATCGTGGATGGTGCCCAATTCATCGCTCGGAGGGTCAACGACAAGGTCGAGAACGCGGGCGGCGGAACCCTCGACCCACCCATTTGGAACACGACATGGGGAACTTGAGCGAGTGGACGCGATGGTGGACACCAATGCTCGGCGCCGCGCGCTCGGGGCGGTGGTCGAGCTCGGCCATGTGGCCGGCGGGCTCTTCAGCATGGCCGGGGTGAGGTTCGCGAGCACGAGGCCGGATCGAGGTCGCCGTCGGCGTGGTCGAGCATGCCGGGGGGCGGCCGCGGGATCGACGGGGGCGCTGGTGAGCTCGGAGCGCGCCAGCGTCGCGCTACATGGCGCCTGTATCCGTCGCTACCTCAGGAATTGTGAAAAAAGGGCTAGGGCTGAACAATGAGTTCTCATGCGACAACAAGGGCGCTGGTGCGCACCCTCGAAATGACGCTGCCAGGCTCGAGCGACGTCCACGACATCGTTGTTCGCATCGGGCTTCCAGAGCCCGATCCCCTTCCGGGCGGAGACTTCCGTGTGCTACTTGAGATCAGTGGGTTCGACGAGCCGTACTCTCGCCACTTTTACGGTGTCGACGAACTCCAGGCATTTCTTGCTGCATGCTGGATCGTGCCGCCAATCCTCGCCACACTTCCCCCCGCCGGAGCCAGGTTAAAATGGCTTGGCGAGGATGACCTCGGGTTCGGGCCTTCCTCTGCGACCCCCTGAAGAGGCGAGGAGATTTGCGGCCGGTGGATGCTGCGTATCGGAGGGGTCACCGCGCTCGGTGCCGTGGTCGAGAACACGACAGAGATTACGGGTGGTCATGATCGAGTTGAAATATCGATTTCATGGTGATGCTTCTCGGGATGTTGCTGTGCGATTGTCCGATGTCAGGCCGGCGCGCGATGCCGACGACCCCGCGCCTTGGGACATCGGCGTAACGATCGTATGGGGAGCGGAGATCGCATTTGACCGACCGTTGGCTGGTGCGGACCCACTCCATGCTGTGGAGCTAGCTGCTCAATTTGCGTCCAAGTACCTCCGCGGTCGAGCGGAAGATGAGGGCGGCACGCTTGAACCGCCGATTGTGCCGTAAAGAGAGAGAGGGTGGATGAACGCGATAATAGAGGTTACGTCCATGTTCACGCCCTCGGACGGAGGGGCGCCGCGGACCATCACGATCCGCGTTGGCGACCTCCGCGAGGATCCCGACGGACTGTGGTCTGTGGCCGTGGACGTGCTCGGGTTCAAGACCGATGATCACGTACGTCTCAAGGGCGCTGACTGGCTGAACACCATCGAGAGTGCGGCCGGCTTCATTCGGCAGCTCGCCGGAGGCAAGGTCAGGGATTACGGCGGCACCATGACCCCGCTCCTCCTTCCGCCTTGACGTCTGCGGCGCGAGAGTCCGAGCTCGCATCGCGCCGCCTTCGGCGTCGAGGCGCCTCTGGACCGCAGCGGCCGTGCCGGAGTCCGCTTTGCGGGCGTCTGGCTGTCCTGGTCCGCGGTGACGCGCCCTGGGCCGAGCCGGATAGCTCGCCGCGGGAAGCTTCAATCCAGCTATTCAGGAAACCGAAGCGTCGCGTGAGCCTCGCCGCTCTCTCCCACCGTCATGCTGCCATCGTGGTTCCAGCTGGTGCCGCCCTTGCCCGGCTGTCCGGTCTCGATGGTGACGCCCTCGAGCGTGAGCCGGTCCTCGTCGAGGTAGGCGATGCCGATCGAGTCGCCGCCACGCCCTGGGCCGCCGTAGCCGCCGGGTCCTCCCTCGCCGCCTTGGCCGCCGAGACAGGAGTAGAACCCATCCCCCAGCGCTCCGCCCCGAACGCCTCGGCCGCCTCGGCCGCTGCGCTGGGGTTTCCCGCCGTCGCCGCCGCTGCCGCCAAAGTCCGACGTGATCTTGGTGTCGCGCACGGTCACCCGGGCGTGAAGGGCGAGGACGCCGATGGACGGATGTCCGTTCGCTCCCCCGCGGCCTCCTCGGCCTCCGCAACCGCCGGCCCCACCCGAGCCTCCTCCTGGGCCTCCCTTGGAGGCCACGCCGCACAGGGGGATTCCACCCCAGCGACCGCCACCGCCGCCTCCGCCCTGGCCCGGCGTGCCCCAGGTGCCCTCGCCGCCCGTGTCGCCCTCCCATCCTGTCTCGGTGAGGCGCCCGATGCCCTTGCCCGGTGCGCCCTGGGTTCCCGGAGCCCCCGGGCCCCCAACGGATCCGAGGGAGCAACTCATGTCGTCCCGCTCCCCGATACCGCCGCGCGCGGGCGAAGAGTAGGCGGGCTCCCCGTCGCCTCCATCCTCGGCGCTGTCGGGCAGTCCATCCCCTCCCTTGCCGCCAACGCTGATGAGCCCGTTCTCGCACCGGTTCACGACCGCAGCGCCGCCGGCGACGACGGTCGCCGAGCACGCGTCCTCACCGAAATTGCCATCCGGTGCGGCCGGTTGGTTGGTCGGCCACTGCTCGCCATGGCTGCCTCCGTCTCCTCCGTTGGTGGAGATCTCGCACCGCAGGATCTCGACCACCGTGCTCGACTGAATGAGCACGCCGACCTGGGTCCAGCTCTGGACGTAGAGGTCGGCGAGCGTCGTCACCCCGTCCGCAGCCCCCCGGTCTTCCGGGCCCGCGGGCTCGACGGTCACCATGGGAGTGAAGACCCGCTCGTGATAAAACGAGGACCGCTTGGGTAGATCGCTGCGGACCCATTTCCGGCAGTCGAAGCCCCCGAGGAGATCCACGCCGGAGGGCACCCTGACGTCACGCACCCTGAATCCGTCGTTGCAGATGAACACGCGCCCTCGTCCCTTGCGCGCGAGCTCGATGCCGCGCTCGACGGTGGACACCGGCTTCGCCTTCGTGCCGGGGTTCCCGTCGTCGCCAAAACCGTAGGGGCCGGCGACGAACACGCCGCAGCCGTCGTCGAGGATGTCGGCGGCGACGTGCTCGACGCAGACCGACTCCGGGGGCGGCTCGCCCTCGCACGAGGCGCCTTCACAAGGCGTCACGCCAGGGTCGTGCACGTCGGGCACGGTTCCGCAGCCGGTCGCCCACGGCGACGACAGGAGGAGGAAGGTTGCAGCGGTGGTTTTCCTCATGGGCGTGTCCTCACGTGTGCCGCAAGCACAGGGCGGTTCATCGAGCCGGTTCCGGATCTGGCGTATCGAACGGGTACCAGAACCGCGTAATCCCATCGTCCCCCTGGCCGAGCATGCTTCCAGGGGTTGCGTTGCCGCCGAGCCCTCCGGCGCCGGCTTCCCCGGGCAAGACCTTCGCAAGCTCCGAGATGGCGACGGAGGCGCCCACGGAGCCGATGCCGAGCGAGTGGCCACCGAGACCGCCGCCGGCATCGCCCCCGCGACCGCCGTCGCCGCCGCCTCCGCCGCGGCATCCGGGCGCCGTGGCGGTCAGACTAGCGCGTCCACCGTTGCCGCCGGCAAAGCCTGAGCCTCCCCACTGGCCCGTTCCGCCGACCCCGCCATCGCCGCCCTTGGCCCCGAGGACCGTGCTGCCGGCCTCGACGGTGATGGCGCTCCCCTGCAGTGCCACGATCGCGATGCTCGCGCCCCCGTAGTCGCCTCCCTGGCCCCCTTTGCCCCCGCAGCCGCCGCTGCCCCCCGAGCCGCCGGCCGCACCGCCCTGGGGCCGACCAGTCGGACACGCGGTCATGTCGTCGCGCCCTTTGCCGCCGCCACCCCCGCCGCCGCCCTGACCGACACCCCCCTTCTCCCCGTTTTTACCGCGGACGCCGACCCATCCGTAGACGTCCAGAAGGCCAGCACCCACCGCTCCGGCAGCGCGCTCTGCATCGGCGCCGTTGGCTCCGTTCTCTCCTGGCGTGCACGGCATGCTGGACGCGCCGGAGCCACTCAGGCCGAGGTTGGGCGGATCCCCTACTGGTTTCGGCAGCCCTGAAGCACCGTCGCCACCCGTCTCGAGCCCGCCGTCGCCCCCGTAGCCACCCCTCGACTCGATGCCATCGCCGCACATGGTCACGACGGGAAGGGCGCCCGGCGCCACGTCCGCGGTGCAGGCGTCCACGCCGTTGTTCCCCACCACGCCGGAGCTCGCGCGGAAGCTCGGCGCGTCCTCGCCCGGATCCCCATTCTTGCCATCACCCGCGAGGATCTTGCTCTCCCGCACGATCGCCCTGGCCCCGGTGCTCAGGATCATCGCGATCGACGACTTGCCGTCGTCCGCGGACGCATCCGCCGCCTCGAGGTGCACGCCGAAGACCGTGGACGTCGCGCCCTCTTCTTCTCCCGTGATCACCCGCAGCGGGATCCCCACCGGCGGCGCGATGATCGTCGGGTGATCCGGTCCGCCGAACGATCCCTCATACGACCAACCGCCGCCGTCACACCGGCGCCCGCCCCAGAGGTCGACCCCCGAGGGCAGCGTGATCTTCTCCTCGAACACCCCACCGCACGCGTACACGCGCCGGGTCGCTGTTTCGCTGTGGCCTCGCCCGTGCTCGGCGAGCCCGATCGCGTGCTGGAGCGTCTTGACTGGCGCGCCCTTCGTGCCGGGGCCCGTGTCGTCGCCCTGCTCGCTGACGAACACCCCGCATTCGTCGAGCGCTGGCGCCGTGCCGGGCTCTCCGTCGCACAGACCGGGCGGAGGCTCCGGATCGGGGGCGCACGCCGCCACCTCCCCGCAAAGATCGGTGTAAGCGCACCCCGTCAGCATGCCCGTGCCGCACGCGCAGAGCGCGACAGCGACGACGGACGCCGCCGCGCGCCGTCCTTTCTTCGAACGCATCTCCTCTACCCCCGATGTCTTCACCACTGCCCCCCGATGCTCACGCCGGTCTCTCGCCCGGTCGCCACGGGCGCGACGTGAACCCGACCCTGCGTCGGCGTGCGCCCCAGGAAGGAGAAGTCGGTGAAGAACGACGCAGCGGTCAGTGCCCCGATCACACCCCCCGCGATGACCAGGCCAGTCCCCACGCCGGCGGACAGGTTGCGCGCATCGCGCAGCCGGACAAGGTCAGCGCACGGGGAGTTCTGCGGCGCTTGCCAGCACATGGACGAGCTCGACGTCACACCACGCGTCAGCCCGTCGCGCCGCTCGCTCAGGTCCCCATCGAGCTTGCTGGCCCTGACCATGAAGATGCCGCCCCCGAGAAGGGCGCCCGTCGTGACGGCGATGCCCGTGATACGCAGCGTCCCTGGCCAGGAAGCCCACGGGCTGGCGGCCTGCGCGCGCGGAGTGGGCGAAGCGCGCACGGAGGTCGGCGTCATCGACGCGGTCTCCTTGGCGCTGCTCGCCTCCTTGGCGCTGCTCGCCTCCGCACACGGCAACGGCATCGTGAACTCGTGCTCCGCGCCCGCCACGGCGCGCAACGTATGCAGCGCGTCCTTACAGCCCGGTGCACGCCCCCGCACCATGTGTTGGCCCGGCTCCAAGAACAGGGTGTAGGTCCGCGCGGTCCGACCGATGGGCTTGCCGTCGATGAGCACCTCGGCGTCGGGCGGATCGACCGCGAGGACGAGCGTCGCGACGTGCTTCGCTGCCTCGCGCAGGCCCGCCTCGAATCGCCGCTGGAGCGCTGCCGGCAGCGCTTCGCGCTGGTCCAGGCTCCTGGCAAGGTGCTCGGCCGCATCGCGGTACCTGTGAAGCGCGACCTCGCAAAGGCCGAGCTCGCCGGCGAGCTCCGCGCGCTCTCTCTCGGTGCTGGTCGCCGGGTCTGCGGCCTCGAAGGCCGCCTTGTAGGCAGCGTGTGCCTCGGTCCACTGTCCCGCTGCGCGCGCTCTCTGACCACGGCGAACATGGTCCTTCACCGCCGCACTGCCGCTCGGATTCGTCTTCGGCTGGATCCCGTTCGCGCTGGCCGAGCTCGTGACGCCTGTTGCGGCCCCGAGCGTGAGAAGAACCGAGCACGCATGTGCCATCAAACGCATGCGGTCACGGTACTCACGCTCACTGCGCAGCGTCAATCAGCGGGAAGCTTCAAGTTTTTGCCCTCTTCGTGAGAAAATGTCACCCGAAACCGCAATGCCGTCGTTTGCCGCCAGGGTTCATGGGGCCTTGCGAGCGAGTCGAGGAGCCTCGGTCGGCGCGCTTTGCTGTTGACAACTCACCAGAACGCACCTCAGAGCCCGCTCCGGCGTTGGTATCTTCGCCGCCGCCGTCGCGCCCGTCTGGGCCGGCGACGCCCGACGGTGGAGGTGACTGATCCCGGCCTTCCCCTGGCCCGCTCGAAGTGCCAGCGCGCGCTCGCGTCCGCAGATGCGCGGCGCCGGTGGCGCTGCTGCGCGGCCTCGGCGCCCTCCTGCGCGGCCCCGGCGGTCCTGCTGCGCGGCCTCGGCGACCCGCCTGCGCACCTATTTGTGTGTCCTATCGTACGATCGCGCGGCTCTTGCGCCGCTCCAGCGCTTCAGTCGTGAACGCCGAGCGGTGGCTGCGCGCCGCTGCGGAGTACTGGTACGCGGGCACCGACAAGATGTCTTTGGCTCCACCGCTCGCGATCCTCGGCGCAGATCTCGAGGAGCTGCTCGACATCGTACTTCGCAGCGCGATCGTCGCCCTTGGCGCGTAGCGCACCCGATCAGCTTGAAAGCCCGAGGGCTTTCTCATGAAGGCACAGATCAGGGCGAGAGCTTCAGAAGGAAGACATCCCGCATCTGGGCGGAGATCGGGCCGTCTCCGAGATCGACCGTGCCCTCGAATCCGCCGAGAACGAAGACGTTGTCCCCGGGGTCTGTGTCGATATCCCATCCGAACTGCGCTCCGGCGCCGCTGAAGTATCGGCTCCAGAGCGCGTCCCCACGGGGGTCGAGCTTGGCGACGAAAGCCTCTTCCACCGCGCCGTCGCCGCTGCCGATAGGCCCGTTGCCGAAGTCGATCGTGCCGTCGAAGCAGCCCGTCAGCACGGTGCTGCCCTGATCGTCCACCGCGAGCTGGTGATGGACCACGCTCATGCCGGCGCCGAATTGCCTGCTCCAGATGTGCTGTCCATCGGGATCGAGCTTCGCGACAGCGATACCAGAGCTCGCGGTGAGGGCGCCTCCGCCGAAGTCCACCGTGCCGTCGAGCGCCGCGAGGACGTGCAGATCCCCATTTTCATCGGTATCGATGTCGATGCCGGTCTGATTGAGCGCACCGCCGAAGCGCTTGCTCCAGCGCGGGGTGCCGTCGGGGTCGAGCTTCGCCACGAAGATGTCTCGGTCCCCCGCGCTGACGAGGGGGCCACCACCGAAGTCAATGGTCCCGCCGAAATCGCCCATGACGAGCACATTGCCCTGCCTGTCCAGCGCGACGCCCCTGCAGGCCTGGTAGTCGTGATCTCCGAAGAGCTTCCCCCAGAGCACCTCGCCGGCGGGATCGAGCTTCAGCACGAAGGCATCGACGCCGCCGGCGCTCACGATCGGCTCGTCGCCGATGGGAATGGAGCCCCTCGCGCCGCCGGTGACGACCGCGTTCCCGGCCCGGTCGACCGCGATGTGGGGCGCGAGCTGAACGGCATCGTTGCCGAAGCGCTTCGCCCAGAGGAGGCGGCCATCGGGGTCAACCTTCGCGACCAGGATATCCTGGCCCTCCGTCGCGCCCGCCATGGGACCCGCGCCGAGGTCGACGGTGCCACGGGCCAGGCCTGCGGCGAGCAGATTGCCCTGCGCGTCGGCGGCGAGGGTCGAGTACTTTGCGATGCCGCTCGCCGTGTTCGGCAAGGCGACGTTCCAGAGGCAGGTACCCGACGCGTCGAGCTTGGCGACGAAGGCGCCGAGTTCCAGGGCGTCGAGGGGCCCTGACCCTGCGGTCAAGGGGCCGCAGCCGAGATCGGTCGACTCGTGGATCTCGGCCGACAAGAAGACGTTCCCTTTTGAATCTGCCGCCACGGCGCGGGGACTCTCCGCTCCGGAACCCGCGATCGTCTTGCTCCAGGGTAGATCGTCCGGCGTGCCTGTTCCTCCGGTGCCCGTGGTCGTTCCCGCGTCTCCGGTGCCCGTGGTCGCTCCTGCGCCTCCGGCGCCCGTGGCCGTCTCCGCGCCTCCGGTGCTGGTCGCGCCGCCGTCGCCGCCTGTGCCCCCGCTGCGCTGATCCGGAATGACGACCGAGGAGCATGCCGTGAGGCATGCTGCGGCGAGCAGCGCACCACTGCGTCCGCGCGATCCGCCGTTCTGAAAGAACACCCATCGAGTGCTGTTCATCCAATGCCTCCGTTGTGAATCCGTGTCGATCGCCCGAACGCTCGACGGCAACATCAGCATGGCCTCAGCGCACGCGCCACTGCCGCGACCTAGGCCCTGCGCCTCGGGCCGACCGCGGTCAACAGCGTCCCGGCGCGCATCGCCTTCGCCCGGAGGTGGTCGATCGCAGATAAAGAATGTCCTGTCAGCTACAGCATGACTGTATGAGACGCGCACAGCGGCGGACCCTCTGCAGTCCCCGCTGAGGGGGCGCCCGCGCGCGCGGCGCCGTTGTCTTTCTCCGCGGCGTCGGAGACGATGGGCCCATGAACGCAGCCGGACGGCGACTTGCCCGGTTCCTCGGGTCGCTGGCGGCCGCGCTGATTGCCGCCGCCGGTTGCAGCGCAGGCGGGGAGGCCTCGGGCACGGGAGGCGCGGCCGCCACCGGCGGCGGTTCCGCGACCGCAGGCGCGCCGGGGACGGGTGGCGGGCCCGCGGCAGACGCCTCGGCGACGGTCGGCGGATCTGAAGCCGGAGGCAGCGCGGCCGCGATGGGCGGCACGGGCGAGGCAGCCGGAGGGGCGGGGGCGGGGGACGGCGGCGCGGGCGGCGCAGTGGGAGCTGGCGGCGCCGGCACGGCGGGCGCGGCGCCGACCGGCGGCACGGGCGGCGCGTTCCCGGCCGGCGACGAGTTCGAAGGCAGCGCGCTCTCGCCGGACTGGACCGTGCTGCGGCCCGACCTCGCGGACGTTGTGGTGAGCGGCGGCGCGCTCTCGCTCACGCCGCACGGCGGGGCGCTGTGGTACCAGGCGAGCCAGGGCGTGCTTGTCTACAAGCTTGTGACCGGCGACTTCAAGGTCACCGCCACCGTCCACGCCCGGCGGGCGTCGAACCGCGACCAGACGCCGAACCAGTTCGCCGACGTCGGCGGCCTCATGGGCCGGAACCCGAGCGGGAGCTCCGAGAACTACGTGCTGGGCGTGGTCGGCTACGCCGAGATGAACCAGCTCGCCGTCGAGCACAAGAGCACCACCAACAGCAGGAGCACGTACGGCGAGACGGCCTTCACCGCCGACGCCGAGCTGCGGCTCTGCCGGACCGGCGCGACCTTCACGATCTACTACCGCCACCCAGGCGACACGGGGTGGCCGACGTCGGTCGCGCCCATCACCCGCGCCGATCTGCCGGCGACGCTTCAGGTCGGCATGATCGCCTACACGGGCGTGCGGTCCTCCGACTACGTCTCCATCTTCGATCGCATCACCTTCGAGCCGGTCGGCGCAGGTTGCGATCGCTGACATGACGTGGCCGGCGCGCCTCCACAGTCGTTCGGCCAGCGAACCTTCCCGTGACCGAGGCAGCTTTTCACCCGGAGCGGGACGCATGAGGATAGGCCCCGAGGGAAAGGACCACGGTGACGACCAGGTGAGGAGTTAGCGTCGCTTTTTCCGGAGGGGGTCGATCGCATGAGCGCGATGATGTCAACTCGCGCGGCGGGACAAAAAATCCGACACGCCCTCTTCGCCGCCTCGCGAGGGTGATCCTGGTGATCACGAGGCGCTGATCCGAGCGATTACGATGCGGCGATCTGGGTGATCACGATGGCGTGAAATCCGCACCGCGCCTCCATCGAGGAAGCGGTTCGCGGCTGCGAGGCCGTGTTCAACTGCGTGCACACGCTCTCGCCGCAGAAGGGCGCCGCGCCCGGCGAGACCTTCGTGGACACCGAGCTGCGCGGCCTGGAGAACGTGGTGGCAGCCTGCCGGATCCACGGCGTGCGGCGCGTGCTCTACGTGACCTTCCTGGGCATCACGCCCGACACGCGCTCGATCTGGGCGCGCGGTCGCTGGAAGGCCGAGCAGATGCTGCTCGGCAGCGGGCGCGACGTGACCATCCTCCGGCCGGGGCAGATCGTCGGACGCGGCGGCTTCGACTTCGACACCACGCTGGCCAACGCGCGGCGGCGCGTTGCGCTGATCCTCGGCGGCGGCCGGAACCGCATGCAGAACATCGCGCTCGACGATCTCGTCCATTACCTCGTGCGCAGCCTCGACGAGCCGCGCACCTTCGGCCGGGCCTTCGACGTGGGCGGCGACGAGGCGTTCACCACCGACGAGATGGTCGACGTGGCGGCCCGCGTGCTCGGCCGGCGCCCGCCGTGGAAGCTGCATCTCCTGCCCTGGCTGCCGGCGCCGTTCGCCGGGCTCTTCGAGCGCCTGGCTGGCCTGCCCCGCGGCGCCTTCGCCGACCTGCTGCTGGGCCTGGACGCCGACCTCGTCGGCGATGTGGGGCCGATCCGCGCCCTCATCCCGCTCACGCCCATGGCTACGCGCAGGCCGTCGAGCGGGCGCTCGCGGACTGAGCACTTGCGCGGGCGACCGGGGCCGCGCGCCGCACGTTATGCGGCTTCGCGACCGACCACGCCGGCAGGTTCGTCTATCCGGCGTCAACGTGGCTTGTGCTCGGACCGAGCGTGTCGCGACGGGATCTCGATCCTCCGTGTGCCCGGGGCGAAGCCGGGCCGTTTTCCGGGCGAGGCGAGCAGCCCGCCGCGGCGCAGCCGGTCGTCTACCGCGCAGGGGCGCAGCCGCGACCCGATGTAACGAACGTACGATCCGCGACGATCGCGAAGGTGAACGCGTTCCCGAGGCCCGCGGGCGGGCCGAGCATCGGGAAGGACATCCAGGTCCACCTCGACCTCGTCGCGTCGGTCAGCCACACGGCGTGGGGCGCCAACGCATGGATCGACTTCCATGTGTTCGACGGCGATGACGCGCTCATCCACGCCGAGACGCTCACGCTGGCATATACCGGCTGGGGACCGATCCAGCAGTATGGATTTGCCGGCAAGATCTACCAGGGACCCACGGCGACGCCAGGGTCGGTGTCGCCACGGCCGGACGCGCGCAAGGTGCAGTATCGACTGTATTACGAGATCGACGGTCAGGTGTTCACGGATGGGATCCCGCACCAGGCGGAGGTCCCGGAGGACGCGCTGATCCGAGCCGCGCACTCCAGCCACGTCATGCGCGGTCAGGATCGCACCACCCCCCCCCCGGGAACCTCCCGTCCACGCTCCCGGCCCCACGCCCGCTGGCACACGACGCCAGGGCCGGCTTCCGGGAATCACTGCGCAGCCGGCCGGAACCATGTAGGATGGCGCTGTACTCAGAAAGCGGGTGAATTTGAGCTTTTCCGATTTCTTCAAGTCGCCGTTCAGCCGGCGGTCCGACGCTTCGTCGCTGCCCTCGCCGCCGCCGGCACCGGAGGAGGACGTCATCGCGCCGCCTTCTGAGGTCGATTTCGCGGCCATCCTGCTGGCTGCCGGCGTGACCCCGGAGCAGCGGAGCAAGATCCTGAAGGCGCAGGAGCTCCTGAGGACGCTGCCGAACGAAACCCCCGTTCCGGTGAAGCGGGACATCGTTGAAGCGGCATTCAGGGCCTTCGACGTCTCGACTCAGGAGATCGTGGCCGCAGCGTCGAAGCAGATCGAGGCGCTGCGGGCGTTCACGCGCACCGGCGAGGAGCACACGCAGCGGGTGCTCGCCGAAGGAAACCACCAGATCACGCTGCTGGAGTCCAAGATCGCCGGTGTGAAGGCGTCGATGGACAGGGAGGTCGCCGCGCAGGCGTTGCGCACCAGGTCCACGCTCGACCAGATCAACGAGGTGCAGCCGGTGCTGCAGTTCTTCGCACGGGATGGGAGCGCCCCGAGCCCCCTGGAAGCCCATGCCACCGTGTCAGGGCCGGGAGAGGGGTCCCAGGGAGAAAGCGTGGACGTCCAGTTCGACGCGGGCCGGTGAGCCTTGTCGGGGCGCGCCCTCTCCTGCCCGCCGCCTGAGCGGACGCCACGGCGTCGCGCGTCGCGGGCCCCCGGCGCCAGCGTCGAGCCTCCTGGCCGCAGGGAGCGTGACGCAGGTCGGCTCGGCCTACCGCTGCCTCGAGAACGACGCGCTCCATGTAGGCGCGACGTCCGCGATGATCTCCATGAACCGCGGCGGGATGTCGGAGGCATCCGTCATCTGCTGGATCGTGAGCACCTCGGCGGTGCCGAGCCCGACGGGGCACCGCAGCGCCCACGCGATCGCCTCTTCCTTCGAGCTCACCTCGATCAGGTAGAAGCCGCCTACCAGCTCCTTCGTCTCGACGAAGGGCCCGTCGAGCACGACGCGCTTGCCCCCGGAGATGCCGACGCGCGCGCGGGCCCCACCGGGGTTGAGGCCCTCGGACGCGATCAGCACGCCGGCCTTCATCAGCTCCTCGTTGTACTTCATGTAGGCGGCGAAGAGCTCCTCGCCCGGTGCCCCCTCCGCCTCTGCGTTCGCGTCGCTGTTCCCCGGCGCTGCTGTCTCGCTGGTCCCCGGTGCTGCGGTGATGATGAAGCGCATCGTCGTGTCTCCTTCTCTCGTCGTGCGGGCGCCCGACCGGCTGAGCCCTGGCTCTACCGTCACGACGAACGAGGGGACGCGCGATCGACACGCCGGGCGATCTTTTTTTCGCCGCCAAGTGTCGGGAAACGCAGGATTTATGTACCCGAGCGCGCAGCAATGACGAACTCCGCCTACCGAATAGGCGTTTGCGGGACTGCGCCGGGACCTCGCCGCCGCTGCTGCTCAGTCGCAGAACGTCAGCCTGCAGCTGCTCCACCTCGCGCAGCGCGACGCGCACGTCGCGCGCGCGCCCGACCCCGCCCTGCAGGCCCTCAGCCCCGCGGCGCCGCTGCGGGCGCTCGTCGCGGAGCGCGCACGCGTCGGTGGGCTCGGCGCCGTCTTCGCGCTGGGCGACGGGCTCGACGCGCTGACCTTCTCGCCGACGCTCTACCTGCTCGAGAGCGCCGCGAGCGTGGCGCAGCTCGCGCATCGCTCGAGCGCGCTTGGGGCGTGCGCCACCAGACGCGGTTCGCGCTCGACGGCGCCGGCGCGCTGCAGCTCGCGGCGCAGCCGTACGCCGGCGCGCTCGCCCCCGCGAGCCAGACCGTGATGATCACCGGGGTGCTCGCCGCGTTGCTGCGCCGGATGGGCCACGGCGAGCTCGTCGTCGCGGGGCGCGCCGCGCGCGGACCGTGGCGCGAGCTCGCCTGCGACGCCCACTGGCTCGGGCCCGCGTCGCTTGCCGAGCCGCCGGTCGCGCTCCGCCTCGCGTGGTCCCGCCGGACCGCGCCGGCGCCGTCCGCGCGCCAGACGTTGCACCCGCCGAGCGCCGCGGACGACCCGGGCGCCGCCACCCTCGCGGCGATCGCGCGCGAGCTGCACGCGCCGTGGACGCCGCAGGGACTCGCGCACGCCACGCGCCAGTCGGTCCGCACGCTGCAACGCCGGCTCGCGGCACACGGCACCACTGCCTCGGCGCTCGCGCGCCGCGTGCGCATGCGCGACGTCACCGTCGCGATCGCCGGCTCGCTTCGGCCGCTCACCGAGATCGCGCACGCGTACGGGTTCAGCGACGCGGCCCACCTGGCGCGCGAGTTCCGCGCCGCGTCGGGCATGCCGCCGAGCGCGTACCGCGCGGTCGCGCGCACGCGCTAGCACGCGCCCACGGCGCGGTGCGCGCGCGCTGCGGCCGACGATTGGCGCGCAGATTCAAGCCCGCCGCGCGCCCCGCTGCGAGGGTGAGCACGCATCGGCGAGCGACCATGCTCCCCGGTGCAGAAAGGCACGCCCCCTCCGTATGAACCCCGAACGAAACAAGCGGATGCTGCTCGATCTCTACGACGCCGTGGTCGGCAAGCACTGGGACGCCGTCCGCGCGCTGTTGACCGCCGACTTCGTCGACCACAACCCCGGCGCGCGCGCCGCGCCCGGGATGAACGGCTGCGAGGCCTTCATCGCCTATTTCCGCGACGGCGAGACGCCGCTTCACGGCGCGCAGGTCGAGATCCAGCGCATGATCGCCGACGCCGAGTACGCCGTGGTGCACTACAAGCTCGTGAACCCGAGGCGGCCGCGCGGAGTCGCGGTGGTCGACATCTTCCGCGTCGCCGACGGGCGCTTCTGCGAGCACTGGGACGTGCTGCAGGACATCCCGGCCGACGCGCCGAACCCCCGCGCCATGTTCTGAGCGCGCCGCCGCGCACCCACCGCGACGCGCGCCTACCCCTCGCCGAGTTGACAGCCGGTCACCCATCGGCGCACGACACGTCACGCCGTGCGCAGCGCGCGGGGGCGAGGTCCTGCCGGGGCGCCCAAAGCAATCACTCGGCGGCCACCCACGCGCCGTCGCGAAAGGTCAAGGGCGGGCTCTGAACAAGACCGTCGGGGCTGCTTGAAAGGCGCGTGCCCTCCGCTGCCAGAGCATCGCGCCAGTCCGGATCCTCGTCGTCGATACAGCACAGCTGATCGTTGAAGAGTTGCACGATGGGATTTCCGCGGGCGCGTCGCGTGAGCTCGAGGCCGAGCCACGGTAGCAACAAGAGCGAGGATGCGGAGAGCTGCGGGCCTGTCAGGTCGCGCAGCGACGGGCTCGTCGACCGCCGCATCTCGGTGTCCGCGACGGCGATGGCGACGCTGCGCCAGATCCGGAGGGCTTCATCGTATTTCTCGCGAGGAAAGCTGAAGCGCAGGTCTCCTTTCTCTCGATCGCGCAAGACGCCATAGAGCTCGGGCGCGACGTGCACCGCGGTGTGCTGCTCGGGGAGCAGACTGCGATGCACGACCTCGGGTGGCCATACCTCCGGCGCGGTCGACGACCACCCGCACGGGACCGCGCGCGCGCAAGGCGTGGATCCCGACGCCCACGATGAGCTCCGTGCCCACGATGTCGACCAAGCGCGCCGGTTTCAGAAATTCGAACATGGTCCAGCCTGGTACCACAGTTGTCCACGTAGCATTGCCGTCGCAGCGCGCCGCCTCGGCCCGCTGCGTTCGAGAAGGGGAACATCCTATGCACATGCAACTAGTTCGCGCTTGTTTTCGGGTGCTGTCGGTCGCTTCGGTCGTCGCCCTCCTGGGGTGCAACGTCGAGGTCGAGAGCCCGGATCAGGGCAACGGCGACGTCGCCGGGGGCGAGGACGAGGCGATCGGCACCGCCGAGCAGGCGTTTTCCGCGTTCGGGTACAGCAGCGCCACCGCGACGTCGGGCAACGCCTTCCAGAACCTCGGCACCTGGAGCGGGAACGCGGCCTACCTCATGGGCGTGACCGGAAACCTCCGGGACGGCGGCAACGTCGCGATGTACAGCTGGCTCGGCACGGCGCGCGTGTTCGCGCACGCCGACTCGGGTGTGTCGGTTCGTGCCTACGGCGGGCTCGCCAACCCCGGCACCATGATCACGCAAGTCGGTTACTCCAACAACAGCTACACAACGACCAACCCCAGGGTGTACCTCGCGTCCACCAGCAACAACCGACGCTGCTTCCTGACGCAGGTCATCAACTACGAGGGCGGCGACAACTTCGCCGACGCGTCGGACTACATCGGCGTGGAGAAAGACGGCAACTCTTGGTACCTCCACGGGCAGGGGAAGGTCGCCGGCTACGCGAGCTGCGTACAGGTGACGGACTACCTCGGCGAGGCTTACCACGGCATCCAGGCAGGGTCGGTGAACCTCGGCCCCGCGGTGACGGGCAAGACGTGCTGGCTCAAGGGGATCGGCGGCATTCTCCGCGGCGGCGTCTCCACCGGCGTGGTCGTCCAGTACGACGCCACCCAGTCCAGGTGGGAGATGAACGTCTCCACGAACACGCAGGGCTTCGTGGAGTGCAACATCTGATCGGCAGAGGTCCGGCGCCGGCGATCCTCTCGAGGACCGTCGCGCGCTCGGCTTCGTTGGCCGCTCGCGCTCAGGCGGTCCCCTTCTTGCGCTTCCGCGCCGTGAGCGCACGGCCGCCACGAGGAGTCTGAATTTCAGATGGATGCCACCCCCGCCAGGCGACGGCGGAGCTCCTCTGAATCAGTGGTCCGTCGACGCGAAGATGCGCAGCCCCTGCGGCGTGCGCAGCAGGTTGTAGCTCTCGCGCCAGGTCGACAGCACGCCGCCTGACGCGTCCAGCAGGTCCCACGACACGGTGGCGAGCAGCGCCTCGCCCCCCATCGTGACCACCTGGAGCCCGCGGTGGCGGCAGGCCGTGCAGCCGTCGCCGCGGTACTGGTCGACGATGCGCTGGAAGTAGGCCCCGACGGCCTCCGCGCTCGTCAGCAGGTCGTGCAGGCCGGCGGCGTGCATCGCGAGGTACGGCACGTGGTAGCGGCGGGCGATCAGCGGCCCGTCGAAGTGCGCGAACGCGGCGACGAAATCGTCGAAGAAGGCGGTGGCCTCGGCGTGGTGGACGTCGGTCATCGGCAGGGCTCCGGGTCGGGCAACCCGCCATCGTGGCGGGCGCGGGGGACGACGACACTGCGGCCGCCATGGATACCACACGCCCGACCGCCCGCTCCTCGACTGCGGCCTGCGGTCACGACCGCGGTCACGACCCGACGCCTCGCGCGTTGGGGCGAATGGACAGGAGGTACCGATGGACGAGCCCTGTGGACGCGATCTGGCGAACAACGCGGTGGTTCCCGAGCGGCTGGCTGAGCTGTTCCTGCACGTGGCCGACAACCTGGAAGCCCACGCGCGCTGGGTGGGCAGCGCAACGCCCGAGGCCCGCCTCGAACACGACGCGATGCGCCGGGTGGCCGCCGGCTACCGCGAGATCGGCGAGGCGGCGGGCCGCGCCGCGGAGACGATGCGGGCCGCGGACGATTTGCCCGCCGCCCCCCACGACCTCGCGCGCTTCGACCGCGGCGCGTTCCAGGCGTGGATGCGCCGCAAGATCGAGCTTCAGCGCGGTTTTGCGGCGCTGCTGCTCGAGCACGCCGAAGCCTCCGAGCGCGTCCTGCGCTCCATGGCGGCCGACGATCGCGGGTGACGGCCGCGCGCTGCGTCAAACCGTCAGCGCATCGAGCTGCCAGCTGCGCTCGCGGGTAGTGGTCAACTTTGGCCAGAGAGAGTCCACATGAAGGCGGTAAGGCGGGAAGATTATTCATGTTTTCTTCCCGCCTTACCGCCTTCATGTTCAAATTTGACCATCACCTGCTCGCGTGGGGCGCGCTGGCAGCAGATTTTGAGGCATTTGAATGCGGATCGTCGATCGAGCCACAGCTCGCGCCTGCGGATGCGACGAGGCGCTCAACCACAAGCGGAACGACGCCCGACCAGCCGCGCAAAGAGAGCGCTCAAGCCCTGAGCTGATGGCTGCCTCATCGTCGATTCATGGATAATATTTTGATACGGCGCCACTTTTTCAGAAGGCAGGTCGATCGTGGAAGGAGGTTCTACGTTAACCAACGTGTGTAGCGTGGCTGTACGGTAGACGGCCGCTACGACGAGCTTGACTCTCCGATCGCTCTTGTATTCTCTGGATCCCACCATGCGCCTGCCTCTTCGCTGCCTTGGGGTCCTCGCGCTCAGTCTTTGCACCGGCTGTTTCATCGAACGTGGGCATCCTGCGACCGAAGGGGCCGACCTCGTGGGCGGGTATGACGAGTCCGGCGAAGACGCGGCTCCAGAGGAAGAGACGACTCCCACCCCTCCACAGAAGGGTGAGACAGATACGAGCGAGTCGAGCGATGAGGCTGACCCGCCCCCGATCGATACGGAGGGGCAGGCGGGTGGTCCGATGGAGGATGGTCCGATAGAGACGGATGCTCCGATAGCGCCGTTGCAACCCGACCGGTCGCCAGGTGTGCACGATCCGGGGACGTGTTCACCCGCCACGGTGCAGGAGGGGGACGATTTTTGTTCGGCGCGCCAGGTGTGCACCGGTAACACGATCACGGCGAACTGCGGGATGATCGGCGGGGTTGCCAGCTGTTTTTGTCAAGACAGCTTTGGCGGGCTTGGCTTCTCGCTTCCGAGCTTGTCTGCCGGGGTATGTGGCCCGATCCTCGAGGCGTGCAAGGTGGGGAACATCGTCTACGGCGAGCCCCTGTGCGCCGCGCCGAGCACGCAGGTCTTCGACGGCGTTTGCCAGACCGACCGCAGGTGTGAGGTTCCGCTGATGGTGGGAGCGATCAGCGCTTTTGCATACGACGAACAGCAATCTTTCTGCACCGCCAGCAGCGCTGGTGGGATGAACTGCACATCTTCGGCCGAGGCCCGTTATACATCGTACCACCTCGCGGAGAACGACCTGGAAGCGGGCTGCGAGCAAGCCCTCGCCGTATGTGCCTCCCGAGACGACGCGTCGCCCTTCACCGAATCTCCGAGCTGTACGCCGAGCGACCAGGGGCGAGCCGAGGATTCCTGCGTCGTCAATACGTCCTGCATTTACTCGGCAGACCTCGGGGACGGTGTCACACAAACCGCGGCGGCCGGCTACATCATCAACTGCGGCAGGGACACCGGAGACGGGGCCTGGGGATGCAGGTGCTGGGACAACTGGAGCGATGTGTATTTCGACATTCCCAGCAATGCGTCCGGCTCGGAGATCTGTACCGACCTCGCAGAGCCATGCAAGTCACTTCATCCCGAGACGGTCTTTCACGATGCCACCTGCAGCCAGGTTCACCGGAATGCGAGCGGCGGCGTCTGCTATGCCGAGCTCGATTGCCAGCAGCCCTCCAGCCTGGGAGGGCTGGATGTCGTGTTGCACGCGCCGTTGAACATCAGCTGCAAGCAGGAAGATCCGGCGTTGGGGTGGCAGTGCGAGTGCAGCGCAGCGGACCATCACGTCATCACCGTCGACGCCGAAGACGCGATGGACGCCTGTGACGCCGCCGCCGCGCCGTGCCAGGAAATGGCGAAGCAGGGCGCGAGCTCTCCAACCTCTGCAACCGCTGAGTGACGGGTCCGGTGTCAGGGATGGCATTCCCGGCCGATCCCCGTCTGGCGCTCGGCCGGAGCGGCGCAGCTTACTTGGTCGCCTGGGCCGCCGGCTCGACGACGCAGCGGATGCCGAGGAACCCGCAGCGGTAGGTCGCCTCGAAGCCGCCCGGCCGCGCGGTCCTGACGAGCGGCGCGATGCCGTCGCGCCAGCTGCCGCCGCGGGCGATGCGCATCTTGCCCTTGCCGTCGTTGGCGTTGGTTGTCCACTCGAAGACGTTGCCCGCCAGGTCCTGGATGCCCTGCGGGCTCGCGCCGGCGGGGAAGCTCCCCACGTCGCACGCGGTCTTGCGGACGGTGCCGCCGCCGGACCAGCAGAGCTGGTCCTTCGGCGCCTCCTCGCCCCACGGATACGGCCGCGCTTCCTCGCCGCCGCGGGCCGCCCACTCCCACTCGTCGTCGCGCGGCAACCGCTTGCCCTGCGCCGCGCAGTAGGCCTGGGCCTGCGAGAAGTCGACGCAGACCATCGGCTGCTTCTCCTTGCCGGCCACGCCGTAGGTCGACGCCTCCTTGGCGCAATTGGCCAGTGTATCCGTGCACTTGCCATCCTTGACACACGCCGCGAAGGCCTCCGCGGTGACCTCGGTCCTGTCGACGCAGAGGTCACCCACCGTGGCCTTCACCTTGAGCGGGCCCATCACGAAGCTGCCGCCCGGGACCCGGGCCATGCCGTCGGGGCAGCCGTCCGATGGCTTCGCCGCCTCGGCGGGCGCGGCGGTCCGCTCGGCGCCGGGCTGCCCGGCGTTCGCCTGCGCCGAGGTCGCCGTCGGCTCGGGCTGGGGTGACGCCGGGGCGAGCGCCGCGCCCGTCGGGGCGGGGCTCGTGGCCGTGGGCTGCGCGGCGGACGCCTGATCGGCGGGCGGGCCGCCGGGAGCCGCGGGGGCGGCGCCGCACGCGACGACGAGGACGCCGCTCGCAGCGGCAAGGAGGAACAGCGAGGAGATGGCGCGGAGCGTGGTGTGGGATCGCATGGTGTCTCAGGAGGCGGTCACGGTCGGCGCCGGCTCGTCTTCCAGCCATTGCTCCTGGATGACGATCGCCGGCAACAAGGTGAACGGCCCGTCGTAGCCCGGGCCGAACGTCAGGATCTGGATCACCCGCCGATCGCCGCGGCGGATCGGGAACATCACCTCGCCCCCGCGCGGGAGCTCGCTGCCGCCGCGGGGCGGATCGATCCAGAAGGCCACGCCCTCGGTCTTTCCGCCGAGCAGCGAGATGGCCGAGACGGTGAGCTCCGGGCAGCGGATGCGCAGCCACTCCCTCGCCCTGTACGCGCGGCAGCCCGCGGCCGCGGGGCCGGCGCGGGAGAGGCGGACGCGGGGCGCCGCCTTCCACTCGGCGGCCGTGGGCTGCCTGGACGGCTCGGGCGGGAAGGGCGCGGCGTCGAGGGGCAGCTCGTCGCCGGCATCGGTCGCGGCGCTCGCCGCGGCCTCGGGCGCACCGGCGTCGGTCGTGGCGCTCGCCGCGGCCTCGGGCGCACCGGCGTCGGTCGTGGCGCTCGCCGCGGCCTTCGCGGTGCTGGCGTCGGCCGCGGCGCTGGCCGCGGCGCTGGCCGCGGCCCTGGGCGCGCCGCCTGGCTGCGCGCCGGGCGCCCCGGACGCCGCGGCCAGGACGGAGGCCACGCCGGCGCCCATCAAGGCGAGCAGCACGGAGCGCGGCCTCATAACGTCCCCAGGAACGCCACGAGCGCCGCCCTGTCCTCGGGCGACAGGTGGCTTGTCTTGCCCATCCAGTCGGCGTTCTGCTCGATGAGCTCCGCCAGCGTGCCGGCGCGCCCGTCGTGAAGGTAGGGCGGCCGGCCTCCGACGAAGCGCAGCGATGGCGTCTTGTACTCGGGGCGCGGATCCTCGTCGTAGCCCGGCGGCGGCGGTCGCTTCGGCATCGGGTACGCCGTGCGATCGGTGTAATCGCTCGTGGGGACGTGGCAGCGGGAGCACTTCGCCTCGTCGCTGTGGAAGATCTCCCGGCCGCGCTTCACGCGCTCGTCCGGCGCCCTTTCGGCGCTTGGCGGCGTGACCAGGCCCCGGCGGAGGAACATCGCGAGATAGGTCGCCCGCGCCGCGAGGCTGGTCGGCGTGTGGTCGATCGGCAGCCCGCCCCAGCGGTGCAGCCCCATGCCCGTCTGCAGCCTGCCGACGAGGTCCTCGCTCTCGCCGTGCCAGCCGTACGGCCCGGCCGCGCCCACGTTGCCGGCGAGCATCGGGGTGCGCCGCGGAACCCCTCGCTTCTTGGCGACCTCGGGGATGTTCTCCGGCCGCCCGACGAAGTTCGCGTGCTCGCCGTCGGCCGTGCTGAAGCTGGCCTCGCGCCAGACGTACCCGTCGTCGCGCCCGTCGGGGTGGCATCCCGCGCAGCCGAGGTTGCCGCTCACCGTGGCGTCGAGCGCGTTGTAGAAGAGCCGGCGGCCCTTCGCGACCTCCGGGCCGAGCGGATCATCGGCGAGGTGGACGAGCGCCGACGGCCCTTCCGCCACGCCCGCGGCGGCTGACGCCGGCGCGGGGCCGGCCGATCCCACGGGCGCGACGGTCGAGCCCGCCGCCGCGTCGTGCAGCCGGATCGCCGCCACGTCGCCGGTCGAGCGGCAGAAGACCCACGCCGTCGCCTCGTCCGCGGAGAGCGCGAGGCCGGTCGGCGCGCCGCACGTGCCGGCCACGCGGATGTGCGGATCGTAGCGGCCGCCGACCGGGTAGCTCCTTGCGATCGCGAGCGTCGGATCCACCGCGGTCGCGTCCACCTCGAGCACGAGATCGTCGCCCTCGCCCGCGACGAGCAGCGTGCGCGCGCGCTTGCGGTACGCCATGGCGCGCGGCTGGGTGACGGGCGTGACGCCCGCGCCGGGCAGGGTGATCACGCTCTCCGGGGTGATCACCTGCTCCGCGAACGCCGACCGGAGCACCGGCAGGTTGCCGTGGTGCGGCGGGGCGAGCGGCTCGTCCCGGCCGGTGATCAGCACGTCCACCGTCGCGGCGCCGAACCACGCGGCGTGGCCCATGGCGCCGAGCGCGTGCCGCGCCGCGAACAGGCGCCGCCCGTCCTCGGAGAGCGAGAGCGCATACCCCAGCGACGCGGCGAGCCGCTCGCCCGACGGCGCGCGCAGCGGCGAGGCGGGCAGGGCGACGCGCCGGACCTTCGGCGCCCCGCCGAGATCGTCGATCCTCGTGAGATCGGCGCCGACGAGGTGGCTCACGTACGCGGCGCTGCCGTCGGGCAGCACCGCCACGCCCCGCGGCTCGCGCGCCACGTCGACGGTCCACCGCGTCTGCCTGGCCTCGAGGTCGACGGCCGAGACCTTGTGGGTCCACGCCGAGGTCACGATCGCGGTCTTCTCGTCGGGCGTGACCGCGATGCCCCACGCGTCGGCGGGCAGCGGCACGCGGCCCACCTCGACGAGGCCGGCCGCAGGATCCGGCCGGAAGATCAGCAGCAGCCCCGGATCGCGGACGGTGGCGAGGACGCGCGCTTCGTGCTCGCCGCGCCCGCCGAGCGCGAGCACCTGCGCGGGCCTGCCCGGCGCGGGGACCCCTGCGCCGGGCCGCGCAGGGTCGAGCGGCAGCGGCACGACGCGCACGACGCCGTGGTCCTCGTCGGCCACATAGAGCGCGTCCTCGCGCGCGGCGCGGGACAGGGCGCCGCCCTCGCGGGCCGGCGCGGGCAGCGGCGCGGACGCGGACGGGGGCAGGGGAGCGGCCGGAGCGCCCGCGCCGCTGGCCGAGGCGCTCGCGCTGCTGGCTGGGCCAGGCCCCGCGTCCGTGCCGGGGGTGGGGCCGCGGGAGCAGGCGCTCGCGGCGAGCGCGAGGAGCGCGGCGAGGCGGCGTGTCGCAGGGAGGGGCGGCAAGGGATCGCCGGATGTTCGCGCGCCCTCGCGCCCCGGGTCAACGGCCGCGCCACACGAGCGTGCGCCACGCGCCCCGCTCGAAGATCTCCGGCCGACGCTCGGCGAGGAGCTGCGCGTAGCGCGCCACGATCTCCGGAACGTCGGTGGACACGAGCCCCGAGAGGATCAACGTCCCGCGGGGAGCCAGGCGAGCCACGATCCGAGGGGCGAGCGCCGTGAGGACGTCGCGGAGGATGTTGGCCACGACGATGTCGAACGTCCCGTCCGGCCACGTCGCCGAGAAGCTCACGCGCGCTTCCACCGCGCTCCGCCGTGCGTTGTCCGCCGCGATCGCGTTCGCGGCGGCGTCGATGTCGACCCCGATCGCCTCGCCGCCCAGCTTCGCGGCGCCGATCGAGAGGATCCCCGTCCCGCTCCCCACGTCGAAGAGGCGGAAGCCGCTGCGTGGCGCGAACGACGCGAGCGCCTGGAGGCACATCCGCGTGCTCTCGTGCCGGCCGTCGCCGAACGCGCGGCTCGGGCCGAGGACGATGGTGCGCTCGTCGACAACCGCGTCCCGCGGATCGGTGATCACGCGAAAGCGAGGCGGCACTTCGATGATGGTCGGACGGTCGCTCATGCGTCGTCGAAGTCTGCCACCGTGGCGCTCGAACATCACCCGGATCGGGGAGGGCGGGGGGCTGAGCGGCAGGCGGGCGTCGGGCAGCGTGAGGTCGTCGAGCCCGCCGCCGTCCCCCGGAGGACGCGGTCACGCGGCGGCTACTTCGGATCGAGAAAATCGCACGCGGTGAGGTTGCGCCCGTTGGTCCAGCGGAAGCTGTCCATCCATCCGTCGAGCACGCTGCGCGCGTAGGGATCGCCATACGCCTGAACGAACACGATCGACCCCGTACCGGCGCAGATCGGGACGAGCACGAGCCGGAGCTCCATCGACGTGCCGGCGACCCGCCACGCCCGCTCGACGCCCGCGCCGAGCGCCGTCGTCACCGGGCCGCCGCCGAGCGCCTCGACCCGCATCGAGAGCTCGGCGACATCGCGGACGAACGACGCCTGCACTTCGCCGAAGGTCTTCTCGTTCTCGGCGTCGCTGGTGATGCGCGTGGACACCGACATGCCGCCGCGCACGAGCGCGTCGGGCCGCTCGACCACGAGCTCGACGCCGCCGCCCACGTGGCCGAGCATGCCCTGCGGCACGCGGCCGACGACGTCGAGCCAGCCGTTGCGGTACACGTCGCCTTCGAGTCGGCCTGGGGTCGGCTCGGGGAGGCGGACGCGCGGCGGGATCGGGCGATCGGTGAGCGGCGTCGGCTTCGGCTCCGGCCCGGCGAGCGTGAAGAGGTGCGACGCGAGCGCAGCTCCGACGCCCTCGGGGAGGCCGCGCACGAACGCGACGAGCTTGCCCTGACGGCGGACGGCGATGTTGGCGCCGATCGTGTAGTCGCCTCGCTCGACCCCGAGCGCGTTCTCGTGCCAGCAGGCCGCGCTCTGGCCGAGCGTCGCCTCGAGCTCCTCCGCGTCCTTCTCGGTGTCCCACGCGCTGATCCACGCCGTCGCGAGGCGCCGATCCGGCCCGGCGAACACGCCGAAGCGATCGCCCGCCCAGCCGGCGGCCGCGCGCTCGGCGACCTCCGCGGCGACGCAGCGCTCGAGGAGGATGCGCGTGTCGAGCTCGCCGAGCGTGTCGGCGGCAGACAGCGCGTAGCCCGGCGGCGGCCGGGGATCGGCGAACGGCCGCGGGGGCTCGCCTGCCAGGTACTTCTCGGGGTGCAGCACCTGCTCGGTGCTGCGCGGGAGGCGCGTGTACATCCTGTCGACGAGCGGGAAGCCGCCGGCGCGGTACACGTCGGTGACCAGCAGCATCCCGTCGCGGTAGGGGAACTCGAGGCGCTTCTTCGTCAGATCGAGCGCCTTGTCGAGCTTGGTGCTCGCCTCGCCGCGCGTGACGCTCGCGAGCGGGATGCGCCTCGTCACCTCGACGATCCGCCGCAGCGTGCGCCCCACCGGCGCGCCGGCCTCGGCGCCGAGCCAGGCCCCCATGGCCACCATGGCGTCGCCCTCGACGAGCGCGAGCTGCGCGATGGCCTCGTCCGAGCTCTTCGCCTCGGGCATGTCGGGGAAATGCTGCGCCTGGAGCGCGTGCTGCACCTCGTGCGCGAGGACGGCGCGCTGCTCGAGCAGGTCGTCCTCGGACGCGAGGGCCACGTCGGGGATGAAGACCTTGTCGGCCGTGCGGCTGTAGAAACCGACGACCTGCTCCTTCAGCACCTCGTCGACGGTGGAGAGCCCGCCGCGCTGCCCGGGCTGCGGCAGGAAGTTGAAGCCGAGCAGGAACGCGGCCTCCGAGCTGAGCGACCCCTCCGAGGAAGGCTCCTCGTCTCGGTTGCCCAGCAGGCGCTCCACGAAGCGCGCCTTGTCGAGCCGCTCGACGGCGACCGGCCTCGTCGGCGACAGCTGCCGCGCGGCGCTCACCGCGCGCACGACCTCCTCGATGGCGCGATCGCCGAGCGTGAACGTCCTCCGGGGCGCCGACGCCGCGGGCTCTCCGGGGCTGCGCGGCGGGCCGGCGGGCGCCGCGCCGTTGCAGCCCGCGCCGAGCCAGAGCGCGAGGAGCCCGTGGAGTCCGCGCCGGCGCATCAGAACTCGCCCAGCCAGTAGCGCGGCTTGACCTGCGCCGCCTTGCCAGCCGGCTTCTCACCGCGCTGCTCGAGCGTGACCGACGTGCCCGACGTCGCCCACAGCACGATGCCGCCGGCGAGCGCTGCGCCGCCGCCGATGAGCGAGACGATGCCCACGGTCTTGAGAGCCCCGCCCCCGTCGTCGTTCGAGGAGTCCGAGTCGACGTCCGTGCCGATGCTGCTCACAAACCACAGGGTGCCGCCCGTGACCGCGGCGGTAAGGCCCAGAATGTTCAGCCAGGATGCGGCGGTGCGGCGCCCGTAGCTGCCGGGGTCCACGTGAAGGGTGACGTCGCCCGTCATCTGCGCGAACGTGAACGGATCCGGCGGCGGCACCTCCTCCGACGCGAGCGAGAACCGGCGCCCATCGGTGCCGTCGATCACCTTGTCGCACGGTGAGGCGCAGACGTGCTTGATCTCCTGGATGGCAAAACCGTAGCCTCGAACAGCGCCGTAGGTCGTGGCGCCTTCCGTGACCACCCGCACGGGCTGCGGGCTCTCGACATGCAGCCTCACCACGCCGGGCGCGCCGAGCGCCGGCTCGGGGGCCGGGATCGGCTTCGGAGGTGGTGCGGCGCCATAGCCCGGCCCCGCAGGCCCGGGCTGCGGCGCGCTCTTCGGCGCGAACTTCCCGCGCTCCACGTCCGACACCTGGGCCCACGGGACGACGCGCACCTCCTTCGCGCCCAGCTCGATGATCTTCACGCTCTCTCCGGGCTCGGAGGAGACGACGGTGCCCCGGATCGTGCCGCCGTTCTTGAGCGTGACCTCGTCCTCTCCGTCGTCGGCGCGGGCGCTCCCGCCGAGCAGGAGGGAAACAGCGGTCAACGTCGCGATGATGGGAAAGCGATGGCGCATGAAGGCTCCTGTAGCGTAGGTCACGCAAAGGTCGCCGAATCCATGATTGAACGTCAAGGGCGAAGCCGCGTCATGAATCGTGCTCAACGCGGATGTCGCTCCCGAGCGCCGTCGGCGCGCTGAACCGGCGCGGCGCGATCACCAGCGCGTCCAGCGGGAGATCCGCTGCACGCGCGTATAACCGCTCCCGTCGTCGGAGAGCCCGTACGACGTCGCGTCCGGAGTGCTGACGTGCGGGCCCCAGCCCTCGTCCTCGATCGGATCATCGTCGTCCGCGCCGAGGTTGTAGACGAAGCAGCTCCCGTAGTGCTGCGTGACGCCCGCATAGGCGCCCGCGCAATTGCCGTCGTCCTTGGTGTCTGCGTCGAAATCCGGCGACGACCACCCGGTGGCGAATTGCCACGAAAAGAGGTGCTCATCGCCGCCGACCCGGATCGGCGTGAGGAGGTGCATGTCCTCGGTGTCGATGCCCTCGGCGGTCGCGCGCATCACCTCGGCGACGGTCCCTGCGATGTCCTCGATCTCGTCGCGGAATTCACGGCCCGTGATGTACAGCGACGGCTGGTAATGGTTGTCGTCGAGCGACGGCGTCCCCTTGGCGGTGAGCCGATCGTCGTACAGGATCTTCCAGAACGGGAGCGTCGCGCCCTCCGCTGACCCGATGCTGTTGAAGACGAGCGCCCAGCGATCGCCGTCCACCGGCTCACCGCAGTAGACCTCGATCTGCTCCTGTGGGCCGGGCCCGTCGGGATCGAGCGCGTAGGCGCCGCTCGGGGCGCTCTCGGGGACTGTGCTGCACCGGTCATAGACGCACCCTGCGCTCGCCTCCTCGGCGCAGTCTTGCCCGCCGGCGCCCCCGCCACCCCCACCTCCACCTCCGGCGCCCCCGCCCGCCTCCAGGTGGTAGGGCCTATCGAGCCCGGCGAGGGCCGTACACCCGCACGCCAGAAGGCATGCCGCCGCTCCCACCCACGTCGCGGACCCGCTCGTCATCCTCGCTCCCTCTACCTGCTGCCTGCCGCGTCGCACCCGCCGGAGCGGCGTGGCGCTCCTCCTGCGCCGCGCGGACGCTACAGCCTCACCCCGGGCCTGGCAAGCAACCGGTCCGTTCGCGACGCCCCCCGACCACGCGCACGGGCGCGCCGCTGCCCCGCAGGCATTGAAACTGAAGACGAAGACCAAGGCGACGTGACGAACGCAACCAACTCAACCAACGTGACGAACGCAACAACGCGAAGTGAATGAAGAAAATATCCTACAGAAACTTCATAGAAACACGCGCCCATGCATCGTCCTTGGCAAATCATGGGCCCGTGGTTGGCTGAGGCCATCCAGGCAAAGGATCTTTGGAATGAAGAGACGAGAATCTTCTCGTGAGGCCCCGAGCGCCGCGCCCCCGGGCCGCCGGCGTTTCCTCGGCGGAGCGCTTGCGCTCGGGGGAGCCGCGCTCCTCCCCGCGTGCGAATCGCGGTCCGAAGCGTCGGCGAAGCCCGAGGCGAACGCCGCGCCCCTCATCCCGGACGCCGCCAAGCCCGAGGTGTCCGATCTGCGCTTCGGCATCATCGCGCTGACCGACTGCTCTCCTCTCGTGATCGCCCACGAGAAGGGGTTCTTCAAGAAGTACGGCATCAACGCGACCATCGTGAAGGGCGCGAGCTGGGCCGCCATCCGCGACTCGCTCACGAACGGGGATCTCCAGGCGACGCACATGCTCTTCGGCATGCCCCTCGCCTCGACGATGGGGCTCCTCGGATCGCCGAAGATGCCCATGGTCATCCCGTGGCTGCTCAACCGCAACGGCCAGGCGATCACGATGAAGAGCGACCTCCGGGGCAAGGTGGCCGGAGATCCCAAGGCCCTCAAGCCGTTCATCGAGGAGGCGAAGGAGAAGGGAACGCCCATGACCTTCGCGATGACGTTCCCGCCTGGAACGCACGCGATGTGGACCCGTTATTACCTGGGCGCGGGCGGCGTCCACCCGGACAAGGACGTCGCGCTCGTGACCATCCCGCCCGCCCAGATGGTCGCCAACATGAAGGTGGGCAAGATGGACGGCTTCTGCGTCGGCGAGCCGTGGGGCGCCAGGGCGATCGCCGACCAGATCGGCTACACGGCCGTCACAACGCAGGAGCTCTGGAGGGACCACCCCGAGAAGGTGTGCGCGTTCACCGCGGAGTTCGCCGACAAGAACCCGAAGACGGTGAAGGCGGTGATCAAGGCGCTCCACGAGGCGAGCGTCTGGCTGGACAAGCTCGACAACCGCTCCGAGCAGGCGGACATCGTGTCGAGGCCCACGTACATCAACTGCCCGCCGGAGCTCATCCTCGGCCGGCTGCAGGGGCACTACGACTACGGCGACGGGCGCAAGAAAGAGGACAAGGACTACATGATCTTCAGCGAGCGGGGCTGCAACTACCCGCAGCCCAAGTACGCGCTCTGGTGGCTCAGCCAGTTCCGCCGGTGGGGCATGGTGGAGGGGAAGCCGGACTACGAGGGCGTCGTCAAGCAGGTCATGCGCCCCGATCTCTACGAGGAGGCGATGAAGGAGCTCGGGGTCGCGCACGGCGGCCGGAGCGACGCGCCCGAGACGCTGTTCGACGGCGTGACGTTCGATCCGAAGGACCCGGAGAAGTACGCGACGTCGTTCCCGGTCCACGCCCTGAAGGGATGAACCCACACCGCCGCGCCGGCGGGAGGCGCGGCGGCCGAATCGGAATCGGAATCGGAATCGGACGCGGAATCGGATGCGGAAGAGGAGTGCTGCATGAGCGAGGCGAAGGCGATCTCTCCGAGGATTCGAGTCGACCACATGATCCTGCCCCTCTTCGGGGTGGCGTGCGTGATCGGGCTGTGGGCCGCCGCGAGCAGCCTGTGGACCCAGGCGCTGCCCTCTCCGCTCAAGACATGGGAGGTGAGCAGGCCTTACATCTTCGAGCCGTTCGAGAAGCGGGGAGAGCTCGACCAGGGCATCCTCCGCTTCACCTGGTACTCGCTCCAGCGGGTCGCCAAGGGCTACACGCTGGCGATCCTCCTCGGGACACCTATCGGCTTCTTCCTGGGCGCGTCGAGGCTGTTCAGGTCGAGCTTCGATCCCATCATCCAGATCCTCCGCCCGGTCTCGCCGCTCGCGTGGCTCCCGCTCGGCCTCGTGCTCTTCCAGAAGCCCGACCCTGCGGGCGTCTTCACCATCGCGATGTGCTCGATGTGGCCGACGGTCCTGAACACCGCGCTCGGGGTGCGATCGATCCCGCAGGACTACATGAACGTCGCCCGGGTGCTCCGGCTGTCGCGCACGAAGACGCTGTTCAAGGTGCAGCTCCCCGCGGCGCTCCCCTACATGTTCACGGGCTTCCGGCTCAGCCTGGGCATCGCCTGGCTTGTCATCGTCGCCGTGGAGATGCTGACAGGCTCGCCCGGGGTCGGCGGCTTCCTCTGGCAGGAGTACAACAGCCTCATCTACGAGCACATCATCCTGTGCATCATCACCATCGGCGTCGTCGGCTTCCTCCTCGACGCCCTGATGAGCCTCGTCGAGCGTCGGCTCAAGCTGGCGGGAGCGTGACGTCCATGCCGCTCGTCGAGCTCTGCAACGTCGGGAAGAGTTATGGCGGCGGGGCCACCCGCACCGAGGTGCTCAGGGACATCCACCTGGAGATCGAGAAGGGGGAGTTCGTCGCCGTGGTCGGTTATTCGGGCGCCGGCAAGACGACGCTCATGTCGCTCATCGCCGGGCTCCTCAGGCCGGACACCGGGGAGGTGAAGCTGAACGGGAAGGTCGTCGAGGGGCCGGGCCCCGACCGGGGCGTCATCTTCCAGAACTATTCTCTCCTGCCCTGGCTCACGGTCTACGAGAACGTCTACCTGGCCGTGGACCAGATCTTCGGCTCCTGGTCCGCAGACAAGAAGCGGGAGCACACCGAGCGCTACATCGCCATGGTGAAGCTCACCGAGGCCCGCGAGAAGAAGCCGGCGCAGCTCTCCGGCGGCATGCGCCAGCGGGTCTCGGTGGCGCGGGCGCTCGCCATGGATCCGGAGGTCCTCTTGATGGACGAGCCGTTCGGCGCGCTGGACGCGCTCACGCGCGCGACGCTCCAGGACGAGATCGCGCGGATCTGGCGCGCCACCCGGAAGACCGTGCTCCTCATCACGAACGACGTCGACGAGGGCATCCTCCTCGCCGACAGGATCCTCCCGCTCAGCAAGGGCCCCCGGGCCACGCTGGGGCCAGGGATCACCGTCGATCTCGAGCGCCCTCGGGATCGCAAGGCCCTCAACCACGATCCGCGGTTCAAGGAGATCCGCGGCGCGGTGATCAGCTACCTGCTCGGCCCGGGCGCCGGGCCCAAGGCGGGCGAGAGCGCGCCCGATGCAGCGCGGAGCGCGGAGGCGGTCGCATGAAGAAGTACCTCGAGATCTGGAACGTCACGAAGACCTTTCCCACGCCGAAGGGCCCCTCGGTCGTCGTCAGGAACTTCGATCTGAACCTGAGGAAGGGAGAGTTCCTGTCCCTCATCGGCCACTCCGGGTGCGGCAAGTCCACCGTGCTGTCGATGGTCGCGGGCCTCTCCGAGATCACGAGCGGGGCTATCGTGCTAGCGGGCAGGCAGATCCAGGGTCCGGGCCCGGACCGCGGGGTCGTGTTCCAGTCGCCCTGCCTCCTGCACTGGATGACGGCGCTCGAGAACGTCCTGCTCGGGGTCGAGCAGGTCCACCGGCAGAAGAGCAGGAGCGACTGCATCGAGATCGCGACGCACTACCTCGGGCTCGTGGGGCTCGAGGAGTCCATGCACAAGAAGCCGCGCGAGCTTTCGTCGGGGATGCAGCAGCGGGTCGGGCTGGCGCGCGCCTTCGCCCTGTCGCCCAAGATGCTCCTCCTGGACGAGCCCTTCGGCATGCTCGACTCGCTCACCCGGTTCGAGCTCCAGGAGGTGCTCATGAACCTGTGGGCAGAGGACCAGAAGACGGCGCTGATGGTCACGCACGACGTCGACGAGGCCCTGTTCCTGTCGGACCGCATCGCGATGATGACGAACGGTCCGGGGGCGCGGGTCGGCGAGATCCTGGAGGTCCCGTTCCCGCACCCGCGGGACCGTCAGGAGGTGCTGGAGGACCCGATGTACTATCCTCTCCGAGAGCGGCTCATCACCTTCCTCGAGGGCCAGGCCCACAAGGAGATGCCCGCCGAGGAGAGCGCCCGAGCGTCCGTTCCGGAAGGCGCCGTGAAGACGGGGCGGTTCTGGAGCGCGCTCTGGAAGGGGACGAGGACATCAGCGTAGAGCGGGGGAGAAGCGAGCGGACGGCCGTCGCCGGGCTGCCCCCATGAACGTGCCTCTGCAAACAGCCTGCATGTCCTCTCCTCGCGAGGACTGCACAACGTCGCTTCCTCGGCCGAAGGCTCTTTGCGACGAACCTCACCAAAGCGCGGATTGCGGTCTTGCTGACCGTTCGGGGCAGAGCTCATCGCGGCCAGGCGAGCGCGAGCTTTACGCTGCGCGCACCTGTGCGCGCAGCGCTCACGAGGCTCACCACCTCCGACAAAAATGGAGGGAGAGGGGCATGCCCTGAAACAAAAGCCATACGGACTAGCTGGAGTTGCGCGAATGTATCCTTTCTCCGACTGCGTCGGTTGCGGCAAGCGATCAAGCGAGGAAAGTGCATGCGCGTATCTCGAATCTTCGCGGCTGTCGGCATCGTATGGCTCTCTTCTGCCTGCGGCTCGTCCGAGGGCACCGGCTCGGGAGGCGAAGGTGGCGTCGCCACCACGTCAGGGCCCTCCAGCGGCGCGGCCGGGGGCAGCTCCTCCGCCGGTGGCTCCGGAGGGGCCAACGCTGGCGGCGGCGGGATGACGGGAACGGGCGGCGCCGGCGCGACGGCCAGCTCCGGAGAAGGCGGGGCGGGCGCGGGCACAGGCGTTGGTGGCGCAGGCACCGGCGGCGCGGGCGGCGCGCTCGCCAGCGGTACGGGCGGTGGCGGCGCCGACGGCGTCGGCGGCGCGGGCGGCCCTGACACGGGGGTCGAGGTGCCGAGCTGCGAGCCCTTCGGGGCCACGTGCGCGCGCTCCGGAGATTGCTGTTCCGGCATCTGCGAAAGCGCGACGAGCACCTGCGCCTCGCCGCTCAGCGTCTGCCTCGGGACAGGTGCCGCTTGCGAGGAATCCTCGGAGTGCTGTACTCTCAACTGCGCTTCGGGCAGGTGCAGCGCGACCGCCTGCCTCCCCGACGGATCCGGCTGCACGGCAGGCGGCGCCGCGTGCTGCAGCGGCATGTGCGTCGGCGGGACGTGCAGCGACGTCAACGGCGCCACCGCGTGCCAGACGGGCGGCAACCCGTGCACCGAGGACAGCCAGTGTTGCTCCCAGCTCTGCGGGCGAGACAACCGCTGCGTCCTCTATTCCTCGTTCTGTGTTCAGCGCAACGACGTCTGCAAGGGCGACAGCGACTGCTGTACCGGCGTGTGTGTGAAGCGGAACGCATCCGATCCCGCGGGCTACTGCGGCGCGGAGCCGTCGACGTCGAGCCGCTGCAACAGCGGCGGCATCGACGGCGCGGTCTGCGACAGCTGCGGCTTCTGCTGCAGCCGCGTCTGCGCGCCGTACGGCCCCACCGGGATCGCCGTCTGCCAGCCGCCGAGCGGCTGCCGCGTGAACGGCGCCCTGTGCCGGCGCAACGAGGACTGCTGCGGCGGCGATCCCACGGCCGCTCTGCCGGGCGCGGGCAACGTCGTCTGCGACAAATCGGGGGATCCGGACGGGGAGATCGGCCGCTGCCGCAACCCGATGGGCTGCACGCCCCAGGGCGGCGTCTGTCACTTCAAGGACAGCTATTGCTCGGATACGTCCACCAGCGCTCCCAACAACTGCTGCAACTACCTGGGGAACGCCAGCAACTGCCGCCTCGACGCCCTCGGCGTGCCCCGGTGCAATGCGCTCACGGCCTGCCGCCAGGCAGGCGAGGACTGCGCCTCCGCTGACGACTGCTGCGACGGCGCTCCCTGCGTGCGGAACAGCGAAACGGGGAAGCTCCAGTGTTACGACACGCCAGGAGGGACGACGCCCCAGTGTGTCACGGCGGGCGGACCCTGCACGAACAACGGCGACTGCTGCGTCGGAACGACGTGCGAGTACGAGCCGGGCTCCCTGTCGGGCACGTGCACGACAGACTCCCCGTCAGGCGCGACCGGGAGCTCGAGCGCGACCGGGAGCTCGAGCGCGACCGGCGGAACGGGCGGCGCAGGCGGAGCAGGCGGCGGCGGTGGCTCGGACGGGGCGGGCGGCACCCCGCCGCGATGCGCCGAGTACGGGCAGCTCTGCGGCGCGACGTCCGACTGCTGCAACGCCGGAACCGTGCAGTGTTACAACGGCATCTGCCGCATTCCTCCGGGCTGACGCCGCGTGCGGGCGCGTTGACCCGTGTCGATGTACTCGTGATTCACTCGTGATTCACTCGTGATTCACTCGTGTCGAGGAGAATGGCTATGATCGGCAAGAACCGCGGGATCTACGCCCGCTCCTTGGTCCTGGCATCGCTCGGGTGCCTGGGCTGGGCGCTCGCGTCGGGATGTTCGGTGTCGGACGGCGGGACCGGCGCGGGCAGCGGGGGCTCCGGAGACGGCGGCGCCGGTGGAACGGACTTCGGTGGAACGGGCGGGGATCCCTCCCTCGGAGGCGGTCTCATCGCGACCGGGCCGAGCGCCAGCTCGGGCGGGGGGGAGGGCGGCGGCGACTGCGGCGGCCAGCAGGTCGAAGCTCAGCCGCGGCAGGTTCACCTCGTGATCGTGCTCGATCGCTCCGACAGCATGACCAAGGACTGGGAAGGGAGCGACCGCTGGACGATGATGAAGGGCGCCCTCGGCACCGCGCTCGACGTGATCCAGGACAGGATGTCCGTCGGGCTCCAGCTCTTTCCCTCCGACGAGCACTGCGGCATGCCGGCGGGGGAGGACCTGAGCGTGGCCGTGGCGCCGGGCGCGACCTCCGTCCCCGCGATCAAGACCCTCCTGGAAGGCACGGACCCCGGCGGCGCGACGCCGACCGCGGACGCCCTCGCGCGCGCCCTCGGGTACCTGACCGTGGGAGCCGGCGGCGCCCTCGAAGGCGACAAGTACGTCCTCCTGGCGACCGACGGCGGTCCCAACTGCAACCAGGATCCGGCCATGACCTGCGAGGCCGCGACCTGCACGACGAACATGGATGGGGACTGCCCTTCGGGCGTGCCGAACTGCTGCGTCGCCGGCTTGACGGACGTGTGCCTGGACGACGTGCGCACGGTGCAGCGGGTGAAGGACCTGCGCGCGGCCGGTATCAAGACCTTCATCGTCGGCATCCCCGGCGCGACGGCCTACGCCAATGTGCTGGACCAGCTCGCCGTCGAGGGCGACACGGCCACGTCGGAGACCTCGCCCCGTTATTTCGAGGTGGTGGACGCGGCGAGCCTCGGCGATACGCTGACCCGCATCACGAGGGATCTCGTGAGGACCTGCGAGCTCTCGCTGCAGACCGAGCCGCCGGACCGCGCGAAGGTGAACGTCTTCATCGACGATGAGGTGCTTCCGAAGCCGGGCGACGACGGCTGGGACTACGACGATTCGACGACCCCGCCCACCATCGTGATCAAGGGCGCCACGTGTGCGCAGGTGAAGTCCATGGGCGCGGAGAGCGTCCGTGTCGAGTTCGGTTGTCCCACCGTCGAGGTGCCGCAATGACCTGCGCCTGTGACGCGCCCTCCCGGCGCGCCGCGTGATCGACCCCCTCCAGCCCTCCGAGAGCCAGCCCACATCGCATGAAGCGCCGCGCTAGCGCGCCGCACTGCCGCGCTCGGTGACGGGCGTGAACGCCAGACTCCGTCCAAGTTGGATGTCTAGCGCACAAATACTGAAAAATATCACCCTGAACGAATCGATGTTCCTATTTCGGTGGTGACTCGGGGGCAGCGATCTAGACATAATCCGCCCATGGTGCGCTTGTGCGAGAACACCGTCCGTCCTGTCTGCTCGACGCGAGCAGCAGCGGCGGCGGGCCAGCGCTGCGCCCCGGCGAGGTGAGATGCTCTCCGCGACCTGTTCCGTGAGCCAGCCGATCTACGTCGACTCGAGCATCGAGGTGTTCGAAGGAACCTGGGGTGAAGAGCGCAAGCCTGCTGTCTTCAAGGTCCTGAAGAGCGAGTTCCCGAGCGCGCGTGAGCTCGCGGCGCTCCGGCACGAGTACAACGTGCTCTGCGCGCTCGACGTCGAGGGTGTCGTCAAGGCGTATGGTCTCGAGAAGCACAGGAACGGCCTCGCGCTCGTGCTCGAGCGGCCGAGCAGGACGACGCTGCACGACCTCCTGCGCGCCGGCCCGCTGGAGCTCAAGGCGGCGTTGACGATCGCCCGCTCGGCGGCCCGGGTCCTCGACGAGTTCCACCGCCGCAAGGTGATCCACAAGGACATCAAGCCGCACAACCTGCTCGTCGACCCGGACACGCTGGAGGTCCATTTCGTCGGCTTCGGCATCGCGACGCTCCTCCCGCAGGAGACGCAGCAGGCGATCAGCCCCGAGGCGCTCGAGGGGACGCTCGCGTACATGTCGCCGGAGCAGACCGGCCGGATGAACCGCGTGATCGACCGCCGCACCGACCTCTACTCGTTCGGCGTGACCCTCTATCAGATGCTCACCGGCGTCCTGCCGTTCACCGGCAGCGACCCGCTCGATCTCATCCATGGTCACATCGCGCGGACGCCGGTGCCGCCGCCCGAGCAAGTCCCGGGCGTGCCCGACGCGGTGTCCCGGATCGTGATGAAGCTCCTCGAGAAGAACGCGGAGGACCGGTACCAGAGCGCCTTCGGGCTCTTCGCCGACCTCGACGCGTGCCTCCGCCAGCTCTCGAGCTCCGGCGCCGTCGCGCCCTTCGCGCTCGGCCTGCGCGACATCCCCGACACGCTGCGCATCCCGCAGAAGCTCTACGGCCGCGCCGAGGAGGAGCGCGCGCTGCTCGCCGCCTTCGAGCGCGCCGCCGGCGGGGAGGGCGAGCTCCTGCTCGTGTCGGGGTACTCGGGCATGGGCAAGTCGGCCCTGGTGAACGAGATGCACAGGGCCATCGCCCAGCGAGGCGGCTACTTCACCGCGGGCAAGTTCGAGCAGCTGAACCGCGGGGCGCCGTACGCATCGCTCGCGCGCGCCTTCCGGGAGCTCCTCCGGCACATCCTCACCGAGCGACCGGAGCAGCTCGCGCGCTGGAGCGCGGCGCTCTCCCGCGCGGTCGGGAGCACCGGCCAGCTCCTCGTCGACCTCATCCCGGAGCTCGAGTGGATCATCGGCCAGCAGCCCCCCGTCCAGCAGCTGCCGCCGGCGGAGGCGCAGGGCCGCTTTCACGCGATCTTCAAGGCGTTCGTCCGCGTCTTCGCGACCGCCGAGCACCCCCTCGTCCTCTTCCTGGACGACCTGCAGTGGGCCGACCCGGCCTCGCTCAAGCTGCTCCAGGTCCTGGCCGCGGATCCAGAGCGCGGCCACCTGCTCCTCCTCGGCGCCTTCCGCGACAACGAGGTGTACGCGGCCCACCCGCTCCGCGTCGCGCTCGACGAGATCGAGAAGGCGGGCGCGCCGCTCCGCGAGCTCACGCTGAGGCCGCTCGCCCTCGCCGACGTGATCGCGCTGCTCTCGGACACGCTCTCCGCGGCCCGCGCCGACGTCGAGCCGCTCGCCCGCGTCGTGTTCGACCGGACCCAGAGCAACCCGTTCTTCGTGCGGCAGTTCCTGGGCTCGCTCCACGCGGAGGGCCTGCTCCGCTTCGAGAAGGGCGCCTGGACGTGGGATCTCGACGGCATCCGGCGGCGCACGGTCACCGACAACGTCGTCGACTTCATGGCGCGCAAGATCGAGGAGCTCGAGCCCGAGCTCGTCCGCGTCCTCCGCCTCGCGGCCTGCATCGGGCACGAGTTCGACCTGCGCACCCTCGCGGTCATCAGCGAGCGGCCGGCGCACGAGACCGTGGCCGCGCTGTGGAAGATCCTGCAAGAGGGCCTGATCGCGCCCGTGGACGCCGACTACCGCCTCGCGCACGCGACCGACGCGACCGACGACGAGGCGCAGACCGGCGTCGACTGGCGCGTCACCTACCGCTTCCTGCACGATCGCGTCCAGCACGCGGCGTACTCGCTCATCAGCGAGGATCGCAAGCGCGAGGTCCACCTCAGGATCGCGCGGCTCATGCTCGCCAGCTGCGAGGGCGCCGCGCGGGACGAGGCGCTCTTCGACATCGTCAACCACATCAACATCGCGGCGCCCATCGTGACCTCGGCCGCGGAGCAGGCCACGGCCGCCGAGCTGAACCTCGCCGCCGGCAGGCGGGCCAAGGCCGCCACCGCCTACGAGGCGGCGGCCGGCTATTTCCGAGCGGGGCTCGGGTTTCTGCCGCGCGGCGGCTTCGACGACCACTACGAGCTCGCGCTCGCGCTCCACAGGGAGCGCGCCGAGGTCGAGTCGCTGTGCGGCGCCTTCGAGGAGGCCGAGCGGCTCTGTGCCGCGGCGCTCGCCCGCGCCCGGACGGCCATGGACAAGGTCGCTGTCCTCCTCGTCCAGGCGAACCAGTACCTGCTCCAGTGGCGCAATCACGAGGCGACCCTCGTCCAGAAGGCCGGCCTCCGGCTCCTCGGCTGCCCGATCCCCGAGGCCCGGGAGGAGGTCGCCGCGCTTCTGGAGCAGGAGCTCCGGGCGGTGCCCGTCCTCCTCGGCGCGCGCAGCATCGAGGAGCTCGCCCGCGCCCCGAGGACGACGAGCCCCGAGCACCCCGTGACGCTGGAGCTGCTCGTGAACCTGTTCTTCGGGGCCTACAACTCGAGCGACCAGACGCTCGCGAACCTCGCCATCGTCAAGATGGTGACGCTCTCACTGCAGCACGGGAACAGCGACATGTCCGCGTTCGGATACGTCGCGTACGGCATGGTCGTCGGCCCGCTGCTCGGCGAGTACGAGACGGCGTACCGGTTCGGCAAGATGGCCGTCGAGCTCGCAGACCAGCTCGACAACCTCGTGCTCCGGGCCAAGACCTACCACATCTTCTCCGCGGACGTGCACAGCTGGACGCAGCCCCTGCGGAAGGCAGATCCCTATTACGACCGGGTCTACGACCTGGGGCTCCAGGCCGGCGACTGGACGGCCATGGGGTACATGATCAGCCAGAGCGGCTCGGACCGGCTCACCTACGGGATGAACCTCACGGAGCTCTCGCAGCTCACCGAGACGCACCTCGCGTTCCTGCGGCGCGCCCGCAGCCATGACATCATCGATATCCTCCTCGCGGGCGTGATCCAGCCGCTCCGGTGCCTGCAAGGGCTGACGAGGGGGCGGCTCAGCTTCGACGACGACGGGTTCGACGAGGCGTCCTACGCGGCGAAGCACGGCGGCTCGCCCTACCACATGGGGTGGCTGCTTTACGCCAAGATCCGGAATGCCTACCTGTTCGGCGACAGGGCGAGCTTCGCCGATCTGATGCCGAAGCTCGCCGTGATCGAGGGCGCCTTGCCGACGCACGCCAAGGTGCCCGAGGCGACGTTCTACGCGGGCCTCATGCGGATCGCCGCGTGGGAGAGCGCCGAGGGCGCGGCGCGGCGGGAGCACGAGGCGCACCTCTTGCGGCTGCTCGGGCGGATGAAGCGCTGGGCCGACGCCGGGCCGGACAACGTGCTTCACAAATACCTGCTCCTGCTCGCCGAGCAGGCCCGCGTCGAGGGGCGGAGGGCCGAGGCGATGGACCTCTACGAGCGGGGCATCGAGGCCGCGCGGCAGGCCGACTACATCAACAACCAGGCGCTCGGCAACGAGCTTTACGGCAGGTTCTGGCTCGCCCAGGGCAGGGTCGAGTTCGCGCACATCCACCTGCGCAGGGCGGTTTACCTGTACGAGCGCTGGGGAGCGACCGAGAAGGCCAGGGCGCTGCGCGAGGAGCTCGCGCCTGCCGACCCCACGGCCCTGGGCGAGCCTCTGCCGCTCTCGCCGACCGGCACCGCGCTCCAGGGCCTCGTCGCGGGGGAGAGCTTCGATCTCGCCACGGTCCTCAGCACCGCCCAGGCCATCTCGAGCGCGATCGTGCTCGACAAGGTGATCGAGCAGGTCCTGCGCAGCGTGATCAAGAGCGCCGGGGCGAGCCGGGGGTTCCTCATCCTCTCGCGCGGCGAGGTGCTGACGGTCGAGGCGATGATCGCTGTCGGCCCCGATACGGTGAGCCTGGGTCTCTCGATGCCCCTGGAGGCGCGCCTCGATCTGGCCCGCTCGGTCGTGCATTACGTGGCGCGCTCGCGCGAGGCGCTCGTGATCGGGCGCGCGGACGACGACCCGCGCCTCGCCGGCGATCCGCACGTGATCGCGCGCCGGCCGAAATCGATCCTGGGCTTGCCGCTCCTGCACCAGGGCCGGCTGAGCGGGGTATTGTACCTGGAGAACCACCTCGCGGAGCACGCGTTCACCGCCGATCGCATCGAGCTCTTGCGGCTCCTGTCCTCGCAGGCGGCGGTGGCGGTCGAGAACGCGCTGCTCTACTCGGACCTCACGGCCGTAAGCGCCGAGCTCCGTGAGGCCAACGAGCGGCTGGAGCAGGAGGTGAAGGAGCGGACGGAGGAGCTGTCTCTGGCCAACGTGCGCCTCTCCGCGCAGAGCGCCGAGCTCCGGGACGCCAACCTGCGCCTGCTGCACGAGCTCGGCGAGCGCGAGCGCGCCGAGGCGGCCCGGGCCGAGCTGCAAGAGGAGGTGATCCGGTTCCAGCGGGCGAAGATCTCCGAGCTGTCGACCCCGCTCGTGCCCATCACGAACGACGTCATGGTCATGCCGCTCATCGGCACGCTGGACGAGGAGCGCGCGCACGACGTGCTCGAGACCCTGCTCGACGGCGCGACGAGGAGCGGCACCCGCACCGTCATCATCGATGTCACGGGGATCAAGGGGGTCGATCAGCGCGTGGCGAACGCCCTGCTCAAGGCGGCGAACGCCCTCCGGCTGCTCGGGGTCCAGGCGGTGCTGACGGGCATCCGCGGCGAGGTCGCGCAGGCGCTCCTCCGGCTCGACATCGACATGTCCCGCATCGTGATCCGCGGGACGCTGCAGAGCGGGATCGCCTACGCCGTCGGCCGATCGGGCGGCATGAGCGCGCCGGGCACGCGGCCCTAGGGGGGCGAGCGGCGCGCGGCGATCTGCGCGTCGAATCGTGTAGACACGTCCGGAGCGGATCGCGCATCATGAGTCGGCCAGTTGACCGGGGGGTCCTGCTTTATCGTGGCCCGCGCGGCGGAACGAGGCGTATGGGCCCGTCGCGCGAGTCGGCTCTTGTCGGGTGGACGGGTGGAGGGGAGAGCGCATGTTGAAGAGCATCGGTCGGTTCGTGGTCGGGGTCTGCATGGCGGCGGGGCTCACGGCCCTGGGCTGCGACAACGGCGGCGCGCCGGCGGCGGGGGGCAAGCCGAAGCTCGCCTACATCACCAACGGCGTCGCCCCGTTCTGGACCATCGCCGAGAAGGGCGTCATCGACGGCGCGAAGGAGCACAACGTCGAGGTGAGCGTCGTGATGCCGAGCGACGTGAACGACCAGCTGCACCGGGTCGAGGACCTGCTGATCCGCGGCGTCGACGGCATCGCGATCAGCCCGATCGACGCGGAGAACCAGGTCCCGCTGCTCAACAAGGCGGCCGCGAAGACGAAGCTCATCACGCAGGACTCGGACGCTCCGAAGAGCGATCGCATCGTGTACATCGGCATCGACAACTACGTCGCTGGCCGGATGGCGGGGCAGCTCGTGAAGGAGGCGATCCCCGGCGGCGGCAAGGTGGCCATCCTGGTCGGGCGGCTCGAGGGCGACAACGCCCGCAAGCGCCGTCAAGGCGTGCTCGACGAGCTGCTCGATCGCCAGGACAACAGCGCCGGGAACGACCCGCTCAACCAGGAGCTGAAGGGGGCGAAATACACCATCGTCGCGACCCTGACCGACCAGATCGACGCCGCCAAGGCGAAGAGCAACGCCGAGGACATGATGTCGGCGCACCCGGACCTCGTGGGCCTGATCGGCCTGAACGCGTACCACACGCCGGCCCTGCTCGAGGCGGTGAAGCAGGCGGGGAAGATGAGCTCGATCCATGTCGTCGGCTTCGACGAGCAGGACGCGACGCTGCGCGCGATCCAGGACGGCGAGGTGGTCGGCACGGTGGTGCAGAATCCGTACATGTACGGCAAGGAGTCGGTACGCGTGCTCGCGGCGCTCGTGCGGGGGGATAACTCCGTCGTGCCGCAGGACAAGTTCATCTCCCTGCCGGCCCGGCAGATCCGCAAGAGCAACCTGGACGAGTTCTGGGCCGATCTGAAGCAGAAGGCGGGCAAACAGCAGTGAAGCCGGCGCCGGGCAGCGCGGCGCCCGCGCGGCGCGCGCGCCCGAGCCGAGCCCGGCGACGCTCGACGCGCTGACGCGAATGACAGCCTCCTCGCCTGAACCGGACGCGACGCCGCTGCTCGAGGCGCGCGGCCTGACCAAGCGCTTCCCCGGCGTGCTCGCGCTCAGCGGCGTGCACCTCGCGCTCGGCCGGGGCGAGGTGCTCGGCATCGTCGGCGAGAACGGCGCCGGCAAGAGCACCCTCATGAAGATCCTCGCCGGGGTCGAGGCGCCCGACGCCGGCGAGCTGCTCTTCGACGGGCGGCCTGTCGCGTTCGGCTCCGTCAGGGAGGCGCTCTCCCGCGGGATCGCGCTCATCCACCAGGAGCTCAACCTGGCGGACAACCTCGATGTCGCGGCCAACATCTATCTCGGCCGGGAGCCGCGGCGGGGCGGCTTCATCGACGAGGGCAGGATGGAGCGGGAGGCGCGGGCGATCATGGCGCGCGTCGGCCTCGCGTGCTCGCCGCGCGCGCTCGTCGGCGGCCTGTCGCTCGGGCAGCGGCACCTCGTCGAGATCGCGAAGGCGCTCTCCGCGAACGCGCGGGTGCTCATCATGGATGAGCCCACGTCGTGCCTGTGCCCGCACGAGGCGGAGGCGCTCTTCCAGGTGGTGAGGGAGCTCCGCGCCGGCGGGATCAGCGTCGTGTACATCTCTCACCGCCTCGGCGAGGTGAGGGCGCTCTGCGATCGCGTGCTCGTGCTGCGCGACGGCGAGAACGCGGGCGAGCTCGCGCGCGGGGTGGAACTGAGCCACGAGCGCATCGTGCGATTGATGGTGGGCCGCGATCTCTCCCAGTTCTATCCGCACGTCCCGAACCCGCCCGGCGAGCCGGTGCTCGAGGTCTCCGGCCTCCGGACGTCGAGGCACCCCGAGCGAGCGCTCTCCTTCACGGTGCGCGGCGGGGAGATCGTCGGCGTGGCCGGGCTCCTCGGCGCGGGGCGCACGTCGCTGCTCCGGACGCTGTTCGGCGTCACGCCGGCGGCCGGAGGCGCCGTCCGCGTGGCCGGGCGGGCGATCACGCCGCGCGCCCCGCGAGAAGCGATCGCCGCCGGGATAGGCCTGGTCCCGGAGGACCGCCAGCAACAGGGCATCATCCTGGAGATGGCGATCCGGGCGAACGTGAGCCTGCCGAGCCTCGGCACGGCGCAGCGCTACGGCGTCCTCGACCGCGCGGGCGAGCGCCGGATGTCGGCGCGGATGATCCGGGAGCTCGGCGTGCGGACGCCGACCGACGTGCAGCCGGTGCAGCACCTGTCCGGCGGCAACCAGCAGAAGGTCGTCATCGCAAAATGGCTCTCGATGTCGCCGCGCGTGCTGCTCCTGGACGAGCCGACCCGCGGCATTGACGTCGGCGCCAAGCACGAGATATACCAGCTGATGGAGCGATTGGCAGCGAGCGGCATGGCCACCCTGTTCGTCTCCAGCGACATGGAAGAGGTGATAGGCATGTCCGACCGTGCGCTGGTGATGCACGAGGGGCGCATCGCCGGCGAGCTCGGCCGCGCCGAGCTGAGCGAGGAGGCGATCATGCAGCTCGCGACCGGCAGCGACGCCGCGGCGTGACGCGGCATGATAGGACCCATCGAGGCCAGAGAGCATGTCTGTGACGACGACACATGACCTCCGGGCGCGCGGCGCCGCGCCGGCCGCGCCGCTCGTGCACGGCACGCGGCGGAAGGTGGTCGGCGTCTTCTGGCTCCTCCTCGCTGTGTCGCTCGGCACCGCGCTCCTGAACGGGAGGTTCCTCCTCGCGGAGAACCTCGAGAACCTGATCCGGAGGACGGCGCTGTTCGGCATCCTCAGCATCGGGGCGGGCTTCGTGATCATCACGGGCGGTATCGACCTGTCGATCGGGTCGGTCGTGGCGCTCGCCGGCTGCATGCTGCCGTGGCTCCTCTCGGTGCAGCACTGGCCGCCCTCGCTGGCGGTGCCCGTGCTGCTCGGCATCTCCCTCTGCATCGGGCTCGCGCACGGGCTGCTCATCACGAAGCTCCGGCTCCAGCCGTTCGTCGTGACGCTCTGCGGGCTCCTGCTCTACCGGGGCACCGCGCGCGGGATCTCCGGCGATCAGACGCAGGGGTTCGGCGTCGGGTTCGAGTCGCTGCGCTACCTGTCGGTCGGCAGCCCGCTGTCGGTCCCCGTGCCGTTCCTCTCGTGGATCTCCGAGGGGCGCTTCAGCCCCTACGCGGTGCACCCGTTCACCGGCGTGAAGACGCGGCTCGGGCTGATCACGTGGATCGACATCCCGATGCCGTTCCTCTTGTTCCTCGCGATCGCGGTGGCGGCGTCGATCTTCCTGAACCGCACCGTCTATGGTCGCTATCTGATGGCGCTGGGCCGCAACGAGCAGGCGGCCCGCTACAGCGGGGTCGATACCGACAGGATGACGATCCTCGCGTATGTCCTCTGCTCGGTGCTCGCCTGCTTCGGGGGCATGCTGTTCGCGCTGGAGGTCAACTCGGCGCAGCCTGTCGATTTCGGCAATTTCTACGAGCTGTACGCGATCGCCGCGGCCGTGCTGGGCGGCTTCAGCTTGCGCGGCGGCGAGGGCGCGGTGCTGGGCGTCATCCTGGGCACCGCCCTCATGCAGGTGCTGCGCAACGCCATCAACATGCTGGGCGTCCCGACCCAGATCGAGTTCGCGGTCATCGGCGCCGTCATCCTGATCGGCGTCATCGCGGACGAGGTGGTCAGGCGCTACGCGGCGGCGAGGCGCAAGGTGGTTGGCGCGTGAGCTGATGAGCTCGCGGCGGCGAGGTCGACGCCGCGCTCCGTCGAGCCCGCGACGGGAGCTGCGCTGTCTGCGTCGATCGCTCTATCGCTCGATGGTCTCGGTGCTGGTGGATCCGCGCCGGCACGGCGGCCGGCACGGCGCATAGAGCGCAGCGTCGCTGTCCTTGCCAGGAGCTCGGCATGGCGGCGCGCAGGTGCGCGCGAGCGCGTGAAGATCGCGTGCTACGCTACAGCATTGCTGGCGTCCCACGCGGAGCCGGAGCGAAGTGAGCGCAGGGGGCACGGGCCGCGATCCGCCAGTTCGACGTAAAAACATCAATCAAGTCGCTGGCTTACGGTAGCCGTGGAGCGGTCTTCACGCGACGGCCACCCGAGCGAAGGGGAATGGCGTGATGCTGAAGCGCATTTCTTGTGACATTGCAATTGTTTGCCTGACACTCGGGCTCGCGGGCTGCGCGCTCGACACGGATGCAGAGGAGCCGATGGCCGGGGAGTCCGCCGTCCCGTTCCCGTTCAACACCGCCGGCAGGGCACCGCGGAAGGTAGAGGCCCTGAAGGCGCTCGGCGCCGGCATTGCTGCCAAGGGGGTCGGGGTACCCTCTGTGTGGGGACCTGCGGAGAAGTCCTTCCTCGGCACATCGACGACCGCGGCCTCGAGGGTCTACTTCACCGGTCATCGCGGCATCGTGTCCGAGGTGTTCTATCCGGTGCTCGACACGGTGAACACCGTCGATCTGCAGTTCCTTGTGGGGGACACGGCGAAGACCTTCGTCGACGAGGAGAAGCAGCAGAGCTTCACCGTGACCCAGCCGGACAAGCGGTCCATGCGCTGGCAGGCGACGACAACGAACAGCGCCCACAACTGGCGGATCACCAGGACCGTCTTCACCGATCCGGGGCGCAACGCGTTGATCCAGCGCGTCCAGTTCGACGCCCTGGGCGGCAGGAACGTCACCCAGTTCAACCTCTACCTGCTCCACAACCCGGCGATGGACAACTCCGGGGCCGGCGACACGTCGAGGACCGTGGATGCAGGGGGGCGCACGCTGCTCGTCGCCTCGGAGAACAGCCGCGCCTCGGCGCTCGCCGCGTCGCGCCCATGGAAGGTGGTGAGCGGCGCGCCGATGGTGTCGAGCGGCTTCGTCGGAGAGTCGGACGGCTGGACCGACCTCCTCGGCGGGAACGTCGACAGGACCATGACCTGGCGAAACGACCTGGCGAGCGGGGGCAACGTGGCGCAGATGGGCTGGATCGACCTCGGGACCAGCGCCGTCACCAGCGTCTCGTTCGACGTCGTGCTCGGCTTCGGCGCGACCGAGACCGAGGCGGCCTCCACCGCGAACGCGACGCTCGGCAGCAACCTGAGCACGCTGCAAACCACCTACGACAACGGGTGGAAGACCTACGCGGCCGGGCTCAGCAGCCAGAGCGCCACCGCCGACGACCAGTATTACCTCGCGGCGATGTCGCTCAAGGCGATCCAGGACAAGTCGAACGGCGCCATGATCGCGGGGATGGGCACGCCCTGGGGCGAGACCAACGGCGACGGCAACAACGGCGGCTACCACCTGGTCTGGGCGCGCGATCTGTTCAAGTTCGCCAGCGCGCTGGTGACGGCCGGCGACACCGCGACCGGGACCTCGGTCGTCAACTACCTGTTCAATACCCTGCAGCAGTCGAGCGACTGCGGCGCCGCCGAGTACGACGCGCCGGGCTGCCCGCAGGGCTACAGCCGCGTCGGCCGCTTCCCGCAGAACGCCTGGGTCAGCGGCTGGCAGTACTGGCAAGGCACGCAGATGGATGAGCAGGCGATGCCGATCGTCCTCGCGTGGCGGCTCGGACCTTCCGTCTACAACCCGCTGTGGAAGAAGATCAAGAGGACCGCCGACTTCATCGTCAACACCGGCCCATGGACCCAGCAGGAGCGGTGGGAGGAGAACGCCGGGTACTCGCCGTCGACCATCGCGGCGGAGATCGCGGGCCTCGTCTGCGCCGCGACGATCGCCCGCGCGAACGGGGACACCACCAGCGCGGCGCGCTACATGGCCGCGGCGGACTACTGGCAGCAGAGCGTCGACCGCTGGACGTTCACGACAACGGGGTATCACGGCGACGGCCGGTATTACATCCGCATCAACCCCTCTGCGCGGGGCAACACGGGCAGCGGGCCGCAGGTGTACAACCCGGTGTCCGGGCCGGACACGGCGGTCAGCTTCACGATCGGCAACGGCGGCGGCACGCACGATCAGCGGTACATCGTCGATGGCGGGTTCCTCGAGCTCGTGCGGATGGGGGTGAAGCGGGCCGACGATCCCTCGATCGTAGCGACGCTGCCCGAGTACGACGCCATCCTGAAGCGGACCATCGCCGGCAAGGGCGACGCGTGGTTCCGCTACAACTACGATGGATACGGCGAGAAGAACGACGGCGGCAACTTCGACGGCAACGGCGGCCGGGGCCGGCTGTGGCCCATCTTCACGGCCGAGCGCGGCATGTTCACGATCGCCAGCACGGGTGTGGGCGCCGACGGCAACCCCTACCTGACCGCGGTGAAGGCGATCTCGACGCCGCAGGGCTTCATCCCGGAGCAGGTATGGAGCGAGACGACGGACGTCACCGGCTGGTCCGTCCAGAAGCCGGCGAACGTCGCGGCGGGCACCCCGACGCGGTCGATGAGCCCCTTGAACTGGGCGATGGGAGAGTACATCAGCCTGGTGGCGTCGATCCGGGCGGGCAGGGTCGTCGATGTCCCCTCGGTGGTCTGCGGCCGCTACAACGCGTGTGGGGTGCCGCCCGGCTCCGGCGAGGCAGGCGTCACGGTCAACGTCACCGCGACCACCGTGGTCGGACAGCACATGTACGTCACTGGCAACACCGCGGCGCTCGGCAGCTGGAACACCGATCTCGGCGTCCCTGTCGATCCGCGCGGTTACCCCGTGTGGACGAACCGCGTGAACCTGCCGGCCAGCAGCGCGCTCCAGTACAAGTACTATCGCAAGAACGCCGACGGCACCGTGACCTGGGAGAACCTCCCGGGCGGAGGCAACCGCACGATGAGCACGCCCGCGTCCGGCGGGACGCTCACGCTCAACGACACCGTGAGCTGGTGAGCGGTCAGCGAAGCGCGGCGCGCGGGCGAGCCTACGCCGTGGGGCGCTCGGGCTTGCAGGCGCGCCCGGCCTTCGTCGGGACCGTGAAGAACACCCGCGTTCCCCGGCCGAGCTCGCTCTCCACGCGGATCGCGCCGCCGTGGCGCTCGACGAGGTTCTTGCAGATCGACAGGCCGAGCCCCGTGCTCTTCTCGCCGCCGGTCGACCGGGTGCTCGTCCTCCGGAACTTGCGGAACAGGCCGCTTATCTCGTCCGGGCGAATTCCCAGGCCCTGATCCTCGATCATCACCTCGATCGCCTGACCGAGCCTCCGCGCGCGCACCGTCACCGTCGTGCCCGGATGAGAGAACTTGAACGCGTTGCTGAGCAGGTTGCTCAGGACCTGCTCGATCCGCGCGACGTCGCAGCAGACGAGCGGGAGATCCGCGGGCACGTCGACGTCCACCGCGATCCCCTTCCGGCCGGCGCCGTGCTCGTTCAGGGAGACCGCCGCCATGAGGATGCCTCGCAGGTCGGCCTCCTGCAGGCGAAGCCCGCCGCTTTCGTGCTCCAGCGTCGTGATGTCGAGCAGGTCCTCGAGCAGCTGCAGCGCGAACTCGGCGTTGTCCTGGATCTTCACGGCGTAGCGCTGCGTGTCCTCGGGCCCCACGCCGACGCCGGCCAGCTGCATCTTCGAGAACCACTGGATCGCCGCGATCGGATTGCGCAGATCGTGCGCGGCGATGCCCATGAGCTCATGGGTCCTCTGGGCCACCTCGGCGAGCTGCTGGTTCTCGAGGTGGAGGGCGTCGGCGCTCGTCTTGAGGCTCGAGAGGAGCCGCTGGCAGCGGCTGATGCGCTCGTGCTGCGCGAACGCGTCGCTCACGACGCCGGCGAGCTCCGGCGGATCCCATGGCTTGGAGATGAACCGGTACACGCCGCCCTCGTTGATGGCCTGGATGGCGGCGCTCGTGTCCGCGTAGGCGGTCATGAGGAGGCGGACGGTCTCCGGGAACTCAGCCTTGACTCTGGCGTAGAACTCCGTGCCCGTCGTGCCCGGCATCCGCTGGTCGCTGAGGACGACAGGGATGGGCCGCCCGCGCAAGATCGCGTGGCCCTGCTCGGCGCTCTCCGCGATGAGGACATCGTAGTCGCGCCGGAGCTCGCGGCGGAGCGCCTTCAGCGTCTCGGGCTCGTCGTCGACGAGGAGCAGCGCGCGCCGCTCGCCGGAGGCGCGCGTCATAGGTCGGGCTCCTTCGGCAGCGTGATCGTGAAGGTGCTGCCCACCCCGGGGGTCGATCGGACGGTGATCGTGCCGCCGTGCTGATCCACGATGATCTTGTGCGAGATGGTGAGGCCCAGCCCCGTGCCCTGCCCGACAGGCTTGGTCGTGAAGAACGGATCGAAGATCCGGCCGAGGACATCAGGGGTCATCCCGGCGCCGTTGTCCTCGAACTCCAGGGCGACCCGGCGCGCTTCATCGCGCTCGCGGATCACGATGCGACCGTTCCCCCGGCCCCGGCACTCGACCGCCTGGGCCGCGTTGATGAGGAGGTTCAGGAACACCTGGCTGAGCTCCGCCGGCTTGCAGCGCAGCATCGGCAGCTCGGCCCACTCGACCGTCACGTGGACGCCGCCGTCCTTCAGCGTCGGGCCCGCGATCGCGAGGGTGCTCTCCAGGCACTCTTTCAGGTCGCAGCGCTCCTCCTCCGCCCGGTCGATCCGCGTGAAGGTCCTGAGGTCCTCGACGATCTTCTGCACGCGCGCGAGGCCGCCCAGCGTGCCTTTCACGAGATCCCCCGTATCCTCGCGCAGAAAGTCGGGCTCGACCTCGGCGCGGAGCGCCTCGGCGAGGCCCTTCGCGTCGTCCGAGCCTGCGCTGACGGCGGCCCGCTCGAGCGCCTCGTAAGCGGCGAACAGCCGATCGAGCGACTCTGCCAGGGTGTGCACGTTGCTGCGGACGAAGGCGAGCGGGTTGTTGATCTCGTGGGCCACGCCGGCGGCGAGCTTGCCGAGCGCGTTCATCTTCTCGGAGTGGACGAGCATCGATTGCGTGGCGCGCAGCTGCTCGAGCGATCGCTCGAGCTCCTTCTGCTCGGACACGAGCCGCCGCTGGAGGCTCGTGATCCGCGAGTTGAGCGCGGACACCTCGGCGACGACGCGCTCGAGCTCGATCACGTCGAACTCGGCGAGGAGCAGCAGATCGTGGCCGAGCCGCCAGACCTCTCCCCGGAGGCTGTGCGCGACGGACTGGAGATCCCCGAAGTGCAGCATGCCGCGGTAGATCGGCTCCCCGGCGCCGTGCCCGGCCGCGGCGAGCTGCGCGAAGCTCGGGCTGACGAGGCGAGCCTCGGCGCGACCCGGCTCGCCCGTCCCCCCGAGCAGCCGGCGCATGCCGTGGTTGGTGAGCCTCGGCGCGCCGTCCGGCGCGAACACGCCGATCGCGAGCGCGGTCGAGGCCATGAGGAAAGCGGCGGCGAGCTCCGCGACCGGACCGTCGAGCTCGTGTCCCGGCGGCGGGGCCACCAGCGGCGCTCCTCCGTTTTCTCCTGCGCTTTGCGTGCTGCGCGGTTCCATCGGAATCATCGGAATCATCCGAATCAAAGCCTCTCCCTCGCTCGCGGCGGAGGCCATCTGTCTTTGGCAGGCCGGCGCGGAGCTCGCTATGCGAAACGCACCCCGCGTGGCCGGCGTCTGAAGGCGCGGAGCGGGGTCATGCGCTCCGCGCCGCGAGGAGCTGCTCCGCCGTGCGGACGGCTCGCTCTGCGCTCGGCGCCGAGCCGTCGGCCCCGACCTGCCTCCAGAGGTCATCGACGAGGCAAAACGGCCGTCCGCCGACCAGGACGATGACGCCCCTGCACCGGTCGTCGCCGCGCGCCGCGGTGATCACCTGGCGGACGCTCGCGAGCTGATCGCTGAGCGCGGCCGAGACCGCGAGGACGTCGGCCTTCCGCTGGACGACCTCCTGGATCACGTGCTCGGCGGGCGTGCTGGCCCCGAGATAAAAGGTGTCCCACCCGGCCATTTCGAAGAAATCGGCCACGAAGCGCGCGCCGATCTCGTGGAGGTTCCCGTCGACGGCGGTGGCCACGAGGCGGCGGCCGGCGCGATCGGCGCTGGCGACGAGCGGATAGAGCTGGCCCAGGATCATCTGCGTGACCGCCGTGCCGTAGTGCTCCCCGGCGATGCTGAGCTCACGGAGCTGCCAGCGCCGGCCCAGCTCGTACTGGCACGGCAGCAGCACGTGAGCATAGATGTCCTTGATCGGCGCGCCAGCGTCGAGCGCCTCCCAGATGGCCCGCGTCGCTCGCCTCCGGTCCCGCTCGAGCAGCGCGTCGAGGTAGCTGCACGCGACGGCGCCGAGCGGCGCCTCCGGGCGGACGAAGCTGGGATTCCCGGCGTGCATCGAGGTGAGCCGCTCGAGCGCCGCCGCCAGGTACCGCCGCGGCGCCTCGGCGAGGCGCTCCGGCAGCGTGAGCGCGAGGACGTCGCCGAGCGCGCGGAGGTAGCCCACGAGCTCGGCGGGGTCGAGGCGGTGCTGTACCAGCAGCGTCTGTGCCCACTCCGCATAGGCGCTGAAGAGCTCCGGCGACCCGTTGTCGACCGCCGCGGCGAGCTGCGCGACGTGGCGCCTGGCGTCGTCGAGGCAGAGGGCGCGCTTCGCGCCGGCGGCGAGCGCGTCCGCCGGGCGCCGCATGAAGCTGAGCGCGACGCTCATCGGCGCGATGCGCGCCGCCGAGCGCTCGATGGCCTCCGCCGCCGAGCCGGCCTCGCCGGGGGCGCACGGGGGCTCGGGGATGGCCGCCAGCGCGGCCGGCGTCACGAGGGGCGAGGCGCAGAGGCGCTCCCGGCCCGCGGCCAGCGCCTCCTGCGCCACCGAAGAGAGCGCCGGATCGAGCTGCTCGCCGATGCTCTCGCTCAGCGCGTCGAGCGCGACGCCGAGCGCGCGCCGGGGCACCCCGAGCGCCTCGAGGAACACCGCCGTGAACGCGCAGTACTCGCAGAGCTGCTGGGCGCCCTCCGCGCGGAGCGCCGCCGCGAGGGCGTCGATGTGCGCCGCGAGGTCCACGTGGCAGCGCGAGAGCGCCTCGCGCTCGCCGCGCGCTCCGAAGGCGCGCGGCGCGACGGACGCTGCCTCGAGGCGGGCGAGCGCGGCGTCCCTCAACGATTCACGGCGAGCGACGAGCTCGTCGGCCGCCCTGTCACGCTCTGCGGTCACCATGCCCGCGTATCTGGTGACGCGCCTTCGTCGCCGCACGCGCGATATCACACGGGCCCGCCCGGCGACGCTGCGGTGCCCGGCCGCGCGGCCGCCGCCGGAGCGTCGTCGGGCGCCGCGGGGCGAGGGCGGGGGACCCGCCAGGCTTGAGCCGGCGTCGCGCTTCAAGCTACCGTCTCTCCCGCGTCATCAAAAGAGCGTCGTCGCCCGGCGCGGGAGCTGAAGAACGATGTCAATCTCCTTGGTGCGGAACGCCTACGGCAAATCGAGGGTGCGGCTCGTGAAGGTCCGCCGCGCGGGCGCGCGGCACGAGCTGACCGACGTCCAGGTCGATGTCCAGCTGGAGGGCGAGTTCGACGACGCGTACACGAAGGGTGACAACAGCAAGGTGCTGCCCACGGACACGATGAAGAACACCGTGTACGCGCTCGCCAAGGGCCACCCGGTCGAGCCGATCGAGGATTTCGGCGTCCTGCTCGCCGAACACTTCCTCGGCAAGCCGCACACCCTGCGGGCGAGGGTCGCTATCGCGGAGAACGTCTGGTCTCGCATCGACGCGGGCGGCGCGCCGCACCCTCACGCCTTCCTCCGCGCGGCAGGGGAGCGGCGGACCGCGGAGATCTCCGCGGCTCCCGGCGGTGTCGAGATCACGTCCGGCGTCGCGGATCTCCTCGTCCTCAAGACCACCGGCTCGGCGTTCTCGGGTTTCCCGCGCGACGAGTACACGACGCTCAAGGAGACAGGGGACCGCATCCTCTCGACGCTCATGGTGGCCCGCTGGCGCACGGCCGGCCGCGACCCGGCGCCGACGGCGACGTGGGAGCGCGCCCGCCGCGCCCTGCTCGAGACGTTCGCAGAGCGACACAGCCTCTCGGTGCAGCACACCATTCATGACCTGGGGGAGGCGGTGCTCGCCGCCTGTCCTGCCATCGACGAGGTGAGCCTCTCGCTCCCCAACAAGCACTGCCTGCTCGTCGATCTCGCACCCTTCGGGCACACCAACGACAACGAGATATTCGTCCCGGTCGACGAGCCGCACGGGCTCATCGAGGCCACGATGAGGCGAGGGAGCTGACCGCCGGGCGCGGCCGTTTTTCTCGACATGCCGAGGACGTGCCCGGTAGAGTGCGGTGCATGGACCAGGTGGCCGGCCCGGACGAGCTCGAGACCGCGACGAGTTACATGAACGCGGTCCTCAACGGACCGTTCATCGCCGTGGAGTGCACCGGCGACGTCGGGTCTCTCGAGATCGCCGCGTGGAGCGCCGGGGCGGAGCGGCTGCTGGGTTATACCGGGGAAGAGGTGATTGGCTGCCGCCTCGCGGACACGGCGCTCCGCAGCGCCGACGACGACCTCTGGCGACGCCTCTGCGATGGGCAGGGCGGCGCGCCGCTCTCCGCCGAGCACCGGCGGAAGGACGGGCGCGTCGTCGCGTGTGCGTGGGTGCACGAGCCGATGCGCGGCGCCGACGGCCAGGTGGTGCGCAGGCTCTTCATCGGGCAGGACGTGACCGACCGGGGCCGCCTGGCGGAAGCGTCGCGGGACGACTCGATCATCCTGCGCGCCATCCTCGATCACGTCCCGATCGCCGCGTGCAAGTATGATCGCGATGGGGTCTTCACCCATCATGACGGCAAGGGGCTCGAGAACTCGGGCGTGAAGCCTGGGGCGCTCATCGGCAAGAACGTCTTCGACCTCTACGGGTCCAACCAGGCGGCCGCGGACGGGATGCGGCGCGTGCTGGCGGGAGAGGTGGTGGACAATCAGGCCGAGGCCCACGGCGTCGCCTGGCGATCCTGGCTGCTCCCCATCTTCGACGAGAGCGGCGCGCAGAACGGCGCGGTGTCCGTGACGTTCGACATCACGGACGTGAAGCGCAAGGAGGCCGAGCTCCAGGCGAGGCTCGACATGATCCAGGCCCAGCAGCAGGTGATTCGCGCGCTGTCGACGCCCATCATCGAGGTCTGGGATCGCGTGCTGACGCTCCCGATGGTCGGCGTCGTCGACAGCGTGAGGACCTCCGAGGTGATGGACAGCCTCCTCGACGCGATCTCGACCAAGGGGGCGCGCTTCGCGATACTCGATCTGACCGGGGTCGACGCCGTCGACACGAAGACGGCGAGCTACCTCATCGACATGGTCCGCGCGATACGGCTCCTCGGCGCGGAGGGCGTGATCACGGGGATCCGCTCGAACGTGGCGCAGACGATGATCGCGCTGGGGGTCGACCTGTCGGGGATCATCACGATGGGCAACCTCCGCGCCGGCCTCAAGCTCTGCATCCAGCGGATGAACCGCGCCGACGCCGCCGCGGCCGACGGCGCGCGGCGGGCCGAGGCACGCTGATCGGGCTAAGGCGCTGGCGTCCGCGGCGGCGAGACGTCGAGATCCGCCATCTTCCCCTCTCGCTCCAGCCGCCAGATGTCCTCGTCGGTGACGAACTCCTGCGCGAGGAGCTCTCGCGCCCGCTTGATCTTGGCGAGGAGGACGGGCTCCGTGACCGGTGTGCTCGACTCCTTGGTCGGCGCGGGCGGCGGCTTCATCAGCGAGAACGTCCCGCGCGCCGCGTGTCCCTCCGCCGTCTCCCCCTCGAGCATGTACGTGACGGTGAAGACATCCGGTTCACGCGCCGTGTCGAGCCTCACCTCCACATCGACCCCTTGCCCGGGTGGGATCTCGACAAGGCCGAGCGAGGCCTTGTCGAGGGGTGAGGCGCTCGACGCCCCCGCGAAGTGCCGCACCGCCGTGACCGTACCGATCCGGACCGGCGCGTCGCGGTGATGCCAGAGGCGGAAGGTCTGCCGGACCACGCCGTCGGCGTCCTGCCGGGGAAAGCGGGGCGTCGGCGTCGCCGCGATGGTCACGACCCCCCGCTCCGCGAGGTCCTGAAACATCATGTTCGGGATCTGGAGCAGGGCGCGGCCGGTGAGCTTCTCGCCCGCTTCGCCCTGGACCTCCACCCGGATCAGAAACTCGGAGACGAGCGCGGTTTGCGGGCGGCGCTCGTAGCTGTGGGTCACGAACGGCGCCTTCGTCTTCTCCGAGCCGCCGTCGTCGAACACCCAGGTATAACTCGCGGGCTCGAACGGCCTCGCGTCGGGGTTGTCCTTGAGCCCGACGTCGACGATCTGCGCCGTGAGCTCGAATTCACCCGGGGTGCTCGGCAGGAGCCTGTGGGTGATGACGACGATCCGCTCCGGCTTGCAGGCGTTGACCTTGTATCTCGGGACCTCGATCTGAGTCACCACGTTGTTCCGCCCGAACACGGAGATGGTGGGCATCTCGTACGACCCGTCCATCTCGGGCCAGATGCGGAGCGGCACCCGCGATCCTGCGCGCGTTCCAACGACGCCGTGGAGGTATTCATCTGTCCCGTTCGTGGTATGCGATCGCACGGTGATGAGGTTCTCCTCGCCGGCGCACACTTCCGGCTTCTCGACCTCGATCTCGTCGATGAGGGGCGCCGGGTCCTCCGCGGGCGCCCTCGCCGCGGCGGCGCTCGCCGCGGCGGCGCTCGGCGCGCGTCCGGCGCGCGGCGGGGCCTCCGGCGCGCTCGCCTTCGGCGCTGCCTGCACGGGCTCGGGCGCCTTGGCAGGGCGGACCGACCAGACAAGGATCCACAGCGCGGCGGCGAGCACCACCACGCCGACCCATTGCGCCTTTGACCGATGCTCGCCGATCCTGATCGTCATGGCCGGAGCTCCTCACGTCACTGTGCTCGAACGTCCGTCAGTACCAGCACCCGTAGACGTTGCCTCCGGAGTTCCACTGGACGTTGTGGTTCGTATCGGCGGACCAGACGGTCGCGCCGGCCTGCGTCCCCCAGGGGTGCCCGCTCCAGCCGCCGATGCGGTCGGGGCTGATGGACACGGCGACGGTCTTCGGGTCGTCTCGGACTCCTCTCCACACGCTGCCGCTGCCGGTGTCGCATGCGTGCGAGGCCATGCAGTTCGCGACCTGATTGGCGGCCTTCTCGCAGACGTCCGAGAGGCAGACGATCGATGTGCCGATCGAGCCCCAGAACCCCAGGCTGTTCTCGCAGCTGTCCGTCACCCCGCCGTGAAGGGCGTTGGCCGCGCTGGCGAGCTTGGCGTGGCTGTACGTGTACGGCGGGATGGCGCCCTGGCCGTCGAGATGGTGCGCGTAGGCCAGGAATGACGAGCAAACCATACCGTTGTTCCACGCCGCCCCGCCGGTGGGCGTGCCCTCGGTGTTGCGGTACTGGAAGAACGAGTAGTGCACCCGGTCGCCGCGAACGCTCAGCCGAGCGATCTCGACCCCTTCGTCGATGCTCGAGCGCTCGGCGTAGTAGGGCACCTCCCACCAGATGGTTTCGCCGATCGACGCGGCCCGCTTGGGGTCGCCGACCTGGTAGGTCAGCGCGGCCGGGCCGCTCCCGCCGCTCCCGTAGAGGAAGCGGTAGATCCCACCCTGGTTGACCTGCGCGAGCCCGGGATAACCATCGATCAGATCGCTCGATACGATGGGCGTGCTGCACACCTCGGGCCAGGAGTTCTCGCGTGGCTGCTTCATGGTGGCATGCGTCACCCACCGTCCGGGTCCGTGTGACAGCATCGAGTGCGTCCGGAACTCGCCGACGGCGTTAAGGACGTCTCCGATCGGCCCCGAGCCGGCGCTGAACACCGCCGCGCCATTCGGCGCGTTCCAGCCGGCGCTGGAGTACCCGCACGCCTGCTCGGCGGCGGCAGCGGCGGAGGCGAGGCACGACGATACGATGACGAGCGGTAGGACGAACGCTGGTTTCACGGGCGCACCTCCGATCGAGAGCATGGCTGTCGGGACACGGGGCAGCGAAGCGGTCGCGTGGAGCGTCCTGGGCTCTGACGGACGAACGCCGCGAGCGGCCCGAGCCGGAGGGGGCGCTCGCTCGAGATACGGAAGGATGACGCTCCAGGGGCGGCGCGTGCGGGTACCCCACCCCCGGCAGATAGTGTAGTCTGAGGAAACCGTGGGCAAGCAGAAAATGGAGGCGCGATTGCCTTCTACCGCCGTGATGGAGCCTTTCAGGCGGGCGGGCCTGGCCAATGTACAGGTTGATGCACAGGACGGACCGGCGGGACCCGGGGACGCCTCATGGGTCGACGGGAGGCGGCGATCCCCGTCCCGGGGCTCCGAGCACCTCGACCGCCCCCTCCGACGACAACAAGATCTGCGGGTTGGCCTGCGCCGGCGAGATCACGTTGAGCACGCCCCTCGCGCGCACGCGCAGGCCTGGTTTGATGAGCTTGTTGCGTGCGTCCACCGGCGCGCCGGGGTGCGCCGCCCAGCCCCGCGCGAGCTTCTCGCGGATCGCCTTGAAGAGCTCCGGATCGCTGAAATTGACGAGCGTATACTCGCGCTCCACCCGATCCCCGTCGACGACGCGCAGCGCCCAGATGTCGAATTTTATCTGCGGGCTCCTCGGGAAGAGCACGAGATCGCCCTCCAGCTCGATCGGCTGGCCATGACCTGCCTGCACGCGCTCCAGCACCTCGATGGGCCTCGAGACGGCCGGATCGAGCCGCAGGTGGATCGGGCGATCGGGGTGCTCGGCGATCACGTAGTGCAGCCGGATCTTGTCATTGCGCCACAGGTCCCGGACGTGCTCCGGGCGGGTCACGAAGACCGGCACCACCTTGTCCGCGAGCTCGACAACGAGGATCTTGCCCTCGGCGTCCACGCCATGCACACGACCCACGAGCTCGCGCCCCCCGACGAGCGCCGCGTGCGTGGTCGTGTCGTGTGCATACGGTGGCGCGTCCACGCCCGAGGAAAACCGCGTGAGCACCTCGATGCGGCGCACGCGGACATGGCGCTGAGGGCCCTTTTTCTCGAGGCTGCCGAACACGCGCAGCCGGTCATGCCGCTTTAGCCCGGCGAGCTCCCGCGCGACCTCCGGCGAGCCCGGGATCATCGGAAAGTCAGCGTAACGGAAGAAATCGTGCGGGAGCCGGTAGGTGAATACGAAGAGACCGGACGCAGCCGCCGCGCCGTGCATCCATCCATCGAGCCCGTCGCCGGCGAGCGCCGCGGCGATACCGGCATCATCGTCCGGGTCAATCACGGCCGACGGATCGCGCGCGGTCGGCGTCGCGTGATGGGTCGGAGTCGCGCGCGCGGGCAGCGCGGCAGGAGCCTGTGTTGGCGGGGGATGGCAGCCGGACGGAACGATGAGGAGGGCGAGGAGCCAGCCGAACACCGCGACCACGCGTTGACCCATGCGCCAGCATAGCAGGTGCGGAGTCGAGCCTGCACGGAGGCCGTGGAGCGCCTGAGCGGCGCGATCGCGTGCTCCGGTCGAATCGGGCCCGCAACGCGATCCACACGAACGTTGGAGGCTCATGTGGACGCCCTGGGGCGGCCTCTCGCGGTGGAGCTGGAGATCAGGCTCTCCCGGATGCTGCGATGGCGCGGGTCGGTCGTCCAGCGTGGATGAAACACGATGTGGAGCGTGAAAGGCTCGACCTCGAAGGGGACGGGTCGCGTCGTGAGCGGGAGCCCCGAGGCGCGGACGATGCGCGCGGGCAGGGTAGCGACGAGATCGGTCTCCGCTGCCAGCGAGAGCGCGAGCAGCAGCGACGGCACGCGCGCCTGCACGTCCCGCGATCGTTCGAGCCGCGCGATCGCCCGCTGCACAGGCGAGAGCCCCGGCAGCGAGGTGCCCACGACGACGTGGCCGCACCCGAGGTACCGCTCGAGCGTCGCGCGCCCGCGCGCGAGCGGGTGCCCACGCCGCGCCACGATCACGTGTTCGTCGTCGACGATGGGGCGGAACACGAACTGCTCCAGCCCGTCGATGTCCACCCGCGGGACGAGCGCCAGGTCGACCTCCCATGGGCGTCGGCTCGAGGGCCCGGCCGGTGGACACGAACAAGGGATCGCCGAAGACCTCCCGGAGCCGCGCGAGCGAGCGGCTCATGCTGGGCTGCGTCGTGCCGAGGCGCCGCGCCGCCTGGGTCACGCTCCGCGTCTCGAGCAGGTGGAGACGGGCGAGGTCGGCGGAGCGCGCTCGATGTTGCTCCGCAGCGACCACGTCGCGTTCGATCGCGCCCGCGAGCACGAACCGCTGCCGATCTACGCGCACCTCGTCCGCCATCGCGCGCGCGGCGACGTGCTGATCGACGCCGGCCTCTCCGCCCCGTTCGAGCGCGAGCCGTTCGGCGACATCGGCGCGAGGCGCGCGTGACGTCGCTGGTCAAAATTGGAGAGCTTTCGGCGATTCGTGATCAATACGGGCCGGAGCGGGAATTCTTCCGATGACTGTTCGTGTGCGCGGCGTGGGTGGCCTGGAGAGGTGCGACAGACTCGCGCTCTCGCCTCGCTGCCCAGGTCGTAGTTTGCCCGGTTCTGCTGGGCTGACGCGGCGCGTGCCGCGTCAAGTGACGGCCAGTCGAACCATAATATGACGGGAGTGGAGTCTTCGGGCAGCATCAGACTTCGCCGGCGGATGGTCCGTTGTTGACCGCTGTCCGGCCATTGAACGTGGGCGTCTGGCGCTGTGGATTGATGGGAGCAGCGCTTGACGTCTGGCGAAGCTTCACCGTAGGTTGTGACCGACGGTAGGAGGTCACGGTATGGCTGACTTAGGATATCGTCGCTGGCGAGCCGGTCACGCGCTCGTAGCGACGCTCGCGCTGACGGCCGCGGCCGGGTGCGGTAACGGGCAGATCGGAGCGGCGGACACCGGCTCCAGCTCCGGGGAGGACGGCTCGACGTCCGGACAAGGAGGCGATCCCCCGGTGTGCGGCGCCGAGCGGATCCTCGCGCCCCAGCGGCGTTTGACGCGATTCGAATACAACAACACGGTCCGAGATCTCCTCGGAACGTCCCTCACCCCTGCCGATCAATTCCCCCCGGATGAGATCGCCGGCGGCTTCAACAACAACGCGACGGTGCTGACCGTGTCTGCGCTTCACGCGGAGAAGTACCTCCTGGCTGCCGAGGCGCTCGCGACCGAGGCCGTCGGGGGCGATCTATCGAAGCTCGTGCCGTGTGATCCGGCCGCGGTCGAGGGGCAAGTCGCCCAGGAAGAGGCGTGCGCGCGGCAATTCGTCCAGGACTTCGGCCGTCGCGCGTACCGTCGACCGCTCGAGACGTCGGACGTCGACCGGCTGATGCGCGCCTACGCCGCGGGGCGCACCGACGGGTCGTTCCGTGAGGGCATCGAGGTCGTCATCCGGGCCGCGCTGCAATCACCGAAGTTCCTGTTCCGTCTGGAGCTGCGTCACGATCTCGATGCCTCCTCGTCGCGGGTGCGCCTCGACCCGTACGAGATGGCGTCGCGCCTGTCGTACCTCGTCTGGGCGTCCGGCCCCGACGACGAGCTGCTCGACGCCGCCGAGGCCGGCCTGCTCGATACCCGCGAGCAGCTCGCCGAGCGAACCCGCCAGATGCTGGAGCACCCGCGGGCGCGCCGGGCCATCACGGAGTTCTACAAGCAATGGCTCAACCTCGGGAAGCTCGAGACCATCGTCAAGGAGGAGAGCCAGTTCCCCGGGTACGACGACGAGCTCGTCGCGGGGATCCGCGCGGAGACTCCCGCGTTCGTCGAGCACGTGCTCTGGTCCGGGGACCACAAGCTCTCGAGCCTGCTCACGCTGCCCGTCGGCTTTGCCACCGAGTCCGTCGCCGAGCTCTACGGCGTGACGGTCCCGCCCGGCTCGACCACACCCCAGCTCGTGGAGCTCCCGCCGGACCAGCGCGCGGGGGTGCTCACGCAGCCCGCGTTCCTGGCCGTCCACGCGCACCCCGATCAGACCTCTCCGGTGCTGCGCGGCAAGGCCATCCGCTCGAAGTTCATGTGCCAGGATCCGCCGCCTCCTCCTGACGATGTCGACCTCACGCCGCCCACCGGCGAGGAGGGCGTCACAGCGCGTGAGCGGTTCAACCAGCACGCCTCCAATGCCAGGTGCGCCGGCTGCCATCAGCTGATGGATCCGATCGGCTTCGCGTTCGAGAACTTCGACGCCGTGGGTGCGTACCGCACCCAGGAGGGCGGGCAGGTCATCGACGTCTCCGGCGAGATGGTCCTGTCCGATGACATGGACGGCTCGTTCGTCGGCGTTCGCCAGCTGGCGGAGAAGCTCGCCGGGAGCGCGCAGGTCCGCGAGTGCCTCGCGACGCAATGGTTCCGCTACACGGCGGGCCGCTTCGAGAACGTCGACGACGAATGCTCGCTCGACGGGCTGCGCGCAGGGTTCCACGGCTCGGAGGGCGACCTCGTGGAGCTCATCGTGGCGACGACGCAGACCGACGCGTTCCTGTACCGCAGCGCGATCGCAGAGGAGGAGTGACATGACACCGCGAATGATCTCTCGACGGCGGATGCTCCAGGGCGCGCTGGCGGCGACGGCGACGATCCCGCTGCTGAACTCCGAGCTGGCCCGCGGGCAAGAGGCCACGGCGCCCAAGCGCTTCGTGGTGTTCTATACGCCGAACGGCACCATGGAGTCGAAATGGATGCCCACGGGCACGGAGAACAACTTCACGCTGAGCCCGCTGCTCCAGCCGCTCTCGCCGTTCAAGTCGAAGATTATCCCGATGCGCGGGGTCAACATGAACGTCGTTGTCAACTCCAACGTCGGCTCCGAGCACGCTCGGGGCATCGGGGGGCTGCTGACGGGGCGGGCGCTGCTCAAGGGCAACTTCAAGAGCTTCATGTCCACCAACGCCGGCTGGTCGTCGGGGATCTCGCTCGATCAGCACATCGCGAACAAGCTGCAGCCCCAGACGCTGTTCAAGACCCTGGAGCTCGGCGTCCAGGTCCGTGACGCGGAGGTGCGCGGCCGGCTCAGCTACGCCGGGCCGGACCAGCCCATCCCCCCCCGCGAGGACCCTTACGACACGTTCCAGCAGCTCTTCGGGGCCTCGGTGCCTGGCCAGGGCCAGGACCCGGGCGGCTCTACCGCGCTCGATCGGCTCCGCGCGCAGCGGCGGACCGTGTTCGATCTCCTCCGCGAGGACATCGCCGACGTGCGGCCTCGCATCGGCAAGGAAGATCGCCTCAAGCTCGACTCGCACCTGCAGTCGATCCGGGACATCGAGGCGCGCCTGGCCGGCGGCGGCTCCTCGACCGGCGGCGGCGGCACCCCGAGCACGAGCTGCCAGGCCCCGGCGCTGGGCGACCGCATCGACCTCTCGAAGGACGACAACATGCCCGCCATCGGCAAGCTCCAGATGGACATGATGGCCGCGGCGCTCGCGTGCGACCTCACCCGGGTCGCCACGATCCAGTGGTCGTACGCCGAGAGCGAGCACCTCTACCCGTTCCTCGGTCTCACGCAGAATCACCATGCCATCTCCCACGAGTGGAACGCGGCGGGTGACGAGAAGTACATGAAGATCCACACGTGGTTCGCGGAGCAGCTCGCCTACCTGCTCGGGAAGCTCGACTCGTACGCGGAGGGGGATCGCACGCTCCTCGACAACACCGTCGTCCTGTGGGTCACCGAGATCGGCGAGTCGAGGCAGCACGCGCTCACGAACATCCCGTTCTTGCTCGCCGGCAGCGCGGGCGGGGTCTTCAAGACCGGCCGCTTCGTGGACTACCTGGCGAACGGCGGCTCTGCCCGCCAGCACAACGATCTTCTCGTCACGATCGCGAACGCGATGGGCACCGACGACAGGACCTTCGGCGACCCCCAGTACAGCACCGGCGCGCTCCCCGGGCTCACCTGAGTCCCGCCCACCAGAAGTCCGGCCATCAATGGATGGATGGCCGGACTTCTAGCCTTCGTCCCGCGCACGGGAGAGCGCGGGCGCGGGGAGCGTCACGCGGTGGTCATTATCCGGCCGTCACGGCGCGGAACCGGAACGTGGGGTCGCGGTCCGTGCCGCCCGGCCTCGCGGCGCGCCACCCGAGGTGGTGCGCGTAGCTCCGCGGTTCTTGTACGATGCGCCGGAGCGAGCGGACGTCGACGAGAGCTTCGCCTACCCCCGCGCGTGCTGCCGCGGCAGCGGCGGGCCGCCGAGCTCGCCCGGGATGGCGCCCGAGAAGGCCTGGAGCGCGCCGGTGAGATCGGGGAAGACGACCACCTCGCGCGCGGGCTCGCCGGGGTCGTAGCGCAGCCAGAGCAGCGGCCACGCGTAAGCGCGCACCGCCTGCGCCACGATCCGGCCGCCCGCGGCGAACGCGCCGAGGGTGGCCACCGCGCTCTCGATCGTGCCGGCAAAATGGTGGCCATGAAAATCCGGCTCGACCGCCCGGTCGCCGCCGCCTCGGTAGGCGGTGCGCACCGCCCGGGGGCGGAGGTCGAGGCAGCGCAGCGGCTCGGGGGGATCCGCGGCGCCCAGCGCGCGCTTCAGGCCGCTCTCGAACGAGAACAGCGCCGGCACGAAGGACATCTCGCGTGGCGCGTAGAGCTCGCGCACCTCGATCGGGCGGTCCTGCACGTGGCGGATGCGCGCCCGCCGCACATGACCGTCGCCCATGCAGGACGCGCAGACGACGGGACTCGCGCTGGCGCCGGCGCACGCGGTGCAGGGCCGGAGGCCGAGATGCTCGACCAGGCGCCGGTGGGCACGCGCCTCGAAGGCCTCGGGGAGCGGCGGCTCTCCCGGCGCGATCTGCAGCGCGTCCTCCACGCTGAGGTCGACGACCTCGGTCCAGCCTTCACGGCGCACGATCGACGCGAGCACCACCAGCGCTGCCACGCGGCGCTCCTCGGCCGGCGCGCCGGGCGGCAGCGCGAGCCCCTCGGCGCGGGCACGCCCGAGGGTTGGCAGGTACCGGGCCACGGGGTCGGACGGATCCACCCTGGCAAGGCTAGTACGTCGTCGCCCAAGGACGAATTTGCGGGGGCGAACCGTCGTGATCCGTAAGGATTTTCGACGCGCGGAGCTAGCCGAGCCCGGCCCGGCGGACATGGGCTCCTCGAAGCCCGGGGTCCCGCGCAGGTCTTGCATTTTTGCCGCGATATGTTGCATTTATTGGCGTTGTCTTGCGTGCTTGCAAGGGCCATCTTGGCCCCCATGAACAACGCACCGCTCGTCCCGAACTCCTCGTCTCGCCTCCACGTCGTGCTCGGCGCCGGCCAGATCGGCCCGCGGGTCGCGGCTCTCTTGCTGGCGCAGGGCCATCGTGTGCGCCTGGTGCAGCGCACCCGCCGCGCTCCGGAGCGGCCGGGGCTCACGTCGGTGTGCGGCGACATCACCGATCTCGCCTTTGCCGAGGAGGCCACGCGCGGCGCCAGCGTGGTCTACGATTGCATGAACCCGCCCTACCACCTCTGGCCCACGCAGCTCTTGCCCATCGCGCGCGGCGCGGTGCACGGCGCGAGCAAGGCGGGCGCGAAGCTCGTGGCCCTCGACTGCCTGTACATGTACGGCGTGCCCGACGGGGCCATGCGGGAGGACTCGCCGCGCCGTCCTTGCAGCAGGAAGGGCGCGCTGCGCGTCGAGCTCGAGGAGATGCGCCTCTCGGCGCAGCGCCGCGGCGACGCGCGCGTGGCCATCGGGCGCGCCAGCGACTTCTTCGGCGCCGACGTGCCGCTGTCTGCCTGGGGCGACCGTTTCTATTCGCGCGCGCTCGCCGGAAAAGCCGTTGAGTGCATGGGTGATCCCGAGATGCCTCACTCGTATACCTACGTGGAGGACGTGGCGCGGGGCCTCGTGACGCTGGGCGAGCGGGAGGAGGCGATGGGCCATGTCTGGCACCTGCCGACGGCGCCGGCCGAGAGCACGCGGGCGCTCGCGCAGCGCCTCGGGCGCGCCCTTGGCGTCACGGTCGAGGTGGCGCGGGTCCCGCGCATCCTGCTGCGCGCGCTGGGCCTGTTCTCGCCCTTCCTGCGGGAGGCGGTCGAGATGGCGTACCAGTGGGACGTGCCCTATGTCATCGACGATACGCGCTTCCGCGAGACCTTCGGCTGGTCGGCGACCCCCGTCGCGCGGCAGGTCGCCGACATCGCCGCCTGGGCCCGCGACAGGTACAAGATCGCCGCCCCGCGCGGAGCGGCGGCGACTCCCGCGGCGCGGGCCTGATCGGGCCACGAGCGCGCTGCCGAGATCTCCCCGGGGCGCAGGCTGGCCGATCGCACGGGAGCGGATCAAATCACCCAGGTCGCTGCGCGCTAGAAGGACTTGACTCGTCCGGTTGAAGGCACCGAGATCTCGCTCTTTCTGGAGGGCGTCATGCGTCTCGGTTCCTTGTCTCCGGTGATGGGCCTGCTGGTCGTGGGGCTCGGCGTCGCCTCCTGCGCTTCCGGCTCCGAAGCGCCCCCTCAGGGCTCATCGGAGGGCGGCGGCGCTTCCGGGGTCGGCGCGTCGGTCGGCGCGTCCTCCGGCGGCGGCGGGGCGCCCGGCGCGTCGATCGGCGCGTCCTCCAGCGGCGGCGGAGCGCCCGGCACCTCCAGCGCTTCGGCGGGCGGGGCGCCCGGCACCTCCGGCGCGTCTGTCGGTTCGTCGTCCGGCGGCGGCGGGGCGCCTGGCGAGGGTGGGGGACCGGAGCTGCCGCCGGCGGTCGGCCCCCTGGTCAACGGGATCCAGTGGGCCGACACCTCGGGTAAACCCATCCAGGCGCACGGGGGAGGGGTGATCCGGGTGGGCGACCATTACTACTGGTTCGGGGAGAACCGGAACCCGGACGGGACGTTCTATGCCGTCTCCTGCTACCGCTCGACGGATCTGCGGCGCTGGGAGTTCAGGAACCATGTCTTGACGATGGACTCGGACAAGGACCTCGATCCGGCCAACATCGAGCGTCCGAAGGTCGTCTACAACGCGTCCACGGACAGATTCGTGATGTGGATGCACTGGGAGAACGGGGTGAACTACGGCGAGGCCCGCGCCGCGGTCGCGAGCTCGAGCACCGTGGACGGCGACTACACGTATCACGGCAGCTTCCGGCCGCTCGCCGGCAGCGGGGTGACCGATCACGGCAAGCCGGGGTACATGTCCCGCGACTGCGGGCTCTTCGTCGACGACGACGCCAAGGCCTATTTCATCTCCGCCACGAACGAGAACTACGATCTCAACCTCTACGAGCTGGCCCCCGACTACCTGTCCATCGCCCGCCTCTCCGCCACGCTCTTCCCCGGCGGGCACCGGGAGGCGCCGGCGCTGTTCAAGCGGAACGGCACCTATTTCCTGCTGACCTCCGGCGCCACGGGCTGGTCGCCCAACCAGGCGAAATACGCGACGTCCCGCGCTCTCGACAGGGGCTGGTCGGCGATGACCAACGTCGGTGACGGCACGACCTACCACTCCCAGTCGACCTACGTGCTCCCGGTCCAGGGCAGCTCCGGGACGGCCTACCTGTACATGGGAGACCGGTGGGCAGGGGCCTGGAGCGGACCGGTCAACAACTCGACGTACGTCTGGCAGCCGGTCTCCTTCCCGTCGGACACCAGCATGAGCATGCGCTGGAACAACACGCTGACCATCGACACGTCGGCCGGCGCCGTCGCCGGAACGACGAACAATTTCAAGCTCGTCAACAAGAAGAGCGGCAAGGTGATGGATGTCGTCGGCGCGTCGGGCGAGGACGGGGCGGACGTCGTCCAGAACGCGGACAGGGGCGGAGACAGCCAGAAGTGGAGCTTCAACTACAATGGAGCGGGCTACTTCCGGCTGACCAACGTCAAGAGCGGCAAGGTGCTCGATGTCCCTGACGAGTCGACGAGCGACGGGGTCGCGCTGGTGCAATGGGAGAACCACGACGGCGACAACCAGGCGTGGCTGTTCATCGATCTGGGCGGCGGTGATTTCCAGATCAGGAACAAGAAGAGCGGCAAGCTGATCGGGGTCTACCAGGGCTCCACCGCGGACGCCGCCGCGATCGAGCAGCGGGCGGGCGGCAGCGGCGAGGAGCAGCGATGGCAGATCGTCGTCGCCGAGTGATGGGTGGATGACGGGCGGAGCAGCCTCCTGCCGGGGCCGCGACGAGGCCGGCGCCGATGAGCGCGGCATCCGGGCCCGATCGAGGCCGACCGGGCCGGGAGGGAGGCGCGCGGCGCCGCTACGACCGCGCGCGCCGCCGCCGCCCGAGCACGAGGCCCGCGGCCGCCGCCGCGAGCGCGGCGGCGCTGCCCGCGGAGCCCGCCGGGCCAGAGGTGCTGCACCCGGCCGCGGCCGGCGCGAAGCCGCCGTCCGTGGCCGCGTCGGCCGACGCCGGCAGCGCGTCGGGCTCGTGCAGATCCCGAGCCCACACCGGCTCATCGAGCACCTCGTCCACGGCGAAGGAGGTGGACAGCACCTCGCGCTCGCCGCCCAGGCCCTCTTCCGGCGCGAACTCCGCGTTGCCCGGCGCGGCGAGCTGCGCGACGGCGCCCTGCGTGCTCGAGACCTGGAAGATCGTGTTGCCGATGGTCACATACCAGCTCCCGTCGAGCCAGCGACCGTGTCCGAGCGTCGTGCCAATGCTCTCGGGCGCGCCCCCCGCCCGGCCGAGATAGCGCTTGCCGCCGTTCAGGAAGAGGACCTCGCCCGTGTCGCTGATGCCGTCGTGGCCGACCCGGAGCTTCACCTGATCGAACTGGCTCGACGTCGTGAAATCGCTGATCTGATGCTGCTCGCCGTCGGGGGTCCGCAGCCAGACCTGGTTGACGGCGCCGTCGCTCCTCAGGAAGGCGGCGTGGCCCGCGTGAACCAGCAGCCCGGCCGAGGTGCCTGTGATCGAGTCGCCAAGGAACACCTCCTCTCCCTCCGCCGTGTACAGGTAGCTCGAGCTCGTCATGCCGTCCCACCACCGGCCGGCGACGTTCGTCCCGTCGGTGATCGGCCGCTGCAGGTTGCCCGCATGATCGCCGAGGCGCACCCTGCTCGGCCCGACGATGGCAGCGTCCTCGTAGGTGCCGAAATAGACGCCGCCGGAAGGCGTGATGTCGGCCTGGAACGGCGACCTGCTCCCGTCGACGCGCCAGAGGGTCCTGTTCGTCCCCGCCGATAGCGAGGTAGCGACGGCCCAGTCGTCGCCGTTCGTCGTCCACACGATGTTGTCGCCGTTCACCGCGTCGAGGCGCGCCCCGCTGGTGACGGTGCGCCGGGCGCCGTTGACCCAGGCGAGGATGTGGCCCGTCGTCGACTGGTGCACGGACCCGGACGGCGTGAGCGCCCCGTAGACCTCGCTGATCGGCAGATCCCCTTGCGGGATGGTCGCGACCCACGTCACCTGCTGCGTGGCGCGGTCGAAGATCCCGAGGCGCTGGTACGGGTCCCGGAAGAGGATCCGCGCGGCGTCGAAATCGAGGATGGTGCCTGGCGCGCGCTGGACGGCGGTGAGCCTCGGGCTCCGCTCGACGTAGATGGGGCCGATGGTCTTCGTGACGGTGGGGCCCACGCCGTCGCTGGCCTCGATGGTGAGCGTGTACGCTCTGCCCGAGGGGATCTGGTAGCCATACCAGGCCTGCTCTTCCTTGAGGTAGAGGTGCCCCGGCACGGGCTGTGGGTTGCCCGCCGAAAGGGTGACCTGTCCTTCGGCGCTGCGGAACGTCGCCCGGAGGCTCTGGCACGCGTACGGCGGCGTCGGGATGCACTTCGCGGCGAAGCGCCAGCCGTCTGTGAGGGTGTCGTGCGCGAGCGCGTTCCATCCGAGCGTCAGAGGCGCGTGCCGGTGCACCGTGCCCTGCGCGCTCGCCACCTCGCCAAACGTGTTGTACGCGTGGACCGTCACGACGTGAGGCCCATAGGCGAGCTCGCCCGCGAGCTCGCCGAGGTCGAACGCTCCCTGGAAATGACCGCCTTCCGTCGGCGTGAGCTCGATGGTGAGCCCTTCGAGCTCCGCCTCGACATAGTAGATGTCCTCGGGGGACGACGCCGTTACGTGCACCGGGATCGTGCTGCCCGCGATGATCGCATTGGTCGGCTCGATGAGCCCGACGGTGACCGCGGCATCGGCGGCGTGGGCCGAGAGGGACAGGGCAAAGCAATGGCTGTGCCAATATGATGGCGATAAGCTCTCATGGATCCTCCGTAATTTGAACGCTTCGGTGCATCCGTGGCTCCGATCATTCACTCACCGGGTAGCCGCCCTGCGAGCGGGCGTGAAGCGGAGCGACCCCTGGCGCGCGGGCCGAGCGCTTCGCCGGCGCGACGAGCCGGCTGCTCGGGATAACAGCGCGACGAGCGCGCTGCTCGTCGGCTTTTTGCTTCACCGCGCTGGGCCGCAAAGGTGACAGGAACGCGCCGCTCCTGCTGTGTCCGCCAGCGGGCCCGCGCGTGCCGGTCTACGGCCGGCCGAACGCGCGTAGCCGGAGGGAGTTGGCGAGCACCGACACGCTCGACAGCGACATCGCTGCGCTCGCGAGGACGGGCGACAGGAGCCATCCGGTGAACGGGTAGAGGAGGCCCGCCGCGATCGGAACGCCGATCACGTTGTAGATGAACGCCCAGAACAGGTTTTGCCGGATCGTCCGCAGCGTGGCGCGGGCGAGCCCGAGCGCCACGGGCAGGCCCGCGATCCCGCCGCGGATCAGCGCCACGTCCGCGGACGCGACGGCGATGTCCGTGCCGCTGCCCAGGGCGATCCCCACATCTGCGCCGGCGAGCGCGGGCGCGTCGTTGATGCCGTCGCCGACCATGGCCACCCTGCGGCCGGCGGCCCGCTGCTCGCGGACGATCCTCGCCTTGTCCTCGGGTCTCACCTCCGCGAACACGGCGCGGATGCCGAGCTCATCGGCGACGGCGCGCGCGGCGCCCGCCCGATCGCCGGTCACCATCGCCACGTCGACGCCGAGCTCGGCCATGGCCGCGACGGCGCGGCGCGCCTCCTCGGTGGGCCGATCGGCGACCGCCACGAGGCCCGCGAGCTGCCCGTCGACGGCCACGAACGACGGCGTGCGGCCCAGCGCGGCCAGGCGATCGGCCTCGGCCTCCAGCGCGGCCGTGTCGGTGCCCGCCCGCTGGAGCCACGCCGCGGTCCCGATGCGCACGAGGCGCCCCGAGACGCGCGCCTCGATGCCGTGGCCGATCTCCGCGCGGAACGCCGAGGCCGGCGCCATGCCGACCCCGCGGCCGCGGGCGCCCTCGACGATCGCCCGCGCCACCGGGTGCTCGCTCTCGCGCTCGGCGGCCGCCACGAGGCCGAGGAGCGCCGCCTCGCCGTGGCCCGCGAGGTCCACGACGTCCGTGAGCTCGGGCCGACCCGAGGTCAGGGTCCCGGTCTTGTCGAGCAGCACCGTGTCGACGCGGCTCGCCGCCTCGAGCGCCGCGCCGCCCTTGACGAGGACGCCGAGCTCCGCGCCGCGCCCTGTCCCGACGGCCACGGCGGCCGGCGTGGCCAGCCCGAGCGCGCACGGGCAGGCGATCACGAGCACGGCGACGAACCGCTCGACCGCCGTGGCGAGCCCCGCGGCGGTCGGGTCGATCGCGAGCCACGCGGCGAAGGCGAGCGACGCGACGCCGAGGACGACGGGCACGAAGACACCGCTCACCACGTCGGCGAGGCGCGCGATCGGCGCGCGCGACCCCTGCGCCTGCTCGACGGCCTCGACGATGCGCGCGAGCGCCGTGTCGGCGCCGGTCTTCGTGACGCGGAAGACGAGGGCGCCGCTCTGGTTGAGCGTCCCGCCGAGCACGGCCGAGCCCGCCGTCTTGTCGACGGGCATGCTCTCGCCGGTGAGCATCGCCTCGTCGACCGCGGACGCGCCGTCGACCACCTCGCCGTCGGTCGCGATGCGCTCGCCGGGCCGCACCCGCACGAGGTCGCCCGGGGCGAGCGACGAGGCGGGCACCTCGTCCTCGGCGTCGCCGCGGACGCGCCGCGCTGTCTTCGGCTGGAGCGCCACGAGCCCGCGCACCGCGTCGGCCAGCCGCTTCCGCGCGCGCGTCTCGAGGAGCTTGCCGAGCAGCACGAAGGTGACGATCGCGGCCGCGGCCTCGAAGTAGACGGGCGGCGCGTGGCCGTGCTCGGCGTGCGGGAACAGGCCGGGGACCACGACCGCGGCGGTCGAGTAGAGCCAGGCGGCGCCGGTCCCCAGGCTCACGAGGGTGTTCATGTCCGCGGCGCGGTGCCGGAGCGCGCTCCAGGCGAGGCGAAAGAACCGGCGCCCCGGCCCGAACACCACGATCGTCGCGAGCGCGAGCGAGAGCCAGCGCGCGGGAGCGCCTTCGAGCGCCGGGATCGCGCCGTGGGACATGGCCACGGCGAGCAGCGGCGCGGTGAGCAGCGCGGCGATCGCGACGTCGCGCCGGAGCGCCCGCTGCTCCTTCTGTTCGGCCGCGTCCATGGCGGCGGCGCGCTCGGCCGCGCTCGGCTGCGGGCGCTGCGGTGGTGCGTCCGCCGTCGCTGCCGGGCGCTCCGGCGCCGTGGCGTCCGCGCGGGCGCCGGCGCTCGTCGGGCTTGCGGGGACGCCGTCGGCCTGCGGGGCTGCGGGAACGCCGGTGATCGGCGCGGCTTCAGGGACGCTGGCCCCCGGGGGGACCTCGGGCACCTCGTACCCCGCCTCCACGATGGCGCTGGCGAGCGCGGCAGGCGTTGTCGCCTGCGCGTCGTAGGTGATCGTCGCGCGCCGGGTCACCAGGTTCACGGCCGCATCCTGGACGCCGGGCGCGGCGCGCAGCGCCTTCTCGACGCGGCGCACGCACGCCGCGCAGGTCATGCCCTGCACCGGAAGCTCCGTCCGGGCGCCCTGCGCGGCGGGCGTGGCCTTCGCGCTGGTCGGCTGCACGGGCTGGGGAATCGTCGCCATGGCTTCTCCTTACACGAGCTCGTGGCTCGTCTCCTGTCGCCTGCGCAGACGCGCCGCCGCTCCGGTGATTACGGTCTACCCCGGCAGCCCCGGGTGAGCTCCGGCGTCGGCCGGCTCGGAGCGGTGCCCGCGGCGCCGGCGCCCCCCCGAGCAGACGCGAGCCGCGGGGGGTGGTACGTCCGCGGGCGCGCCATGGAGCAGATCCTTCCGATTCTCGGGGTGAGCGTTGTCGTGTTCGTGTCCACGAACATCGATGACCTCCTCCTTCTCTCGGCCTTCTTCGCGGATCCAGGCTTTACCCCAGCTCAGGTGGTGGCCGGCCAGTTCCTCGGCATGGCGGCGCTCGTGATCGCGAGCGTCGCGTGTGCGCTGCTCGCGGTCCGCGTGCCGGACGGATGGATCGGCCTGCTCGGCCTGGCTCCCCTGGCGCTCGGCCTGAGAGGCCTCTGGGCGCTCTGGCGGGGCTCCAGGGCCAGGGAAGCAGGCGTGGCGAGCGGAGCGGACGAAGCAGGCGCAGCGGAGAGCGCGCGTGAGCCCCATGGCAGCGCGTCGCGCTTCAAGGTGATCGCCGTGGCGAGCGTGACCGTCGCGAACGGCGGGGACAACCTCGGCGTTTATATCCCGCTGTTCTCCAGCTCTCCTGCGCACATCCCGCTTCATGCGGCCGTGTTCGCGGTCATGACAGGCGCCTTCTGCGCGCTCGGGCACCGCGTTGTCAACCACCCGGTCCTGGGCACGCGCATCCGGCGTTTCGGCCGTGCGGCGCTGCCGTTCGTGTTGATCGGCCTCGGGCTCTGGATCCTGTCCGACTCCCTCGTGCTTGTCCGTGCGGGGTAGTGCCCTGGAGCGTCGTGAGCTCACCTTGGTGAGAGCGTCGCGCCAGTTCCACCCACGCGGAGTCCGGCCGGGGATCCAGAGAGAGAATTCAACGCAAAGGCGCAAAGGCGCAAAGGCGCAAGAAAGAACAAATTTGTGCAGGTTTGCGCCTTTGCGTTCTTGGCGTCTTTGCGTCAAATCTCTCTTCGCTCGCGAGACATATCCCTGGCAGGACGGCTCCCCGGGGCCGAACCGTTGCGCTGGCTCACGGGCCGGCGGCGGCGCGCGCGAGCCGCGTCACCAGCGGCCACGCACCACGACGCCCCCTCCGGCCTGGCCCGCCGTCAGCTCCCAGCTCACCTCGGGCGCCGGCTGGCGGCGCGGGGATGGCTCCAGCAGGAAGAGCAGCGCCGACGCGCCGGTGAGCGCCACGCCGGCGCCGAAGCCGACCGTGCTCACCAGCCCGAGCTGCTTCGCGCGGTTGCCAGCGTCGAGCCCGTCGGGCTTGCATCGCGCCCGGTCGGGGCTCACGTCCCTGCAGTTGTCGGCCGCGACGCCGCTCGCGTCGAGCGCCATCCACCCGGTCACCGATCCGACGATCAGCCCGGCCACGCCGAGCCCGCCCGCCACATAGGTGACCACCCGCAGGCCGCTGGGCCCCTGATCCGGCGCGGGCACCGGCGCCGGCGGCTTGGCGGGCGGCGGCTTGGCGGCCGCCGGGGACTTCACCTCGAGCACGATCGCCTTCGACTCCGACCGGTCGATCGTGAATCGCGTCTCGGTCACGGCCCCTCCCGGCGTCTGCGTCGTCGCGACGTGCTCTCCGGGATCGACGGGGAGCGCGACGCCGAGCGAGGGTTGCTCCAGCGCCATGCCGTCGCACTGCACGCGCGTCCCCGCCGGCGCGCCCGGCGGCAGCGACAGCGTGAGCTGCGGCACGAGCGGCGCGAGCGCGCTGCGCTGCCCGAGCGCGATCTTGCGTCTCGCCGCCTGCTTGTCCCGCTCGGCCTCACTCATGCGATCAACCATCGCGAGATAGTCGTTGTAGCGAGCGACCGCGGTCGCGATACGCCCCCATTTGGCCTCGCACTCGGCGAGCGTGAACAGCCGCCCCGGGCGCGGATCGAGACGCTGGCTTTCGGCGAGGGCAGGGCAGCCGGTCTCGTACCGGCCAGCCAGCATGTCGGCGCGCCCGCGGTCGAAGTGGGACTCCGCGACGGCGAGCGCCTGCGCGCTGGCCGGCGCCGCGACGGCGACGCCCAGCACGCCAAGGCAGGTGGACCGGAACCAAGAGAAGCGCATGCGTGAGCCGCCAGATACCATCGTTCCCGCTCGCTCCTGGCAAAGGAGTGTCCGCCCTGCCATCGTGCTCAGTCCGGCTTGTACAGCAGCTCAGGGCTCGGCTCCGCGGCCGACGCGGCTGGCGCGAGCCTGCGCCGTGAGCCGAGCGCCGGCGGCGGCGACGCGCGCGCCGCCCCCGTCGCGGTGGCGAGCGCGCGGCTGCCCTTTCCCAGCGGCACGGAGGCCTCGGGAGCCGGCGTCGCGACGTCCGGCGCCGTGGCTGTCGCCGAGGCGTCGGGGAGAGGCGGCGTCGGACGGACTTCCGGGGGCGCGGAGGCGGGCGAGCGCGCGTCCCCCGCGGTCTGCGCGGGCTCCGCGCTCCTGTCGGCGGGGAGCGCGCCGCGGCTCAGCGAGGCGAAGGCGAAGGCGCCGCCGCCGAGGAGGACGAGCACCGCGGCGGTGATCGCGGCTCGGCTCCATGGCTTCGTGGGGGGCAGCGCGGTCACCACGGTCGCGGTCGGGAGCTGGACGTCGCTCGGCAGCGACAAGGAGCGGGAGCTCAGGGGTTCATGTCCACTCGGGGTCTCCGCGGGGAGCAGGCGCGATGATCGCACCGGCGCGGCGGGCAGGTCGAAGACCTCGGCGAGCGCCTCGACCGCGGCCGAAGCGGTGGCGAAGCGCGCCTCGGGGGCGCGGGCCGTCACCTTGGCGAACCACGCGTCGAAGCCCGGAGGCAGCTTCACCCCCTCGGCGTCCGCGCGCGCGGACGCGGGCTCCTGCGGGCCGTTCACGGCGAGGGTCGCGAAAGCGAGCGCGCTGTCGTACTTCCGCCTGTCGTTCAGCCAGTACGCCTTGCCGACGAGGAGCGTGTACGCGATCATGCCGAGGGCGAAGATGTCCGCGGCCCGCGAGACCGACTCGCCGCTGAATTGCTCGGGCGCCATGTAGAGCGGCGTGCCGAGGACCGCGGTCGCCGCCGAGTCCGCCGCCGTCTCGACGACGAGCTTGGCAATGCCGAAGTCGAGCACCTTGATCCGGGGCGCCCCGTCGTCGGTCTCGGCCAGGAAGAGGTTGGCAGGCTTGAGGTCGCGGTGGACGACCCCGGCGGCGTGTGTCTTGTCGAGGGCGATGGCGGTCTGGCGCAGGAAGGCGACGGCCTCTTCCGGCGGTAGGCGCCCGGCGCGGCGGACGCGCTCGTCGAGCAGCGTGCCGCGGAGCAGCTCCATCACGAGGAACGGCTTGCCGGTCTCGGCGTCGATCCCGGCGTCGAACACCTCGACGATGTGGTCGCTCTCGATGCGCGCGGCGACGCGCGCCTCCAGCTTGAACCGGGCCTGGAAGTCGGGGTTGCCGGCGAGGTGCGAGTGCATCACTTTGAGCGCCCGCCGGCGCTCCGTCTCGATGTGCAGAACCTCGTAGACCGCGCCCATCGCGCCGCTGGCGATTCCGCGCACCACGCGGTACCTGCCAGCAAACAGCATCCCGTCGTCCAGACTCAGCGACATGGGTTCCACCAGCAGGCGCACTTATACACCAGCGTACGCGACGCCTGCACTCAGGAACTGAGGGATCGAAGCGCTTTTTTCAGTGTTCCAGTAAAGATCTAGGACACGCTCCGTCGGTCTGCGCCATCGCGCGGCGGAATGGCCGGTGGTCGCTCGCTGACTGATCGGTTACAGCCGTATGACTCGATGAGGGCATCATTCCATTTCGGCGGCCACCCTGATATCCTCCGCGACCAAAACCTCTCGAAATTTCACATGAAAATGAAGACGATGCTGGCTTTCGTTCGGTGCGCCGGCGGATGTGCCATGGCGCTGCTCGGGCTCGGATGTGCGCAGCTCTTCGGCTTCGACAAGGTCTACGAGCCCGAGGACCAGAGCTCCGGAGGCGGTGGCGCAGCGGGCTCAGCGGCCGGGAGCGGCGGCGGCGGCGAGGGAGATCCATGCGAGATCCTCGCGGTGCTGCCCGGGGAGAGCCTCGCCCTGTCGATGATCGACGACATGGAAGACGGAGACACCCGGATCTCCGGAGGGAACGGGTCGAACCCTTGGGCAGGGTTCTGGTTCGAGGACAACGACGAGTCACCGGAAGGAACGCAGGATCCTGCGGACCCGGCGGACCTCGTGAGCACCCTCGACCCTCCGCGCGGCGCCAGCACCAGGGCCGTGCACACGAGCGCCGATGACGGCTTCCTCCTCTGGGGAGCCGGCGTCGGCTTCCATCTGGACGACGAGGCCTACTACGACGCGTCCGAGTACCGTGGGCTCACGTTCTGGGCCCGCGCCGAGGAGGGCTCCACCAGGAAAATGAAGGTGATGTTCATCGATCAGCAGACCTATCACCTGGGGGGCATCTGCAACGAAGACGAGGGGGAATGCAACAATCACTTCCACAAGCCCGTCTTTCTGGAGAGCGACTGGAAGCACTTCAAGATTCCGGTGGAGTGCCTCAAGCAGGAGCCCTACGGTAAACAGCTGCTGGCGCCCGCCCTGGAGCGGCTCTGGGCCATCGAGTTCTTCTTCGACAAGGAGCAGGCGTTCGACATCTGGATCGACGACGTCGCCTTCTACCGATAGGCGCAGATCTCCTTCAATCGAGGGGAGCGCGCGCTGTCCGCGATCGGCGGGCGGAATCGCTGCGCGCTCCACGCGATCCCGCTTCAGTCCGTGACGAGAGGTCCCACGCCGTTGGCGAACTGCCACCCCTTGCTCTCGTCGACGTGGATCTCCCAGTCGAACACGCCGCGGAGCCCCGGGTGGTTGCTCTCGACTTGATTCCACGTGGGGATCGCCTCGTCGATCGACATGTAGTATTGCCGGTCCGCGAGCCCGAACCCCACGACGACGTGCGTCGGACCTAGCAGCGAGACCCACTCGTTCACGCTGTTCACGATGTAAGACTGCTCGGCGAGGTCGGGGCCATCGTAGTACTGCGGGGCCGCGTAGTCCATGGCGCCGGCGTCCACCATCTCCTTGCAAAACGTCTTGTCGCGGCTGTTCCAAGGGGCCGGAGGCGCGGTGATGACGAAGCCGGGGATGCGCCGCTTCAGCTCCTGGCTGATCCAGATCATCTCGGAGGTGTCGGGGGCCTGATTGGCCTCGAAGGTGTTCCAGTCGAGGCCGTCGAACCCACCCAGGTTGTCGTAGATCCCGATCACGCTGTCGACGAACTTCTCCGACTTCGCGCGCGTCGGGAAGCTCATGCCATTGTTTTCGCCGCCGACGGAGAGGATGATCCTGCGATCCTGGGTCGTCCGTGCGTACTCGATGTCGGCCTTCAGGTTCGTCGCTGCTCCCTTGCCATCACCCGGCGGCTCCCAGTAGACGGCGCCCGTGGTGCCGGGCGATCCTCCGAAGGGCCTCGCGGCAAAGAGATAGATCACGTTGTAATTGCTGTTGATGTCCCGGATGCGGACGGGCGCTTCCGTCCAGTTGGGGTAGTAGCCAGCGACGACCTTTTCGGGGAGCCCAAAGCCCGCGCGGGGTCTGCCGTCGTCGCCGGGGCTGCCGCCGCAGGAGTACGGCTCCCAGAAGTACGTGCTGACGGTCGGGATGTAGCCGGGATTGTCGTACTTGGCGATGTAGGCTGACCCCTCGTAATTCACGATGTCCCCCGCGGCATACGGCTGATCCTTTTGCCATTGCGGATAGCTGCACGAGCCCTCGGTGGGCTCGGAGCTGGACCCCTCGGTGGGCTCGGAGCTGGAGCCCTCGGTGGGCTCGGAGCTGGACCCCTCGGCGGGCTCGGAGCTGTCGCTGCAGCCGGAGTACGGCTCCCAGAAGTACGTGCTGACGGTCGGGATGAAGCCGGGATTGTCGTACTTGGCAATGTAGGCCGACCCCTCGTAATTCACGATGTCCCCCGCGACATACGGCTGATCCTTCTGCCACTCCGGAAAGTCTGCGCACGCGGCGGATTCGTTCTGATCCACCTCGAGCTCCTCCGGCGAGCTGGAAGCAAGGCATCCGAGCCCGCTCGCGGTGAAGGCGACGAGGAGAAGTGAAAGCTTGGGAGCAATCTTGGAAAGATGGAGAGACATGGTGGCCTTTCTTCGACGAGAGATGAACGATCGCCGATGGTGGTCTCGCCGAACGCAGCATTGCCATGCTGCGATCCGGCGCCGCTGGGCCGTGACTCGCCGCTGGGCTCGACCTCGATCACCACCCGTTGATGGGGACATCGTGGTACCGAGCGCGGCCGGGTCGTCGTGGCCCGATGCAACTGCGCTGCTGCTTCAGGGAAGAGCAAGCGATGTACCAGTCGTGATCATGGCCCCGACGATGGGCGCGCGGCGTCGGGGCAGCCCGTCGCTGACCTCTTCCTGGAGCCGAAGCGCGGCGATCGCGCCCGGCAAGCCGGGGGCGCGCGTGGGCGATCGGGGAGATCGCACCGCGATCGCCTCGATCGCGAGCGTGGGAACTCCTGGATCACCCCCGGCGATCCGGCGCTCTCGGGCCGCCTGGAGCTAGCCCGGGGCCTGTCGCGCGCCTATCGACCCGCGCGCCGGCCCCGCGGGCGTCAGGTGGAGCGCCGGGCGCGCAGGATCTGGAAGTACCGCCGCGCGATGCCCGACGCGGCCGCCGCGTTGCTGACGTTGCCCCCGTGCTGCGCGAGGACGCGCTCAACGTAGCGCCGCTCGAAGTGCTCGACGACCCGCTCCCGCGCGCGCGGGAGGGGCAGGTTCAGCGCGAGGATCTCCTCGATGACGTCGCCGGATGTCCCGGGCTCCGTGCCTCCGCGCGCGCCTGCAGGTGTGGAGGCCGGGGCCGGCGCGTCCGGGGAGGCCAGTCCGGCCCGGGTGATCTCGATCGGCGCGGCCTCTCCGAGCGCCACGCGCCGCGCCACGGCGTTGTAGAGCTCGCGCACGTTGCCCGGCCAGTCGTAGTCTTCCAGCCGCTCGCCGAACCCCTGCGGGAAGAGCGCGCCGCGCCCCGCGAGCTGCCGGAAGAAGTGGTGCGCGAGCACCGTGACGTCGCCCCGCCGCTTGCGCAGCGGCGGCAGCTCGATCCGGGCCACCGCGAGCCGGAAAAACAGATCGTCCCGGAACCGACCCGCCTGGATCTCCCGCTCGAGATCGCGCCGCGTCGCCGCGAGCACCCGGATGTCCACGCGGATCCAGCGGTTCGAGCCGACGCGCTGCACCTCCGATCGCTGGATCGCGCGCAGCAGCTTGGCCTGCAGGCTGAGGTCGAGATCGCCGATCTCGTCGAGCAGCAGGGTGCCGCCGTGCGCCTCCTCGAAGACGCCGCGGCGTGTCTCGTTCGCGCCGGTGAAGGCGCCGCGCTCGTGCCCGAAGAGCGCCGACTCCACGAGCGTCGGCGGCACCGCGGTGCAGTCGAAGACCACGAACGGCCCGGCCGCCCGCGGCCCCTGCTCGTGGAGCGCCTCCGCGAGCACCTCCTTGCCGGTCCCTGTCTCGCCCTCGATGACGACGGGGACGCTCGACGCCGCGATGCGCTCGCATAGCGGATAGAGCCGCCGCATCTCCTCGCTGGCGCCGAGGAGCCTGCCGAACTGCACGGCGGGCGACAGCTCGGCCGCCTGCATGACGCCGAGCGCCTCGACGCGGAGCACGGTCTCGCCGATCCGGACGAGCTCGCTGCCCTGGAGGTACGCGTCGCCGACGCGGATCCCCTGGACGAAGGTGCCGTTCGTCGATCCGAGGTCGGTGACGCGGAGCCGGGCGCCGGCGAGCTCGAAGGCGGCGTGGCGGCGCGAAACGAGCCGATCGGTGAGGGAGATGTCGCAGGCGGGGCTCGTGCCGGCGAGCACGCGCGAGGGCAGCCCCGGCGCCACCGTGAACCGGCGGCCCTCGTCCGGGCCCGCCATGACGGAGAGGGCGAAGCTCTCGGCCCCGGCCGCGGCGGGGCGCACCGGCCCGGGCAGGAGTTCGGTGGAGGCGGCATCGTCGTCGCTCAGCGGAGGCATGCTGCCATCTCAGCAGGCCTCCGCGCCGACGTCACGCGAGGCCGATGGCACCCAAAGGGATCGCCGGGATCGCCCTCGTACGCACTCCCGGTAATGATCCGTTGAACCATCGCTTCGAAGCCCGATTCAGCGCTGATCAGCGCTGGCACGTGCCGTGCTTGAAGGCGGCTGTCTCGCCCAGACCGGGCGACGGCGGATCGGCCGGTAAGCACTTTGAAACACCCAGACCGCGCGGCTCGGCGATGTCGCGCGATGCGGGCGTGAAGGGAGCACGATTGACAATCATGAACTCGAGATATCTACATGCTGTCGAGCAGACGAGACGGACTGGCCGGCGCACACGTGTGACGCTCCTCGAAGGGATGGCCGATTTCTTGCGGGCCCGTGCCCTCCGCCTTGCGTGCTTGGGCATCTTCGTCGCGCTCTCGACCTGCGGTCACCCGGGCGGCAGCTCCGCCGGGACGACCGACTTCACCGTTCAGTACAGCAACTATGACGCCGCCGCGCCGAACGACACCATCATCGAGGCCGGGATAAAGATCCGCAACAACACCGCTGCCCCGATACCGCTGAGCAGCATCGTCCTGCGCTACTGGTTCACGAAGAACGGCGCGAGGACGGTGACCCCGGCGTGCTGGTGGTGGGGCCCGGGCTGCAGCCGAATCACGCTGACGACGGGGACGGTGGCCTCTACGGGCGCCGATCGTTACGTGCAGATCGGCTTCACCAGCGCCGCCGGGAGCCTGGCTGCGGGGGCGACGACCCAGCCGATCGACCTCGGGATCGAGTTCGACACGAACGTCGTCGAGACCGACGATTACTCGTACGGAACCCAGACGACCTTCTCCAACTTCAGCCGTATCACCGTGCACGACGCCGGCTCCGCGCCCACGGGCGGCCTGCGCAGCGGTACGCCGCCGAGCGGCAGCGTGTCGCCGCCTCCGGCGCCGATCTCCCTGACGGCCACGGCGTCGAGCGCGAGCGCGATCTCCCTGAGCTGGGCGGCGAGTCGCGGTGCGACGAGCTATGCCGTCTACCGATCGACAACGTCGGGTTTCACGCCTGGCACGGGAAACCAGATCGCCAGCGGCGTGACCTCTACCAGCTATGACAGCACCGGCCTGGCTGCGTCGACCACCTACTATTACAAGGTCACGGCCCTGAATGGGGGCGGCGCGTCTGCCGCCTCCAATCAGGCGAGCGCGACGACCCGGGCCGGCAGCGCGGTCACGGCCGAGTTCTTCGACGATTTCAGCTACAACGGGACCAGCGACGCCAGCTTCACGAGCTGGTGGTCGCTGCGGAGCTGGTCGGGGGCGCCGGGGGTGAGCGACGCGGCGTGGCTGGAATCCAACGTTTCACTGGTCGCTGACCCGCAGAGCTCCACGAACAAGCTGATGCGCCTCAAGGCGAGCACGAGCGGCACCGGAGCGACCACCTCGCAGGCCGAGGTGATCACCAACGCCCAGAAGTTCCGCTTCGGCACCTACGCTGCAAGGGTCAAATTCAACGACACCCCGCTGTCCGGCACGCGTTTTTACGCCGACAAGCCCGTCGAGACCTTCTTCACCTTGACCGAATGGGCCGACGGCGACCCGGACTACTCGGAGCAGGATTTCGAGTACATGCCCAACGGCGGCTGGGGCCAGGGCAACACGAGCACGATGTGGCTGACTTCGTGGGAGACGTCGGACGTGAATATCTCGAGCTCGGTCTCCGCGAACTTCAACGGTTTTCACACGCTCGTTCTCCAGGTCACCAGCACGTCCATCAGCTATTACATCGATGGGGTGCATCGCGCGACGCACGGTTCCATGTACGCTCCAGAGGTGGACCAATTCATCTTCTTCAACCTCTGGTACGATGAGCTCGATGCGGCAAAGGGCAGCTCGCGGACATACCATGAGGATGTCGACTGGGTCTATTTCGCCGAGGACGCGATCCTGTCGTCCGCCGAGGTCGACGCGAAGATAGCCAACTTCCGCTCCTCGTCGGTTTCCCGTCGAGACACGGTGCCCTAGAGGGGAGATCTCTCTCTTCGGACACAGGCCCACCTCGGCTGCGGCATGTCACCGCGCCACGATGGCTGCTTCGTGGAGGGCACGCCGTCGACCTTCAGCCCTCCCGCGTCGCGCAGCGCATGGAACGCGATGTTCGCGCGGGTCTGGAAACTTCTGCCCGATGCGGCGATCCGACGACGAGCTGCGCTTTCAGCGGTTCGCCTCTCTTGATCACCCTGTGCAACCCCTGGCATGCTCCAGCCATGAAGCTTCTCGCTCCGTCCCGTTGGTCGCTGGGTACTCTTGCCGCTTGCCTCGCTGCCGTGGCTTTCACGGGCTGTTCCGGCTCCGGGGAGGGGAAGGACGACGACGGGAGCGGCGGATCGATCGCAGGATCCACCGTCGGGAGCGGAGGCGGTGGTCAACCGGGCACCGGAGGCGCGGACGCTGCTTCCTCTACGGGAGGCGTCACGGGGAGCGGCGGCGCGACCAGCAGCAGCAGCAGCAGCAGCAGCGGGCTCCCTGGTGCTGGCGGAGCGACGGGTGGAGGTGGCTCCCCCGGCGACGGCGGCGGGTCCACCGGCGAAGGCGGGTCCACGGGCAGCGGCGCGCCCACCTGCCCGCCGGCGACACCCCTGACCGGAGGCAAGGAGTATTGCTCGAACAGCCGAGGCAATGCGGGCAATGGTTACGGTTATGAGCTCTGGGCGGAGGGAAGCGGGACGGGCTGCATGACCGTGCACGGCGTCGACGCCGCGTTCAGCGCGAAATGGAACAACGTCGAGGATTTCCTTGCGCGCGTCGGGCTCGACTATAACCAGACCCGGAAGCACGCCCAGATCGGCACCTTCTCGGCGGAGTTCGCGCATACCAAGACGGAGGAGAACGGCGGCTTGACGTACATCGGCATCTACGGCTGGACGGTCAACCCGCTGCGCGAGTTCTACATCCTCGACGATTGGGGCAGCGTGAAGCCGGCAGGGTTTTCTTCCGACGGGACGCCGCGGGACGAGGTCGGCACGCTCACCGCCGATGGCGAGACCTATGACGTGTGGAAGAAGACCCGCGTGAACAAGCCGGCCATCACGGGGAATAGCGAGACGTTCGATCAATATTTCAGCATCCGGCGGACGGCTCGCACGTGCGGCACCATCTCCATTTCCGAACACTTCACCAAATGGGAAGCGCTCGGCCTTCCCCTGGGGAACCTGCACGAGGTCAAGCTGCTGGTCGAGTCCCAGAACAACAGCGGGACAGTCAAGTTCACGACGGCGAAGGTCGTCGTGAAATAGGCGAGGGCGTCCAGGCACCTCGAGATCGGCATGGCCAGCGCGAGCCTGCGCCTCCTGGACGTCGTGGCAGGCTCTCTGACCGGCTGGTTCAGGCCGGCTCCACCTCGAGATCCTGCGTGATGGTGACGCCCGCGGCCCGGTAGGGCGCGAGCGCCTCCTTCGACACGCCGCGCTCGGTGAAGAGCCACGTGAGCTCGCTCAGCGGCGCGACCACGTACGGCGACACCGTGCCGAGCTTGTCCGCGGTCACCAGCGCGACGACCTCGGCCGACGCCTCCACCATCGCCCGCTTCACGTACGACTCGTCCAGATCCAGCGTGGTGACGCCGAACGTGGGATCGAGCGTGCACACCCCGAGGTAGCAGAGGTCCGCCCGGATCTGGCGCACCCCCGCGATGGTCACCCCGTCGGCGGCGGCCAGCGGATCCTTGCGCACGCGCCCGCCCAGCAGGACCACCTCCACCCGCGGGTGCTCCGAGAGCGCGATGGCGACAGGAGGGCTGTTGGTCACGACCGTCGCCTCGAGATCGCGCGGGAGGTGGCGCGCCACGGCCACGTTGGTCGTCCCGCTGTCGATGAACACGACCTGACCCCGCTTGATCAACGTCGCCGCGGCCCGCGCGAGCTCTTCCTTGGCCTTCGGCCGCTCCCGCTCGCGCGCAGGGAAGCTCGGGTTCACCCGCGAGACGGGCAGGCCGCCGCCGTGAACCCGCTGCAAGAGCCCCTCGTTCGCCATCTCGCGCAGATCGCGCCGGATCGTGTCCTCCGAGACCCCGAAGGCACGGCTCAGCTCCGCCGCCACCACCTTCCCGTCACGTTCCAGTACCGCGAGAATATGCTGGCGCCGCTCGGCCACCATCAGGCCGGAGGTGTCTGCGTTGTTTTGCACGGTTGTTCCTGTTTATGCACGAAGTTGCTTGCTCCGGACCAATCCGGCCCCATGATCTTTCCCTGATGTTCACGAAAATGCACGAACCTTCCGGGGAGCCTCCAACTTTCAACGCCGTCCTCCGGACGGCCTTCCCCGGGCCGCGGCTGTGCGCCAGCGGCTCGCCTGGTCCTGCGCGGGGGGTGCCGTGATGGGCGCCTCCCTCTCGGTCGTCGACGACGTCGCGCGCGCCCGCCGCGCCGTCTCGGTCATGTTCGTGGCGAACGGCATCGCCTTCGCGTCCTGGGCCGCGCGTGTCCCTGCGGTCCGCGAGCGGCTCGGGCTGCGCGACGGCCTGCTCGGCCTCGCCCTGCTCGGCCTCGCCTGCGGCGCGCTGCTCGCCTTCCGCGCCGCCGGGCCGCTCGTGGCCCGCTTCGGGAGCCGGCGCATCACCCGGGTCTCGGCCCTGCTCCTGTGCGCGGCGCTGCCCCTGCCCGCGCTCGCCCCTTCCTTCGCGGCGCTCGTCGCGGCCCTGCTGCTGCTCGGCGTGTGCAACGGCCTCATGGATGTCGCGATGAACGCGCAGGCCGTCGAGGTCGAGCGGCGCTCCGGTCGGCCCATCCTCGCCTCCGTCCACGGCATGTTCAGCCTCGGCGGGCTGATCGGGGCGGCCCTTGGCGCGCTCGCTGCCGACCGGGCGCTGCCGCCCGCGGCGCACCTCGCCGCCGTCGCCGCCGTCCTCGCCGCGGCCGTCGCGCGCGAGGGCAGGGCGCTCTCGGCCGACGCGCGCCTCGAGCCCGCGACCGCGGCCGTCCCCGGGACCGCACGCTCGACAGGGCTCCTCCTGCTCGGCCTCGTCGCGTTCTGCTCGTCCGTGGGTGAGGGCGCGATGGCCAACTGGTCGGCCGTCTACCTCCGCGACGAGCTCCACACCACCGCGGCCTTCGCGGCGACCGGCTACGCTGCGTTCTCGCTGGCGATGCTCGTCGGGCGGTTCTCGGGGGACGGGCTGACGCAGCGGTTCGGCGCCGATCGGGTCGTGCGCGCGGCCGGGGTCGTGGTCGCAGCCGGGCTTGGCGCGGCGCTGGTCGCCAACGCCCCCATCGCCATGCTGCTGGGGTTCGGGTGCGTGGGCGCCGGACTGTCCGTCGTGGTGCCGCTGGTCTTCCGCGCCGGGGCGAGCGCCCCCGGCGTCGCGCCCGGCAAGGCGCTGGCGACGCTCGCCACCCTGTCGTACGGCGGCTTTCTCGTCGGGCCTCCGGCCATCGGCCTTGTCTCCGATCGCCTCACCCTGCGCGGCGGCCTCGCCCTCGTCGTCGCGCTGGCCCTCGTGATCGTCGCGCTGGGCCCGGCGGTCATCCGCGGGCCCGCCTCCCGCGCCCCCGCCGCCCGCACGCCCGCGCGCCCGCAGGTGATCAGGGCGCACTGACCGCGGGCACCCCGCGCGTCTCCGCCCGCTTCGGGGCGATGGATTGTGAGCTGCTCTCGCCGACGGTTCAGCGCTTGCGCCACACCGTCGCCAGCCACGGCTGCTCCTCGCGCGGCCGGCCCGCCGGTCGATAGTAGTGCTCGATCTCCTCGAACCCGGCGGCGGTCACGTGCTCCCGCCACCGCTCTAGCGACCAGGTACAGCCGTACCGATCGCCCGACCACCCCTCCCGATCGTCGCCGCGCGGGTTCGAGCTGAAGAGGACGCCGCGCGGGCGGAGCGCGGCGTGGAGCTCGCGGAGCACGCGCGGCAGCTCCTTGCTCGGCACGTGGAACAGCGACGCGTTGGCGAATATCCCGTCGAAGCGCCCGGCCTCGAGGTCGAGGTGCAGGAAGTCCTGGTGGAGCACCTCGCAGCCCGCGTGCCGCCGCGCCATCTCGACGAACCGCGCGGAGCCGTCGAGGCCGACCGGGGTGTGCCCCGCGGCCCGGAACGCCGCGAGGTCGCGCCCGGGGCCACAGCCGAGATCGAGGATCGTGAACGGGCCCGCCCCCTCCAGGGCCGCGAGCAGCGCGGCGCGGTTCTGCGAGACGTCGTGATCGCGCGTGCCCTCCCAGAACGAAAGGGCGTGATCGTCGTAGTGAGCCAGCGTTTTCTCGGTGAGCGCGGAGTGCCGGGGGGCGCTGTCGTCGTGCATGGCGGCAGTGTGGGCCCGGAGCGCCCGGCCGAAAAGGATCGGATGCGCTCGTGGCGCAGCCGCCGCGTGGCCCGCGTACGCCCGCCCGTTCGGCGCTATCCCTCCGTGCCGCGCGCGCCTACCCTGAGGGCGGCGCATGCACGGACCCACCGGATCGACCCCTCCTCCGTACCGCGTGTCGATGCCGTTCCGCGCGCTCAACGCGGTGGGGGCGCGGATGGGGCGCTCGGCCCTGCGCGCGCTCGCTCCCCTGGACGTCGATGTCCTGTTCGAGCGCGCCCGGCGGCATACGGGCCTGACCGATCCCGGCGAGGGCTGGTTCTGGGAGGGGCTGCGGGTCCTCTCCGCCTCGCTCGAGGACGAGGCCGATCTGGCCCTTCTCGGGAGGCTCGGCTTCGGCGACGAGATCGAGCGGCAGATCGCGAATCGCCTGCTGCTGCGGGAGGACGTGCGGAGCGAGCCGCGCATCGCCGAGCAGCGCACGCCGCGCCCGGTCTTCATCGTCGGTTATCCGCGGACCGGCACGACGCTGCTGCACAACCTGATGATCCTGCACCCGGACGCGCACGCGCCGCGCTTCTGGCGGCTCCAGGCGCCGTCGCCGCCGGTCCGTCCCGAGCACGAGGCACGCGACCCCCGGCGCGCGGCGGCGAGGCGCCGCGTCCGCTTCGCGCACGCCGTCTGTCCGATCTTTGCCACCATCCACGAGCTCTCCGCGGACGGCCCGGAAGAGTGCGTGTTCCTGATGCAGAACACCCTTCTCCCCTGTGTCCGCGCCGAGACGCCGTCGTACCGGAGGTGGGCGCTCGCGCAGGACCTCGTCCCGGACTACCAGCATCACCGCCGCCAGCTGCAGGTCTTGCAATGGGGGCGCCCCGAGGGGCGCTGGGTGCTCAAGTCTCCCTTCCACCTGCCGTCGATCGCCGCGCTCCTGCAGGTGTATCCGGACGCGTGCATCGTGATGACGCACCGGGATCCGCTCCGGGTCGTGCCGTCGTTCTGCAGCCTCGTCGCGGCCGCGCGCGCGATGCACCAGCGGCGGGTCGATCCGCGCGCGGTCGGCCTGGGGGCCCTCGAGCTGCTCGGCGCCATGATGGACCGCTTCCTCGAGGCCCGCGCGCGGCTCGATCCGGCGCGGTTCTTCGACGCGAGCTACGAGGAGCTGACCGCGGATCCCGCCGGGCTGGTGCGGCGCATCCACGAGCGCTTCGGCCTCGGGTTCGACGGCGCTGCCGCCGCGCGGATCGAGGGGTGGATGCGCGAGCACCCGCAGCACCGCTGCGGGGTCCATCGCTACGCCCTCGACGAGTTCGGGCTCACCGAGCGGGAGGTGCTGGACCGGTTCGGCGGTTACCTGGAGCGGTTCGGCGAGCTCGCCGCGGGGAAGCCAGGGCGGGGCTGAGCCGGAGAGCGGGAGCGCGGTATTCCGGGCTCAGGCGGCGTCGAGCCATGCCTCGAGCTCGGCGGCGAACGCCGCCGGCGCGTCGAGCATCAGCCAGTGGCTGGTCTCCGGCAGCACGACCGCCGTGAGCGCGGGCCTCAGCGTGTGCAGGCTCTGCGGCCATGCGTTCGAGGGGGCGAGGATGGCGTGGGCGCGGGCGCCCGGGGCGGTGAGGTAGCGGTCCAGCGCGTTCACCGCCTCGAACTCCAGCAAATGCCGGGACATGCCGAGCATCCGGTCGTGCGGCGTGGCGGCGACGCGCGCCAGCACCGTCTCCCGGGTCGCGGGCGTGCTGCCCGCGAGCGCCTCGCTGAAGGTGGCAACGGCGGTGTCACGCCAGCCGTCCGCCGCGAGGGCGGCGAGGTAGGGCGGGAAGTGCTGGGCCTGGACCTCCGCCGGGATCTGCGTGAAATCCCGGGGCGGGTCTGCGAGCAGGAGGCGCGCGACCCGCTCCGGATGGTCGGCCGCGACGGCGAGCGCCACGAGCGCGCCGTAGCTGTGGCCGACGAGCGCCACGCGGGGGAGCGCCAGGGCGTCGAGGACCGCGAGCACGTCGGCCGCGCACGCGGAGGGAGCGTAGTCCGCGTCGGGCGGGGGCTCCGACGCGCCGTGCCCCCGGAGATCGATGGCCACCGCGCGCCGCCGGCCGGCGACGTGCGCGAGCGGCGCCTCCCAGAAGCCGGCGTGACCGACCATGCCGTGCACGAGCACGACCGGCGGCGCCTCGCTCGAGGGACCCGCGCCCGCGGCGGCAGGAGCGCCCGTGGCCGGATGATCGACGATGTGGAGCGCGCCCGCAGGGCCCGCGACGGTCAGGGAACGCATGTGCGTCTATTACCTCGGTGTGTGGGGCCGCGTGAAGGGGCCGTGTTGCGCTGCGAGGGCGGAGCGTAGGCGAGGCGCCTGTTCGAAGCAAAGGTGCTCTCCCAGGAGCGCGTCGCCGTGGGCTACACGCAGGTCGATGTCCTCGGAGCCGAGGAGAGCCGTTCGCCCGGCCGATACGGCTCCTCCGGGAGCACGGGTTCGAGGTGAACGAAATGCCTGTTGACGATCAGGCTCCCGCAGCGCGCCCCGGAGATCACCTTCTCGCTCTTTTCCATGAGACCGTGAGTTGGCCCGCCGTCCGCTCCCCGGGACCAGGGGAGGGCTCGAGTTCGTCCCATGTCCCACGCGACGGACACCCTCTCCGGGGGCCGGGCGGCTCGGCGGCGTCCCAACCACCCAGACGCGAGCCTGCCTGTGCCGCGAGCCGCTACGCCTCGGCGCGGTGCAGCTTCTGGACGAACGCCGCGAGCCCCGGCGGCGACGACGTGAAGTGGATGCGCACGACGTCGTCGGCGCGCGCGTCGAGCTCGATCACCTTCGCATGCAGCTCCCCGCCGAGCTGCTCGGCGAGCGCGCCGGACGGGTGGATCTGGAGGTTCGTGAAGGGCGCGGGCCGGGGATGGATCCGCAGCACGGCGCCGAAGGGCGAGAGCCCGAGGATGAAGGCGGACTGCGGCTCGCCCTCCACCCGCTTTCCCGCGAGGCGCGCGCACACGACCGGCAGCGGCGACGAGAGCGAGAGGATCTCGACCCGCCGCTCGGGCAGGTAGAGCCGCTCGGGGTTGTCGAGGCCCAGCACCTCGTGGACAAGCACGCGGTTCGAGAACCCCTTGACGGCCAGCGCGTGGCTCTGGCCGAGCAGGAGCCCCGCGCCGGCGGCGCGGCGCGTGGTGTCCGCGATGAGGATCTGGCGGCCCACCGTGCACGACTCGATGCGGGACGTCAGGTTCACCTGGGCGCCGACAACGCCGTATTTCGTGCGCGCCTCGGAGCCGATGTTGCCGACGACGACCGGGCCGGTGTTGAGCGCGATGCCCATCTGCAGCGTCGGCAGGCCCTCGGCGCTGTTCTTCTCGTTCACCGCGTCCATCGCGATCTGCATCTCCAGCGCGCAGGCGACCGCGCGGCGGGTGTCGTCGCCCGCCGGGAACGGGGCGCCGAAGAGCGCGAGGATCGCGTCGCCGATGAACTCGATGATCGTGCCGCCGCGCGCGACGATGATGCGCGCCATCTCGCCGAGGTAGCCGTTCAGGAGCCGCATGACGACGTCGGGCGGCATGTTCTCGGTCATCGTCGTGAAGCTGCGGAGGTCCGTCATCATGATGGTCACCTCGCGCTCCTCGCCGCCGAGGAGCTGGGCCTCGGGCGAGGAGAGCAGCCGGTTCACCACGTCGTCGCTCAGGTAGCGGCCGAACGTCTTGCGGATGAACTCGCTCTTGACCGACAGCTCCGCCGCGAGCTGCGAGAGCTGCTCGCGCGAGCGCTTCAGCGTGAGCTGCGTGTCGAGCCGCCCGAGCAGGATGTCGAAGTCGATCGGCTTCGTCACGTGGTCGTTGGCGCCGAGCTTGAGCGACTCGACGACGTCCTCGCTCGCGCCGCGCGTCGTCACCATGATCACGGGGAGCTCGGCCTGCGACCGGCTCTGGCGCAGCGCGGAGAGCACGCCGAGGCCGCTGATCCCGGGCATGTTCACGTCGAGCAGCACGGCGTCGAAGCGCTCGCGCGCGGCGAGCCCGAGCGCGCGAGGTCCGTCCTCGGCGGAGGCGGTGCGGTAGCCGTTGTTCTGCAGCACCCGGCAGAGGACGTCGCGGTTGCCTCGGCTGTCGTCGACCACGAGGATGGTGCCGCGCCCGCTGCCCTCGATCTCGGCGTGGACCGCGGGCTCCTCGTGCGGGGAGGGGATGCTGACCTTCACGCTCGACGGCGCGTCCTCGTCGCCGTTCTCCATCGCCTGCACGATGGTGAGCAGCTTGCGCGACGCGAGCTCGATGTTGCGGATGTCCTCGATGTGCTGCGGCGCGACCTTGCCCTGCAGCGACGCCACGAGCAGGCGCGTGTAGCCGAGGATCTGGTTGATGGGCGTGTACGGGTCGTGGCCTCCGCCGTGCGGCTCGTGGAGCCGCTGCGGCTCGCGCCCCACGGTCGACCTGGCCGGCGGCGCGGGCTGATGCGCGGGCAGCCCGCCGGTCGCCGTGCGCCTGGCCGGCGACGACGCCGGCGCGTGGCCACGGCCGGCGTCGTCGTGGCGCGACCCCTCCGGGACACGCGAGCTCGGCGGCTCGGGCGGCTGGGTCGCGGGCGCCGCGGGGGCGCCCTCGGGCGGGTCCCACCGGTCGAACGGATCCTGCAAGGTGTAGCCGCTGCGCGCCGCGGCCGCGGCCGCGGCGGTCGGCCGCTCTCGCCAGCCGCGCGCCTCCTGCGACGCATAGACGCCGTGAGGAGAGAGCGGGACGCTCGGCCGATCTCGCCGAACGCGCGCGTCGGCCGGGAAGTGGCTGCCGCGCGCCGGCGGCGGCGCGTGCTGCTGAGGAGGCGGGAGGGTGCTGCCCCCGCGGTTCGATGCGGGCGCCGGCGGCAGGGCGCTGCCGCTGCCGGCGCTGTTGCGTGTCGGAGGCGGCGCTGACGGCAGGGCGCTGCTGCTGGCGCTGGCGCGCGACGGGATCGTCTCCGGCGGGGTCCCTCGCGACGGCACGGGGCTGACCGTTGCCTTCTTGTGCGCGTCCTTGTCGGAGGGGGATCGGCTCATGGTTCCGGCGATTCTACGCCTGCGCGCGTAGACGCAACCATCGATGACACCCGCGCTTCATTTTTTATCGCACCCCTACGCCTCAGCTTCAGCCTCGGCGCGGGTGGATTTCCTCCGCCGGCGTACGCGCCAGCTCCGCGGGTGTCCAGGCCGTCCTCGGCTGGGTGAACTCTTTCAGTGAGCCGGCATCCACAAGACGAGAGGCTTCAATCCTCCTCCAGAAGACAACCCGTCTGTCGCGGCGCGTGATCCGGGGAAGCGCGAGCGCAGCGCGCGGGCGGAGCTCCGGACAGGCCCGCCCTCCGACGTCGGACGACGCCGGCACCCCAATGGGTCTTGCCCCGTCCTCGTGATTCCCGCGCTGGATGGAGACACGAGCGCCACCCTCCGTGCTGTCCGGACGGTGGTTGTGGAGGTAAAATGAAAGACTTTTTTCGAAGTCAAGAGGTGTTGAGCCTCTCTCCCCGGGGGCTCATCTGGCGTGGCGAGGTGAGCTCATGGATGAAGCCGCAGTGGATCACGAGCCATGGCCGCACGACAGGCACGCTTGTTCCCGGGCTCCCCACCTGTTCATCAGGTGGCCTACCTTCAACTCCGTTGTTCAGCGTCACCGCGCGCGAGGACGGGTGCTTTCGACCGGGCGGAGGAACCTGGCGCTCGGCATGCGCTCATGCGCCGACACCGGCGCACGGCGGGTGTCCGTCCATGCGGCCGTATCGCACGGGAGTGCTCCGTGGCCCCTGCGCTCCTGGGGGATGTAAGAGATGTAAGAGACGGGTTGGCTTCAATGTGCGCGGGTGCGCGACACGCGCCCAGGCGGGACTCAGGCGCGACTCAGGTTCGACTGACGTGGCGGAGAGCACTTTGTTTCTCTTGCAGAGGCAATGAAGGCGTCGTAGTGATCTATTTACGCCATTCGGGCGAGTTGTCGGCTGGAGCTGACGGAACCACCGGCTCCGGCCTGTGCGAGAAGGAGTAGCAGAGGTATGCCCCTGCACACCGGACAGATGGTGACGCCTTCGCTGAGGCTCGTGCGCATCCTCCGGCGCGGCGGGATGGGGAGCATCTGGGTTGCGGATAGGCTTCCGCTGAAGGCTCAGGTGGCCGTGAAGTTCATGTCGCCCGAGTACGCGGATGACCCGGGCTACGTCGAGCGGTTCCGGCGAGAGGCGGTCGCAGCGGCGCAGATCACGAGCCCGCACGTCGCGCAGGTCCTCGATCACGGATTGACGGCCGAGGGCATGCCGTACATCGCGATGGAGCTCCTCCGCGGCGACGACCTGAGGACCCGTATCAGCCGCCAGGGCCGGCTGCCGCTCGGCGAGGTGGCGCGTATCGTGACGCAGGCGGCCAAGGCGCTCGGGCAGGCGCACCGCCTCGGCATCGTCCACCGCGACATCAAGCCGGACAACCTGTTCCTGACCCAGGTGGACGGGGAGACCTTCGTCAAGGTGCTTGACTTCGGTATCGCCAAGCGGGTCCGGGACCTGCGGGTCACCTCGACGGGGAACGTGGTCGGGACGCCGCTGTACATGAGCCCGGAGCAGCTCGTCAGCCCGAGGGATCTCGATTTCCGTGCGGATCTCTGGTCGCTCGGCGTCGTCGCCTACCATGCCATGACGGGGCGGACCCCGTTCTCCGGAGAGACGCTCGCGGCGCTCACGCTCGCCGTGCACAGGGGGCGGTTCACGCCCCCCAGCGCGCACCGGATCGACGTGCCGGCCGCCGTCGACGAGTGGGTGGCGAGGGCCCTGCAGCAGGATCCGAGCGCGCGCTTCGGGTCGGCGAAGGAGATGGCAGAGGCGCTGGAGCGCGCGCTGTCGTCGCGCAAGTGGGGCACCGAGACGCCGGCTCCGGCGGCCGGGGACGCGGCTGTGGAGAGCGTTGTCGAGGCGCCGCCCGTGAGCTCGCAGGACGGCGTGGTCACCCGGCGCAACCCTGTCATGACGTCCCCGTCGATACCGGTCGTGGAGGCGGATCTCTGCGAGGACGAGGGCGGAGATGGCACGACGGCGGTCCTGGGCGCGGGGTCGAGCCGAAAGAAGCGCAAGAGGCCATCCGCGCGGCTCGCGGCGGCCGCCGCGATCGGCGCCGTGCTGGCCGGCGCCAGCCTGTTCTTCGGCGTCCGGCTCGCCGCGCCCGCCGCCGACAGCGCCGCGCTGGCCGCCGTTGCCCCCCGCGCCGGGCTGGCGAGCTCGACCGAGTCGACGCTCCTCGCCAGCGTCGTGGACGCACCCCGGCCGCTGCTCGCGCCGGAGCTCCAGGAGCCGGTCCAGGCCGCTGCGGCGCAGCCCGAGAGCGCGCCCGCCAGCGAGGCCTCGCGGTCGACAACGAAGAAGAAGCCCTCCGTGCGCCCCGCACGATCCCCCGGGCGGACCAAGACCATCCCGTCCACCGGGCGGCAGACCCGACGCATCAAGCCCTTTCCCCGCAACGACATCGCGATGCACCGGTAGCGCTCCCGGCGCTGCTCATCGCCATGCACGGGCACGCGCGAGCGCCCGGCGCGGGGGGCCGTCGTCGCCGTCGTCGTCGCGAACGCGCTCTGGGTCGTCGACAGCGCGCTCCTCCTCGCGCTCGGCTGGTTCGAGCCGACGGCGATCGGCTACGCGTTCGTCGCGGCGCAGGCGCTCGCCGTCGCGCTCTTCGCGGAGGCGCAGGTCATCGGGCTGCGCCGCGCGCAGGCGGCCGCCTGAGAGCCCTCATCTCGCCGGCAGGAGCCGGTCAGCCCCGGCGCCGATCCACGCGAGCGCGCGGCGCGTCCGGTCCTTCGCCTCGCCCTCGATGACGTCGCCGTGGGCGACGACGACGCGCTCGAACTCCCACGCGAGGACGTCGGCGACGCTGCGCGCCGCCGCGGCGCGGTCCCTCATGAGCACGCGCCACACGTGGTCCTGGGCGGTCTTCCTCCACACGCCGCCCACCCAGAGGAAGACCTTCATGGCGAAGCTGCGGGCCTCATGCACGTTGAAGAGGAGATCCGTCACGATGAGCGTCCGCGACCGCGCGTGCAGGAAGACGTGCTCCGCGATGTACGGCACGCCTTCGACGAGGCGTACGCCGAGATCGTCGCCGATCTCCGGCGCCACGCCGGATCGGGGCAGGGGGGTGAAGCGGAGGCCGGAGAGCTTCTTCTCGAGCCCGGGCGTCCCGAGCACGCTCGCGCGCGGCCAGCGCTCGGTCGCGGCCCTCAAGAAGACGTGGTGGAGGCAGCTCGGGGCGACGAGGGCGCGCACCTCGCCGAGCGCGTCGATCTCCCGGGCGGTGTCGTCATCGAACGCCAGCGGCGAGTGGATGACGAGCCCGCCGTCGGCCCGCCTCACGACCGTCGTGCGCGCCGGAAGATCGCCGAACGGCAGCCGGAAGTCCCTCTCGTACGCCCACACCTCGTCGGCGATCGCCCGCAGCATGCCGTCATGCAAAGCCGCGCGTGATCGTGGTGTCAAGGCGCGTCCCCCCGGGGACTCGAAGCAGGCCTACCGCCTCCGCTCGGCCTCGATGGCGGCCTGCACCGCAGGGCGGGCGCCGACGCGCTCCCTGTAGCGGCCGAGGACGGGCCATCCGCCGAGATCGACGCCCGCGAACCTCGTCCACGTCGTCACGGTATAGAGGTACGCGTCCGCCACCGTGAACCGCTCGCCGAGGAGGTACGTCGCGCCCTCGAGGCGGTGCGCCACGTAGGCGAAGCGCCGGCCGAGCAGCGCCCTCGCCGCGCTCTTCTGCTCGTCCGGCGCCCGCGGCCTGAAGAGCGGCGAGAACTGCTTGTGCAGCTCGGTGCTGATGAAGCTCAGCCACTCCTGCAGCCGGTAGCGGTCCAGGGTGCCGGCCGGGGGCGCGAGCCCGGACTCGGGCCTCCGATCGGCGATGTACTGGACGATCACCGGCCCCTCGGTGAGCACCTCGCCGCCCTCGATCTCGAGCGCGGGCACGTAGCCCTTGGGGTTGATCAAGGTGAAGTCGGCGCCCGACCGGGTCTTCTTCGTGCCGAGGTGGACCTGCTCGAGCTCGAACTGGAGGCCGGCCTCGCGCAGCGCGATGTGCGGCGAGAGCGAGCAGGCGCCAGGGCTGAAATAGAGCTTCATCGTGTTCTGCACAGGAGGAGCGAGAGGAGCGCGGGCGCCGAACGCTACTTCAGGGTGTCGGGATCGACGCCGAGCTCCCGGAGCCTCGCTGCCAGCCGCATTGCCTGCTGCTCGGCGGACTCGGCGCGCTGCTCTGCGGACTCGGCGCGCTGCTCGGCGGACTCGGCCCGTTTCGCGAGCTCCTTGCCAGCCGGCACGAGCTCTCCCTCGGGGGTGAAGAAGCGGAGCTGTCCCTCCTCGACGCCAAGGAAGAGCTCGAGCTGAGCGCTCCAGAGGCGTCCGGAAGCATCGGGGGAGAGCGGCTCGTACTGCCCATCGACGAGGTGGAAGCCCGAGAACTCGAGCGTGTCTGGATGGAACCAGAAGTAGTCCGGCGTCCGGAAGACGTCCTGGTAAATCTGCTTCTTGAGGCCGCGATCGGTGCCCTCGGTGCTCTCCGAGAGCACCTCCACGATCACGTTCGGATACCGGCCGTCCTCTTCCCAGACGACCCAGCTCTTGCGTGGCCTCCGCTCGGTGCCGAGCACGACGAAGAAATCCGGGCCCCGGAAGTGCTCGGCCTTGAGCTGCCTGGGGCTGAAGTAGATGGTCAGGTTCCCCGCGGCGAAGAAGTCGGCCCGGTCCTTCCAGAAGAGCTCCAGGCTCTCGAGCAGCACGATCATCTGGACGAGGTGCTGGTAGGTCTCCATCGGGGGCTCGTTGCTGTACAGATCGCCCGGCGGAGCGACGACGCTCGGGTCGACGATCTCCGCCGGCATCGCGAAGGCGAGGGACGTCATGTCGGAAGCCTGCCGGAGGATCCACCTCGCAGCAAGGTTCGCGGCGCACCTCGACGCGTCCGCGTAGCCGCTCGACAGCTTGACGATCCTGGGTGGTGATCATTTCGAAATCCGCCCTTCTGTGGCGTCCCCGCCAGGGTGCCTCGTGTTCGTCCTGCCCGGCCAGCGCAGCGTCCGTCGCTGCCGCACGCCGGCGCGCGGTGGCACCGCGCGCTCGAGCTCAGCTCGCTCGCGTCCGGTCGCGCGAGGGCCGCCCTCGGCGACGGCTCGGCGCTACGGCGTGCGCGCGCAGCGCACGCCGACGCCGTAGTCGCCGCGATAGTTCGCCGGATCGTAGGAGACCGCCGAGCGATTCGACGACAGGAGATACGGCATCAGCCCCGTGTGGAAGCCGCCTCCAGGCAGCACCCGGTTCGTGGCGCCGGTGAGGTTTGCGCAGTCCTCGCAGGGGCTCACGTAGTTCGCGTAGACGTCGAGGTTCCACTCCCACACGCTGCCCGAGAGATCCCACTGTCCATAGCGCCCGACGCCGCGCGGCGTGCTCCCGACGTCCGGCACGTTCACGACGCCCGTACAAGTGCCCCGCCTGCCGCTCGGATAGTAGCAATCGTAGATCGCGTACTGGTTGCCAGATCCGGGATCCATCGAGCCCCAGGGATACATGCGCTGCTCGTCTCCACCGGCGGTTGCGTATTTCCATTCGGCCTCGGTCGGTAGAAAGCCGCCGTCCCAGATGCAGAAGGCGTGGGCCTCGTACCAGTTCATGAACGTGAGCGGCAGCATCTCGTTGTCGCCGGCGTTCGCCGTCCAGGTGCCGTACACGGTGGGGGTCAGGTTCTTGGTCCACGTGGCTGCCGCGCCCTGGCCCGTCGGAATGTACCTGTTCCAGCTAGCACTACTGCGGGAAGTCGGAGGGGGAAGCGAACCGCCATGGCGCCAAGGGCGCCAAGAAACCAGGGACATGAGAGGGAAAAATGCCGGGACGGCACTCCTTCTTCGCCCTTGGCGACCTTGGCGCCATGGCGGTTTTTCTGCCGATCCGGGGCAACTTTCCGCAGTAGTGCTAGAGTTCCACCCGGACTCGAAGCTTCCGCGCTTCGCGCTATCGGCCACGCCCTGGCCGTCGTTCAAATGCATGTGTTTGCCGCTGCCCGCAGCGGGCGGAGAGCCGCCGGCGACCAGGTAATTGACATACTGTCGGAAGCGGCCCACGGTCATCTCGTATTTATCCAGGCGAAATGAGCTCACCGTCGCGGGATCTCTCGTGTTGGTCGCTCCGCTGCCGTTGTTGCTGTACGTTCGGTAGAACGTGCCGCCCGTGACCAGAAGGGTGGTGCAGCAGCTCTCGATACCGTCCGGGCCGCACGTCGAGAGCCCTGGTCCGCCGGGCGCGCAGCTCGATGGCTCGTTGACGCTCGCGCTGCCACCGGATCCACCGCTGCCACCGCTCCTCGCCGAGACCGAGCCGCTGCCCTGACCGCTCGTACTGTTGCCGCCGCTGGATGTACCCGCGCCTCCGCTGCTGCTGCTCGTGGTACCACCGCTGTTCCTGGCACCTCCGCTGCTCGTGGTGCCCCCGCCGCCCGCGTCACCCGGGCTCGATCCATCGGCGTCGTCGCTGCCGCACGCCGCAGCGCCGACAGCGAGAGCGAACGCGGCGCACCACGCACCATGCCGCTGCCGCCCGCGTTCACGGAGCGACGATTCCGGCGCTCCATCAGACGAGAAACCACTCCAGCGTGTACCATATCCCGCTCTATTGTCTGTCTTTCTCGGACAAGGTATGTGAACGTGTCCCGCCAGGGGCGAGAACCACACGATTGTGGGTGCGCTGCGCGCCTACGCATCCCTTGCCTGAGAATGCCGGCCAACGAGCCTCGAGAGGCGCTTCTACTCGCGGGGTTGGGTCGCTACACTCTGCGGTGGGGCATGGAGAGCCGCATGTGGGGCTTCCACGAGCCATATCTTCGGAGGTGTCGTCAACATGGAAGCGCTGCTGGGACTTCTCCTCGTTGCCGCGGTCGTCGGCCTGGTTCTGGTCGTTCTTCGACTCCGCTCCTTGTCAGCAACACACTCCGCACTGCTGGATCGGTTCCGTCCAGTCGTCGACGCTGATGCGGAACGGCAGCGCGTGCTGGCGCAGATGGCGGCGGAGCGTGCGCAGGCGCAGGCGGAGATTACCAACACCCGAACCGAATTGAACCAGGCCGTCCACGGCCTGCATGTTCAGCGGCAGCAAGGAGAAATCGAGCTCGCCGGCCTTCAGGCGGAGATTGGCCGGCGGCGTGCCGAACTCGCCGCGCTCGATGAAGCCGCCGATCTTCAGTCCTTCGGGTTCTACAGGCCTCGCTACACCTTCTCGACCTCGGAGCGCTACCAGGCTCGGCTGGAGGAGATCCGTGACCTTCAGAAGGATATGCTGAAGAGCAAGAAGGCCGCGGTGGCACGGACGGAGTGGACCGTCAACGGCAGCGTTGCAGAGGGGCGTAAGCAAAACAATCAGACTCTCAAGTTGATGCTGCGTGCATTTAACGGTGAATGCGACGCCGCTGTGGCCAAGGTCAACTACAAGAACGTCAACGTGATGGAGGCGCGTATCGCCAAGGCATGGGAGGCGATCAACAGTCTCGCGAGTGTGCAGCAATGTGAGATCACCAAAGCGTACCTCGACCTCAAGCTTCAAGAGCTCTACCTGTCGCACGAGTACGAGGAGAAGGTGCAGGCTGAGAAAGAGGAGCAGCGACGCATCAAGGAGCAGATGCGAGAGGAAGAGATCGCGATCCGTGAGATGGAGAAGGCGAAGCAGGAGGCCGAGAGGGAAGAGCAGCGGTACGCCGAAGCGCTCAGAAAGGCGGAAGAGGAGGTCCAGAGGGCAGCCGGTGCGAAGCAGCAGAAGCTCCTGAGCCAGATCGAAGAGCTTCAGAAGCGGCTCGCGGAGGCGAAGGTGAGTAAAGAGCGAGCAATCTCACAGGCTCAAATGACGCGCAGTGGCAATGTTTACATTATTTCCAATATTGGATCCTTCGGTGAACATGTCTATAAGATTGGTATGACGCGACGGTTGCAGCCGATGGATCGAATCAAGGAGCTTGGGGACGCCTCCGTTCCCTTCGAGTTTGACGTTCACGCGATGATTAGGTCGGATGATGCTCCTGCCTTGGAGAGCGCGCTTCATCGCGAGTTCCACCATCGACGGGTCAATCTTGTGAACGAGCGAAAGGAGTTCTTTAAGATCGATCTTGAGGAGCTCACGCTCATCGTTCGAAAATTTCATGGTGAGATCTAGTTTATTAGCATTCCCGAGGCTAAGGAGTATCGGCAGACGGCCGCCAAACGGCAAGCGCAGGAAGCTGCCAAGGCGACCGGTGTCCCACCGACACCCTCGCCGTCTCAAGTCGAGCAGGTTGCGGCCAACGCGGTATACTAGCGGTAAGCCGAGCCGTGGCTACTCGAGGCCAGACGCGCCCCCCCCCGGCAGCATGTGGTTCTCGATAAGCGAGTGCACCGTCTCGGCGGCCATCGCGTCCAGGAGCATCGTTGGACGGCCGGGAACCGGTGACTGCAGGCTGCATCGGCGCCCTTGGAAGGAGGCTGCAGCCTCCAGCGGATGGAGGCGCGCGCCGCCGCCCGAGAGCCATACCTTCGTTTGATACCCTCGCCGCACGCCGCAGATTGCTCGCGCCCTCGGACCCCTGCTGATCCAGGGCGACTCTCCGTGGCCGCGAGGGCAGGGGGCCGAGGCGCCGGCCGCGCAGTCTCCCCACCTGGAGGCCCGCGGGACCCAGCGGCGCGGCGCTTGCTTGGCCGCTGCTCGCACGTGGAGGCGCGCGGCCAGCGCGCGACACACGCCGCGATCTACCTGGAGACCTCACGATGACCGAGCGCGCCTTTCCCCTCGTCCCTTCGCCTCTTTCGCCTGCGCCTGCGACGCCGAGCCTCCGTCGTCCCATGGCTCCGGATGCGCTGCCTCGGCGCGGCGCCGCGGCGCTCCTCGTGACGGCCGGCGTGCTCTGGTCGAGCGCGGCGGCGCAGGCGGCAGAGCCCGACTTCAACCATGATGGGTATGCCGATCTCGTCGTGTCGGCTCACGCCGAAGACGTGAGCGCCGCGCAGGACGCAGGCGTGGTCCACGTGATCTATGGATCGAGCCAGGGGGTCTCCGCGACCGGCGCCGGGGGCACCGGACGCACGGATCAGTCGTTCGCTGCCGGCTCGTTCGGGATCGCGGGCGTCGCGCCGGAGGCGGGGGACAACTTCGGCAAGGCGGTCGCCTGGGGCGACTTCAACGCCGACGGGTGGACCGACCTGGCCATCGGCGTCCCGTCCCGCGATGTCGACGGACTGCAGGCGGCAGGAGCGGTGGCGATCATCTACGGTCTCCCGGCCCAAGGCTTCCTCGCGGCAGGGCTCCGGCCGGGCGGCATGGATGGCAACGCGAAAGCGCAGCTCATCACCCAGGACTCCACCGGCGTGGCCGGGACCGCGGAGGAGGCAGACAGGTTCGGCGCCACGCTCGCGTCGGGGGACTTCAACGGCGATGGCATCGACGATCTCGCCGTCGGCGCGCCCGGGGAAGATTACCCCACCGGTGGCGTCAACATCATCTATGGCTCGGCCACGCCCAAAGGGCTGGGGTACGGGAAGGCGGGCACCCTCCGGCGCTGCCTTGCGCCCCAGGGGAGCATCTGTCCCTCCCTCTTCCTCGCAGGCTCGACGCTCGCCGCCGCCGATTTCGACGGCGATGGTTACGACGACCTCGCGATCGGGAGCGACTGGTACTCGCGAGGCCTCGTCACGTTCGTCTACGGCACAGCGTCCGGCTTCGCGGCGAGGGACCTCTACATCCTCCGACAGGACCACGAGCTGCCGGGGCCGTCGAACGAAGGCGACGAGTTCGGCGCCGCGCTCGCCGCCGGAGACTTCGACGCCGACGGGTTCGCGGATCTCGCCGTCGGCGCGCCCGAGGACTTCGTGCCGGTGCTCGGCGGATATGACGCCCCCCAGGGATCCGTGAGCGTGGTCTATGGCACGAGCGACGGGCTGTCGACCCTCGGCAGCCAGCGCTTCTTCCCGTCCTTCCTGGGGAACCCCGGGAACGAGCTGATCGGGTTCGGTAGCGCGCTCGCCACCGGCAACCTCGACGGGCAGCACGGGGACGATCTGGTGATCGGCGCGCCGTACGAGTCGGGAGCAGGGTACTCGGGGAATGGCGCGGCGTATATCCTCTACGGCATCTCCGGCGGGCTATCCATCCTCTCCCGCAGGCACTGGACTCAGGAGAGCTCCCTGGGGGCCTTCCTCTTCGCTCCGATATGCGACGAGTTCTACGGGAACGGCGATCACTTCGGCGAGGTGCTCCGCGCGGGTGACTACAACAACGATGGAAGGGCGGATCTCGCGGTCTCCGCGCCCGGAAAGAGCCTGACAGCCGATGTCGGCCACGAAGGCATGGTCTTCGCGCTCACCAGCGGCGGCACGTTCTTCGACAGCGATCCGCGCAACTTCTCCTCCGCGCGGTCGCTCCGGCAGGGGAGCGATGGCGTGAACGACCTCGCCCAGGCGAACGACCGTTTCGGGCAATGACGCCTCGGTAGAGCCGAGCCCGGTGACGCTCGGCCGCGGATCGAGGAACAGCTCGCCTCGGACGAGTGCGCCGGGCGGCGCCACCTCGATCGCGGTCCGTCGACCGGCAGCGAGCCGGTAGCGCCGCCGCGGCTGGGCTGAGCCGCTCCGCCGACTGCCGCTGGCGCCGTGCTGGGTCGGGTCGCTGGGTCGCGTCGCCGCCGCGGCCTACACTCCTTCGCATGTCCTCCGGATCGCCCACGCCGCCCGCCGCGGACGGCTCCGCCGCGCTGATCGAGCGCGCCCGCCGGCTCGCGACGCTCGTGCTCGCCCCTTCGGCGAACGCCACGGATCAGGCCGCGACGGTTCCCCGAGAGCACATCCTCGCCCTCGCGGACGCGGGTCTCCTCGGGATCGCGACGCCTGCATGCCACGGCGGCCACGGCGCCCCGCCGCGGGTCGCGCGCGAGGTCCTGGAGATCCTCGCCGGCGCCTGCGGGGTGACGGCGTTCGTCTACATGCAGCACGCCGCCGCGTGCCCGCTCATCGCGCGCGGCGACAACGAGGCGCTCAAGGAGCGCGCCCTGCCTCGTTTCGCCTCCGGAGAGCGCTTTTGCACCGTGGGCTTCTCGCACGTCCGCCGCCCGGGCCCGCCGATGGTCAGGGTCGAGCCCGACGGCGACCGGTTCCGCTTCGACGGCACCGTGCCCTGGTTGACCGGCCATGGGATCGCCGACGATGCGGTCATCGCCGGCGCGCTCCCCGATGGACGCTTGATGTATGTCCTGACACCGCTGCAGGCGGGGGACGCCATCGAGGCATCGGCGCCGCTCCGCCTGAGCGCGATGAACGCCTCCGCCACGGTGTCGCTGGCGCTGCGCGATCTGCGCGTCGGCCCCGAGCAGGTGATCGTCACCCTGACGCGCGAGCAGCAGGCCGCCCGCGACGTCGCGGGCGCGCTCACGCCGTCGGCGCTCTCCCTGGGCGCGGCCGGCGCCGCCGCGGCCCTGCTCGCGGACCTGGCGGAGCGCCGCGGCAGCGCGCGCCTGGCGGACGCCGCGCGGGCGTTCGAGGACGAGAGGGAGGCCGCCCGCGCCGAGGTCGATGCATGGGCGGACCGGCCAGAGGTGGAGGGCCATGCCGAGCACGCGGTCCGCGTTCGCGCCTGGTGCATCGATCTGGGCGTCAGGGCCGCGCACGCGGCGGTCGCTGCGACCGGCGGCAGCGCCAACCTCCTCGACAACGCCGCGCAGCGCCTCTTCCGCGAGGCGATGCTCTATTCGCTCACGGCCCAGACGCGCGACCTGCAGACCGCGACGGTGGAGCGGCTGCTCGAACGGGCGACCCGCGCCAGGTCGGGGTAACGACCGCGACCCGGCGGCTCTCTCCCGCCATCCTGGCATCGTCCCCCCCGACCAGGGCCGCTCGCTACGTCGATTCCTGCGGATCCGCGCGGTCGTGGGCGCCGCCCGCGCCGCCTGGGCCGTACGCGCCGACGAAGTCCCGCAGCCTCCGAGTCTGGTAGCTGCGTGCCAGCGTCGTGAGCTGCTCGATCCAAGGTCTGAGCCGCGGATCGTGCTGCGCCATCCGCTCCGCCTCCTCCACGATCTTGTGGACGAGCCCCTTCTTCGCGAGCGCCGACAGGAGCGCCAGCTCTTCGGCCGGAGGCGGCGCGAGGTGGCCGTCGCCTTCGGGCTGCTTCCCCGGCGCATCGCGAGCGGGGGCTTCATCGCGGCGAAGCCACTCGATGCCCAGCAACCGCGATATCTTGTCCAGGAGCGCGCTCGCCACGATCGGCTTGGGCAAGAAGTCATCGCAGCCGGCGCTGGCGCACCGCTGCCGCTCGGCCTCGGAGACGCTCGCCGACGAGACCACGATCGGCACCTGCCGGAGCTCTGGCACGAGCCTGAGGCGACGCGCGGTCTCGTAGCCGTCCATGTCCTTCATGTACACGTCCAGCAGGATGAGCGCCGGCGCGCGCTGCGCGGCCATGCGCAGCGCCGCCTCACCGCCGTCCGCCTCGCACAGCTCGAAGCCGAGCGGGCCGAGGAGCCCGCGCACCACCGCGCGGTTGTCGGGGTTGTCGTCCACGATGAGTATCGTGCGCCGCTCCCCGGGATAGCCCACGATCGTGTCCCACCCCCTGGCTTCGCCTGGGCTCGTCGCGAGCTGCGCCTCGGCGAGCGCGAGCGTCACGGTGAAGACACTGCCCTCGCCGACCTCGCTTTGCACCTCGATCGCACCACCCAGCTGTTGCACGAGCTTCTTCGTGATGGCGAGGCCGAGCCCTGTGCCCTCGCTCTTCGCGCTCTGCTCCCCCACCTGCTCGAAGGGCTCGAAGATGCGCGACAGGTGCTCGGGGGCGATCCCGGGACCCGTATCCTCGACCCGGAACCGCACCATCCGCCCTGCAGGGACTGTCTCCTCCGGCACCTCGACACGGAGGGAGACGCTTCCCCGCTCGGTGAACTTGATGGCATTGCCGAGGAGGTTCAAGAGCACCTGCATCAGCCGCTTCTCGTCGGCACAGACGGCCTGAAGCGCAGGGCCGCGCAGCTCGTGCGAGAACGCTATCCCCTTCGCTTCGGCGCGCACCCGGCACAGGTCGACCACCGTCCGCACGAGCGCAGGCAACCGGAACTCCGTCAGGACGGAGTCCATCTTGCCCGCCTCGATCTTGGCCAGGTGCAAGAGGTCATTGATGAGCGAGAGCAGGTGCTGGCTCGACTTCTGGATGACCCGCAGGCCCTCCCGCCACGCCGGCGGGACGTCGGGCGTTCGCTCCAGGATCTGGCAATACCCCATGATCCCGTTGAGCGGCGTTCGCAGCTCGTGGCTCATGCTGGAGAGAAAGTCGCTCTTGGCCTGGCTGGCGCGCTCCGCTGCTTCCTTGGCGATGCGGAGCTCGACGGTGCGTTCCTTGATCCTGGCCTCCAGGTCCCGGTAGAGGAGGGCGTTCTCCACGGCGATGGCGGCCTGCGCGGCGACCACCGACAGGAGCTCGACCCGCTGCTCGGGGAACGCCGCAGGCACCTCGCGATGCTCGAGGTAGAGCACGCCCACGAGGCGCCCTCGATGCGACAGGGGAAGCGCCAGGAGCGAGAGCACCGGTTGCGCGGCCAGGTACGGATCGGCCGCGAAGCGCGCGTCCGACCTGGCGTCGTCGACAACGACCGGCTCGTTCGTGCGCGCCACGTAGTGCGCCACCGTCCTCGCCACCTCGCTGCTCTGCGAGAGCGGCTCGGACAGGCCCGTCTCGATGCGGCCTCCCTCCACCGAGAGCCGCGCCACGACCGAGAGCTCCTCGCCTTCGCCCAGCAGCAGGACGCCGCGCTGCGCGCCGGCGCTCTCCAGCACGAGCTCCATCAGCCGGCCGACGACCCGCTCCGGGTCGAGCTCGCTCGACAGCGCCCGCGCCGCGCGCACCGCGGTGTTCACGTCGAGCTGCGCGCCGCCGGTGACCCCCGTGGTGGTCAGCGTGGCGACGCCCGTCGTGCGGCGGCGATCGGCCGCCGCGGGCTGGGCAGGCGCCCGGAGCAGGGCGGGCCATCTCGCCTCCAGGTGGGCCACCACGGCGTGCGCTTCCCAGCGAACATAAGCGTCCCTGGCCTCGCGCAGGTACAGCGCCGCGATACGGCGCCTGCCCGCCTCGAGGTGAAACTCGGCGCAGAGCTGAGCCGCCAGGGCTTCGATGTGAAAGGATCGCTGCTCGCGCGCGAGCTCGATGGCCTCGTCGTACCTGGCCATGGCCTCGTCGGTCTTGCCCTGCACGCGGGCGTGCTCGGCCTCGATCAGGCGCAGCTTGTGGAGGAAGTTGTCCGCGCTCCCCTCGGCGAAGTACCTCAGCCGCGCGAGGCCTTGCTCGATCTCCTCGCGGAGCTCGGCCCGCTCCGCCGCGTCCGCGGCCTTCGGCCAGCACCTCGCGGCCGCGAGCGCGAGCCAGAGCGGTATGTCCGTGACCGGGGGAAAGCCGAAGATGGACACGCGGAACTGCTCGGCCTCCCGTGCCCGCGAGAGGGCCATCGGGTACGCGCCGGCGACGAGGAACAGGTGCGCCTCGAGGATGCGAGCCAGCTCGGCTGCCATCCCGTCTCCGTCCGCCAGGAGGGAGCGCGATCCTCGCGAGAGCGGCTCGCCCGACAGGAGCCTCCCTGCGCCGTCGGCGGTCGTCAAGAGGTCGCACCACGACGCGATCGCCTCGAAATAGTGCGTCCCGAGCGCGGTCCCCGCGCGCTGCATCAACCCCCAGCGCGCCGCCCGGTGCGCCTCGAGCTGCCCGAGCGGCTGGCCACGCCAAACTCGATAATAGAACAGGTCGCCTTCCAGCCCCCAGCTCGTCCCCTGGAACGAGCCGACCTTCAGGCCGGTCGCGCAGGTTCGCTCGAAGATGGGCGCCATTTCATCCGCGGGGCGGGAGTAGGCCGTGTACTGCCCCTGGAAGGACAGACACTCTGCCAGAAAGGGCGACGCGACGCGCTCGGCCGCGCGCACTCCGGGGCCGACCCAGCTCGCAGCGCGACGATACATGCCCGTGCTGAGCGACCACACGTTCGCGAAGCAAACGATGATGAAGGGAGAGACCGGCGTGAGCGCGCGCCGCTCTCGCACCCTCAGCACGGCCCGGGCGATCACGAGCCCGGACAGCATCGGCTGACCGCCGATCGCCGCACACACCATGAGGTGCATCGTCAGCGCATCGATGAGCACCTGCTCCGGGGACGGATCGAGCGGCATCCGATCGAACGCGTCCGGGTCGCGCTCGAACCATCGATCCAGCTCGGCGGACTCCTCGACGAGCGCGGCGCGGCGCGCCTCGTCCGCGCCCGGAAATGCGATGTCCTGCTCCGTGAGCGCGGCGAGCCCGAGCTCGACCCCTCGCGCGAACTGGCCCGCCGCCTGGGCGCTGCGGACGCGGAGCTCCTGCGCCGAGAGCCTGGTGAGCGCCGGCAGCGGCCTGGCGAGCAGCCGCGCGCACCGCGCCTCGACGTCGTCGAACTCCCGCAGCAGAAAGGCCCCCTCGATCTGCTCGAGCGCGAGCTCCGCGCACAGCGGCGCGTCCTTGCGCCAGGCGTCATCGCCCAGCAAGTCCTGCGCTGTCTCGGCGAGGCTCAGGAGGAGCCGGTACGAGCTCGCCGCCTTCGCGGCGCGCGCGGCCTCGAGGTTCAGCCGCGCCAGCGCCTCGCGCTCACCTGCGGAGTCCATCCGCGCCGAGCCCAGGTTGAGGTGCCGCACCAGCTCCAGGAGCTCTTGCGGTGTGCCCCCCTGCGTCCGGTGCCGCGCCCACAGCCGCCGGCCGATCTCCAGGTGCGCCAGGACGCGCTGCGCCGGCGGGGCCCGCTCGTAGCTCGCCTGCTGCACGCGGTCGTGCAAGAAGCGGTATTCAGCGTCGAGCGCTTCTTCTCCGGTTCCGGTTCCGGTTCCGGTTCCGATTCCGATTCCGGCTCCGGCCTCTCCCAGCGCCTGCGCGGTCCGGTAGGCTCCATCGGCCGGCACCACAAGCTCCTCCCGCAGGGCGGGCCACAGCGCGCCGGTCACCCGGGCGCGCTCCCATCCGCTGAGCCGCTCCAGGTCGTGGAGGTGGAAAGCGTGCCCCGCGCACGCCGCGAGCCCCAGGAGCTGCTGTGTCGCTTCGGGCATCTCGAGCAGCTTGTCCGTCAGGAGGGCGACGACGTTGTCGGTCACCTGCGCCTGCTCGATCTCCTTCTGGCCCCAGCGCCACGCGCCGCTCTCCTGGTCCCGCGCCACCTTGCTCTGCCGGTGCAGCGACAGCAGCAGCTGCTCCATGAAGAACGGGTTTCCTCGCGTCTTTTGCCACAGGATACGCGAGAGCGGCTCCACCCGCGCCGCCTCGCTGTTCAGCGCCCGCGCCGCCCATGCCTGCACGTGCTCCGCCGACAGCGGGTGCACAGACATCCTCGACACCCTCGCCCCGCTCTCCTCGACCGACGTCACGAGCCTCCACAGCGGGTGCTCGGGGGGCGTCTCGTTGTCGCGGTACGCGGCGATCACGAGGAGCTCTCGTCGCTCTGCGTCGGTCAGCAGCGTCCTCAGGATCTCCAGCGTGGCGCTGTCGGCCCACTGCATGTCGTCGAGGAACATCACGAGCGGCGCGTTCGGCGTCGTGACCGCCCGCACGAAGTTCAGCCAGGTCAGCCTCTGGCGGGCGAGCACCTGCTCGCCGTGCACCGGCGGCACCGGCGCGAGCTTGCCCATGATCAGGTCGAGCTCCGGCACCACGTCGGCGATGAGCCGGGCGTTGTCCCCCACGTCGGCCCTGATTCGCTCCTGCCACGCCGTGAGCACCGGCTTCGGGCTCGCCAGCCACTGCTGCATCAGCGCCCCGAACGCCTGCGCCATGGCCGCGTAGGGCGTCGACCGCGCGAGCTGGTCGTGCTTGCCCGAGATCAGGAGCCCGCGCCCCGCACGCGCGATGTCCCGGTAGACGGTGCGCACGAGCGCTGTCTTGCCGATGCCGGACGGGCCGCCGATGAGCACGAGCTCCGCGGCGCCCTCGGCGGCGCGGGCGAAGGCTGCGCCCAGGAGATCGCGCTCGTGCTCCCGCCCGACGAGGACGTCCGGCAGCCGCAGCCTCTGCGAGAAATCCTTGTCCCCGAGCGCGAAGCGCTTCACCGCGCCGCGCTCGCGCCACATGCGCAGCGCTCGCTCCAGGTCTTCCGCTGCCCCCTTGGCCGTCTGGTACCGCCGGTCAGGGTTCTTCGCGAGGAGCCTGGACACGATCGCCGCGAGGCCCGGAGGCACCTCGGGGGCGACCTCGTCGAGGCTCGGTGGCTCCTTGGCCAGGTGAGCGTGCACGAGCGAGAGCGGGTCGCGCTCGGTGAACGGCAGCCGCCCAGAGAGCGCCTCGAAGAGCGTCACTCCGAGCGAGTAGAGGTCGGTGCGGGGATCGAGCGCTCGCGCCGTGCGGCCCGTCTGCTCGGGCGACATGTACGCCAGTGTCCCCTCGAGCCCTTCGGGGATGCTCGCCGCCGTCGCCTCCAGCGGCAGCGACGAGGCGATGCCGAAGTCGAGCAGCTTGACCTGCGTATACGCCGCGTCGACCAGCACGTTCTGTGGTTTGATATCCTTGTGTGTTATGCCGGCCGCGTGAACGGCCTCGAGGGCTCGAGCGAGGAGCGCTCCCAGCCTCAGCCCTGTTTCCACCGGCAGGCGCCCGCGCTCGGCGAGCTCAAGATCCAGCGACCGGAAGCCCGGGTCCTCGATCACCAGCGCGGCCGTGCCGCCCAGCGGCAGGAGCTCCCGCGCCCGTGCCACCCCCGACACCTCTCTCAGCTGTGTCAGGATGTGATGCTCATGCAGGATGCGCCCCGTCACGCGCGAGCTCGGCGCGGCCGCCACGGGGAGCTTGAGCACCACCCTGTCGCCGGAGGGACGATGGACCGCGCGGCACACGCGGGTCTCGACCCCTTCGTGCATGACCTCCCCCACAACGTAGTCTCTCGGATCCATCCCGGTTCAGCTCCTCCTCGGGTCCGGCGGAGACGCCGGGCAACAACGGAATTCTGCGGTACTTCAGCGCTCGGGCCTGTGCTGGCGGCGGTCGCGTGTCCGCAGCGCGTGCTCCACGCCCGACTGGAGGGTGGCCTTCGTCACGAGCTGATCGAGGTGCAGGTCGAGCGCCACGAGCGTTTGCGCTACCTCTGCGCGGATGCCCGTGACGACCGTCCGCGTGCCGAGCAGCGAGAGCCCCATCGCGGCTTGCACGAGCATGCGCGCAACCGTCTCGTCTACTTCTTTCACGCCGGTGATGTCGATGATGAGATGGTCCGCCCTGCGCTCGCTCGCTCCGCGCAGCGCTGTCTCGACCGCCTGTCCGGCGCGCTCGACGTCCACCGTGCCGATGAGGGGCATCACGAGGACGCCATCGATGATCGGAATCAGCGGAGCGGAGAGCTCGAGGAGCCGCTCCCGCTGGGCCGCGATGACCTGCTCCTGCAGCGCCGCTCTGGCCGCCTCGGCGCGCTCGCTCTGCGCGAGTTGCTGCGAGAGCTGCGTGTTCGCGTCACGCAGCATCTGCACGGCCTCCGCCAGCGCCTCCTCCGCCTTGGCGCGCTCCCGGATCTCCTCCGAGAGCCTCGTATTCCGCTCCTCGAGAGCCCGCGTTGCGCGCCGGAGCGAGATCTGGGTGTGTACCCGCGCCAGGAGCTCGGTCTTCTCGAACGGCTTTGTCACGTAGTCGACGGCCCCCAGGCGAAAGCCCTGGAGCCGGAACTTCGCTTCAGCGAGCGCTGTCATGAAGATGACGGGGATGCTCTGCGTCGCCGGATCGGCCTTGAGCCGCCGGCACGTCTCGAACCCGCTGAGGCCGGGCATCAGCGCGTCGAGCAAGACGAGGTCCGGCTGGGCCCGGCTGACCAGCTCGATCGCCTCCTCACCGTCGCGTGCGACCGCGACCTCGAGGCCATCCGACATGAGCGCGTGCGACAGCACGGCCAGGTTGTCCGCGCTGTCGTCCACGATGAGGACGAGGCCAGAGAGCGGAGCTTCTTGGTCTTGCATGGGTCTCTGCCGGCTCAGCACGATCGAGCGAGCCTCGTGCGCCCGGTCGGGGCGCCCCAACGGACGGCAAGCGAGCAAATGCGTACACTGTGAGCCGGCGGCCCCATCACAGGAAACATTCCGGCTTCTTTTTTTCCGTTCGTACCACGGGCTGTTCAGCCTTAACATACCTTTTGTAGGCGGAAGCGGAGAGGGGGGCAGGGTGCGGTGGAGAGGGTAGGCTGAGCCACACAGGTCATCCATTCCATCTACGTACGCATGAGTACGCATGAGATGGGCGCTTTCCGCCTGGGTCTGAGGTCGCATGTCAGCTGGCCTCACTTGCTTTCCTTCGCGAGGAGGCCTCCGCTTTTTTCGGCTCCCACGCTCCATCCCCATCTCCAGCCGCTGGAGCTCCTCACGCTCGGGCGTCGTCGTGGTCGTGGGCCGCAGCCTGGGAAATCTGGATCTCGGCGGTGGGCCAGTTGCCGCCGGAACGCACTTCGTGGTGAAGTTGAGCCCGCTCGGCGACTATCTCTGGCACCGAGAGGCTCCGAGCGACGCCGTGGTCACGGACTCCGCCGGCAACATCCTCGTCCTGGGAGAGCAGTCACTCGTCAAGCTCGATGCCTCCGGCGCGGAGCTCTGGCGCCGCACGTTCACGGGCACACCCGCCACGATACGAGGCTTGACGACCTACCGCGCCGACCGCATCGCGCTCGTCGGCGACTTCACGGGCACAGCCGACTTCGGCGCCGGCCCGCTCACCGCCGCGGGCCGGGACGGCTTCGTCGCGGTCATGGCCCCCTGACGCACGCGAGCGCGCCGAGCACCATTGCGCGTTCTACGTCGGTTCCTGCGGATCCGCGCGGCCATTGCCGCCGTGCGCGCCGCCTGGGCCGTACGCACCGACGAAGTCCCGCAGCTTCCGGGTCTGATAGCCGCGGGCGAGCGTCGTGAGCTGATCGATCCAGGGCCTGAACCGCGCGTCGTGCTGCCTTATGCGCTCCGCCTCTTCCAGGATCCTGTGGATGAGCCCCTTCTTCGCGAGCGCCGACAACATCTCCAGCTCTTCTGCCGGAGGCGGCGCGAGGTGTCCGCCGTCGGGGAGCTCCTTCGCCGGCGCGTCCCGAGCAGGCGCCTCTTCGCGCCTGAGCCACGCGATGCCCAGCAACCGCGATATCTTGTCCAGGAGCGCGCTCGCCACGACGGGCTTGGGCAGGAAGTCATCGCAGCCGGCGAGGGCGCACTTCTGCTGCTCGGCCTCGGAGACGCTCGCCGACGAGACCACGATCGCCACCTGCCGGAGCTCTGGCACGAGCCTGAGACGGCGCGCGGTCTCGTAGCCGTCCACGTCCTTCATGTACACGTCCATCAGGATGAGCGCCGGCGCGCGCTGCGCCGCCATGCGCAGCGCCGCCTCACCGCCGTCCGCCTCGCACAGCTCGAAGCCCAGCGGGCCGAGGAGCCCGCGCACAACGGCGCGGTTGTCGGGGTTGTCGTCCACGATGAGTATCGTGCGGCGCTCCCCCTGATAACCGATGATCGTGCTCCACCCCCTGTCCTCGCCGGGGCTCATCGTCTGTTGCGCCTCGGCGAGCGGAAGCGTCACGGTGAAGACGCTGCCCTCACCGACCTCGCTCTGCACCTCGACCGCCCCACCCAGCTGCTGCACGAGCTTCTTCGTGATGGCGAGGCCGAGCCCTGTGCCCTCGCTCTTCGCGCTCTGCTCCCCCACCTGCTCGAACGGCTCGAAGATGCGCGACAGGTGCTCGGGGGCGATCCCAGGACCCGTGTCCTCGATGCGGAAGCGCACCATCCGCCCTGCAGCGACTGTCTCCTCCAGCACCTCGACACCAAGGGAGACGCCCCCGCGCTCGGTGAACTTGATGGCATTGCCGAGGAGGTTCAAGAGCACCTGCATCAGCCGCTTCTCGTCGGCACGGACGGACTGAAGCGCGGGGCCGCGCAGATCATGGGAGAACGCTATCCCCTTCGCTTCGGCGCGCACCCGGCACAGATCGACCACCGTCCGCACGAGCGCAGGCAACCGGAACTCCGTCAGCACGGAGTCCACCTTGCCCGCCTCGATCTTGGCCAGATGCAAGAGGTCGTTGATGAGCGAGAGCAGATGCTCGCTCGACCTCTGGATGACGTGCAGGCCATCCCGCCACGCCTGCGGGATATCGGGCGTTCGCTCCAGGATCTGGCAATACCCCATGATCCCGTTGAGCGGCGTTCGCAGCTCGTGGCTCATGCTGGAGAGAAAGTCGCTCTTGGCCTGGCTGGCGCGCTCCGCCGCTTCCTTGGCGATGCGGAGCTCGATGGTGCGCTCCTTGATCTTGGCCTCCAGGTCCCGGTAGAGGAGGGCGTTCTCCACGGCGATGGCGGCCTGCGCGGCGACCACCGACAGGAGCTCCACCCGCCGCTCGGGGAACGCCCCAGGCGCCTCCCGGTGCTCGAGGTAGAGCACGCCCACGAGGCGCCCTCGATGCGACAGGGGAAGCGCCAGGAGCGAGAGCACGGAGCGCGAGGCCAGGTACGGATCGGCCGCGAAGCGCCCGTCGGCCCTGGCGTCGTCGACAACGACCGGCTCGTTCGTGCGCGCCACGTAGTGCGCCACCGTCCTGGCCACCTCGCTGCTCTGCGAGAGCGGCTCGGACAGGCCCGTCTCGATGCGGCCTCCCTCCACCGAGAGCCGCGCCACGACCGAGAGCTCCTCGCCTTCGCCCAGCAGCAGGACGCCGCGCTGCGCGCCGGCGCTCTCCAGCACGAGCTCCATCAGCCGGCCGACGACCCGCTCCGGGTCGAGCTCGCTCGACAGCGCCTGCGCCGCGCGCACCGCGGTGTTCACGTCGAGCTGCGCGCCGTTCTCGGCGCCCGTGGTGGTCAGCGTGGCGACGCCCGTCGTGCGGCGGCGATCGGCCGCCGCGGGCTGGGCAGGCGCCCGGAGCAGGGCGGGCCACCTCGCCTCCAGGTGGGCCACCACGGCGTGCGCGTCCCAGCGAACATAGGCGTCCCTGGCCTCGCGCAGGTACAGCGCTGCGATACGGCTCCTGCCCGCCTCGACGTGGAACTCGGCGCAGAGCTGGGCAGCGAGGGCTTCGATGTGGAAAAAACGCTGCCGGCGAGCCAGCTCGATGGCCTCGTCGTACCTGGCCATGGCCTCGTCGGTCTTGCCCTGCACGCGGGCGTGCTCGGCCTCGATGAGGCGCAGCTTGTGGAGGAAGTTGTCCGCGCACCCCTCGGCGAAGTACCTCAACCGCTCGAGGCCGTGCTCGATATGCTCGCGGAGCCTCGCCTGCTCTTCCGGATCCGTGGTCTCGTTCCAGCACTTCGCCGCTGCAAGCGCGAGCCAGAGCGGGATGTCTGTCACAGGGGGAAAGCCGAAGAGGATCTGCCGGAATTGAGCGGCCTCCCGGGCGCGCGAGAGCGCGCGCGTGAACGCGCCGGCAACGAGGAACAGGTGCGCCTCGAGGACGCGAGCATGCGCGGCCGTCATCCCGTCTCCCTCGGCCAGGAGGGAGCGCGACCCTCGCGAAAGCGGCTCATCGGAGAGGAGCAACGCCGCGTTACCGCTGGACATCAGCAGGCCACACCATGACGCGAACATCTCGTAATAGTGTTTCCCGAGAGCATCTCCTGCGCGCTGCATCAGGGCCCAATGAGCCGTCCGGTGCGCCTCGATCTGTCCGACCGGCTGACCACGCCATGCGCGGTAGAAGCTCAAGTCGTCCACCAGCCCCCAGCTCGTGCCCTGGAACGAGCCGAGCTTCAGGCCCGTTGTGACGCTCCTTTCGAGGACGGGCCCCATTTCATCCGCGGGGAGGGTGTAGCCCATGTACATCGCCTGGTAACACAGACACTCTGGCAGCAACGGGGACGCGACACGCTCCGCCGCGCGCACGCCAGGCCAGACCCAGGATGCGGATCGGCGGTACATCCCGGTGGTGATCGACCACGCGTTCGCGAAGCAAACGATGTTGAAAGGAGAAATAGGCGTGATCATGCCCCGCTGTCGCACCCTCTGGACGCCGCGAACCATCGCGAGCGTGGACAGCATCGGCTGACCGCCGATCCCAGCACACACCATCAGCTGCATCATCAGCGCGTCGATGAGCACCTGCTCCACCGACGGATCGGAGGGCATCCGATCGAACGCGTCCGGGTCGCCCTCGAACCATCGATCCAGCTCGACGGACTCCTCGAGCAAGGCGGTGAGGCGCGCCTCGTCCGTGTCGGGAAGAACGATACCCTGCTCCGCGAGCGCCGTGAGCCCCTGCTCTACCCCTCGCGTGAACTCACCTGCCACCTGGCAGGCGCGGACGCGGAGCTCCTGTACCGAAAGCCTCATCGGCGCCGGAAGAGGCGTCGCGAGCAGCCCTACGGACCGCGTCTCGACGTCATCGAACTCCCGCAGCAGAAAGGCCGCCTCGAGCCGCTCCAGCGCGAGCTGCGCGGTCAGCTCGGGCTCGGTCTGCCACGCGCCGTCGCCCAGCAAGGTCTGCCCGGTCTCCGCGAGGCTCGCCAGGAGCCGATGCGAGCTCGCCGCCTTCGCGGCGCGCGCGGCCTCGAGGTTGAGCCGCGCCAGCGCCACGCGTTCCTCTACCGAGCTCGCCCGCGAAGAGCCCAGGTTCAGGTGCCGCACCAGCTCCAGGAGCTGCTGCGGTGTGCCGCCCTCCGTCCGATGCAGCGCCCAGAGCCGCCGGCCGATCTCCATGTGTGCCAGCGCCCGCTGCTCCGGCGCGACCCGCTCGTAGCTCGCCTGCTGCACGCGGTCGTGCAAGAAGCGGTATTCCGCGTCGAGCGCTCCTTCTCCGACCTGCCCCAGCGCCTGCGCGGTCCGGTAGGCTCCATCGGCCGGCACCACCAGCTCCTCCCGCAGGGCGGGCCACAGCGCGCCGGTCACCCGGGCGCGCTCCCACCCGCTGAGCCGCTCCAGGTCGTGGAGGTGGAAAGCGTGCCCCGCGCAGGCCGCGAGCCCCAGGAGCTGCTGTGTCGCTTCGGGCATCTCGAGCAACTTGCCCGTCAAGAGGGCCACGACGTTGTCCGTGACCTGGGCCTGCTCCAGCTCCTTCTGGTCCCAGCGCCAGGCGCCGCTCTCCAGATCCCTGACCACCTTGCCCTGGCGGTGCAGGGAGAGCAGCAGCTGCTCGACAAAGAAGGGGTTGCCTCGCGTCTTTTGCCACAGCACCCGTGACAGCGGCGCCACCCGCGCCGCCTCGCTGCTCAGCGTCCGCGCCGCCCACGCCTGCACCTGCTCTTCCGACAGGGGGCTCACCGTCATTGTCGACACCGTCGCGCCGCTCTTCTCCACCGCCTCCACGAGCTTCCAGAGCGGGTGCTCGGACGGCGTCTCGTTGTCGCGGTACGCGGCGATCACGAGGAGCTCTCGTCGCTCTGCGTCGGTCAGCAGCGTCCTCAGGATCTCCAGCGTGGCGCTGTCGGCCCACTGCATGTCGTCGAGGAACATCGCGAGCGGCGCGTTTGGCGTCGCCACCGCCCGCACGAAATTCAGCCACGTCAGCTTCTGGCGGGCGAGCACCAGATCGCCCTGCACCGGCGGCACCGGCGCGAGCTTGCCCATCACCAGCTCAAGCTCGGGGACCACGTCCGCGATGAGCCGGGCGTTTTCTCCCACCTCGGCCTTGATTCGCTCCTGCCACGCCGCGAGCACCGGCTTCGGGCTCGCCAGCCACTGCTGCATCAGCGCCCCGAACGCCTGCGCCATGGCCGCGTACGGCATCGACCGCGCCATCGGGTCGTGCTTGCCCGAGATCAAGAGCCCGCGCCCCGCTTGCGCGATATCCTGGTACACCGTGCGCACGAGCGCTGTCTTGCCGATGCCGGACGGGCCGCCGATGAGCACGAGCTCCGCGGCGCCCTCGGCGGCGCGGGCGAAGGCTGCGCCCAGGAGATCGCGCTCGTGCTCCCGCCCGACGAGGACGTCCGGCAGCCGCAGCCTCTGCGAGAAATCCTTGTCCCCGAGGGGGAAGCGCTCCACCGCGCCGCGCTCGAGCCACATGCGAAGGGCTCGCTCCAGGTCCTCGGCTGCCCCCTTGGCCGTCTGATACCGCCGGTCAGGGTTCTTCGCGAGGAGCCTTGACGCGATCGCCGCGACGCCCGGAGGCACCTCGGGGGCGACCTCGTCGAGGCTCGGCGGCTCCTTGGCCAGGTGAGCGTGCACGAGCGAGAGCGGGTCGCGCTCGGTGAACGGCAGCCGCCCCGAGAGCGCCTCGAAGAGCGTCACTCCGAGCGAGTAGAGGTCGGTGCGGGGATCGAGCGCTCGCGCCGTGCGGCCCGTCTGCTCGGGCGACATGTACGCCAGCGTCCCCTCGAGCCCTTCAGGGATGCTCGCCGTGGTCGCCTCCAGCGGCAGCGACGAGGCGATGCCGAAGTCGAGCAGCTTGACCTGCGTATACGCCGCGTCGACCAGCACGTTCTGGGGTTTGATGTCCTTGTGTGTCACGCCTGCCGCGTGCACGGCCTCGAGGACCCGGGCGAGGAGCGCTCCCAGCCGGAGCCCCGCCTCCACCGGCAGGCGCCCGCGCTCGGCCAGCACGCCATCCAGCGACCGGAAGCCCGGGTCTTCGAGCACCAGCGCGACCGTGCCGCCCCGCTGCAAGATCTCCCGCGCCCGCGCTATCCCTGATACCTCCCCGAGCTGTTTCAGGATGTGGTGCTCATGCACGATGCGCCCCATCACGCGGGAGCTCGGCGCGGCCGCCACGGGAAACTTGAGCACCACCCTATCGCCCGAGGGACGATGGACCGCGCGGCACACGCGGGTCTCGGCCCCTTCGTGCATGACCTCCCCCACTGCGTAGTCTCTCAGATCCATCCCGGTTCAGCTCCTCTTCGGGTCCGGCGGAGACGCCGGGCAACAACGGAATTCTCTCGCGCTCAGAGCTCGCGCCTGGGCTGGCCACGACCGCGCGTGCGCAGCGCATGCTCGACGCCCGACTGCAGGGTGGCCTTCGTCACGAGGCGATCGCGGTGCAGGTCGAGCCCCACGAACGTGTGCGCCACCTCGGCGCGGATTCCGGTCACGACCGTCCGCGTGCCGAGCAGCGAGAGCCCCATCGCCGCTTGCACGAGCATGCGCGCGACAGTCGCGTCTACCGCTTTGACGCCGGTGATGTCAATGATGAGGTGGTCCGCCCCGCGCTCGCTCGCCCCGCGCAGCGCTGTCTCGACCGCTTGCCTGGCGCGCTCGACGTCCACCGTGCCGACGAGGGGCATCACGAGGATGCCATCGATGATCGGAATCAGCGGAGCGGAGAGCTCGAGGAGCCGCTCCCGCTGGGCCGCGATGACCTGCTCCTGCAGCGCCGCTCTGGCCGCCTCGGCGCGCTCGCTCTGCGCGAGTTGCTGCGAGAGCTGCGTGTTCGCGTCACGCAGCATCTGCACGGCCTCCGCCAGCGCCTCCTCGGCCCTGGCGCGCTCCCGGATCTCCTGCGAGAGCCTCGCATTCCGCTCCTCGAGAGCCCGCGTTGCGCGCCGGAGCGAGATCTGGGTGTGCACCCGCGCCAGGAGCTCGGTCTTCTCGAACGGCTTGGTTACGTAGTCGACGGCCCCCAGGCGAAAGCCCTGGATCCGGAACTTCGCTTCAGCGAGCGCCGTCATGAAGATGACGGGGATGCTCTGCGTCGCCGGATCGGCCTTGATTCGCCGGCACGCCTCGAACCCGCTGAGACCGGGCATCAACGCGTCGAGCAAGATGAGATCGGGCTGGGCCCGGCTGGCCAGCTCGATCGCCTCCTCACCGTCGCACGCGACGGCGACCTCCAAACCATCCGACATGAGCGCGCTCGACAGGACGTTCAGGTTGTCTGCGCTGTCGTCCACGATGAGGATGAGCCCAGAGGGCGGAGTTTCTTTCTCTTGCATAGGTTTCTGCAGGTCTCAGTACACCCCAACCAGCCTTCCGCCCCCGGTCGGCATGTCCAACGGGACGGCGAGCGAGCGGACGCATGCACTGTGAGCTGTGTGGCCCTGCCACAGCGAAGGATCCCCCCGGACTCCCTCGTCTCGTACCACGGGACGGTCGGAATTAGCACGTGTTTTGTGGGCGGAAGAGGAGGGGGGCCCCACCTCGATCCAGGCGGGCCATGTCGGCTCTCCGGCGAAGCCCAGGCCGGCACGGCCGTGCGCCGAGCGGCCGTTGAACCTCCGCCGCTTCCGTGGACACCGCTGGAGGTATCAGCAGGCAGGGATTGGGACGGAGAACGAGGAGGGGGACACGCCCGGGTTCACGGCGCAGGCGGCATGGCTGGTGAAGGCGCTCCTTCTCATCCTTGTCCTTCAACTTCCGGGTACCCAGGGCGTCCTTCCGCCGGAAGGCCACTTGGCGGTTTCTCTCTTGCCGCGATGAACCTCCCGCAGCAGCGCTGGCACCGTGCTCTGGCGAGGGCTCCTCTACCGGCCATCCGAACCGGACGACTCGGAGGATGGCGGAGAGGCAAAGGATGTCGCCGTCGACCCCAGAGGACAATGCCGTGGTCGTGGGCCGCAGCCTGGGAAATCCGGATCTCGGCGGTGGGCCAATCCCCGCCGGAACGAGCTTTGTGGTGAAGGTGAACCCGGCGTGGGGGCGGAGGCCGCCTTGGTGCCATCGCGTCCGCCAGTACCTCAGGGCGGCGGCGAACGGCGGCATGTCGGCCCGGCGCCCGTCCCCCGGCCCCGGCGCATCCCACGAACCCTGGACAGTCAAGCGGGCACCGAGGCGCGCTCGGAGCGGTCCAGGCGCCGGGCGGCGGGTGAGGGGGCCTCGCGAAGGGGCGCGCTTCGCGACGAAGTAGGTTAGAGTGCGCGCCATGCCTGATTTCGCCAAGCTCGCCGCCGCGGCCTCGATCGCCCGCGGCCTCGCCATGGACGCCGTCCACGCCTGCTCATCCGGTCACCTCGGCCTACCGCTAGGGGCCGCCGAGATCGGTGCAGCGCTCTACGGCGACATCCTCCGCCACGATCCGAGTGAACCGCACTGGTTGAACCGCGATCGCTTCGTCCTGTCCGCCGGTCACGGCAGCATGTTCCTCTACGCCTGGCTGCACCTCTCGGGCTATCCGGTGTCCCTCGACGACGTCCGCCGCTTCCGGCAGTGGGAGTCGAAGACGCCCGGCCACCCGGAGTACCATTACACCGAGGGCGTCGAGGCGACGACGGGCCCGCTCGGCCAGGGCGTGGGCAACGCGGTCGGGCACGCGGTGGCCGCCAAGATGCTCGCCGCGCGTTACAACACGCCGGAGCACACGATCTTCGATCTCAATGTCTACTGCCTCGCCGGCGACGGCTGCCTCCAGGAGGGCGTGGCCGCCGAGGCGGCCTCCTTCGCGGGGCACTTCAAGCTCGACAACCTGATCCTCATCTACGACGCCAACGACGTCACCCTCGACGCGATGGCCATCAAGACGCAGAGCGAGGACACGGCCAAGCGCTTCGAGGCCTATGGCTTCGAGGTGCTCCACATCGAGCAGGGCAACGATCTGGAGGCCGTCCACCGGGTGCTCGGCCAGGCGCGGGCGTCGAAGAGCGGAAAGCCGAAGTTCGTCGTCGCCCACACCCTCATCGGCAAGGGGATCCCGGAGGTCGCCGGCACGCAGAAGGCGCACGGCGAGGGCGGCGCCAAGTTCGTCGATCAGGCCCGCAAGAACCTGGGGCTGCCCGCGGAGCACTTCTACGTCAGCGAGGAGGTGAAGCAGTTCTTCGCGACGCGCAAGGAAGAGCTCGCCAAGGTGCGCGGGGCGTGGGAGGCGACCTTCCAGGCCTGGCGCGCGAAGAACCCGGAGCTCGCCCGCCAGCTCGACGACGGCCTCGCGAAGAAGCTCCCGGCGGACATCGACGCGCGCGTCCCCGCCTTCGCCGCCGGCACCAAGGTCGCCACGCGCAAGGCCGGCGAGACCGTGCTGCAGGCCGTCGCCGAGGCGGTGCCCGCGCTCATCGGGTCGAGCGCCGACCTCTACGGCTCGACGTTCAACTACATCGCGTCGAGCACCGACTTCGATCCGGAGCACCCCGCCGGCCGGAACATCCGCGCCGGCATCCGCGAGCACGGCATGGGCGCGATCATGAACGGCATCGCGTACCACGGCGGCCTGCGCCCGAGCGGCGCGACGTTCCTCGTGTTCGCGGACTACCTGCGGCCGAGCATCCGCCTGGCCGCGCTGTCGCACCTGCCGGTCGTCTACATCTTCACGCACGACTCGGTGGGCGTGGGCGAGGACGGGCCGACGCACCAGCCCGTCGAGACCGTCGCCGGGCTGCGCGTCATCGTCGATCTGGACGTCATCCGGCCGGCGGACGCCGAGGAGACGGCCGGCGCCTGGATCTCCGCGCTGGAGCGCAACGACGGCCCGACGGTCCTCGCGCTCACGCGCCAGGCCGTCCCGCTGCTCCCGGGGGACGCCGCCGCCAAGCGCGAGGGCGTCCGGCGCGGCGCCTATGTCCTTGTCAAGGAGGCGGCGGCGCTCGAGACCATCCTGATCGCGACGGGCAGCGAGGTGCAGCACGCGGTCGAGGCCGCGAAGCGGATCGGGCCCGGCGTCCGCGTCGTCTCGATGCCCTGTGTGGAGCGGTTCGCGCGCCAGGATCACGCCTACCGCGAGGCCGTGCTGCCCGCAGCGTGCACGCGGCGCGTGTCCATCGAGGCGGGCGTCACCTTCGGCTGGCACCGGTGGGTCGGCACCAAGGGGATCGCCCTCGGGATCGACCGCTTCGGCACGAGCGCCCCCGGCGACATCGTGATGGACCGGCTGGGCATGAACGCCCAGGCGGTGGTGCAGGCCGTGCAGGACCTCGTGCCCTGACCACCTGAAGAAGCGAGAGACCGCCGGGAACGCCGGGAAGCAACATTCCTCGGCGCTCCCGGCGCGATCTCTCGAGCTCCCGTTCCGCCGCCCACCGCATGATCGGCGAGAGCGCTGGACGCCGCCCGCCGCCGAGCTAAAAGCCGGCCGTGCCGTCGGGCGACCTGATCTCGCAGCTCTTGGCCCTCTTCGCGGTGCTCGGGGTCGGCGTGCTGCTGCGGGCGCTGGGCCGGGCCGGCCAGGCGGACGCCGCCGTGCTGCACCGGCTGGTCATCGACGTCACAACGCCCGCGCTGATCGTCAGCGTGCTCCGCCGCTCGGGCATCGGCCACGGCGCGTGGGGCGCGGTCGCCGCGTCGGCCGTCGCGCTCTTCGCGTGCGCGCTCGCGGGGGTCGCGGTGGCGCGGGCGCTCGGGCTCCCGCGCGCCGCGCAGGGCGCCGCCGGCCTCGTCGGCAGCTTCTCCAACACCGGCTTCCTCGGCGTGCCCATCGTGCTGGCCCTCTACGGCGACGCGGGCGGCGCGGCGGGGACGGCGATCCTCGTCGACAGCATCGTCACGGCGCTCCTCCTGTGGACCTTCGGCGTCGCGCTCGCCGCGCGCATGGGCGGGGGCGGCGGCGGGGACGGGCGGGGCCTGCTCGCGGTGCTCCTGCACCCCAACGTGCTGTCGATCGCCGTCGGCCTCACGCTCCACGCGGCGCCGATCCCGCTGCCGGTGTGGCTGGAGCACGCGCTCGGCGCGCTGGGGAGCGCGACCCCGACGCTCGTGTTCCTCGCGCTGGGCCTCAGCCTCGACCTCGCCTCGCTCCGCGGCCGCGTGCGGCCGCTCGCGGCGATCGCCGCCGTGAAGCTGCTCCTGTCGCCCGCGATAGCGCTCGGCGCCGCTGTCGCGCTCGGCCTGAAGCGGCCCTCTTCCGAGGTGGCGGTGCTTCAGTCCGCCATGCCGACCTCCATGGTGTCCGTGATCGTCGCCGCGCGGTACGGCTGCGACGGTCAGTTCGCGGCGGCCACGGCGGTCGTGACGACGCTCGGGGCGCTGGCGAGCCTGCCGATCGTGCTCGAGGTGCTGCGCCGGCTCGCCCCGTAGCGCGCCCTCCGCTTCCCCGCTCATGAACGCGACCCAACGCGGCCTGACGCGACCCAGAGCGCAGGTCCCGCGCAGGTGTGTGCGCCACAACGCGCCCAATCGCTGAAAGCCGAGCCCAGCAAATCGGCTTGGCAATGCTGGACGGAATATGTAAGTGTCCGGCGTGTAATAGTGAATGTACACGACCTGAGCGCGATGGCCACTGGCGAGCTGAAAGGGCAGATCCGATGATCCCGCGGGGCATGGACATCGATGGACTGCAGGCGGAGCTGGAGCGGCTCCGCTGCGAGGTCAAGGCGCTGGAGCAGCGCGCCCAGGCCGCGGAGGCGCAGGCGGCGCTGTATCAGGGCGTCTTCGAGCACCTGCCGGTCCCGTCGGCCCTCTACGGCGCCGACGGCGTACTTGTGGACATCAACCGGCGGAACCGCGAGATACTGGCCGTGCCGTCGAAGGATGCCATGGTCGGCAAGCATAATATGTACGAGGACCCTGTCGCCATGGCGGGCGGATACACTGCCCACTTCGATCAGGTGATCCGGAGCGGCGGAGGCGTGATCATGGCGCCGACCGCGTACAACACGGCCGACGCCGGCCTCGAGCGCACCGAGGACCGCACCGTCTGGACCGAGACCAGGATGTCGGCGGCCGACGTGGGCGACGCGCGCTACGTGATCGGGATCAACCTCGACGTGACCGACAGGATGCGCGCCCAACAGGCGTACCAGGACAGCACGGCATTCGTCACCGCACTCGTGGAGCACGCGCCCAGCGCCGTGTACGTCAAGGATCTGAACGGCCGCTATGCGCTCGTCAACAGGCACTTCGAGCGGCTCATGGGCCTCTCCCGCGACGCGGTGCTCGGGCGCGCCGATCGCGACGTCATGCCCTCGGAGCTCGCCGAGGCTTTTGCGCAGTCGGAGCGGCAGGTCATCGCGACGGAGGCGCCGCTCGTCAAAGAGGAGCAGCTCCTGCTCGAGGGCCGCGTCCATTCCTTCGTGACGAACAGGTTCCCGCTGCTGGATTCACGAGGCAGGCTGCATGCGGTGTGCGGCATCTCCGTGGAGGTCACCGAAAGCCGTGCGGCCGAGGCCGAGGCTCAGCGGCTTCAGGACGAGATCATCCACCTGCAGGAGGCCAGGCTGCGCGCCCTCTCCACGCCGCTGCTGCCGATCGCGCGCGGCGTGGTGGTGATGCCGCTCATCGGCAACATCGATGCGCCGCGGGCTCAGCAGGTGCTCGAGATCCTGCTGGCAGGCATCGTCGCCCACCAGGCCTCGATGGTGATCCTCGACGTTACGGGCGTGCCGACCATCGACGCCCAGGTCGCGAGCGCGCTTGTGCGGACGGCGCGCGCGGTGAACCTGCTGGGCGCGCAGGTGCTCCTGACCGGGATCCAGCCCGCCATCGCGCGGACGCTCGTCGAGCTCGGGGCGGATCTGGGCGGGCTCCTGGTGCGGTCCACGCTCGATTCGGGCATCGCGTATGCCCTCACGCCCCGACCTGGTAGACGCGCCGGTACCCTGCCTCCACGTCCGTGATCGTCACCTCGACGATCCCGTGCGAGGTGATCGCGTACTGCTCCTCGATCAGCGGCCCCTCGTTGCCCATGCGCTCGACGGTCACCCCGCCGAGCTCGGCGGCGCGGTCGCGGAGCCGCCGGTCGAAGGGGAACACGACCTCGTTGAACGCCGTGATGTCGCCGTGGGGCACGCCGAGCCGGTCGAGCGCCGCGCACTCGACGAACCGGTAGCGGCCGACGTTGTGCGCCGCCCGGTACACGCGCCGCGAGACCACCGGCGCCTCGTGGCTCGACGGGATGCGCGCCTCCCGGTCGAAGATCGGGTCGAAGACCACCTCGTCCCCGCCGCTGCCCTCCCGGAACACCCCGAAATGGCGCGAGAGCCGGTCGGAGAGCTCGAAGCCCGCGTCCTCGTCGACGGCGATGGCCAGGCCGATCGCGATCGCCGCCGAGGGGTAGGGGGAGCGATGGACGCGGCGCCCGAAGCGCTCGCGCAGCGTCCGCGCGACGATGGGCAGCGAGCTCGCGCCGCCGACCACGTAGATCCCCGCGATGTCCGCGAGCGCCTCGCCCGCGCCGGCGTCGAGGCGCGCGATCACCGGCTGCATCGCCGCGATGGTCGACTCCACGAGGGGCACGCACCGGTCGTAGTAGTCGGAGGTCGCGATCGTCACCTCGCGGGCGGGCGAGAGGTCGCCCAGGCAGGCCTCCAGGTCGATCACGATGCGCCGGGAGTTCGGGTTGAGCCGCTCCTTGGCCTCGCGGCACTGGTCCGCGAGCGCCGCGAGCGCGCGCGCCGGCAGGCCCTCGCGCTCGATCTTGCCGGCGTCGAGCGCCATCGAGGCCAGCGCGGCGTCGAAGTCGTCGCCGCCGAGGTGGTTCAGGCCCGCTGTCGTCACCGCGTCGTGGCTGCGCCCGGTCATGTGGACGAGCGACGCGTCGAACGTCCCGCCGCCGAGGTCGTAGACGACGATGTGCTCGCGCTTCGACGTGATGGTGCTGCGGTGGCGGTGGGTGTACTCGAAGCCGGCGGCCGACGGCTCGTTCAGGAGCGCGATGACCTCGAAGCCGGCGCGGCGGAACGCGTCGAGCGTCACGAAGCGCTGCGACCCGTGCGCGTTGGCCGGGGTCGCCACGACCGAGATGAGGCGCCCGTCGTCGTCTTTCTTGGGCCGGTTCGACCGGTTCAGCACGGCGTCGCGGAGCGACCGCAGGAACAGGGTCAAGAGATCGAGCACCCGGAGCTTCGTCCCGCCGATCTCGACCTCGACGTCGGGCGACGCGTGCGGGCCGGAGAGCACGCGCTTGAACGACCGGAGCACGGTCCATTCGGGGTCCGAGGCGACCGCGAGGGCGTCGAAGCCGAACCGGAGCTCCCCCCGCCGCTCGGCGGCCACGGAGGGGTAGAAATCCACGGTGTCCCCCGCCGCGTCCTGGAAGCTGACGACAGGGTAGTTCCCGCGATCGCAGCACGCGACCACGGTCCGTGTGGTTCCGAAATCGATCCCGAGGCGCAAGGTAGGGTCTCCTCCGGCCCCATGCTGCCACATCCGGCCGCCCGCGGTGAAACTCTGCGAAGGTCAGTCGGCTTCTAGCTCGAAGGCACCGTCGTAGATGGCGTCGACCGAGATCTCGGCGCCGTTCGCCAGGAGGATCGCATCGCCTCGCTCGAGCACGCGATACCGCCAGGAGCCGTCCCCCTCGCGTCGATAGTGCTCGATACGCACGTGCCACGGTGAGACGAGCAGGTAGTCCGTCAGGCAGGGGAGGCGCTGGTACCCCTCCCACTTCTCGCCCCGATCGAAGGCTTCGGTGCTGCGCGAGAGCACCTCCACGATGGCAGTTGGGTTCGAGAGGACGTCGCCGGCGCCTGGCTCGGTCTGTACGCCGCCGCACACGACGACGGCATCCGCGTAAACGTAGCGCGCTCCCTGTTTGGCCGAGATCCGTTGATCGGACGAGAGCACGTGGCACCCCCTGCCGCGCACGGCCGCGCGGAGCTCTGCGCCCGCGGCGGTCGACAGGAAGTTGTGCCGCGGGCTGCCGCCGGCCATCGCGAAGACCTCACCGAGGTGGTACTCGTGCTTCGCGGGCTGCTCGCGCTCCCACGCCAGGTACTCGGCGGCGCTCGTGCGTCGGCCGGCGGCGGCATCGCCCATGGCACGCACCTTAGCGCGGCGACCGTCGGCTGGCGACAGGCGAGGGGACGGCTGGCGCACCGCCGCCACATCGGCGCGGCGCGCCGGCGATCGCGGTGCCGCCGCGGGCAGCGCGTGCGGGCGCAGGTCCTGGGATCCCCGTGAAGCTCAGCTCATCGGCTCGCCTTCCTCCGCGTCGACCCAGAGCACCTCGCGACGAGGGGACGGCCAGCGTCCCCTGTTCAGCGCTTGAGCCAGTGCCCGTAGGGCGGCGGGAGGACGCGGCTCGGCTGCTCCACGCCCAGCTTCTTGGCGGCGTGATAGGCCCAGTGCGGGTCGTCCAGGAGGGCGTGCGCCAGCACGATGAGGTCCGCCTGGCCCTCCTTCAAGGCTGCTTCGGCCTGCTCGGGCTCATTGATGAACCACCCCGCGGCGACCGGCAGCTCCGCTTCCTTCCGGATGCGCCCGGCGTGCGGGAGCAAGAAGCCAGGGCCCCAGGGGATCTTCGAGAGGTCGGGCACGGCGAACCCGTGGCTCGCGTCGAGAAGATCGAGGCCGGAGGCCTTGAGCCGCCTCGTCAGCTCGATCGACTCCTCGACCGTGACGCCGCCGTCCACCCAGTCCGTGATCGAGAGGCGGACCGTCAGCGGCAAGCGCTCCGGCCAGACGCTTCGCACCGCGTCGAACGTCTCGACCAGGAAGCGGATCCGGTTGTCGAACGACCCCCCGTACTCGTCGGTGCGCGCATTGGCGAGCGGCGAGTAGAAGCTGTGCGCCAGATAGCCGTGCGCGAAGTGCAGCTCGAGCCACTGATAGCCCGCCTCGCGTGCCCGCCGCGCGGCGGCGACGAAATCGCCCTTCACGCGCTCGATGTCGGCCTTCGACATCTCCCGCGGCACCTTGGGGAGGTTCGCTCCGAACGCCTTCGCCGAGGGCGCCAGCGTCTCCCAGGCGCCCTCGTCCTGCGTGAGGTGATCGTCGCCCTCCCAGGGCCGGTTGGCGCTCGCCTTCCTCCCCGCGTGCGCGAGCTGGATCCCCGCGACAGCGCCCTGCTCCTTGATGAACGCGACGATCCGCTGGAGAGGCTCGATCTGCCCGTCCTCCCACAGACCGGCGTCTCCGGGGCTGATGCGGCCTTCCGGGGACACCGCCGTCGCCTCGGCGATCGCCAGGCCGACTCCGCCCCTCGCCATCGAACCCAGATGAACAAGGTGCCAGTCGGTGGCGTACCCGTTCCTGGAGGAGTACTGGCACATGGGAGAGACGACCACGCGGTTGCGCAGCGTCACGTCCTTCAAGCGAAAGGGCTCGAATAACCTCGTCACGGAGACCTCCTTGTCAAGCCGGCGCAGCTTTGCACGCCTCGGCTCCTCGCGGGATGCCTGACGCTACTTTTTCTCGCCCTGCTTGTCGCCCGCCGCGCCGCCGCTCGCCTCCACCAGGGAGGGTGGCGGGTCCGACTGCACCGTCTTCGCGTCGCCGGGCTCGAGCGTCACCATCATGGTCCGGTTGCCGCGCTCCGGGTCCACGAACGTCACCTCATGCGACCCGGGCGCCACCTTGCGCCCCGAGATCGGCGTCGTCCCGATGGGCTTGCCGTCCAGCAGGATCTCGGTCGGCTGTGCGGCGACCACGTCGAGCATCGGCGCGTCGTCGAGCGGCGGCTCGGGCTCCGGCTCGGGCTCGGCCGCGATCGGCGCGGGTCGTGGGGGCTGCGGCGGCGGCTTCGGGGCGCCGCCGCAGCCGGCGATGGCGAGGGTGACGAGGAAGGTGGACGTGCGAAGCATCGACGCAACGCTAGACAGGAAACGCGCGGGAGGAAATGGCGACGGCGATACCACGCGCCCGGCGCGCGACCTCGCGCGCCGGCAGCCCGCGGCCAGGCGTCGCGCGACCCGGGGGATCCCCACGAAGACCGGGGTGTGCCGCCGTCCCAGAAGGCGCGGCTCGTCGCCTTGCCCTCATCCGCCGCCGCTGCCGTAAGGGCGGGTGAGGATCTCGAGGAAGTGCCCGTCGGGATCGGGGAAGTACACGCCACGCCCGCCGTCATGGTGGTTGATCTCCCCGGGGTGCTGCGCTCTGGGATCGGCCCAGTACGGGATCTGGCGTTCGCGGATTCGACCGAAGATCTCGTCGAACTCGGCCTCGCTGACCAGGAAGGCGAGGTGCTGGGAGCGGATCTCGCCGGGGGTGTCGATGAAGTCGAGCGTGATGTCGTTGTCGAGCCGCACCGTCAAGAAGTGCCCGAACGGCACAGGCGCCGCGAGGCCCAGGATCTCGGTCAAAAAGGTAGCGGACGTCGTCTTGTCCCGCGCCGGGATGATGGTGTGATTGAGCTGGACGGCCATGCTCGCTTCCTCCCTTTCGTGGGCGGTTGCCCATCTCCGGGCGGATCTTGAGCGATCTCGCGACGAGGGGCCACCTCCAGGCTGGCGCGAGGACCTGGATCGAGCGGACTTTGCCGCCTCTTGGCGCTCGCCGCCGAGCGCCCGAGAGGATTGCTGGAGCCGGCGAGCGGCCTTAGGAGCCCAACCAGGATCGCGGCGCCGAAGCGCACCCCGCGCCCTCTGCGCGTCCGGGGTGGAGGGACGGTCTCACGCCGGAGCTGTCCGCGATCGAGGAGCGGCGAGAAATGGTGCGCATTCCGATGTTCGTCGTCGCGTTGCCCTGCAGCCTGCTCGCGCTCACGGCGGCCTGCTCCGATCCCGCCCCGCCCACGCCGCCGCAGCCCGTCACCGACCCGGCGGCGGAGGAGGCCGCGCGGTTCATCGATGCGGCCGAGGCGGAGCTGCACGAGCTCAGCACTTACAACAACCGCGCGGCGTGGGTGGCGGCGACGTACATCACCGTCGACACCGAGATCCTCGCGGCCGCGGCGAGCGCGAAGCTGCTCGGGGTGCAGGCCGATTACGCGAAGCGGGCCGCCCGCTTCCTCGAGCTCGATCTGCCCTATGACGTCCGCCGCCGGCTCGAGCTCCTGCGAACGTCCCTCACGCTCTACGCACCCGCCGATCCCGCGAAGACGAAGGAGGTCGCGACCATCGCGTCGAGGCTGGAGGCCATGTACGGAGCGGGCAAGTACTGCCCCGCGAGCGGCGAGTGCCTCAATCTCGAGGACCTGAGCAGGACCCTCGCGAAGAGCCGCGACCCCGAGGAGCTGAAGCGGGCGTGGGTCGGCTGGCACACGGTCTCTGCCCCCATGCGCGGCGACTTCACGCGGCTCGTCCAGCTGGCGAACGAGGGCGCCCGCGAGCTCCGGTTCAAGGACACAGGCGACGCGTGGCGCTCGAAATTCGAGATGCGGCCCGGCGTGCTGTCGCGGGAGGTCGATCGCCTCTGGGGGCAGGTCAAGCCGCTCTACGACGCGCTCCACTGCTACGCGCGGGGCCGGCTCGCCGCGAAGTACGGCGAGGACGTCGTGCCCGGCAAGGGCCCGATCCGGGCGGATCTGCTCGGCAACATGTGGGCGCAGGAGTGGGGCAACATCTACGATCTCGTGAAGCCCGAGGGCGCCGCGCCGATCTACGATCTCGACGCCGCGCTGCAGGCGAAGGGGTACACGCCGATCGAGATGGTGAAGACGGGCGAGCGCTTCTTCGTCTCGCTCGGGTTCGAGCCGCTCCCGGCGACCTTCTGGGAGCGGTCGCTCTTCGTCAAGCCGGCGGATCGCGACGTCGTCTGCCACGCGAGCGCGTGGAACATCGACGACGAGGAGGATCTGCGCATCAAGATGTGCATCGAGATCACGGCCGGCGACTTCCAGACCATCCACCACGAGCTCGGCCACAGCTTCTACCAGCGGGCGTACAACCACCTGCCGCTCCTGTACCGCGACAGCCCCAACCCCGCGTTTCACGAGGCCATCGGCGACACGATCGGGCTCTCCGTCAGTCCGGAGTACCTCCAGCGGATCGGGCTCGTGGACCAGCTGCCCCCCGCCTCCAGCGATCTCTCGCTCCTCCTCCGCGAGGCCCTCGGCAAGATCGCCTTCCTGCCGTTCGCCGTCTCGGTCGACCGGTGGCGCTGGGGGGTGTTCTCGGGGGACATCCAGCCGGCGGGATACAACAAGGCCTATTGGGAGATCCGGAGGAGGTACCAGGGTGTCGTGCCGCCGGTGCCTCGCTCCGAGTCGGACTTCGATCCTGGCGCGAAGTACCATGTGGCGGCGAGCGTCCCGTATATCCGGTACTTCTTCGCCCATATCCTCCAGTTCCAGTTCCACCGCGCGCTCTGCGACGCAGCGGGGTACAAGGGGCCGCTCCACCGCTGCACGATCTACGGCAGCGACAAGGCCGGCGAGCGCCTCCGGCGGATGCTGGAGATGGGGCGGAGCCGTCCGTGGCCGGAGGCGCTCGAGGTGGTGACGGGATCGCGGCGGATGGATGCGGCGCCGATGCTCGACTACTTCGGGCCGCTCAAGGACTGGCTCGACCAGCAGAACCGCGGCAAGACGTGCGGGTGGTAGGCGGGGCGCGCGGGATCAGGCCTGGGGCGGCAGGTAGTCCGGCGGCGGCGTGTAGAAGGCGAAGCGCGTGACCGCGTGGTAGCCCATCGCGTCGTACACGGGCCGCCCCAGGTCCGTCGCGTGGAGGACGGTCTTCTGGGCGCCGGTGGCGCTCAGCGCGTCGTCGAGACAGCAGCGCATCACCGCCTCGGCGTAGCCTTTGCGCCGGTGTTCGGCCGCGGTGGCCACGAAGCCCACGTACCGGATCCCCGCCACCATGAACGTCGCCGCGCAGCACACCGGCTGATCGCCCACGTAGCCGACCCGCCCGAACGCCCGTTCGTCCCACAGCGCCTCGTGGGCCAGGGCGGCGCGCCCGGTGGGGAGCGGGAGGCCGTAGGCGATGGAGTTGAGATCGGCGACGGCCGCGCGCGTCTCGGCGTCGCTCACGCGCCTGAGCTCCAGGCCGGCGATCTCCCGCCGCGGGGTGGGGAGCGCGTCGGCCACCATGCCCATGATCGACACCGCAGGTTGGAAGCCGAGCGAGGCCAGGAGCTCGGCGGCCGCTTCCGCGTCACCGCCGGGCGCCCAGCTGTCGGACAGCGCGAAGAACCAGGGAACGCCGCCGGTCCGGGCGAGCTCGGCGCCGATGCGCGCGCGGCGCTCCAGATCCGTGAGGTTGCCGGCCGGCGAGGAGAGCGTGGCGATGTTGAGCAGGGCCATGCCCGTGCCCGAGAGGATGACGGAGACGCCGTCCGCGTGCTCGATCCGGTGACCGGGGAGGCAGCGGTTGAAGTGGATCCAGGCGGCCAGGAACTGCGCGTTGCACTCTGCGATCTCGGTCGGATCGGACATGGGAGACCTCCTCTGGATCGAGATATACCGGGCCGGGCGCCCGGCGATCGAGCTTTCGCCGTCGAGCGTGCGGGCCCCGCGGCGCTGCCGTGGCTGTCGGCTCGGCAGCAGCGGGGTGCTCTGGCCGGGCAGGATGATCCGATCGAACCTGACGGATCAGGGCGCCGGATGGGACGAAATCAAGGCGAAGGCACCAATCTCCAAGGACGCGGACCGGAGAGCGGAGGTGCGCCGACGGGCGCGAGGGGGCCGAGATCAGCGCCGCTCGTCCCCCCCTCGGGCGGCCTCACGGCTCGACCGACCCCAGCGTGTGGCAGTTGTTGCACGAGAAGTCGCCATTGCCGGTCGTGGGGTCGTACTGGACGCGCTGGAGCAGGCTGGCCATCTCGGGCACGACCTTCTCGAACATGAAGGTGCTCCACTCCGCGCGCTCGGGGTGCTCCGGGTCTTGCACGTACTCGAGGAACCCCTCCTCGGTGTCGGGTAACACGGCGATCGCCGGGCTCGGCATGGCGTAGGCGCGCGTGGGCCCGTCGGCGCCGTGGCACGTCGCGCAGTCCATGGTCTCGAACGCCGGGTCGTACGCCACGAACACCTCCTTCATCCGCGGCAGGACGTCGCTGTTCATGTACGTGACGCGCTCCTCGAAGTTCATGTCCTTCCACGCGGTCGGCTCCGGATCGCTGGAGTCCTCCGCGCCACCACACGCGGCGACGAACAGGCACGCTGCCATCGAGACGTGCCTCACGACCGCGCTCCTCGTCCGGCGATCGGAGCGCGGCGGCGCCTGATCCGGCCGCTCTTGCGCTGCCTTCGCGTCGTTGGTCGCCGGTTCCGTGGTGATCATGGATCGCATGTCGTATCTCCTCTCCTGGGTCGAGCTCGTTCGAAGCAGGTCGTCCGGACAGTACTGACCGGATGCGCCCTGGTTCTACCGTCACGACGAACGGGCGGGCCCGAGATCGACACGCTCAGCGATGTTTTTTTGCTGCCGCCATCTGTCGACAACTGCTTGAAACTGCTGGGCCATGAGCGCGCCATGGCGGCGCGGCTCAACGTCGACTGACGTCGCCCGACGTCGACTGATGTCCACGGATCCCGACTGATATCGCCTGATCTCGACGGACGCGGACCGGGCCAGGGGCAGGGATGCTTTCTTGGATCCTCTCACGAGGGCGACGCCGCGGCGCCGGGGCTGGCGTCGGGCGAGGGAGCGCAGAGGGGCGCGGACAACAGCGCCTCTGCGCACGGCGCGATCACGTCGCGCACGGTGTCCAGGTGGCAGCGCGCCCGCTCCGCCTCGGTGAGCCGGCCGTGGTCGCGCCATGCGGCGGCGTCGATCCCGGCGCGCTCGCCGAGGTGCGCGCCTCGCACGGCGAGCGCCTCGTCGAACGCGCGCGCCACCGCCGCGCGCACCGGCTCGCCGCCGCGCGCCACGGCCCAGCGCACGAACGCCCACGCGAGCTCGGCGTGAGCGGCCTCGTCGGCCGCGATCCTGTCGAGGCAACGGCGCGCCTCGGGGTCGCGCGCGCGGTCCCGCTGCGCGCTGGCCAGGAGCGCGGCGAGCGTCTCGCCCACGCAGCCCTCGCGCACCGCGCTGGCCGCGGCGCCGGCGAGTGTGGGCGCGCCGAGCGCGCCGTCCATGGCCATCGGCCCCGGGCCGAGCGGCCGGCCGGCGTAGCGGCTCGCGAGCGTGAAGCACGCCCTGGCGTGCTGCAGCTCGTCCGACAGGGCGCGGTGCGCGGCGTCGATCAGGGCGGGCGGCGCGCCGAGGGCGAGCAGATCGAGCGTGAAGCGCGCGAAGGACGCGATCGAGGCGTGCTCCAGGCGCGCGTCGGCGAGCCACGCCTCCGCGAGGGCGGCGCGCGTCGCGGGATCGAGCGCTGTCACGTCGTCCGCCGCGGGATCGAGCACCCAGTCGGCGCGCGCCTCGACGCCGGCCAGGCGCGGCTCGCCGTCCACGAGGAACGGGCGGCCGCAGGCGCCGATGCCCGGGTCGTCGACGTCGTAGCAGCACTGGCCGTCCTCCAGCCGGCCATTCTCGTAGCTCACGCAGGACACGGGGTTCGGATGGTAGTCGCTCGGGCAGGCCTCGGCGCTCCCTCCCGCGCCGCCGGCCCCGCCGCCCCCGTCGCCGGCGTTTTGCTGGATCTCTTCCGGCGAGAAGCACCTCGTCTGGACGCTGCTCTGACCGCCGGCGCCGCCCTGACCCGCCGTGCTGCTCTGCGCACCGGCGCCGCCCTGACCGCCGGCGCCGCCCTGACCGCCGGCGCCGCCCTGACCGCCGGCGCCGCCCTGACCGCCCGCGCCCGTACCTGTCTCCGCGCCCTCCACGGCGCCATCGAGACAGCCGACAGCCAACGACAGGCCGGTGAACATGCCGGCTCCCACGATGTGCATGATGCGCGCGCGAAGATCTCTGCCCATGGTGCTTTGCCTCCTGCGATGTGCCGTCCCTCGGCACGGGAGCAGGATGTTTCCTGATCCCCGGGACGCGGTCACGCCACGCCGAGCGTCACCGGCACGGCCGTGGGCTTGCGGAAGAACAGGCTGGGCGCGTAGCTCGGCCGCGCCGCGGCGGCGAGGCGCAGCCCGGGGAACGCCGCGCGCAGCGCCTGCACGGCGCACCTCACCTCGATGCGCGCGAGGGGAGCGCCGATGCACGTGTGGACCCCCCAGCCGAAGCCGAGGTGCCGCCCCCGCGGGGTGGCGACGGGGCGGGTCACGTCGAACCGCTCCGGGCTCGGGAAGACCGTGGGGTCGTGGTTGGCGGCCCCGAAGAAGGCGAACGCCGTGGCGCCCGCGGGGATCTCAACGCCGCCGACGACCGCGGGCGCCGTCGCGCGCCGCGGCTCCATCTGCACCGGCGCGTCGATCCGCAGCGTCTCCTCGATCGCCGCCTGGAGCAGCGCCGCGTCGCCGCCGATGGCGTCCCAGAGCGCGGGCGCCTCGAGCAGGCGGAGCACGAGCGAGCCGATCAGGCTCGCGACGGTCTCGTAGCCGGCGAAGAACAGGACGATGATATGCGAGATCATCTCGTCGACCGACAGCGGCGCCTCGCCGTCGACGCGGGCGCCGAGCAGGGCGGTGATGAGGTCGTCGGCGGGCTCGGCGCGGCGCCGCTCGATGAGGGCGGTCAGGTAGCGCTCGTAGGAGACGAACCGCCGCGCCGCCTCCACCTTGCGCGCCGTGTCGGCCGTCGGATCGTAGAGCGTGAACCGCTCATCCTGGCAGGCCCTGAGCAGGGGCGCGTCCTCGAGCGGTATCCCGACGAGGGCGGCGCTCATCTGCAAGGGGAGCGGGAAGGCGAGCGCCTGCATCAGATCGACTGGGCCGCTGCCGGGGTCCATGGCGCTCACCAGCGCGTCCGCGGCCCGGGCGATGGCCGGCTCGAGGGAGGCGACCCTCGCCGGCGTGAACCCCTTGGAGAACAGCGCCCGCGCGCGCGTGTGCCCGGGAGGGTCGTTGTTGAAGAGCGCCGGCGGCATCTCGTAGACGCCCTGCTTGAGCTCGGCGATCACCTCCGGCGGCAGATCCGGCGGCAGGTCGAGGATGTGCGCGGACGAGAACGCGACCGGCTCGCGGAGCACCTGCGTGAGCTCGGCGTGGCCCGTGACGAGGTAGGCGGAGAACGCCTCGCTGTAAGCGACCGGCGCCTCCCGGTGGGCCGCCTGATAGAACGCGCGCGCGGGGTCGTCTGCATAACCCTGCGAGAAGGGCTGGAACAGCGCGCCGACCCGGCGCGCGCTCTCGCCGGCCGGCGGCCCCTGAGGGGTGTTCTCTTCAAGCATCGGCCCCGAGCCTACCGGGTCCGGCGAGTGAGGGAAACAGCCCGGGAGATCAGTGGAACGCCCGCCCGAGGAGGGCGCCCGGCGCGCGGGCGCAGACGAGGACCGCGGCGATGGTCATGCTCAGCCGAGCCGCCCCGCCGCGCGCGGCCGCCTGATGGGATGGGACCTAGAGGTCCTGGATGTAATCACATCCGATGCTCCTGCCGAGAGAGTGGCAGTGGATGGCGGTCTCCGGCGCCAGGTCCGGGCGATGGATGTTGGGAGTCCGGTAACAGGTGGACTGGTCATTGCCGACGATCAGATATGCCCACCGCCTCCCCGTCGGGGTGGGGCCCGACATCGTGCAATCGAGCCTGGTCCCTGCCACGAAGCCGTTCACGATCGCTTGCTCGGTCTCGCCGGCTTCTTCGCTGTCGATCGACGGATCCATGGATCCCACGCACGCAGCGCCGGAGACGCAGACGAGCCCTGTCACCAGCGCCATGCCGAGCCAGTTCTGGAGATTGCGACGATTGCTCATACTTCCTCTCTTTCTACGACGGAGACTCGTTACGGGTGGAGCCCCGGTGGTCACCGTTCGCGAGCCTCGTCGGATTAACGAGCAAGAGCTATGCTCGGGGCGTCTGTCACCCGGCGCTACAGCGTCACTGGTGTCACTTCAGATATCTAGACATCTCCGCTCCCGGGGCAAAATCGCGCGAAAGGGAAACGGAGAACGTCACGAGGGACAGGGAAACGGCCGACATCGGAGATCGATACGATCGCCAGGGACACGGAGCCTGGCGACAGGACATGGAGAACGCCGCCAGGGACACGAAGTCGAGCGACCAGGATGTGGAGATCCTGGCCAGGGACTCACGCCGGATCCTGCGCGCTCACGGGCGTCGCGGGAGAGCGCGCAGGACGAGGCCGCGCGCCATCGCGCGGCCCGCGCTTCACAGCACGTGCGGGAGCGGCAAGGCGAGCCCGGTGAGCGGCGGCATCTGACCGGCGCGCGCCAGCGCGTCGCCGTACACGGCGTCTCCGCTCCGGAGGTCGCCGAGGCGGCGCGGCGCGAAGCGGATGTCGTCGAAGACCGCGGTGCAGCCGTCGCCTGCGGGCGACTGGGCCGAGAAGCCGACGGCGAGCTCTGCCGTGCTGCCCAGCGAGAAGCTGCGGACGAGGTGCCATGTCGTCCCGTCGGTGGAGGCGTGGAACGTGCACACCCGCCCGAGCCGCGAGACGCGCAGCCAGACGTGATCCGCGTCGACCTCGAAGGATCGGCGGTCGTCCGACAGGCCGCGGGTCACCACGGAGACGACCGTCGGGGCGCCCTCCGCCGAGAGCTCGAAGCAGAGCTTCGCCCACGAGCGCTCGTGCGCCCAGAGGAGCAGCACGCCGGCGTCGCGCACCGCCGAGAAGCCCACCGTCACCCGCGCGCTGGCGAGGAAGTCCCCGTGCGGCGTCCCGAGCAAGCGCGGCGCGTTCAGCGCGCCCCGGATGCGCTCCGGATCGAGGAACAGGTCGGTCTCGCCGCCTGCTGTGACGGTCAGGCTCGACGCTTTCCCGGCGCTCCAGCTCCTGGGCGGTACCTCCCAGCGGAGCGGTGTGGGCCACGGCGCTAGGTGCACAGGTTCACTCACCTCGTTTCCCTCCCCTGCATCGCGTCGATGGTACCGGAGTGTGCTCCTGCGTTGTCGTGGAATCGTTTCGGTGTGTATGGAGGATCTCGCTTCTATGCGAATTACCGTCCTTCTGATCTCCTGCTGCTCGGTTGGATTCCTGGCAGGGTGCTTCACCTCGCGGAAGGGACCCCCGGAGTTCCTGCTCGGCGCGAGGGCGGTGCGGACATCACCTGGTGCCGATGGTGACCGGGACGAGAACGCCGGCACCGGGGTTACCGGCACCGGCTATGTGGACGCCGCGGCCGCCCTCGCCGGTGCGGCCGGGTCGACCGTCGCAAACCGCGCGTTGTACGACACGTGCTACGCGGCGTGTCCAACCGGGACGGCGTGCGACGCAGCCACGGGGATGTGTGTGCGGCAGCCGTGCGGGGGGAAATGCCCGGCCGACTACCGCTGCAGGGTCGTCGAGGGGAAGGAGGCGTGCGTCCTTGGCGAGCCCGACCGCGGCGTGCTGTCGCCGCCGGAAGCGCCCGGGGCAGGGGAGCTCGGGCCGCGAGCGGCGCCCGGGGATGCGCCGGGGCCGCGCGTCAACTGAGGAGCGGCGCCCCGCGCGATCACCGCCCCTCGATCCGCCTCATCACCTCTGCATAGACCTCGCGCCTGTCCGGCCGAGCGCGGCCCAGCGCGTCCTTGAGCGCCGGGATCGCCGGCGCGCCCACGTGCCCGAGCCCCTCCGCGGCCGCGCGGCGGACGACGGCGTGCGGGTGCAGGAGCAGGCCCACGATCGCGGGGATCGCCGGCGGCCACGGCGCAAAGCAGAGGATCCGGATCGCCGAGCGGACCACGTCCGGCAGCGGATCCGAGAGGAGCGCGCACGTCGCGCGCAGGTAGGCGGCGCGATCGACCGCGTCGCGGAGGAGCCGGTGCGCGTGGAGCCGCACCCGGGGGCGCCGATCGCCGAGCAGCTCCACGAGCAGCGCCGCGAGCTCCCCGTCGGGCGCCCCGGTCAGCGCCGAGAGCGCCCGGCGCGCCTGCTCCGCGTCCCCTGCGCGCGCGAGCCGCACGAGCTCCTGCCGCGCCGGACCTCGGCCGCTCGCCTCGGGCGCCTGTGGCTCCGGGCGCGCGCGCAGCGCCTCCAGCGCCCGCGTGTCCTCGGCCGCGCGTCCCCCACCGGGCGGCCGGAGCGGGCCGTCGTCGAGCGAGAGCCGCCCGGCCAGATCGGCGCGCCCCTCGGCGCGGAGGCGCTCCACAACGGCCTCGAGCTCCGGCGTCCGGAGCAGCCGCTCGCCCGCGACCAGATCGAGGTAGCCCCACGCCCCCTGCCGGAGGCGATCGACCAGGTGAGCCGCCCGCGCGTCGGGCGCGACGCGGCGGATCGCCTGGGCCGCCGCCGCGCGCGTCGCCGGCGCGCCCGACTCCCACCACGAGAGCAGCTGCGGGAACAGGCGCTCCGCCTCCGGCGGCGTCAGCAGGTCCGCGAGGCGCGCCGCGCGCTCCCGGCGTGCCTCGTCGGCCGGGTCGCCCCGGAGCTCTTCCTCGGAGAGATCGAGCAGCGAGGGCGCCAGGGAGGGCAGCCCCGGGCGGTCCACGCCGTCCATGTCGCCGCGCAGGTAGGCCTCCAGCGCGGCGGCGCGGGCGTCGGGCTCCGGCCACGAGAGGAGCGCGACGGCGGCCTTGCTCCGGAGCTCGGGCGCGGGCGCGGCCAGCATCGACAGCAGGCGCTCGCGGAGCGCGGCCGAGCGCGGCTGGTCGAGATCGGACGGCCGGGGCACCCGCGCATCGCCGCTCGGCGCGGCCGCCTGCTCGGCGAGGGTCCAGGGCGGCGCGCCGATCGGCTGGAGCGACTCCATCCAGTCGAGCAGCGCCGGTCGCGCCGGCTCGGCCGCGGTCGGGAACACCTCGATCAGCGCGGCGAGCTGCGCGCGCGAGCCGAGGCCGCCGCGCGGCCGCTCCCGGAGCGCCGCGAGCGCCGCCGGCTCCAGCGCCGCGGCCCGGAGCGCCGTCCGCCAGGCGGCCGCGCCCCCGGGATCCTCGCCATCGCCCGCCTCGGCCGTCGCCCCGAACGCCTCGCGCAGGATCGCCGGCTCGGCCGTCCACGGATCGGCGGCGGCGCGCGCCATCGCGAGCGCCTGATCGACGTCGGCGCGCCCGAGGATCGCCCCGCACCGCCGCAGCAGCGCGAGCGGCGATCGGCGCGCCCCCGGCGCCGGCGCGAGCCCCCGCACGCGCGCCGCGACGCCGAGCGCCTCGGCGCGCGCGAGCTCGGGCGCCGCCTCCTCGAGCAGCGGCAGCAGGCCGTCGCGCAGATCGGCCGCCGCCTCGGCGAGCCCGTCGAGCAGCACCGCGGCGTGCCGGGCGTACAGGCGCGCCTCGGCGGGCGACCAGGGGGCGGTCGATGCGCGGACGATCAGCCGGAGCGCCGCGTCGCGCAGCGCCGGCTCGTCCGCTGCCAGGCGGAGCCACTCCGGCGCGAGCTTCCGCAGGGCGGCGAGCCACCGTTGCGTCAGCGCCGTCTGCCGCTCGAGCAGGCGCCGCGCCGTCGCGTCGTCCCAGCCGTCGCGGGCGAGCGCGGCAGCGAGCGCGTCCGCGGCGCCTGGGGGAGGCGGGGCGCCCGGCCGCCCTCGATCGCGGGCGGGGAGGCCGTGCGCCTCGATCTCCGCGGCGAGCTCGTCGGCGGTCCCGGAGGCGAGGGCGATCTCGCCATCGAGCACCCGCTCGAGCAGCCGAGCCGCCGCCGCCGATCCCTGGCGGAGCCCGCTCCGGATCGCCCGAGCCGACAGCTTGCCGCTCAGGGCGTCGAGCAGCCGGTCGCGGGCGCGCTCGTCCTCCGCGGCCCCTGCGGCGGCGAGGATCGTCGCCTCGCTGGCCGGCCCGACGATCACCCGCAGCGCGGCCTCGAGCGCAGCCCGCAGCCCCGGGTTGTCGTGGCGGCCGAGCCAGAAGACGAGCTTCGGCACGGCCTCGGGCCCGCCCGCCCGCGCCAGGGCCTCGGCCGCCGTCTTCTTGATGCTCATGTTCGGGTGATCGAGGCACGCGGCGATGGCGGGGCAGGCCCACCGCGCCCCCATGCCCCCGAGCGCGCGCAGCGCCTGCCTCGCCGTCTGCACGTCGCCCGCGCCCGTGAGGAGCGTCAGGCTGGCCGAGAGCGCCTCGGCGCCGTCCTCGGCGAGCAGCGCGATGACGCGCTTGCGCACGCGGGGATCGCGGTGCCGGAGCAAGCGCGGGACGCGCGAGCGCGCGGCCTGACCGCGCGCCGAGCGCAGCAGGTCGACGAGGAGCGCGCGCTCGCCCGCGGACACGCCGGGTCGGTCGAGGAGGTCGAGGGCGAGGCTCGCGAGCAGCGCGTCGCCGGCAGCGCTCTCGCTCCCGGCGTCGAGGAGGCAGGCAGGCCGGATCTTCCGGCGCTGGTGGAGCCGTCGCCCGAGGCCGCGGATCGACTCCGCGACATCGTCCGGGATCGCCGGCTCCGCGGGCCGCGCGGGGCCCCGGTCGAGGTCGCGATCGGGCGGCTCGGCTGGCCCGCCGGGGGCCCACGCCGCGGCGTGGTCCGCCGCGATCCGGAGCAGCAGATCGGCGATCGCCGGCAGGGCGCTCGCGTCGCCCGCGCGCGCGAGCGCCCTGAGCGCGTCCGCTGGCGTGCACCGCTTCACCGCGCGCTGGAGCACCGCGAGCTCCGCCGCGTCGGCCCCGGCGAGGTCGGCGGCGATCTCGGCCGGCAGGTCCCGGGGGTTCAGGCGGGCGACGAGCGCGCGCCGGTCCGCCGGATCCTCCGTCAGGTGCCAGAGCAGCGCCGCGGCGCGGTGGCGCTCGCCTCGGAGGTGCGGCGCCATGGCCGCGCCTGCGCCGTCGAGGCCCAGCGCGGCCCGGAGCGCGTCCGCCGTGCGTGGGCCGCCGATCGCGGCGAGCGCCTCCAGGGCCGCGGCGGGCGCGCGCGGCAGGGCGGCGAGCACGTCGTCCTCCGCGGCCGCGTGGCGCAGGGCGCCCAGCGCGCGCAGGAGGGGGGCGGGCGAGCGCGCGTCGCGGAGCTTCTCGGCGAGCGCGTCGCCGAGCGGGAGATCCGCCGCGCCCTGCCGCGCCATGGCGACGATGATCTCGGCGCGGCGCGGCCAGCTCGCGTCGCCGCCCGGCGCCGCGGTGAGCGCCGACAGGAGCGCGCGCCTGCAGGTGAAGGCGATCGCCGCGACGTCCTCCGCGGTGATCGTGGGATCGGCGAGGGCGAGATCGAGCAGGGCCGCCGCGTGCTCCGGGGCGGGGAAGTGCCCGCGCCGGTGCAGCGCGCGCAGGCAGGCGATCGCGCTCGGGCCGAGCAGCAGCGGATCGCCCGCCGCGACGCTCAGGATGGCGCCGACGTCCTCGCGGGTCGCGTGCTCTCCGAGGAGCGTGAGCGCCCGCTGCCGGAGCCGCGGCGGCGCGTCCTCGCGGGAGACGAACGCGCGGAGCGCGGCGCCCTCGCCGTGGCGCGCCGCCGTCTCCAGCGCGGCGGCGGCCACCTCGGGGGCGCCGCCGAGGAACTGCTCCAGGCGCGCGCCGGGCAGCGGCGCGCCGGCGAGGACGGCCCAGGGCGCGGCGAGCTCGCGCAGCGCGCCTGCGACGATCGCGGGCGCCGCCGCGTCGAGCAGCGCGGCGAGCACCGCGCGCGCCTGCTCGGGCGCGAGCAGCGCCGCGTGCAGGCAGCGCCGGGTGAGGTCGAGCGCCGCGGCCGCGAGGACCGGATCGCGGCGCGCCGCGAGCTCGGGGAGGAGCGCCTCGGGCGCGGGGATCTCGGCCGGATCGAGCGCGTGGAGCGCCTGGTAGAGGAGCTCGCCGGCGGGCTCGCCGCGGACGGCCTCCGGCCGCGTGAGGATCTCGGTCCGGAGCCACGCGACGCGGACGGCGGCGGGGAGCGAGGCCTCGCGCCACGACGGGAGGCGCTGATCCGGGAGGGAGGGCCAGAGCTCGCGGTAGAGCCCGGCGAGGAGCAGCGCGATCTCCGGCGTCCTCTCCAGCGTGCGCGGGAGCAGCGCCGCGAGCTCTCGCCGCCCTGCGCTGCCCTCGCGCCGGGCGGCCTGGGCCATCCGCGTGAGCCCGAGGTACCGCACGCGCTCGTCCTCGTGCTCGACGAGCTGGCGGAGCATCTCCTTGCTGCAGCGCGCCTCGTCGACGTGCTCCGCGAGCCACCGCACGTCCGCGCGGCGGAGCGCCGCGGCGAACGTCTCGTCCAGGTGCACCATGGCGGCGCCATCGTAGACCGGCCCGCGGCCGCGCGGCGCCGGCAAAGCGATGGCCGGCGCCTCGTCACCGAGGCCGTCGGCGCGCGGTCGCTCCGATCACTCCGAGTTCTCCGACGGCCTGCTCCCCGTCACGGCAGCGCGCGACAGATTCAGCAGCGCCTTCGCGCGCGAGTACGCGATGTACGGGTTGTCCGTGGAGCCGCCAAGATCGTCGGCGTCTTCCCCTGGGCCCTGCGCCCTCACCGGGAGCCAGAGGTAGTCGGGGTGCAACTGCTTGCCGTTGATGCCGTTGACGAGGGAGGGGTTCCTGATCCACTCGCCGCCGATCACCGTCAGCCGATCGTCGAGCTCGAGCACGTAGTGGAGCTCCACGTTCATGACCGGGATGTTGCGCTGCGCGGGGGGCTGGAGGAGCTGCTCGGCGCTCACCTCGTCCGAGACCATCCCGTAGCGCCCGCTGACCCGGACGAAGCGCCTCGCGTACGGGTTGAACCGGTAATTGTAGCAATCCGCCCCCTGGAACCCGCCGTTACAGACGAGCCGCGCTGCCTCCTGCGCGCTCACCTCCGCCATCGTGTCGATGCTGAACGACGTGACCGGGTAGCTCCACACCTCGCGGTGCCAGGTGTAGTCGACGACGAACGCGCGCCGCGCCCGAGCGCTCGACGTCGAGCTGATGGAGCTTGCGCCCAGCCCGAGGAGGCCGGTCATGGCGATGTGCATCGTCGCCGGGTTCAGGTCGCGGCACGCCGGATCGACGGGCCTCCCGTACTGATCGCGCTGGACGAGGTCCTCCCGCGCCTCGCAGCGCCGCCCGGACACCGTGGCCGAGTCGCTGTGGTACAGCTCGGTCATGAGCGCCTCGATATCGGCGGTGCGGAACAGGATGCACCCCGTCTCCACCGAAGCGCACGTGGTCACCTTGCCGCCCGAGAGCTTCACGCGGATGTCGCGCTGGGGCGGTCCGCCGTCCTCGGCGACGACGTAGGCCGCCCAGCCGTTGCAGTGTCCCCACCAGTACTCCGGGGTCACCCCTTGATACAGGCCGTGGTTCTTCAGCTCCCAGTACGTCGTCGGCCCCGCGACGCGCGTCGCCCGGGGAGCGCGCAGCCCGTCAGCCCGGCCCACCCCCAAGGTGATTGGGCCCGCGGGCGCATCGAGCGACCGGCCCTGTCCCGCGTAGAACAGGAGATCGTACTTCTCGGTCGGCGAGAGATTGTCTGGATCGGACGTCAGATCGCCGTAGTCCTTGACAGCGGAGTTCCACCGGTCCGCGATGCCGTTTCTGTTTTGCGGCCACCACTGCGAGGCGAAGGGGCCCGAGGACTGCCCTTGCAGCAGGCTCGAGTTCAGCGCCACGTACGACCCCCTGAGCTCCGGATGAAGGCTCGTGGGCAGATTCGCGCCGTCGATGGCCTCCCGCGTCCCGGTCAGCGGGATGAGGAGCGCGTGCGAGCCGCCGAGGATCTGCCCGGTCTCGGGCGAGAAGCCGAGCACGTACGGAATCGATCCACCCTCGATGAAGCGCGCCGTCTCCGGCCGCGCGCCGCTCTGTATCTGCAGCGCGGCCACGCCTTCGCGTGGCGGCTCTTGCTGATCCAGGTCCATACAGCCCAGCGCGAGAACCGCTGAGCCCACCGCCATCGCCCCGATGCGCATTGTCATGGCCGCTCCCCCCCGACGCCTACCCTGTGCCACCTGGGTCGCCGGTGTCTGCAGAGGTCAGGCCAGCGGAGAGGAGGATGCGTCGCGCAATCGATGCACGCGCGCGCTACGCACGCGCAGCCGTGCTGCATTGAAGGTCTCGTTAGTCCTTTGCGTACTCCTTTGCGCGCGGGCGCATGCGCTCCAGACGGCCGATGGTGCGCTCGCGCGCATCTGCCGCGCGCACGGAGAGCCTCCACGGCGGGCTTTCGCCCCGGATGCTCTCCTGCGGCGTCACGTCCTCGTGCGAGCCGAGGTCGTGGCGGGCGAGCTCGGGCTCGGCATGCCACGCCGGGCCCGGCGCGTGGCGCGCCGCGCGCTGCGCCAGGTGGCGCGCCGCCGTCCTCGCGCCCTGGGCGGTTCTGTCGTCACCGTGCCCTGGCGGGCGGCCGATACCTCGGACGTGTCTCGGCGCCGCACCGGGCGGCGAGTCGCGCGAGGCGGCGAGCAGGC